>NZ_JACHJK010000008.1 GCF_014203595.1 Streptomyces echinatus
CCGGGTGGGGGTAGGCGAGGGTCAGTCCGTCCTCGCCCACGAAGACGACTCCCTGGGAGTCGATCTCCAGCCGCTGGTCGAGTGTGGAGGACCAGCTCGGGCCGAACCAGCCGCCGAGCCGGTACGACGACTCGAACTGGCGCTTGACCAGGAGGGGCAGCGTGCCGGGCAGGAGGATGTCGGTGGCCGGCAGCACCATCCGGCCGGTCGCGACGTCCACGGGGTCCTTTTCACAGACCTTCTCGAGCGGGCGCCGGGAGACGTCCCGCGCTCCTTCCTCGACCGCGTTCCGGGCGGTCTTGCGCGCTCCCTGTTCGGCGAGTTCCTCCACGCCTTTCTTCAGGCCGAGTCGTAGTCCTCCCCTGGCCAGTCCTGTGCCCTTCGTGCCGGCCATCTCGGGGAACATGCGGCCGAAGAACTCCGAGGGGTCCTTCTTGAAGCCGTCCACGGATGCCTGGACGGCGCGCTCGGGGTGGGCGGCGGTGGAGACCAGGCCGGTGAGCGTCGTGTTGACGTTCTGCAGGTAGGCGGCCGGGTGGGTGAGGTTGTAGGGGTCCATCGGGTTCAGGCCGCGGACGAAGCTGTACAGGCCGGCCGTGCCCTTCAGCACGCCGCCCGCCACGTGGGTCAGTTCGGTGGCGGCACCCTGGAATCCGTCCGCGAGGTTGTCGCCGAGGCGGTCCAGGGGCGGGGGCTCGGCCGGGGCGTGGGCCAGGGCCGCCTTGACCTTGCCCCGGGCCTCAAGAGCGGCGGTGTTGCGCTGCTTGCGGGCCTCGGCCAGTTTGTGGTGAGCGGACCGGACATCGGCCTTGCCGGGGTCCTCGAACGACCCCGGTTTCGGGCCGGGGTCCTCGCCCGCCTCGGCCTTGGCCTTGTACGACTCCACCTTCTCCTTGTGGGCCTCGAAGGCTTCCTTGGACGCCTTCACGCCCTTGTCGTACAGCGCCACGGCCTCCTCGGCCTGCCCCTGCGCCCACTTCACGGTGTCGGCGTAGGCCTCCAGCGCCCCGGCCGCCGTCGTGCAGGCCTCCGCGGCCTGTGCCCACTTCGTGGGGTGCACACCGAACTTCTCGCGGAAGGCGTCACCGCCCTCGCCCTTCCAGCCGGAGGAGTCGACCTTCTTCAGCCCCTGGCCGACCTTGTCGAACGCACCGTGGAAGTCCCGCAGGTGCTTGGCGCTCTCCCGGATCTTCGACGGGCTGCCGTGGACGAGCTCGTCGGCCTCGTCGGTCTCACCCAGCTGCTGCTCACCCGGAGTCGCACCCAGGTCCGAGGCGACCCCGTCGCCCCAGTCCTCCACCACGTCGGCCCACTTGTGCGCCCCGACGTGGTCCAGGCCGTCACCGATCTTGTCGGTGGTGTAGTCGACGCCCTCGCCGAGGAGTTTCTTGCCGCCGTCGAGAAGCTTCTCGCCCTTGCCCAGCAGCGAGTTGGTCACATCCCCGAGGCCCATCAGCCCTCACCGCCCTGCCGCTCGGCGGCCTCGGGGGGAGGGGCTCCGAGACATCAGCGGCCCTCGGACCGTCTTCCCGGCGAACCCGTTGCCCTCGTTGGTCAGCGACCGCACACCCCACTCCCAGCGATCGCAGAACGACCTGAACTCATCCGCCAGGCCCTCGTGCCCCAGCGCCATCCCGCACGGCACCCCGGCCGTGGGGACAGCCGCATCGGGCAAGCGGGCGCCGGGGATCGTCCGGTGACGCCGCTGACGGGCGGCCTCACCGCGAGCGACCGCGCAACGGGCCGGCGCCTGCCCGTCGGGGAGCGCCAGGACGAGACGGACACCGTTGAAGTCCGCTGTCGGCAGCCCTCGTTCGGCGTTCCGACCCGGCCCGTCGCCCAGCGGCACCAGGACCGGCGTACGACGGAACTCACCCAGCAGAACCGCGAACGCCCGACGCCTTCGCTCGGTCTCCTCCCGGGCGTCCGGGCGCGGTTGGTCCGCCCCGGCCATGTCCGCATAGTCGTACAGTCCCGACCTGCGTGTATGCCCCGTCGCGGTGGTGTCTCCCCCGTGTTCGACCATGCTCGGGATCGTCACATCGGGAAGTTGCCGATCGCAACGCGTCCAGGCGCTCGGCGGTCAGGTTCAGCCAGTCGCGAGGGCCCCGGCGCGCGACGGCGCCCGGACCGTCGGGGTCCGGGCGCCGGGGGTGGGGGTGGGGGTGGAGGTAGGGGTTCGGGTCAGGGGAGGGCGTGTACGTGGGCGCCGACCGGGGTCGACCAGGCGTTGCCCGATGCCGCGTCCCAGTTCGTGGACCAGGTCATCGCGCCCCGCAGGTCGGGGTAGGTCCTGGACGGCTTGAAGGAGCCGCAGTTCGTGGCCGCCGTGAGGCAGTCCAGGGCGTTGTTCACGACCGTGGGGGAGACGTAGCCGCCGCCCGCCGCGCGGGTGGACGCCGGCAGACCGAGGCCCACCTGGGACGGGGACAGGCCGCCCTCCAGCTGGATGCAGGCGAGGGCGGTCAGGAAGTCGACCGTGCCCTGGCTGTAGACCTTGCCGTCGCAGCCCAGCATGGAACCGCTGTTGTAGTACTGCATGTTGACGACCGTGAGGATGTCCTTCACGTTCAGGGCCGTCTGGAAGTAGGACCCCGACGTGGACTGCATGTCGATCGTCTGCGGTGCCATCGTGATGACCAGGGACGAGCCCGCCTTCGCGGACAGGGAGCGGAGCGCCTGGGTCATGTACGTGGCGTTCAGGCCGTTCTCCAGGTCGATGTCGACGCCGTCGAAGCCGTACGTCTGCATCAGCGAGTAGACGGAGTTCGCGAAGTTCGCCGCCGAGCCCGCGTCGTTGACCGACACCGTGCCCTTCTCGCCGCCGATCGAGATGATGACCTTCTTGCCGGCCGCCTGCTTCGCCCTGATGTCCGCCTTGAACTGGTCGGCCGTGTATCCGCCGAGTCCTGACGAGTCCAGGGTGAAGGAGACGGCTCCCGGCGTGGACGTCGCGTCCGCGAAGGCCACCGCGATGATGTCGTAGGCGGCGGGGACGTCGGAGAGCTTCTGGACCGTCGCGCCGTTGTTGAAGTTCTGCCAGTAGCCGGTCACCGCGTGCTTGGGGAGCGTCCCGCCCCCGCCGCCGCCCGTGCCGGAGGACGTCGTGCCCGTCACCGTCGCCGACTTCGCCGACTCGCCGGCCGCGTTGGCCGCCGTGACCTGGAACGAGTACGACGTCGACGCCGACAGGCCGGTCACCGTCGCCGACGTGCCGGGCACCGCCGTCACCTTGGTGCCGTTGCGGTAGACGTTGTAGCCCGTCGCGCCCGACACCGCCGACCAGGACAGGGAGACCGAGGAGGAGGTCGTGCCGGAGACCGAGAGGCCGGCCGGTGCGGACGGGACCGTGGGGGCCGGGTCGCCGCCCCCGCCGCCGTCGGGGCCGTAGACGGAGAGGTCGTCGGCGAGGTAGGCCGCCTGGCCGTACCAGCCGTGGGTGTAGACCGTGACCGACGTCGTCGACCCGCCCGTGGTGAAGCTCGTCGACAGCTGCTTCCAGGACGCCGAGTCGGGGGTCCACGTCGAGACGTCCGTCGTGCCGGTGCCCGTCACGCCCAGGTATGTGTAGCCGCCCTGCACCCACGCGCTCAGGGTGTACGTGGAGTTGGGCCTGACCGCCACCGTCTGGGCGCACTTGGCGTTGTCCTGGCCGGCCGGGGTCGCCTTCAGGGCGCCGGTGCCCCCGTGCACCGGGGAGGAGACCGTCGTGCCGCTGCCGGCCGTACAGGTCCAGTTGGCCAGGCCGGACTCGAAGCCCGCGTTCCTGACGTTGTTGACGTCCGCCGCGGACGCGGGGGAGGCCGCGGCGAGGCCCGCGACCGAGAGGGCCAGGGCGGTGGCGGCGGACCACGTCGCGAGCCGTCGTCCGCGGGGTCTGGGTATGCCTGGTGCGCGGTCCACTGGAGCCTCCGGTGGGGAGTTGGCGGGGAGAGAGGGGAGAGGACGGTGGCCACCGCTCGCCCTACAAGTTGGTCCAGACCAATCGGGGTGTCAAGAGGTCCAGACCAAAACCGTCTCCGGTTCGCGGCTCAACCTGTCCGGGTTTGGCGGGACTTGCTCCCGGAGAGTTCCACACCGGCTTCACAAACGCTGTTCTCCGGTCATACGCCCGTGGATACAGTGCTCAGGTAGTCACGCAATGAAGTCGTCCTGGCGCATTGGAGTCACGCCGGTGGGCCGGAGGGTGTGAAGAGCGGGGAGCTGCGCGTGCCAACTGCCATCGCCGTGACCAGCGCCGACATGGCACTGCCGGCGCAGGACGAACGGACCATGCCCGCCGTCGTGCTGACCGGTCTCGACCGCAAGCCGCTCGACGAGGCCCTCACCGAGATCCACGCCCTGACCGAGCAGCACGGGTACCTGGTCGTCGTGTGCTCGCAGGCCACCCCGGACCCGGTCGTGCGGCGGCTGTACACCCTGCGCTCGCTGCTGGAGAGCGACCGCATAGCCCTGTTCCGGCCCGGGCTGCCGCCGCTCGGCATCGCCGTCCTGGCCCGGCAGCTGCGCCAGCTCGCCTCCTGCGACCTGAGCCCGGGCGTGCTCGCCTCGGCCGGACGGCTGCTCACCCACTACATCCACGCCGGTGCCGTCCTCGGCTCCGTCGCCAGACTGGACCGGGTCCCGGTCGGGCTGAAGGCGCACGCCAGGTCCTGGGTACCGGGCAGCCAGTTCGCCGTCCTCGCCCATCCCGAGCCCCAGCTCGTCAAGGTCGCCCCCGACGTCACCCTCAAGGGACCCGAGTTCAGCACCTGGATGCTGGTCGCCAAGGGGCAGCTGCAGTGCGACTGGGCGGCCGGCCTGGGCACCCGGTGGGGCGTCCACGGCCTGCGCGAGACCCCGCTGCCCGCCGAGTCCCCGGCGTGGTGGGGGACCGGCCGGCTGGTCGAGTTCTGCGGCTACCTCGCCGACCTCTCGGTCCTCTACCAACTGGTCACCTCCGTACGGCAGGCCAGCTGTCACTGGTGCGGCCTCGACGTCATCGGCGACCGCTGCGTCTTCTGCTCCGCCACCCCGCCGCCCGCCCACGAACCCGGCGCGCCCCGCGCACTGGAGCAACGCACCCCCGCCTGACCGTCCCGGACACGACCCTCACATCCCGCACGACCGATTCCCCCAATGAGGTTGCACGGTTCATGAACTCCCGTCAGCGCCGCGGCGTGATAATCCTGATCCTTTCGGCACTGTGCGCTCTGGGCGCGTTCGCCGGCGTGCTCTCCGTCGTCCGTGACGTGAACTCCAAGGTCGGGCCCGAGGTCACCGCCTACCGGGTGAGGGCCGAGGTGAAGCCGTACACCACGCTGAGCACGGGCCAGTTCGAGAAGATCGAGATGCCTGAGCGGTGGCTGTCCGACAACGCCGTCACCGACCTCGGGCAGATCCGCGGCAAGATCGCCGTGACCACCCTGCGGGCGGGCTCCCTGCTGCAGACCGACATGATCGTGAACCAGCCCGCCCTCCGGCCCGGCGAGCAGGAGGTCGCCATCATGATCGACGCGGCCACCGGGGTCGCCGGCAAGATCACCCCGGGCTCACGGGTCAACGTCTACGCCACCTTCGAGGGGAAGAAGGAGACCGCCCCCGACCAGTCGAAGATCATCGTGACCAACGCCCGGGTCCTCGACGTCGGCCAGATCACCGCCCTCGACCCCGACAACGACAAGAACCAGCAGCCCACCGAGGCCGTCCCCATCACCTTCGCGCTGTCCACCATCGACGCCCAGCGCATCACCTACGCCGAGTCCTTCGCCCAGCGCGTCCGGCTCGCGCTCGTCGCCCCCGGCAGCGAGACCAGCGTCCCCGACAAGGACCGCACCTACGAACTCGCGACGGACAAGTGAGAGGCGGCCATGCCCACCAGGATCCTCCCGGCCGGCGCGGACCCGGACGCCGTCCGCTCCCTCACCACCCTGCTCAGCCAGCTCCCCGACGCCGAACCGCAGCCCCCGGTGACCGACTCCACCCAGCTGGTAGACACCCTCGCCCGGTACGCCGCCGAGTCCGTCGACGAACTGCCCGAAGTGGTCGTCGTCCACGAACGCATCGGCCCCGTCCCGGCCCTGGAGCTGATCCGCGAGGTCGCCCTGCGCTTCCCGGCCGTCGGCGTCATCCTCGTCACCACCGACGCGAGCCCCGGCCTGTTCGCCGCCGCCATGGACTCCGGCGCCCGGGGCCTGGTCGCGCTCCCGCTGTCGTACGAGGAACTCGCCGGCCGGGTCCAGGCCGTCGCCCAGTGGTCGACGGGGGTACGACGGCACCTCGGGCACGGTGCCGAGGTGCCGGCCGGGGCCGGCGGCACCGTCGTCACGGTCAGCGGCGCCAAGGGAGGCGTCGGCGCGACCCTGGCCGCCATCCAGCTGGCCCTCGCCGCCCAGGCCTCCGGCCGCCCCACCGCACTGGTCGACCTCGACCTGCAGACCGGCGACATCGCCTCCTACCTCGACATCCAGTTCCGCCGGTCGGTGGCCGACCTGGCCGCCATCACCGACATCTCGCCCCGCGTCCTCGCCGACGCCGTCTTCCGCCACGACACCGGCCTCGCCCTGCTCCTCGCACCCGGCGACGGCGAACGCGGCGAGGAGGTCTCCGACCGCGCCGTCCGCCAGCTCGTCGGCGCCCTGCGCTCACGCTACGAGGTCGTCGTCATCGACTGCGGCGCCCAGCTCAGCGGCGCGGGTGCCGCGGCGGTGGAGACGGCGGACACGGCCCTGCTCGTCACCACCCCGGACGTGATCGCCGTACGCGCCGCCAAGCGCACCGTACGGATGTGGGACCGGCTGCAGATCCGCAAGGCCGAGGAGACGACGGTGGTCGTCAACCGGCACACCCGGCACACGGAGATCCAGCCGGCCCTGGTGCAGCGCATCACGGGCACGGCGCTGGCCCGTACGGCCGTGCCCGCCAACTTCAAGGAGCTGCAGGCGGTCGTGGACGCGGGGCGGGTCCACGAACTCGACGCCAGGAGCACGGTGAAGCAGGCGCTGTGGGGGCTCGCGGGGGAGCTGGGGCTGGTACGGGCCGCGGACGAGGGCGGCTCCCACCGGGGCGGCGGCCGGGGGCCGGTGGGCTTCCGGCGGCGGAAGGAGTGAGCGTGGGATGAGACGGCCGGGTGGGGATCGCGGTCAGGTCAGCATCGAGTTCCTGGGGATGACGCCGCTGATCCTTCTGACGCTGGTGCTGATGTGGCAGGCCGTGCTCGTGGGGTACACCTTCACGCTCGCCGGGAATGCTGCCGACGAGGCCGTGCGGGCGGGGACGGCGGCGCCGCGGGGCGACGCGCGCCAGGCCGCGTGCGCGGAGGCGGGGCTGAAGCACCTGTCGGGGGCGTGGAGGGGGGACGCGTCGGTGGAGTGCAGTCCGTCCGGCTATGTCACGGCCGACGTCCGGCTCAAGGTCCCGGTCCTCTTCCCGGGCGTGTTCTCCTTCCCCGTCACCGTCCACGGGCACGCCGGAGCCGTCGAGGAGGTGAAGGACTGAGATGCCGTACCGCCGCCGGCGCGACCGGGGCCAAGTGGCCATTGAGTACCTGGGGTTCCTTCCCGTTCTGCTGATCGTGGGACTGGCCGGCCTCCAGATCGGGGCGGTCGCGTACGCGGCCGAACAGGCCGGCACGGCGGCACGGGCGGGGGCGCGGGCGGCCTCCCTGCGCCAGTCCTACGACCAGGCGTGCGCGGACGCGGTGAGCGGCGGGATCCAGGTGGCGTGCTCGGCCGCCGAGGGAGACGACTCCGTCACCGTCACCGCGACCGTCCACATCCCCACGATCGTCTGGGACCTCGGCTTCGCCACCAAGGCCGCCACCATGCCGCTCGACCACTGAACGAGGAGTCGCCGACCATGAGCCTGCGGGCACGCATCAGCACTCCGGAGGAGCACGCCGGCCGGGGCGAGGACGGGCATCTGGTCGCCTCCTACCGGGCCAAACTGCTGGAGGAGATCGACCTCGCGGAGATGAGCTCGCTCGCGGCGGCCGAGCGCCGGGCGCGGCTGGAACGGGTGCTCGGGCACATCATCAGCCGCGAGGGACCGGTGCTGTCGACCGTCGAGCGGTCCCAGCTGATCCGCCGGGTCGTGGACGAGGCGCTCGGCCTCGGCATCCTCGAACCCCTCCTGGAGGACGCGTCGATCACCGAGATCATGGTGAACGGCGCCGACGCGATCTTCGTGGAGCGCGGCGGCCGGGTGGAACAGCTGCCGCTCCGCTTCGCCTCCGCCGACCAGCTGATGCAGACCATCGAGCGCATCGTCTCCACGGTCAACCGCAGGGTCGACGAGTCCAACCCGATGGTGGACGCCCGGCTCCCCTCCGGCGAGCGCGTCAACGTCATCATCCCGCCGCTGTCCCTGACCGGCCCCATCCTCACCATCCGCCGCTTCCCGCGCTCCTTCACCCTCCAGGAGCTGGTCGGCTTCGGCTCGCTCGACGAGCACATGGTGTATCTGCTGGCGGGCCTGGTGCAGGCGAAGTTCAACGTCATCGTCTCGGGAGCGACCGGTACCGGGAAGACGACCCTGCTGAACGCCCTGTCCGGGCTGATCCCGTCGCACGAGCGCATCATCACCATCGAGGACTCCGCCGAACTGCAGCTGCAGCAGACCCATGTGGTCCGCCTGGAGTCGCGCCCGCCGAACGTGGAGGGCAAGGGACAGGTCACCATCAGGGACCTGGTCCGCAACTCCCTGCGCATGCGCCCCG
The DNA here is from genome assembly GCF_014203595.1 of Streptomyces echinatus. Taxonomy (GTDB): domain Bacteria; phylum Actinomycetota; class Actinomycetes; order Streptomycetales; family Streptomycetaceae; genus Streptomyces; species Streptomyces echinatus. The sequence continues at coordinate 8,696 of NZ_JACHJK010000008.1, forward strand.
ACCGGATCGTCGTCGGCGAGGTCCGCGGCGGCGAGTCCCTGGACATGCTCCAGGCGATGTCCACGGGTCACGACGGATCGCTGGCGACCGTGCACGCCAACAGTGCCGAGGACGCCCTCACCCGGCTGCAGACCCTGGCCTCCATGTCCGACGTCGAGGTCCCCTTCGTCGCCCTGCACGACCAGATCAACAGCGCCGTCGACGTCCTCGTCCAGCTCACCCGGTTCGCCGACGGCGCCCGCAGGATCACCGAGATCGCGCTGCTCGACAGTCACGGCGGGGAGCCGTACCGGCTGGCCACCGTCGCCCGCTTCGACGCGCAGCCCATGACCCCGGACGGCCGGGTCCACGGCGTCTTCCGGTACTTCCCGCTGCCCCGCCGGGCCGCCGACCGCCTCTACATGGCGAGCCAGCCCCTCCCACAGGCCTTCGGCGTCGCCCGCACCGCCGACCAGCTCGCCACCCGAGAAGCCAGGTAGCCCCCCATGGAACTCCACACCCTCGTCCAGCTGACCACCGGCGTGGCGCTGCTGGCCTGCGTCCTGGCGGTGGCCGGCGTGCACGCCTACGCCTCCGGCCGGGCCCGGCGCGCCGCCCTCGTGGACCGCCTCGCGCACACCGGAGCACCGCCGGCGGCCGGACGCAGACGCCGCTTCCGCAACCTGGACCGGCGACTGCGCCGTACCCGCCTCGGCCGCCGGCTGGAGCTGCGCCTGGCGGCGACCGGCCTGGACGTCACACCGGGCGAGTTCTTCGCCTGCATGATCGCCGCCGTCGCCGCGCTCTGGCTGATCGGCCAGGCCGCCCTGGCCCCCTTCTTCGGCCCGATCGCCGGGCTGCTCGGAGTCGGGGCGGCGGTGCAGTTCCTCAACTGGCAGCGGCACAAACGCATCGAACGCTTCATCAACCAACTCCCCGAACTGGCCCGCATCCTGGCCAACGCCACCCAGGCCGGGCTCGCCCTGCGCACCGCGATCGGCATGGCGGCGGAGGAGCTGGAGGCCCCGGCCGGTGAGGAACTGGGCAAGGTGGCCGACCAGTTGGCTATCGGTCACTCCCTGGAGGACGCGCTCGGCGAGCTGGCCGACCGCCTCCCCTCCCGGGAACTGGTCGTCCTCGTCACCACGCTGGTCCTGTCGAACCGGGCGGGCGGCCAGGTGGTGTCGGCGTTGCGCAACCTGACCGAGACCCTGGAGGAACGCAAGGAGACCCGGCGCGAGATCCGCACCCAGCTCTCCCAGGTGACCATGACGTCGTACGCCGTCCCCGTCCTCGGCGTCGGCGCGCTGTTCCTGATGAACGGCGTGAAGGACGGCGCGCTGGACCGGATGACCGGCTCACCGGTCGGCCAGGCCTGCGTGATCATCGCGTTCGGCATGTACGCCGTCGGGTTCGTCCTCATCCGCCGGCTGAGCCGGATCGACGTGTGAGGGAGGTGACCCGATGGCATTCCTGCTCGCCCTGCTGATGGGCCTCGGGGTCTGGGGCGTCTTCGCCGGCGTCCGCATGTACCGCGCGGACGCCAGGCTCCCCGGCGATCTGGCCGTCGCCCTGGAGGTCGGCGCCACCCGCACCGGCGTGGTCGGCTCGGTCGTCGACCGCATGGGCATGCGCTACGCCCCGGCCGTGCTGCGCCTGATGGGCCCGCGCCTGGTGGCCAAGTACCGCCGGAAGATCGACCTCGCGGGCAACCCCGGTGGCCTGACCATCGACCGGTACGCGGCCCGCCGCGCGGTCTACGGCGCCCTCGGCGGCGTCGGCTTCCTGGTCTTCCTGCTGCGCGGACAGTGGTTCGTGGCTCTGCTCCTGCTCGCCTTCGGGGCGTTCTGGACGGAGGTCGGCATCTGGTCGGCGATCCGGGTCCGCCGGGACGTCATCGAGCGCACGCTGCCGGACTTCCTGGACGTGCTGGCGGTGGTGGTCAGCGCGGGGCTCGGTTTCCGGCAGGCCCTGGACCGGGTGGCCTCCCGCTACGAGGGCCCGTGGGCCGACGAACTCCGCATCACCCTGCGCCAGATGGACCTCGGCATGAGCCGCCGCGAGGCCTTCGCGGAGCTGAGGCGCAGGAACGACTCGGAACAGGTGGCGATGTTCGTGACGGCACTGCAGCAGGGGGAGGAACTGGGCGCCCCGATCGTGGACACCCTGGTCTCCCTGGCCAAGGACATGCGCCGCACCGACGCCCAGAACGCCCGCCGGAAGGCCGCGCGCGCGGTGCCCAAGGCCACGCTGATGATCACCACGTTCATGGTCCCGGCGACGATGCTCCTGCTGGGCGCGGGCCTGCTGCTCGGCTCCGGGGTGGACTTCGGCTCGCTCACGGGGAAGTGAGGACGGGCGTGACGGTGACCGGGCTGACGGGACGCGGGAGGCGCGTCGGCGGAGGGGGCGCCGCCGGGGCGTGGCGGTGGGCCGTACGGCGGGGGAGGGCGACGAGGGGCGGCGGACCCGGGGCGGGGCCGGCGCCCGGTCCGGGTTCCGGTTCCGCGGAGATCGGCTCGACCGGGGACGGGGCCCAGCCGGACCGGGCCACCGGGCGGGCGACGCGGGCCTCACGGGATCGTGAGGCGGGGAGCGGGTCGCGGGCCTCGCGGGATCACGTGGCCGGGACCGAGGCGCGGGCCTCGCAAGATGGCGCGGCGGGGAGCGGGGCGCGGGCCTCGCAAGATGGCGCGGCGGGGAGCGGGGCGCGGGGCTCATGGGATCACGTGGCCGGGAGCGGGGCGCGGGCCTCGTTGGGGCAGGCGGCGGTCGGGGCCGGTCCTGAGGGGGTGCCGGCGCAGGCGGTGTCCCCGGCCGAGCCTTCCGAGAAGCTCCAGATCCGGGCCCTGCAGGCGATGTGCCGCCAGGTCTTCGGCTTCCGGCTGGCGATGATCGTCGTGTCCGCCCCCGCCGCCCTGCTCAACGCGGCCCCCGGCCTCGGCGCCCGCCTGGTCGGCGCGGCCGTGGTCGTCACCTTCATGGTGTCCTACGTCCTGTTCCGCGACTGGGAGCGCTTCGGCCCCCTCCTGCTGCGCCACCCCAGCCTGCTGGCCGCCGACACCCTCTTCGGCTCCTTCCTGCTGATCTCGGCGGGCCCGGACACCACCCTCGCCTACGTCAGCGTCTGCACCCCGCTCCTGGCCGGTCTGGTCTACAGCTGGCGCGGCGCGGCCTTCTTCGCCTCCCTGCAGTCCCTGATCCTGCTGCTGGTCCACGCCACCCTGAACGCCGGCCGGCACGCACCCGTCGTCGAGGCCCTGCTCCTGCCCGGCCTGTGCGTCATCGCCGGCGCCATGGGCTCGACCCTGCGCAACCTGATGCTCCGCTTCGGCGCCGCGACCCAGGCCCTCACGACGGCGCAGGCCCGGCTCGCGGCGGCGGAGGCGGTGAGCGAGGAACGCGCCCGGCTGGCCCGCGAGATGCACGACTCCGTGGCCAAGACCCTGTACGGCGTGGCCCTGGCGGCGGACGGCCTGGCGGCGACCGCCTCGGCCGACGCCCCGGATCCCGCCCGCATCAGACAGCAGGCGGAACTGGTGTCCCGGTCGGCGCGCAGGGCGGCGGCGGAGTCCCGGGAACTGCTGACGGACCTACGACGGGACCAGCCGGCGGCGACGGACCCGGCCCCGTTCTGGCACGAACTCGCCGACCAGGCACTCGCCTTCACGAGACGTACGGGACTGCCGGTCACCTGCCACTGGCGGCGGACCGGCCCCGCCCCCCTTCCGCCCCTCCCGCCGCCCGTGGCACGGCACGTCCTGGCCATCGCGGCGGAGGCACTGGAGAACGCCCACCGCCACGCGTCCGCGACCCACGTGGACGTACGGGCGGCGGTCGACGGGCGGCTGCTCAGCCTCACCCTTCACGACGACGGCACCGGGCTGCCGCCCGGCACCACCCTCGACAAGCTGCGCACCTCCGGTCACTTCGGCCTGCTCGGCATGGTCGAACGGGCCGCGCGGGCGGGTGCCCGCCTCCGCGTCGGCCGGGGCGTCCACGAACGCGGCACGGAGGTACGGGTGGACGTCCCCCTGCCGGCGCCCACCCCCTCCGCCCCCGAATCCACGAAAGCCTGAGAGGAGGCACCATGCGGCCATCGCACGGCGACCCCCGGCCGGACTTCCCGGCACCGGCACCGGCTCCGCCGCCCCTGCGGCTGCTGGTCGCCGACGACAATCCCGTGGTCCGCGCGGGTCTTTCGGCCCTGCTCTCGGGCCGCTGCGACACCACGGTGGTGGCGGAGGCGAGTGACGGCCGCGAGGCGTACGAGGCGGCGCTCCGGCACCGGCCCGATGTCATCCTCCTCGACGTCCGCATGCCCGGGGTCGACGGAATCTCGGCGTTGCCCCACCTGGTGCGGCTGGCTCCCGTCATGATGCTCACCTACAGCCATGAGACGGAGACGGTGCGGGAGGCGCTGCGGCTGGGGGCGGGGGGATATCTGGTGCACGGCGAGTTCACGACGGAGCAGTTGGTGCGGGCGGTGCGGGATGTCCGGGAGGGGCGTCCGCATGTGACGCCTGGGGCGGCGCGGGCGCTGCTGACGACGTTGCGAGAAGATGCAGCTGCACACTCATCCCCCCAACTCCCCCCTATTTCCGGCGATCCATCCCCTAAAAGCCTTTCGCAACTGCAACCATCTATGGGACAGTCGTTCCGCTCACGGTTCCAGCTGAGTACGAGGGAGGCGGAGATCATGGACCTCATCGCGTCCGGCATGACCAACCAGCAGATCGCCGCCGCCTGCTTCATCAGCGAGAAGACGGTCAAGAACCACATCAACCGCATCTTCGCCAAACTCCACACCACGACGAGGTCCCAGGCGACGGCGAAGTGGCTGGGGGTGGCGTGACATGCCACGTCGACCGAACTACGCCACTTGGGAATGGGCCTGGAGTTGGGTCCTTGGGCCCTCTGTTCGACCTGGCGGAGCGCTCTACGGTTCGTCGGTCGAAAGCAAGCCCGGAGGGGAGCACCGTGAGCGATCTGTGGCTGAAGGCGACTGTGGCGACGAAGGTTCGCGTGAACGGCTGGAGGAGCACGACGGTCGAGTCAATCCGCCGCCGTGGTGGCGACCGGGGACAGACCGCGGTCGAGTATCTGGGCATCATCGCGGTAGTGGTCGCGATCGTTCTCGCGATCACGGGCACGGACATCGGCAAGACGATTCTCGACAAGATCAAGGCGAAGATCACGGAGATCACCTGACCGTCCTGCGCGCAGGCGGCGACTCCGGGCAGGCCTTCCCCATCTACATCACGGTGGTGGCGGGCCTGCTCTTTCTTGCGTTCGCCTACCTCGCAGTCGGCCAAGCGGCAGTGAACAGGAGCGGCGCGCAGACGGCGGCGGATGCGGCGGCCCTGGCAGCGGCACAGAGCCGTCGGGACGAACTGACAGGAAAGTGGCTGGAGATACTCAAGGACCCAGCCAAGTGGCAGGACGTCTTCCACGGCAACGTAGAGGTCGGTCCGGCCTGTTACCGGGCTTACCCGCTCGCCAAAGAGAACGACGCCGTCGTCGAAGACTGCGACGACACTCAGCCGATGAAGGTCACGGTCGAGGTCAGGACGAACAAGCGGGTGGGGAAGTCTGTCGTCCCGGGGGTGGAGGACATCCAGTCGACCAGCTCCGCCATCGCCGTTGTCGAACCGATCTGCAGTTCTGATGACTCCGGTGAGGGCGGCGAGGACAGCCCACTGCCGGCACTCCGCTGCAATGGCACGGTCTGGGAGCCGAATCCGGACGACCCGGAGGACCTGCCAGGCCCCGAGGATCTCTTCGATGTCCACCTGGCCGCCGACTGACAAGCGGACGACGAGCGAAAAGGGAAGCAACGCGATGAGCATGCGGTTCGCTGCGAAGGCTCGCAGGGGAATGGTCGCCGTGACCATTGCTGCCGGCTTGGCGGTCGGTGTGGCCGGTTGCGGTGGTGGGGACACCGGTGACAAGAAGAAGCCGGACACCTCCACGGCTCCTTCCGAGCGGGGTGGTTCTCAGGCAAGCCCGCAGGAAGGCCAGTCCGCACAGCCGCTGGCCGAACTGCGCGGCCCTGATGGTCTGACGCTGGCGGTCATGTCGGCCCAACGCGATTCCGGTGGGTTCGTCACCATCAACGCGCAGCTCAAGAATGACGGCAGCAAGGATGCCGTTCTCTCGTCACAGCTGACCGGCAACGAGACTGAGATCATGAAGAACGGGCAGTCCTTCGGCGGAGCCACGCTTGTGGACTCGAAGGCGCGTAAGCGCTACTACGTACTGCGGGACACCGACGGCCGCCCTTTGACCACAATCGGCGTTCAATCCGTCAGGGCGGGGGACACTGTTCCCGTCTTCATGCAGTTCCCGGCACCGCCGGCCGACACGACGGAAGTCAGCTTCCAGCTGCCCACCTTCGCCTCCGCCAGCATCAAGATCTCCGGGTGAGGCTCCAGTGACCACCACCCCCCGGCGTGCCCTCGTCGTCGCTGTTCTTCTGGTCGGTGTGAATCTGGCCGCCGGTACCGCGGTCGCCGACGACACCGGGCCCAGCGAACCCCCCGGTACCGAACCCACCGCCACCGCCCCCGTCAAGGTCGACCCCACCGACCCCGATCTCAAGCTGCCCGAAGGTGCCACGCTCGCCGAGGCCAAGGTGCTGGACATCAAGTCGGTCGTCGAGGACCAGAGCGGGGACGAGCGCCGCGAGGACACCAACGCCGACGTGACCTTCGCCCTCCAGGCCGAGGTGCTGTTCGGCAAGGACAACGCCAAGATCGGCGGAGAGGCGAAGGCCCGCATCGCCGCCATCGCCCAGGAGATCAGCAAGCAGAACCCGACCCGGGTCCGCGTCTTCGGCTTCACCGACGACCTCGGCTCCTCCGCCCACGGCGACACCCTCTCCAAGCAGCGCGCCAACGCCGTACAGGCCGTACTCGACCAGGACCTGAACTCCCCGGCCCTCACCTTCGACGTCCGCGGCTACGGCGAGCAGTACCCGATCGCCGACAACTCCACCGAGGAGGGCCGGAGGAAGAACCGGCGCGTCGAGGTGTCCTTCCCCCGTACCCGGGACTGACCCGGAACGGCCCCTCTACTCGTCCACCTCGTACTCGAACCAGATCCGATGGGTGCCGTCCGGGTCGATGGCCAGACCGCCGGCCCCTCGGATCCCGGCCAGCGCCCCCGTCCCGCTGCCCGGCACGATCACGAAGAAGTCGGCCTCCCTGCCGTCCCCGCGCGTGGTGCCCGAATGGGCGAAGTTGAAGGTGCCGGTCCGGTCGCGCAGGGTGCCCTCGAAGGACTCCATGGCCACATAGGTGCCGGTCGCGCTCACCTGGTCGTACGCCGCGGTGAACAGGGTCACCGACACCCCGGCGGCCTCACCCTCGTACCGCTTCCGCATGGTGGCCACGCCGACGGGCACCGCCGTCTCGATCCCCGGCTCCGGCACCCGCACCTCGGCCGGAGTGAACTCTTCCACCTTGAACGTTCCCGTAGCACGCATGCCCGGATGCCAGTGCCGCCCCACCGCCATCACGCCACGGTCCGGCAGATCGCCTCGGCCACCCGGCCGCACCGCACCGGCGTCGGCCCCGCACCGGCACCGACTCCGCATCCCGACTCCGCACCCCGACTCCGCACCGGCCCCGCCCCGCGGCCCCGCGGCCCTCAGGGTGTCGTCTCCACCTCCACCCGTACGCCCGCCCGCATCCCCCACCCCGCCATCGCCCCCGCCTCCGCCTCCAGCACGTGCCGCGCCCGCAGGCGGGGCAGTCCCAGGCGGCCCGGGGGCATCGTGCGGACGGCGATGACCGTCAGCCGGCGGTCCAGGTAGGCCACGTCGATGGGGATCCGCATCCCGAACGTGTGCACCCCGCTCGCCGGCGACAGCAGCATCGCCCCGTCGACCGAGTCCCGGCCCAGGAGCCCCCTCGTCCGCGCCCGGTAGGAGGCCGAGATCTCCAGGGGGACAGGCGCGCGCACCTCCCCGGAGGCCGCCCGCACGATCAGCCGTCCCCGCCCGTCCCGCCAGCGCCCCATGCCCCGTCCTCCCCGCCCCGGTGCCGCCAACTCGCCGGATGCGTAAATGCGTTGTCCTTTCCCGTCCTCCCCACTAGGAAGGGCGGTATGACAGGACTCGGTGTTGTATTCCGCCCCCAGCTTCCTCCCGAGCGGCTCCGGGCCGTCGCCCGTCTCGCGGACGACGTGGGCCTCGAAGAGCTGTGGCTGTGGGAGGACTGCTTCCTGGAGGGCGGCGTGTCCACGGCCGCCGCCGCGCTCGCCTGGACCGAGCGGGTCCGGATCGGGATCGGGCTGCTGCCCGTACCGCTCAGGAACGTGGCCGTCACCGCGATGGAGGCCGCCTCGCTGGAACGCATGTTCCCCGGCCGGGCCGTCCTCACCGTGGGACACGGGGTGCAGGACTGGATGGGACAGGTGGGTGCCCGGGCCGCCTCACCGCTCGGCCTCCTCGGCGAGCACCTGGACGCCCTGCGGGCCCTGCTGCGCGGGGAGCGGCTCAGCGTCCGCGGACGGTACGTCCAGCTGGAGGACGTCGCCCTGGACTGGCCCCCGCGGCAGCCGGTCGACATCCTCGCGGGCGGCACCGGCCCCCGCACGCTCCGGCTCTCCGGCGAGAAGGCCGACGGCACCCTGCTCACCGCCGCCACGTCGGCGGACGGGGTACGGCGGGCCCGGAAACTCGTCGAGGAGGGGCGGCGGGCCGCGGGACGGGACGCCGGCCCGCACCGGATCGTCGTCTATCTCCTGGCCGCCACGGGGGACGGCGCCGCCGCCCGGCTGCGCGCCGAACTCGTCGCCGAGGGGATCGAGCCGGGGTCGGACGTGGGCGTCGCGGGGGACGCGGGCGCGGTGGCCGAGGCGGTGCGGCGGCTGGCCGAGGCCGGCGCGGACACCGTCGTACTGCAGCCGACGGCGGACGAGCCCGACCCGGAGGGCTTCGTACGCTTCGCCGCGGAGCAGGTCCGGCCCCTGGTCCCGTGAGGCACCCGCCCGGGGCCGGCACCGGCCCCGGGCGCCGACCGCTGCGCGAACCCGGCCTCCGAAGGCCCCGCGCCGCGGCCTCCGTCAGGGGGAAGAACCGAGGGGCCGCGCCCTCCGGCCCCTGCGATCATGGCGGTATGACAGCGGATCGTTCCTTCGAAGACCTCGTGGCCGAGGGTGTCGCCGTGCCCACCGAGGGGTGGGACTTCTCGTGGTTCGAGGGGCGGGCCACCGAGGCGAGGCCGTCGTGGGGGTACGCCCGGTCGGCGGGGGAGCGGCTGGCCGGCGCCGAGGCCGCGCTCGACATCCAGACCGGCGGCGGAGAGGTGCTGGACTTCGCGCTGGGCCGGGCGGAGCCGGCCCGGCCGGTGCTGGTCGCGGCGACCGAGGGCTGGCCGCCGAACGTGGCCAGGGCCACCGCCCTGCTGCGGCCCCGTGGTGCCGTGGTGGTCGCGGCCCCGGACGACGCGCCGCTGCCGTTCGCGGACGAGGCGTTCGACCTGGTGCTCAGCCGGCACCCGGTGCGCCCGCACTGGGACGAGATCGCCCGGGTGCTGCGGCCCGGCGGCACATACTTCGCCCAGCACGTGGGGCCCGCCAGCGTCTTCGAGCTGGTCGAGTACTTCCTCGGGCCGCAGCCGGAGGAGGTGCGCTGCGCCCGCGACCCCGAGCGGGAGCGGGCCGACGCCGAGGCGGCGGGGCTGGAGGTCGCCGGGCTGCGGGCGGAGCGGCTGCGGATGGAGTTCCATGACATCGCCGCCGTCGTCCACTTCCTGCGCAAGGTCGTCTGGATGGTCCCGGGCTTCACGGCCGAGGCGTACGAGCCCCGACTGCGGACGCTGCACGAGCGGATCGAGAAGGAGGGACCGTTCGTCGCGCACAGCGCCCGCCACCTGTTCGACGTGCGCAGGCCGGGCCGCTGACGAATCCGGCGAACCGGGGGACAGCCGGGTGATTCGGCCGTGGATTCGCCGAGAGTTCTCTCGGAGTTTCCACATTGTTATTCACCGCGGTTCACAGGCGCCTCACCCGTCACGTAGGTTCATACCAAGGTAATTCGCGTCAGCAAAGCTGCGCAGCCGGTACCGCGCAGTGGAGGGGGCTGCGCGGTGCCGTGAAGCCGCACGACGGCCGCCCCGGGCCGGAGCGGAACGGTCAAGTCACCGTTCGCCGCCCGGTCGCCCATCGGGGGGACCTCCTGGGCGACGCGCCGAAGTGCCCCCAAGACGGCCTAATCCTTGCGAATTCATTCGTATCCGGCTCGATTTCCCTGGGATTCCGTCGTGAATCGGCCACGGCATACCCCTGAATCTCGCGTTCCGTGGCCACCGGGGCGTCGCCGGGCGATTCCGGAGAGTAGTTGTGGCACGCCGATGCACCCACCATCCCTTACGAAGGGTTATGGTGGAAACCCCCCCTCGGGCCGGTCCGTCTCCCCCCCACGGACCGGCCCGTTTTTCATGGGCCGGTCCGGAACCGTGCCGCCGGGGCCGGCGTCCCCCTCACGGGCGCCGGGCCGCGCCCGGCGCGCGGCCGCGCCGCTCGGGCGCGACGAGCCCCGCGCGACCCCGCACCGGACGGCCGGCGGTGCGCACCCGGCCCCAAACCCCGGGCCAGGACCAGGCCTCCGGCAGCGGTAGGCTCAACGGCTCCGGCACCCATACCCCGCGCCCAACCCCCGGAGGGTCACGTGAACCTGCGCGACAAGCTGCGCGGCCTGCTCGTCAGGCTCTACGCACGCCGGGTGGAAGGCCACCTGGACCACGCTCAGGTGCCCAAGCACATCGGCGTCATCATGGACGGCAACCGCCGCTGGGCGAAGGCGTCCGGCTCCAGCGCCGTCCACGGCCACCGGGCCGGTGCAGAGAAGATCGAGGAGTTCCTCGGCTGGTGCACCGAGACCGATGTCGAGGTCGTCACCCTGTGGTTGCTGTCCACGGACAACTTCGAACGCCCGCAGGAGGAACTCGTCCCCCTGCTCGGCATCATCGAGGACGTCGTCCGCACCCTCGCCGCCGACGGCCGCTGGCGCGTGCACCACGTCGGTACGCCCGACCTGCTGCCCTCGCAGATGCAGACGGCGCTGAAGGAGGCCGAGGAGGCCACCGCCCACATCGACGGCATACTCGTCAACGTCGCCATCGGCTACGGCGGCCGGCAGGAGATCGCCGACGCCGTGCGCTCCATGCTGCACGACGCGCAGGACAAGGGTGTGTCGATGGAGGACCTCGCCGAGTCCGTCGACGTCGAGATGATCGGCCGTCACCTCTACACCGGCGCCCAGCCCGACCCGGACCTGGTGATCCGCACCAGCGGCGAACAGCGGTTGTCCGGATTCATGCTCTGGCAGACCGCCCACTCCGAGTACTACTTCTGCGAGGTCTTCTGGCCGGCCTTCCGGAAAGTCGACTTCCTGCGCGCCCTGCGCGACTACGCCGCACGTCACCGCCGCTACGGCGGCTGACCCGCACCGCACCGCCCCGTCGCCGCCCGGTGACGGGGCGTTGTCGTTTACCCCGTTCGGAGGGATGTAACGAGGAGTTCACCAGCGTGCTGTTGGCCGCATTTGCATGGCGCTGCATGTTCGAGGGCATAAGCCAATCAGGTTGACACCCGAACCACGGGCGTCGGATCTCAGCGGGCGGCACGGGGCCGTCCGCCCGGGAGGCCCTTTGCACCAGCCCGACCGTGCGGTCACGGCACGGAAGCAGCCGCGGAGGGCCGGTTCACGGCCCGCCGCACGCGGGGGCCTGACACCGGTCCAGCATCACTTCGTCGCTCCCCGACCTCATCCGAGGGGGTACGTCCTTCCGTGGTGACCAGCACAAAGCGCCATAAGCCCGACCGGCGCACGTATGTTCTCGACACCAGCGTCCTGCTGGCCGACCCGAACGCCCTGACCAGGTTCGACGAGCACGAGGTCGTGCTGCCCATCGTCGTGGTCACGGAGCTGGAGGCCAAGCGGCACCATCCCGAACTCGGCTACTTCGCCCGCCAGGCCCTGCGCCTGCTGGACGACTACCGGGTGAAGAACGGTCGCCTCGACGCCCCCATCCCGATCGGGGAACTCGGCGGGACGGTCCGGGTCGAGCTCAACCACTCGGACCCCAGCGTGCTGCCCACCGGCTACCGCCTGGGGGACAACGACTCCCGCATCCTCGCGGTGGCCCGTAACCTGCAGGCCGAGGGGTTCGACGTCACCGTCGTGTCGAAGGACCTGCCGCTCAGGATCAAGGCGTCCTCGGTCGGTCTCCTGGCCGAGGAGTACCGGGCCGAACTCGCCATCACGGAGAACTCCGGCTGGACCGGGATGTCCGAACTCACCCTCTCGGGCGAACAGGTGGACATCCTCTTCGAGGAAGGCCATGTGTACGTCCCGGAGGCGTCCGACCTCCCCGTGCACACCGGGCTGACCATCCAGTCCGAGCGCGGCAAGGCGCTCGGCCGGGTCACCGCCGAGGGCAATGTCCGCCTGGTGCGCGGCGACCGGGAGGCGTTCGGCATCAAGGGCCGCAGCGCCGAGCAGCGCATCGCGCTCGATCTGCTGCTCGACCCGGACGTCGGCATCGTCTCGATGGGCGGCCGGGCCGGCACCGGCAAGTCGGCGCTGGCGCTGTGCGCGGGCCTGGAGGCGGTCCTGGAGCGCCGCCAGCACCAGAAGGTGATGGTCTTCCGGCCGCTGTACGCGGTCGGCGGGCAGGAACTGGGCTATCTGCCGGGCAGTGAGGCGGAGAAGATGAGCCCGTGGGCGCAGGCCGTCTTCGACACCCTCTCGGCGGTCACCAGCCGCGAGGTCATCGAGGAGGTCACCGCGCGCGGGATGCTGGAGGTGCTCCCGCTCACCCACATCCGCGGGCGCTCCCTGCACGACGCCTTCGTGATCGTCGACGAGGCGCAGTCACTGGAACGGAATGTCCTGCTGACCGTTCTGTCCCGGATCGGCGCCAATTCGCGGGTGGTTCTCACCCATGACGTGGCGCAGCGGGACAATCTGCGCGTAGGCCGTTATGACGGAGTCGTCGCCGTGGTGGAGAAGCTCAAGGGGCATCCCCTCTTCGCCCATGTCACCCTGACTCGCTCGGAGAGGTCCCAGATTGCGGCGCTTGTGACCGAAATGCTGGAGGACGGCCACATCTGACGCTGAACCGACGGCTGTTGGCGCCGTCCGGCAAAGGCCACGAGCCTAGCCGGGCGGCGCCTTCGCGCGTGGGGCTTTCCTGAAATCCCTAGGGCCAAACGGGATGTGAGCTTTCACACGCAACACAGAATTGCCACGCGGCGTCCGGTTACGGCAGAGTCTCACTCCTGTCAGGCCCCGCATACGACACACCTGTACCCCCAGCGGTACGGCACCACAGAAGTAACGCTTTCAACTCCATAGCGTCGTCGTATGCCGCCCGAGCACCACGCGGCTCTCCCCTCTGGGGAGTTGCCCACCGGGCCCGCGCCTCCCGTGACCCCGCAGTTGGGAGGCCAGTGCCAGGGGCACGATTGCGTCCGCCAGGGTCACCGAAGCGGGCGATGCTGGAAGGAAACCGTGTGAGCCGGATTTCGGTCCGGGGATTCGCAGTGGCCTCGGCCACCGCGGTCACCGCCGTCGGAAGCGTCGTGGGCGTTGCCTCGGGCAGCACCGCGCAGCCCAACGACGCCGAGGCGACGGCAGCCGACACCACGCTCCTCGCGGAGATACCCGCGGGTCAGCAGGCGCAGGTGCAGACCGCGTCCCTGACGCAGCAGGCCGACGCGCAGGCCATCGCCGCGGACGCGAGCGCCAAGAAGGACGCCGAGGAAGCGGCCCGCAAGGCCGCCGCCGAGACGGCCATCGCGAAGAAGGCCGACGCGGAGCAGGCGGCCAAGGAGGCCAAGGAGCGCGCCGAGACGAAGGCCGCGGAGGCTGCCAGCCGCAGCGATGTCCGCGACTCCTCCAGCTTCCCGACCCAGTCCAGCTACTCCGTGGCGCAGATCCAGGCGATGGCGCGTCAGATGGTGGCCGGCGACCAGTTCCAGTGCTTCAGCAACATCGTGGACCACGAGTCCAGCTGGAACTACCAGGCGGTCAACGCCTCCTCCGGTGCCTACGGTCTCTTCCAGGCCCTGCCCGCCGGCAAGTACGCCTCGGCGGGCGCCGACTGGCAGACCAACCCGGCGACCCAGATCAAGTGGGGCCTCAACTACATGAACGAGCGGTACCACAGCCCCTGTGGCGCGTGGTCGTTCTGGCAGGCCAACCACTGGTACTAGGCCCTACCGCCGTCGCTCGACCTCGCGCAGCCCCTCCCCGTCCTCAGGGGAGGGGCTTTCGCCCTGTACGGTCGTATCCGGACGACTCCCGGGGGGAGTGGTGGCGAGTACCCGGGGACGCGGGGGAAGAGGACGGATCATGTCGCGAGTGCCAGGGTGGCTGGGCCGGCTCGGGGCCGGACTCACCGAGATGAGCGAGCGTCTGGACGAGCGCCGGGCGGAGGTCGAGAAGGACCACGCGGAACCCGCCGCCTCCGCCGCTCCCGAACCGGCCGACGCGCCCGCGGACACGCCCGCCGACACGCCCGCGGACCCGCCCGCCGAGACGGCCCCGGCCGCCCGGCGGACCGCGCAGCCCTCCGGACCGCGCCCCGACCCCGCCGAGGCCGTGCCCTGGGGTGTCCGGGTCGCCGCCGAGGCGGGCTGGCGGCTGCTGGTGCTGGCCGGCACGGTCTGGGTGCTGATGCGGGTCATCAGCGCCGTCCAGCTGGTGGTGTTCGCCTTCGTCATCGCCCTGCTGGTCACCGCCCTGCTCCAGCCGACGGTCGCCCGCCTCACCCGGCGCGGGGTGCCGCGGGGCCCGGCCACCGCGCTCACCGCCATCAGCGGCTTCGTCGTCATCGGCCTCATGGGCTGGTTCGTGTCCTGGCAGGTGATGGAGAACATCGACACGCTCTCCACCCAGATCCAGAGCGGCATCGACGACCTCCGTAACTGGCTGCTGAAGAGCCCCTTCCACGTCACCGACAAGCAGATCAACCAGATCGCCAAGAACCTCCGCGAGGCGATCGGCGCCAACGCCGACCAGATAACGTCCGCGGGTCTGGAGGGCGTCCAGGTCATCGTCGAGGCCCTCACCGGCATCCTGCTGGTCTTCTTCTCGACGCTGTTCCTGCTCTACGACGGCAAGCGCATCTGGGAGTGGTTCCTGAAACTGGTGCCCGCCGCCGCCCGCCCGGGCGTGGCCGGCGCCGGCCCGCGCGCCTGGCGCACCCTGACCGCCTATGTGCGCGGCACGGTCCTGGTCGCCCTCATCGACGCCATCTTCATCGGCATCGGCATCTACTTCCTCGACGTGCCGATGGCCGTGCCGCTGGCCGTGTTCATCTTCCTGTTCTCGTTCATCCCACTGGTCGGCGCGGTCGCCTCCGGCGCGCTCGCGGTGATCGTGGCCCTGGTCACCCAGGGCGTGTTCACGGCCCTGATGACGCTCGTGGTGGTCCTCGCGGTCCAGCAGATCGAAGGGCACGTGCTGCAGCCGTTCATCCTCGGCCGCGCGGTCCGGGTGCACCCGCTGGCGGTCGTCCTGACCGTGGCCGCCGGCGGCATGGTGGCCGGCATCGGCGGCGCGGTGGTGGCCGTACCGCTGGTGGCGGTGACGAACACGGTGGTCGGGTATCTGCGGCAGTACTCGCTGGAGATGCAGCAGCGGGACTCCGCCGGATCCGAGGACGAACCCGCGGAGGAGAACGCGAAGGACCCCGCTCACCAGGGGTGAGCGGGGTCCTCGGGACAGGGCCTACTCGGCCAGCACGGCCTCGGCGTCCAGCGTGACGCCGACCGCCTGGACCACGGAAGCGATCTTGAACGCCTCCTGGACGGTCTCGCGCTCCACGCCGGCCTTGCGCAGCACCTGCTCGTGCGAGTCCAGGCACATGCCGCAGCCGTTGATCGCGGAGACCGCGAACGACCACAGCTCGAAGTCGACCTTCTCCACGCCCGGGTTGCCGATGACGTTCATCCGCAGGCCCGCGCGCAGGGTGCCGTACTCGTGGTCCGACAGCAGGTGGCGCGTCCGGTAGAAGACGTTGTTCATCGCCATCACCGCGGCGGCGGCCTTGGCGGCCTGGTACGCCTCCGGCGAGAGGTTCGCCTTCGCCTCCGGCTCCAGCTCACGCAGCACGATCGGGGAACGGGAGGCGATGGCGGTCGCCAGCACCGTGCCCCACAGCTGCTGGGCCGGGAGCTCCGAGTTGCCGATGACCGAGCCCAGGTTGAGCTTCAGGTCCTTGGCGTAGTCCGGGACGCGGGACTTCAGCGAGTCGAGCGACATGGGTCACTCACCGGCCAGCAGCGCGACCGGGTCGAGGGTGTCCTCGCCCTTGCTCCAGTTGCACGGGCACAGCTCGTCGGTCTGCAGGGCGTCGAGGACCCGCAGGACCTCCTTGGGGTTACGGCCCACGGAACCGGCGGTGACCATCGTGAACTGGATCTCGCGGTTCGGGTCGACGATGAAGACGGCACGCTGCGCGAAGCCGTCCTCGCCCTCGATGCCGAGGTCGCGCATCAGCTCGTGCTTGGAGTCGGCCAGCATCGGGAACGGCAGGTCGGTCAGGTCCGGGTGGTCCTTGCGCCAGGCGTGGTGCACGAACTCGGAGTCACCGGAGAAGCCGAGGATCTGGGCGTCGCGGTCGGCGAACTCGTCGTTCAGCTTCCCGAACGCGGCGATCTCGGTCGGGCAGACGAAGGTGAAGTCCTTCGGCCATGCGAACACGACCAGCCACTTGCCCTCGTAGGACTTGTGGTGGATCTGCTCGAACTCCTTGCCCTTCTCCAGCGAGACGCAGGCGGTCAGTTCGAACTCGGGGAACTTGTCACCGACAGTGAGCACACGCTCTCCTTGCAGCGAAGAAACTTCCCTTTTGGGGTGTTTCCCATGGATTGGACGCTGTCGATGTTGGCACAGGGCGCATTGATTAGTGAAATAGCTACACTCGGTGGTGTTGATCGGAGGTGGCTATCAGTGGCCATGGGTAACGGGAAGCGCAGGCAGCCGAGCCTCGCGCAGCTGCGGGCGTTCGCCGCCGTGGCCGAGCATCTGCACTTCCGGGACGCGGCGGCGGCCATCGGGATGAGCCAGCCCGCCCTCTCCGGCGCGGTGTCGGCGCTGGAGGAGGCCCTCGGCGTGACCCTCCTCGAGCGTACGACCCGCAAGGTGCTGCTCTCGCCCGCGGGGGAGCGGCTGGCCGTGCGGACCAAGGCGGTGCTGGACGCGGTCGGCGCGCTGCTGGAGGAGGCCGAGGCGGTCCGGGCGCCCTTCACGGGTGCGCTGCGCCTCGGGGTGATCCCCACCGTCGCTCCGTACCTCCTGCCGGCCGTGCTGCGGCTCGTGCACGAGCGCTATCCGCACCTCGACCTCCAGGTGCACGAGGAGCAGACCGCCAGCCTGATCGACGGCCTGCACTCCGGCCGGCTCGACCTGCTGTTGCTGGCGGTGCCGCTCGGCGTGCCCGGCGTCGTCGAACTCCCCCTCTTCGACGAGGACTTCGTGCTCGTCACCCCGCTGGACCACTGGCTCGGCGGCCGGGAGGGCATCCCGCGCGAGGCCCTGAAGGAGCTGAACCTGCTGCTCCTGGACGAGGGGCACTGCCTGCGCGACCAGGCTCTTGACATCTGCCGGGAAGCCGGCCGGGCGGACGCGCCGGTCACCACCACGGCCGCCGGACTGTCGACGCTGGTCCAGCTCGTCGCGGGCGGCCTCGGCTGCACCCTGCTCCCGCGCACCGCTCTGAAGCTGGAGACGACCCGCAGCACCCAGTTGCTGACCGGCTACTTCGCCGAGCCAGCGCCGACCCGCCGGGTCGCCTTCGCCATGCGGGCCGGCGCGGCCCGGGCCGCCGAGTACGAGGAGCTGGCGGCGGCCCTGCGGGGGGCGCTCCGCGCGCTGCCGGTGCGGGTGCTGGACGCCGACGTTTAGGGGGTTTCGTTTGGATCAGCCCGGGTCCGCGACGCCCGGCACGGCACCTCGCCGCGTTGTCGGACCACCCGAGTACGCCCAGTACGCGGATGGTCCTCCGCCTTGCGATGCACCGCACCGGACGCCGCGGCCTGATCCGACCTGATCCAAACGAAACCCCCTAGCGCTCCGGGGAGGGTTGCGCCCCGGGTTGCGCGGCCGCGGGCCGGTGGGGCGTCTCGCGCAGTTCCCCGCGCCTCTTCAGGGCGCCGGCCCCGCCGTCCCTTCGGGGCGCCGGGCTACTCCGTGCGCAGGCCCTCCGGGCGCATCATCCGCAGCAGGGGCGGAAGGCTGAGCAGGGTGACCGCGAGGACCACCGCCGCGCCGGCGCCGGTCATCGACAGGACGCTCGCCCAGTCGACGGACACCGTCGCGTCCACCATCTCCAGCAGCACCGTGCCGAGCGTCAGCCCGACCACCGAGGCGAGCAGCAGACCCAGGGCGATCGGGACCGCCGTCTGCCACAGCACCGACATGCTCAGGGTGCGCCGCCGGGTACCGAAGGCGACCAGCGACGACAGCAGCTTCCTGCGCTCGCGCAACTGCTCCAGCTGGGACACCAGCAGGCTGACGCCGATCAGTGCCAGCACGCAGATGGCGCCGACGAACGTTCCGGTGCGGATGGAGGTGAACTTGTCCGACTCCTCGGTGGACGACCACAGCATGACGTCCGCCAGCGGATCGACCGCCGCCGCCGTGTTGCGCACGTACTCGTGCACGTTGCGGACCGAGTCGTCGACCGACACGTACACCGACCCGCTGAACGCCGCCGCTCCGCCCCCGGGCGCGGCGGCCGGGGTCAGCAGGAAGCCGCCGAACTCGTTGCCGTTCGGGGAGGTGATCGAGCGGACCTGCTTCAGGCCGCCCGGTACGGTCCAGGTGACCTCCGGGCGCTGTTCGAAGCCGTAGGTCATGTCGAGCCAGAGCCGGCGGCCGGGCTTGGCCAGTTTCGCCGTGTCGGCGTCCGAGACGCTGTCGGAGCCGGTGGCCACGAAGACGTCCCCGTCGTGGCAGCTGGGCAGCCGTGCCACCTCGCGCAGGGCGGCGCAGTCGCCGACCGTGACACCGGTGGTGGTGGCGGGCCCGTTGCCGCGCCAGGTCCGGTCGCCGACCTCGGCACTGCCCAGCGCGATCGCCTTGTCCACGCCCTTGGTGGCGGCGAACTTCCCGGCGGCCGTGGTGAAGGGAACGCCGCGGGAGAGGTTGACCTGCATCTGGGCGCGGGTGGTGTCCTGGCCGGTGACCTTGGTGTAGTCGCCCTGGACGCCCGCGAACAGCATCTGCATCGCGATCGCCCCGGCCACCGCGACCGCGATGCCGTTCACCATGCGGGCCGCCGAGCCGCTGCTCAACTGCAGGCGCCGTACGGCCAGCTGCCAGGCCACCGGGCCGGGGCCCAGCCGGGCCACCACCGCCTCGACGATCCACGGCAGCAGCGTCGTCACGCCGACGAGCAGCAGCAGCACACCGCCGATCACCAGGTACTCGTTGAAGTAGGTGTCGCGGCCCTGCCCGACCATCGGGGAGAGCATCGCGAGGCCGCCGAGCGGCAGCAGCAGCCGCCACCACAGCCGGCGGCGCCTGGGCTTGGCCGTGCGGACCACGCCCAGCGGCTCGATGACCACCCGGCGCAGCGCGAACAGGGTGACCAGCACCGCCGCCGCCGGAACGGTCACCGCGACCAGGGCGGCCAGCGCGGGCGCGGGGTCGAGATAGCTGGGGAAGACGCTGATGCCCATGATCTCGACCGAGCCCGCGAGCTGACGGCCGAGCAGGAAGAAGACGGTGCCGAAGACCAGACCGACCAGCGAGCCGGCGAGTGCCTCGCCCGCCGCGATCCGCCGGGTCGACCGGCTGTCGGAGCCCACCAGCCGCAGCGCGGCCAGTCTGCGGTCGCGCCGCTCCCCGCCGAACCGTACGGCGGCGGCGATGAACACGGCGACCGGCATCAGCAGCACCACGAAGACGACCAGCACCAGCAGCAGCAGGACCGGGTCCAGCCCGCGCGCCTTCGTCGGCTGCAGCGGACCGAACTTGGCGATCCGGGCCGTCTGCCAGCCGTTGATCCGCGGGGCCAGGTTCTTCACACCGGCGTAGTAGGCGAGTTCGTGCGAGCCGACGAGGCCGCTCTCGCCGATGGTCCCGACGACGCGGTACGGCAGCCGCTCGCGCAGCAGCTTCCCGTCCGAGGAGCCGAGGAGTTCCTTCAGCGCGGGGGAGACGACCATGTCGCCCGGCGCCGGGTACTTCGCCAGGCCGGGGGCGACAGGTGCCCGCGGTCCCTCCGGCTCCACCAGCCGGCCCCGGACGTCGCTGCCGTGGAACGTGGTGTCGGCGTCGGAGATCACCAGGGTGTCGGCGGCCTTGGGCCGGTTGGGGCCGTAGGTGTAGTCCAGACGGGCCTCGTCGCGCTCGTGCCGTACCGACAGCGCGTTCGGGATCGCGGTCGTCAGCAGCAGCAGCGCAACGCCGAGGCCGACGCCGACCGCCGTCAGCAGCATCCGGATCCAGCCCTCGCGCCCGCCGGTGAAGGCGAACCGGGCCCCGAGACCCAGGTCCCTGGACCTTCCCCACGCTCGGCTTCGCTCGCGCGGGAGGTGCCCCGTCCGCACGTTCATATGGCCCGCTCCATGTCCCGGGACCTGCCGTCGCGGACGACGATCTCGCGGTCGGAGTAGGCGGCCACCCGGGCCTCGTGGGTGACCAGCACCACGGCGGCGTTGGTGGAGCGGGCCGCGTCGGTCAGCAGCTCCATCACGCGCTCGCCGTTGAGGGAGTCCAGCGCGCCGGTGGGCTCGTCGGCGAACACCACCCGGGGGCCGGTGACCAGGGCCCGGGCCACCGCGACCCGCTGTCCCTGGCCGCCGGAGACCTCGCCGGGCCGCTTGCCCTTGAGGCCGTCCACCTCCAGGCGCTCCATCCAGCCGAGCGCGGCCCGCTCGGCCTCCTTGCGGGAGGTGCCGTTGAGCCGCAGCGGCAGGGCCACGTTCTCCACGCAGGTCAGCTCCGGGACCAGCTGGCCGAACTGGAACACGAACCCGAACTCGCTGCGGCGCAGGGCGCTGCGGCGGGCGTCGTTCATGCCGGCCAGTTCGTGGCCGTCGTAGGTGATGGACCCGGAGTCGGGCGGCACGATGCCGGCGAGACAGTGCAGGAGCGTCGACTTGCCGGAGCCGGAGGGGCCCATCACGGCGACGACCTCGCCGGCGTGGATGGAGAACTCGGCGCCGTCGAGCGCGACCGTGGGGCCGTAGGACTTGCGCAGGTTGTCGGCGGACAGCAGGGAGCCGGGGGGAGGAGTCACTTGGCCACCGCCTCACGGAGCCGGTCGAGGCGTGCCGCGGTCAGCTCCAGCCAGCGCAGGTCGGCCTCCAGGTGGAACAGGGCGTGGTCGCAGATCAGCTGGTCCGCGAGGTCGCCCTTGCGCTTGCGGTCGGTCAGGATGCGCATGCTGCGCAGGTGCTCGGCCCGCTGGGTGTCGAGGATGTCGGCCGCGTCGCGGTGGGTGAGGAGCGCGAGGACGACCTTGGTGTAGAGGGTCGACTGGAGGTACTCCTCCGGCTTCTCCGGGGTGGCGAGCCAGCGCTCGACGTCGGTGACGCCGGCGTCGGTGATGGCGTACCGCTTGCGCTCGGGGCCGCCACCCGCCTCGATCCCGTCGACTTCCACGAGCCCGTGCTTCAGCAGCCGGGACATCGTCGAGTAGACCTGGCCGTAGTGCAGCGGCCGGTCGTGACCGAACTTCTCGTCGAAGGCCCGCTTGAGGTCGTAGCCGTGGCGCGGGCCGGACTCCAGGAGCCCTAGGAGGGTGTGACCGATGGACATGCGAGCACTCTACACATGGTGTATACGCGGCATGTATACGCCGAGTGTGCAGATCATGGCGGGCGGTACGGCCTCGCAGGTGGGGCGCCATTGTCATGGTTCGGTAACGACCGCCGGCCCCGTCCCCTGAGGGGGCGGGGCCGGTCAGGCCGACGGGGGCGGGGAGGCGCTGTCGCCGGGGGGCCGTCCCCGGCGCGGCAGCGGACCCGCCTCCCGGGGCAGCCGCCCCGCCTCGGCCAGCGCCCTGCGCAGCAGGAACTCGATCTGTGCGTTGGCCGACCGCAGTTCGTCCCCGGCCCACCGGGCCAGCGCCTCGTACACCGACGGGTCCAGCCGCAGCAGCACCTGCTTGCGCTGCTGCGGCCGGCGCCGCGGAGTCTCCGGAGAGTCCGTCACTGGTAGAGCGTTCCCGTGTTCAGGACCGGCTGCGGGGCGCGGTCCCCGCAGAGCACCACCATCAGGTTCGACACCATCGCCGCCTTCCGCTCCTCGTCCAGCTCCACGATGTCCGCCTCCGAGATCCGGGCGAGCGCCGCCTCGACCATCCCCACGGCGCCGTCGACGATCTGCCGCCGGGCCGCGACGACCGCCCCCGCCTGCTGCCGCTGCAGCATCGCCGAGGCGATCTCGGGAGCGTACGCGAGATGCGTGAAGCGCGACTCGATGATCTGCACTCCGGCCGCCTCGACCCGCACCTGGAGCTCGACGGCGAGCTTCTCGGTGATCTCCTCGGCGTTGCCGCGCAGCGACAGGCCGTCCTCTTCATGGGCGTCGTACGGGTACTCGATGGCGATGTGCCGGACGGCCGTCTCCGTCTGCGTGGCGACGAACTCGGAGTAGTCGTCCACCTCGAAGGTGGCCTGGGCGGTGTCCTGGACCTTCCACACCACGACAGCGGCCAGCTCGATCGGGTTGCCGTAGGCGTCGTTGACCTTCAGGACGGCGGTCTCGTGGTTGCGCACCCGGGTGGAGATGCGGGTCCGCGAGGTGAAGGGGTTCACCCAGCGCAGTCCGTCCTGCCGGATCGTGCCCCGGTAGCGGCCGAACAGCTGGACGACTCTGGCCTCGCCCGGCGCGACCGTGTTCAGGCCGCGCATGGCGATGACGGCCGCGAGGAAGACGACGACACCGGCGGCGATGAGCCCGCCCTTGGCGCCGGCGGCGGAGACGGCCGAGGCGGCGGCGAACAGCGCCACGGCGCCGCCGAGCCCGACGAGGCCCAGCAGCAGGGCGAGCCCGCCGCCGATGCTGTGGGCGGTGAACTCCCGCACCCGCGGCGCGGGCATCTCGGGGACGTCGGCGGTGGCGGCCGGCGTGGGCGTGGACATAGGGGTCCCCCGTTCTCGTAGCGCTTAGCTGACTTCTAGCTAAGTGATATCACTTTAATCCGACAGGCAACCCTGCGCCAGTGTCAGCCGTCGGTTCCGGTGGGGCGGGTGCTGATTGTCACGTCCGTAAAAGAGCGGATCGGACGCCCTTTGTCATATAGAGGGGTGTTAGCTTTCGGAGCTGACCCCGAGACGGAAGCGAGCGTAGGGACCCATGGGACGAGCGGAAGAGAGACGAGCGCGACAGCGCGGCGGCCACCGCGCGGCGCCCAAGCGCCGCCGCTCCGCTCCGGAGGCCGGCAGCGCGTCGACGGCCGGCGGCGCACCCGCGGCCGGCAGTACCGCCGGGGCCGGCGGCAAACCCACGGCCGGCGGCAAGCCGGCGGCGGGCGCCAAGCCGCCCAAGAGCCTCATACGCCGGATATTCGGCTGGAAGAAGATCCTCGGGACCTTCTTCGGAGTGTGTCTGCTGGGCATCCTGGGCTTCATCGGTCTGTACCTGTACGTGGACGTCCCCGAGGGCAACGCCGCCGCCCAGCGGCAGAGCAACATCTACAAGTTCAGCGACGGAACGATCCTGGCCCGCGACGGCGAGGTCAACCGCGAGATCGTCGACCTCTCCAAGGTGCCCCGCAAGGTCCAGCTGACCTTCGTCGCCGCGGAGAACAAGAGCTTCTACCACGACGCCGGCGTCGACTTCAAAGGCACGGCCCGCGGTCTGCTCAACACGCTGTCCGGCAAGGGCAAGCAGGGTGGCTCCACGATCACCCAGCAGTACGTGAAGAACTTCTACCTCAACCAGGACCAGACCGTCACGCGCAAGCTGAAGGAACTGGTCATCTCGCTGAAGGTGGACCGAGAGAAGTCCAAGGACGACATCCTCGCCGGCTACATCAACACCAGCTACTACGGCCGCAACGCCTACGGCATCCAGGCCGCCGCCCAGGCCTACTTCCGCGTCGACGCCGAGGACCTCTCCGTCCAGCAGGGCGCCTACCTCGCCGCGCTGCTCCAGGCACCGAGCCAGTACGACTGGGCGGTCGCCGGCCCCACCGGCAAGAAACTGGTCACGGCCCGCTGGAACTACGTCCTCGACAACATGGTCGAGGAGGGCTGGCTGCCCAAGGCCAAGCGGGACGCCATGCACTTCCCCAAGATCATGGAACCCAAGGGCGCCCCGGGCCTCGACGGACAGAAGGGCTACCTGGTCGAACTCGCCAACCAGCAGCTGGAGCACCAGCTCATGGCGGAACAGGGCCTGACCCAGTCGCAGGCCGAGGGCGCGGTCGTCGAGAACGGCTGGACCATCACCCTCAACGTCGACCGGAAGAAGCAGGCGGCGCTGGAGAAGGCCGTCAAGACCAGGCTGACCAGCAAGCTCGACAAGAAGAAGCGCAAGGTCGACGGCGACATCCAGCCCGGCGCCGTCTCCGTCGACCCCAAGACCGGCAGGATCGTCGCGCTCTACGGCGGCCAGAACTACTACGAGCACTACTACAACAACGCGACCCGCAAGGACTACCAGCCGGCCTCGACGTTCAAGCCGGTCATCCTCGCCGCCGCGCTGGAGCACAACGCCACCACGCAGGACGGCAAGCCGATCACCGCCGACACCCTGTACGACGGCACCAGCCGCCACCAGGTCCAGGACCACGGCCGCAAGGTCGGCTTCGCCCCGCCGAACGAGGACGACGTCGACTACGACGACATCACCGTGCAGCAGGCGATGAACAAGTCCGTCAACTCCGTCTTCGCACAGATGGGCGTGGACGTGGGCATGGACGAGGTCATGGGCACGGCCAACAAGCTCGGCATGGACACCAAGGGCATGCAGGCGGTGCCCGCCCAGACGCTGGGCTCGATGGGCGCCAGCCCCCTGGAGATGGCCGGGATCTACGCCACCTTCGCCAACCACGGCAACAAGGTGACCCCGAGCATCATCAAGTCGGCGGAGCAGAAGGACCGCACGGTCGACATCCCGGACCCCATCGGCGGCCCGGTGATCAGCCGCACGGCCGCCGACACCGTCACCTCGGTGCTCACCGGCGTGGTCGACGACGGCACGGCCAAGACGTCCGTGGCCAGCAACCCGCTGCGCGACGGCCAGCAGGTCGCGGGCAAGACCGGTACCTCCGACGAGAACAAGTCGGCCTGGTTCACCGGCTACACCCCCGACCTGGTCACCTCCGTCGGCCTGTTCGGCGAGGACCCGAAGACCAAGGCGCACGTGACCATGAGGTGGGCGACCGGCCTGCCGGCCCCCGGCCGGATCAACGGCGGCGGCTACCCCGCGGAGATCTGGGCCGCGTACACCTTCGGTGTGACGGCCAAGGCCGAGTTCGACCTGGACACCACCCAGGGCGCCGCCGTCGCGCCGACCGAGACGCCGAGCTGGACGCACAGCCCGAGCCAGACGCCGTCACAGACGCCCAGCAGCGAGCCGCCGACGTCCGAACCGCCGTCCCCCTCGCACACGCCGTCCCGGACCCCCTCGCACACGCCGTCCCAGACCCCCTCGCAGACACCGTCGCAGACGCCCTCCAGCAGCGCGCCGCCGACGGACCCCGCGACGGAGGATCCGCTCGACCCCGACGGCGACCTCGGCCAGTTGGGGCAGTAGGGCCACACACGAAGGGGGCGCCCGGAGTACTCCGGGCGCCCCCTTCGGCGTCGTCCGCCGGCGGGACTCAGCCGCGGTTCAGCTCGAACCAGACCACCTTGCCGGTGCTCAGCCGGGTCGCGCCCCAGCGCCGGGCCAGCTTGTTGACGAGGTACAGGCCGCGCCCGCCCTCGTCCGTGGCCCGCGCCTGCCTGAGCCGCGGCAGCTGCGGCACGTCGTCACCGACCTCGCAGCGCAGCACGTGCGTCCGCAGCAGCCGCAGGGTCACCGGCCGGGACGCGTACCGCACGGCGTTCGTCACGACCTCGCTGACCAGCAGCTCCACCGAGTCCGACAGGTCCTCCAGGTCCCACCGGGCAAGCGCCCGCCGGGCCAGCCGGCGGGCCTGGCCGGGCGCCGTCTCCTCCGGCTCCAGCGTCCAGTACGCGACATCGCTCGGCGCGATCCCGTCGAACCGGGCCGCGAGCAGCGCGATGTCGTCGTCCCGGTCGCCCGGACCGAGCATGTCCAGCACCTCGTCGCACAGCGCTTCCAGCGGCGGCGGATGGTCCGGGCCGGTCAGCTGGGCGGTCGCGGCGAGCTTCTCCCGCAACTGCTCTATGCCGGTCCACACGTCCCGCAGCCGGGACTCCACCAGCCCGTCGGTGTACAGCAGCAGGGTCGCCCCGGCGGGCGCGTCCAGCTCCACCGCTTCGAAGTCCACCCCGCCGACCCCGATCGGCGCGCCCGGCGGCACCCGCAGCACCTCGGCCCGCCCGCCCAGGTGCAGCAGCACCGGCGGCGGATGGCCGGCGTTGGCGATCGTGATGCGGTGCGTGACCGGGTCGTAGACGGCGTACAGACAGGTCGCCATGCGGTCGGTGCCCAGGCGCTGCGCCTGCTCGTCCAGGTGGTGCAGCACCTCCTGCGGCGGCAGGTCGAGCCCGGCCAGGGTCTGCGCGGTGGTGCGCAGCTGCCCCATGATCGCCGCCGACGTCATCGAGTGGCCCATCACGTCGCCGACCACCAGCGCGACCCGGCTGCCCGGCAGCGGGATCGCGTCGTACCAGTCGCCGCCGACCCGCGCGGTCTCCGCCGCCGGCAGATACCGGGAGGCCAGCCGGACGCCGGTCGGCCGGGGCAGGGTCTCGGGCAGCATGGTGCGCTGCAGCTCGTCGGCGATGTACGCCTCACGGCCGTACAGCACCGCCTTGTCGATGCCGAGCGCGCTGTGCGTGGCCAGCTGGGCGGCCACCAGCAGGTCGTCCGCCTCGAACGCGAGCCGCTCCGGGCGGCGCAGGAACAGGGCCGCGCCGATCACCCGGCGCCGGCCGCGCAGCGGCGCGAGGATCGCGTGCTGCCCGCTCGGCACGACCGCCTCACCGCCCTCGCCGAGCAGCTCGGGCAGCGCGGCCCGGGCCGCGGGCGCGTCGGCGAACACCGGCCGCACCCCGCGCAGCACCTCGTTCAGCGCGCCGCCCGGCCGCACCTCGCAGAGCTCCGTGGTGAGCGTCGACAGATCCGCCAGCGCGGACGCCTCCGGTTCCGGTTCGAACGCCGACGGCAGCAGTACCCCGTCGGTGTCCCGCTCCTCCGGTATCCGGTCGGTGCGGCGCAGCCGCAGCACCACCGGGCCGGTGGGCCGCTCGTCACCGACCGGCAGCGGGTCGCGCAGATAGACCAGGATCGCGTCCGAGAACGTCGGCACGGTGGCCCGGCACAGTCCCATCACGATCTCGTCCAGGTCGATGCCGCGGGCGATCCGCCGGGTCGCCGCGCCCACGAACCTGAGCCGGTCGCCGTCCCGCCGCATCGGCATCGGCCGTCCCGGCGGCAGTCCCCGCCCGGTACGGCGCTCCTCACCGCTCGGCGTCCGCTCCTGCGCGGCGCCGGGCTGCGCGGGAATGGCCTCCGGCGCGGGGCGCGGACGATGGGCGCCGGCTTCGGCGGTGGCGGGCTGGGAGTGCTCGGGGCCGTTGACCGGGGGCTCCTTCCCCATGCCGTCCTTTCCCTTGCCACGGGGCGTGGCCGTGCCCGGACCCGAGGGCGTCGTGTCGGCCCGGGCCTGCGTGGGTAAGGCCGGGTTGCCGAGCTGTTTCGAGGTACGCAGGAGCGCCCCGCGGGCCTCCGCGGGGTCGACGCCCGGCTGGGGGCGTTCGAAGGAGGTGGGCTGCTCCGTCACGCGTGTCGCATCCGTCCGTCCGGGGCTGTGCGCCGGGTACGCCGGGCGCGCAGTTGGTCCCGCCGAAGTCCCGATACCCGCAATACGTGCCCCAGGAACGGAATCCGCGCGGGGACGGAGGTTGTTCCCCTGCCGTTCGCGCGGCCGCCGCACTCAGCGGTGGTGCCGCCCTCGTACCCCTCGCTCACGTCCAGCCGCCCCTCGGTGACGATCGGTCAAGCCCGGCAGGTGCGCCGGGAGTTGCACTAACGCCCCTTGCGGAGGACGATCCTACGGTTCTTGCCCTGGGGCACATCAAGGGTCTCATGAGGACAGGTGCGCGGGGGTGCGGTCCCAGTCCTCGGGGAGAGAAGGTACCGCCCAGGCCGGGTCCGGGCGCCAGTGCTGCCAGCCGTCCGAGAACGGCGCCCCCCACGCGCGGACCACTTCCACCGCGTCCCGGCCGGCCGCCCGCACCCGTCCGGCGGTCCCCGCGTCCATCAGCCCGTCCCGCTGGGCCTGCGCGAACTCGTCCTCGTCCCGCCAGTGCCAACTGCGGTCCGGGTGTACGGAGATGTCCAGGAAGTGGTCCTCGGAGTCCACCCCGCCCGCCCACCGGGACAGCGGCTGCTCCAGGTTGACGTACCAGTTCTTGAACCGCCAGCCCGGGTCCCAGAACAGCCATACCGACCAGGGCCTGCCGGGCTGGGCCAGTTTCAGCACGCCCGTGCCGAACCAGCGGTCCCGCTGCACCGTGCGCGGCTTGGTGTAGCGGGACTCCAGCGGCTCCTGGTGCACGGCCGTGCCGTCGGTCAGGACCGGCTTCACGCAGTCGGTGCCGGGGGCCAGCCACACCGCCAGCACCTCGGCGTCGTCACGTACGACGGTGACGGGCCGGGCGATGTGGAAGCGCGGGCCCCCGTTCTCCCGGTAGCGCCACAGGATGTGTGTCCCCGGGGCCCAGCGCGTCGCGGGTCCCGCCGCCCCTCGTGTCATCGCTCCGTCGTCCGTCATGCACAGATATTAGGTGCCACGGGCATACGACGCTGCGGCGCGCGTCACGGCGGTCCGGTTGGCCGGAAAGGTTCGCCGCCGGTCACGGGCGGGTCATCCGCAGGACGTCCAGCGCCTCGTCGAGCTGCTGCGGCGTCAGGTCGCCGCGCTCCACGTAGCCGCCCTCCAGGACGACTTCGCGGATCGTCTTCCGCTCGGCGAGGGACTTCTTGGCGACCTTCGCGGCCTCCTCGTAGCCGATGTACTTGTTCAGCGGGGTCACCACGGACGGGGACGACTCGGCGTACTCGCGGGCGCGTTCGCGGTCGGCGGTGATGCCGTCGACCGTCCGGTCGGCGAGCAGCCGCGAGACGTTGCCGAGCAGCCGGATCGATTCGAGCACGTTCTTGGCGATGACCGGGAGCATCACGTTCAGCTCGAAGTTCCCGGCGGCACCGGCCGTGGTGATGGTGGCGTCGTTGCCGATGACCTGGGCGGCGACCATCAGCACGGCCTCGGGTACGACGGGGTTGACCTTGCCCGGCATGATCGACGAGCCGGGCTGGAGGTCGGGCAGCCGGATCTCGGCGAGGCCCGTGCGCGGGCCGGACGACATCCAGCGCAGATCGTTGGCGATCTTTGTCAGGCCGACCGCGATGGTGCGCAGCTGCCCGCTGGTCTCCACGACGCCGTCCCGGGCGCCCTGCGCCTCGAAGTGGTCGCGGGCCTCGGTGAGCGGAAGTCCGGTGGTCCGGGCGACCTCCTCGATGACGGCGGCGGAGAATCCGGGCGGGGTGTTGATGCCCGTGCCGACCGCCGTGCCGCCGAGCGGCAGTTCGGCCAGCCGGGGCAGCGAGGCGCGCAGCCGCTCGACGCCGTACCGCACCTGGGCCGCGTATCCGCCGAACTCCTGCCCGAGCGTCACGGGCGTCGCGTCCATCAGGTGCGTACGCCCGGACTTCACCACGTCGGCGAACTCCGCGGACTTGCGCTCCAGGGATGCGGCGAGGTGCTCCAGGGCCGGGATCAGGTCGTGGGTGACGGCCGCGGTGGCCGCGATGTGGATGGAGGACGGGAAGACGTCGTTGGACGACTGCGAGGCGTTGACATGGTCGTTGGGATGCACGTCCCGGCCGAGCCGCTCGGTCGCCAGCGTCGCGATGACCTCGTTGGTGTTCATGTTGGACGAGGTGCCGGAACCCGTCTGGAAGACGTCCACCGGGAAGTGCTCGTCCCACTTCCCCGCGGCGACCTCGCCGGCCGCCTCCTGGATCGCCTCGGCGACCTCCTTGTCCAGCACGCCCAGCTCGGCGTTCACCTTCGCCGCCGCCGCCTTCACGCGGGCCAGCGCCTCGATGTGCGCGCGTTCGATCCGCTGCCCGGAGACCGGGAAGTTCTCGACGGCGCGCTGCGTCTGCGCCCGCCACTTGGCATGGGCCGGGACCCGGACCTCGCCCATCGAGTCGTGCTCGATCCGGTACTGCGGCTCTTCGGTCGTCATCGTCGTACCTCCGAAAACGTGAGCACCCGTCGTGACAGGCGTATTCCCCGACGTGGCCGCCCGTCGGCGTGCACCGGGGGTGACAGCTGCTCCGGGGAGGCGCCGCGCGACGCGTCAGATCCAGGATCAGGTGAACGGCCGTCGCTGTCGCGGCGGCAATTTGTCATGAACGGAATAACAAATGACCGACCGCTCATTCACCGGGGGTGAATGCCTCGCGGAATGTGATTCCGGCCACGCATCGAGTGAATGCACGGCGCATGCACACCTCGGATCAGCGGATTCGCCGATCAATGCCGGATACGTGATCGAATCCGTCAACTCCCGCGGAATCGCGAGTACTTCCGCGTGCCACAATCCGGCCAAGACCAGGTGGGGGCAGGGAGTGCTGCGGTGACTCAAAGCAAGGCGATCCTTATCGGGGCGATCATCACCGGTGCCGCGGCGGTCATCGCGGCGGTCATCGCTCTCTGGGGCGGCCCGTCGGAGACCAACGCCTGCAAGAACGAGGCGCAGACCGTGCAGAACTGCGGCAAGGGCAACGAGATCCACATCGACCCGCCGGCGTCGGCCTCTCCCGCGAGCGGGGGGACGGGTGCGGCGGCCGGCTAGGGCGGTACGGCCGGCCGTGTACCTGGCGGCGGCCTGGCTGGCCGCCGCCGGTGTCGCGGGGTGCGGCGACACCAACTCGTGCCAGAACACGATCAACTGCGGCAGGGACAACACCAGCGAACAGACACAAGCGGTGCCCACCGGCGCTCCACCGGTCCCGGCCGGTCCCACGAGCACCGCGCCGTCCGAGACACCCGTCCCGCCCGACGAGACGGAGTCCTCCGGACCCCCGCCCTCCCCGGTGTCGGACCGCCGGTACCTCTCGGAGCTGGGCACGGTCGAAGACGCGGACTCGGACACCGAGGTCGACGCCACGGCGGTCGTGGGCGGCACCTCCTACGATCACAGCGTCACGTTCGTCTGTTCCGCGTACTGCAACAACGCGCCCGGGGAAAAACCGCAGAGCGTGGTCTCCTTCAACCTGGGCGGCGGTTATCGCACCCTCACGCTGAGAATGGCGGTACTCGATTCCAGCCCGGACGAAAGCGAGACCGGAACGTTCGAGGTCTATCTCGACGGTGTTCCCCAGGGCACCCGGCACGTACGTTTCGGTTCCCCGGAGACACAGACCCTGAAGGTCGCGGGCGTCAACCGGGTCCGGCTGGTCGCCCACCGCCCGGGAACGGTTCCCAATGCCGCCATGGCCGGCGCCCAGCTGCTCGACACCGTCGTGCCCCATCTGGCCTGGCTGGACCCCGAGTTGCGCCGCTGACGCGCAAAGCCCCCGGCCGACGGCCGGGGGCTTTGCGCGTGCGCCGTGACCGGGTCAGCCGAGGCCGGGCCCCCGCACCGGAATCGACGTGAACGTGGGCTGCGGGGCCGGATCCTGGAAGAAGTCGTTGCCCTTGTCGTCCACTACGACGAACGCCGGGAAGTCCTCGACCTCGATCTTCCAGACCGCCTCCATGCCCAGCTCCTCGTACTCCACGACCTCGACCTTCTTGATGCAGTCCTGGGCGAGGCGGGCGGCCGGGCCGCCGATGGAGCCGAGGTAGAAACCGCCGTGCGTGCCGCACGCGTCGGTGACCTGCTTGCTGCGGTTGCCCTTGGCGAGCATCACCTTGGAGCCGCCCGCGGCCTGGAACTGCTCCACGTAGGAGTCCATGCGGCCGGCCGTCGTCGGGCCGAAGGAGCCGGAGGCGTAGCCCTCGGGGGTCTTCGCCGGCCCGGCGTAGTACACCGGGTGGTCCTTCAGGTACTGCGGCATCTCCTCGCCCGCGTCCAGCCGCTCCTTGATCTTGGCGTGCGCGATGTCGCGGGCCACGACCAGCGGGCCGGTCAGGGACAGCCGGGTCTTCACCGGGTACTTGGTCAGCTCGGCGAGGATCGTGTCCATCGGCTGGTTGAGGTCGATCTTCACGACGTCGCCGGCCTCGTCGAGGTGCTCGTCGGTCGTCTCCGGCAGGAAGCGCGCCGGGTCCTTCTCCAGCTGCTCCAGGAAGACGCCCTCGGCGGTGATCTTCGCGACGGCCTGGCGGTCGGCGGAGCAGGAGACGGCGATGGCGACCGGGCAGGACGCGCCGTGCCGCGGCAGCCGGATCACGCGGACGTCGTGGCAGAAGTACTTGCCGCCGAACTGCGCGCCGATGCCGATCTTCTGCGTCAGCTCGAAGACCTTCTCCTCCAGGTCCTTGTCCCGGAAGCCGTGGCCGAGCGGCGAGCCCTCGGTCGGCGCGTCGTCCAGGTAGTGCGCGGAGGCGTACTTCGCGGTCTTCAGCGCGTACTCGGCGGAGGTGCCGCCGACCACGATCGCCAGGTGGTACGGCGGGCAGGCGGCCGTGCCGAGCGAGCGGATCTTCTGCTCCAGGAACTTCATCATGGAGGCCTCGTTCAGGACGGCCTTCGTCTCCTGGTACAGGAAGGACTTGTTGGCCGAGCCGCCGCCCTTGGCCATGAAGAGGAACTTGTAGGCGCCGCCGTCGGTGGCGTACAGCTCGATCTGGGCCGGCAGGTTGGAGCCGGTGTTCTTCTCCTCCCACATGGTGAGCGGAGCCATCTGCGAGTAGCGCAGGTTGAGCTTGGTGTAGGCGTCGTAGATGCCGTGCGAGAGGTGCTTGGCGTCCTCGCCCTCGGTGAGGACGTTCTGCCCGCGCTTGCCCATGACGATCGCCGTGCCGGTGTCCTGGCACATGGGCAGCACGCCCGCCGCCGCGATGTTCGCGTTCTTCAGCAGGTCGAGCGCGACGAACTTGTCGTTGCCCGACGCCTCCGGGTCGTCGATGATCCGGCGCAGCTGCGCCAGGTGGGCCGGGCGCAGGTAGTGCTGGATGTCGTGGATGGCCTCCTCGGCCAGCTTGCGCAGCGCCTCCGGCTCCACCTTGAGGAACGTCCGCCCGTCGGGTCCCTCCACGGTGGAGACGCCCTCCGACGTCACCAGCCGGTAGGGGGTGGTGTCCTCTCCCTGGGGGAGCAGATCGGTGTACGCGAACGCTGGGCGGGGCGGGGGGGAACTACTCGGCATCTCAGCCCATTCCTCACTCTGACGGACGGCGGCCCGCCGACGCTGGCGGGCCTCACCAGCGTAGAACCTGTCGCCGACGGCGAGGCTGTGAGGTAAGGCTCAGTCAGGGGTGTCGCGATCTATCGTGTTTCGGTAGGCTGCTGTCGTGGACCTTCAGAAGCAGACCGCACCCCCACCCGCGGGCGACCTCCGGGCCTCGGACGCCGACCGTGACCGGGTCGCCGACATCCTCCGCGAGGCCCTGGCCGAGGGCCGGCTGACCGCCGACGAGCACGCCGAGCGCGTGGAAGGGGTGCTGAACGCCAAGACGGTGGGGGAGCTGGAGGTCTTCATCCGGGACCTGCCGGCGGCCCACCAGCGCCCCGCGGGCCCCGCCTACACGCCCGTCCCGCCCCGCCCCGAGCCGGGTGCGATCCCGGCGCAGCCCGACGCCAACGTGGTCGCGGTGTTCAGCAGCGCCATGCGCCGGGGCCGCTGGCGCGCCGGGCGCCGGCTGCACGCGTACGCGGTCTTCGGCAGCGTGGAGATCGATCTCAGCGAGGCGATCTTCGAGTACCAGCAGGTGGTGATCAAGGCGGTCTCGGTCTTCGGTGACGTCCAGATCCGCGTCCCGGAGAACATCTCGCTGCGCGGCACCGGCGGCGGTGTGCTCGGCAACTTCGAGGTGAGCCCGCTGGACTCGGTGGACTCCGACGCGCCGGTCGTCTACGTCGACGGCTGGGCCGTCCTCGGCAACGTCGAGGCGCGGCCGAGGCGGGGCAAGGTCGTGGCGGACATCCTGGAGCGCGTCCAGGACAAGGTCGACCGGAAGCTGCGCAAGCACCTCGACCGTTGACGGCCGCCGGTCCGCCGGTCCGCCGGTCCGCCGGTCCGCCGGTCCGCGGGTCCACGGGTTCGCCGGTCCGCGGGTCCGCCGGTTCGCGCGGATCCGGAACGGTCCGGTCCTGTGGCGGCGGAGGCGTGGGGGCGCGAACGAGGAGTCGCGCGCCCGCGGTTGGGAACTCTGTGCATAGGCGCGCGCACAGCGGGTAGGCCTTGCTGCATCGTCTCTCGCTCGCGAAGCCGTCGTCAGGAGTAGACCGTGCTGCAACCGCCGCATTCGTCCCTGCAGGTAGCCGCCGTTCCGGCCCAGCGGGTGCCAGCGCGGGACAGGGACCAAGACGCTCCCTGGCACACCGAGGCGGTGTGCCGGCGCGACGAGGCCGGCCTGTTCTTCGCCCCGTCGAAGGAGCCGACCGCCGCCCGGCTGTCACGCGAGGAGGCGGCCAAGCGGGTCTGCTCCCGCTGTCCGGTCATGGTCGAGTGCCGTGAACACGCCCTCCTCCAGCCCGAGCCCTACGGCGTCTGGGGCGGCCTCACGGCGGCCGAACGCCGGGTGGTCCTGGCGCGGCGCCGCCGCCGGGAGATGGAGCTGAAGAAGGCGGCCGGGGCGACAGCGAACCGCATGGCGGGCTGAGACCGTCAGCAGGCGCCCCCTCCGCACGGGGGGCGCCTTCCGCGTCCTGAAGGGCGAGCCGTGTTCGGTGCGCGCCTCTGCCACGGAAGGCGCGGGAAACCGCGGACGACCCGCACTCACGCGCCCACCCGCACCAGCCTTGCCGACTCACACCAGCCGTGCCGGCCCCGCCCTCGTCGGGGGCGTGCTGCCCGGCTCGGCCGGGATGGCCCGCCCCCTTGTCGGCGAGTGCTACTTGGCCCGCTCGAAGTCGATCGCGCTGTAGGCCCGCAGCTTGCTCAGCCGGTGCTCGGAGTCGATCCTGCGCACCGTTCCCGACTTCGACCGCATCACGATCGACTCGGTCAGCGCGGTCTCCGACCGGTAGCGGACGCCGCGCAGCAGCTCGCCGTCGGTGATCCCGGTCGCGACGAAGAACACGTTCTCCCCGGACACCAGGTCGTCCGTCGTGAGCACCCGGTCCAGGTCGTGCCCGGCGTCGATCGCCCGCTGGCGCTCCTCGTCGTCCTTGGGCCACAGCTTGCCCTGGATGGTGCCGCCCAGGCACTTCACGGCACAGGCCGAGATGATGCCCTCGGGGGTGCCGCCGATGCCGAGCAGCAGGTCGACGCCAGTGCCCTCGCGCAGCGCGTACACCGACCCGGCGACGTCGCCGTCGGAGATCAGCTTGATGCGCGCGCCCGCCTCCCGGACCTCCCGGATCAGCCCCTCGTGCCGCGGCCGGTCGAGGATGACGACGGTGACGTCCTCCGGCATGGCCTTCTTGGCCTTGGCGATCCGTCTGATGTTCACGGCCACAGGCGCGTCGATGTCGACGAAGTCCGCGGCCTCGGGGCCGGTGACCAGCTTGTCCATGTAGAACACGGCGGACGGGTCGAACATCGCGCCGCGCTCGGCGGCGGCGAGGACGGCGATCGCGTTGGGCATGCCCTTGGCCGTCAGCGTGGTGCCGTCGATCGGGTCGACCGCGATGTCGACCTCGGGGCCGGTGCCGTCACCCACCTGCTCCCCGTTGAACAGCATCGGGGCCTCGTCCTTCTCGCCCTCACCGATGACGACGACGCCGTTCATCGACACGGTGGAGACGAGGGACCGCATGGCGCGCACAGCGGCGCCGTCGGCGCCGTTCTTGTCACCGCGCCCCACCCAGCGGCCGGCGGCCATCGCGGCGGCTTCGGTCACCCGGACCAGTTCCAGGGCGAGGTTGCGGTCGGGAGCCTCGGAGGGAACATCGAGCTCGGACGGCAGGTGATGGTTTTCGGTCATCGGAGCGCACCTTTCTGACTGATACGACGACGGCCGGATGAGGGGCTTGGCCCCGACTCTATCGTTAGGCAGACAAAATGAGCAGGGGACCCCACGGATGAGCGCCTGGGGCACCTGCGACGATAGGGGTGTGGCAGGTTCGAACGGTAAGCAGAAGTCGGCCCGGAGCATGGTCCTCTCCCTGGGCGTGATCGGTATCGCGGCGTTGGTCGTGTACTTCCTGGCGATCCCGCACGACAACCACGCTCCCGACGTCAAGCGGGTCGACTACCGGGTCGAGCTGCTCACGGCCCGCCGGGCGGCGAGCTACCCGGTCGCCGCGCCCGAGGGGCTGCCGGAGGCCTGGAAGGCCACCTCCGTCCGTTTCCAGGGCGCGGACTCCGATCGCTGGCACCTCGGCTTCGAGACCCCGGACGGCCAGTACGTGCAGGTCGAGCAGTCCCGGCAGAAGCGTGCCGACTTCATCGACCAGGCCAGCCAGGGCGGGTCGGCGACGAAGCGGACCGAGCGGATCGACGGCCGTACCTGGACCCACTACACGGGCGGCCGGTACGACGCCCTCGTCCTGCAGGACACTCCCGGCTCCACGACGGTGGTGGCCGGCACCGGTTCCTTCGGGGAGCTGACGACGATGGCGGCGGCGCTGAAGATGGGGTGAGCCGCGCACGGCATGCGGAAGAGGCCCCCGGCGGTGTGCCGGGGGCCTCTTCCGTGCGTACGGGCCGTGCGGACCGTCAGACGGTCGTGACGACGTCCTCGTAGGCCAGTCGCGGCGAGCGCGGGTACCAGGCGTCCGGGCCCGGGCGGCCGATGTTGACGACCATCAGCGGGGTGTGGTCGTCGTCCAGGAACTCCTTGCGGACGCCCTCGAAGTCGAAGCCGGTCATCGGGCCGGCGGCCAGGCCGGCGGCGCGGACGCCGACGATGAAGTAGGCGGCCTGCAGCGCGGCGTTCAGGGTGGCGGAGCCCTCACGAGCCGGGCGCTCGGCGAAGAAGACGTCCTTGGCCTGCGGGAAGGCCGGGAACAGCGCCGGCAGCTCCTCGTGGAACTCGTTGTCCGCGGAGAGGATCGCGACCAGCGGGGCGGAGGCGGTCTTGGGCTGGTTGCCCTCGGCCATGTGCTGGACCAGGCGCTCGCGGGCCTCGGCGGAGCGGACCAGGGTGATGCGCAGGGGGGTCTGGTTGAAGGCGGTGGGGCCGTACTTGACCAGGTCGTAGATCGCCTGGACCTGCTCCTCGGTCACCGGCTCGTCGGTGAAGGTGTTCGCGGTACGGGCCTCGCGGAACAGCAGGTCCTGGGCAGCGGGGTCAAGAACGAGAGACATACGTGACTTCCTCGGGTGCGCGTCCGGTCCGGGGAGCCCGGACCGGCTGACGGTACGACCCTACGGCAGCTTAGGTTTAAGCTTCAACTAAAACCGGGGCGTGGTGATCCGCTTCACAGCCCGGCGCCCCGGCGTGATCCGGGCGGAAGCCCCTAGCCGCGGCTCCCCTCGGCCGTTTCGCCCGCCTCCTCCTCGGCCAGCGCCGCGTCCAGCCGGGCCCGCGCCCCCTCCAGCCAGCGCCGGCACACCTTGGCCAGCTCCTCGCCGCGCTCCCACAGCGCCAGGGACTCCTCCAGCGTCGTACCGCCCGCCTCCAGCCGCCGTACGACCTCGATCAGCTCGTCCCGCGCCTGCTCGTACGAGAGCGCCTCGTCCACCTTGCTCGTCATTCGTCCACCTTCACTGTGAATTCACCGTCGGCGACGCGGGCCCGCAGCGCCTCGCCCGCCGTCACCTCGGCCGGATCGCGCACCACGTGCCCGTCCGCCCGTTGCAGCACCGCGTAACCGCGCCGGAGCGTCGCTGCGGGGGAGAGAGCCACCACGCGCGCGTGCGTGTGCGTCAGCTCCGAGTCCGCGCGGTCCAGCAGATGCCCAAGGGTCCGCCGGCCGCGATCGAGCAGCGAGGCCACGTGATCGGCGCGCTCGTCGATCATCCGGTGCGGATCCTCCATCGAGGGCCGGGCCAGCGCATGCGCCAGCCCCCGCTCCTCCCGGTCCACGAACGCGGCCGCGCAGCGCCGCGCCCGGTCCCGCAGCATCCGCACCCGCTCCAGCTCCTCGCCGACGTCCGGGACGACCTTCTTGGCGGCGTCCGTCGGCGTGGAGGCGCGCAGATCGGCGACGTGGTCCAGCAGCGGGTTGTCCGGCTCGTGCCCGATCGCGGACACGACGGGCGTACGGCACTCGGCCACGGCCCGCACCAGCTGCTCGTCGGAGAAGGGCAGCAGGTCCTCGACGCTGCCGCCGCCGCGCGCCACGATGATCACATCCACGTCGTCGAGCGCGTCGAGTTCCTTGACGGCCTGCACGACCTGGGGGACGGCGTGCACGCCCTGCACCGGGACGTTGCGCACCTCGAAGCGGACGGCGGGCCAGCGGTGCCGGGCGTTCTCCAGCACGTCCCGCTCCGCGGCGGACGCCCGGCCGCACACCAGCCCGATCAGCTGCGGCAGGAACGGGAGCGGTTTCTTGCGGTCCGGCGCGAACAGGCCCTCGGCCGCGAGCGTCTTCTTCAGCTGTTCGAGGCGGGCCAGCAGCTCACCGACGCCGACGGGCCTGATCTCGGCGGCGCGCAGGGACAGCTGGCCCCGGGGCGCGTACCACTCCGGCTTCGCCAGGACGACGACCCGGGCGCCCTCCCCGACGACGTCCGCGACCGCGTCGAACACCTGGCGGTAGCAGGTGACGCTGACGGAGATGTCGTAGGACGGGTCGCGCAGGGTGAGGAACACGACGCCGGCTCCCGGGCGGCGGGACAACTGGGTGATCTGCCCTTCCACCCACACCGCGCCGAGCCGGTCGATCCAGCCGCCGATGAGCCGCGACACCTCGCCCACGGGCAGGGCGGATTCCGGGGACGTGTTGACAGCCATGCGGCGAGCCTAACGGCCGGGGCCGACAGTGCGGTTCCGCGCCGTGGGGGAGGCGGGTGCGTTGCCGGGCGCGGGTGGTGCGGGGCCGGGCGTGCGGTTCCCCGCGCCGCTTCGGGGGCGGTCAGGGGGCGGTGTTCGGTGGCTCGCGTCGGCGTTGGGCCGTCAGCACCAGCAAGCCGATGAGGAGCCACACCGCGCCCAGCAGCTGGGCGGTTCCGGTCGCCTCCGTGATGACGGACAGCGTGATCGCCGCCCCGAGAACCGGCACCAGCGCGTGCCGCCACCAGCTCACCGGCCCCCGGGCCCGCCGCACCACGAAATACCCCACCACGCTCGCGTGCAGCAGCGTGAACGCGCACAGCGCGCCGATGTCGACCACCGAGACCAGCTGGTCGAGACCGTCGTCCCGGCGCGCCGCCCACCCCGCCGCCGCGAGCGTGACGCCGGCCGCGCACAGCAGCGCGACCCGCGGCACACCGGCGTCCGTGCGGGACAGCGCGGGTGGCAGCCGCCGCTCCCGGCCCATGGCGAACAGCAGCCGCCCGGCCGCCGCCTGCCCGGCCAGCGCCGCGAACGCCGCCCCGATCGCCTTGCTCGCGGCCACCAGGTCGTGCAGCCAGGCGCCGACGGAGGCGTCCACCACGTCGTAGAAGGCCGACCCCTGGCGCACGGGATCCGCGGCGAGCCGCGCGGACGGCACCGGCTCCAGCAGCGCAGCCAGATAGGTCTGCGCCACGAACAGCACCCCGGCCAGCGCCAGGCAGAACAGCAGCGCCCGCGCCACCTTCGCCGAGCCCCCGGTCACCTCCTCGGCGAACGTCGCGATCGCGTCGAAGCCCAGGTAGGAGAGGACCGCCACCGACACCGCGCCGATCACCGCGGACAGCGCGAACCCGCCCTGCGTGCCGTCCCCGGTCAGCGGCGACAGCAGCCCCCGCTCCGCCCCGTGCCGCGCCAGCACCACACCGGCCGAGACCACGAACACCAGCAGGACCAGGATCTCCAGGGCCAGGACGACAAGGCCCACGCGCGCGGCGGTCCGTACGCCCCACAGGTTCAGCAGGGTCGTGAGCACCACCGCCAGCGCCGTCCACAGCCACCGGGACACCCCGGGGACCAGCGCGTTCATCGCGATCCCGGAGAAGAGGTAGGCCACCGCGGGGATGAGCACGTAGTCCAGCACCGCCATCCACCCCGCGACGAACCCGGCCCCCTCGCCGAGCCCCGCGCGCGCGTAGGCGAACACCGAGCCCGCCCGCGGCACGACCCGCACCATCTGCGCGTAACTGAACGCGGTGAATCCCATGGCGACCGTCGCCACCACGTACACCAGCGCCACCGCGCCGCGCGACCTGGCGTCCAGCGTGCCGAACACCCCGACCGGCGCCATCGGGGCGATGAACAGCAGCCCGTACACCACCAGATCCGCGAAGCCCAGGCTGCGCCGCAGCCCGTGGTCAGCGCCGGCCCTGGAAGCTGTCGTTCCGGTGTCGGGCATACGCCCCAGTCTTCCCCGCGGGGCCGAGGGCACGCGATCTCAGGGCCGCCGAACGCGGCCTTACGATGGGACGCATGACCGCTTCGTCTGGCCGCCGTGTCCTGCTCGCCGCCCCCCGGGGCTACTGCGCCGGTGTGGACCGCGCCGTGATCGCCGTCGAGAAAGCCCTGGAGCAGTACGGGGCCCCG
Source organism: Streptomyces echinatus (assembly GCF_014203595.1). Lineage (GTDB taxonomy): Bacteria > Actinomycetota > Actinomycetes > Streptomycetales > Streptomycetaceae > Streptomyces > Streptomyces echinatus. Next base: position 49,444 of record NZ_JACHJK010000008.1, read on the forward strand.
ATCTACGTCCGGCACGAGATCGTCCACAACAAGTACGTCGTGCAGACCCTGGAGAAGAAGGGCGCCATCTTCGTCGAGCGGACCGAGGAGGTGCCGCCGGGCAACATCGTGATGTTCTCCGCGCACGGCGTCGCCCCGGTCGTGCACGAGGAGGCCAGGCAGGGCCGCCTCGCCACCATCGACGCCACCTGCCCCCTGGTCACCAAGGTCCACAAGGAAGCCGTCCGGTACGCGGGCGAGGACTACGACATCCTCCTGATCGGCCACGAAGGGCACGAGGAGGTCATCGGCACCTCCGGCGAGGCCCCCGAGCACATCCAGCTCGTCGACGGCCCCGAGGACGTCGCCAAGGTCGAGGTCCGCGACCCCTCGAAGGTCGTCTGGCTCTCCCAGACCACCCTGTCCGTCGACGAGACCATGGAGACCGTCGACGCCCTGAAGACGAAGTTCCCCGGACTCGTCTCCCCGCCCAGCGACGACATCTGCTACGCCACGCAGAACCGCCAGCTCGCCGTGAAGCAGATGGGCGCCGAGGCCGAGCTGGTCATCGTCGTCGGCTCGCGCAACTCCTCCAACTCCAAGCGGCTGGTCGAGGTGGCCAAGCTGGCCGGTGCCCGCGACGCCTACCTGGTGGACTTCGCCGACGAGATCGACGAGGCCTGGATGGAGGGTGTGACGACCGTCGGGGTGACCTCCGGGGCCTCCGTGCCCGAGGTGCTGGTCGAGCAGGTCCTGGAGTGGCTCGCCGAGCGCGGCTACGCGGACGTGGAGCTCGTCCGGGCGGCCGAGGAGTCCATCACCTTCTCGCTGCCCAAGGAGCTCCGCCGCGACCTGCGCGAGGAGGCGGCCACCCTGGTCGCCGAGCGCGGCGGGAGCGGCACCTCCGAGGCGTGACCGTCAGTGGTCCGTCGTAACGTGGAGCCATGCAGATCTTCGGCGTGGACATCGGCGGATCCGGGATCAAGGGCGCCCCTGTGGATCTCGACCGGGGCGACCTGGCCCAGGAGCGCTGCAAGGTGCTCACCCCGCACCCGGCGACGCCGGACGGCGTCGCCGACGGGGTCAAGCAGGTGGTGGACCACTTCGGCTGGACCGGGCCGGTCGGCCTGACCTTCCCCGGAGTGGTCACCGGCGGCGCCACGGTCCGTACGGCCGCGAACGTGGACAGGAGCTGGATCGACACCGACGCGCGCGCGTTGTTCAGCGGCAGGCTCGGCGGCCTGCCGGTGACCGTGGTCAACGACGCGGATGCGGCGGGCGTCGCCGAGATGGAGTTCGGCGCCGGCCGCGGGCGCCGGGGGACGGTCATCCTGCTCACCTTCGGCACGGGCATCGGCAGCGCCGTCTTCGTGGACGGCGCCCTGGTCCCGAACACCGAGCTGGGCCACCTGGAGCTGAACGGCCACGACGCGGAGAAGCGGGCCTCCAGCAAGGCCAAGGAGGACCACGACCTCAGCTGGGAGCGGTGGGCACGCCGTGTCCAGCGTTATCTGGCACACGTGGAGATGCTGTTCTCGCCGGAGCTGTTCATCGTCGGCGGCGGGGTCAGCCGCAAGGCGGACAAGTTCCTGCATCTCATCCAGGACGTCAGGGCCGAGGTCGTCCCCGCGCAGCTGCAGAACGACGCGGGAATCGTGGGCGCGGCGATGAGAGCGGCCCAGCACGCCTAGAGCCCGCCCACCGGACGCGCCGGGGCCCGGCCTCGCCGCCGCCCCGTTCGCGCCCCGCTCCCCAGCCCGGCCCCAGCCGCGCCGGACGTCCCCGCCCCGCCTCAGCCGCGCCGGACGCCCCCGCCCCGCCTCAGCCGCGCCGGGTGCCTCGGCCCGGTCTCAGCCGTGCCGGCGGCGGGTCCGCACCCACAGCACCCGGCGGGCGAGCACGAGCGCTCCGGCGGCGAGGGTCCCCCCGTACAGCCACCCGGCCTGGGTGGCGAGCCCGGTGACCAGCCCCATCAGGCGGCCGAGCAGCCCCCCGCCGCTCTCGGCGACCGGCAGCAGTCCCACGGCGAACGCGATCGGCAGGACCACGGGCGCGGTCAGCACGTCCCCGACCCGCACCCACAGCGCGGTCAGCACGCACACCGGCAGGAACAGCACGCCGTACACCGTCAGGGACGCCCCGAACAGCAGCTGGTCCAGGCAGCCGAGCAGGAACATCGCCATGACGCAGAACAGCCCGCTGCCGAGCCCGGTCAGCCGGGGGTTCGGAAGCCGCCGGCCCGCCGGACCGGACAGCCCCTCCCGCGCGGGCCCGGAGCCCCGTGCCTGCCGCGCGGACCGTCCGGCACGCGGCACGGGCCCGCGCCCGCCGGCGGCCCCGCGGCCGGCGCCCGGCCGGCGCCGTGCCTGCGGTGGCAGCGGGGTCTGCGGCGGGGTGCCGCGTCGCGGTCCGTCGTTCGGGGGTCGCGTGCTGTGTTGCTCCACAGGGACCAACCTAGGTCTGTTTATGTGCAGAATCGGCCCCGGGACACGCCGGTGGACGGAGCTTGGCCGCCCGTTCGACGCTCTCGTGAGGCGGCGGCGCGGGACGCCGTAAACTGGGGGATCGGCCAGTGTCGGTCTCTGGCCCCTGGCAGCCCCTGGCCCACTCAATTACGGGAAGTCGCAACGTGTCGCTCACGATCGGAATCGTCGGCCTGCCCAATGTCGGCAAGTCGACCCTGTTCAACGCCCTGACCAAGAACGACGTGCTGGCGGCCAACTACCCGTTCGCCACGATCGAGCCGAACGTCGGCGTGGTGGGCGTGCCCGACGGCCGCCTCGCCAAGCTGGCGTCGATCTTCAAGTCGGAGCGCATCCTCCCGGCCACGGTCGACTTCGTCGACATCGCCGGCATCGTGCGCGGCGCCTCCGAGGGCGAGGGCCTGGGCAACAAGTTCCTCGCCAACATCCGCGAGTCCGACGCGATCTGCCAGGTCATCCGTGCCTTCAAGGACGAGAACGTCGTGCACGTCGACGGCAAGGTCTCGCCGAAGGACGACATCGAGACGATCAACACCGAGCTGATCCTCGCCGACCTCCAGACCATCGAGAAGGTCCTGCCCCGCCTCCAGAAGGAGTCGCGGATCAAGAAGGACATCGCGCCGAAGGTCAAGGCCGTCGAGGAGGCCAAGGAGATCCTGGAGAAGGGCGACACGCTCTTCGCGCACGGCATCGTGCAGGGCACCGAGCGCAACGAGCTGCTGCACGACCTGCACCTGCTCACCACCAAGCCCTTCCTCTACGTCTTCAACGTCGACGAGGACGAACTGGTCGACGAGGACTTCAAGAACGAGCAGCGCGCCCTGGTCGCCCCCGCCGAGGCGATCTTCCTCAACGCCAAGCTGGAGCAGGACCTCGCCGAGCTGGACGAGGAGGACGCCCTGGAGCTCCTGGAGTCGGTGGGCGCCGAGGAGCCCGGACTCGCCACCCTGGCCCGCGTCGGCTTCAACACCCTGGGCCTGCAGACGTACCTGACGGCCGGCCCCAAGGAGTCCCGCGCCTGGACGATCAAGAAGGGCGCCACGGCCCCCGAGGCGGCCGGTGTGATCCACACCGACTTCCAGAAGGGCTTCATCAAGGCCGAGGTCATCTCCTTCGGCGACCTGGTCGAGACCGGCTCGGTGGCCGAGGCCCGCGCCAAGGGCAAGGCCCGCATGGAGGGCAAGGACTACGTCATGCAGGACGGCGACGTGGTGGAGTTCCGCTTCAACGTCTAGTCGATCTTGCGGAAGGCCGTCTGACCTGCGATGGAGTGGGTTGGGCGGCCTTTGTGGTCCGCGCAGAGTCCGCAGCGTGCTGACTTCGGTCAGCGCGCGGGGGAGCGGCTACGCCGCTTTGTCGACCTGTAGCTGGGCATCGGCGGACTGGTCCGCGTACGCCTTGTCGACGGCGGCCCGGGTCCGTTCTTCGGAGTCGGGCCACAGGTGGGTGTAGACGTTCAGCGTCATGGCCGCGTTGGTGCGGCCGAGGCGCTCGGAGACCGTCTTCACGGACTCGCCGTGCTTGATCAGCAGGCTGGCGTAGTGGAGGTGGTGGGCTGGATCGCCTCCTGCCACCACTTGGCTTCGATGAGCGAGCCGTCGATTTGCTCGTACTCCAGCGGTATTGGTGCTCGCTTGCCATCAACCGGTCCACGAACTCATCTTGCGGTGGCCCATTTGAGGATGTCGTACTGCAGCTCACCGGCTACCTCATCATGTGCCGCCCTTGCGGCCGGTACATGGCGTGCGCCGACTTCATGGAGCGGCAGTCAGGCAGCTGCGGCTACGTCCGGGTCCAACCGTTGGCGAAGTCGCATTGGAGGTCCGTCCAGCGGCGAAGCTCGGCGGGGGTGTGGCTGGGGTAGCCGAGGCGTCCCACGCCCTTGACCCACTCGTCCCAGAGGCCGTCGGGCTCCGTGAAACGGTCGGCGTGGCGGGTACCGAGGAGGGCGTCGAGGCGGAGGAGTGCACCCAGGGCGGCGGACTGGTCGTAGTGGAGGTCGGTGCGGGGGAGGTAGCGGTCGAGGTAGGCGGTGAGGATCTCAGCGTCGGCGTGTGTGCCGAAGCGGGCCAGGGCGAAGCAGTAGGCGCCGCCGGAATAGCAGACCTCGCTGGCCAGGAGCAGGTCGCCGAGGCGCGCTCGGAACCGTTCGCGGCGGTCGACGCCGATCAGCCAGCCGGCGGTGAGACGCGAGCGCCATTCGTACCCGAGGAGGGCTTCCAGTTCCTCGTCGTTGATCGCGGCGGCGTCAGCGATCAGGTGCCGGGTAAAGCGTGTGGTGTGCCACCACCGGGGGCCCAGGAACCGCCCGCCATTCAGTACGAGATAGCGCGGGAGGCCGCCGTACATCCTCGTCACGTAGCTCTCGACCACATGGCCGTAGCCGACTTCCTCGGGGTGCTGGGACGGCATCGGTCACCTCTCCGGGTGCAGGTCGGTCCGGTCGATCCAGGTGAGGGCGACGAAGATGTTGTCGCCGACGGGGGATTCGGAGGCTTCCAGCAGGGACCAGGTGCGGGACTCTTCGACCAGGTGCTCCCAGGGCGCGGTCCAGTCGAGTTCCCAGACCAGGGCGGGGCCGGGGACGCCGTATGTGCCGCCGGCGTCCACTCGCCAGAACTGGGAGTAGAGGATCACCTGGCCGTGGTCGGCCAGGTCGTTGATGATCTCGGTGAAGTGGGCTGAAGGCCAGCCGGGTGCGTTGTCCGCAGTGGTTGGTCGTAGGCGCGCGGTGAGCGACGGGATGACGGGGGTGCGTGCGCCGAGTTCGGTCAGGGCCCAGCGGATGCCGACAGACTCGGTCCAGTCCGGTGGGGTCGCCCGTTCCAGGCAGGCGCGATAGGCGTGGCGCAGGGGCTCGATGGCGCCGTCGATTTCCAAGCTCGCCAGGGCCATGGCCGCCCATTCGCGGACGGTCGGATTGTCGCTGTCCAGCAGGCTGATGAGAGCGGGGCCGCAACGGGGATCGCCCAACTCCTCGAAGACCTCGACGGCGGTCAGCTGGCCGAAGCCGCCGAGGGAAGGCAGGCCGTTGATGACGGCGGGTATGGCGTCGGCGCCGATCCAGATCAGCTCCGCGCGGGCGTCGTAGGACTCGTCGGCCTTGCCGTCGAGCTGCTGGACGAGTGTCTCGATGTGGGAGGTCATGACGCGGAGTGGTCCCGGCGCCAGAAAGTGGGGAGCCACCAGCAGAGAACCGAGCTGTCGTCGGGCCACGGGGCGCTGTCCTCGGCTGCCCAGTCCTCGAAGGAGTCCCGGGTTAGATCGATGGAGCGCCAGGCGGGGTCGAGCGGCTCGTCTTCGGCCGGCGGGCGGACGAACCGGTGGGCGTGCTCGTCGCAGGCGCCGAAGTCCTGGTAGTTCCGCTGGGCCTCGATCAAGTACACCTTGTTCACGCCGCCGCCCCTGGTCGGCCAGCGGAACAGGACCCTGTCGTCCTCCCAGAGGCAGACGGGGCAGATCTCGTACGAGCCGAGCAGCTCGCCCAGCACGCTGTGCCCGCAGCATGGGCAGGGGTAGCGGTCGCTCACCTGGGCAGTCTCCTTGCCGGTCCCGCCGGTGCGCCATGGATGTCTCGGTCTCCGCCCGCCCGGTCGGTCCGCAGCCAGTCCGCAGGAAAACGGCCGTCGGGAGCCAACGTATGCCAACGAGGATTCCCAGGTCAGGGTCCTGCGCTGAGCTCCGCCGCAGGTCAGGATCAGCCGCCGGATATTCCGCTTCAATGTGGCTCTGGCGAGGCCGCCCCCTTCGTCGTCACCGTGCTGGATGGGCGCTGGATGTCCTGACGTGGAGTCAGCGGTAATCAGCTCTCGTAGACGGATGACCGGTGCCCCACATGAACGACCCAGACCACCAGCTCTCCGTTGTCGATCGTGTAGACGACGCGGTAGTCGCCGACACGCAGACGGCGTCGCTCGGGCTGGGACACGAGTGCGGTGGTGTTGAAGCCGAGAGGGTCGGTCTCCAGCTCGGTCAGCTTGGCCAGGATGCGCAACGCTGTGTCGCGAGGGATCTTCCGAAGCTCGGCCTGCGCCTCAGGGCGGAAGACGGTTCGGTACTCACTCACCGCGCGCCAGCGTCTCCCTCATGATGTCCTCGATGGGGATGCCGGGGGCCGGGTTGGCCATGCGCTCATCGATGATCCTGTTGATCTCGCGCTCTTCCCATTCCTGGTACTTGCGCAGCACCTCGATGGAGACGACCGCGGCAACCTGCTTGCCTCGGCGCGTGATCACCGTGGGCACGTCGTCGCGGTCCGCGCGCTCCACCACCTCCGCCAGGTGCGCGCGCACGTCGCGGATGGACTCTATGGGCAGTGGCTGCGTCATGCGCCCAAGCGTACCGAGTGTCCCATGTGTACACAATCAGGAAGGGGTCGGACTCCGGTGAGTCCGACCCCTTCCGCACTTCTGTGGCTGCTTGGCGGCGACTCTTCAGCTGTTCCGTGGCGGTGTGAGCTTGTCCAGGTCCAGGCTGATCTCGAACGGCACCGGGCGCCGCAGAGTGCCCCGGAAGATACCGGCGGGCGCGTAGGTGTGGGTGGGCTCGTCAAGCTCGTAGACGTGGACGACGGGAGCCCCGTCCTCTTCCTCGATGCACCAGTAGTGCGGGATTCCGGCCTCCGCGTACTTGCGGAGCTTGACAGTGCGGTCGCGGTGGGCGGATTCGGGGGACACGACCTCGATGATCAATCGCACTTCCTCCGGGGCGAACCAGGTTCGGTCGCCGTCGTAGCCGGCGGTCGTCACCAACAGATCCGGCTCCGGCCGGTTCCGCTGATCGAGCTTGATCGTCATCTCTCGGCCGACGCGGACATCGGCGGGTGCCTGCTCCATGAGGGCGACGGTGAGCACGGTGACGAGGTGGCCGTGCCACCACCTCTGCGGCGACAGCATGAAGACGAGGGCTCCGTCGATCAGCTCGGTGTGGCGAGGTGCCTCGGGGAGGCGGTCCAGGTCCTCCGCGAACCAGCCTTCCGCGCGCGGCGGGCGCATCCAGTCGGGCAGTGCGGTCATGGCTCAACCGTAGTGACTCGGCGAGACCCGGGCCACGAGATCGCCAACGGGGCGACCGCCGTTCCTGCCGTACGCCACCTCGCTGACGCGGCAGACACCCAGGTCAGAAGGGGCCGGCTCCTGCGGGGCCGGCCCCTTCGTCCATGCCGTGCCGGACCTGTGCCGGCTGTTCGGACGCCGCATCGGCCGGGATCGGGTGTCGTGCACGGTGGAGGGACCTCGACCGGCCTGCTGTGATCAGCGACCACGGCCCGCGCCGCCTCGTGACGTCACCCTCCCCTCGCCGCAAGGAGCCGCTGCCGAAGGTGCCTCCCGCGTAGCCCCTCCTCCGGCCTGGAAGAGTAGGGGCAGTGGCCGGGAACCGTCGGGTGGGGCCGGGACGTGATTTCGTGTGAAGGCGCGTCATCGTCGATGTCGGGGGTAATGAAGTGCGTCATGGGGCAGAGCTCGCCGAGCGGATCGCTGAGCGGCGAGCCGGGACGGGCGATCCGCGTGCGCTCCTCGGGGAGCTGAGGCGGGCCCTGGTGCTCGTACCGCTGGACCGGCGCGGGCTGTGGACGGGACATTTCGGCGGTGTGCGCTGGGTGTTCGCGTTCACCGGCGAGGAGGCCCTCGCCCGTTTCGCGCAGGCGCGGGCGCGGGAGCCCGGGCGCTCCCAGGACAGCGCGCGGCCCTGGGAGTTCGCCGAGCTGCTCGGCGCCCGGCTGCTCGACGAGATCATTCCGGCGATGGGTGAGCCCGCGGGCGTCGCCGTCGACGTCGCGGACCCCGACGGGTCCATGTTCTTCCCGCCCGCCATGGGCATCGTTCCGGAGGAAGCCGCCGTCGACGCGCCGGGCAGGCTCGTCGGCGGGACCGACGCGACCCACGGGACCGACAAGACCGCAGGGGGTGCCGCCTGATGGGCGACGGGGCGAAAGATCTCAGTGTCGACGCCTACACCGTTCAGCGGCTCACCCAGGGCCTGCGCAACGCGGTCGGTGAGCTGAAGGAGATCGGTACGGGCACCGGAGCGGTGCTCGGCAAGGGCTTCTCCGAACTGGCGATGACCGGCATGGAAGCCGGGCACCACGGCCTGTCCGTGGACTTCGAGGACTTCTGCGAACGGTGGGAGTGGGGCGTACGGGCGCTGATCCAGGACGCCAACACCATCGCGGCGAAGCTCGGCCTGTCCGCGGGTGTGCTGTGGGAGGAGGACCAGTACGTCGAGAGCGCGCTGAAGTACGGCGTCAACTCGATCGCCGGTGGCAGCCCGTACGCCTCCGAGGAGGACATCGCCAAGCAGGGCTGGGGCGACGTGTTCACACCGGACGCGTTCCACCCGGACTGGAGCGCGAAGTCGTGGGACCACGCCGGTGACGAGATCACCCAGACCTGGAAGGACACCGGGCGGGCGGTGCTCACCGAGGGGCAGGGCGGCGAGCGGGCGCGGATGCTCAACGACCTCCTCGGCGTCGACCAGGATCAGTTCGACAAGGCCGTCGACGACACCTTCGGCCCGTCGCCGGAGGAACGCGCCCGGCAGCAGGAGCAGCAGCAGAACAACGGCGGGGGTAACTGACGTATGGGCATCGGGGATTTCGTCAGTGACATCACGCCGGATGTCGTCGAGGACGTTGTCGAGGACGGCGTCGAGTGGGTCGGCAACCGGGTCGAGGACGCCGGTGACTGGACGGCGGACCGGCTCGACGACGTCGGCTGGAAGTCCGGTGCGGACTGGGTGCGCGAGAAGTCGCGTTCACTGGCGAACCGGATGGGCGCCGAGGTCGACGAGATGGACCTCGGGCAGACCGAGGACAAGACCAAGCTCGTCTACGGCTCGCCGAGCAAGCTGCGCTCCACCGCGTCCCACCTGCGCGACTTCACGGAATCGTTCAACGACGTCGGGCTCGGTCTCGAAGGGCTCGACTCGGACTCCCTGCAGGGTCAGGCGGCGGACGCGTTCCGCAAAACGGTGAACCTGGAGCCGCCCAAGTGGTACAAGGGCGCGGACGCGTTCGAGGGAGCGGCGAAGGCGCTGGAGTCGTTCGCGGACACGGTGACCTGGGCGCAGGGCCAGGCGCAGCTCGCGATCGACAAGTGGAAGGAAGGCACGAAGGCCTCGGCGGAGGCCGCGGACGCGCACCAGAAGAACGTCGACAACTACAAGAAGGCCGTCCACGAGTACAAGGCGACCCCCGCCGACAAGCGTGACCCCTCCTCACTGCCGGCGAAACCGGGCACGTTCTCCGACCCCGGTGAGGCGAAGATGAAGGAGGCGCAGGACATCCTCGCCGAGGCGCGCAAGCAGCGGAACTCCGCCGCCGAGACCGCCCGCACCGCCGTGCAGAAGGCCCGGGACGCGGCCCCGCGCAAGCCCTCCTACAGCGAACAGCTGAAGGACGGGCTCGACGAGGTCGACCTGATGAAGACCCACTTCACCATGGGCGCGGTCAAGGGCACCGCGGGCATCCTGAACTTCGTCCGGGGCCTCAACCCGATGGACCCGTACAACATCACGCATCCGGCCGACTACGTCACCCATCTCAACAGCACCGCCGCCGGGCTCGTCCAGGTCGCCAACGACCCGTGGGGCTCCGGCAAGCAGATGCTGGACGATTTCATGAAGGACCCCGCGGAAGGGCTCGGCACCTTCGTGCCGGACGCGATCCTCACCGCCGCGACGGGTGGCGCCGGAGCCGCCGCGAAGGGCGCGAGGCTCACGGAAGAGCTCGCGGAGGCCGCCAGGGCGCGGCGCGCACGCAGGCTCAGGGAGACCGTCCGCAGGCCCGACGGCAAGCGGTGCGGGCGTGAGCCCGTCGACTTCGCGACCGGCCGCATGTTCCTGCCGCAGGAGGACGTGCTGCTGCCGGGCAGCCTGCCGTTGCTGTTCCGCCGGGACTTCGAGTCCTCGTACCGGGCCGGCCGCTGGTTCGGCGAGAGCTGGTCGTCGACGATCGACCAGCGCCTGACCGTCGACCCGATCGGTGTCGTCTTTCACGGAGAGGACAACCTGCTCGTCCCGTACCCGCACCCTGCCCCCGGTGCACCGGTGCTCCCCGAGGCGGGGCCGCGCTGGCCGCTGGAGCGGCACACCGACGGGAGCTACACGCTCACCGACCCGGACACGGGCATCGTCCGGCATTTTCTCGCCCCGCCCGGCACCGAGCCGGGGGACAACGGTTCCGCGCCGCTCGCCGAGATCGCCGACCGCAACGGGCGCACCATCATCGCCGAGTACGACGAGGAGGGTGCCCCACTCGCGCTCACCCACTCGGGGGGCTACCGCCTCACGTTCACCACGGAGAACCGCCGGATCACCTCGCTGAGCCTCGGCGGCACCGAGATAGCCAGGTACGCATACAGCGAGGAAGGCCATCTCACCGAGGTCACCAAGTCCTCGGGAATTCCCACCCGGTTCGCCTACGACGCCGAGGGCCGCATCGCCTCCTGGACCGACACGAACGGCTCCAGCTACAGCTTCGAGTACGACGACGAGGACCGGTGCGTGTCCCAGACGGGTGTCGAGGGGCACTTGCGCTCGGAGTTCCACTACAGCGACCCGCACCCCGACACCGGCCTGACCACCACCACGGTCACCGACTCCCTCGGCCACACCTGGCGCTACACGGTCAACAGCCACCTCCAGGTCGTCGCCGAGACCTGGCCCACGGGCGCGACGGTCCGCTACGCCTACGACCGCGACGACCGGCTGCTGTCCCGTACCGATCCCCTCGGCGCGCGCACCGAGTTCCGCTGGGACGACGAGGGCCGTCTCGTCTCGACGACCCGCCCCGACGGCAGCGTGCAGACGGCGGCCTACGGCAGCGACGGCCGCCCCGTCGAGCTGGTCCAGCCGGGCGGGCTGCGCTGGAAGCAGGAGTTCGACGAACGCGGCAACCGGGTCGCGGTCACCAACCCCGCCGGGCGCACCACCCGCTACACCCACGACGCGCTCGGCCACGTCACCTCGGTCACCGACCCGCTCGGCGCCACGACCCTGTTGCGCCACAACGCCGCGGGCCTTCTCCTGGCCCAGACGGCCCCGGACGGCGGTACGACGTCGTACGTGCGGGACGCCTTCGGCCGGATCACCGAGCGCACCGGACCGAGCGGCGGCACCGCCCGCTACGAGTGGACCCCTGAGGGCCGGCTCGCGCTGTTCACGGGCCCGGACGGCGCCGTGGAGTCGTGGACCTACGACGGCGAGGGCAACTGCCTCGGCCACACCGACCCCGAGGGGCGCACCACGTCCTTCGAGTACACCCACTTCGACCTGCTCACGGCACGCACCGACCCCGACGGCACCCGCCACGAGTTCACGCACGACACAGAGCTGCGCCTCACCGAGGTCCGCAATCCCCTGGGCCTGCGGTGGAGCTACACCTACGACGCGGTGGGCAACCTCGTGGCCGAGACCGACTTCGACGGCCGCACCATCGCCTACGACGTCGATCCGCTCGGCCGGGTGCTGAGCCGTACCACCCCGCTCGGCACGGTCGTCCGCTATGAGCGGGACGCGCTCGGCCAGGTGGTCCGCAAGGATGCCGGCGACGCCGTGACGACGTACGAGTACGACCCCGCGGGCCGGCTGCTGCGGGCCATCGGGCCCGACGCGGAGCTGACGTACGCGTACGACCGCCGGGGCCACGTCAAGACCGAACTGGTCGACGGGCGTGCGCTGTCGTTCTCGTACGACGCGGCCGGACGCCGCACCAGGCGTGTCACCCCGAGCGGCCATGCCACCTCGTACACGCACGACAGCGCGGGCCGTGCCGCCGCGCTGACCGTCGCGGGCCACGACATCGTGTTCACGCGGGACGCCGCGGGCCGCGAGCTGACCCGCAGCGTCGGCGAGACGCTGACGCTGACGTCGGACTGGGACGCCGCGGGCCGGCTCACCGCCCAGGAGATCGCGCGCGGCGGCCACCGGCTGAACCTGCGGACGTACACGTACCGCGAGGACGGCAATCTCGTCGCGGTCGACGACGCCCTGCGCGGTCCCCGCCGCTTCGGCCTGGACGCGACGGGCCGGGTCACCGCCGTCACGGCCGACCGGTGGAGCGAGTCCTACGCGTACGACGGCGGCGGCAACAACGTCTCCGCCGACTGGCCGGACCGCCACGCCGGTGGCGACGCGCGCGGCAAGCGTTCCTACTCCGGCACGCGGATCACGGAGGCCGGGGCCAACCGCTTCGTGTACGACGACGCCGGCCGGCTGATCCGCCGCTCGAAGACCCGGCTGTCGAAGAAGCGTGACGTGTGGGAGTACGCGTACGACGCCGAGGACCGGCTCACCGAGGTCACGACCCCGGACGGCACGCTGTGGCGCTACCGGTACGACCCGCTCGGCCGGCGCATCGCCAAGGAGCGCATGGCGGCCGACGGCCAGGCGGTGGCCGAGCGCACGCGCTTCGTCTGGGACGGGCCCGTGCTGGCGGAGCAGACGACGGAGATCCCCGGCGAGCTGTCCCACCACACCACGCTGAGCTGGGATTACGAGGGCCTGACCCCTGTCGCCCAGACCGAACGGCTCACCGACGCGGCCACCCGGCGGGAGATCGACGCGCGGTTCTTCGCGATCGCGACCGACCTCATCGGCACCCCGAGCGAGCTCATCGACGAGGACGGGCGCATCGCCTGGCAGAGCCGCACCACGCTGTGGGGCGTCACGACCTGGAACGCCGACGCGTCCGCGTACACACCGCTGCGGTTCCCCGGCCAGTACTTCGACCCGGAGACCGGCCTTCACTACAACCATCACCGCTACTACGACCCGCAGACCGCCCGGTACACCACGCCCGACCCGCTGGGGCTCGCACCCGCGCCCAACCCGACGGCGTACGTGCACAACCCGCACCGGTTCAGCGATCCGCTGGGCCTCGCGCCGTACGAGGACAACGGGGGGCTCGGTGAGCTCCACGAGGTCAACAAGCCCGACCCCGACGCCGACAAGCTGGCCGAGAAACTCGGCGGAGAGCCGCGCAGGAGGTTCGCGAACGACCCGGACGGACGTGAGTTCGACGCGATCAGCGACGAGTACGTGGCCCAGGCGAAGCCCGCGGACTTCACCCTGAACAAGAAGTTCCGCAAGCAGGCGCAAGCCACGTTCGAGGCGGCGATCCAGAGTGGGCGCACGCCGTACTTCCAGTTCGACGGACCGCCCGGGCCAGGCGTGATCGATAAGCTCCAGGAATACGGACGCCGGTACGGCGTCGAGCCGGTGATCGACACGACTCCGCTGGAGTGAGGGCATGTACGAGTTCCATGGCTGGTTCGGTATCTCCGAGGACCCGTACGACGACGACCCGCAGTCCCTGAGGGCGGGTGTCGAGGAGCTGCGTGCGCGGATCGACGCGGTCCAGTGGTCCTCCAGCTGCAAGGTCGTGCTCGACGTCTTCAACGGACTGGACGTCGTCACGGCCACCGGCCACACGAACCACATCGGCTACGAGGCCGGACAGTTGGACGAGCTGGTGGCGTACATCGCGCGCCGCTTCCCCGGCGCGTGGGGGCTGCTCTACGACCGCTCGGACGACGGTGACATCCCGAACGCCGACAACGCGTTCCGGGTACGCGTCATGCGCAGGGGATCCGTCGAGGAGCGCCTGGACCCGTTCCTGTCGCCGTGCGTTCCGGTGATCGAGGACTGATCACCGCTGCCGCCCCCGTTCACCGGACGATCCTCAGCGCGCTCTCGGCGGCCGCCACGACCGTGCGTGCCTGGTGTTCCACCTGGCTGCTCACGGGCACCCAGCGCAGCCCCAGGGCCCGCTCGAAGTCCGTGCACCACGCGGTGAAGAGTTCGTCCAGCTCGCGGTGGAGTCCGGGGGCGGCGGCGTCGTCCGACTGCTCCAGCAGCCGCAGCAGGAGCCCGGCCGCGCGCAGCGGTTGCCGGCGGGCCACCACGTCCAGGGCGCAGAGCTGGGCCGTCGACAGCCGCCGTGGATCGCCGTCCCCGGACGCCTCGGCCGCCTGCCGGGCGAGCGGTGTCCAGGACTCGGCGACCAGGTCGTAGAGCCCGTCGGCCATCCACTCCAGTACGCGTCTGCGCGGGCTGTCCCGGGCCGGCGGCAGGAAGCCGCGCGCCTTGTCGAGGAGGGCGGTCACCTGCCGCCCCCCGTCCCGTACCAGTCCGGCCAGGTCGCTCAGGACGCGAGCGGCGTCCGGGTGCGGGGACGGGTCGTCGGCCATGTCGGTGGCCCACAGGGGAACTTCGACGATCGCCGTGACCCCGCCGTACCGCAGCGGGGCGCACCAGGTCGACAACCCGATCTCCGCGGACCCGGCCGCCAGGCGGTCGGTGCTGTCCGGCGGTGGCAGGACGTGCACCCCGGGGCTGGGGTTCTCCCAGTACAGGGCGTCGAACGTGCCGTGCTGGACCGGGATGCCGATCTCGGCGGCGGACGCCTGGAAGGGGGCGGCGAGTCCGGGGAGGGCGCGGGTCAGCTGAACCCAGGTGCCGCCCGCCTCGACGTTGTGCAGGGAGCACTGGAGGAACGGCCGCAGCTCGTCGATCACCCGGAACAGCGCCTGGCTCTCCGGGAGTTGCCGCGACTCGATCGGTGCCCACTCCGGCTGTTCCGCCGCGACCGGGCGGAAGGCGGTGCGGTAGTAGCTCTCCAGGGTGGGGCCGGAGCGGCCGTCCGGGGCGGCCCCGGCTGTCGCCTCCGCGAGTCCCTCGCTCAGCGCGGCGCCGTCCGGGTCGAGGCACAGGACGACGTCCCAGGTGACGAGGGAGGGGTCGGTGGCCGCGGACAGCCGGTCGCCGCGTGCCACTCGTTGCGCCAGGGCGATCCCGGTCGCGCCGCCGGCCGGCTCGTCGGGGTGCGGCCCGGCGACCACCAGCACATGGCGCGGCCCGTGGCCCACGGACAGCATCGAGATCGGACGGCCTGCACGGGACGTGCCGATCCGGCGCAGGCGGCAGGTCCCGGGAAACCGGGAGACCAGCCGCCGCGCCGACTCGGCGACGTCCGCGACCGTGGGGTAGCGGTCCATCGTGCGTGTCCGGTCAGGCGCCGCCGTTGCCACCGCTCTCGCCGGTGGTCTCCTTCTTGTCCAGCGGGCGGATCTCGATCTTGTTCGCCATGCCGTGTCCTTCCGGTGGGGCTGTGACGTGCACGGAGTCGAAGTGCTCTTGCAAGAGTTCGCTCACCGGGTCACTGTTGTCAATGTCCTTTGCTGCCGATGGAGTTGGGGCTCGCGAGATTGGTGAGGCGATGACGGTCCACGCGATGCGGCGGCCTCGGATCAAGCCGGAGCACCGGCCCTACCGGACGGCGGACGGTCACATACGGATCGGGAGCGTCGTCTACGGCATCGGTGCCGAGGTCAAGGATCCCGACGGCTGGCTGTGGACGCTGGTCGAGGCCATGGACGGCACGCGCGGCGCCGCGGACGTCGTCGCCGAGGTGTCCCGCCGTCACCCGGCACTGCGGCTGCCGGCCCCGGACATCGTCCAGGCGATGACGGACCTGACCACGGCCGGGTACGTGGAGGACGCCGGTGCCCCGCCGCCGGCGGAGCTGTCCGACCGGGAGCGCGAGCGGTACGGCAGGGGCATGACGCTGGCGCGGTGGATGGATCTCCAGCCGCGTCAGAGCCCCTGGGAGCCGCAGTTGCGGCTGCGTCGCGCCCGGGTCCTGCTGATCGGCGTCGGCGGTACCGGCGGAGCCGCCGCCCGGGACCTGGTGGCCTCCGGGGTGGGGCGACTGCACTGCGTCGAACCGGATGTCGTCGAGCTGTCCAACCTCAACCGGCAGACCCTCTTCCGCGAGCGGGACATCGGTACGCCCAAGATCGACGCGGCGCTGACGGCGCTGCGCTCCCTGAACTCGGACGTGACGGTGACCGGCGAGCGCCGCGAGGTACGCGGGCCGGCGGACCTGGAGGACCTGCTGACCGGCGGCCCCGGCGGTTCCGATGTTCCCGGTGGCTCCGGCGACGGGCCGGGGTACGACGTCCTGCTGCTGGCCGCCGACCGCCCCGCGGTGATCCGCAGATGGGCCAACCAGGTCTGTCTGGCCTCCGGCACCTCGTGGGCCGAAGCCGGATACCGCGGCCCGCTGGTGAGCGTCGGGGTCTTCACGCCCGGCCGGGGCGCGTGCTGGGAGTGCCTGCGCAGCGCCGAGATCGAGCGGCGCGACCTGCGGCTGGCGCCCGGCCAGGACGAGGACGTCGCCTCGCCCCGCATGCCGTGGAACCCGGTCAACGCCGTGACCGCCGGTCTGTCGGGCGGTCTGCTGGCCCATGCCGCGCTCATGCTGCTGTGCGGCATCCCGCCGGTCGAACCGGGATGCCGGTTCGGCCTCAACCTCATGGTTCCCGGCGACACGATCATGCAGCGCTCGGAGCGACGCCCCGACTGCCCCGCCTGCCGGGCGGAACCGGCGGTGAACCCCGGGTCCGGGGACCTCCCGTGACGGATGTCGCGGCCGAGGACGCTCCCCGGATCGAGCCGTCGGCCCGCGTCCTGCTGCACGACCTGGCGGTGCGGCGGGACCGGGACGAGTGGATCGTGGGCCGCATGGCCACCCGGACCTTCGTCGCGCTGCCGGCGGCCGGCGCACGCGCGCTGGAACTCCTGGGCGACGGGCGGAGCGTGGCCCGCACGGCGGAGACGCTGCGTGCCGAGACCGGTGAGGAGTTCGAGATCACGGACTTCGTCAGGGACCTGGCCGCTCTGGGGTTCGTGGCGCGGATCGCGGACCGCCCGCTCCCGGACGCCGAGCCGCCCCGCGCGTCACTGCCGTGGCTGCGCCCCCGCCATGTCCGGTTCGCCCTGCACCCGGCGCCCGCGGTGCTCGCCGGAGTGCTGCTGGCGGCCGCCGTCGCCGTCCTCGTCCGCCGTCCCGACCTGCTCCCGGGCTATCGCGACCTGCTGTGGAGCCCGCACGGCAGCCTGGTCCTGTTCAGCGGGGCGGCGGCCGGGTGGGCGCTGTTGCTGGCGCACGAGCTGGCGCACCTGGTCACCGCCCGCGCCGCGGGCGTGCCGGGGAGGATGCGGCTGGGCACCCGGCTGCAGTTCCTCGTCATGCAGACCGACATCAGCGGCATCGAGCTCGCGCCCCGCCGCCACCGGATGACGGCCTACCTGGCCGGCATCGCCCTCAACCTGTCCGTCGCATCGGCCCTGGTCCTGATCCTCGCCGTGACGGACACCGGTACGACGGCCCACCGGCTGCTGGCCGCGGCCCTGCTGCTGGCCCTGATGCCGCTGCCCTTCCAGTGCATGGTGTTCACCCGTACGGACCTGTACTTCGTCCTCCAGGACGTCACCGGCTGCCGGAACCTGTACGGCGACGGTCTCGCCTACGCCCGGTACGTGTCCCGGCGGGTGACGCGACGGCTGCGGCCCGGCCGGAGCACCGAAGCCGGTGACCGGAGCGCCGAAGCCGGTGATCCGAGCGTCCCGCTGCCCCCGCACGAGCGCCGGGCCGTTCGCCTCTACAGCGTGGTCCTCGTGGCCGGCACGGCGGCCTGCCTGGCGTTCATGGCCGCCGTCACCCTTCCCGTCGACGTCGCCCTGCTGGTCCGCGCGGTACGGGGACTGGGGCCGGGCCACAGCCTCGCGGACACCGCCGACTCGGCCGCGGTGCTGGTCACCCTGGGCGGGATCAACGTCCTGTGGCTGGTCACCAAGTGGCGTGACCGCCGCTCGCGATCCGGTCCGTCGAGTCCGTAGCCGTGGCAGGGGCCGTGATCAGCCCGCCCGGCCCCTTCCCGAGCGGTCGAGCCGCGGCCCGTAGAGTGGCCGCGTTCTTGATCGCGAAGGCGGGGGTACGGGGTGTTCGGCAGCCGGAAGCGGGCGGTTCGGGAGGAACAGCTCAGGTGGGAGCGGCAGTTGACCGAACGCTATGTCGTCGGCGAACTTGACGCTCACGCCGAGGAGCTGCCGGACATACCGGTTCCCGAGCCCGGCACCTGGCAGGCGCCCGGCGAGCTCGAACAGCACCTGTACGAGCTGCTGACCCGCCATGCCACGACCGAGTGGGCGAACGCGGAGGCCGAGGAGGAGGCCCGGGAGGACCTGACCCTGGCCTACCTGGAGGCACTCGCCGGTGAGGTCGTGTACGTGCCGTTCCACCGCGAGGAGACCGCGCCCGAACCCGGCGGGCGCACCTTCCAGGTCCACGACACCCACGTCGGGCGACTCGTCGCCGTCTACACCCGCGGACTGCTGCCCCGGCCGCACCCGCACCGGGTCTTCGAGTCGTACACCCTGCGCGACCTGGCCGACCACCTGCCCGCCGACGTCGTGGGCATCGCCGTCAACAACCGGACCCCGTGCCCGATGCTCATGTCGGCCGACTCGGAGGAGCGCCGGGTGTGGCGCGCGCTGCACCGGGAGCACTGGGAGCCGGACGGCCGCGCCGACCGGGTCGTCACCCGGCGGACCGGCGCACCGCCCCTCGGCCGGCTCCTGCACGGTCTGGCCCTCGGCGCCCAGATGTGCTTCGTCAACGGCGAGGCCTGGAACAACCCGGACTACCACGGCCTCGGGCTGTCCATGGAGCACCGGCGGCTCGCCGAGTGGTGGGGCGTCACCGGCCGGGCGGAGTGGCAGGAGACCCAGCGGCGGCTCCTCGCCCGCGAGGTCACGCCGTGGTACTGGGAGTTCGCCCTCGACGCGCGGAACGCCCTCGCCCACCGGTACGCGGACGGCCGGCCGCAGGCCGTCGACGCCACCGCGTGGCGCGAGTACGTGGAGGTGACGCTGCGCGAGCGGGCCGCCGAGGTGCCGGAGCAGATCGGTGCGGACTGGGAGGAGTTCGTCGCCCATGTGCTCGGCCTGGCCGGCAAGGTGCTGCGCTACGAGGCCAGGTTCCGTGCCGACGGCCTGCTCACCGGGGACGCCGTGGTGCGTTCGGTCGCCGCCTGGGACCTCGGCCGCGCGTCGATGATGGCCCGCTGGGGCTACGGCGCCCGCTTCGCCACCCGCGCGGAGATGCGTGAGGCCGTCCTGGAGGCGAGCGGCAGCGCACGGTCCGCGCACACCTCGTGGCAGGACTTCTCCGCCGGCTACGCCCTGGGCCGGTGCCTGCACTTCGACGAGGAGCGGTTCGGCGACTGGTACCAGGAGATGCTCACGGCCCACCGGGCCCTGACCACCCACCCGGACAGCCCCTGGAACACCGTCCCCTTCCACCTGCCGGCGGAGGAGACGGGGCGGCCGGGGGCTTAGGGCCTGTCGTTCGGATCATGCCAGGCTGATCCGGCGAAAGACCCTGGACGTCCCCGCTGGCCGGCCCCCTCCCGCCGGGTCACATGTTCCCGAGTTGCGTCACCGGGTACGGCGCCGGATCCGTGACCCAGCCCGCCGCCAGGACCAGGCGGGAGTCGCGGTCGGCCGCCAGGAAGCCGAAGGGGCGGTCGAAGGCGGCCCGGACGACCGTGGTCTCGTAGCGGTACTGCGGCATCCCGCCGGCCGCCGTCGGCATCACCGCCGTCACCGCCGCGGCCCGGAAACCGAGCGCGCCGAACTGGGCCACCGCCGACTGCCGGGCCTCTCCGACGGCCAGCGGGTAGGCGCTCACCCCGGGGAAGTGGCCGACGCGGGTGTCCGTCGCCGTCGTGAGGCCGAAGAGGCCGGCGAGGGCGAGCAGATCGTGGTCGGCCCGCACCTCGTACGCCACCGTCCGCACGTCCAGCGTCCTCGGCTCCGGCGTGGCGGCCGGCTGCTGCTCCACATGCAGGCCGGGGCCGACATGCCCGTGCGGCAGGGCGCCGCCCCCGGTCACCGGCAGTCCGCGCTCCACGATCCGCACGCCGGCCGCCAGCACCTGGCCCGGTGTCATCCGCTCCTCGCCGAGGACGAGATGGACGTCGACGCCGTTGTCCCCGGGCACCGTCAGCGCGGTGACGAAGCCGTCCGGGGTGCCCGCCACGCCCACCCGGTCGGGCCGTACGCTGCGCCGGTGCAGGCCGCGCAGGGTACGGCCCTGCCAGGGGCCGGAACCGGGCCGCAGCGGAAGCTCCGTGAACGGCTGCCGCCACTCCGTGCGCAGCGCGAGCGCACTGGCGAGCACCATCCGCGCCTCCCGGTTCAGCGTCACCGGCATGCGCTCGACCAGCCCGCCGGTCCGCTCGGCCGCCCACGCGTCCAGCCGTTCCTGGGCGGTGACGAGGTCGTCCCCGAAGACCCCCTGGGTCCCGGCCGGCAGCCCGGCCCGCCACTCCTCCCGCAGGGACAGCGCGTGGTGCGTCCACAGGCCGAGCGCCGCGTCCAGTCCGGACACCGACGCCAGCCCGGCCAGCAGCTCCCGCGCTGCGCCGGCCGCCTGTTCGGCCGGCACGCCCAGCGCACCGGCCAGCTCCGCGCGCGCCGGGCCCGCGGCGCCGTCGGCCAGGAAGCCCAGCAGCGGCCAGACCCCCGGCGCCGCAAACACCGTCCCCCCGTCCAGCGCCTGCGCCCACCGGACCGTCAGCCCGTTCACCGCCCGGACCGCCGCGCCGCCCATCCGGCCGTCCGTAGGGGTCTCCACCCGCATTCCGTCCCCGTTCGTGCCCCGCTTACCATGCGGCCAGTCGTACGTCAGTCCAGCCGCCGGCCCGGTCGGCGGTGCTGTGCCGGCGCCGCCCGACCCAGGAGCACGGTACCGGTGTCCATACCCCCTCCTCCCGGCCCCCATCAGCCACAAGGGCCGTTCCAGCCATCCGGGCAGGACCCGCGGGGGCCGCACGGGCCGTCGCCGTACGCCCAACAGCCGGGCGGTCCGGCGGGGTTGCCGGCCTACCGGCCGTGGACGCAGGGCTACCGTCCGTACAACCAGCCGGCGCCGGTCAACGGACTCGCCATCTCCTCCCTGGTGCTCGGTGCGCTGTGTTTCCTGCCGGGTGCGGGGCTGGTGCTGGGGCTGGTCGCGCTGCGGCAGATCCGCAGGCGTGGCGAGCGCGGCACCGGGCCGGCCGTGGGCGGCGCGGTGCTGTCGGGGGTGGGTCTCGCGCTGTGGGCGCTGACGCTCGGCATCGGTGCCGCCTCGGACATGTGGCAGGGGTTCAAGGAGGGCGCGCGCGGCGGCGCGGCCGGCTCACCGGCCGTGGGCGAGCACTACGAGGCCGGTTTCGACCTGATCGGACCGAGCAGGGCGGTCCCCGCGCGCAAGTCCCTGGGGCCGGCCGCCACTCCGCCCGCGGCTTCGGGCGACGAGGGCGGCGACACCGGCATGCGGGTGTGAGCCGGGAGGTGTGAGGAGGGCCTATACGGGAGAGAAAGTGCCCGGGTGAAGCCCTCCCCACCCGCATGTCATCACATCGAGTGATTCTCTGGCCTTTGCTTGCATGGCACAACCCACGGTTGCCAGGCTGTTGCTGTCTGTACAACCTGATGGGAGCGGCCAGTGACTTTCGGTGAGCAGCCGGCGTACCTGCGCGTCGCGGGTGATCTCCGCAAGAAGATCGTCGACGGTTCACTCCCGCCCCACACCCGGCTGCCCTCCCAGGCGCGCATCCGCGAGGAGTACGGCGTCTCGGACACGGTCGCGCTGGAGGCCCGCAAGGTGCTGATGGCCGAGGGGCTGGTCGAGGGCCGCTCCGGCTCGGGGACCTATGTGCGCGAGCGGCCGGTGCCCCGGCGGGTGGCCCGCTCTGGATACCGCCCGGCCGGCGGCGCCACCCCCTTCCGGCAGGAGCAGTCCGACGCCTCGGTGCGCGGCACCTGGGAGTCCAGCAGCGAGCAGACCGGGGCCGGCGTGGTCATCGCCGAGCGGCTCGCGATCCAGGCCGGCGACCGGGTCATGCGCACCAAGTACCTGTTCCGGGAGAACGGCGAGCCGATGATGCTCTCCACCTCCTGGGAGCCCCTCGCGGTCACCGGCCGCACCCCGGTGATGCTGCCCGAGGAGGGTCCGCTCGGCGGGATGGGCGTGGTCGAGCGCATGCGCGCCATCGACGTCATCGTGGACAACGTCACCGAGGAGGTCGGTGCCCGCCCCGGTCTCGCCGAGGAACTGCATCTGCTCGGCGGCGTCCCCGGTCATGTGGTGGTGGTCGTCCAGCGCACGTACTTCGCCTCCGGGCGGCCGGTCGAGACGGCCGACGTGGTGATCCCGGCCGACCGCTACCGGGTCTCCTACCACCTGCCCGTCAAGTGACCGAGGGCCCGGCCGGCGCACGGCCCGGACGGCGCCGCGCGCGCCCCTCCGCGTGAGGTAGCGCACACCCTGACGCGCCTCGGGGCGGTCATCCCCGCCTTCCCGCCGTCGCCGGCGCCCTTGCGGGCCGCAGCAATCCGGCCGTTCTCCCAGGTGGCCGGGCTGCTCCCGGTATGCCCCCGACTTGAGGCAGGGGCGCTCGCGACGGCGCATTCGGTCCCGTGCGCCCCCGGCGTTCTGGCTGGTTGCGTACCTCTTTGTGAAAAGCCGTATTCGCAGCGTAAAGGTTGGGCGTACGCTCGGGCATATGCGGATTGCGGTTTCCTTAGGCGGGGGAAGCGGGTGGGGCGGTGCGAGAAGGGACGCGGGCGGTGGGGGCCATGAGTGAGGGCACGGTCTCGTTGCCCTGGATCGTGATACGGCAGGACGACAACGGCAATCGCTACCGCGTCGGGCGGTACGCGACCCGTGCGGAGGCGCAGAAGATCGCCGACAGCTTCGACGACCGGGGCCACAAGCAGCTCTACTGGGTCGAGCGCATCGGCCAGAACGGGGACGGCGCGCAGAACTGACCCGCTGCGCACTCCCGTAGGCTCCGCTCCATGACGCGCACGACTCCCGAGACGGATCCGATCGTGGTGGTGGGAGCCGCCCTGCTCGACGGCGGCCGGCTGCTCGCCGCGCGCCGCAGCGCGCCCGCGGAGCTGGCCGGACGCTGGGAGTTGCCCGGCGGCAAGGTCGAGGCGGGCGAGCGGCCCGCGGACGCCCTGGTGCGCGAACTGCGCGAGGAACTGGGCATCGACGCCGAGCCGGTCGGGCGCGTGCCGGGGGAGTGGCCGCTGCGGACACCGTACGTCCTCCAGGTGTGGACCGCCCGCCTGCGCCCGGGCTCACCCGCGCCCCGGCCCCTCCAGGACCATGACGACCTGCGCTGGCTGACGCCGGCGGAGCTGTGGGACGTGCCGTGGCTGGACCAGGACGTGCCGGCGGTGCGCGAGATCGAGGAGACCTTCCCGGCCGGTGCGGGCGACGGGGCCGCTTCCCGGGCGGCCGGCCCGGGTGACGGCCGGGAGTAGCCCGGGGCTCCGGGCGTTCACGCCGACCCGGCCGAGCGCCTCGTACGCCGTTCGTGCCACAGTGCGCCCTCTCGTGCGGTACTGCCCGCCGGATATCGGGTATGTGCCCATTAACCCCATGAAACCGGACATGGGTGGGCTCCGCTGGCCTGGGAAGTGATCGGCGTGATCGACACCGATGGTGACTGCGCCGAGTGGACGTTTCCGGCGGAGCCGGGGGCCGTGCGTGCCGCCCGTGCGGCGGTCCGGGGCCAGTTGCACGGCTGGGACCTGGACTGTCTCGCCGATCTCGCCGCGCTGCTGGTCAGCGAGCTGGTCACCAACTCGCTGCGGCACGCCACCGGTCCCATCGGCGTACGGCTGGTCCGGCTCGGCGGGCTCGACGACACGCTGCGGGTGGAGGTCTCCGACCCGCTCCCGGACCCGCCGCGGGAGCGGGTCGCCCACCCCGAGGACGAGAGCGGGCGTGGCCTGCAGCTGGTCGCCGGGTCCTCGCGCCGCTGGGGCACCCGGCCCGGCGCGAGCGGAAAGACCGTCTGGTTCGAGCTCGCGGTGCCCGGCTGAGGGCGGAACGCCCGTGGGGGCACGGGGGTGTACAGCGGTCCGCGTGCCGTCCATCGTGCGCGCCGGGGGCGCACATGGTCCGACCGGACGTGATTCGGCGGTGTGTTCCCTGGTTAGAAGAGTGGAAGTGTTGTCACGGACCGGTCCGAAAAACACCTGGACCGAGCTGTGATCGTGAACACCGTGTCGTGCGGCGCCGTAGTGCTGGATACTGCGGGCAGCCGCCCCCGGTGACCGGTGCCGGACGCGGTGAGCTGGAGGGGACGGTTCGCGTGAGCGAGATACCAGCGAAGGCCACGGAGTCCGAGGACCCGTCGGACGGCGCGAGGAGTCAGGCCGCGGAGGCTGCCGCGGCACCCGGCGACGCCATGTGGCAGAGCAGTCCGCCCGGTTCGATCTACGACTACATCAGGGTCGCGTCCTTCTCCATCAACCCCGGCGGGTTCGTCGACCAGTGGAGCCTGCGCGCCGAGCAGCTCTTCGGCATCCCCGCCTCGCGCGCCGTCGGCATGGATCCGATAGAGGCTTTCATCGATCCCGACCTGCGCGATCGCGGCCAGCGGAAGATGGCCGAAATCCTCGACGGGCGCGAGTGGACCGGAGTGGTGCCCTTCCGGATGCCGGACGGGCCGGACGGCACCCGCGGGGAGGAGGGGCTGGCCGAGGTCTACGTGATGCCGACGCGCACCGCGGAGGGTGACAAGGCCGCCGTCTGTATCGTCGTGGACGTCCGCACGCTGCGCAGCATCGAGACGGATCTCGCCGCCTCCCAGGCGATTTTCGGACAGTCACCCTTCGGATTCCTGCTGATCGACACCGACTTGCGGGTCCGCCGGGCCAACATGCGGTTCGCCTCCATCTTCGGCGGCACCCCGGACGACCACCGGGGCAAGGGAGTTCACGACTATCTGCCGCGCGGTGAGGCCGACCGGGTCTCGGCGACCCTGCGCCGGGTGCTGGAGTCCGGCGAGTCCATCACCGACATGCACGTCACCGGATACGTCCCGGGTTCCGAGGAGCGCCGGCACTGGTCCGTCAACCTCTACCGCGTGCACAGCGGCAGCGGCCGGCCCATCGGCATCGCCTGGCTCGGCACCGACATCACCGCCCGCCGGGCCGCGGCCCGCGAGGCCGCCGCCGCCCGGCGCAACCTCGCGCTGCTCAACGAGGCCGGCGCCCGCATAGGGAACTCCCTGGACCTGGAGACCACGGCCCGCGAACTCCTCGACGTGGTCGTGCCCGGCTTCTGCGACCTCGCGACCGTCGATCTCTACCAGGGCCTGCTGGCCGGCGACGAGGCCCCGCCCGGTCTCGCCGACGGCAGCGCCGAACTGCGTCGCGTCGCCTTCGCCAGCGCCGTCTCCGGCGCCCCCTTCATCGGCTCCGGGCAGCCCGTCGAGGTCGGCGCGGTCCACCATTTCCCGTTCAACTCGCCCTGCGCGGACGCCCTGCGCACCGCCCGCCCGCAGCATGTGCCCGCCGAGGAGGGCGGGCTCGTGCAGTCCACGCTGGCCGTGCCGATGGTCGCCCACGACACCGTCGTCGGGCTCGCGCAGTTCTCCCGCACGAAGGGCAGCGAGCCGTTCGGCGAGCGGGACCGGGACCTCGCGGTCGAGCTGGCCGCGCGCGCCGCCGTCTGCATCGACAACGCGCGCCTGTACCGCCGGGAGCACGAGCGGGCGCTGATACTGCAACGGTCCCTGCTCCCGCCGGGCGACCCGGAGGCGTCCGGTCTGGACATCGCCTGCCGCTACCTGCCGGGCAACGCGGCGACGGAGGTGGGCGGCGACTGGTTCGACGTCATCGAACTCCCCGGTCACCGCACGGCGCTGGTCGTCGGGGACGTGATGGGCCGGGGCCTGCGCGCGGCGGTGGCGATGGGCGAACTCCGTACGGCCGTACGGACCCTGGCACTGCTCGACCTGGAGCCGGCCGAGGTGCTGTCGGCGCTGGACGAGATCGCGCGGGGGCTCGGCACGCCGGGCGGTGTCCAGCAGGCCACCCGCGCCGCCCGCCAGCCCCGGGACGCCGACCTCTCCGAGGTGTACCTGGCGACGTGCGTGTACGCCGTGTACGACTCCGTCACCAGACGCTGTACGTTCGCCAACGCCGGCCATCTGCCGCCGGTCCTGGTGGAGCCCGGCGAGGCGGCGCTGATGCTCGACGTGCCGCCCGGCATGCCGCTCGGTGTGGGCGGCGAGCCGTTCGAGGAGGTCGAGGTCGAACTGCCGGAGGGCGCGCTGCTGGCCCTCTACACGGACGGCCTGGTCGAGTCCCGCGACCATCCGCTGGACGAGGGCCTGCAGGCCTTCGTGGGCGCGCTGACAGATCCCTCCGAACCCCTGGAGGACGTCTGCGACCACGTCCTCAACACCCTCGACACCCATCACGGCGAGGACGACATCGCCCTGCTGATGGCCCGTGTGCAGGGCCTGCCCGCCGACTCCGTGGGCGACTGGACCCTGCCCCGCGAGCCGCGCAGTGTGGGCCGGGCCCGTGAACACGCCCGCGGCCGGCTGCTGTCCTGGGACCTGGAGCCGCTGGTCGACACGACGGAGCTGCTGGTCAGCGAGCTGGTGACGAACGCGCTGCGGTACGGCGAGGGGGAGATCCGGCTACGGCTGCTGCTGGACCGCACGCTGGTCTGCGAGGTCTGGGACGCCGGTCTGGTCCAGCCACGGCGCCGACGGGCCCGGGACACCGACGAGGGCGGCCGTGGACTGCAGCTCGTCGGCCTCCTCAGCGCGGCCTGGGGTTCCCGGCGTACGCCTCGCGGCAAGACGGTGTGGTTCGAACTGCCCCTGCCGGGCGGCGAGGGCGGCCTCACCGACCCGGCGGAAGCCCTGCTGAGCCTGTTCTGACCGCCCCCGTTCCACACGGCCGACCGAAGACACACCACAACCGCCGCCCCGGTCGCCCGGACCACGCCCGCGGACACGGGCGCCGGCGCCGGTAAGACCACGCGGTTCACCGGGCGCCGGACGAGGAGGCCCGGTCGGTGGCGGGTCCGGGCGGGGCGCCGATGGTCGTCAGGCGTGGTGGTGGCAGCGGGTCTGTGGGCGGAGGGTGGCCGGGTGATGCTCTCGCGCAGTGTCCCGGGCACAGGTGCCGGACGAGGGGGGCCGGCGTTTGGCGGACGGGGGCGGTCGGCCGGGTGGTGGTCCCGGAGCGGTGCGGCCGTCAGGCGTGGTGGCGGGAGAAGGCGTGGTGGCGGGAGCGGGTCCGGGGGCCGCCGAAGGCGGCCGGGGGGCCGCCGTCCGGGTCCTCGGCCAGCAGGATGCCGCCGAGCACGGCACCGGCGAGCCCGGCCGTGTCCCCCTCGGCACCGGCGTAGGGGATGCCGTGCGCCCGTACGTCCCGCTCGGCCAGCTCCCGCGCCTCCCCGGCCACGGCACCGGCCCGGCCGGCGTTACCCGCGCCCAGCTCTCGTACCGCCTCCGCCAGCCGGGCCCGGGCCTCCGCGTCCACCGCTCCCCGGTGCACCCCGACGAATTCCTCCGCCCCGGCCACGGAACTCCGCGCCACCAGCAGCGCCGCGGTGTCCGGAACCCCGGTGCCCGCCCCCTCCAGCCGCTCGACGGCCCCGGTGATCCGGCGCAGCGCGTCCAGCGGGTCGTACGCTCCGCCGCCCAGCTCCGCACGCACCGCCGCCAGCACCCCGTCGACATGGGCCAGACGGGCGTGCAGCTCACCCGCGGTCAGCGAGGTCCCCCCGGACCCGTCCCGCAGGCCCGCCACCTCCTCCTCCGCACCGGTCAGTACCGTCGGCACCAGCCCGGCCGCCTCCCTCAGCTGGGCCGAGAGCCGCTCCACCCCGCCCACCAGCACCCCGGCCTGGGCCACCGCGCCCTCACCCGCGCGCAGCCGCCGCACCGCCCGCAGCGAGTCGCCCGCGTCGGTGGCCTGACGAGCCTCGTTGAGCCGGGCGGTGGCGAACACCAGCCGGTCCTTGGCCTGTTCGACGTACCCCGTGACGGACCCGGTGGCAGCGGGCGCGTACGACTCGTGAAGCGCCGCCAGGGTCCGCTGGGCCGTCACCACTCGCCCCGTCAGCTCCCGGAACCGCCCCTCGGCCACCACCAACGCCGCACGGATTCCCCCCTCGGCACCCTCCGGCGTCCCGCTGATCTCCGCCCCTGCCCCCTCCGGCCCCGCGCCGACTCCACCCTCGGCCGCGACCCGCTCGTCCCCGTCCGCCTCCGGCCCGACCGCCCCCCGAAGGCTCTCCCCGTCCACGTCGAACCCCCGCGCCCGATCCAGCGCCGGGGCCTCCGCGTCCAGCCGGCGCCCCGCCTCCGCACAGCGGCCGATCACCCCGACCAGTGCCTGGCGCCGGGCGCTCGGCTCCTCGGGGACGCCGCCCTCGTACTGCCGCCAGATCGCGAACGCCGCCGACAGCTCGGTCTCGGCGGCCCGCAGCGCCTGCGCGAACGGCTCGATCCGCTTGTCCCCGAATCTCTCCCGGACGAAGGAGAGTTCCTCCCGGCTGGTCCGTACGCAGTCGTCGGCCAGGCGCAGGGCCGCCCGGGCCTGCCGTTCGGAGTCGGCCGGTATGGGCACGGACGGCGGCGCCGGGGCGGTTCCCGGCGTCGTCCGGGTGCGGGCCCGCCGGGTGCGCCGCACATAGCCGTATCCGGCCAGGGCCACGGCCGCGACCCCGGCGACGAGCGGCATCACGAGGTCCGCCGCCGACGTCCCCTCCTGCTCCGGCGCGGCGGCGCTCGCCACCGCGCTCGCGGAAGCCGTGGGAACCGGATCATGCGCGTCGACCGTCATCACCGGCAACACCAGCCACCCGGCTCCCGCCAGGGCGCCCAGCACGGCATGCACCACCCGCATCCGTATGTGCGCCGTGGCGCGCCGGGGTCGGCCCCGGATCAGGGAGGACGTCACATTTTGGAGCGTATGGGCAGGTAGACGGCTCCGCGAGCGGGGCGGACACGGGTGGGGGAGCAGGCGCACAGGGGGGCGGAATGGACGAGAACCGGACGGACGAGAACCGGACGGACGAGAACCGGACGGCCGAGGGCCAGGGCGGTGGGCCGGAGGCCGGTGGGTGCCCGGGTGCGGAACCCGCGGAGCAGACGCGTCGCTCCGATGCGGAAACGGTTGCTCAGCCGGCCGGGGCCCCGGCCACCGGCCGTCCGGCTCGGCCGGTGGCCGGACGCCGCTCCCTCCGGCGGCGCGTCCTCCGGTTCACCACCGCCGTCCTCGCCCTCCTCCTGCTCCCGCTCCTCACCGCCGAGACGGCCCTCCGCCTCAACTACACCGGCGACCCGGCTCCCGGCACCCTCACCCGGCACCAGGACGCCCTCTGGCTGGGCCACGCCTGGGTGGACGGCCGGAAGACCGGCCAGGACGTCAAGGCCCTGGCCCGCCGGCTGCGCGACACCGGCATCCGGGATCTGTACGTCCACTCGGGGCCCCTGGAGCACGACGGCACCCTCCCCGCGTCGGACTATCCGAAGGCCCGATGGCTGATAGCGGCGGTGCACCGGGAGCTGCCGGACGTCCGTGTCCAGGCCTGGCTCGGTGACAAGCTGGCCGGCGAGGGCCCCGACGGGCTGCGCCTGGACCGCCCGGCCACCCGCACGGCGGTCCTCGCCTCCACCCGCGCCATCCTCGCCGCCGGTTTCCAGGGCGCGCACTTCGACCTGGAGCCCCTGCACTCCGGTGACCGCGACTACCTCCGCCTCCTCGACGACCTGCGCGAACTCACCCATGCCCGGGGCGCGGTGCTCTCCGTCGCCGCGCACCAGATCGACCCGCTGCCCGCGTTCCACTCCTTCTGGGGCACGACCACCGGCCACCCCAAGTGGTGGTCGCAGGCGTACTTCGGGCAGGTGGCCCGGCGCGTGGACCAGATCGCCGTGATGTCGTACGACACCATGCAGCCGCTGCAGAGCCTGTACGGCGGCTACGTGGCCCAGCAGACCAGTCTCGCCCTGGAGGTCACCCCGGCCGGTACCGATCTGCTGATGGGCCTGCCCTTCTACCACGAGAACCGGTTCGGCCACTGGGCGCACGCCGAGACCGTCCCGGCCGCCGTGCGCGGCGTCCGCCTGGGCCTGACCCGCACGGACGCCGACCGCGCCCGCTTCGGTGTCGCCCTGTACGTCGACTTCGCGGCCACGGAGGCGGACTGGCGGGCGTACCGGGAGGACTGGGTCGGCTGACCGCGGCTCACGGCCCGTGGCGGGCGCCGTCCCTCACGGGGTCCTCCGTCCGATCTTCGATCCCAGCCACACCAGCGGGTCGTACTTGCGGTCGACCGCCCGTTCCTTCAGGGGGATCAGGGCGTTGTCGGTGATCTTGATGCCCTCGGGGCAGACCTCCGTACAGCACTTGGTGATGTTGCAGTAGCCGAGGCCGTGCTCGTCCTGGGCGGCGCGCCCGCGGTCCAGGCCCGTCTCGGCGGCCTCGTCCAGCGGATGCATGTCGAGTTCGGCGACCCGCATCAGGAAGCGGGGTCCGGCGAACGCCCGCTTGTTCTCCTCGTGGTCGCGCACCACATGGCAGGTGTCCTGGCACAGGAAGCACTCGATGCACTTGCGGAACTCCTGCGAGCGGTCCACGTCCTCCTGGAACATGCGGTACTCGCCCGGACCCAGCCCGGCGGGCGGCACGAAGGCGGGGACCTCCCGCGCCTTCTGGTAGTTGAAGCCGACGTCCGTCACCAGGTCGCGGACGACCGGGAAGGCGCGCAGCGGGGTGATCGTGACCGTCTCGGCGGGGTCGAAGACCGACATACGGGTCATGCACATCAGCCGCGGGCGGCCGTTGATCTCCGCCGAGCACGAACCGCACTTGCCCGCCTTGCAGTTCCAGCGCACGGCCAGGTCGGGTGCCTGGGTGGCCTGGATGCGGTGGACGATGTCCAGGACCACCTCGCCCTCGTTCACCTCGACCGCGAAGTCCCGCAGGTCACCGCCCTGTTCGTCGCCCCGCCACACCTTGAAGCGGGCCTCGTAGCTGCTCACTCGTACAGCTCCTCTTCGGCGAGGTACTTGACCAGCTCCTCCTTCTCGAAGAGGGCGAGCAGGTCCGGGCGGATGGAATCGGTGGTCTCGCGGGTGAGCCGGATCTGGCCCCGGGCCGGGTCGGTCGCGGCGAGCGTGCCGGTGGGGTCGGCGAGGGCGCAGAGCAGGTTCACGTTGCGCCAGGCGCGGTCCATCGCCGGATGGTCCTCGCGGGTGTGGCCGCCGCGCGACTCGGTGCGCTCCAGCGCGGCCCGGGCCACGCACTCGCTGACCAGCAGCATGTTCCTGAGATCCAGGGCGAGGTGCCAGCCGGGGTTGAACTGGCGGTGGCCCTCGACCCCGGCCCGCCGGGCGCGTGTCCGCAGCTCGGCCAGCCTGTGCAGGGCCTGCTCCATCTCGCCCTCGCGGCGGATGATGCCGACCAGGTCGTTCATCGCCTGCTGGAGTTCCTGATGCAGGGTGTACGCGTTCTCCGGCGGACCCGCGGCACCCTCCGTCTCCGCGGAGAAGGGGCGTAGTGCCTCCGCCGCGGCCGTGTCGACCTCGGCGTCGTCCACCGGCGGGCGCCGGTCCGCCGCCCCCAGGGCGTACTCGGCCGCGTGCAGGCCGGCCCGCCGGCCGAACACCAGGAGGTCGGAGAGGGAGTTGCCGCCGAGCCGGTTGGAGCCGTGCATACCGCCGGCGACCTCACCGGCCGCGTACAGCCCCGGCACCCCGCGGGCGGCCGCGGTGTCGGAGTCGACCGCGACGCCGCCCATCACGTAGTGGCAGGTCGGCCCGACCTCCATCGCCTCGGCCGTGATGTCGACGTCCGCCAGCTCCTTGAACTGGTGGTACATGGACGGCAGCCGGCGCCGGATCACCTCGGCGGGCATACGGGTGGAGACGTCGAGGAAGACCCCGCCGTGCGGTGAGCCGCGGCCGGCCTTCACCTCCGCGTTGATGGCTCGCGCGACCTCGTCGCGGGGGAGCAGTTCGGGAGGGCGCCGGTTGTTGTCCGGGTCCTCGTACCACCGGTCGCCCTCGTCCTCGGACTCGGCGTACTTCTCCTTGAAGACGTCCGGGACGTAGTCGAACATGAACCGCTTGCCGTCGGAGTTCCTGAGCACCCCGCCGTCGCCGCGCACCGACTCGGTGACGAGGATGCCCTTCACCGACGGCGGCCAGACCATGCCGGTCGGGTGGAACTGCACGAACTCCATGTTCACCAGCGGCGCGCCCGCCAGCAGCGCCAGCGCGTGGCCGTCGCCGGTGTACTCCCAGGAGTTCGAGGTGACCTTGAAGGACTTGCCGATGCCGCCGGTCGCGAGGACCACGGCGGGCGCCTCCAGGACGAAGAAGCGGCCGCTCTCCCGCTCGTAGGCGAAGACCCCGCAGACCCGGCCCGTGGCGGAGCCGCCGCCGGGTGCCGTGTCCTTGAGGACCCGGGTGACCGTGCACTCCTGGAAGACCTTCAGCCGGGACTCGTAGTCCCCGGTCTCCCTGAAGTCCTCCTGCTGGAGCGCGACGATCTTCTGCTGGAGGGTGCGGATCAGTTCCAGGCCGGTGCGGTCGCCGACGTGGGCGAGGCGCGGGTATTCGTGGCCGCCGAAGTTCCGCTGTGAGATCCGGCCGTCCTTCGTGCGGTCGAACAGCGCGCCCCAGGTCTCCAGCTCCCACACCCGGTCGGGGGCCTCCTGCGCGTGCAGCTCGGCCATCCGCCACTGGTTCAGGAACTTGCCGCCGCGCATGGTGTCGCGGAAGTGGACCTGCCAGGAGTCGTGCTCGTTGGCGTTGGCCATGGCCGCCGCGATGCCGCCCTCGGCCATCACCGTGTGTGCCTTGCCGAACAGTGACTTGCAGATCACCGCCGTACGGGCGCCCCGTTCGCGCGCCTCGATCGCGGCGCGCAGCCCGGCGCCGCCGGCACCGACCACGACGACGTCCCACTCCTGCCGGTCGACCACGGACATCTATCAGTCCTTCACTAGAGCACTGGATCGCTGGAGCACTGGATCGCTGGATCGCTAGAAGAAGCGCGGATCGTCGAAGACCCCGGACGCGACGAGGTACACGTAGAAGTCGGCGAGCGCCACGCTCAGCAGCGAGGCCCAGGCCAGCTGCATGTGGCGGGCGTTGAGCCTGCCGACGAACTGCCAGGCCCGGTAGCGCACGGGGTGTCTGGAGAAGTGCTTGAGCTTGCCGCCGACGATGTGCCGGCAGGAGTGGCAGGAGATGGTGTACGCCCAGATCAGCACGATGTTGGCCAGGAAGACCAGGGTGCCGAGGCCCATGTGCCCCCACCGGTAGTGCGGGTCCCGGAAGGCCAGCACGGTGTCGTACGTCAGCACGCCGGCCACCAGCAGGGCGGCGTAGAAGAAGTACCGGTGGATGTTCTGCAGGATCAGCGGGAAGCGGGTCTCGCCGGTGTACGTGCGGTGCGGTTCGGCCACCGCGCAGGCGGGCGGGGAAGCCCAGAAGGCGCGGTAGTACGCCTTGCGGTAGTAGTAGCAGGTCAGCCGGAAGCCGAGCGGGAAGATCAGGATGATGATCGCGGGCGAGATGCCCCACCAGGCGCCGAACAGGTCGGCGTTGGGCCCGGCGCGCATCGTCCGGCAGTTCTCGGCCAGGCACGGCGAGTAGAAGGGCGAGACGTACGGCGCCGCGTAGTAGTGCGCGTTGGCGAAGGCCCGCCAGGTCGAGTAGACGACGAAGGCGAACAGACCGGCCGCGGTGACGGCGGGCGCCAGCCACCAGCGGTCGGTCCGCAGGTGCGGGGCGGTGATCGCGGCGCGCGTACCGGTGCGTACGCCGTCGGTGTTCTGTTGGGGTTCCGTACCAGTAGCCAAAGGGGACTCCGGTCGGTCGGAGGGTTCAGGGGGCGCGGCGGTCGCGGGCGCCGAGGCCCTCGTCGTCCGAGTCCGTCCACAGACTGATGTCGTAGGGCGTGTCGGAGATGGTGACGAGGTCGGGCCGGCGCGGCGCGTCCGGGGCGGCGGCGGCCTCCCGCAGCAGTGCCACGCTCTCGCGCAGGTGGTCGGCGTCCAGCCGGACCCGGCGTATCTCCAGGCCGCCGCTGCCGAGCTGGTGCTCCAGGCGGCCCAGTGACCGGTGCAGATCGTCGAGACAGCGCTGGACGGCGGTGAGGTCGTCGTGCACGGACATGACTTGCCCTCGCTTCCATGGGTCCGGCGGGTCATGGGCGGCAACGTTCATGCGCCTTGGAGTGTTGCGCCTCACGCCTGCCTGTGTGAAGGGATGTGCAGCGATTGGCCGGGGCGTACGGGTGTATCGCCCGGTGTGTTGCGCCGCACGGGTGGGGTTACCGGGCGTTGTCGCCGTGTCGCCCACCGTTGCCGGATCCTTTCCTCTTCAGTGGCCGCGTAGATCTGATCAGCTCCATATACCGCCAAACGTGATCAGTTCCACATACCGACAAATGCGAGCATAAGGCCCGTGGCTCCCCGGAGGTAGCAGAGATGTCCTACGACGGCGTCGGCCCCCATGCGCGACCGGCCACGACGGGCCCCCGGGCGCACGACGGCACGGCGCGGTGTCCCCGGCCGTCGCCTTCCCGGACACCGCGGCACTTCCGGCGCAGCCTGGCCTTCCTCACCGCCGGCGCGCTCGCCGTGCCGCTGCTCTCCGGCTGCGGCTCCGACGAGCAGCCCAGCAAGCCCCTCGCCGGTCAGGACATCGCCCCGGTCGCCCGGGACCTGGTCGCCGACGGCGGCACCCTGAAATGGGCCGTGGACGCCCTGCCGGAGACCCTGAACACCTTCCAGGCCGACGCCGACGCGGGCACCGGCCGGATCGCCCAGGCCGTGCTGCCCTCGATGTTCCGGCTCGACGCGGACGGCCGTCCGGTGGCCAATCCCGCCTACCTGGAGTCGGCCAAGGTCATCGAGACCGAGCCGCGCCAGGTCGTGCTGTACAAGCTGAACCAGCAGGCGGTCTGGAGCGACGGACGGGAGATCGGCGCCGCTGACTTCGTGGCCCAGTGGCGCGCCCTGTCCGGCCGGAACAGCGCCTACTGGACCGCCCGCAACGCCGGCTACGACCGCATCTCGAAGATCGAGCGGGGCGACAGCGACCTCCAGGTCAGGGTCACCTTCTCCCGGCCCTACGCCGACTGGAAGTCACTGTTCTCGCCGCTCTACCCGAAGGACGTCACGGGCACCCCGGACGCCTTCAACGACGGCGCCCGACGCACCCTGAAGGTCACCGCCGGGCCCTTCAAGGTGGAGAAGGTCGACACCGCGAAGAAGGACGTGGTGCTCACCCGCAACCCGCGCTGGTGGGGCACCCCCGCCAAGCTGAACGAGATCGTTCTGCACGCCGTGTCCCGCGACAAGCGGGCCGCCGCACTGGCCGACGGCAGCGTGGACCTCGCCGAGATCGACTCCTCCGACGCCCAGCGGATCGGGCTCGCCAACCGCGAGAAGGGCGTCGGCACCCCGCTCCAGGGCGGAGGCGGGAAGTCCGTGACGAAGCTGCGCTCCTGGGCGCGCGCGCACGGCTTCGACGCCGACGAGGTGCACGCCGGCAGGAAAAAGCTCGGCAAGGCCATCGCCCGGTATCTGGAGCAGCAGCAGGCGCTGCGTGACGTCGAGGTCCGCAAGTCCCTGGAACCCGCCTACACCCAGCTCGCCCTCAACGGCTCCACGGGCCCCCTCGCCGACGAACGGGTCCGCCGGGCCGTCGCCCGGGCTCTGGACCGCACGGAGCTGGCGCGGCTGGTGCTCACCCCGCTGGGGCTGCCCGCCGTCCCGGTCGGCAGCCACCTCGCCCTGTCCGGGCAGGTCGCCTACGCCGACAACAGCGGCGCGATCGGCGACCAGAACGCCCAGGAGGCGCAGGCGCTGCTCGCCGACGCCGGCTGGGTGCGCGGCGGCCCGCTCAAGGAGCAGAAGAAGGGCGAGAAGGCGGCCGGACCCGAGAGCCACGACAAGGACAAGGACAAGTCGAACGGCGGCGAGGACGGCGAGTACATCGTCGGCGAGGACGACAAGGACCACGACCGGGGGCACGACGCCGACCGGGACGTCGCGCAGGAGGGCAAGCACGGCGGGGCGCCCGGCGCCTACGCCCCCAAGGGCACGGCCGCCCCGGCCGCCGCGCCGGCCGGACCGCTCGCCAAGGACGGCAAGCCGCTCGCGCTGCGCTTCGTCCTGCCCTCCGGGCCGGGCTCGGACACCCTGAACTCGGTCGCCGAGCGGATCTCCGCGATGCTGGAGCAGGTCGGCATCCGCGCGACGATCACCAAGGTCTCTGACGAGAGCTACTTCAAGGACCACATCGCCGCCGGCGACTACGACCTCGCCCTGTACTCCTGGCCCTCCTCCGCCTACCCGGCGACCGACGCCCGGCCCGTCTACGCCAAGCCCCTCCCGGCGGCTGACGGCTCGGTGAACGTCGAGCAGAACTACACGCGGGTCGGTACGGACCAGGTCGACCAGCTCTTCGACGAGGCCGCGACCACCCTGGACGAGGACGAGGCGCGGGACCTGATCAGAAAGGCCGACTCGCGCATCTGGGCCGCCGCCGGCTCGATCCCGCTCTACCAGCGCCCGCAGCTGGTGGCGGCGCGGAAGAACCTGGTCAACGCGGGGGCCTTCGGGTTCCAGACACCGGTCTACGAGGACATGGGCTTCCTGAAGAAGGGGGCGAAGGCCTCGGCGTCCCCGAACAAGGGGTAGAAGGCCCGGCGAGCCCCGACTGCGAAGGCCACGTACCATGGGGTGAGGCCGTGGCGTGTCCAGCCCGGCAGGGCCCGCGCGACACGGACGTACGCGCAGGGCAGTCCTCACACTCCGGGAGTACGCCACACCATGGCCACGCGCCACGACATCCGCAATGTCGCCATCGTCGCTCACGTCGACCACGGCAAGACCACCATCGTCGACGGCATGCTGAAGCAGGCCGGTGCCTTCGCCGCCCACCAGCTCGACCAGGTCGACGATCGGGTCATGGACTCGAACGACCTGGAGCGTGAGAAGGGCATCACGATCCTCGCCAAGAACACGGCGGTGAAGTACCACCCCAAGGACGGCGGGGAACCGATCACGATCAACATCATCGACACCCCCGGCCACGCCGACTTCGGCGGCGAGGTCGAGCGCGGTCTGTCGATGGTCGACGGCGTCGTGCTGCTGGTGGACGCCTCCGAGGGCCCGCTGCCGCAGACCCGCTTCGTGCTGCGCAAGGCGCTCCAGCAGCGGCTGCCCGTCATCCTGTGCATCAACAAGACGGACCGCCCGGACTCCCGCATCGACGAGGTCGTCAACGAGACCTACGACCTCTTCCTCGACCTGGACGCGGACGAGGAGCAGATCGAGTTCCCGATCGTCTACGCCTGCGGCCGTGACGGCGTCGCCTCGCTGACCAAGCCGGAAGACGGCACGGTGCCGAGCGACTCCACCAGCCTGGAGCCGTTCTTCTCCACGATCCTGGAGCACATCCCGGCCCCGACGTACGACGAGGCCGCGCCGCTCCAGGCCCACGTCACCAACCTCGACGCGGACAACTTCCTCGGCCGTATCGCGCTGCTCCGCGTCGAGCAGGGCGAGCTGCGCAAGGGCCAGACGGTGGCCTGGATCAAGCGCGACGGGTCCGTCAGCAACGTCCGCATCACCGAGCTGATGATGACCGAGGCGCTCACCCGCAAGCCCGCCGAGGTGGCCGGCCCGGGTGACATCTGCGCCGTCGCCGGTATCCCGGACATCATGATCGGTGAGACCCTCGCCGACACCGAGAACCCGATCCCGCTCCCGCTGATCACGGTGGACGAGCCGGCCATCTCCATGGTCATCGGCACCAACACCTCCCCGCTGGTCGGCCGCGGCGGCACCGGCAAGGGCGCCGACGCGAAGGCGGCGGTCAAGGACCGCAAGGTCACCGCCCGCCAGGTCAAGGACCGTCTGGACCGCGAGCTCATCGGTAACGTCTCGCTGCGCGTCCTGGACACGGAGCGTCCGGACGCCTGGGAGGTCCAGGGCCGTGGTGAGCTGGCGCTCGCCATCCTGGTCGAGCAGATGCGCCGTGAGGGCTTCGAGCTGACCATCGGCAAGCCGCAGGTCGTCACCAAGGACGTCGACGGCAAGACCTACGAGCCGGTCGAGCGCATGACGATCGACGTGCCCGAGGAGCACATGGGTGCCGTCACCCAGCTCATGGGCGTCCGCAAGGGCCGGATGGACAACATGTCCAACCACGGTTCCGGCTGGGTCCGCATGGAGTTCGTCGTTCCGTCCCGTGGTCTGATCGGCTTCCGTACCGAGTTCCTGACCCAGACCCGCGGCACGGGCATCGGCCACTCCATCCACGAGGGCTTCGAGCCGTGGTTCGGCACCCTGCAGACCCGTAACAACGGTTCGCTGGTCGCCGACCGCGCCGGTGCCGTCACCGCGTTCGCGATGACGAACCTCCAGGAGCGCGGCGTGCTCTTCACGGAGCCGGGCACCGAGGTTTACGAGGGCATGATCGTCGGTGAGAACTCGCGCTCCGACGACATGGACGTGAACATCACCAAGGAGAAGAAGCTCACGAACATGCGGTCCTCGTCGGCCGACTCGTTCGAGGCCATCGTTCCGCCGCGCAAGCTCTCCCTGGAGCAGTCGCTGGAGTTCTGCCGCGACGACGAGTGCGTCGAGGTGACCCCGGAGGCCGTTCGCATCCGCAAGGTCAACCTGGACCAGCGTGAGCGGGCCCGCGCCGCGAGCCGCGCCAAGCACGGCTGATCCTCCGCCCACCCAGCCCGGGTGCCCCCCATGGGGGGCACCCGGGCTTTTTGCAACCCGTTTTCGGGTGGCCGCATACCGACCCTGCGTCACCGGGTGTCCGGATTGCGGAGATCTCCGACCGATAGCCATGTAACACGTCCGTTTCGCGGCCTTCTCCCGCCGAACAGTTTGTCCACTTATTGGAAGTTCTTCGCGTCAGCTGTGACTGAATTGAGATTTAAAGACGGTGGTCGCCACCTGACTCATGGCAGATAGTTAGCCGCGTAGCGCTCGGGTCAATGGGTCTCGCGCTGTGGGGACAGCGCCGACTCGCGAGCACCAGGGGGTGTCTGACCTTCCGTCAGGGGTGTCGGAGGGAAGACGGTAACCCTCTCCTGTTGGTGAACACGTGGAGTCATGAGGAGGAACCCCCATGCGCGGTGTCACGAACACCAGGTGGGTCGGTCCGTCACGTCCAGCGGTGTGATTCGGCTGTAGAACTACGCGCGTCCCGCTGCGGTTTCGCGCGTCCTCGGAGTACCCGGGCACCTCTCACACTTATACCTGTGAAACGGACGAACCGTGACAAGTCCTATCGATATAGAGGGCGGCGGGGCGTCGGTCGTCGTCGACGGCGAACCACAGCCGGAGACGAAGAACGAGGCCGTCAAGCTCGCGGGCCGGTCCCCCGGCCAGTTGATGTGGCTGCGTTTCAAGCGTGACCGCACGGGCGTGATCTGTGCCGTCGTGGTGATCGGCTACTTTGTCGTCGCCCTGCTCGCGCCGTTGCTCGTCAAGCTGTCGGGCACCGATCCGTACACCCTGTACGGCCAGGACCCCACCTATGCCGACAAGCCCATACTCGATGAATTCGGGCTTCCGCTCGGCTACTTGGGCGGTGTCTCGGGCGACCACTGGTTCGGCGTCGAACCGCAGTACGGCCGCGACCTCTTCGCCATGCTGATGTACGGCATGCGCACCTCCCTGTACATGGCGCTCGGCATCACCGTCCTCCTCATGCTCACGGGGATCGTGATCGGGCTGATCGGCGGGTACTTCGGCGGCCGTACCGACTACTGGCTCGGCCGCGGCACCGACTTCTTCCTCTCCTTCCCGCAACAGCTGTTCTTCATCGCCTTCATGCCCGTCGTGACGTCGTTCTTCGTGGATCCCCGCGAGGAGACGCCGACCTACTTCCGCGCCCTCGCCATGCTGATCGTGCTGTGGCTGCTCGGCTGGATGGGCATGGCCCGGCTGGTCCGGTCCACCGTACTGTCGCTGCGCGAAAGGGAGTTCGTGGAGGCGGCCAAGGTGTCGGGCGCCTCGCCGTGGCGGATCGTGCGCAAGGAGATCCTGCCCAACGTCGTCACCCCGATCCTGGTGCAGTTCACGTACCAGCTGCCCAGCACCATCCTCAGCATCGCCTTCCTGTCCTTCGCGGGTGTCGGGTTCGTCGAGCCGACGCCCGACTGGGGACGCCTCTTCGCCGCCGGCGCCCGGTACGCCGAGCAGGACCCGGCGTTCATGTTCTTCCCCGGGGTGGCGCTGGTGATCTTCGTCCTGTGCTTCAACCTCCTCGGGGACTCCGTACGGGACGCGTTCGACCCAAAGTCCGGGCGATAGAGCGTCCGTTGGGTGGGGGTGGCTGCCGCCCCCGCCGGCCCGTCCGGCCGGCGCCCGGCAGATCTCACGGATAACAATCGACAGGTAGGTGGATTCGCCACATGATGTCTCATCGCGCCCGCGGAGCGCGTGCCGTTGTGATCGCCATCGCGGCCGGCTCCCTTGCTCTCACCGGCTGCTCGAAGAACGAGGGCGGCAAGTCCGGCAAGGACTCCAAGAAGGATCAGAAGGAGGCGGCGGTCCAGTCGAAGGCGGTCACCTACGTCGACGCGGCGGGATCGACCGGCCCCGCCAAGGAGGTGCCCGGCGCCAAGCCCGGCGGCACGATCACCGTGTACCAGGAGGCGGGCCTGTCCCACCTGGACCCGGGCCAGATCTACGTCTCCGACGCCGGACAGGTCGCCAACCTGCTCTTCCGCCGTCTGACCCAGTTCCAGGAGGACGACAAGGGCAACGTGTCGGTCGCCGGTGACCTCGCCACCGACTCCGGCAAGTCCTCCGACGGCGGCAAGACCTGGACCTTCACGCTGAAGGACGGCGTCAAGGACGAGAACGGCAACGCCATCACCTCGTCCGACGTCCGGCACAGCGTCGAGCGCCTGTACGCGAAGTTCATCTTCGACGGCCCGACCTATCTGCAGAGCTGGCTGAGCGGCTCCGACTACCGCAAGGCCCTGCCCGGCGGCGGCTTCGACGGCAAGCACCTGCCGGCCTCGGTGCTGGACACCCCCGACGACAAGACGGTGGTCTTCCACTTCGACCAGCCGCGTCCGGACCTGCCGCAGACGCTCGCCATGGCCGGCTACGCCGTCGTCCCGGCGAAGGGCGACACCAAGGAGAAGTACGAGAAGAAGCCGGTCGCCACCGGCCCGTACAAGATCGCCCAGAACAAGGCCGGCAAGCTGCTGAAGCTGGTGAAGAACACCAACTGGGACCCGAAGACGGACTCCGTGCGCCACCAGTACGTGGACGGTTTCACCATCCAGTTCGGAGTCACCGAGTCCACCCAGACCAAGCGCCTGATCGCGGACAAGGGCGAGAACAAGAACGCCATCCAGCTCACCAACGGCGTCGAGGCCACCCAGATCCAGGACGTCATCAACAACCCCGAGGCCAGCAAGCGCACGGTCAAGGGCTACCAGCCCTACGTCATGCAGCTGACCTTCAATCTGGACCGGGTCAAGGACCTCAAGGTCCGCCAGGCCGTCACCTACGCGGTCAACTCCAAGTCCCTCATCGCCGGCGAGGGCGGTGCCTACGGCGGTGACGTCGCGCCGAACTACTTCGCGCCGACGCTGCCCGGCTACGAGCCGGCCTACGATCCCTACGGCCGCCTGAAGACCCCGCAGGGCAACATCGCCAAGGCCAAGGAGATCCTCAAGAGCGTCCCGGCGGCCGAGAAGAAGCTCGTCTTCGCCTACGCCAACAGCGAGGCCGGCCAAAAGCGCAAGGTCGCCATCGAGGACGCGCTCACCAAGGTCGGGTTCGACATCGTCGCCAAGGAGGTCGACGCGGCGAGCTACTACGAGCAGATCGGCAAGCTGAAGAACCCGTACGACATCTACATCTCCGGCTGGGGCCAGGACTGGCCGTCCCCGGGCACGGTCGTCACCCCGATCTACGACGGCTCGCAGGTCTTCGACGGCTCCTCGAACTACTCGCACGTCAAGGACCCGAAGGTCGACGCCCTCACCAAGAAGGCGCTGACCCAGGAGCCGGCCGAGGCCGCCAAGACCTGGAAGGAAGCGCAGCACTACCTGCTGGAGAACGTCATCCCGGCGGCTCCGCTGTGGTACACGAAGCAGTTCCAGATCTCCGGTTCCAACGTGGGCGGTGCCCGCTACGGCTCGGTGTCCAGCCTCATCGACATCAACCGGCTGTTCCTGAAGTCGTGATCCGCGGCTGATGACGGGGGCGCGCCGCGCGGCGACGCGCCCCCGCATCCGAGCGCCCCTACCCACCGTCTCCGCAGAGAGCAGCCAGCCCGCCATGCTTCAGTTCATCATCCGGCGCACGGTCGGCGCCTTCGTCACGCTCTTTCTCATCGGGGCGGCGACGTTCTTCCTCTTCGTGGCCGCACCCTCCGACTACGCCTCCCTGGCCTGCGGCAAGGACTGTTCGCCGCAGCGGCTGGCGGACATCCGGGAGGCCCTGGGCCTCAACCTGCCCCTGGCGCAGCAGTTCTGGGACTTCATGTCCGGCATCGTGACGGGCCGCGACTACCCGACCGGTCACTGCTCGGCCCCCTGCCTTGGCGTGTCGTTCTATTCGGGGGACATGGTCTGGAGCACCATCATGGACCGGTTCCCGCTGACCCTCACCCTGACCGCCGGCGGTGCGATCGTCTTCCTCGTCGTGGGCGTCGGCGCGGGCATGATCGCCGCGTACCGGCGCGGGACGCTGGTGGACAAGGTCGCCACCGGCGCGTCCATGGTGCTCAGTTCGTTCCAGATCTACTTCCTCGGCCCGGTCGTGCTGACCATCCTGGTCTACGGCACCGGCTTGATGGAGGACCCGAAGTACGTGCCCGTCACCGAGGATCCGGTCGGCTGGTTCGTCGGGATGTCGATCCCGGTCTGCGTGATGGCCACGATCTTCACCGCGCAGTACACCCGTATGGCGCGCTCGTCGATGATCGAGCAGCTCGCCGAGGACCATGTGCGCACGGCCCGGGCCAAGGGCATGTCGCGCAAGTACGTCTTCCTGCGCTACGCCTGGCGCGGCTCGCTCATCCCCATCG
Source organism: Streptomyces echinatus (assembly GCF_014203595.1). Lineage (GTDB taxonomy): Bacteria > Actinomycetota > Actinomycetes > Streptomycetales > Streptomycetaceae > Streptomyces > Streptomyces echinatus. Next base: position 92,678 of record NZ_JACHJK010000008.1, read on the forward strand.
TCACCGTGCTCGGCATCGACGTCAGCTCCATGCTCGGCGGTGCCGTCGTCACCGAACTGACCTTCTCCCTGCAGGGAATCGGCCGGCTCGCGGTGGACGGGGCGGTCAACAAGGACCTGCCGCTGACGATGGGAGTGATGCTGTTCGGTGCCTTCTTCATCCTGCTCATCAACATCCTGACCGACGTCACCTACGCGTGGATCGACCCCCGCATCCGGCTCTCCTAGGAAGAACCAGCCACTGTGACCACACTGACCAAGGCCGAGGGGGCACCGGCCCCGGCCGGGCCGGACGGATTCCTCTCGGTGCGCGATCTCCAGGTGACGTTCTCCACCGAGGACGGCCCGGTCAAGGCCGTCGACGGGCTCTCCTTCGACCTGCACCGCGGGAAGACCCTCGGCATCGTGGGCGAGTCGGGTTCGGGCAAGTCGGTCACCAATCTGACGGTCCTCGGACTGCACGACCCGCTGTTCACGACGGTCGACGGGGAGATCGTCCTCGACGGCAAGGAACTCATCACCGCCACCGAGAAGGAGATGGAGCGGCTGCGCGGCAACCGCGTGGCGATGATCTTCCAGGATCCGCTCACCGCGCTGTCGCCCTTCTACACGATCGGCCGGCAGATCGCCGAGCCGTACATGAAGCACACGGGCGCCTCGAAGAAGGCCGCCCGGGAGCGTGCCGTGGAGATGCTCGCCAAGGTCGGCATCCCCAACCCCAGGGAGCGCGCCCAGGACTATCCGCACCAGTTCTCCGGCGGTATGCGTCAGCGCGCGATGATCGCCATGGCGCTGGTCTGCGACCCGGACCTGGTGATCGCCGACGAGCCGACCACGGCCCTGGACGTGACGGTCCAGGCCCAGATCCTGGACCTGCTCAAGGATCTCCAGCGGGAGTTCGGCACGGCGATCGTCTTCATCACCCACGACCTCGGTGTCATCGCCGACATGGCCGACGACATCATGGTCATGTACGCCGGGCGCGCGGTCGAGCGCGGCACCGTCGACCAGGTCCTCAGGTCCCCGCAGCACCCGTACACCTGGGGCCTGCTGAACTCCATGCCCCGGCTGGACTCCGACCTCGGCACCCCGCTGTCGCCGATTCCCGGTACGCCCCCGAGCCTGCTCACCCCGCCGTCCGGCTGCCGCTTCCACCCCCGGTGCGCCTTCCGGGACCGGGTCGGCGGCGACCGCTGCGTCACCGAGCGCCCGCCGCTGGGACCGGACCGTTCCTCGGCGTGCCATCTGGGCACGGAGCAGAAACGAACCATCTTCGTCGAAGAGATCAGGCCCCGGCTGGGCTAGGAGGACAACCGTCATGAAAGAGGACCTGGTCCTCCCCGCCACCCGTGAGGCCGGTGCCGGCACGGCGCAGGAGCCGCTGCTGACGGTCTCCGGGCTGGTCAAGCACTTCCCGGTCAAGGGTGGCTTCCCCATCAAGCGGACGGTCGGCGCCGTCCAGGCCGTCGACGGCCTGGATCTGACCGTGCAGGCGGGGGAGAGCTTCGGGCTGGTGGGTGAGTCGGGCTGCGGCAAGTCGACCACCGGCCGGCTGATCACCCGCCTGCTGGAGCCGACCGCCGGCACGATCACCTACCGCGGCCGGGACATCAGCCACGCGACGCGCAAGCAGCTGGCGCCGATCCGTTCCGAGATCCAGATGATCTTCCAGGATCCGTACTCGTCGCTGAACCCGCGGCAGACGGTCGGCAAGATCATCTCGAGTCCGATGGAGATCAACGGCATCGATCCTGCGGGCGGCCGCGAGGCGCGCGTCCGTGAGCTGCTGGAGATCGTCGGTCTGAACCCCGAGCACTACAACCGGTTCCCGCACGAGTTCTCCGGCGGCCAGCGTCAGCGCATCGGTGTGGCCCGGGCGCTCGCCCTGGAGCCGAAGCTGATCGTCGCCGACGAGCCGGTCTCCGCGCTGGACGTCTCCATCCAGGCGCAGGTCGTCAACCTGCTGCAGAAGGTGCAGAACGAACTCGGCATCGCGTTCGTCTTCATCGCCCACGACCTCGCGATCGTCCGGCACTTCTCGCAGCGCGTCGCGGTCATGTACCTCGGCAAGATCATCGAGGTGGGGGACCGCGACTCCATCTACGCCCGCCCGCGCCACCCCTACACCCACGCCCTGCTGTCCGCCGTCCCCGAGGTGACCCTGGCGGAGGAGGAGGCGCCCCAGCGCGAGCGCATCCGCCTCGCCGGCGACGTGCCGTCCCCCATCTCCCCGCCCTCCGGCTGCCGGTTCCGCACCCGCTGCTGGAAGGCGCAGGACAAGTGCGCGGCCGAGGAGCCCCCGCTCATCCAGCTCTCCGGCAACCGGGCCGGGCACCTGACGGCCTGCCACTTCCCGGAGGAGCCGTCGACCGAGGCCCGCGACGAGGACATCGTGCTGGATCCGGCCCTCGCGGCGCTGGAGGAGGGGAAGACGGAGGCTCCGTAGACAGGGTGACGGGACGACCGGGGGTGTGGTGCCTGTCCGTGCCCCCGCTCGTACACCGTCACCCGCCGGCCGCGGACCCGTCGGTCCGCCACCGCCGTGAAGTGCCGTCTCAGCACGTCGGCCTTCGTCCTGTCCCGTTCCCCGGACAGCGGCGGGGCCACCTCCGGCGCATCGGTGACCAGCAGGATGCGCCGTTGCGCCAGCATCGCGGCCCGTATCCGCTCCGGACCGGCCTCCTCGCCCTTCAGCGTCCCGGCCGCCACGGGGTCCCGCACCAGCGCGATGTCCCGCAGGCCGGCGAAGTCGTCGGGGGAGACCTGGGCGGTGTCCCGCCGGTCCGCCGGCACGAAGACCACCGCGTCCCCGCTCCGTTTCAGCTTCCGGACGTCCGCGGCCACCGCGAGGACGTCGTCCACCCGGCTGGCCGGGGACCGCTCGGCCAGCGACTCGGGCAGCAGCGCCACCAACGCCAGCGCGGTCGCCACCGGGACGACCCATGCCGAGGCGCGCGGGAACCGGGGGCGCGCCGCCCGTACCGCCGCCTGCAGCGCCGCTCCGATCAGCAGCGCCAGACCCAGCATGCCGAACAGGACGTACCGCTCCTGGAACAGGGGATGGACCAGGGAGACGGCGATGAGGGAGAGCTGCGGCGCCGCCAGCAGCGGCAGTCCGACGGCCGCCGGTGACAGCCGGCCCGCGCCCGGCCGGTCCAGCAGGGCCCCGAGCCCGCCGAGTCCCAGCAGCACCGCGGGGCCGATCATCATGTGCCAGGTCAGCGGCGGGATCCAGGCCACCTGGTGGGACTGGGTCCGGCTGAACAGGACCAACGGCAGCGCGCCGAGGACCGCGGCCGCCGCGGCAACGGCCCAGCGCGCCCGGAGCGGCCGCCCGGCCCTCGTCCAGAGCAGGGTCGCCAGGTGCGCGGGCAGGATGAGCAGGGACAGCCAGTTCAGCAGCGCGCACACCAGGACGGTGCCCCCGTAGGCCACCCACCGCGCGGTGCGGCCCCCGCCCTGCAGCACGGTGACGAGGAGCAGGGTGGAGATCCCGGCGCCCGCGCAGACGAACGCGTACGGGCGGCCGTCCTGGAGGGAGAACTGCACGGCCGGAAGGAGGCCGAAGGCCAGACCCGCCCCCAGGCCCGCGGGGTCACCGGCCAGCCGCCGGCCGATCGCCGTGACACAGGCCGCGGCCACCGCCATGGCCAGCGCGGAGGGCAGCCGGAGGGTCGTGGTGCTCGCCCCGAAGCACGAGAACAGGGCGTGCATCAGCAGGTAGTAGAGCCCGTGCACGGCGTCGACCTGCCCGAGCAGATGCCAGATCTCGGGTACGGACCGCTGGGCCGCCATCCAGGTCGCGGCCTCGTCCCGCCACACGCTCCGCTGCCGGGACAGTCCCCACAGACCGAGAGCGAGGGTCCACGGAACCGGGATCAGCCAGACGGGCGGGCGGAACCGTCGGAGGGATATGTGTGCGGGCATGGCGAGGTGAGGGACCTTGGGTGTGGGAGACGCGTCAACGGGCCTGCGGAACAAGGCCCTTCAGGACTTCGCACGCATGTGCCGAAAACCTACGCCACGGCCACGAACGTCAACCAGTGATCACTCACATGATCACAATCACGCCCGGCGCACGGAACCCCGGCGCCGCCTAGGCCTTCCGCGCCACCGTGATGATCTCGGGGGAGGCGGGTCCGAGCGGCCCCCGCTCCCAGTCCCCGTACTGTTCGGCGACCGTCAGACCGGCCTCGCCGAGGAAGCCCTCCAGCGTCCCGGCGTCCAGGAAGCGCAGGACGCTGTGGCTGACCCGTGGGGCGGGCCACCGGGGGCCGGCGTAGGTCTCGGTGAAGTGCACCCGGTCCCCGTGCGGTCCGCCGTCCCGGACCTCGTGCCAGATCCGTACGGGGGTGCCGTCGGCGGCGGTGGCCCGGTGGACCCGGTCCGGGGTCCACCGTTCCCAGGCGCGGGCGTCCGGGTTCCGGGTCTCGAACACGAACCGTCCGCCGTCCCGGAGGGCCGCGCGTACGGCGCGCAGACAGACCCGGATCTCCTCGTCCGGCACCAGCGCCTGGAAGGCGTGCCCGGTCATGACGACGAGGTCGAACTCCTCCTGCCACCGCCGCACCCGCACATCGCCGAGCACCCACTCGACGTCGGGTCGCGCCCGGCGTGCCTGCACGAGCATGGCGGCGGCCGGATCGAGGCCCATCAGCCGCCCCCGGTGCCCCTCGGCCCGGGCCCGGCGCAGCAACTGCCCGGTGCCGCACCCGATGTCCAGCACGGCCCCGGCCTCCCGCAGCAGACCGAGGTAGAAGTCGTCACCCGGTCCCCAGGGGTTGAGGCTCTCGTAGAGAGCGGCGAGCGAAAGATCGGCGAAAGCGTGATCTGCCACCGCGGCAGTGTGCCACACGATGCTGAACGGCGCGTCAGGAACGGTCTGCTTTCCAAGCTCCGCACAAGTACAGGTGAGTTGAGGCCTCACCCGGGCATGGAGGAGGGCCCGTGCCTGGGGAGGCACGGGCCCTCGTCCCCTGGACCGGACGTTCATGGGCTCGGGTCAATGGGCCGGTGAAAGTCCGCTCCACAAGGGGGCGGCTGACGGAAAGGGGTGTGTCAGGCCGCCGCCTCGGGGTCCTTGGAGAGGCGCGGTGCGGGGACGGCGTCCGCCGTCTCCGGGTAGTGGCAGGCCGTCAGGTGACCCGGCTTGTTGCCCTCCACCTGCACCAGCGGAGGCGCCTCCGTCGCGCACTTCTCGGTCGCCTTCCAGCAGCGGGTGCGGAAGCGGCAGCCGGAGGGCGGGTTGATCGGCGACGGCACGTCGCCGGTCAGGCGGATGCGCTCGCGCGGCTCCTGGTCCACCGTGGCCTCGGGCACGGCGGACAGCAGCGCCCGGGTGTACGGGTGGCGCGGGTTGTCGTACAGGTCCTCGCGGTCGGCGATCTCCACGATCTTACCCAGGTACATGACCGCGACGCGCTGCGAGAAGTGCCGGACGATCGCGAGGTCGTGGGCGATGAAGACGAACGCGATGCCGAGTTCCCGCTGCACCTTCTGCAGCAGGTTGACGACCTGCGCCTGGATGGAGACGTCCAGGGCGGAGACCGGCTCGTCGGCGACGATCAGCTTCGGCTCCAGGGCGAGCGCGCGGGCGACACCGATGCGCTGGCGCTGGCCGCCGGAGAACTCGTGCGGGAACCGGTTGTAGTGCTCCGGGTTGAGACCGACGATCTCCAGCAGCTCACGGACGCGCGCCTCGCGGCCGCCGGCCGGGTTGATGTCGTTGATCTCCATCGGACCCGAGATGATCTTGCCGACCGTCTGCCGCGGGTTCAGCGAGGCGTACGGGTCCTGGAAGATCATCTGGATCTCGGAGCGGATCGGCGCCAGATCCCTGCGGCCCGCGTGCGTGATGTCCTGCCCGCGGTAAGAGATCTTGCCGCCGGTCGGCTCCAGCAGCCGGGTGATGAGCCGGCCGGTGGTCGACTTGCCGCAGCCCGACTCGCCGACCAGGCCGAGGGCCTCGCCCTCGGCGACCTGGAAGTCGAGACCGTCGACGGCCTGGACGGCGCCGACCGTCCGCTTGATCGGGAAGCCGCCCTTGATCGGGAAGTGCTTGGTCAGACCGCTGACGTCCAGGAGCGGTTGCGCGTTGCTCATGATGGTGAATCCCGTCTCGTGTACGTCAGTGCCGGGCGGCGGCGAAGTCGGCGAAAAGGTCTCCCCGCTGCTTCGGCGGGAGGTGGCAGGCCGATCCCCTGCCGTCCACCACGTCCAGCAGCGGCCGCTCCGTGGAGCACAGCCCGCCCGCGACCTTGTCGGCGAACGTGCACCGCGGGTGGAAGCGGCAGCCGGAGGGCGGGTTCAGCAGCGACGGCGGCGAACCCGGGATCGGCGACAGCGGCACGTCGACCGGGCCGTCCAGGCTCGGCATGGAGCCGAGCAGGCCGAGGGTGTAGGGGTGCTGAGGGCTGCTCAGCACCTCCTCCTTGGTGCCCCGCTCCACGCACCGGCCGCCGTACATCACGAGCACGTCGTCCGCGATGTCGGCGATGACACCGAGGTCGTGCGTGATGAAGATGATGGCCGTGCCGAACTCCTGCTGGAGCTCCTTGAGCAGGTCCAGGATCTGCGCCTGCACCGTCACGTCCAGGGCGGTGGTCGGCTCGTCGGCGATCAGCAGCTCGGGGTCGCAGACCAGGGCCATGGCGATCATGGCGCGCTGGCGCATACCACCGGAGAACTGGTGCGGGTAGTCGTCCACCCGCACGTCCGGCTGGGGGATCCCGACCCGCTTCAGCATCTCGATCGCCCGCGCCCGGGCCTCCTTCTTGGAGGCGCCGGTGTGCTTGCGGTACGTCTCGCCGATCTGCGTGCCGATCGTGTGGAACGGCGACAGCGAGGCGAGCGCGTCCTGGAAGATCATGGACATCTTGTTGCCGCGCAGCCGCTCCAGTTCCTTCTCGGAGGCGGTGAGCAGTTCCTTGCCGTCCAGCAGGATCTCGCCCTCGATCGCGGTGTGGGCGCGGTCGTGGAGGCCCAGGATCGTCAGGTTGGTGACGGACTTGCCGGAGCCCGACTCACCCACGATGCCGAGCGTCTGCCCCTTGATGAGGTCGAAGCTGAGCCCGTCGACGGCCTTGACGATGCCGTCCTCGGTGGAGAAGTGGACCTGTAGGTCCTTGACGGAGAGGAACGGCTGCTGATCGGTGCTCGTCACGGGGACGCTCCTGAGGGGGTGATGCGGGAGAGATCGCCGGGTGGGGCGGGGGAGGAACGGGGTGGAGGCGGAGGTCAGGCGAGCCGGATCCGCGGGTCGATCAAGGCGTAGACGGCGTCCACGAGGATGTTGAAGAACACGATCGCGCCGGCCGCCAGCAGGGTCACGCCGAGCAGCATCGGCAGGTCGCTCTGGTCCACGGACTTCACCGCGAGCCGGCCGATGCCCTGGAGGCTGAAGGTCGACTCGGTGATGATGGCGCCGCCGATCAGCGTACCCAGGTCGATGCCGAACACCGTGACGATCGGGCCCATCGCACCGCGCCAGGCGAACCGGAAGAACACGTTCGCCCGGGACAGGCCCTTGGCCCGTGCCGTGCGGACGTAGTCCTCGCTGAGCTGCTCGACCAGCTGGGAGCGGGTCATGCGGGTGTAGTTGGCCGTGAAGATGATCGCGAGGACCAGCCAGGGCAGCAGGAGGCCCGAGAACCAGGCGCCCGGGTCGTCGGTCAGCGGCGTGTACTGCGGCTGGCTGAGCCAGCCCAGCTGCGCGACGAAGAAGAACATCGCGATGTAGCCGACGAAGTAGATCTGGAGGGAGGAGCCGAGCAGCGAGGCAGAACTGGCGAACTTGTCCAGGAACTTGCCCTGCTTCAGGGCCGCGAGCATGCCCGCGCCGATACCGAGGATCAGGAAGACGACGGCAGCGCCGAAGGCGAGCGAGAGAGTGGTGGGCAGCCGGTCCATGATCGTGTCGTAGACGGGCTCACGGTTGGCGAAGGAGTACCCGAGGCAGGGGGCGTTGCAGTAGTCGAAGCCGGCGTAGTTGCGACCGGCGAAGATGCCCACGAGCCACAGCCAGTACTGCACCGGGATCGGCTTGTCGATGCCCAGGTTCTTCCGGATCTGCTCAAGGTTCTCAGGCGTGCAGTTCTTGCCGCAGGACATCATGGCGGGGTCACGCGGCACGGCGTAGAAGAGCCAGAAGGTGATGGCGCTGATGATCAGCAGAATGACCAGCGCACCGATGACTCGGCGGACAAGGAAGCGGAACATGAGGCGTGACTTTCCGGACGGGGCGCCGTCGCCGGGAGGGAAGTAGAGGGGGGTGGCCGCAGGGGCGGCCATGCGGGATGGCCGCCCCCGACGGTTCGAAGGTGCTTACTTCTTGGCGTAGAGCTTGTTGAGCGCGACGCAGGTGTTGGCGCTGTCCCAGATGACGTTGCCGACCTTGGAGCCGTACAGGTAGTTACGGATCTTGTGGTAGTCCGGCACCGCCGCCGCCTGCTCCAGGACCATCTTGTCGATGTTGCCCCAGGCCTTGTTGGCCTCGTCGACGTCCGCGATCTTCGAAGCCGCTTCGATGGCCTTGTTGATGCTCGGGTCGTTCAGCTGGGCGTAGTTGTTGCGGCCGTCACCGATGTTCTTGCCGCTCCAGCAGGGGTAGAAGACCGAGTAGCCGTTCGGCCAGTCGGGGCTCCAGCCGGCGCCGAACAGGTCGAAGTCGTTGTCGATCTTGCCGATCTGGGTGTAGAAGGTCGACTTGTCGACCTGCTTGTTGACGACGGTGAAGCCGGCCGCCTCCAGGGCGTTCTTGACGGCGACGGCGACCTTCACCTGGGTGTCGGACTGCTGGTAGGCGATGACCAGCTTCTGGCCGAGCTTGCCGGCCTCCTTCAGCAGCGCCTTGGCCTTCTCGGGGTTGCCGCCCGGCGTCGTCTTCGCGCCGTACAGGTCGAACTTGGCGTAGCCGGGGGTCACCGGGGCGAGGATCGTGGAGGCGATCTCGGTGGTGGCGCGGCCACCGTTGATCGTCTGGACCTGCTGGTGCGGCCAGGCCCAGTTGATGGCCTGACGGACCTTGAGGTCCTTGATGCGGGTGGTGTTGATCGGCCAGTAGTAGGTGGCCGTGTCCACCGCGGTGAGGACGCGCTGCTTCAGCTCCGGCTTGGTGAGGACCTGGGCGATGCGCTCGGGAGCGATCTCGTTGAAGATCGGCACCGCGTACTGGTCGTTGCCCTGGTCCGCGATCCAGCGGTCGGTCGACGCGACGAGCTCGAAGCCCATCTGGAAGACGTACTGGTCCGGGTAGGCGTTGCGGACCGAGTCGGTCTTCGGGTCCCAGTGCTCGTTGCGCACGAAGGTCATCGACTTGCCGATCTTGCGGTCGCCGATCTTGTACGGACCGCAGGAGAACGGACGCTTGTCGTACTTCTCCTTGGTGTCGTGCTTCTTCGGCACCAGGGAGTAACCGCGCATCGCGAGCGTGTAGTTGAAGTCGGTGCGGGCCTCGTTGAGACGGAAGGTGACGGTCTTGCCGTCGATCTCGATGGAGCTGAGGCTCTTACCGGTGTACGGGCCCTTGTACTTGTCGCCGCCCTCGAGCCACGTCTGCACGTAGCGGGGGCCCTCGGTGATGAACGCGGCGAAGAGGCGCTCGAAGGTGTGGCGGACGTCGTCCATGCTGACGTCGGAGCCGTCCTCCCACTTCAGGCCGTCCTTGAGCGTGAAGACCCAGGTCTTGCCGCCGTCCTTCATGGTGCCGGCGTCGGTCGCGGCGTCGCCGACCAGGACGGCGCCGCCCTTGTCGTCCAGCTTGTAGCCGGTCAGGGCGCGCATGATCGGGACGGTGATGGCGGCCTCAGTCGAGTTGTAGATCTGAGCCGGGTCCATGTGGTCCATGTCGAACTGCTGGAGCGAGTAGATCGTCCCGCCCTTGACCGCGCCCTTGACCTCGGGAGCCGGACCCTGCGAGTCGGCCTTGCTGCCGACCGGGATGGCGATCGTCTTCGAACCGCTGACCTGGGGGGCGTCGTTCTGCCCGGAGCCGCCCTCGCTGCCGCTGCTGCAGGCGCTCAGCACCGAGGTCGACGCCGCGGCGACGCCGGTGGCGATGAGGAAGTTTCTACGGGAGAAGGACATGGCTTCCTGCCTTGGAAAGTGGGAGTGATGAGAGAGATCCCGGCACCCTCGGCGCCGTCGCCGTGGTCCTGAAGAGCCGGAGTCAGCGCTTGGACTTGGGGTCGAGTGCGTCACGCACCGAGTCGCCCAGAAGGTTGAACGCGAGCACGAAGATCACCATGGACAGGCCCGGGAAGAGCATGAAGGTGATGTCCTCGGTGTAGAACATGGCGCCGCGCTGGATCATGACGCCCCAGTCCGGGGTCGGGTCGATCATTCCGACACCGAGGAACGCGAGGCCCGCCTCGGCGGTGACGAACGCCGGGAGCATCAGCGTGCCCTGAATGATGATCGGCGTCCACAGGTTGGGCAGCAGTTCCTTGAAGACGATGCGTCGCGGTGACGCGCCCGTGACCTTGGCGGCTTCGACGAACTCCCGCTCGCGCAGGCCCAGTACCTGACCGCGCAGCAGTCGGGCGATGGAGGCCCAGCCGAAGGTGGCGAGGACGATGATCAGGCCGGTGGCCCGCAGCCAGGTCGGGATGTCCTCGTCGGGGGCGATGAAGAGCCCGTAGATCACCGGCATGAACGCGATGAAGAAGAGGGTGGACGGGAACGACAGGAGGATGTCGATGACCCGGCCCACGAGGTAGTCCGTCTTGCCGCCGAGGTAGCCGGCGGTGACGCCGATGACGACACCCAGGAACACGGTGAGCAGGGTGGCGGCGAGGGCGATGCCCAGCGAGGTGCGGATCGCGTAGAGCAGGAAGGTGAAGACGTCCCGCCCGAGCTGGGGCTCGATGCCGAACCAGAAGTCCGAGCTCATGCCGCCGTTGGGGCCGGCAGGGTACGAGAACACGTTGAGCAGGTTCGGGTTCGCGCTCGCGTAGGTGGTGTACGGGTCCTTGCCGTAGAGCTTCGCTATCAGCGGCGCGGCGATCGCTATCACGAAGAAGAAGATCACGACGTACGCGGATATGACGCCCGTCTTGTCACGCTTGAAGCGCTTCCAAGCAAGACGTCCCGGAGAGCGGCCTTCGCTGCCCTTCGAGCCGTCCGAAGCGGTCAGCTTCGCAGTGGCCTCGTCGGTCACCTCAAGCGGGGCAGCCGCAGATGGAGTTGGGGGGGGTCATGTTGCTCCTGGCCCAAGGGAGGGTCTGATGACTCCGCAGGGCGCTCCCCTACGGGCTACGCCGGACTTTTTCAACGCAATTCATTCAAGGTCAATAAATTCTCGACCGCCTTGGTTTTCTCTTTACGTTTTTTGCTTGGGCTTGACTGTTCCGTAGCTACGCGGGTAGCACGCCGTAATCAATCCGTGCTTCACATCGGACCAACTGCTCAAAACGGGCAAGGAGTTCGATATGCGGACGGTGGAGTGTCGAAATGCGTACATCGGAACGTCGTAATCCAACGTTTCGGCATCGTTGCCCGAAGATCTATTGCGCCGCGGACTCAAGATCATCGGGGCTTCGGCCGGACGGTGCCTGCATTCGGATGACGTGTCCCCCTAAAGGCCGCCCAAACGGGCAGTGCGTGTGAGCTATGCGCGGTATGTGTCGATATCGACGGATAATCGGTCGAGGCTCAGGGAGGAGGCACGTCATGCGCGGCAGCAGGCACGTCCGAGGGGCCGCCGGTGCCCTGGCGATGGCGCTCGCGGCCACGGGCTGCGGGGTGATCGTCGGTACGAGCGGCGGCGCCAACGGCGGCGCCGTGCTCAGCTCCTCCTGGGGCGATCCGCAGAACCCGCTGGAGCCGGCCAACACCAACGAGGTGCAGGGCGGCAAGGTCCTCGACATGATCTTCCGCGGTCTGAAGAAGTACGATCCGAGGACCGGCAGGGCCCAGAACTGGCTGGCCCGGTCCATCGAGACCGAGGACTCACGGAACTACACCGTCAGGATCAAGCGGGGCTGGACCTTCTCCAACGGCGAGAAGGTGACCGCCCGGTCCTTCGTGAACGCCTGGAACTACGGGGCGAGCCTGCGGAACAACCAGAAGAACGCCTACTTCTTCGGCTACATCGACGGGTACGACAGGGTCCACCCCGACAGCGGCAGGCAGAGCGCCCCCGCGCTGTCCGGTCTGAAGGTGGTCGACGACCACACCTTCACCGTGCGGCTGAACCAGAAGTTCTCCGGCTTCCCCGACACCCTCGGCTACGCGGCCTTCGCCCCGCTGCCCCGCGTCTTCTTCACCGACCACGCGGCCTGGGTGAAGAAGCCGGTCGGCAACGGCCCCTACACCGTCGAGTCCTATACGAGGGGCTCACAGATGTACCTGCGGAAGTGGGACGGCTACCCGGGTACCGACAAGGCGCGCAACGACGGCGTGACCCTCATGGTCTACACCGACAGCAACACCGCCTACACCGATCTCCTGGCCGGCAATCTCGACCTCGTCGACGACATCCCCGCCGCGCAGCTGAAGAACGTCGAGGGCGACCTGGGCGACCGCTACATCAACACCCCCGCGGGCATCATCCAGACCCTCGCCTTCCCCTACTACGACAAGGCCTGGAACCGGCCGGGCTCGGCGAAGGTCCGCACCGGCCTGTCCATGGCGATCAACCGCAGGCAGATCACCGAGATGATCTTCCGCGGGACCCGGACCCCGGCCACCGACTGGACCTCCCCGGTCCTCGGCGTCGACGGCGGCTTCAAGGCCGGCCTGTGCGGCCGGGCGTGCGACTACGACCCCGCCCGGGCGAAGCAGCTGATCAAGGAGGGCGGCGGGATCCCCGGCGGCCAGGTCAAGATCACGTACAACGCGGACTCGGGCTCGCACAGACAGTGGGTGGACGCCGTGTGCAACTCCGTTAACAACGCCCTCGGCAACGACCGGGCCTGCGTCGGCAACCCGGTCGGCACCTTCGCCGACTTCCGCAAACAGATCGGACAGCACACGATGACCGGCCCGTTCCGGGCGGGCTGGCAGATGGACTACCCGCTCATCCAGAACTTCCTCCAGCCGCTCTACTACACCGGCGCCTCCTCCAACGACGGCAAGTGGTCGGACCGGGAGTTCGACCGGCTCGTGGACCGGGCCAACGCCCGGACGGACACCGCCGAGGCCGTCGCCGGTTTCCAGGAGGCCGAGAAGGTCGTCCGGGACCAGATGGCCGCCGTCCCGCTCTGGTACCAGAACGGCAACGCCGGCTACTCCGACCGGCTGTCCCACGTGGCGCTCAATCCCTTCAGCGTCCCCGTCTACAACGAGATCAAGGTCGGCTGAGCCGCCATGGGGCGCTATGTCCTGCGGCGGCTGCTCCAGATGATCCCCGTGTTCATCGGTGCCACGCTGCTGATCTTCCTGATGGTGAACGTGATGGGCGACCCCGTCGCCGGCCTGTGCGGGGAGCGGGCCTGCGACCCCGCGACGGCCGCCGCGCTGAGGCGTGAGTTCGGCCTCGACAAGCCGCTGTGGCAGCAATACCTCACCTACATGGCGAAGGTCTTCACCGGCGACTTCGGCACCGCCTTCAACGGGCAGCCGGTCACCGAGCTGATGGCCACGGCGTTCCCGGTCACCGTCCGGCTGACCGTCGTGGCCATCGTCTTCGAGATCGTCATCGGCGTCACGCTGGGCGTCGTGACCGGACTCAAGCGCGGGCGTCCCGCCGACACCGCCGTGCTCCTGGCCACCCTCGTGGTGATCTCCGTCCCCACCTTCGTCACCGGTCTGATGCTGCAGCTGCTGCTCGGTATCAAGTGGCACTGGATCAGACCCTCGGTCCGCTACGGCACCCTCGACGAGCTGATCGTGCCCGGCCTGGTCCTCGCCTCCGTCTCGCTCGCCTACGTCACCCGGCTGACCCGTACCTCCATCGCCGAGAACAAGCGGTCCGACTACGTCCGCACGGCGATCGCCAAGGGCCTGCCGCGGCACCGGGTCATCACCCGGCATCTGCTGCGCAACTCCCTGATCCCGGTGGTCACGTTCATCGGCACCGACATCGGCGCGCTGATGGGCGGCGCGATCGTCACCGAGCGGATCTTCAACATCCACGGTGTCGGCTACCAGCTCTACCAGGGCATCCTGCGCCAGAACACCCAGACGGTCGTCGGCTTCGTGACCGTGCTCGTGCTGGTCTTTCTGGTCGCCAACCTGCTCGTGGACCTGCTCTACGCCGTACTCGACCCGAGGATCCGCTATGCGTGACCAGCCGCAGCAGCCCGAGGGCGCGATCGCCGGCACCGGCATGGGCGGCGCGATGGACCTCGGCGCGAGCGAGGCCGTCACCCTGGAGAGGACACCCGGCGGCCCGGCGGGCACGGGGCCCGCGGGCAGGCCCCGCTCCCTGTGGTCCGACGCCTGGCGGGACCTGCGCCGCAACCCGGTCTTCCTGCTCTCCGCCCTGGTCATCCTGTTCCTGGTCTTCATCTCCCTGTGGCCCTCGGCGATCGCCTCCGGCAGCCCCCTGACGTGCGATCTGGCCAAGGCCCAGGACGGTGCGGCACCGGGCGCCCCGTTCGGGTACGACGGCCAGGGCTGCAACGTCTACACGCGCACCGTCTACGGCGCCCGTGCGTCCGTCACGGTGGGCCTGTGCGCCACGCTGGGCGTCGCCCTGCTCGGTTCGGTCCTCGGCGGACTCGCGGGCTATTTCGGCGGCGTCTGGGACTCCGTGCTGTCCCGGGTCACCGACATCTTCTTCGCCATCCCGGTCGTCCTCGGCGGTCTCGTCCTCCTCTCCGTCGTGACCTCCAATACGGTCTGGCCGGTCGTCGGGTTCATGGTGCTGCTCGGCTGGCCCCAGATCTCCCGGATCGCCCGCGGCGCGGTCATCACCGCCAAGCAGAACGACTACGTCCAGGCCGCCCGCGCCCTGGGCGCCTCCGACTCCCGCATCCTGCTCCGGCACATCGCCCCGAACGCCGTGGCGCCGGTGATCGTCGTCGCGACCATCGCGCTCGGCACGTACATCGCCCTGGAGGCGACGCTGTCCTACCTCGGCGTCGGCCTCAAGCCGCCCAGCGTCTCGTGGGGCATCGACATCTCCGCCGCCTCGCCCTACATCCGCAACGCCCCGCACGCCCTGCTGTGGCCCGCGGGCGCCCTCGCCCTCACGGTCCTGGCCTTCATCATGCTCGGCGACGCGGTCCGCGACGCCCTCGACCCGAAGCTGAGGTGATGGTGCCGTGCTCCTCGACGTAAGGGACCTGCACGTGGAGTTCCGGACCCGGGACGGGGTCGCCCATGCCGTCAACGGGGTGAACTTCGCGGTGGACGCGGGGGAGACGCTGGCCGTGCTCGGCGAGTCCGGGTCGGGCAAGTCCGTCACCGCGCAGGCCGTGATGGGCATCCTGGACGTGCCGCCGGGCCGGATCACCGCCGGGCGGATCCTGTTCCGCGGGCAGGACCTGCTGAAGCTGAGGGAGCAGGAACGGCGCAGGGTCCGGGGCGCCGGGATCGCGATGATCTTCCAGGACGCGCTGTCGGCCCTCAACCCGGTGCTCTCCGTCGGGGACCAGCTGGGGGAGATGTTCGTCGTGCACCGGGGGATGTCCAGGAAGGACGCGCGGGCCCGGGCCGTCGATCTGATGGACCGGGTGCGCATCCCGGCGGCGGCGCAGCGGGTGCGGGACTATCCCCACCAGTTCTCCGGCGGCATGCGCCAGCGGATCATGATCGCCATGGCGCTGTCCCTGGAACCGGCGCTCATCATCGCCGACGAGCCGACCACGGCCCTGGACGTCACGGTCCAGGCCCAGGTCATGGAGCTGCTCGCGGAGCTGCAGCGCGAGTACCGTATGGGGCTGATCCTGATCACCCACGACCTGGGGGTCGTCGCGGACGTCGCCGACCGGATCGCGGTGATGTACGCCGGGAAGATCGTCGAATCCGCGCCCGTGCGCGACCTCTACAAGGCACCGGCCCACCCCTACACCCGCGGACTGCTGGACTCCGTTCCCCGCCTGGACCGGAAGGGGCAGGAGCTGTACGCCATCAAGGGTCTGCCGCCGAACCTCATGCGTGTTCCGCCGGGCTGCTCCTTCCACCCCCGCTGCCCGATGGCCCAGGACGTGTGCCGCACCGACGAACCCCCGCTGTACCCGGTGTCCGACGGCCGGGGCAGCGCCTGCCACTTCTGGAGGGAGTGCCTGCATGGCCCCGACCACTGAACCGATCCTGGAGGTCAGCGGCCTCGTCAAGCACTACCCGCTGACCCGGGGCGTCCTGTTCAAGAAGCAGATCGGCGCGGTGAAGGCGGTCGACGGCGTCGACTTCACGCTGCACCGGGGCGAGACCCTGGGCATCGTCGGCGAGTCGGGCTGCGGCAAGTCGACGGTCGCGAAGCTGCTCTGCAGCCTGGAGCGCCCCACGGCCGGCTCCATCCGGTTCAAGGGCGAGGACATCACCGGGCTGTCCGGCAGGGCCCTGAAGGCCGTGCGCCGCAACATCCAGATGGTCTTCCAGGACCCGTACACCTCGCTCAACCCCCGGATGACGGTCGGCGACATCGTCGGGGAGCCCTACGACATCCATCCCGAGGCGGCGCCCAAGGGCGAGCGCCGCCGCCGCGTCCAGGAGCTGCTGGACGTGGTCGGGCTCGACCCGGACTACGTCAACCGCTATCCGCACCAGTTCTCCGGCGGCCAGCGCCAGCGCATCGGGATCGCCCGGGGGCTGGCGCTGCGCCCCGAGGTCATCGTCGCCGACGAACCGGTGTCCGCGCTGGACGTCTCGGTGCAGGCCCAGGTGATCAACCTGCTGGACCGGCTCCAGTCCGAGTTCGACCTGTCCTACGTCTTCATCGCGCACGACCTGTCGATCGTCCGGCACATCTCGGACCGGGTCGGGGTCATGTACCTGGGCCGGATCGTGGAGATCGGGCGGGACGCCGAGATCTACGACCATCCGACCCACCCCTACACCCAGGCCCTGCTCTCCGCCGTGCCCGTGCCCGATCCGGAGGCCCGCGCACAGCGCGAGCGGATCATCCTCACCGGGGACGTGCCGTCGCCGACGGCCATCCCCTCGGGCTGTCGCTTCCGCACCCGCTGCTGGAAGGCGCAGCGGCGCTGTGCGCAGGAGGTGCCGGCCCTGGCGGTGCCGGAGGCCTTCCGTGGCACGGCCGGCCCCGCGGCCCACGCCTCGGCGTGCCACTTCGCTCAGGAGGCGGCGCCGGTCCCGCCCGCCCCGCCGGGGGAGCGGCGGCTGAACGGCAACGGGCCGGGGTGACATGGTGCACCCCGGCCCGTCTACGGCACCCGCACGGCCGTACGGAGTTCAGGCTTCCCTGTCCGTATATCGGTACCGCTTCCGTGAAGTTGCCTGTGCGTTAACGCAGTTCACGAGCGTTCGGCCGGGCGGAGGGAGCGCCGGAGGAAGTCCAGCTGCAGTCGCAGCAGGTTCTCCGCGACCGTCTCCTGCGGGGTCATGTGGGTCACCCCGGACAGGGGCAGCACCTCGTGCGGGCGGCCGGCGGCCAGCAGGGCGGACGACAGGCGCAGGGAGTGGGCGACGACCACGTTGTCGTCCGCCAGCCCGTGGATGACCATCATCGGGCGGTGCGGCTCGGCCGGGTCGACCAGGCCCGCGTCGTCGATCACCGAGTTGCGGCGGTACACCTCCGGCCGCTCGGCCGGGTCGCCGAGGTAGCGCTCCTGGTAGTGGGTGTCGTACAGCCGCAGGTCGGTGACGGGTGCGCCGACCACCGCCGCGTGGAAGACGTCCGGCCGGCGCAGCACCGCCAGCGCCGCGAGATAGCCGCCGAAGGACCAGCCGCGGATCGCCACCCGGTCCAGGTCCAGCGGGTACCGCTCGGCGAGCGCGTGCAGCGCGTCGACCTGGTCCTGGAGCACCACGGCCGCCAGGTCGTCCCGGATCGCCTTCTCCCAGGCCGGTGAGCGGCCGGGGGTGCCGCGGCCGTCGGCGACGATCACCGCGAAGCCCTGGTCGGCGAACCACTGGGAGGTGAGGTGGGCGTTGTGCGCGGCCGCCACCCGCTGGCCGTGGGGGCCGCCGTAGGGGTCCAGAAGGACCGGCAGGGGAGTGTCACCGTGGTAGTCCCGTGGCATAAGCACGGCGCATGGAATTCGGCGTGCGCCCCCCTCGGTGAGGGTCACCCTCGGGGACAAACCGGGGTCTTCGGCGTAAGACCGGACAGTCGCCGCCGGTTTTCCGTCACTCAGCACCTGGACACGGGCGCCGGGCCTGTCCAGCGCCGCGGACACCAGGACGGTCACGCCGCCGGCGCGCACCGCCGAGTGCACGCCGGGTTCCTGCGACAGCCGTTCCACGCCCAGTTCGTTCACCCGGTACACATGAACTTCGCCAATCTCCGGCGACTGGGCCTCCGGTCCCGCCGAGGCGGAAACGAGTACGTCCTCCGAACCCACGTCCAAAACCGCGCGAATGTGCAATTGACCGCTGGTCAGCGGCCGTTCGCCGACCGCCAGCACCCGTGCGCCGCCCTCGTCCGCGATCCGGACGAGTCGCCCCGACGGGCTCCAACAGGGCACACCGGCGAACAGTTCAAGCCAAGTTGGATCTTCATCCGCGTGCACCATCCGGGTGGCCCCCGTGGCCGGATCCACCGCCAGGTACAGCTGGCTGCGCTGATCCCGCGCCTGCACAAGGAGCAGCGGCGCACCCGCCGCTGACCAGTGCACACGCGCCAGATACGGATAGCGCGCCCGGTCCCATGCGACCTCCGTGCGCTCCCCGTCGAGGCCGATGACGAACAGCCGTACGTCCGCGTTCGGTGTGCCCGCCGCGGGGTACCTGACGTTATTTGGCTCACGCCCGGGGTGGGCCGGATCCGAGATCCACCACTGCCGCACCGGCGTGTCGTCCACGCGCGCCACGAGCAGCCGGTCCGACCCCGGCGCCCACCAGAAGCCCCGCGAACGGGCCATCTCCTCGGCCGCGATGAACTCCGCGAGGCCGTAGCGGACCTCCGCCGACTCCGGCTCGGCCAGCGCCCGGTCGCCGCTCCCGTCGGCGCCCACGACCCGCAGCGCACCCCCGCAGACGTACGCGACGTGCCGGCCGTCGGGGGACGGACGCGGGTCGATCACCGGTCCCGGAACGGGTAGTTCACGCGCCGTCCCGGCCCGCAGCTCCGCCGTGAAAAGCCGCCCTGACAAGGCGAAAGAGGCCAACTCCACGGCGCCGTCGGTGGCGTAGCCGACGATGCCGGCGCCGCCCTCGCGGCTGCGCTCCCGGCGCGCCCGCTCCTCGGCCGGGAGTTCCTCGGTGGCGCCTTGGAGGAGCACGCCGGGATCCGCCGCCGGGCGCTCGGTGCCGTCCGGAAGATCCAGTACCCACAGGGAGTTGGCCCGGTCGGTGCCGGAGCCGGAACGCAGAAAAGCGACACGCGAACCGTCGGGTGCCACGGTGAACGCACGCGGCGCGCCGAGCGTGAACCGCTGGGTCCGGGCGTGCCGACGGGGGAAGGAGTCAGCCTCGGTCGTCATACCCTGACCATATTGGCCATGCGCCCCCTTGTGCGGCCGTGCGCCGAGCGATGCGCGAGCACGGATAGTTATGATCACTGTCGCACTGTGGGTATGAACCTGCTGGCGTCTGCATGGATTTGCTCAACTGATCTAGAACCCGCGTCCCTGGGATCTTTGGAGGTGAGCCGCCGTGGCACTCTCGATTTCGGCGGTGGTGCTGCTGGCGATCATCGTCTTCCTGCTGATCAAGAAGTCAGGGTTGAAGGGTGGTCATGCCGTCGTCTGCGTCCTGCTCGGCTTCTATCTCGCCTCGTCGACCGTCGCTCCCACGATCAGCGAGCTGACGACCAATGTCGCGAGCATGATCGGCAGCATCAAGTTCTGACGGCCGGCGCCCGGCCCGCCGGGTCAGTCCCCGGACGCGTACGACACGAAGCGGGCCCACGTCCCCGGCGTCAGCACGAGCCGGGGGCCTTCGGCGATCTTCGAGTCGCGGATGTGGACGGTGCCGGGGGTGAGGGCTACCTCGACGCAGTTGTCGGGGAGGCTGCTGTCGCTGTAGCTGCTCTTGAACCACGCCAGTTCGGAGGCGTCTCCGGCAGTTGCCTTGCGGATCATGTCTCTCCCAGCAGTTGTTCGATGAAGGTGAGCGACTCCCGTGCGGTCAGAGCCTGGGACCGGATGATGCCATAGCGCAGTTCGAGGATCCGTAGCTGTTTCGGGTCGGAGACGGGGCGGCCGCCGAACTCGTCGTCCATGCGACCCACCGCCGCGCCGTCCCCGAACTTCAGTACCTGGATCCGTCCTCCGGTGCCAGGGTGATCCCAGCAGGCCATGGGCATCACCTGGATCACGACGGTCGGCAACTGGGCCAGCTCAAGGAGGTGTTGCAGTTGCCTGTTGAGCACCATCTTGCCTCCGACCGGCCGCCTCAGGGTCACCTCTTCCAGGACAAAGCTGAGGTCGGGCGCGGGTGAGCGCTGGAAGATCCTCTTCCGGGCCATGCGGCCTGCCACCGCCCGCTCAAGCTGGTCTTCCGGGAGCAGGGGCCGTTGAGTCCTGAGCAGCGCCTCCATGAACTCCTCTGTCTGCACGAGCCCGTGCAGGTTGTGGTTGCCGTACGAGAGCAACTCGACCGCCTTGGCCTCCAGTGCCGCCAGGTCCCGCACCTTCTTCGGGTAACGGACTTTGTCCACGTCCTGCTTCATCGCCGCGAGCAAGCCGTCCGCGCTCAGCACCTCGTCGGCCTTGTCGAGAAACTCCGGCCGAGGGATCCGTTGTCCGCTCTCGGTCGGGTAGCCGGGGCCCATTGCTGGGACCCCGGCCCCCTCAGAACCGGGCGAGCGGGTTTCCCCGCACCACGGCTCAAGCAGGTCACGTGGGCCTGCCCGCATCTGCGCCTTCGATCGCGTGATGCTGCTGGTGACATTGCGAGTGCAGGAGTTCGAGATTCTTGAGGTCGTTCCCACCGCCGTGCTTTCGGTGCACGATGTGGTGCACGTTCAGCGTCCGGCGGACGGCGTCGAACCAGGACACCCAGTCGTGGACATTGTCCGGTTCGAACTCGGCTCCTTCCACGAGGTCGAGGCCGCATCGCGCGCATCGGCCTTTCTGACGGACGGCGAGAGTCTGGACGAACTTGTTCTCCAGTCCCAGTTTTGTCCGTCTGGCTGCGCGCTCGGCCCAATAGTCGACCAACGCCGGGTCGTCCTTGGAATGGGTTCCAAGGACCGGCACGTGCCTGACGATCCTGGTCATCGCGGCGGGCTTGATGTGCACCGAGTCATCGCCAAAGACCCAGCGGTTCTCACTCCCGGGAATCCGCTTGCCCCAGTACCGGGCTGCGACCCACTGCCTTCCCTTCCTCCGATGCTGTCTGCACGCCCAGTTCCACAACTGGCCGAACATGATCCGATCGATTTCCGTGAAGGCCCTCTTGGAGCTCCAGGGGCGGTAGTACATGGTCCAGCCCCGAACGAACGAGTTCATCTGACGGATCAGCAGACCCGCAGGATTCCCCCGGTTCGTCCGGGCGATGTCCCGGATACGTTCCCTGGCCCTCTTCACCGCGTTCTTGCTCGGCGTCACGAGGGTGTAGCCGTTGGCGTACGTCCGGATGGTGCACCCGAGGAAGTCGAAGCCGTCCGTGAGGTGTCGGACTCTCGTCTTCTCCTCGTTGAAAGCCAGCCCCCTGGGGGTGAACCATTCCTTCAGCCGCCGGTACGCCTCGTGCGCGGCCTGCTCCGTGTGACAGATGACCACGAAGTCGTCCGCGTACCGCACAAGCGCCGGGGAGTCCTCCTTGAGGATCCGGGAATCCCGGTGCTTCCTCCAGGAGACCCCGGCCGCCTCCTCCATTCCGTGCAGAGCGATGTTGAGTAGGAGCGGGCTGATGACCCCTCCTTGCGGAGTGCCTTCCACCGTCGGTGCGAAGACGCCCCTGTCCATCACTCCAGCCTTCAGCCATCCCTCGATCGCATCCCTGGCCGGGAAGCTGCCGATGGACCGCATCAGGTGCGCATGGTCGATCCGGTCGAACGCCGCCGACAAGTCGGCGTCCAGCACCCATTTCCGGTTGCTGGCGGGCTTGCCCACCACCTGGAAGATGGTCGCCAGGGCGTCGTGACATCCCCGGCCGGGACGGAAGCCGTAGCTTCGCGCCTCGAAACGCGCCTCCCACTCCGGTTCCAGGGCGTTCTTCACCCTGGCCTGGTGGACCCGGTCCCGGATGACCGGGATGCCGAGCGGACGCGTCTTTCCATTCGCCTTCGGAATCTGTACTCGCTTCACCGGGCGCGGACGAGCGGCCCCGTCCCGCAGGAGCCGGCGGGCCAGTCGGCCCCGCTCCTTCGGGCTCAGTGCCGTCTCCCCGTCCACTCCGGCGGTCTTCCGCCCCCGGCTCACCTGCGTCACCCGGCGCACACTCAACAACGTGTTCGCGGCCGACCGCATCATGAGCTTCTGGAGGTTTCGGATCTTCTTCATGTCACCGGCTTGGGCGGCCTTGAAGATCCGCTGCCGCAATCTCGTTACTTCGCGGTCGACTTGGCCCCAGTCGATCTGGTGCCACGCTTCCGCGTCGTCGACAGCTCCGTTCCAGAAGGGCACCGGTCCGGTGCTCTGGTCCATGCGCCCTCCCTGTCCAACTTGCACTGTCGTGAACTCGATTCGTCATCGGTGCCTCAAAAACCCACCCGGTCCGCTTGGGCGTCCTTTCGGACCCGGGCATCAGCCCGGTATCCGCCGGGTTATAGCCGGAGGGCGGAGCCCCTGATCCCGGCCTTTCCCCTTGCCTTTCGGCATAGCGGCATTCGCTTCTCGGGCCATCCTTTTCCCGCAGAGGAGTTCAGCCTTCGTTGCCTCCGGCCTACCCATAGGGACCTCTACGGGGTTTCCCTGTTCCATACACACGAGATGCGTCCGGGGTGGATGCCCTCTCTGACCCGGGAGCCGCGGTGACCTACTCCGGTGATGGCAGATGGCATCCGGAGTCGCGCAGGGGTTCTCACCCGGTAGCTCCTGGACCGCCTCGACAGCTTCCACTGAGGCGGCTGATCTTTACGAGTCCTCATCAAGGGTTCACTTGTGTTCATCCGTTCGGACTTTCCCCGACCCGTACCGATCCAGTGGTCGTCTCGGCCTTCGGTCTGATGGCCAGGCTCCGCACCGAGGAATTACTTCCTCCGCACGCTGGCTGGGGAATCGACCAATTAGTCACAGGTCGAGAGCGTCGATATCTCCATCCCTACGCTCGCTCGCATTGTGCGGCTTTCAGGTCGCACATCTTGTAGACCATGTCCTCGCCGTACCCGACCGCCTTTCCGAAGTCGGCGGCCCGCATCCCCACCGCCTCGCGGCGCAGCCGCAGTTGCCTGCCCACGGTCGTGATGACCGCGACCCCCCACTCGTCGTCCGGGTCGACTTCCCACCCCGGCTCGCTCACGGCCTCCGTGTCCACCGACATCCGCGCCCTCCGTCGCACCCGTGGTTTTTCATCACGGTAAGTGCCGACGGCGACACGGAGTGATGCGAACACCGGAACCCGACCCCACGAGTTCCGGTGGCGCCGGCCGCCTAGAGCCAAGGACGGACGGGGGGAAAGAACCCCACCGAGCCCCACCCCTCCCGCCCGGAGCGCACGCTCACTCGGGTGGGTGAATATGCCCCGGTCAGCTGGATTTTGTGGACCCGGGCGGCTCTACGCTCGGCACAACACAACCGAAGACATGCGACGGCCCCCGCCGGGACGGCAATCCCAGTGCGAGGGCCTGACCACCGAGGAAGGTAAGGACTTCCCGATGGGTACCCAGAACCCTAGCGCGCCCCCGTGCGCCCAGGCCCCCGTTGCGGGCGACAAGCACCCGATCCGGCGTCCCCGGGCCGGTGGGCTCACTCACGACAACACCCGCCACGCCAGCCGCTTCACGGTGATCGGCAACCACCTCACCCAGCACCCGGACCTCTCCCTCCTCGCGATCGGTCTGGCGTGTCACATCCAGTCGCTGCCGAGGGGTGCCCGCGTCGACATCAAGAGCCTCGCCGCACGGTTCCCCGAGGGGGCGACCCGGATCGCGGCGGCCCTGCGGGAGTTGGAGGCCCACGGCTACCTGCGGCGCGAGCGCGAACGCGTCCCCGACGGCCGCATCGTCACCCGGACGGTCTCCTGCAACCAGCCGACGACCGCCCACCACCGGCCCGCCGCCCACCACCCGCCGGGGGCCCTCGACCGGACCGGGGTCCACCACCGGCCCGCGGCCCACCACCCGCCGGGGGCCCTCGACCGGACCGGGGCCCACCACCGGCCCGCGGCCCACCACCAGCCCGAGGCCCACCACCAGCCCGAGGCCCTCGACCGGCCCAAGGCCCTCGACCGGCCCAAGGCCCGCCACCAGCCCGCGGCCCTCGACCGGCCCGGGGCCCACGACCGGACCCGGGCCCACGGCCGCCCGGAGTCCCGGGCCGCGGCGGCTCCGCGGCGGCGGGAGACGTGCGAGGGCGGCGAGACGAACCCCGCGCGGCCGGCGCGCGAGGAGCGAGCGCCCCGCAAGCCGCTGCCGGCCGTGCCGAGCCCCGGGTACGCCGCCCCCGCGCTCCTGGAGGCCGCCACCGGCCTCCTGGCGGACCTCCACCGCCACGACCCGCGGCTGCTCCTCTCCGCCCGCGACGCCGCCCATCTGGCCCCGGGCGTCGCCGCCTGGCTGGAGCGGGAGGTCGCCCCCGCCGCCGTACGCCGCGCCCTGACCGCCGACCTGCCCCCCGAGGGCGTACGCCGCCCCGCGGCCCTCCTGGCGCACCGCCTCGCCGCCCAGCTGCCGCCCCCGCCGCCGTTCCGGGCGCCGGCCGCTCCGCCGCCACCCCGTCACCCGATGCGGAACTGCGACGGCTGCGACCGCGCCTTCCGCTCACCCGACCCCGGAACCACCCGCTGCCGCGACTGCCGAACCGACTCACTGGAGGCCGCCTAGCATGAAAGCGACGATCCTTGCCCCTGGGCACAGACGACGAGGAGCGAGCGCCATGACCATCGCACCGGACGACGCGCGCCAGGGTGCCTCCCACATCTACCGAGCCATGCGGGATCTCGTTCAGTCCATGGACGACACCATTCCGGGCAAATTCGAGATCACGAAAAAGGGGATCGTCCACGACATGATGGCGCCGATCGGTCCGCACGAGCTGACCACGCTGCACGTCCGGAAGCGGCTTGAAAAGGTCATGCCGGACGAGATCGTGGCGCACACCGGAGAGCCCGACGTCGAGAACGAACTCGAGGGCATCCTGCGGCGCCCCGATGTGATGGTGATCGCTTGGGAGGACATGGACGTACCAGGCTCCTTCGACCCCCGCACGCTGTTCGCCGCCGTCGAGATCGTCTCCCGCTCCAACCCGGACAACGACTGGGTGGGCAAGGTCCGCGACTATCCTCTGATGGGCGTCCCCGTCTACGCGGTCTTCGACCCCCGGACCGGTACCGGCGCCGTCTTCTCGGACATCCACCCCACCCCCGACGGCCCCCGCTACGCCACCCGCAAGGATTTCGTCTACGGGGAGGACGTCACCATCGCCGACTGGACGATCTCCACCGAGGGGCTGCCGCGCTACGAGGACCAGAGCGGCACGGAACCCCGGCCCTGACATCGAAGGGTGCCTTCCGGATGGGGATGAGCCGGTTTCGGCCGACTTGGCCGGAAGGGGCGGCCCCCGTCACCTCGTAGGGTGGTCCCATGACGGAACTGCCCGCGCGGCGTCTGCTCCTCGTGCACGCGCACCCGGACGACGAGTCGATCAACAACGGCGCGACCATGGCCAAGTACACGGCCGAGGGTGCCCATGTGACTCTGGTCACCTGCACCCTGGGCGAGCGGGGCGAGGTCATTCCGCCGGAGCTGCGGCATCTGACGGGCCCCGCGCTGGGCGCGCACCGGCGCGGCGAGCTGGACGCGGCCCTGGCCGCCCTCGGCGTCACGGACGGCCGGCTGCTCGGCGGCGCCGGGCGGTACGGCGACTCCGGCATGACCGGCCTCGCCGACAACGACGACCCCGGCTGCTTCTGGCAGGCCGACGTGGACGAGGCCGCCGGCCGCCTCGCCGAGGTGATCCTGGAGGTCCGCCCGCAGGTCGTCGTGACGTACGACGACAACGGCGGCTACGGCCACCCGGACCACGTCCAGGCCCACCGCGTCACCATGCGCGCGGTCGACCTCGCGGCCGAACGGGGCCACCGGATCGCCAAGGTGTACTGGAACCGCGTCCCGCGCACCGTCGCCGAGGCCGCCTTCGCCCGCCTCCAGGACGAGTTGGCCGCACTGCCGTTCGACAAGAGCGCGGCCCTGGACGACGTGCCGGGCGTGGTCGACGACGAGCGGATCACCACCACGATCGACGGCAGCGCGCACGGCGCCGCCAAGGCCGCCGCGATGCGTGCACACGCCACCCAGATCGAGGTGGCCGAGCCGTACTTCGCGCTCTCCAACGAACTCGCCCAGCCCCTGTTCACCACCGAGTACTACGAGTTGGTGCGCGGAACGGGACAGCGCGGGGAGACCGACCTGTTCGCCGGTGTCGAGGAGGCGTCATGAGCAACGACGGACCGGGCTCCCTGCTCGCCCAGCCCCTGCGCCCGCCCTCCGTGGGCCGGGCCGCCGCCCACGTCGGCCTGTTGCTGCTCGGCGCGGTCACCGGCCTCGCCGGGGCCCTGGTGCAGGCCGCCTGGTTCCCCGGCGGGCTGCTGCTCGCCCTCGCGGGCGCCGCCGGGCTCTTCCTCGGCGGAGGCTACGCCACCAGGAGCCGGAGCGGGGCGGTGGCGCCGGCGGCCGGCTGGATCGTCGCCGTCATCCTGCTCACCACCACACGTCCGGAAGGCGACTTCCTGTTCGGCGCGGGCGGTGGCTCCTACCTGTTCCTGCTCGGCGGCATGGCCCTCGCTGTGATCTGTGCCACCGTCGGCGCCGGACGGCAACCGGCCGCCGGCTCCGCCCGACTTGGCAAGTGACGTACCACTTCGCCGGACGGCGCAGGTGCGAGTCCCGTGTGGGTTTCCTCAGCGGTCCTGGGATAAGCGCCAGAAGCGGCCAGTATGGTGGTGCGCGCCGCCGAGCCTCCCCCAAGTTCTCGACTGCGCTCGAACAGGGGGTACCCCCACCTGAGGTCGAAACGGGCGGCGGAGCCAACCGGGAGAACCTGCCTTGAGTCGTGAAACTGACACTCCGTCCTCCGGGCCCAACGGGCGCGGAGGAGCCGCATACCCCTCCGGCACGCCGCCGTACGGGACCCCCATGGCTTCCGAAGACGGTACGGTCGCCGGCCGGTCCGGCACGCGGCCGGAGGAGAAGAAGACCGAGACCACGCTGACGACCCGGATCCGGATCAACATCCCCGGATCCCGGCCCATTCCGCCGGTCGTCATGCGCAAGCCCGTCGGGGACGGCGAGAGCGCCCCGGACGAGGCGCCCGCCGCCGAGCCGCGGCCCGTGGCCGACCCGGCGCCCGCCGCCACCAGTGGCCCCGCCGACGCCCCGGCCGAACCCGCGGCCCAGGCGGAGGAGAAGACCAGCGACTGGTTCGCGCCCCGCAAGTCCTCCGCCCCCAAGGGCGGTCCGGGCGCCGGCGGCACGAACGGCGCCGGAAACCCCGGCGGTTCCACCCCCTCGGCGCCCTCCGCCGGCCCGGCGAGCCCCCGTCCGGGTGGTCCCGGTGCGTCCGGCCCGGCCGGTACCACCGGCGCGCGCCCCGGCGGCGGCCGTCCCGGCGGTGTGGTCGGCTCGATGAGCGTGCCCGGCCGCCCCGGCGGTACGAACGGCAAGGGCCTGCCCGGTGCCACCGGCGGCCCGGTCGCCCCGGGACACGGCGGCGGCACCGGCTCCTTCGACGTGACCGAGGCGCTGACCGCGGGCCCGCTGGGCGGCGGCCCCCGCCCCGGCGCCCCCGGCTCCGGCGAGCCCCGCCGGGACAACCTGCCGTACTTCTCGGAGAGCCACCCGGACAACGGCGACGGCTTCGGCGCCGGTGCGGCGGGCGGTGCCCGCGGGCGCGGCGGCCCCGGCGGCGCCAGCGGCTTCGACGGCCCCGGCGGTCCCGGCGGTCCCGGCGGCCCGCAGGGCCCGGCCGGCCCCACCAGTGGCCCGGTCACCGGCGACGGTCCCCTCGTCCCGCCGGCCACCGGCGGCCCCGGCATGAAGCCGGGCGAGCCCTTCGACGGCCCCGCCGTCCCCGGCTTCGGCGGCCAGGGCACCACGCCCGCCCGCAGCGCCCTCGCCGATCTCGCCGACATCGAAGGACCCACCGGCTTCGGCGGGCCCGGCGGGCCGAGGGCCGGCGGTCCCGCGGGCGTCGGCCCCGGCGTCGGTCCCGCCGTCGGCCCCGGCGTCGGGCTGAGCGACGACACCGCGATCCTCACCCCGCAGAAGCCGGCCCCCGAGGGCACGCCCGGCTACCCCTCCCCGGCCGCCGACAACGTCTCCGGACACACCGTCACCAGCGGCATCCCGGTCGTACCCGGCGCGGGCAAGTCCCCGTTCGGCCCGCACGCCGACGGCCCGGCGACGCCCGCCGCGCCCAGGCCGGGGCCGGCCGCCGCGCCCAAGGCGGCCGCCAAGCCGAAGAAGAAGGGCCGCAGCAAGCTGGTGCTGCTCGGCGTCGGCGTGGTCGTCGTCGCGGGCGGTGCCTACGGCGCCGGACTGCTGATGAACCACACCGACGTGCCCAAGGGCACCACGGTCCTCGGCGTCGACATCGGCGGCGGCACCCGCGACGACGCGGTCAAGAAGCTGGACGACGCCTTCGGCAGCCGGGTCGACAAGCCGCTGAAGCTGGCCGTGGGCGGCAAGACGGTCACCCTCACGCCGGAGAACGCGGGTCTGCAGTTCGACTACCAGGCCACGGTCAGCGAGGCCGCGAAGAGCGACTACAACCCCGTGCACGTCATCGGCTCCCTGTTCGGCGAGAAGCGCGTGGTCGAGCCGGCCATGCCGGTGGACGAGGAGAAGCTCCAGGCCGCCCTCGAACAGGCCGGCGGGGGCTCGGGCTCGGTCACCGACGGCAGCATCGACTTCAAGTCCGGCAAGGCCGTGGCCGTCTACGGCAAGGCGGGCAAGGCCATCGACGCCGCCCAGTCCACCGACGCGGTCGCACAGGCCTACCGCACGCTGGTGGAGACGGGCACGTTGACCCCGGTCACCGTACCGACCGCCACCAAGCAGCCGACGGTCCCGGACTCCGAGGTCGACCGGATGATGAAGGAGTTCGCGAAGCCCGCGATGTCGGACCGGGTGACCGTGCAGACGGACGCGGCCCACTCGATCCCCCTCAGCCCGCAGAACTCGCTGTGGAAGTTCCTCAGGGTCACGGCCGTCGACGGCAAGCTGGTCGACAAGCCCGACCTGAACGCCCTCAAGCAGCTGTATGGGCAGACCTTCGACGGGGTGCTCATCACCCGGGGCAACGGCAAGAAGACCCCGGTCACCCCCGAGGACGTCTACGCCGCCATGCGCCCGGCACTGATGAGCAAGACCAACCGGGTCGCCGTCATCGAGACGAACCCGAGCTAGGGGGTTTCGTTTGGATCAGCCCGGGTCCGCGACGCCCGGCACGGCACCTCGCCGCGTTGTCGGACCACCCGAGTACGCCCAGTACGCGGATGGTCCTCCGCCTTGCGATGCACCGCACCGGACGCCGCGGCCTGATCCGACCTGATCCAAACGAAACCCCCTAGTCGCCGCCGCACGCTCAGGGGCGCCCTCGGCCGAGGGCGCCCCTGAGCCGCCGTCCGGCCCGGCGTCATCCGCCGCCGTACCCGCCGTCCGGCCCGGCGTCATCCGATCCGCATGACATCTGTCATCCGGCTCTCAGGACCGCCGACACTGCCCGGCACCCGGCCCTCACCGCGAACATGGTCGCCATGACGACGACAGCGGCACCGGCCACCACCCCGGTGGTCGGGTTCGACCAGGTGACCAAGACGTACGGGGACGTGCGGGCCGTCGACGGCCTCTCGCTCCGGCTGTACCCGGGCGAGACCGTCGCCCTCCTCGGCCCGAACGGGGCCGGCAAGTCCACCACCCTGGACCTGCTCCTCGGGCTCAAGCCCGCCGACGGCGGCAGGGTCAGCCTGTTCGGCACCAGCCCGCGCGAGGCGATCGTCGCCGGGCGGGTCGGGGCCATGCTGCAGAGCGGCGGGCTGATGGACGGGGTCACCGTCGCCGAACTGGTGAAGCTGTCCTGCTCCCTGCACCCGCGGCCGTACCCGGTCTCCGACGTGCTGGCACGCGCGGGCATCGCCCAGATCGCCGACCGCAAGGTCGACAAGCTCTCCGGCGGCCAGGCCCAGCGGGTCCGGTTCGCCCTCGCGACCGCCGGCGACAGCGACCTGATCATCCTGGACGAGCCGACCACCGGCATGGACGTCTCCTCCCGCCAGGCCTTCTGGGCCACCATGCGGGAGCAGGCCGACCAGGGCCGTACCGTCCTGTTCGCCACCCACTACCTGGAAGAGGCCGACGCCATCGCCGACCGGGTGCTGGTGCTGCACCGCGGCCGGCTCCTCGCCGACGGCACGGCGGCCGAGATCAAGGCCAAGGCCGGTGCCCGCCGGGTCTCCTTCGACCTGGAGGGGGAGATCGACGAGGCGGCCCTGCGCGGCCTGCCCTTCCTCACCTCGATCGACGTATCGGGCCAGACGGTCCGCATCCAGTCCTCCGACGCCGACGCGACCGTCCACGCCGTGTACGGCCTCGGCGTCTACCCCCGCAATCTCGAGGTCGCCGGCCTCGGCCTGGAGCAGGCGTTCGTCGCCATCACCGCCGCCGAGGAGGCGAAGCAGTCGTGAACAGCCTGATCAAGCTCGAAGTGTCCCGCGCCCTGCGCAACCGCAAGTTCCTGTTCTTCTCCGTGATCTACCCCGCCGGACTGTTCCTGCTGATCGCGGGCGGCGCCGACAGCCACACCAGGATGGACGGCACGGGCCTGACCCTGCCGACCTACATGATGGTCTCCATGGCCTCCTTCGGCGCCCTGACCGCCGTCCTCATGGGCAACAGCGAGCGCATCGCCAAGGAGCGCGAGAGCGGGTGGGTACGGCAGCTGCGGCTGACCACCCTGCCCGGGCGCGGGTACGTCCTCGCCAAGACCGCCAGCGCGGCCGTGGTCAGCCTGCCGTCCATCGTGGTCGTGTTCGTGGTCGCCGCCGCCGTGAAGGACGTACGCCTCGGCGCCGGGCAGTGGCTCGGCCTCACCGGCGCGATCTGGGCCGGCAGCCTGGTCTTCGCCGCGCTCGGCGTCGCCCTCGGCTACCTCGCCAGCGGGGACGCGGTCCGCCCGATCACGATGATCATCTACTTCGGCCTGTCCATGCTGGGCGGCCTGTGGATGCCGACGACCACCTTCCCGCAGTGGCTGCAGGACATCGCCAAGTGGCTGCCCACCCACGCGTACGCTTCCCTGGGGCGGGCGATCGAACAGAGCCAGGCGCCGCACGCCCAGGACATCGGCGTCCTCGCGGTCTCCTTCGTCCTCTTCGCCGGCGGCGCCGCCTGGCTGTACCGGAAGGACACGCTGAAGGCGTGAGCACGATGACGGAAGACCGGCAGGGAATGCCCAAGCACACGCCCGTGGGGTGGCCGCCCCGCAACCGGCGCGAGCTGCTGGTCAAGACGCTGTGGATCGCGGTCTGGCTGGTCTTCCTCAGCTCGCCGGTCGACGACCTGGTCAACGGCGGCCACAGCACCGCCGCCACCGTGGCCGGCGCACTCGGCCTCACCGCCTTCGTCGGGGTCTATCTGACGCTGGTCTTCCGCAACATGGGCCGGCCGTTCGACCCGCGGACCGTGCTCACCCTGGGCGGGATCCTCGGCGTGCTCGCCCCGCTGCTGGCCTCCACCCTCGGCAGCGCCTGGCTGGGCCTCTTCGTCTACCTGTCGGTCGCCTTCGGGGCCACCCTGCCGCTGCGGGCCGCCTACTGGGCCATCCCCGCCTCCGGCGTGGTGATGTACCTGATCGGTCTGCGCTTCCACGAGGAGAAGGAGGCTCGGGGCCTGCTCCTGCTCGTCGTGCTCATCGGGTTCGCGATGACCGGCGTGGGACAGCTCGTGCGCACCACCATCGAGCTGCGCAAGGCCCGGGCCACCGTCGCCCAGCTCGCCGCCAACGAGGAGCGCCTCCGCCTCGCCCGCGACCTGCACGACCTGCTCGGCCACTCGCTGTCGCTGATCACGCTGAAGAGCGAGCTGGCCGGCCGGATGCTGCCCGGCCATCCCGACAAGGCGGCCCAGCAGGTCGCCGACATCGAACAGGTCAGCCGGCAGGCCCTGGTGGACGTCCGGGAGGCCGTCACCGGCTACCGGCGGCCCCGGCTCGCCGCCGAACTCGCGGGCACCCAGGTCGCCCTGACCGCCGCCGGGGTGACGGCCGAGGTGCCCGCCGAACCCGACCTCACCGGGGTCGCCGAGGAGTCCGAGTCCGCGCTCGCCTGGTCGCTGCGCGAAGCGGTCACCAACGTGGTCCGGCACAGCGGCGCCGACGCTTGCGTCGTCCGGCTGCTGCGCCTCCAGACCCTCGACGGGCCGGTGCTCGAACTCCGCGTCGAGGACAACGGATCCGGCGGCTCCGGCAAGGGGCCCGGCAACGGTCTGACCGGCCTGACGGAACGGCTGGAGAAGGCCGGCGGCACCCTGGAGGCGGGCCGGGTCAAGCACGGGTTCCGGCTGGTCGCCCGCGTCCCCGCGGCCACCTCGGCCGACGTAGTATCCGGGGCATGACGAGCACGATCAAGGTCCTGCTGGCCGAGGACCAGTCGATGGTCCGCGAGGCTCTGGCCGCGCTGCTCGGCCTGGAGGACGACATCGAGGTCGTCGCCCAGGTCGCGCGCGGCGACGAGGTGCTCGCCGCCGTCGCCGCCCACGGCGTGGACGTGGCGCTGCTCGACATCGAGATGCCCGGCTGCACCGGCATCGAGGCCGCGGCCCGGGTGCGCCGCGAGTTCCCGCGGGTCAGGCTGGTCGTCCTGACCACCTTCGGCCGGCCCGGCTATCTGCGCAGCGCCATGGAGGCGGGCGCCGACGCCTTCCTCGTCAAGGACGCCCCGGCCGCCCAGCTCGCCGAGGCGATCCGCAAGGTGCTGGCCGGTGAACGGGTCATCGACCCCACGCTGGCCGCCGCCGCGCTCGCCGAGGGCGCGAACCCGCTCACCGAGCGCGAACGCGAGGTGCTCCGCGCTGCGGCCGACGGCTCCACCAACGCCGAACTGGCCCGGGCCCTGCACCTCTCCCAGGGCACGGTCCGCAACTACCTGTCGACGGCCATCCAGAAACTGGCGGTCCGCAACCGCGCGGAGGCGGTACGCATAGCCCGCGACAAGGGCTGGCTGTGACCACGCACGTGCCCCGGGGCCGCCGGCCCGCGCGCCCCGCGACGCTCCGCCGCCGGTGCGCACCCCGGCGCTCGTGAGGCCGGCGCACCGGCCTCCGGGTGGCGCTGGACGGGGTCGCCGGGCCTCGGCCGCAGCCGCCGCCCCGCCGCCGGTACGTCAGTTGAGCTTGGCCCGGGCCGTGCGGGCCTCCTGGCGGACCTTCACGGCCGCCGGCTCGTCGACCACCTCGATCAGGTCGGCGTACGCGGTCAGCTCCTCGGCGCCCGCCACGAACTCGCCGCGCTGCACGAGCAGTTGCCCGTGCTCGTAGCGCAGCCGCGCCGGATGCGAAGGGATCAGCAGCGCCAGCTCCACGGCCCGCAGGGCGACGTCCGACCGCTCCGGCCGGGCCGCGGCCCACGCCCGGACGTTGTTCAGGATGCGCTGCACGACCTCCAGGGGCCGCGCCGGCTCCAGCATCGAGGGCTGCAGCGGCGCACCCGTGGCGCCCACCACCAGCAGCTCGGCGTCCGTCCCCGTCAGCACCCGCCCGGTGTCGAACGGATCGGCCAGCACCTGCTCCTCCGCCGCCCCGAACCCGACCACGAAGTGCCCGGGCAGCGCGACCCCGTACACCGGCGCCCCGGCCCGGCGCGCGACCTCCAGCCACACCACCGACAGCAGGATCGGCAGCCCCCGCCGCCGGCGCAGGACCTCGTGCAGCAGGGAGGACTCCAGCCGCTGGTAGTCGCCCGGCGTGCCGTGGAAGCCGTAGCGGTCGCCGAGCAGCCGGCGTACGGCCTCCGCCCACGCGCGCGGCCCGCCCGGCCGGTACGGCAGCTCGCCCGCCAGCCGGTCCAGCTCCGCCTCCGCGGCGTCGATGCCGGCCTCGTCCAGCGAGCCGTCCGTCTCCGCGGCGATCAGCAGGCACAGCGCGGACAGGTCCGGCCGCTCGGACCGGGCCTCCGCGGCGAACCGCTGCCTCAGCTCGGCGGAGCGCTCCGGCGGCGGCGGATACGGGGGCGGCAGATACGGGTGACGCATGGCAGGCTCTTGCCCTTCCACGGCGGGTTCTACGAGCGTCCGGGGCCGGCGGATGCGTCCGGCTCCGGTGCCCGGTAGTGGTGGTAGGCGTGGTGCGGGG
This sequence comes from Streptomyces echinatus, assembly GCF_014203595.1. Taxonomy (GTDB): domain Bacteria; phylum Actinomycetota; class Actinomycetes; order Streptomycetales; family Streptomycetaceae; genus Streptomyces; species Streptomyces echinatus. The sequence goes on from NZ_JACHJK010000008.1 coordinate 127,133, forward strand.
CGAAGCCGAGCGCGCGGTAGAGGGCCCGGCCGCCCTCGTTGTCCGTCTCCACCTGCAGCCAGGCCGCCGAGGCGCCCTCCTCCAGCGCCCGCCGGGCCAGTGCGGCCATCACCTCGGTGGCCAGCCCCTGCCGCCGCCGGCCGGGGTCCACCTCGACGGCGGCGAACCCCGCCCACCGCCCGTCCACGACGCACCGCCCGATCGCGGCCGGCGGCTCGCCCGCACCGGCGCCGGGCACGGCCGCGAACCACACCGACGGACCTGCCCCGCTCCCGGCCTCAGCGGAGCGGGAGGGTCCGCCCTCCAGCACCCGCAGGGCCACCTCGCTCACCCCCTTGCGCCGGTACCGGGCGAGCCATGCCTCGTCCGCCGTCCGGGTCAGGACCACACCCGCGCCCTCGGCCCGGTCCGCGACCGGCGCCAGCGCGCCGGTCCACAGCTCGGCGGTCACCTCGCGCACCCAGCCGCGCCGCTCCAGCTCCGCGCAGAGCAGCTCCTGCGTGCCCTCGGCGCCGGTCGCGGCCTGCACATAGGCGGGCAGGCCCCGCTCGCCGTACCAGCGTCGTACGGCGTCCAGGGCCGCGTCGAGCGGGAGCCCCGGATCGCCGAGCGGCAGCACACTGTTGGCCCGCCGCGTGAAGCCCGTCCGTCGCGGAGCCGAAGGCGGTGGGGGACCGCCGTCGCGCGGCCCCACCTCGACCGCCGCCCGCAGCTCCCACTCGCCGAGCCGCTCGCTCTCCACCGGCCGCCAGGCCCGGGCGGCCACGCGCGCCAGCTCCGGGTAGGTGGCGGCGGGCCCGCGGCGGCGCGCCGGGGCGGCCGGCACGACCTTCCCCGCGACCAGCGAGGTTTGCGGAATTCTGACACTTTCCCCGTCCCGCCGTGTGATCATGAGCACGCCGCTGTCCCATGATGTGAGAACACCTACCGTGTCAGTGAACTTCTCCGGCCCAGCACCGGGTTCGCCCAAGCGCCTTACCGCGACCCGTTTCCCCACGTCAGAAGGGGTGATTCGGACTTCCAGGTGTCCTGTCGCCGAGATTTCCACTGGTCAGTTCACCCCTCCTGTTCGGATCGTGCTCCGGAACGGAGATACTAGGGGCGGGCATCGACGACGCCGCGCTCCCGCGCGCCAGGCGGCGGAGCCTGAGGAGGCCCGCCAGCGCCCTATCGAGGAGGAACGACAGCGTGACCTACGTCATCGCGCAGCCTTGTGTCGACGTGAAGGACAAGGCGTGCATCGAGGAGTGCCCGGTCGACTGCATCTACGAGGGCCAGCGGTCCTTGTACATCCACCCGGACGAATGCGTCGACTGTGGTGCCTGTGAGCCGGTCTGCCCGGTCGAGGCGATCTTCTACGAGGACGACACTCCGGAGGAGTGGAAGGACTACTACAAGGCGAACGTCGAGTTCTTCGACGAGCTGGGCTCGCCCGGCGGTGCCAGCAAGCTGGGCCTGATCGAGCGCGACCACCCCTTCATCGCCGCGCTGCCGCCGCAGGGCGGCGAGTGACCGTCTGAGCGTCAGCGGCCGGCCCCCGGTTCCCGGCTCCGCCCGGCCCGGGGGAATCCGGCGCCGCCTCGGTCCCGTACGGCCCGATCACCCTGATCGGCGCCGCACGGGACCGAGCCGTTTGCAGCACCGTACGAAAGTGAGCCTGATTCCCGTGTCCGCAGTCTCCGACCGGCTCCCCACCTTCCCCTGGGACAAGCTGGAGCCGTACAAGAAGACGGCCGCCGCGCACCCCGACGGGATCGTCGACCTCTCCGTGGGCACCCCGGTCGACCCGGTTCCCGAGCTGATCCAGAAGGCCCTGATCGACGCGGCCGACTCCCCGGGCTACCCGACCGTCTGGGGCACCCCCGCCCTCCGCGACGCGATCACCGGCTGGCTGGAGCGCCGCCTGGGCGCCCGCGGGGTGACCCACCGCCACGTCCTGCCGGTCGTCGGCTCCAAGGAACTGGTGGCCTGGCTGCCGACCCAGCTGGGCCTCGGCCCCGGCGACAAGGTCGCCTACCCGCGCCTGGCCTACCCCACCTACGAGGTCGGCGCCCGCCTCGCCCGCGCCGAGTACGAGGTCTACGACGACCCGCGCGAGCTGGACCCGGCGAACCTGAGGCTGCTCTGGCTGAACTCCCCGTCCAACCCGACGGGCAAGGTCCTGTCCCGGCAGGAGCTGACGGAGATCGTCGCCTGGGCCCGCGAGCACGGCGTCCTGGTGTTCTCCGACGAGTGCTATCTGGAGCTGGGCTGGGAGGCCGACCCGGTCTCGGTCCTGCACCCGGACGTCAACGGCGGCTCCTACGACGGCATCGTCGCCGTCCACAGCCTCTCCAAGCGCTCCAACCTGGCCGGCTACCGCGCGGCCTTCATCGCCGGTGACCCGGCCGTCCTGGGCCCGCTGCTGGAGATCCGCAAGCACGGCGGCATGATGACCTCCGCGCCGACGCAGGCCGCGGTCGTGGCCGCCCTCGGCGACGACGCCCACGTCCAGGAGCAGCGCGAGCGCTACGCGGCCCGCCGCGCGGCCCTGCGGGAGGCCCTGCTCGCAGGCGGCTTCCGCATCGAGCACAGCGAGGCGAGCCTCTACCTCTGGGCCACCCGGGGCGAGTCCTGCTGGACCACGGTCGCCGGGCTGGCCGAGCTGGGCATCCTGGTGGCCCCGGGCGACTTCTACGGCCAGGCGGGCGAGGAGTTCGTCCGCCTGGCCGTCACGGCGACCGACGAGCGGGTGCGGGCGGCGGTGTCCCGCCTGACGGCGTAACCCGGCCGGCCGCGGTCCCGCCCACCTGTCCGCGGTCCCGCCCACCTGTCCGCGACCCGGCCTCCGCCGACGGGAACACAGCGGGAACACAGAACGACGGGGCCCGGGGAGAAGCCCCGGACCCCGTCGGTGATGCAGAGCCGCGCGCTCAGCCGATCGGCAGACCCTTGGTCGGCAGGGACGACGTCGGCAGCCCACCCTTGGTGAGCGAACCCGTCGGCAGCCTGTCCGTCGTCGCACCGGCGGCGGCCTCCCCGATGACGCCTCCCGCGGTCCCGGCCGCTTCCCCGGCGGCCCTCTGCACCGCGGGCGCCGTCTTCTTCACTGCGTTGCCGCCGGTCTTGCCCGCCGCCGGCACCGCCTGCTCGACGGCCTTGCTGCCCGCCTGGCCGGCGAGCGAAGTGGCGTTCTGCGCGGCGGTGTCCACGGTGTTTCCGACGTGCGCCCCGTCCAGCGCGGTCAGACCGCCCAGGTTCGGGGTGGCCGCCGGCAGGTTCGCCGCACCGGCGGAGCCGGCCGCACCGACCCCGGCAGCCGCTCCCGCTGCGACGAGCAGCGCGGCACGGGCGATCCGGCGGGTCAGAGGGAGGGACATGATGCTCCATTCGACGGGAGAGAACGGTGTGTGTCCGGGCTCGGGTGCGGCCCGGACGCCGTGACTACCGCTCGAAGCCCGCGAAGGTTGCGGATGCCGGAGGTAAAGAATGGGTAACGCATCGCATTATCAGGTGTGGATAAAAACGGGCAAAGAGCGTCTGTCCCGCGCTGTGCAGAATCCTTCCGGCCCTTGATTTCCAAGGGTTTATACGCAGGGCACGCCACCCGCCCGCACGGCGGGGCCACGCGGCGCCGCGCAACCCGCCGGAGTGATCCGCCGTACTACTGTCCGGTCACGATCCGGACCGCCCCCGCGGACCGCTCCGCCCCCGCGGCCCCCTCCGGGCCGGCCGTGCGCCACTCGTCGCTGCTGCTCCCCACGGTCCACTCCCGCCCCGCGTACGACACCCGCTGGATGTGCAGGGCCGAGGAGTTGGCGACCGCCCACTGCGCGAGCTGCCAGCCCCGCGCCTCGTCGTCGCGACCGGTCGCGGCCGCCCCCGGGCCCTCGGTCACCGGAACGGTCACCGTCCGCCCGTGCGCGGTCGCGGTCACGCTCGGCGACGGAGACGGCGACGGGACCGGCGTGCCGCCCACCACCGCCCCGGTCTCCTGGAGCGCGTCCCGCCCGAAGTCCCGTACCAGCGCCGTCCGCACCGCGCCCGGGCCGACCGCCGAGGCCGTGCGCTCCGGGCGCCCGTCGCAGGTCAGCGCGGCCGCCGCCCGCCCGGTCAGGGCCGCCGACAGCAGCGCGGCGTCCGTCTCGTGCTTGGCGTACGCCTCCGGGTAGCCGCTGCGCTGCACCCGCTGCGCGGCCACCGTCAGCGGCAGGTCGGTGTAGTCCTGCACCTTCGCCAGGTGCGCGTAGAAGATGCCCGCCGAGTACGTCGGGTCCATGATCTGCCGCTCGGTGCCCCAGCCCTGCGAGGGCCGCTGCTGGAACAGCCCCAGCGAGTCCCGGTCGCCGTGCTCGATGTTCCGCAGCCCCGACTCCTGCAGCGCGGTCGCTATCGCGATCGTCACGGCACGCTCGGGCATTCCGCGCCCGGTGCCGACGGCGGCGATCGTCGCCGCGTTCTTCGCCTGCTCGGGGGTGAACTCGTACGACGCGTCGCCGCCGGAGGCCGCGACCACCTTGCAGCCGCGCGCTCCACCGCCTCCGGTGATGTACTGCACCACGAGGTAGGCGACGACGCCGCACAGGACCAACAGGGCCGCGGTGAAACGGAAGAGGCGACCGCGACGCTTGGGACGGGTGGGGGACGGCTCTGACACGCGTACAAGGTACTGGAGCCCCGCCCGGTCCTCGCGGGCGGTCCGAGTCACGCGTCGCGCCGGCCCCGTCGGGCGGCGCGCTAGGGTCGTGGCCATGGCCGACACCTCGCTTGATCTCACGCTGGACGCCGCCTCGCTCACCGCGCGGCTCGTGGACTTCCCGTCCGAAAGCGGAACCGAGAAGCCGCTCGCGGACGCGATCGAGACCGCCCTGCGCGCCCTGCCGCACCTGACGGTGGACCGCCACGGCAACAACGTGATCGCCCGCACCGACCTGGGCCACGCCGAGCGCGTCATCCTGGCCGGCCACATCGACACCGTCCCGATCGCGGACAACGTCCCCTCGCGGCTCGACGAGGACGGGGTGCTGTGGGGCTGCGGCACCTGCGACATGAAGTCGGGCGTGGCGGTACAGCTGCGTATCGCGGCCACGGTGCCCGCCCCCAACCGCGACCTGACCTTCGTCTTCTACGACAACGAGGAGGTCGAGGCGGAGCGCAACGGCCTCCGGCACGTCGCCGAGGCCCACCCGGACTGGCTGGCGGGCGACTTCGCGATCCTGCTGGAGCCCTCCGACGGCGAGGTCGAGGGCGGCTGCCAGGGCACGCTGCGGGTGCTGCTGAGGACCAAGGGCGAGCGGGCCCACTCGGCACGCTCGTGGATGGGCTCGAACGCCATCCACGCGGCCGCCCCCATCCTGGCCCGTCTGGCCTCCTACGAGCCGCGCCGGCCGGTGATCGACGGCCTGGAGTACCACGAGGGCCTGAACGCGGTGGCCGTCAGCGGGGGAGTGGCCGGCAACGTCATCCCGGACGAGTGCGTGGTGACGGTCAACTTCCGCTACGCCCCCGACCGCACCGAGGAGGAGGCCGTCGCGCACGTCCACGAGGTGTTCGCCGACTGCGGCGTGGAGGAGTTCGTGGTCGACGACCACAGCGGCGGCGCGCTGCCCGGCCTCTCCCACCCGGCCGCGGCGGCCTTCATCGAGGCGGTGGGCGGCACCCCGCGGCCCAAGTACGGCTGGACCGACGTGTCCCGCTTCTCCGCGCTCGGCGTCCCCGCGGTCAACTACGGACCGGGCAACCCGCACTTGGCCCACAAGCGCGACGAGCGCGTGGAGACCGCGAAGATCCTGGCGGGCGAGGAGCGCCTGCGGAACTGGCTCACCGCATAGCGGACGCCCGCCGCCGCACGCACGGCGGACACGCGCAGGTCCCCCTTCCGTAACCCGGCTGGATCTAGTCTGAGATCGAACTACCCGCAAGCGGAGGGAGCGCACATGGCTACCGGCAACCCCGAGGGGAAGAAGCAGCCGCCGGACGAGCAGCGGCTCGGACCGGTCCTCCGGCGGCGGGGCCAGGTCACCGCCAGTACGACCGACCAGCGGCTGCTGGACGCGGGCGGTCCCTCGGACTGGGTCCACACCGACCCCTGGCGGGTGCTCCGCATCCAGTCGGAGTTCATCGAGGGCTTCGGCACGCTGGCCGAACTTCCCCCGGCCATCAGCGTGTTCGGCTCGGCGCGGACACCGGTGGACTCGTCGGAGTACGACGCGGGCGTGCGGCTCGGCCGGGGGCTGGTGGAGGCCGGCTGGGCGGTCATCACGGGCGGCGGGCCGGGAGCCATGGAGGCGGCCAACAAGGGGGCGTGCGAGGCGGGCGGCACCTCGGTCGGCCTCGGCATCGAGCTGCCCTTCGAGCAGGGGCTCAACCCCTACGTCGACATCGGCCTGAACTTCCGGTACTTCTTCGTCCGCAAGATGATGTTCGTGAAGTACGCGCAGGGGTTCGTGGTCCTGCCCGGCGGCCTCGGCACCCTCGACGAACTCTTCGAGGCCCTGACCCTGGTCCAGACCCAGAAGGTCACCCGCTTCCCGATCGTCCTGTTCGGCAGCGCGTACTGGGGCGGACTCGTGGAGTGGCTGCGGAACACGGTGGTCGCCCAGGGCAAGGCGGCGGAGAAGGACCTGCTCCTGTTCCACGTGACGGACGACGTGCAGGAGGCGGTGGCCCTGGTCTCGAAGGAGGCGGGCCGCTAGCGCGGCGCTTCGGCCGACATCCCTCTCCCACCCGCCCAGTGCGGGTCGGTGGGGGTGGGGTGGTCAGGCGAGGCCGCGGCGGGCCACCGCGGGGGCGCGGTGGCCGGCGATGGACGCCACCATCTCCAGCACCTGACGGGTCTCGGCCACCTCGTGCACCCGGTACACCTGCGCCCCGAGCCACGCGGAGACGGCGGTCGTCGCCAACGTCCCGATCAAACGTTCCTTCACCGGCCGGTCCAGCGTTTCCCCCACGAAGTCCTTGTTGGACAGCGACACCAGCACCGGCCACCCCGTGGCGACCATCTCGTCCAGCCGCCGCGTCGCCTCCAGGCTGTGCCGCGTGTTCTTCCCGAAGTCGTGCCCGGGATCGATCAGCACGGACTCCCGCGGGACACCCAGCGCGACCGCCCGCTCGGCCAGCCCGAGGGTCACGTCGAGGATGTCGGTCATGACGTCGTCGTACGTCACCCGGTGCGGACGCGTACGCGGCTCCACACCCCCCGCGTGCGTGCACACGAGCCCCACCCCGTGGCGCGCCGCGACCTCCGCGAGCCCCGGGTCGACCCCGCCCCACGCGTCGTTCAGCAGATCCGCGCCCGCCTCGCACACGGCCTCGCCGACCTCGGCCCGCCAGGTGTCCACACTGATGATCACATCGGGGAACCGGCGCCGTACCTCCGCCACGAAACCGACCGTCCGGCGCGCCTCTTCCTCGGCCGTGACCTCTTCGCCCGGCCCGGCCTTGACCCCGCCGATGTCGATGATCGCGGCACCCTCGGCCACCGCCTGCTCGACACGCGCCAGGGCCGGCTCGTCGCGGAAGGTGGCTCCCCGGTCGTAGAAGGAATCCGGCGTCCGGTTCACGATCGCCATGATCACCGGCTCGTGCGGCCCGAATTCCCGCCTGCCCAGCCTGAGCATCCGCTGTGACCTTTCCTAGTACGTCCCGCTGTACGGCCGCCTGTGACCCTAACTGTCAGACTCGCATGGCACGATCGGAGCCTGACAGATTCTGCTTCCGGCACAGCGTCCGGTACCGAGCGTGGGGACCCCTGGCAATGGTGATGTTCTTGTTCCTGGTCGTCGCGCTGGCCGTCGTGGTCGCCGCGGTGACCCTGGCCGTGGTGAGCGGCGGCGAGAGCGCCCCGCTGCCCGAGGTGGCGCCCGAGCGGCTCCAGGACCCGCTGCCCGCGGACCGCCCCGTGGACAGCGCGGACGTGGAGACCCTGCGCTTCCCGGTCGCGCCGCGCGGCTACCGCATGGCGGACGTCGACGACGCACTCGGCCGGCTCGCCGCCGAACTGGCCGAGCGGGACGCCCGCATCGACGACCTGGAGTCCGCGCTGGCCGGCGCCAGAGCCGCCGTGGCGCACGAGCGGCACGGACAGCGGGAGCAGGGCGAGGGCACGGAGGACCAGCGATGACGCCGGGAGCCGTCGCCGGTCCGGACGGCGCCCTGCGCTGCCCCTGGGCCCTGTCCACCGACGACTACGTGGCGTACCACGACGAGGAGTGGGGCCGCCCGGTCCACGGCGACGACGCCCTCTTCGAACGGATCAGCCTGGAGGCCTTCCAGTCGGGCCTGTCCTGGATCACGATCCTGCGCCGCCGCCCGGGCTTCCGCGCCGCCTTCGCCGAATTCCGCATCGAGAAGGTCGCCGCCTTCACCGACGCCGACCGCGAGCGCCTGCTGGCCGACACAGGCATCATCCGCAACCGGGCCAAGATCGACGCCACGCTCGCCAACGCGCGCGTTCTCGCCGACTGGGCCGAGGGCGACCTGGACGAGCTGATCTGGTCCCACGCCCCCGACCCGGCCGGCCGCCCGGCCCCGAAGACCCTCGCCGACGTCCCGGCGGTCACCCCGGAGTCCACGGCCCTCTCCAAGGCGCTGAAGAAGCGCGGCCTCAGGTTCGTCGGCCCGACGACGGCGTACGCCCTGATGCAGGCGTGCGGACTGGTGGACGACCACTTGGAGACGTGCGTGGCGAGAGCCGCCCGTTAGCGGACGGGCTACCGCCCCAGGTACTTGGGCTTCTCCTTGTTCACGAACGCCTGCACGGCGATGGCGTGGTCCTCGGACCGCCCCGCCCGCGCCTGCAGCTCGTCCTCCTTCTCCAGCGTCTCCTCCAGGGAGTGCGTCAGGCCGTGGGCCACGGCCTCCTTGATCGCCGCGTACGCCACCGTCGGCCCCTCGGCCAGCGCCCGGGCCACCTTCTCCGCCTCGGGGCGCAGTTCCGCCGAGGGGACGATCCGGTTGGCGATGCCGAGCTCCAGCGCGTCCTGGGCGCTGATGCTGCGCGGGAAGAGGAGCAGGTCGGCGGCGCGGCTCGGGCCGATCACCCGGGGCAGCGTCCAGGAGATGCCGGAGTCGGCGGTCAGGGCCACGCCCGCGAACGAGGTGTTGAAGGCGGCGGTGTCCGCCACCAGCCGGTAGTCCGCGGCGAGCGCGAACCCGAACCCGGCCCCGGCCGCGACGCCGTTCACCGCCGCGACCACCGGCTTCGCCGCCCCGGCGAGCGCCCGCACGATCGGGTTGTAGTGCTCCTTGACCGTGCTCATCGTCTGACCCGCCCCGGTCTCCCGGTCACTGGCCAGCAGCCCGATGTGCTCCTTCAGGTCCTGGCCCACGCAGAACGCCCGGTCCCCGGCGGCGGTCAGCAGGATCGCCCGTACGGCCGTGTCGCCGGCCGCCGATTCCGCGGCCTCCCGGAGGGCGACCTTGGTCGCGACGTTCAGCGCGTTCATCGCCTCGGGGCGGTTGAGCGTGATCGTCGCGAGTCCGTCGCTCACCTCGTAGAGCACGGTGTCGGCCATGGCGTATCCCCTCGGTGTGCCGGCTGGTGACGTACCGCTCAGTACGTCCATGTCTGAGGACAGCATGGCGGAGATCCCAGGCCAAGGGCCGGACCGGACGTGTGACCTGCGTCAAAGAAATACGGAGCGGAGTCGGTCGGCGGATCTCCGTGCGGTGGCGCAGTATCGCAGGCACATCGCCGAATTGGGTGGTTTTGCTCGCGCGCGTTGCCCAAGCGATGCCGACTGATGTTGGTCATCGGGTCCTGCGATGCGGGATAATGGCTGGGAAGCAATGTGTTCGATGCCGGTGTCGCCTGTCCGTTCCGGATGGCGGATGCCCTCGTGGGGTCGTCGGCAGACGATGAGCTGGTTTCAGGAAGGGGAACGAGCATGGCGGCCATGAAGCCGCGGACGGGTGATGGCCCGCTCGAGGTGACCAAGGAGGGGCGGGGCATCGTCATGCGCGTTCCGCTCGAAGGCGGCGGTCGACTCGTCGTCGAACTGACCCCTGACGAGGCCGAGGCGCTCGGCGACGCCCTCAAGAAGGTCGTCGTCTGACGTCCCAGGATCCTGTCCTCACGCCTGCCCCGGCATCGTACGCGGTGCCGGGGCAGACGCGTTCCCAAGGGCCGACGCGGCCCCGGTCACCGCGTGACGCGTGCGGCGTCCCGTCGCCCGGTCACCGCTTGACGGCGCACAGCAGCCCGTCGCCCACGGGCAGCAGCGACGGGATCAGCTCCTGGCTCTCCCGGACGGTGCGCAGCAGCTCCCGCAGCCGCAGCACCTCGGTCGGCTGCGGCCCCGAGTCGACCGTACGGCCGTTGGCGAACACGCCCTCGAAGACCACCAGGCCGCCCGGACGCAGCAGGCGCAACGATTCAGCGAGGTAGTCCGAGTACTCCAGCCGGTCCCCGTCGCAGAAGACGAGGTCGTAGCCGGCGTCGGCGAGACGCGGGAGCACCTCCAGGGCCCGGCCGGGGATGAAACGGGCCCGGTTGCTGGCGAAGCCGCAGACGCGGAAGGCCTGCCGGGCGAACTGCTGATGCTCCGGCTCCGGGTCCACCGTGGTGAGCACGCCGTCCGCCCGCATGCCGTGCAGCAGATGGATCCCGGACACCCCGCAGCCCGTGCCGATCTCCGCGACCGCCTTCGCGTCCACGGAGGCGGCGAGCAGTCGCAGCGCGGCGCCCGTGCTGGGCGACACCGAGCGCAGCCCTGCCTCCCGGGCCCGGTCACGGGCCCAGTGCAGCGCTTCGTCCTCGGCGACAAAGGCGTCGGCGAACGCCCAGCTCGTCTGCCGGTTGCCGGTAATGACCCTCTCCTGTCCCCGTGGTTGCCTGGGCGTGACTGTATCCGTTGGCGCCGGGAACCCGCAGATGGGACCGGGCGTTTATAGGGATGAGACGGTGGCCGGGGAAGCGACGGGGGGCGAGGGGTGGATCAGGGCGCCGAGCAACTGCTGACGCAGCAGTATCAGCATGTATCAAATTCTCGTAAAACCGCTTATCCGGAGCTAACGGGCGAGGTGGCTATGGTAGGGGCTCCACTGGACACCACCAGAGCCGACAGGGGAGGTGCGGCTGTACCCGGGGACCGGGGCGGAGTGCTGCGGCGCTTCCTCGGGTCGGCGGGCAGGCCGAAATCCGTGACCGACACCGCTGCTGACCGCCACGCCGCGGGTGCCGCCGCAGGCGAGACCCAGACCGCGACCTTCGCCACCGACGCGGACGGGCAGGCGTGGACTCCGCCCACGTGGGACGAGATCGTCAGCACGCACAGCGGCCGGGTCTACCGACTCGCCTACCGTCTGACGGGCAACCAGCACGACGCCGAGGACCTCACCCAGGAGGTCTTCGTCCGCGTCTTCCGCTCCCTGTCGACGTACTCGCCGGGCACCTTCGAGGGCTGGCTGCACCGCATCACCACCAACCTCTTCCTGGACATGGTCCGGCGCAAGCAGCGCATCCGCTTCGACGCCCTCGGCGAGGACGCGGCCGAGCGCCTGGCCAGCCGCGAGCCCACCCCGCAGCAGCTCTTCAACGACGCGCACTTCGACGCCGACGTCCAGCAGGCCCTCGACACCCTCGCGCCCGAGTTCCGCGCCGCCGTCGTCCTGTGCGACATCGAGGGACTGTCGTACGAGGAGATCGCCGCCACCCTCGGCGTGAAGCTGGGCACGGTCCGCTCCCGTATCCACCGCGGCCGGTCCCAGCTCCGCAAGGCCCTGGCGCACCGCTCGCCGGAGGCGCGCGCGGCCGAACGGCGCTCCTTCATGGCCCGTGTCCCCGCTCTGGGGGGAGGGGGCGCGACCGCGTGAGTGGATCACGACCGAAACCTGTGGAGAAGGCGCACCTCGCGGAGCAGCACCTGGGAGACCGGCTCTCCGCCCTGGTGGACGGAGAGCTCGGTCACGAGACGCGTGAGCGGGTCCTGGCGCACCTGGCCACCTGCGCCCGGTGCAAGGCGGAGGCGGACGCCCAGCGCGCGCTGAAGAACGTGTTCGCGGAGGCGGCCCCGCCCCCGCCCTCGGCGAGCCTCCTGGCCCGCCTCCAGGGTCTCCCCGGGGGAGGTGACCTGGACGGCGGCGGCACGCCGTCGCCCGGGGGCGGATTCCTCGGAGGCGGCTCCGTCCCGGAGACCTCCGGGGCCTTCGGAGTGAGGCGCGGCGAGCGTCTCCCGTTCGGATACGTCCCCGCACCCGCGCACGGCTTCCTCCCCACCGCCGCGGACGGCATCGCCGGACCCGAGGGCGGCGGCTTCCGCATCCACCCCGTCGGCCGCCCGGACGACGGCCGCTCCGCCTCGCGCGGACTGAGGTTCGCGTTCGCCGCCGCCGGCGCGGTCTCGCTGGCCGCGGTCGCCCTCGGCGGCGTGACCACCGCCTTCCCCGGCGACCTGACCACGGACGCCCGCGGCGGCTCCGGCAACGGCAGCAACGTGACCCCGACGCGCCCGGCGGGCACCGGAGCGGGCGGGGGCGCGGCCACGCCGGACAGCCAGCGCAGGAGGCCGGCCGGACCGCTGCTCGCCCAGGGAAGCTCGCTGCTCGGGCCGGCCCCGGTGGCGCCGACCACCCTGTCCGCGCCGCTGCTGCCCGGGGTGCCCTTCACCTCCACCGGGCAGGCCCGCACCGAGGCGGTACGCGGCCTGACCGCCCCGGTGTTCGCCGGTGCGGCCGCCGTCTCCCCACTGATACGCCCGCTCGACGAGACCGTCGCCCTTCCGCTCGCCGAGGGGTCCACCACTTCCGGAGCCACCGGCCCCGGCCTGCTGTCCGCCCCCGTCCCCGACACCGCCTCCGCTCCCGCCGCGCCCCGCCCGTCGCCCTGACCGGTCACTGCGCCACGGCCCGCGAACCTGGTTGAATCCTGTGAGGCCGTGCCCGCGGCGATGACCCGGGGCGGCGACGTCCCGTGGCCGCGGCAGCACGGTCGCGGCTCAGCCGTGGGGAGAGCATGAACGAGGGGAACCGTGTCCCGCCGGTGGAGCAACCGGAGGAACCGGAGGGAGCGGCGCGGCTGACACCGGCCGCCCGGCCCGACGACGCCGCCCGGAGTGCCGACGGGATCGGTGGCGGCGACCGGATCGAGAGTGCCGACCGGTCCGGTGGCGGCGACCGGACCGAGAGCGGCCGGGTCGTCGTACCGGAAGCCACAGGGGCCGACGGGGACTTCGAACTGGCCAAGCCGGCACCGGTTCCGCCGACCGCGACCGACGGCCAGGCCGCCGCACCGGCCGGGGAGACTGCCGTACCGAGTGGGGAGACCGGCGTACCGGCCGTGGAGGCCGCGGCGGTGCCCGTCGAGGAGCGGACCGAGTCCGCCGGGGAGACCGCCGTGGTGGCGTCCGGCGAGCGGCCCAAGCCGTTGCACGACCCCGATCCCTACAGCACCCCGCCGTACGGGGAACCCGGTCCCTGGGCGCCGGCGCCGCCGGTGCAGCACCCGGCCGTCACCCCGACGCACGGGACGGCCGTACCCGCGCCGGCGGCCCACGCACCGGCCCCGGCGCCCCACGTACCGGCACCCGCACCGGCGCCCACGGCTCCCGTACCGGCCCCCACGGCTCAGGTACCGGACCCGGTAACCCCCGTACCGGCAGCCGCCCCCGCCCCCGTCGCGTCTCCCGCGCCCGCGCCGGTCTCCGCGCCGCTGTCCGGTGACGCCGATGCGCAGGGGGCCGATCCCTGGGGGCGTTACGACCCCTGGGCCGCCGGCTCCGCCCAGGAGCGGACGCTCGCCCCGGGACCGCTGCAGCAGACCGGCGCGGCGGTGCTGACGCACGAGCAGCGCAACCGGCGGGGGAAGCGCCTCCTCCTCGTGTGGACCCTGGTCGTCGCCCTCGTCGCCGCGGGCATCGGCGGAGCCGTCGGCGCCTACGTCGAACGCGAGGGCCTCGGCGACGACGTCCGGCTGCCGCAGGCCGGGAGCGTGCCGGTCGGCCGGGCACCGGACAGCGTGGCCGGGATCGCCGCCCGCGCCCTGCCCAGCGTGGTCACGCTGCACGTCAGGGGGACCGACGCGGCGGGCACCGGCACCGGCTTCGTGCTCGACGAGCGGGGTCACATCCTCACCAACAACCATGTGGTGGAGCCGGCCGGGTCGGGCGGCGAGATATCCGTGACGTTCAGCAGCGGCGAAACCGTCGGGGCGAAGGTCGTCGGCCGGGACAGCGGCTACGACCTGGCCGTCGTCCAGGTGCACGGCGTGCGCGGACTCACCCCGCTGCCCCTCGGCAACTCCGACGACGTCAGGGTCGGCGACCCGGTGGTCGCCATCGGTGCCCCCTTCGACCTCGCCAACACGGTCACCTCCGGCATCATCAGCGCCAAGGAGCGGCCGATCACGGCCGGCGGGGAGAAGAGCGACGGCAGCGATGTGTCGTACGTCGACGCCCTGCAGACCGACGCCCCCATCAACCCGGGGAACTCCGGCGGTCCGCTGCTCGACTCCCGGGCCGAGGTCATCGGCATCAACTCCGCCATCCGCTCCGCGGGCAGCGGCTCCGGTTCCGCGGGCGGCGGCCAGGCCGGCTCCATAGGTCTCGGCTTCGCCATACCGGTCAACCAGGCCAAGCGCGTCGCCGAGGAACTGATCAACGAAGGCCGGGCCACGCACCCCGTGATCGGCGTCACCCTCGACATGGGCTACACCGGTGACGGCGCCCGCATCGACGACAAGAGCGCGAACGGCGGCCCCGCCGTCACCCGGGGCGGCCCCGGTGAGCGGGCCGGTCTGCGGGCGGGTGACGTCGTCCGCGGGGTCGGCGGTGAGCGCGTCCACACCGGTGAGGAGCTGATCGTCAAGATCCGCGCCCACCGGCCGGGCGACCGGCTGCGGCTGCGGGTCCAACGCGACGGGACCGAGCGGGAGGTCTCACTCGTGCTGGGCGCGTCGGAGCAGAACTGACAGAAGTCTCACCTCGGGACGGTACCGGTCGGACGGTGACGCCGGGTACCGTTGAGCGACCGAGGACATCGCAAGGAGCGTCAGGTGTTCAATGACATAGGACCACTGGAGCTGGTCACGATCGTCGTGCTCGCCGTGCTCGTCTTCGGTCCGGACAAGCTCCCGAAGGTGATCCAGGACGTGACGCGCACGATCCGGAAGATCCGCGAGTTCTCGGAGAGCGCCAAGCACGACATCCGTACCGAACTGGGTCCGGAGTTCAAGGACTTCGAGTTCGAGGATCTCAACCCCAAGAAGTTCATCCGCAAGCAGCTGGACAACGATGACCTGGGGCTGAAGGAGATCCGCAACGGGTTTGACCTGAAGAAGGAGATGGCCGAGGTCACGGACGCGGTGAACAGCCGCGAGAGCGAGGCCTCGTCGTCGTCCTCCGCGTCGTCCTCCCCGTCCTCCTCCGGTGGGCGCATCGACATGACCAAGAAGCCCGAGGCGCCCGACGACCGGCCGCCCTTCGACGCGGACGCCACGTAGCCGCCGCTCCTCCGCACCGACACGCGCACGCGGGCGCACGCCGCGCACGTGACGCGTTTCATAGCGCACACCCGTCGCGCACGGCCTGAACAGGCCGTGCGCGCGACCCACGCATCCAGCGCCTGCCCTGCCGGTCTCAGCGGTGTGGATATGCTGCCGAGTTGTTGCGCGGACCGGACGCGTACGCCCGAAGGGGGGCGGGTCAGCCCGGTCCGACGAGAGCGAGGAGGCGTCCGGGCAGATGGAGACGACGAGTCGGGTGGGCGCGCAGGCGCCGGCCGCGGAGGGCGGACAGCAGGTCCCCTCCGCCCGGCGCACCATCGACGGTTACCTGCGGGCGCCCTTCCCCTGGTACGGCCTCGACGAGGCATTCACGGGGCCGCGCTGGCTGATGCAGGTCGGCATGACGGCCGACGGCGCGGTGGAGCACGGTTCGATCGGGCACGGCGACGAGCCCTCGGTGCGCACCGAGACCGGGACCGCCGGTGAGCCGCGGGAGAAGTTCGCCGTCGTGGTGACGGTCGCCGCGCAGCCGTCCCGGCGCAGCGCCGACGGCACGGGGCTGCTGGAGGCGACCTCGGTGTCCTCCGCGGCGTGGCTGGCCGGGGTGGGGCTGCTGTCGTTCACCTGGCCCGGGCAGATGGACCACAGTCTGCGGGACGACTGGCTGGAGCAGCAGACGGAGACGGCGTGGGCCCTGGCCGACGATCTCGACGGTCCGGAGTGGTCCAGGCTCTCGCTGCCGGTGGACGGGGTCGCGGCCTCGTTCCACTACCGGGAGTCGGAGTACGGGTGGGTGCTGGCCGGCACCACCGAGGCCGGGGTTCACCTGGGCGCCTACGGGCGGGGTATGAGCGCGTACGGGCTCGGCTTCGCCGTGGTCAAGGACATCGCCGCCTACGCGTAGACGGCGTCCCGGTCCGGGACCGTCAGGACGGCTGCGGGGCAGCGATCTGAGCGAGGCTCAGGTGGTGCTGTCCGCAGCCGTCTCGGGTTTTGTGTACAGGACGTCGCGGGCCTGCTCCGCGGCGCGGGCGATGCTCTCGCCGACGAAGTCGAGGAAGCGGGCGATGTTCTCGAGGCGGACCGCGGCCGGGGTGTCGGGGCCGAGGACGCCTACGCCCTGCCGCGCGGTCTCGGCGAGCCGGAAGTTGGACTGGGCGGCGGCGGCCATCGACTGGAACCAGATGTCGTCGTTGACGGCGTAGCGCTCGCGGCGGCGTTCGTCGCGTTCCCGGCTGATGAGCCCCTGGTTCTCCAGGAACGTGATCGCCTTGGACACGGACGCCGGGCTGACCTGGAGGCGCTGGGCGAGTTCGGAAGCGGTGAGGCTGCCCGCGTCCGTGATGAAGAGGCAGGTGAGCACCCGGGACATCATCTTGGGCAGGCCCTGCTGCATGAGGAGCGCGGTGAACGCCTCCTCGTACTCGCGTACGGCCTCGGGGTCGCGTCCGTCGTCGGCACGCGGGGGTGCCTCCGCCCTCCGGGGCGCGGTCTGCCTGCGCCGGTGGGCGCGGCGTTCCGTGGCGTGGTGAGCGAGTTCGGCACGGTAGGCGGTGGGGCCGCCGTTACGCATGACCTCGCGCGTGACGGTCGAGGTCGGGCGGTCGAGGCGTCTGGCGATCTCCGCGTAGGCGAGGCCGTCGGCCAGTCCCAGCGCGATCTGCTGGCGTTCCTGCTGGGTGAGTCTGCCTCCCGGCATCGCTTGTCTCCTTCGCTCTCCTCGGGTGCCTCCACTATAGCGTTCACTTCCAATCCATTGCAACGAACTCCGTGCGACCTGTTGCGTTGAAATCAGAGCCATTGCAATGATTTTGCGGCTGTGACCTGCATTGATCACTGTTCAGCGCAACGAAGATGTTGCCGCATCGGCGAACGCAACGTAGCGTTTCTCATGTCAGAAACGACGGGCGGACGGAACGCCCGAGGTGGAAGAAGGAGCGCACGATGCAGAAGTTCGACAGCCCCGCCCCGGTGAGCGCCGTCCTCGACATCCCGGCGGGACGTATCCAGTTCATCGCCGCCGACCGGGCCGACACCACGGTCGAGATCCGCCCCGCGAACCCCGCCAAGGCACGTGACGTGAAGGCGGCGGAGCAGATCGAAGTCGCCTACGGCGACGGAGTGCTGCGGGTCGCGGCCCCGGCGGCGAAGAACCGGATCCTCGGCAACTCGGGATCCGTCGAGGTGACCATCCAGCTGCCCGCCGGCTCCCGCGTCGAGGCGAAGGCGGGCGCGGCGGAGTTCCGCGGCGTGGGACGGCTCGGTGACGTCGTCTTCGACGGCGGCTACCGCTCGGTCAAGCTCGACGAGGCCGCGAGCGCCCGCCTCACCGCCCACGACGGCGATGTCTCGGTCGGCCGTCTGGGCGGCGCCGCCGAGATCAGCACCCAGCGGGGCGACATCCGGATCACCGAGGCCGTGCGCGGCACGGTCGCCCTCCGCACCGCGCAGGGCGAGATCTCGGTCGGGGCCGCCCGCGGAGTCTCCGCTTCCCTGGACGCCGGCACCAGCCACGGCAGGGTCCGCAACGCGCTCCGCAACACCGACGGTGCCGACGCCGGCCTGAACATCCGCGCGACCACCGCCTACGGCGACATCACCGCCCGCAGCCTGTGATCCGCGGTCGGCGGCACGAAGCAGTCGGCAGAACGAAACCAAGGGGGCACCTCTCATGACCGGTCCGGCCATCGCGGCGCACGGGCTGCGCAAGTCCTACGGCGACAAGACCGTCCTGGACGGCGTCGATCTGACCGTCGCGGAGGGAACGGTCTTCTCCCTGCTCGGCCCGAACGGCGCCGGCAAGACCACCGCCGTGAAGATCCTGTCCACCCTCATCTCTCCCGACCCCGCCTCCGGCCGGATCAGCGTCGGCGGCCACGATCTGGCCGCCGACCCCCAGGCGGTACGCGCCGCGATCGGGGTCACCGGGCAGTTCTCCGCCGTCGACGGCCTCATCACCGGCGCGGAGAACATGCTCCTGATGGCGGACCTGCACCACCTCCCCCGCCGCGAAGGCCGGCGGGTCACCGCCGAACTGCTGGAACGCTTCGACCTGACCGAGGCCGCGGCGAAGCCCGCCTCCACCTACTCCGGCGGGATGCGACGCCGCCTGGACATCGCCATGACCCTGGTCGGCAGCCCACGGATCATCTTCCTCGACGAGCCGACCACCGGCCTCGACCCCCGCTCCCGCCACAACATGTGGCAGATCATCCGCGAACTCGTCACCGACGGCGTCACCGTCTTCCTCACCACCCAGTACCTCGACGAGGCCGACGAACTCGCCGACCGCATCGCCGTACTCCACAACGGCACGATCGCCGCCGAAGGCACCGCCGCGGAACTCAAGCGGCTCGTCCCCGGCGGACACGTCCGGCTCCGCTTCACCGACCCCGCCGCCCACCGGGCCGCGGCCTCGGCGCTGCGCGAGGCCACCCGCGACGACGAGGCCCTCACCCTGCAGATCGCCAGCGCCGGCAGCCAGCGCGAACTGCGCCTGCTCCTCGACCGGCTCGACACCGCCGGCATCGAGGCCGACGAGCTGACCGTGCACACCCCCGACCTCGACGACGTCTTCTTCGCCCTCACCGGCCCCACCCGCCCCGCCGGCATCCCCGACCAGCCCCAGGAGACCGCCCGATGAGCTCCCTCTCCCTCGCCGTACGCGACTGCTCCACGATGCTGCGCCGCAACCTCCTGCACGCCCGCCGCTACCCCTCCCTCACCCTGAACCTGCTGCTCACCCCGATCATGCTGCTGCTGCTCTTCGTCTACATCTTCGGAGACACGATGAGCGCGGGCATCGGCGGCGGCGACCGCTCCGACTACGTCGCCTACATCGTCCCGGGCCTGCTGCTGATGACCATCGGCTCCACCACGATCGGCACCGCGGTCTCCGTCTCCAACGACATGACCGAAGGCATCATCGCCCGCTTCCGCACCATGGCCATCCACCGTCCCTCGGTGCTCGTCGGACACGTCATCGGCAGCGTCCTGCAGGCCGTCACCAGCGTGGTCCTCGTCGGCGCCGTCGCCGTGGCCATCGGCTTCCGCTCCACCGGCGCCACCGCCCTGGAATGGCTCGCCGCCCTCGGACTGCTCGTGCTCTTTGCCCTCGCGCTCACCTGGATCGCGGTCGGCATGGGTCTGATCAGCCCCAACGCCGAAGCGGCCGGCAACAACGCCATGCCCCTGATCCTGCTGCCGCTGCTGTCCAGCGCCTTCGTCCCCCTCGACTCCATGCCCGGCTGGTTCCGGCCGATCGCCGAGTACCAGCCGTTCACCCCCGCCATCGAGACGCTGCGCGGCCTGCTGCTCGGCACCCGCATCGGCGACAACGGATGGCTCGCCGTCGCCTGGTGCCTGGGCCTCGCGGTGCTCGGCTACTTCTGGTCGGCCTCGAAGTTCGCCGGCGACCCGAAGCAGCCGTCATGACCACGGGGGGCCACCCCCGCACAGCACAAACGCGGACGCGCCACCCTCAGAGGGCGGCGCGTCCGCGTCACAGGGCCTGGGGCCGTGTCAGAACTTGTTCTTCGGCGTGATGCCCAGGGACAGGCCCGAGAGGCCGCGCTGGCGGCCGCCCAGCTTGCCGGCGATCGCGCGCAGGGCCGAGCCCGCCGGGGAGTCGGGGTCGGTCAGGACGACCGGCTTGCCCTCGTCGCCGCCCTCGCGCAGGCGGACGTCGATCGGGATGCTGCCGAGGACCGGGACCGTCGCACCCGTGGTGCGGGTCAGGCCGTCGGCCACCATCTGGCCGCCGCCCGTGCCGAAGACGTCGACCATCTCACCGCAGTGCGGGCAGGGCAGGCCGGACATGTTCTCGACCACGCCGACGATCTTCTGGTGGGTCTGCACGGCGATGGAGCCGGCCCGCTCGGCGACCTCGGCCGCCGCCTGCTGAGGCGTCGTCACGACCAGGATCTCGGCGTTCGGGACCAGCTGGGCCACGGAGATCGCGATGTCGCCCGTGCCGGGCGGCAGGTCGAGCAGCAGCACGTCCAGGTCGCCCCAGTAGACGTCGGCGAGGAACTGCTGGAGCGCGCGGTGCAGCATCGGGCCGCGCCAGACGACCGGGGCGTTGCCCGGGGTGAACATGCCGATGGAGATGACCTTCACGCCGTTCGCGGACGGCGGCATGATCATGTTCTCGACCTGGGTGGGCCGGCCGTCCGCGCCGAGCATGCGCGGCACGCTGTGGCCGTAGATGTCGGCGTCCACGACACCGACCTTCAGGCCGTCGGCGGCCATCGCCGCCGCCAGGTTCACCGTCACCGAGGACTTGCCGACACCGCCCTTGCCGGACGCGACCGCGTAGACCCGGGTGAGGCTGCCCGGCTTGGCGAAGGGGACCTCGCGCTCGGACTGGCCGCCGCGCAGGGCCGTCGCCAGTTCCTTGCGCTGCTCGTCGCTCATCACGTCCAGGGTGACGTCGACGCGGGTGACGCCCTCGACCCGGGAGACCGCGTCGGTGACGCGCTGCGTGATGGTGTCACGCATCGGGCAGCCGGACACCGTCAGATACACGGTGACCGCGACCGCTCCGTCCGCGCCGATCTCCACCGATTTGACCATCCCCAGTTCGGTGATCGGGCGGTTGATCTCGGGGTCGTTCACCGTCGCCAGTGCCTCGCGCACCGCGTCTTCCGTAGCCATAAGGACGATGGTACGGCGCGTCGAGGGGCGTCCGGGATGCCCCTCAGCGGTCGTCTGTGTCACGTCCCGGTGGGTGTTCTGCCCGTTCCGCCGGGAATACGACGTGACCGGCATGTCCGTCGTGCCGGCGGAGCTCCTCCAGTTCCTTCACCAGGTCCTGCAGTTCCGAGCGGATCCAGTCACGGGTGGCCACCTCGCCCAGGCCCATGCGCAGGGCGGCGATCTCCCGGGTCAGGTACTCGGTGTCGGCGATGGACCGCTCGTTCTGCTTGCGGTCCTGCTCCAGGTTGACCCGGTCGCGGTCGTCCTGCCTGTTCTGCGCGAGCAGGATCAGCGGGGCCGCGTAGGACGCCTGGAGGGACAGCATCAGTGTCAGGAAGATGAACGGGTACTGGTCGAAGCGCAGCGTCACCGGCGCGGCGACGTTCCACAGCACCCACATGATGATGACGACCGTCATCCACACGATGAAGCGTCCGGTGCCCAGGAACCGGGCGATCTTCTCCGACAGCCGGCCGAAGGCCTCCGGGTCCCACTCGGGCAGGATCCGGCGGCGCGGCGGCCGCGGCTGGTCCAGCCGCGGCGTGCGGGGCCGGGGCGCGGCCGTGGCGCCCGCGGGATGGCGCTCGCGGGACGCGCTCTCGCGCTCAGGAGCCATGGGTGGGTGCCTCCTCCCCCTCGTTCAGGTGGAACTCCGTCTCCCGCCAGTCGTCGGGGAGCATGTGGTCCAGCACGTCGTCCACCGTCACCGCGCCGAGCAGCGACCCCGACTCGTCCACCACGGGCGCCGCCACCATGTCGTAGGTGGCGAAGAACCCGGCGATGATCGGCAGGGTGGCGTCCGGGTCCAGCGGCTGCAGATCGTCGTCCAGGACGGAGCTGACCAAGGTGTACGGGGGGTCGCGCAGCAGCCGCTGGAAGTGCACCGTGCCCAGGTACTTGCCGGTCGGGGTCTCGTCGGGCGGGCGGCAGACGTAGACCTGGGCGGCGAGGGCGGGGGAGAGGTCCGGGTTGCGGACCCGGGCGAGCGCGTCGGCGACGGTGGCGTCGGGCCGCAGCACGATCGGCTCCGTCGTCATCAGACCGCCGGCCGTGTGTTCCTCGTACGACATCAGGCGGCGCATGTCGGCCGCGTCGGACGGCTGCATCAGGCTCAGCAGCCGCTCCTTGTCCTCCTCGGGCAGCTCGGAGAGCAGGTCGGCCGCGTCGTCCGGGTCCATCGCCTCCAGCACGTCCGCCGCGCGCTCCTCCTTCAGCTTGCCGAGGATCTCGATCTGGTCGTCCTCGGGCAGCTCCTCCAGCACGTCGGCGAGCCGGTCGTCGTCCAGGGCGGCGGCGACCTCGGCCCGCCGCTTCGACGACAGGTGGTGCAGGACGTTGGCGAGGTCGGCGGGGCGCAGCTGCTCGAAGGTGGCGAGCAGGCTCTCCGCGCCCTGCCCGTGCTCCTCCAGGGAGAAGCCGGTGACGGCCGACCACTCGACGGTCAGCGTCTCCCCCTTCGCCCGCCGGAAGGCGCCGCCCTTTCTGCCCTTGCGCAGGAAGACGCGGTCGACCTCCCAGTCCCGGCGGGCGGGCAGCTGCTGCACGGACACGTCGAGCACGGTGACCTCCTCGCCGGTCTCCACCAGCTTCACGCGCCGGTCCAGCAGCTCGCCGAAGACCAGCCGCTCGGTGGGCCGCTGCTCGAAGCGGCGGACGTTGACCACGCCGGTGGTGATGACCTGGCCGGACTCGATACCGGTCACCCGGGTCATCGGCAGGAAGATACGGCGCCGGGTGGACAGCTCGACGACCAGTCCGAGGATCCGCGGGGGCCGCCGCCCTACGCGCAGCATGACGACCAGATCGCGGACGCGGCCCACCTGGTCGCCGGCCGGATCGAAGACGGGGACCCCGGCGAGGTGGGAGACGAAGATCCGGGGGGCGCCGGCTGCCATGGCTCTGCTTCCTTTGCCTGGGAAACGAGGGGGACTGGTGTGTGCGGAATTTGCTCGGAATTGCCCGCTCGGGTGCGCTTCAGGCTAGCCCGTACCGGTCGGATACGCCCTGGTGGGGGGTCCGGACGGACTGACTCCGCCGGGCGGCCGACGCACCGGTACGCTGCGGTACGCCGCTCAGGAACCGTCAGAAAGGCAGCTCCACCTGTGACTGCGATTCCCCGGGGCCGTGCCCGCCGGACCGTGCTGGTGACCGCGACCTGTGCGGTGGCCGTGACGGGAGCGATGGTGCTGTCGGGGTGCGGCGGCGGCGACGATCCCGACGCCGGGACGAACGGGGTGGGCAGACTGCCCGCCGACAAGATCCAGACCAGGACGCGGGCCGCGGCGGACGGGGCCACGGCGGTACGGCTGTCCGGGACCGTGGTCACCAGTGGCCGTACGTACCAGCTGGACATGCAGCTCAAGGACAACGGCGGGACCGGTTCGGTGACCTCCCAGGGGGCGACCTTCAAGCTGCTGAGGGTGGGGCGGGAGCTGTATCTCAAGGCCGACGCGGACTTCTGGAACCATGCCGACGGCAGCGACGGCGCCACGGGGAAGCTGGACGGCAAGTACGTGAAGGTGCCGCAGGGGGACCCCGCGTACAAGAAGTTCAGCGGCTTCACGGACAAGGACGTCCTCCTCGACGGTCTGCTGACGCTGCACGGGGCGCTGGCGACGGACGGCCACCACGCCGAGTCGGGTACCCCCACGATCCGCATCACCGGCGACGAGGGCACCGGCGGCACGCTGGACGTCTCCCTCCAGGGCCGGCCGTACCCCCTCCGCCTGGTCCGCGCCGGCGACGCGGGCACGCTCCGCTTCGCGGACTGGGACAAGGACTTCACCGTCAAGAAGCCGTCCACATCGGAAACGGTGGACTACGGCAAGCAACTGCCG
Organism: Streptomyces echinatus; assembly: GCF_014203595.1. GTDB lineage: Bacteria > Actinomycetota > Actinomycetes > Streptomycetales > Streptomycetaceae > Streptomyces > Streptomyces echinatus. The sequence goes on from NZ_JACHJK010000008.1 coordinate 151,085, forward strand.
ACGTCGTAGAACCACTGCCTACGTCGCAGAACCCCATCCGACCCGCGACCGGCCCCGCAGGCGGCGGTGGCCCACGGCGGCGGCGTAGGGCGCGACGACGCATTGGCGCGACGACGCGTGGGTGGGGCTAAGCGGGCGCGCAGCGATGCCGACGGGTGCTGGTATCGGGGGCCGTCACCTGAGCATCGGCACCTCCGTACCGGCCCGATGGCGCTTGCCCCCCGGTGCGGCCCGGCGGTGCCGGACTCCGGTCGGCTCCCGTGGTGGGCTTTGTCCGGGGGCCGCCGGTTACTTTTTCTTGCGGCGTTTGAGCAGCAGCTTCGGTAGGGCCGCCGGTACCGGGTGGCGGGTGGTCGCCGGGGTGTGTACGGGGCGTTCGGCCAGGTTGCCGGCCGGTACCGGGGTCACCGCCCCCGTCGGCACCAGGCGGAGCACCCGGCACTCGCGGGCCCAGCGGGCCGGCATCTCCTCGCCGTCGGCGGCGTTCAGCCGCTTGCCCTTCAGCTCGGCCACCACCGCCTCCCACTCCTCGGAGCCGGACACCAGCTCGGACACGGCCACCGGAAACGTCACCAGCCGGCCGCCCTTGTCCTTGCTGCGCACGCTCACCTCGGCGGAGCCGCCGTCGGCCAGCCCCTCCAGCGGCTGCTCCCCCGGCCCGTCGCCGACCACGCACACCGCGCCCTCGTGCCACACGTGCCACAGCGCACGCGCGGCCCGGGCACCCGTGCCCCGGACCCAGACGAGGCCGGACTTCTTCGAGGCCTCCTCGATGAGGGCCCGGTCGAGCAGCTCACTTGTCATGCGCCCCAGCCTATCCAGGCCGTCCGCACCCGCTCACAGCCAGCCGTTGCGCTTCAGCGTGCGGTGGATCCCCAGGCAGATGACGCCGGTGATGGCCATGATCACCGGGTAGCCCAGCCGCCAGTGCGTCTCCGGCATGTAGTCGAAGTTCATCCCGTACACCCCGCACACCATCGTCGGCACGGCCACGATCGCGGCCCAGGACGTGATCTTGCGCATGTCCTCGTTCTGCGCGACGGACGCCTGCGCGAGATTGGCCTGGAGGATGGAGTTGAGGAGTTCGTCGAAGCCCAGCACCTGCTCCTGGACCCGGGCCAGGTGGTCGGCGACGTCCCGGAAGTACTTCTGGATGTCCGGGTCGATCAGCCGCATCGGCCGCTCGCTCAGCAGCTGCATGGGCCGCAGCAGAGGCGCCACCGCGCGCTTGAACTCCAGCACCTCACGCTTGAGCTGGTAGATGCGCGCCGAGTCCACACCGCGCGAGACCCCGCCCTTGCGGCCGGGCGAGAACACCTCGGTCTCCACCTCGTCGATGTCGTCCTGCACCGCGTCGGCGACCGCGATGTACCCGTCCACGACGTGGTCGGCGATGGCGTGCAGCACGGCCGAGGGGCCCTTGGCGAGCAGCTCGGGGTCGTCCTGCAGGCGGTGCCGCAGCGCCCTGAGCGAGCCCTGGCCGCCGTGCCGGACGGTGATGAAGAAGTCCCGGCCGGTGAAGCACATCACCTCGCCGGTCTCGACGACCTCGCTGTTGGCGGTGAGCCGGTCGTGCTCGACGTAGTGGATGGTCTTGAAGACGGTGAAGAGCGAGTCGTCGTACCGCTCCAGCTTGGGCCGCTGGTGCGCCTGTACCGCGTCCTCCACGGCCAGCGGGTGCAGCCCGAACTCCCCGGCGATACCGGCGAATTCCGACTCGGTCGGCTCGTGCAGCCCGATCCAGACGAACCCTCCGTCGCGGCGCACCAGCCGCATCGCCTCCTGCGGGGTCAGCGGCAGCGCGGTCTGCACACGGGCGCCGTCACGGTAGACCGCGCAGTCGACGACGGCCGAGGGCGTCGCGGGGTCGCGCGTGGTGTCGTAGGACGCGCTGGGGTCCTTGCGCAGCGAGACGCGGGACGACGGGCGGACCACGGCACGCAGGTCGCGGATCATCGACATGGGCAGGCTCCTTCGCGGGCGGGCAGCGAAAGCGCGCGGCAACGGGTGGAACTACCCGGAATGGGGACGTCCTGCGGGGTTCCGCCCTTGAGGCAAGGGAAGGATGTTTGGCACGTCCACAAAGCGGGGAGCACCGCACCGTCGCGGTGGCGACTTCGCTACTGATGCAGAACTGATTCAGATCAGACAGATCAGGCAAAGCGAGACGAAGTGCTCTTCCGAACGACGATGCGCAGGGGAAGGCGGCGGCCAGCCGGGAACTACATCAGCAGCCGGAAGAGCGAGTGGTACTGCACGGTCGACTTCGATCCATGACAGCCCCACCTCCTCCGGCCGGTCCCTCGTAAGGGAGTTCCATCGGTGCCGGGACTCGACCGACTCCCCGGTGCCCGAAGGGCTTGGGGGGCCGGGCACGCTGCCCCGAACCACCGGCTCAGAGTACCAGCCGCCCGTACTGTCAAGGCGACGCTTTGCCCGCTGCTGACGAGTTCTATGCTCAGCGCATGGCAGATGTTCTTCCTCTGGTCGAGGCCCGGTTGAGCACCGCGCTGGGCGAACCGGACGCCCGCGCCGCGGTCACCTTCCTCGGCACGGACCGCATCGAGGTGCTCCGTTTCCAGGAGGGGGACGTCGTCCGGTACGCCACCCTCGGTATGTCCCAGAACCCCATGGCGGACCCCACGGCGGTCCTCGCCGACCCCGTCAAGGGCCCCCGCGCCGAACTGGTCCTGTCCGTCCGCGCGGGCCTCGCCGACACCGACAAGGTGCTCCGTCCGCTGGCCGTCCTGGCCGCGACCCCGCAGGTGGAGGGCCTCGTGGTGACCCCGGGTGCCTCCCTGGACGTGGGCGAGCCGCTGTGGCCCGGCGCCCCTTTCACCTCGGTCCTGGTCGGCGAGCCCGGCGGTCTCGTCGAGGACCTGGAGCTCGACGATCCGATGGACCCCGTACGGTTCCTGCCGCTGCTGCCGATGACCCCGAACGAGGCCGCCTGGAAGCGCGTGCACGGTGCCCAGGCCCTCCAGGAGCGCTGGCTCGCGAACGGGACGGACCTGAGGGACCCGGCCCGGGGATCCGTCCCGCTGGACTGACGCCTACGTGACCCATCTCACCAACACAAGGCCGGATCCGGTCAGTTGGCGAAAACCGTGACACCGTCCTCGATGGCGTGCGCCGGCTCCAGCTGCTCAGCCATGGGGGTCCCCCCGCTCGAGCGAAGCCGAGAGTGGGGGAGGGTGAGGGCCCGGCGTCGCACGAGCACCACGAGCGCGCCCAGCACCGCGGTGACGGCCGCCACCACGAACGGGATGTGGATGTCGGTCCACTCCTCGATCTTCGGCGCGAAGAAGGGCGCCGCGGCGGCGGCGAACCAGCGGACGAAGTTGTAGCCCGCGCTCGCCACCGGGCGCGGGGCGTCCGACACCCCGAGGGCGAGTTCGGTGTAGACGGTGTTGTTCACGCCGATGAACGCACCGGACAGGATCGTGCAGACGACGGCCGTGGTGTGGTCGCCGTAGCCGAGCACGAGCACGTCGGCCGCGAGCAGCACCAGCGAGCCGCCGAGCACCTTCAGCGAGCCGAACCGCGCCTGCGTGCGCGGTGCCACGATCACGGAGAAGACGGCGAGCAGCACGCCCCAGGCGAAGAACACCGCGCCCGAGCGGTACGGCGTCATGTCCAGCACGAACGGCGTGAAGGCCAGCACGGTGAAGAACGTGTAGTTGTAGAAGAACGCCGAGACCGCCGCCGAGGCGAGGCCGCCGTGGCCGAGCGCCTTGAGGGGGTCGAGGACCGATGTCTTCCGGGCCGGCCTCGGCTGCTCCTTCAGGAACGCCGTGATGCACAGGAAGCCGATCGCCATCAGCGTGGCCGTGCCGAAGAAGGGGTAGCGCCAGCTGATGTTGCCGAGGACCGCGCCGAGCAGCGGGCCGCAGGCCATGCCGAGGCCGAGCGCGGACTCGTACAGCAGGATCGCCGCCGCGCTGCCCCCGGCCGCCGCGCCGACGATGACCGCGAGGGCGGTGGAGACGAAGAGCGCGTTGCCGAGGCCCCAGCCGGCCCGGAAGCCGACGAGCTGGCCGACGGAGCCGGAGGTGCCGGCCAGGCCCGCGAAGACGACCACGAACGCGAGGCCGAGCAGCAGGGTCTTCCGGCTGCCGATGCGGCTGGAGACGAAGCCGGTCAGCAGCATCGCCACGGCGGTGATCAGGAAGTACGAGGTGAAGAGCAGGGACACCTGGCTCGCGGTGGCGTGCAGCCCCTGGGCGATGGACGGCAGGATCGGGTCGACGAGGCCGATGCCCATGAAGGCGACGACCGAGGCGCCGGCCGTGGCCCAGACCGCCTTGGGCTGTCGCAGGAGGCCGCCGGCTCCCGCGTCGAAGGAGTCCATGTGCTTCTCCCGTCCTCACACAGATGGTTGGGTTATACACATAGTAAGTTAGGGCAGCTAATTAATGTAAGATGCATCTATCTTGGCCGGTCGGGCATATGGTCCGGTCTTCCGTCCGGACGGGTGATCGTCCTTGACGTGGGCGGGCGGGGGTAGGAGCGTGGAGCCCTATGAGGGGCGAACCCAGTTGCCCGAAGTGCGGTGGCCGGGTCAGGGCTCCCGGACTCTTCGCCGATGCGTGGCAGTGCGATGTGCACGGCACGGTGTATCCGCTGCAGCCTGTGATCCCGCCCAGCGTCGAGGCGCTCAACGTCGTCGTGCGCCGCACGCAGGTGCCGGTCTGGATGCCGTGGCCGCTGCCCGTCGGATGGCTTTTCACGGGCGTGGCGTACGCCGGCGATGATCGCAGCGGCGGCCGGGCCACCGCGGTGGCCTGCTCGGGTCCCGGGCCGCTCGGCGGTCCCGGGGAGATGATCCTGATCGCCGAGGAACTGGGCGTCGGGCTCGGCGCGCGCTACGCCGGCATCGACGGCCCGGACCCGGGGTCGTACATGAACGTGGAGAAGCCGCCGCAGGCCAAGGTGCTGGCCGCGGGCCGGCCGACCCCGCTCTGGCACGTCTACCGCACCCCCGACGACCGGGCCGTCTTCGCCGGTGAGGCGCTCGGGATGTGGGTGTGGGCGGTGATGTGGCCCGAGCAGGCCGGCCTGCTCATGTACGACGAACTGGTGCTCACCGATCTGCGGGACGCGGGGGCCGAGATAGACCTCGTGCCCTGCGGGGCGTTGTCACCACGCCTGCTCCGGCCGTAGCACCCTGAGGGGTGCCGGGTCCCGGGGGGCCGCCCGGGCTGGTCGCGCGGTCCTGCCCAGCCCTTTCGGGGCACTGAAGTAAAGGGCGCCGACCGGTTTCGGCTGTGACAGTGGGGGTTGAAATCCCCGCTATCCTTAGGTGTCCCCTTCCCCCCGTCACCGCCTGGAGCTGTCGTGCGCATCGATCTGCACTGCCACTCCACGGCCTCCGACGGTACGGACACCCCGGCCGAGCTGGTGCGCCATGCCGCCGCGGCCGGACTGGACGTCGTCGCGCTGACCGACCACGACACCACCCGCGGGTACGCCGACGCGATCGGCGCGCTGCCCGAGGGGCTGACCCTGGTGACCGGCGCCGAGCTGTCCTGCCGTGTCGACGGCGTCTCGATGCACATGCTGGCCTACCTCTTCGACCCCGAGGAGCCCGCCCTGCTCGCCGAGCGCGAGCTGGTCCGGGACGACCGGGTGCCGCGGGCCAAGGGCATGGTCGCCAAGCTGAACGCGCTGGGCGTACCGGTCTCCTGGGAGCAGGTCGAGCGGATCGCCGGCGGGGGCTCCGTCGGGCGTCCGCACGTCGCGACCGCGCTGGTCGAGCTGGGTGTCGTGCCCACGGTGAGCGACGCGTTCACCGAGCAGTGGCTGGCCGACGGCGGGCGTGCCTACGTGGCGAAGCACGAGACCGACCCCTTCGAGCTGATCCGGCTGGTCAAGGCCGCGGGCGGGGTCTGTGTGTTCGCGCACCCGGCCGCCGCCAAGCGCGGCCGCACCGTGCCGGAGTTCCGCATCGCCGAGATGGCCGAGGCCGGTCTGGACGGCATAGAGGTCGACCACATGGATCACGACCTCGACGCCCGGGCCCGACTGCGGGGCCTGGCCAAGGAGCTGGGGCTGCTGGTCACGGGCTCCTCGGACTACCACGGCAGCCGCAAGACGGTGGCGCTGGGCGCGTACACGACCGACCCCGAGGTGTACGGGGAGATCACCCGGCGGGCGGCCGGGGCGTTCCCGGTGCCGGGCGCCGGCGGAGCCTGAGGCCCTACGGGGCCGTTCCGCGTCGGCTCACGCCGGCTTCACGCCCGTATCACTCTTTTCTCGCAGCAAGGCCTGTAGCACCCCCATGTTCGACATCGCCGTCTTCGGCTCCCTGTTCCTGACCCTTTTCGTCATCATGGATCCCCCGGGGATCACCCCGATCTTCCTCGCCCTGACCGCCGGACGGCCGGCCAAGGTCCAGAAGCGGATGGCCTTCCAGGCCGTCTGCGTGGCGGGCGGGGTCATCGCGGTCTTCGGCGTCCTGGGCCACCAGATCCTCAACTACCTGCACGTCTCCGTCCCCGCGCTGATGATCGCGGGCGGGCTGCTGCTCCTGCTGATCGCGCTGGACCTGCTCACCGGCAAGACCGACGAGCCGAAGCAGACCAAGGACGTCAATGTGGCGCTCGTGCCGCTGGGAATGCCGCTGCTGGCGGGGCCCGGTGCGATCGTGTCCGTGATCCTGGCCGTGCAGAAGGCCGACAGCGTGGCCACGCAGGTCTCGGTGTGGTCCGCGATCCTCGCGATCCATGTCGTGCTGTGGCTGGTGATGCGCTACTCGCTGCTGATCATCCGGGTGATCAAGGACGGCGGTGTCGTCCTGGTGACGCGGCTCGCGGGCATGATGCTCTCCGCGATCGCGGTCCAGCAGATCATCAACGGGATCACTCAGGTGATCCGGGGGAGCTGAGCCCTCGTCGGCTCGGCTCCCCCGGAAAGCTTGAGGGGCGAACGCCCGCGTGCGTGTTACGAGGCCGTGGTCTCGGCCGGGCGGATCCACAGGCGCTGTCCGATGGCGGCGGCCTGCTGCACGATCCGGTTGACGGAGGCGGCGTCCACGACGGTGCTGTCCACGGTGGTGCCGTCGACCTCGTCGAGTCGCATGATTTCGAAGCGCATGGCTTCTCCCTTCGTCTGGTCATCCTCCTGCGGAGAACTACTTGGAGTGACGTCTGTGTATCCAGCGTCGTACGTAGTCAACGCGACGCTTGTTACAAACATTCCCTACGCTAAAGAAATTTTTCGAACGACTAATTACTGACTGGTAAGCGGTGGGGCAGGGACCGACCGGGACCGGTTGTGTTCGCAGTGTGACCACCGGGACAATGGAGGCGATGAACGACGACCTGGCCGCCCTCGGCGCCCGTATCGACCACACCAACGAGCTGCTGGAACGCATGCTCGCCGAGGTGGCCAAGACGCCCTCGACCCACGCGATCTTCGTGGACGCGGGCTATCTGTACGCGGCCGCGGGCCGGCTGGTCGCCGGGACCGAGGACCGCCGCGCCTTCGACCTGGACGCCGAGGGCCTGATCGACGCGCTGATCGACAGGGCCCGCACGATCTTCGCGGACAGCCGGCTGCTGCGCGTCTACTGGTACGACGGTGCCCGGCGCCGCATCCACACCGCCGAGCAGCAGACCATCGCCGAACTGCCCGACGTCAAGGTCCGCCTCGGCAACCTCAACGCCAACAACCAGCAGAAGGGCGTCGACTCGCTGATCCGCACGGACCTGGAGTCACTGGCGAGGCACCGCGCGATCAGCGACGCGGCCCTCCTCGGCGGCGACGAGGACCTGGTCTCGGCGGTCGAGGCGGCCCAGGGCTACGGCGCCCGCGTCCACCTCTGGGGCATCGAGGCGCCGGAGGGCCGCAACCAGGCCGAACCGCTGCTCTGGGAGGTCGACAGCCAGCGCACCCTCGACCTGGAGTTCTTCAAGCCGTACGTCTCCCGGCGCACGGCCGCCGCGTACGACGCCACCGGCACCGCCCGCCCGAGCCGCGAGGACGTGCGCTTCGTCGGCGCCCAGATCGCGGCGAGGTGGCTCGCCTCCCGGGGCCGCGAAGCCCTCGTCGAACTGCTTCCCGGCCACCCCTACCTGCCCGGCTCCGTCGACCAGGACCTGCTGGTCGAGGCCGAGGGGCTGCTCCAGTACTCCCTGCGCGGCCACGCGGACCTCCGCCGCGCCCTCCGGGACGGGTTCTGGGGGCACCTGCAGGCGCAGTACTAGCCGCCGGCCCACGGCTTCGGCCGCCGGCTTACGGCTTCGGTGCGGGCTGCGGGCTGCGGTTTGCGGTCTGCGGTCTGCGGCTACGGGCGGCGGGCCGGGACGTCGTCCCAGAAAGCGGCGAGTGCCCGCGCCGTCTCCAGGGGACGGTCGGTGTTGGGTGAGTGCTCGGCGCCCTCGACGACCGTCCGCCGCGCCTCCAGCCGTACCGCCATGTCGTCGAGCAGCGGCACCGGCCAGGTGTCGTCCCGCGCGCCCGACAGCACGTGGAACGGCAGCGGTACGGCCGCCAACTCGGCCACCCGGTCCGGCTCCGTACACAACTGGCGGCCCGTGGCCAGGAGTTGGGCGGGCTTGGTGGCCATCCACCGGCGCCGCAGGTCGTCCCGGTCGTCCAGCCCGGCGTCGAGCGCGGGCGTGTCCGTCTCCTCCGGCGGCTCCATCGCCTGGATCGCCTCCCACACCTCCGCCATGCCCAGTACGGCGAGCGCGTCCCGGAGCAGCTTCACGCGCTCCTGCTGGGGCGTCGAGATCTGCGCCGGGCCCGAGGACATCAGGGTGAGCGACCGGAAGGGCGAGTGGTCGAGCAGGACGGCCGCGCGGGTGATCTGGCCGCCGAGGGAGTGCCCCAGCAGATGCACCGGGCCGCCGATCGCCTCCGCCAGCGCGAGTACGTCCCGCGCCAACTCCTCCTGCGCGTAGGCCGACTCGTCCGTCACGGGCCCGTCCGACTCGAACTGACCGCGCCCGTCCACGGCGACGGTCCGGTAGCCGCGCTCGGCGAGCGGCACGTGCAGCGGGTTGAAGTCCTCCTTGCTCCCGGTGAACCCCGGCAGCAGCAGCGCGACGCCCCTGGGCTCCACACCGACGGCCACGGGCGCGTCGACCACGGCGAACTCCCCGCGCGCCGTCCGAAGGGGATAGGCACGGGCGCCGGGCGGCGGAACGAAGGAAGCGGGCCTGCTCATGGGGGAGAGGCTATCCGCCGGCAGCGGGAGCGCGGGTGCCGGGTGGGCGGCACGGGTGAGGGGTGAATCTGGGGGCCGACGGGACGGGAAGGACACGGGCCGGAGCCGGACCGTCCGGGGCATCTGCTGGGGGAGGCGTGCTGCCCGGGGCATTTGCTGGGGGCAGCCGGAAACGCCGAGGGCCGGGCCCACGTGTCGTGGACCCGGCCCTCGGACCGGCTTACGCCTCCGCGTGCGCGGCGCCCGCGTCAGGCCTCAGTGGCCTCCACGGCCGCCGTGGCCTTACGGGTCCGGCGCGGCTTGGGCGTCGTCTCGGCGCTCTCACCGGCCGCCTCGGCAGCGGACGCCGCCGTCTTGCGGGTCCGGCGCCTCGGCTTGACCTCCGGCTCGTCGGTGGCCTGCGCCGGAATTTCCGGAGCGGCCGCCTCGGCAACGGCCTTGCGGGTCCGTCGCGCCTTCGGAGCGGCGACCGCGTCCCCGTCGACCGCCTCCACGGCAGCGGCCGCCGTCTTCCGGGTCCGGCGCGGCTTGGCCTCGGCCTCGGGGGCGTCGGCCGCGGCAGCGGCGGTCTTCCGGGTGCGGCGAGGCTTGGCCTCGGCTTCCGCTTCGGCCGCTTCCGGTGCGGTGGCGGCGGTCTTGCGGGCGCGACGGGGCTTGGCCTCGGTGGCCTCGGCGGTGTCGACGGCGGCCTCGGCGGCTGCCGCGGTCTTCCGGGTGCGGCGCGGCTTGGTCTCCGTGGCCTCGGCCTCCGCCGGGGCGTCGGCCGCGGTCGCCGCGGTCTTGCGGGTGCGACGCGGCTTGGCCTCGGTCGCCTCGGCGGTGTCCACGGCGGCCTCGGCGGCTGCCGCGGTCTTCCGGGTGCGGCGAGGCTTGGCCTCGGCTTCCGCTTCGGCCGCTTCCGGTGCGGTGGCGGCGGTCTTGCGGGTCCGGCGCGGCTTGGCCTCGGTCGCCTCGGCGGTGTCCACGGCGGCTGCCGCGGTCTTCCGGGTGCGGCGCGGCTTGGTCTCCGTGGCCTCGGCCTCCGCCGGAGCGTCGGCCGCGGTCGCCGCGGTCTTGCGGGTGCGACGGGGCTTGGCCTCGGTGGCCTCGGCGGTGTCGACGGCGGCCTCGGCGGCTGCCGCGGTCTTCCGCGTGCGGCGCGGCTTGGTCTCCGTAGCCTCGACCGTGTCCACCGCGGCCTCCGCCTCGGCGGCCGGCTGGGCCGTCTTCCGCGTACGGCGGCGCGGCTTGGTCTCCGCGGCCGGAGCGGCCTCGGGCGCGGGCTCCGCGACCGGGGTGACCGCGATCACGGGCTCGGCCACGACCTCGGCCGCCGGGGACGCCGCCACCGTCGGCTCCGCCACCGGAGCGGCGGCGACGGCGGGCTCGGCCGCCGCCGACTTCCGGGTACGACGGCGACGCGGCTTCTCCGGAGCCTCCAGGACAGCCGGACCCTCCACCGTGGCCACCGTCTCGACCGCGGCGGCTTCGTCGGCCGTCGTGGGCGTCGCGGCGGCCGTCACCTGCTGCGCGGGCGCTCCGCCGCGCGTACGGCGACGGCGGCGCGGCGTGCGGGTCGCGGCCTGGTTCTCCTCCGTACCGGCGGTCGTACCGGCGATCTCGTCGGCCGGCGCCGACACGGCGGGGGAGGCGTCCACCGGTGCTCCGTTGCGCGTGCGGCGGCGTCGGCGCGGCGTACGGGCCGGACGCTCATGCTCGGCCGTCTCGGCCCGGTCGCGGCCACCACGGCCACCCCGGTCGCCCCGGTCGCCCCGGTCGCCGCGAGCGCCACGCCCGCCGGTCTCGCCCAGGTCCTCCAGCTCCTCCGCGCCCAGACCCGCACGGGTCCGTTCCGAGCGCGGCAGTATGCCCTTCGTGCCCTCGGGGATGCCGAGGTCGGAGAACAGGTGCGGGGAGCTCGAGTACGTCTCCGCCGGGTCGTTGAAGTCCAGCTCCAGCGCCTTGTTGATCAGCTGCCAGCGCGGGATGTCGTCCCAGTCGACGAACGTGATCGCCGTACCCTTGGCGCCCGCCCGGCCGGTGCGGCCGACGCGGTGCAGATACGTCTTCTCGTCCTCGGGGGACTGGTAGTTGATGACATGGGTCACGCCCTCGACGTCGATGCCGCGCGCGGCGACGTCGGTGCAGACGAGGACGTCGACCTTGCCGTTGCGGAAGGCGCGCAGCGCCTGCTCACGGGCGCCCTGGCCGAGGTCGCCGTGGACCGCGCCGGAGGCGAACCCGCGGCGCTGGAGCTGCTCGGCGATGTCCGCGGCCGTGCGCTTGGTGCGGCAGAAGATCATCGCCAGTCCGCGGCCCTCGGCCTGCAGGATGCGGGCGACCATCTCCGGCTTGTCCATGGAGTGCGCGCGGTAGACGAACTGCTTGATGTTCGCGACCGTCACGCCCTCGTCGTCCGGCGCGGTGGCGCGGATGTGCGTGGGCTGCGACATGTACCGGCGCGCGAGGCCGATGACCGCGCCCGGCATGGTGGCCGAGAACAGCATGGTCTGGCGCCGGGCCGGCAGCAGGTTGATGATCTTCTCGACGTCGGGCAGGAAGCCCAGGTCGAGCATCTCGTCGGCCTCGTCGAGGACCAGGCTCTTGATGTGGCCGAGGTTCAGCTTCTTCTGGCCCGCGAGGTCGAGCAGGCGGCCCGGGGTGCCGACGACCACGTCGACGCCCTTCTTCAGGGCCTCGACCTGGGGCTCGTAGGCCCGGCCGCCGTAGATCGCCAGCACGCGCACGTTGCGCACCTTGCCCGCGGTCAGCAGGTCGTTGGTGACCTGCGTGCACAGCTCGCGCGTGGGAACGACGACGAGCGCCTGCGGGGCGTCGGTGAGGGCCTCGGGGGCGGCGCGTCCGGCCTCGACGTCGGCGGGGACGGTGACGCGCTCCAGGAGCGGGAGGCCGAAGCCCAGCGTCTTTCCGGTGCCGGTCTTGGCCTGGCCGATGACGTCCGTGCCGGAGAGGGCGACGGGGAGTGTCATCTCCTGGATGGGGAAGGGAGTGGTGATGCCGACGGCTTCCAGGGCCTCAGCGGTCTCGGGGAGGATCCCAAGTTCTCGAAACGTCGTAGTCAGGGTGCTGCCTCTTCTGTGTGTGCGGTGCGAGGCGAGCGCGGGGATCATGTCTGACCGTGCCGGGGACGTCGGCCGCCGTACGGGCGAGCCACTCGGGCAAGCCGTTGGACACGGGACCTCTGCCGACGCTCTAGCGCTCGTACCGCTGAGGGTCCCTCCTGTCGTCGTACGGTCCTAGCCGTACGGCCTTGGAGGGCTGTCGGGTCGGAGCCGATCGGGCCACCGACCGGGCATCCTCAATGCGTGCAGCCTGTCGGGACACGTCGAACACCGTCGACGCACTCAGCAGGCGCATTACCACCATACCCCGGATTCACGCACATGCGATGGCCGATTTGGTCACGTAGTCGTGGTCACAGTGATCGGCCAGGGGCCTGAGAGGGGTGCCGAGCGGGCTATTGTGCGGCTCATGACTAGCTCTGACAAGCCTGAGAACGCGTCCGCCGCACCCGCCGAACCCACCGGTGTCGCCGCCCAGGACTGGGCGCAGGCGTCCGCGGACCCGCAGTACCGCGCCGCGGTCGTGGACCTGCTCGGCGCGCTCGCGTACGGAGAGCTGGCGGCGTTCGAACGGCTCGCGGAGGACGCCAAGCTGGCGCCGACCCTCGCGGACAAGGCCGAGCTGGCGAAGATGGCCTCGGCCGAGTTCCACCACTTCGAGCGCCTGCGGGACCGGCTGACCGGGATCGGCGAGGAGCCGACGGCCGCCATGGACCCGTTCGTGGCCGCACTGGACGGCTTCCACCGGCAGACCGCGCCCTCGGACTGGCTGGAGGGCCTGGTCAAGGCGTACGTGGGCGACTCGATCGCGAGCGACTTCTACCGTGAGGTCGCGGCCCGTCTCGACTCCGACACGCGCGAGCTGGTGCTCGCCGTGCTCGACGACACCGGCCACGCCGGTTTCGCCGTGGAGAAGGTGCGTGCCGCCATCGACGCCGACCCGCGCGTGGGCGGCCGGCTGGCCCTGTGGGCGCGGCGGCTGATGGGTGAGGCCCTGTCGCAGTCCCAGCGGGTGGTCGCCGACCGGGACGCGCTGTCCACGATGCTCGTCGGGGGCGTCGCCGACGGATTCGATCTCGCCGAGGTCGGCAGGATGTTCTCGCGGATCACCGAGGCGCACACCAAGCGGATGGCCGCGCTGGGCCTCGCCGCGTAGCGCTCCGCGGCTACGCCGTCAATGATCGTCGGCGCAGGCGGCCCGTCGGCCGGAGCAGCAGCGACAGGGACGCCACCGCGATGATCGCGGCACCCAGGAGGCTGAAGAGGGCCGTGCCGGGGCCCAGGGCGGTGCGGGTGACGAAGTCACCGAAGAGGGCTCCGGCGACGCCCGTCGAAAACACCAGCGGGCGGGCCGGCAGCCGATGGGCGAGGCGGTGCGCCGCCGCCCAGGCAAGGATCAGACCGAGCACGGCGGAGCCGAGTGCTTCCAGGATCATGTCGGGGGTCCCTCCCACGGCCGGTCTGGCTCGACGGTCGTAGCCCGTCATACCCGTGACCTGCGGATTGCAATCCTTGGCTGTGGGGGAGTTGTGCTCCGTATGTGTGCGCGAACACGCGCGAGGGCCCGGCGGCACACGGCCGCCGGGCCCTTCGCGACTTCGGCTCAGAGCGTGCCGAAACCGACCTTGCGCACGGTCGGCTCGCCGATCTCCACGTACGCCAGACGGTCCGTCGGCACCAGGACCTTGCGGCCCTTCTCGTCCTGGAGGCTCAGCAGCTGCGTCTTCCCGGTCAGCGCCTCGCTCACCAGGCGCTCGACCTCCTCGACGCTCTGACCGCTCTCCAGAACGATCTCGCGGGGCGCGTACTGCACGCCGATCTTGACCTCCACGGCTATGTCCCTCCGACGGTCAGTGATGTGCGCGATCTTCCGCGCCGTACTCCGCACACATTAGCCCGGTGAGGGGACGTACACGCTGCGGGACGGAACGCCAGGAGCGAACACCGTGCGGGAACAGACCGGCGCCGAGCCGAGTTCAGTGGTGCTCGGTGCCGTGCAGCGGGAATCCGGCGATGCCCCGCCAGGCCAGCGAGGTCAGCAGCTGCACCGCCTGGTCGCGCGGGACGCTGCGGTCGCTGTGCAGCCAGGAGCGGGCGACCACCTGGGCGAGGCCGCCGAGTCCGGAGGCGAGCAGCATCGACTCCGCGCGCGAGAGACCGGTGTCCTCGGCGATGACGTCGCAGATCGCCTCGGCGCACTCGTTGGTGACCTTGTCCACGCGCTCGCGTACCGCGGGCTCGTTGGTCAGGTCGGACTCGAAGACCAGCCGGAAGGCCCCGCCGTCGTCCTCCACGTACGCGAAGTAGGCGTCCATCGTCGCCCGCACGCGCTGCTTGTTGTCGGTCGTCGACGCCAGGGCACCGCGCACCGCCTGGATCAGCGACTCGCAGTGCTGGTCCAGCAGCGCGAGGTAGAGGTCCAGCTTGCCGGGGAAGTGCTGGTACAGCACCGGCTTGCTCACACCGGCCCGCTCGGCGATGTCGTCCATCGCCGCCGCGTGGTAGCCCTGCGCGACGAAAACCTCCTGAGCGGCACCCAGCAACTGGTTCCGCCGGGCTCGGCGCGGCAGACGGGTGCCGCGCGGGCGTGCTGCCTCAGTTTGCTCGATGGCTGTCACGCCGCCTCCCAAAGTCGTCCACTTGCGGTGTCGGCCGCGCGGCCATCGTACTTTTCGGTAACCGTGGTGTGCGCGGTGCGAGCGCAGAATTTCACGTACCGGACGACGGCGAAAGCCGTGCGGCGCCCCAGGGGCGGCCGGACGGGTCCCGTGAGGTCAGCGGTAGTCGTCCTCGTCGAGCGAGACCACGCGCGCCTGTTCGATGAGATCGCCCTCGCTTCCCCGGTCCGGGTCCACGTCCGTCAGCGGGTCGTCGCGGTCCGGAGCGATGTCGGCGTGCTGCTCGACGGCGTCCACCTCGGGCGCCTCGACGTCGATCTCCGGTGCCACGTCGGCCGCCGGGTCGTCGAGGTCCTCGAACGCGTCGGGCTCGGTCGGGTCATATGCCATGGTGGGCTCCCTTCCTACGAACGTCCCTGGAAGCAGCAGGGGCCACACGAGGGTGCCCTCTGTACGAGCCTAGGAGACAGCTGATCCGGACGCCATGCCGTCCGGCCTGTTCGCTGCCCCGGTTCTCCGGCCGCGGCCGGTTCACTCTGTGACGGCGAACACACCGACCTGGACGTGATCACCTCGTAACATTGCCGCATGTCTTCGACCGAGTCGCCGTCCGTGCCGGCCGCAAGTGTGCTCCCCCGGGTGGCGCCCGTCCGGGTCGGCGAGGGCGAGCGGCTGCGGTCCGTGGGCCTGCCCGGCGTCACCCTGTCGATCCGTTCCCGGCGCCCCGCGCGCGAGGACCTGCCGCCCGCGCTGTACGTGCACGGGCTGGGCGGCTCCTCGCAGAACTGGTCGTTGCTGATGGCCGAGCTGGACGGCGTCGTCGACAGCGAGGCGGTCGACCTGCCGGGCTTCGGCGACTCACCGCCCCCGGACGACGGCGACTACTCCGTCACCGGTCACGCGCGCGCGGTGATCCGCCATCTCGACGCCGCCGGCCGCGGCCCGGTGCACCTGTTCGGCAATTCGCTGGGCGGCGCGGTCGCCACGCGCGTGGCCGCCGTACGCCCGGACCTCGTCCGCACGCTCACGCTCGTCTCGCCCGCCCTGCCGGAGCTGCGCGTCCAGCGCACCGCGGTGCCCACGGGGCTGCTCGGCGTGCCCGGGATCGCCGCCCTCTTCACCCGGCTCACCAGGGAGTGGACGGCCGAGCAGCGGGTGCGCGGCGTCATGGGGCTCTGCTACGGCGACCCCGGCCGGGTCCCGCCGGAGGCCTTCCGGCACGCCGTGGAGGAGCTGGAGCGGCGGCAGCAACTGCCGTACTTCTGGGATGCCATGGCACGCTCCGCGCGCGGGATCGTCAACGCCTACACCCTGGGCGGACAGCACGGGCTGTGGCGCCAGGCCGAGCGGGTGCTCTCCCCGACCCTGCTGATCTACGGCGGCCGGGACCAGCTGGTCGGCTTCCGCATGGCCGGCAAGGCGGCCCGCGCCTTCCGCGACTCCCGGCTGCTGTCCCTGCCGGACGCCGGGCACGTGGCGATGATGGAGTACCCCGACGTGGTGGCCGACGCCTTCCGGGAACTCCTGGCACAGACGGCCGGCTCCGCCGAGGGCGCCGCGCCCGCGGCCGTGGGTGCGGGGAGCTGAGGGCCGGGGTGGGACGACACAGCCGCCGCGGACCGGCTCCGAAGACCGAGTCCGCCGACATAGACGCGAACCGGGGGAACCAGCGCATCCCGGGGGCCCGGCGGGGCGCACGCGCCGACGACCGGAAGGACGGTGCGTCCCGGCAGCCGGACGGCACTCCGGCGCACGGCACACCCGGGCCCGGGCTTCCCGACGGCACTCCCTCGCGCGGGACGCCGGGGACTCCCGGGGGTACCCCGGCGCGCGGTGTGCCCAGGCTTCCCGACGGGACCCCCGCGCACGGTGTGCCCAGGCTCCCGGACGGGACCCCCGCGCGGAGCGGGCACCCCGAGCAGCGGGAGGCCGGTGGCGGCTGGGGACGGTTCACCGGCCGTGCGGCCGGTACCGGGGGGCCCGGTGTGGTACTGCCGCGGCAGCGGCAGGCGGGGCCGGACGGTCCGGGGCGCGGCTCCGGACCCCGGCAGGACTACCTCGACGCCTTCGAGGGCGCCGGCACCCGGAAGCCCGGGGACACCGGTGCGCGCGCGGCCGGCGAGGGCCGGACGCGTCCCACCGACGGCCGGCCGGCCGAGGCGCCGCGGGCGGACGGCGTCGCGGCGGACGGGGGCGCGGACGGGGTGGCCGTTCCCGCGCAGCGCGGCGGCACCAAGGGATGGGCCTTCACCGGTATCGCGGCCGCCGCCGTCACCACCGTGCTCGCCGTGGTCGTCGCCGGGCAGGTGACCAAGGGGCGGGCCGAGGGCGACGAGCAGTCGCGGTCGGCCACCGGCCAGGCCCCCGGCCCGGGGACCTCCGGCGCGCCGACGCCCTCCGCCGTGCCGGGCGCGGTGGCTCTGACGTACGACCAGAAGATGAGCAAGACGTACCCGCTGGGCGCCAAGCTGACCGGGCCGGGGAAGTTCGACGCCGTGCCCGGAGACGACAAGGCGCCCGGCACCGGGCAGCGGTACCGGTACCGCGTCGACGTCGAGCAGGGGCTGGGACTGGACGGCGTGCTCTTCGCCGAGGCCGTGCAGAAGACCCTCAACGACAAGCGCAGCTGGGCACACGGCGGTGCCCGGACCTTCGAGCGCGTCTCCTCCGGCAAGCCCGACTTCGTGATCACCCTGGCCAGCCCAGGCACCACCGCCAAGTGGTGCGCCAAGTCCGGCCTGGACACCACGGAGGACAACGTCTCCTGCGACTCGGCCGCGACCGAACGCGTCATGATCAATGCGTACCGGTGGGCCCAGGGCAGCACGACCTACGGTGACCGGATCCATGCCTACCGGCAGATGTTGATCAACCATGAAGTCGGGCACCGGCTCGGCAACGGGCACGTCACCTGCCAGAAGGACGGCGCGCTGGCACCCGTCATGCAGCAGCAGACGAAGTTCCTGAACCACGACGGAATCCACTGCCGTCCCAACCCGTGGCCCTATCCCACGAGTTGACGGACCCCGCTTATGTCACATTGACATGAGCCCGCATGGTCGTTCATATTTCTGCGCATGTGGTCCAGTCATGCCGTCCCTTCGAGCGCCTCCATCGAGCTGGCGCTCATCGGCGTGACCGCACTCTGCGTGGCCGACATCCACTGTCGCTGACGCCGCCTCCCAGGCGTTCGCGTCGCGACTTCTTTCCCTCTTTGTGTCCGTGACCGTGTCACGGACCTTTCGACGACCCGACGCCGGGGCCGACGTCTGCCCGCAGCCGTCTCATTCCTCGTCCACATGTCTCACCTGTCGAGAATCCCTTCGAGAAGCCTTCGAGAAACCCTCGATCAACTCTCGATCAACCCGACACGTCACCCCGAGAGGTCGTCATTCCGATGCGTCAATCGTCCGTCCGCGCGCGCCGTGTGGCAGCGGCATCCGTCAGCCTGGTCGTGGCAGCGGGCGTCGCCGCCTGCGGTCCGAAGGACAACGATGCCAAGGGTTCCGGTGGCGACTCCACGCCCCACAAGGGCGGCACACTCACGGTCCTGAACTCCGAGCCGCAGGCCGACTTCGACCCCGCGCGGCTGTACACCTCCGGCGGCGGAAACGTTCCCTCGCTCGTCTTCCGCACCCTCACCACCCGCAACCGCGAGAACGGCGCGGCCGGCTCCGAGGTCGTCCCGGACCTCGCCACCGACACCGGGCGCCCCAACAAGGACGCGACCGTGTGGACGTACACCCTCAAGAAGGGGCTCAAGTACGAGGACGGTACGCCGATCACCTCGGCCGACATCAAGTACGGCATCGAGCGCTCCTTCGCCCCCGAACTCTCCGGCGGCGCCCCCTACCTGCGCGACTGGCTGGTCGGTGCCGCCGGCTACCAGGGGCCGTACAAGGACCGGAAGGGCCTGTCGTCGATCGGGACGCCGGACGCCCGGACCATCGTCTTCCACCTGAACAAGCCCGAGGGCGAGTTCCCGTTCCTCGCCACGCAGACGCAGTTCACCCCGGTGCCCAAGAGCAAGGACACCGGAACCAAGTACGAGTCGCACCCGGTCTCGTCCGGCCCCTACAAGGTCGTCAAGAACGAGAACGACGGCGAGCACCTCGTCCTGGAGCGCAACCCGAACTGGTCGGCCGCGACCGACGCCGAGCGCAAGGCGTACCCGGACACGATCGACGTGCGCTCCGGCCTCGACTCCTCGGTGATCAACCAGCGGCTGTCCGCGTCCCAGGGTGCGGACGCCGCAGCCGTCACCACGGACACCAACCTCGGCCCGGCCGAACTCGCCAAGGTCAGCGGCGACAAGGAACTGGCCGCGCGCGTGGGCACCGGCCACTTCGGCTACACGAACTACCTCGCGTTCAACCCGACCGTGAAGCCGTTCGACAACCCCGAGGTGCGCCAGGCCGTCGCCTACGCCGTCGACCGCTCCTCCGTGGTCAACGCGGCCGGCGGCAGCGCCCTCGCCGAGCCCGCCACCACCTTCCTGCCGAACCAGAAGTCCTTCGGCTACACGCCCTACGACCCGTTCCCGGCGGGCCGGGCCGGCGACCCGGAGAAGGCCAGGAAGCTGCTGGAGCAGGCCGGCTACAAGAACGGGCTGACCGTCACGCTCACGCATTCCAACGACAAGAACTTCGAGACCAGCCCGGAGATCGCCACCGCCCTCCAGGACGCGCTCAAGAAGGCCGGCATCACGGTCAGGCTGCAGGGCCTGGAGGACAACGACTACCGGGACAAGATCCACGGTGTGAAGACCGAGCCGGGCCTCTTCCTCGCCCACTGGGGTGCCGACTGGCCCTCCGGCGGCCCCTTCCTCGCCCCCATCTTCGACGGCCGGCAGATCGTCAAGGACGGCGCCAACTTCAACACGGGCCTGCTGAACGACAAGACGGTCAATGGCGAGATTGACGCGATCAACAAGTTGACCGATCTCGACGCCGCCGCAAAGCGGTGGGGTGCACTGGACAAGAAGATCGGCGACAAGGCCCTCGTCGTGCCGCTGTTCCACCCGGTCTACAAGCGCCTGTACGGCAAGGACGTCAAGAACGTCGTCATCAGCGACTGGACCGGCGTCCTGGACATCTCCCAGGTCGCGGTGAAGTAGCACCGTGAGCGAGGCACTTGCCGCCGTCGAGACCGCCGGGACGGGTACCTCCGTCCCGGCGGCCTCGGGGGCACGTCAGTTCTGGCGGCGGCTGCGGGCGCAGCGCGCCGCGCTGGTCGCCGCGGCCGTCGTCGCGCTGCTCGTCCTGGTCGCGCTCGCCGCGCCGCTGCTCACCGCCCTGGAGGGCCAGGACCCCACCACCTACCACCCCACCCTGATCGACTCCGCGCGGGGAGGCGTGCCCATCGGCTCCTTCGGCGGCGCGAGCGCCGACCACTGGCTGGGCGTCGAACCGCAGACCGGACGCGACATGTTCGCCCGGCTGGTCTACGGCGCACGGGTCTCGCTCGGCGTGTCGCTCGGCGCCACCCTGGTGCAGGTCGTCCTCGGCGTCGCCATGGGCGTGGCCGCCGGACTGGGCAACCGCTGGGTCGACCTGATCCTGAGCCGCATCACCGACATCTTCATCTCGATGCCGTTGATGATCATGGCTCTGGCGCTGCTGGCCATCGTGCCCAGCGGCTTTCCGCGGCCCGTCCTCGTCGCGCTGATCATCTCCCTGGTCGCCGGCTGGAGCACGACGGCGAAGATGGTGCGCGCGCAGACCCTCGCCCTCAAGAACCTCGACTACGTCTCCGCGTCCCGGCTCAGCGGCTGGAGCACCTGGCGGACCGCCGTGCGCGAACTGCTGCCGGGCCTGGCCGCGCCGGTCATCACGTACGCCGCGCTGCTGATCCCGCAGAACATCAGCGCCGAGGCCGCCCTGTCCTTCCTGGGCGTCGGCGTGAAGCCGCCCACGCCCTCCTGGGGACAGATGCTCACCTCGGCCGACGTCTGGTACCAGGCGGCCCCGCAGTACCTGCTGCTGCCCGCCCTCGCCCTGTTCCTGACCGTGTTCGCGATGACCGTCCTCGGCGACGGCGTCCGCGTCGCCCTCGACCCGCGCGCCGCCTCCCGCCTGCGCGTCGGCACCGGACGCAGACGGGAGGCCCGCGCGGCGAAGGCCGTACCGGGATCCGATGCTGCCGCGGCGAAGGCCGTACCGGGATCCGATGCTGCCGCGGCGAAGGCCGTACCGGCCCCGGACGCGGCCGTGGTGAAGAAGGAGGACCGGGCGTGAACGGCTTCACCGGCTTCGTCCTGCGCCGCATCGCCGGCGCCGTGATCACCCTGTTCGTGCTCTCGGTGATCATCTACGTCGTCTTCTACGTCACCCCCGGCGACGTCGCCCAGATCACCTGCGGCCCGCGCTGCTCCCCGGCCCAGGTCCACCAGGTGTCCCAGCAGCTCCATCTCGACGATCCGCTGTACGTGCGCTACTGGCACTTCCTGCAGGGGCTCTTCGTCGGCCAGGACTTCTCGACCGGCACCTCCGTGGAGCACTGCGCGGCGCCCTGCCTCGGCCAGTCGTACCAGACCGACCAGCAGGTCACCGACATCATCCTGGCCAAGCTGCCGGTGAGCTTCTCGCTGGTGATCGGCGCGATGGTGATCTGGCTGCTGGTCGGCGTCGGCACGGGCGTGCTGTCCGCCTGGCGGCGCGGCCGGCTCTCCGAGCGCCTGCTGACCGCGGTCACGCTGGCGGGCGTGGCCACGCCGGTCTTCGTCATCGGCCTGGTCCTGATGATCGTCGTCTGCGGCGAACTGCAGCTGCTGCCCTTCCCGCAGTACGTGAACTTCACCGACGACCCCGAACAGTGGGCGTGGAACCTGCTGCTGCCCTGGCTGTCGCTGGCCCTCATCGAGGCGGCCAACTTCGCCCGGATGACCCGGGCGTCGATGCTGGAGACGCTGGCCGAGGACCACATCCGTACGTTCCGCGCGTACGGCGTCGCCGAGCGCGCGTTGATCGCCCGGCACGCGCTGCGCGGCGCGACGGCCTCCGTGATCGCCCTCAACGCGGTCACCTTCGGCTCGGCCGTCGGCGGCGCCGTCCTCACCGAGACCCTCTTCGGGCTGCCCGGCATCGGCCAGGAGCTGGTGCACGCGGTGAAGGTCGTCGACCTGCCGGTGGTCGTCGGCATGGTCCTGGTCATCGGCTTCTTCGTGGTCCTCGCCAACGCCGTCGCGGACGTCCTGTACGCGGTGGCCGACCGACGGGTGGTGCTCGCATGAGCCTGGTGGAAGTGGCGGACCTGACCGTCGAGTTCGGTGACCTGCGCGCCGTCGACGGGCTCTCCTTCAGCCTGGCGAAGGGAGCCGCCCTCGCCCTGGTCGGCGAGTCCGGCTCCGGCAAGTCCACGGTCGCGGGCGCCCTGCTGGGCCTGCACCGGGGCACCGGAGCCCGGGTCGGCGGCTCGGTGCGGGTGGCCGGCACCGACGTCCAGGCGGCCTCCGACGAGGAACTGCGCCGGCTGCGCGGGGCCGGGGCCGCCATGGTCTTCCAGGACCCGCTGTCCTCGCTCGACCCGTACTACGCGATCGGTGACCAGATCGCCGAGGTCCACCGCGTCCACACGCGCGTGTCACGCCGCGCCGCACGCGCGCGTGCCGTCGAGGTGCTGGAGCGGGTCGGGATCCCGGACGCACGACGGCGCTCCCGGTCCCGCCCGCACGAGTTCAGCGGCGGCATGCGCCAGCGCGCCCTCATCGCCATGGCCCTCGCCTGTGAGCCGGACCTGCTGATCGCCGACGAGCCGACCACCGCCCTCGACGTCACCGTCCAGGCCCAGATCCTCGATCTGCTGCACGCGCTGCGCGCGGAGACCGGCATGGGCCTGCTCCTCGTCACCCACGACGTGGGCGTGGCCGCCGAGAGCGTGGACGACATCCTCGTCATGCGGCACGGCAGGGCCGTCGAGCGCGGCCCGGTCGGCGCGGTCCTCGCCGAGCCCGCCGAGGCGTACACGCGCCGGCTGCTCGACGCCGTCCCGCGCGTCGACGCCCGCCGGACCGGCTCACCGGCCACCGACGAGGTCGTGCTGGAGGCCACCGGCGTGCGGCGCGAGTTCGGGCGCGGCAAGCGCGCGTTCGCGGCGGTGGACGACGTCTCCGTGACCGTCCGGCGCGGGGAGACCCTCGGCGTGGTCGGAGAGAGCGGCAGCGGCAAGACCACGCTCGGCCGCATGCTGGTGGGGCTGCTGGAGCCGACCGCGGGCGGCATCCGCTACGAGGGGCGCCCGCACACCGGTGTGAACCCGGCCGTGCAGATGGTCTTCCAGGATCCCGTCTCCTCCCTCAACCCCCGCCGCGGCGTGGGCGAGTCCATCGCCGACCCGCTCCGCGCGCGCGGGGAACGCGACGAGTCACGCATCCGGGGACGCGTGACGGAACTGCTGGAACGCGTGGGCCTGGACCGGGCGCACTACGACCGCTACCCGCACGAGTTCAGCGGCGGACAGCGCCAGCGCATCGGTATCGCGCGGGCGCTCGCCGCCGAGCCGCGCGTCATCGTCTGCGACGAGCCCGTCTCGGCGCTCGACGTCACCACCCAGGCGCAGGTGGTCGCCCTGCTCGGCGAGCTCCAGCGTGAACTCGGCCTGGCGCTGGTCTTCATCGCGCACGACCTCGCCGTAGTCCGCCAGGTCAGCGACCGGGTCGCGGTGATGCGGCGCGGCCGGCTCGTCGAGTACGGGCCCGCCGACGAGGTCTACGACAGCCCGCGCGAGCCGTACACCCGGCAGCTGCTGGCCGCCGTACCCGCGCTCGACCCGGAGCTGGCGGCCCGCCGCCGCGCCGCCCGGCGCGAACCGGCAGCGGCCGGGCTTCCGGCCCAGGGAACCCGCACCCGGGTGGCGTAACGTTTCGCGATCGTGCGATCACCCTCCGATCCTTAGCGCGACCGAACGTCACCCGCACGCGAAAGTTACGACCGTTCACCCCTTTTGGTGGTGCGATGGACAACCGTCCGTCGCACCACCGCCTTGTCCCCTTACGTTCATCCCGCTGCGAGCCGCCGGGACAACGGCGGCTCCCCAGACGGGAGAACGGGGGTGCACACGTGCGCATAGGACTGCTGACCGAGGGTGGCTATCCGTATGTGAGCGGTGACGCCGGGCTCTGGTGCGACCGGCTCGTGCGCGGGCTCGAGCGGCACGAGTTCGACGTCTACGCGCTCAGCCGCAGCCGGCGCCAGGAGGCCGACGGCTGCGTTCCGCTCCCACCGCAGGTCCGCCGGGTGCGGACCGCGCCGCTGTGGACGGCCGAGGACGACGGGGTCGCCCACGGACGGCGCGCACGCCGGCGCTTCGCCGAGTACTACGGGGAACTGGTGGCGGCGGTCTGCGCCGGGGACGCCTCGGGCACGGCCGGCGAACCCGGTTCCCATTCCGGCGGGGGCGGCCACGGGGGGCCGGGGCGCGGCGGAGTCCGGACCGAGGGGCTCGGGGCGGATGCGGGCGACGGGGCCGGTCCCGCCGGGGACGGTCACGGGGCCGCCGGTACCCAAGGCGTGTCCGGTGACCTGGCGGACCGTTTCGGCAGCGCGCTGTACGGGCTCGCCGAACTCGCCCGCGAGGAGGGCGGACTCGTCGGCGCCCTGCGCTCCGACACGGCCGTACGCACCCTGGAGCGTGCCTGCCGCGCCCCCCGTGCGCTGCGCACGGCGCGCGAGGCGCGCGTACCCGACCTGCTCGCCGTCGCCGCACACCTCGAACGCGCCCTGCGCCCCCTCTCGCTCGACTGGTACGACGACGACGCACTCGGCGCGGCCGACCTCAGCCACGCCACCGCGGGCGGTCCCGCCGCCCTCTGCGGACTGCTCGCCCGGCACTTCTCCGGCGTACCGCTGCTCGTCACCGAGTACGGCGTGCGGCTCCGCTCGCACTACCTGACCCTCGGCCCCGACGCCGCCGCCCCCGCGGTCCGCGCCCTGCTCGGCGCCTTCCACGGCCGGCTCGCCGCCGAGGTCTACCGCGCGGCCGAGATCCTCACCCCGGGCAACGCCCACGCCCGCCGCTGGCAGGAACGGTGCGGTGCCGACCGCGCCCGGATCCGCACGGTGTACCCCGGCATGGAGGCGGGCCGCTTCACCGAGGTCGGCGAGTCCCCGGACCGGGCCGATCCGGACACGCTGGTCTGGGTCGGGCGCGTCGAACCCGCCAAGGACCTGGTGTCCCTGCTGCACGCCTTCGCCGAGGTGCGCAAGGAGGAGCCCGAGGCCCGCCTGCGGATCGTGGGCGCCCCCTCCGGCGCCGAGGGCGCGGCCTACCTCGGCCACTGCCGGGCGCTGGCCGCACAGCTCTTCCCGGACGAGGCGGAGGGCGCGCACGCCGTCGGCGACAACCCCGTCTCCTTCGAGGAGATCGGTGCCCCGGAGGTCCCGACGCTGCCCGAGGCGTACGCCGCCGGCGCCGTCGTCGTCCTCTCCAGCGTCGTGGAGGGCTTCCCGATCGGCCTGGTCGAGGCCATGTTCTGCGGCCGGGCCACCGTGTCCACGGACGTGGGCGCGGTCGTGGAGGTCATCGGCGGCACCGGACTGGTCGTGCCCCCGCGCAACCCCCGGGCGCTCGCCGAGGCGTGCGTGGCGCTGCTGCGCGACCCCGAGCGCCGTGAGCGTCTCGGAGCCGCCGCGCGTGCCCGGGCGCTCGAACTGTTCACCGTCGAGCAGAACATCACGGCATTTCACGGCATTTACCTGGAGATCGTCTCGCACAGCCCGGTGCGCCGGGTCGTCCTGGACGAGTCCGGCGAGCCGCTGCCCTTCGCGGCCCCCGCCGAGTCCCGCGTCCCCGGCCGCTGGACCGACTCCACCGCCCGCGCCCTGCCCCGCGGCATCCCCGGCTGGGCCACGTCGGCCCCGGTCCGCGCCACCCCGCTGGCGACCGCCGAGGGGGCACGATGAGCGAACTGGACAGCCGCACCGCCGACGACGCGGGGCCGGTTCCATCGGCCGGGCGGAAACGGGCCGTCGGCCCCCGGCGGGCGTCCGTGGACCCGGTGAAGGCCCTGCTGCACCGGCACCGTGAACTGTGTGAGCGGGCGGTGGACCCGCTGGAGATCGCCGCGGGGCTGGAGGCGCACGGGGTCACCGACCGGACGGCCGCCCGCTTCCGCCACCGTGACGTCTTCTCGCTCGCCGAGGAGCTGTACGCGCGCGTGCCCCGGCACGCCGAGCCGTGCCCGGAGCCCCGCCCGCTGCCCGTGCCCCGTGTCCGCCTCGGCCGGCTGCTGCTCACCCTCCTGCCCGGAGCGCTCGGCACGGCCACGGTGACCGGGCTGCGCCTCACCCATGGGGACACCCGGCCGCTGGTGGCCGCCGCCGGCCTAGTCGCCGTCGCGCTCGCCGTCCGCGCGGTCCTGCGCCACGGCCCGCTCGCCGGCCCGCCCGGCACGCGCGCGTGGCGGACCGCGATCGGCACGCGCACGTGGACGCTCTGGCTGCTCGCCTACGCCCTCGTCGGTGACGGCCTCCTCCGCGCCGTGCTGACGGGTGGGCCCGACGCCCTGCCCACCGGAGCCCCGGACGGCCCCTGGCCCACGACCACCGCGCCCGCCCTGGCACTCCTGGCGGCCTGCGCCCCCGCGGCCTGGTCCGCCCGCCTGCTCTCCGCCGGCGCCCGGCGCAGACTCGCCGGCAGCCGGGGCCTGGAGGACTTCACGGCCGCCGCCAGGCCGCTGCTGCTCGGCGCGTTCGCCGCGTTCCTGAGCGCCCTCGGCGTACTGCTCGCAGTCTCCGGCACCGCCCTGCGCGAGCCCGCGGCCTACCCGCAGGCCCTCACCCTCGGCGCCCTGCTCCTCCTCGCCCGCCTGCTCACCGTGCACCGCCACCGGCATGCCCCCGCCCTCGCACTGGGTGCCGCGGTGGCCGTGGAGGCGGCGTCCCTGGCCCTGCCGGTGGCCGGCCGGCTGCCCGGCTGCGCCTTCCTGGCCGTGCCCGTCGAGACCCTCGTCGACGCCTGGGGCGAAGCCGCCGTACCGGCCCTCGCCTGCGGCGCCGCGGCCCTGGCCCTGCTGTGGCACGCGGGCCGCACCCTCACCCGGGCCTCGGCCCACGCCCCCACGGGAGCACCCGAGTGAACCCTCCGCCCACCGGCCCCACCCACCGCCTTCGGGCACCCGCACCACCCCTTTGAAGGAGAAGACCAGATGACCACCTCCCGACCCGGAGCGCCCGGAACCACCGGAACCGCCGGAGCGCCCGGAGCGGCCGCAGGAGACGTCGAAACGGCCGGTACCACCGGCGCGCACACCCCGGGAGCCGCCCGATGAGAGTCCTGCTGATCGGAGCCAACGGATTCATCGGCCGCTTCGTCGCCGACCGCCTGCTCGCCGACCCGGCCGTCCAGCTCACCGCGCTCGGCCGCGGCGACGACGCCGACGTACGCTTCGACCTCGCCACCGGCAGCCCCGGTGCGCTCACCCGCTTCCTCGACGCGGTCCACCCCGGGGTCGTCGTCAACTGCGCCGGCGCGACCCGCGGCGGTGCCCGCGAACTCACCCGGCACAACACCGTCGCCGTGGCCACCGTCTGCGAGGCGCTGCGCCGCAGCGGCTGCGGTGCCCGTCTGGTCCAGATCGGATGCGGTTCCGAGTACGGCCCCAGCCAGCCCGGCTCCTCCACGGCCGAGGACGCCGTACCGCGCCCCGGCGGCCCGTACGGCGTCAGCAAGCTGGCCGCGACCGAACTGGTACTCGGCTCCGGCCTGGACGCGGTCGTCCTGCGCGTCTTCTCGCCGGCCGGCCCCGGCACCCCGGCCGGCTCCCCGCTCGGCCGGCTCGCCGAGGCCATGCGCCGCGCCATGCAGTCCGGCGACGGCGAACTCAAGCTCGGCGGCCTCGGCGTCCAGCGCGACTTCGTCGACGTACGCGATGTCGCGCGGGCCGTGCACGCCGCCTCGCTCTCCGCCGCACAGGGCGTGATCAACATCGGTTCCGGCCGTGCCGTGCGCCTCAGGGACGCCGCCGCCGTCCTCGCACGCGTGGCCGGATACGGCGGTGCCCTCCACGAGCTCGACGCGCCGCCCGGACCGCTGCGCGCCGCCATCGGGCACCCCCGGGCCGACGCCGAGCACGCGGGCCAGGTGGCGTACCCCTACCCGGACGGCTGCGGCAGCTGGCAGCAGGCCGACGTCCGCACCGCGCGCGACCGGCTCGGCTGGCGGCCCCGCATCAACCTCGAGGAATCCCTGGCCGACATCTGGATGGAGGCGGCATGCCGCATCTGACCAGCACCACCGCCGACGCCACCAGCACCGGCGTCCGCACCGCGCTCGGCGTCCCGGGCTACGCCCACCCGCTCGTCGCCCCCGCCCAGTGGGCCGAACTGGCCCGCCCGGGCACCCCCCTGGACTGGGTGGTCCTCGACGTCGCCGCCGGGCCCGGCAGCCGCCCCGACCCGCACTGCCTGGAGGCCGCGGCCCGGCTGCGCGCGGCGGGCGTCCGCGTCCTGGGCCACCTGGACCTCACCTACGGCGCCCGCGCCCTCGGCGACCTGCTCTCCGACGCCCACCGGCATCTCGACTGGTACCGCGTCGACGGCTTCCTGCTGGACCGCTGCCCCGTCGAGCGCACCGAGCTGCCCGAGGTCCGCCGTGCGATCACCGCATTGCGGGCGGTCAGCGACACCGCCCGCGTCGTCCTCGGCCACGGCCGCCACCCGCACCCCGGCTACGCCGAGATCGCCGACCAGCTCGTGACCTTCGCCGGTTCCTGGTCCGACTACCGCTGGTCGCAGGTGGCCGAGTGGACCGCCGACCACCCCGCGGACCGGTTCTGCCACTTCGTGCACAGCGTGCCCCGGGGGCATCTGGACGAGGCGCTGCGGATAGCCCGCTGGCAGGGAGCCGCGACGATCTACTTCACGGACCGCACCGACGGGGGCGGACGCGTCGACCCCTGGGAGACGATGCCCGGCTACTGGGACGAAATCGTCTCGCGAGTCGGAACGGGTGTCTCGGAATGAAGAAGGGCGTGGCAGTGTTACGGGGAGAACAACTGTAGTGATTGACCGACCAACGGAGTCCCCGTGTCGCTGCCACCCCTGGTCGAGCCGGCTTCCGAGCTCACCGTAGACGAGGTCCGCAGGTACTCCCGCCACCTGATCATCCCCGATGTGGGCATGGACGGGCAGAAGCGGCTGAAGAACGCCAAGGTGCTCTGTGTGGGCGCCGGCGGCCTGGGCTCGCCGGCGCTGATGTACCTGGCCGCCGCGGGCGTGGGCACCCTCGGCATCGTGGAGTTCGACGAGGTCGACGAGTCGAACCTGCAGCGCCAGATCATCCACAGCCAGGCCGACATCGGCCGTTCGAAGGCCGAGTCCGCCCGTGACAGCGTCAAGGGCATCAACCCGTACGTGAACGTGATCCTTCACGAGGAGCGGCTGGAAGCCGACAACGTGATGGACATCTTCAGCCAGTACGACCTGATCGTCGACGGCACGGACAACTTCGCGACCCGGTACCTGGTCAACGACGCGTGCGTGCTGCTGAACAAGCCGTATGTGTGGGGCTCGATCTACCGCTTCGACGGCCAGGCGTCCGTCTTCTGGTCCGAGCACGGCCCCTGCTACCGCTGCCTCTACCCGGAGCCCCCGCCGCCCGGCATGGTGCCCTCCTGCGCCGAGGGCGGTGTCCTGGGCGTGCTGTGCGCGTCCATCGGCTCCATCCAGGTCAACGAGGCCATCAAGCTCCTCGCCGGCATCGGTGAGCCGCTGGTCGGCCGCCTGATGATCTACGACGCCCTGGAGATGCAGTACCGCCAGGTCAAGGTCCGCAAGGACCCGAACTGCGCGGTCTGCGGGGAGAATCCGACCGTCACGGAACTCATCGACTACGAGGCCTTCTGCGGCGTCGTGTCCGAGGAGGCCCAGGCGGCCGCGGCCGACTCCACGATCACTCCGAAGCAGCTCAAGGCGTGGATCGACGAAGGCGAGAGCATCGAGATCATCGACGTCCGCGAGCCGAACGAGTACGAGATCGTCTCCATCCCGGGCGCCAAGCTGATCCCGAAGAACGAGTTCCTCATGGGCAGCGCCCTGGAGGGCCTCCCGCAGGACAGGAAGATCGTCCTGCACTGCAAGACGGGTGTCCGCAGTGCGGAAGTCCTCGCGGTCCTGAAGTCCGCCGGCTTCGCCGACGCGGTCCACGTCGGCGGCGGTGTCATCGGCTGGGTCAACCAGATCGAACCGCACAAGCCGGTCTACTGACCACCGGTCCCGCCGACCAGCGGGACTGACGAAGCCCACGGCTCCGACCTTGTCGGATGCCGTGGGCTTCGGTGTCTCACCAGTCGCCATACCCCTCGTCGTAGGCGTAGTAGTAGCCGCCGTAGCCTCCGTCGTGGTCGTAGCCGTCGTGGTCGTAGCCGTCGTGGCCGTAGCCGTCGTGGCCGTAGCCGTAGTCGTCGTCGTGGCCGTAGTAGCCGTAACCGTCGTGGTCGTGGCCGTAGCCTCCGTCGTGGTCATAACCGTCGTAGCCGTAGCCGTCGTGGTAATAGCCGTCGTGGTAATAGCCGTCGTGGTAGCAGCCGTGGCTCCACCGCCACCAGTCGTCGCAGCCGCCGTTGTAGTGCTGGGAGTAGGACGACTCGTGAACGGGGGCGGCGACGGCGGACCCGGCCGCGCCGACAGCGGTACCGCCGGCCAGAAGGACGCCGGCCGCGTACACCGCGAGAAGGCGTCGAATGCGTTGTGCTGACATGGCCCAGCCCTCCATTCCACTGTCTCGCGCAACGGAAGACGCGCGGGAATGCCGGCCGCGCGGGAGTGAACGCGCGACGCGGTTTCAGGCGTGCCGTGTGGCGGGGCGAGCGGTCCGGACCCTCGGCCGGCCTGCACCTTCCATGCGTCCGACAGACGGCCGATGCCGCCGTCCAGCCGCGGGACGAAATTGCCGAAGGACGCGCGCCCCATGTAGCGGCACCGCCGCAGGAACGAGTCTTTTCCTCGACGCACGCCATGACAAGGGACGATCGGCCCTGATTCGTGACCGGTGAACAGAACCGTGACGGCGACGACCGAGGCTCCCACGGTGGACTCCTCAGCCGCCGCAGACCTTGCCGTCCTTCGGCACCGTTCCGTTCAGCAGGTAGGCGTCCACCGTGGAGTCGACGCAGTCGCTGCCACTGCCGTACGCCCCGTGCCCCTCTCCCTTCCAGGTGAGCTCGACGCCCACACCCCGGCCCAGCTCGTCGGCCATCCTGCGCGCGCCCTCGTACGGCGTGGCCGGGTCCCCGGTGTTGCCGACCAGCAGGACCGGGGCCGCACCCGGCGCGCCGACCTCCGGGGTGTCGTACTGACCGGGCACCGGCCAGTCATGGCACCAGCCCGCCGTGTCCCAGCCCAGGTAGTCCCCGAACACCGGCGATATCCGCTCGAACTCCGCCAGCCGTCGCTTCGTCTCGGCGGGCGTCGGCCGCTGTCGCTCGTCCAGGCACGATATGACCCGCTGGG
The DNA here is from genome assembly GCF_014203595.1 of Streptomyces echinatus. Classification (GTDB taxonomy): domain Bacteria; phylum Actinomycetota; class Actinomycetes; order Streptomycetales; family Streptomycetaceae; genus Streptomyces; species Streptomyces echinatus. The sequence goes on from NZ_JACHJK010000008.1 coordinate 182,382, forward strand.
AGTGCGTCATCGTGCCGTAGCGACCCGAGGCGTCGCGGTCGTTGTACTCGTCGGCGAGTGCCAGCAGCTCCGAGCCGTCACCCTGCTCCGCCGACTCGAGGGCACTGGTCAGCCTCGGCCAGTTCGACTCGCTGTAGAGCGGCAGGATGATCCCGGTGACCGCGAGCGTCTCGGTCAGCTTCCGCCCCGACGACGTCGGCAGCGGCTTCTTGTCGAGCCGCTTCAGCAGGTCGGCCGCCTTCCGCGAGCCCTGGCCGTGATCCTGGCCGGTGGACTCGAGATAGTCGTCGAAGGCTCGCTGGAAGCCGCGGGCCTGGTTCTCGGCGTGGCCCACCGTGTCCGCGGTCGGATCGACCACCGCGTCCAGCACCACCCGGCCCACCTGCCGGGGGAACAAGTGGGCGTACACCCCGCCGAGTTCGGTGCCGTAGGACATGCCGAAGTAGTGCAGCTCGTCGTCGCCGAGGACCTGGCGCATCAGGTCCATGTCGCGTGCCGTGTCGGTGGTGGACACATGGGCCAGCAGCGGTCCGGTGGCCTGCCGGCAGCCCTGGCCGAAGTCGGCGGCGTCCTGGAGGTACGCCTTCTCCTCGGCCGGGGTGTCGGGCGTGGCGTCCACCGCCTCGGCGGCCTCGATCTCCCGGTCGCCGCGGCAGCGCACGCCCTCGCTCCCGCCGACCCCGCGCGGATCCCAGCTGACCAGGTCGTAGCGTTCGTGGAGCGAGGAGACGGACTGCTCGAAGTACGGCATCGTCGACACGCCCGAGCCGCCGGGGCCGCCGAAGTTGAACAGCAGCGAGCCGATGCGGTCATCGCCGGTCGCCCGCGCGCGGATGAGGGAGAGGCCGATCGTTCTGCCGCCCGGCTCGGACCAGTCCAGCGGCACCTTGAGCGTCGCGCACTGCCATGCGCCACCCGGCGCGGAGGCGTTCCCGGTGGCCTCGCAGCGCCCCCAGCCGAGGCGCTGGGAGGTGAGGGAGGACGGCAGGGCCGTCGGACCCGGCGCGGCGGTGGATCGCGGCGCCGGCGGGGGAGTGGAGCCGGTCCCCTTGCCCTCGCCCCCGTGCCCGCCCTCGTCCGGCGAACCGCCGCAGCCGGCGAGCAGCAGCCCTGCCGCCACCGCGGCGGTCCAGCGCAGGAATCGCCTCATGCCCACCCCCCTGACAGGCCCGCCGCGTCGTGCCGCGCCGGGCGTTCACGCCATGGTAGGCGCCCCCGGCCCGGTCCGAGACGGCCTGTGGATAACCCTCTGAACTGCCCTTTCGTCGGCCGTCGGGGACCCGTCAGGAGCAGACGGCGCCGCTCTTGGGCACCTTCCCGTCCAGCAGGTAGCCGTCCACCGCCCTCTGCACGCACTTGTTCTTGCTGTCGTAGGAACCGTGCCCCTGGCCCTTGTACGTCAGCTCGACGGCGACGCCCTCGCCGAGCGCGTCCGCCATCTTCTTCGCGCCCTCGTACGGGGTGGCCGGGTCGCCGGTGTTGCCCACGACGAGGATGGGCGCCGAACCCGGCGCGCTGACGTCGGGATGGTCGGCGGCGCCCGGCACCGCCCAGTCGGTGCAGCTGAGCATGCCCCAGGCCATGAACGGGCCGAACAGCGGGGAGGCGGCGCGGAACTCGGGCAGCTTCCGCTGGACGTCGTCCGTGGTGTAGCGCGGTTTCGCGTCGGAGCAGCTGATGGCGGTGTTCGCCGCCAGGAGGTTGCTGTAGTCGCCGTTCTCGCTGCGGCCGTTCAACGAGTCGGACAACAGCATGAGGATCTTGCCGTCGCCGTCGTACGCCTGCTCCAGCCCCTCCGTGAGGTACTCCCAGAAGTCCTTCGAGTACAGGGACTGCGCGATGCCGTTGATGGCGGCCGTCTCGGTCAGCTGGCGCGGGAAGATGCCGGGGATCGGCTTCTTCTCCAGATCGGCGAGCAGTTTCGCGATGCGGTCCTTCACGTCCTGCTCGGTGTCGCCGATCGGGCATTCCGTGGTCTTCGAGGTGCAGTCCTTCGCGAAGTTGTCGAGCGCGAGCTGGAAACCCTTGGTCTGGCCGAGCGCGCCCTGCTCCGGGGTCTGCGTGGGGTCGACGACGGCGTCGAGGACGGCCCGGCCCACGTGCTTGGGGAACAGGTGGGCGTAGACGCCGCCGAGTTCGGTGCCGTAGGAGATGCCGAAGTAGTGCAGCTTGTCGTCGCCGAGGACCTGGCGCATCAGGTCCATGTCGCGGGCCGCGTCCGTGGTGCGCACATGCGGGAGGACCTTCTTGGAGTTCCGCTCGCAGGCCGCGTTGAACCGCTTGGTGCGCTGGAGGAACTGGTCGCGTTCGGCCTTGTCGTCCGGGACGGCGTCCTGCTGGAAGTACACGTCCAGCTGCGAGTTGCTCTCGCATTCCACCGGCGCGCTGCGGCCGACCCCGCGCGGGTCGAAGCTGACCAGGTCGTAGCGGGTGCGCAGGTTGGAGTAGTCCCCGGCGAACGCGGGCAGCGTGGTGACGCCGCTGCCGCCCGGACCGCCGAAGTTGAACACGAGCGACCCGATCCGCTTGTCCGCGGGACCGCTGGCCCGGGCGCGGATCAGGGCGATGTCGATCGTGTCGCCCTTCGGTCTGCTCCAGTCCAGCGGCGCCTTCATGGTGGCGCACTGCCAGTCGCCGCCGTGCGGCAGCGGGGACGGGGCGCTGCCGCCGCCCTCCGCCTCGGACGGCGCCGGGCAGTCCTTCCAGTCCAGTTTCTGCGCCGGGAGATCCCCGTCCCCGGTGCTGCCGCCGCATCCGGCCAGCACGGCGGAGAGCAGCGCAGCGGTGGTGATCAGCGCGGCGGCACGCGGCCTGGAGGGGTTCGCCATGCTTCCATCGTGCGGGCAGACACGCCGGCCCGCGCGGGGCACGGTCCGTCCGCATTACCCCGCCCGGCGGGGGCCGCTCACAGGGCTCCCTTCCGGGAGAGGTGGTTGAAGGCCAGCCAGCCCGGCAGCACGGGCAGCCACAGGGTCAGCAGCCGGAACAGCAGCACGGCGGGGGCCGCGACCTCCTTGGGCAGGCCCACGGCGATCAGCCCGACGGTGAGGGTCGCCTCGACCGCGCCCACACCGCCCGGGGTGGGCGCCGCGGAACCGAGCGCGTTGCCGGCGAGGAAGACCACGGCGACGCTGGCGATGCTCAGCGACACCGAGCCGTCGCCGAAGGCCCGGATGGAGGCGTCCAGGCACATCACGAAGCAGGCGGTCAGCAGGAGCATGCCGCCGATGCCGGTGACGAGCTTCTGGGGCCGCTGCAGCACGTCGAGCATGCGCGGCACGACACCGGCGAACAGCGACCTCACGCGCGTGACGACGAATTTCCGCAGGAACGGCACCGAGGTGACGACGAGGACCAGGACGGCCACGGTCAGCAGGCCCGCGATGACCGTGCGGGACGGCGACAGCGACGGTGTCTTCTCGGTGCCGGTCAGATAGCCGAAGGACAGCAGCATCAGGATGTGACAGCCGAGCCCGAACAGCTGCGACGCGCCGACGCTCGCCACCGCGAGGCCCGGGCGCACGCCCGCCCGCTGCAGGAAGCGCGTGTTGAGGGCCACACCGCCGACCGCGGCCGGTGCCACGATCTTCACGAACGACCCGGCGACCTGCGCCGCCACGGTCCGCGGGAACGGCACCCGCTCCGGCACGAAGCCCAGCAGGGCCATCGCCGCGGCGACGTAGCTGAGCGCGGAGAACAGCACCGCGGCGATCACCCAGCCCCACTGGGCCTGCGCGAACAGCGTGCCGAACTCGATGTGGGTGAGCTGCGTCAGCAGGTAGTACGCGCCGATCGCGCCGGCGATGAAGCTGATCAGCGTGCGCGGCCGGACCCGCTCCAGCCGGGCCGGCTCCACCGGCGCCTGGGGCCTGATGCGCAGCACCTGGTGCCGGATCTGGGTGAGCAGATCCTCCTCGCGGGCCTCTTCCAGGGCCTCGTCGATGGCCCGCTTCTCCGCGCGCTGCTCGGCGCGGACCGTTTTCTTGTCGGGCTTCTCCTGGGCGGGCGGGGCCGTCTCGGAGGCTTCTTCCAGACGGGCCTGTTTGTCCTGCCGGGAGGCTTCGAGCACCGCTTCGCGTTCGCGCTGGGCCCGCTCCCGGGCCAGCCGGCGCAGCGTCGCGCGCGTGGAGCGCGTCAGCGCGATCGGCTGGAGCATCGGCAGACAGTCGGCGACCGCGTCCGGGCCGAGCACCCCGACCGCCGAGGCGACGGCACGCTCCGCGCCGACCCGCAGGCCGAGCGTGGTGACCAGCTGGGCGACGTCCATGCGCAGCAGCAGCTCACCGGCCGCGATCTCGCCGCCGCGCAGCTCGGTGAGGATCACCTTGCCGGAACGATCCACCAGAATCGCGTCACCCGCCAGCCTGCGGTGCGCGATACGACGGGACTGCAGCGCCTGCACCTGGTGCCAGGTGTTGCGCAGCAGTTCGTCGGTGATCTCGTCGTCGGCCAGGGAGTCCAGGGTGCGTCCGCCGGTGTGCTCGTAGACGAGCATGACCGCGTCGGGGCCGAGTTCGGCGGTGGCGATCAGCTTGGGCGCGTTGGCGCCCGCCGCGATCGCCGCGTACGCCAGCAGCGCCTCCTGCTCCAGCGCCTGGCGCAGCGACTGGAGGCTGGAGCGGGTGGCGAAGCCGCGCAGGGCCAGATTGCGCCACGCGCGGTAGAAGAAGCCCTGCGCCTGCTGCTCCCGGTCGACGACCGTGACGTCCAGCGGCGGGCCGTCCTCCAGGGTGACGAAGTAGCGCCGGCCCCGGTCGCCGGTCTCCGACTCCGTGGCGTCCTCACGGGCCGCGCTGAGCGGGTGGAAGCCGACGTGCCTGAGACCCGCCATCAGGTTCTGGCCGGTCGGGCGGACGTTGGGGGAGCCGACCGCGTACAGGGTGCCGTAGGCGACGGTCCAGCCGATCAGAACCGTCAGGATGATCGAGAACGGGGTCGTGTAGCCGGTGACCAGCATCGAGAACGCGTCGAGCAGCAGCACGATCCACAGCACCGCGCGCCATCTGGGCCTGCGGGACATGCCGACGGCCGACATGTAGGCGATCACGGGGGCCAGATAGCCGTGCACCGGGTCGGTCAGGGCGTGGATGTCGCCCGGTGAGGGCTGGGTGAGCGCCTCCTGGATCGAGTCCGGGGCGGCCCGGGCGACCCACAGGTCGGTGGCGAGCGTCACTCCGTGGGCCAGGACGGCCGCGAGGACGCCGTCGGCGATGCGGAGACCGTCCCGTTTGACCAGCCGTTCGATCGCGAAGGCCACGGGTACCAGCAGGATCGCGATGCTGGACGCCAGCCCAGCGATCTTGATCAGCAGGTCCGGGGCCTGCCCGGTGCCCTTGTTGATGTCCTGTTCGAGGCCCGAGGTGGTGCCGTGCGCGAACGCGGCGATCGCGAGCAGCACCACGATGGCGAGCACGCCCACCAGGAGCCGCATGAGGTCGGAGGGACGGTGTACGCGCGCGGGGAGCAGCGGTTCGTCGCCCTCCACCTGCTCGGCGTGGGGGTCGCCGTCGTTGCCCGGCGGGTGCCCGGAGGGCGCTCCCTCGCGGCCGGGCGCCCCCTCCTCGCCGTCCCGCGCGCGCGTGACGGCGGTCTCGCCGGCCTCCGTGTCGTCTCCCCCCGCGCGCGGGGGGTCGTCCTTGCGCGGACCGGTGTCCTCCTGGTGCGCTCCGGCGCCGCCCTCGCCCGCGCGGGCGGTGTGCGGGCGCGCGGAGGCGTCAGGGGTGCCCGCCGCTCCTTCGGGGTGCACGCCCTGCTCCTTCGTGGTCTCATCTTGGTCTCGTATCACCAGTCACCGCCCGCACGATGGTGGCATGCCCCACCGACCCACGAGGGCATCAGGGTGCGGATGCGCGGGCGCACAGTCTGCCCGAAGGACCGCCCGGGGGCGAGGGGACCGTTCCCCGCGTACCCCGCCGGGATGCCTGCGGGGTGCGGCAGGATGGGGTGAATGAGCGAGCAGAGCCCTGCCGAGGACGCCCGCGAGGCGTATGCGGACGCGCTGCCGGAGTACGCCGAGCGGGTCCTCGAGGTCGCCGAGCGGATTCCGGCGGGCCGGGTCATGACCTACGGCGACGTCGCCGAGTGGCTGGAGGAGGGAGGCCCGCGGCAGGTGGGCCGGGTGATGGCCCTCTACGGCGGCGCCGTCCCGTGGTGGCGCGTGGTGCGCTCCGACGGCGTGCTGCTGCCCGGACACGAGCTGCGCGCGCTCGGCCACTACCGCGCGGAGGGCACACCGCTGAAACAGGCGGGCAGGAGCACGGAGGGGCACCTGCCGCGGCTCGACATGCGACGGGCCCGATGGGACGGCGGCACGGACGCGGAGGGTCACACCTGACAGCTTCCGCCATCGGATGCCGCCAGGGCAGACCTGTGGCCCGTTCGGGGGACACGGGGGACGTCCGTGGCATGCCGTACGTTCGTGAGGGGTGGGACGTGCGAGGCGCGAGCGCCGCGAGGGAAGAATCGGAAGCTCTGCTTCCGCCCGGAGCGGCGGCGTAGCGTCGGCAGCACGTGTCCCGCTCATCCCGCGGCCACCGCCTCGCACGTGTGACCGCCCGCCCACCAGCACAACCACCAGGACCGGCCGATCACGTGAGCTCCTCTTCCTCCACCAGGCGCCTGCCGCACCCCCCGGTGCGGCAGGGAAGCCGTGGCGCTTACCGACTCGTCCGTACTCCGCCGGCCGTCGTGGATCCCCCTCGTCTGGACGCGGCGCAGCACGCCGTGGTTGATCACCGGACGGGACCGCTTCTCGTCCTCGCCGGTCCCGGCACCGGCAAGACCACCACCCTGGTCGAATCGGTGGCCGCGCGGATCGCCCGGGGCGGCGACCCCGCCCGGATCCTGGTGCTGACGTTCAGCCGCAAGGCCGCCGTCGACCTGCGCGACCGCATGGCCCTGCGCATGGGCGCCGCCCGCGCGCCCAGGGCGACCACCTTCCACTCGTACTGCTACGCACTGGTCCGCGCCCACCAGGACGGCGACCGGTTCACCGAGCCGCTGCGCCTGCTCTCCGGCCCCGAGCAGGACGTCGCCGTGCGCGAGCTGCTCGCCGGCCAGCCCGAACTGGAGCGGCTCGGGCTGACCCATGTGCGCTGGCCGGACGAACTGCGCGCCTGCCTGACCACGCGTGGCTTCGCCGACGAGGTCCGCGCCGTCCTCGCCCGCACCCGCGAGCTGGGCCTCGGCGCGGACGCCCTGGACGCCTTCGCGCGCCGCATCGGCCGCCCCGACTGGCGGGCCGCGGCCGCCTTCCTCGCCGAGTACCTCGACACCCTCGACCTCCAGGGCGTGATCGACTACGCGGAACTGGTGCACCGCGCGGTCCTCCTCGCCCGCCGCCCGGAGACCGCGGCCCGGCTCGCGGCCCAGTACGACGCCGTGTACGTCGACGAGTACCAGGACACCGACCCCGCCCAGGTCCGGCTCCTGCGGGCGCTGGCCGGCCAGGGACGCACCCTGGTCGCCTTCGGCGACCCCGACCAGTCGATCTACGCCTTCCGGGGCGCCGACGTGAACGGCATCCTCGACTTCCCGGCCGCCTTCCCGCGCGCGGACGGCCGCCCCGCACCCGTCGAGGTGCTGCGCACCTCCCGCCGCTCCGGCGCCGCCCTGCTGGCCGCGACCCGTCTGATCACCCGGCGCATGCCGCTGACCCGGCTGCCCGCCGATAAGGTCCGCGCCCACCGGGAGCCGGCCCCGGTACGGGACGGCGGCCGGGTCGAGGTCCAGACGTACCCGACGACCGGCGCGGAGCTGGACAACATCGCGGACATCCTGCGCCGCGCGCACCTGGAGGACGGCGTCCCCTGGAGCGAGATGGCCGTCCTGGTGCGCGCCGGCTCCCGCAGCCTGCCGACCTTCCGCCGGGCCCTCACCGCGGCCGGCGTCCCCGTGGACATCGACGGTGACGACCTGCCGCTGCGGCACGAGCCGGCGGTGGCGCCCCTGCTCACCGCCCTGCGCGCGGTGGCCACGGCGGAGGCGCGGCGCCACGAGGGCGAGGCCGGACGCGGCGACGACGGCGGACCGTCCACCGAGGACGCGGCGGATCCGGCCGATGCCGCGAGGGGGAACGCCGACGCCGAGACGGTGGCCGTCGAGTCCGAAGGGAAGGCCGCCGACGCCGAGACGGTGCCCCTCGAGCCCGAGGTGAAGGCCGCCGAGGCTGAGACCGTGTCCGTCGAGTCCGAAGGGAAGGCCGCCGACGCCGACACCGTGTCGGTCGAGTCCGAAGAGGAGGCCGACGACGCCGGAGCACGGGCCGCCGACTCCGCGGCACGGGCCCTGGACGCCGCGGAACGCGTGCCGGACGGCTGCTGGCTCGACACCGAGACCGCCCTCACCCTGCTCGCCTCCCCGCTCGCCGGCATGGACGCCGCCGACCTCCGCCGCCTCGGGCGTGCCCTGCGCGAGGAGGAGCGGGCCGCGGGCAACCCCCTGCCGCCCCCGTCCGACGAACTGCTCACACGCGCGCTCGCCGAGCCCGAACGGCTGGCCGTGCACGACCCGGCGTACGCGCGCGGGGCACAGCGCCTCGGCGCGCTGCTGCGCAAGGCCCGCGAGCGCCTCGCGGGCGGCGGAACGGCCGAGGAGGCCCTGTGGGACCTCTGGGAGGGCACACCGTGGCCCTCGCGGCTGGAGCGGGCCGCCCGGCGCGGCGGCGCGGCCGGCCGCAACGCCGACCGGGACCTGGACGCCGTGTGCGCGCTGTTCGCCACCGCCGCGCGCGCGGAGGAGCGCACCGGGGGCCGCGGCGCCCTGAACTTCCTGGAGGAGACCGAGGCCGAGGACATAGCCGCCGACACCCTCACGCGCCGCGCGGTACGCCCCGACGCCGTCCGCGTCATGACCGCGCACCGCTCCAAGGGCCTGGAATGGCGGCTGGTCGTCGTCGCCGGTGTCCAGGAGGGACTGTGGCCCGACCTGCGGCGCCGCGGCTCCCTGCTGGAGGCCGACCGCATCGGCCGGGACGGACTCGCCGAGCCGCTGACCCCGGGCGCGCTGCTCGCCGAGGAGCGCCGCCTGTTCTACGTCGCCGCCACGCGCGCGCGTGACCGGCTCGTCGTCACCGCCGTCAAGGCACCGGCCGACGACGGCGACCAGCCGTCCCGGTTCCTGACCGAGCTCGGCGTCGAACCCAAGGACGTCACCGGGCGCCCCCGCCGCCCGCTCGCCGTCGCCGCGCTCGTCGCCGAACTGCGCGCCACCACGGTCGACCCGCGCGCGTCGGCCGCCCTGCGCGAGGCCGCCGCCCGCCGGCTCGCCCGGCTCGCCGGGCTCGCCGACGAGGACGGCCGGCCGCTGGTGCCGTCCGCGCACCCCTACCGCTGGTGGGGCATGTTCGAGCCGACCGAGAGCAAGGTGCCGCTGCGCCACCGCGACCAGCCCGTGGTGCTCTCCGGCAGCGCGCTCGACCAACTCGCCAACACCTGCGCGCTGCAGTGGTTCCTGGGCCGCGAGGTGAAGGCCGACGCCCCCGCCACCACCGCGCAGGGCTTCGGCAACGTCGTGCACGTCCTCGCCGACGAGGTCGCCTCCGGCCGCACCCCCGCCGACCTCGACGTCCTCATGGAACGCCTGGACTCGGTGTGGAACGCGCTCGCCTTCGACGCCCCCTGGAAGTCGGAGCAGGAGAAGGGCAACGCGCGCGTGGCGCTCGAACGCTTCCTGAACTGGCACGTGCTGGACCGCGCCGGCCGCACCCCCGTGGCCAGCGAGGAGGACTTCGACGTCACCCTCGAAGCGGGCGGCTACCAGGTCCGCATCCGGGGCCAGATGGACCGCGTGGAGACGGACGCCGAGGGCCGGGCCTACGTGGTCGACTTCAAGACCGGCAAGCAGGCGCCCACCGCGCGCGAGGTGGAACGGCATCCGCAGCTCGCCGTCTACCAGCTCGCCGTCCGTGAGGGCGCCGTGGACACGGCCTTCGACGGCGTACGCCCCGAACCGGGCGGCGCCGAACTGGTCCACCTCAGACAGGGCGCCGCCAAGCGCGACGGGGGCGACGGCGTGCCCAAGGTGCAGACCCAGGAGCCGCCGAGCGGGGAGTGGGTCGGCGACCTGCTGGCCACCGCCGCCGGAAAGGTTCTGGACGAACGGTTCACGCCCAGCACCGGCCAGCACTGCACGCACTGCGCCTTCCGCGCCTCGTGCAGCGCGCGGCCGGAGGGCCGGCACGTGGTGGAGTGAGACGGCCCGGCGCGTTCCGAGGCGGCGCCGAGCGCCGTCCCCGGCCGGGGCGACGCGTCCGCGCCGGGTGTCCGCGGCCAGGGTGACGTACGGCGAGGTGCCCGCGGCCAGGGTGACGTACGGCACCACACGGGCTGACCTGCGCTTCTTTCACACCGGACGGCCGGCCGGGCTCCGGTTGTCAGTCCTCGCCGCTAGCCTTTTCCGACATGCCCGCCCGAATCAGCGACCCCGAGCAGCTCAAGGAGCTCCTCGGCATCCCCTTCACCCCGGAGCAGACGGCCTGCATCATCGCGCCGCCCGCCCCCCAGGTGATCGTGGCCGGCGCCGGGTCGGGCAAGACCACCGTGATGGCGGCCCGCGTGGTCTGGCTGGTCGGCACCGGACAGGTCGCCCCCGAACAGGTCCTCGGCCTGACCTTCACCAACAAGGCCGCCGGCGAGCTGGCCGAACGCGTCCGCAAGGCACTGATCAAGGCCGGCGTCACCGACCCGGACGCCCTTCCGTCCCCCGACCCCCACACGCCGCCGACGGCCTCCCGCGCCGAACCCGTCCGGCCGGACCCGGACCACCCGACCGGCGAGCCCGTCATCTCGACGTACCACTCCTTCGCCGGCCGCCTCCTCACCGACCACGGCCTGCGCCTCGGCCTGGAGCCCAGCTCACGCCTCCTGGCCGACGCCACCCGCTACCAGCTCGCCGCACGGGTGCTGCGCGCGGCCCCCGGCCCGTACCCGGCGCTGACCCGGTCCTTCGCCGACCTCGTCAGCGACCTGCTCGCCCTCGACTCCGAGCTCGCCGAACACCTCGTCGACCCCGGGGAACTGCGCACCTGGGACACCGGCCTGCTGCGCACCCTGGAAGGTGCCAAGCTCACCAACGCCGATCTGCGCAAGGTCCCGGAGACGGCCGCGGCCCGCCGGGAACTCGCCGACCTCGTCCGGCGCTACCGGGCCGCCAAACGCGAGCGGGACCTGCTCGACTTCGGCGACCAGATCGCCCTGTCGGCCCGCCTCGCCCGCATCCCCGAGGTGGGCCGCCTGCTGCGCGAGGAGTTCCGCGTGGTGCTCCTGGACGAGTACCAGGACACCTCGGTCGCCCAGCGCGTCCTGCTGGCCGGCCTGTTCGGCGGTGGCACCGGTCACCCGGTGACCGCCGTCGGCGACCCCTGCCAGGCCATCTACGGCTGGCGTGGCGCCTCCGTCGCCAACCTGGACGACTTCCCCGACCACTTCGCCCGCTCCGACGGCCGGCCCGCCACCCGGCAGGCGCTCAGCGAGAACCGCCGCAGCGGCGGGCGCCTGCTCGACCTCGCCAACGGCCTCGCCGCGCCGCTGCGCGCCATGCACGCGGGCGTGGAGGCCCTCCGCCCGGCCCCCGGGGCCGAGCACGACGGCACGGTCCGCTGCGCCCTGCTGCCCACCCACGCCGAGGAGATCGACTGGATCGCCGACTCCCTCGCCCACCTCGTGCGCACCGGCACGCCGGCGGGCGAGATCGCCGTCCTGTGCCGGACCGCGACCGACTTCGCCGAGATCCAGGGCGCCCTCGTCGCCCGTGACGTCCCCGTCGAGGTGGTCGGCCTCTCCGGGCTGCTGCACCTGCCCGAGATCGCCGACCTCGTCGCCGTCTGCGAGGTGCTGCAGGACCCCGGCGCCAACGCCGCCCTGGTGCGCCTGCTGACCGGCCCGCGCTGGCGCATCGGCCCGCGCGACCTCGCCCTGCTGGGCCGGCGCGCCCGTCTGTTGGTCGCCCACGCGCGCGTGGACGGCACGGACGACCCCGACCGCCGGCTCGCGGCGGCCGTGGAGGGCGTCGACCCGTCCGAGGTCATATCGCTCGCGGACGCCCTGGACACCTTCCTCGAGACGCCGATGGACGGGGGCTTCCAGGAAGGCGCCGACGACGGACTGCCGTTCTCCCCGGACGCGCGCGTGCGCTTCGCCCGCCTCGCCGCCGAGCTGCGCGACCTGCGCCGCTCGCTGTCCGACCCGCTCATGGACGTCCTGCACCGCGTCCTCGCCGTCACCGGCCTGGAGGTGGAGCTGTCGGCCTCCCCGCACGCGCTGGCCGCCCGCCGCCGCGAGACCCTGTCCAACTTCCTGGACGTCGCCGCCTCCTTCGCCGCGAGCGACGGCGAGGCGACCCTGCTGGCCTTCCTCGGCTTCCTGCGCACCGCCGCCCAGTACGAGAAGGGGCTCGACAACGCCCTGCCCGGCGGCGAGAACACCGTCAAGGTGCTCACCGCGCACAAGTCCAAGGGCCTGGAATGGGACGTCGTGGCCGTACCCGGACTGGTGACCGGCACCTTCCCCAGCGCCCAGGGCCGCGAGAAGTGGACCGCACAGGCCAAGGTGGTGCCGCACACGCTGCGCGGCGACTCCGACACCCTGCCCGACGTCGACAGCTGGGACTCGCGCGGCATGAAGGCCTTCCACGAGGCCATGAAGGACCACCAGCACACCGAGGAACTCCGACTCGGCTACGTCACCTTCACCCGCCCCCGCTCACTCCTGCTCGGCTCCGGCCACTGGTGGGGGCCCAGCCAGAAGAAGCCGCGCGGCCCCTCCGACTTCCTCCGGGCGCTGTACGACCACTGCGCCGCCGGACACGGCGAGATCGAGGCATGGGCGGACGAGCCCGCCGAGGACGCGGAGAACCCGGCCCTGCACGCGGACGTCGCCGACCAGGTGTGGCCCCTCCCGCTGGACGCCGCCGCCCTGGCCCGCCGGCGTGCCGCCGCCGAGACCGTTCTCGCCCACCTGGACGCCCTCGCCACCCGGCCCGACGGCCCCGGCCCGGCCCTGCACGACCCGGCCGGCGACGAGCACCCGGACTGGCCCGTCCCGCCGGACGACGACCCGTACGGCGACGACCCGTACGGCGACGACCCGTACGGCGATGACTCGTACGGCCAGGAGCGGTACGGCGAGGAACCGTACGAGGACTTCCCCGACGAGGAGGAGTTTCCGTACGGCGACGACTTCGGCGGGCCGACCCCCGACGACCCAGCCCCCGACGACCAGGCCCTCGACGACCCGGCCGTCCCCGGCCCCGACCCCGCCGGCTGGGACGACCGGAACGCCGCGCGGCCCACGGTCCCGCACCAGGCGCCCGCCCCCCGGCGCCGCCCGCGGTCCACGGACGCCCCGGCCTCCCTCACCCCCGAGGAGGCCCGTACCGTCGCCTCCTGGGACCGCGACCTCGACGCGCTCACCGGAGAGCTGCTGCGCGCCCGGCAGACCGTCACCGACGTCCCCCTGCCCGCCACGCTCACCGCGACCCAGCTGTTGCGCCTCGCCGAGGACCCGGACGGGCTCGCGCAGGAACTCGCGCGCCCCATGCCACGCCCCCCGCAACCGGCCGCGCGCCGGGGCACCCGCTTCCACGCCTGGGTCGAAGCCCGCTTCGAAGAGCTGACCCTGCCCCTGCTGGAACCGGACGAGCTGCCCGGCGGCGACGCCGAGATCGCCGACGAACACGACCTGGAAGCCCTGAAGGAGGCGTTCGAACGCACCGAGTACGCCCGGCGCACCCCGTACCGGGTCGAGGCCCCCTTCCAGCTCACCCTCGCCGGCCGCGTCGTCCGGGGCCGCATCGACGCCGTCTACCGGCACGGCGACAGCGACGGGACGACGTACGAGATCGTCGACTGGAAGACCGGCCGCACCCGCGCCGCCGACCCGCTCCAGCTCGCCGTGTACCGGCTGGCCTGGGCCGAGCAGCAGGGCGTGCCGCCCGAGTCGGTCACCGCCACCTTCCTGTACGTGCGCAGTGGCGAGGCCGTACGGCCCGCCGGGCTGCCGGACCGGGCCGCACTGGAGCGGCTGCTCACGGGAGAGACGGAACGGTCACCGGAGGCGACCTGAGTGTGACGCATCGCCCTCCGAGGATGCCGGTGCGGGCGGATAGGCTCGGGAGCATGAGCCAGACCCCGGACAGCGCCGTCCGCACGTACATCGAGCAGCACCGCGCCGCCTTCCTCGACGACCTCACCGCATGGCTGCGCATCCCCTCCGTGTCGGCGCAGCCCGACCACGCGCCCGACGTGCGGCGCAGCGCCGACTGGCTCGCGGCCAAGCTCCAGGAGACCGGCTTCCCGACGGCCGAGGTCTGGCAGACCCCCGGAGCCCCCGCCGTGTACGCGGAATGGCCCTCGGGCGACCCGGAGGCACCCACGGTCCTGGTCTACGGCCACCACGACGTGCAGCCCGCCGCCCGCGAGGACGGCTGGAACAGCGACCCCTTCGAGCCGGTCGTCCGCGGCAACCGCCTCTACGCGCGCGGTGCCGCCGACGACAAGGGCCAGGTGTTCTTCCACACACTCGGCGTCCGCGCCCACCTCGCCGCCACGGGCCGCACCGCCCCGGCCGTCAACCTCAAGCTGCTGATCGAGGGCGAGGAGGAGTCCGGCTCCCCGCACTTCCGGGCCCTGGTGCAGGAGCGGGCCGGGCGGCTGGCCGCCGACGCCGTGATCGTCTCCGACACCGGCATGTGGTCCGAGGACACCCCGACCGTGTGCACCGGCATGCGGGGCCTGGCCGAGTGCGAGATCCGGCTCCACGGCCCCGGCCAGGACATCCACTCCGGTTCCTTCGGCGGCGCCGTGCCCAACCCGGCCACCGCCGCCGCCCGCCTCGTCGCGGCCCTGCACGACGAGCACGCGCGCGTGGCGGTCCCCGGCTTCTACGACGGCATCGTCGAGCTGACCGACCGCGAGCGCGAACTCTTCGCCGAGCTGCCCTTCGACGAGGAGCGCTGGCTGAGCACCGCCAAGTCGCACGCCCTGCACGGCGAGGCCGGGTACTCGACCCTGGAGCGCATCTGGGCCCGCCCGACCGCCGAGGTCAACGGCATCGGCGGCGGCTACCAGGGCCCCGGCAGCAAGACGGTCATCCCGTCCACGGCCATGGTGAAGCTCTCCTTCCGCCTGGTCGCCGGCCAGGACCCCGACCACATCGAGAAGTCCGTCCGCGCCTGGGCCGCAGAGCAGGTGCCCGCCGGGATCCGCTACGAGATCGACTTCGGCTCGGCCACGCGCCCGTGCCTGACCCCGCTCGACCACCCCGCGCTGCAGTCCGTGGTCCGCGCCATGGGCCGCGCCTTCCAGAGCCCGGTCCGCTTCACCCGCGAGGGCGGCTCCGGCCCCGCCGCCGACCTCCAGGAAGTCCTCGGCGCCCCCGTGCTCTTCCTGGGCATCTCCGTCCCGTCCGACGGCTGGCACGCCCCCGACGAGAAGGTCGAGCTGGACCTCCTCCTCAAGGGCGTCGAGACCAGCGCCTACCTGTGGGGTGACCTGGCCCGGACCTGGCGTCCCGCACCCTGACCGGCCCGCGCCGTACGGACGGGCACCGCGCGCAGGGCACACTGGGAAGACCGTCCGCCCGCCCCGCCCGCGCCCGACCCGGTGCCCTCCCGTCCCACGTCCCGCCGAACCGCCCGCCGATAGAACCGCTGTACTGGGGGAGTTGGAAGCACCCGTGACCACCTGGACCGACCACACAGCCGACCGACCCATCTCGCTGACCGCCCCGAGCGGCATCGACCGCGCCGCCCACCACCGGCTGGACGAGGCCTGGCTCGCGGCGGCGTGGAGCCACCCCACGACCCGCTGTTTCGTGGTCTCCGGCGGCCAGGTGCTCATCGACGAGACCCCGGACGGCCGGACCGAACTCGTCATGACGCCGTCGTTCGAGGCCCCCCTCACCGAGGCGCACCGCTACTTCCTCGGCACCGACGGCGACGGCGTCAGCTACTTCGCGCTCCAGAAGGACTCGCTGCCCGGCCGTATCGACCAGTCCGCGCGCCCGGCCGGGCTGCGCGAGGCTGGCCTGCTGCTGTCGCCGCGCGACGCGGGGCTCATGGTGCACGCGGTCGGCCTGGAGAACTGGCAGCGCACCCACCGCTTCTGCTCCCGCTGCGGCGAGCGCACGGTCATCGCCGCGGCCGGCCACATCCGCCGCTGCCCGGCCTGCGGCGGCGAGCACTACCCGCGCACCGACCCGGCCGTGATCATGGCGGTCACGGACGAGGAGGACCGCATCCTGCTCGGCCGCCAGGTCCACTGGCCCGAGGGGCGCTTCTCCACGCTCGCCGGATTCGTGGAGCCCGGCGAGTCCATCGAGCAGGCGGTGCGCCGCGAGGTGTCCGAGGAGGTCGGCGTCGCCGTCGGCACGGTCGAGTACGTCGCCAGCCAGCCCTGGCCCTTCCCGTCCAGCCTGATGCTCGGCTTCATGGCCCGCGCCACCTCCACCGCGATCGAGGTCGACGGGGACGAGATCCACGAGGCCCGCTGGTTCTCCCGCGAGGAGCTGCGCGCGGCCTTCGAGTCCGGTGAGGTGCTGCCGCCCTACGGCATCTCCATCGCCGCCCGTCTGATCGAGATGTGGTACGGCAAGCCCCTGCCGACGCGCGGTTTCGTCTGAGACACACAACAGGGCGGCCCCCCTCGGGAGAGGGGGGCCGCCCTGTGGACGGTCACGGGGAAGGCCGGCCGGTCACCGGAGGAACCCGTGGACCGTCACGCGGCGAGCTTCTGCTTCACCTGGGCCAGCGACGGGTTCGTCAGCGTGGTGCCGTCCGAGAAGAGCACGGTCGGGACCGTCTGGTTCCCGCCGTTCGCCTTCTCCACGAAAGCGGCGGACTCGGGGTCCTGCTCGATGTTGATCTCGCTGTACGCGATGCCCTCCCGGTCCAGCTGGCTCTTCAGTCGCCGGCAGTAGCCGCACCACGTCGTGCTGTACATCGTCACAGTGCCCTGCATCTCTCGCTCTCCTCAGGCAGCTCGGTGGAAGTCGTGCGAAGGGAGAACGTAGGCGATCGGCCCGCCATTCCCGACCGGGGTATCACGCGCCCGGCCCCCTCCTGTGATACCTGCCGCATTAATACGACCGCGAGCCCCTGCCTGTGGACAACCGGCACAGCCGTCCCGGGCGACCTGGCAGCATGGCGGTGTGACAGCAGCAACGCACTCCTCCCTCTTCCCGCAGGCACCGGAGACGGCCGACGCGGTGCTCGAAGGGCTCGACCCCGAGCAGCGCGAGGTGGCCACCGCCCTGCACGGTCCGGTGTGCGTGCTGGCCGGAGCGGGCACGGGCAAGACCCGGGCGATCACCCACCGCATCGCCTACGGGGTCCGCGCCGGCATTCTGCATCCCGCCAGCGTGCTCGCCGTCACCTTCACCAACCGGGCCGCCGGAGAGATGCGCGGCCGGCTGCGTCAGCTCGGCGCCCAGGGCGTCCAGGCCCGCACCTTCCACTCCGCCGCGCTGCGTCAGCTCCAGTACTTCTGGCCGAAAGCGATCGGTGGCTCCCTGCCCCGGCTCGTCGACCGGAAGATCCAGCTCGTCGCCGACGCGGCCGCCGCGCTCGGCACCCGCCTCGACCGGAATGAGCTGCGGGATGTGACCGCCGAGATCGAATGGTCCAAGGTCACCCAGACCGTCCCCGCCGACTACCCGTACGCGGCTGCGAAGGCCGGCCGTGAGGCCCCCCGCGATCCCGCCGAGATCGCCCACCTCTACGCGGCCTACGAGGACCTCAAGCGCGACCGCGCGGTCATCGACTTCGAGGACGTCCTGCTGCTGACCGTCGCCGTCCTCCAGGACCGCCACGACATCGCCGACCAGGTCCGAACGCAGTACCAGCACTTCGTCGTGGACGAGTACCAGGACGTCAGCCCGCTGCAGCAGCGGCTGCTGGACCTGTGGCTCGGCGACCGGGACAACCTGTGCGTCGTCGGGGACGCCAGCCAGACCATCTATTCGTTCACGGGCGCAACACCCGACCATCTGCTCGACTTCCGCGCCCGGCACCCCGGCGCCACCGTCGTGAAGCTGGTCCGCGACTACCGCTCGACCCCCCAGGTGGTCCGCCTCGCCAACGGGCTGCTCGCCCAGGCCCGGGGGCGCGCCGCCGACCACCGGCTGGAACTCGTCTCCCAGCGCGCCCAGGGGCCCGAACCCGTCTACATCGAGTACACCGACGAGCCCGCCGAGGCCGAGGGCGCCGCCCGCCGTATCCGTGAGCTGATCGACGCGGGCGTCCCGGCCGCCGAGATCGCCGTGCTGTTCCGCACGAACTCCCAGTCCGAGACCTATGAGCAGGCGCTCGCCGACGCGGGGGTGCCCTACCAGTTGCGGGGAGCCGAGCGCTTTTTCGACCGGCCCGAGATCCGCAAGGCCGGCATCGCCCTGCGCGGGGCGGCCCGCTTCGGCGGCAACGACTCCCTCCTGGACGACGTCGTCGACCTTCCCTCGCAGGTGCGTGCCGTCCTCTCGGGCGAGGGCTGGACGAGTGAGCCCCCGGCCGGCTCGGGCGCCGTCAGGGAGCGCTGGGAGTCCCTGGCCGCTCTCGTCGCCCTCGCCCACGACCTCGCCGCCGCCAGACCGCGAGCCACCCTCGCCGACTTCGTGGCGGAACTGGACGAGCGGGCGAACGCCCAGCACGCACCGACCGTCCAGGGCGTCACCCTCGCCTCCCTGCACGCCGCCAAGGGCCTGGAGTGGGACGTCGTCTTCCTGGTCGGCGTGGCCGAGGGCATGCTGCCCATCACCTACGCCCGGACCGACGAACAGATCGAGGAGGAGCGGCGCCTGCTCTACGTCGGGGTGACCCGCGCCCGGGAACGCCTCCATGTCTCCTGGGCCCTGTCCCGCTCGCCCGGCGGACGGCCCAGCCGCAGACCGAGCCGCTTCCTGGACGGCCTGCGCCCCGGCACCACCCCCACCGTCGGCCGCTCCGGCTCCGGTGCGGGCGGAGGCGTCGAGCGCGGGGTCACCGCGAGCGCCCCCGCCGTTCCCCGGCGCGCCCAGCGCACCCCGGCCCGCTGCCGGGTCTGCGGCCGCACCCTCACCGACGCGGGCGAGATGAAGCTGATGCGCTGCGCGGACTGCCCCTCGGACATGGACGAAGGGCTCTACGAGCGGCTGCGGGAGTGGCGGGCGGTCCAGGCCGGGCACAGTGGCCAGCCGGACTTCTGCGTCTTCACCGACCGGACGCTGATGGCCATCGCCGAGGCATGCCCGGAGAGTTCCGCCGAGCTCGCCCGCATCCCCGGTGTCCTCAGCCGCAAGCTGCGCAGCTACGGAGCCGATGTTCTGGCCATCTGCGCAGGTCAGGAGCCTGGCGGAGACGACGGCGACGACTGATGCGAACTCGTCGAAAAAATAGTTTGCGCATGCCCCGGCAATCCCCATAGGTTCTAGGCACGGAAGCAGCGGCCTTCTCGAAGACCGCGGTTTCGTGTTGTACTTGCACATCCGACGGATCGGTTCACCCGGTCCCCAAGACGCCGAGAGGAGGCGAGTCCAGTGATCAGCATCAACATCAGCACCATCAGCACGGCCAAACTGACCGATCGCTCGACCGTCTCCACGTGCATGCTCGGCGCCTCGAACCAGGGCACCGGTCTGTCCGGCATCCGTGCCGTGCGTCCGGCGACCTCCGTTGCCTCCGCGGGTCTTCCCATCCGTGAGCGCAATGAGCGACCGACCAAGGCACTGGAAGCGGTAGAGGCACAGGCCCATGCCTATGCCTTTGCGGCGGCCGGTGCCGGATTCCGGAAGCAGACGACGCAGCACCACCTGATGTGGGCCTTCCGTGGGCCAGAACCCTGGAGTGATCCAGCCTGATTCGATCAGGCCGGCGCCTTCAGGGCCGCGGAACCCCATCCGGGATCCGCGGCCCTTCTGTTTGCCCCGAACGGGGCGACGGAGCGAAGGGGCCTCGGGACAGGAAAGAACCCGGTACCAGCCGACACCCGGTCAACCGGCCGGAACGACCAGACGAGGAAGACACACCGTGCAACTCGAAGCGCACGCCCCGTCCGTACCGCCTTCGCAAACCATTCCCCCGCCCGGCCTCACGGAGGACTCCACCTTGATCCCCCTCACCGCGCTCACCGCGCTCGACGACGCCATCGAGAACCTCGGCGTACCCGTCCCCTGCCGCTCCTACGACCCGGAGGTCTTCTTCGCCGAGTCGCCCGCGGACGTGGAGTACGCCAAGTCCCTCTGCCGCACCTGCCCGCTGATCGAGGCCTGCCTCGCCGGCGCCAAGGAGCGGCGTGAGCCCTGGGGCGTCTGGGGTGGCGAGCTGTTCGTCCAGGGTGTCGTCGTAGCCCGGAAGCGGCCGCGTGGCCGCCCGCGGAAGAACCCGGTCACGGCATGAACACCGCAGGAACGATCGATCGCCCCCTCACGCACGACCCCAAGAAGCAGGCCCCGATGAAGCCGTCCACCAGCGAGCCCGCAGGCTCCGCGACCACAGACTTCACCCCCACCGGCGCTACCGAAGCGCGTCAGAACAGGAACCGAGAGATGCAACTCATGCAAGAAGCCCTGGCTCGTGCGCATATGCACGAGCGGCTCCATCACGCCGTGGCCGAACGCCGGGCCATGCGCCTGGCCGTCGCCCAGCGGATGCAGCGCCGGGCCGAGCGCGCCTCGCTGCGCGCCCGCCGTGCGCTGGCCATGGCCGTCATGCAGTAACGAACACACCTGAGCAGCGGTGGCCTCCCTGGACAGGGAGGCGAAGCTTCCCCGCGGGGGCCGGTCCGGCCGAACGGACCGGCCCCCGCGGTGCGTTGCGCACGGCGATCCGTCACCGACGGGGTTATCGTCGGCGGGTGACGAGTCTTCCCGGAGGAAGTGATCAGGGCGGCTCCACCTCGGAGCGCCGCTGCCTTGTGTGCGCCCGCTGCGGCACCCCCGCCGGCGGCTCCCTGCCGGTCACGTGGACCTGCTCCGTGGAGAACGGCGCCCGGCAGTACTTCTGCGACGCCTGCTCCCGGGAGAACCTCCGGGCGATCGAGGGGCGGCTTGATTCGGCCTGGTGGTGACGGAGACGGAGCCGGGGGCCGGTCCGGTGACCGCGGCCACCGCCGGCCGGCCGGGTCAGGCGCCCGCCGCGGGCTCCTCCTCGCTCGCGTCGTCCTCGGCCACGCCGTCCACGAAGCCCGGCAGCCACTCCTCCAGTTCCTCCCGCAGCCGCACCGTGGCGCCCAGCTGGCACAGGACCCCGATCGTGCTCAGGGTCACCCGGTGTATCAGCAGGTAGGCCGGCGGCAGGTTGAGCCGCTTGCCGAGCTGGTAGGCGGGGGAGCGGGGGTCGGCGATACGGGCGGCCTGGCTGCGGATCCAGGAGCGGGTGAAGGTGAACGCCTCCACCCGGGCCGGCTCGATGATCGGCAGCAGGTAGTCGAGGACCGCGTCCGGGTCCAGCTCGATGGTCTCCTTCACGAACCCCTCCGCGCAGAGCAGCTCGTAGACCGTCTCCGCCTCGCCGTCCAGGGTCATCCGCAGGGAGAAGCCGATCGGGGTCGGCAGGCCGCCGGGGAGCCGGTCGACCGTGCCGAAGTCCAGGACGCCGAGGCGCCAGTCGTCCTCACCGCCGGGGCCGCCGGGCAGGAGGCGGAAGTTGCCCGGGTGCGGGTCCGCGTGCAGCAGCCCGGTGCGGGCCGGGCCCGAGAAGAGGAAGCGGGCCAGGAGCTGGCCGGCCCGGTCGCGCTGTTCCTCGGTGCCGTCCGCGATGACCTCGGACAGCGGGATGCCGTTGATCCACTCGGTCACCAGGACCTGCTCGCACTGGTGCACCACCGCCGGGACGACCACGTCCGGGTCGTCCGCGAACTCCTCCGCGTGCACGGACTGGGCCTGCGCCTCCAGACCGTAGTCCAGTTCCTCGGAGACGCGGTCCCGCAGCTCCGCGATCAGCGGCTTGATGTCCATGCCGGGGATCAGCGGACCCAACAGCCGGGCGAAGCGGCTCAGTTGACCGAGGTCGGAGAGCAGTGCCTCGCCGGCGCCCGGGTACTGCACCTTGACCGCCACCTCACGGCCGTCGTGCCACACCGCACGGTGCACCTGGCCGATCGAGGCCGCGGCGGCCGGCTTGTCCTCGAACTCCTCGAACAGGTCGCGCCAGTCCGGCCCCAGCCGCTCCTGGAGCACCGCGTGCACGGTGCGGGTCGGCATCGGCGGGGCCGCCTCCTGGAGCTTGGTCAGCGCCACCCGGTAGGGGCCGGCGACCTCCTCCGGCAGCGCCGACTCGAAGACGGACAGGGCCTGCCCGAACTTCATCGCGCCGCCCTTCAGCTCGCCGAGCACCTTGAACAGTTGCTCCGCCGTGCGCTGTTGCAGCTCACGGCCGACGATCTCCGCGGACTCGCCCACGATCCGCTTGCCCAGCCCCCAGGTGGCCCGGCCGGCGATGCCGAGCGGGAGTGCGGCGAGCTTGGCGGTACGGGTGACCGCCTTCCGGGGAAGATCAGACATGCGCCCTCCAAGTCCCAGTCGGCCGTGCCGCGCCCGCTTCGCGTCGCCGCTCCGTCGACGGCCGTTGCACCGCCATTGTCGCGCGCCGCTCCCCGTCCGTTGAGGAGTGCTCCCGTTTAACTCTCTCAGCAGCCCCGCAGCCGCATTCCGGATGCGGCCGGACCGGGTGGGAGCGCCAGTTCAGGGCGGGCAGGGAGGCCTCCCAGCGGGCTCCGGCGGCGGTCGGCGACTCCCCGTCGAGGAAGGCCAGGGCGTGCGCCGCCGCGAGCCCGGCGACCGCCGTGGCCAGCGCCAGATCGCAGGCCCCGACCCGGTGTCCCCGGCCGGACCGCCACTGGGTGACCAGCAGGGGCCATGCCGGGTCCCGGTCCGCGCGGTCCCGGTCCAGACACCCGGCGCAGCCCGACTCGCCGGGAAGCACGAGCGGACCGACCACGCCCGTGCCCTCCACGACACCGGCGTACAGGTGAGGTGTGCCGGAGGCCAGGAGCGGTTCGGCGGCGAGCGGATCGGGGGCGTGCACGGAGACGTCGTCCCGGGGCGCGAAGATCACCAGGGAGAGGCCGGGATCCCCGGCGCCGGGCCCCGGGGAGCGGGTGCGGCGCGGCGGACGGTCCGGGGCCGCGCGCCGGACGGCGGCCCGCGCGGCCGTCTCCCGGCGGTCGCCGGCCGACTCCGGGGGCAGCCCGCCCGGCGCCACGTCCCACGGCTCCACGCGGCCCACGTCGGACACGTCGACCTCGCCGACACCGGCGCCCGAGAGCACCGACGCCAGCAGGGCGCCGACCCGGCCCGCTCCCCGCACCTGCACCCGCAGCGCGCCCCGGGCCGCGAGCCGGGCCGGCGCACCGCCCGGCTCGGCCGTGATCAGGGACAGCGAGGCGAGGTCGGGGCGCAGCCGCTCCAGGACGTCCGTCCTCTCCCGCAGCGCGTCCGCGGCCGGTCCGCCGCCGCGGGCGTCGTCGACGAGGCCCGCGCGGGCCAGCCGTTCCACGAGTGCGTCGACGCGACCGTCCGGCACCTTCGCGCGGCGGCCCTCCTCGCGCAGCAGCGGCAGGCCGCGGGTGCCGTCGAGCAGGTCCAGGAGGCCGCCCGTCGCGGCGTCGACCGGGCCCAGCGTCAGCGCGTGCGCGGGTGTCATCCCGAACTGCACCGTGCCGGGATCGCGCCAGCCGCGCCGCAGCGCGGGCTTCACCATCGGATGCATGACCCACCCCTTGTCCGTCGAGACCTCCGGCACAGCCGAGACGCCCCGTGCGTCCGCCGACGGAACGGAGCCCGCTCCGCCGACGCCTGCCAGCATGCCGGTCCCGGGCTCCGGGCGGCGTAAGTTATCCACAGGCGGAGGAGTTCTTCATACGAATCAAGGACACCTCGCACGCGAACCGGCCGAAGAATCGGTGCAAATCGGACCAGTTGATCGGTCGTACGAATCAAACACATGGTGGGGGATCGGCAGCGAACCGTCTCGGAGCCGGGACTTTGTCCCTGCCCACCGGGTAACGTCGGGGCGTGCCCGCCGACCCACTGCACAGCGCCGGTAAACCACAGCGCAGCACGACGAGCCAGCCACCCGGCGGCTCGGGGGTGAGCGCGATCGAGGTCCGCAGGAGTGCCCGGCGCCGCCGCACGGTCTCCGCGTACCGCGAGGGCGATCGCACCGTCGTGCTGATCCCCGCCCGCATGTCGAAGGCGGAGGAACAGCGCTGGGTGACCGTCATGCTCGACAAACTCGCCGCCCAGGAGAGCAGGCGGGTGCTCGGCGACACCGAGCTGGCCGAGCGTGCCGGACGGCTGTCGGCCCAGTACTTCGACGGCCGGGCCCGGCCCGCCTCCGTGCGCTGGGTCACCAACCAGAACACCCGCTGGGGCTCGTGCACCCCGGCCGAGGGCAGCATCCGGCTCTCGCACCGCCTGCAGGGGATGCCGGAGTACGTGGTCGACTACGTGCTCTGCCACGAGCTGGCGCACCTGCTGGTCCCCGGCCACGGCCCCGACTTCTGGCAGCTGCTGGAGGCCTATCCGCGCACCGAGCGGGCCCGCGGCTACCTGGAGGGCGTGGTCGCCGCCGGCCGGCTGCCGCACGTACCGGGCGCGCGCGGCGAGCACGATGCCTGAGCGCCCCGCCGTGGGCCCGGCCGTGCCGCCGTCCGCCTGAGCGCCCCGTGTGTCCGGGCACCCGCCGTGTGCCCGTGGAGCACCCTGGCGCCGAGAGTGTCCGTCCCGGTATTCGGCGTCCGTCCTGTGTGAGCGGCCGGGTGCGGTTGTGTACCGGCTCTGTACCGACCCCGCCCCTTGGGGTTCGTCGTCGGCCTTTGCCGTTAGCCTGGCGCGACGCACTCGCATTCGGGATGGGGGACGGTCGTAACGCATGGCCAGGGAATTCCAACGCGGCCACAAGGCCAGGATCAGTGACCTCACGGCGGGCACGGATCTGTACGTAGGCGTGCAGATCTCCGGCCCCGGACTGACCTTCGACATCAGCTGCTTCGGTCTCGACGCCGACGAGCGCCTGTCGGACGACCGGTACTTCGTCTTCTTCAACCAGCCGAAGTCCCCCGAGGAATCCATCCAGCTGCTGGGTGCCCAGGCGGGCGACACGGAGTCGTTCCGGGTCACGCTCGACCGGGTCCCGTCGCAGATCCGCAAGCTGTCCTTCACGGCGACCGTCGACGGCGCCGGCCAGATGTCGCAGATCGCCCCCGGCTATCTGCGCATCGTGGCGGGCGGCGAGGAGGTCGCGCGGTACGCCTTCGACGGCTCGGAGTTCTCCACCGAGCGGGCCGTGATGCTCGGCGACTTCTACTTCAAGGACGGGTGGCGGTTCGCCGCGGTCGGACAGGGCTTCGACGGCGGTCTGGAGGCGCTGCTGAAGAACTTCGGCGGCGAGGTGCTGGAGGAGGAGGCGCCCGCCGCCCCGCAGCAGCCGCAGTCCGCCGGGACCCCCGGCTTCGCCCCGCCCGCCCAGACCGCGCCGGCGCCCGCGTTCGGCACCCCGGCCGCCCCCGCCCCGGCGCCGCAGCCCGCCCCGGCCCCCCAGGGCTTCGCCCCGCCGCCCGGTCACACCCCGCCCCCGGCGCCCGCTCCGAACGTGCACGGCGCGCCGACGGTCATCGCTCCGCTGGCCCCGCCCGGCGGCAGCGTCCCGCCGCCGGTCGCGCCCCCGGCGCCCTACGGCCAGCCGCCCCAGCAGCCGTCGTACGGCGGCCGGCCCGGCGCGCCCATGCCCCCCGGCTACGGCCAGCAGCCGCTCTCCTACGGCGGCCAGCCGGCCCCGCCCATGCCCCCGGGCTACGGTCAGGTCCCCGGCCAGCAGCCCGCCGGCTACGGAGTACCGCAGGGTGCGCCCCAGGGCGGTGCCGGGGTGACGGCCGCGCTCCAGGCGTTCAAGGAGACGCCGACCGGCCAGCGCTGGACGCAGCAGAACAAGAAGCTGATCCGCGTCGACCTCGGCATCGGCGGCCAGCCGGTGCTGGCCCGGCAGGGCAGCATGGTGCTCTACCAGGGCAAGGTCGACTTCAGCTACAAGGGCGCCGGATTCGCCGGCCGGATCGTCGGCAACGCCACCGGCCAGGAGATGCAGCTGATGCGCTGCACCGGCCAGGGCCAGGTGTTCCTCGCCGAGAACTCCACCCACCTGCACCCGGTCGAGCTCCAGGGCGACGCGATCTGCGTGTCCGCGGAGAACGTCCTCGCCTTCGACGAGAGCCTCCAGTACGAGGTCCGCCGCATCGAGGGCCACGGCATCCCGGGCGGCGCGCTGTTCACCATGCAGTTCCAGGGCACCGGCACCATCGTCGTCAAGACGCACGGCACGCCCGTGGTGCTGCCGGTCACGCCGACCACCTTCGCCGACTGCAACGCCGTCGTCGCCTGGTCGGCCGCCTCGCAGGTGATCGTCTCCAGCCAGGTCCGCATGCGCCGCAACGCCTACCCGGGCGACACCGGCGAGAGCGTGAACCTCCAGTTCCGGGGCGCGCCCGGCAACTTCATCGTCGTCCAGCCGTACGAGGTCTGAGGGAGCCCGTCATGAACCAGCCGCTCGCGGGCTACGCCCCCGCACCCGTCACCGCCCGCATGGAGAACCACGGCAGCCACATGCTGAAGGTCGCCATGCAGACCGGGAACGACCTCCTCGCGCGCGTGGGATCGATGGTCGCCTACGAGGGCTTCGTCCAGTACGAGCCCAACCCGCCGGCCGTCCGCCAGATCGCTCGCGACTGGGCCACCGGCGAGGGCGCGCCCCTGATGAAGTGCTCCGGCGACGGCCTGCTCTACCTCGCCGACTACGGCGCCGACGTCGTCGTGATCAACCTCAACGGCGACGGCATCTCCGTCAACGCCACCAACCTGCTGGCCTTCGACGCCCACCTCACCTGGGGTGTGGAGCGGGTCAAGGGGCTCGCGAAGTTCGCCGGGCAGGGCCTGTGGAACACGAAGATCTCCGGGCAGGGCTGGGTCGCGCTGACCTCCCGCGGCAAGCCGATCGTCGTGGACTGCGGTGGCGGCGAGGACGAGACGTACGTCGACCCGGACGCGCTCGTCGCCTGGTCCCCGAACCTGAAGGTGAAGGGCAAGCGCAGCTTCAAGGCGCAGTCGCTGATCGGCCGCGGCAGCGGCGAGGCCTACCAGATGGCCTTCTCCGGACAGGGCATCGTCGTCGTCCAGCCCAGCGAGGACAGCACCGACCGCCTTCGGATCCGGGGCTGAGGGGGAACCAGAACACCATGCAGAGCCCGCTTTTCGCGCACAACGACCTGCAGACCCAGGAGCGCTGGAGCCTGCAGAACAAGCAGATGCTCCGCGTCACCCTGGAGGGGCACGACGACATCCTCGCCCGCAAGGGCACCATGGTCGCCTACCAGGGCCTGGTCGAGTTCGACGCCGAGTTCCGCAACAACAGCCAGGCACGCGCGCGTGCGCACACCGGCGAGGGCCTGGACCTGATGCGCTGTCACGGACAGGGCACGGTCTACCTCGCCAACCTCGGTCAGCACGTGCACGTCATGGACGTCGAGCAGGACGGGCTGACCGTCGACAGCTCCTACGTCCTCGCCATGGACTCCTCGCTGCACCACGAGGTCATCGCCGTCGACAGCCTGTACGGCATCTCCGGCTCCGGGAAGTACCAGCTGAACATCACCGGGCGCGGCAAGGTGGCGCTGATGACGTCCGGGGCGCCGCTGCTGATGCAGGTCACGCCCGACAAGTACGTCAACTGCGACGCCGACGCGATCGTGGCCTGGTCCACCGGGCTGCGCGTGCAGATGCAGGCCCAGACGCACTCCTCCGGGGTGTGGCGCCGGCGCGGCAGCACGGGGGAGGGCTGGGAGCTGAGCTTCATGGGCTCCGGGTTCGCGCTCGTGCAGCCCAGCGAGCTGCTTCCGCCGCAGAACGCGCAGATCGGACAGGGCCTCGCCGCCCAGTTCGGCATGGGCCAGCAGGGGGCGCGCGGCCAGAACCAGGGCAACGTCTGGAGCTGACAGGCAAGGGGTGACCGCCCGGGCGGTCACCCCTTACCCGGTCAGAGCCTGGCGCGCGTGGCCTCCAGGAGGCGTACGACCGACTCGTCCGCCACGCCGGCCACCTCGTCGTAGGCGTACCAGCGCAGGTCCAGCGACTCGTCGCTGATCTCCTGCACGGCGCCGGCCGGGGCCAGGACCGCGTACTGGACGTCGAAGTGCCAGTGGCAGGGCGCCGGGATCGGATGGCGGTCCAGCCGCACCGGGCCGCCGGGAAGCGGCGTCAGCCCGGCGATTCCGGACTCCTCCGTCGCCTCGCGCAGGGCCGCCGCCATGAGCGTGGCGTCCCCCGGCTCGCAGTGGCCGCCCATCTGGAGCCACATCCGCAGCTTCCGGTGCAGCGTGAGCAGCACCCGGCCGTGCTCCGGGTCGACGACCAGGGCGCTGGCCGTCAGGTGCCCCGCCTCGCACGCCTTCCACATGCCGTCCGGACGGGCCGCCAGGTGGTCCAGGTAGGACTGGCGCAGCTCCGGCTGGCCCTCGTACCCCTTCAGGACGAGGACCGCGTCGTCGTACAGGCTCACTCGGCGTCGTCGCCCTCGGTCTCGTCGTCCTTCTTGCGCAGGTCCGGCTTGCTTCCGGTGCCACCCGCCGCCTCCCCGAGCATCTTGTCCAGCTCGGAGAAGTCCATCTGCTCGCGGTGCACGAAACCGTCCGGGTCGTCCAGGTCGCCGGCCGTCGGCAGCATGTCCGGGTGGTGCCACAGGTCGTCCCGGCCGTCGACACCGCGCGCGTCCGTGAGCGAGGCCCACAGGCGGGAGGCGTCGCGCAGCCGGCGCGGGCGCAGCTCCAGGCCGATCAGCGTGGCGAACGTCTGCTCGGCAGGGCCACCGGTGGCGCGGCGCCGGCGCAGCGTCTCGCGTAGGGCGTCGGCCGACGACAGACGCGGCTTCGCGGCCGCGTGGACCACCGCGTCCACCCAGCCCTCGACGAGCGCCAGAGCGGTCTCCAGACGGGCCAGGGCGGCCTTCTGCTCGGGCGTGTCCTCCGGCTGGAACATGCCCTGCTGGAGCGCGTCCTGCAGCTGCTCGGGGTTCTGCGGGTCGAACTGGCCGACCACGTCCTCCAGCTTGGCCGTGTCGACCTTGATCCCGCGCGCATAGCCGTCGACCGCGCCGAACAGGTGCGAACGCAGCCACGGCACGTGCGCGAACAGACGCTGGTGGGCGGCCTCGCGCAGGGCCAGGTACAGCCGCACCTCCTCCTGCGGCACGCCGAGGTCCTTGCCGAAGGCCTCGACGTTGGCCGGCAGCAGCGCGGCCTTGCGGGCCGGGCCCAGCGGCAGGCCGATGTCTGTCGAGCCGACGACCTCACCCGCCAGCACACCCACGGCCTGCCCGATCTGCGTGCCGAACATGGCACCGCCCATCGAGCGCATCATGCCGATCAGCGGGCCCGCCATGGCCTGCATCTCCTCCGGCAGGACGTCGCCCATCGCCGCGCCGACCCGCTCGGCGACCGGGTCGACCAGCTCCTGCCAGGCGGGCAGAGTCGCCTCGACCCACTCCGCGCGGGACCACGCCACCGCCGAGGCGGAGCCCGACGGCAGGGACGTCGCGTCGTCCAGCCACAGGTCGGCCAGGCGGACGGCATCCTCCACCGCCTTGCGCTCGGCGGCGCCGACGCTGGCGTCCTTCGTGCCGTCCGGGGTGCCCTGGGCGACCGTCTGGCGGGCGATCTGCTTGGCCATGTCCCAGTTCACCGGGCCGCCCTCGTACGAGAGCATCTGGCCGAGCTGCTGGAACGCGGCGCCCAGGTCCGTGGGGTTCAGGGAACCGAACATGGCTGCGAGCGGATTGTCGGCGCCGGGGCCGCCAAAGCCGCCGGCTCCGGGCAGGCCGCCGAAACCGAACGGATTGGCCGGTCCCTGCCCACCACCGCTCTGCTGGTCCTTCTTCTTGCCCTCGTCGCCGTCTTCCGGCTCCTCCGGCGGAAGGCCGAAACCGAATGGGGTGTCACTCACGGGATTCCTCGGCTGGTAAGGCCACCGGTCTCACTCCGGCGGCGCGGCTGCCCGACAACACCACCCAGCGTAGACACCCGGACCCGATCGGGGCTCGGTGCTTCGCCTGCGGAAGGCCTGCGGCAGGATGGATGCACCTGGTACGTACGCGTCACTCGCGCGCGTACTGAAGACAACCGCTGGAGACGCCCGGTGAGTTCCCCAGATCCGCAGGTTCGCGCAGCGCGAAACCCCTCAACCCGCCCGTCGCCCGACGACCGCCCCTCCCCGTCGGCGTTTCGCGCCGGCGGGACGACGCCCGCGCGCGGGCCCGTCGTCGCGGTGACCGGCGCCGCCGGCGGGGTCGGTGCCCTGCTCACCGAGCGGCTCGCCGCGTCCGGGGAGATCAAGCAGGTCGTCGCCATCGACGAACGGCGCGGCGACTGCGCAGACGCGCAGTGGCACATCCTCGACGTGCGCGACCCGGCGATCGCGGAGAAGCTGCGGGGCGCCGACGTGGTCGTCCACCTCGCGCTCGACCTGGATCTGGAGACCGATCCGGCGGCGCGCACGGCTTACAACGTCCGGGGGACCCAGACCGTCCTGACCGCCGCCGCGGCGGCCGGGGTGCACCGGGTGGTGCTGTGCACCTCGGCGATGGTCTACGGCGCCCTGCCGGAGAACGAGCTGCCCCTCTCGGAGGACGCCGAGCTGCGCGCCACCGCCGAGGCCACGGGCGTGGGGGACCTGCTGGAGATCGAGCGGCTGGCACGGCGGGCTCCGCGGGCGCATCCGGGACTGAACGTCACCGTGGTGCGGCCTGCGGTGCTGGTCGGTGGCACGGACACCGCGCTGACCAGGTACTTCGAGTCGCCACGGCTGCTCGTCGTCGCCGGGTCGCGGCCCGCGTGGCAGTTCTGCCATGTCGAGGATCTGTGCAGTGCGCTGGAGTACGCGGTCCTGGAACGGGTGGACGGGGAGCTGGCCGTCGGCTGCGACGGGTGGCTGGAGCAGGAGGAGGTCGAGGAGCTGACCGGGATCCGGCGGATGGAGCTGCCGTCGGCGGTCGCGCTCGGCGCCGCGGCCCGGCTGCACCGGATCGGGCTCACTCCGTCACCGGCGGGGGACCTGGCGTACACGATGTACCCCTGGGTGGTCAGCGGGAGCCGGCTGCACGATGCCGGGTGGCGGCCGAAGTGGACCAACGAGGAGGTGCTCGCGGAGCTGCTGGAGGAGGTTTCCGGGCGGCACACGGTGGCCGGGCGGCGGCTGGGGCGGAAGGACGCGACGGCCGCGGGGGCCGCCGGGGCGACGGTGGCGCTGCTGGGCGCGGCGGCTGTCGTACGGCGGGCCCGGAAGGCACGGCGGCGCGTCTGAGCCAAGGCTCTCGCTCCCACGCCCCCAGAGACTCCGCTCCCCCGGACCCCGGCCTCCGTCCGCGGCCGGCACGGCGCTGTAGGAGTCTCCGAAGTCGCACGCGTGTGTGACTGGTGAAACTCGTATTCACGGTCGTCCCGGGCGTGCGGCACGATGGGCGTATGGCGCACTTGAACGAGCACCCCGGTGAGCAGGCGGCTCAGGACCCCATCAAGCTGATCGGCATCCGGGAGACCCCGCTCTCCGTGGACGAGGTGTTCCGGGCCGTCGGGGACGACGCGGCCGGCGGCATCGCGCTGTTCGTGGGGACCGTGCGGAACCACGACGGAGGCGCCGACGTGGACGCGCTCGGGTATTCGTGCCACCCCAGCGCCGAGGCCGAGATGCGGCGGATCGCCGAGAAGGTCGTCGCGGACCATCCCGTGCGGGCCCTGGCCGCCGTCCACCGGGTCGGCGACCTCCGGGTGGGCGACCTCGCCGTCGTCGTGGCCGTGGCCTGCCCGCACCGCGCGGAGGCCTTCGACGCCTGCCGCAAGCTGATCGACGACCTCAAGCACGAGGCGCCCATCTGGAAGCACCAGAGGTTCTCGGACGGCACCGAGGAGTGGGTCGGCGCCTGCTGATCCCCCGATTGCCGCCCCTGCCGGCCCACATCCCCCTCCGGTTGCGTAACCGGCACCCTCGCGTGAGCGTTGTCCGTGCGGATGGTTAATCTGCTGATCAGTCAGTTGCGGACGCGCATGGCGTAGGGAGGTCGGCATGGGGGTGCTTGTCTGGCTGTCGATTCCGCTCGTGGCCGCGGTCGGCGGTGGACTCTGGGGCAGTTGGGCCAATCGGACCCGCAAGGTGCGCGGCGACGGTCCTGAGCTGGACGGATACGCGCGGTTCCGGGAGGCCATGGAGAAGCCCCGCTCGGGCGCGCCGGGTGCGTGACCGGGGTGCCCTGACGGTGCGCTGACAGAGGCGTCCCGTACTGTCGGGGCATGCCACGCCGCACCGCGACGATGCTCGCCTCTACCCTGATGCTGATCGCGCTCCTGTGCGCGGGAGTGCTCATCCCCGTGCCGTACTCGGAGATGTCTCCCGGCCCGACCGTGAACACGCTCGGACAGCACGACGGCGAGCCGGTGCTGCAGATCTCCGGGCGCAGGACCTATCCGACGGACGGCCATCTGAACATGACCACCGTCCGGGTCACCAGCGCCGACTACCGGATCAACCTCGTCGAGGCCGTCTACGGCTGGCTGGCGCACGACAGCAAGATCGTCCCGCACGACACGCTCTACCCGGACGGCAAGACGGAGGAGCAGTCCACCCAGGAGAACGCCGAGGAGTTCAGCCAGTCCCAGGAGAGCGCCAAGGTCGCCGCCCTGAAGGAGCTGGGCGTCCCCGTGAAGTCCTGGGTGATCGTCTCCACGGTCGTCAAGGGCTCCCCGGCCGAGGGCAGGCTGCACGCCGGTGACGTGATCAAGGCCGTCGACGGCGCCGCGGTCAAGCAGCCGGCCGACGTCGCCAAGCTGGTGACCAAGCACGAGCCCGGCCAGAAGACCGTCTTCACGGTCGTACCCGCCAAGGAACAGGAAGCCGCCGAGAAGGCCCACCGGACGGCGACCAGGACCCAGAAGGTCACGATCACGACCGCGGCGTCCGACGACAGCGGTGCCAAGCGGGCCATCGTCGGCATCTCCGCGGGGACGGACCACACCTTCCCGTTCACCATCGACATCAAGCTCGCCGACGTCGGCGGCCCCAGCGCCGGCCTGATGTTCGCCCTCGGCATCTACGACAAGCTCACCCCGGGCAACCTCACCGGCGGCAGGTTCGTCGCCGGCACCGGCACCATCGACGACAACGGCAAGGTCGGCCCGATCGGCGGCGTCGAGATGAAGACCGTCGGCGCGCGGAACAAGGGCGCCCAGTACTTCCTGACGCCCGCCGACAACTGCGCGGCGGCCGCCGAGGACACCCCGGGCGGCCTCACCCTGGTCAAGGTCAAGACCATCGGCGACGCGCTCGACGCCCTCAAGGACATCAGCAGCGGGAACACCGCCGCCCTGCCGAAGTGCACCGCCAAGGGCTGAGCGGGCCGTGACACGGCTGGGGGCGCTCCCTGAACACCAGGGGCGCCCCCATCGCCGTACCCGGGCGGAACGGGATCAGTCCGCGAACGTCGCCGTCAGGGCCTCCGCGAGACCCGGCACCAGGTCGGGGCCCGTCAGCACCTCCGTGGAGGAGTCCTTCTCGCGCAGCCGCAGCGCCGACTCGCGGCTGCCGTCACGCAGCACGGCCACCGTCATGCGGACCTCCTGGCGCTCGGGGTGCTGGGCCACCCACTTCGCCAGCCCGGACTCGTCGAGACCGGAGGGGACCTGGGCCTCGGCGGACGGCGGCAGCATCAGGCGCTCCACCGTGAGCGCGCAGCCGACGACCGCGTCGGGCCAGGCGATGGTGCCGAGGAACTCGTCCAGCGGCTTGCCGGACGGGACCTCGTCCTGCTCGATCGGGGTGAGACCGGTGGTCTCGGACTCGTCCTCGAGACCCAGCTGAGCCGCGAGCGAAGGTTCCTGAGCCCGCAGCCGTGCGGTGTCTACGAGGGCGAAGAGGCGAGCGGGCTGGTCCCAGCCGAGGCCGGAGACGTACTCGTCGATCTCGAGTACGGCCCGGGTGAGCGGGCTCGCTGCCATGGGAGTGTTGGACATGGTCACAATCCTGCCTTGTTCCCGGCCGGAATCGGGAACCGAGTAAACGGTGAGTAAGTTGCATAGGTGTGGGCCCACGATCACGGGGGGCCACGGCGGGCCCGCGAACCCGAGGGCCTGACGTATCGACAGCGAACTTCGAGGTGCGCACCTTGGCTTTCCAGATGCCGGACCGCGGCGGAGGCCCGACGGGGCCACGGATCAGAGCGGGCCGCCCGTCCCGGAGGGTCCGGGCCCTGCTCGTGACCCTGGGCGTCCTTGCCGTGCTCGGCATGGCGTTCACCATGTTCGCGGGCTTCTGGACGGACTGGCTGTGGTACCGGTCGGTGCACTACTCGTCCGTGTTCACCACCACCCTGTCGACGAAGATCGGGCTGTTCTTCGTCTTCGGCCTGCTGATGGCCGTCGCGGTCGGCGTCAACATCTGGCTCGCGCACCGGCTGCGGCCCCCGCTCAGCGCCATGTCGATGGAGCAGCAGAGCCTCGACCGCTACCGCATGGCCATCGCGCCGTACAAGAAGTGGCTGCTGTTCGCGGTCACCTCTCTGGTCGGGCTGATCGCGGGCGCCTCGGCGTCGGGCCAGTGGCGGACCTGGCTGATGTGGGTGAACGGCGTGCCCTTCCACCAGAAGGACCCGCAGTTCCACCTCGACGTCTCCTTCTACGCCTTCGACCTGCCCTGGTACCGCTTCCTGCTGGGCTTCGGCTTCGCCACGGCCATCCTGTGCCTGATCGCCGCCGCCCTCACGCACTATCTGTACGGCGGGCTGCGCGTCACCAGCCCGGGAGCGCGCGCCACCGCCGCCGCGACCGGACACCTGTCGGTGCTGCTCGGCATCTTCGTCGCGCTCAAGGCGGTCGCCTACTGGCTCGACCGGTACGGGCTCGCGGTGAAGTCCAGCGACTTCAAGGCGACCGGCAACTGGACCGGCCTGCGGTACGTCGACGCCAACGCCTACCTGCCGGCCAAGACGATCCTGTTCTGCATCGCCGTCATCTGCGCGCTGCTGTTCTTCGCCACCCTGTGGCGGCGCACCTGGCAGCTGCCCGTGATCGGCTTCGGCCTGATGGTCCTGTCGGCGATCCTGATCGGCGGCCTGTACCCGGCCATCGTGCAGAAGTTCCAGGTCCAGCCGAACGAGCAGGCCAAGGAAGCGCCGTACGTCCAGAAGAACCTGAAGGCGACCCGCGAGGCGTACGGCATCGACGACGCCGAGGTCACCGAGTACGCGGGCAGGTCCACGACCCAGGACAAGACCACGCTGCGCGACAAGGTCGACGACACGGCCAGCATCCGCATCATGGACCCGAACGTCGTCTCCCCGACGTTCCAGCAGCTGCAGCAGATGAAGGGCTACTACGGGTTCCCGGACAACCTCGACGTCGACCGCTACCCGAAGGACGGCAAGGAGCAGGACACCGTCCTCGGTCTGCGGGAACTGAACCTGGGCGGCATCCCGAAGAACAACTGGATCAACGACCACTTCCGTTACACGCACGGTTTCGGCGTGGTCGCCGCGAAGGGCACCGAGGCCGACGCCAAGGGCCGGCCGGTCTTCACCGAGAAGAACCTGCCGTCCCAGGGCGACCTCGGCTCCTACGAGCAGCGGATCTACTACGGCGAGAAGACCACCACGTACTCGATCGTCGGAGGGCCCCAGAAGGAGGTCGACTACTCCGACAACGAGCGCGAGGAGACCACCAGCTACCAGGGCAAGAGCGGGGTCAACCTCGACAGCCTGGTCAACCGGGCCGCGTACGCGGCGGCGTTCAACGAACCGCAGATCCTCTACTCGGGCGCGATCGGCAAGGGCTCGCGGATCCTGTACAACCGCACGCCCAAGGAGCGCGTGGAGGCGGTCGCCCCCTGGCTGACCATCGACGGCGACGCCTACCCGGCCGTGGTGAACCACCGGATCCAGTGGATCGTGGACGCGTACACGACCACGAACGGATACCCGTACGCCTCCCGTACGACCCTCGGTGACACGACGGCCGACTCGCTGACCGCGACCAACAACTCCCGTGCGGTCGTGGCCCAGCAGAACCAGGTCAACTACATCCGCAACTCGGTGAAGGCGACCGTCGACGCGTACACCGGCGACGTGAAGCTCTATGAGTGGGACACCGAGGACCCGGTGCTGAAGACCTGGATGAAGGCCTTCCCCGGCACCGTCAAGCCCCGCTCGGACATCTCCCCGGACCTGCTGGCCCATCTGCGCTATCCGCAGGACCTGTTCAAGGTCCAGCGCGAGCTGCTCACCCGCTACCACGTGCCGGACGCGCAGACCTTCCTCAGCGGCAGCGAGGTGTGGTCGGTCCCGGACGACCCGACCAACGACTCGGGCAGCGCGGTCCCGCCGTACTACCTGAGCATGAAGATGCCGGGCCAGAGCGACAAGGCGTTCTCGCTGACGACCACGCTCACCCCCAACGGGCGGGACAACCTCAGCGCCTTCATGGCCGTCGACTCCGACCCGCGCACCAGCGACTACGGCAAGATCAGAGTCCTGAAGCTGCCGACGAGCACGACCGTCGACGGCCCCAAACAGGTCCAGAGCCAGTTCAACTCCGAATCGGACATCGCCGAGACCATCAGCCTGCTCAGCCGCGGGCATTCGAAGGTCGAGTACGGCAATCTGCTGACCGTGCCGCTCGACGGGGGCTTGCTGTACGCGGAGCCCGTCTACGTCCGCGGTGGTTCCCTCAAGTACCCGTTGCTGAGGAAGGTTCTGGTCACCTACGAGGGCAGGACCGCCTTCAAGAACACCCTGGACGCGGCCCTCAACGAGGTGTTCGGCGTGCAGGGTTCGACCAGGCCGCCGGAGACCGGCACCACCAACCCGCCCGGTACCGCCAACCCGACGGTCAGACAGGCACTGCAGGACGCCCAGAAGGCCTACGACGCCGGGCAGCAGGCCCTGCAGGACGGTCCGGACTGGGACGCGTACGCCAAGGCGCAGAAGGACCTGGAGAACGCGCTGAAGAAGGCCGAGGAGGCACAGGCCAAGGCCGACAAGGCCGGCGGCGGAAACAAGAGTTGATCAAGCGCCCTCCGCGTCGTGGTACGGTTGACCTGCAACGGCGCGGGGTGGAGCAGCTCGGTAGCTCGCTGGGCTCATAACCCAGAGGTCGCAGGTTCAAATCCTGTCCCCGCTACTGAAGTCGAAGGCCCGGATCCTATAGGGATCCGGGCCTTCGTGGTGTGCGAACTCATGTACTGAGGGGAGGGACGGCCGCGCCGCCGTGGGGAGTTGGGCGCTCTGTGTTTGACTTGTCTCCCTGTGGGCATGTCGACAAAACGCTGAAGTGACCTCACGGGCTGCGGTATACCGGGTGTACCCAGGTTGCAGGTGGTGCGACGATGGACGTTATGGGGGACAAGGCAACTCTGTTCGAGTCAGGGCGATTTGTGCAGCCTCCCGGCATCGAGCCGGCCCGCGACGAGATGGTGGACATGGGCGAAGCCGGCGAGGAGACGCGCCTCGCGCTCGCCGCGCAGAGCGGCGACGCCGAGGCGGCGAGTGTCCTCGGGTCCATGCTGCTGCGCCGCGGCGACCTCGACGGAGCCGAACCTCATCTGCGGGCCGCCACCGCGGCCGGTGACCGGGCCGCCGCCAACAACCTGGGAGTCCTGCTGCACCAGCGCGGCTACGCCGAGGAGGCGGCCGGCTGGTGGCGGATCGCCGCCGTGGCCGGATCCGCCGCCGCCGCGCACGCGCTCGGCCGCTGCCACCGCGAGCGCGGCGACGAGCCCGCCGCCGAGTACTGGCTGCGCCAGTCCGCCGAGCAGGGCCACGTCCTCGGCGCCTACGCGCTCGCCGACCTGCTGGAGCACCGCGGGGACGTCGCAGCCGAGCACTGGATGCGGGCCGCGGCCGAGCGCGGGCACCGC
This sequence comes from Streptomyces echinatus, assembly GCF_014203595.1. GTDB lineage: Bacteria > Actinomycetota > Actinomycetes > Streptomycetales > Streptomycetaceae > Streptomyces > Streptomyces echinatus. The sequence continues at coordinate 220,283 of NZ_JACHJK010000008.1, forward strand.
GAGGCCGCCTACCGGCTGGCGCGCGCGCTCGACCGCACCGCCGGGCACGGGGACGAGAACGGGTCCGACAACGCTGTCGCGGAGGCCGAGCAGTGGTACCGGCAGGCCGCCGCGCGCGGTCACCGGCGGGCCGCGCTGCACCTCGGGGCGATCCTGGAGCGCCGCGGGGAACTGAAGGAGGCCGGCCGCTGGTACCTGACCTCCGCCAAGGACGGCGAGCCGCGGGCCGCCTGCGCGCTGGGCTTCCTGCTGCGCGACGCCGGCGACACCGAGAGCGCGGCCGTGTGGTGGCTGCGCGCCGCCCAGGAGGGCGACGGCAACGCGGCCAACGCGCTGGGCGCGCTGCACGCCGAGCGCGGTGAGACCCAGACCGCCGAGCGCTGGTACCGCGCCGCGCTGGACGCCGGCGACGACAACGGCGCCTACAACCTCGGGCTGCTCTGTGCCGAGCAGGGCCGGACCACCCAGGCCGAGCAGTGGTACCGGCGGGCCGCCTACGCCGGGCACCGGGAGGCCGCGAACGCGCTGGCCATCCTGCTGCTCCAGGGCGGCGACACGACCGGGGCCGAGCCGTGGTTCTCCAAGGCCGCCGAGGCCGGCAGCGTGGACGCCGCGTTCAACCTCGGCATCCTCTACGCGGGCCGCGGCGAGGACGAGATGGGCTTGCGCTGGTACGAGCGGGCGGCCTCCGCCGGACACGCCGAGGCCGCGCTGCAGGTCGGGATCGCCCGGCTGCGCGAGGGCGACGAGCCGGAGGCCGAACGGCATCTGCGCTGCGCCGCGGGCAGCGGCAGTGCGGAGGGCGCATACCGGCTGGCCGCCCTGCTCGACGCGCGCCGGCCGCCGGAGCCCGCGCACGAGCTGGGGGAGATCGTGCAGGAGAAGACCGAGTGCGAGGAGTGGTACGAGCGTGCCGCCTCGCAAGGGCACCGGCGGGCGCAGGTGCGGGTCGGCATGCTCGCTGCGGCCCGGGGCGACGTGGTGGAGGCGGCGCGGTGGTACCGGACGGCGGCCGAGGCCGGGTCGCGCAACGGTGCCTTCAACCTGGGGCTGCTGCTCGCCCGCGAGGGCAGCGAGCCGGAGGCGGCGGTGTGGTGGACCCGGGCCGCCGACGCCGGGCACGGCCGGGCGGCGCTCCGGCTGGCCCTGGTCTACGCGCGTCGCGGTGAGCTGGCGGAAGGGCAGAGGTGGGCCGACCGGGCCGTGGCGCTGGGGCCGGCGGAGGTCGCGGAGCGGGCGGGGCGGCTGCGGGACGCACTGCGGGAGGAACTGTCCGCGTGACCTGGTCCGGGTGACCCGGTCCGAGCGGCTGTGCGGGCCGGGGGTGCGGGGCCGGGGAGTGACCCGTGCCACCTCGCCGCGAATGGATTTGCATCCCGGCACCGCCCTCCCGTAATGTCGTGTTCACCGACGCGGGGTGGAGCAGCTCGGTAGCTCGCTGGGCTCATAACCCAGAGGTCGCAGGTTCAAATCCTGTCCCCGCTACTGAAGACCGAGGGCCGGAATCCAGAAATGGATTCCGGCCCTCGGTGTTTTCACGCGCACACGGCCGAGAGGTCTCCGTGTCCGTGTCGAGCCCTCTCGGGCATACGCGAGGAGCCCCGGCGGATGCCGGGGCTCCAGGGAAGCGTGGTGTTACGCGCTCGCACAGTTCGGGCACAGTCCCCGGTACGTCATCTCGACGTCCGACACCGTGAAGCCGAAGCGTTCGGAGTCGGGGAGGTCGGCGAGGGGGTTGCCGGTCGGGTGGACGTCACGGATCGCGCCGCAGCGAGCGCAGACCAGGTGGTGGTGCGGCCGGTGCGCGTTCGGGTCGTACCGCTTGGCGCGCTTGTCCGTGCTGACTTCCAGGACCTCGCCGAGGGTCACCAGCTCACCCAGCGTGTTGTAGACGGTCGCCCGGGAGATCTCCGGCAGCTTGGCGACGGCCCGTGCGTGCACCTCGTCGGCCGTCAGATGGACGTGCTCGCCGTTCAGGACCTCGGCCACCACGCGTCGCTGCGCGGTCATCCGCCATCCGCGTCCACGCAGCCGTTCCAGAAGGTCGCTCATGGCCACCAGCCTAACAGGAAGAGGGACCAGGTCGGGAATATGTGTGACTTTGGATCGTGGCTTGACTTAGACAAAGTCCATTGTAGGATCAAAACCGGCTTTGGCCACAGGACAGGACTAGTCAGTGATGACGCAGGAGGCGCACGTGTCGCAGGGACCGCTCACCACGGAGGCCGGTGCTCCGGTCGCCGACAACCAGAACAGCGAGACGGCGGGCGTCGGCGGGCCGGTCCTGGTCCAGGACCAGCTGCTGCTGGAGAAGCTGGCCCACTTCAACCGTGAGCGCATCCCGGAGCGTGTGGTGCACGCCCGCGGCGCCGGCGCCTACGGCACGTTCACCGTGACCGCCGACGTCACGCCGTACACGCGTGCCGCGTTCCTCTCCGAGGTCGGCAAGGAGACCGAGGTCTTCCTGCGCTTCTCGACGGTGGCCGGCAATCTCGGCGCGGCCGACGCGGTCCGGGACCCGCGGGGCTTCGCGCTGAAGTTCTACACCGAGGAGGGCAACTACGATCTCGTCGGCAACAACACCCCGGTGTTCTTCATCCGGGACGCGATCAAGTTCCCGGACTTCATCCACACCCAGAAGCGCGACCCGTACACCGGCAGCACGGAAGCCGACAGCGTGTGGGACTTCTGGTCGCTGTCGCCGGAGTCGACCCATCAGGTGACCTGGCTCTTCGGCGACCGCGGCATCCCGGCCTCATACCGGCACATGGACGGCTTCGGCTCGCACACCTACCAGTGGAGCAACGAGGCCGGTGAGGTCTTCTGGGTCAAGTACCACTTCAAGACCGACCAGGGGATCAAGAACCTCACGGCCGAGGAGGCGGAGGTCCTCGCGGGCAAGGACCCCGACTCCCACCAGCGCGACCTGCGTGAGGCGATCGAGCGCGGCGAGTTCCCGAGCTGGACCGTGGGCGTGCAGATCATGCCCGCGGCGGACGCGGCGACCTACCGCTTCAACCCGTTCGACCTGACCAAGGTGTGGCCGCACGCGGACTACCCGGTCGTCGAGATCGGCAGGCTGGAGCTGAACCGCAACCCGCGGAACGTCTTCGCCGAGGTCGAGCAGTCGGTCTTCAGCCCCGCGCACTTCGTGCCCGGCATCGGCCCCTCGCCCGACAAGATGCTCCAGGGGCGGCTCTTCGCCTACGGCGACGCGCACCGCTACCGCGTCGGCATCAACGCCGACCACCTGCCGGTCAACCGCCCGCACGCCACCGAGGCCCGCACCAACTCCCGGGACGGCTTCCTCTACGACGGCCGGCACGGCGGGGCGAAGAACTACGAGCCCAACAGCTTCGGCGGCCCGCAGCAGACCGGCCGCCCGCTGTGGCAGCCATTCGACGGCTTCACCGGCGGCACGGGCGGCCACCCGACCCCGGTGCACGCCGAGGACGACGACTTCGTGCAGGCGGGCAACCTCTACCGGCTGATGTCGCAGGAGGAGAAGGAGCGTCTGGTCGCCAACCTGGCCGGCGCCCTCTCGCAGGTCTCGCGCGAGGACATCGTCGAGCGCGCCGTCGGCAACTTCCGCAACGCCGACGCCGACTTCGGCAAGCGGCTGGAGGCGGCGGTGCAGGCGCTGCGCGACTGAGCCGGCCGCCCTCGCGGCTGGGCGGGCCGGACCCACGGTGCTCTGGGTCCGGCCCGTTCGTGTGCTCAGGGCACGGCTGCGGGCTCGCGGGCCGGGACCCAGCGGCGGATGATGTCGCGGACCGAGACGATCCCGGCCACGTCGCCGTGGTCGAGCACGATCAGGTGCCGGAAGCCGCCGTGCGCCATGGCGCGGGCCGCCTCCTCCAGGGTCCAGGTCGGGGCGGCGAAGACGACGTCGGTGGTGGTGTGGGCGTGGGTGCGTTCGGCGTCCGGGTTCTGGCCCAGGCCGACGGAGTTCAGGATGTCGCGTTCGGTGAGGATGCCGATGCCGCCGGCGTCCGGGTCGAGGACCACGGCGGCGCCGACGCGGCGGGCGGACATCAGGGCGGCTGCCTGGCGGAGGGTGTGGGCGGGGCCGAGCGTGAGGATCACCGTGCTCATGGCGTCACGGACGAGCATGGATGGGCCACCTCCTAGAATCCTCCCCGTTGTGCGGGCCCGGCGCGGGAGGCGCCTGTTCGGTAATGCACAAGTTCACAAGCGGGGGTAACCTCAGACTGCCAGGTAAAGGGCGGGTCAACAAGGGGGCGCGCGACGCCAGTTGAGGGCGTACCGGGAGTACTCCCGTTCCTCACCGGCGCTGGTTGAGATACCCCAGCAACTCGTCGTGCAGCAGCCCGTTGGACGCCGCCGCGTTGCCGCTGTGCGGGCCCGGGCGGCCGTCGAGGCCGGTGAAGGTGCCGCCCGCCTCGGTGACGACGATCGCGTTGGCGGCCATGTCCCACAGGGACAGCTCCGGCTCGGCGCAGAAATCCACGGAGCCCTCCGCCACCATCATGTACGGCCAGAAGTCGCCGTACGCGCGCGTGCGCCACACCTGGCGGGTGAGGTCCAGGAAACCGTCCAGGCGGTCCTGCTCCTCCCAGCCGGAGAGCGAGGAGTACGCGAAGGAGGCGTCCGCGAGCTTGCCGACCTGGGAGACGTGGATACGGGACGCGGCGGTGAGGTTGCGGCCGGTGAAGGCGCCGTGGCCCTTCGCCGCCCACCAGCGGCGCTGCAGGGCGGGGGCGGAGACGACCCCGACGACGGGCTCGTAGCCGCCCTCCGTCGCCTCCATCAGGGAGATGAGGGTGGCCCACACGGGAACACCGCGTACGTAGTTCTTGGTGCCGTCGATGGGGTCGATCACCCAGCGTCGGGGGCCGGTTCCCTCCACGCCGTACTCCTCGCCGAGGACCGCGTCCCTCGGTCGGGCGCGCTGGAGCTGGCCGCGGATGACGTCTTCCGCCGCCTTGTCCGCTTCGCTCACCGGGGTCATGTCCGGCTTCGTCTCCACCTTCAGGTCGAGCGCCTTGAAGCGGGCCATGGTGGCGGCGTCGGCCGCGTCCGCGAGCACATGGGCGAGACGGAGGTCGTCGAGGTAGTCCGGCATGTGAGGAACGGTATCCGGCGGGCGGGTGCGGGGGCCACCAGGGTCCGGGTGTGAACGGCCGTCGCGAACCCTTGACAGTGCATACAGGCGCGTCAAATCTGGGCGCAGTGTCGCTGTGACCCAGGGAGGCGAGGATGCCTGCTGCCCGGGAATCGTTGTTGGACGCCGCGTTCACGGCGCTCGTGCGCCGGCCGTGGTCCGCGGTGCGGATGGTCGACGTGGCCGCGTCGGCCGGGGTGTCCCGGCAGACCCTGTACAACGAGTTCGGCAGCAAGGACGGGCTGGCCCGGGCACTGGTGCGGCGGGAGGCCGACGGCTACCTCGCCGGTGTCGAGCGGGCCCTGGCCGGCTCCGCCGGGGCGGGCGAGCGGCTCACCGCCACCGCCGAGTGGACCACCACCGCCGCCCGGGAGAACGCGCTGGTCCGGGCCATGCTCACCGGCTGCTGGACCGAGCGGCTGCCGGCCCCGCCGCTCACCGCCGTGCCCTCCGCCACCACGGTCCCGGCCCAGCGCCGGGCCGACGGGCCGCTGCCGACGCCCCGCGACTTCGTGCGGATCGTCCGGGACCGGGCGGCGACCGCGCTGGCCGGCCCCGGCACCGCCCCGGACGACACCGCCGAACTGCTGCGCTCCTGCGAACTGGTCGTCCGCCTCGCCCTGTCCTGCGTGGCGGCCCCGACCACGGAGGGCAAAATGGCGGACCTGGTCCGGGCGGTACTCCCACGGCACCCGGTGTGAGCCGGCCCGGCCGGTACCGCGGCCCCGCAGCCCCAGGGCCCGGTACCGCCAGGAGACGGCCGCCCGCGTCAGACGTCGCCCTCGTACGGTCCGTTGCGCTGGTACACGGCCCGGTACGGCCGGGGGAGGTCGCTGCGCTCATGGGCCGCGTCGGACCGGTCGGCGGGGGCCGAAAGCGCCGACAGCACGCGCAGCCGCTCCAGTCCGGCCAGCACCGCGGCCCGGTGACCGGACTCCTTCATCCACCGCGGCAGCCGCGGGAACATCGCCCTCGTGCGGCCGGTGCCGCCCTCCCGCAGGGTGGCACCGGTATAGGCGGCCAGCGCCTCGACGTGTTCCTCGTTGCAGGCCCACAGGACGTGGCCCGCACAGCGCGTCTGCAGCCACAGGGGCCGCCGGAAGAACGGGTCCTCGGTTCCGCCGAGCTGCGCCGCGACGAGCGCGCCGTCCCGCCTGGCGGCCTGCCATCCGGCATTCACACCGCACCCGCCACAGGCGAGCCGGCGGGGCCGGACCAGCAGTTCGCCGGAGTGGGCGAGCGGGGGGAGACCGGGGCGCGGGATCACGTCCGCCCGGCCGCCGCAGCGGGGACACACCACCAGGACGCGGCCGGCGAACCGGGGCAGCCACTCGCCGCGGTCGCGATGCCGGGCCGGACCGGTGTCCTGTTCACGGTCCATGCGGGGCGCGCCTAGTGCGCCGACCCCGACAGCTGAAGCCCGATCACCCCGACGATGACCAGGCTGATGGAGACGATCTTCAGGGTGGACACCAGGTCGCCGAGGAAGACCATGCCGTAGATCGCGGTGCCCGCCGCGCCGATCCCGGTCCACACGGCGTAGGCGGGGCCGACGTCCAGCTTCTTCAGGGAGAGGGTCAGCAGGCCGAAGCTGCCCAGGGCGAACGACGCGAAGGCGATCGTCGGCCACAGGCGCGTGAACCCGTGGGAGAGTTTCAGGCACACGGCGAAACCGGTCTCCAGAATCCCGGCCACTATGACCAGCAGCCACGCCATGTGCGGTCCTCCCGTTGGTCCGGATCTCCGGCTCGGTGCGATTATGCACTTACCGAACTCACGGCCGGGCAAACAACGCGGGGCTCAGTCGCCTTCCTTGCGTTCCCGCGTGGCCAGCAGCCGGCGCAGGGAATACAGCCGTGCGGGGTCCGCGTGCCCCTCCTCCACCCACGCGTCCAGCGCGCAGTCCTGCTCGTCGTGGCTGCACGCGCGCGGGCAGCCCTCCGTGCCGGGTTCGAGGTCCGGGAAGGCGTGGATCACCCGGGACGGGTCGATGTGCGCGAGCCCGAAGGAGCGGACTCCCGGGGTGTCGACGACCCAGCCGTCCCCGCCCCCCAGCGGCAGCGCGAGGGCCGAGGTGGTGGTGTGCCGGCCCCGGCCGGTCACCGCGTTCACATGTCCCGTCGTTCGCCGGCGCTCCTCGGGCACGAGCGCGTTGACCAGGGTCGTCTTGCCGACGCCGGAGTGGCCCACGAACGCGGTGACCCGGCCGTCCAGATGCGCGCGTACCCGGTCCGCCGCGCCCCCGCTCTCCAGCTCCTCGCGGCTGGTGACGACGTACGGGATGTCCAGGTCGCCGTACAGCTCCAGCAGCTTGTCCGGCGGGGCCAGGTCCGACTTGGTCATCACCAGCAGCGGCTCGAGACCGCCGTCGTAGGCCGCGACCAGACAGCGGTCGATCAGCCGGGGGCGCGGCTCCGGGTCGGCCAGGGCCGTCACGATCGCCAGCTGGTCGGCGTTGGCCACGACCACTCGCTCGTACGGATCGTCGTCGTCGGCCGTGCGGCGCAGCAGCGACGACCGCTCCTCGATGCGGACGATCCGCGCGAGCGTGTCCTTCATGCCGGACAGATCGCCGACCAGGGCCACCCGGTCGCCCACCACGGCCGCCTTGCGGCCCAGCTCGCGGGCCTTCATCGCCATGATCGTGCGGTCGTCGACCAGACAGGTCAGCCGGCCCCGGTCGACGGTGAGGACCATCCCCTCCGCCGCGTCCTCGTGCTTCGGGCGGATGTTCGTCCGCGGCCGGTTGCCCTTGCGGTTGGGACGGCTGCGGATGTCGTCCTCGTCGGTGTGCTTGCCGTAGCGGCGCATGGCGTGATCCCTACTGTCCGAGCATTCCGGTCCACAGCTCGGGGAAGTCCGGCAGGGTCTTCGCCGTCGTCGCCACGTTCTCGATCTGCACGCCCTCGACCGCCAGGCCGATGATCGCACCGGCGGTCGCCATGCGGTGGTCCTCGTAGGTGTGGAAGGTCCCGCCGTGCAGCGGGCGCGGACGGATGTGGAGGCCGTCGGCCGTCTCCGTGACGTCACCGCCCAGCTCGTTGATCTCCTTGGTGAGCGCGGCCAGCCGGTCCGTCTCGTGCAGCCGCAGATGCGCCACGCCCCGCAGGGTGGACGGCGAGTCGGCGAGCGCGGCCACGGCCGCGACGCCCGGGGTCAGCTCGCCCACGTCGCCCAGGTCCACATCGATGCCGTGGATCGCACCCGAACCGGTGAACCGCAGCCCGTACTCGGTGAGCTCGCAGGAACCGCCCATCTCGGTGAAGATCTCCCGCAGCCGGTCACCCGGCTGGGTGGTGCGGGACGGCCAGTCCGGGATCAGCACCTTGCCGCCGGTGATCAGGGCCGCCGCCAGGAACGGCTGTGCGTTGGACAGGTCCGGCTCGATCGTCAGGTCCCGGCCGAGCAGCGCGCCCGGCGTCACCCGCCACACGTTCGGCTCGCCGCCCGACTCGGGGGTGTCCACCTGGGCGCCGACCGCACGCAGCATGTCCACCGTCATCCGGATGTGCGGCAGCGAGGGCAGGCTCGCCCCGGTGTGCCGGACCTCCACGCCCTGGTTGAAGCGCGGGCCGGACAGCAGCAGTGCCGAGACGAACTGGGACGACGAGGAGGCGTCGACCGAGACCGGACCGCCGTCCAGCGCCCCGCCGCCCTGCACGGTCAGCGGCAGCGCGCCCCGGCCGTCGTCGTCGATCCGGGCACCGAGCACCCGCAGCGCGTCGATCACGCCGTCGAGGGGACGCTCGTACGACCGCGGGTCCCCGTCGAACCGGATGGGACCGTCGGCCAGCGCGGCCACCGGCGGCAGGAACCGCATCACGGTGCCCGCGTTGCCGACGTCGACCGTGGCCGGGCCGCGCAGGCCCGTGGGCAGCACCCGCCAGGCCTCGCCGGTGCCGTCGGGGCCGACGCCCTCCTCGATCTCCACGCCCATGGCCCTGAGGGCGCCGGCCATCAGCAGGGTGTCCCGGGACCGCAGCGGGCGGCGCAGCCAGCCCGGCTCGGAGGCGAGGGCGGCGAGGACCAGGGCACGGTTGGTGACCGACTTGGACCCCGGCACGTGGACCGTCGCGTCGACGGCCCCGCTCGCGTGCGGGGCGGGCCAGAGTGCGGTGGAGGAGCTGTTCGGGGCCATGGGGCCACTTTATAAGGAGGGCCCGGGGTCAACCTTCCAGCAGCCAGCGGCCCCCGCCGATCAGCGAGCACAGGGACACCGCGTGGAACAGGAACAGCCACAGGCCCGCCGGTACGTGCGTCAGCCGCGACAGCTGGTCCGCGTCCGAGTCCCCGGCCCCTCCCCGGGACCGCTTGGCCTGCAGTTCGAACGGCGGCCGGACCCCGCCGAGCAGCAGGAACCACACCACCGCGTACGCGAACGCCGCCTGCACCTGCGGTCCCGTCAGCCAGGACACCAGCAGGAACGCCCCGCCCGCGAGGACCACGGTCAGTACGCCGTACGCGTTGCGGATCATCACCAGCATCACCACCAGCAGGGCGGTGGCCACCCACAGCAGCAGAGTGATGCGGCCGGCGGCCAGCAGCGCGGCCCCGCCGAGACCCAGCAGCGAGGGAGCCGTGTACCCCGCCGCGGCCGTGAGGATCATCCCCAGGCCGTACGGCTTGCCCCGGCTGACCGTGAGCCCGCTGGTGTCGGAGTGCAGCCGGATGCCGGTGAGCTGCCGGCCGGTGAGCAGGGCGGTCAGGCCGTGGCCGCCCTCGTGGGCGATGGTGATCGCGTTGCGGGATATCCGCCACAGCGGATGGGGCACGACCACGGCGAGCGCCGCGGCCGCGGTGGCCAGCACCACCCACAGGTCGGGATCGGGCTGGGAGCCGGTGAGCCGGTCCCAGAGGTCGGGCAGCGCGGTGGCGGCGAGGCTGTCCATATCTCGCGGTGGCTCCCTGCAGTAGTACGGAGTCTGGCAGTGTGGCACGTATGTGCGGACGGTATGCATCGAGTCGTGGGCCCGAGGATCTCGCGGGTATCTTCGAGATCGAGAAGTGGGAGCCCGAAGAGACCCTGGAGCCGGACTACAACGTGGCTCCGACCAAGGAGGTCTACGCCGTCCTGGACCGCCCCCTGAAAGACGCGGACTCCCCGCGTCCGGTTCGCCAGCTGCGGAAGCTGAAGTGGGGCCTGGTCCCGTCCTGGGCCAAGACGCCCGAGGGCGGCGCCCGCATGATCAACGCGCGCGCCGAGACCGTGCACGAGAAGCCCTCCTACCGACGGGCCTTCGCCGCCCGCCGCTGCATCGTGCCGGCCGACGGCTACTACGAGTGGGTCACCGGCGAGCAGGAGCGCGATCTGGAGGTCGAGGGCAAGAAGAAGCGGCCGCGCAAGCAGCCGTACTTCGTGCTGCCCGCCGACGGCTCGGTGTTCGCGATGGCCGGCCTGTACGAGTTCTGGCGCGACCGGACCCTGCCCGACGACCACCCCCGGGCCTGGTGGGTCACCTGCTCGGTGATCACCACCGAGGCGGAGCGGACCCCGCTGGCGGTGGCCCCGGCCGAGGGCCCGCACACCCTCGCCGACATCCACCCCCGGATGCCGCTGATGCTCACCCCGGACCGCTGGGACGCCTGGCTCGACCCGTCCCGCACCGACCCCGACGGCCTGCGCGACCTGCTCACGCCGCCGCCCGCCGGCCTGATGCGCGCCTATCCGGTCCCCACCGCCGTCAGCAACGTCCGCAACAACGGCCCCGAGCTGCTGAAGGAGCTGGAGGCACCGGAAGAGGGCACACTCTTCTGACGTGACTACCGAGACCGTTGCCACGGATGCGGGAGATGCCCGGATCACCTGGCACGAGGCGAAGCGTGCGCGGCTGGTGCTGGCCGTCGGCCATGGGGCGGGCGGCGGCATCGAGGCGCGCGACCTCCAGGCACTCGCCGGGACGCTCCCGGGGCACGGCGTCACCGTCGCCCTCGTCGAGCAGCCCTGGCGGGTCGCCGGGAAGAAGGTCGCGCCCGCCCCGAAGACGCTGGACACCGGGTGGCGCGGCGTGTGGCCCGCCCTCGCGAAGCCGGGACTGCCGGTGATCTCCGGCGGCCGGAGCGCCGGGGCGCGCGTCGCCTGCCGTACGGCGGCCGAGCTGGGCGCCCACGCCGTGCTCGCCCTCAGCTTCCCGCTGCACCCGCCGGGCAGGCCGGAGAAGTCCCGCGCGCAGGAGCTGCTGGGCGCCGGCGTGCCCACGCTGGTCGTCCAGGGCGGGAACGACCCCTTCGGCAGGCCGGAGGAGTTCCCCGACGGCTCCTACGAGCTGATCGAGGTGCCGTACGGCGATCACGGGTTCGCCGTGCCCAAGCGTGCCGGGACCACCCAGGAGCGCGCGCTGGAGATCATCACCGACGGGGTCGCGGGGTGGGTCGCGGCGCTCGGGTGACGGCCGGGAATGTTGCGCGGCCGCCCGCTGTTGAGGCCCACAGAAGTGCTGAGGACCTCGGCACCGACGTCGTGGGAGAGGAAGTCCGCCGCATGGGTTCGACCATCTGCCCGAGCCGCAGCAGCCGCACCGACCTGGACTGGACGGTGCTGCACGCGGCCAGGACCGCTCCTATTCGAGCGGCGGCGGGTACGGGTCGTGTTCTATCCTCCGAATCGAGTGGGATCGGTTCTGGTCCTGCCCGGGATCTTGAGGAGGTGGGTCCGGTCACCGGTACCGACGCAGGGACCGACAACGGCCAGGCGGAGCAGCCCGAGGGCCAGGGCGTCAGCGCGGAAACGTCCGGTGAGACGACCGCGGAGCGCAGCCGGCGCTTCGAGCGGGACGCGCTCGAATTCCTCGACCAGATGTACTCGGCCGCGCTGCGCATGACCCGCAACCCGGCCGACGCCGAGGACCTGGTGCAGGAGACGTACGCCAAGGCGTACGCGTCCTTCCACCAGTTCCGCGAGGGCACCAACCTCAAGGCGTGGCTGTACCGGATCCTCACCAACACCTTCATCAACTCGTACCGCAAGAAGCAGCGCGAGCCCCAGCGCAGCGCGGCCGAGGAGATCGAGGACTGGCAGCTCGCCCGCGCCGAGTCGCACATGTCGACGGGACTGCGTTCCGCCGAGTCGCAGGCGCTGGACCACCTGCCGGACTCGGACGTGAAGGAAGCGCTGCAGGCGATCCCCGAGGAGTTCCGCATCGCCGTCTATCTCGCGGACGTCGAGGGCTTTGCGTACAAGGAGATCGCGGACATCATGGGGACACCCATCGGTACGGTGATGTCCCGGCTGCACCGGGGCCGCCGGCAACTGCGCGGCATGCTGGAGGACTACGCCCGTGAGCGCGGGCTGGTCCCGGCGGGCGCCGGGGAGTCGAACGAAGCGAAAGGCTCGGGCTCATGAGCTGCGGAGAGCCGCACGAGACGGACTGCGGTGAGGTCCTGGACCATCTGTACGAGTTCCTCGACAGCGAGATGCCGGACGTCGACCGCGACAAGTTCCAGCACCACTTCGAGGAATGCTCGCCGTGCCTGGAGAAGTACGGCCTGGAGCAGGCCGTGAAGAAGCTGGTGAAGCGGTGCTGCGGCCATGACGACGTGCCCGCCGACCTGCGCGCCAAGGTCATGGGGCGGATCGATCTGATCCGCTCCGGGCAGACCGTGCCGGAACACGACGTGACCAAGGCGCCGACCGCGCCCCAGGAGTCCTGACACGCCGGGGCATATCACCCGAACGTGCTAATCCTCAGGTCATAAGCCCCGCACCCCCCGATAACCGCCCTAGGCTCCGAGCCTGGACAGGCATGGTCGGGGAGGGGCGTGATGGAGGCGGTACCGGCGAGGGCGCGCGGCTATGTGACCGGTGTCGCCCTGCTCGCCGCGCTCAGCCTGTCCCGGCTGCCGGCCACCCCCACCCCCTGGGCCGCCACGCTCCTGCTCGCCGCGCTCTACGCCACCTGCGAGCACGTCGTGCACCGCCGCTTCGGCGGCCCCTTCTACCCCGTGCTGCTCGCCGGCGCGTTCCTGCTGCCCCCGGCGGCCGCCGCGCTCGTCCCGGTGCCCGCCGCCCTGCTGTCCCCGGTCGAGCACCGGCCCGCCCTGCCGCGAAGGGTGTGGCGGGCCGCGCAGCCCGCGCTCGCCGTGTGGGCCGCCGCCCGGGTGCACGGGGCGCTCGGCGGCCGGGACGCCGTCGTCCGCTCCGACTTCCCCCACGCCCTGCTGCCCGCCGGCGCGGCCGTCCTCGCCTTCTGCCTGGTGCTCACCGCGCTCGACGGCGGCCTGCGCGCGGCGGCCGGGCCGGTGCCGCTGCGCCGGGCCTGGCGCGGCCTGCTGGCCCGCTCCCTCGCCGCCGTCGCGGTGCACGGCCTCGCCGGACTGATGATGGCCGTGCTGTGGCGCAGCCCCTACGGCCCCGTGTCCGCGCTGCTCGTGCTGCTGCCGATGTGCGTCTCCTGGTGGGTGTTCGCCCAGTACCACCGCGAACGCGCGGCCCACCAGGCCACCATCCGCGCCCTCGTCCAGGCCGTCGACATCAAGGACGGCTACACGCGCGGCCACAGCGAACGGGTCGGACAGGCATCTGTGCTGATCGCCCGCGAACTCGGCATGGACGACGACCGTGTCGAGGTGCTCCGCTTCGCCGGCATCCTGCACGACGTCGGCAAGCTGGGCGTGCCCACCCGGCTGCTGCGCAAGGACGGGCCGCTCACTCCCCAGGAGCGGCGGATCATCGAACTGCATCCCGAGTACGGCCACGAGATGGTCCGCGGGATCTCCTTCCTCGGCGAGGCCCGCGCGGCCATCCTCCACCACCACGAGCGGCTCGACGGCACCGGCTACCCGTACGGGCTGGCCGGCGCCCAGATCCCCGAGTGCGCCCGGATCGTCGCCGTCGCGGACGCCTTCGACGCCATGACCTCCACCCGCTCCTACAGCAGGGCCCGCCCGGTCGAGGCGGCCGTCGCCGAGCTGGAGCGCTGCGCCGGGGCCCACTTCGACCCCCGCATGGTCACCGCGCTCGTCCGCGCCCTGGCCCGCTCCGGCTGGCACCCGGCGGTCACCGCCGACGAACCGGCGTACGGCACCCCGCCCGCGCAGCGGGCCTCCCGCACCGGGGTGCCCCGATGACCGTCCTGAGACTCGTCCACGGCGCCGCCGCCCTCGTCTCGGCCGCCTCCCTCGCCGTCACCCTGTGGACCGGCCTGGCCGACCGGGGCGACGCGCTCGCCTTCGGCGTGCTCATAGCCGTCGGCGAGCTGACCCGGTGGAGCGACACCCGGGCACGCCAGGCCGCACCGCTCGGCGCCGCCGGCTCCCTGTCGTACGCACTGCTGGGCGCCGACGCCGGCCGGCCAAGCCAGCACGACGCCGCCCAGGTCGTCACCGTCGTCCTGGTCGCCGCCCTGATCGGCGCCGTCCCGCACATCTGGGCCGGCCGCACCGCCACCGCCGACCACCTGGCCCGCCGCGTCCTCACCGTCGGGTTCGCCGCCGTCTGCTTCCAACCCCTGTACAACCGGGGCGTCTTCGACTCCTGGAGCGGCCCCGCCTACGCCCTGCTGCTGCTCACCCTGCTCGCGCTCACCTCGCTGTGCGGCGCGGTCCTGGCCGCCGCGCTGGCCCACTGCCGCACCGGCTGGCCGTTCGGACCGCTGCTGCGCGAAGAACTGCGCGGGCTGCTCGGCATCGGCTCCGCCGTCGTCGCGACCGGCGCGGTGATAGCGCTCGCGGTCGCCGTCGTCGGACTGTGGGCGCTGCCCGTGTTCTGCCTGCCCATGCTGCTCGTCCAGCTGTCCGTGCGCCGGTACGCGGCCGTGCGTGCCACCTACCGGCAGACCATCGCCTCCCTCGCCCGCGCCACGGAGATCGCCGGCTGCACCCCCGCCGGGCACGCCCGCCGCGTCGCCGCGCTCAGCCTCGCCGTCGGCCGGGACCTCGGCCTGACCGGCCCGGAACTGACCGTCCTGGAGTACGCGGCCCTGATGCACGACATCGGACAGCTCAGCCTGGTCGACCCGGTCCCGGCCGGCGCCACCGCCGCCCTGCCGGCCGCGGAGCAGCGGCGTATCGCCCTGCTCGGCGGCGCCGTCGTCCGGCAGACCGGGGTCGACGCCGCCGTCGCCGTCGTCGTGGAGCGACAGGCCGACCCCTACCCGGAACAGCCCCTCGCCGCCCGCATCGTCCGGGCCGTGAACGCCTACGAGGAGAAGACCCGGGAGGCCGGCCCCGAGGGCCCGCTCCGTGCGCTGGAGGAGCTGCGACTGGGCACCGCCGGGGACTACGCTCCCGAGGTCGTGGAGTCGCTCGCCCGGGTGCTGGCCCAGCCCCAGGGCGCGCGGGAGCGCGTCCCGGTGAGACGAACGGGACTGTCTGACCCCGAGCCCGGCTGGGTAACCCATGGGTAATGAGCGCCTTTCCCGTCGTACGTGGTTGGATGCGAGGGAGAGGGTGTCCGGGGGCACAAGCCAGCCCACTGTGCGGAACTGGAACTGGCAGGCGGGAATCGTGAGGATCTTCGGCAAGGGACGGCACCGGCCCTCCGCCTCCTGGCGGCAGGCGACCGACCGGGCGTTCACGCTCATCGGGGACGGCCGGTACGAGGACGCCGGCGAGCTGCTGACACGCGCCGCCGACCTGGAGCCCTGGCTGTCGGAGTCCTGGTTCAACCTCGCCCTGCTGCACAAGTTCCGGCACGACTGGGAGCAGGCCCGCGCGGCCGGACTGCGTGCGGTGGCCCTGCTCGACCGGGAGACCGGGGCGCCCGACTGGTGGAACGTGGGCATCGCCGCGACCGCCCTGCAGGACTGGCCGCTGGCCCGCCGCGCCTGGCAGGCGTACGGGCTGAAGGTGCCCGGGGGTGCCGCGGCCGCCGCCGAGCCGCTCGGCATGGAGCTGGGCAGCGCCGCCGTACGGCTCTCCCCGGAGGGCGAGGCCGAGGTCGTCTGGGGCCGCCGGCTGGACCCGGCCCGGCTGGAGGTGCTCTCCATCCCGCTCCCCTCGTCCGGGCGGCGCTGGGGCGAGGTCGTGCTGCACGACGGCGTCCCGCACGGCGAGCGCACCACGTCCGCGGGGCACTCCTACCCGGTCTTCGACGAGATCGAGCTGTGGGCGCCGTCCCCCGTGCCCACCTGGGTGGTCCTGCTGGAGGCGGCCACCGAGGCGGACCGGGACGCGCTGGAGCAGCTCGCGGCCGACGCCGGGTTCGCCGCGGAGGACTGGTCGTCGTCGGTGCGGCTGCTGTGCCGGATGTGCTCCGAGTCACGGATGCCGTCCGACGAGGGCGAGGGCGTGCACCTCGACCCGCACGATCACAGCGAGCCGGGGCATCCGGGGCCGCTGGGGCACCGGACGGACGGGCAGCTGTGGGTGCCGGAGCGGGAGTGCGGGGTGGCCGCGCCGGCCTCGCTGGTGCGGGGGCTGCTGGACGGCTGGGTGGCCGACAGCCCGGACTCCAGGGACTGGCGGGATCTGGAAGAGGTTTGCTGAGCCGCCGGTGAGCAGCCGCCTTTAGGCTGTACTCGCAGAATTTTCCAGGCTTGCAGGAAGGCGTACGTCGGTCATGGCGCAGCAGGACACCGATCAGCAGCACGCGGGCGTGCTCCCCGTCGACGACGAGGGCTATGTCGTCGACACGGGGGAGTGCGAGGAGCGCGAGAGCGCCTGGCGTGAGCGCGGCACCTCGCGGCCGATCACGGTCGTCGGCAATCCGGTGCTGCACAAGGAGTGCAGGGACGTCACCGAGTTCGGCGAGGAGCTGCAGCAGCTGGTCGCCGACATGTTCGCCAGCCAGCGCACCGCCGAGGGCGTGGGCCTGGCCGCCAACCAGATCGGTGTCGACTCGAAGGTCTTCGTCTACGACTGTCAGGACGACGAGGGCGTCCGGCACGTCGGCGTGGTGTGCAACCCGAAGCTGGTCGACCTGCCCGCCGAGCGGCGCCGGCTCGACGACAGCAACGAGGGCTGCCTGTCCGTGCCCACGGCGTACGCGTCGCTGGCCCGGCCGGACTACGCCGAGGTGACCGGCCAGGACGAGAAGGGCAACCCGGTCAAGGTCCGGGGCACCGGCTACTTCGCTCGGTGTTTGCAGCACGAGACCGACCACCTCTACGGCTACCTGTACATCGACCGGCTGTCGAAGCGGGACCGCAAGGACGCGCTGCGGCAGATGGCCGAGAACGAGCCACGCTACCCCGTGGTCGCCAACGACTGACCAGGGCAGGGCACTTGGGGCGCCCGGCCGGGATCCTTCCCGGCCGGGCGCCTTCGTGTTGCCGCGGTTCGCTCATGCGTGCGTCGTACAACCGATCCAATGTGCGCTCCTAGTGATCCTTAATCAGTCACACAAGGGGGGATTCTCGGCACCATGGGGTAGTGAGTGAAGCAAATCCGTTCCCACGCCGGTCAGTTGTGGTGCTGAATGTAAGAGCGGGGATACGCAACGGCGCACGCCCGGCACGGGAGGGGTGCGCGCTCCTGGCGGCTGAGAGGGGTTTGTACGTGCAAGCTTTCCCACGCAGCACCACAGCGACGGCGACGGCGGTCGTAGTGCCACCCTCACTGGCACTCCCGGTGATCGAATCCGCCTTTCCGCGGCAACTGCACCCGTATTGGCCCCGGCTCCAGGAGAAGACACGGCTCTGGCTCCTGGAAAAGCGGCTCATGCCGGCGACCAAGGTAGCGGAATATGCCGATGGACTGTGCTACACGGACCTCATGGCGGGCTACTACACAGGGGCTCCGGACGAGGTCCTGCAGGCCATAGCCGACTACAGCGCCTGGTTCTTCATCTGGGACGACCGCCACGACCGCGACGTCGTGCACGGCCGGGCGGGCCACTGGCGGCGGCTGAGGTACCGGCTGCACGCCGCCCTCGACGCCCCCAGACACCATCTGCACCATCCCGACCCGCTGGTGGCCAGCTTCGCGGACAGTGTGCTGCGGCTGTACGGGTTCCTGCCGCGCACCTGGAACCAGCGGTTCGCCCGGCACTTCCACGCGGTGATCGAGGCCTACGACCGCGAATTCCGCAACCGCACCGAAGGATACATACCCGGCGTCGAGGAGTACCTCGCCCTGCGCCGCCACACCTTCGCCCACTGGATATGGACGGATCTGCTGGAAGCGAGTGCGGGCCGTGAACTCCCGGGCGCCGTGCGGAAAAACCCGGCGTATCGCCGGGCGGCCCTCCTCAGTCAGGAGTTCGCCGCCTGGTACAACGACCTCTGCTCACTGCCGAAAGAAATAGCGGGCGATGAGGTGCACAATCTCGGAATCAGTCTCATCACCCATGAGGGACTGACCCTGGAAGAAACGGTGGACGAAGTCAGGCGACGCATCGAGGAGTGCATCGAGGAATTCCTCGTGGTGGAGAAGAACGCCCTGCGGTTCGCCGATGAAATCGACGACGGAACGGTGCGCGGCAAGGAATTGAGTGCCGCCGTCCGGTCCTGTGTCGGGAATATGCGCAACTGGTTCAGCTCCGTCTACTGGTTCCACCACGAGTCCGGCCGGTACATGGTCGACAGCTGGGACGACCGGTCCACGCCCCCGTACGTCACGAACGAAGCGGCAGGTGAGAAATGACCCTTGAGTCGGTCAAGCCCGAGGCCCCCGGGACCCGCGACACCTCCGAGGCGCCCGAGCTGCGCTTACCGCCCCTGGCCGGCGGAGCCGTACCGGTCCTCGGGCACGGCCTGAAACTGGTCCGCGACCCGCTCGCCTTCATGTCCGCGCTGCGCGAGCACGGTGACATCGTGCGTCTGCGGCTCGGCCCCAAGACGGTGTACGCCGTCACCACGCCCGCGCTCACCGGGGCACTGGCCCTGAGCCCCGACTTCAAGATCGACGGCCCGCTGTGGGAGTCCCTCGAAGGGCTCCTCGGCAAGGAGGGCGTGGCCACCGCGAACGGCCCCCGGCACCGCAGGCAGCGGCGCACCATACAGCCCGCGTTCCGGCTCGACGCGATACCCGACTACGGCCCGGTCATGGAGGAGGAGGCGCACGCGCTGACCGGCCGCTGGAAACCCGGCGAGACCATCGACTGCACCTCCGAGTCCTTCCGGGTCGCCGTCCGGATCGCCGCCCGCTGCCTGCTGCGCGGCGACTGCATGGACGAGCGCGCGGAACGGCTCAGCATCGACCTCGCCGCCGTCTTCCGGGGCATGTACCGCCGGATGGTGATGCCGCTCGGGCCGCTCTACCGGCTGCCGTTCCCGGCCAACCGCGAATTCAACCGGGCATTGGCCGATTTGCATCTGCTGGTGGATGAGATCGTCGCCGAGCGGAGGGCGTCTGGTCAAAAGCCGGACGATTTGCTGACGGCATTGCTGGAGGCGAAGGACGACAATGGCGATCCCATCGGGGAACAGGAGATCCACGACCAGGTCGTCGCGATACTCACCCCCGGCAGCGAAACAGTCGCGTCCACGATCATGTGGCTGCTTCAGGTCCTCGCCGAACATCCGGAACACGCCGAGAAGGTACGGACCGAGGTCGAATCCGTGACCGGTGGCCGACCGGTCGGATTCGAGCACGTGCGCGCGCTCAGGCACACCAACAATGTCGTCGTCGAGGCCATGCGGCTCCGGCCCGCCGTATGGATTCTGACGCGGCGCGCGGTGACCGACACCGAGCTCGGCGGCTATCGCATTCCGGCCGGGGCGGACATCGTCTACAGCCCGTACGCGATCCAGCGTGACGGCCGCTCCTACGCCCGCCACCTCGACTTCGACCCCGACCGCTGGCTGCCGGAGCGGGCCAAGGACGTACCGAAGTACGCCATGAGCCCGTTCAGCGTCGGCAACAGGAAGTGTCCCAGCGACCACTTCTCCATGACCCAGCTGAGCCTGATCACCGCGGCGATCTCGGCGAAGTACCGCTTCGAGCAGGTCGACGGGTCGAACGACAGCACCCGCGTGGGCATCACGCTCCGCCCGCACGACCTACGCCTGCGGGCGATGCCCTGGTAGGGCGCCTGGTACCGGTGCGCGCTCAGGCGGCCTGCGGGCCCCGGAACGCGCGCCGGTAGGCGTTCGGGGTCGTCCCGAGGGCCCGGACGAACTGATGGCGCAGCGCGGCGGCGGTGCCGAAGCCGGTGCGCCAGGCGATCGCGTCCATCGTCTCGTCCGTACCCTCCAGCAACTCCTGTGCCAGCAGAACCCGTTGACGAAGGATCCACCGGTAGGGAGTGGTCCCCGTCTCCTGCTGGAAGCGCCGGGCGAAGGTGCGCGGCGCCATGTGGGCGCGGGCGGCGAGCTGCTCCACGGTGACCTCCTGGTCGAGATGGCTCTCCATCCAGGCCAGCACCTCCCCGACCGTGTCGCAGGGAGCCTTCGGCAGGGGCCGCTCGATGAACTGGGCCTGCCCGCCGTCCCGGTGCGGCGGCACCACCATCCGGCGGGCGATCTTGTTGGCGACTTCCGGGCCCTGTTCCTTGCGCACCAGGTGCAGACAGGCGTCGATCCCGGCGGCGGTGCCGGCGGAGGTGATGACGGGATCCTCGTCCACGTACAGCACGTCCGGCTCGACCGTGAGCCGGGGGTAGCGCCGGGCGAGCTGCTCGGCGTGGTGCCAGTGCACCGCGCAGCGCCGCCCGTCCAGCAGTCCCGCCGCGGCCAGCACGAACACGCCGGAGCAGACGCTGAGCACCCGTGTGCCCCGGTCGACGGCCCGCCGCAGCGCCGCCAGCAGCTCCGCCGGATACTCGCGCTGCGCATAGGTCTCACCGGCCGGTACGGCGATCAGATCGGCCTCCTCCAGCCGCTCCAGGCCGTACGGGGTGGTCACGCCGAACCCGCAGTGCGTGCGCAGCTCGGGGCCCTCCGCCGACACCACGGCGAAGTCGTACACGGGCAGTCCGTCGTCGCTGCGGTCGATGCCGAACACCTCGCACACGACGCCCAGCTCGAAGGGATGCACTCCGTCCAGCAGGACGGCGGCCACGTTCTTCAGCATGCTGACAGTGTGCCTCGACAGTGGCGGTAATTCGAGGGTGTGCGGCAGTCCTGCCGCTCACGGTAAGGAGCATTCGGCGCGACAGTGGTGTCCATGAACGGAAACCAGATCGAAGGCCTCATCGGAATCCTCGCCACCCTCGGGATCCTGGTCCTCCTGATCCTCCCGTCCGCGCTCGGAGCGGTGCGCGACCGGCGCGTCGACCGACAGCTCAGGGAGGCGGAGCGGCCCGCGACGCCCCCGCGCGCCGGAGCGAAGGAAGAGCCCGAGCGCCTCGGGAGGCGCTCCGGCGTGGCCCGGCACGCCTGACCGGAGAACGAACGGCGTCGCCCGTCCGCACCCTCCCGAAGGCGGTGCGGACGGGCGACGCCGAACAGCCCGTGGCCGGTCAGAAGTCCTCGTCCAGGTCGACCGTGCCCTCCACGGCGACCTGGTAGGCGGAGGGACGGCGCTCGAAGAAGTTGGTCAGCTCCTGGACGCCCTGGAGCTCCATGAAGGAGAAGGGGTTCTCCGAGCCGTACACCGGGGCGAAGCCGAGACGCGTCAGGCGCTGGTCGGCGACGCATTCGAGGTACTGGCGCATCGAGTCGGTGTTCATGCCGGGCAGGCCGTCGCCGCAGAGGTCGCGGGCGAACTGCAGCTCGGCTTCGACGGCCTCCCGCAGCATGTCGGTGACCTGCTGCTGGAGCTCGTCGTCGAAGAGCTCCGGCTCCTCCTTGCGGACGGTGTCCACTACGTCGAAGGCGAAGGACATGTGCATCGTCTCGTCGCGGAAGACCCAGTTGGTGCCGGTGGCCAGGCCGTGCAGGAGGCCGCGGCTGCGGAACCAGTAGACGTAGGCGAAGGCGCCGTAGAAGAACAGTCCCTCGATGCAGGCGGCGAAGCAGATGAGGTTGAGCAGGAAGCGGCGGCGGTCGGCCTTGGTCTCCAGCCGGTCGATCTTCTCGACCTCGTTGATCCACTTGAAGCAGAACCCGGCCTTCTCGCGGATGGAGGGGATGTTCTCCACGGCGTCGAAGGCGGCGGCGCGGTCGTCCGGGTCGGGGAGGTAGGTGTCCAGGAGGGTCAGATAGAACTGGACGTGTACGGCTTCCTCGAACAGCTGCCGGCTCAGGTACAGACGGGCTTCGGGGGAGTTGATGTGCTTGTACAGCGTCAGCACGAGGTTGTTGGCGACGATCGAGTCGCCGGTGGCGAAGAAGGCCACCAGGCGGCCGATGAGGTGCTGTTCCTCGGGCGTGAGCCTGGCGAGGTCGGCGACGTCGGAGTGGAGGTCGACCTCCTCGACGGTCCAGGTGTTCTTGATGGCGTCCCGGTAGCGCTCGTAGAAGTCGGGGTAGCGCATGGGGCGCAGGGTCAGTTCGAAGCCCGGGTCGAGGAGGTTGGTGTTTCGGGTGGTCATTACTGGCAGGCCTCGCAGGACTCGGGGTTTTCCAGCGAGCAGGCGACCGCGTCGGGGTCGGTGACCTGCTGCACGGGGATGGTGGCCTGCGCCTGGGCGGCGCGGGCGATGCGCGTCGCCGGACGGGAGCGCAGGTAGTACGTCGTCTTCAGCCCGGACTTCCAGGCGTAGGCGTACATGGAGGAGAGCTTGCCGATCGTCGGCGTCTCCAGGAACAGGTTGAGGGACTGGGCCTGGTCCAGGTACGGGGTGCGGGCGGCGGCCATGTCGATGAGGCCGCGCTGGGGGATCTCCCAGGCCGTGCGGTAGAGGTCGCGTACGTCCTCCGGGATCCAGACGAAGTCCTGGACGGAGCCGTTGGCGTCGCGCAGGGCCTCGCGGGTGCGGGCGTCCCAGACGCCGAGGTTCTTCAGGTCCTGCACCAGGTAGGAGTTGACCTGGAGGAACTCACCGGAGAGGGTCTCGCGCTTGAACAGGTTCGACACCTGCGGCTCGATGCACTCGTACACCCCCGCGATCGAGGCGATGGTGGCCGTCGGCGCGATCGCCAGGAGCAGCGAGTTGCGCATGCCCGTCTCCGCGATGCGCGTGCGCAGGGCGTCCCACCGCTCGGGCCAGGCGGGCTCGACGCCGTAGTGGTCGGGGTGGAGGACGCCGCGGGCGGCGCGGGTCTGGTCCCAGGCGGGCAGCGGGCCGTTGCGCTCGGCGAGGTCGGCGGAGGCCTCGTAGGCGGCCAGCATGATGCGCTCGGCGATCCGGGTGGACAGGGCCTTGGCCTCGGCGGAGTCGAAGGGCAGGCGCAGCTTGAAGAAGACGTCCTGCAGGCCCATCGCGCCCAGTCCGACCGGACGCCACTTGGCGTTGGAGCGGCCCGCCTGCTCGGTGGGGTAGAAGTTGATGTCGACGACGCGGTCGAGGAAGGTGACGGCCGTACGCACCGTCTCGTCCAGCCGGTCCCAGTCGATGTCGCCGTCGGACACGAAGGCGCCGAGGTTGACGGAGCCGAGGTTGCAGACGGCCGTCTCGCCGTCGTCGGTGACCTCCAGGATCTCGGTGCAGAGGTTGGAGGAGTGGATGACGTTGCCGGCCTCGGCGGTCTGGTTGGCGGTGCGGTTGGCGGCGTCCTTGAAGGTCATCCAGCCGTTGCCGGTCTGTGCCAGGGTGCGCATCATCCGGCCGTACAGCTCGCGGGCCGGCATGGTCTTCTTCGCCAGGCCGGCGGCTTCGGCCCCGCGGTAGGCGGCGTCGAACTCCTCGCCCCACAGGTCGACCAGCTCGGGCACGTCGGCGGGGGAGAACAGCGACCACTGCTCGTCGGCGTTGACCCGGCGCATGAACTCGTCCGGGATCCAGTGCGCCAGGTTGAGGTTGTGGGTGCGGCGGGCGTCCTCGCCGGTGTTGTCCCGCAGCTCCAGGAACTCCTCGATGTCGGAGTGCCAGGTCTCCAGGTAGACCGCGGCGGCGCCCTTGCGCCGGCCGCCCTGGTTCACCGCGGCGACGGAGGCGTCCAGGGTCTTCAGGAACGGCACGATGCCGTTGGAGTGCCCGTTCGTCCCCCGGATCAGCGAACCACGGCTGCGGATGCGGGAGTACGACAGACCGATGCCGCCGGCGTGCTTCGACAGCCGGGCGACCTGGTGGTAGCGGTCGTAGATGGAGTCCAGCTCGTCCAGCGGGGAGTCGAGCAGGTAGCAGGACGACATCTGCGGGTGTCGCGTGCCCGAGTTGAACAGGGTGGGGGAGGACGGCAGATAGTCCAGGCGGCTCATCAGCCCGTACAGCGCCGCGACCTCGTCCACGGAGCGCGTCGTGTCGTCCTCCGCCAGACCGCTCGCCACGCGCAGCATGAAGTGCTGGGGCGTCTCGACGACCTTGCGGGTGATCGGGTGGCGCAGCAGGTAACGGCTGTGCAGGGTGCGCAGGCCGAAGTAGCCGAACCGGTCGTCGGCCGCGACGTCGACCAGCGCGTCGAGCCGCTCGGCGTGGATCCGGACGAACTCCGCGGTGCGGTCGGCGATCAGGCCCTCCCGGTGCCCGACCGCGATGGACCCGGTGAACGACGTCACGCCCTGCGAGGCGGCCTCGTCCCGGATCGCGAGGGTCAGCAGCCGGGCCGCCAGCTTCGAGTAGACGGGGTCCTCGGAGATCAGGCCGGCGGAGGCCTCCGTGGCCAGCTCCCGCAGTTCCGCCTCGTCGGCCCGCGCGGACCGGCCACGCAGCGCGGCGGCGGCGACCCGCCCCGGGTCGGCGTCGGGCAGATCGACGGTCAGCTCGGTCAAGGTCCGCAGCAGTGCGGTACCGGGACCGTCGGTCTCCAGCTCGGTGACTGAAGCCGGGTCGGCTGGCGCGATGGTCACGTGGGGCTCTCCCTCGCTCGGCACGGGGGCCTGGCGAAGGGCAGGGGCGACCACGAGCGCGCACGGCGTCGCGTCCACCAGCCCACTCCGCGAGGCCCGGACGTCAGAACGCACCCGGATCGGACGACCGGGTGGGCTGCCGGCAGGTCCTCGGACTGAACAGGCGTGCGGACGCACGCGAGTACACCGTTGCGGGACAGTTCCGGATTCGCACCGGATTCCCCTGCGACGACAACGGGGATGAGCATACATCTAGTGCCGGGCTGTCCTGTCACCCCCAGATGTTGTGTCGCTCCGGTCTCAGAGGGTCAACGCGTAAGTGAGCAGCGTGAGGTCGGAACGGCCCGGGAGCGGATTCCAGTCCCGCTCCGGCGCGCGCTCGAAGCCGAGGCGTTCGTAGATGCGGTGGGCGGTGCGCATCGTCCGCTGCGTGGAGAGCACCACGCCGGCACAGCCTTCGACGGCCCGCGCCCGCTCGACACAGGCCCGCACCAGCGCCTCGCCGACACCCTGGCCCCGGGCGGCGTGGTCGACGGCCAGCATCCGGATCTCGGCCTCGCCCGGGCCCGCGATGTCGGTCATGGGGCCGCCGGAGGGAACGAAGGTGACGCCGCCGAGGAGGCCGGCGTCCCGGACGGCCACGAGGACCTCCGCGGCGGCGGCCCGCCCGGCGACGTCCCGCAGCTCGCCCAGGTACCAGTCGTCCTCGTCGAAGGCGAGGAGGCCGTCCCGGAGGTACGCCTGAGCGGTGATCTCGCCCAGCGCGCCGTACTCCTCGGGGCCGGCCCGCCGGATCAGGAAGTCCATGACACCGAGTCTGCCCGAGGGGTACGACGACGGGCCGCCGGAAGTCCTCCGGCGGCCCGTCGAACGGCGCCCGGCTAGTGACCGGCGCCCGCGGTCGCGGACGGCAGCTCCGCCTGGACCCCGGGGTCACCGGCGTCCGCGGTGTAGTCCTCCGGCCTGGTCTCGTCGAGGCCCTCGGGGGCCTTCAGCGCCTTCAGCACGAAGGTCAGGACCACCGTGACCACGACGTTGATCACGAACGCCGTCAGGCCGATGTAGCCGATCTCGCCGATGCCCGGAATCTCCTTGGCGCTGCCGCCGAAGTGCTTCTGGGTGGGCGAGGCGACTCCGTACGCCGCCACCGTGCCGTAGACCATGCCCACAGCCCAGCCGGCCAGCAGCGCCCAGCGGTGGAACCAGCGGGTGAACAGTCCGCCGACCAGGGCCGGGAAGGTCTGCAGGATCCAGATCCCGCCCAGCAGCTGGAAGTTGATGGCGACGGTCTTGTCCATGGTGAGGACGAAGACCAGGGCTCCGACCTTCACCAGCAGCGACACGATCTTGGAGACGCGGGTCTCCTCGGCGGCCGTGGCGTCCGGCTTGATGAAGTCCTTGTAGATGTTGCGGGTGAAGAGGTTGGCCGCGGCGATGGACATGATCGCCGCCGGGACCAGCGCGCCGATGCCGATCGCGGCGAAGGCCACGCCCGCGAACCAGTCCGGGAACATGTCCTCGAACAGCTGCGGGATGGCCAGCTGGCCGTTGGTGACCTTCACACCGGCCGCGATCGCCATGAAGCCCAGCAGCGCCAGCAGACCCAGCATGAGGGAGTACAGCGGCAGGATCGTGGTGTTGCGGCGGATCACCTCGCGGCTCCTGGAGGAGAGCGTCGCGGTGATCGAGTGCGGGTACATGAAGAGGGCCAGGGCGGAGCCCAACGCCAGGGTGGCGTAGGTCCATTGGCCCGCCTCCGCCGGGACCAGCGCGCCGCGCGGCTTGCCGGTCGCCGGGTTGACCTGGGCGAAGGCGTCGCCCGCCTTGGCGAAGACGTCGTCGAACCCGCCCAGTTTGATCGGGATGTAGATGATCGCCACCGCGATGACGATGTAGATCAGGGCGTCCTTGACGAACGCGATCAGCGCGGGGGCGCGCAGGCCCGAGGAGTAGGTGTAGGCGGCCAGCACACCGAAGGCGATGAGCAGCGGCAGGTCCTTCACGAACCAGTTGGTGTTCTCTCCGCCGCCGACGCCCATCACGTCCAGCACCGCCTGGATGCCGACGAGCTGGAGCGCGATGTACGGCATCGTCGCCAGGATGCCGGTCACCGCGACCGCCAGCGACAGGCCCTTCGAGCCGAACCGGCCGCGCACGAAGTCGGAGGTGGTGACGTACCCGTGGCGGTGCGAGACCGACCAGAGGCGGGGCAGGAAGGTGAAGATCAGCGGGTACACCAGGATCGTGTACGGCACCGCGAAGAAGCCCGCCGCGCCCGCCGCGTAGATGGCCGCCGGGACGGCGACGAACGTGTACGCCGTGTACAGGTCACCGCCGAGCAGGAACCAGGTGACCCAGGTGCCGAAGGACCGGCCCCCCAGGCCCCATTCGTCCAGGGACTGCTCGTTCTCGGCCTTGCGCCAGCGCGCGGCCAGGAAGCCCATGACCGTGACGGCCAGGAAGAAGAAGATGAAGACGCCGAGCGCGACGCCGTTGACGCCGTCCTTCACTTCACCGCACCCCCGTTCGCGTCCTCGCGGGCGCGCTGGTCACGCTTCCACAGCTGGTAGGCGAGCATCGTGAGCGCGGTGGAGATCAGCACCCAGAGCATCTGGTACCAGTAGAAGAACGGGATCCCGATGAACGCCGGGTCCGTCTTGGCGTACGAGCCGACCCACAGCATCGCCACGAAGGGCGCGACGAGACACACGGCGATGATCACTCGGGCCGGTGTCACCACCGGTGGTCTCACTTCAGGCGTTTCGGACATGCCACGGCTCCGTCCCCTCACTGATCACCTGTAATGCGCAGGCAATCTAGGTGACGGCGTCGTGACAGCGGAAGACCTCGTCCGCATATCGGTATATCGATTCAGCGAACGCGCCCGGTTGTTACTCCGCCGGCCTCTTCAGCCGGGCCACGAACTTGTACCGGTCGCCCCGGTACACCGACCGCACCCACTCCACCGGCTTGCCCTCGCGGTCCAGCGAGTGGCGGGAGAGCATCAGCATCGGCAGGCCCACGTCGGTGCCGAGCAGGCCCGCCTCGCGCGGGGTGGCCAGGGAGGTCTCGATGGTCTCCTCGGCCTCGGCGAGATGGACGTCGTAGACCTCGGCGAGCGCGGTGTACAGGGAGGTGTACTTCACCAGCGAGCGCCTGAGGGCCGGGAAGCGCTTGGCCGACAGATGGGTGGTCTCGATGGCCATCGGCTCACCGTTGGCCATGCGCAGCCGCTCGATGCGCAGCACGCGCCCGCCGGCGGTGATGTCGAGCAGTTCGGCGAGCCGGTCGTCGGCGGTGACATAACCGATGTCCAGCAGCTGCGAGGTCGGCTCCAGCCCCTGCGCCCGCATGTCCTCGGTGTAGGAGGTGAGCTGCAGCGCCTGGGAGACCTTGGGTTTGGCGACGAAGGTGCCCTTGCCCTGGATACGTTCGAGCCGGCCCTCCACGACCAGTTCCTGCAGGGCCTGGCGCACCGTGGTGCGGGACGTGTCGAACTCGGCGGCCAGCGTGCGCTCGGGCGGCACCGGAGTGCCCGGCGCCTGCGTCTCCGTCATGTCGAGCAGGTGCTTCTTCAGGCGGTAGTACTTGGGCACGCGCGCGGTACGGGTGGTGCCGGCCTCGTTCTCCGCACTGCTGACGTCGGTGGTCATGCTCTGCCTTCCCGGCTCCGAATGCCGAAAGCGACCGACATCCCATCGGCCACGGCTCACATCGTGGCACGGGTTGTTGTGTCAGGACTCCACCCGCACGCTCCGTGATCCCCTCTATATACCGTTGCGCCCGCTGCTGGTCTAGTCCATCGCGCGGCGGCGCGGGCGCCCGGCACCGCCCCGGCCGGCGCCGTCACACCTCGCGGCTCCGGTTCGCGCGGCCCAGGCTCGCCCCGTCCCAGTCTCCGCCGCCGGGGCCGGCTCCGCCACGTCGCCCCTTGCTCCGGCGGTGCGGCGGGACGGTGGGCCGGATCCGCCGGATCCCCTGCCGCTCCGCCCAGATCCCCTGCCGCTCCGGCTAGATCCCCTGCCACTCCGGCTTGTTGGCGTAGGTGTGCCGGAAGTAGTCGGCCAGCTTCAGCTTGGACGCGGCGGCCTCGTCCACGACCACCGTGGCATGGGGGTGGAGCTGGAGTGCGGAGGCCGGGCAGACGGCCGCGACCGGACCCTCGACGGTCGCGGCGACCGCGTCCGCCTTGCCCTCGCCAGTCGCCAGCAGCACCAGGTGCCGGGCTTCCAGGATCGTGCCGATGCCCTGGGTGATGACGTGGTGCGGGACCTGCTCGATGTCGCCGTCGAAGAAGCGGGCGTTGTCGACCCGGGTCTGCTCGGTCAGCGTCTTGATCCGGGTGCGCGAGGCGAGCGAGGAGCAGGGTTCGTTGAACCCGATGTGCCCGTCGGTCCCGATGCCGAGCAGCTGCAGGTCCACTCCGCCGGCCGCGGCGAGCGCCCGGTCGTACGCCTCGCAGGCCGCCTGGACGTCCCGGGCCGAGCCGTCCGGTCCCAGGAACGCGTCCATGCCCATGCCCAGCGGCTCCAGCACCTCACGGCGCAGGACCGAACGGTAGGACTCGGGGTGGTCCGCGGGCAGCCCCACGTACTCGTCGAGCTGCGCTATTCGCGCCCGGGTGACGTCCACGGCGCCGGAGCGCACCTTGGCGGTCAGTGCCTGGTAGATGGGCAGCGGGGTGGAGCCGGTGGCCACGCCGAGCAGCGCGTCGGGCTTGCGTCGCAGCAGCTGGGCCATGGCCTCGGCGATCAGCTCGCCGCCCGCCGCGGCGTCCGGAACGATGACAACTTCCACGCTGGGCCTGCCGTTCTGGAGAGGGCTCTGTGCGTCTAGGTGGTTTAGACCAATCTAACAGAATCGGCGTTCCCGGGCGCGGAGAAGAAGGGGATTTCCCGGGCCGGCGGGCCGGTCTCGAACCGGCCCGTCACCCGGTCCGCCGCATGCCCGTTCCGCCCCTCGTCAGGCCCCCTTGCTCAGGTGAGCGAGCCGCCCGTCGCGTCGAGCCAGTGACCGGTCACCCAGCGGCCGTCCTCCGAGACCAGGAAGGCCACCACGTCGGCGATGTCCGCCGCGGTCCCCACCCGTCCCAGCGCCGAGAACGCGGCGGCCTCCTTCCGCGCCTCGTCGCTCGCGCGCAGCCACGAGGCGTTGATGTCGGTGTCCACGATGCCGGGCGCCACCGAGTTCACCGTGATCCCGCGGGGGCCGAGCACCTTGGACAGGTCCCGGGTGAAGACGTCGAGCGCCGCCTTGGTCATCCCGTAGGCGATCGTCGCGGGCATCGCGGCGGACCGCGCCAGTCCGGACGATATGTTCACCACCCGTCCGCCGTCCCGCAGTCGCTCCGCGCCGAGCTGGGTCAGGAAGAACGGTGCCTTCACGTTCACCGCGAAGAGCCGGTCGTACTCCTCCTCCCCGATCTCGGCGAAGGGGTGCGAGGCGCCGATGCCCGCGTTGTGCACGAGGATGTCCAGTCCGTCCGTGTGCCGGTCGAACTCCTGCCACAGGCGCTCGGCGTCCCCCGGCGCTCCCAGTTCCACCCCGATCGGGAACGCCGAGCCGCCGGCCGCCTCGATCGCCGTGACCGTCTCCTTCGCGGCGGTCTCGTTGCTCCCGTAGTGCACCGCCACCCTGGCCCCGTCGCGTCCCAGCCGCTCGGCGATACCCCGTCCGATGCCCCGGCTCCCGCCGGTGACCAGCGCCGTCTTCCCCGTGAGCGCACCCATGTCCACCCCTCCAGATTTGTCTAGTGGTCGCTACAGAAAGACCGTACACGACCCCGCGGACAATTTTCTAGGGCACGCTATAAAATAGTCCCCATGGCGACGGGTCGGGACACGCAGGCACAGGGCGGAACGGGCCGGACGCGGGGCCGGCCCCGCTCCTTCGACCGGGCCACAGCGCTGGAGAAGGCGCTGATGGCGTTCTGGGAACACGGGTACGAGGCCACCTCGGTCTCCGACCTCACCCGGATCATGGGCATCGGCGCCCCCAGCCTCTACGCGGCCTTCGGCGACAAGCGCACCCTGTTCGACGAGGTCGTCCAGGTCTACGCGGACACGTACGGCGCCTTCGGCGACCGCGCCCTCGCCGAGGAGCCCACGGCTCGCGAGGGCATCGCGCGCCTGCTCCGCGAGGCCGCCGCCGCGTACGCCGACCCGGCCCACCCGTACGGCTGCCTGATGGTGCACGCCGCCACGAACTGCAGCAGCCCCGAGGTGGAGGCGCTGCTGCGGGACCGGCGCAACGCCGGCATCGCTGCCTTCGAATCCCGGATCCGCGCCGACGTCGCGGCGGGACTGCTGCCTGCCGGCACCGACGCGGCCACCCTCGCCCGGCACGCGGGCGCCATGATCCAGGGCATGTCCCAGCAGGCCCGCGACGGCGCCGGCCGGGAGGAACTGGAAGCGCTCGCGGAAATTGCCATGACCATCTGGCCCCACGACTGAGCCGGGCGGGCTAGGCTGCGTGGCATCGCGTGCCCACGCCCGCGCGGCGCGGACGCCCCCACGCCATGGACACGCCCTCGTGGTCTAGTCCACAATCGAGTATGACAAGCCTCCGCCTTCCCCGCACAGGAAGGCGGATCGAGGAACCGGTGCTCTCTGCCCTGACTGCCCCGGCTCCTCGACCTTCGGCCGACCGGGACCGCACACCCCACGGCCGATGATGCTCCGGGCTGCGGTGCCGGGAGGGTTGAGGGTCCCTTCCAGGCGCCGCGGCCCGCGGGTGTTTTTCCAGCCATTCGCGCGCCGCGGGTACGCTCGCACACGTGCCCTCCATGAACGAACTCGTACGCCAGCACACCGCCCTCGACGACTCCGATCTCGAGTGGCTCCACCTGCTGGTCTCGGAGTGGCAGCTGCTCTCCGACCTCTCCTTCGCCGACCTGGTGCTGTGGGTCCCCACCCGGGACGGCACCCGGTACGTCTCGGTCGCCCAGATGCGCCCCAACACCGGCCCGACCTCGTACCAGGACGACATGGTCGGCCACCTGGTGCCGCGCGGCCGGCGGCCCATGCTGGACGTGGCGCTGGACGAGGGCCGGATCGTGCGCGAGGGCGATCCGGAGTGGCGTGAAGAGGTCCCCGTACGGGTCGAGTCGATCCCCGTACGGCGGGAGGGCCGCGTCCTCGGGGTGATCGCCCGGAACACCAACCTGCTCACCGTGCGCACCCCGAGCCGGCTGGAGCTGACCTACCTCCAGAGCGCCTCCGACCTCGCGCAGATGATCGCGGCCGGCTCCTTCCCGTTCCCCGACCAGCAGGTCGACATGGACGCCTCGCCGCGTGTCGGCGACGGCCTGATCCGGCTGGACGCGGACGGTGTCGTCCAGTACGCCTCCCCGAACGCGCTGTCCGCCTATCACCGGCTCGGCCTCGCCTCCGACCTGGTCGGCCATCACCTCGGGCAGACCACCGCCGAACTCGCCCCCACCCGGGGGCCGGTGGACGAGGCGCTGGCCAAGGTGGCAAGCGGCTGGGCGCCGCGCGAGTTCGAGATCGAGGCCCACGACGGCGTCATCCAGTTCCGGGCCATCCCGCTCAAGCCCAAGGGGGTGCGCATCGGGTCTCTGGTGCTGCTCCGGGACGTCACCGAACTGCGGCGCCGTGAACGCGAGTTGATCACGAAGGACGCCACCATCCGGGAGATCCACCACCGGGTGAAGAACAACCTCCAGACGGTCGCCGCCCTGCTCCGGCTCCAGGCCCGGCGCATCGACTCCGAGCGCGGCCGGGAGGCCCTGGAGGAGGCGGTCCGCCGGGTCGGCTCGATCGCGATCGTGCATGAGACGCTGTCTCAGAACCTGGACGAGCGGGTGGAGTTCGACGACATCGCCGACCGGGTGCTGGCCATGGTCGCCGAGATCTCGCCGGGCAAGGTGACCGGCCGGCGCAGCGGACGGTTCGGCGTGCTCGACGCCGAGGTCGCCACGCCCCTGTCCATGGTCCTGACCGAGGTCCTGCAGAACGCCCTGGAGCACGGCTTCCGCGAGGGCGACATGGGCACGGTCGAGGTCGCCGCGGTGCGCGGCGGCACCACCAAGGAGGCCCGTCTGCTGGTCACCGTGCAGGACGACGGCGTGGGACTGCCCGAGAACTTCGACCCGCACCGTTCGGGAAACCTGGGTCTCCAGATCGTACGGACCCTGGTGGAGGGCGA
This sequence comes from Streptomyces echinatus, assembly GCF_014203595.1. Lineage (GTDB taxonomy): Bacteria > Actinomycetota > Actinomycetes > Streptomycetales > Streptomycetaceae > Streptomyces > Streptomyces echinatus. The sequence continues at coordinate 253,221 of NZ_JACHJK010000008.1, forward strand.
GTTGGGCGGTTCGTTCGACATGGTGCCGGCCCCGGAGCGGGGGACGCGGGTGATCCTGGACATTCCGGTGCGTGCGCAGAAGTGAGCGGACGGCCTTTCCTGAAAGGCCGTCGAGCGCACAAGGCCGTCGGGTGCCGCGAAGGACGTCGAGCACCGCGAAGCCGTCGAATGCCGCGAAGGCCGCTGGATGCTGCGAAGGCTGATGCGCGCCGCGAAGGCTGATGCGTGCCGCGGGCGAGTCGGCACAGCAAAAAGCCCCGGACCGCCATTGGTCCGAGGCTTGTGCTCGTTGCTGCTCTGCTAAATCGCTAAGCGCATCGGGGGATACTGCGCGCTGCGGCTCGGGGGCGGGAGATGCGTACGTGCTGTGCGCGCCGCCAAGCTCAGGCTGTCAGCAGGGGTGGGTATGTCAGGCGGAGGCCTGACGGGCCCGGTTGCGGGCGGCGCGGCGCTTCATGGCGCGGCGCTCGTCCTCGCTGAGACCACCCCAGACGCCGGAGTCCTGGCCGGACTCGAGCGCCCACTGCAGGCACTGCTCCATGACGGGGCAGCGACGGCAGACGGCCTTGGCTTCCTCGATCTGCAGCAGCGCAGGACCGGTGTTGCCGATGGGGAAGAAGAGCTCGGGGTCTTCCTCGCGGCAAACGGCGTTGTGACGCCAGTCCATGGCTGCTACCTCTCCTTGGTATTACATGCAGGTTGCTTGTGAATGTGAACGCTTTCACGAATCCCTCAACAAGTGAAGGGCCGACCGCCGAGTCTTCCCCGGCGTGGTCCTTGGTTTGAAGAGGGGTTCCGGTGATCAGTGGAGGCCGGTCTTGCGGGCCGTCCCGATCGCCACGTAGAGACTCGCAAACCTCAGCGGCGGATACAACCCCTTCCGGAAAGTTTTTTTTGATTCCTCGGTGTCGACTGGGTCACAGCCGTACTTCCATGGGGTGGACCCTGGCCTAAACGTTCGAGTGAAAGGACTTTGGCCCGTTCCGCTCACACAATCACACGCAGTGCGCGGCGTACGCCTGTGAACGTCACGCTGGTACGCAGCCCCAGGTGGTCACCGTCCATCTGAAGGGGCAGGGGCACCTTCGAATGCAAGGTGAACTGGTCCAGATCGTGCAGTGAGACCGCGTGCCTGCCGTGGGGGCCGCGCTCGGGGGACGAAGTGAGCAACTGGGTGCCATACCGGGCAACCGCGGCCGTCGACAGGCGGCTGAGACCCAGCACATCGATACCGGTGTCGAACGAGGCCTTAGGCGATGTGTACATCGGGCGATTGCCGAGATACGTCCACGGGGACGTGTTCGAGGCTATGGCGACCACAAGATCCTCGACCGGGTCCTCGCCGGGCCGGTCGAGCGTGATCGTGCCGTGCCGGCGGTTCGGCTCGCCGAGGAACTGCCGGACCACCTGACGGACGTAGAGCGCGTGCGTCGACTTCTTTCCGCGCTCGCGCTGCTGCTCGACCCGGCCCACCACGCCCGCGTCGAAGCCGAGCCCGGCGTTGAAGGTGAACCAGCGGGCCGGCGCCGCCTCGTCCTCACTGCCCGGCGGACCCGAGGTCAGTCCGAGGCCGACGACCCGCTCGGTGCCGTCGCGCAGCGCGTCCAGCAGTGCGCCGGTGGCCTCGACGGGATCGTTGGGCAGGCCCAGGGCCCGGGCGAAGACGTTCGTGGAACCACCGGGGACGACGGCGAGACCGGGAAGCCGCTCCGGGTCCGGGCCGGCGTGCAGGAGGCCGTTGACCACCTCGTTGACCGTGCCGTCGCCGCCGAGCGCCACGACCAGGTCGATGTCGTCGCTCTCCGCCGCCTGCCGGCCGAGGTCGCGCGCATGGCCGCGGTACTCGGTGGTGACCGCCTCCAGCTTCATCTCGCTCGCCAGCGCGTGGATCAGGACATCGCGTCTGCGTGCGCTTGTGGTGGTTGCCGCCGGATTGACCACGAGAAGTGCACGCATGCAAGGCAGCGTACCTACTGGGGGGTACTCGGCCCAGACCGAGGTAGGGATCGGGTAAGAGAAGGGGGCGTGAGCCTGGACACTCGGGCACGGGGCGCGGCGGGGCGCTCCGGGGGCGGGGCTACCCTGCTGGGGTGAGCAGTGAGCAGAATCCCGCCCCGGACACCGACGCGGCCGGCGTGGCCACGGAGCCCCGCCCGCGCAGGCTGACGTACGCGGCGGTGCTGGCCGCGCTGGAGGGTGCCGCCCTGATGGCCGGCGGTCTGGGAGCGCTCGTCCTCGGGCTCACCGGTGACCCGGACGACCGGCAGCAGGCCGTGACCCTCGGGATCACCCTGATGGTGCTCGCACTGCTGCCGCTGCTCGCCGCGCGCGGGCTGCTGCTGCGGCGGGGCTGGAGCCGGGGCCCCGCGGTGATCACCCAGGTCATGGCCCTGCCGGTGGCCTACAACCTGATCCACGCCGACGGCCTGGCCATCCCGGCCGGCATCGTCCTCACGGCGGTCGCCGTGACGGCGCTGGTGCTCCTCGTCAACGGCGAGACGACCCGGGCCCTCGGGATCAAGGGGCCGGGCCGGGCCGAGTAGGGCTCGCGGAGAGCGGCGCTCGCCGAGCGGATCCGGCGAGCGGTCCCCTCGGGCAAGGCCCGCCGCGCAGGTCCGCCGAGCGCCTCGGGGCGGGACTCACTCCTCGACGAGGAGCTTCTCCCGCAGCTGGGCCAGGGTGCGGGCCAGCAGGCGCGAGACGTGCATCTGGGAGATGCCGACCTCCTGCGCGATCTGCGACTGGGTCATGTTCCCGAAGAAGCGCAGCAGCAGGATCCGCTTCTCGCGCGGCGGCAGGTCCTCCAGCAGCGGCTTGAGGGACTCGCGGTACTCGACGCCCTCCAGCGCCTCGTCCTCGGCGCCCAGGGTGTCGGCGACCGCCGGCGACTCGTCGTCCGTGTCGGGGACGTCCAGGGACAGCGTGGAGTACGCGTTCGCGGACTCCAGGCCCTCCAGGACCTCCTCCTCGGAGATCGAGAGCTTCTCGGCCAGCTCGTGGACCGTCGGGGAGCGGCCGTGCAGCTGGGACAGCTCGGCCGTCGCGGTGGTCAGCGCGAGCCGCAGCTCCTGCAGCCGGCGCGGCACGCGGACCGCCCAGCCCTTGTCGCGGAAGTGCCGCTTGATCTCGCCGACGACGGTCGGGGTCGCGTACGTGGAGAACTCCACGCCTCGCTCGGGGTCGAACCGGTCGACGGACTTGATCAGGCCGATCGTGGCGACCTGGGTGAGGTCGTCCAGCGGCTCGCCGCGGTTACGGAACCGGCGTGCCAGGTGTTCCACGAGCGGCAGGTGCATACGGACCAGCTGGTTGCGCAGCTCCGCGTACTCCGCGCTGCCCGCGTTCAGCTTGCGCAGCTCGACGAACCTCGCCCGCGCACCGCTGCGGTCCTGGGCGTCGTGCTGGGCGGCCCGCACGGCCTCCGCGTCGTCCTCGGCGTATCGCTCGTGCTCGCTCATCGTCCCGCCCGTAGCCCTTCCCCGAGCCCTCGCCCCCGCGCGGACGGTGGACGCGGCTCCGTCGCCTGTCTCCGGTGGCGTGCCCGGTCCGGCATCGTCACCGTCGACCCGCGCGGAGTCGTCCTCCGGGTGCGGTCTGGCCTGCTCGGGGATGCCGTCGATGCCGTCCGCCGTGCGCTGGGAACCGTCCCGGGGGCCTGCCCCGGCGGTCTCGGCGCCACCCGTGCTGTCGGCTTCGCTCGAGCGGGAGGATTCCCATGACCAGGGGGCGCCTCCGTCCCCGGTCGGTAGCTCCCGTGTGCCGCGCTCTTCGTCCCGCACCGGCCCGTCCCCGTTCCTCACGCCGGCCCGGGGCCGACGCCACGCTGTTTGTAGAGGCTGATCGACACCGTCTTGTCCTCGTCCACCGCAGACGAGACCTTGCCCGCGAGGGCCGACAGCACGGTCCACGCGAAGGTGTCCCGTGAGGGGGCGTGGCCGTCCGTGGTCGGTGCCGAAACGGTGACTTCCAGCGAGTCGTCGACCAGCCGGAAGACGCAGCTGAGGACCGAGCCGGGCACGGCCTGCTGGAGCAGGATCGCGCAGGCCTCGTCCACGGCGATGCGCAGGTCCTCGATCTCGTCCAGGGTGAAGTCCAAGCGGGCCGCCAGACCGGCCGTGGCCGTCCGCAGCACCGACAGGTAGGCACCCGCAGCCGGCAGCCGGACTTCCACGAAGTCCTGGTTCGCCGCGGGCTCGCCTGCGATCTGGGACACCCTCACCTCCATGGTGGTACAAGCTTTACGGGGCCGAGGGTCGCCCCTCGGGGTAACGCGTACGTGGTTCAAGCGGTGACGCTATCGCGCTCCGAACGTTCCTGTCCCCGGGACCCCAACCCCCTGGCGTCACTCACAGTAAAGCTGTGGATACGCTCCGTGTCTAGAGGGTTTGCGTGCCCAAATGGGGAGAGCGCGCGCCGGGTTGACGTACCCAGACGTCAGACGCTCGAACCGTCGTGCGGCAGCCACCGCATGCAGTGTCACACGAGAACGGGGCCGGGTGAGACCCTCCCGCTCAGACGAGCACGTGGTCGACGAAGCACCACCGCCAGTCCTCGCCGGGCTCGAAGGTCCGCATCACCGGGTGACCGGACGTCTCATGATGCTCCGTGGCGTGCCGTCCCGGCGAGGAGTCGCAGCAGCCGACATGGCCGCAGGTGAGGCACAGCCGCAGCTGGATCGGATGCGTGCCGGTGCGCAGGCACTCCGGACACGTCCTGTCGAGCGGCTCCGGTTCCGGGTGCGGCAGCGCGTCGGCGTGCGTGCACTGTTTCATGATTGCCAGATTACGACGGGTGTGCGGGTGGCCGCGCGGAAAAAGAGGGTGGGCGAAGAGCATGGACGTGATGCCCCTGCTGTTGCTGGTGGCGGGCAGTGCGGCGGTGGCGGCGGCGGCCAGGCGCACCCCCGCGCCGGCACCCCTGCTGCTCGTCGCCGTCGGCCTGGCGGTCTCCTACATCCCCGGAGTGCCGTCGTACACCCTCGATCCGCACGTCGTCCTGCCGCTGCTGCTGCCCCCGCTGCTGTACACCTCGGCGAGCGACAGCTCCTACCTCGACCTGCGGGCGCAGCTGCGGCCGGTGGCGCTGCTCTCGGTGGGTTACGTGCTCTTCGCGACCCTCGTCGTCGGCTGGGCCGCCTATCTGATCGTCCCCGGGCTGTCGCTGCCCGCGGCGCTGGTGCTGGGCGCGGTGGTGGCCCCGCCGGACGCGGTGGCCGCCACGGCGGTCGCACGCCGGGTCGGGCTGCCCTCACGGATCACGACGATCCTGCAGGGCGAGTCCCTGCTGAACGACGCCACCGCGATCACCGCCTACAAGGTGGCCCTCGGCGCCGCGGTGGGCGCGGGGGCCACCTGGGCCGGCGGCATCGGCGAGTTCGCGCTCGCGGCGGTCGGCGGCGTCGGGATCGGTCTCGTTCTCATGGCGCCCCTGCACTGGCTGCGTACGCACCTGGCCGAGCCGCTCCTGCAGAACACGCTCTCGCTGCTGATCCCGTTCGTGGCCTACGGGGTCGCGGAGGGGGTGCACGCCTCCGGGGTGCTCGCCGTCGTGGTCGTCGCCCTGTATCTCGGCCATCGCGCGTGGGAGGTCGACTTCGCCACCAGGCTCCAGGAGGAGGCGGTGTGGAAGATGGTCGCCTTCGTGCTGGAGTCCGCGGTGTTCGCCCTGATCGGCCTCCAGCTGCCGATCGTCCTGAAGCGGCTCGGGGAGTACGAGGGGGCCTCCGCGGCCTGGTACGCCGTCGCGGTCTTCCTGGTCGTGGTCGCGGCCCGGTTCGCCTGGGTCTATCCGGCGACCTTCCTGCCCCGCCTGCTCTCGGCCCGCATCAGGGAGCGCGAACCGGACCCCACCTGGCGGGGCGCGATGGTCATCTCCTGGGCCGGCATGCGCGGTGTCGTGTCCCTGGCCATCGCCTTCGCCATCCCGTCGGCCATGGCCGCCGGCCCCCGCAACCTGATCCTGTTTCTGACCTTCACCACCGTCATCGGCACGCTCGTCGTCCAGGGCGTGACGCTGCCACCGCTGATCCGGCTGCTGAAGTTCCCCGCCCGCGACCGGCAGGCCGAGACGCTCGCCGAGGCCAACGCCCAGGCGCAGGCCTCGCGGGCCGCCGAGGCCCGGCTCGACGAACTCCTCTCCGACGAGCGCAACGCCTTGCCGCCGCCGCTCGCCGACCGGCTGCGCACGGTCCTGGAGCGCCGCCGCAACGCCGTCTGGGAGCGGCTCGGCCAGGTCAACCCGGTCACCGGCGAGTCCGTGGACGACACCTACCGCCGGCTGTCCCGGGAGATGATCAGCGCCGAACGCGAGGTCTTCGTCCGGCTCCGTGACCACCGGTACATCGACGACGAGATGCTGCGCGCCCTGCTGAGACGGCTGGACCTGGAGGAGGCGGCGGCCTTCAGGGAGGCCGGGTAACGCTCCGGGGCGGCTCCGCAGCGGCTTCCGGCGGCTCAAGGCGGCTGCCGGGGGCTCCGGGGCGGCCGCCGGACATCCCGGGGCGGCCGCCGCCGGGGCTCAGGGAGTGACCACCGGGGCGTCCGGGAACGGGCGGCCGGTGACGACGGCCGCGATCGTGGTCCCGCGCGCGAAGGCGCCCTCCTCCGCGAGGGTGACGAGTCCGTACAGCAACTTGGCGACATAGAGACGCTCCACGGGCAGTCCGTGTCGCTGCTCGAAGTCCCGTGCGAATCGCTCCAGTTCAGGTGTCGTACGGGCGTAGCCGCCGCAGTGGAAGCGGTCGTCCAGCGACCAGGTGCCGCTGCGGACGCCGAAGGCACGTTCCTGCAGGGCCAGTACGTCGGCTTCCAGGAACCCGCCCTTCAGTACCGGTATGCCGAGCGCCCGCCGGCCGGCCGACAGCCCGGCCGCGAGTCCGGCGAGGGTGCCGCCGGTGCCGCAGGCGACCGCGACGGTGTCCGCGTGGCCGCGCAGTTCCGCACCGAGGGCACGGCAGCCGCGTACCGCCTCGGCGTTGCTGCCGCCCTCCGGGACGACGTACGCCCGCTCGGCGCCGGCCGCGCGGAGGATCCCGGCCAGGGTGTCCGGCTCGGACTTGCGGCGATATGTCGATCTGTCGACGAAGTGCAGGCGCATGCCGTCGGCCGCGCACCGGGCCAGGGACGGGTTGAGCGGGCGGTCGGCCAGCTCCTGGCCGCGGACCACGCCCGTGGTCGGCAGGCCCAGCAGACGGCCCGCGGCGGCGGTGGCCCGCAGGTGGTTGGAGTAGGCCCCGCCGAAGGTGACCAGGGCGCGGCCCCGCGCCGCCGCGATGTTCGGCACCAGCTTGCGCCACTTGTTGCCGATGAGGTCGGGGTGGATCAGGTCGTCGCGCTTGAGCAGCAGCCCGAGCCCGCGGCGGCCGAAACGGTCGTCGCCCGCCTCCTGGAGAGGGGAGGGAAGGCGAGGGGCGAGCGGGTCGGGGCTGGTCACCGCTCCATTGTCGCCCGGGGCGGGGGTCACGCCGGGGCCGGGGCGCCCGCCCCCGCCCGCGCGGCGCGCCCCTCGACGGCGACTCCGTGACCGGCGTGGGCGCGTTCGCCGGCGACCCCACGACCGGCGTGGGCGCGTTCGACGGCGAGCCCACGACCGGCGTCGGCGCGTTCGACGGCGACCGGGCCCGGCCCGCCGGGGTGCCCGCAGCCGGTCCGGGGCCGGACGGTGCCGGCCCCGGACCGACCCGGCGCCGTCAGCCTTTCAGGCGCTCGGCGATCCGTTCCCTCAGCCACGGCATCGTGAACCCCCGGGGATCCACTTTGCCCGGCTGCCACTCCCGGTGGCCGATGACCGACCGTTCCGTCCAGCCGTGATGGCGGCACAGCGCCGCGGCGACCCGTTCGACCGCGGTCAGCTGCTCCTGCGGCCACGGGTCCTCGCCGTCGCCGAGGTTCTCGCACTCGAAGCCGTAGAAGTGCCGGTTGCCGTCGGTGTTCGCCTCGTTGTCCAGCGGCAGCCCCCTCTCCGCGATCACCGCGCGCAGCACCTCGTCGTCGCCGAGTCCGGCGTGGTTGGCGCGGCCGTAGCCGACCAGGTGGACCCTGCCGTCCTTGGTGATCACTCCGTGGCACAGCGGCCCCGGAAGCTCCGGGTAGCCGGCCCGGCACAGCTTCACCGTGCGCTCGCTGCCGCTGGTCACCGTGTGGTGGATCATCACGCCGTGAACGGGGCCCCAGGGGCCCTTGTGGTTGCGGTTGTGGTGCTGCCAGTCGCCGACCTCGACGACCGTGACGCCCTCCGCCCGAAGGGTGTCCAGGAATGCGCCCGCCGACATGGGTGGGGCCATGCGCGACTCCTTCGTGCCGTGCCCGTCCGGCCGCCGGTCGCGGCCGTCTGTCCTGCCTGCTTCTATCGAAACCGGATGTCTCGGGACACATCGTTCGGATGCTGTGCGAGCCGATCCGGACAGGACGCACACTTCGTCGGAGCCGGGGGTGGGGTCCCTCTTTGTGCCCACTAATCCGATGATCCATTCCCGCTCTTTCGGGTAATGGCGCGCTCACCCACCGTGCTGGGAGGCTCGAATGCGAGACCGGTGCCCGGTGCAAGTTCGGCGCCGGGCATACATGGGAGGTCATTTCCTTATGTCGGTAGGCGAAGAGGTCCGCACGGAGCAGGGCAAGCCGCAGCAGTCCCTCGGGACGGCGGCAGCGCGGAACCTGGCCACCACCACCAAGTCCGTTCCACAGATGCAGGAGATCAGCTCCCGCTGGCTGTTGCGCACGCTCCCCTGGGTGGATGTCCAGGGCGGCACCTACCGGGTGAACAGGCGGCTGACCTACGCCGTCGGCGACGGCCGCATCACCTTCGTGAAGACCGGGGACCAGGTGGAGGTCATCCCGGCCGAACTGGGGGAGCTGCCGGCCCTGCGCTCCTACGAGGACGAGGAGGTGCTGACGGAGCTGGCCCGCCGCTGCCGTCAGCGCGACTTCGCCCCCGGCGAGGTGATCGCCGACTTCGGCAACCAGACGAACGAGGTCTATCTGCTCGCCCACGGCCGGGTGGAGAAGGTCGGCACGGGCCCCTACGGCGACGACGCCGTCCTCGGTGTGCTCGCCGACGGCGCCTACTTCGGAGACCAGGCGCTGCTCGACCCGGAGGCCATCTGGGAGTACACCGTCCGCGCGGACACCGCGAGCACGGTGCTGATCCTCAGCCGCCAGGACTTCGAGCAGGTCGCGGAGCGCTCGGACTCGCTGCGCGGGCACCTCGAACAGCTGCGCGCGATCCCCGAGCAGCGCACCAACAAGTACGGCGAGAAGGAGGTCGAGCTGGCGGCCGGCCACTCCGGCGAGCCCGACATCCCGCACACCTTCGTGGACTACGAGGCACGGCCCCGAGAGTACGAACTGAGCATCGCCCAGACCGTCCTGCGCATCCACTCGCGCGTGGCCGACCTGTACAACCAGCCGATGAACCAGACCGAGCAGCAGTTGCGGCTCACGGTCGAGGCACTGAAGGAGCGCCAGGAGCACGAGCTGGTCAACAACGCGGAGTTCGGACTGCTCAGCAACTGCGAGTACGACCAGCGGATCCAGCCGCACGACGGCGTGCCCGGCCCGGACGACCTGGACGAGCTGCTCAGCCGCCGCCGGGGCACCAAGCTGCTCCTGGCCCACCCGCGCGCGATCGCCGCGATCGGGCGCGAGCTGAACAAGCGGGGACTGGTCCCGGAGACCGTCGACATCGCCGGCAACCGCATCCCGACCTGGCGCGGCGTGCCGATCTACCCGTGCAACAAGATCCCGATCAGCGAGGCCCGCACGACGTCGATCATCGCCATGCGTACCGGCGAGTCCGAGCAGGGCGTCATCGGCCTCAGGCAGTCGGGCATCCCGGACGAGATCGAGCCGAGCCTGTCCGTCCGTTTCATGGGCATCAACGAACAGGCCATCATCAAGTACCTGGTGACGGCGTACTACTCGGCCGCTGTCCTGGTGCCCGACGCGCTGGGCGTGCTGGAGAACGTCGAGATCGGCCGGTGGAGGTGACGTTTCCGCACGTCGCGGCCGTGTCCCCGCCCACCGGGGCGGGTAGGCCCTCGGGGTATGCGTCCGGCCGGGCCGGTGACGCCGGCCCTCGCGGACCTGGCGAGGGGGAGGCATGGCCGAGTTCATGACGGAGACCGACGAGCGTTCCCCCGGTGTGCCGCGTGCCGGCACACCGGAGGAGCCCGAGAAGACCGCAGACGCCGCCACCGGTCCGCTCGACGGACAGGAGGCGGCGGCACAACTGGAGCGCACCCGCGCCCTGGTCGACCCGGAGCTGCGGGCGGCCATCGAGTCACTGCCCGGCGCCATGCGCCGGGTCGGGCTCTACCACTTCGGCTGGCAGCACGCCGACGGCACGCCGGCGGCGGGCAACGCGGGCAAGGCGATACGGCCGGCCCTCGTGCTGGCGGCTGCCGCCGCCCTCGGCGGCCCGGCGGCCCGGGTGGCCGCGGTCCGGGCGGCGGTGGCGGTCGAACTGATCCACAACTTCACGCTGTTGCACGACGATGTGATGGACCGGGACACCACCCGCCGGCACCGGCCGACGGCCTGGACCGTCTTCGGGATCCCCGACGCGATCCTCGCCGGGGACGCCCTGCAGGCGCTGGCCCTCGGGCTGCTCGCCGACGACCCGCACCCGGCCTCCGCCCCGGCCCTGGCCCGGCTCGCGGCCTGTGTCGTGGAGCTGTGCGAGGGGCAGCACGTGGACACCGACCTGGAGCGGCGTGCGCCGGACGCGGTCACCCTGGACGAGGTGCTCGTGATGGCCGAGGCCAAGACCGGTGCCCTGCTGGGCTGTGCCTGTGCGCTCGGCGCGCTGTACGCGGGGGCGGACGACGAGGACGTGGCCGCGCTGGACGGCTTCGGCCGCCAGGCCGGGCTCGCCTTCCAGCTGATCGACGACGTCATCGGCATATGGGGCGACCCGCGGCACACCGGCAAGCCGGCCGGCGCGGATCTCGTCGTCCGCAAGAAGTCCCTGCCGGTGGTGGCGGCGCTCACCTCCGGCGCCCCGGCGGCGGCCGAACTCGCCGCGCTGTACGGCAGGCCTCATGTCGAGGGCGAGGCGGAGACCGGGGAGATCGCCCGTACGGCACTCGCGGTGGAGCGGGCCGGCGGACGGGACTGGGCGCAGGCCGAGGCGGCCGACCGCATGGCCCGGGCCATGCAGGAGCTGGCCCGGGCGGTCCCCGAGCCCGAGGCGGCGGGCGGTCTGCTGGCGCTCGCCGAGTTCGTCACGCGGCGGACCAGCTGACGGCTGCCGGTCCGGCGGCCGAGAAGGACCCGGAGTCCCCGGGCCGTGCGGTCCTGACCCCGCGCGGTCGCCGGGGACTCCGGCCGGACGGCCCCTGCGCACCCCCACGGTGCGCGGAGCCGTCGTCGTGTCCGGCCCCCCGGAAACCCCTCGCGTCACGACAGCTGAAGCACTGCAGCTGGAGCGGTCACGGGGTGGCCCGGCCCCGCCCGCTCCCCGCCTCCACCGACAAGAGATCGGCCTGCGCACGCTCCGGGTGCGGTGCGCACCTTCGGCAGCGGCGTCCTGGTGCGCACGTGCGGCAGGAAGCGCTGAGACGGTCGCCGCTCTACGCTGAGGGCATGGGCAGCGAGCAATCCGTCTGTCCCGTCTGCGGGCAGCCGGTCGAAACAGTCGTCAAGCGGCACAAGACACTGGGCGCCTGGGTGCCGGTGTGGGCCCCCGGACCGTGCCGCAACCCCGGCTGCGCGGCCTCCGCCGGCGCCGGACGGTCCGCCGAGGCCGAGCGCTCCGACGGCGCCCGGGCCCGGCCGGGCGACAGCGGTCCGGAGCGTCCCTCGGAGGCGGGCGCGAAGGACACCACCGTCTGAGTGACAGCGCGCCGGCGGCAGGACGGTCCGTGCGTCAGTGCGGTCCGGGCGTCAGTGCGTCCGGGCGCCGGCGCGGCCGGATCGGCGGCACGGTCGGATCGCCCCGGGGGAACGCCGTAGCGTGGGCACATGCCGAAGCTGCCGTACATCCTGCACATCACCGAGCGTTCCCTGTGGGAGGCGGCGCGCGAGCGCGGCGCCTACGAGCTGTCCACCCGGGGCCGCACCCTCCAGGAGGAGGGCTTCATCCACTTCTCCACCCGCGAGCAGCTCCCGCGCGTCGCCGACTTCCTCTACGGCGGCCCCGACGCCCCGGACGAACTGGTCGTCCTGGTGGTGGACCCGGCGCGGGTCGGGGCGCCGGTGCGATACGAGGCCGTGGAGCCGGGCGGGGAGGAGTTCCCGCACGTGTACGGGCCCCTACCGGTCGAGGCCGTGGTGGACGTGGAGCCCTGGGCGTAGCGGGCGGGTCTACCCGGCGTCGGTGCCCTGGCCGCCGCCGTCGGGCAGGGCGCCGGTCTCCGGATCGCGGCCGGTCAGGCAGTACGTGCCGCCGGCCGGGTCGCGCATCACCGTCCAGTGGGCGCCCTCGCTCACCAGGACGGCACCCAGCTCCTCGTGCCGTGCGCGGACGGCGGCGATGTCGGCGCAGGCCAGGTCGAGGTGAGCGGAGGCCGGGCGCTCCTCGTCGAGCCGCTGGAGCAGCAGCCGGACGGGGAGGCCCGCCGGGGGCCGCAGCCCGGTGAACTCCGGCCGGGAGCCCGCCCGTCGCGTCCACCCGGTCAGCCCGGACCAGAAGGCGCACTCGGTGTCGTACCGGGACGGCGGGATGTCCAGGCACACCTGGTCCAGCCGGCTTCCGGACACCACCGGAGGCCGTACCGTCTCCCCGTGCCAGGGCACCGCGCAGAACAACTGGCCCGCGGGGGAGCGCAGTACGGTCCAGTCGCCGTGGTCCGCCACCACGGCGGCGCCGAGCCGGCGGGCGAGCACGGTCAGCTCGTCCACGTCCTCGGCGCACAGGTCGATGTGGGCGCCGCCGTTCCCCTCCCGGACGCCCTGGAGCTTCACGCCCGGGTCCGCCCGCTCCGGCAGCAGAGTGGCGAACTCGTCCTCTTCACCGCGGAGTCCGGACAGCCGGGTGCCGCTCACGGCCGTCCAGAAGTCGCCCGCGGCGGCCAGGCGCGCGGCGGGCCGGTCGATGAAGGCGTACGTCCAGCGAATGATCACGGGCGGGAGTGTAGGCGCGAACTGCCCACGGCTCCCGCCGAATTCACCGGGCCGGGCGCTCGATGAAGCGGAGCTGGTTGCCGGCCGGATCCCGGAAGGCGCAGTCACGCACCCCGTAGGCCTGGTCCGTCGGCTCCTGGAGGACGTCGGCGCCGGACTCGCGCACCCGCTCGTACAGCGCGTCACAGTCGGGGGTGGTGAAGATGACCCCGCGCAACAGGCCCTTGGCGAGGAGCTCGTTGAGCGCCTGCTTGTCCGCGGGGGAGGCGTCCGGACTCGCGTCCGGCGGTTCCAGGACGATCTCCACGTCCTGGACCGGGGAACCCAGGGTCACCCAGCGCATCCCCTCGAAGCCCACGTCGTTACGGATCTCCAGACCGAGCACATCGCGGTAGAAGGCGATGGCCTTGTCGTGGTCGTCCACCGCGATGAAACACTGCGCGAGTTTCACGTCCATGGACTCACCCTAGAACCGGTGGGCACGCTCCGCCTCAGTAAAGGCGGCGGCGCGGCCGGGTCAGCCTGCGGGCCACGCACGACGGGATCACCGCGCTCTCCTCGTGATCGCGGGCGCGGTAGGCGCTCGGAGTCTCGCCGACCAGCTCGGTGAACCGGGAGCTGAAGGAACCGAGCGAGGTACAGCCCACGGCGAGGCACACCTCGGTCACGGTGAGATCGCCCCGGCGCAGCAGCGCCTTGGCCCGCTCGATCCGGCGGGTCATCAGGTAGCTGTAGGGCGTCTCGCCGAACGCCTTGCGGAAGCTGCGCTGGAAATGGCCCGGCGACATCAGAGCGTCACGGGCCAGGGCGGTCATGTCGAGCGCCTCGGCGTACTCGCGGTCCATACGGTCCCGTACGCGCCGCAGCCGTCTCAGGTCCTCCAGGGCGGTCATCCGCTCAGCTTCGCACAGGTCGCACGACTGGATCCCGGGAGTCCGGCGGAGCGATTTCGTCCGGTTGTCCGGGCACGCCCGCCGCTCCCCTCGTCCACCGGCTCGATGCCCGCGCCCGCCGGAAGACCATGGCGCAGGGGCACCGGCCACCGGCTCCCGTGGCCGGGTGAAAACGACCGCACCCGGCCCGCGAGGACGCCGTGAACGGCGGCCTGCGGGCCGGGTGCGGGCAGAGGCCGAACGGAAGGCCGGCCGGTCAGGCCTTCTTGGTCTCCCAGAAGATCTCGGCGACCCGCTTGATGTAGTCCAGAGCCTTCTGGCCGGTCGCCGGGTCGGTGGACGCCTTGGCGGCCGAGAGGGCCTTCAGGGTGTCGTTGACCAGCTGGTGCAGCTCCGGGTACTTCTCGAAGTGCGGGGGCTTGAAGTAGTCGCTCCACAGGACGGAGACGTGGTGCTTGGCAAGCTCCGCGCGCTGCTCCTTGATGACGGTGGCGCGCGCCTGGAAGTGGGGGTCCTCGTTGCTGGCCATCTTTTCCTGGACGGCCTTCACCGACTCCGCCTCGATGCGGGCCTGGGCCGGGTCGTACACGCCGCAGGGCAGGTCGCAGTGGGCGCTGACCTTGACCTTGGGGGCAAACAGGCGGGAAAGCATGGAGCATTCCTTCCTCGTGATCGTCTTCTCAGGTGCGACATTACTCCCTGAGGAAGGCGATTTCTCGGCTGCCCCCTAGGGCTTAGGACAAAAGTCCAGGGTGAGACTGAGACTGGTGGAGGAACGGACCGGGGAGGTGCCGGGGATGCCGGAGCTGTCGCAGGACACCGAGCGGGGGAGGGCTGTGGCGCCCTTCGGGCTGGCCGAGGTGACGGGGCCGTCCATGGTGCCCACCCTGCACCACGGGGATCAGCTGCTGGTGCGGTACGGGGGTGCGGTCCGGCCCGGTGACGTGGTGGTCCTGCGTCATCCGTTCCAGCAGGATCTGCTGGTGGTCAAGCGGGCCGTGGAGCGGCGCGACGGCGGCTGGTGGGTGCTCGGGGACAACCCCTACGCGGGCGGGGACAGCACGGACTACGGGGTGGTGCCCGAGGAGCTGATCCTCGGGAAGGCCTGGATCCGGTTCCGGCCGGTCCGGGCCGGTCAGCGTTCGCCGCTCGCGCTGGTGCGCTGGGCGTTCTCGGCGGCGAGGCCGCTGCTGCCCGACCGGTCGGCCTCCAGGCGCTTGCGGGCCCGGTAGGCCGCCACGTTGGCGCGGGTGGCGCAGCGGTCCGAGCAGTAGCGCCGGGAGCGGTTGGTGGAGGTGTCCAGATAGGCGTTGCGGCACGGGGGCGCCTGGCACAGTCCGAGCCGGTCGACGCCGTACTCGGTGAGGTGGAAGGCGAGGCCCATCGCCGCGATGGCCGCGTAGCCGGCGGTGGCGTTGGAGGGGTGGTCGGCCAGGTGCATGTGCCAGAGGGGGCGGCCGTCCTCGTCACGGTGGTCGTGCCCGGAGATCTGCGGGCTGACCGGGAACTCCAGCAGCAGTGAGTTCAGCAGGTCCACGGCCAGGGTCTCGTCGCCCTTGTCGGCGGCCTCGAAGACCCCGCGCAGTCGTGCCCGGACCGAGCGGAAGCGGGTGACGTCGGCCTCGGTGGCGCGCCGGGCGGCCGACGCGTTGACGTCGAAGAGGTCGCGGACGGCCTCGACCGTGGTCAGGACGTCCTTGCCCCGGGCCGGCTCCTCGCTGTTGACGAGACGGACGGCGTAATCCGAGTAATAGGCCAGTTCCACTTGTAGTCCTTACGAGGGCGTCTTATTGTCGTGCCTGCGGTCGGGTAACAGCCGGTCGCGCTTCCAGGGTATTACGCGGATCGAAGGGAACGGGTGACCCATGACCACGAGTGCCGGAACCGACTGGGCGGCCTGGCAGGAGAGCTGGGACCGGCAGCAGGAGTGGTACATGCCGGACCGCGAGGAACGCCTCGGGATCATGCTCGACATGGTCGAGGCGCTCGTCGGCACGGCCCCGCGCGTGCTCGACCTGGCGTGCGGCACCGGCAGCATCACCGCCCGGCTGCTCCGCCGTCTCCCCGGGGCCACCAGCACCGGAGTCGACCTCGACCCGGCGCTGCTCGCCATCGCGCACGGCACCTTCGAGGGCGACGACCGCGTCTCCTTCGTCACCGCCGACCTCACGGACCCGGACTGGCCGGCGCGGCTGCCGTACGACTCGTACGACGCCGTCCTGACCGCCACGGCCCTGCACTGGCTGCACACCGAACCCCTTGCGGCCCTCTACGGTCAGGTCGCGGAGCTGGTCCGCGACGGCGGTGTCTTCATGAACGCGGACCACATGATCGACGAGTCCACGCCCCGGATCAACGCGGCCGAGCGCGCCCAGCGCCACGCCCGCATGGAACAGGCCAAGCGCGAGGGCGCCCTGGACTGGTCCGAGTGGTGGCAGCTGGCGGCCCAGGACCCGGTCCTCGCCGAGCCCACCGCCCGCCGCTTCCAGATCTACGGCGAGCACGCCGACGGTGACACGCCGTCGGCGAGGTGGCACGCGCGCACGCTGCTGGCGCGGGGCTTCGCGGAGGCGCGGACGGTGTGGGCGTCGCCGTCGGACGCCCTGGTGCTGGCCGTGAAGTGACGCCCGGCGACCCGCGCATGCGGGAGGGGCGGTACGAGAACTCTCGTACCGCCCCTCCCGTGTCCCCGCGCCCGAAGGGGTGCGGGAACCGTGCGACCGGCCGTCAGCGGCCCGCGGGCCGGGGACGGCGCCGTCCGCCGGGCGCTACAGCACCTTGGACAGGAACGACTGCGTCCGCTCGTGCTGCGGGCTCGTCAGCACGTCCCGCGGGTGGCCGGATTCGACCACCACGCCGTCGTCCATGAAGACCAGGCTGTCGCCCACCTCGCGGGCGAAGCCCATCTCATGGGTGACGACGACCATGGTCATGCCGGACTCGGCGAGGTCGCGCATGACGTCCAGGACGTCACCGACCAGCTCCGGGTCCAGAGCCGAGGTCGGCTCGTCGAACAGCATCAGCTTCGGTTCCATCGCCAGCGCGCGGGCGATCGCCACACGCTGCTGCTGGCCGCCGGAGAGCTGGGAGGGGTAGTGCCCGGCCCGGTCGGCCAGACCCACGCGCTCCAGCAGCTGCATGGCACGCTCCTTGGCCTGCGACCGGTTCGCGCCCTTCACCTGCACCGGCGCCTCCATGACGTTCTCCAGGGCCGTCATGTGCGGGAACAGGTTGAAGCGCTGGAAGACCATGCCGATGTCGCGCCGCTTCATCGCGACCTCACGGTCACGCAGCTCGTACAGCTTGTCGCCCTGCTGGCGGTAGCCGACCAGCTCACCGTCGACGTACAGCCGGCCGGCGTTGATCTTCTCCAGGTGGTTGATGCACCGCAGGAAGGTCGACTTGCCGGAGCCGGAGGGGCCGATGAGGCAGAACACCTCGCCCGGCTTCACCTCCAGGTCGATGCCCTTCAGCACCTCGACATGGCCGAAGGACTTGTGGACGCCCTGCGCCTTGACCATCGGGACGGTCCCCTCGACCGGGGTGTCCTGCGTCTTGCTCAGCTTGTCGGTCATGCGCCCACCGCTCCCTTCGGGCGGCCCAGCGACAGCATGTTGGCCTTCACCTTCTGCCACGGCGTGGGCGGCAGCTGGCGGCTGGAGCCGCGGGCGTAGTAGCGCTCGATGTAGTACTGGCCCACGCTCAGGACCGAGGTCATGATCAGGTACCAGGCCGCGGCGAGGAAGTACATCTCCACCGGGGCGCCGGAGTTCTGTCCGATGTCCTGGGCGTAGCGGAAGAGTTCGGGATACTGGACGGCCGCCACGAGCGAGGTCGTCTTCAGCATGTTGATCACTTCGTTGCCGGTCGGCGGCACGATCACGCGCATCGCCTGCGGGATGACCACCCGGCGCAGCGTCCTGCTGTGGCTCATGCCGAGCGCGTGGGCCGCCTCGGTCTGGCCCTCGTCCACCGCGAGCAGGCCGGCCCGGCAGATCTCCGCCATGTACGCCGCCTCGTTCAGACCCAGGCCGAGCAACGCCGTCAGCAGCGGCGTCATGAAGTTCGACCAGTAGTCCTTGTAGAACGGCATCAGGTTGATGTACTCGAAGACCAGGCCCAGGTTGAACCAGAGGAACAGCTGGACCAGGACCGGGGTGCCGCGGAAGAACCAGATGTAGAACCACGCGATCGACGAGGTCACCGGGTTCTTCGACAGCCGCATCACCGCGAGCAGGATGCCGCCGACGATGCCGATCAGCATCGACAGGACCGTCAGCAGGAGGGTCTTGCTGACGCCGGTCATGATCCGGTCGTCGAAGAAGTAGTCCGGTACCGCGTTCCAGTTGATCTTGCCCTGGCCGAACGCGTAGATGATCGCGACGAGGAGTGCGATCGCGATGACGGCGGCGACGTAACGTCCGTAGTGCCGCACCGGGATGGCCTTGATGGCCTCGGCGCCGGCCGCGGGTGTGTCCGCCGGTTCCGCCGTCTTGTCTATGTCTGTCACGGGTAGTGCCTCTCAGTGGCCGCTGCTGCCGGTCGCGGTCACTTGCCGCCGTTGATCACGGACTTCTTGAGGGCGCCGTCCTGCGCGCCCCACTTCTCGAGGATCTTCTGGTACTCGCCGTTGGCGATGATGGCGTCCATCGCGGCCTGGAGCGCGTCCCGCAGCTGGGTGTCGCCCTTGGCGACGGCGATGCCGTACGGCGCCGCCTCGACCTGCTCGCCGACGATCTCGAAGTCCTTGCCGCCGCCGGAGGTCTTCACCGCGTATGCGGCGACCGGGAAGTCGGCGGACACGGCGTCCGCGCCGCCCGAGCGCAGCCGGGTCTGGGCCTGCTGGTTGTCGTCGAAGGGCTCGATGGCGAGCTTCTTGCCGCTCGGACACTTCTTGGCCTGCTGCTTGGCCAGGTCCTCCGAGGTGGTGCCACGCTGGACGGCGAGCTTCTTGCCGCACAGGTCGTCCCAGGTCGTGATGCCCTTGGTGTCGCCCTTGCGGGTGTAGATCGAGACGCCGGCGGTCAGGTAGTCGACGAAGTCGACGCCCTCACCGACCTTCTTGCCGCTGTCCGGGTCGACGCCCTCCTGACGGTTCTTGTTGTCCGTCATCGCCGACATCGCCATGTCGTAGCGGTCCGAGCGCAGACCGGTGAGCAGGCCGTCGAAGGTGCCGTTCTGGAAGTCGAACGTCACGCCGAGCTGCTTGCCCAGGGCGTCCGCGAGGTCGGGGTCCAGGCCGACGACCTTGCCCGCGGAGTCCTTGTACTCGACCGGCGCGTACGCGATGTCCGAGCCGACGCGGATCTTGCCCTTGTTGCGGATGTCCTGGGGGAGCTTGTCGGCGAGCGGGGCGCTGATGGCGGACGCGCTGCCGGAGCCGGCGTCCTTGTCCTTGGTCTGGTCACCGCAGCCGGTGAGCAGCAGGGCGCCTGCGACCGCGATCGCACCGGCCGCGGCCAGACGGGAGCGCACGGCGCTGGTACGACGGGTGGAGCTTGCGGTCATCGTGGTTCCTCCGGCGGATGGGAAGAGTTGCCGATGGGTCGACGGAAACACACACCTTCGGGTGTCGCGACCTCGTGGGTTTACGGCATCTTGCCATTCGGACTGCGCCATTCAGGGGAGTGGAAATGTCAAAATCGGATAACGGGTGACCCCCGAACCGCATCAGGTCGGTACATCCTCGGTCCATAGCCGCAGGATCATCTACGGGAATCCAGCGCTCCGGCCGGAAAATCTTCGGCATGTCTCACGATGTGATCAGCCGGGCTTGTGTGTTTTCACGCCATTCCGGCCCGTCGGCCGCACGTCACCTCCGCTTCGCCTCCCGGTTCCGGGGTGTGACCTTGGACCTAATGGACTCGTCGCGGGCACCGTCCGTCCGGTAAGAAGGTTCTTTACACCCCTCATCCGGGGCTCAGGGCGCGTGTGCGGCGCGCCCGTCGCGTATGGCCTCGCACGTATCAGCAATCGGGCCGTACGCGGTGCCCGCCCACCCCTCACCAGGAGTGGTCGACCCTCAAACCATGCATACCTAAGGGGTAAGACAAAGTGGCAGCGGAGATCGTCAATCCTCGCAGCGACAGCAAAACGGACCAGGACGGCGGGGCCGAGCCCCTCGATTCCTTCGATCCGGTGTTCGCGCTGCACCGCGGCGGCAAGATGGCCGTGCAGGCCACCGTGCCGGTCCGCGACAAGGACGACCTTTCCCTCGCGTACACGCCCGGCGTCGCGCGCGTGTGCACCGCGATCGCGGAACAGCCGGAGCTGGTCAACGACTACACGTGGAAGTCGTCGGTGGTCGCCGTCGTGACCGACGGTACGGCCGTGCTCGGACTAGGGGACATCGGTCCGCAGGCCTCCCTCCCCGTCATGGAGGGCAAGGCGATCCTGTTCAAGCAGTTCGGCGGCGTCGACGCGGTGCCGATCGCGCTCGACTGCACCGACGTGGACGACATCGTCGAGACCGTGGTCCGGCTGGCTCCCTCGTTCGGCGGAGTGAACCTGGAGGACATCTCGGCACCCCGGTGCTTCGAGATCGAGAAGCGGCTCCAGGAGCGGCTCGACATCCCGGTCTTCCACGACGACCAGCACGGCACGGCCGTCGTGACCCTCGCGGCGCTGCGGAACGCGGCGCGGCTGAGCGGGCGCGAGATCGGGCAGCTGCGGGCCGTCATCTCGGGCGCCGGCGCGGCCGGTGTCGCCATCGCCAAGATGCTGGTCGAGGCCGGCATCGGGGACGTGGCGGTGGCGGACCGCAAGGGCGTCGTGTCGGCCGACCGGGAGGACCTGACCCCGGTCAAGCGCGAGCTGGCCGGATACACGAACAAGGCCGGCCTCAGCGGTTCGCTGGAGGACGCCCTCGCGGGCGCGGACGTCTTCATCGGCGTCTCCGGCGGTACGGTCGCCGAGGAGGCCGTGGCCTCCATGGCCGAGGGTGCCTTCGTCTTCGCGATGGCCAACCCGAACCCGGAGGTCCACCCGGAGGTGGCGCACAAGTACGCGGCGGTCGTCGCGACCGGGCGCTCCGACTTCCCGAACCAGATCAACAACGTGCTGGCCTTCCCCGGGATCTTCGCGGGCGCGCTGCAGGTGCGGGCCTCGCGGATCACGGAAGGGATGAAGATCGCGGCCGCGGAGGCGCTGGCCGCGGTGGTCGGTGACGATCTCGCCGCCGACTACGTCATTCCCTCGCCGTTCGACGAGCGGGTCGCCCCGGCCGTGACCGCGGCGGTGGCCGCCGCCGCTCGCGCCGAGGGCGTCGCGCGTCGCTGACGTCACGCAGAATGGCCCCGTCCGCCCGGACGGGGCCATTTCCTTCTTCACCCCCGCCCGCCCGGACGGGGCCGGCTCCTTCTTCACCCGTCCCGCCCGCCCGCGTGCCGCCAAGGCCCCGGGCCGCCGGTGCCGGGCTGCGCCGCACGGGTGCCGTCACGCAAGAGGGCATGTGTCACAGCCCCGCGCGGTTCCGCCGACCGCACCGCGCACCTATCGTCGGCAGCATGTTCGCTGCCTACGCCGCCCGAATCGACCGCGACCAGCCGCTCACCGGCCTTGAGTTGGGGGAGCGTCCGGCTCCCGGGGTCCGTCCCGGCTGGAGCACCATCACGGTGCGGGCCGCTTCCCTCAACCACCACGACCTCTGGTCCCTGCGGGGCGTCGGCCTGCCGGAGGAACGGCTGCCGATGATCCTCGGCTGCGACGCCGCCGGCGTCGACGCGGACGGCAACGAGGTCGTCCTGCACTCCGTCATCGGCCAGACCGGCCACGGCGTCGGCCCCGGCGAGCCGCGCTCCATCCTCACCGAGCGCTATCAGGGCACCTTCGCCGAACAGGTCGCCGTGCCGACCTGGAACGTCCTGCCCAAGCCGAAGGAGCTGTCCTTCGCCGAGGCGGCCTGTCTGCCGACGGCCTGGCTGACGGCGTACCGGATGCTGTTCACCAACGCCGGGGTACGACCTGGTGACTCGGTCCTGGTGCAGGGGGCGGGCGGCGGTGTCGCCACGGCCGCGATCGTCCTCGGCAAGGCGGCCGGGCTGCGGGTCTTCGCCACCAGCCGGGACGAGGCGAAGCGGAAGCGGGCACTGGAGCTCGGGGCGGTGGAGGCCGTCGAGCCCGGGGCGCGGCTGCCGCAGCGGGTGGACGCCGTCATCGAGACCGTGGGCGCCGCCACCTGGTCGCACTCGGTGAAGTCCCTGCGGCCCGGCGGCACGCTGGTGATCTCCGGTGCCACCAGCGGGGACCGGCCCTCGCACGCCGAGCTGACCCGGATCTTCTTCCTGGAGCTGAAGGTGGTCGGTTCCACGATGGGCACCAAGGACGAGCTGGAGGACCTGCTGTCCTTCTGTGCCACGACCGGCGTACGGCCCGTCATCGACGAGGAGCTGCCGCTGGACCGGGCCCGCGAGGGCTTCGAACGGCTGGCGTCCGGCGAACAGTTCGGGAAGATCGTGCTGACCAACTCCTGAGAACCGGGGGGATGTCGGGCAGACAGGCGGGTCCGGAGGCACCGGACCCGCCTTTCCCGTACCCCGTGTGTCAACCGCGGTCGACGTCGGCGCGTGAGGTCGGTCGGGTCGGGCTCAGTGGGGTGGGGTGTGGAGCAGGGAGGCGATGTGGGCCGCCGCTGTGGAGAGGTGGTGGCGGGCCTCGCGGAGCTGGGTGGGGGTGACGCCGTGGTCGCGGGCCGCGTCGCGGATGTCGTCGCGGAAGCGGTCCAGGAGGCGGTCCAGGTCGCGGGCCGGGTCGCCGGTGGAGTCCCCGTGCGCCCAGGAGGGCTCGAACTCGGCGGGGAAGTCCTCCGCGGCGGAGGTGTGGTGCGGTTGCGCGGCGGGCGCGGACTTCGGCGCTCCTTCGGCGGCGCGGCCGAAGCCCCAGTCCCGGCCGAACTCCTTGCCGTAGTCCTTCCCGAACTCACCGAACTCCTTGGCCAGTTCGGTCAGTCCCTCGCGGACGCCGGTCGGCCAGTCACCGCGCGTGAAGTGGTCCTGGACCCGGTCCTGGACCCGCCGGGCGATGCGCTGCATCTCCTCCTGGGCCTGGGCCCGCGCCCGTGTCTGCGCCTCCTGTGCCTGGCGCCGGGCCCGCTGGGCCTCCTCACGGGCCCGGCGGCTCTCGTCCTTCGCGCGCCGCGCCTGCTCCTTCCACTCCTGCTTGACCCGGCGCATCTCCTCCTTGGCGGCCTTCCACGCCTCCTTGTCGCCCATCTCGCCGTACTCCCCGTAGGGCGCCCCGGCCCCGGACGGCTTCGTGTCCCGGCGGGCCTCGGAGGCGGCGGCGCGCATCTCGCGGCGCAGGTCGCCGGCCGCGCCGCGCACGTCGGCCCTTATCTCGGCGGCCAGTTCCGCGACCGACTCGCGGATCTCCAGCTCCAGGTCGGCCAGCTCGCCGCTGCGGTCGGCCAGTTCGGCGCGGCCCGCGTCGGTGATGGCGTACACCTTGCGGCCGCCCTCGGTGGTGTGCCGGACCAGGCCCTCCGCCTCCAGCTTGGCCAGGCGGGGGTAGACCGTGCCCGCCGAGGGGGCGTAGAGGCCCTGGAAGCGTTCCTCCAGGAGCCTGATCACCTCGTACCCGTGGCGCGGGGCCTCGTCGAGCAGCTTGAGCAGGTACAGGCGGAGGCGGCCGTGGGCGAAGACGGGGGCCATGTCAGAGCACCTTCTTGTCGGTCGTGCCGTCGGCCGGGGCGCCGGTGGCGCCGGCGTCCTGGCCGGAGACGGAATTGTCTCCCGGGGCGGTCGGGGAGTGGTCCGCCGGGTGGGGTGCGGTGCCGGTCGTGTCGGTGCCGTCCGTGCCGGTGCCGTCCGTGTCCGTGCCGGTCGTGTCGGTGCCGCTGGTGCCGAGGCCGGTCGTGGCGGCTGTCGTCGTGCCCGTTGTGCCCGTCGTGGGCGTGCTCGTGCCTGAGGTCTCCGGGGGCTCGGTCTCCCAGGGGGTGGTGTCCTCGTCCTCCCCGGGCGGGCGGCGCAGCAGGGCGATCGAGCCGGAGACCGTGGTGGCCCGTAGTCTCCCTGTGCCCGCGCCGAGGCGGCCGGTGATCTTGTGGGCTCCCCACTGGCCGTGCACCCGCAGTCCGTCGAAGGCGTTGGAGATCGTGCCGCTCGCGGTGTTCGCCTCCACCTCGGCGTCCGCCGGGTGCGGCAGGCGGATGGCGATCTCGCCGGAGACGCTGGTGAGGCCGACGTCCGTGGGGCCGTCCGGGTCCAGGTCGACGATCATCGAGCCGCTGACGGTGTCGGCCCGCACGAAGGGGCCCGAGCCCTCGACGACCGTCAGGTCTCCCGAGACCGAGTGGAACTTCAGGTCGCCGGTGACCGCCTGGGCCTCCAGGCTCCCCGAGACGGTGTCCGCGCGGACCGGGCCGGAGACGCCGACCAGAGTGGTGTCGCCGGTCACGCCTTTGACCACGACGGGTCCGCGGACGCCGGAGACGACCGCGCCCGCGCCGACCACGCCCACTTCCACGCGGGTACCGGCGGGGACCGCCAGGGAGACGACGGCGCTGCGCCGCCAGCCCTTGCGGTCGAGCCACTTCAGGAAGCCCTTCCAGGGCAGGTCGTCGTAGCCCACGGTGAGGGTGGTGCCGTTGCGGGCCACCAGCAGGGGCGGGCCCTCTATCTCCGAGATCTCCAGGCGCGCGGAGGCCTCGTCCGTGCCCACGACGTTCACCGTGCCGTTGACCAGACGGACCTGGAGATCGCGCACGGGCGTGTCGAAGGTCAGCTTCTGGGGTTCGGTGACGGACCACTCGGGCATGGGGCCTCCTCGGCCGGGCACGGTCGCGACGCGCCATATCGCGTCCTCTGATAAACACGATATATCGCGGCCTTGGGAAGTCAAGGCGGACGGGAAGAGTCGAGACGGACGAGGGCCAAGACGGCCTCCGGCGTGCGCCGCTGGGCGGGAAGCGGTGTGCGGAGCGTAGGAGGGGTGTGCGGGCGGACGCGCCGGCGCGGGGGAGGTGTGCGCGGGGGCGGTGTGCGCGGGGGCGGTGGCCCGAACCGTGCGGTGGCTCCCGGGACGCCGGCCCGGCCGGGGCGCATAGGCTGGTGGGAGTTATTTCCAGGCTGGATGTGAACGCAGGAGACGCACCCCTATGTACTTCACCGACCGCGGTATCGAGGAGTTGGAGAAGCGGCGCGGCGAGGAAGAGGTCACCTTCGAGTGGCTTGCCGAGCAGTTGCGCACGTTCGTGGATCTGAACCCGGACTTCGAGGTGCCCGTGGAGCGCCTCGCCACCTGGCTCGCCCGGCTCGACGACGAGGACGACGAGTAGGCGAGACGCGCCAAAGACGAGTAGGCGCGATAGGCGAGTAGGCGCGGCGCGCTGACACCGTGGCGGTACGGCTGCTTCCGGGCCCTGGGGGGTGATGGCCAGCCGTGTCGTTCACCGGCTCTCGTCTTTCTCTCCCCCTCTTCCCTCCCGGGAGTTAGCCTTCTCCTCCCATCGGCGAACGGGGGCGTCATGGCTGGAGGAGTCGAACGTGTGCGCCTGGACGACGGAACCGTCGTCTGGGCCCGGATCCGCGCGGCCGACGAGGAGGAGCTGAACGAGGGCGGCTACTGGGACACCGGACTCGGCGGCCGGGTCGTCGACATGGCGGAGGGGCTGGCCGGCACGGTCGGCGGTGTCGTGCGCTCCCTGCGCGCCGGTCTGGAGGCACCGGCACCCGTCGAGGTCTCCGTCAGCTTCGGCATCGAACTGACGGCGCAGTCGGGCAAGATAGTGAGCGCCATCGCGGAGGGCGGCGGCACGTCCTCCCTCACCGTGTCCCTGACCTGGACCGAACCGGCCTCGGTGGCGGACGGCGCGGATCCCGCCGCGCCGGGCGGCACGGTCGTACCGCCGCAGAGCCCGGCCACCGGCGCCGTATGAGCGCCTTCGACGAGATGGTGCGCCCCTCCCTCGCACGCATCGGCGCACCGGGTGACGGGTATGCAACGGACCGTGACGCGTACTGGGGGTCGGGGTTCTTCATAGCCCCGGGCTGGCTGTTGACCTGCGCCCACGTCGTGGGGAAGGGGGGAGCCGCGGTGTGCCGAGGGGAGAGCGCCCTGAGCGTGACCTGGCAGGAGCGCACCGCCGCCGGCGCCTGGGAGCCGCGCGGCGGCACCGGGACCGCCGCCGTCGTCGTGCCCCGGCCCGAGGGTGCGGGCCCGGCGCGCGATCCGTGGCCGTTCCCCGACCTCGCGCTCGTCAAGGTCACCGGCGCCGACGAGGTCCGCTGCCTCTGGCTCGGCGACCGGGAAGCGGGCCCGCGCACCCCCCTCGGGCTGTACGGCTGGTCGGTGCAGACCGGCGAGCTGGGCATCCGGCACGGCACCGGTGAACTCGCCGGCTCCGACGCGCGGGCCCTGCTGCTCGCCGGCAGCCTGCCGATCGGCGGACTGTCCGGCGGGCCGGTGCTCGATCTGCGGCACGGCTCCGTCATCGGTGTGATCAAGGGGCGCCGGCGGGAGGAGGGCGTCGCCGTGCCGGTCACCGCGCTGTACGAACTCCTGGACTCGCGCGAGGCGGGGCGCGTGGTGCGCGAGGTGCTGCGCGCGCACGACCTGCATCACGCGAGCCTCCTCGACACCCCGTCGCCGTACCCGGGCTGGACCGCCGTCCAAGCCGCCCTGCCCGGGCACTCGCCCTCCGTCTCCGGGGTCACCGCCGAGTTGCGCACGCGTCTGTACGGCCATCTCGCACAGCTGCCGCCCCCGGCCGGAGCCGGCGAGGTCGTCCACCTCGTGGAGGACGTGAAGGAGCAGGTGCGCGGCGAACGCCTCCCCTCGCTGGTGCTGCGCAACGTCCGCACCTGGCGTGAGGGCGCCGGGCTGCTCCACGGTCTGCGCACGCTGGAGCCGGGCGGCGGCGGAACGCTGGTCGACCTCGACGCCGTTCTGCTGTACGCGGCCCGGGTCGTCCGCAGGACCCTCCGGGAGCACGCCGGAGAGGTGGACGCGGAGCGGCTGCGGGCGTTCACCGGCTGGATCGCCGGGCAGGCGGCGGGCCACCGGCACTGGGCGGTCGGCGAGGCCATCCGCGCGCTGCTGGAGGGAACCGACGGGGCGGAGCGCGGCGACGGGGCGCAGCGCGGCGACGGGGCGGAGCGGGCCGACGGGGCGGAGTGGACCGGCAGGGCGGAGCGGGCCGACGGGGCGGAGCGCGGTAACGGGGTGGAGCGAGGCGACGGTCCACCCACGCCGCCCGGCGGTCTGCTCGGCGGCCCTCCCGGCGGCCGGCCCGACGGCGCACCGGCTCCCAACGGGGCGGTCGACGTCCTGTCGCGGGGCGGGGCGGCCGACGTGCCCTCGCCGGCCGGGCCCCCTGACGCCCTGTCCGCGATCGGCGCCGCCGAAGCGCCCTCCCCGGCCGAGCACGCCGGCGCGACGTCACCCCCCGAACCCGCCACGGCGCGGCCCCCGGCCGGCGCCCCACCGGCACCCACCGCACCCGCACCAGGCGAGCCCCCCGGCGCCGCCACCTGCGGACCCTCGCCCGCCCCAGACGCCGCCACCTCCGAACCCTCGTTCGCCCTCGACGCCACCGCCTCCGAACCTTCGCCCGCCCCCGGCGGCGCCACCTCCGAACAGTGGTCCGCCCCAGGCGCC
The DNA here is from genome assembly GCF_014203595.1 of Streptomyces echinatus. Taxonomy (GTDB): domain Bacteria; phylum Actinomycetota; class Actinomycetes; order Streptomycetales; family Streptomycetaceae; genus Streptomyces; species Streptomyces echinatus. The sequence continues at coordinate 280,768 of NZ_JACHJK010000008.1, forward strand.
GTCATCTCCCAACCGTCGCCCGCCCCCGGCGCCGCCACCTCCGGACCCTCGCCCGCCCCCGCCGTAGCCGCCCCGGACCCGTCGCCGCCTCCACCCGCTCCGGAGTGGAGCCGCGCGGTGCAGCCGGACCGGGTCGCCTCCTCCGGCACCCGCACCGACGTCCTCGTCAGGGTCGGCCCGGCCACCTACGGCCGGCACCCGTGGAGCGTGCAGCTCATCTACGACGGGCGGGACGTCACCCCGGTCGACGGCGACGACCGGGGCGTGCGGGCCGAGGAGCTGGCGGGGGTGCTGCGGGAGCCGTTGGCCCGGGCGCTGAACCAGGGGGACCACGGCGAGCACCTCGCCGCGATCGAGGTCTTCCTGCCCCGCAAGCTGTTCGATCTGCCGGTGGACGACTGGCAGTTGCTGCCCGACACCCCGGACGACGTCTGGGCCGGCGAGGACGACGAGGACGACGACTTCGTGGACGAGCGGGCCATGCCGCTCGGGATGCGGCGGACCGTCGTCGTCCGGGACATCCGGCGCAACGGCCCGCCGCCCTCCCCGGAGTGGCGCCGCCGCTGGAAGGGTGTCCTGCGCGGCCCGCTGACGCACGGCACGCTGCACGGGCGGCCCCCCGCCGAGGGGCACCCGCCGGGCGCCCCGGCCGGCGGCAAGTACCCGTACTACGGGGCCCTGTCGGCGCTGAGCGACGCGTCCGTGCCCGTCTACTGCGGCCCCGTCGGCAGCGGCGAGGGCTACGCGGCGATGCGGGACGCCCTGCGCTCCGGGCACGCCGTGGTGCTGTGGCGCCGGGACCGGCATGATCACGCGGAATGCGGGGACTTCCATCAGCAGGCCGCCGCGCTGCTCGGGCTCGCCGGACACGCCGACGGACTGCACGGCCCGGTCCGTGACCTGCGCATCCGGCTGGCCGACCCGGACACCGCCCGGGCGCACGGCCTGCGCGGGAAGATCGCCGTACTGTTCGACCCGCCGGATCGGCCGCCGTACGGGACGGAGACCATGCGGCCGCCGCCGCTGGCCGCGCCCGGCGGCTGATCCGCCGGTGGCCGCGCCGCTCGCGGCGGACACTCCGTCAACTCCACTGGGTCGCACGGATGTTCGCGGCAGGACGGGCGGGACACCGGGCGCCGCGAACGTCGGCGGGCACGGGCGGCGGACGGTAGCCTCGTACGTCGGACGGCCGGGCCCGCTGCATGATCACCAGAGCCGGGAGGAGCCCAAGGTGAACGACTGGCGGATCTACCGCGGAGTGGGTCAGCCGCACGACGGCATGGGGCGGTTGCCGGCGCCGCCGCCCTGGCGCGACTTCGCCGCCTCCCGGGACGGCACGGACAGCGGCCCCGAGGACCCCAGCAGCGCCCGCCGGCTGGGCGTGCGCCGCCGGATGGTCGAGAACTACGCCCCCCGGCCCGCGGAGGTCGACGCGGTCAACGCGGCCCTCTATCTGCGCCGGCCCCTGCTCGTGACCGGCAACCCGGGGACGGGCAAGTCGACCCTGGCGTACGCCATCGCCCACGAACTGGGCCTGGGCAAGGTGCTGCGCTGGCCCATCGTCAGCCGCACCACCCTCCAGGACGGGCTGTACCGGTACGACGCCATAGCCCGGCTCCAGGACGTCCAGCTGGAGCGCGCCCGCGGGGACGACAGCGGTGCCGCGGCCTCCGGCATCGGCTCCTACATCCGGCTCGGGCCGCTCGGCACCGCGCTCCTGCCCGCCGGGCAGCCCCGCGTAGTGCTCATCGACGAGCTGGACAAGAGCGACCTCGACCTGCCCAACGACCTGCTGAACACCCTGGAGGAGGGCGAGTTCTCGATCCCCGAGCTGGAACGGCTGGCGGACCGGGAACCCGTCGTCGAGGTGCTCACGCACGACGGCGACCGGGTGGCCGTGCACGGCGGCCGCATCGCGTGCACCGCGTTCCCGGTGATCGTGCTGACCTCCAACGGCGAACGCGACTTCCCCGCCCCGCTGTTGCGCCGCTGCGTCCAGCTGGAACTGGACCCGCCCGGCGAGGAGCAGCTCACCGCCATGGTCGAGGCGCACCTCGGCACGGACGGCGCCGGCGCCGGAGCGGACCTGATCCGCCGGTTCCTGGAGCGTGAACCCGGTGAGGTGCTCGCCGCCGACCAGCTCCTCAACGCCCTGTTCCTCACCCAGCACGATCCGCACGCACAGGGCCTCACCCGGGAGCGGATCGCCGAGATGCTGATGCAACCGCTCGACCGTACGAGGTGAGAGACGGATGCCGGGGATGCGCCTGGACGAGCTGATCGGCAAGCTGCGCCAGGGCGGGCTCCAGCCGACCGCCGAGGACGTGGCGGACGCGCTGTGGCTGGCCCGGCGGCTCGGCACGGCCCCGGCCCGCGACACCCCCGGCACCGGCACGCCCGCGGCGGCACCGGACGGCGCGCCCGGCCCGCCGCCGGAGTCCGCACCGGACGGTGAGCCCGGCCCGCGGCCGGGGTCCGCACCGCCCGGCGCCTCCCCGGCGGCCGCCCCCGGCGCCCCGACGACGGCCCCCGCGGACGCCCCCGCCCCCGCCGTCCCGCTGCACACCCCGGCCCCCGCCCCGGGCGGACGGTCCCCGGGCGACACCCCCGCGGCCTTCCCCGTCCGCGCCCCCGCCGCCGGCGCCCTGCCCGGACTGCTCGGCCTGCAGAAGGCACTGCGTGCCCTCGGCCGCTACCGCCCGGCCTCCTTACGCGGCCAGGACGAGCGGATCGACGAGGCGGCCACCGCCGACCGGGCCGCCGCCAGCGGCATCCTGCTCCCCGTCACCCGGCCCGGCCGGCGCCGGCGCTGCGACGTCCAGCTGCTCATGGACACCGGGCCCGCCATGGCCGTCTGGGGCGAGATGGTCGAGGAACTGCGCCAGGCCTGCCAGCAGTCCGGCGCGTTCGCCTCGGTCCGCGTCCACCACCTGTACGCCGACGGCTCCGGCACCCCGCTCGTAGGCACGACCGCCGGTCCCGGCCGGCGCACCCGGCTGCGCCCCGCCGACGAACTGCACGACCCCAGCGGGCGCCGGCTCACCTTCGTCATCAGCGACTGCGTCGGCCCGCTCTGGCAGAACGGCACCGTGCAGCGCCTGCTGCAGGGCTGGCCGCGCACCGCACCGCTGGCCGTGGTCCAGCCGCTGCCGCCCCGCCTGTGGGGCCGTACCGCGCTGCCCGCCGAACCCGGGATGCTGGTCCGCACCGGGGAGACCGGCGGGCGCCTCGACTTCCTGCCCGAGGACGAGCCGTGGGAGGAGGTGCCGCCCGGCACCCGGCCGGTACCCGTGCTCCAGCCCACCCCGGAGGCGTTCGAGGCGTTCGCCCGGCTCCTCGGCGGCACCGGACCGACCCGCGAACACGCCTGGGCCGGCTTCGCCCACACCGGCACGGCACCCGGGGAACCGGCCGGCTTCCCTCCGCCGCGCGGCGACGACGACCTGCTGCGCGCCTTCCGGGCCGGTGCCTCGCCCGGCGCGCTCCGGCTGGCCGTCTACCTCGCCGCCGCACCCCTCACCCTGCCCGTGATGCAGCTGGTCCAGCGGGCCATGCTGCCCGACACCGGCCCCATGGAACTGGCCGAGGTGCTGCTCGGCGGACTGCTGCGGCAGCTGCCCGGCACCGAGGACCAGCCCTGCTTCGCCTACTCGCCCCGGATGCAGGACCTGCTGCTGTCCTCCCTCGACCAGGACACCGCGGGCCTCGTCCTCAAACACTGCTCGGCCTATGTGGAGCGGCACTTCGGCAAGGGCACCCGCAACTTCGCCGCACTGGCCGCGGCCCGGCTCGCCGACCACGACCCGGCCGCCGGCGCCGGGCGGCTCGCCGAGGACGGCGGGCCGCGGGACGGCGGCAGCGTGGAGGCCGAACTGTTCGCCCGCATCCCCGCGCGCGTGCTCCGGTTCTACCTGCCGGACCTGGTCACGCCCGACCCGCTGACCGAGGCGGAACGGCTGCTCGACCGGTGGCGGCAGCTGGCCGACCCGGAGATGCTGCGCCGGGCCCGGGACCGGGCCCGCGCCGCCACGGACGGCACCGGAGGCGTCCCCGACGCCGGTCTCGCGGCCCGGGCCCGGCTGGTCCTCGGCCGTGTGCTGCGCGCGGAGGCCGGCACGGCGGGCGCGCGTACGGAGGGGCGGCGGGCCGGGCTGCTGCGAGAGGCCGTGGCCGAACTCGCCGCCGCGTACGCGACGGCTCCCGCCGACAGCCGGGAGCGGGCCGAGGCGGCGCTGGAGCTGGCCTCCTGCCGCCGCGAGGTGTGGCGGCTGACGGCGGAGCCGGACCAGCTGACGCAAGCGCTCCGCGTCCTGGACGCCGGCACACCGCCCTGGCCCCGGATCACCGCCGTGGCCCGTGCCCGGCCGGGCGCCACCGCGGCGGACGGCGACGGCCACGAGGACACGGACCCGGAACCCGCGGCCCCGCGAGAGCCACCCGGCGAGGGCGCGGCACCGCGCGCCGGGGTGTCCGGGGAGCCGACCGGTGAGGGGACCGACATGGTCGCCGCGCCGTACGGCGGTGTGCGTCGGGAGCCGCCCGCCGACGGAACCGGCGAAGGCGCAGCACCGCGCGCCGGGGTGTCCGGGGAGCCGCCTGGCGTCGAGACCGATGTGGTCGCCGCATCGTACGGCGGTGTGCGTCGGGAGCCGCCCGCCGACGGGACCGGCGAGGGCGCGGCACCGCGCGCCGGGGTGTCCGGGGAGTCGGCCGGTGGGGGGGCCGTGTCGCGGGGTGGGGTGCCCTGGGAGGTGGGCGCCCATCGGGACCGGCTGCTGCTGCGCGGGCGGATCCTGCTCGATCTGCGGCATCCCGGAGCCGCCGTACCCGAACTGCGCGAGGCCTGCGCACTGCTGGCCCGGCAGCGGGCCTCCGACGCCGTACGCGGCCCCGCGCTGCTCGACCTCGCCCGGGCGCTGCGCGGGGCCGGCGCCGAGGACAGCGAGACCCGGCACGCGCTGCACGAGGCCCGGCGGGCGGCCGGCGACGACCCGGCCCTGCTGCTGCCGTCCCTGACCGCGCTCGCCGCCTTCCACGACACCGCCGGGGAGCCCGCGGAGGCCGACGCGGCCTACGAGCGGGCCGCGCTGCTCGCCCCCGCCGACGGCCCCCTGCGCGTCCAGCTCCTCACCGCCTGGGGCGAGTCGCTGCTGCGGCGCGCCTCCACGGGCGACGGCGCCGGTGTGGTGGACCGGGCCGAGCACGTGCTGCGCGAGGCGCTGAAGTCGCTGCCCGCCCGGTCCGCCCACCGCGGCCGGCTCCAGGGCCTGGTCGGCAGCGCGCTCGCCCAGCGCTTCCGCCACCTCGGTTTCCTGCCCGACCTGTTCGAGAGCCGGCATCTGCTCGGCCAGGCGGTCCGCGCGGCGACCGACGCCGCCGTACGGGCCGAGGTGTGGCTCCAGCTCGGCCGGGTGCGGCTGGAGGGCTGGTACCACGCGGGCGCTCCGGTGCTGATGGAGGCGCTGCAGGCGTACGAGAACGCCGAGCGGGAGGCGGCGGCGGCCCACGGCGGCGACCCCGGCTCGGTGACGGCCGCCCGCGCCCGGCACGGCTGCGGGACGGTGCTGGCCCTGATGGGGCGGCCCGGCGCGGCGGCCGGCGCGTTCCGGGCGGCCCGCGAACAGTGGCAGCGGCTCGTCGGGGCGCTGCGCCAGGTCGACTGGGCCGACGTCGAGCTGACCCGGCGGGCGGAGCGGGAAGCGCCGCCCGAGGACGCCCGGTCGCTGCCGGAGCGGGCCTGGCGGGAAACGGCCCCGCCCTGGTGGCCCTGGTCCCAGGACTGGGCCGACGCGGGCGAACTTGACCGGAGTTGAACCGCCCGGGGTTTCTGCTTCCGGCCTGTCGGGAAGAAGTGGGCAGCCACTGCGGCTGCGCGGGGCGGGCGTGGGGCAGGGAGGAGCCGAGGGTGGGGGAGCCAATGACACGGGGGGCCGGCCTCGGCGAGGACGCCGGAGAGGCCGTGTTCCCACCCGGCCTCACCGACGTCGACCTGCGGACACTGCGTGCCATGGACGATCCGGCGGTGCTCGCGGCGGTCGCCGGGGTGCTCGCCGACCCGGACGGGCTGCGCCGGGTCTGGTACACCACCGGCGGCGACGACGGGATCGCGCCGGCCGGACCCGGGCATGCGTTTTCGGCCGCTGTCGCACGGCAGTCCTTACGTGGCGAGGACACCGTGGCATGACCCCGGGAGCCGTCGGACCCGCGGGGGACGTACGGCCGGCCGCCCCGGCCGCCCCCGCCCCCGGTCCGGTCCCGCCCGGGATCCTCACCGCCCTGGCCCGCACCCGCCCGCTGCCCGCGGCCACCGCCGTCCTGAACGCCGCCCTGCACGCCCGGCGGATGCTGCTGCTGAAGTCCCTCCTGGTCCGGTTCGACGCCGTGCGCGGCGCCCTGCCCACGGCGGCCCGGCGGCGCTTCGAGGACGACTGGGCGCTGCTGGAGCGGGCCGAGCGGACCGACGCCCAGGCCGTGCGCGCGGTCCTCGACTATCCGGCCACCGGAGCCTGGCTGGCCGCGGCGCTGGCCACACCCGACGGCCCGGACTTCCAGGAGGCCCTCGCCGGCCTGGGCGCGGTGGCCGTGGCCGCCGCCCTGCGCGCCGGCTGCCGGTTCACCACCACCCGCCTGCTGCCGGCCGGTACCCTGCCGCTGCCCGGCATCGGGCTGCTCCGCTGCGCCGATGGCCGGGCCCGGCTGTCCGGCCGGGCCGGAGCCGTACGGATCACCGACAGCGCGGGCCGCACCCTGCTGCTGCCCGGCCCCTCCGCCGGCCCCGCCGCCCCGGCCGTCCCCGGCACCCGCCGGCCCGCCGACGGCGCCCTCGCCTGGTCGGCACTGCACACGCTGCCCGGCGGCACCGCCGTACTCGACGACGTGGACCCCCACCGGGTGCCCGCGGGCGGTATCGGACCGACGGCGCTGCCCGCGGCCGAGCGTCCCTTCTCCGACCCCGCCGCGTGGGCCGCCCGCTGGCGGGACGCGCACGCCCTGCTGGCCGCGACCCACCCCGCCCGCGCCGCCGAGACCACCGCGCTCGTCCGCGCCGTCGTCCCGCTCGTGCCGCCGGCGGACGGCGGACCACCGCTCAGCGCCACCGTGCGCACCGCGCCCGGCGCGGTCCTGGCCCAGCTGCCGGCGGACCGGCGAGAGCTGGCCGAGCTGCTGGTGCACGAGACGCACCACACCAAGCTGGCCGTGCTGGACGAACTGGTCCCGCTGTGGCGGCCCGGCGGCGGCCTGCACCGGGTCGGCTGGCGGCGGGACCCGCGCCCGGTCTCCGGCGTGCTCCAGGGCGCCTACGCGCACCTGGCGCTGCTGGACCTGTGGTGGCGGGCCCGCACCGGACCCGCATGGGTGTGGCGGCGGCGCGCCGCCGAGCGGTTCGAGACCTGCCGGGAGCAGGTCGCCGAAGCCTTGTCCGTGCTGGCCCGGTCGGATGAACTGACCCCGTACGGAAGGGAGTTCGTCCGGCACATGGGTCACCACCACGCGCACCTCGGGGTGACCGCCCGACCGTCCGGATGACGCTCCGTAGAGGGGTTATTGCGTTACGTTGTGCATGCGACTGCCCAGGAGGCCGGCAGCCGCGGCGGGAGCAGGGAGCGGCGATGGCGGAACAGCGGCGGCCGGGCGCGAACGGCGCGGTGACACCCGAGCATGTGCTCGTGGTCTTCCCGGGGTACTACCGCTCGTGGGCGGCGTGGATCGCGCAGTGCCTGGAACGGCACGGCCATCGGACCACACTGCAGCGCTGGGACCCGCCGCGCGAGGTGGCGCTGGAGGACTCGCTCGACGATCTGCTGCTGGCCAGCGGAAGGGTGCTGCTGGTCCTCAACGACTGGTTCTTCGAGCTGGGCCCGCGCCCGCCGGGCGAGTGGAACGACGCGCTGCGCGGCTTCGTCGCCGCACACGCCGACCGGTTCGCCGCGGTCAACCTCACCAACCGGCCGCTGCTGCCCGCGACGGCCGTCCTGGAACCGGCCAGCCTGTGGGCGCTGAGCGAGGAGGCCGCCGAGCAGCGGCTGCTGCGCCGGCTGGGCCTGGAGCCGCTCGCCCGCCCGCGCGCGCTGCCGGGCCGGATCCGCTTCCCGGACGAGCGCTGCGAGATCTGGGGCGAGGTGCCGCGCCGCAACCCGCGCTTCACCGGCCGCGACGACCTGCTGGGCGAACTGCACCAGCGGCTCGCCGACGCCGAGCGCGGGGCCGCCGCCTGCACGCTCGTCGGCATGTCCGGCATCGGCAAGACACAGCTGGCCGCCGAGTACGCCCACCGGTTCAGCACCGACTACGACCTGGTGTGGTGGGTCAACAGCGACGACCGCACCATCCAGCGCGACCGCCTCGGCGAACTCGCCGTCGAACTCGGCCTGCGCATCGGCAGCGAGCCCGGCGAACGCATCCGCGCGGTCCGAAACGCCCTGCGCCGCGGCGAGCCGTACGCGAACTGGCTGCTGGTCTTCGACGGCTGGGACGACATCGAGGCCGTGTCGACCCTGCTCCCGCAGGGCACCGGGCACGTCCTGATCACCTCCCGCAACCGCGGCTGGAGCGAGCACACCGACATGCTGGACATCCCCGCCTTCCTGCGCGCGGAGTCCACCGGCTACCTGATGCGCCGCGCCCCGCACATCAGCGCACACGAGGCCGACGAGGTGGCCGCCGAGTTCGGTGACGTGCCGCTGCCGCTGGTGCAGGCCGCCTCCTGGCTCGGCGAGTCCGGCATGGAGGTGGACGAGTACCTGCGGATGGTCCGCGAGCGGCGGCTGTCCACCGTGGACGAGCCCGTCACCGGCGAGGGCTTCCCGCAGTCCTCCCTCACCTCCTGGGCCATACTGCTCAACCGGCTGCGCCGCGCCCAGCCGCAGGCCATCGACGTGCTCGGCCTGTGCACCTCCTTCGCCCCCGGCCGCATCCCGCTCGGCCTCATCCGCGCCTACCCGCGCGCCGAGCTGCCCGAGGAACTGCGCTGGATGTCCACCGACCTGCCCGCCTGGACCCGGGCCCTGGACACCCTGGTGAACTACTCGGTGCTCACCCGCGAGACCCGCGGGCCGCTCGCCGCCGAGGCCGGCCCGCACCAGGAGTCGGTGCACATGCACCGGCTGGTGCACGACATCGTCTCCAAGCTGACCAGCGACACCAGCGGCGACCTGCACCGGCGGGCGGTGCGCACCCTGCTCGCCGAGGCCGACCCGGGCAACCCCGCCGACAGCCGCAACTGGCCGCGCTACGCCGAACTGCTGCCCCACCTGGGGCCCTCCGGCGCCCTGGAGAGCCGCCAGCCACGCGTGCAGGAGCTGGTCCTGAACTGTCTGCGCTACTGCACCCGCAGCGGCGAGTACAGCGGCGGCCTGGAACTCGCGCAGCAGGTGCGCGAGCAGTGGACCCGGTTCATGGACCCGATCGACCAGCCGATGCTCGACCTGGCCACCCAGGAGGGCAACATGCTGCGCAACAGCGGCCGGTTCCGCGAGCTGTACGAGCTGCACCGGGGCGTGCTCAAGCAGCTGCGGGCCGCGCCCCGGCGCAACGAGGTCGGCGAACTGCTCAGCAAGAGCGCCATCGCCTCCGGCCTGCGCTCCCTGGGCCGCTACCAGGAGGCGTACGACCTGCAGCGCGAGGTCCTCGACGGCAACGAGCGGCTCCTCGGCGCGGACGAGCCGCCCACCCTGGTCGCCCGGCACAACCTCGCCGTCACCCTGCGCATGCTGGGCCGGTACGCCGAGGCGCTCGACCTCGACCTGGAGACCCTGGCCCGCGGCGAGAGCGTGCTGCGCGCCCGGCACATCAACACCCTGCACTCCGGCAACGCGGTCACCCACAGCCTCCGGCTGCTCGGCCGCTACCGGGAGGCTCTGGCCCGGCAGGAACCGGTCGTGCGGCTCCATGTGCAGGTGCTCGGCCCACAGCACCCGCAGACCCTGGAAGCCCGCTCCCAGCTGGCCATGTGCCGGCGACGCGAGGGCGGGCACGGGCCGGACGTCGGCCCGGCCATGTCCAGCCTGCTGGACCAGCTGATCCAGCTGCACGGCCGTGAGCACTACCGCACCCTGGCGTTCCTCACCAACTACGGCAACTTCCTGCGCGAACACGGCGACCTCAGCCAGGCCCGCGACCTCATCGACGAGTCGGAGGCGGGCTACCGCTCGCTGCTCGGCCCCGCGCACCCGGTGGCCACCGGCATGCTCTCCAACACCGGGCTGGTGATGCAGGCCGCGGGCGAGCGGGCCGAGGCGCTGGCGATGTTCGAGTCCGCGCTCGCCGGTCTCACCGCGACGCTCGGCCCGGACCACCCCTGGGTGCTGGGCTGCGCCCTCAACGCGGCCGGCGCGCGGAACTTCAACGGCCGGATCGAGGACGCGGTGGAGCTGAGCCGGGACGCCCTGCGCCGGTCCCGGCACATGCTGGGGCACGAGCATCCGCTCACCCTGTCCTGCCAGGTGGCGCTCGCCGCGGACCTCAGGGCGGCGCACGAGCAGGAGGAGGCGGGCAAGCTGGAGGAGGACGCCCTGCTGTCCCTCACCCGCACCCTGGGCGCCCAGCACCCCCACACCCTCTCGGCCCGCCAACGGGTCCGTCCCTACTGGGACTTCGAGGCATACCTGGGCTAGGGCACCCCGAAGGGGCTGCCCTCAGGGGCGCGGGGAACTGCGCGACCAGCCCCCACGCACCCGCACCCGCGCACGCCGCCGAGCCACCCCACGGACAGCCGAAGGGCCCGGCACCGAGCGCAAACTCGGCACCGGGCCCTGCTGTTCGGCGAACCGCCGGAGGCCTACGCCTCGAAGACCTCACGCATCAGCTGCTCCTGCTCCGCCTGGTGACGCTTCGCGGAGCCCACCGCCGGGGACGAACCGTGCGGACGCGAGATGCGCCGCAGCCGCTCGCCGGCCGGGATGTCGGCGCCGACCGCCAGGTCCAGGTGGTCGATCAGGTTGAGCGCGATGAACGGCCAGGCACCCTGGTTCGCCGGCTCCTCCTGCGTCCACAGGTACTTCTCGGCGTTCGGGTACTTGTTGACCTCCGCCTGGAGCTCGTCACCCGGCAGCGGGTACAGACGCTCGATGCGGATGATCGCCGTGTCCGTGACACCGCGCTTCTGCCGCTCGGCCTCCAGGTCGTAGTAGACCTTGCCGGCGCAGAAGACGACCTTGCGGACCGCGGCCGGGTCGACCGTGCTGTCGCCGATGACCGGACGGAACTGCCCGCTCGTGAACTCCTCCGCCTTCGACGCCGCGGCCTTCAGGCGCAGCATCGACTTCGGGGTGAAGACGACCAGCGGCTTGTGGTGCGGGTTGTGCACCTGCCACCGCAGGAGGTGGAAGTAGTTCGACGGCGAGGTCGGCATCGCGACCGTCATGTTGTTCTGCGCGCACAGCTGGAGGAACCGCTCCGGGCGGGCCGAGGAGTGGTCCGGGCCCTGGCCCTCGTAGCCGTGCGGCAGCAGCAGGGTGACGCCGGAGGTCTGGCCCCACTTCTGCTCGGCCGAGGAGATGAACTCGTCCACGACCGTCTGGGCGCCGTTGACGAAGTCGCCGAACTGCGCCTCCCACATCACGAGCGCGTCCGGGCGGGCCAGCGAGTAGCCGTACTCGAAGCCCATCGCCGCGTACTCGGACAGCAGGGAGTTGTAGACGGTCAGCCGTGCCTGGTCCTCGGAGAGGTACTGCAGCGGGGTGTACTCCTCGCCGGTCTCCCGGTCGATCAGCACCGCGTGGCGCTGGCCGAAGGTGCCGCGCTGGGAGTCCTGGCCCGCCAGGCGGACCGGGGTGCCCTCCAGCAGCAGGGAGCCGACGGCGAGGGTCTCGCCCATGCCCCAGTCGATCGTGCCGTCCTCGACCATCGACGCACGGCGCTGCAGCTGCGGCTGCAGACGCGGGTGGACGGTGATGTGGTCGGGCACGTTGACCTGGGACTCGGCGATCCGCTTGACGACCTCGGCGGAGATCGCCGTCGGGACCGCGACCGGGAAGCCGTCCTGCGGGGCCTGGGCGTCACCGGCGGCCGGCTGCGAGGTGGCCTCGCGGACCTCGGTGAAGACCTTCTCCAGCTGGCCCTGGTAGTCCTGCAGGGCCTGCTCGGCCTCTTCCAGGGTGATGTCGCCGCGACCGATCAGGGACTCGGTGTAGAGCTTGCGCACCGAGCGCTTCTTGTCGATCAGGTCGTACATCAGCGGCTGGGTGAAGGCCGGGTTGTCCGACTCGTTGTGACCGCGGCGGCGGTAGCAGATGAGGTCGATCACCACGTCCTTGTTGAACGCCTGGCGGAACTCGAAGGCGAGCCGCGCGACGCGCACGACGGCCTCGGGGTCGTCGCCGTTCACATGGAAGATCGGGGCCTCGATCATGCGGGCCACGTCCGTCGCGTACATGGAGGAACGCGAGGACTCGGGGGCCGCGGTGAAGCCGACCTGGTTGTTGATGACGATGTGGACCGTGCCGCCGGTGCGGTAGCCGCGCAGCTGCGACATGTTCAGGGTCTCGGCCACCACGCCCTGGCCCGCGAAGGCCGCGTCGCCGTGGATCGCCACCGGCAGGACGGTGAAGTCCGTGCCGCCCTTGTTGATGATGTCCTGCTTGGCGCGGGCGACGCCCTCCAGGACCGGGTCGACCGCCTCCAGGTGGGAGGGGTTGGCGACCAGCGAGACCTTGATCTGCTCGCCGTCCAGGCCGGTGAAGGTGCCCTCGGCGCCCAGGTGGTACTTCACGTCGCCGGAGCCGTGCATCGACTTCGGGTCGAGGTTGCCCTCGAACTCGCGGAAGATCTGCGCGTACGACTTGCCGACGATGTTGGCGAGGACGTTCAGGCGGCCGCGGTGGGCCATGCCGATGACGACCTCGTCCAGGCGGGACTCGGCCGCGGAGTCGATCACCGCGTCGAGCAGCGGGATGACGGACTCGCCGCCCTCCAGCGAGAACCGCTTCTGACCGACGTACTTGGTCTGCAGGAAGGTCTCGAAGGCCTCCGCCGCGTTCAGCCGGCGCAGGATGCGCAGCTGCTCCTCGCGCTCCGGCTTGGAGTGCGGGCGCTCCACGCGGTCCTGGATCCACTTGCGCTGCTTGGGGTCCTGGATGTGCATGAACTCGATGCCGGTGGTGCGGCAGTACGAGTCGCGCAGCACGCCGAGGATGTCGCGCAGCTTCATCATCGACTTGCCGGCGAAGCCGCCGACGGCGAACTCGCGCTCCAGGTCCCACAGGGTGAGGCCGTGCTCGACGATGTCCAGGTCGGGGTGCTTGCGCTGGCGGTACTCCAGCGGGTCGGTGTCGGCCATGACGTGGCCGCGGACCCGGTAGGAGTGGATCAGCTCGAAGACGCGGGCGGCCTTGGTGACGTCGTCGTCGTGGCTGGCGTCGATGTCCCGGAGCCAGCGGACCGGCTCGTAGGGGATGCGCAGGGCCTCGAAGATGTCGTCGTAGAAGCCGTTCTCGCCCAGCAGCAGGTTCGCGACCTGGCGCAGGAACTCGCCGGAGGCGGCGCCCTGGATGACCCGGTGGTCGTAGGTCGACGTGAGCGTCATGACCTTGGAGACGCCGAGCTTGTTCAGGGTGTCCTGGCTGGTGCCCTGGAACTCCGCCGGGTAGTCCATGGAGCCGACGCCCATGATCACGGACTGGCCGGGCATCAGACGCGGCACGGAGTGGACGGTGCCGAGGCCGCCGGGGTTGGTCAGGGAGACCGTCACGCCGGTGAAGTCGTCCATCGTCAGCTTGTTGTCGCGGGCGCGACGGACGATGTCCTCGTAGGCCTGCCAGAACTCGAAGAAGTTCAGCGTCTCGGCCTTCTTGATGGCGGCCACGACGAGCTGGCGGTCACCGTTCGGCTTGACCAGGTCGATGGCCAGGCCGAGGTTGACGTGCGGCGGCTTGACGAGGGTCGGCTTGCCGTCCTTCTCGCCGAACGAGTGGTTCATCGACGGCATGGCCTTGATGGCCTGCACCATCGCGAAGCCGATCAGGTGCGTGAAGGAGATCTTCCCGCCCCGGGCGCGCTTCAGGTGGTTGTTGATGACGATCCGGTTGTCGAACAGCAGCTTCACCGGGACCGCGCGGACCGAGGTGGCGGTCGGCAGCTCCAGCGAGGCGTTCATGTTCTTCGCGACGGCCGCGGACGGACCACGCAGCGTCACGTACTCGGGACCCTCGGGGGCCTCCTTGGCGGGGGCGGCCTTCGCCTGGGCCTGAGCGGGCGCCTGTGCGGGCGTCGCCGGCTTGGCCGGGGCGGGGGCGGCCTTCGCCGCGGAAGCGGGGGCCGGAGCCGGCGCGGGAGCCGCGGCGGGCTTCGGGGCCGCGGGAGCCGGGGCGGCGGCCTGGGGGGCCGGGGCCGCGGGCTTGGCCTGCGGAGCCGCGGTGGTGGTCTCTGCGGCCCCCGCGGCCGCAGTACCCGCCGGAGCCGGGGTGGCAGGAGCACCTGGCTTGTAATCGGCGAAGAAGTCCCACCAGGCGCGGTCTACCGAATTCGGGTCCTGGAGGTACTGCTGATAGATCTCGTCGACGAGCCACTCGTTCGGACCGAACGCGGCAGCGGGGTTCTTCCCGGCTTGGTCGTCGGTGGAGATGCTCGAGTTACTGGGGGACTGTGGCGACACGGCGGCAACCGCCCTCTTCCGCTTCACAAGGTGATGGACAGCGGGAATAAAGGCTACGCCTCCAAGACCGTGAAGGTCAGGTCGGGCCCGTTCATCGTCGCGTAAGTCACATCAGAAATCTTGTTTCAGGGCTTGATATGGCGGGAAACAAGCGTGGTTCCGCGCGTGAGAGGGTGCGTCGGCCCGGGCCCGGCGCGTCCTCGTCCGAGGTGGCGCGCGGGCCTGCCCTGATCACACGTGTCCAGCTGCGCGGAACGGCAGCGACCGTCGTGGATCTTGTGCTTCCGGATCGGACTTTACGTCAACTTGGGACTGAAGTCAGTCCCGGGAGGGTGACGATGATCCGGCAGCCCCGCTCGGATTCGGCCACACCGATCCGGCCGCCGTGCAGATCCACCGCCCATCGGGCGATGGCCAGGCCCAGCCCGGTGCCGCCGTCGCTGCCGGGGCCGTGCGGCCGGGTCACCGCCCCCCGGTTGAACCGCTCGAACACCCGGTGCCACTCCGACCGGGGAATGCCGGGGCCCTCGTCCAGGACCTCCAGCTCCAGCGACTCCGGCTGCGGCCCGCGCCGCGCCCTCAGCGTCACCCGGCCGTGCGGCGGGCTGTGCTTGACCGCGTTGTCGATCAGGTTGGCGACGACCTGGTGGATGCGCTCGGGGTCCGCGTGCGCGGTCAGCTCCGGCGGCGAGACGTCGAGGTGCAGATGGACGTCCGTGCGGGTGTGGCTGCCCGAGCCGGAGGCGATGCCCGCGCGCGCCGAGGCGACCATGTTGGCCTCCTTGAGCACGCCCGAGAGGTACGGCCACACCTCGAACCGGCGCATCTTCAGCGGCACGACGCCGTTGTCCAGGCGGGACAGGTCCAGCAGGGTCTCCACCAGGCGGCCCAGCCGCTCGGTCTGCTTCAGGGCCGTCCGCATCGTCTCCTGGTCGGGCTCGGTGACCCCGTCGACGATGTTCTCCAGCACCGCGCGCAGTCCCGCGATCGGGGTGCGCAGCTCGTGCGAGACGTTCGCCACCAGCTCCTTGCGCTGGTTGTCCTGCGCCTCCAGCTCGTCCGCCATGACGTTGATCGTCTGGGCCAGGTCGCCCAGCTCGTCCCGGCGGTTCTCCTTCACCCGGCGCGTGTAGTCGCCCTGCGAGATCGACCGGGCCACCGTGTTCATCTCGTCCAGCGGCATGGTGAGCGAATGGGCCACGAACTGCGTGATCAACAGTGTGGCGATCATCGAGAAGACCGTGATGAAGCGGAGCTCCGTCTTGGTGTGCACCGCGACGATCGACAGGCCGGTGGTGATCAGCACCGCGACGACGACCAGCACACCGAGCTTGGTCTTGATCGAGAACGGGCGTACGCCGCCCCAGGGTTCCTCGCCGAGGGTCCCGGGGCTCCTCCGTGCGGCCTGGCGCCCGCCGCCGCTCATGGAGTGGGTGTCTCCAGCGCGTAGCCCACACCGTGGACGGTGCGGATCCGCTCGGCGCCGATCTTCCGGCGCAGCGCCTTGATGTGGCTGTCGACCGTGCGGGTGCCGGAGGCGTCCGCCCAGTCCCACACCTCCGCCAGCAGCTGCTCCCGGGAGAGCACCGCGCGCGGGGTGTTCGCCAGGCACACCAGCAGGTCGAACTCGGTCGGCGTCAGGTGGACGTCCTCGGACTTGACCCGCACCCGGCGCTGCGCGTGGTCGATCTCCAGCTCGCCGAGGCGCAGGATGCCGGACCGGGGCGTCGCGGCGGCGACGGCCGCCCGCTCCACCCGGCGCAGCAGCACGTGCACGCGTGCCGCCAGCTCCCGCATCGAGAACGGCTTGGTCATGTAGTCGTCGGCGCCGACACCGAGCCCGACCAGCATGTCGGTCTCGTCGTCGCGCGCGGTGAGCATCAGCACCGGCACCGGGCGCTGGGCCTGCACACGGCGGCAGACCTCCAGCCCGTCGAAGCCGGGCAGCATGATGTCGAGGATCAGCAGATCGGGCTGCCATGCCTCGGCCGTGTCGACCGCGGCCGGACCGTCGGCCGCGGTTTGCACCAGAAATCCCTCGGCGCGGAGCCGGGCCGCGATGGCGTCGACGATCGTGGGGTCGTCCTCGACGACCAGCACCCGGCGCTGTGCGCCGGGGGTGGTCGTCGTCGCGCCGCTCTGGGAGGTGTGTGTCTGCTCCATCGCCCGCCCCTGTTGTTGCTTTCCGGAATCCGTGGGGTGATCCCATGTCTGCGTTTGACGCTTGAATGATCCGCGTCAGGGCAGCACATTACGGGGACTCACCGCGCTGTCGCTATCCAGGTCGGACGCCGAGGTGGACGACGTCGGGAACGCCCCGGGCAACGGGGACCTCTTCGGTACGCACCTGTCGGAACCCGGCATTCCACAAGGTTCCTTCAAAATCCGGAGAGGGTTGCGCCGACCACACCGCGAGCACCCCGCCGGGCCTCAACACCCGCGCGCAGGCAGCGAGTCCGGCCGGTGCGTAGAGGCTGTCGTTGTCCGCCGTGACGGTCCAGCCGGGCCCGTTGTCGATGTCGAGGCACAGGGCGTCGAACGTGTCCGATGTCTCATTGACGTAAGCCACGAGATCCGCTTCCACGATCGCGGTGCGCGGATCGGCGAGCGCGCCGGCCGACACCTCGGCCAGCGGTCCGTCCCGGTGCCACCCGATGACGGCCGGCTCCCGTTCCACCACGGTGATCCGTCCCCACCGGGGATCGGCCGCGGCGTGCGCCAGCGAGAACCCCACGCCCAGCCCGCCGATCAGCAGCTCCGGCGCCGCGCGCCCGTCCAGCGTGTCCCGGGCGGCGTCGACCAGCAGTCTCTCCGAGCGCCCGTCGGAGGTGTCCATCAGGAAACACCCGTTGGCGATGATCTGCAGCAGCACTCCGTGCCTGCGAAGCACCACCTCGCCGTACGGGCCGTCGCGTCGGTCCAGGACCACGGGGGTGTCGTACGCGGCAGTCATGGACCCATCCTGCTTGAACACGGCCTGGCGTTCACGGGAATTACGCATGACACCCACGGACGAGTGGCCCGGGCCCGGGGCCGGACGCGGGTGAGGGGCGAGAGGTTGCTGTGAATCCGCTCTCGCGTGGCGTCGGTCATAGACAGCGGCACGCCGAACACGAAGGGTGGGGCGCGACGGAAGGAGCGCCTCACCGTGGAACGGATCACGCCGGGCCCTGCGACGGACGCGTCCCCGCCCGCGCCGGGCACGCACCTTCCGGACGGTCCGGACGGCACGGACACCGTGCCGGCGCCGGTGTTCGCCGGCCTGCTGGACGGCATGCCACGCCAGCGCGGCGGCACGGCACCCGCCCCCGCACCGGCCGAGAGCCCGTCCGCACGGGCCGCCGGTCCTTCCGCACCGCTCGACGTGAGCCCGTCCGCACCGGCCGCGACGCGTCCGTCCGCGCCGGGCCCGCGGCCCTGGCGGCTGCACCCCACTCCGGCCGCAACCCCGTTCACCTTCGCCTACGCGGCCGTCCTGGCCGTCACCTCCCTGTTCGCGTCCCTGGCCGACCCCGGCCTGATGCACACGCTCTACCAGGGGTCCAGCACGGACGTCGTCCACCTGGTGAGCGCTCCCGTGCCGGTGCTGCTGGGGAGCGCGCTCTGGATCGCGGGCGGGGTCCTCTCGCCGTACGCCGTGACGTTCCTGCTGGTGCTCACCGCGCTGGAGCGGCGGATAGGCGGAGCGCGGGCCGCCTGTGTCTTCCTGGCCGGCCATGTCCTCGCCACCCTCGCCACCGAGATCCCGGTGGGCCTGGCGGTCCTGTTCGGCCACCTGCCGGCGACCTCGCTGCACCGCCTCGACTACGGCATCAGCTTCGGCGTCGCCACCAGCGTCGGCGCGCTGGCGGGCCTGCTCCGCCCCTGGCTGCGCTGGCCCGTGCTGGTGCTGATGGGCGGGGCGCTGCTGAACGACCTCTTCGCCTTCCAGGACCCGATGACCAACTGGGGCCACCTCATCGCCCTGGGCCTCGGTATCGCCGGCTGGCCCCTGGTACGGCGCTGGCGGCGGCCGGCCTGAGAGCCGCGCGGCCGTGTCCGGCGCGGCTCAGCCGCCCGGCGTGACGAGACACGGCGCGGCCACCCGCGGTGAACGCGCCCCCGGCTCGTCCCTCTTGGACCCACGTGATCGCTCACAGCGAACACCCGTCGGGGAACAATCGGCGCAGCCAGAACATTGAGTCGGCATAGCTCAAGTTGACTGCCTAAGGGGAGATCATGGCTGCTGAGTCCACGGCGTTCACGCTCGTCCTGCCCGTGCTGCCGCTCGACGACGAGGTCGTGCTGCCCGGCATGGTGGTTCCGCTGGACCTGAGCGACGCCGAGGTGCGGGCCGCGGTGGAGGCCGCACAGGCCGCCGCCCGGTCGGCGCCCGGTAAGCCCAAGGTGCTGCTGGTGCCGCGGATCGACGGCACGTACGCCAGGACCGGCGTCCTCGGTACGGTCGAGCAGGTCGGCCGGCTGGCCGACGGCGACCCCGGCGCCCTGGTCCGCGGCCGCAGCCGGGTGCGCATCGGCGCCGGCACCACCGGCCCGGGCGCCGCGCTCTGGGTCGAGGGCGCCCGCGTCGAGGAGGACGTGCCGGAGCCGCTGCCGGGCCAGGTCACCGAACTGGTCAAGGAGTACAAGGCGCTCGCCACCACCTGGCTGAAGAAGCGCGGCGCCTGGCAGGTCGTGGACCGCGTCCAGGCCATCGACGACGTCTCCGCACTCGCCGACAACTCCGGCTACTCACCGTTCCTGACCACCGAGCAGAAGGTCGAACTGCTGGAGACCGCCGACCCGGTGGCCCGCCTGAAGCTCGCCACCCAGGCGCTGCGCGACCACCTCGCGGAGCAGGACGTGGCCGAGACCATCGCCAAGGACGTCCAGGAGGGTGTCGACAAGCAGCAGCGCGAGTTCCTGCTGCGCCGTCAGCTGGAGGCCGTCCGCAAGGAGTTGCGCGAACTGAACGGCGAGCGGGACGGCGAGGAGTCCGACGACTACCGCGCCCGCGTGGAGGCCGCCGACCTGCCCGAGAAGGTCCGCGAGGCCGCTCTCAAGGAGGTCGACAAGCTGGAGCGGTCCTCCGACCAGTCGCCCGAGGGCTCCTGGATCCGCACCTGGCTGGACACCGTCCTGGAGATGCCGTGGAACGAGCGGACGGACGACAGCGCTTCCGCGCACGACATCCAGGGCGCCAGGGCCGTCCTCGACGCCGAGCACGCCGGCCTGGACGACGTGAAGGAGCGCATCACCGAGTACCTGGCGGTGCGCAAGCGGCGCAGCGCCCGGGGGCTGGGCGTCATCGGCGGCCGGCGCGGCGGCGCGGTGCTCGCGCTCGTCGGACCGCCCGGTGTCGGCAAGACCAGCCTCGGCGAGTCCGTCGCGCACGCCATGGGCCGCAAGTTCGTCCGGGTCGCCCTCGGCGGCGTCCGGGACGAGGCCGAGATCCGCGGCCACCGGCGTACGTACGTCGGTGCCCTGCCCGGCCGGATCGTGCGCGCGATCAAGGAGGCCGGGTCCATGAACCCGGTCGTCCTCCTCGACGAGATCGACAAGGTGGGCTCCGACTTCCGCGGCGACCCGGCCGCGGCGCTGCTGGAGGTCCTGGACCCGGCACAGAACCACACCTTCCGGGACCACTACCTGGAGGTCGAACTCGACCTGTCGGACGTGGTCTTCCTCGCCACCGCCAACGTCCTGGAGGCCATCCCGGAGGCGCTCGCCGACCGCATGGAGATCGTCCGCCTGGACGGCTACACCGAGGACGAGAAGGTCGTGATCGCCCGCGACCACCTGCTGCCGCGCCAGCTGGAGCGGGCCGGTCTCGACACGGACGAGGTCACCCTCGCGGAGGACGCGCTGCGCAAGCTGGCCGGCGAGTACACCCGTGAGGCGGGCGTGCGGACCCTGGAGCGGTCCATCGCGCGGCTGCTGCGCAAGGTCGCCGCCCAGCACGAACTCGGGGAGCGGAAGCTGCCGTTCACCGTCCGGGACGAGGATCTGCGCGGTCTGATCGGCCGCCCGCACCACGTGCCCGAGTCCGCCCAGGACCCGGCCGAGCGCCGTACGGCCGTGCCCGGGGTGGCGACCGGACTCGCGGTCACCGGCGCCGGCGGTGACGTGCTCTTCGTGGAGGCGTCCCTGGCCGACCCGGAGACGGGCGCGGCGGGTCTGACCCTCACCGGCCAGCTCGGAGACGTGATGAAGGAGTCGGCGCAGATCGCGCTGAGCTTCCTGCGCAGCCACGGCGCCGAACTGGAACTGCCGGTGGCCGACCTGAAGGACCGGGGCGTGCACATCCACTTCCCGGCCGGCGCGGTGCCGAAGGACGGCCCGAGCGCGGGCATCACGATGACCACGGCCCTCGCCTCGCTGCTCTCCGGCCGCCTGGTCCGCACGGACGTCGCCATGACCGGCGAGGTCTCGCTGACCGGCCGGGTGCTGCCCATCGGCGGCGTGAAGCAGAAGCTGCTCGCCGCCCACCGCGCCGGGGTGACCACCGTGATCATCCCCAAGCGCAACGAGCCCGACCTGGACGACGTCCCGGCCGAGGTGCTGGACAAGCTCGACGTCCACGCCGTGACCGACGTCCGCCAGGTCCTGGAACTGGCGCTCGCACCCGCCGCGAGCGGTGCGACGCCGGAGGTCCCCGTGGCGGCGTGACGGACGCCGCGGGACGCGTGAGGGCCCGGGCCCCGAGAGGGAGCTCCGGGCCTTCGCCGTGCGGCGGCGCGCCACGGGGGCTTCGCCGGCCCCGGGCTCTTCGTCGTGCGGCTGCGGCTTCCTCGTCGTGGCGCTACAGCCTCTTCGTCGTGCGGCTGCGGCACGACGGGCCTTCGCGGCGGCCGCGGGACGCCCCGCGTGCGCCTGCGGGGGCCTTCTCCCTGAGCCCACGGCCGGGCAGCTCGGTAGAATTCAGGCGTGAGTTGGCCCCCCGAGAGCCCCTCCGGCCTGATCGGGGCCGAGATCGCGGGCTACCGGGTGGAGCGCGAACTCGGCCGCGGCGGCATGGCCGTCGTCTACTGCGCGAAGGACCTGCGCCTCGGCCGGACGGTCGCCCTCAAGCTGCTCGCCCCCGAGTACACGCGCAACGACGCCTTCCGCCGCCGTTTCGCCCAGGAGTCCCGGGTGGCCGCCGCCATCGACCACCCCCACATCGTGCCCGTCTTCGAGGCCGGCGAGGCCGACGGGATCCTGTACATCGCCATGCGCTTCGTCTCCGGCCTCGACCTGCGCGCCCTGCTCGACCGCGAGGGCCCGCTCCCGGTGCCGGCCGCGCTGCGCATCGCCGCCCAGCTCGCCTCCGCGCTCGACGCCGCCCACGCGCGCGGTCTGGTGCACCGGGACGTCAAACCCGGCAACGTGCTGGTCGCCAAGGGGATCGACAGCGACCACCCCGAGCACGTCTACCTCGCCGACTTCGGGCTGGCGAAGAAGTCCCTGTCGCTCACCGGGTTCACGTCGGCGGGCGAGTTCGTCGGCACGCTGGACTACGTGGCGCCCGAGCGGATCACCGGGCGCCCGGTGGACGGCAGGTCCGACCAGTACAGCCTCGCCTGCGTGGTCCACGAGACCCTCGCCGGCGCTCCGCCGTTCCGGTGCGCGGACCACCTGGAGCTGCTCTGGGCCCACCAGTACGCCCCGCCGCCCGCGCTGAGCGCGGAACGGCCGGGGATCCCGGGCGAGGCCGACGAGGCCCTGCGCCGGGCGCTGGCGAAGGTCGCCGACGACCGTTACGACACGTGCCTGGACTTCGTGGGGGCGCTGCGTGACGCCGTCGCCGCGGTCGGCCTGCGCCGCCGCACCTCGACGCTGGTCGACATGCGGGTGCGGGCCGGCCGCGCGGAGCCGGGCCCGGACCGGGACGCCGGCCGGTCCGAGGTGCCCGAGCCGCCGGCCTGGGCCGGGCCCGTCCTGCGCTCGCCCCGGTAGCGGGCGCGCACACCGGCCGCGCGGCGCTTTTAACCCGGCTTCACCGGAGCCGTCAAGTCCCGACATCTCGGAACGTGCCCCGTGCCCCGCTGACTGGGCTTACTGGATGTGCGGCCCCACCGGACAGGAAATGAGGCCGCGGGGTACGGCGGAAAGAATTCCGCTCTACCTGGTGCTTCGGGTCACCGGAGTGCTTCCAGTCCCCATTCAGGAAACAGGAGCAAGGCAATGAACCGTATCTTCAAGACTTCCGAGAACCGTCCCAAGCGCCGGGGTCTCTTCCTCGCGACAGCGGCCGCGTCCGCCGCGATCGCCGGCGGAATCCTCGTTCCGGCCGCCTCCGCGGTGGCGGCCCCCGCCGCACCGATCGCACACGTCACCGGCAACCACACGTCACACGAGAAGTTCCACGGAAAGTCCCATCACAAGTGCCATCACGATTGCCACAAGGGCGGCAATACCCAGGGTGGTACTCAGGGTGGCGGTAATGGGAACACCCAGGGTGGTACTCAGGGTGGCGGTAATGGGAACACCCAGGGTGGTACTCAGGGTGGCGGCAACGGGAACACCCAGGGTGGTACTCAGGGTGGCGGCAACGGGAATACCCAGGGTGGTACTCAGGGCGGCGGCAACGGGAATACCCAGGGTGGTACTCAGGGCGGCGGTAATGGGAACACCCAGGGTGGTACTCAGGGTGGCGGTAATGGGAACACCCAGGGTGGTACTCAGGGTGGCGGCAACGGGAACACCCAGGGCGGTACCCAGGGCTGATCGATGAAGGAGCGCGGTGCCCCGTGGAGGATTCCTCCGCGGGGCACCGGCACGTCAGCGCGCGGTCAGCGACTGCTCCGCCCACACCGTCTTGCCGATCCGGTCGTGCCGGGTGCCCCACCGCTCGGCGAGCTGCGCCACCAGCAGCAGACCCCGGCCGCCCTCGTCGAAGATCCGGGCCCGGCGCATGTGCGGAGTGGTGCCGCTGGAGTCGTAGACCTCGCAGGTCAGCGTGGTGCCCTGGTGGATCAGCCGGAGCCGGATGGGCGGGCGGCCGTAGCGGATGGCGTTGGTGACCAGCTCGCTGACCATCAGCTCGGTGGTGAACGCGGCGTCGTCCAGGCCCCACGCGGCCAGCTGCTCGTCGGCGAACCGGCGGGCCAGAGCCACCACGGTGAACTCGCTGTCCAGCTCCCAGCAGGCGACCCGGTCCTCGTGCAGCGCCCGGGTACGGGCCACCAGCAGGGCGATGTCGTCGTCGGGACGGTGACTGAGCAGCTCGGTGAGGACCCGGTCGCACACCGAGTCCAGCGACTTCGCGGGACGGCCGAGCGCGGCGAACATCTTGTCCAGCGCCTCGTCGATGTCGTGGTCGCGGGCCTCGAACAGCCCGTCCGTGTACAGCGCGAGCAACGTGCCCTCGGGCAGCTCCGTCTCGACCGCCTCGAAGGGCAGCCCGCCCAGACCCAGCGGCGGCCCCGCCGGCACGTCGAGGAAGCGGACGAGCCCGTCCGGGGTCACCACGGCGGGCGGCGGATGCCCGGCCCGGGCCACCGTGCACCGGCGCGAGACCGGGTCGTAGACGGCGTACAGGCAGGTCGTGCCGATGCCGCCGGCCGTCTCGGCGGCCGGGTCCGCGCTGCCCTCGTCGGCGGCCAGCCGCAGCACCAGGTCGTCCAGGTGGGTGAGGAGCTCGTCGGCGGGCAGATCGACGTCGGCCAGCGTGCGCACCGCCGTACGCAGCCGGCCCATGGTGGCCGAGGCACGGATGCCGTGGCCCACCACGTCCCCCACGACGAGCGCCACCCGCGCACCCGACAGCGGGATCACGTCGAACCAGTCGCCGCCCACGCCGGCCCGGCTCGCGGCCGGCAGATAGCGCGTCGCGATCTCCATGGCCGCCTGGTCGGGCAGCGTGTGCGGGAGCAGGCTCCGCTGCAGGGCCATGGTGGTGGTACGGGCCAGGGCGTGGGCCCGGGCCTGCTCGATGCCGGCGGCCGCCTTGGCGGTGAACTCCTCCGCGAGCCGCAGGTCCTCCGGCCCGAACGGTTCCCGCTCCGGCTGCCGGCCGAACAGGGCCACACCGAGCGTGCTGCCCTCGGCGAGCAGCGGCACCGTCAGCAGGGAGCGCGCCCCGGACGCGCGCAGCCACGCGGCGCCCGGGTCCAGGGCCGCCCACTCGGCGACGGCCGGGTCCGCGGTGTCGTACAGCAGGGGGCGCCCCACCGCCAGGCACCGGGCGGGCGGCGAGCCGGCCGGGCACACGATGACCTCGCCGACGCCGACGCCGACGCCGACGCCGACGCCGACGCCGACGCCGACGCCGACGCCGACGCCGACGCCGGTGCCGGAGGCGGGACCGTCGCCGTCCGGGACCGCGCGCAGGGCGGCCCGGCGCAGCACGACCCGGCCCGGCGGCGGTCCGGAGGCCTGTGTGCCCATGTGCGGGGAGTCCAGCAGATCGACCGCCATGACGTCGGCCAGCCGGGGGACCGTGACCTGGCCGAGTTCCTGGGCGGCGCGGGCCTGGTCCGCCGCCGTCCCGACGCGCGAGCCGGTCTCGCGCGAGGAGCCCGGCCGGCCGGAGTCCTGGGCCGGCTGCGGCACGGACAGGCAGACGGCCCGCACCCTGCCGTCGGCGTCCTTCAGCGGGGTGAGGACGGTGGGGCGGCCGAGCTCCGGGCCGAGCCGGCCCCGCACCTCCTGCGGCCGGCCGGACTCCAGCGCCCGCCGCATCGACCGGGCGGCCTCCTCGCTCCCGGCCCCCGGCACGATGTGGCCGAGGCGCAGCCCGCGCATCGCCGCCTCCGGCAGGGCGAGGGCGTGTTCGAGCCTGCGGTTGGCCCGCACCAGGCGCAGGTCCGCGTCGAAGATGGCCAGCGGAAAGGGGGACTGGAGGAAGGTCCACTCCTCCAGGGGTTCGCCCCGCGGCGGCTGCGCCCGGACCGTCACGGCGCTCACCACCAGCCAGTCGGCGGTTCCGGTGGCCGGGGCCCGGCGGTGGGCGAGCACGCCCAGTTCCACGCACCGCCCGTCCTGGTGGCGCAGCGGCACGGCGCCGTTCCAGCGGTTCCGGCCGGTCAGCGCCCGCCGGACCACGGTGACGTCGGCCGCGAGCAGCGCGGCGGCGGGCCGTCCGACGACGGCCGAGGAGTCGTAGCCGAGCAGTCGCCGCGCGCCGTCGCTCCAGCCGGTCAGGATGCCCCGCTCATCGATGGTGGCCGTGGCCGTGTACGTCGACTGTCGCTCCATCGCCGCTCATCTCGCCCTTGCTCGGCAGGCTCTCCTGACCAGCATGATCCCGGGCGGCGCGGAGCACCAACGCAGGGACGGCCCGGGAAACCGGGCCGTCGCGGCGTGGTCGCCGGCCCCCGGCCGGCCGTCACCTCAGCCGTTGGCCAGGGCCTGCACCCGGTCCAGGGCTCCGTTGAACTTGTCGTGGTCGCCGACGGTCGGGCCGGAGGAGGTGTACTGCCACATCGTGTGGAACGACCACCCGGCCGGCAGCGTCCCCGGCGAGGAGTCGTAGCGGGCGATCCACAGCGGGTCGTTCGCCGCGAAGCCCCCGTAGTTGCCGGTGCACTGGGTCCACCAGCTGGTGGCCGTGTAGATCACGGGGTACCGGCCGGTGCGGGCCTTGTAGGTGTTGATGAAGTCGGCGATCCAGCCGACCATCTGGCTCGCGGTCCTGCCGTAGCAGGCGGCGCCGTACGGGTTCCACTCGATGTCGAGGGCGCCCGGCAGGGTCTTGCCGTCCCGGGACCAGCCGCCGCCGTGGTCGACGAAGTAGTTGGCCTGGGTGGCGCCGCTGGTGGTGTCCGGGGTGGCGAAGTGGTACGAGCCGCGGATCATGCCCACGTTGTAGGAGCCGTTGTACTGCTGGGCGAAGTACGGGTTCGTGTAGTACGTGCCTTCCGTGGCCTTCGTGTACGCCCAGCGCACCCCGCTGCCCCACAGGGTCGACCAGGCGACGTTGCCCTGGTGGCCGGAGACGTCCACCCCTTCGGTCTGTGTGACGTCACCCGTATTGGGGGTGCCGTCCCGGCCGTCGTGGGCGAGGACGCCCATGCCCATGAAGGCGGAACCACGGCTGGGGGTGGTCGCGGCCCGGGCGGAGGTGAGGGACAGCGCGAGGGAGAGCGCCGCGAGCAGGGCCGTGACGAGGACGGCGAGGGGGCGCGGGCGGAAGGAACGGGGAGAGCCGGGTCTGAGCACGGTCATGGCGTGCCTCCGGGGAGTGGGGTGGGGGGAGTGCTCTGGGGAGGTGCTGTGGGGGATCGTGGCGCTGACCGCCGGCCCACTGGCGTGGGCATGCCACTACTGGCGTGGTAAAGAAGCTACGCACGTAGATGACGGCGTGGAAGGGGGTCCGGACGACGCCGTTGGTCTACGCCTGCGAAATACTTACGGAGCTGCGGCAATGACGACGTTTGACAGAAACTTTCAGTACGGCGAAACCGATCAGGGGTGCTGACGTGCACGAGGACGAGAACGGCGGCGCACACCACGCCACCGCCCAGGTGACGCCCAGTGGTGCAGACCAGGAATTCCTGGCACTGGAGCGCGAGTTGACCGTGCTGCTCCGGCGCGCCCGGGCCAACCAGGGCGAGATGGCCCGCGAGGTCCACCCCGACCTGGAGTCCTCCGCCTACGGCCTGCTCATCCGGCTGGACGAGCAGGGCGGCCAGCGGGCCACCGAACTCGCCGGCTACATCGGCGTCGGCAAGGCCACCATGTCGCGCCAGCTGCGCGCCCTGGAGGAGCTCGGCCTGATCGCCCGCGAACCCGACCCGGCCGACGGCCGTGCCTGGCTCGTCACCCTCACCGAGGAGGGCAGCCGCCGCGTCGGCACCGTCCGGGAGGCCCGCCGCGCCCGCTACGTCCGCCAGCTGTCCCACTGGGACCGCAGCGAGGTCTCCGAACTGGCCCGGCTGCTCCACGAGCTGAACGGCGTCATGGCGAAATAGCGGTCACAGCTCCACGTACACCACCGTCGCGTCGTCGTGCGTCTTGCTCCGCCCCAGGAACGCCCGCTGCTCCCGGTCCGCCGTCTCCAGCTCCCGCACCCGCTCGACCAGCGACCGGGCGCCCTCCTTGGCGACCAGGTCGAACAGGGCCGTCCAGTCGCCCTCACGGAACTTCTCCGTCCAGCGGGTCGCGCCGTCGGTCAGCGCGGCCAGCGCCCGGACCCCGTGCCGGGGCAGGGAGCCGGTGACCGCCCGGCCGGCCACGGCGGGGTCGGCGGCGGCCGTGAAGAAGCCGCCCTCCTTGTTGCGCAGGTTCGCGTCCACGAGGGCGTCGGTGGCGAGCGCGGAGCGGGGGAGCCGGTCGAGCCGGTCGTCCAGCACGGCGGTGACGGTCCCGCCCGGCCCCCGCAGCAGCAGCGCGGAGTCGGACAGCACCAGGTACTCGAACCTGGTCGCGTCCCAGCGGGTCAGGACCACGGTCGCCTGGGGAGTTCGCGGGTGAGAAAGGTCACAGGTCTCCGTATGGGCGCCGGCGGTGCGGCCGATCGCCCGCGAAAGAATCTCCGAGAGCGTCAGATCTCGCCCGGAAACGGTCAGTTCGGTCAGCGCGCCGCCCAGCCGTGCGGTGAACCAGGGGACGGAATGCAGGCAGCCCGTCCCGCCGTCGGGCGGAGTCACCCCGTCCAGGACGATCGCGCAACCTCCCTGTCCGGAGGCGGGTAGTCCGACACCGGCGAAGTCCTCGTTGGGGCGGGACGCGTCGCCGGGTTCCGAGACGAGATCTGTGCGCATCCGGCCAGTCTGCACGAGCCCTTCACAGCGTGCGCCAAAGGCTGGCAACGGCACCGTGAATTCTCACGACCCCGCAGGTCAGGCGCCTGGTTTGGGCAAGAATGGGGCACTCCGGGAAGGCGTGGTGGCGAATACTGTCAAAGCCTGCCGCGCGCGTCCAACCGGCCCGCCGCAGGGGGGCCGCGCACACGCCGGAGGAACTTGCCCGTCAACTCCCCTCCGATGTTCACTCCTTCGGGTGGCGGGTCAGGTGATGCGCGACCACTGCCCACCGGCGCTGGGAGGGTCGGGAACCATACGAAACGGGTGCACGCACCACTTGGCACCGAATTGACGGGGTGCCACCCGGGCCCCTGAGTAGACGAGTTCAGGAATGCGAGCACCGGTGCAGAAGAAGCGGCCTCGGCGCACAGGCAGGCAGACGGCCCCCGAGGGGACCGGCCCCCAGACCCCCGTGGGCACCGGCCGCCCCACCCATGTGCGCACCCGGCTGATCGTCGCCGTCGCCGTGGTGGCCGCCGCCGTCGCCGGAGCGGGCGCGCCCGCGCTGCTCACGGCCTCCGGGGACGTCAGCGACTCCCAGGACCTGGTGACGCTCGCCACTCGCACCCAGGGCGCGCTCACGCTGGCCCACTCGCTCGCCGACGAACGCGACGAGGTCACCTCCTACATCGCGGCCGGCCGCCCCAAGTCCAAGGCGCCCTCGGAAGACCGCAGCGCCCGCGTGGACCGGCAGGTCGAGGAGCTGCGCGCCGACACCGACACCCCGGCGGGCCTGCGGGCCGACCTCGACGGCATCGACGCCGTCCGCCGCTCCGCCCTCACCGGCAAGACCACGGCCCTCCAGGCCCACCAGGCCTACTCCGAGACGATCACCGCGCTGCACCGGCTCGCCGAGCAGCTGGCCGAGCAGATGCCCCCGCGGGCCGGCTCCGGCGCCTACGCCCTCGCCGAACTGGACTCCGCCGTCCAGCAGTCCGCCGCCGCCCGCGGCCTGCTGCTGGCCGCGCTGAACATCCCGACCCGCACCGAGACGGTGATCGACCCCGTCACCGGGCTCCCCACCACGGCGGCCACCACCAGCGACGCGGACCGCGAACGGCGCGACGCGCTCACCGCCGCCGCCCAGCAGGCCCGCCTGCGCGCCGACGGGGCCCTCGCCGGCTTCCGCGAGACCGCGCCCGAGAAGGCGGCGGACTCCTACGGCTCCACGGTCACCGGCCCGGAGGTCAACTCCGCGGAGAAGTACCTGGCCACGCTCACCGATGAGCCGACCCTCGCCGACAGCGAGCTGACCACCAGCACCAAGAAGCTGGACGCGGCCCTGTCCGCCCGCGTCGACCTGATGCGCGGCGCCGAGTCCGCGCTCTACGACCACCGCACCAAGGACCTCGAAAAGCTCCGGGACGACGACGTCACCGCCCTGGAGATCCGCGTCGCCGTCCTCGGCGCGCTGCTTCTGGCCGCGATCGGCATAGCCACCGCCATGGCCCGCACCCTCACCCGCCCCCTGTCGGTGCTGCGCCGCGGCTCGGCCCGGCTGGCGGAGTCGGAGGACCCGGCGACGCAGGAACCGATCACCTTCACCGGCCGCAACGACGAGTTCGCGCAGGTGGTCCGCTCGGTCAACGCCCTCCACGCGCACGCGGCCGCCCTGCACGAGCGCGTGGCCACCCTGGAGACCGACCGCAAGCACCTGGTCGGACAGCGCCAGAAGATGGCCGACGCCCGCGAGGAGCTCCGCGCCGAGCTGGCCGAGTCCGCCGCCCAGCTGCAGCGGCTGCGCACCAGCATCGGCTCCACCTTCGTCAACCTGGCCCTGCGCACCCTGGGCCTGGTCGAGCGCCAGCTGGCGGTGATCGAGGGGATGGAGGAGCGCGAGCACGACCCCGAGCGCCTCGCCACGCTCTTCAAGCTGGACCACTTCGCCACGGTCATGCGCCGCCACAGCGAGAACCTCCTCGTGCTGGCCGGCACCGAGCACGTCCAGCAGCACCCCGGGCCGGTGCCGCTGGTCGACGTGGTCCGGGCGGCCGTCAGCGAGATCGAACGCTACGAGCGCGTCCGCATCGCGGCGCTGCCCCCGCACGCCCACATCGCGGGCTTCGCCGCCGACGACCTCTCCCATCTGCTGGCCGAACTCATGGAGAACGCCACCTCGTTCTCGCCGCCCGACCTGCCGGTGGAGGTCTCCGGCTGGCTGCTGGAGTCGGGCGAGGTCATGCTGTCGGTCCAGGACGAGGGCATCGGCGTCGCGGAGGACCGGCTGGCCCGCCTCAACGCCCGCCTCACCGAATTCGACCCCGAGTCGCTCTACGACCAGGAGGGCGAGGAGGGCCTCGGCCTCGGCCTGTACGTCGTCGCGCGTCTCGCCCACCGCCACGGCGTCCGCGTCCAGCTGCGCGAGCAGAAGCAGGGCGGCGTCGCGGCGGTGGTGGTCCTGCCGGCGTCCCTCCTCACCGAGGCCGCGCCGACGGCACTCCCGCCCCGGACGGCCCCGGGCACCACCGGCACCTTCACCCTCCCCGGCGCCGACGCGGAGGCCAACTCCAACGTCCTGCACGCCCGCACCAAGTCCGCGGACCCCCTGGTGACCCTGGCGGAACAGGCCGTACACCACGCCTCCACCACCCCACCGCCCACCCCGCCCGAGGAACCTCCGACCCCGGAGCCCCGGGCAGCGGAAGCCCTGGAGACGGAGGAGCAGGCGGCCAAGACCCCGGCTACGGAAGCCCTGACGGCGAAGATCCCGGCCAGGGAAGACCTGTCGGCGGAGACCCCGGCTGAGGAGACGCGGGCCGTGGAGGCTCGCGACGCCACCCGCTCACCCGCCACCTCGGCCGAGGCCGTCCAGGACGCCTACGCTGACCGTCCGGCCCATGAACAGGCCGACGGCGCCGACGGGAACGTGGAGACGCGTCCCAAGGCACCGCTGGAGACCTACGCCGAGACGACGATGGAGCTGCTGCTCCCGGAGGCTCCGGAGCTCCTGGCGGAACCGCCGAGGCCGGCCGCACCGACGCTGCCGACGAGGCCGGCCGCACCGACGGCGCCGGCTGCGGCCCGCCCCCACGACCCGGCGGCCGCCGACGGCGGGAACGCCGCACAGGTGCCACCGGCAGCCGACCACGAGACCCGCACGGGTGGTGCGGGTGCGAACCCGGCCGCCGAAGGCGAAGCCGAGGCGTTCGCGTCGGCCGAGGCGGAGCCCACCGCACCGGCCGAACCCGAGGAGCGGCTCACCAGCAAGGGTCTCCCCAAGCGCACACCCAAGATCACCGCACCCACCGCCCCGCCCCGCCCACGCGCCGGCGGCGTCGACGCCGAGGCCCTGCGCCGCAGGCTCGGCGGCTTCCGCAGCGGCGCCCAGGCCGGCTACCGAGACGTGGAGGCGGAGATCGCCGAACAGACGGCCGGCCACCAGCGGCCGACCCGCTACGCACACGCCGAAGAAACCACGGGGGGCACAGCCGAGGAGGCAAGCAGTTGACCGCGCCCACTACCTACGGACTGAGCAGTGAAGCCCGCAACCTGCACTGGCTGCTGACCAACCTGGTCGAGGAAGTACCCGGCATCCAGTCCGTCGCCGTGGTCTCCTCGGACGGTCTGCTGCTGCTCTCGTCCGACCCCGGTCACACCGAACTGTCCCGCCAAGCCCGCCCGGCGAAGGGCCCCCGCGGTTCGTCCGCGGACCTCGCCACCATCGTCTCCGGCATCGGCAGCCTCACCGTCGGCGCCGCCAGGCTGATGGACTCCGGAGTGGTCAAGCACACGATGGTCGCGATGGACGAGGGCAGCCTGTTCGTGATGTCGATCAGCGACGGCTCGCTGCTCGGCGTGCACGGCTCCGCCGAGTGCGACATGAGTGTCGTGGCGTACCACATGGCGCTGTTCGTGGGCCGTGCCGGGCACGTCCTGACCCCCGAACTCCGCAGCGAGCTGCGCAAGTCCCTGGAGGCCGAGTCGACCGGAGGCGCCCGATGAGCGGCACGGCCAGGAATCGCCGGCTCCCGGTCCGCGGCGGTGACCGCAAACCGGCCCGCGTGCGCCCCTACTCGCTCACCGGCGGCCGTACCCGCTTCGGCCACGTCCTCCTCGTGGAGACCTTCGTGGCGGCGCTGGAGGCCCCGGAGGAGCGCAAGGAACTGACGAACGGGACCCTCACCCACCGGATCATGCCGGAGATGCGGGCCATCGTCGAACTGTGCCGCCGTATGCGCACGGTGGCAGAGATCGCCGCGCTGCTGAAGATGCCGCTCGGCGTGGTCCGCGTGCTCCTGAGCGATCTCGCGGACCAGGGAAAGATCCGTGTGTACGGCACCGGCACCGGTCACGGCACCGGTCGCCCGGACCGCGCTCTGCTGGAAAGGGTGCTGAGTGGACTCCGCCGTCTCTGACGCCACCGGCGTCGCCCCCCTCGTCGCCGGATTCGCCGGGCCCGACGAGGACCTGAAGTCCTGGCAGACGGACCGGACGCGCGCCCCCATCGCGACGAAGATCGTGGTGGCGGGCGGCTTCGGCGTCGGCAAGACCACCCTGGTCACCTCCGTCTCGGAGATCACGCCCCTGCAGACCGAGGCGCTGATGACCGAGGCCAGCGAGGACACCGACGACCTGTCCGCCACGCCGGGCAAGCTCACCACCACCGTGGCCATGGACTTCGGCCGCATCACGCTCGACGACGACCTGGTGCTCTACCTGTTCGGCACGCCGGGCCAGCAACGGTTCTGGTTCATGTGGGACGACCTGGTGCGCGGCGCGATCGGTGCCGTCGTCCTGGCCGACACCCGCCGCCTGAAGGACTGTTTCCCGGCCCTGGACTACTTCGAGAGCTGCGGGCTGCCGTACGTCGTCGCGGTCAACCACTTCGACGGCAGCGAGCGGTTCGACCCCGAGGACGTACGGGAGGCGCTGACGATACCCGCGCACGTCCCTGTCATGATCATGGACGCGCGGCGGCGGATCTCGGCCATCGAGACCCTCCTCGCCCTGGTGGCCCACGCGCTGGACGAAACCCCCGAGTAGTCCTGCCTCCCCGTAGTCCTCACCTCGTAGGAGACACCACCCGCATGCGGAAGATACTCGTCGTCGGAGCCGGCCAGTCCGGCCTCCAGCTCGCCCTCGGCCTGCAGTCGCACGGCTACGAGGTCACCCTGATGTCGAACCGGACCGCGGACGAGATCCGCTCCGGCCGGGTCATGTCGACGCAGTGCATGTTCCACACGGCACTGCAGCACGAGCGCGATCTCCAGCTGAACTTCTGGGAGTCCCAGGCCCCGAAGATCGAAGGACTCGGCGTCTCGGTCGCCGCCCCCGGCTCGCACGACCCGGGCCCCACCCAGCGGGCGATCGACTGGGTGGGCAGGCTCGACGGGTACGCGCAGTCGGTCGACCAGCGGGTGAAGATGGCCGGCTGGATGGAGACCTTCGCGCAGCGCGGCGGCCAGCTCGTCATCCACGGCGCGGCGGTCGGCGACCTGGACTACTTCTCCCGCACCTACGACCTCGTGCTGGTCGCGGCCGGCAAGGGCGAGCTGGTGTCGATGTTCACCCGCGACCCGGAGCGCTCCCCGTACAGCGAGCCGCAGCGCGCGCTGGCGGTGGCGTACGTCCACGGTCTCGGCCCGCGCCCCGAGCACCCGGAGTTCGACGCGGTCCGCTGCAACGTTGTCCCCGGTGTCGGCGAGCTGTTCGTCATGCCGACCCTGACCACCTCCGGCCGCGCCGACATCCTGTTCTGGGAGGGCATACCCGGCGGCCCGCTCGACGCCTTCAAGGGCGTCAAGGACCCGGCGGAGCACCTCTCCCTGACCCTGGAACTCATGGAGCGGTTCACGCCCTGGGAGTACGCGCGGGCCACGAAGGCGGAACTCACCGACGCCGGCGCCACGCTGGCCGGCCGGTACGCCCCGACCGTCCGCAACCCCGTCGGCCGGCTGCCCGGCGGCGGGCTGGTGCTGGGCGTGGCCGACGTGGTCGTCGCCAACGACCCGATCACCGGACAGGGCTCCAACTCGGCGTCCAAGTGCGCGGCGGCGTACCTCGCGTCCATCCTGGAGCGGGGCGACGAGCCGTTCGACGAGGAGTGGATGCGGCAGACGTTCGACCGCTACTGGGCCACCGCCCAGCACGTCACCAAGTGGACGAACGCCATGCTGGCGCCGCCGCCGGAGCACGTGCTCAACCTCCTCGGCGCGGCCGGCCAGCTCCCCCCGGTGGCGAACCGCTTCGCCAACGCCTTCGACGACCCGTCCGACTTCGAGGACTTCTTCTACGACCCGGAGAAGACGGGCGCCTACCTGGCCTCGGTCGCGGGCGCGTGACGACCCTCTGACCGGCACTCCGACGGCACGAGAGAAGAGGCCCGGACATCGTCCGGGCCTCTCACCCGGCCGTCTCGGCACCACCGTCGAACCATTCGGTCAGCGGGAATGCCCATGCTTGTGCAGTGCTGCACCGGCACGGAACCGCAGGCGCCCGCAGCGGTCCTTCTCCTCGTCGGACGCGTCCGCCGGACAGCAGCAGTGGCCGGACAGCCAGCGCAGGTCGTCCGGGTCCAGCCACAGGGGCACTCGGCCCTCGGCGGCTTCCTCCGACGGGTCGGTTTCCTTCATGGCCGGACCTTACCGAGCTCGTCTGAGAAGACGGGCGCCTACCCGGCCTCGGTGGCAGGGGGCTGAGCGGGGGTGTCGTCGGGGCGTACGGCGCCGAGGACCGGATAGGAGGCCAGGGGCGAGATCCGTACCCGCTCGCCCGGCCTCGGTGCCTGGACGACCTGGCCGTGGCCCACGTACATCGCCACGTGCGTGGCCTCGGGGAAGTAGACGACCAGGTCGCCCGGGCGCAGCTCCTTCAGCGGGACCCGCCTCAGCCGCTGCCACTGCTCCTGGCTGGTGCGCGGGATCGAGGTGCCCGCGTGGGACCACGCCCGTGACGTCAGGCCCGAGCAGTCGTACGCGTCGGGGCCCTGCGCGCCCCACTGGTACGGCTTGCCGAGCTGCTCCATGGCGTAGTCGACCGCGCGGTCGCCCCGCGGGGTGGCCGGGCGGTCGGTGGGGAGGGCGCCCGCGGTGGTGAGGCGCTGCTGGGCCGCCGCGACCCCCTGCTGTTCCAGCCGGGCCACGGCCGCGATCTGCTCCGGGGTGAGGGCGGCCAGCAGACGTTCCACGTCGTCGAGTCCGGCCCGGACGTCGTCGCGCTGCCGTTTCTGCCGGCCGGCGAGGCCGAGCTGGGTGTCGAGGGCCTTGCGGGCCGCGCGGGCCAGCACGTCCGTGCGCTTCTCCGCGGCGCTCAGCCGGGCCACCGTCCGGGCCCGTTCCCGGGCCAGCTCGCCGATGACGTGCCCCTCGTCGAGGGCGTGCTGCGGGTCGGGCGCGAGAAGGAGGCGGACGTAGGGGCCGAGGCCGCCGCTGTTCTGGTACTGCTGCCGGGCCAGCCGGCCGGCGTCGGTCCGGCCGGACCGCAGGGTGAGCCGGGCGCGGGCCAGTTCGCCGTCCAGGCGGGCCACCTCGGCGCGCTGCCGCTTCAGCTTCTCCGTCGTGGCGTTGTAGGTCTCGGTGGCCTGTTCGGTCTGGTGGTACAGCCGCTGAAGGCCGGTCAGCAACTGGGCCACGGACGGCTGCGGTGCGGGCGCGGCCGCGGCGGGGGCGGGCGCGAGGACGGCCTGGGCCGCCACCACGGCCGTACCGGCCAGGCGCAGAAGCATTCCTGACACGTCATCACCTCCGGCGCGGGGAGGGCGGGCTCTCCGCCTCCCGTCGGATCGTGATAATCAGACATGTCAGAGAAAAATGGCACCGAATCTACGCGATTCGGTGCAACGCTGTCACCCGTTCGCGTCGTCCGGCTTGCCGGACGGCGTGGCGCCTGGCTTCGACCAGGGCCAGCGGAGCTTGCCTCCGGACGTGTCGTCCGGGTCGTACTGGTACTTCCACCCCTGGATCAGCCCGAGCCGCTTGCTGTGCCCGCGCGGCACCCGGCGGTAGACCAGCACCGTGGGCGGACCGCCGTCCGGGGCGGGGACGGGGATGCGGTACGTCTTCGGGGGGTGCCCGGTGGGGCCGACCAGTACGGGCAGCACGCGCCCGTCCATGGGGCCGCCCTCGAAGGGGGTGTCCTGGCTCTTCACGGGTTCAGTCTCGGCCATCCCCGGCGAGCGTGCCGACGAGGGCCGCGGTCTGCGCGTCGCGGCCGGCGGTGACCGTGAGCACGGCCGTGAACTGCTCCACCAGCCAGTCCCGCAGCTCCTCCACCGGGGGCTGCTTGTCCTCGTCCAGCCAGATCAGGGACGCCGCCTCCACGGCCGTGATCCACATCCGCACGGTCATGCGCAGCCGGGGGCCGGGGTCGGCGATGCCGAGGTGCTGGTAGATGTGCTCGGCGGCGGACCGGCGCACCCCGTCCACGATGGCGGTGGTGCGGGAGGTCTCCACCACGCTGCCGCCCTGGAGCAGCGCGCTGAAGCCGGTGTCGTGCTCGTCGACGAAGCTCAGGTAGCGGTCCAGGGCGCGGGACAGCCGGGGCAGCAGCGGACCCTCGCGCGGTTCGGCGAAGCACTGCCGGAGTTCCTCGGCGGCCGACCGCAGCGCGGCCTCGTACAGCTGCTGCTTGCCGCCCGGGAAGTACCGGTACACCAGCGGGCGTGACACCCCGGCCGCCTCCGCCACGTCGTCGAGGGACACGTCCTCGGGGGCGCGGTGCGCGAAGAGGGACAGGGCGGCTTCCAGCAGCTGACTTCGCCGCTCCTCGACGCTGAGCCGACGGTATGCGGGGGTGGCCGACGGGGTCATGACCGCCAGCCTAATCGCCACCGGCCCACGACAGGGCCGTCGGCCGAGACCGGTCCCCCCGCACCGACGGCCCCCTCAACCACCGGCCGAGGGGGCGGGTGTCATGCCAGCAGGCCCGAGGAGCGCCACAGGCGTCGGCCGACGCCGCGCAGGACGCCGATGTCGTCCAAGAAGTCGGTCAAGCGCTTCGCGCCGCTCTGCATGACCTCGCGGCGGTGGCCGCTCGCCTTCACCTGTGCCATCGCCTCCCGCCGGTCCAGGCCGACATTGGTGTAGACCTCGGGGTTGATGAAGGCGATCGAGAACACCCGGGCGAACTCGCCCGAGGTGACCCGGGTGAACTCCTGGGACCACTTCGGCGCGGTCACCATCTGCCGGCGCAGTTCCTCACGGGCGTACCGGACATGCCGCGCCTCCTCCACCACATGGATCCGCGTGACGCCCCGGACGAGCGGCTGGACCCGCTCGTCGGGAAACGTCAGCCGCTGCATCCAGTCCAGGACCTCCTCGCCGAGCAGCGTGGCGGTGAACGACCCGGGGGTGGTGGAGATGGTCTTGAAGAGGCGGCCGAGGTTCTGGTGGGCCCGGCTCACCGGGTACCAGGGCGTGCCGCCCTGCGAGATCAGCCGGGCGAACATCTTGGAGTGCCGGCACTCGTCCTCGATCTCGGTGAGCGCGTACCGCACGTGCGCGCTCGTCGCCGCCTTGTCGTAGATGTGCCGGACGAGCAGCTGCATCAGGATGATCTCGAACCAGATGCCGAGCGAGGCCAGCGCCGCCGCCTCGTGCTGGGAGAGCAGGATGCGCTGTTCCTCGCTCATCCGCTTCCACATCGGGGTGCCGTACAGCGAGACCAGCTCCGGCGGCCAGAACCACTTGCCCTCCTCGAAGGGCGCGTCCCAGTCCAGCTCCTTGTCCGGGTCGAAGGAGTGCTTGGCGGAAGAGACGAGCAGCCGTTCGGCCACCTGTTCCCGGTCCTTGAGCAGGCCGAGCGCGTCGCGCAGCCCGTCCAGTGCGTCCGCTTCCGTCAGGGTCGTCATGGCTCCCTCACCTCGTTACCCGGGGGTAGTCGTCCAGTCTCTTATGAGACTGCCTGTCAGCAAGGCCGTCAATCCCTTGCGCACGACTTGTTGACTCGGCGTCTACGTGTGAGCCTGCCGGGTATGCCGACCCACGACCTCTACGCCAACGACCCGGGAGGCTCCCCCTGGGAGGTGCCCGCCACCGGCGCGGCCCGCTTCAGCTGGGAGTACGACGACGGACGCGACCGCCTGCTCGCCCTGTACCAGAAGGGCAAGGACAAGCAGTGGGACGGCCGGACCCGCATCGACTGGGACCTGGAGGTCGACCCGTACGACACCCTCGGCGCCCCGGACGAGATGATGTCCCTGTACGGCACCCCGTACTGGAACAAGCTCACCGACAAGGACAAGGGCGAACTGCGCCGGCACTACGCCTCCTGGCAGTTCAGCCAGTTCCTGCACGGCGAGCAGGGCGCCATGATCTGCGCGGCGCGCATCGTGGAGTCGGTGCCCGACCTGGACGCCAAGTTCTACTCCGCGACCCAGGTCATGGACGAGGCCCGGCACGCCGAGATCTACGGCCGCTTCCTGCACGAGAAGATAGGCCTCGTCTACCCGATCAACGACAACCTCCAGTCGTTGCTCGGCGACACCCTCCGCGACAGCCGCTGGGACATGCCCTACCTCGGCATGCAGGTGCTGATCGAGGGCCTGGCGCTGGCCGCGTTCGGCATGATCCGGGACACC
The DNA here is from genome assembly GCF_014203595.1 of Streptomyces echinatus. GTDB lineage: Bacteria > Actinomycetota > Actinomycetes > Streptomycetales > Streptomycetaceae > Streptomyces > Streptomyces echinatus. The sequence continues at coordinate 319,583 of NZ_JACHJK010000008.1, forward strand.
ACGGACAAGCCCCTGCCCAAGCAGATCCTCACCTACGTCATGCAGGACGAGGCCCGGCACGTGGCCTTCGGCCGGATGGCACTGCGCGACTACTACAAGCAGCTCACCGAAGCCGAACTGCGCGAGCGCGAGGAGTTCGTCATCGAGGGCTGCTACCTCATGCGCGACCGGCTGCGCGGGGTGGAGGTGCTGGAGAACTTCGGCATCCCGAAGGCCGACGCGGAGGCGTTCAGCGAGCGGTCCGAGTACCTCCGGCTGTTCAGGAAACTGCTGTTCAGCCGCATCGTCCCGTGCGTCAAGGACATCGGCCTGTGGGGCCGGCGCCTCCAGCAGGCCTATGCGGACATGGGCGTCTTCGAGATGGGCGACTCCAGCCTGGACCTGCTGATGGCGCAGGACGAGGAGCTGGCCGAGCGGCTGGACGCCGAGCGCTTCGCCGCCGAGGAGCGGGAACGGGCCGTCGAGGTGGAGGAGGCGATCGACTCCGGGGCGGCGGAGGGCTGACCGGCCCGGGGTGCGATGCCGGGACATTCACCCGGGTGCAGTAGCGTGCTGGCGTGTCCATGCCTCCGCCGCCGTATCCGAACCAGCCGCAGCCTCCGTACGGCCAGCAGCCGCCGCAGGCCCCCGGGCCGTACGGCTCGCCGTACCCCCAGCAGCAGCCGTACCCCGCACAGCAACACCCGCCGCAGGCGCCCTACCCGCCGCAGCCGTACCCCGGCTGGGGCGGACCGCCCATGGCCCCGGCGCCGAAGAAGCGGCGGATCGGTCTGGTGCTCGGGATCGTGGGCGGTGTCGTCGCGGCCGTCGTCGCGCTGCTCATCGTCGTCGGAGTGGTGGCCGAGAGCGGCTTCCCCGAGGCCGAGAACAAGCTCACCCTCCCGCAGAAGCTCGTCGACGGCCGCTTCGAACTCGCCCAGGACCTGACCTCCGCACAGGGCCGGAAGATCGAGGACGAGGCCGAGGGCGCCTGGGACGCCAAGGACGTGGTCGGCGTCGTCGGTCAGTACGCCGTCGGGGGTGACAACACCAAGGGCGTACTGGTGCTCTCGGGCATGTACGGCCGGTTCAAGAACACCGACACCGCCCGGCGCAACATGCTGAAGGGCGCCGCCGAGGCCGACGGCGTCACGCTCGCCGTGCCCCGCAAGGACTTCACCCAGGACGGTGAGCCCACGGTCAGCTGTGAGGTGCTCACCCAGAAGAGCGCCGGCGCCACCATGACCTACCCCGTGTGCGCCTGGACCGACGGCAACACGGGCGCCGCGATCGCCTCGATGACGTCCGAGACCGCCAAGCAGGACCCGTCCGAGGTGGATCTCGCCTTCTACGCGAAGCTCACCCGCCAGATCCGCTCCGAGACCCTCAAGCCGATCGACTGAGCCACCGCCAACCCTCACGGCCACCACCTCCGGCGCGGCACCGCCACCCTCACCTCCCGAGAACCGCCCGCATCACCTGCTTGGCGATCGGTGCCGCGTCCCCGCCGCCACTGATCTCGCCCCGGTCCGCCGAGGCGTCCTCCACCACGACGGCGACCGCCACCTGCGGCTCCGGCGCGCCCTCGGACTGCGCCCAGGAGACGAACCAGGCGTACGGCACACCGGAGTTGCCGAGGCCGTGCTGGGCCGTGCCGGTCTTGCCGCCGACCAGCGCGCCCGGGATGGCCGCGTTGGTGCCGGTACCGTCCTCGACCACGCCGGCCATCAGCTCCATCAGCCGGGCCGCGGTGGCCGGCCGCATCACCTGCCGCCCCGGCCGGGCCCCGCTGCCGGAGATCGTCTCGCCGCCGTGCCGGGTGGTCCGCTCCACCAGGTACGGCGGGCGCAGCCGGCCGCCGTCCGCGACCGCCGCCGAGACCATCGCCATCTGCAGCGGCGTGGCACGGGTGTTGTACTGCCCGATCGAGGACAGCGCCAGCTGCGCCCGGTCCACATGCGTGTCGAAGGTGCTGGGCGCCACCGAGAAGGGGATGCGCAGGTCCGTGTCGTTGAACCCGAACGCCTGGGCCGTGGCCGCCATGTCCCGCACCCCCACGTCCACGCCCAGCTTGGCGAAGACCGTGTTGCAGGACCACTCGAAGGCGTCCCGCACCGAGGCGTCCACGCAGCCGTCGCCCTCGTTGGTCAGCCGGGTGGTGGTGCCGGGCAGCCGGTAGGGGTCCGGGGAGCGGGTGCGCGCGTCCAGGTCGGTGACCACTCCCGCGTCCAGCGCCGCCGCCGCGGTGACCACCTTGAACGTCGAACCCGGCGGATAGGTCTGCCGCACCGCCCGGTTGAGCATCGGCTTCTCCGGGTCGTGGTTGAGCCGGGCCCAGGCCGACGCCACCGCCTCGTTGTTGCCGGACAGCTCCGCCGGGTCGTACGACGGGCTGGTCACCAGCGCCAGGATCCGGCCCGTGGCCGGCTCGACCGCGGCCACCGCGCCCTTGCGCCCGGCGAGCCCCCGGTAAGCGGCCTCCTGCGCCCGCCCGTTCAGGGTCGTCACGACGTCACCGCCGGGGCTCCGCCCGCGCGTCACGTCGTTCCACAGCGGCAGCGGAGCGAGCATCGGATCGGCGCCGGAGAGCACCCCGTCCTCGGCGTGCTCCAGGAACGAGGTGCCGTACGTCTGCGAGGAGAAGCCGGTGACCGGCGCGTACAGCGGCCCGTTCAGATAGGCGCGTTCGTGGCGCAACTGCTCGCCGGTGTCCACCGAGCCGGTGACCGGTCCGCCGTCCACCAGGATGTTCCCGCGGGGGTGCTGATAACGGGCGATGGTGGCACGGCGGTTGGCCGGGTTGTCGTCGTACTCGCGGGACTGCACGACCTGCACCCGCATGGCGTTGGCCAGCAGGGCCGCCAGCAGCAGGGCGCAGAACGCGCAGGCGTGCCGGATGTACCTCGTCATCGGCCGTCCGTCGTCGGGGAGTCCGCCGTACTCGGTCATGAGGCCTCCCGGCCGTCGTTCTGGCTGCGGGCGGAGTCGCTGACCCGGACCAGCAGCGCCACGATCGCCCAGTTGGTGACGACCGAGGAGCCGCCCTGGGCCAGGAACGGCATCGCCATGCCGGTCAGCGGGATCAGCCCCGTGACCCCGCCCGCGATCACGAACACCTGCAGCGCCACGATCGAGGCGAGCCCGACCGCGAGGAGCCGGCCGAACGGCTCGCGCTGCGCGAGGCCCGCCCGGTAGCCGCGCTCCACCAGCAGCGCGTACAGCAGCACGATGCCCGCCAGGCCCGCGAGACCCAGCTCCTCCCCGGCCGTCGCCAGGATGAAGTCCGACTTGGTGGCGAAACCGATCAGGATGGAATGGCCGAGCCCGAGCCCGGTGCCGAGCACCCCGCCGGCCGCGAACGCGAACAGGGACTGCGAGAGCTGGTTGGGGCCCTGCCCGGCCTCGATGGTGGCGAACGGGTGCAGCCAGTCTTCGATCCGGGCGCCCACATGCGGTTCGAGACGCCCGACGGCGACGGCGCCCAGCACGGCGAGCAGCAGCCCGACCGCGATCCAGCCGGTGCGCCCGGTGGCCACGTACAGCAGCACCACGAACAGCCCGAAGAACAGCAGCGAGGTCCCGAGGTCCCGCTCCAGCACGAGGACGCCCACGCTCACCAGCCAGATCGTCAGGATCGGCCCGAGCACCCGCCCGGTCGGGAACTGCATCCGCCACAGCCGGCGGCCGGTGTACGCGAGCGCGCTGCGGTTCGCGGCCAGATAGGCGGCGAAGAACACCGCGAGCAGCACCTTCGCGAACTCGCCGGGCTGGATGGAGAACCCGGCGATCCGGATCCAGATCCGGGCGCCGTTGACCGCCGGGAACAGGATCGGCAGCACCAGCAGGACGAGCGCCGCCACCACGCAGACGTACGAGTACCGCTGGAGCACCCGGTGATCGCGCAGCACCAGGACGACACCGATGAACAGGCCCACTCCGAGCGTGGACCACACCAGTTGGGTGGGGGCCGCCCGGTCGCCCGGTGTCTCCAGGTCCAGCCGGTAGATCAGCACCAGCCCCAGCCCGTTGAGCAGCACGCCGATGGGCAGCGGCAGCGGATCGGCGTACGGCGCCCGGATCCGCACCGCCACATGGGCGAACAGGGCGAGCACGCCGAGGCCGGCACCGTAACCGGCGGCGCCGGGCGGCACGGTTCCGGTCCGCGCCAGCCCCACCGCGCAGTAGCCGTACACGGACAGCAGGACGGCCAGCACGAGCAGGGACAGCTCGACGCCCCGGCGCCGGGGAGGGCGCGCGGCGCGTGCGGGAGCGGGGGCCGCCGCCGCGGTGGTTCCGGCCTTCGTCATGCCCGGAACCTACCCAAACGGGGCGTCTTGTGGCTGTTTTCACTCGGTCGCGTCAGCGCCAGCGTGGCGTGGGGCACGGGGGAACCGCCCGGGGCCCCGGCATCCGCTCGGCGTCACTCGGCCACCGGCAGCGTCAGTGTCGCCACCGCGCCCCCGTCCACCGCGTTGGTGAACGTAAGCCGCGCCCCCAGGACCTCCGCCTGTCCCAGCGCGATGGTCAGCCCGAGCCCGTGCCCCTTGGCGCCGCCCTCGGTGCGGAACCGCTGCGGCCCGTGCGCGACGAGGTACAGCGGATATCCGCCGCCGTGATCCCGCACCGTCACCACGGCACCGTCCACCGTCACGACCACCGGAGGCGCTCCGTGCTTGTGCGCATTGGCCACCAGGTTGCCCAGCACCCGCTCCAGCCGCCGCCGGTCGGTCTCCACCCGGGCGTCCTTCAGGATCCGCACGTCCGTCTCCGTGCCCGACGCCCGCACCACCCGCCCGGCCAGAGCGCCCAGCTCCTCCGTGTCGACCTCCAGCCTCTCCCGCCCGGTGTCCAGCCGGGAGATCTCCAGCAAATCCTCGGTGAGCGTGCGCAGCGCCGCCACCCGGTCCCGCACCAGCTCCGTCGGCCGGCCCGGCGGCAGCAGCTCGGCCGCCGCGTGCAGTCCGGTGAGCGGGGTGCGCAGCTCGTGCGCCACGTCCGCGGTGAACCGCTGCTCGCTCAGCAGCTTGCCCTGCAAGGAGGAGGCCATCGAGTCCAGCGCGGCGGCCACCGCGGCGACCTCGTCCTGCGGGCGGCTCGGATCCTTCGTCCGGGGATCGTTCACCCGGGCGTCCAGGTCGCCGGCGGTGATCCGGCGCGCCACCCGTGCCGTGCCGTGCAGCCGCCGGGTCACCCGGGTCACCGCGAACACCCCGACCAGCACGGTCGCCCCGATCGCCAGCGCCGACGACCACAGGATCGACTGGTCCAGACCCGCGATGGTGCGGGACTGCTGCGAGTAGTCGACCTCCACGGCGAGCGCCCGGTGCCCGGACACCGGTCCCGCCGCCCACATGGTCGGACGCCCCCGGTAGGTGGCGACCATCGTGCCGCGCTTCCCGTTCGCCGCCAGCTCCCGCAGCGGCGCGGGCAGCCCCCCGGGATCCACGCCGGCGCCCGGCAGCAGCGTGTCCCCGGCCTCGTACGCCTGCGTGGCGTCGGCGAGCCGGGACAGCGCCAGGTCGCGGGCCTGGCCGACGGTCTGGTTGGTCACCGAGACATGCACCAGGACACCGAGCAGCGCGGCGAGCGCACAGCTCATCACCGTGATGAACGCGGCGGCCTTGACGGCGAGCGCCCCTGCCCAGGGAGGCAGCGCGAGCCTCATCGCGCGCTCGGCGAGGACGAGGCGGAGGCGGAGGGGGAGGCCGAGGCGGAGGGGGAGGCTGAGCCGGAGGAAGGGGAGACGGAGGGCGGGGCGGCGGGGGAGGCCGACGGGGACGGCGTCTTGCTGGGCCGGCCGTCGCCGACGTGCAGATACTCGTCGCGGGAGAACACCATCGCGCGCTGCCCCGGGTCCCACAGCCAGGTCGTGCGGTACTCGTACCCGGAGATGTCGGCGGGCGAGCGTTCGATCAGCGCCCGCCCGGCCAGCTCCACCCCGATGATCGCGTCGTTGTCGGCCAGCACCTGCACCAGCCGGTGCCCCTCGACGGTGTAGACGCGTACCGCCATCTGGTTGGTCGGGTACAGCCGGAAGCCGAGCGTCAGATCCGCCCGGCCGTCTCCGGTGAGGTCCCGGTAGTACGGCTTCAGCAGCGGACAGCGGGCCCGGTTCCCGCCCGGCCGGCACTCCCTCATCCGTTCCTCGGTCGCGTGATACGCCCCCTTGGGCCCGTAGTCGTCGGGGTGAGCCTTCAGCTCCGCCTCGACGACGTCCACCGGATCCGCCTTCCGGATGTCGTCACCGGGGACCGTGATGCCCTTGACGGTCTCCCGGGTCGCCACGTCGTACGGGAAGGCCGGGCTGGACGCCGGCCGGAGATCCGGCCAGAGCTTGGCGGGGCTGACGGCGGTCGGGGTCGTCCCGGCACCCTGCAGCCCTCCCGTGTCCCCGCAGGCCGTCGCCGTCGCCGACAGCAGGGCGACGGCGGCCACGGCAAGGGCGGTACGCGCGGGACGACGGGCTGGCACGGTGCTCCTGGGCGTCGGTGTCGGTGGGGCCCCGTACACCTTAATTCGTCGGTTCGTACGGAAGTGTTCTTAGATTCCGACAGAAATCCGTTTTGTGTGTTCTGCGCACCGGGGCGCGGTGCTGGGAGAGAGGCTACTCGGCCAGTTCCTCCAGCAGCCGCACGGTCGTCAGTCCCGCCCGCAGGTACTCCACGAACAGCTTGTTGTGCAGCGCCCACGCCGAGCGCCGGGCCCGGATCAGCTGGATCGCCTGGTCGGCCGTGTCACCCCGCTGGACCAGGGCATGCGCGATGACCAGCCCCGACCGGTTGTACCCGTGGTAACAGCGCACGAGCATCCGGCGGCCGCCGTCCAGCGCCTCGTTCACCGCGCGCGCCAGCCGGATCACCCCGGCCAGTTGCGTCCCGTCCAGCGGGCCGTCCGGAATCGGCCACACATGGTGCTCCACGCCCGGATCGGGCCCGTACCCCGGCAGCCGCAGCAGGGACTGCACCACATCGAACTCATCACGTACGACGGCGAGCTCCAGCCGTCCGGAACGGCCCCGAAACTCGTGTCCGCCCATCCACAGGCCGGGCACGATCTCGCTCCACGGGCTCTCCGGAACCGGTACGTCGGGCTGCTTTCCGCGGGTCCGCAACGGCGCCTCCCCAACTCCCCCTCACCGGGCCGCCATCCACGGTAACCGGTCTTGCCCCGGGAGCACCCTGCCTGTTCCCATGGTCGAGGGGTGATGGCGCATGAGCGGACTGCGCGTGGTGCCGACCTTCCGGCACGGCCGGGAGCGGCTGTACGTCTGCCGCGAGGACGGCAGCGATGTCGCCTGGTACGACCGTGAGGCAGGCCGGGTCAACCTGCTCGGCGAGGACAGCAGGGACGAGGTGCTCCACGCCCTGAAACCCTTCCTCACCGGCCCGGTGACCGTGGGCCCGCCCCCCGTCCCCACCCCGGCGGAGCTCGCCCGGCTGACCCTGCACCCCGACGACGACCTGGCCCCCAACCGCCCCGGCGAGGCCCTGCTCGTCGCCCTCGACCGTGACCCCGGCCCCGCCCGCCGGCTGCGCCCCGACCCGCGCCGGCGCGCCCTGCTCGCCGAGCAGACGGCCGGCCAGGCCCTGGACCGGCTGGAAGGCGTGGGCTGGCGCACCCTGCACTCCGTCCCACTGTCCGGCGGCGACCGCATCCACCACCTGGTGATCGGCCCCGGCGGCATGTTCGCCGTCCACGCGCTGTACGCCCGCAAGGCCCGGGTCCTGATCGCCGACCCGATGCTCACCCTGGGCCGCCACGAGGCCGAGCCGCTGCTGCGCCGGCTGCGCGCCGACGCCGACCGCGCCTCCTACGCCCTGACCGCCGAGGTCCGCCCGCTGCTGGCCCTAGTGGAGCCGGCCGAGGTGACCCTGACGGCGCAGCCACGGGGAGTGCGTGTCCTGCGGGACACCGAGCTGGCGGGCCTGGCCCGGCTGGGCGGGGTGCTCAAGCCGGCCGACGTGGAGGCCCTGCACGGGATGGCACGGGACCGGAACACGTGGGGGAGGGTTTAGCGGGGCGGAAGGGTGTGGCGGGGCGGGAGGGTAACGGCGCGTCGGGGGTGTGCCCGCATGTCGGAGGGCGCGGGCGGCATCCGGGTCGGCCGGCTGTGGTGGGGGTCGGTTCGGGCGTTCCTCGGTCCGGCGATCTGGTGATGTGGTGGTTCGGCAGTCCGGTGATGCGGTGATCGGGTGATCCGGCAGTTTGGCGGTCCGGCGGTCCGGCGGTCCGGTGATCTGGCGGTCCGGCGGTCGGTGGTCCGGCAGTCCGGCGGTCCGGCGGTCCGGTCACGGCAACGGCGCGGCCGACCCCGGGTCCAGCAGCGGCGCCAGCAGATCCCCGTGGTCCTGCAGGCGCGGCGCCACGTCGTCGGCCCGGAACTCCAGGTGCCCCGGGCTGCGGCAGTCGGCGACCTCCTCCCACGTCACCGGCGCCGAGACCAGCGGGGCCCGACGGGCACGCAGCGTGTACGGGGTGGCCGTGGTCTTGCGGGCCGCGTTCTGGCTCCAGTCGACGAACACCTTCCCCGGCCTGAGGCTCTTGGTCATCCGGTGCACCACCAGCCGGGGCATCGCCCGCTCGGCCTCCACCGCCAGCGCCTTCGCGTACTCGGACGTCCGCTCGGAGGAACTCCCGCGCACCGCCGCCAGCAGGTGCAGCCCCTTCGACCCGGCGGTCTTCGGGTACGCCTCGATACCGTCCGCCGCGAGCCGCTCACGCAGCCACAGCGCGACCTCGCAGCAGTGCACGACGTTCGCGGGCGGCCCCGGATCGAGGTCGAAGACCAGCCGGTCCGCCTCCTCGGGGCTCCGCACCAGCCACTGGTGCGTGTGGAACTCGGTGACCAGGTTCGCCGCCCAGACCAGACTCGGCAGGTCCTGCACCACCACCATCCGGGCCGGACTGTCCGCCGAGGACCGCGGTACTTCGGCGGTCGTGACCCAGTCGGGCGTACCCGGCGGGACGTTCTTGGTGAAGAAATGCTGTCCGTCCGGGCCGTCCGGATAACGCAGGAAGGACACCGCCCGGTCACGCAGATGCGGCAGCAGGGCCGTGGCCGTGGTCGCGTAGTAGTGCAGCAGTTCCCCTTTGGTGAAGCCGCTCTCCGGATACAGCACCTTCTCCAGATTGCTGAGCGCCACCCGGCGCCCCTCCACCTCTGTGATAGGCGTCATAGGATGACAATCCCAGACGAACCTGACAATTCGGGAAAGGGAGGGTGCGGCACGTGCGATCGATATGGAACGGCGCCATCTCCTTCGGCCTCGTCAGCATCCCGATCAAACTGGTGAACGCCACCGAGAGCCACGCGATCTCCTTCCGCCAGATCCACACCGAGGACAACGGCCGCATCCGCTACCGCAAGGTATGCGAACTGGAGGAGCGCGAGGTCAGCCAGGCCGAGATCGGCAAGGCGTACGAGGACGCCGACGGCACGATCATCCCGATCACCGACGAGGACCTCTCCCACCTGCCCATTCCCACCGCCCGCACCATCGAGATCGTGGCCTTCGTGCCGGCCGACCGCATCGATCCGCTCCAGATGGGCGCGGCGTACTACCTCGCGGCGAGCGGAGCCCCCGCCGCCAAGCCGTACACCCTCCTGCGCGAGGCCCTCAAGCGCAGCAACAAGGTCGCCATCGCCAAGTACGCGCTGCGCGGCCGGGAGCGCCTCGGCATGCTGCGGGTGGTCGGCGAGGCCATCGCCATGCACGGCCTGCTGTGGCCGGACGAGGTGCGGGCCCCCGAGGGCCTGGCCCCCGACACCCACGTCACCATCCGCGACAAGGAACTCGACCTCGCGGACGCCCTGATGGACACCCTCGGCGAGGTCGATCTGGAGGACCTGCACGACGAGTACCGGGAGGCGCTGGAGGAGGTCATCGCGGCGAAGGCCTCGGGCGAGGCCCCGCCCGAGACGCCGGAGCCCGCCGCCGGCGGCAAGGTGCTGGACCTGATGGCCGCGCTGGAGAGCAGCGTACGGGCGGCCCGGGAGTCGCGCGGGGCCTCCGGTGAGGAGGCCGAGGTCAGACAGTTGCCCCAAGGGCGTTCCGCGCCGAAGGAGACGGGCGGCAAGAAGTCCACGTCCGCGTCCGCCAAGAAGACGGCGGCGGCGAAGAAGACGGCGCCTGCGCGCAAGTCGACGTCCAGGGCGGCGGAGGGGGCCAAGAAGACGACGGCCGCGAAGTCGACCGCGACGAGATCGACGGCGAAGAGCGCGACGGCGAGGAGTACGGCCACGAGGAGCGGGGCGGCGAAGAGCGCGGGGACGAAGGGTGCCGAGGCGAAGGGCGCCGAGGCGAAGAAGGCGGCGGCGAAGAAGACGGCGTCACGCAAGCGGTCGGCCTGAGAACGCCGCCCCGACCTCACCCGACCCCGGCCCATCTCCCCTCGGCCCACCCCGCCTGAACGCCGGCCCAGCCCGCGTCGGCCGGCGTCGGGGCTGGGTGGTGAATCGGAGCAGGGGCTGGTGCCGGGCGCTGACCTGGCGCGGTACTGGTGCCGGGGGCGCGTGGGCCCGCGCCTGCGCCGGACGGTCACCCGAGAGGCTGCGCCGGTTCCCGCCGGCTCAGCAGCACCAGCACACCCCCGGCCACGGCCATCCCCGCCAGCGCCGTACCGAAGACCGTCGCCCCCGCCGTCAGCCCTACCGCGTCGCTCACATAGCCCGCGGTGACCGGAAGGATCCCCGCGGGAAGGTAACCCCCCACGTTCAGCGCCGCGTTGGCCTCGGCGAGCCGCCCCGCCGGCACCGTCGAGTTCAGCAGTGACAGGCCGCCCAGCTGGCCCATGCCCTGCCCGGCCCCGGCCAGCAGCGCGGCGCCGGCCAGGGCGGGCACCGAGCCGGTGTGCACGGCGGTGACGAGCGCGAGCATGCCGAGGACGGTGGCGCCGGCGCCGGCGACCAGCACTGTGCGGCGCTGCAGCCCCCGCACAGCGAACTGCACGCCGGTCGCGCAGAGGAACATCGTGAACGCCAGCGCCCCGGAGACGATCCGGCTGTCCGTGCCCAGCAGACCGGAGAGCAGTGAGGGTCCGAGCGACAGCACGAAGGACGTGGCGGTGATGCCGGGGGCGAACACGGCGACACCGAGGGCGAGCTGCCGTCCGGCACCGCGCGGCACACCCGGCACCCGTATCCAGGCGCCGGTTCCGGCACCGGCCCGGGCGGGACGCCGTACCGGCATCCGGAGCACCACCGCGACGGCCGTGACCAGCAGAACCGCCTCCACCGCGAACACCGTGACCGTGGGCCCGGGCAGCGTCTCGGACAGCACGCCGGCGAGCAGCGGCCCCACGCCCGCGCCGAACACCATCGCGCAGGAGGCGAGCAGCGCCGCGAGCCGGCGTCGGGCCGGCCCCGCCACGTCCGTCACCGCGGCCATGCCGGCCGAGACCACGGCACCGACGGCGACACCGGTGCACAGCCGGGCGACGATCAGCGCGGCCACGCCGCCGGCGGTCGCGAAGACCAGACAGGCCACGAGGGCGAGCCCCAGCGCGGGCAGCAGCACGGGCTTGCGGCCGAGCCGGTCCGAGACGACGCCGGAGACCAGCAGGGAGACGAGCAGCCCCGCGATGTAGCAGGCGAAGACCACGGTCAGGGTGCCCCTGCTGAATCCCATCTCGCGCTGCCACAGGACATAGAGCGGGGTGGCGGCGTTGGACAGCACGAACACCGCCGTCACGGGCCAGGCGGCGAGCCAGACCCAGCGGACGGGCACCTCACCGCCTCCCACGCCGTGCGCCGACCCCACGGCGCGCACCTCGGCCGTCGTCTCCGTCATGACACAGTCCTCCCCGAGACATAAGTACGACTGGACTCGTACTTGTACGTGTGGAGTCGAACTTAGCACGTAGTACGATCAGACTCGTACAGGAATCGGGAGAGGGAGCCGCAGTTGCCCGCGCAGAAGAGCGAAGAGCCCCAGCGAACCGAAGCGAGCCTTGCGGAGGCCGGCACGGGAACCGGTACGGAAACGACCGCCGGACTCGCCCCGGAAGTCACGACAGGGGCCGGAGTCACCGGGGCGACCGGAGCGGCCGGAGTCACCGGGACGACCGGAGCGGCCGAAGTCACTGGACCGGCCGGAGTCACCGGGACGACCGGCGGACGAGCCGATATCAAGATGCTGCCGGAGCCACCCGGCCTGCCCGCCCCCCTCCCCGAGCCGGCCGTCTCCGAACTACGCCTGGAGACGGTGCTGGGCGCGCTCAGCGACCCACTGCGGCTGGGGATCGTCCGCAAGCTGCTCCTGGAGGCGGAGGCGTTCGACCACACCTGCGGCTGGTTCGGCCTGGACCGCCCCAAGTCCTCGCTGACCCATCACTTCAAGGCGCTGCGCGAGGCGGGCATCACCCGGCAGCGCCAGTACGGTCTGGAACGCCGCAGCCACGTCCGGGTGGCCGACCTGAACGCCCGCTTCCCTGGCCTGCTGGACCTGGTGGCCGCGTGGACCCCACCGACCACCGACTGACCGGCCACCCACCCGGCTCCAGCCCCTGAGAACCCGAAGAAACCGTCCCACGACCTACGCCGGGCCGCACCGGACGAGAACTGACCGACACATCCCACCCCCCGGAAGCCCACCGGACGAGCCCGATCCCGAACCCACTGCCCGCACTTGCCCCGCTACCCCCGCCCCCACCGGAGGCGCCCGCCCCACCACTCCGCTGCCGTCCCCCGCGGCTACATCCCACCCCCCCCCCACGATCCACTCCGAATGCGGGCGGAGGGGCGATCCCCGATCATCGCCCTCCTGGCCATCGTCCAGTCCTTCGACCCCGCCCTCGTCCCCATGGCCACGATCTGCCTCCTGCTGATGGCGGCGGGCCTCGGCACGGCCAGCGGCTCGGTGTTCGCCCCGGTCGCCCGGGTCACCCCCAGCCCCAGGTCGGCAGCGTCACAGGCATCGTCGGCGCGATGGGAAGCCTCGGCGGCTTCGTCCCGCCCCTGGTGATGGGAGCCGTCTACAGCGCCAAGTCCTCCTACTCCATCGGCTTCATGCTGCCCTCCGACCTGGCCCTGGCGGGCTGCGTGCCTCGCAGACAACCGGCTCACCCACCCCGGACAACGACGACACCGTCCGAGACCTGACTACTGATCCCACGGGGCCCGGAGTAGCCGCAGCAGTAACACCCCCGAACGCGCCGAACCACATGCCCACCAGCGCTCCACCGCCGCGGCCGCCCACGCCAACTGAGGATTGCCGCGCTCGGGTTGCAGGGCTGACGGACCTGCTGTTCGCCTCGTACCACCCGTACGGCGACGTGAGGTGCCCTCAGTCGGCCCATTCCTTCCGCGGCCGAACCTCCTACCCCCACACAGCAGTAGATCGAGGACGGACCCAAGGGCCGAGCCCTTCTCACTGCAGAAGGGCCGCGGGGCCGCCCATCTACCGCCGTGCCAAAGAGGCAGATGATCGTGGCGCACAGCGACGAGCTGAGGATGTCGACGTGATGCAGCACAGGAACAGATTTCACCCGAGTCGCCAAGCGCACCCGCGACAGCGCTCAGATCCCGCTGACGCGCCACGCTAGGTGCCTCGACGCAGGGCACGCTCCCGCCGGCCGCGGTCGCCCGGAAATCTGTCTGCGGAATGAGCTCACTGAGCGGGGAAGGTGAGCCGCAGAACGATCTCGCCGTCGTCGATGTCCCCGGTGGGCTCGAACCCGAACTTCTGGTAGAAGGGCCACGGTTCGCCGTCACCGGGATCGTAGCTGGTCAGCAACTCGGTGGCACCGTCCGCGCGCACCAGGGCGGCGATCTGCGTGAGCGTCTCCCGGCCGATCCCTCGCCGCTGGTGCCGCTTGTCGACGAGGAGGCGCCAGATGAAGTGGCGCCCTTGGTAAGGACCAGCCGGCGGCTTCCACGACAACATGACGAAACCGACTGGCTCGTCACCCAGGTACACGGCGCGGTACCAGGGATTGGTCTCCGGTTTCCGTGCCGCCTCCTTGAGCGACTTGGACACGGAGGCGACGAACCGCTTCTGTTCACGCCGGACACGGAGGGCACGGACGGCATCCCGGTTGTCGTCGGTGATCTCCCGCAACTGCACGCCTGGGGACCGCATGCCACACCCCTTCCAGCATCGGGCGGCCACACCACCCGAACCGATGCGAAGAACCACCGCCCTCCGGCAGCCGCAGGGAAGTCAGCCCGGCCGTCTTCGCAGCGTATTCGACGCAGCGCACCCGAAACGAAGCCTCAGCGTTTCCGCTGATGACGGGGTCTTTGCGCACCTCATGCAAGGTGCTCCGGCAGGATTCAAACCTGCGCGCGCCCTGCCCCGGGACCTGGGCCCGCACTGGCTGACCTGCTTCGAGGTGGCCTGCCTGGACGACGTGCTGGACCGTCTCGCCCGCCTGCTCCAGCGCCCCCGCTGACGTCCCGGCCTCTAGATGGTGGCCAGCCGTTGAAGGTGCCGGCCGGCATGCGTACGACCGCGGGTGCACCGGCTGGCCGACTCCATCGGCAGCGGCGGCATGGGCCGGGTGGTGCGGGACGCAGGGACGTACGCCGTGGCCTCAGGAGCCGGTCCGCTTCTCGATCCGCTCCAGGGCCTGCCCCAGGTATTGGGCGAAGCGCGGGTGGTTCTCGCTCATCGGGAAGTGGCCGATCTCCTTCATCTCGATGAACTCTGCTCCGCGGATGGCCTCTGCGGTCCGGCGCCCGTCCTCGGGGGTGGTGAGGTAGTCGTACTCGCCGGTCAGCATGATCACGGGACACCGGTCGCCGTCGATGTCGTCCAACCGGTCCCTCAGATCGTGGTCGACGGAGTAGAAGTACAGGTCGCCCTTGAACGCCTCCGATCCCTGGGTGTAGTAGAACCAGGTGGCCCAGCGGTCCTGCTCCGGGGACTGCGGTGCCATGAGGTCCCACACACCGCTGGCGCACACCTGGGCGGCATTGGCGTGGGGATGCTGCCACCAGTCGAGGTAGAAGCCGGGTGAGTAGTCCGCGCCCTCGACGGGGATCACTGCTTTGAACCGGTCCGGGTGCCGCAGGGCGAGTTGCAGGGCCACGTTCCCCCCGAACGACGACCCCATGAAGATCGGGTCCTGCAGTTCGAGGGCGTCGCAGAAGGCGACGATGAACGACGTGAAGTGGTCCGCGGTGAGCCGGTACTCCTCCTTCCACCACTCCTGGTTCGACGGCGGGTCCGACTTGCCGTGCCGGGGGAGGTCGTAGGCGATCACCCGGTAGCGGCCAGTGATCTCATCGTCCTCGAGGAGGCCCCGCCACTGGTGGTTGTGGCAGCCCGCGGTGTGCTGGCACACCAGAGGCGTGCCCTGCCCGTTCTCCAGGTAGAAGACTTTGTACTGCGCGTCCTCAACGTCGATGGTGACGTAGTGGCCGGTGACCGGGGAGATCCTGCCGCTGACCATGGGGAGCTCCTATGTCTCACGAGAGGATGGGGCGGGCTCGGCCTCGTCCGCCAGCCCGAGGGGGCCCGTGACGCGCAGCAGCTCCAGCTGCCGGGTCACGCAGCGCAGGTTCTGCATGAGCACGAGCAGGTCGCCCTCCAGGCGCATGCCCCGCCGGAACGTGGCCGCCCAGATGCCGTGGCACATCGGCGGGGGCGTCTCCTGGCAGAAACCCTGCCATGTCTCCGCGTCCGCGCGGATCGCGAAGTCGTAGGCCGCCAACGGCTCGGGGTCGGTGACCAGTTCCTCCACCTTTCCCTTGTGCATCCGCACGAGGAACCGGTGGGGGGCCATGTCCAGCAGGAAGCTGCACGAGTAGTACGTGCCGTGAGCCCGCAGTTCCGGGTCGTCGTCCGTGAGCCGGCGGAACTCCTCCGCCGCGTCGGTCGTCGTCGCTGATGTCATGTGCCACCTCGAGACGTGTCGCCGCTGCCGTACACCGGGGCACCGGCACGGTGACCGGCCGGTCGCCGGACGGCGCGGCCGGCGACCGCTTCCCGGCCTCGCTCCTTCCAGCCTGGGCGTCCTGTCGGCCACCTGCAATCCGGGTGCGCGCCCGCCCCGGAGCCGTCGCATGGCGCAGTGACGACGCCGGGAATCCTCTCCTCGGGGTGAGCGGGGTCCCGGCTCACTGCCGGGGAGGCGACGGGAACGCGTACTCGGCCCGGACGGTCCTGCCCGGTCCGTCCGGGCGCGCGTGCCAGGACCAGCGGGCCGCGAGGTGCGACACCAGGAGCAGCCCGCGGCCGGCCTCCTCGGCGCCGGCGACGCCCTCCGGAAACGCGGTTCGGTGGGGAAGGCGTTCGGTGTGCGGGTGTCGGTCACCTCGGCGCGCACGACCCGGCCGCCGGGCGCGGCGTGGAGGCGGAGGTGGAAGTCCCGGCCGGGGACGTGCCCGTGCTGCACGGCGTTCGCGGTGAGCTCCGCGACGATCAGCACGATCGCGTCGTGGGGACCGGTGCCGCACGGGATGCCCCACGCGTCTAGCCGGACGGCCGCCTGGCGGCGGGCGAGACGGGCTCCGCGGGGCGTGGAGGTGAAGCACATCGCGAAGGAACGGTCCGGCTCCGGGGCGAGGGTGAGCGCGGCGCTCAACGGTGTGTCGGCCATGGCGGCCCGGCCGCCGCTCCATACGCCTGACTAGGTGTGCCGGAGGTGTGTCGCGCACACTGAGAGACAACGAGAGAGAGCAGGATCCAGTGAGACTGGTTCCCGCTCTCTCATGTCGGCATTCGTCCTGGTCAGGGCCTGATTCAGGCTGGCTGACCGGCGAGTGCCCCCGGCAGGATTCGAACCTGCGCACACGGCTCCGGAGCACAATCAGAGTTGAGCTTGCAAATGGCCTCCGACCAGCAGGTTCCTTGATCGCGGGAACCGTGCGGTGCCCTCCTGTATCGCAGATAGTGCGTATAGCCGGGAAGGGGGTTTGTAGTGGGGTCGCGGCGCCCCCTCGTGAAGGCAGAGCAGATCAGAAGTCGCCTCCGGCTCCTACGCCCATTGAGAGGTCGGCTTTGCCGACGGGCTGTACCACCTACGGGGGTGGTACAGCCGTCTGTGACCGGACAGCCCGGACACTGGCACTAAGCCTTGGCCTAAGCAGCTCGTGGGCTGGCACCATCAGGGTTCTCTTGGAACCACTTGCGAGGAGCCCCTGATGGCCTTCCAGTTCGACGGCTACATGCTGAGCATCAAGCCCGCCCGGCAAGTGCTGACGCTCATACCGGGCTGGGGTGTGCACCGCCTCACGTTTTTCTTCGAGGCTGGCGGGACGGGCGACATCCCCGAGTGGCAGGCGCACCAGCTGTCGGGTGAGCTTTGGGTGAACGACATGGGGAACGCCGGGTGGCTGGGCCCGCTGGTGCAGCGGTGGCCGATGGAAGCGCACCCCGAGGGCCGGAACATCAGCTTCGACGTTGTGTTGACCGATGCGCAGATATCGGGCCTGGAGAAGGCCCGAAGGGGCCGGGAGTTGGAGCTGCGTGTGGACCTGACCGCAGTGCAACTCGGCGCCGTCGCAGGCTGGCCTGCCCGCACGGATCAGCTGACCGTCCCGATCTCGCACGAGGAGTGGGCGAAGACTCTTGCCCAACTCGACGTGGGTGCGTTCGTTGACGTACTGGTTCCAATTACAGAGGTGGAGGGCAGGGTCACTGCCGCGCGGCGTCTACGGGAGGCCAAGAATCTGATCGGCGCGGGCAGATTCGAGGAGGCCGTTGGCAAGGCCCGGCTGGCGTTGGACGCTGTGCGGGAGGCCTGCGACACCGTGAACGTGGTGAGGAACCTGCCTTCTGCGCAGCAGCGGTCCCAGGAACAGAGGTGGGGGGTGCTGATTCAGAGCGCCTACCAGCTGTTCAGCGGGGCACAGCACGACGATTCGGGGACCACGGAGCACTTCACGTGGACTCGGGCGGACGCGATAGCGGCAGTGGCGACGGCGGCCGGGCTGCTGGCCCGTCTGGAAGACCTACCGTAGCGGGGCCGGCCCCGCGTGCTGCTTCTCCACGCGGGCGCCTCTACTTATCGTGGCGCGAGGGCATCCTCAGGGCGTCTGTTGCTGCCCCTGCCGGCCGATGAGTCGCAGATGGTTGGGCGTCACTGCACAGCTGACGGCAAAGTCGAACGCCGCGTCCGGGAAGACGGCGGGGCGGCCTGCTGGCACCCTCAGAGGCACCGTGCGTTTGGCCGCTGGTGCCGACTCGACGAGCGTAGCTGCCAACCCGTGGAGTCAACTTCTCCCCATCAGGCCGCAAATCCTGCGAACATGTAACCCGCTCTGAGGGGAGATCAGATGGTGGATCCGGCGGTCATCGGTGCGGTGGGGCGGGTAGCGGCGGCAGCGGTGCAGAGGTCGTCTGCCCCGGTTCGCGCTGAGGGCATGACTGCTAAGGAATGGGCCGAAGAGATAGACGAGAGGGGCGGTCTGCTCCTCGGCGGCCTGGCCCTCGCCGCCACGTCCTACGCCGGCGCCCCGTGGATCGTCGCGGTATGCGCCGCGGCGGGTGCCTTCATTGGTCTCCTGCCGCATGAATCCGAGCACCGACGTGACGTGTGGCGGGATTGGCTCCGTCATCGCGAGCGCGTGGCGCGTCTGCGTATCACCGCCGCACAAGCCCGGCCCCGCCCCACGAGGGCGCGGGATCATCAACACGAACGGTCCAGCCGACCGCTCTAGATGCCTGACAGCTGTCCCCCGACGGGTGACGTGCCGGGCGCAGTCAGAGGGGATGATGCCGCTGACGCCGACGGGTCAGCGGCCCGTCTTCTCTCCGATCCACCGTTCAAGCACTGCCCGCTCCACCTGAATAGACATCGTCGAATTCACGGAACCGACTCCCGGATGCGTTCCTCGATCGCAGGGTCGTCCGCGATTGGCTTCGGTAGCTGGGTTCTTTCATCGAGCAACGCCTTCGTTACCTGCGCAAGGGTCAATCCGCCGGCTGTGCGGAGATCCACTTCGTACAGAGCGGTGATGCTGAGGTTTGCCTCGAGGAGGTAGGCACGATCGAAGATCGCCCCATGAAACTCAGCCAGGGTGAGGTTGGCCTTACAAAGATAGGCCCGGGTGAAGTTCGCCTTGTCAACGATCTCGCCTCCCGGGCGCAGATACGCAGCCACCCTGGTTAGATTCGCATCCTCGAATTGAGCCCCGGTACAGTCCGCTCCGAGGAGACGGGCTCCGGTGAGATTCGCCTTGTTGAGTCTGGCGCCAGTCAGGTTCGCGCGCGTGAGGTTGGCCCCGGCGAGGATCACACCGTCGAGGTAGGCGTTAGTGAGAGTTGAGGCCGCCAGCTGAGTGTCGGTGAGATCCGCATCGTTGCAGACGATGCCAGAAAGGTCGGCCCCGGTCAGATCAGCGCCTTGGAGATGCAGACCGCTGAGGTCGATCCTCGATGGTTGGTCGACATAGCGGCGGGAGCTAGGGCGGGTCAATGCCGTGAGCGCCGCTTGGACATCCTCATCGGGACGGTTGGGGAGTGGTGCTACCACGGGGTACGGGCCGCGATCTCGGACTGGACTGCTCGCTCGGCCGGGCGCGCGATCACGGATGAAGGCGCCGAGCACTCGGGCGGCGTGCATGGCCTGCTCCGGCGCGTCATGGAGGATTTGCTCCAGGGCGAGGACGCCGCCGATACGAACGTACAGATGCTCTGAGCCGAGTCGCTCCAGAGCCTTGGTGAACCGGTCTGTGACCTGTCCTCGGTGGTTCAAGCGGTAAGTGCGGGCGGTGTACAGCAACGCAATGCCAGCACCTACGGCAGCCACCGTCTGGACTGCCGCCGTCCGGAACCCGGTGATGAGGGCGGCGGCGGCTGGGTTGATGTCGCTGCGTGGAAGGTACTTGCCGTCGAACCACCAAGGTCCTCGCCAGATGATCAGGGGAAGGCCTACGACTACTGCAAGGCATAGGACGGGCAGGAGGGCCCGGGTTGCCCACAGAGGTGCTCCACGAAGCGTCTCTCGCATGCGCATGGTTCATCACAACGTGGGGTTCGGCCGCAGTCGCGATGGCACGCGGTCCGCTCAACCACGAAGACCCGTGCAGGCTACGTCGAACAGGCACACCACGCGCGTTTTGCCCGACCCCAATCCTGGCGTCTCCGCCAAGGCGCCGATAGGAACCCACATCGGCGTGCGAGGGGACCACCTGGGCGCAGGCCGCCGCGGTCGCCAGCGCCACCGAGCCGGAGGCCTTCGGCGAGCGCATACGCCGCAAGGCCAAGCGGCTTGCCGACGAACATCGGCGGCGTACTGGCTGCGTTAATTCATTTTCGCGCCGTCTGGAAACTCCAGTCTGACTTCGCGATCTTACTGCGGACTGACTGAGAACGGGTACGGCCACGGCGTGATCACCGATTGGGGGGTGGACAAACGAAGATCGTGAGGTGGCCTGCCGGCGGGAGATGTTCGACCAGGCCATGGCCTGCTAATGCGACTTGCGGCGGGCGTCCCATGCCACGTAAGCGACATGCAACTCCTCGAAGACGCGGACTGCTTCGTCCTGGGAGGCGGGGATTAGACGCACATCGGGGTCACCCCCAGCAGCGCTAGTGCGGATTTGTTCCGTCGACACCCGAGACCCTTCTGATCGGGTGGTCTCGGCCGTGGCGAACACATGCCAGGTGCCGTAACCGTTCTCCTCGTCGTTCAAATCGTCGAACTCCGTGCCCTCCCACATGCGACCCTCGAAGCTCCTGACGTACCGGCCGATGTCGTAACCGAGGTGGTAATAGGTACCGGCCTTGAGCTGCGCAGCATCCGTGATGGGCTTTCCGGTTTTGCTCCAGAGTCGCTCCAGCGCCCGTGCGTCGCCATCGGCGGCGGCCTCACGGAGCTGCTCAACGCTTGGGCGGCTGGCTTCTGCGCGCTGGCGTGCCGCCTCTCTGCCCTCTGGAGTGGCGTGGGGGAAGGTGACCGGCAAGCCGAGCTCGTTCTCGATGCGCCCAAGTTCCTCTTGCACAAGGACCGTGATCATCAAGTCGTTCGCGGGAACCCCAGGATCGAACCGCCACGTGAACCGCGGGCCGTGGGGCCCCTTGGCGACCTGATAGGTGACGCCGCGCCCGTCCTTCAGAAGGTCGACGTGGCGGCTGAAGCCGATCAGATGACGCGGAATTGCTGATTTGGCTCCCCGTGAAGCGCCTCCCTCACGCCATTCCTTGGTCTCTTTGAGTGCGAAAGCCGGGAGGGCGAAGAAGGTAAAGAAAGCGGTGATCAGCCCCAAGAATGACGTCGTCGGGAGGAATGGGATCGGGGCGAAGAATAGGATGCCCCAGAAAGTCCACGCACTTATGAGGATCAGTGTGGTGCGGGCGAATTTCTTCACGTTCGCCTTTCTTTGCTGTGCAGCGGGCACATGCGGGGTGGCCTAGACCTCGCACCGGTCCGGCGTGGGTGTATCAAGAGACGCAGTTTCACGGTTCGAGCACGACCCCTGCAAGTCCTTCACAGGGCTGCACTCCCGCGCGTGGACGCCGTCGCCGGACGGCTGCCCGCCACTACGACTGGGGCTGGATCCACATCGGCACGTACGAACACCGCCACATGGCGCCGCCCACCTCTTCCATGAGGGCGTTCGGCACGCGACGTCGTCGGGGGCGCCCTACGTGCGAGGAGCGCGTGAGCGTGTCGGAGGTGTGTCGCGTGTATCGCAGATAGTGCGTGAACACTGAGAGATAACGAGAAAGAGCGGGAGTCAGTGAGACTGACTCCCGCTCTCTCGAGTCGGCATTCGCGCTGGTCAGAGCTTGATTTTTGCTGGCTGACTGGCGAGTGCCCCCGGCAGGATTCGAACCTGCGCACACGGCTCCGGAGGCCGTTGCTCTATCCCCTGAGCTACGGGGGCGTGTCGGGCGCTGAGCTTCTCGCTCGCGGCGACGGGTAGAACACTAGCAGGTCCGGCGGGGTGATCAGGAACGTGTTTCGCGGCTGGGGGGATGAGTGGGTTCCCGGTGCGGGATGAGCGGGACCCCGGTGCGGGGTGGGTGGGTCGCCAGCAAGGGGGGCGGCGGGTCGCCGGGGCGGGGGTGGTGGGTCGCCTGTACGGGGTGGAAGTGGGGAAAACCCGGACGCGGTGGCCGGTCCGGACCTACTCTCGAGTTGTGCCAGGCGCTTCGGGTCGGGTGCTTGTTGTGGACGACAACAAGGTCATCCGGCAGCTGATCAGGGTCAACCTCGAGCTGGAAGGGCTGGAGGTCGTGACCGCGGCCGATGGTGCCGAGTGTCTGGACGTGGTGCACCAGGTGCGCCCGGACGTCGTGACGCTCGATGTCGTCATGCCCCGGCTGGACGGGCTGCGCACCGCCGCCCGGCTTCGGGCCGACCCCCGTACCCGCCACCTGCCCCTCGCCATCATCAGCGCGTGTACGCAGTACGAGGTCGAGACCGGCCTCGATGTCGGCGTGGACGCCTTTCTCGCCAAGCCCTTCGAACCCGCCGAGCTCGTACGGCTCGTGACCCACCTCATCGAGCGGAAGAACGGGCATGGGCGGTCCGGGGTGTCAGGGGGAGACCGGCCACGGGGAGAGAGCCGTGGTGGAGAAGGGCATGGCGGAGAAGGGCCTGACGGGGACGGGCGTGGGGGAGACGGTGGCGGAGAAGGTCGGGGTGGGGGTGAGGGCGGGGATGACGAGGGCGTCGACAGCGAGGTCGGCTGGGGCGAGCGTTCACCTCGTCGCGGTGGCCTCCCCGGCCAAGGGATCCCGTCCGGTCATGAGGGTGGCTTCGGCTTCTCCGGGCACGGGCAGGGAAGCCTTCCCGGCCATGGGCACGAGAGGCATGAGAACTTCCCCGGCCGCGGGCATGAGAACCTCCCGGCTCAGGGGCATGAGAACTTCGCCGGTCACGGGTGTGAGGGTTTCCCCGGCGAGGGGCGTGAGGGATTCCCCGGTCATGGGCACGAGGGGTTTCCCGGGCACGGTCATGAGGGGTTCTCGGGCCATGGGCACGAGGCGTTCCCCGGGCACGGTCATGACGGGTTCTCCGGGCACGGTCATGACGGGTTCTCCGGGCGTGCAGGGTTTCCCGGGCACGACGACCCATCCGATCGTGACGGCGTCGCCGGCCGTGGGAGTGCGTCCGGGCTGGGGGCCGTCGAGGGGCGTGGTGGCTCTCGGGACGGTGGCTCGGGATACGGCTGTCACGGGGTTTCCTGTGAGGGCGGCGTGTCCGACGGCGTGCCGGGGGGCATGTCCTTCGGCGGGTAGGCCGGTACGTACGCCAGGTGAACAGGCATAACCGGCTCGCGTACCCACCCCCCTCCTCCCCTACGCTTGTCCCGTGACCCCCGTCGAGCTCTCCCGCACCGTGCTGTCCGCGGTGCGTCGTGCCGTCGACGACGGGGAGCTGAGCGTGACCGTGCCCGAGCGTGCCGTGGTGACCGAGCCGGGCCCCGGCGGGTGCGGGGACTTCGCCACCAGCATCGCGTTGCAGCTCGCCCGGCCGGCCGGGCAGCCGCCTCTTCGGGTCGCCGAGATCCTGCGGCCCCGCCTCGCCGGAACCGCCGGCATCCGGGACGTCGTCGTCACCGGGCCCGGGTTCCTCAACATCAGCCTCGACGCGCAGGCCGACCCCGTCACCGGGCTGGTGCGGGAGATCCGGCGGCAGGGCGCCCGGTACGGGCACGGAGACGCCCTCGCCGGACAGGTCGTGGCGCTGCGCGTGCCGTACGAGGTGCGGGCCGAGGTCGTCGCCGACGCGGTCGTACGGATCGTGGGGACCCAGGGCGGCCGGGCCACCGTCGAGCACGGCGAGCCCGTCAATCTGCGGCCCGTGCCCGCGCCGGAGGACCCCGCCCCACTCGGGCCCGACGCCGCCCAGTGGGCCCTGCTCCACCCTGCCCCGCACGACCGGCCCCGGATCACCGCCGACCACCTGGTCCAGCGCGAGGGGAATCCGTTGTTCCGGGTGCGGTACGCCCACGCCCGCGTCCGCTCCCTCAGCCGCAACGCCGCCCGCCTCGGCTTCACCGCCGAGCCCGGCCCCCTCACGGCCGCCGCCGACCCCGAGCCCCGCTTCCCTCTGGCCGCCAACGGCACTGAGGCCGCCCCCCTCGCACCCCCCGTCGGCGCCGGTCCCGCCCCCCTCACCACCGTCGACAACTCCGAGCCCCGCCCCCCTCTGGCCGCCAACGGCACCGAGCCCGCCCCCCTCGGACCCTCCGTCGGCGCCAAGCCCATCCCCCCAACGGCCGTCAACGCCCCTCACCACAACGCCCCCCACCCCACCCCGAACGGCCCAACCACCCCCCACCACCCCCACCACGGCCCCACCCCCCACCCCGGCCCTGACCCCACCCCCCTGGTCCGCGCCCTTCTCACCCCCCTCGCCGATCACCCCCGCATCCTGACCGCGGCCGCCACCCACCGTGCCCCGGACCGGGTTGCCCGGCATCTCGTCACCGTCGCGGATGCCGTGCTGCCCCTGCTGCCCTTCGTGCTTCCCGTCGGGGAGGAGAAACCCTCGGCCGCCCACCGGGCCCGGCTGGCTCTCGCCGAAGCCGCCGGGACGGTGCTGGCCGGCGGCCTGTCCCTGCTCGGCATCGACGCACCCGAACATCTCTGAGGCGCCGAGAGCAGTCGCGTCCCTAAGAGAGACAGAGAGTCTGAGAGTCACGTCATGAGCCGTTCCGCCCACCCCGCCGGGCCCCGTCACGCCGACGTCCTGCCCGAGGGGCACTACTCCGCGCCGCCCGCCGACCTCAACGCCCTGGACACCAAGGTGTGGGCCCAGACCGTCGGCCGGAACGACGACGGTGTGGTCACCGTCGGCGGGATCCCCGTCACCCGGCTCGCCGAGGAGTTCGGCACGCCCGCCTACGTCCTCGACGAGGCCGACTTCCGGGCCCGGGCGCGTGCCTGGCGCACCGCGTTCGGTCCGGACGCCGACGTCTTCTACGCCGGGAAGGCCTTCCTGTCCCGGGCCGTCGTGCGGTGGCTGGACGAGGAGGGGCTCAACCTGGACGTGTGCTCGGGCGGGGAGCTGGCCACCGCCCTGAGCGCCGGCATGCCCGCCGAGCGCATCGCCTTCCACGGCAACAACAAGTCCGTCGAGGAGATCCGCCGGGCCATAGAGGCGGGCGTCGGGCGGATCGTTCTCGACTCCTTCCAGGAGATCGTGCGGGTCGCCCACACGGCGCAGGAGCTGGGGAAGCGGCAGAAGGTCCAGATCCGGATCACCGTGGGCGTCGAGGCGCACACCCACGAGTTCATCGCCACCGCCCACGAGGACCAGAAGTTCGGCATTCCGCTCGCCGGCGGGCAGGCCGCCGAGGCCGTACGGCGGGCCCTTCAGCTCGACGGGCTCGAACTGATCGGGATCCACTCCCACATCGGGTCGCAGATCTTCGACATGTCGGGCTTCGAGGTCGCCGCCCACCGGGTGGTCGGGCTGCTCAAGGACATCCGGGACGAGCACGGGGTCGAGCTGCCCGAGATCGATCTCGGCGGCGGGCTCGGTATCGCCTACACCAGCGCCGACGACCCCAGGGAACCGCACGAGATCGCCAAGGCGCTCACCGAGATCGTCACGCGGGAGTGCGAGAGCGCGCGGCTGCGGACCCCGCGGATCTCCGTCGAGCCCGGCCGCGCCATCGTCGGCCCGACCGCCTTCACGCTCTACGAGGTCGGCACGGTGAAGCCGCTGGACGGGCTGCGGACGTACGTCTCCGTCGACGGCGGCATGTCGGACAACATCAGGACGGCGCTGTACGACGCCGAGTACAGCGTCGCGCTCGTCTCCCGCGCCTCCGACGCCGAGCCGATGCTCGCCCGGGTGGTCGGCAAGCACTGCGAGAGCGGGGACATCGTGGTGAATGACGCGTTCCTGCCGGCCGACCTGGCACCGGGTGACCTGATCGCCGTTCCGGCCACCGGTGCGTACTGCCGGTCCATGGCCAGCAACTACAACCACGTCCTGCGGCCGCCGGTCGTCGCCGTGCGGGACGGGGCGGCCCGGGTGATCGTGCGACGTGAGACGGAGGAGGACCTCCTGCGTCTCGACGTGGGGTGATGTCTCCGTCCGGCGTCGGGTGACGCCTCCGTCCCGGCGTCGGATGACACCCCGCGCCGGAACGGGAGATCCAGGGCCGGAAGATCTACGGTCTTCCGGTCCCGTACAAATGAAATAGATGTCTCACGATCCGGACGAAGGGTAGAAACTCCCGTCCGGTGAGTGAGACTGGTCCAACCGTAGACGGTAAGAGGAAACGAGGTCGGATGATGCGTACGCGTCCGCTGAAGGTGGCGCTGCTGGGCTGTGGAGTGGTCGGCTCAGAGGTGGCGCGCATCATGACGACGCACGCCGACGACCTCGCCGCCCGGATCGGGGCCCCGGTCGAGCTCGCCGGTGTGGCCGTACGGCGTACCGGCAAGGCGCGCGAGGGCATCGACCCCGCGCTGGTCACCACCGATGCCACCGCCCTCGTCAAACGCGGGGACATCGACGTCGTCGTCGAGGTCATCGGCGGGATCGAGCCGGCCCGGACGCTCATCACCGCCGCCTTCGAGCACGGCGCCTCCGTCGTCTCCGCCAACAAGGCCCTGCTCGCCCAGGACGGGGCCGCCCTGCACGCCGCCGCCGGGGAGCACGGCAAGGACCTCTACTACGAGGCCGCCGTCGCCGGCGCCATCCCGCTGATCCGGCCGCTGCGCGAATCGCTCGCCGGCGACAAGGTCAACCGGGTGCTCGGCATCGTCAACGGCACCACCAACTTCATCCTCGACAAGATGGACTCCACGGGCGCCGGGTACCAGGAGGCCCTGGACGAGGCCACCGCCCTCGGGTACGCGGAGGCCGATCCGACCGCCGACGTCGAGGGCTTCGACGCCGCCGCCAAGGCCGCCATCCTCGCCGGGATCGCCTTCCACACGCGCGTGCGCCTCGACGACGTCTACCGCGAGGGCATGACC
The DNA here is from genome assembly GCF_014203595.1 of Streptomyces echinatus. Taxonomy (GTDB): domain Bacteria; phylum Actinomycetota; class Actinomycetes; order Streptomycetales; family Streptomycetaceae; genus Streptomyces; species Streptomyces echinatus. The sequence goes on from NZ_JACHJK010000008.1 coordinate 346,399, forward strand.
GAGGTCACCGCCGCCGACTTCCGCTCCGCCAAGGAGATGGGCTGCACCATCAAGCTGCTCGCCATCTGCGAGCGGTCCAAGGACGGCACGTCCGTCACCGCGCGCGTGCACCCCGCGATGATTCCGCTGAGCCATCCGCTCGCCTCGGTGCGCGGCGCGTACAACGCCGTGTTCGTGGAGAGCGACGCCGCCGGACAGCTGATGTTCTACGGGCCCGGCGCCGGCGGCTCGCCCACCGCTTCCGCGGTCCTCGGCGACCTCGTCGCGGTCTGCCGCAACCGGCTGAACGGGTCCACCGGGCCGGGCGAGTCGGCGTACGCCGACCTGACCGTCTCCCCGATGGGCGAGGTCGTCACGCGCTACCACATCAGCCTGGACGTCGCGGACAAACCGGGCGTGCTCGCCCAGGTCGCGACCGTCTTCGCCGAGCACGGGGTGTCGATCGACACCGTTCGGCAGCAGGGCAAGGACGGCGAGGCCTCCCTCGTCGTCGTCACCCACCGGGCCTCCGACGCCTCCCTGTCCGGGACCGTCGAGGCACTGCGCAAGCTCGACACCGTGCGGGGTGTCGCCAGCATCATGCGGGTTGAAGGAGAGTAACCAGCAATGACCCACCAGTGGCGCGGAATCATCGAGGAGTACCGGGACCGGCTGCCGGTATCCGACACCACACCGGTCGTGACGCTCCGCGAGGGCGGCACGCCCCTCGTGCCCGCGCAGGTGCTCTCCGAGCGCACGGGCTGTGAGGTCCACCTGAAGGTGGAGGGTGCGAACCCCACCGGGTCCTTCAAGGACCGCGGCATGACCATGGCCATCAGCAAGGCCAAGGAGGAGGGGGCGAAGGCCGTCATCTGCGCCTCCACCGGCAACACCTCCGCCTCGGCCGCCGCGTACGCGGTACGGGCCGGCATGGTGTCCGCCGTGCTGGTGCCGCAGGGCAAGATCGCCCTCGGCAAGATGGGCCAGGCCCTCGTGCACGGCGCGAAGATCCTCCAGGTCGACGGCAACTTCGACGACTGCCTCACGCTCGCCCGGGCCCTGAGCGAGAACTACCCCGTGGCGCTGGTGAATTCGGTCAACCCGGTGCGCATCGAGGGCCAGAAGACGGCCGCCTTCGAGATCGTGGACATGCTCGGCGACGCACCCGACATCCACGTCCTCCCGGTCGGCAACGCGGGCAACATCACCGCCTACTGGAAGGGCTACAAGGAGTACGCCGCCGACGGCGTCGCCGCCCGGACCCCCCGGATGTGGGGCTTCCAGGCGTCCGGCAGTGCCCCGATCGTGCGCGGCGAGGTCGTCAAGGACCCGTCGACCATCGCCACCGCCATCCGCATCGGCAACCCCGCCTCCTGGAGCTACGCCCTCGCCGCCCGCGACGAGTCCGGCGGCGCCATCGACGAGGTGACGGACCGTGAGATCCTGCGCGCCTACCGCCTGTTGGCCGCGCAGGAGGGCGTCTTCGTGGAGCCCGCCTCCGCCGCCTCCGTGGCCGGCCTGCTCAAGGCCGCGGAGCAGGGCAAGGTCGACCCGGGCCAGCGCATCGTCTGCACCGTCACCGGCAACGGCCTGAAGGACCCCGACTGGGCCGTCGCCGGTGCCCCGCAGCCGGTCACCGTCCCGGTCGACGCGGCCACCGCGGCCGAGCGCCTCGGCCTCGCCTGAACGGCCCGGAATCCGGGTCGTCCCTGACACGGGGCACAGGGGGCTTACGACACGCATCGTGCGCCTCCTGTGCGCCCTATGTCGCCACAGAACCTTCCTTCGATAGGCTGTAGCGAACCCGCCTACCGCATATGCCCTCGCGTATGGCACGGCGCCGCGCCGTCTCCGCGGCCCGACGGGTCCTCGTACGTCAGTCATCGGCAGTCCACCGAATGACCATCGAATCCCTCGAGCGTCATTCGACCGTCACGCAGCTCAAGGAGAGTCTTCGAGCGATGGCCGGTCCAGCCTTCCGCGCCGCCGCCGTCCGGGTGCGCGTTCCCGCCACCAGCGCCAATCTCGGCCCGGGCTTCGACGCCCTCGGCCTCTCGCTGGGGCTCTACGACGACGTGGTCGTCCGGGTGGCCGATTCCGGGCTGCACATCGACATCGCGGGCGAGGGCGGCGAAACCCTCCCGCGCGACGAGAGCCACCTCCTCGTCCGCTCCCTGCGCACCGCCTTCGACCTGCTCGGCGGACAGCCCCGCGGCCTGGAGATCGTCTGCGCCAACCGCATCCCGCACGGCCGGGGCCTGGGCTCCTCCTCCGCCGCCATCTGCGCCGGCATCGTCGCCGCCCGCGCCGTGACCATAGGCGGTGAGGCCCGTCTGGACGACGCCGCGCTGCTGGAGCTGGCCACCGAGATCGAGGGCCACCCGGACAACGTGGCCGCCTGTCTGCTCGGCGGATTCACCCTGTCCTGGATGGAGGCCGGCAATGCCCGGGCCATCAGGATGGACCCGCACGATTCCATCGTTCCGGTGGTTTTCGTGCCCGGAAAGCCGGTACTGACCGAGACCGCGCGCGGCCTGCTCCCGCGCACCGTGCCGCACGTCGACGCCGCCACCAACGCGGGCCGGGCCGCCCTGCTCGTCGAGGCCCTGACCAGGCGCCCCGAGCTGCTGCTGCCCGCCACCGAGGACCGCCTGCACCAGGAGTACCGCGCCCCGGCCATGCCGGAGAGCGCCGCGCTGGTGGAGCGGCTGCGCGCCGACGGCATCCCGGCCGTGATCTCGGGCGCCGGTCCCACCGTCATGGCCCTCGCCGACGCCGAGAGCGCGGACAAGGTGTCCCACCTCGCGGGTGAGGGCTGGGCCGCCAACCGGCTGGACCTGGATGTCCAGGGAGCGAGCGTGCTGCCGCTTGCGCCCTGACACACGGTTGCCGGATATGAGAGGGGGAATGTTTGTTGGATCCGGTAGTGTTAACCTCAAGTCTGCACCCGACCCCACCGTGGCGAGGTGCTTTGTGTCCCCGTCCGGGACAGACATTCTTCCGGGAGTCTCCCGCGCCACTCCGTGTTCCTTGCGCCGTACCTGGGCAGTACGTCGTATGCGGGCACTGAGCGGGCCGCCGGGCACACTCCGGAATCGGTGCTCCCACGCCACGTGACACTGGATGCCACGACTCGCGGAAGCGCCATCACCGCACATTTCCTCCGCCGCTTTGGCGGACCACCGCCCCGGCACGGTTCGCAGAAGACAGGACCGTAGCCGGACAGCACAACCGGTCGCCGAGCCAGACAGGCCGACGTCCGCTCCAGGGAAGGACCCTTCGTGAGCGACACCACCGATCTGATGGGCGCACGTGTCGAGGAGACCGCTGCCGCGCCCGCCACGGACGCCTCCGCGCCTGCCACCGGTGCCGGCTCCCGGCGGCGCCGTGGTACCGGCCTCGAGGGCATGGTGCTGGCCGAGCTGCAGCAGGTTGCCTCGGGCCTCGGCATCAGGGGCACCGCGCGGATGCGCAAGAGCCAGCTGATCGAGGTCATCAAGGAGGCGCAGGCCGCCGGCGGAGGCGCCTCCTCCGGGGCGGCCGCCCCCAAGGCCGATGCCGCCACCGAGACCAAGCCGAAGCGCCGGGCCACCTCCAAGGCCCGCACCGGCGAGGACGCCGAGAAGAAGGCGGCGAAGGCGGCCGAGGCTCCCGCCGAGAAGGCCGTGGCCCAGCAGCAGATCGAGATTCCCGGCCAGCCGGCCTCCGACGACGCGCCGATCGAGCGCCGTCGCCGCCGCGCCACGGCCGAGGCGGGCAGCCCGGCCCAGGGCGGTGCCGAGACCGTCGCCGCCGAGGCGAAGGCCGAGCCCAAGGCCGAGACGCCCGCGCAGCAGCAGGGCGAGGCGAAGGGCGACGCCGGTGACGGCGAGGGCCGTGGCCGCCGTGACCGCCGCGAGCGCGGCCGGGACCGCGACCGCGACCGCCGCGGCAAGGGCGACGACCAGCAGGGCGGCGGCCGTCAGGACCGTCAGCAGCAGGGCCAGCAGCAGGGCGGCGGCCGTCAGGACCGCAACGCCGGCCCGCAGGACGACGACGACTTCGAGGGCGGCCGCCGTGGCCGTCGTGGCCGCTACCGCGACCGCCGTGGCCGTCGCGGCCGCGACGAGATCGCCGAGCCGCAGGTCGCCGAGGACGACGTCCTGATCCCGGTCGCGGGCATCCTGGACATCCTCGACAACTACGCCTTCATCCGGACCTCCGGCTACCTGCCGGGTCCGAACGACGTGTACGTCTCCCTCGCCCAGGTCCGCAAGAACGGCCTGCGCAAGGGTGACCACATCACCGGTGCGGTCCGCCAGCCGAAGGAGGGCGAGCGCCGCGAGAAGTTCAACGCGCTGGTCCGCCTGGACTCCGTCAACGGCATGGCGCCCGAACACGGCCGCGGCCGACCGGAGTTCAACAAGCTGACCCCGCTCTACCCGCAGGACCGCCTCCGCCTGGAGACGGACCCGGGCGTGCTCACCACCCGCATCATCGACCTCGTGTCGCCGATCGGTAAGGGCCAGCGCGGTCTGATCGTGGCCCCGCCGAAGACCGGCAAGACCATGATCATGCAGGCGATCGCCAACGCGATCACGCACAACAACCCCGAGTGCCACCTGATGGTCGTCCTCGTCGACGAGCGTCCGGAAGAGGTCACCGACATGCAGCGGTCGGTGAAGGGCGAGGTCATCTCCTCGACCTTCGACCGTCCGGCCGAGGACCACACCACGGTCGCGGAGCTGGCCATCGAGCGCGCCAAGCGCCTGGTGGAGCTGGGCCACGACGTGGTCGTGCTGCTCGACTCCATCACGCGTCTGGGCCGTGCCTACAACCTGGCGGCTCCGGCCTCCGGCCGCATCCTGTCCGGTGGTGTCGACTCGACCGCGCTGTACCCGCCGAAGCGCTTCTTCGGTGCGGCCCGCAACATCGAGGACGGCGGCTCGCTGACCATCCTCGCCACCGCCCTGGTGGACACCGGGTCCCGCATGGACGAGGTGATCTTCGAGGAGTTCAAGGGCACCGGCAACATGGAGCTCAAGCTCGACCGGAAGCTCGCCGACAAGCGCATCTTCCCGGCGGTGGACGTGGACGCGTCCGGCACCCGTAAGGAAGAGATCCTGCTCGGCAACGAGGAGCTGGCGGTCGTCTGGAAGCTCCGCCGCGTCCTGCACGCGCTGGACCAGCAGCAGGCGATCGAGCTGCTTCTCGACAAGATGAAGCAGACCAAGTCGAACGGCGAGTTCCTGATGCAGATCCAGAAGACGACGCCGACGCCGGGCAACGGTGACTGAGTGACAGGGCGCCGCTGAGGCGATCGCGCCCGGTCGCGTGGTTCTCCCGCGTCCCGGACGTCGAGGCCGCCCCCCGTCGGAAACGACGGGGGGCGGCCCCTTTTATGCCCCCGTGTTCATGCCCCCGTATCCGTACAAGGGCGCCGTAACGGCCATGAGCGAGATCTCTGCCACAAAGGGCGCGCGGGGCACCGGCGTCCCGGCGTACCACCGCGGGAGCCGAAGCCGCAGGTGAACGCGGTGAACTCATACCGAGCGACTACGCACGGTGTCCATCGCTGTACGCGATGGACACTGTGCGTTGTGCAACCCTTTCCCGAGTTTCTCCGTCTGATCAGGCAGAGCGACGATGGAGCGGTGACAACCGCGCCCGACCCTGAACGCAGGGGGTATCCGACCGCCGAGACCTAGGAGCGAAGTGGCCGCCGAGAGCACGCCCGAGCCCGCCATAGCCGAGCCGGGCACGATCGAACCCCGCCGCCGGGGCAGGGGGCGCCGCCGCAAGGCCCCCAGCACGGGCCGCAAGGCCATGCGCGCGACGGCCTGGACGGCCGCGGGCGTGGTCGTGCTGGGCGGGGCCGGCGCCGGGTACGTGTACTTCAAGCTCAACGGCAACATCCACAGCGTCGACATCAACCAGGCCCTCGGCACCGACCGGCCCACGAAGATCGACAACGGCTCGGAGAACATCCTGGTCCTGGGCTCGGACACCCGCTCCGGCAAGAACAAGAAGCTCGGCGGCGGCACGGACGACGGCAGCGCCCGCTCCGACACGGCGATGATCGTCCATGTGTACGAAGGCCACGAGAAGGCCAGCGTGGTCTCGATCCCGCGGGACACCCTCGTCGACCGCCCCCAGTGCACCGACACCCAGGGCACCGCGCACTCCGCCGCGTCCGGCGTGATGTTCAACGAGGCGTACTCCACCGGCGGCGCGGCCTGCGCGGTGAAGACCGTGGAGTCCATCACCGGCATCCGCATGGACCACTACCTGGAGGTCGACTTCGAGGGCTTCCAGAGGCTCATCGACGACCTCGGCGGCGTCCGGGTCACCACGACGAAGGACATCCGCGACCCGCAGAGCCACCTGGACCTCAAGGCCGGCCCGCACACCCTGACCGGCGAGCAGGCCCTCGGCCTGGTCCGCACCCGGCACGGCGTCGGCGACGGCTCCGACCTCGGCCGCATCCAGCTCCAGCAGGCCTTCATCAAGGCGCTGATCGACCAGGTCAAGCACGTCGGTGTCTTCTCGAACCCGAAGAAGCTGTACGACCTCGCCGACACCGCCACCAAGGCCGTCACCACCGACTCCGAGCTCGGCTCGGTCAACGCCCTGATGGACTTCGCGGGCGGCCTCAAGGGCATCGGCTCGTCCCACATGAAGATGGTCACGATGCCGGTGGAGTACGACCCGGCCAACCCCAACCGGGTCCTCCTGGCGAAGGCGAAGGCCCAGCTGGTGTGGAACGCCCTGAAGAACGACGGGCCGATCCCGGCGTCGGCCACCGAGGGCACGGCCACCGGCGAGGCCAAGGGCGTCGTGAGCTGACCGCTCACCCCCAGGAATAGAACAACCGCACCCCCGGTTTGGGTGGATGGGCCCAGTCCTGGCAGACTGGTACGTCGGCTCCGGTTCACGCTCCCGCATCCCGCGGCGGCGACCCGGCGCCCTCCCGGAATCTAGGAGACACCTTGAAGCGCGACATCCACCCCGCGTACGTCGAGACGCAGGTCAGCTGCACCTGTGGCGCGTCGTTCACCACCCGCAGCACCATCGAGTCCGGCACCGTCCGGGCCGAGGTCTGCTCCGAGTGCCACCCGTTCTACACGGGCAAGCAGAAGATCCTCGACACCGGTGGCCGTGTGGCCCGCTTCGAGGCCCGCTTCGGCAAGGCTGCCGGCTCCAAGAAGTAGCGAGCCCCATTTCGCCGGTCCACGGTCGCGCCCTTCACGGGGGTGTGCCCGGGACCGGCGTTTTTGGTCGCCCGTCCTTCCCTTCACCGCAGTACAGGAGCCCAAGATGTTCGAGGCCGTCGAGGAACTCGTCGCCGAGCACGCCGACCTGGAGAAGAAGCTCGCCGATCCGTCGGTCCACGCCGACCAGGCCAACGCGCGCAAGCTGAACAAGCGCTACGCCGAGCTCACCCCGATCGTCGCCACGTACCGCTCCTGGAAGCAGACCGGCGACGACATCGAGACCGCGCGCGAGTTCGCCGCCGACGACCCCGACTTCGCCGCCGAGGTCAAGGTGCTGGAGAAGCAGCGCGAGGAGCTGACCGAGAAGCTGCGCCTGCTGCTCGTCCCGCGCGACCCCAGCGACGACAAGGACGTCATCCTGGAGATCAAGGCGGGCGCGGGCGGCGACGAGTCGGCGCTGTTCGCCGGTGACCTGCTGCGCATGTACCTGCGCTACGCCGAGCGCGTCGGCTGGAAGACCGAGATCATCGACGCCACCGAGTCCGAACTGGGCGGCTACAAGGACGTCCAGGTCGCCGTGAAGACCAAGGGCGGCCAGGGGGCGACCGAGCCCGGGCAGGGCGTCTGGGCCCGGCTGAAGTACGAGGGCGGTGTGCACCGCGTGCAGCGTGTGCCGGCGACCGAGTCCCAGGGCCGTATCCACACGTCCGCGGCCGGCGTCCTGGTCACGCCCGAGGCGGAGGAGGTCGACGTCGAGATCAACCCGAACGACCTCCGCATCGACGTCTACCGGTCCTCCGGGCCGGGCGGCCAGTCCGTGAACACCACCGACTCCGCCGTGCGCATCACGCACATCCCGACCGGGGTCGTGGCCTCCTGCCAGAACGAGAAGAGCCAGCTGCAGAACAAGGAGCAGGCTCTGCGTATCCTGCGCTCCAGGCTGCTCGCCGCGGCGCAGGAGGAGGCGGAGAGGGAGGCCGCCGACGCCCGCCGCAGCCAGGTCCGCACCGTCGACCGCTCCGAGAAGATCCGCACCTACAACTTCCCGGAGAACCGCATCTCGGACCACCGAGTCGGCTTCAAGGCGTACAACCTGGACCAGGTCCTCGACGGCGACCTCGCCGCGGTGATCCAGGCCTGTGTCGACGCCGACTCGGCGGCGAAGCTCGCCGCCGCGTAACACACGTACGCACCAGTACGACACGGAGGACTCGCGTGAACCTGCTGCTCGCCGAGGTGGCCCAGGCCACCCAGCGGCTGGCCGACGCCGGCGTGCCCTCGCCGCGCACCGACGCGGAGGAGCTGGCCGCGTTCGTGCACGGCGTGAAGCGCAGCCAACTGCACTCCGTGAAGGACGCCGACTTCGACGCCCGGTACTGGGAGGTCATCGCCCGGCGCGAGCAGCGCGAGCCGCTGCAGCACATCACCGGGCGGGCCTACTTCCGGTACCTGGAACTCCAGGTCGGCCCGGGGGTGTTCGTGCCCCGGCCGGAGACCGAGTCCGTGGTCGGCTGGGCCATAGACGCGGTCCGCGCCATGGATGTCGTCGAGCCGTGCATCGTCGACCTGTGCACCGGCTCCGGCGCCATCGCGCTCGCCCTCGCCCAGGAGGTCCCGCGCTCCCGCGTGCACGCCGTGGAGCTGTCCGAGGACGCCCTCGTGTGGACGCGGAAGAACGTCGCCGGGTCGCGGGTCGACCTGCGCCAGGGTGACGCCCTCACCGCCTTCCCGGACCTCGACGGCCAGGTCGATCTCGTCATCTCCAACCCGCCGTACATCCCGCTCACCGAGTGGGAGTACGTCGCCCCCGAGGCCCGCGACTACGACCCCGAGCTGGCGCTGTTCTCCGGCGAGGACGGACTCGACCTCATCCGGGGCATCGAACGCACCGCGCACCGGCTGCTGCGTCCCGGCGGAGTCGTCGTGATCGAGCACGCCGACACCCAGGGCGGCCAGGTGCCGTGGATCTTCACCGAGGAGCGTGGCTGGGCCGACGCGGCCGACCACCCCGACCTCAACAACCGGCCACGCTTCGCCACCGCCCGCAAGGCGCTGCCGTGACCGCCCCGCAGACTTCAACCCCGCAGTACGTGTACGAGGAGGCCCGCTAGACATGGCACGGCGATACGACACCAACGACGCGACCGACCGCGTGACGGGTCTGCGCGAGGCCGCGTCCGCCGTCCGCCGGGGCGAGCTGGTGGTGCTGCCGACCGACACGGTGTACGGCATCGGCGCCGACGCGTTCTCCTCGGAGGCGGTCACCGACCTGCTCGCGGCCAAGGGCCGGGGCCGCAACATGCCCACGCCTGTCCTCATCGGCTCCCCGAACACCCTGCACGGTCTCGTCACGGACTTCTCCGAGCTGGCCTGGGAGCTGGTCGATGCGTTCTGGCCGGGCGCCCTGACGCTCGTCGCCAAGCACCAGCCGTCGCTGCAGTGGGACCTCGGCGACACCCGGGGCACGGTCGCCGTGCGCATGCCGCTGCACCCGGTCGCCATCGAGCTGCTCACCGAGGTCGGCCCGATGGCCGTCTCCTCGGCCAACCTCACCGGCCACCCGGCGCCGGAGGACTGCGACGCGGCCAAGGAGATGCTCGGCGACTCCGTCTCCGTCTACCTCGACGGCGGCCCCACCCCGGGCAACGTCCCGTCGTCCATCGTGGACGTCTCCCGCGAGGTGCCGCTGCTGCTGCGCGCGGGCGCGCTCTCCGCGGAGGAGCTGCGCAAGGTCGTACCCGACCTTGAGGTGGCGAATTGACGGCCCCTGAAGCGGGGCGTGGCATAGGCGGCGACGGGCGCTTCAGCGCGGAGGAGACGACGACGTTCGGGTTTCCCCGCGACAGCTTCCGCATCCTCCACGTCAGCACCGGCAATGTGTGCCGCTCGCCCATCACCGAGCGGCTGACCCGCCACTTCGTCGCGGAGCGGCTCGGCGTGCTCGGCGGCGGGCTGGTCGTGGAGAGCGCCGGCACGTGGGGGCACGAGGGCGCGCCCATGGAGGCCAACGCGGAGACCGTGCTGGGCGAGTTCGGCGCGGACGCCACCGGCTTCGTCGGCCGGGAGCTGCTGGACGAGCACGTGATCACGGCCGACCTGGTGCTGACCGCCACCCGCGACCACCGCGCCCAGGTCATCTCCATGGGCCATTCGGCGGGCCTGCGCACCTTCACCCTGAAGGAGTTCACCCGCCTGGTCCGGGCCATAGACCCGGCCACGCTGCCGCCGCTCGAGGACGGGGTGGTCATGCGTGCCCGGGCGCTGGTGCGCGCGGCGGCGGCGCTGCGCGGCTGGCTGCTCGCCCCGACCGCCGAGGCGGACGAGGTGTACGACCCCTACGGCGCCCCGCTGCCCTTCTTCCGGTCCATCGGCGACGAGATACGGGACGCGCTGGACCCGGTCGTCACCGCGCTGACAGGCGTACGCGCGCACACCTAGGGCCTCTCGACGGGACAGGCGGGCCAAGCGGACATCGAAGGACGTAACGGTCGCGCGTCCGCCGTAGCCCGGGCCTACATTGGGGATACGTCACCGTCGACCGCCCGGAGCCCGTCATGTCGGTCACCACCGCTCACGAGACCGATGTCCTGCGGCGGCAGGACCCGGCGATGGCCGAGATCCTGCTCGGGGAGCTGACGCGGCAGTCCACGACGCTCCAGCTGATCGCCGCCGAGAACTTCTGCTCGCCGGCCGTGCTCGCCGCGCTGGGCTCGGCGCTCGCCAACAAGTACGCCGAGGGCTACCCGGGCGCCCGGCACCACGGCGGCTGCGAGATCGTCGACGTCGCGGAACGCGCCGCCGTCGACCGGGCCAGGGCCCTCTTCGGCGCCGAGCACGCCAACGTCCAGCCGCACTCCGGCTCCTCGGCCGTCCTGGCCGCCTACGCGGCCCTGCTGCGTCCCGGCGACACCGTCCTCGCCCTCGGCCTGCCCTACGGCGGCCATCTCACGCACGGTTCACCGGCGAACTTCTCCGGCCGCTGGTTCGACTTCGTCGGCTACGGCGTCGACGCGGAGACCGGGCTGATCGACCACGACCAGGTGCGCCACCTGGCCCGGAACCACCGGCCCAAGGCCATCGTCTGCGGCTCCATCGCCTACCCCCGCCACATCGACTACGCCCTGTTCCGCGAGATCGCGGACGAGGTCGGGGCGTATCTGATCGCGGACGCGGCCCATCCGATCGGGCTGGTCGCCGGGGGAGCGGCGCCCAACCCGGTGCCGTACGCGGACATCGTGTGCGCGACCACCCATAAGGTGCTGCGCGGTCCGCGCGGCGGGATGGTCCTGTGCGGCGCCGAGCTGGCCGAGCGCGTCGACCGGGCCGTCTTCCCCTTCACCCAGGGCGGCGCCCAGATGCACACCATCGCCGCCAAGGCCGTCGCGTTCGGCGAGGCGGCGACGCCGGCCTTCACCGTGTACGCCCATCAGGTGGTCGCCAACGCGCGGGTGCTGGCCGGTCACCTGGCCGCGGAGGGGCTGGTCGTCACCACCGGCGGCACGGACACCCACCTGATCACCGCTGACCCGGCGCCGCTCGGCGTGGACGGCCGCACCGCGCGCGGCCGGCTGCTGGCGGCCGGCCTGGTGCTGGACTGCTGTGTGCTGCCGCACGGCGACGGCCGCGGGCTGCGCCTGGGCACGGCCGCGGTGACCACCCAAGGCATGGGCGAGCCGGAGATGGTGCGGATCGCGGCGCTGCTGGCGGCCGTGGTGCGGGGCGCGACGGAGCCGGCCGCGGCGCGGGAGGAGGTGCGCGCACTCACCGGCCAGTTTCCGCCGTATCCCGGTTGAGCAGGGGTAGGCGGAGTTCCGTACACCCTGATGTGTCCCGTTGTGGACCTTCACGGACCGCCGCGGAGCGGGGCACACAGCCTTGCGTGCAACCATCGTCGCTACCCGGCAGTCCTCATCCATATGCATCCGTCGCTAGGGTGTGTGGCTGTGATGGCCAGCGAGACCTGTGGGGAAGCCCGTGCGTGAATACCTGCTGACGCTCTGCATCACGGCCGCGGTGACGTATCTGCTGACAGGGCCGGTACGGAAGTTCGCGATCGTGGCCGGGGCGATGCCGGAGATCCGGGCCCGGGACGTGCACCGGGAGCCCACTCCGCGCCTCGGCGGTATCGCGATGTTCTTCGGGCTGTGCGCGGGCCTGCTGGTCGCGGACCACCTGGCCAACCTCAACGAGGTCTTCGCCAAGTCCAACGAGCCGCGGGCGCTGCTCTCGGGCGCGGCCCTGATCTGGCTGATCGGCGTCCTGGACGACAAGTTCGAGATCGACGCGCTGATCAAGCTGGGCGGTCAGATGATCGCCGCGGGCGTGATGGTCATGCAGGGTCTGACGATCCTGTGGCTGCCCGTCCCGGGCGTGGGCAACGTCGCCCTGACCCAGTGGCAGGGCACGCTGCTGACGGTGGCCCTGGTGGTCATCACGATCAACGCGGTGAACTTCGTGGACGGCCTGGACGGCCTCGCCGCCGGCATGGTGTGCATCGCGGCGGCCGCGTTCTTCCTGTACGCCTACCGCGTCTGGGTGTCGTACGGCATCGAGGCCGCCGCCCCCGCCACGCTGTTCGCGGCGATCCTGATGGGCATGTGCCTGGGCTTCCTGCCGCACAACATGCATCCCGCGCGGATCTTCATGGGCGACTCGGGCTCGATGCTGATCGGCCTGGTGCTGGCGGCCGGCGCGATCTCCATCACCGGCCAGGTGGACCCGGACGCGCTGAACCTTTACGCGGGTTCGGAGAAGGCGGCCGTGCACCAGACGGTGCCGGTCTACATCCCGCTGCTGCTCCCGCTGACGATCATCGCGGTGCCGACGGCGGACCTGGTCCTGGCGATCGTCCGGCGCACCTGGCGCGGCCAGTCCCCGTTCGCCGCGGACCGCGGGCACCTGCACCACCGGCTGCTGGAGATCGGCCACTCGCACAGCCGGGCCGTGCTGATCATGTACTTCTGGTCGGCCCTGATCGCCTTCGGGGCGCTCGCGTACTCGGTCAACTCGGCATCGATGTGGATCGTGCTGGGCATCGTCTTCCTCAGCGCGATCGGGCTGGTGCTGCTGCTGCTCCCGCGCTTCCGGCCGCGGGTGCCGGTGTGGGCGCAGCGGTTCGTGCCGCCGCGGTACCGGAGGCGGCGCCAAGCTCCCGAAACCGTCGCGGCGGAGGCCGCCGAGCCGGACGCCACGGACGCCACGGAGGCCGCGGAGACCGAGGAGCGGGCGCCGGTCACCGCCGGGGTCTCGGGCGTCAACGGGGCCACCGCGATCGGCGCTCGTTCGCGTTTCGTCGATCGTCGTTGAGACGGCCAAGGTAAGAATCTGACTAGAGCATTGCCAAGTCGTGGGGGAGCAAAGACCCCCAATACCAGACAATACGGCTCGGTTTTTGCACAGACGCGCGCTGTCACTCTCATGTGTGACAGCCAGCACACCAACCAGGTAAAGACCTCATCAAATAGTTTGTGATACGGTTCACGAGAACCCGGGGTAGAGCCGAGGACCTGAGTGCGACGGTCCGAAGGTGTGAGGTCTCGACCACTCGACCCGGGACTACGCTCGTCCATGACGACACCTGCCCCCTGTGAAAGCGGAGTTGCCGCCATGCCGTCCAATGACGCCCGGAACCTTCTGCAGATCGCTGTGCCCACAGCGGCTGCGGGTGCGATCGCCGTCGCCGTGAGCGCCGCGGTCGCGGGGGGCAAGGGTGCGCTCGGTGCGGCCGTCGGTACGGTGCTGGCCATCCTGTTCATGGGAATCGGCCTCTATGTGCTGCAGTGGACGGCAAAAACGCTCCCGCAGCTGTTCCAGGCGATGGGGCTCATGCTCTACGTCGCCCAGCTGCTGCTCCTCCTGATCTTCGTCGCTGTTTTCAAGGACACCTCCCTCTTCAACGCGAAGGCGTTCGCCGCGTCGCTCGTCGCCGCGACCGTGGTGTGGATGGCCGCGCAGGCTCGCGCGCACATGAAGGCCAAGATCTTCTACATCGACCCGGACCCCGCGAAGAGTGAGAAGCCCGAGAAGACAGGGCCGAAGCAGTGAGGGGTAGGGGCGGGATAAAGGCTTGTGAGATCTCCTGCTATCGTCCGGTGCCAACTGCGGCATCGCGGGCGCGGGCATCTGAGCTGACGCCTGCTCGATCGCGAGGCTCGATGCCCCCCAGCCGCCCCCACATCCGTAACACCAGTCCGGTGCCGATCCGCGGCCGCGTGCCGCGCCGACACAACGAGGTTGCCGTACCCATGCGTCACGCCGAAGGAGCCCGCGGTGAGTGCTGACCAGACCCAGCTCGCCTTTGACTGGAGTTGTCGGATCATGTCCGACAACGGGTGTGGCTTCCCGGCTCCGGGCCTGCACTCGTTCTTGTTCAAGCCGCTCGCCACGGTCGGCGGCTTCGAGTTCAACAAGGTGATGCTGCTCGCGCTCATCACCAGCCTCCTGGTCGTCACGTTCTTCTGGGCCGCCTTCGGCAAGGCCAAGGTGATCCCGGGCAAGCTGCAGATGGTCGGCGAGGCCGGCTACGACTTCGTGCGCCGCGGCATCGTGTACGAGACCCTCGGCAAGCGCGAGGGCGAGAAGTGGGTACCGCTCATGGTCTCCCTCTTCTTCTTCATCTGGATCATGAACATCTGGTCCGTGATCCCGCTGGCGCAGTTCCCGGTCGCCTCGGTCTTCGCGTTCCCGGTGGTCCTCGCCGCGCTCGTGTGGATCCTCTGGGTCGGCCTGACGTTCAAGCGCCACGGCTTCGTCGGCTTCTTCAAGAACGTGACGGGCTACGACAAGTCGCTCGGCGCCGTGCTGCCGCTCGTCATGGTCATCGAGTTCCTCTCGAACCTGTTCGTCCGCCCGTTCACGCACGCGGTGCGACTCTTCGCCAACATGTTCGCCGGTCACCTGATGCTCGTGATGTTCACCGTCGCGTCCTGGTACCTGATGAACAGCACCATGATCCCGGCGGCCGGCGTCTCGTTCGTGATGACCATCGTCATGATCCTCTTCGAGCTCTTCGTGCAGGCCGTCCAGGCGTACGTCTTCGTGCTCCTCGCCTGCTCCTACATTCAGGGTGCTCTGGCCGAGCACCACTGAGCCGAACCACCCGCCCCGTATCCCCCAGACGTCCGGTGGCCAACCCCCACCGGTCCATGAAAGAGAAGGAAGAACCGGCATGTCCGCTCTCCAGACCCTCGCTGCCGAGTCCGGTGTCCACGGCTCCCTCGGTTCCATCGGCTACGGCCTTGCGGCCATCGGCCCCGGCGTCGGCGTCGGCATCATCTTCGGTAACGGCACCCAGGCCCTCGCCCGCCAGCCCGAGGCTGCCGGCCTGATCCGCGCCAACCAGATTCTGGGCTTCGCCTTCTGTGAGGCGCTCGCCCTCATCGGCATCGTTATGCCGTTCGTGTTCGGTCGGTAATCAACCACCCACCGACACGTTTCGACGAAAGGCACTGATGTGATCGCCAACCTGGCACAGCTGGCGGCCGAGGAGACTGAGCAGAACCCGCTCATCCCCGCCGGTCCCGAGCTGCTCGTCGGCACCATCGCCTTCGCCATCGTGTTCTTCTTCTTCTGGAAGAAGCTGCTTCCGAACATCAACAAGGTTCTGGAGGAGCGTCGCGCGGCGATCGAAGGCGGCATCGAAGAGGCCGACGCCATGAAGGTCGAGGCCCAGAGCGTCCTTGAGCAGTACAAGGCTCAGCTCGCCGAGGCCCGGCACGAGGCCGCGCGCCTGCGCCAGGAGGCGCAGGAGCAGGGTGCCGCGCTCATCGCCGAGATGCGGGCCGAGGGCCAGCGGCAGCGCGAGGAGATCGTCGCCGCCGGTCACACCCAGATCGACGCCGACCGCAAGGCCGCCGCGTCCGCGCTGCGTCAGGACGTCGGCAAGCTCGCCACCGAACTGGCCGGCAAGCTCGTCGGCGAGTCCCTCGAGGACCACGCCCGCCAGAGCCGTGTGATCGACCGCTTCCTCGACGAGCTCGAGGAGAAGGCCGAGGCCACGCGATGAACGGAGCGAGCCGCGAGGCCCTGGCAGCCGCACGGGAGCGTCTCGACGCGCTGACGGACTCCACGTCCGTGGACGCCGCGCAGCTCGCCGACGAGCTGGCGGCCGTCACCGCGCTGCTCGACCGCGAGGCCGGCCTGCGCCGGGTCCTCACCGACCCGGCGCAGCCCGCAGAGGCCAAGGCGGAGCTGGTCCAGCGTCTGATCGGTGGCCAGGTCAACGGCGCCACCGCCGACCTGGTGTCCGGTATGGCGCGCTCCCGCTGGTCGCAGCCCCGCGACCTGGTGGACGCGCTGGAGGAACTGGCGGACATCGCCGACCTCACGGCCGCGGAGAAGACGGGCACCCTCGACGACGTCGAGGACGAGCTGTTCCGGTTCGGCCGGATCGTCTCCTCCAGCACCGAGCTGCGCGCCGCGCTCACCGACCGTGCCGCCGGCACCTCGGCCAAGTCCGAGCTGCTGAACCGGCTGCTGGGCGGGCGGGCCAAGCCGGCCACCGAGCGTCTGGTGACGCGCCTCGTGACCGCGCCGCGTGGACGTAGCCTGGAGTCGGGACTGGAGTCCCTGTCCAAGCTCGCCGCGGAGCGCCGGAACCGCATGGTCGCCGTCGTCACCTCGGCGGTGCCGTTGAGCGACGGGCAGAGGGAGCGCCTCGGTGCTGCTCTGGCCAAGCTCTACGGGCGTCGGATGCACCTGAACCTCGACGTCGACCCCGAGGTCGTCGGCGGCATCCGGGTGCAGGTCGGTGACGAGGTCATCAACGGCTCGATCGCGGACCGGCTGGACGAGGCCGCCCGCCGCATGGCGAGCTAGCAGCACCTCGATATTTCGAGAAAAGCAGTACGTACTTACGGCCCTGGTTGGGCCGTGCAGAGGATTCACCTCTTTTCAGGGGGAGTCCCCATCCCCCCAAAGTGAAACTTCGGGCCCAACAAGGAGAGCAGGGAACCCAGATGGCGGAGCTCACGATCCGGCCGGAGGAGATCCGGGACGCACTGGAGAACTTCGTCCAGTCGTACAAGCCGGACGCGGCCTCGCGCGAGGAGGTCGGTACGGTCACCCTTGCCGGCGACGGCATCGCGAAGGTCGAGGGCCTGCCCTCGGCCATGGCCAACGAACTGCTGAAGTTCGAGGACGGCACCCTCGGCCTCGCCCTCAACCTCGAGGAGCGCGAGATCGGTGCCATCGTCCTCGGTGAGTTCAGCGGCATCGAGGAGGGTCAGCCGGTCACGCGCACCGGTGAGGTCCTCTCCGTCGCGGTCGGCGAGGGCTACCTCGGCCGTGTCGTCGACCCGCTCGGCAACCCGATCGACGGCCTCGGCGAGATCGAGACGTCCGGCCGCCGTGCGCTGGAGCTGCAGGCCCCCACGGTCATGCAGCGCAAGTCGGTGCACGAGCCGATGGAGACGGGCTACAAGGCCGTCGACGCGATGACCCCGATCGGCCGTGGTCAGCGTCAGCTGATCATCGGTGACCGCCAGACCGGCAAGACCGCCCTGGCCGTCGACACGATCATCAACCAGCGCGACAACTGGCGCTCGGGCGACCCGAAGAAGCAGGTCCGCTGCATCTACGTCGCCATCGGCCAGAAGGGTTCCACCATCGCCGGCGTGCGCCGCGCGCTGGAGGAGAACGGCGCCCTGGAGTACACGACCATCGTCGCCGCCCCGGCGTCCGACCCGGCCGGCTTCAAGTACCTGGCGCCGTACACCGGTTCGGCCATCGGTCAGCAGTGGATGTACGAGGGCAAGCACGTCCTCATCATCTTCGACGACCTGTCGAAGCAGGCCGACGCCTACCGCGCCGTGTCCCTGCTGCTGCGCCGCCCGCCGGGCCGTGAGGCCTACCCGGGTGACGTCTTCTACCTGCACTCCCGTCTGCTGGAGCGCTGCGCCAAGCTCTCCGACGAGATGGGTGCCGGCTCGATGACCGGTCTGCCGATCGTCGAGACCAAGGCCAACGACGTGTCGGCGTTCATCCCGACCAACGTCATCTCCATCACCGACGGCCAGTGCTTCCTGGAGTCGGACCTGTTCAACGCCGGTCAGCGTCCCGCGCTGAACGTCGGTATCTCCGTCTCCCGAGTCGGTGGTTCCGCGCAGCACAAGGCGATGCGCCAGGTCTCCGGCCGCCTCCGTGTGGACCTCGCCCAGTTCCGTGAGCTGGAGGCGTTCGCCGCCTTCGGTTCCGACCTGGACGCGGCCTCGAAGGCGCAGCTGGAGCGCGGTTCGCGCATGGTCGAGCTGCTGAAGCAGGACCAGTACCAGCCGATGGCCACCGAGGACCAGGTCGTCTCCGTCTGGGCCGGCACCAACGGCCGTATGGACGACGTCCCGGTCGCCGACATCCGCCGCTTCGAGCGCGAGCTGCTGGACTACCTCCACCGCAAGGAGGCGGGCCTGCTCACCTCCATCCGCGAGGGCGCCAAGATGTCGAACGACACGATCCAGGCGATCGACGACGCGGTGGCGGAGTTCAAGAAGCAGTTCGAGACCTCGGACGGCAAGCTGCTCGGCGAGGACACTCCGGCCGCTGCCGCCAAGTGACGTAAGGAAGGGACCTGACTCATGGGAGCCCAGCTCCGGGTCTACAAGCGTCGCATCCGATCCGTCACCGCGACCAAGAAGATCACCAAGGCGATGGAGATGATCGCCGCCTCGCGCGTCGTCAAGGCGCAGCGCAAGGTGGCGGCCTCCACGCCGTACGCGACCGAGCTGACGCGTGCGGTCACGGCGGTCGGTACGGGTTCGAACACCAAGCACCCGCTCACCACGGAGGTGGAGAACCCGGTCCGTGCCGCGGTCCTGCTCCTCACCAGCGACCGCGGTCTGGCCGGCGCCTTCAACTCCAACGCCATCAAGGCGGCGGAGCAGCTGACCGAGCGCCTGGAGAGCGAGGGCAAGCAGGTCGACACGTACATCGTCGGCCGGCGCGGTGTCGCCCACTACAACTTCCGTGAGCGCAAAATCGCGGAGTCGTTCACGGGCTTCACCGACGAGCCGTCGTACGCGGACGCCAAGAAGGTCGCGGCGCCCCTGATCGAGGCCATCGAGAAGGACACGGCCGAGGGTGGTGTGGACGAGCTCCACATCGTCTTCACCGAGTTCGTCTCGATGATGACGCAGACGGCGCTCGACGCACGGCTGCTGCCGCTGCGCCTCGAAGAGGTCGCCGAGGAGGTGTCGCCGAAGGGCGAGATCCTCCCGCTGTACGACTTCGAGCCCTCGGCGGAGGACGTCCTCGACGCCCTGCTGCCGCGCTACGTGGAGAGCCGCATCTACAACGCGCTGCTCCAGTCGGCCGCTTCGAAGCACGCCGCCACGCGGCGCGCGATGAAGTCGGCCACCGACAACGCGGGTGAGCTGATCAACACGCTCTCCCGTCTTGCCAACGCGGCCCGCCAGGCCGAAATCACCCAGGAAATCAGCGAGATCGTCGGTGGCGCCAGCGCCCTGGCCGACGCGACCGCGGGGAGTGACCGATAATGACCACCACTGTTGAGACCGCGACGGCTACGGGCCGCGTCGCCCGGGTCATCGGCCCGGTCGTCGACGTGGAGTTCCCCGTCGACGCGATGCCGGAGATCTACAACGCCCTTCACGTCGAGGTGGCCGACCCGGCCAACGCCGGCGAGAAGAAGACGCTGACCCTGGAGGTCGCCCAGCACCTGGGTGACGGCCTGGTCCGCACCATCTCCATGCAGCCCACCGACGGTCTGGTCCGCCAGGCCGCGGTGACGGACACCGGCAATTCCATCACGGTGCCCGTCGGCGACTTCACCAAGGGCAAGGTGTTCAACACCCTCGGTGAGGTGCTGAACGTCGACGAGCAGTACACCGGTGAGCGCTGGGGCATCCACCGCAAGGCGCCGAACTTCGACGAGCTCGAGTCGAAGACCGAGATGTTCGAGACCGGCGTCAAGGTCATCGACCTGCTGACCCCGTACGTCAAGGGCGGCAAGATCGGTCTGTTCGGTGGTGCCGGTGTCGGCAAGACGGTGCTCATCCAGGAGATGATCTACCGCGTCGCCAACAACCACGACGGTGTCTCCGTGTTCGCCGGTGTCGGTGAGCGCACCCGTGAGGGCAACGACCTCATCGAGGAGATGTCGGACTCGGGCGTCATCGACAAGACCGCCCTGGTCTTCGGCCAGATGGACGAGCCCCCGGGCACCCGTCTGCGCGTCGCGCTGGCCGGCCTGACCATGGCCGAGTACTTCCGTGACGTCCAGAAGCAGGACGTGCTGTTCTTCATCGACAACATCTTCCGCTTCACGCAGGCCGGTTCCGAGGTCTCCACGCTGCTCGGCCGTATGCCGTCCGCCGTGGGTTACCAGCCGAACCTGGCCGACGAGATGGGTCTCCTCCAGGAGCGCATCACCTCGACCCGTGGTCACTCGATCACCTCGATGCAGGCGATCTACGTCCCCGCGGACGACCTGACCGACCCGGCCCCGGCCACCACCTTCGCCCACCTCGACGCGACGACGGTGCTCTCCCGTCCGATCTCCGAGAAGGGCATCTACCCGGCCGTGGACCCGCTGGACTCCACGTCCCGGATCCTGGACCCGCGCTACATCGCGGCGGATCACTACAACGCGGCCATGCGCGTGAAGACGATCCTGCAGAAGTACAAGGACCTCCAGGACATCATCGCGATCCTCGGTATCGACGAGCTGGGCGAGGAGGACAAGCTCGTCGTCCACCGTGCCCGTCGTGTGGAGCGCTTCCTGTCCCAGAACACCCACGTCGCCAAGCAGTTCACCGGCGTGGACGGCTCGGACGTGCCGCTCGACGAGTCGATCGCCGCGTTCAACGCGATCTGCGACGGCGAGTACGACCACTTCCCCGAGCAGGCGTTCTTCATGTGCGGTGGCATTGAGGACCTCAAGGCCAACGCCAAGGAGCTCGGCGTCTCCTGAACTCCCTGAGTTCGTCCGAGGGGGCGGGCGCGTCCCGCCCCCTCTCCCACGCCCTCTAGAATTGACCCCAACACCCGGCACCCCCTGCCGGGTGGTGACCCGAGGAGCCACTCTTGGCTGCTGAGCTGCACGTCGAGCTGGTCGCCGCCGACCGCCAGGTCTGGTCCGGTGAGGCCACCCTGGTCGTCGCGCGCACCACCTCCGGCGACATCGGCGTCATGCCCGGTCACCAGCCGCTGCTCGGTGTGCTGGAGTCGGGCCCGGTGACCATCCGTACGAGTGAAGGTGGAACGGTCGTCGCCGCGGTGCACGGCGGTTTCGTCTCGTTCGCGGACAACAAGCTGTCCCTGCTGGCCGAGATCGCCGAGCTTTCGGACGAGATCGATGTCCAGCGGACGGAGCGGGAGCTGGAGCGCGCGAAGGCGGAGGGCGATGCCGCCGCCGAGCGCCGCGCGGACGTCCGACTGCGCGCTGCGACGGCGCGCTGAACCAGCCGCGCGGTACGTTGACATCACTCAGCCGCGGCCGGCCCGGAGCAATCCGGTGCCGGTCGCGGCTGAGGCAGATGTGGGTGTTTTTTAGGTTTCATTACTCAGTGACGAGAGCAGCGCAGCTGCCGGGGAGACGAGGAGGTCGGTGCCGATGGTCCTCGCTCTGACTGTGTGCGGGATCGTGGTCGCGCTCGTGGTGGTGGGGCTCTTCCTGTTCGGACTGCGCCGCAGACTCATCCAGCGCTCCGGTGGGACCTTCGACTGTTCGCTGCGCTGGGACGTGGGCGAGAAGCCGGACGCGGGCGGCAAGGGCTGGAGCTACGGCGTCGCCCGTTACAACGGCGACCGCATCGAGTGGTACCGGGTCTTCTCCTACGCCGTCCGGCCCCGCCGCGTCCTGGAGCGCGCGCAGATCGAGGTGGCCGGCCGCCGGCTGCCCGAGGGCGAGGAGGAGCTGGCGCTGCTGTCCGACGCGGTGGTGCTGGCCTGTACGCACCGGGGCACGCGCCTGGAACTGGCCATGAGCGAAGACGCGCTCACCGGTTTTCTCGCGTGGCTTGAGGCAGCCCCGCCCGGACAGCGAGTGAACGTGGCGTAGCCACGTTCACCCTCCCCCAGACGAAGTCCGAGGGAGGGTGACGGCTTGGTGCTGTTCGCTCTTACAGGTTGCTGCTGATGGCGTTCACCAGTTCGCCGTTGCTGGTGTCGCCGCTGAACTCCCAGAAGAACGCGCCGCCGAGGCCCTGGTTCTTGGCCCAGGCCATCTTCGAGGCGATGGTGGCGGGGGTGTCGTACGACCACCAGTTGCTGCCGCAGTGCGCGTACGCCGTGCCGGCGACGGTGCCGGTGGCCGGGCAGGACGACTTCAGGACCTTGTAGTCCTCGATGCCCTGCTCGTAGGTGCCGGCCGCCGGGCCCGTGGCGGTGCCGCCCGGGGCGTCCTGGGTGACGCCGGTCCAGCCGCGGCCGTAGAAGCCGATGCCGATGAGCAGCTTCTTGGCGGGGACGCCGATCGCCTTGAACTTGGCCATCGCGTCGGCGGTGGTGAAGCCCGCCTTGGGGATGCCGGTGTACGAGGTGAGCGGGGAGTGCGGGGCGGTCGGGCCCTTGGCGTCCCAGGCACCGAAGAAGTCGTACGTCATCACGTTGTACCAGTCGACGTACTGGGCGGCCCCCGCGTAGTCGGCGGCCTCGATCTTGCCGCCGGCGGAGCCGTCGGCCGTGACGGCCGAGGTGACCAGGTTGCCGGAGCCGAACTTGGCGCGCAGGGCGGCCATCAGGTTCTTGTAGGCCGCGGCGCCGCTGGTGTCACAGGACAGGCCGCAGGCGTTCGGGTACTCCCAGTCGATGTCGATGCCGTCGAAGACGTCGGCCCAGCGCGGATCCTCGACCAGGTCGTAGCAGGACTGGGCGAAGGCGGCCGGGTTCTTCGCGGCATCGCCGAAGCCGCCGGACCAGGTCCAGCCGCCGAAGGACCACAGCACCTTGATGTTCGGGTACTTGGCCTTCAGCTGGCGCAGCTGGTTGAAGTTGCCGCGCAGCGGCTGGTCCCAGGTGTCGGCGGTGCCGCTGACCGACTGGTCCGCGGTGAACGCCTTGTCGTAGTCGGCGTAGGAGTCGCCGATCGCGCACTTGCCGCCGGTGACGTTGCCGAAGGCGTAGTTGATGTGCGTGATCTTGGCCGCGGAGCCGGACGTCACCAGGTTCTTGACGTTGTAGTTGCGGCCGTAGATGCCCCACTCGGTGAAGTAGCCGAGCTTGACCTTGTCGCCGGTGGGCGGGGGAGTGGTGCCGCCGCCGGTGGTGTGCACCTTGACCGCGCCGCTGACCGGTCCGGTCTGGTCGGCGGTGTCGCGGGCCTGCACGGTGTAGGAGTAGTCGGTGCCGGCGGTCAGACCGGTGTCCGTGTACGACGTGGTGGTGACCGTGGCGACCTTGGTGCCGTCGCGCAGGACGTCGTAGTTCTTGACGCCCTTGTCGTCGGTGGCCGCGCTCCAGCCGAGCTTCACCGAGGTGTCGGTGACGGAGGAGGCGGTCGGGGTGCCGGGCGCGGAGGGGGCCGCGTCACCGGGGACCGTCGTGCCGTCGCAGCTGTCGCCGTTCAGCTTGCAGTTGGACGGGGAGCCGGAGCCCGCGCCGTTGAAGCCGAAGGAGACGGAGGCACCCGGGGCGATGGTGCCGTTGTAGGACTTGTTCTTGGCGGTCCAGTGGGTGCCGGAGCCGGTGACGTCCGCGTCCCAGGCGGAGGTGACGGACGTGCCGGAGGGGAAGTCCCACTCGACGGTCCAGGAACTGATGCTGCTGGAGCCGGTGTTCTTGACGGTCCACTGGCCACCGAAACCGGTGCCCCAGTCGCTGGTCTTGGTGAAGGTGGCGGTGGCGTTCGCCGCGGCCTGGGCGGGGCTCGCGAGACCGACCAGGCCGGCCAGGGGGAGCAACAGGGTCGCGAACCCTGCCGCGGCTCTGTGTCTGAAGCGCATGCTGCGCCTCCCTCGTCATCGGGGGTGTCAGGGGCATGACTGAGCCTTCACGCCCCACGGTGCTGCGAGGGTAGAAAGGTCTGGACCACAGGTCAATAGGTCTGGACCACTTCGGGTGGTGGCTCGCTAGAGCCCCAACTCCCTGGCCAGCACGGCCGCTTGCACCCGGCTGCGCAGCTCCAGCTTGGCCAGCAACCGGCTGACGTGCGTCTTCACCGTGCCCTCCGCCATGTCCAGGCGGGCCCCGATCTCCGCGTTCGACAGCCCCTCGCCGATACGGCCCAGCACCTCCCGCTCCCGCCGGGTGAGGCTCTCCAGCACCGCCGGATCGGCCCCCGCCTCCCGGGCCGGTGCCGCCGCGAACGCGGCGATCAGCCGCCGGGTCACGGCCGGCGCGACGATCCCCTCCCCGCCCGCCACCGTCCGCACCGCGTCCAGCAGATCCCTCGCCTCGGTGTTCTTCAGCAGGAACCCGGCCGCGCCCGCCCGCAGCGCCCCGAACACGTACTCGTCGAGGTCGAAGGTGGTCAGCACGAGGACGTCGGCGAGCCGCTCGGCGACGATCCGCCGGGTCGCGGCCACACCGTCCAGGCGGGGCATCTGCACATCCATCAGGATCAGGTCGGGCCGCAGGGTCCGGGCCAGCTCGACCGCCCGCTCACCGTCCTCCGCCTCGCCGACCACCTCGATGTCCGGCGCGCTGCGCAGGATCAGGACGAGTCCGGCGCGGACGGCGGACTGGTCCTCGGCGACCAGGACACGGATCATGCGGGGTCTCCTTCGGTGAGCGGAAGCGTGGCGCGGACGGTCCACCGGGCGCCCCGGGGACCGGCCTCGAACGCGCCGCCGAGCAGAGCGGTCCGCTCCCGCATCCCGGTCAGACCGTGGCCGGCGCCGGGAGCGCGGGGGGTGTCGCCGGGCCGGTAGGGGCTGGACACCCGGATGTCCAGCGTCCCGTCCGTCTGCCGGAGCGTGACCCGGACGCACCCCGTGGAGGCGTGCTTCAGCGCGTTGGTCAGCGCCTCCTGCACGATCCGGTAGGCCGCGAGTTCGACGGGCGCCGGGACCTTGCCGTGCCCGGCGTCGAGCGTGACCTCCAGGCCGTTGGCGCGGGCGCTGTCGACCAGGGCGCCGAGACCGTCCAGCGTGGGGGACGCGGCCGGTTCCCGGTCCCCGGAACTGTCCCGCAGGATGCCGATCAGCCGGCGCATCTCGGCCAGCCCCGCCACGCTGTTCTCCCGGATCACGGACAGGGCCTCCCGGGAGGTGCCCGGATCGTCGATGGACAGCGCGGCGGTGGAGTGGATGGCGATCGCCGACAGATGGTTGGCGACCAGGTCGTGCAACTCGCGTGCCACCCGCGCCCGTTCTCCGATGACCGCCTGGGCGCGGTCCATCTCGGCCAGCAGGGCGGTCTGTTCGGCGCGCAGCCGGGCCGCCTCGGCGGCGTCGCGGTGGTCGCGCACGAGTACCCCGGTGGCGGCCGGCCCGAACGCGACCACCCCGACACCCACGCCGATGAGCAGCCCCTGCGGATCCCGCCACAGCGCCGCGGGTACGACCCCGGCGACGACCGTCAGCATCCCCGTGACCCAGGGGATGCGGCGGGCGGCGGCCGGTGTGCCGTAGAGCACGGCCGCGTACATCAGGTCGGTGTACAGCACGATCGTGACGATGCTGCCGAGCGTCACCGTGTCCAGGACCAGCGCCACCGTGCCGGTCAGCAGACCGGTGCGGGGCATGATGCGGCGCAGCGGCTCACCGGCGGCCGTCATCGCCAGCGGTACGAGCGGGGCCCAGGGCGCGTGCCACAGCACGAGGTCGTCCCCGTCGACGCGGGGGTGGATGCCCAGCGCCCACAGCAGCACCCCGCCGGCCAGCCCGCCCACGGCGATGCGCCAGTCGTCGCGGTGCGGGCGGGGGAGTGCGAGGGGCATGCCCCCATCCAACACGGCCCCCGGCCGCTGTGCCTGCGCCCGGGGGAGGGTCCCCGACTGCGACTTTCGCTTACGGCGGTTTCGTCAGCGGCGACGATGATCCGCGCGCCGGCCCACGGGAGCCTGGAAGGGTGAACGAGGGGAGCGAACCGTGGTCGTAGGACTGATCATCGCCTGTGAAGTGGCGTTCTGGGTGCTGCTGGCGGCCGGACTGGGCTTCCGGTACGCGCTGCGGATGCCGCGCACCGGCCTGGCCCTGCTGCTGTGCGAGCCGCTGCTGGAGGTCGTGCTCTTCACCGTCACCGCGATCGACCTCAAGAACGGCGCCCAGCCGGACTGGCGGCACGGCCTCGCCGCGGTCTACATCGGCTTCACCGTCGGTCTCGGCCACTCCACCGTCAAGTGGGCGGACGCCAGGGTGGCGCACCGCTTCGCCGACGGCCCGCCGCCCGTGCGGCCCCCGAAGTACGGAACGGCCCGCGCCGTCCATGAGTGGAAGGTCGCGGGCCGTTGGATCCTGGCGTCCGTGGTCGCCATGGCCCTGCTCCAGGGCGCCGTCTGGTACGTCGGCGACGACGGTGACACCGGATCCCTGCGGGCGTGGCAGACGCGCATGCTCTGGGTGATCGGCATCAACGTGCTCATCGCCGCCAGCTACACGCTGTTCCCGAAGCGGGAACCGGCCAAGCAGCGCTGACCGGCTCAGCGCTCCCCGCCCGGCACCCACAGCACGTCGCCGGTCTCCCGGTTGGCGCTGCGGGCCAGGATGAACAGCAGGTCCGAGAGCCGGTTCAGATAGGTCGCGGTGAGCGGGTTCATCGTCTCGCCGTGCACCTCCAGGGCCGACCAGGTGGAGCGCTCGGCCCGGCGTACGACCGTGCACGCCTGGTGCAGCAGGGCCGCGCCCGGGGTGCCGCCCGGGAGGATGAAGGAGCGCAGCTTCTCCAGCCGCTCGTTGAAGCGGTCGCAGTCCGCCTCCAGCCGGTCGACATAGAACTGCTCCACCCGCAGCGGCGGGAACTCCGGGTTCTCCACCACCGGCGTCGACAGATCGGCGCCCACGTCGAACAGGTCGTTCTGGACACGGGTGAGGACCGCGGCGACCTCCTCCTCCAGACCGCCCAGCGCCAGCGCGGTGCCGATCACCGCGTTGGCCTCGTTGGCGTCGGCGTAGGCGGAGATCCTGAGGTCGGTCTTGGGCACCCGGCTCATGTCGCCGAGGCTGGTGGTGCCCTGGTCGCCGGTCCTGGTGTAGATACGCGTCAGATTGACCATGTGCCCAGCGTAGTTACGCCCCGGTCGTACGGAACACCCGTGTGCCCGCCGTCACGGACAGCGCCGTGAAGCCGACGGCGGCCAGGACGCCGTAGAGCATGTGCGCGCTCGTGTACTCACCGACGTACGCGTCACGGACGGCGTCCACCAGATAGCGGAACGGGACGAAGTGCGAGAGCACGTCCAGCCAGGCGGGCGCGAGGGTCATCGGGAGCATCAGGCCGGACAGCAGCATCGACGGCATCGACACCATGTTGATCAGCGGGCCGAACTCCTGCGGGGTGCGGACCTTCATGCCGAGCGCGTACGACAGTGAGGCCAGCGAGAGCGTGAGCAGCGCGACGAAGGCGAAGCCGATCAGGACGCCGGCCAGCGGCGCGCGCAGGCCCATCACCAGCGCGGCCAGCACCAGCAGCACCGCCTGGAAGACGAACACCGTGGCGTCCCGCAGCACCCGGCCGAGCAGCAGCGCGAGCCGGCTGACCGGGGTCACCCGCATCCGCTCCACCACCCCCTGCCCCTTTTCGAGGATGACCGTGAACCCGGCGAACAGGGCCCCGAACAGGCCCAGTTGCAACAGCAGTCCGGGGACCAGCACCTGCCAGGAACTGCCCTGTCCGCCCAGCGGCAGACCGGTCAGCAGGGGGCCGAAGAAGAGCAGGTAGAGCAGGGGCGTCAGCACGCCGAAGAGCAGCGCGAAGCGGGAGCGCAGGGACTGGCGGAGATAACGGCCGTAGATCAGGGCCGTGTCGTGGAGAAGCATGTTCGCGGTCCTATACGGCGACGGGGGCGGAGTCGGCCGGGGCGGGCCCCCGGCCGGTGACGGCGAGAAACGTGTCCTGGAGCGAGGCGTCGATCGAGCCGCCGTACGTCAGCTTCAGCGCGCCCGGGGCGCCCTCGGCGGCGACCGTGCCCCGGTCGACGATCACCAGGCGGTCCGCGAGGGCGTCGGCCTCGTCCAGGTAGTGGGTGGTCAGGACGACGGTCGTACCGTGCTCGTCGCGCAGCCGGCGGACCAGGTCCCACAGGTCGGCGCGGCTGCCGGGGTCCAGGCCGGTCGTCGGCTCGTCCAGGAACAGCACCTTCGGACGGTGGGTGAGCGCCATCGCGATGTCCAGGCGGCGCCGCTGGCCTCCGGAGAGCGCGCCGGTCCTGCGGTCGAGGAGGTCGGTGAGGTCCAGTTCGCGGGCGAGTTCCCCGGCGCGCGCGACCGCCTCGGTCTTCGGCAGGCGGTACAGCCGGCCCTGGGTGACCAGCTCCTCCCGCACGGTGATCTGCGGGTCGACTCCGCCGGACTGGGCGACGTATCCGCTGGCCCGGCGCACTCCGGCCGGGTCCGCCGCCAGGTCGTGCCCGGCCACGGTGGCCGCACCGCCGGTCGGCTTCAGCAGGGTGGTGAGCATCCGCAGGGTGGTCGTCTTGCCGGCGCCGTTGGGGCCGAGGAAGCCGAGGATCTCGCCCTCGCGGACGGTGAGGTCGATGCCGCGGACGGCGTCGACGGGGCCGGCCTTGGTCTGGAAGGTGCGGGCGAGGCCCGCCGTGCTGATGACTGCTGCCATGCCTCCCAGAAAAACAGAGTCCCTGAAATTTTGCAATGACACCAAGTTTTCAGCTGGCCCAGCGAAGTTAGGATGCGGGCATGGCAGAAGGGCTCAGGGAGCGGAAGAAGCGGCAGACCCGGCAGTACATCTCGGATGTCGCCACGGGCCTGTTCCTGGAGCGCGGCTTCGAAGCGGTGACGGTCGCGGAGATCGCCGAGGCGGCGAACGTCTCCGTCAACACGGTCTACAACTACTTCCCCGCCAAGGAGGACCTCTTCCTCGACCGCTCGGCCGGCGTGGTCGACCGGCTGGCCCGCTGGGTGCGCGGCCGTCCCGAGGGGGAGTCGGCCGCCGTCGCGGTCCTGCGTGAGCTGCGCGAGGAGGTCGAGTCCGTCTCGCCCCGGGTCGGCCTGTTCGCCGGATATGCGTCCTTCATGACGGTCGTCGAGGAAGCACCCGCCCTGCGCTCCCGGTTGTGGGCGATCGCCCAGGAGGTCCAGGGCAACCTCGAACAGGTGCTGCGCGAGGAGACCGGCGCCGCGGACGGCGACGAGCTGCCGTACCTGATGGCCGGTCAGATCAGCTGGGTCCACGGCGCGGTCATGGCGGTCATCGGGCGCGAGATGGTCAAGGGGCGCAAACCGGCCGAAGTATCACGAGAGGTACTCGCCCTCCTGGACGACATCGAGGACCTGTTGAGCGAAAAGGTGCTCAACTACGCCGTCCGAGGCGTGGAATGACCCCTGCCGGTGTGATGTGCGTCGAAGGGGACGTGACGCGCGTTACTTACCGGTCACACAGCGGCGCCGGGGCGCTATGGTCCGCCGAAGAAGCAGATGTCCATAGCGTTCAGGGAGTCGGAGTGGCACGGAAGCTCGCCGTCATCGGGGCCGGTCTCATGGGTTCCGGCATCGCCCAGGTCGCCGCGCAGGCGGGTTGGGAGGTCGTCCTGCGGGACGTCACCGACGAGGCACTGAAGCGCGGCACCGACGGCATCAAGGCCAGCTACGACAAGTTCGTCGGCAAGGGCAGGCTGGCGGCCGAGGACGCCGAGGCCGCCCTCGCGCGCATCACCCCGACCACCGACCTGGACGCCGCCGCCGACGCCGACATCGTCGTCGAGGCCGTCTTCGAGAAGCTCGAGGTCAAGCACGAGATCTTCCGCGCGCTCGACAAGATCGTGCGTAAGGACGCCGTACTCGCTTCCAACACCTCCGCCATCCCGATCACCAAGATCGCGGCGGCCACCGAGCATCCCGAGCGGGTCGTCGGCGTCCACTTCTTCTCCCCGGTGCCGATGATGCAGCTCGTCGAGCTGGTCCGCGGCTACAAGACCAGCGACGAAACCCTCGCCACCGCACGGGAGTTCGCCGAGTCCGTCGGCAAGACCTGCATCGTCGTCAACCGCGACGTGGCCGGCTTCGTCACCACCCGGCTGATCTCCGCCCTGGTGGTCGAGGCCGTCAAGCTCTACGAGTCCGGCGTCGCGACCGCCGAGGACATCGACCTCGCCTGCAAGCTGGGCTTCGGCCACGCCATGGGCCCGCTGGCCACCACGGACCTCACCGGTGTGGACATCCTGCTGCACGCCGCCGGCAACATCTACACCGAGACCCAGGACGAGAAGTTCGCCCCGCCGGAGCTGATGCGCCGGATGGTGGATGCCGGTGACATCGGCCGCAAGAGCGGGCAGGGCTTCTACACGTACTGAGTCAACCCGGCCTCGCACCACCACCCCGGGAGTGTCACTCCCCGGGGTGAATTCGGTATCGGTTCGCTTACAAGCAGCAACCGTACCGTCACCCGCACAGTCAGACGTTGCACAGCACCGTCACCGAGTACGCCAACCGCACTCAACGGGGAGCGCATATGCACATCAGGGGCGACCACGCCGAGCTGGTCGTCGGGGGCCGCCTCGACGTGCGCAGCGCGGCGGACGCCCGTACGGCCCTGCACTCGGCCGTCGACACCGGAGTCGGCGACCTGGTGCTCGACCTGTCCGAACTGGACTCCTGGGACGCCACCGGGCTCGGGGTGATCATGGGTGCCCACCGGCGGGCCGGCCGCTGCGGGCGCCGTCTGGTGCTGCGGGACGTACCCCCGCAGATGCAGCGCCTGCTGGTGGCCACCCGGCTGCACCGCATCCTCGCCATCGAGGGCGGCATCGGAGTGGAGTCCCTGCCCCGGGTGTGAGGCGCACCCGCAGGTGAGCCGGGCGGCCGAAGAGACCCGGGCACACACGCCGAAGGGCACGGCGGGGGCAATCCTCACGAGACCATGACGTCTCGGACCGCACGGCACCCCGCCCTGTCGGAGACACCGAGCGAAGGTTTAGGGTGCGGTCGCCCGCCAACTCGCAACCCTCGACCGAGCGGGCCCGGACCAGAAGCGACAGCGCGGTGTGCGACAAGGCCGGGAGGGCCGCAACACGGGCACACGACGCTTTTTGGGGGCTGGAACCCATGGACCCGATCGACCCGATCGACCCGATCAACCCGGGACCCGAGGAGCACGGCCAGGCGCACAGCCGCCGCCCGCCCCGGGACCCCCTCACCTCCGACTTCGCCCCGGGCACCCCCGCGCCCGCCCGCATGGCACAGCTCGTCACCGGTGACCTCCAGCTGACCGTCAACCCGGTCGACGGCAGCGAGATAGAGCCCTGCCCGCCGGCCGAACGCCCCGGCAGGCCCCGCAAGCGCACCGCCGACGAGCGCGCCGAGGCCGAACGCGCCGCCCGCCCGCCCGTGCCGCCCGGCCCCGCCGAACCCGCGCTGTCCCTGCTGGAACGCCAGGACGAACGCGAACGCCTGACCCGCCTCCTCGCCCGCGGCCGCTCGGTCCGCCTCACCGGCCCGGCCGGCTCCGGCCGCACCGCGCTGCTCGACCTGGTCGCCGAGGACTGCCTCGACCTCGCCCCCGACGGCGTGGTCCGCCTGAGCGGCACCCACCGGTCCTCCGGCGACCTGCTGCACGACCTGTTCCACGCCGTCTACGACGCCCCCCGGTACCGCCCGGACCACGACGAACTGGTCGCCTGCGTCCAGGAGATCGGCGCGGTCGTCGTCCTGGACGACCTGGAGTTCGGCGGCGCCGCCCTGGACGAACTGCTCGACGCCACCCCCGAGTGCGCGTTCCTGTTCGCCACCACCCCCGACGTGCCCGCGCCCTCCGCCGAGTCGGACGTGGAGGAGGTCTTCCTCGCCGGCCTCGACCGCGCCGCCGGCGTGGAGATCCTGGAGCGGACCGTCGGCCGGGTACTCACCGAGGACGAGGCCAACTGGGCCGGGGACCTGTGGTTCGAGTCCGAGGGGCTGCCCCTGCGCTTCGTCCAGGCCGGCGCCCTGCTCCGGCAGCGCGACCGGCTGCGGGCCGGCGCCGGGGCGGTGGACGAGTACGGCGTCTTCGAGGACGTACGCCCGCCGGTGGACCTGCCCGTGGCCGTCGAGGACGACGTTCCGCTGCCGTCCCTCGGCGAGGCCGCGGCCCCCGCCCCGCTGCTCGCCTCCCGGCTCAGCCCCTCCGCCCGTGCCGCCCTCCGCTTCGCGGTCGCGCTCGGCGGTGAGATACCGCACCAGGCGCACCTGCCCGCCCTGGTCGGTGACACCCACGCCGACGCCGCTCTCGGCGAACTGGCGGCCTGCGGCCTGGTCTCCCCGGCCGGCTCCCGCTACCGGCTCGCGGCCGGCGTCCAGGCCCAGCTGGAGGCCGCCGGATACGCCGAGGGCGCCGCCGAGCGCGCCCTCACCGCCGCCCAGCACTACGCCTGGTGGGCCGGGCACCCCTCGGTCACCCCGGAACGGGTGAGCGTGGAGGCCGACGCGGTCCTGGCCGCGCTGGCCGCCGTCGTGCCGCAGACCTCCCCGACCGCCGAGGGCGAGGAGAACAGCGCCGTACGGCTGGCCCGCACGGCCGCGCCCGCCTTCGCCGCCGGACTGCACTGGAGCGCCTGGGGACGGGCCCTGCGGTCCGGTGCGGAAGCCTCCAGGCTGGCCGGTGAGGTACCTGAACAAGCCTATTTCCACCACGAGTTGGGCATCCTGGCGCTGTGCGTCGGGCAGCTGGACCGGGCCCGTGCCGAGCTGGAGGCCTCGGGCGGGCTGCGCGGTGCCCTCGCCGACAAGCGGGGCACGGTCGCCGGCCGCCGCGCCCTGGCACTGCTCGCCGACCGCGCCGGCCAGACGCCGGGGCTGCCCCCGCTGACCGCGGAAGAGGTGCCGGAGGTACGGCAGGAGGGGCCGGCGCCGTACGTCCCCGCGGGCGACACCCTGGTCACCCAGCAGCTCCCGCGGGCCGGGGCGCAGGGCGGCGGCATCCGGAGCATGGTCCGGCGCAACCTGGTGGCGGTCGGCTCCGGCGCGCTGCTCGCGGCCGTGCTGGGCACCGTCATCACGCTCGGCATGACGTCCGACCCGGACGGCGACGGGAACCCGGCGGGCAAGGTGGAGGACAAGCCGTCGGTGAGCCAGGACCTGGGGATCGGCGGCGTGGAGGCGGGGCCGGGCGACACCGGCGGGGACGGCGGCACCGGCTCGGCCGCCGGCCGGCCCACCTCGGCCGGGCCCGACGGCACGTACGGCACGGCGGACGATCCGGCGCCGCCGGCGGACACGGCCCGGCCCTCGGAGAGCGTCGGCCCGTCCGGCTCCGGCTCGCCCTCCGGTTCGCCGTCCAGGTCGCCCGAGCCGACGGGGCCGGGCGGTTCGTCGAGCGGTTCTTCGGGCGGTTCGTCGAGCGGCGGCACGACGGGTGGCTCGACCGGTGGCACGAGCGGCGGCGGCAACACGGCCGGCGGCGGCTCCACGGGTGGCACGACCGGTGGCGGCTCGACGGGCGGGACCACGGGCGGCACGACCACGGGCGGCACCGGCACCGGCGGCTCGACCGGCGGCACCACCGGTACGACGGGCGGCACGGGCGGCACGACGGCCGGTACGGGCGGTACCACCGGCGGCACGACCGACGGCGGCACGACGGCCGGGTCCACGGGCGGCGCGACGGGCGACACCACGGGCGGCGCCGCCGGCGGCACGACGACCGGCACGGACGGCTCCGCCGGCGGCACGTCGAGCAGCGCGTCGGCCCCGGGAGGCACCCCGAACCCGCTGATCTGACGACCGAGCCTCCGACGCGGCGGGCCCTCTTCCCCCGCCGCGCCGGCGCTCGGCGGCCATGCCGCGAACCCGGCGGTGCCGAACCGCCCCGGCCTGAGGCCTGCCGGGCACCGCCGTCCCCCGCCGCAGCGGCCCAGCGCCGTTGCGGCGGAAAGGGAAGGGGGGGCTGGGGGAAGAGGGGGTGTCCGGGGAGGGGGACATGGGCGGGGCCGGGGCGGCCGTTGGCTGGGAGCGGGGGAGGTGTTGGCCGGAATCGGGTGACGTGTCAGGTCAGAACAGGCGGAGTTTGTCGTCCTCGATGCCGCGCAGGGCGTTGTAGTCCAGAATCTGGCAGTTGATGCCGCGGTCGGTGGCGAGGACGCGGGCCTGGGGCTTGATCTCCTGGGCCGCGAACACGCCCCGGACCGGAGCCAGGTGCGGGTCGCGGTTCAACAGCTCCAGATAGCGCGTGAGTTGCTCCACGCCGTCGATCTCACCGCGCCGCTTGATCTCCACGGCGACGGTCCCGCCGTCGGCGTCCCGGCACAGGATGTCCACCGGGCCGATCGCGGTCATGTACTCGCGGCGGATGAGCGTGTAGCCCTCGCCGAGGGTCTCGATGCGGTCGGCGAGGAGTTCCTGGAGGTGTGCTTCCACGCCGTCCTTGATCAGGCCGGGGTCCACACCGAGTTCGTGCGAGGAATCGTGGAGGATCTCCTCCATCGTGATGATCAGTTTCTCGCCCGCCTTGTTGACGACGGTCCACACGCCCTCGTCCTCGCCCGTGCCCTCCTTCAGCGTGCAGGGCGGCGACATCCAGTTGAGCGGCTTGTAGGCCCTGTCGTCGGCGTGGATGGAGACGCTGCCGTCCGCCTTGACCAGGATCAGGCGGGGCGCCGAGGGCAGGTGGGCGGTGAGCCGGCCGGCGTAGTCGACCGAGCATCGGGCAATGACGAGACGCATGGTCGGCAACGCTACTCGACACCCGCGGGTTGTCGCGATCCGCCCGTCCCGCTCCCTGTGGATCGCCCCAATTGTCCCTTGAAACTCTTGTTCATCCCTGGCCGATTGTGGGCGTAACGGGACCGTTCCATATACGCATTCTGCTGGTGTGGTCACCGACCGTTGCCTAC
This sequence comes from Streptomyces echinatus, assembly GCF_014203595.1. Lineage (GTDB taxonomy): Bacteria > Actinomycetota > Actinomycetes > Streptomycetales > Streptomycetaceae > Streptomyces > Streptomyces echinatus. Next base: position 381,442 of record NZ_JACHJK010000008.1, read on the forward strand.
CGTAGAGAACGGGAGGTTGCGGCCCATGTACCGAGCGTGTTCGAAATCGCGAACTCCCTTATCTGTCCGGCAACCCCTGTGCTTCGGGGGTGCGAGAGGAGAACCCATGTCGCTCGACGTCTCACCGGCCCTACTCGAACAGGCCGAGCGAGGCGAGGTCGACGAAGCAGCATTCGTCGACTGCGTCCGGACCTCCCTGCCCTACGCATGGGAGATGATCAGCTCCCTGGTGGCCCAGCTGAAGGTGGACGGCGGACCCTTCGCCGACAACCAGACGCCCCCGCCGGACGAGCAGGCACGCGGTCAGCTGCTGCGTGCGCTCGCGAGTGACGCCATCCGCGGCGCGCTGCAGCGGCACTTCGGCGTGCGGCTGGCCTTCCAGAACTGCCACCGCGTGGCGGTGTTCCCGCAGGACGCCTCGGTGGACGAGACGTTGGCCCGCTTCACGTCGGTGCGCAATCAGTTGCTGAACCAGTCGCCGGAGCTTCGGGACTGCTGACGCTCGGCCGCGGTACGGGCCGGGACCGAGACGGAGAGCCGTCGGCTTGCCGCTCCGCCCGTGGGAGGTGCATTCGGCACCGGGGCGGCAAGCCCCTCGGGCGGCCTGCGCGGCGAGGGCACTCAGCGCAGCTGGGGCAGCACCTCGGTGCCGAGACGCCGCAGGTTCTCCTCGGTGGCCGCGAGATCGCCCGAGCCCTCCACCAGGAGAGCGAAGCGGGAGATGCCGGTGCGCTCCGAGGTGGCGGCGAGCCGGTCGGCGGCGAGTCGCGGGGTGCCCACCGGATGCAGGCCGCAGAGCAGCTCGGTGTAGGCGTACGGGTCGCGCATGGCGCGTGCCCGTCCGTCCACCGTCACATGGGCCGCGAGCCCCTGCCGCAGCCAGCCCGGCATGGCCTTCAGCAGCGTCTCCGCCGCATCCGTGCGGCGATCGGCGAGCTGGCAGACCCCGGCCGAGACATGGGCAGCGCCCATGATCTCCTCGGCCGGCCGCCCCGCCGCGCGGGCGCAGCGCCGCCACATGGCGACCATCTCGGCCTTCTCCTCGTCCCCGACGTGCATGCCGAGCAGCATCGGCAGCCCGCGCTCGGCGGCCAGCCGGACGCTCCCCGGTGAGGTGCAGGCGAGCACGACCTCGGGGCCGGGGGTGTCCGTCAGGGCCTCCGAAGGGCGGGGTACGACCGGCACCTCGCGGAAGGAGAAGCGCTCGCCGGAGGCCGCCACGGCCGGCTCGCTCAGCCAGCGCAGCAGCAGATCGAGTGACTCCGGGAACCCGTGTTCGTACGCCTCCAGGCCCGCGCCGAACACCTCCAGGTCCACCCACGGGCCGCCGCGCCCGACGCCCAGCGTGAACCGTCCGCCACTGGTCAGATGCAGCAGCGCGGCCTGCTCGCCGAGGGCGACCGGGTGCGCGGTGGGCAGGACGCTCACCGCCGTGCCGACCCGGATGCGGCGGGTGCGGCCGAGCAGCAGCGCGGCCAGGGTGACCGCGGACGGGCATGTGCCGTAGGGCACGAAGTGGTGCTCGGCCAGCCATACGGCATCCAGTCCGGCCTGCTCGGAGACCTCCGCCGAGCGGACCGCCCGGTGCAGCGCCTCTCCGGGGCCCTGGCCCGGGAACTGGGCGGCCAGCACAAAACTTCCTACGCGCATCGCATTTCCTGCTTCCTTGGCTCCGACCGGAGCTCCCCCACCCGGCATAACCGTCTGACACGTGCCCAGGACACGGCCTGGCGGAGAGATTTGCGGATTGTCTGCAGAATGGGTCGCCTTGCAGGGGGACTTGTACCGGTTGGTTCCGTACGCGTACCCCACGCGGCGGCGCGTAGGCTGGAAGCAGCCCGTGCTCCCTGTATAGCCCCGAGAGGTGTCCCGTGTCCCCGCGTCGCAACCGACCGAAGGCAGCCGGATCGTCGGGCCGGAGCGCCGAGGACGACCCGTCCGGCCGGTACGGCGGCTGGCAGTCCACGGAGAACTGGCAGGGCGAGGACTGGAGCGTACGGCATGTCGCCGGGGCCGGCGCGCAGGGCAAGACCTACCGCTGCCCGGGCTGCGACCAGCTGATCCCCTCCGGCGTCCCGCACGTGGTGGCCTGGCCGGAGCACTCCGGCGTCGACGACCGACGGCACTGGCACAAGGCGTGCTGGAACGCGAAGGACCGCCGCACCACGCGGGTGCAGCGGTCCCGTAACGCGCCCAGGTTCTAGGGCGCCGGCGCAGGGGCCCCGGAAGCGGTGGGCGTCACACGTCCCGGCTCCGCAGCAGCGCGTACGCGCCCGCGTACACCGCCGCCGTCAGCCCGAGAATGATCCACAGCGGGTCCCAGCCGGACGGGCCGGACTCGCTGAGCGAGTTGGAGTAGAAGACGCTGAGCTGGTTCGGGATCGAGTACTCGAACAGCCACTCGCGAACCTTGTTCAGCGACTCCGTCGCCATGAACAGCGCGAGCACCAGCGGCGCGAGCAGTACGCCGATCATGATGGTGATGGCGCCCGCGGAGTGCCGGATGACCGAGCCGATGAGCAGCGAGAGCAGGCCGAGCAGCGCCATGTAAAGGCTGATGCCGACGGTGGCCTTGAACCACTCGCCGCCGGTGGGCGTCCGGGCGCCGGTGCCCTCCAGCATGGACGCCTGGACCATGGCCACGAAGCCGGACGTGGCCAGGGTGAAGACGAAGGCGACGGCGAAGAACACGATCGACTTGGCGGCGAGCACCCGGGCCCGGCTGGGGCAGGCGGTCATCGTCGTGCGGATCATGCCCGTGCCGTACTCCGAGGCCGTGGTCAGCACGCCCAGCGTGATGACGCAGATGCTGCCGAGCAGCAGACCGAAGAAGCCGAACGACAGCGGGTTCTCGCCGGACAGGGTCTCGGAGTCGGAGTTGGCGTTGACCAGCGCGCCGGCCAGCAGGCCGATGCCGACGACGAGCACGACGAACACGCCGAGCGTCCACATCGTGGAACGCACCGACTTGATCTTCGTCCACTCGGAGGCCAGCGCGTGCCCGAGGTGGGTGCGCACGATCGGGATGGGAGAGGTGTAGCCGGGGTACGGCCCACCGGGCGCCGCCTGCCAGTCGGGCGCGGCTGCCGGGGCCTGCGGCATCGGGGGCTGGTGGGTGCTCATCGGGCGTCCTCGGGCTGGGTGGAGTCGGCGGGGGCGGGGGCGGGGGCGGCGGGCGCCGGGGGAGCCACGGGGGGCGCCGGCTGCGGCGCGGGCGCGGCGGCGGGTGCCTGCGGGGCGGCCGGGGCCGGCTTGGTCAGCGCCTGCGGCGGCGCCTGCGGCGCGGGGGCGGCCACCGGGGGCCCCGCGGGCTGCTGGGCCGGGGCGCCCGGCTGGGCGTACGGGTTGGCCGTCTGCGGAGCCGCGCCCACCGCGCCGTGCCCGCCCGCCGGGGCGCCGCCGTACGGGCCCGCGGGCGTGGCCGGCATGGTGAAGGCCTGGCCGCCCTGCTGCGGCGGCGGCGGGGCGTACCACCCGGGCTGGCCCTGGCCGGGGACCGGCATGGGCGGCTGGGCGCCGGGCGGCAGCTGCTGCTGGAGGCCCGCCTTCTGGTCGATGGTCGAGCGGTAGTCCACGGCGCCCTGCGTCATCCGCATGTACGCCTCCTCCAGCGAGGCCTGGTGCGGCGACAGCTCCCACAGCCGGACGTCCGCCTCGTGCGCGAGGTCGCTGATGCGGGGGAGCGGCAGTCCGGTCACCCGGAGCGCGCCGTCCTGCTCCGGCAGGACATGGCCACCGGCCTCGGTGAGCGCCGAGGAGAGCTTCTCGCGCAGCTGCGGTTCGGTGTCCGGGGTGCGCACGCGCGCGAAGTCCGCGGAGTTGGCCGAGATGAAGTCCCTGACGCTCATGTCGGCGAGCAGCTGCCCGCGCCCGATGACGATGAGGTGGTCGGCGGTCAGCGCCATCTCGCTCATCAGGTGGGAGGAGACGAAGACGGTACGGCCCTCGGCCGCGAGCGCCTTCATCAGGTTGCGGACCCAGAGGATGCCCTCGGGGTCGAGGCCGTTGACCGGCTCGTCGAAGAGCAGCACCTGGGGGTCGCCGAGCAGCGCGGCGGCGATGCCGAGGCGCTGGCCCATGCCGAGGGAGAAGCCCTTGGAGCGCTTTTTGGCCACATCCTGCAGGCCGACGACACCGAGCACCTCGTCCACGCGCCGGGCCGGGATGCCCGACAGCTGGGCGAGGCTCACCAGGTGGTTGCGGGCGGCCCGGCCGCCGTGCACGGCCTTGGCGTCGAGCAGTGCGCCGACCTGCCGGGGGGCGTTGGGCAGTTTGCGGTACGGGTAGCCACCGATGGTGACCGACCCGGACGTGGGGTTGTCCAGCCCGAGGATCATCCGCATCGTCGTGGACTTGCCCGAGCCGTTCGGCCCGAGGAAGCCGGTCACGGCACCTGGCCGCACCTGGAAGGAAAGGTTGTACACGGCGGTCTTGTCGCCGTAGCGCTTGGTCAGGCCGACAGCCTCGATCATGCTCCGCACCCATCGAAAGGTTCAGGACAGCGGGGCACACGCCCCCGTAAGGGTTAGGAGGATATCGGGGCGCTGACGGTTCCGGCCAAGAGAAAGTAAAGCTGGAGCACTACGCCGGGTGACCCGGGGATCTACTGGGCGTCGCGGCGTTTGAGGAGGGCGTAGCCGCCGGCCAGCGCGGCGATCACCCATAGCGCCATGATCCCGAGCCCGGTCCAGGGGCCGTAGGGCGTGTCGTCGCCGACGCGCGGCACCACCTGCATGATCCGGCTGCCCGCCTGGTCCGGCAGGAACCGGCCGATCTTCTTCGTCGCGTCCACGTTGCCGAGGATGTTGGAGATCAGGAAGAAGAACGGCATCAGGATGCCGAGGGAGAGCATCGGCGAGCGCAGCATCGCGGCGACCCCCATGGAGAACATCGCGATCAGCGTCATGTACAGCCCGCCGCCGAACACCGCGCGCAGCACGCCCGGGTCGCCGATGCCGGCCCGGTGCGAGCCGAGCATCGCCTGGCCGAGGAAGAACGCGGCGAAGCTGGTGACCATGCCGACGATCAGCGCGAGCGCCGTGGCCACCGCGACCTTCCCGAACAGGAAGGTGGCGCGCTGCGGCACGGCGGCCAGCGAGACCCGGATCATGCCGGTGCTGTACTCGTTCGAGACGACCAGCACCCCGAACACGATCATCGCGAGCTGGCCCAGCGTCATCCCCGCGAAACTGATGACCGTGGGGTCGAAGGAGAGCCGCTCCCGCAGGGGCATGTTCTCGTACTGGCTGTTCGACAGCGCGGAGATCAGCATCCCGAGGGCGACCGTGACCACCAGGGCCAGCGACAGCGTCCACACCGTGGACGCCACCGACCGGATCTTGGTCCACTCGGAGCGGACGACCTGGACCGCTGCCATGTTCAGGCCCCCTTCCAGCCGGCGCCCCAGTCCTGCGGGACGGAACCCGGCGCGGTCTGCGCGTGGTACTCCACCGCTTCCGCCGTCAGCTGCATGAACGCCTCCTCCAGCGAGGCCTGCTGCGGGCTCAGCTCGTGCAGCACGAGCCCGTACCGTGCGGCCAGCTCACCGATCTGCTCGGCCTTGCCGCCCTCCACCTCCAGCACCCCGGCGCCCGCCTCCACGACGGTGATCCCGGCCTGGTGCAGCACGTCGAGCAGCCGCTCGCGCTGCGGGCAGCGGATCCGGACGTACGACCGCGAGTTCGCCCGGATGAAGTCGGCCATGGAGGTGTCCGCGAGCAGCCGGCCCTGCCCGATGACCACCAGGTGATCGGCGGTCAGCGCCATCTCGCTCATCAGATGGCTCGACACGAACACCGTCCGGCCCTGCGCGGCCAGCGACTTCATCAGGGTCCGGATCCAGTGGATGCCCTCCGGGTCGAGCCCGTTCACCGGCTCGTCGAACATCAGGATCCGCGGGTCCCCGAGCAGCGCCCCGGCGATGCCCAGCCGCTGGCCCATGCCCAGCGAGAACCCCTTCGCCTTCTTGCGGGCCACGGCGGTCAGACCGACGGTCTGCAGCACCTGGGCCACCCGGCTCTCCGGGATCCCGTTGCTCTGCGCGAGGCACAGCAGATGGTTGTAGGCGCTCCGGCCGCCGTGCACCGCCTTGGCGTCGAGCAGGGCGCCGATGTACGTCAGCGGGTCCTTGAGCCGGTCGTAGTGCCGGCCGTCGATCCGGACGTCGCCGGCGGTGGGGTGGTCGAGCCCGAGGATCATCCGCATGGTCGTCGACTTCCCGGAGCCGTTGGGCCCGAGGAACCCCGTCACGATGCCCGGCCGGACCGAGAAGGTGAGGCCGTCGACCGCCACCGTCTCGCCGTACCGTTTGGTCAGCCCCTCCAGCTCGATCATGCGGCCACGCTAGGACGCGGCCCGGGGCCCTGCCACTCGAGCGGTCGGCCCGGCCCGGCGCGCGAGCGCTCGGGTCAGGTGCCGCGGCGGATGCGGACGGGACCGCGGGCCCGCCCGGGGTCCACGGGAGAGCCGTGCTGGGTGATCTCCACCTTCCCCTGGGCGGCGAGCCGGGCCGCGGCCCGGCGGACGGGTTCCATCAGCTCGCGCCACCCCTCGTCCGCGGACCCGTGGACCGCGCGGGCGACCTCCGAGGGGCACACCGACGCGCCCGGAGCCCGCCGGTCGAGCAGACCGAGGATGGCGTCCTCGAGGGACCGGTCGCCGACGGCCATGCGGGTCCCCTTCCCGGTCGGGCGGGACGCGGAGCCGGTCACCCCGGGATCCCGTGCTCCTGCCACGCTACGCCGGCACGCGGGCGCGCCGCGCACGCCGAAGGGGCGGCGGGACCAGGGTCCACCGCCCCTCACGGCGTCGTACGACCGTCCGGACCTGTCCGGCGGCCCGGCCTACCGGGACTGCTGCGCCGGAACGCCCCGGGAGACCGGCTCGTCGTCGGTCGACGTGCCGGCCGCGGCCACCGCGGCACCGGTCAGCGTGGCGAGCATCTCGCGGACGTTCGTCAGCTGGGCGTTGATGCTGTCGCGGCGGTTGGTGAGTGCCGCCAGCTCCCGCTCGGATTCCGAACGGATCCGGTCGGCCTTGGCGTTGGCGTCGGCCACGATGTCCTCGGCCTGGCGCTGCGCGGTCTCCACCGTCTGGCGGGCCCGGCGCTCGGCGTCGGTGCGCAGCTTCTCCGCCTCCAGGCGCAGCTGCTCGGCCCGGTGCTCGATCTCGGCGAGGCGCTTCTCGGCCTTCTGCTGACGGGAGGCCAGGTCGCGCTCGGACTGCTCGCGACGCTTGGCCAGGTTGGTCTCGAAGTCGGCGGCGGCCTGCGCGGCCTTCGCACGGGTCTCCTCGAAGAGGGCGTCCGCCTCCTCGCGCTTGGACTGCGCGTCCTTCTGCGCCTCGGAACGCAGCTGGGAGGCGTCGGCCTTGGCCTTCTCGACGATCCGGACGCCCTCGTCCTCGGCCTTGGCCTTGCGCTCCGCCGCGTACCCCTCGGCGTCGTTGCGGACCTGCTGGGCCGCCGACTCGGCGAGGTCGCGGTGCTGCTCGGCCGCCCGCCGGGCCTCCTCACGCAGCTCCTTGGCCTCTTCCTCGGCCAGGCGCAGAATCTTCTCGACCCGCGCGCCGAGACCCGCGTACGAAGGCTCGGCGTCCGTGATCTGAGCCTGGGCGTTCTGCGTTTCGAGGTGCAGCTCCTCGATGCGCTTCTCCAGGGCGGTGATGCGGGAGAGAGCGCTGTCACGGTCGGAGACGAGCTTGGAGATACGTTCGTCCACCTGAGCGCGGTCGTACCCACGCCGCACAAGCTCGAAGCCGTAGGGGGAAGTGTCGCTCATGGGGTTCCTGTCAATGAGACCGGTGAGGTGATAAGGGAATCCTAGGGGCCGAAGCGGTGTGTCATCGAGCGGATACGGTTTTGATCTGGAGAATGGCACCACTTTCGGGTGGCCGACCGGTGGACGGCTTGCCGGCGAGTGGGGCAAAGCCCCCAGAAGACACCGGAACCCTTCCCGGCCGCTAGCCCTCTGACGCCTTGCCACCCGAACGGGGTGCGCCCACCGACGCGCCCGCCTTGACTCCGCCGTCCTTGCCGGACGCCGGCGTCTCGAAGGACTCCAGCGCCTCCAGGACGTCCTGGACCCGGGAGATCTCGGCGTTGATGTCCTCGCGCCGGCGCACCAAAATCTCCAGCTCCCGCTTGCCCTCCTCGACCGTGCGCCGGGCCTCGCGGATCGCCTCCGCCTTCAGCTCCTCGGCCTCCTTGACCAGGCGGGCCTTCTTCTGCTCGGCCTCCTTGAGCAGCCCCTCCGCCTTCTTGACGGCGGCGATGCGCACCTTCCCCGCCTCGGAGTTGGCCTCCGAGACCAGCTCCTTGGCCTTCGCCTCGGCCTTCCCCAGCTGCTCCTCGGCGGCCTTGATGAGCGCGTCGCAGCGGTCGCCGGTGGACTTCATCGTCTCGGCGGCCTCGCGGCGGGCCCGCTCGTGCAGCTCCTCGATCTCGGTCGTGATGCGCTCGCGCAGCTCCTCCGCGCGCTCCCTGATCGCGGTGGCGTCCCGGCGCGCGCCGACCAGCAGCTCGTCCGCGTCCGTGCGCGACTTCTCCACCATCGAGTTGCCCTTGATGGTCGCCTCGGAGACGATCCGCTCGGCCTCGCTGCGGGCCGCGCCCACCATCGTGTCGGCCTGCGACTCGGCGTCCGCGGTGGTCTTCAGCGCCTGCTCCTGCGCCTCGCCGAGCAGCTTGTCCACCTCGGCCGTGGTCTCCGTGATGAGCGTGTCGACCTGCTCGGCCGCCTCGGAACGCCGCTTGTTGGCGTCCTTGCGGGCCTCGTCCAGGGTGCGTTCGGCATCCTCGCGGGCGGAGTTGAGGAGCCGCTCGGCCTCGGCCTCCGCGTCCGCCTTGAGCCGCTCGGCGTCCGCCCGTACCCGCTCGGCGTGCTGCTGGGCGGAGCCCACGGTCTCGGCGGCCTCGGCGCGCAGCCGTTCGGCGTCGCCGGCGGCGTCCCCGACGAGCTGCTCGGCGTGCGCCACCGCCTCCGCGCGGACCCGGTCCGCCTCGGCGAGCGCCTCGGCGCGTACCCGGTCGGCCTCGGCCACGGTCTCGGTCTGCAGCCGGTCCGCCTCGGTGAGCGCCTCGGTGCGCACCCGGTCGGCCTCCGCGACCGTCTCCGTCTGGAGCCGCTCGGCCTCGTTGCGGGCCTCGGTGATGAGGGTGTCGGCCTGGGTCGCCGCGTCCGAACGGATGCGGTTGGCGTCCTCGCGGGCATCCGCCCGGGTACGGGCAGCCGCCTGGTCGGCCTCGGCGAGCGCGTCCGACGCCTCGGTGCGCACCCGCTGGGCGTACTCGCCCGCGTCCGAGCGCAGCCGCTCGGCCTCGGCGATCGCCTCCGCCATCGTCCGCTCGGCCAGCGCCTTCGCGGCCTCCGACTCCTCGTGCGCCTCGCGCCGGACCCGGGAGGCGTCCTCGCTCGCCCGCTCCCGCTCGGCGTAGGCGTCGGCGCGGACCCGGTCCGCCTCCTCGCCGGCCTCCCGCTTCGTCCGGTCCGCCGCGTGCTCGGCGGCCGAGCGCAGCCCGGCGATCTCCTCCTGCGCCTGCTCGTGCAGCCCGGCGACGGAGTCCCGCACCTGCTGGGCGTGCTGCTCGGCGGCGGCGACCATCTCCGTGGCGCGCCGGTCGGCCTCCTCCACCAGCCGGGTCGCCTCGGCCTGAGCCTCCTCGACCCGCTTGCGGGCGGAGGCCAGCAGCTCCTCGCTCTGCTCGCGGGCCCGCTGCCGCTCCTGGCCGGCCTCCTCGCGGGCGGAGCCGAGGAGTTCCTCGGCCTCGCGGCGGCGCCGGGCGGCCTCCTCCTGCGCGGCGGCCAGCGTCTCGGACGCCTCGGCGCCCAGCCGCTCGGCGGCGGCCTGCGCCTCCGCGCGCACCCGGTCGGCGGTGTCCTGGGCCTCCGTCTTCAGCCGTTCGGCCTCGGCGGCGGCCTCGGACCGCAGCCGTACGGCGATGGCCTCGCCCTCGGCGCGGGAGGCGGACGCGTCGGACGCGGCCTCGGTGCGCAGCCGGTCGGCCTCGGTCTCGGCCTGCTGCTGGAGGGTGCGGATCCGCTCGGCCGACTCCGCGCGCAGCCGCTCGGACTCCTCGGCGGTCTCCCGGCGGATCCGTGCGGCCTCCTCGCGGGCGTCGGTCAGCGCCTGCTCGGCCGACGCCAGCCGCTCCTGCGTCTCCGTCTGAAGACGGGTCAGCTCCTCGGCGGCCTCACCGCGGCGGGCCTCGACGGCCCGCTCGGTCTCCTCGCGCAGCTCCCGCGCCGCCTTCTCGGCGTCCGACCGGGTCGTGTCGGCCTGCTCGGCGGCCTCGGCGCGCAGCCGCTCGGCCTCCTTGCGGGCGCGCTCCAGGGTCTCCTCGGCCTGCCGGCGCAGACCGGTGGCCCGCTCGATGGCCTCGGTGCGGACCTTCTCGCTGTCGGTGGTCGCGGTCTTGCGCAGCTCGTCGGCGTCCGCCTTGGCCTTGGCCAGCAGCTCCTCGGCGGACCTGGCCGCCTCCTCGATCTGCGCGACGGCCTCGCGGCGGGCCTCGGCACGGATCGACTCGCCCTCGGCGACCGCGTCGGCGCGCAGCTGCTCGGCCTCGCCGCGCAGCCGGCGGGCCTCCTCCTGCAGCTCGACCGTCTTGGCGCGGTACTCCTTGGTGTCGTCCTTCGCCGCGCCCTTGAGCTGCTCGGCGATGTCGTGCGCCTCGGCGCGCAGCCGGTCCGCCTCGGTCTCGGCCTCCGTGCGGATCCGCTCGGCCTCCTCGGCGGCGGCCCGAGTGGTCTTCTGGGCGTCCTCCGACGCCTTGTTCAGCACGTCCTCGGCGGTCTTGGCCGCCTTGGACAACTGGGAGGCCGTCTCCTCGGCGGTGACCGAGCGGGCCTTCTCACCGGCCTCGGCGACGATCTTCTCGGCCTCGGCCCGGGCGTCGGCGACCAGCTGCTCGGCCTCGGACTTGGTGTGCTCGGCCTCCTTGGTGGCCTCCTCGACCAGCCGGGCGACCTGCTCCTTCGCCGTGCGCGTGCGCGTCTCGTTGGCCGCCTCGGCGCTGGCCAGGGCCTTGGCGGCGGCCTCCTTGGCCTCCGTCTGCAGCTTCTCGGCCTCGGCCTGCGCCTTGCGCAGCGCCTCCTCGGCCGCCGTCATCCGCTCCTCGGCGGCCCGGCTCAGCTCGGCGGCCTGCCGACGGGCGGTGTCCGACTCGCCGACCGCGTCGGTGCGCAGCTGCTCGGCGTGCTCGGTGGCCTCCTGGGCCTGCGTGGAGGCGGCGTTCAGCAGGCGCTCGGCGTCCGTGCGGGCACGGCGCAGGAGCTGCTCGGCCTCCGCGCGGGCCGCCTCGGCGTCGGCCTGCAGCCGCTCCCGGGCCTCCCGGGTCAGCCGCTCGGCCTCGGCGCGGGCCGCGGTCATCGCCTGCTCGGCCTCGGCGCGGGACTCGTCCAGCAGCCTGCGGGCCTGCTGCTCGGTACGGGCGCGCAGCTGCTCGGCCCAGGCCACGTTCTCGTTGACGTGGGACTCGACCGTGGAGCGGCGCTCGGCCAGCTCCTGGTCCAGCTGCTGGCGCCGGGTCACCGCCTCCTGGTGCAGCTCGGCCTGGAGCCGGGCGGCCTGCTCGGCGTGCTCCTGCAAAATGCGCTGGGTCTGCGCGCGGGCCTGGCTCAGCTCCCGCTCGGCGTCCTGGCGCAGCTGCTCGGCCTGCATCTGGGCGTTGCGGAGCAACTGCTCGGCCTGGTAGCCGATGTCACCGCCGTCGTAGGCGGGCCGGGTCATGAGGGTGCGCCGCGCCTCGTGCAGCTTGGCACGCAGCACCTCGACCTGGTAGCCGAGGTCCTCGGCGTGCTGAATCGCCTTTTCCCGCTCGGTCCTCAGCCGCTTCATCTCGGCCTCGAACCGAGAGAGGTGGTCGACGTCAGCCGCCGGCTCTCGCTCCTGGCTCTCGTAGCCCCGCACTGCGCGGTCCCATCCGTCCCCTGGTCAGCTTCTCCAACGAGCTCCGTCCATCCGCCGGACGGGGCCCCCGGGGAATGGTGTCAGATCAACGGCGGAGCACGGGCTGCTGCCCCGACGCTCGTCCCCCGAAACCCGGACCCCGGCATGCGGTCGCCCCGGTTGAAGAGACGACCGCCCCCAACCCTACCGGCCCATATGTACGGGGGTCAGTGCTCGGGCGACTCAACAGGGGCCGAAGTGACCAGTTCTGTCAGGACTCCATGGCAATCCTTGGGGTGCAGGAAGGTGATCCGTGACCCCATGGAACCGCGTCGGGGCTCCTCGTACAGCACGCGTACGCCCTTGCCGCGGATCTCCTCGGCGTCGCCGTCCACATCCGCCGTACCGAAAGCGATGTGATGGACGCCCTCGCCGTTCTTCGCGAGCCACTTGCCGACCGCCGAGTCCTCGCGGGTCGGTTCCAGCAGCTGGAGGTAGGAGGCGCCGCCGTCGGACGTCTCGTTGATCTTGAGCATGGCCTCGCGCACGCCCTGTTCCTCGTTGACCTCGGTGTGGAACACCTCGAAGCCGTACGTGGCCCGGTAGAACTCGACGGTCGCGTCGAGGTCGTGGCAGGCGATCCCGATGTGGTCGATTCGCGTCAGCATGGAATCAGTGCAGCGCTCCCGAGGTGGTTACGCAACGTGCGCGCGATCACACCGACAGGCCGATGACGGCGTGCGCGACCGCTCAGTACATTCGAAGTAAACCCTCGTTCACTCCTCGGCTGTGTACAGCTGGAAGGGGATCGCACCTCATGTCTTCTGGAACGACCAGCTCGGTGATCGTCGCGGGCGCCCGGACGCCCATGGGGCGGCTGCTGGGCTCGCTGAAGTCCTTCTCGGGAGCCGACCTCGGCGGCTTCGCGATCAAGGCCGCCCTCGACCGTGCGGGGATCGGCGGCGACCAGGTGCAGTACGTGATCATGGGCCAGGTGCTGCAGGCCGGCGCGGGCCAGATCCCGGCCCGCCAGGCCGCGGTCAAGGCCGGCATCCCGATGAGCGTCCCGGCGCTCACCATCAACAAGGTGTGCCTCTCCGGCCTCGACGCCATCGCCCTCGCCGACCAGCTGATCCGCGCCGGCGAGTTCGACATCGTCGTGGCGGGCGGCCAGGAGTCGATGACCAACGCCCCGCACCTGCTGCCCAAGTCCCGCGACGGCTTCAAGTACGGCGCCGTCCAGATGCTCGACGCGATGGCCTACGACGGTCTGACCGACCCGTGGGAGAACATCCCGATGGGCGAGTCCACCGAGAAGCACAACACCCGCCTCGGCATCGGCCGCGCCGAGCAGGACGAGATCGCCGCCCTGTCCCACCAGCGGGCCGCCGCCGCGCAGAAGAACGGCCTGTTCGAGGCCGAGATCACCCCGGTGGAGATCCCGCAGCGCAAGGGCGACCCGGTGCTGTTCAGCAAGGACGAGGGCATCCGCGGCGACACCACCGCCGAGTCCCTGGGCAAGCTGCGCCCGGCCTTCGCCAAGGACGGCACGATCACGGCCGGCTCCGCCTCGCAGATCTCGGACGGTGCGGCGGCCGTGGTCGTGATGAGCAAGGCCAAGGCCGAGGAGCTGGGCCTGACGTGGCTCGCCGAGATCGGCGCGCACGGCAACGTGGCCGGACCGGACACCAGCCTGCAGTCCCAGCCGTCCAACGCCATCCTGCACGCCCTGAACAAGGACGGCCTGGAGGTCTCCGACCTCGACCTCATCGAGATCAACGAGGCCTTCGCCGCCGTCGCCGTGCAGTCAATGAAGGACCTCGGCGTTTCCACCGAAAAGGTGAACGTGAACGGTGGTGCGATCGCCCTGGGTCACCCGATCGGCATGTCCGGCGCCCGTCTCGTGCTCCACTTGGCGCTCGAGCTCAAGCGCCGCGGCGGCGGCGTCGGCGCGGCCGCGCTGTGCGGCGGCGGCGGCCAGGGCGACGCGCTGATCGTGCGCGTGCCGAAGGCCTGAGTTCCCCCGCACAGCCGAAGGTACGTCGCCGAAGTGAACGGAGCAGTTTGATGCAGGACGTCTCCTCTCTGGTGGCCCAGGCCAGGGACGGCCGGCCGCGGGCCGTGGCCCGGCTGATCTCCCTCGTGGAGGGGGCGTCCCCGCAGCTCCGGGAGGTCATGGCGGCGCTGGCCCCGCTGACCGGCAACGCCTACGTGGTCGGTCTGACCGGTTCGCCCGGCGTCGGCAAGTCGACCTCCACCTCGGCGCTCGTCACCGCGTACCGCAAGCAGGGCAAGCGGGTCGGCGTCCTGGCCGTCGACCCCTCGTCCCCGTTCTCCGGCGGCGCCCTGCTCGGCGACCGCGTCCGGATGTCGGACCACGCCTCCGACCCTGGCGTCTACATCCGCTCGATGGCCACCCGGGGCCATCTCGGCGGCCTGGCCTGGGCCGCTCCGCAGGCCATCCGCGTGCTCGACGCGGCGGGCTGCGACGTGGTCCTGGTCGAGACGGTCGGCGTCGGCCAGTCGGAGGTCGAGATCGCCTCCCAGGCGGACACCAGCGTGGTGCTGCTGGCCCCCGGGATGGGCGACGGCATCCAGGCGGCGAAGGCGGGCATCCTGGAGATCGGCGACGTCTACGTCGTCAACAAGGCCGACCGGGACGGCGCCGACGCCACCGCCCGCGAGCTGAACCACATGCTGGGCCTGGGCGAGGCCCGCGGCCCCGGGGACTGGCGCCCGCCCATCGTCAAGACGGTCGCGGCCCGTGCGGAGGGCGTCGACGAGGTCGTGGAGGCCCTGGAGAAGCACCGCGCGTGGATGGAGGAGCGCGGAGTGCTGGCCGAGCGCCGCCGCGCCCGCGCGGCCCGCGAGGTGGAGACCATCGCCGTCACCGCGCTGCGCGAACGCATCGGCGACCTCCACGGCGACCGCCGCCTCAGCGCCCTCGCCGAGCGGATCACCGCCGGCGAACTGGACCCGTACCGCGCGGCGGACGAGCTGGTCGAGGGGCTCACACAGGGCTGAGTCTGGCCGGCTCCCCGGCGGCGCTGCTAGCATGATCGACATGTTCCTCCTCCTGGCGTAGAGCGCACCTGGCGCGCGGGGTCCGACGACGGGCCGCCGCGCCCTCCGGTGTCCCCTCTTCCACGCCTTCCGCAGAGGAACGTTCGCGTGTCCACGCACCCTTCGCGGCCTTCGTACGCCGCTGTCCTGCGCATCCCGCATGCGCGCCGCGCCTTCATGTCCGCCCTCACGGCCCGCCTGTCCTACGGCACGGTGGCGCCGGCCCTTCTGCTGTCCGTCACCGGTGCCACCGGGTCGTACGCCGTCTCCGGCGCCGTGCTGGCCCTGTTCGGCGCCATGACCGTGTTCCTGATGCCGTACCGGGCCCTGCTGATCGACCGCCACGGCCCGCGCCGGGCCCTGCTGCCCATGTCGGCGCTGTACGGGGCCCTGCTGTGCGCCCTCGCGGCCCTCACCTGGCGGCCCGGGGCGCCGTCCGCGGCGATCGCCGGGGCGGCCGCCCTGGCCGGTGCCTGCGCACCCCCGCTGGGCCCGACCATGCGCGCGCTGTGGGCGGAACTGGCCCCGGACCGCGCTCTGTTGCAGCGCGCCTACAGTCTCGACGGCGTCGCCGAGGAACTGCTGTACGTCTCCGGTCCGGCGCTGGTCGGCGCGCTGATCGGCGTCGCCCCGCCGGCCGCCGCGATCCTGCTGAGCGCGGCGCTGGTCGTGGGCGGCACCTGCGTCTTCGTCACGTCCCCGGCGCTGCCCGGTCCGCGCCCCGGCCCCGGCGGCGGACGGCGCGGCCCGCTCCGCGGCCTGCTCGCACCGGTCGCGGTGGCCCTGGGCACGGGACTGGCCCTGAGCGGAGTGGACCTGCTGGCGCTGGCGTTCGCGTCCGAGGGGTCGTACGACACCGCGCTGGTGCCCTGGGTCCTGGGCGCGCTGTCCGCCGGCAGCGCCGTCGGCGGGCTGGTGAACGGCGCGGTGGCGTGGCGGGCGTCCGCCCGCGTCCGGCTGTGCGGGTTCGCGGTGGCCCTGGGCCTGGTGATCGCGGTGGCCGGCCTGGCCCCCGGCCTGTGGACGTTCACCGGGGCGATGGCCCTCGCGGGCGCGTTCATCGCCCCGGCCCTGACGACGGCGTACCTCCTGGCCGACGAGACGGTCCCCGAGGACAGCCGCACGCAGGCCGGCGCGTGGGTGAACATGGCGGTGAACGCGGGAAGTTCCGGCGGAGCCCTGGTGACAGGGCTGCTGATCGGCCGGTTCCCCCTGGAGCTGTGCTTCCTGGCGGCCGGTGTCACCGCCGCGACGGCCGCGGCCGTCGCGGCCGCGGCCCGGGCGGGCGCCGGGGACGCCTCACGCCGGGAGGGCCCGCGGGAGGCCGCCAGCCGGTGACCCGGACCGCCACCGCCCTGAGCCTCCCGGGAGGCTCAGGGCCGTCCCCGCTGCCCCCTGAGGTGCTCGGCGATCGGCTTGAGCGCCTTGTCCAGCTCCGTCAGCGCGTCCGGTGACAGCAGGTCGATGAAGTGCCGGCGCACCGATGCCACGTGGTGCGGCGCGACCTTCCGCATTGTCTCCATGCCGTGGTCCGTGAGGACGGCGTAGAGACCCCGCCGGTCGGTGTCGCAGTTCTCGCGGCGCACCAGGTTCGCGTTCTCCATACGCGTGATCTGGTGCGAGAGCCGGCTCTTGGACTGCAGGGTGGCGGAGGCCAGGTCGCTCATCCGCATCCGCACGTCTTCCGACTCGGACAGGTTCACCAGGATCTCGTAGTCGTTCATTGTCAGGCCGAACGGCTGCAGGTCCTTTTCGAGCTGGTACGTCAACAGCCTGTTGACCTCCAGGTGGGTGCGCCAGGCGCACTGCTCCGCATCGGTCAGCCAGCGCGTGGCCGTCTCGGTCTCCATGAATGAAGTCTACCTAAGAAGTTGAATGACGAACTACTTCGGGTGGTGTGACAGTGCGCACGCGTTCGACGTCACACTCCGCAGACTACCGCTCACAGCCCGAAGCGACGCTGGAGGTCTCCCAGCTGTCCGGGAAGGCGCGGTACGCCCGAGGATTGCGGACCGTGTCCGACCGGTGCCGTTCCGCCACCGCCGGGGACCCCCGGTTCGGACGGAACGGCCCCCGTCGCCGCCTCCGCCATGAGGGCCTCCGTCGATTGCAGCAGGACCGTCCCGGCGCCCACGAACTCGAACTGGTGCTCCTCGCCGGAGACCCCGCCGAAGCCCGTCATCGCACGTAGTCCGCCCAGTACACCCGTCATGTACCCATGGTCGTAGTGATGGCACGGGGACGGGCAGTCGGCCCACCCGACGAGCGCCTGAGGGTCGACCCGGATCGGAGGTTCCATGAACACCACCGGGCCGTTAGATGCGGCCACAAACTTTCCGGTTCCGATAAGGGTCAGAAAACCCGGCACGATCGATTGTTTCATCGCGAGACTTGGCTGAAAAGCGAGCAGATTGCCCGCGCGAATGGTCAAGTTCCCGTCGTCCAGGTCGTAGGAGTTGACGTCGAAGGCCCGGTCGGCCAGCAGCATCTTGCCGGAGCCCTCCGCCACGACCCAGTCGCTCGCGTGCAGTGGCGAATGAAACGACGTACGGACAAGTCGGTCGAGTCGGCCGTGCCCGACGCCGTTGAACTCGATCGCCCCGTAGTAGGCGATCATCTTCCCCTTCTGCAGGAACCACTGCCCGCTCTTGAGCTCGACGCAGAACGTGTACGAGTTCACGTTGTCGTCCGCGGGCAGCGTCACCGGGTCGTACACGACCGGACCGGCGCCCGGAGTCCCGTAGGTGCTCACAGCTTCTCCTCCGACGCCTGGACGTACACCGTGCCGTTGCCGCTCAGCTCCAGCTGGAAGGCCTCGCCGGAGCCGCGGCCCACCATGTCGCGCCAGCCCAGCGCGGTGGACAGCTTGTTGCGGATGTCGCCGTGATGGGCGACGTAGGCCTGGGGGTCGACATGGACGGGGCGCTGCGGGGTGACCGGGATCTCGATGACGCCGCCGTGCGCCATCACCGCCACCGCGCCCTGCCCCTGGAGGGTCGTGGTGAACAGGCCCTGCCCGGTGACCTGCCCCCGCACCAGACCCATGACCCCGCCCTGCGAACCCATGAACATCGTGCCCTGGCGCAGGGTGCCCTCGAAGGCGAGCAGCCGGTCGGCCTCGACGTGGAGCGTGTCCCCGGAGAGGGTGATCACCTGGACGTGGTGGCCGCCGTGCCCGAAGAAGACCGTGCCGCTGCCCTCCACCGTCATCAGCGGGGTCGCCTCGCCGGCCACCCGGCGCCCGAGCATGGACATCAGGCCGCCCTGGCCGCCCTGGACGTTGGGGGTGAAGGACACGTCCCCCTTGTAGGCGAGCATCGCCCCCCGCTGGCTGAACAGCCGCTGCCCCGGCAGCACGGTCGCCTCGACCATCTTGGAGTTGATCTCTCGGAAGGTCATCTCACAGGTCCCCCGCGATCGTGTTCCGCTCGCTCGGCTGCACGTACACCAGCCCGTCGCCCTCGAAACGGATCTGGAACGCCTCGCCGCCGCCCTCCCCGAGGAGCGTGCGGAACGTCACGCCGGACTGGAAGGACTGCCGGACGTTGCCCTGATGGGCCACATAGGCGCCCGGGTCGACGATCAGCGGGTACTGCGGGCTGACCCGCAGGACCACCGCCGGTCCGTCGGAGATGATCGCGGCCTGGCCGTGGCCCTCCACGGTCGTCGTGAACAGGCCGTTGCCCTGCGAGGCCCCGCGCAGCCCGGTGAACGTCGTCCCCGTCCGCAGTCCCGCGTCCGTCGCCAGCAGGTTGCCCGCCTCGACGTACAGCTTGTCCCCCTGGAGGCCCACCAGGTTGATCTCGGACGCCCGGTCCGCGAACCAGCAGGTCCCGTGTCCTTTCACCTCCATCACCGTCATCTGCTCGCCGGTGAGCCGCCGGGTCACCATCCCGCGCAGCCCCTCGCCGCCACCACTCAGCTTCTTGAAGGCCATCTGCCCGTCGTACGCGACCATCGAGCCGTTCTTCGCCTTCACGGCGTCTCCGGTCATGTCGACGGCGAGCACCTTGCTCCCTTGGAGTCGGAACATCGCCACGCTGGGAAAGTAGCGGCCGGGCGGGTGGGCGGAACAGGGCCCAGGGGTGGACACCCACCCTGAGCGGACCCCTAGGGACGCGGTTTGCCACAATGGGGGAACGCTTGTGCGTGCGTTCACAAACGATTACTCCCCCGAAGGTGACCCGTGGACATCAAGACCGCCACCGCCCTCCGCCGCCTCCGCCTGGTCTCGGCCCCGGAGGCCGTGTCCTTTCTGATCCTGCTCGTCTGCTCGGTACTGAAGCGGACCACGGACTTCGACGCGGTCCCCGTGATGGGCGCGATCCACGGCGTCCTGTTCGTCCTCTACGTGATCTTCTGGGCGGACGCCTGGAACCGCACCAAGTGGCCGCTGAAAACGGCGGCCCTCTACTTCGTCCTCTCGGTGCTGCCCACCGGCGGCTTCTTCGCCGAGCGCAAGCTGCGCCGCGAGGCCGAGGACGCCGTCATCGCCGCCCGTGCCCGCAAGGAAGGAGCGGTGAACGCGTGATCGTCGCCTTCTCCGTGACGCCCCTCGGCGTCGGCGAGGACGTGGGGGAGTACGTCGCCGACGCCGTGCGCGTGGTCCGTGAGTCGGGCCTGCCCCACCGCACCGACGCCATGTTCACCTCGGTCGAGGGTGAGTGGGACGAGGTCATGGCCGTCGTCAAGCGGGCCGTGGCCGCCGTGGAGGCGCGCGCCCCGCGCGTCTCGCTCGTCCTCAAGGCCGACATCCGCCCCGGAGTGACCGACGGCCTCACCTCCAAGGTGGAGACGATCGAACGGCACCTGGCGCGCTAGCCGCCGCATCAGCGTGAAGCCCCGGCCGTACCGGCCGGGGCTTACCCGTCTCGGCCGTTCGGGTGAACGCCGCCTCCGTCAGGGGCTCGTGCGCGATCGTGCGGCCGGGCTCGTCGAGGTCCGGCCCGTACGGGGGCGGCGGCCGGGGCCGACCAGGCGCTGCCCTCCTGCCACTTCGGACCACTTCGGCCCCATGGGCGAGCTCCTCGCCGAGGGAGTCCGCGCGGCCGACGCGCGCGACTCTGGGAGCCTCGGGCAACTGGGTCCTCGCGCGGCGGTGTTGGAGTGGCCGGGACCGTGGAGCGGCGGCGGTCCGCCGCCGTCCCGGGCGATCCGGACGTCGCTGATTGCCGGGTCAACGATTGATCCGCCAACAAGCGCAGCTCACCCGTTCGGCCTAGGCTGAGTTGCGGGGGGCGACTCTGTCGGCCCCTAACCGGAGGAGATCCGTGATGGGCAAAATCACCACCGGTGCCTTCAAGACGTACACAGCGGTGGCGAGTTTCGACCGAGCCAGGGAACTCGCCAACACCACGTCGCCGTTCACCATCGAGGTCCGCTTCCTCGGCGGACTGACGCAGACCCAGCAGAACGCCTTCGCCGCCGCCGCCGACCGCTGGTCCCGGGTCATCGTCGGCGACCTGGACACGGTGGTCGTCGGGGACGACATCATCGACGACCTGCTGGTCGAGGCGGAAGGCGTCGACATCGACGGCCCGTCGGGCATCCTCGGCATGGCCGGTCCCACCGACTTCCGCGACGGCTCCGCCCAGTTCGGGGCGCTGCTGCCCGCCAAGGGCGTCATGCGGTTCGACACCGCCGACCTGGAGGAGATGGAGGCGAACGGCACCCTCATCGACGTCATCACGCACGAGATGGGCCACGTCCTGGGCATCGGCACCCTCTGGCCGACCCTGGGCTTCCTCAAGGGCGCGGGCACCCAGAACCCCACGTTCCACGGCCCCCAGGCCATGGAGGAGTTCGCCAGACTGGTCGCGGAGAGCGTCCCGGTCCCGGTCCCGGTCGCCAACTTCGGCGGACCCGGCACCCGGGACAGCCACTGGCGCGAGGCGGTCTTCGTGAACGAACTCATGTCGCCGTTCATCGCCGGCCCCGGCAACCCGCTGAGCAAGCTGACCGCGGCCAGCCTCGGTGACCTCGGCTACCAGGTCGACCTGGCGGCCGCCGAACCGTACACGCTCCCCAACCTGATGCAGATCGCCAGGGACGGGCACCTGGTACCCCACATGGCCCCGCTGGGCGACGGCATGATGCTGCCGGTCGTACCGACCCGGCTGCCCGCGTCCACACCCTGACACCCCCACAGGCCGAGCCGCGGCCCGTCCTTCCAGGGCGGTCGCGGCTCGCCGCCGTGCGCCACCGGCGCCTCGTCCCCGGCATCGGTGAACGCCCCCCTCAGCCTCCCGACGCCAGCGCCAACCCCAGCGGTGTCCGCTCGTAGAGCACCTGGTGGCCGTAGCGCCGCGCGGTCAGCAGGCCCGCGGCGCGCAGCACCGTCAGATGGGCCGACACCGAGGACGCGGCCAGCCCCAGCCGGTGTGCCAGCGCGGAGGTCGACGCAGGCTCGTCCAGCGCGGCCAGCACCGCCGCCCGGTTCCGGCCCAGCAGCCGTACCAGCGCCTCGGGCACCCGGGCGCCGGGCTCGGTCCACAGGCCGGCGATGCCGCGGGCCGGGTAGACCACCGTGGGCTGCCACGGCGCCTCGAAGCCGGTGATCACGTCGGGCCACGAGAACACGCTCGGCATCAGCACCAGCCCCTGGCCGCCGAGGTCGCGGGCGTACTCGCCGTGCAGCGCGAGCGTCAGCGTCCGGCCGTTCCAGGACAGCCGCCCGTCCAGCTCCGGCAGCAGCCTGCCGAGCCCCACCTCGGCCAGCCGGCGCGAGTGGAAGGCCACGTCCGCCTCGAGCAGGGCCCGCAGCCGGAGCCAGTCCGGCTCGACCAGCACCCGCCAGGCCTCCTCCAGGGCGTCCGCCAGCTCCCGCACCATCCGCGCCGGATCCGCCAGCCAGGCCCGGCCGTACGCCGACTCCGTCGCGCCCGGGGTGCAGGCCAGCGCGCGGGCGGTGTCCTCGCGGGCCGCCTCGGGGTCGGACGCCCGGACAGCCGCGATCTCCTCCTCGAACGTGGCGGCCGGCCCGACCGGCGGCGGACCGAGCCAGTCCGGCGAGTGCCCCCGCCGGGGCATCAGCAGCCACAGCGGAGCGAGGTCGAGCCCGGCCGCCGCGGTACGGATCCGCCGCAGCCACGGCGCGTGATAGCCGTGCCGGTCCGGACGCTTCAGCGTCCGCACCGCCTCCTGGGTCTCCCAGAGCGGCGACACCGCGAACCGACAGCGCAGAAAGTCGTCCTCACCGAAGCGCAGAAGCGAGGGCACGTCCACCTCCCTGACGAGCCGGGGCCGGAACCGTCGGCCCGGCTGAGGCCCCATGGCGGCCCGCGCCCCCGGAACACGCGCCGGCTCCCCCACCGCCCCTTCGCGTGACGGTGAGGCCGCAGGCAGCGCCGGCACGAGCGCGCGGGCCCGGGCCACGGTCGCCCTTCGCCGGGCCCGAACCCAAGCAACATTCGGCCCAGGACGAAACTCTACGGCGGCTCGCCCTCCACCCGGCACGCTGCCCCGCATGTCCGCACCACCCCAGGCGGCCCCGGCGCGCCCCGCCGGATACGGCCGTGTCTTCGCCGTGCCCGAGTTCCGGGCCGTCTTCGCCGCGCACGTCCTGTCCATGCTCGGTGTGGTCGTCAGCGAGGTCGCCCTCTCCGTCCTCGTCTACGACCGCACCGGCTCACCCCTGCTGAGCGCGCTCACCTTCGCCCTGGGCTTCCTGCCGTA
Source organism: Streptomyces echinatus (assembly GCF_014203595.1). Classification (GTDB taxonomy): domain Bacteria; phylum Actinomycetota; class Actinomycetes; order Streptomycetales; family Streptomycetaceae; genus Streptomyces; species Streptomyces echinatus. The sequence goes on from NZ_JACHJK010000008.1 coordinate 404,065, forward strand.
CGCCCTCGGCGGCACCCTGCTCGCCCCGGTCGCGGACCGCTTCCCGGCCCGGCGGGTGCTCGTCACCTGCGATCTGGTCTGCGCGGGCTGCGTGGCCGTGATGGCGACCCCCGGCACCGGCATCGGCGTCCTGCTCGCGCTGCGCTGCTGCCTCGCCGTCGTCTCCCCGGTCTTCTCCGGGACCCGCATGGCCACCCTCGCCGACGTCCTGGGCGACGGCGACCTGTTCGTGCTCGGCCGCTCCCTGCTGCGGATCGTCGCCCAGAGCGCCCTGCTCGCCGGCTACGGCCTCGGCGGACTGCTCCTCACCGCGGTCGCCCCCCGCCACGCCCTCCTCATCACCGTCGGCACCTTCCTCGCCTCGGCCGCCCTGCTCCGCCTCGGCACCCGCCGCCGCCCCGCCCGCGCCCACCGCCGGACGGACACCCCGCCCGGCCTCCGGGCACTGCTCACCCACCCCAGGATCCGGCTGCTCCTCCTCCTCTTCTGGCTGCCGCCGGCGTTCTCCGTCGTCCCCGAGGCCCTGGCCGCTCCGTACGCCGACGCCCTCGGCAGCGGCCCGGCCGGCCTCGGCCTGCTCATGTGCGCCCTGCCCGTCGGCACGGTGGCGGGCGAGCTGTACGCCGGCGCCCGGCTGCGGCCCGCGGCCCGGGAACGCCTCGCGCTCCCTCTGCTCTGTCTGTCCCTGCTTCCGTACCTCGGCTACGCCCTGCGCCCCGGGCTCCCCGTGTCCCTGCTGCTCCTGCTGGTGTCCGGGGCCGGCTCGGCGTACACCCTGGGACTGGACCAGTGGTTCGTACGGGCGGTGCCGGACGAACTGCGCGGGCGGGCCATGACGGTGCTGAGCGCCGGGCTGATGACCGTGCAGGGCGCGGGCATGGCGCTGGCCGGGGTGGCGGCGCAGGCGGTGGGGGTGCGGGCGGCCGTGGCCGGCGCGGGCGCGCTCGGCACCCTGTGCTGCTGCGGGCTCGCCCTGGCCGTCCGGGCGGGCGGCCGGGAAGCGGAGACGGATCCGGCGGGCGACCGAAACCCGAGACAGAGCTGACCGGCATATGACCGGCCGGTAGGGTCTGATGACGTGCCGAAGCCTCTCAGCCTCCCGTTCGACCCCATCGCCCGTGCCGACGAGCTCTGGAAGCAGCGCTGGGGAACCGTGCCGTCCATGGCCGCGATCACCTCGATCATGCGGGCCCAGCAGATCCTGCTCGCCGAGGTGGACGCGGTGGTCAAGCCGTACGGGCTGACGTTCGCCCGCTACGAGGCGCTGGTGCTGCTCACCTTCTCCAAGGCCGGTGAGCTGCCGATGTCCAAGATCGGTGAGCGGCTGATGGTGCATCCCACGTCGGTGACGAACACCGTGGACCGGCTGGTGAGGTCCGGCCTGGTGGCCAAGCGCCCCAACCCCAACGACGGCCGCGGCACCCTCGCGGTGATCACCGAGAAGGGCCGCGAGGTGGTCGACGCGGCAACCCGCGACCTGATGGACATGGATTTCGGGCTCGGGGCGTACGACGCGGAGGAGTGCCAGGAGATCTTCGCGATGCTCCGTCCGCTGCGGATCTCGGCACACGACTTCGAGGAGTGACCCGGGGCAAGATCTCCCGGAACGGGTGGTTACGCTCGACTCCATGAAAAAGAGCGTGCTGACCCGCTACCGCGTGATGGCGTACCTCACCGGTGTCCTGCTGGTGCTGCTGTGCCTGGGCATGATCGCGAAGTACGGGCTGGACGTCGACGGTGCCGCCGACTTCACCCGGGTCGTCGCCATCGCCCACGGCTGGCTGTACGTCGTCTACCTGGTCTTCGCCTTCGACCTGGGCTCCAAGGCGAAGTGGCCGGTCGGCAAGCAGCTGTGGGTGCTGCTCGCGGGCACCATCCCCACGGCCGCCTTCATCGTCGAGCGGAAGATCAGCCGCGAGCTGGACGCCCGGGCCGGCGACCAGGCCCCGGCCGTCGCCAAGGCGTAACTCACACCGCCGTACGGACACCGTACGGCGGTCAGCCATCGACATTTACTAGGACGTCCTAGTAAATTCGAAGGCATGGACGCTCACGCCATCGAGGAGGGCCGCCGGCGCTGGCAGGCCCGCTACGACGCCGCGCGCAAGCGCGACGCGGACTTCACCACGCTCTCCGGCGACCCCGTGGAGCCTGTGTACGGGCCCCGACCGGGTGACACGTACGAGGGATTCGAGCGGATCGGCTGGCCCGGGGAGTACCCCTACACCCGTGGGCTCCATCCGACCGGCTACCGCGGGCGGACCTGGACGATCAGGCAGTTCGCCGGGTTCGGCAACGCCGAGCAGACCAACGAGCGGTACAAGATGATCCTCGCCGCCGGCGGCGGGGGCCTGTCCGTCGCCTTCGACATGCCGACGCTCATGGGCCGCGACTCCGACGACCCGCGCTCGCTCGGCGAGGTCGGGCACTGCGGCGTCGCCATCGACTCCGCCGCCGACATGGAGGTCCTGTTCAAGGACATCCCGCTCGGTGACGTCACGACCTCCATGACCATCAGCGGTCCCGCCGTGCCGGTCTTCTGCATGTACCTGGTCGCCGCCGAGCGCCAGGGTGTCGATCCGCGGGTGCTGAACGGCACCCTGCAGACCGACATCTTCAAGGAGTACATCGCGCAGAAGGAGTGGCTCTTCCAGCCCGAGCCGCACCTGCGCCTGATCGGCGACCTGATGGAGCACTGCGCGGCCGGCATCCCCGCCTACAAGCCGCTCTCCGTCTCCGGCTACCACATCCGCGAGGCCGGGGCCACGGCCGCGCAGGAGCTGGCCTACACGCTGGCGGACGGCTTCGGGTACGTGGAGCTGGGGCTCAGCCGCGGCCTCGACGTCGACGTCTTCGCCCCCGGTCTGTCTTTCTTCTTCGACGCCCACGTGGATTTCTTCGAGGAGATCGCCAAGTTCCGGGCGGCCCGGCGGATCTGGGCCCGCTGGATGCGGGACGTGTACGGGGCGCAGAGCGACAAGGCGCAGTGGCTGCGGTTCCACACGCAGACGGCGGGTGTGTCGCTGACCGCGCAGCAGCCCTACAACAACGTGGTGCGCACGGCCGTGGAGGCGCTGGCCGCCGTGCTCGGCGGGACCAACTCGCTGCACACCAACGCCCTGGACGAGACCCTCGCGCTGCCGAGCGAGCAGGCCGCGGAGATCGCGCTGCGCACGCAGCAGGTGCTGATGGAGGAGACCGGGGTCGCCAACGTGGCCGATCCGCTCGGCGGCTCGTGGTACATCGAGCAGCTGACGGACCGGATCGAGGCGGACGCGGAGAAGATCTTCGAGCAGATCAAGGAGCGGGGCCTGCGGGCTCACCCGGACGGGCGGCACCCGATCGGGCCGATCACCTCCGGCATCCTGCGCGGGATCGAGGACGGCTGGTTCACCGGTGAGATCGCCGAGTCGGCGTTCCGCTACCAGCAGTCCCTGGAGAAGGGTGAGAAGCGGGTCGTCGGCGTCAACGTGGCGACCGGATCCGTCACCGGGGACCTGGAGATCCTGCGGGTCAGCCACGAGGTGGAGCGGGAGCAGGTGCGCGTGCTCGCCGAGCGGAAGGCGGCGCGGGACGACAGCGCCGTACGCGCCGCACTCGACGCCATGCTGGCCGCCGCGCGGGACGGCTCCAACATGATCGGGCCCATGCTGGACGCGGTGCGCGCCGAGGCGACGCTCGGCGAGATCTGCGGGGTGCTGCGGGACGAGTGGGGCGTGTACACGGAGCCCCCGGGGTTCTGACGGCGGATGCGTGCGGGCCGGTGGAGCACTTCCGCCGGCCCGTCGTCGTCTCCGGGAGCCTGCGGGCCTCAGAACTCCTGTACGAAGTACGGCTCCACGGTCATCCAGCCGTTGCCGCGGGCGCCGTTGCGGGTGCCGTTGTCGCTGCGGGCCAGGGTGTACCAGGAGTCGACGTAGTCCGGGTCGTCGGTCCACCAGTCGTTCGGGATGGCGTCCAGGACGGCGTTCACCAGCGGGATGTAGGTGCCCTGGTCGGCGATGGTGAGCAGGACGGTGGCGATGGCCTTGGCGAGGTCGCGGTAGTTGGTGCTGCCGTCCTCCTCCATCATCACGGCGTCGGCCAGGTTGTACTTGTAGTTCGACCAGTTCACCAGGATCTGGTTCGGCCGGTACACCGTGCCGTCGTTGTCGAGGTACGGCATGTCGACCGGGTCGACGCGGACCTTGCCGTCCTGGCCGAAGCCGGTGACGAGGGTGTAGATCTCGGCGTCGCCCTTGACCCAGGGCTCCTCGTCGTCGGAGAGCTCCACCGCGGTGATCCGGGTGGTCCAGAATCCGGCGGCGGCCGACGCGGCCTGCCCGGCGGCCTTCCGGGTGCTCTGCGCGGTGGTGGGCACGGGGACCGCGGAGGCGACGCCGCGCCGCTGCAGCTCCGCCCCGAGGATCTTCAGACCGGCGGCCAGTGCCTTGGAGCCGTCGATGTCGACGACGTACACCGGGTGCGCCGGCGCCGTGCGCGCGTCGAGGGTGTGGGCCCTGCCGTGGCTGTCGTAGGCGGTGACGGTGGAGGTGTCGTCGTCTGAGGAGGCCGCGGCGACCCAGGGCGTGCGTCCTGCGGTCAGCGCGGGGCGCATGGAGTCGTCGCCGAGGCGCAGCCGGAGCAGCGGACCGACCTGGCCGTCCAGGCCCTTGGCCACGGCGATGCGGTGGTCGGCGGAGGCCAGGGCGGTTTTCAGGGCGCCGTGGGCCAGCGTGGTGACGGGCACCTGGTCGGAGGCGAGGGCGGCCGTGCGGACGCGGTCGCGCCACGCGGAGTCGGAAAGGGAGCCGGCGATGGCGCGCGCGGCCTGGTCCTGGGCCGTGGCCACCGCGGAGGCGGGCGCGGGGGAGTGGGGAGCCGCCGATGTGGCCGCGGGGAAGTGGGGAGCCGCCGTTGCGGCCGCGGCGCCGAGGGTCTGCCCGGTGCCGAGGGCGGCCAGGGCGGCCGCGAGGGTGACGACGGCGCCGTGGCGGCGGCGGTGACTGGGTCTCACGTGGATCGGTCCTCCTGGCGAGTGGGGTGACGCTGTCAGGTGGAGCGGTTGAGCGAGAGGATCTATGCGAGTAGATCCGCGACCCAGAATGACGGTGACATGACACTGTGACAAGAGGTGTGTCGGTGTCACATGAAGAACGTCGGGATCAGTCGCCGGCCGCGGCGAGCCCGTCCAGCAGGACCGCGGTGAGCCGGGTCGCCCAGTCGGTGTCGACCGGCTCGCAGGAGACCAGGGTCCGGTGCACCACGGCGCCGGCGATCACGTCGAAGATCAGGTCGATCTGCGGGCCCGGGTCGGTCGTGTCGACGGGGATCTCACCCCGGTGCTGGGCGCGACTGCGGCCCTCGACCACCAGCCGCTTCTGCCGGGCCACGATCTTCTCGCGGATCCGCTGCCGCAGGGCCTCGTCATGGGTGGCCTCGGCGACCACCGCCATCAGCGCCGTCTTGGTCGCCGGCTGTTCCAGCAGCTCGGCGAACTGCAGCACGACGTCCTCGATGTCCGCCCGCAGGCTGCCCCGGTCCGGCAGGACCAGCTGGTCGAAAAGGGTGGCGAGGGCGTCGGTCACCAGCTCGCTCTTGCCCGCCCAGCGGCGATAGACCGTCGTCTTTGCAACCCCGGCCCGTGTCGCGACGTCTCCCAAGGTGAGCCCGGACCAGCCGAGTTCGACCAGAGCCTCCCGGGTCGCGGCCAGGATCGCGGTGTCGGCGGCCGCGCTGCGCGGGCGTCCGGTACGGCTGGCGGGGGTGCGGCTCTGCATCCCATGACCATAACCGGCCGTTCACGCGGCGCCGTGAGAGAGATCACCGGTGTGTGGTGTTGCCGGGTGCCCTCATGGCATTACGCTACGGGTCGTAGCGAAAGCTCGTGAGGGACGTACACGGGCGACGACCATCAGGCGTGGGGTGGGGACCCGGCGCCGCACAGCGCTTTTTCATTCAGGCGCCGGATCGGGGGAGGATAGACGCATGCAGCCACGGAACATGTCCATGAGCGGTGTCGTCGACCTCGCCGCGGTGAAGGCCGCCCAGGAGGCCAAGGCCAAGGCCGAGCAGACGCGCGCCGAAGCCGCCAGGCAGGGCGGGACGGGGGCCGTCTCTCCGGCCGATCTCGTCATCGACGTCGATGAGGCGGGGTTCGAGCGGGACGTCCTGCAGCGCTCCGCCGAAGTACCCGTCGTCATCGACTTCTGGGCCGAGTGGTGTGAGCCCTGCAAGCAGCTCAGCCCGGTCCTGGAGCGGCTCGCCGTCGAGTACGACGGGCGCTTCCTCCTCGCCAAGATCGACGTCGACGCCAACCAGATGCTGATGCAGCAGTTCGGGGTGCAGGGCATCCCGGCCGTGTTCGCCGTCGTCGCGGGCCAGGCGCTGCCGCTCTTCCAGGGGGCGGCCGGCGAGCAGCAGATCCGCCAGACCCTGGACCAGCTGGTGACGGTCGCCGAGCAGCGTTTCGGGCTGACCGGTCTGACCGTCGACCCGGACGCCGAGCCGGGCGGTGCCGCGGCCGCGGCACCGGCCGAAGGACCGTACGACGCGGCGCTGAACGCCGCCGCGCAGGCGCTGGACGCGGGCGACCTGGCCGGGGCCGTCCGGGCGTACCAGAGCGTGCTGGCCGACGACCCGGCCCACCCGGAGGCCAAACTGGGCATGGCCCAGGCGGAGTTGCTCCAGCGGGTGCAGGACATGGACCCGCAGAAGGTGCGTCAGGAGGCCGCCGAGCGGCCGAAGGACGTCGATGCGCAGATCGCCGCCGCCGACCTGGACCTGGTGGGCGGTCATGTGGAGGACGCCTTCGGGCGGCTCATCGAGACCGTGCAGCGCACGGCGGGTGACGACCGGGACGCCGTACGGCGCCGGTTGCTGGAGCTGTTCGAGGTCGTGGGCCCGGAGGACCCGCGGGTGATCGGGGCGCGCCGGGCGCTGGCCCGGGCGTTGTTCTGACCAGTCGCTAAACGCCACGGCTTGTGATGCCGGGGTGAAAGATTCGCCGACGAGGCGTCACGGGGCCGCGCTTTACCAAATCTTGGTAATCGCGGCCTCTGTTACTCGGAGTAAATCGAAGCCGTTGGTCTGTCTGGATTCGTCCAGAGATCAACGGCTTTGCTCTGCCCATGATTGCCACCGAGTGTCGCGGACCGAGATCGGTCGGTCGTCCTCCGGTTATCCGGCCGTTACTAGCCAGTAACGAACCCCCTTGTGTCCGGGCCGAGAATGCACCACGATCGGCGACGCTCGGTCCATTCCCGTACCCCGGCATCCGGCCGGGTCGCGGGAGACTCTGGGTCCCCACCGAGCAGGCCCTGCGGCAGTGGCGCCGGGTCTAGGGCAGGGGGGTCTTCGCCGGCCGGCGAAGCCTGTCCAGCAAGGTTGTGCGTGATGTGTGTCAGGCGCGACCAGTGGTTGTCGCTCGGGGGTGATCGCCGGTGATTCGGGCGCGAACGCGCCTCCGGGTACGGGCGCTCTCCTTCCCGAGGACGTAGCACTTCTCCCATCCCTGCCTGACCGAGCCGCCGACTGGGGCGCGAGTCAGGGCCAGGAGATGTACGTCCGAGAAGGAGGAAATATGGAGTCCCAGGTGCGTGGCGGGACCAGATGGAAGCGGTTCGCTGTGGTCATGGTGCCCAGCGTCGCCGCGACGGCAGCGATAGGTGTCGCCCTCGCGCAGGGCGCCCTCGCGGCCTCGTTCAGTGTGTCGGGCCAGGAGTTCAAGGTGAGCGCCGGCAAGCTCGTCGGCCACGGCTTCACCCAGTACGGCTCGCTCGACACGGGCAAGAGCCTGGACGGCAGCGAGGACCAGGCGCACCCGGTGGCGGTCTCGGCCTTCAACACGGCCGAGATCACCAACATGTGCCAGTCCGTGGTCACGCCGATCCCGTTCCTGAACAAGAACGTCACCCTGAAGCTGACGGCCGGCGACAAGGGTAAGGACGTCGAGGCGTCGAAGCTCTACATCGACGTTGCCAACCTCAAGGCCGACGAGGCCGTGTTCAGCGAGATGGACATCGGCGTCGCGGCGGGCAGCGCCACCAAGGGCCCCAGGCCCAACAGCGAGGAGTACAGGCAGAAGCACTCCAGCCCGTACGGGTTCGCGCAGCAGGCCGACACGGCCACGCTGACCGGCGTGGAGCAGACGGCGTGGGCGACCACCGCCGGTACGTTCAAGCTGTCCAACCTGCACATGGGGCTGCAGTGGGGCAGCGGCAAGGGCATCGAGTGCTACTAGGCACTCGGTGACGGGCGGGGAAGCCGCTGGTTTCCCCGCCTAGCCTCCCTGCCCTCACCGGCCGTCCCACCCCAGCACCACTTCACAGAGCAACGCCGCACCAGGGAGCTGTTTTCCATGAGCGCCGAGACTTCTGCCGCCCCCGGCCAGTTCACCCACCGTAGGCAGCAGTTCCGCGCCTGGCGGGGCAACCGCCCGTTCTGGGCGGGTCTGTACGTCATGCTCGGTGGTTTTCCGATCATGTACTTCCCGTACGCGCACATCAAACTGGGCTCGCTGACGGTGGCGATGGCGACCACCGCGGGAGCCGGATCCCTGATCATCGGCGTGCTCCTCGTCGTCCTGGGACTGACCCTGTGGTTCCAGCAGCACGTACGGGTCTTCGCCGGCGTCGCCGCGATCCTGCTTGCGCTGGTGTCCCTCCCGGTCTCCAACTTCGGCGGCTTCATCATCGGCTTCCTGTTCGCGCTGTTCGGCGGGGCCATGGCGGTGGCCTGGGCGCCGTCGAAGCCCGGCCGCCGGAAGGCGGCCGAGACGGCCACGGAGGACGGCGACGACGCACCCGGGGACGCGCTGCCCGAGACGGACCAGCAGGTGGACGAGGCAACCGATCTGTCAGGAACGAGCCCGGCCTACGGGGCGAACGGGAGGCACAGTGCCGGCTGACGAGGTGACGCGCGGGGCCGCTGCGGACACGGCCCGTGCGAGAACCGGGCCGCGGCACGCGGCCCCGAAGAGGCCGCTGTTCACCAGGTTCCACATGCCGGCCGGCAAGGCGATAGCAAGCGTGGCGATGCCGACCGCGGTGATCGTGGGCCTCGGGTTCACGTCCTCGCTCGCTCTCGCCGACAACGGCGGCCCTTCGCCGTCGAACAGCCAGCAGGCCGAGGAGTACAAGGACTGCGTCAAGGCGCTGGGCGACGACAAGGACCCCTCCGCCTCGCCGTCACCGTCCGCCTCCGCCGACGCCGGCCAGGATGCGCAGGACGGCACGGACGGCAAGGACACCGGCGGCACCGGGGACACGGGCACGACCTCTTCGCCGGATTCAGGTTCCGGCGACAAGGCGGAGCCCTCGAAGAGCCCGTCGACCGGCACGCCCGGCTCCGGCGACACCTCCGGCTCCGGCGACACCTCCGGCACCGGTGACACCTCCGGCTCCGGCTCCGCCGGTGACACAGCGGAGCCGGCCCCGGAGAAGACCGCGGAGAAGCCCGCGGACAAGGGCGGCGACATCCTCGGCACCATCGGTGACACGCTCGGGGACATCCTCACCGGCGGCCACAAGGACACCCCGTCGGACACCCCCACGCCGGCCGACACCGCCACCCCGACGCCGTCCGCGTCGCAGTCGTCGGCCCCGGCCCCCTCGTCCAGCACCGCCCCCGCGGACACCGGCAAGACCGGCGACTCCGCGCAGGACGAGGTGAAGAAGGCGACGGACACCGTCCAGGACACGGTGAAGAAGACCGTCGGGGACAAGGCGAAGGACACCGTCGAGGACGCGGGCAAGAAGGCGGAGGACGCCGCGGACACTGCGGACGCCGGAACCGCGTCGCCGACCCCCGGCCCCTCCGCCAAGGACTGCCTGGCCGCCACGGAGGACGAGGGCGGCGTCGACAACAAGGTGATGGTGGCGGACGACCCCTGGTACCTGAACGCCAGCTCCCTGTACCTGAAGCGCGCCGACTACCAGGGCATCGTCGAGGTGCAGACGGCGAGCGGCGCCAAGAAGAAGGTGCTGAAGTACGTCATCTCCGGCGGCACCGAGATCGGGGACCTCCACCAGACGGTGAAGGACAAGCTGACGAAGAAGACGTACCACGTCCAGGCGGCCAAGGGCTCGGAGTCCACCATCACCGGCGGCGACACGGTGATGTACACCGAGAGCATCTCGGGCAACCTGTTCGGGCTGATCCCGGTGACGTTCAGCCCCGACAGCCCGCCCCCGCTGAACATCCCGTACATCTACTTCACCAACGTGAAGGTCACCCAGGCCGCCCAGTTCGGCGGCAACCTGACCATCCCCGGGATGCGTCAGTACGTCGAGGACTGAGCGCCGCCCTCGCCGAGAACCTATCCGGGAGCCGCGACCGTGCCCCGCCGGGTGTGACCCGGCGGGGCACGGTCCTTCCCGTTCGCGAGCGTGCAGCTCTCGCCTCAACCCAAGGGCGATATGTTCCTGGTGCGCGGTGGCGCGTTCACGGAGGAGCCGTTCCACATCCGGCTGGGCTTCTACCGGGAGAACTTCGGCACGCTGGCGCGCGCCATGGCGGAGGCGGCGGCGCAGGTGTGACACCGGTGAAACACCGGGGGCGCCCCCTGTCACAGGGGGCGCCCCCGGTGCCGTTCAGGGCCTCTACTTGCTCTGGCCGCCCAGGTGGTGGACGCGGAGCATGTTGGTGGTGCCGGGGACCCCGGGGGGCGAGCCGGCGGTGATGATGACGGTGTCACCCGCGTCGAACCGGCCGAGCCGGGCGATCTCCTGGTCCACCAGGTCGACCATCTCGTCGGTGGTGTTCACGAACGGCACCACGTGCGACTCCACGCCCCAGCTGAGGGTGAGCTGGTTGCGGGTGCCCTCGTCCGTGGTGAAGGCGATGATCGGCTGGGTCGCGCGATAACGGGACAGGCGGCGCGCGGTGTCACCGGACTGGGTGAAGGCGATCAGGCCCTTGCCGCCGAGGAAGTCGGCGATCTCGGCGGCCGCGCGGGCCACCGAACCGCCCTGGGTGCGCGGCTTCTTGCCCGGCACCAGCGGCTGCAGGCCCTTGGAGAGCAGCTCCTGCTCGGCCGCCGTGACGATCTTCGACATGGTCTTGACCGTCTCGACCGGGTAGGCGCCCACGCTGGACTCCGCGGACAGCATGACCGCGTCGGCACCGTCCAGGATCGCGTTGGCGACGTCGGAGGCCTCGGCGCGGGTCGGGCGCGAGTTGGTGATCATCGACTCCATCATCTGGGTCGCCACGATCACCGGCTTGGCGTTGCGCCGGCACATCTCCACCAGGCGCTTCTGCACCATCGGGACCTTCTCCAGCGGGTACTCGACGGCGAGGTCTCCGCGGGCCACCATGACGGCGTCGAACGCCGCGACGACCTCCTCCATGTTCTCGACCGCCTGCGGCTTCTCCACCTTGGCGATCACCGGGACGCGGCGGCCCTCCTCGTCCATCACGCGGTGGACGTCCTGCACGTCCTTGGCGTCACGGACGAAGGACAGCGCGACCATGTCGCAGCCCATGCGGAGGGCGAAGCGCAGGTCCTCGATGTCCTTCTCGGACAGCGCGGGCACGTTGACGGCCGCGCCGGGCAGGTTGATGCCCTTGTGGTCGGAGACGACACCGCCCTCGATGACGATCGTCCGCACCCGCGGGCCCTCGACGTCCAGGACCTTCAGCTCGACGTTTCCGTCGTTGATCAGGACCTGGTCACCGCGCGAGACGTCGCCCGGCAGCCCCTTGTACGTCGTACCGCAGATCTGCTTGTCGCCCGGCACGTCCTCGGTCGTGATGACGAACTCGTCACCGCGCTCCAGCTCGACCGGACCCTCGGCGAAGGTCTCCAGGCGGATCTTCGGGCCCTGCAGGTCGGCGAGGACGCCGATGGGGCGGCCGGTCTCCTTGGACGCGGCCCGGACGCGGTCGTACCGCGCCTGGTGCTCGGCGTGGGTGCCGTGGCTGAAGTTGAACCGGGCTACGTTCATGCCCGCCTCGATCATGGCGACGAGCATCTCGTGGGAGTCGACCGCGGGGCCGAGAGTACAGACGATTTTCGAACGGCGCATGGGGCGATCCTATCGGTTTGTTTCGCTACGGAATATTCCGTCTGGCGGAAAGTACAAATGAGTGCCACACCGCTCAGGTGCTGCTATTCAGTTGTTCTTTCCGACCAGTGCGTAGGTCTGCGTCGCGATCTCCAGTTCTTCATCCGTCGGCACCACGGCGACCGCCACCCGGGCGGACTCGGGCGAAATCAGCCGCGGCTCGTCCCCGCGCACGGCGTTGCGCTCCGGGTCGACCGCCAGACCCAGGCCCTCCAGGCCCGTGATCGCCGCCTCCCGCACCGGTGCCGCGTTCTCGCCGACACCGGCGGTGAAGGCGACCGCGTCCACCGTGCCGAGCACCGCGTAATAGGCGCCGATGTACTTCTTGAGCCGGTGAATGTAAATGTCGAAGGCGAGCGCGGCCTCCTCGTCGCCCTCGTCGATCCGGCGGCGGATCTCCCGCATGTCGTTGTCCCCGCACAGACCGAACAGACCGCTCCTCTTGTTGAGAAGAGTGTCGATCTCGTCCATGGACATATCCCCAACCCGTGCCAAATGGAAGATGACGGCCGGGTCCAGATCACCGGAGCGCGTACCCATCACGAGCCCCTCCAAAGGCGTCAGCCCCATGGAGGTGTCCACGCACCGGCCCTTCTCGACCGCGGAGGCGGAGGCCCCGTTGCCCAGGTGCAGCACGATCACGTTGACCTCGGACGGGTCCTTGCCCAGCAGCCGGGCGGTCTCCCGGGACACATACGCGTGCGAGGTGCCGTGGAAGCCGTAGCGGCGGATCCGGTGGCGGTCGGCGATCTTCGGGTCGATCGCGTAGCGCGCCGCCGACTCCGGCATCGTCGTGTGGAACGCCGTGTCGAAGACGGCGACCTGGGGCAGGTCGGGGCGCAGCGCCTGCGCGGTGCGGATGCCGGTGAGGTTGGCCGGGTTGTGCAGCGGGGCGACCGGGATCAGCCGCTCGATCTCGGTGAGCACCTCCTCGTCGATGACAGTGGGCTCGGTGAAGAACAGCCCGCCGTGCACCACCCGGTGCCCGATCGCGGCCAGTTCGGGGGAGTCCAGGCCGAGGCCGTCCCGGCTCAGTTCCCCGGCGACCGCCTTGAGGGCGGCGTCGTGGTCGGCGATCGGCCCGGTGTGCTCACGGATGTCGCCGGAGGCCAGACAGGTGTGCTTGAGCCGGGAGGTCTGCTCGCCGATGCGCTCGACCAGCCCCACCGCGAGACGGCTGCTGTCCCGCATGTCCAGCAGTTGGTACTTCAACGACGAGGAGCCGGAGTTGAGGACGAGGACACGGGTGGGGGAGGTCACTGCTGGGACGCCTTCTCGCTCGGGTTCTGGGCCTGGATGGCCGTGATGGCGACGGTGTTGACGATGTCCTGGACGAGCGCGCCCCGGGACAGGTCGTTGACCGGCTTGCGCAGACCCTGCAGGACCGGGCCGACGGCGATCGCGCCGGCCGAACGCTGCACGGCCTTGTAGGTGTTGTTGCCGGTGTTGAGGTCGGGGAAGATCAGCACGCTGGCCTGACCGGCGACCTCGGAGCCGGGCAGCTTGGTGGCGGCCACGGACGGCTCCACGGCCGCGTCGTACTGGATCGGGCCCTCGATCTTCAGGTCCGGCCGGCGCGAGCGCGCCAGCTCGGTCGCCTCGCGCACCTTGTCGACGTCGGCGCCCGACCCGGACGTACCCGTCGAGTACGACAGCATCGCGATCCGCGGCTCCACACCGAACTGCGCCGCAGTGCCCGCCGACTGGATGGCGATGTCCGCCAGCTGCTCGGCGTTCGGGTCCGGGTTGACCGCGCAGTCGCCGTAGACCAGCACCTTGTCGGCCAGGCACATGAAGAACACCGACGAGACGATCGAGGACTCCGGCTGGGTCTTGATGATCTCGAAGGCGGGCCGGATGGTGGCGGCCGTGGAGTGCACCGAACCGGACACCATGCCGTCGGCCAGGCCCTCCTGGACCATCAGGGTGCCGAAGTAGTTCACGTCCGACACGACGTCGTAGGCCAGTTCGACGGTGACGCCCTTGTGGGCGCGCAGCCCCGCGTACTTCTCCGCGAAGGCGTCGCGCAGTTCGGAGCGGGCCGGGTCGATCAGCTGGGTGTCGCCGAGGTCGATGCCGAGGTCGGCGGCCTTCTTGCGGATCTGGTCCTCGGGGCCGAGCAGCGTCAGGTCGCACACTCCCCGGCGCAGCAGCACCTCGGCCGCGTGCAGCACCCGCTCCTCGGTGCCCTCCGGGAGCACGACCCGCCGCTTGTCGGAGCGGGCCTGTTCGAGCAGCTTGTGCTCGAACATCATCGGGGTCACCCGGTCGCTGCTCGGCGCCGAGACCCGGCGGGCCAGGTCGGCGGTGTCGGCGTACCGCTCGAACAGGCCGAGCGCGGTCTCCGCCTTGCGCGGGGTGGCCGCCGTCATCTTCCCCTCCAGGGAGAAGAGCCGCTCGGCGGTGGGGAAGCTGTTGCCGGCCACGGACAGCACCGGGGTGCCCGGGGCGAGGCGCGCGGCCAGGGTGAGGATCTCGTCGCGCGGCACCTCGTTCAGGGTCAGCAGCACACCGGCTATGGGCGGGGTGCCGGCACTGTGCGCGGCCAGCGAGCCGACGACCAGGTCGGCGCGGTCGCCCGGGGTCACGACGAGGCAGCCCGGGGTCAGGGCGCCCAGCAGGTTGGGCAGCATGGCGCCGCCGAAGACGAAGTCCAGCGCGTCCCGGGCGAGACCGGAGTCGTCGCCGAGCAGCACCTTGGCGTCGAGGGCGTGGGCGATCTGGGCGACGGTCGGCGCGGACAGCGCGGGCTCGTCGGGGACGACGTAACACGGCACCGGCAGCCGGTTCGCGAGCCGCTCGGCGATCTCGTCGCGGTCCTCGCGGGCCACCCGGTTGGTGACCATGGCCAGCACGTCGCACCCGAGACCGTCGTACGCGCGGTAGGCGTTGCGGGTCTCGGCCAGCACCGACTCGGCGGCCTGCTTGCGGCCGCCGACCACCGGGATCACCGACGCGCCGAACTCGTTGGCGAGCCGGGCGTTCAGGGACAGCTCGTCCGGCAGCTGGGTGTCGGCGAAGTCGGTGCCGAGGACCAGGACGACGTCGTAGTCGCGGGCCACCAGGTGGAAGCGGTCGACGAGGGTGGAGACCAGCTCGTCGGTGCCCTGTTCGGCCTGGAGCGCGGACGCCTCGTGGTAGTCCATGCCGTAGACGGTCGCCGGGTTCTGGGAGAGGCGGTACCGCGAGCGCAGCAGCTCGAACATCCGGTCGGGCCGGTCGTGGACGAGCGGACGGAACACCCCCACCCGGTCGACCTGCCGGGTCAGGAGTTCCATGACTCCCAGCTCCACGACCTGGCGGCCGTCACCCCGGTCGATCCCGGTCACGTACACGCTGCGCGTCACGTGTCCCACTCCGTTCCTCATATCGCTCGGTCGCGTCTGTCGCGTCGTCGGCATAAAAATCGCTCACCGAGGTGAGCTGGACCCTCTTGACAATACCCCTGCTGCCGGATAAGGCGCCCGTCAGGATTTCACCGGTCCGGCGGACGTGAAAGAATCGCACTGGCTCACCGGCACCGACAGCGAGCAGGAGACACAGCACGATGCGCATCGGAGTTCTCACCGCAGGCGGCGACTGCCCCGGCCTGAACGCCGTGATCCGCTCGGTCGTGCACCGGGCCGTGGCGCAGTACGGCGACGAGGTCATCGGCTTCGAGGACGGCTACCGGGGTCTGCTCGACCGTCACTACCGCACCCTCGACCTGGACGCGGTCAGCGGCATCCTGGCCCGCGGCGGCACCATCCTCGGTTCCTCCCGGCTGGAGCGCGACCGGCTGCGGGAGGCCTGCGAGGGGGCCGCCGACATGGTCGAGGAGTTCGGCATCGACGCGCTGATCCCGATCGGCGGCGAGGGCACCCTGACCGCGGCCCGCATGCTCTCCGACGCCGGCCTCCCGGTGGTCGGCGTGCCCAAGACCATCGACAACGACATCTCCTCCACCGACCGCACCTTCGGCTTCGACACGGCCGTCGGTGTGGCCACCGAGGCGATGGACCGGCTGAAGACCACCGCCGAGTCGCACCAGCGGGTGATGGTCGTGGAGGTCATGGGCCGGCACGCCGGCTGGATCGCCCTGGAGTCCGGCATGGCCGCCGGCGCCCACGGCATCTGCCTGCCCGAGCGGCCCTTCGACCCCGCCGACCTGGTCAAGATGGTCGAGGAACGCTTCGCCCGCGGCAAGAAGTTCGCCGTCGTCTGCGTCGCCGAGGGCGCCCACCCCGCCGACGGCACCATGGACTACGGCAAGGGCGAGATCGACCAGTACGGCCACGAGCGCTTCCAGGGCATCGGCACCGCCCTCGCCTACGAACTGGAGCGGCGCCTCGGCAAGGAGGCCAAGCCGGTCATCCTCGGCCACGTCCAGCGCGGTGGCGTGCCCACCGCCTACGACCGCGTCCTCGCCACCCGCTTCGGCTGGCACGCCGTCGAGGCCGCGCACCGCGGGCAGTTCGGCCGGATGACCGCGCTGCGCGGCACCGACGTCGTGATGGTGCCGCTCGCGGAGGCCGTCACCGAGCTGAAGACGGTGCCCAAGGACCGGATGGACGAGGCCGAGTCGGTCTTCTGAGCCCTACGTCACCCGGCCGGGTGAAGGACCGGCGGTCAGCCGGTCCTGCTCTCGACGGACGTCCAGAAGTTCTCGACGATCCCGTCCAGGAAGGTCTGCCCCGACTCGCTCGCGCTCCTGCTGCCGCCGCCCCAGCTGAGGGTGGCCGCCATGTGCCCCTGGTAGTCCTGGTGCAGCTCCTGCAGGACGTGCTCCACGACGCCCTTGTCCAGCGGGGCGAGCTTCATCACCGGCCGCACATAGGCCTGCCAGCGGGTCGTCACCGCGCTGTGCAGCAGATCGGCGAGCTTCGCCTCGCGTCCGGTGACGGCGACGAAGTCGGGCAGGGCGAGGTCCAGGATCTGCGCGAGCGCGGCCGACTGGCGCTCGTTGCCCCGCCACTGCCCGCTCTCCTCCGCCCGCAGATACGCGTGCAGCTCCATGCCGACCGCGTGGGCGACGTCCTCGGGGGCGACGGCGCGGGAGATGCGATGTTCGCGCAAGGTCCGCGGCCGGCCGATGAGCTCGCCCGGCGAACACCACAACACACCCGCCAGCGCGGTGAGTTCGGGGTTGCCGGGCGCGATCGTGCCGCGTTCCCAGGCGATCACGAGATCAGGGGTGACGTACGGCAGCCCGTACGAGGCACGCATGCCGTAGGCGACGTGCTCGGGCCCCATGCCCAGCGCGGCGCGGAGCCTGCGGGCGGCCGGGGCGTTGAACGGGGGAGCCGGGTTCGGTTGGGCTGAGTGGCGCACCCGGCACAAAGTAGGGGCGCGCGGCGGCGTTGACTACGGTCGGTTCCGCCGAGATCACGGATCGTAGGAACGTACGGGGTGATCGCGCAGAGTGAGATGGCACTCGGTGTCACCGCCTGTGACCTGGTGTTACCTCGCGTCACCCCTTCACCGCCCCGCCCAGCGCGAACCCGCCGCCCAGCCGGCGTGACACCAGAACATACAAAAGGATCACCGGCGTCGAATAGATCACGGAGAACGCGGCGAGCTGCCCGTAGGCCACCATGCCCCGGTTGCCGAAGAAGTCGTTGATGCTCACCGAGGCCGGCATCCGGTCCGGGGTGAGCAGCAGCATGAACGGGACGAAGAAGTTGCCCCACATCATCACGAACGAGAACACGGTCACGACGGCGAGCCCGGGACCCATCAGCGGCAGCACGATCCGGACCAGGGACTGCAGCGGGGAGGCACCGTCGGTCCAGGCCGCCTCCTCCAGTTCCCTCGGCACCCCGTCCATGAAGTTCTTCGTCAGCCAGATGGCGAACGGGAGCTGGGAGGCGGCGAAGAAGAGGATCGTGCCCTGGAGGGTGTCGATCAGGTTCACCCGGACGAACAGCGCGTACACCGGAACCATGATCGCCGTGATGGGCAGGCTCGTCGCGAACAGGATCGTCAGCAGGAACGGCCGGTTCAGCCGGGACCGGAACCGGGACAGCGGATACGCGGCGAGGGCGGCACAGACGACGGTCAGCGCCGTGGCGCCCCCGCACAGGACCAGGCTGTTCAGCAGCGGGGTGTAGGTGATCTCCGGGGTCAGGACCGCGTCGAAGTTGTCCAGGGTGAGCCCGTCCGGGACCCGGACCCGCAGGCCGGCGTGCGGGTCCACGGCGGACAGCAGCACCCAGGCCAGCGGCAGGGCGAACGCGGCGGCCGCGGCGAGCAGCGAGACGTCGGCGGCGAGCCGCCGGGAGGCGCGCGTGCGGGGCATCAGACCTCCGTCCGCAGCAGACGCAGATGGACGAAGGAGAACAGGGCGCCGACGAGCAGCAGGAGCAGGGCGACCGCGGTGCCGTAACCGATCATGCTGTTCTGGAAGGCCTGCTCGTACATGAACAGCGGCAGCGTCTGGCTCCGGTCCCCGGGGCCGCCCCGGGTCATCACCCAGATCAGCCCGAAGACGGAGAGCGTCTGGAGGGTGTTGAGCATGAGGTTGGTGCCGATGGAGCGGCGGATCATCGGCAGCGTGATGTGCCACAGCCGCCGCCACCCGCCGGCCCCGTCCACCTCGGCGGCCTCCGTGATCTCGGCCGGGATCTCGTCGAGCGCCGCGGAGTAGACGAGCATCGAGAACGCCGTACCGCGCCAGACGTTCGCGAAGGACACGGCGAGGACCGGCAGCGTGAACAGCCAGTTCTGCCGGGGCAGGTGCAGCCAGTCCAGGATGGCGTTCAGGGTGCCCTCGCGCCGGAAGAACGCGTACAGCAGGAACCCGGCCACCACCTCCGGCAGTACCCACGCGGTGACGACGATCCCGCCGGTGAGGGTGCGGACGGGCTTCGACGCCCGTTGCATCAGCGCGGCCAGGGCGAGCCCCAGGGTGTTCTGCCCGACGAGCGAGGACAGCACCGTGAACACCACGGTCAGCCAGACGGCGTTCAGGAACGCCTCGTCGCGGAAGGCACGGCGGAAGTTGGCGAGGCCGACGAACGAGGAGTGGGCCTGACCGGTCAGCTGGAGGTCGGTGAAGGCGATGGAGACGCAGTAGGCGATCGGGCCGGCGAGGAAGAGGAGCAGGAGGACGACGGCGGGCCCGAGGGGAAGGGCTCTGGCGAGCCGGGGCAGGTGCCTCACTTCTCGACCACTCGGCCGCCGGTGACGTCCTGGAGCGTCGAGTCGTACTCGCTCGCCGCCTCCGGCACGGACCGGTCGCCGGTGGTCACGCTCTCCGTGGCCTCCTGGACGGCGGTCGACACCTTCGGGTACGCCGGGTACGCGGGCCGGTAGTGGGTGCCGGCCACCAGGCCGGTGAAGAACGAGATGCCGGGCTGGGCGCCGGCGTAGGCCGGGTCGGCGGCGACGTCCTCGCGCACGGCGATACCGGAGTTGGCGAGGTACCACTTCCGGGCGTTGTCCTTCGTCTGCATCGTCCGGATGAAGTCGAAGGCGAGGCCGGGGTTGGCCGCCTTGGCCGGGATGGACCAGGTCCAGCCGCCGGACATGCTCACCTTGCCCGGCGCCTGCCCGTGCTGGGTGGGCATGTGGGCGAGACCCAGCCGCCGGGACCAGTCCGGCCACTCGTGCCCGCTGCCCGGCAGCCACGCCTGCGGCAGCCAGGAGCCGTCGAGGTCGATGCCGAGGCGGCCCTCGGGGAGCAGCTCCCCGTTGACGGTGGTGGCGAAGTTGGGGTCGAGGGCGTCGGAGACGTCGGGGCCGAGCTTCTCCTTGTAGACGGTCTCCACGAAGGAGAGAGCGTCCCGGAAGCCCTGCCCGGCCGTGAACCACTTCTTCGTCGCGCTGTCGTAGAGCGGATCGGAGGAGCCGTCGCCCGTTCCGTACAGGAGCATCTCGAACCCCTGCATCGTGGACCGCTCACCCGCCGGCTTGCCGGTGTAGACGTTGAGCGGCGTGACCCCGGGGACCTTCTTCTTGATGGTCCGCGCGGCGGCGAGGAGGTCGTCCCAGTTCTTCGGCTGCCAGTCCATGGGCAGCCCGGCCTTTGCGAAGACCCGCTTGTCGAACCAGAGCCCGCGGGTGTCGGTCCCGTCCGGAACGCCGTACGTCTTCCCGTCCTGGCCCTTCGCGGCGGCCTTCGCGGTCTCCATGAACCGGCTCCAGTCCGGCCACTTGGCGAGGTACGCGTCGAGCGGCCTCAGGTAACCGCTGGTGATGTCGGAGTTGATGAGGAAGGTGTCCTCGTAGACCAGGTCCGGGGCGGTCCGCGGCGACCGCAGCATCTGCTGGAGCTTGGTGTAGTACTCCGAGTCCGGGGCCTTGATGGGCACGAACTCCACCTTCTTGCCGGGGTGCTTCTGCTCGAACTGCTCCTTCATGTCGGCGAGATAGGTGTCCATCACCTTGACGGAGTTGTCGGTGGACTGCTTGTAGGACACCTTGACCGTGTCCGGGCTGCTGCCGGAGCCGGTGCCGCACGCGGTGAGGGCGGTGGCGGCCAGGGCGACGGCGAGGAGGGGGGTGAGGGCGGCGGTGGGGCGCACGGGCATGACCTCCTGAGCACACGTGGGGGTGGCGCGGAGATTGCTGCCGTGAAGGTAAGAGGGGTGGTCTGGTCAGGTCAATGCGCGTGCGCCGGTTCGGACCCGGGCGGGCTGTCGAGGGGTCTGTTTCAGGCTCTCGGCGGCGGCGCGGGCCTCGGCGGGACGGTGGGCGGCCACGTGGACGTCGGCCAGCTTGTCGAGGGTCACCCCCTGGCCGTACCGGTCCTCGTGCTCCCGGAAGAGTTCCGGCGACCTGCCGTACGCCCCCATCGCCTCGTCCACGCGGCCTGTCTGCCGCAGGGCGTCGCCGATATTGCTCTCCTCCGTGGCTTCGCCGTGGGGGTCTGCGGCGACCCGGAAAAGAGTGCGGGCGGTGGTGTGAAACATGATCGCGTCGTCGGTCGTGTCGCGCTCGTCGGGTGCGAGGCGGGGGAGCAGGCGGTCCAGCTCCACCGACCGGCCGGTGAAGGCCAGGGGGCGGGTCGGCAGGGTGGCGGCGGCGCGCGGAACCGGGCCGTGGACCGCGCCCTCAACGCCCTCCGGCCTGCTTACCGATGACGGGCCCGTGGAAGGTCCCGCCGCGGAAGTCGATGTGGTCGCCCGCGTATCCCCCTTGGGGCCGCTCCTCGGAGCCGCCGGAACCCCAACCCCGTGGCCGGTACTTGTGCAGCAGCGCCACCGCGACCGCGGCGGCCTGCGCGGCCGCCCGCTCTTGCGAGCCGCCGGCGTCGGCCCTGCGCTTGTTCCGGTCGGCGCGGTCACTGATGCCCCGGACGACGAGGGCGTCCAACCGACCGCTCAAGTGGGCCGCGTTGGCGGCACCCGACCCCTCCATCTCGATGGCCCCGGCGTCGTTGTAGTGCCTCTCGATGTGCCGGGCGATGTCGGACCTGGAGTCGGCCA
The DNA here is from genome assembly GCF_014203595.1 of Streptomyces echinatus. Lineage (GTDB taxonomy): Bacteria > Actinomycetota > Actinomycetes > Streptomycetales > Streptomycetaceae > Streptomyces > Streptomyces echinatus. Next base: position 425,519 of record NZ_JACHJK010000008.1, read on the forward strand.
GCACGATGTCACCGGTCGCGATCGGCGCGAAGTGCACCCGGACCTCCGCCAGGTCGCGGGCCGCGGAACGGGCCGCCTGCTCCAGCGCGTGGGAGCCCGGCAGGGCCCGCGGCCGGACCTTGAAACCGTCGTGGGCCTGTTTGCCGCCGTGTATTTCGTAGACCTGCGTGCCGACCACGACGTCGCCGACCGCGATGTCGTCCTTCAGACTCCCCGCGACGCCCACGAAGAGGACGGCCTCGGGGTGCAGCCAGTCGATGAGCTGGGCCGTCAGCGCCGCGGCCCGCTCCGCGCCCACCCCCAGCTCGCTCATCGCCACGTGCCAGGGACTGTCCGGCAGCCGGCCGGTCTCGACGCGGGTCCCTCTGGCATGCACGAACTCCTCCCGCTCCGGGACGTGTGCCCGCACGGCGGTGTACTCCAGCGGCAGCGCGGTCAGGACCAGAACGGTGGGCTTTGTCTCCGGCACACTCATAAGGTACGCCGGGGGAAGGGGAAGTGGTGCCGGAACGAGACGTCACGGTGGGGCAGTTGCTGCTCACCGAGTACCAGACCGTCAAGGACGAGCAGAAGACCCGGATCGGGTTCCGGGACAATCTGCTGTACGTGACCCTGACCGTCGTCGCGGCCGTCATCGCCGCCGCGGCCCAGGCCAGGCAGACGGCGATGCTGCTCGCGCTGCCGCCGGTGTGTGTCGTGCTCGGCTGGACGTACCTCGTCAACGACCAGAAGATCTCGGCGATCGGGGCGTACGTGCGGCAGGAGCTGGGCCCGCGGCTGGCCGCGACCGCCAGGGCCGGGGACGGCGAGGTCTTCCGGTGGGAGACCGCCCACCGGACGGACACCCGGCGGGTGTCCCGCAAGGTCGTGCAGTGCGTCGTGGACCTGCTGGCCTTCTGCGTCGTACCGCTGAGCGCGCTCGTCGTGTACTGGGCGGGCGGTGACGTCTCGGCCGGGCTGGCGGTCGTGTCCGTGCTGGAGGCCGTCGCGGTCGTGGGGCTGGGGGTGTGCGTGGTGCAGTACGCCGTGCCGTTCGGGGCGGGGGGTGCGACCGGGTGAGCGATCACGTCGACTTCGGGGACGGGACGTTCTTCGGGCAGGTCGTCGGCAAGGCGGAGTACCGGCAGCAGGCACCGGCACCGACGGCGCTGGACGCGCTGCCGCCACGGGCGGCCGGCTTCACGGGCCGGGACGAGGAGCTGGGACGGCTGCGGACCGCGCTGGCCCCGTCGGGCTTGGGCTCCGGCGCCGAGCAGGCCGTTCTCGTCACCGCCGTCTCCGGACTCGGCGGCATCGGCAAGACGGCGCTGGCGGTACAGGCGGCGTACGCGGCGCGGGAGGCCGGATGGTTCCCGGGCGGGGTGCTGTTCGTGGACCTGCACGGGTACGACGACGTGCCCGTCAGCGCCGACCAGGCACTCCAGTCCCTGCTGCGGGCGCTGGGCGTGGAACCGGAGCACATTCCGACGACGGCGGACGAGCGGGCGGGGCTGTACCGGTCGGTGCTGGCCGAGCGGGAGGCGATGCTGATCCTCGCCGACAACGCGTCGTCACCGGACCAGGTACGGCCGCTGCTGCCGGGGGGCGGGCCGCACCGGGTACTGGTCACCTCGCGGGACCGGTTGCCCCAACTGGGGGCGCGGCTCGTTCCGTTGGGTCAGCTGACGCCCGGGGCGGCGTACGGACTCCTCGACCGGGCGCTGAGGATCGCCGACCCGGACGACGGCAGGGTCGTGGCTGAGGCCGAGGCGGCGGCACGGCTGGCGGAGCTGTGCGGGCACCTCCCGCTGGCGCTGCAGATCGCGGTGGCGTTGCTGGCGGAGGATCCCGGCAGGTCGGTCGCGGAACTCGCCGACGAGCTGGCCTCGTCGTACGACCGGCTCACCGCGCTGGACGACGGCGACCGCAGCGTGCGCGCCGCGTTCGACCTGTCGTACCGACGCCTACCGGCCGACCAGGCAAGGCTGCTGAGGCTGCTGGCCCTGGCACCGGGGCCGGAGGTGAGCGAGGAGGCGGCCACGGTGCTCGTCGGAGCGGAGGCTCCACCGACAACCGGGCTGAAAGCTCTGGCGCGTGCACATTTGCTGGAACGGGGGAGTGGTCGAGGGTGCTGGCAGATGCACGACCTGGTGCGTGCATTCGGTGTGGGTGAGCTGAGCAGGGACGTCGAGGCGGGGGAGGCCGCGCGTGAGAGGCTGCTGATCCACTACTACCTGTGCGCCGACGCGGCGGACGACCGGTTGCAGTGGCTGCCCGGCAATGCCGAACCGGACCGCTTCGCCACCCGAGCCGAAGCGCTGGCCTGGCTGGACAGGGAACACCTGGCGTTGGTGGCCGCGGCGCAGTGGGGGCGGGAGAAGCGGTACGCCCATGCCGCGGTCTCGCTGGCACTGGCCCTATGGCAGTACCTGCAATGGCGGCGGAACTTCGACGACTTGATCGCTGTCAGCCGTGCTGCCCAAGAGGCCGCCCACAGCATGGGCGACGTGGAAGGCGAGGCGATGGCGTGGAACAACCTCGGAATGGGCCTGCGCGAATCGGGTCGACCGGAGGAGGCCATCGGTGCCCACATCCGTGATCGGGACCTGAGCCGGGAACTTGCCGATCCATTGGGTGAGGCCTTGGCCTGGAACAACCTCGGGGCGGCCTTCGAGTCGGCGGGTCGGCTGAGCGAGGCGACGGACGCCTACCACCACTCCCGCGAGATGCATATCGCCATCGGTGACTGTGGAGGCGAGGCGATGGCGTGGAACAACCTGGGCAACGTCTGGCAGAACGAGGGCCGCATGGACGAAGCGATCGCTGCCTACAACCGCTCCTGTGAGCTGCTCATCTCCATCGGTGACCGCCAGCGCGAAGCGTCGGCTTGGAACAATCTGGGCAATGTGCTGGGAAAGTCCGGTCGGGCGAGTGAGGCCATGGAGGCGTATGGCAAGGCCCTGAGCATCCTGGAGGGGTTCGAGGACTGGTACGGAGTGGGGCACGCTCTCGGCAACATGGCGATTGCTCACATACGCGGCCGGCGATCGGGCGACGCTCGCTCCTGCTACCTCCAAGCCGCGGACGCCTACACCCGTGCCGACGCCTCGCACGAAGCCGCCCAGGCCCGCGCTGCCGCTGAAAGCCTCACCGCCCCTGAGGAACCCACCGGTACACCAGTTCCGGGCGGCCGACCTGGCCGTACTGGGGTTTTCGGGCGGCGCGGCCCGCGTCCACCAGGTGTTCCAGATAGCGGCGGGCGGTGATCCGGGAGATTCCCACGGCCTCGGCCACCCCCGCCGCCGTCAGACCCTCCGCCGCCTCGCGCAGCACCCCCGTCACCCGCTCCAGCGTCGGCCCGCTCAACCCCTTCGGCAGGGCCGCCGGTGACGGCGCCCGCAGGACCGCCAGGGCCCGGTCCACCTCGTCCTGGCCGCTCGCCTCGCCCACCGCCGCGTGGAACTCGGCGTACCGCACCAGCCGGTCGCGGAGCGTGGCGAACGTGAACGGCTTCAGGACGTACTGCACGACACCCAGCGAGACACCCTCCCGCACCACCGCCAGGTCCCGCGCCGAGGTCACCGCTATCACGTCCGCGTGATGCCCGGCCGCCCGCAGGGACCGCGCCAGCTGCAGCCCGTGCACATCGGGCAGATGGAGGTCCAGCAGCAGCAGGTCCACAGCCGTACGGTCCAGGACGCGCCGCGCCTCCGCGCCGGTGTGCGCCTTCCCGACCGCGACGAACCCGGGCACCCGGCCGACGTACAGCACGTGCGCGTCGGCGGCCACCGGGTCGTCCTCGACGACGAGGACGCGGATGGGCTGCTGCTCGTCCGTCATCTGCCGCCGCCCAGGGACGCGCCCAACGGCAACCGCACCTCGAACACCGCTCCGCCCTCGCCGTCCTCGCCGGACTCCACCACCGTCAACGTGCCCTCGTGGCGGGTCACCGCCTGCCGGACCAGGGCCAGCCCGAGTCCCCGTCCGCCGGGCCCGGCCGGCTTCGTGGAGAACCCCCGCTGGAATACCAGGTCGGCGTGGGCGGGGTCGACCCCGGGGCCGGTGTCGGACACGCGCAGCACCAGTTCGGCGGCCGAGGCGTACGCCGTCACCGTCACCCGCGCCCCCGCCGTCCCCTGCGCCGCGTCCACCGCGTTGTCGATCAGGTTGCCCAGGATCGTGACCAGGTCCCGCGTCGACAGCTCGGGCGGGAGCAGCCCGTCGTCCAGGCGGCTGTCCGGTGAGACCACCAGCTCCACGCCCCGCTCGTTCGCCTGGGCGGTCTTGCCCAGCAACAGGGCGGCCAGCACCGGTTCGCTCACCGCCGCCACCACCTGGTCGGTGAGGGCCTGCGCCAGCTCCAGTTCGGCCGTGGCGAACTCCACCGCCTCCTCGGCCCGGCCGAGCTCGATCAGCGACACGACGGTGTGCAGCCGGTTGGCCGCCTCGTGCGCCTGCGAGCGCAGCGCCTGGGTGAAGCCGCGCTCCGAGTCCAACTCACCCATGAGCGACTGGAGTTCGGTCACATCGCGCAGGGTGACGACCGTTCCCCGCCGCTCGCCGCCCGAGACGGGGGACGTGTTCACCACCAGCACCCGGGACGCCGTCAGGTACACCTCGTCCACCCGGGGCTCCGAGGACAGCAGGGCGCCGGTCAGCGGGGCCGGCAGGCCCAGTCCGGCCACCGAGCGGCCCACCACGTCCTGTTCCGGTCCCACCGCGAGCAGTTCCCGGCCGCCGTCGTTGATCAGCGCCACCCGGTACTGGCCGTCCAGCATCAGCAGCCCTTCCCGCACCGCGTGCAGCGCCGCCTGGTGATAGTCGTGCATCCGGCTCAGCTCGCCGGCGTTCATGCCGTGGGTGTGGCGGCGCAGGCGCGCGTTGACCACGTACGTGCCGACCGCGCCCAGCAGCAGCGTGCCCCCGGCCACCGCGAGCAGGGCCGTCACCTGGTCCTGGACCCGGGCGCTGATCGTCTCCACCTTGATGCCGGCGCTCACCAGCCCGACGATCCGGCCGTCGTCGGTGACCGGGGTCACCGCGCGGACGGAGGGGCCGAGCGTGCCGGTGTAGGTCTCGGTGAAGGTCCGGCCGTGCTGGGCGGCGCCGATGTTGCCGAGGAAGCGTTTGCCGATCTGCTTCCGGTCGGGGTGGGTCCAGCGGATGCCGGACGGGTTCATGATCGTGACGAAGTCGACGTTCGCGTCCCGGGTGACCCGGAGGGCGTACGGCTCCAGCAGGGCCGTGGGGTCCGCGGTGCGGATGGCCGTACGGACCGAGGGGGAGTCGGCGATCGAGCGGGCCACCGCCGTGGCCTGCCGGGCGGCGGAGTCCTCGGCCTGCCGCTGGTCGCCGACGTAGGTGAACAGCGCGTACCCGGCCACGACGAGCGCGATCAGCACGGCCTGCACGGCGAACAGCTGGCCGGCCAGGCTGCGGGGCCTGGGGAGGACGGGTAGGCGCATGTCAGCAGTGTGCCTCTCCGGTCAATCGTGAACTAAATGAACGGAAGGGTGACCGCCCTCACAGGCCGGGAGATAGTCACGGCATTCCCCAACAACGCCCGGACGTGAGCCGCACGCCGGTTGTTCGCCGACGAAGACGTCAAGGAGGGCAGTCGTGGCCGCCAGCAGTCCCGATACGGCACCTGCCGCACCCCGCGTGAAGCGGGACCGGACCCATTACCTGTACATCGCCGTCATCGCGGCGGTCGCGCTCGGCATCGCCGTGGGCCTGATCTGGCCCGATGCCGCGGTGGAGCTGAAGCCGCTGGGCACCGGGTTCGTGAACCTGATCAAGATGATGATCTCGCCGATCATCTTCTGCACCATCGTGCTCGGTATCGGTTCCGTACGGAAGGCCGCCAAGGTGGGGGCCGTGGGCGGTATCGCCCTCGGCTACTTCACCGTGATGTCGCTCGTCGCGCTCGCCATCGGGCTCGTGGTCGGCAACGTGCTGCACCCCGGGGACGGGCTGCACCTGACCGACGCGCTCCGGCAGACCGGGCACGCCCAGGTCGAGAGCGACGCGCTGCCGCCGGTGGACTTCGTCCTGTCGATCATCCCGACCAGCTTCGTGTCCGCGTTCACCCAGGGCCAGGTGCTCCAGACTCTGCTGGTGGCGCTGCTCGCCGGGTTCGCGCTGCAGGCCATGGGCTCCGCCGGGCAGCCGGTGCTGCGCGGTGTGGAGCACATCCAGCGGCTCGTCTTCCGCATCCTGTCCATGGTCATGTGGGCCGCGCCGATCGGTGCGTTCGGGGCGATCGCGGCCGTGACCGGCTCCGCGGGCCTCGACGCGCTCAAGAGTCTCGCCGTGCTGATGCTCGGCTTCTACGTCACCTGTTTCCTGTTCGTCTTCGTCGTCCTCGGGGCGCTGCTGCGGATCGTCGCCGGGCTGAACGTCTTCTCCCTGTTCAAGTACCTCGCCCGCGAGTTCCTGCTGATCCTGTCCACCTCGTCGTCGGAGTCCGCGCTGCCGCGGCTGATCGCGAAGATGGAGCACCTGGGCGTGAGCCGGCCGGTCGTCGGCATCACCGTGCCGACCGGCTACTCGTTCAACCTCGACGGCACGATGATCTACATGACCATGGCGTCGCTGTACATCGCGGACGCGCTGGGCACGCCGATGTCGGTCGGTGAGCAGATTCCGCTGCTGCTGTTCCTGCTGCTGGCGTCCAAGGGCGCGGCCGGCGTCAGCGGCGCGGGGCTGGCCACGCTGGCCGGCGGTCTGCAGTCGCACAAGCCGGCGCTGGTGGACGGGGTCGGGCTGATCGTCGGCATCGACCGGTTCATGAGCGAGGCGCGCGCGCTGACGAACTTCGCGGGCAACGCGGTCGCGACGGTGCTCGTGGGCACGTGGACCAAGGAGATCGACAAGGTCCGGGTCCGGCGGGTGCTCGGCGGGGAACTGCCGTTCGACGAGACCACGCTGCTGGACGAGGGCCGGTCGACGGTGAGTGAGGTTCCCGAGCCGCGGGAGGAGGGGCTGGTCAAGGCCTAGGCGGCCGCGGGACCGGGCCGGCCGGGCGGCCGCGGCTCCGTCGGGGCCCGTCGCGCAGTTCCTCCCCCGTCTCCCTGGACACGGCCGCTTCGCGCCCCGTCCCCCGCCTCCCCGGACGCGGTCGTTTCGTACCCCGTCTTCCGCCGCGTCCCCTGCTCCGGGCGTCCGGCCCCGCCTGAACCGGGGCCGGGCGTCCGGTACCGCCGCCGGGCGGCTGAGTCTCCCCCGTACCTCAGCCGCCCGGCTTCTTCGTGTGCTACGACACCTCGGCCACCAGCCGGGCGGCCAGCGCGGCGGGTACGCCTGCCGCGGTCAGGACGGCCACCGTGGCGGAGCGGCCCGCCTCCTCGGCCGCCACCAGGCCGTCGTTCACCGCCTCCATCACCGCGAACAGCATCTGCTCGTGCACGTACGCGAGGGCCGGCGCGGGCAGCGGGGAGCTGAACGCGCCCTCGTCCAGGCCGCGCTGCAGCAGGCGCACCTTGTTCTCGCGCAGCGGTGCGAGGCGTTCCCGGATGCCCTGCACGGTGACCGTGCGCTGGGCCAGGGCGATCAGCAGCCGGTACCGGTCGGCGACCGGCCACAGGGCGAGCACCGAGCGGGCCACCGCCTCCGCCGGGTCGGTGACGCCGGCGCGGGCGCGCGCGTCCGCGCCCGCCAGCGCCTCCACGGCCCCGTCCACCAGGGTGCTGATCAGCGCCTCCCGGCTGGGGAAGTGGCCGTAGACCGTCCGCCGTACGACCCCCGCGGCGCGCGCGATCTGGTCCATGGACGCGTCGGGATCGCGCAGCAGTTCCGCGAGGGCGACGTCGAGGATGCGGCGCCGGTTGGCGTCGGCGCGGCTGGTGTTGCCCGTGGTCATGGCGGTCATTGTGCCTCCCCGGACCCCTTCTGGCGCGACCTCGCTCGGCTTGCACAACCATGTGCAACGACGTACATTGCACATGGTTGTGCAATTGCACGCCATTGTGCAAGTCCCGTTGCGTATCCCGTCGCACACCCGAGGAAGGCGATCCCTGCCATGCGACTCGTCATGACCGAACCGGTCGAAAGGATGGAGCGCCCCTACGCCCGCCGCTGGTGGGCGCTGCTGGTGCTCTGCCTCAGCCTGCTGATCATCGTGATGGCGAACACCGCCCTCACGGTCGCGGCACCCGACATGACGAAGGACCTCGGCCTCTCCAGCGCCGACCTCCAATGGGTGATCGACGGCTACACCGTCCCGTACGCGGCGCTGATGCTGCTGCTCGGCGCGATCGGCGACAAGTACAGCCGCCGCGGGGCGCTCGTCCTCGGGCTCGTCGTCTTCGGCGCGGGCGCCGTGTTCGGCTACCTCGCCGACAGCGCGGCGACCGTGATCGCCGCCCGCGCGGTGATGGGCGTCGGCGCGGCGCTGATCATGCCGGCCACGCTCTCCCTGCTCGCCGCCACCTTTCCGCGCGCCGAGCGGGCCAAGGCCATCACCCTGTGGACCGCCACCGCAGGGCTCGCCATCGCCGCCGGACCGGTGGTCGCCGGCGCCCTGCTGCGCGACCACGGCTGGTCCTCGACCTTCCTGATCAACGTGCCCATCGCGGCCCTCGCGATCGTCGCCGCCTTCGTCCTCGTACCGCCGTCCCGGGCCGGCCACCACGACCGCATCGACTACGTCGGCGGCCTGCTGTCGGTGATCTGGACCGGCGCGCTCATCTACATGATCATCGAGGGCCCGCACTTCGGCTGGCACGCCAAGGCGATCGGCGCCGCGGTCATCGCGGGCGCCGGCCTGGTCGCCTTCGTCCTGTGGGAGCTGCGCCACCCGCGCCCGATCCTGGACGTGCGCCGCTTCACCGGCCGCCGGTTCGCCGGCTCCAACCTGGCCGTCGCCCTGTTCTTCCTCGCCGTCTTCGGCGCCTTCTACTACCTCACCCAGCACCTGCAGTTCGTCCTCGGCTACGACGCCCTGGACACCGGTGTGCGCATGCTGCCGCTCGCCGGCGCCGTCTTCGTCGGCTCGGCCCTGACCGGCTGGCTCACCCCGCGCGTCGGCATGAAGTGGACCGTCACCGCCGGCATGGTCGGCGGCACCACCGCCCTCGCCCTGCTCACCCGGGTGGACGGCGGCTCCGGCTACGGCGACTTCGTGGCCCCCCTGATCATCCTGGGCCTCGCCATCGGTCTCGCCCTCTCGCCCTGCACCGACGCCATCATGGGCGCGTTCCCGGAGTCCGAGCTGGGCGTCGGCGGCGCCGTCAACGACACCTCGCTGGAGCTGGGCGGCTCGCTCGGCATCGCCATCCTCGGCTCGCTGCTCGCCACCTCGTACGGCGACCACCTCTCCGACGCCACCGCCGGCAGCAGGCTTCCGGCCAGTGCCCTGGACACCGCGCAGGACTCGGTCGGCGCCGGGTACGCCGTCGCGCAGGGCATCGGCGAGAAGGCGCACCAGGCCGCCGCGCGGGCCCAGCAGGCGACCGACCCGCAGCAGGCCGCGCAGCTCAAGCAGCAGGCGGCCGAACTGGCCACTGGTGCCCGGCAGATGGCCGACGCGGTGGGCTCCGCCTTCTCCGACGCGGTCGCCCGCACCAGCCTGGTCGGCGCGGTGATCCTCGGCATCGGCACGGTCCTGGTGGCCGTCCTGCTGCCGCGCCACGGGTCCCCCGCGCCGGAAGTGAAGGAAGAGGAGAAGAAGCCGGTGGAGAGCGCAGCCGTCTGACCCTTCCCGACCCGCGTCGACTAACGTGCCGTCCCGGACAACCGGAACGGCACGTCGGTGTGTGGCGTCGTCATATGTGTCAGCACCTGCACGGAAGGCACGGGGGATGAAGATCGACTGGGACCGGCGGACCTGCGCGCGCAAGGGGCATGCGACCTACGCGCCCGACGACCCCCGGCTGCGGATCAGGCTGCACGCCCAGACCGCGCTCGGTGACGTCTGGCGCTGTCTGCGCTGCGGCGACTTCGTGCTCGGCGAGCCGCGCGGCTCGGGACCGGCGGCCGACGCGCCGCTGGTGCCGCGCGGCAAGGTGCTGCGGGACCTGTTCGTGCTGCGCTTCCTCGCCGTCGAGCGGGCCGTGCGCGGGGTGTTCATCGTGCTGGTCGCGGCCGCGGTGTGGAAGTTCAGCAACAGCCAGGACGCCGTGCGCCGCCTGTTCGACGAGTATCTGGACGTCTTCCGGCCGGTGTTCCGGCACTTCCACTACGACCTCGACCACTCACCGGTCGTCGGCTCCGTCCAGAAGGCCTTCGGCTACAAGCACTCCACCCTCCTGCTGGTCGCCGCGCTGCTGCTGGCCTACGCGCTGGTCGAGATCATCGAGGCGGTAGGCCTCTGGTACGCCAAGCGCTGGGCGGAGTATCTGACGGTGGTCGCCACGGCGGCCTTCCTGCCGCTGGAGATCTACGAACTCACCGAGCACATCAGCTGGCTGAAGATCACCACCCTGGTCCTCAACATCCTCGCCGTCCTGTACATCGCCCTGACCAAGCGGCTGTTCGGACTGCGCGGCGGGCGCCGGAAGTTCGACGAGGAACGGCACAGCGCCTCGCTGATGGAGGTCGAGGAGTCGGCGGGCGTGACGGTCTAGCGCTTTCCGCTCGGGTCAGGCCGGGCCCGGGAGCGCGGCCCGGGGCAGCCGCGCCCGTTCCCCGGCCGTCAGCCGCAGTCCGGCCGCCCCCGCCGAGTCCCGGATCGTCTCCGGCCGGCTCGCCCCGGGGATGGGGAGCACGGTCGGGGAGAGGGACAGCAGCCAGGCCAGGCAGACCTGCTGCGGGCTCACCCCGCGTTCGCGCGCCACCTCGTGGAAGGCCGCGTACCGCGCGTCGGCCGTCCGACCCGACGGCCCGTCCAGCGAGCTGCGCGAGATCCCGCCGAGCGGGCTCCAGGGCATGAACGCCAGCCCCAGCTCGGCACACAGCCGCAGTTCCGGATCGCTGTCCCGGGTCTCGGGGGAGTAGCGGTTCTGTACGGAGACCAGCCGGTCGCCGAGGATCGCGCGGGCCCGGCGGATCTGGTCCGCGTTCACGTTGGACAGGCCCGCCAGGCGGATCTTGCCCTCGTCGAGCAGTTCCCGCAGCGCGCCGACGGAGTCCTCGAACGGGACGACCGGGTCGGGTTTGTGCAGCTGGTAGAGGCCGATCGCCTCGACGCCGAGCCGCCGCAGCGAGGCCTCGGCGGCCGCCTTGAGACGGGCGGGGTCGCCCGTCACCGTCCAGCTGCCGTCGGCGGGCCGGCCCCGGCCGCCCTTGGTGGCCACCAGCACCCCGTCCGTGCCGCCGCCGTACGTCGCCAGGGCGCGGGCGAGGAGGCGTTCGTTGTGGCCCGGGTCCTCGCCCGGCACGTGGTAGGAGTCGGCGGTGTCGAGCAGGGTCACGCCCGCGTCCAGCGCCGCGTGCACGGTGGCCAGGGCCCGCGCCTCGTCGGGCCTCCCCTCGATCGACAGCGGCATGGCCCCGAGGCCGATCGCTCCGGCCGTCAGCTCTCCCAGGTGGCGCTGTCGCACGTCAGGCGTCCTTTCCCAGGGTCTCGGCGACGGCCTGTGGCAGCCACTGCCGTACGTCGCCGAAGGCGAATCCGAGCCGGACGGCCCGGGAGTTGTCCATGGCGTAGTGCCGGTGGAAGGCGAAGGGGGAGACCTCCGGGCCTTCCGTCACCTCGTACACCGGCTCGCCCGTACCGAGCCGGGCGGCCACCGCGGTGCACAGCTCCCCGACCGTGAGCTCGCCGTGGGAGGCCGCGTTGACCGGCCCGGTGAAGTCCTGGCCGGCCGCCCAGTACAGGAAGCCGGCGATCTCCTCGACGTGGATGTAGGTCGCGGGCTGCGCCACGGGCGGCACGGCGACGGGGGTGCCGGTGCGCAGGCGCTCGGCGTAGTGGGCGAGGCGGCCGGTGAAGTCGTCGGCGCCGCCGAGCACATGGGCCACCCGGACGGACGCGTACGGAAGGCCGGGGGCGGCCGCGAGGACCGCCTCCGCCTGCCGCTTGCCCTCGCCGTAGTGCTCCTCCAGGAACGCCGGGTCGTCCCAGGGCAGGGTGGTGTCCACGACGACGGCACGGGGGTCGACCGCGCTCTCCGGCACCGGCGCCGGGGAGTCCAGGTGCGCGTACACCTCCACCGTCGAGGTCATCACATAGCGTCCGGTGCGGCCCGCGAAGACCCGGCGGGCGATCTCGGCCTGGCGCGGGGTGTAGCAGACCTGGTCGACGACGACGTCGAAGGTCCGCCCGCCGAGCGCCCCGGTCAGGGCCCGCTCGTCGTTCCGGTCGGCCGTCAGGGCGATGGCTCCCGGGGGCGGGGGCGTCGACCCCCGGTTGAGGACCGTCACCCGGTCCCCGGCCGCCAGCGAGCGCGCGATCAGCCGTCTGCCGAAGTAGCGGTTGCCGCCGATGACCAGTACCTCACGTGCCTTGTTCATGATCATAATTCTCCGGATCCGACGCCACGCGCTGAAGGGGGAGACATGGCAGATACGGGCGCCCTACCGAAGGAACCGCGGCAGACTCGCGCCGTCGCCAACGAAACGTCGGTGGCCCTCGACGGGGTGGACCGGGACATCCTGCGGCTGCTGCAGACCGACGGGCGGATCAGGCTCAGCGAGCTGGGCCGGCGGGTCAGTCTGAGCCCGGCGGCCGTCGCCGAGCGGGTGCGCCGGCTGGAGGCGGCCGGGGTGGTCGAGGGATACGGCGCCCAGGTCGTGCCCGCCCGGCTCGGCTACGGCATCCAGGCCTTCATCCGGGTGAACCCGCACGGCGGCTACACCCTCAAGCACCCGCGGACCCTGGAGCTGCTGGGCCGCCCGGAGATCGTCGAGGTGCACCACGTGGTCGGCGAGGACTGCTGGATCCTCAAGGTCGCCGTCACCGGCACGGTGCACCTGGAGGAGATCCTGGAGCAGACCTCGGCGCTGGGCCGTACGACGACCTCGGTCGTCCTGTCCTCACCGGTCCGCCGTAAACCGCTGCTGCCGCCCGCGGCGCCCTGACACCGGCCCGCGCACCCATACAAAAAATCCCTCGGACAATTGCGTCCGGGGGATTTCTGTGCGTATATTCAATGGTTCGCGACTTGAATTCGTTCGATCGAATGCCCGAGTCGCGGAGAAGTTCAGTGACCACAGTATATGCGGGCGGGAGCGGAATTGTCAAACGCGGATCTGTCGAACAGTGAATTTCCGGACGATGAATTGCGGGACGAGCAGGAATTCATCGACGGACTGTACGCGCGCGTGGACGTGCTGCGCGGCGACACCGAGTCCTCCGTCGCGGACGCTCTCGCCCAGGGCGACAAGCCCATGCAGGCCCGGCTGGAGCGGGACATCCTGGTCGCCGAGCGCTCGGGGCTGCTCGCCGCGCTGAACGCCGTGGACGGCTCGCTGTGCTTCGGCCGGATCGACCTGGCCGACGGCACCAAGCACCACATCGGCCGGATCGGGCTGCGCGAGGACGACGCCGAGCACACACCGGTCCTCATCGACTGGCGGGCCGACGTCGCCCGCCCCTTCTACCTGGCCACCGGCCACACCCCGATGGGGCTGCGCCGTCGCCGGCACATCGCCACCGAGGGCCGGACCGTCGCCTCCCTGCACGACGAGATCCTGGACCTCGGCGACGCCACCCGCACCGGGCACGAGGACCACAACGGCGACGCCGTGCTGCTGGCCGCGCTGAACTCGGCCCGCACCGGCCGGATGAGCGACATCGTGCAGACCATCCAGGCCGCGCAGGACGAGATCATCCGGGCGCCCCACCGCGGCGTGCTGGTCGTCGAGGGCGGCCCCGGCACCGGCAAGACCGCCGTCGCCCTGCACCGCGCGGCCTACCTGCTGTACGAGTACCGGGAACTGCTGGCCCGCCGGGCGGTCCTCATCGTCGGCCCCAACCCCGCCTTCCTCGGCTACATCGGCGAGGTCCTGCCCTCCCTCGGCGAGACCGGGGTGCTGCTGGCCACCGTCGGCGAGCTGTTCCCGGGCGTGAGGGCCACCGCGGCCGACACCCCCGAGGCCGCCGCCGTCAAGGGCCGCGCCCAGATGGCCGACGTGCTCGCCGCCGTCGTCCGCGACCGGCAGGTCCTGCCCGACCCGGTCATCGCGATCGAGCACGACCGCGAGGTGCTGATGCTGGACGACGGCCTGGTGAGCGTCGCCCGGGAACGCACCCGCGCCGCCGAGCTACCGCACAACGCCGCCCGCGAGCACTTCGAGGGCTACATCCTCAACACCCTCACCGAGCTGTACGCCGAGCGCGTCGGCACCGACCCCTACGACGGCAGCAGCCTGCTCGACGCCTCCGACATCACCCAGATCCGCGACGAACTCGCCGAGAACCCCGAGGTGTGGGACGCCGTCGACCAGCTGTGGCCCCGGATCACCCCGCAGCGGCTGGTCGCCGACTTCCTCGCCGAGCCGGACGGCCACCTCCCGCCCGCGGACGCGGCCGCGATCCGCCGCCCGGTGACCCGCGCCTGGACCGTCGCCGACGTCCCGCTGCTGGACGAGGCGGCCGAACTCCTCGGCGAGGACGACCGGGTGGCGCGGGCGCGGGCGGAGCGTGAGCGGGAGACGCAGGTCGCCTACGCGCAGGGTGTCCTCGACGTCTCCTACGCCTCCCGCACCTACGAGTTCGAGGACAAGGAGGACGACGACCCCGAAGCCTCCGAGGTCCTGTCGGCGCACGACATCATCGACGCCGAGCGGTTCGCCGAGCGGCACGAGGAGGCCGACCACCGCAGCGCCGCCGAGCGGGCCGCCGCCGACCGCACCTGGGCCTTCGGACACATCATCGTGGACGAGGCGCAGGAGCTGTCCCCGATGGCCTGGCGGCTGCTGATGCGGCGCAGCCCGACCCGCTCGATGACCCTCGTCGGCGACCCGGCGCAGACGGCGGAGGCGGCCGGCGTCGGCTCCTGGGCGGACATCCTCGCCCCCTATGTCGAGGACCGCTGGGACCACACCCGCCTGGGCGTCAACTACCGCACCCCGTCCGAGATCATGGACCTCGCCGCGGCCGTGGTCCGGGCCGAGCACCCGGACTTCGAACCGCCCAGCTCGGTCCGCTCGACCGGGGAACGGCCCTGGGTGCGCCGGGCCGACGACGACCTGCCCGGCGCCGTCGCCAAGGCGGTCGCCGAACTCACCCCCGCCGAGGGCCGCCTGGCGGTGATCGCCCCGCGCGACCTGCACCGCTCGCTGGCCGCCCGGCTGGACGGGGTCACGGCGGGCGCCGAGCCCGACCTCACCCGGAACGTCGTCCTGCTCGACCCCCGGCAGTCCAAGGGCCTGGAGTTCGACGCCGTCCTGGTGGTGGAGCCGGCCCGCTACGGCACGAGCGACCTGTACGTCGCCCTCACCCGGGCCACCCAGCGGCTGGGGGTGCTGTACACCGGGGAGCCGCCCCGGGCGCTGGCCGGGACGACCGCGTAACCGCCGCTCCCGAGGAGGGCGCGCCGCCCCGCGGGCGGCGCGCCCCGTCTCGGCGCCTCAGGCCGGCCGCAGCCACACCGTGGCCAGCGGCGGCAGGGTCAGCCTGATGCTCGCCGGACGGCCGTGGGCGCCCTGGGGCTCCGGCTTCACCGCGTCCGGGTTGGTGACGTCGCCGCCGCCGTAGGCCGCCGCGTCCGTGTTCAGCACCTCCAGCCAGGCCGGGACGTCGTCCGGAACCCCGAGCCGGTAGTCGTGGCGGACGACCGGGGCCAGATGGGAGACCGCCAGCAGCGGGGTGCCGTCGGCGTCGAGGCGCAGGAACGCGAACACGTTGTCGTCCGCGGCGTCCCCGGTGATCCACTGGAAGCCCGACGGGTCGGTGTCCCGCTGCCACAGCGCCGGGGTCGCCCGGTACCGCACGTTCATGTCCCGGACGAGATCCCGTACGCCCCGGTGGTCGGCCTCGGCACCGTACGACGGATCCAGCAGCCACCAGTCGGGGCCGTGCGCCTCGGACCACTCGGCCCCCTGCGCGAACTCCTGTCCCATGAAAAGCAGTTTCTTGCCGGGGTGGGCCCACATCCAGGCCAGGTAGGCGCGGTGGTTCGCGCGCTGCTGCCACCAGTCGCCGGGCATCTTCGACACCAGGGACCGCTTGCCGTGGACCACCTCGTCGTGGGAGACGGGCAGGACGTAGTTCTCGCTGTAGGCGTACACCATCGAGAAGGTCATCTCCCCGTGGTGGTACCTGCGGTGCACGGGGTCGTGGCTCATGTACTGGAGCGAGTCGTGCATCCAGCCCATGTTCCACTTCAGGCCGAAGCCGAGCCCGCCGAAGCCGCTCGGGCCCTTGTGGTGGGTGGGCCGGGTCACGCCGTCCCAGGCCGTGGACTCCTCGGCGATGGTCACCACGCCCGGGCAGCGCCGGTACACGGTCGCGTTCATCTCCTGCAGGAAGGCCACCGCGTCCAGGTTCTCCCGGCCCCCGTGCTCGTTCGGCGTCCACCCGCCCGGCTCGCGCGAGTAGTCCAGGTAGAGCATCGAGGCGACCGCGTCCACGCGCAGCCCGTCGATGTGGAACTCCTCGCACCAGTACACGGCGTTCGCCACGAGGAAGTTGCGCACCTCGCGCCGGCCGAAGTCGAACTCCAGCGTGCCCCAGTCCGGATGGGCGGCCCGCAGCGGGTCCTGGTGCTCGTACAGCGGGCGCCCGTCGAACTCCGCCAGCGCCCACTCGTCCCGCGGGAAGTGGGCCGGCACCCAGTCCATCAGCACCCCGATGCCGGCCTGGTGCAGCCGGTCCACCAGGTACTTGAAGTCGTCCGGGGTGCCGAGACGGGCCGTCGGGGCGTAGAACCCGGTGACCTGGTACCCCCACGAGCCGCCGAAGGGATGCTCGGCGACCGGCATCAGCTCGACGTGCGTGAAGCCCATCTCGCTCACGTAGGCGGGCAGTTGCTCGGCGAGCGTGCGATAGGTCAGGCCCGGGCGCCAGGAGGGCAGGTGCACCTCGTAGACGGAGAACGGGGCCGCGTGGACGGGGGTGCTCCCGCGAGCGGCCAGCCATTCCGCGTCGCCCCACTCGTGGTGCGAGGCGTGGACGACCGAGGAGGTGGCGGGCGGGACCTCGGTGCGGCGGGCCAGCGGGTCGGCGCGCCGGGTGTGCGAGCCGTCCGGGCGGGTGATCTCGAACTTGTACAGCTCACCCTCGCCGATCCCCGGTACGAACAGTTCCCAGACCCCGGTGGAGCCGAGCGAGCGCATCGGGGAGCCGGAACCGTCCCAGAAGTTGAAACCGCCGGTGACCCGCACGCCCCGCGCGTTCGGCGCCCACACCGCGAACCGGGTACCGGTCACGCCCTGGCGGGTGGTGACGTGCGCACCCAGCGCCCGCCACAGCTGCTCGTGCCGGCCCTCGCCGATCAGGTGCAGGTCCAGCTCGCCGAGGGTGGGCAGGAAACGATAGGCGTCCTCGGTCTCGTGGTCCGTGCCGTCGTACGTCACGAGCAGCCGGTAGGCGGGGACCGCGGCGAGCGGGAGCAGCCCGGAGAAGAAGCCGTCGCCGTCGTCGTGCAGCTCCGCCCGCAGATCGCCGGAGACCACCGAGACCGCCTCGGCGTGCGGGCGGAAGGCGCGGAAGGCGACCCCGCCGGGCACCGGATGCGCGCCGAGGACGGAGTGCGGATCGTGGTGGGTGCCGTGCAGCAGCCGCTCACGGTCGGCGGCGTCGACGGCGGGGGAGACGGCGACCTCCAGCCCGGGTGGCGCCGGCTGCGCGGGCACCTGCGCGACCCGCGTCCGCCGGCCCTCCGGCGTCTGACTGCTCTCCCTCGTCTGACTGCTCTCCCTCGTCCTCTTCTCGGCCTCGGTCCTGCCTGACTCGTTTCCGGCCTTGTTCCCGGCCTTGTTCGCTGTCTTGTTCGCGGTCTTGTTCGCGGTCTTGTTCCTGGCGGCTGGCTTCTTGGACGTCACGAGCGAGTCTCCCGCGGGGGTCGGGTCAGTTCGGGTCGGACGCGGCGAGGCGACGGATCGCCGACAGCGGTACGGGCAGCCAGTCGGGGCGGTGCCGGGCCTCGTAGACGACCTCGTAGACCGCCTTGTCGGTCTCGTAGGCCCGCAGCAGCACCGGATCGGTGCGGGGGTCGAAGCCGGCCGCCTCCGCGTAGCCGGAGCAGTAGGCGGCCCGGCAGGCGTGTGCCCAGTCCGGGGTGGCCGGGTGCGCCGAGTGGGCCGCGTAGTCGAAGGAACGGAGCATCCCGGCGACGTCCCGCACCGGCGGCTGCGGCATGCGCCGCTCGGCCAGCGGCCGGGCCGGCTCGCCCTCGAAGTCGATCAGCGACCACTCACCCGACGGCGAGCGCAGGCACTGCCCCAGGTGCAGGTCGCCGTGGACGCGCTGGGCGGTCCAGGTGCGGCCCTCGGTGGCGAGGGAGGCCAGCGCCGTGTAGGCCGAGCGCAGCCCGTGCTCGTACGGCCGCAGCGCCGGCACCGCCTGCACGGCCGCCGCCAGCCGCTCGGTCATGCCGTCGACCAGCAGCTCCAGCTGGGCGTGCCCGAGGGTGACCGTCGGCAGGGCCCGGGCGAGGGCGGTGTGCACCTCGGCGGTGGCCCGGCCCAGCGCACGGGCCTCGGCGGCGAAGTCCTCGCCCTTGGCCAGCTCGCGCAGCGCGAGTTCCCAGCCGTCGCTCGCCCCGTTCACATAGGGCTGCAGCACGGCGAGGACGTACGGCTCCCCAGCCGGCTCCGCGCGCAGCCAGCCCGTCGGCGCGGGCACCCGGGGGCAGCCCTCCCGGGCGAGGGCCAGGGGGAGCTCCAGGTCGGGGTTGACGCCGGGCACGACCCGGCGCAGCAGCTTCAGAATGAACGTATCTCCGTAGACGACCGAGGAGTTGGACTGCTCGGCGGTCATCAGCCGGGCCACGAGGCCCGTCCGGATCTCCTGCGCGGGATCCCGTTCGAAACGCAAGTCTCCGATCCCGGCCCGGGTGCGCAGGGCCTCCAGGAGCACCTCGGCGGGCCGGGGGTCGTACAGGGCCTCGTACACGGTGCGGCCGGCGAGCGGGCCCTGCGTCACATGGCCGATCAGCGCGGGCGCCAGCCGGGGCGGCAGCGCCTCGCGCGCGCCTATGAGGAGCTGGTAGCAGTCGCCCGGGTGGGGCGGAGCGCCCGGTGCGGACGGCTGGTGGACGCGCAGGAGCAGGTGGTACAGGCCCAGTCGGCCGGTGGCGGGGAGCAGTTCGGTGACGGCCACCGGGGTGAATCCGGTGACGGGGCGGCCCTTGCCCGCGAACCAGCGCTGCCGGGGCAGCCATGTGCGCAGCAAGGGGTCGAGCGAGGCGAGGAGTGAGCTGGTGCCGAACGAGGTGACCGTTTCCGCCATGGGCGTCACGTCCTTTCCCCTGAGCGCGAGGGGGGTGTCACTTCTGCGTGCCCCGGGCGGGGCGGCGGAAACCCCGCCGCCCCGCCCGGCGGCGACTATGCGTCGCGGCGCAACCGGAACCAGTAGAAGCCGTGCCCCGCGAGGGTGAGCAGGTACGGCAGCTCGCCGATCGCCGGGAAACGGACCCCGCCGAACAGCTCGACGGGGTGCCGTCCGCCGAACCGGCTCAGGTCCAGCTCCGTGGGCTGGGCGAAACGGGAGAAGTTGTGCACGCACAGCACGAGGTCGTCCCCGCCCTCCTCGGTCAGGGGAGCCTCACGCAGGAAGGCGAGCACCGCCGGGTTCGACGACGGCAGCTCGGTGTAGGACCCCAGCCCGAAGGCAGGATTCTGCTTGCGGATCTCGATCATGCGGCGGGTCCAGTGCAGCAGCGACGAGGGCGAGGACATCGACGCCTCGACGTTGGTGACCTGGTAGCCGTAGACCGGGTCCATGATGGTCGGCAGGTACAGGCGTCCCGGGTCGCAGGACGAGAAGCCGGCGTTGCGGTCGGGGGTCCACTGCATGGGGGTGCGTACGGCGTCGCGGTCGCCGAGCCAGATGTTGTCGCCCATGCCGATCTCGT
>NZ_JACHJK010000009.1 GCF_014203595.1 Streptomyces echinatus
GAAGGCGTCGGGGACGCGCGCCAACTCGAACAGCTCGTCGCCCGGGCCGTGGCGAACTGGGCGTTCCGCACCTACCGCCGCCAGCCCCTCATCATCCCGGTCATCATCGACGCCTGAGCCACACCCGGGCAGCACCGTCCCCGTTCCGGCCACGGATCCGCCAACACCGAGGCCGGACGGGGGAGTCGGCACATGGAACGCGCTGTTGCGCGGACGGCGGCACGGCGCGTCCAGGTGCGCATCGGACCGGCACGAGTGGGCGGTCCCCGACCGGTCCCCAGGAATGATCGAAGGGCCGTTCCAGATTCCTCTGAAACGGCCCTTGACCTGCGACTCTCACAAGTCGGGACGACAGGATTTGAACCTGCGACCCCTTGACCCCCAGTCAAGTGCGCTACCAAGCTGCGCCACGTCCCGTTGCGGTCTCACGCGGGACGTTCCGTGTGATCACGCAGGTCAACCCTACCGCACGCGCGCGGGTGCCGGTGTCTGCCCCGGCACGGGCCGTGGCTCGGCCGGGCGGCCGGGGCGGCGGGCCGGGACGAGCAGGGCCGCCCCCGTCGCGGCCAGGCAGAGCAGGGCGAGCAGGGCCCAGCCGTGGGTGTACCCGGAGGCGTACGGCAGGCCCGAGGGCTGGAGCCGGCCGGTGACCAGGACGCTGGTGAGCGCGGCGCCGATGGAGCCGCCGATGGTGCGGATGTTGGCGTTCATCCCGGTCGCGGCGCCGGTCTGTTCCGGCGGCACACTGCCCACGATGAGGTTGGCCATCGAGGCGAAGGCCAGTCCGATGCCGAGCCCGAACAGCCCGGCGACGACGGCGATCTGCCACTGGGCGTCATGCCAGAGGGTGAGGAAGCCACAGGCCAGCGCGCCGAACGCGGCTCCCGTGGTGAGCAGCGCCTTGGCGCCGACGCGTGGCTCCAGGCGGCCCGACAGGACGCCGGAGAGGAACATCGCGACGAGCATCGGCAGCATGAGCAGGCCGGACGCGGTCACGCCGGCACCGAAGCCGTAGCCCGCCACGGTGGGCGTCTGGACGAACCCGGGCAGGAACGACCAGATGGAGTACATGCCGGCGCCGAACAGCAGGGCGGCGGTGTTGGTCGTCCAGACCGCGGGCAGCCGCAGCACCCGCAGATCGATGAGCGGGCTGCGTGAACGGGCCTCGGCCGCCAGCCACACCGCGAACAGCAGGACGGCGAGGGCGAACAGGCCGAGCACCTTCGCCGAGCCCCAGCCCCACCGCCCGGCCTGACTGAGGGGCAGCAGCAGGGCCACCAGCCAGCCGGAGAGCAGCACGGCGCCACCCCAACTGACCCTGCCCTGCGCCCTCTTGGGCGACTCGGGAACATGACGCAGGGCGATCAGGACGGTCAGGGCGACGATCCCCACCGGGATCCAGAACAGCCAGCGGTAGTCGAGCGCGGACACGATCGGCCCCGCGGCCACCATGCCGACACCGCCGCCGGCCGCGATCACGGCGGAGAGGTTGCTGATGCTGCCGCTGACCTCGGCCGGGGCGAACTCGTCCCGGATGATGCCGAAGGAGAGCGGGAACAGGGCGCCGCCGACGCCCTGGACGACCCGGGCGACGATGAGCACGCCGATGCTCGGGGCGAGCGCGGCGATGAGACAGCCCGCGAGGACGGTGACCAGGACGGCGACCAGGGTCCGCTTCTTGCCGGCGAGGTCGCCGATTCGGCCGAGGATCGGGGTGAAGACCGAGGCGGACAGCAGATAGGCCGTCATCACCCAGGTCGCGGTGGACTGGGAGGTGTGCAGGGCGTGCTGGACGGTCGGCAGGGCCGGTGCGATCAGCGACTGCAGCATGGAGAACACGCCGGCACCGGTCGCGAGGACCGCGAAGGTGAGGCGCGTCGACGGGCGGGACATGAGGAAGCCTCTCCGAGGACAGGGATGCGGAGGGTCGAGCGGTCGGGGCACGGCTGTACGGGCCGCGCGAGAGATGCGGAGGCCGGCTCGCGGGCCGCGTCCGGCCACGGCGGAGCCACCCCGCACTGGTAAAGTGGAGGTACCCCTCCACTGTAGCGGAGGTACCCCTCCGGTTCAATCGGCCCTCTTCCCGGGAGGCAGCAGTGACGGCCACGCCGTTCCCCGTCAGCGAGATCGTGGCGACCCGCCGCCCGCACCGTAAGGACGCCGCCCGCAACTACGACGCCCTGCTCGACGCCGCCCGCGAGGCGTTCGCCGAGCACGGGGCCGAGGCCTCCCTGGAGGACATCGCCCGCCGCGCCGGCGTCGGCATCGGCACGCTGTACCGGAACTTCCCCACCCGCCGCGATCTCTTCGAGACCGTCTACGCGGACGAGGTCAACACCCTGTGCCGGGCGGCCGCCGAACTCGCGGACCGGGAGCCCTGGGAGGCCCTGACGGCCTGGCTGGACCGGTTCGCCGGATACATGGTCACCAAGCGGGCGGTGCGCGAGGCCCTCGACGGCGAGTCCGGCATCTTCCAGGCCTGCCGCGAGTCCATGTACGCGGCCGGCGGCCCGCTGCTGGAGCGCGCGCAGCGGACCGGCGCCGCCCGGGCGGACATGGACTTCGGGGACCTGCTGCGGATGGTCGCCGGGATCACGGCGACCGTCTTCGACGACGACGCCCAGCGGAACCGGGTCCTGGCCATCGCCCTGGACGGAGTCCGCGCCGGCCGCTGACACCGCCCCGCCGCCCCACACACCCGGCACCCGGTCTCCGGAAGCTCCGCATCCGGTCCCTCCGCGCCCCGGTGCGGTACGGCCGATGCCCGGCCGCGCTCCGGCCACCGCCCCCACGAGGTCGGCGGCCTCCCGGCGGACGCCCGCCGCCGGCCGCCGGTCCCGGACCGGTGCCCCACGGACGCCCTCCGCTGCCCGCCGTTGCCCGCCGGGCCCGACTCGGGTGCCCACGGTCTCCGGCGGCTACTTGATGAGCGCGTTCGCCGCCACCACGATCAGCCCGAGCATCGCGTCCCCCAGCCCCATGAGGACGGCGACCGGCCAGCGCCGTGCCGACCAGCGGGCCGTGAGGAGGCCGAGCACGAACAGGATCACGATGTTGAGGGCGAAGGCCGTGTACTCGACGCCCTTCGCGGCCCACCACCCCCACCGCGCGCCCGCGAGCAGGAACACCGTCGGCAGCACGGCCGTGACCAGCGGCCACTCGTCGCGCACCGCGAGGAACACGTCCCACCGGCGGTGCGGAGTCCGCTCGGCGATGTAGTGGGCGTAGCCGTGGGCCAGGGCCGAGGCGCACGCGGTCACCAGCACCCACGCGGCGTCATAGCCACGGACCTCGGCGGACGTGTGCCCGTACCGGGTGAGCGCCGCGACCATCGAGCTGGCGAGGACGGCCCCGTACACCCCGCCGAACAGGACCATCTCGCGCATGCTGTGCCGCCCGGGTGGTGGACCGGCCGCCGTGGAGTCAGCCATGTCCCCACGATCACCCGGCCCCGGCGCCCCCGCCAGTGCGCGCCCCACCCGTCCGCGCCCGACGAAGTGTCCTCCGACCAGGCCCGATGCCGCACACTCTGTCCACGCCGCCACGGCTCACCCGGCGGCTAGGGTCGGGCTCATGACGCACAGCTTCGCGCTCCATGTCCCCGACGCCGACCTCGAACCCGAGCCCCTGGACCCGGAACAGATCGTCTCCGGCAGCCCCGAGGTCACCGGAAAGGTGGTCTGGGAGTCGCCGGACGGGCGGCAGGTCCGGGGCGTCTGGCAGATCACCCCCGGGGTGGTCACGGACACGGAGGCGGACGAGCTGTTCGTCGTGATCAGCGGCTCGGCGACGATCGAGGTGGAGGACGGGCCGACGCTTCGGGTGGGGCCCGGCGACATGGCGGTGCTGCGCGCGGGCGACCGTACGACATGGACCGTGCACGAGACGCTGCGCAAGGCGTACGCGATCAGTCTCTGACGCCCGGGGCCGCCCACCGCCCGGCTACGACGCCGGGGTGCCGGCCGCCTCCGGACCGTCCGGCGGTCCCGTCGTCCCCCGTACCTGGAGCGTCGGCGGGGCCAGCTCGACGCCGCCGTCGCCGCCGTGACCGGCCAGGCGGTCCAGCAGGAGGCCGGCGGCGCGCCGGCCGGTCTCGTACGGAGCGGTGTCCACGGTGGTCAGCCAGACGTGCCGCAACCGGGAGATGGCGGTGTTGTCGTACCCCGCCACCGACAGGTCCCGGGGCACGCGCAGCCCCAGCTCCACGGCCGCCGACAGCGCGCCCACCGCGGCCATGTCGTTGACGGCGAAGAGCGCCGTGGGCCGCTCCGGGCGGCCGAGCAGCCGTACGGTCCCGCGGTAGCCGCCCTCCTCGGTCAGGTCGCCCGGTTCGACCAGCGGCTCGGCGCCGTGCGCCCGCATCGCCGTCTCGAAGCCGCGCCGGCGCAGTGCGCCGACGGCACCGTGGCCCGCCAGGTGCGCGATCCGGCGGTGGCCGAGCCCGAGCAGGTGCTCGGTGACGAGCCGGGCGCCCCGCTCGTCGTCCCCGGCCACGACGTCCACGCCCGGCGGCTGCGCCTCGCGGGCACCCGCCACGACCACCGGCATCCGCCGGGCCAGGGTGCCGAGCGCACCCGCGTCCGGGACCGTGCCGACGACCACCAGTCCGTCGACACCCAGATCCAGGAAGGGTTCGGCCAGGTCGTGGCCCATGCGCCGGTTGAGGCGGGCGTCGGCGAGCAGCATGTGCAGGCCGGCCGCGTGCAGCAGGGAGTTGAGTCCGTCGAGCAGCTCCACGAACCAGGGGTTGCGCAGGTCGTCCAGGACGACGCCGACGGTGCGGCTGCGCTGTTCGCTGAGGCTGCGGGCCGCCGCGTTCGGGCGGTAGCCCAGCTCCCGCACGGCCCGCAGCACCGCCTCCCGCTTCTCGGGGCGCACCGGGCCGGAGCCGCGCAGCACCAGGGAGACCAGCGACTTCGACACACCGGCCCGTTCGGCCACGTCGCGGATCGTCGGCGGTCTCATGGCATGGACCGTTCCATGCGGCGTGCCGCCCTGTCAAAGGGTTGACACACTGGCAATGTCGGCTCAAAGGTGGCCTGGACGAAAGATGGACCGGTCCAAAGAGGGGCTGTCATGGTGGAAGCGCTGGGTGTCGCCGTCATCGGATTCGGCTGGATGGGCCGCGTGCACACCCAGGCGTACGCCCGGCTCCCGCACCACTATCCCCGGCTCCCGCTGCGGCCCCGGCTGGTCACGGTCGCCGAGGAGGTGCCGGGGCGGGCCGAGGAGGCCGCCGAGCGCTTCGGGTTCGCCTCCGCGACCCGGGACTGGCGGGAGGTGGCCGCCGACCCACGGGTGCGGGCCGTCAGCGTCACGGCGCCGAACTTCCTGCACCGGGAGATCGGTGTGGCGATGGCCGAGGCCGGCAAGCACCTCTGGATCGAGAAGCCGGTGGGCCTGACCGCCGGGGACGCCCGCGCGGTCGCGGACGCGGTCGCCGAGGCCGGCGTGCAGGGCACGGTCGGCTTCAACTACCGCAACGCGCCCGCCGTGGAGTCCGCCCGCGAGCTGATCGCGTCCGGCGGGATCGGCAGGGTCACCCACGTCCGCATCCGTCTCCTCAGCGACTACGCGGCCCATCCGGACGGCGCCCTGACCTGGCGGTACGAGCGGGAGCGCGGCGGCAGCGGGGTGCTCGGCGACCTGGCCTCGCACGGTGCCGACCTGGCCCGCTTCCTGCTCGGCGACATCGCCTCCCTCACCGCCGACACCGCTGTCTTCGTACCGGAGCGCGCCCGCCCGGCCGGGGCCACGGCCGGGCACACCCTGGCCTCGGGCGGCGAGCCGGGCTTGGTCGAGAACGAGGACTACGCCGGCTGCCTGCTGCGCTTCGCCTCCGGCGCCCGCGGGGTCCTGGAGGCCTGCCGCGTCTCGGTCGGCGAGCAGAACAACTACGGCTTCGAGGTGCACGGCACCCGGGGCGCGGTCTTCTGGGACTTCCGCCGGATGAACGAACTGAGGGTGAGCCGCGGCACCACATACCAGGACCAGCCGGTGAGCACCGTGTACGTCGGGCCGGGCGCCGGCGAGTTCGCCGCGTTCCAGCCGGGCGCGGCCAACGCGATGGGCTACGACGACCTGAAGGTGATCGAGGCGTACCGCTTCGTACGCTCCGTCGCGGAGGGCACGCCCTACGGCGCCACGCTCGCGGACGCGGTGCACAGCGCCACCGTGCTCGACGCCATGGCACGGTCCGCGGAGAGCGGCCGGTGGGTCGGCCTGTAGGCGGCGGCTCAGGCGGGAGGCATGTGGTACGGCGACCACCTGGATCGCCGCCGGCAGCGGCGGTCCCGCGGGCGGCAGCGCGCCGTGGAAGCGCATCACCAGACGCAAGGCCGCGCCGTTCCCGTGAGCGAAAGAGGAACACCGATGTCCGTCGGAACCGGGAGAGCTGAGGCACGCATGGGACTTCTCGACGACAAGGTCGTCCTCGTCAACGGGGGCAGCCAGGGCGTGGGGGCCGCGGTCGCGCGGGCCGCGGTCCGGGAGGGGGCCGTCGTGGCGGTGACCGGGCGGCGCACGGAGCCGGGCGAGGCGCTGGTGGCGGAGCTGTCGGCCGCCGGGGGCCGGGCGCTGTACGTGCGCGCCGACCTGGCGGACGCCGAGCAGGCCAAGGCGTCGGTGGCCGAGGTCGTGGACGCGTACGGCCGGATCGACTGCCTGGTGAACTCGGCCGGTCTGACCTCGCGGGGCACGCTGCTGGACACCACGCCGGAGCTGTTCGACGCGCACATCGCGGTCAACCTCAGGGGGCCGTTCTTCGCGATGCAGGCGGCGGTCGCCGACATGACGGCCCGCGAGGCGCCCGGCACGATCGTCAACATCATCACCTCGTCGGCGCACGGCGGACAGCCGTTCCTCGCGCCGTACGTCGCCGCCAAGGCAGGTCTCATGGGTCTCACCCGGAACGCGGCGCACGCCCACCGCCGGGACCGGATCCGGATCAACGGCCTGAACATCGGCTGGACCGCGACGGAGGGCGAGGACGCCACCCAGCGCGCCTTCCACGGCGCGGGCGACGACTGGCGGGAGCGGGCCGGGGCCCGGCTGCCGATGGGCAGGCTCGGCCGGCCGGACGAGATCGCGGACTTCGTGGTGTTCCTGCTGTCCGAGCGGTCCGGGGTGGTCACGGGGTCGGTGATCGACTGGGACCAGAACGTTCTGGGCGGGCTGGACTGAAGGACCGGGCCCGTCCGGCGGTCGAGGCCGGGCCCGAAGGGCTACCGGGTCCGGGGCGGTGCCCCGGACCCGGCGACGGACAGCAACCACGCACAAGGAGCAGTGGAGCACATGCGCATCGGAATCCTCGGTCTCGGCCGCATCGGCGCCTTCCACGCCGAGACCCTCTCCGCCCTCGACGCCGTCGAGTCGCTCGTCGTCACCGACCCGTTCGCGCAGGCGGCCAAGGCCGCCGCCGAACGGTTCGGGGCCGAGGTCGCGGACTCACCGGAGGCCCTGCTGGCGGCCGGCGTGGACGGCATCGTCGTCGCGGCGGCCACGGACGCCCACCCGGAGCTGATCCGGGCGGGGGTGGCGGCCGGGGTGCCGGTCTTCTGCGAGAAGCCGGTGGCCCGCACCATGGCGGCGGGCGTCGAGGTGCTCGCGGCCGTCCGGGGCCGCGGCGTACCGATCCAGATCGGTTTCAACCGGCGCTTCGACGCGGGCTTCGCCGCCGCGCGGGCCGCCGTGCGGGCCGGTGAGCTGGGCAAGCTGCACACGGTCCGCTCCACGACCCTGGACCCGGCGCCGCCCCCGGCCGCGTACGTGGCCGCGTCCGGCGGGATCTTCCGCGACTGCTCCGTGCACGACTTCGACATCATCCGCTGGGTGACGGGCCGTGAGGTCACCGAGGTGTACGCGGTGGGCGGCAACCGGGGCGCCGACTACATCGCGGCGGCCGGCGACGCCGACACCACCGGCGCGGTCCTGACGCTGGACGACGGCACGATCGCGGTGGTGTCCAACTCCCGGCACAACGGGCGCGGTCACGATGTGCGCATGGAGCTCCACGGCTTCGCCGACTCGATCGCCGTCGGCCTGGACGACCGGCTTCCGCTCCGCTCGGTCGAGCCCGGTGTCACCTTCCCCTCCGGCACCCCGCACGACTTCTTCATGGACCGCTTCGCCGACGCCTACCGCGCCGAACTCACCGCGTTCACCGAGGTGGTGGCCGGCACCCGGCCCTCCCCGTGCACGGTCGAGGACGCCCTGGAGGCCGGCTGGATCGCCGAGGCCTGCACCCGGTCGCTGCACGAGCACCGGCCGGTGACGCTCGCGGAGGCGCGAGGGGAATCGCGAGGGGAATGAGGCACGCCGACGGCGCCCGGGCATCTGCCGGGCGCCGTCGGCGTGCCGGGGTCAGCCGCAGTAGCGGATCAGCCACTCGTCCGGGTTGTACGTGTCCCGCGCCGGGTCGGGCAGGGTCGCCGGCTTCGTCTCCACCGTGTCCTGCGGGCGTATCCGCTCGGGCAGGTGGCCGAAGCGCTCGTGCCGCCGGGCGGCGGCCGCTTCGGCGGCTTCCTGGGGCGTCTCGTGGAGTTCCGTGCGGTGTGCCATCTCGTCCTCCCGTCCGCGCGGGCGTTCCCCCGTCGTCGGTGAGAACGCCCGCGTGCCCCTGGTTGGTTCCCGGCCATCCGCTGGCCGAATCCGTCGTGGTACCGCAGGAACCGCGCGCGGGCGGGGAAACCCCTTCCGGGCCTCTCCGGATCTCTTTTTGGGGGGGGAGCCGTCAGGCTCCGCAGGACCTGAGGAAGCGGCGGGTGCGTACGGCGATCGGCAGCGGTACGTCCGGCTCGCACGGGTACATGTCCTGCTCGACGATGGCGAACAGCTCCACACCCAGCTTCTGCGCCGCCTGCAGCACCGGCCCCAGCTCCGGGACGCCGGAGGGCGGTTCGCACATCACCCCGCGCCGCACGGCCGGCCCGAACGGCACCCCGCCCGCGACCACCCCGGCGAGGATCTCCGGGTCGACCTGCTTCAGGTGCAGGTACCCGATGCGCTCGCCGTAGGTCTCGATCAGCTTGACGCTGTCGCCGCCGCAGTAGGCGTAGTGCCCGGTGTCCAGGCAGAGGCCGACCAGGTCGGCGTCGGTCGAGTCCAGGAAGCGTTCGACGTGTTGCTCGGTGTCGATGTGGGTGTCGGCGTGCGGGTGCACGACGATGTCCAGGCCGTAGGTCTCCCTGACCTCGTGGCCGAGCCGCTCCATGCCCTTCGTCAGGTGGGCCCACTGCTCGGCGGTCAGCTCGGGCGGCTCCAGGATCTCGGCGGTCCTGTCGTCCCGCCAGAAGGAGGGGATCACCACCAGGTGCCGGGCGCCCATGGCCCCGGTGAGCGCGGCGACCTGGCTGACGTGGGCCCAGGTCTCCTCCCAGACGGCGGGGCCGCGGTGCATGCCGGTGAAGACGGTGCCCGCCGAGACCTTCAGGTTCCGCCGGGCCACCTCCTCGGTGAGCCGCGCCGGGTCGGTGGGCAGGTAGCCGTACGGGCCCAGCTCGATCCAGTCGTAGCCGGCCCCGGCGACCTCGTCGAGGAAGCGGTCCCAGGGCACCTGGCGCGGGTCGTCGGGGAACCAGACGCCCCAGGAGTCGGGGGCCGAGCCGACCCGGATGCGGTCGAGCGGGGTGGGGTGCGCCATCTCAGGGTGTTCCTTCCGGGGAGGTCGCCACGGGTGCGGTCAGGTCGCTCTCCTCGGGCAGTTCCTCGACGTCGACGCCCCGGACCTGGGCCAGCTCGTGCTTGAGCGCGGCGAGTTCGGCGCCGCCGGCCATGTGGTTGGTCAGCTCCTCCAGGCCGATCTCGCTGCGGTCGGCGGACAGTTCGAGGGTGCCCAGGCGCAGGACGCTGAAGTGGTCGCCGACCATGTAGGCGTGGTGGGGGTTGTGGGTGATGAAGATGACGCCGAGGCCGCGGTCGCGGGCGGCGGCGATGTACTTGAGCACCACGCCGGACTGCTTCACGCCGAGGGCGGCGGTCGGCTCGTCCAGGATGAGGACGCGGGCGCCGAAGTAGACGGCCCGGGCGATGGCCACGCACTGGCGCTGGCCGCCGGAGAGGGTGCCGATGGGCTGTTCCAGGTCGTCCAGGGCGATGCCCATGTTGCGCAGTTCCCGGTCGGCGGTGGCCTTCATCCGGGCGATGTCGAGGCGGCGGACGGGCCAGGGTCCCCGGGTCATCTCCGAGCCGAGGAAGAAGTTCCGCCACACCGGCATCAGCGGGACGGTGGCGAGGTCCTGGTAGACGGTGGCGATACCGCGGTCGAGGGCCTCGCGCGGGGTGGCGAAACGCACCGGCCGGCCGTCGACGAGGAAGTCGCCCTCGGTGTGCCGGTGCAGCCCTGAGATGATCTTGATGAGAGTGGACTTGCCGGCGCCGTTGTCGCCGAGCACGCAGGTGACCCGGCCGGCGTGGACCTGGAGGTCGACGCCGTGCAGGGCGCGGATGTTGCCGTAGGACTTTCCGGCGCCGCGCAGTTCGACCAGGGGCCCGCCCTCGGCGGGGGCGCTGTCCTTCAGGACGGCGCCGTGGGTTCCGGATGGGTTGTCAGTCATGGGTCACCTCCGGGTCGCCGCGCGGCTGACCCACAGATTGATCAGGACGGCGCCGAGCAGCATCACGCCGAGGAAGGCCTTGAACCAGTCGGGGTTCCAGCCGGCGTAGACGATGCCCTGCTGCACCATGCCGAACATGAACGCGCCGAAGACCGGGCCGATGGCCGAGCCGTAGCCGCCGGTGAGCAGGCAGCCTCCGATGACGGCCGCGGCGATGTAGATCAGCTCCTGCCCGACGCCCTCGCCGGACTGCACGGTGTTGAACGCGAACAGGTTGTGCATGCCGACGAACCAGGCGCCGAACCCGACCAGCATGAACAGCGAGATCTTGGTGAAGGTCACCGGGACGCCGACCGCGCGGGCGCTGTCCTTGTTGCCGCCGACCGCGAAGATCCAGTTGCCGTACTTGGTGCGCAGCAGCACCCAGGTGGCCAGGGCGGCGAAGACCAGCCACCAGACCACGGTGATCTTCACCTGGACCCCGCCCACGTCGAAGGAGGAGGCGAAGATCTTCTTGGCCTGGCCGAAGCCGTCCATGTCGCTGATGTCGTCGGTGGCGACGTTGCTCGTGACGAGCTTGGTGACCGCGAGGTTGGCGCCCTGGAGGATCAGGAAGGTGCCGAGGGTGACCAGGAAGCTGGGCAGCCCGGTCTTCACCACCATCCAGCCGTTGAACGCGCCGATCGCGAGGGACGCGACCAGGGCGACGATCACGCCGGTCCACACGTTCAGGGTCAGCTGGTAGCTGATCATGCTCGCGGTGAGCGCGGAGGAGATCACCGCGACGCCGGAGGACAGGTCGAACTCGCCGCCGATCATCAGCAGGGCCACCGGCAGCGCCATGATCCCGATCGTCGACGACTGGTACAGGATGTTCGCCATCGAGCTGCCGTCCCGCACGGGCGGCGCGGTGATCAGGAAGAACACCAGGACGGCGAGGGCCCCGAGGAAGACGCCCACCTCGGGCCGCGCCAGGAGCCGCAGGGGCAGCGGGCGGCGGGCGGTGCGGCCGTCGGTCCGCTTCGGGCCGGACGCCGGCGGCCTGTCCACCGCCGGCTGAGCCTGCTGGGACATGCTCATCACCGGGTGCCCTTCGCGGCGAACTCGGCGACCTTGTCGACGTTCGACTTGTCGACGAAGGCCGGTCCGGTGAGCACCGGCTGCTCACCGCCGCCGCTGTAGTTGCCGTTGTTCTTGTAGAGCCACAGCGCGTCGACCGCCAGATAGCCCTGCAGCCAGGGCTGCTGGTCGACGGCGAACTCGATGGTGCCGTTCTGGACCGCCTTGACCAGTTCCTTGTTGAGGTCGAAGGTGGCCACCTTGGCCTTGCTGCCGGCGTCGCCCACCGACTGGACCGCGGTCATGGCGAAGGGGGCGCCGAGGGTGACGACGGTGTCGACGGAGCTGTCCTGCTTCAGCTTCGCCGTGATCGTCGACCCCACGGACGGCATGTCGGTGCCGTTCACGTACAGGGTCTCAGCCGTGCCCTTGAACGTCTTCTTCACGCCGTCGCAGCGCTGGGTGAGGCCGACGTTGCCCTGCTCCTGGATGACGCAGATGATCTTCTTGGCGCCGGTGGTGTTGAGCTTGTCGCCGAGCGCCTCGCCCGCCACGCTCTCGTCCTGACCGAAGAACTCCAGCAGGCCGAGCTTCTTCCAGTCGCTCACTCCCGAGTTGAGACCGACCACGGGGATGCCGGCCCGCTCCGCGCCCGCGATCACGCCCTTCATCGCGTCGGGCTTGGCCAGGGTGATCGCGATGCCGTCGACCTTCTGGTCGATCGCGTTCTGCACCAGGTTGGCCTGGTTGCCCGCGTTCGGGTCGGCGGAGTAGACGAGCTTGACGTTGTCCTTGGCCGCCGCGGCCTCCGCCCCCTTGCGGACGGTGTCCCAGAAGGTGTCGCCGGGCGCCTGGTGGGTGACCAGCGCGACGGTCATGCGGGGGGTGTCGGCCTTGCCCGCGGCGGCGTTCGCCGCTTCCTCCTCTGCCTTCTTGCCGCCGTGACTGCTGGAGCAGCCGGCCAGGGTGAGGACTGCCGCGGCGGCCACGGCCACGAGGGGGGCCGGTCCGCGGGAGCGGGGGCGAGAAGAGCGGTCCATCTTTCCTGCACCTCACTGTGCGTGCGACGGGGCAAGGGACGCGGATGCGTTGGGACGGGATACAAGTCTCTGCCGGGCCCGCTGTCAATACTTTGTTAAGACATCATTTCACAAGCAGGTCCGAATGTAAGTACAAATCACGGGCACCCTCACCCTCCCGGCCACGCACCCGGCAGACATGAGCCCAGTACACCGCACCCGGCCGCGAACGGCACCGGGTGATCGCGCGCTCGATCCGGTGGCGACCATGCCCACTGGACACCCCGCCATGCCTTCGCCTTTCTGCCGCTGGTCAGAACCCGAAACGGAACCCCCTGTTTCGCACAGCCCCCTCGGCCGTCCGGGCCGCGCGGGGATTCCTCGCCCGCCGGCCCCAACAACGCAGGTGGCGATGACGATTACGTTTCGGGCAAGAGACCGTCGAGTGCGCCCGGAGCTCTTGACTCATGCGCGGACATGGGACTGTCATTACGCCCACGATGTTCGGTCGAGTTGGTTTCTGATCGGTTTCGACGACCTTTCGGTGACCGACTCATCCCCGTGGCCGAACCCCGGATTCCTCAGGAGCCGCCATGCGCCTCTCCCCTTCCGGCCTTTCCGTCCCCGGCCCGAGCCGACGTTCCCTGCTGCGCGGAGCGAGCGGTGCCGCCCTGCTCGCCGGGGCCGGCACCCCCCTGCTGTCCGCCTGCGGAGGCAGCGCTTCCGGCTCCGACCCGAAGACCGTCACCGTCGGCTCCAACGCCTCGGACGCGGTACCGAAGTCGGCGTTCGAGAGTGTCTACGCCGCCTTCAAGAAGCAGTCCGGCCTCACCGTCGACGTGAACACCAAGGACCACAACACCTTTCAGGAGCAGATCAACTCGTATCTGCAGGGCACTCCCGACGACGTGTTCCACTGGTTCGCCGGTTACCGCATGCAGTTCTTCGCGGCGAAGAAACTGGCCACGCCGATCGACGACGTGTGGGCGAAGATCGGGGACAACTTCCCGGAGGCGATGAAGAAGCTCAGCAAGGGCGAGGACGGCACGTTCTACTTCGTGCCGCTCACCACGTATCCCTGGGCGGTCTTCTACCGCAGAAGCGTTTTCCGGCAGCACGGGTACCGGATACCCGCCACCTGGGACGACTTCGTCGCCCTGCTGAAGCAGATGCAAAAGGACGGCCTGGTGCCGCTCGCCTTCGGCGACAAGGACGCCTGGCCGGCGATGGGCACCTTCGACCAGATCAACTTCCGTCTCAACGGCTACGACTTCCACGTCGAACTGATGGCGGGCAAGGCGTCCTGGACCGACGCCAAGGTGAAGGACGTCTTCGACCACTGGGCCGAGATCCTCCCCTACCACCAGGACGGCTTCATGGGCCGTACCTGGCAGGACGCCGCGCAGACCCTGGTGTCGAAGAAGGCGGGCATGTACCTCCTGGGCTCCTTCGTGGCCCAGCAGTTCACGAACCGGGCCGACCTGGACGACCTGGACTTCTTCCCCTTCCCGGAGATCAACTCCTCGTACGGCCAGGACACGGTCGAGGCACCGACCGACGGCTTCATGGTCAGCAGGTCCCCGAAGAACCACGCCGGTGTGGTCAAGCTGCTGGAGTACCTGGGCAGCCCGGCGGCCGAGGAGCTGTACCTCAAGACCGACCCGAGCGTGGTCGCCGCCTCCCACAAGGCCGACACCTCCTCCTACTCGGCCCTGCAGAAGAAGGCGTTCGAGATGATCGGCGGCGCCAAGAGCCTCACCCAGTTCATGGACCGCGACAGCCGGCCCGACTTCACCTCCACGGTGATGCAGCCGGGACTGCAGAAGTTCCTCCAGAACCCCAAGGACGTGGACGGCCTGCTGTCCTCCGTCGAACGCCAGAAGAAGACGATCTTCGCCTCCTCATGAGCGGCCCGATGACCACCGACACGACGACGAAGACCCCGGCGGCGGCAGCCGTGCCGCCGCCCGGGACCGCCCCCGGGAAGAAGCGGGTCACGCACGGCCACCGGCGCCTGCTGACCCGCCGTGACCGGTTCACGCTCGCCGTGATGGCGGGCGTGCCCACCGTCCTGCACGTGATCCTGGTCTGGGTCACCGCCATCGCCTCGATCTTCCTCGCCTTCACCACCTGGGACGGCATCGGGTTCGACTCGATCAAGTGGGTCGGCCTGGACAACTTCCGCCAGCTGTTCACCGACAACCCGCAGTTCTGGCCGGCCGTCCGGCACAACATCGTCTGGTTCGCCGCGCTGATCCTGGTCCCGACGCCGTTCGGCCTGTTCCTCGCCGTCCAGCTGGACAAGCGGATCCGGTTCACGCGGGTCTACCAGACCGCGTTCTTCCTGCCCGTCGTCATCTCGATGGCATGCATCGGCTTCGTCTGGCAGCTGGTCTACAACCCGGACACGGGCCTGATCAACAGCGTCCTCGGCGCCAACGAGCCCGGCCACTACATCGACTGGATCGGCGACCCCGACCTCAACCTCTGGGCCGTCCTGATCGCCGCGTCCTGGCGGCACACCGGCTACATGATGATCCTGTACCTGGCCGGCCTGAAGAGTGTCGACCCTTCGCTGCGGGAGGCCTCCGCGCTGGACGGCGCGAACGAGTGGCAGACGTTCCGGCACGTCATCTTCCCGACCCTGCGCCCGACCAACACGGTCGTCCTCGTCGTCACCATCATCGAGGCACTGCGCGCGTTCGACCTGGTCTTCGTCTTCAACAAGGGCGCCCAGGGCACCGAGTTGCTGTCGATCCTGGTCACCAACAACATCATCGGCGAGTCCAGCCGCATCGGATACGGATCCGCCATCGCCGTCGTACTGCTGGTGATCTCCCTCGCGGTGATCATCCCGTATCTGATCGCCACCTTCCGGAAGGAGCGGCGCGCATGAGCGGCACCACCGCCCCGCTGAAGCGGCGCGCCCCGGTCCGCCCCGCCCGGGTCCTGCTGCACGTGTTCCTCGCCGGTACGGCGCTGGCCTGGCTGGCCCCGCTGCTCTGGGCGGTCTTCTCGGCCCTGCGCCCGTACAGCGAGACCAGCGACAAGGGCTACGTCTCCTGGCCGGACACGCTGAGTTTCGACAACTTCACGAACGCCTTCCAGCAGTCGGACATGCTGCACTACTTCGGCAACACCCTGGTCATCGCGATCCCGGCCGTGCTGCTGACGCTGTTCCTGTCCTCCTGTGTCGCCTTCTACGTCAGCCGGTTCGACTTCCGCCTCAACCTCGCGCTGCTGCTGGTGTTCACGGCGGGCAACCTGCTCCCCCAGCAGGTCGTCATCACCCCGCTGTACCGGCTGTACCTGCTCACGGACCTGCCGGGGATCACCGCGAGCGGCAAGCTGTACGACTCCGCCCTGGGCCTGGTCCTGATCCATGTGGCGTTCCAGTCCGGGTTCTGCGCGTTCGTGCTGAGCAACTACATGCGCTCGCTGCCGCACGAGCTGACCGAGGCCGCCCTGGTCGACGGCGCCTCGGTGTGGCGGCTGTACTGGCAGATCACGCTGCCCCTGTGCAAGCCGGCGATGGCGGCGCTGGCGACCCTGCTGTCCATCTGGATCTACAACGACTTCTTCTGGGCCCTCGTGCTCATCTCGACCGGCGAGAACATGCCGGTCACCTCGGCCCTGAACAACCTCTCCGGCCAGTACTTCACCGACCCGAACCTGGTCGCGGCCGGCTCCCTGCTGACCGCGATCCCGACCCTGGCCGTCTACTTCGCGCTCCAGCGCCAGTTCGTCAGCGGCCTGACGCTGGGCTCCGGCAAGGGCTGAGGCGCCGCGCGGTCAGTGGGCCGCGTCCAGCAGGGCCCGCTGACCGCCGGTGAGTTCCAGGTCGACGACGGCGAGACTCTCGTCGAGCTGGGCCACCGAGGAGGCACCGACGAGCGGTACGACGGGCAGTTCACCGCCCAGCTGCCAGGCCGGCGTTGACGGCCGCCCCGGTCTCCCGGGCCACCTCGCGCAGCGCCGCGAGCCGGGCCGGGGTGCCGGGGTGGTCGTAGTCCGGCGGCAGCGGCTTGCCGGCACGGCTGTAGGCGCCGGTCAGCAGCGGCGAGTAGGCCACCAGGGTCAGCTCCGGCTCCGCCCGCGGACAGCTGCGGAGCTGGGCGTCGGCGGCACCGAGGCTGCCGTCAGGGAACAGTTCGCTCGGCATGTCGGTGCGCGGACGCAGATGGCTGTGCTGGTACTGCAGGGCCTCGTAGCCGGGCAGCCCCGCGGCCGCCGCGAGGGCACGGGCCCGCTCCACACCGAGCCTCTCCCTGCTGCGGTCGGCCGATTCACGGATGACCTTCGCGGACAGGCCCTCGGCGTCGTCGGTGCAGCCGGTGCCGGGCGCCGGCGGGCGGGCACCGACTGCCTCGGCACAGCGGCCGGGTACGGCGAACGAGGTCCTCGCGTCGGTGCGCGAGCCGAACAGCATCGCGCCGAGCGCGAGCACACTCACCTCCCGGCGGGTGGCGGGGTCGGTGTTCAGCCTGAAGTGCACGCGAAGTGAAGGCACTTGAAGTATGGCCGGGCTGCTGATGGGATGCGCGGCACCACACGTCACCGCCGGCCCGGAGGTCTTCTGTGCTGCGAGCGATTCTGACGGCGAGCGCGGTCGTCGCCGCGCTGCTTGCCCCCGCCACCGCCCACGCCGGGCAGACCGGCCAGGACCTGCCCCGGCTCACCGACCGGCAGGGGCGGGTCCTCACCCTGCACGGCTGGAACATCGAGGACAAGACACACCGCGGCGAGGAGGCCCTCACCGCCATCACCGAAGGCCATCTGCGCGACATGCGGGCCAAGGGCTTCGACTTCACCCGGCTGCTGGTCTTCTGGGACGACCTGGAGCCGGAGCCGGGGCGGTACAGCCAGAGCTACCTGCGCCGGATCGAGCGCGTCCTCGACTGGGCGGAACGCCACGACGTGAAGGTGGTCATCGACGCCCACCAGGACGTCTTCGGGCCCGCCTTCGGCCACCGCGGGATACCGGAGTGGGCGACCAGGACCGACGGGCTCCCCTTCACCGCGCACCCCGACGACTGGTTCGCCGAGTACTTCGAGCCCGCCGTGCAGCGTGCCTTCACCCACCTCTACGAGGACGAGGACCTGCGCCGCGCCCAGGCGGACATGTGGCGTACGCTCGCCACCCGCTTCGCCCACCACCCGGCCGTGCTCGGCTACGACCTCGTCAACGAGCCGATGGGCGAGGCGCGTCCCGGGGAGGACCTGGCGACGGCCGCGCGCAGGATCGAACGCGACCAGCTCACACCGATGTACAACCGCCTGGCCGACGCGGTCCGGCCGGCCGGCCGGGACGCCTGGCTGTTCGTCGAACCGACCCCCGTCGTGGGCGAGGGCGTGCCGACCGGCCTCGGCCGCGTCGACGATCCCCGGGTCGTGTACGCCCCGCACTTCTACAACACGGCCATGGAGGCGGGCGCCGACTACGATCCCGGGGCCGGCTGGGTCGAGGCGTACGAACGGGCCGTCACCGAGTACCCGAGGCGGTACCGGGTCCCGGTCGTGGTCGGCGAGTGGGGTCCGCTGAACAACGGCCTGCCGAACATGAACCGTTTCTACCGTGACGCGATGGCCTCCCTGGGCCGGTACGCCTCGGGCTGGGCGGGCTACGTGTGGTGCTACGGCGGCGGGTACTGCGCGGTCGACGGGACCGGCGCCTTCCGCGCCAACAAGGAGCTGACCGCCGAGCCGTACGCGGAGACGGTGGCGGGCTCGGTCGGCTCCGCGTCGTACGACTCCGGGTCCGGCGTGTACCGGCTGGTCTACCGCGCGGCACCGCACGGATGCCGGGTGAGCGTCCTGTCCCTGCCGCCGGGTTCCTGGCGGATCACGGCCGGCGGCGGCGCCCGCGTCCTGCGCCGGTCCGCCGGCCGGGCCTGGATCCTGGCCGGCCCGGGCAGCCGGGCGTCCGTCACCGTCGAGCGGGACCTCGGGACGAGCCGCGGGTGATCCGGCCGGCCGGTCCACGCCGGCCGCAGGGCGCCGTCGATCGCAAACTGGGGAAGCGTCACATGCGCATGCAAGGGGAGGGGTTGACCTCAAGCGCGGTTGAGGTCACATGATGATCCACATGACGACGACATCGAACGCGGACGCGGTGCAGCTCGCCGACATCGAGGCCATCAAGCAGGTGGTCGCCTCCGTGCAGGCGTCCCAGCAGGCCAAGGACCCGGCCGCCTTCCTCGCCCACTTCCACCCGGAGGCCCTGTGGACCACGGCCCACGGCAAGGTCCTGATCGGCCGGGACGCCATCTCCGAGTTCACCTGGAAGGTGCTCCCGGACGCCTCCTGGGACGGGGACGTCACGTACGAGGTCACCCACGTGCAGTTCCTCCGCCCCGACGTGGCCGCCGTCAAGGTCTCCCAGGTCTACCACCCGGCCGAGGGCGTGGGCGACGAGGGCACCCCGCTGTACGTCATGACGAAGCAGGCGGACGGCCGCTGGCTGCTCACGGCCTGCCAGAACACCGCTGTCCACCGCGACTAGTGTCGTGCGCATCACGGCCTCGGCTGATCACTGATCGTGATCGCCCCCGGACGCACGGAAGGCCGTCCTCCCACTCTTGAGAGAACGGCCTCCGACCTGCGAAAAGCATGGTCGGGACGACAGGATTTGAACCTGCGACCCCTTGACCCCCAGTCAAGTGCGCTACCAAGCTGCGCCACGTCCCGTTGCGCTCACCCGCGGTGTCCCGCGTGATCGTGCGAACAGCACTTTACCCCACGCCCGGGGGTGCAACGAAGAAGGCCCGGACGGCGCGAGGGACAATCGGCGGTATGACGAACGCGGGCGCATCGGATGCCAGGGACCGGGACGAGTCCGGGCGGGCCCGGAGCGCACGGCCCCGGGACGGGCTGGGGCGCCCCCTTCCGTACGGTGCGCAGGGCGTCCCCCGGCAGCCGGAGGGGGTCCTGCGCGCGCCGCGGGAGACGGTGGCGCAGGCGCAGGCGCTGCTGGCGGCGGGGCGGCCGTTCCACGCGCACGAGGTGTTCGAGGACGCCTGGAAGTCGGGGCCCGAGGACGAGCGCGCGCTGTGGCGTGGCCTGGCGCAGCTGGCGGTGGGGCTCACCCACGCGGCCCGGGGGAACGCCGTCGGCGGGGCCCGGCTGCTGCGGCGCGGCGCGGGAGCCGTCGAGGGGTGGGAGAGCGATCGGGGCGAGGACCGGCCCTACGGGCTGGACCTGGCCGGGCTCTGCCGGTGGGCACGGGAGCTGGCGGGGCGCGTGGAACGGACCCCGGCGGCGGTGGACGCCCGCGCCGAGGCACCCCGGCTGGGCCCCTGACGGGACGCACCGTCGCCGGGCGGGCGGAGGCGGTGGGCAGGCCGGCAGGGGCATGCGGCAGACTCGGCGCGTGCGAAAGATTCATGTCATCGGTATCGGCGCGGGCGACCCCGACCAGCTGACCCTGCAGGCGGTCAGGGCCATGCGGGGCACGGACGTGTTCTTCCTGCTCGGCAAGGGCGAGGTGAAGGACGACCTCACCCGGCTCCGCCGGGACATGCTGGACACGCACCTGCCGGCGGGGTCGTACCGGGTGGTGGAGGCCCGGGATCCGGAGCGGGACCGCAAGGCGGGCGGTGCGGCCTATTCGCCGGCCGTCGGCGACTGGCGCAGCGCCCGCGCCGGGATCTACGCGCGGCTGATCGCCGAGGAGCTGGCCGAGGACGGCACCGGCGCCTTCCTCGTGTGGGGCGACCCGGCGCTGTACGACAGCACGCTGGGAATCCTGGAGGAGGTGCTGGAGCGGGGCGCGGTGGAGTTCACGTACGACGTGGTGCCCGGCGTCAGCAGCGTCTCCGCGCTGGTCGCCCGGCACCGCACGGGACTGAACCGGGTCGCCCGGCCGGTGCAGATCACCACCGGGCGGCGGCTGGCCGAAGGCTTCCCGGAGGGGGTGGACGACGTGGTCGTGATGCTCGACGCCCAGCAGACCTTCCGGCGGTACGCCGAGGAGGACATGGACATCTACTGGGGCG
Source organism: Streptomyces echinatus (assembly GCF_014203595.1). GTDB lineage: Bacteria > Actinomycetota > Actinomycetes > Streptomycetales > Streptomycetaceae > Streptomyces > Streptomyces echinatus. The sequence continues at coordinate 20,626 of NZ_JACHJK010000009.1, forward strand.
CCTACATCGGCACGCCGGACGAGATCCTCGTCTCCGGGCCGATCGCCGAGGCCGGCCCGCGCATCGAGCGGCTGCGGGCCGAGGCACGGGAACGCAAGGGCTGGATCATGGACACGTACCTGCTGCGCAGGAACCCGGGCGACGCCTGACGGGGCACCGCGCGCCCGGCCCCGGCAGGCCGGCCCCCGGCTGACCGCGCGAGTGCGTCGGCCGGCACGCCGCCGGGGCCGGGGGTGACGCCGGCCGCCCGGCTCCGGGCGCCGGTCCTCATGCCGGGCCGAGGCCGAGCCGGTGCAGTACGCCCGCCGCGTCGGGCACGGCCGTCACGCCCCGCGGCAGCGGAGGACGGCGTACGACGACGACGGGCAGGCCGAGGTCCCGCGCCGCGGTCAGTTTCGCGGCCGTGGCCTCGCCTCCGCTGTCCTTGGTCACCAGCACCTCGATGCGGTGGGCGCGGAGCAGCCGCGTCTCGTCGGCGACGGTGAAGGGGCCGCGCGCGAGGACCAGTTCGGTGTCCGGCGGCAGGGGCGGCCCGGGCGGGTCGACCGACCGTACGACGAAGTGCAGGTCCGCCAGGTGGGCGAAGGCGGCGAGGCCCAGGCGTCCGGTGCTGAGGAACACCCGGCGGCCGAGCCCGGGCAGCGCTTCGGCGGCCCCGGCCAGGGAGGGGACGTCGTACCACTGGTCTCCCGGGGCCCGCCGCCAGCCGGGTCGGCGCAGCACCACCGCGGGCACCCCGGTGGCCGCCGCCGCCCGGGCCGCGTTGGCCGTGATGGTCTCGGCGAACGGGTGGGTGGCGTCGACCAGGGCGTCCACGTCGTGCGTGCGCAGCCAGTCGGCCAGCCCCTGCGCCCCGCCGAAGCCGCCGATCCGTACCTCGCCCGCCACCGCTCCCGGCCGCGCGACGCGGCCCGCCAGGGAGGTGGTGACCCGGACCCCGGGCCGGGCGGCGAGATCGTCGGCGAGGCGGCGGGCCTCGGTGGTGCCGCCGAGGATCAGCACGTGCGCGGGCATGGGGGTGAGCCTACGAGGTCGCCCGCGCCCGTCCGGCGTCCGGTCCGGTCCGGCGCCCAGGCCACTGCGGACCGCTCGCCGCACCGTGTCCCGGACACCACGGCCTGCCCTGGACACCGAGGCTCTTCCCGGACGCCCCGATCCGCCCCCGGACACCACGGCCCCTCCCCGTCGCCCCGATCCGCCCCGGGGCACCAAGGCCCCTCCCGGTCGCCGAGACCCGCCCAGGGCGCCAGGGTCCGTCCCGCCGCACTGGTTCCTCCGGAGCGCCGCGGTCCGCCCCCGGTCGCCCCGGTCGCCCCGGTGTCCGCGGATCGCTACGGTCGGGCCATGGAGTCCATGGCGTCCGTGCGTGCCGTCCTGATCGACATCGACGGGGTCCTCACCGTCTCCTGGAAGCCGCTGCCCGGTGCGGTGGAGGCGCTGCGCGCCCTGCGTGCGGGCGGGCTCGGGGTGGCCCTGGTGACCAACACGACCTCCCGGACCCGGGCGTCGATCGCCGAGACGCTGTCGGGGGCGGGTTTCCCGGTGGACGCCGAGGACGTGCTGACCGCGCCCGCCGTCACCGCCGCCCATCTCGCCGAGCACTTCCCCGGCGCCCGCTGCGCGCTGCTCAACTGCGGGGACATCGGGGCGGACCTGGGTGACCTCGTCCTGGTCGAGGAGGGTGCCGACGTGGTCCTGGTCGGCGGGGCCGGCCCGGGGTTCGACTACGCGGCGCTCAACCGTGCCTTCGGCGAGCTGCAGCGCGGTGCGCGGCTGGTCGCCATGCACCGCAACCTGTACTGGCGCACCGACGACGGACTGCAACTGGACTCCGGGGCCTTCCTGGTGGGGCTGGAGCAGGCGGCGCGGGTGGAGGCGGAGGTCACGGGCAAGCCGTCCCGGGCGTTCTTCGAGGCCGCGCTGGCCCGCGTGGGGGTGGGCGCGGAGCGGGCGCTGATGGTCGGTGACGACATCGAGTCGGACGTGCTCGCCGCGCAGCGGGCCGGGCTCACGGGGGTGCTGGTGAAGACGGGCAAGTACCGGCCGGAGACGCAACGGAACGCCGGTGGCACCCCGGACCACGTCGTGGACTCCTTCGCGGACGTCCCGGGGCTGCTGGGGCTAGCGCAGTAGCAGCTGGACGCCGCCCACGATCGTGGCCGCGATCACGAGTTGCTCGAAGAGCCGCTGGTTGATCCTGTTCACAGCCCATTTGCCGAACAACGCGCCGGGCACGACGAACACCACGAGCGCGGCGTCGAGGAGCAGCGAGTTCCCGTCGATCAGGCCGAGTCCCGCGCTGAACGGCACCTTCGAGACGTTCACGATGAGGAAGAAGAACGCGGAGGTGCCAAGGAAGCCGAGCTTCCGGAAGCCCGCGGACAGCAGGTACAGCGACATCACCGGCCCGCCCGCGTTGGCGACCATCGTCGTGAAGCCGCCGAGCACGCCGTACGAGCGGGCCTTCACCCGGCCCGCCCGGGTCGTCACGGCGTCCGGCGCCCCGGGGGTCTCGGCCGTCCGCCGGCGCCACACCGTCACCCCGGCCATCAGCAGCAGGATCGCCCCGATCGAGGTCCGGACGATCCCGTCGTCGGCCCACACCAGGAACAGGGTGCCGGCCACCACACCCACCGCCACCGCCGGGAACAGCCGCCACAGCGTGGGCCAGTGCGCGTGCCGCCGGTAGGTGAGGACGGCGAGCACGTCCCCGGCGATCAGGACGGGCAGCAGTACGCCGGTGGAGGCGCGGGCGGGCAGGACCGCCGCGAAGATCGCGAGGCTGACCGTGTTGGCCCCGCTGACGGCCGTCTTGGAGAAGCCGACCAGCAGGGCCGCGAAGGCGAGCGCGGCGAACTCCCAGCCGGACAGGTGCCAGAGTGTCATCGTGTTCATGCGGGAACCGATGCTATGTCCGGACAAGCCTCCGGCGTAAGGAGCGTCTCGCCAGGTGATCACTGCCGGCCGCTATGCCGGGTCCGCGTACCGTGCCCTGAGTTCCCGCTTCAGCACCTTCATGCTGGGCCCCAGCGGCATCGCGTCCGTGAACTCCACGCGCCGCGGGTACTTGTGCCGGCCGAGGTGTTCCCTGGACCACTCGGTGACGGCGGCGGCGTCGGGGGCGCCGCCCTGCGCCGGGACCACGACGGCGCACACCTCCTCGCCGTGCAGTTCGTCGGGCAGGCCGATGACGGCGACCTGGGCGATACCCGGGTGGCGCATCAGGACCTCCTCGACCTCCCTCGGGTAGACGTTGTAGCCGCCGCGGATGATGACGTCCTTCTTGCGGTCGACGATGCGCAGGAATCCCTCGTCGTCCTTGGTGCCGAGGTCGCCGGTGCGGAACCAGCCGTCCACCAGGGCCTCGGCGGTGGCCTCGGGGCGGCCGAGGTAGCCGGAGAAGACGTTGTGGCCCCGGACGACGACCTCGCCCAGCTCGCCGGGCGGCAGCAGCTCGATCCGGCCCTCCACCTCGGCGCGGGCGATCTCCACGTCGATGCCCCACAGCGGGTGGCCGATGGTGCCGGCCTTCGTGCCGAACACCGGCTGGTTGACGGTCGCGGTCGGCGAGGTCTCCGACAGCCCGTAGCCCTCGTAGATCTGCGCCCCGAACGCGGCCTCGAACCGCTCCAGCACGGCGACCGGGAGCGAGGCGCCGCCGGAGACGCACACACGCAGTCCGGGGAGCCGGGCGGCGTCGGCGGCCGCCGCGGCGAGGGCGACGAACATGGTCGGCACGCCGTGGAAGGTGTTCACGCCCTCCCGCACCATCAGCTCGATCGCACGGGCCGCGTCGAAGCGCGGCAGCAGCACGAGCGTGGCGCCGGCCCGCCAGGTGGAGTTGAGCGACACCGTCTGCCCGAAGGCGTGGAACAGCGGCAGCGCGCCGAGGGCGATGTCGTCGGCGCGGATGTCGTTGGCGTCGAAGGCGTTGACGGTCGCGTTCATCACGAGGTTGAAGTGGCTGAGGACGGCGCCCTTGGGGACACCGGTCGTGCCGCTGGTGTAGAAGATCACCGCCGGGTCGTCGGCGGTGCGGGTGACGTAGGAGGGCAGGGGCTCGGCGTCCGCCGCGAGCTTGTCGAACTCCGCGGCGAGGGTGACGGCCCGGACGCCCAGGGCGTCGGCGGCGGCCCGTCCGGTGCCGGCCTGGGCCGGGTGGACGAGGAGCAGGGTCGCACCGCTGTCCCTGAGCACGTGCTCGACCTCACCGGCCGACAGCAGCAGGTGCACGGGGACGACGACACCGCCCGCCGCGGCGATCGCGTAGTAGGCGAGCGGGAACTCGGCGGTGTTGGGTGCCATGAGGGCGACCCGGTCACCCGGCCGTACGCCGAGGCCGGTGAGCGCGCCCGCCTGGGCCAGCGCTCGCTGCCACGCCTCGGCGAAGGTGAGCCGCAGATCGCCTTCGACGAGGGCGGTCCTGCCGGGACGGCGCCGGGCGTTCTCGGCGAGGATGGCGGCGACGGACAGGGTTGCCATGGAGTGCTGCTCCGTTTCCTTGCTGCGGCTCGTGGTGCCGAATGCCCGCGCGAAGTCTTCCGTGCGGGGAACCCCCGTTGAACAGGCCTCAGTGGCGCTCGACGAGCACGGCCGTCCCCTGCCCCACTCCCACACACATGGTCGCGAGTCCGCGCGCCGCGCCCGTGCGCCGCATCCGGTGCAGCAGGGTGGTGAGGATGCGGGCGCCCGAGCAGCCGAGCGGGTGACCGAGGGCGATGGCGCCGCCGGTGGGGTTCACCAGGTCCGGGTCGATGCCGAGCTGGTCGACGCAGGCCAGTGCCTGGGCGGCGAACGCCTCGTTGAACTCGGCCTCCTGCAGGTCGCCGATCGCCCAGCCGGTCCGGGCCAGCACCTTGCGGGTGGCGGGGACCGGGCCGAGGCCCATCACGTCGGGGTGGACGCCGGCGGAGGCGCCCGCGACGTACCGGCCGAGGGACTCCAGGCCCAGTTCGTTCAGGGCCTCTTCGCTGACGAGCAGCAGGCCGGCCGCCCCGTCGTTCATGGGTGAGGCGTTCCCGGCGGTGACGGTGCCGTCGGCGCGGAAGACCGGCCTCAGCCGGGACAGCTTCTCCAGCGAGGTGTCCTCACGGACGCACTCGTCCTCCTCGACCACGACGCCGTCCGCCCGCTCGACGGGCAGGAGTTCGTCGTCGAAGTGTCCGTTCTTGCGTGCGGCGGCGGCGAGCTGGTGGCTGCGCAGCGCGAACTCGTCCTGGCGGGCGCGGGAGACGCCGTGGCGGGCGGCGACCTCCTCGGCGGTCTCCCCCATGGACAGCAGGCCGTGCAGCTCCTTCATGGCGGGGTTGACCAGCCGCCAGCCGAGCCGGGTGTCGTGGGTCTCGATGCGGTGCGGCAGGGCCTCGTCGGGGCGGGGCAGCACGAAGGGGGCGCGGCTCATCGACTCGGAGCCGCCGGCGATCACGATGTCGGCCTCGCCCGCGGCGATGGTCCGGGCGGCGGCGGTGACCGCTTCGAGCCCGGAGGCGCACAGCCGGTTGACGGTGGCGCCGGGCACGGATTCGGGCAGTCCGGCGAGCAGGGCGGCCATGCGGGCGACGTTGCGGTTGTCCTCGCCGGCCTGGTTGGCGGCGCCCCAGTAGACGTCGTCGATCCGGGCCGGGTCGAGCGCGGGCACGTCGGCCACCAGCCGGCGGATCACGGTCGCGGCCAGGTCGTCGGGGCGGACGGAGGAGAGGGCCCCGCGCAGCTTCCCGATGGGGGTGCGGCGGGCGGTCGCGAAATGAACGGGACGCACGGCTGGGACTCCTGACCTACGACGCTGTGGATCAGCACGGACCTGAGCAGCAATAGTTAATTAGCACTGCTAGTTTTGGACTATAGACCTCGGACCGCCCCGCTGGGAAGATCCTCCGGGACCTTCACCGAGGCAGCGGAGGAGACATGCACCACGTCCGTGAGCACGTCCTCGACGGCACGCACGGAGCCCTCGCGGTACGCGAGTGGCCCAGCCCGGAACCCCGCCTGCTGGCCCTGCTGGTGCACGGGTACGGCGAGCACATCGGCCGGTACGGGGAGCTGGCCGCCGTGCTCACCGGGCACGGGGCGGCCGTGTACGGGCCCGACCACGCCGGCCACGGCCGGTCGGCCGGGGAACGGGTGCTGATCGAGGACTTCGAGGACGTGGTCACGGACGTGCACGCGGTGGCGGAACTGGCCCGGGCCGCGCACCCCGGCCTGCCGCTGGTCCTCGTCGGGCACTCCATGGGCGGACTGATCGCGGCCCGCTACGCCCAGCGGTACGGCGACGAGCTGACCGCGCTGATCCTGTCCGGCCCGGTGATCGGCGACTGGGAGCTGCCCGGGCGGCTGCTGGCCCACGAGGAGATCCCGGACATCCCGGTCAGCCCCGCCGCGCTCTCCCGGGACCCGGCCGTGGGCGCGGCGTACGCCGCCGATCCGCTGGTGTGGCACGGGCCCATGAAACGGCCGACGCTGGAGGCGTTCACGCGGACCCTGGGAACCGTGGCCGAGGGCGGTGACGTCGGCGGGCTGCCGCTGCTGTGGCTGCACGGCGACGACGACCGGCTGGTGCCGCTGCCCGGGAGCCGGACCGGCGTGGAGCGGCTGAGCGGCGGCCGGCTGACCGAGCGGATCTTCCCCGGGGCGCGGCACGAGGTCTTCCACGAGACGGACAGGGCGCGGGCGCACGCGGAGGTGCTCCGCTTCCTGGACCGGGTACTGCCCCGCTGATCTGCCGGTTTGCCCCTCCATGCAGGGGGCACCCGCCCTTGCGGACATGACCGCAGACATCCGACGAAAGGGGACCCGCACACCATGACCGTGGTCAGGAGCACGCTGCCCGAGGAGGCGCTCGGCGTCACCGGGACCGCCCTGCAGGAGACCCTGGTCGACCTGCTGGGCCTGTCACTGGTCGGCAAGCAGGCGCACTGGAACGTCGTGGGTCCGCGGTTCCGGTCGATCCACCTCCAGCTGGACGAGGTGGTCGCCACGGCCCGCGACCACTCCGACACCGTGGCCGAGCGCGCCGCCGCGCTGGGCGTGTCTCCGGACGGCCGGCCGGAGACCATCGCCGCGACCTTCGCGCTGCCCGGCACCAAGGACGGCTGGCTCCGCGACACCGAGGTGGTGGAGCTGATGGTGTCGGCCCTGGGCACGGCCGTCGGCCGGCTGCGCGAGCGGATCGAGGCGACCGAGAAGGCCGACCCGGTCACCCAGGACCTGCTGATCACCATCACGGCCGAGCTGGAGAAGCAGCGCTGGATGTTCCAGGCCGAGAACCACCCCCGCGACGGCGCGTCCAGCTAGCACACCACCCTCGCACGGAAGGGAAGAACCCATGGCCGACGCCCTGGAACTCGACGCGCTCTGGGAGGACTTCCACCGCGTGGTGAACATGACCTCGGCGGAACTCGCGGCCTGGCTGAAGGTCCGGGACGCCGCCGAGGATTCGGAACCGCTGCCGGAGCAGGCGGGCACGCCCACCGGGCAGCACGTCCTCGCGATCCTGCAGAAGCGCCGCACCGACCTCACCGACGACGACGTCCGCGTCATGTACAAGGTCGTCGACACGGTCGGTGACCTGGTCGACATGGAGAACGAGCCCGAGCCGGAGAGCACGCCGGAGGACACCCGCCGCCGGCACCGGCTGATGACCATGGGCCACGACCCGCTCAAGCCGTAGGCCATGAACCGCGACGAACGGGTCGTGCACGAGCTGGTGTCCGAGTACGGGCGGACGTACGCCGAGGAGGCGGGCATCCGCCTGAAGGACACCCCGCAGCCGCTGTACCGGCTCCTGGTGCTGTCCCTGCTGCTGAGCGCCCGGATCCGGGCCTCGGTGGCGGTGGCCGCCGCCCGCGCCCTGCACGAGGACCACCTGGACAGCCCCCGCCGGATGACCGAGGCCGGCTGGCAGCGGCGGGTGGACGCGCTCGGCCGGGGCGGCTACCGCCGTTACGACGAGCGGACCGCCACCCAGCTCGGCGACGGCGCCGAGCTGCTGACCGAGCGCTGGGGCGGCGATCTGCGCCGGCTGCACCGCGAGGCCGAGGGCGACCTCGGCGAGCTCGCCCGGCTGCTGCGGGAGGAGCCGGGCATCGGGCCGGCCGGCGCCGACATCTTCCTGCGCGAGGCACAGCGGGTGTGGCCGGACGTCGCCCCCTACCTCGACGGCAAGGCGCTGTCCGGCGCCGGGCGGCTCGGCCTGCCGAAGGACCCCGAGAAGCTGGCCGCCCTGGCCGGGAGCACCCAACCGGCGGTGCTGGCCGCCGCGTTGGTGCGGGCGGCACTGGACAAGGAGGTGGCCGAGGACTGTCTGCGCCGCGCCGCGTGATCGTGTCAGACTGCTCCCCGCACGTCCCGGGACGACCACCGGGGCCGGAGGTACGGAGGAGCGGCACGTGGCGGGGACCGGGCCGGACACGCGGGACATCGACACCACCCGGCCGCATCCGGCCCGGGTGTACGACTGGTTCCTCGGCGGGAAGGACAACTACCCGGTCGACGAGGAACTGGGCCGGCGGATCGCGGCGATCGACGGGGGCGCCCCGAAGGCCGCCCGCGCCAACCGGGCGTTCATGCGCCGGACCACCCGGGCCCTGGCGGAGACGGGTATCCGGCAGTTCCTCGACATCGGCACCGGCATACCGACCGAGCCCAACCTGCACCAGGTCGCCCAGTCCGTGGCACCCGACGCGCGCGTGGTCTACGTCGACAACGACCCCATCGTGCTGGCCCACGCGAACGCGCTGCTGCGCGGCACCCCCGAGGGCGTGACGGAGTATGTGCAGGCCGACGCCCGCGACCCGCGCTCCATCCTCGAACAGGCCGCCCAAGTGCTGGACCTGGACCGCCCGGTGGCCCTCTCCCTCGTCGCCCTGCTGCACTTCGTCGCCGACGAGGACGGCGCCCACCGCATGGTCACCACGCTGGTCGACGCGCTGGCGCCGGGCAGCGCCCTGGTGCTGTCGACCATGACCGCCGACTTCGAACCGGAGAACGTGCGGAAGGGCATTGCCATGTACGCGGCGGGCGGCGTGACACTGGTGGCCCGCTCGCACGCCGAAGTGGGCGCGTTCTTCCGGGGACTGGACCTGCTGGAGCCGGGCATCGTGCCGGTCGCGGACTGGCGTCCCGAGGAGCGGCCGGCCGACGGGCCGGTCTCGCTGTACGGAGGCGTGGGCCTCGTCGGCTGACGGTCACCGACCCGGGAGAGTGATGCCGAGCACCCGGGCGACGGTCCGCGGCACGCCGTGGTCGTTGTTGGACGGGGCGATGTGACGGGCCCGGCGGAGCACCTCGGGGTGGGCGTTGGACATGGCGAAGGACCACTCGGCCGCGTCCAGCATCTCCAGGTCGTTGAGGTAGTCGCCGAACACCATGGTCTGCGCGGGCGTGATGCCCAGCTCGCGCTGGAGGCCGCGCAGGGCGGCGCCCTTGTCGGCGGTGCGGTTCATGACGTCGACCCAGTGCTCGCCGGAGACCACGACCCGGTGGGTGGCCGTGAACGCCTCCAGGGCCGGGGCGGTGGTGTGCTCGGCGGAGCCGAAGTCGAACAGCGCCACCTTGATCACGTCGTCCTCGACGGCGGTGACGTCCTCGACGATCCGGTGCTCGACGTAGTACTTGCGCACCTCCGCAAGGAACGCCTCGTCGGTCCGCTCGACGTACGCCGACCGCTTGCCGCACACCACGGCGCCCACGTCGGCGCCGTCCGCGACCAGCCGCCGTACCGTCCGGGCGAGGTCCGCGGCGACGGAACGTTCCAGCGGGTCGGAGCTCAGCTCCACACCGTCGCGCACGACGTACGTGCCGTTCTCCGCGATGAACACCATGCCCTCGGCGACCTCGGCGAACTGCCGGGCCAGGGTCGCGTACTGGCGGCCGCTCGCCGGGCTGAACAGCACTCCGCGGCGGCGCAGTTCGGCGAGCATCGGCCACAGGCCGTCGGGTATCCGCTGGGTGTCGTCCAGCAGGGTGCCGTCCATGTCGGTGACGATCAGCCGGATGTCGGCGGAGCCGGCGGGCTGGGCGGGGGTGTCGAGGAGGGGCGCGGGCGTGGCGGGCATGTCCTTCTTCCGGCCGGGGTCGGGATACGGGGGCGGCCCGAGACGGGCCCGGGTGGTCCAGTGTCCCGTACCCGCCACGGGGACCCGACGGGTGCCCGGACCGTCACACCGCGCCGTTCCCGGGACAGGGCGATCAAGCGGCGGCACAATGACGGCGGAGGACCGCACACGGAAGGGCGGCGACGTGAGCGAGGGCGATTCCCCGGCGACCGGCCCGGCGAGGCCGAACACCTCCGTGGCGCACAACGCGCGGGTCTGGAACCACTGGATCGGCGGCAAGGACAACTACGAGGTCGACCGGCGGGTGGGCGACCGGGTCGCCGGGATGTTCCCGGTGATCCGGGCGGTGGCCCGGGCGGACCGGGACTTCCTGGCCAGGGCGGTGCGCTTCCTGGCCGCCGAGCGCGGGATCCGCCAGTTCCTCGACATCGGCAGCGGACTGCCGACGGGCGACAACACCCACGAGATCGCCCAGCGGGTCGCGCCCGGGTCGCGGACCGTGTACGTCGACAACGACCCGATCGTGCTGGTGCACGCCCGTTCGCTGCTCACCGGCTCGCCCGAGGGCGTCACCGACTACATCGACGCCGACGTGCGCGAGCCGGACGAGATCGTCCGGGGCGCCGCCCGGACCCTCGACCTGGACCGGCCGGTCGCGGTGCTGATGCTGGGCATCCTCAACTTCGTGCTGGACACCGGCGAGGCCCGGGACATCGTGCGGCGGCTCATGGCGGCGGTCCCCTCCGGCAGCCATCTGGTGCTCACCCACCCGACCTTCGACGCCGAGGTGGGCGGCGCGGGCAACAGGGCCGCGATGGAGTTCTGGAACGCCAACGCCACCCCGCCGATCACCGCGCGCGGCCGCCCCGAGATCGCCGAGTTCCTCGACGGTCTGGAGCCGGTCGAGCCGGGTCTGGTGCCGTGCTCGCGGTGGCGCGCCGAGCCGGATGCCGACGTCGTACCGCAGTACGCCGCGGTGGCCGTGAAACCCTGACCCCGTCCCGGCCCCCGGCCCGGCCGGGGCCGAGTCCGTCGAGGAGGACGCATGACCACCCTTGCCGACCCCGAGCCCGGCGGACGCCCCGACGACCTGAGGCGGGTCGCGGCCCTCACCGCGGATCTGGCCGCGCAGGGTGTGCACGGCATCGTCCTGGCCTACGTGGACACGTCGGGCGTCGGCCGGGTCAAGGCCGTCCCGACGGCCCGGCTGGAGTCGGCCGTGGCCTGGGGCGTCGGCATGTCGCCGGTGTTCGACACGTTCCTCGCCGACGACTCCGTGGTCACCACCGACGTCCTCGGCTCCCCGGACGGCGACCTCAGGCTCTACCCGGACCTCGACCACCTCGTCCCGCTGGCCGGCCAGCCCGGCTGGGCCTGGGCGCCCGTGGACCGGATCACGCAGGAGGGCGCGCGGCACCCCGGCTGCGCCCGGACCTTCCTGCGCCGGACCGTCGCGGACGCCGCCGAGCGCCACGGCATCGCCTTCAAGGCGGCGGTCGAGATCGAGTGGGCCGCCGGACTCGACTCGGCGCCCGCCGGGGAGTTCGTCCCGGCGGCCTCCGGGCCGGCGTACGGCGCGGTCCGCCAGGTCGAGCTGAGCGACTACACCGCCGATCTGCTGGCCGCGCTCGCGGCCCAGGGCGTGGACGTCGACCAGATCCATCCCGAGTACGCGCCCGGACAGTTCGAGGTCTCGGTGGGCGCGCTGGACCCGGTGGCGGCCGCCGACCGCAGCGTGCTGGTGCGGCAGACGATCCGCGCGGTGGCCCGGCGCCACCGGCTGCGGGTCTCCTTCGCACCCGCCTACCTCCCCGAGGGGGTCGGCAACGGCGGTCATCTGCACCTGTCCTGCTGGCGCGAGGGGGTGAACCTGCACGCGGGCGGCGACGGCCGGTACGGCATGACGGCCGAGGCGGAGTCGTTCGTGGCCGGGCTCCTCGCCCACCTGCCCGGGCTGACGGCGGTGACCGCGCCGAGTCCCGCCAGCTATCTCCGCCTGCAGCCCTCCCAGTGGGCGGGCGTGTTCACCGCCTGGGGCCGGGAGACCCGCGAGGCCGCCGTGCGGATCGTCACCGGCACGACGGGCCGCCACCACGAGGACGCCAACCTGGAGGTCAAACCCGTCGACCTGGCCGCCAACCCGTATCTGGCCCTGGGCTGTGTGATCGCCGCCGGGCTCGACGGCGTCGCGTCGGCCCGCCCGCTGCCCGACGAGATCACCGGCGACCCCGCCCGGTACGGCCCCGGCGAGGCGGCGGCCCTGGGTGTCCGGCGGCTGCCGCGGTCGCTGCCGCAGGCCGTCGAGGAGTTCCGCGCGGACGAGGTGCTGCGGGAGGCGCTGGGCCCGGTCCTCGCCGACGCGGTGACCGCCGTACGGCTCGGCGAGGCGGCGGCCGTCGAGGGGCTCGGGCCCGTGCAGGTGGCGGCGGCCTACCGCTGGGTGTACTGACCATGGCCGCACCGGGAGCGGTCCACGAGGTCCTCGCCGCGCTGCCGCTGGTGGACCACCACTGCCACGGCGCGGTGACGGCGGACCTGGACGCCGGACGGTTCGAGTCCCTGATCACCGAGGGCGCGGCCTGGCCCGGCGTCTCCCCCTTCGACAGTCCCGTCGGCGTCGCCGTGCGCCGGCACTGCGCGCCCCTGCTGGACCTCCCCCGGCACGCCCCGCCCGCCGACTACCTGGCCCGGCGCTCGGCACTCGGCTGGCAGGAGGTCCACCGCCGCTTCCTGACGGCCTCCGGAGCCGAGGTGTTCTGCGTGGACACCGGCTACGCGCCGCACCCGCTCACCACCCCCGCCGAGCTGGCGGCCGCGGCCGGCGCCGCCGCGCGCGAGGTCGTACGGCTGGAGCAGCTCGCCGAGGCGGTGGCGGCGCGGGGCGTGGAGGCGGGCGAGTACGCGGCCGTCCTGCGCACCGCCGCCGAGGAGGCCGTACGCCGCCCGGACGTGGTGGCGGTGAAGTCGGTCGCGGCCTACCGGACCGGCTTCGCCCTCGCCCCGGAGCGCCCCGCGGACGCCGAGGTGACACGGGCGGCCCGGCACTGGCTGGCGCGGGGCGGCCGGCTCACCGACCCGGTGCTGGTACGGCACCTGCTGTGGACCGCCGTCGATCTGGGCCTGCCGCTGCAGCTGCACACCGGCTTCGGCGACGCGGACGTGACGCTGCACCGGGCCGACCCCGCCCTGCTCACCGACTGGCTGCACCGGACCGCCGGCACCATCCCGGTGCTCCTGCTGCACTGCTGGCCGTACCACCGCCAGGCCGCCTATCTGGCCACGGTGTTCGAGCAGGTGTACCTGGACGTCGGTCTCGCCCTGCACTACACCGGCCCGGCCCGCTGCCGGGCGGTGCTGGAGGAGGCCCTGGAGATCACCCCGTTCCGCAAACTGCTGTACAGCTCCGACGCCTACGGTGTGGCCGAGTTCCACCACCTGGGCGCCCTGTGCTTCCGGCAGGGGCTCGCCGACCTCCTGCAGGACCGGGTGGACGCCGACGAGCTGAGCCTGGCCGACGCCCTGCGGATCGCGGCCTGGACGGGCCGCGACAACGCCCGCCGGGTGTACGGACCGCTTGTATCCGAACCGGCCCGCGATCCCAGCGGGCGCCCCGCACGGAAAGTATGATCAAGCAATGTCTGACATGACCGAGACCACGCCCGGCTGGCTGACCACGGATGAACTGGAAATGGCCAGGGCCCGGATGCCGATCCTGTACGTCGAGGCCGTGCCCGTGCGTGTGGACGACAGCGGTGAAGTCACCAGCATCGGACTGCTGCTGCGCATCGGTCCGGAGGGCACGGTGAGCCGGACCCTGGTCTCCGGCCGTGTGCTGCACCACGAGCGCGTCCGCGACGCGCTGCTGCGCCACCTGGAGAAGGACCTCGGCCCGGTGGCGCTGCCCCGGGTGCCCGCCTCCCTCCAGCCGTTCACGGTGGCGGAGTACTTCCCGACGGCGGGCGTCACGCCGTACCACGACCCGCGCCAGCACGCGGTCTCCCTCGCCTACATCGTGCCCGTGACCGGTGACTGCCGGCCCCGGCAGGACGCGCTGGACCTGGTCTGGTTCAGCCCCCAGGAGGCCGCCTCCGCGGCCGTGCAGGGTGAGATGCCGGGCGGACACGGGGTACTGCTGAAGCAGGCCCTCGCGCATGTGGGCCTGGCTCTCTGAGCTGGGACGCGGCGGGCGCCGATGCCACAATCGAAGACGGCACAGTCGACGGGGGGTCGTGTCAGGAGGCCGCCATGCGCGACTCGACCGAGGGCCTCTCCGCGCGGATCCGCCGTGACCTGCGGGCGGACCCGGCCCGGTCCCCGGGGCGTCGGACGCGCGGGATCCCGGGAGCGCGCTGATGTCCGGGGCGAGGGAGGGGAGGCCACCCCGGCAGCCCCTCCCCGACCTGCACGTGCGCCTGCGGTCCGAGCTGGGCCGGATCGACGAGCAGCTGCGTTCCCTGCTGTCCTCCATGGACCGGTTGCAGGGTCTGCTGGACGCGGTGGTGGCCATCAGCCGTGAGGTGGAGCTGCCCGCGGTGCTCCGCCGCATCGTGACCACCGCCATGGACCTGGTCGGCGCCCACTACGGGGCGCTGGGGGTGCTCAATGAGTCGGGCGAGCGCCTGGAGCAGTTCATCTCGGCCGGACTGTCCGAACAGGAGCGCAACGACCTGTCCGGTTCCGGCCTGCCTCGCGGTCTGGGGCTCCTGGGCCATCTGATCCACTACCCCGAACCGCTGCGGGTGGACGACATTCCCGCCCATCCGTCCTCCGCCGGGTTCCCGTCGGGCCATCCGCGGATGCGCACCCTGCTGGGCGTCGCCATCACCGTGCGCGGGGAGATCTACGGCGACCTCTACCTCTCCGAGCGGCTCGACGGCCTGCCCTTCGACCTGCACGACGAGAACGTCGTCGTCGCCCTGGCCAGCGCCGCCGGCATCGCGATCGAGAACGTCCGCCTGTTCGAGCGGGTGCGGGTCGGGGCCGAGCAGTTCCAGCGGCTGCTGCTGCCCACCCTGCCCGACCTGCGGCCGTTCACCGCCGCCGCCATCTACCGGCCCGCCGCCGAGCCCAGCCGGCTCGGCGGGGACTGGTACGACGCGGTCCTGCTGCCCGACCATGTGGTCGCGGTCGTCATCGGTGACGTGGTCGGCCACGATCTGCAGGCCGCGGCCGCCATGGCCGCCACCCGCAACATGCTGCGCGCCCTGCTGCTGGACCAGACCCGGCCGCCCGGGGCGGTCCTCACCCAGCTCGACCGGGCGCTGGAGACCGTCACCGACAATCCCGTCACGACCACCACCCTGGCCCGCATCGAGCCGGAGGGGGCGGGCTGGCGGCTGCTCTGGAGCACGGCGGGGCACGTCCCGCCCCTGGTGATCACCCATGACCGCCGTGCGGCCTACCTGCTCGCCGAGCCCGGTCTGCCGCTCGGCGTCGACACCGCCCAGCCCCGCCCGGACCACTCCCGCCCGCTGCCCCCGGACGCCACCGTGGTCTTCTTCACCGACGGGCTGATCGAGCATCCCGGCCACTCCATCGACGAGAGCCTGAACCAGCTCGCCGAGCTGGCCGCGGCGCACGCCTCCCTGTCCCTGCCGGACTTCGTGCGGACGCTGGCCGACCGGCACCCGAGCGACGGCCACGACGACATGGCCATCCTCGCCCTGCGCACTCCGTCCGTCTGACCTCCCGCGCCCCGGGCCCGCCGGACCGCGCCTCCCGTGGCCGGTGCCGGGACGGCCGGTCCCACCTGCGGGGCAACCGCCCGCGCGCGGCGATCCCGTGGAGGATCCACGGGAACCGGCGGATGATGGGCTACGGGGCGATGTCGAGACGGAGGTCGCCCGATGACTGACGCCCGGCACGAACGGCTGCGGCGGGGCGGCCTGGCCGCCCTCCAGATCTGCGTCCTCGCGGCGCTCTACACCGCCTCCGCCCGGGCCGGGCTGCTCCAGCAGCTGGTGCGCGGGCAGGTCACCCCGCTGTGGCCGCCGAGCGGTATCGCGCTGGCCGGCCTGCTGCTGTGCGGACCGCGGGTCTGGCCAGGTGTCGCGCTCGGCGCGTTCCTGGCCAACGTCGGGCTGGGACCGTCCCTCCCGGGCGTGCTCGCGATCACCGCGGGGAACACCCTGGCACCCGTCTGCTCGTACCTGCTGCTGCGCCGTACCGGGTTCCGTGTCGAACTGGACCGGCTGCGGGACGCGCTCGCCCTGATCTTCCTCGGCGCGTTCACCGGAATGCTGATCAGCGCGACGACGGGCAGCGGGACCCTCCTGCTGGCCGGCGCGCTGAACACGAACGGCTTCTGGCCCACGTGGTCGGTCTGGTGGACCGGCGACGCGATGGGCGTGCTGGTGGTCACGCCGGTGCTGCTCGTCCTCCGCTCGGCGCGGTGGCCGAGGCACGTCCCGCCGTCCCGGTGGCTGGAGGCGCTGCTGCTCATGGCGGCCACCGCCTGCATCGGCCTGGTGGAGACCGGCAGGACGCCCCTGCTGTTCCTCGGCTTCCCGCTGCTGATCTGGGCCTCGTTCCGCTTCCGGCTGGCGGGAGCCGCGCCCTGCGCGCTGGCCGTGTCGACCTTCGCCATCGTCTCCGCCATCCGGGGATCGGGGCCGTTCGCCGGACACGACCTGCTGACCAAGATGATCACGCTGCAGGCGTTCAACGCGTCCGCCGCACTGACCGCGCTGCTTCTCTCGGCGGTCATCAGCGAGCGGAACCGGACCGAGCGGGAGATCGCGCGCGCGTGCCGTCAGCTCGCCGGGATGGCGGCCAGGATCAGCACGGGGGACAGACAGCCGATGCTCCCCGCCCAGGAGAGCGAGGAACAGGAACAGACACGGCAGGGCCCGACTCCCCGCCCCTGAGACACCGGCGCCCTCCGCCCCGCCGCGCATCCGGCCGGGGCCCACGGTCCCGCGCCTCCCCGGCCGGCCCCGCCTCACAGGCCGCCGCCGTTCACACCGAGCCACACCCCATCGGCTGCCGCCGCCGTCTCCCGGGTCAGCACGGCATCCGGTCGTGGCGCGCGGGCAGGCCGGGCGGCATGGCGTCGTCCTTGGTCAGCGCGCGGCGCAGTTCGCCGCGCCGCCGGATGCCCAGCTTCTTGTAGGTGCTGGTGAGGTGGGTCTCCACGGTGCGCCGGGCGAGGTGCAGCAGCTCCGCGATCTCCGTGTTGGTGCGCCCGTCCGCGGCCAGTCGGGCGATCCGCAGTTCGCTGCCGGTCAGGGAACCCGAACCGGTCCGGACGGCGGCCGTCCGCCGGGCGCCGCCGGCCCGCAGGGCCTCCTCGGCGAGGCCGCGCAGGCGCAGCGCCCCCGCGCGCTCTGCCACCGCGGCGGCCTCCCGGAGACGGTCCCGGGCCTGGGCGCGCTCACCGGCCGCGATCAGCGCCCGGCCCTGTGCCAGCAGCGCGTGCGCCAGTTCCGCGCCGGCGCCCTCGGGCGCGTCCCGCAACAGCCGTACGGCCCGTTCGGTGAGTTCCAGGCCGCGGCGGCCCCCGGTGGCGGTGCCGAGCGCCCGCAGCGCCCGGCCGACCGTGCGGGGGGTGTCCCAGACACGGGCGAGGCGCAGTTCCTCCTCGGCCAGGGTGATCGCCTCGCCGGGCGCGCCGAGGGCGAGCCGGCACTCCGCGGCGGCGGACCGCCACGGGGTGACGACCGGGCTGCGGACCTCGCGGGCCAGCTGGCGGCGCCCGCACTCCAGGAAGTCGTGCAGGGCTCCGGCGGTGTCGCCGTCGGCGGCCCGCTGCACTCCTCGCGCGTAGAGGAACCGGTTCAGCTCCCAGGAGTCCGTCGCCGCGTGCAGACTGAAGGCGCCGGCCAGCCGCCGCGCCTCGGCGGTCCGGTTCTGGCCGACCAGCCCGAGCAGCACGTGGGCCTGTATGTTCCCGGGTCCCCCGTCCGGGCGGAGCGGGGGTTCGGCGGGCAGCCAGCCGTGGCTCCCCCGGGCGGCGGCGATGTCGGCGCGGGTGTTGAGGAGCGCGTCGTGCATCGGGTGCAGCAGGTCGGAGCGCTGCCCGGCCAGGCCCCGCTCCACCAGCCGTTCCGCCTCGTCCAGCTCGTCGGCCCACTGCGCGACCGCCGCGGCCGTCCCCAGCAGAAACGGTTCCGTAAGCGGGTCGGAGGGTTCGGCCAGCAGCAGGCGGAGCCGCCGCATGGCCTCCTGGGCCGAGGTGAGCCCGGCGGTCGCCGCGTACCGGACCAGGACGGCCCGGGTGGCCGGACCGAGCAGCTCGGGCGAGCGCTCCGCGGCGGCCGACAGCCGCCGGTACACGTCCCGGCGGACCGCCGGGTCGCGCTCGGCCAGCAGCGCGGAGGCGCTGCGCAGCACCCCGGACAGGTCCGGCCGGTCACCGGCGAGCTGCTCGTCGACGGCGGTCAGCACCTCCACGGCGCCGCCGATCCTGCCGCGTGCGGCCAGCGCGGTGCCGAGGGCGACGGCGGCCCGTACCCGCTCCCGCGGCGCGGCCGGCAGGCCCAGGGCCTCGGTGAGCCTGGGGACGGCGGCCGCGGCACCCCGGTCGGCGGCCTCCAGGGACCCCAGTTCCGTCAGCAGTCGCTGTCTGCGGTGGTCGGGCAGCGGCTCGTCGAGCGCCCTGCGCAGCAGCGGTACGGCCTCGGCCACCCTGCCTTCCCGGACGGCGTGGGAAGCGGCGTCGTGCAGCACGCTCGACGCCCAGGCCGCGCCCACCGGGCCGGAGTTCAGCAGCTGGCCGGCCATCGCCTCGGTGGACGCGCCGCGGCGCAGCATGAGTTCGGCGGCGCCCCGGTGGGCGGCGCGGCGCCGGGACTCGGGCACCCCTGCGAGCACCGCGTCGCGCAGCAGCGGGTGGGCATAGCGGTGGCGGCCGTCCGGGCCGGCCCGGAGCAGGCCGAGGCCGGTCATCGCGGTGAGCCAGCCGGACACCCGGGCCCGGTCGGTCCCGGTGAGCTCGGCGAGCAGGACCGCGAGGTCGACGAGCGGGCCGCCGGGCGGTCCGGCCGGGCCCGCGCCGTGCCGCTCGGCGTCCAGGGCGGCGAGCACCCGGGCGACCTCGGCCGTGCCGGAGCCGGCGCTGTCCAGCCACCAGGCCACGGCCGCCGCGTAGTTGCCGGCATAGAGGGCCGCGACGGTGTGCGGGAGGGCGTCGTGCGGTCCGGGACCGCCGAGGTCGTCCAGGAGGGCACGCAGCAGCAGCGGGCTCCCCGCACCGGCCCGGGCGCAGTCGTCGGCCCAGGTCCCGGGCGCGCCGGGGAAGCGCTCGCGCACCAGGGCGCCGGCGTCGGCGGGGGTGAGCGGTGCCAGGGTGTGCGCGCGGACCAGGGCGGGTGACAGGCCGTGCGCGAATCCCGGGGCGGGCGGATCGATGTCGTACTGGCTGCGTTCGGTGACGGCCAGCAGCACGGGGAGCCGGAGCCGGTCCACGTGCCGGGCCGTCTCCACCAGCCAGCGGTGGGAGGGGGCGTCGGCGAGGTGGACGTCGTCCACGGCGATCAGCAGCGGGGTCCGCTCCGCCTGCCGCAGCAGCGCCCGCCAGAGCAGTCCGGCCTGTTCGCGCTCCGTACCGGCCGCTTCGGTGCCCGTGGCGGGCCCGGTTAACTGCAGCACGGCCGCGAAGGGGGCGCCACCGTCACCGGGTGCGCAGCGGGCCCGCAGGACGCGCGTGCCGTGCTCTGACGCGTCCTGGATGGCCGACTCCAGCACGGTGGTGCGCCCGGTGCCGGTGGCGCCGCGCAACAGCACCAGGCCGCCGGCGTACGAGCGGGCGCGCGCCACGCCGGCGGCCAGCGTCGCGACCGCCTCACGGTGCGTCCCCGGCCATACGTCCTGTGGTCCGGACATGTCCTGCCTCCTCGGTTCGGACGTGGTTGCCGCACCGTCGAGGACGATCGGGGCGGGGTGGAGGTGTCGTGACACATCCCACGTCGGCGAATTTCCGCTTTCAGGGCAACCTTCGCGGCGGTGCGCTCGTGGTTGCCTTACGGGTGTTCTCGTGGTGGTGGCCGTGGTGGTCCACGATTGCGCGGGGCCGGGCCGCGACCGGAGGGTGGGAGCACCCGCCTGCCGGCGGTCGTCGAAGGCGGCAGGCTCGTGGACATGGGGGAGACACGTGCCCAGCTCATCGATGACCACCCGGACCGGCACGGAACCCGTGGCGCGGACCCGGGTGGCCGTGTACGCCTCCGACCCGATCCTGCGCGAGGGCGTGCACGGACAGCTGCGCCGGTTCCCCGAGATCGAGCTGCGCGAGGAGAGCGGTCCGGGCACGGTGGCGCTGATCGTCGACGACGTGCTGGAGGAGGACGCGCTGGCCCGGCTGCGCCGCCTGGTGCGCGGCGAGGGCGCGCGGGCGGTGCTCGTGGTGCGCTCGCTGCGGGAGGCCGAGCTGCTGGACGTGATCGAGTGCGGTGTGGGGGCCATCCTGTGGCGCCACGAGGCGACCGCGCACCGTCTGACGCAGGCCGTCCTGGCGGCGGCCCGCGGGGACGGCGACCTGCCCGCCGATCTGCTGGGCCGGCTCATCAACCAGGTGGGCACGCTGCACCGCAGTGCCTCGGGCCGGGCCGGAGCCGGACCGGCGGGACTGACGCCCCGTGAGGTGGACGTGCTGCGGCTGGTCGCCGAGGGGTTCGACACGGGGGAGATCGCGCGAAAGCTGTCCTATTCCGAACGCACCGTCAAGAACGTCGTGCACGGGCTGACCACCCGGCTGCACCTGCGCAACCGCGCCCATGCGGTGGCGTACGCCTTCCAGGAAGGTTACATCTGACCGGAGGGGCAGTCCGGACCGCCCCTGGGGGCAACAGTTCCTGCCCGCCGGCCGTCCCCCGGCACGCTCGCGGGGACCGGCGGGGGCACGGCAGGATCGGACGGGATCGGCAGCAGGCACGGCGGGGCGGGAGCGCGACGGTGATCCACGAGGTGGACGAGGTCCTCAAGGCCCTTCTCAGCGGCGGCGCCCTGGCCGGCTCCGGCATCGACGTCACCTTCGAGGCCCCCACCCGTGACTGGGCGGCCCGGCGCAACGGGCCCGTCGTGAACGCCTATCTGTACGACATCCGGGAGGACGTGCACCGCCGCCAGCGCGGCCAGCTGCCCGTCGTCGACGAACGGGACGTCGTGGTGAAACGCCGTCAGCCGCCCCGCTGGTTCCGGCTGTCGTACCTGCTGACCGCCTGGACCAAGCAGCCGCAGGACGAACACCGGCTGCTGTCCGCCGTACTGGCGACGCTGATCCCGCGCGAGCTGCTGCCGCCCTCGGAACTGCCGGGCGCGCTCGGCGAGCTGGGCATGGCGGTGCCGTTGTCGGTGGCCGGGATCCAGACGGAGTCGCGTTCGCTCGCGGAGATCTGGTCGGCGCTGGGCGGTGAGCTCAAGCCGTCCCTCGACCTCGTGGTCACCGCCCCGTTCCCGGCCTACCCGGAGTACGACGCCGGTCCCCCGGTCACCGAGGGCGCGGTGGTCCGGGTCCGCGACATGGACGGCTCCGGCCGGGCGGACGGGGAGCGCGCGCACCGGCCGCGGCAGGTGGCGGCGGCCCGGGAGGCCCGGAAGGACGCCCTGCGGCGCCGGAGCACGGGCGGCGGGTCGTGACGGAACCCACCGCGCCGACGGAGCGGACAACCGTGCGGACCACCCCGGCGGACCCGCCGGCCGAGGGCACGCACGCACGGACCAGCCCGGCGGACCCGCCGACCGAGGGGGTGGCGCCTGCGGCCGAGGCGCTCCTGGCGCGGCTCGCCGCCCTGCGGGAGCGGGTCGCCCTGCTGGTCGGGCACCGCGGCGAGGACGACCCCACCGCCGGCGATCCGCTGCGCGGGCTGTATCTGTCACAGGAGGCGGTGCGGCATCTGCTGCGCACGCCCGCGCCGTCGCCCGCCGTGCCGCCGGGACCGCCACAGGCGCCCGCGGACCGGCTGACCGCGCTGGCGGCTCGCCTCGGGCTCGCCGACCTGGACGTCATGCTGCTGCTGATCGCGCTGGCACCCGACCTGGACCGCACCTTCGAGCCGCTGTACGGCTATCTCAACGACGACGTCAGCCGGCGCCGGGCGACCACGGGACTCGCGCTGGACCTGTGCGCGGTGCCGGCCGGTTCGGCTCCGGCCCGGGCGCGGCTGCACCCCGGGGCGCCGCTGCGCGCGCTGGGGCTGCTGGAGGTGGAGGAGCCCGAACGTCCCTTCCTCAGCCGGGTCCTGCGGGTGCCGGACCGGCTGACGGCCCATCTGCTCGGTGACGACACGCCCGACCCGGCACTGTCCGGGCAGCTCCGCGACCTCCCCGGCCCGCCGCCGCCGGACCAGGGCGGGACCGGGTTCGGGCGGTTCACCGAGCGGCTGGCGAAGCGGCTCGCGGCCGGTCCGCCGCCCACCCTGTACCTGCGCGAGACCCGCGAGGGCGACGGCGGCGCCGCGGTCGCCGCGGCACTGCAGGCGGCCGGCCTGTCCGCGCTGTGCTTCTCCGGTCCCCGTGACCTGCTGCCCGCCCTGCTGCGCGAGGCCAGGCTGACCGGGCGTACCGTCGTCGTCACCGGCCTGCCGGACGAACCCGGGCCGCTGGTGGACGAGTTGACGGCGGCCGCGGACGTACCCGTGCTGATCACGGCCCGGGTGCCGTACGACCCGCACTGGTGCGTCCACGACCCGCTCGTCCTCGACGTGCCCGGGCGCCGGGCGGGCGCCGTCGGCGACTGGTCAGCCGCCCTGCACGAGGAGCCCGGCTTCGATCTCGCCGTCACCGTGGCCCCCTACCGCCTGCCCGGCGACCGGGTCGCCCGCGCGGCGCGGTCGGCCGAGGAACTGGCCGGGTTCGAGGGCGTCCGGCTCTCCCCCGCCCATCTGCGCCTGGCGGCCCGGCAGCAGTCCGCCTCCGGTCTGGAACGGCATGCCCGCCGCATCCGGCCGGACGTGGACTGGCGGGACCTCGTGCTGCCCGACCGGCCGCTGGCACAGCTGCGGGAGCTCGCCCTGCGCGCGCGGCATCGCGGCCGGGTCCTCGGCGACTGGCGGCTCAGCGCGGGCGGCGGGCGGGGCCGGGGCGTGCTCGGCCTCTTCGCCGGCGAGTCGGGCACCGGCAAGACCCTCTCGGCCGAGGTGGTCGCCGCCGAACTGGGCCTGGACCTCTATGTGGTGCAGCTGTCGTCCGTGGTGGACAAGTACGTCGGCGAGACCGAGAAGAACCTGGAGCGCATCTTCACCGAGGCCGACCGCACCGACGCCGTCCTCCTCTTCGACGAGGCGGACGCCGTGTTCGGCAAGCGCTCCGAGGTGAAGGACGCGCACGACCGGTACGCCAACATGGAGAGCGCCTATCTGCTGCAGCGGCTGGAGTCCTTCGACGGCATCGCCCTGCTGACCACCAACCTGCGCGCCAACATCGACGAGGCGTTCACCCGCCGCCTGGACCTGGTGGTCGACTTCCCGTTCCCGGACGCGGAGCAGCGCCGGGCCCTGTGGCGGCACAGCCTGGCGCACGTGCCGTGCGTGGACGGCATCGACCACGGGCCGGTGGCCGAGGGGTTCGAGCTGGCCGGCGGGTCCATCCGCAGCGCCGTGGTGACCGCGGCCTATCTGGCGGCGGGCCGCGGCGACACGGTCACGGCGGCCGACCTGCTGGAGGGTGCCCGGCGCGAGTACCGCAAGGCGGGCCGGCTGCTGCCGGGAGAGGGCTCCTGGTAGCGGCCGGCCCGGCCGGTCACACGGTGAGCTTGACGGCTTCCAGGTACCGGTCGTTCTCCAGCGCGCCGCCGAAGACGAACTCGGGGCGCTGCTTCACGCAACCCTGCTGGCCCCAGTCGAAGTTGTGCACGCGGGAGGTCTGGCACACCTCACCGGTGCCGACGTTGATGGCGAAGCCCAGCATGTGGGGATCGTCCGGCTCGGTACTGCCGACGTAGTTGTCCTCGCCGTCGGCGACGACGGCCGTCCAGCTCGGCGACCACTGTCCCTTGCCGTCGGTCGAATCGTCCTTGTGCAGGAAGGCGTTGGCGGCGGAGCCGCCGACCCCGGTGACCGCGATGTTCAGGGCCTTGATCGGGGTGTCGCTGCCGACGGTGCCCGCCATGGTGCCGTCGCACACCGGCTTCTGCCAGCCGTCCCCGGTGACGAAGGCGCGGTAGCACACGTGCCGCCCGCCCGGGTCGTCGTCGGCGAGGCGCCGTACGGCCGTCGCGGCGGTCTCCTCCGGCGCCTCCTCGGTGACGGTGGCGGCCGGACCGCCGCCGTCCCCTCCCCCTCCTCCGCCGTCGCCGCCGTCGTCACCGCTGTCCGGCTCCGCCGGGGGCGTGGTGGCGGCCGCCGTGGGCGGCGGCGGTGGGGTCACCGAGGGGGACGTGCTGGGCGCGAGGGCCGCACCGGCGGCGACCTTCGGCGTCGCGCCGCTGCTCACGCCCGGCTTGTAGGCGATCCACAGCATCACGAACGTGATCGCCAGCGCGGTCAGCACGCCGAAGAAGGTGGCCAGCCAGCGCGGCAGGAACCCCCGCTGGACGTAGGTCCCTTCGACCGGGAGCGGGTCGGCGCCCGAGCGCAGCACCGACAGGGTGAACGGACGCTGCTCCTTCGCGCCGAACCAGATGATCCGCCGTGGCTTCAGCGTGGCCTTCACGAACGCCGCGCGGCCCGGTTCGATCTGCACACTGCCCGGGTGGATGTCGTACGACAGCTGGTCGCCGTTGTCGCTGCCCGCGATCGACGCCGTCAGCCGGGTGTTGCCGATGTTGTCCACGGCCAGTCGGGGGCGCCCTCGGAAGCGCCCCTTCACCGTGGGCGGCACCAGCTCCGCCCGTAACTCCGTGAAGGGGGTGACGGTGAGGTTGCCCTCGGGTACCGTCACCGCCTCCGGGTGTTCCGTCGGCGTGATCCGCACCGCGTACGGGTTGGGTCCCGCCGTGGCGTCCGGGGAGCGCGGCGGCGCGAAGCGCAGTTCCACCGCTCCGGTCGTGCCGGGATACAGGCGCAGCGTCGGGGGCTCGACCGTCGTCCACGGCGCGAGCGGCCCCACCGGCTCGAAGCGGTACTCGTCCACCACGTCACCGGTGTTGCGCACCCGCAACCGCACCGTCGTACTGCTCCCCGCGTCCACGGTCGCCGAGGCGGGTTCGAGAGAAGTCCACAGGCTCACCCGTCGACGCTAAGCCGGAGCACGGCGGCGGGTCAGCGGACCGGGGGGCAGTGTGGGTGTCCGAAGGGGCAGAGTTGCCGCAGGCGCCCCGCCGCGGGGCGCCTGCGGGGCGGCTCACAGGTCGCGGTGGAAGCGGTTCTCCTCGTCCGCGACGAAGTGCCTGAACGCCTGCTCGGCGAAGCCGGTCCACTGGTTGTGGTGCAGGATCGGGACGCGGCGCAGCTC
The DNA here is from genome assembly GCF_014203595.1 of Streptomyces echinatus. Taxonomy (GTDB): domain Bacteria; phylum Actinomycetota; class Actinomycetes; order Streptomycetales; family Streptomycetaceae; genus Streptomyces; species Streptomyces echinatus. Next base: position 46,005 of record NZ_JACHJK010000009.1, read on the forward strand.
GACCAGGATCTGCTTGCGGTGCGCGGGCGCGTCCGCTCCGCCGTCCTCCCGCGCCGTGGCGGGGATGTCGCGGGGCTGCATGCCCGACGGCCACACCGGGTCCCTGCCCGCGAGGACCTCGGTCACGATCCGCCGCATGTCGTCGTCGGCGTCGGCCGGCGTCTCGTCCAGTCCGATCAGCAGATCCACCACGTCCCGCACCGTCGTCCGGGCACCGACGACCCCGTCGGCGACCAGGCTCTTCCACAGTGCGCCCAGGTCCGTCTTGACGAGGACGGGCTGGTCCTTGTCCAGCTTGGTGTGGAAGTCGGCGGTGTGCAGTACGGCCGACGCGATCGCCTGGAGCAGGCCCTTGGCGCTGCCCAGCGCCGCGGCGGTCGGCTCGGGCATGCGCAGGCTCTCGGCCAGCCGGTCCGCGGGGAGGGCCTCGATCGCCCGGCCGATGGACGCCACTGCCGCGACCTCGTTCCCGGTCCGCCGCGCGTCCCAGTACGGCCCCCCGACGCTGTAGTAGTCCTCGGCGTGCTGCTCGTCGGAGTCGGCCTGCTGGAAGACGCCCGGCAGCGCGTCCAGCGGGATGTCGGGGTTGACCTGCGGCTGGGCGGTGTCGTCCTTCTTCTCCATGGTCACGTACATGTCGCCGATCTCGAACTCCTGCTCGTCCCGGTAACGGAGGAGGTCGGCGGCGACCCTGCTGATCTCCTTGACGGTCGCCGTGAGCCGGGCGAGGTCCGCGAACGGCTCGGTGACGAACTCCAGGTTGCTTCCGTCCTGCTCCAGCTTCCAGGTCCTCCCGTAGAGCGGGGCCCGGATCGGCTGCACCTCCGCCTCCGAGTCCGAGACCGACTCGTCGGACGAACGCACGTAGGCGTCGCTGTACAGCTGCTGGAACTCGAAACCGACCCGCGCACCCGTCTCCACCCGGCGTTGCACCGCCGCTCCGTCGCCCGTCACCGGCGCCGCCGGGGACGTCTCGGCGCCGCTGCGCGCGGGGGCGCCCGGTTCCGCCTCCACCGCGCGCTGCACGGGAGCCGGGCCGGACATCACGCGGGCGGCGTTGGCCTCCGCGGCCCGCTCGAACCGGTCGCCGGGGTCGCTGACGCTGAGCCCGCCACCGGTGTCGGTGCCGGCGACCGGTCCCCGGCGTTGCTGGAGGACGTGGGTGAGTTCGTGCGCCAGCGTGTGCTTGTCCCGGCCGTTCCAGACGACGTGACTGCCCGAGGTGTAGGCCGACGCCCCGATCTCCGCCGCGGACCGCTGGGCCACGACGTCCGTGTGCAGGCGCACCCCGCCGAAGTCGGCGCCGCCGAACCTGCCCTCCATCTCGGAGCGCAGCCCCGTCTCCATCGGCGTGCCGGAGCCGCGCAGCACCTGGTGCACGAGGGAGCGCTGCACGGCGGGACCGTGCCCGCAGTTCGCGTCGTGCTCGTGCCGCCCGGCCTCGACGGCCGCCGTGACGGCGGCGTTGCCGGCCGCGCGCTGGAGCGCGAGAATCCCGGCGGCGCGCCCCGGCGGCAGCGGTGACCGGGCCGTGCGGGCGCCCTCGGCCCGGCCCGCGGCGGCCTGGTCGCTTCCGTTGTGCTGTGCGCGCACACGCGCTCCCCTCGACGGCGGCTTCACCCGCGTCCTGTGACGTCCCGCCGCCACGCTCCCGTCCTCCGGCCGGGAGGCGGGATTTCGGCGGCACCGTTCCGGTCCTACCGGCCGGACGGGCGGGCGGGGAAGGTACGCAAGGGCAGTCCCGGGGGCAACGCGGCCGGTTGCCCTTCGGGGCAACGGGCCTGCCCCCGGTCCGGTCCCGGAGGACGTTCCGCCGGCGGTTCACGCGCGTGAGGCTGAAGGCAGTCCTGTCTCGTACCCCTGAGGAGAGCAGAGCATGCCGTCCTACCTGTCGCCCGGCGTCTACGTCGAGGAGGTGGCCAGCGGTTCGCGCCCGATCGAGGGGGTGGGCACGTCGGTCGCGGCCTTCGTGGGGCTCGCGCCGACCGGCCCGCTGAACGAGCCGACGCTGGTCACCAACTGGAGCCAGTACGTCGCGAGCTTCGGTGAGTTCACCGACGGGTACTACCTCGCGCACTCCGTCTACGGCTTCTTCCAGAACGGCGGCACCGCGGCCTACGTCGTCCGAGTGGGCGGCTCGGCCGAGGGCGTCGCCCCCCAGAACGGCTCGGCCGGCCGGACCCCCGCCGTGCCGGCCGAGTCCGCGGCCCCGGCCGCGCTGCCCGCGGCGGAACCGCGGCAGCTCGGCACGTTCGCCGTGACGGCCCTCGCCTCCGGCGCCCAGGGCCCGCTCAGCGTCGAGGTCGCCGACCCGGAGGGCGAGGGCCCGGCGGAGCGCTTCCGGCTCATCGTCAAGGACGGCGACAAGGCGGTGGAGACCTTCGACGTCACGGCGAAGAAGACCGGCCGCAACTACGTCGTCACGCAGGTCAAGGAGCGCTCCCGGCTGATCGCGGTGACGGAGGCCGCGCCGACCGCGCAGCTCGCCCGGCCGGACAACCAGACGCTCGCCCTCCCCGCCCCGCCGGCCGCCGCGGCCCCGGCTCACGAGGCGCCGCCGGGCGCGTCGCAGGACGCGCACCCGGGCCCGGCCCACTACCTCGGCGACTCCGCCGACCGCACCGGTTTCGGCGGCCTGGAGGCCGTCGACGAGATCTCCATGGTCGCGGTGCCCGACCTGATGGCCGCTTACCAGCGCGGGGCGATCGACCTGGAGTCCGTCAAGGCGGTCCAGCTCGGCCTGATCGCGCACTGCGAGCTGATGGGCGACCGGGTCGCCGTCATCGACCCGCCGCCCGGCATGAACGCCCGTCAGATCCGGGTGTGGCGGCAGGAGACGGCCGGCTACGACTCCAAGTACGCGGCCCTGTACTACCCGTGGATCAAGACGTTCGACCCCGGCAGCGGCCAGAGCCGGCTGGTGCCGCCCAGCGGACACGTGGCCGGCATCTGGGCCCGCAACGACTCCGAGCGCGGCGTGCACAAGGCGCCCGCGAACGAAGTGGTGCGCGGTGCGGTGGACCTGGAGATCCAGATCACCCGGGGCGAGCAGGACCTGCTCAACCCGATCGGCGTGAACTGCATCCGCGCCTTCCCGGGCCGCGGCATCCGGGTGTGGGGCGCCCGCACCCTCTCCTCCGACCCGGCCTGGCGCTACCTGAACATCCGCCGGTACTTCAACTACCTGGAGGAGTCGATCCTGATCGGCACCCAGTGGGTGGTGTTCGAGCCGAACGACCACGCCCTGTGGGCCCGGATCCGGCGCAACATCTCGGCGTTCCTGGTCAACGAGTGGCGCGCCGGCGCGCTGTTCGGGCAGCGGCCGGAAGAGGCGTACTACGTCAAGTGCGACGAGGAGACCAACCCGCCGGAGTCGGTCGACGTCGGCCGGGTGGTGTGCGAGATCGGCATCGCCCCGGTCAAGCCGGCCGAGTTCGTGATCTTCCGGCTGGCCCAGTTCTCCAGCGGTAACGGTGAGCTGGAGGAGTAGGCGCACCGCCGCCCCGTGCTCCGCCCTCTCCCCCGCCCCTTCCACCTCTGATCCCTGAAGGACAGCGAACACATGAGTCTCCAGCAGGGTGACGCCCTCACGTCACACAACTTCGGCCTCCAGATCGACGGTGTGATGGTCGAGTACCTGGCCGAGGTCAGCGGTCTCAGCATCGAGCAGGACGTCATCACCTACCAGCAGAACACCCCCAACGGCCAGAACGTGGTCAAGAACCTGCCGGGTGTGAAGAAGAACGGCTCCTGCACGGTGGTGCGGGGCATGACCCAGTCGGCGTCGTTCACCCAGTGGATCAACGAGTCCATCGCCGGCCACATGACCACGGCCCGGAAGAACGCCTCCATCATCATGATGGACTTCGAGAACAACCCGGTGAAGCGCTACCACCTGCGCAACGCCTGGTGCAACAAGATCGACGCGAGCACGGTCAAGGCCGGTGAGGCCTCCGCCCTCACCGAGACGGTGACCATCGCGTTCGAAGAACTGGTCATCGAGTAATGCGCCGCACGGCCTCCAGGGCGGCCGGCGCGGTCGCCCACTCCGACGGGGACCCCGCGGACCAGGGCGGGACGGGGACGGACGCCACGGCTCCGGTACCGGCCGCGGCCGGGGCGCCGCCTGCCGCGCGGCAGGCCGCGTATCAGCAGGACGAGTTGCGCACCGAGTTCCGGTTCCAGCTGCCGCGCGGCTACGTCGACGAGTCGGGCACCGTCCACCGGGACGGCGTGATGCGGCTGTCGACGGCGCGCGACGAACTCCTACCGCTGCGGGACGTGCGGGTCCAGGAGAACCCGGCGTTCCTCTCGGTCGTCCTGCTCGGCCGGGTCATCACCCGGCTCGGCACGCTCCCGATGGTGCACGACGGCATCGTGGAGAACATGTTCGCCTCCGACCTGGCGTTCCTCCAGGACTTCTACCGCCAGATCAACGCGGAGGGCCACACCCGCGCGGCGGTCGAGTGCCCGCACTGCGCCGAGTCCTTCGAGGTGGAACTCGGCGGGAGCCGCCTGGGGGAATCGTGACGTACGCGACCGACCGGCTGCACGAGGAGATCGCGTACATCGCCTACCACTTCCACTGGAGCATGGAGGACATCCTGGACCTGGAACACCGCGACCGCCGCCGGTGGACGGGCGAGATCGCGTCCCTGGTGACGCGCGCGGCGTCGGAGGGCTGACGGGTGGGGCTCTGGGACCGGCTGCGCGGAGACACGGCGAAACGCCGGCCGGCGGACGCGGCGGTGACGGCGCAGGCGCCGACCTCTACGGCGTCGGCGCGGAGGCATCCGGCCGACGCCCCGGCCGACCCGTCGCCCAAAGACACGGGCGCCGGAGCATCCGGGGTGGGTGTGCCGGGTGCCGGAGGGACCGGGGGTGGCGTGCCGGGCGCCGGGCGGTTCGGTGGCGGGGCGGGGTCGTCCGCGTCGGCTCCGGGCCGGCCGGGGCCGGCACCGATCCGGCGCAGCCTGACCGTGGGCGCGCCCGGTGTGTCGGACGCGGCCTTCGGCAGCCGGCTGCCCACATGGCAGAACCCGTCGTTCACGGCCACGGCCTCGCCCTCGGTGCTGGACGGCCGTTCCAGCGCCGGGCTGACCGGCGGCATGCCCCGGCCGGCCCCGGCGCGTCCGGTGGCGGGCCTGGAACTTCCCGCCGGGGGGCTCCCCCTCGCGGGTCCGGCCCCGGCGGTTCAGCGGGCTCCGGCCGTGCCGCTACGGCTGTTGCCGCCGACGGTGCCGGGTGGCCCCGGTCCGGCCGCACCGACGATGCCGCGCCGCGTCACGACACGCGTGCCACAGGCACGCCCCGCGTCGGTGGCGGGTACGAGTGCGGGGGCCGGCGGGGCTTCCGGCGCGGGCACGGGCACAAGTGCGGACATGGGCACGGGTGCGGGTGCCCCCTCGGAGGGGGGCGCCGGGACGGCACCGGCACCGAGTCCGGCTCGGGTCCCGAGGAAAAGCCTCGGGCCGCACCCGGCCGCCGTGACCACGACTGCCGCCGGGCCCATGGGTTCCGCGCCGGTCCCGGCATCGCAGGGGGCCGCACGCCCGGACCAGACCAGGACCGGAAGCGGAACTGGTGCCGGTGCCGGAAGCGGCCCCGGTGCCGGGAGCGGAACGCGGACTGGTGCCAGCGCCGGTAGCGGAACTGGTGCGGGTGCTGGACTCGGCCTCGGTGCCGGTGCCGGTAGCGGAACTGGTGCGGGTGCCGAATCCAGGACCGGTGCCGGCTCCGGGGCCGGAAGCGCGACCGGTGCCGGTGACAGGGCCGGGAGCCGAACCGGTGCCCGTTCCGGTGCAGTTGCCGGGACACGCGCCGGTTCCGGTCCTGGCCCTGGCGCGTCCGCCGGTCCCGGTCATGGCGCGTCCGCCGGTTCCGGTGCCGCGGCACCCACCGGTTCCCGTCCCGGGACACGCGCCGGTGCCAGGACGGCGGCCGGGCACGGCGTCCCGGTCTCTCACGCCGCCTCCACCAGCGTCCCCTCCTCGGGCCCCGCCACGGCCGGCCCGACGCCCGGCGTGCAGCGGTCGGTGGCCGTGTCCGAGGGGCCGGCAGCGCCTGTCGTGCCGGGCTTCCCGGCCGCGCCGAACGGGCCCGGAACCGCGGACGGCTCGGCCGTCGTACGGCCCCGCCCGTCCGCGTCGTCCGCGATCACGCCGGTGCGCCCCGCGTCCGGCCTGCGGGTACGGACCGCCGGTACGGACCCGGTGCCGTCGTCGCCCTCCTTCACCAGCGCCCGGACCGCGACGCCTCCGGTGCAGCGCCGCACCCTGCCGGTGGCACGTCGGCTGTCGGCGCCCTCGGACTCCGGCGCGAGCCACCCGGTGACGGCCGAGGACACCGGCGGGGCGGCGGAGCGAGGGGGCCACCGGGACGGCGGCACCCTGCCTCCCGGCACCTCGTCCGCCCCGGCTCCCGCTCCCCCTTCAACTCCGGCTCCGGCTCCCGCCCAGACCCATAACCCGGCCCACGCCCCCACCCCGGCCCCGGCCAAGGCCCCCGCCCCCGCCGCACACGCACCCGCTCCCACGCCCGAGCCCGTCCAGCGGTCCGTCGGCAGGTCCGCGGCGAGCACCCCGCTACTGGGCGGCGGAGACAAGACCCCGACTCCTTTGGCGCGGGCCGCTGTCGAGTCGTCCGCCGACACCAGCGGACCCGTGGCGCCCACCTCCGCTACGAGCGGCCGTACGACGCGGACCCCTGCCTCGGCGGCACGACCCGGTGCCCGCCCGAACGGATCCACCGGCGCCCCCTCCGCCTCACCGGGCCCCGGACTCCCGCCCACGGGCGCCCCTTCCGGCCCCGCCGCCCCGGACCGCCCACCGGCCACGGACACCACCGCCGGCTCACCCGGCCTGCGGCGCGGCGCCTCCGCCCAGGGGGCACCCCGCGCGGGTCTCGGCGCCCCGCTCCCGTCCCGCCCGGCCCCGTCGGCCCCGGACGGCCTGCCGACGCCCCCGGCGCCGCGGCCTCCGCACGCCGGCACCGCGTCTCGGCAGCCGGCTCCGGCGGCAACGCCCCCCGCCCAGGCCCCGGTTCAGCGCGCCCCCGGCGGGGTGGCCAAAGACGGCACCACCGCCCCCGGGCCGTCACGGCCCGAACCCTCCGCCCGGCCCCCCGCCGAGCGCCCGCACTCCGACGGCCGCCCGGCGACACGCTCCACCGCTGACGGCGGTGAGCGGGATCGCGAGGGCCAGGGCCGGCCCGGGCACGGTGCGCCGCCGCCCGGACAGCCGCCCGCCCACGGCGCCGAGAGGGACGGCGGACCCCGTCCCGCGACGCCGGTCCAGCGCCGCTCATCGGACCAGCCGAACGAACCGACCCGAGCGACCCGGCCGACGCCGACGTCCCGGACGGCCGGACCGGCCACGTCGGCCGGCACGGACACCGCGCCGACGCGGCCCGCGGGTTCCGCCCCGGACCCGCAGGCCGCCCCGGCCCGGCTCCCGGTTCAGCCGGCCACGCCGGCACCGGGACAGCCGCACGTCCAGCGCCGCACACCCCCCTCCTCCGCGCCGGTGCACGCCGGTACCGGCGCCGTGCCACGAGCCGTGTCCGCCCGCCGGAGCCCGTTGGGCGCGCCGGTGCCGGCCGTCCCCGCCGGTGCCACCCCGTTGGCCGCCCCGGCGGCCCCCGTCCGGCCGGCCGCTCCTCCGGCCGCTCCCTCGGCCCGTCCGGCACCCCCTCTCCCGGCACCCCCTCTCCCGGCACCGCCGGTGTCCCCGTTCGCCGCAGCGCCCCGGGGCGCGCCGGGCACCGGGCAGGTGGCCCCGGTCGCCGCCGCGCGCCCCGGCCGGACCACCGCGGCGCAGCCCCTCGCCCCGGTGCCCGGACAGGTGGGTCCGCCCCCCGTCCAGCGGACCACTCGCGACGCCACACCCGCCCCGGCGCCCACCACGGACGGACCGGCGGCGGCCCCGGACGGACCGGCGGGGACACCGGTTCCGGGAAGCGCCCCGCTCCCCCCGCCTCCGACCGCCGGGGCCGGTATCACGGCCGGCACCGGTGCCGGTGCCGCTCCGCCTCCCCGGCCCCCGGCGAGCGGCGCGTCCGCGCAGGCACTTCCCGTCCAGCGGTTCTGGCGGAAGCAGGCGTCCCCGTCCGGCCGCCGGGGCACCCCCGCGGCCGGTCACTCGGCCGTCGGCGCACTGGCCTCGGCGGCCGCCGCGACCGTCGCCACCGACCTGAGCCGGGGCTCGGGACCGGCCGGCGGCCACCGCGCGGAGGCCCCGCCGCCGTACACCGCCGGGCCCGGGACGCCGCCACCCCCGTACGGGGCACCGCCCGGCGGGCCGGCCTCCCACGGGACGGCGCCGCACGGGCCTCCCCCGGGCCCGCCGCCCCCGTACGCGGACGGCGGCTCGCCTCCCGCGTACACGGGGGTCTCCGCCGGTGCCTTCGACCCGAGGGAGCTGACCGACTTCCAGCTCGACGAACTCGTGCACCGCATCATCGGCCGCGTCACCCGGCTGATCCGTACCGAACTGCGCATGGACCGCGAACGCGTCGGCCGGCTCCGCGATCCCCGCCACTGACAGACCAGTGACACCACTGACAGAAAGGTCCGCCGCGATGTCCCGCCAGGACCCGGGCTCCACCATCTGGTTCACCCTCAGCATCGACGGCGAGAGCCTCGGCTACTTCAACGGCTGCCAGGGACTCTCGTCGCAGGTGGAGGTGGAACAGCGCCAGGAGGGCGGCAACAACGGCTTCGTCTGGCACCTGCCCACCCGGGTCACCTTCTCCACGATCCGGCTGACCCGTCCCCTCACCCCGGACACCGCCAAGGTGGCCAAGTGGATCTCGTCGGTGCAGACCGGGATCAAGCGTCCCACCGCCCAGATCGCGGCGCTGCGCGCGGACGGTTCGGAGGTGGCCCGCTGGGGCCTGATCGACGTGCTGCCGGTGAGCTGGACGGGACCCACTCTGGACCCCGCGAGCCCCGCCGTGGCCACCGAGGTGCTGGAGATCGCCCACCACGGATTCACGGACTGAGGGGACGGCACGACATGGCGAAGGGCAGCAGGGGCGGGGCCGGCAAGAGCCTCGTACGGGCCACGCTCGCGATCCACGAGCCGCCCGTCGGCACGAGCACCACACCCGGCGGGATCATCAGGACCTTCCGGTTCGACTTCAACCCGGCGCAGCTGTCGCTGACCCGCCGCGCGGAGTGGAAGTCCACGCCCACGCAGGTCGAACGGGACGGTTCGCTGCCCGAGTTCATGGGGGCGCTGCCGCGCGAGATGAGTGTCGAGATCTTCCTGGACTCGTCCGACGAGCCGGCCGGCAACACCGTGCTGAAGAAGGTCGAGTCGCTGCTCGACTGCTGTGAGACGACGGCGCGGAGCGTCGACGCCAAGCAGCCGTCCCCGCCCTGGGTGGTGCTCCAGTGGGGTTCGTTCTCCACGGCGCGGTTCGTGGCGTACGTGAGTTCCGTGGAGGCGAGCTACACCCTGTTCGGCACGACGGGCGCTCCGATCCGGGCCACCTGCCGGATGCAGCTGCACGAGATCCCCGGGCAGACCCTCGGGCAGAACCCGACCTCCGGGGCGCTGAAGGCGCAGCGGGTCCACCGGGTGGTGGCGGGCGACTCGCTGCAGTCGCTGGCCTGGCGTGAGTACGGCGACGCGACCGTGTGGCGGGCCATCGCCGACGCCAACGGCATCGACGACCCCTCCCGTCTGCCGACGGGCACGGAACTGGTGCTGCCCGCCGTCGAGGAGGTGCGTTCCTGATGCCGAAGTCCGCTTTCTCCAACGTCGTCGACGTACGGATCGGCGGCGCCAAGCTGCCGCCGGAGTTCGCGCGCGCCCTCGTGGACTGCTACGTCGACCAGGGCGCCGGGGTGCCGGCCGCGTTCCGGCTGACCTTCCGCGACCCCTACCGGCTGCTCCTGGGCAAACTGGGCGTCACCTTCGGCACGAAGGTGGTCATCGCGCCGGTCGCCGACGGGCAGGGGGCCGCCGATCCGCTGCTGACCGGCGAGGTCACCGGTCTGGAGGCGGACTACGACGGCACCGGCACGTTCACCGTGATCCGCGGTTACGACGCCGGTCACCGCCTGCTGCGCCAGCGGCGGGTCGCGGCCTACCGCAACCAGAGCGCCTCCGACATCGCCCGGAAACTGGCCCAGCAGGACGGGCTGCCGATCGGCCGGATCCAGCCGACCCGCACCGTCTACGAGTTCATCAGCCAGTCCAACGTGACCGACTGGGACTTCCTGGCGCGGCTGGCCGACGAGAACGAGATGGTCATGTCCGTCGACGCGGACGGGAGGTTCCAGTTCGTGCGTCCGCGGTCGGCCTCGGGGGCGCCCTCCCCGGACATCGGGGGCGACAAGAGCCCGTTCGTGCTCCAGGCGGGACACGACATCCTGCGGCTGCGGTCCGCGGTGACCGCGGCCGACCAGGTGGGCCGGGTCGAGGCACGCGGCTGGGACGTGACGACCAAGAAGAAGCTGACGGCCTCCTCGCGGGCGAGTCTGAATCCGGGCATCGGGATCGGCACCACGCCGGCCGCCGCCGCGGGCAGCTTCAAGCCGGCCCGGCTGGTCGGCACGGACACGCCCTACGACAAGCAGAGCGAGGTGCGGTTCGCGGCCGACGCCCTCGCCGACGACGTGACCGCCTCCTTCGCCGAACTGGAGGTCGCGGTCCGCGGGAACCCCAAGCTGCGCCCGGGAGTTCCGGTGGCGCTGGCGGACGTGGGCGCCCCGTTCGAGGGCAAGTACACGGCGACGTCGGTACGGCACGTGTTCGGCGACGGCACGCACTACGAGGCGTGGGTGACGGTCAGCGGCCGGCAGTGGCGGTCGCTGTACGGGCTGGCCTCGGGCGGCACCGACACCGGTCCCCGGCTGCCCGGCGTGGCCAACGCCCTCGTCACGGACGTGCAGGACCCGCTGAAGCAGGGACGGGTGAAGCTGCACTTCCCCTGGCTCGACGACGCGTACGTCAGTGACTGGACGCGGACCGTGCAGCTCGGCGGCAAGGGCGGCGGCGGGGTGTTCCCGATGGACGTCGGCGACGAGGTGCTGGTCGCCTTCGACCGGGGCGCGCTGGACCACCCGTTCGTGATCGGCGGGCTCTACAACGGGCGGGACAGGCCGACCACGGTGTCCGACGTGCCGCTGCACGACGGGCTGAAGAAGCAGGCCTCCCGGCACACCGTCGCCGACCGGACCGGCAACCGGCTGGACCTGCTGAGCCAGCGGACCGGGGGCCGCAAGCAGGGCGTCCGGCTCGCCACCGGCAACGACAAGCTGGTGATCAACCTGGACCGGACGAAGACGGAGATCACCGTGGACAGCAAGGGCGCCGTGAGTATCAAGGGCGGCCGGTCGGTGTCCGTGGAGGCGGGCACCGACCTGTCGCTGAGCGCGCGGCGGAACCTGAGCATCAAGAGCGGCGGCATGCTCGACATCGAGGGGCGCGGCCTGGTCAACCTCAAGTCCCTCACCGGCGCGGTCACCGTGGACGCCCTGGGCGCTTTGAGCCTGAAGGCGCTGGGCGCGGCCTCGATCACCGCGGGCGGCAGCGTGCAGATCACCTCGATCGCCAACGTGGGCATCCGGGCCGCCACCGTTCCGATCATGGGCGCGCTGACCTCCAACGGGCTGGTCGTGATGGTGGTGCCGGCATGAGCGGGTGCACGGGCCGCGCGGAGAGGCGGGTGGGTCGCTGATGGCCGAGCAGTTCGTCGGCTCCGGCTGGTCGTTCCCGCTGCGGATCGGCCCGACCGGTGGTATCGCCCTGGTGAGCGGCGAGCGGGAGGTCGAGGAGGCGATCCGGCTGGTGCTGTCGACCGCGCCGGGTGAGCGGCCGATGCGGCCCGACTTCGGCTGCGCGATCCACGACCTGGTGTTCGCGCCGGTCAACGAACAGACCGCGGGCCGTATCCAGCACGAGGTCCACGTCAGCCTGGACCGGTGGGAGCCGCGCATCCAGGTGGAGGAGGTCGAGGTCACGGCGGGTACGGACCGCAGCGTCCTCTACATCGACGTCCGCTACTCGATCCGCGGCACCAACAACCCGCGCAGCCTGGTCTTCCCCTTCTACGTCATTCCGTCCCACGACGAGCCGGGAAACGACTCCCCGGCTCCGGAAAGCGACCGCTGATGGCCCTGCCCTCCCCGAATCTCGACGACCGCCGCTTCCAGCAGTTCGTCGACGACGCCAAGCGCTACATACAGCAGCGCGCCCCGGAGTGGACCGACCACAACGTCTCCGACCCGGGTGTCACCCTCATCGAGACGGTCGCGCACATGGCCGACCAGATCGTGTACCGGCTCAACCGGGTGCCGGAGAAGAACCACCTGGCCTTCCTGGACCTGGTGGGGATCACCCTGTTCCCGCCCACGGCCGCGCGCACGGACGTGACGTTCTGGCTGTCGGCGCCCCAGGAGGAGCCGGTCCGGGTGCCGCCCGGCACCGAGACCGCCACCGTGCGCACCGAGAGCGAGGAGGCGGTCGTCTTCGCCACCGAGCGCGATCTGACGATCGTCCCGTGCGCGCTGCGGCACCTGATGGTGCAGCACCGCGGCGAGGCGGCCGTCGACCGCACGCACGACCTCGCCGACGAGGACAAGGACGTGCTCTGCTTCGCCGAGTCGCCCGGTGTCGGCGACAGCATGCTCCTGGGCCTGACCGCCGCCGTGCCGCACTGCGCGCTCGCCCTCGACCTGGACAGCAGGGTGGACGGCGTCGGCGTCGACCCGCGCCAGCCCCCGCTGGTGTGGGAGGCGTGGACGGCGGACGGCTGGCGGCCCTGCGAGGTCGACCGGGACGGCACCGGCGGCCTGAACCGGCCGGGCGAGGTGGTCCTGCACGTTCCCGGCGGGCACGTGCTGTCCCGCAACGCCGGCCGGGAGGCGGGCTGGCTGCGCTGCCGGGTCACCGAGCCGCTGGCCGGACAGCCCTTCTACACGACGTCTCCGACGGTCCGCTCGGCCGAGGCGTTCACGATCGGCGGCACCACGACCGCCGTGCACGCGGAGACCGTGCGCGACGAGGCGCTCGGCGAGGCGACCGGCCTGCCGGGACAGCGGCTGCGCCTCGCGCACGCGCCGGTGGTCGGCGACGAGCCGCCGGTGCTGCTGCAGACCGCCGAGCACGAGGGTTGGACGGACTGGCTGGTGGTGCGCGACTTCGCGGCCTCGGGACCGTCGGACCGGCACATCACCCTGGACGCCGCGACCGGTGAGATCGCCTTCGGACCCGCGGTGCGCCAACCGGACGGCTCGCTCCGCCAGTTCGGGGCGGTGGCCGGCAAGGGCACGCCGGTCAGGGCCCGCCGCTACCGCACGGGCGGGGGCCGGGCCGGCAACGTCGCCCGGGGCGCCGTGCAGATCCTGCGCACCTCCATCCCGTACGTCTCGGAGGTGGTCAACCGGGAGGCGGCGCAGGGTGGTGTGGACGGCGAGACGGTGGAGGAGGCGAAGGTCCGGGCGCCGATCACCCTGCGCGCCCAGGACCGGGCGGTGACCCTGCGCGACTACGAGGAGCTGGCCCGCCGCGCCGCTCCCGAGACCGCCCGGATCACCTGTCTGGAGGGCGAGGAGAGCGAGCACGGGGCCTACGCGGTCCGGCTGCTGGTGGTGCCGCAGGCGGTGCCCGATCCGGGCGGGCGGCTACGGTTCGAGCAACTGGTGCCCGGAGACGGCCTGCTGGAGCGCATCACCCGGCACCTGGACGAACGGCGGCTGATCGGCACCCGGCTGGCGGTCGGCCCGCCGTACTACCAGGGGGTGACGGTCGTGGCCACGGTGCACGCGTTCCGCGGGGTGGACACCGACCGGGTCCGCCGGGCGGCGTACGACGCCCTGTACCGGCACCTGGACCCGCTCACCGGCGGTGCGGAAGGCACCGGCTGGCCGTTCGGCCGTCCGGTGCAGAGCGGCGAGGTGTTCGCGGTGCTCCAGCGGGTGCCGGGGGTGGAACTGGTCGACGAGGTGCGGCTGCACCCGGCGGATCCGCTGACCGGCAAGCGCGGCGACGCGACCGACCGCATCGACCTGTCGGCGCCGTCCCTGGTGTTCTCCTACGACCACCGTGTCCGGGTGATCGGGGACGGCTCCTGATGAGAGGTTCCATCGACGGCCTGGGCTCGTCCGCGCCGATCGGCATGATGCTGCCCGCCGTGTTCGCCGACGACGACCTCGCGCAGCGGTTCGTCGCCGGACTCGACGACGTGCTGGCCCCCGTGCACAGCGTTCTGGACTGTCTGGACACGTATTTCCGGCCCTCGCTCGCCCCGCTGGACTTCGCCCAGTGGCTGGGCGACTGGGTGGGGGCCGAGACCGAGGGCGTGGAGCGCGAGCCGCTCGTGCGGGCCGCCGTGGCCGCCGCCGCCCACCTCCACCGCATCCGCGGGACGCGGCGCGGCCTGGTGGAGGCGGTGCGTCTCGCCTTCGGGGTGCGTCCGGAGGTCACCGAGAGCGGCGGGGCGTCGTGGGACGCCCGTCCGCTGGGCGGGTTCCCCGGCCAGGCCCGGCCCGCGCTCCACGTGCACCTGCGCCTGCCCGACCCGACCCCCGCGGACCGGCACCGCCTGGACGCCCTGGTGGCCGCCGCCCGTCCCGCCCACATGCCGTACACGGTGCGGGTGACCGCCGTGGACCGCGCCGATACCGACGGTGCCGAGGGCGCCGTACCCACCGAAAGGACCTCCGAGCGATGACGACCCCCCAGAACTGCGCCGAATGCGGCACCCGCGCGGAACCGGGCCAGTCGTTCTGCGACGCCTGCGGGGCGGTGCTCGGCTGGACGGACCGGGCCTCGGCGCGGGCCTCGGCCGGTGCCCCGGCGGCCGGTTCCCCGGCGGCTTCTTCCCCGACGACCGGTTCGCCGAGGACCGGTTCCCCGACGACCGGTGCTCCGGCGGGTGGTCCCCCGGCGACCGGTGTTCCGGTGGCCGGGACGACGGCCCGTGCCGGGGCGGACACCCCCGGCCGGGCGCCCGGGGCCCGGCCGGAGGCGCGCACCGGTGATTCGGGAGAGGCGCCGGCCGACGGCCGGCGGCAGGGCGGGGACGCCCACCACGCGGCGCCCGCCCCGGCCGGGGACGGCCCGCACACCCCAGCCGGCCCGGCCGCCCCGGACGACGCCGGCCGGTACGGCGCCCACGCGGCAGCCTCCCCGGACACCGCACCGGATCCGGCTCCGCACGCGCCGTACGCCGGCCCTCCCGGGGGCCCCGCGTCCGCGCCGGCCGCTCCGCACCGGGCGCACCGGCCGGGGTCCGAGACGGCGCCCACCGAACCACTGCCCTCGGCGGCTTCCCCCGGCCCCGGCTCCGGCGGCCCCGGCTCCGGCGGTGCCGACGACGGCCTCGACCGTGCCCGCCGTCTCCTGGTTCCCCTCAGCGACCCCGAGGCCCGGCCCGACGCTCCCGCCTCCGTCGATCCGGTGCTGCCCGGACGCCCGGAGCACCGGCGCCCACAGACCGTGCGGGCTCCCGGCGAGGAGGCCGGTGCGCACGGGGGCACGCCCTGCCCCTGGTGCTCGACGCCCAACCGCCCCGAACGGCACTTCTGCGCGCGTTGCGCGATGCCCATGGCCGGCGAGCAGCCGGCGGTGGCGCCCGGGAGGCTGCCCTGGTGGCGACGGCTGCGGTGGTCCGGCGACCGGGAGACCCCGTGGGCCGGCGACCGGCCGCGGCTGCGCCGCGCCTTCGACCGCGTCCTGGGCTGGGCGGGTGCCGCGCTGGTGCTGGCCCTGCTCGCCGCACTGGTCGCCGGCATCCCCAAGGGCGTGCAGGCGACCCGTGACCACTTCGCCAAGCGCGCCCCGGTCGCTCCGGACGGCTACCGCGCCTCCCGCTCCTTCCCGGGGCACAAGCCGCAACTGGCGTTCGACAAGCTCAACAACACCTGGTGGGGGCCGGGGGTGGCGGACTCCGGGAAGGGGCAGTGGATCGAGGCCGAGTTCGCCGAGCCGACCCGGCTGCTGGACCTGCTGATCACCCCCGGCGAGTCGACCCGCCCGGACCAGCTCTCCCGGTCCGCGCTCCCGCACCGCGTCGAGGTGCGCATCACCGGCGCGGACGGCAGGACGACGACCCGGACGCTCAACCTGGACCAGGGAGCGGGCGCCCAGCGCGTCGCCTTCCGCGTCGGCGAGGTCACCGCCGTCCGCTTCACCCTGGAATCGGCCTACCAGCCGTCCCCGACCAAGCAGGTGGCCATCGCCGAGATCGAGTTCTTCGGCCCGTCCCACCAGTCCTGACCGTCCCTCCGCGACGGGTCCGGTCGCGGAGGCCGCCTCCGCCGCCCGAGGCCCCCGGCCGAGAGGAAGGGGCTCCGGGAACGGTCGAGGGCCCTGCCTCACCATGGGTGAGGCAGGGCCCTCATCTGCGACGTCGGAGCGAAGCTCCCGTCGGGACGACAGGATTTGAACCTGCGACCCCTTGACCCCCAGTCAAGTGCGCTACCAAGCTGCGCCACGTCCCGATGCGGTGTGACCTGGGGTTTCCCCCGGCCGAACGCGCAGAGAAACAATACCGCACTCGGATCGGTGGTCGCGCATCCCTTTCCCTGTTGACCTCGAGCTTGGTTGAGGTTGCACGATCGTCGGCATGACGATCACAGCGGACCAGGACCGTACGTACGGCTACGACACGTACGGCTACGACGACCTCCCCCGGCTGATGGGGATGATGACCGGCGACGAGAAGCACGGTCCGGCGGCCACCTCCACGCTCGACGTGCTGTGGGTGCTCTACGACCGCGTCCTCCGGGTCGCCCCGGAGCGACGGGACGACCCGGCCCGGGACCGCTTCCTGCTCAGCAAGGGGCACGGACCGATGGCGTACTACGCCGTGCTCGCCGCGAAGGGGTTCGTGCCCGTCGACTGGCTGCCGGGTTTCGGGGCGTACGACTCCCCGCTCGGGCACCACCCGGACCGCGTGCTGGTGCCGGGGGCGGAGATCGGCAGCGGGTCGCTCGGGCACGGGCTGCCGATCGCCGTCGGCACCGCGCTGGGTCTGCGGGCGCAGGGCCGGCCCGACCCGGCGGTGTGGGTGCTGATCGGGGACGCCGAGCTGGACGAGGGCAGCAACCACGAGGCGATCGCCTTCGCCGGGCCGGCCGGCCTGGACCGGCTGCACGCCGTCGTGATCGACAACTCCTCCGCCAGCCACGCGCTGCCCGGCGGCATCGCCGCCCGGTTCGAGGCCGCGGGCTGGTCCGCGGTGACCGTCGACGGACGCGACCACGAGGCGCTGCACGCCGCGTTCACCGCGGCGCATCCGGGCCGGCCGCATGTCGTCGTGGCCCGTGTCGAGCCGAAGAACTGACCTCCCCCGCTCTCCGGAAAGGGCACACCTCCATGGACACCATGCGTGACCGTTTCGCCCCCGTCGTCTCCCGGCTGCTGGACGAGGACCCGCGGGTCGCGGTCGTCCTCGCCGAGATCGGCCGGGACGGGTTCCGCGAGGCCGAGCGCCGGCACCCCGACCGGGTGATCAACGTCGGCATCCGCGAACAGCTGCTGATCGGCACGGCGGCAGGGCTGGCGCTCACCGGGCTGCGGCCCGTGGTGCACACCTTCGCCAGCTTTCTGGTGGAACGGCCGTTCGAGCAGGTCAAGCTGGATCTGGGGCACCAGGACACGGGCGCGGTGCTGGTGAGCG
This sequence comes from Streptomyces echinatus, assembly GCF_014203595.1. Classification (GTDB taxonomy): domain Bacteria; phylum Actinomycetota; class Actinomycetes; order Streptomycetales; family Streptomycetaceae; genus Streptomyces; species Streptomyces echinatus. Next base: position 63,639 of record NZ_JACHJK010000009.1, read on the forward strand.
CCGCTGCCTCCTTCGACTGGCCGGCCGGCGGCTTCACCCACATGGCCCCCGGCGACGTGGCCCTCCTGGACACCCTGGACGGCTGGACCGTGCATGTCCCAGGGCATCCGGACGAGGCCGAGACGCTGCTGCACCACGCGGTCGCCGCGGGCGACGACAAGGTGTACGTGCGGCTGTCCGTGCAGTCCAACCGGCAGGGCAGGGTGATCGACGGGCGGCACTTCGTCACGGTCCGCGAGGGCCGCTCGGGTGTCGTCGTCGCCGTCGGACCGGTGCTGGACACGGTCCTCGCCGCCACGGAGGGGCTGGACGTGACCGTGCTCTACGCGACGACCGTGCGCCCCTTCGACGCGGCCGGCCTGCGCCGGGCGACGGACGCGGCCGGTACGGACGTCGTGCTGGTCGAGCCCTACCTGGCCGGGACGTCGACAGCCGCGGTGAGCGAGGCGCTGTCCGACGTGCCGCACCGGGTGCTCGGCCTCGGCGTCGGCCGCCGTGAGCTGCGCCGCTACGGCACGATCGAGGAGCATACGGCCGCGCACGGCCTGGACGCGGCGAGCCTGCGCGCGCGGATCGGCGGCTTCGTCGGCGCCGGGCGGGTGCCGGCGGGCCGGTGAACCCCGGGGCTCAGGCGGCGGGGGTGCGCGGCTCGGCCCGGACCAGGTCGCGTATCGCCGGTGTCGCGAGCAGGGTCGCCGCCACGACGAGGCTCACGGCGCCGGCGGTCAGCAGCACATGGCCGGCGCCCAGCGCTCCGGCCGCCGGGCCGGCGAGGGCCTGGCCCACCGGCATCATGGCGAGGGACCCGGCCACGTCGTAGGCGTGGATGCGGTTGAGGACGTCGGCCGGGACCTGTGTCTGCACGGTGGTCGCCCACATCACGCCCCAGAACGACATGCCGGCCCCGGCGAGCGCGGCCCCGGCCGCCATGGCCGGTACGCCGAGGCCCGCCCCGACGGCCGCCGGGAAACCGAAGAAGGCGAAGAGGGCGAGCGCGCCCGCGCGGAGCATACGGCGGGGGCGCAGCCGGAGGGCGAGCAGGCCGCCGACCACCGTGCCCGCGCCCAGGGCCGAGTTGAGCAGGCCGTAGGCGCGCGGGCCGTGGTGCCGGACGACTTCGGTCGCCACGAGGGGGACGGTCGGGCCCCAGACCGCGATCATGTAGAGACACCAGACGGCGATCACGCCCCACAGCCAGGTGCGGGAGCGGAACTCCCGCCAGCCGTCGACGAGATCGTCAGGGAAGGCGCGCGGGGCGGAACCGGTGGTGGCCCGGGCGCCCGCGGGCAGCGGGGGCAGCCGGAGCAGGAGCAGGCACAGGGCGCTGAGCGCGTAGGTGGCGGCGTGCACGGCGAAGAGACCGCCGGGCGAGGCGACACCGACCAGGACGCCGGCGACGGCCGGGCCCGCGAGCTGGGCCGCGGACTCGGCGACGCGGATCGCGCCGTTCGCCCCCTGGACGTCCGCCGCGAGGCGGGGCACGGTGCTGGCGACGCCCGGCTGGAAGACCGCGCCGGCCACGCCGTTGACGACGCCGATGGCGCAGATCTGCCAGAGCACCACGTGCCCGGTGAAGAACAGACCCGCGGCGAGGGACTGGGTGCCGACCCTGACGAGGTCGGCGCCGATCATCAGTCTGCGGGTGCTGAACCGGTCGGCGACGACCCCGCCGAAGACCACCAGCCCGGCGAACGCGGCGACCGTGGAGGCCATGGCGAGGCCGACCGCGCCCGCGCCGTACCCGTGCTCCAGCAGGCCCGCGGCGAGGGCGACGGGCAGCATGGTGTCGCCGAGGCGGGCGACGGCCCGGGCCACGAAGAACAGCGCGAAGTCCCGCGACCACACGGCCGGGGCGCCGCCGGCCGCGGCCCTCCGCACCCCCTGGGCGGCGATGCCGCGCCCCGCGTCCGTTCCGGTCATCCCGAGTGCTCCCCTCCCGGCCGTCCGGCTCTCCGCCGGCGGAGCCGTCCCCGCCGTGCCCTGCCCGGTGCCGCTTCCGCCGCGCGGGATCCTGCCATCACCCGGCCGCGCCCGCCGGGAATTTCAGTCGCCGGACGGGCGCCCCAACTCGGGGTGGGCGTCAAGGAGTCCGGGCGGGGCCGCCTGGCGCCAGGAGTCGGCCAGGATGTCCCGCAGCTCGGTGTCGTCCTCCAGGGCGGCGAGTCTCGCTCTCACCCAGGCGAACTGGGCCTCGTGGTCGGCGATCCAGAACTTCTCCGGTTCGGCCAGCACCAGTTCGTCGCGCTCCTCCTTGGGGCAGCGCACGGCGATGGACGTCTCGTCCTCGGGAAGGGTGGCGAACATCTTCCCGGTCACCCGGAACGTGGGCATGTTCCAGGCGACCTTCTCCGTGGTGTCCGGCAGGGACAGGGCGATTCGGCGTACGTCTTCTGCATCCGGCATGCCACGCACGGTAGCTCCCGCCACTGACAGTCATCCTCCGGGGAGCGTCCAGCCGGCCGTCGTCGGCCCCGGTCTCCCATGAACGCTGTACCGATGTGGGTGGCTCCCCCTTTCCCGTCACGGCCGGCGACCGGCGTAGGTGTCGCCGGGAGCGCCTCGACCACAAGGCACTCCCGAAGGGCAACCCCTGTGATCAGCGGGACCTGGACGACCACCTCTCCCGCTGGTTCGGCGAGCCCGCCGGCTGACGGCACGGGCGTTGCCGGCGCGGGCGCGGGTGCGTCCGTCAGCGGTCGGTCCCGGCGCCGGCCCTCGAAACCGGTGCCGGCCGGGTCGAGAGGTTGCGGTAGTAGAGGGTCGTGGGACGCAGCTCGCCCAGCGGGTTCGCCGCGTAGTCGGGGATGGTGCCGGCCCGGGTCCAGCCGGCCGTGCGGTACAGGTGCTCGGCGGGGCTGCCGGTCTCGGTGTCGAGGTGGAGCAGGGTGCGGCCGTCGGCGGCGGCCGCCCGCTCGGCGGTGGCCAGGAGCCGGCGGCCGAGGCCCTGTCCCCGCGCGGCACGGTGCACCATCAGCTTGACCACCTCGGCGCGGTGCCGGCTGTTCGTCCTGCCGGGGAAGGCCAGGCCGACCGTGCCGGTCACCGTGCCGGCGCGGTCCACGGCGGCCCAGACGGCAAGGTGTCCCGCCGTCACGGCATCGGCCCGCTCCCGCCACCAGGCGACCGCCTCCGCATGACCGAGCGGCGCGAGGAAGCCGACCGAGGCGCCCGAGGCGACGGTGTCGGTCAGCAGCGCCGCCAGGCCGTCGGCCCGGTCGCGTACGCGGGCGCCGGTCCAGCGCTCCACCCTCATGGCCGCACCACCGCCAGCACGTACCGCGCCTCACCGGGCCCGGAACAGCGGAACCGGGTCGCGCCGGACACCCGCATGCGCAGGCAGTCGCCCGCGCCGAGCCGGTGGGCCCGCTCCCCCACGGTCACTTCGAGCGCTCCCTCCAGCAGCCACAGGTGCTGTTCCAGTCCGGGCACGGGCGGCCGGTCGTAGGCGAGGTCCGCGCCCGGGGTGAGCCGGCCCTCGACCAGTTCGCCGCGCAGCCCGGTGTGCGGCGGGGACACGGAGCGGCGGACGAAGCCGGACCCGCGGTCCTCCCACACCTGCTGGTCGGCGGCCCGGACCAGCGGCGCCGGTGCCGCCTCGACCTCGCTGAGCAGCTGGGACATGGTGCGGCCGTAGACATGGCAGAGCCGGTTCAGGACGGCGGCGGTGGGGCTGGTCTCCGCGCGTTCGGCACGGGACAGGGTGGACCGGCTGATTCCGCTGCGCTCGGCCAATTCGCCCAGGGACCAGCCGTGCTGGGCGCGCAACTCGGCCAGCCGGGCACCGAGGAGGAGATCGACAGAATTCTCGCTTCTCATATCCGGGACGCTATCCCGAATGTGAGACGGCCCTGTTACGGAAGCCTCACGCCCGGGCCGCCTCGCCGAGCGCCTCCAGCACAGGGCGGATCAGCGGATGTCCCTCGGCTCCCCGGCGGACGGCCGCGAAGACCCTCCGGGTCGGGGCGATGCCGTCGACGGGGCGTACGACCACACCGGCCAGGTCCATGCCGCGCAGCGCGGAGCGCGGTACGAGGGCCACGCCGGCGTCGGCCGAGGCGAGGGCGACGACGGCACGGAAGTCGTCGGAGGAGTGTTCGAGCCGCGGCTGGAAGCCCGCGCTCTCACAGGCGAGGACCACCACGTCGTGGCAGGGGTTGCCGGGGTACGGGCCGATCCAGGCATCCTTGGCCAGCTCGGCGAGGGGAACCTCGGGGGCGTCCGCCAGGCGGTGGTCCAGCGGTACGACCGCGTCGAACGGCTCGGCGTAGAGCGGTACGTGGGTCAGCCGGGGGTCGTCGGCCGAGGGGGCGCCCCGGTACTCGACGGCGACCGCGACATCGACCTGCCGGTCCAGCACCATGGGCAGGCTGGCGTCGCCCTCCGCGTCCTGGACCCGGATCCGTATGCCGGGCGCCGCGGCGGCGAGCCGGGCCACGGCCGGGGCCACGACCTGGGCGATGCCGGTCGCGAAGGCCGCCACCGTGACCGTGCCCGCCTCACCCGAGCCGTAGGCGGCCAGCTCGGCCTCGGCGCGCTCCAGCTGGGCGAGGACGACGTTGGTGTGGCTGAGCAGGATCTCGCCGGCCGGGGTGAGCCGTACCCCCTTGGCACCGCGGTCGACCAGGCGGTGGCCGGTCTCCTGCTCCAGCGCCGTCAGCTGCTGGGAGACGGCGGAGGGGGTGAGATACAGCGCGGCGGCCGCCGCGGTGACCGTGCGGTGGTCGGCCACCGCACGGAGGATGTGGAGCCGCCGCGCTTCGATCATGCCCTCCATTATCCCAGGGCGTCCGCCCTGGTCAGGCCTCCAGTTCGGCGCGCGCCGCGACGAACGCGTCGACCGCGCGGTTCACGTCGTCCGTGGAGTGCGCGGCGGACAGCTGGACGCGGATGCGGGCCTGGCCCTGCGGGACGACCGGGTAGGAGAAGCCGATCACGTAGACCCCGCGCTCCAGGAGCAGTTCGGCCATCCGGCCCGCCTTCGACGCGTCGCCGATCATGACCGGGGCGATGGCGTGGTCGCCGGGGAGGATGTCGAAGTCCTCCTCGGTCATCCGGCGGCGGAACAGCGCGGTGTTCTCGGTGAGCCGGACGCGCAGGTCGTCGGCGGACTCCAGCAGGTCGAGGACCTTGAGGGAGGCGGCGGCGATCACCGGGGCGAGGGTGTTGGAGAACAGGTACGGGCGGGAGCGCTGGCGCAGCAGGGCGACGATCTCGGCGCGGGCGGCGACGTAGCCGCCGGAGGCACCGCCGAGGGCCTTGCCGAGGGTGCCGGTGATGATGTCGACGCGGTCCATGACGCCGTGCAGCTCGGGGGTGCCGCGGCCGGAGGGGCCGACGAAGCCGACGGCGTGCGAGTCGTCAACCATGACCATGGCGTCGTAGCGGTCGGCGAGGTCGCAGATCTCGCGCAGCGGCGCCACGTAGCCGTCCATGGAGAAGACGCCGTCGGTGACGATCAGCCGGCGCCGGGCGTCGGACGCCTCCTTGAGCTTGGCCTCCAGGTCCGCGAGGTCGCGGTTGGCGTAGCGGAAGCGGCGGGCCTTGGACAGGCGGATGCCGTCGATGATGGAGGCGTGGTTGAGGGCGTCGGAGATGACCGCGTCCTCCTCGCCGAGCAGGGTCTCGAAGACACCGCCGTTGGCGTCGAAGCAGGAGGAGTACAGGATCGTGTCCTCCTGGCCGAGGAACGCCGACAGCCGGGCCTCCAGCTCCTTGTGCACCTCCTGGGTGCCGCAGATGAAGCGCACGGACGCCATGCCGTAGCCCCAGCGGTCCAGGGCCTCGTGGGCGGCGGCGATCACCTCGGGGTGGTCGGCGAGGCCGAGGTAGTTGTTGGCGCAGAAGTTGAGGACCTCGCCGGGGCGGCCGCCGGCGCTGACGTTCACGGTCGCGGACTGCGGGGTGTCGATGACCCGCTCGGGCTTGTGCAGGCCGGCGGCGCGGATCTCGTCCAGGGTGGCGCGCAGGTCGTCTCGGACGGACTTGAACATGGGGGCTCTCCTGAAAGTGCTGACGGGGTGAGGGAGTGGGCGTGCTGCGGTGTCCGCGCTGTCGCCGCTCACGCGGTCCAGTCGAGGATGACCTTGCCGCCCTTTCCGCTCGCGGCGTCGGCGAAGGCGGCCTCGAAGTCGCGGTAGTCGTACCGGCCGGTGATCACGGGGGCGAGGTCGAGGCCGCCCTCCAGCAGCACCGACATCGCGTACCAGGTCTCGAACATCTCACGGCCGTAGATGCCCTTGATGGTGATCATCGAGGTGACGATCCGGGCCCAGTCGACGGGGAACTCCTGCGCGGGCAGGCCGAGCATGGCGATGCGGCCGCCGTGCGTCATGTTGGCGATCATGTCCCGCATGGCCTCGCCGCGGCCGGACATCTCCAGGCCGATGTCGAAGCCCTCGCGCAGGCCCAGCTCGCGCTGGCCGTCGGCGATGGTGGACTCGGCGACGTTCAGGGCGAGGCTCACCCCTATCTTGCGGGCGATCTCCAGGCGCTCTTCGCTGACGTCGGTGACGACGACGTTGCGGGCGCCCGCGTGCCGGGCCACCGCGGCGGCCATCAGACCGATCGGGCCGGCACCGGTGATCAGGACGTCCTCGCCGACCAGCGGGAAGGACAGCGCGGTGTGCACGGCGTTGCCGAACGGGTCGAAGATCGCGGCGACGTCGAGGTCGACGGGGATCCGGTGCACCCAGACGTTGGACGCGGGCAGGGCCACGTACTCGGCGAACGCGCCGTCGCGGCCGACGCCGAGGCCGACGGTGGCCCGGCACAGGTGGCGGCGGCCGGCCAGGCAGTTGCGGCACTTGCCGCACACCAGGTGGCCCTCGCCGCTGACCCGGTCGCCGATGCGGATGTCGGTCACGTCCCGGCCGACCTCGACCACCTGTCCGACGAACTCGTGGCCGACCACGAGCGGGGTGCGGATCGCCTGCTGGGCCCAGCCGTCCCAGGAACGGATGTGCAGGTCGGTGCCGCAGATACCGGTCCGCATGACCTTGATCAGTACGTCAGTGGGGCCGATGGCGGGCTCCGGGACGTCCGTCAGCCACAGTCCTGGCTCTGCCTTGTCCTTGACCAGCGCCTTCAACGCTACGGCTCCTGTGGGATGAGGCCCGGCCCGCGGGTACGCCGAAGGGGCCCGCACCGGGTCAGAGGGGTGGAATCACCCTGCAATCTGCCGTATGCGCGAGCCGCGGTCCATCGAGCTTTTCTTAACCGGCGCCTCAGCTTTCCTACAGGCCCCCGTGACCACCGGCCCGGCGCGCCCCTCCGCGGTGCTCAGCGTCGCCGCTGCCGGTACCGCCGTTCGTGTCACAGGGGCAGGCCGTCCTCGGCGCTCCGCTCCATGCGTGCGACGAGGTCGGCGGCGAGCGCCTTGATGGTCTCCAGTCCCGGCCGCCCCCAGGCGCGGGGCGCTGTGTCGGCGGCGCACACGGTGCCGAGCGCCATACCGGAGCTGTCGATGAGCGGGGCGCCGAGATAGGAGCGGATGCCGAACTCGTCGACGACCGGGTTGCCGGCGAACCGCGGATAGTCGCGGACGTCCTCCAGCACCAGTGCCTTGCGGCGCACCACCACATGGGGGCAGAACCCGTGATCGCGCGGCAGCGTCCGGCCGATCTCGGCCCGGCTGCCGTCCTCGCGCACCACCGGCGCGGGGGCGGAGGCGCTCAGGCCCGCGAAGAACTGGTGGTCCTCGCCGATGAAGTTGACCATGGCGTAGTGCGCGCCGGTGACCTGGGCGAGGTGGCCGGCGAAGGCGTCGAGCACGGGGTCGGGGCGGTCCGCCAGTCCGAGTCGGCGCAGCCGGCGGACGCGGGCGGGGGCCTCCTTGTCCTCGGGGGTGAGCAGCAGACCCCGGACCGGCCGGGGCGGCTCGTAGCTCATGGCCTGGCTCCGTCGCTGTGGGCATACCTCATACAGGGGCTCCGTGGGCGGTAGGTCGGGATCACATGTGGGCGCCATGGCTGGGCGTGGGCGCCGGGGAATGGGCGAGGAGGTGGCGTACGAGGGTGAGCAGGGTCTGCACGCCGGAGCTGGAGATCCGGGCGTCGCAGCGCACCACCGGGACCTCCGGGTCGAGGTCGATGGCGGAGCGCACCTCCTCGGCGTCGTAGCGGTGGGAGCCGTCGAACTCGTTGACGGCGACGATGAAGGCGAGTCCGCGCTCCTCGAAGAAGTCCACGGCGGCGAAGCAGTCCTGCAGCCGGCGGGTGTCGGCGAGGATCACGGCGCCGAGCGCGCCCTCGGACAGCTCGTCCCACATGAACCAGAACCGCTCCTGCCCCGGCGTGCCGAACAGGTACAGCACATGTTCCGGATCGAGGGTGATCCGGCCGAAGTCCATGGCGACCGTGGTCTCCATCTTGTTCTCGACGCCGTCGAGACTGTCCGTGCCGACGCTGACCGTGGTGAGCAGCTCCTCCGTGCTGAGCGGCGCGATCTCGCTCACCGCGCCCACGAAGGTCGTCTTGCCGACCCCGAACCCGCCCGCGACCAGGATCTTGAGCGCGGTGGGGAACGGGTCACAGCTGTCGTCGTAGTCCATCGAGCACTGCCTCCAGCAGAGACCGGTCAGTGGGCGTGTGGTGGTAGGCGGGCGGCTTGGTGGTCAGCGCCCCGCAGTCGACCAGGTCGGAGAGCAGCACCTTGGTGACCACCGCGGGGAGTTTCAGCTGGGCGGCGGCCTCGGCGACCGAGACGGGCGCGCGGCACAGGTCGAGTGCCTGCGCGTGCTCCGGGCCGAGGTAGCCCAGGGGGGTGACGCCGGTGGCCATCACCTGCGACATCAGGTCGAGGGCGATGCTGGGCTTGGTGCGGCCGTTGCTGACCGTGAAGGGGCGCACCAGCCGCCCGGCCGCGTCGTCCAGCCAGGGCCCGTCGCCGGCTGTGGCCACGCTCAAGTCCTCGTCGCCGCGGAGTCGACGGCATGCTGCCGTGGGGCGGTCACCAGGTAGGGGCGCACGCTCTTGACCAGCATGGCCATCTCGTAGCCGAGCACCGCCGCGTCGGCCTCGCGGCCGGCCAGCACGGCGAGGCAGGTGCCGGAGCCGGCGGTGGTGACGAAGAGCAGGGTCGCGTCGAGTTCGACGACGACCTGGCGGACGTCCCCGCCGTCACCGAACCGGACGCCCGCACTGCGGCCGAGGGAGTACAGGCCGGACGCCAGGGCCGCCATGTGGTCGGCGCTGTCGATGTCGAGGCCGTGCACGGACTTCACCAGTCCGTCGCAGGACAGGAGCACCGCGCTGGTGGTGTGGGGTACGCGCTGCACGAGGCCGCTCAGCAGCCAGTCGAGGTCGGATGCGTGGACGGTCGGCGCGTCGCTCGCCATGGTGGATCGACTCCTTGGGGTACGAAGATCTGGGGGAGCGCTGGGGGTGGGGGTACGACGTGCGGGTGCGGTCGTGGTCATCCGGCCGGGGCGCTCCCCTCGGTCCGGCCGGTGCCGCGGATGCCGTCGGATGCGGGCACGTGAGCGTGCGCCTTTGGTATGGGGGTGGTCGAGGCGATGGGTTCGGGGGCCGTGTGGTCGGGGACCATGTGGGCCGGACCTGCAGGGGCCGCAACGGTGTGTCCCGAGGCCGTATGGTCCGAGACCGTGCGGCCCGACACTGTGTAGCCCGAGCCTGTGTGGCCCGAGCCTGTGTGGTCGGGGCCCATGGCAGGCGGGACCGTGTGGTCGGGGCCCATGGGCTGAGAGCCCATGGCGGGGCTGCCCATGGGGCGGGAGGCCGTGGAGTCCGGGCCCAGGGAGTGCGAACCGCTGTACTGGGCCCCGTCGTGAGCGGTGCCGAAGTGGTCCGGTCCGCCGTGCTCGGGGCGGGTGCGCGCCGGCTCGGTGGATCCCGGTCCGGGAGATCCCGACCGATACGCGCCCGCCATGTGGCCGGCGTCGGTGTGGGTGGAACCCATGTGCTCGTAGGACGAAGCGGGGTACGTGGGGGTGCCGTGCGCGGGGGTGCCGTGCGCGGGGGTGCCGTGCGCGGGGGTGCCGTGCGCGGGCGTGCCGTACTCCGGGGTGCCGTGCGCGGGCGTGCCGTACTCCGGTTCTTCGTGTTCCGGATCCAGGTTCTGCTGGGCTTCGGCGAGTCCGATTCCGCGCTGGAAGGCGGCCATCAGGCCGGGGTCGTGGCCGGCGACGGTGTCGGTGCCCTGACGGGGTGCCGGGCCGCCGCGCAGCTGGGGCACGATGTGCTCCTGGGCGCGCCGACGGGGCAGTCGGGGCTTGTCCATGGTGCCGCGGACGGGTCCGACCCGTGGCGTGGGCAGGGTGCCGGCATGCGCCTCCACCACCGCCCGGTCCTGGGTGCCGACACCGGGCACGGCGTCGGCCGGAGTGGGCCGCGACTCGTCGGCGCCGCGCACGGGAAGCGGGGCCGGGGCACCTCCATGCCGGCCGCGCACGCCGTTCTCGGTCCCGCGCCGCCCGCTCCCGCGCTGCGCGTGCCGCCGCCGCCCGGTACCCGGTGCCTCTCCGGCGCCCGACCCGGGCTCGGTACCGCCCGTGGCCCCGGAGCCGGTCCCGCCCGTGGCCCCGTTCCCGGTTCCGGCCGAAGTCCCGCTTCCGGTCGCGTGATTGACGCCGGCCCCGCCATGGGCTGCCGCCCCGCTCCCCGCCCGGGGAGGCGTTTCCCGCGCGGGAGCCGGCACGGGCGCCCGGACCTGCCGCACCGGACCGGTGTCCACCGGATGCGGCGGTGGCGTCTGGGGCTGCGGTGGCCTCTGGGGCTGAGGTACGGCGGCACCGGACTCCGTCGCCGGCACGCCCGGGGCGTTGCCCAACAACGCCTGGGGCACGACGAGTACGGCCTGCACACCGCCGTAGATGTTGCTCTGCAGCCGTACGTGGATGCCGTGCCGGCGGGCGAGCTGGGAGACGACGTAGAGACCGATGCGGCCGTCGGCCAGCAGGCTGGCGACGTTGACCTGGTCGGGATCGGCGAGCAGGGCGTTCATCCGGTTCTGTTCGCCGACGGGCATGCCCAGTCCGCGGTCCTCCACCTCCACGGCGAGCCCGGAGGTGACGAGGGTGGCACGCAGCAGCACCTGGGTGTGCGGGGCGGAGAACACCGTGGCGTTCTCGATGAGTTCGGCGAGCAGATGGATGACGTCGGCGACGGAGTGGCCACGCAGTTCGCCGTCGATGGGCGGCACCAGCTTGACCCTGGAGTACTGCTCGACCTCGGCGATGGCGGAGCGCAGCACCTCGGTCATGCTGACGGGGTTGCTCCACTGCCGGCGGGAGACGGCGCCGCCGAGCACGGCGAGGTTCTCGGCGTGCCGCCGGATCCGGGTGGCCAGGTGGTCCACGTGGAACAGGCCCTTGAGCAGGTCGGGGTCCTCGATCTCGTTCTCGAGGTCGTCGAGGATCGAGATCTCCCGGTGCACGAGGGACTGCAGCCGGCGCGCGAGGTTGACGAACACCTCCAGCTTCTGTTCGCTGCCCGTCTGGCTGGAGAGCTGGGCGGCCCGCACGACGGCGGTGACGGCGCCGTCGTGCGCGCGGGCCAGGTCGGCGGCGAGCAGCTCGAAGTCGTCGGCGTCCGCGGGGGGCCGGCGGCGCGGGCCGCGCTGCGGCGGGGACTCGCCCTGCCGGAGCGCGTCGACCAGTGCGTGCAGGTCGGCCTCGCCGCGCGCGGCGGTGCGGCGGAGGTCGTCGACGCGGTCGGCGACCAGGCGGGCGGCGCGTTCGGCGGCCACGGCGGCGATCAGGATGCCGGCGACGGCCACGGTGACCGCCCCGGCGAGCACGGCCCACAGGACGGGACCGGTGCGTGCGCCGGTGGAGCGGAGGCTGAACAGCACCGCGGCGGTGGCGCTGAGCGCGACCGCGAGGGGCGGCAGCACGGCGAGCCGCATGAGCTGGGGCCGTATGTGTGTCTCGGGCAGTGCGGGAGCGGGTCGGGTCACCGGACGCCCGTGTCGGCCGCCCTCGCGACGGTCGGCGCGGGCGGCCGGTGCTCGGAGGTGAGACATCTGCGTCCTCGTACTGGTCCGTCGGGCCTGGTGTCCTCGTGCGGTGCGCGGTGCGGGCATGCGTCGATGCGGGCGCGCGCCATCGCGGCGTCGGCCGGCGGGACCGGATCCGGTCGCGTGTCGCCCGACGGACACTCACAGTAGTTGCCTGCGCATCACGTGCGGTGGGCAGTTGACAAACTCTCCCGGCGAGCGTCCCGCTCTGGTATGAGGCGTCGTACGAAAGTCCGATGACCCGCACTCGACACGCGACCGAACCCTGACAGGGTCGATCTTCCCTGATCAAAGCTAGTCACAAACGGAACGTCGGGGGGCGGCCGCGGCGTGCCTCACTCCCCCCGCCGAGCGACCGCGTACGCGACGCCGATCACTTCCGGCCCGCCGTCACAGCGACCCGAGAGGCCGTCACCGGCACCGCCACACCACGACGTTCATCACAGAGCGTGCCTGCTCTGGCCTTGACCGACCGCGGGATGCGCAACAGACTCACGGAGCCGCTGTCAGGCACCGGTTCCACGAACGGGGGTCCCGGTCGCATCGACGATCCGCCGGACGGCGTCGCCCGGACAGGCACGGGGCAGCGCGAACACGACGTGCCGAATCCCGGCGGGGGCGAGTGCAGGAACGTGGGCACGGCCGACGGTGGGTCTACGCGGTCTACGATGATCCCTCAGAGGAACTCGGGAGCGAGAGGCCGTAGGCGGCGTACTCGCGCCCAGTCGGCCAGCACGCCCGCCATCGTGGCTGACTGTCGTCACCACAACCGTGCCAGACACAGCGGTCATCCCCGGTCGATGCGGGTGTCGCGCAGTCCAGTTTGCAGCAGCCTCACCAGGTATCGAAGCCCTAGGGCACTGACACGGACTACTAGCCTCTCTCCTTGACGCCGTGATCGCGCCACCTACCCCGCAGCGTGCTCGAAGGCAGCCGCAGCATTCGGAACGGCCCTGACACCGGGTTGCAGTGTCACCACGGCGTTGGTGGCCGTCACACGCTGATCAACGGTCTCCAGCCCGCCGGAGCCCCCTCATCGGTCGCCTCCACCGACCTCGGCAAGCAGATTCGCCCGCGACTGACTGAGCTTTTCTGCGTTGCCGCTCCAGGGTGAGGATGGCGGCGGCGATTGACGTCATTCGATTCGGGCTGCACCGGGATCGGCGGAAGATGCGCCAGGACTTCAGCCGGGCGACGCCGCGTTCGACTGGTGCCCGTGCCGCGGGAAACGCACGGTTGACGGTTTGCTGGGTCGGGGTGAGCTCGCGGCCTGGCAGGCGCCTGGGGGTGTCGCACTTGGGCGGATTGTCGTAGAGGTCACGGGGCCCAAAACCGGACGAACAAGGAAAAGATCGCGCCACAGATCTTGTCCGGCTCCAGCGAACCCTTGAGGATCGACGGCGGGCACGACACACGTTCGATTTTCCTTAGGGGAAAAGTGAAGGCACGTTTTGTCGTCCCGATTCTCGCGGCGGGGGCCCTGCTGCTGTCGGCCACCACGGCGTCGGCTGCGCCGGCTCCGGTCGGGAGCACGGGCAAGGTCACCGTAAAGGATGCTGGTCTGTACGCGTGGTGCACGTTCCAGGGCGAGAAGCCGTTCCAGCTCACTCACAACGGGGGACTGATCGCCCAGGGGCACTACACGGGTTGCTCGACTCCGGCGCCCGACAAGTGCCGGGCCCAAGTCGATCTTCAGCGGCTCGAAGCCTATGACGGGCACTGGCACGCGGTGAAGCACAAGAACAGCGGGTGGACGAAGTGCAGCGGCCGTGTGACGACGAAGCCGCTCAAGTGCGTGCATGATGGCCACAAGGAGACGTACAACACGCAGGTGACGCTTCAGGTCGAGTACCACGGACGCTTCAGCGAACCTGGTATCGCGGACTCGCACAACACCTACGTGGACTGCTGACGAAGGAGCCCCATGGAGTTCGCGTTCGAGGCCGTCGATCTGGAACACATCCGTCGTTTCTGGAGTCTCGTTCCCGGAATGGACGGCCTGACGATCTCCCAGGGACCGGTGTCGTCCATGCGGCCGGTCACCAGTCCACTCGTCGGAACAGTCCAGGAACTGGCCGAGACGCTGACCGCTATGGGGGGCCGGGTGCTGGAGTGGGACGAAGGGGGATGGGCTCTGATGGCTGATCCCGAGGGGAACGAGTTCTACGTCCGGCCGCCGGAGGATTCGTAGGCGCCGATCCTGGAACGTCTCACTGAGGTCTTTCAGCGTGCCTACTGATCGGGTGACGACGCAGTTGTCTGCAACGGACAAGGCTCCCGTGCCGGTGAGGGAGGCGTTCGACGTCTCAACTCGCCAGCGTGGGAGCCTTATTGGTTTCCTACCCTGCCGCACCCGACCTGCCCCATGCCCTGGTCGAGTGGGTCACCATGCTCATCGTCACCCGCGAGGGTGACCGCCGCTGCAAGCTCCCGCCGCACCAGCGCTCTGATCGGACTGGTGTACCTGCGCCGGCATGACACTCTCGCGCAGTTTGCCGCCGGCTTCGGTATCTCCGTCGGGACCGCCCACGCCTACACGGCCGCGGTGATCGGCCTGCTTGCCGATCGCGCGCCCGGCCTGCTGCGTGCGCTGCGCGAAGCCGACCCCGACTACGTGCTGGTGGACGGCACCCTCGCCGAGTGCGACAGGGCCGGCGACAGCCGGGCCGACTACTCCCACAAGCACCGCCGGCACGGAGATCAGCGGCCCACCGGCCTCGCCGATCAACGGGCCGGTTGACCATGGCGAGGTGTCCTCCTCGTCCTCGGTGAGGTCGCACCACCGCTCAAGCAGCGCGGCCACGTAGGCCGCGATGCGCTCGGACGGAGGCTCTTCCACCTCGCTGTCGATGTAACGGTCGTACAGGTCGCTGAAGACCCGGCCGGCGGTCTTGTCATCCGCGGGCCTATCGCCTTCCCGGACAGCAAGGTCGTAGCTCATGCCGGGAAGCTCTCATGCTGCTCTGACAGCCATAAGAAACGAGGTCTAAAGCGGTGGCTTCCTGGCGTCCAGCGGCAGCGGCCAGTCGGCGCAGGCCACTAGTGAGCTGCTGTCCGCGGTGAGGAAGAGCAGGGTGGTCCATGTCCGATCGGCGGCATCGATCAGTCCTGTGCGAACGGGCTGGCCCTCCTCTCCGCAGCGGCGCACCTACTGGGTGGCAGACCGGGAGCAACCCACGGGCGTGCATGCGGAGCCAGAGCTATCACGGTCGCCTCGTCATCACCGGCCAACAGTGATTCCAGCACGTGCCATTTTATGGTCACCCCCGTCTGGATCCTGCGGGACAGCCAGGCACCGCAACCCCAACAACCACCCCCCGCACGGTGACGTCCCTCCGGGGCCGCCCAGCGGCCCGAATGACCGTCACTGACCGATCCGGCTAGAGCTTCGGACTTGAAGGTCACCCCCGCCCCCGAGATGGCCCGGCCATACACCGAGCCGTCTCAGTTCCCGTCTCGTTCAGCCCTGTCACGGTCGTTCAGGCGAGACCCGCAGCCGTCCTGGCACTGGCGGCCAGCCACCCATGTGCAGGTGAACGCCCGTGCACTCAGCCCAGCACCTCACCAACACAGTTGAAAAGCGTGCGTCTGCTTTCGCAGCGCGCTGCTCGGTGCGCGGCCGGCGCTGGCAGGTCTCTCCTTAGCCATCGACGAAGCCCGGCCGTTGGTTAGGTCCCGGGTCGTACCCGGGCCGCCCCCAGACAGAACCGGGGATGCAACTGCTCTACGGAGCTGGACACCTCGGAAGCCGGCCGCGCGTCTGAGACCTTAGCCATGCCCACTGACAACGCATCCTTGAGCATGATCTCGACGCCGTGCGGCCTGCACCACAGGCGCATCAGATCAAGCGGGGAACAGCGGGGAATCACGGTAGAAAGCCAGTGGGCCCGACGAGGCTTCGGTCCGAACGTTCGGCCAGTTCCGCAACTTAACCGCCCCAAACGCTGGCAGCTTCCCAAGCTGAGTACTTCGCAGCGCGATCGACGCTGCGCGTCTCCCCTTGGCCCGGCCATCGCGAGTCGCTCTGGTCGACGACCGTTAGCGTGGCTGAGGCTGGTCGGGGTGCAGCGAGGCATACGCGCGCCTGATCGGTCAGCGCACTCGCCATCGCGGCTCGCTTTCGACGGCTGAGGCACAAACGACCTCCGAGAGGAGGTGCCGCCCTCTCCGGTGGTGGGCAACCCGTGACCTTGACCCGGTTCTTGAAACTCCACCCGAAGCCGCTCCGCCGTCCTTGGAGCCCTGGCGTCAACTTGGCAAGCAGGCATGCGAGTTAGCCTGGGATCATGGTTAGTGACGGCCGGATTGGGTCTGAGTGCTCTGTCTTCTGCGGGCACTGTCAGTCGCAAGCGAAGGGCAGTGTCGTGGGTGCTCTGGCGGACAACGATCCGCCCGTTTCTCAGGGGCTGTACCTAGTCCAGTGCGGCAAGTGCAGACGTGGGGTGCTCGTTGAGGGCGACTTTGTTGTGCTTCCGTTCGGGAGGGACGAAAATGACTATGCGTACCAGTTGAGCACCCTGTGGCCAAAGGCGCATTTCACACTCAGCCACCTCATTCCCGGCGCCCTACAACGGGCCTACGAAGAGGCCAGAACCTGCTACTCCGCCGGGGCCTACACAGCTGCAGCAGCCATGGTTCGCCGGACACTTGAGGGCGTCTGCGCTGATCAGGGCGTAACAGCGAAGGTACTCATGAGAGCCCTGCAAGAACTCCGCGACGCCGGAAAGATCGAGGGCCGCCTCTTTGACTGGGCACAAGCGTTGAGGGTCCTGGGCAATCAGGGTGCCCACTTCACCGGGCAAGACGTTGACCGCGAGGACGCTGCCGATGCTCTCGCTCTCTGCGAGGCCCTGCTCGACTACATATACGTGCTGACGATTCGCTACGACGAGTTCGTACAGCGCCGAAAGCCCTCGCCCTAGAGTTGAATCAAGCATCCCCGGGTTGCTTGAGCCTCTGACTGCGGACAACGCCGACGTACAGCGACGGACATCAGTAGATGCCTGCTAACCATCACACCAGGTAAGAGGGCGCCGGCCCAGGTCGAGGCCACACCCAAGCCGGAGCAAGGGCCCCGAACCGATCATGGTTCGGGCCGCCGGGTCACTGGATTGCCGGGCCGCCCTTCCCATGTCCGTCACACGCTCCGGCAGAATGCGAGGGTGTCACTTGACGCCATCGACGCCGTGAACTGGTCGGCCATACCCAACCCGACGCGGAATCAGTGGGACGATCCGGAGGGCGTCGCTCACGCCCTCCGGCTGCTGACAGTGTCCACCACCGCCAATGAGACAGGTGACGCGGCAGCCGGCCTCGCCGGTCGCGGCTTCGTCTGCGGCCACGCTGCCATGGTGTTTCCGGCGGCCTACGCTGCCACCCCCATCCTGCTGGACCTCGTCGAGCACGGCCGGCGGCCGCGCATCAAGGAGGCAGCCCTGGGGCTCCTGGCAGACGCTCTGGGCTACTTCCCGATCGCCGGCTACAACCGGGTGGACACTTCCTACGGCACCGACGTCCCGCTCTGCTGCGCCATCGCACGCCACATCCGCGGCCGTCGCAGCGCCCTTCTCGCCCACGGGAAGTACGGCAGGCAGATCCTGGCAGAGGCAGAGCTTCACTGGTGGATGACCATCGAGGAAACGGAGCTCCACTCGGGCGGCACACTGACCGCCCTCGCCACTCTCGAAGGCACACCCTTCGGAGCACCCGTCGAGGCCGAGCTGCACAGCCCCCTTCCCGAGCGACCTGCAACCGCCGTGTGGATCGACGCGTTGACCGCCGACGCCTCGGGCGCCGCGTGCATCCGACTTGGGCAGACGCCGTCCGAGCCCCTGCCGAGCTCTACCCTCTGCCCAGCCGAGTGCGGCCGTCGCGAGCACTGACCTCGTCGCCATGTCTCAACGGCCGCACCCCAACCACACCGGATCGAGCGGGGAACGAACTGGCCGCAGCATCCCAGGCTGAGAACCTCGACTGCTGGAGCGCGTACGACGATCTCTGCGAAGCTCTCCGAGGTCTGTAGCCAGGTGAACCGGCTGCGGCCGAAACCTGTCGATTCCGAGTCGAGGTAAGCGGTGTCTGATCCCGATCTTGGGAGCCGTTCGGGAGCCAACTTCGGAATCCGCCGCGCTGGAACGAATCTCGCTGCGCCGCGCGCTCGACGGCTTCCCGGTGACTCGTCTGGCACCGCCTCGGAGCGAGAGGAGCGGAAGCCATCCAGGAGCCGGCGCGACCTGATGATCACCAACCGGCGGCCAAGGGGCCGGGCCCTGTCCTCCACCCCCTGGCCGAGGAGGAATGCGAGCTGGTCGCGGCGCCACACGGACTCAACACCCTCTTCCTCGTCCAGCGGCCCGGCGCCAACGCCGACCCCGACGTCGTCCGCTTCCCTGCCAGACCCGGCAGAGCCGCTGCCGGGCCCGGCAGGGCCCGGACTCGGCACGGCCGATGACGAATTCGGCACGGCCGAGGACGAGATCCGGCGGAGGCCGGGGCCGGTACGCCCCCCCCGCGGCCACCGCGGGGGGGGCGTGGTTCAAGGAGCTGACCGCGCCGGGAATCAGTGCGTGCGGTCGCCGGCGCCGCGTGCGGGCGGCTCGGCCACGAACGCTCCGACCGAGCGCCAGGTGCGCCGCACGTCGCCCGACACGCCACGCCACCACGCCTCGGCCGGCAGCTTGCCCGCCGGCTCGAAGGGCTCGCCGGGCCGGGGCAGGGCGACCGCCTGGCCGGCCTCCTCGGCGGCCTCCTTGGTCCAGTCCCCCGGCTCGGCCCAGGGATGCGGGGCGAGGTTGAAGGTGCCCCAGTGGATCGGCAGCAGCGCGCCGTGCGGCGCTCCGCCCTGGAGGTCGAGGTGGGCGCGCAGGCCCTCCTCGGGGGTCATGTGGATGTCGGTCCAGAACTCGCTGTACGCACCGATCTGGATCATCGTCGCGTCGAACGGGCCGTGGGCGGCGCCGATCTCCTCGAAGCCGCCGAAGTAGCCGGTGTCGCCGCTGTGGTAGATGCGGTGCTCCTCGCCGGCGACGACCCAGGACGCCCACAGGGTGTGCTGGGTGTTGCGCAGGCCCCGGCCGCAGAAGTGGCGGGCCGGAGTGGCGGTGAGGGTGAGTCCGCCGACCTTGGCGGACTCGTGCCAGTCCAGCTCGCGCAGCCGGTCCGCCGATACACCCCAGTGTTCGAGGTGCGCGCCGACGCCGAGCGGCACGGCGAACAGGGTGTCGGTGCCGGCCAGCGCCCTGATGGTGGGCAGGTCCAGGTGGTCGTAGTGGTCGTGGGAGATGACGACCACGTCGACCGGGCCGAGCGCGGCCAGCGGCAGCGGCACCGGATGCAGCCGCTTGGGCCCGGCGAAGGGGAACGGGGAGCAGCGCTCGCCCCAGACGGGGTCGAACAGCACCCGGTGACCGTCGATCTCGGCGAGCACGCTGGAGTGGCCCATCCAGGTGAGCCGCAGTCCGGTGGCGGGCGGCTCGGCCAGGTCGGCGAAGGTCGTGGGGTGCACCGGGACGGTGCCCCTGGGAGCGCGCAGCGGCCGGGTGTCCTTGTCGAGGAACACCTTGGCGAGATCGAGCGTGGAGCCGGACGGCCGGGTGCGTGCCGGGCCGCCGGGGTTCTGGAAGACACCGTCCTTGAAGTGCGGCGAGCGGCGGATACGTGCCAGGCGCTCACCGCCCGGGTCCGCGCCGAACGCGGCGGGCCGCAGCGCGCGCAGCCCGGAGCTCGGAGAACGCAAACCGGTCACGGTACCTCCTGGTGGAGTGGGCGAGGCCCTCCATTATGGTCGGCCCCTCCGGAAGTCCCGGCACGGCGGGGTCCGCTCCCGGTCACCGGAGATCCGTTCAGCGCGTTGACAGGGTCCGGACCACCTCCGGATACTGACTCGCTATTCAGTAAGCCCCCCTCGTCGCCCCCGCTCCCCCGGAGACCCCATGACCACCCCCCTGATGTCGCTCGTCTGGACCGACCACGTCACCGGCCGCCGGGGCTTCCTGGTCGTGGACCGGCTGGTGCGCGGCGTGGCCAGCGGCGGGCTACGGATGCGGCCGGGCTGCACGCTGGAGGAGGTGGCGGGGCTCGCCCGCGGCATGACGATGAAGGAGGCCCTGCACTACGACCCCGAGGGCCGCTATCTCCCCCTCGGCGGCGCCAAGGGCGGCATCGACTGCGATCCGCGGGACCCGGAGTCGTACGGGCTCCTGGTCCGCTATCTGCGGGCCATGCGGCCCTACGTCGAGAGCTGCTGGGCCACCGGTGAGGATCTGGGCCTCAGCCAGGACCTGGTGGACCGCGCGGCGGCGGAGGCGGGTCTGGTCTCGTCCATCCAGGCGGTGTATCCGCTGCTGGACGACGAGTCGGCGGCCCGGAAGCGGCTCGCGGACGCCTTCGCGGTGGAGGTGGACGGCATCGGCCTGGGTGAACTGGCCGGCGGCTGCGGGGTGGCCGAGTCGGTGCTGGCGGTCCTGGACCGGGCGGCGGTGCCGTACCCGGGCACCCGGGTCGCCGTGCAGGGTCTCGGCACGATGGGCGGGGCCACCGCGCGCTTCCTCGCCCGGGCGGGCCTGACGGTGGTGGCCGTCGCCGACCTCAAGGGCACGATCGCCAACCCGGCGGGGCTGGACGTGGAGGCGCTGCTGAGGGCCCGGGACGGTCACGGCACCGTCGACCGCGGCGCGCTGCGCCCCGAGGACCGGGAACTGCCCGGCGACGCGTGGCTGGCCACGGAGGCGGAGGTGCTGGTGCCGGCCGCCGTGTCGTACGCGGTCGACGGCGCCGGCCAGGAACTGGTCCGGGCGCGCTGGATCGTGGAGGCCGCCAACATGCCCGTCGTACCGGAGGCGGAGGCGCTGCTGGCCGCCCGCGGGGTGACGGTGCTGCCGGACGTGGTGGTCAATTCCGGGACGAACGCGTGGTGGTGGTGGACCCTGTTCGGCGACATCGGGGCGGACGCCGACGAGGCGTTCGCGCGTGTCCGCCGTTCGATGCGCGACCTGGTCGGCCTGATGCTCGACCGTGCGGAGACCGACGGGACGACCCCGCGCGCGGCGGCGCACGCCCTCGTGAGCGACCGGCTGCCGGTGATCGCGGAGCGCTTCGGCTGGTATCGCTGACGGATCCGGCGGCTTCGGCGGCAGCGGGATCAGCGACTAGTGTGACCGCGTGGCGAGAGTGCGGTTGAGCGTGGCGGAGCGGCGGGAGGAACTGCTGCGGGCTGCCATCGGGCAGATCGAGGAGCGGGGCGTGGCGGCGGTCAGGATCGCCGACGTGGCCGCGGCGCTCGGTGTGAGCAACGCGCTGGTGCTGTACCACTTCTCCACGAAGGAGAGGCTGGTCGCCGCAGCGTTCACGTATGCGGCCGAGGGTGACCTCGCGCACCTGCGCAAGCTGCTGGGCCGGCGGACCACCGCGCTGCGCCGGCTGCGGGCCGCGGTGCGCTGGTACGCGCCGACCGGCCAGGCGAAGGGCTGGCGGCTGTGGATCGAGGGCTGGGCCGTGGCCCTGCGCGAGCCGGCCCTGCGGGAGGTCAGCCGGGACCTGGACAGGCAGTGGAAGGCGGCGATCACCGAGGTCATCGCCGAGGGCGTGACGGCCGGCGAGTTCGTGTGCCCGGACCCGGCCGGTACGGCGCTGCGGCTGACGGCGCTGCTGGACGGGCTGGCGGTGCAGCTGACGTCGTACCCGGGCGCGGTGGCGCGGTCCCGGGCGCAGGAGTGGGTGGACGACGCCCTCGCCCGGGAACTGGGCCTGGAACGGCAGGCGTTGACCGACCGAGAGCGGTGAGCATGCGCGCCGGGCCGCCCCGCACCAGGGGTGCGGGGCGGCCCGGCGCGTCCCCGCGGTGTCAGGCCACGGAGGCGATGCGCATCTTGATGTCGTCCGGCGACAGCGCGCCCTTGGCGGTCACGTGGTCGCCGGAGGACTCGCCGCGCAGCCGCCGCCCGATCCAGGGGACGAGGAATTCGCGCGCCCACTGGACGTCGTCACGGCGGACCTCCAGGGTGCCCCGGGGCGGCAGCGGCGGCCACGGCTGCTCCGGGTCGGCCGGGACGTCCAGGCCGAGGGCCTGTCCGGCCCGCAGCGCCACGCGCGTGTGCCCCTCGGGCGAGAGGTGCAGCCGGTCGCTGTCCCAGGCCCTGCGGTCCTGCACGGACTTCAGGGACCACAGGTCGAGCACGGGGCAGCCGTACCGGTCGGCGATGGCCCGGACGTGCCCGTTGTAGGTGGCGATCTTGCCGCGCAGGTGCTTGAGCACGGGGACGCCACGGGTGTCGAAGCCGGTCGTCACCAGCACGGTGCCGGCGACCTCGGTCAGCTGGGCCACGGCGCGCTCGAAGCGCTCGGCCACCTCGTCGGGGTCGGTGCCCGGGCGGATGATGTCGTTGCCGCCCGCGCAGAAGGAGACCAGGTCCGGGGCCAGGTCGACGGCCTGCGGGAGCTGGTCGGCCATGATCTGGTCCAGCAGTTTCCCGCGTACCGCGAGGTTGGTGTACTGGAAGTCGCCCTCGGGGCGCCGGTCGGCGAGCAGCACCGCGAACCGGTCGGCCCAGCCCACGAACGCCCCGTCGGGCCCAAGGTCGCCGACGCCCTCGGTGAAGCTGTCCCCCACCGCCACGTACGACCCGATCTCTGATCTGATGTCACTCTTCGAATCGTCTGCCACGTCGGACCATGATTCACCTTCGGATGTGACCTACGCGACCGTAGGCAGGGGTTGACGAACGGTGAGATGAGACACCCTTAAAGAGTTTGCGATATCAGGAATAGGGGTGCTCACGGGGCTGTTGGGGCCAGGCGCGACGAAGGCCGGACCCGGGGATCGGGGGTCCGGCCTTCGGCGGCGTGTCAGGCGGGTGGTGCGGGGAGCCGGCCGTCAGCCGACGGCGACGCCGTGGCCGCGGAGGTAGCCGACGGGGTCGAGGTCGGAGCCGTAGTCCGGGGTGGTGCGGATCTCGAAGTGCAGGTGCGGGCCCGTCACGTTGCCGGTGGCGCCGGACAGGCCGACCTGCTGACCCGCGGTCACGGTCTGGCCGGCCGAGACGGAGAGCTGCGACAGGTGGGCGTACTGGGCGAAGTGGCCGTCCTCGAGCTTGAGGACGACCTGGTTGCCGTACGCGCCGCCCCAGCCCGCGGAGACGACCGTGCCGGCGGCGACGGCCTTGAGGGGCGTGCCGGTCGGTACGACGAAGTCGACGCCGGTGTGGTAGCCGCTGGACCACATGCTGCCGGCCACGTGGTAGCCGGTACCGATGGTGGCGCCGGCCACCGGGAGGGTGTACCCGGCGGCGCTCCGCGCGGTGCCGGACGCGGCCGGTTCGGAGGTCCGGGCGGGGGCCGGGGCGGAGGTCCGGGCCGGGGCGGGGGTCTCGGCGGGCTTCGGGGCGGCCGGCCGGGAGGGGGCGGCCGGGGCGGACTGCGGGGCGGTGGACTCGGCTCGGGCCGGCGCGGCCTTCCCGCCGAGGGTGAGCTCCAGGCCGGGGTGGATGAGCGACGGGTCGGCGCCGACGGCCTGGCGGTTGTCGTCGTAGAGCCGCTGCCAGCCGCCGCCGACATGCTGCGACTCGGCGATCGTGGCGAGGCAGTCGCCGCTGCGCACGGTGTAGTGGCGCGCACCCGGGTCCGGCTGCGCGGCGGTCCTCACCGTTTCCGGAAGGGTTCGCACGGCCGTTCCGGACGGGGACTGGGCGGGGGTGGCGGCGTGTGCTCCGGTGGCCCCGAGGAGCGGGAGGGCCAGGGCGGCGCCACCGGTTCCGGCGACGGCGATGGAGCGGGAAAGACGCGGGGGCTTGGGACGTCGGTGCTTACCCTTGGCGGGCATGGCGCGATTCCTCTCCGGCGCCTGCGAGGTCAGCTGTCGGGTTCGGGCTGGAGCTGCCCGGCCGTGCGCGCACGGCTGCACCCCTGGCCTGTCGCGGAGACCGGGACAGGCAGTCGTGCCTGGTGGGTCCCCCGCTCCTGCCGACGCGGGTCATGTGTGTGGGACTCCGGGCGGCGGCAGGATTCGGCGTTCCGTCCGGATCGGTGGCGAAAGTAAGCGAGCGGGACGCGTGGAAACAAGCGAGTGGTTCCCGTTGTGCGGGTTTCGGATGATCGGTTACGGGAGTTCACCGTCACCCAGAGTGCGTTCCCGCACGCGACACTCTTTCAATTCCCCTGGTCCGTGCGGTCATTACGTGGACATGACGCGCGACGCACGGTCACGGATATGACACTGCTCACGCGTCCGCTCCCCACCCTCCCCTGCTCCACCACGAGTTGGAATGAAGGTGCCGATCCGGACATACAGCTCAGATGCGACGCAACCGGAGAACCGTCGCATCCAGGTCACCCTTGAGTTGCGGATGGAGTCCGTGGTGCAGGAGTACCGCACCCCGGTGCACTTCACCCGTTTCGCGGCATTCGTACGATGCTGTGGGGTCGAGTCCGCGCAGCCGCACCGCCGGCACCGGCTCGCCGTAGCGCTGCGCCTGGAGCCAGGCGAGGACGACGGACTCCTCCCCCCGGACGTACTGCACGGCGCTCAGGCCGCCCGCCGGGGGCCTGAGCCGGTACAGGTCGCCGTGCTGGACCACCGGGCGGATCTCCTTGTACAGCTCCACCCAGTGCCGCGCCTCGGCCAGCTCCCGTGCGCTCCACTCCGTCAGGTCGCCCCCGACCCCGAGTACGCCCGCCATGGCACTGACGAACCGGAACCGCAGCGAGCTGACCCGCCCGTTGAGCTGGGTGTTGGGGCTGTCGGTGACCCAGGCGGCCATCACGCGCGCGGGGTGGATCTGCGTGAAGCCGTGCTGGATGGCGAGCCGGTCCAGGGGGTCGGTGTTGTCGGAGGTCCACACCTGGTCGGTGCGGGCGAGCACGCCGAGGTCGATCCGGCCGCCGCCGCCCGAGCAGGACTCGAAGGCGACCCCGGGGTGCGCCGCCCGCAGCCGGTCCAGCAGGGCGTACAGGGCGCGGACGTGGTCCACCCACAGGCGCTGCGGGTACGCCTCCCCGGGCCAGCCCGCGTCGGTGAAGCAGCGGTTGAAGTCCCACTTCACGTAGTCGATCGGGGCACTGGAGAGCAGGGCGTCCAGCCGCTCCCACAGGTACTCCCGGACGTCCTCACGCGCGAGGTTGAGTACAAGCTGATTGCGCAGCTCTGTCCGCTTACGTCCCGTTTGGTACTGCACCCAGTCGGGGTGGGCGCGGTACAGCTCACTGTCCGGGTTGACCATCTCGGGCTCGACCCAGATGCCGAACCGCATGCCCAGGCCGTGCACGTGGTCGGCGAGGGGCTTGACGCCGTGCGGGAACCGGCCGGGGTTGGGCGTCCAGTCGCCGAGGCCGGCGCGGTCGCTGGTGCGGGCACCGAACCAGCCGTCGTCCACCACGAACAGCTCGACGCCGATCTCCGCGGCCCGCCGGGCGAGGGCGGCCTGCTGTTCCTCGGAGATGTCGAAGCCGGTCGCCTCCCAGGAGTTGAAGAGCACGGGCCGGTCCCGCCCGGCGTCCGGGATGACGTGGGCGCGCTGGTAGGCGTGCCAGGCCCGGCTCGCGCCGCCGAAACCGCCGTCGCTCCACAGGCCCGCGAAGACCGGGGTGGTGTACGACTCCCCGGGCTCGAGGCGGAGCAGGCCCGAGTCGTCGTACCCGGCGCCGCCGGTGATCTGCACGCGCGCGTCGGGGAGCTGGGCCACCGCGATGCGCCAGGAGCCGGACCAGCCGAGCGCGCAGCCGTAGACCTCGCCGTGTTCCTCGGTGGCGTCGGTGTCCAGGGCCACCCAGGGCAGGTGCTGGTGGCCCGTGTGGCCGCGGCGGCTGCCGATGACCTTCTCGCCGTAGCCGAGGGGGGCGGTGGTGAGCCGGGACTCGGCGGCCCAGCGGCCGTGCAGCTGGGACAGCCGCCAGCCCTCGCGGTCGGGCAGCGTCCAGGTGGCCGCGTCGGCCCGCAGCAGCTCCACGCGCGTGCGGCCGCCGTTCTCGACGGTCACCCAGCGCTCGACGACGTCGCCGCGCATCCGGTGGTGCAGCGTGATGCCCACGCCGTCGTCGTCGAAGCGCAGCCGCAGCCCGTCGCCCTCCGTGGCGTACGACACGAAGCGCCACTCGGTGCCGCGCCGCTCCTCGGTGCGTACGGACAGGGCGGGCCGGACGAACCGGGGACCGCCCTCGACGGGGTACTCCTCGCGGCCGTCGAGCGGCGACTCGAAGGGCCGGTAGGCGGGCAGCGGGCGCACCGCGAGCGCCTCGGCGTCGGCGAGGGCGATGCGCGGCCCCCAGTGCAGGTGGAGCAGTTCGTCCGCGTCGGTGAGATGCAGGGCGTAGCTGCTGCCGGGGCCCGACAGGAGCCAGGTACGACCGTCTTCGGCGATGTCCACCATCGAGACCTCACAGGTGCCCACAGATACGCTCAAGTACCAACATCATCGTGGGCCGCGCACCTGCCTGACAATGCCTGTGGACAACTCATTGCCCGAGGTAATCGATGTCGTATCGTCGACGGAGCGCCCGTCGACGAGCCGCGTCGGCGGGGCCGACCGGGAGGAGCCCCCGTGACGCAGCAGGTCCCGTCGACCGAGCCGGAGCTGGCCGGAGTCCGCAACTTCCGGGACGTGGGCGGACTGCCCACCGTGGACGGGCGGCGGGTGCGCCACGGAGTGCTGTTCCGCAGCGGCCATCTCGCGCACGCGACCGAGGAGGACGCGGCCTTTCTCGCCTCCCTGGAGCTGCACACCGTCTTCGACTTCCGCAACGCGGCCGACCAGAAGCTGGAGGGCCCCGATGTCGAGCTCCCCGGCGTGCGCAATGTGAACCTGCCGCTGAGCGACCCGGCCGACGGCGCCGAGTTCTGGAAGATGGTCCGCGACGGCGACCTCGACCAGCTGCGCGCGATCCTCGACGACGGCAAGGCGGCGGCCCGGATGACCGCCTCCTACCGGAAGATCGTCAAGGAGCGCACCGCCGAGCACTCCCGGGTGCTGCACGCGCTCGCCGACGACAGCGTCCCCGCCCTGATGCACTGCGCGGCCGGCAAGGACCGCGCGGGCATCTCCATCGCCGTCACCCTGCTCGCCCTGGGGGTCGAGCGCGAGGCGATCGTCGCCGACTACCTGGAGTCCAACGCCAAGCACCGCCGCTACAGGGTCCGCCGCAGCGGCAGCGCGGACACCGCGTACACCCCCGAGGTGATGGACCTGCTCAGCCCGCTGTTCGACGCCCGCGCCGAGTATCTGGAGGCGGCCTTCGCGAGCATCGAGGAGACGTGGGGCGGCGTCGAGGCCTATCTGGCGCAGGGCCTCGCCCTCGCCCCCGAGTCGCGCGAGCGGCTGCGCGAACGTCTGCTGGACTGACGACGGACGGCCTCGGCCCGCGGGCCGGGGTCAGCCCTTGGCGCCCACCGCGAACAGCAGGTAGAGGAACGCCGCCAGGACATGCCCGAGGGCGATGTAGATGAGCAGTCGGATCCACAGGGCACGGGGGAATTTCTCTTCGAAGTTGCTCATGGCAGCTCTCCGGTCAGCGGGCCCAGGCACAGCGTGGCCGTGGGACTCTGCAGCAGGGTGTGGACGAACAGCAGCTCCACGCCGTCGTGGTCCTCGGCGGCGAGGCGGTGCGGGGTGAGGGAGTCGAAGTGCGCGCTGTCACCGGGCCCGAGCAGATGCACGGTGTCCCCGAGCCGCAGCCGCAGGCGTCCCCCGAGGACGTGGAGCCACTCCTCACCGGGGTGGACCCGCACGATGTCGCCCTGTGAGCCGTACGGCACCCGTACCCGCAGGGCCTGCATCCCGCGGCCGGGCGCCCCGGCCTGGACGTACGTCCACCCGCCCGCCCGGGTCGGTTCCATGTCGGCGGCCCGCACGATCGCGTGCTGATCGCCGACCGACTCGCCGAGCAGTTCGGAGACCGTCGTACCGTAGATACGGGCGAGCGCGAGCAGCATCGGCAGCGACGGCTGCCGGTGCCCGGTCTCCAGGCGGGAGAGGTGGGCCGGTGAGAGGCCGGCGGCACGGGCCGCGGCCTCCAGCGTGAGGCCCGCGCGCCGGCGCAGAGCGCGCAGCTGCGGTGCGACGGCGGGGAGGCCGTCGTCCGGAGCCGGCGGCGGCGCGGTGTCTGAGGCGTTCATGCCTCCATTGAGCCCGATTTTTGCCTCACCGGCAATTTTCTTGCCTCTCAGGCAAAACCGCCCGGCCGCGCCGCTTCGGGGTCAGCGGTTGGCCACCGCCTGTTTGATCAGTGTCTTGCCGAAGTCCCACATCAGGCCGCCGCCGCTGTGCGCGTCCTCCATCACCGCGGTGAAGGCGGCCACGAACCGCTCCACGTCGGCCTCGTCGGCGACCAGCGGCGGAATGAGCTTGATCACCTCCAGGTGGTCACCGGAGACCTGGGTGAGGATCCGGTGCTTCTGCAGCAGCGGAACGACGACCATCTGCGCGAACAGACCCTTGCGGGCCGCCTGCAGCATGGTCCACCGGCCGCGCAGCTTCAGCGAGGACGGCTTGCCGAACTCGATGCCGATCATCAGACCCCGGCCGCGGACGTCGGCAAGCAGCTCGTAGGTGTCGATCAGCGCGGTGAGCCGGGACTTGAGCAGCTCGCCCGTCCTGCGTACACCGGCGACGATCTGCTCGTTCTCCATGACCGACAGCACGGCGAGCCCGCAGGCCATGGCCTGGGCGTTGGCGCCGAAGCTGGCCGAGTGCACCAGCACGCGGTCCATGGACGAGTAGACCTTCTTGAAGATCCACTCCTTGCCGAGCGTGGCACCGACCGGCACATAGCCGCCGGACAGCGCCTTGGCCACACACACCAGGTCCGGTTCGACGCCGTCCTCGTGCTGGTAGGCGTAGAAGTCACCGGTGCGGCCGAGGCCGGTCTGCACCTCGTCGGCGATCAGCAGGGCCTTGTGCTTGTGCAGCAGTTCCTGCGCGGCCCGCAGATAGCCGGGCGGGGCCTCGTGGACGCCCTTGCCCTGGATCGGCTCCACGATCAGGGCGGCCACGTCGCCCTTCTTCAGCTCCCGGGCGAGCGCGTCCAGATCGCCGAGCGGTACGGCGGTGTCGGGCAGCAGCGGAGCGAACCCGTCGCGGAAGCCGCTCTCGCCGTTGACCGACAGGGAGCCGGTGGTCAGACCGTGGAAGGCGTGGTCGCAGTACAGGACACGGGGCCTGCCGGTGGCGTACCGGGCGAACTTCAGGGCCGTCTCGACCGCCTCGGTGCCGCTGTTGCCGAAGAACACCCGGTCCAGGTGCGGGCTGTGCGTGAGGAGCCGTTCCGCCAGCAGGCCGGGCAGCGGCTGGCAGTCGAAGCGGGTGAGGTCGGCGAGGTCCAGGTCCAGGACGTCGTGCAGCGCCTTGCGGACGACCGGGTGGTGACGGCCCAGGCCCATCACCCCGAACCCGGCGAGCATGTCCAGGTAGTCGTTGCCGTCCGCGTCGAAGAAGTGCGCTCCCTCGGCGCGCTCGTAGACCTTGTCGAAGCCGATGGTGTGCAGCATGCGCGGGAGCTGCGGGTTGAGGTGCCTGGCGTGCAGCTCGTAGCGTTCGGCTCCGCGCTCGGCGAGCAGAGCGCCCAGGTCGAACTCGGTGCTCATTCAACCTCCTCGTCAGCGCCCCGAAGGGGCGCCGGGCCATGGTGATGCATGCGGCTACCGCCGCGTGGGCGCGACCGGCCCGGACGGCGCCGGGGCCCCGGTACCGCCATTCTCGGCGCTCGCGGCCGCACCGGTGACGCCCCGCGCCGCGAGGCTCGCGCCGATCCGCCCGGCGATCTCGACGGGCGTCAGGCCGATGTCGGCGAGTACCTCGCCGCGCTTGGCATGCGCCAGGAACTGCTCCGGAATGCCGAACCGCCGCACCGGCACGTCCACGTCGGCATCGCCGAGGGCCAGCGCCACGGCCGAACCGACGCCCCCGGCACGGCTGTTGTCCTCGACCACGGCCACCAGCCGGTGCCCGGCCGCGAGCGCGGGCAGCGCGGGGTCGACGGGCTTGACCCAGCGCGGGTCCACCACGGTGCAGCCGATGCCGCGGGACTCCAGCAGTTCGGCGGCCTGGAGGCACACCGACGCCATCACGCCGACGGCCACCAGCAGCACCTCGGGACGTTCGGCGCGGTGCAGGACGTCCATGTCTCCGACTCGGCCGACCGCGGGGATGTCCGGGCCCACGGACTCCTTCGGGAAGCGGACCAGGGTGGGCGCGTCGTCCACGGCGACCGCCTCGCGCAGCTGTGCCCGCAGCCGGCCCGCGTCGCGCGGCGCGGCGA
Organism: Streptomyces echinatus; assembly: GCF_014203595.1. GTDB lineage: Bacteria > Actinomycetota > Actinomycetes > Streptomycetales > Streptomycetaceae > Streptomyces > Streptomyces echinatus. Next base: position 93,852 of record NZ_JACHJK010000009.1, read on the forward strand.
TCCGCAGGCCGGGGACGACCTGCAGCACGGACATGTCCCACATGCCGTTGTGGGAGGCTCCGTCGGTGCCGGTGACACCGGCCCGGTCCAGCACGAAGGTCACCCCGCACCGGTGCAGGGCGACGTCCATGAGCAGCTGGTCGAAGGCCCGGTTGAGGAAGGTGGCGTAGACGGCGACGACCGGGTGCAGCCCTCCGGTCGCGAGGCCGGCCGCGGAGACGGTCGCGTGCTGCTCGGCGATGCCCACGTCCCACACCCGGTCCGGGAAGCGTTCGGCGAACTTCCCCAGGCCGACCGGGTGCAGCATGGCGGCCGTGATGGCGACGACGTCGTCCCGCTCCTCGCCGATCCGCACCATCTCCTCACCGAACACGGAGGTCCAGGAGGGCCCCGTGGACGGTGTCAGCGGTGCGCAGGTCAGCGGGTCCATCACGCCGACGCTGTGGAAGTGGTCCTCCTCGTGCGCGAGGGCGGGCTCGTAGCCGCGGCCCTTGACGGTGAGGCAGTGGACCAGGACGGGACCGTGGAAGCGCTTCGCCCGCCGCAGCGCCGACTCGACGGCCTTGATGTCGTGGCCGTCGATCGGACCGAGGTACTTCAGGCCCAGGTCCTCGAACATGCCCTGCGGGGCGAAGGCGTCCTTGAAGCCCTTCTTGGCGCCGTGCAGGGACTCGTAGAGGGTGCCGCCGACGACCGGGGTGCGCTGGAGCACCTCCTTGCCCCAGGCGAGAACCTTCTCGTAGCCGTCGGTGGTGCGCAGGGTGGCCAGATGGCTGGCGAGGCCGCCGATGGTGGGGGCGTACGAGCGTTCGTTGTCGTTGACGACGATGATCAGCGGCCGGTCCTTGGCCGCGGCGATGTTGTTGAGCGCCTCCCAGGCCATGCCGCCGGTCAGCGCGCCGTCGCCGATGACCGCGACCACATGGCCCTTCTCCCCCTGCACCTGGTTGGCCTTGGCGAGGCCGTCCGCCCAGCCGAGCGCGGTGGAGGCGTGGCTGTTCTCGATGACGTCGTGCTCGGACTCCTCGCGCGAGGGGTAGCCGGACAGGCCGCCCTTGCCGCGCAGCTTCGAGAAGTCCTGCCGTCCCGTCAGCAGCTTGTGCACATAGCTCTGGTGGCCGGTGTCCCACAGGATGCGGTCGACCGGTGACTCGAATACCCGGTGGAGCGCGACGGTGAGTTCCACCACGCCCAGATTCGGCCCGAGGTGACCGCCGGTCCTCGACACCGCGTTCACCAGGAACTCACGTATTTCTTCGGACAGTTCGCCGAGTTCCGCCTCGGACAGCGCCTTCACGTCGCGTGGTCCCCGGATGTTCTCCAGAATGGTCACGCTCGGGCCCCCTCTCGATCTGTGCGTTTCCTCAACTCACCTGTTCCGCGGGGCTCGTCCGCTCGGCGAGCTTCATGGCCTCCTCGATGAGCGTCTCCACGATCTTCGATTCGGGGACGGTCTTGATGACCTCGCCCTTGACGAAGATCTGCCCCTTGCCATTGCCCGAGGCGACGCCGAGGTCGGCCTCCCGGGCCTCGCCCGGACCGTTGACCACGCACCCCATCACCGCGACCCTGAGCGGCACCTCCATGCCGTCCAGGCCCGCCGTGACCTCCTCGGCCAGCTTGTACACGTCCACCTGGGCCCGGCCGCAGGACGGACAGGAGACGATCTCCAGGCGCCGTTGGCGCAGACCCAGGGATTCCAGGATCTGGATGCCGACCTTGACCTCCTCGGCCGGCGGGGCGCTCAGCGACACCCGGATCGTGTCCCCGATGCCCCGGGAGAGCAGCGCGCCGAAGGCGACCGCCGACTTGATCGTGCCCTGGAAGGCCGGGCCGGCCTCGGTCACACCGAGGTGCAGCGGGTAGTCGCACCGCTCGGCGAGCTGCCGGTAGGCCTCGATCATCACGACCGGGTCGTTGTGCTTGACGGAGATCTTGATGTCGCGGAAGCCGTGCTCCTCGAAGAGCGAGGCCTCCCACAGGGCGGACTCGACCAGCGCCTCGGGGGTGGCCTTGCCGTACTTCTGGAGCAGCCGCCGGTCGAGGGAGCCGGCGTTGACGCCGATCCGGATCGGGGTGCCGTGGTCCCCCGCGGCGCGCGCGATCTCCTTCACCTGGTCGTCGAACTTCTTGATGTTGCCCGGGTTCACACGGACCGCGGCACAGCCCGCCTCGATGGCGGCGAAGACGTACTTCGGCTGGAAGTGGATGTCCGCGATCACCGGGATCTGCGACTTGCGGGCGATGGTCGCGAGGACGTCCGCGTCGTCCTGCGTGGGGCAGGCGACGCGGACGATCTGGCAGCCGGACGCGGTGAGTTCCGCGATCTGCTGGAGGGTGGCGCCCACGTCCGACGTACGGGTCGTCGTCATCGACTGCACCGACACCGGGGCGCCGCCCCCGACCGCCACCGGCCCGACCTGGATCTGCCGCGACACGCGCCGCGGCGCCACCGGACGGGCCGGCACCTCCGGAACGCCCAAGGGAACAGCGGTCATCGCGTCACTCCCGGTTTCCGGAGACGGTCTCGCGCATCGCCCGCAGCGACTCCTTCAGGGAGCCCATGGTGGCGAGCACGGCGGTCGGCTCGTAACCGCAGTGCGCCATGCAGTTGTCGCACCGCGGGTCCTTTCCACGGCCGTACTTGTCCCAGTCGGTCTCCTCGACGAGTTCCCGGTACGTCGGCACGTACCCGTCGCTCATCAGGTAGCAGGGACGCTGCCAGCCGAAGAGCGAATAGTTCGGGATCGCCCACGCGGTGCACGGGAAGTCGACCTTGCCCTCCAGGAAGTCCAGGAAGAGCGGGGAGTGGTTGAGCCGCCACTTCTGGCGGTTGCCGCCCGCGAAGGCCTTCCTGAACAGCTCCCGGGTCTGCTCGACGCCGAGGAAGTGCTCCTGGTCGGGCGCCTTCTCGTAGGCGTAGGCGGGCGAGATCATCATCTCGTCGACCTTGAGGTCGTCGTTGAGGAAGTTGAGCACCTCGACGATGGTCTGCGGGGTGTCGGTGTTGAAGAAGGTGGAGTTGGTGGTCACCCGGAAGCCGCGCCGCTTGGCCTCCTTGATGGCCTCCACCGCCTCGTCGAACACACCCTCCTTCGCGACGGACTCGTCGTGCCGCTCCCGCAGACCGTCGATGTGCACGGCGAAGGCGAAGTAGGGGGAGGGCTTGAACTTGTCGATCTTCTTGCGCAGCAGCATCGCGTTGGTGCACAGGAAGACGTATTTCCGCCTCGCCACCAACTGGCGGACGATCTCGTCGATATGGGGGTGCATCAGGGGCTCACCGCCCGCGATGGACACCATCGGCGCACCGGACTCCAGCACCGCGCCCACGGCCTGGGCCACCGGCATGCGCTGCTTGAGCACACCGGCCGGGTGCTGGATCTTGCCGCAGCCCTCGCACTTCAGATTGCAGGCGAAGAGCGGTTCCAGCTCGACGATGAGCGGGAACTTGTCCCGCTTGCGGAGCTTCTGTTCGGCCAGGTATGTAGCGACCTTGATGGACTGACGCAACGGCATGGCCATCTGGCTCACCTCCGGGGGAGCAGCAAAGAACGGTGCCATTCGAAAAATGCGGGAAGGATGGAACGGAGAACACGGAAGGCTGATATCCCCCCGCGCACCGTGCCGATCCGGACGAGTTCGTGTTCGGGAGCGTCCACGACCACCCGGACGGCCGCGACCGGGCGCTCGCCCGTGCGCACGGCCGCCAGCAGCGTGGCCGCCGACTCCATGTCGACCGCGATCGCGCCGGTGGCGAGCAGGTCGGACCGCTCGGGTCCCCTGACCACGTGGTCGGAGCCGGTGAGCGGTCCGGTGTGGACGGTGCGTCCGGGCAGCAGGCGCACGAGTTCCTTGACCAGTAGTTCGGTGCCCACGCACGGGACGGTCCCGCGCGGGTCCCGGGTCTCCTCGGCGACGACCAGGTCGCCGGGGTGCATCCCGGGGGCCAGCCCGGCACAGAAGCCGGTGGCCAGCACGGCCGTGTCGGCCGGTGCCGGGCCGGCCAGGAGCCGGGTGACGGAGCGTTCCGCCGCACGAGGCCCCATGCCCGTGCGGACGAAGGTCACCGGCCCGCCGGCACCGCCGCGGTCGCCGGTGCGCAGGGCGAGGTGCTCGATGCCGAGCGCGCAGGCGATCAGCAGCGGGGCCGGGGCGGGCTGGTCGTTCAATTCAGTCCCCCTCGGCCTGCGGGGAGGTCTTCCTCGGGCGGGCGAGCAGCTTGCGCTCGAAGGGGTCGCCGTGCAGGTACCGGCCGAGCGCGGTGAGCGGGAAGACCTGCCGGTAGAGGTGGTAGTTGATGGAGAAGTCCCAGGGGAAGCCGGTGCCGGTGAAGTACGGCTCGTCCCAGCTGCCGTCCTCCCGCTGGGTCCCGGCCAGCCACTGGACGCCGCGCTCGACGGCCTTGGAGTCCTTCTCCCCCGCCGCGAGCAGGGCCATCAACGCCCACGCGGTCTGCGAGGCGGTGGAGGCGCCGCGGCCGCTCCACTCCTTGACGTGCTTGTAGGAGCGCAGGTCCTCGCCCCAGCCGCCGTCGTCGTTCTGGACGCTCTCCAGCCAGACCACGGCCCGCCGGATCGCGGGGTGCGAGCCGGGCAGTCCCGCCGCGGTGAGTGCGGGGACGACCGACCCGGTGCCGTAGATGTAGTTGACGCCCCAGCGGCCGAACCACGAGCCGTCGGGCTCCTGTTCGGCGAGCAGCCAGTCGATTCCGCGCCGGGTGCGCGGGTCGTGGGCCAGGCCCTCGGCGGCGAGCATCTCCACGACGTGCGCGGTGACGTCCGCGGACGGCGGGTCGATGACCTCGCCGAAGTCGCAGAACGGCAGCCGGTTCGGGAACGGGCTGGTGTTGTCGACGTCGAAGGCGCCCCAGCCGCCGTTCCTGGACTGCATCCCGAGGTTCCAGCGGACGGCCCGCGCGATCGCGTGGTCCACGCGCTCGGGGTCGTGGTGGCGGACCCTGCGCAGCGCGAGGGCGACCTCGGCGGTGTCGTCGATGTCCGGGTAGTTGTCGTTGTGGAACTCGAAGGCCCATCCGCCCGGGGGAAGCTGGGGCCGCCGCACGGCCCAGTCGCCGGGCCGGACGATCTCCTCGCCGAGCATCCAGTCGGCCGCCCTGACCAGCTGCGGGTGGTCCACCGGCAGTCCGGCGTCCACGAGGGCGATGGTGGCCAGGCAGGTGTCCCACACCGGGGACTGGCAGGCCTCGATCATCCGGGCGCCGTCCTCGCGCCAGACGGCGAATCGATCCAGCGAGGCGAGGCCCTCGCGCAGCACCGGGTGCTCCAGGTCGTAACCGAGCAGGTGCAGGGCGATGACCGAGTACACGGCCGGGGGCTGGATGCCGCCCCAGCAGCCGTCGTTCTCCTGCCGCTCGATGATCCAGCGGGCCGCCGAGTTCATCGCGGCCCTGCGCAGCCGGCGCACCGCGACCTTGCGGTAGCCGCGGACAACCTTGTCGAGCCGCTGGAAGAGGCCGTCCCAGCTCGCCACCGGGGCGAGCGGCTGCGGCGGGTTCGGGTTGGCCGGGTCGGTGTGCAGCTCGTCCAGCGCGAACGGCGCCGGGCGCACCGGGCGCTTGGCGGAGACGATGGTGAGCGGCACGATGGTCTGCCGCGCCCAGCACCCGAAGTTGTAGATGTTGAGCGGGAACCACGTGGGGAAGTAGATGAGCTCCGGCGGGAGTTCGGGCAGGTCCTCCCACTTCCACCAGCCGAACAGGGCGAGCCAGATCCGGGTGAAGACCCGGGCGGCGGCGATGCCGCCGCGCTCGCGGATCCAGGCGGAGGCCTTCGCCATGTGCGGGGCGTCGGGCGCGTCGCCGGCCAGGCGCAGGGCGACGTACGCCTCGACGGTGGCCGACAGTTCGCCGGGGCCGCCGTGGAAGGTGGCCCAGGTGCCGTCCGGGCGCTGCTCACCGCGGATGAACGTGGCGGCGGCCTGCGCGGTGTGCTCGTCCAGGATGCCCAGGAACTGACGGAGCAGCAGGTCCTCGGCGTCCATGGTGACGTTGGTCTCCAGGTCGCCCTTCCACCAGCCCTCGGTGTCCTGCGTGGCGAGCAGGAAGTCGGTGGCGCGTCGTGCGGCGCGTGCGGCGGCTTCTTGTACCCCGGCCGCCTCGGGGGTGATGAGTGTGGTGTCGCTGGCCGCGGCAGCGCGGGGCGGCAGGGTCGCCCCGGTGCTTCCGTCGGTCGTCGCTGTCATGGCTTCCCCTTCGTGCAGTCGTGCGAGTCGTGCTGCTGTGGGTCCGCCGTCGGCCGGTGTCCGCATCCCTGCGGCACCGGCCGGCGACTAAGCGAGGCAAGTCCGGCCGATAGTGATCATCTCTTCCGTACGACGACGAAGTCGGCGAGCGCCGTGAAGGAGTCCCGCACCCGGCCCGGCATGTCGACGGCGTCGAGGGCCTCGACGGCGACGGTGTGCTGGCGGCGCGCCTCCTCGGCCGTCCACTCGCGGCCGCCGGCCTCCTCGATGAGGGCGGCGCGGGCGGCGAACTCCTCCTCGGAGAAGTTCTCGAAGTCGCTGCTCTTGGCGTCGGCGGCGAGGATCTCACCGAGCTGCTCGGAGGCGGGGCCGCCGGCCGCGAGGGCGGCGACGACCGGCAGGGACTTCTTGCGCTGGCGCAGGTCGCTCCAGGTCTGCTTGCCGGTGGCCTCCGGGTCGCCCCAGATGCCGAGCAGGTCGTCCACGGCCTGGAAGGCGAGGCCGAGGTGATAGCCGTACCGTTCCAGCGCGTCGGCGGTGGCGTCGTCCGCGCCGCCGAGCACCGCGCCGATGGAGGAGGCGCAGGCGAGCAGGGCACCGGTCTTGTTGCCCTCCATCTCCAGGCACTCCTCGACGCTGACGCGGTCGCGGTGCTCGTAGGAGATGTCCTGGGCCTGACCGTCGATCAGGGCGCGGGTGGCGGTGGTCAGCCGGCGGGTGGCGCGGCCGGCCTCGACGGTCCCGAGCTCCAGCAGGACCTCGTTGGCGAGGGCGAACAGGGCGTCGCCGACCAGGATGGCCTGGGCGGGACCGTGCACCTTCCATACGGTGTCGCGGTGCCGGCGCTGCTCGTCGCCGTCCATCAGGTCGTCGTGCAGCAGCGAGAAGTTGTGCACGAGTTCGACGGCGACCGCGCCCGGGACGCCTGCCTCGGGTGCGGCGCCGGTGACTTCGGCGGAGAGCACGGCGAGCGCCGGGCGGACGGCCTTGCCGCCGTCCCCCTCGGCGGGGTTGCCGGCGGCGTCGATCCAGCCGAAGTGGTAGGCGGCGACGGTGTCCATGGGCGGCGCCAGGCGGTCGACGGCCTCGCGGAGCACCGGCGTGGCCAGGGTCCGGCCGCGCTCCAGCAGCGCGGTCACGTCCACCGCGGGCCTCCGAGCGGGCGTCGCGGCCGGGGGCACAGTGGGCACAGTCTCTCCTCTTGTTGCGGTACCGGGGGTGCGGGGGCCTGCCGCATGCTCCAGACCGGGCATCAGGCCGCCTCCTCGAACTCGAAGAGGTGGCGGGGGCGGGGCCGGCCCAGGGTGCTGAGGGCGGCGTCGGCCGCGCTCACTCCACTGCGGACCGCGCTCTCCATGGTCGCGGGCCACCCGGTGGCGGTCCACGCTCCGGCCAGGTACAGGCCGGGGGCCTTGGTGCGGGCGCCGGGCCGCAGCCGCCCGACGCCGGGGGCGGGGGCGAACGTCGCCGTGCGCTCCCGGGTCACGAAGAAGTCCAGCACCTCGGCCGTGCGCGTGCCCGGGATGAGCCGCTCCAGTTCGGGCAGATAGCGCTCGCGGAGGCCGGCGACCGGCATGTCGATCTCGTCCTGCGCGGCCGACTGGGACAGCGCGAGGTACTGTCCCGCCTTCAGTCCCGAGGCGTGGCTGCGGTCGAACACCCACTGCACGGGGGTGCCGACGGCCGCGAAGAAGGGGCGCGCGAGGACCTTGCGGTCGTAGACGACGTGGACGTTCAGGATCGGTGCGGTGCCGATCTCCAGCAGCCGCCCGGGGTCGTCGAGGGCGCCGGCCGGCAGCAGTTCGTGGGCCTCGCGCTGGGGTACGGCGAGGACGACGGCGTCCGCGGAAATCGTCTCGCCGGGAACCTGAACGCTCCAGGCCCCGTTCTCGTTGTTGAGGACGGAGGTGACGCGTGTACGGACCTCGGTACGCACGCCCGCGGAGTCGAGCGCCTTGCGGGCGAGCCGGTCGTGCAGTTCGCCCAGCGGGACATGGGCCCAGCCGATGTCGGCCGCGCCCGGGTCGGACAGCAGACCGGTCTTGAACACCATCGCGGCGAGCCCCAGCGAGGCGTCGCCCGCGACCGCGTTGAGCGTGGCGACCCCGACCAGGTCCCACAGGGCCTCGACGGCACGCGCGGACTGGCCGTGCGCGGCCAGCCAGCTGCCGAAGTCCTGGGTGTCCAGAGCTGGATCGGTGAGGTCGAGCCCCTTCAGCGCGAGCGCGGCCCGCCCGACGGCCGCGCGCTCGGCGAGCGAGAGATGCGGATAGGCGGCCAGGCTGCGCCCCAGGTGGAGGGGGACGGGCAGCGGGTCGCGCCGCAGCCTGCCGAGCCGCCGCCCCTCGGGCTTGGCGACGTCGACGACGGGCACGTCCAGGCGGTCCTGCAGCGGTGCCAGCGCCGCGCCCTCGATGCGGTCGAGGAACCAGCGGTAGGCGGTGCAGCAGCGCAGGTACACGTGCTGTCCGTTGTCGACGGTCAGTTCGCCGCGCTGGAAGGAGAAGGCGAGGCCGCCCAGCCTTGGCCTGCCTTCGAGCAGGGTGACCCGGACGCCGGCGTCGGCGAGGGCGAGCGCCGCGGTGATCCCGGCGAGCCCGCCGCCGACCACGACGGCGCTGCGGCCTGTCCGCGGGCCGTCGGCCGGTGCCGGTGCGGGGGGTGAGCCGTCGCTCATCGTGCGTCCTTCCGTGCGTGCCGAGCGTGCTGGTTGAACGGTGCACGCCCGGCCGTCGCAGTCAGGGACGCCACGCCGCAACGGAGGGTTGCCTGCCGCTTGCCGTCCGGTTCGGTGCGCTCCATCAGGCGCGCCTCCGCACGGAGCGCCGGGAGACATGGCGGGTCACGTGCCGGGTGTCGAGTCCGGACAGGCCGCGCACGGCGACGTAGGCCTTCTCGTGGCCGGGCAGCGAGACCCGGCCGCGCAGCACGGCCTCCGGGTCGCGCTCGATGCGGTCCAGCAGCCGGCGGTAGATGCCGGCCATCGCGGCCACACAGGCGCCGCTGCGCCGGTCGAGCATGGGCAGCAGCCGGTAGCCCTCGGCGAACAGAGCCCGGGCGCGCCGCACTTCGAAGTGGACGAGGCCGGCGAAGTCGGAGCCCTCCGGCGGGGTCGGCGCGTGGAACCCGGCCGAGCAGCCGAACTTGGCGAGGTCGTCGGCGGGCAGATAGGTCCGGCCGCCCGTGGCGTCCTCGCGGACGTCGCGCAGGATGTTGGTGAGCTGCAGCGCGAGGCCCAGCGTGTCGGCGTACTCGGCCGCCCGTTCGGCGCCGCGCGCGCCCGGCTCGGTGCCGAACACGCCGAGCGAGAGGCGGCCGATGGCACCGGCGACGCACCGGCAGTACACCTTGAGGTCGTCCCAGGTCTCGTAGGTCTCCCCGCGCACGTCCATCTGGACGCCGTCGATCAGCTCGTCGAGACCGCCGAGCGGGATCGGGAAGGCCCGCGCGGCGTGGCTGAGGGCGACGGCCACCGGGTCGGTGTCGTCCTCCCCGACCTTGTCCTCGCGGACCCGGACGAGCAGCGTCCGGGTGTCCTCCAGACGTGCCAGCTTGGTCTCGCCGGGCAGGTCGCCGTCGCCGATGTCGTCCACGCGCCGGGAGAACGCGTACAGCGCCGACATGGCGCGTCGCTTGGCCGTCGGCAGCAGCCGGATACCGTACGCGAAGTTACGGGCCTGCTGCCCGGTGACGGCCTCGCAGTAGCTGTAGGCGGCGAGTACCGGTGCGGACACGTGCGGCGGAGAATCCACGGTCCGGATCACCCCTCTCCTCGCAGGATCACGCCCGCCTCACGCAGCAACTGGACCTTGCCGGGTCTGGGCGGGCCGGAAAGTACGTCGTATTCGGCGGCGGCGATCGCCCTGATCGCCGCCTTCCCCCCTGCCACGAACCCCGCGAGCAGCAACTTCAGCCTGCCGTGGACGCTACCCACGAGGGGGGCGCCTTCATTCAGCAGATCGCGGGCGCGTTGTGCTTCGTATGCAACCAGGGTGCGCACCGATGCGCCTGTGGTTTTCGCGGAGAGGTCCGCTTCCTCGACGTGGAAGCGCTTCATGTCCTCGGCGGGGAGGTAGATCCGGTCGCGGCCGAGGTCCTCGGCGACGTCCTGGAGGTGCTCGACGATCTGGAGTGCGGTGCAGATCGCGTCGGACAGCCGGATCCGTTCGGGGGTCGAGGTGCCGGTGACGGCGAGGACGAGGCGGCCGACGGGGTTGGCCGACAGTTCGCAGTAGGCGAGGAGGTCGTCGTAGGTCTCGTACCGGGTGACGAGCTGGTCCTGGCGGTTGGCGGCGATCAGGCCGAGGAACGGCTCGGGAGTCAGCGCGCGGCGGCGGACAGTGGGCTGCAGGCGCCGCAGCAGCGGGTGGCGCGGGGTGCCGTCGAAGACGCGGCGCAGGTCGGCCTCGAAGGCGTCGAGGAGGACCAGCCGGTCCGCCGCCCCGGCCGGCGACACGCCGAGCGCCCGGGCGTCGGCTCCGCCGGGGGCGAGGTCGCCGTCGCCGATGTCGTCGACGAGGCGGGCGAAGCCGTAGACGGCCATGAGGTCGTCGCGCCAGGCTCTGGGGAGGAAGAAGGGGGCCACGGGGAAGTTCTCGCTCGCGGCCTTGTCCAGCGTGGCGCGTTCCAGGTCGGGCGCCGGGGCGGTGCCCGTCATCGGGGGCAGCCCTGGGCGGGGACGGCACATGCTGCGCTGAGCTGGGGAGTTTCCGTAGCCATTGCCGTCACATCTCCCGTTCTACACTGCCGACCCAATACACACTATTTCGGACACGCCGCCCCGCAATGCGCAGGGACACCCCCAGGAAGGGCGGCGCGCATTTTCGCCCCACTTGCCGGTTTCCGGCACCGGTACAGCTTACGTTGTACAACGCAGTACGGACCGTCGGGGTGTCCTGCGCATCACAACAACACACCGATTGGCTCCAAGATTCCTTGCAGCAGTGCGAGTTGACGTTTCCTTTGCGGACGGAGGGCCCCGCCGGACGAATTCCGGCGGGGCCCTGTCCGTACTGCGCCGAAACGGGTCACTTCCCCGTGAACTTCTCGTACTCCTTCAGGACCTCGTCGGTCGGTCCGTCCATCCGCAGTTCACCGCGCTCCAGCCACAGCACGCGGTTGCAGGTGTCACGGATGGACTTGTTGTTGTGACTGACCAGAAAGACCGTTCCGGCCTCTTTGCGCAGTTCCCGGATCCGTTCTTCGGAACGCTTCTGGAACTTGCGGTCACCGGTCGCCAGCGCCTCGTCGATCATGAGGACGTCATGGTCCTTGGCGGCGGCGATGGAGAAACGCAGCCGGGCCGCCATGCCGGAGGAGTACGTGCGCATCGGCAGGGTGATGAAATCGCCCTTTTCGTTGATGCCGGAGAAGTCGACGATGTCCTGGTAGCGCTCCTTGATCTGCTCCCGGGACATGCCCATGGCGAGACCGCCGAGAATGACGTTCCGCTCGCCCGTGAGGTCGTTCATCAGGGCCGCGTTCACGCCCAGCAGGGACGGCTGGCCGTCGGTGTAGACCTTGCCCTTCTCCGCCGGCAGCAGGCCGGCGATGGCACGCAGCAAGGTGGACTTGCCGGAGCCGTTGGAGCCGATCAGGCCGACGGCCTCGCCGCGGTAGGCGGTGAACGACACACCGCGCACGGCGTGCACCTTGCGCACGCCCCGCGCCGCGTCGTCGGAGCCCCGCCTGAGGATGCGGCTCAGGGCCGCCGTAGCGCTGCCCTTGCCGGTCTTGGCGCCGTTGACCCGGTAGACGATGTGCAGCTCGTCCGCGATGACCGTCGGGCGCGGGTCCCTGGTGTTCTGCTCAGCCACGGCCGTACCGCTCCTCCGCCTTCCAGAAGTACACGAAACCGCCGGCGAAGACGGCCACGGCCCAGAACAGGGCGATGGCCCACACGTGCGGCGGCAGGTTCGAGGCGCTGTAGCCGTCGATCAGCGCGAAGCGCATCAGGTCCATGTAGACGGCGGCCGGGTTCACCTGGAGCAGGCGGACCACCCACTCGGGACGGCCCTCCATCATCGTGCTGATGGAGAACATGACGCCGGAGGCGTACATCCACGTGCGCAGCAGGAACGGCATCAGCTGGGCGAGGTCCGGCGTCTTGGCGCCCATCCGGGCCACGATCATCGCGAGCCCGGTGTTGAACAGGAACTGCAGCACCAGCACCGGGACGATCAGGAGCCAGGACGGGCCCGGGTAGCTGCCGAAGCCGATCGCCACGATGAACATCACGATCATCGAGAAGAGCAGCTGCTGGAGCTGCTGCAGCGAGAAGGAGACGGGCAGCGAGGCGCGCGGGAAGTGCAGGGCGCGCACGAGGCCGAGGTTGCCGGAGATCGCGCGGACGCCCGACATGACCGAGCTCTGCGTGAAGGTGAACACGAACACGCCCGTGACCAGGAACGGGATGTACACGTCCCGGGACAGGCCCCGGCTGGCGTGCAGGATGACGCCGAAGATGAAGTAGTACACGGCCGCGTTCAGCAGCGGCGTGGCCACCTGCCAGAGCTGGCCGAGCTTGGCCTGGCTGTACTGGGCGGTCAGCTTCGCCTGGGAGAAGGCGAGGATGAAGTGGCGGCGCCCCCACAGCTGCCGGATGTACTCCCCGAGCGAGGGCCGGGCGCCGCTCACGGAGAGCCCGTACTTCGCGGCCAGCTCGGCCGCCGTCAGTCCCGCGTCGGGCGACGGGGCCGCGGTGACCGCGACCGTGCCGTCGTGCGTGGTCTCACTCACAGGGGGAAACTTTCGTCTTCGGGTTCGTCTGCTGCGCGCCGCCTCGTCGGCGGATGCGTGTCCATGAGGTGTCCGACAGTCGCGGCCCTCTCGGGGTCGAGCTTGTCAGATGACCGGGGGACGGCCCAGTCGGGTGAGTCGCCACACCGTACGCCACCGCATCGGGCGGCGGGGACCGCACGGGGTGGTCCAGCCTTCCCGGAAGCCGCCGAACCAGGCCCTCAGGGCCGGCCGCGAGGGGCGGCGGAGCAGGGTGAGCAGCAGCCAGACCCCGAGGTAGACCGGGACCAGGGGGGCCGGGAGGTTGCGGCGGGCGAGCCAGACGCGGTTGCGGGCGACCATGCGGTGGTAGACCGCGTGCCGCGAGGGCGCGGTGGTCGGGTGGTACAGCACCATGTCGGACCGGTAGTCGATCATCCAGCCGGCGTCGAGGGCCCGCCATGCCAGGTCGGTTTCCTCGTGCGCGTAGAAGAACGCGTCCGGCAGCCCGCCGACCTCCGCGAAGACGCGGGTGCGGACGGCATTGGCGCCACCGAGGAAGGTGGTGACCCGGGAGGAGCGCATCGGGTCGGAGGCACGCAGCCGGGGCACGTGCCGGCGCTGGGTCTCGCCGGTCTCGGGGTCGGCGATGCGGAAGCTGATGATGCCGAGCTCGGGGTCCGCCGCGAACGCCTCGCGGCACAGCTCGGCGGTGTCGTGGCGGGCGAGCAGGCCGTCGTCGTCCAGGAAGAGCAATATGTCGACATCACGGCCGCCCGGCCCGAAGGCCTCTATACCGACGTTGCGCCCGCCGGGGATGCCCAGGTTCTCGGGCAGCTCCAGGGTCCGTACGGCGTCGGGCACGTCCGGGACGGGCGAGCCGTTGCCGACCACGACCACCTCGGCCCGGTCGCCGTCCTGCTTGGCGACCGAGTCGAGCAGGGCCCGCAGCTCGTCGGGCCGGTTGCCCATGGTGATGACGACGACGCCGACCTTCATGGGCGCGCTCACTTCAGCCTGCTGGAGGCGAGGATGGACACCAGGTGCAGCAGGGTCTGGAGCATCGCGATGCCGGCGAGGACGGCCGTGCCGAGACGGGTGAAGAACAGGTCGCCGCGGGCCTGGTCCACGATCGCCAGGAGCAGGATGAGCAGCGAGGCCTCGATGCCGAGGATCAGCCGGTGGAACTTGAACGCGGCGGCGGCACGGCGGGCCAGCGCCATGCCGGAGCTGCGCATCTCGGCGGCGGCCTCCTTGACCGGCGGCTTGCCGGCCTGGTGCCGGGCGACGCCGACCAGGTCGGTCTCGGCCTTGATGAGGATCGCGCCGAGCGCGGCGAGGGTGCCCAGGAAGGCCCACAGCCAGTCGATACGGCCGCTGCCCCACAGGTCGGCGGCGCGCAGGCCGAGGCCGACCAGCACGGCCGCGTCGGTCAGATAGGCGCCGACGCGGTCCAGGTAGACCCCGTTCAGCGAGTACTGCTTCTTCCAGCGCGCGATCTCGCCGTCGACGCAGTCCAGCAGCAGGTACATCTGGACGCACACCACGCCGAGCACGGCGCCCCAGATCCCCGGCACCAGGAGCGCCGGGGCCGCGAGCACGCCGAAGACGGTCATCAGGTACGTGAGCTGGTTGGGCGTGACCCTGGTGTTCACCAGGTAGCGGTCGACCCGCAGGGACACCTCACGCATGTAGAGGCGTCCCATCCAGTGCTCACCGCTGCGCCGGTCCTTCACCCCCGCGGGGTGGACGACCGGACGGAGTTCAGCTACCGATGGCCTTGACATAGTCGGCGTAGATGTCCTTGATCTGGTTCGTCTTGAGGTCGAGGTGTTCGATGATCGTGTAGCGGCCGGGCCGGGTCTCCGGAGCGAACTCCACCGCGCGGACGAACTCGTCCACCGTGAAGCCGATCTCCTCCGGCAGCACCGGCAGCCCGTGCCGGCGCAGCACCTGGGCCATGTACGCCGACTCCTCGTGGGCACCGCGCAGGTACATCGCGAAGGCCGCGCCGAGGCCGCACTGCTCGCCGTGGGCGGCGGCGCGCTTGGGGTAGAGCAGGTCGAAGGCGTGATTGATCTCGTGGCAGGCGCCGGAGGAGGGGCGGGAGTCGCCCGACACGGACATGGCGATGCCCGTGAGGACCAGCGACTCGGCCAGCACCTGGAGGAAGCCGTCGTCGCCGACGCCGCCCGGGTGCCGGAGCACCGCCTCGCCGGCCTGCCGGGCCATGGCGGCGGCCAGGCCGTCGATCTTCTCGCCGTTGACCTGGTTGGCCAGCTCCCAGTCCGCGACCGCGGAGATGTTGGAGACGGCGTCGCCGATGCCGGAGCGCACGAACCGGGCGGGTGCCTCGCGGATCACGTTGAGGTCGATGACCACCGCGATCGGGTTCGGCACGCCGTACGAGCCGCGGCCCGCGTCGTTGTCGAGGGTGGCGACCGGCGAGCACAGGCCGTCGTGGGCGAGGTTGGTGGCGACGGCGACGAGCGGCAGGCCGACCCGGGCCGCCGCGAACTTCGCGCAGTCGATGATCTTCCCGCCGCCGAGGCCCACGACCGCGTCGTAACGGCCGGCCTTTATGTCGCCCGCCAGCCGGACCGCGTCGTCGATGGTGCCGCCGCCGACCTCGTACCAGCTCGCGCCGGGCAGGGTCGGCGCGATCCGCTCGCGCAGCCGGGCGCCCGAACCGCCGCTGACGGCGATGGCGAGCCGGCCGGACTGCGAGATGCGCTCGTCGGCGAGCACGCACGCCAGGTCGTCCAGGGCACCCGGGCGGATGTCCACGACGACCGGCGAGGGGATGAGCCTCGTCAGTACTGGCACGCGATCTCCCGTCCGCGGGCGAGATCGTCGTGGTTGTCGATCTCGACCCACTTGACGTCGCCGATCGGCGCCACGTCGATCCGGAAGCCGCGGTCGACCAGCTCCTGGTAGCCGTGCTCGTAGAACTGCTGCGGGTCGGTCTCCCAGACCGTCTTCAGCGCGTCGGCGAGCTCGGGGGCGGCGTCGCCCTCGATCAGGGTGACGCCGATGTACTCGCCGGTGGCCTCGGCCGGGTCCATCAGCTTGGTGATCTTCGTCATGCCCTTCCCGGGGTCGACGACGACCTTCATCTCCTCGTCGGCCAGGCTCTTCACCGTGTCCAGGGCGAGGATGATCCTCTTGCCCTCGCCGCGGGCGGCGAGCAGGGTCTTCTCGACGGAGACCGGGTGGACGGTGTCGCCGTTGGCGAGGATCACGCCGTCCTTGAGGGCGTCACGGCCGCACCACAGGGAGTAGGCGTTGTTCCACTCCTCGGCCTTGTCGTTGTCGATCAGGGTGAGCTTGAGGCCGTACTTCTGCTCCAGGGCCGCCTTGCGCTCGTAGACGGCCTCCTTGCGGTAGCCGACGATGATCGCGACCTCGGTCAGCCCGATCTCGGCGAAGTTGCCGAGGGTCAGGTCGAGGACGGTGATCGAGTCCTCTATGCCCGCGGGCCCCACCGGCACCAGCGCCTTGGGCAGGCTGTCGGTGTAGGGGCGCAGACGCCGTCCGGCGCCGGCCGCCAGCACGAGGCCGATCATGCGGGTTCTCCTTCGTCGTGTACGGCGGGTGCCCCAGCGGACACCCAGAAGCGGATGCTCTCGACGAGCACCACGAGGGCGACGGCCACGGCGAGGACCGTGAGCGCGACCGTGAACTGCGCGGCGGTGAGCACCACGGCCAGGACGGTGACGAGCAGCGTCCGTCCCTCGTGCCCCCCGATGGCGCGCACCAGCCAGGCCGGGGGCGCTCCGGCGTCACCGCGGATGCGGTACACCGTGTCGTAGTGATGGTAGGCGACTGCGGCCACCAGGCCGAAAGCCGCTGGAAGGGCTCCGTTCACCTCCGCCCGGGCGGCGAGGATCAGAACGGTGCAGTACTCGGCGGCGCGGAACACGGGCGGGACCAGCCAGTCGAGCGGACCCTTGAGGGAGCGGGCGACGGCACGGCCCGAGGTGGCGACATAGACGAGTGCGCCGACCACCGTCTGCCAGTTCCCGAAGGACCGCAGGGAGACGTCGATCAGGAGCACCACGGCGCCGACCGCCGCCCACAGCGGCGCGGCGAAGGCATGCCGGGCGGAACGGCGGCCCAGCCTCTCGGCCCCGGTGGCGGCGAGCGGCCCGGTGTCCGTCAGGTCCGCCAGCGCCCGCGCGGCCCGGTCCGTGCGCTCGGCCTTCCGCGTCAGCGACCGCAGCACCCGCCCCGCCGTGGTGTACGTCGCGGCGAAGGCGCAGCCGGCGAGCAGGACGTAGAAGGTGATCCGCGGGGTCGTGACCGCCGTGAGGACCGCGATCATCGCCCAGCGCTCGCCGATCGGCAGGACGATCATCCGCCGCACCCAGACCGTCCAGCCGACGCTGTCGAGCTTGTCGGAGAGGGCGGCGGTGGGGCTGGTGTTGGCGGTGGCGTCGTGATTGGCCTCGTTGAAGGAGAAGTCGACCACGTGCCGGCAGGTCTGCAGGATCATCGCGCCGAGGGCGAGGGCCCAGACGTCGTCGCCGCCGCGGGCCGCGCCGAGGGCGAGGCCGGCGTAGTAGGCGTACTCCTTGGCCCGGTCGAAGGTGGCGTCCAGCCAGGCGCCGAGCGTGGAGTACTTCAGGGCGTAACGGGCGAGCTGGCCGTCGGTGCAGTCCAGGACGAAGGAGGCGATGAGCAGCACGCCGGCCGCGACGAAGCCGCCGCGGGTGCCGGTCGCCGCGCAGCCGGCCGCGATGAGCGCGGTGAGCAGCGAGGCGGTGGTGACCTGGTTCGGGGTGAGGCCGCGGCGGGCGCACCAGCGCGCGATGTAGCGCGAGTAGGGGCTGATGAAGAACGTGGTGAAGAAGCCGTCGCGGGACTTCACGGCCGACTTCAGGCGTACGGCCTCGTCGTCGACGGCGGCGACGGCCTGCCGGACCTCGTTGCGGGCCTGCGGGTCGGCCGGCACGGCGGCGACCAGGCTGCCCAGCTCGGGCCGGTGCACCGCGCCGCCGTCGGCGTCGAGGGCGGCGACGACGCGGTCGGGGAGGCTGTCCACCGCGAGCACCGGGGCGCCGCCCGGGCCGAGCGGGGCCGGGTCCTCGACGGGGGTGGCGCCGTCCGCGGAGGTCTCGCGGGCCATGGCCCGGGTGAGCTGCTGCCGGGCGGCCGGCTGGGCGGTGACGGCGCCCGGGACGGCGGCGAGCGGGAAGCGCGGGTCGGTCAGGCCGAGGCGCAGCGCGTGCGGGTGGCCGACGAAGCGGGCGTCGACCAGGGCCACGCGCCGGTCGGCCGGCACGGCCGCGAGCAGGCTCTCCGCCTCGGCGGCGTCGGCGGCCACGCGCACGTCGAAGCCGAGGGACCCCAGATCGTTCTCCAGTGTCGATCCGGGGACCGGCTGACCGGTGACGATGGCCGTCGACAACCGAACTCACTCCCTGGGTGCCGACGCGCGGGCGCCGGTCTTCTGCGTGATGGGGCGCCCTGCCTGCGGCACCCGGGCGGCATGTCGGCAGAGGCTATCGGATGGGCCGGAGTCCGTGTTCACCGGCCGTTCACGGCCCGGCCCACGAGGGCTGACCGGACCTTTGCCGCGATCATCATCGGGGATCCCGGGCCCGGCTCACAAACCCGAGGGCGCAGACCCGGGCATCCGGGACACGGGGCGGCTCGGCATAGGGTGGACGACCATGACGTGGCTGATCACCGGCGGAGCCGGATACATCGGGGCGCATGTGGCACGGGTCATGGCGGGCGCCGGGGAGAGTGTCGTCGCGCTGGACGACCTGTCGGCCGCGGTGCCCGCGCGGCTGCCGGCGGACGTGCCGCTGGTCCGGGGTTCGACGCTGGACGGGCCGCTGCTGAAGCGCGTCTTCGCCGAGTACGGCGTGACGGGCGTCGTCCATCTCGCGGCGCGCAAGCAGGTCGCGGAGTCGGTGGCCCGGCCCACCCGCTACTACCGGGAGAACGTGGGCGGTCTGGCCACGCTGCTGGACGCCGTCGCGGAGGCGGGCGTCGGACGGCTGGTGTTCTCCTCGTCGGCGGCGGTGTACGGCAACCCGGACGTGGACCTGATCACCGAGGACACCCCGTGCGCCCCGGTCAACCCGTACGGCGAGACCAAGCTGGCCGGGGAGTGGCTGGTGCGGGCGGCCGGGCGGGCGCACGGTGTCTCGACGGTCTGCCTGCGCTACTTCAACGTGGCGGGCGCGGCGGCGCCGGAGCTCGCGGACACCGGTGTGTTCAACATCGTGCCGATGGTCTTCGACCGGCTCACCCGTGACGAGGCGCCGCGGATCTTCGGCGACGACTATCCGACGCCGGACGGCACCTGTGTCCGGGACTACATCCACGTCGCCGATCTCGCGGAGGCCCACCTGGCGGCGGCGCGGCGGCTCGCCGCGGGGGATCTCGGCGGCGATCTGACCCTGAACATCGGCCGGGGCGAGGGGGTCTCGGTGCGCGAGCTGATCACCCTCATCGGCGAGGTCACCGGTGACCGCCGGGCGGCCCTGGTCGAGGGCCGCCGCCCGGGGGACGCGCCGCGCGCGGTGGCCTCGGCCGAGCGGGCCGCCGAGACGCTGGGCTGGCGGGCCGGCCGCGGGGTACGGGAGATGATCGAGTCGGCATGGGCGGGCTGGCGCCTGCACCACGGCGGATAGCCGCGGGCACGGCCGGCGGACCGGTCCGGACGCGGGTGGCCGGCGCCACCGGACCGGTGGGTGAGCCGGCACGGCCGGCCCCCGGCCGGCGCGTGAGGCGGCACGGCCGGCCGTCGGCCCGCACCTGATCCGATGTGGCCGTCTCCGGCCCGCAAGCCGGCCGACATGCCCGGCATCGCTGGTCGCGGGGGCGTCCCCCCTTCTGACCTGCGGAACGTTTCCGCAGGTCAGGGCACATGACAACGGTGTTCAGTGCCGCGTTGCCAGATACCCCCCACCCGTAGTTGACTGGGCCTCCGGGCAGGTACACGGAAGGCGGTAGTCATGGGGGCAGGGCACGACCACGGACATGCGCACTCCCACGCGCCGGCTCCGGGTACGGCCACGGCCGCGTACCGGGGCCGGCTGCGGATCGCGCTCGGCATCACCCTCACGATCATGGTCGTCGAGATCGCCGGCGGCCTCCTCGCGGACTCGCTCGCGCTGATCGCGGACGCCGCGCACATGGCGACCGACGCGGTGGGCCTCGGCATGGCGCTGCTCGCCGTCCACTTCGCCAACCGCCCGCCGAGCACCAACCGCACCTTCGGCTACGCCCGGGCCGAGATCCTCGCCGCCCTGGCCAACTGCCTGCTGCTGCTCGGGGTCGGCGGATACGTCCTGTACGAGGCGGCGCAGCGGTTCGCCGAGCCCGCGCAGACCCGGGGCGGCCTGATGATCGTGTTCGGTCTGATCGGCCTGTTCGCGAACTCCGTCTCGCTGCTCCTGCTGATGCGGGGACAGAAGGAGAGCCTGAACGTGCGCGGCGCCTTCCTGGAGGTGGCCGCGGACGCACTGGGCTCGGTGGCGGTGCTGCTCTCGGCGACGGTGATCCTGACCACCGGCTGGCAGGCGGCCGACCCGATCGCCTCGCTGATCATCGGTCTGATGATCGTGCCGCGCACGCTGAAGCTGCTGCGCGAGACGCTGGACGTGCTGCTGGAGGCGGCCCCCAAGGGGGTCGACATGGCGGAGGTCCGATCGCACATCCTGGCGCTGGACGGCGTGGAGGACGTGCACGACCTGCACGCCTGGACGATCACCTCGGGCATGCCGGTGCTCTCGGCGCACGTGGTGGTCAGCTCCGAGGTGCTGAACGCCATAGGGAACGAGAAGATGCTGCACGAGCTGCAGGGCTGCCTCGGCCACCACTTCGACGTGGAGCACTGCACCTTCCAGCTGGAGCCGGGCGGGCACGCGGAGCACGAGGCGCGGCTGTGCCACTGACCCGTACGGACTGCCGTTCGGCGCACCCCCGGACGGTTCCCGGCGGCGGACGCCGGGCACGATGATCTACCGGGTCCGGCTCCCGGTGCCGCGCCGCGCGCGTACGCGCGGACGTGCCGGGAGTGCCGGATTCGTACGGCAGACTTGGGGTGCTAGGACCGAAGCGAAGGATGGGTATGCCGATCACACCTGCCACCGCGACGCACAGCTCGTCGAACGGCACCGCAGAGGCGATTTTGCTGGAACTGGTCGACGAGAAGGGTGTGACGATCGGCACCGCGGAGAAGCTCACCGCGCATCAGCCGCCGGGGCAGCTGCACCGGGCGTTCTCGGTGTTCCTCTTCGACGAACAGGGCCGGCTGCTCCTCCAGCAGCGGGCGCTCGGCAAGTACCACTCCCCCGGTGTGTGGTCCAACACCTGCTGCGGTCACCCGTACCCCGGTGAGGCCCCGTTCGCGGCGGCCGCCCGGCGCACGTACGAGGAGCTGGGCGTGTCGCCGTCGCTGCTGGCGGAGGCCGGCACGGTCCGTTACAACCACCCGGACCCCGCCTCGGGCCTCGTGGAGCAGGAGTTCAATCACCTGTTCGTCGGCCTGGTGCAGGCACCGCTCGGCCCGGACCCGGAGGAGGTCGCCTCGACCGCCTTCGTGACGGCGGCCGAGCTGGCCGAGCGGCACGCCCGCGACCCGTTCTCGGCCTGGTTCATGACCGTGCTGGACGCGGCCCGCCCGGCCGTCAGGGAGCTGACAGGCCCGTCCGCCGGCTGGTGACCTGCCCGGTCCGGTTCAGGGGAGCGCCGCGGGCTTGAGCGGCAGGGCGGCCCAGATCACCTTGCCGCCGCTCGCGGTGTGCTCCACGTCGACCACGCCGCCCGCTTCCCGGGCCACCTCGCGGACCAGGAGCAGTCCCCGGCCGCCGGTCTGGCCGTGGTCGGCCTCCAGGGCGGTCGGCCGGTAGGGATGGTTGTCCTCCACGGACACCCGCACCCACTCGGCTCCCACCGCCACCTCCACGGCGAGCACCGGCGACAGCAGCGCCGCATGCCGTACCGCGTTGGTGACCAGCTCGGAGACGATCAGCAGCAGGCCGTGCACCAGGTCGTCGGAGACCGGCACGCCCTGGCGCAGCAGCAGGTCCCGTACGCCGTGCCGGGCCTGCGGAACCGAGGCGTCCACCGCGGCCGCGGTGAACCGCCAGACGCCTTCGTACGGCAGGGGGTCCGGTGGCCGTTCGCCGCTCCCCGCCGGGCGCGGGCCGTCCCCGCGCCCGTGGTTGTCCATCGTCCGGTCGCCACCCTCGCGCTCGATTGTCACCACACGTCGAGTGTTGGTAACGATGCGCTCCCGCCCGGATACCTGAACACAAGTCAGCGGGTATCGAACGGTTTCTGACCGACTGCGCATGAGCCGGTCGCGGATGGGACTGATCCTGTTCCCTGGACGCCGGTTCGCGAACTAGTCGGGTTGTACGGGTTCGGCCTGCCGCGGCGCGGAGGCCCTCCGCTACGATCCGCCGCATGGAGCCCCAGCTGTCCCACCAGGTCACCGACTCCGTCGCCACCGTGGTGATCCGTCATCCCGCCAAGCGCAATGCCATGACGACGGCGATGTGGCGTGCCCTCCCCCCGATGCTGGACGCGTTGGCCCGTGATCCCGGTGTCCGGGCGCTGGTGCTCACCGGCGAGGGCGGCACCTTCTGCGCGGGCGCCGACATCTCCACGCTCCAGGGCTCACCGGAGGAGGCACCCGCCCTCGCGGTGGCGGCCGAGGAGGCCCTGGCCGCGTTCCCGAAGCCGACCGTCGCCGCGGTGCGCGGGCACTGCGTGGGAGGCGGGGCCCAGCTGGCCGCGGCCTGTGATCTGCGGCTGGCGGAGGAAGGCGCGCTGTTCGGCGTGACCCCGGCGCGGCTCGGCGTCGTCTATCCGGCCTCCTCGACCCGCCGCCTGGTCTCCCTGGTCGGCCCGGCCACCGCCAAGTACCTGCTGTTCACGGCCGAGTTGATCGACGCCCGGCGGGCGCTGGGCACCGGCCTGGTGGACGAGGTGCTGCCCGAGGGCGAGCTGGACAAGCGGATCGCCGAGCTGACCCGGGTCCTGGTGTCCCGCTCGCAGCTCACCCAGGCCGCGGCCAAGGAGTTCGCCGACGGCCGCACCGACCGGGCCGCCCACTGGACCGCTCAGGCCCGCGGCAGCGGCGACACCGCGGAGGGAGTCGCCGCGTTCCTGGAGCGCAGGCAGCCGCGCTTCACCTGGAGCGTGTCTACGTCAGGCTGAAGCGGCTCGCGTCGCGGAACTCCGCGACGAGGTGCGCGGGTGCCTTCTGCGGCGACCCGGCGTCGTACGGCGGCTGGGGGTCGTACTCGGTCAGCAGCTGGACGGCCTGGGCGTGTTCGTCGCCGGCGATGACGCCGAGGAGCGTGAGGCCCATGTCGATGCCGGACGACACGCCCGCGGCGGTGACGTACTTGCCGTCCACGACCACCCGCTCGCCGGTCGGCTCGGCCCCGTATTCGCGCAGAAGGTCCAGGGCGAGCCAGTGCGAGGTGGCGCGGCGGCCGCGCAGCAGCCCGGCCGCGCCCAGCAGCAGCGACCCCGTGCACACGGAGGTGGTCCAGGTGCTGGTGGCGTCGGCCGCGCGCAGCCAGTCCAGCAGCACGGGGTTCTCCATCTGCGGGGTCTGTCCCGGCCCGCCGGGCACGACCACGAGGTCCGGGGACGGCACCTCGGCCAGGGCCCGGTCGGCGGTGATCGCCAGGCACCCGGTGTCGGAACGGACGGGCCCGGTGCGCTCGGCGACGAACACGGTCTCGGCGTCCGGGAGCCGGCCGAGTGTCTCGTAGGGCCCGACGGCGTCGAGGGCGGTGAAGCGGTCGTAGAGGACGATGGCGATCTGCATGCGCTTTCCTTGTCGTCGGGGCGGTGCCGGAAGGCCGGGCCGGGTCAGGTCACGGGGGCCGGACGGAAGCGGCGGCGGTACTCCGCGGGAGAGGTGCCGAGGGTGCGCAGGAAGGCACGGCGCATGGCCTCCGGTGTGCCGTAGCCGCTGGCGCGGGCGACCTGCTCGACACCGTCGGTGGTGTCCTCCAGCAGGCGGCGCGCGTGTTCGAGGCGGACCCGGTCGACGTACCGGCCGGGTGTCGTCCCCGTCTCGGCCTGGAAGGCCCGGGCGAAGTGGCGCGGGGAGAGGGTGGCACGGGCGGCCAGCGCCTCCACGCCGAGGTCGCCGTCCGGGTGCTCGGTGATCCACTGCTGGACGTCCCGCAGGGGCTCCCGCCGGGCCGTCTGGGCGGCCAGCTGGGCGCTGAACTGCGCCTGGTTGCCCGGCCTGCGCAGGAACACCACGAGCTGGCGGGCGACGGCCAGCGCCGTCTCCCGGCCCAGGTCCTCCTCGACCAGCGCGAGGGCGAGGTCGATGCCCGCGGTGACCCCGGCGGAGGTGGCCACGTGCCCGTCCCGGACGAAGATGGGGTCGGGGTCGACGCGGACGGCGGGGTGTTCCCGGGCGAGCTGCTCGCAGTACGCCCAGTGCGTCGTGACGCGCCGGCCGTCCAGGAGCCCGGCCCGGGCCAGCGGGACGGCGCCGGTGCAGACGGAGACCAGGCGCGGGGCCCGCGGGCCGTGCACGCGCAGCCACTCCACCAGCCGCGGGTCCGGGTCGCGGCTGCCCTGACCGCCGGGCACCAGCAGGGTGTGCGGATCCGCCGTGTCCGCCAGCGGCCCGTCCGGTACGAGGGCCAGCCCGCTGGAGGTGCGTACGGGCCCGCCGTCCACGGAGGCCGTGCGGATCCGGTACGAGCCCGGGACGTACAGCTCGGCTCCGGCGAAGACCTCCAGCGGTCCGGTGACGTCGAGACTCTGGAGGCCGTCGAAGAGGGTGAGGAGGACGGTTCGCTGCTCCATGACCCCGATTGTTCGCGGACCCGTGGAGGGCCGCAACGACGCCTTTCCCACCTTTTCGGCCATCCGGGGGTTCCGTGGCGCCGCACGGAGGTACCCGGATCCCGCACCGGTCACCGGGACCGGGCGGGAAGGAGAGTCTCGTGTTCCGTGCCATCGCAGACGTACTGCGGCAGACCGGCGGGGCCGTCGCCACGGTGGTCACGCTGCCGTTCCGGGCGGTCGCCCGGCTGTTCGGCGGAGCGTCGTCCTCCGCACACGGGCGCCGGGCCTGACATCGGCCCGGCGCCCCGCCGGGAGACCGCCCTGATCCCCGCTCGGCGGCGTCACCTGCCACAATTGCCGCGCAACCTCAGTGGAGAAGGCGGTACGGGAACGTGACGACACCCGGATCCATCGAAGCAGGATCCATCGAAGGCAGGATCGCCGGCGAGCTCGGCGTACGTGAGCGGCAGGTGAAGGCCGCGGTGGAGCTGCTCGACAGCGGTTCGACGGTGCCCTTCATCGCTCGCTACCGCAAGGAAGCGACCGAGATGCTCGACGACGCGCAGCTGCGCACGCTCGAGGAACGGCTGCGCTATCTGCGGGAGCTGGAGGAGCGGCGGGCCTCGATCCTGGAGTCGGTGCGGGAGCAGGGCAAGCTCACCGAGGAGCTGGAGGCGCAGATCCGCGGCGCCGAGACCAAGGCGCGGCTGGAGGACATCTACCTCCCCTACAAGCCAAAGCGGCGCACCAAGGCGCAGATCGCGCGCGAGGCCGGCCTGGAGCCGCTCGCGGAGCGGCTGCTGGGCGACCCGTCGGTCGAACCGGCGGCGGCCGCCGCCGCGTTCGTGGACGCGGACAAGGGCGTGGCCGACGCGCAGGCCGCGCTGGAGGGCGCGCGGGCGATCCTCACCGAGCGGTTCTCCGAGGACGCCGACCTGATCGGCGAGCTGCGCGAGCGCATGTGGGTGCGCGGGCGGCTCGCCGCGAAGGTGCGGGACGGCAAGGAGGAGGCGGGTGCCAAGTTCGCCGACTACTTCGACTTCGCCGAGCCGTTCACCGAGCTGCCCTCGCACCGGATCCTGGCGATGCTGCGCGGTGAGAAGGAGGAGGTCCTGGACCTCGTCCTGGAGCCGGAGGAGGCCACCGACGGTCCCTCGTCGTACGAGGGCATCGTCGCGTCGAGGTTCGGGATCGCCGAGCGGGGGCGCCCGGCCGACAAGTGGCTGAAGGACACGGTCCGCTGGGCCTGGCGCACCCGGATCCTGGTCCACCTCGGCATCGACCTGCGGCTCAGGCTGCGGACGGCCGCCGAGGACGAGGCGGTGAACGTGTTCGCGGCGAACCTCAGGGACCTGCTGCTGGCCGCCCCGGCCGGCACCCGCTCGACGCTGGGCCTGGACCCCGGTTTCCGTACGGGCGTGAAGGTCGCCGTGGTCGACGCGACCGGCAAGGTCGTCGCCACGGACGTGATCCACCCGCACGTCCCGGCCAACAAGTGGGACGAGGCGATCGCCCGGCTGGCGCGGCTGGCGCGGGAGCACGCGGTCGACCTGGTCGCCATCGGCAACGGCACGGCGTCCCGGGAGACCGACAAGCTCGCCGGTGAACTGATCGCCAGGCACCCGGAGCTGAAGCTCACCAAGGTCATGGTGTCCGAGGCCGGCGCGTCCGTGTACTCGGCGTCGAGTTACGCCTCGCGGGAACTGCCGGACATGGACGTGTCGCTGCGCGGCGCGGTGTCCATCGCGCGGCGTCTGCAGGACCCGCTGGCCGAGCTGGTGAAGATCGACCCGAAGTCCATCGGGGTCGGTCAGTACCAGCACGACCTGTCCGAGGTGAAGCTGTCCCGTTCGCTGGACGCGGTCGTCGAGGACTGTGTGAACGGCGTCGGCGTGGACGTCAACACCGCGTCCGTGCCGCTGCTGTCGCGGGTGTCCGGCATCTCCTCGGGTCTCGCCGAGAACATCGTGGCGCACCGCGACGCGAACGGGCCGTTCAGGTCGCGCTCCGAGCTGAAGAAGGTGGCGCGGCTCGGCCCGAAGGCGTACGAGCAGTGCGCGGGCTTCCTGCGGATCCGCGGCGGCGACGACCCGCTGGACGGCTCCAGCGTGCACCCCGAGGCCTATCCGGTGGTACGCCGGATGGTGAAGACCGCGGGCCAGGAGGTGGCGTCCCTCATCGGCAACACGGGCGTGCTGCGCTCCCTGCGGCCGGCCGACTTCGTCGACGACACCTTCGGTCTGCCGACCGTCACCGACATCCTCAGGGAACTGGAGAAGCCGGGCCGCGACCCGCGGCCGGCCTTCAGGACGGCCACCTTCAAGGAGGGCGTGGAGAAGATCTCCGACCTGTCCACGGGGATGATCCTGGAGGGCGTCGTCACCAACGTGGCCGCCTTCGGCGCCTTCGTGGACATCGGCGTCCACCAGGACGGCCTGGTGCACGTGTCGGCGATGTCGAAGTCGTTCGTCAAGGACCCGCGCGATGTCGCCAAGCCCGGTGACATCGTCAGGGTGAAGGTCCTGGACGTGGACATCCCGCGCAAGCGCATCGCCCTGACCCTGCGGCTGGACGACGAGGCCGCGCAGCAGGGGCAGGGCGGCGGCCGGCAGCAG
The DNA here is from genome assembly GCF_014203595.1 of Streptomyces echinatus. GTDB lineage: Bacteria > Actinomycetota > Actinomycetes > Streptomycetales > Streptomycetaceae > Streptomyces > Streptomyces echinatus. Next base: position 121,181 of record NZ_JACHJK010000009.1, read on the forward strand.
CGCGGCGGCGGTGCCCGCCCGCCCCAGCAGCGGCAGGGCGGCGGCGAGCGGCAGAGTGGCGGCCAGCGACAGGGCCGCGGCGGCGACCGCGGTGGACGGCAGGCTCCGGCACCGGCCAACAGCGCGATGGCGGACGCGCTGCGGCGTGCCGGGCTGCTGAACTCGAACGACAAGCGGCGCTGAGCCGGCGGGCGGGGCCGTGCGCACGTCGCACGGCCCCGCCCGTCCTGCCCGGCCCGCGGCCCGGCCTCGGCAGGCCGCGGGCGAGGGGATCTTCCGTCACGGTCAGCGGGGACGCCGTCCGTCACCGGTCAGTGGTGGTGGCCGTAGACGATCGCCCGGGTGCCCGCGCGGGCGCACGCCTCGTCGGCCGCGGCCCGCGCCTCGGCCGCCTCCGCCGACCGGCCCGCCGCCTCCAGGGCCAGGGTGAGATTCGATCCGGTCAGTCCGGTCGCGTACCAGTTGTCGTACTCTCGCCGGATCCGCAGCGCCTCCTGGAGGGCGACGATCGCCTCGTCCGTCCGGCCTGTCGCGTACAGGGCCCAGCCGAGGCTGCTCAGGGAGTCGCCGTGGTAGATGCGGTCGTGGTCCCGGTGGAGTTCGCAGGCCAGTACGAAGGCGGCGGCCGCCTCGGCGTGGTGTCCCCCGGCGTCCAGGGCCAGTCCGATGTTGTGCTGGGCCCGGCCCTCGTTCCAGCGGTCGCCCAGTTCGCGGAACCGGCCGCGGGCCCTGGTGTGGGTGGCGAGTGCCAGGCCCGGATCGCCGGACCTGCGCTGGGCGAGCCCCAGGTTGTTCCAGGCCATGCCCTCGCCCGTCGGGTCGCCCACACGGCGGAAGAGGTGTGCGGCACGGGTGAGCGGTTCGATGGCCTCACCGGCGGCTCCCCCGCGCGACAGGGCCGAGCCGAGCTGGTTGCAGACGGCGGCCTCGGCGCGCTCGTCGCCGAGCCGGCGGGCGAGGGGACGCGCCGCGCGGCCGACGGCGATCCAGTCCTCGAAGAAGCGCCGCCAGCGCAGGTATCCGGCCAGGCTCAGGGCGAGGCCCACCCGCGCCTCGGGTTCGTCGTCCTCCGGCCACAGCACCGCCGCCACGAGATTGGCGTGCTCGCCGTCGAACCAGGCCAGTGCGGCCTCGCGGCGGCGGACGGCGTCGGGGGAAGGGTCGTGCACCGGAGAGGGCATGTGGCGGGCGCACTCCGCGGCCTGCCGGCCGTAGTGCCGGCGCACGCGCGCCCGGGCCGTGCGCGCCGCCGCGACCAGCTCCGGGTCCGTGGCGGCCCGGGCGCAGGCGTAGCTGCGGACGAGCCCGTGCAGGTGCCAGCGCTCCCGGCCCTCGTCGCCCGGCTGGTCCCGGGTCACCAGGTGCGCGCACGCGAGGTCGTCGAGGACGTCGAGGGTCTCGGACGCCGGCAGTCCGGTGACCACCGCGGCCGTGTCCGTGTCGTAGTCCGCGCACGCGATCTGCGCCAGCAGGCACATGGCCCTCGCACGGCCGGCCGTCAGCCTGCGCATGGACGCCTCGAACACGGGCGCCAGCGCCAGCGGCCTGCCGTACTGGTCGACCCCCGGGCCGCGCAGGGTTCCGGTGGGACGGTGCCCGGAGCGCAGCTCCTCGACCAGGGACGCGACGCGGCCCCGTGAGCGGTGGTGCCGCAGCAGCGCCGCGGCGATCTGGAGGGCGAGGGGCATGTGCCCGCACAGCACGGTCAGTTCACCGACCGAGTCCGCCTCCCGCTCCAGCCGGTCGTCCCCGTGCAACGCCTCGGCGATGAGCGCGGAGGAATCGCTCGGGCACAGCGGACCGAGCGACAGCTCCCGGACCGGCAGCGAGGGATGGGACTCCCGGGAGGTGAAGACGACGCGGTGGGCGCCGCTGCCCGGCAGCAGCGGCGGGAGCTGCCCGGGTTCGCGGACGTTGTCGAACAGCAGCAGCACCCGCCTGCCCTGGTCGGCGAGGGTGGCGAGGCGGCTGAGGTACAGGGCGTGCTGGTCGACCTCCTCCGACGGCAGGTGGGCGCTGCCGACCCCCAGGGCGTACAGCAGGGAGGCGACGGCTCTGGCCGGGGACACCGCGGCGTCGTCGTAGCCGGCGAGGTCGAGGAAGAGGACCCCACCGGAGAACCAGCCCGCGTCCCTGGCCGCATGGGCCGCGCGCAGCGCGAGTGCCGTCTTGCCGATGCCGCCGAGTCCGGTCACCGCCCACGGGCGGGCCGGTCCCGGGGCCGCCGTGCCGTCGGGCGGGCGTAAGCCCCGCAGGAGCGCGGCCAGTTCGGCTTCCCTGCCGGTGAACCCGACCGGCGCGGCCGGCAGGGCGGACAGCACCTCCGGTCCGCCCGCCGGCTGCGGGTGGGACGCGCCCAACGACACCGGGCCGTAGAACCGCCCGTCGCGCAGGTCGACATGATCGCCGTACCGGGGGCCGCCCGGGGACTCGCTCTGTGCTGTGTGCACCCGATCCTCCCCCAACCGGTGCCACGCAGGGCCTCTCCGCCTCTTCGAAGCCCCACACGTTAGGGCATTTCGCGGTGCCTCGACCGGTGATCGGAGGATTCCGTCTCGGCCGGGGCCTGTCCGGCGGTCCGCGGCCCTACCGCTCCGTCACCTTGCCGTCGGCCACCTCCAGGCGCCGGGTCACCCGGACCGCGTCCAGCATGCGCCGGTCGTGGGTGACCAGCAGGAGGGTGCCCTCGTAGGCGTCGAGCGCCGACTCCAGCTGCTCGATGGCCGGCAGGTCCAGGTGGTTCGTGGGCTCGTCCAGGACGAGGAGGTTGACGCCCCGGCCCTGGAGGAGGGCGAGCGCGGCGCGGGTGCGTTCGCCCGGGGAGAGGGTCTCGGCGGGGCGCAGCACATGGTCGGACTTCAGGCCGAACTTGGCCAGCAGGGTGCGGACCTCCACCGGTTCGGTGTCGGGGACGGCCGCGCAGAAGGCGTCGAGCAGGGTCTCGGGGCCGTGGAAAAGCTTGCGGGCCTGGTCGACCTCGCCGACCAGGACACCCGAACCGAGGGCCGCGTGTCCGGAGCCGAGCGGGATCCGGCCCAGCAGCGCGCCGAGCAGGGTGGACTTCCCGGCGCCGTTGGCTCCCGTCACCGCGATCCGGTCCCCCCAGTCGACCTGGAGCGACACCGGGCCGAAGGTGAAGTCGCCGCGCCGGACCTCGGCCTCCCGCAGTGTCGCCACGACCGCGCCCGACCGCGGGGCGGACGCGATCTCCATGTGCAGCTCCCACTCCTTGCGCGGCTCCTCGACCACGTCGAGGCGCTCGATCATGCGCTGGGTCTGCCGTGCCTTGGCGGCCTGCTTCTCGCTGGACTCGCTGCGGAACTTCCGGCCGATCTTGTCGTTGTCGCCGCCCGCCTTCCGCCGGGCGTTCTTCACGCCCTTGTCCATCCAGGACCGCTGCATCTGGGCGCGGTCCTGGAGGGCGGCCTTCTTGTCGGCGTACTCCTCGTAGTCGTCGCGGGCGTGCCGGCGGGCCACCTCGCGTTCTTCCAGGTAGGACCGGTAGCCGCCGCCGTAGACGTTGATCTGCCCCTGGGCCAGGTCGAGTTCGAGGACCTTGGTGACCGTGCGGGTGAGGAACTCGCGGTCGTGGCTGACGACGACCGTGCCCGCGCGCAGACCGCCGACGAACCGTTCCAGACGCTCCAGGCCGTCCAGGTCCAGGTCGTTGGTGGGCTCGTCCAGGAGGAAGACGTCGTAGCGGGAGAGCAGCAGGGAGGCGAGGCCGGCCCGGGCCGCCTGGCCGCCGGAGAGGGCGGTCATCGGCTGGTCCAGGTCCACTGCCAGGCCGAGCGAGTCGGCGACCTCCTCGGCGCGCTCCTCCAGGTCGGCGCCGCCGAGTCCGAGCCAGCGTTCCAGGGCGGTCGCGTAGGCGTCGTCGGCGCCGGGAGCGCCGTCCACCAGCGCCTGGGTGGCCTCGTCCATGACCCGCTGGGCCTCGGCGACGCCGGTGCGGCGGGCCAGGAACTCCCGGACGGTCTCGCCCGGCCGGCGCTCCGGCTCCTGCGGCAGGTGGCCGACGGTGGCGGACGGCGGGGACAGCCGGAGTTCGCCCTGTTCGGGCGGGGTGAGTCCGGCGAGCATCCGCAGCAAGGTCGACTTGCCCGCGCCGTTGGCGCCGACCAGCCCGATCACGTCGCCGGGCGCGACGACCAGGTCGAGCCCGGAGAACAGGGGGCGGTCGGCGTGTCCGGCGGCGAGGTTCTTGGCAACGAGGGTGGCAGTCATCAGGACGCCGATCCTAACGGCGGCACGTGTGCGTCTCCGCCACGTTCCCGGCCGGTCGGCGGCACCGGGCGGGCGGCGGCGGGCGGCGGCCGTCCGGGGCTGACGGGGCCGTCCGGGCGGGGCCTATCGTCCTGGCATGGACAGTGGGCCGAGTGACGAAGTGATCGTGGTCGGCGGCGGGATCGCGGGGCTGACGACGGCCGTGCTGCTGGCCGAATCCGGGCGGCGGGTGCGGGTGTGGGCACGGGAACCGGCCGAGCGGACGACCTCCGCGGTCGCGGGCGGCCTGTGGTGGCCGTACCGCATCGAACCGGAGCCGCTGGCCGGCGCGTGGGCGCTGGAGTCCCTGGGCGTGTACGAGGAGCTTGCGGCCCGGCCGGAGGAGACGGGGGTGCGTCTGGTGGAGGGGGTCCACCGCGGGGCCCGGCTGGACGGGCTCGGGAGCTGGGCGGGCCGGGTGCCGGGGCTGCGGGCGGTGGCCGAGGGGCTGGCGGCACGGCTGCCGGTGATCGACATGCCGGTGCATCTGGCCTGGCTGCGGCGGCGGCTGGGGCGGGCGGGCGGCACGGTGGAGGTCCGTGAGGTGACCGACCTGGCGGCCGTGCCCGCCGCCGTGGTGGTCAACTGCACGGGCCTCGGAGCGCGCTCCCTGGTGCCGGACCCGGCCGTGCGTCCCGTGCGCGGACAGCTGGTCGTGGCGGAGAACCCCGGTGTCACCGGCTGGTTCACCTCCGTCGACCACTCCTCGGCCGCCTCCACCTACTTCATTCCGCAACCGGACCGGCTGCTGCTGGGCGGCACGGCCGAGGAGGACGACTGGTCCCTGGAGCCGGATCCGGAGACGGCCGCGGCGATCGTCGCCCGGTGCGCGGCCGTCCGGCCGGAGATCGCCGGAGCCCGGGTGCTCGCGCACCGGGTGGGTCTGCGGCCCGCCCGGGACGAGGTCCGCCTGGAACGGCAGCCCCTCCCCGGCGGACGCGCCCTGGTGCACAACTACGGCCACGGCGGAGCCGGCATCACGGTCGCCTGGGGCTGCGCCCGCCGATCAGCGACCCTGGCCTTCCCGCCCTCCTGAGGAAACACGGGCAACCGCGCGACCGACATCCCCCGGACCAGAAGGGGCGCGGGGAACTGCGCGAGCGGCCCGCCACGGCCCGCGGCCGGACACGGCGACCGGCGCCCCGGCCCGGCCCCCGGCCCGGCTGCGGTGGCGGGCCGGGGACGGGGGTGTCAGGCCGCCGGAACGTGCCGGACGGCACGTGGTGCGCGGACGCCCTCAAGGACCGTCGGCACGGCCGCGACGGCCCCGCCGGACGTGGCCCGGTCGAACGCCGCCGCCCCGCCCACCAGCGGCACCTTCGCCGCCGTGCGGGACAGGTCCACGGTGAGCGTGGGCCTGGTGGACGGCGGGTCGATGAGGTCCTTGTCGGTCCCGGCGACGATCAGCGCCAGTCGGTGCCCCTGCGGCACGACGTGATCGGTGGCCGCGAGGTGAAGCGTCATCGTGTAGGACCTGCCCGGCGTGAGCGGGACGCCCTCGGCCGCCGAGGCGTGGTGCCCGAGGTCGGCCCAGCCACGGCTGACCACCGTGTAGTCGACGGCCGCCGTCTTCGCCCTGGTCTCCTTGAAGCAGGCGCTGTCCCCGGCCGTGCTCTCCCCCCAGCAGTTGCGCCAGGGAAGGGTGGCGATGCCCTCGGCGCTGTCGGCGTAGTCCCGGACGGTGTCCGCGCCCACGTCGACCAGAACGGCGGACAGGTGGGCGGACGTGGTGGTCGGGATCGCGGTGACCGTCACCTCGGCGGAGCCGGCCAGCCGCAGGTCGTGGGTGAAGGGCTCGGTGAGGAAGCCCGCCTTCTCCGGCGTGGGCGTGGTGAGGTGCGCGGCCCAGTCGGTCTCGCTCAGGGCCGGGTCGTCCGTGAAGGTCTCGGTGCCGGCGGCCCGGTGGAGCCCGAGGGTGCCGACGCCGGCCCCGCCGCCCGGGGCCGGGCGCAGGACGGCGGTGCGGGTGCCGTGCGGGGGCCAGGCGGCGGAGGTGACCCACTGGTCGGGGTGGCGTTCGACGTCGGCCGTCGGCTCGCGGTCGATGCCGTTGTCGTAGCCCAGGAGCTCATGGTCGAACCACCGGTGCAGGGTGTCGACCCAGGCGCCGCGCCGGTAGTCGAAGGGGTCGACATGGCCGGTCTGGGACAGCCAGATCTTGCGCTCGACGCCGTTCCGGGCGAGGGCGTCCCACCACTGGCCGAAGTGCTTGGTGCGGACGTTGAGGTCCTGCATGCCGTGCACCAGGAACACGCTGGCGCGCACCTCGGCCGCGTCCGCGACGTAGTTCCGCTCGGTCCACAGCGGGGTCCAGTCGCCGCTGCGCGGGCTGCCGTCGGCGAGCCTGCGCTGGACGGCCGCGCAGTGGGCCCGCGCGTCGGCGCTCTCGACGTAGCCGGCCAGTTCGTCGGGGCCGCCGTCGTAGAGCGGGGCGCCCTGGGCGAAGTAGTAGTCGTACCAGGAGGAGATGGCGCTGATCGGGACGATGGTCTTCAGGCCCCTGACGCCCGTGGCGGCGACGCCGTTGGCGATGGTGCCGTCCCAGCTCTTGCCGATCATGCCGGTTCTGCCGTTGGTCCAGCCGGCCTTCACCGGGGTGCCGCCCGTGCGGCTGCTGTAGGCTCTGGCGCGGCCGTTCAGCCAGTCGATCACGGCCTTGGCGGACAGGATGTCGGAGCGGCCGCCGACGTCGACGCAGCCGTCGGAGCGGTTGGTGCCGGCGAGGTCGACGCCGACGAACGCGTAGCCGCGCGGCACGAAGTAGTTGTCGTAGAACAGCGGCATCTGGACGACATGGCCCTGCGCGTCGTACGTCTTGAGCTGGCTCTCGTTGCCGCGCCCGCAGCACGAGTAGTACGGGCTGGCGTCCATGATGACCGGCACCTTGCGGCCCTGGCGGGCCGGTTCGGCGGGCCGGACGATGTCGGCGGCGACGCGGTCGCTCCTGCCGTCACCGTCCTCGTCGAGCCCCGTGTCCACCCACACGGACTCCCGGACGGCGTCGGCGTAGGAGTAGACGGGCCGGCTCTCCCGGGGTGCGGACTGGGCGGTGGCCGGAGTGAGGAACGCGGCCGTCAGGGTGGCGACGGCCGCGGCCGTCAGCGTTCTCCAGATCGTCGTGCGCGTACGTTTCGGCATGCGCGGACGGTACTCCGGGCAACTCTCGCGCAGAAGACGGCTTTCCGGTACTCGTGACGGCCGAATGGCGATCGTGTGACAGGAGGTGCCGTGGACAGGCCCGGGGACACCGGGACTGAATAGGCTCGTCGAACAGAATTCTGACGAACGGACTTGCAGTCCCGACGACTTGGAGCTGACGTGCACCGCAGAATCATCGCGCCGGGCGCACTGGCGGCGGCCTCCCTCCTGCTGGCGATCCCGGCATCGGCCGCGAGTTACTCCCCCGGCGCGCCGGGCATCGGCGACCCCTACTACCCGAACTACGGCAACGGCGGCTACGACGTCTCCCACTACGACCTGAGGCTGCAGTACCAGCCGAAGACGGACGAGTTGCAGGGCACGGCCACGATCCTGGCGAGGACCACCCGGGACCTGTCCAGTTTCGACCTGGACTTCCTGCTGGACGTGAGCGAGGTGCGGGTCGACGGCGCCAAGGCGTCCTTCACGGCGTCCGGCGAGCACGAACTGGTCGTCACCCCGAAGACGCCGCTGGCCAAGGGCACGACGGTCACGGTCGTGGTCCGCTACAGCGGGGTGCCGTCGACGAAGAGCGCCTACGGCTTCTCCACCTGGCACCGCACGCCGGACGGCGCGGTGGCCGCCGACGAGCCCGAGGCGGCCTGGTGGTGGTTCCCGAGCAACGACCATCCGGGTGACAAGGCGACCTACGACGTGTCGGTCGCCGTGCCGGACGGCACCCAGGCCATCTCCAACGGCACCCTGCAGTCGACCACCTCGAAGCTGGGCTGGACGCGCTACAACTGGCGCCAGAACAAGCCGCAGGCCACCTATCTGGCCACACTCGCGCTCGGCAGGTTCGACATCACCACCGGCACCTCCGACGGCGGGGTGCCCGTCATCAACGCCTACAGCAAGGACCTCGGCGACAACGACGGGGCCGCGCGGGCCAGCGTGGAGCGCACCGGGGAGCTGGTGGACTGGCTGAGCGGCTATTTCGGGCCGTATCCGTTCAGCTCGGCGGGCGGTTACGTCCCGAACACCACCACCGGGTACGCGCTGGAGACGCAGACCCGCGTCTACTACAGCCCCAAGCAGTTCGCGAACGGCTCCAACACGTCCGTGGTCGTGCACGAGCTGGCCCACCAGTGGTACGGCGACGACGTGTCGCTGAAGCACTGGAAGGACATCTGGATCAACGAGGGCTTCGCGCGGTACGCGCAGTGGCTGTGGTCCGAGCACGAGGGCGAGGGCACCGCGCAGGAGCTCGCCGACTACGTCTACGCCTCGCATCCGGCGGACGACGCGTTCTGGACGGTGGCGCCCGGTGACCCCGGTGCGGACCACCAGTTCGACGCCGCCGTCTACGACCGTGGCGCCCTCGCCATCCAGGCGCTGCGCAACACGATCGGCGACGACGCGTTCTTCCGGATCCTGAAGGGCTGGCCGAGGACGCACGCCTACGGCAACGCCTCGGTGGCCGACTTCCAGCGGTACGCCGAGCAGGTGTCGGGCAAGCCGCTGTCCGCGCTGTTCGACACCTGGCTGTTCCAGCCGTCGAAGCCCGCCGCGCCGTCGGCCCGTGCCCTGGCCGGCGCGGGGACGGGTACGGAGGCGACACGGCCGAAGTCGTGGAAGAGGATCGAGGCGACGAACGACGTGCACGGGCACTGACGCTTCACGGCACACCCCCCGGGCGCGCGTCGGCCGGCGCTCGGGGGGTGTGCCAGGTGATCTCACCGGTGACGCCACCGTGGGCGTCACCGGCGGCGAGCCCTACTTCGTGAGCTCGGACAGCTCCTGATCGGTGCTCCGGCCCACCCGGCGGCGGACGGCGAACCATCCGGCGACCAGCATGACGGCGAGCGCCGGGATGAGGTACAGGGTCTTGCGGCCGACCTCGGGGTCGTTCCACATCATGCCGAGACAGACCAGCAGGAACACGATCGTGGCGATCTCGGTGACCGGGCTGAACTTCAGCTGGAAGTGCGGCCGCGCCACCAGGCCCGCGCGGGCACGCCGGACGAACAGCATGTGGCAGAGCATGATGATCACCCAGGTGCTGATGATGCCGAGGGACGCGACGTTCAGCACGATCTCGAAGGCCTGGCTGGGCATCAGGTAGTTCAGGCCGACGCCGAGCACGCAGACCGCGCAGGTCAGCAGGATGCCGCCGTAGGGGACCTGGCTGCGGTTCATCCGGGCGGTGAACTTCGGCGCGGAACCGGCCATGGCCATGGAGCGCAGGATGCGGCCGGTGGAGTACAGGCCGGAGTTCAGCGAGGACATGGCGGCGGTCAGCACGACCAGGTTCATCACGTCGCCGGCGGCCGGCACGCCGATCTTGGACAGCACGGTCACGAACGGGCTCTGGTCGGCGGAGTAGACCGAACCCGGCAGGAGCAGCGCGAGCAGCACGACCGAGCCGACGTAGAACAGGCCCACGCGCCACATGATCGAGTTCACCGCGCGCGGGACGACCTTCTCCGGCTCGGCGGTCTCACCGGCGGCGACGCCGACCAGCTCCAGGGCCGCATAGGCGAAGATCACGCCCTGCATGACCAGCACGACCGGCATCACGCCGTGCGGGAAGACACCGCCGTTGTCGGTGATGACGCTCAGACCGGGGGTGTGGCCGCCGACCTTGTGCTGGGTGGCGAGCAGGAAAATGCTGATCAGCATGAAGCCGACGATGGTGGCGACCTTGATGATCGCGAACCAGAACTCCATCTCGCCGAAGATCTTCACCGAGATCAGGTTCACGGCGAGGACCACCGCGAGGGCGATCAGCGCCAGCACCCACTGCGGGACGGAGGTGAACAGGCTCCAGTAGTGCGTGTAGAGCGCGATCGCGGTGATGTCGGCGATGCCGGTCGTCGACCAGTTCAGGAAATACATCCAGCCGGCGACGTAGGCGCCCTTCTCGCCGAGGAACTCCCGGGCGTAGGACACGAACGATCCGGAGGACGGCCGGTACAGGACCAGCTCGCCCAGGGCCCGGACGACGAAGAACGCGAAGACACCGCAGACCAGGTAGGCCAGGGCGAGCGCCGGGCCCGCGTTGTGCAGGCGTCCTCCGGCGCCCAGGAGGAGTCCGGTGCCGATCGCGCCGCCGATGGCGATCATGTTGACGTGGCGCGCCTTGAGGTCCTTGCTGTAGCCGGCGTCGCCCGCGTCCGCGGGCGTCTGGGCCACCTGGGGGTGGGTGGTGGCCTGTGCCGATTCCACGGCTTCCTTGCTCACGGGTGGTTCCACTTCCTGGTGCGCCCGGGCCTCATGGGCCCGGGGGTCGTGCAGGTCCTGGCCCGCACCACCCTCGTGTCGCGGTACAGACCAAGACGGCAGCTTCCCAGAGAGATCCGCCGGTACGCGGTGGTCCATGTCACAGAGCGTCGCTTCTCACACGATCCACTCAGCGTCCATACGACGTTCACCAGGGGTGTCACACTTCTGGTGAGACAGCGATACTGCTTCGTATGACGACCGAGGCCGGGGACGCGACGCCCCTCACCATCGACGAGCTGGCCGCCCGGTCGGGCGTCACGGTGCGCACGGTCCGCTTCTACGGGAGCAAGGGGCTGCTGCCGCCGCCGGTGATCGGCCCGCGCCGGGTCGGGCACTACGGGCCGGACCACGTGGCCCGGCTGGCCCTCATCGAGGAGCTGCGGCAGCAGGGGATGACCCTGTCGGCGATCGAGCGGTACCTGAAGCAGCTCCCTGACGACCTCACCCCGCACGACCTGGCCATTCACCGGGCGGTCGTCGCGTCCTGGGCGCCGGACGCGGTGGACACGGTGTCGCGGCGGGAGCTGGAGCGGCGGGCGGGACGGCCGCTCGCCGCCGAGGACGTCGAGCGGCTGGCCGCGATGAACGTCGTCGTGGAGGCGGAGGGTGACACCTTCCGTGTCGACTCCGGGCTGCTCCGGCTCGGGGTGCAGCTCCTCGACGTGCCGCTGTCGCACGAGGTGATCCTCGCGGCGCGCAAGGTGCTCGTCGAGCACTCGCGCGCCGCGGCTCACGCGCTCTCCCAGCTCTTCCGCGGCGAGGTGGCCGAGCGTGCCGCCCAGGACGTGAAGTCACTGTCCGCGCACATGCACCCCTTGGTGGTGCAGGCGCTGCTGACCACGTTCCAGCGTTCGCTGCGGGAAGAGCTGGGCGAGTGGGTCACCGGTCCGGGACCGGACCTCAGTCGCTGAACGGCTTCCCCTCCTCGGCCTTCCGCACGAGCAGCGCGGGCGGGGTGAACCGCTCGCCGTAGCGCTCGGCCAGCTCGCGCGCGCGGGCCGTGAATCCGGGCAGGCCGCCCTCGTAGCCGTTGATGTACTGCAGCACACCGCCGGTCCAGCCGGGGAAGCCGATACCGAGGATCGAGCCGATGTTGGCGTCGGCGACCGAGGTCAGGACGCCCTCCTCCAGGAGGCGTACGGTGTCGAGCGCCTCGGCGAAGAGCATGCGCTCCTGCATGTCCCGGAACGGGATCTCGTGGTCCGGCTCGGTGAAGTGCTCGCGCAGGCCCGGCCAGAGTCCGGCCCGCTTGCCGTCCTCGGCGTAGTCGTAGAAGCCGGCGCCGCCGCTGCGGCCGGGGCGGCCGAACTCGTCGACCATGCGGTCGATGACCGCTTCCGCCGGGTGCGCCGTCCAGGTGCCGCCCGCCTCCTCCACGGCTCGCCTCGACTCGTTCCGGATCTTGCGCGGCAGGGTGAGCGTCAGCTCGTCCATGAGGGACAGCACCTTGGCCGGGTAGCCGGCCTGGGCGGCGGCCTGCTCCACGGAGGCGGGCTCGACGCCCTCGCCGACCATGGCGACGCCCTCGTTGATGAAGTGGCCGATCACCCGGGAGGTGAAGAAGCCGCGCGAGTCGTTGACGACGATCGGCGTCTTGTTGATCTGCCGGACCAGGTCGAAGGCGCGCGCGAGGGCCTCGTCGCCGGTGCGCTCACCCTTGATGATCTCGACCAGCGGCATCTTGTCGACCGGCGAGAAGAAGTGCAGCCCGATGAAGTCGGCCTGCCGCTCCACGCCCTCGGCGAGCGTGGTGATCGGCAGCGTGGAGGTGTTGGAGCACAGCAGCGCGTCGGGGGCGACGACGGACTCGATCTCCTGGAACACCTTGTGCTTGAGGGCGGTGTCCTCGAAGACGGCCTCGATGACGGCGTCACAGCCGGCGAGGTCGGCGGCGTCGGCGGTGGGGGTGATGCGGGCGAGCAGCGCGTCCGCCTTCTCCTGGCTGGTGCGGCCCCTGGCGACGGCCTTGGCGCACAGCTTCTCCGAATACCCCTTGCCCTTGACGGCCGCTTCGAGGGCGACGTCCTTGAGGACGACGTCGATGCCCGCGCGGGCGCAGGAGTAGGCGATGCCGGCGCCCATCATGCCGGCGCCGAGGACGGCGACCTTGCGGACCTGGCGGGGCTCGACGCCCTTGGGGCGGTTGGCGCCCGAGTTGACCGCCTGGAGGTCGAAGAAGAACGCCTGGATCATGTTCTTCGCGGTCTGCCCGGCGGCCAGCTCCACGAAGTAGCGGGCCTCGATCACCTGGGCGGTCTCGAAATCGACCTGGGAGCCCTCGACGGCCGCGGCGAGGATGTTGCGCGGGGCGGGGTAGGGGGCGCCGCCCGTCTGCTTGCGCAGGCTGGCCGGGAAGGCGGGCAGGTTGGCGGCGAACTTCGGGTTGGCCGGGGTGCCGCCGGGGATCCGGTAGCCCGGCTTGTCCCAGGGCTGCTGCGACTCGGGGTGGGCGTCGATGAAGGCGCGCGCCTTGGCGAGCAGGTCCTCGGGGGTCTCGGCCACCTCGTGGACCAGGCCGTTCTCCTGGGCGCGCCGCGCGTTGTACTGCGTGCCCTGGAGGAGCACCTTCAGCAGGGCGTCGGCGATGCCCAGCAGCCGGACGGTGCGGACGACTCCGCCGCCGCCGGGGAGCAGGCCGAGGGTGACCTCGGGGCAGCCGATCTTCGTGCCGGGGGTGTCGAGGGCGACCCGGTGGTGGCAGGCGAGGGCCAGTTCGAAGCCGCCGCCGAGGGCCGCGCCGTTGATCGCCGCGACGACCGGCTTGCCGAGGGTCTCGATGCGGCGCAGGTTGCGCTTGATGGCGAGGCCGCCGTCGAACAGGTCCTGCGCGGTCTCGGGCGTGACCCGGATGAGGTCGCGCAGGTCGCCGCCGGCGAAGAAGGTCTTCTTCGCCGAGGTGAAGACGATGCCGCGGATGGAGTCCCGCTCGGCCTCCAGCCGGTCGGTGATCGCGGCGAGGGAGTCGCGGAACGCCTGGTTCATGGTGTTCGCGGACTGGTCGGGGTCGTCCAGGACGAGGGTGACGACACCGGTGTCGTCCTGCTCCCAGCGGATGGTGGTGCTCTCGGTCATGACAGTCGTCTCCGTTGAAGTCGCTTGGTTCCGCAGGGAGTTCAGATGCGCTCGATGATGGTGGCGATGCCCATGCCGCCGCCGACGCACAGCGTGGCGAGGCCGTAGCGCTTGTCCTGGCGCTCCAGTTCGTCGATGAGCGAGCCGAGGATCATGGCGCCGGTCGCGCCGAGCGGGTGGCCGAGGGCGATGGCGCCGCCGTTGACGTTGACCTTGTCCAGGGACAGGCCCATGTCCTTCACGAAGCGCAGCACGACCGCGGCGAACGCCTCGTTGATCTCGACCAGGTCGATGTCGTCGATGGTGAGGCCGGCCTTCGCCAGGGCCTTGCGGGTGGCGGGGGCGGGGCCGGTGAGCATGATGGTCGGCTCGGAGCCGGAGACGGCCGCGGAGACGATCCGCGCGCGCGGGGTGAGGCCGTGGCGCTCACCGACCTCCTTGGAGCCGATCGCGACGAGCGAGGCGCCGTCGACGATGCCGGAGGAGTTGCCCGCGTGGTGGACGTGGTCGATCTTCTCCACCCAGTGGTACTTCTGCAGCGCGACCGCGTCGAAGCCGCCCAGCTCGCCGATGTCGGCGAACGACGGCTTCAGCTTGGCGAGGGAGTCGGCGGTGGTGCCGGGCCGCGGGTGCTCGTCGTGGTCCAGGACGACCAGGCCGCTGCGGTCCTTGACGGGGACCACCGAGCGGTCGAAGCGGCCCTCCTTCCAGGCGGTGGCCGCGCGCTCCTGGGACAGGGCCGCGTACTCGTCCACGTCCCGGCGGGAGAAACCCTCGATGGTGGCGATCAGGTCGGCGCCGATGCCCTGCGGCACGAAGTTGACGGCGAGGTTGGTCATCGGGTCGTTGAACCAGGCGCCGCCGTCCGAGGCCATCGGAACCCGGGACATGGACTCGACACCGCCCGCGAGGACCAGGTCCTCCCAGCCGGAGCGGACCTTCATCGCGGCCATGTTGACCGCTTCGAGGCCCGAGGCACAGAAGCGGTTCTCCTGGACGCCCGCGACGGTGTCCGGCAGTCCGGCGGCGACGGCGGCGATCCGGGCGATGTCGGAGCCCTGGTCGCCGACGGGGCCGACGACACCGAGCACGATGTCGTCGATCGCGGCCGGGTCCAGGCCGGGGAAGCGGTCGCGGATCTCGTGGATGAGGCCGACGACCAGGTCGATGGGCTTCGTGCCGTGCAGGGCGCCGTTCGCCTTGCCGCGGCCGCGCGGGGTGCGGATCGCGTCGTACACGTACGCTTCGGTGCTCACTGGAGTGCCTTTCGGGAGGGTGGGCCGAGCGGGGTGGCGGGATCAGCCGCCGTCGGTGACCGGGTCGTCGGTGGGGTGCGCCGGTGTCCCCCAGTCCCGGGCGACCGCCGCCGTGTCCGCGCCGGGGCGGGCGGGGCCGGTGCGGACGGTGGTGGGGGTCGCGGAGAACCGGGGGGCGGGGGCGGGCTGGGTGATGCCGCCGTGGCCGGTGAAGGTGCCGCGGGCGGCGAGGTGCGGGTGGTGCGGGGCCTCGCGCAGGCTCAGGACGGGCGCCACGCAGGCGTCGGAGTCCTCGAAGACGGCGGTCCACTCGTCCCGGGTGCGCGACTTGAAGACGGCGGCGATCCGTTCGCGCAGCTCGCCCCAGCGGGTCCAGTCGGTGCGGGCGGAGGCCAGGCCGTCGAGGCCGAGCAGGCGCAGGAACTCCTCGTAGAACTTGCCTTCGAGGGCGCCGACCGCCATGTACCGGCCGTCGGCGGTCTGGTAGGTGCCGTAGTACGGGCAGCCGCCGTCCAGGAGGTTGGCCGCGCGCCGGTCCTGCCAGCCGCCGGCGGCGAGCATGCCGTGGATCATCGCCGACAGGTGGGCCGTGCCGTCGACGATGGCGGCGTCGACCACCTGGCCGGTGCCGGTCGCGCGCGCGTGGTGCAGGGCGGCGAGGACGCCCACGACCAGGTACAGGGAGCCGCCCGCGTAGTCACCGAGGAGGTTGGCCGGCACGGCCGGGGGCTCGTCCGGGCGGCCGATCATGCCGAGGGTGCCGGTGAGCGCGATGTAGGCGACGTCGTGGCCGGCGCGGTGGGCGAGGGGGCCGTCCTGGCCCCAGCCGGTCATGCGGCCGTAGACCAGGCGGGGGTTGCGGGCGTGGCAGTCCCCGGGGCCGACGCCGAGCCGTTCGGCGACGCCCGGGCGGTAGCCCTCGATGAGGATGTCGGCCCGCTCGGCGAGGTCCAGGACGCGCGCGGGGCCGTCCGGCGCCTTCAGGTCGACCAGGATCGAGCGCTTGTTGCGGTTGGTGACGTCGTGGGCCGGATCGATGCCGAGGCCCACGCCGCCCGGACGGTCCACCCGGACCACGTCGGCGCCCAGGTCGGCCAGCAGCATGGCGGCGAACGGGCCCGGCCCGATGCCGGCCAGCTCCACCACGCGCACGCCCGCGAGCGGACCGGTGCCCGGTGCCGGCGGCGTCCCTGCCGTTGTCATGCGTCCAGCCCCCAAGGGTGTGTGACACAACTGATGTAACACCGGTGATGCTAGGAACGCGTTCCACCGGACACAAGACCTGAACGAGCAAGCGCTTAGCCAAGTGCCCGGCGCGCGGTTCTTCACCCGGGAGAGTGACGGGCCGCCGAGCGGCCTCCGCGGGCGCGGCCGGGCCCCGCAGTGGCCGGACCTGCCGGTTCGTCCCGGCCCCGGTCCCGCCGCCCGGGCGCCCGGCGGCCGCCCGGGCCGCAACGCGGGCGCTATCTCCCGCTTCGTCAGGGCATTCCTGGCTACGGCCACAGCTGCCTTTCGGGCTGGTCTTCGAACTGCGCGCTCCTCACGCTAGCCTCGGCCCCCGACAGCGGCGCGGGCTGCGCGGCGGGCGCACGAACCAAGGGGTGTCATGAGCAGGATGAGCAGGACGGACCGTCCCTATGACCTCGTGCTCTTCGGAGCCACCGGCTTCGTGGGCGCGCTCACGGCCCGCTATCTCGCCGCGCACGCGCCGGAGGACCTGCGCTGGGCGGTCGCCGGCCGCGACGAGCGGAAGCTGGAGCGGCTGCGCGAGAGCCTGCCCGGCGGCGCGGACGTCGGCGTGCTGCGGGCCGACGTGGGGGAACCGGCCACCCTGCGCGCCCTCGCCGAGCAGGGGCGCGTGGTCGCCACGACCGTGGGGCCCTACGTGCTGTACGGCGAGGAACTCGTCGCCGCCTGCGCCGACACCGGCGCCGACTACCTGGACCTCACCGGCGAGCCGGAATTCGTGGACCTGATGTACGTCCGGCACGACGCACGCGCGCGGGAGACGGGCGCCCGCCTTGTGCACGCCTGCGGTTTCGACTCGGTGCCGCACGATCTGGGCGCCTACTTCACGGTCCGGCAGCTGCCCGAGGGCGTGCCGCTCACCGTGGACGGCTATGTGACCGTGGACGCGGCCTTCTCCGGCGGCACCCTCGCCTCGGCGCTGAACCAGCTGGCCCGCGGGCGCCGCATGCTGTCGGCGGCGCGCGAGCGGGCCCGGCACGAGCCCCGGCTGCCCGGCCGCCGGGTGACGGCGCCGGCGGGCGCGCCGAGGTTCGCCGCGGAGGTCGGTGCGTGGGCGCTGCCGCTGCCCACCATCGACCCGCAGGTCGTGCGCCGTTCGGCGCGGGCGCTGGAGCGGTACGGTCCGGACTTCCGCTACCGGCACTACGCCGCCGTGAAGCGCCTGCCGGTGGCCCTCGGCGGGGTCGCCGCCGTCGGCGCGGTGGCGGCCGCGGCCCAGCTGCCGCCCGTGCGGCGCCTGCTGTCCGCCCGGCTGCAGCCGGGCGACGGACCGAGCCCGGAGAAGCGGGCGAAGAGCTGGTTCACCGTGCGGTTCGTCGGCGAGGGCGGCGGACGCCGTGTGTTCACCGAGGTCGCGGGCAAAGACCCCGGATACGACGAGACGGCCAAGATGTTCGCCGAGGCGGCGCTGTGCCTGGCCTTCGACGACCTGCCGCCGGCGGCCGGCCAGGTCACCACGGCCGAGGCGATGGGCGACGCCCTGACCGCACGGCTGCGCGCAGCCGGGATCACCTTCCGGGTGGCGGCGGAGCGCTAGGAGTGCCGTCCGGGCGGGTCGGTGCGCCGGGCCGCCCCCGGGCCGCCTCCCGCAGGGCCTGCCGGCACAGGGCGTCCGCCCGGCGCGTGGTCTCCGGGAGCCTGAACCGGGGGGTCAGCGCGAGGGTGTGCGCCAGGGCGCCGGCCAGGCTCACGCGGTGGCCGACGGAGACGAAGACGGGCTTGACGCCGTCCCGGGTGCGCAGGGCGCGCCCCACCTCCTCGGCCCCGGCGAGCAGCGGTGCGGAACTGCCCCGGGCCGGCGCCGGTTCGTCGTACGTGAACGTGAACGGGTTCTTGGCGACGCCGATGGCCGGCAGGTCCGTGAGCACGCCCAGGTGGCTCGCCAGGCCGAAACGCCGCGGGTGGGCCAGGCCGTAGCCGTCGCACACGACCAGGCCGGGCGGGCACGGCAGCCGGTCCAGGACGGCGCTGACGGTGGGCAGCTCACGGAAGGCGAGCAGCCCGGGCACGTACGGGAAGGACACCCGGCCGACGGCCGTCGCCTCCGCGACGACGTCCAGGGTGGCCGCGTCCAGCACGACGGCCGCCGCCGCGACCAGGTCCAGTTCGTCGTCGTAGGCGACGTCGACGCCCGTGACGCGGCCCGTCCCGGGCGGCGGGCCGGGCTGGCCGAGCACCACGCGTCCGCGCAGCTCGTCCTGTACGGCGCGGGCCTCTTCCTCGCTCGCGGGCCAGCCCGCGGGTACGCCAACGATCGTCATGCCGGGTGACTGTACGGGGCCGCCGCGCACCGGCGGCCCCGCGGGGGTGGGTCCGCGATCATGACCACGTCGCGTGGGGCCCGTCTCCCGTACGGCGGCCTCGGCCGTACGGGAGACGGGCCCGCGTATCCCACACCTCTTTTCGTGAACGCCTCTTTCCGTGAACGCCGCCCCGAACCGCGTCGCTCCGCGGCGGATCAGCCCTTCTTGGCGTCCAGGGCGCGCTGCAGCTCGCCCTTGTTCATGTGCGAACGGCCTTCGATACCGCGCTGCTTGGCCTCGTTGTACAGCTGGTCGCGGGTCGGGCCCTGCGGGCCCGTCCGGTTGCCGGACCGCTGGCCGCCACGCTTGCCGGACGACATGTCCTCGGTCGAGCTGCGGCTGGCGGTCTTGGACTCGCCGGAGCGGGCGCGTTCCTTGTTCACCGTCCGCGCGGCGATCTCCTCGGCGCGCCCGGTGCTCTCGCCCCGGTCCTGCGCGCTCTTCTTGATGTGCTCGTACTGACGCTCGCGCTTGGGGCTGGAACCGGCTGGCATGATCGCTCCTTTCCTTCGCGGCGGGAGACGAGTACCCGTGTCCACGGCACTTACCTCACCGTTGCGGCCGCCGTCTCACCGCTCCAGCCGTGCCGCCCGCCCCTGTTCGCCGGCCGCCCAGCAGCTCAGGTCGGGGGTGCAGGACACGGTGTCGTACGAGCCGGTGTCGATCGTCCGCCAGCTGCGGCCGCCGTCGGTGGTCAGATCGGTGCCGGTCGGGCCGACGGCCAGCGCGGCGGTGCGGCTGTGCGGCAGCCAGGCGGCACCGGAGCGGTACGCGGGCGGCGGAGTCGCGGCGGGCCGCCAGGTACGGCCGCCGTCGGCCGTGACCGCGGCGGCCTTTGGCGAGGGCTGACCGGTGCGGTAGTCGCCGCCGACCGCGAGGCCGTGGGTGCGGTCGCGGAAGGCGAGGGCGAAGACCCCCTTCGCCGGATCGGCCGCGGGAACCGGGGTGTCGGCGGCCGTCCAGGTCAGCCCGCGGTCCGCGGAGTGCAGTACGCGCGCGCGGGGGCCGCCGCCGGTGGCCAGCCAGGCGTCCTTCGGGCCGGAGGTGACCAGGCACTGGCCGCTCGCGGCGAATCCGGCCTCGCCGTCCAGGGCGGGCGGCATGCCGTCGGCGGGCAGCACCCGCCAGGTGCGTCCGCCGTCGGCGGTGGACAGGACGCGGAACCTTCCGTCCACCGGGTCGCTCAGGGCGAGTCCGTACCGGCGGTCGAAGAAGGCGAGGCAGTCGTAGAACGCCTTCGGGTCGGTGTTGCGGAAGGACTCCGTCCAGGTCGTGCCGCCGTCGTCGGTGCGGTAGACGCGGGACGCCTCGCCCTCACCGATGGCCAGCACCACCGCGCGTCGCGCGTCGAACGCCTGCACATCTCTGAACTCCAGGCCGGCCGCGCCCGGTGGAGAGACGTTCCGCCAGCTCGCGCCGCCGTCCGTGGTGCGCAGGACCGTGCCGCCGGTGCCGGCCAGCCAGGCGGTGTGCCGGTCGACGGCGGCGAGACCGCGGAAGCGGGTCTGCGGGGTCCCGGTGTCCTTCACCGCCCAGTGCGCGCCGCCCCGGCCGGCGTCCGGCTGTCCGAGTGGCCGGGCCTCGGCCGCCGGGACCGTCAGGGCGGCCAGCGCCGCCCCGCACACCACCCCCGCCGCCGCCAGCCGGTTCGCCCGTCCCCTGCGTCGCGTGCTCCCCAAGCGCCTCATGGCGGGCGAAGCTAGCCCAGTCCCCCGGCCCCGTCCAGAGGGCCCAGTGGCCGGAGCGCGGCGAGCGACGCGCGGGAACGGGGGTGCGCCGGCCATGCATGAAGGCGGTGACCGAGGTCACTCGTTCCGGGTGTGCACGCATCGGCCGTTTCCGTCGTCTCTCCCTGTGCCGGGTGCCGCACACCCGGGTGCAGTCCAGCCGTCACGAGGGAGCAAGGCGTTGTCCACCGTCATCGAGCAGCCCGTAGAGGCCCGCCTCGTCGCCGCCGCACCGCGCATGCCGAACATTCCCGCCACCCTGCGCTACGACCGGCGCGACCCGTTCGCGGTCCGCATGACGTTCCCGGCCCCGGCCACCCTGGAGGGTGTCGAGGTGTGCTGGACGTTCTCCCGTGAGCTGCTGGCGGCCGGCCTGCAGGGCCCCGAGGGCCACGGCGACGTCCGCGTGCGGCCGTACGGGTACGACCGCACGGTGCTGGAGTTCCACGCCCCGGAGGGCACCGCGATCGTGCATGTGCGCTCGGGTGAGATACGGCGGTTCCTGGAGGCGGCCGGCGACCTGGTCCCCGTCGGGCTGGAGCACCTTCAGCTCGACCTGGACCACGACCTGGCCGAGCTGATGCGGGACGCCTGCTGAGCGGCACGCGCGCGTGGACCGCGCGTCCGGCCCGGCGTCTCCCCGGTCAATTCCTTTGACAGTTCCCCCGGCCCCTCCTACGGTGTACAGCGGTTCTGTTGCCGTCGATTGGAGAAGGACGTTGCTCGTCTGAGGTCCTGAGGCACCGCGTCGCACCGGTGAGGTGTGCGCGGCGTACGACCTCGGCGTCCGAGCCGTCCCCCGGCACAGGGCCTTTTCACGTGGCCCCTCCGTGCCCAGACCTTCGGTTTCCGCCTCGCGGTGTCTCGATACGCGTCCACACCGACCGCATCTTCCTCACGAGGCGCCCATGTCTGCTTCCCTCACCTGTACCTCCCTGTCCTTCACCTGGGCCGACGGCACCGCCGTCTTCGACGGCCTGGACATCGCCTTCGGTCCCGGCAGGACCGGGCTCGTCGGTGTCAACGGATCGGGAAAGTCCACCCTGCTCAAGCTGCTGGCCGGGGAACTCGTCCCGGCCGACGGCGGTGTCAAGGCGGCCGGCGAGATCGGCTACCTCCCGCAGAACGTCACGCTCGACACCACGCTCCGCGTCGACCAGGCCCTCGGCATCGCCGAGCGGCGGGCCGCCCTGCACGCCATCGAGGCGGGCGACGTCGCCGAGGAGCACTTCGAGACCGTCGGCGACGACTGGGACGTCGAGGAGCGCGCCCTGGTCACCCTCGGCGAACTGGGCCTCGGCCACATCGGCCTGGACCGGACCGTCGGCGAGGTGTCCGGCGGCGAGTCGGTGCTGCTGCGGCTCGCCGCGCTGCTGCTGCGCCGCCCCGACATCCTGCTGCTCGACGAACCCACCAACAATCTCGACCTGTACGCGCGCCGCCGCCTCTACCAGGCCGTGGCCTCCTGGCCGGGCGTCCTGGTCGTGGTCAGCCACGACCGGGAACTGCTCGACCTGGTCGACCAGATCGCGGAGCTGCGCTCCGGGGAGGTCGCCTGGTACGGCGGCAACTTCTCGGCCTACGAGGAGGCCCTCGCCGTGGAGCAGGAGGCGGCCGAGCGGATGGTGCGGGTCGCCGAGGCCGATGTGCGCAAGCAGAAACGCGAACTGGCCGACGCCCAGGTCAAACTGGCCCGCCGCAAGCGGTACGGACAGAAGATGTACGAGCAGAAACGCGAACCGAAGATCGTCATGGGCGCACGCAAGCGCGCCGCCCAGGAGTCGGCGGGCAAGCACCGCATCATGCACGAGGAGCGGCTCGCCGAGGCCAGGGAGCGGCTGGACGACGCGGTGGAGGCCGTGCGGGACGACGACGAGATCCGTGTCGACCTGCCGTACACGGCCGTACCGCCCGGCCGGCAGGTGCTCACCCTGGAGAACCTGGAGACGGCCTGTCACGCGCGCGTGGCGGGCATCCTCGATCTCCGTGGCGCGGAGCGGATCGCGCTCGTCGGCCGCAACGGTTCCGGCAAGACGACGCTGCTGCGGACCGTCGCCGGGGAGCTGGCGCCGCTGAGCGGCACGGCGACGGCCCACGTGCCGCTCCGGTTCCTGCCGCAGCGGCTGGACGTGCTCGACGACGGCCTGTCGGTCGCCGAGAACGTGGCCCGGTTCGCGCCGGGCGCCACCAACAACCGGATCCGGGCCCGACTCGCCCGCTTCCTGTTCCGGGGCGCGCGCGCCGACCAGAAGGCGGCCACCCTCTCGGGCGGCGAGCGTTTCCGGGCGGCCCTGGCCGCGCTGATGCTCGCGGAGCCCGCGCCCCAGCTGCTGCTGCTCGACGAGCCGACCAACAACCTCGACATCGCCAGCGTCCGGCAGCTGACCACGGCTCTGGAGTCGTACGAGGGCGCGCTGATCGTGGCCAGTCACGACCTGCCGTTCCTGGAGTCGATCGGGATCACGCGGTGGCTGCTGATGGAGGGAGGAGAGCTGACCGAGACGACACCCGAGGAACTCGCGGATCCGGCCTGACCGGCCGGCCGGGGTCTCAGGAGGGGCACAGCCCGGCAACGACGGGTTTTGCCCTGGCCGGGGCGCCCTGCATGATGACGGACCGGCGCCTTGTGCGAGGCGCCGGACACCGCACCAGCCCGCCGACCGATTCGAAAGGTCCCTCGTGCCCAGCAAGAAGGCCCTCGTCCGCCGCCCCGGCCCCCGCCTCGCCGACGGTCTGGTGACGCACATCGAACGGGAGAAGGTGGATGCCGGGCTCGCCGGCGAGCAGTGGGAGGCCTATGTCGAGGCCCTGCGCACGCACGGCTGGGAGACGATCGAGGTCGACCCGGCCGACGACTGCCCGGACTCGGTGTTCGTCGAGGACACCGTCGTGATGTACCGGAACGTGGCCCTGATCACGCGGCCGGGCGCCGAGTCCCGGCGGGCGGAGACCGCCGGTGTGGAGGAGGCGGTGGCCCGCCTCGGCTGTTCGGTGAACTGGATCTGGGAGCCGGGCACGCTGGACGGCGGTGACGTCCTGAAGGTCGGCGACACCGTGTACGTCGGCCGCGGCGGGCGGACGAACGCGGTCGGCGTGCAGCAGCTGCGGGCGGCCTTCGAGCCGCTGGGCGCACGCGTGGTGGCCGTGCCCGTGAGCAAGGTGCTGCACCTGAAGTCGGCGGTGACCGCGCTGCCCGACGGCACCGTGATCGGGCACATCCCGAAGGTGGACCGGCCGTCGCTGTTCCCCGGCTTCCTGTCGGTGCCGGAGGAGGCCGGCGCGCACGTGGTGCTGCTCGGCGGCGGCAAGCTGCTGATGGCGGCGAGCGCCCCGAAGACGGCGGAGCTGCTGAGCGATCTCGGCCACGACGTGGTGACGGTCGACATCAGCGAGTTCGAGAAGCTGGAGGGCTGTGTGACCTGTCTCTCCGTGCGCCTGCGGGAGCTGTACACCTGACCGGGTGAACCTGTCGCGTCGACAGCCCCGGGACCTGCGGGTCCCGGGGCTTCGCGGCATGCCGGTCAAGGGGCCGCGCGGGTGGGCTGATCAGCGATTCTTTACGGTCGCCTTAACCTACGGCTTCGTAACCTACGGGCTCGTAGCCTACGATCACGTAGGTTTCCGGCACCGCTCGCCGGACCTCCCCTCCCCTTTCCCCTGGTTCAGCGTCCCCTGGAGTTCCCGTGACGATCACCTCCCCTCACCTCGGCAGCCCGTCCGTGTGGACCGACGCGCGGCTGCTGTACGCACTGGAGGAAGTGGTCGAGAAGGAGCTGAACCGGCATCTGGCGGTCGCCAAGGACTGGATGCCGCACGAGTACGTGCCGTGGAGCGACGCCCGCAACTTCCCCGGCCTCTTCGAGGACGGTGAGGCCTGGGACAAGGAGCAGTCCCAGGTGACCGAGATCGGCCGGATCGCCCTCGTGGTCAACCTGCTGACCGAGGACAACCTTCCGAGCTACCACCACGAGATCGCCTCGCTCTTCGGGCGCAACGGCGCCTGGGGCACCTGGGTGCACCGCTGGACGGCCGAGGAGGGCCGGCACGGCATCGTGATGCGGGACTACCTGCTGGCCTCGCGCGCCGTGGACCCGGACAAGCTGGAGCAGTTCCGCATGTCGCACATGAGCGAGGGCTTCGAGTCCGACAACCGGCACTCCATGCTGCACTCGATCGCCTACGTCGCCTTCCAGGAGCTGGCCACCCGCATCTCGCACCGCAACACCGGCCACCAGTCCGGGGACCCGGTCTGCGACCGCATGCTGGCCCGCATCGCGACCGACGAGAACCTGCACATGGTCTTCTACCGCAACCTGCTCAGGGCCGCGTTCGAGCTCGCCCCCGACCTGACCATGCAGGCGGTCCGGGACGTCGTGGTGAACTTCCGGATGCCCGGTCACGGCATCCCCGGCTTCGAGCGGGCCGCCGCGCAGATGGCGATCGGCGAGGTCTACAACCTGCGCATCCACCACGACGACGTGCTGCAGCCGGTGCTGCGCTTCCTGAAGATCATGGAGATCGACGGCCTCGGTCCCGAGGGGCGCCAGGCACAGGAGGAGCTCGGCCTGTTCATGGGCGGACTCGACGCGGAGGCCTCGAAGTTCGACGAGAAGCTGGCCGCGCGCAAGGCCCGGATGGCCGCGCGCGCCGGGGGCTGACGCCCCGCGAGGGAGGTGTCAGGGGGCGGTGCGCCGGATGGCGAGCCGCTCCTTCTCCGACAGGCCGCCCCAGACACCGAACCGCTCGTCGTTGGAGAGCGCGTAGTCCAGACAGGCGGGGCGCAGCTCGCACATGGCGCAGATGCGTTTCGCCTCGCGCACCGAGCTGCCGGGCTCGGGGAAGAAGAAGTCCGGCCCGGTCTGCGCGCACAGGGCCTGTGCCTGCCAGGTGTCGTCGGCCGGGGTGATGGTTTCGATGTGCATGGCCAGGAGCCTGCCCCACACCGAAAAACGTTCGATCAACGCCGGCTCAACGGCGGCCCCGGAGCCTGCGGCCGCCCCGATGATGCTCCCGCGGGGCCGGCGCGCGCACGGCGGCGCGCGGAGCGGTGCGAAAACCGTGAGAACCCGTGCCGTCACGCCGGGCGAGAGCGGCTGGGGACCGGCGGCTAGGCGGAGGCGCGGCGTATCAGGGTGGTCGGCAGGATCACGCCGCTGCCGGGTGCGCCCTCGGCGTAGCCGGCGCCGGCCGGCGGGTGCTCCCGGACCCGGCCGTCGGTCAGGCCCCGCAGCAGCAGGCGTGCCATCAGCCGGCCCATCTCCTCGATGTCCTGACGGACCGTCGTCAGCGGTGGATCGGTCTGCTCGGCGACCGGCACCATGTCGTCGAAACCGACCACGGCCACGTCCTCGGGCACACGCCGGCCGTTCTCCCGCAGCACCCGCAGGGCGCCCAGCGCCGTGAGGTCGTTGGCGGCGAACACGGCGTCGACGTCCGGGCAGCGGCCGAGGAGTTCGCGCATGGCGCGCTCGCCGCCGGCCGGGGTGAAGTCGCTCTCCACGACCAGCCGGGGATCGCTCTCCCCCAGGACGTCGGCCATGACGTCCCGGTAGCCGTCGAGCCGGTCCACCGCCGACGTCTGGTCCAGCGCGCCGGTGATGTGCGCGACGCGCCGGCGGCCGAGGTCCACGAGATGCCGTACCGCCGTGTGCGCCCCGCCCCGGTTGTCGCAGTCGACATAGACCACGCCCCGGTCCTGCGCCCCCGCCCGGCCGGAGCCGTCGGTCCCGGAGGCCTCGCCCCAGTCGGGGCGCCCGCCGAACACGGTGCGCACACCGGCGTCGCGGATGAGACCGGGCAGCGGGTCGTCCAGGTGCAGGGAGAAGACGAGCGCGCCGTCGACATGTCCGCCGGCGAGATAGCGGGCCACGCGCGCGTGGTCGGCACGGCCCTCGGTGAGCAGCAGCACCAGCTGGTTGTCGTGCGCGGTCAGCTCCTTGCTGATGCCCCGTAGCTGCAGTGCGAAGAAGGGGTCGGCGAAGACCCGGCTCTCGGGCTCGGCGATGACGACCGCGACGGCGTCGTGCCGCCGGGTGACGAGGCTGCGCGCCGCCTGGTTGGGGACGTAGCCCAGTTCCTCCACGGCCCGCCGGACCCGCTCGGCCAAGGGCTCGCGGACCCCGTCGCCGCCGTTGACCACCCGTGAGACGGTGGCCCGGGAGACGCCGGCCCGTGCGGCCACGGCCTCCAGGGTGGGACGCGACACTGCCTCGGTCACTTCGGCACTCCTCATCGGCGGCTGGCGATCAGGATAGCCGCGGGGTCCCGGTCCGGCCGGTGCCCGAACGCACCGGTCCCGGCCGGCTCGGCCCGGGCGCCTCACGGCACCGCGTCAGGACTTCGGTTCGCGGCGGGCCCGGCTCGGCTGGACGCGCTTGGGCTCGCCGGGCATCTTCGGGTACTCCGGCGGGTACGGCAGGTCGCCCAGGCCGTGGTCGTGCTCGTCGCGCCGGGCCAGTTCCAGCAGCGCGTCCAGGGAGTAGGCGTGGTCGTCCATGTCGGCGTGCACGTCGCCGAGTTCGGCGAACCGGCCCGGCATGGTGGCGAGGTCGAAGTCGCGGGGATGGGCGACACCGACCTCCTCCCAGCGCAGCGGCGCCGAGACGGGGGCGTACGGGCGGGGCCGGACGGAGTAGGCGGAGGCGATGGTGCGGTCGCGGGCGGTCTGGTTGTAGTCCAGGAAGATGCGTTCGCCGCGCTCCTCCTTCCACCACTTGATGGTCACCCGCTCGGGCATCCTGCGCTCCATCTCCCGGCCGACCGCGATCGCCGCGCGGCGCACCTGGGTGAAGGTCCAGCGCGGTTCGATGGGGACGAAGACGTGCAGGCCCCGGCCGCCCGAGGTCTTGGGCCAGCCGCGCAGCCCGCCGAACTCGTCCAGGACGGCCCGGAGTTCACCGGCGGCGCGGGCCGCGTCGGCGTAGTCGGTGCCGGGCTGCGGGTCGAGGTCGATGCGGAGTTCGTCGGGGTGGTCGACATCGGCGGCACGGACCGGCCAGGGGTGGAAGGTGAGGGTGCCGTACTGGGCGGCCCACACCACGGCGGCCTCCTCGGTCGGGCACATCTCGTCGGCGCTGCGCCCGCTGGGGAAGGTGATGTGGGCGGTCGGGATCCAGTCGGGCATGCCCTTGGGGGCCCGCTTCTGGTAGAACCACTCGCCGCCGACGCCGTCCGGGTAGCGCTCCAGGGTGGTGGGGCGGTCGCGCAGGGCGCGCAGGATGCCGGGGGCGACGGACGCGTAGTACCGGGCGAGGTCCAGCTTGGTGAAACCACGCTCCGGGAAGAACACCTTGTCCGGGCTGGACAGCCGTACGGTGCGGCCGCCCACCTCCAGTTCCACCGCAGCACCCATGCGGCAACGGTAGGCGTAGCGCGCATTCCCCGCACACCGGGCGAACCCGTGTGCATGCGAGCAGAATCGGTTCCATGGATCTTCCCGTCATGCCGCCCGTGAAGCCGATGCTCGCCAAGTCGGTGGCGAGGATCCCGCCGGGGATGCACTACGAGGCGAAGTGGGACGGTTTCCGGGCGATCGTGTTCCGGGACGGGGCCGAGGTCGAGCTGGGCAGCCGTACCGGCAAGCCGCTGACCAGGTACTTCCCCGAGCTCGTGGAGGCGCTGAGGGCGCGGGTGCCGAAGCGGTGCGTGCTGGACGGGGAGATCGTGATCGCGCGCGACGGCAGGCTGGACTTCGACGCGCTGACCGAGCGGATCCACCCGGCGGCCTCCCGGGTCAGGACGCTGGCCGAGCGGACCCCGGCCTCCTTCGTCGCCTTCGACCTGCTCGCGCTGGACGACCACGCCCTGCTCGACGTGGAGCTGACCGACCGCCGCGCCCTGCTGGACCGTGCCCTCGCCGGCGCGACCCCGCCCGTGCATCTGGCGCCCGCGACGACCGACCTCGAGGTGGCCCGCCAGTGGTTCGAGCAGTTCGAGGGAGCCGGTCTCGACGGAGTCGTCGCCAAGCCGCTCACCCTGCACTACCTGCAGGACGAACGGGCCATGTACAAGATCAAGCACGAGCGGACGGCGGACGTCGTCGTCGCCGGGTACCGCTTCCACAAGTCCGGCCCGGTGGTCGGCTCGCTGCTGCTGGGGCTCTACGACGAACACGGCCGGCTCCAGCACGTGGGGGTGTCGGCGGCCTTCGCCATGAAGCGGCGCGCCGAGCTGGTGGAGGAGCTGGAGCCGCTGCGCATGGACGACGCGTCCGGGCATCCGTGGGCCGCCTGGACGGAGGAGGCCGCGCACGAGACGGCCCGGCTGCCGGGCGCGCCCAGCCGCTGGTCCGGCAAGAAGGACCTGTCCTGGGTGCCGGTCCGCCCGGAGCGGGTCGCCGAGGTGGCGTACGACCACATGGAGAACGGGCAGCGGTTCCGGCACACGGCCCGCTTCCGCCGCTGGCGCCCGGACCGTACGCCGGAGAGCTGCACGTACGCCCAGCTGGAGGAGCCGGTGCGCTACGACCTGGCGGAGATCCTCGGCGAGAGGGACCGCGACTGAGCCTACGGCTACGGCTACGGCTACGGCTGCATGACGACCTTGACAGCGCCGTCCTGCTTGCGCTGGAACATCTCGTACGCGTGCGGGGCCTCCGCCAGCGGCAGCCGGTGGGTGGCGAAGTCGTCCACGCCGAGCGGATCCTCGTCCGTCAGGTAGGGCATGATCACGTCGGTCCAGCGGCGGACGTTGGCCTGCCCCATGCGCAGCTGGATCTGCTTGTCGAAGAGGGTGAGCAGCGGCATCGGGTCGGCCATGCCGCCGTAGACACCGCTGAGCGAGATCGTGCCACCGCGGCGGACCAGGTCGATGGCCATGTAGAGGGCACCCATCCGGTCGACGCTGAAGCGTTCGGCGAGCGGGCCGCTGAGCTTGCGCGGCATCAGCGCGGCGGTCTGCTGGATGAGCTTGGCGGCGTGGCTCCCGTGGGCCTCGGTGCCGACGGCGTCGATGACGGCGTCCGGTCCCCGGCCGGCGGTCTCGTCCTGGATCGCGTGCACCAGCGCCTTCTCGTCGTCGAAGGCCCTGAGGTCGTACGTCTGCACACCGCGCCGGTTCGCCCGGGCGAGCCGCTCCGGGACCAGGTCGACGCCGAAGACCCGCTCGGCGCCGCGTGCCTTGGCGATCCGGCAGGCCATGTCGCCGATCGGCCCAAGGCCGAGCACGGCGAGGGTGCCGCCGGGCGGGACGGCGGCGTACTCGACGGCCTGCCAGGCGGTGGGCAGCACGTCGGAGAGGTAGAGGAACCGGTCGTCCGACGGCCCCTCGGGCACCTTGATCGGGCCGAACTGGGCCTGCGGAACGCGCAGATACTCGGCCTGCCCGCCGGGTACGGCGCCGTACAGACGGGTGTAGCCGAACAGTGCGGCACCCATGCCCTCGCCGGTAACCTGCGTGGTCTCGCACTGGGTGAACAGCCCGGTGTCGCACATGAAGCAGTGCCCGCAGGCGATCTGGAACGGCACGACGACACGGTCGCCGGGCCGCAGGTTCGTCACCTCGGAGCCGACTTCCTCCACGATCCCCATGGGCTCGTGACCGAGGATGTCACCCGGGGTCATGAACGGGGTGAGCACCTCGTACAGGTGCAGGTCGGAGCCGCACAGTCCGGTGGAGGTGATCCGGATGACGGCGTCCGTGGGTTCCTCGATGCGCGGGTCGGGCACGTCCTCCACCCGGACGTCCCGTTTTCCCTGCCAGGTGACTGCCTTCATGGGTCGCGCTCCCTTGGTCACGTTCGGCTGCGTCCCGTGTGCGGTGGCGCCCGGGTACCCGTGCCCCCTGTCGTCGAACCCCGGTGCGTTCAGCCCTGGGCGGCCAGTGGCCCGGCCGGGTCGCGCAGGCCCTCGGCCGCGTCGGCGACCCGGCCGATCAGGTCGAAGAACACGGTCCGTTCCTCGGCGGACAGGGGGGCGAGGAACACCTGGTTCATCCGCGCGGTGCGCACGGTCAGCTTGCGGTGGGTGCGCAGCCCCTCGTCGGTGAGGCGGAGCAGGAAGCGCCGGCCGTCCCGCGGGTCTCGCTCCTTGTGCAGCAGCCCGCGGCGGTCGAGGCGGCTGATGACCTCGGCGATGGTCGACCGGTCCAGGCCCACCCGCTCCCCCACGGTCCGCTGGTCGAGTCCCGGCTCGGCGACGAGCGCGTTCAGGACCGCGAACTGCGGCGAGGTGATCTCCTCCGAGACCATCGTGTTCCACAGCAGGTAGTGCGCCTGCTGGAGCCGCCGGGCCAGGTGCCCGGGATGGGTGGCGAGGTCCACCGCGGCCATGTGCACTCCCCTGATCGATCCGTACGTGGACTGAACAATACCCGGCAGCCGGACCGGCCGTCCCTCTCGGTCGTCCTGTCACGGCGCGGCTCTTGACGGCTTCCGGCTCCGGTGGGAGCGTGAGCGGCACCTCGCTGAAATACTCAGTGCGCTGACTATCGGTCGGGTACGGGTGAACCGGAGAGACGGAGCATCACGGATGGACAAGGTGGTCGCCACGGCCGTGGATGCGGTGGCCGATGTGCCGGACGGCGCCTCCCTCGCCGTCGGCGGGTTCGGGCTCAGTGGTGTGCCGAACGTGCTGATCCAGGCGTTGTACGAGCGCGGCGCCGGCGGGCTGAGCGTGGTGTCGAACAACTGCGGCGCGATGGAGTCCGGGCTGGCGGTGCTGCTGGCCGCGGGGCGGATCGCCCGGGTGACCGGCTCCTACATCGGCGCCAACAAGGAGTTCGCCCGCCAGTATCTGGCCGGTGAGCTGGAGGTCGAGCTGATCCCGCAGGGGACGCTGGCCGAGCGGCTGCGCGCCGGCGGCGCCGGCATCCCCGCCTTCTACACGCCGGCCGGGGTCGGCACCCAGGTCGCCGAGGGCGGACTGCCCTGGCGCTACGACGGATCCGGCGGGGTCGCGCTGGCCTCGCCTCCGAAGGAGGTGCGGGAGTTCGACGGCGTGGAGTACGTGCT
The DNA here is from genome assembly GCF_014203595.1 of Streptomyces echinatus. Classification (GTDB taxonomy): domain Bacteria; phylum Actinomycetota; class Actinomycetes; order Streptomycetales; family Streptomycetaceae; genus Streptomyces; species Streptomyces echinatus. The sequence continues at coordinate 152,424 of NZ_JACHJK010000009.1, forward strand.
GGAGCGGGGCATCCGCACGGACTTCGCGCTGGTCAGGGCCGCGAAGGGGGACCGGCACGGCAACCTCGTCTTCCACAGGTCCACCCGCAACTTCAATCCGCTCGCCGCCATGGCCGGCCGGATCACGATCGCGGAGGTGGAGGAGCTGGTCGAGCCGGGCGAGATCGACCCGGACGCGGTGCACGTGCCGGGGATCTTCGTGCGGCGGGTCGTGGCGCTCACCCCCGAGCAGGCGGCGGACAAGCGGATCGAGCGGCGGACGGTGAGCGGCTGATGGCCTGGACACGCGAGGAGATGGCCGCCCGCGCGGCCCGCGAGCTGCGGGACGGCCAGTACGTCAACCTCGGCATCGGTCTGCCGACGCTGATCCCGAACCACCTCCCCGACGGGGTCGAGGTGGTGCTGGAGTCGGAGAACGGCATCCTGGGCACGGGCCCGTACCCCGCCGAGGACCGGGTCGACCCCGATCTGATCAACGCCGGCAAGGAGACCGTGACCGTCCTGCCGGGCGCGTCCTTCTTCGACTCGGCGCTGTCCTTCGCGATGATCCGGGGCGGGCACATCGACGTGGCCGTGCTCGGCGCGATGCAGGTGTCCGCCGGTGGCGACCTGGCCAACTGGGCCGTGCCGGGCAAGCTGATCACCGGGATCGGCGGCGCGATGGACCTGGTGCACGGCGCCCGCCAGGTGATCGTGGTGATGACACACACCGCTAAGGACGGCTCGGCGAAGATCCTCAAGGAGTGCACGCTGCCGCTCACGGGCAAGGCGTGTGTGAACCGGGTCATCACCGACCTGGCCGTGCTGGACGTCACGGACGCGGGGCTGAGGCTGATCGAGACGGCGCCGGGTGTGCGCGTGGACGACGTTCTCGCCCGGACCGACGCGGAACTGAGCATCGCGGAGAAGCTGCTGAACCCTGTTCACACCGTCGACGCGGTACGCACCCCGACCGGCCGCCACCACAGCACCCCGTCCGCCGTCCGCCCCGACGACCTGGCCGCCCACACCCTCCGCGCCCCCTCCGGTGCCCGGCCCGCCGGCATCGTCCTGGAACGACAAGGAAACGTCGACACCGCCATGGCTCTCACCCAGCAGGACATCGACCAGGAGATCGCGGCCGGGCACGCCGCCTACGCCGAGCGCCTCGCCGACGGCGCCCCCGTCGAGCACCATCCGCGCCGCGACTACCCGCCCTACCGCTCCTCCGTGCTGCGCCACCCCAGGCAGCCGCCGGTCGCCATCGACACCGCCCGGGACCCGGAACTGGTGGAGCTGCACTCCCCCGCCTTCGGGGAGCGCGACATCACCGAGACCGACGACGACCTCACCCGGCAGCACCGGGGCGAGCCGGTCGGCGAGCGGATCACCGTCTCCGGGCGGCTGCTGGACCGCGGCGGGCGCCCGGTCCGCGGCCAGCTGATCGAGATCTGGCAGGCCAACGCGGCCGGCCGCTACGCCCATCAGCGTGAACAGCACGACGCCCCGCTGGACCCGAACTTCACCGGTGCCGGCCGCACCCTCACCGACGCCGACGGCCACTACCGCTTCACCACCGTCCGGCCCGGCCCCTACCCGTGGCGCAACCACGTGGGCGCCTGGCGGCCCGCCCACATCCACTTCTCGGTGTTCGGTTCGGCGTTCACCCAGCGGCTGGTGACGCAGATGTACTTCCCGAACGACCCGCTGTTCCGGTACGACCCGATCCTGCAGTCGGTGACGGACGACGCGGCCCGGCAGCGGCTGGTCGCCACCTACGACCACGGCCTGTCGGTGCCGGAGTTCTCCCTCGGCTACCGGTGGGACATCGTGCTGGACGGCCCGGCCGCCACCTGGACCGAGGAAGGACGCTGACCGCCATGACCGTCATCGACACGAACGGCCCGGAGCGGGTGCTGCCCACCCCGTCCCACACGGTCGGCCCGTTCTACGGCCACGCGCTGCCGTTCCGCGGCAGTGAGGAGATCGCCCCGCTGGGCCACCCGGACACCGTCACCGTGCACGGCCACGTCCTCGACGGCGACGGCTCCCCGCTGCCCGACGCGCTGCTCGAGCTGTGGGGCCCGCGCCCCGACGGCACGGTGCCGCGGACGGACGGCTCCATCCGGCGCGACCCGGCCACGGGCGGCCATCTGGGGCGCAACGGCGTGGAGTTCACCGGCTGGGGGCGCATCCAGACCGACGCGAACGGCCACTGGTACGCGCGCACACTGCGTCCCGGCGCGCGGGGCGGCAACGCGCCGTACCTCAGCGTCTGTGTCTTCGCGCGCGGCCTGCTCGTCCACCTGTTCACCCGCGTCTACCTGCCGGGCGACGAGGCCGCCCTGGCCGCCGACCCGCTGCTCGCCCGGGTGGGCGACCGGCGCGACACGCTGATCGCGGCCGACGAGGGGGCCGGCGTCCACCGTTTCGACATCCGCCTTCAGGGCGAGGGCGAGACGGTCTTCCTGGAGTTCCAGTGACAGCTGCGTTCCCTCCGCACGCCGACACGGGCCTGCTCGCCCCCGGGCGGGAGCTGTCGGGCGCCGCGTCCGAGACCGGTGACCCGGCGTATCTGCGGGCGCTGCTCGACGCCGAGGCCGCGCTGACCCGGGCGCAGGCCGCGCTGGGTCTCGCCCCGGCCGCGGCGGCGGCCGCGGTGACCGGGGCGGCCGTCCCGGACGGGTTCGACGTCCGCGGCCTGGCCGCCCGGGCCGCGCAGGGCGGCAACCCGGTCATCCCGCTGGTCGCCGACCTGACCGGGGCGGTCGGCGAGGAGTACGGCCCCTACGTCCACCGGGGCGCCACCAGCCAGGACATCATGGACACCGCGACGATGCTGGTCGCCGTGCGCGCCCTGGAGCCGGTCCTCGCCGATCTCGGCCGCACCGAGCGGGCGCTGGCCGGGCTCGCCGCCGAGCACCGGGACACGGTGATGCCGGGACGGACACTCACCCAGCACGCCGTTCCGACCACGTTCGGGCTGAAGGCGGCGGGCTGGCGCTCCCTGGTCCTGGACGCCCGGGACCGCGTCACCCGGGTGCGGGAGACCCTTCCGGCCCAACTCGGCGGTGCTGCCGGGACACTGGCGGCGTTCGGGGCGTACGGCGCCGGGGACGCCGAGGCCCTGACGCGCGCGTACGCCCGGGAAACCGGCCTCGCGGCGCCGGTGACGCCCTGGCACACGCTGCGCACGCCGATCGCCGACCTGGCGGGCTGCCTGGCCTTCACGGCGGGGGCGCTGGGCAAACTCGCCGTGGATGTCCTCACCCTGTCGCGGACCGAGATCGGCGAGGTGAGCGAGGGCACCGGCGGCGGTTCGTCGGCCATGCCGCACAAGGCGAACCCGGTGAGCGCCACGCTGCTGGTGGCCGCCGCCCGGCGCGCCCCCCAGCTCGCGGCCACGCTGTACGGCTCCCTCGTCGCCGAGGACGAGCGGCCGGCCGGGGCCTGGCACGCCGAGTGGGAGCCGCTGCGCGACCTGCTCCGGCTGGTGGGCGGCGCGGCCGGCCACGCGGCCGGGCTGGCCGAGGGGCTGCGCGTGCACCCCGCCGCGATGCGCCGGAACCTGGACGCCACCCGGGGCCTGATCGTCGCCGAACGCCTGTCGGCCGCCCTCTCCCCGGTCCTCGGCCGGGCGCGCGCCAAGGAGCTGCTGACCGAGCTGGCCCGCCGCGCCCACACGGAGGACCGGCCGCTGCGCGAACTCCTGTCCGAACAGCAGGAGTTGCGGGGTGTCGACCTGGACGACATGAGTGACCCCGCCCGCTGCACCGGCTTCGCCGGGATCCTCACCGACCGTGCCCTGGAGCGACGTTGACCGTGAAACTCCTCAATCATCTGGAAGAAGGGCCGGCTTCGGCGCCGCCCCTGCTGCTCGGGCCCTCGCTCGGCACCTCCCTCGCCCTGTGGGACGGGGTCGCGACCGAGCTGTCCGCGTCCCACCGGGTGGTCCGCTGGGACCTGCCGGGGCACGGGGGTTCCGCGGCGGACCTGATCGGGCCGGGCGCGACCGTCGGCGACCTCGCCGGTCTGGTGCTGGCGCTCGCCGACGCGCTCGGCATCGACCGGTTCGGTTACGCGGGCGTGTCCCTGGGCGGTGCGGTCGGCCTGCACCTGGCGGTCCACCACCCGCAGCGGCTGTCCTCGCTGGCGGTCCTGTGCTCCTCCGCCCACTTCGGCGGGGAGGCGCCCTGGCGGGAGCGGGCGGAGCGGGTGCGCCGCGAGGGTCTGGAGTGGCTGGTGGAGAGCGCCGACGCGCGCTGGTTCACGCCCGGGTTCAGCGTGCCGGGGCTGGTGCGGGATCACCGGGAGGCCGACCCGGAGGCGTACGCCGCCTGCTGCGACGCGCTCGCCGCGTTCGACCTGCGCGACCGGCTGGCCGGGATCACCGTACCGACGCTCCTGGTGGCCGGCCGGCGGGACGCCGCGACGCCGCCCGCGCACCTGCGGGAGATCGCCGACCAGCTGCCGGCGGCGACGCTGGTGGAGCTGCCCGGCGCGGCCCACCTGGCGCCGGCGCAGTGCCCGCAGGCCGTGCTGACCGCGCTGCGCACGCAGCTGGACGGGCCGCCGGCGAGCGGGACGGCGGTGCGCCGGGAGGTGCTGGGCGACGCCCACGTGGACCGGGCGCAGGCCCGGCAGACCCCGTTCACCGCCCGCTTCCAGGACTTCATCTCCCGCTACGCCTGGGGGGAGATCTGGACCGACCCGACGCTGTCCCGCCGCGAACGCAGCATGATCACACTGACCGCGCTGGTCGCGCACGGCCACCACGACGAGCTGGCGACGCACGTCCGGGCGGCGCGGCGCAACGGGCTGACGCCCGAGGAGATCGGCGCGGTGCTGCTGCAGACCGCGGTGTACTGCGGGGTGCCGGCCGCCAACTCGGCGTTCGCGACGGCACAGCGGGTCCTCGCCGAGGAGGAGGCGGGCTGAGACACAAGGGTGATCCTGCTGGTCGTACCCCCGGCAGCAGCTCGTTCCCGGCGCTCCGGCGTGCCTAGGCTGGCGGTATGTCCACTGTCCTGATCACCGGCGCGACCTCGGGGCTCGGCCGGTACGTCGCCTTCGAACTGGTCCGGGCCGGCCATCTCGTGCTGGCCCACGGGCGCGACCGGGCCCGCACCGAGCGGCTGGTCGAGGAGCTGCGCGCACAGGGCGAGGCCGAGGGGTTCGTCGCCGACCTGGCCCGGCTCGCCGAGGTGCGCGAGCTGGCCGCGCGGGTGGCCGCCGCCCGGCCCGGGCTGGACGTGCTGATCAACAACGCCGGACTGGGCGGCGGCCCGCCCGGCTCCGGCCGGGAGACCAGCGCGGACGGGCACGAGCTGCGGCTGGCGGTGAACTACCTCGCGCCGGTCGTGCTGACGCGGGAGTTGCTGCCGGTGCTGCGGGCGAATCCGCCGGCCCGGATCGTGAACGTCGGCTCGGCGGCCCAGGAGCCCGTCGACCCCGCCGATCCGGAACTCACCCGCGGCTACGACGGGTTGTCGGCCTACTGCCGCAGCAAGTTCGCGCTCGCCGCGTACACGTTCACACTGGCCGAGGAGCTGGCGGGCAGCGGGGTGGCGGTCAACGTGCTGCACCCCGCCACCCACATGGACACGGCGATGGTCCGCGAGTGCGGGATCAGCCCGTGGAACTCGGTCGCCGACGGAGCGCCGGGCGTGCTGGCCCTGGCCACCGGGGAGCCGGGCAGCGGCGGCTACTACGACGGAACCCGGCCCGCGCGGGCACACCCGGCGGCATACGACGGGGAGACACGGCGCCGGCTCGCCGCGGTCACCGAGCAGCTGCTGGCCCTGTGAGCCCGGCCCGACCTGCCCCCGCCGGGCACCCGCCCACCGAGCCGCCCGGCGGCCTGCCGCACTCCCGCGTGTGACGCGACGGCTCGGCGGGCGGGTGCCGGGTGCGTGGCGGTGGGTCAGTGCAGGCCGCGTCCCGTCTCCAGCACCTCCCGTGCCTGGGTCACCAGGCCCTCCGCGCCGCAGGCGCGGGCGAGGTCCAGGCCCCGGTTGAGTTCCGCGATCGAGCGGGCGGCGATGCCGTACTCGACGCGGGCCGCCGCGTGTTCGTACTGGCAGGGCGACGCCTCCAGATAGGTGACGGCCCGCGCGGCGAGCTGCACCGCGCGCTGCCCCGTCTCCAGGGCGGCGGCGCAGCGCAGGGCCTCGCCGATGGCGGTGTCCGTGCCGAACCGCTCGGCCTGCCGGCGGGCGTCGGCCGCGAGCTGGGCGGCGCGGGCGGGGTCCTGCCCGGCGAGGGCCTTGGCGAGGTCGATGGACCAGGGCGCGAGGACCGGATTGTGGCCGCCACGGGAGCCGGCGGTCTTCTCCGCGGCCTCCAGTTCGTTGACGCCCTCCTCGGTGCGGCCGACGGCGAGCAGCAGCCGGCCGCGCACGGAGCGGATGTCGGGCAGCACGATGGTGGACGGGTACGGCGGCGCGAAACCGTACTGTTCGGCGACCGACCAGGCCTCCTCGACCCGCCCCCTGGCCAGCAGCGTGTCGACCAGACCGCAGGTGGAGGACCAGTAGAGCGGCAGACGGCGGCCGACGCGTTCGGCGAGGACCAGGCCCTCGCGCAGAGTGGACTCGGCGTCGCGCAGCCGGCCCTGTCTGCGGTAGGCGAGCCCGAGGAAGGCGTTGGCCAGGGAGAGGTGGCCGCCGCGCCAGCCGGCCGTGGTGTAGACGCGCCGGGCCTCGGCGAACAGGCTCTCCGCGCGGTCGAGCCGGTCGGCGTAGGCGTATGCGCTGCCGAGCATCATCAGCAGCTCCATGCCCCACTCGGGGTCGGTCCAGCCGAGGCCGGGCGCGAGGCGGCCGTTGACGAGGGCGCGGTCGCACAGTTCGATGACGACGTCGGCGCTCTCGCCGTGGGTCATGGCGTCGAAGCCGCGCAGGATCAGCAGGGCGCGCTCGGCGTTGTCGCGTCCCGCGCAGGTGCTCGCCAGCTCGGCCAGGCGCCGGGAACGGGCCGGGGAGACGGTCTCGCCGTGGATGCCCTCCCACATGAACTGGAAGGCCTGCAGCCGCATCCGGACGGGACCCGCCTCGTGCCGGGCGGCCTCGGCCTCGACCGTGCGGACGGCCTCCTCCAGCTGATCGTTGTGGAGCAGCGCCTGGGAGAGGCGGACGACGGCGTCGACCCGGTCGTCCACGTCGAGACCGCGCATGCCGAGCGCGCTCTGCAGCTGGTCGATGGTGACCGCGGGGTTGGTCAGCAGGGTGGCGCAGCCCAGTTCGTACAGGACGTGCGCGTGCACCTCGGGGCGGGGCGGTTCCTCCAGCGCGCGTTCCAGGCAGCGGCGGGCGGCGTCCGGCGCGCCGACGGCGAGGTGTTCGCGGGCGGCTTCGCGCAGCTGCTCGACGAGTTCCTCGTCGTCGTCCGGGTGCACTTTCAGCAGGTGCCGCGCGGCCTCGGCGGCACCGCGGCCCAGCTCGGTGATGATCTGCGCGGCGACGCCGTGCATGGCGGTGCACACGCCGGGCGGGATGGAGTTGTAGACGGCGGTGGCGATGAGCGGGTGGACGAACTCCAGCTCGACGTCGCCCCGTTCGGTGCCGCCGGCCGGGTCGGGCTCGGTGAGGATCCGGGCGTCGCAGAGGAGTTCGGCGCAATGCCCGGCGAGGTCGTCGTTCATGGTGGCGAGGCGGGCGACCATGTCGACGGTGATGCCGGTGCCGAGGATGGCGGCGGCCCAGGCGAACCGGGTCGCCTCCAGCCCGAGTCCCTTGAGCCGGTCGACGAGTCCGCCGCCGCGGGCCGCGCGGTTGAGCGCGCGCAGTTCCCCGGCCTGTGCCTCGACCGGGGGAGTTCGCTGTCCTGCACCTTGGCGAGGAGTTCCACGGTGTCGTAGGGGTTGCCGCCGGTGACGGCCCAGACCTCGCGGCAGAACGCGTCGTCGGCGTGCCTGCCGAGGGTGGCGCGGGTGAGCCCGGCGGTCGCGTCCGGGGTGAGGGCGCTGAGGTTGCTGACGGAGCGGCCCGCGGCCTCGGCCACGGTGTCGAGCAGCCGGGCGCCGTCGCCGCTGACCTCACCGGGGCGGCGGGTGACCACGACGAGGACGGACACGTCGTCCAGGCGTTCGACGAAGGCGGCGAGCCAGCGCAGGGTCTCCTGGTCGGACCAGTGGGCGTCGTCGAGGAGCAGCACCAGCGGCCATTCGCGGCGGGCCAGCCGGCGCACCGCGGCGACGAGTCCGTCGCAGACGTACTGCGGGTCGGCGCTGCCCTCCTGCGGGTCGGCTATGCCGAGGGCGGGGCCGGCGATGTCGTACCAGTCGCCGAGGTACTCGCGGGCCTCCTCCGGCAGTAAGGACAGCAGGGCCGGCTGGAGCAGCTGCCGTACGACGTGGAACGGGACGGACCTCAGCGTCTCGGCGCCGCGGGCGGACCAGACGGCGCAGCCGCGGCGTTCGGCGATGCGGCGGGTCTCGGCCAGCAGCGCGGTCTTGCCCAGTCCCGCCTCGCCGCGGAGGACCAGCAGACTGCCGGCGGACGTCTGGTCCGCGCACAGGACGTCGAGTGCCTGTGCGACGGTGGCGATCTCGGCGTCCCGCTCCCACAGGGGAGCCGAGCCGGCCGTCGGGGGCCGTCCCTCCGTCATCCCGATACCTCCCCAGGTCGCCCGAATGACGTACAGACACCGAGCGTAGCCGTCCGGCGGGGCCCGCGGTGGCAGGTCGCGGCAGCTGTTGCCCGGCCGGGTGAAAGAGGCCGCGGGCAGGCGACACCGCTCCCGGCCCGACCAGCGGACGGAGCGTCAACTGTGCCCGGGGCGGGCCGCCGCGGGCGCTCCGGGGTGGACGCGAGGAGGGGAGGAACGTCGGGAGGCACCGGAGCGACCGGGGAGCGGGGCGAGACAGGCGGACGGGCGCCCACGGGAAGCGCGGAGCGAGCCGAGGGCGCCCGCAGGAGGCCTGCGGGGCGGCGCAGGGACAGCCGGCGGGGGCGCGTGCGCCGGTCCGAACGCGTCGCCCGGGAGGCGCGTGCGCGGCGGTGGGTGGCGGGTCCCGCAGAAAAGGGCGGCAGAAATGTCCGGGTCCGCCCGCTTGGCGGCGGATCCTCTCATCCCGCTTTCACCGTCGCCTCATACGGTGGGGGCATGACGCAGGTGACTCCTCCCGGGTGGTACCCCGACCCCGGGCAGACGAACGACGCTCCGCCCACCGAGCGCTGGTGGGACGGCAGGGCCTGGACGGACCAGACCCGCCCCGCCGGCACGGCCGCCGCGTGGGGTTCCCCGGCGCCGTCGCCCCAGCCGGCCGGCCCGTACCCCGCGGCTTCCCCGGGGTACGGCGCGCACCCGGGGTATCCGGGGTATCCCGCCGTGCCTCCGGCCCGGTCCCGGCGCGGGCTGCGCACGGGCATAGCCGTCGCGGTGGCGGCCGCGGTACTCACGTGCATAGGGGTCGGCGTGTACGCCCTCTCCAAGGACGACGGCGGCAGCGGCGACCGCGCGGGGGCGGGGCAGGGACCCGGCGACGGTGGCCGGGGCGGGCCGTTCGGCGGGCCGGGCGGGGGCTCGGGCGGCTCGGGCTCGGGCGGCTCGGGCTCAGGGGGCTCGGGCTCAGGGGGCTCCGGTTCCGGCGGCTCGGGCGGGTCCGGCGGGGCCTCGCCGTCCCCGGGGCAGTCGCAGGCGCCGAGGTTCGAGGGCGGCGGCTCGGTGCCGGACCCGGTCAACGGCATCAGCCTGCCGGTGCCGCAGGGCTGGACGGGGGAACTGCTCACCGTCGGCGCGCAGGTGACCTCCGACGACTCCTACAAGTGCCCGGGCAACACGGCCAAGACGTGCACCGCGGGCGGCGCCTACTCGGCTCCGGCGACGGAGCTGGGCATCAAGAAGGGCACGGCCGAGGAGGTCGCGAAGGCGGACATCGCGGCCAACGCCGAGCAGTCGTACGGCGACGCGGCCTACGGCAGCATCACCGCGCACCAGGTGCTGGCCTCCGAGGCGGTGACGGTGGCCGGGCAGAAGGGCTACCTGGTGCGCTGGAAGGCGGTGACCAGCAAGGGCGCCGACGGCTATGTCGAGTCCGTCGCCTTCCCCTCGCCCAACGACCCCGAGCGGATCGTGGTGGTCCGCTTCGGCCTGGACGTCGGGCAGAAACTGTCCGTCGTCGACGAGATCCTCAAGGGCATCAAGGTCTCGTCCGGCGGCGGGAACGGCCAGGACGTCTGAGACACGGACCGGCCGACACACGGATCGGCCGGGTGGGACTCCCCTCCGCTCAAGGGGAACCCCACCCGGCCGGGGGGTGCGCGCCGCCCCCGTCCCCACGGTGCGGCGCGGCAGGTCACCGTTCAGTCATCCCGTGAACGGCGGCCTGGGTCTCATCTCCGTCCGAGCGCGGGCAGCACGACGGCCTCCACGAAGCGGACCAGGTAGTCGGCGTCGGCGTACTGGCCGTTGAGCACCGGCCGCACGCGCAGCACGCCGAACATCATGGCGGGGACGTACTCCAGCGCGGGGTGGCCGGCGGGGACCTCGCCGCGGGCCACGCCCCGGGCGAGCATCTCCTCCAGCGCGGCGATCTCCGGGTGGACGAGCGCCTCGCGCAGCGCCTGGGCCAGTTCCTGGTCCGAGGTCACGGCGTGCCCCAGCGCCTGCAGCAGCCTGGTGTCCTTGCCGGACCAGTCCCCCGCGGCCCGCGCGGCCTGGCGCAGGTCCTCGGCGAGGGATCCGGTGTCGATGCCGGCGAACCGCACCCGGCGGCTGGCGCGCAGCGCCGCCGCGACGAACTGCGGCTTGGTCTTCCACTGCCGGTAGAGCGTGGACTTGCTGCACCGGGTGCTGGCGGCGACGCCCTCCATGGTGACGGAGTCGTAGCCGCACTCGCGGATCTGTTCCAGCACGGCGTCGAAGAACTCCCGCTCACGCTCCGGCGTGATCTTGGAGCGGCGCGAGGCGGCGACCGTCTCCGGTTCGTCCGAGGCCTGCGACGTCATGCGCTGCTTCCCCTCACTCGTGGTGTCTCCAGTGTGGCGCACATCAATCGATACGCCAGTGTACCGGTACTCGGCCGTATCGGTACACTGGCGTATCGGTACGGCAACGTATCGATGAGTCGCGGTCCTCGTGCCGGGGCTCTGGTGCACCCGCACCACACCACGCACCACCGTCAGCGAAGGGGCCGGGGGATGAATGCCCGAACCGAGCCTGCGGAGGCGGAAACCGCACCGGGAGATCCGGCACGCCCGCCTCTGATACGTGAGTTCCTGCTGGTCGCCGGACTCTTCCTGGTCTACAAACTCGGCCGCCGGCTCGCCGTCGGCCACACCTCGGAAGCGTTCGGCAACGCCGGCCGGGTGTGGCACCTGGAGCGGACCGCGCACCTCCCCCACGAGAACGCCGTGCAGTCCGCACTGCTGCACGGCGACACCCTCGTCCATCTGGCGAACACCTACTACGCGGCCGTCCACTTCCCGGCCACGCTCGCCTTCCTGGTCTGGCTCTACCTGCGCCGGCCCGCGCACTACGTGTGGGCCCGCCGGGTGCTCGCGGTCGTCACCACCGCCGCCCTGGTCCTGCCGTTCACCTTCCCGCTGGCCCCGCCGCGGATGGTGACCGGGACGGGCCTGGTGGACACGGCCCGGGTCTACGGCCCGTCCGTGTACGGACCGCCGGCCGGCGACCACCTCTCCAACCAGTTCGCGGCGATGCCCTCGCTGCACTTCGGCTGGGCGCTGATGGTGGCGATCGGCCTGATCGCCGCCACCCGGTCCCGGTGGCGCCCGCTGTGGCTGCTGCACCCGCTGATCACCCTGCTGGTGATCGTGGGCACCGCGAACCACTACTGGCTCGACGCGATCGTCGCGACGGCCATGCTCGGTCTCGCCCTCGCGCTCGTCCATCCGCCGCGCCGCACGGCCGGCACGCCGGGACGCGCCGCCGGCCTGCCGGTCACCCGCGAGCCCGTCCTGGCGGGAGCGGGCCGATGAGTGCCGCCGCCCTTGCCGCCCTCGCGCTGTCCCTGGTGTCGGCCGTCGCCTACGCGCTGGCCGCCGTGGCGCAGGAGCGCCTCGCGGCACGCAGCTCCGGGACCGGCCTGCTGCGACTGCTGGGCACCGGCGCCTGGTGGTCGGCGGTCGGGCTGAACGCCGCCGCCGCGCTGCTGCACGTCGTCGCCCTGAAGTACGGCCCGCTGACCGTCGTCCAGCCCCTGGGCGCGCTCACCCTGGTCGCGGCCGTGCCGCTGGGCGCGCGGGCGGCCGGGCGGCGGGTGAGCGCGGTGGAGTGGCGCGGCACGGCGCTCACCCTGCTCGGGCTGGCCGCGCTGCTGGTCACCGCCTCCGGTCCGGCGCCCGCCCGGGTGCTGTCGCTGACCGGGGCGCTGGCGGTCGCGGGGACGACCGCCGCCGCGATCGGCCTTCTGTCCTGGCCCGGCGCGCGGCCGGGCCTCAGGCACGCGACCGCGGCCGGCTTCGCCTCCGGGGTCGCCTCCGCGCTCACCCAGACGGTCACCGTGGCGGCCACGGACCGCTCGGGACCGGCCCTGAGCACCGAGGTGGTCGTGGTCGCCGTACTGGTCGCCGCGTTCGCCGTGGGCGGGCTGCTGCTCTCCCAGACGGCCTACCGCGGGGGTCTCGGCGGCCCGCTGGCCGTCGTCACGCTCACCAATCCGGTGGCCGCCGCGGTGATCGGCCTCACCCTGCTGGGCCAGGGACTGCGGGGCGGCGCCGGCGGGGTGCTGCTGGCCCTGGCCGGCGCGGGGCTCGCCGCGTGGGGCGTGCTGCTGCTCACCCGGAGGGCCCCGGAACCCGGCCCCGCGGAGCGGTCCGGGGAGCCGGACGAACGCGACGAGCACCCGGTGGCGGCGGTGCTGGCGCTGGAGCCGGGGACGGCGACCGCCGAGCCGGCGCTGGTGCCACGGCAGCCGGAACAGCCGGGCCATCTCACGGCACTGTGAGCACACGGCGGCGGCCGGTGGGCGGAGATCCTCCGCGCACCGGCCGCCGTCGTCGTACCGGTCCGGGAGCCGGTCAGCCCCAGCCGCGCGCGTCCTGCTTCAGCGCGGTGTCGACCGTCAGCGCCGTCGCCACCACGAGGCTCAGCAGCGGCTCGGGCAGCTGGTAGTGGATCTGCAGGACGTAGTTGTCCGCGGTCGTGAACAGCGTCTTGGCGAGGCCTTCCCAGGTCTTGGTGATCCGGGCGACCTCGTTGTCCGCGTGGTCGACGATCGCGAAGTTCCAGGCCCGCCAGTTCTCCGCCTTGATCGCGCCGACCTGCTGGCCGTTCGCCATCATCGCGAAGTTGATCTTCCCGATCATGTTCTTCTGGACGATCTCGCCGACCGGCGAGCCGTCCGGGCGGGTCACGATCACCCGGGACTTGAAGATCTTCGCGGGCCGGGTCAGCAGCAGCTGCGGCTGGCCGTAGGCGTCACGGATCTCCAGCTTGTGGGTGAGGAACTGGTCCAGGCTGGAGACGAAGCGCAGGATCTTGCGCAGCACGCCCTGCCCGACCTGGGTGACCGAGCCGATCTCCCGGCCGCTCTGATCCATGACCTTGTACTCGTTGGTCAGCTCGATCAGCTTGGCCTTCTGGTTCACCACCAGGACGGGCTCGGTGAACAGGGTGCCGCCGCCGGGGCCGCCGGCCGCGACACCGGCCTGCTGCTGCACCTGCCGCTGCACCTTGGGGTCGGCGCCCTGCTGCTGCGGGAAGGCGGCCTGCTGGGCCGGGGCCTGCGGCGGAACCTGCCCGGCGGCCTGCTGGGCCGGGTTGGTGTGGTCGGTCCACTGCGCGCCGTCCCAGTACCGGAGCGTCTGAGGCGCTCCGTGCGGATCCGGGTACCAGCCTGCAGGAGTGTTCGATTGCGTGGTCACCGGGGCACACTACCTTGATGTGACCGGTACCTGACCAGTCCGCTCGGAACGGTGTTCATCGCCCGTTCACCCCGTCACGATCGCCGGGTCACTGACGCCCGGCTGCCCGTTCTCCACGTGCCCGGCGAAGCCGCGCAGGAAGGCCGGGTCGGCGTCCGAGGTGACGCTCAGGTCGTACCAGCGCCCGGAGGCCGCGAGACCGACGGTCTGCCGCACGGTGGCGCCCGGCCGCACGGACACGGTGACGGGACCGCCGCCGTAGCCGTTGACCAGCTTGAGCCTCACCGTGCCGGAACCCTTGTTGGTGAAGGTGAGCTCGACGTCGTCGCCGCTGTGCCGGGCGGTGACCTCCGGGCCCGCGACCTTGTTGCGGCCCTTGAAGACGCGCAGGAAGCCGTTGGGGCCGTGCACGGAGAGGTCGTAGTTGCCGCCGGAGTAGACCGAGTTCCAGGTGTCCGAGAGCGTCTTGCCGGCCTCCGTCGTGTACGTCCAGGGGCCGTCGGTACGGCTGTTGGACGTGACGAGGAAGGCCGCGCCGGCGTTCGCCCCCGAGGCGAACGTGAGCGTGAACTTGCCGGCCGAGGTGTCCGCCGAACCGTCCACCAGCGGGGCGTACTTCAGCGCGCGGGTGGGCCGGCTGCCGGACTCCTGCGCGGGCAGCGTCCCCTTGGCGGGCGGCTTGGGCACGTAGTCCGGGTGGCGGTTGCGGTCGGCCGGCTCGTAGGCGGCCGTCGAGGGCAGCGCGACCGGCGCGGCGTCCTGGCGGGAGAAGTCGAAGGCGCTGGTCAGGTCGCCGCATATGGCGCGCCGCCAGGGCGAGATGTTGGGCTCCTGGACGCCGAAGCGGCGCTCCATGAACCGGATGATCGAGGTGTGGTCGAGGGTCTCGGAGCAGACGTAGCCGCCCTTGCTCCACGGGGAGACGACGAGCATCGGCACCCGCTGGCCGAGCCCGTAGGGACCGGCGGCGTGGCCGAGGTCGCCCTTGAACAGGTCCAGGGCCGGGTCCACCGTCGACTTGCCCTGGGCGGCCGAGGACGGCGGGTAGGGCGGGACGACGTGGTCGAAGAACCCGTCGTTCTCGTCGTAGGTGATGAACAGCGCCGTCCTGCTCCACACGTCGGGGTTGGAGGTGAGCGCGTCCAGGACCTGGGAGACGTACCAGGCACCGTAGTTGGCGGGCCAGTTGGGGTGCTCGGTGAAGGCCTCGGGGGCGACGATCCAGGAGACCTGGGGCAGCCGGTCCGCCTGCACGTCCGCCTTCAGCCGGTCGAAGTAGCCCTCGCCCGTGCGGGCGTCGGTACCGGTGCGGGCCTTGTCGTAGAGCGGGGAGCCAGGGGCCGCGTTGCGGTACTGGTTGAAGTAGAGGAGCGAGTTGTCGCCGTAGTTGCCGCGGTAGGCGTCGTCGATCCAGCCCCAGGAGCCGTTCGCGTCCAGGCCGTTGCCGATGTCCTGGTAGATCTTCCAGGACACCCCGGCCTGCTCCAGGCGCTCGGGGTAGGTCGTCCAGCCGTAGCCCTTCTCGTCGTTGCCGAGGACCGGGCCGCCGCCCTTGCCGTCGTTGCCGACGTACCCGGACCACATGTAGTAGCGGTTGGGGTCGGTGGAGCCCATGAAGGAGCAGTGGTAGGCGTCGCAGATGGTGAAGGCGTCCGCGAGCGCGTAGTGGAACGGGATGTCGTCGCGCGTCAGGTACGCCATCGTGGTCGAGCCCTTGGCGGGCACCCACTTGTCGTACTTGCCGTTGTTGAACGCGGTGTGGGTGTCGCTCCAGCCGTGCGGGAGGTCCTGGATGAAGGCCAGACCCAGGTCGTCGGCGTCCGGGTGGAAGGGCAGGACGTCCTTCGAGCCGTCGGACTGCTTCCAGACGGACCGGCCGTTCTGGGTCACCGAACGGGGGTCGCCGAAGCCGCGGACTCCACGGAGCGAACCGAAGTAGTGATCGAAGGAACGGTTCTCCTGCATCAGCACGACGATGTGCTCGACATCGTCCACCGATCCGGTGCGGTAGTGGGCGGGCAGGGCCGCCGCGCGCTGGATGCTGTTGGACAGCGCCGTGAACGCCGTGGTGGCGCCGGCGAGTTGGAGAAAGCGCCGCCGGTTGACTTCGGGCATGGGTGAGGGTCCTCTCGTCCTGACGTACGGGATGCCGTCACATGACGGAATCTGCGCGGAGCGAGTGTTCCAAGAGCAGCAAACGTCAGGGAAGGGTCTGGTGGCGTCCATGTGAAACTCGGCGGTCCGTGTGGTGCCCTCAACGCCGGGCGGCGGCGCTCTTCTTCTCCTCCTCCCCGGCCCGGACGACTTCCTCCGCCGTCCTGACGAGGTGGGCAGGGTTTCCGGTCAGGAGGCGGGTGAGGGCGTAGACCTTGGGGTCCATGGTGATGTAGCGGACCGGGCGTTCGATGATCCGGAGGGCATTGCCCTGCAGGATGACGACCTTGTCGTTCCACTGGAAATCCGGCTTGGCCCAGAAGCGGTTGTCGAACAGGGACGGCAGATCGTAGGACACCTGGCGGGCGTTGGTCACCACGAGCGTGGACGACTGCTTGCCCTTGCCGTTCTTCTTGATGGCCTTCAGGATGTTCTCGGCCTTGCCGGCCCGCTCCACTCGATAGAGTTCGGCGAATTCGTGGCCCCAGATGGTGTCGGCGTACTTGACGCCGTTGACCTGGGGCATCTTCGTCTGCGGATCGACGGCAAGGTTCCGCACGAACTCGTCGTAGTCCTGCGGGTGCATCTCCGGAACCGACACGACACGCTTGTTGCTCAGCCGGCTCAGATCCTCCATCATCGCCCGTTCGTGCGCCGCGACGACGACGTTCGGCGGACGCTTGAGCGCACGCACGTCGGTGAAGGCCGTCCCCAGGTCCCTCTCGATGATCCTCAGCCACTGGGCGAGACGCGAGGTCAGGTTGAGGCGCGAGACGTAGAAATTGAGAGCCGTCTCCTGCTCCGGGGCGAGCCGTCCGACGACGCGGATGATCCCGAGGAACTTCTCGTACGACTCCTTGGGGAAGGACCGCAGGGCGATCACCATGTCGGCGGTGAAGCGGTCGAGCTTCGCGGCGACGGAACCCGGGATGCGGCGCGCCAGGTTGACCCGGAAGTTCCGGAGGAGGACGCCACCCACCTTCGGCACCTGTTTGACCAGCGCGCCGAGCACGGGAGGGAGGACGAGCCCCAGGAAGGCCATCAGCCGCTCGGGCTCGGACAGCCCGCGGCCGCCCACCAGCCGGCGGCGGAAGGCGACCTCGTACCCCAGCACGAACTCACCGATCACGGGCACCGTACTGAGCACGAACTCGGCGAAGTCGTGCAGCACCTCGTCCGGCCGGCCGATGGCCGCTTCCGGCAGGGGGAGTTCTCCCTCGATGACCTGGAGCGGCTCGAACGCCGTGCAGAGCCACTGGAGCCACACCAGCGGCCAGGCGCCCCTCAGCGATCTGACCTGGCCCGCGCCGGGAGGGGAACCGTCGAGGATCCGGCCGGTCTCCTCCACCAGGTGCCGGGTGGCGTCGGACGCGGCGTTCATCGTCGTACGGACGGCGAACTCGCGGTGGCCCGGCCAGCGCACGGTGTCGTAGCGGCTCCGCCATTCCACGAACAGGGCCCGGACCTCGGTGGCGATCAGGTGCGCCGCCTCCATGTCCGCGCGGGGGACCGTGCGGGTCTCCCGTTCCCGCAGCCGCTCCGCCCGGTTCGGGCTCCGGTCGATCTCGTCCTGCTCCGCCGCGGTGACGCCACGGGCGAGCATCACCGCGTGCTTGTAGGAGGTGAGTGCCTCGGCGACCAGTCCCCAGCGCACCTCCTCGGCCCGGACGGCCACGGTCTCAGGCTCCGCTGCCCAGGTCGGAGCCGATCTCGATGTCGGTGCCCGAGGACGGGGTGTACTCGTTCCACTCGGCGATCAGCGCGCCCTTGGTGCCGGGCTGCAGCACGGTGAACGGGGTCACCGAGCCGTCGTGGGCCCGCTCCAGCCGGGCGACCGTGACGCGGAAGGCGTCGGGGATCGCAGTGATCAGCTGGCTCTCCTGTACCACCCTGCCGTCGGCGGGGTCGGTCCTGTCCGCGGAGTCGATGACGACCTGGGCGCCGACCAGGAAGTCCTTGCTCGAGTCCACCCTGATGGTCACCGGGTTGGCCGACTTGCCGAGGACGTCCTTGGAGGTGGCGTAGACGGCTTCCTCCAGCCGGACCGCGGTGCGGGCCGGGTTGGCCGGCGGGATGCCCGGGTAGTTGCGGTCGTCGTAGGCGGCGATCTCCCGCGCGATGGTGAGGTACTGCGAGTTCGGCGTGGCCGGCGGGGACTTGAAACCGCCCTCGGCGAACCTCACCCAGTCCTCCTCCCAGCCCTTGCGGACCGTCAGGACGACACGCGCGCTGCCGGACCGCAGGAACGCCTGCCGGTTCGCGTCGGGATGCCGGAGCCGGCGGACGAAGTTCCAGCTCTGCGGCACGTCCCAGAAGTACGAGTAGAGGAACGTCACCACGTTCTCCCACTCGATGGCCTGGTTGACGAAGCGGACGACGTCCTCGTGCTCGCGCACCGTGGCCCATGCCGTGGCGTCCAGGCCGAGGCCGTTCTCGTCGAAGCCGATGCCGTGCTCCAGGTCGACGCGGGCCCTGAGGAAGGCGTCGACGACCTCCGGCGGCATGAAGGCGAAGTCCGGGCCGAGCAGGAACCGCAGCACCCCCTTCATGACCTCCTCGCTCTCCTCCCGGCGGAGGGTGAGCGTGTCGACCTGCTCGATCTGCTCCTGGAGCGCCGCGGCCCTGGTGGCGATGTCCTGCTGACGCTCGTAGTACTGGGTCTGCGCGGCGTCGCGCAGCAGGTTCCAGACGTCCGACCGCCACGTGTCCCGGACGCGGTCGCTGTGCGCCGGCTTGTCCGGGTCCGGGTCGGGCTGGGTGGGGATCGGCTCGATCTCGGAGACGACCCTGATCGTCGTGTTCCGGTTGTTGATCATCTCGAACGAGAGGGAGACCTTCCCGGTCGCGTGCAGCATGTACCGGCCATAGGCACCGGAGGTCAGCTCCATCGGGCCGTACTCGCCCTGATCCTGCTCCTTGATGTACAGCGGGGTACCCAGCACCTTGAAGCTGAACTTGTTCTCGCTGCCCGTCTTGCTCGTGGTGGCGAACCACAGGTTCAGGGTCTTGACGCGGTAGCCCTCCGGGATCTCCAGCGGGTCGGGGGTGAAGATGTGCCACCCCTCCTCCTGCGAGGGGGCGCTCACGCTGAACTGCGGGGCCGACGGCACGAGCGGCGGGTCCGGCACCACCGCGCCGTACCGCTCGGCCAGCACCCGGTGGTGCGGCTGGGTCTCGCCCGGCAGGACCGCGTCGGTGATCTCCGAGTGCGGCAGGCCGAACAGGAAGGGGCCCAGCTGTCCCTTGAGGTCGGCGAGTTCCTTGTGCGTCCGGCGCAGCCCGGCCCCGGGCTCCGGGATCACCAGGTCGTAGGTGAGCCGCAGTCCGTGCCGGTACAGCCGCACCCGCCACTTGCGCATCAGGCTGAAGTAGTCGACCCGCATCACCGAGACCTGGCTGGGGTTCTTCAGCACCCGGGTCGAGGTCTCCTCGCTGCCGGTGACCGTGGTCGTGGAGATGGTGACCTTGTGTTCCTGTGTGGCGCGCGCGGAGGCCTTCCGGGTCAGCGACGTGGCGTGCTTGGTGCTGTCCGTCGCGGACTGCGACCTGGAGTCCTGCGAGGAGAAGCCGGACTGGGCGGAGCCGTTGATCACCGGGATCCCGCCGGTGACGGTCGGGGTGACGTTGAACTGGTTGGAGTGCTGCGCCTGCGACGTCGTCGACTGGGACAGCTCGGTGTTGTCGGTCACCCCGGTCTCGCTGACCGTCTCCAGGGCGTCGGTCACGATGGAGGTGAACTCCTTGCTGCGGACCGACCATTCCTTGTGACTGACCGCCGTCTCCTCCAGCGGGGCCAGCGGGACGGTGGCGATCAGCTCGCCCCGCTCCAGTCCGGCGGGCACCATCTCCAGGCGCTCCAGGTTCAGCATGCCGAGGGGGGTCGCCTGTGTGTTGGCCATCAGCCCGCGGACCGCCACGACGGCGTCGCGCACGTCCTGTTCGGCCGGTCCCCGCGGGTCCGGTGACGCCGCCCCGGCGGTCGCGGTCCCGTGGTCCGCGGACAGCCGTACGGCCCGCTGCCGCCGCAGCTCGATCAGCGCGTCGCCGAACGCCTTCAGCGCCGCGACCGGTACGTCCACGAAGGCGCTCGGCGGCGGCAGCAGCGCGGGCTGTGACGGCCGGGCGAACTCGGCCAGCAGCTCGATGAGTTCGTCGGAGGCCTCGCCGGTGTGCCGCAGGTGGTCACGGACGGTGTGGGCCTCGTCCGGTCGCAGCCTGAGCCGGCGGACGTACGCCGACTTGATCAGGGCCTGCCCGGCCGGGGGCGCCGGCAGCCGCAGCTGCACCAGGGTCGCCTTGGGGATCTCCCGGGCGGACCCCGTGAGCGGCTGCGGCGCGGCCGGAGGGGTCGTCGGTCCGATGTGCTCAGCACCCGATGCGTCCAGCTCGCTCAACTCGGCCTCCGTGCAGCGCTAGTCGCGATCTTTCGCTCACTGAGCGTGAGGCACCGGAACGACAAACTCGACATGAGCGGCGAAACATTTACAGAAAACGCTCATTGCGGCATCCGCGAGAAATGTGTACGGAGCACTTCGGCCGCGCTCCTTCGTGGCGGGGGTGCGTGGGGCGGCAGGGTGGACACGGACGCGGCTCAGACACGCAGCCAGGCCGCCGTGTCCCGCGGCAGCCGGCCCGCGGCGTCCAGCGGGCCGCTGCTGAGCAGGAGCCGGGAGTGCGCGGGCAGGTCGGCCGGTGGGTCCGCGAGGTTCACCACGCACAGCGCGCCCTCCGCGCGGGCGAAGGCGAGCACGCCGTCGGGCGCGGGCAGCCAGGTCAGGGGGCCGTCGCCGAACTCCGGGCGCAGGGCGATGGCCTCCCGGTAGAGGGTGAGCACCGAGTGGGGGTCCCGCTGCTGGCGGTCGACGGCGTACGAGGGCCAGTCGGCCGGCTGCGGCAGCCACGGCTCCTTGCGCGAACCGAAGCCCGCGTACGGCAGCCCGGCGGCCCACGGCAGCGGCACCCGGCACCCGTCGCGGCCGGGGTCGGCGCCCTGCGAGCGGAAGTACATCGGGTCCTGGACGTGCTCCGCCGGGATGTCGGCCTCGGGCAGCCCCAGCTCCTCCCCCTGGTAGACGTACACCGCGCCGGGCAGCGCCAGGGACAGCAGGGCGGCGGCGCGGGCCCGGCGGGTGCCGAGCGCGAGGTCGGCCGGGGTGCCGAAGGCCTTGGTGGCGAAGTCGAAGGCGGTGTCCTCGCGGCCGTACCGGGTGACGGTGCGGGTGACGTCGTGGTTGCACAGCACCCAGGTGGCCGGGGCGCCGACCGGCGCGTGCTCGGCGAGGGTGGTGTCGATCGAGGCGCGCAGCCGGCCGGCGTCCCAGGGGCAGGCCAGGAAGGAGAAGTTGAAGGCGGTGTGCAGCTCGTCGGGGCGCAGGTAGCGGGCGAAGCGCTCGGCGTCGGGCAGCCAGACCTCGCCGACGAAGACGCCGTCGTACTCGTCCGCCACGCGCCGCCAGGCACGGTAGACGTCGTGGAGTTCGTCGCGGTCGATGAAGGGGTGCGGACCAGGGTGCCCGGCGAGGTCGGGCAGGCCCGGGTCCTTGGCGAGCAGGGCCGCCGAGTCGATGCGGACGCCGGCGACGCCCCGCTCGAACCAGAACCGCAGGATGTCCTCGTGTTCCTGGCGGACGGCGGGGTGCGCCCAGTTGAGGTCGGGCTGTTCGGGTGTGAACAGGTGAAGGTACCAGTCTCCGTCGGGCAGGCGGGTCCACACCGGTTCGGTGGAGCCGGCGAACTGCGAGGGCCAGTCGTTGGGCGGGAGTTCGCCGTCCGGGCCGCGGCCGGGCCGGAAGTGGAACAGCTCGCGCTCCGGGCTGCCCGGTCCGGCGGCGAGCGCGGCCCGGAACCAGGGGTGCTGGTCGGAGACGTGGTTGGGCACGATGTCGACGATGGTGCGGATGCCCAGTTCCCGTGCCTCCGCGATGAGTTTCCCGGCTTCGGCGAGGGTGCCGAAGGCGGGATCGACGGCACGGTAGTCGGCGACGTCGTAGCCGCCGTCCTTCAGCGGAGACAGGTACCACGGGGTGAACCACAGGGCGTTGACGCCGAGTTCGGACAGGTACGGCAGTCGGGCGCGGACGCCCGCGAGGTCGCCGGTGCCGTCGCCGTCGCCGTCCGCGAAACTGCGGACGTAGACCTGGTAGATGACGGCGGAGCGCCACCAGTCGGAGTCCTTCTGGGCAGGGGTGGGCTGTCCCACGGAGCGTGCCTTTCTGTAGACGGGGCGTCGGCGTCAGCCCTTGGTGCTGCCCGCGGTGATCCCGGCGATGATGTGCCGCTGGAAGACGAGGAACAGCAGGACCATCGGGATGCTGGCGATCACCATCGCGGCGATGAGCACGGTGAGCTGGATGTTCTGCGACAGCTGGACCAGGGCCACGCTGATCGGCTGTCTGCCGGTGTCGGAGAAGACCATCAGCGGCCACAGGAAGTCCTGCCAGACCGCGACCAGCGCGAAGATCGACACCACGCCGAGCACCGGCCTGGACATGGGCAGGACGACGGACCACAGGGTCCGCAGCCGGCCGGCGCCGTCGATCTCGGCGGCTTCCAGCACATCGCGCGGCAGCTGGTCGAAGAATCGTTTGAGCAGATAGAGGTTGAAGGCGTTGGCGACCGCCGGCAGCCAGATGGCGAGGGGGTCGTTGAGCAGGCTGGTGTGGATGAGCGGCAGGTCGGCGACGGTCAGGTACCTGGGCACGACCAGCGCCTGCGCGGGGACCATCAGGGTGGCCAGGATGCCTCCGAGGATCACCTTGCCGAAGGCGGGCCTCAGCCTGGACAGGGCGTAGGCCGCCGCGGTGCAGAAGACCAGCTGCAAGGCCCAGGCGCCGGCCGCCTGGACGACCGTGTTCAGCAGGTGCTGCGGGAGCTGCATCAGGTCCCAGGCGTCGGTGTAGCCGTCGGTGCGCCACTGCTCGGGCACCGGTGTCGGTGGGGTCCGGGCCACTTCGTCCGGGGACTTCAGCGCGCCGGTCACCATCCAGTACACCGGGAAGAGGAAGGCGAGCGTGAAGAGGAGGACGACGGCCGTGAACACCGTCCAGTAGGCGGCTTTTCCGCGCGGGCGGGCGAGGGTGGCCGGGGAGATCAGGGTGCGGGTGGCGCTCATGCGTCCCCCTCCGAGCGGGTGAGCCGCAGATAGACCGCGGAGAAGGCGCCGAGCAGGAGCAGGAGCATCACGCTGAGGGCGCACGCGCCGCCGAAGTCGTTGTAGAGGAAGGCGTACTTGTAGATGAGGTAGAGGACGGTGACGGTGGCGTTCTCCGGTCCGCCGCCGGTGATGACGAACGGTTCGGTGAACACCTGCATGGTGGCGACGATCTGAAGCAGCATCAGCATCAGGATCACGAACCGGGTCTGCGGGACCGTGACGTGCCGGACGCGCTGGAGCAGGTTCGCGCCGTCCAGTTCGGCCGCCTCGTACAGCTCGCCGGGGATGGACTGGAGGGCCGCCAGGTAGACGAGGACGGTGCCGCCCATGTTGGCCCAGGTCGCGACGACGACCAGGGAGACGAGGGCGGTGTCGGCACCGTTGGACCAGTTGGACGTGGGCAGGTGCAGGAAGCGCAGGGCTTCGTTGGCCAGGCCGGCGCCCGGATCGTAGAACCACTTCCACAGCAGGGCGCTGACCACCGGCGGGATCATCACCGGCAGATAGACCACGACCCGGAAGAACGCCTTGGCGTGCCGCAGTTCGTTGAGCACGAGGGCGAGCACGAAGGGGACCGCGAAGCCGATGAGCAGGGCCAGCAGCGTGAAGGTGAGGGTGTTGCGCCAGGCGGCGGAGAACTCGGGGTCGTGCCAGACGCGGGTGAAGTTGGCGGTGCCGACCCACTCCGGATCCGAGCCGGGCGTGTACTTCTGGAAGGCGATGACGACCGCGCGGATCGCCGGGTACCAGGAGAAAAGCGCGAAGCAGAGCAGGCCGCCGAGGAGGAAGCCGTAGGCGCGGGCCTGGTCGGCCAGGCGGCGCCGCCTGAGGTCCCCGGCCGGGGGCGGCGCGGGGAGCGGATGGGCGGCGGCCTTCGTCACGGGCCGCCGCTCGGCCGTCTTCGTCATCGTGGTCAGCTCCGGGCCAGAATGCCGTCGATCTTTCCGGACGCGTCCTTCAGCAGCTGGTCGATGTCGGCGTCCTTCTCGGTCAGGACCGCGGAGACGACGGAGTCGAGGACGGAGTAGATCTGCTGCGCGTTCGGCGGCTCGATCTTCAGCCGGAGCTGCCCGTTGCCGTCGAGGAACGCCTGGTAGTTCTCCACCGGCACGTTGGCGTTGGCCTTCTTGGCCTGCTGGTCCGTGGTGTCGGCGGCGCCGGTGAACAGGCGCGGCTCGGGCAGGCCTACGGGGGCGTCGTTCTTCTTGGCGCGGGCGTAGTCGCCGAGGAAGCCCTTGCCGGGGGTGAGGAACATGTGGTCGAGCCACTTCAGGCCGGCGCGGATCTGGGCGGGCGTGTCGTGCCTGTTGAACATGTAGCCGTCGCCGCCGATGAGGGTGCCTTCGCCGCCGGGCATGGGGGCCAGGGCGAGGTCCTTGTAGTCACCGCCCTTCTCCTTGACCAGGATGGGGATGTTGTCGGGGGCGGCGAGGTACATGCCGAGCTTGCCCGAACCCATCAGCTGCTGCACGTCGTTGATGACGAGGAGCTGCTTGCTGCCCATGGAGTCGTCGGTCCACCGCATGTCGTGCAGGTTCTGGAGGACGGCGTGTGCCTCGGGGGTGTCGACGGTGGCCTTCTCGCCGTCCGCG
Organism: Streptomyces echinatus; assembly: GCF_014203595.1. Lineage (GTDB taxonomy): Bacteria > Actinomycetota > Actinomycetes > Streptomycetales > Streptomycetaceae > Streptomyces > Streptomyces echinatus. The sequence goes on from NZ_JACHJK010000009.1 coordinate 177,131, forward strand.
TCGACGACGTCGCCGCCCTGGGAGTACAGCTCGGCCGTGAAGTGCCAGCCGCCCTGGTTCTGCGCGCTGTAGTCGGCGTATCCGACCGTGCCGTCGCCGAGGGCGGCGATCCTCTTCGCGGCGGCGCGGACCTCGTCCCAGGTCGCCGGGGGCTTGTCGGGGTCCAGGCCGGCCTTCCGGAAGAGGCCGCGGTTGTAGATCAGCCCCATCGAGTATCCGGTGCGCGGGATGCCGTAGACCTTGCCGTCCGCGGTGTAGATGTCCCGCAGCTGCTTCTGGATGGTGCCGTAGCTCTTCAGTTCCTTCAGGTACGGCGTCAGGTCGGCGGCCTGGTTCACGTCGACCACATGCTTCGCGTCCGTGAAGTACGTGTAGAACACGTCCTCCATCTGGCCGCCGGCGAGTTTGGCGTCGAAGGTCTTCGGGTCCTGGCAGGGGAAGGCGTCGTGCGCGACGACGTCGATGTCCGGGTTCTGCCGCTCGAAGGAGGCGACGTCCTCCTCGAAGAACCCGCGGTCGACCTTGGCGCTCCTGGGCGGCTCGCAGTTGACGGTGATGCGCGTCCTGCCGCTCGCCGTTCCGTCGTCACCGGACCCGCAGGCGGCGGCGGCGAGGGCGAGGGAGGAACAGACGCCGATCGTGACGACGGTACGGCGGAACCCGGTGTGTCTCATCGGTGGACCCCTATGGCACTCATGGCAGGAGCGGTGGGCGAGGCACACTCAAGCACCGCCGACATCGGGACCGCAAGATGTCGCGCAGAATCTGTAATTATTCGACAGGCGACTGAATGCTCCGACGTTCAGTCGCGCGGAGCTTGCGCGGTGGAGCCGCGCACCACCAGTTCCGGCTCGAACAGCAGCTCCTCGGCGGGTACGGCGGTGCCGCCGATCTGCGCGTTCAGCAGTTCCACGGCCGCGCGGCCCATGGCCTCGATCGGCTGGCGGACGGTGGTCAGCGGGGGTTCGGTGCAGTTCATGAACGCCGAGTCGTCGTAGCCGACGACCGAGATCCGGCCCGGCACGTCGTGCCCCTTGCGGCGGGCCGCCCGGATCGCGCCGAGCGCCAGCGGGTCGGAGGCGCAGATGATGCCGGTGACACCCCGGTCGATCAGCCGGGAGGCGGCGGCGTGACCACCCTCGATGGAGAACATGGCGCGCGCGACGAACTCGTCCGGCAGGTCGCCGGCGACGGCCCGGGCCGCGGCCAGTTTGCGGGCCGAGGGCACGTGGTCGCCGGGGCCGAGGACCAGGCCGATGCGCTCGTGGCCGAGGGAGGCAAGGTGCCGCCAGGCCTGCTCGACGGCGACGACGTCGTCGCAGGAGACGGCCGGAAAGCCGAGGTGTTCGATGGCCGCGTTGACCAGCACGACCGGGATGTTGCGCTCGGCGAGCAGCCGGTAGTGGTCGTGCGGCGCGTCGGCCTGGGCGTACAGGCCGCCGGCGAAGACGACGCCGGAGACCTGCTGGTGGAGCAGCAGCTCGACGTAGTCCGCCTCCGACACCCCGCCCTTGGTCTGTGTGCACAGCACCGGGGTCAGCCCGAGCTGGGCCAGGGCGCCGCCGATGACCTCGGCGAACGCCGGGAAGATGGGGTTCTGCAGCTCGGGCAGGACGAGGCCGACCAGGCGCGCGCGTTCGCCGCGCAGCTGGGTGGGGCGCTCGTAGCCGAGGACGTCGAGGGCGGTCAGGACCGCCTGCCGGGTGGCGTCGGAGACTCCCGGCTTGCCGTTGAGCACCCGGCTGACCGTGGCCTCGCTGACCCCGACCTTCTTAGCCACTTCCGCAAGTCGTCGCGTCATGACCGCAAGCGTAGCGCAAGTTACGCAAGCTGCTTGCATAAAGGGAGGCGGGCCGGGGCCGCGGCAGCCGGCCCGGCGCCGTCGGCGACCTGAACGCCGACGGTGCCGGGTCAGTTCTCGGACGCCGGGACGACCGAGAGGTGGGAGACCGTGCCCCGCGAGCGGCGCGGGCGGCGCACCGCCGCGGCGGGCCGGCGGGGATCGCGCAGCACCATCGTCAGATGCCGGTAGCCGAGCTCCCGCAGCGGCCGCGGCGCGTCCTCGACGATCCGGCACTCGGTGCGCCCGCGGCGCTGGTCCGGGTGGTGCAGGAGGCGTACGGCGCCGTCGAGGCGGGTTCCGGCCTCGCCGACGGCCCGGATCCAGTGCGGCAGGCCCTGCCGGTAGGCGGCCTCCATGAGCGGGTCCTGGGCGATGTCCCGGCGGACCGCCTGGAGCTCGGGGTCGTGCCCGAAGGACTCCAGGGCGGACCGGAGCTGGGCCAGCATCGGCAGGCACCAGCCGGGCTCGTGCTCGCCGAGGACCTCCCCCGCGTCGGGGTGGAACAGCACGAACCGCAGGAAGTTCTCCCCCGGCATGGCCGTCGGATGGGGGCGCACGCCGCGGAAGAGCGTCTCGAACGCGTGGTTCGCCATGACCACGTTCCACTGGCGGTCGACGACCAGGGACGGGCAGGACAGGTACTCCAGCAGCGCACCGTAGTCCTGAAGGTATGCCTGGTTCTCGCAGGTGTCGGGGACGGGCCGCGGTGCCGGCCGCTGCCCTCCTGCCTGATGTGCCATCGGGAGGTCACCCCTCTTGCCTCTGCGGCCTTTCACGCGGCGATGCGATCCTGCTGCCCAGGCCGGAGTCGTGTCAACTATCGTGGCATTTCATGCCGGTTGACGGCCGAAATTCGCCACAGTTGTGGCGACACCTGGATGTGGGTTCGAGACACCGGCTACTCTCCGGGAAGTTCACGGCGATCGCTCGTGAGAAGCACGGACGCATCTGAAGCCCTCTCAAGACGTAGGAGTTCTGTCGGTGACGGATGGCTACGAGGATCCGGGCGCCTCGGCGACCGCCCAGCTGCCGGCCGTCGTCGCCCGCGTCACCGCGCTCGCCGACCGCCTCGGCGTCCCGTTCGCCGAGGTCTTCGACGTCGGGCGGCTCTCCATCGCCTGCGGCGTGCCTGAGCCGGTGGTCAGAGCCCTGCTCAGCGGCCGGCCCGCGGGCGAGCCGGACGTCCAGGCCCGCTTTCTGCAGCGCCTGGACCTGCTGCGCCGCACCCGGCTGAAGCCGGGCGGGCGCCGCTACACCCAGCAGGAGATCGCCGACGGCGCGGGCATGTCCCGGCAGCAGGCCGGCGCCCTCATCAACGGCGACCGGCGGCCCACCATGGAGCACTGCGACGCCCTCCAGCGTTTCTTCCGGGTGCACGCCGGCTTCCTCACCGCGGAGGACCCCGAGGCGCTGGCGGGCGCGCTGCAGCGCACCGAGCAGGAACTGCTGCAGAAGCTCGCCGACCGGGAACGGGCCGCCGCCGAGACCGCGCAGGATCCGCTGGAGCGGCTGCTGCAGGACCACGGAGTGCGCGGAATCGCCTGGCGGGCCGCGCAGTTGCCCACGGACCAGCACCGGGACAAGGTCGCGGAGTGGCTCGACATGCTCCTGGAGAGCGTCAAGCGGCCCGAGTCGTGATCCGGGGGAGGACGGTGGGCATCGGCAGGGACATGCGCCGGCTGTGCAACGAGCTGGTGAGCGGCCTGACCCTCCCCGTGCCCGCGCCGCCGGACGAGCTGTGCCGGGCACTGTGCGAGGTGATGAGCCGCCGCCGGGGCCGTCCGGTGCGCTTCCGCACGGCCGTCTTCCCGCCCGGCACGGCCAGCGGTCTGTGGCTGGGCCTGACCGACCGGGACGTGGTCGTGGTGGAGGAACGCACCGCGCCCGACCACCAGTTGGTGATACTCGGTCACGAACTGTGGCACATGCACGCCGACCACTGCGGGCTCCGCCTGGAGGGGGCCGACGCCGCCACCCGGCTGCTGCCGGACAGCACCGCCCAGGCGGCGCTGCAGGCGACGGTGCGGCGGGTCGCGGCCCGTACCCGCTTCGACCTCGCCGAGGAACGGGACGCCGAGACCTTCGGGCTGCTTCTCGCCAGCAAGTGCCGTACCTGGCTGCCTCGTTCGGCACGACCGGTGCCGGTGCAGCGGGACGGCGTGGCCGGCCGCATCGAGGCCTCCCTGGGGTATCCGGGACCGCAGGGCTGAACCGGGGTCGCCGTCCGCCGGTGCGCCGGGAAGGCGCCCGGGCACCCGTGCCGTCCCGGCGGCGAGTCCCCGTCCCTTTCCGCGCACCCGGCCGGACCAGGCGTTTCGGGTGCGCCGGTGTCTCGGCCAAGCGGGCGAACCGGGGCCGAGCCGGACGGCGTTGTCAGTGGTGGGCGGCAAGCTGGGGGTGTGCGCCGTGCGACGCGGTGCACGGCGCCGCAGGGCGCGTGACCGTGACGCCTACTCGGGGAGAGCCGACCGATGCCCACCGCCGTACTGACCGACCGTGAGCGCACCGCCGTACAGGCCTACCTGCGGCTGCTGCATACGGTGCGCGCCGCCTTCGACGGCCCACCGGACGACGGCCGGCCCGTCCTCGTCCCGCCCGCCGTGCTCGCCGAGGCGGAACAGGCACTGGACCGGGCGGGACTCGCCGGTAACGAGGAGGAGTTCTTCCGGCTGCTGCGCGACTGGTGCCCGCCCGCCTGAGCGTCCCCACGGGTCCGCGCCACCGCCGCCCCCGGGCGGGGGGGGCGGGGCGGCGGGGGGGGCCGGGAGAAGCGGCGCCGGGAGACGCCGGCTCCGGACGGGGCACGCCGGTGGGTGGCCGGCCGCGCGCCGCGGCGGGCCGCCGCCGGGCCGTCAGGGGGCGGGCGCCGGGCCGTCAGGGAGCGGGCGCCGCGGCGGGGATGTGCGGTATGACGACGGACGTGGCCACCACTCCGTCGCGTACGACCCACCGTCCCTCGAAGACCTGGAGCCGGTGACCGCCGACCAGGGGGCCGGGGACGAGCAGCTCGGCGCGCAGGGTGCCGCGCGAGGCGCCGTCGGTGTCCGGCCGCAGGGTGATGTCGGCCTCGGAGAAGTCCAGCCATTTGCGGGTGAGCGGGAACCACGCCTTGTAGACCGACTCCTTGGCGCTGAACAGCAGCCGGTCCCAGTGCAGGGCGGGCCACCGCGCGGCCATGCCGTCGAGCCGCGTGGACTCGGCGGGCAGGAAGACGGAGGCGCCGACGCCCTCGGGGAGCGGCCCGTGCGGCTCGGCGTCGATGCCGATGGAGGCGAGGTCTGCGGCGCGGACCAGCGCGGCGGCGCAGTAGCCCTCGCAGTGGGTCATGCTGCCGACGAGCCCGGCCGGCCACTGCGGGGCGCCCCGCTCGCCGCTGACCACGGCCTGCGGGGGCACGCCGAGCTTCTCCATGGCGCTCCGGGCGCAGCCGCGGACGGCGGCGAACTCGCGGCGCCGCTTGGCGACGGCGCGCTCGACGAGCGGCGCCTCCGCCGGATAGAGCGGGGCGTCCCACAGCGGGTCGTCAGCGTGCGCCTCCACGGCCACGACCGACTCCGGGAGCAGCTCCTCGATCACCTGCTTCGACCTCCATCGGCAGAACGCGGCGCAGCCTTCCCGGGGGATCCGGGCGCTTGCCCCACTCGCGGGGATATCCCACGGAGACCTCCATGAAGCGGACTCCGTCGTGCCAGGTGGTACGGGGGATGTGGAGATGACCGTAGACCATGGTGGCGACCCGGAACCGGCGGTGCCAGTCGGCGGTCAGCCCGGTGCCGCACCACATGGCGAACTCGGGGTACCAGAGGATCTCCATGGGGTGCCGGTCCAGCGGGTAGTGGCCGGCCAGCACGGTCGGGAGGTCCTCGGGCAGCTCGGCGAGCCTGCGCTCCGTCTCGGCGACCCGCGCCCGGCACCAGTCCTCACGGGTCGGGTAGGGGTCGGGGTGCAGCAGGAACTCGTCGTTGCAGACGACGCCCGTGCCGTGCGCGTAGGCCAGGCCCTCCGCCTTGGTGGCGCAGCCGGCCGGCAGGAACGAGTAGTCGTACAGCAGGAACAGCGGGGCGACGACGGCCGGGCCGCCGGCGCCGCGCCACACGGGGTAGGGGTCCTCGGGGGTGACGACGCCCAGCTCCCGGCACATCTCGACCAGGTGCTCGTAGCGGGCGACACCGCGCAGGGTGACCGGGTCGCTCGGGTGGGTCCACAGCTCGTGGTTGCCCGGTGCCCACAGGACCTTGCGGAAGCGGCTCGCGAGCGTGCCGAGGGCCCAGCGCACATCGGCGACGGTCTCCGCGACGTCGCCGGCCACGATCAGCCAGTCGTCGTCGCTCTCCGGTCGCATGTCCTCGACCAGTGCGCGGTTCTCCGGGTAGCTGATGTGCAGGTCGCTGATGGCCAGCAGCTGTCCGGCCCCGGCCGTCGACTCCACTTCGGCGCACCCCTTCCGATCATCCGATGCCACCACAAGAACACATCCATGCGGTCCGGGACAAGAGTCATCTGGCCGAGTGTCAGCTTCCGGCGTAAGCGGAGTGGTTGCCCCCGCCGTGCCCCCCGGAGGCGGCCCCGGCTCGGCCGCCCCGCCCCGGTTTCGCCGGCCGGCCGGACCGAGCGCTCGCTCACGCCCCGTCCGCGGTCGTGCACGCCCGGTCCGCGCTTCCGCACGCCCGGTTCACGCTCGTGCGCGTCCGATTCGCGGTCGCGCACACCCGGCTCACCGCGCCCCGGCCGTCCGGCCGGCGTGGGCATGGCCGAAACGCTACGGCCCCGCTTCCTCGAAGTTCGACAGTACGCAAACATACGAACTATCGAACCGATCCGGGCACGCGTGGGGCGGGGCCGGGGCCGGCGGGGTGAGCGTCGGCGCGCTGCCGGGCGGCGTGCTCACCCAGACCTTCGGCCAGCCGCCCGTGTGCTTCGTCAATGTGCCGCCGGCCGGCATCGTCGCCCTGGCCGTCCTCACCGCGCTCGCCGACGCGGCACCGACGGCAGGACCGGCCCGGCGCTGCGGCCGCCACCGCGGACGGGGAGTTCCGCGTCGTCCTGCCCACCGCCCTCGGCATGGCCGCCGGCCTGCTCATCGCGCTCCGCCTGCCCCGCGGACAGGCCCGGCCCGCCCCCGTCACCGGCTCGCCGGACGCGCCACGGGCCTCCTCGGCGGGGCGGGGAGAACCCGGCGTCCCGGACCGGGCGGGGTCCGGAAATCCGTAACACCCGCGTTGCACGAGGCGGTCTCCGATAGCCGTATGATCGCCCCGACACCGGCGCCCAGACTCCCCCTTGAACAGGGCCGCTTGGTGACCCTTCCTCCCTCCTGCCCGGGCACGGGCCGCTCCGCCCTGCCCGCACACCGTGAAAGGCGGCCTGCATGGTCTCTCGCGTACGCGTCTGGCTCAACCGCACGTACGCGGAGAACGTGTTCTTCATGGATCAGCTGCGGAGAAATCCCGGCGACCGCGCGGTCGAGATCCATGCGACGCACGGCGACCCCGACTCCCCCGTACTGGCCGCCGCCGACACCTCCGAGCTGGAGCCGGAGGGCCTGTCCCCGGCGGCGTACGTCGAGTACGCCCTCGACCAGTGCGTCCGGCGCGGCATCGACGTGTTCGTGCCCCGGCTGCACCAGGCGGCCGTCGTGGCGCACCGGGCCGAGTTCGCGGCGGCCGGTACGGCACTGCTCGCGCCGACGCCCGAGGCGGTCGCCGTGTTCGAGGACAAGGCGGTCGCGTACGAGGCGGTGCGCTCGGTGGGCGTTCCGGTGCCGCCGTGGCACCGGGTCCGGAACGCGGACGAACTCGTCGATGCCGTGGAGGAGTTGGAGGCGGCCGGGCACCTGGCCTGCTTCAAGCCGGCCGTGGGCGCGGGCGGGGCGGGCTTCCGGGTGATCACCCGGTCGCCCTTCTCACTCCTGCACCTGACCGGCTTCCCGGGCCCGCACGTCCAGCTGGACGTGGTCGTCGAAGCGCTGCGGCGGGCCGAGGAGCCCGTGGACTGGCTGGTGATGCCGCGCCTGGAGCAGCCCGAGGTGTCCGTGGACTGCCTGACGGGACCGGACAACCGGGTGCGGCTCGCGGTGGGCCGCACCAAGCACGGCCGGCGCCGGGGTTTCACCCTGGACGAGCGGTGGCTGGCGCCGGCCCGGCTGATCGCGGAGGGCTTCGGGCTGCACTACCTGTCCAACATCCAGTTCCGGATGCTCGGCGACCGTCCGGTGCTGCTGGATGTCAACTCCCGGCCCGCCGGCGGCCTGCACCAGCTGTCGCTCTGTGGGGTGAACGCGCCCTGGGCGGCCGTGCGGCTGGCTCTGGGCGAGGACCCCGGGGTGATCGAGCCGCCGTTCCTCGGTCAGGACTACACGGTGGTGTCGGGGCCGCGCCCGCTCGTGGCCGCGGCGCTCCCCCGGCAACGGACGGACTCGGCCGAGGCGTTGCTCCCTGCCGTGCCCTCGCCCGCGCAGCCGGCTCCGGCCCAGGTCCTGCCGCTGTAGGCGGTGTGCCGGGTGCGGGGGCCGGTGGCCGCCCGCACCCGGCGGTGAACCCGTTACGGATGAACTCCGCCTTTCTTCTTGACAGTCGTATTGGTCCATACCAAATTCGATGGCGCACCAGGTTCCGCACTCCCCTGCACGGCCCGACACCCCCGTCCCCACAGGGAGATCGCGTGCGCTTCACATTCGGGCGTTCCAGACGCCGGCTCCTCGCTCTTCTCGGTTCCGCGGCCCTCGCCCTCGGCGGGGCCGTCGCCCTTCCCGGTACGGCCCACGCGGCCAACCTCCTGACCAACCCCGGCTTCGAGTCGGGCGGTCTGTCCCCCTGGACCTGCACCGGGAACCTCGGTTCGGTCGTCGCCTCCCCCGTGCACGGCGGCGCCCAGGCGCTGCAGGGCGCGGTGACATCGAGCGACAACGCGCAGTGCGGCCAGACGGTCGCCGTCCAGCCGAACACCGCGTACACGCTCAGCGGCTGGGTGCGCGGCAGTTACGTGTACCTCGGCGTGAACGGCGGTGCCTCCACCTGGACGTCGTCCCCGTCGGCGTACACGAGGCTCAGCGTCTCCTTCACCACCGGCGCCGCGCAGACCAGCGCCACGATCTATGTGCACGGCTGGTACGCCCAGGGCACCTACCACGCCGACGACATCAGCCTGGACGGCCCGGGCGGCCCAGGCGGCGGCGACACCCGGGCGCCGACCGCGCCCGGCGGGCTGACCTCCACCGGCAAGACCTCGACGAGCGTGTCGCTGAAGTGGAACGCCGCCTCGGACGACGTGGGTGTGACGGCGTACGACGTCTACAGCGCCGGCAGCCGGGTACTGAGCGTCTCCGGCACCTCGGCCACCGTCGGCGGGCTGTCGCCGGGCACGGCCTACACCTTCACCGTGAAGGCGCGGGACGCGGCCGGGAACACCTCACCCGCCTCCGGCTCCGTGACCGTGACGACCGACACGGGCGGCGGTGGCGGCACCGGCTTCAAGCAGGCGGCGCCGTACCTGTACGAGGGCTGGGGAGATCCCCCGGATCCGGGCACGGTGATGAGCGCGACCGGGGTCAAGTGGTTCACGATGGCGTTCGTGCTGGACTCCGGCGGCTGCACCCCGGCCTGGGACGGCAGCCGGGCGCTGACCGGCGGGGTGGACCAGACGGCGATCAGCCGGATCCGGTCCGCCGGCGGTGACGTCGTCCCGTCGTTCGGCGGCTGGCAGGGCAGCAAGCTCGGCGCCAACTGCTCCTCCGCGAGCGCGCTCGCCGGGGCGATCCAGAAGGTGGTCGACGCCTACGGCCTGAAGGCCGTCGACTTCGACATCGAGAACACCGACGAGTTCGAGAACGAGGCCGTCCAGGCGAGGATCCTCACCGCCCTGAAGACGGTCAGGGCGGCCAACCCCGGCCTGCGGACCATCGTCACCTTCGGCACGTCCACCACCGGGCCGACGTACTACGGCAACCGGCTCATCGAGCAGGCGCAGTCGCTCGGCGCGAACATCGACGTGTTCACCATCATGCCGTTCGACTTCGGCGGCGGCCCGGACATGTACGGCAACACGGTGAACGCGGCCGAGGGGCTGAAGAACAAGCTGAAGTCCACCTTCGGCTGGGACGACGCGACCGCCTACGCCCATATCGGCATCTCGGGCATGAACGGCCTGTCCGACCAGCAGGAGACGACGACCCCGGCGATCTGGACGCAGATCCGCGACTGGTCGAACGCGCACCACATCGCGCGGCTCGCCTTCTGGGCGGTCAACCGGGACCGGCCGTGCGCGGGCGGCGGCGTGGTGAGCAACTGCTCCGGGATCGACCAGAGCACCTGGCAGTTCACCTCGATCACGGCCGGGTTCACCGGCTGACCCGCCGCGCCGGGTCACGGCGGAGGGCCGCTCGGCGGAGCGGCCCTTTCGTTCTCACCTCAGATAGGCCAGGCCGGGGTGGACCCCGGTGTAGCCCTCGACGAGCCTGCGGGCCACGGTGACCGAGTCGACCAGCGGATGCAGCGCGAAGGCCGTCACGGCTCTCGCCCGGGAACCCGACTCGGCGGCGGCGAGCACCTCGCGCTCCACGGCCTTGACCGAGCACACCAGGCCGGTGGCGTGGCCGGGCAGCGGATCGGCGGCGAGCGGGTGGGCGCCGCTCGCGTCGACCAGACACGGCACCTCGACGACCGCGTCGGCGTCGAGGACGGACAGGGTGGAGCGGTTGCGGACGTTGAGGATCAGGGTGGTGCGTTCGTCGCGGGCGATGGCCCGCATCAGGGCGAGGGCGACCTTCTCGTAGCCGCCGGACAGATCGTCGGCCTCGCGTTCGCCGGCGCCGGCGCTCTCCCGGTTCTCGGCCATGTAGGTCGCCTCCCGCTCCGCGCGGGTGCGGTCCCAGGCGAGCAGTGCGGACCCGCCGGGGCCGGCGGCCTCCTGGTAGAAGCCGGCCTGCTGGTCCCGCAGGAAGGCGCCGCGGGTCCGGGCGGCGGACCGGTACGCCTGGACCGTCTCCCGGTTGTAGTAGTAGTAGTGCAGGTACTCGTTGGGGATCGCGCCGAGCGACCGCAGCCAGTCGGCGCCGAACAGCCTGCCCTCCTCGAAGGAGCCGAGCAGCGCGGGGTCGGCGAGCAGCCGGGGCAGTTCGTCGCGTCCGGCGACCCGCAGGCCGCGCACCCAGCCGAGGTGGTTGAGGCCGACGTAGTCGACGAAGGCCGCCTTCGGGTCGGCGCCGAGGACCCGGGCGACTCGGCGGCCGAGGCCGACCGGCGAGTCGCAGATGCCGATGACCCGGTCGCCCAGGTGACGGGACATGGCCTCGGTGACCAGGCCGGCCGGGTTGGTGAAGTTGATGACCCAGGCGTCCGGGGCGAGCCGGGCCACGCGCCGGGCGATCCCGGCCGCGACGGGGACCGTGCGCAGACCGTAGGCGATCCCGCCCGCGCCGACGGTCTCCTGGCCGAGTACGCCTTCGGCGAGGGCCACCCGCTCGTCGTCCGCCCGCCCCTCCAGGCCGCCGACGCGGATCGCGGAGAAGACGAAGTCGGCGCCGCGCAGCGCCGCGTCGAGGTCGGTGGTGGCGGAGACCCGGGGCGCGTCGGGGATCCCGGCGGCCTGTTCGGCCAGCACCCGGGACACCGCGCGCAGCCGGCGGTCGTCCACATCGTGCAGCACGACCTCGGTGACCCGCCCCTCGGCGCGGTCGGCCAGCAGCGCGCCGTACACCAGCGGCACCCGGAACCCGCCGCCGCCCAGAATCGTCAGCCTCACGCCCGCACCCCTTCCCGCGACTCCCGCCACGACCACCTCGGCGAAGGGCCGGTCGCCCGCCTCCGCGACGCCGGCCCGACTGGGACCTTACTCGTCGACGTCCCACCGCCTCCCGCGCAGCGGCACGACGGGCCCCGGCCGCGTCGCGACGGCAGCGCACGGACCGCCGGGCGCCCCCGCCGTGGCAACGGCGGCACGCGTATCGCTACGGCAGCACGCGCATCCCGACGGCGGCACGCGCATCGCGACGGCGGCACGCGAACCGCCGGGCGCCCCCGCCGTCGCAGGGGCGGCACGCGAACCACCGCGCGGTCATCGAGTCCTCGTCCGCGCTTCAGAGCGGCTTCATCCGGGGCTCGCGCCGCCACGGAATCGTGCGGGGGGTGAGCGAGGGAAGCCCGGCCCCGGGGCCGGACCGGAACCAGCGGCGGCGGACCACGCCGGCGGTCGGCATCCGCTGCCACCGGCACGAGGGGATGGTGGTCGCCAACCACCAGCGCGTCCGTGGCCTCGCCTGGCTGGCGGCCGCCTGGGAGCCGGCCCTGGCCGACGGCCGTATCCTCACCGCCCCGGCTGAGCTGCCCGATCTGCGGCCCGGCGAGACCGCGGCCGTGCCGCTGGGGTTCCCGCTGCCGGCGGACGGCGGTGAGGCCTGGCTGACGCTGCGCGTGACGGCGGCCGAGAAGCAGCCGTGGGCGCCGCCCGGCAGCGCGGTGTGCGCCCCGCGGATCCGGCTCCGGGCGGACACGGACACCCCACGGCCCGCCGGAGACCTCGGGTCCGCCGAGCCCGGCCGCCGGGGGACCCGGACCGCCGTCGCCCCCGGCCGTACCGGTTCACACCTTGCCGCCGAAGAAGACCCGCACCTCCCGGATGAGGCCGTCCCGCACGGTGACGGCCTCGACGTTGCGGTACCGGCCGCCGGAGGCCGGCTCGTACTCGTAGTGGACGAGGACCAGTTCCTCGTCCACGGCGACGAGGTGCAGGACCCGCTGTTCGGTGAAGCGGCCGGCGGTCGGGAAGCAGCGCTCGAAGAAGGCCGCCCTGTCGATGTGCTCGTCCTGGGGACTGGTGAAGGTGAAGTCGTCGGCGTAGAGGGGAAGGGCCGCCTCGCGGTCCTGTGACCGGTAGTGGCGGATGGCCGCCTCGACGACGCCGGCCGGAGAGCCGTTCATACGCTGTCCTCGGTCGGAGGGGGTGACCGTACCCCCGCCACGATACGACCGGGCCCGGGCCCCGGCGCGGTCGGCGCCGGTACGGGCGGCTTCAGTCCCTGAACTTCCGTTCGCCGTATGGACTTTGCTTGTTTCAAGTCTTGACGGCCGCGCGAGCGGGGAGCACATTGGCCGCACCGTGAGAGCGCTCTCAGACTTCCATGGGAGCGCTCTCACGATCCCCGCGTCCCTCCCGTACCGAGAGGCTCCCCATGAGCGCAACCTCCGGCATGCCCAGACCCCGCCCCCTGCGGCGCGCACTCGTCGCCGTCGCCGCCACGCTCGGCCTGGCGGCGGCCGCCGCCACGGCCGCCACCGTACCCGCGGACGCCTCCGCGCCCGCCCCTCCCTCGGGCTGGACCCAGGTCTTCGCGGACGACTTCGACGGCCCGGCCGGCTCCGGCGTCGACACCGCCGACTGGCAGTACGACACCGGTACGTCGTATCCCGGCGGCGCCGCCAACTGGGGCACCGGCGAGGTCGAGACGATGACGTCCGGCACCGGCAACGTCTCGCTGGACGGGAACGGCAACCTGCTCATCACCCCGCGCCGCGACGCGTCCGGCAACTGGACCTCGGGCCGGATCGAGACCAGGCGCACCGACTTCCAGCCCCCGGCCGGCGGGAAGCTGCGCGTCCAGGCGCGGATCCAGATGCCCAACGTCACCGGCGGCGCCGCCAAGGGCTACTGGCCGGCGTTCTGGATGCTCGGCGCCCCGTTCCGCGGCAACTACTGGAACTGGCCGGGCGTCGGCGAGCTGGACATCATGGAGAACGTCCAGGGCCTGAACACCGACTGGGCCACCCTGCACTGCGGCACCAGCCCGGGCGGCCCGTGCAACGAGACCTCCGGCATCGGCGGCAACACCACCTGCACCGGGAGCACCTGTCAGGCCGGCTTCCACACCTACGCGATGGAGTGGGACCGCTCGACCGGCACCGAGGAGATCCGCTTCTACCTGGACGGGGTCAACTTCCACACCGTCAGGGCGAACCAGGTCGACGCGACGACGTGGGCGAACGCGACGAACCACGGCTACTTCATCATCTTCGACGTCGCGATGGGCGGCGGCTTCCCGGCCGCGTTCGGCGGCGGCCCCGACGGCGGGACCGAGCCGGGCCACCCGATGACCGTGGACTACGTACAGGTCCTGCAGACCTCCGGCGGCGGCACCACTCCCCCGCCGTCCGGCAACCGGGACGCCTACAGCGCCATCCAGGCCGAGTCCTACGACAGCCAGTCCGGGACCGGCACCGAGACCACCACGGACACCGGCGGCGGGCAGGACATCGGGTACCTCGCGAACGGTGACTGGGCGCTGTACAAGGGCGTGAACTTCGGCTCGACGGCGGCGAGGCAGTTCTACGCCCGGGTCGCCAGCGGCGCGGCGAACGGGGTCAGCGGACTGGTGGAGGTGCGCCTGGACAGCCGGGGCAACGCGCCCGTCGGCAGCTTCGCCGTCGGTGACACCGGGGGCTGGCAGTCCTGGCGGACGGTCCCCGCCAACGTCGGCGCGATCACCGGCACCCACGACGTCTACCTCACCTTCACCAGCGGCCAGCCGGCCGACTTCGTGAACGTGAACTGGTTCGACTTCGGACACTGAGCCCGGACCGGGCGACGCCGGCGGCCGGCCCGACGGGGCCGTCCGCGCCCCCCTGCCCCCCCCACCACTCGACGGCGGGGCCGCCCCCAGGGGCGCGGGGAACTGCGCGACCGGCCAGGACGGCGCCGCACCGGCACCGCGACCGCACCCCGCGCCCCGCACCCCGCACCCCGCACCCCGCACCCCGCACCGGCGGTCTGACGGCGCGTCGGCCGGGCCGGTCAGCGCAGTTCCGCCCGGAAGGCCACCGGGGACCGGCCGGTGTGCAGATGGAAGAACTTGGAGAAGTTCGCCGCGTCGGGAAAGCCCACGGCCGCCCCGACGCGGCCGATCGTCAGGTCCGTATGGGCGAGGAGGCGTTTGGCCTCCAGGACGACGCGTCTGTCGATGAAGCCCTTCGGTGTCCCGCCGGTGGCCGCGCGGACGGCGCGGACCAGGGTGCGGCGGGAGTAGCCGAGGGCGTCGGCGTAGGCGCTGACGCTGTGGTTGGTGGCGAAGCCCCGCTCGACGGCGTCCCGGTAGCGGGTGAAGGTGCTGTCGGTCTGCTGCCGCGAGGCCGGTGCCGAACTGGCGGCGAGATGGGCGAGGCGCAGCAGGAACGCGGTCAGCGTGTGCCTGAGCACGGCCGTGTGCAGGGTGAGCGGGAGCGTGGCGGTGTCCTCGTACTCGCGCCGGAGCTGGTCGAGGGCCGCCTGGAGCGCGGTGAGCCGGTCCGGGCCGGGGCGCAGCAGGGGCGGCAGGTCGTAGCGGTACAGGCCGGTCGCCTCGACGGTGGAGCGGGGCAGGAAGCCGGGCTGCATGGTCAGGACGGTTCCGCGGTACACGGAGTCCCGGGAGAAACGGTGGACCTGTCCGGGGCGGATCCACAGCAGGTCGCCGGCGGTGGCCTCGTACTCGGCGAAGTCGATCATGTGCCGCACGGGGCCGCCGGTGAAGAGCATGACCACGTGGAAGTCGATGCGGTGGACGCGGTGCAGCGGGGCGTCGGCGTGCCAGGTGCGGTCGCCGCCCATGGGGCCGATCTGCATGCCGACGCCGCCGACGGCCAGTTCGGCCGGGAAGGGGAAGGTTCTGATCCTGTCGCGGTCCGCGTTCCCGTCGCCGCCGGAGTCACCGGTGCCGGTCCCGGCGTCCGCTCCGGTGCCGGTTCGGGTGGCGCCGGTGGCGTCGTCCGCGGCGCCACCGGCGGCTCGCTGCGTTCTGTCGGTCATGTCCTTTTCGTGCCGCCCCTGTCGCGTGATCGCTGTCCCAGATTCACCACAGGCTGACACACCCCGACCTTTCCTTGAAAAAGTCAGACTTTTAAGTTTGAACGCGTCAGGCCAGCCAACCGCACTGAACGAGGACTTCTTGAAGATGACTCCGAGGACTTCCGACGGCTTCGAGTGGACCGACCTCGACCGGCGCGCTGTGGACACTGCCCGACTTCTGGCGGCCGACGCGGTGCAGAAGGTGGGCAACGGACACCCGGGCACGGCGATGAGCCTGGCGCCTGTCGCGTACACGATCTTTCAGAAGGTGATGCGACACGACCCGGCGGACCCCGAGTGGGCCGGCCGTGACCGTTTCGTCCTCTCCCCCGGACACACCTCGCTGACCCTCTACACGCAGCTCTACCTCGCCGGGTACGAGCTGGAGCTGGACGATCTGAGGGCCTTCCGCACGCACGGCTCGAAGACGCCGGGCCACCCCGAGTACGGGCACACCGCGGGCGTGGAGACCACCACCGGCCCCCTCGGCCAGGGCGCCGCCAACGCCGTCGGCATGGCCATGGCCGCCCGTTACGAGCGCGGCCTGTTCGACCCGGACGCCCCCGCGGGCACCTCCCCGTTCGACCACACGATCTGGGCGATCGTCTCCGACGGCGACCTGGAGGAGGGCGTCTCCGCCGAGGCGTCCTCGCTGGCCGGCCACCAGAAGCTCGGCAACCTGGTCTTTCTCTACGACGACAACCACATCTCCATCGAGGGCGACACCGCGACCGCCTTCTCCGAGGACGTGCTGAAGCGGTACGAGGCGTACGGCTGGCACACCCGGCGCGTCGAGCCCACCGCCGACGGCGACGTCGACGTCCCCGCCCTGTACGCGGCGCTGAAGGCCGCCCGGGCCGAGACCGGGCGTCCCTCGCTCATCGCGCTGCGCACGGTCATCGCGTGGCCCGCCCCGAACGCGCGGAACACCGAGGCCTCCCACGGCTCCGCGCTCGGCGAGGCGGAGATCGCCGCCACCAAGCGCCTCCTCGGCTTCGACCCGGAGCAGACCTTCGAGGTCGCCGACGACGTCCTGGCCCACACCCGCGGGGCCCTGGACCGGGGCGCCGAGGCCCACGCGGCCTGGGACAAGCGGATCGCCGAGTGGCGCGCGGACCGGCCGGAGCGCGCCGAGCTGTTCGATCGCGTCAGCAGGGGCGAGCTGCCCGAGGGCTGGCAGGACGCGCTGCCCGTCTTCGAGGAGGGCGGGCCGGTCGCCACCCGTGCCGCCTCCGGCAAGGTGCTGCAGGCGCTCGGCCCGGTGATCCCCGAGCTGTGGGGCGGCTCCGCCGACCTCGCCGGCTCCAACAACACCACCATCGACGGGTCCGCCTCCTTCCTGCCGGAGGGCAACCCGCTGCCCGGGGCCGACCCGTACGGCCGTACCGTCCACTTCGGCATCCGCGAGTTCTCCATGGCCGCGGAGATGAACGGCATCGCCCTGCACGGCAACACCCGGATCTACGGCGGCACCTTCCTGGTGTTCTCCGACTACATGCGCAACGCCGTGCGGATGTCGGCCCTGATGCAGCTGCCGGTGACGTACGTGTGGACGCACGACTCCATCGGCCTCGGCGAGGACGGTCCCACTCACCAGCCGGTCGAGCACCTGGCCTCGCTGCGCGCGATCCCGGGCCTGAACGTCGTCCGCCCGGCGGACGCCAACGAGACCGCGATCGCCTGGGCCGAGATCCTGAAGAGGCACGCCACGCACCCCGCCCCCCACGGGCTCGCGCTGACCCGCCAGGGCGTGCCGGTGTACGCGCCGAACGAGGACGCGGCCAAGGGCGGCTACGTACTGCGCGAGTCGTCGACGGAGGTCCCGGAGGTGGTCATCATCGCGACGGGCTCCGAGGTGCGGCTGGCCGTGGCCGCGCGGGAGCGGCTGGAGGCCGAGGGCATCGGCACGCGCGTGGTGTCGATGCCGTCCGTGGAGTGGTTCGAGGAGCAGCCCCGCGCGTACCGCGAGCGGGTGCTGCCGCCGGCCGTGCGGGCCCGGGTCGCCGTCGAGGCCGGCATCGGCCTGACCTGGTACCGGTACGTGGGCGACGCCGGACGCGTCGTCTCGCTCGAACACTTCGGCGCCTCCGCCGACGCCCAGACCCTGTTCGCCGAGTTCGGCTTCACCCCCGAGAACGTCGCCGCGGCGGCCCGCGACTCGCTCGCCGCCGCCCGCGCCTGACACCCGACGCACCACCGACGCACGATACCGACGCAAGAGGAAAGACTGATCACTGTGACCGAAGCAATCGCGACCCCGGGAGCCCTCAAGCGCCTCGCCGACGAGGGCGTGTCGATCTGGCTCGACGACCTGTCGCGCGGGCGGATCACCTCGGGCGGCCTCGCCGAGCTGGTGGCGAGCGGAACCGCCGTCGGTGTCACGACGAACCCGTCCATCTTCCAGGCCGCCATAGGCTCCGGGGAGGGCTACGAGGAGCAGCTGGCCGACCTCGCCGTACGCGGTGTCACGGTCGACGAGGCCGTACGGATGATGACGACCGCCGACGTGCGCGACGCCGCGGACATCCTGCGCCCCGTGTACGACACCACGGGCGGCCGCGACGGCCGGGTCTCCATCGAGGTCGACCCGCGCCTGGCGCACGACACCAAGGCCACCGTCGCCGAGGCCAGGCAGCTGGCCTGGCTGGTGGACCGGCCGAACGTGATGATCAAGATCCCGGCGACCAGGGCGGGCCTCCCGGCGATCACCGAGGTCATCGGCCTCGGCATCAGCGTCAACGTGACCCTGGTCTTCTCCCTGGACCGCTACCGCGAGGTCATGGCCGCCTACCTGGCCGGCCTGGAGAAGGCCCGCGAGCGCGGCGTCGACCTCTCCACCGTCCACTCGGTGGCCTCCTTCTTCGTCTCCCGGGTGGACTCCGAGATCGACAAGCGGCTGACCGCCCTCGGCACCGACGAGGCCCTCGCCCTCAAGGGCCGCGCGGCCCTCGCCAACGCCCGCCTCGCTTACGAGGCGTACGAGGAGGTCTTCGCCTCCGGCCGCTGGCAGGCGCTGGCCGGGGACGAGGCGAACGAGCAGCGCCCGCTATGGGCGTCCACCGGGGTGAAGGATCCCGCGTACAAGGACACCCTGTACGTGGACGAGCTGGTCGCGCCCGGCACCGTCAACACCATGCCGGAGGGCACCCTGAACGCCGTCGCCGACCACGGCGAGATCACCGGCGACACCGTGACCGGCGGCTACCCGCAAGCCCGCGCCGACCTGGCCGCCGTCGAGCGGCTCGGCATCTCCTACGACGAGGTCGTCCAGCAGTTGGAGGACGAGGGCGTCGCCAAGTTCGAGGCGGCCTGGCAGGACCTGCTGGACGCCGTCGCCACGTCCCTGAAGAGCAAGGGAGTTGACGCCTGATGACCGAGAACGCCCCCGCCCAGGCACCCGCACCCGAGGTGGTGCGGGTCCCGGTGGCCCCGGCCGCCGACTGGGTGAACCCGCTGCGGGACACCCGCGACCGCCGGCTGCCCCGCATCGCCGGGCCCTCGGGCCTGGTCATCTTCGGGGTGACCGGTGACCTGTCCCGCAAGAAGCTGATGCCGGCCGTCTACGACCTGGCCAACCGGGGTCTGCTGCCGCCGGGCTTCTCCCTCGTCGGGTTCGCTCGCCGGGACTGGGAGGACCAGGACTTCGCGCAGGTCGTGCACGACGCGGTGCGCGAGCACTCCCGCACCCCGTTCCGCGAGGAGGTGTGGCAGCAGCTCGCCGAGGGCATGCGGTTCATCCCCGGCGACTTCGACGACGACACCGCCTTCAAACAGCTGAAGGACGCCGTCGACGAGCTGGACGCCTCCCGCGGCACCGGCGGCAACTTCGCCTTCTACCTCTCGGTGCCGCCGAAGTTCTTCCCCAAGGTCGTGCAGCAGCTGAAGAAGCACGGCCTGGCGAGCCCACCGGAGGGCTCCTGGCGGCGCGCGGTCATCGAGAAGCCGTTCGGGCACGACCTGGACAGCGCGCGCGAGCTGAACGCGATCGTGCACGAGGTGTTCGAGCCGGACCAGGTGTTCCGCATCGACCACTACCTCGGCAAGGAGACCGTCCAGAACATCCTGGCGCTGCGCTTCGCCAACCAGATGTACGAGCCGATCTGGAACCGGTCGTACGTCGACCACGTGCAGATCACCATGGCCGAGGACATCGGCATCGGCGGCCGGGCCGGCTACTACGACGGCATCGGCGCCGCCCGTGACGTCATCCAGAACCACCTGCTCCAGCTCATGGCCCTCACCGCCATGGAGGAGCCCATCGCGTTCGACGCGGAGGCGCTGCTCACCGAGAAGCTGAAGGTGCTGAAGTCGGTCCGGCTGCCGCACGACCTGGGCCAGAGCACCGTGCTCGGGCAGTACTCGGAGGGCTGGCAGGGCGGCGAGAAGGTCGTCGGCTATCTGGAGGAGGACGGCATCGACCCCAAGTCGAAGACCGACACCTTCGCCGCGATCAAGCTGGGCATCGACAACCGCCGCTGGGCGGGCATCCCGTTCTACCTGCGCGCCGGCAAGCGGCTCGGCCGCCGGGTCACCGAGATCGCGGTGGTCTTCAAGCGGGCCCCGCACTCACCGTTCGACTCCACCGCCACCGAGGAACTGGGCCAGAACGCGATCGTCATCCGCGTCCAGCCGGACGAGGGCATGACCGTGCGGTTCGGGTCGAAGGTGCCGGGCACCTCGATGGAGATCCGGGACGTGTCCATGGACTTCGCCTACGGCGAGTCGTTCACCGAGTCGAGCCCGGAGGCGTACGAGCGGCTCATCCTGGACGTACTGCTCGGCGACGCCAACCTGTTCCCCCGTCACCAGGAAGTGGAAGAGTCCTGGAAGATCCTCGACCCGATCGAGGAGTACTGGGCGGCGCACGGCAGGCCGGCGCAGTACGCGTCGGGCAGCTGGGGACCGAGGGAAGCCGACGAGATGCTCGCACGAGACGGACGGAGCTGGCGCAGGCCATGAAGATCGACCTGACCGACACCACGGCAAGCAAGATCAACAAGGCGCTGGTGCGGGGCCGCCGCGCCATCGGCACCCCGGCCGTGGGCATGGTCCTGACGATGATCATCGTCACGGACGAGGAGAACGCCTACGACTCGATCAAGGCCGCCGAGGACGCCTCGCGCGAGCACCCCTCGCGGACCCTGGTCGTCATCAAGCGGCACGCCCGCACCCTGCGCGACCGCACCCACTCGCGGCTGGACGCCGAGGTACGGGTCGGCTCCGAGGCCGGCACCGGCGAGACGGTCGTGCTGCGCACCTACGGCGAGGTCTCCGACCACGCCGACTCGGTCGTCCTGCCGCTGCTGCTGCCGGACGCCCCGGTGGTCGTGTGGTGGCCGGTGGACGCCCCCGAGACCCCCTCCAAGGACCCCCTGGGCGCGCTCGCCCAGCGCCGGATCACCGACCTGTACGCCGTCGAGCGGCCCCTGGAGGTCCTCGACACCCGCGCCCGCAACTACGCGCCCGGCGACACCGACCTCGCCTGGACCCGGCTGACGCTGTGGCGTTCGATGCTGGCCGCGGCCCTGGACCAGGCCCGCGCGCAGGTGACCTCGGCGGCCGTCGAGGCCGAGGCCGACAACCCCAGCGCCGAGCTCCTCGCGCGCTGGCTGGAGGCCCGTCTGAACGTCCCGGTGGAGCGGGTGCACAGCGCCGGCCCGTTCGTGACGGCCGTGCGCCTCGGCACCGCGAACGGCGAGGTCGTCGTCGACCGGCCCGAGGGCCCGCTCGCCACGCTGACCCTGCCCGGCCAGCCGCCGCGCACCCTCGCCCTGAAGGTCCGCCCCACCTCCGAACTCATCGCCGAGGAGCTGCGCCGCCTCGACGCCGACGAGATGTACGCCATCGCCCTCCAGGGCGAGGCCCCCAAGGAGAACGCCTGAGATGGCCCAGTTCCCGAAGCTCACCGACCGGCCCGAGTGGGCGGCCCTCGCCGACCACCGCGACCGGGGAAGGCCGCACCTGCGCGAGCTGTTCGCCAAGGACCCCGGGCGCGCCGAACGGTACGTCGTGCGGGTCGGCGACCTGCACATCGACTACAGCAAGCAGCTGGTCACCGACGAGACGCTGGCCCTGCTCCGGCAACTCGCCGCCGCCACCGGCGTGTCCGCCCTGCGGGACGCCATGTTCCGCGGCGAGAGGATCAACGTCACCGAGAAGCGGGCGGTCCTGCACACCGCGCTGCGCGCCCCGCGGGACGCGGTGGTCGAGGTCGACGGCGAGAACGTCGTGCCGAAGGTGCACGCGGTGCTGGACCAGATGGCCGGCTTCGCCGAGCGGGTCCGCTCGGGCGAGTGGACCGGCCACACCGGCAAGCGGATCCGCAACGTCGTCAACGTCGGCATCGGCGGCTCCGACCTGGGCCCCGCGATGGCCTACGAGGCCCTGCGCCCCTTCACCGCACGAGACCTGACGTTCCGCTTCGTGTCGAACGTGGACGGCGCCGACCTGCACGAGGCCACCCGGGACCTGGACCCGGCGGAGACCCTGTTCATCGTGGCGTCCAAGACGTTCACCACGATCGAGACGATCACCAACGCGACCTCGGCCCGGTCCTGGCTGCTGAAGGCGTTCGACGGCGACCACAAGGCGGTGGCCAGGCACTTCGTGGCGCTGTCCACGAACGCGGAGAAGGTCACCGAGTTCGGCATCGACCCGGACAACATGTTCGCGTTCTGGGACTGGGTCGGCGGCCGGTACTCGTACGACTCCGCGATCGGCCTGTCCCTGATGATCGCCATCGGCCCGGACCGCTTCCGGGAGATGCTCGACGGCTTCCGGCTGGTCGACGACCACTTCCGCACCGCGCCCGCCGAGGCCAACGCGCCCCTGCTGCTGGGCCTGCTGGGCATCTGGTACGACAACTTCCTGGACGCCCAGACCCACGCGGTGCTGCCGTACTCCCACTATCTGTCGAAGTTCACCGCGTACCTCCAGCAGCTGGACATGGAGTCCAACGGCAAGTCGGTGCAGCGGGACGGCAATCCGGTGGAGTGGCAGACCGGACCGGTGGTGTGGGGCACGCCCGGCACCAACGGCCAGCACGCCTACTACCAGTTGATTCACCAGGGCACCAAGCTGATCCCGGCGGACTTCATCGGCTTCGCCCGCCCGGTCGCCGAGCTGAGCGGGGAACTCAAGGCCCAGCACGACCTGTTGATGGCCAACTTCTTCGCCCAGACCCAGGCGCTCGCCTTCGGCAAGACGGCGGAGGAGGTCCGAGCGGAGGGCGTGCCCGAGGAGCAGGTGGCGCACCGCACCTTCCACGGCGACCACCCCACGACCACGATCCTCGCCACGGAGCTGACGCCGTCCGTCCTCGGCCAGCTGGTCGCCCTCTACGAGCACAAGGTGTTCGTGCAGGGCGCGGTGTGGAACATCGACTCCTTCGACCAGTGGGGCGTGGAGCTCGGCAAGGTCCTCGCCAAGCGCGTCGAACCGGCCCTCACCGAGGGGGCGGACGTGCCCGGTCTGGACCCGTCCACCACGGCCCTCGTCGCCGCCTACCGCACTCTCAAGAACGCATCGGAGAACTGATCATGCAGCTCGGTCTCATCGGTCTCGGCAAGATGGGCGGCAACATGCGCGAGCGGATCCGCCGCGCCGGCCACACCGTCATCGGCTACGACCGCAACCCGGAGGTCTCCGACGTCAAGAGCCTCGCCGAACTGGTCGAGAAGCTGGACGCGCCCCGCCAGGTGTGGGTGATGGTCCCGGCCGGTACGGCCACGCAGGGGGTCATCGACGAGCTCAAGGACCTGCTGTCCGAGGGCGACACGGTGATCGACGGCGGCAACTCCCGCTGGACGGACGACGAGAAGCACGCCGCCGAACTCGGCATCAAGGGCATCGGCTTCGTCGATGCCGGTGTCTCCGGCGGCGTGTGGGGCCTGCAGAACGGCTACGCGCTCATGGTCGGCGGCGACAAGGAGCACGTGGACCGGCTCCGTCCCGTCTTCGAGGCGCTCAAGCCGGAGGGCCCGTACGGCTACGTGCACGCGGGCCGGGTCGGCGCGGGGCACTTCTCGAAGATGGTCCACAACGGCATCGAGTACGCCATGATGCAGGCGTACGCCGAGGGCTGGGAACTGCTGGAGAAGGTCAAGTCCGTGGACAACGTCCGCGAGGTGTTCCGCTCCTGGCAGGAGGGCACCGTCATCCGGTCCTGGCTGCTCGACCTCGCGGTCAACGCGCTGGACGACGACGAGCACCTGGAGAAGCTGCGCGGTTACGCGGAGGACTCCGGCGAGGGCCGCTGGACCGTGGAGGCGGCCATCGACAACGCGGTGCCGCTGCCCGCGATCACCGCCTCCCTCTTCGCGCGGTTCGCCTCCCGCCAGGACGACTCGCCGCAGATGAAGATGGTCGCCGCGCTGCGCAACCAGTTCGGCGGCCACGCGGTCGAGAAGAAGGGCTGACCCGCCGTGGGGGACCTCCTGCTGGTCCGCCACGGTGAGACGGAGTGGAGCAGGTCGGGACAGCACACCAGCTGGACCGACCTGCCCCTGACCGGGAACGGCGAGGAACAGGCCAAGTCCCTCGCCCCGCTCCTCACCGGCCGGACCTACGCCCTCGCCCTGGCCAGCCCGCTCGGCCGCGCGCTGCGCACCGCCGAACTGGCGGGCATACCCGGGGTCGTGCCCGATCCCGACCTGCACGAGTGGGACTACGGCGGCTACGAGGGCATCACCACCGTCGAGATCCATCGCACCCGGCCGGACTGGGACCTGTGGACCGACGGCGTGCCGCCCGGCCCCGAGGGGCACCCGGGCGAGTCACCGCGGCAGACCGGCGCCCGCGCGGACCGGGTCCTGGCCCGCGTCGACGCGGCCCTCACCGAGGACGCGGGCGACGTGATCCTCGTCGCCCACGCCCACTTCCTGCGGGTCCTCACCGCCCGCCGCCTGGGCCTGCCGCCCGCCGAGGGCCGGCTGTTCCAGCTGGCCACGGGCACCATGAGCCGGCTGTCCATGGAACACGGCCGCCCGGTGATCGCGGAGTGGAACGTCCGGCCCTAGGGTTCCCCGGGCCGACGCCCGGCACGATCGGCGGGACACCTCCCGCGGCGCGTTGCCGGGGCCCGCGCAGCGGGTGGCGAGGGCGGCGGCGCGGTCGCGCAGGAAGGTGCGCGGCCACCGCGGGGACAGGGCGCGGTCCGCGCCGGACCGGGTGGCCGGCAGGTGGCCCCGGCCGGCCGATCCCGGTTCCGGGGCCCGGTGGTGGATTGACAGCGTCTTCCGCCTCGGGTCAGAGTCGCGCTGGTGGAGATCAACGAGCTGACGGCGGCCGAGGAGCGGGTGTGGCGGGCGTTTCCGCGGGGGCGGGCCGTGGACTTCCGGGAGGGCTCCGATGACGATCCCGCCGCGGGCGGCGACTGGGGCCCCGAACGGACCGTGCGGGCCGAGGTGTTGCGGGCGCTGCTGCTCGACGGGCCCCGGCAGGAGGGGGAGATAGCGTCCCTCGATCTGGCGGGCGCCCGGATCACGGGCCGCCTCGATCTGCAGTACGCGACGATCGACCACCCGCTGCGGCTGCGGAACTGCCACTTCGACGAGGCCCCGCGCTGCTACGCCGCCCGGCTGCGCGAACTCAACCTCAGCGAGTCGGTCCTGCCCGGGTTCACCGGCCACGCCATGCACGTCGACGGCGTCGTGCGGCTCACCCGCACCCGGTGCCGCGGGGTGCTGCGGCTGGGCGGGGCCCGGATCGGCGGCAGTCTGTACCTGGAGAGCGCGGAGGTGACCGCGCCCGCCGCCGGGGTTCCGGTGCTCCAGCTCAACCAGGTGGACGTCGGCGACGATCTGCGGGCGCCCGGGCTGCGCACGCACGGGCAGACACGGCTCAACGGCGCCACCGTCGCCGGGTCGGTCAACCTCAACGAGGCGCGGCTCAGCCACCCGGAAGGCGCCGCGCTGGACGCCGAGACGTTCGCCGTCCAGGGTGACATGCTGCTCCGGCACGCCGAGGTACGCGGCTGGATGGGCCTGCGCGGCGCCCGCGTCGGAGGGCGGCTCGACCTGTCGTACACCCTGCTGTCGCATCCGGGCAGTTCGGCGCTCCGGGCGGCCAGCGCGACCATCGGTGAGCTGTGGCTGCGCCGCAGCCTGCCCCTGGAGGGCGCCCTCAACCTGCGCCGCGCCCAGCTCGAAGTCCTCTTCGTGGAGCCGGGGTCGGTGCCCGAGGAGGTGCTGCTCGGCGACCTGACGTACACCTCGCTCATCCCGCACGAGCCGGCCGAGCGCCGCCTGCCCATGCTGGAGCGCGAGCGCGACGGCTATGTCCCGCACGCCTACGAGCAGTTGACGGCCGCCTACCGCCGCGTCGGCGACGACCACGCGGCCCGGCTGGTGCAGCTGGCCAAGCAGCGCCGGCACCGCCGCACCCTGCCCTGGTACGGCCGGGTGTGGGGCCTGGTCCAGGACGTCACCGTCGGCTACGGCTTCCGCCCCCTGCGCGCCGCCGGCTGGCTGCTGTCGCTGCTCGCGGTGGGTTCCGTCACCTACGCGCTGCACCACCCGCAGCCGCTGAAGGCGGGCGAGGCACCGCCCTTCGACCCGGTGTTCTACACGCTCGACCTGCTGCTGCCGGTGATCTCCTTCGGGCAGGACTCCGCGTTCGCCCCGCACGGCGGGTACCAGCTGCTCGCCCACGTCCTCGTCCTCACCGGCTGGATCCTGGCCACCACCGTGATCGCGGGCGTCACCCGCACGGTCAGCCGTTCCTAGCCGCGGCCCGCATCCCGGCCGCCGCCGCACCGGCGCCGCGGCAGCCGTCCGGGATGTGACGAACATCCCGGCTGCGCCCGGCGGCCCTGCTTCTACAATCACCGGCACGCGAACGAGCGCGCCGTCCAGGCGCCTCACGGGCCCGAAGGACACCGATGACGAGCGTCGAAGAACCGGCACGAGCCGGCGCGCGCCTGCGTGACGCCGCCCGCACCAGGGCCGAGATCCTCGACGTGGCCACGCAGGAGTTCGCCCGGGCCGGCTACGACGGGGCCCGCGTCGACGAGATAGCCGCCCGGACCCGCACCACGAAGCGGATGATCTACTACTACTTCGGCGGCAAGGAACAGCTGTTCACGGCCGTGCTGGAGCGGGCGTACGGCGTGATCCGGGACGCCGAGCAGCAGCTGGACGTCGAGCACCTGGACCCGGTGGCGGCCATCCGGCGGCTGGCCGAGCTGACCTTCGACCACCATGAGCGGCACCCGGACTTCATCCGCCTGGTCAGCATCGAGAACATCCACGGCGCCGAGCACATAGCGGCCTCCGAGAAGCTCGGCCGGATCGGCTCCCCGGCGCTGGACGTGATCCGCCGCATCCTCGCCACGGGGCAGGAGTCGGGGCTGTTCACGGCCGACGTGGACGCGGTCGACCTGCACGCGATGATCAGCTCGTTCTGCTTCTTCCGGGTCGCCAACCGGCACACCTTCGGCGCACTGTTCGGCCGGGACCTGGTGGACCCGGCCCGGCGGGAGCGCTACCGGGCCATGCTCGGGGACATGGTGATCGCCTACCTGACGGCGGAGCGGGCCGGGGGCTGAGGGGGTCACGCACGGGCCGGTGCCCGCCGCTCCCCCCTCTCAGCCGCTCACGAGCAGGTCCGTCCAGGCCGCCGCCACGCGGTCCAGCGCGTACGACTCCCGCACCTGGGCGCGGGCCGTGTCCGCGGCGGACCGCCAGGTCCCCTCGCTCTCGCCGAGCCCGGTGATCGCCTCGGCCATGGCCGGCGGGCCGTCGTGGATCCACCGCCGGTCGTAGATCTCGTCCGCGCCGGGCCACGGCAGCAGCGCCGGAACGGCACCGGAGGCCATGCCCTCGGCCGGGGCGAGGTGGAAGCTCTCGTCGTCGCTGGTGGACAGGACGTGCCCGATGCGGCGCAGCCAGCTCGCCACGTCGGCGCCGAAGTCGTCGAAGACGACCGCCCCCTGGAGCAGCGGGGAGGTCTGGACACGGCGCAGGATCGTCTCGTAGTGCGCGCGCTCCTCCGGCTTGTTCCAGATCCACCAGTACTCCCACGGCGGCTTGGACTTGACCGACAGGTGCCAGCGCCGGTCCCGGGCGCGCAGGGCTTCGAGCACGTCCAGGCCGAGGTCGAGGCGTTTGCGGCTGGGCGCGATGCCGATCATGCCGAGGCGGTGACGGGCACCGGGTGCCTTGGGCCGGTCGAGCTGGTCGGCGTCCACCCAGTTCGGGACGACGACGACCTTGTGCCGCGGCCAGCCCGTGTGCTCCAGGGTGCGGCGGGCGTAGTAGGGGCTGACGCAGATCACCCGGTCGACGGCGTCGATGTCGACCTGCCCCGGCCACTCGGCGTCCAGCTCGAACCGGTGCAGCCGGATCACGAGCCGGCTGCCGCGCCGCTTGTGGCGGCTGTACCAGACGGCGGCCGGGCCGCACCACTCGACGACCACCACATCGGCCCAGTCGGCGAGTTCACGGCTCGCGCCCGGGTCGTGCCGGGCCAGCGCGGGCCAGGCGTCGACGCGGACGTCGAGTCCGGGCACGGCGCGGAAGTGGTCCAGGAGCCGGGTGAGGAACTTCAGGTCGTGCCCCGCGACGCCGACCCGCAGCGGACGGGCGCGGTGGACGACACCGGCGGGTGCGGGCGGGAAGACCCGGTCGAGGTGGCCGCGCCAGCGGTCGGCGGCGGCCCGGAGGGTGTACCGGCGGGCGGCGTCGCGGCAGCGGGCGGCCGCGAGCCGGCGGGCCTCGGGGGCGCGGGCGGCGTGGGCCACGGCCTCGGCGGCGTCCTCGGGTTCGGCGCGGCCGGGGACGTAGAGGGGGTAGTCGGCGCCCAGCAGTGCCTCGTGCGCGGGTGTGCGGTTGAGCACGACGGGCAGCCCGAGGGCGCCGAACTCCATTACCTTGGTGGACAGTTCGAGGCTCGCGTCGAGTCCGGGGGCGCGCCAGCCCAGGCCGAGGTCGCAGTCGGCGGCGATGCGCATGGCCTCCTCGCGGGGCTGTCCGCCGTGGTGGTGGACGCCGAGGGTGCCGCCGTTGAGGGCCCGGAACATCGCGTCGTGGAACCCGGGGTGGGCGGGGTCGTCGTGGATCTTGTCGCCGACGGTGTGGAGTTCGGCCGCAACGCCCCGCTCGGCCAGCAGCGAGGGCAGCCGGGTCATGGGCAGCGTGTTCCACAGCGGCGCGAACTTGCCGGTGTAGACGAGCCGGAGCGGATCGTGCGGCCGGTCGTGGTCCGGCACCGGGAAGTCGGGTTCCGGCACGGAGGGCGGGCAGAGCACGCTGCGGCCGCAGGCCTCGGGCACCCAGGCCTCCAGGAAGCAGCGCAACTCCTCGGTCTGGCACAGCAGGCGCCGGGAGGCGGCGGCGATGCGGCCGAGTTCCGCGCGGGCCTGCTCGGTCATCGCGGCGGCGGACTGCGGGATGTCGGTGAGGTAGGCCCAGATCCGCCCGTCGAACCGGCCGTCGGCGACGACCCGGCCGACGAGCCGGCGCCCGCGCAGGACGAGCAGGTCGCAGGGCTCGTCCCGGTCGAGCCGGGCGAGCAGCCGGGAGGCCTGCACCGGGGACAGGGGCCGGTCGCCCTGTCCGGGGACCAGCCGTTCCTCGGCGGGCCGCACGAGGGTCACCCCGGGCAGCCCGGCCAGCGGATCGGTCAGCCGCCCGGTCAGCACCGGGGCCTTCAGCACCAGCCGGGTCTCGCACCCGGCCAGGGACAGCGCCTGCACGGTCGACTGGGCCCAGACGGCGGAGCCGTCGATGAGGTTGAGGTCCACGTCGCCGTAGACCAGTGCCCGTATCACGCGGCTCATGACGGCTCCTTCCCGCGCACGGCGAACAGTCGGTACCCGCGGCCGCACCAGCTCTCGGGCGGCGCGCCCGCGAGGTGCAGGGACCGGCGGACCAGCAGCGGACGCCGCAGCGCCGGCACGAACGTGTAGTCCTCGCCGGCCGCCGCGTGGCCCAGCGCGTCCGCGCCCGAGTACTCCTGGGCGCACATCAGGTCGAGCAGCAGGGTGTCCGGGCGGTCCTCGGTGAGGTCGGTCCAGTCGGCGACCCAGGCCGCGGTGGGCGGCCCGGTGCGGACGGCGACGCCCGCGGCGTCGAGTTCGTCGAGGCCGGCCGGGTCGGGGACGACCACCTCGGCGGGGCGGTGCTGCTGGCCCAGCACCTGCGCGGCCAGCCGGGCCACGTCGTGCCGGCCGCGGGGGGCGGCGAGGACGGCGACCCGGCGTCCGTCCAAGGGGTCCGGGGCGCCGGCCAGCCGGGCGAGTTCGGCCAGCCGGACGCGGGTGCTGTCCCACTGGAACGCCTCCCGCAACCGCTCCCTGCCGTCCCCGGCCGGGTCGAGCCGGGACAGCCGTACACCGGTGTCGGCGTCGAGGACGGCGTCCCAGGCCAGCTGGGCGAGGCCGGGTGCGGCGGACGGCGGGGCGTCCCGCCACAGTACGGCGGCCCGGCCCGACGCGCGGGCCTCGGTGAGGAGTTCGGCCAGCCTCCGGTCCAGGTCCGGTGCCAGGCCGGTGCCGGCGAGCGACCAGGGGCCGTCCTCCGTGCACGCGCTCACTTGCACCACGACCGCGTCGGGGTCGGTGCGCCGTACGAGCAGCGCGCCGTCGTGCGGGAGCGGCCGGTTCACGACGGCGTCCGCCGCGAAGTCCTCGGCGGTGTGGTCGGTGAGCACGCCGGCGATCACGAGCCGGTCGCGGGGTGTGCAGGAGAACGCGCGGTGCAGCAGGTGGAGGCGCTCGTCGGCGGCCATGGATGGGGCCCCGGCGGCGGCGGACTGGGAGGCGGGCGCCGCCCGCCGCTCGGCCCGCCCGCGCCACAGCCCGTACAGCTCCCGCGGCAGACGCGGCATCCGGTGCCGCGGCGACCGGGCCGCCGACACCAGTGCCTTGCCCACCCTCAGCGAGGTCGAGCCCTCCAGCATGGCCACCCGCGCCTGGAGCAGCTCGACCCGGCCGCGGGCCCCGCGCAGCGCGGACGCCAGCTGTTCCTTCTCCCGTACGGCGGCGGCCAGCCGGTCGGCGAGTCCGTCCTCGCGGACGTCGTCCCGGGCGCGTTCGGCCTCCTCGGCGCGGCGCGTCAGGTCCAGGTGGCGGGCGCGCAGGGAGCGGGAGACGAGGTCGCCGAGGACGTACTCGCCGGCCATCCGCAGGGCGGTGGTGAAGCCGCCGGGGGGCACCGCGCGCCCGAACCAGTCGTGCGGGGGCAGGAGTTCGTCCGAGGTGAGGCGGGTGAACACCGCGCCCGCGCGCAGGTGCACATAGTCGAGCGGGGTGGCGCGCAGCACCTGGCAGCCCTGGGCCACCAGGCCGTCCAGGAGCCGGTGATAGGGCGGTTCGGGCCCCGGGTGGCCGAACAGGAGCAGGCCGCGGCCGCCGGGCCGGACGCGTTCCAGCACCGCGAGGCAGTCGTCCTCGCCGCCGTGCAGGGCCGGGTCGGGGCCGTAGGACAGGAGCACCAGCTCTCCTTCTCCGACCGGCCGTTCGCCGTCGTCGCGGAGCAGGCGGACACCGTCGGGGAGGTGGAGGTAGGGGGCGAGGCGCAGGCCGCGGCCGGCCGCGTCCACGACCGTGGTGACGCCGTCCAGGTGCGGGTGGAGCAGATCGGTCAGACGCATCAGCGGATCCTCGTGAAGACGTGGAAGCCGACCTCGATCTCCCGGAAGCCGTACGGCCGGAACTCCGTGTGGCGCAGTCCGAGGGGTTCGAGTACGGCGCGGTAGGCGGCCGTGGGCCGGTGCAGGATGTAGTCGCCGCGTGCCCGGGGCCGGGCCGTGTCCTCGTCGGTGACGATCAGGCGGCCGGTGAGGCGGACCAGGGAGGCCAGGTTGCGCAGGGCCGCCGACCACTCCGCGTCGTCCAGGAGGTGGAAGAGCACGTCGACGCAGAGCACGATGTCGTACGGCCACGGGCTGCGCCACGCGTCGAGCCGGGACCGGCCGTAGCGGGGGCCGCCGCCGGCGGCGTGGGCCCGGTCGAGGGCCTCCTCGCTGGCGTCGAAGGCGTCCACGCGGTGGCCGCAGCGGGCCAGGGCGCGCGCGAAGTACCCCTTGCCGCAGCCCGCGTCGAGCACGAACAGCGGGGCCGCGGGGCTGGTGAGGTCGCCGACGAGGCCGAGCAGGGTGCCGAGCCGGAGCGCGTAGAAGAGTTCGTTGCCCGCCCGGTCGAGGCCGATGTGTCCGCCGGAGGCCAGCTCGTCCTGGTCGCGGTGGCGGGCGTCCCAGTAGTCGAAGGCGCCGTCGCCGCCGGCGGTGTCGTCGGGGGCGGGGGCGGGGCCGCCGTCGGGGGCGAGGGTGCCGTCAGCCATGGTGTTCCAGCCACCGGGTGACCACGCGGGCCGTCCGGATGCCCGCCTTGCCGTCCCACAGCGGCGGACCCTCCGCGGGCGCCCCCGGGCCGCCGTCGAGTGCCTTGCGCAGGGCGGGGACCAGCTCGTTGTGGGTGACCAGGCGGTTGGTGCCGTGGGTGACGGTGACGGGGCGTTCGGTGGTGGTGCGCAGCGTCAGACAGGGCACGCCGAGCACGGTGGTCTCCTCCTGCACCCCGCCGGAGTCGGTGATCACGGCGGCGGCGCCGCGCACCAGGCTCATGAACTCGACGTAGCCGAGCGGTTCGAGGAGGTGCACTCCGGGCGCGCCGTCCAGGCCGGCCGCGCGCAGGGCGTCCCGGCCGCGCGGGTGCAGCGGCACGGCGAGGTCCAGATGGCGGGCCGCCTCGGTGAGCGCGCGGGCGGCGGCGCGGGCGGCCTCGGGGTCGTCGACGTTGGCGGGGCGGTGCAGGGTGACGACGCCGTAGCGCTCGGGCAGCCCGTGGGCGGTGCGTGCCGCGGCCGGGTCGAAGAGGTCGAGGTGGGTGAGCAGGGTGTCGATCATCGGGTTGCCGACGAAGTGCACCCGGGCGGGGTCGGCGCCCTCGCGGGCGAGGTGGCCGACGGCCTCCGGGCTGGTCGCGAACAGCAGCACGGCCAGCTGGTCGACCAGGCGCCGGTTGACCTCCTCCGGCATCGTCATGTCGAAGCTGCGCAGGCCGGCCTCCACGTGCGCGACCGGGAGGCCCAGCTTGGCGGCGGCCAGGGCGGCGGCCAGCGTGGAGTTGACGTCGCCGTAGACCACGACGAGGGCCGGGTCGCGGGCGGTCAGCTCGGCCTCCAGCGCCACCAGCAGGTCGGCGGTCTGCCGGGCGTGGCCGCCGGAGCCGACGCCGAGGTCGGTGTCCGGCCGGGGCAGGCCCAGCTGGCGGAAGAACACGTCCGACATCCGGGCGTCGTAGTGCTGGCCGGTGTGGACCAGGGTCTGGTCGCAGCCGGCCACTCCGAGCGCGGCGACGACCGGTGCCGCCTTCACGAAGTTGGGCCGGGTGCCGACCACATGGAGTACTCGGCCGTTCATGTCCTCGCCTTCCGTCGGCGGTCGAACAAGGGGCAGCGCACAGGGAGACGAGGAGGAACGCCGTGCCCTCCCGGCACCGGCGCCCGGCGACGGCCGAGGCGTCCCGCGCCCGGTCGTCCTACCGTGACGGCATGTCCCGTCGTATTCCCCGCGCCGTCAGTCTGGCCGTATCCGTGGCCTGGGGCGAGTTGCGGCACGATCCCGCCCGGGCCGCGCTGCTGGGTGTACGGCTGCTGCCCGCGCCGGTACGGCGCCGGGTGCGGCCGGTGGAGGGGTGGCTGTCCGCCCGGGCCCGGGCGGCGGGGCCGGGTGCGACCCCGTCCGCCGTTCGGGTGAGCGCCCCCGCCGGGCGGCCGGTGCGGCCGGTGCCCGGGCGGGTGCTGCATCTGGTGACCAACTCCCTGCCGTTCGCCCACGCCGGCTACACCGTGCGCACGCAGAAGCTGGCCGAGGCCCAGCGGGCCGCCGGGCTCGATCCGCACGTCGTGACCCGGATCGGGTTCCCGGTGGCGCGCGGGGTGCTGGACGCCGGCCCGCTCCAGGTCGTGGGCGGAGTGCCGCAGCACCGGCTGCTGCCCGCCTGGCTGCCGTACGGGCAGGGGGCTCAGCTGGCCCGCAACGCCGAGCTGGCCGGGCGGCTGGTGGAGCGGTTGCGGCCGGCGGTGCTGCACGCGGCGACCGACCACGGCAACGGGCGGGTGGCCCTCGCCCTGCGGGAGGCGTACGGACTGCCGGTGGTCTACGAGGTACGGGGGTTCCTGGAGGAGACCTGGCTGAGCCAGGATGCGGCCCGCAGCCCGCGGGACCCCGTCTACCGAGTGCGCCGGGAGCTGGAGACCCACTGCATGCGGGAGGCCGACCTGGTGCTGACGCTGGGCGCCGCGATGAAGGCCGAGATCGTGGCGCGCGGGGTGCCGCGGGAACGGGTGCTGATCGTGCCGAACGCCGTGGACGGGATGTTCCTGGCGCCGCCGCCGGACGGGGCGCCGGTGCGCGCCCGCCTCGGCATCGGTCCGGACGAGTACGTGGTGGGCACGGTCGGCAGCCTCACCCCGCACGAGGGGATCGGCACATTGCTCCATGCGGGTGTAGAGCTGCGACGGCGCGGAGTGCCG
Source organism: Streptomyces echinatus (assembly GCF_014203595.1). Lineage (GTDB taxonomy): Bacteria > Actinomycetota > Actinomycetes > Streptomycetales > Streptomycetaceae > Streptomyces > Streptomyces echinatus. The sequence continues at coordinate 211,259 of NZ_JACHJK010000009.1, forward strand.
CTGCGGCTGCTGATCGTCGGTGACGGTCCGGAGCGGGACCGGCTGCAGCGGCTGGCCGCCCGGCTGGGCCTGGACGACGGCACCGCCTTGTTCACCGGCCGGGTGCCGCACGCCCAAGTACGCGACTACTACGCGGCGTTGGATGTGTTCGCGGTGCCGCGCACCGACGAGCGGGTCTGCCGTCTGGTGGCCCCCCTCAAACCGGTCGAGGCGATGGCGAGCGGCCTTCCGGTCACCGCCAGTGACCTCACGGCGATGAGAGAACTGGTCGAACCCGAGGTGAACGGGCGGCTAATTCCAGTCGAGTCGCCACTTTCCTGGGCAGATGAACTCGAAATGGTGCTTTACAGTCATAAGCGGCGACTCGAATGGGGAGCCGCCGCCCGTGCGATGGTCGCGCGGGAACGCACCTGGGACCGGGTCGCCGCGACGACGCACGAGGCGTATCGATCGCTCGGCTGCGTCTGAGATCCCGCGGACCCCCCACCAGTCCAGCCGTGTAAGGCCGGGTGAATCCCTATGCAGGTCGAACGGACCCAACCGCTCGATGACAAGGTTCAACCGCTCGGGGACAACGAAGGGCGGGATCCGGCCGGTGAGGTCGAACTCGCCGTGATCGGTCTCGGATACGTCGGGCTGCCGCTGGCCCGGGAGGCGGCCTCGGTCGGCCTGCGCGTCGTCGGCCTGGACCGCGACCCGCGGGTCGTCGACGGACTCAACTCCGGCCGCTCGCACGTCGACGACGTGTCCGACGACGACGTGCGCCGGATGCGGGCCGCCGGTTTCACCGCGTTCACCGACGACGCCTGTCTGGCGCGCGCCCAGACCGTGGTGATCTGCGTGCCGACGCCGCTGAGCGAAGACGGCGGACCCGATCTGGGCGCGGTCGTCTCGGCCGCCCGCTCGGTGGCCGGCCGGCTGCGGAGCGGCCAGCTCGTGGTGCTGGAGTCGACCACCTACCCGGGCACCACCGAGGAGGTCGTACGGCCGCTGCTGGAGGAGTCCGGGCTGCGCGCGGGCGAGGACTTCGCCCTGGCCTTCTCCCCCGAACGGATCGATCCCGGCTCCACCGGGCACGGACTGCGCGAGACCCCGAAGGTGGTCGGCGGCTGCACCCCGTCCTGCGCGGTGCACGCGGTGGCCTTCTACGGCAAGTTCGTGAACACGGTCGTACAGGCGAAGGGCACCCGCGAGGCCGAGATGGCCAAACTGCTGGAGAACACCTACCGGCACGTGAACATCGCCCTGGTCAACGAACTGGCGGTCATCAGCCACGAGTTGCACGTGGACGTCTGGGACGCGATCCGCTGCGCGGGGACGAAGCCCTTCGGCTTCCAGGCCTTCCGCCCGAGCCCCGGAGTGGGCGGCCACTGCATCCCCATCGACCCCAACTACCTTTCCTACAAGGTGCGTTCGTCACTGGGCTACGAGTTCCGGTTCGTCGGGCTGGCCCAGGAGATCAACCGGCGGATGCCCGAGTACGTGGTGCGCCGCGCCCAGGACCTGCTCAACACCGCCGGCCGGCCGCTGCAGGGCTCCCGGGTGCTGCTGCTCGGGGTCACCTACAAGCCGGACGTCGCCGACCTGCGCGAGACGCCGGCGGAGCCGCTGGCCCGGCTGCTGCGGGAGCGCGGGGCCGAGATCGCTTTCCACGATCCGCACGTGCCGGCCTGGTCGGTCGAGGGGACGGCCGTCCCGCGCGTCGGCGACCTGACGGCCGCGCTGCGCGAGCACGACCTGACGATCCTGCTCCAGGACCACTCCGCCTACGACCTGCCGGCCCTCGCGGACACCGCACGGCTGCTGTTCGACACCCGCGGGCGGATCTTCAAGCCGGGCGTCGAGGTCCTGTAGGCCCACCCGCTCCGGCAACAGCCGGTGCTCCGCGCGGAGTTGAAAGGCACTGCCATGCGGATACTCGTCGTCACCGTCGTCCACCACCCGGAGGACGCGCGCATACTGCACCGGGAGATCGCCGCACTGCGGGACCGCGGCCACCACGTGGTGTACGCGGCCCCGTTCGCGGCCCGGGACAGCACGCCCCGGCCGTACGTCGAGGGCGTGGACCTGCCCCGCGCGGCGGGCCGGGACCGGGGCGCGGCGCTGCGCGCGGCGCGGGCGCTGCTGGCCGAGCGCGGACCGGAGGTGGACGTGGTCCTGCTGCACGATCCGGAACTGCTGCTGGCCCTCCCCGGCACCCTGCGCCGGCTGCGCCGGACCGGACCGGTCCCGGTGACCGTGTGGGACGTCCACGAGGACACGGCGGCGGCGCTGGTCATGAAGTGCTGGGTGCCGCGGCTGCTGCGGGCGCCGCTGCGTACGGCGGTGCGGGCGGCGGAGCGGCTGGCCGAGCGCCGGCTGCGGCTGCTGCTCGCCGAGTACGCCTACCAGGACCGCTTCCGCCGCGACCACCCGGTCATCCCCAACCTCGCCAGCCCGCCCGTCGATCCGCCCTCGCCGCCGGGCGACGACCGGGTGGTCTATCTGGGCCAGCTGTCCCGTGCACGCGGCGCGCTCGACCTGATCGCCATGGCGCGGCTGCTGGCCCCCGGCATCCGCGTCGAGGCGATCGGCACGGCGGACCCCGACGTGCGCGAGGCCCTCACGGCGGCCGACCGGGACGGGGTCCTGCGCTGGTACGGCTTCCTGCCCAACGACCGGGCCCTCGGCCGGCTCACCGGCGCCCTGGCCGGTCTGTCGCTCCTCCACGACCAGCCCAACTACCGGCACTCCCGGCCCACCAAGGTCGTGGAGTACATGGCCCACGGCGTTCCCGTCGTCACCACGCCCACCCCGCTCTCCGCGGAGCTGGTCGAACGGTACGGCTGCGGTCTCGTGGTGCCCTACGAGGATCCGCCGGCGGCGGCGGCCGCGGTCCGGCGGCTGGCCGGCGACACCGGACTGCGGCTGCGCGTCGCCCGGCTGGGCCGGGAGGCGGCCGTGTCGGAGCTCGACTGGCGGCAGTGGGCGGCCGCGTTCGTGGACCAGCTGGAGGCGTGGGTCAAGGAGGAGTCGGGCGGAGCCGTCTCGGTCGACGCGGAGATGACGGACTGATCCCGCCGGCCGGGGCGTACGACGGCGGTGCCGGTCAGGGGTGCACGGCGGTGCCGCTCAGGAGTGCACGGCGGCGTCGAGCAGGGGGCCGAGTTCGCGCACCACCGTGGTGAGGGGGCGTACGTCCCGTTCGGCCCGGGCCATCAGGATGGCGCCCTCCAGGGTGCTGATCATGAGGGTGGCCAGCGGCTCGGCGCGAGCGGCGGGCACGCCCATCCCCCTCAGGGCCTCGGCGAGGGGCGCCCGCCAGGTCGCGAACGCCGCTGCCGCCGCCTGCCGGGTCGAGTCGCCGGTGGAGGCGCAGTCGACCGTGGCGGCGGCGACCGGGCACCCCGTGGCGAAGCCCCCGTCCGCGTACTCGTCGGTCCACTGTGCCGCCATGGCGGCGAACAGACCGCTCGGCGTCGGCTGTTCGAGCCCCTCCAGGAACCGGCCGATCCGCCGGCCGGCGTACCGGCCGGCCCACTCGACCGCCTCGTTGACCAGCTGTTCCTTGCCGCCCGGGAAGTAGTGCTGGAGGGAGCCGCGCGGGGCCTGCGCGTGTTCGGCGACCTCGCGCATGCCGGTCGCGGTGACCCCGCCCCGCCGGATGAGCTGGGCCGCGCTGAAGACCATCCGCTCCCGCGGACCGCGCCGCGCCTCGGTCATCGTCGACCTCCGTTCCTCGCCCTCACCCTATGACCGCTGTCATAGCCGGCGCTACTATGACCACTGTCATAGTCGGCTCCTGACGCGAAGGGCGGCCCCGCCGTGCACGTCGGATTCATCGGTCTCGGAGTGATGGGCCGGCCCATGGCTCTGCGCCTGGCGTCGGCCGGCATCCCGCTGGTGGTCTGGAACCGGACCCCGGAACGCGCCCTCCCGCTGCGCGCGGCCGGGGCGGAGGTGGCGGCGGACGCCGGCGAGGTGTTCGCGCGGGCGGAGGTGGTGCTGCTGATGCTCGCCGACGAGGCCGCGGTGGACGCGGTGCTCGGCCGGGGCACACCCGGGCTGGCCGCGCGGGTCGCGGGCCGGACCGTCGTGCACATGGGCACGACCTCCCCGGAGTACTCCCGCACCCTGGAGGCCGACGTCCGGGCGGCCGGAGGCCGGTACGCCGAGGCGCCCGTCTCCGGGTCCCGGGTGCCGGCCGAGCAGGGGCAGCTGGTCGCCATGCTCGCCGGTGAGGAGGAGGCGGTGGCCGCCGTACGGCCGCTGCTCGCGCCGATGTGCCGGGAGACGTTCGTGTGCGGGCCCGCGCCGGGGGCACTGCTGATGAAGCTGTCGGTGAACCTCTTCCTGATCACCCTGGTGACCGGGCTGGCCGAGGCGTTCCACTTCGCCGAGCGGCAGGGCCTGGACCGGCGGCTGTTCCTGGACGTCCTGGACGCGGGCCCGATGGCCAGCGGCGTGTCCCGGATGAAGGCGCCCAAGCTGCGCGAGCGGGACTTCGCGGTGCAGGCGGCGGCGCTGGACGTGCTGAAGAACAACCGGCTGATCGCCGAGGCGGCCCGCGGGGCCCGGCTCGCCTCGCCGCTCCTCGACGTCTGCCACTCCCTGTTCGAGGAGACGGTGGCACAGGGGTTCGGCGGCGAGGACATGGTCGCCGTGCTCCGGGCCATCGAGACCCGCACCGCCGGGACGCCGTAGGCGGGACACGGGCCGCCGGGGCGCCCGGGCGCGGGAACGCGTCGCCGGTCAGCTCTTCGGGACGCCGTACGCCCGCTCGACGTGCAGCCGCAGCACCAGGCGCCGGTCGCGGACCATGGCGGCCCGGTACTCGTCCCAGTCGGGGTGTTCGCCGAGGACGTCGCGGTAGAGCCGGATCAGCTCCTCGACGGTCTCGTCGTGCGGGCCGGCGGCGACCGGGGTCAGCTCGGCGGTGCCCTCGGCGACGGTGTAGGCCCAGCGGTCGGCGCTGGTGACGTGGTACGAGGCGCGCGGGTCCCGGCGGAGGTTGCGGGTCTTGGCGCGGTCGTCGGTGACGGAGACGCGGATGATCCGCGCGTCCGGGTCGTAGGCGTGGCTGACGTTGGACAGCTGGGGGCGGCCGTCGCGCCGGAGGGTGACCAGTACGCCGCCGTGGCCTTCGGAGAGCAGCCCGAGCAGCGCGTCCTGCGTGGAGTCCTGAGTCATGACCGGATCAACCCCCTTCGCCCTCCGGCGCATTCCCCCGCCGGCCATCCGTCCGTAGACACTGTCTACGAACGAGTGGTAGACAGTGTCTATGAACGAGTCCGACACCAGCCTGCGCGACCGCCTCGTCGACGCCGGTGTGGCACTGCTGGCCGCCGAAGGCCCGGGGGCGCTGACCCTGCGGGAGATCGCCCGGCGCACCGGCGTCTCCCACGGGGCGCCGCGCCGCTACTTCCCCACCCACCTGGAGCTGCTCTCCGCCATCGCCGGGCGCGGCTTCGCCGACCTGGCCGGCCGGGTGCACGGCGCGCTGGAGCGGGAGACCGGCGGGCCCCGCGCGCAGGTGGCCGCGCTGGCACGGACCTATCTGGAGTTCGCGCTGGAACACGCAGGCATGTACGAACTGATGTTCCGTCACGATCTGCTGGAGAGCGGCCGGCTGGGGCTGCGGGACACGAGCCTTCCGCTGTTCTCGCTGTTCGCGGACCTGATCGGCGACGCGGTCCCCGGTGCCGACGCCCGGCGGGCGGCGGGCGCCCTGTGGGCCGCTCTGCACGGCGTGGCCCAGCTGTGGCGCTGGCGCAGTCTCCAGCTCGCCACCGGGGACGAGGACTTCGGACCCCTGCTCGACACCGTCCTGGCCGCGCACCTGGGCCCCGAGGGCGCCCGGTGAACCGGCCCTGGACGCTGGCGGGCAGCGTGGCGGGCGCGGTGGTCGTCGCGCTGGACGGCACGGTCCTCACCGTCGCGCAGCCGCGCCTGCAAAGGGAGTTGCACGCGTCCTTCGCCGAGGTGCAGTGGACCAGCACCGCCTACCTCGTCGCGGTGGCGAGTCTGCTGGTGTTCGCGGGGCGGCTCGGCGACCGCTACGGGCAGCGGCGGGTGTTCGGGCTCGGCATGCTCGGGTTCGGCGCCGCCTCGGCGGCCGTCGCCCTCGCGCCCGGGGTGGGGTGGGTGATCGGACTGCGCGCGGTGCAGGGCGTGTTCGGGGCGCTGCTGCAGCCGGCCACGCTGGGCATGCTGCGGGCCGCCTATCCGCCGGACCGGCTCGCGTCCCCCCTGGCCGTGCGGACCGCCGCGATCGGGCTCGCGGCGGCGGCGGGCCCACTGCTGGGCGGAGCGCTGGTGACCGGCCTGGGCTGGCGGGCGGTGTTCCTCGTCAACGTGCCGGCCGCGCTCGCCTTCGGCCTGCCGGCGCTGCTGCGGCCCGGCCGGCGTCCGGCGCCCGCCCGGGCCCCGCTGGACCTGCCCGGGGCCGTCCTGCTCGCCGTCACGCTCGCCTGCCTGGTGTACGCGCTCACGGCCCGGCCCGTCTCCGGCGCGGGCCTCGCCGTCGCCGTGCTCACGGCCGCCATCCTGGTCCGGCACGAGCGGCGCACGGCGAGCCCGCTGCTGCCGCCGGAGGTGATCGGCTCCCGCTCGGCAGGGGCCGCGCTCGGCATCCTGGTCGCCGTCTCCGCCTCCCTGTTCGGCACCCTGTTCCTGGCCACCTACGTCCTCCAGCGCCACCTCGGCCTCGACCCGTTCGACAGCGCACTGTGCAGCCTGCCGCTCGCCGTGCTGATGGTCGCGTCCGCGGCCCTGAGCCCCGCGCTGCTGCGCCGGTACGGTGCGCGCGCCACGACGGCGGGGGCGACGGCGGCGCTCACGCTCGGCGTCCTGCTGCCGGCCCGGACCACCTCCCTGCCGGGTCTCGGCTGCGGGTTCGCGCTGCTCGGCGCCGGTTTCGGCACGGTGATGGTGGCGGCCACCCAGGTGATCGTGCGGCGCGCGGAGGTGACGACCGCCGGGGTGGCGGGCGGCCTGCAGCAGACCGCGCTGAACATCGGCCCCGCCATGGGCGTGGCCGCTGCCGCCGCGCTGCTGGGCGCGGGCACCGGCCCGGCGCTGCTCGCCCTGGCGGCCGTGGCCGCGCTCGCGCTGCCCGCGGCCCGCGCGCTGCCGGGACCGGCCGCCGCCGAGCCGGACCCACACATCCCGGACGAGCCGGTGCCGGCCGGTGCTCCTGCGCGACGATGAGAAGCGGACACGGGCGGGCGGGGCGGGCCCGCGGCGACGCGACCGGAGGAGAGCGATGGCACAGCTGCGACAGGACGTCGAGGCGGCGGAGGCGGGGCTGGACGCCGAGGCGCTGCACCGCCTCGACCGGCACTTCGCGCGGCACGTGGACGAGGGGCGCCTGCCCGGCTACCTGGTGGCGGTGGCCCGCGGCGGCCGTGTCGCCCATCTGACCGCCTACGGCCTGCGGGACGTCGCGGCCGGGCTGCCGGTCGAGCCGGACACGCTGTGGCGGATCTACTCGATGACCAAGCCGGTCACCGCGGTCGCGGTGCTGCTGCTCGCGCAGGAGGGGAGGCTGTCCCTGGACGACCCGGTCGGCCGCCATCTGCCCGCGTTCGCGCACCCCCGGGTGTACGAGGGCGGATCCGGTACCGGCGTGCGCACCCGGCCGGCCGCCGGCCCGGTGCTGGTCCGGCACCTGCTCACCCACACCGCGGGCCTGACCTTCGGCTTCTACCACCGCCACCCCGTGGACGCCCTCTACCGCGAGGCGGGCCTGGAGTACTCGGTGCCGCCCGGCAAGGACCTCGCCGAGACCGTGGACCTCTACGCGCGGCTGCCGTTGCAGTTCGACCCGGGCACCCGGTGGAACTACTCGGTCGCCTCCAACGTGCTCGGGCGGCTGATCGAGGTGGTCTCCGGGCAGCCGCTGGACGTGTTCTTCGCGGAGCGGATCCTCGGCCCGCTCGGCATGACCGACACCGGCTTCCACGTCACCGCCGGGCAGGAGGACAGGCTGGCCGAGTTGTACGGCGAGACGGACGAGGGCGGGATCGAGCCGGTACCGGGGCTGCCGGTGCGCGGCCGGCCGCGGTTCCTGTCCGGCAGCGGCGGCCTGGTCTCCAGCCCCCACGACTTCCACCGCTTCATGGAGCTGCTGCGCCGGGGCGGCGAGCTGGACGGCGTACGGCTCCTGACGCCGCGGGCGCACGCCGCGATGACCCGCAACCAGCTGCCCGGCGGAGCCACCCTGCGCTCCTTCGGCGCCCCGGTCCACCAGGAGCCCGCCATGGACGGCCTCGGCTTCGGCTTCAACGTCTCCGTGGTCACCGACCCCGCCCGTACCCCGGCGCCGTCCCACACCGGCACCTACGGCTGGACCGGTGTGGCCACCACCGCCTTCTGGGTCGACCCCGGCCACGATCTGACCGTGCAGTTCATGACCCAGGTGCGGCCGAAGAGGCTGAAGGTCTTCCCCGAGCTGCGACGGCTGGTGCACGCGGCCCTGCCGGACTGACCGCCGGCCCGCTACTGGCCCAGCGTCAGCGTGAACTCCAGTCCGTCGTCCGCCAGTTCCGCGAGCCACCGGTCCGACCGCTGGGCGGTCCGCGCCGCCCGGTGCAGGCCCGCGGGCAGGCCCCCGTCCAGGATGTGGCGGACGCCGAGGGCGAGCGGGCGGGAGACGCAGCGGGCCATCGCGGACTCCCCGGCGTCACCGGTCAGGTCCAGCAGGTACGCGCCGGTCCAGGTACGGCCTTCACCCGCGTCGACGTCCAGGGAGACGGAGAGCACCACCCGGTCGCGGTCCGCCTCCGTGGTCGGGTGGGCCGCCGCCAGCTCCCGGGCCAGCGCGGCGATCCGCTCGTCGTCGCCCGTCGTCAGCTCCTCGAACACCGGCTGCCAGGCCTTCAGCCAGCCGTCCAGCCGGAGGGTGCCCCGTACGAAGGTGCGCGGGGTCCAGGCCGCGGGCAGCTCGTACTGGTCGATGAAAGGGATGCTGTCGCGGTTGGGGTAGGCCTCGAAGGTCTCGCCGCCGAGGACCAGCGGCCGGGTCGCCTCCCAGGGGCGGCCGGCGACGGTCTCGGCGCCGTCCTCCAGATAACGCGCGGGCGAGCGCAGGGCGCCCAGGACGCCCAGCGGGGCCCAGCTGAAGCGGTACCGGAAGTCGTTCGGCACGGCCGGGACGCCCCCGCAGTACGAGGTGAGCCGGTAGGAGGCCGGGGTGTGCCCGCCGATCCGCGCCCGGGCCCGGCCGATCAGGCTGTGCGCGAAGAGGTGGTCGAGGCCCGGGTCCAGGCCCGCCTCGGTGAGCACCACGAGACCGGCGGCCCGCGCCCGCTCCGCCTCGGCCGACAGCTCCGGCGACACATAGCTGGAGCAGGCGAAATGCGCCCCGGCGCGTACGCAGGCGGCGAGCAGCCCGGCGTGCCGCGGTGCCGGCAGCATCGACACCACGACGTCCCCGGGCGCCGGCGCGGCGTCGAGGGCGCCCGCACCGGTGAGGGCGCGGGGCTCGGCGCGTCCCGTCAGCCCCAGGCCGGCCAGGGCCTCGGCCGCGCGGTCCTCGGTGCGGTGCCACAGCAGGACCCGGTCGGCCGTGGCGCACAGGGCGGCCAGGCCGCTGCCGGTGGACAGTCCGGCGCCCACCCAGTGGACGGTACCGCTCGCCGGGACACGGTCAGTCATGACGGAACTCCCCTTCCGCGATGCCGTGTTCACGGCATGCCTGGTGGAACCGGTCGAGACAGCGGCCCCAGGCGCCGGTGCCGAAGGCGAGCAGCTGCGGCAGCAGGGCCGCCGAGAAGTCGGCGCTGGACTCCCGGGGCAGCAGGGACGGCAGGTTGTCGATGGCGATCAGGTCCAGCGGGGGCTCTTCGCGCAGCCGGCGCACGGGCTCCGTCCAGCCGGTGGTGCGGTCGTAGACCGGCAGCACGTTGAACGGGGAGCCGACGTCGCAGGTGACGTCGCACAGGGTGCGCAGCCGGCGGGCCGGCGAGTCCAGGTCCTCCTCGCGCAGGAAGGGCGGGGCCGGGGCGGTCGCGAGGACCGCGTTCACCAGCACGTCGTGTCCGAGCAGGGCCGGCCGGTCCAGGTCGCGGGTCTCGGCCAGGTCCCAGCGGGTCGCGTCGACGCCCGCCGTGCGGAAGGCGGTTCCGGCGCCGCGTCCGCTGCGGCCCAGGGCGCCGATCACCAGCGCCGTGAACTCCCCCTCGCCCGCGGCCGGCCGGAGCGCGGCGTCCAGTTCGTCCTTCGTGGTGGGCGCCAGCGGTGCCGGAAGCCGGCCCCGGTGCCGGAGCACGGCGAGCGCGGCGCCCAGATAGCCCGCCCAGAAACCGAAGGCTGCGAGCCGGCGGCCCGCGTCGTCCACCAGGTACTCCAGGTCGAGCAGGGCCCCGCCGCCGGCCGCGAACCGGCCGAGCAGCCCGGCGGCGCCCGGCTGCTGCCGGTAGGCGTGCGCGAAGAAGACATGGCGGTGCGACAACGCGACCGGTTCGTCGGGGAGTTCCTTGAGGCCGAGGACCACCGTGTCCGGGGACGCCGACGCCCAGGAGCCCGCCGGGGCACGGCGGCAGCCCGCCGCCTCGTACTCCTCCACCGGGAAGATCCGCTGCGGGGACTCCTCGACGGTCAGGACCACCCCGCTGTCGACCAGGCGGCGGGCGTCGGAGGGGACCACCGGCGTACGCCGTTCGGTCGTACGGGGCTCGTGGCGCAGGCACAGGCGGAGCGCGGTCATACCAGGTTGGCCTCCGGGCGCGGGGCGTCGGCCGCGAACCGGCCGGCGCTCAGCGGGCTGATGTCCAGGAAGGGTACGCGGCCGAGGTACAGATCACGGACGACCTCGCCGACGGCCGGTCCTTGCAGGAAGCCGTGCCCGGAGAAGCCGGTCGCGTACAGAAACCGGGACACCGTCGGCGCCTCGCCGATCAGGGCGTTGTGGTCCGGGGTGTTCTCGTAGAGGCCGGCCCAGCCGCCGGTGCGGCGCAGGTCGAGCAGGGCGGGCGCGCGCCGCGTCATCGCCTCGGCGAGCCGCGGGATCCAGCGGTCGTGGGTGCCGGTGTCGAATCCCGGTCTCTCGTCCGGGTCGGACATGCCGAGCAGCAGGCCGGGGCCCTCGCCGTGGAAGTAGAGGCTGGTGGTGAAGTCGATGGTCATGGGCAGGGTGGGCGGCAGGCCCGGCACCGGCTCGGTGACGGCGATCTGCCGGCGCAGCGGCCGTACCGGCAGCTCCACGCCCGCCATCGCGCCGACCGCCCGGGACCAGGCGCCGGCCGCGCAGATCACCGTGTCCGTCTCGATCCGGCCCGAGGTGGTGGTGACGGCGGTGATGGTGTCGCCGTCCAGTTCGATGCCGGTGACCTCGGTGTGGCGCAGGATGCGGGCGCCGTGGGCGCGGGCGGCGCTCGCGTAGCCGTGGACGACGGCCTCGGGGGCGCAGTGGCCGTCGTCCGGGGAGTACGCGGCGGCCAGCAGGCCGTCGGTGGTGATCAGCGGGGAGAGGTCGCGGGCCTCCCGCGGGGTGATGGGGCGGCTGGGAACCCCGAGGGTGTTCTGCAGCCGCACGCCCGCCTCGAAGGAGGCCACCTGCTCCGGTGTGGAGAGAAGGAAGAGATAGCCGACCCGGTGCAGCCCGATGTCCTGGCCGACCTCCTGTCCGAAGCGGCCGAACGCCTCCAGGCTGCGCGCGCCGAGCCGGATGTTCAGTTCGTCCGAGAACTGCGCCCGCACTCCGCCGGCGGCCCTGGAGGTGGAGCCGGCGGCGAGTTCGTCCCGTTCGACGAGGACGACGTCCCGCACTCCGGCGCGGGCCAGGTGCCAGGCGATGCTCGTGCCCATCACCCCGCCGCCGACGATGACCACCCGGGCCCTGAGGTTCACGCCGCCGCCTCCTTCGCCGCTCCACCGTCTCACCGCGCGGACCGGATCGCCTTCTGATCCTGTCCACCCGGCCGCCCGCCGAACCGGGGATCCGGCGTCAGGAGCCGTGGGCGACGGCGTCCAGATGCGGCAGGTGGTGGTCCATCCGCTCCCGCTTGGTCCGCAGATACGTGATGTTGCTCTCGCACGGCTCGATCAGCAGCGGCACCTGCTCGGCGACCTGTACACCGTGCCGGACCAGCGCCTCCCGCTTGCGCGGGTTGTTGGACATCAGCCGGACCGAGCGCACCCCGAGGTCGCGCAGCATCTCGGCGGCGACCCCGTAGTCGCGGGCGTCGACCGGCAGGCCCAGGGCGAGGTTCGCCTCCACCGTGTCCAGGCCCTCCGCCTGCAGGGCCATCGCGCGCAGCTTGGCGAGCAGTCCGATGCCGCGGCCCTCGTGCCCCCTCAAGTAGACGACGACGCCGCTGCCTTCGGCGACCACCGCGCGCATGGCGGCCTCCAGCTGGTCGCCGCACTCGCAGTGCCGGGAGCCGAACGCGTCCCCGGTCAGGCACTCCGAGTGCAGCCGGACGAGCACGTTCTCGGAGCCGATCTCGCCGTACACCAGGGCCACTTGTTCGTCACCGCGGTCATGGTCCAGGTATCCGACCGCCTGGAATTGACCGTACACGGTGGGCAGCGGTGTATTCACGACGCGTTCCGCACCCGAACGCCGCGGGGACTTCTTGCCGAGTACGCCGATGTTGACGCCGGTGTTTTCTGTCATGATCTGATTCCTAAGCAGAGACGAAAGGCCGTGAAGAGATGAGTGGTTCGGGCGCGCGGATGGCGGCAGACGCGGTGGCGAGCGGCGTGGTGCCGACGGACACCACGGAAGACGTACGGACGCGGGGGGCGGGCGTTTCAGCACAGGTGGCCGTCCTTCCCGTCGGGAGCTTCGAACAGCACGGTCCGTACCTTCCGCTGGCGACCGACACGCTGGTGGCCTGCGCCGTGGCGCGGGAGATCGCCGCCGCGTACCCGGTGCACCTCCTCCCTCCGGTGACGGTCTCCTGCTCGCACGAGCACGCGGCCTGGCCGGGGACCGTCAGCATCTCCGCCGTGACCCTCCACGCGGTGGTCTCGGACATCGCGGCGTCGCTGCGCCGCTCGGGCGTCGAGGCGCTGGTCGTGGTCAACGGGCACGGCGGCAACTACGTGCTGGGCAACGTCGTCCAGGAGGCGTCCGCGCGCGGCGAGCGGATGGCGCTGTTCCCGGCCGCCGAGGACTGGGAGGCCGCGCGGGAGCGGGCCGGGGTGGTCACCTCGCTGCTCACCGACATGCACGCGGGAGAAATCGAGACCTCGATTCTGCTGCACGCTCACCCCGAATTCGTCCGCCCTGGTAACGAGTCCGCCGATTTCACCGCCGACGACCGCCGGCATCTGCTCACCGTGGGAATGTCCGCCTATACCGAATCGGGCGTCATCGGCCGTCCTTCCCTGGGTTCGGCGGAAAAGGGAAAGAAACTGCTGGCGAGCCTGGCGGAATCCTTCGAGCCGTATTTCGCGCTGCTCGGCCCGGCGGCGGGCGAGGAGTAGCCCGAAGCGCCCTGCCGGCCGGGACCCGTGGGGGCGGCCCCGGCCGGCGGGGCGTCACCGGGCGGCTGGTGGGGGGCGGGCACGGCCGGCAGGTCCGCACCCGACGGCCGGTGGGGGGCGGGCGCGGGGCCGGGGGGCGGTGCGGGGGACGTGGTGCTCGGGGTCGCGTACCAGCGCCGGACCAGGACGGCGGCGCCGGGCAGGCTCGCCACGAGGCTCAGGACGCCGTACACGACGGCGACCGCGACGCCGGTGTCCGCGCCGAGCCCGGCCGCGCCGAACGCCCACGCGGTGACGCCCTCGCGGGGGCCGAAGCCGCCGACGTTCAGCGGCAGGCCCATGGCCACCAGGGCGAGCACGGCAAGCGGCAGCAGCACCGCCACCGGGGCGGCGGAGCCGGCGACCCGGGCCGCCACGACGAACGTGGCCAGATGCCCGGCCAGGACGATCGCGGAGGAGAGCGCGACACCGGGGCCGCTCTGCCGGGACGCCAGGCCCTGGCGGGCCTCGCCCAGGGTCCGGCGCAGTGCGCCGCCGCGGCGGGCGGGGCGGTTCATCCGTACGGCGAGTACGACGGCGAGCGCCCCCGCGGCGGCCAGTGCCACCAGCGGCGCGAAGCCGCGGACCTGGGCGCGCACCGGGGACGGCAGGGTGAGCAGCAGTACCGCCCCGGCCACGGTCAGCGCGATCTGTCCCGCGACCCGCTCCAGGACGACGGCCTTGACCCCGCGCCGGACGTCGCCGGCGCTCTGCCCGTGCCGGACCGCGCGGTGCACATCGCCGAGGATGCCGCCGGGCAGGGCCGCGTTCAGGAAGAGCGCGCGGTAGTAGTCGGCGACGGCCGGTCCCAGCGGCAGCCGCAGCCGCAGGCCACGGGCGACCAACTGCCAGCGCCACGCGCTGAACGCCGTGGTGACCGCGCCGATTCCCAGCGCGGCCAGCACCGTCCCGGCGTCGATCCGCCGCAGCCCGTCGAGCAGCACACCGGTGCCGAGCCGCCACAGGAGGGCACCGAGGATGACGACACCGGCGAGCGTGCCGAGGTGGGTGCGCAGGGCGCGCGAGTCCGGGCGCCGGGTGGCGGAGGGCTGCGCGGGACCGGCGGTGGGGAGCGTGCCGGCGCTCGGCACGGGGGCGGGGGGTGCCTCGGCGGAAGGTGCCGGCCCGGTGGAAGGTGCCTCGGTGGCGGGCGCTTCATCGGCGGGCGCCCGCGTGTGGCTCCCGGGCGCGGGCGTCACGCGTGTCCGGTGCGCTTCCGCCTCGGTGCCGCGCGGACGGACCACGCCCCCCGGCGCGACCCGCACGCGCGCGGGGCCGGGCCCCGGTGCCGCCTCGGCGCGTGACGGGTCCGTCGGGTTCGTGCGGGAGGGTGTGCCGGTGGCGGCCGGCGGGGCCGCTCTTGTCGCGGCTGTCGCCGCGTTCGCGGTCACGGCGTGCCGCCCGTCGGCCGGGGCAGCGCCAGCAGGTCCGTGTGGTGGACGGTGGCCCGGAGCGTGCCGGCCGCCAGGGCGGCGAGCCGTGCGTCCAGGTACCGCTCGGCGGGCCGGCGCAGTTCCGGACGCTCCTCCACGGCCGCGCCCACCCAGCCGCGCAGCCACTGCTCGGTCAGCGCGGCCTCCTCGGGGCCGAGGCGCCACGCGCTCGGGTGCAGCCGGACCGTCGCCCCGCGCTCGGAGAACGCCTCGCAGGCCACGGTGACCGCGTCGGGGCCCAGCAGTCCGGTGCGCCGCTGGTGGTCGTTGAACGCCTCGGCGAGCTCGGCGTCCAGCGGGTCCGCCGGGGTGAGTTCGACGCGGCCCGCGACGGACAGGGTGAGCAGGGCCGCGCAGCCGGCTCCCACGCAGGCGCCCGCCAGGGTCTCGACCTCCTCGCGGGTGAGGACGTCGAGCAGCGCGGACGCGGTGACCAGGGACGCCCCGCTCAGCGCGTCCGGGGTGAGCCGGGAGACGTCACCGCGCCGGGTCTCCACCGTGACCCCGCTGCCGTCGGCCGCGGAGCGCGGGGAGGCCACGGCGGCGAAGTGCAGCAGGTAGGGGTCGCGGTCGTGCAGCACCCAGTGCTGGGCACCGTCCAGACGGGGCGCGAGCCAGCGGCCCATCGAGCCGGTGCCGCAGCCCAGGTCGTGCACGACCAGCCCGCCCGGCCGGCCCGGCAGATCGGCCAGCCGGATCCGCAACGGGTCGAGCAGATCCTGCGCGCGGGCCACCGCGTCGGCGGCCTCCCGCAGTTGCAGCCACTCGGGCGCGTACCGCGGCGGCTCCTCGGGGCCGCCGTCGCGCAGCCGCAGGGTGGCCCGCTCACCGGTGGGGGCGACGGGTCCGGCTCCGGCGATGACCGGTACGGCGGAACCGTCGGCCCCGGAGTCGGCCCCGGAGACGGTCCCGGAGTCGGCGGCGGAGTCCGTCCCGGCGATGCCCGGTGCGGCGACCCGGTCGGCGACCGAACCGCCCCCGGCCGCGGCGGCACCGTCGGCACCCGCACCGGTCTCGGCCGCCGTCCCGGAACCGGAGCGGCCGTTCCGGTCCCCCGCCCCGGCGGGGCCCGCCGCACCGGACTCCCCGCCCGGGCCCCCCGTACCCACACGCATGTCCACGTCCACGGCCGGCACCTCCTCGTTCGCCGCGCTCGCGGCCCTCCGTACGGACTCCCCCTCACCGGGGCCGGGCTGAGCCGGGATCAGCCCACCCGGCCGGACCGCGACCTCCGGACTCCGCTCGCTCATGCCGTCCTCCTCGGGGGTTCCGGAAGCCGCTGGAGGACCGCCGCCAGGCTGCGCGCCGTGGTCGCCCAGCCGTCGAGCGCGGCGCGGCGGCCCCGGGCCGCGGCCTTGAGGCGGCGGCGTACGTCGGGTTCGCCGAACCAGCCGCGCAGTTCGGCGGCGAGCGCGGCGGGGTCCTCCGGCGGGACGAGGATGCCGGGCACCCCGCCGTCCGGCGCACGGCCGACCGCCTCGGGCAGGCCGCCCACGTCGGTCGCGAGGACCGGGATGCCGCGGGCCAGCGCCTCGGTCACCGCCATGCCGTAGGTCTCGGCGTAGGAGGTGAGGACCATCAGGTCGGCCGTGGCGTAGGCGGCGTCGAGGTCGGCGCCGGACCGCGGGCCGGTCAGGCGCAGCCGGTCGGTGAGGCCGTACCGGGCGATCAGCTCGCGGAGGTGGGCCACGTACGCGGGGTCGTGGCCGAGGCCGCCGACGCACTCGCAGACCCACGGCAGGTCCCGGACCGAGGCGAGCGCCTCCACCAGCCGGTGCTGGCCCTTGCGCGGGGTCACGGCGGCCACGCACAGCAGCCGGGAGACGCCGTCGGTGCCGGGCGCGAGGGGCGCGATGTCGGCGCCGGGGGCGGCCACATGCACCCGGTCGGGTGCGAGCCCGTGGTGGGAGACGAGCCGGCGCACCGCCCAGTCGCTGGTGGCGATCACCGCGGGGACGGCGCGCAGCACCGTCCGCTCGCGGGTGTCCAGGTCGGCGGCGACGGCCGGGTCCAGGCCGGTCTCGTCGCCGAGCGGCAGATGGACGAGGACCGCGAGGCGCAGCCGCCCGGCCTCGGGTAGGACGGTCTCCGGGACGCCGCAGGCGACGATGCCGTCGAGGAGGACGACCGAGTCGTCCGGGAGGTCCCGCAGCGTGCGGGCGAGCTCCTCGCGGGCGGCGCCGTCCGGGCGCGGCCAGCCGCCGGGTACGGCGTGCCGGGCGACCTGCCAGCCGAAGCCGGGCAGGTCCAGGCAGATCCGGCGGTCGTAGGCGTTGCCGCCGCTCGGCGCGGCCGGGTCGTCGACACCGCCCGGCATCACGAAGTGCACGGTGCGCAGGGACATGGGGGTGAGTCCGGCGTTCTCGGCGGGGATCGGCTGCACGGGCACGTAGGTGAGGCGTGCCCGCTCCACGGTCAGGTCGGTCACAGGCCACGCTCGTAACTCGCCCAGGCGATGTGCGACTCGTGCAGGGTGACCGACACCCCCGACAGGCCCTTGGCCCCCTCCCCCAGGACGCCCTTGTGGACGCGTTCCACGAGCCGGTCGGCGATGACCTTGGCGAGGAACTCGGTGGAGGTGTTGACGCCGGCGAACTCGGGTTCGTCGTCGAGGTTGCGGTAGTTCAGCTCGGCGGTGATGGCGCCCAGCTCCTGCGTGGCCAGACCGATGTCGACCACGATGTTGTCCTCGTCCAACTGCTCGCGGCGGAACGTCGCGTCCACGAGGAACGTGGCGCCGTGCAGTCGCTGCGCGGGCCCGAACACCTCGCCGCGGAAGCTGTGGGCGATCATGATGTGATCGCGGACGGTGATGCTGAACAACGGACGACCCTCCAGGTGCGGCGCGTCTGGTCCCCCCGCCCTTGCCCGCAGGGGGATGCCGTGTAGTACGGCTCTTCGCTTCCCCCTGTTCAGCCGTGTCTCACTCTTTTCTCAGGTCAGGCCGTCTACGGGTACCGGACCCGGTGACACAGGGCGGGGATCTCGCCGGATGCCAGCCGGGGCAGGACGGAGGGGAGTTCCTCGAAGGCGCTCTCCGAGGTGATGAGGGCGTCCAGCGCGGGGTCGGCGAGCAGGTCCAGGGCGAGCGCCATCCGGTCGGCGTAGCCGCGGCCGGCCCGGGCGGCCGGGGAGACGGTGCCGACCTGGCTGCTGCGCACGGTGAGCCGGCGGGAGTGGAACGCCTCGCCGAGCGGCAGGGCCACGGTCCGGTCGCCGTACCAGCTCATCTCGACGACGGTGCCCTCCGGGGCGAGCAGCTGCAGGGCCCGGGCGAGGCCGACCTCGCTGGCGCTGGCGTGCACGACGAGGTCGCGGTCGCCGAGGGCGTCGGCGGGCGCGGCGAAGTCGACGCCGAGCGCCTCGGCGGTCTTCGCCCGGGCCGGGTCGGCGTCGACCAACTGCAGCCGGACGCCCGGGAAGCGGGCGAGCAGCGCGGCGACCGCGCAGCCGACCATGCCGCCGCCGATCACCGTGATCCGGTCGCCGATCAGCGGCGCCGCGTCCCACAGGGCGTTCACGGCGGTCTCGACGGTGCCGGCGAGCACGGCCCGTTCGGCGGGCACGCGCTCGGGCACCACGGTGACGGCGCTCACCGGAACGACGTAACGGCTCTGGTGCGGATACAGGCAGAAGACCGTACGGCCCAGCAGGGCCGCCGGGCCCTCCTCCACCACGCCGACGCTGAGGTAGCCGTACTTGACCGGTCCGGGGAAGTCGCCCTCCTGGAACGGCGCCCGCATCACGGCGTGCTGGCTCTCGGGCACCCCGCCGCGGAAGACGAGCGTCTCCGTTCCCCGGCTGACTCCGGAGTACAGGGCGCGCACCAGGACCTCGTCCTCGGCGGGCGCCGCGAGGGTGACGTCGCGCAGCTCTCCGTGGCCGGGTGAGCGGAGCCAGAACGCGCGGGCCGACCGGTTCATCGGCATCCTCCTGAACGATCGGGAAGTTGTTCACGTACCGAGTTGTGCACAGGCCGCGCACAGTACGCGGCGTTGATCGACTCTGTCACTCGTCCGGAGGGTGTGCGGTGGCCCTGAACAACACGTATGAGGCGAGGCTCCAGCAGGAGACCGCGGTGGGAGCGGGCGTGCAGATCCTGCTGCTGGCCCTGCTCGGCCCGGCGATCGGCATGGGGCCGGCCGGCTGGCTGACGGGGCTCGCCTTCGCGTTCGCCACCTGGGCGGTCCTCTCCCGCGCCCTGCACCGGTCCCGGCTGCGCTCCTTCGGCCCCGCGAACCGGGTCACGCTCGGCCGGGCCACCCTGGTCGGCGGGGTGACCGCGCTGGTCGCGGACTCCTTCCGGAGCGCGCCGCCGGTGACGCTCCTGGTCTCCCTGACCGCGGTGGCCCTGCTGCTGGACGGGGTGGACGGCAAGGTGGCCCGCCGCACCGGAACGTCGAGCGCGCTCGGCGCCCGTTTCGACATGGAGGTCGACGCGTTCCTGATCCTGGTGCTCAGCGTTTATGTGTCGACACAGCTCGGGCCGTGGGTGCTGCTGATCGGCGGCATGCGCTACGCGTTCGTCGCCGCGGCCCGGGTCGCGCCCTGGCTGACCGCCCCGCTGCCGCCGTCCTTCGCCCGCAAGACCGTCGCCGCGATCCAGGGCGTCTGCCTGCTCGTCGCGGGAGCGGAGCTGCTGCCCGGCCCGGCGAACCTGGCGATCACACTCCTGGCCCTGGGCTCCCTGGTGTGGTCGTTCGGCCGGGACGTGCTGTGGCTTTGGCGGAACTCCCGTGTGCCGGCGCGGGTACCGGCCGAGCAGCCGCGGCAGCTGCTGGAACTGGAGCTGGCGGCGCGCTGAGCGCGGACGGCGGGAGGGCCCGGACCGGCGAACGGTCCGGGCCCTCGCGCACGCGGGGAGCGCGCCGTCGCGGTCCCCGCCGCCCTTCCTCCCCGGCCGGCACCGAAACGGGCCGGCGAGGGCTGGCGGCGGACTACATCCTGCGGATGAACCCCAACACCGGTACCTGCCCGGCGTTCAGCAGCCGCCGGGACGCCGAGATCACCCTCGGCATCCACCGCCGGGTGCCGGTGTTCGTGCACGAGTCGCGCGCGGACGGCAGGGGCGTGACCCAGCCCAGTTCGTGCCGGCTCACCAGATCCACGGGCAGCGCCTCGGCGCCGTGCACCGCGCCGAGCAGGGCGCCGGTGAAACAGGCCACGGACCCACCGCCGTAAACCTCGGCAGACACCGGAGAACGCCCCGCTTCCATGCGCCAGGCGGCGGCCGGCATGGTGTCGGCCGCCGCCTGGCGGAAGGGATTCATGTTCGGATGCGTGGAACGGAGCCTCGCATCAGTTGGCCGCGCTGCCCGCGACCCACTCGCCCCACGGCATGTTCCAGTCGCTGAGGCCGTTGTCCGGGGCCAGCGTGGTCTTGTCGTCGGAGTTCTTGACGATCACGACGTCACCGATCATCGAGTGGTCGAAGAACCACGCCGCGGGCTGCTTGCTGTCGCCGCCGCCCTTGACGTCCTTCAGCCCCACGCAGCCGTGGCTGGTGTTGGCCTTGCCGAAGATCGAGTCGGCGCCCCAGTAGTTGCCGTGGATGAACGTGCCCGAGTCGGACAGGCGCATGGCGTGCGGTACGGCCGCGATGTTGTACGAGGGCTTGCCGTCCTTCTCCGTGATGTTGACGCTCGCGGCGTCCATACGGATGTGCCGGAACTTCTCGGAGATGACCATCTGGCCGTTGTACGTCGGGTGCTCGGGGCTGCCGGACGAGATCGGTATGGTCTTGATCTTCTTGCCGTCCCGCACGACGGTCATCCGCTTCGTCTTGGCGTCGACCGTGCTGATCTGGCTCCGGCCGATCTTGAACGTGACCGTCTTCCGGACACCGTCGAGGTTCAGCCGGACGGTGACGGTGGAGCCGGGCTTCCAGTACTGCTCGGGGCGGAAGTCCAGGCGGCCGTCGCCCAGCCAGTGGCCGACGACGCGCTGGCCGCTGCTGGAGCTGACCTGGATCTCCGACTGCACGGCGGCCTTGTCGGTGACCGCCTTGTCGAAGGTGAACGTCACCGGCATGCCCACGCCGACGGTCGAGCCGTCCTGGGGAGAGAGGTGCCCGATGAAGTCGTTCGCCGGGGAGACCGTGGCTATCGTGGCGTTCTCGGTCGCGGAGCGGCCCTTGGCGTCCTCGGCCTCCGCGGCGACCTGGTACGTGGTGGCCCGCTTCAGCGGACTGTCCGGCTTCCACGATGTGCCGTCCGCGGACAGCGTGCCCGGGATCTCGGCGCCGGTCGCGACGGCGGTCATGGTGACCCTGGTGAGCTTTCCGTTACTGACGGTGACCCTGACGGGGTCGTCGATCGCGACGCCGCGGGCGCTCCGCCCGGACGTGATCGTCACATGGGCATCGGAAGCGTCCTGGGCGGCCGGCTGAGCCACTGGAGCAGGCGTTCCGCTTGTGGCGTCGGTGTCGCCGGTGGCGGCGTTACCGGTGCCGGCGAGGGCCGTAACCGCGAGCACGCCGCCGACAACACCGGCCGCGACCGTCAGCTTGGTCTGCCGTTTGCGCGCCGTGTTCAAACGCTTCTCCCTACCCTTGGGTTCCCGAGTGCCTACAGATGGTTGCTTAAGGAACACAACCAGCCGTTCCCGTCATTTATACCCACTTGCATGACCTAAATGGGGCAATAGTGGTGAAGGCCACCTGCCGCCGAGGGCGGGGCGGTGACCCATGAGCCGCCCGCCCGCCGCCCCGGGGGCGCGCCCGTCAGCCCTTCTGCTCCACCCGCACCCAGTCCACCTCCGCCTGCACTCCCCCGCCCGCGATCCGGTCCACGCTGGACTGCGGCAGGCCCCAGTAGGGGGCGGTGACCTTGTTCCAGCCGGCCGGGTAGGCGCCGCCGAGGGCGAGGTTCAGGATGACGTACTGGTCGTGGTCGTAGACCCATTGACCGCGGGTGGACTCCAGCTTGTCGCGGGTCGTCTCCTGGACCAGGCGGTCGTCGACGTGGAAGCGCAGCGCCGTCGGGGTCCATTCGACGGCGTAGGTGTGCCACTGGTCGGCCGTGCCGCCGTTCGGATAGGTCTGGCGCGCACCGATGTTGCCGTCGGCCGAGTAACCGGGGCCGTGCAGGGCCGTGCTGGTCCAGTCCGGGTAGCCGATGTTCTCCATGATGTCGGTCTCGCCGGAGGCGGGCCAGGAGACGGCGGGGTCGTCGACGTCGCTGCCGAGCAGCCAGAAGGCCGGCCAGAAGCCGTCGCCGACCGGCAGTTTCATCCGGGCGCTGACCTTGCCGTACCTGAAGTCGAAGTGGGTGTGGGTGTCGACGCGGCCGGAGGTGAAGTCGTAGGTGCCGCCGCCCGCCCGGGTGCAGCCCTTGCAGTACTTCGCCTTCAGGAGCAGGGTGCCGTTCTGCGTGCTGATGTTGTCGGTGGAGTCCGTGTACGCCTGGGACTCGCCGTTGACCGGGCCCATCTCCGTGCCGGTGCGCACCACCCGCCACTTGGAGCGGTCGAGGGCGGCGCCGGTGAAGTCGTCGAAGAAGGTGGTGCGGTAGCCGCCCGGCTGGTCGGCGGGGAGGGCTCGGTAGGCGGCGGAGGCGCTGCCGCCCGTGCCCCACACCTCGAACTCGTAGAGCGAGTAGCCGAACTGGGCGGTGGCGGGTGCCGGGTTGTAGAAGGAGCGGCGTTCCTTGCCGACCATGCGGACGTAGCGGCCGGTCGCGGGTGACGGGAGCCTGACCGAGTCGTGTACGCCGGCCGCGTCGCCCGGCGCCTTGACGTTGCCGCGGCGGGCGGCGATGTCGGCGGCCGACGGCTCGTAGACCGTGCGCCAGGTGCTGTTGTCGTCGGACACCTGGAGCAGGTAGTCGACCGCGTAGGCCGACTCCCAGTACAGGTCGACCGTGTCGATGACCGACCGGCCGCCGAGGTCCACCGACACCCACCGGTCCTTGTTCCAGTCGCTCGACCAGCGGCTGGTGTCCCCCTTGAGGTCGGCGGGCCGGCCGCCGTCCGTGAGGAACGCCGGTGAGTGCCCCGCGTCCTGGTAGTAGTTCGCGTAGGCCGGGTGGTTCAGGGCGAGGTTGGTGCGGGTGGTGGACGCGGGGGCCGGTTCGCCGCCGTAGACCTTGAGGCTCCACAGCGAGTAGCCGTAGGGGGTGGCGCGTTCCAGGCCGCGCAGGCGGACGTAGCGGCCGGTGACCTCCCGCGGATAGGCGTGCGCGGTGACCGGGCCTCCGGTGCCGGCGGTCTCGGTGTAGAACGGCGTCCAGTCGGTGCCGTTCGTCGAGACCTCCAGGACGTAGCGCCTGCCGTAGGCCGCCTCCCAGTCGAGGACGACCCGGTCGACCCGGATCACGGAGCCGAGGTCGACGCGGATCCAGGCGTCGTCGGCGAAGTCGCTGGACCAGCGGGTGGCGCCGTTGCCGTCGAGGGCGAGGCCGGGGGCGGTGCCGGCGTTCTCGCTGCCGGAGGCGGTGACGGCGGCCGGGTTCGCCGCGTACGCGGCGGCGGCGCGGTCGGTGTCCCAGCCGGCGGCCGCGGAGGCGGGAGCCGGGGCCGCGTGCGCGGGAGCCGGGGCCGCGGAGGCGGGCGCGGAGAGCACCGGGCCCGTGCACAGCAGGGCCGTGGCGGCGAGGGCGGCGAGCGGGGTGCGGGGGTTGTGGGAGGCACGGGAAGGCATGCGGCTCTCCTTGTGGGGCGGAGGTGCACGGGCGGTGCAGCGGCGCGCGGTTCTGTCGTGCTCATGACAGGCAGATGCTCATGACCTGCAGATGCTCATGACCTGCAGCGGAGCCACGGCCCCGCGGCGGTCACGGCTCGGGGCCCTCGGGGGTGGTGCGGGCCGGTGGACACGGCTCCCCGCGCGTGTCCACCGGCCCGGTCCGGGCCGGGCTCAGGCGGCCCGGCGGCCCTGGCCGCGGTGGACACGGACGATGTCCGCGTACCGGCGGCCGCTGCCCTTGATCGTGCGGACCTGCGTCCGGTAGTCGACGTGGACCAGGCCGAACCGCTTGTCGTAGCCGTACGCCCACTCGAAGTTGTCCAGCAGGGACCAGGCGAAGTAGCCGGCCAGCGGGGCGCCCTTGCGCACGGCCGAGGCGCAGGCCGCGAGGTGGCGTTCCAGGTAGTCCTGGCGCTCGGGGTCCTCGACGCTGCCGTCGGGGCGGACCACGTCCGGGAAGGCGGAGCCGTTCTCCGTGACGTAGAGCCGGCGGGCGCCGTACTCCTCGGTGAGCCGGAGCAGCAGCGTCTCGATACCGGACGCGTCGATCTCCCAGTCCATGCCGGTGCGGACGACACCCTCACGGCGGACCGACCGGACGTGGGGCGCCGGGCCGTCGGGGTCGTCGGCGACGTAGGCCGGGAAGTAGTAGTTGAGGCCGAGCCAGTCCAGCGGGGTGGCGATCGTCTCCAGGTCGCCCGCCCGCTCGGGGAGTTCGACGCCGTAGACCTCGCGCATGTCGGCGGGGAAGCCGCGGCCGTGCACCGGGTCGAGCCACCAGCGGTTGACGTGCCCGTCGTGCCGGCGGGCCGCCGCCCGGTCCTCGGGACGGCCGGTGGCGGCGTACACCGTGGAGAGGTTGTTGACGATGCCGACTTGCGCGTCGGGAGCGGCGGCGCGGATCGCCTGCGCGGCCAGGCCGTGGCCGAGGAGCAGGTGGTAGGAGGCGCGTACGGCGGCCGTCAGGTCGGTCCAGCCGGGGGCCATGGTGCCCTCCAGATGGCCGATCCAGGCCGAGCAGGAGGGCTCGTTGAGGGTCGTCCAGAGCTTCACGCGGTCGCCGAGCCGGGCGGCGACGGCCGAGGCGTACTCGGCCAGGGCGAGGGCGGTGTCCCGCTCCGGCCAGCCGCCGCGGTCCTGGAGCGCCTGCGGCAGGTCCCAGTGGTAGAGGGTGACGGACGGGGTGATGCCCGCCTCCAGCAGGGCGTCCACCAGCTCGTCGTAGAAGGCGAGCCCCTTGGGGTTCACCGGTCCGGTGCCGCCGGGGATCACGCGGGGCCAGGCCACGGACAGGCGGTAGCCGTTGACGCCGAGTTGCCGCATCAGGCCGATGTCCTCGCGCCAGCGATGGTAGTGGTCGCAGGCGACGTCGCCGTTGTCCCCGTTCGCGGTCTTCCCCGGGGTGTGGGAGAACGTGTCCCAGATCGAGGGCGAACGGCCGTCCTCGGCAACGGCTCCCTCGATCTGGTACGCCGCTGTGGCCGTGCCCCACAGGAAGTCGTGCGGGAGGGCGGCGAGATCGATGCGTTCGGACACGGAGGTTCCTTCGTGATCAGGGGTGGTGGTCACTTGACGGCGCCCGCCGTCAGGCCCGCGACGAGATAGCGCTGGAGCAGCAGGAAGCCGGCCACCACGGGCACGCTGACGACCAGCGAGGCGGCCATGATCTGGTTCCAGTAGACGTCGCTGAGGGTGGAGTAGCCCTGGAGGCCCACGGCGAGGGTGCGGGTGGTGTCGTTGGTCATGACGGACGCGAAGAGCACCTCGCCCCACGCGGTCATGAAGGCGTAGACGGCGACCGCGACGATGCCGGGGACCGCGGCCGGTACGACGATCCTGAGCAGGGCGCCGAACGGGCCGCAGCCGTCCACCAGCGCCGCCTCGTCCAGATCGCGCGGTACCGAGTCGAAGTAGCCGATCAGCATCCAGATGGAGAACGGCAGCGAGAAGGTGAGATAGGTGAGGATCAGGCCGCCGCGGGAGCCGAACAGGGCGATGCCGGTGGCGTTGCCGATGTTGACGTAGATCAGGAACAGCGGGAGGAGGAAGAGGATGCCCGGGAACATCTGCGTCGACAGCACGGTCACCGTGAAGACGCGCTTGCCGCGGAAGTCGTAGCGGCTGACGGCGTAGGCCGCGAACACGGCGATGACGACCGAGGCGATCGTCGCCGCGCCGGCCACGATGAGCGAGTTCACGAAGTACTTCGCGAGCGGGACCGTCGACCAGATGTCGATGTACGGGCGGACGGTCAGACCGCTCGGCAGCCAGCGGAACTTGCCGGTGACGTCCGCGAGCGGCTTCAGCGAGCTGGAGACCATCACGTACACCGGGATCAGCACGAACCCGGTGAGCAGGGTGAGGAAGATCCGCCGGGACCACAGGAACGACCGGGGCGGGGCCATCGGCGAGCGGGTGCCGGGCACCGGCGAGCGGGTGCTAGACATCGGCGGCCCTCCGTCCGCGTGAGGTGAACAGCAGGTACAGGCCCGTGACGACGAGCAGGAAGAGCAGCAGCAGGACGGACATGGCGGAGCCGGTGCCGAAGTTCCAGGTCACGAAGGAGGCCTGGTAGATGTGGACGGAGATGAGGTCGGCTGCCTCGGGGGCGGACTTGCCGAACAGCACGTACGGCGTGTTGAAGTCGTTGAACGTCCACAGGAACAGCACGAGGACCAGGACCTGGTTGACCGGGCGCAGCGAGGGCAGGGTGATGCGGCGGATCTGCTGCCACGTCCCGGCGCCGTCCAGCGCGGCGGCCTCGTACAGCTCCCGGGGGATGTTCTGCAGTCCGGCCGTCACGATGAGGAAGGCGAACGGCCAGCCCTTCCAGACCGAGACGGTCAGCAGGGCGTAGAAGCTGTTGTCGCCGATCAGCCAGAAGGAGGGCTCGCCGGTGAGGTGCAGCTGGTCGTGCAGGACGTGGTTCACCAGGCCGTTGTCGTGCTGGAACATGAACACCCAGGTGATGACGGCCGTGTAGACGGGCAGCGCGTACGGCACCAGGAAGAGCGCCCTGAGCAGGCCGCGGCCGCGGAAGGTGTCCTGCATGAAGACCGCGGCGGCGGTGCCGATCAGCCAGCACAGGCCGACCGAGAGCAGGGTGAAGCCGACGGTGACGAAGAAGGAGTGCAGCAGGGCCTCGCCGACGGGGGCGTCGAAGTCCACCGAGACCTGGTAGTTGCCGAGGCCGGACCAGGGGGCGGTGCCCCAGTCACGGATGTAGAACTGGGTGAGTTCCTTGAAGCTCATCACGGTGCCGATGGCCATCGGCACCAGATGGACGAGGAGTTCGAGCAGCAGGGCGGGCAGGAGCAGCAGGTAGGGCAGGGAGACGCGGCGCAGCCGCCCGGTGCGGCGGCGGGGTTCGCGCGCCGCACCGGGGGCCGCCCGGCGCACCGGCTCCTTGAAGGCGGTGGTCGTCATCTTCCGGATCACGCCGCCGGCATCTGCTGCTGGGCCTTCTGCAGCTTCGCCTCGACCGAGTCGGCGGTCACCGCGCGCCCGGCTGCGGCATCGGCGAAGAGGGCCTTGACCGCCGTGCCGACCGCCGTCTCGAACTGCGACTCGGACGCGACCTGCGGCAGGGCGGCCGCGCTGACGGCGAGGGTGTCCTTCAGCACCGCGGTGGCCGGGGTGCCGAACGCGGCGTCCGCCTGCGCCGACTTGACCGGCGGGATGGAGCTGTAGGCCGTGTTGAGGATCTTCTGTTCCTCGTCGGAGGTCATGAACTTCACGAACCGCGTGGCGCCGTCGAGGTTGTCGGTGTTCTTGAAGACGGCCATGTTGATGCCCATGACCGCGGAGTTGACCTGGGTGCCGCTGCCGGGCTTTCCGGAGATCACCGGGACCGGCGCGATGCCGTAGGCGTCCTCGCTCATGCCCTGGGACTTGAGGTTGGCGGCGGCCGACTGCCACAGCAGCATCGCCAGCTTTCCCTTGGCGAAATCGCTCACCGACTGGTTCTGCGCGTACTCGGCGTCGCCGGTGGGGATGGCCTTGTCCTTGGCCATCAGGTCGACGTAACTCTTGACCGCCTCGACCACCTTGGGGCTGGTGAAGTCGGGCTTGCCGTCGGCGGTGAAGAAGTCGGCGCCGTGCTGCTTGGCGAAGACGAAGACGTGGTGGATGTTCTCCGACAGGTTCGAACCCTCGGCGCCGAGCGCGGACTTGCCCTTGGCCTGGATCTTCTTGCTGTCGGCCGTCAGCTCGGCCCAGGTGGCCGGGGGCCTCGCGATGCCGGCCTCGGCGAAGATCTTCTTGTTGTAGTAGAGCGCGTACGCCATCGAGTACAGCGGGATCGCCGCCGGGTCCTTGCCCTGGGCGCCGGTCGAGCCGAGCGCGGTGTCGGCGAACCGGTCCCTGCCGCCGATCCTGGCGAAGTTCTTCGCGTCCCAGGGCAGCAGCGCGCCGGTCGCCTGCAGGGAGGCGCTCCAGGTGTTGCCGATGTTCAGCACGTCCGGCCCCTGGCCCGAGGTGGTGGCGGTCAGGATCCGGTTGAGCAGGTCCGACCAGGGCACGACCTCCAGCTCCACCTTGATGCCGGTCTGCTTCTCGAACTTGTCGAGCTCGGGCTGGAGGACCTTCTTGTCCACCGCGACGCTGGCGCCCTGGTTGGAGGCCCAGTATGTGAGCGTCTTCGGGGAGTCGTTCGACCCGCCGCCGGTGGACGATCCGCCTCCGCAGGCCGTGGCCGCGAGGGCGAGTGACAGGGTGACGGCGCCTACGGCCGCGGCTCGGATGCTGCGCATGGCTCCCGGTGTCCCTTCGGGGATTGCACTCATGACTTAATTTAGGACGTGAGTTAATCCGTACGAGGGGCGGTCGTCAAGGGATTCGACAGCCCGATCCGGTCCGGACCGGCCGCGGGTGCCAGTCCGGGGCCGAGCTCACCCCGGCCCCCGGGCGCCTTTCCGTGGTGCCGGGTCAGCCCCGGCGGACCGTCTCGCGGACCTCCGGTGCCGCGGCGCCGTGGGCCACGGGGGTTCCGCCCCGCCGCGCCGGCCCGCCGGTGCGGCGCAGTTCGGGCAGGACCGTGAGCAGGCCCAGGGCGGCCAGGGCGGCGCCGAGCCAGAGCGGGGCGCGCAGGCCCCGGGCGTCGAGGGCCACGGCGCCGAGCGAGGAGCCGACGATGACGCCGAGCGTGATGAACGAGGTGTGGACGCTGTTGACCAGCGGGCCGGCGTTGCCTGCGCGCTGGACCCTGGTGGCCATCGCCGGGTTCATGGTGACGCCCACCAGACCGATGCCCAGCAGGCAGACCACCGCGGGGACGGGCGCGTCGGCGAGCACCGCGAAGCCGCCGAGGAAGAGCAGGTTGAGCAGCAGGCCCACGGCGAGGACCGGCACGGCGTACCGGTCGGCGAGCCGGCCGACGACCGCGGTGGCGGCGCCGTAGGCGATCAGCAGCAGCGGAACGGTGGCCGCCGGGAAGCCGGTGAGGCCGGTGAGGATGGGGTTGAAGTAGCTGAAGGCGGCGAAGGTGGCTCCGATGACCAGCGTGCTGGTGGCCGGCGCCCGCCACAGCCGGGGCCGCGCGAAGACCCCGGCCTCGGCGCGCAGGCCGCCGCTCGGGGCGGGGCCGAGCCATGGCACGCCGGCCGCGGTGGCCGCGCCGGCGGCCAGGGCGAGCACCGAGACGGCCCAGAACGCGGCGCGCCAGCCGAGCCGTTCGCCGATCAGGGTGGACAGCGGCAGGCCGAGCAGGGTGCCGAGCATCAGGCCGTTCAGTGCCACGGCGACGGCCCGGCCCCGGATCTCGGGCCGGGTGAGGCGGGCGCACAGCGAGAGGGCGACGCCGAAGAAGGCCTGGGAGGCGACGCCGGTGACGATGCGGGCGGTCAGCATGACGCCGTAGCCGGTCGCGGTGGCGGCGAGGACGTTGCCGGCCAGGAAGACGGCGAGGAGCACGAGGAGGGCGGTGCGGGGCGGGAGCCTCATCACGGCCACGGTGAGCACCGGCCCGCCGAGCGCCATGGCGGCGGCGCGGCGTGATGCGTTTTAGATCGCTCGGTTCAAAAAGCGGGCAGCCGGACGCCGGGTGAAGTCGCCGCCCGGCGGGCGGAAGGGACCGGCCGGATGGACGGGAACAGAGGGATGGAGGCCGGCGGACGGGACAGTCGGACGGCCCCGGTCAGGTGACTGGACGGGTCAGGTGGTCAGGGCGTCCAGGGCGATCGCCGCGACGGACTCCAGGGCGGCACGGTCGGCACCGCCCTGCGCGGAGACCCGCAGGCCCGCGACGGTGGCGTTGAGGAACCGGGCCAGGTCTCCGGCGTCCCGGGGCGAGGTGATGCTGCCGTCGCGCCGGCCGGCCTCGACCGTCGCGCGCAGCGCCGCCAGCCGGAGAGCCGTGTCGCGCTCCAGGATCCCGGCCGCGACGGCGTCCCGGCCCGCCAGTTCGACCGTCGTGTTCACGGAGAGACAGCCCAGGCTCCGGCCCGCCGGCCGGTTCCCCGCGTCGCCGTCGAGCACCAGGACGAACAGGGCCCGGATGCGGTCGGCGCCGCTGCGCGCGGGATCCTCCAGCACGGCCAGCTGGGCCTCGTTCATGGTGGTCAGATAGCGGTGCAGGGCGCGCTGGAACAGCTCGTGCTTGCTCTTGAAGGTGTTGTAGATGTGCATCGCCGCGTCCAGGGCCCGCTCCTCGTCGAACGTCCTCGGTCGGGCCATGGGGGAAACCTAGCCGTTTTGGACCGGTCGTCACAATATGGCGCCGGTGCGGTCGGCGTCTTCCGGGAACGGCCCGCACCACGGGCCGGGGTGGCTCGTGGTGCGGGCCGGCGCGGAACCCTCACCGGCACCGGTGTCGGTGCCGTGCCGGTGCGATGCCGTGCCGGTGCGGTGCCGGGGGCGTGCCCCTTACCGGACCGGTGCCGGTGCCGGTGCGTAGCCGGCAGGCCGGGTGGTGAAGGTGCCCCGGCCCTGGGTGCGCCCGCGCAACCGGGTGGCGTAGCCGAACAGTTCGGCCAGCGGCACGGTCGCGGTCAGTACGGCCGCGCCGCCGCGGGTCTCCGAACCGCCGACCCGGCCGCGCCGGGCGGCCAGGTCCCCGAGGACCCCGCCGACCGCGTCCTCCGGCACGGTCACCGTGACCTCGGCGACCGGTTCGAGCAGCACCGGCGTGCACGCCCGCAGGGCCTCGCGCAGGCCGAGCCGGCCCGCGGTGCGGAACGCCGTGTCGGAGGAGTCCTTCACATGCGTGGAGCCGTCGGTGAGCGTGACCCGCAGCCCGGTCACCGGATGACCGGCGAGCGGTCCCTCGGCGAGGGCGTCCCGGCACCCGGCCTCCACCGCGCGCACGTACTCCTGCGGCACCCGCCCGCCGACCACGGCGGACCGGAACTCGAAGCCGGTGACGCCCGGTTCGGGACCGAGCGGCTCCACGTCCAGGACGACATGCGCGAACTGCCCTGCCCCGCCGTCCTGTTTGACGTGCCGGTACACGAAGCCGCGCACACCGGCGGCGACCGTCTCGCGGTGGGCGACCCGCGGGCGGCCCACGGCCACCTCCGGTCCGCCGTCACGGCGGATCTTCTCCACCGCGACCTCCAGGTGGAGTTCGCCCATGCCGGACAGCACCGTCTGTCCCGTCTCGGCGTCGGTGCGCACCACCAGCGAGGGGTCCTCCTCCGCGAGCCGGGCGAGAGCCGCCGCGAGCCGGCCGGTGTCCGTGCCGCGCCGCGCCTCGACCGCCACGGACACCACCGGTTCCGCGGCCACCGGCGGCTCCAGCAGCAGCGGGGCACCGGGGTCGCACAGCGTGGCGCCGGTCCGCGCCGACTTCACGCCGACGAGCGCGACGATGTCACCCGCGACCGCCCGGTCCAGCTGGACGTGCCGGTCCGCCATGACCCGCAGGATCCGCGCCACCCGCTCGGTACGTCCGCCGCCCGGGTCCCGCACCACGTCGCCCTTCCCGACCGTGCCCGAGTAGACGCGCACATAGGCCAGGCGCCCGGTGGCAGTCGCGTTCACCTTGAACACGAGCCCCGCGAACGGGCCTTCGGGATCGGCGGCCCGTCGCTGCTCGGCACCGCCGTGGACACCGCGTACGGCGGGTACGTCCAGCGGCGACGGCAGGTAGGCCACCACCGCGTCCAGCAGCGGTTCGATGCCGCGGTTGCGGTAGGCGGAGCCGCACAGCACGACCACGCCGTCGCCGCTGCGGGTGAGGTCGCGCAGGGCCGCGGTGAGGGTCGCGGCCGAGAGGGTCTCGCGGTCGCAGAACTCCTCCAGCGCGGCCGGATGCCGTTCGGCGACCGCCTCCTCCAGCGCCCGCCGGCGCCGGACCGCTTCCTCCCGCAGTTCCCCGGGCACCGCGCCGGCCACGGCCGTGCCGTCCCCGTCGCCCCACACCAGGGACCGCATCCGCACCAGGTCCACCACACCGGTGAAGCCGTCCTCGGCGCCGATCGGCAACTGGACGACGAGCGGGGCGGGATGGAGCCGGTCGCGGATCGAGCCGACCGCCCGGTCGAGGTCGGCGCCCGCGCGGTCCAGCTTGTTGACGAACGCGATTCTCGGGACGCCGTGCCGGTCGGCCTGCCGCCACACCGACTCGCTCTGCGGTTCGACCCCGGCGACGGCGTCGAACACGGCGACCGCCCCGTCCAGGACGCGCAGGGAGCGCTCGACCTCGTCGGCGAAGTCGACATGGCCGGGGGTGTCGATGAGGTTGACGCGATGGCCGTCCCAGGCGCAGCTGACCGCGGCGGCGAAGATGGTGATGCCACGGTCGCGTTCCTGCGGGTCGAAGTCGGTGACGGTGGTGCCGTCGTGCACCTCGCCCCGCTTGTGGGTGGTGCCCGTCGCGTACAGGATCCGCTCGGTGACGGTGGTCTTGCCGGCGTCGACGTGGGCGAGGATGCCGAGGTTGCGGACGGCGGCGAGGGTGTCGATGTGCGTGCGCACGGCCCGGTGCCTTTCGGGAAGTGGTGCTGGAGAAGGGCAGCGCGATTCCCCGTGTGCCGGTGGGGCGGACGGTACGGCGGCGGCCGGACGGTGCCGGGCGGAGCGCCGGGGTCAGCGGGGCGTCACGGGCATCCGGTGCCGGCCGCGCAGCGGACACCGGACGGCCGAGGACACCAGGATCACCTCGTACCGGGAACGGGGAGCGACGACAGCGGTGCGTGCGCGCACGGCCGGGCTCCCCTCTGTGTCGGTCGACAGGCGCCGCCCCAGGGTGGTGACGGCGCTCGGTGCAGGGCGAGTCTAGGAAACGGACCGGAGGACGGGTACCGGTTTTCCGCCGGGCCCGTCCGGCCGCACCGGTCAGGCGCGGTCCGGTATCCGGCCCAGGGTGCGGATCGGGTGGACGGTCAGCAGGGCGGCGGCGGTGAGGAGGGCGACCACGACGCCCACCTCCAGCACCCGGTCGGTGCCGAACGCCCCGACGGCCGGACCGGCCAGCGCGCTGCCGACCGGGAACATGCCGACGGACCCGGCGACCTCGTAGGCGTGGACGCGGTTGAGCACCTCGCCCGGCACCTGGGTCTGCACGGTGGTGGCCCACATGACGCCCCAGAAGGTGATGCCGACGCCGACCACGACCTGGGCGGCGGCGAGCAGCCAGACCGGCCAGTCGAGGACGATGCCGAGCGGGTAGAGCGGGTAGGCGAGCATCGCCACCGCCCCGGCGGCGAGCGGCCGTACCGGCTTGTACCGGATCGCCAGCACCCCGCCGGCCACGGTGCCCGCGCCGAACGCGCAGTTGAGCAGGCCGAAGGCGGTGGCACCGTGCGCGGGCACGATCACCCCGGCGGCGACCGACAGCTGCGGCCCCCAGGAGAGCACGGCGAAGAACATCCAGATCACGATCACGCCCCACAGCCAGTTGCGGCTGCGGAACTCGTGCCAGCCGACCACCAGGTTGTGCCACAGGCTGTCGCCGGCCGGCGGGGCGGGCACCGCGCCGAGCCGGAGCGCGAACAGGCAGAAGGCGCTGGTCCCGTAGGCGACGGCGGAGATCACCATCACCCAGCCGGTGGCGCCGACTCCGACCAGCACACCGGCCAGCGCCGGGCCGCCCAGCGCGGTGAGCGCCTCGGAGATGCGCAGCACCCCGTTGGCCCCCTGCACGTCCCGGGCCACCAGGGGGACGGTCGAGGAGGCACCGGGCTGGAACATCGCGTTGGCGGTGCCGGCCACCATCAGCAGCGCGTACAGGTGCCAGAGACGGTCGATGCCGTGGATGAAGAGGACGGAGAGCAGCACGTGGGTGGTGAGGTTGGCCAGGTCGGAGGCGATCATCATCCGGCGGGCGGTGAAGCGGTCGGCGAGTACCCCGCCGAACAGCACCAGCCCGGCGAAGGGGCCGACCAGGAAGGCCATCGAGTACCCCGCGGTGCTCACGCCGTACCCGGCGCTGAGTAGTCCGGCCGAGACCGCGACCGGCAGCATGGCCCAGCCGAGCAGGCCCGCGCTGCGGGCGGTGAAGTAGTACTGGAAGTTACGGGACCAGATCGCCGGTTCCCCGGCCGGCGGCGCGTCGGCGGGCCGGTCCGGGTGCTGCGAAGACGTCACCGCCGCAGTGGGTTCTGCCGAGCGATCCTTCATGACGATTCCATGCTCCAGCCGTAGATCGTGATCTTCGTGGTCGGGTGCCGCCCGCGGTGGCTCCCGGGGCGCGGACGCGAACGCGCCGGCTGTGCGCTCCGCGCGGGGGGGGCGAAGCGGGTCGCGGCGAGTCACGAGCCGGTGGGCGCGGCCGGCGGTGCGCGGACGCCTCGGCTCCGGCTGACCGGTCCGGCCGGGGCCGGGCCGGTCAGCCGGGGGTGGCCGCGGGGCGGGGGCCGGCCCCGGGGCGGGGGTCGGCCCTGGGTCGGGCGGACGGTGCGCGCAGTTCTCCCACGGTGACCGGTTCCAGGCCGCGTTCGAGCAGGCCCTCCACGATCGACGGAAGGGCCTGCACGGTCTGGCCGCGGTCGCCGGCGCCCTCGTGCATCAGCACCACCGAGCCCGGCCCGGCGCCCTCCAGTACGGTCGCGGCGATCCGCTCCGGCCCCGGCCTGGCCCAGTCGCGGGAGTCCACGTCCCACAGCGTCATGGTGGTCGGATGCCCCGCGAGGGCGGCCAGCACCTCCGGGGTCAGCGCTCCGTACGGCGGCCGGAACAGTTCCGGAGTCTCGCCGGTCACCCGGGCCACCGCGTCCGTCGTCCGGTCGAGCTGCTCCCGCAGCTGATCCGGTGTCAGGTCGGGCAGGAAGGGATGCGACCAGGAGTGGTTGCCGACTTCATGGCCGGCCGCGGCGATCCGGCGCACCTCGTCGGGCAGCGCCGCGACATGGTGGCCGACGCAGAAGAAGGTCGCCCGGACGCCGTAGCGGTCCAGGATCTCCAGGATCCGCCGGGTGTGCACCGGATCGGGGCCGTCGTCGAAGGTGAGGGCGACCCGCGGGGTGTCCCGGCGGCCGTGCTCGAAGCAGCGTCCGGCCGCCGTCAGCTCCGCCCGGACCGGCTCGCTGCGCCGCACGCCGTCGAAGTACTCGTCGGCGCGGCCGGTCAGGGTGCCCCCCTCGGCGGTCACCCGGGCCAGCGCGCCGGGTGTGCGCCGGGCCTGTTCCGCCAGCCGGTGTGCGGCGACGGAGCCGAACCGCGGCCGGGCCGGCAGCAGCCAGGGGTCGGCGCGGTAGACCTCCAGGCCGGCCGCCGTCATCGGCCCGTCCAGCAGGCCGTTGGTGCTGTCGAACACCGCGGCGAGCGGCTGCTCCCGGCCCAGCTCCGCGAGCCAGGCGATGAGTTCGGCGACCCGGTCCGCGCTCCAGCGGCTGGGCTCCGTCACCCGGCGTCCCGCGCCGTCGAGGACCTCGACCCGGTAGCCCGTGTCCGTCCAGGCGATTCCGGCGTATCTCATGGTCATGCGTCCTCCCGGGCGACGGCCTCGGCGACGATCAGGCCCTCGACCCCGCGCAGGAACCGCTCCATGCCGTCGCGGGTGAGGACGGCCGGGTCGGCGGTCATGCAGAGTTCCAGGGCGCCGGGGGCGGTCAGCACGTCGACGGCCACCGAGACGTTCGCCCGGGGCAGGAACTCCGTGGGCCAGCTCAGTTCGGTCCGGCCGGTCAGCTCGCCCAGCGCGGACCGCGGCCGTTCGACGGTGTCGAACGGTCCGATGCCCGGGTCCCGCGTGTCGTTCCACCAGCACGAGTGGTCGGCGGCCTCGCCGCGCTCGACCAGCCGCGCGACCTCCCGGTCCAGCGCCCACTTGTCGTATCCGGCGTGGCGGAACGCGGTGAACGAGACGGACCGGGTCCGCCGCACCGCGTCCTCGAAGTCCTTGTCCGCGTCCCGGAGGAGGAACACGGCTTCCTGCGCCATGGTGCTGACCGACTCGGAGGCGGCCGGCTGGAACCGGTTGCTGACCACCACCTGGAACAGCACGTCGCTGCTCCCGGACATCCTGGCCAGCTGGTGGGAGGCCGCCCCCAGCAGCACCGCGGCATCGCTCACCCCCAGTTCCGCCGCCACCCGCTCGACGGCGACCGCCAGCGCGGGAGAGCGCAGCAGCGCGTTGGGGAACAGCCGGCCCGGGTCGGTCGCCGCGAGTTCCGGCGCCGCGGGGTCCAGGAAGATCCGCCGGGGGCCGGCGGTCAGCCGCTCGCACCAGTGCTGCCGGGCCGCCTCGTCCCGGCGCCGGCCGAGCGGCGACGACTGGACCGCCGCGGCCTGAAGCGGCTGCAGGGCGGGGCGGGCCGCCAGCAGCGACTCGGCGGACTCCCCCGCTTCGATCAGCTCCAGGTCGCGGAGCATCCGGCCCTCCCCCCACAGGTCCATCGCGGTGTGCGAGGCCGCCAGCACCAGCCGGTGGACCAGCCCCTCGCACTCCACGAGCCCGACCCGGAACGGCCACTCCCGCGCGTGGTCGAAGGGGCGCCCCGCCAACTCCTCCATCAGGGCCTCACCGACCGCCGGGGCCTCGGCCGCGGCGCACGTGCGGACCCGCGCCGGCAGCTCGCCCGTCCCGTCGACGACCTGTTCCAGACCGTCCTCGCCGTGCGGCAGGAGCCTGGTGCGCAGGCTGTCGTGCATCCGGAGCAGCTCCGTCAGGTCCGCGAGCACGCGGGAGGCGGGGCGGGGCGGGGTGAGGGGGAGGTCGAGCCGCAGGTTGTACCTGGGGGCGTCGTCACCGAGCCGCGTGACGACACCCCAGATCGCCCGCTGCCCCCAGGTGGCCGGGCCGGTCCCGGCCCTCGCGGAGTCCAGTCTGATGGTCCGCTCCTCGACCGTGGTCATCGTGTTTCCGAACCTTTCCTCGCGTTGCCTCGTACGCCGTCGGCCGGCATCGGGCCGGACACGCCGAGACGGCTGGGGTCTTTCGTCTGGATCGGGCCGGATCGGGCCGGGGCAGGGCGCGGTGCGGGCCCGCGAGTGCGGCGTGATCCGGGCGAGGGGCGCTAGTCCAGGCCCTGTGAGATGACCAGGCGCTGGATCTGGTTGGTGCCTTCCACGATCTGCAGCAGCTTGGCCTCGCGCATCCAGCGCTCCACCGGATGGTCGGCGACGTATCCGGCGCCGCCGAGGACCTGCACGGCGTCGGTGGTCACCTTCATCGCCACGTCGGTGGCGAACAGCTTCGCCTTCGCCGCCTCCAGCGAGTACGGCCGGCCGGCGTCCTTCAGGCGGGCGGCCGCCAGGGTGAGCGCCCGTGCCGCGGCGATCTGCGTGGCCATGTCGGCCAGCAGGAAGCCGATCCCCTGGAAGGAGATGATCCGCTGCCCGAACTGCCGGCGTTCCCTGGCGTACCGCACGGCGTAGTCGGCGGCGGCCTGGGCGATGCCGACGGCGCAGGCCGCGATGCCCAGCCGGCCGCAGTCCAGCGCGCCCATCGCGATCAGGAAGCCCTTGCCCTCGCGTCCGATCAGCCGCTCGGCCGGCACCCGGACGTCCTCGAAGCCGACCTGGGCGGTGGGGTTGGACCAGACGCCCAGCTTCCGCTCCGGCTCGTGCACCACCATGCCCGGGGTGCCGCCGGGGACCACGAGACAGGACAGCCCCCGGGCTCCCGGGCCGCCGGTACGGCTGAACACGTTGTAGAAGTCGGCGTGTCCGGCGTGGGTGACCCAGGACTTGGTGCCCGTGACGCGGTAGCCGTCGTCCTCCCGCACCGCCCGGGTGGTGAGCGAGGCCGCGTCCGAACCGGCCTCCGCCTCCGACAGGCAGTACGCGCCGAGGAGTTCGCCGCTCAGCATGCCGGGCAGCAGTTCCTCGCGCTGGGCCGGGGTGCCGTAGGTGGCGGTGCCGAAGCAGGCGAGGTTGTGCACGTTGACCGCCTCGGCCACTCCGAACCAGTGGTAGGCGATCTCCTCCAGCGCCTGGAGGTAGACCTCGTACGGCTGACCGCCGCCGCCGTACTCCTCGGGGTACGGCAGGCTCAGCAGGCCGGCCTTGCCCAGGGTGCGCACGATCTCCCGGGGGAACTCGTGGGCCGCTTCGAACGCCTCGACACCGGGCGCGAGTTCACCGGCCGCGATCTCCCGGACCAGGCCGAGCAGATCGGCCGCCTCCTCCGTGGGCAGGATGCGCTGGACCTTCAACGGACGACCTCCGTGGGTGTCGGATGTGGTGGGCTGAGCGGGCGGGCCGTGGCCTCGCCCGGCGGGGGCACGACGGTCCGCCCGCCGGCGGGGGCGGCGGGTCCTTCCGCCGGTGGAGACCGTGCGGGTGACGTGGTCAGCCACGGCCCCAGTCGGCGGTCTCCGGCCAGTGCCGGCCCACCCGGCGTACGGCGTAGTCCCAGTACGAGCGGACGGAGAGGTCGGCGTAGATGAAGTCCTGCTTCGCGGCGACGTCCTGGTCGGTGGACCAGGTGTACGGGACGCCGGTGCTCTCGGCGGTCAGCTGAAGGCGGCAGGCCCGTTCCAGTACCTGGGCGAACACGGAGGCGTGCCGCACGCTCTTGCCGACGATCACTCCACCGTGGTTGCGCAGCAGGACGGCCGGGTGGTCACCGAGATCCTTGGCGATGAGGTCGCCGGTCCCGATGTCCAGCACGGTGTTGCTGGTCTCGGTGAACAGGCCGATCCGGTCGCGGAAGTAGGCGCCGTCGTGCGAGACCGGGCGCATCCGCAGGTCGGTGGCGCCGAACAGCAGGGTGTACGGCGCATGGCTGTGGACGATGCCGTTGACGTCCGGGCGGGCCCGGTAGATGGCCTGGTGCAGTGGCAGTTCCGGGGGTGCCGGCGGCGGTGCGGGCAGCGTGTGGTCCACCGGGCAGCGGACCACGTCCTGCGGGGCCGCCTCGTCGAACCCGACCAGCGCGCCCTTGATGAAGAACTCGTCCCGGCCGGGTATCCGGGCGGAGATCTGGCCCTGGTTGAAGTCGTCGTGGCC
This sequence comes from Streptomyces echinatus, assembly GCF_014203595.1. Taxonomy (GTDB): domain Bacteria; phylum Actinomycetota; class Actinomycetes; order Streptomycetales; family Streptomycetaceae; genus Streptomyces; species Streptomyces echinatus. The sequence continues at coordinate 250,154 of NZ_JACHJK010000009.1, forward strand.
GTCGAGGGAGAGCATCCGGGCGCCGATCGCCACCTGGAGGACGAGCCGGCGTTCGGCCGGGTTCAGCGGCTGCGGTTCGTCGGTGCTCATGTCGTGCTCCTCGTTGTCAGGTCGTCGTAGACGGTCCGCATGGTGACGAGGCCGGGGGACGCGGCGCGCGCCCAGCCGGCGGCGGCCAGGGCGCCCCGTGCCGGCACCGTCCAGCTGCCGACGTGGTGCCGCACGTGCAACGACTCGCCGTCCCAGGTGTGGGTCAACTCGTGCTCGCTGACCGGCAGTCCGGACCGCTCGTCGGCGATGTCGGCCACCGCGCGGCCGCTCGCCGCGGCCCAGGTGTCCGCGAGCGCCAGCGCGGTGGCGCTCGGCCGGTGTGCCTTGCCGAGCGGGTGCCGCTCCCGGACGGTGGTGGCCGCGGCGAACCGGCCCGTGGTGAGGGCGGCGGTGAACTCGGCGATGCGCGCCTGGAGGTAGTGGGCGAAGGAGAGGTTGGTGGCCCGGACCACCGGCACCGTGCCGGCCAGCTCCTCCAGTGCCTTCCACTGGGTGTCCGTCAGATTGGAGACGCAGGCGACGAGTGCCACCCGATGCGTGGCGCAGTAGTCGAGGACGTCGGGGTGCGCCTCGGGGGCGCTGGCGTCGACGAGCACGTCGGGTACCGCCTCGGCGGACCAGCCGCCACTGCGGGTGGCGGTGAGGCAGACCCGTGTGCCGTCGGCCCGGCAGACCGTCGTCAGGGCCGAGCCGAGCCGCCCGAGGCCGACGATCCCGATGGTGGGACCGTCGCTCGCGGGTGTGTCAGGCATCGGCGACCGCTCCGCCGGCGACCACCAGGGCCGTGACGCTGTCGATGGTCTCGTAGTGCTCGATGGCCGCCTCCGGGTCCAGGTAGACGCCGACCTCGTTCTCGATGCTGTCGATCAGGCGCATGTAGGAGAGCGAGGTGTAGCCGACGTCGCGCAGGGAGTAGCCGGTGGCGGCGAGTTCGTCGGCGGTGACGCTGCCGTCCCCCGCCGCGATGGCGAGGTCGAGGATCTTGCTGCGGAGAGCGCTGCTGTCCATGAGGAATTCCTGTGGGTCGAAGGGAGGTTCAGTTGCTCTGGGGGGTGCTGAGCAGGCGCCGCAGGCGCTCGATGGACGGCTTGCCGATCGAGTTCGCCGGTATCCGGTCCACCAGGCGGAGGATTCCGGGCACTTTGAACGAAGGGAGTGTCGCCGCGCAGTGCGTGCGCAGGGACTGCGCGGTGACGCCGGCTTCGACGGCGACGACGGCGGCGAGGGCCGGTTCGCCGTGCTGGTTCTCCGCCTCGAAGGCGACCGCGTCCAGCACCCCGGGGGCCGTGCGCAGCACGTCGACGATCTCGATCGGGTCGATCTTGCGCCCGCCCACGTTGACCAGCCTGCTCGTGCGCCCGGTCAGGTGGAGCGCGCCGTCGAGCAGCCGGCCCTGGTCGCCGGTGTGGTAGTAGCCCTCGTCGTCGACACGCTTCTCGAACAGGCCGGGGGCGTTGAGGTAGCGCGAGCCCATCGACTCGCTGCGGACCCGGATGCCGCGCTCCTCCGCGAGCAGGTGCACACCGGGCAAGGGGGCTCCGAGTCCGCTGCCGTCCCCGTCGGGGGCGTACGTCAGCGGCCCGGTCTCGGCGACCCCGTAGTAGTTGTGGATCGGCACGCCGGTGAGGCGGGTGAACTCCTCGCGGACGGTCTCGCGCAGCGGAGCGCCGGAGGAGATCGCGGTGCGGACGGTGGCGAAGCCCTCCTCGGGGGAACGCCGCACGATCGACTCGTAGAGCGCCGGGAAGGCGACGAGACGGGTGGCGGCGGTGTTCTCCAGCAGCCGTACGACCCGGGAGGCGGTGGGCAGCCCGTGCGACAGGTGGAGCGAGGCGCCCGGCAGGAAGGCCGCCAGCAGCGAGGTGTTGAAGGCCAGGCCGTTGGAGAGCGCGGCGAAGCAGGCGATCCGGTCCTCGGCCGTGAGACCGGTGCCCTTCGCCCAGTTGGCGGCCGCCGCGGAGACGGCCGCGCCGGAGAACTCGATGCAGTTGGGCCGGCCGGTGGAGCCCGACGTGAACCGGCACACCTCGGTGTCGTCCAGCAGCGGCGGACGGGGGGTGTCGTAGGGGCGTACGCGGCTGACCGTGAGGTAGCCGAACTCGCCGTCGTCGGTGAGGGTCTCGGCCGCGACCGCCCGGACGTCGGCGCTCGGGGCGTGGATCAGCAGATCCAGCCCGCAGTCCTCGGCGATCCGGGAGAGTTCGTACGGGCCGAAGGCGGAGTCGGCCAGGAAGGGCACCGCTCCGGCGAACAGCGTCGCCAGGTATCCGACGACGTACTCGACGGAGTTGGTGGCGTACAGCCCCACCCGCAGGGGCTCGCCCCGCTCGCCGTACCGGGTGAGCCTGTCCGCCGCGGCGCGGGCCCGGCCGGCGAGTTCGGCGTAGCCGAGACAGCCGTCGGCGTCGGTGACGGCGACGCGGTCGCCGTGGCGGGCGAGGACCTCGGTGAGGAGTTCGGGAAGGACGGTGCGCATCGGGATCACCGCTCGTTCTGGGCGTGCGCCGTGGCAAGCCGGTCGAACTTGATGCCCGAGTCGTCCGGGCGGCCGAGGAGCAGGGCGTACAGGACCTCTTCGTCCTCCGGCAGCCCCGCCAGGGTGCGCCACAGTGGCGCGTCGAATCCACCGATGGCGGTCACCCCGACCCCGGCGCGGTGCGCGCCCAGGTAGAGCAGCTGGCCCAGGGCGCCGCAGCGGAAGGCGAGCTCCCGCAGGTTCTCGGCGCCGGGGGTCGAGCCGGCCCCGGCGAGCGAGGTGCGCGGCACGTGCAGCAGCAGGACGGCGGCGGCGCCGGCGAGGGCTCGTTGCTGCATGCAGGCACGGGCCACCTCGTCGGTGGAGGGCAGCGGCCCCGGGTGCCGCTCGCCGGTGTGCAGCCGGTACACCCCGGCCTGCCCGGGTTCCGTCGCCGACCGCAGGACCAGGGTCGCGGACAGCGGCGAGGGGTCGGGGAGATCGGTCTCCAGCGGCGTCGACAGAGCCGAGACCGCCTGCCGGACGGCGGTGGCGGGGACGGGTTCGCCGGTGAACGCCTTGCTGGAGGCCCGGGTTCCGATCAGGTCCGGCCAGGTGGAGGGGTCGCCCAGTCCGCCGCGGTCTCCGGGCGCGTTCCGGCCGGTGCGGACTCGTGTGAGGGGTGCGGGTACGGTCCGCGGGGCCGGGGAGCCGGAGTGCTCGGTCCACCCGGCGAGGGAGTCCCAGCAGGTGCTCTCCAGCCATGAGCGCCAGACGGGCCCGCGCAGCTCCCGGTCGGTGTCGTCATGCACGGTCCAGCGGGTCCAGGACTCGTCGGCGGGGCCGGCCGCTATCAGGTTCGCCGAGTAGATTTCCCGGCAGTTCTCGCCCGCCTTCAGTAATTCGGAGAGGGATTCCCTGGGGAATCGCAGCCGTAGCGCCCCCGCCGCGCCACGGCTGACTGCGGCGAGTTGCAGATTTCCCGCCGCATGCCCCGCATCCAGTTGGGTGTACAAGTATCCCCGGTCTCCGTATTTGCGCATGGAAAGCCACGGTCGGGTGAGCGTGATCACCAGCGCCCCGCCGTTTTCCGGGACGGACAGCGTGGAGGCGTCCAGTGCGGCGGTGACGCGGGCACCGACGGCCACTCGGGCACAGGTACGGCGGTCGGCGTCGACACGGAAGGCCGCCGGCGCGCCGTTCTCCATGGCGAGAACGGCGAACTCGTACGGGTACACGGCTCCGGCCGACGGTACCGCCCGCGCCACGTACGAACCGCAGGACCGGTTGGCGCGGCTGGTCAGCACGCCCTCTTCCAGCAGGGACAGGGCAAGACGGAGACCGGGGGCCACGACGGGCCCGGCGGGCGGCTCGGGCGAGGCCGCCGGCAGCGCCACCCGGGCCCACAGGTCGGCCGTGCGCCCCGGGGAATCACGCTCGGGCACCGCGACGGGAACGGCTCTCGGGGTGGTGAGATTTCCTTGCACGTCTGACGCGAACCTCCTGTTGCCTGACAGTCCACAGGCTGCTCGTGAGGGCGGCATTGACCTCGGCACTGATGGTGCGGACCTGATGCATCAACGTGGGGGGCATAGCATTTGCTCTCGCAATGATCGCCTGATCGGACTTCCGATTGTCCGATGACTGAGACCGATGCGGCCTCGGATCGCGAGACGAGCGATTGAGCTTTTGACGCCAAGACACGGCACATATCCGAGGGAATGTCTCACATCATGAGAACACATGATCGGTTACGGCCATCGCCAGCATGCCAAGCGCCCGAGTATTGGTCAAGACCAATGAAACAAGGCTGCTTAATCAATCCGACCAACGGAATGAACGTAATGAATCGGACATCGTGCGGCGTGAGCGGCCCGGCGCGATCGGGGAAAGCAAAAAGACCCCTGATGAACAGGGGTCTTTGCTGGTGTCCGAGGGGGGACTTGAACTCTCCTCTCGGGCACCAGCCCACAACCGCTCTGACCTGGGGAAACGCCCGTCGACAGGCTTGATTTCGGCGGGCGTTTCTCCTGTTCTTTCCTGCTGCTTCAGGCCCTCTCGGGCCCCTGTTGGTCATGCGTTGGTCACGTGACCAACCCTCCTCGGCGTCCGTCCCTGGTCAGGCTTCCTGGACCGCGCCACGGGGCTACGCCCAGTCTGCACGGGCGCGTACGTGACCGCGTACCGGGGGTGGCCGGGGCGGTTGGGGACCTGTTTATGCAAGGACACGCATAGTCGCGTTCACGCATAGACGCGTAGCGCCACCCCCTCTACTGTCGGTGGGCAGGCGGCCCAACCGGGGCCAGAGCAAGGGGGTTTGGCATGTCCGAACGTTCGGCACTCACCCGGCTCACGGGCAACGGCAACGGCGAGTGCGGAGAGAAGGACTGCCCGAACGTGTACCGCACCGCCACGGGATCGTTCGTCGTACAGGGCGATGTGTCCAACGCCTTCACCCCGCCCTCCGGGGAAGGGCTCGTGGAAATCCCGGAGGCGGTTCTAAGGGAGGCATTCCGTGCACTTGGATGGTGACGCGTGGAATGACTGCTTCGATTCCATGGAGCGTGAGGCGTGGCGGCTGGAAACGCTGCCCGTCTACACCATGCCCCAGGAAGCGGAGAAGCTGAAGCGCTTCCTCGCCGGAGAGGAATCCCCCGACGATTACACGTCGGCCTGGATGGACGAGGTTCGACAATGGGCCTCGGAAGGGAAGAGTGTCGGCAGGGTGCACGTCGTGACCCGCCCGCTCTCGGACTACCTCCGGTTCGAGTTCGAGTATTACTACCGGCACCACGTGAAGGCGGGCGAGGATATCCGCATTCTCGACCTCACCGACCGAGAGAACCCGGGGCTTCCGGATCGGGACTTCTGGATGTTCGATGAGTCCAAGGTGGTCCTGATGAACTACCGGGAGGACGGGACGCAGATAAACCGGGAACTGTACGAGGGTGACCCTGAGCCGTATCGGCAGTGGAAGCGGATTGCCGTTGCCGAGTCGGTTCCATTCCTGGAGTACGTGAGCGAGTGACGTTGGACCCTGAACAGTTGGGGCAGCCGAAGCAAGAATTGGCCGCCCTGCTGAAAGAACTACGCAAGCGAGCCGGCCTCACTGGGGACCGGCTCGCTCGGCGTTGCAACATGTCCCAGTCGAAGATCAGTCGAATCGAGAACGGGAAAGTGCAACCGAGCCTGCTCGACCTGGAGAGAATCCTCCGGGCTGTCGTTGCTCCGCCCGAGGTCATCGAGGAGGTCATTGCCCTCGCGAGGCTGGCCAATACCGAGTGGCAAGACCTGCGCTCGCTGCGCCGTAGAGGACTGGAAAAGAAGCAGACCGAACTTGCCGCGCTTGAATCCTCCTCTACCGAGTTCCGTTTCTTCCTGCTCTCGATGATTACTGGACTGCTCTCCACCCCCGAGTACATCCGGGCCAGCCTCGCCCATTCCCCGGCCGATGTCACTAAGACGATCGCGAGGAAGCTGGAGCGGCAGGAGGTCCTTTACGACACGAAGAAGCGGTTCACCTTCATCCTCACCGAACAGGCCGTGAGGTGGCCACTCCTGCCCCCGGCCGCGATGGCGATGCAGATTGACCGGCTGGCCTCACTGACCCACCTACCGAATGTGAAGCTCGGTGTCATCCCAATCGCGGGATATAAGCCCATGGCTCCGATGGACACCTTCACTGTCTACGACAACACCCTGGCCACTGTGGAGAACACCACTGGTGTCGTGATCCTGAGAGATCCGCGCGACATCGAAATGCATTTGGAACTGTTCTCGACACTGGAGGGGTACGCACTGTTCGGGGCCGAAGCGCGAGCCTTGTTGACGGAGTGGGCTGCCGCCTGCCGTTCATGATCTTTAGTCCATGACGGGAAAGAACTACACAGCCGCCGCTTTCTGGGCCAATGATTTCCCCCATGACAGCGGCCGAGCGAAACGAAGAGCGGGTGCGTTACGGCGTAGGTCGGGGGCTGGAGTACTGGCGGACGTTCGGCCCTGATGGTGGTGTGCGCTCGTGACGGGGCGCATGACTCTGCGGGTGTCGTACGACGGCGGCCGGACGTACGGCCCGGTGCGTGAGGTGCAGGTGGAGCCGCGCAATGCGGTGATCCTGGGTTCGCCGACCAAGTACCCGCCGTGCGGGTGCCCTCGGTGCACGGGCCGCAGTTCGTTGCCTGCCAGCGCTCTCCGCCCCGTGGCGGCGGAGCCGAAGGTGACGTGATGCGTCGCTTGGGCCACTGGGTACTGCGCCACTTTGGCCGGTACGCGGGGCCGCTCTACCCGGCCGCGATCCTCGGCGGCTGTGCCCTGGTTCTCGCCGTGGCTCTTTGGTAACCGCATTGGCCGCTGTCCCTGATGCTTCCCGCCGGATTCCCGGTGGGAGTTCCCGAGAAGAGAGGTAGTCCGATGGTGGAAGAGAACACCACTTCGGTGGCCCCCGAGGGGGGTGGCCTGCTCGTCGCGAAGCGGAAGATCGTGGCCGCACGCACCCGTGCCGAGCAGGAGTCTGACGTCAGCAGTGGCCGTTCCGACGGCAACGACTGACGGGAGCGCCCACGGTGCTTGATGCAGCCTCGTGGGCGGGGCGTCTGGGCGGGGACACGTTCCTCGCCCAGACGTACCACCGCTCCTACGCGCACTTCCCCGGAGCCGCCGACACGGCGGGCCTGTTCTCCTGGGACGACCTGAACCGGATCATTGCCACGCAGCGGCTGGAGCCGCCCCGGCTGCGCCTGTCGGTCGACGGGGAGATGGTCCCGCTCCACCGCTACGCGATCCCGACCACGAACCGCCGAGCGGTCACCTGGTCCCGTATCCAGCCGTCCGACTTCCACGCTCAGCTCAGAGACGGGGCGTCGCTGGTGCTCGGTGCGGTGGAGAAGATCCACCCCGCTGTGGAGGCGGCTGCTGAGGGGCTGGAACGCTTCCTGGGAACTTCCGTGCAGGCCAACGTGTACGCCTCGTGGACCGAGCGGGAGGGCTTCGGCCGGCACTGGGATGACCACGATGTGGTGGTGGTCCAACTGCACGGCTCGAAGCGGTGGCGCCTGTGGGGGATGACCCGTGAGGCGCCCACCTTCCGGGACGTGGAGTCGCCGGAGGAGCCGGAGGGCGACCCGATGGCGGACCTGGTTCTGTCCCCGGGTGACGTGCTCTACCTGCCGCGCGGTTGGTGGCACGCGGTCACCGCTGACCAGGGGACGGAATCCCTTCACCTGACGTTCGGCATGGTCCCGCACACGGGGGCTGACCTGATGCTGTGGGTCGTCGATCAGCTCCGGGCGTCCCTCGGGCTGTGCAGGGACATCCCGCGCTTCGGCTCGCTGGCGGAACAGTCGGACTTCATCGACGCCGTGCGCCGTGAGGTGGCCGACATGATGGCGGACCCCCGCCTCGTGGAGCGGTGGGCGGAGTCGATCGACACGACGGACCTGGGCCACGCGATTCCGTCCCTACCCTACGTGGGCGGACTCCCCGCCCAGCGGGACATCACGGTCAAGCTCACCACTCCGAGGGGCCGCCTGACGGCGGACCGCGAACAGGGCACAGTCACCTTCTCGGCGGCCGGTACCGCGTGGGACTTCGCCGAGTCCGCCGCTCCCGCGCTGGGCACGCTGCTGACCAACCAGCCGACCACGCTGGGCGAACTCGCCGACTCCACCGGGCTGGAGGTCAAGGAGGTGGCCGAACTGGTCTCCGTCCTCATCGACGGCCACGCCGTTGCAGTCGTGGGGACGGCGCTGTGACCGCCGCGCTCTGCCTGGGGACATACCGCGTGCGTGCCGTCAGTCAGGCGGCACGCACCGCCCTGGCCGCCGGTAGCCCCTGGGTGGACACGGCACCCCACTACGCCCACGGTCGGGCGCAGGAGGAACTGCGCCCGGTTCTCGGGGAGTACCCGACCGTGCGGGTAGCCACGAAGACGGGGTTCTTCACGGAGGAACAAGGCCGCACCGCCCTGGCTGAGGGCGTGCTCACCCGGGGAGAGGCGGCCGGTAGGCACAGCCTTGAGCGGGGCTTCGTCCGCTGGCAGACGGAGCGGTCGTTGGCCGCGCTCGGGCGCGTGGACCTGGTGTTCGTGCACAACCCCGAGCACCACGGGCACGGCCTTGACCGTGCCGTTCTGCACGGGCGTGTACGGGAAGCCTTCACGGCGCTGGAAGAGTTCAGCCATGCGGGCAGGATCGGCGGGTACGGCGTCGCCACCTGGTCGGGCCTGACCTCCGGAGCGCTCAGCGTGCCCGACTTGCTCACGCTCGCCCGGCAGGCGGCCGGTTCCGCCGAGCACCACTTCACGGCCTTGCAGATGCCCGTCAGCCTGATCATGGATGCCCCGATCACACAGGCCCTGAACGGCGGCGGACCACTGGTACAAGCGAAGGACGCGGGGCTGATCACCTTCGGCTCCGCTCCCCTGCACGGCGGCGAACTCCTCGACGCCATGACATCCGCACTGGTGAACCTCATCCGCCCCGGCCTGTCAGCCGCAGCCGCTGCCCTGCTGGCCGCCGGCTCGTGCCCCGGCCTCGATGCCGTCCTCACCTCCGCGAGCACCCGCGAGCACTGGGACGATGTGGCCAAGGCTCTGGCTGCGCCGCTGACGGCCCAGGAACTCAGGAGGGTGACGGATGAACTCGCCGGTGAATGAGGAGGTGCAGGCCCTGATGGAGGCCGCCCACGACCGGGCGGCCAAGGCACTGGGCCTCACCTGCACGGGGCCGCTGGCGTGGGGCTTCCTCGGTGTCACTCTCGGACGCCGAGCGGGGGACCGGTGGCTACGGGTGAGCCGGACGGCGAAGAGGCACGCGGGCAGGAAGGCAGGGGAAGGCATCGTCGGTGCCTCGGAACTGGTGCCTGACGGCGTGCCCCGCCCCCACCTGTACGCGGTGCATGACTGGACTGACGGCGAGTGGGCCTTCGAGTCGGAAGTCCTGGACTACCTCACGCAACCCATCGTGTCCCCCGACCGGGCCGACATCGACCACGACCCGGGGTTGCCTGACGAGTGGTGGGCGGACCTTCGCCAAGCCCTTGCCCTCCTCGCTGAAGCGGAGGGAGTGAAGGCAACCGTGCGGGACGGGTGGATCGAACGAGCCTTCCCCCAGTTCCTCGGCATCCCTGCCCCCGCCAAGGTGGAGCGGGTGACCGGTCACGGTGACCTTCACTGGGGCAATCTCACCGCCGCGCCCCTGTGCCTGCTGGACTGGGAGCGGTGGGGACGGGTGCCCTTCGGCTATGACGCGGGACTCCTCCACGCCAACAGCCTGCTTGTTCCCGACGTAGCCGCCCGCATTCGCAAGGAGTTCGCGCCGATCCTCGACACCCCCGCCGGCCGAATCGGGGAACTCGCGGCCCTGGCCGAGATGCTGCAAGCCGTAGCCCGTGGCTGGTATCCCGACCTTGCGCCCCGCCTTGTCGCCCGCGCGGAGACGCTCACTGGAGTTCGCCCGCCCGTCCCTGTGCACTCGGAGGTGAGCGCCTGACTGCGCCCCTGTGCGCCTGTCTCAGGCGCTCTCACCGATGTGCCGGTACAAGGAGGTATGGGAGCCGTGCGGCAACCGGGCGTGCGACGACGGGCGGACCCACCACTGTCTTCGGGACGCCCCGCTGTGGACCGCCTACGCGGCCACCTCATGCCGCCGCAGTGAAGTGCTGGGGTGGAAGTGGTCGTTCATCCACTGGGATGAGTGCGCCATCGAACTGGCCTGGGTCGTGGTCGAAGAGGGCAACACCTACCGGCTGCGGAAGCCCACCAAGGACGGCGACGACAACGCGATCATCTACGTAGACCAAGCCCTGATGAACGTCCTGAAGTGGCAGAAGGAACGCCAGGACGCGGAGCGGGAACGCCTCGGGGATCTCTGGGTGGACCATGACCTTGTGTCCGCCCGCGACGGCTTCAAGCTGTACCGGGGTGAGGCGGGCGGACCACAGGACCCCGAGAAGGTGTCGGCCCGCTGGCGGACGGCACGCAACCGTCTGCACCTGCCGGAGAACTTCCGGCTGCACGACTGGCGGGCATCGAAGATCACGAACGATCTCGACAACCACGAGAACCCGGTAGAGGTCTCGGCCAACGCCCGGCACCACTCGCCGGGCTACACCATGGCGCGGTACGGCAGGCGTCGCGCCGAGGGGGCGAAGAAGCTGGCCGCTTCCAGCGCTGCCCGTATCGGCCTGTCATCCCTGGCTCTGACCAGGAAGTTCGCTCGGCTGTTGGTCACGTGGTTGGTCACGCCACAGCCGGAGAAACAGAAAAACCCCAGATCAACTGGGGTCTCTACTGGTGTCCGAGGGGGGACTTGAACCCCCACGCCCGATAAAGGGCACTAGCACCTCAAGCTAGCGCGTCTGCCATTCCGCCACCCGGACCAGGTGTCTGTCGCCCGACCGGGTGTTCCCCGCGGCGACATGGACAACAATACCAAGGTTTCGGAGTGCGTTTCACCTGCGTATCCGCCCCGTGGGTGGCGCCCGGGGCCGGACCGGCCGCCACGCCGCCCCCGGCCCACGGACCGCGAGATTCCGTGCACCTGGCGTAAGGGGGACCGCTTCGCTCCGGTGTCCGGCGAACGCCGCTCAGGCCGCGCCGCGCCCGTGGCGGGACCGCCGGGTGTGCTCGGTGTGCTCACGCATCAGCCCGGTGGCGCGCCGCTCGTCACGGGCGGCGATCGCGGTGATCAGCTCTCGGTGTTCGATCCAGGACTGACGGCCGCGCCGGCGGGCCACCGGGGTGCAGCACCAGCGCGCGCGGCGGTCGACCTGGGCCGCGAGCCGGGCGAGAACCGTGTTGCCGGCCATTTCCGCCACCTTGGCGTGGAAGGCCGCGTCGAGGGCGACCGCGCGTTCCACGTCCTCGGCCGCGACCGCCTTCTCACCCTCGGCGCACAGCTCCTCCAGGACGGCGATGCCGGCGCTGTCGGCGTGGGCGGCGGCCAGCCGGGCCGCCTCGGCCTCCAGCAGGGTGCGGACCGAGAGCAGCTGGTCGGCCTCCGTCTCGGTCGGCTCGTGCACGAACGCGCCCTGGGCGGGCCGCAGATCGACCCAGCCCTCGGTGTTGAGCCGCTGCAGTGCCTCGCGCACGGGCTGCCGGGAGACCCCGAGGTGCCCGGCGAGTTCGCTCTCGACGAGGTGCTGACCGGGCCGCAGGGCGCGGGTGGTGATGAGTTCCAGCAGCGCCTCGTACACACGCTCGCGCAGCGGCCCGGGCCGTTCCAGTCCGGGCACGGCCCCCCGCGGCAGTCCGGTCGGCAGCATCGCGGTCCCTCCTGGGCGGGTCCGCACGCGTGGCCGCCGGACGCCCGGTGTCGATGTCCTTCGTCTCCCACGGTGCACGGGATCCGGGGCGGGGGTGCGCGGAAGCCCGGAAATCGGGCGGCAGGCCGCGGTCGAGCGCCCGGCGGCGGCCCGGCGGCGTACGGCCGGGCGTCCCTGGGCGCTTCAGGGGCAGCGCACGACCTGCCCGGCGTACGACAGGTTGCCGCCGAACCCGAACAGCAGCACCGGATCGCCGGTGCTGAGCGCTCCCTTTTCGACCAGCTTGGAGAAGGCGAGCGGGACGCTGGCGGCCGAGGTGTTGCCGGACTCCGCGACATCGCGGGCGATCACCGCGTTGACGGCGCCGAGCTTCTCGGCCAGCGGCTCGATGATCCGCAGGTTGGCCTGGTGCAGGACGACCCCGGCGAGGTCCTCGGGCGCCACCCCGGCCTTCTCGCAGACCCGGCGGGCGATGGCCGGCAGCCGGGTGGTGGCCCAGCGGTACACGCTCTGCCCCTCCTGCGCGAACCGAGGCGGGGTGCCCTCGATCCGTACCGCGTGCCCCATCTCCGGCACCGATCCCCACAGCACCGGCCCGATGCCCGGGTCCTCCCGCGGGCCGCACGACTCGACCACGGCGGCCCCGGCCCCGTCGCCGACGAGGACGCACGTGGTGCGGTCGCTCCAGTCGGTGACGTCGGACATCTTGTCGGCGCCGATGACCAGGGCCCGGGTGGCCGCGCCGGCCCGGAGGGTGTGGTCGGCCGTCGCCAGGGCGTGGGTGAACCCGGCGCAGACGACGTTGACGTCCATCGCGGCGGGCTGCGGGATGCCGAGCCGGGCCGCGACCCGGGCGGCGGTGTTCGGGGAGCGGTCGATGGCGGTGGAGGTGGCGACGAGGACCAGGTCGATGTCACCGGGGGTGAGGCCGGCCGAGGCGAGGGCCTTGGCGGCCGCGTGCGCGGCCAGCTCGTCCACGGGCTCGTCGGGGCCGGCGATGTGCCGGGTCAGGATGCCCACCCGGCTGCGGATCCACTCGTCACTGGTGTCGACCATGTCCGCCAGCTCGTCGTTGGTGAGCACCTGGGCGGGCTGGTAGTGACCGATGGCGGCGATGCGCGTGCCGTTCATGCGGGGGGTCCCCTCGTTGCCGTGCGTAGCGGGTCCTCAGTCTGGTCAGTGACCGACGGGTACGGCGGCAGGTGATGCCACAGGAATCGCGCGCCGGGTTTGTCGGCTCCTGTCAGACCCTCGGACGTCCGCGTATCCGCACCTCGACGTCCGCCGGGGCCGGAGTGGGGCCGTGCCCCGCCCCGTCCCCGTACCCGCCGCCGGACCGCGGCTCGGGCGGCCGGGCCCCGGCCCCGCTCCCACCGTGGGGTGGGCTGCGGCCGCGCGCTCCATGTGCAGGACAATGAGAGCGTGTGGGTCACCTCGCCGCACGACGACCCGGTGATCCACGGCGACTTCCGCATCAAGGGCCGTTTCGGCTGCCAGCACGTAGAGAACCGGGGCTGATCAGAACATGGGACGAGTCACGGAACGACGCAAGGTCCTGCGCATCCGGGACGGGGCGGTCTCCACCCGGCCGGACACGCTCGTCGCCGAGGAACCCCTGGAGATCCGGCTGAACGGCAAGCCGCTCGCGATCACCATGCGCACCCCCGGCGACGACTTCGCGCTGGCGGCGGGATTCCTGGTGAGCGAGGGTGTGCTGGGCTCCGCGTCCGACCTGCGGAACATCGTCTACTGCGCGGGGGCGACGGCGGACGGGGCGAACACCTACAACGTGGTCGACGTGAGCACCACGCCCGGTGTCGCCCTCCCGGACTTCACCCTGGAGCGGAACGTCTACACCTCGTCCTCGTGCGGACTGTGCGGCAAGGCGAGCCTGGACGCCGTACGGACGACCGCGCGCTGGCCGATCGCCGACACTCCCCCGCTCCGGCTCACCCCCGGGCTGCTGGCGGCCCTCCCCGACCGGCTGCGCGCGGCCCAGCGGGTCTTCGACCGGACCGGTGGCCTGCACGCGGCGGCCCTGTTCGACGAGGACGGCGAGCTGCTGGACACCCGGGAGGACGTGGGCCGGCACAACGCGGTCGACAAACTGGTCGGGCGGGCGCTGCGGGACGACGCGCTGCCGCTGTCCCGGACCATCCTCATGGTCTCCGGCCGGGCCTCCTTCGAGCTGGCGCAGAAGGCGGTCATGGCGGGCATACCGGTGCTCGCGGCAGTGTCGGCGCCGTCGTCGCTGGCGGTGGACCTGGCCGCGGAGACCGGTCTGACCCTGGTGGGCTTCCTGCGGGGCAGCTCGATGAACGTGTACGCGGGCGAGCACCGGATCGCCCTGCGGGAGGCGGCCGCCCAGGGCTGACGCCCCCGCGGCAGGGCGGCGGGGGGCCCGGCCGGGAGCGCCTCCTGTTCGTCCCTCGGGGCGGGTCAGGCGAAGGTGAGGCCGGCCGCTGTCGTCACCGTGCCCAGCCTCGGGAAGTCCAGCCGTACCGAGGCCTCGTGCTCGGCGGCGGTGAACGCGGCCATGGTGTCCTCGGCGAAGACGAGGTCGTAGCCGAGGTCGGCGGCGGCGCGGGCGGTGGACTCCACACCGAGGTTGGTGGCGATGCCGCCGAGGACCAGGGTGGTGATGCCGCGTTCCCGCAGCCGCTCGTCCAGACCGGTGCCCTGGAAGGCGCCGAGTGTCCGCTTGACCACCTCCAGGTCGCCGTCCTCGCGCAGGCCGGCCACCAGTCCGCTGCCGGGCGGCTGTTCGGCGACGGCGGGACGCTCGACGCGCACCAGCACGACGAGGGCGCCGGCCCGGCGGAAGGCGGTCGCCAACTCCTGGGAGTTCGCCAGCGCTTCGGTGCCCTTGCGGGGTTCCAGGGGCAGCGCGACGATGCGGTCCATCAGGTCGACGAGGACGAGGGCGGTGCGCTGCGGATCGAGTACGGGAGCTGCGGTCATGACGGAACGTTAGCCGCCGTCAGCCGTCCGTGCCGGAAATCCGGATCAACAGGCCCGTGAACTGATCGCGTTCGGCGGCCGACAGCGGGGCGAGCAGCCGGTCGTTGGCCTCGCGGGCGGCTTCCTCGCAGCGCCCGAGGAGACGGGCGCCGTCGTCGGTGAGGGTGACGGCGTTCTTGCGCCGGTCGCGGGGGTCGGGGGCACGGTCGACCAGGCCGGCGGACTGGAGGGCGTTGAGGATGCCGACCACGTCCTTGGGGTCGAGGCTCACGCTGCGGCCGAGGTCGGCCTGGGCGACCGGGGCGAGGTCGTGGACGGCGGAGAGGACGACGTGGTGCCACATCTTGAGCCCCTCGGCCGCGAGCGCGTCGGCGACCAGGGCGCGGCCCCGCGCGGCGGCCCGGCCGAGGAGCCAGCTGGGCAGGGAACGGATCGCGAGCAGGGGTGCTTCGTCCATGGCGGCAGCCTAGCCGAAGAATCATTGGACTTCCCAACGACCTTCCCCTACCGTTGGGGCTCCCAACGAATTCATGGGTGTTCCCAACGATCGGCGGGCCGGGCACACCCGGCCCCTGGAGGTTTCGATGCGTCGTGTCCGGTACGAGTCCACCGGTGGCCCCCTGTTCCTGGAGGAGGCCCCCGTCCCCGCGCCCGGCCCCGGGGAACTGCTGGTGCGCTGCGAGGCCGTCGGCGTCACCCTGCCGATGGTCCGCAAGGTGACCGAGGCAGCGGAGCCGGTCCCGCTGGGCGGTGAGATCGCTGGCGAGGTGGTGGCGGCCGGCCCGGGTGTGACCCGCTTCCGCGCCGGCGACCGGGTGGCCGGACTGTGCTTCGGGTACGGGTACGCCGAGTTCGCCGTGTTGCACGAGACCATGACCACGCCGGTGCCGGACGACGCCGACGCCGTGACCGCGATCGCGCTGGTGCGCAGCGGGCTGGTGGCGCTCGGGGCGCTGGACGCGGCGCGCCTCGCACCGGGAGAGTCGGTCCTCGTCACGTCCGCGGCGAGCGGCGTCGGGCATCTCGCGGTGCAGCTGGCGCGGGCCCGGGGCGCCGGGCGGGTGCTGGGGGCCGTGTCGGGGCCGGACAAGGCGGACTTCGTCCGCTCCCTGGGGGCGGACGACTGCGTCCTCTACGGCGACGACGACTGGGGAGAGCCCGTGGACTGCGTCCTGGACGCCGTCGGCGGCGACCTGCTCACCCCCGCCCTCGCCGCACTCGCCCCGCACGGCCGCCTGGTCGCCTACAGCTCGGGCGGCGGCACGGTCCGGGCGTACGACCTGCTGGTGGGCGCCAAGTCGGTGATCGGCTTCCAGATGGCGCTGATCGCCCGCGGCCGGCCGGAGCTGTACGAGCGGTGGCGGCAGGAGCTGTGGCAGCTGTTCGCCGAGGGCGCGCTGAAGCCCGCCGTGCACGGGGAGTTCGCCCTGGAGGACGTGGCGGCGGCCCACGCGGCGGTCACCGGCCGGACCAACCTCGGAAAGGTCGTCCTGCGCCCGTGACTGCACGCTTCTTGTGAGCCGCGCACCCCCCAACTACCGTCGATGGGACGCACGTTGGACGTGGGATGTCCGGATGACCAGATGTCCGGCCGATGAAGGGCAGGTCGCACCGTGCCGTCATGTCTTCGCGCCCGTCTCAGATCCGTTCTCGCCGCTGCCGCCGTCGCCACGGCCGGTCTGCTCGCACCGTTCGTCCCCGCCCACCCGGCACACGCCGGACCGGCGGCCGGATCCCCGCAGTTCGAACAGCAGGTGCTGTTCAAGGCCTCCCAGGACCCCGGGTACGCGTGCTTCCGCATCCCGGCGGTCGTCCGGACCACCGAGGGCACGCTGCTGGCGTTCGCCGAGGGCCGCGTCCTCAACTGCGGGGACGCGGCCGACATCGACATCGTGCTCAAACGCTCCACCGACGGCGGCCGCACCTGGGGTCCGCTCCAGGTGGTCAACGAGGGCGCCGGCGACACCCACGGCAACCCGGCCCCGGTCGTCGACCGCTCCACCGGCCGTGTCTGGCTCGCGGAGACGTACAACACCGGCCGTACGGACAGCGCCGGCTGCCCGGTCCCCTGCGACCGCACCCCGCATCTGCAGTACAGCGACGACGACGGCGGCACCTGGTCCCCGCCGCGCGATCTGAGCCCCGAGATCCTGCCCGCCGACTGGAACTCCTGGTACGCCACCGGGCCCGTGCACGGCATCCAGCTCACCCACGGCCGCTACGCGGGACGCCTGGTCTTCGGGGTCAACACCGAGACCTGGGACGGCAGCAGGATCTCCGCCAACCACGCGGCCCTGATCGTCAGCGACGACCACGGCGGCCACTGGCGGATCGGCGCCACCGACACCTGGCCCATCGCCGACGACGGAACCTTCCGGCAGAAGCCCTCCGAACTCACCCTCACCGAACGGACCGACGGCTCGGTCCTGGTCAGCGGCCGGGAACAGGACGGCACCGACCTCGGGCACCGCACCCAGGCGGTCAGCCGCGACGGCGGCACCGGCTTCACCGCGCCCTTCCGCGACCTGCCGGACCTGTACACGCCGCAGGTGCAGGGTTCGATGCTGCGGCTGGGCGACCGCATCCTGCTCGCCTGCCCGGGCGACCCCGACCGGCGCCGCACGATGATGATCCGCTCCTCCTACGACGGCGGCCGGACCTGGGACAGCGTGGACCGGGGCACCGTCGTCACCACGGACTGGTCCGGCTACTCCGACCTGGTGCGGATCGGCTCGGCCACGATCGGCCTGCTGTACGAGGGCGGGGCGGTGGACGCCCGCGACGAGATCCGCTTCGCCCGCTTCACCGAGGACTGGCTGGCGCCCCGCCGGGGCCCCGATCCGGTCACCCCCGACCTCGCCCGGCACGCCCGCCCGGCGGCGGTGCTCGGCGACCCGGAGGAGACGGACGGGGTGTCCGGCGGCGCGCTGGAGTTCGACGGCACCGCCGACGCCGTCCGCCTGCCGTACCGTTCCGGGCTCCCCCTGGGCACGGCGGACTTCACGGTGTCGCTGTGGTTCCGGTACACGGCGGCGGCCGGGGAGCAGCCGTTCCTGTGGATGGGCGGGATCGGCAGCAGCCAGCCGCAGGTGTGGCTGCGCGGGGAGCCGGCGAGCAGTCGCGTCCAGGCGCTGATCACCGTGCGGAACGGGGCCGCCGCACCGCGGACCGCGTCCGTGCGCACGGCCTCCGCGTACAACGACGGCCGGTGGCACCACGCCGTGCTCCGCCGGGGCGGCGGGCGGCTGGCGCTGTCCGTCGACGGTACGGAGACCTCGGCGGCGGACGTGCCGGGCTCGGTCAGCCGTAACTCGCCCTTCGGCGTCCACGTGGGTCAGCGCCTGGACAGCCGCGCCTCGCTCACCGGCGCGCTGGACGAGGTGCGGGTGTGGGACCGGGCGCTCACCGACGAGGAGCTGACGGACCCGGACGTGCTGCGGTCACCGCAGGACACGGTCCTGTGGCTGCCCCTGGACCGGGTGCGCGGCTGACCCCTCGGACGGGTTCCCCGTCCCCCCGGACGCGTCCGCCGTCTCCTCCGGCGCGTCCGGAGCCGCCTCCGGATCGCGGGCCCGCCGCTTGGCGATGACCGCGCACACCATCAGCTGCATCTGGTGGAAGAGCATCAGCGGCAGGACGGCCAGGGAGGCATGGCCGGCGAAGAGGACGCTCGCCATCGGCAGCCCGGAGGCGAGGGATTTCTTCGACCCGGCGAACTGGATGGCGATCCGGTCCTCCCGGCCGAAGCCGAGCGCCCTGGCGCCGTACCAGGTCAGGACCAGCATCACGGCCAGCAGGACGGCCTCGACGCCGAGCAGCCCGGCCAGCCGCACGGGACTGACCTGGTGCCAGATGCCCTGGTTCATGCCCTCGCTGAAGGCGGTGTAGACGACCAGCAGGATGGAGCCCCGGTCGACGAGGCCGAGAACCTTCTTGTGCCGGGTGACGAAGGAGCCGATCCAGCGCCGCAGCACCTGACCGGCGAGGAACGGCACCAGCAGCTGGAGCACGATCTTCACCAGCGAGTCCGTGGAGAACCCGACGTCGTCGCCGCCGAGCAGGACGGCCGCGAGCAGCGGTGTGACGACGATGCCGACCAGGGAGGAGAAGGACCCGGCGCAGATCGCCGCGGGCACGTTGCCGCGGGCGATCGAGGTGAACGCGATGGACGACTGGATCGTGGACGGCACCAGCGTCAGGAACAGCAGGCCCTGGTAGAGGGGCTGGGTCAGCAGGGCGGGCACCAGCCCGCGCGCGGCGAGCCCGAACACCGGGAAGAGGACGAAGGTGCAGATCAGGACGGTGCTGTGGAGCCGCCAGTGCTTCAGTCCGTCCAGCGCCTCCCGGGTGGACAGCCGGGCGCCGTAGAGGAAGAAGAGGAAGGCGATCGCGGCCGTGGAGGCGCCCGAGGCGACGTCGGCCGCCGTACCCCGGGCCGGGAGCAGCGCGGCGAGACCCACCGTCCCGAGCAGCACCACGATGTACGGGTCGATCGGCATCCAACTCGGCCAGCGCAGGCGTTTCACGGTGCTCCGATTGCTGTGTGCGTCGTACGGTCCGGGGCCGTGGGGGCCCCTTCCATCGTCCTCCGCGGGCTGCCGATCGGGAATCCCGCACACCGCTCTGACTGCCATCACGTTCCATGATGACCCGCTAGGCTCGGGCGTGTGTACGAGCCGACGCAGCTGCGCACCTTCCTGGCGGTCGCCCAGACGCTGAGCTTCACGCAGGCCGCCCGGCGGCTGGGACTGCGCCAGTCCACGGTGAGCCAGCATGTGCGCAGGCTGGAGGACGCGGTCGGCCGGCAGCTGTTCTCCCGGGACACCCATTCGGTGGAGCTGACCGAGGACGGCGAGGCGATGCTGGGCTTCGCCCGCCGGATGCTGGAGGTGCACGAGCAGGCGACGGCGTTCTTCACCGGCACGCGCGTGCGGGGCAGGCTGCGGTTCGGCGCCTCGGAGGACTTCGTCCTGACCCGGCTGCCGGAGATCCTGGAAGGCTTCCGCTACGACCACCCCGAGGTCGACTTGGAACTGACGGTGGAGCTGTCCGGCACCCTGCACGAGCGGCTGGCCGCCGGGAAGCTCGACCTGGTGCTGGCCAAGCGGCGCCCGGAGGATCCCCGCGGTGAGCTGGTCTGGCGCGACGACCTCGTGTGGATCGGCGCCGAACGGCTCCGGCTGGATCCGGACCGACCTGTTCCGCTCATCGTGTACCCGCCGCCGGGGATCACCCGGGCCCGCGCGCTGGAGGTCCTGGAGCGGCAGGGCCGTGAGTGGCGGATCGCGTGCACGAGCGGCAGCCTGAACGGGCTGATCGCCGCGGCCCGCGCCGGCCTCGGGGTGATGGCCCACTCCCGGCGGCTGATCCCGCCGGGCCTGCTCCGGCTGCCCGAGCGCGCCGCCCTCCCCGATCTGGGCAAGGTCGACTTCGTGCTGGTCCACGGCCGCAACCGGGGCCCGGCCGAGGGGGCCGCCAACGCGCTGGCGGCGGCGGTCCTGGCGGGAGGAGAGCGGCTGCGGCGGAGCGGCGGCTGAGACCGGCGGGCCCCGGGCGCCCCCGACACCGGGCCGGCCGCTCACCGCCCCGGGCGGTAGGTCAGCTGCTTGACCCGGCGCAGGAAGGGGGTCGCCTCCACGTGCTGGACCCCCTCCAGACGGCCCAGGGGTCCGCTCAGGTAGGCGTACAGGGCCGCGGTGTCACGGACCACGGCGGTGACGACGATGTGGGAGGGGCCGGCGGTGGCGGACGCGAAGGCGATCTCGTCGTGGGTGGCGAGGGTCCGGCCGACGGAGTCCAGGGCGCCCGGGGCCGTGGTGATCCACAGGATGGCCGCCCGGGGGTAGCCGAGGATCCCGCAGTCGTACTCGATGTCGACGTACACCGCGCCGGAGGCGATCAGGGCGGCCAGGCGGCGCTTGACCGCGGACTCGGAGCGGCCGGTGGCGCGCTGGAGTTCGGGGTAGGTGGCGCGGCCGTCGCGTTCGAGGGCGGCGAGCAGCGGGGCGTCGTCGGGCTCCAGGCGGGCCGGGCCGGGCTCGGGCAGGTCGGGGCGCAGGGCGGCGATCTGCTCCTCGCGGAGCGCCCGGAACTTGGGCAGCCAGCCGACCGGGCCGCCGTAGAAGCGGTGCAGGAGCTGCAGGGCGCGGATCTCGACGACGCTCGGGGTACGGGGCAGTTTGCCGAGCAGCAGGTCGTCGTGGTCGCCGGGGCTGCGCGGCCGGGTGATGCAGGCGATCTCCGTGCCGCCGGAGACCAGCCCTATCCAGTGGGTGTCGGGGCGCCGGGCGAGCGCGTCGGCGATGACGGCGGCGCCGTCGGGCGCACAGCGCAGCCGCAGCATCCACTGGTCCTGGCCGAGGCGTACGGCGTCGCGGAGGACGACGACACGGAGGCCGCCCTCGGCGCACAGGCGGCGGTAGCGGCGGGCGATCGTCCGGTCGGAGACGCCGAGGACGTCGGCGATCCGGCTGAAGGGGGCCCGGCCGTCGACCTCCAGGGCGGACAGCAGCTGCAGGTCCAGCAGATCAAAGGTGTCGGATTCCATCCGCAGCATGGCGTCCCCCGTCGGATTCCGTCGCACACGGCTTCCCGTGACGCCCGATCGGCCGTCACAGGGTCATCGTACGCAGCGATACGCAGCCCGTTCGTACAGGGGAGTTGAGGACATGCGTAGCTGGGGGACGCTCACGGCCGTGTGCCTGGGCACGTTCATGCTGTTGCTGGATGTGACCATCGTGGTGGTGGCGCTACCGGACATGGCGGGCTCGCTGCACGCCTCGCTGGGCGATCTGCAGTGGGTGGTCGACGGGTACGCGCTGGCACTGGCCGCGCTGCTGCTCGGGGCGGGCGCCGCGGCCGACATCCTCGGGCGGCGCCGCGTGCACGTGATAGGCGTGGCCCTGTTCGCGGCGGCCAGCCTGCTGTGCGGGCTGGCGTCGGGGCCGGAGCTGCTGGTGGCGGCGCGGGCGCTGCAGGGCATCGGCGGAGCGGCGATGTTCGCGACCACCCTGCCGTTGCTGGCCTCCGTCTACCAGGGGCGGCAGCGCTCCGCCGCGCTCGGTGTGTGGGGTGCGGTCAGCGGTGGCGCGGCGGCGGTGGGGCCGGTGCTGGGCGGGCTGATCGCGGAGGGGCCGGGCTGGCGGTGGATCTTCTATGTGAACCTGCCGGTGAGCGTCGTGGCGGTGTGGCTGACGCTGCGGGCGGTCCCCGAGTCGCGCGGGCCGCGCGGGATGCGGGTCGACTGGGCGGGTACGGCGTCCTTCGCGCTGTTCGCTGGCGGGGCGACCTATGCCGTCGTGCGCGCCGGTGAGGACGGCTGGACGGCGCCCGCCACGCTGACCGCGTTCGCCGCGGCCGCGCTCGCCCTCGCGGCGTTCGTGCTGGTGGAGCGGCGGGCGGCGCATCCGCTGCTGGATCTGTCGCTGCTGCGCCGCCCGGCGTTCGTCGGGACGATGCTGGGCGCGTTCGCCTTCAACGGGGTGGCGTTCGGCGGGATCGCCTATCTGTCGATATGGATGCAGACGCTGCTCGGCATGTCGCCGGTGCGCGCCGGACTGACACTGCTGCCGCTGACGGCGGTCTCCATGGTGGTCGCGGTGCTGGTCGGCCGGCTGCTGCACGGGGTGCCGGCCTGGCTGACCGTGGGCGGCGGGCTGCTGCTGATCGCCTCGGGCACCCTGTGCCAGGCGGTGCTGGACGCGGGCTCGGACTGGACGGCGCTGGTGCCCGGCTTCGTGCTGGTCGGCGTGGGCACCGGGTTCGTGGCGCCGACGGTGGCCGGGGCGGCGCTGGCGGCGGTGCCGGCGGAGCGGTCCGGGATGGCGGGCGGTGCGGTGAACACGGTCCGGCAGCTGGGGTACGCACTCGGGGTGGCCGTCTTCGGCACCGTGCTCACCTCGCGGATGACCGGCCGGCTGCCGGACGGCGCGGCGCGGGCGCTGGCCGGCGGCGGTGCCGGAGCGCTGCGCGGCGCGTTCCCCGAGCACACCCTGCGCGCCGCGTTCGCCTCGGGGCTCGACGGCGCGCTGGTGGTGGCGGGCCTGGCCGGGACGGTGGCGGGCGCCCTGGTGCTGGTACTGGTGCGGGCGGGCCGGCCGGTACACCGGAAGACCTCCGGCGCGGCGCCGGAGAAGAAGACGGCGGCGGCTGAGGCGACGGCGGCCCGCGGCTGAGACGGCGGCGGCCCTGCACGGCGGCGGTCTGCGGCCCATCGGCGGGGGCCCGCCGCCCGAGCGGTGGTGTGCCGCGGCCGAGGCGGCGGCGACCGGCGGCAGCGGCGTCCGGGGCGGTCACGGAGCGGGGCTCCGGGGCCGCCCCGGTGGCGTGAGCCCCGGTAATCGGCGCGTATGGATTCGGTGGAGATTACGGCACCGAAACTTACTGACCCGTCAGTATTGTGTCCGGCCCTTCCCCATGTGCGGGCATTTCCCGGTCACCGTCCGGGAAAAACGTGAGGTTTGCTCGGTTTCCACCCCCTCCCGTGGGCCGGGCACGTTGGGGTAGCTTTCACCGCGCTGTGCGGTACGCGGACCAACGGCACTGAGGTGCGAGAGACGGGGAGCGAGGTTGCGCGAGTTCACCAACCCTCCGCTGGCGTCGCCGCCGCCGGTGGGCGGTCTGGCAGACGTCGTCTTCGAGCATGCCCGGACCGACCCCCTGCACATCGCGCTCGGCCGCAAGGACGACACCGGACAGTGGCGGGACGTCACCGCCACCGAGTTCCGCGACGAGGTCCTCGCGCTCGCCAAGGGCCTGCTCGCCCGTGGCATCCGCTTCGGCGACCGGGTCGCGATCATGTCCCGCACCCGCTACGAGTGGACCCTCTTCGACTTCGCCCTGTGGACCATCGGCGCCCAGGTGGTGCCCGTCTACCCGACCTCCTCCGCCGAGCAGTGCTTCTGGATGCTGTACGACGCCGAGGTGTCCGCGGCGATCGTGGAGCACGAGGACCACGCGATGACCATCGCCACCGTCATCGACCGGCTGCCGCAGCTGCGCGAGCTGTGGCAGCTGGACGCCGGCTGCGTGCGGGAGCTGTACGACGCCGGGGCGCACCTGGACGACGAGGTGGTGCACCGGCACCGGGAGGCGGTCACCCCGGACTCGGTCGCCACGATCATCTACACCTCCGGCACCACCGGCCGCCCCAAGGGCTGTGTCCTCTCGCACGCCAACTTCATGTTCGAGGCGGACACGATGATCGAGCGGTGGCAGCCGGTGTTCCACACCAAGAAGGACGACGCGGCGTCCACGCTGCTGTTCCTGCCGCTCGCGCACGTCTTCGGGCGGATGGTGGAGGTCGCCGCGATCCGCGGCCGGGTCCGCTTCGGGCACCAGCCGCAGCTGCACGCCGCCGCCCTGCTGCCCGACCTGGCGGCGTTCCGGCCGACGTTCATCCTCGCGGTGCCCTACATCTTCGAGAAGGTGTTCAACGCGGCCCGCCGCAAGGCCGAGAAGGAGGGCAAGGCGGGGCCGTTCGAGAAGGCCGTCGACATCGCCGTGAAGTACGCGGAGGCGGTGGAGGCGAAGGCGTGGGGGACCGGACCCGGCCCGTCGGCGGGGCTGCGGATGCAGCACCAGCTCTTCGACAAGCTCGTCTACGGGAAGGTCCGCGCCGCGATGGGCGGCCGTATCCGCAACGCGATGTCCGGCGGATCGGCGATGGACCGCCGGCTGGGGCTGTTCTTCGCGGGCGCGGGCGTGCAGATCTACGAGGGCTACGGCCTGACCGAGTCGACGGCCGCGGCGACCGCCAACCCGCCCGAGCGGACCCGCTACGGCACCGTGGGCCAGGCCATCCCGGGCGTGACCGTGCACATCGCCGACGACGGGGAGATCTGGCTGCGCGGCGGCAACGTCTTCCAGGGCTACCTCAACAACCCGAAGGCCACCGACGAGACCCTGCACGACGGCTGGCTCGCCACCGGTGACCTAGGTGCGCTGGACGAGGACGGCTATCTGACCATCACCGGCCGCAAGAAGGAGATCCTGGTGACCTCCGGCGGCAAGAGCGTCTCCCCGGGCGTGCTGGAGGAACGGGTCCGCGAGCACCCGCTGGTCAACCAGTGCATCTTGGTCGGCAACGACCGCCCCTACATCGCCGCCCTGGTCACGCTGGACCAGGAGGCGGTCGAACACTGGCTGCAGATGCGCGCCAAGCCGAGGATGACCCCGGCCGACCTGGTGCGCGACGCCGATCTGGAGACGGAGGTGCGGCGGGCGGTGGTCGCCGCCAACACCCTTGTCTCCCAGGCCGAGGCGATCCGCACCTTCCGCATCCTGGCCCAGCCGTTCACCGAGGAACACGGTCTGCTGACGCCGTCGCTGAAGCTGAAGCGGAAGGCGATCGAGAAGGCGTACGGGAACGAGGTGGAGGCCCTCTACCGGACCTGACGTTCCCCTCGTCGCGCCGTGGGCCCGTCCGCCCGGACCGCTGACGGGCCGATCAGTCGGAACGGATTCCGCAGACAGGAATGCGGGGCGGGCCGTGATCGTTGACGATGGGAGTACCACCTGTAGACAACCGAAGGATCAAAGGCTCGTGAGCAGCAAGGTCCCCCCGATCATCCTCAACAACGGCGTCGAGATGCCCCAGCTGGGCTTCGGCGTCTGGCAGGTGCCTGACGACGAGGCCGAGCGGGCCGTCGCCACGGCGCTGGAGGCCGGATACCGCAGCATCGACACCGCCGCGATCTACGGCAACGAAGAGGGCACCGGCAAGGCCATCGCAGCCTCAGGCCTGCCCCGCGAGGACATCTTCGTCACCACCAAGATCTGGAACAGCGACCAGGGCTACGACTCCACGCTGCGCGCCTTCGACGCGTCGCTCGAGAAGCTGGGACTCGACCACGTCGACCTGTACCTGATCCACTGGCCGCTGCCGTCCCGGGACAAGTACACCGACACCTACAAGGCGCTCGAGAAGCTGCACGCCGACGGCCGCGTACGGGCGATCGGTGTCTCCAACTTCCTGCCCGAGCACCTGCGGCGGCTGCTCGCCGAGACCTCGGTCGTCCCGGCGGTCAACCAGATCGAGCTGCACCCGCATCTGCAGCAGCACGAGGCGCGGGAGTTCCACGCGGAGCAGGGCATCGCCACCGAGGCCTGGTCCCCGCTCGGCCAGGGCAAGGGCCTGCTGGAGGTGCCGGCGGTCGTCGCGATCGCACGGAAGCACGACCGCACCCCGGCCCAGGTGGTGCTGCGCTGGCACATCCAGCTGGGCAACGTGGTGATCCCGAAGTCCGTGACGCCGTCCCGGATCAAGGAGAACATCGAGGTGTTCGACTTCAGCCTGGACACCGAGGACCTCGCGGCGATCAGCGCGCTCAACGAGGACCGGCGTCTGGGGCCCGACCCCGCCACCTTCGACATGGGCTGACCCCCGCCCGGGGCCGGTGCCCCGGTCCGGCGCGGCCGTACGTCCCGCCCACCGGCGGGACGTACGGCCGTGTGCCGTTTCCGGGACCGCGCACCGGCCGGGCGGTCCGGGCGCGGCGAAGCCGCGGCACCCGCGCGGAACGGTCCAACGGGACTTCCGCCCGGCGCGGTTCAGTCGAAGCGCACGTCCGCGTACACCACCTCGAGCTCCTCCAGGCCGACCACGTCCATCTGCGCCTTCGCCGACGCCTCGTGCCGCACGGCGGCCACGGCCGCGCGCGAGGCGGTCAGCGAGGCGCGGTCGACGAACAGGACCCCGGCCACGCCCAGCCCCCGCTCGCGGTCGATCAGCAGGTATGTCCAGGCCAGCCCCGGAAGCGGCTCGACCCTCGGCACCACCGTGGCCCGGAAGGTGTCGACGACCAGATCCGCGTCCCGCGGGTCGAACTCCATTCTGGCGGCGCGCAGTCCGCCGCCCTGGCGCGGGTGCTCGACCTGGTGGAACACCGCGGCCTCGTAGTTGGCGACCGACACCGTGCCGGCGAACGGCTCCAGGAGCCCCCCGCGCCGCTCGCGCATCACGTCGTCGCTGTTGCGCCGCGCCCCCTCGGTCTCCCACCAGCTCACCGCGAGGAGTTTGCCGAGTTCCCGGTCCGCGAACACACCCGCTCCGCGGTACCCGGGGCGTTCCTCCAGCAGGTCCCGTCCCCCGCTGTTCAGCGACCGGACGGCCGCGTCGAGCAGGGCCGGATCACCGGTCGCATACACCGCGCGTACGAACATGAGCCTCGCCTCCGGGGACGGTGACCGCAGACAAAGCCGGACAAAAACCACCCATCCGGCTCAACCAGTCTCTCCAGCGACCGAAATCACCGCAATACGCGCGCGTTTCAGCCGTTCGCAACCCTGGGGTTGACGAGGGCATGCCGACAGCGTCACGGTGGACCGCACCCGGTAAGGAAACTTTCCTAACAGAAGGGCCCCCACATGCGCCTTCGCACCCTGACCCTCGCCGCGGCCTCCGGCACCGCCCTGCTCGCCGCCGGTCTCCTCCCCGCCCACGCCTCGGCCACGGACTCCCCCAGGTCCGCGCAGGAGGGCACGGTGAGCGCGGCCGACCTGCTCGCCAAGGTGACGTCCTGTTCGCAGATCTCCAACGGCAAGTACAAGACCGACGACGAGACGTCGGCCACGGTCCCTGTGTGCGGCAAGAACGGCGCGGTGTTCTGGAAGGCCGACATGGACGTCGACTGCGACGGCCAGCGCACCACCAACTGCAACGAGGACCGCGACCCCTGGTACCAGGACGACACCGCGTTCCACCAGTCCGACGGCAAGCCGCTGAAGGCGGAGACCCTGCCCTACGTCGTCGTGCCCAGCTCCAGCAGCATCTGGAACTACTCGGGCGCCGGCATCAAGGGCGGCGGTGTCGTCGCCGTCGTCTACAACAACAAGGTCGAGTACGCCGTCGTCGGCGACACCGGCCCCACGAAGATCATAGGCGAGGCCTCGTACGCCACCGCCAAGGCGCTCGGCATCGACCCCGACCCGGAGACCGGCGGCACCGATTCGGGCGTGACCTACATCCTGTTCAAGAACTCCAAGGTCTCCCCCATCGAGAGCCACAGCGCCGCGGTCTCCCTCGGGGACCAGCTGGCCAAGCAGTTCCTCGCGAACAACTGACGCCCGTCACACGGCAGTCGGGCTGACCCGGCGGACGGAGGACGGGCGCGTACGCGCGGCCGGGGCGCCGCCGGGCCGGTGTCCGTGGCCGTTGCCGTGGACGTGCCGGTGCCCGCCGCGGCGGCGGTCGTGCTGGTCGTGCGCCATGGTGGTCGGCCTCTCGTCCGGGT
Organism: Streptomyces echinatus; assembly: GCF_014203595.1. GTDB lineage: Bacteria > Actinomycetota > Actinomycetes > Streptomycetales > Streptomycetaceae > Streptomyces > Streptomyces echinatus. Next base: position 278,114 of record NZ_JACHJK010000009.1, read on the forward strand.
GCCGTCAGCGTGCGACGGCACCCGGCCCGCGGGCCGCTTCTGTTGCCGATGCGGCAAACGGGACCCGGCCACCTCCGCCGGGTCAGGACAGCGGCGGGTAGGAGTTCTGCATCAGCTGCCTGAACCGGGCGGAGAACCAGTGCCCGGCCCGCGGCGAGCCCGGCAGGGCGCCCGTGGGGTTGTCGCCGTTGCGGGCGTTGCCGCCGTAGGTGGGGTCGCACATCCGGTCGAAGTCCTTGCCCTCGTCGTTGTCGACGGCGGGGCTGGCCCCGTGCGACTCCCCCGGGGGCTTCACCCACACGTAGGCGTCGATGCCGGCCGCCGGGGCGGCGGTCGGCCGTTCGCCGAGGCCGGCTCCGCTCTGGTTGCACCAGTTGCCGGCGTGGATGCGCCGGTCGACGCGGCCGCCGTTGACATAGTCGTCGACGGAGGTCAGCGGCCCGGCCCCGGTGGGCCGGGCGGAGCCGCCCCAGCCGTTGCGCGAGGTGTCGATCAGCACGCCGAGGCCGGAGTCGAACCCGGCCGCGACGAGCTTGTCCCGCAGCGCCTGCGCGAAGGACCGCTCGTCCACGTACTGGTTCCAGTCGACCCACTTCGACTGGCGCACGGTCTGCCCGTGCACGCTGTCGGTGACCTTGAGGTACGGCTCCTTGGTGGGGCGGTTCCGGGCCCAGGCGGACATCGCCCCGGCCATGGGCTCGTACGCGGAGCTCCTGGAATAGGCCGGCGGGGCGGGGGCGCCGTGCAGGATCCGCGCCCCCGTGCGGTCCGCTACCTGACGTTTCCGGTGAAGATCGCCGCGTCCGAGTCGAAGTCGGGGGTGACCTCGATCTGGATCAGCTTCTCGCCCTTGGGGAGTTCACAGCCCCAGGGCACGTCGAGCGAGCGGCCGGCGAGGAGCTTGGTCTCCGGCCCGCCCTCCAGGCCCGCGTCGGAGTCGAAGACCGAGCCGGAGCTCTTGCCCTGCCGGCCGTAGGAGCAGTTGACGGTGAGCTGCGTGGCGTCGAGGGGCTTGCTTCCAGCGTTCTTGAGCCGGACGGTGAACTGGAGGTAGGGCGTGTTCTCGGGGTCGGCGTACTCGCCGGTCACGGCCCGCTTGAGCCCCGTGAGACTCACCTCGGTGCCCGGGTCGTAGACGACGGTGTCGTCCAGCGCGTAGACCCCGTCCTCGTCGGCCTCGGCGGTCTCCGTGTCCTCGGCGGCCGGCGTGGCCTCGGCGTCGGCCGGGGCGGCGCCGTCGTCCGCGGCGGCGGTCTTCGTGACGGTGACGGTGGGCGCCGGATCGGCTTCGGTGCCACCGGTGACGCCCACCGTGACCAGGGACGAGACCACGGCCGCCGCCACGGCCGCCACCGCGGCGACGAGGGCGGTGCGGGGCTTGTTAGGCGGCATCGGCGGGGGCGGAGGGACCGCCGGTCCGTGGCCCGGCATGGGCGGTGGTGTGATGTCGGTGCTCATGGTCCCCCCTCGGGTGTGCTGTTGAGACTTAAATGATCACCCCCCGAAACGGAATGTGAAGCCCCTGTAATGAAATCGTGTCCATAGGTGCCCAGGGCTACGACCTCGGCATACGCACACGGCGGAGCGGGGCCGCGTCGTCCGGCGTACCCCGAAAGAGGCCGGGCAGGGCGGCCGTTCAGTCGTCGCCGCCCGCCGCCGAGCCGCCGTCCTCGCCCGCCACGGGCTTCCGGAAGGCCCGTACGCCGAAGCGCGGGTCGGGCCGGGGGCGGTCCTGGTCCGGGAGGCCGGCCAGGCGGGCGGCGAACTCCTCGGTGCGGGGCTCACCGGGCGGCAGCAGCGTGAACCAGCCGCGGCGCAGGTCGGCGATGGTCTCGCGGGGGCTGCGGCCCTGTCCGGCGCCGCGGAAGACGGCGTGCCCGGCGGGCCGGAGCCCGTGCCCGGTGGCGTGCGCGGTGACGGTGCCGGCGGCGTCGGCCGCGGGGCGGCGCGGGCGGCCGGCGAGGACGACGTCGATGTCGCTGCCGACGTCGTGTCCGGCGGCCTTGTCGACGGTGGTCACGTACACCCCGCCGGGCCGCAGTACGCGGGCGCACTCGGCGATCACCGCGCCCACGTCGTCGGCCAGCAGGTGCAGCAGCCAGATCGTGGTGACCGCGTCGAACGAGCCGTCGGGGAAGGGCAGCCGGCGGCTGTCGGCCCGCACGACCGCGCCGGGCAGCCGCGCCGAGGCCATGCGGACCATGGCGGGGGTGAGGTCCGCACCGGTCACCCGCAGCCCCGGGCGCGCGTCGGCGAACAGCCGGGTGACCAGCCCGGTGCCGCAGGCGACATCGAGAAGGCGGCCCGCGCCTCCGGGGATCAGACCGAGGACGGCCTGAGCGGCGGCCTCGGCACGAGCCTCGCCGCCGCGGGAGGCGTCATAGCGGCCGGCTTCCTTCTCGTAGTCGAGCACATCGCTCAGTGTGCTCCGTGGCCTGGGGCGATGTCCTCCACCTTGCGGGCGAGGGAGAAGTCCATCTCGGTGAGGACGCCGCCCGCGCTGTGGGTGTTCACGCCGAGGGAGACGGTGTTGTAGCCGAGGGTGAGGTCGGAGTGGTGGTCCAGCTCGTCCTGGATCCCGGCGATGTGCACGACCAGCGCCGCCGCCGCGAAGTGCGAGCCGAGCCGGTAGGTGCGGGTGAGGCGGTCGCCGTCCACGGACCAGCCGGGCAGTTCCGCCAGCCGGTCCTCGATCTCCTTCTGCGACAGCGGTTCGACGGCCATGGCCGGCGCTCCCTTCGTGTCATGACGGTTCGGCACGCGCCCCCGTGGAGGAGGCTCCCCGTCGAGGGCCCGCGCCGGATACGGGTTCAGCGTGCCACGCCGGCGCCGAACGCGACGTGCCGACGCGTCGGCGGCGGACGGCGCGCGACCGCGCCCGGCGCGCACCCGTCCGGCGGCTCCGGTGCGGGTCCATCCTCCAACCAGGCGTGTCCGGCCGGTGGTTGCGGCCGCCGGGTGTGCCGACCGGTACCGGTAGGGTCGACGGTATGACGATCGTCGCGTCCGAACCCACCGCGGCCCCCACCGGCAAGGGAGTCGGCCCGCTGCTGCGTGCCTGGCGCGAGCGGCGCAAGATCTCCCAGCTGGAGCTGGCCCTGCGCGCCGATTCCTCCGCGCGGCACATCAGCTTCGTCGAGACCGGCAGGTCCCGGCCGAGCGAGGAGATGGTGCTGCGCCTCGCCGAACGGCTCGACGTGCCGGTGCGCGAGCGCAACGCCCTGCTGCTGGCGGCCGGTTACGCCCCGCACTATCCGGAGACACCGCTGGACGACCCGGCGCTGCAGGCACTGCGCGACGGCATGGAGCGGCTCATCCGGGGCTACGAGCCCTACCCCGCGCTGGTCGTCGACGCCGGTTACACGGTCGTCGCCGCGAACCGGGGCATCGCCATGCTCCTGGAGGGCGTGCCGGAGAAGCTGATGACCCCGGCGCCGAACGCGATGCGGCTGACGCTGCACCCGGAGGGGATGGCGCCGCGCATCCGCAACCTGCGGGAGTGGCGCGGGCACCTGCTGGCCCAGATGGAGCGGGAGATCGCCCTGCACCGCTCGGACCGGCTCCGCGCCCTGTACGAGGAGGTGGCGGCCTACCCGGTGCCCGAGGAGCCGCCCGGTACCGCACCGGCCGAGCCCGTGCCGTACTTCGCGCTGCCGCTGCACATCGAGCACGCCGGCCACACCCTGTCGTTCGTGTCCTCGATCTCCACGTTCAACACGCCGATGGACGTGACCGTCGCGGAACTGGCCATCGAGACGTTCCTGCCGGCGGACCGGGCGACCGCCAAGTACCTGCACACCGTGGCTGGTTGAGTTCGCACCGGCCGGGTTCGTCGCCTCGGTCACGTGTGCGGGACGGCGACCCGTGACAGACTGCTCCCCGCGTATCGGCGCGTAGGGGAGGGCGTGGCGTGAGTGAGCGGCGGGCTGCGCCCACCGTGGGCCAGGTGGTGCTCGGCAAGCGGTTGCAGGAGCTGCGGGAGGCGGCGGGGCTCGGCCGCGACGAGGCAGCCCGGGTCCTCAGGGTGGCGTCGGCGACCGTGCGGCGGATGGAGATGGCCGAGGTCGCGCTGAAGATCCCCTACGTGCAGGTGCTGCTGACCACCTACGGGGTGGCCGAGGAGGAGGCCGACGCGTTCGTCCGGCTGGCCGAGGAGGCGAACCAGCCGGGCTGGTGGCAGCGGTTCCACGACGTCCTGCCGGACTGGTTCAGCCTGTACGTCAGCCTGGAGGGCGCCGCGCGGATCATACGCTCCTACGAGCCGCACTTCGTGCCCGGCCTGCTGCAGACGGAGGACTACGCGCGTGCGGTGATGGAGGCGGGGACGATCGGGCAGACCTCGCCCGAGTCGGTGGAGCGGCATGTGTCGCTGCGCATGGAGCGGCAGCGGCTGCTGGAGCGGGAGGACCCGCCCCACCTGTGGGTGATCATGGACGAGACGGTGCTCAGGCGTCCGGTGAGCATGCGGCCCGAGGTGCTGCGGGACCAGCTGGACCGGCTGCTGGAGTACGCCGTCCGCGACCGGGTGACGCTGCAGATCGCCGAGTTCGCGGCGGGCCCGCATCCGGGGACGTACGCGCCGTTCACGCTGTTCCGGTTCGCCGAGCCGGAGCTGCCGGACATGGTGTTCACGGAGTACCTGACCGGCGCCCTGTACCTGGACTCGCGCCGGGAGGTGGCCGCGCACCTGGAGGTGCTGGACCACATGACGGCCCGGGCCGCCTCCGCCCAGCGGACGCTGAGGCTGCTGCGGGAGCACCGCGAGAGCCTCTGACCGCGGATCGCCGCGGCCGGCGCCCGGTGACCCGTACGGGTCCCCGGACAGGTGGGTTCCCGGGGCCGCCCCTAGGTTCGGAGTACGGGGCGACCGAGGGAGCGCTCGTGACCGACACGCGGACACCGCCGAGAGAGCCCGGCGCGGCCCTGCTGGCGGCCTGCCGCCTCTTCCGGCCGGGGACGCCCACGCACCCGGTGCCGGCCTGGGCCGGCCTCCGATACGGCCCGGAGCGGCTGGTGTCGCACGCGGCCGGCGCAGGCCCGCACCGGCTTCGACACGTTCAAGGCGCTCGCGGACCGGCTCAGCGAGCTGGCGGTGGACCACCTGGACGTCAGCAGGGACCTCGTGGTCCGCGCTGCCCGGGGGGTGCAGCCTCGACTACGCGGGCGGCCCCGGCATGGGCGGCGACGGGCCGTTCGGCCGGGACTCCGGCCGCGGGAACCTTCCGCTGGTGTCCGTGGAGAACTTTCATCTGCTGCGCCGACGGCAGACGACCGACGACGCGAAGGAGGCCTGATGCCCTCGGACGCGGTGCTCTACCAGGCGGCGGCCCTCTGCCTGACCTACCCGGACGACGACTTCATCGCCCGGCTGCCGCTGCTGCGCCAGGCCGCCCCGCAGCTGCGCGAGTTCACCGACCACGCGGCCGTCACCCCACCCCAGGAACTGGCCGCCCACTACGTGCGGGTCTTCGACTTCCGCAACCGGCACAGCCTGTACCTGAGCTGGTGGCACGACGGCGACACCCGGCGGCGCGGGATGTCCCTGGTCCGCGTCAAGGAGCTGTACCGCCGGCACGGCCTGGAGTTCAGCGGCGAGGAGCTGCCGGACTTCCTGCCGGCGGTGCTGGAGTTCACCGCGCGGACCGGCGACACCAGCCTGCTCACCGAGTACCGCGACGGCCTGGAACAGCTGCGTGCGCGGCTCACCGACTACGGCACCCCGTACGCGGGCGTCCTGGACGCGGTGTGCGCCACCCTGCCGACCACACTCGCCGGGGTACGCCGATGACCGGCCTCCTCCGGGGCGCCCTGCCCTGCATCGCCGTCGCCCTGCCGGTGGCCGGGCTGGTCCGGCGCTACCTGTTCGTGCTCGCCGGCCATGTGGTGGGCCTGTTCGTGCCGGCGGCGGGGAGCGGCTCGGCGGCTGACACTCCGGGCGGGGCGGTGCCGCGCCCCCGGCGGGACGCGGCACCCGCGCGCGTCAGGCCAGTTCGGCCGTCAGCGTGATGGTCGTACCCGTCAGGGCCTGGCTGACCGGGCAGTTCTTCTTGGCGTCCTCGGCGGCGGAGGCGAAGCCCTCCGCGTCCAGGCCGGGCACCTCGCCGCGCACGGTGAGGTGGATGCCGGTGATGCCCTCGCCCGGCTGGAAGGTGACGTCCGCCTTGGTCTCCAGCCGGGTGGGCGGGGTGCCCGCGCCGGCCAGCCCGTGCGAGAGGGCCATGGAGAAGCAGCTGGAGTGGGCGGCGGCGATCAGCTCCTCGGGGCTGGTCTTGCCGTTCGCCTGCTCGGCGCGCGACGGCCACGACACCGGCTGCTGGCCGATGCCGGAGGAGTCGAAGGTGACGACACCGTTGCCTTCGAGCAGATTGCCTTCCCAGACGGTGTGCGCGGTGCGCGTGGTTGCCACGTTGCTTCCTTTCGCGAGTGTCGCGGTACCCGGGGTTCCCGAGTCTCCCTATCCGATCACATCCGGGCTCGCCGCACTCCGAAGACCGGCCCACGCGGAGTGAACGGAAGGTGACTTCCCCGTCCGGCCGGACCGGCACGGTACGGGGGTGCGACGGTACGGGCGCGGCCGGAGCTCAGGCCGCCCGCTCCTCCTCCACATCCGTGCCGAGCGGCACCTGCGGGCCGTCCAGCTCGCCCAGCCAGCGGCGCAGGACGCGGTGGACGTGCTCGGCGCCGGCCGGCTCGGCGCCGTCCTCGGCCGGCGGCGACAGCTCCCGCGGCGAGAGCAGGAACGGGCGGGACTGGGCGCCGCCGAGCCCGCCGTGGGAGCCGATCTGCTCCTCGAAGGCGAGCACTTCGCCGTCGGCGGGGTCGTGGGCGGAGTTCACCATGATGTCCGCAGTGTGCGGGAAGGAGTGGGTGCGGCGGACGGCGTCGGCGGCGCCGGGCCCGAAGCGGGCCAGCGGTCCGGACTCGTCGTCCAGCTCGGCCAGCGGGATCTCGGCGCCGTACGCCCCGAGCACCACCCCGCCGTGCTCCTCGCTGCGCACCAGCAGGAAGCCGATGCCGGGGTGGTTGGCAAGGGTGGTGAGCAGGGCGGGGTGGCGGGCGTCGATCTCCTCCTTGGTCATGCGGTGCGGCACGTCGGGGAAGGAGACCAGGCCGAGGTTGCCGGAGGCCAGCACGATCGGTTCGGGCCGGCGGGCGGGCCGGTCGCGGGCGTCCCTCTCCTCCACGGGCCGGCGCAGCGCCGCGCGGACGGCGGCGCGGGCCTCGGCGCCGCTGCGCGTCCGCTCGGCGCGGCGGGGGACGTGCAGTCCGCAGCCGGCCCGGACGAGGTCGCCGAGGGTGAGACCGTAGCGGGCCCGGAAGGTCTCGCCGGGGCTCTGCCCGTGGTCGGAGAGGACGACGATCCGGTAGGGGCGCGGGGCGTGTTCGGCGACACGTTCGAGGAGGGCGAGGCAGCGGTCGAGGCGCTGGAGCACCTTCTCGGCGTCGCGGCTGCGCGGTCCGGAGTGGTGGGCGACCTCGTCGTAGGCGACGAGGTCGGCGTAGACGGCGGTGCGGCCGGCGAGCAGGTCGCCCATGACCGCGGCGACGACGACGTCCCGTTCGACGACGGTGGCGAAGGCGCGGACGAAGGGGTAGAGGCCGCCCCGGCCGACGCGCGGGCGCTGTCCCCGCAGGCGGGCGCGGGTGGACTGGCCGATCTCGCGGGCCACCTCGGCGACGAAGGAGAGCGCGGTGCGGACGGCGTTCGCCGGGTCGCAGAAGTAGGCGAAGTAGCCGGCGCGGGAACGGTTCGCCCCCCTGCGGCGGCGGGTGGCTATCGACAGGACGAGGGCCTGTTCGCCGGCGCCGCCGCTGAAGAGGTTGCCGCGGCTGGCGCCGTCGACGGAGAGCAGTCCGCCGTCCCCGGTGCGCAGCATGGCGCGACGCTGCAGCTCGACCGCGCTCGTCGGCCGGTTGCACACCATCACCTCGCCCCGGTCCTTCTCGTACCAGCGGAAGGCGGGCACGTCGAAGGTGCTGCCGTGCAGGATGCCGAGCTGGCTGGCGCCGGTCTGGCTGGACCAGTCGGTGCGCCAGGGCGTGAGGCGGTGGGTCGGCGGTGTCCCGCCGTCGGCCGGCCGCGGGCCGTCGGCCGTCGCCAGCCAGCGGGCGACCGTCGGCATCAGGCCCCTGCGGACCGCGTCCGTGAGAACGTCGTGGCCGACCCCGTCGAGCTGGACGCAGACCAGGCCCGGGGTGGTGGGGCAGGGCGGGCGGACCCGGCGGCCGCGGGTGGCCAGGCGGTGCAGGCGCCGCCGGTAGGTCTCGTCGTCGCGTACGGCGAGGGCAGCGCCGGTGGCGGAGGCGACGGCGGACATCACGGCGGCGACGATGACGGCCGTCTCGGGGGCGGCCTCGCCGCGGCCCGAGGGGTTGATGCGCAGGGCGAGCAGCAGCAGGGAGCCGTTGAGGAAGAAGACCAGCAGGCCGAGGACGAGGGCGGGGACGAGCAGCAGCAGGCGGACCAGGAGCGGCCAGACCACGGCGGACAGGACGCCGAAGGCACCGGCGCCGCAGGCGGCGGTGACGGCGATACGGGTGGCGCTGTCACCGTCGGCGGACTGGAGCTGGAAGTCGGGCAGGAGCGCGGCCAGGACCAGCATGGTGACCGTGGAGACCGCCCATACGGTGACGCTCCGTCCGATCTGACTGGCGATCCGCCGCCACCGCACGCCTCGCACGCCCCCCACACCTCACGTCCCCGACCTCCCTCCGCGCGGAAGAGGGCCCCTCTCGCTTCGCCGGCCCGGTCGGGCCCGGCTCCACCTTGTCATACGAGGCGTCGTCCGCCCGGGCGGGCCGGGGAGCCCGCCGGGGTCACCGTCCGTCGTAGCCGGCCGTCGGCATCGACAGGCGCCGGTGCACCTGGGCCTTCATCTGTGCGTCGTACGACGGCTCGGCCCGCCCCACCGTCTCCACGCGCACGCCCCGGCGCGCGCACTCGGCGGTGAACTCCTCCACCGACGACAGGGCTCTGCGCAGCACCCGCAGGCTGGGTGCGACGAACACGTCCACGCCGGGGCGCACCCCGTCCCAGAGCGCGCAGTGGTCGAAGCGCAGTCCGCCGACGAGCAGTTCCCGGGCCACCACGTAGCCGCGCTCGGCGGCCCAGCGGGCGCACATGGCGTGCTGGCTGCGCGAGTCCACCAGGAAGGGGTCGGCCTCCAGCTCCTCCAGGGGTGTCAGGCTCGCGATCGCGGTGACCCGCACCACGGCGAGCGCGCCGAAGGCACCCCGCGGCTGTCCCATGGCGTCCCCCTCACCTCCGGGTTTCGCCGCCGACCCTACTCCTGCCCGTAGGCTTCGGGGAGTCGCGTGAAGGAGGCGAAGAGGGTGCCGTTGGAGATCACCTGGTGGGGTCACGCAACCTGCACCGTGGAGGATGCGAACGTCCGGGTGCTCACCGATCCCCTGTTCGCCCGCCGGCTGGCGCACCTGCGCCGCCGCCGGGGTGCCGTGCCCCCGGCCGAGGCCCGCCGGGCCGACGTGACGCTGGTGTCCCATCTCCATGCCGATCATCTGCATCTGCCGTCGCTGGCCCGCCTCGACCCGGGCACGCGCCTGCTCGTGCCCCGGGGCGCACCACGGGCGGTGCCCGGACTGCGCCGGCTGCGAGAGCTGCGGATCACCGAGGTGGCTCCCGGGGACGAGGTGCGGATCGGCGAGGTGCTGATCCGGGTGGTGCCGGCGCTGCACGACGGCCGGCGGCTGCCGGTGGGCCCGCGGCGCTCCCCGGCGCTGGGCTATGTCGTGGAGGGTGAGGCGCGCACCTACTTCGCCGGGGACACCGGGCTGTTCGACGCGATGGCCGAGCGGGTCGGGCCGGTGGACGCGGCGCTGCTGCCGGTGGGCGGCTGGGGACCGTATCTCGGGGAGGGGCATCTGGACGCGGGACGCGCCGCGCGGGCACTGGCCCGGCTGGCGCCGCGGGCCGCGGTGCCGGTGCACTACGGGACGTACTGGCCGATCGGCATGGAGGCGGTGCGCCCGCACGAGTTCCACGCGCCGGGCGACGAGTTCGTGCGGCTGGCGGCCGTGGCGGCGCCGCTCGTCGCGGTGCACAAGCTGGAGCACGGGGAGAGTGTGCGGCTGGAGGTCGCGCGGTGACGTGGCTGGCCGAGGCGTCGAGAACCGTGACGACCGAGTCCACGCCGCACGCGGTCGGGGCGGTCGGGTATCCCTCGCTGTTCCTGCTGGTGTTCCTCGGGGCGCTGGTGCCGGTCGTGCCGACGGGGGCGCTGGTGAGTTCGGCGGCGGTGGTCGCCGTGCATCGGACGGCGCCGTTCGCCCTGGCGCTGGTGTTCCTGACGGCCTCGTCGGCCGCGTTCCTCGGGGACATCGCCCTGTACTGGCTGGGGCGGCGCGGGTTGCGGTCGAAGAACGGGTCGCGGTGGCTGGAGGCGATACGGTCGCGGGCACCGGAGGAGCGGCTGGCGCAGGCGCGCGGGAAGCTGACCGAGCACGGGATCGCGGTGCTGGTCCTCTCCCGGCTGGTGCCGGCCGGCCGCATACCGGTGATGCTGGCGTGTCTGATGGCCCAGTGGCCGCTGCGCAGGTTCGCGCGGGGGAACCTGCCCGCGTGCCTCGCCTGGGCGGCCACTTATCAGGTGATCGGCATTCTGGGGGGTTCGTTGTTCAGTGAGCCGTGGGAAGGGGTCGTGGTGGCGGTCGCGCTGACCGTCGTCGTCAGTGCGGCGCCGGGGGTGTGGCGGCGGGTCCGGGCGGCCGGCTGAGGTCCGCCGGAGCGGGGCGGTGCGCCGGCTCGCGGGCCGGCTCGCGTTCCCGCGGCGGAGCCGCACGGTCCTTCAGGGCGCCTACCGGTCCAGGACGCGGGAGCCGCCCACCGGTAGATCCCACAGGTCCGCACGCTCCAGGCCCGCCTTCTCCCAGGCCGCCCGCACCCGGGTGAGCGGTTCCAGGAGCGGCTCCGCGGAGAGGATGAAGGTGCCCCAGTGCATGGGGGCCATTCGGCGGGCGCCGAGGTCGAGGGTGGCCTGGACCGCCTCGTCGGGATCGCAGTGGACGTCGCTGAGCCACCAGCGGGGGTCGTAGGCGCCGATGGGCATCAGGGCGAGGTCGATGCCGGGGTAGCGGCGGCCGACACGGGAGAACCAGTGGCCGTAGCCGGTGTCGCCGGCGAAGTACAGGCGCTGTCCGTCGGGTGCGGTGAGGACCCAGCCGCCCCACAGGCTGTGGCAGGTGTCGTTGAGGGTGCGCTTGGACCAGTGGTGGGCGGGCACGAAGTCGAAGCGGGTCCCGGCGAGTTCGGCGCCCTCCCACCAGTCCAGTTCGGTGACGACGGTGAACCGGCGCCGGCGGAACCAGCGGCCGAGGCCCGCGGGCGCGAACACCGGGGTGTCGCGCGGGAGCCGGCGCAGGGTGGGGGCGTCCAGATGGTCGTAGTGGTTGTGGCTGATGACGACGGCGTCGACGCGGGGCAGGGCGTCCCAGGGCACGCCCACCGGCGTGACGCGGGCCGGGGTGCCGAGGATGCGCCGGGACCAGACGGGGTCGGTGAGGACGGTCAGTCCGCCGAGCCGGACGATCCAGCTGGCGTGTCCCGCCCAGGTGACGGCGAGGGTGCGGGCGTCGGCGCGGGGCAGCGGCGCCGGTTCGAACGGCAGGCGGGCGATGTCGGCGAGGCCTTCGGGGCCGGGGCGTACGGCGCCTTCGCGGGCGAAGCGGGCGAGGGCCCTGAGGCCGGGCAGGGGCGCGGTGAGCCGGTCGTGGAACGTGCGGGGCCAGACCCGGTGTTCACCGAGGGGGCGGGGTCGGGCCAGCGGCGGATACGGGGGCGCGAGGGGGGTCGGCGCAGGGGGTTCGCCGGCTGTCGTGGTCGTCGTGGCCGGGGCGGGCTCATGCGTCTGCTGCGTCATCGAGGAGACTCCCATCGCTGAGCGTCGTCGCGGAGATCGTCGAAGGCCGACCTCAAGGAGATCAACGCGCGTTGCACGTGCGGCAGTTCCAACGGCGCGGGGGACGTGAGGCATTCCGTGCGCTCCTCGTCCGTGCCGCCCAGCAGCGGCCCGGTGGCGAGCCGCACGCGCAGCGCCCCGAGGTCGTCGCCGAAGCGGTGGCCGCCGGGCGCGGGCATGCCGAGCCGGGTGGTGAGCAGGTCCTCCAGTTCCTGTGCGTCACCGACGCCTTGGGCGGCGAGAAGTTCGCGCAGCGGCCCGAGGTCGGCGTACAGGTGGCGGCCGGCCTGCGGCGGCCGGGCGAGCGCGCCGCCGGCGACGACGGCGGCGTGCGCCGCGGCGGCCACGCGCGCGTGCAACCGCACGGTGGCCTCGCGGCGCTCGGCGAGGGGCGCGGGTTCGTCGAGGGCGTAGCCGGCGGCGGCGGCGACCGGGGCGGCGATCCGGGCGCCGAGGGCGGTGAGGATGTCGAGCACGCGCGCGTGGAGCCGGCGTCCGCCGCCGGTGGCGGGGAAGCGGGCGACGGCGGCGGGCCAGCCGGGGGGCAGCAGGGCGCCGGCCAGGTCGGTGACGACGGTGACGTGGTCGGGCCGCATCTCGGCGGGGCTGACCAGGACGGTCTCGTGCGGGGCGTGCACGGTGTCGCGCCAGGTCTCGTCGCTGACCAGGTGCAGGCCCTCGGCGGTGGCGGCCTCGACGGTCTCGTGCAGGAGTTCGGGCGGGGCGACGGTGGCGGTCGGGTCGTCGGCGACGGACAGCACCAGCAGCCGTGGCTCGCCGCCCTCGGCGCGGACCCGGCGGACCGTTTCGAGCAGGGCGTAGGGGTCGGGGACGCCGCCGCTCTCGGCCGGGGTCGGCACGTGGAAGACGGGCCGGCCGAGGAGTCGCGCGTAGGGGGCCCACCAGGCGGCGCAGGGGCGGGGCACGAGGACGTCGACACCGTCCCCGGCGAGCGCGGCGGTCAGGGCGAGCAGCAGGGCGGGGGCGCCGGGGCCCGCGGCCACCTGGTCGGGGCCGCAGGGCAGTCCGCGGCGGGTCCAGTAGCCGCAGGCGGCCTCCAGGAGGGCGGGGGCGCCGCCGACGGGCTGGGCGTCGGCACGGCCGGCCGCGGCGGTGAGCACGGCGGAGAGTTCGGGGAGCACGGGGAGGCCGTCGCCGGGGAGGGGCGGGCCGTAGCGGACGGGGCCGTGGTCCTCGCCCCGCTCCTCCCCGGGGTGCGTCCGCCGCATGTCCGCCTCCGCGCAGTCCGTCGTGCCGTGCCGGCCGGTCCGGGCCTCGCCGCGTGCGGTCCGGGCCGGTCTGTCGTCGTCTGTGGTCCGTGCCGTCCGGTGTGTCGCGCCGGATGCGCGACGGCTGGTGCGGACGGGGTCCTCGGCGGTGCCCTCGGGAGGGTATGTACCCGCCGGCGGCCGCTCCATGGCGGTGCCGCGGGGCGACGGGGTCACATCCCGGTGGACCGGCCTCCCGGGGCACGCAGGCGGCCGTACACCCGGTAGCCGGCTCCCGCGCAGGCGGCGGCGATCAGGGCACCGCCGGCGGCGAGTGCCGGAACCGAGTCGTCGAAGGTGCCTCCCTGTCCCGCGTCCACTCCGTGCTGGACGGCGGCGTGACCGTCCGCGCAGGACGCGCCGTGGGACTCCGCGCACCCGTGATCGTCGTGCCCTCCGGCATCCCGGCCACCGCTGTCGCGCCCGGAACCGTCCTGCCCCGAGCCGTCGTGCCCGGAAGCGTCCTGCCCGGAGCCGTCGCGCCCAGCACCGTCCTGGGAGCCGCTGTCGCGCCCGGTGCTGTCCCGGCCGGCGGCGTCTTCACCGGCACCGTCCTGAACGGCGCCCTCCCTCCCGCCCGGATCCTGCCCGCCCCCCGCCTGACCGGCACCGTCCCACCCGCCGGCCTCCTGACCCGCACCGTCCTGCCCGGCACCGTCCTGCCCGGCACCGTCGCGCCCGGCGACGTCGCCTCCATTGCCGTCGCGCCCCGTGGTGTCCGGCACGCCCCCCTCGCAGGGCTCCCCTTCCGGTGAGCCGGCGCCGAGGGGGCCCGGCACCGCCCCGCCGAGGGGGTCGCAGGGCACGGGGGCGGTGCCGGGGCCGGCCTCGGCGACCGGGCCGGGTGGCACGGCGCCGTCGGTGGAGGGCACGGGCGCGGCGGTGCCGGCGGACGCGGGCCCGGCGAGGGCGAGCACGGCACCGGCGGCGAGGACGGCGGACAGGGCGCGGGCGGTGCGGCGCATGGGAGCGGCTCCTCGTCGGGCTGCGGCGGGACGGTCGGACGGCCGTACACCGGCGCACCGGTACGACGGCGACGCCGCGCGGCACCCGGGTACGGGGGCACGCGTCGTGCCCTCGCTGTCATCACAGCCCGCGCGGGGCCGTACCGCGCGCGGCCGGAGCCCATTCGCGGGACGCGTGGGGCCGGCCGGGTGACGGCGCAGGCGACGGGCCCCCGGGGCTCCGCCGTCCGCACCCCGGGCGGGCCCCGGAGGTTTTCCGTCCCCCTCGCAGGTGACTCGGTATGGGCTGACCGGATCGTCCGCTTCGCACTGCACCGGGGAGGTCTCTCGATGAGCACCAAGGTCTCGGACCACATCCTTGAGCGCCTGCGCGCTTGGGGCGTGGAACAGGTTTTCGGCTATCCGGGCGACGGCATCAACGGGTTGCTCGCAGCCTGGGGCCGCGCCGAGGACCAGCCGCGGTTCATCCAGTCCCGGCACGAGGAGATGTCCGCCTTCGAGGCGGTCGGGTACGCGAAGTTCTCCGGCCGGATCGGAGTGTGCGCGGCGACGTCCGGGCCCGGGGCCATCCACCTGCTGAACGGCCTGTACGACGCCAAGCTGGACCATGTGCCGGTGCTGGCGATCGTCGGCCAGACCGACCGGACCGCGATGGGCGGCTCCTACCAGCAGGAAGTGGACCTGCACACGCTGTACAAGGACGTCGCCTCGGAGTTCGTGGAGACGGTGACGGTACCCGAGCAGCTGCCGAACGTACTGGACCGGGCGATCCGGACGGCGTACGCCCGGCGCTGCCCGACCGCGCTGATCATCCCGGGTGACGTGCAGGAACTGGACTACTCGCCGCCGACGCACGAGTTCAAGATGGTGCCCTCCAGCCTGGGCATGAGCGACTACACCGCGACACCGACGGACGAGGCGCTGCGCCGGGCGGCGGATGTGCTGAACGCGGGCGACAAGGTGGCCGTCCTCGTCGGCCAGGGCGCGGCGGGCGCGGTCGTGGAGGTGCGGGAGATCGCCGAGCTGCTCGGCGCCGGGGTGGCGAAGGCGCTGCTCGGCAAGGACGTGCTGAGCGACGAACTGCCCTATGTGACCGGGCCGATCGGTCTGCTGGGCAGCCGGCCGTCGTACGAGCTGATGCGGGACTGCGACACGCTCCTGACGATCGGTTCGTCGTTCCCGTACACGCAGTTCATGCCGGACTTCGGCAAGGCGCGCGGGGTCCAGATCGACATCGACCCCCACATGATCGGCATGCGCTATCCGTACGAGGTGAATCTGGTCGGGGACGCGCAGGCCACGCTGCGGCGGCTGATCCCGTTGCTGGACGGCGACCGGGGCGGCCGCGAGTGGTACGACACGGTGTGCGCCAACGTGAAGCGCTGGCACGAGACGATGGAGCGGCGGGCCGGTCTGAAGGCCGACCCGATCAACCCGGAGCACGTGGCCCGGGCGCTGGATCCGCTGCTGCCGGACAACGCGATCCTGACCTCGGACTCCGGTTCGGTCGCCAACTGGTACGCGCGGCACATCTCGATGCGGCCGGGCATGCGCGGGTCGCTGTCCGGGACGCTGGCGACGATGGGCCCCGGTGTGCCGTACGCGATCGGGGCGAAGTTCGCGCACCCGGACCGGCCGGTGTTCGCGCTCGTCGGGGACGGGGCCATGCAGATGAACGGCCTGGCGGAGATGATCACGGCGGCGAAGTACCGCGACCGCTGGTCGGATCCGCGGCTGGTGGTGGCCGTGTGGAACAACCAGGACCTGAACCAGGTGACGTGGGAGATGCGGGCGATGGAGGGCGCTCCGTCGTTCCTGCCCTCCCAGTCGATCCCGGACGTGCAGTACGCGGAGTTCGCCCGCTCCCTCGGGCTGACCGGCATCCGGGTGGAGAAGCCGGAGGACGTGGAGGCGGGCTGGCGGGCCGCCCTGGAGGCGGACGGGCCGGTGGTGATCGAGTTCCTCACCGACCCGGCCGTGCCGCCGATCCCGCCGCACGCCACCTGGGAGCAGATGGAAGCGACGGCCGCGTCGGTCCTGAAGGGCGACGCGGACCGCGGCTCGATGATCAAACAGGGGCTGAAGGCGAAGGTCCAGGAGTTCCTGCCGGGCCGGCAGAAGCAGTAGCCGTGCGCGGACCCGGTGTCGGACCGACGGCACCGGGTACGTGGTGCGGACCTTCGACCCTCTGGAGGGAGACATGCAGCGAGGCAGTGACCGGCTGAGCGTCCATCGGGACGACGAGATGAAGCACGAGCTGAAGGGCCTGCTGCGGTCCGGGCATCCGACACGTGCCGAGGAGTGGCACGATCCGGAGCCGGCCGCGGACGACGACCCGGAGGTCTGGAGCGGACCGGTCGGTGGTCTGGGATCCCCGGCGACGCTGGAGCGGACCCGGCTGGAGCTGGCCCGGCACCTGGGTCGGCACGCCTTCCCCGCGAAGCCGGGCGAGCTGGCCCGGGCGCTGCGCCGGGGCAACGCGCCCGGCGGGCTGGTCGACGCGGTGGCCGGGCTGCGGCACGGCGGCCGGTACGACAACGTCCAGCAGTTGGCGGAGGCGCTGACGGGCGGTGCGTGAGACGGGGCCGGGTACCCGGGAACGCCCGGGACGGCTCGGTCGACGTGGGCGACGCCCTCCATAAACTGAAAGGAAGCTGAGGATCATGCGTATCGCGTTTCTGGTGGCCCCCGAAGGCGTCGAGCAGGTCGAGCTGACCGAGCCGTGGAAGGCGGCCGCGGACGCCGGGCACGAGCCGGTCCTGGTGTCGACCGAGTCCGGGAAGATCCAGGCGTTCAATCATCTGGACAAGGCGGACACGTTCCCCGTGGACGAGGTGGTGGGTGAGACGTCGGCCGGGTCGTTCGGCGGTCTGGTGCTGCCGGGCGGGGTCGCCAACCCGGACTTCCTGCGTATGGACGAGAAGGCCGTCGCGTTCGTGAAGGACTTCTTCGAGCAGGGCCGTCCGGTCGCCGCGATCTGCCACGCCCCGTGGACGCTGGTGGAGGCGGACGTCGTGAGCGGCCGGGTGCTCACCTCCTGGCCGAGCCTGCGGACGGACATCCGCAACGCCGGCGGCACCTGGGTGGACGAGCAGGTGAAGATCTGCGACCACGGGTCCAACCAGCTGGTCACCAGCCGCAAGCCGGACGATCTGCGGGCGTTCTGCGACGCGTTCCTGCACGTGTTCGCCGGCGAAACCGGCTGACCGGGCCCCGAGGCGCGTGAGGGCCGGCCCGTCACGGGCCGGCCCTCACGCGTGTGCCGCGGGCCGGGGTCCTGACCACCCGCGCGCGCGTGCCGCCGGTCGGAGTGCCGGCGTGCGCGGAGACCCCCGGGGGCCGCCGGTCAGGTTCCCGACGTGCGCGGAGTCGCCGCCTCGCCGCAGTGGCGCTCGCGGGCGCCCTCGCGGGTGCGGCCCGCGCTCACCAGACGGCGCGGGTTGCGGCGCAGATACTCGCCCTCCAGCTGTGCCATCCGCTCGTTGTGGGCCCGCAGTGCGTCGTTCGAGCCGTACAGGAGTGTGTCGTGGCGCGTGCGGTGGATCGTCTCCAGCTCCTTCATGAGCTGCTGGTCGTCCAGCCGGCTGGGGTCGACTCCGGTCATGGTGGTGCCCCGCTCGTCGTGTTCGTTCATGGGCTACGGGTACCCGCCCGGCACGCACTCCCCCGAGCGATTTCCGGGAGGAATCCATGGAGCTCGCGTTCCTGAGTCCACTGTACGAACATCCGGGGTCCCGGGCCTCCGCATCCGGGGGTGCGAGGCGGACGTGGGCTCACCGGGCCCGCTCGACGCGCCGTTCGTCCCAGACCGGCTCCGGGGTCTCGCGGACCCGGCCGTCGCTGCCGAAGACCAGGAAACGGTCGAAGGAGCGGGCGAACCAGCGGTCGTGGGTGACCGCGAGAACCGTGCCCTCGAACGCCTCCAGCCCCTCCTGAAGGGCCTCGGCCGACTCCAGGTCGAGGTTGTCGGTGGGCTCGTCCAGGAGCAGCGCGGTGACGCCGGCCAGTTCCAGCAGCAGGATCTGGAAGCGGGCCTGCTGCCCGCCGGAGAGCCGGTCGAAGGTCTGCTCGGCCTGCTGGGTGAGTTCGTAGCGGCGCAGCCGGGACATGGCCGCGCCCCGGTCCTGGGCGTGCTCCTTCCACAGGATGTCCAGGAGGGTGCGCCCCCGCAGCTCGGGGTGGGCGTGGGTCTGCGCGAAGTGGCCGGGTACGACCCGGGCGCCCAGCTTCCACTCCCCCGTGTGCGTGACGTCCTCACCGGCGAGCAGCCGGAGGAAGTGGGACTTGCCGGAGCCGTTGGAGCCGAGGACGGCGACCCGTTCGCCGTAGAAGACCTCCAGGTCGAACGGCTTCATCAGGCCGGTCAGTTCGAGTCCCTGGCAGGTGACCGCCCGTACGCCGGTGCGGCCGCCCTTCAGCCGCATGGTGATGTCCTGCTCGCGGGGCGGCTCGGGCGGGGGGCCGGCCTCCTCGAACTTGCGCAGGCGGGTCTGCGCGGCCGCGTACCGGGACGCCATCTCGTGGCTGACGGCGGCGGCCTGACGGAGGTTCAGGACCAGCTTCTTCAGCTGGGCGTGCTTCTCGTCCCAGCGGCGGCGCAGCTCCTCGAAGCGGGCGAAGCGTTCGCGGCGGGCGTCGTGGTAGGTGGCGAAGCCGCCGCCGTGCACCCAGGCGTCCGCGCCGGCCGGTCCCGGCTCGACGGAGACGATCTTCTCGGCGGCGCGGGCGAGGAGTTCGCGGTCGTGGGAGACGAACAGGACCGTCTTGCGGGTCTCCTTGAGCTGCTGTTCCAGCCACCGCTTGCCGGGCACGTCGAGATAGTTGTCCGGCTCGTCCAGCAGCAGCACCTCGTCGGTGCCGCGCAGCAGCGCCTCCAGCACGAGCCGTTTCTGCTCGCCGCCGGAGAGGGTGCGCACCTGCCGCCACTGGGCCCGCTCGTAGGGCATGCCCAGTGCGGCCGTGGTGCACATGTCCCACAGGGTCTCGGCCTCGTAGCCGCGGACCTCGGCCCAGTCCGAGAGTGCCTGCGCGTACTGCAGCTGGGCCGCCTCGTCGTCGACGGTCATGAGGGCGTGCTCGGCCCGGTCGACCGCTTCCGCCGCCTGGCGGATGCGGGGCGGGGCGACGGAGACGAGCAGGTCCCGCACGGTCGTCTCGTCCCGTACGGAGCCGACGAACTGGCGCATCACGCCGAGGCCGCCGCTGACGGTGACGGTGCCGCCGTGCGGTTTGAGCTCACCGGAGATCAGCCGCAGCAAGGTGGTCTTGCCGGCGCCGTTCGGGCCGACCAGGGCGACGGCGGCACCCTCTCCGACCCGGAAGGAGACATCGCCGAGCAGCGTCCTCCCGTCGGGGAGGTGGTACTCGAGGTGCGCGGCTTCCAGATGTCCCATGGGGAGGCATTCTCCGGGGCGCCCGGGGCCCGGGGCAAACGCATATGTGGTGGCACCCGGCGACCGCGGCCCCCGACGCCCGCGGCGGCGGGGCGCCCGCGCCCGAGCGGCCCCTCGTACGGTTCCGCGCCACGGCGGACCCGGGCGGCCGGGGCGGACCCGGGCGGCCGGGACGGCCGCCCGGCAGACGCGTCACCCGGCCGCGCCCAGCGCCTCTCCCGCGGGACCGCCCTCACCGGCGGGTTCCACCACGGCCCCCTCCCAGGTCAGGGCCTGCCAGCCGGCGGACGGGGACCCCTCCAGGATCACCACGCCGGTGTTCTCCAGCGGGCGGGCCGCGGCGAAGGCGACGCCGACGTTGCCGGCGCGGGCGGCGGTCCACACACGGATGGCGGCGCCGTGGCTGATCATGACGACGGCCCGGGCGCCGCTCGCGGCGGCCTCGGCGATCACCGCGTCGTACCGGGCGAGGGCCTCCTCGCCGCTCTCCCCTCCGGGCATGCGCAGGGCGGTGTCCCCGGCCGCCCACGCGAACACCGTGCGCAGGTACCGCTCGCCCTCGGGGGTGTGCCCGGGCACCATCTCCAGGTCCCCGGCGGACAGCTCGCGGATGCCGTCACGGACGACGACGTCCAGGCCGCGGGCGGCGGCTAGCGGGGCGGCCGTCCGCTGGGTGCGGATCAGCGTGGAGGCGTAGAGGGCCTCGATGTCCTCGCCGGCGAGCGCCTCGGGCAGGGCCGCGGCCTGGGCCTCGCCGAGCGGGGTCAGTCCCGGCCCGGGTACGGCGGTGTCCAGCAGGTGGTCCACGTTGGACGGGGTCTGGCCGTGCCGGACGAGGAGCAGGCGCATCCGGGGGTACTCCCTCCCGTGCCGGGGGGACGCCGGCGCTCGGGGACACAAGAAGCGGGCACTTCAGGGTAACCGCACCCCATGAGCCCAGACCTGGACCTGACTCCCCTGCAGACCGGCCGCAGCGCCCTGCGCCGGCTGCTCGACCTCGACTCCGGCGTGTTCGAGGCGGCCGCCGCCCGGCACTGGCCCGGAGCCGAGCGGGTGCTGCCCCGCCTGAGCCGCAGCGCGAACCACGGGGTGCTGTGGTTCGCCACGGCGGCCGCGATGGCCGCGAGCCGCACCCCGCGGGCCCGCCGCGCCGCCGTACGGGGAGTGGCCTCCCTCGCCCTGGCCTCACTGACGATCAACACCATCGGCAAGCGCTCCGTGCGCCGGGCGCGGCCGGTGCTGGACCCGGTGCCGCTGGTGCGGCAGCTGAAGCGGCAGCCGATCACCACCTCGTTCCCGTCCGGGCACGCCGCGTCGGCGGCCGCGTTCGCGACCGGGGTCGCGCTGGAGTCCCCGGCGTGGGGCGCGGTGGTGGCGCCGGTGGCGTTCTCGGTGGCGGCCTCCCGGGTCTACACCGGGGTGCACTTCCCGAGCGATGTGCTGGCCGGGGCGGCGCTCGGCGCGGGCGCCGCCTTTCTGGTGCGGCGCCTGGTGCCCACCCGGGCGCAGCTGCGGGGGCCGGTGCGGCCGCGCGCCGAGGTGCCGGCGCTGCCCGAGGGCGAGGGCCTGGTGATGGTCGCCAACCAGGGCTCGGGCACCGCGGACCGGGTGCGGGCGCTGCAGGCCGCGCTACCGAAGGCGGAGATCGTCGAGTGCCCCCCGGAGGAGGTCGCGGACGCGCTGGCGAAGGCGGCGTCCCGGGCGCGGGTGCTCGGGGTGTGCGGCGGCGACGGCACCGTGAACACGGCCGCCGAGCTCGCCCTGCGCCACGACGTGCCGCTCGCGGTGCTGCCCGGCGGCACCCTCAACCACTTCGCCTACGACCTGGGAGTGGAGGACGAACGCGATCTGGCCCGGGCGATCCGGCACGGCGAGGCGGTCCGGGTGGACGCGGGCCGCTTCGTCACCGCGGACGGCTCGGGGCTGTTCCTGAACACGCTGAGCCTGGGCGTCTATCCGGAGCTGGTGCGGGAGCGGGAGCGCTGGTCGCACCGGATCGGCGGCTGGCCGGCGGGGGTGCTCGGCGCGCTGCGCGTGCTGCACGCCGACCGGCATCCGCTGGAGGTGGACCTGGGCGGTGAACGGCGCCCGCTGTGGCTGCTGTTCGTCGGCAGTGGCGTCTACCACCGCATGGGGCTGTCGCCCGGCCGTCGTACCGATCTGGCGGACGGACTGCTGGACGTGCGGGTGGTGCACGGCAGCCGCCGGCCGGCGCTCAGGCTGCTGGCAGCGGCGGCGGCCGGCCCGTTGACCCGCTCTCCCGCGCACGCGGCGGTCCAGGTGAACCGGCTGCGTCTGACGGGCCTCGCGCCCGGCACCCCGCTGGCCTACGACGGCGAGGTCACGTCGGTGTCGGGCGAGGTACGGCTGGAGAAGCTGCCGGAGGCCCTGACCGTGTACCGCCCGCAGAACACCAGCGCCTGACACACGGCGTCCGGCACATCACGCCTGACACATCGTCAGTCCATATTGCAAAACGCATATCTCATCATTCGGCACCCGCGCGTACCGTGACGCGTACCGCGGGGGTGTCGCCCGGCACCGGGCCCGCGGTACGACGAGAAGGGGCCGAGCCATGCCGGAAGCACAGGAGACCGCCGTCTACACGCACGGGCACCACGAGTCGGTGCTGCGTTCGCACACCTGGCGGACCGCCGCCAACTCCGCGGCCTACCTGCTCGGTTCCCTGAAGCCCCATATGAAGGTCCTGGACATCGGCTGCGGTCCGGGCACCATCACCGCCGACCTCGCGGAACTGGTCCCGGACGGCCATGTCACCGGGGTCGACCGGGCGCCGGGCGTGCTGGAGCAGGCCAGGGCGACCGCCGTCGGCCGCGGCCTGGCCAACGTCGACTTCGCGGTCGCCGACGTGCACGCCCTGGACTACCCGGACGACACCTTCTGCGTGGTCCACGCCCATCAGGTGCTGCAGCACGTGGGCGACCCGGTACGAGCGCTGCGCGAGATGCGCCGGGTGACGAGGCCGGGCGGGTTCATCGCCGCCCGGGACGCGGACTACGCGGCGATGACCTGGTATCCGTCGGTGCCGGGCCTGGACGACTGGCTGGACCTGTACGAGCGGGTGGCCCGCGCAGGCGGCGGCGAGCCCGACGCCGGGCGCCGGCTGAAGGCGTGGGCGCGGGCCGCCGGGCTGACCGATGTCACCGCCACCGCCGGCACCTGGACCTTCACCACCCCCGAGGAGCGTGCCTGGTGGAGCGGCCTGTGGGCGGACCGCACCCTGGTTTCCGCCTACGCGGAGCGGGCCACGGCGGGTGGGCACGCGACACCGGATCAGCTGCGGGCCGTGTCCGAGGCGTGGCGGGAGTGGGGCCGGCACCAGGACGGCTGGTTCGCGGTCCTGCACGGGGAGATCCTGTGCCGTAAGGAGGCCTGATCGGGAGTTCCCGGGCCACCGCGCCGGCAGGGTGCGGGGGACGGCCGGTGGCGTGAGCTCACTCGCGGGGAAGCAGCGGTCCGAGCGGGCCGAGGTCCAGGTTCAGGTCCTCGGGGCGCAGCCCGTAGCGGTCGCGCAGCTCGGCCATGCGCTCCTCCAGGAGCATCAGGGTGAGCCCGATCCGCTCCTCCTGCTCCTCGGTCAGCGTGCCGGTGTCGAAGCGGCGCACGGCCTGCCGTTCCATGAGCTGGCGCAGCAGCTCGACCACGGTCAGCACCAGTTTCACCAGGTCACGCTCGACCGTGTCGGGTTCCAGGTCGAGCCGCTTGCGCGCGCTCACACGACCTCCTCGAAGGGTGAGGGGACCGCTTCGTTCACCGAACTGATCAGCGCGTTCAGGTCGATGCGGACCAGGTCGACGTCCGCGATCCGCAGGGTGATGTCGCCGGTGATGACGACTCCGCCGGCCAGCAGCCGGTCGAGCAGATCGACGAGTGCGATCTCGCGTCGTTCGACGACGGTCACGATGCGGCCTCCCCCGTGAACGAATAGGCGGCCCACGGGCCGGTGAGTTCCACCCGGAGCCCGGCTGCCTCGTCCTTCGTACGGTCCACCAGTTCCACGAATTCCTCGGAGTGCTTCCGGGACACCAGATAGGCCGCGTTGAGCACGTTCTGGCCCCGCGCGCCGGAGAGCGCGGCGTTCTGCGCGGGGTGCAGCCGGAATTCCTCGGCGCGCTCGGCGAGGCGCTCGTGCAGTCCGTGGGCGAACCGTTCGGCCCGCTGCCACTGTTCCTCGCGCGCGTGGCTGCTCTCCCGCCGGCGGCGCAGGTAGTCCCGCCCGCTCGCGGGCCGCGCCGGGGAGGGAGCCGGCTCGGCGGACTCCGCGGACTCGGCGGTCTCGGTCTCCACGTACACCTTCACGCCCCACTCCACCCGGTCGTGCAGCCGGTCGAGCAGGGACCGGAAGTGCTCCTCGCGGGCCTCGATCATCGTGCGTACCGCGCTGTCGTCGCGGAAGACGGTCGCGAGCCGCAGCGGCAGCGGGGTGGTGACCGTGGTGAGCGCGTCGACCACGCCCTCGTGGGCGCGGGCGGTCGCGGCCAGCCAGTCGAGGTCCTCCAGATGCGCCTTCAGCGCCTCTTCGCAGAAGTCCGCCTCCGGGACCGTACTGACCACCGCGACCAGCCCGTGGTGGTGCAGCAGCGCCGGCGGGGCGCCCCCGATGCCCGTCAGCTCGGCCTGCAGGGGCGTTCCGAAGGGGCGGCATACGGCGTACACGTACCGCAGTCCGGTCATGGTGCCTCCTTCGGAGCGCGAGTGCGGCGGCCCGGTTCCAGTGCCAGTTCCTCCAGCCGGGCCAGCCGTTCGCGCAACTCGGCGTTCTCCCGGGTCAGCTCGTCCCGGCGGGCCCGGGAGGAAAGGGCAGGATCGGTCTCCCACCAGTCGATGCCCATCTCCTTGGCCTTGTCGACCGAGGCGACGATGAGCCGCAGTTTGACGGTGAGGAGCTCGATGTCGAGAAGGTTGATCCTGATGTCCCCCGCGATGACGACACCCTTGTCGAGGACGCGTTCGAGGATGTCGGCGAGGTTCGCCCCCGACCCCTGTCCGTAGGGCTCGGGAAAGCGGCTGGGCGTCGTCATCGACGGCCCCCGCGCCCGGCGTACTCGGGTTCTTCCTCCTCGTACTCGGCGCCCTCCTCTTCCTCCTCAGGCTCCTCGCCTTCCTCGTCGCCTTCGGCCTCGTCCTCGTAGGAGCCCTCTTCCTCCTCCTCGGGTTCTTCCTCCTCTTCGGGCTCCTCTTCCTCGTCCTCGTAGGTGTCCGCCTCGTCCTCGTAGGGTTCCTCTCCCCCTTCCTCCTGCTCTCCCTCTTCCTCCGGCTCTTCGGCTTCGCCCTCCTGCTCTTCGGCTTCGCCCTCCTGCTCCTCGGCTTCGCCCTCCTGCTCCTCGGCTTCGCCCTCCTGCTCCTCCTCGGCCACCGCGTCCTCATGGCTGCGGACCACTTCGCCGTCGCGGATCTCGCCGCGCCAGCTGTCCTCCGCCTCGCCCTTGAGGGTGATGAAGCGGGCGAAGTGCTTCAGGTCCAGCCTGGCCCGGCGGCCCTGGGCGCGCCAGATGTTGCCGGTCTTCTCGAAGAGGCCGGTCGGGTAGTACTCGATGACCAGCAGCACCCGGGTGAGGTTCTCCTCCAGCTTGTGGAAGGAGACGACGCCCTTGGTGGTGCCCTTGGCGCCCTCCGACGTCCACTGGATGCGGTAGTCGGGTATCTGCTCGGTCGTCTTCGCCTTCCAGCTGCGGCTGGACCAGAAGATCTTCGCCTGCCAGTCGGAGTGGGTGTCGTCGGAGCGGCTGGCGCTCTTGACGCCCTTGGCGAAGCTGCTGAAGCTCTGGTACTGGGTCCACTGGTCGTAGGCGGTGCGTTGCGGGACGCCGACGTCGATGGACTCCATGATGACGGTGGGCTTCTTGCCCGCGCCGCCCTTTTTGCCCTTGCTGCCCCCGAGGCTTCTGACGGCGTTCATCACCTTGTCCTTGACTCCGGAGCCGCCCAGCTCGATCGCGGAGCGCAAGGGGCCCTTGCCCTCGGCGAGCTTGCGGCCGCCCTCCAGCGCCAGCTTGGCGAAGCCGGGGCTCTTGCCCTCGGCGATGTCGTTCAGCTTGCCGGTGGTCTCGCCGAGCTTGCGGCCGAGCCCGGTCAGCATCTTCGTGGCCTGCGCGGACAGATACTCCTGTGCCTCCGCCTTCAGCCGGTCGGCGGCCTCGCTGTGGGCGAGGTCGGACAGCGGGTTGCCCTGGGCCGCGCCCTTGGCCTTGCCCGCCGCCGAGCCCGCGGATCCGAGGGTCTCGGTCATCGGTCATCGCCGCCCTTCGGCCGGCCGCCGGTGGCACGCTGGGCGGCACCGCCGGCCGAGGCCGTCTTCTTCGCGGCCGTCTTGCGGGCCGCGCTCGTCTTCTTGGCCGCCGCCTTCTTCGCGGGAGCCGTCTTCTTGGCCGCGGCCTTCGTGGCGGAGGGCTTCTTCCCCGCCGCCTTCCCGGCCGGCCCCTTGCGGCGCGGCTCGTTCTCCCGGGCCCCGCCGTCGTCGCGGTCGCCCCGGTCGTCGCCGTCGTCGCCGCGGTCCTCGTCCTCCTGGCCGGCGGACTCCTCGTAGGCGTCCTCGTCGCCCTGTTCGTCGTCCTCCCCGTCGGACTCCCCGTCGGAACCGGACGGCAGCACGCCGGAGAGCTGGTCGCGCACCTGGGAGGTGCGGCCGTGCAGCCGGTCGGCGAGCGCGTTCATCTGCCGCTCGGCCATCGCACCGGTGGCGGCCTTGCCGACACCTCGCAGGTCCTGCCGCAGCTGGTCCCCGATCTCCTTGAACTGGGGGTTGTTCTTCAGCTGCTGGTTCACCACGTCCGCGAGCATCTTCGGACTGAGGTTCATCTTCTTGCCGGCCACCAGGGAGCCGACCGCGAGCGCCATTTTCAGCTTCTTCGTGCGCCCGAGCAGATATCCGGCCCCTACGGCGAGGCCCATCGCAGTTCGGTTCATCGTCCCGTTCCGTTGCCTTTGGTTTCGCCGGAGCGCAGGGCGATCTCCAGCCGGTCGAGCAGTTCGTCCTCGCGCCGGTCGAACTCCTCCTCGGTGATCTCGCCCGCCTCCAGGTCCTCTTCGAGGCGGGCGAGTTCGGCCCGTACGGTGGCGGGGTCGTAGTAGATCCGTTCCGCCTCGCGGAGCACCTGCCTGATGGCCCACGCGCTGCCCCGCACGGGTGCGAACGGCAGCAAGAGCACTTCGCCGATCAGTCCCACGGTGGTCTCCTTCCGCTCGGGCCGGGAGCGCTACTGCGCGCCGGCGTCCGCGCCGGCCGCCCGTCCGGCGGGCTGGGCCGGGCCGGGCTCGACGAAGCTGTACGGCGGCAGCGGGCCGTTGACCCGCAGATCGAGATGAGGGTGGTCCTTGCGGACCTGCTCGACGGTGCCCAGGAAGCGCTCGGCCGAGTCCCTCGGGACCAGGAACGACACGTTCAGCAGCCAGCCGGTGGACTCGGGGCCCACGCTGACGGCCGCGGTGTCCGGTGCCAGCAGGCTCTCCACCCGGCCGGCGTCCTCCGTCTCCTTGGCCTTGACGGCGGCGGCGACCATCTCGCCGAGACGGATCTTGTCGTCGTAGCCGCCTCCGCCGGAACGGCGGTTGGCCTCGGCGAGGGCACGCACCTCCGCGTTCTCGGCCATCACCAGATGCAGGACGGCCTCTTCGACATGGGTGGCCTTGACGTTGTACTCGACCTTGCCCTCCAGCTCCCGCAGCCGCTCCGCGTAGTGCTCCGCCCGCTCGCTGAGCACCTGGGCGACGGAGTCGTCGTCGGGGGCCACGCTGCCGAAGCGCATGGGCAGGACACAGCCGGCGGCGCCGGCCTCGGCGAGCACGTTCTGGTGCGCGAGCAGGTCCCGGCGCTTGGGGCGCAGATCCTCCGGGGAGTCACTGACCACGGCGGCCAGCTCACCCGCCGTGAGGACGCGCACCGTGCGGGCCGGCTCCCCCACACCCGCCATGCCCTCGGGCAGCGCGGGGTGCGACCGGGCGGTGATGCCGTAGACGTAGGTGCTCACTCCTGCTCCTCCTTACGGCGCGCCGGAGCCTTCCGGGCGCGTGGCCGGGACTCGGTCTCCTCCCCTTCCTGGCGGGCCTGGTTGAAGGCGTCGGAGATGGTCTGCGCGGCGCCGGACAGCGCGCCCTTGGACTTGCCGCGGGCGCCGGACTCGGTGACGTCGCCGACGATCTCGGGGAGTCCCGGGCTCTTGCGCGGGCCTGCCTCCAGGTCGAGGCGGTTGCACGCCTCGGCAAAACGCAGGTAGGTGTCGACGCTGGCCACCACGACGCGCACATCGATCTTCAGGATCTCGATGCCGACCAGGGAGACGCGCACGAACGCGTCGATCACGAGCCCGCGGTCCAGGACCAGCTCGAGTACGTCGTAGAGGCCGCTGCTGCCGCCTCCGCCTCCGGTCTGCTGTGCCGGAACTACAGTCATGCCGACGATTCCTCCTCGTGCGTATTCGGGGCACGCTCTGTGCGGGCGGGGTCACGGACGGTGGCTCAGCGGCCACCGCGCGGATCTGCCCTCCCCCGCTCGTAGCGGCGGACGCGGCGGTATCCGGTCAGCTGGCCCCGCAGGTCCAGTTCGACCTGGTAGCTCGCCATCAGGCTCATGGTGTCGGGGACCCTCTCCAGTTCGAGGACCTCCATCTCCAGTGCCCAGCCGTCCTCGGTCTGCTCGAACAGGGACACCGACTCCGGTGCGAGGCCGGTGAGTTCCGCGAGCTGGGCGCGCGCCTGGCGCAGCACCTCCATGGGAGCCGGACGGTCGTCGTCCGCCGCGTGCCTGTCTGTGGTGTTCTCTGTCTCTTGTGGCTCCTGGGAATCTTGTGATTCCCGTGAACCCTGTGAATGTGAAGTGTTTTTTGCGTTCGACATGGCCACCTCTCCCCTGCGTGTGGCCGCCACATCCTTGGCCAAACCTCAGGAGCGGAGCGCGTGTGACGGGAACGCCGTCGCCCCTGGTCGGAGGGGTACGTGGGTCAGCCACGCAGTGCCGCGAGGCGGCTCCGGGGCCCCTTCAGGGAGCGGCCGCGGCTCGGCACACCGGCCCAGGGACCGGTGCGTGCCGGGTCCACGGCGTCCGAAAGGGTCCAGCGACGGGCGTCGACGCCGGGATCGTCCACCTGTTCCCAGGTTAGAGGCACCGCCACGGGCGCGCCCGGGCGGACGCGGACGGCATAGGGGGCGACGGCGGTCTGGGCGTAGGCGTTGCGCTGCACGTCGAGGTACAGGCGGTCGCCGCGGTCCTGTCTGCGGGCGGCGGTGGTGAGCCGGTCCGGGTGCCGTGCCGCGGCGAACCCGGCCACGTCGAGGGCGAACGCCCGTACCTCGTCGAAGTCCTGGCGGCCGTCGAGCGGGACGACGAGGTGCAGTCCGCGCGAGCCGGTGGTCATCGGGGCCGCGGGCAGGCCGAGTTCGCCGAGCAGCTCGCGCAGCCGGGCGGCGGCCTCCCGGACGGCCGAGAAGTCGTCCCCGGGGTCCCCGCGGGCCCAGGCAGCGCTCCAGCATCAGCGGACGGCCCCGCAGGTGCGGCAGCAGATACGGGGCGACAGCCCGGTAGTAGTCGGCGAGGTCGCCCTTGGTGTACTCCTTCGCACCCCCGCCGCCGGGGAAGAGCACCTTCCCCGGCCGCTGGATCCGGACCGTGCGGCGGCCCGCGCGAATGGCCCGCGCGCCGCCGCCGCTCATCGCACGACCGCCTCCTCGATCAGCAGACGGGCCGCCGCCGCGATGGCCACGGCGTCGATGCCGGCCGCGTGCAGCTGCTCGTCGGGGGCGGCCGAGCCCGGCATGGTGCGCACCGCGAGCCGGACCAGGCGGGGCACCGGCCGCCCGTCGCCGAACGCCTCCGCGACGGCGTCCCCGAGACCGCCCTCGGGGTGGTGGTCCTCCACCGTGAGCAGGCAGCCGGTCTCCTCGGCCGCCCGGCGCAGGGTCTCGGCGTCGACGGGCTTGACGGAGTACAGGTCGATGACCCGCACCGCGATGCCGTCCTCCGCGAGCCGGTCGGCGGCGGCCAGCGCCTCGAACACGGTCACCCCGGCCGCGACGACCGTCAGCCGGTCGTCCTCGCCGGCGCGCAGCGTCTTGCTGCCGCCGACCGGGAACTCCTCGTCGGGACCGTAGATCACCGGGGTCTTGCCGCGTGAGGTGCGCAGATAGCGGATTCCGTCCAGGCCGGCCATGGTGGCGACCAGCCGGGCGGTCTGGTTGGCGTCGCACGGGTACAGCACCGTGGAGCCGTACACGGAGCGGAACGTCGCCAGGTCCTCCAGGCCCATCTGGGAGGGCCCGTCCTGGCCGATGGAGACACCGGCGTGCGAGCCGACCAGGTTGATCCCGGAGCCGCTGATGGACGCCATGCGCACGAAATCGTGGGCGCGGGTGAGGAACGCGGCGAAGGTGGAGGCGTACGGCACCCAGCCGCGCGCGGCGATGCCGACGGCCGTGGCGACGAGCTGCTGCTCGGCGATGTAGCACTCGAAGAACCGGTCGGGGTGGGCCTTGGCGAACTCCTCGGTCCGGGTGGAGTCGCCGACCTCGCCGTCCAGGGCGACGACGTCCCCGCGGGCGGTGCCGAGCGCGGCGAGGGCCGTGCCGAAGGCGTCCCTGGTCGCGGCCTCTTCGCCCTGGTCGTAACGCGGCAGCTGGACGACCTCGGTGGTGAGCGAGCGCAGCGCGGCGGCGGCCTGCGGCTCGGAGACGCGCACGCGCAGGTCGCGCTGCCCGCCGAGTTCGGCGACGGCCTCCTCCGCCTCCGGCAGCGGTTTGCCGTGCAGTCCCTCGCGGTCCTCGACGGAGGCCACGCCCTTGCCCTTGAGGGTGCGGGCGAGGATCACGGTGGGCTGCCCGGTGGTGGACAGCGCCTCCCCGTAGGCCCGGTCGATCGCGTCGACGTCGTGTCCGTCGATCTCGATGGTGTGCCAGTCGAAGGCCTGGAAACGGCGGGCGTAGGCGTCCAGGTCGTGGCCGTGCCGGGTGGGGCCGCGCTGGCCGAGCCGGTTGACGTCCACGACGGCGATCAGGTTGTCCAGGTTCTCGTATCCGGCGTGTTCGGCGGCCTCCCACACCGAGCCCTCCGCCAGCTCGCTGTCGCCGCACAGCACCCACACCCGGTAGCCGGTCCGGTCCAGGCGCTTGCCGGCGAGGGCGATGCCGACACCGACCGGCAGGCCCTGGCCGAGGGATCCGGTGGCCGTCTCCACCCAGGGCAGCCGGCGGGGTGTCGGATGGCCCTCCAGCCGGCTGCCGAGCTTGCGGAAGGTGACCAGCTCGCCGTCCTCGACGGCGCCGGCCGCCTTGTACGCGGCGTACAGCAGCGGGGAGGCGTGCCCCTTGGAGAGCACGAAGCGGTCGTTGGCGGGGTGTTCGGGGCGCTCGAAGTCGTAGCGCAGGTGGTGCGCGAGCAGGACGGCCAGCAGATCGGCGGCGGACATCGAGGACGTCGGGTGCCCGGATCCCGCGGCGGCGGACGCCCGTACGCTGTCCACGCGCAACTGCTGTCCCAGTTCGGCGAGTTCGTCGGTGTTCATGAGTCTCCTCGGTCTCCTTGCGCTCGGTGGCGCTCAGTCGGGGGTGTCCGCGGCGTCGGGGGTGTCGGTGCGCTTGACGGGACCGGGGGCCGGGTGGTCCGGCCCGCCCTTCGCCGGCTCCCCGCCGGGCTGGTTCTTCGCGGGCTCACCGCCGGGCTGGTTCTTCGCGGGCTCACCGCCCGGCTGGTTCTTCGCGGGCTCGTCGGTCCGCCGGTTCCGGTGCTCGTCGTGTGTCATGGGTTCGTCTCCTGCGGGTGCGGGCGGTCGCTCCGGGCCGCCCGGTACCCGCGCCAGCTCCGGTGATGCCGTGTCCAGCGGGACCGACCACGCCCGTACGAGGCCCAACTGGACGCCCTGGCGCGGGAGCAGGGCGTCCAGCAGCCAGTCGGCGGCGACCCGGACGCGGTTGCCGGGCAGCGCGGCCAGGTGGTAGCCGCGGGTGACCGCGCCCGCCGCCGGGCCGGACAGCGGCACGCCGAACGGGTTCGCGGCGGCCTGGACACCGCCGAGGTCGACGGCGAAGCCGAGGTCGCGGTGGCGGTACGGGCGCCGGCGCCGGCCGAGGCCGAGCGAGGCGGCCGCGTTCTCCCCGGCCACCCGGCCCTGCCGCCAGGCGTGCTGGGCCGTCATGGGCGTGAACTTGCCCGGATTCTCCAGGTCGGGCACGGCGGCGGCGTCCCCGCAGGCGAAGACCTCGGCGCGGCCCGGCAGTTGCAGGTACGGGTCGACGATCAGCCGCCCGCGTTCCAACGGCTGTTTGACGGCCTCCACCAGCGGATCGGGCCGTACCCCCACACACCACACCAGGGTCCGGGTCGCCACGAACCGCCCGTCGGTGAGCAGCACCCCGCCCCGGGTGGCCTCCCGCACCGACGTGCCCATCCGCACCTCGACGCCGCGCGACCTCAGCACCCGGTCGGCCGTGCGGGACAGCCGCTCGTCCAACTCCGGCAGCACGCGCGGCGCCACGTCCAGCAGGATCCAGCGGGGGCGCAGGCCGCGCGGCAGCGGGTGACGGCGGGCCAGCCGGTCGGTGAGCATCTGCAGCTGCGCGGCCACCTCGGTCCCCGTGTAGCCGGCGCCGACCACCACGAAGGTGCACCGGGCGGCGCAGCTCTCCGGGTCCTCCTCGGCGGAGGCCAGTTCCACCTGCCGGGTCACGTGGTCGCGCAGGTACAGCGCCTCGGGCAGGCCGCGGAAGCCGTGCGCGTGCTCGGCGACGCCGGGGATCGGCAGCAGCTTGTTGACACTGCCGACGGCCAGCACCAGCCGCTCGTAGCCGAGGCTGCCGGAGCCGCCTTCGGGGCCGCTGTAGTGGACGGTATGACCGTCCAGGCCGATGTGCTCCGCCTCGCCGAGCACCAGGCGCACCCCGCGCAGCGTGCCGGGCAGCGACACGGTGACCCGGCGGGCCTCCAGGACGCCGGCGGCGACCTGGGGCAGCAGCGGCAGATACAGGAAGTAGTCGGTCGGGTTGAGCAACGTGATCTCGGCACGGTTCCGGGTGAGGCGGGCCAGCGTGCGGGCAGCCCGGTACCCGGCGAAACCGGCGCCGACGATCACGACACGAGGTCGGCTCACGGTGCGCCTCCGGCGGTGTGGCTCGTCCGAGGCCTTCCGCGTAACCGGGGCGGGGGCACCCAAACGCCGGGCGGGTCACCCGTACGCCGGTCCGAGCACCCGAACGCCGCCCCCGTCCTGCCCTCCCGCGGCGGCGTTTCGCCCGGTCGCGCACGGTTACCCGGGCCGGGTCCGGATCCCACCACACCCGATCACGCCCGCGCGGAGGTCTTCCCATGCCCGAGTACGGCTATTTCCTGTCGGCCGAGGAACACGGCCCCGCGGCCCTCGTCGAGCAGGCCCGGATGGCCGAGCAGGCCGGCTTCCAGGCGCTGTGGATCTCCGACCACTATCACCCGTGGAACGACGCGCAGGGGCAGAGCCCGTTCGTGTGGTCGGTCATCGGAGCGCTGTCGGAGGCCGTCTCGCTGCCCATCGAGACGGCCGTGACCTGCCCGACCGTGCGGATGCACCCGGCGGTCGTGGCGCAGGCCGCAGCGACCGCGTCGGTGATGACCGAGGGCCGTTTCCGGCTCGGGGTCGGCACCGGTGAGGCGCTCAACGAGCACATCCTCGGCGACCGCTGGCCTCCGGCTCATGTGCGGATGGAGATGCTGGAGGAGGCGATCCAGGTGATGCGCCGGCTGTTCACCGGCGAGGAGGTCAACCACCAGGGCACCCACTACACGGTGGAGAACGCCCGCCTCTACACCGTCCCCGACGAGCCCGTCCCGATCGACGTCTCCGGCTTCGGCCCGAAGGCGACCTCGCTGGCCGCGCGGGTGGGCGACGGCTACATCACGATGATGCCGGAGGAGGAGATGGTGACCCGGTACCGCAAGGGCGGGGGCGGGGCCAAGCCGGTCAGCGGCGGAACGAAGGTCTGCTACGGGACGGACCGCGAGGAGTGCGTCCGTACGGTGCACGGGCTCTGGTACAACGAGCTGCTGCCCGGTGAGATGGGGCAGGTGCTGCCCTCGCCACGGCACTTCGAGCAGCTGCGGGAGCTGGTCACCGAGGACATGGTGCGGGAGCGGGTCGTCTGCGGGGACGATGCGGAGCGGCATGCCGAGGCGCTGCGGGAGTTCACGGACGCCGGGTTCGACCGGGTGTACGTGAACCAGATCGGGCCGGATCAGCAGGGGTTCTTCGACTTCTACCGCACGAAGGTGCTGCCGCGGCTCGCCGGGTGATTGGGGGGCGGTGTGTGGGGGCCGGTGGGTCGTGGCTTGGCGCGCAGTTCCCCGCGCTCCTGGGGTGGCTGGGCCGGGCGGCGGTCGGGAGTTGTCAGGCTCGGTGGTGGGGGATGTCCGGAGGGGTGTCCGGGCGGGGCGGGGCGGTGGAGGGCATCGGGGGGTAGGGGGTGCCGAGGCCGCTCGGCGGGGCTGCCGGGGCGGTGCCGCCGAGGACATGGTGCGGTTCGTGCGGTCCGTGCCGGTGGTGCCCGGAGTGGGCCATGCCGCGCAGCAGGTAGGCCACGGCCCCGAGGGCGGCCGCGGTGATCAGGGCCGCGGCCCAGCCCGGCAGGCCGATCGCCAGGGCGAGGCCCACGGCGAGGGCCACCGCGGCGCCCGCGTACAGGGCGACGGCGCCGGACGCGGCGTACAGCATGGCGGTGCGCCGTTGCTTGCGGGACTGCTCGCGCAGTTCGTCACGCACCGTCTCGCGCGCCACCTGAGCCAGCTCTTCGACCAGGTGCCTGTCCAGATGTTCCAGGTGATCAGAACCGTTCATACCGTGCGGGTACCCGCCCGTCACGGCGGGTAACGCGAGGACGCTGCGCCCCGCGGGCGGCCCCAACTAGGCTCGGTCGCATGGAGATTCTGGGCGCCTCGCTGCGCATCTGCGTCGACGACCTCGAAGCCGCGATCCCGTTCTACGAGCGTCTGTCAGGCGGCAGAGCGCTGCGTTTCCGGCGCGGCGGCGTGGAGGTCGCCGCGGTCGGCTCCTTCCTGCTGATGAGCGGCCCGGAGGAGGAGCTGGAGATCCTGCGCAAGGTGGCCGCGACGATCGCCGTCAAGGACGTGGACGAGGCCCACCGGCTGCTCACCGAGCTGGGGGCCCGGGTCGTCGCCGGGCCGGTGCCGACGCCGGCGGGCCGCAATCTGCTGGCGGTGCACCCGGACGGGTCGGTCTTCGAGTACGTGGACCAGCGCGGCGGCTGAGCCCGCTCAGCCGGTGTCCGGCCGCATCCGGAAGTCGTAGCGGGCGGGCAGCGGCTCGTCGGTGAGGCGGTTCCACAGCCGGCCCACGTCTTCGGCGCCCTCCCGCAGGTCGGCGACCTCGAAGCCGGCGTCGAAGACGGCCCGCGCCTCGGCGCGCCGGCCCTCGGCGAGCAGCAGCTCGGCGAGGAGCAGCCGGAAGCGGCCCCGCAGGCGGACGGCGGCGGGCAGCCGCTCCCACACCGAGCGCGCCTGAGCGGTCCGCCGGACCCGGAGCAGCGCTTCGAGGGTCTCCCGGCCGAGCGCGGCCACGGCGGCCGTCCGGGTGCCGTCGTCGTCGTGCCCGTCCCGGCACAGATCGCGGAAGGCGTCCGCGTACCGCTCGGCGGCCCGCTCATGGTGGCCGGCCTCCTGGTCCGCGACGGCCAGGCAGCGCAGCGGCGGCCAGGGCTCGGGCGCCCGGCGCAGCGCGCGTTCCCAGCTGCGGACGGCCTGGGCGCGGTCGCCCGCGTGCCACTGGGCGACGCCGAGGTGGTACTCGGTGTGCGCCGTGGCGGGGGCGGTCTCCAGCAGGTCCCGCCAGGGCGGGGAGACCGGCGTCGGGCCGGGCGGCCGGCCCGGCCGCGGTTCCGGCAGGACCCCGGTGCGCAGCAGTTGCCGCCAGGGCTCCTGCGCGGCGCCGAGGGTGGACTCGGGGAACGGCGTACCGGGCAGTTCGAGACCCGTGCGCAGCACTTCGAGGGCTCCCCAGCCGGAGCCGGCGGCGAGCGCCGTCCCGGGCTCGGTGTCGGCGTACGGCTTCCAGGCCGCGTAGGCCTCGTCCACGCGGGCGCGGGGCAGGGCGGCCGCCAGCCGCTGCTCCGCCGCCCCGACGACGTCCGTCCACTCGCCGGTGGAGGGCGTGTCCAGCGGACCGTACGCCTCCAGCCAGGACACCTCGCTCTGGGCCGGCAGCGGGACGTGTTCGAGCTGGGTGCGGGCGAGCCCGGCCTGGATCTCGCAGTAGCCGCCGGTACCGGGTGCGGTCAGCCACTGCTGCCAGCGCCGGCCGCCGGGGCCGCTGCCCCACACGAAGAGCTTGCGGCCGCGCAGCACGTCGGTGGAGGTCTGGACCAGCCCGTGCCCGTCGGCGTCCAGCGCGGCGATCCAGCGGCGGCGGCCGTCGGGCACCTCGTAGAAGTAGTCGGCGGCGTAACGGCTGTTGAGCGGGTAGGTGCGGTCGATGCCGTCGTACGACGGGACGGGCACCCGGCTCAGCCGGCGTTCATAGCCGAAGTGCCAGGCCTCCTCGGCCGGGACCAGGACGCGGCGGTCCTCGGGCACGGCGATGTTGGACCACCAGTAGACGGGCGCGGGCCGCTCGTGCGGGTTGCGGATCCGTACCCCGGCGTAGAGGAAGCCGGAGCCCTCCGGCAGCCACAGGTCGACCTGGAAGGGCAGGTCGCGCAGCCTCTCCCACTCCCACAGCCGCAGCATCTCTCCCCCGTCCGGGGCGGGGACGCGCGCGGCGTGCAGGGGCTCGCAGGAGAGGGTGGTGTGGCCGGTGGCGCCGATGTTCCATTCGATGCCACCGGAGTACCAGGCGCCGTTGAGGGCGAAGTCGGCCGGCTGGAACACCGGGTTTCGGTAGAGGAGTTCGCGTCCCGTGGGCAGGTGGACCAGGGAGACGATCCGGCCGCCCAGACCCGGCAGGACGGTGGCGCGCAGCCGGTCGTTCTCGATCACCAGCGCGTCGAGGGCGCGGGGCGCGCGGGTTCTGCCGTACCCGTCCCGGACGCGTGCCGGCAGCAGGCTGCGCAGCGGCTCGTGGCCGAGTTGCCGGGCCATGTCCGCGGGCAGGTCCGTCCGTTCCCGGCCGTCGATGCGATGGACCTCGTCGAGCGGGCGCAGTGCGGGCAGCGGGTTGTCGGGTCCCAGCTCCGCGGCCGGGAGCGTCAGCACCTCACGTCGGATCCTAGTCACGATGACCATGGAACCCGGCGACGCGGGACTCGGCCAGGGGAGCTGCCGGTCAGGATTGCGCAAAGGCGTCCACGACCAGGCCGGCCAGGAGCGCGCCCGCCGTGCCGTCGGGGTCGAGGTCGGGGTCGTAGATGGTGACGTTGAAGCCGACGCAGCGCGGTGAGGCCAGCAACGGGCGCAGCAGGGGCACGAGTTCACCGGGCAGCAGGCCGCCCGGGTCGGGGCTGTCGACGGCCGGCATCACGGAGGGGTCGAGGACGTCGGCGTCCAGGTGGACCCAGAAGCCGTCGAGGTGCGGCGCCGAGAGGGTCTCCAGGGTGGCCCGGGCGACGGCGCCGGCGCCCCGCTCGCGGAGGTCGCCCACGGTGGTGACGGGCATCTTCAGCGCGGCGAGTTCGGCCAGGTCCTCCGTGAACTCGTCGCGTATCCCGAGGAACCGCACATCCTCGTCCCTGAGGTAGGGCCTGAGCCCCTCCAGGTTCGTCAGGTCCTCCTGGCCCCGCCCGGTGGCGAGGGCGACCTCCTCGCCGCCCGCCGCGCCGATCCGGTCGGAGTTGCCCGGGTGCCGGAAGTCGTGCGAGGCGTCGACGGCGGCCAGCCCGTACCGGCCGAGGCGGCGCAGCGCGAGCGAGGCGCCGAGCTGGATGGAGCAGTCCCCGCCGAGGACCACGGGGAAGTCCCCGGCCCGCACATGGCCCT
The DNA here is from genome assembly GCF_014203595.1 of Streptomyces echinatus. Lineage (GTDB taxonomy): Bacteria > Actinomycetota > Actinomycetes > Streptomycetales > Streptomycetaceae > Streptomyces > Streptomyces echinatus. The sequence goes on from NZ_JACHJK010000009.1 coordinate 315,548, forward strand.
CGATGCGGTCGGCGAGCCTGACGGTGTACGCGGCGAGGGCGGCGGCGTTGAAGACTCCGTCACCCTCCCGCCAGTCACCGCGGTCGTAGCGCGGCGGCACGACCACCCCGCCCTCCCGTGCGCCGAGCCGCCGCAGGATCCCCTGCTCCCGCAGGGCTCCGGCGAGCTTGTAGCAGCCCGGCACGGTGCCGGGGGCGGGTGGGCGCAGGCCCAGGTTGGAGGGGGCGTCGAGGACGACGAGTTCGCGCACGCGGTTCTCCCGGGAGGGTGAGGATCAGTGGCCGGACCGCATCTCGGCGGTCAGTGCCCAGCGTTCGTGGTCGCGCCAGGCACCGTCAACGAAGATCATTTTCGGGGAGAAGCCCTCCCGGCGGAAGCCGGCCCCGCGGGCGAGGGCGACGGAGGCGGCGTTGCCGGGCTGGGCGTTGATCTCCAGCCGGTGCAGGCCGAGCGGCCCGAAGGCGTACCCGATCACCAGCTCCAGGCCTTCGCGCATCAGGCCCCGTCCGGCCGCGTGCGCGAAGGCGCCGTAGCCGAGGGCGCCGCTCTGGAAGCCGCCCCGCACGATGTTGTTGATGTTGATGAAGCCGGCGATGGCCCCGCCGTCCTTCTCGCACACCAGGAAACCGGCCCGGGCCGGATCCTCGATCAGCGAGCCGGCGTAGTCGGCGTACGCCTTGTCGCTGTCGGGCGGGAAGAGCCACGGCCGGTGCAGGTCCCGGCTCTCCCCGGCTCGCGCGGTAAACTCGGGGCCGTCTTCGAGGGTGAAGGGGCGGATGGCGACGCGGGGGCCGGTGGCGAGCCGGCCGGACGGAGGGTGCGGCATCCGGCCAGCCTACGGCGTGCCCGCCCGCGGCGCCGCCGGATGAGCCGCCGCGGGGTGGAACGTCAGCGCAGGGCCGGCTCGTCCAGCGTCAGTGTGCCCGCGTCCGTGTCGAGTTCGGCGGCCAGTCCGAACGGGATCGTCAGGGCCCCTTCGCAGTGCCCGAACCCGACGTTCTCCGCGACCGGCACCCCGAGTCCGCCGAGCCGGTCGGCCAGCAGGGGCCGCAGTCCGGCGTAGTCCGCGCAGTCCTCCCAGGAGCCGAGGAGCACCCCGCTCACCCCGTCGAGCCAGCCGGAGCGCAGGAGTTGGGTGAGGTACCGGTCCAGCCGGTACGTCTCCTCGCCCACGTCCTCCAGACAGAGCAGTCCGCCGCGCGCCGAGGGCCGGGCGTGCGGGGTGCCGCGTTCCGCGGCGAGCAGGCACAGACAGCCGCCGAGGGTGACGCCCCGGGCCCGGCCGGGCACCAGGGCCGTGCCGCCGGTGGCGACGGTGCGCACGGTCTCGGGGGCGAAGAGCGTGGCCCGCAGGTGCTCCTGGGCCCGGGTGTTCTTGACGAAGTCGATGCCGGCCGCCATCGGCCCGTGCAGGGTGGCGAGTCCGAGGCGGGTGGCGAAGGCCTCGTGCAGGGCGGTGATGTCGCTGAAGCCGACGAAGACCTTGGGCCCGGCCGCGCGCAGCGCGTCCCAGTCGAGCAGGTCGGCCATGCGCTGCACGCCGTAGCCGCCGCGGGCGCAGAGCACCGCGTCCACGGCGGGGTCGCACCAGGCGCGCTGGAAGTCGGCGGCCCGGTCGGCGTCCGTGCCGGCCAGGTAGCCGAAGTCGGGGTGCCGGTTCAGGACATGGGCCCCCACCACCGGGTCGAGGTCCCAGCCGCGCAGCACGTCGAGTCCCGCCTGCAGCCGCTCCTCGGGCACCGGCCCGCTGGGGGCGACGACGGCCACCCGGGCGCCGGGCGCCAGCCGGTGCGGCCGTACGAGTTCCTTCACGGGGTCAGTTCCACCTTCGGGGTGCGCGGTGTCGGCTCCAGTCCGAACACCTGGGTGTACAGCGACAGTTCGGCCTCCAGGGCGCGCACCATGGTCTCGGCGCGCCGGAACCCGTGGCCCTCGCCCTCGAACGTGAGGTAGGCGTGTGGCACGCCCCGGCCCGCGATCCGGGCGAGGAAGCGTTCGCACTGGGCGGGCGGGCAGATGACGTCGTCCAGGCCCTGGAGCAGCAGGAAGGGCACGGTGAGCCGGTCGGCGTGCGCGGTCGGGGAGCGCTCGGCGTACCGGGCCGGCACCTCGGCGAGCGGGCCGATCAGCGACTCCAGGTAGCGGGACTCGAAGTCGTGGGTCTCCCCCGGGCCCCAGCTGGCGAGGTCGAGCACCGGGTAGACGATGGTGCCGCAGGCGTAGACGTCGGTCGTGGTCAGGGAGGCGGCGGTGGTCCAGCCGCCCGCGCTGCCGCCGCGGATGGCCAGCCGGTCGGGGTCGGCGGTGCCCTCGTCGGCGAGGGCACGGGCGACGGCCGCGCAGTCCTCGACGTCGACCACGCCCCACTGCTCGCGCAGCCGCTCGCGGTAGGCCCGGCCGTATCCGGTGGAGCCGCCGTAGTTCACCTCGGCGACCCCGATGCCCCGCGAGGTGAAGTAGGCGATGGCCAGGTCCAGTACGAGCGGCACCCGGCTGGTGGGGCCGCCGTGCGCCCAGATCACGTACGGCGGCAGCTCGCCGTCGGGCGCGGCGCGTCCGGGGTGGTGCGGCGGATAGACGTGGGCGTGCACCTCGCGGCCGTCCGGGCCGCAGAAGGTGCGCATCTGCGGCTCCGGGTAGTAGGCGGGGTCGACGGGGTCCTGGTGGCGGGCGCCGATCACCCGGGCCCGGCCCGTCGCGGTGTCCAGTTCGACCACTTCGTACGCGGTGCGGGGGCTGGCGCCGACGGCGACGACGCGTGCGCCGTGCGCCGCGAGGGTGGCGCCGCATTCCGTCCACGGGCCGGCGGCGTCGACGATCTCGCCGGACTCCGGGTCGAGTATGCCGAGCACGGCCGGCCCCCGGCCGTGCACGACCGCGAGCAGTCCGTTGTCCAGCGGCGCGAACCAGCGCAGGCCCAGCTTCCACAGGGGCCCGCCGAACTCCTCCTCGCGCGGGCACAGCGGGGTGCCGTCGCGGTAGAGGTTCCACCAGCCGCTGCGGTCGCTCGCGTACAGCAGGCTGCCGTCCGCCGCCCACTCGGCCTGGGCGACGGCCTCGTCCGGTCCGCCGGCGACCGTCCGGACGCCCGTCGGCCGGCCGTCGTCGCCGATGTCGGCGACCAGCAGCTCGGTCCCGTCCCAGGGCATCCGCGGATGGTCCCAGCCCAGCCAGGCGGCCCGGCGGCCGTCGGGCGACAGCCGGGCGCCGGTGACGAACCGGTGCCGGGGCGCGACGAGTTCCCGTACGGCGTCCCGGTCGTCGGCGGCCGAACCGTCCAGCGGCACGGCGGCCAGGAGCCTGCGCACGTCGTCGGGGCCGTCCCCGGTGAACTCCTCCAGCACGCACCACACCTCACCGCGGGCGAGGTCCACCCGGGGCTCCGCCCAGCGCAGCCCGCCGCCCGCCGGTGACACCGGGGTGAGCGGCCGGGGTTCGCCGCCGGGTTCGTACCGGTAGAGCCGCTGGTCGGCGTAGTTCGCGAAGACGATGAGGGGCCGGCCGTCGTGGAGCACCCCGGTCCAGGGCCGGCCGCCGTACTCGATGACCCTGCTGCGCACGTTCCAGGGCGCGGGCAGCACCGACTCCTCGGCGCCGTCGGACCGCCGCCGCACCAGGGCCTGCCGGCCGCCCTCGGCCGGCCGGGGCTCGGTCCACCAGATCTCGTCGCCGACGAAGCCCACCCAGTCCGGGCGGCCGTCGTGCGCGGCGGCGAGCGCGGCGTCGATGGGCGACGGCCACGATCCGTACGGCGCTCTCAGCATCTCTCCCCCACTGTCTAGGCCGTGCGCAGGAAGCGGTCCAGGACGCGGACCCCGAAGTGCAGCGCCTCCACGGGCACCCGCTCGTCCACCCCGTGGAACAGCGCCTGGTAGTCGAGGTCCGCGGGCAGCTTCAACGGTGAGAAACCGTAGCCGGTGATGCCGAGCCGGGAGAACTGCTTGGCGTCCGTGCCGCCCGACATGCAGTACGGCACCACATGCCCGCCGGGCGCGAACTCCTCCACCGCCGCCCGCATCCTGCCGAACAGCGGGGCGTCCACCGGCGCCTCCAGGGCCACTTCCTTGTGCGCGTACTCCCAGTGCACGTCCGGCCCGGTCAGCTTGTCCAGCGTGGCGGCGAACTCCTCCTCGGTGCCCGCCAGGAAGCGCCCGTCCACATACGCGACCGCCTCGCCGGGTACCACGTTGACCTTGTAACCGGCTTCCAGCATGGTCGGGTTGGCGCTGTTGCGGACGGTCGCCTCGACCAGCCGGGCGGCCGGGCCCAGCTTCTCCAGCAGGGTGTCCACGTCGGCGGAGCCGGGCTCGATGCCGTACAGGACGGCGAGGGCGTCGAGAGCGGCCCGGACGGTCGGGGTGAGCCGGAGCGGCCACGCGTGCTCGCCGATGCGGGTGACGGCGGCGGCGAGACGGGTCACCGCGTTCTCCAGGTTCACCTTGGAGCCGTGCCCGGCCCGGCCGCGCGCGGTGAGCTTCAGCCAGGCGGTGCCCCGCTCCCCGGCCGCGATCGGGTAGATCTCGCGGCCGGAGCCGTCGTGGAAGGTGAAGGCGCCGGACTCGCCGATGGCCTCGGTGCAGCCCTCGAAGAGTTCGGGGTGCCGGTCGGCGAGGAATCCGGAGCCGTCCTCGGCGCTGGCCTCCTCGTCCGCGGTGAACGCGATGACGAGGTCGCGGCGGGGCGCCACGCCCTGCCGGGCCCAGGACCTGACGACCGCGAGGATCATCGCGTCCATGTTCTTCATGTCGACGGCGCCGCGGCCCCACACCACGCCGTCCCGGACCTCGCCGGAGAACGGGTGCACACGCCAGTCGGCGGCCTCGGCCGGCACCACGTCGAGGTGGCCGTGGACCAGCAGGGCGTCGGCGGACGGGTCGGTGCCCGCGATCCGGGCCACCACGTTGGTGCGGCCCTGGGTCCGCTCCAGCAGCAGGGGCTCCAGGCCCGCCCGGGCCAGGCGTTCAGCCGCGTACTCGGCGGCGGGCCGCTCCCGGCAGTCGCCACCGCCCCGGTTGGCGGTGTCGATGCGGATCAGGCCGGAGGTGAACTCCACCACCTCGTCCAGGGCCAGCTGGTCAGCCATACTGCTCCTCCACGGCGGCAGAGACGATCGTGGTGACCGCCTTGAACGTCCTGATCCCCTCGTACATCGTGGCGCTCGTGTACGCCACCTTCCGCTCACCGATCCGCGCCACCCCGGGGACGACGGTGGCGGACAGGGCCAGGTGTTCGGCGTCGAACTCGACGGCGACCGTGAACGGACCGGCCGCCACCGGTTCGTGACGGACCGCCAGCGCCGCGGCCTGCTTGGCCGCCGCACGGATGTCGGCCGCGGTACGGCCCGGGGTCCGGCACACCGCCGCGTACCGCGACACATGGTCCTTGACGGCGACCTTCGGTGCCTCGGGGGCGTAGCCGAGGGCGTCCTCGCAGGCCAGGTCGTCACCGGTGAAGAGGACGACGGGGACGCCGTACTCGGCGACGACGTGCGCGTTGAGCAGACCCTCACTGGCGCGGACGTCGTTCAGCCAGACCCCCGTGATCTGGTTGGCGAGATAGGTGTGGGCGAGGACGCCCTCCATGCCGGCGCCGGTGTGGTAGCCGACGAACGCGATCCCGTCGACGTCGCCGTGCTGGACGCCCTCGACCATGGACAGCGTCTTGTGCCGGCCGGTGATCATCTCCACGCGCTCGTCGAGCCGCTCCAGGAGCAGGTTGCGCATGGACCAGTGGGCCTCGTTGACCAGTACGCGCTCCGCCCCGCCGTCGAAGAAGCCCTCGGCGGCGGCGTTCACGTCCGAGGTGAACAGGGACCGGCAGCGCTCCCACTGCGGCGTCCCCGGCAGTACGTCGCCGGGCCACGTGACGCCCGTGGCACCCTCCATGTCGGCACTGATGAGGATCTTCATGCTGCGTCACGTTACGCGCCGAGTGGCGGACAGGCCACGACCCCGGCGGCGCCCGTTCCGGCGGCGGACGGGTCAGGCCCCCGCGAGGACGAACCAGTGGGCCGGCAGGTCGATACGGGTGCCGTCCCCGAGGTGCTCGGTCTGCGGCAGGACCGTCTCGCCGTCGGCCAGGACGGTGAGGCCGGCCTCGCCGAGCAGGCGCGGGATCTCCTCGTCGGAGGCGTCGGCGGGCTTCAGCCCGTGGTGGAAGACGCGCTGGAGCTTGGGCCCCGGGCCGCCCGGCTCGGACGCGGCGCGCCGCAGGACGTCCCGGGCGCCGGAGGTCAGCTCGACCACGAAGGCCCGGCCGTGGGTGCCGATGATCCGGGCGACGGCGGCGGCCACCGCGGGGCGCGCCTCGGGTTCGCTCTGGTGGATGACGGCCCGCATGTAGACGTGGGCGTCGCCGAGCCGCTCGTGCAGGGCGTGCACGGCGTCGGTGTCGGTGAGGTCGAGCTGCTGGAACTCGACCGGGTCGCCGTTCGCGGCCCGGCGGGCGTGCTCGACGGCCGCGTGCGAGAGGTCGACGCCGACGGCGCGGGCGAACCGGGTGGCCAGGTAACGGGTCTGGGTGCCGTTGCCGCAGCCGAGGTCGACGATCGCGCGGTCCGCGTCCGCGTAGGGCAACAGCAGTTCGCTGTGCGGTACGGCGCTCAGGGCGGGGTCGGCGTCCCATATCGCCTCGCCCCGGCCGTCCGCGGTCTCCCGCCAGTAACTCTCCCAATTGCTGCGGTACTTGTCGGACACGTTCATGCGATCTCCCCACGGTCTTCGGTTCCGTGATCGGAATACCGTGGGGACCCGCGGTGGGGCAAGGGCCGGGTGGCCACCTTCACGAGATATGGAAGCTCTGTTCGAACCAGACGGTCTTGCGGTGGCCGCTGGCGCTGGCGCCCCACTCCCGGGCCAGCCGGCTGACCACGCGCAGGCCACGGCCCGATTCGTCGCCGGGACCGGCGGCGATCATGGCGGGCAGGGCGGGCTCGTCATCGGTGACCTCGAACAGCAGGGCGTCGGTGCGGACGACCCGCAGGCCGATCCGGTCGCCCTCGGAGTGCCGGACGGCGTTGGTGACGACCTCGCTGACCAGCAGTTCGGCCGTCTCGACCGCGTGCGGCAGGCCCCAGTCCAGAAGCCGTTCGCGGACCAGCCGGCGGGCCCGGCCCACCTCGCGCGGGTCGGCGTCCAGCCGCCAGTCGGCGACGTGGTCGTCGGGGATGCCGTTGAGACGGGCCATGAGCAGGGCGACGTCGTCCTTGCGTCCGCCGTGGGTGTTCAGCGCGCGGATGATGGTGTCGCAGGCGTCGTCCATCGAGGCCGCGGGGTGTGCGGCGGACTCGCAGAGCGCGGCGAGGCCCTCGCCGATGTCGCTGCCGCGCACCTCGACCAGGCCGTCGGTGCACAGCACCAGCCGGTCGCCGGGAGCGACCCTGACCCGGACGGCCTCGAAGGGGACGCCGCCGACGCCGATCGGGGCCCCGGTGGGCAGGTCGAGAAGTTCGCTGCCGCCGTCCTCGGCGCGCACCAGCACGGGCGGGATGTGGCCGGCGTTGGCGAGGGTGAGTTCCCCGCGGATCGGGTCGTAGACCGCGTACAGGCAGGTGGCGAGGTAGTTGTCGCCGAGCCTGCGGGCCAGGTCGTCCAGGTTGCGCAGAAGCTGGGCGGGCGGGGTCTCCATGGCCGCCATGGTCTGCACGGCGGTGCGCAACTGGCCCATCATCGCGGCCGAGTTGAGGCCGTGTCCCATGACGTCGCCGACCACGAGGGCGGTGCGGGAGCCGGGGAGCTTGATGGTGTCGAACCAGTCGCCGCCGATCCGGCCGAGCCGGGTGCCGGGCAGATAGCGGGTGGCGATGTCGCAGCCGGCCATCCGCGGGGTGACCTGCGGCAGCATGCTGTCCTGGAGGGTGTCGGCGACGTTCTCCTGGTAGGTGTACATGCGGGCGTTGTCGAGCACGAGGCCCGCGCGGGCGGCGAGTTCGGCGCCGGTGGTGCGGTCCATGTCGTCGAACTGCTCGCGGTCGGGTCGGCGCATCAGCACCATGAAGCCGAGGACGACGTTGCGTGCCTTGAGCGGGACGATCAGCAGGGACCGGCCGCCGATCAGCGGGCGCAGGTCGCGCTTCTCGAACTCGCCGGAGATGCGCTCGCTCAGCTCCTCGGTGACCTTCGGGACGACGACCGGTTCACCGGTGACCATGCACTGGTAGAACGGGGTGTGCTCGGGGAAGGCGAAGGACTCGCCGACCGGCACGGTGTCGTCCCAGCGGCCGGGTTCGTCGTTGTGCTCGACCCATACGCGGAACATCACGGTGTGCGCGTCCGGCGGCCCGTCCGGGAACCCCTCGCCCGCCAGCACCGCGGCGCGCAGGTGGGTGCCCGCGAAGTCCGCGAACCGGGGCACGGCCGCGCGGGTGACCTCGCGGATGGTCTCCCCGAGGTCCAGGGAGGAGCCGATGCCGGAGCTGACCTCGTTGAGGAACTCCAGGCGCTCGCGGACGGCGGCGTACTCCAGGTCCTGTTCGGCGCCGGCCGGGACCAGGACGGTGGCCGACCGCTGCTGCGGGACGACGGCCTCGGCGCGGGCCCGGCCCGGGCGGCGCGGCACGCCCCAGTACGGGGTGACGGGCACTCGGTCGAACTGGCTGAACTCCAGCACCGGATAGCCGAGTTCCAGGACCTGCGCGACGATGCGGGCGCTGAGCCCCGGGCCCATGTTGGGCAGGATGTCGGGCAGGCGCCGTTCGAGTTCCTCGGAGGCGGGCAGTTCGGTGTGGCGGGCGAAGCCGGGCGAGATGCGCTCGGCGGTCTCGTCGTCGTAGCCCCGTTCGTCGCGCAGCCGGGTGGCGTCGGCGGCGAGCACGAGCAGCCGGGAGGGGTCCGGGCCGACCAGCGGGTAGGCCCACCACAGCACGTCGAGCCGCTCGGCGCCGGGCTGCTGCCCGGGCGGGTGGAGTCGGGCGCGGCCGGCCGTGGCGTAGCCGGTGTGCCCGCCGAGCGACGACTCCAGGTCGGGGCCGGGCCCGTCGTACGAGACGTACGCGTCGAGCGCGGCCCGGCCCTGCGGGTCGTGCGGGTCGTCGGGCAGGGTGCCGGAGACCGGCAGCAGGTCCGCCGCGGGACGGCCGACGGCGTCCTCCCTGTCCACGTCGAACAGGCGCCGCGCGCCGCTGCTCCAGTGGGACACCAGACCGGCGCGGTCGACGACGACTACGGCCAGCGGAATCCGGCCCGCGGCGGTTTCGCCGATGCCGCGCCCGGGAGGTGTGTCCCGCTCGCTGCCACGGTCCATGGCCCCGGCCCTTTCTCCCCACGGCTGTCCGCAAACGATCTGTGCCGCCCGTCACTACGGTACGGCGGCGGCCGGTCGCGATGTGTGGCAATCCCCGAATTGGTGTCACCGGATGCCACCGGCGCGCCGCCCGGCGCGCGGCGTGCGCTCCGGTCAGTCCTCGTGCCCCAGCTGGAGGTCCCGCTCGGTGCGGCCACCGCCCGCGACCTGCAGCACCGTGGCGACCGGCGGGTAACCCGCGGCGATGACGGTGTACTCGCCGGAGGAGAGGTCGACGAACCGGAACGTTCCGTCGGCGCCGGTGGTGAGGGTGTCGACGACGTTGCCCGCGGCGTCGAGCAGGGTCACCCGGGCGTCCTCCACGGCGCGTCCGCCGCTGGCCCGGACGGTCCCCTTGAGCACGGCCCCGCCCGCGAGTTCGATGTCCTGCCGGGTCTCCCGGGAGGCCTGCACGGTGACCGGAAGCGCGGCGGGCCGGAACGCGGGGGCACTGGCGGCGAGGGTGTACTCGCCGGCGACCAGTTCCGTGATCACGTACCCGCCCTCGCGGCCGCTGCGGGTGGTGGCGACGACCTCGCCGTGCACGTTGGTGAGGGTGACGGTGGCGTCCCGGACGGGGCTGCCGTCGGCGGTGAACACGCCTCCGGCGAGGCGGCCGGCGCCGCCGAGGACGACGTCGAGTTCGACGGGGCGTTCACCGACGGTGACGGAGACCGCCTGCGGCTGGTGTCCGCCGGCGGCGGCGATCAGCACGTACGCCCCGGAGCCGGGCGTGCTGAGCGCGTACCGCCCGTCCTCGCCGCTGGCGCCGCGGCCGATCTGCTGTCCGGCGACGTCGATGAGGGTGAGCGCCGCGCGGGGCACCACGGTGCCGTCGGGGTGCTGCACGGTGCCGCAGACGGGGATTCCGGCGGCGTACGAGCGGGGCGGTGCGCAGGTGCCCCCGGCGGAGGGCTGGAGGCGGGCCCCTGGGATGGCGACGTTCACCGGCGTGGTCTCCTGGTCGGTGGCGGGGGCGTTGTGGGACACCAGTGGTTTCTCCTTGAGGAAGAAGGCGATGACCAGGCCGAGGACGAGCACCGGGACGAGGTAGAGGAAGATCCGGGGCATCGCGTCGGCGTAGGCGCGGATGTAGGCGTCGCGCAGCGCCGGAGGCAGCGCGTGGACGAGCTGCGGGGTGATCGAGTCGGGGTCGGGCAGTCCGGCGGCCGCCCGCGGGGGCAGCTCCTCGCGCAGGGAGCCGGCGAGCCGGTCGGCGAAGAGGGTGCCGAAGACCGCGGCGCCGACGCTGCCGCCGATCTGCCGGAAGTAGTTGTTGGCGCTGGTGGCGCTGCCGAGGTCGGCGGGGCGCACGGAGTTCTGCACGGCAAGGACGAGGACCGGCATCACCAGGCCGATGCCGGCACCGAGGACGGCCATCCAGATGCTGTAGTGCAGCCGGGGCGTGTCCGTCTGGAGCCGGGACAGCAGCCACATGCCGACGGCGGAGACGGCCCCGCCGAGCACGGGGAAGACCTTGTAGCGGCCGGTGTGGCTGATGAGCTGGCCGCCGATGACCGAGGCGCCGACGATCCCGGCCATCATGGGCAGCATCAGCAGCCCGGACTCGGTGGCGCTGGCCCCGTCGACCATCTGCAGGAAGGTCGGCAGATAGCTGGCGGCGCCGAACAGGGCGACGCCGATCACCAGGCCGACCAGTCCGCTGACGTTGAAGACGGAGTCGCGGAACAGCCGGAGCGGGATGAGGGGTTCGGCGGCGAAGCGCTCGGCGACCAGGAAGAGCACGGTGGCGGCGAGGGCGCCCGCGCCGAGGCCGAGGATCGGCCGGGAGTCCCACGCGTATTCGGTGCCGCCCCAGCTGGTGAGCAGGACCAGGCAGGTGGAGGCGGCGGCGAGCAGCAGCGCGCCGAGGACGTCGAGCCGGGCGCGGGTACGCGGCCTGGGCAGTTTCAGCACGACCGTGACGACAGCCAGGGTGAGCAGGCCGAAGGGGACGTTGATGTAGAAGCACCAGCGCCAGGAGAGGTGGTCGGTGAAGTAGCCGCCGAGCAGCGGGCCGGCGACGGAGGCGAGGCCGAAGGCGGCGCCGATGAGGCCCATGTACCGGCCGCGCTCCCGGGGCGGCACGATGTCGGCGATGATCGCCTGCACGCCGATCATGAGCCCGCCCGCGCCGACGCCCTGCACCGCGCGGTAGGCGATCAGCTGGTCCATGGTCCCGGCCCGGCCGGCCAGCGCGGAGCCGACGACGAAGACCGCGATGGCGAACTGGAAGACGCCCTTGCGGCCGACCAGATCGCCGAGTTTGCCGTACAGGGGCAGGCCGATGGTGGAGGTGAGCAGATAGGCGGTGATCGCCCAGGACATCCTGTCGAGGCCGTGCAGTTCGCCGACGACCTTCGGCAGGGCGGTGGCGACGATCATCTGGTCCAGGGCGGCCAGCAACAGCGCCAGCATCAGCCCGAAGAACACCAACCGGACCCGGCGGCCGCCGAGTTCGGCGGCCGGCGCGGGGGGCGGCGGCGCGGTGGCCGTCTCCTCGCCCACCGCCGGTGCCACGACCGGCTCGTGTTCCACCAGAGTCGTCCCGCCCACGGACCGCTCCCCTCGTCACACCTGATCACATTTCCCGCGTAAGGCGACAACTGCGAACAACTGCGGCGAGTTACGGCACCATCCGCTCCGGGGCGGAGATCCACTCGAACCGGTGAAGGGGTCAACCAGCCGTCAACGCCCTTCCACCGGCGGCCCCTTGGGCTACTTCTCGACCTCGGCGGCGAGGTTGGCGAGCAGGGCGTCGTAGATCCGGCCGAGCCCCTTGGGCGCGAAGGTCCGCTCGAAGAAGCCGCCGATGCCGCCGGCGCCCGTCCAGGTGGTGGTGACGACCACGCGGGAGCTGCCCTCGCCGGCGGGGGTGACGCGCCAGGTGGTGACCATGGAGGAGTTGCGGTCCTTCTCGACCAGCTCGCCGTCGGTGGGCTCGGCGACCTCCAGGAGGCAGTCGCGCACCCGCTTGCTGGTGGCCTGGAGCTTCCAGTGGACGACGGTGCCCTCGCCGTCGCCGCCCTCGCGCACCTCGTACTCGCTGAAGTGCTCGGGCAGCAGCCTCTGCCGCGTGCCGCGGTAGTCGGCGAGGGCGTCGAACACCTTCTCCGCGTCCGCCGCGACGACCCGCTCCGTAGTGGCCTCGACCTGCGCCATTGCGTTCCTCCAGGACCTGATTGCTCGGGGTTGGGGCAAGCCAACCACCCCGGCGCCCGGCCGCCCAAATCGGGGATCACACGATCATGGGAACAAGTGTTCTATTCTATGCGCCGGCGCTAGCAAGGAGGTCTCATGCGCTGGGAGAACCTCACGGACGAGAACGAACACGGCCGGGCCGCCGACGCCGCGCTGTTCGGCGCGGACGCCGTGACCGTCCGTACGTTCGACACGCCCGAGTTCCGCGGCATCACCTTCCACGAGGTGCGGGCGCGGTCGGTGCTGAACCGGGTGCCGGGCGCCTCGCGGATGCCGTTCGAATGGACCGTGAATCCCTACCGGGGCTGCTCGCACGCGTGCGTGTACTGCTTCGCGAGGAAGACGCACAGCTATCTGGACCTCGACACCGGCATCGGCTTCGACACCCAGATCGTGGTCAAGGTGAACGCGCCCGAGGTGCTGCGCCGCCAGCTGGGCTCGCGCCGCTGGCAGGGCGACCACGTGGCGATGGGCACGAACGTCGACTGCTACCAGCGCGCCGAGGGCCGCTACCGGCTGACGCCGGGCATCATCTCCGCGCTCACCGACCACGCGAACCCGTTCTCGATCCTCACCAAGGGCACCCTGATCCTGCGCGACCTGGACCTGCTGGTCCGGGCGTCCGAGGTGACGGACGTGGGCATCTCGGTCTCCGTCGGCTTCCTGGACACGGAGCTGTGGCGCACGGTGGAGCCGGGCACGCCCGCGCCCGAGCGCCGGCTGGACGTGGTGCGCGCCCTCGGGGAGCACGGCATCGGCTGCGGGGTGCTCATGGCGCCGGTGATCCCGTTCCTGAGCGACCAGCCGGACCGGTTGCGGGAGACGGTGCGGGCCGTCGCGGCAGCCGGGGCCACCTCGGTCACCCCCCTGGTGCTGCACCTGCGCCCGGGGGCCCGCGAGTGGTTCATGGCCTGGCTCGGGCGGCACCATCCGTACCTGGTGCGCCGGTACGAGCGGCTGTACGCGGAGGGCGCCTACGCGCCCAGGTGGTACCAGCGCCGGATCACCCGTCAGGTGCACGAGCTGGCGCAGGAGTACGGCATCGGGCCCACGCGCGCGGGGCAGGCCCGCCGGATCCGCCCGGCCGGGCCGGAGCGGGCCGCCGCCGGAGCGGAGCCGGTCCAGCTCAGCCTCATGTGAGCGCGTCCGAGGGCGTTAGGGCGCATCCCACGGCCCAATTGGGTCAAGTATCGCCGCAACACGTTCTTCGGTGCCCCGACTCCGGGACGATCCGGCGAGAGCCGTGAGCCTCGCGGTTCACCGAACCCCTCCGTCCCGGGAGGACCTGTATGAGAAGACGCGCAGCCGCGCTGTGCGCAGCCGCCGCCGTGCTGGCGGGCTCGCTCGCCGCCGTTCCCGCCCGGGCGGCCGGCACCGCCGCCGTGCCGGAGCCCGCCTGGAAGAAGTGCGGCACCCGCGACTACCCCGCGCTCCAGTGCGCCTCCGTGCAGGTGCCGCTGGACCACGCGCACCCGTCGGGGCGGCGGATCACGCTCGCCCTGTCCCGCGTTCCGCACACCGCGCGGTCCTTCGAGGGGCCGCTGCTGGTCAACCCGGGCGGTCCCGGCGGCAGCGGTCTGACGCTCGCCGGGTTCGTCGCCTCGGCGCTGCCGAAGAGCGTGGCGGCCCGGTACGACGTCATCGGCTTCGACCCGCGCGGCGTCGGCCGCAGCCGGCCCGCCCTGTCCTGCGCGCCCGGGCACTTCGCGCCGGGGCGCCCGGACTCCGTGCCGGCCACTCCCGAGCTGGAGCGGGCGAACGTCGACCGCGCGCAGTCCTTCGCGGCCGCCTGCGGCCGGAAGTACGCCGACGTCCTGCCGTACATGGACACCGTCAGCGCGGCCCGCGACCTGGACACCGTGCGCCAGGCCCTCGGCGCGCCGCGGATCAGCTACTTCGGGTACTCCTACGGCACCTACCTGGGCGCGGTGTACGCGAAGCTGTACCCGGAGCGGATCCACCGCCTGGTGCTGGACTCGATCGTCGACCCGACCGGTGTCTGGTACCGGGACAACCTCGGCCAGGACTACGCCTTCGACGACCGCCACCGCGCCCTGATGGCCTGGATCGCGCGGCACGACGACGACTACCGGCTCGGCACGGATCCGGGAAGGATCGAGGCCCGCTGGTACGCGATGCGGGCGGCGCTGGCGAGGAAGCCGGCCGGGGGCAAGGTCGGGGCGGCGGAGCTGGAGGACACCTTCATGCCCGGCGGCTACTACAACGGCTACTGGCCCTACCTCGCCGAGGCGTTCGCGGCCTACGTCCACCGCGGGGCGACGGGCGCGCTGGTGGAGGCCTACGAGAACTTCGCCGCCGTGGACGGCTCGGGCGACAACGGCTACAGCGTCTACACCGCGGTGCAGTGCCGTGACGCCGTCTGGCCGCGCGACTGGGACAGGTGGCGCGCGGACACCTGGGAGGTCTACGCGAAGGCTCCGCTGATGGCGTGGAACAACACCTGGTACAACGCGCCCTGCGCGTTCTGGCCGACGGCCCCGCTGCGCCGGGTGAACATCGCCAACGGCAAGCTGCCGCCGGCCCTGCTCCTCCAGGCGACCGACGACGCCGCCACCCCGTACGCCGGCGGTGTCACGGTGCACCGGCTGCTGGCCCGCTCCAGCCTGGTGGTCGAGCAGGGCGGCGGCAACCACGGCGTCACGCTGAGCGGCAACACGTGCCTGGACGGATACCTGGCCGCCTATCTGGCCGACGGCGGGGTGCCGCGGGGCGCCGGGCCGGCCGACGCGGTCTGCGCCAGGTCGCCGGACCCGAAGCCGCTGACGGCGAAGGCGGCACGGGCGTCGTCCCGCGGCTCGACCCTGCACCGGCTGCTGGGCTTCCGCCGCTAGCGGAGCCACGGTGGCGCACGGGAGGCCGCCCTTCGGCCCGCGGTCCGATATTCGCGGGCGGAGCCGGAGGGCGGTTCTCTAGGGTTCCGTCATGGACGATCCGTACACGCTCATACGCCCCATGACGCTCGCCGACTGCGACCGCGTCTCCGAGATCCGGGTCCGCGGCTGGCAGCACGCCTACCGGGGGCTGGTACCGCAGACGTACCTGGACGGGCTCAGTGTGCCGGCCGACGCGGAACGGCGGCGGGCCCGGTTCGGACAGGGCGACGGCTCCGTGGTGAGCCTGGTCGCCGAGCGGGACGGCACGGTGCTCGGCTGGGCGGCGACCGGGCCCTACCGGGACGGTGAGGAGCGCACCGGGGACGCCGAGCTGTACGCGATCTACATCGACCCGGAGCACCGGGGCGGCGGGATCGGGCGGGCGCTGCTCGCCGCGGCGGTGGAGCGGTGCACGGCGTGTCCGCGCATGCTCCTGTGGGTCCTGAAGGGCAACGCGTCCGCCCGCCGCTTCTACGAGCGCGCCGGATTCCGGGCCGACGGGGCCGAGGAGCCCTTCGAGGCGGACGGTGTACCCGTGCCCGAGGTGCGTTACGCCCGGAGCCTGCGCGGCTGACCGGCCGTCACCCCGGCTGCCGCTGCGGTATGCGGGCCAGCGCGTGCACCGCCGCCTCGGCGAGCGCCGGATGCGCCAGCGCCTCGTTCAGCACCCGCCGGGCGCGGGGGTCGCCGAGCGCGCCCAGGCCCTCCACACAGGCGAGGGCGACCCGCCGGTAGGGGTCGTGCGGGCGCAGTCGCCGCTCCAGGGTGGTGATCAGCGCGGGTACCGACTCCGGGGCGCGCAGGGCGGCCAGCAGCCGTACCGGGTGCAGGGCGTAGGCGACGCGGAGTTCGTTGGTGGCGAGGGCGGCGGCGGCCCGGGCCGTGCGCGGGTCGCCGAGGCGGGCGAGGGCGTGCGCGGCGGAGGCGCAGCGGGGCGGGTCGCGGTGGTTGAGCAGCAGCACCAGGGCCTCGAAGGCGCGCCGGTCGCCCGCGCGGCCGAGGCGGAACGCGGCCAGTTCCCTGGCCCACAGCGGCTGTCCGGGCGCGGTGAGCACCTCCGCCAGTTCGTCGTGGTCGTCGGTGGCCAGCAGGCGGTCGAACGCCGCCGAGCCGCCCGACTCCCGCCGTAAGCGTTCCGTGAGCGATCGCAACTCTTCGTCCACGAGGTCCAGCGTAGAGGGGTCGCGCCGACGGAGGGAGCTACATCACAAAGTCCGGGGACTAGCGCGCTCGTTACCCGCCGGTTAAGCTCATACGAGCGAGTAACCCTCTCGCATTCCACCGGCGACGGTTTGGTGACGCAGCCGCCGCCGGGGACACCTTCCGCACCCTCGGGCCGCGGGAGAGTCTGTCGGTTCGGTACACCGTGTGTACCGCAGTACGACCCGGCTTCGGGACAGAGCCGGTCGGAAGATCCGCCGTTCCCGGGCGTGTGCGCGTCCGTGGCACCGGCAGCACCGGGCGTGTGCGCTCGCAGCCCGGCAACACCCGCACTTTTCCTCGCACCGTGGTGCGCCCTCGGCGCACCCGGCGCGTTCCTCGTCGTCACCCTCATTCCTGGAGTCCCGCGATGGCCACTCCCCTGTCCGACACCCCTCTGTCCCCGCTCAAGACGATCGCCGTCATCGGCCTCGGCACCATGGGCACCGGTATCACCGAGGTCCTCGCCAGGGCCGGCCGCGAGGTGATCGGCATCGACATCGGCGAGGCCCAGACCGCGAAGGCGCTCGCCGCCCTGGAGGCCGCCACGGCCCGGGCCGTGGAACGCGGCCGGCTCACCGAGGAGGAGCGTGCCGGGGCGCTGGCCCGGGTGCGCACCGCCACCGACCTCTCCGCGGCGGCCGACGCCGACCTCGTCATCGAGGTGGTCCCGGAGTCGTACGAGATCAAGCACCAGATCTTCCGGGAGCTGGACGGCATCGTCCGCCCGGAGACGATCCTCGCGACCGGCACCAACGCCCTGTCCGTGACCCGGCTGGCCGCCGACTCGGCCCGCCCCGAGCGCGTGCTCGGCCTGCACTTCTTCAACCCGGCGCCGGCGATGAAGCTGGTCGAGGTGGTCTCCTCGGTGCTGACCGCGCCGGGGGCCGTCGCCGCCGTCACCGACCTGGCGATCGAGCTGGGCAAGGAGCCGGTCGCGGTCGGCGACCGCCCGGGCTTCGTCGCGGACGGGCTGCTCTTCGGCTACCTGAACCAGGCCGCCGCGATGTACGAGGCCCGGTACGCCTCCCGCGAGGACATCGACGCCGCCATGCGGCTCGGCTGCGGCCTGCCGATGGGCCCGCTCGCGCTGCTGGACCTGATCGGCGTCGACACGGCGCGTACGGTCCTGGAGGCCATGTACGCCGAGTCCCGGGACCGGCTGCACGCCCCTGCCCCGGTCCTCAAGCAGCTCAGCGAGGCGGGTCTGACGGGCCGCAAGGCCGGGCGGGGTTTCTACACGTACGAGGCGCCGGGCAGCGGCACGGTGGTGCCGGACGCGCTCACCCCGGCGGAGGGCGCCGCGGCCGCCGCGGGCCGCGAGGTCCGCTCGGTCGGTGTCGCGGGCTCCGGGACCATGGCCTCCGGTATCGCCGAGGTGTTCGCCAAGGCGGGCTACGAGGTCGTGCTGGCCGCCCGCAGCGAGGAGAAGGCCCAGACGGCCAAGGCCCGCATCGGCAAGTCCCTGGCCCGGTCCGTGGACAAGGGCCGGCTGACCGCGGAGGCCGCCGCGCAGATCCTGGACCGGATCGCCCCGGCCGGTTCCTACGACGCCTTCGCCGACGTCGACCTGGCCGTCGAGGCGGTCGCCGAGGACCTGGAGGTCAAGCGGCAACTGTTCGCGACGCTGGACAAGGTCTGCAAGCCGGGCGCGGTCCTGGCCACCACCACGTCGTCGCTGCCCGTCGTGGCCTGCGCCCGCGCCACCTCGCGCCCGCAGGACGTGATCGGCATGCACTTCTTCAACCCGGCGCCGGCCATGAAGCTGGTCGAGGTCGTGCGCACGGTGCTGACCGCGGACGACGTGCACGCGACGGTCCGCGAGGTCTGCGGCCGGATCAGGAAGCACGCGGTGGACTGCGGGGACCGCGCGGGCTTCATCGTGAACGCGCTGCTCTTCCCGTACCTCAACAACGCGATCAAGATGGTGCAGGAGCACTACGCCTCGCTCGACGAGATCGACGCGGCGATGAAGCTCGGCGGCGGCTACCCGATGGGCCCGTTCGAACTGCTGGACGTGGTCGGGCTGGACGTCTCGCTGGCGATCGAGAAGGTGCTGCACCGCGAGTTCCGCGACCCGGGTCTCGCCCCGGCCCCGCTGCTGGAGCATCTGGTGGCCGCGGGCTGCCTCGGCCGCAAGACCGGCCGCGGCTTCCGCGAGTATGCCCGCCGCTGACGGCGGCGGTGACTGGTTCCGGACGGAGCCGGACTGGGGCGGACTGCTCGACCCGGCCGGTGTCCCCCTGCCCCCCGCGGGCGGGGGACACCCCGGACCCGCGCACCGAGCTGCGCACATGCAGTACGTTCGGGTCATGTCCCAGCCCGCCAGGTCCTCACGTACACCAGTTACGCCCGACGCGCCGGAAAGTGCCGCAGGCAGCCGCGCCGCCGCCCAGCGGCTCAAAATGCGCCGAGAACTGGCGGCAGCAGCCATGGAGCTGTTCGCGACCAAGGGGTACGAAGCCACCACCGTCGACGAGATCGCCGCCGCCGCCGGGGTCGCCCGGCGCACCTTCTTCCGCCACTTCCGCTCCAAGGAAGAGGCGATCTTCCCGGACCACGACGACACCCTGATCCGCGCGGAGGCGGTGCTCAACGCCGCTCCCGCCCACGAGCACCCGCTCGACACCGTGTGCCGTGGCATCAAGGAGGTCATGAAGATGTACGCGGCGCGGCCGGAGATCTCGGTCGCCCGCTACAAGCTCACGCGCGAGGTGCCCACCCTGCGCGAGGCCGAGATCGCCTCCGTGGCCCGCTACGAGCGCCTGTTCACCCGCTATCTGCTCGGTCACTTCGACGAGCACGCGCACGCCGACGACGCCAACGACGACCCGCTGCTGGCCGAGGTCGCCGCCTCGGCCGTGGTCACCGCCCACAACCACGTCCTCAGGCGCTGGCTCCGGGCGGGCGGCCAGGGCGACGTGGAGGCCCAGCTGGACCACGCCTTCGCCATCGTGCGCAAGACCTTCGGCAGCGGCATCGGGGCCGGCCGCGGCCCCGCCTCCGGGCCGGCCGCCGCGACCCCGCCGGCCACGGCCTCCGCGCACGGCGAGGTGCTGGTGACGGTCGCCCGGACCGACGCCCCGCTGGAGGAGGTCATGCGGACCATCGAGGAGGCGCTGAAGGAGCGCTGACGGTTCGCTTCCGCTGTGAGGACGGCCACCCTTCGGGGTGGCCGTTTTGGCGTGTCCGGGGCTGTTTTCTCAGGGATTTCAGAGGCTGTTCGATCGATCATCGCTCATTTGTTACGTAAAGATTTCATCTGAGAGGAAGTTCTGGCACTCAGTGCCTTGTCACCTGACACGCGGTGTCATACGTTGAAGGTGTCCGGGCGGCCGGCGAGCAGAGACCACTCGTTCGCCGGCTGTCCCCGCAAGCCACGGCCTGCGCGCCCGGACGCCTGCGTCACAGGCAACCTCCCGCGCCACAAAGCGCTGCCGAAGCACCACCCGGCCGAACCGACGGCACACCTCAAAACCCTCAGCAGCACTCATCGCAGCACCGACGAATCCCCAGCGCCCCTCCCTCAGGGCGCTCACCGCCGGAGGCAACACCGTGACCGTGAAGGACATCCTGGACGCGATCCAGTCGAAGGACGCCACGTCCGCCGACTTCGCCGCTCTGCCGCTCCCCGACTCGTACCGCGCGATCACCGTGCACAAGGACGAGACGGAGATGTTCGCGGGCCTCGAGACCCGCGACAAGGACCCGCGCAAGTCGATCCACCTCGACGAGGTGCCCGTGCCGGAGCTCGGCCCGGGCGAGGCCCTGGTGGCCGTCATGGCCTCCTCGGTCAACTACAACTCGGTGTGGACCTCGATCTTCGAGCCGCTGTCCACCTTCGGGTTCCTGGAGCGCTACGGCCGCACCAACGAGCTGGCCAAGCGGCACGACCTGCCGTACCACATCATCGGCTCCGACCTCGCGGGCGTCGTCCTGCGCACCGGCCCGGGTGTCAACGCCTGGAAGCCGGGCGACGAGGTCGTCGCCCACTGCCTCTCCGTCGAGCTGGAGTCCTCGGACGGCCATAACGACACGATGCTCGACCCCGAGCAGCGCATCTGGGGCTTCGAGACCAACTTCGGCGGCCTCGCCGAGATCGCGCTCGTCAAGTCCAACCAGCTGATGCCGAAGCCGGACCACCTCAGCTGGGAGGAGGCCGCGGCCCCGGGCCTGGTCAACTCCACCGCGTACCGCCAGCTGGTGTCCCGCAACGGCGCCGGCATGAAGCAGGGCGACAACGTCCTGATCTGGGGCGCGAGCGGCGGACTCGGCTCCTACGCCACCCAGTTCGCCCTCGCCGGCGGCGCCAACCCGATCTGTGTCGTCTCCAGCGACCAGAAGGCGGACATCTGCCGCTCGATGGGCGCCGAGGCGATCATCGACCGCAGCGCCGAGGGCTACAAGTTCTGGAAGGACGAGCAGACCCAGGACCCGAAGGAGTGGAAGCGCTTCGGCAAGCGCATCCGCGAGCTCACCGGCGGCGAGGACATCGACATCGTCTTCGAGCACCCCGGCCGCGAGACCTTCGGCGCGAGCGTCTTCGTCACCCGCAAGGGCGGCACGATCACCACCTGCGCCTCGACCTCGGGCTACATGCACGAGTACGACAACCGCTACCTGTGGATGTCGCTGAAGCGCATCATCGGCTCCCACTTCGCGAACTACCGCGAGGCCTGGGAGGCCAACCGGCTCATCGCCAAGGGCAAGATCCACCCGACCCTGTCGAAGACCTACTCCCTCGAGGACACCGGCCAGGCGGCCTACGACGTCCACCGCAACCTGCACCAGGGCAAGGTCGGCGTGCTGTGCCTGGCGCCCGAGGAAGGCCTGGGCGTGCGCGACGAGGAGATGCGCGCCAAGCACATCGACGCCATCAACCGCTTCCGCAACATCTGAGACACCCGGGGTCATAGATGACTGAGCGTCAGTCCGCCGAAGGCAGGCGGGAGAAGGACCGGCCGTGGCTCATGCGCACGTACGCCGGCCACTCCACGGCCGAGGCGTCCAACGAGCTGTACCGGCGCAACCTCGCCAAGGGCCAGACCGGTCTGTCGGTGGCGTTCGACCTGCCGACCCAGACCGGCTACGACTCCGACCACATCCTCGCCCGCGGCGAGGTCGGCCGGGTCGGCGTGCCCGTCGCGCACCTCGGTGACATGCGCCGGCTGTTCCAGGACATCCCCCTGGAGCAGATGAACACCTCGATGACGATCAACGCCACCGCCATGTGGCTGCTGGCGCTCTACCAGGTCGTCGCCGAGGAGCAGGGCGCGGACATCACCAAGCTCCAGGGCACGACCCAGAACGACATCGTCAAGGAGTACCTGTCCCGCGGGACGCACGTCTTCCCGCCCGGACCGAGCCTCCGCCTGACGACGGACATGATCGCGTACACGGTCTCCCACATCCCGAAGTGGAACCCGATCAACATCTGCAGCTACCACCTGCAGGAGGCCGGGGCCACGCCGGTGCAGGAGATCGCGTACGCGATGTCCACCGCGATCGCCGTCCTCGACGCCGTGCGCGACTCCGGCCAGGTGCCGCAGGAGCGCATGGGCGACGTGGTCGCCCGGATCTCCTTCTTCGTGAACGCGGGCGTCCGCTTCGTCGAGGAGATGTGCAAGATGCGGGCGTTCGGCCGCATCTGGGACAAGATCACGCAAGAGCGGTACGGCATCGAGAACCCCAAGCAGCGCCGGTTCCGCTACGGCGTCCAGGTGAACTCGCTCGGCCTGACCGAGGCGCAGCCGGAGAACAACGTCCAGCGGATCGTGCTGGAGATGCTCGCGGTGACCCTCTCGAAGGACGCACGCGCGCGTGCCGTGCAGCTGCCCGCCTGGAACGAGGCGCTCGGCCTGCCCCGGCCCTGGGACCAGCAGTGGTCGCTGCGCATCCAGCAGGTCCTCGCCTACGAGAGCGACCTGCTGGAGTACGAGGACATCTTCGAGGGCTCGAAGGTGATCGAGGCGAAGGTGGACCAGCTGGTCGGGGACGTCCTCGCGGAGATCGACCGCATCCAGGAGATGGGCGGCGCGATGGCCGCCGTGGAGTCCGGCTACCTGAAGTCGCAGCTGGTCGCCTCGCACGCCGAGCGCCGGGCCCGGATCGAGTCCGGCCAGGAGAAGATCATCGGCGTCAACATCTTCGAGGGCACCGAGCCCAACCCGCTGACCGCCGACCTGGACACCGCGATCCAGACGGTGGACCCGGCGGTCGAGAACCGGGTCATCGAGTCGCTCCAGCGCTGGCGGGACACCCGCTACCAGCCGCCCTTCAACCACCCGCGCCCCTGCAAGGCGCTGGAGCGGCTGAAGGAGGCGGCCAAGGGCACCGGCAACCTCATGGAGGCCACGCTGGAGTGCGCCCGCGCAGGGGTCACCACCGGCGAGTGGGCGGGCGCCCTGCGCGAGGTGTTCGGCGAGTACCGGGCGCCCACCGGGGTCTCCTCGGCGCCGGTCGCCGTGCCCGCCGAGGCCGGCTCGGCCCTCGCCGAGGTCCGCGCCAAGGTGGACGCCACCGCGCGCGACCTGGGGGTCGGCAAGCTGCGCTTCCTGGTCGGCAAGCCGGGCCTGGACGGGCACTCCAACGGCGCCGAGCAGATCGCCGTCCGTGCGCGCGACGCCGGCTTCGAGGTGGTCTACCAGGGCATCCGGCTCACCCCGGAGCAGATCGTGGACGCGGCCCTGGCGGAGGACGTCCACGCGGTCGGCCTGTCGATCCTGTCCGGCTCGCACGCCCAGCTGGTCCCTGACGTGCTGGAGCGGCTGCGTGTGGCCGGTGCCACAGATATACCGGTGATCGCAGGTGGCATCATCCCGAACGGTGACGCCGAACAGCTCAGGGCCGCCGGCGTGGCCGCGGTGTTCACCCCGAAGGACTTCGACATCACCGGGATCATCGGCCGCATCGCCGACGAGATCCGGAAAGCGAACAAGCTCGACCCCCTGGAGGTCCCCGCATGACGACCGTCAACCGCCTTCGCCCGCGGCGCTCGTGCCTGGCCGTACCCGGCTCGAACCCGCGCTTCCTCGAGAAGGCGCAGGGCCTCGCGGCGGACCAGGTCTTCCTCGACCTGGAGGACGCGTGCGCGCCGCTCGCCAAGCCCGAGGCGCGGCACACCATCGTCAAGTTCCTGAACGAGGGTGACTGGACGGGCAAGACGCGGGTGGTCCGCGTCAACGACTGGACGACCGAGTGGACGTACCGCGACGTCGTGACCGTCGTCGAGGGCGCCGGCCAGAACCTCGACTGCATCATGCTGCCGAAGGTGCAGACGGCCCAGCAGGTCGTCGCCCTGGACCTGCTGCTGACGCAGATCGAGAAGACCATGGGCTTCGAGGTCGGCAAGATCGGCATCGAGGCGCAGATCGAGAACGCGCAGGGCCTGAACAACGTCAACGAGATCGCGCAGGCCTCCCCGCGCGTCGAGACGATCATCTTCGGCCCGGCCGACTTCATGGCGTCCATCAACATGAAGTCGCTGGTCGTGGGCGAGCAGCCGCCCGGCTACCCGGCGGACGCCTACCACTACATCCTGATGAAGATCCTGATGGCCGCCCGCGCCAACAACCTCCAGGCGATCGACGGCCCCTACCTGCAGATCCGCAACGTCGAGGGCTACCGCGAGGTGGCCCAGCGCGCCGCCGCGCTCGGCTTCGACGGCAAGTGGGTGCTGCACCCCGGCCAGGTCGAGGCGTCCAACGAGATCTTCTCGCCGTCGCAGGAGGACTACGACCACGCCGAGCTGATCCTGGACGCGTACGACTACTACACGTCCGAGGCGGGCGGCAAGAAGGGCTCCGCGATGCTCGGCGACGAGATGATCGACGAGGCCAGCCGCAAGATGGCCCTGGTCATCTCCGGCAAGGGCCGGGCCGCCGGCATGCAGCGGACCAGCAAGTTCGAGATCCCGGAGGCCTGAGCGCGATGCAGTTCGGACGCACCTACGAGGAGTTCGAGGTCGGTGCGACGTACAAGCACTGGCCGGGCAAGACGGTCACGGAGTACGACGACCACCTGTTCTGTCTCCTCACCATGAACCACCACCCGCTCCACATGGACACCAACTACGCCGAGAAGACGACGGATTTCGGCAAGAACGTGGTGGTCGGGAACTACATCTACTCCCTCCTGCTCGGCATGTCCGTCCCGGACATCTCCGGCAAGGCGATCGCCAACCTGGAGATCGAGTCGCTCAAGCACGTCGCGCCGACCTTCCACGGCGACACGATCTACGGCCAGACGACCGTGCTGGACAAGTGGCCGTCGAAGTCGAAGAACGACCGTGGCATCGTCTACGTCGAGACCAAGGGCTACAAGCAGGACGGCACCCTGGTGTGCGTCTTCCGCCGCAAGGTGATGGTGCCCACCGAGACGTACATCAAGGAGCGCGGCGGCGAGCAGCCCGGCCGCCCGGAACCGAAGCAGCAGGAGAAGTAGGCATGGCCCGTCTCGCCCAGACCGCCGGTCTGACCGACGTCCAGCAGGAGATCCTCTCCACGGTTCGGGACTTTGTCGACAAGGAGATCATCCCTGTCGCGACCGAACTGGAGCACCGCGACGAGTACCCGCAGCAGATCGTGGACGGCCTGAAGGAACTCGGCCTGTTCGGTCTCATGATCCCCGAGGAGTACGGGGGCCTGGGCGAGTCGCTGCTCACCTACGCGCTGTGCGTGGAGGAGATCGCCCGCGGCTGGATGTCGGTGTCCGGCATCATCAACACGCACTTCATCGTCGCGTACATGCTCAAGCAGCACGGCACGCAGGAGCAGAAGGACCACTTCCTGCCGAGGATGGCGGCCGGCGACATCCGCGGCGCCTTCTCGATGTCGGAGCCGGGCCTGGGCTCCGATGTGTCGGCGATCACGTCGAAGGCGGTCAAGGACGGCGACGAGTACGTCCTGAACGGCCAGAAGATGTGGCTGACGAACGGCGGCACGTCCTCGCTGGTGGCCGTTCTCGTCCGGAGTGACGAAGGACACCCCGAGGGCACCGCGCCCCACAAGTCGATGACCACCTTCCTGATCGAGAAGGAGCCGGGCTTCGGCGAGGTCCGCCCGGGCCTCACCATCCCCGGCAAGATCGACAAGATGGGCTACAAGGGCGTCGACACCACCGAGTTGATCATGGATGGCCTGCGCGTTCCGGCCGACCGGGTGCTCGGCGGGGTCACCGGCCGAGGTTTTTACCAAATGATGGACGGCGTGGAGGTCGGCCGCGTCAATGTGGCGGCGCGCGGCTGCGGCGTCGCCCAGCGCGCCTTTGAGCTGGGCGTCCGCTACGCCCAGCAGCGGCACACCTTCGGCAAGCCGATCGCCCAGCACCAGGCCATCCAGTTCAAGCTGGCCGAGATGGGCACCAAGGTCGAGGCCGCGCATGCCATGATGGTCAACGCGGCTCGCAAAAAGGATTCCGGGGAACGAAACGACCTCGAAGCAGGGATGGCGAAGTACCTCGCCTCCGAGTACTGCAAGGAGGTCGTGGAGGATGCCTTCCGGATCCACGGCGGCTACGGCTTCTCCAAGGAGTACGAGATCGAGCGCCTCTACCGGGAGGCCCCGATGCTGCTCATCGGTGAAGGCACCGCCGAGATCCAGAAAATGATCATCGGGCGCAGGCTGCTCGAAGAGTATCGATTCCAGGGCTGATTGTCCGGATACGGGGTGTTTTCTTCGAGAAGAAGATCACACCCCGTAGACGGTCTTCGGCCGCCGACTCGGCTTCCTGGCTTGCCCAGTTGTAGGCCCCGACCGGTACGATCCCGGGAAAGCCGCCGTCCCCCGTCGAGCGCGGCATCATCCGCTACGAAGGTCATCCATGCCCCACAGCCAAACCTCTGCACACCGCGACAGCCTGGTAGGCGCACGCCTCGCGCGCGGAGCATCGCCGTGGCTTCTCCCGACCGTCGCCACCGCAGCCCTCAGCCTGGCCCGTGCCCGCCGCTCCGGCGTGGCGAAGGCCGTCGCAGTGCCCGCCACCGCGCTCGCGGCGGGCATGCTGTGGTTCTTCCGCGACCCCGAGCGCGAGATCGCCACGGGCAGGGTCATCTCCCCCGCCGACGGTGTGGTGCAGAGCATCATGCCGTGGAAGGACGGGCGCACCCGCGTCGCGATCTTCATGAGCCCGCTCAACGTCCACGTCAACCGCGCGCCGCTCGCGGGCACGGTGACGTCGGTCGAGCACATCCCCGGCGGCTTTGTTCCGGCTTTCAACAAGGAGAGCGAGAACAACGAGCGCGTAGTCTGGCATTTCGACACCGAACTCGGCGACATCGAGATGATCCAGATCGCCGGCGCGGTGGCCCGCCGTATCGTGCCGTACCTCCCGGAGGGGACGAAGGTCGAGCAGGGCGACCGCATCGGTCTGATCCGCTTCGGCTCGCGTGTCGACCTCTACCTGCCCGAGGGCGTGGAGGTCGCGGTCGAGGTCGGTCAGAAGACCGTGGCTGGGGTGACTCGCATTGACCGTGATTGATCCGGAGACCCAGGCCGGCTGGGTGCCCGAGGCCGACGAGGTGGACGACGAGGAGGAGATGCCCCTCTCGCTCCGCCTGTCGATAGCGGACACCCTCACGCTGGGTAACGCCACGTGCGGCTTCATGGCGGTGTACTTCACCACCACCGGCATCCTGATCCCGCACCTCACCGGGAGCCAGGAGTCCGGCATGGCCCGCCACAGCGCGGCCACGGCGGTCATCCTGATGCTCTGCGCGGCCGTGTTCGACCTGTTCGACGGGCTGGTGGCGAGGAAGCTCCGCTCCTCCCCCATGGGTGCCGAGCTGGACAACCTCTCGGACCTGATCAGCTTCGGACTCGCCCCCGCGTACTTCGTCCTCGTCTACGGCATGGTCGCGGACGACGCGCACCAGCGGGTGGCGGCGGTGGGCGCGATCGTGGTGCTGCTCGCGGTCGTGCTGCGGCTGGCGCGCTTCTCCTGCGTGACGCTGAAGGACGGCATGTTCCAGGGCATGCCCTCGCCGTTCGGCGCGCTGACCGTCGTCTCGATCGTGCTGCTGGAGCTGCCCTTCGTGGCGACGCTGCTGGCGATCCTGGGGACGGCCTGGCTGATGGTGAGCCGGGTCGAGTACCCGAAGCCGCGGGGCCGCCTGGCCGGCGCGATGCTCGCCTGGATCGTGCTCTCGATGGGCCTCCTGGCCGCGTGGGCCTTCGACGCCCCGAGCGGTCAGCTGCTCCTCCAGACGGGCTGCGCCCTGCAGCTGGTCATGGGCGCGGTGATCCCGCTGTTCGCCACGGCCCGCCGGGTGAACAACTTCCGCGACAACCGGCGTGAGGCTCGCGCGGCACAGCTGCCGTAGCGCTTCGCTCCAAGGGCCCCGGACCACCTGGTCCGGGGCCCTTCGCCGTCTCCGGCACCGGCGCAGCCGGGACCCACGGGGCCCTTGACCTCCCGGCCTCGCCCACCCACCACCCGACTCGGCGGGCCGGAAAGCGACCGACGAGGCCGAGCCCGGCCCGCGCCGGTTCCGCGACGGGCGGTGCCCGGGGGGTGCCTCTGTGGCGGACCGAGACGGGTGGGTGGGCCAAGGGGGGGTCTGGGGGCGGAGCTCCCAGGGGGCTCAGCTCAGGCGGTCCTCGGCGATCCGGGCGGCGACGCGCTCGAGGATCGGCCCGGCGTCCGCGATGCACTTCGCGACGTCGGGCTCGACCGAGGTCAGGGGGTACGCCTCGGCGATACCCGCCCCCGCGAGCGCCTCCGTCGGCAGGGCCAGCCGCCCGCACACCGCCACCACGGCCTTGCCCGCGGCCCGCGCCGCCGCGGCCACCCCCGCCGGCGCCTTCCCGTGCAGCGTCTGCTCGTCCAGCGACCCCTCGCCGGTGATGACCAGCGAGGCCCGCTCCAGGGCGGGCGCGAAGCCCAGCACGTCCAGCATCACCTCGATGCCGGGGCGGAAGCGCGCGCCCAGCAGGAGGGCGCCGTAGCCGATGCCGCCGGCGGCACCCGCCCCCGCAGCCGCCGCATACTCTGCGGCCCGCGGGCCGGCCTCGGCCTCCAGCACCTTCGCGAAGTGCGCCAGCGCCGCGTCCAGGGCCGCCACGTCGTCCGGCGAGGCCCCCTTCTGCGGGCCGTAGACGGCGGGAGCGCCCTTCGGCCCGGTCAACGGGTTGTCGACGTCACTGGCGAGCACCAGCTCGACCGAGGACAGCCGGGGGTCCAGGCCGGAGAGATCCGCGCGGGCCAGCTCGGCGAGGCCGCCGCCGCCCGGGGACACCGGCTCGCCCTTTTCGGTGAGGAACCGCGCGCCCAGCGCCGACAGCATGCCCGCGCCGCCGTCCGTCGTGGCGCTGCCGCCGACGCCGAACACGATCGTCCGCGCGCCCGCGTCCAGCGCGGCCCGCAGCAGTTCGCCGGAGCCGTAGGTCGAGGCGGTCAGCGGCGCGAAGACGCCCGCCGGCAGCCGCTGGAGGCCGCTCGCCTCGGCCATCTCCACGACCGCGGTGCCGTCGCGCAGCGCGAACGCCGCCGTCACCTCCTGGCCGAGCGGCCCGGCGACCCGGACCTCGCGCCGTTCGAAACCGGCCGCGACCGCCGCGTCCACGGTTCCGTCGCCGCCGTCGGCCACGGGCAGCGCCTCGACCCGGAGATCCGGCACGACCCGGCGCAGGCCGGCCGTCACCCGCTCGGCGACCTGCACGGCCGTCAGCGAGCCCTTGAACTTGTCCGCGGCGATGAGCACCCGACGGGTCTCGTTCCCTGCAGCGTCCGCCACCTTGTCTTCCCCTTGCTCTCCGGGCCCCGCGCACGTCAGGGCCAGTCGCGCCGCTGTGACCATAACCGCAGGACACCCCCGCCGTCATGCCCCGCCCGAACCGTGGGAAGCCGCTGGGAGCCGGCTGGGCAAAGTGGGTACACCCCTGCCATGGACACCCAGCGCACCGGACCGGAACTCGCCGACCGCATCCACGGCGGCTGGCTCGGCCGTATCGCGGGCAACATGCTGGGCAAACCGGTCGAACAGGGCGAGGTGTGGACCCGCGACCGCATCGACCGCTATCTGCGCGGTGCGTCCGCCCTGCCGCTGACCGACTACCTCCCCGAGCCCGCCGACGCGGACGAGGCCGCCGTACTGCGCCCGGAGTGGCGCCAGTGCGTGCGCGGCCGGATCCACGGCAGCTGCCGGGACGACGACGTCGACTACGCGATCCTCGGCCTGCACCTGCTGGAGACCCACGGCTTCGGCTTCAGCACCGAGCAGGTCGGCGACCTGTGGCTGCTCAGGCTGCCGTACCTGCAGACGTTCACGGCGGAACGCGCGGCGTACCGGAACCTCGCGAACGGGATGAAGCCGCCGCTGACGGCGACGTACGAGAACCCGTACCAGGAGTGGATCGGCGCGCTGATCCGCGCCGACGTCTACGGCTGGACCTGCCCGGGCGATCCCGTCCGGGCCGCCGGTCTGGCCCGCCGGGACGCGGTGCTCTCGCACACCGGCAACGGCGTCTACGGTGCGATGTGGGCCGCCGCGCTGATCTCGGCGGCCTTCACCGCCCCGACCGTCCGGGACGCCCTGGACACCGCGCTCACGGTCGTCCCGGCGAGCAGCCGGCTGGCCCGGACCGTACGGCGGGTGGCGTCCCTGCACGAGACCCGGCTGCCCTGGGAGGAGACGCTGGCCACGGTGTCCGAGGAGACCGCCGGGCTGGGCTGGATCCACACCGTGCCGAACGCCGCCGTGCTCACCGCCGGGCTGCTGTACGGCGACGGCGACTTCACCCGGACCATCGCCCTGACCGTGCGCGGCGGGCTGGACACCGACTCCAACGGGGCGACGGCCGGCTCGGTGGCCGGCGTCCTCACCGGTGCCGACGCCATTCCGGGCCGGTGGCGGGACCCGCTGGAGGACACGGTGCACAGCGCGGTGTTCGGCTTCGACGGCGTGCGTATCAGTGCGCTGGCCGAACGCACCCTGCGCCTTGCCTCGACCGGGACGTAGGGGCGGGGTGGCTGGTTACCCTTCCCCCATGACCACCACTCCTGACTTCGCCGCGTACATCGCGGGCCTGCCCCGTGTCCTCGCCGGGGCCGCCGCGCTCTTCCGGGACGCCGAGGGTCGGGTGCTGCTCGTGGAGCCCAACTACCGGGAGGGCTGGGCGCTGCCCGGCGGGACCATCGAGTCCGACACCGGGGAGACGCCGCGTCAGGGCGCCCGCCGGGAGACGCTGGAGGAGATCGGGCTCGACCGTCCGCCGGGCCGGCTGCTCGCGGTGGACTGGGTGCACGGCGTGGGCCGGCCGCCGCTGGTGGCGTACCTGTACGACGGGGGCGTCCTCACCGAGACCGACCTGAAGGCCATCCGCCTCCAGGAGGAGGAACTGCTGTCCTGGCGTCTGGTCGCCCGCGACGACCTGGCCGCCCATCTCCCCGACGCCCTCGGCCGCCGCGTGCTGGCGGCCCTGGACGTACTGACGAACGGCTCCGACACGGCGGAACTGGAAAACGGCCACCGGGCGGCCTGACCGCTCAGGTCCCGCCCCCCGGCAACCTCTTGGCCCGCCGTGACCGCTCAGCCCTCTGGGTCCCGCGGCTTGGTGTCGGCCTCGCGCAGTGCCTCGTCGCGGGCGGCGGTCCGTGCCTCGGTCCGGTGCCCGCGCTCGATGTAGTCCCTCACGACGAGCTCGACGGCGTCCTGCGGATTTCCCACCCCCGCCAGCACCATGACCTCCACGACGAGCTGGGCGTCGAGCGAGACAGTCACCTTGGCCATGCCGGGACGCTAGCATCGGGGGCTCCCCACGGGGACCGATTCCACCCACCCGAGGACCGTTCCGCGCCCATGCCCCGCCCCGCCGACCCCGCCGACGACCGGGGCTGTCTGCGCCTGGTGCTCGCGGTGCCACTCGCCCTCCTCACCGCCGTCGCCGTGTACTCCTGCTGGACGGCACTGACCATCCGGCCCTCCGGCCCCTGGGACGACGACGCGTACGCCGGCATCGTCCTGGCCTGCGCGTCGAGCATCGCGGCGGCGGGCGGGACCGTCGTGCTGCGACTGCTGCCCGGTGTCCGGCGGGTGCTGCCCTGGAGCTGGACGCTCCCGGCACTGCTGCTGGGCACGGTGGCCGCGATGCGCTGGGCGGCGTCCGGCTGACCCGCGTCCGCGCCGGCTGATCCAGACGACGCTGGGCCGACTACATCACCCTGCGGGACACCGTCTACGACCCAGGGCTAGGGCGGCCGTTGCAGGGGTATGCCACGCCTGGCATGAACCATGGAGGGATGGTGGTGCAGTGGCGGAGCCGTTCAGCCGGCTCGCCGGCCGCCGCCCGGGAGAAGAGCGCCCTCGTCCGCCACGTAGGAGTGGGGCGTGGTACGGATGAAACCGGTCGCGACGGGAGCAGATCCGGGACAGGAACGGGAGTCCGCGAAAGTTCCGAGTGGTGGTCACGAACTCGGCGCTACCGTGACTGACCGGCAGCCGGGATCCGCATCGGAACCCGCGACCGCGACTGGCCCGCTCCTGCCGCCTCGACCACCCTCCGCGTCGGTTCGCGAACGCGCCGCGCTGCAGGACAACACAGACTGAGGAGTTGATGTGAACGTCCCGAACGGACCCATACGCGGCCCCTTCCGCGTGGACCGCTCCCGCTCCATCACTGGAGCGGCCCGCCCCGGGGCGGGCGAGTGCGTGGTGGTCCTCCTCGGCACCGCGCTCCACTGTCTGCCCAAGGGCGAGTTGCCTACGTCCGGACAGCGGTGGTTCCGGCCGAAGAGCGAGTACTGGGTGGTCAATGTCGCAGTGGAGAGCACGTCTCTCGCCGTCGAACTCGACAGCGCCGACAAGGGCTTGCGTTTCCACGGCACCATCGATGTCGACTGGCGCATCGCCGATGCCAAGCTGGCGGTGGAGCGGGGGCGATTCGATGTGGAGCGGCTGCTCAGGCGTCTGATCGGACCTCGCCTCAGCGCGGCTGCGAAGGTCTGCGCGTACGACGCCGTGCGGGAGCTGGAGGAGCGCCTCGAGCGCGAGCAGTTCACCGGTGAGAGTGGTGATGGTCTGCTGAAGATCGTGGATGTCGGCTTCGATCTGCGGCCGGATCCCGCAGCCACCGAGATCCACCGTGCCGGAGCACTGGGGCAGATGCGGCGCAGCCAAGCCACCGAGGTCCTCGAGCAGGGCGGCATCGGCATCACCGCCGAGGTGCTGAGCCAGAATCCAGAGGTCGCGGTGGAGATGTACCGCAACATGCGCGATGACGCGCGTTTCGCACTCCTCGCCCAACTGGAGGTCGCCAAGGCCATGCATACGCCGGAAGGCAGCGAGGAGCACGAGCGGGCGCGTGCTCTCCACGAGTTACTTGCTCAACTGGGCGTGTCTCTGCCGGGCACGGCTCAGGAACTGCCACTGCCGCGTCCCGCCGATGGTCCTCTCCAACTCGACAAGGTGCGACCGGGGCCTCGGGACGGTCGGGACCGGGGAGACAACCGCGGCGAAGACCTCGACGATGCAGACGCACGCGCGGATCCCGACGAGGGCGGCCGGAACGACCGCGCACACCACGTGGACGAATAAGGGGGCCGGCCACCAGTGATCGAACCCTTCGAGGCACTGGGGGAGGCGTGGCAGGACGCCTTCTCGTGGTTCGTCTATCCGATTCGGATGCCGCTGCTGATCGTCGCCTGGGTCGTACTGATCCGGCTCACTGCGCTGTGGGTTGCGCCCCCGCTGGGAAGGATCATCGCCTGGGCCGGCCCGAAGTTCGCGTGGCTTGTCGGCACCGTGCTGCTCGCCCCGGAGTACGCGTACACGATGCGACTCATCCGCCAGGGAGCGGGTATTCCCCTGGCACTGCGTCTGTACGGTGAAGGGGTGGAGAGCGCCACGGACTGGATGACGGCGTCCGGGCGGGCTCTGGGCAGACACGTCAGAGGCTTTACCGCCGTCTCCACGAAGGCCGCCCTTGCGCTCGTCCTCCTGTGTGTCGCTGTCTACAACCTGAACGTGCTGCGCCACGGCTCCGAACTTGATCCGCCGAAAGCGCCGGCGACGATCTGGTGGAAGTCGTTCCAGGCCTGGCTCGATGACCCGCAGCACCCGCTCTGGAGAGACACCCTGCCGCGCTCCGGTCCCCACAGCCCCCACCACACCCCTCACTCCGGGAGAGCGCCCATGGGTGAGTTCAACGGCGGGCGGTTCGACGGAGAAGCAGCCTTCAGGGCCGGGCCCGCCTCTTCCTCCGGAGCCGCGCTGCCCACCGGTGGAGCCACGACCGGTACGTGACCTTCGGCAGGCCATTGCCCTTCGCCCTTTCCGCCCAAGCCAGGACTTCCCCTTGGGTCGTCAGGGTGTCGGGGTGGTCGGTGCCCTGCACCCGCCGCCGGTCGGACACCAGCTCCGCGAACGCCTCCGCCGCACCCGCGGCATCACCCGCCTCCCCCTGCCAGTAAGCCAGGTTGTGGCGGGCCGCCAGGGTGTCGGGGTGGTCGGCGCCCTGCACCCGCCGCCGGTCGGACACCAGCTCCGCGAAGGCGTCCGCAGCGCCCGCCGCATCACCCGCCTCCCCCCGCCAGCGAGCCAGGCTGTGCCGAACGGCCAGAGTGTTCGGGTGGATGGGGCTCTGAGTACGCAATTGGTCAGCCAGCAATTCCGTCAAGGCCTCAGCCGCACCCGCCGCATCCCCCAGCTCTCCCCGCCAGCGAGCCAGACTGCGCCTGACAGCCAACGTATTGGGGTGATCAGCACCCTGCACCCGCAACTGGTCCGCCAGCAATTTCGTCAAGGCCTCAGCCGCACCCGCCGCATTCCCCAGCTCTCCCCGCCAGCGAGCCAGACTGTGCCTGACAGCCAACGTATTGGGGTGATCAGCACCCTGCACCCGCAACTGAATCTCGACAAGCTCTGTGAGCGCGGCGGCCGCCTTGGCCGCGTGGCCGGCCTCTCCCCGCCACCGCGCCAGGTTGTGGCGGGCCGCCAGGGTGTCGGGGTGGTCGGCGCCCTGCACCCGCCGCCGGTCGGACACCAGTTCCGCGAACGCCTCCGCCGCACCCGCCGCATCACCCGCCTCCCCTCTGCAGTGGGCGAGATTGTGGCGGGCCGCCAGGGTGTCGGGGTGGTCGGCGCCCTGCACCCGCCGCCGGTCGGACACCAGTTCCGCGAACGCCTCCGCCGCACCCGCCGCATCACCCGCCTCCCCCCGCCACGACGCGAGATTGTTCCGGGCAGCCAAGGTGTCGGGGTGGTCGGCGCCAAGATGGCGCTCGGCCTTCTCGTGCAGGTCGCGGAAGTGGTCGACGGCTGCCGCGAACTGCCCGGACTCACCAAGGCTTCTGCCGGCGCGGTAGAGCACGCGGTGAACTTGGCCGGAGTACAGGTCCGCACCCTCGACCAGGTTTGCCAAGGCGGCGGTGTTGGCGCACAACGACTGCACGAAGCGGGTGTCGAGTTCCGACTCGGGCCAAGCATCCATCAGCGCGTCAGCCGCCGCGCGGGCCAACTGACGGCGGGTGTCGGCAGCGAGACTGTCCCGGGTGGCGCGCTGAACGAGCCGGTGCACACGTACGGTTCCGACGTGGTCATCCGGCGCATGGTCGAGCAGGCTGAGACGATGTGCGGCGCGCAGGGCCAGAACGGCGTCCTGCACGGTCGGAGCTGCGCAGGCACCGGGGGGTGCATGCGTGAGAGCCTCGTCATCAGGGCTCTCGTGCGTTCGTGTCAGCGCCAGGTACTCCAAGGCCGAGGCGCTGGTGAGAACGGCTTGGGGGATGCCGTTGGGGTCGAGCATGCTCGCCATGCACAGCATCGGCCGCGCCAGACCGGCTGGGCGCAGGCAGTCGGCACGTTCAAGGGACAAGGACCAGGCAGCAGCGACTGCCACCCCTTGGCCGTCGGGCAGACGCTCGGGGGCGGCGTCCGCCAGGGTACGCGTACGGTCTGCGAGCAGTGCCCGGTAATCGGCGATGCCCTGCCCTGTGTCGACGAGGTAGGCAGCGGCCTGGGACAGGGCGAGCGGCAGAAAGCCCAAGTCGCGGGCGAGCGCACCGGTCTCGACGGGCTGTGCGGGGCGTTCGGGGGCGTCCAGGGCTTTGGTCAGGTACGAGGTGGCTTCGTGGGAGGTGAACGTGCCCACGTCGACCCGGAGGCGACCGTCACCGACCAGAGCGGCGTCCCGGCGCCTCGTGGTCACCAGCGTCCGCCCGTGAGGGTGGGGTGGCGGCCACAACTGGTCCAGGACATCGGGGTCGGCTACGTCGTCCAGCACCACCAGCCAGCGGCACCGAGGGCGCACGGGAGCCGCCTCCAGCCACCCGAGGAACATCTCCGCGGCACGGTCGAGATCACGCTTGTCAGCCCCGCACAGCACCTCACCCGCGTCAGCATAGGCACGCAACACCGCATCGCGGCTCGTCGCATTCACCCACACCAGGGCGTCGATTTTCCCTGCTTGCAGAGCTGAGCGGGCGTAGTCCGCCGCCAGCTGTGTCTTGCCCACCCCTCCCAGCCCGCTCAGTACTCGCCCCGTCACCCCCGTGTCGCTTCCGTCATCCAGACAAGAACGCAACCGGTCGGCCTCCGCCCGGACTTGGAACCATGAGGATCTCGGCGGTATGGCTCCCACTACGGGCGGCCGGTCGGACCCTGCCCGGGGCCCGGGACCGTCGGCAGGGGGATGTACATGCACATTCCCCGCGACCTGGAAGACGTCTCCTTCCGCTCGTGCCTGCTGCCAGGTACGGCGCTGCCCCGAACGCTCCACGACCGGTCCCCCTGACTCAGCTGCGGTCCCCGCCGACCTGATCGATGTCACCGCCACCATCGCTGCGGGCCTTCTGCCACACGTCCGTCGCAGCAGTGGGCGCCCCGCTTCCCACGCTGCCCCCCGTCTGCCGGACACCGCCCCGGCCGCGCGCGAACTGCCGGACACGACGGGTCCCCGACCCGCCGGCCTGCGCCGCCCACCAGCCCAGCGCTGCCAGCACTCCCGCCGCGACCACACCGGCCACCGGACCGATCACATCCCACGGATCGTCGCCGCTCCACACCGCCCAGGGCACCGCCACGGCGGCGAACGCCACCAGCGACCCCGCCACCGCCACCAGCCACCGCGCCGCAGCCTGCACACTCGCCCCCGAGCCATCTCGCCGACACACGCCCAAGCAGTTCATGCTGGCACGCCGACGCCCGCACCAGCCCGAAGAAGCCGGAATCCGGATCGGCCGCCCAGTAGGCGCATGTGAGGCCTAAAAGAGAACGACTGCTGAGACTCGGCACCCTGGCACCGGAGCTTGGACAGGGCTGGTCGGTATCACGTACTTGGGCGGTACAGGGCCACCGGGTCGGCCCATCCGCCGAGGCGGCGGGAGAGCCCGAAGCGCTGAGGGAGCCACCAGCGGCGTCCGGCACGTTCCGGGGTGACAGGTGACCACTGTGAGCCGGACAGGTCTTCCACGCCCCACCACGTCTTGACGGCTTTCGCTCCGTGCATTTTCAGCAGCGGCCAGCGCGGAAGGTGCAAGCCGATGTAGAACATCGAGACGTCGTCTCCGCACTTGGTGGTGTAGAAGTAGCGCTCAACGTCCGTGTAACTTGCCCCTAATCCGCAGTCCAGCCCCATTGTTCCCCCGAGCCAGGTGAGAGCCAGTTTTCCGCCGGCCGGGATGGACGGAACCAGTACCGGGTTGAACCAGACCTCGCCGTGGAGGCCTCGTTCGAGACTGGTCCGTGCGGCTTGGGCTACCACGACGTTGGTTGCCGGACCCGTGCCTACGTTGACGAGCCACCACTTCGGCGCGCTGCCGTCAGCCTGCCCGCTTTCCCACATGAACTGCAATACAGGCATGTGGGTGCGTCGACCGGATGCATAGGACAGGGCCAGCGAGCCAAGTGATACGAGCACCGCAAGGACCGAGATCAGAATG
Source organism: Streptomyces echinatus (assembly GCF_014203595.1). Taxonomy (GTDB): domain Bacteria; phylum Actinomycetota; class Actinomycetes; order Streptomycetales; family Streptomycetaceae; genus Streptomyces; species Streptomyces echinatus. Next base: position 352,993 of record NZ_JACHJK010000009.1, read on the forward strand.
GTCGGCATCGCCCCTCCTGTGCGTGACAGACGCGCGTCCTCCCTACCCGCTGTCTCGTGACCGGATGCATCTCGACTACGAGGCGGCAGGCGGCCTCCCACGGCCAGGAGCGGGACCTGAACACCCCGTGCCGACGAGGGAGAGAAGATGACCACACGTCCCCACACCGTCGATCACTGACTCGTCCAGGCCGCGGCCCATCTCACGCGCACTCGGTACCGCGGCGACAACCACACCGCCGCGGCAGCGTCGCGCGCCGATACTCGCTCGCTCCGAGCGGGCGGGCGTTCTAGCCTCGGTTCATGACCAAGCCGCTCGTGGCCGTGTTCAGTGGTGCCGGCATCTCCACCGACTCCGGAATTCCCGACTACCGTGGGCCGAACGGGCTCTGGCGGCGGGAGCCGGAGGCCGAGAAGCTCGTGACGTACGAGTACTACATGACGGATCCGGAGATCCGGCGGCGGTCCTGGCGGATGCGGCGCGAGAACCGGGCGTCGGCCGTCGAGCCGAACGCCGCGCACCGGGCGGTCGCCGAGCTGGAGCGGTCCGGTGTCCCGGTGCGGGTGATCACGCAGAACGTGGACGGACTGCACCAGCTCGCCGGGATGCCCGCCCGCAAGGTGCTGGAACTGCACGGCAGCGCGCGGAGCGTGGTGTGCACGGAGTGCGGGGCGCGCGGTCCGATGGAGGAGGCCCTGGCCCGGCTGGACGCCGGTGAGGAAGACCCGGCCTGTCTGGCGTGCGGGGGCATCCAGAAGTCGGCGACGGTGATGTTCGGCCAGCAGCTGGATCCCGTCGTCCTGGGCGAGGCCCTGGCGATCAGCAAGGCGTGCACGGTGTTCGTCGCCGTCGGCAGCAGTCTTCAGGTGCAGCCCGCCGCCGGCCTGGTCGGGGTCGCCGCCGACAACGGCGCCCACCTGGTCATCGTCAACGCCGAGCCGACGCCGTACGACGAACGCGCGCACGAGGTCGTCCGCGAGCCGATCGGCACCGCCCTGCCCCGGCTGCTGCCCGGCCTCGTCCGGCAGTTCGGCGGCTAGCGGGGCCGGTACGGCACGTCAGAACAGGGCGGTGCCGCGTTCGAAGTCCAGCAGGCGGCGCTTGCGGTCCAGTCCGCCGCCGTAGCCGGTGAGGTCGCCGCTCGCGCCGATCACCCGGTGGCAGGGGACGATGATGCCGATCGGGTTCTTGCCGTTGGCGAGGCCGACCGCGCGGGACGCCTTGGGATTGCCCAGCGCTTCGGCGAGTTGGCCGTAGGAGCGGGTCTCGCCGTACGGGATGCGGGTCAGCTGTTCCCAGACTCTGCGCTGGAACGGAGTGCCCTGCAGGCGGAGTTCGAGGGTGAACTCCTTCGACTCGCCCGCGAAGTAGGCCGACAGCTGCTCCTCGGCCGCCGCGAAGGGCGCGTCGTCGTGGGCCCCGAACGTCTCCTCCGCCGGGCGGTGGCGCTGGTCGGCCATGTAGAGGCCGCACAGGACGCCGTCGTCGGCGACGAGGGTGAGCGGGCCGTAGGGGCTGTCGATGACCGTGTACTGCTTCATGGCGAAGGTCCTCACGCGGGCAGGAAGTTGATCGGGTGGCTGTCGGTCGCCCACAGGTACTGCACCGCGTAGGCCCGCCAGGGCCGCCAGCCCTCCGCGCGGGCGGTGAGCGCGGCCGGGGTGGCCGGCAGGCCCAGCTCCTTGGCGGCCCGCCGGACACCGAGGTCGGTGGCGAGGAACGCGTCCGGGTCGCCCAGGGCGCGCATGGCGATGACGTCCACGGTCCAGGGACCGAAGCCGGGCAGCGCGAGCAGCCGGGCGCGGGCCTCCGCCCAGTCGGCGTCCACCCCCAGCCGCAGCTCGCCGTCGGCGAGCCGGCGGACGAGGGTGGTGAAGGTGGTGCGCCGGGTGCGGGGCATGGCGAGGGTCTCGGGGTCGACGCCGGCCAGTGCCTCGGGGGACGGAAAGAGGTGGGTGAGGCCGCCCTCGGGGTCGTCCAGGGGTTTGCCGTGCGCGGTGACCAGGCGGGCCGCGTGGGTGCGGGCGGCGGCCGTGGACACCTGCTGGCCCAGTACGGCCCGGACGGCGAACTCGGCCTCGTCGACCGTGCGCGGCACCCGGCGGCCGGGGCCCCGGTCGACCAGCGGGGCGAGCAGCGGGTCGGTGCGCAGCCTTTCGTCGACGGCGACCGGGTCGGCGTCCAGGTCGAGCAGGCGGCGGCAGCGGCTGATGGCCACGGTCAGGTCGCGCAGGTCGCTCAGGGTGAGCCGGCAGGCGATGTGGTCGGGGCGCGGGGCGAGAGCGGCGATGCCGTGGCCGTAGGGCAGGCTGAGGGTGCGCCGGTAGGAGCCGTCGCGCCACTCCTCCACGCCGGGTACGGCGGTGGCGGCGAGGTGTCCGAAGAGGTTGGACGGGTTGAGCGGGGCGCGGAACGGCAGCCGCAGCGTGAGCACGCCGGGGGTGCTCGCGCCGCTGCCGGGAACCCGGGCGCGCAGTTCGCTCGGGGACAGGGCGAAGACCTCGCGGACGGTGTCGTTGAAGGCGCGGATGGAGGAGAAGCCGGCCGCGAAGGCGATCTGCGCCATGGGCAGCGAGGTGGTCTCGATGAGCAGCCGTGCGGTCTGGGCGCGCTGGGCACGGGCGACCGCGAGGGGGCCGGCGCCCAGCTCGGCGAGCAGCTGCCGCTCCACCTGCCGGGTGCTGTAGCCGAGCCGGGCGGCCAGTCCGGGCACGCCCTCGCGGTCCACGATCCCGTCGGCGATCAGCCGCATGGCCCGGGCCACCAGGTCGGCGCGCCGGTTCCACTCCGGGGAGCCGGGGCTGGTGTCGGGGCGGCAGCGCTTGCAGGCCCGGAACCCGGCCTGCTGGCAGGCGGCGGCGCTCGGGTGGAACGTCATGTTCTCCGGCTTGGGCGGCACGACCGGACAGCTCGGCCGGCAGTAGATCCGGGTGGTCAGAACGGCCGTGAAGAACCATCCGTCGAACCGCGCGTCCTTGGACTGCACGGCACGTACGCAGTGCTCCCGGTCGAGGTGCGTCCCTGTCTGCATGTGTCCAGCATCGGCCACCGGCCGCCTTGGTCGCTGGCGGAAATCCGACACGTACGTGGGCCCGGCCAGGGGTCCGGCCGGCTCATGAGGAGTGCGTGGCGGGGGCGCTCTGCTGCGGGAAGCGGGTGATCCACTCGGCGGTGGTCCGCAGCCCGCCGAACGTGTAGAAGTGCACCTTCACCGCGCCGTGGCGAGCGGGGTCGTAGCGGTCGGCCAGGCTGTGCAGGAAACGGTCCGGGCCGGTCGTGCCCATGAGGTTGGTCAGCGAGAACCCGTACTTGCGGGCGACGGAGGCGCTGGTGCCGACGCCGAACCGGGTGGCGTAGCCCAGCAGCCGGCGCACCCCGGCCGGTCCGGGGACGCCGATGCGGACGGGCAGCCGCACGCCGCGGGCGCGGAGGGCCTCCAGCCAGGTGAGGACCGGGTCGGCGTCGAAACCGAACTGGGTGATGACGTCGCCGGTGAACCGGCCGGCGTCGATGGCCGCCGCCTTGTCCGTCAGCGCCGACCACAGCTCGTGGTCGGCTATGCCGGGGTGGCCCTCGGGGTAGCCGGTGATGCCGATGTGCCGGACGCCGTGGTCGTGCAGCAGCCCGGTGCGCAGGACGGCGAGCGCATCCGCGTAGGGGCCCTCGGGCCGGGCGGGGTCGCCGCCGACGACGAACACGTTCTCGGCGGTGCCGTCGGCCGCCAGCCCGCCGAGGAACTCCTCCAGGGCCGGCCGGGAGGGCAGGCGGCGCGCGGAGATGTGCGGTACGGGGACGAAGCCGAGCCGTTTGACCGCGCGGGCGGCCGTCAGCCGTGTTGCGGTGTCCTCGCCGGCGAGGAAGGTGATGTTGATCCGGGTGCCCGGAGGGATGCTGCCGCCCGCTTCCTCGAGCCTCGCGACGTCCTTGCCGGTCATCTCCAGGGAGAAGTCGTCCAGCAGGCAGGCGCCCCGCCCCGGGCTCCCTGCGCCGCGCGGGCGGGGGGTGGTGCCCTCGGGCGACTCGGTGAGCGCGGGGTTCATGGTGCTCCTCGTACGGCGGCGGTTCTGACCCCGGCCGATGATGTCACGCGGACCACGGCGGGCGTGGGCCAGGGTGCTCGGCATACGGACCAGGTGCGGGCCGCGTACCCCGGGCTGTCCGCCGGCGCGCCGTACGCGCACCCGGCATCCGCGGCCGTCGCGCGGGCGCCGCCGCAGGCGCCAGGACGCGAGGGGCACCGCCCTCGCCGGGCGCCCTGACCGGCGCGGTGGCTTCAGGACACCGCTTCCTGACGGGTCGCCAGGGCCCAGATCACGAAGATGTCGATGGCCATCAGGACCAGCGACCAGACGGGCGCGTACGGCAGGAACAGAAACTGCGCGATGAGGCTGAGCGCGACGAGGAACAGGCCGACGATCCGGGCCCACGCCATGTCCATGAGCAGGCCGACACCGGTCAGGAGGACCAGGGCGCCGAGGATGATGTGGAGCGTGCCCCAGCCGGTGAGGCTCATCTTGTAGATGTACGCGCCGATGCGGAAGTAGACGTCGTCCCCGGCGACCGCGGCGATCCCCTGCAGGATTCCGAGGACACCTCCGCACACCATCAGGACGCCGGCGAACGTGATCCCGCCGGTCACCCAGCCACTGCTCCGGGTGGCGGTCTGCCGCGGCGGCCCCGAGCCGCCCGAGGGAGTCGGTCCGGTGGGCTGCGCTGCCTGGCTCATGAGCGTTCCTTTCTGCCTCCCCGTCGTGCGGTGCGCTCCGTCCTCGTGGGGCGTACCGGCACTCCGAGCGTTGGCCAGGCGGCGTCGGGGCGCACCGCGGATGACGCCGTTCGGGTGAAGTCCGGGCCGCTGTGCGGTGTCGGGGCCGCCGTCAGCCGACCTGGCGGGCGAACGCGTCGTAGGCCCGGTCGTCGAAGAGGACGAAGCGCACCTCTTCGACGGCCGTCCGGGTGCTCCGTACCGCCTCCACCGCGATCCGGGCCGCGTCCTGAATCGGCCATCGGTAGACGCCGGTGGAGACGGCCGGGAACGCCACCGTACGGGCGCCGAGTTCACCGGCGACGCGCAGGGACTCGCGGTAGCAGGAGGCGAGCAGCTCCGAGCGGTCCTCGCTCTCGCTGTACACCGGGCCGACGGTGTGGATCACCCAGCGGGCGTCGAGCTCGCCCGCCGTGGTGGCGACCGCCTGGCCGGTGGGCAGGCCCTTGCCGTACCGGGAGGCGCGCAGGGCACGGCACTCGTCCAGGACGGCGGGGCCGCCGCGGCGGTGGATCGCGCCGTCCACGCCTCCGCCGCCGAGGAGCGAGGAGTTCGCGGCGTTGACGATGGCGTCGGCGCGCTGCCGGGTGATGTCGCCCTGGACGAGGGTGATGGTGGTCATGTCTGCCTCAGTCTCCGCCAGACCGCCTTGGCCGCGTTGTGGCCGGACATGCCGTGGACCCCGGGGCCCGGCGGGGTGGCCGAGGAGCAGATGAAGACGGCCGGGTGGGGTGTGTGGTAGGGGAACAGGGACAGTCTGGGGCGCAGCAGCAGCTGGAGTCCGGAGGCCGCGCCGCAGGCGATGTCGCCGCCGACGTAGTTGGCGTTGCGGGCGGCCATCTCGGCGGGTCCGGCGGTGGCGCGGGCGAGCACGCGGTCGCGGAAGCCGGGGGCGAAGCGTTCCAGCTGGCGTTCTATGGCCTCGGTGAGGTCCCCGGACCAGCCGTTCGGCACATGGCCGTAGGCCCAGAAGACGTGCTTGCCCTCGGGGGCACGGCCGGGGTCGACGACGCTGGGCTGCACGGTGATCAGGAACGGCTTGTCGGGGGCGCGGCCCTCCCGGGAGGCGGCGCGCAGGGCGGTGCCGATCTCGGTGTGGTCGGCGCCGATCTGGACGGTGCCGGCGACGCGGGCCTCGGGTGCGGTCCAGGGCACCGGGCCGTCCAGCGCGTAGTCGATCTTGAAGACGCTGGGGCCGTAGCGGTAGTTCGCGTAGTAGTCGCCGAAGCCGGCGATGCGGGCGAGCGCGGCGGGCGAGGTGTCGAAGACATACGCGCGGGCGGGCGGCAGGTCGTCCAGGCGCTTGACCTCGTAGTCGGTGTGCACCTCGCCGCCGAGGTCGCCGAGGTAGCCGGCGAGGGCGTCGGAGATGGCCTGGGAGCCGCCGCGGGGCACCGGCCAGCCGTGGGCGTGGGCGGCGAGGGCGAAGACCAGTCCGATGGCGCCCGTGGCCAGACCGTCGAGCGGTGCCATCACATGGGCGACCAGGCCGGCGAAGACGGTCTTGACCCGCTCGTCCTTGAAGCGGCGCATCAGCCACGTGGACGGCGGGAGGCCGGCCAGTCCGAAGCGGGCCAGGGTGACGGGGTCGCGCGGGAGCGCGGTCAGCGGCAGCGACATGAAGTCCCGTACCAGCGTGTCCCAGTGGGCGAGGAGCGGCTCGACCAGTCTGCGGTACGCGCCCGCGTCGCGCGGTCCGAAGGAGGCCGCGGTCTCGGCGACCGAGCGGGACAGCACGGCCGCGGTGCCGTCGGGGAAGGGGTGGGCCATGGGCAGCGGGGCGTGCAGCCATTCGAGGCCGTACCGGTCGAGCGGCAGGGCGCGGAACGCCGGGGAGCTGATGCCGAGGGGGTGGGCGGCCGAACACGGGTCGTGCCGGAAGCCGGGGAGGGTCAGTTCCCCGGTGCGGGCGCCGCCGCCCACCGTGGACTTCGCCTCGAACAGGGCCACGGAGAAGCCGCGACGGGCCAGCTCCACGGCAGCCGTCAGTCCGTTCGGACCCGCACCCACTACGACCGCATCGAGCATCGACGGCACCTTCGGACCCCTTCGTCAGCCGACGGCCATTCCGGGTCAGGATATGCCGGGGGACGGACACTCCCCCGGCCCGGGTGACCCCGGCGGGGTCAGGAACCGGTGCGCAGCAGGCCTGCCACCCGGCGGGCGGTGGCCGTGTCCCGGGCGGCTGTGAACGGCAGGGCGTTGCCGCCGGTGACCCGGAACGGCTCGCCGGACAGGGTGAGGTGCGTGCCGCCCGCCTCCTCGACCAGGAGCAGACCGGCCGCGTGGTCCCAGGCGGCCTCCCAGGAGAACGCCACGGCGTCCGACTCGCCCCGGGCGACGGCGAGATACTCCAGGCCGGCGGAGCCGCACGGGCGCGGGGCGAGGCCGTCGGTCCACAGGGCGCGCAGCGCGCGCTTCTGGTCGTCGGTGGTGTAGTCCGGGTGCGAGGTGGCGACGACGAGGTCCCGGCCGGGCTCCGGCGGGCCCGCGAACAGGCGCTCGCCGTCCAGGAAGGCGCCCCGGCCGCGGACGGCGGTGGCCAGCTGGTCGCGGGCCGCGGCGTAGGTCCAGGAGGCGATGACGACGCCGCGGTGGGCGAGGGCCACCAGGGTGCAGAAGCCGTCGTCGCCGTGGACGAACTGGCGGGTGCCGTCGACCGGGTCGACGATCCAGACGGGTGCGTCGCCCTGGAGGGCCTGGTACACCGCCGGGTCGGCGTGCACGGCCTCCTCGCCGACCACCACCGAGCCGGGCAGCAGCGAGCCGAGGTCCTCGGTGAGCCGCAGCTCCGCGAGGCGGTCGGCGTCCGTCACCAGGTCGTGCGGGCCGCTCTTCTGGTCCACCTCGTGCGCGGCGAGGCGGCGGAAGCGGGGCAGGATCTCGGCCGCGGCGGCCTTGCGGACCGCTTCCTCCACGTCGGCCGAGCAGCGGGCGAGAAACTCGTCGATGGTTTCCGTCTCTTCGAACATGCCTCTTATGAGAACACGCCCCACTGACAGGCCCCGCCCCGCGGGTGTACGCGGGGTGGAATCCGGATGAAGGACGGGAAACCCGGCCGGGCCGTCAGCGGCCGACGGCGTATCCCTGCATCCCGCGCGGGTTCGCCGCCGCCGACAGCACGCCCGTCTCCGGGTCCCGGGCCACCGCGCACAGCCGCCCCTCGGACCAGGCGGGGCCGACGGTGACGTCGTGGCCGCGCCGCCGCAGCTCCTCGATCACCTCGGGGGCCGTGCGGGACTCCACGGTCACGCTGCCGGGGCGTCGCCCGCGCGGGTGGAAGGAACTGGGGAAGCTGTCGTTGTGCCAGTTGGGGGCGTCGATGGCGCCTTGGAGGTCGAGGCCGCCGCGGACGGGGGCCCGCAGCACGGCGGCCAGGAAGAAGTGCAGCTGCCACTGGTCCTGCTGGTCGCCGCCGGGCGTGCCGAACGCCATGACGGGCACCCCGCCGCGCAGTGCGAGGGACGGGGTGAGCGTGGTGCGGGGGCGGCGGCCGGGGGTGAGGGTGCTCGGCAGGCCCTCCTCCAGCCAGGTCATCTGCAGGCGCGTGCCGAGCGGGAAGCCGAGTTCGGGGACGACCGGGTTGGACTGCAGCCAGCCGCCGCTGGGCGTGGCCGCGACCATGTTGCCCCAGCGATCGACGACGTCCAGGTGGCAGGTGTCCCCCTGGGTCGTGCCGTCGGCGGCCACCTGGCTCTCCCCGGTCACCTGCGCCTCCCCGGTCACGTCCGCGAGGGCCGGATCGCCGGGCAGCGGCGCGACGGTCGGCTCGCCGGCGCCCATCGGGTCGAAGCCGGGCACCGCGCCGGCCGGCACGCACGCGTGCGCCTGTGCGGTCAGCCGCGGTACCCGTCCGCCGGGGCTGCCGGGCCGCAGGTCGTAGGAGGCCTTCGCGCCGATCAGGGCCCGCCGCTCGGCGTTGTAGCCGTCGGACAGCAGGTCCGCGAGGGGCACCTCGGCCGCGTCCCCGTACCAGGCCTCGCGGTCGGCCATGGCCAGCTTGCAGCCCTCGATCAGCAGGTGGACGTACTCGGCGGAACCGTAGGCGGGCAGCTCGGGCGGGAGCAGGGCGAGCTGCTGCAGGAAGGCGGGGCCCTGGCTCCACGGGCCGGCCTTGCACACGGTCCAGCCGTTCCAGTCGTACGTCACCGGTGTCTCGTAGCCCGCCGACCAGCCCGCCAGGTCGGCCTCGGTGAGCGTGCCGGTGTGCCGCTCGCCGCTGGTGTCCAGGGTGGGCCGCCGGGACTGCCGCAGCAGGGCCTCGGCGATGAAGCCGGAGCGCCACACCTCGCGCGCGGCGTCGATCCGCGCCTCCCGGTCGCCGGCGTGGGCGGTCTCGGCCAGCAGCCGCTTCCAGGTGGCGGCGAGCGCCGGGTTGCGCAGCAGCGTGCCGGGCCGGGGCGCCCTGCCGCCCGGCAGGTACACCTCGGCCGACGAGGTCCACTCGGTCTCGAACAGCCGCCGTACGCTCTCGACGGTCGCGCCGACGTTGTCCACGGGCGCGTGCCCGTGTTCGGCGTATCCCACGGCGTACTTCAGGACGTCGTCCAGGGACTTCGTGCCGTGGTCGCGCAGGAGGAGCAGCCAGGCGTCGAAGGCGCCGGGCACGGCGGCGGCGAGCGGTCCGGTGCCCGGTACGAGGTCCAGCCCGAGCCCCCGGTAGTGGGCCGGGGTGGCGCCCGCCGGGGCGACGCCCTGTCCGCACAGCACGCGCACGGCACCGCCCGCCGGGGCGAGCAGGATCGGCACCTCGCCGGCCGGCCCGTTGAGGTGGGGCTCGACGACGTGCAGCACGAAGGCACCGGCCACGGCCGCGTCGAACGCGTTGCCGCCCTCCTCCAGGACCGCCATCGCCGACTGGGAGGCCAGCCAGTGGGTGGACGACACCATGCCGAAGGTGCCTTGGAGGGTGGGCCGGGTGGTGAACAACAGCGTGCTCCTCCGCTCGGATACGGCTTCCGGGTGAAGCGTACGGAGGTGATCGGCTTCCGGGAACACCGCGACCGCGCCCCGCGTTGATCCCGTGCGGCAGGAACGGAGGCCATGGCGGTGCATGGTGAGTACAAGGTGCCCGGCGGCAAGCTCGTCGTGGTGGACGTGGACGTCGAGGACGGGGTGCTGCGGCACGTGCGCGTGGCGGGCGACTTCTTCCTGGAGCCGGACGAGGCGCTGGAGGCGGTGAACGGCGCGCTGGAGGGCGCGCCCGCGGACACCGGCACGGCCGGGCTGGCCGCGCGGATCGACGCGGCGCTCCCGGCGGGGACGGTGCTGTACGGCCTGACCTCGGAGGGCGTCGGCGTCGCGGTGCGCCGCGCGCTCGCGCACGCCACGGACTGGACCGACTACGACTGGCAGCTGATCCACGAGCCCGCGCAGCCGCCGGCATTGCACATGGCGCTGGACGAGGTGCTGACCGCCGAGGTCGCGGCGGGCCGGCGGCCACCGACGCTGCGGGTGTGGGAGTGGGCGGCTCCGGCGGTGATCATCGGCAGTTTCCAGTCGCTGCGCAACGAGGTGGACCCGGAGGGCGCCGCCCGGCACCGCATCGAGGTGGTGCGGCGGATCTCCGGCGGCGGCGCGATGTTCGTGGAGCCCGGCAACACGATCACCTACTCGCTGTCGGTGCCCGAGTCCCTGGTGCACGGCCTGTCCTTCCAGGACAGCTACGCCTATCTGGACGACTGGGTGCTGGGCGCGCTCGGCGACATGGGCATCCGGGCCTGGTACCAGCCGCTGAACGACATCGCCACGGACCAGGGCAAGATCGCGGGCGCGGCGCAGAAGCGGGTCGTCGGACCGGGCGGGGGTCCGGGTGCCGTGCTGCACCACGTGACCATGTCGTACGACATCGACGCCGACAAGATGGTCGAGGTCCTGCGGATCGGGCGGGAGAAACTCTCCGGCAAGGGGACGGCGAGCGCGAAGAAGCGGGTCGATCCGCTGCGCCGGCAGACGGGGCTGGCGCGTGAGGCCGTGATCGACCGGATGATCGAGTCCTTCCGCGCACGGTACGGGCTGGCGCCCGGCAAGGTCACCGACGGGGAACTGGCCCGGGCGCGGGAGCTGGCGCGCACCAAGTTCACCTCGCCGGAGTGGACGGCGAGGGTGCCGTAGCCGCGGCGTCCGGGGGTACGTCCGCCGGGGTGGCGGTCGGCGAAGTGGCGCGGCGCGGGTGTGGCGGCGCGGGTGTGGCGGCGACGTAAGGGGGTGAAAGGGACATCTGCCGAAGGGTTCTGTCACCGGGCGAGCACGCAGCGAGTTTCCGCTTCCGCCCCACAGACAGTCGTGTGACACTGTCGTCCCCGTCCACATTGCGGACCCCTCCGCACCACCTCCCCCACGAGAAGTGCGCCGTGCGTTCCCTTCCTCTGCCGCTCGCGCTCACCGCGCGTCTGTCGCCGGTCGCGGTACTCGCCTGCGCCGGCTGGGCGCTGACGTCCGGTCCGGCGGCCCCACCCGCCGCCGCCGGTCACCAGACCGTCCAGAACACACCCGCGGGGTCCTCCGTCACGGCCGCGCCCTCCTCCACGGCCGCGGCGAACGCCTACTCCACCGCGCCCGCGCCCTGCGCCGGTGTGCCCGCGGCCACCGTCAAGTCCCTGGTGCCCGGGGCGAAGACGGCCGGCAAGGAGATCCCGTCGACGGACACCAAGCTGCGCCGCACCTGCTCCTGGAACGCGCTGCACGGTTACGACTACCGCTGGCTCGACGTGTCGTTCGAGATCGGCGCGTCGGAGCAGGACGCGAAGAAGGGGTACGAGCAGCGGGTCGCGGAACGGAGCGGCGGCGGGACCGTCCCGGGGCTCGGGGACAGCGCCTACTCGGTCGTGAACCTCACCACGGAGGACGGCCAGCAGACGCGTGAGGGCGTGGTGCTGGCCCGCGTCGCCAACGCCCTCGTCGTCGTCACCTACAGCGGCAGCGACTTCGAGTCCAAGAAGGCCCCCGACACGGACGAGATCAACAAGGGGGCCATCAAGGCGGCGAAGTCCGCGGTGGCCGCGCTGGGCGGCGGCCGGGGCTGAGCCCGCGGCCGCCGGAGCCGAGGCCCCGGACGCCCGGTGGCCAACCCCCGGCCGCCCCTGCTCAGTCCGCCGGTTCAGCCGGCACGTCCTCGACTCCGTGGACCACGAAGCCGACCCGAGGGCCGAGTTCGACCCGGTCGCCGTCGCGCAGGCGGACGGCCCGGGCCGGCGTCAGGACACGGTCGTTGACGCGGGTGCCGTTGGTGGCGCCCTGCGGGACCTCGCTGGTGCCCGTTCCCCGTTTCCCGGTGGCGGAGCCGGGCGCGCCTCACCGGCATCCTGCCGGACAACGCCCGGCTCCCGGCCGGTTTCCGCCCGGACCGCGCCCGCCGCGGCGGAGTGCCGACGGGCTCAGCCGGTGCGCCGGTCCCGGCCCGATGCCAGGGTCAGTGCCAGGTACAGCACCGAGGAGGTGCCCAGGCCCACCGCCCAGCCGTAGTCGGCGAGCGGGGACAGCGCCGGGACGGGGCGGCCGTCGATCAGGGGTTTCAGGCTCGCCCCGCCGATCGCGAGGACACCGCCCGCCAGGAAGGCGACGACCGCCCGCCAGTTCCAGCCGCCCGTGTACCAGTAGCGGCCGCCCGCTCGGTACAGGTCGGCGAGGTCCAGTCGGGTGCGGCGCAGCAGCCAGTAGTCGGCGACGAGGATGCCCGCGACGGTGCCGAGCAGACCGCCGACCAGGCCGAGCCAGGTGAAGATGTAGCTCTGCGGGTCGGAGTACAGCTTCCAGGGGAAGATGAGGACCGCGAGGACGGCGGTGATGAGCGCTCCGGTGCGGAAGCTCACCTTCCTGGGCGCGACGTTGGAGAAGTCGAAGGCCGGGGAGACCAGGTTGGCGGCGATGTTCACGGACAGGGTGGCGACCAGCACGGTGACCAGGGCGTAGAGCAGGCCGACCACGTTGTCCGTCTTGGCGGCGAGCTGCACCGGGTCCCAGACGGGCTCACCGTAGACCGCCTGCGAGCCGGAGGTGACCAGGACCGACAGGAACGCGAACAGGGTCATCGTGGTGGGCAGGCCGAGCGCCTGGCCCCAGGTCTGCGCCTTCTGGCTCTTTCCGTAGCGGGTGAAGTCCGGGATGTTCAGCGACAGCGTGGACCAGAAGCCGATCATGCCCATCAGGGAGGGCCAGAACAGCTTCCAGAACTCCCCGCCCCAGCCGAGCCGGGAGGGCTGGCCGAAGAGCGGGCCGACGCCGCCGGCCTTGCTGCTCATCCACCACAGCATCACGAGGGCCCCGACGAGGACGAACGGCGCGGCCCAGTTCTCGAAGCGGCGGATGGTCTCCATGCCCCGGTGGATGATGGCGACCTGGAGGGCCCAGAAGATCGCGAACGACAGCCACATGGTCCAGGCGTGGCCGCCGACGTGCGCGGCGTCCGTCCAGCTGTCGCCGATCAGTTTCCCGGCGAGGAAGTAGATGGCCTCGCCGCCGATCCAGGTCTGGATGCCGAACCAGCCGCACGCCACCAGCGCCCGGACGACGGCGGGCAGGTTGGCGCCGCGCACGCCGAAGGAGGCGCGGGCGAAGACGGGGAAGGGAATGCCGTACTTCGGGCCGGCGTGCCCGGTGAGCAGCATCGGGACCAGCACGATCAGGTTGGCGAGGGCGATGGTGAACACCGCCTGCTTCCAGTCCATGCCCACCGCGATCAGTCCGGAGGCGAGGGTCCAGGACGCGGTGTTGTGGGCCATGCCGACCCACAGGGCCGAGAAGTTGTACGTGGTCCAGGTGCGCCTCGCCGTGGGGACCGGGAGCAGGTCCTCGTTGGCGTAGGGGCCGCTGGGCGGCGGTGTGCCGGGGGCGAGTTCCACGCGCCCGTCCGGGAGGGTGACCTGGCCGGACGTGGGTATGGCGGGGTGAGCGGTGTCGGTCATGGGCTGGCCAATCGGGGAGAGACGGATCGGGAGAGGCCGTTGCGGGCACCAGCCCCCTCCCCGGGACGGCGGGGAGGGGAGACCAGGAGGAGCGTGGGGGGCGGACTCGCGGGAGCGGTTCAGGCGTTGACGGCGGGGATCACCCGGCTTCCGTAGGCGTCGATCGTGGCCTCCTGCGCGTCGTGCATGTCGTACACCGCGAACTGGTCGACGCCCAGGGCGCGCAGTGCCCTCAGTTTCTCGATGTGCTTCTCGGCGGGGCCGATGACGCAGAAGCGGTCGACGATCTCGTCGGGTACGAACCGGGTGTCCGGGTTGTCGCTGCGGCCGTGGTGGGCGTAGTCGTATCCCTGCCGGGCCTTGATGTAGTCGGTGAGTTCCTCGGGGACCTGGGCGGAGTGTTCGCCGTACTTGGCGACCAGGTCGGCGACGTGGTTGCCGACCATGCCGCCGAACCAGCGGCACTGGTCGCGGGCGTGGGCGAGGGCCTCGGGCGAGTCGTCCTCGGTGACGTACGCGGGGGCGGCGACGCAGATCGTCACCTCGGCGGGGTCACGGCCGGCCGCCGCCGCCGCGTCCTTGACGGCCTTCACCATGTACTCGGTCAGGTACAGGTCGGCGAGCTGGAGGATGAAGCCGTCGGCCTCCTCACCGGTCATCTTCAGCGCCTTGGGGCCGTACGCGGCCATCCAGACCGGGAGTTCGGCGCCTTCCCCGACCCACGGGAAGTGGATCCTGGTGCCGCCGAGGTCGGCCTCCGCGCCGCGGCCGAGGGCACGGATGACCTTCATGGCCTCGCTGATCCGGGCGAGGGTGTTGGGTTTGCGGCCGGCGACACGCATCGCGGAGTCGCCGCGGCCGATGCCGCAGACGGTGCGGTTGCCGAACATGTCGTTGAGGGTGGCGAAGGTGGAGGCGGTGACCTCCCAGGTGCGGGTGCCCGGGTTGGTGACCATCGGGCCGACCTTCAGCTTCTGGGTGTTCGCCAGGATCTGGCTGTAGATCACGAACGGCTCCTGCCAGAGCACGGCGGAGTCGAAGGTCCAGCCGTAGCGAAAGCCGTTGCGTTCGGCCCGTTTCATCAGGCTGACGACGCGGGAGGCGGGCGGGTCGGTCTGCAGGACGAGTCCGAAGTCCATGGGCGCCACTCCTAGTTCAGGTACTGACAGGTGGAGCGCGGGGTGTAGACGCCGTGGCCGGCGTGTCCGGTGTACTCCCGCTGGTCGATGACGACCCGGCCGCGTGACAGCACCGTCTCGACGCGGCCGGTGACGCGCTTGCCCTCGTACGCCGAGTAGTCGACGTTCATGTGGTGGGTGCCGGCGGACATCACCTGCTCGGCGTGCGGGTCGTAGACGACGACGTCGGCGTCGGCGCCCGGGGTGATGGTGCCCTTCTTCGGGTACAGGCCGAACATGCGCGCCGGGGTGGCGCAGGCGATCTCGATCCAGCGGCGGCGCGAGATGTGCCCGTCGACGACCGCCTGGTGGAGCAGGTCCATACGGTTCTCCACGCCCGGCAACCCGTTGGGGATCCTGGAGAAGTCGCCGCGGCCCAGCTCCTTCTGGCCCGTGAAGCAGAAGGGGCAGTGGTCGGTGGAGACGACCTGGAGGTCGTTGGTCCGCAGCCCCCTCCAGAGGTGCGCCTGGTGTTCGCGGGGCCGCAGCGGAGTGCTGCACACGTACTTGGCGCCCTCGAAGTCGGGTTCGGCGAGGTTGTCGGTGGACAGGAACAGGTACTGCGGGCAGGTCTCGCCGAAGACGTTCAGCCCCTCGTCCCGGGCACGGGTCAGCTCGGCCACCGCCTGCAGGGCCGACACGTGCACCACGTACAGCGGGGCTCCGGCGACCTGGGCCAGCCGGATGGCGCGGTGCGTGGCCTCGGCCTCCAGCAGGGCCTTGCGGACCTCGCCGTGGTAGCGCGGGTCGGTCTCGCCGCGGGCCAGCGCCTGCTCGACCAGCACGTCGATGGCGATGCCGTTCTCGGCGTGCATCATGATCAGCCCGCCGTTGTCGGCGGCGCGCTGCATGGCCCGCAGGATCTGCCCGTCGTCGGAGTAGAAGACGCCGGGGTAGGCCATGAACTGCTTGAAGGAGGTGACGCCCTCCTCCACCAGCAGGTCCATCTCCTTCAGCGTCTCGTCGTTCACGTCGGAGACGATCATGTGGAAGGCGTAGTCGACGGCGCAGTTGCCCTCGGCCTTGGCGTGCCAGGCGTCCAGTCCCTCGCGCAGGGTGTGGCCGACGCTCTGGATGGCGAAGTCGACGATCGTGGTGGTGCCGCCCCAGGCGGCGGCGCGGGTGCCGGTCTCGAAGGTGTCGGCGGCGGTGGTGCCGCCGAAGGGCATCTCCATGTGGGTGTGGCCGTCGACGCCGCCCGGGATGACGTACTTGCCGGTGGCGTCGATGACCTTCTCGGCGGTGAACGCCTCGGCCGCGGGGGTGCCGGAGGCGGCGAGGGCGGCGATGCGGCCGTCCTCGATCAGGACGTCGGCGTGGATCTCGTCGGACGCGGTGATGACTAGGCCGCCGCGGATGACGGTGCGCGTGGTCATGGGGTGCCTCTCTCTCGTGACCGTCTGCGGGTCGTCTGTGGCTGTCGCGCGGTTCCCCGCGCCCCTTCGGGGGCGCTTTCCCCTACGGCGCCGTCAGCGGTCCGTAGGCCCCCGGCGCCCGGTCGCGGTAGAACTGCCAGCGGTCGCGGACCTCGCGGAGCCTGGCCATGTCCAGGTCGCGGACGACGAGTTCGGTCTCCTTGTCGCTCGCCGGCTCGCCGACGAACTGGGCCTCCGGGTCCACGAAGTACGTCGTGCCGTAGAAGTCGTTGTCGCCCAGGTCCTCCACGCCGACCCGGTTGATCGCGCCGACGAAGTACTCGTTGGCGACGGCCGCCGCCGGCTGCTCCAGCTGCCACAGGTAGCGGGACAGGCCGCGGGAGGTGGCCGAGGGGTTGAAGACGATCTCGGCACCGGCGAGGCCCAGCGCCCGCCAGCCCTCGGGGAAGTGGCGGTCGTAGCAGATGTAGACGCCGATCCTGCCGACGGCGGTGTCGAAGACGGGCCAGCCGCTGTTGCCGGGACGGAAGTAGAACTTCTCCCAGAAGCCCTGCACTTGCGGGATATGGGTCTTGCGGTACTTGCCGAGGTAGGAGCCGTCCGCGTCGATCACGGCCGCGGTGTTGTACAGGACGCCCGGCTGCTCCTCCTCGTACATGGGCAGGACGAGGACGATGCCCAGCTCGCGGGCGAGCGCCTGGAAGCGCCGGACGGTCGGACCGTCGGGGATCCGCTCGGCGTACTCGTAGAACGCCTTGTCCTGGACCTGGCAGAAGTAGGGGCCGTAGAACAGCTCCTGGAAGCAGAGGACTTGGGCGCCCTGGGCGGCGGCGTCGCGGGCCGCCTGCTCGTGGACCTGGATCATGGATTCCTTGTCGCCGGTCCAGGCGGTCTGGAAGAGGGCGGCACGGATCACTCGGCTCATCGGGACCTCCGGTAGCTCGGTGTGCGGTGAGCCTAGGAAGCGCCGAGGGCCGGTTCGACGGGCAGCGTGTCACGTCCGCGGGCGACCGGCGTGCCACCGTGTCACGTCTGCGCCGTCCCATGTTTCACCGCCGTTGTCGCAGGTCTTCGCATGTTTCACCCCTGTTGCGCGTCGTGCGCGAGGAGCGCGATGTGCACGGAGGCCGCCTGTTCGAAGTCGTCCAGGTCGACGCCGAGGCGGGTCTGTATCGCCTCCAGGCGGCGGTACAGGGCCGGCCGGGAGACATGGTGGAGCAGGGCGGTGCGGGACTTGTTGCGGCCCGTCGCCAGATAGGTCCGCAGGACGTTCAGCAGCTCCGGTTCGGGCTCGCGCAGCAGTCCGTCCAGCTCCCGCTCGGCGAAGGACTGCACGTGCGGGTCGTCCCGCAGCAGCCGGACCAGCCCGCGCAGATGGACGTCCCGGAGCCGGACGACGGCCGGCAGGTCGCGGGCGGCCGCGGAGTCGGCGACGGCGTCGGCCACGTGCCGGGCCTCGCGCAGCCCGGCGGGCACGTCGTCCCAGCTGGTGCGCGGGCCGGCGGCGGCGACCGTCGGCGCCGGCCCGGTCTCGCCGCGCAGCCGGGCCGCGAAGTGCGCGGTCAGCGTCTCGGCCTGCTGGTCGCGGGCGAGGCTGAGCAGCACGGCGACGACCCCGTCGGCCAGCTCGGCGACCAGCCCGGGCAGCCCCAACAGCCGCAGCACGCGCCCGAGTCCGGCCGGATCCGCGCCGGGTACGACCAGCGGGACGAAGATCCGCCGGTTGACCGGGAGCCCGGCCGCACGCGCCCGCGGCAGCAGCTGCCGGGCCGGTACGACCCCGGAGGCCAGGTCGGTGAGCAGGCTCTGGGCGGACTGCTCCTCCCAGGTGGGCGCGGAGCCGCCGCCGAGCATGCGGTGCAGGACCAGCGCCTCGGCGGCCCGGTCGGCGAGCAGTCCCCCGGTGGCCGGGTCGCCTCGGTAGCCGCACAGCACCAGCCGGCCCCACCGCTCGCCGCGTCCGCCGAGTTCGGCGTGGATCCAGCCGTCGCCCGGGCCGCCGCCGGCCTGCCGGGCGATCCGCTCCCAGTCGCGCAGCACGTCGTCCACCGCGGGCCGCTCCCCCGCCGTGGCGAGGACGCGGTGGGCGAGGTTGGTGACGACGACCGGGCAGCCGCTGTGCTGGGCGATCTCGTCGAGCAGCCGCCCGAGCGGGGCACCGGCCGTGATGAGCGCGGTGAGGGCGGTCCGCACGGTCTCCGACAGACTGACGGCGGCGAACTTGCGCCGCACGAGCCGGCACTGGACCTCCTCCGTCAGCTCGGCGAAGGGGAACGGCCGGTGCAGGACGACCATGGGCAGCCCGCACCGCTCGGCGGCCCGGCGCATCACCTCGGGCGGCGTCGGGAAGGCGCGGCCGAGTCCGAGCACGACGGCGGCGGCCTCGGCCCGGTGCAGGGACTGGATGTACTCGGCCTGCTTGGCCTCGTCCCCGGCGAGGAGCACCCCGGTGGTGAGCACCATCTCGCCGCCGCTGAGCATCACGCCGACGTCGGCCGCCTCGGCGACGTGCACCCAGCGCACGGGCCGGTCGAGCTGCCCGGCTCCGGCGACCACCTCGGGGTCCCCGGCGAGGACCCGCTCCAGGCCGAGCACCTGGCGGACCGAGAGGACGGGATCCGGTGGCTGCCGGACGGGGCTGCGCGTGTCGGAGTCGGATGCCATGGCCGTATCCCTTGCTCGGACGGTGCTGGGCGGCGCCCCCGGGAGGGGCGCGGAAACTGCGCGACCGGCCACGACGGACCCCGCGGACGTCCGCCGGCGGGCCCCGTCACGGTTCTCCCCGCGTGGCGCCTAGTACGAACTGCGCAGCGCCTCTTCGAGGATGGCTGCCCCTTCCTCGGCCTCGGCGACGGTCAGGGACAGCGGCGGGGCGATCCGCAGGGCGCTGGTGTCGTGCCCTCCTCCCTTGCCGATGAGCAGCCCGCCCTGGCGTGCCGCCTCCAGCACGGCGGCGGCGGTCCGCGGGTCGGCCTCGTCGGTGCCGGGCTTGACCAGCTCGACGCCGATCATCAGTCCGCGGCCGCGCACCTCCCGTACCCCGGGGAGCTGGGCGGTGACCGCCCGCAGGCGCTCGATGAGCAGGCCGCCGACGCGCCGGGCGTTGCCCTGGAGGTCGTGTTCGAGCAGGTAGCCGAGGTTGGCGAGCCCGGCGGCCATGGTGATCTGGGTGCCGCCGAAGGTGGAGATGCTGTTGGCGTCCAGGCAGTTCATGATCTCGGCGCGGGCGATGACGCCGCCGATGGACATGCCGTTGCCGATGCCCTTGGCGAAGGTGACGATGTCCGGCGGGCCGCTGCGGGCGTGCGCCTGCCAGCCCCAGAAGTGGTCGCCGGTGCGGCCCCAGCCGGTCTGCACCTCGTCGGCGATCCACAGGATCCCCTGGGCCTTCAGCACGTCACGGAAGGCGGCGTACAGCCCGTCGGGCGGTGAGGTGAACCCGCCGACGCCCTGGACGGGTTCGGCGATCAGCGCGGCCGGGGGCCGGGTGTGGCCGAGGACGTCCTTCAGGTCGGCGACGCAGGCGTCGATGAAGTCGCGGTCGTCGAGACCCGCGAACGGTCCCCGGGTGCGCACGCCGCCGTGGACGTACAGGGTCTGCAGCGGAGAGAGCGAGGTCGGGGACCAGCCGCGGTTGCCGGTGATGCCGACCGCGCTGAAGGAGCGGCCGTGGTAGCTGTTGCGCATCGCCAGGATCGTGTTGCTGCGCCGGTGGGCGGTGGCGAGCAGCAGGGCGGTGTCGTTGGCCTCGGTGCCGGAGGTCGTGAAGAACACCCGGGCGTCCGGGATGCCGCTCACCTGGGCGATGCGCTCGGCGAGTTCGACCATCGGCCGGTTGAGGTAGAGCGTGGAGGAGTGGATGATCCGGCCGGCCTGCTCGCTGACCGCCTTGGTCACCTCGGGCAGCGCGTGCGCGGTCATCGTGGTCAGGATGCCGCCGAAGAAGTCCAGGTACCGACGGCCGTTGAAGTCCCAGACGTGCCGCCCCTCGCCGTGGGTGATCTCGATCGGGTCGTCGTAGTAGAGGGCGAGCCAGTCGGGCATGATCCGGCGGTGGCGGGAGTAGAGGTCGTTCACGGCTGCACCAGCCCTTCGTAGGCGTCGGGGCGGCGGTCGCGGTAGAAGGCCCACTGCTGCCGCACTTCCTCGATGAGGTCGAAGTCCAGGTCGCGTACGACGAGTTCCTCGGTCTTGTCGTCGGCCGGCTCGCCCACGAACCGCCCGCGCGGGTCGACGAAGTACGACGTCCCGTAGAAGTCGTTGTCGCCGTACTCCTCCTGCCCCACCCGGTTGATGGCGGCGACGAAGTACTCGTTGGCGACGGCCGCCGCGGGCTGTTCCAGCTGCCACAGGTGGGCGGACAGGCCCCGGTGGGTGGCGGACGGGTTGTACACCAGCTGGGCGCCGTTGAGGCCGAGTTGCCGCCAGCCCTCCGGGAAGTGCCGGTCGTAGCAGATGTAGACGCCGACCTTGCCGACGGCGGTGTCGAAGACGGGCCAGCCCAGGTTGCCGGGCTTGAAGTAGTACTTCTCCCAGAAGCCCTTGACCTGCGGGATGTGGTGCTTGCGGTACTTGCCGAGGCAGGTCCCGTCGGCGTCGATCACGGCGGCGGTGTTGTAGTAGAAACCGGACTGCTCGATCTCGAACACCGGGACGACGATCACCATGCCGGTCTCGCGGGCCAGCTCCCGCATCCGGCGCACGGTCGGCCCGTCGGGCACCGGCTCGGCCCAGCGGTAGTGCTCCGGTTCCTGGACCTGGCAGAAGTAGGGGGCGTTGAAGACTTCCTGGAACCCGATGATCCTCGCGCCCCGGCGAGCCGCCTCGCGGGCGTGCTCCTCGTGTTTCGCCACCATGGACTCGGTGTCGCCGGTCCAGGTGGCCTGGACCAGAGCGGCGCGGACGACGTTGGCCATGAGCTGCTCCTTCGACACGACCGTCAGAGCCTCTACGCCCGTAGAGCAGGGCGTAGAGGCACGAACGTAAGCCTCCGCGGGGCCCTTGCCAAGACCATCGTCGTCAACCCGCTGAGTCGATCACGTTTCACACTCCTGTGGGTGAGCGGATCCCGCGGCCCGCAGGGGCGTACCGGGACAGACCGGGAGGCCTTGAGGCACCTCTCGGTCACAGGGTGTGTCCGGCGACGCGCAGGGCGTGCACGAGGTCCCAGTGCCGCTCCTCGGAGACGCCGAGCGCGGCCTCCAGCAGGAGGGGCACGAGGTGCCGGGGGCCGGCGGCGGCGCACCGGGCGGCCTCCTGGGGCGGACGGGCCCGCACACAGGCGTCCAGCAGGGCTCGCGCCTCGCGGTGGCGGCCCTCTCCGTCCAGCCGCAGTACGGCCGCGCCGATCTGCTCCGCGGGCCGCGCCACGCCCTGCAGCAGCATCCGGTGCGCGTCGGTGTCCCGGCCGGCCGCGGCGAGCGCGTCGGCGGCGTCGACCAGCCGCTCGGCGGGCAGGGCGGCGGACTCCCACAGCAGGGTGGCCCAGTCGGCGCCGAGCCCGGAGCGGTGCAGGGCGTCCGCGAGCAGCGGCAGCCGGCCGGCGGGCCACGCCGCGAGCTCCACCAGCAGCACATGCGCCTCGCCGCTGCGCCCCTCGGCCCGCAGCCGCGCCAGCCGCCCGACGGCCCCGGCGACCTCGGTACCAGCCTCTTCGTCCGCCGAGGCGAGGGCCCCGGCCGCCGCCTCGGCGGGCTGCGCGGCGCCCGCGAACCGGGCCCCGCGGGGCGTACGGCGCACGGCGGCGTCCGGGGTCATGGGCGCGGGGGCCCCTGGCGCGGCGGCGGGGGCGGCGCCCTGGTCCGCGTCCAGCCCGGCGAACCGGGCACTGCCCCTACGGCGTCTGCGGGGCGCGGCGGGGGTGTCCGCAGGAGCGGGGGCCGGGGGCACCACGCGGGCCGGGGTCCGGGCGGGGGCCGGTGCCGCGTCCCGGCCGGGGGACGAGAGCGCCGCCGACCGGTCCAACTCGTCGATGCGTGCCCGGAGTTCGTCGCAGCGTGCGGTGGCGCGCCGGTGGTCGTCGCGCGCCCAGGCGAGGTCCGTGCGCAGCGAGTCGGTGTCCGTTCCGGGCGCGGGGGCGGACAGCAGTCGGGCCAGTCCGGCGTGGCGCTCCGCGGCGTAGCGCCGCTCGCGGAGCATGACGTCGAGGCGGTCGGCCAGGTCCTCCCGGGCGCCGGGCCGGGCGTCGTGCGCGCCGAGCGCGGCGGCGTGCAGGGCGCGGGCCCGTTCCCGCTCGGCCGTCGCGGTGGCCCGGCCGTACATTCCGCCGAGGTCCTCCAGCAGGGCCTCCACCACGTCCCAGGGGGGTGCCTCACGCCCGTCCAGGCATGCCTGCATGCCGTCGGGGTCGCGCTGCCAGAAGACCCCGCACCAGCCCGCCCCCTGGTCGAGACGGGCCAGCAGGCCGTCCAGGTAGCTCGCGAACTCCCGCATGCGAGCGGGGAGTCGATCCGCCATGGTCCAGCTCCCGCCCGGCTGCCGGCAAGCACTCCGTCCGGTAGGCAACACCAGTTGTGTTACGGGCTCGCTACGGAGAGTTTTCCGGCAGTGCGCGGACGGCTGTCGGCCGGATCTCGCGCCCGGCGCGGCCGGCGCCCCGGGGGCACCTCAGACGACGGCCGGTGCGCACCGCGCCATCAGCTCGTCCATCGACAGTCCGAGCACACCCGCCAGCGCGGCCACCGTGAAGAACGCCGGCGTCGGGGCCCGGCCGGTCTCGATCTTGCGGAGCGTCTCCGCCGAGACGCCCGCCTCGGCGGCGACGTCGGCCATGCTGCGGTCGCCGCGCGCCTCACGCAGCAGCCGCCCGAGCCGCTCGCCGCGCTCGCGTTCTTCCGGGGTGAGGGGGGTGCGCACCATGCCCCCATTCTGCCCGTCACCCGCCCCCATTCAAATACCGGTATAGTAATTGGCATGGTGGAACTGAAGACGGACACGTCGATCGACGCGATGCACCGTGCGGGCCGGGTGGTCGGGCGCGCCCTGACAGCCGTGCGGGAGGCGGCCCACGTCGGCGTCTCGCTGCTGGAGCTGGACGAGGTGGCCCGGGGGGTGCTGCGCGAGGCGGGCGCGTCCTCGCCGTTCCTCGGCTACCGGCCCTCCTTCGCCCCGACCCCCTTCCCCGCGGTGATCTGCGCCTCGGTGAACGACGCGATGGTGCACGGCATCCCCACCGCGTACCGGCTCCGCGACGGCGACCTGGTCTCCGTCGACTGCGGCGCCCAGCTGGACGGGTGGGCCGGGGACGCGGCCGTCAGCTTCGTGGTGGGCCGCGCGCGCCCGGCGGACCTCCGGCTGATCGAGACCGCCGAGCGGGCCCTGGCGGCGGGCATCGCGGCGGCCGTGCCCGGCAACCGCGTCGGCGACATCGCGCACGCCGTCGGCCGGGTCTGCCGCACGGCGGGCTACGGCATCCCGCAGGGCTTCGGCGGCCACGGCGTGGGCCGCCGTATGCACGAGGACCCCGAGGTCCCCAACGAGGGCCGCCCGGGCCGCGGGCTGCCGCTGCGCGCGGGCATGGTCCTGGCCATCGAGCCCATGCTCATCGCGAGCGGCCGGGACACCTACTACGAGGCGGACGACGGCTGGACCCTGCGCACGACCGACGGCTCCCGGGCCGCCCACGCGGAGCACACCGTGGCCGTCACCGACTCCGGACCCCGGATCCTCACGGCCGCGGCACCGGCGTGAGGCGGCACGGGGAGCCGCGCGGGCGGACGCGCACGGGGGCGGGCGCCGCGGGACGGTGAGAAGTCACGCGGGAAGCCGTGCGGGCGGGCGCCGCGGGGCGGTGTGAAGCAGCGCGAGAGGCCTTGCCCGCGACCGCGCACGGCGGACGGGCGTCGCGAGACCGTGTGAAGTCGCTTGGGAACCGGGCGGCGGACGCGCACGGCGGGCGGGCGCCGCACCGGAGCGGCCCGCGCCCTCATCGGCGAACATGCCCGCCCCCACGGATCGTGTCATCGTGGGCATGAGCAACCCGCCCCCGGGTTACCCGGCCGCTCCGCATGTCGTCAGCGAAGGAACCCACGCCATGACCAACGGCTACCCTCCTGACCCCTTCGGTGAATTCATGGCCCGCTTCTTCGGCGGTCTGCCCGGCGGAGCGCAGGGACCGCGCCACATCGACATCGGCCGCCTGCTCAGCCAGCCGGCCCGGGACCTGGTCAGAGGAGCCGCCCAGTACGCCGCCGAGCACGGCAGCCGGGACCTGGACACCCAGCACCTGCTGCGCGCGGCCGTGTCGACGGAGCCCACCCGGAGCCTGCTCAGCCGGGCGGGCACGGACCCTGACTCGCTCGCGACGGAGATCGACGACCGGGCCGGCCCCGTCCAGCACGCGCCGGACGAGGCGCCGCCGCCGACCTCGCTGTCGCTGACCCCGGCCGTCAAACGCGCCCTGCTGGACGCCCACGACATGGCCCGGGCGAGCGGCGCGGGGTACATCGGCCCCGAACACGTGCTGAGCGCGCTGGCCGCGAATCCGGACTCGGCGGCCGGGCACATCCTGAACGCGGCCCGGTTCTCGGCGGGCGGCCTGCCGGCCGAGGCCCCGGAGGCCCCGCAGCCCCGCCCGGAGCGGCAGCGGCCCACCGGCACGCCGACGTTGGACAAGTACGGCCGGGATCTGACCGAGCTGGCCCGGCAGGGCCGGATCGACCCGGTCATCGGCCGGGACACGGAGATCGAGCAGACCATCGAGGTGCTGTCGAGGCGCGGCAAGAACAACCCGGTCCTCATCGGGGACGCGGGCGTCGGCAAGACGGCCATCGTCGAGGGCCTCGCCCAGCGCATCGCCGACCGGGAGGTACCGGACGTCCTGGCGGGCCGCCGGGTCGTCGCCCTGGACCTCACCGGGGTCGTGGCCGGCACCCGCTACCGGGGCGACTTCGAGGAGCGGCTGAACAACATCGTCGAGGAGATCCGCGCCCACTCCGACCGGCTGATCGTGTTCATCGACGAGCTGCACACCGTCGTCGGCGCCGGTTCCGGTGGCGAGGGCGGCGCGATGGACGCCGGGAACATCCTCAAACCCGCCCTCGCCCGGGGCGAGCTGCACATCGTGGGCGCGACCACGCTGGAGGAGTTCCGCCGGATCGAGAAGGACGCGGCGCTGGCCCGCCGCTTCCAGCCGGTCCTGGTGCCGGAGCCGACCGTCGAGGACACGGTCGAGATCCTGCGCGGGCTGCGCGACCGGTACGAGGCCCACCACCAGGTCCAGTACACCGACGAGGCGCTGGTCGCCGCCGTCGAGCTGTCGGACCGGTACCTCACCGACCGTCGGCTGCCGGACAAGGCGATCGACCTGATCGACCAGGCGGGCGCGCGGGTCCGGCTCGGCGCCGGGACCAAGGGCACCGACGTCCGCGCGCTGGAACGCTCGGTCGAGCAGCTGGTCCGGGACAAGGACCAGGCGGTCGCCGACGAGGACTACGAGCAGGCCAAGCAGCTGCGCGACCGGATCGGGGAGCTGAAGCGGCAGATCGTCGAGGCGAGCAACGAGGACAAGGCCGACGAGGGACAGCTGGAGGTGACGGCGGAGGCCATCGCCGAGGTGGTGTCCCGGCAGACCGGAATCCCGGTCAGCCGGCTGACCCAGGAGGAGAAGGAGCGGCTGCTCGGCCTGGAGGCGCACCTGCACCAGCGGGTGATCGGCCAGGAGGAGGCCGTCGCGGTGGTGTCCGAGGCGGTACTGCGCTCCCGCGCGGGGCTCGCCAGCCCCCACCGGCCGATCGGCAGCTTCCTCTTCCTCGGCCCGACCGGCGTCGGCAAGACCGAGCTGGCGCGGGCGCTCGCGGAGGCCCTGTTCGGCAGTGAGGACCGCATGGTCCGCCTCGACATGAGCGAGTACCAGGAGCGGCACACCGTCTCCCGGCTGGTGGGCGCCCCGCCCGGATACGTCGGACACGAGGAGGCCGGGCAGCTCACCGAGGTGGTGCGCCGGCATCCGTACTCGCTGCTCCTGCTGGACGAGGTGGAGAAGGCGCATCCGGACGTCTTCAACATCCTGCTGCAGGTGCTGGACGACGGCCGGCTCACCGACTCCCAGGGCCGGACCGTGGACTTCACCAACACAGTCATCGTGATGACGAGCAACCTCGGCTCCGAGGCGATCACCCGGCGGGGCGCGGGCATCGGGTTCGGGCCGGGCGGCGCGGACGCCGACGAGGAGGCGCGGCGCGAGCAGATCCTGCGGCCCCTGCGCGAGCACTTCCGGCCCGAGTTCCTCAACCGGATCGACGAGATCGTGATCTTCCGGCAGCTGACCGGCGAGCAACTGCGGCAGATCACCGACCTGTTGCTGGAGAGCACCCGGCGGCTGCTGCACGGGCAGGGCATCGGCGTCGAGTTCACCGACGCGGCCGTCGACTGGCTCGCCGAACGCGGCTACCAGCCGGAGTACGGCGCCCGGCCGCTGCGCCGCACCATCCAGCGGGAGGTGGACAACCAGCTGTCCCGGCTGCTGGTGAACGGCACGATCACCGAGGGAAGCCGGGTCACGGTGGACGTACGGGACGGACGGCTGGACTTCCGCACGGACGAAGCCCGGCCACCCGCCCCCGAGTTGTGATCCGGTTCCGCTACGGCGCCGGGTCCACCACCATCGCCGAGCCGCCGCCGCGTCGTACCTTCTCGGCGGCGGCCAGCCACTTGCCGTTCGGCAGGCGCTGTACGCCGGTCGCCGCGCCGATCTCGGGGTTCAGCTTGAAGTTGTGGCCGACGGCCTCCAGCCGCTTGCGCAGATCGCTGTCGTACAGGGCGGGTTCCAGCTCGGTCTGGGCCGCGTTGCGCTGGCTGGCGCGGGGTGCGGCGATGGCGTCGACGAGCGGCAGGTGCCGGTCGAGGAATCCGGTGAGCGTCTGCAGCACGGTGGTGATGATGGTCGCCCCGCCGGGTGAACCGACCGCCACGACGGGCTTGCCGTGCCGGTCCAGGACGATCGTCGGGGAGATCGAGGAGCGCGGGCGCTTGCCCGGGCCCGGCAGGTTCGGGTCGTGCACGGCCGGGTTGGCCGGCGCGAAGGAGAAGTCGGTCAGCTCGTTGTTGAGCAGGAAGCCCCGTCCCGGCACGGTGATGCCGCTGCCGCCGGTCTGCTCGATGGTGAGCGTGTAGGCGACGACGTTGCCCCACTTGTCGGCCACCGTCAGGTGGGTGGTGTTCTCGCCCTCGTAGGTTGTCGGGGCCGCCGTACCGCCCTTGCCGCAGGCCGCCGGGTGACGCGGGTCGCCGGGGGCGAGCGGGCTGCCGAGGACGGCGTCGTCCTTGATCAGGCAGGCGCGGGAGTCGGCGAACCGCTGCGACAGCAGCTGCTTCGTGGGCACGTTCTCGGAGGCGGGGTCGCCGACCCAGCGTCCGCGGTCGGCGAAGGCGATCCGGCTCGACTCGATGAAGTGGTGCAGGTACTGCACCTCGCTCGCCTTGGAGAGGTTCGTCCCCTCCAGGATGTTGAGCGCCTCGCCGACCGTGGTGCCGCCGGAGGAGGAGGGCGCGATGGAGTACACGTTCAGACCGCGGTACGACGTCCTGGTGGGCGCCTGGAGCTTGGCGCGGTAGACCGCGAGGTCCTTCTCGGCCAGCTTGCCGGGGCGGGCGTTCCAGCCCGAGGCGGGGTCCACCGGCGGGTGTTCGACGGTCTTGACGATGTCGTCGCCGATGTCCCCGCGGTAGATCGCGCCGACGCCCTGACGGCCCAGCTGCTCGTAGGTGCGGGCGAGTTCGGGGTTCTTCAGGGTGGAGCCGACGACGGGGAGCCGGCCGTTCGGCAGGAACAGCCGTGCGGTGTCCGGGAAGTAGCGGAACCGCGTCTCGTTGGACGCGGTCTGCGAGCGGAAGGTGTCGTCCACGGTGAAGCCGTCGCGGGCCAGCCGCTCGGCGGGCCGCAGGAGGGTGCCGAGCCGCTCGCTGCCCCATTGGTCCAGCGCCGTCTGCCAGGTGGCGGGCGTGCCCGGGGTGCCGACGCCCAGGCCGCTGCTGACGGCGTCGGCGAAGGCGAGCGGCTTGCCGTTCTCCGTGAACAGGTCGGAGTCGGCGCTGAGCGGTGCGGTCTCGCGGCCGTCGATGGTGTGCACCGTACGCGACTTGGCGTCGTAGTAGACGAAGTAGCCGCCCCCGCCGATGCCCGCGGAGTAGGGCTCGGTCACGCCGAGCGCGGCGGCGGTGGCGACGGCCGCGTCGACCGCGTTGCCACCGTGCCTGAGCACCTCTATGCCGGCGGCGGAGGCGTCCGCGTCGACGCTGGCGACGGCGCCGCCGTAGCCGACGGCCACGGGCACCTTGCGGACGGTCTCGCTCGTCGTCGCGGCCGGCGGCGCCGCCGCCCCCACCGACACCACGGCGGCCGAGACCGCCAGAACCGCCAGTTTCCGCGTACCTGGACGACCCATGCGTACCTCCCGTCGGGACAGTCCGCGCAGCGTAACCAGATCGGTGCAGTACCGACAGTACGCCTCCGGGGGCTGCCACACGAACGTCACACATCGAACACCGGTCCGTACGAGGTCACCACGGGCCGCTAACATGCGCGGCCATGAACGACGACGTGCGCAACATCGCCCTGGGCGTCATCGCGGCCGGCATCAGCGCCGCGCTCGGCTGGCTGGCCCGCACCTATCTGTGGCGGCGCAAGCTGCGGCGCAAACAGGAGTTCTTCGGGCTGCCCGAGAACTCGGAGTCCCTGCTCGTCGTCAACCGGGACCCGGCCACCGCGGAGCCGGCCGTCCACCGTTTCGACGTCTTCGCGCTCCTGGAACTCTCCGGGCTGATCAAGGACTGCGGCGCGAACGTCGAGGTGGCCACCCAGGACACGGTCCGGCAGGGCTTCGGGGAGCGGACCGAGTTCTGCGTGGGCGGGCCGGCGTCCAACCGGCGCATGCTCGCCCACATGACGGCGATGCTCCCGGGCATCCGCGTGAACGCCGACCCCGAGCCCGGCCCGGACCGGAGCGCGTTCCACATCGGCGCCGACCGGTACCGCATGGAGCCGGGCGTCTCCGAGTACGTCCTGCTGGTGCGCCTGGCCAAGAGCCGGCAGGCCCGCCCGGTGTTCCTCTTCTGCGGCCAGCGGGCCATCACCAACCAGGCCGCCGCCCGCTATCTGGCCCGCCACCACGAGCGGCTCCACCGCAAGTACGGCACCGGCCCGTTCGTCTTGCTGCTGAAGGTGCTCAACTCGCAGGCGTACGGCCCGGACGTGGTCGAGCTGGTCGCGGACGTGACGCGGACGGCGCTGCGGCCCCTTCCCGAGACGGACTCCGCCGAGGCGGTCGCTCAGTGATTCAACAATCTTTACTGGTACGTAACTTACCGACGGGTTACTTGCGGTAAGGGACCAAGGTTACCGTCGGGTCACTTTGCCACCGAGCCAAGTGAAGGAGTGACCCATGGGACACGGTCGCACCGCGCTGCGCACCTCCGCCGCGGGAGCCGTCTCCGCGGCGCTGATCGCCGGCACCGTCGTCGGTCTGGCGCCGGCCGCGCAGGCCTCCCCGTCCGTTCGTTTCGTCGACATCACCGGCGACGGCGGCATCCCGCTGAAGGCGAACGTCGTCACGCCCGCCGACGCCGACGGCTCGCGCCGCTACCCGCTCATCGTGCTGCCCACGAGCTGGGCCCTGCCCCAGGTCGAATACCTCGCGCAGGCACGGAAACTCGCCGACTCCGGCTATGTCGTGCTCACCTACAACGTCCGCGGTTTCTGGCAGTCCGGCGGACAGATAGAAGTGGCCGGTCCGCCCGACACAGCGGACGCCTCCAAGGTCATCGACTGGGCCCTCGCGCACACCCCGGCAGACCCCGAGCACATCGGCATGGCGGGCGTGTCGTACGGCGCCGGGATCAGCCTGCTCACCGCCGCCCACGACAAGCGGATCAAGGCGGTGGCCGCGCTCAGCGGCTGGGCCGACCTGATCGACTCGATCTACTCGGGCCGCACCCAGCACCTGCAGGCGGCGGCCGTGCTGGACGGCGCGGCCACCCTCACCGGCCGCGAGAGCCCCGAGCTGCGCGAGATCTTCGACAATCTGTACGCCTCCGACCTGGACAAGGAACAGGAGATGATCGACTGGGGGCGCAAGCGTTCCGCCGCCACCTACGTCGACCAGCTGAACAAGAACGGCGCCGCGGTCATGATGGCCAACGCCTGGGGCGACACGGTCTTCCCGGTGAATCAGTACGCGTCCTTCTACGAGAAGCTGACCGTCCCGAAGCGGCTCCAGCTGCGCCCCGGCGACCACGCGACCCCGGAGCTGACCGGACTGTTCGGGCTGCCCAACGACGTGTGGACGGACACCGGGCGCTGGTTCGACCACTACCTCAAGGGCGTCGACAACGGCGTCGACCGCGAGCAGCCGGTCCGGCTGAAGTCCCGTAGCGCGGGGGGATACGAGGGCTACCCGGACTGGAAGTCGGTCACCGCCACCCGGCGGAAGGTGGAGCTCGCCGGCTCGACCACCATCCACGCGAACGTCGACTCCGGCGCGGACGGCGGGATCGTCTTCCTCTCCAGCATCCTGGACCAGGTCGCCCAGCTGCCGCCGATGGCCTCGATGCCGCTGCTGCCGCGCCGCTGGGCGGCCGTGTGGCAGTCGGAGCGCTACGGCGACGCCCAGCGGGTGCGCGGCACGGCCCGCCTGCACACCACGCTCACCCCGACCGCGGAGAGCGGCACGCTCGTGGCCTACCTGTACGACGTGGGTCCGCTCGGCATCGGCAAGCTGGTCACCCACGCGCCCTACACCTGGCACGGGCGCACGCCCGGCGAGGCGTTCGGCGTGGACCTGGACCTGTTCTCCACGGCCTACGACGTGCCCGCAGGACACCGCCTCGCGCTGGTGGTCGACACCGTCGACCCGCTCTACGCCGAGCACAACCCGTCCGGCGCGCAGCTGACCTTCTCCTCGTCCGCGGACGACCCGTCGTACGTGTCCGTCCCGCTCGCCGAGCAGTGATCTCCGGCTGCCGCCGGACGAGCCTGGCCCGTGTGAACTGCCGCCCCCCTTACGGTTTCGGGGCCATGGGAGGCTCCCCGCCCGGCAGCAGCGCCCCAGGGCCGGCCGTGGCGACAGCCACGGCCTCGGTCTTGGGGCTGCGCTGCTCACGGCGGGACACCCAGCCGGCGAACCACGAGAGCAGCATGCACATCCCGATGTAGATCGGCGAGATCACCATCACCACGGGGATGAACGGCAAATCGTAGTCGAGGTTGGAGGCGATGAGTTTCCCGGCATGGAGGAACTCCTCGTAGGTGATGAGAAAGCCGAGGGAGGTGTCCTTCAGGGCGACCACCAGCTGGCTGATGATGGCCGGCAGCATGGCGCGCATCGCCTGTGGGGCGAGGACGTACGTCATGACGTGCGTCTTGCGCATGCCGAGCGCGAACGCGGCCTCCCGCTGGCCGCGTTCGACGGCGTTCACGCCCGAGCGGAAGACCTCGGCGAGCACCGAGCCGTTGTAGAGGGTCAGTCCGGCGACCAGCGCGGGCAGCGGCTGCACCTTCAGCGCCACGAAGATGAAGAAGATCATCACCAGGACGGGCATGGCGCGGAAGAACTCCACGACGAGCGCGGCGAGCAGGCGCACCGGCCGGTGGTCCGAGAGCCGGCCGGCGGCCAGTACCCCGCCGAGGACGAGGGAGAGGACGGCCGCCATGGCGAACGCCTTGAGCGTGTTGCCGAGGCCGCGCAGCAGCAGTTCCTGGATGCCCTGGTACTCGAAGGGCATCCACTTGGTGTAGGTGAACTGGCCGGTGTCGAAGAGGAGGTACAGGCCCCAGGCGACGAGCGCCAGGATGACGACGGCCGAGAGGGCGCCGTAGAGGGCGTGCCGTCGGCGGGTGCGCGGGCCCGGGAGGTCGTAGAGCGCGGTGGCCTCGGTCATCGGGCGACTCCGAACCTGCGCTCCAGGAGGTGGAACAGGGCGCTGATGGCGAGCGTGATGATCAGATAGCCGACGGCGATCCAGACGAACGTCCAGACGATGTTGTAGCCGAGTTCGCTGAGCGTCTTGTACGTGCCGAGCAGTTCGGTCACGCTGAACGCGCCCGCGATGGCGGAGTTCTTGGCGAGGGCGATGAGGGTGGAGCCGACGGGCGGGATGACGGACCGGAACGCCTGCGGCAGCACGACCAGCGACAGCGTCTGCCCGAAGGTCATCCCGAGGCTGCGGGCCGCCTCGCCCTGCCCCCTGGGCACGGTGTTGATGCCGGAGCACAGCGCCTCGCAGATGAACGCCGAGGTGTAGCAGCCGAGGGCGAGGACCGCGAACACCTCGAAGGGCAGGACGAGTCCGAACCGGGGCAGGCCGAGCAGCACCGCGAAGAACAGCAGGGTCAGCGGGGTGTTGCGCAGCACGGTGACCCACACGGTGCCGAAGACCCGGAGGGAGCCGACGGGCGCGACCCGGAAGGACGCCATCACGAAGCCCAGGGCGAGGGCCAGCAGGGAGGCATACACGGTGAGTTCGAGGGTGCCGAGGAACCCTTCGGCGTAGGTCGGGAAGTTGTCTGTCAGTACCTTCATGCCGTCCTCGCTCAGCTGGCCGGATAGCGGTCGATGGCGGGCGGATGGGGGGCGGGTACACCCGAGAGGCCGAGCGTGGCGTCGTAGGCCTTCTTCCAGTCGCCGTTCTTCTCGCGGGCCTGGAGCGCGTCGTCGAGGGCGAGGCGCAGGGCGTTGTCGCCGCGCGGGACGCCGATGCCGTAGGGCTCCTCGGAGAAGGGCTTGCCGACGACCTTGAGTTCGCCCGGGGCCTTGGCCGCGTAGCCGATGAGGATGGCATCGTCGGTGGTGACGGCGTCGACCTGGTAGGTGAGGAGGTTGTCGACGCAGACCGAATAGGTGTCGTAGGCGACCAGGACCGCCTTCGGGTAGTCGGTCCTGATGCGCTGGTAGGGCGTCGAACCGGCCGCCGAGCAGACGCGCTTGCCGACGAGGTCCTGGGGGCCGTGGATGTCGTTCTCGTCCTTGCGCACCAGGAGTGACTGGCCGGCCATGTAGTAGGGGCCGGCGAAGCCGACGAGCTTCTTGCGGTTCGCGTTGATGGTGTACGTGCCGACGTAGTAGTCGATCTGACCGTTCTGCAGGGCGGTTTCGCGATTGGCGGAGGCGATCGTGCGGAAGCGGATCGTCCGGGGCGGGAGGCCGAGGGAGGCGGACATCATCCTGGCGATCTCGATGTCGAAGCCGGAGTAGGTGCCGGTGGCCGGGTCCTTCTCGCCGAGGTAGGGCTGGTCCTCCTTGGCGCCCACGACGAAGTAACCGCGTTTTTCGGCCCGGGTCCAGGTCCGGGAGCCGGGCAGGCGGAAGTCCCGGGCCACCTGGTAGTGCGGGAGCTTCTCGGGCGCCGGGCCCTTGCCCGGCGGGCTGCCCTGCTTGCCGCAGGCGGCGGCCAGCAGGGTGAGCAGCGCGCAGAGGGCACGGGGCACACGGGTGGTACGGAACACGGGTCGCACTCCCCGGGTCAGTGCTTGAGGATCTTGGAGAGGAAGTCCTTGGCGCGCTCGCTGCGCGGGTTCGTGAAGAACGCGTCCGGGCTGCGGTCCTCGACGATCCGGCCGTCGGCCATGAAGACGACGCGGTTGGCGGAGGCACGGGCGAAGCCCATCTCATGGGTGACGACGATCATGGTCATGCCGTCCCGGGCGAGCTGCCGCATGACCTCCAGCACCTCGTTGATCATCTCGGGGTCGAGGGCGGATGTGGGCTCGTCGAAGAGCATCGCCTTGGGTTCCATGGCGAGCGCGCGGGCGATGGCGACGCGCTGCTGCTGGCCGCCGGAGAGCTGGGCCGGATACTTGCCGGCCTGGTTCAGCAGGCCGACGCGGTCGAGGAGTTCGCGCGAGCGGCGGTCGGCCTCGTCCCTGCCGCGCCCGCGGACCTTGACCTGAGCGAGGGAGACGTTCTGCAGGACCGTGCGGTGGGCGAAGAGGTTGAAGGACTGGAAGACCATGCCGACCTCGGCGCGGAGCCGGGCGAGTGCCCTGCCCTCCGCGGGCAGCGGCTGCCCGTCGAGCGTGATGGTGCCGGACTGGATGGTCTCCAGCCGGTTGACCGTCCTGCACAACGTCGACTTGCCCGAGCCCGAGGGGCCGATGACGACGACCACCTCCCCCTTGCCGACGGTGAGGTCGATGTCCCTCAGGACATGCAACTCCCCGTAGTACTTGTTGACGTTCCGCAGTTCGATCAACGGATCGACGGCCATCCGCAGCCCTACTCACTTTCAGCCGTGTCGTGGTTGCCGCAACCTATCCAGGCGTCTGCGGAGTTGAGGGACGACACGCACTTTCCGGGCAATAGCCGTATTTACGTCAACAGGGTGAGTGGGCGGCCCCGGCCGGTCAGGCCTCGGCGATCTCGCCGTACAGCTGGGACAGCTCAGGAGCGCCGGTCGCGGCCCACTCCTGCCCGGCCGGCACCACCTCGACCGCCCGGCCGGAGGCGAGCCGTACGACGGGTTCGCCGTCGGACCGGATCTGCCAGGCGGCGCCGGGCACGGTGCGCACCACGACCGTGCCCAGGTACAGCCCGGCGTCATGGCCCAGCCAGGGCAGGATCTCGGGATCGTCCCGCCAGCGCGGCACCATCTGGTCCAGGGCCTCCAGGGAGGCCGGGGTGTCGTCGAGGCGGACACCCGCCCGGTCTGCTTGCGAGCGGAGCAGCTCGCACTCGGAGAGCAGTTCGGCGACCGCCTCGGGGTCGGCCGGAAGCGCCGCGTCACCCCTCTTCGTGTGCCGTGGGCCCAGGAACGGAAGGTGCATGGACCCAGCCTGGCATCACACGTCCAGGTCGACCACCACCGGCGCGTGGTCGGAGGCACCCTTGCCCTTGCGCTCCTCGCGGTCGACGTAGGCGTCCCCGACGGCCTTGGCGAACGGCTCGTTGCCGTACACCAGGTCGATGCGCATGCCGCGGTTCTTCGGGAAGCAGAGCTGGCGGTAGTCCCAGTACGTGAACGGGTGGTCGTACTTCAGCGGGCGCGGCACGACATCGCTCAGGCCCGCCTCGCGCAGGTCGGCGAGGGCGGCGCGCTCGGCGGGGGTGACGTGGGTGGAGCCCTCGAAGGCGGCCGGGTCGAAGACGTCGTCGTCCGTCGGCGCCACGTTGTAGTCGCCCAGCACGGCGAACGGGCGGCTGCCCTGGGCGTCGCCGCGCACGGCCGCCTTCAGGGCCTCCAACCACTGGAGCTTGTACACGTAGTGCGGGTGGCCGACCTCGCGGCCGTTCGGCACGTACACCGACCAGACACGGACCGGGCCACAGGTCGCCGCGATGGCGCGCGGCTCGGTCGTCCCGTCGTACCCGGGGTCGCCGGGGAGGCCCTTGACCACGTCCTCGATGCCGACGCGGGAGAGCACCGCCACGCCGTTCCACCGGCCGGTGGCGTGGACCGCGGCCTCGTACCCCCGCTCGCGCAGCTGGTCGAAGGGGAACTGCTCCTCGGCCAGCTTGGCCTCCTGGAGGCAGAGCACATCGGTGCCGCTGCTCTCCAGCCAGGCCAGCAGCCGCGGAAGGCGGGCGGTGATCGAGTTCACGTTCCAGGTGGCGATGCGCATGGCTCACAACCTACCCGCCGGGTGTGACAACGCCGGCTCCGCGCGCTCAGACCTCCGTGGACGCCCCGGGGGCGAGCCGCTGGTGGTCGGTGCCGCCCAGGGCGCCGATCTGGCGGTCGTAGATCGGGCGGGCCAGGTCGGTGAGCAGGGCGTCGTGGACGTCGTAGGCGCGCCGCGGGCCGACCTCGCGGACGTAGTCGATGACCTCGGAGATCTTGTTCCAGGGGGCCATCACCGGAAGCATCAGGGTCTGCACCGGATGGTCCGGGACGGTGAGGGCGTCGCCGGGGTGGAAGACCGTCCCGCCGTCGATCAGATAGCCGACGTTGGTGATGCGCGGGATGTCCGGGTGGATGACCGCGTGCAGCTCGCCGTGGACCTGTACGTCGAAGCCGGCGGCGGTGAAGGTGTCACCGTGGCCGACCGTGTGCACGCGGCCGGGGAAGGCCGCCGTGATCCGGTCGGCGACGGACCTCAGCGTCCAGATCTCCGCGGCCGGGTTCGCCTCCAGGGCGGCCCGCAGCCGGCCCTCGTCGAAGTGGTCCGGGTGCTCGTGCGTGACCAGGACGGCGTCCGCGCCGACCGCCGCGTCCTCCTCGGAGAACCCGCCCGGGTCGATGACGAGCGTCCGCCCCTCCTTGTCGAGGCGGACACAGGCGTGGGACTTCTTGGTGAGCTTCATGCCTCCCCATCCTGCCGGGTGGGGTGGCCCCGCGGGGTGCTACCCGGCGGGTGTGGTCTCCTCCCGGATGACCCGCTGGGCCACCCGGAACGCGCTGTTCGCAGCCGGCAGGCCGCAGTAGACGGCCGCCTGGAGCAGCACCTCCCTGATCTCGTCCGGGGTCAGCCCGTTGCGCAGGGCGGCCCGAGTGTGCGCGGCCAGGTCCTCCAGGTGCCCGCCCGCGATCAGGGCGGTGAGCGTGATGCAGCTGCGGGTGCGGCGGTCCAGGCCCGGCCGGTCCCAGATCTCGCCCCAGGCGTAGCGGGTGACGAACTCCTGGAAGTCGCCGGAGAACTCGTCGGTTCGGGCCAGGACCCCGTCGACGTGCGCGTCGCCGAGCACCTCGCGGCGGATCTTCAGCCCGGTCTCGTACCGGCCGCCCTGGCCGGGGGGCCGCACGGCCACCGCGGCCGGGGCTATCTCGGCGACCGGCGCGGGCTGCGGGGGCGCGGCCGGGACGGCGACCGCGACCGGTACCGGCACCGGCGCGGCGGGGGTGGCCGGCAGGGCGGTCTGTCCGGTGTCGAAGGGCTGCTGCCAGGCGGTGGAGAAGTGGTGGACGAGCAGGTCGGTGACGGCGGCGGGCTGCTCGACCGGCACCAGGTGGGAGGCGCCGGGGACGACCGCGAGCCGGGCGTCCGGGATGCCGGCCACCAGGGTGCGGGCCTCGGCGGGGCCGGTGACCTGGTCGTCGGAGCCGACCAGCACCAGAGTGGGCACGCCGACCCGGCCCAGCTCGGCCCGTACGTCGAAGGCGGCGAGGGCCTCGCAGGCGGCGATGTAGCAGCCCGGGTCGGTGGTGCGGACCATCTGTACGGCCCACTCGGTGATCGCGGGCTGCGCGGCGGCGAACCCGCCGGTGAACCAGCGGTCGGGCGCGGTACGGGCGATCGGGTCGAGTCCGTTGGTGCGGACGACCACCCCGCGCTGGCGGAACTCGTCGGCGGTGCCGAACCGGGGCGAGGCCGCGACCAGCGCGAGCGAGGCGAGCCGCTCGGGGTGGCGCAGGGCCAGCTCGATGCCGACCGCGCCGCCCAGCGCGCAGCCGGCGTAGCCGAAGCGCTGCACGCCGAGCGCGTCCAGCGTGGCCAGCAGCCGGGCGGTCAGCTCGGTGACGGAGTCGGCCGGGTGCGCGGGGGCGCCGCCGTGGCCGGGCAGGTCGAACCGGAAGACCCGCCACTGCTTGGTCAGCTCCGGCACCTGACGGTCCCACATGTGCCAGGTGGTACCCAGTGAGGGACCCAGGATCAGGACCGGAGCGTCTTCTGGCCCGTCAAAGCGGTATTGCAGGGTGTTCGGTGGTGTCTCGCTCACGCCCCAGACCCTCTCATGTCTCACGACTGCCCCTATAACGGGGGGACGGTGGGTACCGTCCTGACCAGGTGGAAGACCTCCCGGGCCGCATAGCGCTTGAGGCTTCGGACTGTCTCGCGCCGGGTCTTGCCCTCCTTGCTGCGATGTTCGTAGTAGTCCTGGGTGCGCGGGTGGACGCGCAGGCGAGTCTGCACGATCCGGTGCAGGGCCGCGTTGGCTTGCCGGTCGCCGCCGCGGTTGAGGCGACGGTACTGCCGACTGCCCGAGGAAAGCTCGACGGGACTGACCCCGCACAGCGCCGCGAACGACGCTCACTGCCCAGGCGTTCCGGGTTGTCCCCGATCGTGATCAGCAAAGTGACGGCCGTGTCCGGGCCGATGCCCACCACCTCGAGCAGCTGCGGAGCGTGGCGCTCCACCAGCCAGGTCAGACGGACCTCCAGGGCCTGGATCTCTTCGCTGAGCTGCCTGATGCGCCGGGCCAGGAACCCAGGGTGACGTGGGTGGCGTGGAGCACCGCCCCTTGGTCGGCCTCGTGGTTCGGGCTGTCGTCGACGAGCCCTGCGCAGGTGCGGAAGAGTTCTGCGTTGCCCAGCCCGGCAAGTTCCTCCCTCAGCTGCGGATCGGCAGCTCCTACAAGACCACCTGCCAGGCACTCCACAACCGTGGCCTGGTGACGGTCTCCCGGAAGGGCGGGCAGTGGAGCGTCGCCCTGACGAGCGCCGGCCAGCACTACCTGGCACACGGCACGTACCCTCCCCGCGGATCACGCCCGCTGAAGACCCGGGCCGCCGGTCCGCGAAGGCCGGCGGCAGGATCGTCAAGAGCGGCAGCAGACCCGACTTGGAGAAGTGGCCGTCCCGCGTCGCCGCAGCACGCAGATCCGGAAGGATTCCGGAGACGAAGGAGCTGCACGGAAGCTGGTGCCATGGCGGATACGAGATCAAGCTCGCCGACATCCCCGCCTGGCGCCTTGCCGCCCTCGACCCCGTCCCCGTGCCCTCGCGGCTCACCCGGCCGCACACCGCTATCCGGGCCATGCAGAACGAACGCCAGCCGCTCGGCCTGACCAAGCCCGTCCAAGGACGCGCTCTCCGACTCATCCAGGCACTGATCACCGCCGCCGAGGCGATCGCGGCACACCGACCTGGTGGGTCATCGGAAAGATGTCGACCTGAGCGATCTTCGGAAAACCCGAGGTCAGATCCCATTTCCTGGCCCATCGCCATGCATGTGGGTGCCCAGGCAATCAAACGGGCGTCACGGCCGACAGTCCGCCCTTTCAACCCGGTCGCTCCAGCCTTCGCCAACACCCTGCTCGACGCGACCGGCGTTCTCCTCGGCCGACTCCCGCTCAGTCGCGACCGGGTGTGGCTGGTCGTGCGAGACGCGGGCCTTACGGATCGACAGGTGGGCGACTCGTAGTGGAACGCTCCCTGCCAGCCGACCTGCTGCACCTTGATCGCGTCGCTCACCCGAACCGTCCCGGCTGCAGGGACGTCCAGGTAGACACCGAGCACGATGCCGGGATCCTCCGGGAGTTCGTGGACGGTCGAAGTAGTCGTCAACTGGCCCGAAGACCGACCGCCAGCGTCAGTTCAAGGACCCGGTGTGGCGATGCGAGATCCGGAAACAGCTCCCGCAGCTGCGACATCCGGTACCGGACTGTCTGGGGATGGACGAACAACGCCGCCGCCACCTCGTCCCGCCTGCCCTGGTGCAGCAGCCACGCCCGCAACGTCTCCTCCAGCCGCCGTGCGGTCGCGACAGGCAAGGTGCGCAACGGTGCGAGGGCTCGGGCACGCAGGTCTGCGAACGCGTCCACGTCGGCGCTCAGCACCAGCTCGGGCAGGTGGTCCTCGGTGTCGCGGATATCAGGGGAGAGGGAGCGCGCGCGTACGGCTCGTGCGTACGAGGCGGACGCACGAGTCCATGGCCGGGCCGGGCCGACCACGGCGGTGCGGTCGGTCAGCTGTCGCAAGAGATGTGACCGGTCGGAATCGGGGACGAGCAGCACACCGGTGGCGTCCGGCAGATCGTCGAGGACGAGGGTGCTCGGGTCGAGCGCGCGGTAGGCAGGCCGGGCCTGGGCGGCGGGCAGCAGGACCGCCGTCAGCGTCACCGGAGGCTGCCATCCGGCCCGTTGAGCAGAGGCCAGCAGCACGTCCGGGCTCGCGCCGGCGAGGAGGTCGCGGGCCAGGTGTTCCAGGTGGCGCTCGTGGGCCCTGCCCCGGGCGGCCAGTTCGTCGGCGTGGCCCGCGGCGCTCGCGGCGGAGAGCTCGTCGATGTAGGCGAAGGTCAGCTCGGCGAACTTGGCGACCTCGGCGGCGGGTAGACCTGCGGACACGGCACCCGCTGCCAGGCATCGCCAGGCCACGCGGGCGCCGACGCGGTAGGCGCTGAGCAGGGCGTCCATCGAACGGCCGTCGCGCACCTCGCCGCGGCCCAGCTCGTAGGCCGCGTCACCGCCGTCGCCGCCCGTGGCGTTCCCGCTCGCGAGGTCCAGGTAGTGCCCGAGGGCGGTGCGAACGGCTCGGCGGATGGTGCCGCCCATGCTGCCCGAAAGGGCGCCTGCGTAGGGAGAGACCTCGTCGATGATCGCCTGGACGACCTCGTCGGCGGTGGTCTTCAGCGCGGCCCGAATTGCGGTGACCGTCGTCTCATCCAGGGCCAGTTCGCTGGCCCTCTGGGTTACACGACTCACGTTTTTATTCCCTGCGAACAATTCCACCCACCAGATTCACATCCTACGGTCAGGACTTTACGCCCTGAGACGCAGCAAGCTGGAGTCATGACGAGTGCAGCCCTTCGCAGCAGGGCGTGGAAACTGCTGGAGATGGTCACGACGCCGCTGCTGCCGTCGGACTACCTCGACCTGGTCAGCCCACTGCGTGCGGGCGCTGACCTGCGGGGGCGCATCGAGGCCGTGCACCCCGAGACGGATGACGCCGCGACCATCGTGATCAGGCCGGGACGGGGCTGGCGCGGCCACACGGCCGGTCAGTACGTGCGGATCGGGGTCGACGTCGACGGGGTTCGCCTGTGGCGTGCCTACTCCATCACCTCGCCGACGAACCGCCAGGACGGCCGCGTCACGATCACCGTGAAGGCGATCCCGGACGGCAAGGTCAGCAGCCACCTGGTCCGCAGGGCGCAACCGGGCACGCTGATCCAGCTCGGCCAGGCGACCGGTGACTTCGCGCTGCCGCAGGCCAAGCCCGCCAAGGTGCTCTACCTGACGGCCGGCAGCGGCATCACACCCGTGATGGGCATGCTGCGCGACACCGAGTTCGACGACGTCGTCATGGTCCACTGCGCGCCACGGCCGCAAGACGTGATCTTCCGCAACGAACTGCACGACCTGGTCGCGGACAAGAAGCTGCGGCTCACCGAGGTGCACACCGACACAGACGGCATGCTCGACGTCGCCTGTCTCGACGAACTCGTGCCCGACTGGGCCGAGCGCGAGACCTGGGCCTGCGGACCCGCGGGCCTGCTCGACGCCGCCGAAGAACACTGGAGCGAACACGGCGTCCAAGAGCGCCTGCACACCGAACGCTTCCGCCCCGGCATCGTCGTCGCCGGCGACGGTGGCGAGGTCACGTTCAGCGCCACCGGCAAGACCGTCGACGCGGACGGCGCCACGCCGTTGCTGGACATCGGCGAGGAGGCCGGCGTACTCATGCCGTCCGGGTGCCGCATGGGCATCTGCTTCGGCTGCGTGACGCCGCTCAAGGCGGGCGCCGTCCGCGACCTGCGCACCGGCGAGATCACCGAGGCCGAGCCGGGCGTCCTCATCCAGACCTGCGTGTCCGCCGCGGCGGGCCCCTGTGACATCGAACGGTAGGAGCACCTTGACCGCTATCGACCCCACCGCCCACCTGACCGCGGAGCAGATCGAGGAGCTCGGCCGCGAGCTGGACGCGATCCGTGACGAGGTGATCGCCGGCCGCGGCGAGAAGGACGCCGCCTACATCCGCAAGGTCATCTCGGCGCAGCGCAAACTCGAGCTGGTCAGCAGGGGCGTGCTGCTGTTCTCGATGTTCCCGCCCGCGTGGCTGCTCGGCACCGCCGGGCTGTCCGTGGCGAAGATCATGGACAACATGGAGATCGGCCACAACATCCTGCACGGCCAGTGGGACTGGATGCGGGACCCGAAGATCCACTCCACCACCTGGGAATGGGATCACGTCTCGCCGGCCGACCAGTGGAAGCACTCGCACAACGAGCTGCATCACACGTACACCAACGTGATCGGCAAGGACAACGACCTCGGCTACGGCATCATGCGCGTCGACGAGGACCAGAAGTGGCATCCGTCCCACCTCGGCCAGCCGCTGTGGAACTTCATCAACGCCTGCTTCTTCGAGTACGGCATCGCAGCGTACGACCTGGAGCTCGGCAAGAACCTGAACAAGCGCCGCCGCAAGAACCCGGAGTTCCGCGCGCGGGCCAAGGCCGTGGGCCGCAAGATCCGCAAGCAGGTGCTCAAGGACTACGTGATCCACCCGCTGCTGTCGGGCCCGTCGTTCCTCCCCACGCTCGCCGCCACGTTCACCGCGAACCTGGTCCGCAACATCTGGTCCCACTCGGTGATCATGTGCGGGCACTTCCCCGAGGGCGTGCAGGTCTTCGAGCGCCGGTCGATCAACGGCGAGACGCGCGGCCAGTGGTACCTGCGCCAGATGATGGGCTCGGCGAACATCAGCGGCAGCAGGGCCATGCACTTCATGACCGGCAACCTCTCGCACCAGATCGAGCACCACCTGTTCCCGGACCTGCCGAGCAACCGGTACGCCGAGGTCGCGGTGAAGGTGCGTGCGCTGTTCGAGAAGTACGAGCTGGAGTACGTCACCGGACCGCTGCCCAAACAGGTGTTCTCCGCGTGGCGCAAGGTCTTCCGGCTCTCGCTGCCGAACAGGAAGCCCGAGGTCAAGACGCCGGACCGTGAGCAGCAGCTCGTCGCCGCCTGATCGTTACAAGCGCCTGGCTCACGAACCCGAGGTCAGGCGCCCCTGTCCGTAGGCTCCGGAATCGCCACGCACTCCACGTGATGCGTCATCGGAAACACGTCACAAGGTGTGTGGACGGGAGGCGAATCTGCAGGTCACATGGGGTTTTCCTGCCTTGGGCGCGGGCTGTGAGGCGGCCGGAGCGTCACATGAGCGTCATGTCTGACGGATTTTCTCTCCTCCTTCGGCCGGTACACCGGGCTGTCCGCGTTTCTGATGCCCGTGGCCGTCATGTTGCTGCTCGGGCGGCAGGTCAGCTGCTGGAGGTGCTGCGTGATGCCCGGCGCAGCGCTCGCCACCGGGCCGCCCGGGCCGACCCGGTGGGCCTGTGATGAGGCTGGACATCAGGACCGACTCATCGCCGGGTTTCAGCTCGTGCACATCGGCGTCCGCCCCCGGGCGCCTGCCCGGGTGTGGCTCAGGCGTCGATGATGACGGGAATGATGAGGGGCTGGCGGCGGTAGGTGCGGAACGCCCAGTTCGCCACGGCCCGGGCGACGAGCTGTTCGAGTTGGCGCGCGTCCCCGACGCCTTC
>NZ_JACHJK010000010.1 GCF_014203595.1 Streptomyces echinatus
AACTCACCCTGCCCGGCATCACGGCCCACAGCACCCCCGTCGCCACCGGCACCTCCCGCTTCGACCTGCTCTTCAGCATCGACGAACGCACCACCGCCACCGGCACACCCACCGGCCTCGAA
This sequence comes from Streptomyces echinatus, assembly GCF_014203595.1. Classification (GTDB taxonomy): domain Bacteria; phylum Actinomycetota; class Actinomycetes; order Streptomycetales; family Streptomycetaceae; genus Streptomyces; species Streptomyces echinatus. Next base: position 123 of record NZ_JACHJK010000010.1, read on the forward strand.
GGCTTTGTCGAATACAGCACCGACCTCTTCGACCACACCACCATCACCACCCTCATCGAACGCCTCACCCGCGTCCTCGAACAAGCCGTCACCCAACCCGACACACCCATCACACGCACCGAACTCCTCTCCACCGACGAACGCCACCAACTGCTCGTGCAGCACAACGCCACACAGCACGACGTGACCACACCGGAAGTTCTCTCCGAGGCCTTCGAAGCACAGGTACGGGCCACACCCGACGCGCCGGCCGTCGTCTTCGAAGCGACCGAGCTGTCCTACGCCGAGGTGAACGAGCGGGCCAACCGCCTCGCACGCCTGCTCATCACCCACGGCGCCGGACCCGAGCAACTCGTCGCACTCGCCGTGCCACGCTCGGCCGATCTCATCGTCGCCGTCCTCGCCGTCCTCAAGACCGGCGCCGCCTACCTGCCCCTCGATCTGGACTACCCCACCGAACGCCTGGCGTTCATGACCGAGGACGCCGGCCCGGTACTGATGGTCAGCACCCACCAGGCGGCCACGAACCTCCCCCAGGGCGTGACACAGGTACTGCTGGACGACCCGGCGGTGACCACGGCGCTCGCCGGACTCCCGGCCACCGACATCGACCCCGGCGAACGCCACGGAGTCGTGTCCCCGCAGTCCCCCGCCTACGTCATCTACACCTCCGGCTCCACCGGCACCCCCAAGGGCGTGGTGATGACAGTGGGCGCACTCGCCAACCTCATCGCCTGGCACACCGCCACGATCGGCTCGACACCGGGCACCTCCGTGGCACAGTTCACCGCGATCAGCTTCGACGTCTCCGCCCAGGAGATCCTCGAAACCCTCGGCACCGGCAAACGACTCGTCGTCCCCGACACGGACGTACGACGCGACCCCACACGGTTCGTGCAGTGGCTGGACGAGCACCGCATCGAGGAGCTGTACGCACCGGATGTGATGGTCCAGGCGGTGTGCGAGGCGGCTCTGGAGCAGGGCCGTACCCTCCCCCACCTCCGTCACATCGGTCAGGGGGGCGAGGCCCTGCGGCTGACTCCGGCCGTGCGGGACTTCGTCGCGGCTCGGTCCGGCCGACGGCTGCACAACCACTACGGTCCTTCGGAGACCCACCTGGTCACCGCCCACACCGTTCCGGAGGACGTGACCCGGTGGGGGGCGACGGCACCGATCGGCGCTCCCATCTGGAACACGCGGGCGTATGTCCTGGACGACGCGCTCGCACCGGTGCCGGCCGGAGTGACCGGCGAGCTGTACCTCGCGGGCACCGCCCTGGCCCGCGGCTACTGGGACCGCCCGGGACTGACCGCGGAACGCTTCGTCGCCGACCCGTACGGCGGCCCGGGCGAGCGCATGTACCGCACCGGTGACCTGGTCCGCTGGAACACCGCGGGAGAGCTGGAGTACATCGGCCGGGCCGACTCCCAGGTCAAGGTCCGCGGTATGCGCGTGGAACTCGGCGAGATCGAGACGGTGCTGGCCGGGCATCCGGACGTGTCCCAGGCGGCGGTGGCGCTGCGGACCGACGGTCCGGGCGAGGGGCGCCTGGTCGGCTATGTCGTGCCCGTCCCCGGACGCGAGGTGGACGTCCCGGCCCTGCGCACCTACCTGGCGGGCATCACCTACCTGGCCGGTGCGCTGCCGGAGCACATGGTGCCGTCCGCGGTGGTCGTGCTGGACGCGCTGCCGCTGACCCCCAGCGGCAAGGTGGACCGCCGGGCGCTGCCCGCGCCGGTGCTCGACACGGCGTCCTCCGGGCGCGGTCCGCGCACGCCCCAGGAGGAGATCCTGTGCGGCGTCTTCGCCGAAGTCCTGGGCATGCACCGGGTCGACATCGACAGCAGCTTCTTCGACCTCGGCGGCCATTCCCTGCTGGCGACGCGGCTGATCAACCGGGTCCACGACCTGCTCGGTGTGGAGCTGTCGATCCGCAGTGTGTTCGAGGCCCCGACCGTGGCCGGCCTGGCCGAACGGCTGGGCGTGGACACCAGCGACAGCGCTCTGGACGTCCTCCTGCCGCTGCGGGCCAACGGCACCCTTCCCCCGCTCTTCTGCATCCACCCCGGCGGCGGCCTGAGCTGGTGCTACGCCGGGCTGCTCCAGCACCTGGAACCGGACAGGCCGATCTACGGGCTCCAGGCCCGGGGGCTCGCCGAGGCGACCCGGCTGCCGGCGACCGTCGAGGAGATGGCCGACGACTACCTGGAGCAGATCAGGACGGTGCAGCCCGAGGGCCCGTACCACCTGCTGGGCTGGTCCTTCGGCGGCATGGTGGCGCACGTGATCGCCACCCGGCTCCAGGAGAAGGGCGAGACGGTGGCCCTGCTGGGCATGCTCGACGCCTATCCGGTCGTTCCGGAACAGGACCACGACGCGGCGGGGGGCCTGGAGCGGGAACTCCTCGCCGACCTCCTGCACTTCGTCGGCGTCGACCCCGGTCCGGCCGGGGAGCAGGGGCTCGACCGGGCGGGCGCGCTGGACGTCCTGCGGCAGGAGGGCAGCGCGCTCGCCAGTCTCGACGAGCGGAGCACCACGGCGCTCATGGACGTCTTCATCAACAACAACAAGCTGATCGCCGGGTTCGATCCGGTCCGCTTCCGGGGCGATCTCCTGCACTTCACCGCCACGCTGGGGCGGGACGACAAGGCCCCCACGGCGCGGAGTTGGCGGCCGCACGTCGAGGGCCGCATCGAGGACCACCCGATCGCCTGCGAGCACCGGAACATGGTGCAGCCGGGTCCGCTCGCCGAGATCGCGAAGGTGGTCGCGGACAAGCTTGGCACGACCGGCTGAGCACCGCGGACCATCCGCTTTCCGGCCCCCGCGCGGAGAACACCGACGTGGGCGGCGCGAACCGCGCCGCCCACGAGCGCAACAAGAAACAACAGAGAGGTACACGACCGTGTCCAATCCCTTCGAGAACAACGACGACGCATACCTGGCGCTGGTGAACGACGAGGGGCAGTACTCGCTCTGGCCCGCTTACCTGGACGTCCCGGCGGGCTGGAGCATCGCACTCGGGAAGGCCGGCCGGCAGGAGTGCCTGGACCACATCGAGGCCCAGTGGACCGACATGCGGCCCCGCAGCGTCGTCCGCGCGGCCGAGCAGGTCGCGGCGGAGGCCTCCACGGCATGACCTCGCAACCGCAGTCCGCTCCCGCGCGTCCGGCGCGGGAGCACCCCCACTACGTGGGCAGCCTCCTCGCGGCACTGGGCGAGGAGCCGGAGCGCGTCGTCGTACGGTGGCGCGACCGCGTCCATACCGCAGGGGAGCTTTCCGGGACGGTCGTCACGGCGGCGGCCGGCCTCGCGGCCCACGGGGTGGGGCCGGGGACCGTGCTGGGCGTCCTCACGGCGCCGAACAGCCCGGACATGCTGGTGGCGCGGTACGCGGCGCATCTGCTCGGTGCGGGCGTGGTGCACGTCGGTTCCACCAACGCGGCGACCTCCGGGGCCGTCCTGCCCGCGGCCGCTCAGGCCACCGCCCTGACGGAGACCGGGGCCACGCTGCTGGTCGCCGACGCGGCCGGGGCGGTGCAGGCGCGGGCGGTCCGCGCCCATGTGCCGGGGCCGCTCGCCCTGGCGTGCCTGGAGGGTCCCGCCGACGGGTTCCTCGACCTCACCGCGGAGGCCGGCGAAGGGGGGATCCGCACCGACCCCGCCGCGCTGGCGTCGCTCATGCCCCGGGTCCCCGCCGTCACCACGTACACCAGTGGTTCCACCGGCCGGCCCAAGGGCGTGCGACGCTCGCTGGCCGCGTGGAACCACATGGTGGCCACCACCGTGGATTCCGGCAGCCGGCCGCGGATGCTCGTCACCACCCCGCTCAGTCACACGATCGGTCCCATGGTGGACGCGACCATCACCTCGGGCGGTACGGTCGTACTGCACGAGGAGTTCGACGCGGGACGGTTCCTGGACGCGGTGTACGCGCACCGTGTGACCCGCTCCTTCCTGGCCGTGCCGCACATCTACGCGCTCATCGACCACCCGGATTTCGCCTCGGCCGACCTGGGCAGCCTCCAGCAGCTCATCTACGGTGGCTGCCCGGCGTCCCCGGCCCGTCTGGAGCAGGCCGTGCGGGCGTTGGGCCCCATCCTGATCCAGACCTACGGGACGACGGAGAGCTGGGGCATCAGCGTGCTGACGCCCCCCGACCACTTCCGGCCGGAGCTCCTCGACGGCGCCGGACGCCCGATTCCGGGCGTGGAGGTCGTCGTCCGGGACCCGGAGACCGGACGGGAGCTGCCGACGGCGACGACCGGCGAGGTGTGTGTGCGCTCGCCGGTCATGATGGACGGGTACTGGGGCGACGACGAGCGGTCCCGGACCGTGCTGCGCGACGGCTGGCTCCACACCGGTGACCTCGGCCACCTGGACGACGAGGGCCACCTGCGGCTCGTCGGACGGCTCGGCGATGTGATCAAGAGCAAGGGCGAGAAGGTCCATCCCACCGCCGTGGAGAGCGCGTTGCTGTTCCACCCGCGGGTCGCCCAGGCGGCGGTCTTCGGGGTCCGGGACGGTGACGAGGTCGAGCACGTGCACGCCGCGGTGGTTCCGCACCGGGGCGGGGACGTCTCCTCGGGCACCGGCTCTGAGCCGTCGCGGCCTTCGGAGCCTTCGGGGCCGGAGGAGTGGGCGGCCGAGCTGCGCGCGCACGTCGCCGCCGTCCTGTCGCCGTTCCACGCCCCGGCCGTCATCACGCTGCGGGAGCGTCTGCCGCTCACCGCTTCGGGCAAGCCCGACAAGCAACTCCTGCGTGCCGAGGCGGGAGCGGCGTCCGCCGGCTAGCCCGGCTTTCCGGCTCCCCAAGAGTCTCCGGGCGGACCGGCAGACGCTGAACGGCCTCTGGCCGCCGTAGCACCGGGCCGCGGAACCGGACGCGCTCCGCCATGGGCCCCCGACGCGTCACACACCTCTTATCTTCGAACCGCTAGCACATGGAGAGCGAGTCAGCGCAATGAACCAGCACCTGGAGTTCTTCTCCCGCGAGATGACGGAATTCGGCGCCCAGTGGCGGGAGTTCCTGGAGGTCGGCCGGCGTGCGGGGAAGTTTCCCAGCGCCGTCGCGCGCCGGTCGCTCGAGGACACCGACCGTGACATCAACGTGTGGTGCAGCAACGACTACCTCGGCATGGGACAGAACCCCGCCGTCATGGAAGCCGTGAAGGAGGCCGTCGACGCGTTCGGTGCCGGCGCGGGCGGTTCGCGCAACATCAGCGGCACCAATCACCTCCACGTGCTGCTGGAGAAGGAACTCGCGGCGCTGCACGGCAAGGAAGCCGCCGTCATCTTCCCCTCCGGCTACACGGCCAACGACGGCTCGCTGTCCGTCATCGCCGGACGCGCCCCGGACACGCTGGTCTTCTCCGACGAGCTGAACCACGCGTCCATCATCGACGGCCTGCGCCACAGCGGCGCGGACAAGCGCATCTTCCGCCACAACGACGTCGCCCACCTCGAAGAGCTGCTGGCCGCGGCCGACCCGGACCGCCCGAAGCTGATCGTCCTGGAGTCGGTGTACTCCATGTCCGGTGATGTCGCGCCGCTCGCCGAGATGGCCGAACTCGCCGAGCGGTTCGGTGCCACCACCTTCCTCGACGAGGTGCACGCGGTCGGCATGTACGGTCCCGAGGGCGCGGGAATCGCGGCGCGCGAGGGGATCGCGGACGACTTCACGGTCATCATGGGCACGCTGGCCAAGGGCTTCGGCACGTCCGGCGGCTACATCGCCGGTCCCGCGGCCCTGGTCGAGTCCGTGCGCGGCTTCTCGCGGCCGTTCATCTTCACCACCTCGCTCCCGCCGGCCACCGTCGCCGGCGCCCTCGCCGCGGTGCGGCATCTGCGGTCGTCCGAGGAGGAGCGCCGGCGGCTCGCGGAGAACGCGCGGCTGCTCCACCGGCTGCTCACCGAGCGGGGTATCCCGTTCCTGTCGTCCGAGAGCCACATCGTGTCCGTGCTCGTCGGCGACGACGAGCGCTGCCGTGCGGCGTGCGCCCTGCTCCTGGACCGGTACGGGGTCTACGTGCAGTCCATCAACGCGCCGAGCGTCCGGGCCGGTCAGGAGATCCTGCGGGCCACGCCCTCCGCGACCCATACGACCGCCGATGTCGAGAAGTTCGCCGACGCCCTCGATGATGTCTGGCAGGAGCTGGAACTGCCCCGTGGCGGCGGGGTCCGGGAGGCCTGACCCTCGCCGGCCCGGCCCTCATGCACGGGCCGCACCGCCGAGAGGTCCGGGGCGCCGGCGGACGGTGGGTGAACCCTCCGGCCGCCGGCGCCCCGTGCGGTCGCCGAGCGCGTCCGGCAGCCGTCCGGCGGGCCGCCGCCCGCCCTTCGTCCCGTACGGCACCGCCGGTGCCCGCCACCGGCCGCTTTCGCATGCAACCCGATCGACGTGTGGAGCCCCTATGTCCCTCTCCCTGGCAGCCGTACTCGCCGAGTCGGCGGCCTGTCGCCCGGACCACCCGGCCGTCGTCTGCGAGTCGGAGGAGGTCACCTACCGGAGTCTGTGGGAACAGGCGAGACAGTACGCGTCCGTGCTGAGGAGCCGTGGGATCGGCCCGGGTGACCGGGTCGCGCTGCTGATGTCCAACACGCCGCACTTCCCCCGGGTGTACTTCGGGGCCCTGGCGCTCGGCGCGACCGTGGTGCCGTTGCACGCGCTCCTCAAGGCGGACGAGATCGCCTACGCGCTGCGGGACTCCGGGGCCGTCGCGCTGGTCTGTGCCGCGCCGTTGCTCGGCGAGGGCCGTCCGGCCGCCGAGACGGCCGGTGTTCCGGTGCTCACGGTGCTGGCGGACGACGACTGCGCGGGCCCCCGGCTGGACGCGCTCGCCGAGGGGGCCGTCCCCGTCGGCACCTACCACCCCTGTGAGCCCGACGACGTCGCGCTGGTCCTCTACACCTCCGGCACCACCGGCCGGCCCAAGGGGGCGATGCTCACCCACCTCAACGTCACGATGAACATCACCGTGTCGATGCTCTCCCCCTTCGGCTTCCGGGCCGATGACGTGCTGCTCGGGGTACTGCCGCTGTTCCACACCTTCGGCCAGCTCTGCGGCATGGGCGTGTGTTTCCGGGCCGGCGGGACGATGGTGCTGATGCCGGGCTTCGACGCCCCGCGCGCGCTGGAGCTCATGGTGACCCACCGGTGCACAGTGTTCATGGGCGTGCCGACGATGTACATCGCCCTGCTCGACGCCGTCGGCCGGAGCGGCCGGCGGCCGCGTCTCGACCGGGCGTTCTCCGGGGGATCGGCGCTGCCGGTGACGGTCCTGGAAGAGTTCGAGGAGGTGTTCGGCTGCCCGATCTACGAGGGGTACGGCCTGACCGAGACCTCGCCGGTGGTCGCCTACAACCAGCCGGCGTGGCCGCGCCGCCCGGGTACGGTGGGCCGGCCGGTCTGGGGGGTCGACGTCGGGATCGCCCGGCCCGATGTGGAGGGCCGGATCGAGCTGGTCCCGCCGAACGAGATCGGCGAGGTGGTCATCCGCGGCCACAACGTGATGGCCGGCTACCTCAACCGGCCGGAGGCGACGGCCGAGGTGATGGTGGACGGCTGGTTCCGCTCCGGCGACCTCGGCCTGAAGGACGAGGAGGGCTGTCTCACCCTCGTGGACCGCAAGAAGGACATGGTCCTGCGCAACGGCTACAACGTGTATCCCCGCGAGATCGAGGAGGTCCTGATGCGGCACCCGGCCGTCGCTCAGGTCGCCGTCGTCGGTGTTCCGGACACCACGCACGGCGAGGAGGTCTGCGCGGTGGTGATCGCGGCGGCCGGGGCGGCGCCCGGTCCTGGGCTCGCCGCCGAGTTGGTGGCCTGGAGCAGGCAGCGGATGGCGGCGTACAAGTATCCGCGGCGCGTGGAGTTCGTCGACGCGCTGCCCGTCGGCGCGAGCGGGAAGGTCCTCAAGCGGGACCTGGTGGCCTGGCTGGGCGCGTGAGTCCCGGGGCGCGGACCCAGGCGGCCCGCGGGGTGCGCCGACGGGCCGTCACCGCCCGCGCGCACCCACTGCCCGTCACTCGTGGGCGTTCGCCGGGGACGGAGATCTCGGGCTCTGTGGACCGTTCTGCCCGGTCGGGCTCCCGCCGGTACGCTCGGCACGGCGGAGGTTGCGGCCCACGACGAGACCGCCGACGAGGAGCAGGGCCGCACCGATGAGCTGGCTGGTGGACAGGCCGGAGACGAAGGCGTGCCGCGCGTCCTCGACGAGGCCCGCGGAGCCCGGCAGGGCCGCCGCCTTCGCCAGGGTGGCCGGCAGGGACTGGTGTCCCTCCGCCTGCAGGGCGTCCGGCAGTGAGGACGCGAAGCGCGCGGAGACCAGGGCGCCCAGAACGGCCACCCCCAGGCTGGCGCCGAGTTCCTGGAGCGTTCCGTTGACCCCGGCGCCGGTGCCCGCGCGGGTGCGGGAGATGGCGGTCATGATGGAGTTCGCCACGGCGGGCATGGCGAGTCCGACGCCGGAACCGATCAGGACCAGCCCCACGAGGATTCCCCAGTAGCCGTGTCCGACGAAGAACCCGGCCGTCGCCGTTCCCACGGCGATCAGCGGGACGCCCACCATGACGGCACGGCCGGGGCCCGTCCGGCGCAGCACCCGGGCACCGAACCCCGTCAGGTTGAACACCACGACGGTCGCCGCCATCGGGGCGGTCGCGAATCCCGCCTTGATCGGGCTGAATCCCTCCAGGAACTGCAAATACTGGGTGAGGAGGAACAGGGCGCCGCTCATTCCGAAGGCGACGAGAATACCGCCAGCTGCGGCGAAGCCGAACATACGATCCCGGAATAGCGACATGCTGAGCATCGGGTGACTTATATGTCGCTCCCACTGAATGAACACGCCCATGAGGAGAAGTCCCGCCAGGCCGGGAACCAGGGTTTCACCCGACCCCCAACCTTTTTCCGGGCTGACGACGACCGCGTAAACGATGCCGACCATTGCGGCGACGGACAGGAAAGCTCCCAGGAGATCGGGGCGGCCGCCCGTGGGATTGCGTGACTCGGGCACCAGGAGGATCACCGCGACGATACTGACGGCCGCCACGGGGAGGTTGATGAGGAAGATCGACCCCCACCACGCGTGGTCGAGCATGAATCCGCCGACCACGGGCCCGGCGGTGAACCCGAGGGCGCTGACTCCGGCCCAGACCCCGATGGCCCTGGGGCGCTCGGCATCCGGAAAGATCTGCATGACCAGCGCCAACGTGGTGGTCATGAGGAAGGATCCGCCGATCCCCATGAAGGCGCGGGTGAGGATGAGCTGGACCGGGGTGGCGGAGAAGGCGGCGCCGGCGGACCCCAGCCCGAAGACGGCGAGGCCGAAGAGCAGCGCTCGCTTGCGGCCGTACCGGTCCGCCGCGTTGCCGGCGGTGAGCAGCAGGCCCGCCTGGGAGAGCGAGTACGAATTGACTATCCATTGGGTTTCCGCGGTGCTCGCGCCCAAGTCCCTCACCAGCGAGGGCAGGGCGACGTTGAGAACCGTGTTGTCGAGCACGACGGTCAGCAGGGAAAGGGATAAGACACCGAGGATCCACCAGCGTCGCCGATGGGATTCCGGGTCAGTCACACCAACCTCCTCTACACTGTATATCGCGGCACATTAGCATCGGCCTCACGCGCCTCGCAATCAGCACCGTCCGGGGGGCCGAAAAGAGTTCCCGGTCGTCGGTACGGAGCCCCGGTCGCGCACACTTTTCGGCACCGGTCCTTCACAACTTCCAGCCTTGAACGGCGAAAACCCCGGCCCGTGGGCCGCACGGACGGGAGTGGCGGGAGTGACGGGAGTGCGGTGCGGGCGAGACGGAAGGGGCGGCGGCGAGGACCGCGAGTGCCGGAGCGTCAGCCAGAGGGGGTGCACCGCGGCCGGATCTACGGGGTGGCCCGGCCGACGCCGGAGGTGTGACGTTCACCGCTGTGGCGGAGGGGGCTGGGCAGCTACGTTACTCATAAGTAGCATGGACCTGAGCGCGCGCTCAGCGTGCCGCGCAGCAGTAGTGCCATCCCGCACCCTGGAGGAGAGCCATCGTGCCTCGTACCGTCAGGGACGTCGTCTTCGTCGACGGCGTCCGCACCCCGTTCGGCAAGGCGGGCCCGAAGGGCATCTACCACGAGACCCGGGCCGACGACCTCGTCGTGAAGGCGATCCGGGAGCTGCTGCGCCGCAACCCCGGTCTGGACCCGAAGAAGATCGACGAGGTCGCCATCGCCGCGACCACGCAGATCGGCGACCAGGGCCTGACCCTCGGCCGCACGGCCGGCATCCTCGCGGGCCTTCCGCAGTCCGTCCCGGGCTACTCGATCGACCGCATGTGCGCCGGCGCCCTGACCGCCGTGACGACCACCGCCGGTTCGATCGCGTTCGGCGCCTACGACGCCGTCATCGCCGGTGGTGTCGAGCACATGGGCCGCCACCCGATGGGCGAGGGCGTCGACCCGAACCCGCGCTTCGTGTCGGAGAAGCTCGTCGACGAGTCCGCCCTGTTCATGGGCATGACCGCCGAGAACCTGCACGACCGCTACCCGACCATCACCAAGCAGCGCGCCGACGAGTACGCCGTGCGCTCGCAGGAGAAGGCCGCCAAGGCGTACGCCGACGGCAAGATCCAGCAGGACCTGGTGCCGATCTCGGTGCGCCGCACCAACGCCGAGGCCGGCGAGACCGGCTGGGGCCTGGTCACCGCCGACGAGCCGATGCGCCCGGGTACGACCCTGGAGAACCTGCAGGGCCTCAAGACCCCGTTCCGCGTCCACGGCCGGGTCACCGCCGGTAACGCGGCCGGCCTGAACGACGGCGCCACCGCCTCGATCATCGCGAGCGAGGACTTCGCCCGCGAGAACAACCTGCCGGTCAAGATGCGCCTGGTCTCCTACGCCTTCGCGGGCGTGGAGCCCGAGGTCATGGGCTACGGCCCGATCCCGGCCACGGAGAAGGCCCTCGCCCAGGCGGGCCTGTCCATCTCCGACATCGGTCTCTTCGAGATCAACGAGGCCTTCGCCGTCCAGGTCCTCGCCTTCCTGGAGCACTACGGCATCGCCGACGACGACGCGCGCGTCAACCAGTACGGCGGCGCCATCGCCTACGGCCACCCGCTGGCCTCCTCCGGCGTCCGTCTGATGACGCAGCTGGCCCGCCAGTTCGAGGAGCAGCCGCACGTCCGCTACGGCCTGAACACCATGTGCGTCGGCTTCGGCATGGGCGCGACGGTCATCTGGGAGAACCCGCACTTCGAGGGGGACAAGTGAGCACCACCGCTGAGCTTTTGAAGGGTGCGGCCGAGCTGTTCCCCGACGAGGTCGTGACGTCCGCGCACGTACGCCACCTCGACCTGCCGTTCGGTGCGGGGCGCTTTGCGCTCATCACCCTCGACAACGGCTTCGACCACACCAAGCCGACCACCTTCGGTCCGGCCTCGCTGGCGAACCTCAACACCGCCATCGACCAGGTCGAGAAGGAGGCGGCCGACGGCGAGATCGTCGGTGCCGGCATCACCGGCAAGCCCTTTATCTTCGCCGTCGGCGCCGACCTCAAGGGCGTCGAGCTGCTGAAGCGGCACGAGGACGCGCTGGCCATCGGCAAGGGCGGCCACGAGGTCTTCAAGCGCCTCGCGGGCCTCGCGGTCCCGACCTTCGCGTACTACAACGGTGCGGCGATGGGCGGCGGCGTCGAGGTCGGCCTGCACTGCTCCTACCGGACCGTCTCCCAGGCGATCCCGGCGTTCTCCCTCCCCGAGGTCTTCCTGGGCCTGGTCCCGGGCTGGGGCGGCTGCGCGCTGCTGCCGAACCTGATCGGCGCGGAGAAGGCCGTCTCGGTCATCATCGAGAACTCGCTGAACCAGAACAAGCAGCTCAAGGGCAAGCAGGTCTTCGACCTCGGCATCGCGGACGCGATCTTCGAGGGCGCCGACTTCCTGGAGCAGTCGCTGATCTGGACCGCGAACGTCCTCAAGGGCGACGTCAAGGTCGAGCGCCCGGTGATCGACCGCGGTGAGGCCTGGGACCAGGCCGTCGCCAAGGGCCGCTTCATCGCCGACGGCAAGGTGCACGGGGCCGCTCCGGCCGCCTACCGCGCCCTCGACATCATCGCGGCCGCCAAGGACGGCGACCTCCAGGCGGGCTTCGACGCCGAGGACCAGGCCCTCGCCGACCTGATCATGGGTGGCGAACTGCGCTCCGGCATCTACGCCTTCAACCTGGTGCAGAAGCGCGGCAAGCGTCCCGCCGGTGCCCCGGACAAGAACCTGGCGCGCCCGGTCACCAAGGTCGGTGTCGTCGGCGCCGGTCTGATGGCCAGCCAGCTCGCCCTGCTCTTCCTGCGCCGCCTGGAGGTGCCCGTCGTCCTGACGGACATCGACCAGGAGCGCGTCGACAAGGGTGTGGGCTACGTCCACGCCGAGATCGACAAGCTGCTCGGCAAGGGCCGCATCAACCAGGACAAGGCCAACCGCCTCAAGGCGCTGGTGACCGGTGTCCTGGACAAGGCGGAGGGCTTCTCGGACGCGGACTTCATCATCGAGGCCGTGTTCGAGGAGATCGGTGTCAAGCAGCAGGTGTTCGCGGAGGTCGAGGCGGTCGCCCCGGCGCACGCGATCCTCGCCACCAACACCTCCTCGCTGTCCGTGACGGAGATGGCGTCGAAGCTGCGGCACCCCGAGCGGGTCGTCGGCTTCCACTTCTTCAACCCGGTCGCGATCCTGCCGCTGCTGGAGATCGTCCGCGGCGAGAAGACCGACGACGCGTCGCTCGCGACCGCGTTCGCCGTCGCCAAGAAGCTGAAGAAGACCGCGGTCCTCACCAAGGACGCCCCGGCGTTCGTCGTGAACCGCATCCTGACCCGCTTCATGGGCGAGATCCAGAACGTCATCGACGAGGGCACCCCGGTCGAGGTCGCCGAGAAGGCGATCGAGCCGCTCGGTCTTCCGATGTCCCCGCTGGTCCTCCTGGAGCTGGTGGGCCCGGCGATCGGTCTGCACGTCTCGGAGACCCTCAACCGGGCCTTCCCGGACCGCTTCACGGTCTCCCCGAACCTCGCAGCCGTCGTCAAGGCGGGCAAGCGCGGCTTCTACGTCTACGACAGCGGCAAGCCGGAGCTGGACCCCGAGGTCGCCGCGCTGCTGAAGCAGGGCGACTCCGTGCTCACCGAGGAGCAGGTGCGCGACCGCGTGCTCGACGCGGTCGCGCAGGAGATCGGGCTCATGCTCGACGAGGGCGTCGTCGCCGAGGCCCAGGACATCGACCTGTGCCTGATCACCGGCGCCGGCTGGCCCTTCCACCTGGGCGGCATCACGCCGTACCTGGACCGTGAGGGCGTCTCGGAGCGGGTGAACGGCAAGAAGTTCCTCGACCCGGGCGTGGCGAGCGTGCCCGCGTAAGGCACCGCGTACGGACGATGCCCGGCACACCCTGGGGTGTGCCGGGCATCGGCGTCCCGGCCGGCCGCCGGGCAGGGCCCTCACGTCACCACGCGCTCCAGGGGACACGGCAGGTGTGCGGGGCCGTGCCCTCGGGACACAGGTCCCTGATGACCGTCTTGCGGATCGCGCGCCAGGTCCGCAGGGAACACGCCAGCCGGACGTGGAGCTCGACGGGCCGGCGCGCGCCGCCGGCGCGGCCGGGGTTCTCGACGGCCCACTGTTCCGCCAGATGGTCGTACAGGTAGGCGGTCGTCAGCCCGCCGTCGACGACGGTGCGGGCGACACTCCAGCGCAGGATCCGGGCACTGCGCGGTTCCACCGCCCGGCGGACGATCCCTTCGACCAGGGCCAGCCCCTCCTCGTCCGCGTAGAGACCGAACCTCAGGTCACGCGTTGTCACCGCATCAGCCTTCCCTATCCGTCTTCTTCATCCGTCGGCCGCCGGCTCAGATCTGCCGCCACGCCTCCAGTGCCAGCCCCGGCTCGTCCTTGCGCCGGGTCAGCAGGAGGTTCCCGGTCGACGGGGATGCCGTCGCCGCCACCACCCGCCCCGTCTCGTCCGTCGTCAGGGACACCAGCGCGTCCAGCGGCAGCTCGGGTCCCGACTCGGTCCACCAGGCGCCCGCCGACTCCCGCTCGGTCGGATACGCGGCGAAGGCGACCCGGCGGTTCTCCGACCGCTGGACCAGCAGGGTGCAGTCGTGGCCGTCCAGGTCGCAGCGGACCGCCGACACCGGGCCGGGGCCCGCGGCGGGCAGCACGGTGACGGGCTCGCCGCCCGGGCGCCAGGCGCACAGGCCGCCCGAGGTGTCGGTGTAGAAGACGGTCGTGCTCTCCGGGGAGGTGGCCAGGGCGCGCAGGGTACCCTGGCGGACCGGGGCCTCCAGGGCCTCCTGGAGCACGGGCTGGGCGCCCGGTTTCTCCTGACGCCAGTACAGCAGGCCCTGCGAGACGGCCGCGTACAGCTCGACCCGCCCCGACTCCCCCGCGACCGCGGCCAGTCCGTCCCGTACCTCGCGGCCCTTCAGGTCCCGCCAGGGATCCCAGCCGCCTTTCTCCTTCTGCATGACCATGCTCACCCCGCCACCGCGGTTCGGGACGAAGACATGGGCGCGGCCCTGTGCGTCGACCGCGACGGCGGGCGTGCCGGTGCGGTCGCCCGTCCTGTTCGGGTGGCCGATCGGGTGCCAGTCCAGGGCCGCCAGGTGCGGGCGGAAGTGGGTGGAGTGCACCAGCCCGGCCTCGCCCTTGACGGTGGGCCGCCAGGAGGCCAGGTGGGCATAGCCGTCGGCGCCCTGGCCGACGGCCAGGACGGGGTGCAGTCTCTGCTCGCCGCCCACCTTGCGGGGGGCGGACCACGGGCCGCCGGCTCCGAGCTCCGCCCGGCACAGGACGGCGTCGCCCGACAGTTGGTAGACACTCAGCCGGCCGTCTCGGCCGCGAAGGAGCCAGTCGCCGTTCACCGGTTCACTCTAAGCCGCTCGCCCCCGGCCGCGGGGCCCGGCCCCCGGCCTGGGGCATGGCACCCTTGCGGCATGAGCGACCCGTTGCCCGCCGTGCCCTCCCCCGCCCCGCCGCTCGTCATCGTGGACGGCGCGAACGTCGTCGGCTCGCGCCCGGACGGCTGGTGGCGGGACCGCAGGGGGGCGGCCGAGCGGCTGCGGGACCGGCTGGCGGGCGAGGGCCTGCCCGGGCATCCGGAACCGGTGGAGATCGTGCTCGTGGTCGAGGGCGCGGCCCGGGGCGTGACGTCGGTGCCGGGCGTGCGGGTGGAGTCGGCGCCGGGCAGCGGGGACGACCGGATCGTGGAGCTGGTCGCCGGGAGCCCCGGCCGGGCCCGCCTGGTGGTGACCGCCGACCGCGAGCTGCGGCGGCGGGTCACGGAGCTGGGCGCGGAGGTGACCGGGCCGCGCGCCGTCTGGGGCTGAGCCGCCGGTGTCAGGGGCCCGGCACCCGGGCGTACAGCACCGCGCCGTCCACCCGGCCCACCTCCTCGTAGCCGGCCGTGAGCAGCCGGCGCAGCGTGGGCAGGCGGCCGGGGGCGTACGGCTCGCCCCGGGAGTCGTCGACGACCAGGACGGGGGCGTGCGCGGTCATCTCCCGGCGGAAGACCGGCCAGGTGCCCGCGACGGCGTACTTCTCGCCGACCTGGGGTCCGTCCCGGCCTCCGCTGTAGTTGGTGAGCAGGCCCGCGGTGAGATAGCGGGTGGCCGGGGTACGGCCCGCCAGCCAGTACGTCTCCGGGTGTATGCCCCACACGAGGACCCGGTCGGCGGGTGCCGTGCGGTGTGCGAGGGCCGCCGCCAGCCGCTCGGCGTGCGCCAGTTCGGGGCGCGGGGCGAGCAGGCCCCAGCCGACGAAGACGGCGCAGGAGCAGACCGAGGTGAGGACGGCCGTCAGGTGCCGCTCCCGGGGCAGGCCGCGCAGCGCGGCGGTGGCCAGCAGGGCGAGCGGCGGGGTGAGTTGCAGGTAGTAGTGGCCGAAGAAGTGGCAGCCGAGGACCACGGCGGCGGCGGAGGAGGCCAGCCACAGCCACAGCTCGGGGGCACCGGTGCGGGCGCCGCGCAGGGCCCGTGCGACCGGCGGGAGCAGTCCCGCCGAAGCCGCCGCCAGGATCGCGGTGTTGGTCAGCGCGCGGACCAGGACGTGGAGTTCGGAACCGGTGACGGAGGCGTACGTGGCGGAGCCGGTCACCGTCCAGAACAGGAAGCCGCCCGGATCCGTCGCCAGGGCCACGCCGAGCACCGGGACGGCGAACCCGGCCGCCAGGCGCGGCAGGCCGGCGCGCGGGCCGCCCTGCCGGTGCAGCAGCCAGACCACCGGCAGCAGCACCGCTCCCCCGGTCTGCTTGGTCAGGAAGGCGGCGGCGACGGCGGCCCCGGCGGCGCCCCAGCGCCCGCGGTCGGCGCACCACAGGGCGGCGGCCGTGCCGGGCAGCATGAACACCTCGAAGGTGGCGGCCTGGGCGTCCTCGGGGTTGAGCCCGATCGAGATCAGCAGGTACAGCATCCCGGCGGTACGGCCGGCCCGGTCGCCCCAGCGGCGGCGGGCCACGGAGGCCAGCAGGGCGGCGGTGAGCAGCTGGGCGAGGACGGCGAGGACCCGCAGCGGGGTCAGCGAGCCGGAGCCGCAGAGCGCGAACGCGGCCTGGTAAAGCCAGGGCAGCAGCGGTGGCTTGCGGTCCACCACCGTGTCGTACAGCTCTCCGCCCTGGGCGAGCAGCCGCGCCTGTACGGCGAGGAAGCCCTCGTCCGGGTTCCACAGCGGCTGGACGAAGGAGGGGACGCGGGTGACGCAGGCCAGGGCCGCCAGCAGGGGCACGAGCCGCGCCCAGTACGCCGTCCGGGTGACCGTGGTCCGTACGGGAGCGAGCGGGACGGCGAGCATGGGCAGCACGCTATCCGGCCCCGCACTCCCAGCCGAAGCGGGACATACGGGGCCGGGGCGGGAGTCTGTGCGCTACGGGACGGTTCCGTGCGGCGGGCGGGCGTCCTCGTCCGCCTCGGCCGCCTGGCGCAGGCCCAGGCGGCTGTGCGAGCGGCCGTAGAGGAAGTACACGACGAAGCCGACGACCATCCAGAGGGCGAACCGGATCCAGGTCTCCGCGGGCAGGTTGAGCATCAGCCAGAGCGAGGCGCACACGGACACGATCGGGACGACCGGGACCCAGGGGGTGCGGAAGGCGCGGTGCAGGTCGGGGCGGGTCCGGCGCAGGATGATGACGCTGAGGGCGACGACGATGAACGCGAACAGGGTGCCGATGTTCACCAGTTCGGCCAGTTCACTCAGGCTGGTGAAGCCGGCCACGATCGCGATGACCACGCCGAGCAGGATGGTCGAGCGGTACGGGGTGCGGAACCGCGGGTGGGTGTGCGAGAAGAAGCGGGGCAGCAGTCCGTCGCGGCTCATGGCGAAGAAGACGCGGGACTGGCCGAGCAGCAGGATCATGCACACCGTGGTCAGTCCGACGGCGGCGCCGAAGCTGATCAGGCCCGCGTACCAGGGATGCCCCGTGGCCTTGAACGCGTCGGCGAGCGGCGCCTCGATGGACAGCGCGCTGTACTTCTGCATGCCGGTCACGACGATGGACACGGCGACGTACAGCGTGGTGCAGATGATCAGGGAGCCCAGGATGCCGCGCGGGACGTCCCGCTGCGGGTTGCGGGTCTCCTCGGCGGCGGTGGCGACGACGTCGAAGCCGATGAAGGCGAAGAACACCACGGAGGCCGCCGTGAAGATGCCCATGACGCCGAAGTTGGAGGGCGCCCAGCCGAACATCAGCTGGATCAGGGGCGCCTTGAGGTTGCCGGCCGCCTCCGCGGACTGG
Source organism: Streptomyces echinatus (assembly GCF_014203595.1). Classification (GTDB taxonomy): domain Bacteria; phylum Actinomycetota; class Actinomycetes; order Streptomycetales; family Streptomycetaceae; genus Streptomyces; species Streptomyces echinatus. Next base: position 17,869 of record NZ_JACHJK010000010.1, read on the forward strand.
GCCTTCGGGACGAACGGCTCGTAGTTGCTCCCGTGGACGAAGAAGGCGCCCGCGATGATGACGACGAGGACCACGGCCACCTTGATCGCGACGACCACGGAGGTGACCCGCGCGGACAGCTTCATGCCGATGACGAGGATGGCGGTGAGCACCAGGACGAGGGCCGAGGCGAGGATGTCGAAGCCGAAGCCCGTGGCGCCGTCCCTGCCGGAGAGGGCCTCGGGCAGATTCCAGCCCGCGTTGTCGAGCAGCGAGTGGATGTAGCCGGACCAGCCGACCGCGACCACCGCCGTACCGAGCGCCAGTTCGAGGACCAGGTCCCAGCCGATGATCCAGGCGGGGAGTTCGCCGAGCGAGGCGTAGGAGAAGGTGTACGCGGAGCCCGCCACGGGGACCGTGGAGGCGAACTCGGCGTAGCAGAGGGCGGCGAGCGCGCAGACGACACCGGCCACGACGAAGGACAGTGAAACGGCGGGGCCGGCGGTGTTCTTGGCCGCCGTGCCGGTGAGGACGAAGATGCCCGTGCCGATGATGACACCGACGCCGAAGACGGTCAGGTCCAGGGCGGTCAGCGACTTCTTGAGCGCGTGCTCTGGTTCCTCGGTGTCCTGGATGGACTGCTCGACGTTTTTCGTCCGGAACAGCGCGTTGCTCACGTACCTGCCTCCCACGCTTGTCGTCCTCGACATGATCGAGAGGGTCGGGGACCGTATTCCCCGGCACAGGCAGGTAAACGCAAACGGGCCGGTTCCGCCACCTGGAGAGGCGGCGGAACCGGCCCGTGGGGGCGGTTTCTAGTCGCGCGCGGGCTGCACGGCGTCCACCGCGCCCGCCGTGCCGTCGTACCGGCCGTCGATCCTGGCGACCAGGCCGGTGACCTGGCGGGCGATGTCGGGCGCGGTCAGCCCGATCTCGGCGAGGACCTCGGCGCGGGAGGCGTGGTCGAGGAAGCGCGGCGGGATGCCGAAGTCGCGCAGCGGCACGTCCACGCCCGCGTCCCGCAGGGCCTGGGCGATCGCGGAGCCGACGCCGCCGGCGCGGCTGTTGTCCTCGACGGTGACGACGACCCGGTGCCGTTCGGCCAGCGGGGCCATGGCCTCGTCGACGGGCTTGACCCAGCGCGGGTCGACGACGGTGGTGGAGATGCCCTGCCGGTCGAGCAGCTCGGCGATCTCCAGGCACATCGGGGCGAGGGCGCCCACGGAGACCAGCAGCACGTCCGGGCGGTCGGTGCCGGGCTCGCGCAGTACGTCCATCCCGCCGACGCGGCTGACGGCGGGTACGGCGGGGCCGACGGCACCCTTGGAGAAGCGCACCACGGTCGGCGCGTCCTCGACGGCGACGGCCTCGCGCAGCTGCGCCCGCACCTGGTCGGCGTCGCGCGGCGCGGCGAGCCGGAGCCCCGGTACGACCTGCAGGATCGACATGTCCCACATGCCGTTGTGCGAGGCGCCGTCGGTGCCGGTGACACCGGCCCGGTCCAGCACGAAGGTCACGCCGCGCTTGTGCAGGGCCACGTCCATGAGGACCTGGTCGAAGGCGCGGTTGAGGAAGGTGGCGTACACCGCGAAGACCGGGTGCAGACCGCCGTACGAGAGGCCCGCCGCGGAGACGGCGGCGTGCTGCTCGGCGATGCCGACGTCGTACACGCGGTCGGGGAAGCGCTTGGCGAACTTGTCCAGGCCGACCGGCTGGAGCATGGCCGCGGTGATCGCGACGACGTCCTCGCGCTCCTCGCCGAGCCTGACCATCTCCTCACCGAAGACGGAGGTCCAGTCGGCGCCGGAGGAGGCGATCGGCAGGCCCGTGTCCGGGTGGATCTTGCCGACGGCGTGGAAGCGGTCGGCCTCGTCCTGCAGGGCGGGCTGGTAGCCGCGGCCCTTCTCGGTCAGGCAGTGCACGATGACCGGGCCGCCGAACCGCTTGGCCCGGGCCAGCGCCGACTCCAGCGCCTCGATGTCGTGGCCGTCGATCGGGCCGACGTACTTCAGGCCGAGGTCCTCGAACATGCCCTGCGGGGTGATGAAGTCCTTCAGCCCCTTCTTGGCGCCGTGCAGGGTCTCGTACAGCGGCCTGCCGACGACCGGGGTGCGGTCGAGGATGTCCTTCGTCCGGGCGAGGAAGCGCTCGTAGCCGTCGGTCGTGCGCAGGGTCGCCAGGTGGTTGGCGAGGCCGCCGATGGTCGGGGCGTAGGAGCGCTCGTTGTCGTTGACGACGATGACGAGCGGGCGGTCCTTGGCCTCGGCGATGTTGTTCAGCGCCTCCCAGGCCATGCCGCCGGTCAGGGCGCCGTCACCGATGACGGCGACGACGTGGCTGTCCCGCTTCTTCAGCTCGTTGGCCTTGGCGATGCCGTCGGCCCAGCCGAGCACGGTCGAGGCGTGGCTGTTCTCGATGACGTCGTGCTCGGACTCGTTCTGCGCGGGGTAGCCCGACAGGCCGCCCTTCATCTTCAGCCTGGAGAAGTCCTGCCGGCCCGTGAGCAGTTTGTGCACGTACGACTGGTGGCCGGTGTCCCACAGGACCTTGTCCTTCGGGGACTCGAAGATCCGGTGCAGGGCGATGGTCAGCTCCACCACACCGAGGTTGGGACCCAGGTGCCCGCCGGTCTTGGAGACCTCCTGGACGAGGAAGGTCCGGATCTCCTCCGCCAGCTGGTCCAGCTCCTCCGGGCTGAGCCGGTCCAGATCGCGCGGTCCCCTGATGCGGGTCAGCAGCGGCACCAGTGCCTCCTTGCAGTAGAGCTGATCGAGCTTTCGCGAGCCAGTCGAGTCTAATGTTCCCCGCTTGGCGCCCGGTGTACGGGTGCGGGACACGACAGCGCCCGGCACCTGAGCGGCACCGGGCGCGATGACGTGTCCGAGCGCTACGCGCGCCCGGCCGTCTTCTGCGTCTTGCGCGTGACGGAGTCGATGACCACGGTGGTCAGCAGGACCGCGGCGGTGATCATGTACTTCACCGGCTCCGCGATGGACTCCAGCTGGAGACCGTACTGGATGGACACGATCACCAGCACACCCAGCAGGGCGTTCCAGGTACGGCCACGCCCTCCGAACAACGACGTGCCACCGATCACGGCCGCCGCGATCGCGTTCATCAGCAGGTCACCGGTACCGGCGCTCTGGTTGGCCGAGGCGATCTTGGAGGCCAGGAACAGACCGCCGATGGCGGCGAAGCCACCGGAGATGGCGAAGACGGAGATCCGCACCGCCGTGACGTTGATACCCGCGCGCCGGGACGCCTCCACGCTGCCACCGAGCGCGAAGACCTTGCGGCCGTAGGTGGTGCGCCGCAGCACGAAGTCCGTGCCGACCAGGAAGGCCAGGAAGATCACCGTGGCCAGCGGCAGACCCTTGAACTGGTTGTACATGTAGGCGGCGGCGAAGGAGACCACGGCCAGCAGCACCGTGCGCAGGATCGTGTCGCTGACCGGCCGCGACGGGACGCCCGCGGCCTCCCGGCGCCGGTTGCCGAGGAAGGAGCTGACGAAGAACAGGACGACCACGACGACGGCCAGGCCGTAGGCGGCGGCCACATCGGTGAACGTGTACGTGGTCAGCTTGCCGATCAGACCGTCGCTGTCGAGGTTGATCGTGCCGTCCTCGCCCAGCACCTTGAGCATGAAGCCGAGCCAGAAGAGCAGGCCGGCCAGGGTGACGGCGAAGGCCGGGGCACCGAGCACGGCGAAGAAGAAGCCGTGCAGGGCGCCGATGGCGGCACCGGCGGCGATGGCGACGAGCACGGCGACCCACTCGGGCCAGCCCTGGTTGACCGTGAGGACGGCGGCGAGGGCGCTGGCCGCGCCGCTGACCGAGCCGACCGACAGGTCGATCTCGCCGAGCAGCAGCACGAAGACGATGCCCACGGAGATCATGCCCGTGCCGACCATCGTGACCGTGATGTTGCTGATGTTCTGCGCCGAGAGGAACTCGGAGTTCAGCACCTGGAAGATGATGCAGATGATCGCCAGGCCGAGGATGACCGGCAGGGAGCCCAGCTCACCGGCCTTCATCTTGCGCTTGAACTCGTGCCAGTAGCCGAGCAGGCCCTCTTCCTGCACCAGCAGGCGCGGGTCGACGGCGGTCACCGCGGCGGCCGCGGCCTCGGGGTTCTCGACCGCGTGCTCGTCCTGCGAGGACGACTTGTCGAGGTTCGCGGAGGTCTTGTCGATGCTCACTTGGAAACCTCCCCGTTGATGCCGGAGGTACGGGCCGCACGGCGGGTGACGGCGTTGTCGGTGGCGCCGGTGATGGCGGAGATGATCTCCTCCTGCGAGGTCGTCTTGACCTCGAAGATGCCGTTGTTGCGGCCGAGGCGCAGGACGGCGACCTTGTCGGCCACCGCCTTCACGTCCGCCATGTTGTGGCTGATGAGGATGACGGCGTGGCCGCGCTCGCGCAGGCGCTCCACGAGGTCGAGCACCTGGGCGGTCTGCTCGACGCCGAGGGCGGCGGTGGGCTCGTCGAGGATCACCAGCTTGGGGTCGCCGAGCATGGAACGGGCGATGGCCACGGTCTGGCGCTGACCGCCGGAGAGCGAGGCGATCGGGATGCGGACGCTCGGGATGCGGATCGACAGCGTGGTGAGCAGCTCGCGGGCGCGGCGCTCCATCTCGACCTCGTCCAGGACGCCCCACTTCCTCAGCTCACGGCCGAGGAAGAGGTTGCCGACGACGTCGATGTTGTCGCACAGCGCGAGGTCCTGGTAGACGGTCGCGATGCCCAGTGCCTGGGCGTCGTGCGGCCTGCTGATCGACACGGGCTTGCCATCCCACTCGATGGCGCCCTCGTCGATGGGGTGCACGCCGGCGATCGTCTTGACCAGCGTGGACTTTCCGGCGCCGTTGTCGCCGACCAGGGCGACCACCTCACCGGCGTGGATCTCGAGCTCTACGTCGGTGAGCGCCTGGACGGCACCGAATCGCTTGGAGACCCCGCGCAACGCCAGCACGGGCGTAGCGGACACGTGAACCATCTCCTTCGCCGCCTGACCCGGCGGGAGGTTGTGCAGAAACTTGGGGGGAGTACCGTCCGGCGCCCCGCGCCGAGCTTGCGGGGCTGTCTGTTGCGCCGGGGCGCCGGAGGACCTTGGGGGCGGCCGGCCGCCTTCACCGCGGGTGTTCACGGGGGGGGAACACCCGCCGGCGGGAAGGGACCGGGGACCGCTTACTTGTTGAGGCCGAGCTTGTCGCAGGCGGCCTTGTACTTGCCGGCGCAGATCTCGTCCGCGGTGTAGACGCCGTCCTTGATCACGGTGTCCTTGATGTTGTCCTTGGTCAGCGAGGTGACCGGGACCAGGACCGAGGGGACGTCCTTCTGCGAGCCGCTGGAGACCTTGTCCTTGGCGACCGAGTCCAGCGACTTGCCCTGGGCGAGCGCGACGGCCATCTCGGCGGCGGCCTCGGCCTCGGGGGCGTACGGCTTGTAGACGCTCATGTACTGGTCACCGGAGACGATGCGCTGCACACCGGCGAGCTCGGCGTCCTGGCCGGTGACCGGGACGCTCAGGCCCGCGGCCTTCAGGGCGGTGATGATGCCGCCGGCCATGCCGTCGTTGGCGGAGTAGACACCCGCGATGTTCTTCTTGCCGACCGCGGAGATCGCCGCCTCCATCTCGGAGTTGGCGTTGTCCGGCGACCACTCCTTGGTGTCGTACTCCTTGGCGATCGTGACCTTGCTGTCGAGGACGGAGTGCGCGCCGTCCTTGAACTGCTTGGCGTTCGGGTCGGTGACCGAGCCGTTGATCATGACGATCTTGGAGGACTTGGTGGCCTTGGCGCCCAGCGCCTTCAGCAGGGCCTCGCCCTGGGTCTTGCCGACCTGGGTGTTGTCGAACGAGGTGTAGGCGCTGATCGGGCCCTCGGCGAGGCGGTCGTAGGCGACGACCTTGATGCCCGCGTCCACGGCCTTCTTGACCGAGTTCTGGATGGCCTTGGCGTCCACCGCGTCCACGATCAGGACGTCCACCTTGTTGGTGATCATGGTGTCGACCTGCTGGGCCTGCAGGTTCGCGTCCTGGCGGGCGTTGTTGTACTCGACCTTGGCCTTGCCGTTCGTCAGCTCGCTGATCTTCTTCTCGATCAGCGGCCGGTCGAACTTCTCGTACCGCGCGGTCTTGTTCTCCGGAAGCAGCAGACCGACGGTGATGTCGTCGCCCTTCTTGGCCGACGCGGAGGAAGAGTCGTCGCTGCCCTTCGACTCCTTGGCGCTGCCACAGGCGGCCAGCGAGACGGCCATCGCTCCGGCGGCAACGACAACGGCGGCACGACGCATACGTGCGTTCACTTCAGAAACCTCCCTGACGAGGCCGCGTCGTTGCGGCCGAGGTGGCTGGAAGTCAACTCGGCCACACGTGCGACGTCAAGAAGTAAATCCTTAACGAGATGGCAACGGTGCCATCCGTTCTCTAAGTGAAGGCAGGGGTCGCCACGGGAAGGGACCCCTCCAAAAGGGTCGAATCGCCCATCTCGCTGAGGGCGAGGGCGAGCGCTCCGAGCACCTCCGCACGGCCGCCAAGCGCCCCCGGAAGAACGGACAGTTGGCGCGCCGCGCTGGGGATCGCGTAGCGGCCGACGGACTCCCTGATCGGCCCGAGCACCAGCTCACCGGCCTCGGCGAGATCACCGCCGAGGACCACCCGGCTCGGGTTCAGCAGATTGCAGAGATTGGCCACTCCACTGCCGATGTGGCGGCCGACGTCGGCGATCACCCGACGACAGCCCGGGTCACCGTCCCTGGCCAGCCGTACGACGCCTTCCATCGTCAGGTCGGCGCCGTGGCCGGGCTGGAGCAGCGGGAGCACGTAGCGCGCCGCCGCGAAGGTCTCCAGGCAGCCACGGTTCCCGCAACGGCAGACCGGGCCGGATTCATCGAGTGTAATATGCCCGATTTCTCCAGCTGTGCCGCCCGGGCCGCGATAGATCTTCCCGTCGATCACCAGACCGGCGCCGACACCGCTCGCGACCTTGATGTACGCCAGGTCGCGCACGCCCTTGCCGCTGCCCCAGACCAGTTCGCCGAGGGCGCCGAGGTTGGCGTCGTTGTCCACGTGCACGGGCACGCCGAGCCGCCCGCGCAGCTCCTCGGCGGGCTTGGTGCCGCCCCAGCCGGGCAGGATCGCGGTGGACCCGAGGGTCCCGGACTCGACGTCGATCGGGCCCGGCACGCCGAGCCCCACGCCGGCCACCTTGGTCCGGTCCACGCCGGTGGCCGCGATCAGGCGTTCGACCAGCTGTTCGGCCCGGTCGAAGCCCTGGTCGGCGGAGGCGTCGACGTCCAGCGGCTCGGCCTCCTCGGCCAGCACCTGATGGGCGAGGTTCCCGATCGCGACGCGCAGATGGGTGTGCCCGAAGTCCACGCCGATCACGATGCCGGCGTCCCCGCTCAGGCTGACGCTGCGGGCCCGTCGCCCGCCCGCCGACGTGGGCGTGACCTCGACGGTTCCCCCGTCCTTCAGCTCCCGCACGATGTTGGAGACGGTCGCCGCGGACAGACCGGTCGTCCGCGCGATCTCCGCCTGCGTGAGGGAACCGGCCAGGCGTACGGCCCGGACGACCCGCTCCAGGTTGGCTCGGTGCAGTGATGACTGCGACCCTGGAGTCTCCACGACGACCTCCTGAGCGCGGGGCCGCTTCGGTGAGGCCCCGTGTATGTCCAACTAGTGAACTCTAAGCTGAGCCGTTCGGGGTGACTCCCGTCAAGAGGTTGAACTGTTTCCGGGGTGTGGGACACACACGCGCACGCCGCCTCCCGGAGTCGGGGGCGGCGTGCGCGCGGGCGGTCGCGGAGTGCGGTTACTTCAGCGTCGCGGAGGTCAGGCCCGCCTGCACCTGGCGCTGGAAGGACAGGTACACGACCAGCATCGGAATCATCGCGATGGTCACACCCGCGAAGAGAACGGGCAGGTCAGAGGCGTATCCCTGCTGCTGTTGCAGCTGGATCAGGCCCTGGGTGAGGACGTACCGCTCGGGGTCGGAGCCGCTCTGCGGCTGCATGAGGACCGTGGGCAGGATGAACTGGTTCCACTGGCCCAGCGTGTTGAAGATCCCCACACTGATCAGTCCGGGCTTCGCCATCGGCAGCATCACCTGGAAGAAGGTCCGGGTGTGCGAGGCGCCGTCCAGGATGGCCGCCTCGAAGACCGCCGTGGGCAGGGTCCGGAAGAAGGCGTGCATGAAGAACACCGTGAACGGCATCGAGTAGGCGATGTAGACCAGGATCAGCCCCTGGTAGGTGTTCAGCATGTCCAGCCGTTTGACCATGAAGAACAGCGGGACCAGGGCCAGGAACACCGGGAACATCGCGCCGGCCACGAAGAAGTAGTACAGCAGCCGGTTGCCCCAGAACCGGTACCGAGCCAGCACGTAGGCGGCCATCGACCCGAACAGCATGGTCAGCGGCACGGAGAACACCAGGACGATCACAGTGTTCAGGAAGTAGTCGCCGATGCCCTTGTCCCAGGCGCGGGAGAAGACGTCGAGTGACCAGTGCTCCGGCCAGCCGAAGGCCGAGCCGCCGATCTGGGCGTCGGTCTTGAAGGCGCTGAGCACCAGCCACAGCAGCGGCAGCACGATCAGCAGGGCCCACACGGCGAGGAAGCCGTGGGAGAAGACGTTCAGGACCGTGCCCTCGCCGCGGCGGCCGTCCGGGCGGACGGGCACCTTGGCAGCCGGCCGGCCGGCCGGAAGGGGGGCGGTCTCCTTGATGGGTGCGCTCATCGTCGTCACTCCCGCTCAGTACTCGATGCGCTCACGGCGGGTGGCGCGGAGCGTGACCACGGACAGGATCAGCGTGAGCAGCAGCATGACCACGCCCATGGCGCAGGCGTAACCGCTCTTGCCGTAGTAGAGGAAGTTCCGCATCATCACCGTCGACATCACGTCGCTGTGGTGGTCGGGGCCGCCGCCGTAGGCGCCCATGTTCTGGGTCATCGAGGAGACCAGTACGAACATGTCCATGGCGACGATGCCGAGGTAGACCCAGGCGGTCTGCACGCTGTCCCACAGCAGCGGCAGGGTGATGCGGAGGAAGGACTGGTTGCGGCCGGCCCCGTCGATCAGGGCGGCCTCGTAGATGTCCCGCGGGATGGACTGCATGGCCGCCGAGAACAGCACCAGATAGAAGCCGACACCGTGCCAGACCACGACCAGCATCAGCGCCCACAGCACCATGCCGGGCTCGTTGAGCCACTCCACGGGGGTGTCGGCGTCGACCAGCCCGAGCTTGATCAGGAAGCCGTTGAGCAGACCGCCGCCGTCACTGCGGTACACCGCGTTGAACAGCACCGCGAGGATCGCCAGCGACAGCACCTGCGGGAAGAAGTAGACGATCTTGTAGAGCTTCGACCCGGCGACGCCCTGCACCCCGCCGGCCCGGCCGTGTCCGCCCGCGTTCAGCATGAAGGCGAAGAACAGGGCGAGCAGGATCGTGATCACCGGGATGAAGATCAGGAACAGGATGTTGTGCCAGATGGCCTTCAGGAAGACGTCGTCCTGGAACAGCGTCTTGTAATTGTCCAGACCAACGAAGTCGAAGGTCTGCGACTGCCCCTTCCAGTTGGTCAGTGAATAGCCGAACGTCTGGATGTACGGCCAGATCACGAAGATCACATAAAGCGCCACGGGAACGAAGAGAAACCCCGCGACGAACCGGTACTGCCCTTTGCGCATACCTGCCCCTGATATTCCGGTCGTGCGGGCGCCCCGAAAGGGGCGCGGGGTACTGCGCGACGAGCCATGACGGACCGGCACCCGCAGTCACACCCGCGCCCCCACGACGCCCCGGCGGACCTAATCCCGGTGGTTCTTCTTCGACGCAGGGTCCTTCGCCTGCTTGTCCACGGCGGCCTGACACCTCTTCAGCCACTCCTTGGGCTGGATGCGCTTGGCCATCAGCTCGTTGGAGGCGGCCTCGATGGCGGTCCCCATCTCGCTGTACCACTCGGTGTACAGGTAGCGGAAGGTGTTGTCGCCGGCCGCCTTGGACGCCTCGACCGTGGACTGGGTGCCGGGACGCAAGCGCACGCCCGGGTCGACGCCGTCCTTGAGGATGGTGAGCGAGTTGGCCTGCTTGGCGAAGAGCGTCGACCACTCCTTGGAGAGCATGCGCCGCATGAACTCCTTGGCCGCGGGCAGGTTGCCCGCCTTCGCCGGGATGATGAAGGGCTCGCCCGAGCCGGCCCGGATCGCCTCGAACGGCAGCTTGCTGCCGGACAGCAGCGGCATGGGCAGGAACTTCATGTCGAAGTCCGTCGGCGTCTGCTTGAGCTGCTCGTTCTCCAGCCAGGAGCCGGAGGTGATGAACGCGGCCTTGTACTGGTTCCAGCGGGTCTGCGACTCGGTGTGGGTCAGGCCGTTCGTGCCGGGCATCAGATAGCCCTTCTCGACCACCTCGTAGACGGCCTCGACGGCGGCCTGCGCCGCGTCCGAGCCGACGAACGCCTTGGGGTCGAGGTTGTCGATGGCCTTCATCGCCTCCAGACCGCCCTTCTTGGCGATCAGGTCCATGATGGCGACGTTGATGTAGTACGGGTACTTGCCCTGGTGGGCCAGGCCGCCGATGCCCTGCGACTTGGCGTCCTTGCAGACGGCGAGGAAGTCGTCCCAGGTCTTCGGCTCCTGCCAGCCCTTCTCCTTGAAGAGCTTGCCGGAGTACCACAGCCCCCAGACGGTGTAGATGTAGTTCAGCGCGACGACCTTGCCCTCCTGCATGCCCGGGTCGAGCGTGCCGGGGATCAGGGTGTCGCGGACCTTCTTCGCCGGGTCGTCGACGGAGGGCGCGTCGAGCACCTCGGCGAGGTCCAGCAGCTGGCCGTTCTTGTACAGGACGTCGACCTTGATCTGCTGCGCGCCGGAGTCGTCCACGACGTCCGGCGGGTTGCCCGCGTTGAAGCGCGGCTGGAGCTTGCCGGTGATCTCCTGGGTGCCGGTGTGGGTGGAGGTGATGCCGAGCTTCTTGTCGAAGTCGGCCTCCCACGCCTTGGCGTAGTCGTCGCCGTATCCGCCCTTGAAGACGACGACGTCGAGCTTGCTGCCCTTCTTGGCACCGAAGGGGTTGTCCTTGGAGGTCTTCCCCTTGGTGTCGCCCTCGTCCGAGCTGCCGCTGTCGCCGCCGCTGGCACAGGCGGACATCAGCCCCATCGCCGGAACGGCGACCAGACCGAGCGCCGCCGAGCGCTTGATCAGATCACGACGTCCGACACCTTCGGCACCGGGGTGCTCAGTGGATCCCATGCTCAAGTCCTCGCCTTCTCCAGGACTCAGGCGGTGAACCGGATCCTCCCCGGCACCGCTGTCGGGTAGTGCTGGGTCGTGCTGGGTCGTGCTGGAAACGCCGACAGGTATAGTCCACTTCCGGGCGGCGGAGCAAGATCGAACGCAAGGTTCGACCTGGGTCTTTTCCGAGTTGAGACCTCGCGGAAATATGGAGCCCCAAAGAGCGGCCTCCCGGAAAAAGGCGCGACATAACTCCCCGAATGCCACAGCCAACACCCTTGACATCACGGGCCACTTGACCACCTACTGGTTCTTGCGCCCTGCAGTTGACAACGTTGTCCGGAGGGGGCGCAGGAGGGGAAATCCGTAGATGCAGCGGAGAACTCGGCACAGATGGGGTCCGGCGGCCGTCCTCACGGCCGCCTTTGTCATGGCCGTCGGCGCACAGGGCGCGGCGGTCGCCCTGCCGGCCAGGGCTCCGGCGGCGGACCGGGAGTTCGCGTCCTCGTTCGAGGCGGGCGAACCGGCGCCGGACTGGCTGAACACCGTCGACACCGGCCCCGAAGGCGGCAAGCGCGCCTCGGGCGTCGACGGCGGCTACAGCACCGGCATTCCGGGCAATGTGACCGATCACGTCACCGAAGTCCGGGCGAGCGCCGAGAACGCGGGCGCCGGGGAGGTCAAGGAGAACCTCGTCGACGGCGAGCCCGGCAGCAAGTGGCTGACCTTCGAACCCACCGGCTGGGCGGAGTTCGACCTGGACAGACCCATCAAGATAGCGACGTACGCGCTCACCTCGGCGAACGACTACGACGAGCGCGACCCCAGGGACTGGACCCTCCAGGGCTCCGTCGACGGCAAGGACTGGAAGACGGTCGACACCCGCTCGGGCGAGAACTTCTCCGAGCGCTTCCAGACCAAGTCGTACGACCTCACCGAACCGGCCGAATACCAGCACTTCCGGCTGGAGGTCACGAAGAACAACGGCGCCCCGGACATCCTGCAGCTCGCCGATGTGCAGTTCTCCACCGGAGGCGGCGGCGGGCCGGTGCCGCAGGACATGCTGACCCTCGTCGACAAGGGCCCGAGCGGCTCCCCGACCGCCAAGGCACGCGCCGGGTTCACCGGGAAGCGTGCACTGCGCTACGCCGGCCGGCACACCGCGGACGGCCGCGCGTACTCGTACAACAAGGTCTTCGACGTGAACGTGAAGGTCGGCCGCGACACCGGGCTGTCGTACCGCGTCTTCCCGTCGATGGCCGACGGCGACCGCGACTACGACGCCTCCTACGTCTCCGTCGACCTGGCGTTCACCGACGGCACCTACCTGAGCGGCCTCGGCGCCCTGGACCAGCACGGCTTCCCGCTCACCCCGCGCGGGCAGGGCGCGTCGAAGGCGCTGTACGTGAACCAGTGGAACAACGTGGCCGCGCGGATCGGCTCGGTGGCCGCCGGGAGGACGGTCGACCGGATCCTGGTGGCGTACGACTCCCCGGACGGCCCGGCGAAGTTCCGCGGCTGGCTCGACGACGTCTCCCTGAAGCCGATGGCGCCCGAGAAGCCCCAGGCGCATCTGTCGGACTACGCGCTGACCACCCGCGGCACCAACTCCAGCGGCAGCTTCTCGCGCGGCAACAACTTCCCCGCGACGGCTCTGCCGCACGGCTTCAACTTCTGGACGCCGGTGACCAACGCGTCCTCGCTGAGCTGGCTGTACGAATACGCACGTGCGAACAACGCGGACAACCTGCCCACGATCCAGGCGTTCAGCGCGAGCCACGAGCCGAGCCCGTGGATGGGCGACCGGCAGACCTTCCAGGTGATGCCGTCGGCCGCGTCCGGCACCCCGGACACCGCCCGTGAGGCGCGGGAGCTGCCGTTCCGGCACGAGAACGAGACCGCGCGGCCCTACTACTACGGGGTGCGGTTCGAGAACGGTCTCAAGACCGAGATGACCCCGACCGACCACGCGGCCGTGCTGCGCTTCACCTACCCCGGCGACGACGCGAGCGTGCTGTTCGACAACGTCACCGAGCAGGCCGGCCTGACGCTCGACAAGGAGCACGGGACCGTCACCGGCTACTCGGACGTGAAGTCGGGCCTGTCCACGGGCGCGACCCGGCTGTTCGTGTACGGCGAGTTCGACAAGCCGGTCACCGACGGCGGATCGAGCGGGGTGAAGGGCTACCTGCGCTTCGACGCGGGCGCCGACCACACCGTCGGCCTGCGCCTCGCGACCTCGCTCATCAGCGTCGACCAGGCGAAGGACAACCTGCGCCAGGAGGTCGGCGGCGCCTCTTTCGACACCGTCAAGGCGCGTGCCCTGCGCACCTGGGACAAGCTGCTCGGCAAGGTCGAGGTGGAGGGCGCGACGCCGGACCAGCTGACCACGCTGTACTCCGGTCTGTACCGGCTCTACCTGTACCCCAACTCGGGCTTCGAGAAGGTGGACGGCAAGGACCGGTACGCCTCGCCGTTCTCCGCCATGCCGGGCCCGGACACCCCGACGCACACCGGCGCGAAGATCGTCGACGGCAAGGTGTACGTCAACAACGGCTTCTGGGACACCTACCGGACCACGTGGCCGGCGTACTCCTTCCTGACCCCGTCCCAGGCGGGCGAGATGGTCGACGGGTTCGTGCAGCAGTACAAGGACGGCGGCTGGACCTCCCGCTGGTCCTCCCCCGGCTACGCGGACCTGATGACCGGCACCTCCTCGGACGTGGCGTTCGCGGACGCCTACGTCAAGGGCGTGAGGTTCGACGCGAAGGCGGCGTACGACGCGGCCGTGAAGAACGCGACCGTCGTCCCGCCGGCGTCGGGCGTGGGCCGCAAGGGCATGAGCACCTCGCCCTTCCTCGGCTACACCCCCACCGACACCCACGAGGGCCTGTCGTGGGCGATGGAGGGCTACGTCAACGACTACGGCATCGCGAGGATGGGCGAGGCGCTCTACAGGAAGACGGGCGAGAAGCACTACCAGGAGGAGTCGGAGTACTTCCTCAACCGGGCGCGGGACTACGTGAACCTGTTCGACGCCAAGGCCGGCTTCTTCCAGGGCCGTGACGCCAAGGGCGGCTGGCGCGTGGACTCCGCCAAGTACGACCCGCGCGTGTGGGGTTACGACTACACGGAGACCAACGGCTGGGGCTACGCCTTCACCGCCCCGCAGGACAGCCGGGGCCTGGCCAACCTGTACGGCGGCCGGCAGGGCCTCGCCGACAAGCTCGACGAGTACTTCGCCACCCCCGAGACGGCCTCCCCCGACTACGTGGGCTCCTACGGCGGTGTCATCCACGAGATGACCGAGGCCAGGGACGTCCGGATGGGCATGTACGGCCACTCCAACCAGGTCGCGCACCACGTCATCTACATGTACGACGCGGCCGGCCAGCCCTGGAAGGCACAGGCGTACGTGCGCGAGGCGCTCGGCCGGCTCTACACCGGCAGCGAGATCGGGCAGGGCTACCACGGCGACGAGGACAACGGCGAACAGTCGGCCTGGTACCTCTTCTCCTCGCTCGGCTTCTACCCGCTGGTCATGGGCAGCGGCGAGTACTCCATCGGCTCCCCGCTGTTCAAGAAGGTGACCGTGCACCTGGAGAACGGCCGGGATCTGGTGGTGCGGGCGCCGAGGAACAGCGCGAAGAACGTCTATGTCCAGGGCGTGATGGTCAACGGGCGTCCGTGGACGTCGACTTCGCTGCCGCACTCGCTGCTGTCCAAGGGCGGGTTGCTGGACTTCTTCATGGGCTCCCAGCCGTCGGCCTGGGGCACGGGCAGGAACGCGGCGCCGGTCTCCGTCACCGAGGACGACCAGGTGCCGGCGCCCCGCGCGGACGTCCTGAAGGGCGCGGGCGCGCTCTTCGACGACACCTCCGCGACGAGCGCGACCGTCACCTCGGCCGACCTTCCGGCCCAGGGCGCCGTGAAGCCCGTCCAGTACACCCTGACCTCGGGGACCGACCACACCGCGGCACCGGCCGGCTGGACCCTCCAGGGCTCCACGGACGGTACGGCCTGGCACACCCTGGACCACCGCTCGGGCGAGTCGTTCACCTGGGACCGCCAGACCCGTGCCTTCACCATCGCCGCGCCGGGGACGTACACGAGGTACCGGCTGGTCCTGGACGGCGAGTCGACCCTGGCGGAGGTGGAACTGCTGGCCTGAGGGACACGACGCCCCTGACGGCCGGTCCGTCGGGCGATGAGAGGCGGCCCGCACCCGGGTTCCGGGTGCGGGCCGCCGCGGTGTGCGGGCCGGTCGGGGTCAGCCTGTGGCGAGGGTGAAGACGTGCAGGTCGGCGTTGTGCGGGAGCGTGACGCCGCTGATCCGCTTGCCGGCCGGGGCCCGGTGCGGCCGGGTGGCGAAGACATACGTCGCCACCGGATCCTTGTCCGCGCCGGCGACATTGCGGTACGCGGTCCTGGCGACGACCTCGTTGCCGTACTGGACGGTGCCGCCGCCTCCGCCGACGGTCCAGTCGGTGAAGGACAGGTCGGCGGTGCCGGTGGTGCCGTCGGTGTAGGTGACGGTCGCCTCGGTCCGCTGGTTGCCGTTGACCGCGCTGCCGATGAAGGACAACACCGCCGGGGCATCGGCCAGTCGAATCGTCTGACCGGCCGCGGTGGCGTTGTCGGGGCGGCCGGCGGGTGAGCCGGGCCAGGTGAAGGCGAGGCCGTCGGCCGTGGTCCGTTCGCCCGGGGTGAGGCCGGCCGCCGCGAGGGCCTGCCGGGAGTAGCTCCAGCCGCCGCCGTCGTAGTCGGCCTCGTCGTGGTCCCCGTCGTCGTCGGAGACACCCGTGCTGTCGTAGGCGGCGAGCAGGGTGCCCGGTGCGGCCACGGTGAGCGACACCGGCTGCCGGTAGGAGGAGTCGCCCGAGACCACCGTGACCTCGACGTCGGCGAAGCCCTGCCCGGCGTCCCGCGCCGCCGTGAGGGTGATCTCCCGGGCGCCGTCGGCGACGGTGCCCTCGGCGGGTGTGGCCGTCACACCGGCCGGGGTCTCCACCCGGAAGCGCACCTCGGGGCCCGAACCGCCGGTCAGCGACAGCGCGCGGACACCGATCGTCGTGCTGTCACCGGGGGCGAGGGTGGCCGTGGTGGGGCCGACGCCGATCTGGTAAGGCTGTTCGCCCTCCCGGAAGGACGGGGGCGGGCTGTCCGCGCCCCAGTCCCGGTCCGGGGTGGTGGCGAGGGTGTAGTCGAGGCGTCCGCCGTCCCGGACGAAGGACGCGGGCAGCCAGGGGCGGTCACTGCCGCGGCCGTTCACCTTCAGGGACCGGACGTACGGGGCGTCGGCCGCCGCGCCGGTGGCCCGGACGGAGATGTCGTTGCCGTGCGGCCGGTCGATCTCGATGCGTTCGAACAGCGGTGAGGCCAGGACCAGTTCGGACCGGGACGGCACCTGCGGGTACATGCCGAGGGCGGAGAAGACGTACCAGGCGGACATCGCGCCGAGGTCGTCGTTGCCCGGGATGCCGCCGGGCTCGGTGGACCACAGCCGCCGCATCGCCGCGCGGACGGTCTCCTGCGTCTTGTAGGGGGCACCCGCGTAGTCGTACAGGTAGGGGACGTTGATCGACGGCTCGTTGTCCAGCTCGGACTTGGTGCCGCCGCTGCCGGTGAAGGCCCAGCCGCCGTCGGCGTCGTGGAAGAAGTCGTCCATCCGGGCGAGCGCCTTGTCCCGGCCGCCCATCGCCGCGAAGAGACCGGCGGGGTCGTGCGGCACCATCCAGGTGTACTGGGCGGCCGTGCCCTCGACGAAGCCGTTGCCGGTGCCCGGGGTGAAGCCGGTGACCCAGCTGCCGTCGGCCTTGCGGTTGGCGGCGTATCCGCCGCCGGGGTCGGCCGCGATGTCGAAGTTGTTCTGCCACCACTGGGCGCGGCGGGCGAACGCGGCCGCCGTGCCCTTCCTCCCTGCCGCGCGGGCCAGCTGGGCGAGGGAGAAGTCGGCGGTGGACATCTCCAGGGTCTCGGCGGCGCCGCCCCAGGCGTTGGAGACGGACGGCATGTAGTGCAGCTGGAGGTACTTGTCGAGGGAGGGCCGCTGGCCGGCCGACAGCACCGGCTTGCCCGCCGGGGACAGGTCCTGCGGGGTGGGCACGGTCGCCGCCCGCACGAGGGACCGCAGGGCGCCGTCGAGGTCGAAGTCCGTGCCGCCGAAGGCGTGGATGCCGGCCAGGGCGGTCGGCGCGGGGTCGCCGTTCATGACGTGGGTGCCGCTCGCCCCGTGCAGCCAGCGGTCCCAGACTCCCCCGTTCTGCCGGGCGAGTTCGTACAGGGACTGCGCGATGTCGGAGCCGGTGCGCGGGTCGAGCAGCGTCAGCAGCTGCACCTGGTCCCGGTAGACGTCCCAGCCGGAGAAGGTGCCGTACTGGGCGCGGTGGCCCGGGCCGACGGTGTGCACCTCGCCGTCGGCGCCGCGGTACCTGCGGTCGGCGTCGCTGATGACGTTCGGATGGAGCAGCGCGTGGTAGAGCGCGGTGTAGAAGGTGGTGCGCTCGGCGTCGGTGCCGCCGCCGACCCGGACGGCTCCCAGACGCTCGCGCCAGGCCCGGCGGGCCGCGTCCCGGACCGCGTCGAAGGACCGCCCCGGCGGGTTCTCGGCGGCCAGGTTGGCCTCGGCGGCCTCCCGGCTGACGTAGGAGATGCCGACCTTGACGTTCACCGGTCCTTCGCCGGGCGCGAACTCCACGTAGCCGCCCGCCCCCTTCCCGGCGACCGGGCGGCCGCCGTGCGAGAAGCCGCCGGTGCCGCCGGACGCCTGCCGGGAGCCGGGCTCCAGCGTGTCGTCGTGCCAGGTGCCGGCGGAGGTGAAGGCGCGGTCGAAGTGGGCGGTGAAATAGAGGGTGTAGTAGGCGCGTTGTCCCTCGGGGTCGAGGTAGCCGCAGAAGTTCCCGGAGGTGACCGAACCGGAGATCGTCCGGGTGTCCGGGTCGATGGTGACGGCCGAGTCCTGCGAGCCGACCTCGGAGTTGGCGGTGCGCACGAGCAGGGACGCGGGTTTGTCCGCCGGGTAGGTGAAGCGGGCCGAGCCGGTGCGGGCGGTGGCGGTGAGGTCGGCGGTGACGCCGGAGGCCAGGCCGACCTTGTAGTGGCCGGGTTCGGCGGTCTCGTCGGCGTGGCCGAAGCCGGACGCGTAGACGGCGTCCCTGGTGTCGCTCGCCGGGGAGGACGTGACCTCGCCGGCGTACGGGAAGAACGGGATGTCCCCGCTGCCGCCCGCGCAGCCGGTGCCGGACATGTGGGTGAGGCTGAAGCCGCGGATGCGGGTGGCGTCGTACTGGTAGCCGCCCGGGGCGGCGGTTCTCGTGGCGTCGCCGCGGGTGTTCTCGGGGCTCCAGGAGAGCATGCCGAACGGCACGACGGCGCCCGGGAAGACGTCGCCGCCGTTGCCGGTGCCGATCAGCGGATCGACGTATCCGGTGGGATCCTCGACGAGGCCGGGGGGAGCGCCGGCCGCCGCGAGGGCGGGGGTTGCGGTGCCGCCGGTCGCGAGCAGCGCGGCCAGCAGCAGGGACGTGGGTCGGAAACGCATGACGCGGCCCTTCCTCCAAACGGACGGGTCGCGCACCACAGGTCGCACAAGCCGCAGGGACAGTAGCGTGCGTCACCGGTACCACGGAAGACCGCGTACGCCCCGGCAGGCGCGTCCGGGGGATCACCCGGCCGGGTGGGCCAAATGGGTTGACATCGTTGTCCGTTGAGGGGGTAGAGTCGTGCTCAGGACCATATGACAACGATGTCGCGCGGCGCGGGTCGCCGCACAAGCCACGCAGTCGCAGTTCCGGGCCATCCCCTCCGGGCAGGTATCTCCCATCCCCCCACCTGCCCGGCTCACGGACCCGGTGCGCCACGGTCTTTCGTCCGGACCGGGCCGGATCAGCGCATCCCGGCACGGTCCGAGGAGAGGCCCCGGGCCACCGGGTCCGCCAGAGCGCCGGCGCGCGAGGAGGCGCCGGGAGCGGCAGGGAGCGAGGCGGTGCGGGACGGGGCCGACCGGAGCAATGGGACAGCCTCCGCACACCGTTTCCATAAGGCCCGCGTCAAGCCGGGCAGCCCTGAGCGCCCCTGCGCGGGCGACGGCCCGGACGGGGTCGAGGGGCGAGCACACCGTGTCCACCTCGTGGACGCACCATAGCCACCCGGAAATCACCGGTGCTACAAATACCGCATGTCGGACGCATCTGCCCGATTCAGGCGCCTCGCATGGCGCACTGTGGTCGGCAAGAGTCCCCGGAGCGTCGCCGGGCAGGTTTTCCTGCTGCAGGTGGCCGTGGTGGGGCTGCTCGTGCTCTGCGCCGTCCTCGCTCTCTACCTTCAGTCGAAGCGGGACACCACCACCGAGGCCAAGCGCCGGTCCATCGCCGTCGCCCAGACCTTCGCCCACTCCCCGGGCGTGGAGCAGGCGCTGCGGCTCCCGAACCCCTCCACGGTCCTCCAGCCGATGACCGAGGCGACCCGCAAATCCGCCGGCGTCGACTTCATCGTGGTCATGGACACCCACGGCATCCGCTACACCCACCCGCTGCCCAGCCGGATCGGCAAGCGGTTCGTGGGCACCATCGGGCCCTCGCTGGCCGGGAAGGTCTACACGGAGAGCGTCCACGGGCCGCTGGGCCACGAGGTGCAGGCCACCGTGCCCGTCGACGACTACCGCGGCAAGGTGATCGCCCTGGTCTCCGCCGGGCTGAAGGTGCAGCGCGTCACCAGCGCGCTGGACCGGCAGCTGCCGATCATCCTGGCCGCCGGGGGCGGCGCGCTCGTGGTGGCGACCGGCGGTACGGCCCTCGTGGGCAGGAGGCTGCGGCGCCAGACCCACAGCCTCGCTCCGGACGAGATGTCCCGGATGTACGAGCACCACGACACGGTTTTGCACTCGGTGCGGGAGGGCGTGCTCATCATCGGTGCGGACGGCCGGCTCCTGCTCGCCAACGACGAGGCCAGGCGCCTGCTGGAGCTGCCCTCCGACGCCGAGGGATGCCCGGTGGGGGAGCTGCCGGGCCTCGACCCCGCGACGGTGGAGCTGCTCGGCTCCGGGCGCGAGGCCAGCGACGAGGTGCACTTCGCCATGGGCCGGCTGCTGGCGGTCAACCAGCGGCCCACGGACGGTGCGGGAGGCCCCGGGGGAACCGTCGTCACGCTCCGCGACTCCACCGAGCTCCAGGCCGTGTCCGGCCGGGCCGAGGCGGCCCGGGAGCGGCTGGAGCTCCTCTACGACGCGGGCCTGTGCATCGGCAGCACCCTGGACGTGGTCCGCACGGCCGACGAGCTGGCCCGGGTGGCCGTCCCCCGGTTCGCCGACTTCGTCACCGTCGACCTGGCCGACGACGTACTGCACGGGGAGGAACCGGCTCCGACGGCGACGGACATGCGGCGGGTCGCCGTGAGCGGCATCCGGGACGACCATCCCCTCTACGAGCAGGGCCGGCTGATCGACTTCCTGCCGTCCACCCCGCAGGCGCGCGGCTACGACACGGGACACGCCGAGCTCGTGACCGACCTGGCGTCGGCCGAGGGCTGGCACGCGCAGGACCCGATGCGGACCCGGCGGATCGTGGACTACGGGATCCACTCGCTGATCACGGCCCCGATCCAGGCGCGCGGTGTCCTGCTGGGCATGGCCCACTTCTGGCGCGCCAAGCAGGAGCCCTTCGACGCGGAGGAGCTGTCCCTGGCGGAGGAGCTGGTGGCCCGGGCCGCGGTCAGCATCGACAACGCCCGCCGGTACACCCGCGAGCACGCCCTCGCGGTCACCCTGCAGCGCAGCCTGCTGCCACGGGCCCTGCCGGAGCAGACCGCCCTCGACGTCGCCTACCGCTATCTGCCGGCGCAGTCGGGGGTGAGCGGGGACTGGTTCGACGTCATCCCGCTGCCGGGCAGCCGGGTGGCCCTGGTCGTCGGTGACGTGGTCGGCCACGGCCTGCACGCCGCCGCGACGATGGGCCGGCTGCGGACCGCGGTGCACAACTTCTCCACCCTGGACCTGCCGCCGGACGAGCTGCTCCAGCACGTGGACGACCTGGTCGGCCGCATCGACCAGAACGAGGCCTGTCCGGAGCGGGCCGGGGAGATCGTGGGTGCCACCTGCCTGTACGCGATCTACGACCCGGCGACGCGCCGCTGCGTCATGGCGCGGGCCGGGCACCTGGCGCCCGCGCTGGTCCACCCCGACGGCAGTGTCACCTTCGCCGACCTGCCGGCCGGGCCTCCGCTGGGCCTGGGCGGCATGCCGTTCCAGACGGCCGAGCTGGAGCTGGCCGAGGGCAGCCAGCTCGTGCTGTACACCGACGGTCTGGTCGAGGACCGCGCACGGGACCTCGACGAGGGTCTGGAGCTGCTGCGCGGGGCGCTGGCGGGGCATCCCGGCCGGGCACCGGAGGAGAGCTGCCAGGCCGTGCTGGACCAGCTGCTGCCGGAGCGTCCCCGGGACGACGTCGCCCTGCTCGTCGCGCGCACCCGGGCGCTGCCCGCCGACCGGGTCGCCGACTGGGACGTGCCGCGCGATCCGGCCGCCGTGTCGGGGATGCGTGCCGCCGTCTCGGCCAAGCTGGAGGAGTGGGGCCTGTCCGAGCTGGGCTTCGGGATGGAACTGGTACTGAGCGAGCTGATCACCAACGCCATCCGCTACGGCTCCGATCCGGTGCACGTGCGGCTGATCCACGACCGCACGCTGGTGTGCGAGGTGGCCGACGGCAGCAGTACCTCGCCGCATCTGCGGTACGCCGCGACGACCGACGAGGGAGGCCGGGGCCTGTTCCTGGTCTCCCAGCTGGCCGAGCGCTGGGGCACCCGGTACAACCCGCACGGCAAGGTGATCTGGGCCGAGCTGACCGTGCCGGACCTCGACGCGCTGCTCGCCGACTGAGGGACCGGGCCGAGCCGGGGGCGGCGGGCGCCACGCCCGGACCAGGCCACCGAGGCCCCGGCCGCCGGCCTCTGTCGAGGGTGATGCCCCGGCGGGTGCCGGTGATGGCGCAGGGCGAGGGGTCCCCCAGCGGGCGCCGGTGACGACCCGGGACGAGAGAGGTGCCCCGGCGGGTGCCGGTGATGGCGCGGGGCGAGGGGCGGACACGGCGGAGGGCCGCACCCCCGGTGACGGGGGTGCGGCCCTGGGACGCCTGCCTCGACCGCTTACTTGCGGATCAGGCTGCGCAGCACGTACTGCATGATGCCGCCGTTGCGGTAGTAGTCGGCCTCACCGGGGGTGTCGATGCGGACGACCGCGTCGAACTCGACACCGGTGTCGGTGGTGACCTTGACCGTGCGCGGCGTGGTGCCGTTGTTGAGCTCCTCGACGCCGGTGAAGGAGAAGGTCTCCTCGCCGGTCAGGCCGAGGGACTCGGCGGTCGCGCCCTCCGGGAACTGCAGCGGCAGGACGCCCATGCCGATGAGGTTCGAGCGGTGGATGCGCTCGTACGACTCGGCGATGACGGCCTTCACGCCGAGCAGCGCGGTGCCCTTGGCCGCCCAGTCGCGGGACGAGCCGGAGCCGTACTCCTTGCCGGCCAGGACGACCAGCGGGATGCCCTGCTCGATGTAGTTGCGGGAGGCGTCGTAGATGAACGACACCGGCGCCCCTCCTTCACCTTCGGCGGACCGGGTGAAGTCGCGGGTGTAGCCGCCCTCGGTGCCCGGCGCGATCTGGTTGCGCAGGCGGATGTTGGCGAACGTGCCGCGGATCATGACCTCGTGGTTGCCGCGGCGCGAGCCGTAGCTGTTGAAGTCACGACGCTCCACACCGTGCTCGGTGAGGTACTTGCCGGCCGGGGTGTCGGCCTTGATCGCACCGGCCGGGGAGATGTGGTCGGTGGTGACCGAGTCGCCCAGCTTGGCGAGCACGCGGGCACCGGCGATGTCGCTGACCGGGGCCGGCTCCATCTCCATGCCCTCGAAGTACGGGGGCTTGCGGACGTAGGTCGACTCGGAGTCCCACTCGAAGGTGTTGCCGGTCGGGACCGGGAGCGACTGCCACTGGGCGTCGCCCGCGAAGACGTCCTGGTAGGACTTGTTGAACATGTCCTCGCCGATGGCGTTGGCGACGACGTCGTTGACCTCGGCCTCGGAGGGCCAGATGTCCTTCAGGTAGACCGGGTTGCCGTCCTGGTCGGTGCCCAGGGCGTCACGGGTGATGTCCACCTTCATGGAGCCCGCGAGGGCGTAGGCGACGACCAGCGGCGGGGACGCCAGGTAGTTCATCTTGACGTCGGGGTTGATACGGCCCTCGAAGTTCCGGTTGCCGGAGAGGACCGAGGTGACCGCGAGGTCGTGGTCGTTGACGGCCTTGGAGACCTCCTCCGGCAGCGGGCCGGAGTTGCCGATGCAGGTGGTGCAGCCGTAGCCGACGAGGTTGAAGCCGACCTTGTCGAGGTAGGGGGTCAGGCCCGCCTTCTCGAAGTAGTCGGTGACGACCTTCGAACCCGGGGCGAGGGTGGTCTTGACCCACGGCTTGCGGGTCAGGCCCTTCTCGACCGCCTTCTTGGCCACCAGGGCGGCGGCGACCATGACGTACGGGTTGGAGGTGTTGGTGCAGGAGGTGATGGCCGCGACCGTCACCGCACCGTGGTCCAGCTCGTAGGTCGTGCCGTCGGGGGCGGTGACCTGGACCGGGTTCGACGGGACGGACCCGGTGCCCTGGCCGTGCTGCGGGGCGCCGGCGCCGTTCTCCTCGTGGCCGTAGGCCGGGGCGTCGGAGGCCGGGAAGGACTCGGCGCTCGCCTCGTCGACCACGGAGGCGGCGGCGGCCGGCGTCTGGGCGACGGGGGCCTCGACGTAGTTGAGGACGTCCTTGGCGAACTGCTGGGCGGCCTCGGCGAGGACGATGCGGTCCTGCGGGCGCTTCGGGCCGGCGATGGAGGGGACGACCGTGGAGAGGTCCAGCTCGAGCTTCTCGGAGAAGTCCGGCTCGGCCTTCGGGTCCAGCCAGAGGCCCTGCTCCTTGGCGTACGCCTCGACGAGCGCGACCTGCTGCTCGGAGCGGCCGGTGAGCTTGAGGTAGTTCAGGGTCTCGTCGTCGATCGGGAAGATCGCGGCGGTGGAGCCGAACTCCGGCGACATGTTGCCGATGGTGGCGCGGTTGGCGAGGCTCGTGGCGGCCACACCCTCGCCGTAGAACTCGACGAACTTGCCGACGACGCCGTGCTTGCGCAGCATCTCGGTGATCGTGAGGACCAGGTCGGTCGCGGTGGTGCCGGCGGGCAGCTCGCCGGTCAGCTTGAAGCCGACGACGCGCGGGATCAGCATGGAGACCGGCTGGCCGAGCATGGCGGCCTCGGCCTCGATGCCGCCGACGCCCCAGCCGAGGACGCCGAGGCCGTTGACCATGGTGGTGTGCGAGTCGGTGCCGACGAGGGTGTCGGGGTAGGCCTGGCCACCCCGGACCATGACGGTCCGCGCCAGGTGCTCGATGTTCACCTGGTGGACGATGCCGGTGCCGGGCGGGACGACCTTGAACTCGTCGAAGGCGGTCTGGCCCCAGCGCAGGAACTGGTAGCGCTCCTTGTTGCGGCCGTACTCCAGCTCGACGTTCTGCTTGAAGGCGTCGTTGGTGCCGAACTTGTCGGCGATGACGGAGTGGTCGATGACCAGCTCGGCCGGCGCCAGCGGGTTGATCTTCGCCGGGTCGCCGCCCAGCTCCTTCACGGCCTCACGCATGGTCGCGAGGTCCACGACACAGGGCACGCCGGTGAAGTCCTGCATGATCACGCGGGCCGGCGTGAACTGGATCTCCTGGCTGGGCTGGGCCTGGGAGTCCCAGCTGCCGAGGGCACGGATGTGGTCGGCGGTGATGTTCGCGCCGTCCTCCGTGCGGAGCAGGTTCTCCAGCAGCACCTTCAGGCTGTACGGAAGGCGAGCCGAGCCTTCCACCTTGTCCAGCCGGAAGATCTCGTACGACTCGTCGCCCACCTGCAGCGTGCTGCGGGCGTCGAAGCTGTTCGCCGACACGACAGTCTCCTTCATTGATGTGCGCGTACCACCGTCAATCGTGCCGCCACGCCGGCTTGGCCGAACCAGTAAGGTCAGGCTAAGTTAGGCATGCCTTACTGGAGTGGCGGCTACGGTGCGCCTCGGCAGATATCTCGATGTCGAGATAACACTAGTACATGGGCGCGCCCTGGTCATGCCCAACCCGTCCCGGCGCGCATCCCGAGGCGGCCCGGACGGCGGCTACCAGCTCCCCTCGGCCGTTATCTTGGCCGGGGCCAGGACGGTCACATGGCCGTGATCGCCGTACCCGGACAGGCGCCAGCGGGCGAAGACCCGGACGACGCGGTCGAGCTGGGCGTCGTCCCAGACGCCGTAGTCGGCCCACACGTAGGCCTTGGTGCGGCCGCCGGCCTCGGGCATGCGGACGCAGACCCGTTCGACGTGGGCGGCGATGGCGGCGTCCGCCTTCGGCGCGCCCGACTTCAGGTACCCGCGGAAGTCCCGGGTCATCGAGAACCAGCGGTGCGGGCCGGCGTCCGGCACGCCGACGCCGTCCTCCGTGGTGTCACCCTCGGGCGGCCCCTGATCGTCACTGGTGGTGTCCGGGAGCTCCTGGTCGTCCGTGGTGGTGTCCGGGAGCTCCTGATCGTCGTCGCTGGTGGTGTCCGGCAGCGCCTGGTCGTCGCTCGTGGTGTCGGGAAGCCCCTGATCGTCGGACGTCGTATCGGGAAGCCCCTGGTCGTCGGACGTCGTGTCGGGGAGGCCCTGGTCGTCGGACGTGGTGTCCGACGACCCCTGATCGTCCTCCGTGGCCTGCGGCGCGTCCTCGACGAAGCACTCCCCGTCGGCCGCGGACGCCGTGCGCGGTGCCGACGGGGCGCTCCGCGCGGCGTCCGCGCCCTGCGTCCCGCACGAGACGAGCGAGCAGCAGCCGACGAGCAGCGCGGCCACGGCATACCGACGCATCCTGGTCTTCATGTGTATCCCCCTTCTGGAACTGAGAGGGAGACACGCGGACCGGGGTTGCCTGGACGGTCGTGCGCCGTACGGCATCGTGGTATTTGCCCGAGTCCCTCCGGGTATCGTCATGCCGTAGCGCCAGGCGACACTGACGGCCCGTCACGGCCGTCACCCCAATGGACCCCCTGACGGGCGCGATCTCATATCTGAGATAGCCTCAACCTCATGTCAGACGACTACCTCGTACGCATCGGCAAGCTCATCCGTGACGCCCGGCAACACCGGGGCTGGACACAGGCGCAGCTCGCGGAGGCGCTCGGCACCAGCCAGAGCGCGGTCAACCGCATCGAGCGCGGCAACCAGAACATCAGCCTTGAGATGATCGCCCGGATCGGTGAAGCCCTGGACAGCGAGATCGTGTCGCTGGGCTACGCGGGACCGATGCATCTGCGCGTGGTCGGCGGTCGCCGGCTGTCCGGCGCCATCGACGTGAAGACCAGCAAGAACGCGTGCGTGGCGCTGCTGTGCGCCTCGCTGCTGAACAAGGGGCGTACGGTGCTGCGCCGGGTGGCGCGCATCGAGGAGGTGTACCGCCTGCTGGAGGTGCTCAACTCCATCGGCGTGCGCACCCGCTGGATCAACGACGGCGTGGACCTGGAACTGGTGCCGCCCGCCGAGCTGGAGATGGCGGCGATCGACGCGGAGGCCGCCGTACGCACCCGCTCGATCATCATGTTCCTCGGCCCGCTGCTGCACCGCATGGACCACTTCAAGCTGCCGTACGCCGGCGGTTGCGACCTGGGCACGCGGACCATCGAGCCGCACATGATCGCGCTGCGCCGGTTCGGTCTGGACGTCGCGGCCACCGAGGGCCAGTACCACGCCCAGGTGGACCGCTCGGTCCGCCCGGACCGCCCGATCGTCCTGACCGAGCGCGGCGACACGGTGACGGAGAACGCGCTGCTGGCCGCCGCCCGGCACGACGGCGTGACCGTCATCCGCAACGCCTCCTCCAACTACATGGTCCAGGACCTGTGTTTCTTCCTGGAGGCGCTGGGCGTCAAGGTGGAGGGCATCGGCACCACCACGCTCACCGTGCACGGCGTCCCGGACATCGACGCCGACGTGGACTACTCCCCCTCCGAGGACCCGGTCGAGGCGATGAGCCTGCTGGCCGCCGCCGTGGTGACCGAGTCGGAGCTGACGGTGCGCCGGGTGCCGATCGAGTTCCTGGAGATCGAGCTGGCGGTCCTGGAGGAGATGGGCCTCGACCACGACCGCAGCCCCGAGTACTGCGCGGACAACGGCCGTACGCGTCTGGTGGACCTGACGGTCCGGCCCTCCAAGCTGGAGGCACCGATCGACAAGATCCACCCCATGCCGTTCCCCGGCCTGAACATCGACAACGTCCCGTTCTTCGCGGCCATCGCGGCGGTCGCCTCGGGCCAGACCCTCATCCACGACTGGGTCTACGACAACCGCGCGATCTATCTCACCGACCTCAACCGCCTCGGCGGCCGGCTCCAGCTCCTGGACCCGCACCGGGTGCTGGTCGAGGGCCCGACCCGCTGGCGCGCGGCCGAGATGATGTGCCCGCCGGCCCTGCGCCCCGCGGTGGTCGTCCTGCTGGCGATGATGGCGGCCGAGGGCACGTCGGTGCTGCGCAACGTCTATGTCATCAACCGCGGTTACGAGGACCTCGCCGAGCGCCTGAACTCGATCGGGGCGCAGATCGAGATCTTCCGGGACATCTGAAAGTTCTCAGAAAAAGGCGCCGTCACGTCCCTACTGACCTGCATGAACGTGCGGCGAGACGGGAGGTGGCGGCGCCTGTGGGACTTCTCTGGGATTTCGGCCGGGCCAAAGGCCTCCGGTCATCTCGCGAATCAATATCGTACGTCCCCGGAACTTTCCCGAGGTGACAGAGCTCTGACTCGGTACTCGTCCGATTCTGCGCCCGCTGCGCTTTCACATACGCATCAGCGGGACCCCGGTTCAAGGTCTGTGAGCAGGTCGTCCAACACCGTTTCCTCCTCGACCCGGACACCACACTCGGTGAGAGCGATGGCCAGGGCCGGGTCCCAGGGAGTTGCGGCAGGCTGGCCCGTCAGTTCCGGGGCTTCGGCCACGGCGGTCACTGCTGCTCGGTAATCGGCGGCCGTGTAACGCCACGCCCGCCAAGGGACGCTTCGTGCCAGTGCTGCGGCGATGCGCACACCGCCCCAGTCGAAATCGCCGTGGTAGAGAAGGTGAGCTCCCCGCATCGACAGGTCGCGCAGCAAGGTGAGCGCGGCGGCCGACGGCTGCCCCTGAAGGCACACCATGGTAGGGCACGCCGGGCCGAGAGTACTGGCGGCGCCGGACAGTACCGCCGGGTTTTCGCAGATATAGACGTTGCACGGCGTCGGAACGGAGGCAACCGGTGCGCGACCGGTGAGGGAGCGGAGCGTCAGCACCGCTGGCTCCCCCGTGTCGGCCATCCAGTCGAGGGCCGGCGTACCGCGCAGGTTGAGGGTGAGGACGGTCGATGACAGGTCGTCCTTGAGCAGGCCCGCCGAGGCCCACGCCTCCCGCCGCCACTGCGCACCGGAGCCGTCGGGGAAGCCGGTGAGGCAACGGATGCCGGACAGGACGAGCGTGGCGAGCGGCGTCCCCTCGTCCAGGGCATGGGCGCCCGAGAGGTTCCGTGCCGCGAACGTCGCCCGCGAGGTCGGGGGTGACGCGGGCAGCGCACGCAACGCGCGCACGGCGGCCGCCACCAGGGGCCCCGCGGCCTCCGGTGTTCGGGCGAGGCGCCGTACGAGACCGTCACCACGGATCCGCTCGGCCCAGCGGGCCAGCTCCCCGTCGAGGATGCCGAGCGGGGCGTACGCCTCCTCCCAGGCCCGTTCCTCCCTGTTCCGTGTCTCGGCGTGGAGTACGACCGGGCCGGTGAGGGCGACGACGGCCGCCGCCAGTCCGTCGGGGCTGACGCCGGAGCGACGCAGGATCTCATCGACGGTGACGAGGCGAATGCTGAGGGAGCCGCTGGATCGTGGTGCCCGTCCCAGCAGGCGTTCGGCGGCGCGGCGTTGGGGTTCATCGGGGTCGGACAAGGTGACGGAGCCGGTCAGCGGCCGGCCACGTGCCAAGCGCTGCCGCACGCGGTCCACGAACCAGGCAAGCCCGGGATCGCCGAGCAGGCGTCCGAGGCGCTCGGTATCGACGTCGGTCAGGGCTCTTGCCGGTGGCGGCACGGCCGGCACCGCGTCCACGGTGGCGGTCGGCGGCGTCGCGCGTCCGGCCGCCGTCCGGCCGCCGTCGCGGTCGTGCGGGGTCTCCGAAGGCGTCACGTCCACAGGGCCCCCTGGCCGCCGGAGCTGTCGACGACGGCCCGCCCTGGCTCACCGGAAGGACTCACCGGTCCATCGGCCGCCTCGCCGGAGTCGCCGGCACCGGCGGCCGCCGTGAACGCGTCCGCCCGGGCACCAGGCTCCGTGCCGCGCCGCCGTTCGCGGCCGTCCCATTCCCACCGCGTCACCAGTACGGCGTCGATGTCGTCGACGCGGGACAGCTGGGCGATGGCGATGCCCGGCACCTGGGGGTAGCAGGCCCATTCGCGTTCGCTGGTCATGACGACATCGAGGTCGAAGGCGCGCAGCAGACCAAGGCACTTGGCGCGCGAGTCGTCGTCGACGCCGGCGAACGCCTCGTCCAGGGTGACCAGGCGCGGGGCGTGCGCGCCGCCCGCGCTCGCGTAGTGGGAGGACGCTGCGGCGAACAGGGGTACGGACGCGGCCAGTACCCGCTCCCCGCCCGAGGCGGGTCCGGTGGCCGGAACCCACTTGCCGTGCTGGTGGCGTTCGACGCCGAACTCGTGCCAGGACCGGTAGTCGAGGGCGGCGGTGAGGTCCTCCAGCCAGCTGCCAGCGCTGTCGTCGGCCTGCCGGTGGGCGATCTGCTCCTGGAGGAACGCGCCGACCGCTGCCCGGTCCTCGGGCGACCATGCGTCGGCGGACTGACGCAGCCGTTCGCGGGCCTGGGCCAGTCCCTGCGGGGCCCGGCGGGATGCTCTCCACACCAGCCGCAGTTTCATTCCCGTGGAGGTCGGGCGCTCCTCCAGCTCTCTGTTCATGGCGGCCACCTGTCGTTCGGCCGCCCCGATGAGTTCCTGGAGCGTCCCGGCGACCTCGGTGATCAGATGGGTCTGGAGGATCTCGCGCTCGTGTGCGGACAGGATGCGGGTCAGTTCCGCGACTTCCACGGCCAGTGCCTCGGCGAGTTCGGGCACGGCCCGTTCCCGGCCCTGGTAGACGACGCCGACCCTCATGCCGTCCTCACTCGGGCGGGCGGTAGCGGTGTGGCCGTGCCGCGACAGCGCGTCCTGGAGCCTGCCGAACTCCTCGCTCAGCCGCTTCTGCACGCGCTCCCAGGCCGCGTCGGTGTCGTCGATCGAGGAGAGCCGTGACTCCACGGCCCGCGCGAGGGCGATGGCGGGGGTCGCCGCCCATGTCCCCGCGCCGTCGTCCGGTACATCGATGTCCGGCAGCGCGACGGCGAGCAGTCCCGTCGCGGCGAACCGCTGGAGCGCCGCGACGGCTTCCTCCCGCGCGGCGGTCGCCTCGGTGACGTCCTCGGCGAGCTGCTCGATGCGTCCCTCGGCGCGGCTGGCCCGCCGGTCGGCGTCACCGTACTCCTCCCGCGCCTGCCGCTGCTCGTGCTCGCAGACCCGGGCCGCCTCGGCCGTCTCCTCCAGTTGCCTCTGCAGCTCGGCGACGGCCGCCCCGACGGTGGAGCGGAGCGTCGCGAGGTGTTCGTCCGCCGCCGCGGCCACCCGAGCCGCCTCCGCAGCGCGCTCCGCGAGTTCGGACACGAGGACGTCGGCCCGGCTGGTCTCCTCCCGCTCAGCGGTTACCGCGCGCTCGGCCTCCGCGCGTTCGCGCAGTGCGGGCCACAGGGCCGCCAGGAGGGCGGTGTGGTCGGCGAGCGCCTGGCGAACGGCGCCCAGTGCCGTGGGGTCGGCGGGAAGGTTCAGGGCCGCCGCGGTGTCGGCGAGTTCGGCCGTCGCACGCTCGGCGCGCTCCGCCGCCGGAGCCAGTTCCGCGGCCCGTTCGTCCCGCCGGGCGCGGGCGCGACGGACCGCCTCGGCGGCGGCGGTGACGCGTGCGTGGGCGTGCCGCAGGTCGTCGTCGCCAGGCAGTGCGGCGAGTTCGGCGTCCAGCGTGGCACGGCTCCCGGCCACGGCGCGGGACTCCTCGGCCAGTCGTTCCTGCTCCGCCGTCAGGCCGTCGATCTCGGCGCGCAGTTCCGCGATGCGGACGCGGCGTGCCTGTTCCCGCGCTCCTTCCCCCACGTACTGGGCGCTGTCCTTGGCCCAGCTCCCGGTGAGCGCCCCGACGCGGAAGCGCCCGTCCGCGCAGACCCAGGTGTCGTGGCCACCGGCCTCGAAGGAGGCTTCGCCGGGCTTGTCGCCGTCGCTCGCGACCAACCCGATCGAGGCGAGCAGACGCGCGACCGTCTCCTCCCCCACGGCTGCGGCCCCCGCCTCCGCGGGGTCGACCGCTGGGCACAGCGCGCGGTCGAGGCCGGTCCCGCCGAGCAGTCCGACCGGATCGAGCAGTACGTCATGTCCGTCCGCCGCGGCCGCGGAGCCGTCCGGCCGCACCCACGCGTCGAGAAGCCCCGACGCCTCCAGCGCGGCTTCCAGTCCCGCGCGGTCGGCGCCGGTGACGTGCGGGCGGAAGTCGACGAGCCGCCACAGCGGAGCGCCGGGGCCCCGGTCCCGCACGCCGGGTGTGCGCGTCGAGGGAGCCACGGGCCCGCGCTCCCAGCCCGTTTCGAGGGCGGTCGTTTCCTCCATCGCCTGCCGCAGCCGCTCCGCCGTCGCCGCCTCGCGGTGGGCCAGTCCGGCCGCCCGGTCGGCCAGGCGGGAGGCGGCGGCGCGATGCGCCTCGCCCGCCGCCGTGCGGGCCGGCAGCGGGCCGTCCAAAGAACTCGCCCAGTCCTGTACGGCGTCCAGGACCGCAGGCAGCCCGGGCACCCGCAACTCGACCCACCCGGAAAGACGCTCCCGCACGGCTGTGACCAGGGCCCGCCCCGCCCGGGTGACGGCCTCCTCCGCCTCGGCCAGCCGCTCCTCCCCGTACACGACCTCCTCGTCGGCCTCGTCGGCGCGCAGCCGGGCGGCACGGTGCCGCTCCTCGGCCTGCTCGGCCCGCGTGACGAGCTCCGCCACGTGGTCGACGGCGCGCCGCCTGCTCGCGGTCGCCTCGTCCGCCTCCCGGCGCAGCACCGCGTCGGGGGCTCCCTCCGTCCTGGGGATGTCGAGCCGGGCGGCCGCGGCGCTCTCAGCCACCCGGTCCCGGATCCCGTCCAGCGCCTCCCGGGCCGCTGTGCGCCGGTTGTCCGCGGTGGCGAGCCGGCCCAGGGCCCGGGTGTGCGCGTCGGCCGCCGTACGCCGGTCCGCCTCGGCCCGCTTCAGCTCTCCGGCCGTGCGGGAGGCGTCCTCCGCCGCCCGGTCGAGCGCACGGGCGTCACGCATCTCGGGCCGGGACCGCAGCGTGGCGTCCTGGGCGGTCAGCCGCGCGGCCCGCTCGTCGAGGGCGGCGCCCCTCCCCCTGGCCTCCTCGCGGTCCGCCACCGCCCGCTCCCTCTCCGCCTGTGCCCTGGCGAGTTCCCGTTGCAGGTTCTCGTACCGGGCGTGTTCGCGGCGGGGCAGGCGGGCGCGGCGCCGGGAGGCGAGGCGGGCGTAGCGGCGGTAGTGGTCGAGGAACGCCGAGGACGCCTGTTCGGCCTCGCGGGCCGCCCGCAGTTCCTCCTTCTCCTCGTCCAGCGACCGGAACGCCTCCGCCGCATCGGCGACGACCGCCTGGTCCATCGGCGGCAGCGCCTCGGTCAGTGCCCGGGACAGGGCGGCCTCGCTGGGGCGTTTGGACAGCTGGGGTTGGCGCAGCTGGATCAGGAGGTCGACGAGAGCGCCGTAGCGCCGCTCCCCGAGCCCGAAGAGGGCTTCGTCGACGGCCCTGCGGTAGGCCTTCGCCGTGTCGTAGACCATGCCGTGGCCGCCGACGGCCTCGGCGAGCCGGTCCCGAGACAGTGCCGTACCGGTCGCGTCCAGCAGGTCGAGATCGGCACCGATCCGCTGGTCGGTGACCGCGAACCAGTGGCGGGCGATGCCGCGGCCGGCGACCGCCTTGAGTCCGCACAGCAGCGTGCGGAAGTGCGCCTCGCCCATGCCGGCGTCGAGTCGTCCGAACTCGATCCAGGTGTAGCCGAGCCGTTCGGGGTGCGGGTGCGCGCCGCCCAGGAGGAGGTTCCACTCCATGCGCTTGCCCGGGTCGCCGTCGGGTTCGACGCGGCGGGCGGAGAGGTCGCCGTCCAGGAGGAACGGCAGGGTGAGGGCGAGCACCTTCGACTTGCCGGTGCCGTTGTTGCCGCGCAGCAGCAGCCGGCCGTCGCGGAACCAGAACTCCTCGACGTCGTAGTGGAAGAGATCGACGAGTCCGATGCGCAGGGGCCGCCACCGGCCGGGCGTGGGAGCGGGCAGCGCGGGGCCGGGCGACTCGGGGCCGTGAAGCGCGGTCACGGGGCGGTTCACCTTTCGTCCTGCACGGGCTGCACGGGTTGCATGGGCTGCGCGGGTTGCAGGGGTTGCTCGGTCGTGGCGGCCCGGCGGGCCCGTCCGGGTTCTCTGACCACGGGTTCGCCGACCGCGTACCGCGCGAGGGCCGGCCGCGGTACGACGCCCCCGTCGGTGCGCTCGGCGAGTCCCAGCGCCACCAGCTTGCTCAGCGCCTGCTCGACGAGTTCGGGCTCCGCGCCCGGTTCCCTCGCCGACTTGGACCAGAACCCGCCGTGCTCCACGGCCAGTTCCCGTACGCGGGCCGCCAGTTCCGCCGGTTCCACGGGCCCGCCCGCTTGGGCCAGGTGTCCCGCCAGCAAGAGCGTGATGTGACCGTGGGTGCCCTGTTCCGGCATGCGTGCGTCCGTGAGGTCCTCCATCGGGTCGACCATGGCGATGCCCTCGGCCCGGACCTCCGGGACGAGTCCCGTCAGCTCGTTGATGCGGGCGGTGATGAAGCCGCGCTGCCGGGTGAGGTAGGCCAGTTCGTCGTCGGTCAGGTCGTCGTAGTACAGCACCGGGTCGTCCAGGAGGATGCGGGTCAGTTTCCAGCGGACCGCCCGGAATCTGAGCTCTTCGCTGTCGAGCACGGTCCACGCGGTCATCTCCACCAGGCGCTCCTCGAAGCCCTCGGCCTCGACCATGGAGGGACCCCGCAGGGACGCGGGCATCCCGGCCAGCACGCGTCGCCGCACGTCGTACAGCACGTCGCCCGATCCGCTGACGTAGGCGTCCTCGTCGCCGGCGACCCGCCGCAGCACTCCGAGCCGCAGCAGCAGGCGGACGACGGCCGCGAGGTCGAGGCGCTCGTCGCGCCGCTCCAGAGTGAACGTGATCCCGGCGGCGACGAGTTCGGGATCGGTGGCGGCCAGGACGACCTGCTCGGCGAGGCGGCCGAGCGCCACCTGCGACTCACCCCGTTCCAGCGCGGCCAGGGCCAGGCAGAGCAGGACGTAGCGGCGGCGGGTGAAGGGCAGGGCGCTCCGGGTGGCCTCGCGCGCCGGGTGCGTGACGTCGGTGAGAGTGCCCGGCGTCTTGCGCAGCCGTGCGGCGTCGGCGTCCGTGCGCAGCGTCCAGCCGACGTTGCGTTCGAACCAATCCCGCAGCTCGGCGGTGTGCCGGCGCACCAGCCGGAACTCGTCGGCGTACGGTCCGTCGGCGGTGAGCAGCGGTTCCTTCAGCAGGGCGCGTGCGGCCTGCTGAAGGTCGGCCTGCCGCTGGCCGTCGAGGACCTCGGCGAGGGGGCCGCTCATCGGTCCTCCGTGAGCTGGGGAGCGGTGTCCCGTCGCGGGGCGGGGAGGGGAACGGGTGCCGATGCCGGTGCGGCGGCGCGGTCGCGCTGCCCCGCCGTGAGGTCGACGATGTCGATCAGGTGGTCGGGACCGCTGAACACACCGTCGGGTGTGCGTACTTCGGCTGTCGATCCGTCGTCGAGGGCGGTCAGCCGGATCTCCATCGAACCGTCCCCGCTGGTGGCGACGGTGGTGATGGTGCCCGGCCGCCAGGTGGCGAGCGCGTCGCCGAGCAGCCGCAGGAACAGCTGGAAGGCGTGCGGGTCGAGTCCACCGAGCCGGGACAGCCGTACCGGTCCGTCCGTCACGAGGCGGTCCTGGGCCCGCCTGGTCTCCTCCGTCTGCCGGGCGGCGATCTCGGCGAGCCGGCGCTTGGCCTCGCCCCGGTCAGCCACCCGGCGCGGCCTGCCGCGCCGTTCGTAGCTGCCGGTGCGGCGCAGCTGGGGGCTGATCCTGAGCGGTCGCGCCTCGCTCCACGGGGTGGAGGCTGGCTCCGGGGCGGCCGCCCGTTCGGTGAGGGTGTCGGCGTCGACGGTGAGGTGCCGGGAGGAGTGCAGCCCGAACGCCACGCGCCACAGCCGGTGCCGCGCCTCGTCGTCCGGCGCCTGGGCGAACCAGCGCGCGAGGGTGCGGAAGTCGGCCGACCGGTCCGAGCGTCCGGCCCGCCGCTCGTTGAGCTGCCGTACGACGGCCAGGAGCTGCGGGATCGAACCGAGCGCCCGCCCGCGCAGCAGTCTGGCCTGCGACTCCCGCCCCTCTCCGGACACGAACCACTCGGCGAGCCCGGACCACCGCGCGGCCCACCGTTCGTACGCCACCGCCTCCGCCCGTTCGGCGTCCTCGGGAGCGGCGTCGGCGGCCTCGCGGGCGGCGGCCAGCCGCAGCAGCGGTCCGACCCGCTCCTGCTCCTCCAGCTCCCCGATCAGCAGGGCGATCCGCCCGCCGAGGGTGATGAGGTCCTGGATGAAGCGCTCCAGGTACTGGATCAGCCGGTCCTTGTAGGCGAGGAAGGCCTCCACCTCGATGTCGTGCAGGTCGATGGTGCGCTGGAGCGAGCCCATGAAGGCACGGGCGTTGTCGGCGAGGTCGGTGAACCGCGCCGTCAGCACGGACAGGGCGACGTACGCCTTGGCCGGGTCGGGCTCGTCCTCCGCGGCGATCACCAGCAGCGCCCGCAGCTGCGTCACGATGTCGTGCAGCGCGACCGCCTGGAGTTCGCCGCGCCGCCCCAGCACTTCGTCATACGTCCCCAGCGCCGCCTCGGCGGCCTCACCGGCCCGGGTGAGCTGGTAGATGAACCGCCTGCGGTAGAAGTCCTCGACCGCCGTCACCCGCGCGTGGTCCGGATCGGCCCGCAGGTTGCCCCACTCCACGAGCTTGTCCAGCGCCTGCGTCACCGCGTCGAGGTCGGCGGGCCGGTCCCCCGCGTCCAGGGCGGCGTACACGTCCTCCGGCCGCAGATGCACCGCGAACCGCTCCTTGGCGGCGAGAAACGCCCGCATCACCTGGCGGTAGAGGGGGGCGTTGGGGGCGGTGAGGTGGGCGAAGGGAGCGTAGTGGACATAGGCGGAGGGCTGCGAGGGCTCGGGCGTCTGGGGGGTGTCGGAGGTCATCGTTGATCCATTGTCCCGGAATACTCACCCGCTTGTGCAGGATGTCCGATTCTCATTTGCCGTCCTGCTCACCGCCTTCTTTCCTGTTCCGTTGCAGCCCGCCGATGTCACCCTTCGCGCCGGAGAAAACGCACCGGTTCCGTGAGCACGGCGGCAGCGGACTCCACGTCGGCCAGCCGTGCCGACAAGGTGCCCTCGGCGAGGCGTGGTGGCAGGGCCTCGCCGAACTTCAGGCCGCGTAGAGCGCGTTCGTCGACGTCTGGCAGACACAACCGGGCCGTCATGCCCTTGGTGGCGTCGTTCCAACTGCGCGCGGTGACGTCCTCCCGCAGTCGAATCCAGCGGTCGTTGATGTGCTGCCCCGGCACGACCAGTGTGTCGAGAGTCGCAGCGAGCGTGGCGTTGGCGCGGTGGCCCGCCCATGTCCACCAGCGCACGTGACCCCGCGTGTCCTGAATGATCAAGGTGCCTCCGGGATGCACCCGATCCAGATACTCCTCGCGCGTCCGGTGCAGGGCGCTGGTCGCCCGTTGCGTCATCTTCACGGGCGGGTCCTGGCCCAGCAGTACCTGGCGCTCGGCGCGCGTGAGCACATGGGAACCCGCCGAGCCGAACCCGGCGCTGCTCCACTTCGCCTTGCCTCCCCCGTCAACGGGTTCGACGAAGCAGCGTCTGCGCCGCCAGTCGATGTAGGTGACCTGCCAGTTCCGGCCGGCGAGCAGAAGCCGACGCGGACCGTCGATCCGCTCGGTGAGGAGGCTTGGGTCGGTTCGGCCGATCTCTGTGCGTCCTTGGAGAACGGTGAACTGTGGAGGTGCGGTGAACACGGCGGTGAGGTTCATGAAGTGGCGGTGTCCGAAGCGCCGCTCGGCCTCCGGCCCGATGAACAGCATGCCGCCGTCCCGGTCCAGGTACCCCTGGTCGACAAGGTGCCGGACAATGGGCTCGGCGGCGGATGTGCCGAAAGGACCGAGACCGTTCCACCACTCCTGCCACAAGTGCTCACCGACGCGGTTCTCCTGCAAGCACAGCGCCAGGAGTTGCTGGGCGACGATGTGCCGGGGTTCCGGTGGCGCGACGACCGGTTCCACCCAGCCCTGCGACCACTTGAGCAGCAGTCCGGCCGCGGCCAGCAGACCGTCCTCGTCCAGGGCGAGGAACAGGCAGTTGCGTGCGGCCCCTTCACGGCGTCCGGAGCGGCCGAGACGCTGAAGGAAGGAGGCGACCGAGGCCGGAGCGTCGATCTGGATGACGCGGTCCAAGTCACCGACATCGATGCCGAGTTCCAGAGTGCTGGTGGAGATGATCACGCAGTCGCGAGCCTCGGCGAAAGCCGCCTCGGCACGCCGGCGCTCGTCGAGGGAGAGCGAAGCATGCGACAGGAATGTGGTGACGCCCTTGGCACGGAGCTTTTCCCCCAGCTCCTCCACGTAGCGCCGTGACTCGCAGAAGACGAGGCGCTTCTCGCCACGGTGCAATGCGGCGATGACGGTGGCCGCGTTGTCCAGGGAACCGACGTGGTCGAGCTGGACGTCTCCCGGCGGCACGGCGGTCGACCCCCCGGATGCCGCGCGCACGACTTCGGCTACACCCTCTGTGAGCGGAGACTCGATGAGGTGGGGAGCGATGACCTGACCCGGCCGCTTACTCGCCCCAGAACCCTGCAACCAGGTAAGCAGCGCTTCCGGATTGCCGACGGTCGCCGAGAGGCCGACACGCTGCACGGGTCGACCCGTGACCCGTTGCAGTCGTTCCAGTACGGCGAGAAGGTGCCATCCCCGGTCGTCACCGGCGAAGGCGTGCACCTCGTCCACAACGACGGCCTGCAGCCCCGAGAAGAACGACGTGTGGTCGACGTTGGCGCTCACCAGCATCGCTTCGAGTGATTCCGGTGTGGTGAGCAGGACGTCGGGACGTGCGGCGAGGATCCGTTTGCGGGCACCGGCCGTGGTGTCTCCGTGCCACAGGGCCGCGGTGCGGCCCAGCCAGGAGGTGTAGGTCTCCCACCGTGGCAGCAGGTTGTTGAGCAGGGCCTTCAGCGGGCAGACGTAGAGGACGGACG
This sequence comes from Streptomyces echinatus, assembly GCF_014203595.1. Lineage (GTDB taxonomy): Bacteria > Actinomycetota > Actinomycetes > Streptomycetales > Streptomycetaceae > Streptomyces > Streptomyces echinatus. The sequence continues at coordinate 56,537 of NZ_JACHJK010000010.1, forward strand.
TGCCGCTCCACCGCTCCCCCGTCATCCGGGTCAGCAGGGGGAAGGCAGCTGCCTCGGTCTTGCCGCCCGCGGTGGGAGCGAGCAGGACGGCGTCGTCCCCACAGACGAGGGGGGTGACGGCTGCTTCCTGAAGAGGTCGCAGGCTCCGCCACCCCAGGGTGTTGACGATGTGGTGGATGAGCGCCGGGTCCAGGTCCCCGGCACTCACGGCAGCTCCAGTTCGACGGCGTCGGCATCCCCTGATGCGGCGGCGTTGCGTTCGGTTTCGGTGAGTTCGGACGAGGTGATGGTGAGGGCGTAGTGCGTGCGGGGGTCGAAGTCCTCGAACTCGTCGACGCGGTCGAGGACGTCGGCCACCAGCTTGCGCAGGAACACGCGGGGCGCGACGCCGACCTTGCCGCCGAGCCCGCCGGTGACGGCGCTGGCCAGCTCCGTCAGATACGCGTCGTCGACCCGCTCGGTCACCCGATCGGGATTGCGTGCGATCCGGGCGTACACATCGCGCACGGTACGGCCGAGTTCGCCGAGCTGAGACAGGTCGAATCCCGGGAGCCGGAGCTGGACGGCGCGCGGGGAGTCGAAGCGCGGCTCGGTCGTGAAGTCGGTGGCCAGCCGTTGCGCGAGCGGAGGCAGCCGCTGCGCACCCTGTTGTCCGTCGTAGAACGCCGGGGTGCCCGTGATGACGAGGAAGAGCCCCGGGAACCGACCCGCGTCGATCTCGTCAAGCAATTGCCTCAGCGCGTTGAGGCCCTTCTCGCGGACGTCACCACGTACGCGTTGCAGGGTCTCGATCTCATCGAGGACGAGAAGGAGCCCCGGGTGGCCGCAGTCGCGCAGCACGGTGAGCAGCCCCTGCAGGAAGCCGAGGGCCGCGAAGTGGTCGAGGTCCCCTCGGACGCCGGCACTGCGGCGGGCGGAGGACGCGACCGACTTCTGACCTCCGAGCCAGGCGATGAGTGCCTCTGCCGTCGCCCCGTCTCCGGCGGCAACGGCTCGCCGGTAGCCGCGCAGTGCGGCTGCGAAGGCGGGGGTGGTCCTGGCGACGTCGGCGAGTCTGCGTTCCATGAGCACGTCGACGGCCGCGGCGAGTGCCGCCTCATCCTCTTCGTCCGTCTCTCCGGCGTCGAGGACTTCTTCCTCCAGTGTGTAGAACCACGAGTCGACGACCGCGCGCAGTGCGCTGGGCTGGTGTGTGGCGGTCGTCAGGCGCTCGGTGAGTCGGCGGTAGACCGTCTCCAGCCGGTGGAGCGGGGTTTCGGTCTCGGAGATCTGGACTTCTGCCGTGGCCAGTCCCGCACGTTTGGCGCGCTCGGCGAGCCACCGCGCGAAGAACGTCTTACCGGACCCGTACTCACCGCGGATGGCGTGGAACGCCGCTCCGCCCCGTGCTGTTGCTGCAAGGTCGTCGTCGAGCGCGGTCTCGAACCGGTCCAGGCCGACGGCGAGCAGGTCCAGCCCGGCCTGCGGTACGGTGCCGCGCCTGAGCGCGTCCACGACCTCCCGCATACGTACGGGGCTGGCCGGGGCTCCCGCGCTCATGACGTCTCCTTTCTCGGCGACCCGCCCCTCGCCTCGCCCGCCAGGAACTGGTCGCGGAGCAGGGCGACGTCGAGCTTCACCGCGTGACCGGCGTCGACGAAGCCGAGTACCGGGTAACCCTCGACGTTGAGCAGGCGCTGCACGGTGGCGACGAAGCCCTCGATGTTGCGTCGCACCCGGCCGGTCGCCGAGATGGCGGCGGCCAGGGCGGCAGGTGACATGGTGCCCCCGGCGGCGGCGAGCGCATCGATGACGGCGGCGACGACCTTGCCTTCCGGAGCTTTGCGTACGTACTCCTTCTGCGCCTCGTACACCTCGCTGGCCACAACACGCCCGCCTAGGGTCGCCGGGACGGATGACGCCTCCGGCGCCGCTTCGGGCATCACCACGTCGTCGGCATCGAACAGTTCTTCGTTCTGCCGAAGCGCGGGCTTCGCCGGTCTCCGCACCGGCTGCGTGGCGCTCTCCGGCTGGGGTTCCCGCACCTCGAGGGGTGTCGCGGTGGCGGCCTTCCACCAGGAGGGAGCGGCCTGTTCGCGGGGCAGCGGTTCCCACTCGCGCGGAGCGAGTTCCTTCGAGGGAAGCAGGACGAGGACCGGGACGGTGATCTCGGCGAGGGAGGCCCCGCCGTGGTAGCCGGCCCGGCGCGCGGCGTACCGGAGGTCCTCGTGCCAGGGAACGGTGATGGTGCCGCCTCCTTCGAGGACGCGCGGCCCGCTCAGCACGACCTCGCCGTCGCCGGCGTCGGTGTCCGGCCGCCAGCGTGCCGATCCGCCGGCGTCCGCGGCGGGGGTCACCCGGCCCCGGCCACGGTCGATGACGTGCCCGTGGTCGGCGACGAGGACGACGGGACGCGCGTAGCTGCGGGCGGCGGCCAGCAGTTCCCGCAGGTAGGTGATGTCGCCGAGGGACCACACGGTGCGCTGCCCCTGCTGACCGGAGTCAAGGGCGTCGTCGATGGTGTTGAGGACGACGCCGACGACCGCGTCGGAGGCGAGCGCTGAGGTGAGTTCCTGGGCGAGGAAGTGGCCCGCGTCTCCCCCTATCGACGCCTTGTGGAAGAGGACCGCGTCCTTGCGACGCTTCTTCCAGAAGGCCGCGAACCCGGAAGCCTCGGTGGACTGCCCCCCTTGGATGGCCGTGCCGCAGAGCAGGGATGCCCGGCTCGTCCGGGTGATCGAGGGCAGCATGGAGACTGCGGCGAGGCGAGTGCGCCGTGCACCCTCGCCGGACCGCGGCACGATCTCCTGCCAGCCTTCCCGCTCGGCTTCTTCCCCCAGTTGCGCGGCGACGGCGCTGCTCATGCCGTCGAGCACGATCACCAGAGGCGGCCCGCCTGTGGTCAGGGGACGGACGACGGTGTCGAGGACGTTCTCGACGACCAGACAGCCGCCCGGTTGCTGGGCGGTGGCGTTCGGAGCCCAGCCGGCCAGGTGCCGGGCGAACTGCTCGTCGAGCCGTTCACGCTGGGCCCTGCCGTCCTCGTAGAGGTCACGCAGGCCCCGGGCGACGGCCGGGTCGCCGCCGGGGTCGCCGGCCCAGAGGACGGACAGCGCCCGGTCGGCCCACCCCCACTCGGCGACATGGTCGCGCACGCCCGCTGCCACGGACGTCACGGCAGGCGGTCCCTGGCGCAGCCACCGAGCGAGACGCACGGCCATCTCGGCGACACGCACCCGGTCGGGGAAGAGTCCCGCCAGCGCGTGTCCGGTCAGCTCGGCCAGTGCGCTCTCGCCTTGCGCGGGGGACGTGTGCGCGCCCTCCACGACGGCGGCGAGCTGGGCGGCGAAGCTGGACAGGAGGAAACGGCTGCCGTTGAGGCCCGCGGTGAGACCGGCGTCCCGGGCCAGGTCGTCGGCGCGCTGCAGCACGGCGAACACCTTGTGGCGTGAGTCGACCGAACCCGCGGCCTCTCCGATCCAGCGCAGGAGGGTGCCTTCCACCGCGTCGGTGAAGGCGCCGATCTCACCCCGGCGCGGGCCGGCCTTGCCGAACAGTCCACCGACGGCGAGGGCCACGTCGGGGTCGGCGGCGGGGTCGCGTAGCGCGGCACCGAGCAGGCCGAGCGCCATCGCGTCGTTTCCCCGTCCGATCTCGGCGAGGGTGAGCAGGACCGGTGCGGCGGGCCCTGCGACCTCGCCGAGCCACTTCTTCAGCTCCGCGCGTTCGGTGTCGCCGAGTGCGGCGAAACGGCGCGGCCCGGCCGGAGTGCGCGACCAGGCGAGCAGCACGTCCGCGTCCACGGCGGCCTCCGCCGTGGCGTGGGGCGAGATGTCCGGGTGGTCGAGTCCGAGGCGTTCGACGACCAGGGCTCGCAGGGCGGCGTCCCGGGTGAGGACGCCTGCGGTGCGCGGCCATCCCCGTCCCGCGGGTTCGGCGTCGACGAGGGCCTGGAGCAGCCAGTCCTCGCGGTACATGCGCACGTCGAGTCCGGTGGCCCCGAACCGCTGCGTCACGATCTCGGCCTTCTCGACGGTGAGGGTGCGCCGGTGCACCGCGTGCCCGCGCAGGTCCCAGCCGAGCTGATCGTCGTCGACACCGGTGGTGACCACCAGCAGGTCACCGGGCGCGGCGTCTTCGCGGTGGCTGTGCCAGGCGGCCAGGATGCCGAGGACGGAGGACTCGTCGCGCACCGTGACCCGTCGGGTTTGCTCACCGACCTCGGCGGTGAAGGTGGTGGCCGAGCCGGCCGCGTACTGTCCGTGGACCAGCATGAGACTGTGCTCGGCCAGCTTCTTGGCGTGCCGGTCCAGGAGCGCCTCGACGGTGCGCCGTCCCACCTGAGGCAGGAGCGCCATCAGCCTTCGCTCCCCTTCTCGTCCCGGTCGGCCGCTCCGGCCTCGCCGTGGGCGTCCTCGATCACCTGCCAGGTGACCTGGACGCGGGTACCGGGGTGCGCGGTGAGGAAGCGACGGATGTCGGCGCTGAGCCCGTCGACGGTCGCCGCGAGCGTGGTTTCCAACCGGGTGGGTTCAACGACGTACGCGGCGGGACGGCGGACGGACTCGGCCGCGTAGCCCACGCGCGGATCCCGCGGGGCCGGTCCGGAATGCGGGGCGTCCCGGTCCGGCTCGGCCGGAGCCGCGGGCACCGGGGGCGTGCCGTGCTCGGTGAGGCGTACGTCCTCCGCGGTCGGCTCGGCGGACGGAACGGGCTCGACCGGCCGGGCCGCCTGGGCGAGCCGGGTGGCCTCCCGCATGAGGGCCACGGCCGACTCCTGCAGCGAGTCCAGCACCGGGACGAGGGACTCGTCCTCCTCGTGCGCGTTGGCCGCCCGGCGGACGGTGTCCAGCAGCCGCTGCGCCCGGTCGCCTACGCCGTCGTCCCGGCCCGCGAGTTCGCGGACCATGTCCAGATCGGACCAGCGGCTGTCGCGCTGTGCCCGCAGTACCTGCAGCACTTCGGGGGCCTGCTTGAGAGCGGCACCGATCTCACGGTCCGTCACTTCATAGGTAGCGCCCGCGAGTTCCTCCGTGAGAAGGGTGGCGTCGGTGGTGCGCAGCAGTCGGGCGATCAGGTCGGCGGCGGCCTTCGTGGACTTCAGCCGCGGCGCGTCCACGCCACCGGGCCCTTCGAGACCGAGCCGTACGGCGTTGTCCTGGAGCAGTGTCCGGGTCTCCCCCACGGCGGTGCGGTGCTCTTCGGCGACGGCGCGCACCTGCGCTGCGAGCCGCGAGACGTTCCTGGCGAAGAGCACCGGCGACACGCTCTGCCCGAAGATGGCCCCGGCGCGCCGCAGTGCGGTGGTGAAGGTGTCCTCGTCAGGGAGGGCGACGGCCCGCAGCCCGTAGCCGGGGATGATGCGGTCCAGTTCGGGGGCCTGCGGCACGACCTGGGTCTGGTAGATCCAGGTGCGGTCGTCGAGCAACGCGTAGGTCGCGATGATCAGGTTGCCGACGTTGCGGTCGAGGCCCTCGTAGCCGAGCTCGGTGATCCAGTCGCGGATCGTCTCGACGGCGAGGTCGTCGCCGGCGTCAGGGTTCTCGGCGGCCTTCTTGTTGATGCGCAGCCGCCAGTCGTTGCTGACGTTGAGCGGTCCGTCGTGGACCTCGCCGAGGCCGAGCGCGTGCACGATCTTCCTGACGGCGGGCAGCTGCTGGCTGTCCACGACGACCCGCCGGGAGCCGTCCTCCATCGCCCGGGCGATCCACTCCATGGTGGTCTTGAGTTCTCGCAGGGTGATGGCCTTGCGGGTCAGCCGCGGGTCGAAGTCGGGGTGCTTGGGGTACCGGGCGGCGAACATGCCGTCGGCGAGCAGCAGCAGGTTCTGCTCGAAGCCGACCGACGGCTCGGGCCGGGTACGGGTGAAGCCCGGCAGCAGGGACACCAGGTGCTGCCCGTCGGGGACGGTCGCGCCGACGGTCTCCGGCTCGGCTCGGTTGATCCCGTACAGCTGGAGCAGGGCGTCGGTGAGGTGGCCGCTGATGTTGTCCCGGGAGGCCTTGAGCTGGTTGCGGATCTGGGCCCGCTCCTCGGCGGGGCGGGTGGCGGTGTGCTCGTCGAGCCGGTCGCGCTCCAGCAGGTAGTTGATCTTCAACAGGCGTCCGAGCTGCCGGGAGGTCTGTTCGGAGAAGAAGTCGGGCAGCCAGACGAGCGTGGGCTCCGTGCGGCCCGCCCGCCTGAGCCGGTCGACGCGCTGGAGGTCGTCGACGGGCCCGTGGTCGCCGTCGTCGAAGGGGTAGTCGAAGACGATGCGGAGGTTCCCGGCCTGCTGGGGTGCGAATTCGTCGTCGGGCAGGTGGGTGTCGCGCACGTTGCCGAAGATGAACTCAACGGTGCGTTTGGTGCCGCGCCAGACGACGTCCCGTTCACAGACGAAGGGCTGGGTGTCCTGGATACCCAGCTCGTGCCAGAGCTGGTCCTTGATCCACTGCCGTCGGTAGCCGAGCTGGTCGGCGACGCCCTGCACCTCTTCGAGGAGCGGTTCGACGTCGATGTCGGAGAGGTGCAGGTGGAAGACGGGGTCGGTCTTGTCTCCCTCGCTGCGCAGCTCGCTGTCGAAGGAGACCTGCAGTTCCCGCAGCCGCTTGGCGGCGACGGAACCGGCGTCTCCCACGCGGGTCCGGATCGAGCCGTGGTTGAGGGCGGCGAGCCGGGTGCCGGTGAGCCGGGTCAGGGCGGGCACATTGGGTGCGAGCGCGGCCAGCAGCAGCGTCTTGATGAGCCGCTCGTCGGCCTGGAACCGTTTGTCGTCGGGGGTCTTGTACTTGCGCAGCAGTTCCTCACGCACCCGCCCGTGGAAGTCGCCGGCGGTCTCCGCGTCCTTGCGCAGCCGGGGAGTGAACGCGGCTCCGGAGCGGTGGGCGATGACGTCCCACAGGTCGCCGAGCGGGATGAGTTCCCCGAGCTTCAGGTCGTCGCGGCGGCGGCGCAGCAGCTCCTGGACGAGTTTGAGGCCGGTGCGCTCGCGCTGGAGGGCGCCCGAGAGGTCGACGAGGACGTTGAGGAGCGCCGGGGAGAGCGGGTACAGCTCCCGGAAGTCGTCCCAGGATGCCTCGGTGCGGCCCTGCGCGTCCAGGAGGATCTGCCGGACCTCGTCGTTGGACGATTCGACGAGTTTGAACGCGTCGTCGCGCACGGACTCCATGCCGGGCTTCGGGGCGAGCACGCGATGCTTGATGATCTCGACGAGGTTGCTGTCCTCGAGGTCGACGACGTTGAACCGCTCGGCCAGGTACTCGATCTGCTGCTCGAGGTTGGTCACGTCGGCGCCGACGACGTCCGAGCCGATCAGCTGCGACAGGTCGCGCTGGCGGGAGATGAACGACACGATCGGCACCGGTCGGCCGCTGTCTCCCGACTCGATGAGTTTGACCAGCCGCTGCACCTGGTCGCGCACGAAGTCCTGGTTGCCCATCTTCGCCTGGAGCCACAGGACCAGTTCGTCGAGGAAGAGGACGACTCCGGTGTAGCCGAGGGACTGGGCGTGCCGGGAGATGACCTTGAGGCCGTTCTCCAGCGGAAGGAACGCGCTGGCCTCGCCGCGCATGCCCTGCGCGTAAGCGGCCATGGGGCCACTGAGCAGCGCGGAGACCAGCCGCTCGCGGTACGGGTCGTCGGGCGCGCCCGCGAAGGCCCGGTCGAAGTCGGCACCCGTCCACGTCCCGGCTGGCAGCGCCGCGGCCTCGCCGTCGATCATCGGCATGTCGTCCGGGTCGGCCTCCACGGGCGCGGCCGCGCTCGGCGTGAGGGCGGCGGCTCCCTTGCCGAGCCACTGCAGGAACTTGGCGTCGTCGGCAAGGAACTCGCGCTGGGTGCGGGCGTCGGCGAGCAACGCGTCGGCCCGGTAGACGGGGGGCAGCGGCTGGTCGGGGTGGAGCTCCCGCACCGTGTGCACATAGCCGCCGAGCAGGGCGGAGTCGAGGTCGGCGGAGCCGACGAGGTGGTACGGCACCATCAGGAACCGGCTCCGTCGCAGCCACTCGTCGTGCGGCGCCACGACCTCGACCAGCCGGGACTTGGTCCGGACGGACGGGTGGTTGTTGAGCACGGCGTGCAGCACGGTCAGGAAGTGGCTCTTGCCGGAGCCGAAGGAACCGTGCAGGTAGGCGGCTTCCGAGTTGCCCGACCTGACGCAGGCCGCGACGATGTCTAGCGCCTGCCGGAACGCCTTCTGAAGCTGCTCGGTGACCACGTACTCGGCCACCCGGGCGTCGGTCTCGCTGAAACCCTGGGAGAGCTCGATCTTGAAGTCGCCGGCATGGACGTCTTCCTTGATCTCGATGACGTCCTTCAGCAGGAGCTCGCTCATGGGCATCAGGCGGTCATTCCTTCTCTCGGCTCACGGTTCGGCTGCACAGCTCGTGCACTGGTCGGCGCGTTCACATCCTGCCAGGTGGCGCTGACACGTATGCCCGTGCGGTACGGATTCTCCGTATCACACGGTGCACACGGGATCACAGGCAGCTTCCGCTGGGTAGGGTCGGCGCGGGATCTGTCGGTGGGACGGGGAGCGGGGGCGACGACGGGTGGGGTGGCGTGAGGAGATCGCCGCGGCCTTGGGCGAACTGGTGGCGATCACGGGCGGCACCGGCAGGCAGCCGCGCTGGCAGCGAGTGGGGCGCGCGGTCCGCACCAAGGAGGCGGGCTGGTACGCGGTCGACCTACGCGGCTCCGACATCGGACCGGACCAGCTGGACGCGCTGCGACTCGCAGGGCCGGAGCCCGACGGCATCGAAACGAAGGGCTTCACTGTCTCGGAGACGGTGCAGAACGGCTCCCTGCTCACGCTCAAGGTCGCCGAGTTCGCCGACCTCACGGACGCGTATCTGTGGCTGCTCAAGCAGCCGTCGACCTTCCTCGTCGAGGCCCTGCGCGACGGCATCGCCGGGCTGGGCGAGGCCCCACTGGCGGGCGCCCTGGCCGGTGGTGCGATCGGCGGCGCGTCATCACCCGCTCCGGACCCCCCGGGGTTCCACCCGGCGCAGGGAGACGCCTACCGCGCGTGCCTGGGCCAGGGCGTGCATCTGGTGTGGGGTCCACCGGGCACCGGCAAGACGACGGTGCTGAAGCGGGCCATCGGTGACCTGGTCGCCCGCGGCGACCGGGTGCTGCTGGTGTCCGCCACCAACATCGCTGTGGACAACGCCCTGTTGGGTGTGGTGAAGGAGAACAGGCACAGCCCGGGTGACATCGTTCGCGTGGGCCCGCCTCAGTTGCGGGAGGTCGCCGACAACCCGGAGGTCTCGCTACCGCTCATGGTGCGCGAGCGCCTGGCCGAGACGGCCGAGCGGCGACGCGGGATCGAGGCCGCGCTGGTCGACGTCCGGACCCGCGCGGCGGAACTGGCCGCGCTGGACGCCTCCCTCGTCCGCTTCGACCCAACCGCCTACTTCGACGCACTGAAGCTGCTGCGCACGCCCGGCCAGGATCCGGTGTCCGTACGGGAGAGGGCGGAGACGGCGGCGGCCCTGCTGGAGGAGGCCGTGGCGACCCGGGAGGCGGCACAGCAGGCCGCGGTGGCGGCCCAGCGCCGCCAGGACGCAGCGGAGGAGTCGCGCCGGAAGTGGGCCGAGGTCGACCGGCTACGCAAGGAGCAGTCCCGCATCCTCAAGGCCGCGGAGCGCAAGCAGGCCGATGCCCTGATGGCCGAGGACTACCTTCGCGAGCTGCGAGAGGAGCTGGGGCAGCTCGACGCCCAGCGGTCGGTGGCCCGGTGGCGGGCCCGGGAGAAACGGCAGGAGCTGCGTGAGCAGCTGGCCGTCACAGAGGAGGACGTCGCCCGCACACGCCGGGCGGCGCAGGCCGCTCGCACCACGGCCGAAGCGCACATCGTCGCGCTGGAGAAGGACCTGGCGGACCTGGTCGCCGGCATCACCCACACCCCTGAACGGATCGCGGCTCTGGAGCAGGCACTGGCCTCGGCGCAGTCCACCTACAGGTCGGCCCTGGACCTCGTGGCCGCCCGTCGCGAGGAGACCACCCTGCTGGAACGGGCCGTCGTCCGCGCCCTGAACGCCGCGGAACTCACCGCCCGCGCCGAACAGCAGGACTGGCCCGCCCGCCACGCCCGCGCCGAGCGATTACGGCCCCGGGTGACAGCCGACGCCGCCCGTCGCTCCACACTGGAGGAGGAGTTCCAGCAGGTCCAGGAGGAGTACGAACGTCTCGCCCGCAACGCCCAGGGCGAGATCATCAAGAGCGCGAAACTGGTCGCCACCACCCTGGCCAGGTTCCGCACCAACAAGGCGGTCTTCGAGGGCCCGTACGACGTGGTCCTGGTCGACGAGGCGGGCGCGGCGACGCTGCCCGAGGTAATCCTCGCGACAGCGAAGGCGATCCGGACGGCCGTCCTGCTCGGCGACTTCATGCAGCTCGGCCCGGTCGTCGAGGAACGGCTGAAGGAACTCGACCGCCCGGACGTCAAACGCTGGCTGCTCCCGGACGTCTTCCAGCACTGCGGCATCCAGGACCCCGAGGACGCCCGGCGGCACCCGGCCTGCGTCACGCTGACCGAGCAGCGCCGCTTCGGCCCGGCGGTGATGGGCCTGGCCAACTCTCTCGCCTACGGGGGAATGCTGCGGGGCGGCAAGCAGACCGCGGCGCCACGGCCCTCCGACGACCCGGAGATCGTCGTCGTCGACACCGACGGACTGCACGAACTGGCCAGACCGCACCTGACCGGACGCCGCAGCGGCTGGTGGCCGGCCGGATCACTGATCGCCAGGGCACTGGTCGAATACCACCGCGCGAAGGGCGAGGACACGGGCATCGTCACCCCCTACGGCGTCCAGGCGGAGGCGACCCTGGAAGCCCTGCGGGACGTGGAGAGCGACGGCGGCCCGCTCGCGGAGGTGGGCACGGCGCACCGTTTCCAGGGCAGGGAGTTCCCCGTCGTCGTCTTCGACACGGTCGAGGGCGCCGACGGCCGGGAACTCTGGATGTCACTGGCCCGCCGGGAGCCGGGCGCGTCGGACTGGGCGCGCAACGGCGTGCGCCTGTTCAACGTGGCGGCCACCCGCGTCCAGACCCGCCTCTACGTCATCGGCAGCTGGGAGCGCATACGATCCGCGAAGAACGGCACGGCCTTCACTCACCTGGCCGCGCTGGTCGGTACGCCGGGCGTACGACGCCTGCGGGCCGGCCACTTGATCACTCCGCCGCACGAGGACGCGCCGAACCTCGGCGAGTTCGGCGCCGCCCTCGCCGACGTGCTGGCCCGGCATGTCGAGGTCACGGGCATCGATGACGAGACGACCTTCTTCAGTACGTTCGAGGACGAGATCCGCAAGGCCCGCGCCTCGGTCTGGCTGTGGGCGCCGTGGGTCGCGAACCGGGTGCGCGGCATCCTGCCACTGCTGCGCGAGGCGGCCGATCGCGGCGTGCGCGTGACCGTGTTCATCCGCGACGACACGGACCAGATCCAGGCCCGCCCGGACAACCAGAGTCTGATCGCGGACCTGCGGGCCGTCGTCCACACCGTCGTTCCCGTCAACGTCATGCACCAGAAGATCGCGGTGATCGACGAGCGGACGGTGATGATCGGCAGCCTCAACACCCTGTCCCAGTCGTGGACCCGCGAGGTCATGGTGACGATCCGCGGCGGCCACTTCGCCCGCAAGGTCCTGGAGCACGAGCACGCCGAGCTGTTCACCCGCCCGCCGAAGTGCGCCCGCTGCGGCGGCACGAGCATCGAACTGCGCCGCCGCACCAACGGCATCTGGTTCTGGCGCTGCTACGACACGGTCTGCAAGACGGGACGGAACGGCCGGAGCGACGCCTGGAACCAGGACATCAGGGTGGGAGGGGGGAGGAGTTGAGGGGGCGGGCCATACTCGCCCAGGCTCAGGGTTTCGTGGACTCGGTGGCATTCCCGGCACCTCCTGTGGCAGGCTTCTGCGTGCCAGCAACGGGGTCTCGCTCGTAGCCAGACCACCAGCTGCGCTTCAGCCAAGGAGTCTGCGGACGCACCCGGACCACCGGCTTTGTCTCTCACCTCATCTTCCGCGCAGTAGGCACGAGCCTGCGGCGGCGTTCCCTACGCATGCCCGCACTCGGTGCCCGCGCACCATTCGGAGGCTCAGCCATGCCGGCACATTCCACACCGTCGCATCTCTTCTTCCTCACCCAGCCCAAGGGCAACGGCGCTGTACTCTTCAGCGTCCAAGGGGCGCCCCGCGGACCGGAGCTCTCGAAGATCGGGACCTTCGACAACCGTGACGAGCCCCAACTGCTCGCTGCCGCTCTCAACGGGGCCCTCCAGGGAGGAGCAGGCGCGCTTTCGAAGGTTCACCAGTGCTCGGCCTCGCTGCCAGGTCCCCTCAGGAAGAGGATCACCGACCTTGTGGGGGAGATCGAAGAGATCTACGGTGACGCTCCGCGATCCCAGTCGGCTCGCAAGACTGCGCGGGCTGTCACGGAGACCCTGGAGCGGCCCAATGTGGCCCTGTTCTCCCTCTTCAGCACCACCGTTTGCGGAGACTGCTCGGCCTGCGGCTGTGCTGCGGACGAGGACTGCGCGAAGTGCGACGTCTGCGACTCGTCCCCCGATGGCCGTGGCTGCGTGAACTGCGGGACGGTCGGGGTGACGCCCAGGGCCGCATTCGTCCTTCACCACGTACTGAGAGACCTCGCGGACAGGACGTATTTCACCGTCCGGTCCAACTTCTGGGAACACAGCGTTCCGGACAGTGTGGAAACCCAGACGGACTGGTTCCTTCTCCACTGCGCTCGCGCGTACGACGACCTCGCGGCAGATCTGCTCAGCGGCCAGGTCCCGGAACCGCGCTGCCTGGCCGAGAGCGTGGCACTCGGCTTCGCCCTCTCCACCATCGGCGGACTCCATACCGAATCCGTCCGTGCGGACGAGTCGTACCGGGCCCTTCCCGCCTCCCGGTTCGACGACGACTGGGAGTTCCTCGCTGATGGGGTTGGGGTGTTCGACGTGGGCGACAGGGCGCGCGCGTTCCTGGCGTCGGACGTGATCGAGGATGACCTGTGGGACGAGTGGTTCACCCCCTACCCGGGCGTCGAGCGCCGTGATGAGACCCGCGGGTTCCGCAGCTGACGTCCGCTTCCGGACCCGGTTGTCACCAGGTCGGCGTCCAGCCTGCCCGGCTGGACGCTCCTCAAGGGGCACAGCTCGACATCACTGCCCGAGCTGTGCAGGGCGAGGCAGGACGCACTCGGCCCAGACCGTCTTGCCCGGTCCGAGGCGGTCGCGTACGCCCCAGTCGGCGGCGAGCGCGTCGACGAGGACCAGGCCACGGCCCCCGTCCTCGATCGAGCCGGGGGCCTTGCGTGTCGGCAGAGCGGGGTGGGTGTCGGTGACCTCGACGCGGACGATGCACCGGCTCTCGTCGTGGGACAGGGACAGGGCGAGGTCCCGTCCCGGTACGCGGCCGTGGAGGACCGCGTTCGCCACGAGTTCGGCGACGACGAGGACGACGGTGTCGTGGGTTTCGGTGCCGTGCGGATGGCCCCATTCGGTGAGCTGGTGCGCGGCGAGCAGCCGGGCGAGTCGCGCACCGCGCCGGGTGGCGGAGAAGCGTTGCGTGAATGTGCGGGCGGGCGTGGGGCTTTGGATGCGGGGGGCTTGCATGCGGCCCACCCTGTCGGGAGGCGAGGGCCCGTCGGCAGGTCCGGCACTGATACAGATCACGCTGTACTGGTTCACGCGCTGGACTGGGTCGGTCGCAGTACGTGACGATGACCGTGTCGGACGTGGCGCAGCGCGTTCGGCAGACGGTACGGGGTGGTGCTCGGGTCCGGCACGGATACGGCCCGGCAGCGCGAGGGCACAGGGGAAGGCGGCTGCGATGGTGACCGACAACGGCGTTGGTTCGGGTGGGAGTGCTGGACAGGTCGGGGGCAACGGAAGCTGCGAGCCGGAACTCTCGGACTGTCTGAAGACGTTCGGCGCGGTCCTCAAGGCCTTACGTGAAGAAGCCCGCCTGACACAGGAGCAGTTCGCGCCGCTGGTCCGGTACTCGGTCGCGTACGTCGCCAAGATCGAACAGGGCAAGCGGTTCCCGCCACGGGATCTGCTGGAGCGGTCGGAGGAGGTGTTGGGCGCGGTTGCGGGGCGGGTGCTGGGGGCGGCGGCACGGAGCCTGACGCGGAAGGCGGGGCTGGCGTCATGGTTCCGGCAGTGGGCGGGGATCGAGGAGGAGGCGATCTCGCTTTATGCGTATGAGTGCCGAGCGATTCCGGGGTTGTTGCAGCCTGAGCCGTACATCCGCGCGATCTTCGAGCGGCGGCTGCCACCGCTTTCCGAGGAACAGATCGAACGCCAGGTCACAGCACGACTGGAGCGGCAACAGCTCCTGACCGAGAGGCCGAATACGGCCTTCAGCTTCGTCATCGAACAAGCGCTGCTTGAGCGGCACATGGGTGGGCCGGAGGTTGCGCGACAACTGCTGGATCATCTACTGGAGCAAGGTGCTCGAAGGAACGTCGAGATCCAGGTGATGCCTCTGCGTCAGTACGATCACGCGGGGATCGACGGCTTGATGTACCTCGCAGAGACACCTCAACACGAGTGGGTGGGCTACTCCGAGGGCCAGCAGTCAAGCATTCTGATCACAGCACTGAAAGACGTCAGCGCTATGCTCCAGCGCTATGGCAAGCTGCGTTCGCAGGCCCTCGGCCGTGAAGCCACAGTAAGCCTGCTGGAGCAGATGCGAGGAGCACTATGAGTACCACTGAACTGGCCTGGTTCAAGAGCAGTTACAGCGGCAGCTCCGGCGACAACTGCGTCGAGGTCGCCGTGCGCACTGAGGCCGTGCTCGTCCGGGACTCGAAGGACACGCACAGGCAGGCGCTGGCCGTGTCCCGCGATGCCTGGTCGGCGTTCACGGCGCTGGCGGCCGGCTCGCGCCTCTGAACTTCCGATGGGGCAGCGTGCGTCGCTGCCCCACCAACCTCCATGGCTACTCGTCGTCCAGCGCGGGCTGCTTCGCCGCCGCCTTGCGGCCACGCGTTTTCCGCACCGGACGCCAGGCCTTCAGCTCTTCCAGGCCAACTTGGTGCTTGCGGAGCTGGTTCTCGTACTCGGCCTCCAGCTCGTCCGCCGGTACGTCACCCCACTCGTCGTCGTACTCGCCGTGCCACTGCTTGACCCACGGCATGACCTCGTGGAGGCCGGCGAGCAACGGAACGATCCGTTCGGAACTCCAACCGTCCCGAGTGGTGCGGGCGGCCAGCAGCTCGAAGAGTGCCTGCGCCTGGTCCTTGTGGTCCCAGCCGGCCCACCCGAGCATCAGCGTGGAGTCGCTGTCTGGCCCGGCCTCGGGGTACGAGATGAACCGCTCCTTGGGCACGTCGAGCTTGCCGCGGTTCGACCAGTAGGACGCGCGAACGAAGTCTGCGGACGTGTACTTGGGCGGTACGGGGATGTCGAGCCGCTGCCCCGTCCTGTCCTCCTCGCGCTGTTGCCGCCAGACCTCTTCCCACTGCGCGCGCTTCCGCAGGCCGGGGTCCTTGTAGCGCATCGCGGCGAGGTAGGGCACGTGCTCGTCGGCGATCACCTCGGTCAGTATCTGCGCGAGGGGCAGGTCGGGCTTGCCGAGGTGGTCGGAGGCGTAGAGCGCGGCGACGGCAGTGAAGTCCTCGTCCGTGCTGAGCTGGTCGGCAAGGTAGTTGACGGTCATCGGACGGGGCCGCTTGAGCCCGTCCCGGACCTCGTACCAGAGCTCCTGGTTCTCGCACCGGTCCAGCAACCAGTTCCGCAGCGCGGCCCGCTCCTTCTTCTCCCACGGCTCCGCGGCCCAGCGACGCTTGCACTCGGGGCGCTCGATGAGGGCGATGTCCTTGCGGGAGTTGATGATGTCGATGCGCGCCTGAACGATCTCGCGATACCAGTCGGGCCAATGGGCGGGAATCTCGGTGACGGGAGTGGAACCGTGTCGGGTGAACCAGGCCGTCTCCGCCTCGCCTGCGGCTACCTTTCGCGCAAGCACGATCTCGAAAGCGCGCTCTCCAAGCCGTACTTCGGGCAGGGCGGCGTAGCGATCGGGCGCAACGGTGCGGGCTACCTCCGACGGTGCAAGCAAGCCGTACTGACCGTAGACCTCCCAGTCCAGCTCCTCCTGCTTGGCGATCATCCTGTTCCGTGCGGCGACGTAGCCGGTACGCGCCTCACTCAATACATCCGGAGCGGGAAGGCTCCCTTCACTCACGGCAGAGGGCTCATGTTTTGCCATCTCCTGAGCGAGAAGGTCTAGCTCTCTCCCGAGCTCCAAGGGCAGCCGCTCCGGTAGAGGGAACTCCTGAAGCTTGGTTCCAGTGAACTCGTAACGCTCTTCCCAATCCTCATCCTGTAGACCGCGCCCGAGGCCACTGCCCCCCTTACCCTGACTCACCTGCTTAAGCCAAAAACAGGCAGTCGACGAGTTCAGCACCCCCAACAGCTCAAGGTGTTCCCCCTCACCAATATCACCAGGCAACCGAATGACAGGCGCAGTCCGGATGAACACCTCAGCGCCTCGGCGAAGCGCAAAGTGATTATGAGTCGACACAAAGGGGAAGCTGAGCAGCCACTT
Organism: Streptomyces echinatus; assembly: GCF_014203595.1. Lineage (GTDB taxonomy): Bacteria > Actinomycetota > Actinomycetes > Streptomycetales > Streptomycetaceae > Streptomyces > Streptomyces echinatus. Next base: position 73,057 of record NZ_JACHJK010000010.1, read on the forward strand.
CGCCCAGTACCGCAATGGGGAGAAACTTGAATACTCATACCAAGTCAACCCCTGTTCTTCTTGCGTGCCAGAAAGAGCTTTACGCAGCTTCAGTAGGGTTCGATTTGGCCAGAGCTCCCGCAAAGTCGAGATGTCAGCTTCTGCCGAGCGCGAGGAATCCGAATACGGAAAGATCGATTCCGTCCCCTGGCCGAGGCCCCAGTCCCGAACATCTCCGCCACCGAGAATCGGACGCACTTTATCGGCCGACACCCCCTTGCGCCGCCCGAAGCCACGGCCGACCAAATAGGCGTCATCTTCCCTGGTGACAGCACAGAATCCGATATTTTCGACTCTGTCACCGAGCTTACACTTCCGCACGTTGTCCAAATGTTGCATCAAGGCGCCTGCTCCACCTCCACTCAACGACCACGGGAAGTCGCCAAGCTGCGCACGCTGCAGATCGTCAACGCTCACCCATTCCGAACCCTCGCCCGGCCGGCGAACTAGCTCGACAATGGATTGCCAGACCGCCCCCTGAGAGGCAACTTCCGGCTGCTGCGTCTCGCCTCGCAGCCCCAGAACCGCTCGCACGGAATTCCTCTCACTCGGCACTCGGTTACGCCCAACGAGGATTACCGTCGGAGTGCCATGCCCGGGAATATAGGCACCGGAGGTGTCAATCACATGCGACAGCTCGACGCGCTCCCAGAAGACGACCTCAATCAGCTTCTTGCCGAACTCACGCTTCATGAAGGAATTAGCGGTAATCTGCCCTACGAAGCCGCCGCCGCCCGCACTTCCCCCGGCCCCCTTGATCGCCAACTCGAAGAGCCGCTGCGCGAAGGGCACCGAAAGCGCGTACTGGCCGACGCTGGCGTCGTAACCCTTCTTGTAGTTCTCTTTCTCCTGCTTGTCCTTGACCGTAATATAAGGTGGATTCCCCACCACCACGTGATAAGACCCTCGTCCCAGCAGATCAACCCGCTTCGCGTATTCCCACACATCCTCCGTCGAGTACGCGAACGCGCCCTCCTCACGCCCGATCTGCACCTCCGCGAACAGCGTGTCCAGGTCGGTCTGGATACCCGCCGCGTCCCGCCCGTGCAGCAGCGAGTCCCCCACCGCCACGTTGATCGGGAACGGCGGCGCGTCCTTCAGCCGCCGCGCCCCCGCCGCCCGCATCGCGGCCACCAGCAACCGGAACCGCGCGATGCTCACCGCGTACGGGTTCTTGTCGCAGCCGTGCACGGACTCCAGTGAGCGGCGCACCAGCGTCCACACATCGGTCCCAGGCTCAGCCGCACGCCACTTGTCCAACAGGCGGTGGAAGATGCCCAGCAGGAAGTGGCCGGAGCCGCAGGCCGGGTCGATGGTGCGCAGGCCCCGCCGCTCCTCCCCGTCCGGGCCCTCCCACACCGGGTTCAGGCCGAACGCATCCGTGGAGACCGCCGGTTCGAGCGTGAGGTCGAGGATGAACTCCTCGACGAATTCCGGGGTCTGGAGCAGCGCGTACGTCTTGCGGGCGTGCTCGCTGAGGTCCTGGTACAGGTCGCCGAGGAAGCGGGTGTCCCACTCGGGGTCGGTAAAGTCGTAGCGGATGTCGCCCTCGGCGCCCCACCGCCGCCAGAAGGACAGCAGCTCGGTCGCCGCCTCGTAGCTGGGCTCGATGTCCCACAGCGGGTTGTGGGCCTTGTCGAAGAGACCCGCCGCCGTGTCGTTCGCCTTGCGCACAGCGTCGAACGCGGCGAACAGCCAGTCGCGGTTGTTCTCGGTCGGGTTCTCCCGGAAGTACGCCTCATGCCGGGCCTCAGCCTCCGCCAGTCGCTCCCCCGGACCGGCGATGAACGGCTCGTCGATGAGGCCGTTGTCCTCGCAGAAGCGGACGAAGACGCAGGCCAGCACCCAGGCTGCCGCGGACTGGGTGACCCGCTCGTCGCGCCAGGCGCCGTACGTCGCCGCGGTACGCCGGGCCTCGCGGGCGTGCCGGTACTCGGCCTCCAGGCGGTCGCGGATCTCGTCCACGGACTCCGTGCGCGCCCGCAGATCGTCCTCCAGGGCCGTGACCTGCCGCTTGAGGTCCTTGAGCAGGGCCGCCCGGTCCACACCAGCCTTGACGTCCGTCACGTTCCGCTTCCTTCTCGATGCACTGCGCGCGCTACGGTCCCCCATGGTCCCTCGCGCCAGAGCCCCAATCCTGCCAGGTGACGGAGCACGGACGGAGGCCACCCGGCATGCCGAAACCGCGCCATTTCCCGTGATCACGGCGTTAAAGTGATCGTCGTGACGGCTCCTACGACTCCGGGTGTGCCGCCGCCGGCGTTCAGGGCGGCGAGCAGACACCACTACGACACCGCGCAGCTGGCCGCCGGAAACCGGTTACGGATATCCGCCGACCACCTCGCGGGGCTGGCCGCCGAGTGCGCCATCAAGGCCATTCTGCTCGACTACCTCGGCTCCGCCCTGACCAACAAGGGACGGCCCTTCCACCCGGAGCTGAAGGAAGAGGCGCGGGAACGGATGGAGCGGGAGGGGCTCAACAACCTCCCGCAGCAGGACTACATGCACGGCCACCTGCCCTGGCTGTGGGGCCAGTTGTGCGCCATCGCCGGGCGGCGACGGGGCCGCGAAGCGGGTCCCCTGTTCACCCAGCTCATCGCCTCCAACCCGTTCCATGGATGGGCCGTCGAGGGACGGTACTGCGACGAGATGTCCATCACCGACGCCGACCTCGCCCGTCATCTGCAAGCCGCATACGACCTCATCGCCGCTCACGAGCAGGCCCGCACGCTAGGAACCGGCACCCTCGCATGACCGCTGAACCCACTCGCTTCGACGAGGCCTGGCAGACCGCCCTCGACCACGCGGCTGAAGCGGCCAAGGGCGGCCGGGACGTCGTGGTCGCACGCGACCTGCTGGGCCGGGCGTCCCTCCTCATCGACGATCGCGCTGACCGTCTTCCCGCAGACGCGGACGAACTGACGGCGCTGAGGGACGACTTCGCGGCGGCGACCCGTCCCTTCACCGGCCTCGACCCGGTACAGACCGCCAGTGTCCTCTTCGCGCCGGAGTTGTTCTTCGACGTGCCGGAGCTGACCGAGGTCACGCCGCGAAAGGACGGTGTCGGCAGGGTCGCCGTCCTCGAACGCACCGTCGTCGGCACGGACTGGCTGCAGGACACCGGAGCGAGCGGCGGCGACGCCGACGACCAGACTGCCGAGCCCCGGCAGGAGCGCCGGGTCGCGCTGTACGGCTTCAAGGGCGGCGTCGGCCGGTCCACCGCCACCACCGTGCTGGCCCGGCATCTGGCGGACCGGGGCCGCTGCGTACTCGTCGTCGACCTCGACCTGGAGTCCCCCGGCGTCTCCAACCTGCTCGCCGACCCGGCGGGCATGCCCCGGCACGGCATCGTCGACCACCTCGTGGAGTCGGCCGTCGGCAACGCCGAGGGTCTGGAGCTCGTCACCCGGACCTCGGTCCTCCCCTACAGTGGCAACGGCGAGGTGTGGCTGGCTCCCGCCGGAGGACAGCCTCTGGAGAACGAGCCGTACGACTACCTCGCCAAGCTGAACCGCATCTACAGCGACCTTCCCGCCCCCGCGCCGGGCGGCACCCCGCGCCCGTTCGCCGTACGGCTGGAGGACGCCATCGCCGCCTGCGAGGACCAGGTCACCGAACTGTCGCGCAAGCCCGACGTCGTGCTGCTCGACAGCCGCGCCGGCATTCACGACATCGCGGCGGTCGTCCTGACCCGGCTCAGCGGGCTCGCCCTGCTCTTCGCCGTGGACAACCCCTCCACTTGGGAGGGCTACCGCATGCTGCTGTCCGAATGGCAGCGACGCCCCGACCGCGCCCGCAAACTGCGCGAGCGTATCCGGATCGTGGCCGCGATGTTCCACTCCGCCGGGGACATAGGGCGGTTGAGCACGCTGCGCAAGCACGCGCACGAGATGTTCACGAAGACGCTGTACAACCTGCCGGACGACGGAGACGACGCCGAGCCCTTCCTCGCTCCGGACTGGCAGGAGGACGACAGGCCGTACGCCCCGATCCCGATCCTGTTCGGCAACGACCTGGTGGGGCTCGACCCGCTGCGCAGCCGGGCATGGCCGGAACTGCCGTTCGTGGAAGCCGCGTACCGGACGTTCGTGACCTCCGTCGAGCGTCTTCTGCCGCCCCCGCACCACGAGGAGACGGCATGAGCGAGCCGACCGTCCACGACTACCGGGCGCTGCTGACCCAGGCGCTCGGGACACCGACCGACGCCGACACCGAGGCGCCGGAATTCCACACCCTGTTCACGCCCTCGTCGCACCGCCTCGCCCTGGACCCGGACGTCACCGTCGTGCGGGGATTCCGCGGCACCGGCAAGACCTACTGGGCCAAGGCGCTCACCGATCCGGAACTGCGCGGGATCGCCGCCGACGCCTACATGATGCCGCGGCTGCGCCGTACCGAGGTACGGACGGGATTCGGGACGGACCGGAGCAACGACCCGGCGTTCCCCGACACGCGCACCCTCCGCGGTCTCGTCGACGCGGGCGTCCGCCCCGACGAACTGTGGCCCGCCGTCGTACTGAACGTCCTCGACACCCCCGAGGTGCGGCAACTCCCCAACTGGACCGAGCGCGTCCGCTGGACCCGGGAGAACTTCGAGGCCTACGGCCACGCACTGCAACGGGCCGACGGGGATTCACGCCAGAAGAAGGAGACCCTGGTCCTGCTCTTCGACGGGCTGGAGCATCTGCACCCGGACCGTCGGCAGGCAGACCTCCTGCTGTCAGGGCTCTTCCAGACGGCGCTGGAGTTGCGGCTCACCACCGGGACCCTGCGCGCCAAGATCTTCGTCCGCCCCGACATGTACGACAGCGCACCCAAGATGTTCGCGGACGCCTCCAAGCTCGGCGCCAACGCGACCAACCTCAGCTGGAGCCGCGAGAACCTCTACGGGCTACTCTTCCACAAACTGGGCAACCACGACGGGCCGGAAGCGAAGAAGTTCCGCGAGGCGACCGGGGACTGGCGTGCAGAGGGCGACGGGCGGTATCTGCCCCCGGTGGCCCTTCTCGCCGACCAAGAGCGGCAGGAGGAGGTCTTCGTCACCCTGGCGGGCCCCTTCATGGGCAAGGACCGCCGCAAGGGCCACACCTACACCTGGGTGCCGAACCACCTGCAGGACGGTAAAGGCCAGGTGAGCCCACGTACCTGGCTCTCCACGCTGGGCAAGGCGGCACGGCTCACGAGCGAGCGCTACGCCGGCCACCACGTGCCCCTGCACTACGACGCCATCTTCGAGAGCCTCAGCACCGCCTCGTCCGTTCGCGTGGCCGAGCTGAAGGACGACCTAGGGTGGGCCGCACTCGCCCTCGAACAACTCGAGGGCACGCAGGTCCCGATGGAGGCCTCCCAGATGCACCACGCATGGCGTGTGGGATCGCTCGCTTCAAAGGTGCGCGCGCTGCTGGAAAACGAGAAGGGCGGCAGCGGACCGCGCGACCTCGACAACCCCCTCGCGCTGCTCGAAGAGCTCAAGGACCTCGGCGTCGTGACCAAGCGCGGCTCGGACACCATCGACCTGCCGGACATCTACCGCCTCGCCTTCGACATCAGCCGCCGGGGCGGCGTACCCCGGATGCCTGTGTGAGCAGAGCCGTAACCCCATCCGGGGAGCGCCCTTCACTCAGCGTGCCTGTCGGCGCTGCGCGTTCCGCGCTGCCTGCGGGGGCTCCTCCCCGCTCAGCGTGGCGAGCACGAGGTTGCGCTGCCCGCGGAAGCTACGGATGACCTGCTGGCGGACAAGGTCGGTACTCGTGCCGGTGGTACCGATCTGGCCCGTCTCGACCAGGCGCGTGAACAGCGTGTTGTCCAGGTAGGTCGGGACGTTCTTGTAGCCGAACCGGACGGCGCCACCCCGCCCGTCCTTCAAACGGGCGTCGTCGCGCAACGATTCGAACTGCCGGCGGGAGAAGTACATGCCATGGATCATTTCTGTCGTGTGCGGCAGCACGGAACGCGGATGACAGAGCTTGATCCAGCTCGGGCTGGGGTCCAGCCGCTGCTCGTCGCTCAGACCGGCGTGCATCTCCGCGTACCGGTCCAGGCTCCTCATCCGCAGCAGCTCCTTGGTGAGGTTCTTCCGGTCGCTGTTCGGGTAGTAGAAGCCGCCCCGCTCGGCGTCGAGCTTCTTGTACTGCACGAGGACGAGGCTGTGCCGCGTGACGTTGTAGAAGATGATGTCGCAGCCGAGGGCGTGCTCGGCCGCGATGCGGTTGGCGTTCGCGACCAGCAGCGTGCGACCGTGTTCGCGGAACTTGCGCCAGGCCACGTGGTTGGTCTCCTCGCTGAGCCACCCGTGCATCGTACGGGTGTCGTGCATGACGAGGTGGTCCTCGAGGGCGGGCTGACCACTCAACAAGTCGGACCTGGCCGGAGGGTCCTGGGGACGCTGCTCCGGTGGGTCGAGGAGTTCGTCAGGATTGCGGGCTGCGCCCACCATGTCGAGGAACAGCGGGGGCACCGTGTCGTCGTACAGCTCCTCGGCGGGCGGGTCCCACTCCGCCAGCTGTGGGGCCTGCATCCCGGCCATGCGTGTGACGCCCAGTGTCGCGTCACGCTGCAGGGCCACTTCCTGTGCCGCCCGCGAGTCGCCGAAGTCCCAGGAGTCAATGGCTCCCTCGATCAGCTGGACCGCTTCCGTGAGCTCTGGCCGGAGCCCCAGCAGCAGGGCGCGTATCGCTTCGCCCGTCCCCTTGCTCTGGTGACCCTCCTCGACCAGATGACGCCGCTGGGCTGCGGTCAGTCCGTCGAGCAGCTCGGCGAGCGGGAGCGGCCTGCGCAGTCGGCGCACATGAGTGACGCGCAGCTGCTGATCCTGGTCCTTGGCCCCACGTCGGCGGACGGACTTCCCCACGCGGGTGACCTCGAAGCGCCCGTATGCGTCCAAGGATGCGATCAAGAGCAGGTGACGGCCCTTGGACCACAGGTCACGCCCGCGCGTGAACGACCACTCCCAGTCGTGCCGTCGCGATTGATGCAGTTTTTCAAGGAACTCCAGATACTCGTCCTCGTTTTCACGGCACTTGATGATCGCCACCATGACCGTATTCTTGCCGGTCCCTCTGACAAGCGGGCCTCTTCTCGCCATCTACGCAGGCTGTTTGAGGAACCCCCCGGCCAGGTAGGCCACCTCCCCGTCATTGCGCAGCGCCTGGACCGTCTGTCCGTCCAGATGCGGATCCTGGGTACGGGACTCCATCGGGCACAGGAGCCACAGGCCGTGCGGCCCCTCCGACGGTCGACGGGCGGCTGCCTGGAGAGCGACCAGGAACGCACGGCCGCCCTCGTCCCAGTACCGGGCGATCAGGCCCGCGTCATGGAGGAAGAGCACCGTGCGCGGCTCGGCGGATCGGGCGGCGAGGTCATCGGCGACACGCTGCCACACGACACGGACGAACGTGGCGAGACCCGGCTTCACACGGCCCGGTGCGGAGGCCGCGTCGGCACGCAGGACCGTCCGCCACTCCTGCCCTTTTTCCTCGACGAGCTGCCTGAACTCGCGCAGGAACAGTGCCGAGAGGTCGACGGGGGTCACCGGGAAGCGGGCCGCGATCATCTCGGCCGTGCCCTGCAGGCGGGCGGCCTTGACCGTGAGCGCGAGGAAGCCGCCACGACGGACGCTCTCGGAGAGCTGTTCGCGCAGCGTGCCTTGCGGATCGTCGGGCTCGCGGAGCGCGTGGGCCCGTACCGGAGGCAACATGCTGGTGACCGAACCGGTGGAGGACCAGGGGCCGGTCGACCTCGGCACCGGAGGGAGGAACCGGCCCGCCTCGTCGTCGTGCCGCAGATCGAAACGAGCAGCCTGGAGCGCGTCCTCCAGCACCACGGGAGTCGGCTCGCGGCCACCCGACAGGACGTCCAGGTCGGGGAAGCGGGCTCGCACCCGGGCTACGAGTTCGGTCGCCGTGATTCCCCGGTCCGCCCGCACACCGGCTCCGGCCTGAGAGATACGCAGCGCGCGTTCCAGGCTCAGGTCACGCCGGTACAGCTCCAGGCGAGGGGTGTGGCGCACCACGGACGACGCCACGGCGGCGGCCAGCGGCACCAGACGGGTGTCGGCGAGCGGCGCAAAGCCCTCCGGGACGGGCACCGCGCGCAGCTCCCGCACCACCTCGGCACGTCCCGGAAGAGGTTCCCGGCCGGCGAGCTTCTCCGCGGTCGCGCCCAGCTCCGCCGCAAAGTCGGCCAGTTCGCGAGGGTTCGGGTCGTCGGTGCCGGGCAGGGACTCGGACGCCAGCAGCACCGTGTCGCCACGCCGGTGCACGGCGAGACGGGGCTCGTGTCCCTCCTCCTCACGGGTCTCCGCCTCCACGGCGGCACGGACGACCGCCAATGACCGGGCCAGCACGCGCTCGGAGGTGTCGTCCTGGGCCCCGTGCAGGGCCCGCAGTTCCTGGGCGGCCTGCGAAGCGGTCATCACGCGGCCGAAGTTGGCGACGATCTCGACCAGTTCGGTGCACACCGCCTGCAGCCACTCGGCCTCGGCCCACCGCTTGATCTCGGCCCGGTGGTGACGGGAGACCGGCGGCTGCTTGATCCCCAGATGGTCTGCTATCCGCGCCTGCACGGGCCAGGGGCCCAACGGCGACAGGCCGCCGTCCTCGGGCGGCAGACCGAGGGTGAGGCGTACCACGTCGGCACGGTGCGAGCCCCTGCGGCCGGACGGCGGCGTCAGCAGGTCGACCATGTCGTCGACCGACAGAATGCCGGTCACCCCGGCCTGCGGATCTCCTTCCTTCGGTGGAGAGGCGGCCTTGCGCACGGTCGGGGCGGCGGCCTTCCCGCGCAGGCCGGCCACCCACTGGTTGCGACGGCGGTTCAGCTCCTTGCGCACCAACGGGCCGGCGCCACGGGCCTTGGAGATCGCGGACGGCTGGATGTCCAGCAGCTGGCCCACCGTGGTGGCGCCGAGACCGGCGGCGACCGTGACCGCGCGCGGCGACAGACCGGCTAGCTCCAGTTCCGTGCCGGTGTCGGCGGCCAGTGCCGCCCGGTCCCGCGCCTGTTCCGTGTCCTCCGCCTCGGTGCCCACCGTGGAGGGGGTGGTCGGCGGGCGGTCCGTGTCGGCGTCCCGGAACACCTTCTGCCAGGCGTCCTTCATCTGCCGCAGCGTGTCGAAGCGGTGCTCGATGTCGCGGTGCAGAGCACGCCGGAAGAAGGCGGTCAGACCGGGCTGCAGAGGCCGGTAGAAGAGCTCGCTGGCGATGTACAGTTCTGCGGATTCGTTGGTGAGTGGATCGATGCTGCCGTCGCCCCACAGCGGTCGTTCGCCGCTCGCCATCTCGTGCAGGGTGACGGCTGCGGCATAGCGTTCGGCGTGGTCGTCGAAGTGCGGACGGCGCACGGACCCGAGGAACGGGTCGAGGTAGCCGCGGGTACCGGCCTTCACATCACGGTCGGAGGCGTCCGTCAGTGAGAAGTCGAACAGCTTCAGCTGCCAGGTGAAGTCCTTGCGGCGCTGGATGCCGAGGTTGTCCGGCTTGATGTCACGGTGGCGGACGCCGTTCGCGGCGAGCTGGTCGAGCGCCAGGAACAGGTCCTCTCCGAAGCGCTCCAGTTCGTCGTAACTGAGCTGTCCCTTGCCACGCAGCCGGGCGCCGAGGGACTGCTCACCGGCGTACTCCAGCTGCAGGACCGTACGCGAACCGATCTCGCGGAGCCCGTCGCCGCGCAGCTGAACCACGGCACCGCCGCCGACCAGCTTCAGAGCCCGCTCCTCCGCACGCAGCCGGCCGGCCTTCTGCTCGTCGAGAGCCACCTTGAAGACGCGTTCCTCGACGCGGATCGTGCCGTCGTCGTCCTCCACGGCCCGCTCCACGAGCAGCGCGCGAGCCGTGGCCCCCGTGCCGAGGACCCTGCGCACCGACCATTCGTCGTCCAGGGCCTGACCGGGCAGCGCCTCCAGCGGGTCGACGGTCGGCGCCGCTGCGGAGTCGGGCGCGGCACCGGCCCGTTCAGCCTCGTCGAGGAGGTCCAGGAACTCCTCCGCGGAACTGAGGCGGTCATTGGCGTCGGCGCGGGTCGCTTTGAAGACCAAGGCGTCGAGTGCGTCGGAGACACCGTCGGCGACCGCGAACAGATGCAGCCCGGACTCGGTGCGCAGCCGCTCCTTGAGGACGCTGCGCTGCGGGGCCGGCGGCTTGCCGGTGAGGATCAGATAGGAGACGGCGCCCAGACCGAAGATGTCCAGGTCACCCGGGTCAGGGAAGGGCTGGTCCGTCTCGGGGGCGAGGTAGACGTGGGCCGCGTCCTCGATCAGCGCCGCGTCCAGTGCGGAGCCGCCGATGGACCGGAAGAAGGTGGCGTTGCTGTCGAAGTCGCGGGCCGCGGTCTGCCAGTCGGTGATGCGCAGCTCGGGGTGCGCGCCCTCGCCCCGGAAGGACACGTAGACAGAACGGGCCGCCAGCGCGCGGTGGTACAACGAGCGGCTGTGGGCGTACCGGACGGCCTCGGCGAGCTGGCGTACGAGGTCCAGGCGGATCTCGGGGGTGACCTTGCTGCCGTAGGTGTCCAGGTACTGGTCCAGACGCAGGTCGGTGTGACGGTGCCGGAAGAGGATCGCCGGCCCGCCCTCGTGGTCACGCAACTCCATGGCGTCGGCGATGCCCCGGTGTGTGATCCCCTGGAGAACCTGGTACTCGCGGCGGGCCGCGCGCTCCGTCTTCTTGCGGTCCGCTTCCGTCGCGCCCTGGCTGACCAGGTAGATGCGCACCCGGCCCTCCTCCTGGGCGAGACCGTCGTCCCGCTTGGCCAGGCGGTCCTCCCACGCCGCACCCGCGTCAAGGGGGTGCGGCTCCATCTTCCAGGCGTCGCCGAAACGCAGATGACCGGTCGACTGCCGGATGCCGATGGCCTTGAGCAGCTGAGGCAGCCGGTGCCGGGAGAACTCCTCGGTGATGCGCCGCTCGGGCCGGTCGGGCGGCAGATTGAGGAAGTCCTGCCAGATACGATTCAGACCGCTCGCGCCGTCGTCGCGTCCGTACACGCGAATGCGCTGGACCTCGTCGAGGTGGCTGACCAGGTCAGGGGCCGACAGGAAGACGGCCGGTTCGATACGCGGAACCATCCGGTCGCTCCGGTAGAGCTTGCGGGCGGCCCACTGGAGCTGGCTGCGCAGTTCCTTTGACTTGAGGTCGTTGAAGTGCAGCGGGTTGTTGATGGTGCGGGTGCGGTCCTTGCCCCGGAAGTTCCAGGTCGAACCGGTGTTGCGGAGCTCACCGGGGTGACTTTTGATCTCGACGAGGAAAAGGCCGGCGGGAACGGCGATCAGCAGATCACACTCGTTGACCCGGCCCGACTGGGCGGTGAAGGAGAAGGTCGCCCAAGCACGGTACGGCTCGGCCGCGGGCATGAGACGCCTGACGTGGTCCAGTGCGTCCTGCTCCCAGGAGTAAGGAGAAGGACGCTCCTGGAACCACTGCTGAGCGGGCTTGACCGGCCCCGGCTTGGGCACGGCTGGACCAGGTGTCCGCCGCGGGTCCCCTCCCGTTGCTGCCACTGCGTCGGCCTCCTCGCCGCTTCGTTCCTCAAGATCGGACAAATCCCTGGTGGAGCCTACCGGCGTGGACTGACAACGCGGTGTCTCGTGAGGTTGACCACGCAATGGTGACGTCCCACCGGGCGCTGTTCGAACACGGGGTCTGCTTCCGTCGGCACACTGCAGACGCTGGCAGCCCCCTGGGAATGCTCGACGGGAAGTGTCCAGGCGGCTTCCCCCATACACACAGGACTGCGCACCACCATCACGGCTTGAGGCCGCTCCATCAGTGCGCCCGCCATCACCCAGTCCCGAGCCGCGGGATCTTCACCGGTCGCGAATCGTTGGTTCAGGGCGAGCCACCGATGCACGAACACCAGCCCATACCCCGCCCACGCGCCCTGCATGGAGCCGAAGGAGTGGCTGCAGGTGGTGGGATTTCTCTGGGACTTTTCTGGGACTTCCGACTGCATCAACGAATAAGAGCGTGAAACATACGAAAGACCATTCGTACAGGTCAATGGCCCACAACCGGGCATCGCCCAGGTCACCGCATCCGCGGTTCTCTTCCGGGACATCTGAGTAACGGCTGCCGCCGCACCCCGAGTGACCTGCAAGAGCGCGGGTCCGGAAGGGGTGCGGCGGCGCCTGTGCGGCCTCTCCGGGACCGGGACGGCCGACTCGCGGGCGCGATCAGCGGGCGAAGGCGGTGAAGGTCTCGCGGACCGCCGCCCCGTCGGCGCCCTGGGCGAGCAGGGCGCGCAGCAGCAGCCGCGCCTGGTAAGGGCTGAGGTCTCCGGCGCCGATGAGCCCTCGGCCGAGGAGGTCCTTCTCGGAGCCGGGGTAGCCGTACGTGTCGGACAGGACAGGGCCGTTGCCGATGCGGGAGGCGAGGACCACGGGCATGCGTGACGCGAGCCCGGTGAGTCCTTCGACGAGACGTTCCGGGACGTGGCCGACGCCGAAGGCCGCGACCACGAGTCCGTCGCAGTTGCCGTCCCACAGCGCGAGCAGGGCGCCGTCGTCGCCGAGGGCGACGGTGTAGAGCCCGACACGTGCCTCGCGGGCCGGGGCACCGACGAGCGGCCCGCGGCGCGGCAGGCCGCCCACCATCCGCACCCGTTTCTCCGCGATCCTGGCGATCGGGCCGCACGCCGGTGAGGTGAAGGCGGCGGGGCTGGTGGTGTGGGACTTGCGGACGGTCCGGGCCGAGTGGACCTCGTCGCCGAGTACGACGAGACAGCCGGCGTCCCCGAGACCGGGATCGGCGGCGGCCAGGACGGCGGCGTGGATGTTGGCCGGGCCGTCGGCGCCGGGAAGGGTGGGGTTGCGCATCGCGCCGGTGACGACGACCGGCTGCCGGTGACCGTGGTGGAGGTCGAGGAGGAAGGCCGTCTCCTCGATGCTGTCGGTGCCCTGGATGACGACGACGCCGTCGACGTCACCGGCTTCCAGCTCCGCGGTGATCGCGGCCGACAGAGCGGTGAGGTCGTCGAACGTCAGAGAGGCACCGGGCAGACGCCGGAAGTCCCGCACCTTCAGGCTGACTCCGCTCGTGGCCAGGGCGGGCACCGCGGCCAGCAGTTCGTGGGCCGACAGCGCGGGTACGACGCCTCCGGTGGTGGGATCCGTGGTCATGGCGATCGTGCCGCCGAGGGAGAAGACCGCCACGGTCCTGACCGACGTCGCCATATCCCTGTTCCCCTGTCCGGATCTCGTCGAGCGCGGCATCACGCGTGGTTCACGCAGGCTAGCGGGTCGGCGCCGGCCGGGTACGCGGAGTGATCACCAGCCGCCCGGCGACCGGCGGGACGCAGGTGCGCCGCGTCCCCCGGCAGCGTTCGCTGCCGGGGGACGCGGTGGGGCCGGGTGCTACCAGGTGAGGGCGGTCGACTGGTTGCCGGTGGCGGTGCAGTAGGAGGTGAAGTCGCCGGCGGCGTTGTGCACGGTGAACTTCAGGGACCAGTTGGTCTCGCTCGGGGCGCCCGCGAGGGCGGCCGAGTCGGTGGTGTCACCGGTCGCCAGGGTCCCGTCGGTGAGCGGGAGCGGGCCGAACGAGAGCGGGTCGCCCGTGGTCGCGGCCTCGTGCACGGTGCCGGAGAACTGCACCTCGCTCGTCACACCACCGGACGTCTTGTTCAGCTTCAGCGTCGTGGTCACGGAGTTGGCGGCGAGCGGGAACTGGGTGCGGATGTCGGTGGAGTCGACCCGTACCGTCTTGCCGCTGCCGGAGTCGGCCGCCGTGAGCGTGACGGTGCCGCTGCCCGCGAAACCACAGTCGTACGAGGCTGTCGCCGTCGACGGAGAGACGGCCGAGGCCGAGCCGGCCAGGGCCAGGGAGGCCGCGAGCGCGCCCGAGGCGGCGATCGCGGTCAGGGTGAACCGTCGCGTCGAGAAGCCGTGCATGAGGATGCTCCTTCTTCTTGGCAGGTGCCGTATTCCTGACAGAACTGGGATGCGTGTGAAGGCCGGGCCCGGCGTCACGAATGCAGTAGAGCCCGTGATCCTCTTCCGGTGGTTGGTGATCTCTTGGCTGCCGTCGATGAGCTGCGCGGAGCGGCGGAGGTAGGCACGGCCGGTGCCCGGCGGAGCGTCGCCGGCGGGGGCTGCAGTGCGCGCATAGGTCGCGTATGGCACGTGCGGGCACGGTGGACCCGACCCTTTTGACCCAGGGCACGCCCCATGGACCCGACAGGAGCAGCCTTGTCCGAACCACAGTCCGCCGGCCGCGCTCAGTGGCGCGTCGTGCTCAACGGCGAGGGGCAGTACTCGATCTGGTGGACCGGTCGTGAACTGCCCGCCGGCTGGCGCTCCGAGGGGACCAGCGGGACGCGGGAGCGGTGCCTGGCCCGGGTGCAGGAGGTGTGGTCCGATCTGCGTCCGGCGGGGCTGCGCCGTCGTACGGCGGAGGGGGTGAGCGCGGGGGGTGTCTGCGTCGCGGGGGTCGTGGGGCGGCAGGCGCGCCGGGTGCCGGGGGCGGCGGCCGTGCAGGGTGAGGGGTTCGCGCTGTCCTTCGCGGGGCTCGACGCGTTGTCGAACCGCTGGGCCCGGTATCTGCGGTCGCTGGGGGTGGGGCGCGGTGCGCTGGTGGGGGTGCTGCTCGGGCGAAGGGCCGAGCTGCACGCGGTGACGCTCGGCGCGTGGAAGGCGGGGGCCGGGTGTCTGCCGCTGGATCCGGAGTTCCCGCCGGCCCGGCTGCGCGCGCTGCTCGCCGCCTCGGGGGCGCGGGTCCTGGTCACCGAAGTCGCCCATGGCCTCGACGGGTTCGCGGGGAAGGTCCGGTACGTGGACGATCCCGAGGTGTGCGGCGCGCTCGCCCGGCACTCGCAGGAGGCGCTCGGCGGGGCCCCGGATCCGGAGGACGTGGCGTATGTGACGCAGGTGCCCGCGGCGGCCGGCCGGCCGCTCGCCGTGGCGGTCACGCATCGTGGCCTGGCGGACCATGTGTCGTCGGCGGCCGGGGAGTTGACCGGTGCCGGTGGTGGTACGGCGGTGTTCGCGTCGGTCGCCTCCGAGCTGGCGGCGGCGGGCATGTGGGCGCCGCTGTGGGCCGGACAGCGGGTGCTGCTCGCGCCGCGGAGCCTGGATCTGGCGGAGCTGGGAGAGCGGCTCGCGGCCGCCGGCCCGTTCGCGTTCCTGGTCCTGACGCCGGGCCAGCTGGAGTTGCTCGTACGTCAGTTGGGGGAGGCGGGGAGCGCGGCGCTGGCCGGGACGTTCGTGGTCGCGGGCGGGGCGCCCGGGCCGGCCGCGGCGCGGCTCGCCGGACTGCTCGGCCCCGGCCGGCTGCGCACCGTGTGCGGGACGGCCGAGACGTCGTACGGCACCTTCCCCGCCCCCGGCGCGGACGCGCGGCTGCGGGTGCTCGACGACGCCTGTCTGCCGGTCCCGGACGGTGCGGTGGGCGAGCTGTACGTGGCCGGTGCGGGCGTCGCCCGCGGCTATGTGGACCGGGCGGCGCTGACGGCGCAGCGGTTCGTGCCCGACCCCTACGGTCCGGCGGGGACGCGGATGCACCGCACCGGGCAGCTCGCGCGCCGGACGGCGTCGGGAGAGGTGCGGCTGCTCGGCCGTACCGACCGGCAGCTGTGGGTGCGCGGCCACCGGGCCGACCCGGCGGAGACCGAGGAGGCGCTCCACGACCACCCGAGCGTCGGGGAGGCCGTCGTCATCGGCGTGCAGTCCGCGCCGGGCGATGTCCGGCTGGCCGCCTATGTGGTACCGCGCCCCGGCGCGCAGGGCCTGGACGCGACGGCGCTGGCGGCCCATTGCGGGCGGCGGCTGCCCGGACACCTGGTCCCCGCGAGCCTCACCCTCCTCGACGAGGTGCCGCGTGACGCCGACGGACGGGTGGAGCGGGCGGCGCTGCCCGGGCCGCACGCGCGGGGCGGACCGGACGGCTCCGGCGCGCGGGGCGGACCGGACGGCTCCGGCGCGCGGGCCGCGCCGGGGCCCCGCACGTTTCCGGGCGGTCGCGATCTCGCGGAACTGCTCGCGGCGCACCGGGTGCCGGGCGCCTGTGTCGCCGTACTGGAGGACGGCGGTTTAGTGGCGGTCGAGGCCGCGGGCAGCGACGGCGCGGGCCGGTCGATCACCCCGCGCACCGCCTTCCCGGTGGGGAGGCTGAGCCGGCACGTCGCGGCCCTGGGCGCGCTGCGCCTGGTGGACGAGGGGCTGCTGGCGCCGGACGCCGGGGTCGGCCGCGCCGGGGGCCCGCCGGTCACCCTGGCGGATCTGCTGGGCCCCCGCCGTGCCGACGCGGATGCCGGGCTGCTGCCCGCGCTGCTGGAGGACGCCACGGGCGAGGCGTTCGGCCCGCTGATGCGGCGTCTGGTGCTCGGGCCGCTCGGCCTGGACGACAGCTGTTTCGGCGGGCCCCCGTCCCGTACCGGCGGACGGACCGGCGCCCCGGCGGCCCGGGTGGGCCATGACGCCGGCGGTCGCGCGCTCGACGGCGCCCGCCGGGCCGCGGATCCGGCCGAGCTGTGGACCACCGCCGCCGACCTGGCCGAGGTGGCGCTGGAGCTCCGGCGCTGCGTGCTCGGCGCCCCGCTGGCTCTGCTCGGCCGGGACACCGCGGCCCGTCTGCTGGCCGCGGGTCCGGACGGTGCTCTCGGCCCGGCCACGGCGGCCGGTGTCCTCGGTTCCGACACGGAGTTCCGGCACGAGGCGGCCCCGCCCGGCCATTACGCCGCGTCGGTGCTCCGGCTGCGCGCGGGCCGCGGCCTGGTCGTGCTGGCCAACGGCCGGGCAGGTGACCGGGTGGGCAGGGAGATCGAGGACCGGCTGAGGAGCCTACGCCAGATGACGGACAGCCAGCGGACGGCCGGTGACGGAACGTGGCGTCATCCCCGGGATCCGCAGGAAGGCGGCGAAGTTACCGATACGTAGAGTGAGTTGGTGCGGAACTGTGTTGTCAGGCCCAGAAGTACTCCACACAATGTTTGCGCAATGTCTTCGCGGGGGGCGGGGCGTGCGCAGTCCTGGGAGGAGGCGGTGTGGCGCCCCGATTGTCGTTCCAGGTGCTGGGCCCGCTCAAGGTGAGTGTGGACGGACGGCCACTGCTGCTGCGCAGCGCACGGCAGCGCACGGTGCTGGCGGTGCTGCTGCTCACTCCCGGACGCGCGGTCTCCGTGGACGCGCTCGCGGACGCCGTCTGGCACAGCGGTCCGCCCGCCACCGCCCGCAACCAGATCGCCATCTGCGTCTCCGCGCTGCGCAAGACGTTCCGCGACGAGGCGGGCGTGGACGGCCTCATCGAGACGATGCTGCCCGGCTATGTGCTGCACCGGGAGGGCCACTACGTCGACGTGGCCGACCTGTACGAGTCGGCCGCGGCCGCCCGCGCCGCCGCCGAGGCCGGGGAGGCGAACGAGGCGGCGGCCCACTTCGAGGACGCGCTCGCGCTGTGGTCGGGACCGGTGCTCGACGGCATGGACGGCAGCGCGCTGAGCGGCGCGGTGGGCCGGATCTCCGAGCTGAGGACCAACCTGATCGAGGAGTACGCCGCCGTCCAGCTCCAGCAGGGCCGCTATGTGTCGGTGATGGAGAGCCTGGGCCCGGTCGTCGCCGAGCACCCGCTGCGCGAGCACGCCCGAGCCGTCCTCATGCGGGCCTACCATCTCTCGGGCCGCCGGTCCGAGGCGCTGGACCTCTACCGCGAGGGGCGCCGCATCCTCGTCGCCGAGCTGGGCGTCGAGCCGGGCGGGGAACTGCGGGACATCCACCGCACGGTGCTGGAGGGCGACGGACGGGCCTCCTCGAAGGCGGCCGCCGCACCGGACACCGTGGTTCCCGAGGCCGCCCCCGACCCGGCTCCCGTCACCGTGCCCCGGCAACTCCCCCTGTCCCACGAGCCGTTCGTGGGCCGTGAGGAGGAACTCGGGCTGCTGCAGCGACTCGTGCCGCCGGCGCCGGGGTACACCGGTGGCACCTCGGCCCGCATCGCGGCGATCTGTGGCCCGGCCGGAGTCGGCAAGAGCGCGCTCGCGCTGCACTGGGCCGACCGCGTCACGGGGCGCTTCCCCGACGGCCAGCTCTACCTGGACCTCCGGGACCCGCACGGGCACGGCGGCCTCGGCAGACCCGAGGCCGCTCTGGAGCGGGCGCTGCGAGCGCTCGGCGTGCCCGGCACCTCGATCCCCGCGGGCCTCGAGGACCGGGCCGCGCTGTATCGCAGCACGCTCGACGGCAGACGGCTGCTCGTCGTCCTCGACGACGCCCGCTCGGTGGAACAGATCCGCCCGCTGATGCCCGGCCGCGGCTCCGCCCGGGTCCTGGTCACCAGCCGGGACCCGTTGAACGAGCTCGCCGGGACGTCCGCCGTGACCCGCCTGGAACTGGGTGCCATGAGCCCGGCCGAGTCCCTCAAGCTGCTCGCCGCCACGATCGGCGAACACCGGGTGGCGGCCGAACCGGCGGCGGCGACGCGCCTGGTGGAGCTGTGCGACCGGCTGCCGCTGGCCCTGCGGGTCGTCGCCACCCGGCTGCTGTCCGACCACCGCTGGTCGCTGCGCCGGATGGCGGCGCAGATGGAGGACCGCCGCGAGCGCGTGAGCGTGCTCAGCCCGGGCGAGAGCGGGGTGCGCTCGGGCGCCTGGCTCGGCTACCGGGCCCTGTCGGTACAGGCCGCGCGGCTCTACCGGCAGCTGAGCATGCTGGAGGTGCCCGACTTCCCGGCCTGGATCGGCGCCCCCGTCCTCGACATCGGCCCGGACGCGTCCGAGGAGCTGCTCCACCAGCTCGTCGGCGCGCAGCTCCTGGAGATCGGCCCCGCGCGGGGCGGCGCCACCCGCTTCCGGTTCCAGAACCTGATGCGGCAGTTCGCCCAGGAGCGGTGCCTGGCCGAGGACAGCGCGCAGGAGCGTGAGCAGGCCCTGGAACGGGTCCTGACCACCGTGCTCACACTGGTGTACGCGGCGCAGGAGCAGCTGTACGGCAAGGGCGAGGCCCCGCACGGCGGCCCGGCGCACTCCAGGCCGGTCCCGGGCGAGACGGTGAGCGAACTCGTCGCCGACCCCATCGAGTGGTTCGAGGGCGAACGGGAGGCCCTCGGCGCCCTGGTGGCGCAGGCGGTGCGGGACGGCCAGGCGGAACGCGCCTGGCTCCTCGCGGTGGGGACGGTTCCGTTCTACGAGACCCGCAACTACCTGGAGGACTGGCGGCGCACCGCCGAGTGCGCCCTGGAAGGCGCCCGGCGCGCCGGTGACGCCCGCGGGGCGGGCACCATGCTCCGCTCCCTGGGCACGCTCGCCATCTACCAGCGCCGCTACGAGGAGGCGCGGGAGCTGCTGCTCACCGCCCTGACCCAGCTGGAGCGCGGCGACGACACCCAGGGCCGGGCCATCGTGCGGCGCAACCTCGCGGTGTGCGCCCGCTTCTTCGGGGACCTGGCCGGAGCGGCCCGTTACTGCGAGGAGTCCCTGGTGCTGTTCAGGCGGGCCGGGGACAACTCGGGGCTCTCCCACGCGCTGGGGCTGCTCGCCCAGATCGAGATCGAGCAGGGCAACCCCGAGCGCGGCGTGGAGCTGAGCAACCAGGCGATCGAGGTCAGTTACGAGGCGGGCTCGCTGCGCAGCCGCACCCAGAACCTGTACCGGCTCGCCGAGGCGCTGCTCGTGGCGGGCCGGTCGGCGCAGGCGGAGCGGATCTGCCACGACGTGGTGGGCCTGACCCGCGGCCAGGGCGACCGGCTCGGCGAGGCCCACGGCCTGTGCGCCCTCGGCGAGGCGCAGTGGCGGCAGAACGAGCCGCACAAGGCCCGCGCCAGCCTGCGGCGGGCACTGCGCCTCGCCGAAGAGGTGGGCGACCGGTTCCTGCAGGCCCGGATCGTCACCCACCTCGCCTGCGCCGAGGCGATCGGCGGCGGCGCCGGTACGGGTGAGCCGCTGGACTGGGCCCGGGAGGAGTTCCAGACGCTCAACGCGCCGGTGTGGGAGCGGCGCGCCGGCCGGCTGCGCGAGGTCCTGGAGTCGCACGACTCGGCCCGGCCCATCGAGGGTTCGATGCTGGCCTGTCTGCTCGCCGACCGCTGACCGGCGCGCCCCCCTCGCCCCTCCCCCTCCCCCTCCCCCTGACGCTGTCCGCGTGTCCCGGGTACGCCTCAGGTCCAGGGCAGATCGTTCTCCGCGGCGCTGCCGTGCGCGCTGACCGACGTCCACGGCAGATCGCCGTTGGGCGCATCGCCCGCGCCCTGTCCCGCGCCCACGGCGAGAAGCAGCGGAAGAAAGAGCAGCGCGGTACCGGCGAGCGCACTTGCGACCATACGGGGCTTACGCATGAAGGAATCTCCTCATCGTTTTCCGGAAAAGCCTGCAGAAACGCCTCGGTGGATTTTCTGGAAGCATCCTAGGGGCGCACGCTATTGATGTGATTTCGCTGCTATTTCGTGCACTCGAAATCGCTTCGATAACGCATGGAAATCGCCCGCGGATAAGGTTCTGGAGTGTAATTCGCCGGAGGTTTCGCGGGATGGAGATTGCGCTGTGCTGAACTCTGCTGGTGTGGCTTTCCGGCCCGCCGAGGGGGCCGCCGGACAGGATGGTCCGGGAGCGGACGCGTCACGGGCGCTCGAATTCCGGCTGCTCGGCCCGGTCTCCGCGGCCCGGGCCGGCGTGGCGGTCCCGCTGTCCGGAGCGAAGATCCACACCGTGCTCGCGGTGCTGCTGCTCGCCCGCGGCGCTCTGGTCGCCGACAGCCGGCTGAGCACCGCGCTGTGGGGAGACGCACCGCCGCCCACGTCGAACGCGCAGATCTACACCTATGTGTCCCGGCTCAGGAAAACACTCGGGAACTGCGTGCGCATCACCCGGAAGGGGCCGGGATATGTTCTCGACGCCCGCGATGCCGAGGTCGATCTCTTCTCCTTCGAACGACTCGACCGGCTGGGCCGCCAGGCCCTTGAGGAGAACCGTTTCGAGGAAGCGGGCAGGCTGCTCGGCGACGCGCTCGACTGCTGGAGCGGCCAGGCCCTGGAGAACGTGACCGAGCACCTTCTGCGGTTCGAGCGGCCGCGCCTGGAATTCCTGCGGGCACAGGCGCTGGAGCGCCGGATCGAGGCCGACCTGTCGCTCGGCCGGCACCGCTCACTGGTGCCCGAGCTGCTTTCCCTGGTGGCCCGTTTCCCCATGGACGAGAACCTGCGCGCCCACCTGATCACCGCACTGCACCGCTCCGACCGGCAGGCCGAGGCCGTCCAGGTCTACGGCGAGGGCCGCCGGATCCTCGACGAGCAGCTCGGCGTCGTGCCCGGGCAGCAGCTCAGCGAGGCCTACCTGCGGATGCTGCGCGGCGAGGGCGCCGTCCCGCCACGCCGGCCGCTCATGCTGCTGCCCGCCCGGGCCGCCGCGTTCACCGGCCGCGCCGGCGAGGCGGCCCGGCTCAGGTCGCTGCTGCTGCGCCGCCCCTCGGGCCCCGGCGCACGGCTCAGGGCGGCGCTGGTCACGGGGATGCCCGGCAGCGGCAAGACGGCCCTGGCCGCCGAGGTGGCCCACGGCTGTGCCGAGGCGTTCCCGGACGGCGTGGTGCACGCCGACCTCCAGGACGCCGACGGGGCCGCACGCCCGCCCTCGGCCGTGCTCGCGGAGCTGCTCACCGCACTGGGCGAGACCGAGGATCCCGCACGGACCGCCCGGCTCGGCCCGAGCGAGCTGGTGCGCCGCTACCGGGCCCGGATCGCGGACTCCCGGCTGCTCGTCGTACTCGACGACGCGTCGGGCGACGCGCAGCTGGCCGGGCTGCTGCCCGTCGGTCCGGACAACGCGCTGCTCGTCACCAGCCGGGCGCGGCCGGCGGCCCTGCCCGCCGCCCACACCGTCAGCCTCGGGCCGCTGGACGACGAGGACGCCGTGGCGCTGCTCGCCGAGACCGCCGGCGCCGACCGTGTCCGCGCCGAACCCGCGGCGGTCCGGGACCTGGTGCGCTACTGCGCCGGGCTGCCCCTCGCGCTGCGGATCGCGGGCGCCCGGCTCGCCGCCCGCCCGCAGCGGACGGTGGCCCGGTTCGCCGCCCAGCTCGCCGACCCGCGCACCCGGCTCGCCGCCCTGAGCTACGGCAGCCTCGACCTGTCCCGCACCCTCGGCCGCGCCCTGATCCGGCTGACCCCGGGCACCGCGGCCGTGCTGCCCTGGCTCGCCCCGGTGGGGCCGGGCCCCTTCACCGCCCGGCTGGCGGGCGAGGTGACCGGCCTGGCCGAGGCCGAGGCGGCCCGCGCCCTGGAGGAACTCGTCGACGCCGGACTGCTCTTCGCGGAGCCCGACGGCGCCCTCGGCGAGGACCGCTACCGCTTCCACCCGCTGGTCCTGCTGCACGCGGCCACGACTCCCCGCAGGGACCTGCCGCGGTGACCCCGTGCCGAGCCGGCGGCCGGTGCGGTGAGAGCCCTGTTCACGACGGACGGCCGAGGCCGGCCGCCAGGAAACGTAAGGATGGTGACTGCCATGAGTGAGGCGGCCCCGATCACTCGACAAGACGCGGTACAGGCCCTCTACTCGGCCATCGAGGAGGCGGCCGGACTGCTGGAGGTGGAGTACGCCCGCGAGGACGTGCTGCGCGTCCTGAACCTGTACGGAGGCGATCTCACCCAGGCCGTGGTCGCGTTCCGGGTGGCGACCGGCGCGCGCCGCTCGGGCGAGCTGGACTGCCGGTTCACGGTGCCGCACGACCTCGACCCGTATCAGCTCGCCGTGGACAACGGGCTGCTGGAGAAGACGGACCACCCCGTCTCCCGGCTGCTCGCGGACCTGCGCGACAACTGCCCCGTCGACGGCTACGGCATCGACTTCGGCGTCGTGGGCGGGTTCAAGAAGATCTGGGTGGTGCTGCCCCGCACCGCCCTCCAGGAGGTCACGAAGCTCGCCGGGCTCCCGTCGATGCCGCGCAGCCTCGGTGAGAGCCTCGACTTCATCGCCCGGCACGGCCTCGGCGACACGGTGGGCCTGCTCGGCATCGACTACCGCCACCGCACCGTCAACATCTACTTCGGCGAGCCGCCGGCCGGGGGCATCGCCCCGGAGTCCGTGCGGTCCATGCTCCGCGAGATCGACCAGGCAGAACCCAGCGAGCAGATGCTCCGGCTCGGCCGTCAGGCCTTCGGCGTCTACGTGACCCTCAACTGGGACTCCCCGGCCGTCGAACGGATCTGCTTCGCCGTGGCGACGACGGACCCGGCGTCCCTGCCGGTCGAACTCGACGAGCGCATCGGGATGTTCGTGCGGCACGTGCGGCGCGCCGACCCGGACACGAAGTTCGTCTACGCCGTCGCCTCCCAGCCCGACGGTGAGTACTACAAGCTCCAGTCCTACTACCGGTGGGGCTCCGGCGTGCCGGAGATCATGCAGCTCCCCGACGGGGCCCTCGCGGACCCGGTGTGACTTCGCGCCGCCTCACCGCTCCCCTTTCCTCACTCCCCGCTCCGCTCGCTTCTGCGCCTCTTTCCCCTCTTCTCGACTTCTTCCGGAAGGACCAACCATGAGCACCGTAGAGGTTCCGGTACTGATCGTCGGCGGCGGCGGCTCCGGCCTGGCCGCCTCCGTCTTCCTGTCCGGTCACGGCGTCGGCCACCTGCTGGTGGAGCGCCGCGCGGACACCTCGCGCCTGCCGAAGGCGCACTACATCAACCAGCGCACCATGGAGATCTTCCGCCAGTACGGCCTGGCGGACGACGTGGCCGAACAGGCCGCCGGACCCGAGCAGTTCGGCAAGGTCCGCTGGCAGACCACCCTCACCGGCCAGGGCCCGCTGGACGGGCAGGTCATCCATGAGATGGACGGCTTCGGCGGCGGCGCGCTGCGCGAGACGTACGAGGCGGCGGGCCCCGTGCTGCCGGCCAAGCTGCCGCAGCTGCGCCTCGAACCGGTGCTGCGCCGCCACGCCGAGGAGCGCAATCCCGGACGCGTCCGGTTCGGCCACGAGCTGGTCTCGCTGGCGGAGGACGCCGGGGGCGAGAGCATCACCGCCGAGATCCGCTCCACCGAGACCGGCGAGACCACGACGGTCGTCGCGCGGTACGTGATCGCGGCGGACGCCGGCCGCACCGTGGGCCCCGCCCTCGGCATACGCATGGAGGGCCTGCCCGCCCTGTTCGACGCCACCACGGCGTACTTCTCCGCGGACCTGTCGCAGTGGTGGACCGAGGGCTCGGTCATCACCTGGTTCCTCAACCCCTACCGCGCCGAATTGTCCAGCGCCCTCATCGAGATGGGCCCGACCTGGGGCAAGCACTGCGAGGAGTGGGGCCTGCACCTGCCGCTCGCCGGCATCGACCGCACCGACGAGGAGGCGGTCACCGGCCGCATCCGGGAAGTGCTCGGCCTGCCCGACCTCGAGCTGACCCTGCACGACGTGACCAGCTGGAGCGTGGAGGCGGTGCTCGCCGAGCGCTACCGCCACGGCCGGGCGTTCCTCGTCGGCGACGCCGCCCACCGCCAGCCGCCCGCCGTCGGCCTCGGCCTCAACAGCGGCATCCAGGACGCGCACAACCTCGCCTGGAAGCTCGCCGCGGTGCTGTCGGGCCGCGCCGGCGACGGCCTGCTCGACACCTACGAGGCCGAGCGCCGGCCCGTCGGCCAGTTCAACCTGGGCTGGGCGATGTCCGCCGCCTCGCACCACCAGGTGGTCATCGACGCCGCCGTCGGCCTCGGCCGGCACGTGCCGCCGGAGCGCCGCACGCCGATGTTCTTCTCCTACTTCTCGCCGACCCCGGTCGGTGCCGCGCAGCGCGCCCGGGCGGCGGAGATCTTCGCCACCCACCGCGGCGAGTGCCAGGCCCTCGGCGTGGAGACCGGCTTCGCCTACGAGCAGGGCGCGGTCGTCCCGGACGGCAGCCGCCCGCCGGCCCGCTCGCCGCTGGGCGACGAGTACCGGGCCACCACCCGCCCCGGGCATCTGCTGCCGCACGCCTGGGTCGAGCGGGACGGCCGGCGCCTGTCCACCCACGACCTGGTCGGCTCCGGCACCGGCTTCGTGCTGATCACCGGCGCGGACGGGGCCGCGTGGACCGAGGCCGCCGAACGGGCCGCCGAGAAGCTCTCCGTCCCCGTGACCGTGGTCCGGATCGGCGACGGCGCCGAGGGCGCGCAGTACACCGACGCCGACGGCGCCTGGCAGCGCCTGCGCGAGACCGGCGCGACGGGTGCCGTGCTGGTCCGGCCGGACCAGCACGTGGCCTGGCGCGCCACGGGCGCCGAGGCGGACCCGGCGGGAGCCCTGACCGAGGCGCTCGCTCTCGTGCTGGGCCACCAGGCCCCGTGACCGCCCGCACCGCCTGCCCGAACTCCCCTACGAACACGGAAGAAACAGCGTGATCAACAGAAGGTCCTTCCTCGCCGGCGCCAGCGGTGTCGCGCTGGCCACGACGGCGCTGTCCGGCGCCGCACATGCCAGGTCCGGTTCCCCCGGCCCCCGGTGGAGCCGGCTCGCCGACCGCCTCCAGGGACGCCTCGTGCTCCCGTCCGACGCGGACTACCAGCGGGCCAAGCAGCTCTACCAGGTCCAGTTCGACACCACCAGCCCCAGGGCGGTCGCCTACTGCGCCTCCGCCGCCGACGTCTCCGCCTGCATCCGCTTCGCCGACGCCCACGGCATACCCGTCGCCGCCCGCAGCGGCGGCCACAGCGCGGGCGGCTACTCCACCACCCAGGGCCTGGTCATCGACGTGTCCGGCCTCAACTCCGTGGCGCTCGGCGACGGTTCGGTGCGGATGGGGCCCGGCGCCCAGCTCGTCGACATCGCGAACACCCTCGCCCCGGCCGGCCTCGGCATCTCCGGCGGGTACTGCCCCACCGTCGCGGCCGGCGGGTTCTTCCAGGGCGGCGGCATGGGCCTGTTCACCCGCAGCATCGGCATCGCCTCCGACAAACTGACGTCGGCGCGCGTGGTCCTCGCCGACGGGCGCATCGTCACCGCCTCGCCGGACTGCCACAGCGACCTGTTCTGGGCCCTGCGCGGCGGTGGCGGCGGCAACTTCGGGATCGTCACGTCGTACGAGGTCACGCCCTCGCCGCTGACCGACGTGGCCGCCATCAACCTGGTGTGGACCTTCGACCGGGCCCTGGACATGCTGGACGGCTGGACCCGGTGGCTGCCCGACGCCCCCTGGACGATAGGCAGCGGTGTCAACGTCACGCTCACCGACGCCGGCCCCGGCACCGTGCCGACCGCCTCGGTGTTCCTCGGCTCGGTGGACACCGGCGCGGCGTTCGACGGCGAGATCGCCCGGCTGATCTCGCTGGTCGGCCGGCCCCCGGTGTACCAGCAGAAGTTCGCCGCCCCGTACAAGTCCGTCCTGATGTCGCTGTACCAGTGCTCCGACCTCACGGCGCAGCAGTGCCACCGCGCCGACACCTCCCCCGACGGGAAGATCCAGCGCCCGGCGTTCGGCGCCTGGCGCAGCCGCCTGTTCGAGCGGACGATGCCGCGCGAGGGCTGGGCCGAGGCACTGGAGACGTTCAACGCGAACCGGTTCGCCGGGCAGATGCGCCAACTGCAGATCTCCGCCCTCGGCGGCCGGGCCAACACCGTGGCCCGGGACGCGACCGCCTACGTCCACCGCGACAGCCTCTTCTCGGTCAGCTACCTCACCTCGAACGCCGCCGCACCGGTCTCGGAGGAGGCCAAGGCGGCCGCATGGGAGTACGTCGACGACGGCTTCGCGGTGATCGACCCCTACTCCAACGGCGAGACCTACCAGAACTTCATCGACCCGCGCCTGCCGGACTGGCGGCGCTCCTACTACGCCGAGAACTACGCGCGGCTGGCCCGGATCAAGAACAAGTACGACCCCTACCGGTTCTTCCGGTTCGCACAGGGCGTCAGCTGACCCGCCGCCCGGCTCCGCACGGGGATCCCTCCCCGGCGGGGCCGGGCCCGTCTCCCGCGGGGCCTGCCGTCCGGATCGCGCCGGGCTCGCCCGGATCCGAACGAAAGGCCCTGCCCCAGGCCATTCCGGCCGGTCCGGCCGGTCCAGACAGGAGCACTCCATGAAGATCGCCGAACGAGCACGCCCGGCCCCGCTGCCGCTGCCCGAGGAGGTGTCCCCGGACGAGGTGCACCAGGCGACGGCCCGGCTGACCGCGTACATCAGCGGCAGAACCGACGACGACGGTGCGATACGGGAGCAGTGCGAGAGCAGGGTGCTGGAGTCGGCGCTCGCCCTCTCCCTGATGACGCGGACCGGCACGGACTCCCCCGCCCGGGACCGCCTCCTGACCTATCTGCGCGGCCACCAGGAGTCCCCGGACAAGCTCGACCGGGTGCTCGCCTCGTGCGCCGTCGCGGCTGCCGCGGGCCGGCGGGCCGACGGCGACAGCACCCTCGTCGACACCCTGGCGGCGGGCGTCCTGGGTGCCGCGCCGGGCTTCATCTCCACCCGCCGACGCCTGATGGTGTACGCGGTGCTCTCGGTGCTGGGCTGCCCGCTGCCCGCCGACGCCGAACTCCCGGGCGGCGGACAGGTCCCCACCGACCCGCTGCACTCCTGGGCCGCCGTGCAGCAGGCGTCCATCACGCTGATCCTGGCCGGCGCCCTCGGCGTACGGAACCGGGCCACCGAGGCAGCCCTGGACACCCTGCTGGCCACCGACCCCGCCGACACGGTGTGGGAGGGCTACGCGCTGATGCACCTGCTGGTGCTGCACGCGCTCGCCGGTGTGCCCGGCCACGAGGAGACCGTGCGCCGGGGCCTCACCACACTGCTGCGTCACCAGCGCACCGACGGCGGCTTCCCGTTCGTCCTGGAGATGCACAACTGGTGCACGTCCACCGGCGGTCTCGCCCTGCACGCCGCGGGCGCCGACCCGGCGCTGCTGCGCCGTATGGCGGCGACGCTCGGTGCCCAGCGGGGCGGTGCCCCGCTGCGCTCGCTCTCCCGCGGCGAGGCGCTGACCGGCGGCTGGTCCATGTCACCGGTCGTCGCGCAGAACGACGTCGACGACACCTCCTGCGCCCTGGAGTTCCTCCAGGCCGTCGATCCGGTGGCGCACGCCGGGGCGGTGCGCGGCGGGGTGGCCGCGCTGCTGGCCGTGCAGGGCGCGGACGGCGGCTTCCCGACCTATGTCGCGGGCGCCTCCTCCGAGCCGTGCATGACGGCCGCCGCGGTCTGCGCGCTCGGCCCGCACCCGGCGACCGCGCCGCAGCGCGCGAAGGCCCTGGCGTTCCTCGCCGACCACCAGTTCGCCGACGGCGGCTTCGAGCCGGGCTGGAGCCGCAGCCGTCTGCACAGCCTGTTCCGGGTGCGGCTCGCCGCCTGCACGGCGGACCCGGGCGACGCCCGCTCCGCCGCCATGGCCGAGCGGATCGAGCGGACGGTGCGCGAGACGCAGAACACCGACGGCGGCTGGGGCATGCAGCCCGGCGACCCCAGCGACGACATCAGCACCGCCTACGGCCTGATCACGCTTCTCCACGCCGACGATCCACGGCCCGTCGGCGCCGCCCTGACCTGGCTGCTCCAGCGGCAGAAGGCCGACGGCAGCTACGGCGGCCCGCCCGACATGGTCGGCCCGCGCCCCTTCGCCTACCACTTTCCGCTGCTCACCGACATCCCGGTGCTGCTCGCCCTCGGGCACACCCGCGCGCGGGTCCGGGATCTGCGGGGCTCGCTCCAGGGAGTGCGGTGAACCCCTGAGCCCCCGCCCGCCTCCGCCCCTGCCCGCTTTCACCACTGCCCGCTGAGAAACACCATCCACCCCCACGGAACACGGAGAGACAGACATGCTGCGAAAACTGGCCGCCTTGCCCAGCGGAAGGGTGGGCAAGTGGGTCGTCATCGCGCTCTGGGTCGTCGTACTGGTCCCGGCGCTGATGCTGGCCGGGAAGCTAGGTGACGCGGAGGAGAACGACAACTCGGCCTGGCTGCCGGGCAACGCGGAGTCCACCGCGGTCGTCGAGCGCGCCCAGAAGCTGATGCCCGCCGACTCCGTGCCCGCGATCGTGGTCTACGACCGGGCCGGCGGGGTCACCGACGCCGACCTGGCCAAGGCTCAGGCGGACGCCGAGGCGTTCCAGGGCATCGACAACGTCGTGGGCCGGCCGCAGGGACCGGTCAAGTCCCAGGACGGCAAGGCCATCCAGACCATCGTCCAGGTCCACAAGGACAAGTCCGGCTGGGAAGGGCTCGGCAAGGTCGTCGACGCGATGGCCGACGTCGGCGAGAAGGACGCGAACGGCCTCGGCTTCCACGTCGCCGGGCCGGCCGGCTACGGCGCCGACTCGATCAAGGCGTTCGGCGGCGGCGGCGCGCTGACCACGATCACCGCGCTGGTCGTGGTCGCGATCCTGCTGATCACCTACCGCAGCCCGCTGCTCCCCCTGCTGCCCCTGATCACCGTCGGCGTGGCCCTGATGGCGGCCGAGGCGCTGATCTATCTGCTGGCCGAACACGCCGGCCTCGTGGTCAACAAACAGACCAGCTTCATCCTGGTGGTACTGATCTTCGGTGCCGCCACCGACTACGCGCTGCTGCTGATCTCCCGCTACCGGGAGGAACTGGCGCGTCACGAGGACCGGCACGAGGCGATGGCGGAGGCCCTGTACCGCTCCGGCCCGGCGATCGTGGCCAGCGCGGCGACGGTCGCGGTCAG
This sequence comes from Streptomyces echinatus, assembly GCF_014203595.1. Taxonomy (GTDB): domain Bacteria; phylum Actinomycetota; class Actinomycetes; order Streptomycetales; family Streptomycetaceae; genus Streptomyces; species Streptomyces echinatus. Next base: position 102,643 of record NZ_JACHJK010000010.1, read on the forward strand.
CCTGATGCTGCTGACGCTCGCCGTCCTGAACTCCACCAAGGGCATGGGCCCGGCCTGCGCCATCGGCGTCCTGGTCGGCCTGCTCGCCATGGTGACGCTGATGCCGGCGCTGCTGGTCGCCTGCGGCCGGTGGATCTTCTGGCCGGTGAAGCCGGTGTACGGCGCGGAGGCGGAGCGGAAGGAGAGCGTCTGGAGCCGGGTCGGCAACGCCATCTCGGGCCGGCCGCGGCTGGTGTGGGCGGGTACCGTGCTGGTGCTCGCGGCGATGGCGCTCGGCACGCTCGGGCTGGACGCCTCGGGCCTGTCCAACAAGGACCAGTTCACCGGCAAGCCGCAGATGGCGGTCGGTGAGGAGATCCGCGCCGCGCACTTCCCGGCCGGGTCCGGCGATCCCGTCTACGTCGTGGCCAAGGCCGGTGCGGCCGACCGGGTCAGGTCGGCGCTGGCCGGGGTGTCCGGGATCGGCGCCGTCGCGGATCCGGTGGTCAGGGGTGACGAGGCGGTGCTGCTCGGGCAGTTGAAGGACGAGCCCAGCAGCGAGGCGGCGATGCGCACCGTGGACCGGGCGCGGACCGCGGTCCACCGGATCGAGGGCGCGGACGCACAGGTCGGCGGCAGCACCGCGATCATGGTCGACACGGAGAACGCGGCGTCCCGCGACTCCAAGGTGATCATCCCGATCGTGCTGCTCGTGGTCCTGCTCATCCTGACGCTGCTGCTACGCGCGGTGGTCGCGCCGCTGCTGCTGATGGCGACGGTGCTGCTGTCGTTCGGCGCGGCCCTCGGCGTGAGCAGTCTGGTGTTCGAGCACGTCTTCGGGCTCGCGGGAGCCGACGCCTCGTTCCCGCTGCTGGCGTTCGTGTTCCTGGTCGCGCTGGGCATCGACTACAACATCTTCCTGGTCACCCGGGTCCGCGAGGACACGCTGCGGCACGGCACCCGGCGGGCCGCGCTGACCGGGCTGTCGTCCACCGGCGGTGTGATCACCTCGGCGGGTGTGGTGCTGGCCGGCACCTTCGCGGCCATGGCCTCGCTGCCGCTGGTCTTCGCGGTGGAGCTGGGCTTCGCGGTGGCGTTCGGCGTGCTGCTCGACACCATCGTGGTGCGCTCGGTGCTGGTCACCGCGCTCACCCTGGACGTGGGCCGCTGGATGTGGTGGCCCAGCAAGCTGTTCCGGCACCGCGACGACGCCCTGCCGTCGGCGGACGAGACCGGCCAGGTGCCCGCGTACAGCGGCAGGTGAACCATCCCTGCCACGGGCCCGGCGCCGCCCCGCGCGGCGGCGCCGGGCCCGTGCGCGGGAGGCCGGCCCGGGGACCGCGGTGAGCGGACCGGGCCGTGCGACGTGAACGTCGCGGCGGGCCTCGTGGCCGGGGCGACCGCACGCGCGGTCCGGGCATGTCCTGACACACACTTCACTTTCGGGGGACCTATGAGTGCAGAGACGATGGACAGGGGAATACGCAACGGCACCATGACCGCCGTCCCGGTGGGCGTCGGACAGCGCGGACGACAGGCCGTCGCCGAGCGGCGGCCAGGGGGGAGCACGGCGGGCACACAAGGCACGGGTGCGCAGCGCATAGCGGAACTCGAGCGCGAGGTCCGGGAGTTGAAGCGCACCAACGAGACCCTCAAGCAGTACCTCAGCAAGGCGCTGGACCTGGACACCGCCTCCTCCCCCGGGCGCCGGGACGTCCGCGTCCCGGACACCGCCGTCGACGGCGCCCCGGACACGGCCGGTCCCCCGCCCCGGTCCGCGTCGGGCGCCGGCGTGGAGTTCCGGGTACTCGGCCCGGTCGAGGCGGCGGTCGGCGGCCGGTGGGTGGACCTCGGGGCGCCCAAGCAGCGTGCGGCGCTCGTGCTGCTGGTGAGCCAGGTGGGCCAGCCGGTCTCGGTCGACACACTGGTGGACGCGCTGTGGGACGGCCGGCCGCCGCAGTCGGCGATCACCTCGCTGCACGCGTACATCGCCAATCTGCGGCGCGCCCTGGAACCGCACCGGGCGCCGCGCACCCCGGCGACGGTGCTGTGCACCCGCGGGCGGGGCTATCTGCTGAACAGTCAGGCCGTCGAGGTCGACGCCCACCGCTTCTGGGAGAGCGCCACCGCCGGCTGGCAGGCGCTGGACCGGGGCGATCCGCAGCGGGCGCTGTACGCGTTCGAGGCGGGCCTGGCCCTGTGGCGCGGGGAGGCGTACGCGGAGATGGCCGCGGCCCCGCACGTGGCACCCGAGGCCGTACGGCTGGAGGAGCTGCGCCTGTCGGTGATCGAGGGCCGCTGCGCCACCCTCATCGCGGTGGGCAGCCACGAGATGGCGGTGCCGGAACTGGTGGCCTTCACCCAGGCCCATCCGCTGCGCGAGTACGGCTGCGAACTGCTGAGCCTCGCGCTGTACCGGGCGGGGCGGCAGGCCGACGCGCTGTCGGTGCTGCGGGCCCACCAGAAGAGAATGGTGGAGGACCTGGGCATCTCGCCCAGCCCGGCGCTGCAGCACCTGGAACTGGAGATACTCCGCCAGGCCCCGGAGCTCGAGCGCTCCTAGCACTGTCCCGCCCGGGAAGCCTCCGGTGCGGCGGTCCGTTCGTGGACCGCCGTGCCGGAGGTTTCGTCGTCCGCCGGCGTCCCCTCCGTCGGCGTCCCCGTGGCAGACCGAAGCCCCGGCCGGGGGGGGTGCGGCCGGGGCTGCGCGGGGCGGTTCAGCGGGCGAGCACGAGGGTGGTCGGGGACGGGGTGTCCAGGAAGCGGATGTCCTCGAACCCGGCGGCGGTGAGCCACGCGTGGTAGTCGCGGCGCCGCCAGGTGGAGCCGTGCCGGCTCTTCAGGAGCATCTCCCCGGCGAAGGTCAGGGCGAAGGGCGGGCCGCTGCGGTCGTCGTCGGCGATGTAGTCGGAGACGACGAGCGTCCCGCCGGGCCGCAGCGCGCGGCGTATCCGGGCGAAGACGGCCTGGTTGTCCCCGGGGCCTTCCTGGTGGGCGATGTTGGAGTACATGACGACGTCGTGTGCGCCGTCGCCGAAGTCGACGGTGTGGAAGTCGCCGTCGACGTGGTCGACCCGGTCGCCCACGCCCTTTTCGGCCAGCAGCCGGCGGGCGATCGCGTTGATCGGCGCCCAGTCGATCTGGGTGGCGCGGGCGTCGGGGTTGAGCCCGAGCCAGACGGCCGAGCAGACCCCGGAACCGCCGCCGATGTCGAGGATCGAGACCTTTCCGGCGCCGGCCAGTCCGAGCGCCTCGGCGGCGATGTGCGCCACGGGCACGGACTGCGCGGCGATGGCCTGGACGAGGTTCTCCCAGTGCGGGTTGTCGGCGATCTCCACCACCGCGTCCGTCACCGGCCCTCCGGCGCGCACGACGTCGGGCAGCGCCGCCAGCGATCCCAGGTGACCCATCTTCAGGCGGGCGAACCGGGCCAGTGACGCGGGCCGTCCCTCGACGAGGAAGGCGGACGCCTCCGGGGTGTTGCGGTAGCGGCCCCGCGCCACCTCGACCAGGCCGAGGGCGACCAGACCGTCCAGCAGGGCCTGCGCGCCGCGCGGTGCGATCCCCGCCGGCCCGGCCAGCTCCTCCGCTGTGCCGGCGCCGTTCTCCAGGTGCGTGAACAGGTCGTACGTCGCCGCCGTCCCCAGGACCCCGGTGGCCCAGTAGCCGTTGATCATCCGCAGGATCCGGTCGGACGTGGGTCCGGCCTGCGTAGGCGCGGTGACGTCGGTGTCGATGCCGGTGGTGCTCATGCGATCCTCCCTGCGTACGGGCGCGGCGCGGCCTCGGCGGCCGGGTGCTCCCTGTGGTGGCGGGCCGAGCCGTCGACCCAGGTGCCCAGGGCCATCTCGGCGGTGATGCCGGGGCCGAAGCCGGCGATGACGCCGGTGGCGTCCGTGGGCAGCGGCCCTTCCTCGAACCTCCTGCGCAGCGCGTCGAGCACCACCGCGCTGGCGATGTTCCCGTACTCGGTCAGCGTCGCCCAGCTGTGCCGGAAGACCGTGCGGTCGACGCCGAGGTACTTGGCGAGGTCGTCCAGGATCCGGGGGCCGCCCGCGTGGATGACGTAGAAGTCGAGGTCCGCGGCGTCCCAGCCGTGGTCCGCCGCGAGGTCGCGCAGCACCGGGGCGAGCGGCTCCATGGTGCCCGGCACCCGGCGGTCGAGCTGGAAGTGGAACCCGGTGTCGCGCACGGCGTACGAGATCCACTCCTCGGTGTTCGGGATGAGGTACGAGGCGTTGCGCCGGAGTCGGACACCGGTGACGCCGGGTCCGCCGCTGCCGCGCACCACGGCCGCGGCCACGGCGTCGCCGAACAGCCCGTCGGAGAGCAGCGAGCCGATGTCGTCGGCGTCGGGCTGGTAGCACAGCGAGCACAGCTCGCACGAGACGATCAGCACGTTGCTGTCGGGGTGGGCCGCGCAGAAGTCGTGCGCGCGGTTGATCGCCGCTCCGCCCGCCGCGCAGCCGAGCTGGGCGATGGGCAACTGCCGGGTGTCGTAGCGGAATCCCATGGTGTTGATCAGCCAGGCGGTGAGCGAGGGCATCATGAATCCGGTGCACGACACATAGATGATCGCGTCGATGTCCTCGGCCCGCAGCATCGCGTTCGCCAGGGCCTCCTCGACGGCCTCAGGGCAGCGCTTCTTCGATTCGGTCTCGTAGATGCGGTTGCGTTCCTCGAAGCCCGGGTGGTCCAGGGTCTGCTCGATGGACTGCACCAGATGCCGCTTCTGCACTCCGGTGTTCTCTATCAGCCGGAGCGCGAGGGGAAGCTGTGGCTTTCCCGCGTGGGCCTTCCTGGCGAAATCCAGGGTCTCCTCCATGGTGATGGTGTATTCCGGTACGCGCACCGCGGGCTTGCAAAGGATGGGCATGTCCGGCGTCTGCCTCTCAGAAAGTGAAGACATAGCTCTGCCTTCCGCCGCTGTCTTCCGTTATCAGGGTGTCAATGTCGTACGTCGGGATTGCGTGTTCCTTGGCGCCGGCTTGCCGCCGAGTTCCTGGTCGACCAGCAGCGCGGCGGCGCCGGTGTACTGCTCGGGATCCAGGAGCCGGTCGATGTGGTGGGCCGTCAGATGGCGGGTGACCTCGGGCAGGCCGTTCAGGACGGCGGCCAGGGTGCGGCCGGTGCGGTCGGCCTCGGCGGAGGCGTGCGTCAGCAGCCGGCGGGCGGGCGCCTTGCCGAGCAGCGGGGCCAGCGCGGCCGAGACCCGCTCGGAGACGATGCGGTCTCCGGTCAGGTCGAGGTTGGCGCGCATCCGTTCGGGCCGGACCACCAGGCCCTCGGTCAGCTCCACGGCCGTGTGCGCGGCGCCACCGGTCAGCCGCAGGCACTCGCGCAGCAGCTGCCACTCGGCGTGCCACACCCCGGCCGACCGTTCGTCCTCGCAGACCAGACACTGCGTCACGCCCGCGGCGAGCACGGGCACCTGGAGCGCCGCGCTGCGCAGCAGGGTGGCCAGCACGGGGTTGCGCTTGTGCGGCATCGCGGAGGACACCCCGCGCCCCTCCCCCGCGGGTTCGGCGACCTCGCCCACCTCGGTCCTGGCCAGCGACTGGACATCGACGGCGATCTTGCCCAGGGCGCCGGCGGTGAGCGCCAGCGCGGCGGCGAGGTCCGCGACCGGGGTGCGCAGGGCGTGCCACGGCAGCGGCGGGCGGGCGAGCCCGGTCTCGGCGGCGTACGCGTCCAGCAGCCGGTCGGCATGGCCGGTACGGTCTCGCGGGCCCGACTCCAGATAGCCGGCGAGGGTGCCGGCCGCCCCGCCGAGCGAGATCGGCAGGCCGCCGTCGAGCAGAGCGGCCACCCGGTCCCGGGCGTCCAGCAGGAGGCGGCGCCAGCCGACCGCCTTCAGGCCGAAGGTGGTGGGCACGGCGTGCAGGGCGAGGGTGCGCCCGGCCATGGCGGTGTCGCGGTGCCGGGCGGCGAGCACGGCCAGTGCGGCCGCAGCGCGCTCCAGGTCGGCGTGGACGAGGCGGAGCACCCGGGTGGCGACCAGCATGGCGCCGGTGTCGAAGATGTCCTGGCTGGTGGAGCCGTGGTGCACGTACTCGGCGGCGTCCGGGGACTCCTCGGCGACCGCCCGGGTCAGGGCGCGGACCAGGCCGACGACCGGGTTGGCCGTCTCTCGCGCGCCCCGGGCGAGCGCGCGTACGTCGAGCCGGCCGGCGCGGGCGGTCCGTGTGATGACGGCCGCCGCCTCGGCCGGCACCGCGCCGACGGCCGCCGACGCGCGGGCCAGTGCGGCCTCGGCGTCGAGCATGGCCTGCAGCCAGGCGGTGTCGGAGGTGGCCGCCTCGGCGGGCGTGCCGGCCCGGACCGGGGACAGCAGCCCGCTGTCCGGGCCGCCCCCGCTCGGGTCCTGGCCGGAGTCCGGGTGGGCGGGGGTGGTCGCGGCGGTCATGCGGTCGCCTCCAGGACCTCGGCGGACGGTGCCGGCGCGGGGTCCGGGGGCGCGGTCGCCGTCGCCGGCAGGGCGAGCACCGCGCGGGCGACGGCGTCCGCGTCGCCGAGGGTCATGGAATCGACGCCGGGGCGGATCCCGGCGGCGGTCACCCAGTGCACGCCCTCGGTCGGTACCCCGAGGGCGAACCGCCGCGGATGGGCCCGCCCGGCCGCGTCGACGAGCCGGTACGGGCGCTCGGTGACGGCCAGCCCCCGCGTCGTGAACGCGGTGCCGGGGGGGCCGCCGATGCGGAACCGGGCGGCCTGACCGCTCGCCAGAAGTCCGCGCAGCAGCGGGTCCGCGGTGCGGGAGAGATCCGGCTCGGGCAGCCGTGCCTCGATCATCGCCGTGGCCCGCACCGGCGGCCCCGGCACGACGTCGGAGACGACGCCGAACGCGGCCCGCTCCGGCCGGTGTGCGCCGTCGTCGGGGACGGTGACCCGCACCTCGGGGCCGAGGATCTCCGCCACGCCGGCCTCGATGAGCGCGATCAGCTCCTCCACCCGGGACACGGGCGGACCGATGGACAGGAACGCGTTCATCGGGGTGTACCAGCCCTGGAGATCGTTCCGGTACGAGCCGCCTTCCAGCCGGCCGTGGTTCACCGCGGCGCGGATCTCGTTGCGCAGGTCGCGCAGCACGTCCAGGGCGGCCTTCAGCGGTCCGTGCACATTGCCCGCCCTGGCCTCGCGCACATCGTCGGCCAGGTGGCGCAGCAGCCAGGTCCGGTGGGCGGCCCGGTCGCGCAGGGGCCGGCCGTGCCAGGGGCGGGCCAGCCGTTCCCAGTCCCAGCGCTCGTCCGGCGCGATCCCGGCGGCGTCGAGCAGCCGGGCCTCGGCCGCGCGGTCGGGAGCCGCCAGGAAGTCCCGTACGAAGGGCTCGCGTTCGTGCTGCCGGCCGTGCGCGGACAGCAGCGTGCCGTAGTAGACGCTCTCCACTTCCCGGGCGATCAGCGGCCACAGGTCGGCGCGGAAGGACAGCCGCTCCCCGTCCCGGGCGCGCCGGTGCAGCCGGGCGACGGCGTGCAGGGTCAGCAGGCGCGGCTCGTGACGGCCGTAGGGGCCCTTCTGGTTCTCGCCGCGCGCGGTGTAGGGCACGCCGCGCCGGGATCCGGCGACGATGCGTGGCTCCCGCCCCGAGGGGCGGTAGCGCAGCCGCCCGCCGGCGTCGCGGACGAAGGTGCCGCCGCGGTCCTGGGTCAGCAGGGCGAGCACGTCGAAGAAGTTCAGCCCGAGGCCGCGTACGAAGACCGTCTCGCCGGGCGCGATGACGGACAGGTCCAGGTCGGCCGGGTTGGCGGGGGCGAAGTAGGTCAGGCCGTGCCGGGCCGCGGCCGCCGCCAGGGTCCGCTGGGCGGACGTCGGGACGGCCGGGACGTGCCCCTGGCTGAGGACGACGGCGTCCAGGCCGGTCAGCCGGGTGCCGTCGGCCAGGAGCAGCGACTGTGAGCCGCCGGGCCGGGTCTCCTCGTGGAGCGCCACCGCGCTGGTGCGGTGCTCGACGACGGTGACATGGGCGGGTGCCGCGTCCCGCACGGCCCGGAAGGCGGCGTCCAGGTACGCCCCGTAGAAGGCGCGGGTGGGGTAGTCGTCGGGGCCGAGCCGGGCCGCCTCGGCCAGTACCTCGGGCGGGAACGAGGCGCGGACCCGGGGATCGGCCGACCGCAGGGCGAGGTCCGCGGCCCACGCGTGCAGGCTCGGCCCCTCCTCCACGGGGCCGTCCATCGTCACGGTGTGGTCGGTGAACACGGTGACCTGCGAGGCGACGGTGTTCATCAGCAGCCGCCGCGACTGACCGGTGCGCCACACCTTCCCCGGGCCCGGCGGGTACGGCTCCACGATGTGCACGGTCAGTGCGGGGTGCGCGGGGGACTTGCGCTCGTTGGCGCACAGCCGCTCGAGGACCGACAGACCGCGCGGCCCCGCTCCGACAAGACAGACGACAAGCACGGACTCTCCTCGATGGGACGCGGGAACGCGGCGGGCGGGTACGGCGGGCGCGGGTGCGGCGGCGGGCGCGTGGGGAGCACGGCCGGCCCGGTCGGCTCGGTCAGTTCGGGCGCAGGTTGTTCTTCAGCTCGGCCCGCAGCACGTCCACGACGCGTTCGACCTGGTCCGGGCGGAGTTCGGCGTGCATGGGGATGGCCAGGTTGCGCTGGAAGAGATCCGCCGAGACCGGGCAGCGCTGCGGGGTGTCGTACACCGGCTGCAGGTGGCTGGCCCAGGTGCCGTGGCCGCAGCCGATGCCCTGGGCGCGCAGTGCGGCGGCGAGGCCGGCGCGGTCCACGCGCGGGTCGAGGGTCACCAGGTAGGACTGCCAGGCGTGGGTGCGGTCCCCGGGCACGTACGGCACCGTGAGCAGTTCCTCGTCGGCGAGCAGTTCCCCGTAGAGGGCCGCGATCGCGCTGCGGCGGTCCAGGAGTTCGTCGACCCGTTCCAGCTGTACCTGGAGGATCGCGGCGGCGATGTCGGAGAGCTTGTAGTTGTAGCCGATGTCGGTGAACGTGGGGATCGGCAGGCCGACCACCTGCGCCTGGTCGTAGATGCTCCCGATGCCGAACGACGACCGCAGCCGGGCGTCCGCCCCGATCACCGGGTCGGCGGCGAGCAGTGCCCCGCCCTCACCGCTGCTGGCGCCTTTGCGGCCGTGGAAGGAGAGGCAGGCCACCGGGGCCAGCGCGCCGGCCGGGCGCCCCTGGTAGCTGGCGCCGACCGCGCAGGCGGCGTCCTCGACGACGAACAGGCCGTGGCGTTCGGCGACGGCCATCAGTTCGGTGTAGTCGGCGGGCAGCCCGACGGTGTCCACCGCGATCACGCCCACCGTGCGCGGGCCGATCAGGTCCGCCACCGCCTGCGGGTCGACGGTGCCGGTGTCGCGGCGCACATCGGCGAAGACCGGGGTCGCGCCGACGTAGCGCACGGCGTGGGCCGGGGCGGGGAAGGTGTAGTCGGCGACGATCACCTCGTCGCCGGGCTCGACGCCGAGCGCCAGCATGGCCAGGTGGAGCGCCGCGCCGCAGTTGCTCAGCGTGACCGCGTCGCCGACGCCGTAGCGCTGCTTCAGGAGGGCTTCGAGTGCCTTGCCCCTCGGGCCCTGACCGGCCGGCCAGCCCGAGGCGAACACCTCGGCGACGGCGGCGAGTTCCTGCTCGCCCAGGCTCGCGTGCACGAGCGGAACGCTGTCCGTGGTCGTCACGGTCATCAGGGGTGTCCCCTCAACTCTCGGTATCTGGTCGGGTCGTCGCCGGTCACGCCGCGGGCCGGCCGGCCGGGTCCGGGGCCGGCGGGGTGAAGCGGAGCGGGGTGATCTGCTGGACGTCGTAGCGCCGGCGCATCCGCTCCACGGCTTCGGAGTCCACCGTCCGGCCGGCGGCGAAGATCTCGACGATCTCCTCGAAGTAGCGCTCGTGGTCCGGCGAGGGGGAGCTCTGGAAGAGCATGCGGGCCGGTTCGTCCGTGGGGTTGCGGAAGGCGTGCGGGCAGCCCGGCGGAACGAACATGCAGCTGCCCGTGACCGCCCGGACGGCGCGGTCGCCGCCCGGGGACTCCCAGCCGTGCCAGGTGTCCTGGGTCCGCTCGGTGGGCTCGAACGCGAAGAGCTCCAGCTCCCCTTCCAGGACGTAGAAGAACTCCTGGGAATGGCTGTGGGTGTGCGCGCCGACGTCGAAGCCCGGCGGCACGACCACCTCGAACACGGAGGAGGAGGAACCGTCCGCGGCCGTGACCTTGAAGGTCACGTCCTGCGCCTTCGTGACGAGTTTCCGGCCCTGGCCGGGCGGGACGATGAGACCGCTCATGTGGTGTCGCTCTCTCGGATGGACCGCGGGCGCGGACCGGACGCCCGCGCGGCGATGGAATTCTGGAGAAGGGGAAACCGGGGAAAACCCGGGGAACCGGCGGAATGCGGAGGGCGGCGGGCGTTCACCGGCACGCCGTGAAATCCGTACCCCCGGCCGGGGCTTCCGGCCTCCCGAGTGAGAATGCCAGCCGCGACTTGGGGCCCACTGGGTCCGAGATTGGCGCCCGCTTGCCGCCAAGCCAGGGCCAATTCGGCGCGTATTTCCCGGCAAGGAGCGCGGCCGAGGATGCATTTCGCGGTCCGCCGATCACCGTCGGGACGGCCTCACCCGTACGGGATTCGGAATCCGGCGGGACGGCACGTTCGGGCAGGTGCGTTCCTCGCGTGATCCGCCGGGAGACCGGCGTTCTCCTCGCGGCGTCGGCCGGCCCGAACCGCACGTCGTCGATCCCGTTCCGACCACCCCGAGGGGGAAACCATGCCGTCCGCCCTGCACCGAGTTCTGCTCGCCGAACCCCGGGGGGCCTGCGCCGGAGTGCACCGGGCCATCGAGACGGTCGAACGCGCGCTCCAGGTGCACGGCGCGCCCGTGTACGTGCGCAAGCAGATCGTGCACAACGAGCATGTCGTGCGGGAACTGCAGGGCAAGGGCGCCCGGTTCGTCGACTCGGAGGCGGAGGTGCCGGTCGGGGGTGTGTGCGTCTTCTCCGCGCACGGGGTGTCCCCGCAGGTCCGTGACAACGCCCGGCTCCGCGGGCTCACCGTCATCGACGCGACGTGCCCGCTCGTGGCCAAGGTCCACCAGGAGGCCGTCCGGTTCGCCCGTGACAAGGACACGCTGATCCTGATCGGGCACGTCGGGCACGAGGAGATCGAGGGCACGTACGGCGAGGCCCCGGAGCGCACCGTCGTCGTCGGCAGCGTGGAGGAGGCCAGGCGGCTCGACCTCGCGCCGGGCACGACCGCCGCGTACCTCACCCAGACCACGCTGTCGGTCGACGACACGGCCGAGATCGTGGCCGTGCTGCGCGAGCGGTTCCCGGGGCTGACCGGTCCGCCCAGTGCCGACATCTGCTACGCCAGCCAGAACCGGCAGAACGCGGTGAAGGCGATCGCGGGCCGCAGCGACCTGGTCCTGGTCGTCGGCTCGGCCAACTCCAGCAACTCGGTGCGTCTGGTCGAGGTCGCCCGGGCCGCCGGCGCCGGCGCCCGGCTGCTGCCCGACCCGGACCTGCTCGACTCCTCCTGGCTGGAGGGCGTCCGCACGGTCGGCCTCACGGCGGGCGCGAGCGTGCCCGAGGTGCTGGTGGAACGGGCGCTGCGACGGCTGGCGGAACTGGGCTTCCAGGACGTCGAGACGGAGGTGACGGCCACCGAGAACGTGGCGTTCAGACTGCCGCCGGAGCTGGAGGAGGCGGCGGCGCCGGAGGAAGCGGTACGGCCGGGGCGGACCGGGGGGACCGGGGGTCCCGCCGGACTCGAAACGTCGGACGAGACAGGGGGGTTGGGAGTGCTGGAGCAGCTGGCACATGCGGAACGGCCGGGGAAGCCGGTCCCGTCGGAACGGCCGGGGCGGCCGGGACCGGTGGTGGACGCGGGGGACGGTGCGGCCGCGGCCGTGGGAAGCGGCGTGGACGAGGAGATCTGCGGCAAGCTGCTGGACCGCGTCGACCGGCGGATCGAGGAGTTGCTGGGTGCCGAGGAGGCGCGCTGGAGCGCCGTGGACGCCCGGGTGGCGGTGCCGGTGGCGGTCGTCGCGGAACTGGTCGCGGCGGGGGGCAAGCGGCTGCGTCCGCTGTTCTGCGTCACCGGCTATCTGGCGGCCGGCGCCGGCGTGGACGAGGACACGGTCGTCGACGCGGCGGCGGCGCTCGAACTGCTGCACGCGTTCGCGCTCATCCACGACGACATCATGGACAACTCGCCCACCCGGCGCGGCGTCCCGACCGCCCACGCCGCGTACGCGGACCTGCACGCGCGGCGCGGCTGGGCCGGGGAGTCCCGCCGGTACGGCGAGGGGGTCGCCATCCTCGCCGGGGACCTGGCGCTCAGCTACGCGAACCGGCTGGCGGACCGGCTGACCGGCCCGGCGGCGCAGGTGTGGCACGAGCTGGTCACGGAGATGATCATCGGTCAGCAGCTGGACATCGCCCTGGCCGCCGAGGTGGAACCGGACCCGGACCTGGCCCGCTGGGTCGCCGTCTGCAAGTCCGGCCGCTACACCATTCACCGCCCCCTCGCCCTGGGCGCGGCCATCGCCGGACGGCCCGGGCTGCACGCGGTCTTCGAGGCGTACGGGGTCGCGGCCGGCGAGGCGTTCCAGTTGCGGGACGACCTGCTCGACGCGTTCGGTGACGCGACGGTGACCGGCAAGCCGACCGGCCTGGACCTCAGCGAGCACAAGATGACCCTGCTGATCGCGCTGGCTGCGGCCCGGGATCCGCGGGTCGCCCGGCTGCTCGAGGACAGCCGCCACGCCGACTGGAACCCGGCCGAACTCCGTGCCGCGCTGCTCGCCTCCGGGGTGCGCGCGGAGGTCGAGGAGCGGATCGACGCCCTGGTCGCCGACGCCCGCGCGGCCCTGGCGGACGCCGGCCTGCCGCACCACTGGCGCCGGCGGCTGGAGGAACTGGCCGACATGGTCGCCTACCGCGACCGCTGATGCCGCATCCGCACCCCGTACCCCAGCCCACTCGGACGTCCAGGGAGACCTTCATGGCAGGCACGTTGTTGTACAAGCTGAGTCACCGGCCCACTCGTGCACAGGCCCGTACGTCGGTACACCGGCACGGCCTCTATCTCGGTGTCGTACCGGAGCGAGCCGCGCGCGCCCGCGGCGGCATGCCGCTCGTCCTCGACCACGACCTCGACGTCCTGCCGGAGGCCGGACGTCGCCTGACGGTAAGTCAACTTGCAGTTCACGTAGCGGACATCGCGAACCGGCTCGCCGTCGCCGGGCTGCGCCCCGGCGGCCACGCGGTCATCTGCAAGGCCCCCAACTTCGACCTCTGGCTGCTGGCGACGGCGGTGGAGCGCATCGGCGCGGTGCCGGTCATGCTCTCGCAGCACCTGGACTCCGAGGCCCTCGCCGCGCTGCTGGCCCGGCTGGAGCGGCCGCACCTGATCACCGACGGGCCCAAGCTCCGTTCCCTGACCGAGGACGGTGTGGACCTGGCGGGGCTGACGCGGGGTGTGATCGGTGTGGGTGACGCCGGTCCGGGCGCGGTGGCGCTCGCCGGGCTGGACGGCTCGGTGCCGGTGCGGCCGGTGCTGCGCGGTCTGGACGAGCCGGCCATGATCACGCACACCTCCGGTACCACGGGCCTGCCCAAGCTGGTGGTGCACACACCGCGGACGATGCGCTCCCGGCTGCGCCCGCAGCTGTTCCTGCTGGGGCTGATGAGGAAGCGGGGGACCGTCGCGATCCACCTTCCCTTCGGCCACTCCCGGACGTTCGCGGCGATGTCGCTCTGCCTCCTCCAGGGGATGCCGGCGCTGCTGGTCAGGGACGGCGCCCCGGACGCCGTCGCCGGGTTCTTCGCCGAGCGCCGCCCCTGGCTGATCGAGGCGCTGCCCAACTCCTTCCTGGCCTGGGAGGAGTTGGCCGATGACGCGCGCCGCCCGTTCGCGTCGGTAAAGTACTTCAGCAGCACCTTCGACGCGATCCACCCGCGGACGGTGCGCCGGCTGCTGCACGCCTCCGGCCAGCGGGCGCAGTTCTTCCAGATCTACGGGCAGAGCGAGGTCGGTCCGGCGGCCGGACGGCCCTACTTCCGCCGGTTCGCCCACCGGATGGACGGCCGCTGCGTGGGCTACGCCCTGCCGGGCAGCGCCCGGGTCAGGCTGGTGAGCCGGAACGGCAGACGGCCCTCGCAGCACAACCCCGGCTTCATCGAGGTCCGCTGGGACGGCATAGCCAAGACGTACCACGGCGAGCAGGAGCGCTACGACGCCAATCTGCGCGACGGCTGGTGGCGCACCGGGGACGTCGGCTACCGCACCTCGTTCGGCTGCCTGCACATGCTCGACCGGGACTTCGACACGATCCCCGGGGTGGGCAGCAACCTCGAGATCGAGGACATCCTGCTGGACGAGCTGGCGGAGCTGGCCGAGGTCGTCGTGGTGCCGGGCCCCGGGTCCAAGGCGGTCCCGGTCGTCTGCACCCACCGCGACGAGCCGCTGGACCCCGACCGCTGGCGCGCCGCCACGGCCGCGTACCCGCAGCTGGCGGATCCCGTCCAGATCCCGTTGGCCGAACTGCCGCGCACCGCCACGCTGAAGACCCGCCGGGTCGAACTCTCCCAGCGCCTGGCGGCCGGCCGGTAGAGCCGGTGCCGGGGCCCGCGTCCGCGCTCGCCCCGGCCCGACGCCACCGCCGCCCACCCCGCCCGCGCGCCGGTGGGCGGCGGTGCGTGGTGCGGGGCCTGCGCGTGAGGCCGTCGAGGGGCCGCGGTCAGACGGCGCCGTGGTGGAGCAGGCCCAGGATCAGGACGGCCAGCGCGGTGGCCAGGAACACGATCCCGCCGACGATGTCGCGGGAGCCCACCCGCACGTGGGCGATGATGGCGCCGATGAAGTACAGCACGAGGCCGGAGGCGGCGAGGGTCCCCAGCAGCGGCACGGCGAGCCCGGCCAGCAGGCCCACGGTGCCCGCGGCCAGTAAAGAGCCGAGGACCGGCACGTACTTCCGGGGTATGCCCTTCATGTCCGCCTGGGTCTTGGGGTATTCGTGGCCTATCAGGTACGTGACGGCGGCGGCACCGTTGAAGACCACGCCGAGGATGGTGACCGTGACGAAGGCGATGAACACGTTCTCTCCGCTCTGTGGGGGCGGTGTCGCCGGGCGCCCCGTCGTGGATGCCGTTCCCCGGACATCGAGCCGGCGGCTCGATTCGCGGCATCGGCCGGCCGCCGGGTGTGCCAGTGGCCCGAACGCCTGGTAGCCGCTGCGCAACACCGCGACGCGATGGCGCTGTCGGGGGCTGAGGTGCTTGCCGTGCGCTGCTGATCGTACAGCCCGCCCCGGCGCGGGCAACTGGCCTTACGCGGTACTCGTTCAGCTCTCGTGAGGCCTCCGGGCCGGCGGACCGACGCGAGCGGCGGTGGCTCAACGAGTCGGCCCCGGGCGAGAGTTCGCGGGTGCGACGAGGCGGTCCGAGATCTGCGGCCGGCGGGCGGCGGCGCGGGGTTCCGGCGCCGTCTCGATCGTCGGTGACACGTGCCGGGACGTGCGCGGACGTACGGGGCGACGGAGCGGCGTGCGGCCGCGCTCATCCGCGCCCGGTCTCCGCCCTTCATGAGCCCGTCCCCACGGCGCCGTCCGAGCGCGAATTCCCTCACGTTCTTTCAGGGTGAAACTAGTTACGGGTCTTTTACTCGACCGGAAAATGTCGTCACTTCGCGGGGCTGCGGCCGCCCGTCCTCAAATTCCCTGGTCAGAAGCCCGAGCGTCACCGCCACCGCAGGTCAGAGGCCTGGGCGAGACGTGGTGAGGTGTGGTGGGCTGTCGGGGTCCGCGCCGTCGTGCGGGGGCCGCTGTTCGAGTGAACCATCAGGCGTCCTGGTTCGTAGTAATACCAAGGGACACGGACTCGGCGCGTATTTCGGGCTCGCCCGGGGTGCCGCGCTAAGTGGCAGCCTTCTGGTTGCCTGTACAGACTGAAACAGGCGGTTGGTGATCAGAGATCCGGCCGGCTGACAATATCCACACGTCCTCAGGAGCTCGAATGGTGGAGCAATCCTCCGAGGTCCCCATATCAGGGCCGGGTAAACCTGCCGTCTCCCTGAGCGACACCGGTCCCGGCAGCATGGAGACCGAAAAGAAACTCGCGGCAGCGCTCGCCGAACTCGTCGGCACCGAACATGTTCCGGCCGAGAGTCACTTCTTCACCGACCTCGGAGCCAATTCCCTGGTCATGGCCCAGTTCTGCGCCCGGCTGCGGAAGAATCCCGATCTGCCCTCTCCCTCCATCAGGGACATCTACCGGCACCCCACGATCCGGAGCCTGACGGCGGCCCTCGCGCCGGCCGCCCCGGCCACCGGTACGGCGAACGGGACACCGGTACCGGCACCCGTGGTGCCACCGGTCCGGGTGACCCGCGCGAGCCGGCTGACCCATCTGATGTGCGGAACCTCCCAACTGCTGATCTTCCTCGTGTACTCGCTGGTCTCCGGATTCGTCACGGCCGCCGGATACGAGTGGATCGCCGCCGGTTCGGGCGCGCTCGAGATCTATCTGCGGTCGCTCGTCTTCGGAAGCGGCGGTTTCCTCGCGCTGTGCGCCTTCCCGGTCGTGGCGAAATGGCTTCTGATCGGCCGGTGGAAACCTGGCGAGTTCCCCATCTGGGGCCTGACGTACCTGCGCTTCTGGTTCGTCAAGGCACTCCTGCACGCGAATCCGATGGTGTTCCTCGCCGGCACGCCGCTGTACGTGCTGTACCTGCGGGCCCTCGGCGCACGGATCGGCAAGGGGGTCACGATCCTCTCCCGCTCCGTCCCGGTCTGCACCGACCTGCTGACGGTCGGCGCCGGGACGGTGATCCGCAAGGAGTCCTTCTTCCTGGGCTACCGGGCCCACGCGGGCCTCATCCAGACCGGCCCGGTCACGCTCGGCCGGGACGTGTACATCGGTGAGAAGACCGTCCTGGACATCGACACCTCGATGGGCGACGGCGCACAGCTCGGCCACACCTCCTCGCTGCACCGCGGCCAGGCGGTGCCGGACGGCCGGCACTGGCACGGATCCCCGGCGGAGCCCACGCACATCGACTACCTGCGGATCGCTCCGGCCAAGGTCGGCACCGGACGCCGGGCCTGGTTCGGCCTCGTCACCATGCTGCAAATGATCTTCCTGTACGTCCCGCTCGCCATCGGCGGCGTGTACATGTTCTTCACCGAGGTACCGGCTGTCGGCAAGCGGCTCGATCCGGAGACGGCCGCGTTGTCCCGGTCCCAACTGATCACCGACGCGCTCGCCGTCTCCCTCGCCCTGTTCTGCGGTTTCGTCGTACTGGCCGTGGTCGCGCTGTACGCCGTTCCGCGGCTGGTGGGACTGGTCGTCAAGCCCGACCGGACCTATCCGCTCTACGGATTCCGCTACGCGGCGCACCGGGCGACGGCCCGCCTGACGAACATCAAGTTCTTCGCCTGGCTCTTCGGTGACAGCTCCTACATCGTGCACTATCTGCGCGCGATCGGATATGATTTGTCACGGATCGAGCAGACCGGATCCAATTTCGGCACGGAAATGGGGCACGAAACTCCGTTGCTGGTGTCCGTCGGCACCGGAACGATGGTGGCCGACGGTCTTTCCGTGGTCAACGCGGACTACTCCAGTACGTCCTTCCGGCTTTCCCGGGTGACGATCGGGCCGCGCAATTTCCTGGGCAACAACATTGCCTATCCCGCGGGCGGCAGGACGGGTGACAACTGCCTCCTCGCGACGAAGGTGATGATTCCCCTCGACGGCGAGGTCCGCGAAGGCGTGGGGCTCCTCGGTTCGCCGTCCTTCGAGATTCCGCGCTCGGTGGACCGCGACTCACGGTTCGACCACCTCAGGTCGGGCGAGACACTGCGCACCCGTCTCGCCGCGAAGAACCGGTACAACCTCCGCTCGATGGCCCTGATGCTGTTCGTACGCTGGCTGCACACCTTCGGGCTCACCCTGCTCGCCCTCGCCTCCATCGACCTGTACGGCGTGATCGGGGACGTCGTGATCGCCGTCTATCTGGCGCTGACACTGGCGCTGTCCACCGCGTACTACATCCTGCTGGAACGCTGCCTGCTGAGGTTCCGCAGGCTGAGACCCGAGCTGTGCTCCATCTACGACCGCAGGTTCTGGCAGATCGAGCGCCTGTGGAAGGTCCCCTCGCACTGGCTGAACATCTTCAACGGCACACCCTTCAAGGCTCTCGTCTGGCGCCTGATGGGCGTCCGCATCGGCAGCAGGGTGTTCGACGACGGCTGCTACGTGACCGACCGGACCCTCGCGGTCATCGGCGACGAGTGCACCCTCAACGCCGGCACCAAGATCCAGTGCCACTCGCAAGAGGACGGCACCTTCAAGTCCGACGGCATCACGCTGGGCGCCGGATGCACGCTGGGCGTCGCCGCCCATGTGCACTACGGCGTGACCATGGGCGACGGCTCGGTGCTGGCCCCCGACTCCTTCCTCATGAAGGGCGAGGAGGTCCCCCCGAACGCGCACTGGGGCGGCAACCCGGCCGTGGACATGCCCGAGGCCGGCAGCCGGCCCGGCGGTCCGGGCCGTGCCGTGCAAGCGACCGGCGCCACCGCGGCTGCCACGAGTTGAGGAAGGCCATCGATGGGAACGCGCGTGGAAGCCGACCGGGAATTCTGGCGCCGGGTACTGACCGCCGGCGGCGGCACCGCCGTGCCGCGCTGGGTCCGGGAGCCGGTGCCGGGCACGCTGGAGCAGGAGGTGCCGGTCCCGGAGGACGTGGCGACCTCGGTACGCGCCCTGGTGCGGCGCTCGGGACTGCCGCTCAGCTCGCTGCTGCTGGCGGCGCACGCCAAGGTGCTGGCCGCGCTGTCGGGTGAGCACGAGGTGGTGACCGGTTACACCGCCGGAGTACGCGGCGAGCCGCTGCCGTGCCGCCTGGAGGTGCCGGCGGGGTCCTGGCGGGCCCTGGTGTCGGCCGCCGAGCGGGCCGAGGCGGACGTGCTGGCCCACCGGGAGTTCCCGGTGGCTGAGCTGCGGCGGGAACTGGGGGTGACCGAGCCCGCCTACGAGGTGGTGTTCGGCCCCATGGGTGCCGACGAGGCGCACGCCGACGACGGGGTGCTGCACGTGCGCTGGTGCGACCGGGGCGGACGGCTGGTGCTGCGCCTGCGCTGCCGCACGGACGTGCTGGACGCCGACGGCGCGACCCGGATCGGCGGCTACCACCTGAAGGCGCTCCGCCTGCTGGCGGCCGGCCCGGACGCCGAGCACGCCCAGCAGAGCCTGCTGTCGGCCGGCGAGGTGCGTGAGCAGCTGGAAGGGCTGGCGGGACCCCGTCGGGCGCTGCCGGACGCCCGCGCGCACGAGCTGTTCGAGCAGCGGGTACGGGCGCACCCGCACGCGGTGGCCGCGGTGCACGGCGAGCACGAGTGGACGTACGCGGAGCTCAACGCGCGCGCCAACCGGCTGGCGCGGGCGCTGCTGGAGCGCGGGCTGGGTCCGGAGGGCGTGGTCGCCGTCGTCACCGAACGGAACCTGGACTGGCTGGCGGCGACGCTGGCGGTGTTCAAGGCGGGCGGCGCGTACCTGCCGATCGAGCCGCACTTCCCGGCCGGCCGGATCGCGGCCATGCTGTCACGGGCGGACTGCCGGCTGGTCCTCACCGAGTCCGGCAGCACCGAGACCCTCGACGAGGCGCTGGCGGACCTGCCGGGAACCGAGAAGCTGCCGGTCGAGACGGCGTACGCCGAACCGCACGCCGACGACGACCCGGGGATCCGGGTCGAGGCCGGGCGGCTGGCCTACATCTACTTCACCTCCGGCTCCACCGGTGAGCCGAAGGGGGCGATGTGCGAGCACGCGGGCATGCTCAACCACCTCTACGCCAAGATCGACGACCTGGGCATCGGCGAGGGGTCGGTGGTGGCGCAGACGGCCCCGCAGTGCTTCGACATCTCACTGTGGCAGCTGGTGTCGGCGCTGCTGGTCGGCGGGCGGACCCTGCTGGTCGGCCAGGACGTGGTCGTGGACGTGGAGCGGTTCGTCGACACGCTGGAGCACGGCCGGGTCGCGGTGGCCCAGGTCGTGCCCTCCTACCTGGAGGTCGTGGTCTCGTACCTGGAGCAGCGCCCCCGCAAGCTGCCGGACCTGCGGTGCGTGTCGGTGACCGGGGAGGCGCTGAAGCGGGAGCTGGTCCAGCGCTGGTTCGCGATCCAGCCGGGGATCAGGCTGCTCAACGCCTACGGTCTGACCGAGACCTCGGACGACACCAACCACGAGGTGCTGCAGGGCGTGCCCGACCGCGTGCTGCTGGGCCGTGCGGTGAACAACGTACGCGTCTACGTCGTGGACGAGCGTCTGTCGCTGGTGCCGCTGGGCGCCCCGGGGCTCATCGCGTTCTCCGGCATCTGCGTGGGCCGGGGATACGTCAACGACCCCGAGCGGACCCGGGAGGCCTACCGCACGGACCCGTACCGGCCCGGCGAGCGGCTCTACCTGGGCGGCGACCGGGGCCGCTGGCATCCCGGCGGCAAGCTGGAGTTCCTCGGCCGCCGCGACAACCAGGTCAAGATCCGCGGCTTCCGCATCGAGATCGGCGAGATCGAGAACACCCTGCTGCGGGTGGACGGGGTGCGGGACGGTGCGGTGGTGGTCGTCGAGCGCGGTGGCGGGAACAAGCACCTGATCGCCTTCCACACCGGCCGGCGGCACCAGCCTGAGGTGCTGCGCGAGGCGCTCGCGGCGGCGCTGCCCGCCTACATGGTCCCCTCGGCCTTCCACTGGCAGGACGGCCTGCCGCTGACCCCCAACGGCAAGATCGACCGCAAGGCCCTGACGGCACAGGCCGAACAGGCCGAACAGGCCGCGCGGACCGCGCCGGCCGCCGAGCGGGACGGCGCGGCACGGGAGGCTCTCGGCCCGACCGAGCGGAGGCTGGCGGCGGCCTGGGCCGAGCTGCTGGGCGTGCCCGAGCACCGGATCGGCCGGACGGACCACTTCTTCGACTCCGGCGGCACCTCCCTGACGGCCGTCAGACTCAGCGTCGCCCTCGACCGCGCGGTCTCCCTGAAGGACATCACCCGCCACCCGGTGCTGGCCGACCTGGCCGCCGTCCTCGACGGCACCGCCCGGCGGCGCACGGAGCTGCTGCAGCCCGTCTCGGAAGCGGGCGGTGCGCCGGACAGCGCCCTGGTGTGCTTCCCGTACGCGGGCGGCAACGCCGTCAACTACCGGCCCATGGCGTCGGCCCTGGCGGGCGGCGGCCTGACGGTCCTCGCCGTGGACCTGCCCGGTCACGACCTGGCGGAGCGTCGCGAGCCGTTCGCGTCGATCGCGGAGGTGGCCGGCCGGGTCGCCGCCGAGATCGTGGCCCGCGGCCTGACCCGGGTCATGCTGTGGGGCCACTCCTCGGGCGCGGCACCGGCCCTGGAGACGGCCCGGCGGCTCCAGGAGCACGGCGTGCGGGTGACGCGGGTGTTCCTCGGCGCGCAGCTGCTCGGCACCGCCGCCGAGCGGAGCGCCGCCATCGCCGGTCTGACGAGACGCGACGACGCGGAGATCGCGGCGGGGCTGACCGCGGACAGCGGCTACACGGAGCTCGCCGAACTGAACGAGCGGCACGCCGAGCACATCGGTGCCGCCTACCGGCACGACTGCGTGGCCGCGCACCGCTACTTCCTGGCTGCCCTGGAATCCCCGCCGCCGGTGAAGCTGTCGGTGCCCGTCTCGGTGGTCGTCGCCGCCGACGACCCGCACACGGCCGGTCATGCCGAACGTCACCGCGACTGGCTGCTCCTGGCCGAGCACGTCGATCTGCACGAGCTGGCCGACGGAGGCCACTACTTCCTCCGCACCCGCCCGGCCGAGGCGGCGCAGGCCGTCCTGAGCGCGGCCGTACCCCTGGCCTCCACCTGAGGCCCGTTCCTCCACCCGACGGGCTACCCGAAAGGAAACCGAGATGCCGTCCTCATCCCTGGCAGCACCGCTCGACGTGGAGCTGCGGCCGGACCGGCCCGCGCTGCTGCGCGTCGACCCGCCGGATGACACCGCGAGCTGGGCGGCCGAGTACCGCGAGGCGTTGCGCGCACTGGTCACCGAGCACGGGGCGCTGATCGTGCGCGGCCTCGGCCTGAAGGACGTGGACCGGGCCGGTGCCGTCCTCGGGCGCCTGTCCGGCGGGCTCATGACGGAGACGGAGGCGTTCGCGCCCCGCGAGGCCGAGGGCCCGGGGCTGTACTCCTCCACGCCCTGGCCGGCCAACCAGCCCATGTGCATGCATCACGAGCTGAGCTACCCGGTGGAGGTGCCCGGCCTGATGCTGTTCGCGTGCCTGACCGCGCCCGAGGAGGGCGGGGCGACGGCGGTGGCCGACGCCGAGCAGGTCCTGCGGGCCCTGCCCGCCGAGCTGACGGAACGGTTCGAGCGGGAGGGCTGGCTGCTGACCCGCACCTACAACGAGGAGATCGGGGCGTCCCTGGCGGAGTCGTTCGGCACCGACGACCGCGACGCGATCGAGAGCTACTGCCGTTCCCACGCCATCGACTTCAGCTGGCGGCCCGACGGCTCCCTGCGCACCGAGCAGCGCCGCGCGGCCGTCGTGCGGCACCCGCTCACGGGCAGGCGCTGCTGGTTCAACCAGATCGCCTTCCTCAACGAGTGGACGCTGGCCCCCGAGGTGCGCGAGTACCTCGTGGACGAGTACGGCGCCGATGGGCTGCCGTTCAACACCCGCTACGGGGACGGCACCGCGATCGGCGAGGACGTCGTCCGGACCGTCAACGTCACGTACGAGGAGCACACCCGGCGCGAGCCCTGGCAGGCCGGTGACCTGATGCTCGTGGACAACATCCGCACCGCGCACAGCAGGGAGCCGTTCACCGGGGAGCGCCGGGTCCTGGTCGGCATGGCCGAGCCGCGGCGCCTGGCCGACGGCAGCCCCGCCGAAGGGAGCGGACGATGACCGATCTGCTGTCCAGCACGGCCCACACCGCGGGATCCGAACCGCCCTCGGTTCCGAGCTTCGCGGTGATCTCCGGTGAGCAGGTGAAAAGAGCGCTGGAGGGGAGCGAGAAAGAGCTCGTGGAGCTGGTCGAGGCCACCTACCGGCTGCACGGTGCCGGGGACTCGGTCAACCCGCCGTCGTACTTCCTGCGCTTCCCCGACCGTCCGACGGCCCGGATCATCGCGCTGCCGGCCTCCATCGGCGGGTCCGTCCGCGTGGACGGGCTGAAGTGGATCTCCAGCTTCCCGGAGAACGTGGGCGCCGGGCTCCCACGGGCCTCCGCGGTGCTGATCCTCAACGACCACGACACGGGTTACCCGTTCGCCTGCCTGGAGAGCTCCATCATCAGCGCGACCCGGACCGCCGCGTCCGCCGCGCTGGCCGCCGACTGGCTCAGCCGCGGCCGGCCCCGGCCCCGCCGCGTCGGGTTCTGCGGTACGGGCCTGATCGCCCGCTACATCCACACCTTCCTGGCCCGCACCGGCTGGTCGTTCGACGCGATCGGCGTGCACGACGTGTCCGCCGACAGTGCCGAGGGCTTCTGCGGCTACCTGCGGCAGACCGGTGCCCCGGAGCCGGTCACCGTCCACGACAGCGCGGAGAACCTCATCCGCTCCAGCGACCTGGTGGTGTTCGCCACCGTCGCGGGCCGGCCCCACGTCACGACGCCGGGCTGGTTCAAGCACAACCCGCTGGTGCTGCACGTGTCCCTGCGCGACCTCGCCCCCGAGGTCCTGCTCGAGTCGGCGAACTTCGTCGACGACGTCGAGCACTGCCTGAAGGCGGACACCTCACCGCACCTGGTCGAGCAGCGCACGGGCAACCGTGACTTCCTCAACGGCACCCTCAACGACGTCATGCTGGGCCGTGCCGCCCCGCCGCACGACCAGCCGGTGATCTTCTCGCCCTTCGGCCTCGGCGTCCTCGACCTGGCCGTCGGCAAGTACGTCTACGACCAAGTGGCCCGGGCGGGTCAGCTCCGCCTCATCGACGACTTCTTCCACGATTTGCGCCGGCACGGCTGAGGCCGTAGCCCTGGTATCAGGAGGCCTGCCGTGCCCGTCATCTCCGCACCCCACGCCTTCAACGAAGGAAGCCTCTTCGTCGATCTGGCGTCGATATTCGGATACCGCCTCTACCTCAAGTGCGAGGGTTTCAACTTCGCCGGCTCCATCAAGCTGAAGGCCGCGAACGAGATGGTGGAGAGCGCCGAGCGGGACGGAAGCCTGACACCGGATTCCATCCTCGTCGAGTCGTCCTCCGGGAACCTGGGCGTCGCGCTCAGCATGATCGCGGCGAGCAAGGGATACAGGTTTCTGTGCGTGACCGACTGCCGGTGCAATCTGTCGACCAAGCTGCTGATGGAGGCCCTCGGCAGCCAGGTCCACGTGGTGACCGACCTGGACGCCAACGGCGGCTTCCTGGGCACGCGGCTCGAGTACGTCCGTTCGCTGTGCGCCTCCGACGACCGGTACGTGTGGCTCAGCCAGTACACCAACGCCGGGAACTGGCGGGCGCACTACCGCACCACGGCGCCGGAGATCGCCGGCCAGTTCCCGCGCCTGGACGTGCTGTTCCTGGGGACGGGCACGGCCGGGACGCTGATGGGCTGCGCCCGCTACTTCCGCGAGTGGCACCGGCCGGTGCGGATCGTCGCCGTGGACAGCGTCGGCTCGGTGGCCTTCGGCGGCAAGCCCGGCCGCCGGATGATCCCCGGCCTGGGCATGAGCATGCGTCCTCCGCTGCTCGACGAGTCGTACGTGGACGAGGTGATCCGCGTGGAGGAGGCCGACACCATCCGCACCTGCCACCGCCTGGCACGACGGGGCTTCCTGTTCGGCGGTTCGACGGGGACGGTGGTCAGCGCGGCGACGGACTGGCTGGCGCAGCACGACCGGCACGACCTCACCGCGGTGGCCGTCGCGCCCGACCTCGGCGAGCGCTACCTCGACACGATCTACCAGACCAACTGGCTGCAGGACCTCTACGGCGAGCACCTTCTCGACTCCGCCGGTCTGGAGTCCTCCTGGGACGAGAAGTCCGCGTCGTCCCGGACGCCGGAGCACCGCAGAAGGCCGTAGGGAGGCCCTGGGCGGTCCACAGAGGGGCCCCGGGCACCGTGCCCGGGGCCCCTCCCCCGGCTCAGGAGTCCACGAGCACGGCGGCCCTGGCCCGCCACGGGATCCAGAAGGCGGTCACCGTGACGATCAGGGCCGAGGCGGCCACCGTGGCCATGCCGAGGGTCAGGCCGGCCGCGCCCGCGACGAAGCCGATCAGCGCCGGCCCGCCCAGCAGACCGGTGGTACCCATCGCGGCGACCAGGGCGAGGGCGTCGGAGCCGCGTTCGGCCGCCGCCACGTACACGCACGGGGTGACGGCGGCCGCGCCGAGGCCGACGAGGGCGAAGCCGAGCAGCGTGGGCACCACCCCGCCGGTGAGCAGGGCGAGGGCCAGGCCGGCGGCGGCCACCGCGCTGCCGGTGCGCACGACGCGGCCGTCACCCCAGCGGGTGCGCCAGCGGTCCGCGCACACGCGGGCCAGGAGCATCATCACGGAGACCACCGCGATGCCGAGCGGCGCGACGCTCGCCGACGCCTCGACGACGTCCTTCAGGTAGAGCGTCGACCAGTCGTTCATCGCGCCCTCGGTGACCGTGCCGAAGGCCATGGCACAGCCCATGAGGAGGGTCGTGCCGGAGGTGAGGGCGCGGCGGACGCTCCGCTTCGGCTCGTCCGCGCCCGCGGAACCCGGCTCCCGGTGGGTCAGCAGGCCGGGCCGGGCGCCGGCGAGCAGGAGCAGCAGCAGGGCCCCGGCGACCGTGAAGTGGGCCGGGACGGATCCGGTCAGCGCGGTGACGCCGGAGGCCAGCAGGGCGGCGGCGAGCAGACCGGCGCTGAAGGTGGCGTGCAGCTGGGACATCGCCGTGCGGTCGTACGCCTTCTCCAGCGCGGCGCCCTGCGCGTTCATGGCGACGTTGAGACAGCCGACGGCGACTCCGTCGGCGCACACGGCGAGCAGCGCCAGCGGGTAGTTCGGTACGGCGGACAGCGCGGCCAGGACCGCGATCAGGCATCCGGCGGAGGCGAGGGACAGGCTCCGGGAGCCGAGCCGGCGCATCAGGACGGCGACCAGCGGGAAGGAGGCCGCCGCGCCGGCCCCGCAGGCCATCAGCAGGAGGCCCACCTCGCCCGCGCCCAGGTCCAGCCGGGTCTTCAGCGCGGGCAGGCGGGAGATCCAGGTGCCGTACTGGAGGCCGAGGAAGCAGAACAGCGCCGCGATGGACCACTTGGCGCGCGGGAAGGCGGGCTCGGACATCAGACGGCCTCCCGGCCCTGGTACGGGTGGGGTACGGCGGCCACCCGGGCCGACATGTAGACCGCGCCGCCGCCGTAGTCGGGCGGGACCGGGGCCGCCGGGTGCGCGTGGTAGCCGTTGGCGCGCCAGAACGGCTCCTTGCCGGCGACGGCGACCAGGGAGACGGTGGCGAAGCCGCGGGCCCGGGCCACCCCGGTCAGATGGCGCACCAGCCGGGTGCCGAGCCCCCGGCGGCGCAGCGGAGCGCTCACCACCAGGTCGTGCAGGTGCAGGTTGGTGGTGCGGTGCACGGCCTGTTCCGGGCGGGCCAGGTCGGGGCAGCGGAACCGGGGGTAGGGCAGGGCGAGGACATAGCCGGCGAGCCGGCCGTCGAGATCGAGGACGAAGCAGGTGCCGGCCGAGGCGCGGGCCCGGGAGCGCAGCAGCCGCTCGCCCTCGGCCAGGGAGAGGTTCGCGTACGCCTCGCTCTCCAGGGCCACGAGCTGGGGCCAGTCGGCCTCGGTGATGCCCCGTATCAGGTCTCTCATGTCAGTGCTGTCCTTCCGGGGCGCGTGCGCAGACGCACGGCAGCGGGCGGATACCGTTGAACCCCTGGGTCGTGTAGCTGGTGGCGTAGGCGCCGGCGGACAGGATCCAGACCGGATCGCCGGAGGCCAGGGCGCGGGGCACGCGCACCGGGTGCCGGCCGTCGCCGTAGGCGTCGTCGCTGTCGCAGGTGGGGCCCGCGACGACGGCCGGCACGTACGCCTCGTCGTCCTCGCCGACGTCGTCCGCCCGGGTGGGGAAGACCAGCCGGTGACGTATCCGGTCCATCTCGTACAGGCCGTTGAACTTGCCCGTGCTCAGGTACAGCCAGCGGGCGCGGGTCCCGTCGGGCTGGGCCCGCTCGGTCAGCCGGTACACATGGGCCCGGACGGCGCCGTGGTCGGCGACCAGGTGGCGGCCCGGCTCCATGACGAGGCGGAGCGGGGCGGCGGTCAGGCCGTTCAGCCGCTCCATGCCCTCGCGGATCACCGCGAACATCTTGTCCAGCGGCGGGTCGAGGGGGTTGCCCCGCCGGTCGAGGTAGCCGCGCGCGGGCAGGCCGCCGCCGAGGTTGACGTGGTCCGGTGCGATGCCCGGCCCGTGCAGCGCCACGAGCGTCTCGGCGAGCGAGTCCAGGGCCCGCTGCCAGGCCTCGCCGGTCATCTGCTGGGAGCCGACGTGCACGGACAGACCGGCCGGGACGAGGCCGGCCGCGCGGGCCGTGACCAGGACGCGGACGGCGTCCTCGGGGGCGCAGCCGAACTTGCGGTTCAGGCCCCACAGGGCGCCCTCGCCGGTGGTGGCCAGGCGGCAGAACACCCGGGCGCCGGGGGCGTGTGCGGCGATCGCGGTGACGTCCTCGACGCTGTCGGTGGCGAAGGTGCGGACGCCCAGGCGGTGGGCCTCGGCGATGTCGTGGTCGGACTTGACGGTGTTGCCGTAGTGGATGCGGTCGGCGGGGGCGCCGGCGCTCAGTGCCTGCCTGATCTCGGCGGGGCTCGCCGCGTCGAAGCCGGCGCCGCGCTCGGTGAGGCAGCGGAGGACTTCGTCGACGGGGCAGGCCTTGAGGGCGAAGCGGATGTCCGTACCGGGGAGTTCTGCCAGCAGGGTGTCGTACTGGTGCTCTATGCCGGTGAGGTCGTAGATGACGCGGTCGGTCTCGGATGCGGCTAGGTGGTGGCCGAGGGTGCCTAGGGGGGTGCCGGGGAATGCCGTCGCGCGGGTGCGGGTTTGTTGTCGCTGGTCGCGCCCACCCGGCGGTAGCCGCAGATCAGAACGGGCCCCGCGCCCCTTCGGGGCGCCCGTGTGCGGGGTGGTCATGTGCGGGCCGCCTTGATCAGGGTCGGCCACGCCTCGGTCAGGTGGGCGAAGTCGTGGATGTCCTGCTCGGCCTGATCGAGTAAGCGGTCCCGCTGCGTGGCGAGTCGGTCCGCGAAGGCCGCGTACCGTCCGCCCAGCTTCCGGTACGCGGTGTCGACCCGGTCCAGTCGCCAGATGTTCTCGGCGCGGTCCAGGCTCGTGCTCTCCCGCAGGAACTCCACGACGCGGTCGGGCCGGACCCGCTGCCGGTCGTCCAGCAGGCCGGCGCCCTCGGTGGCCATCCGGTCGTAGACGTGATGGAAGTACAGCATCGACAGCAGGAACTTCACGAAGCGGGTCTGGTAGGCGAGGAAGCCGGCGTCGGTGCGGCGCTCCGGGGTGTAGAAGTTCTCGATGTGCCGGTTGTGCAGGATGCCGGGGAGCGTGGCGTCGTGGACCAGGTGGGTGAGGAAGTAGTCGCTGCCGATGGTGTCGGTCGCCGGGGGCAGCGGCATCACCTCGTACACGTCGCGGTGGAGGGCGATGTTGCACATGTCGATCCGCATGGGGTCGACGAGGGCCAGGGTGGAGTGGTCGCCGGTGAAGGGGGCCGTGCCCGCCCCGGTGAAGGACTCCTCGACCAGTGCGCGCCGCTGCTCCGCGGAGGCGTCGGCGGGCGCCCACAGGCCGACCACGTCGTGGTAGACG
This sequence comes from Streptomyces echinatus, assembly GCF_014203595.1. GTDB lineage: Bacteria > Actinomycetota > Actinomycetes > Streptomycetales > Streptomycetaceae > Streptomyces > Streptomyces echinatus. Next base: position 131,399 of record NZ_JACHJK010000010.1, read on the forward strand.
CCCTCGTCCAGGCTTCTCATCTCGCCGATGTCGACGGAGAGTTCACCGATGAAGGAGGCGCCGGCCAGCGACACGGGACGTCCGGTGTGGGCCGGGTCGAGGTCGGTGCGGGAGACCGCGGCCGACACCTCGGCGGCCGGGCGGCCCAGCCAGGGCAGCTCGTGGTGGACGGGGAACACCGGCTGTCCGGCATGGGTCTGGTAGGTGCTGTCGGAGTCCCGGCGGTGCACGGAGTCGCAGCCGAGGGCGGCGGCCAGCAGGAAGGCGCGGTTGGTGCAGGCGCCGTAGGAGACGGCGGACGGGAGCATGAGACGGAGCAGCCGGCCGGGCTCGGGCAGGCCGGCCCGCCGGACGGCCCGGCGCAGGAAGTCCCGCTGGGCTTCCTCGTCGAGGTGGCGGACGGTCACGCCGGCCTGCGGGGGCAGGGCGGCGACCGTGCGGGTGTGCGCGGCCCGGGTGCGGTCGTCGGCGGAGTCCAGGATCAGCAGGTGCACGTCGGCACCGAACCGGCGGGCGGCGTAGCCGGCCTCGGCGTGCAGGGCGGTGAGGGTGGCGGAGCAGGCCCGGTTGGTGGGCAGGCAGAGGCAGATCCGGTTCACCGGGCGCCTTCCGTGGCCCAGGAGTCGAGGCCGAGCAGTCTGCGCCCCAGGTCGGTGAGTTCGGCGGGGCCGTAGCGGAGGGCTTCCGGTTCGCGGGCGTCGCCGAGCAGCGTGCCGTTCCAGTCGGGGGTGGCGAGGGTGCGCCAGGAGTCCACGCGGGAGTCGCGCAGGGCCGTGTGCTCCTCCAGCGCGGGCATCATCGACAGGTACTGGACGGCTCGGACAGCGTTGTCGGAGAGGTTCGGTGCCACGCCGTGGGCGAGCAGCCCGTTGAAGATCAGCAGGTCGCCGGCCTGCAGGTCGGGGCGGACCACCGGGAACTCGGCGCGGTCGGTGTTCGGGCGGACCGGGTCGCGGCCGGGCGGCTGGGCGACGCGCCACTCCTCCAGGCGGCGGAACAGCTCCGGGGCGCACTGGAAGCCGCCGAGTTCGGGCCGGGTGTCGTTGAGGGCGATGATGCCCTGGACGCGCTGCGGCAGCACGGCGAGGGTGGTGTCGACGTCCCAGTGCAGTTCGATGTCGAAGCCCTCGTCGGTGGGCTCGATCAGGGAGCGCGAACGGGTGTGCCGGTTGGGCGGGTTGAGGTTGAGCCGGTCCAGGGTGACCCACAGCTCCGGGCTGTCCCACACGTCCACGAAGGCGTCGTAGACCCGTCGGCTCTGCCGGCTGTCCCAGATGAACTGGTGGTGGTAGGCCTCGACGAAGCCGTATATGTAGAGGTGCCGGTCGAGTTCGGAGCGGAACGCGGGCTCCTCGTACCAGGTGCCGGGGCGGTCGGGGTCGAGTCCCTGGAACCGCCAGGCGAAGTCCAGCAGGGCCTTGGCCTCGCCGGGGGTGACGGCCTCGCGTACGACGACGTAGCCGTAGGTCTGCCAGAAGGCGAAGTCCTCCTCGGACAGCACGCGCAGCGGCTCGGTCTTGCGCAGGTCGCGCAGGGGGGTCGGGGCGAGGTAGGTCTCGCCGTCGGCGCTGAAGTAGGGGCGGCCGGTCGCCGCTCGGTGGAGGTAGGGGGCGGGCTCGGGCATGCGTTCACTCCGGGGTTGGTCGGGACGACAACACCTTGGGGTCGGACGTGAGACATGTGCCGGTGGCAAGCGGCGGGGCGCGAGAAAGGGCCACCGGGTTCCGCGGGAGGCAAGGAGTACGGCCGCCCGCGGGCAGGCGCGGGCGGCCGGGTGGGTGGGTCAGCCGGCGAGGACGGCCTCGGCCGCCGCCACCCCGCAGACGCGGGCGGCGCCGTAGGTGGCGATGTGCAGGGCGCCGCGCGGGGCGGCCTGCGGCAGGCCCATCTCCACGACGACGGTGTCGGGGCGGGCGGCCAGCAGGGTGTCGAGCCCGGAGCGCATCCAGTCGTGCCGGTGTTCGTCGCGGACCACCGCGACGATCCGGCGTCCGCCGGCCGCGGCGAGGACGGCGGCACCGGCGTCGTCGCCGGTGAAGGAGCCGGAGCCGGTGCCGGGCAGCAGCCGCTCCAGTTCGGCGGCGACGCCCCACGGGGTCTGGTCGCCGACGGCGATGTTGGGGGCCGGGTTGAACTGGGCGACGTAGACGGGTCCGGTGACCGCGGCGGCGGCGCCGGCCCGGGTCACGGTCAGCGCGCGGCGGGCCGCGGCCAGACCGACCTCCGGGTCGGGCTCGGTCTTCTCCGCGTGACCGCGGGACGCGGCGGTCCAGGCGGCGAGATCGCGCACCCGGGCGGCCGCGTCGGCGAGCCGCTCCTCGGGGAGTTCACCGGAGCGTACGGCGGTCACGAGGGCGTCCCTGAGGCTCAGCACGGTCTTCTCGTCGCACAGCCCGCCGCCCACGCAGATGGCGTCGGCGCCGGCCGCGATCGCGAGGACCACACCGTGCTCCAGGCCGTACGGGCCGGCGATGGCCCGCATCTCCATGCCGTCGGTGACGATCAGGCCCTGGTAGCCGAGTTCGCCGCGCAGCAGTTCGGTGAGGATGCGCCGGGACAGGGTGCCGGGGCGGTCCGGGTCCAGGGCCGGGACGAGGATGTGGGCGCTCATGATCGCCCGGGTGCCGGCGGCGATCGCCGCGCGGAACGGGGGCAGTTCGCGCTCGTGGAGGGTGTCGGCGTCGACGTCGATCCGGGGGACGGCGTGGTGGGAGTCGACGTTGGTGTCGCCGTGTCCGGGGAAGTGCTTGGTGCAGGCGGCGACGCCGGTGGACTGCAGGCCCTCGACCCAGGCGGCGGTGTGCCGGGCCACCAGGCCGGGGCTCGCGCCGAAGGAGCGGACGCCGATGACGGGGTTGTCGGGGTTGGCGTTGACGTCGGCGGAGGGCGCCCAGTCGAAGTTGACGCCGCAGGCGGCCAGGCGGCGGCCGAGCTCGCGGGCGACGGCCCGGGTGAGGCCGGGGTCGTCGACGGCGCCGAGGGCGTGGTTGCCGGGGAAGGAGGAGCCGGTGCGCACGTCGAGGCGGGTGACGTCGCCGCTCTCCTCGTCGATGGCGACCAGCAGGTCGTCCTGTTCGGCCCGCAACTGGGCGGTGAGGGCGGTGACCTGGGCCTCGCTGACGACGTTGCGGCCGAACAGGGCGACGGAGGCGAGGCCCTCGCCGATGCGGCGGCGCACCCAGTCGGGGGCGGTGGTGCCGTCGAATCCCGGCTGCAGCACCGCCAGGGCATCACGGGTGAGGGTGTCGCCCGCGGCGGAGCCGCTGCCCGATGCGGTGGTGGCGATGGTGGTCATCGGCGGGGTCATCCCTTCACGGCGCCGTCGGTCAGACCGCTGACAGCCTTGCGTTGCAGGAAGATGAAGAGGATCAGGATGGGCAGCGCGAACAGGGACGAGGCGGCCATCGTGGCGCCCCAGTCGTCGCCGAAGGCGGTCTGGAACTGGGACAGCCACAGCGGCAGGGTCTGCTTCTCGACGTCCTTGTTGAGGATCAGGACGAGCGGGAACTCGTTCCAGGCGGTGATGAACCCGAACAGGGAGGTCGCCATCAGGCCGGGGGCCAGCAGCGGGAAGATGACCCGGACGAAGGCCTGGGTGCGGGTGCAGCCGTCGACCATCGCCGACTCCTCCAGCTCCTTCGGCACGGCGGCCACATAGCCGCGCAGCGTCAGGACGGTCAGCGGGAGCACCATCACCGTGTAGAAGACGGTGAGCGGGACCAGGCTGTTCAGCATGTCGTTGTCACGGACGATCATGTAGATGGCGATGATCATGACCTCCCAGGGGGCCATCTGCGCCAGCATGAAGGTCACGATGAGCCCGCGCCGGCCCCGGAACCGCATCCGGGCGAGCGCGAAGGCCGCGAACAGGGCGATGACGAGCGAGAAGACGACCGACAGGACCGTGACGGTGACGGAGTTGAGGACGAGCGTCCAGAAGTGGTCGGCGTCGACCGCCTTCTTGAAGTGGTCGAAGGTGACGTCCGTCGGGAACCACACCGGGTTCTCGGAGATGATGTCGCCGGTCGGCTTGAAGGCCGTCGCGAACATCCAGTAGACGGGGAACGCGAAACCGACGAAGAGGACGACGGCGGTCGCGTTGGGCCAGATACGGCCGAAGAGCGAGCGCTTCACAGCTCGTCCTCCTCTTGCTTGAGCGCCATGCGCAGGTAGTACGCGGTGATGACGAGCAGGACCAGGATGGTCAGGAAGGAGATCGCCGCGCCGACCCCGAAGTGCTGGTTGCCGACGCCCTCGACGAAGGCGTAGATCGGCAGGGTCTCGGTGAGGCGGTCGGGGCCGCCCTCGTTGATGGCGAAGATCTGGGTGAACGACTTGAAGATCCAGATGACCTCCAGGAACGTCGTGGCGTACAGGAAGGGCCGCAGGAAGGGCAGGGTCACCGAGGTGAAGCTCTTCCAGGCGCCGGCGCCGTCCAGGGACGCGGCCTCGTACAGTTCCCTGGGGATCGTGGTGGTGGCGGCGTACAGGTTGATCGCCACGAACGGGACCGACCCCCACACGAGCAGCAGGAGGACCACGGCGAACGTGGAGAACTGGCTGCTGAGCCAGTTGTGGTCGGCCATGGAGTGCCAGCCGAGCCTGTCCAGCGTCCAGTTGACGACGCCGAAGCGCTGGGCGAACAGCCACTGGTAGACGGTGGTGGCGGCGACGGGGGGCATCGCCCAGGCCAGGACGAGGCCCACCAGGAGCAGCAGCCGCATCCGCTTGCCGAGCCGGGCCAGCAGCAGTCCGGTCAGGGTGCCGAGCACCATGATGAGGACGACGTTGGCGGCGGTGAAGAGGACGGAGCGCTCGACGACGTGCCAGAACTCCGCCTCGGACAGCACATCCCGGTAGTTGTCGAAGCCGTTCCACTCGGTGAGGTGCTGGATGAGCTGCCGCGGGTTGAGGTTCTGGAACGACAGCATGCCGTTCTTGACCAGGGGCCAGCCGAGGAAGACCACGGTGGCCAGCAGCGCGGGCAGCAGGAGCAGGTAGGGGGCGGCGGCCCCGCGGCGGGACGGGGTGCCGGGGGCGGGGGTCTCACCCCGCGGCGCCGGTACCCGGGCCTTGCGGACAGCGGGCCCCCCGGCCGTGTCCGTGCCTTCGGTCTGCACTGACATGAGTTGCCATCTCTCCCGTGGCCGTACGAACTCCATGTGCCGGGCGTGCGTGCGGCGCATGGAGCCGGGGGCGCGTCGTGACGGCGCCCCCGGCGGGTGATCAGTTCTCCTGGGCCAGGCGCTTGTTGATCTCGGCCTCGACCTGCTTGGCGGCGTCCGCCGGGGACTTGCCGTTCAGCACGGCCGTCATGTAGGCCTTGATCGGGTTCGGGGTGTTCTCCACCGCGCCCCACTCGGGGATCAGCGGGGTGGTGCCGCCGACCGCGGCCCCCGGGGCGATGGCCTCGGCGACGGCGTTGCCCTTGAGGTTGCTCTCCAGGGCCTTCTTGTTCGGGATGACGCCGTTGAGCTTGGCCAGTTCGCCCTCGTACTGGTCGGACAGGGCGATCTTCAGGAACTCCTTGGCCAGGGCCTGCTTCTTGCTGCCCTGCGCGACGGCGAGGTTGGAGCCGCCGAGGAAGACGCTCTCGGGCTTGGCCGCGGTCTCGCCGGGGATGGGGAAGTAGCCCAGGTCCTTCTCGATGGCCTTGTTGGCGGTGACGGCCGTGCCGGCCTCCCAGCCCATGCCGATGAAGGCGCCGGTCTTGCCCTTGGCGAAGACCTCGGCCTGCTGCGGGTTGGCCTCGTCCTTGTCCTTGGGGGCCTTGGAGTAGGACTGGAACTTCTTGTAGACCTCCATGGCCTTGGCGACCTTCGCGTCACCGAGGTTGGAGACGTACTTGTCGCCCTCCTTCTTCACCAGGTCGCCGCCCTGGCCGATGATCATGCCGTCGAAGAGGTACCAGTTCTGGCCCGGCAGGTAGAGCGGCTCCGCGTCGGTCTTCTTGCCGATGGTCTCCAGGTCCTTGAAGAACTCGTCCCGGGTCTTCGGGATGTCCTTGATGCCGGCCTTGGCCCAGATCTTCTTGTTGTAGATGACCACACGGCTGGTGAAGTACCAGGGCGCGGCGTACTGCTTGCCGTCGTAGACGGAGGACTGCGAGACGGACGGCGTCCAGTCGGCGCCGATCTCGCTCTTCAGGTCGCTCAGGTCGGCGAGGCCGCCGGTGACCGCGTAGGCCGGGGTCTGGGTGTTGCCGACCTCCAGCACGTCCGGCGGGTTGGACTCGGAGAGGGCGGTGGTGATCTTCTGCTGGATCCCGTCCCACTTCTGCGTCTCGAACTTCAGCTTGGCGCCGGTCTTCTTCTCGAACGCGGCCGTGACGTCCTTGACCCACTGGTCCGGCGTGGAGCCGTCCATCGCCCAGACCGTCAGGGTCTGACCCTTGAAGCTGTCCGGTCCCGCGTTCTTGCCGCTGTCGTCGCCGTCGTCCCCGCCGCACGCCGACACGGAGACCATCATGCCCGCGATCACGATCGCGGCCGCAAGCTTGCGCTTCACGCCACCCTCCTCAGGGATGCCACTAACCCCCCACGCCCTCGGCGGTGACCTGCGTACGACGCTGTTGCACGTAAGGGCTCGGGACCTGGCCACTAATGGTGTAGACCAGTACGGTGGAGCTTGGCCTAGACCTTTTGGAGTGTCAAGGGTGGTTCGGGAAGCCGGTCCAGGCCGTTACGAGAAAGTCACCGGAGTGCTCCCGTCCGCATTCCGTCCCATTCGCCCGGTGCGTTCAGTTGGACTAGACCATAGGGCAGTTGGTCGCTATAACGGGAGCCCATCGACACAGCCGGGAAGGCAGGCATGACCACCGACGTCAGCAGCGCCCAGCCGCACAGGGGGGCGCCCGGCCGCACCGCGCGCGTGCCGAAGTACTACCGGATCAAACAGCAGCTGCTCTCCATGGCCGAGGCGCTGCAGCCCGGTTCGGCCATGCCCGCGGAACGTCTGCTCGCCGTCCGGTTCGGCACCTCGCGGACCACCGTCCGGCAGGCGCTCCAGGAACTCGTCGGCGAGGGCCGGCTCGACCGGATCCAGGGCAAGGGCACCTTCGTCGCCCAGCCCAAGCTCTACCGCACGCTGCAACTCACCTCGCACACCGAGGACATGCGCGCCCAGGGCCTCTCCCCGGCCTCGCAGATGCTGGACACCGGGGAGATCCCCGCGGACGAGAAGCTGGCGGGGCTGCTGGGCATCGGGATCGGCGAGAAGGTACTGCGCATCGAGCGGCTGCGGCTGGCCAGCGGCGACCCGATGGCGATCGAGACGACCCATCTGTCCGTCCGGCGCTTCCCCGGCCTGCGCCGCTCGCTGGCCACCTGTCCGTCGCTCTACACCGCGCTCGCCGAGGTGTACGGCGTCCATCTCGCCGAGGCCGACGAGACCATCGAGACCTCGCTGTCCACCCCGCGGGAGGCGCAGTTGCTCGGCACCGACGTGGGGCTGCCGATGCTGTTGCTGTCACGGCACTCGCGGGACGCGGAGGGCACCCCGGTGGAGTGGGTGCGTTCGGTCTACCGCGGCTCCCGCTACAAGTTCGTCGCCGCCCTGCGCCGGCCGGACGGCCCGGTGGTCCGACGGAGGACGGCTCCGCCGGACCGGGACGGCATCGGCGCCTGAACAGGGGGTGTCCGGGCGGACGCGGCTCAGCGGGCGGACTTGCCGCGCACCTTCGCCGGCTTCTCGGCGGCTGCCTTGCGCGATGCCTTGGCCGGGGTCTTCGGCGACTTCTTGGCCCCTGCCTTCGCCGACGCCTTCGGTGACGCCGGCAACGCGCCGTTCCGGGCGAGCGTGATGTCCCGGTCCGTCGCCTCGTGCAGGACCGGCAGCACGAGGATCCCGGAGGGACGCAGTTCCATGAGGGTGGCCTCAACCCGCGCCGCCCCCGACTTCAGCACCTCCGGCGTGGCCTTGCCGGAGTTCTCCCAGCGGTGTTCCGCGCCGTCGCAGCGGGCGGTGCTGCCGCCGATGCCGTGCCTCAGACCGGGGTCCGCCTGGCTGAGCGAGGAGCTGACGAGCACCGGCCCGGTGCCGCCGACGCAGCGGTAGCTGCCGGAGAGCGTCACCGTTCCGTCGGACGCGATCAGGCCGACGGGGTCGACGGTGATGAGCTCGGAGGGGTCGGCGCCGGCCGGGCCGACGGCGGCGCACACAAGGGCCGCGGCGGCGAGGGCGGTGGCGATGACAGGACGTACGGGCATGGGGTGTCTCCCGGTTCCAGGATCGAGGGCCTCCACTGGTACTGGGCGGCCGAGTCGGCAGGCGTGACCGTCACTCCATCGGTGGCGCGTCATGACACCGTCCGGTCCTGTCCCGGCAGACGCGCGGCCCCCGCGCCCGCACGGCCCGGGGCCCGCACGGCCCGGGGCCCGACCCGCCCGCGGGCCTGCGGACGCGGCCGGACCGGCCCCGCGGGTCTACGGCAGTACGGCGAACCCGTCCAGCTCCACCAGCGCCCGCTCGTCCCACAGCCGCACGACCTGCACGACGGCCATCGCGGGATAGTCGCGGCCCGCCGACTCCCGCCAGATGCGGCCCAGTTGCGGCGCGTGGGTGCGGTAGGCGGCGACGTCTGTGGCGTAGACGGTGACCCGGGCGAGGTCGGCGGGGGTGCCGCCGGCCGCGCGCAGGGCGGTGAGGAGGTTGCCGAGGGCCGTGCCGAACTGCTCGGGCAGCGTGTTCCCGATGATCTTGCCGTCGGTGTCGAGGGCGGTCTGTCCCGCGAGGAACACCACGCGGGAACCGGACGCCACGACGGCGTGGGAGAAGCCCGTCGGCGGGGACAGCTCCGGCGGGTTGACGCGTTCGGTGGTCACCGGGCCTCCTTCCGCGCCGTGGCGTACAGCTCCTTGGCGATGATGCCCCGCTGGACCTCGCTGGCGCCCTCGTAGATACGGGGCGCGCGCACCTCGCGGTAGAGATGCTCCAGGAGGTGGCCGCGGCGCAGGGCACGGGCGCCGTGCAGCTGGACGGCGGCGTCGACGACGTACTGCGCGGTCTCGGTGGCGAGCAGCTTGGCCATCGCGGCCCGCCGGGGCACATCCTCGGCCCCCGCGTCGTACGCCGAGGCCGCCGCGTACACCATCAGCCGGGCCGCCTCGGTGCGCAGGGCCATCTCGGCGACCTGGTGGGACACGGCCTGCAGGTCCATCAGCCGGCCGGCGAACGCCTCGCGCCTGCTGGTGTGGCCGACGGTGGCGTCCAGCGCGGCCTGGGCCATGCCGACCGCGAAGGCGCCGACGCTGGGGCGGAAGAGGTTGAGGGTGCCCATGGCGACGGCGAAGCCGCGGTCGGTCTCGCCGAGCACATCGGCGGCGGTGACGGGCACGGCGTCGAAGCCGAGGGCGCCGATGGGGTGCGGCGAGAGCATCTCCAGGGCGCTGCCGGTGAGTCCGGGCCGGTCGGCGGGGACCAGGAAGGCGGTCACCCCGCGGGCTCCGGCGCCGGGTGTGGTGCGGGCGAAGACGGTGTAGAAGTCGGCCTCGGGGGCGTTGGAGATCCAGCACTTGGCGCCGGTGAGCCGCCAGCCGTCGCCGTCGGGCTCGGCCGCGAGGGCCAGCGCCGCCGCGTCCGAGCCGGCTCCGGGCTCGCTCAGCGCGAAGGCGGCGACCGCGCTGCCGTCGGCGACCCGGGGCAGCCAGTGTTCGCGCTGGGCGGGGGTGCCGTGGGCGTGCACGGGGTGGGCGCCCAGTCCTTGGAGCGCGAGCGCGGTCTCGGCCTCGGTGCAGGCCTGGGCGAGGGACTCGCGCATCAGGCACAGGTCCAGCGCGCCGGAGCCGAACAGCCGCGCGAGCAGGCCAAGCCGGCCGAGTTCGGCGAGGAGCGGCCGGTTGACGCGGCCGGGCTCGCCCTCGTCGGCGAGCGGACCCAGCCGCTTCGCGGCCAGCTCGCGCAGCTCGGCACACCAGGCGGATTGCTCCGGTGCGAGTGAGAATGCGGACACAGCCGTCCTCCCTCCGGGGCGGCCGGCCCGGCCTCCCCCGTCGCCTTCCGAGGCGGGCCCCTCCCCACCTGGCTTCCCGACGTTATCGCGCACAGTTGACTGCCGTCACCAACACGATACGCTGGTGGTCGCCCCTCAGGGGGAGCGCGAGCCCACCAGGAAGCCCGTCCGGACATCTGTCACGGCAAGGGGGCGGACCGCCATGCATCTCTCGGCCCATGTCGACACCTTCGCGCGCGACCATCTGCCCCCGCCGGACGAATGGCCGGAGCTGCGGTTCGACCTGCCGGAACTGCGTTACCCCGATCGGCTGAACTGCGCGGCGGAGCTGCTGGGGCACGCCGACCCGGCCCGCCCGGCGTTCCGCACCCCGACGGGCCCCGCGTGGACCTACGGCGAGCTGCGCGCCCGGGTCGACCGGATAGCGCACGTGCTCACCGGGCCCCTCGGCGTGGTCCCGGGCAACCGGGTGCTGCTGCGCGGGCCCACCACGCCCTGGCTGGCCGCCTGCTGGCTGGCCGTGCTGAAGGCGGGCGCGGTCGCCGTCACCGTGCTGGCCCAGCAACGGCCGCACGAGCTGGCGACCATGTGCGAGATCGCGCGGGTCGGGCACGCGCTGTGCGACATCCGGGCGGTGGACGACCTGGCGAAGGCCGGGATACCCGGGCTGCGGATCACGACGTACGGCGGTGACACACCCGACGACCTGCTGCGCCGCCCGGCTCCCGCCGCCCCCTTCGCCGCGGTGGACACCGCGGCCGACGACGTGGCCCTGATCGCGTTCACCTCCGGCACCACGGGTCGCCCGAAAGGGTGCATGCACTTCCACCGGGACGTGCTCGCGACGGCCGACACCTTCTCCCGGCATGTGCTGCGCCCCCACCAGGACGACGTCTTCACCGGCAGCCCCCCGCTCGGCTTCACCTTCGGGCTCGGCGGCCTGGTGGTCTTCCCGATGCGGGCCGGGGCCAGCACCCTGCTCCTGGAACAGGCCGGCCCCCGGCAACTGCTCCCCGCGATCGCCGACCACCGCGTCTCGGTCCTCTTCACCGCGCCGACCGCCTACCGCGCCATGCTGGGAGAGCTGAGCGGGCACGACGTCTCCTCCCTCAGACGCTGCGTGTCGGCCGGCGAGAACCTGCCCGCGGCCACCTGGCGGGCCTGGCACGACCGCACGGGCCTGCGCATCATCAACGGCATCGGCGCGACCGAAATGCTGCACATCTTCATATCCGCCGCCGACGACCGGATCCGGCCCGGCAGCACGGGCATGGCGGTACCGGGCTGGCAGGCGCGCGTCCAGGACACCGGCGGCAAGCCCCTGCCCGACGGCGAGCCCGGCCTGCTGGCCGTCCGCGGCCCCGTCGGCTGCCGCTACCTCGCCGACCCGCGGCAGCGCGAGTACGTCCGGGACGGCTGGAACGTCACCGGCGACACCTACGTCCGCGACGAGGACGGCTACTTCCGCTACGTCGCCCGCGCCGACGACATGATCATCTCCGCCGGCTACAACATCGCCGGACCGGAGGTGGAGGACGCGCTGCTGCGCCACCCGGACGTGACCGAGACGGCGGTCGTCGGCCGGCCGGACCAGGTCCGCGGGCAGGTGGTCGTGGCCTACACGGTGCTGCGCGCCGGAGCCCCGCGCGACCCGGAGGCGCTGCGCGCCTTCCTCATCTCCGAGCTGGCGCCCTACAAGTGCCCGCGCGAGTTCGTCTTCCTGGACGCGCTGCCCCGCACGGCCACCGGCAAGCTGCAGCGGTTCCTCCTGCGCACCGAAGGTGACCGGCAGTGATGCCGACGACCTAAAATGATCAACGTGTCCGAGCAGCACGCCCCCAGGTCCCTCATCGTCACGCTGTACGGCGCGTACGGCCGCTTCATGCCCGGCCCGGTGCCCGTCGCCGAGCTGATCCGGCTGCTGGCCGCGGTCGGGGTGGACGCGCCCTCGGTGCGCTCCTCCGTCTCCCGGCTCAAGCGGCGCGGTCTGCTGCTGCCGGCCCGCACGGAGTCCGGCGCGGCCGGGTACGAACTCTCGGCCGAGGCACGCCAGTTGATGGAGGACGGCGACCGGCGCATCTACGCCGGGGTGCCGGTCGCGGACGAGGGCTGGGTGCTCGCGGTGTTCTCGGTCCCCGAGTCGGAGCGGCAGAAGCGGCACGTGCTGCGGTCCCGGCTGGCCGGCCTGGGCTTCGGCACCGCGGCCCCCGGGGTGTGGATCGCCCCGGCCCGCCTGCACGAGGAGACGGAGCACACCCTGCGCCGGCTGCGCCTGGACCCGTACGTGGACTTCTTCCGCGGCGAGCACCTGGGTTTCGCGCCCACGGCCGAGGCGGTGGCCCGCTGGTGGGACCTGGCCGCCATCGCCAAGGAGCACGAGCGTTTCCTGGGCGCGCACCAGCCCGTGCTGCGCGCCTGGGAGCGCCGTGCGGACACTCCGCCCGGGGACGCCTACCGCGACTACCTCCTCGCCCTCGACTCCTGGCGTCATCTCCCCTACACCGACCCGGGCCTGCCCACCCATCTGCTGCCCGCCGACTGGCCGGGCGTCCGCTCGGCGGAGGTCTTCCGGGGGCTGCACGAGCGGCTGCGGGACGCGGGAGCGGAGTTCGCGGGACCGTAGTCGGGCGTCCGCAGCGGGCCGGCCCGGAACCGTGCGCGTCACGGGCGCGGCGTGCGACCGGCACGGCACTCCTGGGCCCTCCTGCACGGCCGTGGGCCGGGAAGGCCACGGCCCGGTTCAGCCGCTGAGCGTGAGACGGGGCCTGGGATCGTCGGTGCGTCCGGTGCGCGGCCGGCGGCTGCCCGCGCGGTAGGGAGCGGGCCAGACCGCCCCAGGTCCCGTGTAGCCCTGCTCGACCGCCGCGTGCAGGGTCCAGTGGGGGTCGTACAGGTGCGGGCGGGCCAGCGCGCACAGGTCCGTACGGCCCGCGAGGATCAGGGAGTTGACGTCGTCCCACGAGGAGATCGCGCCGACCGCGATCACCGGGACGCGGACCTCGTGCCGGATCATGTCGGCGAACGGCGTCTGGTACGACCGGCCGAACTCCGGCCGTTCCTCCGCCACCACCTGTCCGGTGGAGACGTCGATGGCGTCGGCTCCGTGCGCGGCGAAGGCGCGGGCGATCTGGACGGCGTCCTCGGCGGTCGTCCCGCCCTCCGCCCAGTCCGTGGCCGAGATCCGGACGGTCATCGGCCGTTCGGCCGGCCACACGGCGCGTACGGCGTCGAAGACCTCCAGCGGGAACCGCAGCCGCCGCTCCAGCGAGCCGCCGTAGGCGTCGGTGCGCAGATTGGTGAGCGGGGAGAGGAAGCCGGAGAGCAGATAGCCGTGCGCGCAGTGCAGTTCGAGCAGGTCGAAGCCGGCCCGGGCGGCCCGCCAGCCGGCGGCGGCGAACTGCTCGCGGATGTCGGTGAGCTGGGCCCGGGAGAGCCGGCGCGGTATCTGGCCGCCCGGCCGGTACGGCAGCGGGGAGGCGGCGACGAGGGGCCAGTTGCCGGCGGGCAGCGGCTCGTCCATGCCCTCCCACATGAGCCTCGTGGACCCCTTGCGGCCGGAGTGCCCGAGCTGTACGCCGATCGCGGTGCCCGGTGACTGGCGGTGCACGAAGTCGGTGACGCGCCGCCACGCCTCGGCCTGCCGGCCGGTGTAGAGCCCGGCGCAGCCGGGGGTGATCCGGCCCTCCTCGCTGACGCACACCATCTCGGTCATCACGAGTCCGGCCCCGCCGAGGGCGCGGGCGCCGAGGTGGACGAGGTGGAAGTCGCCGGGGACGCCGTCGGTGGCGGAGTACATGTCCATCGGTGACACCACCACCCGGTTGCGCAGGGTCAGACCGCGCAGCCGGAACGGCGTGAACATCGGGGGCGTACCGGCCGGGCAGCCGAACTCGCGCTCCACGGCCTCGGTGAAGCGGGCGTCGCGCAGCCGGAGGTTGTCGTGGGTGACGCGGCGGCTGCGGGTGAGCAGGTTGAAGGCGAACTGCCGGGGCGGCTGGTCGAGGTACAGCCGCAGGTTCTCGAACCACTCCAGGCTGGCCCGGGCGGCCCGCTGGGTGGAGGCGACGACGGGTTTGCGCTCCTCCTCGTAGGCGGCCAGCGCCGTGCGGACGTCGGGCTGTTCCCGCAGGCAGGCGGCCAGGGCGAGGGCGTCCTCCACGGCGAGCTTGGTGCCGGAGCCGATGGAGAAGTGGGCGGTGTGGGCGGCGTCGCCGAGGAGGACGACGTTGCCGTGCGACCAGTGGTCGTTGACCACCGTGCGGAAGGTGGTCCAGGCCGAGTTGTTCGAGCGCAGGGGGCGTCCGCCGAGGGTGTCGGCGAAGATCTTGGCACAGCGCTCGACGGATTCCTGCGGGGTGGCGGTGTCGAAGCCCGCCGCCCGCCAGACCTCCTCGCGCATCTCCACGATGACGGTGGAGTCCCCGGCCGTGAAGGGGTAGCCGTGCAGCTGCATCACGCCGTGCTCGGTCTCGGCGATCTCGAAGCGGAAGGCGTCGAAGGCGAAGTCGGCGGCGAGCCAGATGTAGCGGCAGCGGTGTTCGGTCACCCGGGGGCCGAACGCGTGGGCGTGGGTCTGGCGCGTGGTGCTGTGCACGCCGTCGGCGGCTATGACCAGGTCGTGGCTCTGCGAGAGACGGCCGGTGTCCGGCGCCTCGGTGGCGAACCGCAGCTCCACGCCCAGGGAACGGCAGCGGTCCTGCAGGATGCGCAGCAGCCGGTGGCGGCCCAGCGCGGCGAAACCGTGGCCGCCGGAGCGGTAACGGGTTCCCCGGTGCCCTATGTCGATGTCGTCCCAGCGGACGAAGTCACGCTGAAGGGCCTCGTGCACGACGGGGTCGGCGTGCTCGATGCCGCCGAGCGTCTCGTCGGAGAGGACCACGCCGAAGCCGAAGGTCACGTCGGGGGCGTTGCGCTCCCAGACGGTGACCTCCCTCGCGGGGTCGAGTCGTTTGAGCAGGGCGGCGGCGTAGAGCCCGCCGGGGCCACCGCCGATGATCGCCACGCGCATGACCGCTCACCTCCCCCGCCACTTCGGCGGGCGCTTCTCCGTGAACGCCGCGTGGAACTCGGCGTAGTCCTCGCCGTTCATCAGCAGGGCCTGGGTTGAGGCGTCCAGTTCCACCGAGGCCGCCAGGGGCATGTCCAGCTCGGCCGTCAGCAGGGCCTTCGTCTGGGCGTGGGCCAGGGCGGGGCCGTCGGCGAGGCGGCGGGCCAGGGTCTGGGCGGCCTCGTCCGCCCCGCCCTCCTCCGTCAGCTCGCTGATCAGGCCGATGCGCTCGGCCTCGGGGGCCCGGACCGGGTCGCCGAGCATGAGCAGGCGGGTGGCGTGGCCGAGGCCCACGACCCGGGGCAGCAGATAGGCCGCGCCCATGTCGCCGCCGGACAGGCCGACCCGGGTGAAGAGGAAGGCGAAGCGGGCCGACGGGTCCGCGATCCGGAAGTCGGCCGCGAGGGCGAGGACCGCACCGGCGCCGGCCGCCACGCCGTGCACCGCGGCGATCACCGGGAACGGGCACTCACGGATCGCCCGGACGACCTGTCCGGTCATCCGGTTGAAGTCCAGCAGCTGGGCGGTGTCCATGGACAGCGTGGCGCCGATGATCTCGTCGACGTCGCCGCCGGAACAGAAGCCGCGCCCCTCGCCGGCCAGCACCAGGGCCCGCACCGAGCGCTCGCGGGACAGCTCGGCGAGCAGGTCGCGCAGGTCGGCGTAGGCGCCGAAGGTGAGGGCGTTGAGCTTCTCGGGGCGGGCGAGGGTGACGGTGGCGACCCCGTCGTCGAGCCGGACCCGCAGGTGTGCCCAGTCGGCGGTGCGGGCGGCCGAGCCGGTGAAGGGACTCATGACGTGCGGCCTCCTTGGGCGGGCGTGCCGTACGTTGCTCTGCCTCATGAAGTTATCACTTGTTTGTGACTGTCGTCACGGGTACGCGACACGTGGGCCCGGTCCGGCCGGAGCGGGTCACGTCCGTCACCGGTCGTCGACAGGGCGGTAACAAGGGGCTCGGAATGGCGAGGCGGCGGGCCCGGATGGGTAGGCCGCCGGTACCGGGGCCTCGGGTCCCGGGCGAAGCCCGCCGACGGTCCTCAGCGGCCGGGCCCGTACCATTCCTGTAGTCGAAAGCAGGACAGCCTGCTCCATGAACGGACTCGCCTTGCACGAACGCCCCGCCGAATCGGCCTCCTGGCGCATCGCGCTGCCGCACACGGCGGCGGCGGTGCCCGTGGCGCGTGCCCTGGTGCGCACGGCCCTCACCGAGGTGGAGCACCTGGCGGACTGCGACACGGCGGAGCTGCTCACCGCCGAGCTGGTGGCCAACGCGGTGGAGCACACCGCGGGGCGCGGCCCGATAGAGCTGGTGGTGGAGCTGCGGCCGACCGGCTGCCAGGTCGAGGTGCACGACCCGGACCCGGCGCCGCCCGGCCACCTGACCCGGCCGGTGATCGAGGAACCCGACCCGTATCAGGAGGGCGGGCGCGGTCTGCTGCTGATCCGGGCCCTCAGTTCGTCCTGCGGTCACCGCCCCACCCCGTCGGGCAAGGCGGTGTGGTTCAGACTGCCTGTGATTCCGGCTCAGCGTCGGCCGGCGTGACCTCCGCGGCCGGCGTGACCTCCGCGGCCGGCGCGGCCTGCGCCGCCGGCCGGGCCAGCGTCGAGTGCCGGCGGCCGTAGGCGCCGTAGACCAGCAGGCCCACCACGAGGAACACCGCGAACTGCAGCCAGGTCTGCCAGCCGGTCTCGTACATCAGGTACAGGCAGAAGCCGACGCCCAGCAGCGGGGCCACCGGGTAGAGCGGCACCCGGAAGCTGCGGTCGAGGCCCGGTTCGCGGCGGCGCAGCGCGATCACCACGATGTTGACGACGGCCATGATGGCGAGCGTGCCGATGGTGCACAGGTTCATCACGGCGTCGAGGGAGGCGAAGGCCGCCGGGACCGCGAAGACGACCGCGACGATCAGCGTGCCGGCGACCGGCGTGGACGTCCTCGGGGACACCTTCTCGAAGACGCGCGGGATCAGTCCGTCCCGGGACATCGACATCAGGATGCGGGTCTGGCCGTACATCACGGCGAGGACCACGGAGGCGATGGCGACGACCGCGCCGAAGGCGATGACGCCGCCGCCGACGGCGGAGCCGGTGACCTCGTTGACGACGTAGGAGAGCGCGGCGGGGCGCCCGGCCACCTGGTCGCCGCCGATGGCGCCGATCGCGGCGAGCGCGACCGCGCAGTAGAGCAGGGTGACCAGGCCCATGCAGACGAGGATCGCGACCGGGATGTGCCGGCGGGGGTTCTTGGCCTCCTCGCCGGCGGTGGTGATCGCGTCGAAGCCGATGTAGGAGAAGAAGGCGGCGGTGGTGCCCGCGCCGATGCCGCCGAGGCCGGCCGGGGAGAACGGGGTGAGGTTGCCGTCCTTGAAGGCGCTGTAGCCGATGGCGCAGAAGGCGAGCAGGATCACGAGCTTCACGGCGGCCATGGCGGCCGTGGCCCGGGCGCTCTCCCGCACGCCGCGCACCAGCAGCAGGGAGGCCATGGCGATGACGATCACCGCCGGGAGGTTGACGACCCCGCCGTCGCCGGGGCCGGCGGACAGGGCGGCCGGGAGCTGCCAGCCGGTGAGGCTGTGCAGCAGCTCGTTGACGTACTGGCTCCAGCCGACCGCGACGGCCGAGATGGAGATGCCGTACTCCAGCAGCAGGCACCAGCCGACGAGGAAGGCGGTGGACTCGCCGAGGCCGGCGTAGGCGAAGGAGTACGAGGAGCCCGAGACCGGGATCGCGCCGCCCAGCTCCGCGAAGGAGAAGGCGGTGAAGACGCAGGTCAGGGCGGCGAGGATGAACGAGACGACGACGGCCGGGCCGGCCTGGGCCACCGAGTCGGAGAGACCGACGAAGATGCCGGTGCCGACGATGGCGCCGACGCCGAAGCAGATGAGCTGGAAGAGGCCCATGGTGCGCTTCAGGCCGTGTCCCTCACGGTCGGCGCCGGATTCGGCGACGAGCAGCTGCGGGGACTTGATGCGGGGAGCGGGCATTGCGGGTGGTGCTCGTTTCTGGTGGTGCGGGCAGCCGTGGTGCGGCTGCGGCGGCGGCTCCGGAGTGGGTGGTTCCGGGCCGCCGGTCAGGATACGGCCTGGTGAGCCGGGTCAGGCAAGGCTTTCGCGGGCGAGTGTGGCCACCAGCACGGCCTTGATGGTGTGCAGGCGGTTCTCGGCCTCGTCGAAGACGACCGAGTGGGCGGACTCGAAGACCTCGTCCGTGACCTCCAGCGAGCGCAGGCCGTGCGTCTCGAAGATGCGCTGTCCGACCGCGGTGCCGAGGTCGTGGAAGGCCGGCAGGCAGTGCAGGAACTTCACGTCCGGGTTGCCGGTCGCGCGCAGGACGTCCATGGTCACGGCGTAGGGGGTGAGGGCCGTGATCCGCTCGTCCCACACCTCCGCGGGCTCGCCCATGGAGACCCAGACGTCGGTGGCGACGAAGTCGGCGCCCGCGACGCCCTCGGCGACGTCCTCGGTGAGGGTGACACGGGCGCCGCCGGCGGCGGCGAGCTCCCGGGCGCGGTCGATGACCTCCTGGGCGGGCCAGTAGGACTTCGGGGCGACGATCCGTACGTCCATGCCGAGCAGGGCGCCGGTGATCAGGTAGGAGTTGCCCATGTTGAAGCGGGCGTCGCCGAGGTAGGCGAAGGAGATCTTCCGCAGCGGCTTGGCGCTGTGCTCGGTCATGGTGAGCACGTCGGCGAGCATCTGGGTGGGGTGCCAGTCGTCGGTGAGGCCGTTGTAGACGGGCACGCCGGCGTACGCGGCCAGCTCCTCGACCTTGGCCTGGCTGTCGCCCCGGTACTCGATGGCGTCGAACATCCGGCCCAGCACGCGGGCGGTGTCCTTCACCGACTCCTTGTGTCCCATCTGCGAGCCGGACGGATCGAGGTAGGTCGTGTGGGCGCCCTGGTCGGCCGCGGCGACCTCGAACGCGCAGCGGGTGCGCGTCGAGGTCTTCTCGAAGATCAGCGCGATGTTCCGCCCGCGCAGGTGCCGGGTCTCGGTCCCGGCCTTCTTGGCGGCCTTCAGCTCGGCCGCCAGCTCGACCAGGCCGCGGAACTCCTCCTCGGTGAAGTCCAGCTCCTTGAGGAAGTGGCGGCCGGCGAGGGCGGTCGGGACTGTCGCCATGGCGGGCGCTCCAGAGGTCGGGCTACAGAGGACTATGGAAGTCTATACGATCCTTCACATTTCTATACAGCGTCCCGTGCCACCGGACAGCTCATGCAGCGGGGCCCGCCCCGCCCCCTGCCCAGTTCGCTGCCCGGGATCTCGATCACCTCGATGCCCTGCTTGCGCAGATGGGTGTTGGTGGTGGAGTTCCGCTCGTAGGCCACGACGACCCCGGGTTCGACGGCGAGGACGTTGCAGCCGTCGTCCCACTGCTCGCGTTCGGCGGCGTGCACGTCCTGCGTGGCGGTCAGCACCCGGATCTCGCCGAGGCCGAGCGCGGCCGCGATCGCCCGGTGCATGTGCTCCGGGGGATGGTCGGTGACCTTCAGCTCCCGTTCGCCGACACCCGGCTCGATGGTGTACGAGCGGAGCATGCCGAGCCCGGCGTACTGGGTGAAGGTGTCGCCGTCGACCATGGTCATCACCGTGTCGAGGTGCATGAAGGCGCGCCGCTTGGGCATGTCGAGCGCGACGATGGTGCGCGCGGAGCCGGCCGCGAACAGCTTGTGCGCCAGCATCTCCACGGCCTGCGGGGTGGTGCGCTCGCTCATGCCGATCAGGACGGCCCCGCTGCCGATCACCAGGACGTCACCGCCCTCGATGGTGGAGGGGTAGTCCGCCTGCCCCCTGGACCACACATGGAACGTCTCGTCACGGAACAGGGGGTGGTGGCGGTAGATCGCCTCGAAGTGGACCGTCTCGCGCTGCCGGGCGGGCCGGCGCATGGCGTTGATGGAGACGCCGTCGTAGATCCACGCCGAGGTGTCCCGGGTGAACAGGTGGTTGGGCAGCGGGGGCAGGAGGAAGTCGTCCAGGTCCATGACGTGGAAGCGGACGGAGGCCGGTTCCGCGTGGGCGTCCAGGAACTCCCGCTTCGTCATGCCGCCGACGAGTGCCTCGGCCAGCTCGCCCGGGGTCATCCGGTCGAAGGCGGCGCGCAGGTGGTCGGTCGCGAGGGGGCCGTACTCCTTCTCGTCGAAGACCCGGTCCAGGACGAGCGTGCGGGCGTCGGGGAGCGCCAGGGTCTCGGCGAGCAGGTCCCCGAAGAGATGGACGACGACCCCCCGGTCGCGCAGTACGTCGGCGAACCCGTCGTGCTCGGCGCGCGCCCGGCGCACCCAGAGCACGTCGTCGAAGAGCAGGGCGTCCTTGTTGCTGGGGGTGAGCCTTTTGAGCTCGAGATCAGGCCGGTGCAGTATGACGCGGCGCAGCCGCCCGGCCTCTGAGTCGACATGGAATCCCATGCCTCCATCCTGACCACCGAGGCCCCGCTTCACCCTCCGCTCGCCGGTTTCCGCGCCCTCGGCTTCCCCTCCCCGTGACGGAAGGCGGCCGGACGGTCCCCCCACGCGGGCCGCCCGGGGCGACCGGAAGCGTTCCGGAAGCGGGCGGCGGCTGTCCGCGGAAGCGGCAGCCGGTCTTTGCTGGGGGCGTGACCGGATCAGCCGACGCCGGTCGGCCCGAGTGCCGGCCCCCGCTCGTCCACCCCGCGCAGGAAGGCCTCGACCGCCGGCAGATCGGTCCGCTCCAGATCGGCGGCGCGCAGGACGACGCGCAGCTCGGAGCAGACCGCGGGGTCGTGGCGCAGGCTGTGGGTGAAGGTCTCGACGATCAGCAGCAGCAGCTGGGTGCGGTCGAGTTCGACGAGCCGGGACAGGCCCGCGCCGATCAGCGGTATCGCCACCGGCTTGAACAGGCCGTGCAGGGCGACCGAGGTCCACAGGCGTTCCAGGCTGAACCGCAGGTCCGCCGGCGCGGACCGGGCGCGCAGGTCGTTGCCGAGCCGGGAGTAGGCGAGGGCGAAGACCCGGCGTTTGCCGACGGGGACCGCCACCGCCGTACCGATCGGGTAGCGGGTGCGGCGGCCGCGCCGCTTGTCCCGGACGCTCTCCGTGGCGAGCGGGGTGAACTCCTTCAGCCCGCGCCGCAGTTTGTCGTCCAGGAGCCGGTGCCGGCCCTCGAAGAGCCGGTCGACCAGCTGGCCCTGCACACTCTCCCGGCTGATCACGACGTCGTCGGCGAAGGTGTCGAAGGTGTCGGAGAACCCCACGACCAGATTGGCGTCGTCCTGGTCGAACAGGTCACCGCGCACCACGACGACGTCCACCCGCAGCCCGCGCAGGGTGTGGCGCAGCAGTTCGTCGCCGTGCCGCTCGCGCAGCCGGGCGCCCAGCCGGGCGAGGGTGGCGGCGGCCTCCGGGTCGTCCGGCCGTTCCCGGGCGTTCTGTTCGGCCACCGGCAGGGCGAGGTCGTAGCGGCCCAGCGCGATGTGCCCGGCGATCAGTTCCCGCAGCGCGGTCTCCCGGAGCTGGGTCAGCCGCCGGGCCGGCGCCCGCGCGAACTCCTCGTCCTGCACCCCGGTCAGCGGCCGGCCGTGCCAGAGCCGCAGGGCGTCCGCGAGCAGCCGGACCGCCGAGGCCGGCGCCGCGCTGAGCGCGTCGCCCACCAGGCGGGTGAACTCGGCGCTGTCCAGCTCGTCCTCGGACAGGTCGAGGCGGTAGGTGCTCTCGACACCGCGCGCGGTCGGCAGCTGTCCGGTGTGCACGATCCGGGCGCCGTGTCCCGGCCCGGCCTGCTCGAAGGCGCGCCGCAGCTCCACGATCCGCTTCTGCACCTCGTTGCGGTTGCGCAGGTCCTGGTGCGGCAGATCCACGGTCGGCCGCCAGACGTCCCGGTACAGTCGGCGCGCGGTCACGGCTTCGCCGTCGGCGGCGATCAGGCGGGCCAGCAACCGGGCGGTGAGCGGGGTGAGGTGTACCGCGGCGCCGTTCACGTCCAGCCGGACGGGGCCCAGGACACTCACCCGTATGCACGGTGTACGGGTCTGCACGCGCCTCGCCCCCTCCGCCGCGTGACGTCCCGTCAGCAGTGCTCTCAGCGTACCAAGTCGCCCTGGAGGCAAGCATGCGGTTCACCGGCCCGCGCCCGTCGTCACGGTCCGCGCGGCCCCGTCTCCCGCGGTCGTGGCGCGGGCGGCGGGTGTTCACGGGCAGTGTGCTGGCGGCCTTCGGCGGGGTGTCGGCCGTCGTGCAGTTCACCGGCCAGCTGTTCCCGGACGCCGTGTCCCGGCCCGGCCTGGTGCTGGCCGGTTCCGTGACCCTGTGCCTGGCCTGGGGGTTGCTCCGGGCGCGCCCTCAGGCGGCCGTCCGGCAGGAGTTCGCGCGTCCGGGGATGACGGTGGTGGTCGAGGAGGGGGACCTCTTCGAGCAGCCGGGCCAGCTGGTGGTGGGGTTCACCGACACCTTCGACACCCTGATGGACGACGGTGTCGTCATCAACGACGACAGTGTGCAGGGCCAGTTGCTCGCACGCCGCTACGCGGGGGACGCCCGCCGGCTGGACGCGGAGCTGGCCGACGCGCTGGCGGGGGTGGTCCCGGTGGCGTGGGAGAGCGAGCGGGACAAGCCGCGGGGCAAGCGCGCGCGGTATCCGGTGGGCACGGTCGCCGTCCTCGGTACCCGGCCCGACCTGGTCTTCGCCGTCGCCTACAGCCGGATGGGCAACGACTGTGTGGCCTCCTCCAAGGTCCAGGACCTGTGGCTCGGCCTGGACCGGCTGTGGGACGCCGTCCACCGGCACGGCCAGCTGGAACGCGTCACCATGCCGTTGACCGGCGCGGGGCTCGCCCGGCTGCACGACCTGGACGAGGACAGCCTGCTGCGGCTGATCCTGCTGTCCTTCGTCGTGCACTCCTGGGAGCGGATGGTCTGCCGCGAGCTGCGGGTGGTGGTCCGCCCCGGCGAGCTGGGGCGGATCGACCTGCCGGAGACCGGCGCGTTCCTGGCGGGCCTGGCGGCGGGCGCCCGGCGCCACGTCTGACCCGTCACACACGGTACGGCGCCGAGCGGTACGGGCCCGCCCCCCGACTGTGGACGTCCACCGGGCCCGTACCGCGGCTCAGCGGGCCGGCGCCGTTCCCCGCCCGGTGCGGGTGTACGCCGACAGGTGCCGGTACGGCCAGGTCTGGAGCCAGTCGGAGCGGGTGTCGTCGACGGTGCAGCCCGCCAGCTTCAGCCGCTCGGCGATCTTGCGCAGGGCGCCCTCCGAGCCGTCGAACCGGATGACGTTCCGGCCCGCGATGTCGGCGATCGTGCGCAGCTCCCCGACCTCCACCATCAGCGTCCGCTCCGGGTAGGCCATCAGCACCATGCCCAGCTCGATGAGCACGTTGGGCCGGGGCTGACCGGTCGGCTCGGTCTCGTACGGCGGTTCGCTCCTGCCGCGCAGGTCCGGGTGGAGCTGGACGACGTCGTCCGGGGTGAGCAGCACGAGGGCCGCCTGGGCCAGCTCGGGGGCCTTGCCGACGACCTCCCCGAGGAAGGGGGCCGTCTTGCCGGTGGCCCTGACCAGGTCCTCCCACTCCAGCGGGTGCAGATCGAGCAGGCGCAGCAGGTCGAACATCCTCAGCCGCACCTCCTCGTCGCGCCCGTGGACCACGAAGACGTTGCGGCGGCGGTCCGGCGAGGGGACGTCCCGGTCCGGGCGGGCGTCCGGGGCGGCGGCCGGAGGTGCGCCGTAGTAGTTCTGCGTACCGGAGTTGGTGGTGTTGTTGTCGCCGGTGACGAAGCTGTTGTTGCGCCCGAAGTCGTTCCTGCTCCCGTAGTCGCTGCTGTTGCCGCCCGCGGAGGTGTGCGTCATGCGGATCCCGCTCCCTTGCCGCCGCCCGGGCCGCGGAAGTCGTTCTGCGTGCCCGAGTTGGTGGTGTTGTTGTTGCCGTTCACGAAGCTGTTGTTGTGCCCGTAGTTGTTGAGGATGTTCGTCTGGCGGGCCTCGTGCTCCGCCAGGTCGACGTTGTGCTCGTACAGGAAGTCACGGAGGACGTGGAGGAGCTGGCGCTCCACGATCTGCGTGTACTTGATCGTGTCCGTCTCCTGGAAGAAGACGTGGAAGCGGCTGCTGGTCGCCATCTCCCGGACGCTGGTGACCGCGCCTCGGTTCAGGCGGGCGTCCGCGTAGCGGCCAAGGCCGAACTCGCTGGTGTCGGCCGGCTGCGGCACCCGGATCCGGTTCTTGCTCCACGGCAGCTGCGGAAGCAGCCGGGCACCGGCCGCCTTGGCGGCGGCCGACCGCAGGGCGGAGTGGGGCGTGCCGCGCACGGTGTGCCAGGCCATCTTGAGCAGCACCCGCTCGTCCAGGGCGGCCGGGAGCCGGTCCACCAGCTGGAAACTCTCCTCGATCGGCGCCAGCACGTACGAGTAGAACTCGGTGTGCAGGGTGTTCCCCTTGAGGTCGAAGCCCACGAAGGCCGTGGTGACCAGCTCCTGGTTCCAGGACCCCACCCGGATGCACAGGTAGTCGCGTCCCGCGTCGTAGGCGTCGTTCCAGCGGCCGCCTTCGAGCTGCTCGGGGGTCGGCTCCGTGACGCCCCGGAGCGTCGTGACGGCGGTGCTGAAGGTGCTGCGCTCGACGGCGAGGCCCTCGATCCGCTGCATCGGACGTGCCTGTTCGCGCAGCCGGGCGGTCATGCGGTCGGCGACGTAGGCGGTCAGCTCCTCCACGGTGAAGGGCACGACCTCCTTGCGCTGGGGCTCCTGGCCGGTCGCGGCGGGTACCGCGATGCGGCCCGCGCCGGGCTGCTCGTCGAACACCGCGAGCGGTGCGCCGATCATCAGTTCCGCGTTGGACCAGCGGCGCACCTGCTTGCCCGCGCCGACGAACGGCTTGTAGCCGCCGTAGCGGATCACGGTGCCGTCCGAGGCCTGCTCCCGCGCGATCTTGTCGACCAGTTCGGGCGTCAGCTCGGGGTGCTCGGGGTACGAACCGTCGAACCCCCTCCCCCGGCGTGCGCCGCCGGCCGGGGCGGACAGCCGGCGCGAGAGCGTCTGCAGGGTGACGACCCGCCGCAGGAACGCGGTGACCCAGAGCAGCCACACCACCGCCAGCGTCGCGGCCAGCCCGTCCAGGGCGCCGACGACCATGAGGAGGAAGGTGACGGCGAAGCCCGCGATGAGCACGGCCAGCCGGAGACGCTGGAGCCGGCGCGCCGCCAGGGCGTGCGCGAGCACGGGAACCGCGTCGTAGCCGTACGCCGGTGCCACCACCCGGTACTGGTGGGTCAGCAGCTCCCGGATGACGCCGGCCCGGTAGACGGGGTCGAGGTAGGTGCCCGCGCACAGCAGCCGGGTGGCGTTGCTCGTCGCGTTCGCGGCCGGGCGGCCCGGAACCGGACCATCCGGTTCCGGCGCTGGAGCGGGCACGGTGAGGAAGTCGCTCGCCATTGTCTGTCGCTCCGCTCTGTTCAGCCGGTGGGGCTCATGGAGGCGTCGGTGATGACCCCGTCGACCACGGTGTACCAGCCGCTGTACGACTTCTGCGTGCCGTCGGTCTGCAGGGCGAGGAGGTGCACCCAGACCGTCTCGCCCGAGACGGAGTCGACGGTGACGTCGTCCCGTTCGGTGGTCGTGTAGCCCGAGACGAAGGAGGTGTAGGACGCGTCGAGGTTCTTGCCGCCCAGGTTCCAGGCGGTCTCGTAGTCGCGCTCGTTGATGGCGTCGAAGAAGCGGCCGACCGTCCCGTCGGGGCCGGCCGTGTCGGTCGCCTCGGTGCTCTCGGTGCTCTCGGTGCTCTCGGTCTCGGACGGTATGGGGTCCGTGTCCGTGGTGGCGGCGCTGTAGGTGGGTTCCGAGGGGTCGGTGGTGTCGTACGTCGCGGAGATGTCCGGTGTCGGCATGTCCGGGGTCGACGCGTCGTATCCGCCCGAGTAGCCACCCGAGTAGCCGCTCGAGTAGCCGCCGCGGCTGTCGAAGGTGGAGGTGCCGGGGTCGCTGCCGTCGTCCGAGCCGATGTGGGGCGCGATGCCCATGAGCAGGATCAGCAGAAAGGGGACACCACCGATGAGCAGAGCGTACGTCCGCTCCCTGCCACCGGCGGGTAACAGGCTCGGCGGCTCGTAGGTGTGGTTCATGGGTCCTCGCAACTCCCGGCAGAGCGCCGGGATGTGGCTTGTTCCGTCGGTATGACGACAGTCACTCTGCCCGACATCCGTCGCCCGGGAGCCGGTTTCGCGCTTCCGATGCGCTTCCGATCCGTCCGTGCGCACGAGGCACGGGTCTGACGGGCGGTCAGATGGCGGTACAGGGAACCGGCCACCGGCGGATCCGCGGGGGCAGGGTCACCGCCCAGCCGCCGCGGGCCAGGACCAGCCGCTCGGCGGCGAGCAGCCCGAGCGCCTCCCGCCCGTCCGCGTCCAGCGCGTCGACCGGCGTGGGTTCCAGCAGCCGGAGGAACGTGGCGTGCAGCGCGGGGTGGTCCAGGGTCAGCCGGACGGCCGCGCCCCGCTCCCTGCGGTCCAGGACCGTGACGAAGTCCGGGCCGCGCCGGTGGTAGAGGGTGCCGTGGGCGTGGCCCGTACGCCAGGCCGCCCACCCGTCGTGCCCGGCGGCCGGCGCGGCGGGAGGAGGCAGGTGGCTCAGCAGGCCGGGGTCGTACGCCGGTGCGCCCGCCGCCCGCCAGCTCACGCCCAGGCCGAGGCCCTGGCATTCGCGCAGGAACCGCACCGCCTCCGCCGTCGCGCGGCCGGTCCCGCTCAGGTCCAGGGGCCCCGCGGGCTCCACCCGGCGGCCGGTGAGCCGGTGCGGCACGGTGCCGGGCAGCCCGCTCATCGGGCCCCCTCGGACAGCCGGACCGGCTCGCCCCAGGTGGGCAGCGACACGTACGTGGCGCCGTCGCGGAACACCAGGCCCAGCTCCCGCGCCCGGCCGACCCAGGCGGCCAGGTCCTCGCCCGGCAGCTCGTACCCGTCGGCCGTCAGCAGGCGGCGCAGCGCGGACACGGTGCGGCCGGCCTCCAGGTGGCGCAGGGCCGCGGCGCCCCAGCCGGTGAAGCGGTGGGTGGCGGGCGGGCGGCCGTGCCGGCGGTCGTGCACCAGCAGTTCCGCGCCGTCCTCCTCGAACAGCAGCCGGGAGTGCTCGTGCCCGGCCCGCCAGGCGGCCACCGCCTCCTGCAGCCGCCGCTCGGCCGGCCCGGCGATGCCCGCCGGCTCGCTGTCGAACAGGTAGACGAGGTCGGTGAGTTCGTCCTCGGGCAGGTCGTAGACGTGCTGGTACATCTCGGCCGGACGCCGTTTGCCGAAGCCGAGGCCCGGGTCGGTGAAGTGCGGGCTGAACCGCTCCAGCTGGATGCGGTGGGCGCCGCTCGGCGGCTGGAGGTGGACCAGTGCGGGGAGCTGGTCGATGACGGGTGTGTAGTCCTCGGCGGTCTCGCCGGGAAAGCCGTACAGCAGGTTCCAGGAGCAGGTCAGCGCGTGGTTCTCGCACTCGCGCAGGGTGCGGACGTTACGGGCGCCGGTCACGCCCTTGTCCATGAGGTCCAGGACGCGGCTGCCGAGGGACTCGATGCCGGGCTGGATGTGCACCGTCCCGGAGTCGCCGAGGAGCCGGAGCTGGGCGGGGGTGAGATTGGACTTGACCTCGTAGTGCAGCCGCAGGTCCCAGCCGCTGTCGACGACGCGGGGCAGGAAGTCGCGGAAGTAGGCCATGTCGATGATGTTGTCGACGGTGACCACGTCCAGGAGGCGGTGGCGGCGGACCAGCCGGTCGATCTCCGTCCACAGCCGCTCCCCCGGCTTGGCCCGGAAGGCCATGGCGGTGCCGTTCAGCCCGCAGAAGGTGCAGTGGTGCTTCTCGCCCCACCAGCAGCCGCGGGCGCCCTCCACGACCAGCTTCGGGTGGATGTACTCCAGCACCGGGGAGGCGTCCAGGGCGGTCTGCCACTGGTCGTAGTCGGGCGAGGGTATGTCGGCGGGGGCCACGGTCCGCCGGGTCTCCGTGTTGGCCCGCGACACCGTGCCGTCCCACCAGCACAGGCCGGGGACGTCCGTGGGGTCGGTGCCCGCGTCCAGGTGGCGTAACAGGGCCGGGAAGGTGTACTCGGCCTCGCCGCGGACCACATGGTCGACGAACGGGTGGTTGCGGTGCAGCGCGTGGCCCATCGGGCCGTCACAGTTGCTGCCGCCGAGGACGACCGTCAGCTCCGGGCGTCTTCGCTTCAGTTCGCGGGCCAGGGCGAGCGACGGCACGTTCTGCATGAAGGTGGTGGTGAACCCGACCACGTCCGGCCCGGCCGCCAGCACCTCGGTGGCACAGGCGTCGACGAAGGAGGCCGCGTACGGCCGCATCGCCAGGGCCGTGTCGATGAAGACGTCCCGGCCGGCCGCGTAGTCCCGGAGCCGGGCCAGGCCCCAGCCGGGGTCGTCGTAGAGCACGCCGGAGAAGACCCAGTCGCCGAGTCCGTGGAAGATCGCGTCGCTGCCGACCTCCACGTACTCCCCCGGTCCCAGCCGGCCGCCGGAGTGCTCCAGCAGGAACTCGGCCCAGCGCAGGGAGCCGTGGAACTCGGTGACCTCGTCGCCGGGGCGGGCCTGCCGCACGATCCGGTTCAGCAGGCCCAGTTGCAGCGAGGGCAGGTCGAGCGGATGCCACGGCATCGTGACCAGGTGGACGCGCATGGTCAGCGGGTCGGCCGCTTCTCCAGGATGGCGGGCCGGCGGGTGGTGCTCTGCTGGTCCTCGCGGACCACGATCTTCTTGATCTCCACGCCCGTGACTCCCCTCGGATGCGAACACCCTTGTGCCGCACGGCCGTCCACCTTAGGGACGGAAGTGTGTACGACACAAGGGCGTCGTGTGACGAAGGCGGTCACAAGCGGGGGTCGACCGGCTCCGACTCCAGCGCCAGCACCCCGAACACCGCCTCGTGCACCCGCCACAGCGGCTCGCCGCCGGCGAGCCGGTCCAGGGCCTCCAGGCCGAGGGCGTACTCGCGCAGGGCGAGCGAGCGCTTGTGGTTCAGGAACCGCTGCCGCAGCCGGGCGAGGTTGTCCGGCCGGGTGTACTCCGGACCGTAGACGATCCGCAGGTACTCGCGGCCCCGGCACTTGATGCCGGGCTGCACCAGCCGCCCCTCCGGGTCACGCACCAGCGCGCCGAGCGGCTTGACCACCATGCCCTCGCCGCCCCGGCCGGTCATCTCCAGCCACCAGTCGACGCCCGCGCGGACCGACTCCGGATCTCCGGTGTCGACGTACAGCCGCCGGGTGGTCCGCAGCAGCCCGCCGGCGTCGTGCTCCACCAGCCGGTCGATCAGGGCGAGCTGCTCGTCGTGCGGCAGTACGGCGAGGTTGCGGCCCTGGGCGGCGAGCAGCTGGAAGGGGGCCAGCCGGACCCCGTCCAGGCCCTCGGTGGTCCAGCAGTAGCGGCGGTAGGCGGCGGTGAACGCGGTGGCGTCGGCGGCCCGGTCCCGCTGCCGGGCGAGCAGGCCGTCCACGTCGGCACCGCGCGCGGCGGCCGCTTCCAGGGCGGCCAGCGCGCCCGGGAACACCGCGCCGGCGGCGGCGCCCACGGCCGCGTACTGGCCGCGCAGCAGTCCCGTGGCCTTCAGCGACCACGGCATCAGCTCGGCGTCCAGCAGCAGCCAGTCCGTGCCGAGTTCGTCCCAGAGTCCGGCGTCCGTGACCGCCGAGCGCAGCCGGCCGAGGATCTCCTCGGTCATCCGCTCGTCGTCGAGGAACGGCCGCCCGGTACGGGTGTACAGCGAACCCGTGACCCCTTCCACGCCGAACCTCCTCCGCGCCGCCTCCGCGTCCCGGCAGACCAGGGCCACGGCCCGCGAGCCCATGTGCTTCTCCTCGCACACGACCCGTGCCACGCCGTCCCGCGCGTACTGCGCGAACGCCTCCTGCGGGTGCTCCAGGTAGCCGTCCACCTGCGAGGTCGCCGTGGGTGCCATGGTCGGCGGCAGGTACGGCAGCAGGCGCGGGTCGGCCGCGAAGCGGCTCATGACCTCCAGGGCCGCCGCCGCGTTCGCCTCGCGGACCGCCACCATGCCGGCGTGCCGGGTCTCCACGGCCCGGCGGCCGTGCACGTCCGCCAGGTCCAGCGGCCGGCCGTCGTGCCCGCCGGGCGCCTCGCTGCGCAGCGGCCGCGTCGGCTCGTACCAGACCCGCTCGGCCGGTACGTCGACCAGCTCCCGCTCCGGCCAGCGCAGCGCGGTCAGCTTGCCGCCGAAGACGGCGCCGGTGTCCAGGCAGATGGTGTTGTTGAGCCAGGTCGCCTCCGGCACCGGGGTGTGCCCGTAGACCACCGCGGCCCGGCCCCGGTAGTCCTCCGCCCACGGGTAGCGCACCGGCAGTCCGAACTCGTCGGTCTCGCCGGTGGTGTCGCCGTACAGGGCGTGCGAGCGGACCCGGCCGGAGGTGCGGCCGTGGTACCTCTCCGGCAGCCCGGCGTGGCAGACCACGAGCCGGCCGCCGTCCAGGACGTAGTGGCTGACCAGCCCGTCGATGAACGCCCGGACCTCGGCCCGGAACTCCTCGCTCTCGCCCTCCATCTGCGCGACGGTCTCGGCGAGCCCGTGGGTGTGCTGGACCTTGCGGCCCTTGAGGTGGCGGCCGTACTTGTTCTCGTGGTTGCCGGGCACGCAGAGGGCGTTGCCCGACTTCACCATCGCCATCACGCGGCGCAGCACGCCGGGGCTGTCCGGGCCGCGGTCGACGAGGTCGCCGACGAACACGGCGGTACGGCCCTGCGGGTGCACCCCGTCGGTGTAGCCCAGCTCGGTCAGGAGCGACTCCAGTTCGGCGGAGCAGCCGTGGATGTCACCGATGATGTCGAAGGGGCCGGTGAGGTGGGCCAGGTCGTTGTAGCGCTTCTCGGTGACGACGGTGGCGTGCTCGGCCTCCGCCACGCCGCGCAGGACATGGACCTTGCGGAAGCCCTCGCGCTCCAGGTGGCGCAGCGACCGGCGCAGTTCGCGGATGTGCCGCTGGATGACCCGGCGGGGCATGTCGGCGCGGTCGGTGCGGGACGCGTTGCGCTCGGCGCACACCTCCTCCGGCACGTCCAGCACGATGGCGATGGGCAGCACGTCGTGCTTCTTGGCCAGTTCGATCAGCTGCCGCCGGCTGTCCTGCTGCACGCTGGTGGCGTCCACGACGGTGCGGCGGCCGGCGGCCAGCCGCTTGCCGGCGATGTAGTGCAGGACGTCGAAGGCGTCCCGGGTCGCGCTCTGGTCGTTCTCGTCGTCGCAGACCAGGCCGCGGCAGAAGTCGGAGGAGATCACCTCGGTGGGCTTGAAGTGCTTGCGGGCGAAGGTGGACTTGCCGGAGCCGGAGGCGCCGACGAGGACGACGAGGGAGAGGTCGGTGACGGGCAGGACCCGTCCCGTGTGCTGTGTCCCGGTCATGCCGGCTTCGCCTCCTTCTCGGTCCTCGTGCCGTTCGCGTCCGCCGCGAAGACGGCCATCTGTGTGGGCGGGCCGACCTCCGGGTCGTCCGGCCCCACGGGTAGGAACTCCACGGTGTATCCGTGCCGTCCGGCCACGGCGTGCGCCCAGGCCCGGAACTCCTCGCGGGTCCACTCGAAGCGGTGGTCGCCGTGCCGGACGTGGCCGGCCGGGAGGGACTCCCAGCGGACGTTGTACTCGACGTTCGGGGTGGTCACGAGGACCGCGTGCGGGCGGGCGGCGCCGAACACCGCGTACTCCAGGGCGGGCAGCCGGGGCAGGTCGAGGTGCTCGACGACCTCGCTGAGCACGGCGGCGTCGTACCCCTTGAGCCGGCTGTCGGTGTAGGCGAGCGAGCCCTGGAAGAGCTTGACGCGGGAGGCCTGCCGCTCGCCCATGCGGTCCAGCTTCAGCCGGCGGGAGGCGATGGTCAGGGCGCGCATCGACACGTCGACGCCGACGATCTCGGTGAAGCGCGCGTCCTTGAGCAGTGCCTGCATCAACTGGCCCTGGCCGCAGCCCAGGTCGAGGACCCGGGACGCGCCGGACGCCCGGAGCACCCCGATGATCGCGTCGCGTCGCAGCTCGGCGAGCGGGGTGGGCTTCTCCTCCGTCTCGGACTCCGCCTCGACGGCGTTGTCGATGTCCTCGACCTCGCTGTCGTCGGCCTCCGCGAGCCGCACCAGTTCCAGCCGCTCCATCGCCTGGCGGGTCAGCGACCAGCGGCGGGAGAGGTAGCGGCTGGTGATGAGCTTCTGCTCCGGGTGCTCGGCCAGCCAGCCCTCGCCGGCCCGCAGCAGCTTGTCGACCTCGTCGGCGGAGACCCAGTAGTGCTTGGCGTCGTCGAGCACCGGGAGCAGGACGTACAGGTGGCGCAGTGCCTCGGCGAGGGTCAGCCGCTCCGACTCCAGCAGGAGCCGGACGTAGCGCGAGTCGCCCCACTCGGGGAACGCGGTGTCGAGCGGGACGGGGTCGGCGGTCACGGTCCAGCCGAGCGGCGCGAACAGGCGCCGGACGAGTTCGGGGCCGCCGCGGGCGGGCAGCGCGGGCACCTCGACGCGCAGCGGCAGCGGGGCGGCGGCCCGCTCCGGGCGGGCGTTGCACACTCCGCGCAGGGCGCTGGAGAACACGGCGCTCAGCGCGACGGCGAGCAGGGAGGAGGCCGCGTAGGGGCGGTCGTTGACGTACTGGGCGAGGGCCGCGTCGGGTGCGCCGCCGCGGCCCTTGCCCTTCCCCCGGCGGACCAGGGCGACCGGGTCGATCTCCAGCAGCAGGGCGGCCGTGCAGCGTTCGGCGTCCGCCTCGGGGTAGAACACGTGCGCCGTGCCGTACGAGGTGGAGAACGCCTGTGCCTTGCCGGGGTGCTTGTGCAGCAGGTACCCCAGGTCGGTGGCCGGGGCCGCGGCCGTACCCGTGGTGGAGATCGTCACGAACATGGTGTCGAGTCTGGCCGGTCGGGCCCCCGCCGACCACCGGTTTTCCGCATGTCCGCGGCCGGCCGGGCCGCCTCTGGCCGGCCGCCGGGCCGCCGCCCCGGGGACGGGGCTGGTGTGCGCCCGGTGGCGGTCGCCCGGCTCGAAGGTGCCGGCGCCCGGGATCACGAGCGCTGTGGCAGCACCCCAGTTCCGCCACGCCGTGCTCACGGCACGCTCATGTGATCTCCGTTATGGCCGTCCGGGCCGCCGGCCTGATGGAGTGAGACCCCGTCAACTGACCACTGACAGAGGGGGAACCATGACCATCGGCCAGGGAATCCGGATGCGCGGCGGAGTCGCCGTCGCGGTGGCGGCCGGCTCCGTCCTGGGCGCGGGGGTCCTTGCGACCGCTCCCGCCCACGCGGACACGGCACCGCCCGCCGCTCCGGCGCGCACCGTCACGGCGGCGCCGCAGGTGTCGGCCCAGGGCGCGTACGCCATGAACACGGCCACCGGCAAGCAGCTCTTCGGCAAGGCGCCGACCGGCCGGCTGCGCACCGGCTCCACCACGAAGATCATGACCGCGCTCGTGGTGCTGTCGCAGCGGAACGTGGACCTCAAGAAGAAGGTGAAGATCAAGAAGGAGTACACCGACTACGTCATCGACCCGGCGACGGACCAGCAGCGCTACTCCAGCGCCAATCTGATCCTCGGCGACTCGATGTCGGTGGGTGACCTGCTGTACGGCCTGCTGCTCCCGTCGGGCTGCGACGCGGCCTACGCGCTGGCGGACACCTACGGCACGGGCTCGACGACGGCCCAGCGGACCAAGTCGTTCATCGCCAAGATGAACGGTAAGGCGCGCGAACTGGGCCTGAAGGACACCCACTTCGACTCCTTCGACGGGGTGTCCAACGGGAAGAACTACTCCTCGCCGCGGGACCTGGCCAGGCTGGCCGGGACCGCCCTGAAGAACAGGACGTTCAAGACGGTCGTGGGCACCAAGGTCTACGACGACATGCAGTCGTACCGGCCCGGCGGCGGTACGCACGCCATGCGGCCGTGGAACAACTCCAACAAGCTGCTCACCTCCTACCGGGGCGCGTTCGGTGTGAAGACCGGCTCCGGCCCGGAGGCGAAGTTCTGCCTGGTGTTCGCGGCCACCCGCGGCTCCAGGACGATCGTGGGCACCGTCCTCGCGGACACCTCGGCGGACCAGCGCTTCACGGACGCGAAGAAGATCCTGGACTACGGCTTCACCCAGCGCGGCTGAGCGGGGACCGGGGGGAATCACCGATCCTTCCGCGCCCACGGGCCGGGCACACCCCGCCCGGCCCGTGGGCGCGCGCCGCGCAGGTGCGGGCACGTGCGGGCGCGTCGGGCCGGTACGGGACCGTGACGGCCGGGCCACGCGCGGCGGCTACGCCAGCTGCGACTGGACCTGGGCGGAGATCAGCTCCAGGTGGTCGAGGTCGTCGAGGTCCAGAAGCTGGAGGTAGATCCGCCGGGAGCCGATCTCGGCGTACCGGCCGATCTTGTCGACGACCTCCGCCGGGGAGCCGGCCAGCCCGTTCTCCTTCAGCTCGTCCACCTCACGGCCGATCGCGGCGGCGCGGCGGGCCACTTCCCGGTCGTCCCTGCCGACGCAGACGACGAGCGCGTTGGAGTACGTCAGATCGTCCGCGGCGCGGCCGGCCTCCACCGCGGCGGCCCGGACCCGGCCGAACTGCCGCTCGCTGTCCTCGATCGAGGCGAACGGGATGTTGAACTCCGTGGCGTACCGGGCGGCGAGCCGCGGGGTACGGGTCGCGCCATGGCCGCCGATGAGCACGGGGACCCGCTTCTGCGCGGGCTTGGGCAGCGCGGGCGACTCCGTCAGGTCGTAGTACGTGCCGTGGAAGTCGAAGGTCTTGCCGACCTCGGTCGCCCACAGCCCGGTGACGATCGCGAGCTGCTCCTCCAGGCGGGCGAACTTCTCCTTCGGGAACGGGATGCCGTAGGCCTTGTGCTCCTCCTCGAACCAGCCCGCGCCGAGGCCGAGCTCCACCCGGCCGCCGGACATCCGGTCGACCTGGGCGACCTGGATGGCGAGCACGCCGGGCAGCCGGAAGGTACCGGCGGTCATCAGGGTGCCGAGGCGGATGCGCTTGGTCTCGCGGGCCAGGCCGGCCAGCGTGATCCAGGCGTCCGTGGGGCCGGGCAGGCCGTCCGCGCTCCCCATGCGCAGATAGTGGTCGGAGCGGAAGAAGGCGTCGAAGCCGAGGTCCTCGGTGGCCTTCGCCACGGTGAGAAGGGTGTCGTAGTCGGCCCCCTGCTGGGGCTCGGTGAAGATTCGAAGGTCCATACACCTATCCTGCACGGCGCCCGCCGCGTCAATCGCCCCGGTACCGTCCGGCACGGCCGTCCCCGGTCGGGTGAAAATCGTCCGCCCTGCGCGCGGGCCTCGCTCCGGGCCGGTGACCGGCCCGAGCGATGATCGTTGGGCCGTCGGAGCCGGGCCGTCCGGCACCCGCGCCGGACGGTGGCCGCCGTCGCGCGTCACCGCGCCGGCCCTGCCGGGCCGGGGGCCGAGGAGGCCGTCATGTCCGAAGAGACCGTTCCCCGGCAGAAAGGCCCCGTCGGCCGGCCCGACGACTCCAGCGGCCGCCCGAAGGGGCTCCTGGAGCAGATGGAGGAGCTGATGGCGGCACTGAACGCGGATCTTTCGGCGCTGGCGGACCTGCAGTCCGGGACGCCGGGACAGAACGCGGCCGACGAGTCCCGCTGAACCGCGCCCGCGGTCCGTCCGCCGCACCTTCCGGCCCGGGGCCTGCCGCGCCGGGCGGCCCCTCCTCGCGCTTCACACCCCGGACGGGCTGTCCTGGGTGTCCTCCGGTAACACCTCCTCCCGTGCCGCCAGCTTGCGCAGCATCTCCCGGACGCGGTCGCGGGACTCGTCGGCCGCGTCGATCGCCTCCATGCACTGCCAGTACGTCGTCTCGTCCGCGGCGGCACTGGCCATGCCCACCAGGGCGATGCCGACCTCCCCGAGCAGACCGCCGAGGCAGAGCAGTGTCTCGCGGGCGTCGTCCAGCCGGGTGAGCTGAGCGGCGCGCAGGTCGCCGGGGTCCAGTTCGGGCGGGTCCAGGACTCCGCAGCCCCGGCCCGCCAGTTCGGTCAGCCCCAGTGCCTCGCCGCGCAGTTCCGGCGGCCCGGAGACCGCCAGGCGGCTCCCGATCGCCTGCGCCAGGGCCTGTGCCTGCCAGACCTCCGCCATCATCTCCGCCACGTCGGTGCCACCCGCCAGGGCGCGCCTGCTCGCGAGGATGAGCCGTACCGCATCCATGTGATGCCCCCGTCCGTCCGCCGCGTCATCTGGCACGGCCGCCTGAACTCCTCTGTTCACTACCCAGAGTGAGGGTCAGTGGGACGAAAAGCCAGAGCAAGACGGAAATCTCTGGACAACAATTCGGATTCAACGGCGGTTTTGACTCCGTAGAGTGATAACGGAACTCAATCTTCCGACTGTTGGCCCTCCGGCCCGGTGCCACGCCGTCCCTCGGCCCCCGGAACGGGGAAGCGGTGTTCGTTGCGGTCGATCTTGGCGGCGAGGGCGGCCAGCGGATCGATGCCGAGGACCTCGCAGAGCTGCAGCAGATAGGCCAGGACGTCGGCGACCTCGTCCGTGACGCGGTGCGCCGCATCGGGGTCGTCCATCACCCGGGCGGACTCCTCCGGCGTCAGCCACTGGAAGATCTCGACCAGTTCGGAGGCCTCCACCGACAGGGCGGAGACGAGGTTCTTGGGTGTGTGGTAGGGCTGCCAGTTCCGCGCGGCGGCGAACTCGGCCAGTCTGCGCTGGAGTCGGGCCAGGTCGGGGTGTTCCGTCACGGGTTCAGGTGTACCACCGTGACGCCCGGGGTCCCGGCGGACCAGGAGGCGTCGCTCACCGCCGCCACGCAGCGGATGTGCCCACGCTCGCCCATGCCGGCCGCCGTCCGCAGCAACTCCCGGCGCTGACCGGGGTCCAGGCCGCGGTCGAAGCCGTCGGCGAGGACGGTGAGCGTGCGCAGGGCGTCGGGCACCTCGCCCGGGGCGTCCATGGCCAGCACGCCCGGCCCGGTCAGCAGCACCAGGGCCAGGGCGAGATAGCGCAGCTCACCGTCGCCGAGCCGGGCGACGTCGGTGCGGAAGCCGTCGCCGCGGTCGAGCAGCGCCCGTACCGTGCCGTCGGTCAGCGGCTCGGCGACCAGGTCGGCCACCCGGCCCGCGCACCCCGCGTGCAGCACCTCGACCAGCCGGCCGTGCCGGCGGGCGCACTCCGCGCGCGTACGCCAGAGCACGTCGGCGAGGTTGTCGCAGCCGGGCAGCAGCCGGCCGGAGCCGGTGGGGACGGGGACGCGCATGCGCTCGGGCCGGGGATCGCAGGGGAAGACCGAGCGCAGGGCGACGACCATCTGCTCGGCCGCGGCGAGGACACGCCGCTGCCCGTCAGTCTTGCCGGCCACGCGCAGCGGCAGCAGGGCGGTGCCCAGGCGGTCGTCCGGGAGCGGGGCGCGGGTCACGGGTGCGGAACCCGCGGTGTGCCAGGCGGCCTGGACGGTACGGCGCCCGGGGTCGCGCAGCGCGGTCTCCAGCAGGACGACGCCCCGCGCGGTCAGCCGCTCCCCCACGATCCGCAGGTCCGGCTCGGCCTGTACGGCGACGTCGAGCCGGACCGGACCCTCCGCCCCGTCGGCCGTACACCCGATCCGGAACCCCCGGCGCCCCTCCGCGTCGGGGCGCGCCCGCTCCGGCACGCAGGCGACCGGGTCCAAGAACGCCTCCGCGAGCGGGGCGCCGCCGCCGAGCCGTGCCAGCGCCTCGTACGCGGCGAGCGCGGTCGTCTTGCCCGCCCCGCTCGGCCCCGCGAACAAGGTGACCGGTCCCAGCGGGAACCCGGCCCGCCGGTGCCCGGCGAAGGCCGACAGGCGCAGCTCGGTGATCCGGCAGCGGATGTCGAGGGGCGGGCGGGACCGCGCGGGGACGGTCCCGGCGGACACATCGGCCGCCGGCGGCTCGGCGGACACATCGGCCGCCGACAGCTCGGCGGACACGGAGGGCACGGAGGGCTCGGCGGACACGGAGGGCACGGCCATATGCGGACCGTAGGGCTCCGCAGGCACGCCGAACCGTTTCGCCGCCG
The DNA here is from genome assembly GCF_014203595.1 of Streptomyces echinatus. Classification (GTDB taxonomy): domain Bacteria; phylum Actinomycetota; class Actinomycetes; order Streptomycetales; family Streptomycetaceae; genus Streptomyces; species Streptomyces echinatus. Next base: position 169,352 of record NZ_JACHJK010000010.1, read on the forward strand.
CCACCTTCCTACGATCGGGGGACGCAGGCGCCCGAGGCGCCCACCCACGCCCACGCGACCGCCGCCACCCCGGGCGGCACGGGCGGCGCGAGCGGCACGGACAGCGCGGGCCACGCAGGCGGCACGGGCGGTGCGGGCCGGGTGTCAGCCGCCCGAGAGGCCCGCGCCCTCCATCAGCCCGCTGACCTCCGTGCCGGGCGGGGTGAGGAGGAAGACGTTGCGGTCCACGCGGTGCATCCCACTGCCCAGGCCGAAGACGACGCCCGTGCTGAAGTCGAGGACGCGCTTGGCGACGTCGCCCTCCGCGCCGGACAGGTCGAGCAGGACCGGCACCCCGGCCATCAGGGTCTCGGCGACTTCCCGGGCGTCCGCGAAGACGTTGACGCGCAGAACCACGAACCGGCGCCGGGTCTCGGTCTCGGCGTCGGGCAGCGAGCGGTGGCTCACCGCGGACGGCCAGGCGTCCCGGCCCCGCAGCGGCACGACCTGGGCGAGCCCTTCCCACTGTTCATCGGTGACGTCGTAACGGCTCACCGGCTCCCCCCGACCTGACTCGCACTCAATCCCTGCACCAGCCAATTCTTACGCCAAGTCACCTGTTCGGCCCAACAACGACACGGTGCGCGACCGCTACAGCACGGATCCATCGGGGCAGTTCAAGCCCTATGTCCCAAATGGGCCGTTCCTTACCGGGCCCCTACCCGACTCTTCACCGGCTTCGGCGCCCCGCCCACCCGCCATCACTAGCGTCCGGTGCCGTGCGCCTGCCGGAAAAACGACAGGCGACATCCGATCGGCGGACATCGTCGGCGGTGTCCGCCGGTCCGGGAACCCGCGCGCCGCGCCCGGCACCGGTTCGCCCCCGCACCACCACGGCGATCGCCGAACTCCGGGCACCGCCGGACGCGTTCGCGGTACGCGTCGGACGCGTTCGCGGTACCGTCGGACAGCGGCACCCGCCCGGGCCGCGCGCCCTCTCGCCGGTCCTTCGTACCGGCCCCGTACCGGCCCCGGCAAAACCCCGCACGGAGGGACCGGAACCCGCCCGGCCCGTCGGGTATCACCCCCGCGGCGGGAGCGGAGCGGCACAGGTCACCACCGCAAGAAGAGAAACCTCACAGCCCGTGCTCCACCCCCTGTTCGGCGCCCTGCCCTAGCATCCGCAGCATGACGGTCCTGCCTGACGACGGGCTCTCACTGGCCGCCGAGTTCCCTGACGCGACACACGAGCAGTGGCAACGCCTGGTCGAGGGCGTACTGCGCAAGTCGGGCAAGGAACTCTCCGGCGAGGCAGCTGAGGACGCCCTGTCCACGACGCTGGAGGACGGGCTGCGCACCCGGCCCCTGTACACCGCGCGCGACAGCGCGCCCGACCCCGGCCTGCCGGGCTTCGCCCCCTTCGTGCGGGGCAGCCGGCCGGAAGGCACCATCACGAGCGGCTGGGACGTCCGGCAGCGGCACACGGCGCTCACGGAGGACGCCGTGCTCGCCGACCTGGAGAACGGCGGCACCTCGCTCTGGCTGGTGCTGGGCGAGGGCGGCATCCCGGTCTCCGCGCTGGACCGTGCCCTCGACGGTGTCTACCTCGACCTGGCGCCGGTCGTCCTGGACGCGGGCCGCGACACCGAGCAGGCCGCCGAGGCCCTGCTGCGGCTGTACGCGGAGAAGGGCGTGGACGCCAAGGACGTACGAGGCTCCCTGGGCGGCGATCCGCTCGGCTACGAGGCCCGTACCGGAACACCCCTCGGCTTCACGCCGTACGCCGCGCTGGCCGCGCGCTGCGCCGAGCAGTACCCGGGCCTGCGCGCGCTGACCGTGGACGCGCTGCCGTACCACGAGGCGGGCGGCTCGGCGGCGCAGGAGCTGGGCGCCTCGCTGGCCACCGGCGTGGCCTATCTGCGGGAGCTGACCGAGGCCGGCCTGGACATCGAGCAGGCCGCCGCGCAGCTGGAGTTCCGCTACGCGGCCACCGCCGACCAGTTCCTGACCATCGCCAAGCTGCGCGCGGCGCGCCGGCTGTGGGCGCGGGTCGCCGAGGTGTGCGGGGCGCCGGCCGCGGGCGCGCAGGCGCAGCACGTGGTGACCTCGCCGGTGATGATGAGCCGCCGCGACCCGTGGGTGAACATGCTCCGCACCACGGTCGCGACGCTCGCCGCCGGCGTCGGGGGCGCCGACGCCGTCACCGTGCTGCCGTTCGACCACGCACTCGGGCTGCCCGACGCGTTCGCCCGGCGGATCGCCCGCAACACCTCCTCCATCCTGATCGAGGAGTCCCACCTGGCCCGGGTCATCGACCCGGCGGGCGGCTCCTGGTACGTCGAGCGGCTGACGGACGAACTCGCCGAGGCCGCCTGGCAGTACTTCCGGTCCGTCGAGCGCGACGGCGGCCAGGCGGCCGGCCTGCGCTCCGGCCGGATCCGCACCGACCTGGCGACGACCTGGGCGGAGCGGTCCAAGAGGCTCGCCAAGCGGCGCGAACCCATCACCGGCGTCAGCGAGTTCCCGCTGCTGGCCGAGAAGCCGGTGGAGCGGGCGCCCGCGCCCGAGCCGCCCTCGGGCGGTCTGCCGCGCGTGCGCCGCGACGAGGCGTACGAGGAGCTGCGCGCCCGCTCCGACGCCCATCTGGCGGCGACCGGCGCCCGGCCCCGGATCTTCCTCGCCACGATCGGTTCGGCCGCCGAGTACACCGCGCGCGCGACCTTCGCCGCCAACCTCTTCCAGGCCGGCGGCATCGAACCGGTCACCGAGGGCCGCTTCGAGGACAGCGGCGCCACCGAGGCCGTGCTGTGCTCCAGCGACGCGGTCTACGCCGAACAGGCCGGGCCGGCCGCCGAGTCGCTGCGCGCGGCCGGTGCCCGGCATGTGTTCCTCGCGGGCCGGGGCGACCACTCCGGCATCGACTCGTACGTCTACGCGGGCTGTGACGCCGTGGACGTGCTGTCCGCGACCCTCGACCGCATGGGAGTGTCCTGATGGGAATCCCCGACTTCTCCGGCATCGAGCTGGGAACCCCGGTCACCGACGGCACCCACGGCGAGTGGAGTGCCGCCGTCGAGCGGGCCACCGGGACCGGGCAGCCGCTGTGGGAGACCCCGGAGGGCATCGGGGTCAAGCCGCTGTACACCGGCCGTGACCTGGAGGGCCTGGACTTCCTCGGCACGTACCCGGGCATGGCGCCGTACCTGCGCGGCCCCTACCCGACGATGTACGTCAACCAGCCCTGGACCATCCGCCAGTACGCGGGCTTCTCCACCGCCGAGGAGTCCAACGCGTTCTACCGGCGCAACCTGGCGGCCGGCCAGAAGGGCCTGTCGGTCGCCTTCGACCTGCCCACGCACCGGGGCTACGACAGCGACCACCCGCGTGTCACCGGCGACGTCGGCATGGCGGGCGTGGCCATCGACTCCATCTACGACATGCGGCAGCTGTTCGACGGCATCCCGCTGGACAAGATGACCGTGTCGATGACGATGAACGGCGCCGTGCTGCCGGTGCTGGCGCTGTACATCGTGGCGGCGGAGGAACAGGGCGTACCGCCCGAGAAGCTGGCCGGAACCATTCAGAACGACATTCTGAAGGAGTTCATGGTCCGCAACACCTACATCTATCCGCCGAAGCCGTCGATGCGGATCATCTCCGACATCTTCGCGTACGCCTCGCAGCGGATGCCCCGCTACAACTCCATCTCCATCTCCGGCTACCACATCCAGGAGGCGGGTGCGACGGCCGACCTGGAGCTGGCGTACACCCTCGCGGACGGCGTCGAGTACATCCGCGCGGGCCGGGAAGCGGGCCTGGACGTGGACGCGTTCGCGCCGCGGCTCTCCTTCTTCTGGGCGATCGGCATGAACTTCTTCATGGAGATCGCCAAGATGCGGGCGGCCCGCCTGCTGTGGGCCAAGCTGGTCTCCCAGTTCGAGCCGAAGAACGGCAAGTCCCTCTCCCTGCGCACCCATTCGCAGACCTCGGGCTGGTCGCTGACCGCGCAGGACGTGTTCAACAACGTCACGCGTACGGCCGTGGAGGCGATGGCGGCGACCCAGGGCCACACCCAGTCGCTGCACACCAACGCGCTCGACGAGGCGCTCGCGCTGCCGACGGACTTCTCGGCGCGGATCGCCCGCAACACCCAGCTGCTCATCCAGCAGGAGTCCGGCACCACCCGGGTCATCGACCCGTGGGGCGGCAGCGCCTACGTGGAGAAGCTGACGTACGACCTCGCCCGCAAGGCCTGGGCGCACATCCAGGAGGTCGAGCAGGCGGGCGGCATGGCGCAGGCCATCGACGCCGGCATCCCGAAGCTGCGGGTGGAGGAGGCGGCGGCCCGCACCCAGGCCCGCATCGACTCCGGGCGGCAGCCGGTGATCGGCGTGAACAAGTACCGGGTGGACAGCGACGAGCAGATCGAGGTCCTGAAGGTCGACAACTCCTCCGTGCGCGCCCAGCAGATCGAGAAGCTGCGGCGGCTGCGGGCGGAGCGGGACGAGGCCGCGTGCCGGGACGCGCTGGACGCGCTGACCCGGGCGGCAGACGGGAAGGACAACCTGCTGGAGCTGGCGGTGCGGGCGGCCCGCGCCAAGGCGACCGTCGGCGAGATCTCCGACGCCCTGGAGAAGGTGTACGGCCGGCACGCGAGCCAGATCCGTACGATCTCCGGTGTGTACCGCAACGAAGCAGGCCAGTCCCCGTCCGTGGACCGCACCCGGGCCCTGGTGGACGCGTTCGACGAGGCCGAGGGGCGCCGGCCGCGCATCCTGGTCGCCAAGATGGGCCAGGACGGCCACGACCGCGGCCAGAAGGTGATCGCGACCGCGTTCGCCGACCTCGGCTTCGACGTCGACGTCGGCCCGCTGTTCCAGACGCCGGAGGAGGTCGCCCGGCAGGCGGTCGAGGCGGACGTGCACGTGGTCGGGGTGTCCTCGCTGGCCGCCGGTCACCTCACGCTCGTCCCGGCGCTGCGCGAGCAGCTCGCCGCGGAGGGCCGCGAGGACATCATGATCGTGGTCGGCGGGGTGATCCCGCCGCAGGACGTGCCGACGCTGCTGGAGATGGGTGCCACGGCCGTGTTCCCGCCCGGGACGGTGATCCCGGACGCGGCCCACGACCTGGTCAAGCGGCTGTCGGCCGGCCTCGGCCACGAGCTGTAGCGGCCGATGGCAGCGATCGATCTCGACACGTATGTGAAGGGTGTGCTCGACGGGAGGCGGGCCCTGGTGGCCCGCGCCATCACGCTCGTCGAGTCCACCCGGCCACAGCACCGGGCGCTGGCCCAGCAGTTGCTCACCGAGCTGCTGCCGCACAGCGGCCGGGCGCGGCGGATCGGCGTGAGCGGGGTGCCGGGTGTCGGCAAGTCGACGTTCATCGACGCGTTCGGCACGATGCTGACCTCGCTGGGCCACCGGGTGGCGGTCCTCGCCGTGGACCCGTCCTCCACGCGCACCGGAGGTTCGATCCTGGGCGACAAGACCCGGATGGAACGTCTGGCGGTGGACCCGGACGCCTTCGTGCGCCCCTCCCCCAGCGCGGGCACGCTGGGCGGGGTCGCCAAGGCCACCCGGGAGTCGATGGTGGTGATGGAGGCGGCCGGCTACGACGTGATCCTCGTGGAGACCGTCGGCGTCGGCCAGTCGGAGACCACGGTCGCCGAGATGGTCGACTCCTTCCTGTTGCTGACCCTGGCCCGCACGGGTGACCAGCTGCAGGGCATCAAGAAGGGTGTCCTGGAGCTGGCCGACGTGATCGCCGTCAACAAGGCGGACGGCCCGCACGAGCGCGACGCCCGGGCCGCGGCCCGGGAGCTGGCGGGCGCGCTCAGGCTGATGCACGGCAAGGACGCCTTCTGGACGCCGCCGGTGCTGCACTGCAGCGCCCGTGAGTCCGCGGGCCTGGACACGGTCTGGGAGCGGCTGGAGCAGCACCGTACGCTGCTGGACTCCACCGGGCGGCTGGCCGCCAAGCGGCGGGACCAGCAGGTCGGCTGGACCTGGGCGATGGTCCGCGACGAGCTGCTCGGCCGGCTGTACGCCGACCCGGCGGTGCGCGAGGCCGCGCCGGACCTCGAACGGCAGGTCAGGGAGGGCCGGCTGACGGCGACCCTGGCGGCGGAACGGATCCTGGCGGCCTTCGAGGGACAGGCGGCTCCCACCACCGGAAGCTGATCTCCGGCCCGTCGCGTCACCGGCCCGGGGCCGTCGCGTCCACCGGCGCGGCAGCCCGTCGCGGTACCTGCCCGTCAGCCCGTCGCGTTCACCGGCGCGGCGGGCCACCGGGCGTGCCCGGAATCCGGCGTGGTGGGCCGGTCGGCAGGGTCCGTGGTCCCGTGCCGTCCTCTCCCCCAACCCCTGTCACGTGCCGTCGTGATCATCCGCGTAACCGCAGGCCGGGCCCTTTTCCCGGTGGGGTGGGGGGTGTTGCGGCGACGTAACGGGTTGCGCGTCGAGGCACAGCCGGACGAGGATCGACTCTTTGTGAGCCAACATTTCGATGTACTTGTTCTAGGAGCGGGCCCGGGCGGTTACACGGCCGCGGTTCGCAGCGCGCAACTCGGTCTGACCACGGCGGTGGTGGAGGAGCGGTACTGGGGCGGCGTCTGCCTCAACGTCGGCTGCATCCCCTCCAAGGCACTGCTGCGCAATGCCGAGATGGTGCAGTTCGTCACGAACGAGGCCAAGGCGTACGGGATCTCCGTGGGCGATCACGTCACCGCGGACTACGGGGTCGCCCACGAGCGCAGCCGCAAGGTCGCCGACGGCCGCGTCAAGGGCGTCCACTACCTGATGAAGAAGAACGCCATCACCCAGCTCGAGGGGCGGGGTGCCTTCACCGACGACCACACCCTGACGGTGACCTACCCGGACGGGCGTACGGAGACGGTGACCTTCGGCCACTGCATCATCGCGGCCGGCGCCACCCCCCGGCTGCTGCCCGGCACCGCCCTGTCCGATCGCGTGGTCACCTACGAGAGCCAGATCCTGAGCGAGACGCTGCCGGACAGCATCGTCATCGCGGGCGCCGGCGCCATCGGTGTGGAATTCGCCTATGTGCTGCGCAGCTACGGCGTGGACGTCACCATCGTCGAGTTCCTCGACCGCATGGTCCCGCTGGAGGACGAGGACATCTCCAAGGAGCTGGCGAAGCACTACCGCAAGCTCGGCATCGAGGTTCTCACGGGCACCGCCGTCGAGACCATCGACGATTCCGGCCCGCGCGTCCGTGTGACCGTCAACAAGGGCGGCGAGCGCCGGGTCCTGGAGGCCGGCAAGGTGCTCCAGGCCATCGGCTTCGCCCCGAACGTCCAGGGCTACGGCCTGGAGAACACCGGCGTCCGCCTGACCGAGCGCGGCGCCATCGACGTCGACGGACGCTGCCGCACCAATGTGCCGCACATCTTCGCGATCGGGGACGTCACCGCCAAGCTGATGCTGGCGCACGCCGCCGAGTCCATGGGCGTCGTGGCGGCCGAGACGATCGCCGACGCGGAGACCATGGAGCTGGACTACACCATGATCCCGCGGGCGACCTACTGCCAGCCGCAGGTGGCCAGCTTCGGCTGGACGGAGGCGCAGGCGCGCGAGCGCGGCTTCGACGTCCAGGTGGCCAAGTTCCCCTTCACCGCCAACGGCAAGGCACACGGCCTGGGACACCCCGTGGGCTTCGTCAAGGTCATCAGCGACCGGACGCACGGCGAACTCCTCGGCGCCCACCTCATCGGTCCCGAGGTCACCGAACTGCTGCCGGAACTGACCCTGGCCCAGCAGTGGGACCTGACGGTCCACGAGGTCGCCCGCAACGTCCACGCGCACCCCACGCTCGGCGAAGCGGTCAAGGAGGCCATCCACGGCCTGGCCGGCCACATGATCAACATGTGACCGACCGCCGTGACCGGACGGTGGCCCGCGGCCCCGTGGCCCCCGGGTGAGCCGGTCATCAGGCGGAGCCGACTGCCAGGAAGGCACCGGGGCAGTCGGCTCGCGCCGAACGCGGTGCGCGCCCGGTGCCGCCGTACGGCCGGAAAGGCTCAGAGCCGGCAGGAAGGCGAAGTCGGTCGTTCTCAGCAACCGCCTCGAGCCGACGCGCCCCGGCAGCGCCAGCAGCGCCGGCAGCGGTCTGCGCAGTCGGCGCCGGTCGGCGGCGGTCGGCGGCGAGAGCTGCGTCCAGGGCGGCGCGGGTGCAGAGCCGCCCCTGGATCTCGCCCGGCTCGCCGTCCGGGAGCGGGCGGCCCCGGTCGTCCTGGATCCGCATGCGCACGCCCTCGATCGGGGTGCCGATGGTGCCGGGCCGACGGGGGCCCTCGGGGTGGTTGAAGGAGACGACCGGTGAGGTCTCCGAGAGGCCGTACCCCTCGAGGACGGTGCAGCCGAAGGCCGTCTCGAAGCCGCGCAGGACCTCGACCGGCAGGGCAGCGCCGCCGGAGACGCACAGACGCAGCGACGACGCGTCGGCCGTTCCCGGTGGCGGCGGGTGTCGACGTCCTGGTGAGCTGCACCAGTGACGAGTTCCGCCTGTTCACCGTGCCCTCCGGACTGAGCGGTCCGGTGACCGACGAACTCGTGGAACGCACCGCCGCCGCGTACGGCCTGCCGCCCGGCAGCGGCGTCACCGCCTACCGCGCCGCTGTCCCCGGAGCGAGCCCCGGCGAGGTGTTCGCGGACATCGCCACGGACTGGTTCTACCGCCTGCCCGCGCTGCGCCTGGCCGAGGCCCAGGCACGCCACGGTGCTCGCGCCTTCGTCTACGAGTTCGCCTGGCCCTCCCCCGCCTACGACGGCGCACTGGGCGCGTGCCATGCGCTGGACGTCCCCTTCGTCTTCGACAACCTGGCCGACCCGGCCTTCGCGCTCCTGCTCGGCGACAGCCCGCCGCAGGCGATCGCGGAGACCATGCACGCCGCCTGGGTATCCTTCGCCACCACTGGCGATCCCGGCTGGGCCGCCTACGGCGAACCAGACCGGTCCGTCATGCGCTTTGCGACATCACCGACCACCCACCGTGATCCACGCGGCGAACTCCGGGCCCTGTGGGCCGATCCGCGCTGAACCGGCCCGGCTCCCCGCGTTGCCGCAGACCCTCGCTCCGGGCAGCCGCGACACCGGCGCCTGTCTGGTCTCCCGCCCTGACGCCGACAAGGTGTCGTTCACCGGATCCCGCAGCGCCGGGCAGCAAGTGGCCGCCGCGTGCGCACAGTTGCCGAAGCCGGTGCCCCTGGAACTGGGAGGCGGGTCCGCCGCCGTCGACTCCGGCGCCGCGTTCGCGCAGAGTTCCGTTCCGCGCGCAGGCTGTCATCAGTACGGGCCTACGGGTGATCACGTTCCTGAGTGCCGGTGACCGGGTTCAGCGGCCTCCCGGCAGATGGCTTGTGGCACCTGCGCCGTCATGCGTACTGCTCGGCGCAAGGGACCGCAGTACATCGAGGCAGGCTCCGATCGCGGGTTCGTGGCCTGCGTCGATCCGGGTGGCGATCTCGATCGTGCGAGCGAGCGCGGGGTCGGCCACCGGCCGCGCGACCAGCGTGGGCGGGAGATGCACGGCGGCCATGCGAGGGAGGACGACAGGGTGGCCACCGCTCGCCGCGAGGGCGATCATGGCGTTGAAGTCGGAGCAGGTGTGCTGTATCTGCGGAGTGAACCCCGCCGACCGGCAGGCGTGGAGGACGGCTGCGCCGCAGGCGGTGTCCGCGCGGGCCGTGATCCACGGTGTGTGCGCGAGGTCCCGCAAAGCGAGGGGAGACCCTTCCGCGGCGGCCGCTGGGTGATCACGCCGGACCACGGCGACCAGCGGGTCGACATGCAACTGGTGGGTCTCGACGCCCAGGGGCACGGGATCAGCGAGGTTCGTGTAGCGGTAGACCAGCGCGAGGTCGACGCGTCGCTGGAGCAGCAGGCGCACGGCGAGTTCGGGTTCGGCCTCGGTGATGTGCAGGACCAGCCCGGGGTGGGCGTCTTCCAGCGCCCGGCCGAGTGGGGCTGCCAGCGGGGCGAGGGCGCTGGGGAAGGCGGCGAGGTGGAGTGGCCCGGCCGGCTCCGTGGCATGGCTGCGCAGGTGGCGTTGCGCACGTTCGAGGGCGTCGATCACGTGCTCGGTGTCTTCGGCCAGCCGGTGCCCGGCGGGCGTCAGGTAAATGGACCGGCCCGTGCGTTCCAGCAGGCGCGTGTGGGACTCCTCCTCCAGGAGCCGGAGCTGCTGCGAGACGGCGGAGGGGGTGACGCCGTGCAGTTCCGCCACAGCGGTCACGGTGCCGTGTGCGGCCAGATCGCGCAGAAGGACCAGTCGTCGAACATCGAGCATTAGTTCAGCTTAAATGAATGATGTACCTGATGTAGCTGGACAGAAAAGACCTCATGCGAGGACGCTGGGCAGCCTGTCCCACCCCGTTGAGCAGCATCAGGAGTTCCCGACATGCGCGCCACCGTGATCCATGGACCGAACGACATCCGCGTCGAGGAGGTCCCGGACCCCCGGATCCAGCACCCTGCGGACGCGGTGGTGCGCGTGGTCAGCGCCTGTATCTGCGGCAGTGACCTCTGGGCCTACCGCGGGGTGGCCTCACGCGTGGCCGGCCAGCGCATCGGGCACGAGTTCCTCGGGGTCGTGGAGGAGGTCGGCTCCGAGGTCACCGGTTTCGCTCCAGGTGACTTCGTGGTCGCACCCTTCGTCTGGTCCGACGGCACGTGCGACTACTGCCGGCAGGGCCTGCAGACCTCCTGCCCGCACGGCGGGTTCTGGGGAGAGGTCGGATCCGACGGGGGCCAGGGGGAAGCGGTCCGTGTGCCCTACGCCGACGGGACCCTCGTCGAACTCCCCCGGGACGCCGTCACCGACGAAAAGCTCCTCCCGGGCCTGCTGGCCCTCGCCGACGTGATGAGCACCGGACACCACGCTGCCGTCTCGGCGCGGGTCCGTCCCGGAGCCACGGTCGCCGTCGTGGGCGACGGAGCGGTCGGCCTGTGCGGCGTGCTCGCCGCCCGCCGACTCGGCGCCGACCGGATCATCGCGCTCGGCCGCCACCGGAGCCGCACGGACATCGCCCGTTCGTTCGGCGCCACCGACGTCGTCGCCGAGCGCGGCCAGGCAGCGATCGAGGCGATCCGGGAGATGACCGGCGGCCAGGGCGCACACGCCGTACTGGAAGCCGTCGGAACGGAGGAGTCGATGCGTACCGCCATCTCCCTCACTCGCGACGGCGGCGCCGTGGGTTATGTCGGCGTACCGCACGGCGGCAGCGCCGGCGTGGACATCGCCCGGATGTTCGACCGGAACATCACTCTGGCAGGTGGCGTCGCCCCGGCACGCGCCTACATACCCGAACTGCTCACCGATGTGCTGGCGGGCGTCATCGATCCCGCTCCGGTCTTCGACCGCACCGTCGACCTCGACGGGGTGCCGGACGGCTACCGCGCCATGGACGACCGGACGGCTCTGAAAGTCCGCATCACCTTCTGATCACGCACGAGGAGACGTTCATGAAGATCGCCATCGCCGGCGGGCACGGCCAGATCGCCCGGCGTCTGGGCCGACTCCTCACCGCCCGGGGAGACAGCGTCGTGGGGCTCATCCGTAACCCCGCCCACAGCACTGACCTGTTGGACGACGGAGTACGGCCGATCGTCTGCGATCTCGAGGCGGCGTCGTCCGACGACGTCGCCGCGGCCCTGTCCGGAGCCGATGCCGTGGTCTTCGCCGCCGGCGCCGGCCCCGGCAGCGGCGCAGCCCGCAAGTACACCGTCGATCACCAGGCCGCAGTGCTTCTGGCCGAGGCCGCCCTGCGGGCAGACGTCCGGCGGTACGTGATGGTCTCCACCCGCGGCGCCGGCAGTCCGCCCCCGGCTCACGCCGACGACGTCTGGGCCGCCTACGTTCACGCCAAGACCGCCGCCGACGACCACGTCATGGCACAGGACCTCGACTGGACCATCCTGCGCCCCGCAGCCCTCACCGACGCTCCCGGCACCGGCGCGGTACGCCTCACCGCGGAGAGGAGCGTGGGCCAGGTCACCCGCGACGACGTCGCAGAGGTCCTGGCCTGCCTGCTCGCCACGCCTGCTACCGCAGGGCTCGTCCTGGAACTCGCCCAAGGGCCTGATCCCGTCGCCGAAGCGGTGGCACACGCCGCGAGCAACCGCACGGGCGAACCCCGCCGCTGATTCCAGGTAGCGCGTCGGGGCCGCCAAGGCCGGCGCCTGCCAGGACCTTCGCCTTGGGGCCGCCAGCCCACCGGGCAGACGTCGTGACGCTCCGCCGGAATCAGTCGGACGAGCGTCAGGACGTTTCCCCGGCCGACCCGCCCGGAACCTCAGAAATTACGGAACTGGCAGGTCAGAGGCTCTTCGCGGCAGGCTCAAGGATCGCCACGCACTCCACGTGGTGCGTCATCGGGAACAGGTCGAACGCCCGCAGCGTCCGCACCCGGTACCCCCCGTCCCGGAAGTACCCCAGGTCCCTGGCCAGGGCGGCGGGGTCGCAGGCGACGTAGGCGATGCGGCGGGGGCCGAGGGAGGAGAGGTGTTCGACCGTGCGGCGGCCGGCGCCGGCGCGGGGCGGGTCGAGGACGACGAGGTCGACCTCGGTGATGCCGGTGCGCGGCAGCACCGACTCGACCTTGCCCTGCTCGATGCGGACGCGGGGGAAGTCGGCCAGGTTGTGCCGCGCGTCCTCCACCGCCCGCTTGCCGGACTCGATGCCGAGGACCGCGCCCTTCTCGCCGAGGCGGTCGGCGAGGGCTCCGGCGAAGAGGCCGACGCCGCAGTAGAGGTCGAGGGCCATCTCACCCTTGCGGGGCAGCAGGCCCTGCATGACGGCCTTGACGAGGGTGTCGGCCGCCTGCGGGTGGACCTGCCAGAAGCCGCCGCTGCCGACGCGGTAGGTGTGGTCGTCGGCGCGCTCACGCACGAACGCGCGGCCGTGGACGCGGTGGATGCCGCCGTCCTTCTCGTCGACGCGCATCACGGAGACGGGCCGGTCCAGCTCGACGAGCGGCAGCCGTGCGCCCGGCTTCGGCTCCAGGATCACCATGCGGTCCTGGGACCCCGTCGCGGCGATCGCCTCGACGGAGGCCATGCCGGACCAGTCCCGGTCCTCGATGCCCAGTTCGCTGACGCCGGCCGCGGCGATCATGCAGTGATCGATGGGCTCGACCTCGTGCGAGCGGTGGCGGCGAAGGCCCGCGTTGCCGTCCGCGTCCACCGCGTACTGCACCCTGGTCCGCCACTGGGGCACCTGGCCCGCGGGCAGCTTGTCGCCCTCGGCCGGGACCACGGTGCCGTCCCAGCCGGCCTCCTCGGGGGTGAGGCCGGCGAGCCGCCGCAGCTGTTCGGCGATGACGTCGGCCTTCAGCCGGCGCTGGGCGCCCGGCTTGGCGTGCTGCCAGTCGCAGCCGCCGCAGCGGCCGGGGCCGGCGAAGGGGCAGGGCGCCTCGACGCGGTCCTTGGACGCCTGGAGGATCTCCACCGCGTCGGCGCGCAGGAAGCGGGCGCCCTCCTCGCCCTCGGTCACCCGGGCCACCACCCGCTCGCCGGGCAGCGTGTGCCGGACGAACAGCACCTGCCCCTCGGACGTACGGGCGATGCAGTGGCCGCCGTGGGCGACGGGGCCGACCTCGACCTCGTACTCCTCGCCCACCAGAGACTTCGTCGGTTCTGCCTGCATGGTGGGGTGACTCCAGATCGAGAAGGGGGAGGCGAGGAAGGACACGGGTACGGCCGCACACCGGTGGGCCGGACAACAGCCCACCAGTCTACGGCCTCCCCGCCGTGCCTCAGTCCTTGGCCGCCGAGGACTCCTTCGGCCGCTCCACCGCCGGGCCGCGCCGGACCGCACCCGGGGCGTTCCACTCCTGCCGCTTGCGGGCCCGCAGCTTGGCCGCCTCGGAGGACTGCAGCTGGTACGGCACCGAGGTCACCATGACCCCCGGGGTGAAGAGCAGGCGGCCCTTGAGGCGCAGGGCGCTCTGGTTGTGCAGCAGGTGCTCGTACCAGTGGCCGACCACGTACTCGGGGATGATCACGGAGACCGCGTCGCGCGGGGACTCCTTGCGCAGGCTCTTGACGTACTCGATCACCGGGCGGGTGACCTCGCGGTACGGCGAGTCGAGGACCTTCAGCGGTACGTCGATCCCGCGCCGCTCCCACTCCTCGCGCAGGGCCTTGGTCTCGGCCGGGTCGACGTTGACCGTCAGCGCCTCAAGGGTGTCCGAGCGCATCAGCTTGGCGTAGGCCAGGGCACGGAGCGTCGGGCGGTGGATCTTGGAGATCAGGACGACGGAGTGGACCCGGGACGGGCGGACCATGTCGTCGGCCGGGCCCTCGGGGGCCGCGATCTCCTCGGCGACGCGGTCGTAGTGCTTCCGGATCGCCGTCATCGTCGCGTAGAAGATGCACATGCCGAGCAGGGCCACCCAGGCACCGTGCGTGAACTTGGTGACCAGGACGACGACCAGCACCAGGCCGGTGAAGAAGGCGCCGAAGGCGTTGATCGCGCGGGAGCGGACCATGTGGCGGCGCTTGGCCGGGTCCTTCTCGACGGCGAGGTGGCGGTTCCAGTGCCGGACCATGCCGGTCTGGCTGAGCGTGAAGGACACGAACACGCCGACGATGTAGAGCTGGATCAGCCGCGTGGAGTCCGCGCCGTAGATGACCACGAGGAGGGCCGCCGCGCCGGCGAGCAGCACGATGCCGTTGGAGAAGGCGAGCCGGTCGCCGCGGGTGTGCAGCTGGCGCGGCAGGTAGCGGTCCTGGGCGAGGATCGAGCCGAGCAGCGGGAAGCCGTTGTAGGCCGTGTTGGCGGCCAGGAACAGCACCAGCGCGGTGGCGGCGGCCAGCAGGATGAACAGGAAGCTGCCCTTGCCGAAGACCGCCTCGGCGACCTGGGAGATCACCGGGTTCTGGACGTAGCCGGAACCGACCGGGACGCCGTTGTGGATCAGGTCGGTGGCGGGGTGCTCGGCCATCCGGACCTTCGTCGCCATCGCGAGGGCGATGATGCCGCAGAACATGGTGACGGCGAGCAGGCCCATCATCGCGAGCGTGGTCGCCGCGTTCTTCGACTTGGGCTTGCGGAAGGCCGGGACCCCGTTGGAGATGGCCTCCACGCCCGTCAGGGCGGCACAGCCGGAGGAGAAGGCGCGCAGCAGCAGGAAGACGAGCGCGAAGCCCGCGAGCCCCTGGTGCTCGGCCTTGATGTGGTAGTCGGCCGTCGGCGCATGCATGGTGTCGCCGAGGACGAGGCCCCGGAACGCACCCCACGCGATCATGACGAAGACGCCGCCGACGAACACGTACGTCGGGATCGCGAAGAGCTTGCCGGACTCCTTCACGCCGCGCAGGTTCATCAGCGTCAGCAGGACGATGACGGCGGCCGCGCAGAGCACCTTGTGCTCGACCACGAAGGGGATCGCGGAGCCGAGGTTCTCGATGCCGGAGGCGATGGAGACGGCGACCGTGAGGACGTAGTCCACGAGCAGGGCGCTGGCCACGGTGAGGCCGGCCTTGGGACCGAGGTTGGTGGTGGCGACCTCGTAGTCACCGCCGCCGCTCGGGTAGGCGTGGACGTTCTGCCGGTAGGAGGCGACCACGGTGAACATCAGCACGACGACCGCGACGGCGATCCAGGGGCTGAAGTGGTACGCCGACACGCCCGCGATGGACAGGACCAGCAGGACCTCCCCCGGCGCGTAGGCGACGGAGGACAGCGGGTCGGAGGCGAAGACGGGGAGTGCGATGCGCTTCGGCAGGAGCGTTTCGCCCAGCCGGTCACTGCGCAGTGCGCGCCCGATCAGGATCCGTTTGGGCACGTCGGTCAGTTTGGACACGAGAGAGGATCGTAAGCCTTCGAACTGGCACCCGCCCACCCGGCATGCGCGATCTGCCTCACGAGTGAATTCGGGGGCGCACGGAACTGCGGAATCCGTGGTTGGTGTGCCCTCCATGTCTAGATGGCAAACCCCGTCTGTCTTCGCACTTCGGAGGTTACATGCCCGCGACCGCGGTGCTGATCGGGGCGGTGCTCGCCCTGGCCGGCCTCGGAATCCTGACCCTGTGCAGCGTGCGCAGCATCACTCGCAGGCGGCTCCCGCCGGGCCAGGCACAGGGGTGCCCACCCCACGGCGCCCGTGTGTAGCTTTGGGCGTCGGTCTGAGACCCTGATCCCGAGCAGTAACTTTTGGACACCGGAAGGACGGTCGTGCACATCGTCATCATGGGCTGCGGAAGAGTGGGTTCCGCTCTTGCCCAGACCCTGGAGCAACAGGGCCACACGGTCGCCGTGATCGACCAGGACCCCACTGCCTTCCGCCGGCTGGGCCCGGGGTTCGGGGGACGCCGGGTCACCGGGGTCGGGTTCGACCAGGACACCCTGCGCGAGGCGGGCATCGAGGAGGCCGGCGCCTTCGCCGCCGTCTCCAGCGGTGACAACTCCAACATCATCTCCGCGCGCGTGGCCCGTGAGATGTTCGGCGTGGAGAACGTGGCCGCCCGCATCTACGACCCCCGCCGCGCCGAGGTCTACCAGCGCCTGGGCATCCCGACGGTGGCCACGGTCCGCTGGACCGCCGACCAGATGCTGCGCCGCCTGCTGCCCTCCGGGGCCGAGCCGCTGTGGCGCGACCCCACCGGCGGGGTCCAGCTCGCCGAGGTGCACGTCTCGCCGAAGTGGGTCGGCCACAAGATCAGCAAGCTGCAGGAGGAGACGGGCGTCCGGGTGGCGTTCCTGACCCGCCTGGGCGAGGCGATCCTGCCCACCTCCCAGACGGTGCTGCAGGAGGGCGACCTCGTGCACGTGATGATGCGGACGGACGACGTGGAGAAGGTCGAGGCGGCCTTCGCCGGTGGCCCGGAAGAGGAGGGCGGTCACTGATGAGGGTCGCCATTGCCGGAGCCGGCGCCGTCGGCCGCTCGATCGCGGGCGAGCTGCTGGAGAACGGCCACGAGGTCCTGCTGATCGACAAGGCGCCGACCGCCATCTCGGTCGAGCGCGTCCCGCAGGCGGAGTGGCTGCTCGCCGACGCCTGTGAGATCACCTCCCTTGACGAGGCGGCGCTGCAGCGCTGCAACGTCGTGATCGCCGCGACCGGCGACGACAAGGTCAACCTGGTCGTCTCGCTGCTCGCCAAGACGGAGTACGGCGTTCCGCGCGTCGTGGCCCGGGTGAACAACCCCAAGAACGAGTGGCTGTTCAACGAGTCCTGGGGCGTCGACGTGGCCGTCTCCACCCCGCGTCTGATGTCTGCCCTGGTCGAGGAGGCGGTGAGCGTCGGCGACCTGGTCCGGCTGCTGCGCTTCAGCCACGGCGACGCCAACCTCGTCGAGCTGACCCTGCCCGAGGAGTCGGCCCTGGCCGGTACTCAGGTCGGGGACGTGGAGTGGCCGCAGGACACCTCCCTGGTCACGATCATCCGCGGGACCCGCGTGCTGACGCCGTCCAAGGAGGACTCCCTGGAGGCGGGCGACGAGCTGCTGTTCGTGGCCGCGCAGGCCCGGGAGGAACAGCTGGAGGAACTGCTGTCGGTGCGGCGGGAAGAGGCCTGACGCGGTCCGGCGCCACGACGACGAGGGGCGCCCCGGTTCTTCCGGGGCGCCCCTCGTCGTCGTACGACGGCTGTCTACGCGTCGCGGCGGTGCCGGCCGCCCTGCGCCTCGCCGCCCTCCGCGGCCAGCGCCTCCTTGCGCGCCTCCTCCGCCTTCTCCTCGGCCTCCATCTCGGCGAAGACGTCGATGGGCGCGGGGGCCTTGCCCAGGAAGAGCCAGGTCAGCCAGACCGCGAGCAGGAACGGCGGGATCTTCAGGGCGATCAGGACCCAGCCGAGCTGGGCGGTGTCCGCCCACCAGTACAGCGGGAAGAGGATCGCGCACTTGGCGAGCAGGATCAGGCCCCAGGCCCAACTGGCCTTGGCGTACGCCTTCTTCCGGCCGGGGTTACGGGTGCGCCAGGAGAGGTTCTCCTTGAAGACCGGGCCCAGGATGAGGCCGATCAGGGGCACCCCGGCGAGGGTCGTGACGATGTACGCCAGCGCCAGGCCCAGCGTGTAGAGCATGCCGGGGAGGTAGAAGTCCTTGGCGTTGCCGGTGAACATCGCGAAGACGACACCGAAGGCCACGCCGAAGACGCCGCTGAAAGCGTGCTTGACCGTGTCCTTCATGGCCAGCCGGACCACGACCAGCAGCAGGGACACCGCCAGCGCGGCGATCGCGGAGATATGCAGGTCCTTGTTGACCGTGAAGATCGCGACGAAGAGCAGGCCCGGCACGACCGTCTCGACCATGCCGCGGACCCCGCCGAAGGCCTCGAACAGCGCCGCCTCGGTCACCGCGCGGGCGTCGTCGGGCCGAGTCTGGTCGGTGGCTTCGGTCGGCTTGTCGAGTGACGTCACCGGCTACTCCCGTCCGAGGGGTCGCAGTTCGTATTTCGGGTTGAACAGCACCCGGCGGCCCCGGCTCATCGAGATCCGGCCCGATGCGATCAGCTTGCGCCCCGGTTCTATGCCTACGATGGAGCGCCTGCCGAGCCACACCACGTCCAGCGCGGCGGAGCCGTCGAACAGTTCCGCCTCCAGGGCCGGGACGCCGGCGCGTGGACGCAGGGTGACCGTGCGCAAGGTACCAGTTACGGTGACGATCTGCCGGTCATGGCAGTCGCCGATCTTCGTGCAGCCCGCCGTCTCGGCGTCCTCGCGCAGCTCCTCGGACTCCAGGTCCTCCTGCGACGAGGAGAGCCGGTCGAGCATGCGCCGGAACCGGCCGGCCGGCTTTTCGGAACGAGGAACAGCAGTCATATGTGAAGCGTACCGGTGCCCGCCGACGGAGCTGTAAGCCAGCTCACTTCTCGAACCGGTACCCCATGCCCGGCTCCGTGATGAAGTGCTTCGGGTGGGAGGGGTCCGATTCCAGCTTGCGGCGCAGCTGGGCCATGTAGACCCGCAGGTAGTTGGTCTCGGTCCCGTACGACGGTCCCCACACCTCCTGCAGCAGCTGTTTCTGGCTGACCAGGCGGCCGGTGTTGCGGACCAGCACCTCCAGCAGGTGCCACTCGGTCGGGGTGAGCCGGACGTCCTTGCCGCCTCGGTTGACCTTCTTGGCGGCGAGGTCGACGGCGAAGCCCTCGGTCTCGACGGTCGTCAGATCCTCCTCGCCCGGCCCGACCGGCTCGGCCCGGCGGACGGCGGCCCGCAGCCGGGCCAGCAGCTCGTCCATGCCGAACGGCTTGGTCACGTAGTCGTCGGCGCCCGCGTCCAGCGCCTCGACCTTCTCGTCCGAGGAGTGGCGGGCGGAGAGGACCAGGATCGGCACCCGGGTCCAGCCGCGCAGGCCCTTGATCACCTCGACGCCGTCCATGTCGGGCAGGCCCAGGTCGAGGACGACCACGTCGGGGTGGCGGGAGGCGGCGAGTTCGAGCGCGGTCCTGCCGTCGGGGGCCGCGTCGACCTCGTACTTGCGCGCCTTGAGGTTGATCACGAGGGCGCGCACGATCTGCGGCTCGTCGTCGACCACGAGCACCCGGGTCATAGGGTCTGCCTTTCTGGTTCTGCGATGCCGGACCCGCCGGGGACCGGTGCGATGCCCGTGCCGTCAGGGGCCTGTGCGGTGTCCGCTCCGGGCGGGACGGTGGCGGCGCGTGCTCCCGCCGCGCGGAGGCTGAGCACCATGGTGAGCCCGCCGCCCGGCGTGTCCTCGGCGTTGAGGGTGCCGCCCATGGCCTCGGCGAAGCCCCGGGCGACCGCGAGGCCCAGCCCGACGCCGGCACCCCGCGGGGCGTCACCGTACCGCTGGAAGGGCTCGAAGATGCGGTCCTTGGCCTCGTCCGGCACGCCCGGGCCCCGGTCCACCACGCGCACCTCCACCCGGTCGGCGATGGCGCTGGCGGAGACCAGGACGCGCTGCCCGCGCGGACTGTACTTGACGGCGTTCTCCACCAGATTGGCCACCGACCGTTCCAGCAGGCCGGGGTCGACGGCGACCATCGGCAGGGTCTCGGGCACGTCCAGCTCGACGCTGTCCTCGGGTACGCCGCCGAGGGCCATCGGCACGACCTCGTCCACGTCTATCTCCCGGATCAGCGGGGTGACCGTACCGGTCTGGAGCCGGGACATGTCCAGCAGGTTGCCCACCAGGTGGTCGAGCCGGTCCGCGCCCTCCTCGATGCCCTCCAGCAGCTCCGCCTGGTCCTCCTCGGACCAGGCCACGTCGTCGGAGCGCAGGGAGGACACGGCGGCCTTGATGCCGGCCAGCGGGGTGCGCAGGTCATGGCTGACGGCGGCCAGCAGGGCGGTGCGGATGCGGTTGCCCTCGGCGAGCGCGCGGGCCTGGTCGGCCTCCTCCTGCAGACGCCTGCGGTCGAGGACGACGGCCGCCTGGGCGGCGAACGCGGCGAGCACCCGGCGGTCCGCGGCGGGCAGCACCCGGCCGGTGAGCGCGAGCGCCATGTGGTCGCCGACGGGCACGTCGACATCGGCGTCCTCGGGGCGCTCCAGCTCCGGCCCGAACCCGGCGCGGCCCGCGCAGGTCCAGGGCGCGACGTCGCGCTCGCGTTCCAGCAGGGCGGCCGACTCCATGGCGAAGGTCTCACGGACCCGCTCCAGCAGCTCCTCCAGGCCGGTCTCGCCGCGCAGCACGTTCCCGGCGAGGAAGGAGAGGATCTCCGACTCGGCGCGCAGCCGGGCGGCCTGCTGCGTGCGGCGGGCGGCGAGGTCGACCACCGAGGCGACCGACATGCCGACCCCGAAGAAGATCGCGATGGCGACGATGTTCTTCGGGTCGGCGATGGTCAGCCGGTGCAGCGGCGGGGTGTAGAAGTAGTTCAGCAGCAGCGAGCCGAGGGCCGCCGAGGCCAGCGCCGGCAGCAGACCGCCGAGCAGGGCCGCGGCGACGGTGACGGCGAGGAACAGCAGCATGTCGTTGGCGAGACCGAGGTCGACGGTGTTCAGCAGCACCGCGAGGACGGCGGGACCGGCCAGGCCGACCGCCCAGCCCCAGATGATCCGCGCCCGCCCGAGCCGGCCGCCGCGCGCCACGGGCAGCCCCCGGCCCTTGGCGACCTCGTCGTGGGTGACGATGTGCACGTCCAGGTCGGGGCCGGAGTCCCGGGCGACGGTGGCGCCCACGCCGGGCCCGAAGACGTACTGCCAGGCCTTGCGGCGCGAGGAGCCCAGCACGATCTGGGTGGCGTTCGCGCCACGGGCGAAGTCCAGCAGGGCGGCGGGGATGTCGTCGCCGACGACGTGGTGGAAGGTTCCGCCCAGGTCCTCCACCAGGGTGCGCTGGACGGCCAGTTCCTTCGGGGAGGCGGCGGTCAGCCCGTCGCTGCGGGCGATGTAGACGGCCATGACCTCGCCGCCGGCACCCTTCTCGGCGAGCCGGGCGGCCCGGCGGATCAGGGTGCGCCCCTCGGGGCCGCCGGTCAGGCCGACCACGATCCGCTCCCGCGAGCCCCATATCTTCGAGACGTGGTGTTCGCTGCGGTACTCGTTCAGGTACTCGTCGACCCGGTCGGCCACCCACAGCAGGGCGAGTTCGCGCAGGGCGGTGAGGTTGCCGGGCCGGAAGTAGTTGGAGAGGGCCGCGTCGACCTTGTCCGGCTGGTAGATGTTGCCGTGGGCCATGCGCCGGCGCAGCGCCTGCGGCGACATGTCGACCAGCTCGATCTGGTCGGCCCGCCGTACGACCTCGTCCGGGACGGTCTCGCGCTGGCGCACCCCGGTGATCGACTCCACGACGTCACCGAGTGACTCCAGGTGCTGGATGTTGACGGTGGAGACGACGTCGATCCCGGCGGCGAGCAGTTCCTCGACGTCCTGCCAGCGCTTGGCGTTGCGGGAGCCGGGGACGTTGGTGTGGGCCAGTTCGTCCACGACGGCGACGGCGGGGGCGCGGCGCAGGGCGGCGTCGACGTCCATCTCGCCGAAGGTGGCGCCCCGGTACTCCAGCTGCCGGCGCGGTACCTGCTCCAGGCCGTGCAGCATCACCTCGGTGCGCGGCCGGCCGTGGTGTTCCACGAACGCGACCACGCAGTCGGTGCCCCGCTCGATCCGGCGGTGCGCCTCGGCGAGCATGGCGTACGTCTTGCCCACGCCCGGTGCCGCGCCGAGGTAGATCCGAAGCTTGCCGCGTGCCATGGCCCCATTGTCTTCCCGTACCTGTCGCCTACGCAGCGTCGACCCTACGGCCAACAATCACGGCAAACGGGACAGGAGGGCGAGCGGTGGGCAACTTTGACGCAACCCTGATGAGCCCGGCACGGTGCGCCGACGATCCCGTCGGCGAGCGGCCGCACCAGCGATCGGGCCGGTCTGTTCCGTGCTCGGGCCGGACGGTTCCGTGCTCGGGCCGGGCCGGTTCAGTGCTCGCGAATCTCGCCGTCGCGCAGCTCCAGCACCCGGTCGGCCAGGTCCAGCAGGGTCGCGTCGTGCGTGGCGACCAGGGCGGTGACCTGCTCGCTGTGGACGACGGCCCGCAGCAGTTCCATGACGGCGTGGCCGGTCTCGGCGTCGAGCTGGCCGGTGGGCTCGTCGGCGATGAGCAGGGCGGGGCGGTTGGCCAGGGCCCGGGCGATGGCGACCCGCTGCTGCTGGCCGCCGGACAGCTCGCCGGGCCGCTGGGCCGCGTGGCCGGCGAGTCCCACGAGGGAGAGCAGCAGTTCGACCCGTTCCTCGCGCTCGCGCGGGTCGGCGCGGCGCAGCCGCAGCGGCACGCCGACGTTCTCCGCGGCACTGAGGATGGGGATGAGCCCGAAGGACTGGAAGACGAAGCCGACCCGGTCCCGGCGCAGCCGCAGCAGCTCGCTCTCGCCCAGCTCGCCGAGGCGGAGCCCGTCGACCTCGACCCCGCCCCGGTCGGGGGTGTCGAGGCCGCCGACGATGTTCAGCAGTGTGGTCTTACCGGAGCCGGAACGTCCCTTGAGGGCGACGAGTTCGCCGCGGGGCACCTCGAAGGACACCCCGCGCAGCGCGTGGACGGCCGCGGCCCCCCGCCCGTACGACCGGTGGACGTCCTCCACCCGCACCATGGTGTCGGTGACCACCTGACCACTCATGCCGCCTCCCCCGTCGACCGGGCGCCAGTATCCCCGCGCGACGCACCACCCGGCTAGGGCCACGACGACAGCGCCCCGAAGGGGCGCGGGGAACTGCGCGACCGGCCACGACGGCGCCGCACAGGACGGTCACGGGCCCGCCCGCGACAGCCCACCGCGTGCGCCCACGACAACGGGCCGCACCCCTCAGAGGCACGGCCCGTGTCCCATGGCTGGACCAGGCGCCCCGCAGGCCCCGGCCGACAGCCGCTAACGCACTTCGGTGATCTCCGGCCCCCGCTGCAGCTGCCCCATCCCGCCGGAGAAGCGCGAGCCCTCCTCCTGCTGGACGCCCTCGGGGACCATCTGGGCATCGTTCGGCAGCTTGAGGACGATCGGGTCGCGCGGGGCCATCGGACCCTCGCCGCGGACCACGACCGTGTCGCGGAAGATCTGCTCCAGCAGCCCGGCGGCCTGCGGCTGCACCGCGCCCTGGCCGGAGATCACACCGCGCAGGAACCAGCGCGGGCCGTCCACGCCGACGAACCGCACGACCTGGAAGCCGCCCGTGCCGTCCGGCAGCTGCACCGGCACCTGGGCGCGCAGCTCCCAGCCGAGCGGGCCCTCGACCTCGTCGATGATGCCACCCTGCTGGGTGATCCCGGAGCCGATCTCCTCGCGGACCTCGCCCCAGATGCCCTCGCGCTTGGGTGCGGCGAACGCCTGGAGCTGAATGGCGCTGTCGCGCAGCACGACGGTCGCGGCGACGATGGCGTCACCCGCGACCTCGACCCGGAGCTCCATGCCGTCGACGCCCGGCACGAACAGACCACCGAGGTCCACCCGGCCCTCGGCCGGGTCCCGCACCTCGCTGCTGTCCCACGGCCCGTCGGGCCGGGGCCCCGGCTCCAGCCGGACGCGCTCGCGCTCGGCCTCTTCCTCGTCCGCCTCGCTGTCGACGCTGTCGACGACCTGCTCGGCCTCGCCGGCCGCGTCCTCGGCGGCACCCTTCTTGTTGCGACGTCCGAACACGTCACTGTCCTTCCCGGTCGGATACGACCGAAGCGTATCGATTCCCACCCGTCGGACCGCCCTCGGCGGCCTGACCGCTTGTGCCGCTCTCGTCGCCCACCGCGGCATGGCCACCGGTGGACCCGAAGCCCCCTTCGGCCCGCGCCGAGCCGGGAAGTTCCGCCACCTCCTGGAAGCGGACCCTCTCGACCTGCTGGACGACCAGTTGGGCGATCCGGTCGAAGCGCTCGAACCGCACGCTCTCGCGCGGGTCGAGATTCACCACGATCACCTTGATCTCCCCACGGTACCCGGCGTCAACCGTCCCCGGGGCATTCACGAGGGCGACACCGCAGCGGGCGGCGAGGCCGGAACGCGGATGCACGAAAGCCGCGTACCCCTCCGGCAGGGCGATCGACACCCCTGTCGGCAGGACGGCCCGTTCGCCGGGTCCCAGCTCGCACGCCCGGGTGGTGCGCAGATCGGCGCCGGCGTCCCCGGGGTGTTCGTACGCCGGAAGCGGTACGTCCGGGTCTACGCGCCGGATGAGCACGTCCAGGGGGCCGCGGCCCGCGGGGTCTGCCGGCATCACGGGTTCACCTCGAAGGCGCGGGCACGCCGGATCTGGTCCGGGTCGTTCATGGCGGCGCGGATCTCTTCGCCGCGGCCGTGGTCGATGAAGTGGTCCACCTTCACCTCGATGAAGAGGGCGTCGGCGCGGACGGCGACCGGGCCGTCGGGGCCGCCTATGCGCCCGGTGGCGGTGGAGTAGATCTTCCGCCCGGCCACGGCGGTCACCGCGGCCTCCAAATACAGCGTGGTGCCCACGGGCACGGGCCGCACGAAGTCCGTCTCCAGGCGTCCGGTGACGGCGATGGTCCGCAGCAGCCAGTTGAGCGAGCCGAGGGTCTCGTCCAGGGCCGTGGCGAGCACTCCGCCGTGCGCGAGGCCCGGGGCGCCCTGGTGGGCCGGCTGCACGGTGAACTCGGCGGTCAGCGAGACCCCCTCGCCGGCCCGGGCCTCCAGGTGCAGTCCGTGCGACTGTCCGGGGCCGCACCCGAAACAGTGTTCGTAGTGGGCACCCAGGAGTTCCCCGGGCGCGGGCGCGTCGGGGTGCCGTACCGGTTCACCCGCGTCGGCGGGAGGCTGAAGAGCTGCGGAACTACCACTCACAGGCGCAGACCTTACCCGGCCGCCCGTCACCCGCCGTCGCCCCGCCCGGCCGCGCCCGGCACCGCCTCCGGCTGATGCCCGCCGTCGCCCCGCCCGCACCGGCTCCCCCTGATGCCGGGGGGATCGGGCTCCCGTGCCAAGCTTGACGTCATGCAGCCCTCCGCCACCCCTTACGAAGAACGCCTCACCGCCCCGCGCTCGTGGTGGCTGATCAGCTTCCTCGTGGGTGTCTCGTTCGCCCTGATCCTGCTCCCGTTCGGCACCCTGCCGCTCCTCGGTGGCCTGGTCGGCGGCACGGCCGCCGCGGCGGTGGTGGCCAGCGCCTACGGCTCCCCGCGCATCCGCGTCGTGGGCGACTCCCTCATCGCGGGCGAGGCGAAGATCCCGGTGTCGGCGCTCGGCACGGCTGAGGTGCTGGACGCGGAGGAGGCCCGCGCCTGGCGGACGTACAAGGCCGACACCCGCGCCTTCCTGCTGCTGCGCGCGTACATCCCCGGGGCGCTGCGCGTCGAGGTCACGGACCCGGAGGACCCGACGCCGTACCTGTACCTGTCGACGCGGGAGCCGGAGCGGCTGGCGGCAGCGATCGAGGCGGCGCGGAAGACGCACGCCTAGAGCGCGCGAAACTCCTCCAGAGCGCGCGGGACTCCTCCGCAGCGCGCGGGACTCGGTGGCCGGAGCGGTCAGAGCTCCTTCGGGAGGTCGTTCATCCGCAGGGGTTCCGCCGGCTTCTCCAGCGGCGGCAGCTCCCGCAGCTCGTCCCACGGCACCTGTGCCTTGCGCAGGTCGGCACGGATGTGTGCCGCGAGTTTCCTGGTGTCCCGGCGGTTCATGACCGCCCCGACCGCGGCTCCGACCATGAACGGCATCAGGTTGGGCAGGTTGCGGACCATCCGCTTCATGATCCGCTGGCGCAGCTCGCGTTTCATCCGGCCGCCCAGGGCCGTGTCGTACGTCGACGGCTTCATCACGTCGACCCCGCGCTCCCCCGACCAGGAGGACAGATACGCGGTGCTGCGGGTCTTGAGGTTGCCCGGCGGGCGTACGCCGTAGACCTCGTGCAGTTCGGCGACCAGCTTCAGCTCGATCGCGGCGACCCCGGTGATCTCCGCGGCCAGCTCGGTCGGCATGGCCGGCGGTACGGGCAGCATGGCCGCCGCCCCGACTCCGGCTCCGACCGTCGAGGTGCCGGCCGCGGCGCCCGCCACCAGCTTGTCGGCGAGTTCCTCGGGTCCGAGACCGGGGAACTGCCTGCGCAGGGTCGCGAGGTCGCGTACGGGGACACGCGGGGCGATCTCGATGATCCGGTCCGCGAGGTACCCAAGCCCCTCGCGGGCCCGGCTACCGCCCCTACGGGCGCCCTCACGGGCCAGATCCCGGGCCTTCGCGCCGATCACCACCGCCCGGCGCCGCGCGACGGGCGTGGGGTGCTGCGGCGGCGCCGGCCGGTCCTCCCGGTCGGCCGCCGGTACGAGCGAGGCTCCCGTTCCGGGTGAGCCCCGCTCGTCGTCACGCGCGCCGTGCGGGCCGTCGGACGGCCCTTGGTCCGCTTTCCCGAGGGAGAAGCGGCGCTTCCGTGGAGGGGTCGAGCCAGACATGGCCGACCCGTCCTCAGTCGCAGTCGCGGCAGATCGGCTGACCGTTCTTCTCGCGGGCCAGCTGGCTGCGGTGGTGCACCAGGAAGCAGCTCATGCAGGTGAACTCGTCCTGCTGCTTGGGCAGCACCCGGACGGCCAGCTCCTCGTTCGAGAGGTCGGCGCCGGGCAGTTCGAGGCCCTCGGCGGCCTCGAACTCGTCGACGTCCACCGACGAGGTGGACTTGTCGTTCCGCCGGGCCTTCAGCTCTTCAAGGCTGTCCGAGTCGACGTCGTCGTCGGTCTTGCGTGGAGTGTCGTAATCGGTTGCCATATCGCTCTCCCCCTCTGGGTGTCTGCGGTGTCTCCAGCGCACGTAACGCGTGAGAGGCCGGACTTGTGCCCGACCTGAGGCGGAGATTTTGCCTCACATCAAGGTCTGTTACTCAATCGACACCCAACCCGACCCCTCAAGAGTGATCGGCTTGGCTGGCGGTGAGGACCGTACACGGTTCGAATGCCGCACCTCAAAGGCGCCTCACCGTGTACTTCCCGTGATCAAGAGCCCTGAAAACCAGG
Organism: Streptomyces echinatus; assembly: GCF_014203595.1. Classification (GTDB taxonomy): domain Bacteria; phylum Actinomycetota; class Actinomycetes; order Streptomycetales; family Streptomycetaceae; genus Streptomyces; species Streptomyces echinatus. Next base: position 196,681 of record NZ_JACHJK010000010.1, read on the forward strand.
ACTTTCCCGGCTTTCCACCTTCTGTCATGATCACCGTGCGTACATGGCCGGAAATCCGCCCATGTGATCGATCACACAAGAAGAAGCCCGTCCGGCCGTCGAAAAATTCCGCGTGCAGCGAACACCCCCCTCGTGTGTCGGTTCCTCATCACACCGGCAGCGTGACGCGCATCTCCAGGCCGCCTCCCTCCCGGGGCTGGGCCAGGATGTGTCCGCCGTGCGCCCGGGCCACGGACCGCACGATGGACAGGCCGAGGCCGACGCCCTTGTCGCTGCCCGTGCGCTCGGTACGGAGCCGCCGGAAGGGCTCGAAGAGGTTGTCGATCTCGTACGCCGGCACCACTGGTCCCGTGTTGCACACGGTCAGTACCGCCTGGCCGTGCCGGACCTCGGTGTCCACCTCGACCCAGCCGTTCTCGGGCACGTTGTAGCGCACCGCGTTCTGGACGAGGTTCAGCGCGATCCGTTCGAGAAGCACGCCGTTGCCCTGCGTCACGGCCGGTTTGCGCTCGCCGCGGATCTCCACGCCCTTGGCCTCGGCCTCGGCGTGCACCTGGTCGACGGCCTGGGTGGCGACCTCGGCCAGGTCGACCGGCTTGCGCTCGACGATCTGGTTGTCACTGCGGGCGAGCAGCAGCAGTCCCTCGACCAGCTGTTCGCTGCGCTCGTTGGTGGCCAGCAGCGTCTTGCCGAGCTGCTGCAGCTCCACCGGCGCGTGCGGATCCGACAGGTGCACCTCGAGCAGCGTGCGGTTGATCGCGAGCGGGGTGCGCAGCTCGTGCGAGGCGTTCCCCACGAAGCGCTGCTGTGCCGTGAAGGCCCGCTGCAGCCGTTCCAGCATGTCGTCGAAGGTGTCCGCCAGCTCCTTCAGCTCGTCGTCGGGGCCGTCCAGTTCGATCCGGCGGGACAGATCGGATCCGGCCACCTGTCGTGCGGTGCGGGTGATCCGGCCGAGCGGGGACAGCACGCGGCCGGCCATCGCGTAACCGAAGGCGAAGGCGATCACGGCAAGGCCGAGCAGAGCCAGCAGGGAGCGGCTGAGCAGGTTGTCCAGGGCCTCCTGGCGCTGCTGGTCCACGCAGTGGGCGATCGCGTCGTTGAAGTCCTGCAGCGACAGGCTGGTCGCGTTGATCGCGGGGCAGTTGGCGCTGGAGACCTTGAGCTGGGAGCCCTGCGAGAAGCTGACGATCCTGAACAGCGGCTGGTTGCCGGTGCTGATCGCCTGTGCGGCCAGCAGATAGATGATCGACAGCAGCAGGATGCCGGCGATCAGGAACATGCCGCCGTACAGCAGCGTCAGCCGTATGCGGATGGTCGGGCGCAGCCACGGGAAGGGGGCCTGCGGCCGCCTGGGGTCCCAGGTGGGTTTCGGGGGCGCCTGGGCCGGCGCCGGGGTCGCGGCCACGGCGGTCAGATCCGGTAGCCGGAGCCGGGCACGGTGACGATGACAGGCGGTTCGCCCAGCTTGCGGCGCAGCGTCATCACCGTGACGCGCACCACGTTGGTGAACGGGTCGGTGTTCTCGTCCCAGGCCTTCTCCAGCAGCTGCTCGGCGGAGACGACCGCGCCCTCGCTGCGCATCAGCACCTCCAGCACCGCGAACTCCTTGGGCGCGAGCTGGACCTCCTTGCCGTCGCGGAAGACCTCGCGGCGGTTCGGGTCGAGCTTGATGCCGGCACGTTCCAGGACCGGCGGCAGCGGCACGCTGGTGCGGCGGCCGAGGGCGCGCACGCGCGCGATCAGCTCGCTGAACGCGAAGGGCTTGGGCAGGTAGTCGTCGGCGCCGATCTCCAGGCCCTCGACCCGGTCGCTCACGTCGCCGGACGCGGTGAGCATCAGCACTCGTGTGGGCATGCCCAGCTCGACGATCTTGCGGCAGACGTCGTCGCCGTGCACGAGCGGGAGGTCGCGGTCGAGGACGACCACGTCGTAGTCGTTGACGCCGATGCGCTCCAGGGCGGCCGCACCGTCGTACACGACGTCGACGGCCATGGCCTCCCGGCGCAGGCCGGTGGCCACCGCATCGGCGAGCAGTTGCTCGTCCTCGACGACGAGTACGCGCACGTCGCTTGTCCTTCCTCTGTCCACCCGCGTAGCGCGCCGTGGGCGCGTGCGGGCAGGGGGCTGCGTAGGGTGTGACCCCCATCCTGCCCTTTTCGGCCATAAGTCGGCTGTAAGGCGGGGACGGGGCCACAGGGACCGGAGTCGTGGGGCGGGAATACGAGATTTTCTCCTCCGGTGAGGTTTCCGCGGAGGGGAGCTGGGGGAGGACGGCTTTACACCCCGCGATCACGCTCTGCATGTGCCGCAGCACCATGCGGTACCCCGCCATCCGCTTCGCAGAGTGGGCGCGGGTGTCCGGCACCGTCGCCGCCCGGCCGGGCAGCGCTGGGCACCTGCGAGAGCTGTGATCGCCCCTTCCCTCCGGCACACCCCCGTGCCACCCGACCCACGACCCAGGACGAGGGGGCGCAGCATGGACGCTTTCACCGCAGGACTTCTGCAGCGCATAAAGGCGACCGAGTCCGACCTGTCGCGGGCTCGTGACGAGGGCGACGACTTCCTCGTCGAGGTGGAGCAGGGCGAGCTCGACGACCTGCGACGCCTCGCCGCCGAACACGGTGTGGAGGTCGGCGCGTCACGCGTCTGATCGGCCGAAAGCGCAACAAGGGACCCCGGCGAATCCAGCGCCGGGGTCCTTTGCGTGTGCCCCGGCGGCGCCGGGGCCGGGGCCGGGCGCGGCGCCGGTCAGTCGTGCCACGCCCCGAAGTCCTCCAGCAGGCCCTGGAGCGGCTCGAAGACCCCCGGTGTACCCGCGACCGTCAGATCCCGTGAGAGCCGCTCTCCGGGCCGTCCACCGGTCAGCGCACCGGCTTCCCTGGCGATCAGGTCCCCCGCCGCGTAGTCCCACGCGTTCAGCCCGCGCTCGTAGTACCCGTCGAGCCGGCCGCAGGCCACGTCGCACAGGTCGACCGCCGCCGAGCCGCCGCGCCGGATGTCCCGGAGCAGGGGGATGAGGCGGGCGGCGATCCGGGCCTGGTGGGCGCGGACCTCCGTGACGTAGTTGAATCCGGTGGAGACCAGCGCCTGGTCCAGCGGCGGCGCGGGCCGGCAGGCGAGCGCCCGTTCGCCCTCCCACGCGCCCGTGGCCCACGCGCCGCCGCCCCGGACGGCGTGGTAAGTCTCCCCGCGCATCGGAGCCGTGACGACCCCGACGACGGTCTCGCCGTCCTGCTCGGCCGCGATGGACACGGCCCAGGTCGGCAGCCCGTAGAGGTAGTTGACGGTGCCGTCCAGCGGGTCGATGACCCAGCGGATGCCGCTCGTGCCGGGGGCGGAGGCCCCTTCCTCGCCGAGGAAGCCGTCTTCGGGGCGCCGGCCGGAGATCAGGTCGGTGATCAGCTTCTCCGCCGCGATGTCCATCTCGGTGACCACGTCGATGGGGCTGGACTTGGTCTTCGCCACGGCGAGGTCGGCCGGGCGGCCGTCCCGCAGCAGCTCGCCGGCGCGGCGGGCGGCCTCCTGGGCCAGGGCGAGCAGGTCCCGGTGCAGGGCGTCGGTCACGGGTCTCCTCACGCGTAGGGGCTGTCGGCGCCCGCGGCGGCCGGGCGGGGGGCACGGGCCGGGCAGCAGCCGACCGGGCAGAGCTGGTGGCTCGGGCCGAGCGCGCCCAGCGCGCAGGGGGTGACCTCCTGGCCGCGCTCCACGGCGGCCCGCTCCAGGATCAGCTCGCGGACGGCCGCGGCGAACCGCGGGTCGGCGCCCACGGTGGCCGAACGGCGCACCGGCAGGCCCAGCTCCTCGGCCTTGGCCTGCGCCTCGGTGTCGAGGTCGTAGAGGACCTCCATGTGGTCGGAGACGAAGCCGATGGGGGCCATGACCACGGCCGGGACGCCGGCCGCCTGCCGCTCCTCCAGGTGGTCGCAGATGTCGGGCTCCAGCCAGGGGATGTGCGGGGCGCCGGAGCGGGACTGGTAGACGAGCCGCCAGGGGTGGTCGACGCCGGTGCGCTCGCGGACGGCGTCGGCGATCAGCCGGGCCACGTCCAGGTGCTGTGCGACGTAGGCACCGCCCTCGCCGTGGGCCTCCACGGGGCCCGAGGTGTCGGCCGCGGCGGTCGGGATGGAGTGGGTGGTGAAGGCGATGTGGGCGCCCGCGCGGACGTCCTCGGGAAGGTCCGCGAGGGAGCGCAGCACGCCGTCGGTCATGGGCTCGACGAAGCCGGGGTGGTTGAAGTAGTGCCGCAGCTTGTCGGTCTTCGGCGGCTCCAGGCCCTCCGCCGCCAGGGCGGCCAGCGCGTCGGCGAGGTTCTCGCGGTACTGGCGGCAGCCCGAGTAGGAGGCGTAGGCGCTGGTGGCGAGGACCAGGATGCGGCGGCGGCCGTCGGCGGCCATCTCGCGCAGGGTGTCCGTGAGGTACGGCGCCCAGTTGCGGTTGCCCCAGTAGACCGGCAGGTCCAGGCCGTGTTCGGCGAAGTCCTTGCGCAGGGCGTCCAGCAGGGCGCGGTTCTGGTCGTTGATGGGGCTGACCCCGCCGAAGAGGAAGTAGTGCTGCCCGACTTCCTTGAGGCGTTCCCTCGGGATGCCGCGCCCGCGCGTGACGTTCTCCAGGAACGGGACCACGTCGTCCGGGCCTTCGGGGCCGCCGAAGGAGAGCAGGAGGAGGGCGTCGTACGGGGTGGCATCGAGCGCGTCTGGCATGAGTCGATCCTGCCACCCGGCACCGACAGCGGGGAAACAGCGGGGAGAAGAATCGGATCACAGAGGGTTCGGGTCGATTTGTACCAGCAATTCCCTCCGTCGAACACCGTTCAATTAGGGTGCCCTAACTCGTAAGCTGTATCCGTCGCATTCGCGCCTTACGACCGCTTCGGAGTCCCCGTGCCCAGCCCCTACAGAGCCCTGTTCGACGCGCCCGGCACCAAGGCGTTCTCCGCCGCGGGATTCCTCGGCCGGATGCCGCTGTCGATGATGGGCATCGGCGTGGTCACGATGGTCTCCCAGCTCACCGGGCGGTACGGCCTCGCGGGCGCCCTGTCGGCCACCGTCGCGCTGTCCGCCGCCGCGATCGGACCGCAGATCTCCCGGCTGGTGGACCGGCACGGGCAGCGCCGGGTGCTGCGCCCCGCGACCCTGGTGGCCCTGGTCGCGGCGGCCGGACTGCTGCTCGCCGCGCACTTCGAATGGCCGGACTGGGCGCTGTTCGTGTGCGCCGCCGGGATCGGGTCGGTACCGAGCCTGGGCGCGATGATCCGGGCCCGCTGGGCGGCGCTGTACCGGGGCACGCCCCAGCTCCACACCGCCTACTCGTTCGAGTCGGTCGTGGACGAGGTCTGCTTCATCTTCGGGCCGATCATCTCCATCGGACTGTCCACGGCCTGGTTCCCGGAGGCCGGCCCGCTGCTGGCCGCCTGCTTCCTCGCGGCCGGCGTCGTCTGGCTGACCGCCCAGCGCGCCACCGAGCCCGAGCCGCACCCGCGTGAGCGCAGCGGCGGCGGCAGCGCCCTGCGCTCGGCCGGGCTCCAGGTGCTGGTGGCGACCTTCGTGGCGACCGGCGCGATCTTCGGGGCCGTGGACGTGGTCACCGTCGCCTTCGCCGACGAGCGGGGCCACAAGGGCGCCGCGAGCGTCGTCCTGGCGCTGTACGCGGCCGGCTCCTGTGCGGCCGGCGTGGTCTTCGGGCTGCTGCGCTTGGGCGGTGCGCCGGAACGCCGCTGGCTGCTGGGCGTGGCGGCGATGGCCGTGAGTATGATCCCCCTCCTACTGGTCGGAAACCTGCCGCTTCTGGCCGTGGCGCTGTTCGTTGCGGGGCTGTCCATCGCGCCGACGATGATCACGACGATGTCCCTCATCGAAGAGCACGTACCTCGCGCGCAGCTCACCGAGGGCATGACCTGGGTGAGCACCGGCCTCGCGGTCGGCGTCGCGCTCGGCTCGTCCGCGGCCGGCTGGGTGATCGACGCCGCCGGAGCGCGGGCCGGGTACGGGGTTCCGGCGGTGTCCGGAGCCGTCGCGGTCGCGGTCGGTTTCCTCGGGTACCGCCGGCTGCGCAGGCCGGCCGCGGGTCGGGGAGGCACCGTTGAGCAGCACGGCGAGCGGGAAGTACGGCACCTGGCGTAACTGGGGCGGGAACGTCACCGCCCGGCCCGCCCGGCAGATCGCACCGGCCTCGGTGGAGGAACTGGCCGCGGCGGTGCGCCGGGCCCGGGAGGACGGTCTGAAGGTGAAGGCGGTCGGGACCGGGCACTCCTTCACCTCGATCGCCGCCACCGACGGTGTGTTGATACGCCCTCAACTGTTGACCGGCATACGCAAGGTCGACAGGGAATCCATGACGGTCACCGTGGACGCCGGTACCCCGCTCAAGAGACTCAATGCCGCTCTCGCGCGCGAGGGTCTGTCGCTCACCAACATGGGCGACATCATGGAGCAGACCGTCTCGGGAGCCACCAGTACCGGCACGCACGGCACGGGGCGCGAGTCCGCCTCCATCGCCGCCCAGATCAAGGGGCTCGAACTGGTCACGGCCGACGGCTCGGTGCTCACCTGTTCCGAGAAGGAGAACCCCGAGGTCTTCGCCGCCGCCCGCATCGGCCTCGGCGCCCTGGGCGTCGTCACCGCGATCACGTTCGCCGTGGAGCCCCTCTTCCTGCTCACTGCGCGCGAGGAGCCGATGCCCCTGGAGCGGGTCCTCGCCGAGTTCGATCAGCTGTGGGCCGAGAACGAGCACTTCGAGTTCTACTGGTTCCCGCACACGGGCAGCACCAACACCAAGCGCAACAACCGCAGCGCCGGCCCCGAGCAGCCGGTGGGGCGGCTGGCCGGCTGGTTCGAGGACGAGTTCCTCTCCAACGGGGTGTTCCAGGCGGCCCAGTGGGCCGGCCGCGCCGCCCCGGCCACGATCCCCGCGATCGCCCGGGTCTCCAGCAAGGCCCTGTCCGCACGGACGTACACGGACATTCCCTACAAGGTCTTCACCTCGCCGCGCCGGGTGCGCTTCCTGGAGATGGAGTACGCCGTCCCGCGCGCCGCCCTGGTGGAGACGCTGCGCGAGCTGCGGGCCATGGTCGACCGCTCGGGCCTGCGGGTGAGCTTCCCGGTCGAGGTGCGCACCGCCCCGGCCGACGACATCGCCCTGTCCACCGCGTCCGGCCGGGACAGCGCCTACATCGCGGTGCACATGTTCCGGGGCACGCCGTACCAGGCGTACTTCACCGCCGCCGAGCGCATCTTCACCGCGCACGAGGGGCGTCCGCACTGGGGCAAGGTGCACACGCGGGACGCGGAGTACCTCGCCCGGGTGTACCCGCGCTTCGGCGAGTTCACCGCGCTGCGGGATCGTCTCGACCCGGAACGTCTGTTCCAGAACGACTACTTGAGGAGGGTTCTGGGGGCGTAGGCGTCGTGGCCGACGCGTCGGGCGTGCCGGGTGTGGGGGCCGGAGTGGCCGGGTCGCCGCTCGGTTCCCCGCCGGGTCCGCCGCTCGGCTTCCCGTCCGGACCGGTGCTCGGCGCCCCGCCCGTCGGGTCGCCGGGGGCCGGGGACGTGCCCCGCGGAGTGCCCCGGGTCGCGCCGTCGCCGGTGGACGGCGTGCGCTCCGGCGACGGTGTGCCCGAAGAGGCGGGCGAGTCCACGGACTTGCCGCCGGACGACCCGCGGCCGGTGACCGCGTCGCTGACCGTCGTGCCCCCGCCGCCGCTGAAGCTGTCGCCGGACACCAGCTCGTACGTCGTGATGCCGGCCATGGTGACCCCGAAGACCAGGGCGGCGGCGACCAGCGGGCCGCGCCGGCCCCTCACGCGGGCGCGGTAGACGGTGCCCGCGGTGAACTCGCCGGGCGGCGGGGCCGTCCGTTCGCCCGGCCGGGCCGTCGCCACGGTCTTCTCCCGGAACTGCTCGCCGGTCCGCTTGAAGAAGTGCTGGAACAGCGAGCCCCCGCAGGTGGCGACGACGCTGACCACTCCGGCGCCGAGGATCGTGCCGTACACCCCGAAGTACGAAGCCAGTTTGGCCGCCACGACCGCCGCCAGGGCGCTGCCCGCGACCTGGGGGACGCTCAGGTCGATCCGCTTGCGACCCGTATCGGGTGTCTCACGCATACCCGGAACTTGCCTGCCTTTCCCGTACTTGATCGACATTGCTCGACCGACTGCACGAGAAGGGGACGTACAGACGAAACCATTAGTTCCGTTTCTGGTGATTGCGTGAAGTTCACCACGTTCATGATCGACAAAACCGGTTGCGGACGGCGAAGTCGGCTCTCTTGCCGGAAGTTGGACCGCGCGCCGATCCACGCACGTGGTCCGAATGGAGTACTGTTGCGAGCCCTGGGCCCGGCCTCCTACCAGGGTGCCCGCGGCCTTGCAGGACCGCCGGGAGGGGGCTAGTTGCACAGGGTGACGGAGTTGGTCACTTAGCGTTGCGAACAGGTAACCGTGCCATAACGGCGGTCCCGGGCCCGTGCCCGACACGCCGGGCAACTCGGCAAGGTTGTGGCAGGCTGCACCCGGGCAGGCCACACTCGACTAGCGGAAGCAGCGACGCACGTGACGTCGGCAGGCACCACCCGGGAGGTCCCCATGCCCGAACTGCGTGTCGTGGCCGTCTCGAATGACGGCACACGGCTGGTGCTCAAGGCTGCCGACTCCACGGAGTACACACTTCCGATCGACGAACGCCTGCGCGCCGCCGTGCGCGGCGACCGGCCCCGCCTCGGCCAGATCGAGATCGAGGTGGAGAGCCATCTCCGCCCCCGCGACATCCAGGCCCGTATACGTGCGGGTGCGACCGCGGAAGAGGTCGCCCAGCTCGCCGGCATCCCCGTCGACCGGGTGCGGCGCTTCGAGGGTCCGGTGCTGGCCGAGCGCGCCTTCATGGCCGAGCGGGCCCGCAAGACGCCCGTCCGCCGCCCCGGCGAGAACTCCGGCCCGCTCCTCGGCGAGGCGGTACAGGAGCGGCTGCTGCTGCGCGGTGCCGAGAAGGACACCGTGCAGTGGGACTCCTGGCGCCGCGACGACGGCACCTGGGAAGTGCTCCTCGTCTATCAAGTCGCGGGCGAACCGCACTCGGCGAGCTGGACGTACGACCCGCCCCGGCGGCTCGTCCAGGCCGTGGACGACGAGGCGCGCTCGCTGATCGGCGAGTCCGACGACCTCGCCGTGCCGGAGCCGAGCTTCCCGTTCGTCCCGCGGATCGCGCGGCTGCCGCGCGAGCGGGGGATGGACCGCGCCCTCGACCGGAGCGACCGGGAACGGCCCAGCCTGCCCGCGCAGGCGTCGGAGCCGGCGGAGGAGAGCACGGGCGAACGCGACTCGCTGACCAGCCTGCTGGAGGCCGTACCGAGCTTCCGCGGCGACCTGGTGGTCCCGGAGCGCCCGGCGGAGTCCCCGGAGGAGACCGACGACGAGCCCGCCGCCGAGGAGCCGCCGGCGCCCGCCGCTTCGGCCGGCTCCGCCTACGCGGACGTCCTCATGCCGCGCTCCGTCGGCAGCCACCGTGACCGGCTCGTCGGCGCGACCGACCGTCAGGCCGAGGCGGACGGCGTCCGGCCCGGCCGCCGCGCGGCCGTCCCGAGCTGGGACGAGATCGTGTTCGGCACCCGCCGCAAGAAGCAGGAGTAGGACTCCGCGAACATCGGTGAGGGGGCACGCGCGCGTGCCCCCTCACCGGGCTGTCCCGCTACTGCGGATCCGCCCCCACCGCCACCGGCCGGGACGGGTCCGAGGACCACTCGGACCAGGAACCGACGTACAGGGCCGCCGGAATGCCCGCCACCGCCAGCGCGAGGACCTCGTGCGCGCCGGAGACGCCCGAACCGCAGTACACGCCCACCTCGGTGTCCTCCGACACTCCCAGGGCCTTGAAACGGTCCCTCAGTTCCGCCGCGGGCAGGAAGCGGCCGTCGGGGCCCACGTTCTCCGTCGTCGGCGCCGACACCGCGCCCGGGATGTGCCCGCCGACCCGGTCGATCGGCTCCACCTCACCGCGGTACCGCTCCCCCGCGCGGGCGTCCAGCAGCACACCCGTGCGGGCCAGCACCGCGGCGGCGTCGGCGTCCAACCGCCCCACGGCCTCGGGCGCGGGTGCGAAGTCGCCCTCGGCCGGCGCCGGCGTCCGCGTGGACAGTTCGCCCCGCCAGGACGGCAACCCGCCGTCGAGCACCCGCACGTCCGGGTGACCCGTCCAGCGCAGCAGCCACCACGCGCGCGCGGCCGCCCAGCCCTGTCCGCCGTCGTACACGACGACCGGCCGGCCCGCCGACACACCCGCACGGCGCATCGCGGCACCGAACTCCGCGAGGTCGGGCAGCGGGTGCCGGCCGCTCGCACCGGGTGCGGAGGCCAGCTCCCGGTCCAGGTCGACGAAGACCGCGCCGGGGATGTGCCCGGCCGCGTACTCGGCCCGGCCGTCGAAGGCCGGCGCGCCCGCGGCCTTCGCCAGGCTCAACTGCCAGCGCACGTCCAGCAACAGGGGCGGGGCGCCCCCGGTCAGCTCATGAGCGAGTTCGGATGCGGTGATGATGGCTCTCATGGCGTCCATCCATACGCCAGGGGTGGCCGTTGCGTCCAGGTCCGGCTACTCTGCTCGGCCGGACAGGCTCGATCACGAGGCGTACGGGATCGAGCACGGGCTGTACAGCCGACGGACATCCGTCGGCCATCGTCTGGAAGTGGCGAAAGACGGCATATCAGGCATTCTCTCGGAGGTGTCGCCGAGCGGCGCGGTACCGCCCCCGGCACCGTGGAGGATGCGGGCACCGGCACGGGAGTACGCGCCGACGGCGTGGACACCCCTTCCGGGGAGCGGAAGCGACACGGCCACCACGAGGGGCCGGGGAGAGAGTGATCGATGACCGAGGCACGGGAGTCGGCCGGTCCGCACGCGGGGCGCGTGCCCGGCACACCCTGCTGGGTGAGCCTGATGGTGCACGCGCTGGACGCCACCGAGGAGTTCTACGGTGAGCTGTTCGGCTGGGAGTTCCGGCCGGGCCCGCAGCAGCTCGGCCCGTACGTGCGGGCGCTGCTGGACGGGCGGGAGGTGGCGGGCATGGGCCACCTGCCGCCGGACCGCCGGCTGCCGGTCGCCTGGACGCCGTATCTCGCCACGGACGACGTGGACCAGACCGCCGACACGGTACGGCTGTGCGGCGGCACGGTGGCCGTCGGCCCGCTGGACGCCGCCGAGGCCGGGCGGATGGCGATCGCCTCCGACCCTTCCGGGGCGGTGTTCGGGCTCTGGCAGGGCACCGCGCATCTCGGCACGGCGATCACCGGGGTGCCCGGCACGCCCGTCTGGAACGAACTGCTCACCTTCGAGACGGAGAGCGTCGCCAAGTTCTACACGTCCGTGTTCGGCTACACGGAGGAGCCGGTGGTCTCCGCCGACTTCGACTATCTGACCCTGCACCTGGACGGCCGTCCGGTGGCCGGGCTGCACGGCCTGGGCCACGGCCTGCCCCGCGACCGGGGGCCGCACTGGCAGACGTACTTCGAGGCCGCGGACGTCGACGCGACGCTGCGGCAGGTCATCGAGCTGGGCGGCCGGGTGCTCAGGCCGGCCCACGACAGCCCGCACGGGCGGGTGGCGACGGTGGCGGACCCGGAGGGCGCCGAGTTCTCGGTGGTGCAGAACCCGAGCTGAGCCCTCAGGGGGACGGCACGGGCAGCACGTCCGGGGACAGGGCCGCTGCGCGGGCCGACGCGGCGGTCATCCGGCGCCGGTGGTGGCGGCGGCACAGCACCTCATAGCCGATCTCGTCGGCTGAGTGGTTGACGTCGCCGACGACGACCTGGGCGCCCTCGACCACCATCGCGCCCCCTATCGTGCGGGCGTTGTGCGTGGCGCGGGCGCCGCACCAGCACAGCGCCTCCACCTGGAGCACCTCGATCCGGTCGGCCAGTTCCACCAGCCGCTGGGAGCCGGGGAAGAGCTTGGAGCGGAAGTCGGTGGTGATGCCGAAGGCGAACACGTCCAGGCCGAGATCGTCCACCACGCGCGCCAGCTGGTCGATCTGCTCGGGCGCGAGGAACTGCGCCTCGTCCGCGATCACATAGTCGGCCCGGCGGCCCTGCGAGAGATGGTCCACCAGGTACGCGTACAGGTCCTGGCCGTCCTCGACCTCCACCGCGTCGGTGACCAGGCCCAGCCGGGAGGACAGCTTGCCCTCGCCGGCGCGGTCGTCACGGGTGAAGATCATGCCGGTCAGACCGCGCGCGGACCGGTTGTGCTCGATCTGCAGAGCCAGCGTCGACTTCCCGCAGTCCATCGTTCCGGAGAAGAACACCAGCTCGGGCATGAGGAGTTGAGCACCTTTCGGCAAGTCGTCAGGATCGTGTGCGGGGGCGCGGCACGGGGTCAGGGGGTGTCAGGAGCGTACTTCGAGGAGGGGGACGAGCTGTTCCGCCGGGGTCATGGAGCCGTGGTTGCCCACCAGCGCGGACTCCTTCGGTTCGCGCTCGGAGGCGATCAGCAGGACGTCGTCGTGCGCGGCGGCGACCACGTCACCGATCCGCTGGTACACGCGTTCGTCCACGCTCGGCCCGAACCAGCCGGCCGCGATCGCCTCGTCCCGCGAGGCCACCCAGAACTGCTCCCCCAGCACCTCGCGCCAGCAGGTCAGGACGTCGTTCTCGGCGCCGGGCACCGCGTACACGTGCCGGGCCCGGCCCTCGCCGCCCAGCAGGGCGACGCCGGCCCGCAGCTCCCAGTCCTCGTCGAAGTCGATGCGGTGCTGTTCGTCGAACGGCACGTCGACCATGCCGTGGTCGGCGGTGACGTAGAGGGCGCTGCGCGGCGGCAGCTGCTCGGCCAGCCGCTGGGCGAGCCGGTCGACGCACATGAGCTGGCCGCGCCAGGTGTCGGAGGCGACGCCGTAGCGGTGGCCGGAGCCGTCCAGCTCGGCGTAGTACGTGTACACCAGAGAGCGGTCGCCGGCGGCCAGTTGCTCGGCCGCGAGGTCCATGCGGTCCTCGCCGGTGAGCCGCCCGACGAAGGTGCCGCCGCTGAGCGCGACCTTCGTGAGCGGGGTGTGCTGGAAGGTGGGCGAGGACACCTGCGCGGCGTGCACGCCGGCCTCGTGGGCCAGCTGGAAGACGGTGGGGTACGGCTGCCAGGGGCGCGGTTCCGTGTACGGCTGCCAGCGGAGCTGGTTCATCAGCTGGCCGGTGCCGGGATTGCGCACGGTGTAGCCCGGCAGGCCGTGGGCGCCCGGCGGCAGGCCGGTGCCGACGGAGGCGAGGGAGGTCGCGGTGGTCGCCGGATAGCCGGCGGTGAGCGGGCGGCCGGTGCCGCCGCGCGAGGTGCCGAGCAGGGAGGTGAGGAACGGAGCCTCGTCCGGGTGCGCCCTGAGCTGCTCCCAGCCGAGACCGTCGACCAGGAAGACACAGACCCGGTCGGCGGCGGTCAGTTCCTCGATGGTGGCGGTCAGGCCGGGCACACCCATGCCGGCGGCCAGCGTGGGCAGCAGGTCGGCCAGGGAGCCGGTGCCGTACTCGGGCAGCGGCGCGGAGTCGAGGGCGAGGGGTTCGGGGTGGTCCCAGGCGGAGAGCTGGGACATCAGCGCGTGACGTCCGCGGTCGCCTCCGAGATGGACTGCGCGAAGGCGAGCGCCTGGCGCACCGTCTCCGGGCCGTCCCCCGCCTCGCTGACCCGCAGGCTGAGGTCGTCCGCCGTGGAGCTGCCCGTGTAGCCGTGGTCGGCGTCGCAGTTGGGGTCGCCGCAGGCGGCGGGCTCCAGGTCGATGCGGCTGACCGCGCCCCAGCCGATGGTCAGCACGACCTCGCGGGGCGGCGTGCCCGGCGTGTACTGCTCGGGGTTCGCGACCACCCGGCTGACCACGACGGAGGAGATCCGGTCCAGCTTCACGGACTCGGTGGAGGTGGTGGCGTAGGGCGTCGGGGAGGTGCTGTCGGCGGCCTGCTCGTCGGTGTGGCTGACGATGAAGCGGTTGCCGGTGAGGACCAGCACGGTCACGTGCCGGCGCACCTCGTTCTGGTCGAACGTCGTCTCCTGGTGGACCAGGTACGACCGGATGGGCTCGCCGCCCACAGCGGCCTCCACCGCCTCGGCCACGAGGGCCGGGTAGTAGCCGCTGCGCTCGATCGCCGCGCGCAGCCCCTGGGTCGTCGTACTGGTCTTGGCCATGGCGTCCATCCTAATCCGTGGGCAAGGGGGGTCCGGGCCAGTCGGCGACACCCGGGGAGGCCTGGGCCTCGCTCGCGGGGTGCCCCGGGACGAGCCGCGGCAGGACGTCCAGCCGCTCGGCGGCCACCGGGCAGGAGACGGGTTCCCGGCCGCCGGCGTCCGCTTCGAAGGCGACCACGGGGGGGCGGAGTTTCGCCCGGCCGCCGCGCGGGGCCTGCCGCCGCCTCGGCGATGGGCGCACGGAAGACGGGGTCCTGGAGGCCGGGCGGAGGGGACACGAAGGCGGGCTCCAGGCCGTGGTCGGGGGTGAGGTCGTACCCGGCGGCCAGGTGCAGCCGCCCGCCGCCGTCCCGGACGATCACTTCCCGGTCCCACCAGCTGCTCCCGGGCAGCCGGCGCCCGGCGATCTCCATGCCAGGTCCCCCCTCCCCGCTCAGTAGGCCGGCATCGTGCGCGGGCCGAGGTCGTCGCGGACGGGCGGCGGCGCGATCCGTACGGTGGCGCCGAGAACGCTCACGCCGTGCGGGGCGACGACGACCGGCTCCAGGGTGACCGCGACCACCTCCGGATGGTCGTCGACCAGCCGGGACACCCGCAGCAGCAGCTCCTCCAGCGCGGGGGTGTCGACGGGGGTGGAGCCGCGCCAGCCGAACAGCAGCGGGGCGGTGCGGATGGACCGCACGAGCGAGGTCGCCTCCCGGTCGGTGACGGGGATCAGCCGGTGGGCCATGTCCCCGAGCAACTGGGAAGCGGCCCCGGCCAGACCGAACGACAGCACGGCCCCGGCCGCCGGGTCGATCACCGCGCGGACGACGGTGTCGACGCCCCGGGGCGCCATCGACTGGACCACCGGGCGCAGTTCCTCCGGCCGTCCGAACAGCTCGGTCAGCTCGGCGTACGCCCGCAGCAGCTGCTCCTCGTCCGCGAGGTCCAGCCGTACGCCGCCCAGGTCGGCGCGGTGCCTGAGGTGCGGGGCGGTGGCCTTGAGGGCCACCGGGTAGCCGAGCGCGCGGGCGGCCTCGACGGCGGCGCCGGGGGTGGGCGCGGGAAGCGCCCGGCGGACGTGGACGCCGTACTTCCCGAGCAGCTCGCAGGTCTCGGCGGCGGAGATGGTCAGCCCCTCGCCGCGCTCCAGCAGCCCCTGGATCAGCCGGGCGGCCGCCCTCTCGTCGATGTCGTCGTACTCCGGCACCTTCCCGGGGTCGGCCGCCTCCCGCCGCCACCGCGCGTACCCCACTGCTTCGGAGAGGGCGCGCACGGCGCGCTCGGCGGCGGGGTAGGCGGGGATGAGACGGGGGCCTTCCGGAGGATTCGGCACCGCGCCCGGCGGCCGCTCCGACACCGCGTCGGACAGCCGGCTCCCGGGGCGCGCGTCCTCCCGGGACGGGGGGGCGGGGGCTCGGCCCGGGGTTCCGGGAGCCGTGTGGGTTCCGGGAGCCGTGCCGGTTGCGGGAGCCGTGCCGGTTGCGGGAGCCATGTCGGAGGCACGGGGGGCCGTGCTGGCCGCGGCGGACAGCGCTTCCGCCAGTCCCCCCAGCTCCACGTGCACCACCAGCACCGGTTTCCCCGGCACAGCGGCCGCGGCCGACCGCAGCGCCTCCGCCAGCTCCGCGTCCCCGGGCGAGGCCTCCCCGATCGCCGGGATCGCCGTGACGACGACGGCGTCGTTCGTGTCGTCCGCCAGCGCGGCGGCGAGCGCACGGTGGAAGTCCTCCGCCGTCGCCCCGGTCGTCAGGTCCACCGGCCGCGCCGGCCGCAGACCCTCGGCGACACACCGGTCGTACGTCAGCACGCCGAGCGACTCCGAGTTGCCGAGGATGGCGACGCGCGGCCCCGCGGGCAGCGGCTGCCGGGCGAGCAGCAGCCCCGCGTCGACCAGCTCGGTGATCGTGTCGACCCGGATCACGCCCGCCTGCCGGAGCAGCGCGGAGACGGTCGCGTACGGCAGCCGGGTGGCCCGGACCGTGTGCCCCGGCGGAGCCGTTCCGGTCCCCTGCACCACCACCAGCGGCTTCGCCGCCGCCGTCCGCCGGGCGAGGCGGGTGAACTTGCGGGGGTTGCCGATGGACTCCAGATACATGAGGGCGACGTCGGTCTCGGGGTCGTCGTACCAGTACTGGAGGACGTCGTTGCCCGAGACGTCGGCGCGGTTGCCGGCGGACACGAACGTGGACACGCCGGTGACCCCCGTCACCCCGCCGCCGCGCCGGTGCAGCCGGGACAGCAGGGCGATGCCGATGGCGCCGGACTGGGCGAACAGTCCGATGCGGCCGGGCCGGGGCATCTCGGGGGCGAGGGAGGCGTTCAGCCGGACGTCGGGGGCGGTGTTGATGATCCCGAAGGCGTTCGGGCCGATGGTCCGCATGCCGTACGCGCGCGCGGCCCGGACGAGGGCCCGCTGCCGTTCGCGTCCCTCGGGACCGCTCTCGGCGTATCCGGCGGAGAGCACGACCAGCCCCTGGACGCCGTGTTCGCCGCACTCGGCGACCACGGCGGGCACCAGCTCGGCCGGTACGGCGACGACGGCGAGGTCCACATGCCCGTCGATGTCCCGCACCGAGCGGTACGCGGGCACCCCGTCGACCTCCTTGAGGTCCTCCGGGAAGGCCTTGTTCACGGCGTGCAGCCGGCCCGCGTAGCCGGCGTCGCGGATGTTGCCGAGGATGCTGCGGCCGACGCCGCCGGGGGCGCGGCCGACGCCGACGACCGCGACGGAGCCGGGGGCGAGGAGCCGCCGTACCGAGCGACCCTCGGCGCGCTGCTCCCGGGCGCGCTGCACGGCGACGGAGCGGTCGGTGGGTTCGAGGCCGAACTCCAGGCGGACGACGCCGTCCTCGAAGCTGCGCTTCTGGGTGTAGCCGGCGTCGGTGAACACCTTGATCATCTTGTTGTTGGCGGGCAGCACCTCGGCGGCGAAGCGGCGGATGCCGCGCTCGCGCGCGACGGCGGCGATGTGCTCCAGCAGGGCGGAGGCGACGCCGCGGCCCTGGTGGGCGTCCTGCACCAGGAAGGCGACCTCGGCCTCGTCGGCGGGCGCGGAGGCGGGCATGCCGTCGGCGCCGATGCGGTCGTAGCGTACGGTGGCGATGAACTCGCCGCCGACGGTGGCGGCGAGACCCACCCGGTCCACGAAGTCGTGGTGCGTGAAGCGGTGGACGTCCTTGGCGGAGAGCCGTGGGTACGGCGCGAAGAAGCGGTAGTACTTCGACTCGTCCGAGACCTGCTCGTAGAAACTGACCAGGCGGTCGGCGTCATCAACGGTGATGGGCCTGATGCGTGCGGTGCCACCGTCGCGCAGCACCACGTCCGCCTCCCAGTGGGCGGGGTACTGGTGCCGGTCCTGCCGGTCCGCCGAGGTCTGCATGGGCCCCAGAGTACGGCTCGCGTAGGACAACAGCGCGAGGCAGTCTGTGGAGGACGACAAGCCGGACCGAGGCCGCGGTCCGGGGCCACACCGCGAGGGAACGAAGGTCCTCTCCGGGCACGCTTCACGATGTGGGAAACTGGTCTAGACAACCCTGAGCACTGAAGGGCAGCAACACATGGCTGAGCGCCGCGTCAACGTCGGCTGGGCCGAGGGCCTCCATGCCCGCCCCGCCTCCATCTTCGTCCGAGCCGCCACGGCCGCAGGCGTCCCGGTGACGATCGCCAAGGCCGGGGGCAACCCCGTCAACGCGGCCTCGATGCTGGCCGTCCTGGGCCTGGGCGCCCAGGGTGGCGAGGAGATCGTCCTCGCCTCCGACGCCGAGGGCGCGGACGCCGCCCTCGACCGTCTGGCCAAGCTGGTCTCCGAGGGCCTGGAAGAGCTGCCCGAGACCGTCTGAGCGGGACCCGGAAGCCGCGTCGTCCGTACCGGGCGGCGCGGCTTCCGCGTTTTCCCGGCCGGCCGAATTCCCCACCGGCACCCGAGACGATCACCCTGCGCAATTCACGGCACGAAAAGGGCAGCGGAAAATCGCGGAAACACCTCCGCCGAATAACTCTTCTTTGTATACGGCGTCGGTGTTAATACCGCGGGCCCGACGTGTTTACGGCGTGTTGCGAAGTCCTCACACGGTCCGCGGTGCCGGAAAGGCGCAGCCGGTGCGCCCTCGTCGCGCGCTCGGTGTGCAGTGCCGTGAGCGTCCGCGCGCGTTCACCGTCCCCGCGCGCCACCGCGTCCACGATCGCGCCGTGCTCCGCCCAGGAGTCCACCGGGCTCGGCGGCGCCTGCGCCACGTACATCCAGGCGATCTTGTGCCGCAGCTGGGTCAGCATCAGGGTCAGCGAGGGACTGCCGGAGGCCTGGGCGAGCGTCTCGTGGAACCAGCCGCCCAGCGAGCGCAGATCGGCGCCGTTTCCCGTCCTGGCCCGCTCCTGGCCGAGCCTGACCAGGCCACGCAGCACCTTGAGGTGGGCCTCGGTACGCCGCTGGGCCGCCCGTGCGGCACCCAGCGGCTCCAGCAGCGACCGCATCTCCAGCACGTCGGCGGCCTCCTGCTCGGTCGGCTCGGCCACGCACGCGCCCGCGTGCCGCCGGGTCACCACGAAGCCCTCGGCCTCCAGCGTGCGCAGCGCCTCGCGCACGGGGACGCGCGAGACGCCGTAGCGGCGGGCCAGGACTTCCTCGGTGAGGCGGCTGCCGCGCTCGTGGACGCCGGCGACGATGTCGTCCCGGACCGCGGTGCACACCGAATGCGCCGGAATACGCATGACCGACCTCCGCCTTGATCCCCGTGAAACGCCACGACGGACTTGTGTTTCCGTGACTCTATTCCAATGAGCCGGAATTTCCGACGGCGGGCGCCGATCCATGGATATTTTTTGGACAGCGGCCCGGCGGACGACGCGAAAGAACGACGAAAGCCCCGGCTCGGTGAGCCGGGGCTTCGAAGGGCTTGCGGTGCGCGTCAGACGTTCACGCCGTGGTGACGCAGATAGGCGACCGGGTCGACGTCGGAGCCGTAGTCGGGGGTGGTGCGCGCCTCGAAGTGGAGGT
Organism: Streptomyces echinatus; assembly: GCF_014203595.1. GTDB lineage: Bacteria > Actinomycetota > Actinomycetes > Streptomycetales > Streptomycetaceae > Streptomyces > Streptomyces echinatus. The sequence continues at coordinate 215,800 of NZ_JACHJK010000010.1, forward strand.
GCGGGCCGGTGACGTTGCCGGTGGCGCCGGACAGGCCGATCTGCTGGCCCGGGACGACCTTCTGGCCCACCGTGACACCGATGGAGGACAGGTGCCCGTACTGGGTGTACATGCCGTCGGCCATCCGGATCACGATCTGGTTGCCGTACGCGCCGCCCCAGCCCGTGGAGACGACCGTGCCGGAACCCACGGCGTGGACGGTCGTGCCGCTGGCCGCATGGAAGTCGACGCCGGTGTGCGAGCCGGAGGACCACAGGGAGCTGCTGGCCTGGTAGCCCGTGGAGACGTAGGACTGCGCGATGGGGGCGGTGAAGGCGTTCAGCCGCTTGCGCTCGGCCTCGCGGGCGGCGCGGGCCTTGGCCGCGCGTACCTCCTCGGCCCGCTTGGCGGCCGCCTTCGCCGCGGCCTCCTCGGCCGCCTTCTGGTCGGCGGCATGCTGCTGGGCGGCGGCCTGCGCGTCGATCTGCTCGGCGACGTCGTCGGTCGCGGCGAGGACCGGGATGAGGCCGGTCTGCTCCGCGGTGTTCTCGGCGGCGAGCGCCGGGGAGGCGGCGAGGGTACCGATCACACCGGTGGTGGTGAGGGCCGCGACGCCGGCCGCCTGAGCGGTCGTCCGCTTGACCCGGCCGGGCTTGCGGTGCTTCCCGGTGGCGCACATGAACGCCATGTAGTGGCTGGTCCTTTCCTTCCCTCTCGCCTACCGGGTTAGCTGACGGGTTCGGAGCAGGAAGGTCTCCTACGGGCCCCCTCGCTGCCGCGCGGGCGCCCGATTCACCCCAGGGACGTGGGTCCCCGGCTCCCCTGGCTCGCGCCGTACGGGGACTCGGCGATGACTGTCCGGTGCCGCGGGCGCGGCGCACTGCCTGACGAACAGCCTGGACGACGCTAAGGGGGCGCGCTTTCAATCCTCAAACAGATCGGCCCTTTTGTAGCGCATCCCACAGGGCAGACAGGCAACCTCCGCCCCAAAACGGGCATCTGGAGGAAAGAGTGGAACAGCAGGGGCCCTGACGATCCGTAGGTCGTCAGGGCCCCACGCGCGCGTGCCGCTACTCGGCCGCCACCACGGTCACTTCACCGATGCCGAGCGCCTCGACCGGTGCCTTGATCTGGGAGGCGTCACCGACGAGGACGGTCACCAGACGGTCCACCGGGAACGCGTTCACGACGGCCGCGGTGGCCTCCACCGTGCCGGTGGCGGCCAGCTGCCGGTACAGCGTCGCCTGGAAGTCGTCGGGCAGGTACTGCTCGACCTGGTCGGCCAGCGTGCCCGCGACGGCGGCCGCGGTCTCGTACTTCAGCGGGGCCACACCGACGAGGTTCTGCACGGCGACGTCCCGCTCGGCGTCGGTCAGGCCCTCCGCCGCCACGGTGCGCAGCACCTTCCACAGGTCGTCCAGCGCCGGGCCCGTGTTCGGCGTGTCGACGGAGCCGCTGATGGCGAGCATCGACGCGCCCGTGCCCTCCGGCGCGGACCGCAGGACCTGGCCGAAGGACCGCACGCCGTACGTGTAGCCCTTCTCCTCGCGCAGGACGCGGTCCAGGCGGGAGGTGAGGGTGCCGCCGAGGCAGTACGTGCCGAGCACCTGGGCGGGCCACACGCGGTCGTGCCGGTCGGAGCCGACGCGGCCGATGAGCAGCTGCGTCTGGACGGCACCGGGACGGTCCACGATGACCACGCGCCCGGTGTCGTCGGCGGTCACCGGCGGCACCGGCCGGGGCTCGCCCGGGGTGCCGGTCCAGGCGCCCAGGGTCTCGCCGAGCAGCGCGTCCAGGTCGACGCCGGTCAGGTCGCCGACCACGACCACGGTGGCCGTGGCGGGCCGCACATGGCGGTCGTAGAAGCCGCGTACGGCCGGCGCGTCGATCTTCTCGACCGTCTCCTCGGTGCCCTGGCGCGGACGGGACATGCGCGAGGCGGCCGGGAACAGCTCCTTGGACAGCTCCTTGGCGGCCCGGCGGGAGGGGTTGGCCAGCTCGTGCGGGATCTCGTCCAGACGGTTGCGCACCAGCCGCTCGACCTCGCTCTCGGCGAAGGCGGGCGCGCGCAGGGCGTCGGCGAGCAGGCCGAGGCCCTTGGCCAGGCGGGAGGCCGGGACCTCCAGGCTGAGCCGGACGCCGGGGTGGTCGGCGTGCGCGTCGAGGGTGGCGCCCGCGCGCTCCAGCTCGGCGGCGAACTCCTCGGCGGAGTGCCGGTCGGTGCCCTCCGAGAAGGCCCGCGCCATGATCGTGGCGACGCCGTCCAGGCCGGCCGGCTCGGCGTCCAGGGGCGCGTCCAGCAGTACCTCCACGGCGACGACCTGCTGGCCGGGGCGGTGGCAGCGCAGCACGGTCAGGCCGTTGTCCAGCGTGCCGCGCTCGGGGGCCGGGAACGCCCAGGGCTTGGCCTCGCCGGCCTGCGGCTGGGGGTGGAACTCCATGGTGGCGAGCTCGGTCACTTGGCCGTCTCCTCGTCGCTGTCGTTGCCGGCCTCTACGGTCGCTTCGCGCTCCGGGTCCTCGGGGACCCGGGCGTCCTCGACGGTCTCCGGGGACTTGGGCTCGTAGACGAGGACCGCTCGGTTGTCGGGCCGCAGGCGGGCCTTGGCGACCTCCTGGACCTCCTGCGGGCTGACCTCAAGAACGCGCTTCACGGCGGTCAGGGCGAGCTGCGGGTCGCCGAACAGGACGGCGTACCGGCACAGTTCGTCGGCGCGGCCGGCCACCGTGCCGAGCCGGTCCAGCCACTCTCGCTCCAGCTGGGCCTGGGCGCGCTCCATCTCCTCGGGCGTGGGCCCTTCCTCGGCGAACCGGGCCAGCTCCTCGTCGATGGCGGCCTCGATGACCGGCACCTCGACGTCACCGGAGGTCTTCACGTCCAGCCAGCCCATGGAGGGCGCGCCGGCCAGGCGCAGCAGACCGAAGCCGGCGGCGACGGCCGTACGGTCCCGGCGCACCAGCCGGTTGTAGAGGCGGGAGGACTCGCCGCCGCCGAGGACGGTCAGGGCGAGGTCGGCCGCGTCGCACGCGCGCGTGCCGTCGTGCGGGAGCCGGTAGGCGGCCATCAGGGCGCGCGCCGGGACCTCCTCGACGAGGACCTCGCGCTTCTGCTCGCCGATGACGTCCGGCAGGGAGCCGTCGCGGGGCGCGGGCTTGCCGTCGTGGGACGCGATGGAGCCGAAGTACTTCTCGATCCAGGCGAGCGTCTGCTCGGGGTCGATGTCGCCGACCACGGAGAGCACCGCGTTGTTCGGCGCGTAGTAGGTGCGGAAGAACTGGCGGGCGTCCTCCAGGGTGGCCGCGTCCAGGTCCGCCATCGAGCCGATCGGCGTGTGGTGGTACGGGTGGCCCTGCGGGTAGGACAGGGCGGTCAGCTTCTCGAAGGCGGTGCCGTACGGCACGTTGTCGTAGCGCTGGCGGCGCTCGTTCTTGACGACGTCCCGCTGGTTCTCCATGGACTCGTCGTCCAGCGCGGCCAGCAGCGAGCCCATGCGGTCGGCCTCCAGCCAGAGGGCGAGCTCCAGCTGGTGGGCGGGCATGGTCTCGAAGTAGTTGGTGCGCTCGAAGCTGGTGGTGCCGTTCAGCGAGCCGCCGGCGCCCTGCACCAGCTCGAAGTGTCCGTTGCCCGTGACCTGCGCGGAGCCCTGGAACATCAAGTGCTCGAAGAGGTGAGCCAGACCGGTGCGTCCCTTGACTTCGTGGCGCGAACCGACGTCGTACCAGAGGCAGACCGCCGCCACCGGGGTCAGGTGGTCCTCGGAGAGCACCACGCGCAGACCGTTGGCCAGGCGGTGCTCGGTCGCTGTCAGGCCCCCGGAGCCTGCCTCGGCTGTGGTCGTGTGACCCATGGGCATGTACGTCCCTTCGCGAGCGGAGGCGGTTGTGGAAACCGCGCTTTTCCTGCCGTTCCTGCCACTGTATGCAAAGCGTGCGGGGGCTCGGCGAAGTTCCCGCGGGCCGTACGCCCAGAGCGGATCGCGTAGCCTGCGTCCGGCCCCCTCCGGACGCCCTGCGGGCGCGCGGCGGGCCCACGCAGACCGGGTCGTGGCCCGGGTTGTCAGTGCCGCGGTCCACAATGGTCCGCGACAGATCAGTCAATCGCTTCAGCAAGAGCGAGCCGGAGGGTGCGCGCCCCCTCGGTGAGCGACCAGATCAGGAGGAGCCGGCAGCGATGGCCCGCCGCAGCACGAAGACCCCGCCGCCCGACGATTCGTTCGAGGAGAGGATCCTCGACATCGACGTCGTCGACGAGATGCGTGGCTCCTACCTCGAGTACGCCTACTCGGTCATCTACTCGCGCGCCCTGCCGGACGCCCGCGACGGCCTCAAGCCGGTACACCGCCGGATCGTGTACCAGATGAACGAGATGGGCCTGCGCCCCGAACGCTCCTACGTGAAGTGCGCGCGTGTCGTCGGCGAGGTCATGGGCAAGCTCCACCCGCACGGCGACGCGTCGATCTACGACGCCCTGGTGCGCATGGCGCAGCCGTTCTCCATGCGCGTGCCGCTGGTCGACGGCCACGGCAACTTCGGCTCGCTGGGCAACGACGACCCGCCGGCCGCCATGCGGTACACCGAGTGCCGGATGGCCGAGGCGACGAGCCTGATGACCGAGTCGATCGACGAGGACACGGTCGACTTCACGCCGAACTACGACGGCCAGGAGCAGGAGCCGGTGGCCCTGCCCGCCGCCTTCCCGAACCTGCTGGTCAACGGCTCGTCGGGCATCGCGGTCGGTATGGCGACGAACATGCCGCCGCACAACCTGCGCGAGGTCATCGCCGCCGCCCGCCACCTGATCCGGTTCCCGAACGCCGACCTGGACGCGCTGATGAAGCACGTCCCGGGCCCGGACCTGCCCACCGGCGGCCGGATCGCCGGCCTGGACGGCATCCGGGACGCGTACGCGACCGGCCGCGGCACCTTCAAGATCCGTGCCACGGTCTCGATCGAGACGGTCACCGCCCGCCGCAAGGGCCTGGTGATCACGGAACTGCCCTTCGCGGTCGGCCCCGAGAAGGTCATCGCGAAGATCAAGGACCTGGTCAACGCGAAGAAGGTCCAGGGCATCGCCGACGTCAAGGACCTCACCGACCGCGAGCACGGGCTGCGCCTGGTCATCGAGATCAAGAACGGCTTCGTGCCGGAGGCGATCCTGGAGCAGCTGTACAAGCTGACCCCGATGGAGGAGTCCTTCGGCATCAACAACGTCGCCCTGGTCGACGGCCAGCCGCTCACCCTGGGCCTGAAGGAGCTGCTGGAGGTCTACCTGGACCACCGCTTCGACGTGGTCCGGCGCCGCAGCGAGTTCCGCCGCGGCAAGAAGCGCGACCGGCTGCACCTGGTCGAGGGCCTGCTGACCGCGCTGGTCGACATCGACGAGGTCATCCGGATCATCCGCTCCAGCGAGAACTCCGCGCAGGCCAAGCAGCGCCTGATGGAGCGCTACTCGCTGAGCGAGGTGCAGACGCAGTACATCCTCGACACGCCGCTGCGCCGGCTCACGAAGTTCGACCGGATCGAGCTGGAGGCGGAGAAGGACAAGCTCACCGCGGAGATCGCGGAGCTGACCCGGATCCTGGACTCGGACGCGGAGCTGCGCAAGCTGGTCTCGGCCGAACTGGCGGCCGTGGCCAAGAAGTTCGGCACCGACCGGCGGACGGTCCTGCTGGAGGCCGCGGGCACCGCGGTGGCGGCGGTGCCGCTGCAGGTGGCCGACGACCCGTGCCGGGTGCTGCTGTCCTCGACCGGGCTGCTGGCCCGTACGGCGACCGGCGAGCCGCTCCCGGAGGCGGGTGGCAAGCGCGTCAAGCACGATGTGATCGTCTCGGCGGTGCCGACGACGGCGCGCGGCGTGATCGGCGCGGTGACCTCGGACGGCCGGCTGCTGCGGATCAACGTGGTCGACCTGCCGCAGCTGCCCGAGGCGGCGACCGCGCCGAACCTCTCCGGAGGAGCCCCGCTGGCGGAGTTCGTCTCCCTGGAGGGCGACGAGACGGTGATCTGCCTGATCACGCTGGACGAGTCGTCCCCGGGTCTGGCGCTCGGCACGGAGCAGGGTGTCGTCAAGCGTGTGGTGCCCGACTATCCGTCCAACAAGGACGAGTTGGAGGTCATCACGCTGAAGGAGGGCGACCGGATCGTCGGTGCGGTGGAGCTGCGCACCGGCGAGGAGGACCTGGTGTTCATCACCGACGACGCGCAGCTGCTGCGCTTCCAGGCCTCCATCGTCCGTCCGCAGGGCCGCCCGGCGGGCGGCATGGCGGGCATCAAGCTCACCGAGGGCGCGAAGGTGATCTCCTTCACGGCGATCGACCCGGCCGCCGAAGCGGTGGTGTTCACGGTCGCGGGCTCGCGCGGCACGCTGGACGACTCGGTGCAGACGACGGCCAAGCTGACGCCGTTCGACCAGTACCCGCGCAAGGGCCGCGCCACGGGTGGCGTGCGCTGCCAGCGGTTCCTGAAGGGCGAGGACTGCCTGTCGCTGGCCTGGGCGGGCCGGGTGCCCGCGCTCGCGGCGCAGAAGAACGGCACCCCGGTGGAACTGCCGGAGCCGGACCCGCGCCGGGACGGTTCGGGCACGTCGCTGCCGAAGACGGTCGCGGTGGTGGCCGGACCGGTGCTCTAGACGGGCGGATCCTCGAGATCGGCTTCCGTTTCGTCCGGTCCCTGTACGTAGCGCAGGACGCCCCACATGCCACGCTCGTCGGCGTGTGGGGCGTCGTTCTCGGACGCCTTCAGTTCCTTGCCGAGGGCGTCCGCGTCGATGCCCGAGCCGATCAGCACGAGCTGGGTGAGGCGGGCTTCGCCGGGCGCCCAGGGCTCCGGGTAGAAACGCAGGAACCGCCCGACGGCGTGCACGGCGTACCGGTTGCCGGGGTCGTACGGCCCGAAGTCCACATACCCCTTGATCCGGTACAGCCCCTCGGGCCTGCTGTCCAGGAACTGCATGAGCCGGCGGGGCTCCAGGGGGACATCGGAGGCGAAGGACAGGCTGTCGTAGCCGGTGTGCAGATGTCCGGCGTGGCCGGGCCCGTCCTCCCCGTGCGGGTGGAGGTCGTCGAAGGACAGCTGTCCGATGCGCTCCTCGCCGGGCCGGCAGTCGAAGAGGAACTCGGGGTCGATACGGCCGTAGGTGGCGGGGACGACGGCCGCGCGGTCGGTGAGCGAGCGGACGAGCTCCAGGACCCGGCCGGTGTCGTCGGCACGGTCGAGCTTGTTGACGACGACCAGGTCGGCGAGGGCGAGATGCCGGTCGATCTCGGGGTGCTTCGCGCGCGTGTCGTCGAACTCGGCGGCGTCCACGACCTCCACGAGACCGCCGTAGACGATGCCCGGATGCTCGCTGGCGAGCACCATCCGCACGAGTTCCTGGGGCTCGGCCAGCCCGCTGGCCTCGATGACGATCACGTCGATGCCGGCGGCGGGCGCCGCCAGCCGGTCCAGGTAGAGGTCGAGTTCGCTCGCGTCGACGGCACAGCACAGACAGCCGTTGCCCAGCGAGACGGTCGAGTCGCCGAGGGCGCCGGCGACGGCCATCGCGTCGATCTCGATGGCGCCGAAGTCGTTGACGACGGCCCCGATCCGGCTGCCTCCGCTGCGGTGCAGCAGGTGGTTGAGGAGTGTGGTCTTCCCCGACCCCAGGAAGCCGGCGAGCACGACGACCGGGATCTGCTGCGGACTACGGCTGCTGTCCTGGCTGTTCGCCAAGCTGTTCGCCAAGGGGGGACCTCTCTCCTGTGAACCTGCTGCGGACCAGGATAAGAGGGCCCCGGAGGCTGGTGCGTCAGCCGGCGGCGGGGACCGCGACGGGCGGCTGGGGGCCGACATAGCGGGCCGCCGGGCGGATGATCTTCGAGTCGTCCGCCTGTTCCAGGATGTTGGCGCTCCAGCCGACCACCCGTGCCGCGGCGAAGGTGGGGGTGAACATCTCCCGGGGCAGGCCGCACAGTTCCATGACCACACCGGCGTAGAACTCGACGTTCGTGTGGAGCTCGCGGCCGGGCTTCAGCTCGGCGAGGATCGCCTCCACGCGGCGCTCGACCTCCACCGCGAAGTCCACCCGCGGACCGCCGAAGCCCAGGGCGATCTCCCGGAGCATCCGCGAGCGGGGGTCCTCCGTGCGGTAGACGGCGTGCCCGAAGCCCATGATCCGGTCACCGGCGAGGACCCGCTCACGGATCCAGGGGTCGATCCGGCCGGGCGTGCCGATCGCGTCCAGCGTGTCCAGGGCCCGGCTGGGCGCGCCTCCGTGCAGCGGCCCGGACAGGGCACCGAGGGCACCGGTCAGGCAGGCCGCGACGTCGGCGCCCGTGGAGGCGATGACGCGTGCGGTGAAGGTTGACGCGTTGAATCCGTGGTCAATGGTTGAGATCAGGTATTGCTCGACGGCACGGGCCCGGCGCGGGTCCGGTTCCGAACCCGTCAGCATGTACAGGTAGTTGGCCGCGTACGAGAGGTCCTCTCGCGGTTCGACCGGGTCCAGCCCCCGGCCGAGCCGGTACAGCGCGGTGAGCAGGGTGGGTACGGCCGCGCAGACCGCCACGGTGTCGGCGCGCCGCCGGTCGGCGTCGATGTCGTAGACCGGCCGGAAGCCCTGGGCGGCGCCCAGCAGGGACAGTGCCGTGCGCAGTCCGGCCAGGGGTCCGGACAGCCGGCCCGCCTCGGCGATGGCGGGCAGTGCCGCGCGGACGTCCTCGGGCAGGCGCCGCAGCGCGGCGGTCTCGGCGGCGAAGGCGGGGCCGCGCCGCGCGTCGGGGAGCGTGCCGTGGACCAGGAGGTGCCAGACGTCCTCGAAGCTGCGGGTGCGGGCGAGGTCGACGGCCGAGTACTGACGGTAGTGGTAGAAGCCCTCCCTGCCCCGGACGTCACCGACCTCGGTCTCGGCGACGACGACGCCCGCGAGGCCGCGCGGGGCGTCGATGAGCGGGGTGGCGGCCCTGTTGATGGTCATGGTTTTCCTCCCTGGACTTGATCCGACTGTCCAGGCTTGACGAACTTTCTGTCAATGTTGATCGGATCAATGCAGGTCCATCAACGTGTACAGATGCGACTACGGTGACCCCATGCGCGACCACGACACCGCTCCTCACCGTCCCGGGCGCCGGCTGACCACCAAGGAGACCGCCGAACTGCTCGGCGTGAAGCCCGAGACGGTCTACGCGTACGTGAGCCGCGGCCTGCTCAGCAGCAGACGCGAACCCGGCGGCCGGGCCAGCACCTTCGAGGCCGGGGAGGTGGAGACACTGGCCCGCCGCAACCGGCGGGAGGCCGCCGGGAGTCCGGGCTCCGGCGGCGATCTGTCCGTCCGCACGCGGATCACGCTCATCGACCGGGACCGGTACTTCTTCCGGGGTGTGGACGCCGTCGAGCTGGCCGCCCGTCACTCCTACGAGGAGGTCGCGGAGTGGCTGTGGACCGGCCGGCCGGCCCCGGGGGTGTCGTTCACCGCGCCCGAGGACACCGTGCGGGTCGCCCGCCGCGCGGTGGACGCCCTGTCCGGACACGCCTCCCCCGTCGACCGGCTGCGGGTGGCGGCGATCGCCGCGGCGGCCGAGGACCCGCTGCGCTTCGACCTCTCCGAGGACGCCGTGCTGAACACGGCGCGCACCCTCATCCCCACCCTCGTCGCCGCGCTGCCGCCGGCCCGGCACGAGCACAAGGACACCGGTCCGCTGGCCCACCGGCTGTGGGGCCGGCTGACCGGCCGTCCCGCCGACGAGGCCTCCCTGCGGGTCCTCGACACCGCGCTCGCCCTGCTCGCCGACCACGACCTCGCCGCGTCCACGCTCGCCGTCCGGGTCGCCGCCTCGGCCCGCGCCCACGCCTACGCGGCCGTGTCGGCCGGGCTGGGCGTGCTGGAGGGCCCCCTGCACGGCGCGGCCAGCGGGCTGGCCCACCGGATGCTCCTGGACGTGCTCGACCAGGGCACGGCCGTCCCGGTGATCGCCGAGGAGCTGCGCGCCGGCCGCCGCGTCCCCGGCCTCGGCCACCGGCTGTACACCGGTGAGGACCCGCGCGCGCGGATGCTCTTCGGCCTGCTGGAACAGGTCCCGCGCGCGGAGTCCGCGCTGCTCGCGGCCCGTGACATCGTCGCCACGACCGCCCGGCACACCCCGCTGCACGCCAATGTGGACCTGGCCCTGGCGGTGTTCACCGCGTCCTGCGGCATGCCGTCCACGGCCGGCGAGACGATCTTCGCCGTCGCCCGGACCGCGGGCTGGATCGCCCATGCCCTGGAGGAGTACGGCGAGCGCCCGCTGCGCATGCGCCCCAGCGGTCACTACGTCGGTCCGCGCCCGCCGCAGCCCCTCCCGGAGTAGGACACGCAGGGCCCGGAAGTCCCCTCCGGACGAGTCAGGTTAGGCTCACCTCTGTGAGTAGGTGTGCGACCGTCTCCCGGAGCCTTGACGAACCGGTGTCCGGCACGGCTGCCACGGCGACGACGTGGCTGCTGCTGGAACAGCCCGGCCCGTGGGGTGCCAAGGCGCTCACCTCCAGCCACCTGGACCCCGCTCTGGGCCGGGCGCTGGAGGCCGCCGCCGACGGAACCGGTGTCCGTATCGCGCTCATCCGGCACCCCGGACGCCACGCGGACCCCGGCACGCCCCCGATGCGGCAGGTGTACGCCGCACACACCGTTCCCGGGCGTGTGTGGCTGCACGGCGCCACCACCCGTGATCCCCGGCGGCTGCTCGACCTCGACTTCTCCGCCCTCGGGGCGGGCGACCACCGTTCCTTCGGCGCGGTGCTCGACGGGCGGCCGCATCGGGGGGACCCGCTGGCGCTCGTGTGCACCAACGGCAAGCGCGACCGCTGCTGCGCCCTCCTGGGCCGCCCCCTCGCCACGGAGCTGGTCGCCTCGGGGGTGCGCGGCGTCTGGGAGGTCACCCATCTGGGTGGACATCGGTTCGCGCCCACGGTGCTCGTCCTGCCGTACGGCTACGCCTACGGCCGCGCCGAGGTCCACACCGTCAAGGAGGCCTTGGACGGTGTCCGGGAGGGGCGTGTGGTGGTCGAGGGGTGCCGGGGGTGCTCCGCGTGGGAACGGCCCGGACAGGCGGCGGAGCTGGCCGTGCGGTCGGCCGTGGGCGAGTACCGGGCGGGAGTGCTGACCGTCGTGCGGACCGCCGGCACGGCCGCGCGCCGGGAGGTCACGGTCGCCCACACCGACGGCCGCCGGTGGCGGGTCACCGTGGCGCAGGGGGCGTCGCTGCCGCCCCGCCCGGAGAGCTGCGGCGCGGCGGTGCTGGGCGCGCCCGCGCGGATGGACGTGGTCGAGGTGCGCGAACTGCGGCCTACGGCGCTGGCGAGCTAGCCGGATCTCAACAATTGATCGCTGGGGTCAATAGTCGATCAAGAGATCCACACCACACCCCCCTGGGGTCCTTCCGGCGGCCCCACGTACGGTCGGGGACATGAGCCCCACTCCCCCCGCACGCCGTCCGCGCCTCGGGCTGCCCCGGCGGATGTTCTCCCAGGTGCTGCTGATGCAGGTGGCGATCGCCGCGGGCGTGGCGGTGCTCGCGACCGGGCTCTTCCTGGCGCCGCTGAGCAAGCAGCTGGACCAGGAGGCGATGCGCCGCGCACTGGCCATCGCCGAGACCACGGCCCAGGACCCGCAGATCGCCGAGGGCGTCCGTACCACCCCGCCGACCAGGAACGGCCCGGTGCAGCGGGAGGCCGAGCGGATCCGGCGCGCCACGCACGCGGAGTACATCGTGGTGCTGGACGAGCACTGGGTGCGCTGGTCGCACCCCACGGTCTCGGAGATCGGCCGGCCCGTATCCACCAGTCCCTCCGACGCCTTGAAGGGCAACGAGGTCATGGAGATCGACAAGGGCACCCTGGGGCGCTCGGCGCGCGGCAAGGTGCCGCTGTACGACGCCGACCACCGCATCGTCGGCGCGGTCTCGGTCGGCATCGCCTACGACAGTGTGCGGGCGCGGCTGATCAGTGCGATCCCGGGACTGTTCGCGTACGCCGGCGGCGCGCTCGCGGTGGGCGCGCTGGCCGCCTGGCTGATCTCGCGCCGGGTCCAGCGGCAGACCCGGGACCTGGCCTTCTCCGACATCTCGGCGCTGCTCGCGGAGCGCGAGGCGATGCTGCACGGCATCCGGGAGGGTGTGGTCGCCCTGGACCACGGCGGCCGGGTCCGCCTGCTCAACGACGAGGCACGGCGGCTGCTGGGCATCGGCGACGAGGCCGTGGGGCGGACCCCGGACGAGGCCCTCGGCGCGGGCCGTACGACGGACGTGCTGGCCGGCCGGGTGACCGGCACCGATCTGCTCACCGTGCGCGGCCAGCGGGTCCTGGTCGCCAACCGCATGCCCACCGACGACGGTGGCGCCGTGGCCACCCTGCGCGACCGCACCGAGCTGGAGCAACTGGGGCGCGAACTCGATTCGACGCGCGGGCTGATCGACGCCCTGCGCGCCCAGGACCACGAACACGCCAACCGCATGCACACCCTGCTGGGGCTGCTGGAGCTGGAGATGTACGACGACGCCGTGGAGTTCGTCGGTGAGGTGGTCGGGGACCACCGGGTCACCGCCGAGCAGGTCACGGAGAAGATCCAGGACCCGCTGCTGGCCGCGCTGCTGGTCGGCAAGGCGACGGTGGCGGCCGAGCGCGGGGTCGCCCTGTGGGTGTCGGAGCGGACCCGGCTCCCGGACCGGCTGATCGACCCGCGGGGAGTGGTCACCGTCGTGGGCAACCTCGTCGACAACGCGCTCGACGCGGTCGCGGGCACACTCCACGCGCGCGTGGAGGCCGAGTTGCACGCGGAGGGCCGCACCGTCGTTCTCCGGGTGCGCGACACGGGCCCCGGGATCCCGGAGGACCAACGGGAGTTGATCTTCACGGATGGCTGGTCCACCAAGAAGCCGCCCGCGCACGGCAAGCGGGGCATCGGCCTCTCCCTGGTGCGGCGGCTCGCCGAACGGCAGGGCGGGAGCGCCACCGTGAGCGGGGCGGACGGCGGAGGCGCGGAGTTCACCGTCGTCCTGCCCGAGGCGCTGACCGAGCCGGAGCCTGAACCGGCGCTCACCGGGGCGGCCGAGCCGGCCACGGAGACCGCGAACGTCCCGGCCGTCGCCGAGGAGGAGGCGTGATGATCGAGGTCCTGGTCGTGGACGACGACACCCGGGTGGCCCGGGTCAACGCGGCCTACGTGGAGAAGGTGCCGGGCTTCCACGTGGCCGGCGAGGCGCACAACGCGGCCGAGGCGCTGCGCCGGGTGGAGACCCTGCCGAAGCTCGATCTCGTCCTGATGGACCACTATCTGCCCGACGACACGGGCCTCGCGGTCGTCCAGGAGATGCGCAGGCGCGGCCACCAGACCGACGTGATCATGGTGACGGCGGCGCGGGACGTGTCGACGGTGCAGGCCGCCATGCGGCAGGGGGCGTTGCAGTACCTGGTGAAGCCGTTCGCCTTCGCCGGCCTGCGGGCCAAGCTGGAGGCCTATGCCGAGCTGCGGCGGACCCTGGACGGCGGGGGCGAGGCCGAGCAGGCGGAGGTGGACCGCATCTTCGGCGCCCTGTCCGCTCCGTCGGAACCCCGGCTGCCCAAGGGGCACTCCCCCACGACGGCCGAGCTGGTGCGTCAGGCGCTGCTGAGCGCCGAAGGCCCCCTGTCCGCCCAGGAGATCGCGGAGCGGACGGGGGTGAGCCGGCAGACCGCGCAACGGTATCTGAAGCTCCTGGAACGGACCGGCCGGGCCCGGCTGAGCCTCAAGTACGGCGACGCGGGCCGCCCGGAACACCGTTACGTGTGGGCGACCCGCGCCTGAGCGGGGTTCATGCGGTGGTCACTTGACCGCCTTGACGAACTCTGTCGTGTAGGTCTTGCTCAAGTCGACCTTCGCGGTCTGAATGTTGGGGTTGAACGCCTTGAGGACCTTCTCAACGGTCTCGGGGCCGCCCTGGGGCATCACACCGTCGTCGGTGAACATGGGAAGGGTGCTCTTGACGGCCTGCGCGTACAGGGCCTTGTCGCCCTGGGAGTAGTCGGCGGGCATCTTGGCCGCGATCTCGTCGGCGCTGTGCGTGGACATCCACTTGAGCGTCTTGACGAATGCATTGGCCAACTTCTGGACGGTGTCCTTGTGTCCGTTCACCCAGTCCGTCTGCATGTACAGGCTTGACGACGGATACGGCCCGCCCAGCGCTTGCTGCGAACCCTCGGGGGTGCGCATGTCGATGAGGATCTTCCCGGCCTTCTTGTCCAGGATCGTCGCGACGGTCGGGTCGGTGGTCATGCCGCCGTCGATCGCGCCCTGCTGGAGCGCCGCGATGAACGTCGGGCCGGCCCCCACCGCGACCGGCGTGAAGTCGCTGACCTTCACTCCGTTCTTGACCGCGAGGTACTTGGTGAGGAAGTCGGTCGAGGAGCCGAGCCCGGTGACGCCCAGCTTGCGGCCCTTGAAGTCCTCGGGCGAGGTGAGGTCGCCGGCCGCCTCGTCCGAAACCATCTCGACCTCGCCGGGCGCGTGCGAGAACTGCACGACCGACTCGACCGCCTTGCCCTTCACCTGCAGGTCGAGGGTGTGGTCGTAGAACCCGACCGCTCCCTGCACCTGGCCGGAGACGAGCGCGGTCTCGGCCTGGACGCCGGCGGGCTCGCTGAGGAGCTGCACGTTCAGCCCCTCGGCCTGGAAGTAGCCGAGCCGCTGGGTGAGCATCGCGGGCAGATAGATGACCTTGTCCAGGCCGCCGACCATGATCTTGACGGACTCGCCCTTGCCGCCCCCGCCGCTGCCGGTGTCGGCCGTGGAGCTCGCCGCGTCGTTGGCGCAGGCGGTGAGCGAGGAGAGGGCGAGCAGTCCGGCCACGGCCAAGGGGGCGTATCGGGCGGTCTTGCGCATGGGGTTCACGTCCTTGTGGGAGAGCGGTGCGGGGCGGAGACAGGGGCCGTTCAGCTGTCGGAGCCGGCCGGCTTCCAGCGGAAGACGCGGCGCTCGGCGAAGGTCAGCAGACCCTCCGCGACCAGAGCGACGACGGCGAGGATGACCATCGCGGCGTACACACCGGCCGCGTTGAAGGTGTTCTGCGACTGCGCGACGAGCAGGCCGATGCCCTTGGTCGCGCCGATGTACTCGCCGACGATGGCGCCGATGAGCGCGAAGCCGAAGCTGACGTGCAGGCTGGTGAAGATCCAGGAGGTGGCCGACGGAACGACCACCTGAAGGGTCACCCGGCGGTCGCTCGCGCCCAGGATCCGGGCGTTGGCCACGAGGTTGCGGTCCACTTCGCGGGCGCCCTGGAAGGCGTTGAAGAACACGGGGAAGAAGACGAGCACCACGGCCGAGGCCACTTTGGAGGACGGACCGAGGCCGAACCAGATCAGGAAGATGGGCGCCAGGACGATCCTCGGGATCGAGTTGAGCACCTTGATGTAGGGACCAAGAATCTCGGCGAGCAATCTGATCCGCCCGAGCGCAATGCCGAGAAGTACACCGGTGACCACACCGAGGCCCCAGCCGAGCAGTGCCTCGTACAGCGTGTACCAGATCTGTTCGCCCAGGGATCCCAACGCTGTCCCATGGGTCACCCATACATGGATCTGGTCCCAGATCTTCGAGGGCATCGAGAAGTTGAACGGGTCGATGACCTTGGTGCGGGACAGCGCCTCCCACAGTCCGAGGACCGCCACCAGGAGCACCACGCGCGCGGCGTTGACGAGGACCCTGCGCCTGCGCGCGGCCCGGGCGCGGGTCTGCGCGCGGCCGGGTGTCTTCGCGGTGTCGACGACCGGGGGCTGAAGAACCTCAGGCGACATGGGCGGCACCTCTCTCACGGGTGATGCGGACCTCTTCGCCGAGGGACTCCCAGATCTCGCGGTAGATCTCGATGAACCGCGGCTCCAGGCGCACCGACTCGACCTTCCGCGGGCGGGGCAGGTCGATGTCGAAGATTTGCTTCACGGTCGCGGGTCCGGCGGTCATCACGACGACCTTGTCGGCCAGCGCGATGGACTCCTCCAGGTCGTGGGTGACGAAGACGACGGAGGCGCCGGTGCCCTCCCACAGCTCCAGCAGCTCGTCCGACATCAGCGCCCGGGTCTGTACGTCGAGCGCCGAGAACGGCTCGTCCATCAGCAGGATCTCGGGGTCGTTGACGAACGTGGCCGCCAGGGCGACGCGCTTGCGCTGACCACCGGAGAGCTGATGCGGATAGCGGTCCTCGAACGCGGCGAGTCCCACCCGGGCCAGCCACTCGCGGGCCTTCTCCTTGGCCTCCGCCCTGGGGACGCCCCGGAAACGCGGGCCCGCCATGACGTTCGACAGGACCGTCCGCCAGGGGAAGGTGGCGTCCTGCTGGAAGACGAAGCCGACCTTGTCGCCGACACCGGCGACCGGCACCCCGGCCACCAGCACGTCGCCCTCGGTGGGCTCCTCCAGACCGCTGACCAGGGTCAGCGTGGTGGACTTGCCGCACCCGGTCGGGCCCACGACGGCCACGAACTCCCCGCGCCCCACGGTGAGGTCCAGACCGCGCACGGCCGTGTGCAGTCCCCCGGACGGGGTTCTGAAGGTCTTGCTCGCGCCCCGCAGCTCGATGGCGGGGCTGGTGTGTGCGCTCATGGGCCGGGACGGTAGGTGTGGATCCGGCCACCACAGGAGTCTTGTGAGAACAAGCCGTTCTTTTGCTCGCAAGGACCTGTTGTGCTCATTTTGCTCGCGCTACAACTGCGGAGCCGAAAACACGGGCTTCACGCTCGCCGGCCTTGAAGGAGAGGCCTGATGATTGACGTCCTGGTGGTCGACGACGACTTCCGTGTCGCCGAGATCAACGCCAAGTACGTGGGAAAGGTTCCCGGCTTCCGGGTGGCCGCCCGCGCACACAGTGCCGCCCAGGCCCTGACCGCCGTCGAACGCGGGACCATCGACCTGGTCCTGCTCGATCACTACCTGCCCGACGGGACGGGCCTGGAACTCGTCCACCGCATGCGGGAGCAGGGCCACGGCACCGACGTCATCATGATCACCGCCGCCGGCGATGTGACGACCGTCCGGCAGGCCATGCGCCTGGGCGCCCTGCACTACCTGGTCAAGCCGTTCACCTTCGCCGCGCTGCGCGCCCGCCTGGACTCCTACGCCGCCCTGCGCCGTACGGTCGACCGGGTGGGCGGCCACGGGCTGACGGGGCAGGAACAGATCGACCGGATCTTCGGCGCCCTGCGCACCGCCCCCGCCCCTTCCGCACCGGGCCTGCCGACCGGCCACACCGAGCCCACGACCGACCTCATCTGCGGCGTCCTGCACCGCGCCGGCCATCCGCTCTCGGCCCACGAAGTGGCCGCCCGGACCGGGCTGAGCCGCTCCACCGCCCAGCGCTACCTGCGCCACCTGGAACAGGCGGGCCGGCTCAGCCTCTCCCTGAAGTACGGCGACACCGGCCGCCCGGAGCACCGGTACGCCTGGGTGGCGCCGTAGCGACACCCATGGCGCGGCTAAGCGGCTCCGGCCCCGGTCAGCGAACGCACTTCCGTCTCGGCGTACCTGCCCTCGTCCGCGACCTCGTCCGAGGTGACCGTGCCCAGCCAGCCGGCGAGGAAGCCCAGCGGGATGGAGACGACGCCCGGGTTCTCCAGCGGGAAGTACTGGAAGTCGACGCCCGGGAACAGCGAGTCCGGGCTGCCGGACACCACCGGGGACAGCAGCACGAGCCCGATCGCCGGAACCAGCCCGCCGTACACGGCCCACACCGCACCCCGCGTGGTGAAGCCGCGCCAGAACAGCGAGTAGAGCAGGGCCGGCAGGTTCGCCGACGCGGCCACCGCGAAGGCGAGGCCGACGAGGAAGGCGACGTTGAGATCCCGGGCCAGCAGACCGAGGGCGATCGCCACGACACCGACGCCGACCGCAGCCCAGCGCGCGACGGCCACCTCGCCGCGTGGGGCCCCGCCGCGGGGGCGACGCAACGATGCGTACAGGTCATGGGCCACCGAGGCGGACGAGGCGAGGGTGATGCCCGCGACCACCGCGAGGATCGTGGCGAAGGCCACGGCGGCGACCACCGCGAACAGGACGGTGCCGCCCGTGGAGCCCGCCCCGCCGCCCACGTCGAGCGCGAGGAGGGGCACCGCGGTGTTCCCGGCCGCGTTGGAGGCGCGCACGGCCTGCGGTCCCACCAGCGCCGCCGCACCGAATCCGAGGACGATCGTCATCAGGTAGAAGCTGCCGATCAGACCGATGGACCACACCACGGACCGACGGGCGGCCCGCGCGGTCGGCACGGTGTAGAAGCGGGACAGGATGTGCGGCAGCCCGGCCGTACCCAGCACCAGCGCGAGCCCCAGGCTGATGAAGTCGAGCCGGGCCGTCCAGTCCCCGCCGTACTTCAGGCCCGGCGCCAGGAACGCCCTCCCGTGGCCGCTGCGCTCCGCGGCGGTGAGCAGCAGCCGGTCCACGTCGCCGTGGAAGCGCACCAGGACGAGCACGGTCAGGACGACCGTCCCGCCGAGCAGCAGGACCGCCTTCACGATCTGGATCCAGGTGGTGGCCCGCATCCCTCCGAGCGACACATAGATCACCATGAGCGCGCCGACGCCGATGACCGCCCAGACCTGGGCCGCACCGCTCGTCCGCCCGAGCAGCAGCGCGACCAGGCTGCCCGCTCCCACCATCTGCGCCACCAGGTACAGAACGGACACCACGACCGAGGACGTTCCCGCGGCGATCCGCACCGGCCGCTCGCTCATCCGTGCGGCCACCACGTCGGCCAGGGTGAACCGCCCGCAGTTGCGTACCAGCTCGGCGACCAGGAAGAGCACGACCAGCCAGGCCACCAGGAAACCCACGCCGTACAGCAGCCCGTCGTACCCGTACAGCGCGATGAGGCCGCTGATCCCGAGGAAGGAGGCGGCCGACATGTAGTCGCCCGCGATGGCAAAACCATTTTCCATGGGGGTGAACAGCCGCCCTCCGGCGTAGAACTCCTCCGCCGAGCCGCGCCGCCTGCGGCTCACCCAGGTCGTGATTCCGAGAGTGACCGCCACGAAACCGCTGAACAGCAACAGCGCCAGAGCCTGATGGTCGCCCGTCACAGGGCGCCCCCCTGCGCTCCACGGGCCAGTTCCTGTGTGTCCCAGCGCAGGTCCAGCGCGGCCCGGTCCCGGCGCAGCCGCGCATGCCGGGAGTAGGCCCAGGTGAGCAGGAACGTGGTGAGGAACTGCCCGAGCCCCGCGACCATCGCCACGTTCACCGCCCCCGCCACGGGCCGCGCCATGAGTCCGGGCGCGGTCGTCGCGGCGACCACGTACCCCACGTACCAGACCAGGAAGGCGGCGGTCCCCGGCACCACGAACCGCCGGTACCTGCCGCGCACCTCCTGAAACGCCTGACTGCGCTGCACTTCGACGTACACGTCGCGGGCGCGCGTCCCCGCCGCGTCGGGCTCTCCGCGCGCGGGCGGCACAGCCACTGCCGGCCTGCCGGTCCCGTCCAGTCCGCCCCAGCCCGAGGCCAGCGCGTCGTACCAAGGGTCCTCGTACGTCATGTCGTGGGAGGGCGCGCCATGGTCTTCCCGGCTCCCGCCCGACCTCTCGGGACCGCCCTCGGCTCTGCCGGAACGATCGTTGCTTGACTGCATGCCCAAGGATGGACAGAACGGGAAGATCCCTGACTCTTCTTCCTCCGGCTCTTCACCCCATCAGGTGACTCAGCCGGTGGGCGGCCGTACCAGCCCTTTGCCATAGGCGTAACGCACGGCCTGCGCCCGGTCCTTGAGGCCTGTCTTGGCGAAGAGGTTGTTGATGTGTGTCTTCACCGTTGCCGTCGACACATGCAGCCGACGGGCGATCTCCTGGTTGCTGAGGCCTTCGGCGATCAGCACCAGGACCTCGGTCTCCCGCGCGGTCAGTCCGTCGGGCGCCTCGGCCGCCGCCGGTGCGGGCTCGGCCTCGGACCGCGACAGCCGCTCCAGCAGCCGTCGCTGGACACTCGGCGACAGCCCCGCGTCTCCCGACAGCACACTGTGCACGGCGCGTACGATCTCGTCACCGCCCGCGTCCTTGGTCAGGTATCCGCGGGCCCCGGCCCGCAGCGCGGGGAAGAGCGACTCGTCGTCCGCGAAGGTGGTGAGCACCACCACCTGGGTTCCGGGGTACTGCGCCCGGATCCGCCGGGTGGCCTCCACCCCGTCGCAGCGCGGCATCCTGAGGTCCATCAGGACGACGTCCGGAGCGAGTTCCCCGACCAGCCGCACCGCCTCCTCCCCGTCTCCGGCGGCCCCCACGACCTCCACCCCGGGCAACAGGCCGAGGAGCATCACAATGCCCTCGCGAACCACCGTCTGGTCGTCGGCGACCACCACCCGTGCGGACTTCTTCTCCCCCTCCGTCGCGCTCATACGGGCACCTTCAGCGTCACCACGAACCCCTCTTCGTCCGGTCCCGCGTCCAGCGAACCGCCCAGCAGCTCGGCGCGCTCACGCATACCCAGCAGACCGTATCCGCCTCCGGAACCGTTGAGTTCGCCCGGCCGCCCGCCCGAGTCCCGGACGTTCAGCGTCACTTCGTGCTCGCTGTAGTCGAGCCGCACATCCACCTGGGCGCCGTGGGCGTGCTTGCGGACGTTCGTCAGCGCCTCCTGGGCCACCCGCCGCACGGCCTGGGACGCCTCGGCCGGCAGGGGTCTGCGTTCACCGGTGACGGTGACCCCGGCGCCGTCCGCCGTGCTGACGAGTGCGGTCAGGAAGTCCTCCAGCGGGGTCAGCTCGCCCCGCAGCGCGGACAGCGCCTGCCGGGTCTCGGCGAGGCCGTCGCGGGCCATCCCCCGGGCGGCCACCACCCGCTCCAGGATCCGTTCGCGCTCCGCGCCGTTCTCGATCAGCAGCCGGGCCGCCTCCAGGTGGACGAGCTGCGCCGAAAGGCTGTGGGCCAGCACGTCATGGATCTCCCGTGCGATACGCGCCCGTTCGGCCAGCGCCGCGGACTCCGCCTCGGCCGCGCGGGCGGCCCGCTCCTGGGCGAGCAGCCGCTGCGCGCTGCCCCGGGCCTCGGCGTCCAGCCGCAGGACGTACCCGCCGAGGGCCAGACCGGCCACGGTGGCGGCCGTGGTCAACCAGAGGTCGTTGGTGGAAGCGGAGTACGAGGCCAGCGCCACGGACGCGACGGGGACCGCCGCGCCGAGCGGCAGCCGCTCCAGCGCGCCCACTCCACAGGCGCACCAGATCACGAGGGCCGGCCCTCTGAATCCGGTGGCATCGGCGGCGACCGCGGTGCCGAGGAGCACCCCCATGAGGGCGAGGGAGGGCACCAGCCGGTGCGCATAGGTCGTCCGGAAGAAGGCCCAGGAGACGAGAGCGGTGAGGAGGACTCCCGCCGTTGCCGCGAGCGCTCCCCACAGGCCGACGTGCCGCTGGTGGAAGGCGGCCCACAGAAGCATCGCCAGGGCGAGCAGCCGGATCGCCCAGGTGAGAAGGCGCCGGGGCCGGGAGATTCCCGCGCGGCCGAGCGCCTCGCGTGACGGCCAGCGCGTCCAGGCGTTCTCTGTCACACGCGCTCCTTCAAGACCGACGGCTTGTCGTCACCGTACGCCGGGGCGGGACGGCTCGCGGCGCCGAGGGACTGGGCCCGCCAGGCCAGGATCCCGCTGCGGACCAGCAGGGTGACGGCGAGGCCGAGCAGCAGCGCGGAGCTGTCCTGGTGCAGGCCGAGCGTGGAACCGAGCGCGAAGACGCCGGCTCGCAGGGCTATGCCCACGGTCCAGACGGCGATGCTCGCCTTGGTGCTCCTGGTCCACACGATGCCGTCCGCCGCCGTCCAGACCCGGGTGGTCCAGCCCCAGCCAGCGCCGGTCGCCAGGCCGATGAGGAGTTCGACCGCGAGCAGTACGGCGGATTCCGCGCGGTGGTGGGCGCCGAGGATGCCGGGCTCGCGCAGCGCGACGACGGCGAGGATCACGGGCAGCAGCCACCAGCGCCGGTCCGTGTCGATCGCGCGGGCGCGGAACTGCCGCGCTATCACCAGGGCGGCGACGGCCACGATCACCAGCGCGTTGACGAGCCCGGGCATCTCAGCCTCCGTGAGCGAGAAGGTCTTGCCGGAGCGAGTGCTGCCGACACCTTCGAAGCTACGGAAATTCGCTGGTCACAGGATCGGACCCTGGGTGGATCACGGGTGGAATCGCCGAGCGGTCCGCCTCCACCCACGGGTGGAGGCCCCCTGTCACACCGGCATCTCGGCGGCGGGGCGTCCCCTGACGGAACGCCGCCGCGGCCCGTCAGCCGAGCCCCGGGCCGGCAGGTGAGGCCGGGCCCGGAACGTCCAGGCCGCCCGCAGCCGAGCCCTGTCCCAGAAGCCGAAGCCCAAGCCGGCCGGGGAGCCGGGTCCCGGCCGGCAAGCCGGTCACAGCCCGGAAGCCGAGCCCGACCAGCAGACCGGCCTCAACCCGGAAGCCGAGCCCCGGCCCGGAAGCCGAAGCCCGGCGCAGTGGTCACGCGTCGATGCGGGACCGGTCCAGCGTGGCCGCCGAGCTGGAGATGAACTCCTTGCGGGGAGCCACGTCGTTGCCCATCAGCAGGTCGAAGACCTGTTCGGCGGCCTCCAGGTCGGAGAGGTTGATGCGACGCAGGGTGCGGTGGCGCGGGTCCATCGTGGTCTCGGCCAGCTGGTCGGCGTCCATCTCGCCCAGGCCCTTGTAGCGCTGGATGGAGTCCTTGTACCGGATGCCCTTGCTCTGGAACTCCATGAGCTTGTCGCGCAGCTCGCGGTCGGAGTACGTGTAGACGTACTTCTCCTGCCCCTTCTTCGGCTGGATCAGCTCGATGCGGTGCAGCGGCGGCACGGCGGCGAAGACCCGGCCCGCCTCGACCATGGGCCGCATGTAGCGCTGGAACAGCGTGAGCAGCAGGCAGCGGATGTGGGAGCCGTCCACATCGGCGTCGGTCATCATGATGATCTTGCCGTACCGGGCCTGGTCGATGTCGAAGGTGCGGCCCGAGCCCGCTCCTATGACCTGGATGATCGCGCCGCACTCGGCGTTCTTGAGCATGTCGGTCACGGACGAGCGCTGGACGTTGAGGATCTTGCCGCGGATCGGCAGCAGGGCCTGGAACTCGGAGTTCCGCGCCAGCTTGGCCGTACCGAGCGCGGAGTCGCCCTCGACGATGAACAGCTCGCTGCGGTCCACGTCGTCGCTGCGGCAGTCGGCGAGCTTGGCCGGCAGGGACGAGGACTCCAGGGCGGTCTTCCGGCGCTGGGCGTCCTTGTGCTGGCGGGCCGCGACCCGGGTGCGGGCGGCGGCGACGACCTTTTCCATGACGACCCGGGCCTGGGCGGCGGCGTCACGCTTGGTGGCCGTCAGGAACGCCTTCAGCTCGCTGGTGACCACGTTGTTCACGATGCGGCGGGCCGCCGAGGTGCCGAGGACCTCCTTGGTCTGGCCCTCGAACTGCGGCTCGGCCAGCCGGACCGTGACGACGGCGGTGAGGCCCTCCAGGGCGTCGTCCTTGACGATGTTGTCCTCGGCCACGCGCAGCATCTTCTTGGCGCGCAGCACGTCGTTCATCGTCTGGGTGAGCGCCTGCTCGAAGCCGGCGACATGGGTGCCGCCCTTGGGGGTGGCGATGATGTTGACGAACGACCTGACCGCCGTGTCGTAGCCGGTGCCCCAGCGCAGCGCGATGTCGACGCCGAGCTCGCGGGTGACCTCGGTCGGCGTCATCTGGCCGTGTTCGTCCAGGACCGGGACGGTCTCCTTGAACGTGCCCTTGCCCGAGAAGCGGAGGACGTCGCAGATCGCCCTGTCATTGGCCAGGTACTCGCAGAACTCGCTGATGCCGCCATCGAAGCGGAAGGACTCCTCGCCCTTGCTGCCACCGTCGCCGAGGCCGAATTCGTCGCGCACGACGATGGTCAGGCCGGGGACCAGGAACGCGGTCTGCCGGGCGCGCTGGTGCAGGGTCTCCAGGGAGAGCCTGGCGTCCTTGAGGAAGATCTGCCGGTCGGCCCAGTAGCGCACGCGCGTGCCGGTGCGGGTCTTGGGGATCTTCTTCGCCTTGCGCAGGCCGCTCTTGGCCTCGAACTTCGCGTCGGCACCACTGGCGGCGAAGGCACCGGGCACGCCGCGCCGGAAGCTGATGGCGTGCGTGTGGCCGCCGCGGTCCACCTCGACGTCGAGGCGCGCGGAGAGGGCGTTGACCACGGAGGCACCGACGCCGTGCAGACCGCCGGAGGCGGCGTAGGAGCCACCGCCGAACTTGCCGCCCGCGTGGAGCTTGGTCATGACGACCTCGACGCCGGACAGGCCGGTCCTGGGCTCGACGTCCACGGGGATGCCGCGGCCGTTGTCCCGCACCTCGACGGAGCCGTCGTCGTGAAGGATCACCTCGATGTGGTCGCAGACGCCCGCGAGGGCCTCGTCCACGGAGTTGTCGATGATCTCCCACAGGCAGTGCATGAGACCGCGGCTGTCGGTCGAGCCGATGTACATACCCGGGCGCTTGCGCACGGCCTCGAGGCCCTCGAGGACGAGCAGGTGCCGCGCGGTGTAGTTGGAACCGTCCCGGTCTGCTCCTGCCAGCAGCGCTGTGGACGGCACGGACGTATCGGCGGTCACGCGGTTCGCTCCTCGCTGAATTTCAGGTGGCCCCCTTTTGGGTAAGGGGGCGGCTTCGGTCGCCGCTCAGAGGGTACCGAGCCCTGGTAGAGCCGGTGTAACGCCACCCTCGTCGGGGACTCACACTAGTCCAGGCTCGCATGAGTGTTCGATCCCTCGATGGAGTGAAGTACATATCACGTTCCCTTCGGGGCATGAACCATTTAGGCTCCGGGCACGTCCTCATGAACAACCGGCAACCCAGCCGGGAGGACGAGACAGCAAAGACAGCGCGAACCCGTACGCACACAAGACACGCACTACGGCACATTCGCCGCCAACCGGCAGCAGACAGCCGCCCCGGAGAGATTTTTTCGAGGAAAAGCCACGAGCGGGAACGTTTTCGGGCTGGTTGGATGTTGACCCTGGTACGACAGCTCGTCGAGCTAGAGAAGAGGCGACGTGACTACTGTTCTGACCCCCGCGAGCCCGCTGACGGCCGCCGATCGCTGCGACCGCTGCGGCGCCCAGGCATACCTGCGCGTGGTCCTGCTCAGCGGCGGAGAACTGCTCTTCTGCGCCCACCACGGTCGCAAGTTCGAGCCGGAACTCAAGAAGATCGCCGCTGAGATACAGGACGAGTCGGAACGACTGACGACCGTTCCGAACACCGCTTCCGAAGAAGAGCGCTGAATCTCGCACCCACGACGAGCCAGCCCCGGCCCAGGCCGGTGAACGGGCGGCCACTCCCCTCACGAGGAGTGGCCGCCCGTGCTCATGCCCGCGCGTGCGCTCAGGAGCCTCGGCGGGCGCGTTGCCGGGCCCCTGAGGGCGGCTCCAGCGCCCCTACGACCTCGGAGAGGCGCGTGTAGACGCCGGGGAGCCCAGGCCGCCCGCAACCGCTCCCCCACGACACGAGGCCGATCAGCCGTCCCCCGGCCACCAAAGGCCCGCCGCTGTCCCCCTGGCAGCCGTCGGGGCCGCCGGCGGCCTCGCCGGCGCACAGCATGGTGCCGGCCTGATAGGTGCCGTCCGGGCCGCCGGGGTAGGCGCGGGCGCACAGCTCGTCGGGGAGCACGCGCACGCGTGCGGCGCGCAGCCGCCGCGCGTAGTCCCCTTCGCCGGTCGTGTCGCCCCATCCGGACACCAGCGCCTCCGTGCCGGGCGTGTAGGCCGGGTCACCCGCGTGTGCCATGGTGACGACCGCGCTCTGCGGCAGCGGTTCGGCGAGTGTGATGACCGCGAAGTCGCCGGAGTTGGTCCTGACGTCGTACCGGGGGTTGACCCGGACCTCCCGGACGGCGATCTCCCGGCCGTCCGGTGACAGCAGGTCCGTGCGCCCGGCGATGACCTTGAGGTCGCGCACCCGGCTCGGCGGTCCTCCGAGGACGTCCTCGGAGAGGCAGTGGGCCGCGGTGAGCACCGTGCTGCGGCCGACGGCCACAGCCCCGCAGAACTGCCCGGCTCGCATACCTCCGAACCGGTCACGGCTGGCCAGTGCCACCGTCCACGGGGCCTGGGAGACATCTATCGGGAACCCCCCGACGACCACGCCGCCGGCGACCGCGGGTGCCGCGTCCACCAGGGGTATCGAGGCGACGGTGGCCGCCAGGACCAGCGGCCGGATCAGTGCCCGGGCAACAGAACGGCGCATGCATGCTCCTCACTCTGAGCTCCTCCTGGGGCACCAAGAGTGATCCAACGGACGTGGGCGCGCAGCACGAAGGCCCGGCCCCCGAGGGGGCCGGGCCTTCGCCGTCGTACGACCGCGACCTAGTCGAGGTAGTCGCGCAGCACCTGGGAACGCGACGGGTGGCGCAGCTTCGACATGGTCTTGGACTCGATCTGGCGGATGCGCTCACGCGTCACGCCGTACACCTTGCCGATCTCGTCGAGGGTCTTCGGCTGACCGTCGGTGAGACCGAAGCGCATGGAGACGACGCCGGCCTCGCGCTCGGACAGGGTGTCCAGCACGGAGTGCAGCTGCTCCTGCAGCAGCGTGAAGCTGACCGCGTCGGCGGGGACGACGGCCTCGGAGTCCTCGATGAGGTCGCCGAACTCGCTGTCGCCGTCCTCACCCAGCGGGGTGTGCAGGGAGATGGGCTCACGGCCGTACTTCTGGACCTCGATGACCTTCTCGGGGGTCATGTCGAGTTCCTTGGCCAGCTCCTCCGGGGTGGGCTCGCGGCCAAGGTCCTGGAGCATCTGACGCTGCACGCGCGCGAGCTTGTTGATGACCTCGACCATGTGCACCGGGATACGGATGGTGCGGGCCTGGTCGGCCATGGCGCGGGTGATCGCCTGACGGATCCACCAGGTGGCGTACGTGGAGAACTTGTAGCCCTTGGTGTAGTCGAACTTCTCGACCGCGCGGATCAGACCGAGGTTGCCCTCCTGGATGAGGTCCAGGAAGAGCATGCCGCGGCCGGTGTAGCGCTTGGCCAGGGAGACCACCAGACGGAGGTTGGCCTCCAGGAGGTGGTTCTTGGCGCGCCGGCCGTCCTCGGCGATGATCTCCAGCTCGCGCTTGAGCTTCGGGGCGAGCTTGTCGGCGTTCGCCAGCTTGTCCTCGGCGAACAGGCCCGCCTCGATGCGCTTGGCCAGCTCGACCTCCTGCTCGGCGTTGAGCAGGGGGACCTTGCCGATCTGCTTCAGGTAGTCCTTGACCGGGTCGGCGGTGGCACCGGCCGCGGCGACCTGCTGCGCGGGCGCGTCGTCCTCGTCCTCGTCGGACAGGACGAAGCCGGCGCTCTCGGCGCCCTCGGGCTCGTCGGCGACCTTGGTGTCCTCGAGCACCTCTTCCTCGAGGAGCTCGCCATCGTCCTTCTTGGCCGCGGTCTTCTTGGCGGCCGTCTTCTTCGCGACGGCCTTCTTGGCGACCGTCTTCTTCGCGACCGCCTTCTTCGCGGCGGCCTTCTTCGCGGGTGCGGCTTCCTCGGCGGAATCGGCTGTGGCCGGAGCGGCGGGCGCCGCGGGGGCGGCCGTGGTGGCGGTGGCCTTCCTGGTGGTCACCGTCTTCGCCGCGACCGTCTTGGTGGCGGTGCGCTTTGCCGGGCTCTTCGCTGCGACGCTCTTGCGGGTGCGCTTGGGCTCTGCGGCACTGACCATCAGCGTCACACCCTCTTCCTCAAGAATCTGGTTGAGGCTGCGCAGTACGTTCTTCCACTGAGTGGCCGGAATCTGGTCAGCTTCGAAGGCCCGACGCACATCGTCGCCGGCGATCTGCCCCTCAGCCTTTCCCCGCTCAATGAGCGCCATGACAGAGACGGACTCGGCGATCTCCGGCGGGAGCGTACGGGATGTGCTGGCCGACACGAACAACCTCTCGGAACGTTGGAAAACGGCTTCCGGCACCGTCCACTGCGGACAGGAGCCGACCACCGGCCTGGGGATGGGCCGACGGCGCGGGCGGGGGCCGGGAGGATGCACAGCGCCTTGTCTGGCGTCCGTATTCCCTCCGCGGCTGTCACCTCTTAGGTCATCGCGCTGTCTCCACAAGCGTTACGCCCAATCTGCGTGGCCCGAGTCACACCCCGTAAGCGGTCAAAAGCGGTCAGACATACACATATGAGATCACCAACAGCCTACGACCCGGTCGCGAAGCCATGCCCAGGGCGATCCGTCGCGCTGCCGGACCCCGCCGGACCCCGCCGGACTCAAAAGGGTCCGGCGGGGTCCGGCGACGACCGGTACCCGGCCCGGCGCCGCCATGACCACTACGAGGACGCCGCACACCGGCGACCGCACCGCGCCCCTCGCGGGCTCAGTGCTCGCGCGGGGCGGGCACCACCCGCTCCACCTCGGGGTGCGTCGTGAGCAGCTGCCGCATGGCCGTCTCCGCCGCCGTGCCGTCGCCCGTGCCGAGGGCGTCGACGATCCGCGCGTGCTGGGCGAGGGACGCCTCGTTCGGCCGGTCACAGCCGGTGACCGGGCCGCCGGAGACCTGGAGGGCCGCCGAGACGATGCCGGAGAGGTGCTCCAGCATGCGGTTGCCGGCGATCTGGATGAGCAGCGCGTGGAACTCGGTGTCGGCACGCGAGTAGGTGAGCGCGTCGCCCTGGGCCATGGCGTGGCTCATGATCTCGACCATGTCGCAGAGGCGCTGCTGCACCTCCTCACGCCCGTGCCCGGCGGCGAGGCGGGCGGCGAGCGGCTCGATCGTCCAGCGCAGCTCACTCAGCTCCCGGCGCTGGTCGTCGCGCTGCGGCCCGAAGGCGCGCCACTCGATGATGTCCGGGTCGAGAAGGTTCCAGTCGCTGACGGGACGCACACGTGTGCCGACGTTCGGGCGGGCGCTGACCAGGCCCTTGGCCTCGAGGACGCGGAGGGACTCGCGGACGACGGTGCGGGAGACCTCGAAGCGCTGGCCGATCTCCTCCGGCACCAGCGGACGGTCCGCGCCCAGATCGCCGGAGACGATCATCTGTCCGAGCTGCTGTACGAGTTGGCCGTGCAGCCCGCGTCCGCGGCTGCCCGCGGGCCGCCGGCCGACCCGGCCCAGATCCGGATCCCCGCCGTCCCAGACGGGCGCACCGACGCGGTCGGCAACCGTGCTTTCGGCGTAGGGGTAGCGGTCGAGTTCGCCCGGGCCGGCCAGACCTGAGTCGGCGGAGCGGGCGGCGGTCATCATGGTGTGCGCAAGGGTACTCACGGATCCTTTGTCGGCGTCGCTTTCAACTCCCTTGAGGTCTTTGGTGAAAAGCACACGAAAGGGTGATCGCTCACACCGTCGCAATTGACGCCTTATCGGAAAGAAATGAGCTCACTGCGGGGAGTTGTGCGCAGAGCAGGACCGGAAGCGTGCGGGCAGCTGTCATCGCAGCCTGGTACGCAGTGCCGTGAGGAGATACGCACAGAGCAGTCCCGTGAGTGACAACGCCAATGCCGCGGCGACCGGTTGGGCGAGGATCCGGGCGGCCGCGAGCAGGTACCGGTCCCCGCCGAAGGGCCACTGCAGCAGGAAGACCTCCCGCAGCCGCACGGGGAAGTCGGCCGCCATCCGCGTTGCCGGACCCTGCAGCGCCTTGTGCACGACGGGACCGATGAGGACGGGTACGGCGAGGACGGCGGCCAGTCCGGCCGTGGTGGACCGGAACACGCCGGCCGCCAGTACACCGGCCCAGGCGCAGCCGACGACCAGCCCGAACCAACTCGCGGTCAGTGAGAGCCAGTCCGCGGGAGCTTCCGTCAGCTCCCGTCCGTAGACGACGTAGAGCACTTCGGCGTCGCAGCCCACGGTGAGGAAGGCGAGCAGCACCGCGGTGGCTCCGGAGACGAGCAGTTTCGCGGTGAGCAGCCCCAGCCGGCGGGGGACGGTGCCGCGGTCCGCCGCCAGGGCGGGATGGCGGAACTCGTCTCCGAAGGCCAGCGCGCCGAGCAGCCCCGCCGCGAGCGCCGCGGGTGGCAGCGGCAGTTCCCGCGGCCATGCCGCGAACAGCCGCGCCTGCGGGGTGTGACCGATCCGCGCCAGGAGTACGGCGGTGAGCGCGGATACGACCAGCACGGCGCCGCAGGTGAGGAAGCCGGTGCCGATGCCTGCGGCACGCCGGATCTCGTAGCGAAGGGGGCGCAGGGGGCTACGGCCGGGGCGGACCGTGATAGGGGGCGGGAGAGCGGAGGAGGCAGCGGGAGTGCGGGGCTCGTCGGTGCGGCCGGGGCGGTCGGCCTGTGGTTGCCCGGCGCCGGGGTTCCTGGCACCCGGCAGCAGGCTGCGGGCTCCGGCGACGGTCGCCGCGGGGGCGCCCGTGCCGCCGGTCTGCCGCTCGGCGGCGGACGCGTCCCCGCCGAGAGCGGCATCCGAGGCGGGCGCCGGATCCGCGGACCGGCCGACGGCTCTGCCCGGCGCCGCGTCGGGCGCGCTCTCCCCCTCGGACGTGGAGACGTCATACACCGCGCCGTCCGCCGAGGAGGTCGCGGCGGACGCGGCGGTCGGCGACGCGTGCTGGACCGGGGCACCGGAGACGGTCACCGGGCGATCCGGCTCGGCCCCTTGCTCAGGAGTTCGGCCGGACGCGGACCGTGCGCCGTCGGTGACACGGACCCGTTCCGGCGCAGGAGAACCGGCCGCCGATCGCCTTTCGTCGACCGGGAGCGGCCCGGGCGCGGCCCGCTCCGTCATCGTCGCCGACGGGTCGGCGGGGGTGTGCTCCCGCTGTCCCGGCGGATACCCGGATGCCGTGACGTGCTCCGACGGGAGACCGGGCGCCCGGATGTCCGGCTCCCGCGCCGACCTGTCCCGGGCCGCCGCGGCCGGGGACAGGCCGAGTGCCTCGGTGTCCGGCTCCCCGGCCGGCCCCGCGGTGCGCGGCTCCGTCGCCGGGAATCCGGCCGTGGTGGCCTCGCGCGGCGTCGCGGGCCTCGCGCGCGCGGGCTCCGTCGGCAAAGCGTCCGCGGCACGGCTCTGGCCTTCGGCCGAGCCGACGAGCGCGGCCCGGCCCGGTTCCGACGCCGAGGCCGGTGCCGACTGTCCGGCTGGGCGGCCGGGGAGCGCGCGTCCGCGCCCTGCTCGCCCGTGGCCGGCCGGTGCGCGCTCCCGGTCCGCGTGCGGGCCGCCGGAGGCCGCCGGGCCCCGTCGTTCCTCTCCGCGCTCCGGCGTGGCCCGCCGGTCCGCCTGCGGCGAGTCCGGTTCGGCCTGCCCGGGCTCGGCGGACCATGCTCCGCCGTCGGCTCCGGCGCCCGGCCCCATGTCGCCCAGTTCGTCGGCCAGTTGATGGACGAGGATCCCGTTGCGGAACGCGATCTCGCCGATGTCGGCCGTCGTGCTGCCGTACACCGAGAGGCGGTTGCCGCCCTCGCGTACGACCTCGACGGAGCGGCGTGCGGTGCGGGCGTCCTTGGTGAGGAGGGCCGCGAGACGCGGGGCGTGGGGGCTGCGGACGGCCACCCGCGGACGCAACCGAGTGCGGGCGAAAGCCCGGGTCTCCTGGTCGGCGACGAGTCTGCCGCCGTCGAGCGTGACGACCCGGTCGGTGGTGCGTGCGGCCTCCTTGGGGTCGGCCGTGGTGAACAGCACCGTGCCGCCCTGAGCGGCGTGGGCCCGCAACATGCCGTGCAGCCACTGGGCCTCCCGGGTGGAGAGACCGTCGGTGGGTTCGTCCAGGACGAGCGTGTGCGGGTCGGGCAGCAGGGCGCAGGCAAGGCCGAGCCTTCGGTCCATGCCGCGCGACAGCGTGCCGAGGCGTTCCTCTCGGAAGCTGACGAGCCCGACCACTTCGAGGACTTCGTCGGCTCGCCGCGCGGGAACTCCCGACGCCGCGCACAGCATGCGCAGATGGCCGCGGACCGAACGGGCCGGATGGCCCGGCACGTCGCCGAGGAGTACGCCGACTTCGCGCGACGGGTGGGCGATCCGGTGCAGGGGCCGGCCTCTGAAGTAGGTGCTGCCGCGCCCGGGTTGGAGCTCAAGCATCAGTTTGAGCGTCGTCGTCTTACCCGCGTCGGCGCCCCCGAGGAGCGCGGTGACATGCCCGGCGCGCGCTTCGAAGGAGATGTCGTCGACGGCGGGCGGATGCGCCTTGCGGGGATTGCTGGTCAGTCCGAAGGCCTGGATCACCTGCAGCAAGATAGCGCGACATATCCCTTTTTTCCGGTATAAGGCGGCTTGCATGGGAATCCCGTGCGGCCTGACCCCGCTCTTGTCCGCCGTTCGATGGAATTGGAGCCCGGCCCCGGCCGCCCCTACCCCGGCGCGATCAGCGCCGAGCGGAGCCGTCGCCCCCGCGTCTCACACCTCGGGGCGCAGCATCGGCGGGTTGAGCAGGGTGGCGCCTCCGGCTCGGAAGAGCTGGGCCGGCCGGCCTCCCTGGCGTGTGGTCGTCCCTCCCGTCGGGACGAGGAAGCCGGGGGTTCCGGTGACCTTGCGGTGGAAGTTGCGCGGGTCGAGCGCCACTCCCCACACCGCCTCGTACACCCGGCGCAGTTCCCCGACGGTGAACTCGGGCGGGCAGAAGGCGGTGGCCAGTGACGAGTACTCGATCTTGGAGCGGGCGCGTTCCACTCCGTCGGCGAGGATCTGGGCGTGATCGAAGGCGAGCGGTGCCACGGGTTCGCCGTCACGGCCGTAACCGCCCTGCGCGAGAAGTTCCTCGACCGGCGCCCAGCGCGCGTTACTCGCGTCACCGCCGGCACGCGGGGCGGGCAGGTCGGGCGCGAGCGCCAGATGCGCGACGCTGACCACACGCATGCGCGGGTCCCGCTTGGGGTCGCCGTAGGTGGCGAGCTGCTCCAGGTGGGCTCCGTTGTCCTGGGCCGGGGCCGCAGGGTCGTGGGCGCACAGCCCGGTCTCCTCGGCCAGCTCGCGCGCCGCCGCCTGGGACAGGTCCTCGTCGTCCCGTACGAAGCCGCCGGGCAGTGCCCAGCGCCCCTGGAAGGGGGGCTCGCCCCTGCGTACCGCGAGCGCGCACAGGGAATGGCGCCGCACGGTCAGCACGACCAGGTCCACAGTGACGGCGAAGGGCGGAAACGCTGACGGGTCGTAGGGCATGCGGCGATCATAGTCGTCTGCCTGACGATAAACACTCCCCTGGTCGGCCGCATCCGTGGCGGTTCGCTCCCTTCCGGCGGTGCAAGACGGGGACGGGCTCCCGTCCGTCGATCCGGTGGCGTCGTACGAGGTCGCCCTTCTCGTCCGGGGACGTCACGCGCCCAGTTGCAGGCCCTCCGCCGCCTCCTCCACCATCGCGAGCCCCAGCCGGCTGACGCGCACGGCGAAAGGGCCGCCCGCGACGCGCAGCCCGCTGAGGCCGAGCTCGCCCAGCGGAGCGGTGCGCACGGGGCGCAGGGTGACCGTGCGGGCCGGGGCATCGGGGCGGATGCCGGCGAGGGCGGTGAGGAGCAGGATCACGGATGCGGCGGCGGTGGCCGCCGGGCGGCAGGCCGCGGGGTGCGCGAGGGGTGCGGAGCCGGCGGAGCGCTGTTCGCCCGCGAACATCTCCGGCAGCCGGTACCCGAAGTGTGCCGCGGCGTCGATCAGCCCTCTCAGCAGGCCGGCGGCCTCCTTCTCGTAGCCCGCCGCCAACAGGCCGGCGACTGCGAGGGCGGTCTCCTGGACCCGCACGGCCCCTGCCCGGTGGCCGAACGCGTTGTATCCCGCCTCCTTGGCTCCGAGACCCCGCAGGCCCCAGCCCGCGTCCATGGCGGGGGTGCCCAGCAGCCGGGCGAGGTGTTCGGTCCGCACCTTGTCGAGCAGGCCCGGAGCGAGCCGGCCGGCACCGAGCAGACCGGTGTCGAGGAGGTGGACAGCGGCGGCCGTCAGGTGGGGCGCGGGCCGGCCGTCCGGTGCCAGGGCCGCGGCCGGGCGTCCACCGCTGCGGTCCTCGACCCAGAAGCCGGTCCGGAAGGCCGCCGTGAGGGTCTCGGCCCAGTGGCGCAGCTCCGTGGCGCCCGGTCTGCCACAGGCATCGAGGAGTTCGGCACCGAGCAGGGCGGCGCGGTGCGCGTGGGCCTGTGTCTCGCAGCGGGCCGGGCCGGCGGGGCCTGGGTCGGTGAGGTAGGTGCCGTCGCCGACGGTGGTCCGCAGCCAGGTCAGGCAGCGCTCGGCCGCGGGCAGCAGTTCCTCCGTGTCCTGGTCGGGCAGCCCCCAGCGGCGGGCCTCGGCGAGCAGGACGGGGAAGAGCAGGGTGGCCTCCGTTCCTGTGCAGCTCGGCGGGAGATGCGGGCCGGCGTCCCGTCGCGGGCCGGGGATCAGGCCGGCCCGGGGGCCCGGGCCCGGGAGCTGGGTGCGGGCGAGGGTGCGCAGGGTGCCCGCGGCGAGGCGGGTGCCCAGGGGGAGGGTCATACGGGCGGCGGCGAGGGCCTCGGCCGGCGCCATTCCGCAGCGCCAGGGGGCGCCGGCCGCGAGATAGGTGTCGGCGGGGTGTGCCGGGTCCCGCAGGAGCAGTGCCTGGAGGTCGGCGACCGCCGAGTGCAGCAGCGGGGTCAGCCGGGGGTCGTCGCCCTCCGCCCTCGCAGGGGCGAGGGGGCTGGTGGCGGCACGTCCCGCGGCTCGCAGGGGTCCTGCGCCTTCGGGTCGCACTCTCAGTTCCACGGCTGTCGTCCCGCCCGGTGGGAGTTCCACTTCCCAGCGCAGCAGTCCGGCGGATGCCAGGGCGTCGGAGGGCGGCGGTTCGGCGGTGACGCAGGCCGCGGCGTCGGCCGTGGCCCAGCGCAGACCCGAGTCGTGGACGCTGGCCGGGAGTTCGGGGCCCGCCGTGCCTGCGGCGATGGCGCCGAGTTCCGCCAGGTCGGTGCCGAGGGCCACCTCGACGGACAGGCGCAGCGGGCGCGTGGCCGCATTGCGGAGTGTGATCCGTTCCGTCCCGTCGGCGTGACGCGTGCGTTCGACGACGACATCGGGATCGGGGCCGGCTGCCGGGGAGACGCGCAGCGTGCCCACGAAGCGGGCGCTGTCGGCTCCCGTCATCCTGGCCTGCACGGCCAGTGGCTCACGCCCTGCCACACGGACCTGGCATCGGGAGAGCAGCCGTCTGCCGCCTCGGTAGAACCCGTCCAGCCCCCGGCCGGTCAGCTGTCCCAGCTCGCCGGAGACGGCGAGGCCGGGCAGTGCCACGCAGATCAGCGCCGTGTGCGTGGGCGGCAGCTCGAATGCCGGGCGGCTGACCGGGGGCGTGCGCGGCGGTGGGGCCGCGACGGGCCGGCTCGACCGCGCGGGGGCGGGGGAAGAGGGACCGTCGTAGGTGGCCGGCGGCCTCGGACGTGGGCCAGGGGTCGGCGCAGGTGGCGGGCCGGCGGGCTTCGGTGTGCGGGGGCGGACGCCGTCCGTCGCGAACGGCTCGTGCCGGCCCCGGGGCGGACGGTCGCCGGCGGTGGAGGGCGGACTCGGCTGCTGATGCATGGGGTGGCTTCTTCTGTGCTCGGTGCGCCTCGTACGTACTGCGCGGCCGGTGGGTCGTCCCAGGGGGCAGGCGTGGTGCGGCGGCGGGGCCCGTCCGGGCGTTCCGCCACTCAGGTGAACGGAGCGGGACTCGTCAGGGTCACGGCCCGCGATGCGGGAAGCCGACCGGCCGGCGAGGTGAACGGCCGGCGGGGTGACCGCCGGCGCACTCCCCGCCTGCATCACACCGGAGGTCCGCTCCGATGGCGGGCGGTGGCGCCCTCCCCGTGGTGCCCGGCACCTCACGGGCGCCTCTCTGCGGCGCCGTGCGGAGCGCTCTCCCCCATCGGCCACGGCACCGCACCGGGAGTGCGCTTGGGCGGGGGCGGAGCCGCCTGGGGTCTGGGTGGGCGGTGGGCCGACTCTTCCGGTGCGGGCGGCTGACCGCCCGGACTCACATCGGCAGAGGCTCATCCGTCTCCCTCGGACTGCGAGCGGCCGCTGTCCGACGGGGCGCCACCGGTCGTGGCGTCGTCCACGGCTGTCGCACGCGTGCGCGTGATGCCCGGGCCGTGGGTGGCGGGCCGGGTGGCCTCGGCGGCGGACGAGCGGGGACGGGAGTCGGCCGGCCTCCGTCGTGCTGCCTTCACCCGGGCCGCCGGGCGGCCGTCGCCGCCGTCCGCGCCGCGCGCACGGCGGCGACGCCGCACGCCGGCGCGGGAGCCGGGAATCCGGTCGTCGGCGGAGATTCCGGATGTCGGGGTCGGGGTCTGCGGGCCGGGGATCTGCGGGGCCGGCGTGTGCGGGGGCTCGGCGAGAGCGGGCCGTGCTGCCTGGGGCACATCCTCCGTGCTCTGCGCGGGCGTGCGCTGCGCGGTCTCGGCGCGCAGGCAGCGGCGGACCGCTTCGGGGTCGAGGCCCTCGTTGCACGCTTGGTGCAGCAGACGGGCGAAGAGGTAGTCGGGATCCGCCCCCAGAGCCATGGCCAATGCCTCCCGCGCCTCCAGTTCGTCACCCGTGGACCAGGCGACCCAGCCGGCGAGGGTCAGCGGAGCGGCGGCGTGCTCGCCGTAGGGCCCGACGCAGCGCCGGGACAGGGCGCGCCAGAGCCGGAGCGCAGGATCCGCCTCGTCCCCCTCCATCCAGGCGGCTGCCCTGTCCCGGGTCGTGCGGTCCTGCAGGCCGAGGATGAGGGTCGCCGCCTCTTCGTCCCCGAGCAGCCCGTCGTCGCGTACGTCCGCCGGATGGGTGCCGGAGACCGGCGCCGCCGCGGCGAAGCGGTGGATGAGCCGCTCGGCGAGACCGATGGTCTCCTCCGCCACCTCCCCGCGGGTCGTCTCGTCCAGGATGCGGGGCACCAGGCTCATGCCGGCCGCGTCCAGGGCGATCTCCTGTTCCAGGGCCGCGGTGGTCTCCCAGGGCTGCAGCCTCGTGCGCAGTTCCCTCAGGGTGCCGCGCACCTGGATGCCGGCGTAGGTGGCGGCCGCGGCGAGCACGGAGGTGCCGGGCAGGCCCATCGGCGAGCCGTCCTCGGGGCAGCAGTCCTTGACCGGGCAGCAGTACGACCAGAAACGGCCGTCCGAGATGCACAGTGCCTCGACGACCGGGACGTCGAGACTGCCGCACTCGGTACGCATCAGATGGGCCAGCCTCTCCAGCCGTCGTTTGACGTCCCGGCCGGACTCCCCGGGGCCCGGCTCCTGGCAGACGTAGGCCACCATCCGCTCGGGCCGGGTGCCGCGCCGCTCGCTGCCGGTCACCAGCCCACGGGCGAGTTGCCGGGCGGCCGCCTCCCAGTCCTCCTCGCCCGCGGGGATTCCGAGCCGGGCCCGGCCACCGAACCTGCCACGGCCGCCGCGGTCGTGCAGGGCCACGAGCACCATGCTGTCCTCCGGGCGGTAGCCGAGCAGGTAGGGCAGAGCGTCGGCCAGCTCGGCCGGGGTGCGCAGGGTGACCTGAGCGGCGTGCTCGCTCGGTCCGGCCGGCGGCTCCTGCGCCGGGATGTCGTTGTTTCCGAAAGGTCCGGTGGTTCCGCTGTGGTTCGTCATGCGCCGACGATCTCGCGGATCGCGAGATTCCGGTTGGGCCTGTGGATAAGTCGAATCAGGGACACGACAAAGCCCACGTCGCCGTCCACAGCCCCGGCCCGGGCCCGCCCGGTTGTCGGTCCCGTCCTGTTGTATGGAACGCATGGAACACACGAGCAACGCGGATCTCCGGGCACAGGCCGACGCCGTCCTCGCCCGGCTCGTCGGGGATGCCACGGGCGCCGCCCGGCTGCGCGAGGACCAGTGGCGGGCGATCGAGGCGCTGGTCGCCGACCGGCGCCGGGCCCTGGTCGTACAGCGCACGGGCTGGGGCAAGTCCGCGGTGTACTTCGTGGCGACCTCGCTGTTGCGGGCCAGAGGAAGCGGGCCCACGGTGATCGTCTCGCCGCTGCTCGCGCTCATGCGCAACCAGGTGGAGGCCGCGGGCAGGGCCGGTATCCACGCCCGGACCATCAACTCCGCCAACACCGACGAGTGGGACGCCGTCCAGGCCGAGATCGCGGCCGGCGCCGTCGACGTGCTGCTGGTCTCACCGGAGCGACTGAACAACCCCGACTTCCGTGACCAGGTGCTGCCCAAGCTGTCCGCCGCCACCGGCCTGCTGGTCGTGGACGAGGCCCACTGCATCTCCGACTGGGGCCACGACTTCCGGCCCGACTACCGCCGGCTGCGCACCATGCTCGGCGACCTCCCGCCCGGCGTCCCGGTGCTGGCCACCACCGCCACGGCCAACGCACGGGTGACCGCGGACGTCGCCGAACAGCTCGGCACGGGCGGCACGTCCGACGCGCTGGTGCTGCGTGGGCCACTGGACCGGGAGAGCCTGAGCCTCGGCGTGCTGCGGCTGCCGGACGCGGCGCACCGGATGGCATGGCTCGCCGACCATCTCGACGACCTGCCGGGCTCCGGCATCGTCTACACCCTCACCGTCGCGGCCGCCGAGGAGGTCACCGCCTTCCTGAGGCAGCGCGGGCACGCCGTCACCTCCTACACGGGCAAGACGGAGAACGCCGACCGGCAGCAGGCGGAGGACGATCTGCTCGCCAACCGCGTCAAGGCACTGATCGCCACCTCCGCGCTCGGTATGGGTTTCGACAAGCCGGATCTCGGTTTCGTCGTCCACCTCGGCTCGCCCTCCTCCCCCATCGCCTACTACCAGCAGGTCGGCAGGGCCGGGCGCGGCGTGGCACACGCCGAGGTACTGCTGCTGCCGGGCAAGGAGGACGAGGCGATCTGGGAGTACTTCGCGTCGCTGGCGTTCCCCTCCGAGGACCTGGTGCGGCGCACCCTGGACGTCCTGGCCCAAGCGGACGGCCCCCTGTCCCTGCCCGCCCTGGAACCGCTGGTCGAGCTGCGCCGCTCACGCCTGGAGACCATGCTCAAGGTCCTCGACGTGGACGGAGCCGTGCGCAGGGTGAAGGGCGGCTGGATCGCCACCGGGCAGCCGTGGTCGTACGACGCCGAGCGCTACGCGTGGGTGGCCCGGCAGCGCTCGGCCGAGCAGCAGGCGATGCGTGAGTACGCGACCACCACCGAGTGCCGGATGGAGTTCCTTCAGCGCCAGCTGGACGACGAGGGCGCCAAGCCCTGTGGCCGCTGCGACAACTGCACGGAACCGCGCTTCGCCTCCGGCCTGTCCGCGGCGGCCCTGGACGCGGCGCGCAGCGACCTGGGCCGTGCCGGGGTGGAAGTGGAGCCCCGCCGCATGTGGCCGACCGGGCTCCCGGCCATCGGCATCGAGCTCAAGGGGCGCATTCCGGCCGGGGAACAGGCCTCGCCGGGCCGGGCTCTGGGGCGTCTGTCGGACATCGGCTGGGGCAACCGGCTGCGTCCGCTGCTCGCGCCCCGGACGCCGGACGCCGA
Organism: Streptomyces echinatus; assembly: GCF_014203595.1. Lineage (GTDB taxonomy): Bacteria > Actinomycetota > Actinomycetes > Streptomycetales > Streptomycetaceae > Streptomyces > Streptomyces echinatus. The sequence continues at coordinate 255,043 of NZ_JACHJK010000010.1, forward strand.
GGTGCCGGACGACGTGGCGCGCGCCGTGGTCGACGTACTGGCCGACTGGGCCCGGGGTCCCGGCGGCTGGGCCTCCGGCGCGTCCGACGCCCCTGCCCGGCCGGTGGGCGTGGTCACGGTGGGCTCGCGCAGCCGGCCTCTGCTGATCCGCTCCCTGGGCTCCCGGATCGCCGAGATCGGCAGGCTGCCCATGCTCGGCTCGGTGGAGTACGCGGGGGACACGCCCCGATCGCCACGGAGCAACAGCGCGCAGCGACTGAAGGCCCTCGACGGCGCGTTGACGGTGCCGCCCGCCCTGGCGTCGGCGCTCGCCGAGGCCGACGGTCCGGTGCTGCTGGTCGACGACTTCACGGAGACGGGCTGGACCCTGGCGATCGCGGCACGGCTGCTCAGGCGGTCCGGAGCGCGTGGCGTACTGCCGTTGGTTCTCGCCGTCCAGGGATGAGCAACGCTTGTCGCTGATTCCTGGCCATCCGGGGACGAGCGACGCGTCGCCGCCGGCCCCTCCCCGGGCGGGATGAGCGACGCGTTGTCACTGGTCCCCGGCCGTCCAGGACATGCGGTGTGTTGCCGCTGGCCCTCGCCCTCCGGGGACCCGCACGGGGGCTTGCGACGGCTCGTCGGACCGGGACCGGGCGCCGCAGGCGTCATCGGCCGACCTTTGGGTAGGGATATAAGCCTCGCACCGTCAGATAACAGTCGGTGGCCCCAATTGCTCGTTGCCGCATCCAAGTTCGACAGGAAGAATTGAGGTCCGCTACCCGCACGGCTCCTCCGCATTCCGGTTGGGCTCCGCTGCGGTGCGCGCTCCCCCGAATCCGACCTCGCCCGCAGTATGGGCGCGTAGCCGAAGGGAGGAACGTGACCTTCGGATTCGCATCGTCTTCGGCGGCCTCGTTGTCGACGTCCACGTCCGCCGCTTCTGCCAGTCGCCTGCTCGAGCCGGCGGAGTGGGCGTCCGCCGGAATCCCGCTGCTGCGCAACCCCCGTGAGATCGTGGGCGGGCTGCATGCCCGCCACCACCCGAGGCCGCTGACGGCGATCGTCGCGGTTCTCGACCCGGACGAGCGGCTGCGGGCCAGCGCCTCCTTCACGCGCCGTCCGGCGCCGGCCGACGGCTGGATGTTCCGCAACGCGCTGCTGGATCAGCTGCGCCGGGTGATTCCGCACGACCTGCGTCGCCGCACCCCCGTGCGCACCGCCGTCCTGCTCTACTGCCGCGAGGGAGAGGCGCGTTGGACCGAGGAGGACGGCGCCTGGATGTGGGGGCTGCGCGATGCCTGCACACTGCACGGGCTGCGCTGCGGGGCATACATCACGCTGACCCAGGACGGCTGGCAGGTCCTCGGCGAGGGACGCGGCGGGCGCCGGCCCAACGCGCACTCCGCGCCTGAGCCCTTCGCCACGTCGGAGGCCCCGGCGCTCATCCCGCGCACCGGCGGCCCGGTCTCCGAGGTGCTGCGCCGGGCGGCGGCTCGCTGATCCGCGCGGCGCGGACGGTACGACGCTCCGGGCCACGGACGGCGCGACGCTCCGTGCCGCGGTAGGCGCGGCACGACCGGCGGGTGTCGGAGGAGTTCCGGCCGATCCGGCGGGCGCCACGAGCACGGCCGAGAAGCTCAGACGGGCGGGTGGGCCGACGGACCTACGACATCAGCTCCGGCGTGCCCCTGCGCGGTCCCCCGCCGGGTACACGGCCGCGCCGACGGCGTACCTGCCCGGCCTCGCACGCATCGTCGCGGTGACCGGGATCAGGGCCGCGGAACGTCCGTTGCCCGCACTCCCTCCGGCGTCTCCAGGAGCAGATCCGCCGGCGGCTCGGCCGCGGCCCGTCGTCCGGGCACGCCAGAAGCCACACCGGGCGGAGTCCGCCGAAGCGGCACCTCGGTGTCCCGAGGTGCCGGACGCGGGTCAGACGCCGGCGCCCAGCACCGAGTTGATCTGCTGCGGGTCGCCGCAGACGATCAGCAGTGCATCGGCACGTGACTGGGCGACCGGCAGCACGGTGCCGGCAGCGGAGTCGGGACCCCCGTTGACGGCCACGACGACCACCGGGCGGGACCCGGCGCGGGAGGCGACGGCGGCGTCCGCGTAGAAGACGTCGTCACCGGCGTCGTGCTGCGCCCAGTAGGACGCTTCGCCGAAGGACAGCTCGTGCTCGGCCCACGGGTGCTGGGCACCCGTGGTGATCACGAGCACGTCGCCGGGGGCACGGCCCGAGTCCAGGAGCAGGTCCACCGCCTCTTCGGCGGCGTCGAGCGCGCCCTCCGCCGAGGCCGGGATCAGCTGGACTTGCGGACCCGCCGTGGCGGCGGGAGCGGCCGGGCCGGAGGGGCCTGGCTTGGCCGGAGCCACGTCACGCGGCGTGCGCTGCACCGGCGGCGTGGGCCGCAGAGGGCCTGGGCGACCGGGGCGGGACGGAGCTGCGGGGCGGGGGCCGGGTACGGGGCGAGGGGTCGGCGCGGTGCGGCCGCTGGACGGCGTGGCGCGGGGACCCTGGGCACTCTCGTGAATCTGAGGCTCCTCGGGAATGAGAGGCATGAGCTGATATTTATCAAACATTGGTGCGGTGCGGACGACCGGGGGGCACATCAGTGCGAGCGGAACCGTCAGAAATCGAAGCCGAGCTGGCCCTCGATTTCCGGAACGCTTCCATCCGCCCAGCTGCGGACCCTCTTGAGGTGCCGCCACTGAGGCAACGCATCAAGATACGCCCAGGACAAACGGTGGTGCGGGGTGGGCCCCCACTCCTCCAGCGCGGCCTTGTGCACGGGTGACGGATACCCGGCGTTGTCCGCAAATCTGAAGTCTGCATGGTCGATACCCAGTTCGGCCATCATTTTGTCGCGCTGAACCTTGGCGATCACCGACGCCGCGGCGACCGCTACACACGACCGATCGCCCTTGATCACCGTGCGTACCTTCCAGGGGGCGCCGAGGTAATCGTGCTTCCCGTCGAGGATCACGGCGTCGGGGCGGACCGGCAGGACATCCAGTGCGCGGACCGCGGCGAGCCGCAGCGCGGCCGTCATCCCCAGGTCGTCGATCTCCTCGGGAGATGCATGCCCCAGCGAGTAGGCCGTCACCCATGACCGCAGCGTCTCGGCGAGTTCCGTACGGCGCTTGACCGTCAGGAGCTTGGAGTCGGTGAGCCCCACGGGCGGGCGGCGCAGTCCGGTGATCGCCGCGCAGACTGTGACGGGCCCGGCCCAGGCGCCGCGCCCCACCTCGTCGACACCGGCAATGACCTTCGCTCCGGTCGTGGCGCGCAGGGAGCGCTCGACGGTGTGAGTAGGTGGTTCGTACGGCATGGCGCCCTTAGACTACGCCGCCGCGATCCTCGGAGGACACCCCGGTCGCCCCACCGGCCCCGAGGGCGCCGGTGCCGGGGATCACGCCCCGTAGGGCCGCAGCAGCGGGAGCATCAGCAGGTCGACCATCTCTTCGAGATCCCGGTCGTTCCATTCGCTTGCGCACATCTTTGACCGGTACATCATCATGGCCGGGATGGCGTCGAAGACATACCCGTTGGCGGCGTCCGAGCGAACTTCACCACGGTTTATTCCGCGACAGATGACCTCGCGAAGCAGTTTGACGGTCGGTCCCACCACGCTTCCCACGATCACCTCCCCGAAGCGCTCCGCCTGCTCGCTGTCGCATTCGTGAATGATCGACCGCAGCGCGACGCCAGGTCGCGAATACATGATCTCCCGCACCTGCCGGCACAGGGCGAGGAGGTCCTCGCGCACACTCCCGAGGTCGGGCGCCTTCTCCACCCGGGGCAGTCCGGACTTCAGGGCGTCGGCGACCAGATCCTCCTTGGAGGGCCAGCGACGGTAGACCGCCGCCTTGCCCGTCTGAGCACCGGCCGCGATGCCCTCCATGGTCAGCCCTTTCCAGCCGACCGTACTGAGCTGCTCCAGGGCGGCGTCGAGGATCGCGCGCTCCAGCACCGCACCGCGCCGACGGGGGGAAGCCGCCCCTGCAGGCGCGGCCGTCCAGCGCGAGGTAACCATCTGTGTTCTCCAGCATGCGAGGGAAGCGGGTGTTCCGGGGCGGTGGCGCCGCGCTGCAGCAAGAGGGGGACGCAGGCGCGGCGCACGATTAAGTGAACGCTTGCGTTCACTGTTGGGGACTCACTACCGTGGACGGGAAAGTGAACGCATTCGTTCACTAACCGCCTTCAGGGGGACCCATAGTGACGACCTCTCAGTTGCTCAAGGATGACAAGAAACCGGGTGTGGCCCGCCGGGAGGGGCATCCCGGCATCGCACTCACCGTCATCGCGGCCTGCCAACTCATGGTGGTACTGGACGCGACGATTGTGAACATCGCGCTCCCGCACATTCAAGAAGCTCTCGAGTTCAGCACCACGGACCTGACGTGGGTGGTCAGCGCCTACACGCTCACCTTCGGCGGTCTGCTGCTGCTCGGTGCGCGGGCCGGTGACATCCTCGGCCGCCGCCGGGTGTTCATGACCGGCATCCTGCTGTTCACCTTCGCCTCGCTGCTGGGCGGCCTGGCCCAGGAGCCCTGGCAGTTGCTGGCCGCACGCGCCCTGCAGGGTGTGGGCGGCGCGATCGCGTCCCCCACGGCGCTGGCACTGATCACCACGACCTTCCCCGAAGGCCAGGAACGCAACCGGGCCTTCGGTGTGTTCGCCGCCGTGTCCGCGGGTGGTGGCGCCATCGGCCTGCTCGCGGGCGGCATGCTCACGGACTGGCTCGACTGGCGGTGGGTGCTGTTCGTCAACGTGCCCATCGGCGTGCTGATCGCCGTGCTCGCACCGCTGTACATCAACGAGTCCCAGCGCCACCCGGGACGCTTCGACATCACCGGCGCGCTGACCTCGACGGTCGGCATGGCCTCGCTGGTGTACGGGTTCATCCGCGCCGCGGAGGACGGCTGGCGGGACAGCCTCACGCTCGGGTCCTTCGGCGCGGCCGTGGTGCTGCTGTTCGCCTTCGTCTTCACCGAGATGCGGGCCAAGGAACCGATCACGCCGCTCCGGATGTTCGCCGACCGGAACCGCTGGGGAACGTACGTGATCATGCTGTGCCTGGCCGCGGCGATGTTCGGCATGTTCTTCTACATCGTGCTGTTCGTGCAGAACGTGCTCGGCTACAGCGCCATCAAGGCCGGTCTCGCCTTCCTGCCCGTGACCGTCGCGATCGCGGTGGGCGCGGGTCTGTCCCAGCGCTTCCTGTCGGCGCTCGGCCCCAAGCCGTTCATGATGACCGGTACCGCCCTCGTGGTGATCGGCCTGGTCTGGCAGTCCTTCATCCGGCCCGACAGCACCTATGTGGGCGGCGTGCTCGGCCCCATGCTGGCGTTCGGCTTCGGCATGGGCCTGAACTTCGTGACGGCCACCGTCACCGCCGTGTCCGGGGTCGCCCAGCACGAGGCGGGTGCGGCTTCCGGACTGCTCAACGCCATGCAGCAGGTGGGCGGTTCGCTCGGGCTGTCCATCCTGACGACCGTCTTCGGGTCGGCCAGCACGGACGAGGCGAAGAAGCAGCTGCCGAAGTTCCTCTCCGACGCCTCTCCGGAGCAGAAGGCACAGTTCGCCAAGACGCACCAGCTGCCCGCGCCCTGGGGGCATGATGTGCTCGCGCACGGCATCTCCACTGCGTTCATACCGGCCGCCGCGATGGCCGCGCTCGCCTTCTTCACCGCCTGGCTGGTGCTGCGGGTCCGCAAGGACGACCTCGACCCGCTCTCCGGCTCGGCGACCCCGCACATGGGCTGATTCAGGCCGCGCCGCGGGGAGCCGCGGCCGGCCGGACCGCCGCCGCCGGGGCACGGTCGGCGCACGCGACGGTCCGGCCGGCCGCACGACGGCCGCCGGCAGACACGACAACGCCGACAACGCCGACAACAAGGCCGGGAAGACGGCCGAGAACAGCCCCGGGCCCGGCCCTGGAAACAGCACGGGCATCAGTGACGTGAACGCCATCGCGCACCCCCTCCCTCGTCGCCGCGGTTCCGCGGGACTTCCCCCGGTCACAGTCGCGGTGAACAGCGGACACCGGAACAACGAGGGGCGGTCACGGAGAGTTCCCGGCATGCACGGAGAGTTTCCAACCGCAAGGACAGGCGGCCAGCCCGGGACCGCCGGCACAGGCGGACGTCCCGGGCAACGAGGCCCTCAGAATCCCGCGGGCACCCAGTCGGGCAGTGCCTCGGTGTGCCGCACCCACTCGGCGGGCGGTGCTCCCGCCTTTCCCGCGCCGAGCACGCCCCCCACGATCGCGCAGGTCGTGTCAACGTCCCCGCCGACCTGGGCCGTGGTCCAGAAGGCCGAGGTGTAGTCGCCGAGGGCCCGTGCCGCGGACCACAGGGCGAAGGGGACGGTGTCATGAGCGGTCGTACGGCGTCCGCAGCCGAGGACGGCCGCGACGGTGGCCGCGTCGCCGTAGTCGAGCATGTCCCGGGCACGACGGAGGCCCTGGCCGACCGCGCTCTTCGGCACGAGCGCGATGACCCCGTCGAGGAGGGTTTCGGGGGCGGGCGGCCCGTCCGGCGAGCCCGCCAGCGCCGCCGCCGCGGCCACGGCCATGGCCCCCACCACGGCTTCCCGGTGCTGATGCGTGGGATAGGCCGAGATCTCCGCCTGGTGGGTCGCCTGCTCGGGATCGTCCGCGTACCACGCGCCCAGGGGGGCGATCCGCATCGCGGCGCCGTTGCCCCAGGACCCCTGCCCGTTGAAGAGTTCGGCGGCCAGCTTGCGCCAGTCCTCACCCTCCCGGACCAGGCGCAGCAGCCGGTTGACGGCGGGGCCGTAGCCGCGGTCGAAGTCGTGGTGCTCGGCGAAGGAGCGGGCGAGCGCGTCCTGGTCGACGCGGTGGTGGGCGGCGAGGACGGCGACCACGGAGCAAGCCATCTCGGTGTCGTCCGTCCACTGCCACGGGCCCGCGGGCAGTTCGCGGCGCTTGAGCAGCGGATAGTTCGCGGGGACGAAGAACTGGGAGCCCAGCGCGTCCCCCACGGCCAGTCCGCGCAGGCTCGTCAGGGCGCGCTCCAGGCGCCCGAGGGAAGAGGAGTCAGCGGTCATCGCTCTGCCACTCTATCCGGTCACCCAGTAGGGAACGGGCTCCCGCCAGCGTTCGAAAGGCCGGTCGAGCGTGTACTTGCCGTCCTCCCCGAGAACGAGCATCCGCACCTCGGCGTTCCCCGGATTCGACAGGGACTCGAATTCCGCGACCGTCCAGTGGAACCAGCGCATGCAGAACAGCCGCATCGCGAGCCCGTGGGTCACCAGGAGCACGTTCGGAGGGTGGTCGGGGGCCTCGAAGCTGCGGTAGAGGCTCTCCAGGAAACCGCCGACCCGGTCGTACACGTCGGCGCCGGACTCGCCCTGCGGGAACCTGAAGAAGAAGTGACCGTAGGCGTCCCGGTAGGTCTTCTGGAGGCGCACGTCGTCGCGGTCCTGCCAGTTGCCCCAGTCCTGCTCGCGCAGCCGGGGCTCCTCCCGGACACGTATGAGGTCCGGGTCGAGGTGGAAGGCACGGAGCGTCTCAAGGGTGCGGCGGTACGGGGAGACGTACACGCTCACCGGTTCCCGGCCGAAGAGCTCCCGCAGCTGTCTGCCGGTCTCCTCGGCCTGCCGCCATCCGCGCTCGGTCAGCCCGAGGGCATGGTCGGGCTCGCGTTCGTACACGGAGTCGTCGACGTTGCCCGTTGACTCGCCGTGCCGGACAAGGACGATGCGCCGTGGTCGTGCCATGCCGAAACCCTAGATCGAATCGGGGGGAGTCGAGCACCCGTACGGGCTCCATACGGCGTAGGTCACACAAACTCCCGCTTCCGGACACGCCGTGCGGTGACGCCAGGCAGTGCGTTTGATTGTCGGACCGATGTGCTTCAGACCGTCCAGGACGGCTCCAGATCCACGATGTCACCCGAGAGCGCCGCGACGTCCGCCTCGGTCTGGGCGCGCAGAGCCAGGCGCTCGATGCGTTCCGTGCGGTACTTTCCGTGCTCGGCCGCGGACCGCCACATCGAAAGGATCAGGAACTCCTGCTCGGGCGCCTCGGCGAACATGCCGCGGATCATGCCGGGCGAGCCGGCCATCGCGGGATTCCAGACCTTCTCCTGCATGAGCGTGTAGTGCTCGACGCGCTCCTCGTGGACCCGGCACAGCGCCACGCGGATCAGGTCGGTGTCGGTGAAGCGCGGTTCGAACCCCGTCTTCACGTCGAAGCGGTACTCGAACAGCTTGACCTGCGCGTCCTTGAAACTGCCGGACTGGGCGGCGGCGAGGCGGTCGTGGGAGCGGGCCATGAAGGAGTCGTAGAAGGCACGGCTCTCCCAGAAGGCGAAGATGTGGGCCACTCCCGGTCGCTGCCGGCTCCAGCCCCCGCCCTGCCCCCGAAAACCCGGCTCCCCCAGAAGCCCCGCCCATTTTCGCTGTCCCCGCTCGAAGCCCCGGCGGTCAACCACGGTGCAGCGAATCCACTTGACCAGCACCGCGCCATCGTAAGGCCCCCGGGCGTGGCGTCGGTCACGCTCCGGCGGAGATCGCCCGCGCGTGCGCCCCCGCGTACATGGCACGATGGACAAGAGGCCCCGGCTGAAGGGGAGTTGGGGTCGAGCCTGCCACAGGGGGAAGGGGAAGCCTGGTGACCGGCTTCAGCAAGGGAATCCGCAAGGTCGAGGTCGCGCTCAAGTGGGACCCCAGTCCGGGGGGTCGGCCGCCGACCGATCTCGACATCGTCGCCGCGACCTTCGTCTCCGGTGACGCGTACGGCACTCCGGCCTATCTGGTGCACTTCGACAGCCGCTCGCCGGACGGCACGATCGTGCTCAACCGTGACAGCACGGACGGCCGGGGCTTCGGCTGGGACGAGGTCATGACGCTGGAACTGGAGCGCCTCTCCGACCGCTACGCGCGCGTGGTGGTCGGCGTCGTCATCCAGCAGCGATCCGAGCACAAGACGTTCGTCCACGTGCTGAATCCGGCCATGCGTATCCGTGAGGGGTACACCGTGCTCGCGGAGGACGACTTCGGCTCGGTACTCGGCGCGACGGCCGCCACGATCGCCGAGTTCGTCCGGGACGACTCCGGCGAGTGGACGTTCCGCCCCGGGGTGCACGGCTTCGACGAGGATCCGGCGGGCTTCCCCCGGGTCATGGGCAGGGCACACCAGCCCTGACGTTCGTTCCGCGGTCGTACCGCGCGAGTAAGGGGCGCCGGCCCTGGCCGGCGCCCCTTACTTGATCAACGGCGTGTCATCAGCTGCAGCCGCTGGTCGAGCCGCAGCCCTCGCAGATGTAGCAGGAACCGGCCCGCTGCATCTTGGTGCCGCAGGAGAAGCACAGCGGGGCGTCGGCCTGGATGCCCAGCTGCATCTCCACCAGTTCCGCGTTGGTGTGGGCCTGCTGCGGAGCGGGCTTGGTCGCGCCGGCGTCGGACTTCGGCGTGGCCACGGCCTTCAGCTCCTGGGCGCGCGGCGCCGACTGGGCCAGGCCCTCGACGTCGACCTCGTCGTCGGCCGGCTCGTAGGAACCGGTCTCCAGGTGGCGCTGGCGCTCCTCGGCGGAGTGGATGCCGAGCGCGGAGCGGGTCTCGAAGGGCAGGAAGTCCAGCGCCAGGCGGCGGAAGATGTAGTCGACGATCGACTGCGCCATCCGCACGTCCGGGTCGTCCGTCATGCCGGCCGGCTCGAAGCGCATGTTGGTGAACTTCGAGACGTACGTCTCCAGCGGAACGCCGTACTGCAGACCGACCGAGACGGCGATGGAGAAGGCGTCCATCATGCCCGCGAGGGTGGAACCCTGCTTCGACATCTTCAGGAAGACCTCGCCGAGACCGTCGTCCGGGTAGGAGTTGGCGGTCATGTAGCCCTCGGCACCGCCGACCGTGAAGGAGGTGGTGATGCCGGGACGGCCCTTCGGGAGGCGCTTGCGGACCGGGCGGTACTCGATGACCTTCTCGACCGTCTCGCGGATGGTCGCCTCGGCCTTCTCGGTGACCTCGGCCTTCTCCTTCTCCTTGGTCTTCGCGGAGAGCGGCTGGCCGACCTTGCAGTTGTCGCGGTAGATCGCGAGCGCCTTGACGCCGAGCTTCCAGGCCTCGAAGTAGATCTCCTCGACCTCCTCGACGGTCGCCGTCTCCGGCATGTTGACCGTCTTGGAGATGGCGCCGGAGATCCACGGCTGGATGGCGGCCATCATGCGGACGTGGCCCATCGGGGAGATGGCACGGTCGCCCATGGCGCAGTCGAACACCTCGTAGTGCTCGTGCTTGAGACCCGGGGCGTCGATCACATTGCCGTGCTCGGCGATGTGGGCGACGATCGCCTCGATCTGCTCCTCCTGGTAGCCCAGGCGGCGCAGGGCCTGCGGGACGGTGCCGTTGACGATCTGCATCGAGCCGCCGCCGACCAGCTTCTTGAACTTCACCAGCGCCAGGTCGGGCTCGACACCGGTGGTGTCGCAGGACATCGCGAGGCCGATGGTGCCGGTCGGCGCGAGGACGGACGCCTGGGAGTTACGGAAACCGTTCTTCTCACCGAGACGCAGGACGTCCTGCCAGGCCTCCGTGGCGGCGGCCCACACCGGGGTGTCCAGGTCGTCCATGCGGACGGCCGTGCCGTTGGCGTCGGAGTGCTGCTTCATGACGCGGTTGTGGGCGTCTGCGTTGCGCGCGTAGCCGTCGTAGGTGCCGACGACGGCGGCCAGCTCGGCGGAGCGGCGGTAGGCCGTGCCCGTCATCAGGGAGGTGATGGCACCGGCCAGGGCGCGGCCGCCCTCGGAGTCGTAGGCGTGACCCGTGGCCATCAGCAGGGCGCCGAGGTTGGCGTAGCCGATGCCGAGCTGGCGGAACGCGCGCGTGTTCTCGCCGATCTTCTGGGTCGGGAAGTCCGCGAAGCAGATCGAGATGTCCATCGCGGTGATGACCAGCTCGACGACCTTCTGGAAGCGCTCGGTCTCGAAGGACTGGTTGCCCTTGCCGTCGTCCTTCAGGAACTTCATCAGGTTCAGCGAGGCAAGGTTGCAGGACGTGTTGTCCAGGTGCATGTACTCGCTGCACGGGTTCGACGCGGTGATCCGGCCGGACTCGGGGCAGGTGTGCCAGTTGTTGATGGTGTCGTCGTACTGGATGCCCGGGTCGGCGCAGGCCCACGCGGCCTCGGCGATCTTGCGGAAGAGCGCCTTGGCGTCGACCTCCTCGATGACCTCACCGGTCATGCGGGCGCGCAGGCCGAACTGGCCGCCGTCCTGGACCGCCGTCATGAACTCGTCGTTCACGCGGACCGAGTTGTTGGCGTTCTGGTACTGGACGGACGTGATGTCGTCGCCGCCCAGGTCCATGTCGAAGCCCGCGTCGCGCAGGACGCGGATCTTCTCCTCCTCGCTGACCTTCGTCTGGATGAAGTCCTCGATGTCGGGGTGGTCGACGTCGAGCACGACCATCTTGGCGGCGCGGCGGGTGGCACCACCGGACTTGATGGTGCCGGCGGAGGCGTCGGCGCCACGCATGAAGGAGACCGGGCCGGAGGCGTTGCCGCCGGAGGAGAGCAGCTCCTTGGAGGAGCGGATGCGGGAGAGGTTCAGGCCGGCGCCGGAGCCGCCCTTGAAGATCATGCCCTCTTCCTTGTACCAGTCGAGGATCGACTCCATGGAGTCGTCGACGGCCAGGATGAAGCAGGCGGAGACCTGCTGGGGCTGCGGGGTGCCGACGTTGAACCAGACGGGGCTGTTGAAGCTGAAGATCTGATGCAGGAGGGCGTACGCCAGCTCGTGCTCGAAGATCTCGGCGTCGGCGGGCGAGGCGAAGTACTTGTAGTCCTCACCGGCCTTGCGGTACGTCTTCACGATGCGGTCGATCAGCTGCTTGAGGCTGACCTCGCGCTGCGGGGTGCCGACGGCGCCCCGGAAGTACTTGCTGGTGACGATGTTGACCGCGTTCACCGACCAGAAGTCGGGGAACTCGACGCCACGCTGCTCGAAGTTGACCGAGCCGTCGCGCCAGTTGGTCATGACGACGTCACGGCGCTCCCACGTCACCTCGTCGTACGGGTGCACGCCGGGAGTGGTGTGGATGCGCTCGATACGCAGCCCCTTGGTGGCCTTGGCGCCCTTGGCTCGGGAACCTCGTGCCGGACCGCTCGCCGTCTCTGTCATGCCGCCTCCCTGTACGGGCAAAAACGCCCTGAAGTGCCCATTTGTTTCCATGGGCACGTGTTTCTGTCATGCGCTGCGGGCAACCCTCAGCCGCCGCCCGCAACAGGTCCTGGTTCGCCGCCCTCCGGCCGGAACCCGGGTCTCCTCCCGGTTCCCAGCCCGCCGGTCAGTCGGCGGCGTGGGCGGGCACGGGGACCTGAGTGGTCCCGCCGGGCCCGCGATCGTCTTGCCGGCTCCCCGCTCCCGCGTCCTTCTCGTCCGCGGCGGGGTCACGCGTCGTCTCTCTCAGCTCCGCGATGGCCGCCTCGAAATCCTCGAGCGAGTCGAACGCCCGGTAGACGGAGGCGAACCGCAGAAAGGCGACGAGGTCGAGCTCCTGCAACGGGCCGAGTATGGCCAGACCCACGTCATGGGTGGTCAGCTCGGCGCTTCCGGTGGCGCGCACCGCTTCCTCGACCCGCTGGCCGAGCTGGGCGAGTGCGTCCTCCGTGACAGGCCGTCCCTGGCACGCCTTGCGCACGCCGTTGATGACCTTGGTGCGGCTGAACGGCTCGGTGACTCCGGACCGCTTCACCACCATGAGCGAGCACGTCTCCACGGTCGTGAAACGACGGGAGCAGTCAGGGCACTGGCGGCGCCTGCGGATGGACGTGCCGTCGTCGGTCGTACGACTGTCGACCACGCGGCTGTCGGGGTGCCTGCAGAAGGGGCAGTGCATGTTTCTCCAACCCTCCTCACAGCAGACTCGTCAGCCTCGCCGGACCCATGGGCCTCGCGAAGCAGCCCTAAGCATAGGCGATCGGAGAGCCGACTCCGACCGGGGGGACCACAACTTGTGGGCTGCTGTAGCCATCCAACCACTACATGTGGGGATTGGCTCATACACCGAGGCAGATACGCGTGTCGCGGCCGAACACGGCTGCGGGTACCCGCGGCGACCAGCGCGGACACGCGGGCGCCGAGCCGCACCGCAGCGGCACTTGGGGGGATACCGTGGGCGCCACACGGAGGACGCGTGGCACTGCCGCACAGAAAGGGCCCCGAATCCCGGACCGAGGGATTCCGGATGGCAGACTGGGGACGCAGCTCACGAGGCGGGCAACCCCGGCGCTGAAGAGTACAACAATGGGCGCTTTTGTCCGCCAGGTGTCACGTGAGGCCATACACCCAGACACATGATCGCGTCAGGTGAAACGCACTTTTTCACTCGAACGTGTGTTTGGCGCAACCTTTCGAAAGCAACTACCGTTGTGCAGCAGGGAGACCATCGAGAGGGGCCGCCGTGACCACCACCGCAGACAGCGCCACCATTACCGCCCAGGACCGCTCCCAGGGCCGAGTCGAGCCGGTACACGCGATGACCGAAGCCACGAATCCCGAGGGACACAAGCGCTCCCTGCCGGGCCGACCTCCAGGCATCCGGGCGGACAGCTCCGGACTCACCGACCGGCAGCGGCGGGTGATCGAAGTCATCAGGGACTCCGTGCAGCGACGCGGTTATCCGCCGTCGATGCGAGAGATCGGCCAGGCCGTCGGCCTGTCCAGCACGTCGTCCGTCGCCCACCAGCTGATGGCACTGGAGCGCAAGGGCTTCCTGCGCCGCGACCCGCATCGCCCGCGTGCCTACGAGGTGCGCGGATCGGACCAGGCCGTCACCGTGCAGCCCACGGACACCGCCGGCAAGCCCGCCGCGTCGTACGTTCCGCTGGTCGGCCGCATCGCCGCCGGTGGCCCGATCCTCGCGGAGGAGTCCGTCGAGGACGTGTTCCCTCTCCCCCGCCAGCTCGTCGGTGACGGCGAACTGTTCGTCCTGAAGGTCGTGGGCGACTCCATGATCGAGGCCGCGATCTGCGACGGCGACTGGGTCACCGTGCGTCGGCAGCCGGTTGCCGAGAACGGCGACATCGTGGCCGCCATGCTCGACGGCGAAGCCACCGTCAAGCGCTTCAAGCGCGAGGACGGCCATGTGTGGCTCCTCCCCCACAACGCGGCCTACGAGCCGATCCCCGGCGACGACGCGACCATCCTCGGCAAGGTCGTCGCGGTGCTGCGGCGCGTGTGACCGCTGCCGCGGGCGAGTCGGCGGACTCGCTCCCTGACCGGGCCCCGGAACCCCTGCGCCGGTTCCGGGGCCCTGCACATGTCGGCGTGGCCGCAGGGGCGGCACTCCTGGGGGCCTGACCCGCGCCGGTCAGGCCTTCGGACTCACTTGGCCTCCGCCTGCTGCGCCACCGCGTCGATCGCTGCGAGCGACTTGCGCACCTGGTTACGGTCCGTGGTGAACCAGAAGTCCGGAAGCGACGCCTTGAGGTAACCGCCGTAGCGCGCTGTGGCCAGCCGCTGGTCCAGTACGGCGACCACACCCCGGTCACCGGACGCCCGGACGAGCCGGCCGGCGCCCTGCGCCATCAGGAGGGCCGCATGGGTCGCGGCCACCGCCATGAAGCCGTTGCCGCCGGCGTCCTCCACCGCCTTCTGGCGCGCGCTCATCAACGGATCGTCGGGACGCGGGAACGGGATCTTGTCCATGACGACCAGCTGACAACTGGGGCCCGGGACGTCCACGCCCTGCCACAGCGACAACGTGCCGAAGAGACACGTCTTCGGGTCGGCCGCGAAGTTCTTGATCAGTTCGCCGAGCGTCTCCTCGCCCTGGAGCAGGATCGGGAACTCGGGGATCCGGGAGCGCAGCTCCTCCGCGGCGAGCTGTGCGGCCCGCATGGACGAGAAGAGACCGAGCGTGCGCCCGCCGGCCGCCTGGATCAGCTCGGTCAGCTCGTCCAGCATGTCGGCCCGCTCACCGTCGCGCGCGGGACGCGCCAGATGCTTGGCGACGTACAGGATGCCCTGCTTGCGGTAGTCGAACGGCGAGCCGACATCGACGCCCTTCCAGTGCGGCAGGTCGTCGCCCTCCGTGCCTTCCGGGCCGAGTCCCAGGGAGGCGCCGACGCCGTTGAAATCGCCGCCCAGCTTGAGCGTGGCCGAGGTGAGGACGACGGACCGGTCGGCGAAGAGCTTCTCTCTGAGCAGGCCGGAGACCGACATGGGGGCGACCCGGAGGGACGCGCCGAAACGGTCGTGCCGCTCGTACCAGACGACGTCCCATTCCGAGCCGTTCAGTACCCGCTCCGCCACGTCGTGCACCGTCTCCACCGAGGCGAGTGCCTGCTTGCGGACCGCGTCCTCGTCCTGCACCGACTTGTCGCGCGTCGTCCCGATCGCGGAGATCACCGTGCGGGCGGCGTCCCGCAGCGCCATCAGGGCGTAGCCGAGGTCCTCCGGGATCTCCTCCAGGCGGCCCGGCAGAGCGAGTTCCATGAGCCGCTCAAAGCCCTCGGCGGCGGTCTGGAGCTGGTCGGCGGCCTTCTCGTTGACGAGCTTGGCGGCACGGCGCACGGCGCGGTTGACCTGACCGGGCGTGAGCTCGCCGGTGGCGACGCCGGTGACCCGGCCGACGAGTTCGTGCGCCTCGTCCACGATCAGCACCTCGTGCTGCGGCAGCACGGGGGCGCCCTCGATGGCGTCGATGGCCAGCAGGGCGTGGTTCGTGACCACCACCTCCGCGAGCTTGGCCCGCTCACGGGCCATCTCCGCGAAGCACTCGGCTCCGTACGCACACTTCGACGCGCCCAGGCACTCCCTCGACGACACGGACACCTGGGCCCAGGCGCGGTCCGAGACACCCGGGGTGAGATCGTCCCGGTCGCCGCTCTCGGTCTCGTCCGCCCAGTCGCGCAGCCTCAGCAGGTCCTGGCCCAGCTTGCTGGTGGGTGCGGCGGCCTCGAACTGGTCGAAGAGCCCGTCCTCCTCGTCCTGCGGCATGCCTTCGTGCAGGCGGTGCAGGCACAGATAGTTCGACCGGCCCTTGAGCATCGCGAACTCCGGACGGCGACGCAGCAGCGGGTGCAGGGCGTCGACCGTGCGCGGCAGGTCGCGCTCCACGAGCTGACGCTGCAGGGCGAGCGTGGCCGTCGCGACGACCACCCTTTCTCCGTGCGCGAGCGCGGGCACGAGATAGCCCAGCGACTTACCGGTACCGGTGCCGGCCTGGATCAGCAGGTGGGATCCGTCGTCGATCGCCTCGGCGACGGATTCGGCCATGGTGACCTGGCCGGGGCGCTCCGCACCGCCGACGGCGGAGACGGCGGCATGCAGGAGCTCGGAGAGGGAGGGCTTCGTCATAGCCTGACCACCCTACGGCCCTGCACTGACAAACGGGGGGTCACGCCGGAGGCGGGCGGCGGGATCAAGACCGGGGCTCCTGAGGGTCGTGGGCTCGGCTGGTGGGGCGCTCAGCCGGTGGTGGGCTCGGCCGGTGGTGGGCGCGGACAGGCTCGCGGGCTAGGGAGCTCGGGGCGAGGCGGCTCAGGAGCTCGGAGGCGGAGGGGCTCGGGGGCTGGCCCAGGACATCTGCGTTCGGTGGCCGCGGGAGACCTGCGGCCCGGTGGGAGACCTCGGCCCGGTGGCCGCGGAGGACTGTGTGTCCGGTCGGTGCGAGTCACCGGCCGAGAAATTCTCTCCGTCGCGGGAACACCGCGGCGCCGCCGTTCGTATCTCATTGTGAGCGTCCGATCACCTGACGCTACAGCACATCGCGCAGGACTCGGTCCCGGATCATGAGGGCGGCCCGTTTGCCGGGCAGGTCGATCTCGTCCGCGAACCGGAAGCCGGCGCTCAGGAAAGCGGCGACGGAGGGGGTGTTACGAAGGTCGGGTTCTGCCACCACACGTGCGCAGGCCGGACGCCGGTCGAGGATCAGGTCGGCCACGGCTCGGATCAGGGCGGATCCCAGCCCACGGCTCCGGTCGGCGGCCTCACCCACGAGGAGATGGATCCCGGTGTCGTGCGGCCGGGCCGGGTAGCGGCGGGCGAGGAGGTCCAGATCTGCGCGGTAGATCTCCCAATAGCTCATCGGAGTGCCGTCGAGCACACCGAGGCACGGTGCACAGCGACCGTCGCTGTGCATACGGGCCCGCAGATGGCGCTCCGTCCGGTCCGGGGTCCCGGCCAGTTTCCAGAAGGCCGCGACGGCGGGGTCGTTCATCCAGCGGTGGACGAGCGGCAGATCCTGATCGATGCGTACGGGCACCAGTCGAAAGGCGCCGGCGGGCGTCGTGACCGGGCCCCACGTGGCGAGTCGGCCGAGGAGACCGGCCGTCGTCCCGGCGCCCAGGGCGACGTACTCGGCCGGCAGTTGCAGGTCCAGCGTGTCGTCGCTGTCCGGGTCGTCGTCCTCGACGGGGAAGCGGCCGAACGGAGAGGTCCGGGGATCTCCGGTGGCCGGTCGGGGGCCGGTGCTGTCCGGGTGGGTGGGCGCGGGGCCGGTTCCGGCGGTCGCGTCGGTGGGAGGCACGGTGCGCTCCTCTCAGGAAACGAGGTGGGTCATGTTCCTCGGATGTGCGGGAAGGCGGTGCGGCTCGCGGAGGGCGCGGTCCGCACAGGTGGGGCGCGGAGGTGGGCCGTTCAGGAGTGAAGGGGGTTGGCGATGGTGACGTAGACGGACTGGGTGTCGACCGGGCCGACGAGTTCGTCCAGGCCGTGCAACCGGGTCAGCAGGTTGGCCTTGCAGCGCAGCACGGGTGAGTCGAGCAGGTGGCCGGGCAGGGCGGCGCGCAGGGGAGCGGGTCCTGACGCCAGGGCGGTCAGGAAGCGGCGGAAGGCCGCGAGGAGCAGTCGCTCGTCGGCGAGGCGCTGGGAGCCGAAGGCACCGATCAGGCCGAACACGTTGTTGACGGCGAGGTAGTAGGCGAAGCGTTCGTCGGTGACCTCGTCCGAGACGAAGGTGTCGCTGCGCTCGCCGATTCCGGGCAGCCGGGCACTCAGTTCGGCCCGACGCGACTCGCGGAAGTAGTAGCCCTGGTTGTCCCGGTAGCGGCCGCCGGCGGGCCAGCCGTCACCGTCCAGGAGGAGCAGGGTGTTCTGCTGGTGGGCTTCCAGGGCGATGCCGGCCTCGCTGTCCAACCAGAGAACGGGGCGGACGACATGCTCCAGGTAGCGCAGGAACCACTCCGCCGCGACGGCACCGACGGGCCGGCCGGTGCGGCCGGCCAGGCGGGCCAGGAGCAGGGCCAGGCGGGACCGCGCCGGCCAGACGCTCTGCCGGGGCGTGGCGTCGGCCGGCGGTACGGCGAGTGGGCGGGGCGAGACGAGTCCGGCGACACAGCCGACGTCGTCGGCCGGGCTGAACGGGTTGTGCCGGATCATCACGTCGAGGCCCGGCACGGGGAGGCCGTCCGGGCCGTCGACGGCGAGCCAGGCCGGGTCGCGGACGATGCCGAAGCCGGGATGAGCGGACTGCCACTGCTCGGCGAGACCGGTGCGCAGCAGCCGGTGCACCTCGACTCCCCGGTGGAGTTCCTTGCGCAGGTTCTCGCGGCGGGAGTTGGTGATCGGCAGGGCCAGCGACAGCTTGAGCATCGCGGGAGCACCGGAGCGGTGGACGGTTCGTACGGAGGAGGTGGGATGCCAGGGAGTGCCGAGGGGGCCGAGGTCGTGGAGGAGCCCGGAGTCGAGCAGTGCGGCGACGGACGCCCGGTGCCGGACCTCGCGGGCCTGCCAGGGGTGCAGCGGAAGGGCGGTGTAGCCGTCGGGCAGCGGCAGGTCCGCTCCGGCGACCCGTCGGATGAGCTGCTCGGCGGGAACGGGACGGCCGCGCTCGGTCCAGGCCGAGTCGGCCGCGAGGAGAGAGGGGGCGACGGCGAGCCAGTGCAGGGGGAAGGAGCCACGCGACTCCGGTGAGTAGCGGCCGCCTTCGGCGTCGGTCATGCCCTCCCGGCTCTTCGGCGCCGGATGCAGCGGGTGCCCGAGGAGGAGGGCCTGTTCGGCACTGAGAAAGAGGTCGGCGGTGTCGGCAGGGTGTTCGCGCCGGTGCCGGATGAAGTCCGCGGTGCGGCGGACGGAGTCGGCCACCCTGGCGACGAGATCGCCGGGGTCTCGGAAGACACCGGAGTCGGTGGAGGCAGGGCTGGTGCCGCCACCCTGGCGGGGGATGCTGCCCCCTGCGAAACCGGGGGTGGTGCCGGGGGCGTCGCCGTCGGCGAGACCAGGGGCCGCGTACTGGGCGGGGTCGGGAGTCGCGCCGTAGGCACAGTCAGGGGCCGCATCCTCGGTGCGGTCGGGAGCCGCGCCGTCAGCGCAGTCAGGGACCGTGCCCTCGGTGCGGTCGGGAGCCGCGCCGTCAGCGCAGTCAGGGACCGTGCCCTCGGCGGGGTCGGAAACCGCGCCGTCAGCACAGCCAGGGACCGTGCCCTCGGCGGGGTCGGAAACCGCGCCGTCAGCACAGCCAGGGGCCGTGCCCTCGGCACAGTCAAGGGCCGTGCTCTCGGCGCAGTCAGGGGCCGTGCCGTCGGTGGGGTCGGGCGGGGTGCTGGTCGGAATCCGCGGGGTGACGGACGGCGCGTCGGCTGATTCCCTGCTGAGCAGGGCCGCGAGGGTGACGGCGTCGACGGGGGGCGCGGTGTCGGGAGCGTAGGCGAGACGCGGCGGACCGAAGCGGTGCCAGCCCGTCGGGGACCAGTACCGGACGGGTGCGATCAGCGCGGTGCCGCTGGCGGGCAGCGGGACGCGGAGGTTCGCGGCCGTGGGAGCGGTGAGGCCGGTCTCCCGGACCCAGCACCGCAGGAGGTTCTCGACGGCTGCGGCCTGGGCCGCGGCACGGGGGTCGGTGTCCTCCAGCGGGTCGGCACCGGGAGCGGCCCGTCGGGTGGCACCCACCTCCCGCTTCTTCTGCTGGGGGACCGAGTCGGGGAGCGGTACGGCGCACGGGGGGATGTCGGAGTCTCCCTGGTCGTCGGAGGCGTCGGAGCGGCCGTCGGGGGATGGGGTGGCATTCATGACGGCTCCTCTGGGGCTGGGGTGAGGTGGGGCGGACTCGTTTCCGTCGTCCGCCCGGTGGCCCTCGCCGGTTAGGCGCGGTTGCCGGGCGGCGGAGCGGCTGGGTGGGGCGGGTGGGACGGCAGAGCGGGGCGTGTACGAGATGGCTGTGAGGTTGTCGCCGGGGATCGATTCCGGCGTGGATGCCAAGGGGCGGAATGCGGAGGGGACGGGGGGTGGCGGGTCGTGAGGCGCTTGCCGGAGCCTGGGCGTCGGTGGCGCGTGCGTGGGGTTCAGCCGGTGTGCTGGGCAGGGCCGGGGTGTCGTTGCTGGCGTGGCTCGTGGGGTTTGTGGTGGCGAGCCACCGCCGCGACGGCGTCGGCCAGGCGGTCGAGTACCGCCGTCGCCTGTTCGTCGCTGATCGTCAGGGGCGGAAGCAGCCGGACCACGGACGCGTGACGGCCGCCGAGTTCGACGATCAGACCGCGCTGGAGGCACTCGCGCTGCACCGCGGTGGCGAGTCCGGGCGCGGCCGGGTGCGGAGTCCGACCGGGTCCCGGCCAGGACGGCGCGGCGCCGGGACCGGCCGGACCGCCGGGACCTCCAGGACCTCCAGGACCAACGACGCCACCGGAGACGCCGACACCACCGGAGAAGCCGAGATCAGCGAAAGCGCCGAAGCCGCCGGGGTCGGCAACGCCACCGGAGACGCCCCGGTCGCCGGAAACGCCGAAGCCGCTGGTGGTGGCAGTGGCGCCGGGGGCATCGGCGGCGTCGGCGCGGGGGCTCTCGCCGGAGGGGGCGGGGTCGGCTTCCGGGTTCACCAGTTCGATACCGATCATCAGCCCGCGTCCTCGTACGTCTCCCACACAGGCGTACGCGGCGCTGAGTTCCCTGAGTTGGGACAGCATGCGGGAGCCGAGGGCGGCGGCTCGTTCGGCGAGGGCGTTCTCGCGGACGAATCCGAGGGTGGCGGTGCCCGCGGCCATGGCGAGCTGGTTTCCGCGGAAGGTGCCGGCGTGGGCACCGGGTTGCCAGGTGTCGAGGTCGTCGCGGTACACGATCACGGCGAGCGGGAGGCTACCGCCGATGGCCTTGGACAGGACCATGACGTCGGGGGTGACGCCACTGTGGTCGACGGCCCAGAACGCGCCGGTGCGGCCGACCCCGGTCTGGACCTCGTCGGCGATCAGCGGGACGGAACGGTCCGCGGTGAGCCGGCGCATGCGGCGCAGCCAGTCGTCCGGCGCGGGGATCACTCCGCCTTCGCCCTGGACGGGTTCGACGATCATGCCGGCCGGCAGCGGTACGCCGGACTTGGGGTCGTCGAGGAGGGACTCGGTCCAGCGGGCCGAGAGCTCGGCGCCGGGCGGGCCGCCGACGCCGAAGGGGCAGCGGTAGTCCTGCGGGTAGGGCAGGCGGGTCACCTGGACGTCGCGGGCACCGCCGGAGGCGGCGAGGGCACCGGCGGTCATGCCGTGATAGGCACCGGTGAAGGCGAGGATGCCGGTGCGGCCGGTCGCGGCCCGGACCAGCTTGAGGGCGGCCTCGACGGCGTCGGTGCCGGCCGGTCCGCAGAACTGGACGCGGGCGCGGTCGGCGAGGCCGGGCGGGAGGGTGTGGAACAACTCGGTGATGAAGGCGTCCTTGACGGGTGTCGCGAGGTCGAGGACGGACAGGGGGGCGCCGGAGTCGAGGACCGAGCGGATGGCCTCCAGCACGACCGGGTGGTTGTGGCCGAGGGCGAGGGTGCCGGCGCCCGAGAGGCAGTCCAGGTACCGGCGGCCGTCGGCGCCCTCGATGGTGAGCCCTCGTGCCCGCACCGGCACGATGGGCAGCGCGCGGGCGTAGGTGCGCGCCGACGACTCACGCGCCGACTGGCGCTTCAGGATGCCCTCGTGCACGGCCGGCGTTTGCCCGGGCGTGCCTCCGGCCATCGACTCCGTAACGGCCACGGCGCGCTGTCCCTCCCGCTGCTCGACGGCGAGTTGTCCCTCGGGACCGGACACAGGCAGCGGTCCCCACCGGCTACAACCCCGGACGGTTCGGGCGGTTACGGGGTCGTCTTGGAATCCTTGGCCGGGCGGCGCGGGTGGCGTCCGGCGGTGTCCTGCCGACGGCCGGTCCGGTCGCTGCACGACGGCCGCCGCATGCCGGTCAGGAGACGGAACCGGGAGGCCGAGGACCGGTTCCGGCGCCCGGCCCCGGTTCCACCACCGTCCCCGCCACCGTCCCCGACGACGTCCCCACGCGCGGCCCCGTACGCCCTCGCGGCGGCCGTTGCAACGGCCGCTCGATGCGCGCCCGTTGTCCGCCCGGCACCCGCCCGACGCCCGTCGGGAGCCGAGGCCCTGTTCAGGCAGCCTGTGACGGAACCGTTGCCGTCCCGGCAGAACTCCCCCACAGCGACCGCATAGTGTGTGATGCCGTTCCCAGAAGGTCGTGGGACCGGCTTGAACCTTCCATGAGTTCGCCGCCGGTGTCAGGGCCGAAGCGCCGAGTTCCTTTCACAGCAAGGGGAGTCAAGAACATGCGATCCATACGGCCGTCGTTCACCGCTCGGCGAGGAAGGGGCGGTCGCCGCACCTCGACCTCGCTGACGGCGGTCGCGCTCGTCTCGGCGCTGGCGCTGACCGCCACCGCCTGCAACGACGACGGTGACGACAACGCCAACGGCGATGTGAACGCCACCGCGACCGCCGCGGGCACCGGCGACGGAAAGATCACGATCCCGGAGGACCTCAAGAAGAGGCTCAAGGAGCACGGGATCGACATCGACAAGTGGAAGAACGGCGCCTGGAAGAACTGGAACAAGGAAGAGTGGCTGCGCGAGGCCAACGACTTCATCAACCCGATCATCAAGGGCCTGTGGGACCCCGACCGGATGCGCGACGCCGACGACCCGGACCAGGGCGTCGACGACAACGACATCTCCGGTGACCAGGGCGTGACGGACCCGACTCCGCAGCCGGTGAAGGCGCAGACGGTCTCGGCGCCGTACCACACCAACGCGGCCACCTCCGGCAAGCTGCTCTTCGACTCTCCCGAGGGCACGATGGTCTGCTCGGCGACCGTCGTGCAGGACCCGGCGCACCCCGGCAAGTCCAACCTCGTCTGGACGGCCGGTCACTGTGTGCACGCCGGCAAGAAGGGCGGCTGGTACCGCAACCTCGCCTTCGTGCCGTCGTACAACAACCAGGGCAAGTCGTCGGCCGAGCTGGAGAACGCGAGCCGGTCCGAGATCGCGCCGTACGGCGTGTGGTGGGCCGACGCGGCCAAGACCTCGCAGCAGTGGATCAACAAGGGCGGTTCGACGGGCGGCGACGGCGCCTCGTACGACTTCGCGGTCATCCACGTGACACCGGAGCAGGGCAGCGATGGCAAGTCGCTGGAGGAGACGGTCGGCGGGGCGCTGCCGGTGAACTTCGACGCGCCGGCCGTGCCGAAGGTGCAGAACATCACCGCGTCCGGCTACCCGGCGGCGGCACCGTACGACGGTCAGCTGCTGTACCAGTGCAAGGACAAGCCGGGCCGGCTCTCCATCGAGGAGTCCGACCCGACGATGTACCGGATCGGCTGCACGATGACGGGTGGCTCCTCCGGTGGCGGCTGGGTCGAGACGGGCGCGGACGGCAAGCCCATGCTGGTGTCCAACACCTCGATCGGCCCGGTGACCGCGGGCTGGCTGGCCGGTCCCCGGCTGGGTGATGTCGCCAAGGGCGTGTACGACTCGGTGAGCAAGCAGTTCGCCGGACGGTGAGCGTGACGAAGGCCCGCCACCCGACTGGGGTGGCGGGCCTTCGTGCTGCGGCCCTACTGCTGTGGCGTTCGCACCGCGGCCTTCGTGCTGCCGCGTTCGTGCTGCCGTGGGTCAGGCCGCGGAGACCGGTGCGTAGGGCGCCAGGTCCGCCGCCAGTTCCTCGTGCACCCGGACCTTGAGCAGGGTGCCCTCCGCGGTGTGCTCCTCGGAGATCACCTCGCCCTCGGTGTGGGCGCGGGCGACCAGCTTGCCGTGCGTGTAGGGCACGAGCGCCTCGACCTCGACCGAGGGGCGGGGCAGCTCGTCGTCGATCAGGGCGAGCAGCTTCTCGATACCCCGGCCGGTGCGCGCCGAGACGGCGATCGAGCGCTTCTCGACCCGGAGCAGCCGCTGGAGGACCAGCGGGTCGGCCGCGTCCGCCTTGTTGATCACGACGATCTCGGGCACCTTGGTGGCGCCGACGTCCCGGATGACCTCGCGTACGGCGGCGAGCTGCTCCTCCGGGTTCGGGTGCGAGCCGTCCACCACGTGCAGGATGAGGTCGGAGTCGCCGACCTCCTCCATGGTGGAGCGGAACGCCTCGACCAGGTGGTGCGGCAGGTGCCGGACGAAGCCGACGGTGTCCGCCAGCGTGTACAGCCGGCCGCTCGGGGTCTCCGCCCGTCGGACGGTCGGGTCCAGGGTCGCGAACAGGGCGTTCTCGACCAGGACGCCTGCGCCCGTGAGGCGGTTGAGCAGGGAGGACTTACCGGCGTTGGTGTAGCCCGCGATGGCGACGGACGGCACCTTGTTGCGCCGGCGTTCCTGGCGCTTGATCTCGCGGCCGGTCTTCATGTCCGCGATCTCCCGGCGCATCTTCGCCATCTTCTCGCGGATCCGGCGCCGGTCCGTCTCGATCTTGGTCTCACCGGGGCCACGCGTGGCGAGGCCGCCGCGACCACCACCCATCTGCCGGGACAGCGACTGACCCCAGCCTCGCAGCCTCGGCAGCATGTACTGCATCTGCGCGAGCGCGACCTGCGCCTTGCCCTCCCGGGACTTGGCGTGCTGGGCGAAGATGTCCAGGATCAGGGCCGTACGGTCGATGACCTTGACCTTGACCACGTCCTCCAGCTGGATCAGCTGGCCGGGGCTCAGCTCACCGTCGCAGATGACGGTGTCCGCGCCCGTTTCGAGGACGATGTCCCGCAGCTCCAGCGCCTTGCCGGAGCCGATGTAGGTGGCAGCGTCGGGCTTGTCGCGGCGCTGGATGACGCCGTCGAGCACGAGCGCGCCCGCGGTCTCCGCGAGGGCGGCCAGCTCCGCGAGGGAGTTGTCGGCGTCCTGGGCGGTGCCGGTGGTCCACACTCCGACGAGCACGACCCGCTCCAGGCGGAGCTGGCGGTACTCGACCTCGGTGACGTCCTCCAGCTCGGTGGAGAGGCCTACGACGCGGCGCAGGGCGGCGCGCTCGGAGCGGTCGAACTGTTCGCCGTCCCGATCGCCGTCGATCTCCTGGCTCCAGGCGACGTCCTCTTCCATCAGGGCATCGGCCCGAAGACCCTCGGGGTAGGCGTGCGCGAGGCGCTTGGTGTCCTGGGAAGGGGAAGAAGAGGAGGTCATTGGATCCTTACGTCGATGAGAGTGCCGTTACGGCGTCGGTGGCGGTCATCTGGACCGCTCGCCTTGGTCAACGCACGAGTACCCCGGGAGATTCCCGGGTCCCGTGCCCGCGCCGACCCTTAGATGGTCGCACGGCACGGCGCGTCTCGTCATCGGGTTAACGCCGGGTGTGGGGCGTGGCCGCCTTGACCGACGCCGCCGGCTTCCAGTCCGGGTGACCGGGCATCGGAGGGGTCTTCTCGCCGTACAGCCAGGGCTCCAGGAAACCGCCGAGGTCGCGGCCGGCGACGGTCGAGGCCAGCCGGACGAAGTCGGCGGTGGTGGCGGTGGCGTCGCGGTGTTCCCGCACCCAGATCCGCTCCAGCCGCTCGAAGGCCGGCCGGCCGATCTCCTGCCGCAGGGCGTAGAGGGCGAGGGCGGCGCCGTCGTAGATGTTGGGCCGGAAGATGTCGATCTTCTGCCCGGCGGCCGGGGGCTTGGGCCGGGCGGGCGGGCCGCCGGCCTCGCGCCAGTGGTCGGAGGCACCGTAGGCGGCCTTCATCCGCTCTTCCATGGGCCGCTTCGCGGTCTCGTCGGCGTAGAGCGCCTCGTACCAGGTGGCGTGCCCCTCGTTCAGCCAGACGTCGGACCAGCTGCGCGGGGTGACGCTGTCGCCGAACCACTGGTGGGACAGCTCGTGCACCATGATCGACTCGATGTACCACTTGGGGTAGGCGGGCTCGGTGAACAGGTGCTTCTCGAAGAGCGAGAGCGTCTGCGTCTCCAGTTCGAAGCCCGTGGACGCCTGTGCCATGAGCACGCCATAGGTCTCGAAGGGGTACCGGCCTACCTTGCTCTCCATCCAGGCGAGCTGGTCGGGCGTCTTCGCGAGCCAGGGTTCGAGGGCCTTGCGGTCGGCGGCGGGCACGACGTCGCGCACGGGCAGCCCGTGCGGTCCCTCGCGGTGCACGACGGCGGAGCGGCCGATGGACACCTGGGCCAGTTCGGTGGCCATGGGGTGCCGGGTGCGGTAGGTCCAGGTGGTGGTGCTTCCGCTCCGGACGGCTTCGGCGGGCAGGCCGTTGGCGACGGCGGTGTAGCCGTCGGGCACGCTGATCCGGAAGGTGAACATGGCCTTGTCGGACGGATGGTCGTTGCACGGGAACACCAGGTGGGCGGCGTCGGCCTGGTTGGCCATGGCGAGGCCGTCGGAGGTGCGCACCCAGCCGCCCTGCTGGTCCTTGCCGGAGACGGGGTCACTGGTGTGCCGCACGGTGATCCGGGCCCACCTGCCCTTTGCCAGGGGGTGCTCCGGCGTGACGACCAGGTCCTCGCCGGCGCCGGTGAAGCCGGCGGGACGTCCGTCGACCTCGACGGAGCGCACGGTGCCGTGGGCGAAGTCGAGGTTGAGGTGCTCCAGGCCGGCGGTGGTCAGGGCGTCGATCGTGGTGACGGCCTCGAGCGGCTTGTCGTTGGCGCCGGTATAGGTGAGGGACAGGTCGTACGAGGTGACGTCGTACCCGGGGTTGCCCAGGTACGGGTAGAGCCGGTCGCCGACGCCGAGCGGTTCGGCCGGGGCCGCGGCGGCGACGAGGCAGACGGAGACGGCGGAGGCGAGCAGGGCCGCCTTGCGGTGCCGGGTGGGCCCGGACCGGGTCCGGCGCCGGGCGGCGGGCCGGAACCGGTGCTGAGAGGTCCCGGGCTGAGGCTGGTCCTGGCAGGTCTCGGGCTGGGCCGGTTGCCGGGAGGTCTCAGGTTGGGCCGGTTGCTGGGAGGTCTCAGGCTGGGGCCGGGGGCGAGGGCGGGGGGTGAGCAGCATTGCACCACCGCTACCAGCGCGCGCCCGCCGTACGGCGGCGACGCGCGCCCGGCCCACCCGAACGAGTGGGCCGGGCGCCGTCGTCAGGAGGCCGGTGCCTGGTGCTGGGCCCTGCTCACGTCGTACACCCCCGGTACGTCCCGCATGGCGCGCATCAGGGCCGGGAGGCCGGCCGCATCCGGGAGCTGGAGGGTGTAGGTGTGGCGCACCCGCTGCTGGCTGGGCGGTTCGACGGTGGCGGAGACGATCTCGACTCCCTCCAGGGCGATCGCCTCGGTGAGGTCGGCGAGCAGATGGGGGCGGCCGAACGATTCGGCGACCAGGGTGACCCGGCATTCGGCGGTGTCCCCCCAGCGCACGCCGATCTCCGCGCGCCCCCGGCTCTTCATGTGCGCCACCGCGGCGCACTCCGCGCGGTGCACGGTCACCACTCCCCCACGCACGGCGAAGCCGGTGATCTCGTCCGGCGGTACGGGTGTGCAGCACCCGGCGAGCCGTACGGCGGTGCCCGGCGGGTCCGCGAGGACGTCGGCGCGCCGGGGGCGGGGGGCGGGGGCGCCGCCCGTGGGGCGCGCTGCGGGGGCGGCCGGGTCGGGGCGGGAGGCGGAGGCGGCCACGTCGGGCGGGCCGGCGGAGGCGGCCTTCCCGGCCCCCGCCGAGGCGGTACGGGCCGCGCCGGCCGTCTCGCCGGGGACGGTGCCGGTGCCGTCCGGCCCGGCCGGGTCGGTGCCGTCGTCCGGGTCGGTGCCGGCGCCGGGGTGCGTGGCCAGCCAGCGCTGGATGGCGATGCGGGCGGCCGGCGTGTGGGCGTGCTCCAGCCATTCGCGGGAGGGCTCGGATTCCGGGTCCTGGCCCATCAGGAGCTGCACGGTGTCGCCGTCGCGCAGGACGGTGCTGAGGGTGGCCAGGCGGCCGCCCACACGGGCGCCGATACAGGCGTGGGCGTCCTCGCCGTACGCCGCGTACGCGGCGTCCACGCACGTGGCGCCCTCGGGCAGGCCGAGGGCGCCGCCGTCGGGGCGGAACACGGTGATCTCGCGGTCCTGGGCGAGGTCCTCGCGCAGGGTGGACCAGAAGGTGTCGGGGTCGGGGGCGGCCCGCTGCCAGTCGAGGAGGCGGGAGAGCCAGCCGGGACGGGTGGGGTCGGCGCGCTCGCCGTCGGCAGGGGCGTCGGCGGTCTCGGGGACGGAGGTGCCGGCGGGGGTCGTGGCGGCTCCGGCGGCGGAGGTCTCGGACGCGGGCGCGTACGGGTTGCCGAGGGCCACCACACCGGCCTCGGCGACCTTGTGCATCTGGTGGGTGCGGATGAGGACTTCGACGACCTGGGCGGCACCGGGGGTCCCCCCGGGCGGATCGGTTCGCTTCCGGGACAGGGCGACGGCGGTGTGCAGGGACTGGTAGAGGTTGAACTTCGGTACGGCGATGAAGTCCTTGAACTCCGCGACCACCGGTGTCATGCACGTGTGCAGCTCACCGAGGACGGCGTAACAGTCCGCGTCCTCGTTCACCAGCACCAGCAGACGTCCGAAGTCGGTGCCACGCAGCCGGCCGCGCTTGCGCGCCACACGGTGGACGGAGACGAAGTGCCGTGGACGGATGAGGACTTCGGCCGGGATGTCGGCCTCGCGCAGCACCCGGCGCATCTCCTCGGCGACCTCGGCGAGCGGGTCGCCGGGGCGGGCGGCGTTCTCCGCGATGAGTTCGCGGGTGTGTTCGTACTCCTCGGGGTGGAGGATGGCGAAGACCAGGTCCTCCAGCTCCGTCTTGAGCGCCTGCACGCCGAGGCGCTCGGCGAGCGGGATCAGGACGTCTCGGGTGACCTTGGCGATCCGCTCCTGCTTCTCGGGGCGCATCACGCCGAGGGTGCGCATGTTGTGCAGGCGGTCGGCGAGTTTGATCGACATCACGCGCACGTCGTTGCCGGTGGCGACGAGCATCTTGCGGAAGGTCTCCGGTTCGGCGGCGGCTCCGTAGTCGACCTTCTCCAGTTTCGTGACGCCGTCGACCAGATAACGGACCTCCTCGCCGAACTGTTCCCGCACCTGATCCAGCGTCACCTCGGTGTCCTCGACGGTGTCGTGCAGCAGGGAGGCCGTCAACGTCGTCGTCTCGGCGCCGAGTTCGGCGAGGATCAGGGTCACGGCGAGCGGGTGCGTGATGTACGGCTCGCCGCTCTTGCGCATCTGGCCGCGGTGCGAGGACTCCGCCAGGACATAGGCACGGCGCAGGGGTTCGAGGTCCGCGTCGGGGTGATGGGCGCGGTGCGCCTCCACGACGTGGCTGATGGCGTCGGGCAGCTTGTCGCGGGCGGCGGAGCCGAGCAGTGCGGCGCGGCCGAGCCGACGCAGGTCGATCCGGGGCCGGGCCTTTCTGCGCGGCACCGCGGACGCTGTGAGCGCTTGTGGCGCTGTGGGCGCCACAGGACCAGCCGTCGCAGGATTCGTGGCCTCCGCACTCATGGGCACCTCCGGCTCGTGGACCGGCGGACGGAGCCCCATGGCACACGCGGCTCAGGGTTGGCGACGTTCCCCCGTCCGTGCCGGTGCTTGATGCTACCGAGCCCACCACGTACGACGGACCGCCTCTCGCCGAGCGTGAAACGGATCACCCATTCGAGCGATGAAATCGAGGTTTAGAGTCTGCGTCAGGTGCCCTGTTGTCGGCCGCGGTTTCGAACGCCCCGGCCTCCGGGCCCGCCGCGACCGACGGACCGGACGGACGGGACCCGGGGCCGGGGCCGTCCGCGCTCCTCGGGTCAGCCGGACGCCCGGGCCAGCCAGTCGGCGTCGATCGCGCCCTCGGCGACGATCACGGCCGGTCCGGTCATCTCGATCTCGCCGTCAGGCCGCTCGGTGATGACCAGGCGCCCGCCGGGCACGTCGACGGTGTACGTCGCCGGGGTGCCGGTGACGGCCGGGTCGGTGCCGTCCCGGCGGGCGGCGGCCACGGCGACGGCACACGCGCCCGTGCCGCACGAACGCGTCTCGCCGGAGCCGCGCTCGTGCACGCGCATGGCGACGTGGCGGGGGCCGCGGTCGACGACGAACTCGACGTTCACCCCGTCCGGGTAGGCGGCCCGCGGGCTGACCGGCGGCGCGTCGTACAGGGTGCCGGCGTGGGCCAGGTCGGCCACGAAGGCCACCGCGTGCGGGTTGCCCATGTTCACGTTGCGCGCGGGCCAGCTCCGCTCGTCGACGGTCACCGTGACGTCCCCTTCGGGGAGACGGGCGCGGCCCATGCCGACGGTGACGTCACCGTCCTTCGCGATGTGGACGGTCCTCACGCCCGCGCGCGTGGCGATGGTGAGGTCGCCTTCGGCCACATGTCCCGCGTGCTGGAGGTAGCGCGCGAACACACGCACACCGTTGCCGCACATCTCGGCGACGGAGCCGTCGCCGTTGCGGTAGTCCATGAACCATTCCGCCTCGCCGGCCATCGCCCGGGCCTCCGGGTGCGCCGCGGACCGCACGACGTGCAGCACGCCGTCGCCGCCGATGCCCGCCCGGCGGTCGCACAGGGCGGCCACGGCTGCCCGGGAGAGGTCGAGGGCGTTCTCGGGGTCCGGGACGATCACGAAGTCGTTCTCGGTGCCGTGCCCCTTGAGGAAGGCGATCGGTGTGCTCATTCCTCGATCGTACGGGGTCGCTCCGCCGGGGGGCCGATGGCGGGGAGTGGCTGGTGGGACGGTGGGTCCGTACCGGTCGGCGGGTCCCAGGGGCGCTGTCGTCCGCGCCCGTCACCTCAGCGGAGCCTCGCCACCCGCCAGACGGCGAGGACCGCCACAACGGCCACGAGGAGGACGTATCCGAGTACGACGCGCCAGTCGGGCCGGCGGCCCGAACCGCGTGCCGGCAGCCCCGGCCAGGTGTAGCCCACCCTGCGGGCGGCCATCATGCCCCAGCCGGCGGCGCAGGAGCAGATCAGCAGCCCGAGCATGGCGATGACGGCGCCGCTGTCGCCGAAGTCGAAGGCGAGCGGGAAGGCGAACATCAGGGAGCCGACGGCGGCGAGGGCGACGATGGGGGCGAGCTGCCAGATGCGCAGCCGGCCCTGCGGGCGGAGCTCGACCTCGACCTCCGGCCCGCTCGGATACATCTCCTCGGGCGCCGGTCCGTCGGCGGTGACGCCGCCCGCGGTGTCGTCGGGCCCGTCGTCGGCCAGAGGGTCCTCGGCCAGGGGGTCCGCGGCCAGGGGGTTCCCCGCCAGACGGTCCTCGGTCAGAGGGTCCCCTGCCAGGCGGTCTCCGGACAGACGGTCCCCGACCAGACGGTCTTCGGCCGAGCGGACCTCGGACAGACGGTCTCCGGACAGACGGTCCTCGGTCGGGCCGTCGCTCATCAGGCCGTTCTCGTGCGGACCGGACGCCTGGGCGCCGGTCGGCCGCAGGCCTTCGCGCAGACCGTTCACCCGGGGGCGGTCCTCGTCCGGGCGGGCTTCGCCCCGGCCTGGATCGTCACCCTCAGTGGTCAGGTGCTCGGCACTTCGTGCGGTGTCGCGAGGGCCGGCCTCCATCGCCACGCGCCCTCCCAACTAGGCTCCACTTGGTCGATCGAAGCTCGATGATGGCACGGCGTCGAAGGCCGCGATGACCGGCGGCGCATCCCGATGCCATGACGTGATCAGGCTGTGACCGGTCGTTCGACCAACGCCAGGGCCAGCTGCGGAAGTTCCCCGCGGTCCACGACGGCCCCACTCAACCAGTGCACCCGGGGATCGCGCCTGAACCACGAATCCTGGCGGCGCGCGAAGCGCTTGGTGGCACGCACGGTCTCGGCCCGGGCTTCCGCTTCGGTGCACTCCCCGGCGAGCGCGGCGAGGACCTGCTGGTAGCCGAGCGCGCGCGACGCCGTGCGCCCCTCGCGCAGGCCCTGCGCCTCCAGTGCGCGCACCTCGTCCACGAGGCCGGCCTCCCACATGCGGTCGACGCGCCGCGCGATGCGGTCGTCCAGTTCCGGACGGGCCACGTCGACGCCGATCTGGACGGTGTCGTAGACGGAGTCGTGGCCGGGCAGATTGGCCGTGAAGGGCTGTCCGGTGATCTCGATCACTTCCAGCGCCCGGACGATACGGCGGCCGTTGCTGGGCAGGATCGCGCGGGCGGCCCCGGGGTCGGCGGCGGCCAGCCGGGCATGCAGCGCGCCCGGCCCGCGCAGCGCCAGCTCCTCCTCCAGGCGGGCCCGGACCTCGGGGTCGGTGCCGGGGAACTCCAGGTTGTCGACGGCACCGCGGACGTACAGTCCGGAGCCGCCGACCAGGATCGGCCAGCGGCCCTCGGCAAGCAGCGCGTCGATCCGCTCGCGGGCCAGTTTCTGGTACTCGGCGACCGACGCGGTGACCGTTACGTCCCAGATGTCGAGCAGGTGGTGCGGGATGCCGCCACGCTCCTCGGGCGTCAGCTTGGCGGTGCCGATGTCCATCCCCCGGTACAGCTGCATGGAGTCGGCGTTGACGACCTCGCCGTCGAGCTGCTGGGCGAGGAAGACGCCAAGATCGGACTTTCCGGCCGCGGTGGGTCCGACGACGGCGATGACGCGGGGGGCGAGGGGTGCGCTGCTCACCGCACCAGTCTCGCAAACCTCCAGGCGAGGTCTCGAACGAGTTACGTGACGGGGCGGTTCCCGCGTCGTTGCCCGTGGCGAGGTGCCGCCCGCCGGGACGCGGGAGGCGGTGACCCGGGCGGCGCAACCGTACGCACCGGGCGACGCGGGAATTCGCCCGCACGAGTACCGTATGGAGTGGATATGGGCGTGTTTGCACGGCTTCTCGGCAGGTCGAAGGCGACTCCGGAGGCGTCGGACGCGGCGGCGGACGCCGGCACGGAGCCGGCGGTGGCCGAGGCGGAGCAGGCGGATCGGACGGAGTCGACGGAGGCGGGGGGAGCCGGGTCGGAAGAGGTCACGGAGGCGGCCGGGGACGGGCGCGAGGACGTGGCCGTGCGGTCGGACGCCGGTACGGACGACGCGTCCGAGAGCACCGGGATCCCCCGGCAGCAGGCCGCCGGGGAGGCCGCCGACAGCGAGGCCGGCGAGGGCGCCCGCAGGTAACTGCCCCGCGAGGGAAGGTGGACCATGGGTCTGATGGACAACATGAAGGCCAAGCTGGGCCCGGCCAAGGACAAGGTGTCGGACCTCGCACGGCAGCACGGGGACAAGGTCCAGCACGGGATCGACAAGGCCGCGAAGGCCGTCGACGAGCGGACCAAGCACAAGTACAGCGACAAGATCCACGCGGGCACGGGCAAGGCCAAGGAGGCGATGGACCGCCTGGCGCACAAGAGCGGCCCGGACGCGGCGCCGCCCGACCCGATGACCCCGACCCGCCCGGAGGGACCGCCCCCGGCTTCGTGAGCCGGCGCCGCCCGCGGGGTGCCGTCGGCGACGGGGCCCGGGGGAAGCCCCGGGTGGCGGTGTCCGACGGGTGCTTGCGCCGGTGGTGTCCGAGGAGAGTCTCTACGGCGGTGTCCTGGGAGTGTCCCTGCGCCGGTGCCCGGGAGGAGCCCCGACGGCGGTGCCGGGACGATCCTCAGCGGCACGGCGGTGGACGGCCGAGGAGCGATACGGCTCCCGGCCGTCCGCCGTTCCCGAACGGTGGGAGACCCGCCGGTTTCCGCACGGTGGGAGACCCGTCGGTTTCCGCACGGCGGAGAAGCCGTCGTTTCCGCTGAAGTCGGCGGGGGGCTCAGTGAGGCGTGGCCTGGCGAGGAACGACTCAGCAGGCGGAGCGGCGGCAACGCGGGACGGCCAGACGGCAGCGCGGCGAGGCGGGCGGACGGGCGGCTGCGCGGCGAGGCAGCGGCCCAGCGGACGGGTGCGCGAGGGGGCAAGCGAACGGGCGGACGGAGAAACTGCAGCCCGCGGAGGGGACGTGGTTGCGCGCAACCGTGGAAGCGGCCGGGCGCGCGCGGTGAAGTGGTGGCAGGACGGTCAGGACCAGGTCGCTACCAGGTAGCCCACGCCGTACGGTGCGTCCTCGTAGAGCAGGGTGCCGGTGAGGTCCGTGTCCTCGGCCGCCCCGGCCAGGATCTGCCAGGGGGCGCGGCCGGCGGCCTTCAGTTCGTGGGCCAGGCCGGGGTCCAGCGCCCGCAGGGCCGCCACGTCCGCCGCGCCGAGTGCCCTCGCCACCTCCGCGTCGAAGGGTGCCGCCCGCTCGTCCAGATAACCGGGTGCCTTGAGCGTGCGGCAGGCGCTGGCGTCTCCCATCACCAGCAGCGCCACCCGTCCGGCCCGGCCGGCCAGTTCCCGCCCGGTCTCGGCGCACCGCTCCGGCTCCAGCGTCTGCGCGACGGCGAGCCCCTCGATCGGGGCGTCGGCCCAACCGGTCCGCTCCAGCAGCCAGGCGCCGACGGCCAGCGAGGTCGGCAGTTCCCGCTCCGGGACGGGGTGGGCGACGGGCCCGAGGTGTACGTCCAGGTCGACCCCGAAGCCGCGGAAGGTGCCCGGGGCGCCCTGCGGGAAGGCACCGTGCCCGCCCTGCTCGGCGGAGCCGACGACGACCAGCAGGTCGGGGCGGGCGGCGGCGAGCACGCCGAGCGCGTCCGAGCAGGCCGCGCGCGCGGCGTCCAGCTCGGGTGCGGCACCCGCGGCGACCTCGGGCACGAGCAGCGGCGGACAGGGGGAGACTGCGGCGGCGACAAGCATGATCGGCAGCGTAACCCGGCGGGTGGCCCGCACGTCACTCCCCGACGAGCACGTCCGTCGGGTCGGTCACCGTCAGGGCAGGCCCCCCCACGCGTCCGCCACGGCCGCTCGCACACCCCGGTGCCGGGCCAGCGGAACCGGTGTCTTCACCTGAGTGAGCAACAGCTGCTCCCGAGGAACCGAGCCGGCACCCGACCGCAGCCGGCACGTGAGCCCAGACGGAGTCGGAGCCGCAGTCGCGGCTCTGCCGGAGTCGGGCTTCAGTCGCAGCCGCAGCCGCTGCCCGTGGTGGCCGGGAGCGGTGCCGGTACGCCGATCTTCGGGAGGCCGAGCATGACGCCCGCCGGCTTGGCGGCCTCCGCGGCGTTCCGCTTCTCCCAGGCGTCCCCCGCGCGCGTGCGGCGCACGCCGAGGACCGGGCCCTCGGCGAGGAGGTGGTGCGGGGCGGCGTAGGTGATCTCGACGGTCACCACGTCACCGGGGCGCACCTCCTCGTCCGGCTTGGTGAAGTGGACGAGGCGGTTGTCGGGGGCGCGGCCGGAGAGGCGGTGGGTGGCGCCGTCCTTGCGGCCCTCGCCCTCGGCGACCATCAGCTCCAGCGTGCGGCCGACCTGCTTCTTGTTCTCCTCCCAGGAAATCTCCTCCTGAAGGGCGACGAGACGCTCGTAGCGCGCCTGGACGACCTCCTTGGGGATCTGGTTCTCCATGGTCGCGGCGGGGGTGCCGGGGCGCTTGGAGTACTGGAAGGTGAACGCCTGGGCGAAGCGGGCCTCGCGAACGACGTGCAGCGTCTGCTCGAAGTCCTCCTCGGTCTCGCCGGGGAAGCCCACGATGATGTCGGTGGTGATCGCGGCGTGCGGGATGGCGGCGCGCACCTTCTCGATGATCCCCAGGTAGCGCTCCTGCCGGTACGAACGGCGCATCGCCTTCAGGACGGTGTCCGAGCCGGACTGCAGGGGCATGTGCAGCTGCGGCATGACGTTCGGGGTCTGCGCCATCGCCGCGATCACGTCGTCCGTGAAGTCGCGCGGGTGCGGGGAGGTGAAGCGGACGCGCTCCAGGCCCTCGATGTTCCCGCAGGCGCGCAGCAGCTTGCTGAAGGCCTCGCGGTCGCCGATGTCGGAGCCGTAGGCGTTGACGTTCTGGCCGAGCAGGGTGATCTCGGAGACGCCCTCGCCGACCAGGGCCTCGATCTCGGCGAGGATGTCGCCGGTGCGGCGGTCCTTCTCCTTGCCGCGCAGGGCCGGGACGATGCAGAAGGTGCAGGTGTTGTTGCAGCCGACGGAGATCGACACCCAGGCCGCGTACGCGCTCTCGCGGCGGGTCGGCAGCGTGGAGGGGAACGCCTCCAGGGACTCGGCGAT
Organism: Streptomyces echinatus; assembly: GCF_014203595.1. Lineage (GTDB taxonomy): Bacteria > Actinomycetota > Actinomycetes > Streptomycetales > Streptomycetaceae > Streptomyces > Streptomyces echinatus. The sequence continues at coordinate 291,145 of NZ_JACHJK010000010.1, forward strand.
CTCGACCTGCGCCTCTTCCTGGACGCGGGCGCGCTCCAGCAGGACCGGCAGCTTGCCGATGTTGTGCGTGCCGAAGACGACGTCCACCCAGGGCGCCTTCTTCACGATGGTGTCCTGGTCCTTCTGCGCGAGACAGCCGCCGACCGCGATCTGCATCCCCGGGCGGGAGGTCTTCTTCGGCGCCAGCCGGCCGAGGTTGCCGTACAGCCGGTTGTCGGCGTTCTCCCGGACCGCGCAGGTGTTGAAGACGACGACGTCCGCGTCCCCGTCCGACCCCTCGGGCGCCCGTACATATCCGGCCTCTTCGAGCAGCCCGGCCAATCGCTCGGAATCGTGGACGTTCATCTGGCACCCGTAGGTGCGGATCTCGTAGCTCTTGGGGGCGGGAACGTCCACTGCCGGGCTCCGGTCGCTGCTGCTGGTCATGCGTTCAAGGGTAGGCGGTCCGCGGAGACCCGTGGTGCGGCGCTTGTTCCGTCGCGAGGCCGCCCTCCGCGGCGGGCAGGGGTGACAGGGCAACGCCATCCGCACCTGTGACGGCAGTCATAGGGGGTGGCGCTTCTTCCACCGCATGCCTGCCGCGTCGCCACCCGTCACGGACAGCGGAAGGATTTCGCCAAAGGGCGACCGAAAGACTCGGCCGACGTGTGCAGGAGGGCGGACGACCTGCTTAGGTGGGGCCACGCCGTGCTCGGCCGTCTCCGCGTACCGGCAGAGCGTTTCGGGGTCACCCCGGACCGCTTCACCGAGAGGGGGTGGCCGGGCGAGTGGGATGCCAGAGGGAGCGCGCTGTCGTGAACGCCCTGTCCGATGCCACGGGAACGGAAAGACGCCCCAGCCGTTCCGGCCGGTGAGAACAGCGAACGGGGGTGACACGACAGGTGACGAGAACGAGCGAGTACGCCGCGTTGCGGCGCCGCTGCACCGCGCTTCTGCGTGATCTCGGGGTGCAGCGGTCCCTTTCCCTGGACGCGCTCCGTGCGCGGGTGGAGGAGCTGAGAGGGCGGCCGCTCGTGCTGCGCGAGCTGCCCGAGCAGGCGGCGGCCACGGGGGCGTGCGGGCTCTGGCTGGGTACCGACGACGCCGACTACGTCTTCTACGAACCCCGTACCGCGCCCCTGCACCGCGAGCACATCATCCTGCACGAGATCGGCCATGTGCTGTGCGACCACCATCGGAGCCTCGCGGACGGCGATGGTGACCGGCTGACCGGTCGGCTTCCGGACGATCCGGAGCCGCGTCTCGTGAGGCGCCTGATGGCCCGGACCAGTTACACGACCACCGAGGAACAAGAAGCCGAGATGATCGCCAGCCTCATACAGAGCGCCGGGAAGACCGGCCCGGTGGCGGGTCCCCTGGGACGCCTCGGCGCGTTCCTGGGAGTGACGGACGATGCCGGTGAGTGAACTGGCGGCCCGGCTCGGACTCACCAGCGTCCTCGCGCTGTGGTTCGCGCTGGTCTGGCGGGCGCGGCCCGCGCTGCGCCAGCCCCGTCTGCGCGGGCTGTGGGTGACCGTCCTCGCGGCGACCACCGCCATCACCCTCTTCCAGCCCGGGATCGTCGCCGGGCTGACGTCGGCCGGCACCGACGTCCACACGGTGTCTCTCGTCCGCAACCTGATCGGCGTTCTCAGCGCGGGGCTGGTCCTGCTCTTCGTGATCGACCCGCGCCGCACTCCGCTCCTGCGCCGTTCGGTGGCGGCGGCCATGGCGGCGGCCCTGGTGTCGTTGCTGGTCCTGGATCTGCTGCGGGCCGACCGGTCGCCCGAGGGGATGGCGGCCGTGCAGCGGCCCGCGTCCGCCGCGGCCGCCTACTGGCTGATCCTCGTCGTCGCCCACATCGTCGGGGACGCCGTCGCCCTGGTGGTGTGCTGGCGGTACAGCCGCCGTACGGCGGAGCGTGATCTGGTCTGGTCACTGCGGCTGTTCGCGGCGGGCAGCGTGCTCGCCCTCGTCTTCTGGTGCGGCTATCTCTGCCACCTGTACGGCCTCGCCCCGGGCCTGCTCCCCTACCTCTCCCTGATCATGGGTGCCCACGGCTTCCTGCGGGCGGCCTCCCTGCTGGTGCCCACCGCGACCGCCGTGGCCCGGTCGGCCACCGCGCTGCGGACCACCTGGCGGCTGTGGCCGCTGTGGCGGGACCTGGTGACGGCGGTGCCCCATGTGGCCCTGGCCAGCCCGCGGCGGACCCGGCTCCAGGAGGTGCTGTGGCCGCGCTGTCCGCCGGCGCTGCAGGCCCATCGGCAGACCATCGAGACGTACGACGCGTTGCTGACGCTGCAGCAGTACGTCCAGCCCGACGCCTACGAGAAGGCGCACCGGCATGCGCGGCGGGCGGGGGTGCGGGACGACTGTCTCGCGTCCGCGGCGCTCGCCGGGGCCGTGGGCCAGGCCCGGCGGGCGGTGCTCGGCGGCGTGCCACCGTCCGACCCGCGTCCCCTGCCCGGGGTGGTCCACGGCAGTCACGAGACGCTGCTGGGGATCGCCCGGATGTGGCCCGCCATGACCGACGCGCTCCCCTGCCGCGACCGGACGTCTCCCGCGCAGCAGTCCTGAACCGGCCTGGGTGCGCCCGCCAGGTGCCGTCTCAGGTCGCCCGTCCCGGGCGCCGACAGGCATCGCACTCGGCGGGGCCGCAACGCCCGTGTCGCGTGGCCGGCCCGCACTCGGCGGGCCGCAATCGGCGGGTCCGGCTCGAAAGGCCGGCGCCGCGCGCCGGGCCGCACTCGGCGGGTCCGGCCCGGGCGCCCGTGCCGCGTTCCGGCGCCGGGGCGCTCAGACCGGAGCGTCGGTGGGCTCCGGGTCACGCGGTGCGATGCGGTAGTCGAAGGCGAGCGTCCCGGGGTCGAGGGCCGTCGTCCCGCCGTCCACGGTGAGCACGGCTCCGTTGACGTAGGAAGCCGCCGGAGACAGCAGCCAGCCGATCGCCTCCGCGACCTCGCGCGGCTCACCGGGACGTCCCTGGGGCAGCAGCCTGGTCGCCTCGTCGTAGGCGGCCTCCATCCCGCCGCCCGGCAGGCCGGCCTCCTCGGCGAAGCGCGTCATGCGCCGGTCGGCCATCTCGGTCCGCACCCAGCCGGGGCACACGATGTTGGCCCGCACCCCCTGGCGCCCGTAGTCGACGGCGACGGAACGGCACAGCTGGAGCAGGGCCGCCTTGGACGTGGCGTACGGGGCGTTGCTGGTGCCGTTGCGCAGGGCGGACACCGAGGCGACGGCGACCACCGCCCCTTGGGACTCCAGCAGGTGCGGGATCGCGGCGCGCAGCAGGAGAAGCGGACCGGTGACATTGGTGCGCATCACCTCGTCCCAGTCCCGCAGCGACATGTCGCCCACGGCTCCGCCCCGCCCGATGCCCGCGTTCAGCACCACTCCGTCGAGCCGTCCGTACGCGTCCAGGGCCGCCCGGACCAGTCCCTCGGCCGCGTCGGGGTCCCCGACATCGGACGGATGGGCCAGCGCCCCCGTCTCCCGTGCGAGGCGCTCCAGGGGCTCGGCCCGCCGGCCGGAGACGACGACCTGGTGACCGGCCTCGGCCAGCATCCGGCCCGTGGCCTGCCCGATTCCCGAGCCTCCGCCGGTCACGACGACAACGCGCTTGTCCTCCACTGCTGTTCAGGCTCCTTCGCCGAGTCCATCGAGATCGTCAAGCTCGTTCGAGCTTAGAACCCGCGGTTGCGCCGGTGACGACTTCCGGCCAGCGTCCGCGAGCCCGGGCAGGGCGCGGTCCGACTCCCTCCCCCGCTTCTCTCACTTCTTACTTCACACCTTGACGGAAGTGGTCTGGACCTCTAGTTTCACCGGGCGACACCCCCACCCCCCACGAAAGGGCGTCCCCAACGTGCCCAGAACCAGGACCCTTTCCGCGTCCACCGCGCTCGCGGTCACCGCTCTCACCCTGTCCACCGGCCTGTTCACGGCCTCCCCCGCGCAGGCCGCGACCGGCACCGTCACCGGTCTCGCCGGCAAGTGCCTCGACGTCGCCGGGGCCGCCTCCGCCGACGGCACGCCCGTACAGCTCTACGACTGCAACGGCACGAACGCCCAGCAGTGGACGGTCGGCAGCGACGGCACCATCCGGGCCCTCGGCAAGTGTCTGGACGTCACCGGCAATTCGACCGCCGACGGCGCCAAGGCACAGCTGTGGACCTGCACGGGCGGCGCCAACCAGAAGTGGACCGTCACCGCCGCCCACGACATCGTCAACCCCCAGGCGAACAAGTGCCTGGACGTCACCGGCAACGACTCCGCCAACGGCACCCGGACACAGATCTGGAGCTGCGGCGGCGGCGCCAACCAGAAGTGGAACGCGCCCGCGGCCGGCGGCGGCACACCCTCCGCGCCGATGGCCGTGGCGCCGTACCTCTACAACGGCTGGGGCAGCCCGCCCAGCCCGAGCACCATCACCCAGGCCACCGGCGTGAAGTGGTTCACCCTGGCCTTCGTGCTGAGCAACGGCTACTGCAACCCGCAGTGGGACGGCAGCCGTCCGCTGACCGGCGGGGTGGACCAGCGGACGGTCGACACCGTGCGGGGGAACGGCGGTGACGTCATCCCGTCCTTCGGCGGTTACAGCGGCAACAAGCTGGAGAGCTCCTGCTCCAGCGCCGGCGAGCTGGCGGCCGCCTACCAGAAGGTCATCAACGCCTACGGCCTGAAGGCGATCGACATCGATCTGGAGGCCGACGCCTACAGCAACGGCACCGTCCAGCAGCGCACGGTCGACGCGCTGAAGACCGTGAAGGCCGGCAACCCGGGGCTGAAGGTGTACATCACCATCGGCACCGGGCAGAGCGGACCCGACACCAGCCTCATCAACCGGGCGGCCGCTTCCGGGCTGAGCGTGGACGCCTGGGCCATCATGCCGTTCGACTTCGGCGGCGCCGGCCGGAACATGGGCAGTCTGACGGTGCAGGCGGCCGAGGGGCTGAAGAACGCGCTGAAGAACGCCTACCGCTACAGCGACGACCAGGCGTACCGGGACATGGGCATCTCGTCCATGAACGGCATCACCGACCAGAACGAGACCGTCACGGTGGCCGACTTCCGCACCATCCTGGCCTACGCCCAGCAGCACCACCTGGCCCGGCTGACCTTCTGGTCCGCCAACCGGGACCGGCCCTGCACGGGCGGCCCCGCCGACAGCTGCTCCGGCGTCGGCCAGTCCGACTGGGACTACACGCGCGTCTTCGCCGGCTACACCGGCTGACGAGAGCCGCCGCCGTCCCCCGGCGCGGGCCTTACGACACCCTCCGCCGACACCGTGCCCGGCATCGGCGGAGGGCACCGGTCGGGCCCACGGCGACCGCCGCCCCGCCCCGCCCCTTCGACCCCCGTGACCACACCGGCGGCTCTTCCTCGTGCGGCCCCGTCAGCCGGGCCGCTCGGGCTTCGCGATGCCCGCCCCCAGCGGTGCGAGGAGTTCACCGGCCCGCTCGCGGCCCTCCTCGGAGCCGAGGTCTGCCCTCGTCCTCCAGGAACGCGGCGTCCTGACAGACCGCGGCCAGGTGCGCCCCGCTGACCAGGGAGACCAGGATCAGGTCGCACCGGGTGCGCAGACAGCTCAGCGACCGCTGCCAGACCGCGGGACAGGGGATCGTACGGTCGCCGGTGGGGAGTTCGAAGGGCCGGGAGCGCAGCACGCTCGCGGCGAGCGCCGTCGGCGGGGCCTCCGCCAGATACAGGCTGTGGTACTGGTCGAGCACCGTAACGGCCGGCCCGGACCTCGCCCGGTGTTCGCCCCGTCACCGATCGGTACCGATGGCCGTGTGCGCCCGGGAAGCGGTGGGCCAGGGCCGCCGCGGGCCGGCCTCCGTCCCGTTGTCGCCGCCGGTGCCCGTTACGCCAGGCGGTGCGCGGGGCCGGGCGGTGCCGGGGGGAGGCGGTGCGCGGGGGCCGGGCGCGGAAACCCGGTGGAGTGTTCGCCGTGGCCGCGCCTAGGGTCGCGGAATGAGTACACGAACTTTCCGTATCACCGTCCGCGGTGCCTTCGACGGCCTCACCGAGGCCCAGCGCGCCGCCCTGGCGGCGGACGCCGCGGAACACGACGCCCTGCGCGCCGCCTTCACCCCCGAGGGGAACCTCACCTACGACATCGCCGCCCGGCCCGCCTTCGTCTTCCGCTTCTCCGCCACGGGCGAGGAAGAGGAGGACATCCTGGAGGCGACGGAGTGGGCCGAGGAAGCGGCGAAGTCCTGGCTGACCGAGCGTGGTTACGGCTTCAAGCGGCTGCGGAGCACCGCCGAGGACCTCTCCCAGGCGCCCCTCGGCAAGCGACAGCGCCGCGCAGCCCGTGCGAACGGCTCATGAGACCGGCCATAAACTTGAGCAGTCAAGGAGATGGCAAGGGAATCGAGAGGCGGCCGGCATGAGTGAGGCCCTCGACGCGGCACTGCGGCTGGTACGGGCCCAGGCCGCGCTCGTACGGCGCTTCGACGCGCGGCTGAGCGGGCTGCACGGCGTCAGCCTCGCCGACTTCACCCTGCTGCTCCGGCTGGGACAGGCGCCCGGCGGCCGGATGCGCCGGGTGGACCTGGCCGAGGCGCTGGGGCTGACCGCCTCCGGGGTCACCCGCGGACTGGCTCCGCTGGAGCGGATCGGGCTGGTGAGCCGGGAGCCGGACGCCCGGGACGCGCGCGTGGCGTACGCAGCGCTGACCGGGACGGGCCGGCGGCGGCTGGCGGAGATGCTGGCCACGGCGGAGGAGACCGCCGCCGAGCTCTTCACCGGCCCGGCGTGGCCCGCGGCGGACGTCGCGAGCCTCGCGGGTCTGCTGACCCGCCTCGGCGGCACCGGCCTGTCGGGAAGCTGAGCCCCGCACCGCCCCAACTCCTGGTGTCACAGGTCACGTTGAGTTGTGGCCGGATTGTGCGTGACCTGTGGCCCGGGGGTGGCATGCTCATGGCTCGTCAACGAGTTACCGGCCAGTGCTACCCGTGAGTAGATCCGGCCCCGGTACCTCTCTGCCACCCCCCACTCCACTCAGGAACCAACCTTGCGCAGACGCATGAGGCACCAGCGTGCCCTGCTGCCCGCCTTCGCCGTGACGACTCTGTTCCTCGGCGCGGCCTGCTCCTCGCCCGCCTCGGAGGCCGCCCAGCCGCCGGCCGCCGGCCAGGGCCGGCAGATCCAGGCCACCGACCGGCCCACCGACGGCACGGAGCACTCGCTCACCGTCGCCGCCGCACCCACCGCCACCGCGACCGCCACGGCGAGCCCGGGCGGCTCCGGTCGGCGAGCACACAGGACGACGCTCAGCGTCGGCTCCTACGACAGCCACACCCGGCGCGCGGTCATCGCCGACAAGCCGAAGGGGAAGGGGAGTTCACCGCGGCCGTCGGCCCCTTCCACGAGCTCCTCCGCCGCACCGGACTCCTCCGCCGCACCGGATTCCTCCGCCGCACCGGGCCGGGCCGCCGTGGGCGACGTGATCGCCAGCGCTCCCGCGCCGGGCGCACCGCACGGGCTGCTCGCCAAGGTCACCAAGGTGATCGGCGAACGGGACGGCGGCACCGAGGTCCAGACCGAACCGGCCACGCTCAACGCCCTGCTGGGCGACGACACGGCGAAGGGCGACGTGCCGGTCGACCCCTCGTCCTTCTCCGTCGACAAGCTGCTGCCCGACGTCCGGGTGTCCTGGTCGAAGACGGGTGACGTGCACGCCGGCCCCAAGGGCGCGACCGTGCCGCTCGGCAGCCTGCGCCTCGACGTCGGCACCGAGGTGGCCACCGCCCAGGACGCCCCGGCGTCGGCCGCCGCTTCCGTGCGCGGTTTCGTCCAGCTGGCCCCGCGGGTCGACTTCGCCTACGGCGGCTCCGGAAGCGACGCCCCGCCCGGCTCGGCGTACCTCGGTGTGTCCGGTGACTGGACCTCCGGCTGGGCGGTCAAGGGACGGGCCGCGGCGGCCACCGGCACCCCGCTGCGCATCCCGTTCGCCAAGCTGCACGCCGACCCCGTCCTCCAGGTCGGCCCGGTCCCCGTCGTCGTCAACCTCGACCTGACCTGCTACTTCCAGATCAGCGCCGACGGCCGGGTCACCGTCGACGTCGAACAGAGCCTCAAGGGCGACTTCAAAGCGGGCGGCACCTTCGGCCCGGCCAAGGGGTGGACCCCGGTCAGCTCCTCCGACATGACGAGCACGCCCGTGCGGGCCTCCGTCAGCACCGCGGGCAGCGTGCGCACCACGCTGGGCGCGGAGGCCACGGTCGGCCTCTACGGCAGCGTCGGCGTCACCGCCGACCTGGCCCCGTATCTGCGCGGCGAGGCCTCCGGCGCTATCACCGCCGCCTCCGACGGCAGCGCGCCGAAGGCGGACGGCACCTGGGGTGTCTACGGCGGCATGGACCTGTCCGGCACCCTGCGCCTCCAGCTGTCGATCTTCGGCACACCGATCATCCAGCGCAGCATCCCGCTGGGCGCCCTGCACCGCGAGTGGGAACTGGCGAGCGGGAAGCTGTCCTCCTAGCTTCCCGATACCGGTGCCAGGGCATCAGGCCCGGACACGGGTGCCGGGCGGTCGTGCTCCGGTGCGGTGCCGGGCCGTAGCCCTGGCGCGGCGGCCGGCCCTCAGGTGCCTGGCGCGACTCCGGCCGTCACGTGCCCGGTACCGGTCTCAGGCCGCGCCGTCCGGTGTCCAGCCCTGGCGGCGCAGTACGGAGGAGACGTCCGGCGCGCGGTAGTGCTCCCCCTTGAGAACCTTGCCGTCGGCCCGGCGGGCCACCTGCCCGTCCGGGCCGATCTTGCTCATGTTGGCGCGATGGATCTCGGCGATCACCTCGTCGAGATCGATGCCGTGCACCAGGGCCGTGCCATAGGCCACGTACACCACGTCCGCCAGCTCGTGCGCGAGCCGGTCCAGCGGGCCCTCCACCGCGACCTCGGCGACCTCCGCGGCCTCCTCGGCGAGCAGTTCGCCCCGGTGGGCGGCCAGTCCGGGCTCCACCTCGGCCGGCGTACTGCGGGCGTCCAGGCCGAAGGCATGGTGGAACTCACGGACGAGACGGGCGGGCGAAGTGGTCATACGGCGACTCTAACGGCCGCCACCGACAACGCCCGCCGCCCGCGGCCCGCCCGGGGTGACCCTGGCCGCACTCGGCCCCGGAGTGCCCCCGGCCCTGTTCAGCGCCACGCGTCGCCTGGCAGGATCGCCGCATGTCCAAGGTGTTCCCCCGGATCGGCAGGCGCCGAGCGCTGCAGGGCACGGCCGTCGGTGTCGTGGCCCTCGGGCTGCTGCTGTGGTGGCTGCTGCCCCTGGGCGAGAAGCCGCCGAGCGGGACGATCGTGTTCAGCACCGGTACGCCCCGCGGGGTCTACCAGGAGTACGGCGAGCGGCTGCGCACCGAGATGGGCAGGGACATGCCCGGCCTGAAGGTGAAGCTGCTCAACAGCGCCGGTTCCCAGGAGAACGTCGCGCGGGTGGCGACCGGGCAGGCCGACTTCACCATCGCGGCGGCCGACGCGGTGGCCACGTACGAGCTGCGGCATGCCGAGGGCGCCGGCCGGCTGCGCGGGGTGGCCCGGCTCTACGACGACTACGTCCATCTCATCGTGCCCCGCGACTCGGACATCAGGAGCGTCGCGGACCTGCGGCACAAGCGGGTGGCGACCGGCCTGCCCGACTCCGGGGTCCGGCTGATAGCCGAACGGGTGCTGCGGGCCGCCGGTATCGACCCGCGCGAGGACATCACCGCGGAGGCGGACGGCATCGACACCGGGCCCGCGCGGCTCCAGCAGGGAAAGATCGACGCCTTCTTCTGGTCGGGCGGCCTGCCCACGAGGGGGCTGGTCTCGCTGGCGAAACAGCGCGCGTTCCGGTTCGTGCCGATCGACGACGCCCTCATCACCCGGCTGCACGGCCAGGGCGAGGCGGCGCGCTACTACCGGGCCACGAACATCCCCGAGTCGGCGTACTCGGACGTGCAGCAGGGCACGCCGGTGCCGACGATCGCCGTGTCCAACGTGCTGATCACCCGCACCGACGTGGATCCCCGGCTGACGGAGTGGGTGACCCGTACGGTGATCGACAGCCGGGACGGCATCGGCAGGCACGTCCACTCCGCCCAGCTGGTCGACCTGCGCACCGCCATCTACACCGACCCGCTGCCGCTGCAGGAGGGCGCCCGGCGCTACTACCGGTCGATGAAGCCGTAGGCACAGCGCAGGTACAGCGGCGGAGGAACGCCCCGGGGTTCGCGGAGGCCGTGGAGGACTCCCGGGACGCCGCGTGAGCCGAGGCGTCCGGGGGGAGCCGACGGGCGCCCGGGGCGCCGCTCGAGCCCGTGACGCCGTAGGAGCCCGGAGAGAGAGGGCCCGGCGTGCCGTCTGAGTGCCAGGCGGCACACGGGGCGCAGGAGCGGGCGCGGCCTCGGCTTCAGGCAGCGCCCGTGGCGCCGTCGGTGGTCTCCGGGTGGCGTGGCACCGTGACCGTCACCCGCAGTCCCCGCGGCTCGTGGTGGGCGTAGTCGATCGCGCCGCCGCCGGCCGCGAGCAGGGCGCGGGTGATGGAGAGGCCCAGACCCGAGCCCTTCACGTTCTGGTGCCGGCCGCTGCGCCAGAAGCGGTCCCCCACGCGCGCGAGTTCCTCCTCGGTGAGGCCGGGACCGGTGTCCGTGACGACGACCGTGGTGAGGTCACCGTCGGCGGAGACGGTGACCTCGACCGTGCCGTCCTCGGGGGTGAACTTCACGGCGTTGTCGATCACCGCGTCCAGGGCGCTGGACAGGGTGATCGGGTCGGCCCAGCCGGTGGTGGGCGGGCAGTCGCCGATGAGCCGGACGCCCTTGGCCCGGGCGGCCGGCGCCCAGGCGGCCACCCGCTCCTCGGCCAGCGCGCCGATGTCGGCCAGCCGGAGGTCGGCCTCGGCGTGCTCGGCCAGCGCCAGGTCGAGCAGGTCGTCCAGGACCTGCGCGAGGCGCTTGCCCTCGGTGCGGACCGAGGCGATCTCCGCGTTGCCCTCGGGGAGTTCCAGGGCGAGCAGTTCGATGCGCAGCAGCAGCGCCGCGAGCGGGTTGCGCAACTGGTGCGAGGCGTCGGCGACGAAGGCGCGCTGCTGCTCCAGCACGGCCTCGACGTTGTCGGCCATCTCGTTGAACGAACGGGCCAGCCGTCTGAGTTCCGGCGGTCCGCCGGCGGCCGCTACCCGGGACTTCAGGCGCCCGGTGGCGATGTCGTGGGTGGTGGCGTCCAGGACCCGGACCGGCCTGAGCACCCAGCCGGTCAGCCGCAGCGCCGCGCCGACGGCGAGCAGCATGGCCGCGATCTCGCCGGCCCCGATGAACAGCCAGCCGCGCAGGATCCGGGAACGCAGCTGTCCGGTGGGTGAGTCGGTGACCACGACCGCGACGACGTCCCCGTCCCGGATCACCGGTGAGGCGACGACGAGCCGGCTGTGCCGCCAGGGCCACGCCTGGGGCGAGTCGTGGCTGCGCCGGCTGAGCAGCGCCTCGTCGAAGGCCCTGCGGACCTCACCCGTCGGCGGTACGAAGAAGTCGCCGGGAGCGATGGCCATCGCCGAACCGTTGCGGTAGAAGACACCGGCGCGGATGCCGTAGACGCCGTAGTAGCTCTCCAGCTCGCGGCGCAAGGCCCCCAGGCGCTCGTCCGTCGTGGTGCGGCGGGATCCGCCGGGCCCGTCGGTGACGAACTGAGCGAGCGCCGCGAACCGTGCCGTGTCGTCGATCCGGTCCACGACGACCTGCTGCTGCCGGGCGGCGGCCACACTGCCCGCGAGCGGGACGCCGAGCGCGAGCAGGACGGCCGCCAGCAGGACGATGAGCAGCGGGAGGAGGCGTGTGCGCACCCGTCCCCGCTAGGCGGCCGGGGCGACGAGCCGGTAGCCGACGCCGCGTACGGTCTCGATCAGCGCGGGCATGCGCAGTTTGGCGCGCAGGGAGGCGACGTGCACCTCCAGGGTGCGGCCGGTGCCCTCCCAACTGGTGCGCCAGACCTCGCTGATGATCTGTTCCCGCCGGAAGACCACTCCGGGCCGCTGGGCGAGCAGGGCGAGCAGGTCGAACTCCTTGCGGGTCAGCTGTATCACCGCACCGTCCACGCTGACCTGGCGGGTGGGCAGTTCGATGCGGACGGCGCCGAGGAGCAGGGCGCTGTCACCGGCGGTCGCGGCGTCCTCGTGGGCGGTGCGCCGGCTGACGGCGTGGATCCGGGCGAGCAGTTCCCCGGTGTCGTACGGCTTGACGACGTAGTCGTCGGCGCCCAGGTTGAGCCCATGGATGCGGGAGCGGACGTCGGAACGCGCGGTGACCATGATCACCGGGATCGCGGTGCGCTTGCGGATCTTGCCGCAGACCTCGTAGCCGTCCTGGTCGGGCAGGCCGAGGTCGAGCAGCACCACGCCGAAACCGGCGCCCTCGGGAACGAGCGCCTGGAGGGCCTCCTCGCCGCTGCGCGCGTGAGTGACGTGGAACCCGTGCCGCGCGAGAACGGCCGACAGAGCCGCGGCGACGTGGTTGTCGTCCTCGACGAGGAGCAGTCTCATCCAGGCCCCCTCCAGTTCAGCGGTCGTACGGTCTCGGTTCGCGACGGTCTTGTGGATCACACGCACGCGCGCGTGCACCATGGCAGTGACGCTGATGGATAAGGACGGCGTCAAGAGGGTTCGGGTTGCCGGTCGCTTCCGTTACCCGGCCGATACGCGCACAGGCGCCAAGTGCTACGACACGTGTCCGATTGCTATCGGATCGTGATGCTCAGATCTCCCTCAGATGTGATGACGCAGGTCACAGCCCCTCATTACTGTCCTCGGAAACCCGAGGAGGACGGAGCCCGAGAGCGATGACCAAAGTAACGGTGGCCAAGGAGGACGCGGCCACGTCCGACGAACTGGTCGTCCTGAAGAGCGTCAACAAGCACTTCGGCGCGTTGCACGTGCTCCAGGACATCGACCTGACGATCGCCCGCGGCGAGGTCGTCGTGGTCATCGGGCCCTCCGGGTCCGGAAAGTCGACCCTGTGCCGCACCATCAACCGCCTGGAGACGATCGATTCAGGCGCGATCACGATCGACGGCAAGGCCCTGCCGCACGAAGGCCGGGAACTGGCGCGGCTGCGGGCCGACGTCGGGATGGTGTTCCAGTCGTTCAACCTCTTCGCGCACAAGACCGTGCTCGAGAACGTGATGCTGGGCCAGCTCAAGGTGCGCAAGGCGGACAAGAAGCAGGCCGAGGAGAAGGCCCGGGCACTGCTGGACCGGGTCGGCGTGGGCACCCAGGCCGACAAGTACCCCGCCCAGCTGTCCGGCGGCCAGCAGCAGCGCGTCGCGATCGCGCGGGCCCTGGCGATGGACCCGAAGGTCATGCTCTTCGACGAGCCGACCTCCGCCCTCGACCCCGAGATGATCAACGAGGTCCTCGAGGTCATGCAGCAGCTCGCCCGTGAGGGCATGACGATGATCGTCGTCACGCACGAGATGGGCTTCGCACGATCGGCTGCGAACCGGGTGGTCTTCATGGCGGACGGCCGGATCGTCGAACAGGCTGCGCCCGACCAGTTCTTCAGCAACCCGCGCAGCGACCGGGCCAAGGACTTCCTGTCCAAGATCCTGCACCACTGACGCCACGGCCCGGCTCGCCTCACGCGTCCCAGGGACCTCGTTCCTCACCACTCAAAGGATGTTCACCATGAAGCTCCGCAAGGTCACCGCCGCCTCGGCCGTCCTCCTCGCCCTGTCCGTGACCGCCACCGCGTGCGGCGGCGACAAGGACGACAAGGGTTCCGGCGGTGGCAAGAAGATCACCATCGGCATCAAGTTCGACCAGCCCGGCATCGGCCAGCAGACCCCGCAGGGCTACTCGGGCTTCGACGTCGACGTCGCCACCTACGTCGCCAAGAAGCTCGGTTACAACGCGGACCAGATCGAGTGGAAGCAGTCGAAGAGCGCCGACCGCGAGACCATGCTGAAGCGCGGCGACGTCGACTTCATCGTCGCCTCCTACTCGATCACCCCCGAGCGCCAGAAGCTGGTCGACTTCGCCGGCCCGTACCTGCTGGCCCACCAGGACGTGCTGGTCCGCGCGGACGACGCCTCGATCAAGACGGTGGCCGACCTCAACAAGGCGAAGCTCTGCTCGGTCACCGGCTCGACCTCGGCGCAGAACGTCAAGGACAAGCTCGCCCCCAAGGCGCAGCTGCAGAAGTACCCGACGTACTCCGCCTGTCTGACCGGCCTGCAGAGCAAGGCGATCGACGCCCTCACCACCGACGACTCGATCCTCGCCGGCTACGCCAGCCAGGCCCAGTTCAAGGGCAAGTTCAAGCTCGGCGGCCTGAAGATGACCAACGAGAACTACGGCATCGGCGTCAAGAAGGGCAGCGACCTCAAGGCCAAGATCAACAAGGCCCTCGAGGACATGGTGGCCGACAAGTCGTGGCAGCAGGCCGTGGACAAGAACTTCGGCCCGGCCGGCTACAAGAACGAGCCCGCCCCGAAGATCGGCGACATCAAGAGCTGAGGCAACGCCCGTAGGGTGCGCCGTCCGTGAGGGCGGCGCACCCGGGCATCCCTACACGCGGAAGCGCGGGAGATCGTGTTCGACTTTCTTGAAGGTTACGACGTACTCGGTGCCTTCTGGACGACAGTGCAGCTGACCCTGTTGTCCGCCGTGGGCTCCCTGGTCTGGGGCACCCTGCTGGCCGGCATGCGGGTGGGCCCGGTACCGCTGATGCGCGGTTTCGGCACCGCCTACGTGAACATCGTGCGGAACATCCCGCTCACGGTGATCATCCTGTTCGCCTCGCTGGGCCTCCACGACACGCTGGGCATCAGCCTCGGGGCCGGCGACGTCGTGGACTCGTACAGCTTCCGGCTGGCGGTCCTCGGCCTGACCGCCTACACGTCGGCCTTCGTGTGCGAGGCGATCAGGGCCGGCATCAACACCGTGCCAGTGGGCCAGGCGGAGGCCGCGCGGGCCATCGGCCTGAGCTTCACCCAGGTGCTGTTCCTGGTGGTGCTGCCGCAGGCGTTCCGGGCCGCGGTGCTCCCGCTGACCAACGTCCTGATCGCGTTGACGAAGAACACGACGGTGGCCGCCGCGATCGGCGTCGCCGAGGCGGCCGCGCTGATGAAGGACATGGTCGAGAACGAGGCACAGTTGCTGCTGATCTCCGCGCTCTTCGCGTTCGGTTTCTGCTGCCTGACCCTGCCGACCGGTCTGATCCTCGGCTGGGTGAGCAAGAAGGTGGCGGTGAAGCGATGAATTCGGTCCTCTACGACGCCCAGGGGCCGCGCGCCAAACGGCGCAACATCCTCTACACGGTGCTCTTCATAGCCGCGCTCGCGGCGCTCGTCTGGTGGGTGTACGCGTCCCTCGACGAGAAGAACCAGCTGGAGTGGGCGCTGTGGAAGCCCTACTTCGGCGGTGACACCGAGGCGTACTCGGCCTACATCTGGCCCGGTCTGCAGAACACCCTGAAGGCCGCGGCGCTGGCGATGATCATCGCGTTGCCGCTGGGCGCCGTCCTCGGCATCGCCCGGCTCTCCGACCACGTGTGGGTGCGGGGCCCGGCCACGGTCGTCGTGGAGTTCTTCCGCGCGATCCCCGTGCTGGTCCTGATGATCTTCGGCAACGAGCTGTACAGCCAGTACACCGACGTGAGTTCCGACGACCGTCCGCTCTACGCGGTCGTCACCGGCCTGGTGCTGTACAACGCGTCCGTGCTCGCCGAGATCGTCCGCGCGGGAATCCTGGCCCTGCCGAAGGGGCAGTCCGAGGCGGCCATGGCCATCGGTCTGCGCAAGAACCAGGTGATGCGGCTCATCCTGCTGCCGCAGGCGGTCACCGCGATGCTCCCGGCGATCGTCAGCCAGCTGGTGGTCATCGTGAAGGACACCGCGCTCGGCGGCGCCGTCCTCACCTTCCCCGACCTGCTCGCCGCGGCGAACACCATGAGCGGCTACTACGGCGCCAACACCATCGCGTCCTTCACGATCGTGGCCCTGATCTTCGTGATCCTCAACTTCTCGCTGACCTCGTTCGCGAGCTGGCTGGAGGGACGGCTGCGGCGGGGCAAGAAGTCGACCGGCGCGGTGCTCGGGGTCCAGGAAGCCGCGGAGATCGGGGGCACGGCGGCGACCGGGGCAGGCGGTACCCCCGGGGCCCTGTGACCTCAGCGGTCCCTTCACCGGTGGCGGTCAGCAGGACGCCGGCAAGGCCGACTGACGATCATTCAGGTGACATGAAGCGACCGGGGGCAGTGGCGTGATCGCCACTGCCCCCGGTCGCTTGACGCAAACTCTGTCAATGGGTTGCATACGTTTCGTGATCGTGCACCCCGCTCCGCCTTCCTGTTCACTTGTCTCCGTCAGGGCATCGTCACGGGCAGGGGGCGCCGCGTCATGGACCCGGTGATCATTGTCGGAGCGGGGCCGGTCGGGCTGACGCTCGCCCTGCTGCTGGCCCGTCAGAACGTGCCCGCCGTCGTCCTGGACGAGGGCCCCGGCAAGGACGAGCCCCGCCCGGCGCGCACGGTCGTCCTGCGCGAGGACACGGCGGCCCTGCTGGAGCGGCTGACCTCGGTGGCCCTCGATGAGCACGGGGTGCGCTGGGCCGGATGGCGGTCCCTGCGCCGCAAACAGGTGATGAGCGAGGTCGCTTTCGGCGAGGCGGACCCCGCCGCCCCGCTGCACATCGCCCAGCACGTCCTCACGAACGCCCTGCGCGCTGCCCTGGCCGACGAGCCGCTGGTGAAGGTGGCCGTCGACAGCCGCCTGGACGCGGTCGAGCAGGAGCGTTCCGGCGTCTCCGCGCACACCCGTGGGGCCAGGGGCACATGGTGGCGCGGCAGCTATCTGGTCGGCTGCGACGGCCCCCGCTCGACCGTGCGCAAGCTCCAGGACATCCGCTTCCCGGGCCGCACGGCGGTGGAGCGGCACGCGGTCGCCGCGCTGCGCGCGGAACTTCCGTGGGAGGGTCACGCGTTGCTCCATCGGATGCCGCCGTGGCGGTCGTCCGGGCCCTCGGCCGGGGAGGTGACCGCCCGCCCCCTCCCGGACGGCGTCTGGCGCCTGGACTGGCTGCTGCCGCCGGGCAAGGACCTGGTCACGCCCGAGATCCTGGTGGCCGGTGTCCGCGAGACCCTCACGGGGTGGACGGACAGCAGCGCTCCGGCGTACGAACTGCTCGACACGGGTGTCCACACGGTGCACCACCGTCTGGCCCGCCGGTGGCGCGCCGGCCGGGTCTTCCTCGCCGGGGACGCGGCCCATCTGCTCGGCGCGTTCGGCACGCAGGGACTCGACGAGGGCCTGCGGGACGCCGACAACCTCGCCTGGAAACTGGCGGCTGCCTGGCACCACGGCCCGCACGAGGCCCTGCTGGACAGCTACCAGACCGAGCGGCGCGCGCTGGTCGCCGCCCGGCTGCGCGCCGCCGACCAGGCACTTCCGGTGCTGCGCGGCGGAGGCGGGCTGCGCGGCATCGTCCCGGGCACCGCCCGGGGCCACGACGCGCTGTTCACCGACGGCCACCTGGGGCGCGGTCCGCTGGGCGCGTCCGGCACGTACGCCGACTCGCCGCTCGCGCCGCGGCACCTGCAGGCGGACGTTCCCGTCGACACCCCGCCCGGCGCACCGGTGACCGATGTCCGGGTCACGGCGGAGGACGGGTCCTTTGTGCAGCTGCGTGACCGGCTCGGCCGCGGGGCGCTGCTCGTCGTCCTGATCGCGCCGGGCACGGGTGTCTGGGACCGCAAGCACTGGGTGTCCGCCGGGGTCATGCCCCGGCTCGCGGCGGCCGTGGCCGCGCTGCCGCACCCGGCCGAGCTGCTGGTCGCGGAGAGCTACCCGGGCGCGCCGGCGCACAGCGTGCTGCTGGTGCGCCCCGACGGCCACCTGGTCACCGCGCTCAGCGGAGTCCGCCCCGCCGACCTCTACGCGGCGGCGGAGGCCACGCTGGGCGGCACGGCCCGGGAGGAACGGCAGGAAGAGACCCGCGAGGAGCCGGCACCGAAGGAGGAAGCCGGCTCCGGCGTGCGCTGACGGCGCGGGTCGGGGGGAACCGGTTCGGGGGCTCCTGATGGTGCGGGGGGGGTGCGAGGAGGAACGGCTCCCACGTCCCCTGGCCGTGCTTGCCGGGCCGCGGGGAACCGCCGTCGCCGGGCTTCGACCACGCTGGGCGAGGCGCTCGGGAAGACCGGCTCCGGCGCGCCCCTGCCGGGTGCGGGGAGGCCCGCTCCGGCCGGCGCGAGGAGGCCGACTCCGAAGCACTCCCGCCGTGCGCGGGGTCGCCGACTCCGCAGCACACCTGCCGGGCGCGGGGGCGCCAACTCCCAAGCGCCCCTGCCGTGCGCGGGAGGCCCGCTCCGGTACGCCCCCGGCGGGCGTGGTGGGAGGGTGTCCGGGGCGGGCTCCGGCGTGCGCCGACCGTCCACGCTTCGCCCCCGTCCACGGGGTGACACCCGGTTGACCGAGGTGCGTCGGCATGCTGTACTCCGGACCGTGACCGACACCTGTGTGCGCCTGTGGCGGAGGGTCCACATGGACCTCGTCCGCTATGCGGGCTGCGTGTGTCGCCCGTCCTGCTGAATTCGCATCCTTCCCTCACCGGGCGCCGTCGCGCGCCCGTTTCCGCGAACGCATTCCAGGACGGTGCCCGTGTCTGTCCCCTCCCCTTCCCTGTCCTCATCCGTGTCCCTCGCCGCCTCGGCGCCCACCCAGGCGGATCTCCTCGACTTCGTCCGGCGTACCGCGGCCGACGCCGAACTGATCGCCTCCCTGCCGCTCGACCCGGAGGGCCGCACCTGGGTACGGCTGCGAGGCCCCGCCGGGAGCGAGGCCTGGCTGATCGGCTGGCCGCCCGGTACCGGCACCGGCTGGCACGACCACGCGGACTCGGTCGGCGCCTTCCTCACCGCTTCGGGCGAACTCACCGAGAACTCCCTCACCGCCCGGCTGCCCACCGACGGCTGGAAGACCCTGGAACTCACCGAGGGCGTGGACCGCGTACGCCGGCTGCCCGCGGGACAGGGCCGTGCCTTCGGCCACCACCATGTGCACGAGGTGCTCAACGAGTCCCACGACCGACACGCGATCTCCGTGCACGCCTACTACCCGCCGCTGCCGCGGATCCGTCGGTACAGTCGCGCCGGCCAGGTGCTGCGCCTGGAGCAGGTCGAACGCCCGGAGGACTGGCAGTGAGCGACATCAGCGAACAGCCGGCGGTGGTCCTCGCGTCCGGCGAACGCCCGACCGGTATCGACGAGTTGCTGGAGCGGGTGCGCGCGGGCTACCGGCGCATCGACGCCCGGGAGGCCCACGAGCTGGCGCGGTCCGGCGGGGCGCTGCTGGTCGACATCCGGTACGCGGCCCTGCGGGAGCGGGACGGGCTCATCCCCGGTGCCGTCGTGGTCGAGCGCAACGAACTGGAGTGGCGCCTCGATCCCCAGGGCAGTCACCGCCTCCCCGAGGCCACCGGGCACGACCTGCGTGTCGTGGTGATCTGCAACGAGGGCTACGCCTCCAGTCTCGCCGCCGCGTCACTCCACCAGCTGGGCCTGCGCCGGGCGACCGACCTGGTGGGCGGCTTCCAGGCCTGGCGGGCGGAAGGGCTGCCGGTGGAACCGGCGAGGCCCTGACCACATCGTCGAGGACGGACGACAACGGTGAACCCCCCGCACGCTGCGGGGGGTCATGGCCGTTCACCCCTGGTGCGCTTCCCGCACCGTGGGCCGTCTCGGCCCTGATGCACTTCCCGCGCCGTGGGCCGCGTCTTCGCCCGGGTTACTCCTTCGCCGTGGCGACCGTCACCGCCCGCACCCGGAGCGCCGCCCGCCCCGGCACGGAGCCGGCCACGAGCGCGAGGACGCCCGCGATCCCGACGACGCCGACGTAGAGCAGCGGGGTGACCGTCGGAGCGGCCCGGCCCGTCATGCCGACGCTGAACGCGGTGAGCACGGCGAGGGCGATACCGCTGCCGAGTGAGGTGGCGAGGAACAGGACGGACAGCGCCTCGGTGCGCAGCATGCGCAGCACCTGCCGCCGGGTCGCGCCGGCGAGGCGGAGCAGCGCGAACTCCCGGACACGTTCGGCGACCGACATGGCGAGCGTGTTGACGACGGCGATGGCGGTGAAGGCCAGGACCAGCCCCATGGCGAGGTAGTTCACCTCGGCGTTCGCCTGCTGCCGGTCGGCCTGCAGGGCATCGGCGGCGGCCGGAGAGAGAATTCGCAGCCCCGGGAACTCACGGAGAGTAGTCGCGAGTTCTGTCTGTGTACGGGTCGTGCTGACGAGGACGGAGGAGGCGAGCGGATTGTCGACGTGGTGGGCCACGAGGTCGTGGGCGAAGGTGAGGTCGCCGAAGCCGAGACCGCGGGTGTAGACGGCGGCGACGGTGAGCGTGGCGGGCGTGCCGTCGCCCAGTGTGAGCTTCAGGGTGCTTCCCGGCCTCAGGTGCTGCTGGTCCGCGGCCAGTTCGCTGACGGCGACGGTACCGGGACCGAGCCGGTCGAGGGAGCCGGCGGTGACCTCCGGGTCCCAGGTGCGGGTCAGGCCCGCGGGGGTGACTCCCTGTGCGACGTACTTGTCGAGGCCGACGCGGACGGTCGTGCGGACCACCTCGGTGACGGTGTCGTGCCGTGCGCGCAGCCGCTCGGCGGCTTCGCCGGGGACACCCACCCCCTGCGCGGCGACGACCCAGTCGGCCGTGATGCCTTCACGGGCCTGGGTACGGGCGGCGTTCCCGAGGGTGGCCTGGACGAACAGGACGGTGCAGGTCATGCCGACGAGCAGGGCGAGCGGGGTGACGACGGAGGCCATGCGGGCGGCGTTGCCGCGCAGGTTGGCGATGGCGAGCCGGCCGCCGTGCCCGGTGAGCCGGAGCGGTCCGGCGAGCAGCAGCGCGGCGGCCTTGACCAGGAGAGGACCGAGGAGGGCGACGGAGGTGGACAGCACGATGACAGCGAGGAAGGTCACGGGAGTCGAGGCGGGCTCGGTGCGCAGAGAGGCGAGGACGACGACCAGGACGACTCCGCCGGCCAGGAGCAGCAGCCCGGCGGCGATGCGGCCCCAGGCGGGCCGGGTGCGCTCGGCCCTCGCTTCGGCCAGGGCCTCGGCCGGGCGGATCCGGACGATCCTGCGGGAGGCGATCCGGGCCGCCGCCCAGGCACCGAGCAGGGTGGCGGCGAGAGCGGCGAGCGGCGGGAAGACACTGACGGTGTGTTCGAGCGTTTCGGGTACGGCGCCGAGAGCGACGAACCTGGAGTGCAGCCAGCTGCCCAGCAGCAGTCCGAGCAGTGCGCCGGCCGTGCCCGCCGCCGCGCCGACGATCAGCGCCTCCCGGCCGAGCAGCTTGCGGATCTGCCCGGGGGTGGCGGCGATGGCCCGGAGCACGGCGAGTTCGCGGTGGCGTTGCTGGACGGTGAGCGCGAAGGTGCCGACGACCACCAGGATCGCCACCAGCAGCGAGGTGCCTCCCATGGCGCCGCCCATGCTGATCAGCCGGGTGCGGGCGGCGGCCGCGTCCAGGAACTCGACGGGCCCGCGGGCGTCGCCGGTGCTGACCTGGGCCGTGGTGCCGTGCAGCGCCTTCGTCAGGGCCTCGCGCACCCGCTCGGGGTCGGCTCCCTGGGCCGGCAGCACGCCGAACGCGGTGACCTGCCCGGGGTGCGCGGCCAGCCGGCGGGCCTCGGCGGTGGAGAAGAACAGTGACGTCTGGTGGCGCACGGGAGTGGCCGGGGTGGCGATACCGGTGATGCGGTAGTCACGCGGGGCCCGCGTGGACTGCACGGTGAGGTGGTCGCCGGGCCGGAGGCGGGCCCGCGCGGCGAGGTCGCCGTCGATGACGAGGTCGTCCGCGGCCCGGGGGGCGCGGCCCGCGGTCAGCCGGTACGGAGTCAGCGCGGCGGAGTCCCAGGCGTGGCCGTAGGCGGTACGGCCGCCGGTGCCGGCGGGGGTCGACGGCTGGGCCAGGAAGGTGAGTTCGGGGACGACCCGGGCCACGCCGGGGGTGCGGGCGAGCGTGCTGCGCAGTTGCTCGGGCAGCCAGGCACGCTCGGCGATGGGCTTCGCCTTGTGCTTGACCTTGGTCTTGCCCTTCTTGTGCTTGACGGTGGTCCGGTGCACGTACTGGTCGGCGGAGACCACGACGGGAGCGGCGGCGTAGCGCTCGGTACGGATGGTGCCGCGCAGGCCGGTGTCGAGGAGGCTGCCGCAGGCGGTGATCAGAGCGGCCGCGCACATCAGGGCGAGGAAGGCGCCGAGGAAAGCGGCCTTCCGGGCGCGGACGGTCCGCAGGGCGTAACGCAGCATCATGGGGACGGGCTCTCTTCTGTTGTGTGCACGGGTTGTGTCGTGCGCGGCCTGTCTCCGGCTGCTGCCGGGGCCCGGGGCGCGTGTACAGATTCGCCCGTGCGGGCAGGTGAGAGCACTGCGGTGGCCCGGCGTCTTGCGACGGGGGTCACCCCTCCCGTCCGCGGCGGGGGTTAACCCCACCCTTTGCCCCACCCGTGTCCGTCGCAGGCCTGCGTCCCGGAGGAGGCGCGGAGTCGGCCGTTCCCGACGACTCGTCAAGGGCCCCCTCGGTCACGGGCCCGTCAGGACCTACTGGCTCCGGCAGGGACGCCGGCGGCCGAGAAGCCGCCAGAAAGCCCCCCTTCCGGAACCGTCAGAAGTCCCCGTCCCCGAGGAACCCCGTGTCCTCGCCCTCTTCCTCCAGGGCCTGGCGGACGACACGGAGGGCCATGCCCTCGGGGTAGCCCTTGCGGGCGAGCATGCCCGCGAGCCGACGCAGCCGCTTGTCGCGGTCGAGGCCGCGGGTGACACGCAGTTTGCGGGCGACGAGTTCCCGGGCGGTCGCCTCCTCCTGCTCGGAGTCGAGCTGGCCGACCGCGTCCTCGATGAGCCCGGAGTCGACCCCCTTGGTGCGCAGTTCCCTGGCGAGGGCGCGGCGGGCGAGCCCCCGCCCATGGTGCCGGGACTCCACCCAGGCGTCCGCGAAGGCCCCGTCGTCGATGAGCCCGACCTCCTCGAACCGTGACAGCACCTCCTCGGCCACGTCCTCGGGGATCTCGCGCTTGCGCAGCGCGTCCGCGAGCTGCTTGCGGGTGCGCGGGGTCCCGGTGAGCAGGCGCAGGCAGATCGCCCGGGCCCGCTCAGCCGGGTCCCCTGAAGACTCCCCCCGCTCGTCCCTCGCCGAGGAAGGGGCGCCTTCGTCCTCACCGGGCGCGTCCCCGAAGCCGCGCCGCCGCCGGCCGCGCCCACGGCCGCCACCCCGTGCGCCGTGTTCGTCACGCCCGCGGTGCCGGTCGCGCTCGCCGTGCTCGCCGTACCCGTCGTCCCGGTGTCCGTCGTCACCGTCCGGGGCGGAGTCCGGGTAGCCCCCGGCACCCCTCCCCCGTGGGGCAGCGGGGGTGGCGTGCTCGTACTCGGCCCAGTCGGTTCGTCGTGTCACGGGTCAGCTCTTGGCTGTGGCGGCCTTGGGCTTGGTGGCCTTGGCGGCTGCCGGGGCGGACGCCGGCTTTGCGGAGTCCTCGGCCGCCGCGGTGGTGACCGCGTCGGCGCCCGGCTCGGCGGCGGGCTCCTCCGGACGGACCCCCACGCCCAGCTTCTCCTTGATCTTCTTCTCGATCTCGTTGGCGAGGTCGGGGTTGTCCTTGAGGAAGTTCCGCGCGTTCTCCTTGCCCTGGCCGAGCTGGTCGCCCTCGTACGTGTACCAGGCACCGGCCTTGCGCACGAAGCCGTGCTCCACACCCATGTCGATCAGACCGCCCTCGCGGCTGATGCCCTGGCCGTAGAGGATGTCGAACTCGGCCTGCTTGAAGGGCGGCGCGACCTTGTTCTTGACGACCTTGCAGCGGGTGCGGTTGCCGACCGCTTCCGTGCCGTCCTTCAGGGTCTCGATGCGGCGGATGTCGATGCGCACCGAGGCGTAGAACTTCAGGGCCCGGCCACCGGTCGTGGTCTCCGGGGAGCCGAACATCACGCCGATCTTCTCGCGGAGCTGGTTGATGAAGATCGCGGTGGTCTTGGACTGGTTGAGCGCGCTGGTGATCTTCCGCAGCGCCTGGCTCATCAGACGGGCCTGCAGACCGACGTGGCTGTCGCCCATCTCGCCCTCGATCTCCGCACGCGGGACGAGCGCGGCGACGGAGTCGATGACGATGAGGTCGAGGGCACCGGAGCGGACCAGCATGTCCACGATCTCCAGGGCCTGCTCGCCGTTGTCCGGCTGGGAGAGGATCAGGTTGTCGATGTCGACGCCGAGCTTGCGCGCGTACTCGGGGTCGAGGGCGTGCTCGGCGTCCACGAAGGCGACCTGACCGCCGGCCTTCTGCGCGTTCGCCACGGCGTGCAGGGTCAGGGTCGTCTTACCGGAGGACTCCGGTCCGTAGATCTCGACGACACGGCCGCGCGGCAGGCCACCGACGCCGAGGGCGACGTCGAGCGCGGTCGACCCGGTCGGGATGACCTCGATGGGCTCCTTCGACCGCTCGCCCATGCGCATGACCGCGCCCTTGCCGAATTGCCGTTCAATCTGCGCGAGCGCGGCGTCGAGCGCCTTCTCGCGGTCGGTTCCTGCCATGGGTTCCACCCGGTTTGCTTGAGTCGATCGCTTCACGTCAAAGACGCTAACGCCTGCCACTGACAATGCGCCCCGACGCAGGTCCAGCCTGTGGATAACCGCCGGGCATCTCCCCGCGAATCGGGACGTAACCCCCAACCCAAAGCCTCGCCTGAGCCTCCATAAGAATGGATGTTCGATTTTCATGTCAAGCGCACCACGCGGCCCGCGGCCGGGCCGCGAGCGGGGTGTCCTGTGACATCGGACCTTGACCACCCCTCCGCCGGGTTGCCGTGCGGCGGGGAGTCACGCGCGTGATGATCGCGCAGAAAGATCAGTTTTCGCCCCATAGTTCCGCGTGCAGTCAGCTCGCTGATGGGGTGTGCGCCGACGGAGGGATCGCAATGAAGGCTGTGACCGATGCCGGCTTCGAAACCGCGGTACTCAAGAGCGACAAGCCGGTACTCGTCCAGTACTGGGCCCAATGGAGTGATCCCAGCCGCACGTTCTCCCCGGTTGTGCAGGAGATCGCGGCCGAACAGGCGGACAAGCTGGTGACCCTCAAGATGAACGTCGACACCACCCTCTGACCACGGGAGAGCCGCTCACCTCGGGGCTCGGCGGGCGCGTCAGGCCCCTGTCCGGCGCGCTCAGTCTTCGATGGCACGTGACCAGGGTTCGCCGGCACAGGGCACGGGGCGGGCGGAGCGGGACGGCGGCGGCGGACCGGCTCGCCGGCGAGGGCCGCGCCAGCACCCGGCGGACCCGCGACTTCGGTCGCCTGTGACGGCGGGCCGGTCTGCTCCCGGTGGCGTACCGGGAGTGCCTCCGGCCGGACGACGACCCCGTGGGCCGGGCCCGGAAGCCTGGGCCCATGAAGAATCCGCGTGCCGCCGTCGACCGTCTCTGTCACACCACGGGCCTGCTCCTCGTCCTGTCCGGCCTCGTCCACCTGGTGGTGTTCGCGGTCGACGGCGGCCCCTGGGACGGTCCCGTCTCCTGGCGCAAGCCCGTCACCTTCGGGCTCTCGTTCGGAGTGACACTGATGGCGCTCACCTGGGTCACGTCGTACCTGCGGACCGGCGATCGGCTGCGCGCGGCCCTGCTTCTCGTCTTCGCCGCCGACTGCGTGGTGGAGGTGGGCGGCATCACCCTCCAGGCATGGCGCCGGGTGCCCTCGCACCTGAACATGGAGACGCCCTTCGACACGAGCGTGTCCATGACGCTGGCGGTGGGCGGCGGTGTCCTGGCCGCCCTGCTCACCGTCTTCGCCGTCGTGTCCTTCCGGCACCGGCCGACGGGCCCCGCCGGCATGCCGCTCGCCGTCCGTTCCGGTTTCGCGCTGCTGCTGGTGGCACTGGCCTCGGGCGCGGCCATGATCGCGCGCGGGGTCGTCCTGACGCGGACCGGCCACCAAGAGGCCGCCTACCACTCGACGGCCCCGCTCAAGCCGCTGCACGGCGTGAGCCTGCACGCGGTCCTGGTCCTGCCCCTGCTCGCCCGGTCGCTGTCCCTTACGCCCTGGAGCGAGGGGGCACGCCGGCGGATCGTGGCCGTGGCGGCCGGCTGTTACGCGACGGCCGTCGCCGCGGCCGCCCTGTGGGCGGGGCTGACGTACTGAGGCGGCCCCGTCCACAGGGCGGCCCCGGCGGCCGTCAGCCGCCTACGACCGCTCCTGCCCGCCGGGGCGACGCCCGGCCCACAGCCGCCGCATGCGCGTGAGCATCCCGGCACCCCCCTGGTTCCTGCCGCGGTGCCCGTGCACACGGGGGTCGTCCGTGACGGCGTACCGCTTCACGTACGCCCCCAGGAACGCCTGGAGCGTGGCCACCGCCGGAATGGCGATCAGCGCGCCGACCGCTCCCAGCAGCGCGGTGCCCGCGACGACCGAGCCGAAGGCGACCGCCGGATGGATGTCGACGGTCTTGGCGGTCAGCTTGGGCTGGAGCATGTAGTTCTCGAACTGCTGGTAGATCACGACGAAGCCCAGCACCCACACCGCGTACCAGGGGTTGACGGTGAACGCGATCAGCATCGGCAGCGCGCCCGCGAGATACGTCCCGATGGTGGGGATGAACTGCGAGACCAGGCCCACCCAGACGCCGAGCACGGGCGCGTACGGCACCCCCATGGCCTCGAGCAGGATGTAGTGCGCGATCCCGGAGATGAGCGCCATGAGGCCGCGCGAGTACAGATAGCCGCCCGTCTTGTCGACGGCGATCTCCCAGGCGCGCAGCACCTCGGCCTGGCGCGCGGGCGGCAGGACGGAGCACAGGGCGCGGCGCAGCCGGGGGCCGTCCGCGGCGAAGTAGAACGAGAACAGGGCGACCGTCAGCAGCTGGAAGAGCCCGCCGAGCACCTGTGCGGACACGTCGAGGACGCCGGCCGCGCTGTTCTGCACGTATTTGCGCAGCCAGGCGGAGTGCAGCAGCCCCTCCTGGACGTCCACCCGTCTGAGGTCCGTGTGGAACTTCGCGTTGATCCAGTTGATGAGCGAGTCAAGGTATTCCGGGAAGCCCTCGATCATCTTGATGATCTGGCCGGCCAGCATCGAGCCGAGCAGGGTGACGAACCCGGCTGCGACGATGGTCAGCCCGAAGAAGACGAGGAAGGTGGCGAGCCCCCTGCGTATGCCCCGGGCCGCCATCCGGCTCACCGCGGGCTCGATCGCGAGCGCCAGGAAGAACGCGATCAATATGTTGATCAGGAGTCCGGTCAGCTGGTGGAAGGCCCAGCTGCCCAGCTGGAACGCCGCGATCAGCGCGAGCGCGAGCACCATGGCGCGCGGCAGCCAGCGCGGCATCCGGCCGCCCGGCGCGACGGCCTCGGAGAGCGGGGGCCGGCCGGGCGGGGGCGCGGCGGCCGGTGCCGCCCGCCGGGTGGACGGCTCGCCGTCTTCGGTAGTAGGTGCCAGGGGGTCCTCGTCAGTGGGTGCCACGCGCCCAGTCTCGCCCACGCCGCCGACAACCGGCGTCCGCCGGCGATCTTCGTGACAGTTCGGTGCCGTACTGTCGAACAACTCGTCGGCATACCCGACATTCCGGTCGCCCGGTCAGCGCCTCTCACCCGGCACGTTCATGACCGTGCAGATCACGCGCCACACGTCCCGGGCGTCCCAGCCCGCGTCCAGCGCCTGGTGCACCGTGCGTCCGCCCAGTTCCGACATGACGTGATCGCGCGCGAAGGTGTCGGCGTACCCCGGACCGAAGTGATCCGCCATCCGCTGCCAGAAGACCGTCAACCGCATGACTCCAGTATCCCGCCCCTGGGGGTGGGCCCTGCCCGGGAGCGCCTGCCGAGACCGCTTTCCGCCCTACGGTCTGACGCATGGCCGAACTAGGAGCTTCCCCACTCCCCTCCACGCCCCCGGCGCGCTCCCCGCTCTTCCGCGCCGAACAGTTCGTGTGGCTCACCGCGCGCGTGCTGGAACAGCATCTCTTCACGTACCACTTCCTGAACGGCAGCCCGGAGGCGGTGGAAGCGGCACTGGACGCCTACCGCAACGAGGACGGCGGGTACGGGCACGCGTTGGAGCCCGATCTGCGCGGACCGGTCAGCCAGCCCCTGCACACCGCGCACGCACTGCGCGTGCTGGACGCCGTCGGGCGCTGCGGCGGACAGCGGGTGGAGCGCGTCTGCCGCTATCTGACCGCCGTCTCCACCCCCGACGGGGCGCTGCCGGCGATCCACCCCAGCCAGCGCGGGTATCCGACGGCGCCGTTCGTCCCGGTCGTCGACGATCCTCCCAGCGACCTGCTGGCCACCGGGCCGGTGGTCGGGCTGCTCCACCGCAACGAGGTCTGGCACGCCTGGCTGTTCCGGGCCACCGACTACTGCTGGCAGGCGGTGGAGACCCTGGAGAAGTCGCACCCCTACGAGGTGGAGGCCGCCGTGACCTTCCTCGACTCCGTTCCCGACCGCACGCGCGCGGAGGCCGCCGCCGACCGGCTGGGCCGCCTGGTGCGGGAGCAGCGGCTCGCCGTGCTCGATCCGGACCGGCCCGACGCCTTTCCGGTCGCGTCCGGCTATGCCCCGGGCGAGCACCACTTCCCGCACGACTACGCCAAGAGCCCGGACTCGCTCGCGCGCGCGTGGTTCACGGACGAGGAGATGACACGCTCGCTGGACCACCTGGCCGCCGGGCAGCGGGAGGACGGCGGCTGGTCCGTCCGCCGGCGCCGGTGGGCCCCGGCCCCCGCGCTGGAGGCCCGCCCCCGGGTGACGATCGAGGCACTGCGCATCCTGAGGGCCCACGGCCGTTTCGTGGGCTGAGCCGGCCCCGTCCGCGGGCCGTGCCCGGCGCGTCGGCGGACCGGGCCGGCCCCGCTCACCCGCCGACGGCCCGTAGGCCCGCCGTCACCACCACGGCCGCCGCGACGACCAGCAGGAACGGCGCGCGCAGCATCAGTGCCACGGCCGCGGCGCCGAGCCCCGCCGCCCGGGCGTCCAGCACCAGCGTGTGCCCGTCGGCGAACGTCTGCTGGGCCGTGAGCGCCGCGAGCAGCGCGACCGGCAGCAGGGCGGCGAGCCGCCGCACGTACGGCCGCTCCACGGTGTGTGCCGGGACGAGCAGACCGGCGAGCTTGACGGCGTAACAGCCGAGGACGGTCACTCCGATCGCGATCCAGGTGTTCACCGGTCCACCTCCACGCCGTCCGGACCGTCCTGCCCGGCGCGCCCCCGGCGCCGGCCCTCGACGAAGAGCGCGAGCGGGGCCGCCAGCGCCGCCACCAGGACCGGCACACCGGCCGGCAGCACGGGCAGCAGACCGAGGCCCAGCAGGACGGCGAGGCCCGCGACCGCTCGCTCGGTGGCCGTCTTCAGCATCGGCGCGAGCAGCGTCAGGAACACGGCGGGTCCGGCCGCGTCCAGTCCCCACGCGCGCGTGTCCCCGATCGCCTTGGCCCCCAGCGCGCCGAGCAGCGTGGTGAGGTTCCACAGCACGTAAAGGCTGAGGCCGGTGACGGTGAAGCCGATGCGTGCGGCCCGCCGGTTCGGCTGGGCCAGGGTCACCGCCGTGGTCTCGTCGATCACCCACTGGGCGGCGAACGGCCGTACCGCGCGCGGGAGAGCGAGCAGCTGCGACAGCCGCAGCCCGTAGAAGGCGTTGCGTACACCCAGGAAGAACGCGCCGGCCGCGGCCGTGAACGGGTTGCCCCCGGCGGCGAGCGCGCCGACCAGGGCGAACTGGGAGGCGCCGGTGAACACCAGGAGGCTGAGCGCGCAGGTCTGGAGCAGCCCCAGTCCGCTGCCGGCCGAGGTCACCCCGAAGGCGAATCCGGACAGGCCTACGGCGACACCGACCCCGAGGGCGTCCCGTACGACGGCCGCGTCCGGCTTGTCCGCGCCGTCGGCCGTCTGGTCCATGAGTGCTATGTGTTGTGCCACGCCACGGACGGTACGGGCGGCCGTCAGCTCGCGTCTTGTACGTTCTTGCGCTCACCGGGACGCGCGCGCTCGCGCTGGTAGGCACCCGGAGGCACGCCGACGATCCGGGCGAAGTGCCGGTTCAGGTGGGGCTGGTCGGTGAAGCCGACGGCGACGGCCGCCTCGGCGGGGGCGGTCCCCGCGTCCAGCAGCAGCCGGGCGCGGCGCACGCGGGTGTCGGTCAGCCAGGTGTGCGGCGGCATGCCGTAGGCGTCGCGGAACGCCCGCAGCAGGGCGAACGGGCTGGTCCCGAGATCCGTGGCCAGCCGTTCCAGGGTCGGCGGCTCGGCGATCCGCTCCTCCAGCACCGCACGCGCGCGTGACGCGATCCGGGCCCCGGCCGTCCGGGGCCGCCGCTCGGGCAGCGTGCCGCCGTTCAACCGCAGCAGCCGGGTCACGGCCACCCGCAGGAGGGTGTCGGCGGCCAGCGCGTTGCCCTCGTCGGCGGCCCGCAGCACCTGATGGACCAGGCGGACGGTGTAGGGATCGTCGAGGACGGGGCGGGCGAAGCCGGGGGTGCCCCGGAGGGTGGTGGTCTCGGCGGCGATGGCGGCGACCACGTCGGGTGACGGGTAGAGCGCGCCGTACCGCCAGCCCTCGGGCACCCCGGCCCGGCCGGTGTGCGGGGTGTCCGGGTTGACCAGGGCGAGCGCTCCCGCGCCGGCGGAGACGTCGGAGCCGCGGTGGTGGAAGACCTCGACGCCGTCGGCTATGGCCGCGATCACGAAGTTCTCGTGGGTGTGGCGGATGAAGGTCTTGCGGATGTACCGGGCCCGCAGCAGGTCGACCCCGGGCAGTTCCGTGTACCGCCAGTGCCGTGCCCGCTCCCCTGAACCCGCCATACGGCCATTGTCCGTCCGCCCAGCCGGACACCGCACCGGCTCCCACCACCCGAAAACCGGGTCCACCCCCACCACCCGGGAACCGGGTCCGCCCCGCCGGCCCCCTCACCCTGCCGGCCGCCACCGGGCGCGCCACCACGCCCGCTCCGCCGGCGACGCCCAGCCACGCTCGCTTCCCGCCCGGCCACGCCGGCTCCGTCCCGGCCATGCCGGCCCGCGTTCTCGTCCGGCTACGCCAGCGCCTCCCGGCCGGCTCGCGTTCGGCCATGCCCGCTCCCGTTCGGCCCGCACACCGGCCGCCGTAGGCGCACGAGCCGCGGCCAGCCGGGCAAAAATCCCACCCGTGCCCCATATGCCCAGGTCAGGGCGATTGTCAGTGGGCGGGTGCAGGATGGATGCATGGTCAGCTCCGCCCACCGGGCCCTCGACGGCTTCTCCCCCGCGACCCGCGGCTGGTTCACGGGGGCTTTCTCCGCGCCCACCGCGGCCCAGGCAGGCGCGTGGCAGGCCATCAAGGCGGGCTCGGACGTGCTGGTGGTCGCCCCCACCGGCTCGGGCAAGACGCTGGCCGCGTTCCTCGCCGCGCTGGACCAGCTGGCCTCGGCCCCGCCCCCGGCCGACCCGAAGAAGCGCTGCCGGGTGCTGTACGTGTCGCCGCTGAAGGCCCTGGCCGTCGACGTGGAGCGCAACCTGCGCAGCCCCCTGACCGGCATCCGCCAGGAGTCCGTGCGGCTGGGCCTGCCCGAGCCCGAGGTCAGGGTCGGCATCAGGTCAGGCGACACCCCGGCCGCCGAGCGCCGCGCCCTGTCCACCCGCCCGCCGGACATCCTGATCACCACTCCCGAGTCGCTCTTCCTGATGCTGACGTCGGCCACGCGCGACGCGCTGACGGGCGTGGAGACGGTGATCCTGGACGAGGTGCACGCGGTCGCGGGCACCAAGCGCGGCGCACACCTCGCGCTCTCCCTGGAGCGGCTGGACGAGTTGCTGCCGAAGCCCGCCCGCCGCATCGGCCTGTCGGCGACCGTGCGCCCGGTGGACGAGGTGGCCCGCTATCTGTCCCCGCGCCGCAGGGTGGAGATCGTCCAGCCGGAGTCCGGCAAGGAGTTCGACCTCTCCGTGGTCGTCCCGGTCGAGGACATGGGCGAGCTGGGCGGTTCCCCGGCCACCGACGCCGCCGAGGGCGCGGAGAGGCCGTCGATCTGGCCCCATGTGGAGGAGCGGATCACCGACCTGGTCCAAGCCCACCGGTCCACGATCGTGTTCGCCAACTCGCGCCGGCTGGCGGAGCGCCTGTGCAACCGGCTCAACGAGATCGCCTACGAACGCGCGACCGGGGAGACCCTGGACGAGCACCACTCCCCCGCCCAGCTGATGGGCGGCTCGGGCGCGGCCCAGGGCGCACCGCCGGTGATCGCCCGCGCGCACCACGGCTCGGTCTCCAAGGAGCAGCGGGCCCTGGTCGAGGAGGACCTGAAGGCCGGCCGGCTGCCCGCGGTGGTGGCCACCTCCAGTCTCGAACTGGGCATCGACATGGGCGCGGTGGACCTCGTCGTGCAGGTCGAGTCCCCGCCGTCGGTCGCCTCCGGCCTCCAGCGCGTGGGCCGCGCCGGCCACCAGGTGGGCGCGGTCTCCACCGGTGTCGTCTTCCCGAAGTACCGGGGCGACCTGGTCCAGGCGGCGGTGGTCACGGAGCGGATGCGCTCGGGCTCGATCGAGTCGCTGAGGGTGCCCGCGAACCCGCTGGACGTGCTCGCGCAGCAGCTGGTCGCCATGACGGCGCTGGACACCTGGCAGTTCGACGACCTGCTGGCCGCGGTCCGCCGCGCGGCCCCGTTCACCTCGCTGCCCGAGTCGGCGTTCACGGCGACGCTCGACATGCTCGCGGGCCGCTATCCGTCGGACGCGTTCGCTGAGCTGCGCCCGCGCGTGGTGTGGGACCGCGTCACCGGCGAGATCACCGGCCGCCCGGGCGCCCAGCGCCTCGCCGTCACCTCCGGCGGCACGATCCCGGACCGCGGCCTGTTCGGCGTCTTCCTCGCCGGTTCCGACCCCAAGAAGGGCGGCGGCCGGGTCGGCGAACTGGACGAGGAGATGGTCTACGAGTCGCGGGTGGGCGACGTCTTCACGCTCGGCACGAGCTCCTGGCGGATCGAGGACATCACGCGCGACCGCGTCCTGGTCTCGCCCGCTCCGGGCGTGCCGGGCCGGCTGCCCTTCTGGAAGGGTGACCAGCTGGGCCGCCCGCTGGAGCTGGGCCGCGCGGTGGGCGCTTTCCTGCGCGAGGTCGGCTCGCTGTCCAAGGACGACGCCCGGCTGCGGCTGCTGACGGCGGGCCTGGACGCGTGGGCGGCGGACAACGTGCTGTCGTACCTGGGTGAGCAGCGCGAGGCCTGCGGCCACGTCCCGGACGACCGCACGATCGTCGTGGAGCGTTTCCGGGACGAGCTGGGCGACTGGCGGGTCGTCGTCCACTCCCCCTTCGGCGCCCAGGTCCACGCCCCCTGGGCCCTCGCCCTCGGCGCCCGTCTGTCCGAGCGGTACGGCATGGACGCGCAGGTCATGCACGCCGACGACGGCATCGTGCTGCGCCTTCCGGACGCCGATCTGATGGGCCTGGACCTGCTCGACCAGGAGCCGGTGAAGACCGGCACCGAGTACGACAGCGAGCAGGCGCCCGTGGGCGCCGGGGACGTCCTCTTCGACAAGGGCGAGGTCGACCAGATCGTCACCGACCAGGTCGGCGGCTCCGCGCTGTTCGCCTCCCGGTTCCGGGAGTGCGCGGCCCGCGCGCTGCTGCTGCCGCGCCGCAACCCCGGCAAGCGCACCCCGCTGTGGCAGCAGCGCCAGCGGGCGGCCCAGCTGCTCCAGGTGGCCAGCGAGTTCGGCTCGTTCCCGATCGTCCTGGAAGCGGTCCGCGAATGTCTCCAGGACGTCTTCGACGTGCCCGGGCTGGTCGAGCTGATGGGCGACATCGAGTCCCGCAAGGTGCGCCTGGTCGAGGTCACCACCCCGGAGCCGTCCCCGTTCGCCCGCTCCCTGCTCTTCGGATACGTCGCCCAGTTCCTGTACGAGGGCGACTCCCCGCTGGCCGAGCGCCGCGCCGCCGCGCTTTCCCTGGACTCCCGGCTGCTGGCCGAGCTGCTGGGCCAGGCGGAGCTGCGCGAACTGCTCGACGCGGAGGTGCTGACCGAGCTGGAGCGCGAGCTGCAGTGGCTCACCGAGGACCGCCGGGTCAAGGATGTCGAGGGAGTCGCCGATGTGCTCCGGCTGCTGGGCCCGCTGACGGACGCCGAGCTGGTCGCGCGCGGCGCGGACCCGCAGTGGGCGCGAGAGCTGGCCGGGGCCCGCCGGGCCATCAAGGTCCGGATCGCGGGGACCGACCACTGGGCGGCCGTCGAGGACGCGGGCCGGCTGCGCGACGCGCTCGGCACGGCGCTGCCGGTCGGTGTCCCCGAGGCGTTCACCGAACCGGTCAAGGACCCGCTGGGCGACCTCCTCGCCCGGTACGCCCGTACGCACGGCCCGTTCACCTCGGCCACCGCAGCGGGCCGGTTCGGGCTGGGTGTCGCGGTCACCGAAGGTGCCCTGCAGCGGCTCGCGGCGAACGGCCGGGTCGTCCAGGGCGAGTTCCATCCGGCGGGCATCGGCCAGGAGTGGTGCGACGCGGCCGTACTGCGCCGCCTGCGCCGCCGCTCCCTGGCGGCCCTGCGCCATGAGCTGGAGCCCGTGCCGCCGGCCGCGCTCGCCCAGTTCCTGCCGCAGTGGCAGCACATCGGCAAGGGTCACGGTCTGCGCGGTATCGACGGACTGGTGCGCGCCGTCGAGCAGTTGCAGGGCGCGTCCGTACCCGCCTCCGCACTGGAGAAGCTGGTCCTGCCCTCCCGCGTGGCGAACTACACGCCCTCGATGCTCGATGAACTCACCGCCGCGGGTGAGGTGGTGTGGGCCGGCGCGGGTGCCCTGCCCGGCAAGGACGGCTGGGTCTCCCTCTATCTGGCGGACGCGGCCCCGCTGCTGCTCCCGGCACCGCACCCGCTGGAGCTCACCGCGCTCCACCAGTCCGTCCTCGACGCCCTCTCCGGCGGCTACGGTCTGTTCTTCCGGCAGATCGCCGACCAGATCCGCGCCACCACGCACCCCGACGCCACCGACCCCCAACTGGCCGACGCGCTGTGGGACCTGGCCTGGTCCGGCCGGCTCACCAACGACACCCTGACTCCGATGCGTTCCCTGCTGGGTTCCGGCCGTACGGCGGGCTCGACCGCGCACCGTGCCAAGCGTGCCGTCCCGCGCGGGCGGTACGGCTCCCTGACGGCTGCCGCGCGCACCGCCTCCCGCACCGGGCCGCCGACCGTCGCGGGCCGCTGGTCCCTGCTGCCCACCGCCGAGCCGGACGCGACGGTGCGCGCGCACGCGCTGGCCCGGACGCTCCTGGACCGGCACGGCGTGGTCACTCGGGGCGCGGTCGCCGCGGAGGGGGTCGAGGGCGGCTTCTCCGCGGTGTACCGGGTGCTGTCGGTGTTCGAGGAGAGCGGTCAGGCCCGGCGCGGTTACGTGGTCGAGGGGCTGGGCGCGGCCCAGTTCGCGATGGACGGCGCGGTGGACCGGCTCCGCGCGGTGGCGAACGCCCGTGAGCGGTCCCAGGGCCTGCCGGTCCCGGTCGGCCCGGACGGTTTCGGCACCCCGGGTGCGGCGAACGGCTTCGCCGACCAGGGCTTCCCCAACCCCTTCGACGGCACTTACGGCACCCCCCACGGCCACTCCTTCGACGGAGCCGACGGCGGCCTCGCCCACCCCGGTCTGGACGGCGACTTCACATGGCCACCGGAGGACCGTCCCGCCGCCGGCGTCGGCCAGGTCCCCCAGGGCGACCCGTCCGACCCGTTCGCCGCCCCGGGCTACGGCGGTCCACGCGGCGGCGGCACCCCTTACGGCTCGGGCCCTTCCTACGGCTCGGCCGCCTACGGCACGGCCCCGCACCGCGGCTACGGCAATGGCCGGGCGGGGTCCTCCTCGCCCGACCCCCGTGCCGTGGTCCTCGCCGCGGCCGACCCCGCGAACGCGTACGGCTCCGCGCTGCCCTGGCCGGAGCCGCCGACCGGAGCGGGGCACAAGCCGGGCCGCAAGGCGGGCTCGCTGGTCGTCCTGGTGGAGGGCGAGCTGACGCTGTACATGGAGCGCGGCGGCAAGACGCTGCTGGCCTGGCCCACCACCGCGGACACCGCCGCGACGGACGACGCCCGCCTGCGTACGGCCGCCGAGGCGCTGGCCGCGGCGGCCCGTGCGGGCTCGCTCGGCACGGTCACGGTCGAGCGGATCAACGGCGCCCAGGCCCTGACCTCCCCGACAGGCACCCTCCTGGAGGCCGCAGGATTTGTGGCGACGCCACGCGGCCTGCGCCTGAGAGCATGACCGGCCACCAACACCGGCACCGGCACCGGCACCGGCACCGGCACCGGTCCACCGTGGCACTCTTGACGCATGCCCGAAGGTGACACCGTCTGGCAGGCGGCGCGGCGGCTGCACGAAGCCCTCACGGGTAAGGCGCTGACGCTCAGCGACTTCCGTGTGCCCAAGTACGCGACGGTCGACCTGTCCGGCCGCAGGGTGCTGAGCACGATCCCGCGCGGCAAGCACCTGCTCACCCGCTTCGAGGGTGGTCTGACCCTGCACACCCATCTGCGCATGGAGGGCGCGTGGAAGGTGTTCGGCACGGGCGAGCGCTGGCGGGGCGGACCGGCGTACCAGATCCGGGCGATCCTGGGCACCGTGGACCGCACGGCCGTCGGCTACCGGCTGCAGGTCCTGGAGCTGCTGCGCACCACCGAGGAGGAGCAGGTCGTCGGCCATCTGGGCCCCGACCTGCTCGGCCCGGACTGGGACCCCGAGCTCGCCCTGGCCAACGTACTCGCGGACCCCGCCCGCCAGCTCGGCGAGGCCCTGCTCGACCAGCGCAATCTGGCCGGCATCGGCAACGTCTACAAGAGCGAGATGTGCTTTCTGCTCGGCGTGACGCCCTGGCTGCCGGCCGGGGCGCTCCCGGCGGACCGCGCCGAGAAACTGCCCGGCCTGGCCAAGCGGCTCCTGGAGGCGAACCGCGACCGCCCCGTCCGGCAGACCACGGGCCTGCACCGGCACGACCTGTTCGTCTACGGCCGCGCATCCCGCCCCTGCCTGCGCTGCCACACCCCTGTCCGGGTGGCCGACCAGGGCGACGGCACCCAGGAACGTCCCACCTACTGGTGCCCCACCTGCCAGACGGGCCCCGCTCCAGCGGCCGGCTCACCCCAGCGCTGGCGCGACCGCTACCCCCGCCGCACCGGCTGACCACCCGGCACCTCGGACCACCGACACCCCGGCCCTCCCGCGCCCCCGACCACACACGCCCCGGACCACCCGGCACCTCGGACCCCCGCACTCCGAACCACCCGACGCCTCGGCACGGCCACGGACCCGGCCCGCCCGCCCGTGCGACCGCAAACCCGCCCCACCAATTGACGACCCGTCAGAAATGCTCGTACCGTCCCCGCATGGCCCTCACCGCGTACGACCTCACCGGACGCACCGCCTTCGTCACCGGAGCCGCCGGCGGCATCGGCCGGGCCTCCGCCGTACTGCTCGCCGAGGCGGGCGCGACGGTGCACTGCGCCGACCGCGACGCGGACGGCCTGGACGGCACGGCCGCGTTGATCAAGGACTGCGGCGGCACGGCCCGTGTGCACGTCCTCGACGTCACCGACCGGCCCCGGCTGGCCGAGGCGGTCCGCTCCTGCGAGCGGCTGGACGTGCTGGCGGCGATCGCGGGGATCATGCACAGCAGCCCGGTGCTGGAGACCCGGGACGAGGATCTCGACCGGGTACTGAACATCAACTTCAAGGGTGTGCTGTACGCCTGCCAGGAGGCGGCCCGGCTGATGCTCGCCCGGGGGACCCGCGGCAGCATCGTCACCATGGCCTCCGGCGCGGTCGACACAGGCGGCGCCGGGCTGCTCTGCTACGGCGCGGCCAAGGCGGCCGTGGTGCAGCTGACCAAGACGCTCGCCACCGAGGTGGGCCCGCGGGGCATCCGGGTCAACGCGATCGCGCCGGGCTGGATCCGCACGCCCATGACCGACCGTCACGACCGCGAGGCACAGGCGCACACCGAGGCCGCGATGACCCGGATGACACCGCTGGGCCGGGTCGGCGAACCGGACGACGTCGCGCACGCGGTGCTCCATCTGGCGTCGGACGCCTCGGGGTTCACGACGGGTCAGATACTTCGCCCGAACGGGGGTGTGGCGATGCCCTGGTGACGCCGTCGGCCCGCCAGGCGTCGCCCCAGCGTCCCGCCGGAACGGCTCCGGTCGCACTCCTCTTGGGCACGCAGTGCACGGGCAGCAGGCTCAGCCCCCAGCCACCGGCCGCGACGGCCCCCTCCAGTACGCCCGGGCCCTGCCCGGCGGCGAGCCGCAGCACGACCCACCACCACGCCGCCCCGAGACCGAGGGCTAGCCCCCGACGCACTATCCGCCCCACCATGCCCGCCACCACCTCCAGCCGGACGCTAGACCGTCGCCTGTCCCGCACGGGAGGCGCACCACGGGCTCACGGATGCAACGCCGGACCACTCACCCCCGGGAACAGCGGTTCACCCTCGGCCGCCCGCCGGGCCCGCTACGCGTTCTCCGCCTGGAACATCCAGTGGTGCTTCTCCAGCTCGGCGGTGATCTGGATGAAGATGTCCTGGGACACGGGGTCCGGCTCCGCGGTCGCGTCCACCCGCTCCCGCATCCGGACGATCACCGAACCGAGCGCGTCCACCATGGTCGAGACCGCGTCCGTGTCCTTGATCCAGCCCGCCGGAGTGGGCTTGATGCCGCTGCCGGAGGCCACCGTGGCGGCGCGCCCGTCGGGCGGTACGCCCAGCGCCGAGGCCCGCTCGGCCACCGTGTCCGAGTGGGCGCGGGCGGAGGCGACGACCTCGTCGAGCTGGAGGTGGATGGAGCGGAAGCGGGGGCCGACTATGTTCCAGTGGATCTGCTTGGCGGCCAGCGAGAGGTCCACCAGGTCGACGAGGGCGCCCTGGAGCGCCTCGGCCACCGTCTTCAGATCCGCGTCGGCCAACGAGCTCTTCACGATGTACATCCGCTTCCTCCGGTACTTCGGCGCCGTCACGTCCCTCCCACGATGACCGCACCGCACCACACCGGCAAATGGGCGGTAGGCGGACATGAGGTGGCGGCGGAAAGACGAAAGCCCCGGCCGGGCCTTCCAGGTCTCCCTGGGAAGCCGGCCGGGGCCTCATTCGTCTGGGGTCGTCAGGCCGCTCGCGCGAACCTCACGCGGCGACCACGTCCACGGCCTCCGCGGGCGCCTTGATGGTCACCCGTTCCGGAGGCACTCCCGCCACCGACACGGCACCCAGCATCGGTCGGACCGGCGTGGGTACGGGCTCGGTGGCCGCGGCGGACTGGGCCAGTTCGGCGAGCGCCAGCTCGTCGCTCACCTCTCGCATGAGTTCCGACATCCGTACGTCCAGCGCGTCGCAGATGGCGGAGAGCAGCTCGGAGGAAGCCTCCTTCTGCCCCCGCTCCACCTCGGAGAGATAGCCGAGTGAGACTCGGGCGGACGAGGAGACTTCGCGCAGAGTACGGCCCTGGCGTTGGCGCTGCCGACGCAGCACGTCACCCAGCAGGCGACGGAGCAGAATCATCGGTGGCTCCCTCCTCGGACCGCGTAGCCGCATCCTTCTCGCCCCACCGTACCGCCTCGCGCCGCGGCCGTGCGGGGAGCGATGTCGTGTTCACTCAGGGCTGCAAACATCAAAACCCCCCGTTCCGTTCCGTATCCTGTGCCCGCTCATTCCCGGTCTGTTCGCCCGCAAGCTGCTGAAGGAGCACTGCGAGTACGCTCCGTACACTCTCCATACGAATTTCCGCACGGCTGCCGTTCAACCGCAGAGCCTCGACTTTTCCGCCACCGGCAGAACCTGCCCGGGCGGTGAGGGGGCCGTCCACGGCCACGTAGACCGTCCCGACGGGCTGGCCGTCCTGGGGATCGGGGCCGGCGACCCCGGTGGTCGCGATGCCCCAGTCGGCACCCAGGGCCTTGCGGACTCCGGCTGCCATCTGGCCCGCGACCTGCGGATCCACCGCTCCGCGCTGGGCCAGCAGGGTGGCGTCGACACCCAGCAGCTCGTGCTTCAGCTCGGTGGCGTAGGCGGTGACCGAGCCCCGGAACACCCGGGACGCTCCGGGTACCCCGGTGATCTCCGCCGCTACCAGGCCACCGGTGAGCGACTCGGCGACGGCGAGGGTCTCGCCCCTCACGGTCAGTAGTCGCACCAGTTCGGTGGCCACGGAATTCACGCTTCCTTCTCCTCCAACGCCGCAGCGCGCTCGGCGATTCCCCGCCGGCGCAGCACAATGGCTTGTCTTACGTAGTCGAGGCCCGTCGCGACCGTGAGGACGACCGCCGCGGCCATCACCCAGAACCTCAGGGTGGCCAGCCATCCCGTCAGTGCCAGGACGTACATCCCGACGGCCACGCCCTGGGTGAGCGTCTTCAGCTTGCCGCCCCGGCTGGCGGGGATCACGCCGTAGCGGATGACCAGGAAACGCAACAGGGTGATGCCGAGTTCCCGGCCGAGGATCACGGCCGTCACCCACCACGGCAGATCGCCCAGGCCCGACAGACAGACGAGCGCCGCCCCCATGATCGCCTTGTCGGCGATGGGGTCGGCGATCTTCCCGAAGTCGGTGACCAGGTTGTAGGTGCGCGCCAGATGCCCGTCGAACAGGTCGGTGATCATGGCGACGGCGAAGGCCGCCCAGGCCAGCGAGCGCCAGGCCGGGTCGTACCCGCCGTCCGCCAGCATCAGCGCGACGAAGCCGGGCACCAGGAGCAGCCGGAGCATCGTCAGCAGATTGGCTACGTTCCAGACGCTTGCCTGGTTGACGGCCGCGGCCGCGATCTTGGCGCCGCGCGGTGCCCTGCCGGCGCTCTCGGGGCCCGACGCAGAACCGGAGACCTCGGACCGGGCGCCGTCGGAAGCGGCGGCGGAGCTCCGGGCGCCCTGCGCGCCGGAGGAGCCGCCCGCGGCGGATGCCGGGACTCCGGTCATCTGCCCGCCTCCTCACTACACGCGAGCGAGCCGGTCAGCGGCTCGGCCACCAGGTCGACGCCTTCCGTGCCGACCACCTTCGCCTCGACCATACGTCCGACGCTCAGGCCCTCGCCGCTCGTGAGCCGCACCTGGCCATCGGTCTCCGGCGCCTGGTGGGCCGCGCGGCCGCAGACGCCTTCCTCCTCGTCCACGGACTCCACCAGGACCCGCACGGTCTCGCCCATGCGCTCCTCCGCGCGCTGCGAGACGAGTTCCTCGGCCAGCCGGGAGATGTGGGCCAGGCGCTCGGCGACGACGTCCTCGTCCAGCTTGTCGTCGTACGTCGCCGCTTCCGTGCCCTCCTCGTCGGAGTAGCCGAAGACGCCGATGGCGTCGAGCCGGGCGCCGTTCAGGAAGCGCTCCAGTTCGGCCAGGTCGGACTCGGTCTCGCCGGGGAAGCCGACGATGAAGTTGGAGCGGACCCCGGCCTCGGGGGCCTTGCTCCGGATGGTGTCGAGCAGTTCCAGGAACCGGTCGGTGTCACCGAAGCGGCGCATGGCGCGCAGCACGCCGGGGGCGGAGTGCTGGAAGGACAGGTCGAAGTACGGGACGACCTTGGGCGTCGAGGTCAGTACGTCGATGAGGCCGGGGCGCATCTCGGCCGGCTGCAGGTAGCTCACCCGCACCCGCTCGATGCCGTCGACCTCGGCCAGCTCCGGCAGCAGGGACTCCAGCAGGCGGATGTCGCCGAGGTCCTTGCCGTAGGAGGTGTTGTTC
The DNA here is from genome assembly GCF_014203595.1 of Streptomyces echinatus. Classification (GTDB taxonomy): domain Bacteria; phylum Actinomycetota; class Actinomycetes; order Streptomycetales; family Streptomycetaceae; genus Streptomyces; species Streptomyces echinatus. The sequence continues at coordinate 332,786 of NZ_JACHJK010000010.1, forward strand.
TCGGAGACGAGCATGACCTCCCGCACGCCCTGCTCGGCCAGCCAGCGGGTCTCGTTGAGAACGTCGCTGGGGCGGCGGGAGATGAAGGAGCCGCGGAAGGAGGGGATGGCGCAGAAGGAGCAGCGCCGGTCGCAGCCCGAGGCCAGCTTGACCGAGGCGACCGGGGAGCCGTCCAGCCGGCGGCGCAGGGGCGCGCGCGGGCCGGAGGCGGGCGCGACGCCCTCGGGGAGGTCAACCGGGCCGTGGCCGGGCAGCGCGACCGAGGCGGCCGTCTCCTGCCGCTCGGCCGGGCTGATCGGCAGCAGCTTGCGGCGGTCACGAGGGGTGTGGGCGGCGTGGATGCCGCCGGACAGGATGGTCTGCAGGCGGTCGGAGATGTCCGCGTAGTCGTCGAAGCCGAGCACGCCGTCGGCCTCGGGCAGCGCCTCCGCCAGCTCCTTGCCGTACCGCTCGGCCATGCAGCCCACCGCCACGACGGCCTGGGTTCTGCCATGATCCTTGAGGTCGTTGGCCTCCAGGAGGGCGTCGACGGAGTCCTTCTTCGCGGCCTCCACGAAGCCACAGGTGTTGACCACGGCGACGTCGGCGTCCGCGGCGTCCTCGACGAGCTGCCAGCCGTCCGCCTCCAAACGGCCTGCGAGCTCCTCGGAATCCACCTCGTTACGAGCGCAGCCGAGAGTGACGAGTGCGACGGTACGGCGTTCAGGCATGGGCTCAAGACTACTTTGTCTCGCTGACAGCCCACGTCGACGGGGTTGGCCGATTGTGGCCGACTCCGTCACATCCCGGTCCGCCGGGTGTGGCCCGTCAGCCGGCCACGGGGTCGCCCTTGGTGTAGGTGAGGCGCTCCACCGCGCCGGGCCGGAAGGTGTCCTCGATCTTCTTGCCGTTGACGTACAGCTCGATCGCGCCCGCGTCGCCGAGGATCAGGTTGATCTTCGCGCTGTCCTGGAAGGTTTTGGACTGGCCCTTCTTCAGCAGCCCGTCGAAGAGCATCCGGCCGTTGTGGTCCTTGGCCGAGATCCAGCTGCGTCCGTTGGGCGCGCTGACCTGGACGGTCACCTTGTCCTGGGGTGCGGCGGCGATGGCGCTGTCGGAGGGCTCGCCGGTCGGCACGACCGACTTGTCCTTCTTCGGCGTGGGCGAGGCGGACTTGCCGACGGTGGGCGTGGTGCCCTCGGCGACCTGCGACTTGGAGTCGCCGGAGCTGTCCCCGCCCTTGAACGCGGTGAATCCGACGAATCCGATCACGACGACGATCGCGGCCACCATCGCCGCGGTCCAGTTCGGGCCACGACGCTCGGGCCGGATCCGCTCCGCCTCGAACAGAGGTGCGGCAGGAGTGGGCGCGGGACGGCCACCGTGCTCGGTGTCGTACTGGGTGATCAGCGGCTCGGGATCGAGGTGGACGGCCCTGGCCAGGGTGCGGATGTGCCCACGGGCGTAGACGTCGCCGCCGCAGGGGGCGAAGTCGTCCGCCTCGATGGCGTGCACGATGGCGATACGGACACGAGTGGCACTGCTGACGTCGTCCACGGTGAGCCCGGCCGCGATCCGCGCCTGCTGAAGGACGCGACCGACGGAGGGTCGGGCTTCCTGGGACTCGTCTCGGAACGGACGCTCGTCTTCAGGGGAGTTGCCGATGGACACGGGGGCGCCTTTCGAGCGTGTAGCCACCTGTGCTGGAAGCTCAGTCTAGGGGGGTGACGAAAGGGTGGGGCAACCGGACGGTATGACTTTCTACGCCATGGGTATGGCCTGACATGCCGATGGTCGGACAAGCAGGTACCCCAGGGTGGGACCCTTACCTGTCCTTTCGCTCAACTGGACGTACGACAAAGGGAAACGGTTGCCCGACGCTCTCTAACGGGTGTGTCACGACGGTGCGGCCACCCGGCGTAACGGCTCCGCCGGACGGCCGTGTGCGTCACCCCTCAGACTCCCCACGAATCACCGCGAGCACGCCGTCCAGCTCATCAGCCTTCACAAGAACGTCACGGGCCTTGGAGCCCTCGCTCGGCCCCACGATGTTGCGGGACTCCATGAGGTCCATGAGCCGCCCGGCCTTGGCGAAGCCGACGCGCAGCTTGCGCTGGAGCATGGACGTCGAACCGAACTGGGTGGAGACGACCAGCTCGGCCGCCTGGCACAGCAGGTCGAGGTCGTCGCCGATGTCCTCGTCGATCTCCTTCTTCTGCTTGGTGCCCACGGTGACGTCGTCCCGGAAGACGGGCGCCATCTGGTCCTTGCAGTGCTGGACGACGACCGCGACCTCCTCCTCGGTCACGAACGCGCCCTGCATACGGGTCGGCTTGTTCGCGCCCATCGGGAGAAAGAGGCCGTCGCCCTTGCCGATCAGCTTCTCGGCGCCGGGCTGGTCGAGGATGACCCGGGAGTCCGCCAGCGAGGAGGTGGCGAAGGCCAGCCGGGAGGGCACGTTGGCCTTGATCAGACCGGTGACCACGTCGACCGACGGGCGCTGGGTGGCGAGCACCAGGTGGATGCCGGCCGCGCGCGCGAGCTGCGTGATGCGCACGATCGCGTCCTCGACGTCCCGCGGGGCGACCATCATCAGGTCGGCGAGCTCGTCGACGATCACCAGCAGGTAGGGGTAGGGCTGCAGCTCCCGCTCGCTGCCCTCCGGCGGCTTGACCTTGCCCTCGCGCACGGCACGGTTGAAGTCGTCGATGTGCCGGTAGCCGTACGCGGCGAGGTCGTCGTAGCGCAGGTCCATCTCGCGGACCACCCACTGCAGCGCCTCGGCGGCCCGCTTGGGGTTGGTGATGATCGGCGTGATCAGGTGCGGGATGCCCTCGTAGGCGGTCAGCTCGACCCGCTTGGGGTCGACGAGGATCATCCGGACGTCCTCCGGGGTCGCCCGCATCATCACCGAGGTGATCAGACAGTTGATGCAGGAGGACTTGCCGGAGCCCGTCGCACCGGCGACCAGCATGTGCGGCATCTTCGCGAGCGAGTGCATGACGTACCCGCCCTCGACGTCCTTGCCGAAGGCGACCAGCATCGGGTCGTCGTCCTCGGCGGACTCCGCGAGGCGCAGCACGTCGCCGAGGTTGACCATCTCCCGGTCGGTGTTCGGGATCTCGATGCCGACCGCGGACTTGCCGGGGATGGGGCTGATGATCCGCACGTCCGGGCTGGCGACGGCGTAGGCGATGTTCTTGGTCAGCGCGGTGATCCGCTCGACCTTCACGGCGGGACCGAGCTCTACCTCGTAGCGGGTGACCGTCGGGCCGCGGGTGAAGCCGGTGACGGCCGCGTCGACCTTGAACTCGGTGAAGACCTGGGTGAGCGAGGCGACGACCGCGTCGTTGGCGGCACTGCGCGCCTTGCCGGGGCCGCCGCGCGTGAGCAGGTCCAGGGACGGCAGGGCGTAGGTGATGTCCCCGGAGAGCTGGAGTTGTTCCGCGCGCGCGGGCAGGTCGCGGGGCTCCTCGGGGGCCTTCTTGGTCAGGTCGGGGACGGGCCCGGACGAGAGCCTCTCCTGCTTGGGGCGGGCCGCCGGCGCCGGGACCGGTGGGCGCTCGGGGGCCGGCGAGGGCACCGGGGTGGTGTCCTCCCGCTCGCCCGCCCCGACCCCTTGCGTGAGGTCGGCGACCAGCGGGGACGGCGGCATGCCGTGCATCACGGCGCCGTCGAGCGCGGCGGCGGCCGCCGCGGCGACGTCCACGGCGTCCATCTGGCGCTGCGGATCCGGCTGGGGCACCGCGGAGCGCCTGGGGCGCCCGCGACGCTGCGAGAGGGCCTCCTCCTCCGCGCTGTCGTGGTCGTACGCCTGCGGGGCGCCGGAGCGCCTGCGCGGGCGGGCGGGCGTGGCCTCGCGCCACGGCTCGTCGTAGTACTCGGGGTCGCCGTCGAACCGGTCGGCCTCGTGGTCGTGCAGCACGCCCAGGTGGACGCCGAGTTTCCGCAGCCGCTGCGGGATGGCGTTGACCGGGGTGGCGGTCACCACGAGCAGACCGAAGATCGTCAGCAGTACCAGCAGAGGTACGGCGAGGACCGCGGTCATGGTGTACGTCAGCGGGGTGGCCGCCGCCCAGCCGATGAGACCGCCGGCGTCTCTTATGCCCTGCATGCCGTCGCTGCGCGCGGGCGCGCCGCAGGCGATGTGGACCTGGCCGAGCACGCCGACGACGAGCGCGGACAGGCCGATCACGATCCGTCCGTTGGCCTCCGGCTTCTCCGGGTGCCGCACGAACCGTACGGCGATCACCGCGAGCAGTATCGGCACCAGCAGGTCGAGCCGGCCGAAGGCGCCGGTGACCAGGATCTCCACCAGGTCACCGACGGGCCCCCGCAGATCCGCCCAGGTGCCCGCGGCGACGATCAGCGCGATGCCGAACAGCAGCAGCGCGACGCCGTCCTTGCGGTGGGCGGGGTCGAGGTTCTTCGCGCCCTGCCCTATGCCGCGGAAGACGGCGCCGACGGCGTGCGCGAGGCCGAGCCAGAGGGCGCGCACGAGCCGGTACACGCCCCCGGTGGGGCTGGGTGCCGGCTTCGGCGGCGCGGACTTCTTCGCCGCGGCCTTTCTGGCGGGCGCCTTCTTGGCCGGGGCCTTCTTCGCGGCGGCCTTCTTCGCCGGAGCCTTCGCGGGAGCCGCCGCCTTCTTGGCGGGCTGCTTCTTGGCTGCGGAGGGACGTGAGGCCATGGGTGTGAGGTTACCGGGGGAGACGACAGTGGACACGCGTGCCCACGGCTTCACCCGTTCGTGTCGTGCCTGCCGAGGACCGGAACTGACGCACACTCATCCGCAACCGCGCCCCGCGGCTACGTCAGTTCGGCGCCGGCACCGAGGCGGCGCCGCCACCAGCGCCCGGCTCCAGGGCGTCGAGCGCACGGCGCAATCCGGTGAGTTTGCGCTCCAGATGGGCCGCCGTGGCCACCGCCGCCGCGTCCGCGGAGTCGTCGTCCAGCTGCTTGGACAGCGCCTCGGCCTGCTCCTCGACGGCCGCGAGCCGCGCGGACAGCTCGGCGAGCAGCCCGGCCGACTCCTTGCCGGCGGCTCCGCCCTTGCCGCCGCCCTCCAACTGCAGCCGCAGCAGTGCCGCCTGCTCACGCAGCTGGCAGTTCTTCATGTACAGCTCGACGAACACCGAGACCTTCGCCCGCAGCACCCACGGGTCGAACGGCTTGGAGATGTAGTCCACCGCGCCCGCCGCGTAGCCCCGGAAGGTGTGGTGGGGGCCGTGGTTGATCGCGGTGAGGAAGATGATCGGGATGTCCCGGGTCCGCTCGCGCCGCTTGATGTGCGCGGCGGTCTCGAACCCGTCCATGCCCGGCATCTGGACGTCCAGCAGAATGACCGCGAAATCGTCCGTGAGCAGTGCTTTGAGCGCTTCCTCCCCGCTCGATGCCCGCACCAGCGTCTGATCGAGCGCAGAGAGGATGGCCTCCAGCGCCAGCAGATTCTCCGGCCGGTCATCGACCAGGAGGATCTTGGCCTTCTGCACCATGGCCCGCCCTCCTCGCCCCGGCGGTACACCGGGCGCCGCCCCAGGGGACGACTCCCTTTCGCCGCCCGTCCTTGTGCCGGTCATCGTAGCCGCACCCCGCCTGTCGCCACACCCTGTCACCGCGATGTCACTGTGCACAGAAGAGAAACGTGGCAGGACCCCGGATGGTTCCCGGAATCCGGGATTCCTACGAGTTCCCGGTCTTCATCATCCAGCAACTCCCGACGCACACCGGAGGTTCCCCCGGCGTTCACGTCCTGCCCGGCCACGACCGGCACCACACCGGTCCCGATCACTCCGCGGTCATCCAATGGCTCATCACCGACAGAAGGTGATCGGGATCGACCGGCTTGGTGACATAGTCGGAAGCACCCGACTCGATCGCCTTCTCCCGGTCACCCTTCATCGCCTTCGCGGTGAGCGCGATGATCGGCAGCCCCGCGAACTGCGGCATCCGACGGATCGCCGTGGTCGTCGCGTACCCGTCCATCTCGGGCATCATGATGTCCATCAGGACCACCGCCACATCGTCGTGCTGCTCCAGCACCTCGATGCCCTCGCGGCCGTTCTCGGCGTACAGCACCGAAAGCCCGTGCTGCTCCAGGACGCTGGTGAGTGCGAACACATTGCGGATGTCGTCGTCGACGATCAGCACCTTCTCACCGCCGAACCGCACCGCGCGGCCCTGCTGCGGCGCCTGCTCCTGCTCGGGGGCGACCGACCACCGCTCGGGCCGGTGCACCTCCGCCGGCAGGCTGCGCCGCCGGCGGCGGAAGAGCGCGGCGGGACCGTTCTGCGTCTCCCGGTACGACTTCACCTCGGCCGGCGTCTCGATCTCCACCTCGGACAGCTCCGAGGACAGCGCCGCCTCGGAGGCGACCAGGTCGCCGGCCTCCAGGGCGGGCACCGACTGCTGGTAGCCCTGCGGCGGCAGTTCGCTCGGGTGCAGCGGCAGGTAGAGCGTGAACGTCGAGCCACGGCCCGGCTCGCTCTGCGCCTGGATCTCACCGCCCAGCAGCTGCGCGATCTCCCGCGAGATCGACAGACCGAGGCCGGTACCGCCGTACTTGCGGCTGGTCGTGCCGTCCGCCTGCTTGAACGCCTCGAAGATGACCCGCATCTTGCTGGCCGCGATCCCGATGCCGGTGTCCGTCACCGAGAACGCGATCAGCTCGCCGTCCGGGTCGGTGAGCGAACCGGTCTCCAGCAGCTGTTCCCGGATCCGCTGCGGCACATTCGCGCCGGCCGGCCGGATCACCAGCTCCACCGACCCGGAGTCGGTGAACTTCACGGCGTTGGACAGCAGGTTGCGCAGCACCTGCAGCAGCCGCTGCTCGTCGGTGTGCAGGGTCGCGGGCAGCTCCGGGGACACCCGCACGGACAGGTCCAGGCCCTTCTCCGCGGTCAGCGGCCGGAAGGTGGCCTCCACGTAGTCCACGAGCTGGACGAGCGCGATACGAGTCGGTGAGACGTCCATCTTGCCCGCCTCGACCTTCGACAGGTCGAGGATGTCGTTGATCAGCTGGAGCAGGTCGGAGCCGGCCCCGTGAATGGTCTCGGCGAACTCCACCTGCTTCGGCGACAGGTTGCCCTCGGCGTTGTCCGCGAGCAGCTTCGCCAGGATCAGCAGCGAGTTGAGCGGCGTGCGCAGCTCGTGCGACATGTTCGCGAGGAACTCGCTCTTGTAGCGCATCGACACCGCGAGCTGCTCGGCACGCTCCTCCAGGACCTGCCGGGCCTCCTCGATCTCGGTGTTCTTCACCTCGATGTCGCGGTTCTGCCGGGCCAGCAGCTCGGCCTTCTCCTCCAGTTCGGCGTTGGAGGCCTGCAGCGCCTTCTGCCGGTTCTCCAGCTCGGCCGACCGCTCCCGCAGCTGCTCGGTCAGCTCCTGCGACTGCTTGAGCAGCTGTTCGGTCTTGGTGTTGACCGAGATGGTGTTGACGCTCGTCGCGATCATCTCGGCGATCTGGTTGAGGAAGTCCCTCTGGATCTGCGTGAACGGCGTGAAGGAAGCCAGCTCGATCACACCGAGCACCTTGCCCTCGAACAGCACCGGCAGCACGATCACCTGTGCGGGCGGCGCCTCGCCGAGCCCGGAGGAGATCTTCAGATAGCCGCTGGGCGCGTTGTCCACCAGGACCGTGCGCTTCTCCTCGGCGGCCGTGCCGATCAGCGCCTCACCGGGCCGGAACGACGCCGGCATGGAGCCCATCGAGTAGCCGTACGAGCCCAGCATCCGCAGCTCGTAGTCGTCCTCCCCGTTGCCGATGCCCTTGCCCTCCATCAGCGGCATCGCCAGGAAGAACGCCCCGTGCTGGGCGGACACCACCGGCGTCAGCTCGCTCATGATCAGCGAGGCGACGTCCTCCAGGTCCCGCCGGCCCTGCATGAGCGCGGAGATACGGGCCAGATTGCCCTTGAGCCAGTCCTGCTCCTTGTTGGCGATCGTGGTGTCGCGCAGGTTCGCGATCATCTTGTTGATGTAGTCCTGCAGCTCCTGGATCTCGCCGGACGCATCGACGTCGATCTTCAGGTTCAGGTCGCCACGGGTCACCGCGGTCGCCACGCGCGCGATGGCACGCACCTGGCGGGTCAGGTTCCCGGCCATCTCGTTCACGGACTCGGTCAGGTCGCGCCAGGTGCCGTCGACGTCACGCACGCGTGCCTGACCGCCCAGCTGGCCCTCCGTACCCACCTCGCGGGCCACACGCGTGACCTCCTCGGCGAAGCTGGACAGCTGGTCGACCATCGTGTTGATCGTCGTCTTCAGCTCGAGGATCTCACCGCGGGCGTCGATGTCGATCTTCTTGGTCAGGTCACCCTTGGCGATGGCCGTGGTCACCATGGCGATGTTGCGCACCTGACCGGTCAGGTTGGACGCCATGCCGTTCACGGACTCGGTGAGGTCCTTCCACGTGCCGGCCACACCCGGTACGTGCGCCTGGCCGCCCAGGATGCCGTCCGTGCCCACCTCACGGGCCACCTTGGTGACCTGGTCGGCGAACGAACTCAGCGTCTTCACCATGGTGTTGATCGTGTCGGCGAGCTGCGCCACCTCACCGCGCGCCTCGATCGTCACCTGCCGGGTCAGGTCACCGTTGGCGACGGCCGCCGACACCTGCGAGATGTTCCGCACCTGCATGGTCAGGTTGTTGGCCATCAGGTTGACGTTGTTGCTGAGGTCCTTCCAGATGCCCGTGACACCCGGTACGTGCGCCTGGCCGCCCAGGATGCCCTCGGTGCCCACCTCACGGGCCACCCGGGTCACCTGCTCGGCGAAGCTGGACAGCTGATCAACCATCGTGTTGACCGTCGTGACGAGCTCAAGGATCTCGCCCTTCGCGTCAACAGTGATCTTCTTCGACAGATCGCCCTTGGCGACCGCCGTCGTGACCTCGGCGATGTTGCGCACCTGGATGGTCAGGTTGTTCGCCATGAAGTTCACGGACTGCGTGAGGTCCTTCCAGGTGCCGGAGACGCCCTGCACCTCGGCCTGACCACCGAGGATGCCCTCCGTGCCCACCTCGCGCGCCACACGCGTCACCTGGTCGGCGAACGACGACAGCTGGTCCACCATCGTGTTCAGCGTGTTCTTCAGCTCCAGGATCTCCCCGCGCGCGTCCACGGTGATCTTCTGGGAGAGGTCACCGCGCGCCACCGCGGTGGCGACCTGCGCGATGTTGCGCACCTGGGCCGTCAGGTTGCCGGCCATGCCGTTCACCGAGTCGGTCAGGTCCCGCCACACACCGGCGACCCCGGGCACCTGCGCCTGCCCGCCGAGGCGCCCCTCGGTACCCACGTCGCGCGCGACCCGGGTCACCTGGTCGGCGAAGGCGGACAGCTGATCAACCATCGTGTTGATCGTGTTCTTCAGCTCAAGAATCTCGCCCCGCGCGTCAACGTCGATCTTCTGCGACAGGTCGCCGCGCGCCACCGCCGTCGTCACCTGGGCGATCTGCCGCACCTGCGAGGTCAGGTTGCCGGCCATGAAGTTGACGGAGTCCGTCAACTCCTTCCACGTCCCCGAGACGCCGTCCACCCGGGCCTGACCGCCCAGCCGGCCCTCCGTACCCACGTCACGCGCCATCCGCGTCACCTGGTCGGCGAACGACGACAGCTGGTCCACCATCGTGTTGACGGTGTTCTTCAGCTGGAGCATCTCGCCGGACACGTCCACGGTGACCTTCTGCGACAGATCACCGTTCGCCACCGCCGTCGTCACCTGGGCGATGTTGCGCACCTGCCCGGTGAGGTTGCGGAACGCCGTGTTGACGGAGTCCGTCAAGTCCTTCCACGTACCGGCCGCGCCCGGCACCTGCGCCTGACCGCCCAGCTCACCCTCGACACCGATCTCCCGCGCGACCCGGGTGACCTCGGCACCGAACGCCGACAGCTGGTCCACCATGCCGTTGACGGTGTTCTTCAGCTCCAGCATCTCGCCGGCCACGTCCACGGTGACCTTCTGCGACAGGTCACCGCTGGCCACCGCGGTCGTCACCGCCGCGATGTCCCGCACCTGCGTGGTCAGGTTCCGGAACACCGTGTTGACGGAGTCCGTCAGGTCCTTCCACGTACCGGCCGCGCCCGGCACGTTCGCCTGCCCGCCGAGCCGCCCCTCCGCGCCGACCTCGTTCGCCACCCGCGTGACCTCGTCCGCGAAGATCCGCAGCGTCTCGGTCATCTGGTTGATCGTCTCGGCGAGCTGCGCCACCTCGCCCCGCGCCGGGACCGTCACCTTCTGCGACAGGTCACCATTGGCGACGGCGGTGGTGACCTGCGAGATCCCACGCACCTGCGCCGTCAGGTTGCCCGCCATCGTGTTGACGGAATCGGTCAGCTCCTTCCACACACCGGCCACCCCGGGCACCTGGGCCTGGCCGCCCAGGATGCCCTCGGTGCCCACCTCCCGGGCCACCCGCGTCACCTCGGAGGAGAAGGACGACAGCTGGTCCACCATCGTGTTGACGGTGTTCTTCAGCTCCAGCATCTCGCCGGCCACATGAACGGTCACCTTGCGTGACAGATCACCCTTGGCGACCGCCGTGGTCACCAGCGCGATGTCCCTCACCTGTGCGGTCAACCGGTACGCCATCGTGTTGACGGACTCGGTCAGGTCCTTCCACGAACCCGACATCCCGCGCACCCGGGCCTGACCACCGAGCTTGCCCTCGGTGCCGACCTCGCTGGCCACGCGCGTGACCTCGTCCGTGAACGTCGACAGCTGGTCGACCAGATTGTTGACGGTACGGCCGACCTTCAGGAACTCACCGCGCAGCGGATGCCCCGAACCCCCGTCCGGCGCCTGCGTCCGCAGCTCCATCCGCGGCGACAGATCGCCCTCGGCGACCGCCGTGAGCACCCGGCCGACCTCCGAGACGGGCCAGACGAGATCGTCCACCAGCGCGTTGGAGTTGTCGATGGCCGTCGCCCAGGAGCCCTCGCAGGCGCCCGTCTCCAGCCGCTCCGTGAGTTTTCCCTCACGCCCCACCATGCGCCGCACCCGGGACAGCTCACCGGTCAGGTACAGATTCCGGTCGGCCACCTCGTTGAAGACCGCCGCGATCTCGGACATCACGCCGTCACCGGACACCGTCAGCCGCTTGCGGAAGTTGCCGTCGCGCATCGAGACGAGCGCCGCCAGCAGCCGGTGCAGGGCAGCGGAGTCCACCTCGGTGGTACCACCGTTCCTGCCCAGGGACGGTCCGCCCTTCGCGCGCGTCTTCGTGCCTCGCGTCGCCGCGCCAGACTCCACTGTGTCCCTCCCGGAGGGGTAGACCGTCACTGCTGTGCTCGGCCGCTTCGGCCCGGCGTGCCGCTCATCGGCATACCGGTTACTTCCGCGTACCGGTTACTTCTGCTACTTCTGCGTATCTCTGCCAGACGACATCCGGCCACGCCAGGGCTGCTGCCCGCCGTTCACGGAACACACGCCACCCGGCCCGACCTTCATCAGAAGCCTGCCCAGTGTTTCACCCCGGCCGAACCAGGCCATAACAGTTCGGCAGCTTCGCACATCGTCCGCACACCCTGGGGGCGTAAACACCCGCGACCGGCATCCGCTCGGACGGCGAAGGTAAGTAACCTTGCATGCGGCTGTCCAGCCGCACCGGTCCGACCGGTCTGGGCGGTGGCACGAGTAGAAGCGGGCATCGGAGGGGCGGCCGGACACCATGACCACCGGAGTGATCCCCGGGGGACAGCCCCCGGAGCCACAGCCGACGGGCGAGCTGATGCCGCAGCAGCGGCGCGAGCCGGCCGGCCAGACAGCCCTGCATGCCGACGACCGGCCGAGGAGTTCTGTGATCACCGCGCGCGCGGCTGCCAGTTTCGAGCCCGTCGGGCGATCGGTCGCGACCGCCCGGTCCTTCGTCCGCGACACCCTCCAGGGCTGGGGGTTCGCCGACATCGTCGACGACGCCGTCGTCCTCACCAGCGAACTGGTGACCAACGCGGTCGTCCACGCCGGCACGCACGCGGAGGTGCTGTGCCTGCGCACCGAGGACGGCGTGCGCATCGAGGTCTCCGACCGCTACCCCGAGCGCGAGGTCCCCCTCCAGGGCTCCCCGGCCACGATGGGCAGTCCCGACCGCGAGGGCGGCCGCGGCCTCCAGCTCTGCGCGGCCCTGGCCACCCGCTGGGGAGTGGACTACACCCCCACCCACAAGAACGTCTGGTTCCAGCTCAATCTGCCCGAACGCCCGGTCGGCACCCGCACCGCGGGCCCGGCCCTGCCCGCCGATCTGCTCCCGCTCGCCGACGGCCGCGTCCGCGTCGCCGTGCTCCAGGTGGACCGCAAGGGCAGCATCAGCGCCTGGAACGAGGACGCGGAGGAGCTGTTCGGCTACCCGGCCTCCGACGTCGTCGGCAAACCCCTCACCGAGCTGGCGGCCTGGCCGCACACCCCGGGCACCGGCACCGGAATCGCCGAGGCCTTCCGGCTCTCCCGCTGGGAGGGCACCTACGGCATCCGCCGCTCCGACGGCCGCGTGGCCCGGGTGTACGCCTCCCACCTCAGAGTCCGCGACACCGGCGGCGAACCGTCCACGGTCTGCCTCCTGGTCCGCGACCACGAGCGCGCCGTCCTGCAGTCCCCGCCCCGAGTCCCGGCCACCGACCAGACCCAGGCCTCCGACGGGCAGAGCACGGACCCCTTCGAGGTGTTCATCGGCTCTCCCGCCCCCGACGACCTCGACGGCCTGCTCCAGCGCACCGTGGAGCGCGCCCGCGACATGCTCGACGGCGACTCCGCCTTCCTGCTGCTCGCGACGGACGACGAGACGGAACTGGAGGTCCGCGCCTCGGCCGGCCTGCCCTCCGCCCGCCAGCGCTTCGCGCGCGTGCCGGTCGAGGCCGGTCCAGGCCGCTACGGCTCCGCCCGCATGCCCGCCGTCCACGACGACCTCGCCGCCGTCCCCGGAGCCGTACCGCTCCTCGCCGGCACCGGCATGCGCTCGGTGGTCACGGTCCCGCTGAAGGTGGAGGGGCGTCTCACCGGCTCCCTCGGCGTCGCGGCCGAGGCACCCGGCCGGTACACCAACGAGGAGGCGCTGCGCCTGCAGTTCGCCGCCGACCGCATCGCCCTGGCCGTCGAGTCGGCCCGCCTCGGCGAGCTCGAAAGGCTGCGCCGCGGCTCCCTGAGCTTCCTGGTCGAGGCCTCCGACCTGCTGGCCGGCACCCTGAACCGGGACCAGACCCTGGCCCTGATGGCCCAGATGACGGTCCCGACCCTGGCCACCTGGTGCGCGGTGTACACCATCGCCGACCAGGCGTCCGAGCCGTATCTGTCGTACGTCCTGCACGAGGACGAGGAACTCATCGACGGCATCAAGTCGTTGCTCTCGAAGGTCCCGCCGCCGGACCCGGTGCCGACGCCCGGCGCCCGCGTCTGGACGGCCCCGGGGGAGATCGCCCACCAGGCGGCCCTGCGCACCTCGATGCGCAGCCTGGGGCTGGCCGGGGGTCCCACCCAGCAGGTCACCTCGGCCATCGGCCCGACCCTCGCGACGGCCGCCGCGGTCGGCGGCGAGACGGTGGTCCTGCCGCTCGTCGCCCGGAACCGCGTCATCGGCATGCTGACCCTCGGCAAGCCCACCGACGAGCACTTCCGCCAGGAGATCCTGGAACTCGCCGAGGACTTGAGCCGCCGGGCCGCCCTGGCCCTGGACAACGCCCGCCTGTACTCGGAGCGCACGGCCATCAGCCAGGCCCTGCAGCGCAGCCTGCTCCCGCCGGGCACCCCGTACATCGAGGGCGTCGAGGTCGAGGTCATCTACCGCGCGGCCGGCGAGGGCAACGAGGTCGGCGGCGACTTCTACGACGTGTTCCCCATCGGCGACGACGCGTACGGCTTCGCCATCGGTGACGTCTGCGGCACGGGCCCGAACGCCGCGGCGGTCACCGGTCTCGCCCGGCACGCGCTGCGTCTGCTGGCCCGTGAGGGCCTGAGCGGCCCGGCCGTGCTGGAGCGTCTGAACTCGGCGATCCTTGACGAGGGCGACCGCAGCCGCTTCCTGACACTCCTCTACGGCGAGTTGCGCCCGCAACAGGACGGCAGCGCGGAACTGAAGGTGGTCTGCGCCGGCCATCCGCTCCCGCTGCGTCTGCGCCAGGACGGCACGGTGACGGCCGCGGCTGAACCGCAGCCGCTGCTGGGCGTCATCGAGGACCTGGAACTGTACGAGGAGTCGGTCACCCTCGACCCGGGTGACGTGCTGCTCTGCGTGACGGACGGCGTCACCGAACGCCGGGAGGGCTCGCGCATGCTGGGCGACGACGGCCTCGCCGACGTCCTCACCACGTGCACCGGTCTGACGGCGGGCGCGGTCGCGGCACGCATCATGCGGGCGGTGGAGCGCTTCGCCTCGGACGCCCCTTCCGACGACATGGCGATTCTGGCCATGCGGGTTCCGGGGATCCACCAGGAAGCGTGAGAAAGCACGAAAAGGCCCCACCCGAAAGGGTGGGGCCTTTTTACTGGAGCCCCCAAACGGAATCGAACCGTTGACCTTCTCCTTACCATGGAGACGCTCTACCGACTGAGCTATAGGGGCCTGTCGTCTTCGAGGTTTCCCTCCCGGCGACAAAGAAACTGTACCCCGAGCGGGCCCCAGTTCCCAAATTCGTTCGGTGCCTGGTCAGAAGGCGGGCTGAAGCAGGCCGCCGAGGGCATTGCAGGCGGCCACGATGCGCTGCATCTCCCGCTTGGTGAGCGCGGCGTCCACGGGCAGCGCGAGCGTTTCGTCGGCGGCCAGCTCGGTCTGCGGCAGCGGCACACACCGCCGGAACTCCGGCAGCCGGTGCACGGGCGTCTTCACCGGCACCCGGCACTCAACTCCCTTGGCACGCAGTGCGCGCGCGAAGGCGTCCCGGTCCGGCCGGCCGTTGCCCGGCACGCGCACGACGTACTGCTGATAGGTGTGCCCGTCACCACCGTCCGGCGTGCGTACGCCCTTCAGTTTGGCGTCGAGATAGGCAGCCCGCTCCCTGCGCTGGGCTATCTCGTCGTACGGCGCCTCGGACTCGCCCTGCTCCAGCACCAGCAGCCCGTGCCGCTGGCCGAGCGTGTGCAACCGGTCGATGTCGGCTCGCCGTCCGAAGCGGTGCACGGCAACGACGGCGGCGGTACGGGAGGTTACGGCTGCCTCGACGGCGACCGGGGCGAGGCAGTAGGTGACCGGGTCTATGTCGGCGAAGACGGGGAGTGCACCGGCCAGAGTCACGGCCTCGGCGACTTCGACGTTCCCGAAGGCCGGCACGACGACCTCGTCACCCACTCCGACCCCGGCGGCCCTGAGCATTGCTGCAGTTCCCATGCCTGGATGCTGTGCTCACAACGTGAACGACACGTTACGCACAACAAAAAAAGGTCGGACCCTGAACCGAAGTTCAGGATCCGACCTTTATCAAAATTTGTTCGGCGGCGTCCTACTCTCCCACAGGGTCCCCCCTGCAGTACCATCGGCGCTGTGAGGCTTAGCTTCCGGGTTCGGAATGTAAC
>NZ_JACHJK010000011.1 GCF_014203595.1 Streptomyces echinatus
ACGCTGTTGAGTTCTCAAGGAACGGTCGCTTCCTTTGTACTCACCCTCTCGGGCTTTCCTCCGGGCTTCCCTTCGGTGTTTCCGACTCTATCAGATCTTTTCTCGATCCGATTTCCTCGGTGCTTTCCAGGTCTCCGCTTTCGCGTTTTCCTTTCCGGCGGTTCCGACTTTATCAGAAGTTCTGAGTCGGTTTTCCCGCCCCGCCCCGGGCAACTGTGTCCAGCGCGTGAAGTGCTGGGGTTCCCGGTCGGGCAGAGCCGTAAACGTACTGGAGCGGGGCGCCCCGATGCAAATCGAGGCGCCCCGCTCCTGGCCCGTGCCGACGGGGCGTCAGACCTCCACGACCACCGGCAGGATCATCGGCCTGCGGCGATACGTGTCCGAGACCCACTTGCCGAGGGTCCGGCGGACGAGCTGCTGGAGCTGGTGCGGCTCCACGACGCCGTCCTGGGCGGACCGCTCCAGGACCTCCGTGATCTTCGGGAGTACGGCTGCGAACGCCGAGTCCTCGATACCGGAACCGCGGGCCTGGACGTGCGGCCCGCCGGTGATCTTGCCAGTGGAGGCGTCCACGACCACGAAGACCGAGATGATGCCCTCGTCACCGAGGATCTTGCGGTCCTTCAGCGCCGGCTCGCCGACGTCGCCGACCGAGAGGCCGTCGACGTAGACATAACCGGCCTGGACCTTGCCGGAGATCTTGGCCTTGCCCTCGACCAGGTCGACCACCACACCGTCCTCGGCGATGACGATCCGGTCGTGGGGCACGCCCGTGAGCGCACCCAGCTCGGCGTTGGCGCGCAGGTGGCGCCATTCGCCGTGGACCGGCATCAGGTTCTTCGGGCGGCAGATGTTGTAGAAGTACAGCAGCTCGCCCGCGGACGCGTGGCCGGAAACGTGCACCTTGGCGTTGCCCTTGTGGACGACGTTGGCGCCCCAGCGGGTGAGGCCGTTGATGACGCGGTAGACCGCGTTCTCGTTCCCGGGGATCAGCGAGGACGCCAGGATGACCGTGTCACCGTCGACGATGCGGATCTGGTGGTCCCGGTTGGCCATGCGGGACAGGGCCGCCATCGGCTCGCCCTGGGAGCCGGTGCAGACCAGGACGACCTCGTGGTCGGGCAGGTCGTCCAGCGTCTTGACGTCGACGACCAGGCCCGGCGGAACCTTCAGGTAACCGAGGTCCCTGGCGATGCCCATGTTGCGGACCATGGAGCGGCCGACGAAGGCGACCCGGCGGCCGTACTCGTGGGCGGCGTCCAGGATCTGCTGGATGCGGTGGACGTGGCTGGCGAAGCTCGCCACGATGATCCGCTTGCGGGCGCCGGCGAAGACCTGCCGCAGCACGTTGGAGATGTCCCGCTCGGGCGGGACGAAGCCCGGCACCTCGGCGTTCGTCGAGTCGGAGAGCAGGAGGTCGATGCCCTCCTCGCTGAGCCGGGCGAACGCGTGCAGGTCGGTGAGGCGGTTGTCCAGCGGGAGCTGGTCCATCTTGAAGTCGCCGGTGTGCACCACCATGCCGGCGGGGGTGCGGATGGCGACGGCCAGCGCGTCCGGGATGGAGTGGTTGACGGCGATGAACTCGCAGTCGAAGGGGCCGACGCGCTCGCGGTTCCCCTCCGCCACCTCCAGGGTGTACGGACGGATCCGGTGCTCCTGGAGCTTGGCCTCGATCAGGGCCAGCGTGAGCTTGGAGCCGATCAGCGGGATGTCCGGCTTCTCGCGGAGCAGGAAGGGGACGCCGCCGATGTGGTCCTCGTGGCCATGGGTGAGGACGATGCCCTCGATGTCGTCGAGACGGTCCCGGATGGACGAGAAGTCCGGCAGGATCAGGTCGATTCCGGGCTGCTCCTCCTCGGGGAAGAGCACTCCGCAGTCGACGATCAGCAGACGGCCGCCGTACTCGAAGACCGTCATGTTTCGGCCGATCTCGCCGAGACCGCCGAGCGGGGTGATCCGCAGGCCGCCCTCGGGGAGCGGCGGCGGCGGGCCGAGTTCAGGGTGCGGATGACTCAAAAGACTCTCCTCAACCACGCGCGCCACGTACCGGTCGGGCACGTGGCGCGCGTGACGTTCGTGCAGAAGCAGTTGTCGTTGTGGGGTGCGGGCACCGGTGGCCCGCGTCTGCTGTTGTCGATTCAGTTGTGAAGCCCGTGTGATGCCAAGTCTGTTGTCAGAGCTGTACCCCGCCGGCAGCAAGATCGATCTTGAGCTGGGCGATCTCCTCGGGAGAGCACTCGACCATGGGCGAACGCAGCGGTCCGGCGGGCAGGCCCTGCAGGGCGAGGGCGGCCTTGGTGGTCATGACGCCCTGGGTGCGGAACATGCCGGTGTAGACCGGGAGCAGCTTCTGGTGGATCTCGGTGGCCTTGACGACGTCACCGGAGACGTACGCGTCGACGAGGGCGCGCAGGTCGGGGGTGACCAGGTGGCCGACGACCGAGACGAAGCCGACCGCGCCCACGGAGAGCAGCGGCAGGTTGAGCATGTCGTCGCCGGAGTACCAGGCGAGGCCGGACTGGGCGATGGCCCAGCTGGCGCGGCCGAGGTCGCCCTTGGCGTCCTTGTTGGCGACGATCCGGGGGTGCTCGGCGAGCCGGACGAGGGTCTCGGTGCTGATCGGGACGCCGCTGCGGCCGGGGATGTCGTAGAGCATGACCGGCAGGCCCGTGGTGTCGGCGACGGTCGTGAAGTGCCGGTACAGGCCCTCCTGGGGGGGCTTGTTGTAGTACGGCGTGACGACCAGGAGGCCGTGGGCGCCGACGCGCTCGGCCTCGCGGGCCAGCTCGACGCTGTGGTGGGTGTCGTTGGTTCCGACGCCGGCGACGACGTGGGCACGGTCGCCGACGGCCTCCAGGACGGCTCGTACGAGGTCCGATTTCTCCGCGTCGCTGGTGGTGGGGGACTCGCCGGTGGTGCCGTTGATGATCAGGCCGTCGTTGCCTGCGTCCACCAGGTGGGCGGCGAGCCGCTGCGCGCCGTCGAGGTCGAGTGCGCCGTCCGCCGTGAAGGGCGTGACCATGGCGGTGAGGACCCGCCCGAAGGGGGTCTGCGGAGTCGAGGTCGGAGCCATGGGTAACACGCTACTCGGTGCTCGATGCGAGGTGTGCCCGTGGGGTGTCGGGAAAGTCAGGACAAAGAAGGAGCCCGGCACTGCCTGCTCGGGGGTTCAAGCAGTGCCGGGTCCGTTTGATCAGGCTAGATGAACTTCTCTAAATGCCGCAATACGGACACTTCGCCAGGCTGATCCATACATCCGTTCCCGGCAGGGGAACAAGGCTTCGTTATGGGGCCACACGCCCGTTCGCATTGAAGGCGGCGTACGTCAGCGGCATGAGCTTCGCCCACTCCGCCTCCATCTTCTCGCCCACCATCTCGATCTCCCGCTGCGGGAAGGACGGCACCTTGGCCAGCTCGTGCTGGGTGCGCAGGCCGAGGAAGTGCATCAGCGAGCGCGCGTTGCAGGTGGCGTACATCGAGGAGTAGAGGCCCACGGGGAGGGCGGCGCGGGCGACCTCGCGGGCGATGCCCTCGGCCAGCATCTTCTGGTAGGCCGCGTACGCCTGCTCGTAGGACTCCCGGAGGGTGCTGCTCACGGCCTCCTGCTGGGCCGGCGTGCCCTCGACGAAGACGTACTTGCCCGGGCGGCCCTCCTGCACCAGCTTGCGGGAGGCGTCGGGGACGTAGAAGACGGATTCGAGCTCGCGGTAGCGGCCGGACTCCTCGTTGTACGACCAGCCGGCCCGGTGCCGCATGAACTCGCGGAAGACGAAGATCGGGGCGCTGATGAAGAAGGTCATCGAGTTGTGCTCGAACGGGCTGCCGTGCCGGTCGCGCATCAGGAAGTTGATCAGGCCCTTGGAGCGCTCGGGGTCCTTCTTCAGCTCGTCCAGGGACTGCTCGCCGGCGGTGGACACACGGGCGGCGAAGAGCACGTCGGCGTCCGAAGCGCTGGACTTCACCAGCTCGACGGTGACGTCGCTGCGGAACGTGAGCGACTCGGGGGTGGTCACGGGGGTCGGGGTCCTTCCGTCACTGCTGTGGTTGGCGACCACCTTACGGGGCACCCGCCGGGGCCCCGGCCGGTACCTCGGCACGTCGGCCCGAAAAACTCAGCGACGAATTTTTCGGGACAAGGGCACCTTTTGTGTCAGCCGGTCGTCTGTACCGGTGAGGCGTACACATTCGATCTCCCACCCCCGAAAGGAGCTGCAGCCGTCATGTTCCGTCGGCGCGAGCCCGTACCCTTCGCCTTCCTGGCCGAGGCGCAAAGGTTCCGCAGCAATGTCACTCCCCCGCCCCGTCGGCGGGCCTCCCTCGGCGAGATGGCCGGGCGCTGGCTGCTGGGTCTCACCCTGGCCGCCGGGCTCGTCGGTGCCCTGATCATCGGCACTCCGGCGCTCTCCACGCCGTCCGGTACGCCGGCTCAGCAGTCCCAGGCGTCCCAGGGGCACTGAACGGGAGCACTGACCCTTCCGGACGCTCAAGGCTGGTGAGCGTCAACACGGCCGGATAGCCTCACCGGGCACAGCCCATGCGAGGACCGAGTGAGGACCAGCCGTGCCCCTGCCCTTTCTGACGGCCGACCGCAGCTTCGAGACGGCAGCCGAGAGCGCGCTGCCCTACGCCGACCCGGACCACTGGCGGCGTCCCTACCGGCCCGGGCCCTGGCGGGTGGGTGTGGCCGCGCTGGGGCTGCTGCTCGCCTCGTTCGTCCTGTTCGCCGCGGTGCTCATCGCGCTGACGGGGTCGGCCTCGTCCGGCGGGGTGGTCCTCGTCGTGGGCCTGGCGATCGTGGCGAGCTCGCTGCGGCTGCTGCGCATGGGAGTGTGGGTGAGCAGGCGGGGGCTGCGCCGGACCGGCTTCCTGATGACGCGCACGATGCCGTGGGCGCGGGTGGTCTCGGTGCGGACGGTGCAGCAGCCGGTGCGCTGGCTGGGGCTGCCGCGGACGGTGCAGGGCCAGGCCCTGGCGCTCGTCCGCAAGGACCGCTCCGCCGAGGACACCCCGCCACTGCTGACCACGCACAGCCTGGACTTCCTGGGCCGGCCGGTGGCCTTCGACCGGGCGGCGGACGTGGTGGAGGCGTGGGCCGCGGAGAACCGGCGCGGCTGATCCCACGGCCGGCCGAAGGGGCCCGGCCCGCGATGACGCGGGCCGGGCCCCTTCGGTTTCGCCGGCGCGGGAGCGCCGCGCTGAGACCGGTGCCTCCGGTTCGCCGGCGCCGGACCGCCACGCGGAGACCGGTGCCTCCGGATTCGCCGGCGCCGGACCGCCATGCGGAGACCAGTGCCTCCGGTTTCGCCGGCGCGCGGCCGGCGTGCGCAGACCAGTGCCTCCGGTTTCGCCGGCGCGCGGCCGGCGTGCGCAGACCGGTGACTCCGGATTCGCCGGCGCGCGGCCGGCGTGCGCAGACCGGTGACTCCGGATTCGCCGGCGCGCGGCCGGCGTGCGCAGACCGGTGACTTCGATTTCGCCGGTGTCCGGGCGGGGACGTGGGTACGGCTCCGGGGCGGCCGCTGTGTGCCGCCCGGTGGGGTCACGCCGGGACGGGCCGCCCGTCGTGCAGGGCGATGGCGCGCTGCATCGCCTTGCGGGCGCGTGGGGTGTCACGGGCGTCGTGGTAAGCGACGGCGAGCCGGAACCAGCAGCGCCAGTCGTCGGGGGTCGCCTCCGTCTCGGCCTTGCGCCTGGCGAAGACCTCGTCGGCCGATTCCCGGTCGATCCGGCCGCTGGGCAGGCGCTTCAGCTCGTCGACCGGCAGTTCACCCGCGGCGTCGAGTTCGGCGGCGAGCTGGTTGGCCTTGCGGACGAACTGGGTGTTCTGCCAGAGGAACCACAGGCCGATGAACGGCAGGATCAGCACCGCCACGCCGAAGGTGACGGTGATGAGCGTGCCGGACTGGATGAGCATGACGCCGCGGCTGCCGACCAGGACGAAGTAGAAGACGAGGACGGCGGCCGTGACGAGGTAAGTGATCTTCGCGCGCATGGGAGGGTCTGTCTCAGCTCAGGTCCAGGAAGTGCTCCAGGCCGAAGGTCAGGCCTGGAGTCGTCACGACACGGCGTGCGCCGAGCAGGATGCCCGGCATGAAGCTGCTGTGGTGCAGCGAGTCGTGCCGGACGGTGAGGGTCTCGCCCTCGCCGCCGAGCAGGACCTCCTGGTGGGCCAGCAGGCCCCGCAGGCGGACCGCGTGCACCGGGACGCCGTCGACGTTCGCGCCCCGCGCGCCGTCCAGGGCCGTGACGGTGGCGTCCGGCGCCTGGGGCATGCCTGCGGCCCTGCGGGCATCGGCGATGAGCTGGGCCGTGCGCGTGGCGGTGCCCGAGGGGGCGTCCACCTTGTTCGGGTGGTGCAGCTCGACCACCTCGACCGACTCGAAGTACGGCGCGGCGATCTGCGCGAACTTCATCGTCAGCACGGCCCCGATGGAGAAGTTCGGCGCGATGAGCACGCCGGTCTCCGGGGACTGGGCGAGCCAGCCCTTGAGCTGCGCGAGGCGCTCCTCGGTCCAGCCCGTCGTACCGACGACGGCGTGGATGCCGTGGCGCACGCAGAAGTCGAGGTTGCCCATGACCGAGGCGGGGGTGGTCAGCTCGACGGCGACCTCGGCGCCGGTCTCCGCCAGGGTCTCCAGCTTGTCGCCCCGGCCGAGGGCGGCGACCAGTTCCATGTCCTCGGCGGCCTCGACCGCCCTGACCGCCTCGGAGCCGATCCGGCCCTTGGCACCGAGGACCGCCACGCGCAGCTTGCTCATGTTCCTGCTTCCTAACCGGTGGGGTTTCAGGCGACCGCGTCGTGCAGCCGGGCGGCCTGCTTGTCCTTGAGCGGGCCGATGACCGACAGCGACGGACGCTGTCCCAGGATGTCGCGGGCGACCGAGCGGACGTCGTCCGGAGTCACTGCGGCTATCTCCGCCAGCATGTCGTCCACGGACATCTGCTCGCCCCAGCACAGCTCGCTCTTGCCGATACGGTTCATCAGCGCGCCGGTGTCCTCCAGGCCGAGGACCGTGGAGCCCCGGAGCTGGCCGACGGCGCGGGCGATCTCGTCGTCGGAGAGGCCGTTCCGCGCGACCTGGTCGAGTTCTTCGCGGCAGATCCGCAGCACGTCGTGCACCTGGCTGGGCCGGCAGCCGGCGTAGACGCCGAAGAGGCCGCAGTCGGCGAAGCCGGAGGTGTACGAGTACACGCTGTAGGCGAGGCCGCGCTTCTCCCGGACCTCCTGGAAGAGGCGGGAGGACATGCCGCCGCCCAGGGCGGTGTTGAGCACACCCATCGCCCAGCGGCGGTCGTCGGTGCGGGCGAGGCCGGGCATGCCGAGGACGACGTGCGCCTGCTCGGTCTTGCGGCCGAGCAACTCGACCTTGCCGGAGGTGCGGATCGTACGGCTGCCGTCGCGCGGGGCGATGGGCCGGGCGTCCGGGGTCCGGAAGGCGCCCGCCTTCTCGAAGGCGGCGCGGACCTGGCGTACGACCTTGTTGTGGTCGATGTTGCCGGCGCAGGCGACCACCAGATGGGTCGGGTCGTAGTGCTTCTTGTAGAAGCGGCGGATGCGGTCGGCGGTGAGGGCGTTGACGGTGTCGACCGTGCCGAGGACCGGGCGGCCGAGGGCGTTGTCGCCGAACATGGTGTGCGCGAACAGGTCGTGCACACAGTCGCCCGGGTCGTCCTCGGTCATGGCGATCTCTTCGAGGATCGCGCCGCGCTCGACGTCGACGTCCTCCTCCAGGATCAGTGAGCCGGTCAGCATGTCGCAGACGACGTCGATGGCGAGCGGCAGGTCGGTGTCGAGCACGCGCGCGTAGTAGCACGTGTACTCCTTGGCCGTGAACGCGTTCATCTCGCCGCCGACGGCGTCGAGGGCGGCGGAGATGTCCAGCGCGCTGCGCTGCGCCGTGCCCTTGAAGAGCAGGTGCTCCAGGTAGTGCGTGGCGCCGTTCAGGGCGGGGGTCTCGTCGCGGGAGCCGACGTGCGCCCAGATGCCGAAGGTCGCGGAGCGGACCGAGGGCAGGGTCTCGGTGACGATGCGCAGACCGCCCGGGAGGGTGGTCTTACGGACCGTGCCGATGCCGTTCCGGCCCTTGATGAGGGTTTGGGTACGGGCAACGGCCCGCGCCTCCGAGGAGGGGCGGGCCGTCACCTGCGAGCTACGGGACGTCACTGCTCGGCGTCGTCCTTGGTCTCGTCGTTGCCTTCCTCGCCCTCGACCACGGGGACCAGGGAGAGCTTGCCGCGGGAGTCGATCTCGGCGATCTCGACCTGGACCTTCTGGCCCACACCGAGGACGTCCTCGACGTTCTCCACGCGCTTGCCGCCGGCCAGCTTGCGGATCTGCGAGATGTGCAGCAGACCGTCCTTGCCGGGCAGCAGGGAGACGAACGCACCGAAGGTGGTCGTCTTGACGACCGTACCCAGGTACCGCTCGCCGACCTCGGGCATCGTCGGGTTGGCGATGCCGTTGATCGTGGCGCGGGCGGCCTCGGCGGCCGGGCCGTCGGCGGCACCGATGTAGATGGTGCCGTCGTCCTCGATCGTGATCTCGGCGCCGGTGTCCTCCTGGATCTGGTTGATCATCTTGCCCTTGGGGCCGATGACCTCACCGATCTTGTCCACCGGGATCTTGACGGTGATGATCCGCGGGGCGTTCGGGGACATCTCGTCCGGCGTGTCGATCGCTTCCATCATCACGTCGAGGATGTGGAGGCGGGCGTCGCGGGCCTGCTTGAGGGCCGCGGCCAGGACGGAGGCCGGGATGCCGTCCAGCTTGGTGTCGAGCTGGAGGGCGGTCACGAACTCCTTGGTGCCGGCGACCTTGAAGTCCATGTCGCCGAAGGCGTCCTCCGCACCGAGGATGTCGGTGAGGGTGACGTAGTGCGTCTCGCCCTCGATCTCCTGGGAGATCAGGCCCATGGCGATACCGGCGACGGGGGCCTTCAGCGGCACACCGGCGTTCAGCAGCGACATGGTGGAGGCGCAGACCGAGCCCATGGACGTCGAGCCGTTGGAGCTCAGCGCCTCGGAGACCTGGCGGATCGCGTAGGGGAACTCCTCGCGCGTCGGCAGGACCGGCACGAGGGCGCGCTCGGCGAGGGCGCCGTGGCCGATCTCGCGGCGCTTCGGGGAGCCGACGCGGCCGGTCTCACCGGTGGAGTACGGCGGGAAGTTGTAGTTGTGCATGTAGCGCTTGCGGGTCACCGGGGAGAGGGTGTCCAGCTGCTGCTCCATGCGGAGCATGTTCAGGGTGGTGACGCCCAGGATCTGGGTCTCGCCACGCTCGAACACGGCGGAACCGTGGACCCGCGGGATGGCCTCGACCTCGGCGGCCAGGGTGCGGATGTCGGTGACACCGCGGCCGTCGATGCGCTTCTTCTCCTTGATCACGCGCTCACGGACCAGCTGCTTGGTGAGCGAGCGGTACGCGGCGGAGATCTCCTTCTCGCGGCCCTCGAACTCCGGCAGGAGCTTCTCGGCGGCGAGACCCTTGACGCGGTCCAGCTCGGCCTCGCGCTCCTGCTTGCCGGCGATGGTCAGCGCGGAGGCGAGCTCCGGGCGGACGGCGGCGGTGAGCGCCTCCAGGACGTCGTCCTGGTAGTCCAGGAAGATCGGGAACTCGCCGGTCGGCTTCGCGGCCTTGGCGGCGAGGTCGGCCTGGGCCCGGCAGAGCACCTTGATGAAGGGCTTCGCGGCTTCCAGACCGGCGGCGACGACCTCCTCGGTCGGCGCCTCGGCGCCGCCCTCGACCAGCTTGATGGTCCCCTCGGTGGCCTCGGCCTCGACCATCATGATCGCGACGTCGCCGTCCTCCAGGACGCGGCCGGCGACGACCATGTCGAAGACGGCGTCCTCGAGCTCGGTGTGCGTCGGGAACGCGACCCACTGGCCACGGATCAGCGCGACGCGGACGCCGCCGATCGGGCCGGAGAAGGGCAGGCCGGCCAGCTGCGTGGACGCGGACGCGGCGTTGATCGCCACGACGTCGTACAGGTGGTCGGGGTTGAGGGCCATGATCGTGGCGACGACCTGGATCTCGTTGCGCAGGCCCTTCTTGAAGGACGGGCGCAGCGGGCGGTCGATCAGGCGGCAGGTGAGGATCGCGTCCTCGGACGGCCGGCCCTCACGGCGGAAGAAGCTGCCGGGGATCTTGCCGGCGGCGTACATCCGCTCCTCGACGTCCACCGTGAGGGGGAAGAAGTCGAGCTGGTCCTTGGGGTTCTTGGAGGCGGTGGTGGCCGACAGCACCATGGTGTCGTCGTCCAGGTACGCCACGGCGGAGCCGGCGGCCTGCTTGGCCAGGCGGCCCGTCTCGAAGCGGATGGTGCGGGTGCCGAACGGGCCGTTGTCGATGACGGCCTCGGCGTAGTGGGTCTCGTTCTCCACTAGCGTTTTCTCCGTTACTTGTCGTCTTTCGTCCCTCGGCTGCCCGTGTGGCAGGGGGACGGTGGTGGAGAGGCGCTCCGTGCGGTGCGGGCCGGTCTTCGATCGAAGCACCCGGGGTTCGCTTCCCCCCGGGGGCCACTACCGAGGACCGGCGGCGGCGTGGTGCGCGTCTCCTTTTCTTGTCGTGCTGTGTCGTCCGTATTGCGTTGTGCTACCACACTACAAAGCGTGAGTGACACTCCGCATGTTTCCGCCTGGACGGCGGAGGGTGCCGGGTGCGCGGCGGAGCCCCGCATACGGCAAAGGGAGCGGTCCCGAGTCCTCCCGGGAACCGCTCCCCTCACGGCGTCCTACTTGGCGCCCGCCGCACCGCGGCGGATGCCGAGGCGGTCGACCAGCGCACGGAAGCGCTGGATGTCCTTCTTGGCGAGGTACTGCAGCAGACGGCGGCGCTGACCGACCAGGATCAGCAGACCACGGCGGGAGTGGTGGTCGTGCTTGTGGGTCTTGAGGTGCTCGGTCAGGTCCGAGATCCGGCGCGAGAGCATGGCGACCTGGACCTCGGGGGAGCCGGTGTCGCCCTCCTTCTGGCCGAACTCGGCGATGATCTGCTTCTTCGTAGCGGCGTCGAGCGACACGCGTACTCCTCATAGTCTGTGATGGCCACCGAGCGCCCCCGGTCTTCGTCTCGGGGGAGCTTCCGTTACTCGGAGGCGGGATCCGCTGGGCGCTGCCACCGGAACACCGAACGGTTCCGGGGGTGCGTACACAAACGGCCGTCACTGAGGGTACCAGGCGATGGCGGGTACCTTGCGCCCGGTCGGCGAACCGCCCTGAGGGGACCG
The DNA here is from genome assembly GCF_014203595.1 of Streptomyces echinatus. Lineage (GTDB taxonomy): Bacteria > Actinomycetota > Actinomycetes > Streptomycetales > Streptomycetaceae > Streptomyces > Streptomyces echinatus. The sequence continues at coordinate 11,226 of NZ_JACHJK010000011.1, forward strand.
TGCCCGCCACTAGGGTGAGCGCCGGGACCGTACCTACCTCGGGAAGGGGTCGCTGCACGATGGCGGAGACGGAAGCGGAGATCAAGGCGCGCAAGGAGCGGGAGCGGGACGAACTGTACGCGCTCGACATCTCGGGTGCCGAGTGGCACTGCGCGCCGGGCACGGAGGAGCACGAGGAGCGGGTGGAGATCGCCTACCTGCCCGGCGGGGCGGTGGCGATGCGGTCCTCCCTCGATCCGGACACCGTGCTGCGCTACACGGAGGCGGAGTGGCGGGCGTTCGTGCTGGGAGCCCGGGACGGGGAGTTCGATCTGAAGCCCATGGCCCACAACGGGGGCCTCGACGTGCAGTGAGCGGCGCGCGGGATCTCGACGCGCGGTGAGCGGTGCACACGAGAAGGGGCGGCACGCGCGCGTGCCGCCCCTTCTTCCGTTCCTGTCCGTCCCGCTTCTAGCTGGTCATGGCGCGAGCCTTCGCGTACACGTCGAAGACGGCCAGGGTGAGCGGGATCAGGGTCAGCAGGACGAAGCCCTCGCAGATCTCCAGAAAGCGCCCCCAGAAGGGGGTCAGCCCGCCGCGCGGCAGGATCAGGCCGAGGGCCGTCACCAGGGCCGTGGCCAGGGCGATGACCGCGATCAGCCAGATGGTGCGGATGTCGAGGTCGGTACGGTCGCCGGCCAGCGCCGCCAGCATGATGTGCGGCGGCGGGTTCAGCGCGAGGCCGAGGCCGAGGAGGACCAGGGAGGCGAGGCCGGCGGCGAGCACGGCGGCGACCTGGGCGGTGTACCGGAAGAGGCCGGCGCGCATGAGCATGCCGATGCCGGTGACGCACGCGAGCAGCTGGGCCCAGATGTCGTCGGAGAAGCCGAGCACGGCCGACGCGCCGACCGCGAGCAGTGCGCAGCCGCCGACCAGGCCGACGAGGAGTTCGTGGCCGCGTCGCGCCTGCGCCTCGATGCGGTCGGTGTCCACCGGCTCCTGGGCGGCGGTCTCGGTGCCGTAGGCGGAGCGGGGGGTGCCGCTGCTGGGGTTCTCGAAGCCGATCGGCAGCCGGGCGAACCGCATGGACATGCCGGGCAGGAAGGCGAGTGCGCCGACGGCGACCGGTGCGCACAGGCCGGCCATCTCCCGGGGGGCCCAGTCGGTGAGGGTCGCGACGAAGACGACGATCAGGGCGACCGTCGAGGCGAACACGAAGGCGACGAAGGGGCCGTCGCCGTGCGGTGAGCACAGAGTGAGGATCAGGGCGGCGACGAGGACCGCGGCGCACGCCAGCAGGAACTGGAGTCTGCCGATGCCCTCCCCGTCGCTCAGCGGCAGCAGTCCGCTGCCCGCGACGCCGATGTTGGGCAGCGCGCCGAGGCCGAGGGCGACGGCGGAGCCGCGGTCGTCGTAGACGCGGGCGCGGACCGCGGCGAGCACGACCAGGAGGATGCCGGTGACGGCGGCGAGGATGCCGGCCAGGCCGTGCATGTCGTGGCGCGGGTCGGCGGTCCAGGCCACGAACGCGAGCAGCGCGGGCAGGACTCCGCCGCCGACGAGGCCCGCGGCCCGGGTCAGGTCGCCGCTCCAGAGCCTGTGCTGCTTGGTGACGGAGGAGGCCACGGCCTCCGCGACGTCGTCGAAGACGGCCGGCGGCAGGGACTCCGCGAACGGGCGCAGCGTGAGGAGTTCGCCGTCGAGGATGCGCTGGGCGGCGAAGGAACGGGCGCTGTCCAGCACGGTGCCGTCGGTGCGGACGAGGTGGTAGCCGACCGGGGCGCCCGCCGCGGGGCTCTGCTGGGACAGCCGGAGGATCTCCGGATAGAGGTCGGCGACGGGGACGTCGTCGGGCAGTGCCACGTCGATACGGCTGTCCGGCGCGACGATGGTGACCCGGCAGAAGCCGAGTCCGGTGCCGGACGCGGAAGGGGCTCCCGTCCCGGGTCCGCCGGTGGCGGCGGCCGTCATGCTCACCTGCTGCTCCCCCTCAGTGGTGGTGGTGCGTCTATGTCGTGAAGGTCCCGTGCCGGTTTGACCGGTGCGCGGCGGCGCGGGTGCCGCACGGCGGGATTCCGGGGTCTTCCCGCCTCTCCGTTGAGAGGTTTGTCCCGGTACATCCAGCCTGCTCGGCGTGTGCTCACGCGAACATTCGGCACCCTACCGCTCACCCGTGCCGGATGAACTCAGTAGGATCACGCGGCGGCCTGCGCTCGCCGGACACGGGGCGGTGGGCGGAAAGCCTGGGTCGGGCAAGGGAATTGGTGAGCGGTGAGCCAGATTGTCGTAAAGCGCCCCCCTAGGGCGCTGCCGTCCGAAGTGCCCACGGAGGAGGTCGCTGTCCAGCCACCGCCGGAACTGCCGCGGGGGCCTCAGGAGAGCGTGCTGATGCAGCTCCTGCCCACCCTGGGCATGGGCGGCTCGGTGGTCTTCTTCTTCACGAACGGCCAGCCGTTCATGAAGATCATGGGCATGATCATGATCGCCTCGACGGTGGCGATGTCCATCGCGATGGTGGTGCGCTTCCGCCGGGGCTCCCAGGGCCAGTTGGCCGACATGCGCCGCGACTACCTCAGTTACCTGTCGCAGACGCGCAAGTCCGCCGTCTCCACGGCGAAGTCGCAGCGGGACGCGCAGTACTACCTGCACCCCTCCCCCGAGCAGCTCTGGGCGCTCGTCGCCGAGGGCAGCCGGGTGTGGGAGCGGCGGCCCGGCGACGAGGACTTCTCGCACGTCCGCATCGGTCTCGGCCCGCAGCCGCTGGCGACCCCGCTGCTCGCCCCCGAGACGGGTCCGGTGGAGCAGCTGGAGCCGCTGACCGCGGGCGCGATGCAGCGTTTCCTTGCCGCCCACGGCACCGTCGGCGACCTGCCGATGGCGGTGTCGCTGCGCGCCTTCTACCACGTCACGGTCAGCGGTGAGGCGCAGTCCGTACGCGCCTCGGCCCGCGCGCTGGTCGGCTCGCTGGCGTCGCTGCACTCCCCGCAGGACCTGCTCATCGCGGTGGCCGCGGGCCGTGAGGCGCTGCCGCAGTGGGACTGGGCGAAGTGGCTGCCGCATGTGCAGGCGCCCGGTGCGGTGGACGGCGCCGGTTCGCGCCGGCTGATCGGCTCCGACCCGCGCGAGCTGGAGGACCTGCTGGCCGCACGGCTGAACGGCCGCCCGCGCTTCCACCCCGGCGCGGCGCCGCTGCTGGACGAACCGCACATCGTGCTGGTGCTGGACGACCTGTCCCTGCTGCCGGACTCGATACTCGCCAACCCGGAGGGGCTCCAGGGCGTCACCGTGGTCGAGGTGGTGCCGGGCGAGCTCACGACGGCGGGCGGCGACCTGTCGATCGTCGTACAGCCCGGCCTGCTGCGCCTGGAGTCCGGGCACGGCGAGGTGTACGAGGGCAGCCCGGACGTCCTGTCCTACGAGTCCGCCGAGGCGCTGGCCCGGCAGCTGGCGCCGCTGCGCATGGCGTCCGGCGGTGACGACGACGAACCGCTGCTCGCCAACCTGGAGTTCACCGACCTGCTGGGGCTCGGGGACGCGGCGTCCGTCGACACCAAGCGGACCTGGCGCCCGCGTGCGCTCGCGGAACGCCTGCGGGTGCCGATCGGTCTGGGCGAGGACGGCCGGCCCGTGATGCTGGACCTGAAGGAGGCCGCGCAGGAGGGCATGGGTCCGCACGGCCTGTGCGTCGGCGCGACCGGTTCCGGCAAATCGGAGCTGTTGCGCACACTGGTGCTGGGTCTCGCGGTCACCCACTCCTCGGAGACCCTGAACTTCGTCCTCGCGGACTTCAAGGGTGGTGCGACCTTCGCCGGCATGGCGCAGATGCCCCACGTGGCGGCCGTCATCACCAACCTCGCCGACGACCTCACCCTGGTCGACCGCATGGGCGACTCGATCCGCGGCGAGCTCAACCGCCGCCAGGAGATGCTGCGCGACGCGGGCAACTACGCCAACATCCACGACTACGAGAAGGCGCGGGCGGCGGGTGCCCCGCTGCAGCCGATCCCGTCCCTCGTCCTGGTGATCGACGAGTTCAGCGAGCTGCTGACCGCCAAGCCGGACTTCATCGAGATGTTCGTGCAGATCGGCCGTATCGGCCGGTCGCTGGGCGTGCACCTGCTGCTCGCCTCGCAGCGTCTGGAGGAGGGCCGGCTGCGCGGCCTGGAGACGTATCTGTCGTACCGGATCGGTCTGCGCACCTTCTCCGCGGCCGAGTCGCGTGCCGCGCTCGGCGTCCCCGACGCCTACGAACTGCCGAACGTCCCCGGTTCCGGCTTCCTGAAGTTCGGCACGGACGAGATGGTCCGGTTCAAGGCGGCGTACGTCTCCGGCGTGTACCGCGCGGGGGCGCAGCGGGCGGCCCTGCCCGGCGGGCAGCTGCCGGTGGACCGGCGGCCGGTGCTGTTCACGGCCACCGAGGTGCCGGTGCAGTACACCGCGATCCCGCAGCAGCGCACGCAGTCCGAGCCCGAGGTGGACGAGGCGCTGGCCGACACCGTCCTCGACGTGATCGTGCGCCGGCTGGAGGCGCAGGGCCCGGCGGCGCACCAGGTGTGGCTGCCGCCGCTGGAGAGTCCGCCGTCGATGGACGCGCTGCTGCCCGGCCTGGTGGCGGTGCAGGGCCGCGGTCTGACCCAGCCCGGCTACGAAAGCGCGGGCCGCCTGATCGTCCCGGCCGGTCTGGTCGACAAGCCGTACGAGCAGCGCCGCGACCGTCTGATGCTCGACTTCTCGGGCGCGGCGGGCCATATGCAGATCCTCGGCGGTCCCCAGTCCGGCAAGTCCACGCTTCTGCGCACGCTGATCTGCTCCTTCGCGCTGACGCACACCCCGCACGAGGTGCAGTTCTACGGGCTGGACTTCGGTGGTGGCGGTATGGCCGCGGTGGACGGCCTGCCGCACGTCGGTGGCATCGCCTCGCGCCTGGACCCCGAGCGTGTCCGCCGTACGGTCTCCGAGGTGTACGGCGTCCTGACCCGCCGTGAGGAGTACTTCCGCACGGCCGGCATCGCCTCGATCGCCGACTTCCGCACCCGGCGGGCCCGCGGCGAGATCTCGGTCACGGACCAGCCGTGGGGGGACGTCTTCCTCGTCATCGACGGCTGGGGCAACTTCCGTACGGACTACGAGGGCCTGGAGCCGGCGGTCCTGGACATCGCCGCGCGCGGTCTCGGCTACGGCATCCACCTCGTGCTGACGGCGTCCCGTTCGATGGAGGTCCGGTCGAACCTCAAGGACCACCTGATGAACCGCCTGGAGCTGCGGCTGGGTGACGTGATGGACTCGGAGATCGACCGCAAGGTGGCGGTGAACGTCCCCGCGGGTGTCCCCGGCCGGGGTCTCTCCCCGCAGAAGCTGCACTTCATGGCGGCGGTGCCGCGCATCGACGGTCTCACCTCCGACACGGACCTGGCCGAGGCCACGGCCGCGCTCACCACCGAGGTCGGGCGCCACTGGCAGGCGCCGGGCGCCCCCAAGGTGCGGCTGCTGCCGCGCCAGCTGGAGGCGCTCGAACTGCCGCCGGGCGACCGGTTCCGGGATCGGGGCGTCGCCTTCGCGCTGGACGAGGAGAACCTGGAGCCGGTCTTCGTCGACTTCGAGCAGGACCCGTTCTTCCTCGTCTTCGGCGAGAGCGAGTCCGGCAAGTCCAACTTGCTGCGGCTGCTGATCAGGCAGCTGTCGCTGCGGTACGGCGGCGACGAGGCGAAGTTCTTCGTGGTGGACAACCGCCGCTCGCTGCTGGACATCACGCCGGCGTCCCATCTGGCGGAGTACATCCCGATGTCGAGCCAGATGGACCACCACATGGCGGCGCTGGCCGACCTGATGCAGCGCCGTACGCCGACCGCCGACGTCACGGCGCAGCAGCTGCGGGACCGGAGCTGGTGGCGGGGCCCGCAGGTGTTCGTCGTCATCGACGACTACGACCTGGTCTCCACGTCCAGCGGCAACCCGCTCAGCGGACTGGTGGAGATGCTGCCCTTCGCCCGCGACGTCGGTGTCCGCTTCATCATCGCCCGCTCCTCGGCGGGCGCGGGGCGGGCGTCCTACGAGCCGTTCATGCAGCGCATGAAGGAACTCGGCGCCCAGGGCCTGGTCATGGCCGGCGACCCGGGCGAGGGCGACGTCCTCGGCGGAGTCCGCCCGCGTCCGATGCCCGCGGGCCGGGGCGTCTTCGTGTCCCGCAAGCGGGGGAAGCCGTTGGTTCAGACCGGGTTGGTGGATGTGGAGTACTGAGGCGACTCCAGAGCAGTGGCATCAGTCGCACATTTTCTGAATCCGGCGGCCGTTCGGCCGCCGGATTCGGCATCTCGGTTGCGCGGCGGGCACCGGTTCCACCGGGGACTTCGCGATGCCGTCGGCTGTGTGGGGCGGTCAGAAGACCGGGAGGGCTCGGAGGGACGTGGGGGTGGTCACGAAGACGCGGTTGCCGTGGGCCGCGAAGGCGGTGTCGTCGGCGCCGGACTGGAGATCGTACGACCACACCTCCGTCGGATCGTCCTTGCTCACGGCCCGCACGGTGGAGCCGTCCAGCAGCCAGACACCGTTGCCCTGCAGGACGATGGGGTGATCATTGCTGTTCACCGCCAGTCCGCCGTCCCACCGCTTCTTTCCCTCCGGGAGGCCGAAGCCGTAGGGGTAGCCGTAGTCGTCACAGGCGCTCGAGTAGAGCATGTCGCCGTAGACGCAGGGCCGTGACCACTCGTAGTTCCTGCTGTCGTAGTAGTGCCGCTTCGTGTGTGACCACAGCTGCCCGCCGTCCGAGATCCGGCGCGCGGAGAGCGTCCTGCCGTTGAGGTAGACGACGCCGTCCCGGACCGCCGGGAAGAGATACCGGTCCTTGGCCAGGCCGCGGGCGGTCCACTCGGTGCGACCGGTGCCGGTGTCGACGGCCATGGCATGCCCGGTGGTCGTGGTGACGACCAGCCTTCCCCGGTGGGCGACGGATCTGGGGAGGAACTTGCCGCGGAAGTCCGCCGGTACGGGGACGGTCCAGCGGATCCTGGCGTCGGCGCGGCCCACGGCCCGCAGACGCTGGTCCTTGGTCAGCAGGTAGACCGCTTCCGCGTCCGAGGTCAGCAGCATCTCGACGTCTGCCTTCGCCGTCCACTTGGGCTCTCCGGTCGACGGGACGAAGGTGTGCAGCGTGCCGGCGTCGTCGGCCGCCACGAGCAGCCGGTCGGAGAGGGACAGGAAGCGGCAGGTCATCTGCATCGTCGGAGCGCTCCAGCGGCGCTTGCCGTCGACGGCGTTGAGCGCCACCACACCGGTGACGGGGTTGCCGACGATGACGACGTCCCGTATCGGCAACGGTCCGGGTGCCCTACCGCTCGTCACCCCGGTCGTCGTCCACAGGGGCTCGGGTGAGCCCCCGATGATGTAGTCGCCGTCGTCGGCGGAGAGCAGGCGCGCCGTCGGCGTCTTCACGGCGGGCGGGTAGGTGAACAGTTCGGTGCGGTGCCGGCCGCTCCCGCTGCCGCGAAGCAGCCACCATCCGGTCCCGGTCCCGGCCGCCGCGAGTACGGCACCGCCGGCCGCGACCCCGGTGAGCAGGCGCCTTCTGGACGGGCCCGCCCCGGTCTGCGTCGTCAGCAGCGGCGCGGACAGCTCTCGTACCTCGCGCTCCCGCTCCTTGACCGCGTCCGCCACGGGCCCGCGCTTCCACACCGCGTCGGCCTTCTTCGGCCCGGCGAAGACGGTGGCGATCTGTTCCGGAGCGGGCCGGAGGTTCGCGTCCTTGGCGAGGCAGGGCACGATCAGCGCGTGCTGCCCGGGGGTGATGCCCTGCCAGTCGGGCTCGCCGTGGACGACCTCGTACTGGACGGCCGCCACGTGCGCGCCCTGGAACGCGCGGTGCCCGGTGGCCGCGTAGACCAGGACGGCACCGAGCGAGAAGACGTCGGCGGCGGGGGTGACACGGCGGCCGAGGACCTGCTCGGGGGCGCCGTACCCGGGGGTGACCGGGATCTGGCCGGTGGTGGTGAGGGTCAGGCCGTGTTCGGGGCGCGCGATGCCGAAGTCGATGATCCTCGGGCCGGTGGCGGTGAGCACGATGTTCGGCGGCTTGAGGTCGCGGTGCACGAAGCCGGCGGCATGGATGTCCCGCAGGGTGCGCGCGACCGACGCGGCCAGGGCACGGAGCCTGGGGTCGTCGAGGGGGCCGTGCCGGTCCACGATCTGGTCGAGGGTCGGTCCGGCGAGGAACTCGGTGGCGATCCATGGCCGGCCGCCCTCGGTCTGGGCGCCCAGCACCGCCGCCACGCCGGGGCTGCGGACCGCCCGCGCCGCCAGGGCCTCACGCACGAAGCGCTGGGCGAGGTGGGTGTCATGGGCCAGTTCCGGGCGGAGGACCTTCACCGCGGCGACCGTACCGGCGTGGTCCTGGCCGACGTAGACCTTGCCCATGCCGCCCTCGCCCAGGACTCCGAGCAGCCGGTACGGGCCGAGGCGGATCGGGTCGCCGGTCTCCAGGGGTCTCATCGCTGATCGCTCTCTCTTCGCACCGGACGGCTCACCGCAGGGGGAAGGCCGCCAGGAAGCCGCCGCCCTGCGCGATGACCGCCTTGGCTTTCTCATGGGCGATGAAGCGGTTGCCGGTGGTCTTGTAGGAATGCGCCGGGGCACCGGTGGAGAGGTCGACGGCCCACAGCCTGGACCCGCGCCTGCTGTAGCCGTACGCGGTGCCGATCACGGGCGCGGCGTTCAGATCGGCCCCCGCGCCCTGGCCGCCCTTCTCCTCCCACTTCACGCGGCCGCTCACCGGATCGAACGCGACGAGCCCGAGGCCCTTCTCCACCGCGTACAGCGTCCCGTCCTTCAGCGCGGGCAGCCCGTATGTGCGCCCCGGTCTGGTGGTCCTGGTGTCCCAGGCCACTGTTCCGTCGCCGAGCCGCAGGGCGCGCAGTCGGCCGGCGCCGGCATAAAGGTGGTGGTCGTCGGCGGTCAGCGGCTGCTGCACACGGCCGGCCTTGACGCCGTCGAGGGGGCGGTCCCAGCGGACGGTGCCGTTACGGATGTCGCGCACGACGGCGTGGACGGTGCCGTCGTCGGCTTCCTGGAGAGCCACGAGGTGACGTCCGACGACGGAGCCGGACAGGAAGTAGAGCCGGACGGAGCCCGGGCGCCGGGCGGGCAGCGGCTTCGTCCACAGCAGCTTGCCGGCGTCCATGTCGTAGGCGAACAGGTACCAGGTCTGGGCGGCCGAGAAGGTGGTGTCGACGTACTTTCCCCGGCCCGCCGCCACGTAGGCGACACCGTTCGCCGTGCACACCATCTGGTCCGCCACCAGTTCCCCGTTGAAGTCGCCGAGGGACACCGTGGGGTCGGCCAGCTCTCCGGTGCGGAGGTTGATCGAGGCCAGGAGCAGCGGATCGCCGCCGGCCCTGCCGTTCGCGCGATCGTCCGACGGGCCCAGACCGAGCAGCCGCCCGCCGTCGGACGCGACCTCCCAGTCGCTGTCCATCAGGTGCTGGGACCACTGCCGGTGGCCCGTCCGCGCCACCACGCCCGTCAGTTCGGACGCCACGGTCACGACCATGTCGTCCACCACATGGAGCTGCCCCTGGGGCATGACGTCCGCGAAGAGGTCGTCCGGGCGGATCTGGATCTGCCAGAGGGAGTCCAGCTGTTTCCTGGGCAGCAGGCTGTTGCTCGGTCCGGGGGCCGGCCGCGGCTGCGCTCCGGACCGCCGGGTCAGGGCCCACGCCCCGGCACCGGCGGCTGTCAGTGCCGCTGTCGCGCCCGTCCCGGTGAGCAGCAACCGCCGACGCGACCAGCGAGCGGGCGCCGCCGTCGGTGCGGTGTCCGGCACGTCGGCCGGAGCGGGCAGCCGATCGGGAACGATCTGCCAGACCTCGGTCGCCCGCCGCGCGATGTCGGCCAGCAGCGTGTCCGGCAGATGATCGGCGAACTCCCCTGCTCCGTCGTGCAACTGGGAGGCCAGCCGGTCGGTCGTCGGCCGGCGGAAGGGGTTCTTGTCGAGGCACTGCGCGAGTACGGGGACCAGGCTCTCCGGGACGCCGGTCAGGTCCGGCTCGGTGTACTGCACCCGGTAGAGCAGGTCGGCCGCCTGGCCATGGCCGAAGGGCGGGTGCCCGGTGGCCGCGAAGACGAGCAGCCCGGCGAGCGCGAACACGTCACCGGCCGCCGAGTGCTCCTGTCCGCCGGCCTGCTCGGGCGACATGAAGGCGGGCGTGCCGACCGCGGCCCCGACGCGGGTGAGGTGCTCGTCCCCGGCCGCGCGGGCGATGCCGAAGTCGATGACCTTCGGACCGTAGGCGGTGACGAGGATGTTGGACGGCTTGAGGTCACGATGGACGACGTCGGAGGCGTGCAGCTGGCCCAGCGCCCCGCACAGGGCGGCACCGAGCGCCCGAACGGTGGTTTCGGGCAGCGGACCGCACAGCCCGACGGCGTCGTCCAGCGGCGGCCCGAGCACGTACTCCGTGGCCAGCCAGGGTGTCTCGGCCCGTGCGTCCGCGTCGACGACACCGGCGCCGTACCGCTCTCCCACGACCCGTGCCGCGTCGGTCTCCAGCCGGAAGCGGGTGCGGAAGGCCGGGTCGGAGGCGATGCGGGCGTGCATCGTCTTCAGCGCGACGGTACGGCCGCCCGCGGTGCGCGCCAGGTAGACGGTGCCCATGCCGCCGCTGCCGAGGCGGGCGACGGGCCGGTAGGGGCCGATCTCCTGGGGGTCGTCGTGGGTGAGGGGGGAGGGCATCGGCCGTCTTCAGTTCTGACGGTGGGAGGGGTGGGCGGGAGCGGGCCCGACGGAGGTCTCCGCCGTGAGGACGGCCGCCGACTGGTGCGCGAGGGCGGCGATCAACCGGCCCGGGAGCCAGCCGGGGGTGAGGAGACCGGCGGAGTCGGCGGCGGACTCACCGGCCAGCGCGGCGATCAGCTCCGCCAGTTGCGGGCGGGCGCCGGGGTCGCGGGTGAGGCACCGGCCGATGACGGTACGCAGCGCGGCCGGGAGTTCGTCGCGCTCCGGAGCCGTGTGGCCCGTGGCGGCGTACGCGAGCGTCGCTCCGAGGGCGTACACGTCCCCCAGGGGGCGCGGACGTCCGCCGGACGCCTGCTCCGGCGGCAGGCTGCCCGCTTCGAGGCCCGGCAGCCCGGAGCGGGGCGTGCCGTCCGGGGCGGCGGCCCGTACGGCGCCGAAGCAGGAGAGGCGAGGACCGTCGGCGGCGAGCAGGACGGCCGCGGGTGACACACCCGCGAAGGTCAGGCCCTGCCCGTGCAGCACGGCCAGGGTCTCGGCGAGGGCCACGCCGAGCGCGCGTACCGTCCGCTCGGGCAGCGGTCCGCCGTGCACGGCGAAGGCCGTCGGCAGCGGCAGGACGGGCAGATAGGGGCGGGCGCACCACGCGGCCTCGCCGGGCGCGGCGAGGGCCGTGACAGGCAACACGCAGGGGCCGAGGAGGAAGCGGGAGCCGTCGGCTTCGGCGAGGAAGCGCAGGGGATCGCCGCCGGAGTGCGGGAGGGAGAGCAGGACGGTGTGCCGGCCGTCGGCGCTGCGCGCGATGTACCGGCGCTCGGGGACGGGCACCTTGGTCCGAGGGTCGTCCAGGGCGGTGATCAGGGTGTACGGGCCCACCCTCCGCCGCGACGCGGCGGCTGTACCCGCTCCTCCGCCGGCGGCCACGCCCGTGGCGCCCTCTGTGACACTCATTCCCTGTCCCGCGTCGTGTTCGCTCTGCCGCGGCCGTGCGGCACGACAGAGGGTGGGCACCTCCCGTGCGTGCCCACCCTGCTGCGGTGGCGTGCCGGCCGGTACGGCCGACTCCTGAGGCGGCTCGGCCGGCTCGGCCGGCCGAGCCGGCCTACATGAAGTAGCCGGCGGCCTTCCGGTCGCCGCCCTGGTAGTCACCGCCGGCCGCGTGCACGACCTTGCCGATGGCGACGAGGGCCTCGTGGATACCGGTGGCCTCACGGTCCCAGGCGGCCTGCTGCTCGGTGTACGTGGTGTGGGCCTCGCCCTCCCACATGTCGGCCACACCGGCGACCTTCTGCTTGATGGCCTCGAGGCTCTCCTCGAGGCGCCGCGCGTGGTCGGCCAGCTGGGTGGCGGTGTGGTCGAGGTTGCCGTACGAGACTTCGAGGTCGCCGAGGTTCTGGGCGCTCATGATTACCTCCGTGCTGAGATGTTGTGGCCTGGCCGGGATCAGTAGCTGGACAGCGCGGAGTGCGAGCCGCCGTAGTCGACGTCGATGCTCTGCACCTGCGAGCGGATCTCGTCTTCGGTGCCGTCCTTGATCTTCCGGGTGCTGCTCATGGCCTCGATGTACTTGGCGAGGATGTTGCCGATCCGGACCATGCGCTCGTTGATCTCGGTCTGCTTGGTGTTGAACGCGCCGGCGCCGATGCCCTTCCAGTGGCCTTCGAGGCTGTCGATGATGCTCTGCAGATCCCGGAGCTGGCCCTTGATCCCCTCGAAGCGGTGCGCAAGCTCCTTTTCAAGGGCAATGATGTCGCCGTCGCTGACCTTCTGACGCCCTGAAGCCATTTCCATGCCTTTCGTTGTGAACTGACCTTGCCGGCGTACTGGGCCATGAGTCAGGCGTCAGCACCGACGGCAAGCGGGCTTCTGCTCACTCGGTGAGGGAGCAGGTATGCGGGAGACCGCTCAGGAGTTACGGCGTGCACGCAGCACGGCGAAACCGGCGCCTCCGATGACTAGTACGGCGGCTACGGCGCCGATGATCACCCAAGTCTGGCCACCACTGCCGGAGTCGGTGTCCTTCGCGGCGGCAGAGGTGGGCCCGCCGGCCGAGCCGGCGTCCTTGGTCGGCTTGCCGGAGGGGTCCTTGGCCGAGGAGCTGGGGGACGGCGAGGTGCCGTCGCCGTTCTCCTTGGCCAGGGGATCGACGTCGGCCGGCCCGGGGTTGATGTTCTTGTTGATGAGCACACGCCGGGGGCGCATACCGCCGTAGCCCAGGTATTTACTGGGCTTGTCCTTCGCCCACGAACGAGCTGCCGTGTCGATGAGGGTCCGCAGGACCTGGTTGGCCGTCCAGTCCGGGTGAACGGACCAGACCAGAGCGGCGGAGGCCGAGGCGATGGCGGAGGCGGGGCTGGTGCCGTCGGTGTCGCAGTACTCGGTGAACGTACCGTCGCACCAAGAGGGGATGTGCAGCCCCGGAGCCGCGAGGTCCACATAGTCTCCGAATGTGGAGAACTTGCCCACGGTTCCGGACTTGTCGATCGCGGACACACCGATTACGCCGGAGTAATTGGCAGGGTACGACGACATGTTACCTCTGTCCCCATCATTTCCGATGGAAGCAAAGAGCAACTTACCCTTGGACACCGCATACTTCACAGCGGCTTGCTCTTCGTCACTCGGGGCACCGCCACCCATGGACATGTTGATGATTTTTGCATCGGTGTTGGCGGCTGCTCGAATTGCTGTGGCACCATCGGGGGTCTTGCTGATCTCATCAGCTCCCCTCAATTGCCCCAGATCTACCCGGAAGGGAATGATCTTAGCATTCGGAGCGAGGCCCTTGATTCCCCCACCGGCTCCCGTGCCCGCGATAATTTCGGCCATGGACGTGCCGTGTCCGTTGTCGTCGTGGGTGACGTGATAAGCCACGGGCTTGGGCACTTCATCAACCAGAACTTGACCCTTGAGGGAAGAGGTTGACGGATTGACCCCACCATCGATTACGGCAACCTTCACCCCCTTGCCCGTGCTGATCTTCCAGATGTCCTCGGCACCCATCGCGTCCAGGTACCACTCCTTGGACTGAACGTCCAAGGCCGCAGCTTCCGGAGCAAGCGTCGCCGACGTGATGACGAGCGCGCCGAGTGCCGAACACACGGCCGACAGGCGCCGTGCATTGCGCCTCGTCAGGAGGGCCATCCTCGTGCCGCGTCGACCGGTCCCTGGCTTCATGCCTGTGTACGTCCTCGCTCGTGTTTCAGTCGCTCGTCTGAGGCTCATCGCGCCGCTTCCGCGACGGGTGGCGCTGTTCCTTCTCGCCCGTCCCCCCGGTACGGCCGGCCTCAGCACCCGGGGCCTGACGGCTGCCCATCGCTCCGCGACCGAGCCCCGCACCGCTCGACTCAGGGCCCTTCGCAGAGTTACGGGGCGCTCCGATGACACCCTCGGGGTTGCTCGCCGAGCGCAGCGCCGCCTGGCCCGCACCGGGTTGGGTCTTCGGCGTAGCGGCGCCGACAACGCCTCGCTGGCCGATGGTGCCCTTTGCCGGCGTAGTGGAAGCCGGTTCATTGGCGCCGACGACCATACCGCGCGGGACACGGGGATTCGTCGTCCCTCCGGACGTGCGGCCCGTGACGGGCTTGCCTCCCACGACACCGTTACGTACCGGACCGGTGGGACCGGTGGTGCCGGTACGTCCGCCAGGCGTGTTGGTGTTCTTCGGGGTTCCGCCGGTGACACTGCGCCCCATCGGCGAAGGGCCGGACTGAACGGGTCCCCGAGCACCCGACTGACCCGCCGGTGCCGTCCGCCCCATCGCACGAGCGGCCTGGCCCATCGGGCCCTGCGGCGTGCGACCGCCGGGCACGGAACGTCCCGCCTGACCCATCGGCCCCTGCGGAACGCGGCCGCCGGAGACGGTACGTCCCGGCTGGCCCGTGGGGCCCTGCGGCACTCGGCCACTTCCGGTGCTCGAAGGACCGGTGCGCCCCTGCGCGGTCACGGGAGGCCGACCGGTCGGCTTGTAGCCGGGAGTACGACCTGAGGTCGGCGTGACGGGAGGCACCGTCGGCCCCGGCGGCAACGGGGGCGGCTGCCAGCCACCTCCGCCGGTTGTCGGCGGGGTGGGTGCCGGAGGGGCGGGAGGAGTCGGAGTCGGCTGGGGAGGCAGCGTGGTCGTGGTGTTGATTTCCGTTCCGACATCGTGGCCGGAAGGCCCGACGGGCTCGTGGACTTCCCTGATGGGCGGCACGTGCGGTACGTGCCCGTTGACCTCCGTCCCGTGCGACGTGCCCGTTCCGGTGTGGCCTTCCGCGAAATCGTCTCGAACCGTGGCCGTCGGCGCCGACGAAGCTGCCGACGAGGCCCCCGAACCGTACCGCCGGCTCCCACTGTCATAGGCCGCCCTCGGCACTCCGACATCCGTGATCGGCTTGAGCGGCTCCGGCTCCTTCTGCTTGCTCAGGTCCGTCGCCGCGACCTTGTAGTACGAGGCCAGCCGGTTCATCTGGTTGATGGCCTCTTGGCGGTTCTTCTCGGCCTTCACCGCGGCCGCGTAGTCCGGATTGCTGTCGACCTGCTTGGCCTTGGGCAGCTCGGAGGGCCGCTTCTGCTCGTCCGCCGGCCGGGTGTCCCTGGGCGGCATGGCAGTGCGGGCGGAGGCGAGACCGGTGGCCGCCACGGAGATGTGCGTGCCGGCCTCATCGGCATAGCCCGCGAGCCCGTTGGTGTACTGGATGAGCAGCCGCGTCCAGTCGTGGAAGGAGTCGGCGCCCTGGCCCTTCCAGTCGACCTTGAGGTGCTGCTCCAGGTCCGTCGCGGCCTTGCGGATGGCCTTGCCGGCGTCGAACAGGGACTTGCTGGTCGACTCGAGGTGCTCGGGATTGGCATGCTCGACCAGGTCGATCATGTCGTTGAGGTCGTGGTCCTCGAAGTTCGTCGATCCGACCAGGTTGACCCGGACACCACCGCCGAAGAACGGCATGTGGGCCAGCATGCCCTGCGCGGTCGTGATCGGCGCGACCTGCTCGCCGACCTCCTTGTCGACCTGCTGCGCAGCGGACTTGTACTCGGGTTTCTGCTTCCAGTCGTCGCTCACGAGAGGTCCGTCTTCCCCGTCGACTTGTTGTCGCCCTTGTGCTCCCCCGCCTGCTTGTCGGCGGGAGCGGCCTTCTTCACGTCGTCCCGGTACTGCGCATCGAGATGCGCCCGAATCTGCCAGAACCGGCGTTGGACTTCGTCATCGTTGCCGTCGTACGTGACATCGGCCGCGTGCGAGGCCAGCTTCAGCGCCTCAATGTGCATGCCCAGGGTTTTCGACAGGTGAGTGAGGCGCGTGTGGACCGTCTCGTACGCCGTGTGCAGGTCGCCCGCCTCGTCGAACGGGGCGTTCGTGCCTCCGAACGACCCCCGGCTGAGCGACTGTTGCGCGAGCTTGGACGGGCTTCCGTGCCCCTCCTCGAAGTCGGTCAGCGCATTGTCGAGTTTGCCCTTGAACTCCTTCAGCGCATCGATGCCGCGCCTCAGATCCGAGCCGCCACCGTCGCCCACCGCGACCCCTTCCCCGTCTCCCCGTTGGTACAGCTGGACAGACCGAGGGGCACGCAGCCCAACCTCGGATCCATCCCCGACCACTGTAGTCACTGTGTAAATCGCGGCCAACTGAACTCTTCGACAGTTCAGTTGCAATGCTGTCCCGAAGTGACCGGCTCATGGCTGACCGAGATCGACATGACGGTCAATAACGACAGAAGGGGCCCGGCATCTGCGCAGAAGCTTCACAGGCACGTGCCGAGCGCCACAGTGGAGGCGGACCGGGGAGTGACTTTGCAACCACAAAACCTCACCCGACAGCGGCAACCGGACCAGCCGTTGCCGAACAGTTCGCCTCCCAGCGATCCCGATCCCCGGCAGCCCCGACAGGCGCCCCCTCCAGCAGGTCGGTAGCGCCGCCCCAAACCCTCCTCCGCCGAATTTTCACGCGCGACACATCGCACATAACAGACATGGCGCGATTTTCCCCAGCATGGGTTGCTAGCTTGACCCGTCACCGGACTAACCGCGGGGAAGGGGCCCTTCCATGGCATGGGACGAATGGGAGCAACTGAAGGCGCAGGCTGGCCAGGGGCAGTCGCCGAACATACAGCTCAACCATGTCGACCCGGGTGGCGGCGGCTCCTACACCCTCCCCAGCGAGACCGGCGACCTCAAGGTGGGCCGCAAAGACCTGGAGAAGATCGGCGGCTCCGCCCACCATCTCTACGACCAGCTCTGGGACAAGGCCCGGGTGGCGACCCCCAGCAGCGACTCCGCGGCCGGCGATCTCTCCAAGCAGGGCTTTGCCCTCGGCGCCGGGCTCCAGCACGTGTCGAACCGCTGGGAGGAGCAGTTGAAGTCCCTGATGGACGCCTGCGCCCAGATCTCGAACCACATGCAGACCACCAAGGCCATGCACGCGAACGACGAGAACTACATCCAGCGGCAGATGAGCAGCATCGACGCGCTGGACGACGGGTTCGACGAACGGGTCGGGGCGCCGGGCGAGAAGAACTCCGTGTACGGGGACAAGAGCAAGAAGAAGGAGTAGCGGCACCGGCAGGAGACGGCGGGACCTCCCTCCGCGTCAGCTGACACCGCTACCCCCGAAGGATGACGGCACCCCATGGACTTCAACGCTCTGTACCACGCCAACTTCAAGTTACTCGACGACGCGGTGACCGATTGGTCGACGCTCGTGGACCACCTCGCCGACCTGAAGAAGGACGCCGAGGACGACCTGCACAAGGCCGCACTCAAGGCCGACTGGGCCGGAGTGAACGCACAGGTCTCGAGGGAGTTCATCGGCAAGACGGCCGGCGAGTTCGGCGACGCCCACACGCAGGCGACCACCATCCGCAACGTCCTGCGCGACACTCAGGGCGAGCTGAAGTCGTATCACCAGCAGTTGACGGACGCCGTCTCACGCGGGCGGAAGAAGAACCTGACCGTCACCGACGCCGGGGACGGCAAGTTCACGGTCAGGGGCAACACGCGGCCCGACTGGAGCTCCGACCCCAGCGGCAAGACGAGCGCGACCGACCAGAAGGACGTCGACGAGCTCCGCGACGAGATCCAGGGCATCCTCAGCAAGGCCACCGAGAGCGACAACTCGGCCAAGACGGTGCTCATGGCGATCGTCGACCAGTCCCGGCTGGGCTTCTCCGACGCCAGCTACAAGGACCGGAACACCGCGGCGGATGCCGTCAGGGAGGCCGACGAGCTGGCCAAGCTCGCCAGGAAGGACCCCGACGACCTGTCCGTCGAGGACTTCGACCGGCTCAACGCGGGGCTGAAGAAGTACGCGAACGACCCGCTGTTCGGCGAGCGCTTCGCCACCGACCTCGGCCCGCAGAAGACGTTGGAGTTCTGGACCGGGATCAGCGATCCCAACCGGGGCGACTGGGAGTTGGGGCACAAGCGTCTCGACCAGTTCGACGACCTGCAACGGAACCTGGGGCTGACGCTGGCCCACGCCACGCAGAGCGATTCCGCGGACATGACCGAGTGGAAGCGCAAGATGATCGACATCGGGGACAAGCCGCTCTGGGGCGGCCGGGGTGGCCCCATGGGCTTCCAGGTCATGAGCAACCTGATGCGGACCGGTGACTACGACGACCAGTTCCTGAAGGACTACGGAACCGAGCTCATGGCCACCGAGCGGAAGCTCACCGGCAACGGTGAGCACCGGAACATCGCGTGGCAGCACATGGGCGGGAGTTCGTGGCTGAACCGGATCGGCGACGACAGCGGCAACGACCCGCTCACCGGCTATCTCAAGGGCCTGTCCAACAGCCCCGACGCGGCGACCGACTTCTTCAACCAGCAGTACGTCTCCAAGGACGACCCGGACAACCCCTTCGAACGGGACACGGACGGCAACGGCAAGAAGGGCAAGGTGTCGCTGTCGAACTTCCAGTACCTGTTCGAGGAGCGGCAGTGGCCGCAGGAGTCGAATCTGCATGGCGACGAGACCTTCACGGGCCAGAACAATCTCGCGCTGGCGCTGGAAGCCGCCACGACCGGACATCCTGCGGGTGAGCTGCCGACCGACGACACGCCTCCCCACTCGGCCGATCAGGCGAAGCTCATGCGTGCGCTCGTCGACTCGGTCTCCGACGATCCCTCCCGCGTGAAGGACCACTCGTACATGTCGGACAGCCTCGGCCAGATCGGTTCCGAGTACCTGCCCGACATCCACCGCGCCATGGCCGACGGCCCCACCGTCAAGGATGGCAAGTCGGGTTGGGACCTGCTCTATCCCCTCGCCGGTACGGACGCTCAGCTCGACCACAGCGCGGTGACCCGTTTCCTCGTCACGGTCAGCCAGAACCCCGAGGGGTACGCCGCCTTGAACGTCGGCGAGAAGGCGTACACCGCGAGCCTGATGGACTACCACCTGAACCCGGATCTGCCCGCGGCCCAGCGGTACCCCCACGACCCGCAAGAGACCATCACGAGCATTTCCCGCAAGGCGGGCGAGTTCAACGGTCTCCTCGCCCAGGGGCGGCAGGAAGCCGTTCTCGGCCCCGCCAGCGAGAAGGACAGCGACTACGACTTCGCCGTGAGCCAGAAGAAGAACTTCATCTCCGGGTTCGTCGGTACGGGTGTCGGCGTCGGAACGAGTTTCATCGCCAGTCCCGCCGTGGGCGCCGGTGTGGGCGGTGCCGCCGGTACGGTGACGTCCATGGTTCTGGAAGCCTTCTACAAGGACGACTCCGGCCAGTACCAGGCCGAGGCGGGCCAGGACATCGCCACTCGGTGGGAGACCATCAAGGACTCCACCAACAACATCAACTACACCGCGGCTCATGAAGCGGCCAAGGCTTACCACGCCGGCTACGCCGACAAGGTAGACACCTGGGTCAGCGAAGGAACGGCCACCGGTTTCAACGACGCCACCACCGATATCCACGCGATGGCCAAGGACATGGACACCGAGATCCCGGCCTGAGCCGGGGCCGGCCGGGCGCGCTCTCACTCACTGCGTTGGAAGGCGATATGCGCGACATCTCCGGGGGCGGGGTCCGCTCCGCGGCTTCTCTTCTGGGGGCGGCACTGCTGGTCGGTCTGACGGCTGCCTGTTCGTCGCCGTCACCGACCCGCGAGTACGCCGTACCCGGCGATGTGTGCGGCACCGACGTGGCCCGCTCTCTGCTGGAGCCGCTGCTGCCGGCCGGTGAGAGGATCAGCGCAAAGTCGTCGTCGGCGGTCGGTGCCACGCGCTGCCGGCTTTCGGTGGAGGGGGAGATCGTCTTCTCCAGCGCCGTGGAGAAGCACGATGCGGACACCACCGCGCACGACGTGGCCGCCTCCGCGTACGGTGTGGATCCGACCGACGCGACTGCGGCCGGCGGCCGCGTCATCTACTCGAAGACGGGAGCCGTCGGCCTCGTCGGTTGTCCGGCGTCCGCCTCGGCGGACAGCAGCCTCTGGGCCACGGTGCGGACCTCGCATGAGGTGGAGGCGTCGGCCATGCGCGATTTCGTCGAGGGGTATGCGGCTGCCGTGGCCGGGAGTGACGCCTGCCGGGCCCTCTCCGGCCGCTGATGCGACGTCGGAGCCGGCCGTGACGAGCGGTTCAGCACTCGCCCTCTCGGCTCGTCACGCTGTAGGTGTAGGCCTTCTGCGGGTATGACCGGCCCGCGATCCCAGGTGCCTCGTAGTCGCCGCTCTTGTCCCGCCCCACTTTCACGTGCAGGCAGAACGCCGACGGGGTTCCGTCGGCCGTGACGGTGTAGTACGCCTCGTCGGACGCGCCCGGGTCGGTCGGTGTCGCGTCCACGCCGAGGCCGGGTGCGTCGCCGCCGCCGTGTTCGGCCACCTCGTCCTCGACCTTCAGGGGGTACTCGCCGTCGAAGTCCGTGGGCACGCCTTCGTGGGGGCCGGCGTAGACGACCTCCCCGTCCAGGGAGTCCGTGGCGCCGCTGACCGCGCTGGCCAATTCGTCGTCGCTCCATGCCATGCCGTCGGCGAGGGAGACGCTCTGGAAGCCGTAGTAGACACCGAACGCGGCCAGGGTGAGGAAGGTGATCCGGGCCACGACGAAGGCTGAGTCGGGAAGCTCGGTGGCCGAGGGGTTGAGGGACTCCCGCCAGGCGCGGACCCGGTCCGCCCTGACGCAGGCCATGGCCACGAGGACCGCGGAGAGGACGAACAGGAGGACCGTCATGGACTTCATGGACGGCTTTCCAGGGCGCGACGCCTGCGGCGGGCGTCGCGGAGGGCCACCGCTCCTCCGCTCAGACCCGCCACCAGGACCGCCACGCCCACGGCGACGTACGTCGCGAAGCGGGCCGTGCGTTCCTGAGGGGTTTCGCCCAGAGTCAGTTCGGCGGGGGTGGGGGCCTCCGCGTGGGTGAGGCCCGCATCGGGGCGGGGCGACTCGATCGGGTGATCATCCTCCGTGAGGGCGCGGACCGGGTCCACCACCCCCCAGCCGACCAGGCGGTCGTGGCCGGGAATGGAGCGTTCGGCGGTCTGCTCGATCTGGGCCACGATCTGGCGGGGCGTCCAGCGGCGGTGCTTGGCCTTGATCAGCGCGGCCACGCCGGCCACGTACGGCGCGGAGAAGCTGGTGCCGTTGTCCGAGCAGTGGCCGCCCTTCGGGACCGTGGAGATCATGTCGACGCCGGGTGCCGCGACGCCGAC
The DNA here is from genome assembly GCF_014203595.1 of Streptomyces echinatus. GTDB lineage: Bacteria > Actinomycetota > Actinomycetes > Streptomycetales > Streptomycetaceae > Streptomyces > Streptomyces echinatus. The sequence goes on from NZ_JACHJK010000011.1 coordinate 32,554, forward strand.
GAAGTCGCCCGGCTGGGAGAAGGCCGCGCGTTCGTTGTTGCGGTCGGAGGCGGCGACGGCGAGGACGCCCTCGTAGGACGCGGGGTAGGTGTTCTTCGAGTTGCCGTCCAGGCCGTCGTTGCCCGCCGAGGCGACCACGACGATGTTGGCGGCCAGTGCGTCCTCGACCGCCCTGTGCAGGTCCTCGTCCGGAGCGGCGCCGGCCGTGTCCTGGGAGATGTTGATGACGTCGGCCTTCTCCTTGATCGCGTGCCGGATGGCCGTGACGAGGGTGGAGGCCGTGCCGTGGCCCTCCGAGTCGTTCTGCTTGATCGGAATGATCGTGGCCTCGGGCGCGAGTCCGACGAACCCCGTGCCCTTCATGGGACGGGCCGCGATGATGCCCGCCACCCGCGTGCCGTGGCCGACCGTGTCGGTCGTGCCCTTCTCGTTGCCGCGGTCCTCGATGGGCTGCCCCTTCTTGTCCTTCTTCGGCAGGAAGTTGGCGCCCAGGGACGCGTTGACGGCGGCGGTGAGCTGCGGGTTGGACGTGTCGACGCCCGTGTCGATGACGGCGACCTTCATGCCCTTGCCCTTCGACTCGCTCCACAGCTCGTCGAGGTTGACGCGCTGCAGCGCCCAGGGCGTGCTGGCGTACTTGTGGTTCGTCTTGGCGAACGTGCACTGGTCGGAGCCCGGGTCCGCCGTGGCGGCCGGCGCCGCCAGCAAGGTGGCGGCCAGGGCCACGGTCGTCGCCAGGGTGGTGCGGCGGAGTGCGGGTGTCGTCGTCCCGGCCCTCAGAAGCATCGTCGTAACCCCTCAGGAGCCCTGCGGCTGGCGGGCCGCCGCGGTCGACAGGCGGGGGCCGGTCGGCAGGAACTCCGACCAGGGCGCGGGGATGGGGGCGGGGCGCACGTCGGCGTAGCCGAGGCGGGTCTGCGCCAGCTTGGCCTCCTGCTGGAGTTCCTTGCGCTTCTTGGCCGAGACGCCGATGCCCTGGTCGTCGCCGGCGCTGTCGTCGTTGGACTGCAGGGCGTAGCGCAAGCCGGTGTCGGTGACCAGGAACACGCCGCCGACCGTGGTCTTCGAGCCCTGGAACTGGCGGTACAGCTGGCCGGAGCCGGCGGTGACGTACGCGCTGGAGGAGCCGGTGGGCAGGACGGCCGGGAAGTCGGTGCCGGCCCAGGTGCTCAGGGTGGTCTCGCCGTTGTCGGGGTCGACGTGGTTCAGGACGTTGCAGACGGTGTTGCGGCTGCCGTCGGCCGTGGAGGGGCTGTTGACCGCTTTGGGCTTCTCCGTGGGCCACTTGTGCTCGGCGGCGAACGGCGCGCCCCGGGTGATGGCGCCCGCGCTGACCTCGAGGGCGTGTCCGGCCTGATTGAGCTTCACGAGGTTTTCACTGGTGAGCAGGAGCTGGGCGACGAAGTCGGAGACGGGGGCGACCCGGCCGGGGAGTACGACGAAGTACTCCTCCTGGCCGTTGACCGGCGCCCGGAGCACCATGCCGACGCGGTTGGCCTGTTCGTCCAGCTGGCCGGGGGCGTTGGCGGCGGCGCCGGGGACACCGGTGACCGGCGGGAAGTCGATCTCGTCGCCGGCGTGCAGGGTCTCGATCCACTCCTTGGTCACCTGCTGCGGTGTGCTGTCGGCGCCCACGAGGGTCTGGAGCAGCAGTCTGTCGTCGGCGTCCACCGGGTAGTCGCGGCCCTGCGCGTCGACGACGTACTGCTTCTTGTCCGGGGTGGCGACGTAGAGGAGTTCGCCGCCGTGCAGCTTCTCCCTGGTGCCCTGGAGCTTGTCCTGGTCCCGGGCGGCCAGGACGAACGCGGCCTTCTGGATGGAGCTGCCGCTGCCGCTCGGGCGTTCGCAGACGGCCCACTGCTTGGCCGCGCCCGCCTCCTTGCCGGAGGGCAGCCGGTCGGGGGCGTAGGGGATACCGATGGTGACACCGTGCGGGATCTTGCCGTTGTCGAGGATCGACTCGTCGACGGTGACGACGTCGACGTCGCTCTGGGTGTCGAGGACGAGCTTGGCCGACGCCATGTTGAGGACCGGGTGGAGCTGGACCTTGTGCTTCGTCTCCAGCACGACGTACCGGGTGGTGGACTTGCTGGCGATGATCACCTTCTGCCCCGGCTTGTCCCAGCCCTCCGGCGCGGTCGGCTTGAACATGCCCCAGGCGCCGAAGGCGGCCAGCACGATCACGCCGACGATCGCGCTGGGCAGGATCGCGCGCAGCGGCCGGGGCGCCCCCTCGTCGGAGCCATCCGGTGACGACTGCACGAACGACGCGAGCATGCGGCGCTTCGCGAAGGTGTAGGCGTTGAGTTGGTCCCGCCGAGATGCCATCTGTGCCTGTTTCTCCCCGTGTCTCACGCGGAGCGCGCCCGGGGACCACGCTCCCCCGCCCTCCGTTGTCGGACCCGGCCCCTACTATGCCTGGTACGGAGCGGGTCTCGTGGAGCGGGTAGGGTACCTGGGCCCTCAAGGGCCTTGTTCAGTGGCCTGGTTCCAGCGAGTTGTGAGCAAATCGGGGGGATGGAGTGATGGCTTCCGGAACACGGACGCGGGCGCGCGGCCGGTCGGCGGCACGAGGTGGTGCGGCCGGGTCCGGGACGCCGCCGCGCCAGGGGTCCGCCCAGCGCGGCGGGGAGCGGCAGCAGGTCGCGCTCGGCCTCAGGCAGCGGCCGGGCCGGGCCGGCTCGTTCCGTTTGCAACGGCTCGTGCTGGTGGAGCTGGCGGCGGCGGTGCTGCTGGTCGGCTGGGCCATCGGCATGGCGGCCCTGGTGCCGGCCGCGGTGGTCGCGCTGCTGCTGGTCCTGGTGGCCTTCGTACGGCGGCGGGGCCGGTCCCTGCCGGAGTGGCTGGCCACCGCGCGGGAGCTGCGGGCGCGGCAGAAGCGGGCCGCCAACACCCCGATACCGCCGGGCACGGAACCCGGACTGGTCCCGGCGGTGGAGTGCGAGCCTGCCCTGCGTACGAACTCGTACGGCGCGCGTGACCGGCGTCCGGTCGGCATCGTCGGGGACGGCACGTTCGTCACGGCCGTGCTGCAGGTGGAGGCCGACGCGACCGCGCTGCGGGCCGAGCGGACCCGCCAGCCGCTGCCGCTGGGCCTGGTGCGGGACGCGCTGGAGGTGGACGGCATCCGCCTGGAGTCGGCCCAGATCGTGCTGCACACCCAGCCGGCGCCCGCGCTGCACCTGCCCCAGCAGTCCGTGGCCGTCGCCAACTACCTGCCGTTGCAGGAGCAGACCGGCGCCCCGGCGGTGCGCATCACCTGGATCGCGCTGAAGCTCGACCCCGAGCTGTGCGCGGAGGCCGTGGCCGCCCGCGGCGGCGGTCCCGAGGGGGCGCAGAAGTGCGTCGTGCGGGTCGCGGACCATCTGGCGAGCCGGCTGGCCGGCGCCGGGTTCCGGGCGCGGGTGCTGGACGAGGAGGAGCTGGTCGCGGCTCTCGCCACCTCGGCGTGCGCCAACCCGCTGGTCACCGCCGAGGCGGGGCGCAGCGAGACCCGGGAGCGGCGCACGGAGGAGTCCGGGCGCAGCTGGCGCTGCGACAACCGGCGGCACACCACGTACTGGGTGCGCCGATGGCCCCAGCTGGGCGGCGGCCGGGCCGAGTCCCTGCCGCAGTTCGTCGCCGGGGTCACGGCGATACCGGCCCTGGCGACCACCTTCAGCCTGACGCTCGCACGCGGGGAGCGGCAGGAGGTGTCGCTGTGCGGGCACCTGCGGGTGACCGGCCGCAGCGACGACGAACTCGTGGCGGCGCGGCGCGCGTTGGAGGGAGCGGCCCGGCAGTCCGGAGCCGGCCTGGCCCGGCTCGACCGTGAGCAGCTGCCCGGCATGCTGGCCACTCTGCCCCTCGGAGGTGTGCGGTGACGACGATTCCCACGACCGCTCCGGCGCCGGGCGCGCCCGGGCGGGGGACGCAGGAGCCGTCCGGGACGCGGCGGACGGTCGAGCGGCTGCGGAACGGGCTCGGTCTGATCGGGCCCCGGCACGGCCGGCACGGGCTGTCCGCGCAGCAACTGGACCTGCTCGCCCTGCCCATCGGAGACGACGGCGTGGTGGCCGGTGTCGACGCCGAGGGCCAGCCGGCCGTGCTGGGCATCAACCGCCCCACCCCGTACGACGTCGTCCTGATCGGCGGCCTGTGGACCGCGCAGGTGCTGGCGCTGCGCTCGGCGGCCACCGGTGCCCGGGTCGCCGTGGAGACCGGACGGCCGCAGGCGTGGATGCAGATGGTGCACGCCATGGGCGGCGGGCAGAACGGACTTTCCGTGTACGAGGTCGGTCGGGTCCCGCCGCAGGGCGCCTCGGCCGGTACGCCGGTGCTCGTGGTGCGGGACTGCGGTATGCGGCCCCCGCGCGGCCGGGTGGTGTCCGGGCCCTGGCAGTCGGTGCTGACCCTGCTGCCGTATCTGAGCCCTGTGGCGCCCCGGCTGCTGCGGCAGGCGCGGCTCGCCGGCATCCAGCGGGTGTCGCCGGACGAGGCGGGCGAACTGGGGCGCACGATGGGGCTGTCGCGGACCGAGGTGGAGTCGCTGCCGGCGCTGCCCGACGGCGTCACCCTGTGGTGCACCGACCGTGACCGGCAGTACGTGCTGACGCAACCCACCGACGCCGAGATCGGATTGTTGGGCACGCCTCGACGGATGGACTGAACTGCCCTTCCCTGTCCCTTTTATTCAGGGTGTCGTGTGCGGTTCCACGGCCGTGGCGGCGTTCTCCGGACGTGCGGTGACCTGGTGGTCGGGTGCGGAGAGACGGGCGGGCCTGCCGAGGTGTGGCTCATGGTGATTAGGCTGGGTGCGGGCGCGATGACAGGACCCGTGGACCCGGGTGTCGGTGTCCTGGGGGAGGACCGGTGAACCGGACTGCCCCGAACGACTACGGACGACTCGGTACGACACGACATGGTCGCCCCGGCACGGCATGAGGGTGCTCGACCACACCAGGAGGAACTGTGAGCAGCGATCGGGACGGGATGCGCGGGGGCTGGGACACACCCGGCGATGACCAGCCCGACGCGGAGGCCGTCGAGACCACCGGCGAGTTCACCATCGACTACGCTCCCCCCGCCTGGTACACGCAGAACGCGTCCGGCACTTCGGGGGGCTCCGGCGCCCCGGCCGGCTCCGCGGGCGTGAGCGGTTTCGGCGGGCCGAGCGGCTCCGGTGCCGTCGGTGACCCGGGCGCTCCGGCCGCCTCCGGGGTGCCGTCGTTCCCGTCGGCTCCTACGCCACCGCCGGCCGCCCAGCCGACGGGCACCCCTCCGCAGGGCACTCCGTTCACCGGGCCGCAGGGTGCCCCCTACGCACCGCCCGCGCAGGGGCACCCGTTCACTCCGCCGCAGGGCACGCCCTACGCCCCGCCGGTGCCCGCGCCCGCGCCCAACGGCCCCTACGCTCCCCCGGCTCCCGCCGAGGGTGCTCCGTACGCCCCGGCCGCGCAGCCCACGCCTCCGGCCGGCCAGCCCGTCCCGGTGCAGCTGCCCGAGGGCTTCGAGCCGCAGCAGCCCCAGTCCGACCGGCGGGACGCGCCGGCCGCGTCCGCCGCGGTCGGGCCGGAGCCGGAGCCGGAGCCGGACAACGGTGACCTGGAGAGCGGGGCGACCATGCGGTTCTCCGCCGTCGCCCTGAAGCGCCAGATGGCCGAGATCGCCGAGCGCGCGTCAGCGCTCGGGAAGCCGGACGGGCCCGCGGGCGAGGGCCCGGCGGCAGGCTCTGCCGCGGCGGGCCAGGAGGGCACCGGGGCCGTCTCCGGTGCCGAGGGCTCCGCCGGGGCGCCGGACGCCTCCGGCGCCTTGGGTTCCACTGGTGCCCCGGACAGCTCCGAAGCCACGGGTTCCGCCGGTGCCCCGGACGCGTCTGACGTCACGGCCGCCGGCGCCTCGGATGCCGCGGGATCCGCCGGTGCCCCGGACACGCTCGGGACCGAGGGCTCCGTCGAGGGTGCGAGCGCCGGGGAGTCCGGCGGCGAGGCCGCCACGCGGGAGGACGCCGTCGCGGAGACCGCCGACGCCGAGGGCTCTCCGTCCGGCGGGGCCGAGGAGCAGGGCGAGAGTGGCCCGGCGGACGCCACCGAGGGCTCGGCCGCGCCGGGTACCGCGGAGCCGACCGCGGACGAGAAGACCGTCGCCGAGAACACCGCCTCCGAGGAGGGCGTCGCCGAGAAGGCCGCCGGCGAGGGCGGTGCCGCCGACGCCGTACGTCCCGACGCCCCGGAGGGCCCCGCCGACGCGGCGCAGGCCGACCCGATGCAGTCCGACCCGGCGCAGTCCGACGCGGCGCCTTACGACGTCCCGGAGACCTCGGGCGCCGTGGCCGCGGGTGCCGTGAGCGCGGGCACCGCGCCTGAGCCGGGCGCGCCGCAGGACAGCACTCCGTCTCACGGCATGCCGGGTGAACGCACCACGGGTGACGGCACCGCAGGTGACAGCACCCCGGGTGACGGTGTCTCGGACGCCGTTGCCCAGCCCGCCGCCGCGCCGCACACTGACGCCCAGCAGCCGGGCGTCCCGCAGACCGGTGCCCCGCAGCCGGGCGGCTCCGGCTTCCCTCAGCCCGCCGCGGCCCACCCCGGCGCCCCGGCGCCCGGTGTTCAGCAGCCCGGCGTCCCTCAGGCCGGTCCCGGTGTCCCGCACTCCGCCGTACCGCCCGTTCCCCCGGGTCCCCAGGGTGCCCAGCCCGGCTGGACCCCGCCGCCCGCGCCGCAGGCCGGGATGCCCCCGCTGCCTCCCTCGTACCAGCCCGCCGCACCGGCTCCCGCGGCCCAGTGGCCCGCGCAGACCGGGCAGCCCGCGCCGCAGCCGACCGCCCCGCAGCAGCCCGGACCGATGCCCGGTGAGCAACCGCGGCCGACCGGTCAGGCACCGGCAGGCGCACCCGGCCAGGGACCGTCAGGCGGACCCGCTCAGGGTCCGGCCGGCGCACCCGGCCAGCAGCCGCCCTTCCAGCCGCAGGCGCCGCAGCCCGCGCCCGCCGCGTGGAACCAGCCCAACCAGCCCAACCAGCCCAGCCAACTGAACCAGCCGAACCAGCCCACCTCGCCGGCGGCCGGCCCGCAGCCGACCCCCAACGGCCCGACACCGCCCGGCGGTTACGGCTTCCCGCAGCCCGGCGTGCCCACTCCCCCGGCACAGCAGGGTGGTTACGGCTTCCCCCAGCCCCCGGCGCCCCAGCCGAACCCCAACGCCCCCACACCGCCCGGCGGTTACGGCTTCCCGCAGCCCGGCGCGCCCACTCCCCCCGCGCCGCAGGGCGGTTACGGCTTCCCCCAGCCCCCGCAGAGCCCGGACGGCAGTGGCCCGGCCGTCGCCCCCGACGCGTCCCAGGCCCCGCAGGCGCCGGTTGACCCCCGCTCCGGTGCCGCGTGGCCGCAGCCCGTGCAGCACGACCAGCGGCAGCCGACCAACCCCGGTGCCGCGCCGCTCGGTTACACGGCTGCCGTCGAGCTGTCCGCGGACCGGCTGCTCAACAACAAGAGGCAGAAGGCGAAGAGCGGACGGCCCACGGCGGCGAGCGGCCGGTTCAAGCTCGGCGGCAAGAAGGAGGAGGCCGAGCGGCAGCGCAAGCTGGAGCTGATCCGTACGCCGGTGCTGTCCTGCTACCGGATAGCGGTCATCAGCCTCAAGGGCGGCGTCGGCAAGACCACCACGACGACCGCGCTCGGCTCGACCCTCGCCACCGAACGGCAGGACAAGATCCTCGCCATCGACGCCAACCCGGACGCCGGAACGCTCGGCCGACGGGTGCGCCGGGAGACCGGGGCCACCATCCGTGACCTCGTCCAGGCGATCCCGTACCTCAACTCGTACATGGACATCCGGCGGTTCACCTCCCAGGCGCCGTCCGGGCTGGAGATCATCGCCAACGACGTGGACCCGGCGGTCTCGACCACGTTCAACGACGAGGACTACCGGCGCGCGATCGACGTTCTCGGCCGGCAGTACCCGGTCATCCTGACCGACTCGGGCACCGGTCTGCTGTACAGCGCCATGCGCGGCGTGCTCGACCTCGCGGACCAGCTCATCATCATCTCGACGCCGTCCGTGGACGGTGCGAGCAGCGCCAGTACGACGTTGGACTGGCTGTCCGCGCACGGGTACGCCGACCTGGTCTCCCGGTCCCTCACCGTGATCTCCGGGGTCCGCGAGACCGGCAAGATGATCAAGGTCGATGACATCGTGTCGCACTTCGAGACCCGGACCCGCGCGGTCGTGGTCGTGCCCTTCGACGAGCATCTGGCCGCCGGTGCCGAGGTCGACCTCGACATGATGCGGCCGAAGACGCGCGAGGCGTACTTCAACCTGGCCGCGCTGGTCGCCGAGGACTTCACCCGCCACCAGCAGGCGCACGGGCTGTGGACGAGCGACGGCAACCCGCCGCCGGTGGCCGCCCCGCCGATGCCGGGCCATTCGATGCCGGCTCAGCCCATGCCGGGCCAGCCGATGCCGGGACAGCCCTATCCGCAGGACCAGCCCTATCCGCAGGAGCAGCCCCATCCGCAGGGCCAGCCCCATCCGCAGGCCCAGCCGTACGCTCCGGGCCAGCAGCCCTACCCGGCCCAGCAGGGCCAGCCGTACCCGCAGGTTCCGGGCCAGCAGCCCTACGGACAGGCGGCGCCGGGCCAGCAGGGCCAGCCGTACCCGCAGGCCGCGCCGGGCCAGCAGCCCTACCCGCAGGCCGCCCCGGGGCAGCAGCCCCATCCGCAGGCGGCGCCGGACCAGCAGCCGTACCCGCCGCAGCAGCCCGGCCAGCCGTACGGCTATCCCCAGCCGCCGCAGGGCCAGCAGCCGCCGCAGGCCCCGCCCCAGCAGCAGTAGGCCGGCACGACGAAGGGCGGCCGGTGCTCGACGCACCGGCCGCCCTTCTCCGTTTCGTTGATCCGTGTCTCGGTTTCGCCGTGTCCGCGCTGCGGGGCGCGAGACCTACGCCTCGGCGGCGACGATCTCCCGGCAGCGCTTCACGTCCACGGCCATCTGCTCCAGCAGGGCTTCCAGCGTCTCGAACTTCGCCTGGCCGCGCACGTACGCGAGGAAGTCGACGGCGACGTGCAGGCCGTACAGATCGAGGCCGACGCGGTCGATGGCGTACGCCTCCACCGTGCGCTCGGTGCCGTCGAACTGCGGGTTCGTCCCGACGGAGATCGCGGCCGGCATGGCCTCGCCCTCGACGTGCAGATATCCGGCGTACACGCCGTCGGCGGGGATGGCGGTGTGCGGGAGCGTCTCGACGTTGGCCGTCGGGAAGCCCAGTTCCCGGCCGCGCTGGGCGCCGCGGACGACGACGCCCTCCACGCGGTGCGGGCGGCCCAGGATCTCGCGGGCGCCCGCGACATCGCCCTCGGCGACCAGGCGGCGGGTCAGCGTGGAGGAGAACGGCTCGCCGCCGCCCGCGTCACCGGTGACGTACAGGTCGACGACCTCGACCTCGAAGTCGTAGACCTTGCCCTGTTCGGTGAGGAACTCGACGGTGCCGGCCGCCTTATGGCCGAAGCGGAAGTTCGGGCCCTCCACGACCGCCTTGGCGTGCAGCTTGTCCACCAGGACCTTCACCACGAACTCGGCGGGCGAGAGCTTCGAGAACTCGGTGGTGAACGGGAGGACGAGCACCGCGTCGACGCCCAGCTCGGCCATCAGTTCGGCACGGCGGTGGTGCGGGGCGAGCAGCGGCGGGTGGCTGCCGGGGCGGACCACCTCGCTGGGGTGCGGGTCGAAGGTCACCACGACCGCCGGGACGCCCAGTTCGCGCGCGCGGCCGACGGCGTGCTCGATGATCAGCTGGTGGCCGCGGTGGACGCCGTCGTACGAACCGATGGTGACGACGCTGCGCCCCCAGTCCTGGGGGATGTCCTCCAAGCCACGCCAGCGCTGCACTGTGACCGCTCCTCGAACCCGTGTCCGTATCTACCTTGACCTCGTTGTGCAGGTCTAAGGGTGCCATGCCGGGTGCTCCGCGCCGGCATCGGCATGGGGGCTGTGACGGGGCGCACGTTCCACGGTGCCGCACGGTCCGGTTCCCGTACGCCCCATGCCCGCTCGGACCCGCACGCGCGCGTCCCCGCCCGCTCAGGCCGGCACCCGTACGCCCGCCAGGTTCTCGATCATGCGGCGGGCACTGGGGCCCACCACGGCGGCCCAGTCGTCGGGGGCGTCGGTCAGCCAGCCGGCCATGCGCGCGGCGAAACCGGGCACGTGCCGGCCGAGCTCGACCAGACCGCGGTCGAAACGGGTGGCACCCTCGGGCGTGCGGACGAGGAGCAGCCCGGTGCGGTGGATCAGGCCCCGGATCTCGTCCTCCCGGCGGTACCCGTGCCCGTTCAGGCCGTCCCCGTTCAGGCCGTCCCCGCTCAGGCCGTCCCTGCTCAGGCCGTCCCCGCACCGGTCGCGGTCCTCGTCCGGGGACGGGGCCCCCGCCCCCTCTCCTGTCCCCTCCCCCGCCTCGTCCCCCGGGGCCACCGCCGCGTGCAGGACGGCGTCCAGGACGGCCGGGTCCTGCTCCCGGGCGAGCAGGAACTCCAGCAGCTCGCGGCGGAGCGGGCGCGAGGCGGGCGTGCCGGCGGCGGCCAGGACGGTGGCCAAGGCCGCCCGGACCGGCTCCGGGCCGCCGTCGAGCAGGCCGGTGACGAGGGGCAGCAGGACCGGGCGGGCGGTGGGGCCCTGTTCGAGGCCGCGGTCGACATAGCCGGCGACATGTCCGGCGGTCTCCGGGCGCAGCCGCACCGCCTCCCGGACCAGGGCGGCGACCCTGCCGGCGAGGGCCGGGGTGGTGACCTCGGCGAGGGTGCGCAGGGCCGCCCCGGACTCCGGGCCGCCGGCGTCCGGGGCGCGCAGACGGGCGCGGAACGCCTCCAGGACCGGTTCCGGGTGTGTGGTCAGGGCCGGGACCAGGGCGCTCGGCGGGAACTGCGGGTCACCGTCGGCGAAGTGGCGCAGGGCGGCGGGCAGGTACCGGTCGCGGGTGTGCGGGTCGCGGACCAGCACACCCAGGGCACCGCCGTGCAGGGTGCAGTCGGCTGGGCGGGCGAGCAGGGCGAGGGCGGCGTAGCGCAGCAGCCCGCGGTCCGCCTCGGAGCGCACGTGCGGCGCCGCGCGCAGCCCGAACGCCACCGCCGCCACCCGGCGGGCGGGGCGTTCGTCGTGCGCCCAGCGGTCGACCGCCCGGCAGACGGCCGACGGCTCCTCCTCGGCGAGGACACCGAGCAGTTCGTCGGCGCGCCGGTGGGCGCAGGCCACCAGCACCTCGGTGAGCCCGTCCAGGGCGCCGTGCCGGTGGGTGTGCAGCAGCGCCTGTGCCGCGGTGGCCACGGTGGCGTGCGGCGTCGCGGGCAACGGCCGCTCGTCGTCGAACCAGCGGGTGAGCAGGGGCTGCACGGCGTCCGGGGCGGCGGCGAGAAGTTGGGCGACGGCGTCCAGGTAGCGGTCGCCCTCTGTGGGCGGCGCCGCGTCCGCCAGCACCAGCGGGCGCAGCAGGTCGAGGCGCTCGGCGTCGGTGAGGGGCAGCGCGGTCCAGAAGGCGGGGCCGAACTCGGCCGGCACGGGGCGCCGGGCGCGGCGCCAGGCGACGACGCGGTCGGCGAGCAGGCACAGCACGTCGGTGTACGGCCTCGCGTCCGGGACCTGGAGCAGGGTCCGGGCGAGCAGCCTGGCGGCCCACCAGGAGCCGGTGTCGTGGTCCAGCGCGTCGACCAACTCCTCCAGGCGCGCGCAGAGTTGGTGGACACCCTGCTGGCGGGCCAGGAGCAGCAGGGACTGTACGACGGGGCCGACGCGGTGGTGCGGCACGGGGACGGGGCGGTGGGTGCCGCACGGCTCGCTCGCGCGGTGCACCAGGGCGCGCAGTGCCTCGTCCAGGTCCAGGTGCATGCCCTGGATCCAGTCGGCCAGGTCCTCGTGGGCGAAGCGGTAGCCGTCGCCGGCCGGCACGAGGAGGCCCTCGGTGAGGACGGCGGAGGCCCAGCCGGTGCCGCCGCCGAGCCGGGCCGGGGCCGGGCCCCAGGGGAACACCGCCTCGAACGACTCGCGGTCCAGCTCGCCCTGCCCCGGGCCGAGGCTGCGCCGGGCGGCCTCGTGCACCTGCCCGGCCACCCGCGCCGCGAGCCGTCGTACGGCCGTACCGCGCAGCCCGCCGGCGGCGGCGAGGCGGACCGCCACGCGCAGGCACATCAGGTCGAGGTAGGCGGCGAAGACGTCGTGCCGGTCGAGGGGGCCGGTGACGGCGGCGTCGGGAACGGCCGACCGGACCTCGGACAGCAGCCGGAGTGTGAGCGGGTGCCGGGCGTCCCGTTCGGCGAGCACGCCGTCCGGGATCCCGTAGCGGGCCCGGGCCCGCCGTCCCTCGTCGTCGCTGAGGTCGCCGACCCGCACACAGGCCGGCAGCGGGCCACCGGCGCCGCCCGGCCCCACGCCTCCGTCTCTGCCTCCGCCCGCGTCCTCGCCGTCGCCCACGCCCTCGCCCGCCGCCACGGCAGCGTCTCCGGGCACGCACTCCGGCTCGTCGCCGCCCACCGGAACGGCGGGCCCGGCCGGGACGAACGCCTTCCCGGCGCGTTCCCAGTGTTCCTCCCGGCAGGCCACCACCAGGCGGGCACCGGTCTCGCGCAGCCAGTCCGCCGTGCCCCGGGTCCACTCGGGCAGGCGGTGGGCGAGGACCGGGGGCATCTCCTCGGGGCCGTCGAGGAGGAGCAGCAACGGGCGTCCGGCCCGGGCCGCGAGCCGGGCCAGGTGTTCGGGGGTGACGTCACCGAGGTCTTCGGGCCGGACGGAACGGGAGGCGGCGACGATCCGGGCGGCACGCGCCAGGGCGCGCCGGGCGGCGTCGGCCACCGAGCCGTCGGTGTCCGTCAGATCGGCGCCGCGCAGCCACAGCGTGGGAGCGGGCCGCTCGCCCCGGGTGCGGCGGGCGGCGAGGGCGGCGAGTTCCGTCGTACGGCCGCTGCCCGGGGCACCGACCAGTGCGAGCACGGGCCGGTCGCCGTCGGTGAAGGCGGCGAGTTCCCGCGCGATGTCGGCGCGTTCGACCGGCTCGGTGCCGTCCGGATGGCCGGTGAGGGCTCCCGGGGGACCGTCCTGGCCCACCGAGGTCGTGGTCAGCTGGAGCATGCCGGCGAGGTTGAGGTCGGCGCCGTAGCCGGGGACGGTGGCCGCGTTGCGGGCGAGCAGGGCGGCGAGGGCGCCGTCGGCGGGCCGCAGCGGGACCGCGAAGCCCGCGTCGCGCCGGGCGGTGTGCAGGGCGGTGCCGAGGACGCCGACGACAGCGCCGGTACGGGCGTCGAGCACCGGTCCGCCGGCCGCGCCGCCGCCGAGCCGGAGCGCGTCCCGGCCGGCGGTGCCGATGGCCAGCTCCAGCGCGTCGGCCAGGAGGTGGAAGCGGTCCGTGGCGGTGTACGTCGCCTCGGTGGCGGCCAGTACCCGCGCCTGTCGCCAGCAGCCGGCGACGACCTGGACGTAGGTGCCGGCGTCGATCCGCTCCCGCACGGTCAGCGGCAGCGGCTCCACGTCGAGGCCCTCGGTCCGCACCAGGGCGAGGTCCAGCCCGGGCAGCGGGGTGACGGCGTCGGCGCCGACCACGCAGGTGCGTTCGCCGGTGGCGTGCAGCACCAGCCGGGGCAGGCCGTCGACGGTCTCGTGGCTGGTGAGCAGGGTGCCCTCGTGGTCGGCGAGGAAGCCGACGCCGCGCGGGCGGCCGGCCAGGTCGCGGATCCGTACGAGGGCGGCGTCGACGCGTCCGGTGTCCACGGCGCAGACGGCACCGGTCTCCTCGCCGGTGTCCCGGGCGGTCTCGTCGGCACCCCGGCCTCCGTACGCGCCCGGTCCGCTGTACGCCCCCGAGCCGCTGTATGTGTGCGGACCGCCGTACGTGTGCGGAACGCCGTACGCTCCCGGGCCGCCGTACGTGCCCTCTCCGTACACGCTCTCCCCGAACGCGCGGCCCTCCGTCGCACGTCCCTCCCGCGCCTTGCGACCGCCCGTGCGACGCGCGTGACCGGAGCGACCCGGCTCCCCCGCGTCGTCCTGGTGATCCCGGCGCCCGCCTCCGGTGCGCGGGCCCCGTCCCGCCATGGCCGTACCTCCCCGCCCGTCCCCGTGCCCTGTCGTCGACGGTAGGCGCGCGATGATCGGCGGGACAGATCGCGCGGTGAACGCGCCCCCTTCCGCTCCCCTGGTTCACTCCGAGCGCCTGCCCGGTCGGGTGAATAGGCGAGGGCTGCTGGATAACCCTAGGGGTGGGGGAACCGAGGGGGGATCGTGGAGCGGCGGCCGGGGCCGATCTCGTGGCCGGCCGCCGCTCCACGGCAGAAGCACGCGGGGCGGCACGAGCGCCGCCCGCTCCGTGCCGGAAATCGCGGGGGCCGATCCGGGTCACACCCACCCCACGGCGGAAACGCGAGAGCCGGCCCAGGTCACACCCACCCCACGGCCGAAACGCGAGAGCCGGCCCAGGTCACACCCACCCCACGCCACAAGCGCGAGAGCCGGCCCAGGTCACACCCACCCCACGCCACAAGCGCGAGGGGTGACCCGGAGCACGCCCGCTCCATGGCACAAGCGCGAGGGGTGACCCGAGTGGTGCTCCCGGGACGGGTCAGCCGAAGACGGCCAGGCTCTTCGCCTTGCCCCGGTGCTCCTCGACGAGTGCGAGGAAGCGGCCCTCGGTGTCGAAGACGGCCACGGGACCGGCGCCCGCGTACTCCTCCGGCATCTCCAGCCGGACGCCGTTCAGCAGCAGCCGGGCCCGCTTGGCGTCGACCTGCCAGCGCCGGAAGGCCGCGGTCGCGGCGTCGGCGATCGGCATCACGGTCAGCTCCTGCTGCAGCTGGTCCAGCGTCTTCGCCGCGTCCAGCTTGTAGGGGCCGACCCGGGTGCGGCGCAGGGCGGTGAGGTGGCCGCCGACGCCGAGGTCGGCGCCCAGGTCACGGGCGAGGGCGCGGATGTAGGTGCCGGAGGAGCAGACCACCGACACGACCAGGTCGAGCACGGGCGTGCCGTCCTCGGCGACCGCGTCCCGGACGTCGTACACCGCGAAGGACGAGATGCTGACAGGCCGGGCGGGGATCTCGAACTCCTCGCCCTCACGGGCCCGCTTGTAGGACCGGACGCCGTCGATCTTGATGGCGCTGACCTTGGACGGCACCTGCATGATGTCGCCGGTGAGCTTGGCGATACCGGCGTCGATGGCGTCCCGGGTCACCTTGGAGGCGTCGGTGGACGAGGTGATCTCGCCCTCGGCGTCGTCGGTGACGGTGTTCTGGCCCAGGCGGACGGTGCCCAGGTACTCCTTCTCGGTGAGCGCGAGGTGCCCGAGGAGTTTGGTGGCGCGCTCGACCCCGAGGACCAGGACGCCGGTCGCCATCGGGTCCAGGGTGCCGGCGTGGCCGACGCGGCGGGTCCTCGCGATCCCGCGCATCTTGGCGACCACGTCGTGCGAAGTGAAGCCCGACGGCTTGTCGACGATGACGAGGCCGTCGGGCGTGGTGTGCTTGTGGGTCATTCCGAGGCGTCGCCGTCCGTGTCGGTCTCGTCGTCGGCCGGCTTCCGGTAGGGGTCGGCGCCGCCGGCGTACGAGGCGCCCGTGGCCGCCTCGCGGACCTTCTCGTCGGACTGCCGGGCCTTGTCGAGGAGGTCCTCGATGGTCCGGGCGGTGTCCGGCAGGGCGTCCGCGACGAAGGTCAGGGTCGGCGTGAACTTCACCCCGGCCGCGCGGCCCACCTCGGAGCGCAGGATGCCCTTGGCGCTCTCCAGGCCCGCGGCGGCGGCCTGCCGCTCCTCCTCGTCGCCGTAGACCGTGTAGAAGACGGTCGCCTCCCGCAGGTCACCCGTGACCCGAGTGTCCGTGATGGTGACGTGCGAGCCGAGCCGCGGGTCCTTGATCCCGCGCTGCAGCTTCTGGGCCACCACCTCCCGGATGAGGTCCGCCAGCCTTTTCGCCCGCGCGTTGTCGGCCACTGGTCCGTCTCCCGTTCTTTCTCTTGCTTGCGTTCTTCAGGTCAGTCGTCGTCGCCGTGGAAGCGCCTTCGCACGGACAGCAGTTCCACCTCGGGGCGGGCGGCGACGAGCCGCTCACACCGGTCCAGTACGTCGGTGACGTGCGCCGCGTCGCCGGAGACCATGGCAAGGCCGATGATCGCCCGCCGGTGGAGGTTCATGTGGTCCACCTCGGCCGCGCTCACGGAGTACTTCCGCTGGAGCTCGGCGACGATCGGGCGGACGACGGAGCGCTTTTCCTTCAGCGAGTGGACGTCGCCGAGGAGGATGTCGAAGGACAGAGTCCCCACATACATGTGTGTAGCCGGTTCACCCGCCGGTACGGGATCGATGGCCCCGGATCCGTGCGGCCGGGGACATCAAGAACCGTACAACGAAGGGGCCCGCACGATCGACGGATATTACGCTCCGTGGACCGTGCGTACGAGCCGCGAGGGGCCGCAAACGGCGCACCGGCCGACGGGACCCGAGAGTCCCGTCGGCCGGCACGGACCGTAGGCGTTACACCCGCGGCTTCTCCCGCATCTCGTACGTCGCGATGACGTCGTCGACCTTGATGTCGTTGAAGTTGCCGAGGTTGATACCGCCCTCGAACCCTTCGCGGATCTCGGTGACGTCGTCCTTGAAGCGACGCAGACCGGAGATGGTGAGGTTCTCCGCGACCACCTTGCCGTCGCGGATGAGGCGCGCCTTGGTGTTGCGCTTGACCTCGCCCGACCGGACCAGGACACCGGCGATGTTGCCCAGCTTGGACGACTTGAAGACCTCGCGGATCTCCGCCGTACCCAGCTCGACCTCTTCGTACTCCGGCTTGAGCATGCCCTTGAGGGCCGCCTCGATCTCCTCGATCGCCTGGTAGATGACCGAGTAGTACCGGACGTCCACACCCTCGCGCTCGGCCATCTGCGCCGCGCGGCCGGCCGCGCGGACGTTGAAGCCGATCACGATGGCGTCGGAGCCCATCGCCAGGTCGATGTCGGACTCCGTGACCGCACCGACGCCGCGGTGCAGGACGCGGATGTCGACCTCTTCGCCGACGTCCAGCTGGAGCAGCGAGGACTCGAGGGCCTCGACCGAACCGGACGCGTCACCCTTGATGATCAGGTTCAGCTGCTGGACCTCGCCGGCCTTCAGGACCTTGTCCAGGTCCTCCAGCGACACGCGGCGCGTGCGCTTGGCGAAGGCGGCGTTGCGCTCACGGGCGGCACGCTTCTCGGCGATCTGACGGGCCGTACGGTCCTCGTCGACCACCAGGAAGTTGTCGCCCGCGCCCGGGACGTTGGTCAGGCCCAGGACCTGGACCGGCGTGGACGGACCGGCCTCGGCGACGTTGTTGCCGTTGTCGTCGAGCATGGCGCGCACTCGGCCGTAGGCGTCGCCCACGACCATCGTGTCGCCGACCCGCAGCGTGCCTCGCTGGACGAGGACCGTCGCCACGGCACCACGGCCGCGGTCGAGACGGGACTCGATCGAGATGCCCTGCGCGTCCTGGTGCGGGTTGGCCCGCAGGTCGAGCGAGGCGTCGGCCGTGAGGACCACGGCCTCCAGCAGCGAGTCGATGTGCAGACCCTGCTTGGCGGAGATGTCGACGAACATCGTGTCGCCGCCGTACTCCTCGGCCACCAGGCCGTACTCGGTCAGCTGACCGCGCACCTTGGTCGGGTCGGCACCCTCGACGTCGATCTTGTTGACCGCGACCACGATCGGCACGTCGGCCGCCTTGGCGTGGTTGAGCGCCTCGACCGTCTGCGGCATGACGCCGTCGTTGGCCGCGACGACCAGGATCGCGATGTCGGTCGACTTCGCACCACGGGCACGCATGGCGGTGAACGCCTCGTGACCCGGGGTGTCGATGAAGGTGATCTTGCGCTCTTCGTCGTTGACCTCGGTCGCGACCTGGTAGGCACCGATGTGCTGGGTGATGCCGCCGGCCTCGCCCGCGATGACGTTCGTCTTGCGGATGGCGTCGAGCAGTCGGGTCTTACCGTGGTCGACGTGACCCATGACGGTGACGACCGGCGGGCGGACCACCAGGTCCTCCTCGTCGCCCTCGTCCTCGCCGAACTCGATGTCGAAGGACTCGAGCAGCTCGCGGTCCTCCTCCTCGGGGCTGACGATCTGAACCGTGTAGTTCATCTCGCCCGCGAGGAGCTGCAGCGTCTCGTCGGAGACGGACTGCGTGGCCGTGACCATCTCGCCGAGGTTCATCATGACCGCGACGAGCGACGCCGGGTTGGCGTTGATCTTCTCCGCGAAGTCCGTGAGCGACGCGCCGCGGGAGAGGCGGATGGCCTCGCCGTTGCCGCGCGGCAGCATCACGCCGCCGACGCTCGGGGCCTGCATGGCCTCGTACTCCTGGCGCCTCTGCCGCTTCGACTTGCGGCCACGACGCGCGGGGCCACCGGGACGGCCGAAGGCGCCCTGCGTGCCACCGCGGCCACCGGGACCACCCGGACGGCCACCGAAGCCGGGACGACCGCCGCCGCCACCACCGGGACCACCGGGACGGCCGGCGAAACCGCCGCCACCGCCACCGGGAGCACCGGGACGGCCGGCGAAGCCGCCGCCACCGCCACCGGGACGACCGGCGAAGCCGCCGCCGCCCGGACGACCGCCGCCGCCACCGGGACGACCGCCGCCACCGGGGCCACGGCCGCCGGGGCCACCGCCACCGGGACGCGGGCCGGCAGCCGGACGCTGCGGCATCATGCCGGGGTTCGGGCGCGGACCGGCCGGGCCGGGACGCGGACCGCCCTGCGGACGGGGCATGCCGGACGGCGACGGACGGGAACCGCCCGGAGCCTGGGGACGCGGACCGCCGCCCTGGGCGCCGGGCGCCTGCGGACGGGGACCGGCGCCGGGGGCACCGGGGCCGCCCGGACGCGGGCCGCCCTGCGGACGGGGCGCCTGCGGGCGCGCCATGCCGGCGTTGCCACCGGACGTGAAGGGGTTGTTACCCGGACGCGGGCCGGCCGGACGGGCACCCGGACGCGGGGCCTGACCACCGGGACGCGCGCCACCCTGACCGGGACGGCCCTGACCCTGACCCTGACCGCCGGCCGGACGGCCGCCGGGCTTCGGGGCACCCGGACGGGCGCCGGGACGCGGACCCTGCGCGGCCGGGGCCTGCGGGGCCTGCGGGGCCTGCGCTGCCGGAGCGGCCGGCGGAGCGGTGAACTCCGGAGCGGCCGGGGCCGGACGCGGCGCGGGCTTCGGACCCGGAACCGGACGCGGGCCCGGGGCCGGCGCGGGCGCCGAGGGAGCCGACGGGGCGGCCGGCTGCTGGGCAGCGGGCGCCGTCGGGGGCTTGGGGGCCGCCGGCTTCGGGGCAGCCGGACGGGCCGCCTGCGCCGGAGAGGGCGCGGCGGGCTTGGGGGACGCCTTGCGCGGGGCGGGCTTCCCGGAGGACTTGCCACCGCCCTGGAAGGCGTCGGTCAGCTTACGTACAACCGGCGCTTCGATCGTCGAAGACGCCGAACGGACGAATTCACCGAGTTCCTGGAGCTTGGCCATGACGACCTTGCTCTCGACACCGAACTCCTTGGCGAGTTCGTAGACCCGGACCTTAGCCACTTCGCTCCTTTGAGGTCCGGGTTGAAGCCGGACCGTCGCTAGTTCATGGGCGTACTCATCGCGTACTCATCGAGTGCTCATCGCAATCTCGACCTGCTTTCGACTCGCGAGGTACCAGGCCGCGCGGGGTTCCGTGCGGCATGTCTTACAGCGTTGCCTGCTCGGCAACTGTTGTCCGCTCGACGTGTTGGCGCAACGCCTTTGTGTCGAGCGCTCCCGGGGCGCGCAGTGCCCGCGAGAACGCCCGGCGGCGTACCGCCTGGTCGAGACAGACCAGGGCGGGGTGCACATAGGCACCCCGGCCGGGCAGCGTACCGCGAGGATCGGGGGCGCACGCGTCCTCGATCCTCACGATCCGCAGGAGATCGTCCTTGGCCGCCCGCTCCCGGCACCCCACACAGGTGCGTTCAGGGCATGCTCGGGTGTGCGTCCGGCCAGACACGGATAAGTCTACCTCCCCGTAGCGACCTCACCCCTTTGGGGCAAGAATCGAACGGTTGTTGTCGTGATCTCAGCGGCAAACGGCTCGGAACTATTCCCCGGGCTGCTCGGTGTCGGGCCGGATGTCGATGCGCCAGCCGGTGAGCCGGGCGGCGAGGCGGGCGTTCTGGCCCTCCTTGCCGATCGCCAGCGACAGCTGGTAGTCCGGCACGATCACCCGGGCGGAGCGGGCGGCCATGTCGACGACTTCCACCTTGCTCACCCGAGCGGGTGACAGGGCGTTCGCGACCATCTCGGCCGGATCGTCCGACCAGTCGACGATGTCGATCTTCTCGCCGTTCAGCTCGCCCATCACATTGCGCACCCGGCCGCCCATGGGGCCGATGCAGGCGCCCTTGGCGTTCAGGCCCGTACGGGTGGACCGTACGGCGATCTTCGTACGGTGACCGGCCTCACGGGCGATCGCCGCGATCTCCACCGAGCCGTCGGCGATCTCCGGCACCTCCAGGGCGAAGAGCTTCTTCACCAGGTTGGGGTGCGTACGGGAGAGGGTCACGGAGGGGCCGCGCACGCCCTTGGCCACGCGCACGACGTACGAGCGCAGCCGCATGCCGTGCGGGTAGGTCTCGCCGGGAACCTGCTCCTGCACCGGCAGGATGGCCTCCAGCTTGCCGATGTCCACGAGCACGTTCTTCGGGTCGCGGCCCTGCTGGACCACGCCGGTGACGATGTCGCCCTCGCGGCCGGCGTACTCACCGAGCGTCGCGTCGTCCTCGGCGTCACGCAGCCGCTGCAGGATCACCTGCTTGGCGGTGGTGGCGGCGATACGGCCGAATCCGGACGGGGTGTCGTCGAACTCGCGGGCCTCCTGGCCCTCCTCGAGGTCCTCGGGGTCCTCCTTCGCCCACACGGTCACGTGCCCGGTCTCCCGGTTGAGCTCCACGCGCGCGTGTCGGCGGCTTCCCTCGGTGCGGTGGTAGGCGATGAGGAGGGCCGATTCGATCGCCTCGACCAGCAGGGAGAAGGAGATCTCCTTCTCCCTGACCAAGCCCCGCAGGGCGCTCATGTCGATGTCCACGGCTACGCCTCCTCCTCTTCCTTCATGTCCTTCTTGTCCTTGCGGTTGAACTCGACCTGCACGCGCGCCTTCTCGATCTCCGGGAAGGCGAGTCTGCGGCTGGTGGCCTTGCGGCCCTTGACCCCGGGGACCTCGACGTCGATGCCCTCGTCGTCGACCTTCAGGATCCGCGCGACCAGTTCGCCGTCCTCGGCCAGCTGGAACTTCACCAGCCGGTCGGTGGCGCGCACGAAGTGCCGGTGCTCGGTGAGGGAGCGCTCGGCGCCGGGGGTTCCGACCTCCAGGTCGTAGGCCGCGTCGCCCATCGCGTCGGTCTCGTCGAGCTTCGCCGAGAGCGCACGGCTCACATCGGCGATGGCGTCCAGATCGGCCCCGGTGTCGGAGTCGACGACCACGCGCAGCACCCGCTTGCGTCCTACGGAGTCCACGGCGATCTCTTCGAGATCCAGCCCCTGAGAGGTGACGAGCGGTTCGAGCAGCTCTCGCAGCCTCTCGCTCTGGGTGGTGCTCATCCGGGTGACTCCTCGGCCGCGTGTGCTGTTGTGGGATGGGTCGCGTGTCTGGTCAAAGGGTATCCGGTCGCGGGGACTGATGCCGTCCACCCGTGGCCGGGCGGTGCCGGTGAGTGGTGGGCACCGGGCACGCGGGTACGGTGATCACGGGTGCGCCGCCCGTCGGCTGTGCCGCCCTCGCCGTTCCCTCCGTACGAGTTCCCGAGGACGCCCGCAGTGCCGTATCCCCCACCGCCGCGCACCCGCTCGGGACCGCGCAGAAGATCCCTGCTCGCCTCGGCCGCCGGTGCCGCCCTGCTGGTGGGCTGCTCGGCCGGTCCGGACTCCGGCGACGACGGCCCCTCGGCCGCCGCCCGGGCACGCGCGCGTGCGGCCCGGGACAGCCACGGGCTGCTTCAGCGGTACGACGCCGTGCTCGCCGCGCATCCCGGGCTGGCGGACCGGCTGCGCCCGCTGCGGGCGCAGGTGGCCGCGCACGCGGCGGCCTTCGAGGAGGGCGCGACGGACGCCGCCACGGCGACCGTCACGGCCACGGCCCGGGCCTCCGCCACCCCCGTCCCGGCCGCCGAGAAGGACGCCGTCGCCGGGCTGGCGGCCGCCGAGCGCGCCCTGGCCGACCAGCGCGCCGAGGACCTGCTGAAGGCGCCGGGCGACCTGGCGCGGCTGCTGGCGTCGGTCGCGGCGGCCGGGGCCGCGCACGCGTACCTGCTGACGGAGGGGGCCCGGTGAGCGACGGGACGGAGCAGGCCGGACAGGCCGAGATGACCGCGCTGCAGGCGGCGCTGGCGGCGGAGCACGCGACGGTGTACGGGTACGGCGTCGTCGGCGGGCGGATCGGCGAGCGGCGCCGGGCCGAGGCGCGGGCGGCGTACGACGCCCACCGGGCGCGCCGGGACGCGCTGGTGCGCGCGGTGCGGGACCTGGGCGGCGCTCCGGTCGCCGCGAGCGCGGCGTACGCGCTGCCGTTCCCGGTGCAGGACGGGACGGCCGCGGTGCGGCTGGCCGCGCGGCTGGAGGAGCGGGTGGCCGGGGTGTACTCGGACCTGGTGCGGGCGGCGACCGCGGAGCGCCGGGCCGATGCCGCCGCGGCGCTGCGTGAGGCCACCGTCCGGGCGGTGCGCTGGGGCGGGGAGAGCGTAGCCTTCCCTGGGCTCGCGGAGCGGTCCGGTGAGCAGACGGGCGCGGCCGGCACGACCCCGTCGGCCTCCGCCTCGGCGAAGCGCTAGGCAGCGGTAGGGCAGGGCCGGCTTTCACGGCAGGGCCTCGACAGGAAGGGAACGACTCGCGCATGGGTTTCGAACCGCCGCCGCGCCTGGTGCGTGCGCTCGGTGAGACGGCACCGGCCGGGGACGACTGGCTGGCGCAGCTGCCCACGGTGGCCGAGCGGGCCGTCGGCCGGCGCGAGTTGACCGTCGAGCGGGTGCAGGTGCCGGGCGGGCGCAGCAGCCTGGTGGTGCTCGTGCGGCGGCCGGACGGCACCCCGGCCGTGCTGAAGCTGGCGCCGTCCCGGGCCCGCCCGGAGAGCGAGCGCGCGGCACTGGCGCACTGGGCGGGGCTGGGCGCCGTACAGCTGCTGGAGGCCGACGCGGACGACGGGGCGCTGCTGCTGGAGCGGCTGCACCCGGACGTGTCGGTGCGGTCGCTGCCGGAGGCGAAGGCGCTGCTGGAGGCGGCGGGGACGCTGCGCAGGCTGTGGGTCGAGCCGCCGGCCGGGCACGTCTTCGAGACGGTGGCCGAGCGCACGGGACGGCAGGCGGTGGCCATGCGGGCGAGCGCCGGGACCGAGCCGGAGACTGCCCCCCTGGTGGAGTCGGCGCTCGCCGCCCGTACGGAGCTGCTGGCCGAGCCGCCCGCGCACCTGCTGCTGCACGGCACGTTCCGGCAGAGCAAGGTGCTCGCGGGCGAGCGGATGCCGTGGCTCGCGGTGGGCCCGGACCCGGTGGTCGGCGAGAGCGCCTTCGACCTGGCGCGGCTGGTCCGGGACCGGGTGGAGGACCTGATCGCGTCGCCGTCCGGCCCGTCCATCACCCGGCGCCGGATCAAGCGGCTCGCGGAGTCGCTGGAGGTGGATCAGGAGCGGCTTCGGGGGTGGACGCTGTTCCGGGCGGTGGAGTCCGGCGTACGCGCGCTGCGGGTTGGGCGGCCGAAGGACGGGGAGCTGCTGCTCGAGTTCGCCGGCTGGCTCTAGGACGCTCCGGCGGGGCGGTCCGGAGGAAGCCGAATCGGCCCAGCGTGGGCCGGAGCGGGTCAGTCCGGGGTGGCGCGGGTCCGTCCGGGGTGGCGCGGGTCCGTCCGGGGTGGCGCGGGACGTCATGTGGGCGCAGGGTTCGTCGTGGCTGCTCGCGCAGTTCCCCGCGCCCCTTCTGGGGCCGGCCTCGGTCCGGAGGTCGCGGTCGGGCAGGCCCGGGTCCGGTGAGGCGCACGCACGCCGGGGAGCCGCGCGGCGGACGGTCCCGGCGTGGGGCACAGCGCCGCGGCCTGCCAGCCGCACGCCGAGCGACCGCCGCGCTCCTTGCGGAGGCGTGGCGGTCGCTCGGTCGGGGCGGGCCGTCAGGCCGTCAGGCGGGCGATCGCTTCCTCGACGGGCAGTTCCTCGCGCTCACCGGTCCTGCGGTCCTTCAGCTCCACGACGCCCTCGCCGGAGCGGCGGCCGGCGACCAGGATCTGCGGGACACCGATCAGCTCGGCGTCGGTGAACTTCACGCCCGGGGAGACCCCCGCCCGGTCGTCCACCAGGACGCGCGCACCCGCCGCGGCGAGCTTCTCGGCGACGTCGAGCGCCAGCTCCGTCTGCAGCGCCTTGCCCGCGGCGACCACGTGCACGTCGGCCGGGGCGACCTCCTTGGACCACACCAGGCCCTTGTCGTCGGCGGACTGCTCGGCGAGCGCGGCGACGGCGCGGGAGACGCCGATGCCGTAGGAGCCCATGGTGACGCGGACCGGCTTGCCGTTCTGGCCGAGCACGTCCAGCTTGAGCGCGTCGGCGTACTTGCGGCCCAGCTGGAAGATGTGGCCGATCTCGATGGCGCGGTCCAGCTTCAGGCCGGTGCCGCACTTCGGGCAGGGGTCGCCCTCCTGCACCACGACGACGTCCACGTACGCGTCGACCTCGAAGTCACGGCCGGCGACGACGTTCTTCGCGTGCGTGTGCGCCTTGTTGGCGCCGGTGATCCAGGCGGTGCCGGGCGCCACGCGCGGGTCGGCGATGTACGTGACCTTCTCGCCCAGGCCCTGCGGGCCGACGTAGCCGCGGACCAGGTCGGAGCGCTCGGCGAAGTCCGCCTCGGTGACCATCTCGACGACGGCCGGGGCGAAGTGCGCCTCGACCTTGCCCATGTCCACCTCACGGTCGCCGGGCACGCCCACGGCGACGATCTCGCCGTCCACCTTGACCAGCAGGTTCTTCAGCGTGGCGGAGGCCGGGACGCCGAGGGACGCGGCCAGGGTCTCGATGGTCGGGGTGTCGGGGGTGGGGATCTCCTCCGCCGCGGGGACGGCCGAGCCGTCGACCGCCTGCAGCGCGTAGGTGATCGCCTCGGTGTTGGCCGCGAAGTCGCAGTTGGGGCAGTCCGCGAAGGTGTCCTCGCCGGCCTCGGCCGGGGCGAGGAACTCCTCGGACTTGGAGCCGCCCATGGCGCCCGCGGTGGCCGCGCAGATGCGGTAGTCCAGACCGAGGCGCTCGAAGACCCGCTGGTAGGCCTGGCGGTGCAGGGCGTAGGACTGGGCGAGGCCCTCGTCCTCCGTGTCGAAGGAGTACGAGTCCTTCATCAGGAACTCGCGGCCGCGCAGGATGCCGGCGCGGGGACGGGCCTCGTCACGGAACTTGGACTGGATCTGGTAGAGGATCACCGGCAGGTCCTTGTAGGACGTGCACTGGTCCTTGACCAGGAGGGTGAAGATCTCCTCGTGGGTGGGGCCCAGGAGGTAGTCGCCGCCCTTGCGGTCCTTGAGCCGGAACAGCTCCTGGCCGTACTCGTCCCAGCGGCCGGTGGCCTCGTAGGGCTCGCGCGGCAGCAGGGCCGGCAGCGAGACCTCCTGCGCGCCGATGGCGTCCATCTCCTCGCGGACGATGCGCTCGACGTTGGCCAGGACCTTCTTGCCGAGGGGCAGCCAGCTCCAGATGCCGGCGGCCGTACGGCGGACGTAGCCGGCGCGGACGAGGAGCTTGTGGCTGAGGACCTCGGCGTCCGCCGGGTCGTCGCGCAGCGTCTTCGCCATCAACTGGGACATGCGCTGGACCGGTGCGTTCGCCATGGTTCTCGTACTCCTGCCGGGTGGGGGTCCCCCCGCTCGAGCGAAGCCGAGAGTGGGGGAGGTGTTGGCAGGAGGTTATCCGGGCTGGACGGGCCGGTGGAAATCGGTTAACGCCTGCGGAGCGGCAGCGGGGCGCCCATCACCGCGTACGGCCGGGGCGCGCTCGGGAAGTGCACCTGGCGGGCGAGGTCGACATAGCCGAGGGAGTGGTAGAGGCCGCGGGCGGGGCTGTCGGTGTCGATCGCGGAGAGGATCGAGCGGGGCTCGGCGGCGGTGTCGGTGATGGTGGTGATCAGGCGCCGGCCGATGCCGCGGTTCTGGTGGCCGGGGTGGACGTGCAGCTCGGTGATGACGAAGGAGTCGTCGAGCCAGAAGTCGTTGCCGCCCGCGCGGAGGTAGGGCTCCACGACGGTGGACCACCAGTGGGTACGGCTGTTGGGCATGCCGTAGACGAACCCGACCAGCCGCCCCCGGCTGGTGGCGCCGAGGGCCCGTGCGCCCTGGTACTGCATGTGGCGCTGGACGATCTGGCGGCGTACGGCGACTTCGTCCGGGCCGAGTCCGAAGGCGAGGGCTTGGACGGCCAGGGCCTCGTCGACGTGGGCTGCGAGGTCCAGGGGGCCGATCACGAGGTCCATGCCGGGAGGGTACAGGGAGGTCAAAACAGCACGCTCATGAAAGCTCCCACCTCTTGGAAGCCCACCCTGCGGTACGTCCTTCTCGCCGCCGTGTTGAAGTCGTTGACGTACAGGCTGACGAGGGGGGCCACGTCCGCCAGGGCGTAGCGCAGCACCGCCGCCATGCCGGGGGCCGCCAGGCCCTTGCCCCGGTACTCGGGGGCCACCCACACGCCCTGGATCTGGCAGGCCTGGGGGGTCGCCGCGCCGATCTCCGCCTTGAACACGACCCGGCCCTGCTCGTCGACGCGGGCGAAAGAACGGCCGGAGCCGACCAGTTCGGCGACCCGGGCCTGGTAGAGCAGGCCGCCGTCGCCGGACAGCGGGGAGACGCCGACCTCCTCGGTGAACATCGCCACGCACGCCGGCATGATCGTCTCCATCTCGTCCTTGCGGACGCGGCGGACGCCGGGGTCGGGGGCGATGCCGGCCGGCATGCGGTCGGTGATCATGAGCGGCTGGTGGGAGCGGACCTCGCGGGCGGGGCCCCAGTGCGGCTCCAGCAGCCGCCACAGCTGGGCGGTGGATTCGGCGGGGCCGACGATGGAGGAGCAGCGGCGGCCGGCCCGGCGGGCGCGGTCGGCGAAGGCTCGGACGGCGCGCGGGGTGGCGCAGATGGGGACGAGGTTGGCGCCCGCGTAGCACAGGGACGTGAGCATGCCGTCCTCGTACCAGCCCCACATCTCGCCGCCCAGGCGCCACGGGTCGAGGCCCGCGACCTGGACCCGGGAGGCCACGAAGGCGTTCGCGACCGGCTCGCGGCGGAGGACCGCGAGCGCGGCGTCAAGGTCGCTCGGTTCGAGCACCCGGGAGGTGGTCTGGGTCAACACGTACGGGGCCTCACCCTGGGGTTCTGCTGGTCCCGGCACTATAACTGCGCTGCTCCGGCCGTGCGCCCCGGAGCCGGGGGCATCCGGTCGCGGGGCGGTCGAGGAGTGTCCGTGACCGGTCACCGCGCCGGGCTCGCGACCGCGTCCGGGAGGCGGCAGCGCCGCCGGGACCGGCGGAGAAGGGAACCGGCACGACGGGCCCCGCGCGCGCGAGTGCGGGACCCGGGCCACGGCTCAGCCCAGGACTGCCGCGGCTCAGCGCAGGCCCCCCGGCCGAGACTCCGCGCGGGACCCCAGGCCGAGACCCCGGGCCGAGACTCCGCGCACCCCAGGCCGAGACCCCGGGCGGGGCCGGGCCCCGGGCCGCGGGCCGAACGGGAGGTGCCGGTCTCAGTCCGCCACCGAGACGGTCGGCTCGCCGGAGGCCGCGCCCTCGGCCTCCATCTTCTCGGCCAGCTTCATGGCCTCCTCGATGAGGGTCTCCACGATCTTGGACTCGGGGACGGTCTTGATGACCTCGCCCTTGACGA
The DNA here is from genome assembly GCF_014203595.1 of Streptomyces echinatus. Lineage (GTDB taxonomy): Bacteria > Actinomycetota > Actinomycetes > Streptomycetales > Streptomycetaceae > Streptomyces > Streptomyces echinatus. The sequence goes on from NZ_JACHJK010000011.1 coordinate 60,421, forward strand.
AGATCTGGCCCTTGCCGTTGCCGGAGGCGACGCCGAGGTCGGCCTCGCGGGCCTCGCCGGGGCCGTTCACGACGCAGCCCATGACGGCGACGCGCAGCGGGACCTCCATGCCGGTCAGGCCCGCGGTGACCTCTTCGGCGAGCTTGTACACGTCGACCTGGGCGCGGCCGCAGGACGGGCAGGAGACGATCTCCAGACCGCGCTGCTTGAGGTTCAGCGACTCCAGGATCTGGAGGCCGACCTTGACCTCCTCGGCCGGCGGGGCCGACAGGGAGACTCGGATGGTGTCGCCGATGCCCTGGGAGAGCAGCGCGCCGAAGGCGACCGCCGACTTGATCGTGCCCTGGAAGGCGGGGCCGGCCTCGGTCACACCGAGGTGCAGCGGGTAGTCGCACTGCGCGGCGAGCTGCCGGTAGGCCTCGATCATCACGACCGGGTCGTTGTGCTTGACGGAGATCTTGATGTCGCGGAAGTCGTGCTCCTCGAAGAGGGACGCCTCCCACAGGGCGGACTCGACCAGCGCCTCGGGGGTGGCCTTGCCGTACTTCTGGAGCAGGCGGCGGTCGAGGGAGCCGGCGTTGACGCCGATGCGGATCGGGGTGCCGTGGTCCTTGGCGGCCTTGGCGATCTCCTTGACCTTGTCGTCGAACTGCTTGATGTTGCCCGGGTTCACACGGACCGCGGCACAGCCCGCCTCGATGGCGGCGAAGACGTACTTCGGCTGGAAGTGGATGTCCGCGATCACCGGGATCTGCGACTTGCGGGCGATGGTCGCGAGGGCGTCCGCGTCGTCCTGGGTGGGGCAGGCCACACGGACGATCTGGCAGCCGGACGCGGTCAGCTCGGCGATCTGCTGGAGGGTGGCGCCGATGTCGGACGTACGGGTCGTCGTCATCGACTGGACCGAGACGGGCGCGTCCCCGCCGACCGCCACGCTTCCGACCTGGATCTGCCGGCTCTTCCGGCGCTCGGCGAGCTTGGTCGGAACGGACGGCATGCCGAGAGAAATCGCAGTCATCTGCTGTGCAACCCCAAGTCGTGGATCAAGATCCGGTCCCGTGAACGGCGGGCCCCAGAGTCCGAGATTACGGCACCGGGGCAGGCGCCAGCACATCCGTCGGGTAAACCCACCCGATGGAAGGCGGCCCGGAACGATGGGCTTCCGGGCCGCCTGGAACGCCGGGTGTCTAGGAGATTTTGACGGGGTTGACGACGTCCGCGATGAGGACGAGGACCGTGAAGCAGACGAAGATGCCGGCCACCACGTACGCCACCGGCATCAGCTTGGCGACGTCGAACGGGCCGGGGTCGGGCCGGCGCAGCACCCGGGCGACATTGCGTCGCAGGGCCTCCCACAGCGCGCCCGCGATGTGCCCGCCGTCGAGCGGGAGCAGCGGGAGCATGTTGAACAGGAACAGGGACAGGTTGAATCCGGCGAGCAGCATCACGAACATCGCCACCTGCTGGGAGGCGGGGATGTCGAGAGTGGCGATGTCGCCGGTGATGCGGGCGGCGCCGACGATGCCCATCGGGGAGTCCGGCTCGCGGGGGCCGTCGCCGAAGGCGGCGTCCCACAGGGCGGGGATCTTCCCGGGCAGGGCGACGAGGGAGTCGGCGGCGTCGCCGACCCGGTCGGTCATCCAGGTCACGGACTCGCCGAAGTCCTGCTTGACGACACCGGTCGCGGCGCTGAAGCCGAGGAAGCCGGCCTTCACGTACTGGCCCTGGACGTAGGTGCCGCTGGAGTCCTTCTTGGCGACCTGGTTGGTGGCGATCTTCGCGTGCAGGGTCACTTCCCGGCCCCCGCGCTCGACGACGACGGCCACGTCCCGGCCCGCACTGTCACGGATGAGGTCCGAGAGCGTGTTCCAGTCCCGGGTCGGCTTGCCGTCGAAGGAGACGATCTTGTCGCCCGCCTTCATGCCGGCGGCCGCGGCCGGGGAGGGCTGGTCGGACTTCTTGCAGCTGTCGCGGTTCTCGCTCTGCGCGATGACGCAGGGCGAGACCGCGGCGACCGTGGTGGTCTGCTGCTGGATGCCGAAGCCCATGAGCACGGTGAAGAACAGGCCGATCGCGAGCACCAGGTTCATGAAGGGGCCCGCGAACATGACGATGACGCGCTTCCACGGCTTGCGCGTGTAGAACATGCGCGTCTCGTCGCCCGGCTTGAGCTCCTCGAAGGCCGCCGAGCGGGCGTCCTCGATCATGCCGCGCCACGGCGAGGTGGAGCGGGCGGAGACCCGGCCCTCGTCGTCGGGCGGGAACATGCCGATCATGCGGATGTAGCCGCCCGCCGGGATGGCCTTGATGCCGTACTCGGTGTCGCCCTTCCTGCGCGACCAGATGGTCGGGCCGAAGCCGACCATGTACTGCGGTACGCGGATGCCGAAGAGCTTGGCCGTGGACAGGTGCCCCAGCTCGTGCCACGCGATCGAGACGAGCAGGCCGACCGCGAAGACCGCTATGCCGAGGATGAACATCAAGGTCGTCATGCACGCGCCTCCGCGGTCGCCGTCGTGGCTGTGAGTTCACGGGCCCGGGCCCTGGCCCAGGTCTCCGCTTCGAGGACGTCCGACACGGTGAGTGAGGTTCCCGTGGCCGGGGTGCCGTGCTCCTCGACCACCCGGGTGACGGTCTCCATGATCCCGTTGAAGGGCAGCACGCCGCCCAGGAAGGCCTCGACGCACTCCTCGTTGGCCGCATTGAACACCGCCGGAGCCGTCCCCGCGAGCTGCCCCACGTGCCGGGCGAGGTTCACCGAGGGGAAGGCCTCGTTGTCCAGCGGGAAGAACTCCCAGGTGGATGCCTTGCTCCAGTCGAAGGCGGGCGCGGCGTCCGGAACCCGTTCGGGCCAGCCCAGACCGACGGCGATCGGCCCGCGCATGTCGGGGGGCGTCGCCTGGGCGATCGTGGATCCGTCGGTGAACTCGACCATCGAGTGGACATACGACTGGGGATGCACGACCACCTCAATGCGGTCGAAGGGAATGTCGTAGAGCAGGTGCGCCTCGATGACCTCCAGTCCCTTGTTGACGAGGGTCGCCGAGTTGACGGTGATCACCGGGCCCATCGCCCAGGTGGGGTGGGCGAGGGCGTCCTGGACGGTGACGTGCGCCAGCTCGGTCCTGGTCCGGCCGCGGAAGGGGCCGCCGGAGGCGGTGACGACGAGCTTGCGGACGTCGGCGCGGGTGCCGGCGGCGAGCGCCTGGAAGAGGGCGGCGTGCTCGGAGTCCACCGGGATGATCTGGCCCGGCTTGGCGAGCGCGGTGACCAGCGGGCCGCCGACGATCAGCGACTCCTTGTTGGCGAGCGCGAGCGTCCGGCCCGCCTCCAGGGCGGCCAGGGTCGGGGCGAGGCCGATGGAGCCGGTGATGCCGTTGAGCACGGTGTGGCAGTCGGAGGCGGCGACCTGGGTGGCGGCGTCGGGCCCGGCGAGGATCTCGGGCAGCGGCTCCCCGCTGCCGTACTCGGCGGCGAGCGCCTCGCGCAGCGCGGGTACGACGTCCTCGCGCGCGACCGCCACGGTCCGCACCCGCAGTCGGTGCGCCTGCTCGGCGAGGAGGGCCACCCGGCCGCCGTTCGCGGAGAGGGCGGTGACCCGGAAGCGGTCGGGATTGCGCAGCACGAGGTCGATGGCCTGGGTGCCGATGGATCCGGTGGAGCCGAGGATCACCACGTCCTTGGGGCCGTCGGCGTGGACGGGGTCGTAGACGAGGTGCGGGTCGGCGAGGGGTGCCGGACGGGCGGGACTGTCGGTCATCCCCCCATTGTTGCCGCAAGCGGTGACGGCCCGGACAGTGCGTCCCTCGGTCGAGTGCGTCGAGGGTTCCGCGCGCCGGGCGGAGCGCCGCGTTCCGTGACCGCCGGCGCGGGTCCGGTGCGGGTCCGGCACGAGTCCGGCGTGGTCCGGTGCGAGTCCGGCGTGGTCCGGCGCCGGTCGGGGTCACTCGGGTGCGAAGGAGAAGCTGCGCCACAGGCCGGTGGCCTCGACGGCTTCGCCGGCCGAGGGCCCGTCCAGGTAGGCGCTCGCCCCGCCCCGGGGCACCGTGCAGTCGGGCGTCGTGTACATGAGGAGGCTGCTCGTCGTGTAGTTGTCGACGCGGGTCACGCCCTCGGGGAAGCGGTGGCACCCCCCGATCACCAGGTTCGAGACGGTCTCCACGTGCCGGTCGCCGTTGTGGGCGACGATCTGGCCGTTGGCCTGGTCGTCGCAGGCGGTGAGAGCGAGGCCGAGCAGCGCGATACCGGTGAGCGCGGCCATGGACCGGGAAGCGGGCATCGGACCTCCTGTGCGGGGGACGGACGGGCAGCTGCCGGGGGACGTCCTGCCCTCACTATCCGTCGGAGCGGGGGGACGTGCCCTCCGTATACCTGCCAATCGGTGACACCGCGGCTGCCCGCCGGGCGGTGACACGGCGGCGCGGCCCGGCCGGGCGATGCGACTGGCTCGCGATCGCCTGCCGGGCCGCGCTCGGCCCTCGCCACTGTGGGGGTTCAGCCGTGCGGGTGAACGGCCTCCCCGGTCCCGCCCCCGGTCCCGTCCTCGGCCGGGAGGGTTCCCCCGGCCGCGCTCAGGTGGACGTGTCCTGGCCGCCGAAGGGACGGCGGGCGTTCTCGTGGGCGGAGGGTCCGGGGGTCGCGTCGGCGATCCAGGGCCCCTCCCCCGAGGGGTCGAGGACGCCCTCCTCAAGCCAGGTGTAGGCCCCGCCGAGGACGCCCTCGACCACCTTGCGGTCCAGGTCGTCGGTGTTGGTCCACAGGCGGTCGAAGAGTTCGTCCACCCGGATGCGGGCCTGGCGGCAGAAGGCGTCGGCGAGCTGGTAGGCCTCGCGGCCGTGCTCGCCCTCGCCGCGCAGCCGCTCGGCACGGACACAGGCCGCGCTCATCGCGAACAGTTCGGCGCCGATGTCCACGATCCTGCCGAGGAAGCCCTGCTTGGTCTCCATCCGTCCCTGCCAGCGGGACATGGCGTAGAAGGTGGACCGGGCCAGCTTGCGGGCGGTGCGCTCGACGTAGCGCAGGTGGCCGGAGAGGTCGACGTGGTGCTTGAACTCGCCGTAGGCCGTGGGGAGCTGGCCGGGGCCGGCGACCAGCTTCGGCAGCCACTTGGCGTAGAAGACACCCGCGCTGGCGCCCGCCCTGGCCTTGTCGGAAAGGGATTTGTCGGGGTCGATCAGGTCACCGGCGACCGAGAGGTGGGCGTCCACGGCCTCCCGCGCGATCAGCAGGTGCATGATCTCGGTGGAGCCCTCGAAGATGCGGTTGATGCGCAGGTCGCGCAGGATCTGCTCGGCCGGGACCGGGCGCTCGCCGCGCGCCTTGAGGGACTCGGCCGTCTCGTAGCCGCGTCCGCCGCGGATCTGGACCAGTTCGTCGGCCATCAGCCAGGCCATCTCGGAGCCGTAGAGCTTGGCGAGGGCGGCCTCGATGCGGATGTCGTTGCGGTCCTCGTCGGCCATCTGGGAGGACAGGTCGAGCACCGCCTCCAGCGCGAAGGTGGTGGCCGCGATGAAGCTGATCTTGGAGCCGACGGCCTCGTGCAGCGCGACCGGCTTGCCCCACTGCTCGCGTTCCGCCGCCCATTCGCGGGCGATCTTCAGGCACCACTTGCCGGCGCCCGCGCACATGGCGGGCAGCGACAGCCGGCCGGTGTTCAGCGTGGTGAGCGCGATCTTCAGCCCGGCGCCCTCGGGTCCGATCCGGTTGGCGGCGGGGACCCGCACCTGGTGGAAACGGGTGACGCCGTTCTCGATGCCGCGCAGGCCCATGAAGGCGTTGCGGTGCTCGACCGTGATGCCCTCCGAGGCCGCCTCCACCACGAACGCGGTGATGCCGCCCTTGTGCCCCTCGGACTTCGGCACCCGGGCCATGACGACGAGCAGGTCGGCGACCACCCCGTTGGTGGTCCACAGCTTCACCCCGTCGAGGACGTAGTCGTCGCCCTCGGGTACGGCCGTGGTGGCGAGGCGGGCCGGGTCGGAGCCCACGTCCGGCTCGGTGAGCAGGAAGGCCGAGATGTCGGTGCGGGCGCAGCGGGGCAGGAAGGCGTCCTTCTGCTCCTGGGTGCCGAACATCTTCAGCGGCTGCGGTACGCCGATCGACTGGTGGGCGGAGAGCAGGGCGCCGACGGCGGGGCTGACGGAGCCGACCAGGGCGAGCGCCTTGTTGTAGTAGAGCTGGGTGAGGCCGAGGCCGTCGTACTTCGGGTCGATCTTCATGCCGAGCGCGCCGAGTTCCTTCAGGCCCGCCACGACCTCGTCGGGGATGCGGGCCTCGCGCTCGATGCGGGCGGAGTCGATCGCCGTCTCGCAGAAGGCGCGCAGCTTGGTGAGGAACTCCTCGCCGCGCCGGACGGACTCGGCGTCGGGGAGCGGATGGGGGTGGATGAGGTCGAGCCGGAAGCGCCCGAGGAACAGCTCCTTGGCGAAGCTGGGCTTGTGCCAGTCCTGTTGCCGGGCGGCCTCCGCCACCTGACGGGCCTCGCGCTCTGTGACGTTGGTGCGTGGGGTGGTGGTGGCGGACATTGAGGCTCACCTCGCCGCGAAAGGGGACGATTCGGACCGTTCGTTACCGACCAGTGCTACTGGATCGTTGGTACCCGAAACGGCCGCACCTCACCACCCCTCGCGGTCCGATCGGGTCGAAAGCCCGCCCGGAGTCGCGGACGCGTCCGGCCGCGGGTACTCCGCGTCCGGAGAGCAGGAACGGCCGCAGCCCCCGCACAGTGGGCTGCGGCCGTTCCGTCTGACCTGTCCGTGGCAGGTCAGAGCGCGAGACCGGTGAGGACCAGTACGCGCTCGTAGGTGTAGTCCTCCATCGCGAACCGCACGCCTTCGCGGCCCACGCCGGACTGCTTGGCGCCGCCGTACGGCATCTGGTCGGCGCGGTAGGACGGGACGTCGCCGATCACCACACCGCCGACCTCCAGGGCGCGGTGGGCACGGAAGGCGGCCTGCAGGTCGTGGGTGAACACGCCCGCCTGGAGGCCGTACTTGGAGTCGTTGACCGCGGCGAACGCCTCGGCCTCGCCGTCCACCTTCTGCACGGTGAGGACCGGTCCGAAGACCTCCTCGCAGGCGAGCGTCGCGCCCGCCGGTACGTCGGTGAGGACGGTCGGCGCGTAGGCGGCGCCGTCCCGGTCGCCGCCGGTGAGCAGGTTGGCGCCGGCCTCGACGGCCTCCTTGACCCAGGACTCGACGCGCTTGGCGGCGTCCTCGGTGACCAGCGGGCCGACGTCCGTCTTGGCGTCGCTCGGGTCACCGGTGACCTGGGCCTCGACGGCGGCGACGATGCGCGGCAGCAGCCGGTCGTACACGGACGCGTCGGCGATCACGCGCTGCACGGAGATGCAGGACTGGCCGCCCTGGTAGTTGGAGAAGGTCGCGATGCGGGTCGCGGCCCAGTCGAGGTCCGCGTCGGAGGCGAAGTCAGCCAGCACGACCGCCGCGCCGTTGCCGCCCAGCTCCAGGGTGCAGTGCTTGCGCGGCACCGAGTCCATGATCGCGTAGCCGACCGTCTCGGAACCGGTGAAGGAGATGACCGGCAGGCGCTCGTCCTGGACCAAGGCGGGCATGCGGTCGTTGGTGACCGGGAGGATCGACCAGGAGCCGGCCGGCAGGTCGGTCTCGGCGAGCAGGTCACCGAGGATCAGGCCGGACAGCGGGGTGGCCGGGGCCGGCTTCAGGATGATCGGGGCGCCGGCGGCGATCGCCGGGGCGACCTTGTGGGCGCACAGGTTCAGCGGGAAGTTGAACGGCGCGATGCCGAGCACGACGCCCTTCGGGAAGCGGCGGGTGAGCGCGAGCCGGCCCTGGCCGCCGGCGTCGGTGTCGAGCCGCTGGGCCTCGCCGCCGTTGAACCGGCGGGCCTCCTCGGCGGCGAACCGGAACACGGAGACGGCACGGCCGACCTCGCCCCGGGCCCACTTGATCGGCTTGCCGTTCTCGGCGGAGATCAGCTGGGCGATCTCCTCGGTGCGCTCGACCAGGCGCTTGCTGACGTGGTCGAGCGCGGCGGCACGCACGTGCGCCGGGGTGGCGGCGAACTCGTCCCGCACGGCGTACGCGGCGGCCACGGCCTCCTCGACCTGGGCGTCGGTCGGCACGCCGACCTTGCCCACGAGGCGGCCGTCCCACGGGGAGGTGACGTCGAAGGTGTCCTCGCCGGTGACCTGGCGGCCGGCGAGCCAGAAGGCATGGGTGGAAGTCATGTACGAGTCCCGGCCCTTCCGCGTTGGGGGGTGTGCTTGGCTTGCGTGGTCCACGGTAGGGCGGGGGCGGCCGAGGGTCGTTTGTCCGAGTCGTAGCAGTGCACGGAGCGGGCACTACTGTTTGGACTACTCGGCGCTGTGGGGACCACTCGGCCCGCGCGCTACTCCGGGGAGGTCGCCTTCAGGGCCAGCCACAGCTCCATCCGGACGTCGGGATCGTCCAGGCTCCGCCCCAGGATCTCCTCGACCCTGCGCATCCGGTACCGCAGCGTGTGCCGGTGGACCCCCAGGTCGGCCGCGGCTGCGTCCCACTGGCCGTGCCGCGACAGCCACGCCCGCAGCGAGGCGACCAGATCGCCCCGCCCCGTCGCGTCGTGCTCGTGCAGCGCCCGCAGCAGTCCGTCGGCGAACGCCTTCACCGCGTCGTCGGCCAGCAGCGGCAGCACGGACCCGGCGGCCAGCTGCTCGTGCTCGACGAACACCCGCCCCCGCCGCCGCGCCACCGACAGCGCCTGCTCGGCCTGCTTGTACGCCGCTGCCGCCGCGATCGGGCCGGAGGGCGCCGAGAGGCCGACGACCAGTTCGTCGTCGTCCGCGCGGCCCTGCTCGGGGAGTGCGCGCTCGGCCTCCCGCGCGGCGGCGTCCGCGGCGGACGCGGCCACCGCCGCGCCCCCGTCCGCGGCCAGCACCACCAGCCGCTCCCCCTCGGGTACGACCAGCACCGCCTCCCCGGACCGGGCCGCGGCGGACTCCACGGTCTCCGCGAGTTCGCTCAGCGGCTCACCCGCCGTACCGGAACCGGACTCGGCGACGATCATCCGGAACGGGGCGTCCAGCAGCCCTCCGTACAGGTCTCCGGCGACGGCGCGGGCGTGATCGGGTTCCCCGGCGAGGAGCATGCGCAGCACCGCCGCGCCGACGCGCTGCTCGGCCGCGTGCAGGGAGCGGGAGCGTTCGGTGGTGAGGGTGAGCAGGGCGATGGCGGAGTGCACGGCGTACCGCTCGGCGGTGCCCAGGGCGGCGGCCGTGCCCACGGCGAGGGCCGCGCGCGGGCGCCGGCCGGTGCCGAGGGAGTGCAGTTCCACCCGGTCCTCGTGCTCGGGGCCGCCGACCACCGAGGAGGCGGGGGCGGAGCGCTCCCGCAGCCGTTCGACCTCGGCGGTGAGCCGGGCGGCACGGCGGCCGGCCCACTCCGGCGCGGCGGCGACGACGGCGCCGGACGCGTCGTACAGCGCCGCCCAGCCGTCGACCTGGGCGGCCAGTACGGTGAGCACGCCCTCGGGGCCGGTGGTGAGCGCCTGTTTGGTCAGCTCGCGCTGGGCGGCGAAGCCGGCCGTGACCGCGCGGTACTGGTCGGCGGCGATCGCCGCGGAGACGGCCTTGCTGATGGCGAGGAAGGGGGTGCGGCGGGGCACCTCCAGCAGGGGCAGGCCCTCCTGTGCACAGGCGTCGACGAGGGGCTCGGGGATCTCCTCGTAGTTGACGCCGACGGCGAAGCCGAGCCCGACCACACCGGCGCCGACGAGCCGCCGCACGTACCGCCGCATCGCCTCCGGGTCCTCCGCGTCCAGCTTGAGCGCGGTGATCAGGAGCAGCTCGCCGCCCTCCATGTAGGGCACGGGGTCGGCCAGCTCGCTGACGTGCGCCCAGCGGACGGGCACGTCCAGGCGGTCCTCGCCGGCGCGCACGGTCAGCTTGAGCGCCGAGTGGTGGACGAGCGAGGCGAGAGTCGGGGGCATGCGGCCTTCACGGTGAGGGGATCCGGCGATCACGTGATCTTTTGGCCGCCGCGTATGAACGGCCTAGGCCGATTCTGCCTCACCGTACGGTCCGGTGCCGTCGCTCACCCCCGCAGATCGACCAGCAGCGGTGGGGCGTGCTCGCCCTGCACGGTGGTCAACGACAGCACGGCGTGCCCCGGCGGCACCCCATGAGCCAACTCAGAAGCCGACCACCGCTCCCGCTCGACCTGCCGAACGGTGACGGCGTCCGTGGTGACCGGCTTCCCCGTGCCAAGTTTCCGGACAGCATGGATCAAGCGGGTCAACGGCTGGTCCGCGAACACCGTGTGCTTGGCGACCTCCGTCGTCTCCACCCACTCCGTACCCCATGCCTGGGCGAACAGGGCGCCCTCCCAGGTGGTGATACCCGAGCAGGCGGCATGACAGCCGACCGCGGCAATCAGCGGCTGCCTCAGGTGCTCCGGGACGTCTCCCAGGGCCCGCAGACTCAGGAGAACGCCGGCGTTGCTCTCTCGCAGGCCCCGCAGGGCACGCACGGACCCTGCGGTGATCGCGTGCGTCGCATCAGCGAGAACGAGACAGGCGAAGAGGGAGCGGTCTCGACGCACAGCCGTGCTCGCCGTGAACTGGGCGAGCAACAGCCGGGCCAGCAGTTGAGCCGCCTCCGGGTGGGCCCTCTCCGGCAGGTCGACCCTGACCCTCAGTGGGTGGTCGAGCGACCTCAGTGTGAACGGCCGTGTGTCCCCGGACGTGTCGAAGAAGCCGGAAAATGCAGGACGGTCCAGGCAGGCGAGCCGGTCGGCGAGCAGTATCCCCGGGTCTCCGTGGGTGCCCGTTTGCCGGGCCCGCGCGTCCAGCTCCCGGTGCAGAGGAGAGTGATCCCGCTCGTCGAGCATGGCCTTGAGCCGGTTCAGCGCCGAAGGCTCGCCGTCCAGCAACTCCCGGAGTTCCGGTACGGAGGGGAACCGGCCGTGCACGGCCCGGAAGGGCCCCAGCAACTGTGCCAGTACCGTTCCCGCCCGCCGCAGCTCGACCTCGGCCCAGTCGCCTGCGAGAACGTCCGCGAGGAGCATGGCCGCCTCGTCCGGGTCGTCGGATCCGCCGTAGAGATCGATGTCGTATGCCGACGTGCGGTCCCCTGGCCGGATCACGATGTCGTAGGCCTGATCGGCTCCCAGGGGGGTCCCGGCGGCACAGACCACGATCAGGGCCGCCTGTCCCGCGAGGGCCTGGAGGGCGACGGATTCGCAGATCGGGCGTACCAGGTGCTCCGTCTTGCCCGAGCCGGACGGGCCGATCACGAGCAGGGAAGTCCCCAGCGTGCCGGAATCCAATGCCGCACCCGCGGCACGGCGGGCAGGCGGTGTGCGCTCGACGTCCGCGTACCGTCCGATGCGCACCTGGGCGGTCAGCAGGTCATGGGGCGCCATCCGGATGGGGAGATCGCGTTGTCCTGAAGGGTGCAGGCATGCGCGGGCGCCGTCGTCGCGCACGGCCGAGGTGAACGCGCCCAGACGTGCAGGATCGGCCACCACGGAGCTCCAGGCACGACGGATCCTCACGCAGTCCACGTCGTTCATCCGGCCGGCGCGCGCCTCTTCGGCGAGCCGTTCCGCCGTCGCGCTCTGACCGTAGGCATGCAGGTCGGGCCAGTCCGTGACGGGCTCTGGTACGGCCGTCTCAGGATGCTCAGCCACCGCCCGGGGGCGCTGGAGACCGCGCAGAAGTCCCAGCCAGTCCCCTGCCAGGGCGAACGGTCCCAGGGCTAGAACCGTGAGCACGATCTTGAGGATCTGCAGGCGATGCACGGTGCCGACCGGGTCACCGGGCACGACGAACCAGTCGGCGGGGATCACGCTCACGGCGAGCTTGTAATACGACAGCAGGCCGTGCCAGACGACCAGCCAGGCGACGAGCGCCCCGAGGACGGCGGCGCGCAGAGCGCGGGAGGGCCCTGGTCGGTCGGTCACGTACCGCCGGACGACCTCTTTCCAGTTGCCCACGCGCGCGAAGTAGTACAGCACGAGGGTCGCGAAGACACTGTCGTAGACAGCGCTCGCGGTGAGGGCGGCCCGGGGCGGGTTGAAGCCCCACCAGTCGGACGGCGTCACCAGTTCGAGCGGGATCCTCTTGTGGGGCACCAGGTTGTTGACCCACAACGACCACACGAGCAGGGCCGCGATCAGGGCAGCCACGGCTCCCGTCAGCAGCGCCCGGTCGGAGACGCGGCCGACGGTTTCCTGGGGCCGGGGGCGGTGGCCGAGGCGCCAGATGCCTGGGGGGGCGTCCGGGCGGGGGGTTCGCAGCCAGGTGAGGAAGAGGGAGCCGTCCGGTTTCGGCGGTGCGCCGGGCGGCGCCAAGGGTGCCGGCGGCGCACCCGGCGGCATCGGTGGCATCCCCGCCCCCTCCATTGGCGCCGTCGGGCGCGGTACAGGGTTCGGGTGGGTGCCGCGGGCGTCCCTCGTCCCGTCGCTGTCCATCGACCTTGCCCCCTGACCAGCCGTTCCGTCCACCGTCAGCGAGCCAATCTAACGCGCCGACAAGGGGAGTTCACCGCTTACGTGGCCGAGACGAGCCACAGCCGCCCGGGCGGACTATGTCCATCGCGGACAACGCGGCCCGCCGACAACGCCCACATGGAGCATGCCCACCCCCCACAACCGGTCTTAGCCTGCGAGAAAAGAAGGTATGCGTCCGAAAACGCACCGCCCGGAACCGCCCGGGACCGCCCGGTACGCAAGATCATCAGGGAGCCCCCCATGACCGCACTTCCGCAGGAGCGCCGCGTCGTCACCGCCATCCCCGGCCCGAAGTCGCAGGAGCTGCAGGCCCGCCGTACCGCCGTGGTCGCGCAGGGCGTGGGCTCGGTGCTGCCCGTCTTCACCGCGCGGGCCGGCGGCGGCATCATCGAGGACGTCGACGGCAACCGTCTCATCGACTTCGGTTCCGGCATCGCCGTGACCTCCGTCGGCGCGTCCGCCGAGGCCGTCGTGCGGCGCGCGAGCGCCCAGCTCGCCGACTTCACCCACACCTGTTTCATGGTCACCCCGTACGAGGGCTACGTGGAGGTCGCGGAGGCCCTGGCCGAGCTGACCCCGGGCGACCACGCCAAGAAGTCCGCGCTGTTCAACTCCGGCGCCGAGGCCGTCGAGAACGCGGTCAAGATCGCGCGTGCGTACACCAAGCGGCAGGCCGTGGTCGTGTTCGACCACGGGTACCACGGGCGCACCAACCTGACCATGGCGCTGACCGCGAAGAACATGCCGTACAAGCACGGCTTCGGTCCGTTCGCGCCCGAGGTGTACCGCGTGCCGGTGGCGTACGGCTACCGCTGGCCGACCGGTGCGGAGAACGCCGGCCCCGAGGCCGCCAAGCAGGCCATCGACCAGATCACCAAGCAGGTCGGCCCGGACAACGTCGCCGCGATCATCATCGAGCCGGTCCTCGGCGAGGGTGGCTTCATCGAGCCGGCCAAGGGCTTCCTGCCGGAGATCGTGAAGTTCGCCAACGACAACGGCATCGTCTTCGTCGCCGACGAGATCCAGTCCGGCTTCTGCCGGACCGGCCAGTGGTTCGCCTGCGAGGACGAGGGGATCGTGCCGGACCTGATCACGACCGCCAAGGGCATCGCCGGCGGTCTGCCGCTCGCCGCCGTCACCGGCCGCGCGGAGATCATGGACGCCGCGCACGCCGGCGGCCTCGGTGGCACCTACGGCGGCAACCCGGTCGCCTGCGCCGGTGCCCTCGGCGCCATCGAGACCATGAAGGAGCTGGACCTCAACGGCAAGGCCAAGCGCATCGAGGAGGTCATGAAGGGCCGCCTCACCGCCATGGCCGAGAAGTTCGACATCATCGGTGACGTGCGAGGCCGCGGCGCCATGATCGCGATCGAGCTGGTCAAGGACCGCGCGACCAAGGAGCCGAACCCGGAGGCCACCGCCGCCCTGGCCAAGGCCTGCCACGCCGAGGGCCTGCTGGTTCTCACCTGCGGCACCTACGGCAACGTGCTCCGCTTCCTGCCGTCGCTGGTCATCGGCGAGGACCTGCTGAACGAGGGCCTCGACATCATCGAGCAGGCGTTCGCGCGCATCTGAGCGACAGGTCTGCACCTCTGAAGCGCGCCTGCGGCAGGCCGTGTGAAGAACGTGTGCGGGGTGGATGACGGGAGCGGTATCCGTCTGCCCAAGCGCCTCGGCCTGCCGTAGGTTCTCTCCAGATGAGAGATACACCCCGCCCACAGGGGACTGTGGGCGACTCCGGGCCGAGGCCTCCCCAGCTTCGACCTGGTCGTGCCCTCGCGCACACATCCGGCGCCTGACGGTTCCGGGATCTCCTCACCGATCGGACGGTCGCCGCCCCAAACCCCCCGGGGCGCGCGACGTTCCGGTCCGGACGGCCGCCTCGGAACCACCCCCCCTGTTCCGGGGCGGCCGACCTCCTTCTCCGTGGTTCCGGGTATGTCTGCCAAGCTGGGCGCCGTGTCGACCGTAGTCCGCCGTGTCCTGCTCCTGGGCCTTCCGGCCGTCCTCCTCGCCCTGATCACCTGGCAGGTCGTGGCCCATGGCCCGCTGCTCGGCGCGGACGCCCGGCTCAGCCGGGCCCTGGTCCGTCCGGACCGGTTCTCCGAGCTCTTGTCGGACCTCGGCGAGATCCAGGTCGCCGTCCCGGTGCTCGCGCTCGCCGCGGCCGGCGTCCTGTGGCGGGGCCGCGCCGCCGGTCTGCCCCGGTGGTGGCTGCCGCCGCTGGCCGCCGCCGTCCTGATGGCGCTGGTCCCGGCGATCGTCGTCCCGCTCAAGGAGTGGACCGCGCGGCCGGGTACCGCCGCGGTGCCCCCGGGCACCGGCTACTTCCCTTCCGGGCACACGGCCACGGCGGCCGTCGCCTACGGCTCCGCGACCCTGCTCCTGCTCCCCTGGCTGCGCTCCGCGGCCGTCCGCCGGATCCTGGCCGGCTGCTGCGCGGTCCTCGTGCTCGGGGTGTCGTACGGCCTGGTGCGGCGCGGCTATCACTGGCCGCTGGACGTGGTGGCCAGCTGGTGTCTGGGCACCGTGCTGCTGACCACCCTGTCCCTCGTGCCCGGCCTCGCTCTCGGCCGGACAGGACGCCTCAGCCGAAGTAGGCGTCGAAGCTCTTCTGGAACTCCCAGTTCGCGTAGCGGTCCCAGTTCACCGACCACGTCATCAGACCGCGCAGCGCCGGCCAGGTCCCGTGGGTCGCGTACGAACCGCAGTTCGTCCTCTTCGTCAGACAGTCCAGGGCCTTGGTGACCTCGGACGGGGAGACGTAGCCGTTGCCGGCGTTGGTCGACGCGGGCATGCCGATGGCGACCTGGTCGGGGCGCAGCGGCGGGAAGACGTTGTTCTGGTCGCCGGCGACCGGGAAGCCGGCCAGGAGCATGTCGGTCATGGCGATGTGGAAGTCGGCGCCGCCCATGGAGTGGTACTGGTTGTCCAGGCCCATGATCGGTCCCGAGTTGTAGTCCTGGACGTGCAGCAGGGTGAGGTCGTCGCGCAGGGCGTGGATCACCGGGAGGTAGGCACCGCAGCGCGGGTCCTGGCCGCCCCACTTGCCGGTGCCGTAGTACTGGTAGCCGTTCTGCACGAAGAAGGTCTCCGGGGCCATCGTCAGCACGAACTTCGAGCCGTATTTCGCCTTCAGGGTCTTCAGTGCCGAGATGAGGTTCACGATCACGGGGGTGGTCGGGTTCCTGAAGTCGGTGTCGTTCGCGTTCAGCGACAGCGAGTGGCCCTCGAAGTCGATGTCGAGGCCGTCGAGGCCGTAGGTGTCGATGATGTTCGAGACCGAGGAGACGAAGGCGTCGCGGGCCGCGGTCGTGGTCAGCTGGACCTGCCCGTTCTGGCCGCCGATCGAGATCAGCACCTTCTTGCCGGCCGCCTGCTTGGCCTTGACGGCCGCCTTGAAGTCGGCGTCGGACTCGGCGTTCGGGCACTCTCCCCCACTCTCGGCTTCGCTCGAGCGGGAGGTGCCCCCATCCGGGCAGCGGTTGAAGCGGATGTCCCCGGACGTGACCGAGGTGGGCTCGCCGAAGGCCAGGTCGATGACGTCCCAGCTGTCGGGCACGTCGGCGAGGCGGGTGTAGCCGGCGCCGTTGGCGAAGCTCGCGTGGAGGTAGCCGACGAGGGCGTGGGCGGGCAGGCCGCCCGATCCGCCGCCTCCGGTGCCGGCGCTGGTCGTCGCGGTCACCGCCGTGGACTTCGCGGACTCGCCGGCGTCGTTGGCGGCGGTGACCTGGAAGCCGTAGGCGGTCGAGGCCGTGAGACCGGAGACGGTCGCCGAAGTGCCGGTCACCGTCTGGGTCTTGACCCCGTCGCGGTAGACCGCGTAGCTCGTGGCACCGGTCACCGCCGACCAGGACAGACCGACGGAGGACGAGGTCACCGAGGTGGTCCGCAGGCCGGCCGGAGCCGCGGGCGGCTGGCCGGTGCCGCTGCCGCCGGGGCCGACCAGGGTGATGTCGTCGGCCTGGTAGGCGCCGGTGCCGTACCAGCCGTGGGTGTAGATCGTGACCCTGGTGGTGGCGGCGCCCGTGCGGAAGGTGGTGCTGAGCCGCTGCCAGTCGGGGGCGGACTGGGTCCAGGCGGAGACGTCGGTGGTGCCGGTGCCGCTCGCGCCGAGGTAGACGTAGGAGCCGCGGACGTAACCGGACAGGGTGTACTGGGCGTTGGGCTGGACGGTCACCGTCTGGCCGCACTGGGCGTTGTCGCTGCCGGCCGGGGTGGCCTGCAACGCGGCAGCGCCGCTGTGCACGGGTGAGCCGACCGTCGTGCCGGCGGTGCAGGTCCAGCCGGTCAGGCCGGACTCGAAGCCGCCGTTGGTCGCGGCGTCCGCGTCGGCCGCACGGGCGGCCGACGAGAGCGCGGTGACACCGGGCACGGCCAGCAGCGCGGCCGTGAGCACGGCGAGGACGGATCGGGGACGTCTTGCGCGGTCCACAAGGGCCTCCGTGGTCTGGGGAGTTGGACGGGCGGAGCGCACACAACTTGGTCCAGACCAATCCTCTTGTCAAGGTGTGCGGCCGCTACCCGCCCAGGTCTCTCTTCCGGGCCGGCCCCGCCGCCGCCTCGTGCATCGCCAGTTCCAGCAGCGCCGGGTCGGTCAGCGTGCCCGAACCGTCCGGTGGCACCAGCCAGCGCACCCCCCGGGCCGACCGGCCGGGGTACGGCACGACGATCCAGGTGCCCGGTCCGGCGGTACGGATACCGGTGCCGAGCCAGCGGGCCGCGGTGCCCGGGGGCACGAGGAACCCGACCCGGTTGTCGCCGAAGTCGGCGAGCACCGGGCCGGGTTGGTCCAGGATCCGGGTGAGTACGTCCAGGGTCGGACAGCCGAGGTCCCCCGGCAGGATCAGCACGTCCCAGGCCCTGCCGGCGGGCAGCAGGGCGACCCCGAGGGGGCTGCGCTCCCACTCCCAGCGGCAGGCCTCGGGGTCCGGTGCGACGGATGCCAGCCATTCGACCGCCGTCTTCGCCCCAGTCATCAGAAAGCCTCCCTCTCTCGTGCTCTCGTGCTCTCGTGCGACGCGGTCGCGTCAGAGGGAGAGAGGGAGGCCTTCCGGAGAGCATTACGCGGGTCGCGGCACCTCTTTGGAGTGAACCGGCTCACACCCACCGGTCGGTGGGCGGCCCGTCGACCGCCTTGATCCGCGCGGTCAGCTCGGTCATCTGGTTGTAGATGGACCGCCGTTCGGCCATCAGCGCACGCAGTTTGCGGTCCGCGTAGTCGACGGAATCGTGGTCACGGCCGCCGAAGAGCTGGCCGATCCGCGACGTGGACAGGTCGGTGAGTTCACGGCACAGGTACATGGCCATCTGCCGGGCGGTCACCAGCGCGCGGCTCCGCTCCTTGCCGCACAGTGCCTCGGCCGTCACCCCGAAATAGCCGCCGGTCATCTCGATGATCCGCCGGGCCGCGTCCTCCTCGCGGGACGGCCCGCGGTCCGGGACCAGGTCACGCAGCACGATGGCGGCGAGCTGGACGTCCATCGGCTGCCGGTTCAGCGACGCGAAGGCACGGACCCGCACGAGAGCGCCCTCCAGCTCCCGGACGTTGCGCTGGACGTGCGAGGCGATGTGGTCGAGCGTCTCGGGGGGCACGTCGATGCCCTCCTGTTCCGCCTTGCGGCGCAGCAGGGTGACCCGCACCGCCCGCTCGGGCGGCTGGACGTGGGTGATCAGCCCGGACTCCAGGCGGCCGCGCAGCCGGTCGCCCAGGTGCGCGAGCTGTTTGGGCGGGCGGTCGGAGGAGACCACGATCTGCTTCCGCGCGCCCTGCAGCTCGTCGAAGAGCCGCCGGAACTCCTCGTGCGCCCCGCCCTGGCCGGTGAGGAGCTGGATGTCGTCCACCAGGAGCAGGTCCAGGTCCAGATAGCGCCGGCGGAACGCGTCGAGGCCACGCCCGCGGCCCGCGCCGAGATACTCGTGGGCGAGCGTCTCGGCCGTCACGTAGCGCACCCGTGTGCCCGGCCGGGTCCGGTGGGCGTGGTGGCCGATCGCGCAGAGCAGATGGGTCTTGCCGATGGCCGACGTCCCATAGACGAAGAGCGGGTTGTACAGGGTGGCCGGTGCCTCGGCGACGGCCCGGGCCGCGCCGTGGGCGAACCGGTTGGTGTCGCCGACGACGAAGGTCTCGAAGACGAACCGCGGGTCCAGCCCGTGCCGGGCCGGGGCTCGCTCCCCCGAGGGCGCCTCCCGCGGGACGTCCGCGGCCGGGGCGCCCGCGCGCGGGCCGTCCGGACCCGGGCGGACCGCCCGCGTTCCGTCCGCGGCCGGCGGCTCCGCGCGCGGTCCCTCCGCAACGGTGTCCTCCTGGGGCACCTGTTCCTCGGCCGCGACCAGCTGGCGTTCCAGTTCCTCGCACCGCCGCTCCGCGCGCACCCGCCGGGCGTGGGCGTCCTTCAGCTCCTCGCCGAGCGCCTCCACCTGCTCCATCAGGTCCTGCCGCTCCCTCAGCAGGGCGGTCACCTGGTCCTCGTACAGCTGTAAGGCCTTGTTCTTCTCGGCGGCCGTGCGGTCCTGGTGGCCGTGCAGCTGGCGGATCTGCAACTCCAGGTCGGTGGCGCGCTGCTGTGTGTCCGCCAGCGCCCCCTCCAGCGCCCGGACGAGGGCGGCCGACCGCAGCGACTGGCGGTCGGCGTCGGCGAGTTCGTCCTCCAGGGCCTGGACCCGGTTCAGCGCGGACCCGCCGTACGCCAGCGCCGTGCGGTGCAGCCGCCGCATCAGCTCGATCGCCTCGGGCGTGGGGGCGCGGCCCTGCTCCTCGGCGACGTCGCGGATCAGGTCGTGGACGAACTCCCAGGGCGGTATGCGGGTGCCGTTGAGGAACCGGGACAGGGAGCCGGGGTCCCGGTGCCGGCGGGCGGCGTACCGGCGCACGCTGATGCCCAGCCCGTCGAACAGCCGCCGTAACGCCTCCGCCAGCGCCCGCGACTCCTCCGGAAGGTCGCCGCCCAACGGCACCAGAACGCTCATCCCGCCCCCTCACGCTTCGGCGTCCGGGTGTTGCGGCAGGTGGCAACTGTGCCGCCTGGCGCAACACCGGACGACCGCACCAGTCTTTCTCCCGCCCCCCGACGTAAGACCAGAAAGGCTTATCAATGCGCGGCCCCCGAGGGCGAACCGATCTTGTGGCTTTTCTCGCGGTTCTGCTGACCGGAGTCATCCTCGTCCTGACCGGTATCCCGCCCGAGGCGGTGTCCACCGTGGCGATCGGTCTCTCCACGCTGTACGCCGCCTGGCGGGGCGAGCGGTCCGCCGGGGGCCGGGGCCCGGGGGGACGGGACCAGGGGGGCGGGGGCGGGTGACGGGTCAGCTGTCGAAGCCCAAGCCCAGCCGGTCCATCGTGCGCAGCCACAGGTTCCGCCGGCCGCCGTGGGCGTCGGCGCGGGCCAGGGACCACTTGGTGAGGGCGATCCCGGTCCAGGCGAAGGGCTCCGGCGGGAACGGCAGCGGCTTCTTGCGGACCATCTCCAGCTCGGTCCGCTCGGTGCGCTCCCCGTCCAGCAGGTCCAGCATCACGTCCGCGCCGAACCGGGTCGCGCCGACGCCGAGACCGGTGTATCCGGCCGCGTACGCCACCTTGCCCTGGTGGGCGGTGCCGAAGAACGCCGAGAAGCGCGAGCAGGTGTCGATCGCCCCGCCCCAGGCGTGGGTGAAGCGGACGCCCTCCAGCTGCGGGAAGCAGGTGAAGAAGTGACCCGCGAGCTTGGCGTACGTCTCGGGCCGGTCGTCGTACTCGGCGCGCACCCGGCCGCCGTAGTGATGGATCGCGTCGTAGCCGCCCCACAGGATGCGGTTGTCGGCGGACAGCCGGAAGTAGTGGAACTGGTTGGCGCTGTCGCCCAGCCCCTGCCGGTTCTTCCAGCCGATCTCCGCCAGCCGGTCCGCGCTGAGCGGCTCCGTCATCAGCGCGTAGTCGTAGACCGGGACGGTGTACGACCGCACGCGCCGCAGCAGGCTCGGGAAGATGTTGGTGCCGAGCGCGACGCGGCGCGCGCGGACCGCGCCGTACGGCGTGCGTACGGCCATCCCGGCGCCGTACTGCTTCAGGGTCAGGGCGGGCGTGTGCTCGTAGACCCGCACCCCGAGCCTGATGCAGGCCTGCTTCAGGCCCCAGGCCAGCTTCGCCGGGTGGAGCATGGCCACGCCCCGGCGGTCCCACAGGCCGGCCTCGAAGGTGGGCGAGTTCACCTGCTCGCGCACGGCGTCGGCGTCGAGGAACTCGAAGCCGTCGGCGAGCCCCTTCTCCTCCAGCTCACGGTGCCAGTCCCGCAGTTCCCACGCCTGGTAGGTCTCGGTGGCGACGTCGATCTCGCCGGTGCGCTCGAAGTCGCAGTCGATGCCGTGCCGGGCCACGGCGGCCTCGATCTCGTCGAGGTTGCGCCGGCCCAGCTCCTCCAGCTTGTGGATCTCGTCCGGCCAGCGGGAGAGGCCGTTGGGCAGGCCGTGCGTGAGGGAGGCGGCGCAGAAGCCGCCGTTGCGGCCGGAGGCGGCCCAGCCCACCTCGCGGCCTTCCAGGAGCACCACATCGCGCTGCGGGTCGCGCTCCTTGGCGTTCAGCGCGGTCCACAGCCCGCTGTAGCCGCCGCCGACGACCAGCAGGTCGCAGGTGTCGGTGCCGGTGAGGGCGGGCTCGACGGGGGGCTTTCCGGGATCTTCCAGCCAGTACGCGACCGGCTGGGCTTCGGAGAGAGAAGACATCCAGTTGTCTTTGCCACGGCTCATGGCGCTTGGGGCCATGATTTCAACTCCCTACAGGGGCTTATGCCTTTTGCTTGTTGCGGCGATTGGTGATGACCATCGAGGTCAGGACGAACAGCACGGCGATGAGGAACATGGCCGTACCGATCACATTGATCTGCACGGGAGTTCCGCGCTGCGCCGACCCCCAGACGAACATCGGGAAAGTGACGGTCGAGCCGGCGTTGAAATTGGTGATGATGAAATCGTCGAAGGAGAGCGCGAAGGACAGCAGCGCGCCCGCGGCGATTCCGGGTGCCGCGATGGGCAGGGTGACCCGCAGGAAGGTCTGCACGGGACCGGCGTACAGGTCCCGGGCGGCCTCCTCCAGGCGCGGGTCCATCGACATCACGCGCGCCTTGACGGCGGTGACGACGAAGCTCAGGCAGAACATGATGTGGGCGATGAGGATCGTCCAGAAGCCGAGCTGCGCGCCCATGTTGAGGAACAGGGTGAGCAGCGAGGCGGCCATGACGACCTCGGGCATCGCCATCGGCAGGAAGATCAGCGAGTTGACGGCGCCGCGTGCGCGGAAGCGGTAGCGGACCAGCGCGAAGGAGATCATCGTGCCGAGGAGGGTGGCGCCGACCGTCGCCCACACGGCGATCTGGAGGCTGATGGACAGCGAGCCGCACATGTCGGCGACGCCGCACGGGTCCTTCCAGGCGTCCGTGGAGAACTGCTGCCACTCGTAGTTGAAGCGTCCCTTCGGCTTGTTGAAGGAGAACACCGTGACGACGACGTTGGGCAGGAGCAGATAGGCGAGGGTCAGCAGTCCGGCGATGACGACGAGACGGCGCTTGAGCCAGTTGACGACGGGCATTTAGACCAGGTCCTCCGTCCCGGACCGGCGGATGTAGAGCGTGACCATGGCCAGGATCGCGGCCATGAGGATGAAGGAGAGGGCCGCGGCCGTCGGGTAGTCCAGGATGCGCAGGAACTGCGTCTGGATGACGTTGCCGATCATGCGGGTGTCGGTGGAGCCGAGGAGTTCGGCGTTGACGTAGTCACCGGCCGCCGGGATGAAGGTCAGCAGCGTCCCGGAGACCACGCCCGGCATCGACAGCGGGAAGGTCACCTTGCGGAAGGTGGTCCACGGCTTGGCGTACAGGTCGCCGGCCGCCTCGTGCAGCCGTCCGTCGATCCGCTCCAGCGAGGTGTACAGGGGCAGGATCATGAACGGCAGGAAGTTGTACGTCAGACCGCAGACGACCGCGAGCGGGGTGGCCAGGACCCGGTCGCCGGCCGTCCAGCCGAGCCAGTTGGTCAGGTCCAGGACGTGCAGCGAGTTCAGGGTGTGCACGACCGGGCCGCTGTCGGAGAGGATCGTCTTCCAGGCCAGGGTGCGGATCAGGAAGCTGGTGAAGAACGGCGCGATCACCAGGATCATGATCAGGTTCTTCCAGCGGCCCGCGCGGAAGGCGATCAGATAGGCCAGCGGATAGCCGAGCACCAGGCACAGCAGGGTCGCGGCGGCGGCGTAGAAGACGGAGCGCAGGAACTGCGGCCAGTACTCGGCGAGCGCGTCCCAGTAGGTCGCGAAGTGCCAGGTGATCTTGTAGCCGTCCTCCAGGGAGCCCTGCTGCACGGAGGTGGAGGCCTGGTAGATCATCGGCAGCGCGAAGAAGACGACCAGCCACAGGATGCCGGGCAGCAGCAGCCAGTACGGGGTGAACCGGCCACGCTTGCGGACGGGCTTCTGCTCGGGCTCGGCGGGGGCGAGCGGCGGGGGTGCCTCGGTGAGCGTCGACATCAGGCCGCCTCTTCCTCGGTGCCCGCGTCGATGTCCTGGGCGGCGTCGAGGCCGAAGGTGTGGGCGGGGCTCCAGTGCAGGACGACGTCGGCGCCGGGGACGAGCCGGCCGTCGCGCTCGACGTTCTGCGCGTAGACGGCGAACTCGTCGCAGACCGGGGTGTCGATCACGTACTGCGTCGACACGCCGATGAAGCTGGCGTCGGCGATCTTGCCGGTGACGCGGTTGCGTCCCTCGGGGATGGAGCCGGCGTCGTCGGCGTGCGTGAGGGCGATCTTCTCGGGCCGGATGCCGACCAGGACCTTGCCGCCGGCCGTCGTCGGGGCGGAACATCGCGCCTCGGGGAGCACCAGCTTGCCGCCGCCCGCCTTGAGCACGATGTCGGCGCCGTTCTTCGTGTCGACCTCGGCCTCGATGAGGTTGGAGGTGCCGAGGAAGTTCGCGACGAACGTGGTCCGCGGGTTCTCGTACAGGTCGGTCGGCGCGCCCAGCTGCTCGACCCGGCCCCCGTTCATCACGGCGACCGTGTCGGCCATGGTCATGGCCTCCTCCTGGTCGTGCGTGACATGGACGAAGGTGATGCCGACCTCGGTCTGGATGCGCTTGAGCTCCAGCTGCATCTGGCGGCGCAGCTTGAGGTCGAGGGCGCCGAGCGGCTCGTCCAGCAGGAGCACCTTGGGGTGGTTGATCAGGGCGCGGGCCACGGCGACGCGCTGCTGCTGGCCGCCGGAGAGCTGGTGCGGCTTCTTGCGCGCCTGCTCGCCCAGCTGGACCAGCTCCAGCATCTCCTCGACCTGCTTCTTCACGCTCTTGACACCGCGCCGGCGCAGGCCGAAGGCGACGTTCTCGTAGATGTCGAGGTGCGGGAAGAGCGCGTAGGACTGGAACACGGTGTTGACCGGCCGCTTGTACGGCGGCAGATGGGTGACGTCCTGGTCGCCGAGGCGCACGGTCCCGGAGGAAGGTTCCTCCAGGCCGGCGATCATGCGCAGGGTGGTGGTCTTGCCGCAGCCGGAGGCACCGAGCAGGGCGAAGAACGAGCCCTCGGGCACGGTCAGGTCCAGCGGCTGTACGGCGGTGAAGCCGTTGTCGTAGGTCTTGGAGATACCGGAGAGGCGGACGTCGCCGCTGTTGTCAGGTGTCGTCTTCATCGTCGTCACGCCCCTGTGAGCTTCGCGAACTTCTCTTCGTAGGCCGTCTCTTCCTTCTGACTCAGGGAGCGGAAGGCATGGGACTTCGCCTGCATGGCCTTGTGGGGGACGATCAGCGGGTTGTCCGCGGCGTCCTGGTCGATCTTCGCAAGGTAGGGCTTCACCCCGTCGACGGGCGTCACATAGTTGATGTAGGCGGCGAGCGCGGCGGCCTGCTCGGGCTCGTAGTAGAAGTCGATCAGCCGCTCGGCGTTCGTCTTGTGACGCGCCTTGTTGGGGATGCACATGTTGTCGGTCGACGTCACGTAGCCGCTGTCGGGGATGACGAAGTCGACGTCCGGGCTGTCCGCCTTGAGCTGGACCACGTCACCCGCCCAGGCGACACAGGCCGCGAAGTCGCCCTTGGTGAGGTCGGAGGTGTAGTCGTTGCCGGTGAAGCGGCGGATCTGTCCCTTGTCGACGGCCTTCTGCAGGCGGGCGACGGCCGCGTCGAAGTCGTCGTCGGTGAAGCGCGCCGGGTCCTTGCCCATGTCGAGCAGGGTCATGCCGATGCTGTCGCGCATCTCGGACAGGAAGCCGACACGCCCCTTGAGCTTGGGGTTGTCCAGCAGGTCGGAGACCGACCTCACCTCGATGCCGTCGAGCGCCTTCTTGTTGTAGGCGATGACGGTGGAGATGCCCTGCCAGGGATAGGAGTAGGCCCGTCCGGGGTCCCAGTCCGGGTTGCGGAACTGGGCCGACAGGTTGCTGTAGGCGTGCGGCAGGTTGGACGGGTCCAGTTTCTGGACCCAGCCGAGGCGGATCAGCCGGGCGGCCAGCCAGTCGGTGAGGACGATGATGTCCCGGCCGGTGTCCTGGCCCGCGGCGAGCTGCGGCTTGACCTTGCCGAAGAACTCGTTGTTGTCGTTGATGTCCTCGGTGTAGTTGACCGTGATCCCGGTCCGCTTGCGGAAGGTCTCCAGCGTCGGGTGGTGCTTGCCGCTGTCGTCGACGTCGATGTACTCGGTCCAGTTGGAGAAGTTCACGGTCTTCTCCTGGGCCGAGTGGTCCTGGGCCGAGGTGCCGCCCTGGCTCTTGCCCGCCGCGGGGATCCCGCAGCCGCTCAGCGCTCCGAGGCCGCCGGCCGCGAGCGCGCCGCCCGCGGTGGCCCGCAGCAGCGACCGGCGGGTCAGGGCGGCCCGGCCGCTGCGCAGGCTGCGCCGCATCGCGGCCACTTGGGGCGGGGTCAGGCGGTCGGGCTCGTACTGCTCCATGCGCGTGGTGCCCTTTCGGGAGGGATCGGCCTGGTCACTGGCCTGGTCGTTCTCTAGCGGTCCCCGAAGACGGTGCGGTGCCAGTCCTTCTCGGCCACCGCCGTGTTGTCGAACATTACGTGCTTGACCTGCGTGTATTCCTCGAAGGAATACGCCGACATGTCCTTGCCGAAGCCCGAGGCCTTATAGCCGCCGTGCGGCATCTCACTGATGATCGGAATGTGGTCGTTGACCCAGACACAGCCCGCCTTGATCTCGCGGGTGGCCCGGTTCGCGCGGTAGACGTTCGTGCTCCACGCGGAGGCGGCGAGGCCGTACGGGGTGTCATTGGCCAGTCGGATCCCCTCATCATCGCCGTCGAACGGAAGTACGACCAGTACCGGACCGAAGATCTCCGACTGGACGATCTCGCTGTCCTGGGCCGCGTCGGCGACCAGGGTGGGCCGGTAGTAGGCGCCGTTCTTCAGCTCGCCCTGCGGGATCTCACCGCCGGTCACCACGCGCGCGTAGCCGCGCGCACGGTCCACGAAGCCGGCGACCCGGTCGCGCTGGACGTGCGAGATCAGCGGTCCGAGGTCAGTGCCGGCCGCGAACGGGTCCCCGAGCCGTACGGTCTCCATCAGCGCGGCCGTCCGCTCCACGAACGCCTCGTACAGCGGACGCTGCACGTACGCGCGCGTGGCGGCCGTGCAGTCCTGCCCGGTGTTGATGAGCGCGCCCGCGACGGCGCCGTGCGCGGCGGCCTCCAGGTCGGCGTCGTCGAAGACGACGAAGGGAGCCTTGCCGCCCAGCTCCAGGTGCAGCCGCTTGACCGTGGCGGTGGCGATCTCGGCGACCCGCTTGCCGACGGCGGTGGACCCGGTGAAGGAGGTCATGGCGACGTCCGGGTGCCCGACGAGGCGCTCACCGGCCTCCTTGCCGGTGCCGGTGACGATGTTGATCACGCCGTCCGGGAGGCCCGCGTCCGTGGCGGCCTGGGCGAACAGCAGCGAGGTCAGGGGGGTCAGCTCGGCGGGCTTGAGGACGATCGTGTTGCCCGCGGCGATCGCCGGGAGGATCTTCCAGGCGGCCATCTGGAGGGGGTAGTTCCAGGGCGCGATGGAGCCGACGACGCCGATGGGCTCGCGCCGGACGTACGACGTGTGGTCGCCGGAGTACTCACCGGCCGACTGCCCCTGCAGGTGCCGGGCGGCGCCCGCGAAGAAGGCGGTGTTGTCGATGGTCCCGGGCACGTCGAACTCGCGGGTGAGCTTGAGCGGCTTGCCGCACTGGAGGGACTCGGCGCGGGCGAAGTCCTCGGCGCGCTCGGCGAGCACGGCGGCGAAGCGGTGCAGCGCGTCCGAGCGCTCGCCCGGCGTGGCGGCGGCCCAGGCCGGGAACGCCTCGCGCGCGGCGGCGACGGCCGCGTCGACGTCGTCGGCGCCGGCCAGCTCGTAGCGGTACACCTCCTCGCTGGTGGCGGGGTCGACCACGGCGTGGTGGTGGCCCGAGGTGCCCTTGGTCAGCCGTCCGGCGATGAATTGCGCGCCGTCCGCGAAACGGTCCTGTGCGGGAAATCGTTCCGGGGTGGCGGTGCCCGGGTTGTGCATGTCGCTCTCCTCCGCCGTTCGCCCCGTCCCGGGGGTGGCTGGCGTAGCTCCAGCTCGATTTGAGTGCCGATCCTGACAGAGCAATAGGACTCCAACAAGTGATTCCGTTGTTGCCTTTTGGTTACGCGACGGAATCTGTCGACCAGGTGTCGAGTCAGGATGGAAAAGGACGGACGGTGTGTCAGTGGTGCGTGCCACACTCGCGTGCATGGGAAAGATCGACGGTCTGGAAGCCCTGACCAGGGAGGTCCGGGCGGGCAGCCGAATCAGGTACCTGCACTTCTGGGGGCACCGGCCGCGGCCCGACGGACGGGTCGGCGCGAGCTGTCTGAGCCAGTGGTGGCCGTCCCCCTTCGTGGTCGACGGTGTGGAGTACGCGACGGCCGAGCACTGGATGATGGCGGGCAAGGCCCGGCTGTTCGGGGACGCGGAGGCGGAGCGCCGGGTGCTGGCCGCGGAGCATCCCGCCGAGGCGAAGAAGGCGGGGCGGCTGGTCAGGGACTTCGACCAGGAGACATGGGAGCGGGAGCGCTTCCGGATCGTGGTCGAGGGCAGCGTGCACAAGTTCGCGGCCCAGGACGATCTCCGGCTGTTCCTGCTGAACACCGGGAACCGGGTGCTGGTGGAGGCGAGCCCCGTGGACCGGATATGGGGCATCGGCCTGGCCGCGGACGACGAGGCGGCCGCGGAGCCGGAGCGCTGGCGGGGCCTGAACCTGCTGGGCTTCGCCCTGATGGAGGCCCGGGAACAGCTGACGGGAGCGGGGGCGTAGCCCTGCGTGGCTGGCGGCCGAGGCGTGCGGGGCTCGGAGTGGTGGGGTTCGGAGTCGTGGGGGCCCGAAGCGGGGGGAGCCGCGACGTCGCGTGAGTCTCGAACCGGGCCGGTGACCGGGCGGCGGCCCCGCTCCGGGTCAGGTGCGGGTCGCGACGATCGCTATGAAGAAGGCCAGCGCCAGGCCGATGCCCGTCATGCCGCAGATGAGGCCGGCCAGGGCCACGCCCGGGTTCGTCGCCTCGCCACGGCGGGCCTTGCCCCTGCCCACGGCGCCGAAGATCACCGCCAGGATGCCCAGCACGATGGCGATCGGCCACAGCACGAAGCCGGCCGCCGACAGGATGCCCAGCACCAGTGCGGCCGTCCCCAAGCCATTGCTGGGGACCGGCTGCATGCCGGGCCAGCCGTAACCGTGGACGCCGGGGTAGGGGACGCCGGCGTACGGCGCGTGCGGCAGGCCCGGGTGACCGTACGCCGGTGCGGTGCCCGGGTAGCCGTACGGCACCTGGCCGGGACCGTCGGGGGCGATGGGCGGCGGGGGCACCGGGTCCGTCCCGTGCGGTGCGCCGGGGGTCGCCGGCGGCGCGAAGGGGTTCACGGGGGCCGCCGACGCGGGCGAGGGCGGCGCGAAGGGATTCACCGGAGGCGTGAACCCGGCGGGAGGTGCGAACGGGTTCGGCTGCGGCGTGGGGGCCGGGGCCGCGAAGGGGTTCGGCTGCGGTGCGGGGGCCGGTGCCGCGAACGGGTTCGGCTGGGGTGCGGGGCCCGGCGGTGCGAACGGGTTCGACTGCGAGGCGGGAGCCGGCGGTGCGAACGGGTTCGGCTGGGGTGCGGACGCCGTGGACGCGGTGCCCTCGTCGGGGCCGGCCCACGGCGAAGGGGTGGTGCCGACGGGCTCGGCCGGAGGCGTCGGCTGAGCCCACTGCGCGGGGGCGGCGTCGGCGGGCTCGACCGCAGGCGTCGGCTCCGCGCCCGAGGGCTGCCGGTCGTGCACGGAGCCGGAGACCGGGGCCGCGTCCCGCACGGATCCCGCCTCCCGCCCGGAACCCGAGTCCGTCACCGATACCGAGTCGCTCACGGTTGCCGAGTCCGGCACGGACACCGCGTCCCGCACGAAACCTGAGTCCCGCACGGTTACCGAGTCCGGCACGGACACCGCATCCCGCACGAACCCCGAGTCCCGCACGGATCCTGAGTCCCGCACGGTTACCGAGTCCGGCACGGACACCGCATCCCGCACGAACCCCGAGTCCCGCACGGATCCTGAGTCCCGCACGGCTGCCGAGTCCGTCACCGAGGCCGAAGGCCGGGCCTGCGCCGGGGGCTCGTCCGCGTCCGGTGTCATCGCGCCCTTGTACAGGGACACGGGAGGCATCGCGGACCCGTGCCCGGTGGCCTGCTCGCCGATCGTGGACTGCGGCACCTCGTCGGACATGGCGGATGGCCCCCTCTGCTGGACGTCCTGTCATGCTACGGGCAGGCCGGGACGCCACGGCCCGGGGCCTACGATGAACCCGCGCCACCGATCAGCCGATCACCGCGCCGGGACCACGGTCCACCGACCTGGTCCGCGGGCGCCCTTTCCGGGGAGGACCCCTTGACCGACACCTCCGTACCCGCCACCGGCACCGCCGACCGCGATCTGCGCACCTTCATCGCCGGACTGCCCAAGGCCGAACTGCACGTCCACCACGTCGGCTCCGCCTCCCCCCGCATCGTCTCGGAGCTGGCCGCCCGGCACCCCGACTCCAAGGTGCCCACCGATCCCGAGGCCCTGGTCGACTACTTCACGTTCACCGACTTCGCGCACTTCATCGACGTGTATCTGTCGGTCGTCGACCTGATCCGCACCCCGGAGGACGTCCGGCTGCTGACCTACGAGGTCGCCCGCGACCTGGCCCGCCAGCAGGTGCGGTACGCCGAGCTGACCATCACCCCCTTCTCCTCCACCCGGCGCGGCATCGACGAACTGGGCTTCATGGCCGCGATCGAGGACGCCCGGAAGGCCGCCGAGTCCGAGTTCGGAACCGTGCTGCGCTGGTGCTTCGACATCCCCGGCGAGGCGGGTCTGGAGGCGGCCGAGGAGACGACACGGCTGGCCACCGAGGACCGGATCCGTCCGGAGGGCCTGGTGTCGTTCGGGCTCGGCGGTCCGGAGATCGGCGTGCCCCGGCCGCAGTTCAAGCCGTACTTCGACCGGGCCATCGCCGCCGGCCTGCGCTCCGTCCCGCACGCCGGGGAGACGACCGGCCCGGAGACGGTGTGGGACGCGCTCACCGAGCTGCGCGCCGAGCGGATCGGGCACGGCACCAGCTCGGCGCGGGACCCCAAGCTGCTCGCCCACCTCGCCGAGCACCGGATCCCGCTGGAGGTCTGCCCGACCTCCAACATCGCCACGCGCGCAGTGCGCACCCTGGAGGAGCACCCGATCAAGGAGTTCGTGCGCGCCGGGATCGTGGTGACCGTCAACTCCGACGACCCGCCGATGTTCGGCACCGACCTGAACAACGAGTACGCGGTGG
Source organism: Streptomyces echinatus (assembly GCF_014203595.1). Lineage (GTDB taxonomy): Bacteria > Actinomycetota > Actinomycetes > Streptomycetales > Streptomycetaceae > Streptomyces > Streptomyces echinatus. The sequence continues at coordinate 90,669 of NZ_JACHJK010000011.1, forward strand.
CCGCCCGCCTCCTGGAGCTGGACGAGCACGGCCTGGCCGGACTCGCGAAGAACGCCGTGGACGCCTCCTTCCTGGACGCGGCGGGCAAGGCGCGGATCGCGGAGGAGATCGACGCCTACACCGCCGCCTGGCTCGCCCACTGACGCGCCGGCCCCCGGGAGTCCCCGCGAGCCCCGGATCCCCGCGACCGCGCGGGCGGCCACAATGGGGGCCATGCAGACCGTGACCGCCGTGGCCCACCGCGGCGACCCCTACCGCTTCCGCGAGAACACCCTCGACTCGCTGCGTTCCGCGCTCGGCCAGGGCGCGGACGCCGTCGAGATCGACGTACGGCTCACCCGTGACGGCGTGCCCGTCCTGCTGCACGACGAGACGCTCCGGCGGCTGTGGGAGGTCGAGCGGCCGCTGGGCGCGCTGTCCGCCGAGGAGTTGCGCGGGCTCACGGCCGGTGGTGTGCCGACGCTGGAGGAAGCGCTGGCCGCGACCGGTGACAGCCGGGTGATGGTGGACCTGTGCGGGCGTGTCGGCCGTAGGACGGTCGAGCGGACCCTGGACGTGATCCGGCAGAGCGGGGACCGGGACCGTGTCTACTACAGCGCGGACGCGGAGGCGATGCTCGCCGTCCGCGCCGCCGACCCGGCCGCCGAGATCGCCCTGACCTGGACGACCCTGGCGCCGCCCCGGCCCGCGCTGCTGGCCGCGATCCGCCCGCGCTGGCTCAACTACCGCTTCTCCCTGGTGAGCCGGGAGCTGGCGGCCCGTGTGCACCGGGACGGACACCTGCTGTCCGTGTGGACCCCGGACACCCGCCGTTCCCTGAGCCGTCTGCTGGACCTGGGCGTCGACTCGATCACCACGAACCGGATCGACCTCCTGCACGCCCTGCGCAGCCAGGGTCCCGTCCGGACCGGGGTCCGGGGCCCTCGAAACCCGGACTGAACCCGACGGGAGTCCTACACCCCGGCGAACTCCAGTGGCGGCGCGATGGCCTGGGCGTCCGCACCCTCGCCCGCCCACAGCCGGATCAGCAGCGCGGCCGTCGCCTCCACCAGCCCGGCCCGGTCCAGTCCGCCGGCGTGCAGCGGCACACATCCCACGTCGCGCACGAGCTCTCGTACGACGGTGAGGGCGTCCTCGTCGTCCCCGCACAGCGGGACGGCGAGGGGCCGGCCCGCGAAGACCGGTGGGGTCAGCCGCCAGACGCTCTCGTGGCACAGATTGAAGGCCTTCACCACGCGGGCGGCGGGCGCGGCGGCGGCGATCCGTTCGGCCGCGGCCGGACCGCCCGCCGTGAGGAGCCCGAAGCCGGGGCCGACCGCGTTCGTGCAGTCGATCAGCACCCGCCCGGCCAGGACGTCCCGGAGTCCGGCGACGACGTCCACGACCGCCGCGTACGGGACGGCGAGCAGCACCGCGTCGGTGCCGTGCTCCACCGCCGCGCGCACATCGCCCCGCGACCGGCTGCCCGCGACCACCTCGTGCCCGGCCCGCTCCCACTGCGTGCCCAGCGCCTGGGCCATGCCTCCCGTACCGATGATCCCGATGCGCACAACTGCCTCCCTCTGCGGGCCCGTCGAATACGGACAGGACATTAGGAAGCCGCTGGGGCACCATTCGGTGCGTGAGCCATGACCAGCGCTTCCTCGCCGACTGCCGGGCCCGCCTGGCCTTCGACCTGCTCGCCAACACCTGGAACTCGGTGGTGCTGTGGGCCCTCAAGGAGGGTCCTCGCCGGCCGGGCGCGCTGCGAGCGGACATCGGCGGGATCAGCCAGAAGGTGCTGACCGAGACGCTGCGCCGGCTGGAGTTCAACGGACTGGTGGCCCGCCGGGCGTACGGCGGCTCGCCGCCGCACGTGGAGTACGGACTCACGGCGCTGGGGCGGACGTTGCTGGCGCCGATCGACGCGTTCGGGGTGTGGGCCTTCGAGCACGGCGACGAGGTCATGGACGCCCAGGACCGCTACACCCGCGAGCACTGAGTCACCTCCACGGCGTCCCTCGGGTGCCCGTGGGGGGGGCGGCGCGTCCGGATCTCCCGTAGGGGCCACCCCGGACAACTTCCCTGCCGTGCAGGACGGTTGATCGGGGTCGGGCAAGGGTCGTACACCCTCCTCGGTGAGGATCCGCGGCGGCGGCGTGCCGCCGGAGGATGATCACGCAACCGCGCCCGATCTCCCCGAGGAGCCCGCCATGCGCCGTCCCGCCCGATCCGCTCTCCTGGCCACCGGTCTCGTCGCCGCGCTGGCCGCCGGCCCGCTGGCCGCCCCCGCGTTCGCCACGCCCGCGCCGGCAGCCACCAGCGCCACACCCGCACCGCCCGCCTCCGCCACCTCCACCGCCGGCCCGGACACCGAGGCCCTGTCCGCCGCGATCGCCGGGCTCCCCGACCACGACGCGACCGCCGCGCTGCTCCGCGTCGGCGGCGACGGCACCTGGCGCGGGACGGCCGGTGTGCGGGACGTCCGCACCGGGGCGCCGGCCCTGGAGAACGCGCGGTTCCGGGCCGGTTCGGTGACGAAGGTGGTCACCGCGGCGATCGTGCTGCAACTGGCGGCGGAGGGCCGGATCGACCTCGACGGCACCGTGCAGCACTACATGCCGGGCCTGCTCACCGAGGACTTCGCCCCGATCACCGTGCGGCAGCTGCTGAACTACACCAGCGGCCTGCGCCCGGGCGCGTCCCTCGGCGACACCGTCGAGGAGGGCTACGCGCACCGCTTCGAGACGCTGACGCCCCGCCAGGTGGTGGCGGCCTCCGTCGCCGAGGGCCCGGAGTACACACCGGGCACGCGGCAGACCTACGGCAACATCCACTACACCGTGCTCGGCATGCTCATCGAGAAGGTGACCGGCGACTCGTACGCGCACCAGGCGGCGGTGCGGATCTTCCGTCCGCTGGGCATGCGGCACAGCTCGTTCCCCCTCGGCGCGGACCCCCGGATCCACGGGCCGCACAACCGTGGCTACGACTGGATGGACGGCAGGCTGGTCGACGTGACCGACTGGAACATGACCGACCGGTTCGCGGCCGGCGACCTGATCTCGACGACCGCCGACCTGGAGCGGCTGCTGGTGGAACTGTTCCGCGGCCGGGTGGTGCCCGAGCCGCAGCTGCGGGAGATGTTCACCGTGCCCGACGTGCCGGGGGCGTCGTACGGCGCGGGTCTGGAGCGCTTCGAGCTGGACGGCAAGGTGATCTGGGGCAAGACCGGCTCGCGGCCGGGCTACGCCACGGTGATCGCCGCGACCCGGGACCTGTCCCGGACCCTGGTCTACTCGGTCGACGCCACGGACGCGAAGGGCGACGGCCAGGCCGTCGCCCAGCGGTTCGGGTTCCCGGCGTTCAACCGCTGACGGCGGGCGCGCCGAGCGCCTCCAGCCGCTTGATCTTCTTCCGTACGACGTACAGCGGGACGACGCCGAAGACGCCGAAGGACATGTCGATCAGGCTCCACCAGAAGGGGATCCCGCGGACGGGCCCGCACAGGAGGGCGAGCGGGATGATGCCGGCACAGGCGATCATCCCGAACTCGACGACCCAGATGTTGCGGACGGGATCGCGGTACGGCCCGTAGAACGCGACCGCGATGACGAGGTGGGCGAAGGCCAGCCAGTCGGTGCCGTACAGCACGAAGGGGTAGTCGGCGTCGACGGTGTCCAGCCCCTCCCGCACCCGGGAGATCCACGTCATCAGCCCGGGCAGGTGCTCCGGCACGGACAGGGCGCGCAACCCGCTCTCGGTCCAGCGCAGTTCGTGGACGAGCGGGAAGGCGGTGGCGCCGCTGAGAACCAGGCACACGACGAAGAGGGCCAGCCAGACACGGATGCCCTTGAGCAGGGCGGCTCTGTCGCTCATGGCAGGAGCGTACGCCTGGAATTGAACATGTTCAAAAGTGCCCCCCGGTCCGGCACCCGCTCGCGCGGAGGCGGGCCGGAGCGGGAGACCGTCGCACCGATGTCACAAACTTTTGACAGTCGGCGCGACACCCCGCGACATCGCAGTTCACCCGGCCCGCTCCGGCCCCCGCGGCGGGCCGGCCGGCCGGGGGCGGGTGCCCGGCGCCGCTCGCGCGGCCCGCGGCGCGGGGGGTCACGAACGCACCGGGTTACCCTTGTGCGGGGGACCTGACACACGGTGACCGGCCGGTCGGCAGTGCCGGCGTAGCCGTCGCCCGGAACCCCGCGCCGACCGCTCCCACTCGAGCCACGGCATGAGGAAGCAGTCAGAGCAGGGGCCGGATTCATGCAGCGCGACAACTCCACAGACCGCATCGGGCCGGCAGAACTGCCGGACGGGACCGTGGGGCTCGCGGTGCTGTTGCGGGCCTGGCGGGCACGCGCCGGCCGCACCCTGGGCCTCGGCAGACCGCTGCCGCAGACGGAGGTCGCCGCCGCGGTCGGCATGAGCGAGCGGTGGTACCGGGACCTCGAACGCGGCACGCTGCCCCGGCTGGACGCCCGGACCCTGTCCGCGCTGGCGGACGCGCTGCGGCTGTGCGCCGACGAACGGGCCACCCTCTTCCTCTACGCCGCCGGCGGCGAGCCCTTCCCCGCCGTGTCGCCCGGTGACGGCGCCGATCTGACACCCCTGCGCCGACTGCTCGACCTGCAGCCCGCGCAGCCCGCCTATCTCACCGACAACGCCTGGAACGTACTCGGGCACAACGCGGCGATGGCCGAGTGGTTCCCGTGGGTGCGGCTCCCCGGCGCCAACCTGATCCGCTGGGGGCTGACCGATCCCGAGGCGCGGGAGCAGCTGGCCGACTGGCCGCGGCACGGCCGGGCGTACCTCGCCATGCTGCGCTACGCCCTGGCCCAGTACCCGGACCACCCCGAGCTCACCGGCATCCTGCGCGCGGCACTCGCCGACCCCGAGTGCCGTCGGATCTGGGACGAGGGGCCGGTCATCATCGCCAACCGGGACGGACACGCCTTCCGTCTGACCATCCCCCGCTTCGCTCCGCGTGCCGTCGACGTCGTCGCCCAGGTGCTGCAGCCCGTGGGCTATCCGGGACTCCGGCTCACGTTCCTCGGCCCGCGGAACGACTGAGCCCAGGGAACGCCGGCGGCCACAGTCTTCCCGACGGCGGCGGCGCTTTTCAACAGCCGCCGACCGGCAAAGTTTTTCCGGTCCGGCGACCGGCAGAATTCTGCCGGTCCGTTACCGGGGGTATTTCACCGGGCCCTTGCCCGGAAGGTCACCGCCGGGCCTTCACCGGCAGATTTCTGCCGGTTTCCCGGCACGATCCCTTTCGGCCGCGCATTTCCCGCCAGGCCTCCCGACCGGCAGAACATTGCCGGTTGCATCCGTTGACATTCGCTACGACCGGTTGCGAATCTCGGAACTCGACTGAGCAGCGCTTCGGGAGCGACCTTGCATGCCTTCATGAACATCAAGAAGACGATCGGGATAAGCAACGACTTCTGGAACGTCACGGCCGCTTCCGGAATGGCCGGAATCGTGGCCGGAAACCTCGGCGCCGGCCGCTACACCACCCGCGCCGACGGCCACGAGTTCCTCAACATGTCGTCGTACTCGTACCTCGGTCTGGACTCCCATCCGGCGCTGATCCGCGCGGCGGCCGACGCCGTCACGGAGAACGCCTCGCTGAACACCTCGGTCTCCCGGATGCGCGTGCACTTCGGGATTCTCCGGGACGCCGAGGACGCGCTCTCGGACCTGTTCCGGGTGGAGGCGGTCACCCTCGCCTCCTGTGCCGCGGCGGCCTGGTCCGCACTGCCCCTGGTGGCCTCCGGCGCCTTCACCGGCGATGTGCCGCCGCTCATGGTGTTCGACAAGCACGCGCACTTCTGCCTGAACGCGATGAAGCCCAGCGTCGCCGACGAGGCCGAGGTCAGGACCATCGCGCACAACGACCTGGATGCCCTGGAAGAGCTGTGCCGCACCCATCCGAACGTCGCCTACGTCGCCGACGGGGTGTACAGCACCGGCGGCCGGGCACCGGTGCGCGAACTGCTGCGGCTGCAGGAGAAGTACGGGCTGTTCCTGTTCTTCGACGAGGCGCACGGAGTGTCCACCTGCGGTGACCAGGGGCGCGGGCTCGTCCTCGACACCATGGGCGAGATCAACGACCGCACCCTGATCATCACCTCGCTGAACAAGGGCTTCGGGGCGTCCGGCGGCGCGATCTTCCTGGGGCCGCGCGGCTCCCGGCACCGCCGTGACCTCGCGCTGCGCTACGGCGGCCCGCTCACCTGGTCGCAGCGGATCAACACGGCCGGGCTCGGGGCGATCACCGCCTCCGCCGAACTGCACCGTTCGCCCGAGCTGAAGGAACTCCAGCTGCGGCTGCAGCAGAACATCGACCGTTTCGACGCGCTGGTGCCCACCGCGCAGAGCGGCGACGGACTGCCCATCCGGTTCATCGACATCGGCTCGGAGGAGAAGACGGTCCGCATCGGCCGCGCCCTCCTTTCCGAGGGGTACTACACCTCCGCCCTCTTCTTCCCGGTCATCGCCCGCGGAAAGGCCGGACTGCGCATCATGCTCCGCGCGGACATGACGCGGACGGACATCGAGCACTTCGGCCGCCTGGTCAATGAACTGCGGAGCCGGAATGACTGAGATTTCCACGGCCGAGGAAAACAGGACGGCCGGTGAAGGGAATTCCCGGGCTCAGGTGAACCGGCGCACCATGACGCTCTCCTGTCTGCTGGTCTTCATGGCCCAGATGGCCACCACGATCTATCTGCCCTCGCTGCCCGTCGTGGCGGACGACTTCGGTATGTCCCGCAGTTATGCGGCGCTTTCCATCTCGGTGTTCGTGATCGGTGCCGCGGCTCCGGTGGTGCTGTGGGGCGTGGCGGCGGACCGGTACGGCCGCCGGGGCCCGCTGCTGGCCTCGCTGGCGCTGTTCGTGCTCACCAGCGCGGCGATCGCACTGACCCGGTCCCCCGAGGCGCTGCTGGTGCTGCGGGCGCTGCAGGGCATCGGCGCCGGCGGCGCGGCGATCATCGCGCGCATCCTGGTACGGGACCGGTGGAGCGGCGACGAGCTGGCCAAGCGCCTGTCGGTGCTGTCGATCGCGTTCATCACGGCGATGGGCGGCGGCCAGTTCCTCGGTGGTCTGATCGGCCGCTACTCCCACTGGGAGACCGGGTTCGCGGTCCTCGCCACGGTCGGCGCGGTCGCCGTACTGCTCACCTTCACCGTGCCGTTCGAGTCCAGCCGTGCCGTGCAGCGGCCGTCCGAGGTGCTGCGGATCTGCCTCGAGATCAGCAGGCAGCGCGCGTTCCTGCTGCCGGCCCTGGCGGGCGGCGCCGGGTTCGCCACGATCGTGGTGCTCCAAGAGGTCAGCCCGTTCGTCTTCCAGCAGCACTTCGGCCTCGCCACCGACCAGTACGGCAGTCTCGGGCTGTTGCTCGGCGCCGCCTACTTCGGCGGGGCGATGACCGTCAACCGGCTGGTCTCCAGGACGGGTTCGGGCCGGCTGATGACCGCCGGGTCCGTCGTGATGACCGCGGCCGGCGTGCTGATGATCGTCCTGTGGTCGGTGCCCGGCCTGCCGGACGGCGGCGCCCTGGTGGCCTTCGTGGCGCTGTACTGCGTGACCACGTTCGGGCAGTCCGTGCTGTTCCCGAACAGCATGGCCACCGCCGTCAGCAGCGGGCAGGGGCACGGCGCCTACGCCGTCTCCCTGTGCGGCTTCCTGCAGCAGTCGATGGCGGGCGTGGCCGCGGCCAGCGCCGCGCTGCTGCACGCCGACCTCGCCTGGGCCACGGTGGCCGCCGCACTGGGCGCCGCCGCCTGGCTCATGACCCGGATCGCCGTCCCCTCGGCGGCACCCACGGCCGTCGCCACGGAAGGGAAGTGACATGGCGGTTCTGCGTTCGAACATCAGCCCCTCCAGCGAGGTGTTCCGCCGCAACAGCGAGGCGTACGACGCCTTGCGCGAGCGGGTCGCGCAGGCGCGCGCGGCGGCCACGGCCGGCGGCGGCGCCAAGGCGCGGGCCAAGCACGCCGCGCGCGGCAAGCTCACCGCCCGCGAGCGGGTGAGCCGGCTGCTCGACCCGGGCACCCCGTTCCTGGAGATCGGCCAGCTCGCCGCGCACGAGGTGTACGAGCAGGCCGTACCGTCCGCGGGCATCATCACCGGCGTCGGCATCGTGGAGGGCCGGCCCACGGTCGTCTTCGCCAACGACGCGACCGTGAAGGGCGGGACGTACTACCCGCTGACCGTCCGCAAGCACCTGCGGGCCCAGCAGGTCGCCCGCGAGAACGGGCTGCCCTGTATCTATCTGGTCGACTCCGGAGGCGTGTTCCTGCCGATGCAGGAGGACATCTTCCCCGACGAGAACCACTTCGGCCGGATCTTCCGCAACATCGCGGAGATGTCCGCCATGGGTCTGCCGCAGATCGCGGCCGTGATGGGCTCGTGCACCGCCGGCGGCGCGTACATCCCGGCGATGTGCGACGAGACGGTGATCGTGCGCGGCAACGGGTCCATCTTCCTGGGCGGTCCGCAACTGGTGCGGGCGGCGACCGGAGTGATCGTCGACACCGAGACCCTCGGCGGGGCCGACCTGCACACCGCGACCAGCGGGGTCGCCGACCACCTCGCCCTCGACGACGAGCACGCGCTCAGCCTGGTCCGGGAGATCGCGGCCCGGCACGGCAGGGACGTCCCGGCCGCGCCGCCCGAGACACCGGTGCCGCCGCTGTACGACCCGGCCGAGCTGCCCGGCATCATCAGTGCCAACCCGCGTGAGCCGATCCCGGCCCGGGAGATCCTCGCCCGGCTGCTGGACGGCAGCGAGTTCACCGAGTACCGCGCCCGGTTCGGGCCGACGATCGTGTGCGGCACCGGCCGGATCGGCGGCTATCCGGTGGGCGTGCTGATCAACGACGGCGTGCTGTTCTCCGAGAGCGCCCAGAAGTCCGCGAACTTCATCGAGCTGTGCTCGCAGCGCGGTATCCCGCTGCTCTTCCTGCACAACATCAACGGGTTCATGGTGGGCGCCGAGTACGAGGCGGGCGGTATCGCCAAGCACGGCGCGAAGATGGTGAACGCCGCGTCCTGCGCCGCCGTCCCGAAGTTCTCCGTGCTGATCGGCGGCAGCTACGGCGCGGGCAACCTCGCCATGTGCGGACGCTCCATCGGCCCGCAGCTGATGGCCATGTGGCCCAACGCGAGGACGTCCGTGGTCGGCGGCGAGCAGGCCGCCACCGTCATGGCGCTGATGAAGAACGAACAGCTGGCCAGGCAGGGCAGCGAGATGACCCCGGAAGAGGAAGAGGCCTTCAAGAAGCCGATCCGGGACAACTACGACCGTGAGGGCCAGCCCCTCTACGTCGCCGCCCGGCTGTGGGTGGACGCCCTGGTCGACCCCGTCGACACCCGTGAATGGCTGACGCTGAGCCTCGCCCTGGCCGCGGCAGCACCGCAACGAGAGACGCGCTTCGGCGTGTTCAGGATGTGATGGACCGTCATGGTGAAACGACTTCTGATCGCCAACCGGGGTGAGATCGCCCGCCGTATCGCCCGCACCTGCCGCCGCCTCGGCATCGAGTACGTCGCCGTCCACTCCGAGGCGGACGGTGCCGCCGACCACCTGGAGGGCGCGTTCGAGCAGGTCCTGCTCGGCCCCTCCCCCGCGGCCGACAGCTATCTGCGCGTCGACGGTCTGGTCGACGCGGCCCTGCGCACCGGCTGCGACGCGGTGCACCCGGGGTACGGATTCCTCTCGGAGAATCCGGAGTTCGCGGCGGCGGTGGCCGAGGCGGGCCTGGTCTTCGTCGGGCCCGGCGCGGACACCATCGCGGCCATGGGCGACAAGGCCACCGCGAAGCGGCTGATGGCCGCGGCGGGCGTACCGGTGCTGCCGGGCTCGGCGGACGCCACCGAGTCGGCGGACGAGATCCGGGCGCACGCGGCCCGCATCGGCTATCCGGTCATCCTCAAGCCGGTCGCCGGCGGCGGCGGCAAGGGCATGCGGGTCATCGAGCGCGAGGACGACCTCGCGCCCGCCGTCGAGGCCGCGGTCCGGCTGGCCCGCGCGAACTTCGGTGACGGGCGCCTGCTGGTCGAGCGCTATCTGCGCCGCCCCCGGCACATCGAGGTCCAGGTCTTCGGTGACACCCACGGCACCGTGCTGCACCTCTTCGAACGGGAGTGCTCGCTGCAACGCCGGCACCAGAAGATCGTCGAGGAGGCGCCGGCCGTCAACCTGCCGGCGAAGGTGCGGGAGGCCCTGCTGGAGGCGGCCGTGCGCGGCGCGCGGGCCATCGGCTACGTCAACGCGGGCACCTTCGAGTTCATCCTGGACGGCAACGGGGAGTTCTTCTTCCTGGAGGTCAACACCCGTCTGCAGGTGGAGCATCCGGTCACCGAGGCCATCACCGGCCTGGACCTGGTCGAGTGGCAGCTGCGGGTCGCGGCGGGCGAGGAACTCCCGCTGTCGCAGGAGGAGATCACCGCCTCCGGCCACGCCGTCGAGGTTCGCGTGTACGCCGAGGATCCCGACGCGGACTTCCGTCCCGCCCCCGGCCGGGTCCTGGACGCCCGGTGGCCCACCGGTCTCCGGGTGGACGCGGCCTTCGACACCAGCGGTGACGTCCCGGTCTTCTACGACCCGATGATCGCCAAGCTCGTCGCGCACGGCCCGGGCCGCCCGGCGGCCCTCACCCGGCTGCGGCACGCGATACGGGACACCGCCGTCCTCGGCCTCACCACCAACCTGGGTTTCCTCGCCGATCTGCTGGGCGACACCCGGGTGGCCGCCGGACTGATCGACACCCACCTGGTCGACGAGTTCACCGCCCGGGCCGCGGAACGTCCCCGCGACCTGGAACCGGTGGCCGCGGCGTGCGCGGCGGCGATGGCCCTGCCCGCCCGGCCCGCCGGAACCACGGCCGAGTCGCCGTGGAGCGGGTCCCTCGGCGCCCTGGACCGTGAACTGCTGGACCCCGAGGCGCCGTTGGGCCGTGTCGCCTGCCGCGTCGGCAGCCGTCCGCTGGAGGCGGCGCTGCTCTCCCGGCGGGCCGGCGCGCTCACGGTGGCCGTGGCCGGCGAGCGGTACGGCGTCACCTGCGCGCCGGACGGTGCGCTGGTGCGCGGCACGGCCGGTGAGGCGCGGTGGGCGGGACTGCGCCGGGGCGACGGCTGTGAACTGGTGGTGGACGGCCGCCGGCTCACCCTGACGCTCGCCGTCGCCGGTGAGGACGACAGCACGGCCGGCACCGACGCGGTCACCTCGCCCATGCCCGGTACGGTGGTCCAGCTGCCCGTGTCCGTGGGCGACTCCGTCCGGCAGGGCGACACGGTGGCGATCGTCGAGGCGATGAAGATGGAGAACCGGGTGCTCGCCCCCGCGGCGGGCGTGGTGGAGGAGATCCGCTGCTCCCTGTCCGAGATAGTCTCCGCGGACCAGATCCTGGTGGTGATCGGCGCCGCCGACCCCGAAGAGCCCGCCTGAACCACCCGGCGTGCGGCCTGAGGGCCCACGGCCCCTGCCCCGCCTGCCCGGGGAGCGTCCCGCCGGGCGCGCGGGGCGGGCCGGAGCCTCACCTCGACGGCTGCCTGTGTGCGGTCACCGTCGAAGGAGTGAGCCCTGGCCCGTCCGCTGCCCACCAGGATGAGGCACCGGCCCGTCCGCTGCTCAGGGGACGGGCCGGTGGACGCCGAGGGCGGGGACGCCCCACGGGGGCCACCCGCGGACGGCGACGAGAGCCGCGGGGGGTGCGGGTGGGAACACGGACGCCACCGAAGGCGAAGCCGAGGCGGGTCAAGGCCTCGACCTGTGCGCTGCCCCGTGCCACCGGGCCCCTCAGGGGACGAGGATCAGGCGGATCGGGTCGCCGACCTTCTTCTCCAGCCGCTCAACCGCCTCCGCGGCGTCGGCCAGCGGAATGTGGTCGCTGATGGAGGGAGCCAGGTCGAGGCGGCCGGCGGAGGCGAGCCGGATCAACTGCTCGACGTGTTCGGGCGCGGAGCCGTAGTGTCCACGGATCTGGTTGCGGTTCCAGCTGAACCGCGTGCCCTCGGTGACCGTGAGCGGATGCGGGGTGAGTCCGGCGAGAACCAGCACACCGCCCCTGCCCAGCACGGTCGCGGCCTGTTCCCGCACGGCCGGCACGCCGGCGAAGTCGAACGCGACGTCCAGGCCACCGCCCGCCGTGGCCCGCAGCACCGCTTCGGCGAAGCCGGGCTCGGCCGGGTCCAGGGCCAGGTCGGCGCCGAAGGCGAGGGCGCGCTCGCGGGCACCGGGCAGCGGGTCGACGGCGATGACCGGCGCGGCACCGGCCAGCCGGGCCAGCCGGATGCCGTGGGCTCCGAGGCCGCCCGCGCCCCAGACGCCCACGGCCTGCGCCGGGCGCACGTCTCCGGTCACCACGACGGCGGCGTACGGGGTGGAGACCGCGTCCGGGATGATCGCGGCCTGGTCGAAGGGCAGGTGGTCCGGGATCGGGGCGAGTGTGTCCTCCCGGGCGAGCGCGTACCGGGCCCAGCCCCCGTCGTAGTCGACGCCGCGGGTGCGGCCGCTGAGGCACGGCGTGCGTCGCCGACGGCAGTTGGCACACTGTCCGCAGCTCTGGCCGGCCTGCAGGGCCACGCGCGCGCCCGGGGCCCAGTCGCCGAGGAGGCCGGGCCCCAGGGTGTGGATCACTCCGGCGACCTCGTGCCCGAGGGTGACCTCCCCGACGGGCAGGAACGGTTTCAGAGTGCCGTCGATCAGGTGCACGTCGGACAGGCACACCCCGGCGGCCTTGACCTCGATCAGTACCTCCCCCGGTCCGGGGACGGGCACCGGGACCTCTTCGACCCCGAACGTCCCGCTGTCGACGTGGAGACGTCCGGCGAGCATGGTGTCCATGGACTGCGTCCCTCCGATTCTGTCCGGGTGCGCCGCTCGGCCCCCCGACGCGCACCTCCCCGATGTACCCGTCGCCGGTGGCCGGCGAGCCGAGCCACGCCGGGACACCGCCGACGATGCGCTGCCGGACGGACATCCGGCCACCGACCACCGCCGCTCCGCGGCCCAGGGCACGCAGCCGCCCCCGCCCCCGCTCCCGTTCCCGCCCCCGCGCCGCTGACGCGAGCACACCGTCGCACTCCCCGGCCCGAGGCGGAAGCCGCCCCTGGGGCCTACCGTCGGGATCCGGCCGGACCAGGCCGGACCGGTCCCGCAAGCCCGGCCTCCTCGGGCCTGACCCGGTTTGCTCTGGCCTGCTCCGGCCTGCTCCGGCCTGCTCCGGACGAGCGTCTCTAGCCGTTGACCAGCAGGATCTTGCCGGTGTGTCCGCCGGCCTCCAGTAGCCGGTGGGCCTCGGCGGCCTCGGCCATGGGCAGGCTCCGGTCGACGACCAGCCGCACGGCTCCGCTCTCGATCATCGGCCAGACCTCGTTCCGCACCTCGGCCACGATGGCGGCCTTCTGCTCCGTGGGCCGGGAGCGCAAGGTGGTGCCGTGCACCGAGACGCGCTTGAACAGCAGCTGGGCCAGGTCGAGTCGACCCTCAAGACCGTCCTGCAGACCGATGACGACCAGACGCCCGTCGACGGCCAGGGACCGGACGTTGCGTTCCAGGTACTGACCGCCGATGACGTCGAGGATCACGTCGTAGGGGCCGAACTCGGTGAAGTCCTGGGTGCGGTGGTCCACCGTCAGATCGGCACCCAGCTCCCGGACGAACGCCGCTCGTTCGGGTCCTCCGACGGTGGTGACGACGCGGGCGCCCAGCGCCTTGGCGATCTGGACGGCCATGGTGCCGATGCCGCCGGCCCCGCCGTGCACGAGGAAGGTCTCGCCCGCCGTCAGCCGTCCGGTCATCACGAGGTTGGACCACACCGTGGCGACCGCTTCCGGCAGGGCCGCCGCCTCGACCAGGCCGATCCCCTTGGGCACGGTGAGCAACTGGCCTGCGGGGACGGCGACTTTCTGGGCGTAGCCGCCGCCGGTCAGCAGCGCGCAGACCTCGTCCCCCACCCGCCATCCGGTCACTTCCGGGCCGAGGGCGCTGATGCGGCCGGAGACCTCGAGACCCGGATAGGGCGACGCGCCGGGCGGGACGGGGTAGAGACCCATCCGCTGTGCGACATCCGCCCGGTTCAGCGCGCTCGCGACGACGTCGACGACGACCTCGCCCGCCGCGGGTACCGGGTCCTCGACCTCGGTCCATCGCAGGACCTCGGGGCCGCCGGGTTCGCTGATCGTTATGGCCTTCATGACACTCCGTTCGCACGGCTGGGGGGTGGGGGGCTCCCGCGGACGGCTCCGGCGGGCCCCCGCGACCGGACGTCGCCGTGGGGCGGACCGGAGGGGGCGGGAGCGTGGCACCGGAGAGCGACGGGCCGGAATCCCGCCATGGAGCTGGATCACCGGGACGCCCGATGTATACACTGCGCACATTAGGAGGCGGGAGTGTGCAGTGTCAACATCGAGCGGAGTCCGCTACCACCACGGCGATCTGCGGGCGGAGTGCCTGCGGGCGGCCCTGGACCTGCTGGAGGAGAGCGACGAGGCCGCGGTGTCGCTGCGGGCGGTCGCCCGCCGGGCGGGCGTGTCGCCGAATGCGCCGTACCGGCACTACCCGGACAAGGAAGCCCTGCTCGCCGCGCTGGCGGTGCACGGTTTCCACGAGCTGCGCGCAACCCTGCTCGCCGCGGTGGAACCCGCGGCGGCGGGCCAGGAGGTCGTGTCCCTGGCCCAGGCCTACGTGCACTACGCCCTGGACCACCCCGCCCTGTTCCGGCTCATGTTCAGCAGGCCGTGCAGCCCCGACCACCCGGAGGTGACGGCCGCCGGCGACCGGACCTTAGCGGTCATCTCCGCCCGGGCCGGCACCGACGGAACCGGGGAACCCCAGGAGGCCCGGCCGGCCGGCTGGTGGCCACTGGTCCACGGCCTCGCCTCACTGGCCCTGCACGGGAAACTGCCGCGCGGCGGCGACGTCCGGCAGATCGACGAACTGGTGAAGGACACGGTCACCGCGATGTGCGGCACCGGCACCGGCACCGGCACCGGCACCGGCACCGGCCGATCGTGAGGAAGTGAGCAGCTCCGTGCAGTTCCGCATGACCGTGTTCCCGCCCACCTCCCACACCCCGCCGGCACTCCGCCCGGACCTCGCCGAGGACTACGAATCGCTGGTCATGGATGCCTGCGAGCTCCTGGCCGAGACGGACTGCCGCTTCGATGTGGCGGGGTTCGGCCAGAATCCGTGGCCGGTGGACGTCTCCTACGACCTGTCGTCCGTCATCGAGCAACTCCCGCGAGCACGGACGGCCCTCCGCCGCGGGGAGCCAGCGCGGATCGACTTCTACGGACAAGGGGTCGAACGGGTCATCACGTTCGACCCGGTCGGCGAACGGGTCACCATGACCTGCACGACACGGACCGACCGGATCCCCGCCCAGGCGAAGGAAACAGCCTCCCTCACGGCCGTCGAGGGCATGCTGGCCGCACTGGCCCATGACTTCCGGCAGGCACTCGACCGGGCCTGCCCGGACATCGCGACACGAGAGCCCTTCACACAATGGTGATCACGTTCCAGTTCACCGTACGGCCCGACCAGGGCGCCCCCAGCGGTTTCGACATGGGCGACATGCTCGTCACCGGCGCCCTCGGCACAGCCAACTCATCCGGCCACGTCCCCGACCAGGGAATGATGATCTACCTCTCGGTCGTCCAATTGCTTGACAGCCTGCGCGAATTCCTCCAGGGCGACGCTCGCGTGCTCAGCTACATCGGCGCCGACACGTCGTTCAACCTCGTGGTGAGACGAAACAAGGACGGCCTGTCGGTCGCCGGCAAGAACGGCGTCATCGCCCGGACGACCGTTCCAGAGCTTGCCTCCGCTGTGCTGCGTCCGGCCGAAGAGCTGGGGCGCTCTCTCCCTCAGGAAGACCCGGTCGCATCCGACTGGGAAACCGTCCTCACGGCGTTCCGCCCTCTCGTACCAGACACACGGGGCTGACGACGGGGCGTCCGAAGGCGAACCACGTGGTCTCTGCGCTGGAGCCGGGGCGCGGCGGACCGCCGGCGTCCAGTCACTGACGGCAGCGTCGCGTGCGACCCTGGCCCGACAGCAACGCGCAGGAGGCCCTCGGCAAGGCCTTGGAGCGCCGGGGTCAACGGGATACCCGGCGTCGGAACCGCCTTCGTCAAAGACAAGTTCCCGGGAGGTGCACCGTGACGGATCGCTTCACCGGCAGACCTCTGTCCCTCCTCGAACGGCACGTCGTCGCCAAGCTGCTCGCGTCGGAATTCCCAGGCGCGAAGGAGTTGAGGAGTCAGCTTGCTGCGGCCCGTGTCATCGGCCACTGGGGGGCCGAGTCTCCGAGTGTCGACCTGGAAGTGCCGGCCGATGTCCCGGAAGCACGGATCGCGGACGGCATCATCCCGGCCACCGGCACGGTCACGGACGGCTCAGGAGAGCTCGTCGGAGAACTGCTCGTCTGGGTGAGCGGCGGAAAGCTCTCGGCCCTCGAATTCTCGTGGTACGGCGATGCCGCTCCGACGGAACTGCCGGACCCCGGCCTCGTCGCGGTGAGGGTCGAGTAATGGCCTGATGGCGGCACACTCATGAACGGACCGGAGCAGTTGTATCAGCCGACTTCGGCCGCCGCACTCCTCTTCGAGCAGCCCACTCGTTTCGCACCGAGTTCGCGTCCTGAGGCAGACCCTAAAGGCCCACGATCTTGTTCCAGCGCTGGGCGAACTCCGTTCGTTCCGTGGGTCTGATGTCCCGGGCTATGGCCAGACGTCGGCGCATGTCCGAGTTCGGGAAGATCAGGGGGTTGTCGGCGAGGGCCGCGGTGTCCTCGTCCTTGGCGGCGGCCAGGACCTCGCGGGCCGCCGGGACCGGGCAGACGTAGTTCACCCAGGCGGCGAGCCGCGCGGCGACCTCGGGGTCGTAGTAGTAGTCGATCAGGCGCTCGGCGCTGGCCTTGTGGCGGGCCCGGTTGGGGATCATCAGGGACTCCGCCCACATCTCGGCGCCCTCCTCGGGGACGACGAAGCGGATGTCGGGGTTGTCCGCCTGGAGCTGGATGACGTCGCCGGAGTACGCCTGGCAGGCGAGGACGTCCCCGCTGACCAGGTCCTTGGTGTAGTCGTTGCCGGTGAAGCGGCGGATCTGGCCCCGGTGGACCTCCCGCTCGACCTGGTCGCAGACCTGGTGGAAGTCTTCCGCGGTCCAGCGGGTGATGTCCACGCCGTTGCCCTGCATGAGCAGCGCGAACGCCTCGTCCAGACCGGACAGCAGGGTCACCCGGCCCTTGAGGTCCTTCGCCCAGAGGTCCTTCACGTGCCGGATGTCACGGCCCAGCTTGCGGCGGTTGTAGGCGATGCCGGTGATGCCGGACTGCCACGGCACGGTGAACCGGCGTCCCGGGTCGAAGGCGGGCGAGCGCAGCAGCGGGTCGAGGTACTTCGTCACGTTCGGCTGGTGGGCGCGGTCCATCTCCTGGACCCAGCCCAGCCGGACGTACCGGGCGCACATCCAGTCGCTGATGACGATCAGGTCGCGGCCGGTGGACTGGTGGTTCATCAGCGAGGGGCTGATCTTGCCGAAGAACTCGTCGTTGTCGTTGATCTCCTCCACGTAGTCGACGGAGATCCCGGTGCGCTGCTCGAACGCGTCCAGCGTGGGCCGCTTGTTGGGGTCGTCGTCGTCCGTGTCGATGTACAGCGGCCAGTTCGCCCAGGTCAGCTTCTTGTCGGCCGCGGACTCGTCGGCGACGGCGCGGTCGCCGGGCTCGACGTAGGCGGCGGGTACCCCGCAGCCGGCCAGGGCGCCGAGCGCGGCGGTGCCGCCGAGGGCGCGCAGCAGGGAACGGCGGGACAAGGCGGTCGTACGGGAAGATGTCTGGGCCACCCGGGAAGCATGACGCCCCGCCGGGGGCAGGGACAATCGACGCTGCGTCGAGCGGGCCGGTGCCTGTCCGACACCTTGTCGACACCTTCGCGATCACCGGGGGCGGCAACGCGGCGGCCCCGGACGGGGAGGTGTCCCGTCCGGGGCCGCCGCGGCCGTACCGGTGATCAGATGCCGGCCGTCAGCCGTCCAGGGACGTCATCACGTGCTTGATGCGCGTGTAGTCCTCGAAGCCGTACGCCGAGAGGTCCTTGCCGTAGCCGGACTTCTTGAAGCCGCCGTGCGGCATCTCGGCGACCAGCGGGATGTGGGTGTTGATCCACACGCAGCCGAAGTCGAGCTTCTTCGACATGCGCATCGCGCGGCCGTGGTCCTTGGTCCACACCGAGGAGGCGAGGGCGTACTCGACGCCGTTGGCCCACTCCACGGCCTGGTCCTCGTCGCTGAAGGACTGGACGGTGATGACCGGGCCGAAGACCTCGTTCTGGACGATCTCGTCGTCCTGCTTCAGGCCGGAGACGACGGTCGGGGCGTAGAAGTAGCCCTTGTCGCCGACCTGCTGGCCGCCCGCCTCGACCTTGGCGTGGGCGGGGAGGCGCTCGATGAAGCCGGCGACCTGCTTGAGCTGGTTGGGGTTGTTCAGCGGGCCGAAGAGGACGTCGTCGTCGTCCGGCTGGCCGGTCTTCGTCTCGGACGCGGCCTTCGCCAGCGCGGCGACGAACTCGTCGTGGATGGACTCCTGGACCAGGACGCGGGTCGCGGCCGTGCAGTCCTGGCCGGCGTTGAAGAAGCCCGCGACGGAGATGTCCTCGACGGCCTTGGCGATGTCGGTGTCCTCGAAGACGACGACCGGGGCCTTGCCGCCCAGCTCCAGGTGGACCCGCTTGACGTCCTTGGAGGCGGACTCGGCGACCGAGATGCCCGCGCGGACGGAACCGGTGATGGAGGCCATCGCCGGGGTCGGGTGCTCGACCATCGCGCGGCCGGTGTCGCGGTCGCCGCAGATGACGTTGAAGACGCCCTTGGGGAGAACCGAGCCGATGATGTCGGCGATCAGGACGGTGGAGGCGGGGGTGGTGTCCGACGGCTTCAGGACGACCGTGTTGCCCGCGGCGATGGCCGGGGCGAACTTCCACACGGCCATCATCATCGGGTAGTTCCACGGCGCGACCTGCGCGCAGACGCCGACCGGCTCACGGCGGATGATCGAGGTCATCCCGTCCATGTACTCGCCCGCCGAGCGGCCCTCCAGCAGCCGGGCCGCGCCCGCGAAGAAGCGGATCTGGTCGACCATCGGAGGGATCTCCTCGGAGCGGGTCAGCCCGGTGGGCTTGCCCGTGTTCTCCACCTCGGCCGCGATCAGCTCCTCGGCGCGCTCCTCGAACGCGTCCGCGATCTTCAGCAGGGCCTTCTGCCGCTCGGCCGGGGTGGTGTCACGCCAGGCCGGGAAGGCACGCGCGGCGGCCTCCATGGCCGCGTCCACGTCCGCCTGCCCGGACAGCGGCGCGGTGGCGTACGCCTCGCCCGTCGCGGGGTTGACCACCTCGGTGGTCCGTCCGTCGGCGGCGTCCCGGAACTCACCGTCGATGTAGTTGCGCAGACGACGCAGCTCGGTGCTCACTGCCGGCCTCCTGATCTGGTTCGAGGGTTTGAGCCACAGCCTGTCCAGCCTGCTCCGGCTGTCCAATCGCTGAGACACCCCACCCTAATCGGCGCACCCACGTTTTCAACACCCCCACCGCGACTCCGTCTGCGAAATCCGCAAGCAAGGGCCTCTCAAACAACGAATTTCATCGATCGGGGGTTGCAGAACTGTCGAGACGTCGTGCACAGTGAGGTCGTGGCCAGTCGAAGCGCAGACCAGAGGGACTCGTCCCGCGAGTCCAGGAACGGCGGCAGTCCCCAGCTGGACGCCGTCTCCCTCGCCATCATCCAGCAGCTCCAGGAGGACGGCCGCCGGCCGTACGCCGCGATCGGCAAGGCCGTCGGCCTGTCCGAGGCGGCCGTGCGCCAGCGCGTCCAGAAGCTGCTGGACCAGGGCGTCATGCAGATCGTCGCCGTCACGGACCCGCTCACCGTGGGCTTCCGCAGGCAGGCGATGGTCGGCATCAACGTCGAGGGTGATGTCGAGTCGATCGCGGACGCGCTGACTGACATGTCGGAAGTCGAGTACGTGGTGATGACCGCGGGCTCGTTCGACATCCTCGCCGAGATCGTCTGCGAGGACGACGACCACCTGCTGGGCGTCATCAACAAACGCATCCGGGCCCTGCCCGGAGTGCGCTCCACCGAAAGCTTCGTCTACCTGAAGCTGAAGAAGCAGACCTACATGTGGGGAACCCGATAACCGTGAGTTCAAAGGACCTCAGCAAGACCGCGTACGACCACCTGTGGATGCACTTCACCCGCATGTCCTCGTACGAGAACTCCCCCGTCCCGACCATCGTCCGGGGTGAGGGCACCTACATCTACGACGACAAGGGCAAGCGCTACCTCGACGGTCTCGCGGGTCTGTTCGTGGTCCAGGCCGGTCACGGCCGCACGGAGCTGGCCGAGACCGCCTCCAAGCAGGCCCAGGAGCTGGCCTTCTTCCCGGTGTGGTCCTACGCCCACCCCAAGGCCGTCGAGCTGGCCGAGCGGCTCGCGAACGAGGCCCCGGGCGACCTGAACAAGGTCTTCTTCACCACCGGCGGCGGCGAGGCCGTCGAGACCGCCTGGAAGCTCGCCAAGCAGTACTTCAAGTTGGTCGGCAAGCCCACCAAGTACAAGGTCATCTCCCGTGCGGTCGCCTACCACGGCACCCCGCAGGGCGCCCTGTCCATCACCGGGCTGCCGGGTCTGAAGGCCCCCTTCGAGCCGCTGGTGCCGGGCGCGCACAAGGTGCCGAACACCAACATCTACCGCGCGCCGCTCTTCGGTGACGACCCGGAGGCCTTCGGCCGCTGGGCCGCCGACCAGATCGAGCAGCAGATCCTCTTCGAGGGCCCGGACACCGTCGCCGCGGTCTTCCTGGAGCCCGTGCAGAACGCCGGCGGCTGCTTCCCGCCCCCGCCCGGCTACTTCCAGCGCGTGCGCGAGATCTGCGACCAGTACGACGTGCTGCTGGTCTCGGACGAGGTCATCTGCGCCTTCGGCCGCCTGGGCACCACCTTCGCCTGCGACAAGTTCGGCTACGTCCCGGACATGATCACCTGCGCCAAGGGCATGACCTCGGGCTACTCCCCGATCGGCGCCTGCATCGTCTCCGACCGGCTCGCCGAGCCGTTCTACAAGGGCGACAACACCTTCCTGCACGGCTACACCTTCGGTGGCCACCCGGTGTCCGCCGCGGTGGGTCTCGCCAACCTCGACCTGTTCGAGCGCGAGGGCCTCAACCAGCACGTGCTCGACAACGAGGGCGCCTTCCTGCAGACCCTGCAGAAGCTGCACGACCTGCCGATCGTCGGCGACGTCCGCGGCAACGGCTTCTTCTACGGCATCGAGCTGGTGAAGGACAAGCACACCAAGGAGTCCTTCAACGACGAGGAGACCGAGCGCGTCCTGTACGGCTTCCTCTCCAAGGCGCTGTTCGACAACGGCCTGTACTGCCGTGCCGACGACCGCGGCGACCCGGTGATCCAGCTCGCCCCGCCGCTGATCTCCAACCAGGAGACCTTCGACGAGATCGAGCAGATCCTGCGGGCCACCCTCACGGAGGCGTGGACCAAGCTCTGATCATCCGACTGGATGACCGTTCCGGCCCCGGCGCCGTCCGTTCGAGTGAGAACGGCGGCCCGGGGCCGTGTGCTGTCCGGGCTCCCGTCCGGGACCTGCCTAGCGTGCCAGTGACCGATCGGCCCAGCCTTCGTTCCCCCGGACGGGGGAACAGGCACGGGGAAACGGATCAGAACCGAGGTGTACGCCCATGGAGGCCCCGCCGGACAACGACGTGCTCTGGGCACGCTCCCTGCACTTCACGCACCGCGACGGCTCCCCCGGTCTCACCGGGGTCTCGCTCGGTGTACGGGAGGGCGAGATCCTCGCCGTCAGCGGCCCGCGCGGCAGCGGCAAGACGACCCTGCTGCGCTGTCTGTCCGGCCTGGTGCCGATCGACGCGGGAGAGGTCTGGTTCAACAGCTCCCCCGTGCACACGCTCGGCCCGATGGCCCGCGAGCGGCTGCGCCGGGACCGTTTCGGCTGGATCGACCCGGAGCCGGTCCTCGTTCCCGAGCTGAACGTCTGGGAGAACGCCGCGCTCCCGCTGATGCTGCGCGGCGCCGGACGACGGCGGGCCAAGGTGGCGGCACTGGAGTGGCTGGAGCGCCTGGACGTCGGCGACAAGGCCCGCGCCCGCCCGCACCGGCTGCGGCACGCCGAGCGCCAGCGCGTCGCCATCGCCCGCGCCCTCGCCCCCGGGCCCACCGTCCTCTTCGCCGACGAGCCCACGGCTCCCCTGCACCGCGCCGACCGCACCCATGTGCTGCGCACCCTCGCCACGGCCGCCCGCTCGCACGGCATCACCGTCGTCCTCGCCACGCACGACCCCGACACCGCCGCCCTCGCCGACCGCACGGTGGCCCTGCTGGACGGGCGGCGCGTCCACACCGTGCACCTGCCGGACGCCCCCGACGCGGAAGGCCGGGCCGCGTGCTCGCTCTCCGTCTGACCCGCGCCGGCCGGCCCGCCGTCCAGCTGCGCCGCCTGCTGGTGGCCGCGGCCTCGGCGGGTACCGGCTTTCTGCTCCTGGCCAGCCTCGGCCACGCCCTGGACCACCCGGAGGCCCCGAGCGCCGCCGCGCTGCGCCTGGCCTGGTGCGCGGCACCGCTCGCCGCCACGGTGTACCTCGCGCTCGCGGTCGCCCGCACCGACCCCGGGGCCCGGCCGCGCCCCGGCCTGTCCGCCGTGGGCCTCGGCCCGGGCCGCCTCATGGCGCTCTCCGCCCTGACGACGGCCCTGTCCTGCGCCCTGGGCTCGATGCTGGCGCTGCTGGTCTTCCTGCACCTGCGCGGCGATCTGTCGGGCATGCCGTTCGACGGCGCGGGGGCGGACTTCCTGGCCGCGGGCAGCCCCCTGCCCGTCCCGGCGACGCTGACCCTGCTCACCCTGCTCCCGGCCGCGGCGACCACGACGGTGGCCGTGGCGCTGCGCCCCCGGGACCCCCGCCCGGCCGCCCGGCGCTCCCGGGGGTTCGGCCGCTTCGGGGCGTACGGGAACGTCACGGCGAAGGAGACGTTCGGAGCGTACGGACGCTTCGGCGCCCGCCTCGGCCTCCGGCCCCCGGCGCACACCGACGAGGGGCAGCGGTCCGGCCACCCGCGGGCCGGGGACGCGGACGGAGACGCGCGGCCCGGCCACCGGCACACGGGCGGCTCCGGCGACGGCGAGCGGCCCGGCCACCGGTCCGCGGACGGCGATCCGCACCCCGCGGGGACTCGTGCCGCCGGGGCGGCGGAGGTGCCCCCGCGCGGGCGAAGCCGGGCGTGGGGAAGAGTGGGCGCGGACGGCGACCACCCGGCGCCGGACGGCACGAACCGTCCCGAGGCCCCGGCGCCGGACGGCACGGCCGCCCCCGAACCCCCGGACCCGGACGGCGCGGCGGCCGACGCCGGCTCCGGCGGTACCCCCGCCGACCTGCCCTGGGGCGTGGCTCTCGGCACCGCCGGTCTGGCCGTGCAGGCCTACGCCGGCCGTTCCACCCCCGCCCCCGCGCTCGCCGTGCTCCTCGGCTGGCTCCTCACCGGCACCGGTCTCGTCCTGGCCGGCCCCGGCCTCACCCACCTCTGCGGCCTGCTCCTGCAGTGCACCCGCCCGGGTGCGCTCCGGCTGCTCGCCGGCCGGGTCCTCATGACGGAGGCCGCCCGGATCGGCCGCCCCCT
This sequence comes from Streptomyces echinatus, assembly GCF_014203595.1. Taxonomy (GTDB): domain Bacteria; phylum Actinomycetota; class Actinomycetes; order Streptomycetales; family Streptomycetaceae; genus Streptomyces; species Streptomyces echinatus. Next base: position 114,364 of record NZ_JACHJK010000011.1, read on the forward strand.
CGGCGTGGTCTGCGCGGTCGCCTCCGCCGGCTACGCCACGACCGTCCTGCAGGACGGACCGGCCCGCGCCTTCGGACCGCTGTCCGCCCTCGGCGTGCTGGTCGTCGCCGGGGCCACGCTGGCCACCCTGCTCACCGCGGCCGTCGAGGCCCGCCAGTGCCGCGCCGGCACCACCGCCGCACTGCTCCGCCTCGGGGCGCCGCCCACCATGCTGCGCGGGGCCGCCGCTCTGCGCGCGGTCGCCCTGCTGGCCCTGTTCGCCCCGCTCACCCTGGGGATCGCCGGCCTGTCGGCACTGCCCCTGGCCCGCTGACCACCGCCCGGGGAACCCCGCCGTGCGGAGAGCCGGCAAAAAGATCGCCGGGCACCGATGAGTCCGGGGCGCGCGGGCCGTCTACCCCTTCGAACGCGGGGAACCGCGCACGACCCCTACGGGAGAGGCCCGCATGTACCAGCAGATGATCTTCGTGAACCTGCCCGTGAACGACCTCGACGCCTCGAAGAAGTTCTTCACGGAACTCGGCTACACGATCAACCCGCAGTTCAGCGACGAGAAGGCGGTCTCCGTGGTGATCAGCGACACCATCGTCGCGATGCTGCTGACCAAGCCCTTCTACTCGACCTTCACGAAGAAGGAGATCGCCGACGCGACGACCACCAGCGAGGTGCTGATCTGTCTGAGCGCCGAGAGCCGGGAGAAGGTGGACGAGCTGGTGGAGAAGGCGATCGCGGCCGGCGGCACGGCGAGCGGCACGACCCAGGACCACGGATTCATGTACGGCCGTGCCTTCGACGACCTGGACGGCCACACCTGGGAGGTCGTGTGGATGGACCCGGCGGCCGTGCAGGGCTGACCCCCGCGGCCCGAACATCCGTGCCAGCATGGGCGGGTGCATCCGACACCCGCCCAGCCGCCCCGTGCCGCCCACGACCACGAGATAGAGTCCCTCGCCGAGTTCGACGAGGTGGTCGCCGAGCACGGCTCACTCGCCCGGTTCCGCGTCCAGGCCGTCGACCTGACCGGCCGCACCGCCGTCCTGCTCCGACTCGACACCGCCGGCGCCGTCTTCCTCGGCTGCCCGATGGACGCCGAGGCCGCCGCCCATGTCCGGTCGTCCGGAGCCCTGGTGTTCCCGCCGGTCCCCGGGCTCCCCTTCGACCCGTACCGCGGATTCGTCTACACGCCCGACGAGTTGTTCGAGTCCCTGGACGGGGGGTACGAGGCGACGCCCGACGCGCGGGCCTACGCCTGGTTCGAGCGGACCAAGGCCGACGGTGACATCTTCGGCTCGATGCTGCGCGCCGTCCACGACGACGCCGTCTCCGACGCTCTGGACGAACTCCTCGCCGGCGCCCGGGTGGTGGGCGTCATGGGCGGCCACGCGATGGCCCGCGGGACCACCGCCTACGCCGGTGCCGCCCGGCTCGGCCGGGAGCTGACCCGCGCCGGGTTCACGGTGGCAACCGGCGGCGGGCCGGGCGCGATGGAGGCGGCCAACCTCGGCGCGTACGCGGCTCCGTTCGCCGACGACATGCTCGACGACGCGCTACGGCTGCTCGCCAAGGCGCCCTCGTTCCGGCCGTCCGTCACGGACTGGGTGCGGGCCGCCTTCGAGGTGCGCGAACGCTGGCCGGGCGGCGGGGCGTCGGTGGGCATCCCCACCTGGTTCTACGGTCACGAGCCGCCGAACGCCTTCGCCGCGCACATCGCCAAGTACTTCGCCAACGCCACCCGCGAGGACGGCCTGCTGGCCCGCTCCACCGCCGGGGTGGTGTTCCTGCCGGGCGCCGCCGGGACCGTACAGGAGATCTTCGACAACGCGACGCCCAACTACTACGAGTCGCGCGGTGAGCCGACCCCGATGGTGCTCGTGGACAGCGTGCACTGGACACGGGAGTTGCCGGCCTGGCCGTTGCTCCGGTCGCTGGCCGAGGGGCGGGCGATGGAGTCCCGTATCACCCTCGTTGACCGGATCGAGCAGGCGCCGGAGGCCATCAAACGTCTGGGCGGTTAATAAGCGGGCAAAGTCAACGCCTGTTGACGGCATATGCGTTGACACTACTTATGGAGCGCTTATAAACCTGTGAGCCTCCTGGGGGCGCCGGGGCCTCACCTCATCCGTCGTCCCAACGCCCCCACAGCCCCCCGCAATTGCACTCTGTAAAGGACAAACGTTGTCCATGACTCGCCGTAGCGTACGCCGTTCCGTGCGCCTCCTGGGTGTCGCCTCCGGGTCGACGGCGCTGGTGCTGGGCCTGGCCGGCTCCGCCCTCGCCTGCAACATCAAGGACTTCTCCGCCGAGGCCAAGTGCGACGGCGGCAAGGGTGTCATCGTCGTCACCGACACGGACGCCTCCGCCAAGGACGCCACCGTCACCGTCTTCCTCAAGGGGATCGGCGGCATCGAGACGAAGGTCGGTGAGCAGCCGGTCAAGGGGTCGAAGAAGGGCAGCCGGATCACCTTCGCGGAGAACTGGAAGCCGAGTGCCACCTACCGGGTGCACGTCGAGGCCGACCAGGCCGTCGACGAGGACATCCAGCCCGACCTCGTGACCCCGTCCACCGCCTGCAAGACGGAGAGCCGGCCCCCTAAGCCGACCCCCAGCACCCCGCCGCCGTCCCCGTCCCCGTCCAAGTCCGAGTCCGAGTCCGCGCCGGCCGAGTCGGCGACCCCGACCCCGTCGGCCTCCGAGTCCACGTCCGCCCCCGCGGACACCTCGAACAACGCGCCGTCCCCGGCGGTCGGTGAATCCAACCTCGCCGAGACCGGTGCCGACTCCAACACCGGTCTGATCGCCGGCATCGCGGCGGCCCTGGTGGTCGTCGGCGGTGGCGCGGTCTGGCTGGGCATGCGCCGCCGCAGCACGAGCCGCAACGGCTGACGCCCGGCACCGTACAGCGCCTGAAGCGGGGGCGCCGTACCTCGCCTGACGTCCGGCGTCCGGCCCCGATACCGCGCCGCGGCCCGGCCTCCTATCCCCAGGGGCCGGGCCGCGGTCGCGCCCGGCCCCGCGGGGGTCAGCCGAAGGTGGCCCGCTCCAGCCAGAACTCCAGCAGCTCCCGGTCGCCGAGGACCTCCAGGCCGGGGCTGTCCAGCGGCAGCCGGCGGTAGAAGGCGAGCAGCACCGAGGTGAGCGGGCCGCGCAGGGCGACCGTGGCCTTCTCGTGCCCGCGCCGCCAGCTCACGCCCTCCGCGCCCAGCTCGACGAGCCACTCGGCGTTCAGGGCCGGGTCGGTGTCGGTGGCGTGCAGATGGAGGGAGCGCCCCGGCCCGCGCAGCTCCTCCGCCGCCTCGTGGGGCAGGTTGCGCTGGATCCACTCCACGAGCTGGAGCCACTCGTCCAGCGCGTCCGCCGCGATGTCCGGCGCGACCTCGTAGGGCAGTCCGGCGGCGAGCGCGGCATCGGCCCGGTGCACGGTGATCTCGTGGGTCATCCGGCGGGCCCAGAAGCCGGCGTTCAGCTCCCCCGCCCACCCCCATACCCCGGCGTCCGGGCCGGCCTCGCGCAGCGCGCCGACGACCAGCTCGCCGCTGTCCGCGAGCCACTTGTCCAGCGCCGCGGCGTCACCGCGCTCCTCCGGCCCGCCGCCCAGCGGCACCCGCTCCTCGGGGATGTTCTCCTGCGCCCGGGCCCGCACCAGGGCGTCCACCCAGCGCAGGGCACCCCCCATGTGCCGCACGAGATCCTCCAGGGACCAGTCCGGGCAGGTCGGCACGGTCGCGGACAGGTCGGCGCCGGAGGTCACCACGGCCCTCAACCCGTCGACTTGGTGGACGAGTTCAGCACAGTAACGGTCATGCGGAAGCAAAGGCATGACCTCACCCTAGGGGCGCGTGATCAGTCCAGTACGACGATTTCCGGCACGTCGAACTCCACGCCCACCGGGACCCCGGGCTCCGGCGCGTCCCGGAGCGCACAGGCGGCCTCCAGGCGCGGGCCGTCCTGCGGCTGGAGACGGACGGCCACATGGGTGCCCCGGAAGGTGCGGGCGGTCACCGTGCAGGGCAGACCCTGGTCGGCCGGCACGAGACGGACCCCGGCGGGGCGGACCAGGACGGTGCGGCTGCCCTGCGGCGAGCCGTCGGGCACGGGCAGCTTGCCCCACGGGCTGTCGGCGGCCGTGCCGGCGACGGTCGCCGGGACCACGTTCTCGAAGCCGAGGAAGCGGGCCACGAACGCGTCGGCCGGCCGCTGCCACACCTCGACCGGCGTCCCGGACTGTGCGATCCGCCCGTCCCGCATCACCACCACCCGGTCGGCCAGCGCGAACGCCTCGCCCTGGTCGTGGGTCACGGCGAGCACGGTCGTCCCCAGCCGGCCGAACAGCTCCCGCAGTTCGACCACCAGCCGTTCGCGCAGCGAGCGGTCCAGCTGACCGAGGGGCTCGTCCAGCATGAGCAGCCGGGGCCGGGGCGCGAGCGCCCGGGCGAGGGCCACGCGCTGCTGCTCGCCGCCGGACAGGGAGGCCACGGCCCGCCGGGCGGCCCCCGGCAGCCCGACCAGTTCCAGCAACCGACGCACCTCGGCGTCCCGTTCGCCCCTGGACACGCCGTGCATGCGCGGCCCGAACGCCACGTTCGCGCCGACGTCCCGCTGTGGGAAGAGCTGGTGGTCCTGGAACATCAGACCGACGCCCCGCTTGTGCGCGGGCACGCCCGACTGGTCGCGGCCGTCGAGCAGCACACGTCCGAAGTCCAGCCGCTGCAGGCCCGCGACGGCCCGCAGCAGCGTCGACTTCCCGCTGCCGCTGGGCCCGAGGACGCACACCACCTCGTGCTCGGCGACGTCCAGGCCGACCGCGTCGAGCACGGCCCGGCCGCCGAAGCGCACGGTCGCGGCGTCCAGGGTCAGCAGCATCAGAACTCCCCCGTCCGGTCGGTGCGCAGCCGCTCCAGGATCAGCAGCGCGGCGGCGCACACCACCATCAGAATGGTCGAAAGGGCCATGGCTTGGCCGTAGTTGAGGTCCCCGGGGCGGCTGAGCAGCCGGGCCACGGCGACCGGCAGCGTGGGGTTGTCGGGCCGGGCGATGAACACGGTGGCCCCGAACTCGCCGAGCGACACGGCGAACGCGAACCCGGCCGCGACCAGCAACGCCCGCCGCACCAGCGGCAGGTCCACCTCCCGCCACACCCGCCAGGGCGAGGCCCCGAGCACGGCCGCCGCCTCCCTGAGCCGGACGTCCACCGCCCGCAGCACGGGCAGCATGGTCCGTACGACGAAGGGGGCGCCGACCAGGGCCTGGGCGAGCGGCACCAGGATCCAGGACTGGCGCAGGTCCAGCGGCGGCTCGTCGAGCGCGATCAGGAAGCCGAAGCCGACGGTCACGGCGGAGACGCCGAGCGGCAGCATCAGCAGCGCGTCGAAGCCCCGCACCAGCCGGCCCGCGTCCCGGCGGGCCAGCGCGGCGGCGGCGAGCCCGCCGATCAGCACGGCGATGGCGGTGGCGGTGGCGGCGTACTCCAGTGACGTCCACACCGCGTGCACGGGCGCGACCAGGAACGTACCGCCGTCCGGGTCGGTCAGCGCCCGGTAGTAGCCGAAGCCGTCCGCGTCCAGCGAGCGCCGGACGAGGACGGCGAGCGGCAGGACCAGGAGCAGGGCGATGGTGGCGAGGACCCCGGCGAGCAGCGCCCACTGTCCGGCTCCGCGCGGCGGGTGCGCGGTCACCCCGGCGTCGACCAGGCGCAGGCTGGTCTCCCGCCGCCGTACCGTCCAGGCGTGCACGGCGAGGATCGCGCCGACGGCCGCGAACTGGACGAGGGTGAGGACGGCCGCCGTGGACAGGTCGAAGACCTCGGAGGTCTGCCGGTAGATCTCGACCTCGAGGGTGGAGAAGGTGGGACCGCCGAGGATCTGCACCACACCGAAGGAGGTGAAGGTGAACAGGAACACCATCAGGGCGGCGGCGGCCACGGCGGGCGCCAGCGCGGGCAGGGTGACCTTGCGCCAGGCGGCCGACGGGGAGGCGCCCAGCATCCGTGCGGCCTCCTCCTGCCGGGGGTCGAGCTGGGCCCACAGCCCGCCGACCGTGCGGACGACGACCGCGAAGTTGAAGAAGACGTGGGCCAGCAGGATCGCCCACACCGTGGTGTCGAGACGTACGCCCCACAGCTCGTCGAGCAGCCCGTGGTGCCCGACGAGGGCGAGGAACGCGCTGCCGGCGACGACGGTGGGCAGCACGAACGGCACCGTGACGACGGCCCGCAGCACCTGCTTGCCGGGGAAGTCGAGCCGGGCGAAGACATAGGCGGCGGGCAGCGCCGTCAACAGGGTGAGGGCGGTGGAGGCGAGCGCCTGCCAGGTGGTGAACCACAGCACGTGCCGGACGTCCGGCTGCCCGACGACGTCCGCGATCCGCCCGAACTGCCAGACCCCGTCCACCTTCAGCCCGCGCGTGACGATCGCGGCCACCGGCCAGGCGAAGAACAACGCGAAGAACGCGACGGGCAGGGCCATGAGCCCGAGCCGCGCCGCGCTCCCGCGCGTGCCCCTCTTGCGAGCGGCTACTTCAGTACGAGCGAGGTCCACGACTTGACCCACTGGTCACGGTTGGCGGCGATCTTCGCGGGGGCCATGGTCTCGGGGTCCTCGGCGGCCGGGCCGTACTCGGTGAACTCGGCGGGCACCTCGGCGCCCCGCACCACCGGGTAGACGTACATGTTCAGCGGCATGTCCTGCTGGAACTCCTTGGAGATCAAGAAGTCCAGGAACGCCTTGGCACCCTTCGGGTTCTTCGCGTCGGCGAGCAGTCCGGCGAACTCGATCTGCCGGAAGCAGGTGGCGGTGGCGACGCCGGTCGGGGCGGTGCTGGGCCGCTTCTTGGCGTAGAGGACCTCGGCGGGCGGGGAGGAGGCGTACGACACGACGAGCGGGCGGTCACCGCCGGCCTTCTTGCCGCCGGTGGAGCCGGAGAACTCCTGGGAGTAGGCCTGTTCCCAGCCGTCGACCACCTTGACGCCGTTGGCCTTGAGCTTCTTCCAGTAGTCCTGCCACCCGTCGTCACCGTACGCGGCGGCGCTGCCGAGCAGGAAGCCGAGGCCGGGCGAGGAGGTGGAGGCGTTCTCGGTGACGAGGAGGTTCTTGTACGCGGGCTTGGCGAGGTCGGCGAAGGTCCGCGGCGGGGTCAGCTTGTGTTCGCTGAACCAGGCCTTGTCGTAGTTGACGCAGATGTCGCCGTAGTCGACGGGCGTGACCCGGTGCTCGTCCTTGTCGAGCTGGTACGAGGCGCCGACCTTGTCGAGGCCCTTGGCCGCGTACGGCTGGAACAGCCCGTTGTCCAGGGCCCGCGACAGCAGGGTGTTGTCGACGCCGAAGAAGACGTCGCCCTGCGGGTTGCCCTTGGTGAGGATGGCCTTGTTGACGGCCTGCCCGGCGTCGCCGTCGTTGAGGACCCTGAGCTTGTAGCCGGACCGCTTCTCGAAGTCGCGCTGCACCTTCTCGGAGACGGCCCACGAGTTGTGGCTGACCAGGGTCACGGTCTTGGAGTCCGCGGACGACGTGCCGTCGCCGGAACCGCACGCGGACAGGCTGATCAGGCCGAGCCCGACCGCCACGGCCACGAAGGTCTTGTTCTGCACTGGATGTCCTCCTGGGGTTGGCCAGGAAGAGACGCGGCCCCGCCCGGGAGGCTCACGAGGAGAACCCGGGCAGGGCGCAACAGCTTGAGTGATGACCGAACTCCCTACCCAGAATGACCTGGGCGAGGTTCAGAGGGTCTGCGGCCCTGTCCGCCGCACTCTCAGCGCTGTGGCGCTCCCCTGTCGGAATATGAAGATGTGTGGACCGGGCCAGATTACCGTTCGGTGGCCGCGAGCTGGCCACAGGCTCCGTCGATCTCCTGACCACGGGTGTCCCGGATGGTGACGGGCACACCATGGGCCGCGATGGCCTCGACGAACGCCTTCTCGTCCTCGGGCCGCGAGGCGGTCCACTTCGAGCCCGGCGTCGGGTTCAGCGGAATGAGGTTGACGTGCACGGGCTTGCCCTTGAGCAGCCGTCCGAGCCGGTCACCGCGCCACGCCTGGTCGTTGATGTCGCGGATCAGCGCGTACTCGATCGACAGCCGCCGCCCGCTCTTCTCTACGTACTCGAACCCGGCGTCCAGCACCTCGCGCACCTTCCACCGCGTGTTCACGGGGACGAGGGTGTCGCGCAGTTCGTCGTCGGGAGCGTGCAGGGAGATCGCCAGCCGGCACTTGAAGCCCTCGTCGGCGAACCGGTGGATGGCCGGAACCAGTCCGACGGTGGAGACGGTGATCCCGCGCTGGGACAGTCCGAGCCCGTCCGGCGCCGGGTCGGTCAGCGCGCGGATGGCACCGACGACCCGCTTGTAGTTGGCGAGCGGTTCGCCCATCCCCATGAAGACGATGTTGGACAGCCGCGCCGGTCCGCCGGGCACCTCGCCGTCGCGCAGGGCCCGCATCCCGTCCACGATCTGGTGGACGATCTCGGCGGTGGACAGGTTGCGGTCCAGGCCCGCCTGGCCGGTGGCGCAGAACGGGCAGTTCATCCCGCATCCGGCCTGCGAGCTGATGCACATGGTCACCCGGTCCGGGTACCGCATCAGGACGGACTCGACGAGGGTGCCGTCGAACAGCCGCCACAGCGTCTTGCGGGTGGTTCCCTCGTCGGTGGACAGATGCCGCACGACGGTCATCAGCTCCGGGAACAGCGCTTCCTGGAGCCTGGCGCGCGAACCGGCGGGGATGTCGGTCCACTGCTCCGGGTCGTGCGCGTACCGCGCGAAGTAGTGCTGCGAGAGCTGCTTGGCACGGAACGGCTTCTCACCGATCTCGGCCACCGCGTCCTTGCGCTCGGCGGGCGAGAGATCGGCGAGATGCCGCGGCGGCTTCTTGGCTCCGCGCGGCGCGACAAAAGTGAGTTCTCCGGGCTTAGGCATGGCTGTACCAGTGTCGCAGATCCAATTGGGTGACCTGCGGGTGTCGCTCACTACGACTGTCACTAGTAGGCATCACCCGTCGCCCCTGAGCGGCCTCGGACGGCCCAGGGACGGCCCAGGGACGATCACTCGTCGGCTGCCCGCCACTCGTCGAGCCGGACCCTGACCTGGTGGTTGTGGGCGTGCCAGAAGACCTCACCCTCGACGAAGGCTCCAAGGGCCGGGAGGTCCATTCCCTGCGGCATGGACGTGATCTCCGCGAGCGCTATGGCGTTCGGCACGCCGTCTATACGTATGAAGACGCCGAAGGGCTGGCGACCGATGACCTCTCCGGTGACCGGGGTCCCCACCGGGAGGGCCGCGACGGTCGCCGCCCAGCCGGCCGGCACCACGTCCGCGGCCGGCACCTCAGGGCCCGAGGGCCACGCGTACTCATCCATCGCCAGATCATGACGCACGGGCGCTCGGAAGGCACTGTGCCGAGTCGACGACCGCCGGCCTCTGCCCCTGGGCCCCCGGCAGCACGACAGGCCCCGCAGGCCTCGGCTTCGGCACACGTACGACCGGCTTTTCACGTGCGCCGCTCCCGGTGGCAGTCCATTCCTCACCAGGTCACCGGCAGGGTTCTCGGTCCGCGGATCAGGCCCTGGCGCTGGAACTCGACCTCCTCCGGGGGCACGGCCAGCCGGATGCCGGGGAAGCGGGCCAGGACGGAGCCGATCATGACCTCCGCCTCCATGCGGGCCATGACGGCGGCCAGGCAGTGGTGCGGGCCGTGGCCGAAGGCCATATGGGCGGCGCCCTCGCGGTCGAGATCGAGGGTGCCGGGGCCGGGGAACACCCCGGGGTCGCGGTTGGCGGCGAGATAGGCGTTGTAGACCACGTCGCCGGCGCGGATCAGCCGGCCGCGGACCTCGACGTCCTCGGTGGCGACCCGGGGGATGCCCACGCCGTTGCGGTGGGGGACGTAGCGGAACAGCTCCTCCACGGCCCTGGGCAGGAGTTCCGGCTCACTGCGCAGCCGGTCCAGCTGCTCGGGGTGGGTGAGCAGCGCGTACATCATCGAACCGCTGTTGTTGCGGACCGCGTGACCGCCGCTGACCTGGACGGCCATGGCGAGGGAGACCGCCTCGTCGTCGGTGATCTCGCCCGTGGCGGCGGCCCGCGCCAGTACTCCGGCCAGGTCCTCGCGGGGCTCCGCACGGCGGCTGTGGAGCAGCGCAGCGATCCGTGCGCGGGTGGCCCCGGCCGCCTCCTGGGCGCGTTCCGCGGACCCGGCGCCCGCTGACAACAGGGCCTCGCCCGCCCCTGCCCAGTGGTGCCAGTCCTTCTCCGCCACGCCCAGGAAGTCGCGGAGCACGGCGATCGGGAAGGGGCCGTGCAGATGTTCCATGAGGTCGGCCGGGGCGCCGGCGCGTGCCATCCCGTCGAGCAGCTCCGCGGCCCTGCGCTCGGCGAGCGGGCGCAGTCGCCGCATGCTCCCGCCGGTGAACGCGCGGGCGACGACCCGGCGCAGCAGGGCGTGCCGGGGCGGGTCGACGTACTGCAGTCCGGCGGTCTGCGAGGCCACCGGCACCGGGCGCATGGCGGTGACGTCGCGGCCGACGACCTGTGCCCGGGAGAAGCGCGGGTCGGAGGTGACGAAGCGGACGTCCTCGTACCGGGTGACGAGCCAGGCCCAGCCGGCCCCGTACGGGAGCCGGATCCGGGCCACCGGTTCCTCGCTCAGCAGCTCGTCCAGGAACGGATCCGGATCGAGCGCGGGCAGGTCGTCGACGGGCCAGAACCTCACCGGCGGGGCGGGCGGGCCGTGGGTCCGGACCGGAGCGGCCCGGTCCGCCGGGGGCGGGGCGGGATCGAGGGGCATCGGGCACACTCCCTGCTGCGTCACCGGGCGGCAGGGGGAACGCCGTCCTCTGAGGGAGTCTGCCGCGCACGGCGCACGGCCGCCGATTCCTGCTGCGGCATCCGGGTACGCGGCCCTGTTCCCGGCTCACCGGCTCACCGGCTCACCGACCACCCGCCTCGGAACCCACGCGGATCCGCTCCCGAGACAGACGCGGATCCACCCCTCGCGCCGGCGCAGCTCCGGGACAGGCGGCGGGCCCCCGTCCTGCGTTCAGGACGGAGGCCCGTAAGCCTTACGGCCAGCGATCACCGGCCGGGACCGCGGCCCCGGTTCAGGCGCTGCCGACGAACACGACCATCAGCAGCCAGACCACGGGTGCCGTGGGCAGCAGCGAGTCCAGGCGGTCCATGATGCCGCCGTGACCGGGGAGCAAGGTGCCCATGTCCTTGATGCCCAGATCCCGCTTGATCATGGATTCGCCGAGGTCGCCCAACGTGGCGCTGGCCGCGACCGCGAGGCCCAGCAGCAGCCCCTGCCACCAGGCGCCGTCGTCGATCAGGAACTGCATGCACAGGGCGCCCGCGACCATCGCGAACAGCACCGCGCCCAGCAGGCCCTCGCGGGTCTTGCCGGGGCTGATGCGCGGGGCGAGCTTGTGCTTGCCGAAGCGCCAGCCGACCGCGTAGGCGCCGGTGTCGCTGACCACCGTCAGCAGCAGGAAGGTCAGCACCCGCCAGGGGCCGTCGTCGGCGGTGAGCAGCAGCGCCACGAACGTCGCCAGGAAGGGCACGTAGAACGCGGCGAAGACACCGGCCGTGACGTCCTTGAGGTAGCCCTCCGGTGGCTCCGTCATGCGCCAGACCAGGACGGCGAGGGCGGTGAGGGCCATGGCGACCCACGCGCCCTCGGCGCCGCGCACATAGCCGGCGACGACCATGGCCGCGCCGCCCACCGCGAGCGGCACGAGCGGTGCCTTGATGCCCTTGCGCTCCTGGAGCCTGCTGGTCAGCTCCCACAGGCCGACGACGACGGCGATCGCGACGACGCCGACGAACACGGCCTTGACGATGAACAGGGACGCGACGATCACCACACCGAGCCCGACGCCGACCCCTATGGCGGCGCTCAGGTCACGGCCCGCGCTTTTCTTCTGCGGCGCCGGCGGCGTCTGCGGGACGTCGGACATGGGCTCCGGGTTCTGGGTCTCGGCCGGGAGTTCCCGGGCCTGGAACGTCTCGTCTCGGAACAAGGGGCCGCTCAGCCGGGCGGCCCCTCGGTCGTCGTCCTGGTCTCCGCCGAACACGGGTTCGTCGGGCACGATGGGCATGGGGCGAGTCTGCTGCGCCACAGGCGCATCGTACGCGGGACCCGCCGGGGCAGCCCCCTGGACCGGCCCACCGACGGTGGATGCCCAGTACCCGGCCTGCCCCGATGGCGGCGCTCCCCAGGAAGAGTCGCTCATCAGACTTCGAGCAGCTCCGCTTCCTTGTGCTTGAGGAGCTCGTCGACCTGTGCGACGTACTTGGCCGTCAGGTCGTCCAGCTCCTTCTCCGCACGGCGGCCCTCGTCCTCACCGATCTCGCCGTCCTTGATCAGCTTGTCGATGGCGTCCTTGGCCTTGCGGCGCACGGAACGGATCGAGACCTTCGCGTCCTCGCCCTTGCTCTTGGCGACCTTGATGTACTCGCGGCGGCGCTCCTCGGTCAGCTCGGGGAACACCACACGGATGATGTTGCCGTCGTTGCTGGGGTTGACGCCCAGGTCGGAGTCGCGGATGGCCTGCTCGATGTTCCGCAGCGCGGTCTTGTCGAACGGGGTCACGACCGCCATGCGCGGCTCCGGCACGGAGAACGAGGCCAGCTGGTTGATCGGTGTCGGGGCACCGTAGTAGTCGGCCACGATCTTGTTGAACATCGCCGGGTGCGCACGGCCGGTGCGGATCGCGGCGAAGTCCTCCTTGGCGACCACGACGGCCTTCTCCATCTTCTCCTCGGCCTCGAGGAGGGTCTCTTCGATCACCACTTGCTCCTGCGTGTCTTGAGTAAGGCCCGGCTGCGGTTCCTCTGTCGGGGCGGCGGCCGGCTGCGTCGCGTCTTCTTCCTGCACGGTTCCCGACCGGCAGGACATTGTCCATCCCCCGGCCAGGGCGCGTCCCGTCCGTCCCTCGGACAGGTGGCGCGGCCCGGGCGCCGGGGACGTACCGGTCAGTCCCGGCTGTCCTGGTCACCCACCAGCGTGCCGATCTTCTCACCCTTGACGGCACGGGCGATATTGCCCTCCGCGAGGAGCTCGAAGACGAGGATCGGGAGCTTGTTGTCACGGCACAGCGTGATGGCGGTGGCGTCGGCGACCTTGAGGTCACGGGTGATGACCTCGCCGTACCCGAGCGCGTCGAACTTCACGGCGTCGGGGTTGGTCTTGGGGTCGGAGTCGTAGACCCCGTCCACGCCGTTCTTGCCCATCAGCAGCGCCTCGGCGTCGATCTCCAGGGCGCGCTGGGCGGCGGTGGTGTCGGTGGAGAAGTAGGGCATGCCCATTCCGGCGCCGAAGATGACCACGCGGCCCTTCTCCAGGTGGCGCACGGCGCGCAGCGGGATGTACGGCTCGGCGACCTGGCCCATGGTGATGGCGGTCTGCACGCGGGACTGGATGCCCTCCTTCTCCAGGAAGTCCTGGAGGGCGAGGCAGTTCATCACGGTGCCGAGCATGCCCATGTAGTCGGAGCGGGCGCGGTCCATGCCGCGCTGCTGGAGTTCGGCGCCGCGGAAGAAGTTGCCGCCGCCGATGACGACCGCGATCTCGGCCCCGTCGCGCACCACGGCCGCGATCTCGCGGGCCATCTTGTGCACCACATCCGGGTCGACGCCCAGGCCCCCGCCACCGGAGAAGGCCTCTCCGGACAGCTTCAGCAGAAACCGGCCGCGCACTTTGCCGTCGTCGCTCTTCTGGGCCTTGGTGGTCATGGGGATCCCGCCTCTTTCATGTGTTGCACATACGAAGAAGGCCATTGCCGATGGGGTCGCTTTTCGCTCCCATGCGCGGCAATGGCCTCCTCGTCAGATCTGCTGCCGTCCGCCTCACACCGGGTGACGGTGTACGCGGACGACTGCGGTCGACCCTACCGGGAATTCCTCGGGGATCTACCCGTGGGTCACGCCTCGATCGCGGTACGGACTCAGATGCCGACCTTGATGCGCGCGAAGCGCTTCAGGGTGACACCGGCCTCGTCCAGAACCTTCTGGACCGACTTCTTGTTGTCGAGCGCGTACGGCTGGCCGAGCAGCGTGGCGTCCTTGAAGAAGCCGTTCAGACGACCCTCGACGATCTTGGCGATCGCGGCCTCGGGCTTGCCCTCGGCGCGGGTGGTCTCCTCGGCGATACGACGCTCGGACTCGACGACCTCGGCCGGGATCTCCTCCTTCGCCAGGTACTTCGGCGCGAAGGCGGCGATGTGCTGGGCGATGCCCTTGGCGACGTCGGCGTTCGGCTTGTCCAGCTCGACCAGGACACCGATCTGCGGGGGCAGGTCGGGCATGGTGCGGTGCATGTAGGCGAGCACGAAGCCGTCGCCGAACTGCGCGAAGCGGTCCAGGACGATCTTCTCGCCGAGGTTGGCGTTGGCCTCGTCCACGAACGCCTGGACGGTCTTGCCGGCCTCGATCTCGGAAGCGAGCAGGGCCTCGATGTCGGCGGGCTGCGTCTTGGCGACGTGCTCGGCGATGGCCTTGGCCACGGCCTGGAACTTCTCGCCCTTGGCGACGAAGTCCGTCTCGCACTTCAGCTCGACGATGACGCCGGAGGAGTTGTCGTCGGCGATGATGGAGACCACGGCGCCGTTCTCGGCGGAGCGGCCCTCGCGCTTGGCGACGCCCTTCTGGCCCTTGATGCGCAGCGCCTCGACGGCCTTCTCGACGTTGCCCTCGGCCTCGTCCAGCGCCTTCTTGCAGTCCATCATGCCGGCGCCGGTCAGCTCACGGAGCTTCTTGACGTCGGCGGCGGTGTAGTTCGCCATGAGTCTGTGAGTCTTTCTCGAAGTCTGGAAGATCTTCTGGATCCGCACGGTATGCGTTCCACCGGGGTCGCGGACCGCATACGTCGTGCCGACCTACGGGTGAACAGCGGGGGCGGACTTCACCGCGCCGGAGGCGCCGTGGGAATCAGTGCCGCCCCCGCTGTCGAACGCTGACGATTCGGCGTCAGGCCTGCTCGCCCTCGGCGGCCTTCTCGGCCTCGGCCGGAGCGGCCTCAGCGGCCGGAGCGGCCTCGGCGGCCTCAGCGGCCGGAGCGGCCTCGGCGGCCTCGGCGGCCTCGGCGGCCGGAGCAGCCTCAGCGGCCGGGGCGGCGGCCTCGGCGGCCGGAGCCTCGTCCTTCTTCTCACCCTCGAGCAGGTTGCGCTCCCACTCGGCCAGCGGCTCGCCCGCGGCCTTCTCGCCCTTGTCGCCGGTGGCGACGCGCGAGCGGGAGATGAGACCCTCGGCGACCGCGTCGGCGATCACACGGGTGAGCAGGGTGACGGAGCGGATCGCGTCGTCGTTGCCCGGGATCTTGTAGTCGACCTCGTCGGGGTCGCAGTTGGTGTCGAGGATCGCGACGACCGGGATGTTCAGCTTCCGGGCCTCACCAACGGCGATGTGCTCCTTCTTGGTGTCCACGATCCAGACGGCGCTGGGCACCTTCTGCATCTCGCGGATACCGCCGAGGGTCTTCTCCAGCTTGGCCTTCTCGCGGGAGAGGACCAGCAGCTCCTTCTTGGTGAGGCCGGAGGCGGCCACGTCCTCGAAGTCGATCTGCTCGAGCTCCTTGAGGCGCTGCAGACGCTTGTAGACGGTCGAGAAGTTGGTGAGCATGCCGCCCAGCCAGCGCTGGTTGACGAAGGGCATGCCGACGCGGGTGGCCTGCTCGGCGATGGCCTCCTGCGCCTGCTTCTTCGTGCCGACGAACATGACCGTGCCGCCGTGGGCGACGGTCTCCTTGACGAACTCGTAGGCGCGGTCGATGTACGACAGCGACTGGAGCAGGTCGATGATGTAGATGCCGTTGCGCTCGGTGAAGATGAAGCGCTTCATCTTCGGGTTCCAGCGACGGGTCTGGTGACCGAAGTGGACGCCGCTCTCCAGCAGCTCCCGCATCGTGACGACGGCCATGGCCGTATCTCCTTGGTGTTCTCGGTTGTGCCGCGTCCGCCGGACGGCGGTCGCGCCTGACGCCCGCGATGCGCCGTGCCACGAAGGACCGAGAGGCGCTTGGTACGAACCGTTGCCGGCTGCCGTACCGGGGCGTGCGAAGTCGACCCGGTGACCCGGATCGCCAGAAGAAGTGTACGGGACCGGCGAGGCACCGGGTGACGGCGCTCTCCACAACCGGCGAGTAGTCCACAGGGCGCGGCCGTGACCGGCGCGGACGCGGGACGGTTCCGCCATGCGACGAGTGATGCGATGCGTGACGCTGTGGGTGTTCCTGACGCCGGTCCTGCCGGTGGTCGCGCTCATGCCCCTGGCCTGGGCAGTGGCCCCGCCGCCCGCTCCGGCGCCGGCACCGGCGGCACCGGTGCCGGCCGTCGGGCGCGGCTGGCCGGTGGGCTCACGCCCGCCGGTCCTGCGCGGCTGGCAGCCGCCGGCGACGCCGTACGGCCCCGGCCACCGGGGCGTGGACCTGGCGGCGCCGGCCGGCTCGCCGGTGCGCGCGGTGGCGCCCGGCCGGGTGACGTTCGCGGGACGGGTGGCCGGGCGGGGCGTGGTGTCGGTGGCCCTGGCGGGCACCGGTCTGCGCACTACGTACGAGCCGGTGCGCCCTTCGGTACGGAAGGGCGACCGGGTGGCCGCGGGAGGGGTGGTGGGGGTGGTGGAGCCGGGCGGGGCGCACTGCGGGCCGGAGACGTGCGTCCACTGGGGTCTGTTGCGCGGGGAGACCTATCTCGACCCGCTGTCCCTGCTGCCGCCGTGGCTGCTGGGCAGGGGGCCGTCGCGGCTGCTGCCGGTCGTGCCGCGGCAGGGCTCAGCCCGTCACGCCCCGTAGGGCCATGGCCACAGCGGCGTCGGTGATGGCGGCGGGGTCCTCGGCGGCCCCCAGCTCGATCCTCCGCACCGCAGCGTCCACCACTCCCTGCAGCAGCATCGCCGCCAGCCGGGGCTCGCCGTGCCCCATCTCCCCCAGGGCCTCGACGATCATCGCGACGAGCCCTCCGTGGGCCGCCCGGATCTTCTCCCGGGCGCCGGCGTCCAGCTCGCTCGCGGAGATGGCCACGACCGCCCGGTGCCGCCGGTCCCCGACCAGCGCCAGCTGCCGGCGCACATACGCCTCGACCTTGCCCTCGGCCGAGCCGGCCCGCTCCATCGCCGCCGCGACCTCCGCCGCCCACACCGGGAAGTCGACCTCGCACAGCTCCTCGACCACCGCGGCCCGTGACCGGAAGTACTCGTACACGGACGACCGCGCCAGTCCCGTCCGCTCGGCCAGCGCGGGAAAGGTCAGCGCCTCCGTCCCGCCCTCGGACAGCAGGGACCGAGCCGCGTCCAGCAAGGCGGCTCGCTGCATCGACCGGTGTTCGGCCACGGAGGCCGCTCGAATCCTTGGCACGTCGACCACTTTACGGACAGGCCCTCCCGAAAGGGAGCACTCACCGTCCGAAGCCGGCGAGCTTGGCCCGCAGCTGGAGCACCGACTTGGTGTGGATCTGGCTGACCCGGCTCTCGGTGACGCCGAGCACGTTGCCGATCTCGGCGAGGGTGAGCCCTTCGTAGTAGTACAGCGTGACCACGGTCTTCTCCCGTTCGGGCAGCGTGTTGATCGCCCGCGCCAGGAACCGCCGCAGCTCCCGGTCCTCGGCCACCTCGACCGGGTTGTCGGCGGCGGTGTCCTCCAGGGTGTCCATCAGGCTGAGCCGGTCCCCGCCCTCGCCGCCGACGTGCAGCAGCTCTTCCAGGGCGACCACGTTGGCCAGCGACAACTGGCTGAAAACCGCGTGCAGTTCGTCGACCTCCATGCCCAGCTCGACGGCGACCTCGCCCTCCGACGGCGTCCGCCGCAGCCGCGCCTCCAGGGTGGCGTAGGCACGCTCGACATTCCGTGCCTTCTGCCGGACCGAGCGGGGGATCCAGTCCAGCGCCCGCAGTTCGTCGATCATCGCGCCGCGGATCCGGGTGATCGCGTACGTCTCGAACTTGATCTCCCGGTCGATGTCGAACTTCTCGATCGCGTCGATCAGTCCGAAGACTCCCGAGGAGACGAAGTCGGCCTGCTCCACATTGGGCGGGAGCCCGACGCTCACCCGGCCCGCCACGTACTTGACCAGCGGCGAGTAGTGCAGGATCAGCTGCTCCCGCAGCCGGTCGTCCCCCGTCGCCTTGTACGACCGCCACAGCTCGTCGAGCGTCGAGGGGGCGGGCGGTCGCACGCTGCCACCGTCGCGGGCGGTGGGGGGGACCGCCGCCCGGTCGGACCCGGAGGTGTGCTGGGGCATTCGTCGCCTTGTGCCGTTCTGCCGTGAAGTGCCGTGAAGTGCTGCTAAGTGGGAAGGGGTGGGGTTCGTGCGGTGAAGTGGGCTGACTGGGTGAGGTGTCGGTCTGGTGGCGGGTTGACGCGGTCTGCGCCACCACCGTCGTGAGCGTAGCGTGACTGAGGAGTCGCGGTGTGCGAACAACGAGGCTCCACCCCTGCGCGGGGGGCTCGTGCCGGGCGGGTGACCGCGCCCCGCAGCTCGCTCTCCGTGACCGGCAGCAGTCGCCAACTCCGGGAAACGCCAAGGGCGTCGGGGGTTCCCCCGGACGGCCGAACACGGTCGGTCAGCACGGGCGGCGACCGGTCCGGACCGAGATCATCGCCTGGCGTGTCAACTTCCAGCCATCGCCGTGTCGTTCGACGTAACCAAGTGCACGGAGTTCGTACAGTCTCGCGATGGCCTCGTCCCGGGTGGTGCGCGCGTCGAGCGCGATCTCGTCGGTGGGGGCCGCGCGGTTGCCGGGCAGGGCGGCGAGCACCGTGCGGGTGGCCGGTTCCAGCAGGTCACGCGGGAGGACCGGGCCGCGCCGGGCCGGTGCCAGGTCACCCATCGCGCCCACGAGTTCGACGACTTCCGTGGCATCGGTGACCAGGGTGGCCTCCTCGCGCAGCAGTGCGTGGACGCCGGCGGAGAGGGCGCTGGTGACCGGGCCGGGCACGCCCATGGTGAACCGGCCGAGGCGCTGTGCGGCCCGCGCGGTGGCCAGCGAGCCGCTGCGGCGGGCGGCCTCCACGACGACGGTGCCTCTGGTCAGGGCGGCGATCACGCGGTTGCGGAGGATGAACCGGGTGGGCGTGGGGTGGTCGCCCGGCGGGAGTTCGCCCACCACCAGTCCCTGTTCCGCGATGCGGGCGATCAGTGCGGCGTGGCCGCGCGGGTAGGGCTGGTCGACGCCGCAGGCCAGGACGGCGACGGTGGCGCCGCGGGCGGCGAGGGCGCCCCGGTGGGCGGCGCCGTCGATGCCGTAGGCACCGCCCGACACCACGACCCACCCGCGCTCGGCGAGGCCGGAGGCGAGGGTGGCCGCCGCGTGGGTGCCGTACTCGGTGCAGGCGCGGGCGCCGACCACGGCCACGGAGCGGAGCGCCCACATGCGCAGGCTGGGCCGGCCCCGCACCCACAGCCCGAGGGGCCGTCCGTCCCCGAGGTCGTCGAGCTGGCGGGGCCACTCGCCGTCACCCGGGCACACGAACCGCGCCCCCGCGGCCCGGGCCACCGCGAGATCCCGCTCCGGCTCGGCCCGCCCGGCCCGCGCGACGAGCCCCGCCCACCGGGTGCCGCTCACCCCGGGGAGCGCGTCCCTGCCGCACCGCAGCCGCCGCACCACCTCCCCCACCCCGAACTCCCGCACCCACCGGCCCCCGACCTCGTCCCCCGGCTCGATCACCCGACCGAGAAAGACACGACCGAGCAGTTCGGCGTCGGGATCCTCCCCTCCGGTCACGTCAGCGCCCCGATGGCCATCGGCAACCCTCGGGGGACACCGGTGCGTAGCTGCAACGCCAGGGCCACGTCGGTCGCGTCGGGACGGTCGTGCCCGACGAGGTCGGCGACCGTCCAGGCGACGCGCAGCACCCGGTCGATCCCGCGGGCGGTGAGCACACCCCGCTCCAGGCTGCGTTCGGCCTCGTCCATTGCCCCGGCGACGGCGTGGTACCGGCCTCGCAGCTCACGACCGGGCACTTCACTGTTGGTGCGCCACGGAGTGCCGGTGAGGCGAGCTGCGGCCCGCTGCCGGGCCTGCCTCACCCGCTCGGCCACGGTCGCCGTGGACTCTCCGCGGGCGCCGGGCTCGGTGAGCTGGGCCCGGGTGACCGGATCGACCTCGACACGCAGATCCACCCGGTCCAGCAGGGGGCCGGACAGCCGGGACTGGTAGCGACGGATCGCCGATGGGGAGCACTCGCACAGCGAGTCGCGGAGTGAGAAGCGTCCGCAGGGACAGGGATTGGCCGCGAGGACCATCAGGAACCGCGCCGGGAAACGGACCACACCGGCGCTGCGTGCGATCACCACGTGCCCCGACTCAAGAGGCTGTCGCAGAGCGTCCAGGGTCTGACTGTGGAATTCGGGCGCCTCGTCCAGAAACAGCACTCCGCGATGGGCAAGGGACACCGCGCCGGGCCGGGCGATGCCCGGGCCGCCGCCGACGAGTGACTGCATCGTGGCGGAGTGGTGCGGGGCGCAGTAGGGAGCGACGTCGACCAGCGGCTTGCCCGGGGGAAGCAGCCCGGCAACCGAGTGCACCGCCGTGACCTCCAGTGACTCCTCCCTCGTGAGTCGGGGAAGGACCGGGGGCAGGCGTTCGGCGAGCATGGTCTTGCCCGCGCCGGGCGGCCCCTCCAGGAACAGGTGGTGTCCGCCTGCGGCGGCCACCTCCACGGCCGTGCGGGCGGAGATCTGACCCACGACATCCGCCAAGTCGTGATCGTGGTCGTGCTGTGCGGAGCCGATGCTGTGCATGCCGGTGGCGGCGCCCGTTCCCGGGACCCGTAGTCCGGCCAGCAGGGGATCGGGCCGTCCCTGTTCCTCCGGCGCCTCCTCGGGGACGGGTTCCTCGGTCAGCACCGCGATGAGCTGCCTCAGGCTGCGCACACCGAGTACGGACACACCGGGGACCAGCGCGGCCTCGGCGGCTGCGGACTCGGGTACGACCACCTGCTCATACCCCGCATCGGCCGCCGCGAGGACGGCCGGCAGGATGCCCCGGACCGGCCGCACCCGACCGTCCAGGCCCAGCTCTCCGATCATGACGATGTCGGCTAGGACACGGGGGTCGATCCGTTCGGCGGCGCCGAGCACCGCACAGGCGACGGCCAGGTCGAAGCCCGAGCCGGCCTTGGGGACCGAGGCGGGACTGAGACCGACGGTGAGCTTCTTCTGCGGCCATTCGCCGCCCGAGTTCACCACCGCCGCCCGGACTCGGTCGCGGCTCTCCGTCAGGCTTTTGTCGGGGAGGCCGACCAGGGTGAAGGCCGCGACGCCGGGTTCGAGGTCTGCCTGGACCTCGACGACCACGCCCTCGACGCCGACCAGGGCCACCGAGCACGTACGGGCGAACGCCATTCAGGCCACCCCCCGCGCGTGCTCCACGGTCGGGGCGCCCCGGCGGGGCAGGACCACGCCGACGAGGTCGATGCGGACGCCGCCCGGTGGGGCTCCTCCGTGGGCCTGGATCCAGTGCTCGGCGAGCGCCCGGAGCCTGGCCGCCTTCTCGGGGGTCACCGCGGCCATCGGGTGTTCGTAGTCCCCGCCCCGGCGGGTCTTCACCTCGCAGACGACGAGCGCGTCACCGTCCCGCGCCACGATGTCGATCTCGCCGGACCGTCCGCTGCGCCAGTTGCGCTCCAGGACCGTCATACCGGCCTCGGCGAGCCACCGCGCCGCCAGGTCCTCGCCGTACTTGCCGATCGCTGCTCGTGCGTTCATGTCGGCACCACCTCCGGCGCCAACCGTCACGCATCCCGTCCCCCAGTGTTGATCTTGGTGGACTACCCGGCGGTTGTGGAAAACTCCGTCACCCGAACGGGCAACACCGCAGGAAACCGCAGGTCATCAGCCGCCCGGCAGCTCCAGGTCGCTCTTGTTCAGCTCCTCGATGTTCACGTCCTTGAAGGTCAGAACGCGCACCTGCTTGACGAAGCGAGCCGGCCGGTACATGTCCCAGACCCAGGCATCGGCCATGGTCACCTCGAAGAACACCTCACCCTGAACCGAGTGCACCTGCATCTCGTAGTCGTTGGTGAGATAGAAACGCCGCTCGGTCTCGATCACGTATTTGAACAGACCGACGACGTCTCGGTACTCCCGGTAGAGCTTGAGCTCCATCTCGGTCTCGTACTTTTCGAGGTCCTCGGCGCTCATGGCATGTTCCCCTTCAGCCGTGCGATCCCACCATTGTGCGCCAGTCCCCGGAGCCCTCAGACGATTTCCGTGTCGAGGGTCACCGGTGTGGCCGGGGCACCTTCGACGAGCAGCGTGCGCAGCAGCCCGGCGAGTCTGGTCGGATACACCGTCTCACGTGCCCGGGTCAGTTCCTGACACGTCCACCAGCGCGCTCCGGCGACGCTGCGCCGTTCCAGCTCCGTCAGCCCCGTCGCCGCGGTGGCCGTCTGCCGCGTACGGGCCAGGTAGTACCACTCGTCCTGGTCCCAGCGGCGGCCCGCGAACGGGAACGAGCACCGCCGCCGCCAGAGGACGGGCCCCAGTTCGACGTCGGTGATGCCGGTCTCCTCCGCGAGTTCCCGCAGCGCGGCCTCCTCGCGCGTCTCGGCGCCCTCCAGGCCGCCTCCCGGGGTGAACCACCAGTCGTCGGCCGGGTCGTCCGGCTCGTGGCCGTGCAGGAGCAGGATGCGGTCGTCGGGGTCGAGGAGAACCACCCGCGCCACCTTGCGCGGGCCGCCGTCGCCCTCGTACGACTCCTCGGCCGGCCGCGTGGTCTCAGCGGGCACCGGCCGCCTCCGGGCGGGCGGTACGGGTGCGGGAGCGGCTCAGGCGTCCCGCGATCGGGCCGTAGGCGCCGCCGCCGAGGACCAGGACCGCGCCGGCCACGACGAGCAGCTCGATCGTGCGCAGCGGGCCGGGCGGGGAGAGGGCGCCGAGCGTCTCGAAGCCGGTGGGACGCTCGAGCGCGCCCTTCCAGGGCCAGACGACGGCCTCCACGCGGGCGGAGACGGTGTCGCGGGACACGGTGCCCTTGGCCGCGTCCGCGAGGTGGGCGGTGGAGTCCAGGGAGCCCTGGCGTTCGTCGCCGAGGAGGAACAGCCGGCCCTCGGGCACGGTCACCGTGCCGAAGTCCGTGATCTCGGCCGCGCTGCCCTTGGGCAGGTACGGCTCGTCGATCTGCTTGCCGTTGACGGTCAGCTTGCCGCCGGTGCAGCAGGAGACGGTGTCGCCGCCCACCGCGACCACGCGCTTGACCACCTTGGCGCCCGTGACCCAGGTCTTGTCCTCGAAGACGACGACGTCGCCGCGGCGTACCTCGTCGCCGTCGACGCGCTGGGCCAGCACCCGGTCACCGGCGTCGATGGTGGGGGTCATGGAGCTGGTGGGCACGGTGTACGGCCGGTAGACCACCGCTCCCCACGCGAATCCGCCCAGGAACAGCACCAGCCCCAGCGCCACGGCCACTCCGGACAGCCGCTGTCCGAACCGGCCACCGCCGGCCCGTGCCGTGCCGGTGCCGCCGCCGTGCGGGGCCGTACGCGTCATGCTCTCGCCACCCATGGACCCGCACCCTACCCGTCGGTTCCGAGCGGGGGCAGCCCCTCTTTCCCGGCCGGGGTCCCCCGGCCCACCGGGGGTGGCTCCAGGCCGCGGGCGGCCTCGGCCAGGTGCTTTCCGTGCGGGGCCGGCCGTCGGTCCTCGGATCCTGCGGACCGGCCGGCTCGTGGGTCACGGCCGTCCGGCCGGCGCCTTCCGTGCCGCCTGGGTCCCGGTCCGGTCCGTGCGCCTGCGCCGCCACACCGCCAGCGGCAGCACCGCGGCGACGGCCATGCCCTGCGGGGCCACCGTCAGGGAGGCGGCGGCGGACTGCTGGTCGAGGCCGGGCTGGTCGAAGGTGTCCGGGATCGGCAGGGTGCCCCAGCGGTTGATCGGCCAGGCCTTGACGATCGCGCGGCCGACGACCTTGTCGACGGGGACCATGCCGTGGTTCCTGTCGGACTGGTTGTACCGGGAGTCACGGGAGTTCTGGCGGTGGTCGCCCATCACCCAGAGGAAGCCCTCGGGGACCTTCACCTTGAACTGGCCGCCCTGGTCGTCCACGCTGCACGGCGTGTTGCCCGGGTAGACGTACGGCTCGTTCAGCGCCTTGCCGTTGACCCTCAGCGGGCCGCTGCCCTTGCACTCGACCGTGTCGCCGCCGACCCCGATCACCCGCTTGATCAGGTCCTTCTCCTCCGCCGACGGCATCAGGCCGATCCAGCTGAGGACCTTCTGCACCGGGTTCGGGTTCGGCGTCGGCTCGCCCGCCAGCCAGTCGTCCGGGTCGTGGAAGACGACCACCTCACCGCGCTCGGGTTCGGAGCCGAACCACGGGGTGAGCTTGTCGACCAGGACGCGGTCACCCTCCTGGAGGGTGTTCTGCATCGAGTCGGACGGGATCGAGAACGCCTGGACGAGGAAGGTCTTGATCAGCAGTGCCAGGACCAGCGCGATGCCGATCAGGATCGGCAGCTCCTTCCAGAAGGAGCGCGGCTTCCTCGGACGGGGTGTCCCCGCGTCCGCGTCCGCGTCCGCGCCGCCGGCGGGGGGCCGCTGCTCGCCGTCCTGCGTGCCGTCGCCGCCCGCGTCCGCGTCATTCCCGGAGGTCATGGCGCCGTCCGGTACGGGAACGTCCGGCTCCACGGGGTGCCCGCGGTGCTCCTCGCCGTCGTGTCCCGACCGTGCGCCAACCGCCACATCCCCCACGCCAACTCCTCACTCTGTGCCGCTGCCTGCCCCACACACGACGCAGGCCCACCACTCCCATAACGAGCGGGAGTTCCGCAGGGGTCGGGAGCTGTGTCATTCCGTTCGGATGCTCGGGATCAACCCTATGCGAACGCTGGGGAGCAGCGGTCGCACCCGAGGCCGAGTCGGTGACGCTTGCGAAGGTTTTAGGTTCTTCCAGACGCGTCCAGTGGCCGACGGGCCAGCCGATGACCATGGCCCGGCCGACCACGGAGTCCTCGGAGACCGTTCCGCCGTAGGGCGTGTTCTGGTGGGCACGGGAGTCGGCCGAGTTGTCCCGGTGGTCGCCCATCACCCACAGCCGGCCCTCGGGCACGGTGATGTCGAAGGGGGTGGAGGAGGGCTCGCTCCCCGGGTAGAGGTAGTCGCCTTCGGTGAGCGGTACGCCGTTGACGGTGACGCGCCCTTGCGCGTCACAGCACTTGACGTGGTCGCCGCCGACCCCGATGACCCGCTTGATCAGGTCTTTCTCGTTGTCGGACGGCAGCAGGCCGATGAAGGTGAGTCCTTCCTTGAGCTGCTTGACGACGACGGGGTCGTTCTTCTTGGTGGTCTGCTCGTCCTGGAGCCAGCCGCCGGGGTCGTGGAAGACCACGACGTCGCCGCGCTGCGGCTCGGAGCCGAACCAGGGGGTGAACTTGTCGACCAGGACCCGGTCGCCGATCCGGATCGTCTGCTCCATGGACCCGGACGGGATCACGAACGCCTGGACGAGGAACGTCTTCAGGACGAGCGCGATGAGGACGGCGACACCGACCAGGAGAGGGATCTCCCGGACGGCCGAGCGCCTGCGCTTGCGTTTGACCTTGCGCTGGAGTTTGCGGCGCTCCGCGCGCGTACGGCCGCCGCCGGGCACGGAGGTGCGGCGGACCCCAGTGGGCAGCAGGTTCTCGGCGGGGTCCGCGGGCACCCCGCGCGGTTTGCCGCGGCTACCCATGGACGCCCTCCGCCGGTGCGGCGGGCACGCGCGCGTAGGCGGACGGCCGGCTCAGATGGGTCCAGTGGCGGTACGGCCAGACGATCCAGTCGGCCCGGCCGATGACGTCGCCGACGGGGATCATGCCGCCGCCGGGCGAGCCGAGATGGTCACGGGAGTCGCTGGAGTCGCTGCGGTGGTCGCCGAGGACGAACAGGCGGCCCGAGGGCACGACGATGTCGAAGGGCACGCCGGAGGCGCTGTCCCCGGGATAGAGGAACGCAGTCTCGTCGACCGCCCGGCCGTTCACCTCGATCCTCCGCTTCTTGTCGCAGCAGACCACATGGTCTCCCCCCACACCGACCACACGCTTGATGTAGTCGGCGTCCCCGAAATACCCCGTGCCGTCGAACACAACCACGTCACCGCGGCGCGGCTGGGAACCGAAACGGTACGCCAACTTATTTACGAGAACGCGGTCCCCGATCCTCAACCCCTGCTCCATGGATCCGCTCGGAATCTGGAACGGCTGCATCACGAGGGTGTTGAGGAGCAGCAGGAACGCCAGGGCGGTGAGGAGCGAGAGGGTGATCCGGCCGCCCGGTACCCAGTCGGCGGCCCGTGCCACCAACGCGAAACGCGACCGGCCCTCCGCACCCGGAGTCCCGGGGGCAAAGGAGCGGTCGCGTTCCGTCGGCTGTGCTTCGGTGTCCATCGGAGCCAGATGCTATCCGGCCCCGCTGTGACGCCGGGGAAGCGCTCAGTTGTCGCGCTTCTCCTTGATCTTCGCGGCCTTGCCGCGCAGCTCACGGAGGTAGTACAGCTTGGCGCGACGCACGTCACCGCGGGTGACCAGCTCGATCTTCTCGACGATCGGGGTGTGCACCGGGAAGGTGCGCTCGACGCCGACGGAGAACGAGACCTTGCGGACCGTGAAGGTCTCGCGGACACCGGAGCCCTGGCGGCGGATCACAACGCCCTTGAACTGCTGCACACGGGAGCGGTTGCCCTCGATGACGCGGACGTGGACGTTGACGGTGTCACCCGGGCGGAAGGCCGGGATGTCGGTGCGCAGCGACGCGGCGTCGACGGTGTCGAGCAGGTGAGACATTTCGTCTGCTTTCTTCGCTGATGCCACAGGTCATCAACGGAAACTAGGGTTCCAAGAGGATTGCCGTGCGGGCCGGAACGGGCGTCGTGTCCCCCTGTGGCAGGGGCGCACGCCGGACGGACGCACAACAGCGGTCTATTCTTCCACGCCGTCGGCCCGGCGCCAAAATCGGCCGTACCGTTCACCCCGCGGATCGGGTTCCCAGCCCAGGATGGAGAGCATCTCGCGGTCCTTCTTGTCGAAGGCCTTGGGATCGCAGTGCTCGATCAGGTCGGGCCGGTGGGCGGAGGTACGCCTGAGGGCCTCGTCGCGGCGCCAGCGGGCGATCTTGCCGTGGTGGCCGCTGAGCAGCACCTCGGGGATGTCCCGGCCGCGCCAGACGGGCGGCTTGGTGTAGACGGGGCCTTCGAGGAGGCCGGCCATCGCGCCGGGGGCGAAGGAGTCGTCACGGTGGGACTCCGCGTTGCCGAGGACACCGGGCAGCAGCCGGGCGACGGCCTCCGTGATGACGAGTACGGCCGCTTCGCCGCCGGCGAGGACGTAGTCGCCGATGGAGACCTCGTAGACCGGCACACGGGTCGCGTACTCGTCCATCACCCGCCGGTCGATGCCCTCGTAGCGGGCCGGCGTGAAGATCAGCCAGGGGCGTTCGGACAGCTCGACGGCCAGTTCCTGGGTGAAGGGGCGGCCGCTGGGCGTGGGGACGATCAGCGCGGGGGCCTGGGCACCGGCCTCGTAGCCGTCGGCGAGGACCGTGTCCAGGGCGTCGCCCCAGGGGTCGGTCTTCATGACCATGCCGGGGCCGCCGCCGTACGGGGTGTCGTCCACCGTGTTGTGGCGGTCGTACGTCCAGGAGCGCAGGTCGTGCACCTGGACGTCGAGCTGTCCCCGCGCGCGTGCCTTGCCGACGAGGGAGACGTTGAGCGGGTCCAGGTACTCGGGGAAGATCGTGACGACGTCGAGGCGCATTACGACTCTTCCCCGGCGGCCGCGGAACCCTGGCCGTCCTCGGAGCTTTCGGAGTCCTCGGAGTCCCGCGAGGAGGCGATCTCGGCGCGGTCGTCGATCAGGCCCGGCGGGGGCGTGATGACGGCCCGCTGCTCCTCCAGGTCGATCTCGGCGACGATCTCCTCCACGAAGGGGATCAGCACCTCGCTGCCGTCCGGGCGCTCCACGATGAACAGGTCCTGCGAGGGCAGGTGCGAGATCTCGGTGATCCGGCCGACCTCCGTGCCGTCCTCGGTGACCACGTCGAGGTCGATGAGCTGGTGGTCGTAGTACTCGTCCTCGCCCTCCGGCAGCTCCTCCGGATCCACGTCGGCGATCAGCAGGGTGTTGCGCAGCGCCTCGGCGGCGGTGCGGTCGTTGACGCCCGCGAAGCGCAGCAGGAGGCGGCCACTGTGGACGCGCCCCGTCTCGATGGTCAGCGGTCCCGTGGAGGCGGGATCCGTGGCCAGTACGGCGCCGGGCGCGAGCCTCAGTTCCGGCTCGTCGGTACGTACCTCGACGGTGACCTCGCCCTTGATGCCATGGGCACGGCCGACCCGTGCGACTACCAGCTGCACCTGTCCAAATCTCCTGTCGTGTGCCTACGGCATGACTCCGTAGACGACTACGGGCCGGGGACGGCCCTGTGGCCCTCCCCGGCCCGAGCCGGTTGCGATGAAGCGTCAGCGGACGTGGTCCACGTCGACCAGGTCGACGCGTACACCGCGACCGCCGATGGCGCCCACGACGGTGCGCAGAGCGCGCGCGGTGCGGCCGTTGCGGCCGATCACCTTGCCGAGGTCGTCCGGGTGGACCCGGACCTCGAGCACGCGCCCGCGGCGCAGGTCGCGCGAGGCGACCTGCACATCGTCAGGGTTGTCGACGATGCCCTTCACGAGGTGCTCAAGCGCCTCTTCGAGCATGCTGCTCAGGCCTCGGTCGACTCGGACTCGGCAGCCGCCTCGTCCTTCTTCTCAGCCTTCTTCTTCTGGGTGATGGCCTCACCCTTGCCCTCGTCGTCACCGCCGAGAGCCTCGAACGACGGACGCGCGGCCTTCGGCTCGGCGACGAGCAGCGGCGCGGGGGCCGGCTCGCCCTTGAACTTCTGCCAGTCGCCGGTCTTCTTCAGGATGGCGAGAACGGGCTCGGTCGGCTGCGCGCCGACACCCAGCCAGTACGCCACGCGGTCGGCGTCCACCTCGATGACCGACGGGTTGTAGGTCGGGTGGTACTTGCCGATCTCCTCGATGGCCCGGCCGTCACGGCGGGTACGGGAGTCGGCGACGACGATGCGGTAGTGAGGCGAACGGATCTTGCCCAGACGCTTCAGCTTGATCTTGACTGCCACGGGAGTGGACTCTCCTGAATTTGACGTGGTTGGGCACGGCGAGAATGCCGCGTGGGGTTGCGGTACCCGAGTGCCCGATGGACGCGTCAGTCGGAGGAGAGAGGGGTCCTGTGCGACTGTCGAGTACAGCTAGCCATTGTGCCACACCCTGCGGGTCGATCTCGGCCGAGGGGGGACGAGCCGGCGCGGGACATGCCTGAGCGGCACCCGGCGTGGAGGTGTGCGTACGCCGGGTGGCCGCCCGGTGCGGTGAGGGTGCCGGCCGCGCCCGCCCGTGGTGAACCGCACGGAGGCCCGTCGTCGCCGCGGTCCCGGCACCCACGAGATGCCGGTACGTCCGCGGCCTCGGTCACGCCGCCCCTACGACCTCCGGGATCCGGAACGGCTTGCCGCAGCCCCCGCAGACGATCGGGGCCTGGGCCAGGACCGAGGGGACCACCCGGACGTTGCGGCCGCAGTCGCACACCGCCTTGACCCGGACACCGCCGCCGGAGGAGCCGTGCCGGGCGGCCGGGCCGCGGAAGGTGCGGGAGGTGTCGGCGGAGGTGGCCACCGTGTGGGCCTTGAGGGCGCGCTGGAGCCGTTCGATGGTCGGGCGGTAACGCCGCTTCGCCTCGGCGTTGAGCGTGACCAGCGAGAAACCGCTGCTGGGGTGCGGTTCCTCGGGATGGTCCAGGCCCAGCTCCTCGGCGATCGCCAGGAAGCGGCGGTTGTGGTAGCGGCCGGCCCGGGAGGTGTCGCGGATGCCGCGTGCGGCGGCGATGCCGTGGACGGCCTCGTGGAGCAGTCGCTCGAAGGAGAGTTCGTGACCGCACGCGGACGACGACTCCCCGATCAGGGACTCTGGCGCGGCAAGGTCCGGCAGCTCGGGGTGGTACCGCTGAATGTCGGCCCACGCCTGCGCCAGCTCTGCGGCGAGAACAGGTGGTGTCTGTGTCGTGCTCACGTAATGACAACGAGCGGGGGTGCCGCTGTGTTCCTATTCCGGGGCATCCCAAATAATTTGCACGTACCCGTCAGTTGCCACTGATGCGTCCTGACGAGGGCGGGTGCGCTGATCTGCGGAGAAGCGTCACAGCTCCTACCAAGCCGGTGCGTAGTCCGCACTACGCCCCACCCGTGAGCGCTGGTGCGACGATGACCGGCTGCCGCGCAAGAGGTGTTTCGGCCGCTCTCGGTACGCCGCCTCACTCCGGTCAGCGTCCCCGGCCCTCGTGACGTTACCGCGCGCCGCTCCACCCCCCCGCCACCGGCCCGTACCCGGGTGCGGACACCGTAGGGCCGTTCATATTGCCGGGACGTGAAATCTCGCCACACCGGTGTCCGGGCACCAAGCCGGGGCCCACGACCCCTGGACGGCACCGCGAGCCGGGAGTTACCTGGCATACGTGGGAAGTGCGCGCGCACGGCACGGGGGCCACACGACCGGGCACAGCGGCGACTGTCGGCGGATTGGGGCACTTCTATGACACCTGCACTCGTGCGGCAGCACGTGTCTCACGCGGATTCGGCACCCCGCGTGGACCGGTGCGCACGCGCGCGTGACTGGTCCGAGATCCAGGAGCGGATGCTCGTACCGCTCTACGAAGCCGTGTACGACCGACTCGAAGTGGGCCCCGCCACCCGGCTGCTGGGCCTGCGCTGCGGCTCCGGGCTCGCCCTGCTGATGGCGGCCTCCCGGGGCGCCGCGGTCACCGGCGCCGACTCCGCCGCCCCCGAACGGCTCGCCCTGGCCCGCGAGCGTCTCCTGCCGGACACCCGGCCCGGCAGGGGCGCGGGCGCCGGACGCGGCACGCGCGCGCGTACGGCCGCGAGGCTCCTCGACGGCCCGCCCGCGGACGCGGACGGCGCGGGGACGGACGGCGCGGGGACGGCCCCGTACACCCTGGTGACCGTCTTCGAACCGGTCGGCTGCCTCGCGGGCGACTCCGAGGGGCTCGGCGAGCTGCTCGCCGGCGCGCTTCCGTCGGCCGCGCGCGGGGCCGCCGTGGTGCTGGCCGGCTGGGGGCCGCCGGAGCGCTGCGCCACCTCCTCCGTGCTGCGGGTGGCCACCCGGCCGGCGGATCCGCCGCGCGGCGCGCGCGGCTGGCGGCCCGCCCGGCGTGACGACCTGGAGGAGGTCGCGGGCCGGGCCGGGCTGAAACCGGACGGCTCGGGCCGGGTCGCGTGTCCGTTCGGGTACGCCGACCTCGACAGCGCCGTACGGGGCCTGCTGTCGACCGGCCTGTTCGACGCGGCCGTCGCGGCGAGCGACGCCAAGCAGATCGACAAGGAGCTGGCGGAGGCCCTGCACCCGCACCGGCGCCCGGACGGCACCGTGTGGATGCGCAACGTCTTCCGGTACCTGATCGCCCGGGTGCCCTAGGGGTCCGTCTTCCGCCCGCGGACCGGGGTGTGGTCGGTCGGCGGAGG
The DNA here is from genome assembly GCF_014203595.1 of Streptomyces echinatus. Lineage (GTDB taxonomy): Bacteria > Actinomycetota > Actinomycetes > Streptomycetales > Streptomycetaceae > Streptomyces > Streptomyces echinatus. The sequence continues at coordinate 145,842 of NZ_JACHJK010000011.1, forward strand.
ACACGGACCGGAGCCGGACCGGCCGGAAGGAGGTGCCCCCGGTGTCTCAGGCGTCGCTGCCCTTGGTGAGACGGGTGATCCCGGCGATCCGGTACGCGTCCGCCTCCTCCAGCGTCTCGCTCTCCAGCAGGGCCCGCGCCAGCGCGTCCAGCTGTCCCCGGTGGTCGCGGAGTTTGCGGCACGCCTCCTCGTAGCACTCGTCCACGATCCGCCGCATCTCGGCGTCGATCACGTCGAGGGTCTGCGGGGCGGCGGCGAGGCCGTAGGCCTGCTGAGCGTCGTTCGGGAGTGCGGAGAGCCGGCCGACCTGCTCACTCATGCCCCAGCGCGACACCATGCCGCGCGCGATGTTGGTGACCTGCTCCAGGTCGCTCTCGGAGCCGGTGGTGATCACGTCGTAGACGACGTGCTCGGCCGCCATGCCGCCCAGCGCGCCGATGATCCGGCCGCGTAGGTACTCCTCGGTGTACGCGTACTTGTCCGCGTCCGGCGTCGACAGGGTCACCCCGAGCGCCCGGCCGCGCGGCACGATCGTGATCTTGCGGACCGGGTCGGCACCCGGCTGCAGCATGCCCAGCAGGGCGTGCCCGCTCTCGTGATAGGCGGTGCGCCGGCGTTCCTCCTCCGGCATCACCAGCGCCCGCTCCGCGCCGAGCTGGATCTTCTCCAGTGCCTCGGAGAGGTCGGCCGGGGTCACCTGCTGCTGCTTGCGCTTCACGGCGAGCAGCGCGGCCTCGTTGGCGAGATTCGCCAGCTCCGCGCCCGTCATGCCCGGCGTCGTACGGGCCACCTGGGCCAGGTCGACGTCGGCGGCGAGCGGGATGTCCCGGGTGTGGATCTCCAGGATGGCCTCCCGGCCGCCGCGGTCCGGCGGCGAGACCTGGACCACCCGGTCGAAGCGGCCGGGGCGGGTCAGGGCCGGGTCGAGGATGTCGGCGCGGTTGGTGGCGGCGATCACGATGACGCCCTCGGAGCCGGAGAAGCCGTCCATCTCGGTGAGGATCTGGTTCAGCGTCTGCTCGCGCTCGTCGTGCCCGCCCACCGAGGCGCCGCCACCGCGCGCCCGTCCGATGGTGTCGATCTCGTCGATGAAGATGATCGACGGCGCCACCTTGCGGGCCTCCGCGAACAGCTCCCGGACCCGGGAGGCGCCCACGCCCACGATCATCTCGATGAACTCCGAGGCCGAGGCGGAGAAGAACGGCACGCCCGCCTCCCCGGCCACCGCCCGCGCCAGCAGCGTCTTCCCGGTGCCCGGCGGCCCCGCGAGCAGCACACCGCGCGGCATCTTGGCGCCCATCCGGCGGTACGCGTCGGGGTTCTTCAGAAAGTCGACGACGTCGTTCAGCTCGCCCTCGACCTCGTCGATGCCCGCGACGTCGTCGAAGGTGGTGCGCTTCTCCCCCGGCACCAGCTCCACCGGCTTCGGCGGCGCCTTCCGGCCGAGCATGCCGCCCGCACCGCCGAGGCCCGCGCTCATCCGCCGCGCGATGAACACCCACACGGCGATCAGCAGCAGCATCGGCGCCAGCGAGAGCAGCAGGTTGGACAGGAAGCTCCGGTGCTGGACGACCGGCTCGGCCGTGACGTTGACCTGGTGCTTGGTCAGGTTCGCCCACAGATCGTCGTCCGCGAAGGACGGCCGCTCGGTGTTGAACTTGGTGTACTCGCCGCCGTCCGGGTTCTTCCGCTCCTTCTTGAGCTGGCCCTGGATGGAGTCGCCCTTGGCGTAGATCTTGTCGACGTTGCCGTCGTTCACCTGCTTGCTGAACTCGGTGTAGGAGATCGTCGGCTCGTTCGCCTGGTCGAAGTACGACAGCACCAGGTTCGCGATCAGGTACACGATCAGCGCGGTGAGGATCAGCCGCCACCAGCCGCCCCGCATCCTCCGCCCGCCGGGCGGCTGCCGCTGCGGCTCCTCCGGAGCGCCCTCGGTACGCCAGGGCTGGTCGGGCGACCGGCGCGGCGGAGCGGGGTTGGTCATACCGGGACGGTACGACACCGGGTGCGCACCGGCACGCGCAGAGGCGCCCTTCCGGCGGAAGGACGCCTCCGGCGAGGTGCGGGCCCGGTCAGCCCATGAACTTCTTGAACTCGTCGGGCAGCTCGAAGTCCTGGCCACCCTGCTGCGGCAGGCCGAAGGCGCCGCCGTTCTGCGCGGCGGCCTCGCGGCGCTGGGCCTCCTCCAGCTCCTGCTGCTTGCGCTTCATCGGGTTGCCGGAGCGCTGCTTGCCCTTGGCCTTCTTCGGCTGCTTCTTGGTACGGCCGGGGCCGCCGCCCATGCCCGGGATCCCCGGCATGCCCGGCATACCGCCGCCCTGGGCCATGCGGGACATCATCTTGCGGGCCTCGAAGAACCGCTCGACGAGGTTCTTGACCGCGCTGACCTCGACACCGGAACCGCGCGCGATGCGGGCGCGGCGGGAGCCGTTGATGATCGTCGGGTCCTGGCGCTCGCCCGGGGTCATCGACTTGATGATCGCGGCCGTGCGGTCGACGTCCCGCTCGTCCAGGTTGGCGATCTGGTCCTTGATCTGGCCCATGCCCGGGAGCATGCCGAGCAGCTTGCTGATGCTGCCCATCTTCCTGACCTGCTCCATCTGGGACAGGAAGTCGTCCAGGGTGAAGTCCTGGCCCTTCTTGGACGCCAGCTTCGAGGCCATCTTCTGGGCCTCTTCCTGGCTGAACGTCTTCTCCGCCTGCTCGATCAGGGTGAGCAGGTCACCCATGTCGAGGATGCGGGAGGCCATCCGGTCAGGGTGGAACGCGTCGAACTCGTCGAGCTTCTCGCCGTTCGACGCGAACATGATCGGCTTGCCGGTGATCTGCCGGATGGACAGGGCCGCGCCACCACGGGCGTCACCGTCGAGCTTGGAGAGGACCACGCCGTCGAAGCCGACGCCGTCGCGGAAGGCCTCGGCGGTGTTGACCGCGTCCTGACCGATCATCGCGTCGACGACGAAGAGGATCTCGTCCGGGGAGACGGCGTCGCGGATGTCCGCGGCCTGCTGCATCATCTCCTGGTCGATACCGAGGCGGCCGGCGGTGTCCACGATCACGATGTCGTGGACCTTGGACCGCGCGAAGTCGATGGAGTCCTTGGCGACCTTCACCGGGTCGCCGACGCCGTTGCCCGGCTCCGGGGCGTACACCGCGACACCGGCGCGGTCGGCGACGACGCTCAGCTGGTTCACGGCGTTCGGGCGCTGGAGGTCGGCGGCGACCAGCAGCGGGGAGTGTCCCTGCTCCTTCAGCCACCGGGCGAGCTTGCCCGCGAGGGTGGTCTTACCGGCACCCTGGAGACCGGCCAGCATGATCACGGTGGGCGGCTGCTTGGCGAACCGCAGGCGCCGGGTCTCGCCGCCGAGGATGGTGATCAGTTCATCGTTGACGATCTTGAGGACCTGCTGGGCGGGGTTCAGCGCCTTGGAGACCTCGGCGCCGAGTGCGCGCTCCTTGACGTTCTTGATGAACGTGCGGACGACAGGCAGGGCCACGTCCGCCTCGAGGAGCGCGATACGGATCTCGCGGGCCGTGGCGTCGATGTCCGCCTCGGACAACCTGCCCTTGCCGCGGAGATTTTTGAACGTCGCGCTAAGGCGGTCGGAGAGGGTATCGAACACGGTGGCGTCGGTCCTCGGAGTCGGGGGCGTCTGGGCTGCCCTCCAGGGTATCCGGCCCGGCAACCAATTCGTCCCCGCCCGCCGTGTTCGGCGGACGGGGACGCCTGCCCCCGGTCACGCGGGGAGCACGGCGGCGACGGCCGCCGCGTCACTCCCGCAGCGTCTCCTCCAGCACCCCGGCCACGGACGCCGCGTCGTCGCCGGGCAGGGGCGCACCCGCGCCGCTCGTCACGTAGAAGGCGTCCACGGCGTTGGCCCCCAGGGTGGACACGTGCATGCTCCGCACTCTCACCCCCGCCTTCTCCAGGGCCGTCCCGATGCGGTGCAGCAGGCCCGGGGCGTCCTGGGCGCGGACCTCGATGACCGTGGCGTGCCGGGAGGCCGCCGGGGCCACCGTCACCTTGGGCGGCGGGGCGGTCCAGCCGCGGCGGCGGGGGTAGGCCGCGTCCCGTTCGGCGAGCCGGCCGGCGATGTCGAGGGAGCCGTCCAGGGCGCGGACGAGGTCGGCGCGCAGGCGGGCCGCCTGGGGCAGGGAGCCGTACTCGGCGGCGACGCGCCAGTTGAGGAGGAGGACCGTGCTGTCGTCGTCCACGTCGTCCGGGAGGCTCAGGGCGCGCAGTTCCGCCGTGCGGACGGTGAGGCGGTGCACGGCGAGGACGCCGGCCACCGCGGGCAGGACGCCCGGCTGGTCGGGGACGGCGATGAGGAGTTCCACGCCCAGCGGTTCCGGGTCGTCGGACCGTTCCTCGTCGGGTACGGGTTCCGGCTGGGCGCGCAGGGCGAGGACCGGGCCGCCGGTGCGGAAGGCCTCGATGGCGAGCCGCTCCTGCCCGGCGCTGGGCGCGGCCGGCTCGGGCTCGTCGGGAACGTCTCCGGCGAGGACGGCACGGACGCGGCCCACCAGGTCGGCGACGAGGGAGCCGCGCCAGGCGGACCAGGCTGCCGGACCGGTCGCGAGGGCGTCCGCCTCCGTGAGGGCGTGCAGCAGCTCCAGGGTGCCCTGGGTGCCGACCGCCTCGGCGACCGAGCGGACGGTGGCCGGATCGTCCAGGTCACGGCGGGTGGCCGTCTCGATCAGCAGCAGGTGGTGGCGGACGAGTGCCGCGAGGACGGTGACGTCGGCGCGGTCGAAGCCGATGCGCGTGGCGACGTCCTGGGCGATGATCTCGCCGGCCACCGAGTGGTCGCCGGGCCAGCCCTTGCCGATGTCGTGCAGCAGGGCGGCGACCAGGAGCAGGTCGGGGCGGCTGACGCGGCGGGTGAGTTCGCAGGCGCGGACGGCGGTCTCGATCAGGTGCCGGTCGACCGTCCACAGGTGGACGGCGTTGCGCTGGGGGCGGCAGCGGACCCGCTCCCAGTCGGGGAGCAGGCGGGTGATCAGGCCCTCGGCCTCCAGGGCCTCCCAGACGTCGACCGTCGGACGGCCGGAGCCGAGCAGGGTGACCAGCTGCTCTCGGGCCTCGGCGGGCCACGGGGTGGGCAGGGGGCGGGTGGTGGCGGCCATGCGGCGTACGGCGTGCAGGGAGAGCGGGAGGCCGGCCTGCGCGGCGGCGGCCGCGGCGCGCAGCGGCAGCACCGGGTCGCGTTCGGGGCGGGCCGTGCGCGCGAGCACCACCTCGCCGTCCTGTTCGACCACGCCCTCGGCCAGGGGTGACCGTTCCGCGACCGGCTTGCCGCCGCCGATCATGGCGCGCAGGCGGGGCCGCACGGCCCGCGAGCGCAGGACGCGCCCCACTTCGCGCCAGGTGACGTCGCTGGCGTACGCGATCACCCGCGCCGCCTCGTACACCTGCCGGAGCAGGGTGTCGGCGTCCAGCAGGTCCAGCTCGGCGGCCACCTGGTCCTGTTCCTGCAGCGCGAGCCGGTCGGTGGCGCGGCCGGTGGCCAGGTGGAGGGCGTCCCGTACGTCGAGCAGCCCGCGGCGGGCCTCGGCCAGGCCCTCGCGCGGGGCGTCGGCGAGCCAGGAGGCGGCGACGGCGCGCAGGGCGGTGGCGTCGCGGAGGCCGCCCCGGGCCTCCTTGAGGTCGGGTTCCAGCAGGTAGCGGAGTTCACCCTGGCGTGCGGCGCGGTCGGCGCAGAGTTCCTGGAGCTCCGGGAGCCGTTTGGGGGCCTGGTTGCGCCAGTCGGCGAGGGCGGCGGCGCGCAGGCCGGCGGTGAGGCCCGCGTCGCCGGCGAGATGGCGGGCGTCCAGCAGCCCGAGGTGGACCTTCAGGTCCTCGCCGGCCGTCTTCCGGGCCTCGGCGGGGGTGCGCACGGAGTGGTCGAGGGCGAGGCCGAGGTCCCAGACGGGGTACCAGAGCCGGTCGGCGAGGGCGGCGACCGCGCGGGGGTCCGAGCCGTCGTGCAGCAGGACGAGGTCGAGGTCGCTGCGCGGGGACAGTTCGCCGCGGCCGTAGCCGCCGACGGCGGCGAGCGAGACGCCGGGCAGTGCCGCGGCGGCCGCGGTGAACAGCCCGGCGAGCCAGTCGTCGGTCAGTCCGGCGAGGGCGGTACGGCGCGGCGGCCCGGACCGCGCCCCCTCGGTGAGGAGGCGCAGCCGGGCCGCCGCGTAGCCGCCGGGTCCCACGTCGTCCGTCTCTTCGTGCACATCCGTACCCGTCACCCGGTGACTCCCGTCCTGTTTCCCCCGACCCGGATTCTCCCGTGTCAGAGCGCGTCCGGCCCGCGCTCGCCCGTGCGCACCCGTACGGCCGTCTGGACCGGGAGGGACCACACCTTGCCGTCTCCGATCTTGCCGGTGCGGGCGGCCTTGACGATGACCTCGATCAGCTGCTCCGCGTCGTCGTCCTCGGCCAGCACCTCGATGCGGATCTTGGGGACCAGGTCGACGGTGTACTCGGCACCGCGGTAGACCTCGGTGTGGCCCCGCTGCCGGCCGTAGCCGCTGGCCTCGGTGACCGTGAGTCCGTGGACGCCGAAGGCCTGGAGGGCTTCCTTGATCTCGTCGAGCCGGTGGGGCTTCACGACGGCGGTGATGAGCTTCATGCGTCCACCTTCCTGGTCTGCGCGGCGGCCTGGGCCGAGGCGGTGAGGCTTCCGGCGACACCGCCGCCGGCGCCGCTGAAGTCGTATGCGGTCTCGGCGTGCTCGGCCTGGTCGATGCCGGAGATCTCCTCGTCCTCGGTGACCCGCATCCCGATCGTCCGGTCGAGGAGGAAGGCGAGGACGGCGGAGACGACCAGGGAGTAGGCGAGGACCGCGAAGACACCCGCGCACTGCTTCCACAGCTGGTCGAAGGAGTGGTCGCCGTAGAAGACGCCCGTCGCTTCCGACTGGCCCTTGCCGGTGGCGAAGAAGCCGATGAGCAGGGAGCCGAGGATGCCGCCGACCATGTGGACGCCGACGACGTCGAGGGAGTCGTCGAAGCCGAACCGGAACTTCAGGCCGACGGCGGCGGCGCAGGCGACACCGGCGACGGCGCCGACGGCGATCGCGCCGAGCGGGGAGACCGCGCCGCCGGACGGGGTGATGGCGACCAGGCCGGCGACCGCGCCGGAGGCGGCGCCGAGCGTGGTGAACGCGCCGTGCCGGATCTTCTCGTAGGCGAGCCAGGCCAGCATCGCGGCGGCGGTGGCGACCTGCGTGTTGACGAACATCAGCGCGCCGACACCGTCGTCGTTGCCGAGCCAGGAGCCGGCGTTGAAACCGAACCAGCCGAACCAGAGCAGACCGGCGCCGAGCATGACCAGGGGCAGGCTGTGCGGGCGCATGGGGTCGCGCTTGAAGCCGACGCGCTTGCCGATGACGAGGATGACACCGAGCGCCGCCGCGCCGGCGTTGATGTGGACCGCCGTACCGCCCGCGAAGTCGATCACGCCGAGTTTGTAGGCCCAGCCGTCGGCGCCCCAGACCCAGTGGGCGACCGGGACGTAGACGATCGTGACCCACAGGGCGACGAAGAGCGCCCAGGCGGAGAACTTGACCCGGTCGGCGAGGGCGCCGCTGATCAGGGCCGGTGTGATGATCGCGAACATCAGCTGGAAGACCATGAAGACGAAGACCGGGATGGTGTAGCCGTCCCAGAGTTCGGTCAGCCCGATGTTGCTGAGGCCGATCCAGTCGGCGTTCCAGCCGAGGAGGCTGCTGCCCGTGCCGAAGGCGAGGGAGAAACCGTAGAGCACCCAGAGGATGGTGACGATCCCGAGGCTGATGAAGCTCATCATCAGCATGTTCAGGGTGCTCTTGACGCGGACCATGCCTCCGTAGAAGAAGGCCAGGCCCGGGGTCATGAGCATCACCAGGGCGGAGCAGATGAGCATGAAGCCTGTGTTGGCGGACGACAGTCTGGGTGCGTCCGCCGCAAGCATGACGGCTGGTGCCATCGGCGTCTCCTCGTCGGTTGATACGGCCCCGTGCGGGCGGTGCCTGAGCGGTCCGGCGGTTGGGGGACGGGCCGGTTTATGCGCCATGAGACTGGCGCAGCGCGGTTTCGGTGGAGGCCCCTCGTTGTTTCGCCGGGGTGACGAAGGCGCCTTGCGTGTTACGCGTCCATGAACTGCCGGATGCCGGGCACACCGATCGTTATCGTGGCGCAACCACCGGGAATCGCACGGCAACCACGCGTCGGGTGATCACGGCGGAGAGCGACCGTATGCGCAAGACGGCACGCGGCGCGGGCGGCCCGGACGGCGACCGCGTACGCGTGGGCGGTGCCGGTTCGGGCGCGGGGAAAGAGGCCGGGCGCGGGGAAACGGGCCGGCCGCGGCGGGCCTCTCGATGACCTGGCATGGGGGAGCCGAGTCGGGCAGTTCGGGAGGACCGGCCGCGGCCGGGGCTCGGGGTGCTGTGGGGTCAGACCGCCTCTGCGTTCTCCGGCAGGTCGACGGCGAGCTTGTCGGAGAGGTCGATGACGGCGGCGAGGTCGCCGTGGTCGCGTACGGCCGTGTCGACCGTCTTGCGGATCCGTGTGTTCACCCGCTCGGAGCGGACCTTCTTGGCGATCTCCATGGCCTGCGCGGCGTACTCGGTGCTGTGCTCGGGCTCGCGCTGGAGGAGGTGCACGGTGGACATGCCGATGAGGTTGAGCGCGTACGACCGCTGGTGCTCGGGGTCGTTGGCGAACAGCTCCACGGCCCGCTGCATGAGCGGCTCGGCGAGGGAGGCGTAGGTGGGGCTGCGCCCGGCGACGTAGGCGAGGTCGCGGAAGGAGTGGGAGTTCTCGCCGTACAGCTCGGCCTCGGAGAAGAAGCGGATCCAGTCGGGGTCCGGCTCGTCCCACTCGTCGGCCTCGGCGAAGGTGTCCTCGGCCATGCGGACCGCGCGCTTGGTCTTGCCGGGCTGGCCCATGTTGGCGTAGGCGCGGGCCTCCATCGCATACAGCATGGCCTGGGTGCGCGGGCTCGCGCAGTCCCGGCTGCCGTACTGGGCGAGGTGGATCAGCTCCAGGGCGTCCTCGGGCCGGCCCAGGTGGATCATCTGGCGGCTCATGCTGGAGAGGACGTACGAGCCGAGGGGCTTGTCTCCGGCTTCCTTGGCCGCGTGCAGCGCGAGCACGAAGTACTTCTGCGCGGTGGGCTGCAGGCCGACGTCGTACGACATCCAGCCGGCCAGCTCGGCCAGCTCGGCGGCGACCTGGAACAGCTTGCGGGTGGTGGCCTCGGGCTGGGGCTCCTGGAGCAGGTCGGTGACCTCGTGCAGCTGGCCGACGACGGCCTTGCGGCGCAGCCCGCCGCCGCACTGGGCGTCCCACTGGCGGAACATGCGCGTGGTGGACTCCAGCAGGTCCAGCTCGGGCTGGGACAGCCGGCCCGGCCTGCGCGGGTCGGTCATGGGCCGGGGCTCGGCCGGGACCGGGGAGCCCGGGGCGGGCACGAGCCAGCGCTGCATGGGCTCGATGAGGGAGGGACCGGCGGACAGGGCGAGCGAGGTCCCGAGGAAGCCGCGCCGGGCGAGCATCAGGTCGCTGCGGGAGAACTCGCCGAGCAGGGCGACCGTCTGCGGGCCGGTCCACGGCAGGTCGACGCCGGAGGCGGCGGTCGACTGGCGGGCGGCGCGCAGGCCGAGGTCCTCGATGGAGACCACGCAGCCGAAGCGCTCAGAGAACAGCTCCGAGAGGATGCGCGGGATCGGTTCGCGCGGGTTCTCCCCGTCGAGCCAGCGGCGCACCCGGGAGGTGTCCGTGGAGATGTGGTTGGCCCCCAACTGGCGTGCCCTGCGGTTCACCTGGCGGGCCAGCTCGCCCTTGGACCAGCCGCTGCGCACGAACCACGAGCCGAGCAGCTCGTTGGGGCGCTTGTCAGCGTTCGTCCCGATACCGCCGTTGCCGCCCACTGGAACGCCCCCATTCCTGAGACCACGTGTCGCCCTGATGCGCCAAGCCCTATCAGAATGCCGGTAAGTACGGCTCTCCGTCCGCCGGTTGTCACCCCTCGAACGAGCTGGCGACTTGCCTCCGGCATACCCACGAGCGCATGTGCCCCCAGGACTCGCACACTCACAGTAGTCCTACGATCACCCGTCCAGCCACGGGGATCCCGGAAACGCCACCATTCGCCACCCCTTCGAATGAACTCACGGTCGGCTCCGCACGATTCACTTGACACAGGACGGCCGGGAGTCGGCGGAGTGATGCATCCAGGGGCGCATGAACCCCGGTGCGCCACCCGGTGCGCTCCAAGGCGCCGCCTTGTCCGTGCGACCGCATGGGAAGGCGGAGCCGTAGCGTTACGTTCCGCTTCCGTCCCGTTCCGCGTCGTAACCACCGGCGCGCCGGACCCGTTGGAGGGGGCATGGGCTTCACGATCGGCGGCATCCGCGAGATCCGCTCCGGCACGCGTCGGCGCGGCCGCTCCGCGGAGTGCACGGCCGTCGCCGAGTTCACCGGGCTGTGGGGCTGGGACGTGGTGCTGGGGGCGCGGGCCGCCGGGGACGTCTGCTCGTGCGGCCGGTCCGACTGCCCGGCGCCGGGAGCGCATCCGCTGCACTTCGCCCCCCACGTGCCGGCCGGGGCCACGCTGGACGAGGTGACCAAGGCCTGGTCCGAGTTCCCGGGCGCCTCGGTGATGCTGCCGGTCGGCCGGGCGTTCGACGTCATCGAGGTCTCGGAACCGGCCGGCCGCCGCGCCCTGGTCCGGCTGGAACGCATGGGCCTCCCCCTCGGCCCGGTCACCGCGGGCCCGGACGGCCGCGCCCGCTTCTTCGTCGCGCCCGGCGCCGCCGCCGACCTCCCCCGGCTGCTCTACCGCATGGGCTGGGACGACCCGGCCGCCCTCGACCTGCGCGGTCTCGGCCCCGGCACGTACCTCACCGCGCCGCCCTCGGACCGGGGCGGCCTGGGCCCGGTGCGCTGGCTGCGCCCGCCCGCGCTGGACTGCGCGACCCGGCCCCCGGCGGCACGGCTCCTGCTGGGCACCCTGGCGTACGTCGCCCACCGCTCGCGTCCCTGACCCGCCGCCGAAAGGCGAAGCGCCCGTCCCCAACTGCACCTTGGGGGCGGGCGCTTCTCGCGATCATCCGGGAACGTTCCCGGCCGACGGGGCACCTCCGGAGGGCCGGGGCGGGGTCAGTCGCCGATCAGGGCGTCCACGAACGCCTCCGGCTCGAACGGCGCGAGATCGTCCGCGCCCTCGCCGAGCCCGATCAGCTTGACCGGCACGCCCAGCTCGCGCTGGACCGCGACCACGATGCCGCCCTTGGCCGTGCCGTCCAGCTTGGTCAGCACGATGCCGGTGATGTCCACGACCTCGGCGAACACACGGGCCTGCACCAGGCCGTTCTGGCCGGTGGTGGCGTCCAGGACGAGCAGCACCTCGTCCAGCGGCGCGTGCTTCTCCACGACCCGCTTGACCTTGCCCAGCTCGTCCATGAGACCGGTCTTGGTGTGCAGGCGGCCGGCGGTGTCGATGAGGACGACGTCGACCCCCATCTCCTTGCCCTCCTTGACCGCGTCGAAGGCGACGGAGGCGGGATCGCCGGCTTCCGGACCGCGCACGGTGTAGGCGCCGACGCGCTCGCCCCAGGTCTGGAGCTGGTCGGCGGCGGCGGCGCGGAAGGTGTCGGCGGCGCCGAGCACGACCGTGCGGCCGTCGGCCACGAGCACCCGGGCGAGCTTGCCGGTGGTGGTGGTCTTGCCGGTGCCGTTGACGCCGACGACCATCACGATGCCGGGCTTGCGGTCCTCGGGCTCGGTCTTGACCGTGCGGTCGACGTCGGTGCCGACCAGCGTGAGGAGTTCGTCGCGGAGCAGGCCGCGCAGTTCCTCGGGGGTGCGGGTGCCGAGCACCCTGACGCGTTCGCGCAGGCGCTCGACCAGTTCCTGGGTCGGCTGCACGCCGACGTCGGCGGTGAGCAGTGTGTCCTCGATCTCCTCCCAGGTGTCCTCGTCCAGATGCTCGCGGGAGAGCAGCGTGAGCAGGCCCTTGCCGAGGGCGTTCTGCGAGCGGGACAGGCGGGTGCGCAGGCGGACCAGCCGGCCTGCGGTGGGCTCCGGGATCTCGATCTCGGGAGCCTCGACAACGGGGGGTTCCTCGACGACGACCGGTGCGGGGCCGCCCGGGAGATCCACCTCCTCGATCGTCCGGCGCGGTTCGTCGCGCGGCGTCTCGGCCTCGTCGCCGACGTGCGGCTCGGCCGGGGGCGCGGTGATGTCGGGCGTCTTCGGGGGCGGCGGAGGCAGCGACTTCCGGCGTCGGCTGCCCACGATCAGCCCGCCGAGCGCACCGAGCACGACCACGGCGATGACTACAGCAAGGATGACGGTTTCCATAACCCGACCAGTATCGGCCATGGGTGTCACCAGAGCCCCGTTTGTGGCTTCCTCCGAGAGACAAACTGCACGTAGCATGAGGACTCGGAGCAAAGTACGATGGTGGCAACTCTATCCACGCGCGTAGAGTCCCACCGTCACACTGTCCCCCCACGTCTGGCACCTCTTCCATGAGCAAATCCGTCGAGACCGAGGGCGCTCTCGAAACCCGCGGTATCGAGCAGGTCCCCGACCACGAGCGCACCGCACGGACCCGAGAGCTGTTCCCCACCTGGGTCGGCGCGAACATCAGCGTGCTGCTGCTGACCATGGGCGCGAGCCTGGTCGTGGCGTATCACCTGAACATCTGGCAGGCGCTGGTCGTCGCCGTGGCGGCACCGATCGTGTCGTACGGCCTCGTCGGCCTGATCGGCATCGCGGGCAAGCGGGGCGGCGCGCCCGGCATGGCACTGTCGCGCGCGGTCTTCGGACAGCGCGGCAATCTGCTGCCCGGTTCGCTGATCTGGGTGGCCCGCTGGGGCTGGGAGACGATCAACGCGGTCACCGGCGCCTACGCGATGCTCACCATCCTGGACATCCTGTTCGGCATCGAGGCGAACAGCGTGCTGGACATGGTGACGCTGCTGGTGTTCGTCGTCGCGACCTTCGCGATCTCCGGGCTCGGCATCAACGCCGTGCAGAAGTGCAACAAGTACGCGACGTATTTCTTCGGCGTCTTCTCCGTGCTGGTCCTGGGCTACCTGGTCGCCAACACCGACTGGTCCAAGGTCATGGACCACAGCGCCGGCTCCACGGCAGCGGTGATCACCGGCGTCGGCATGATCGCGGCCGGCGGTGTCAGCTGGATCCCGTCCGCGCCCGACTTCACGCGTTACCTGCCGCGCACGGCGTCCTCCAAGGCGATCGTGGGCACGGCGGTCGGCGGCGCCGGGGTCGTCGTCCTCCCCATGGTGCTGATGGGCGCGGTGATGGCGGTGTCGACGCCGGACCTGGCCTCGGCGACCGACCCGGTCTCCTTCCTCGGCGAGATCCTGCCGACGTGGATCGCGGTGCCGTACCTGTTCATCGCGCTGATCGGCATGCTGCTGATCAACTCGATGTCGATGTACTCGGCGGGCTTCACCGCGCAGACCCTCGGCTTCAAGGTGCCGCGGCACTGGGCGGTCTCGGTCAACGCCGTGATCTCGCTGATCTTCGGCGGGGTGCTGATGCTGGTGGCGACGAGCTTCATGGGCTCGTTCATCGCCTTCCTGTCGCTGCTGGCGGTCGCCTTCTCCGCGTGGGTCGGCGTGTTCGGCGCGGACATGCTGCGCCGCACGGAGTACGACGGCGAGGCGATGACCGACACCACCCGCACCAGCGCCTACTGGTACAAGGGCGGCTTCTCCCCCGCCGCCGTCGCCGCCTGGGCCATCGGCCTGCTGTCGGGCCTGATGTTCACCACCTCGGACTGGTTCACCGGCCCGCTCGCGAAGAACAACGTGATCGGCGAGTACGGCCTCGGCTGGGTCGCCACGGTCGTGATCTCGGGTCTGCTGTACCTGGTGCTGCCCAAGCCGTCGGTGACCACCCCGGCCGAGGTGTCCGAGACCACCGAGGAGCGGGCGACCGCCGCCGTCTGACCGCGCCGTCGGCCGGTCACCCTCCTGGCTATCTGACGCTACGTCAGCTACCGTCCCCCTCCACCGCAGCGCACCGGAGGGGGACTTTCCCATGCCCGTCACGGTCGTACGTTTCAACCTCGTCGCTCCCGGCGCGAGCCCCGCCGCCCTCTCCGCCCGCTACCGGGCCGCCCTGGAGATGGCCGCGTACGCCGACGAGCACGGCGTCAGCACCGTGCAGACCGAGGAGCACCACGGCGCCGAGAACAACTGGCTGCCGTCGCCGTTCGCCTTCGCGGGCGCGGTGTTCGGGGCCACCCGCCGGATCGCGGTGACCGTGTCGGCGGTGATCGGTCCGCTGCACGACCCGCTGCGGCTGGCCGAGGAGATCGCCGTACTGGACCTGCTGAGCGCCGGGCGGCTGGTGACGGTGGCCGGGATCGGCTACCGGCCCGAGGAGTACGCCCTCTTCGACGTGGACTGGAAGCGACGCGGCCGGCTGCAGGACGAGCTGCTGGAGACGCTGCTGAAGGCCTGGTCGGGCGAGGAGTTCGAGTACCGGGGCCGCAGCGTACGGCTCACCCCGCGGCCGTACACCGATCCGCATCCCCTGCTGCTGGTCGGCGGCTCCTCCAGGGCCGCCGCCCGCCGGGCCGCCCGGCTGGGCCTGCCGTTCTTCCCGAGCGCGCATCTGCCGGAGCTGGAGGCGTACTACAAGGAGCAGCTCACCGCCCACGGCACGGAGGGCTGGGTCATGATGCCCGCTGCCGAGACCCCGCTGCTGCACATCGCCGAGGACCCGGACCGGGCCTGGGCGCACCACGGCGAGCACTTCCTGCACGAGGCGCGGACGTACGCCTCCTGGCAGTCCGGGCAGATCCGCTCGGCGGTGAAGTCGGCGGCCACGACGGTGGACGAACTGCGCGCGGAGGGCGTGTACCGGATCCTGACGCCGGAGGAGTGCGTGGCGCTGGGTGCCGACAGTCTCGTCCTGCACCCCCTGGTGGGCGGAATGCCGCTGGAGGAGGGCTGGCGAAGCCTGCACCTGTTCGCCGAACGGGTGCTTCCGGGGCTGGGCGGCTGAGGCCGGCGATTGGCGGATCCGTTCCGGCGCCGGTCGGAGCCGCCCGGCGTTTGCGCAGGTCAGGCTCGTGCGATCCGTGGTGTGGGGGGGGCGGGTGGTGGAACGGATCCGCCAATCGCTCCCTCCGGGCCGCCGGGCGGCCGGGGCTTCGGGCGGCCGGGGCGGCCGGCCGCCGGGTGGTGGGTGCGGCACCGCCGCCCCCGGGCCGGTGGGGGCCGGGCCGGGGGCGGCGGACGGTACGAGGAGAGGGGCAGCGGGGACTTGGCCCTTCTCCCCGAGTTCGGGGGCCGGTGATCAGCCCATCTCCTCCAGGGCCTTGCCCTTCGTCTCCTTGACGAACTTCAGGACGAACGGGATGGAGAGCGCGGCGAACACGGTGTAGATCACGTACGTGCCGGAGAGGTTCCAGTCGGCCAGCGACGGGAAGCTCGCGGTGATGGCCCAGTTGGCGATCCACTGCGCGGAGGCGGCGACACCGAGGGCGGCGGCGCGGATCTTGTTCGGGAACATCTCGCCGAGGAAGACCCAGACCACCACGCCCCAGGAGAGGGCGAAGAAGAGGACGAAGATGTGCGCGGCGATCAGCGCGGTCCAGCCCTGGGTGCTCGGGAGCTTGCCGTCGACCAGGTGGTAGCTGAACGCCCAGGCCTCCAGCGCGAGGCCGACGACCATGCCGACCGAGCCGATGAGGGCGAGCGGCTTGCGGCCGATGCGGTCCACGAAGATCATCGCGATCACGGTGCCGACGATGTTGATGATCGAGGTCGTGAAGGAGTAGAAGAACGACTCCGTCGGGTCGACGCCCACCGACTGCCACAGCGTCGAGGAGTAGTAGAACGCGACGTTGATGCCGACGAACTGCTGGAAGACGGACAGGCCGATGCCGACCCAGACGATCGGCTTGAAGAAGAAGGAGCCGCCGAGCAGGTCCTTGAAGCTGGACTTGTGCTCGCTCTTCATCGCGTGCTCGATCTCGGCGACGCGGGCGTTCAGGTCGATGTCCTTGCCCTCGACCTCGGCGAGGATCTCCTTGGCGCGCTCACGCTTGCCGACGGAGAGCAGGAAGCGCGGCGACTCGGGGATGGCGAAGGACAGCAGGCCGTAGAGGACGGCCGGGACGACCATGACGCCGAGCATGACCTGCCAGGCCTCCAGGCCCATCAGGTGGCCGCGCTGGTTGCCGCCGGCGGCGTTGAGCAGGCCCCAGTTGACCAGCTGGGAGATGGCGATGCCGACCACGATCGCGGCCTGCTGGAAGGAGCCGAGCCGGCCGCGGTAGGCGGGCGGGGCGACCTCGGCGATGTAGGCGGGGCCGATGACGGAGGCCATGCCGATGGCGAAGCCGCCGACGATGCGCCAGAAGGCGAGGTCCCACAGGGCGAACGGCAGCGCGGAGCCGACGGCGCTGATCGTGAACAGCACGGCGGCGATCTGCATGCAGCGGATACGGCCGATCCGGTCGGCTATGCGGCCGGCGGTGGCGGCGCCGATGGCGCAGCCGATCAGGGCGATCGCGATGACCTGGGCGAGCGCGGCGGAGCCGATGTCGTAGCGGTCGCGGATGGCCTCGACGGCACCGTTGATCACCGAGCTGTCGTAACCGAAGAGGAAGCCGCCCATGGCGGCAGCCGCCGCGATGAAGATGACGTGCCCGAGATGTTCGGGGTGAGCCGTCCTGGCTCCTGGCTGAGGCGCCTGCGCTGTGCTGGTCACGTGTAACTCCTCGGGCCGCGGCAACGCTGCCGGGTGGGGGGCGAGCCCTTCAGGCTTCCAGTGGCGCATACGCCTGCACCGCTTACACCTGAAGGTAAAGGCAACGTTGCAGAGACTATGCCTTCAAGTTTCGAAGTCAATACTTCAACGGCTGTGAATTTTTAGATACCCCTGACCCCTCTGCGTTCAAGAACTGAACACGGAGTCAGATGATCTTCAGATGAATCCCGAGCGCTTCAGCGCAGCCGCTGGGAGATGACCTTGGACACGCCGTCACCCTGCATGGAGACGCCGTAGAGCGCGTCGGCAACCTCCATGGTGCGCTTCTGGTGCGTGATCACGATCAGCTGCGAGGCCTCCTGCAGCTCCTGCATGATCCGGATCAGCCGCTGGAGGTTGGTGTCGTCCAGCGCGGCCTCGACCTCGTCCATGACATAGAACGGACTCGGGCGGGCCTTGAAGATCGACACCAGCAGCGCGACGGCCGTCAGCGAGCGCTCGCCGCCCGAGAGCAGGGAGAGCCGCTTGACCTTCTTGCCCGGCGGACGCGCCTCGACGTCCACGCCCGTGGTGAGCATGTTGTCGGGGTCGGTCAGCACCAGGCGGCCCTCGCCGCCCGGGAACAGCCGGCCGAAGACTCCCTCGAACTCGCGAGCGGTGTCCCGGTAGGCCTCGGTGAACACCTGCTCGACGCGCTCGTCGACCTCCTTCACCACGTGAAGCAGGTCGGCGCGGGTCTTCTTCAGGTCCTCCAGCTGCTCGCTGAGGAACTTGTGCCGCTCCTCCAGCGCGGCGAACTCCTCCAGCGCCAGCGGGTTGACCTTGCCCAGCTGCTGGTACGCCCGCTCCGCGGCCCTGAGCCGCTTCTCCTGCTCGGCACGCACGAAGGGGCGGGGCTGGTTCCGGGGGTGCTCGAGGTCGTCCGGCAGCCGCTCGCCGTCGGCGGTGGGCAAGGGCGGCACGAGCTGGCGCGGCCCGTACTCCGCCACCAGCCCCTCCGGTTCGACACCCAGTTCCTCCAGCGCCTTGGTCTCCAGCTGCTCGATGCGCAGCCGCTTCTCGGCCCCGAGTACCTCGCCGCGGTGCACCGAATCCGTCAACTTGTCGAGTTCGGCTTTCAGTTCACGGCCGGCCGTACGCGCGGCGGCCAGTTCCCGCTCGCCCCGGGCCTTGGCGGCCTCGGCGGCGGAGCGCTCCCGCTCCGCCCGGGCGAGGGACACCTCGACGTGCGCGAGCAGCTGCCGGGCACCGGAGGCGACGGCCTCGGCCACGGCCGCCTCGTGCCGCAGCCGGGCCCGGCGCTGCTCGGCACGCGCGCGTGCCTCGCGTTCGGCCCGGGCCGCCCGGTCCAGCGAGTCGGCGCGCCCGGCAAGTCCCTTGACCCGCTCCTCGTGCGTACGGACCTGGAGGCGGGCCTCCATCTCGGTCTGCCGGGCGTTGGCCCCGTCCGCGGCGAGCCGGTCGCGCACCGAGGTGTCCGGCTCCTCGTCCACCGGCATCTCCTCGGCCACGGCCAGCCGCTCGGCCAGCTCCTCGGCCTCCTGTACGGCCTTCTCCAGCGCCTCCTGCGCACGTGCCGCGGCCGCGGCCGACCGCTCGGCCTCGCCGGCGGCACCGCGCGCCTGTCCGGCCAGCCGGCCGAGCTGCTGGGCCACGGCCGACTTCTCCCGGTCGGCGGCCCGCCGCCGCTCCCCCAGCTCCTCGACGAGGGCGGCGGCGTGCCCGCGGCGCTCGGCGGCCGTGTGCTGGGCCTCGGCCAGGTGCTCGCAGCGGACCGCCAGGTCGGCGAGCTCGGCGGCGGCCTCGTCCACGGAGGCCTGCACCTCCAGCAGGCTGGGCGCGCCCGCGGAACCGCCGTGCGCGAAGTGGGCGCCGAGGAGGTCGCCCTCGGCGGTGACCGCGGTCAGCTCCGGGCGGGCGTAGACCAGGGCCTCGGCGTCCTCCAGGGTGTCGACGACCGCGATTCCTTGCAGGAGGCGGCGGACCGCGGGGAGGAGTTCGGCTGGGCCGCGGACGAGGGTGGCGGCGAGGAGGGGGGTGCGGGGGGAGTGGGGGCCGGGGGTGGGGGCGATGGCGGGGGCGCCGGGTCGGGGGGTGGCTGCGGGGGTGTGGGGGTCTGCGGGTGCGTCTGCGGGTGCGTGGGTGTCTGCGGGTGCGTGGGGGCTTGTCGCGCAGTTCCCCGCGCCCCTTGGGGGAGCCTGGGCGCCGTCGTTGGCCGACGGGGCGTCGTGGGTGTTCGCGCCGTTCCCCGCGCCCCGGGCGGCGTGGGGGTCTGCGTGGAGGGTGGGGGTCCGGGGGGTGGGGTCCGGGGTGTTGGTCAGGATGAGGGAGGCTCTGCCGCCGTCCTGTTTGCGCAGGAGTTCGATCGCCTCGGCCGCCGCAGCCGGAGTGGTCACGGCGATCGCGTCCGCCGCCACGCCGAAGGCTGCGGCCAGGGCTCCCTCGTAGCCCGGGGTGACCGTCAGCAGCTCGGCGGCGGGGCCGAGGATGCCGGTGAGGCGGTCGCGTGCGCCGAGGAGTATTCCGGTGCCGTCCTTGCGTCGCAGTCCCATGGCCAGCGCCTCATGGCGGGCCTGGGTCGCCGCGCGGCTCCGCTCGGCGGCGGTGAGGGCCTCGCGGGCCGCGCCCAGCGACGTTTCCGCCTCCGCCAGCTGCCGTTTGGCGGCCTCGTGCCGCCCGGCCAGGTCGGCGTCGCCCGCGTCCAGGCCGTCGACCTCGGCCTGCAGCGCCTCGTACTCCTCCTGTGCGCGCACCGCGCGTTCCCGTGCCTCGTCGCGGGCCGTGGCCAGCCGGTCGATCTCGGCCTGGGCGGAGGCGGCGCGCGAGCGGGCCGCGTTGACCTGCCCGGTCAGCCGGGCGAGGCCCTCTCGGCGGTCGGCGATGGCACGGGCGGCGTCCTTCAGCCGGCGCTCCTCCACGGCCAGCTCGCGCTCCAGTTCGGCGCGGTGGCCGACGGTGTCGTCGAGGGCGTGCTGGGCCGCCTCCAGCGCGGCCTCCAGCTCGGCCTCCTGCTCGCGGACGCGGGCGGCCTCGCGCTCCAGGTCCTCCGGGTCCCGGCCGCGCCGCTCCTCGGGCGGCGCGGAGGTGGCGCTCTTGACCCGGGCGTCGGCCAGCGAGACGGTGCCGCGCACGCGTTCGGCGAGCTGGGACAGCTCGTACCAGGTCTGCTGGGCGCGCTGGAGGCGCGGGGTGAGCCGGCGTACCTCGTCCTCCAGCAGGGCCTCCCGCTGGAGCGCCTTCTTCAGCTCCTGCTCGGCGGTCTCCTTGCGTTCCTTCAGGGCCGCCTCGTCGGCGACCTCGGTCCGGAGGGCTTCGCGCAGGCCCACCAGATCGTCGGCGAGGAGCCGCAGCCGGGCGTCACGGAGGTCCGCCTGGATGACGGCCGCCCTGCGCGCCACCGCCGCCTGCCGGCCCAGCGGCTTGAGCTGGCGGCGCAGCTCGTCGGTGAGGTCCTGCACGCGCGCGAGATTGGCCTGCATCGCGTCCAGCTTGCGGAGCGCCTTCTCCTTGCGCTTGCGGTGCTTGAGGACTCCGGCCGCCTCCTCGATGAACGCGCGGCGGCCCATGGGGTCGGCGTGCAGGACGGAGTCGAGCTGGCCCTGGCCGACGATGACGTGCATCTCGCGGCCGATGCCCGAGTCGGACAGGAGTTCCTGGATGTCCAGCAGACGGCAGGTGTCGCCGTTGATCTGGTACTCGCTGCCGCCGTTGCGGAACATGATCCGCGTGATGGTGACCTCGGCGTACTCGATGGGCAGCGCCCCGTCGGAGTTGTCGATGGTCAGGGACACCTCGGCCCGGCCCAGCGGCGGGCGGCCGGTGGTGCCGGCGAAGATGACGTCCTCCATCTTGCCGCCGCGCAGCGACTTGGCGCCCTGCTCGCCCATGACCCAGCTGAGGGCGTCCACGACGTTGGACTTGCCCGAGCCGTTCGGGCCGACGACACAGGTGATCCCCGGTTCGAAGCGGAGTGTGGTCGCGGAGGCGAACGACTTGAATCCACGGAGGGTCAGGGCCTTGAGGTGCACGCCGCCGGACTCTACCCGGCGCCGCTATCTCACTCCACGAACACTCGCAACCCCACGGTTTCACCGCTGAACACGCAGGGCACACCAAACGTTAAAGAGGGTGAAAGGATGCGGGGGGATAGAACGAAGGGACGCCGAAGCGTCCCTTGCAACTCTGAACGACTGGGTTCCAGTCGATGGATCAACTGAGCGGTTGATACGGGCAGCCCGACCGCTGCGACTGCTGTCGTGGAGCGGACGCAGTGATCAGGTCAGCGCAGGCTCCGCCTGGTGTGCGTCGATGCTCTCCATGATCCTGTCCTGAGAGGCGGCGGCCGACAGCGCTTCGTTCTCCGCCTGGATCCGTACGAGCTCGGACTCCAGGTCCTGGACACGCTGCTGCAGCCGTCGCATCTCGGCGAGGAGTCGAGGGTCGGAGCCGCCGACGTAACCGAGAAGCGCCTTTGCCATGATGGATGGTCCTCCACACTGAGTGACCGACCGATGCGGTGTGGGTCGTGAGGGATTCGCACCCGCGGTGCTTGGCACATCCGGGTGTTGCTCTGCTATTGCTCCATGCCAAACAGCTAAGGTGCGCGGGGCTTTCAGCGTCTCACCAAAAAGTTTGACGGTCAACACGATCAC
Source organism: Streptomyces echinatus (assembly GCF_014203595.1). GTDB lineage: Bacteria > Actinomycetota > Actinomycetes > Streptomycetales > Streptomycetaceae > Streptomyces > Streptomyces echinatus. The sequence goes on from NZ_JACHJK010000011.1 coordinate 167,219, forward strand.
GCCCTGTATTGGCGGGCGAACCGGGGCGCACGGCCGGGAAGACGGCGGTGCTGCGACTCCTCCGGACCCTCAGGGCGTGGCGACCAGCAGTACCAGCGGAGCCTGCCATGCCACGCCCCTGTTGGCAACCACCAGGGGGTTTCCGCTCTCCGCACGTGCCACTGGCAGCTCACGGCACTGCCACCCGCGGGCCCCGCGGTGCCGGATCAGCGGATGGCGAAGCCGTCGTAGCCGCCGCGCGGTGTGTCCCAGATCTCGGTGACACCGTCCACCCGCCCGGGCGTGTCGGTGCCCTGGAGCCAGTCCAGCAGCCCCTCACAGCCCTCCCGCGCCCCCTCCACGACCACCTGGACCCGCCCGTCGGCCAAATTGAGAGCAAAACCACTCAACCCGCCGATCTCCAGTGCCTTGGCACGCGTGAACCAGCGAAAACCCACACCCTGCACACGCCCACGCACCCAGGCGACCAGTCGTACTTCCTCGCTCATGAGTGCAACCTAACCGGCCGGTGTCGCCTGGGACACGTCGTCCCCCGGCGCCATGGGGTACCGTCCGGATCCAGTGCATCGCATATGAAAACTCGCTCGATCGAGTGAGTCGGATCGGCCAGAGGGAGTGACCCGCCGACGAGTCACTCGCCGTGCGGGCAGCGGGCCGGCCGCGCGTACCAGGAAGAGGGCAAGGACATGGGACGCCACCGACGCTCCGCCGCCGGCCGCGCCGCCACGGGCCGCGTCACGGGCGCTACGCACACGCAAAGCTCGGGCACCGGGAGCGACGGCTCCCCGCGTCCGTCCACGGGGTCGCGCCCGGTACCCATGGGCACTGCTCCCTACCTGAACCCCGAGGCGTACGCCGAGGCCACGGCTCAGGCCCAGGCCTACCTGTTCGCGACGGGCGCCGAAGCGGAGCGAGCCACGCCCGATTCCGGTGGGCACGGTTCCGGTGGCGACTCCGGCGGGCACGGTTCCGGCGACGACGGTTCCGGCGAGGACGGTTTCGGTCCTGACGGCGGACCGTCCCCTGACCACCGGCGGCGCAAGGCGGCCGTACGGCCGGTGCGCGCGGGCCTGCTCGGCGTGTCCGTCGCCGTCGCCCTCGGCACGATCGCGGTGGCCACGGGCGTGGTGCCGGGCCTGGACAACTACCGGCTCGGCGGCGATTCGCACACCACGGGCCGGGACCATGTGCAGACGGCGGCCGCCCCCAGCAACACGGCGAGCGCTCAGGGCGGCACCTCGGGCAGTGCCGGAGCCGGCCACAGCGGTCGCGCGAGCGGCTCCGCCGGTGGCGGCACCGAGCGGCCCCGCTCCTCCAGCACGTCGGGCTCCGTGCCGGTCTCCCCCGTGAAGCCGGCGTCCCCCAGGCCGGCGCCGTCGAAGAAGGCCGCCGAGAAGCCGGCGCCGAGGACCACGCCGTCCAAGCGGCCCGCACCCGCCAGGCCGGCCGAGCCCGGCTCCCCCGCCGAGCCGGCCAAGCCCACCCGGCCCGCCGAGCCGTCGGCGTCCGCCACCTCGGCCAAGCCCACCGTCCCCACCAAGCCGGCCGAGCCCACCAAGCCTGCCGAGCCCTCGGCACCCTCCACTCCGGCCGAACCGTCCGCGACCCCGAAGCCGGCCGAGCCGTCCCCGTCCTCGGCGTCGGCCAAGCCGTCCGCTCCGGCGACATCGGCCAAGCCGAAGCCGGCCCCGTCCCACACGGCCACGAAGACCCCGTCGCAGACCAGGCCGAAGCCGGCCCCGTCCCACCGCACGGCCACGAAGACGCCGGCCCCGGCCAAGCCGAAGCCGGCCCCTTCCCACACGGCCACGAAGGCGCCGTCGGCGGCGTCCGCGCCGGTGACGGTGTCGCAGGAGGCCGTCGTCGCGGCCGAGGTGCTGAACCTGGTCAACGAGGAGCGGGCGAAGGCCGGCTGCAGCCCGGTGGCGGCGAACTCCTCGCTGACCGGGCTGGCCGGGGCGTTCACCGACGCCATGGCCGCACGGGGCTTCTTCGGCGACACCGACCCGGACGGCAGGACGCCGTGGGACCGGGCGGTGAAGGCCGGCGTCACCGGCCTCGGCGGCGAGAACATCGCCCGGGGCCAGACCGACGCGGCGGCCGTGATGACCGCCTGGATGAACAGCCCCGACCACCGCGCCAACATCCTGAACTGCGGCTTCAAGACGCTCGGCGTCGGTGTCCACTTCGGCTCGGGCGGGCCTTTGTGGGCCCAGGAATTCGGCTTCTGAGCCGACCGCGGCGGCAGCCGGAGAGCCTGAGCGCACCCTCCGCCCCGGGCCCCCGGACGAACGCGAAGCGGCCTCCGACCTGAGTAACAGGCCGGAGGCCGCTTCGACGGAGCCTTCTACGTCAGCCGGTGCAGTTCGGGACGGTGACCGTCTCGAACGGGTGATCCCCCTCGGACGGTGTAGCCGTTTCCATCCGACGGCCGACCCGGTGCGAAGCCGGGCCGCCCTCCTGCGGCGGCCGTACCGCCGGGCACGGCCACCACCGATCACGGCGACGGCCCCGGGTCCCCTCCAAGGGGAATCCCGGGGCCGTGGGCGGCGCGCCGGCTCGTTCCTACGCGGCGACCCGTCCGCGCGCGAACACCTTCGCCGTCTCCGTCACCCGGCGGCCCAGGTGCTCCGCGGTGGCGACGTCGGCCTTGTGGACGCCCTCGGGGCCCTCGTCACTGTTGCTCTGGGCGGCGGCGCCGGCGAAGAAGCCGAGGCGGTTGAGGTCGTTCTCGGAACCGGTGGTGCTGTTCCAGCCCGGGAGCAGGCCGAGGTTGACCCAGTGCATGCCGTGCTGGGCGGCGAGCGTCTGGAAGAACTGGAGGGTGTGCAGCTTGTCGCCGCTCTTGGAGCCCGAGTTGGTGAAGCCGGCGGCCAGCTTGTCCTTCCAGTCCTGGCCGAACCAGCGCTTGGAGGTGGCCTCGGCGAACGCGTGGAAGGCGCCGGACGCGGTGCCCATGTAGGTGGGCGAGCCGAACACGATCGCGTCGGAGCGGTCCAGCGTCTCCCACTGCTCCTCGGTGATCTCGTCCACCTTGATCAGGTGCACCTCGGCACCCGCGTCGGCGGCCCCGGCGCGGACGGCCTCGGCGATGACGGCGGTGTGGCCGTAGCCGGAGTGGTAGGCGATGGAAACGACGGGCGTGGTCATGCGGACTCCTCGAAAGGGCAGCGAAAAGCGGCAGCTCGACTGTGTGAGCAGCTCAAAAGCGGTAACCACAGGAAAGCACTAACCAGAAGTTAGTGCAACCTAGTGGTTAGCGCTGTGCGGGCGTACCCTTGCTGCCATGACCGTCAGCACCGATGACCACGACGACCTCGCGTACAACGTCTTCGCCAAGGCGTGCCCGTCACGCGGCACGCTGGAGCACGTCACGGGCCGCTGGGGCGGGCTGACGCTCGGCGCGCTGTACGAGGGGTCGCTGCGCTTCAACGAGCTGCGCCGGCACGTCGACGGGGTGAGCGAGAAGATGCTGTCCCAGACGCTGCACGCGCTGGAGCGCGACGGCCTGGTGCACCGCGAGGCGCAGCCGACGAACCCGCCCCGCGTGGACTACCGGTTGACGCCCCTGGGCCGGCAGGTCGCCGAGCGGCTGCTGGCGCTCATCCACTGTGTGGAGGGCGCGATGGACGACGTCCTCGCGGCCCGCACGCGTTACGACGAGACGCGCGGCGCCCGCTGACACCTCGGGCAGAAGTAGCTGGACCGGTTCATCCAGGGCCGGCGGCGCATGGGCGTGCCGCAGCGCTTGCACGGCAGGCCCTCACGGCCGTAGGCGTCGAGGGACCGGTCGAAGTAGCCGGACTCGCCGTTGACGTTGACGTACAGGCTGTCGAAGCTGGTGCCTCCGACGGCGAGGGCCGCGTTCATCACGTCCCGCACATGGCCGAGGAGTTCGGTCGTGACCGGGCGGGTGAGGTTCGCCGTCGGCCGCTCGTAGTGGATGCGGGCGCGCCACAGGGCCTCGTCCGCGTAGATGTTGCCGACCCCGCTGATCAGCGACTGGTCCAGCAGGGCCCGCTTGACGGTGGTCCGCTTGCGGCGCAGTGCCCGGTGGAAGGCCTCGTCGTCGAAGAGCGGGTCCAGCGGGTCGCGGGCGATGTGCGCGATGACGTCGGGCAGGCCGTCGGGGGTGTTGTCGTGCAGCGACAGTCCGCCGAAGGTGCGCTGGTCGACGAAGCGGAGTTCGGTGCCGAGCGAGTCGGCGAACCGGACGCGGATGCGCAGGTGCTTCTCGTCCGGCGCGTCGTGCGGCTGGACCAGCAGCTGGCCGCTCATGCCGAGGTGGGCGAGGACGGACTGGTTGGTCTCCTCCAGCGGCAGCCACAGGTACTTGCCGCGCCGGCAGGGCGCGCCGACGTGGTGGCCCTTGAGGCGGTGCGCGAAGTCATCGGGCCCGGCGAGGTGCCGGCGCACGGCACGCGGGTGCAGCACCTCGGTCGCGGCGACGGTCCGGTGGGCGACCCAGCGCTCCAGGCCCCGCCGGACGACCTCGACCTCGGGCAACTCGGGCATCGGGACCCCCGTCGGAAACGTACGGACCGGTGGATGAGCCGAGCGCCCGCGCCGGCGTGGACGGCCGGGGCGGGCGCTCGGGTGCTGCTTGCTCAGGCGGTGGCGGACGACGACGCGTCGTCGTCCTTGGCGGCGGCCTCCTCGGCCGCCTTGGCGCGCTCGTCCGCCGCGGCCCGGATGGACCGCCAGGCGGACTCGGCGGCCTGCTGCTCCGCCTCCTTCTTGCTGCGGCCGGTGCCGGTGCCGTACGAGACGCCTCCGACGCGGGCGGCAGCAGTGAAGGTCTTCTCGTGGTCAGGACCGGTCTCCGTGACCAGGTACTCGGGCACGCCGAGTCCCTCGATCGCGGTCAGCTCCTGCAGGGACGTCTTCCAGTCCAGGCCGGCGCCGAGATTGGAGGACTTCTCGATCAGCGGGTCGAACAGGCGGTGCACCAGTTCGGAGGCCGCGTCGAGGCCCTGGTCGAGATAGACCGCGCCGATCACCGCTTCCAGGGTGTCGGCGAGGATGGACGCCTTGTCCCGGCCGCCCGTGCCCTCTTCGCCCCGGCCGAGCCGGATGAAGGCGCCCAGGTCGAGCCCCCGGCCCACCTCCGCCAGCGCACGCGAGTTGACCACCGCGGCCCGCAGCTTGGCCAGCTGGCCCTCGGGCAGGTCGGGGTGGGTGCGGTACAGCGTGTCCGTAACGACGAGGCCCAGCACGGAGTCCCCGAGGAACTCCAGCCGCTCGTTCGTCGGCAGACCGCCGTTCTCGTACGCGTAGGAACGGTGGGTCAGCGCACGCACCAGAAGGGCGGACTCGACCTGGTAGCCGAGCCGCCCTTCCAGAAGCGTGTGGGACGAGGCCTGGTTGTCCGCCGGGCCACCCCCGCTGACGCGGGGAGAGTTCTTCTTCGCCGTGGACACAGTGCCTCTCACCAGCCCGCTCAGACTTCGAGGACCTGGCGCTTGTTGTAGGTGCCACAAGACGGGCACGCGATGTGCTGCTGCTTGGGCTCGTGGCAGCGCTCGCACGCAACCAGGGTGGGGACCGCAGCCTTCCACTGCGACCGGCGGTGGCGCGTGTTGCTGCGCGACATCTTCCGCTTCGGAACAGCCACGGCTACTTCTCCTGCTTCTCGTCGGCGCGTGCTGACTGAGGCGCGCCGCCGCTCATCTCGTCCTTCTCGCCGTCTTCAGGTGAACCGGCGAGTCCCTGCAAAGCCGCCCAACGAATGTCGACGGCGTCGTGATGGTGGTCCGGGTCGTCCGCGAGCCGCACTCCGCACTCGGAGCACAGGCCCGGGCAGTCGTCCTGGCACACCGGCTGCATCGGCAGTGCGAGCACCACCGCATCGCGCAGCAGAGGTTCGAGGTCGAACAGTCCGTCCTCGAGGAAGAACCTGTCCTCGTCGTCCTCGGCGTCGTCGCCCGGTTCCGCGATCACGCGGCCCCGGTCGTCGGCGTCAGGGTACGAGAACAGTTCCTGGAAGTCCGCTTCGAGCTCCAGCCCGACCGGCTCCAGACACCTTACGCACTCCCCCTCGGCCTGTGCACGGGCGGTGCCTGTGACGAGCACCCCTTCCAGGACCGACTCGAGTCGGAGTTCGAGTTCCAGCGGGGCGCCTTCCGGCACTCCGATGACTCCCTGGATACCGAGGTCCCGGGGGGCGTCGATCGTGCGGGTCAGGCGCTGCAGCGCGCCAGGACGCCGACCCAGCTCGTGCGTGTCGAACACGAGGGGGTTGCGGTGGTCAAGGCGGGCGTTGGAGGCCATTCCTGCTTTCGATCTTCGAACTCGTGGGGACGCCGCCCGTCGGTGTTACCGGGCAGCGGTGATCGCGGGCATACGCGCAACCGAAGAGCCAGGATACTGGACCTTTCGCTCAGCGCCCAATCCGGGTACGTGGCTAGAGGCCGCGCTCCTGCTCGTACGCCCTCAGCTGCTCCGCGCTGATCATGCTCGTGTCGAAGAGGCTGGTCTCGTCGAGAGCATAGCCCTGCTGCGGCTGGTGCTGGGGCTGCTGCGGCTGGTGGGCCTGCTGGGGGTCGTAGGCGGCCTGCTGCACGTCGTAGCCCTGGTAGGCGTACGGGTCGGCCTGCTGGTAGCCGTACGGGTCCTGCTGCGGGGCGTACTCCGGCTGCCGCGGGAAGCCCGCGTACGGGTCCTGCTGCTCCTGGAGGGAAGTGGCCGCCGCCGGGGCGTAGCCGGGGGAGGGGGAATAGGCGGGCTGCGGCTCGTAGGACGGTTCCGGCTGCTCCGGCTGCTCCTGCGGACGCCGGCCCGTGCGGTCGCTGTCCGCGAGGGCCGCGAGATCGGCCAGGTAGTCGGCGTCGCTGGAGTGCTGGAAGGTCGTGGTGTCGTCGGCGAGGGCGCCGAGGTCGTCGGTGGCGATCCGGCCGTGCAGCTTCTGCCGGCCGCGGCCGACGGCCTCCAGGGTCTTGGCGAGGACCGCCTCGAACGCGCCCAGCTTGACGTCGACGTACTGGTCGGCGTTGTGGCGCAGGGTCTCCGGGTCGTGGCTGCGCTCGGGGGCGTCCTCGTCCTCGTAGCCGTTCTCGTCCAGGCCGGGGCCGGTGCCGAGGAGCTTCTCGCGGCCGCGGCCGACCGAGCCGAGGGTCTTGGTGAGGACGACCTCGAAGTTGGCGAGCTTGGAGTCGACGTAGTCGTCGGCCTCGGCGCGGATCTCCTCGGCCTCCTGGCGGGCCTCGGCGAGGATCCGGTCGGCCTCGGTCTGGGAGCGGCGGGCGATCTCGGTGTCGGAGATCAGCGAGCCGCGCTGGGCGTGCGCGTTCTCGATGATCCGCTCGGCCTCCTGGCGGGCCTGCTCGACCATCTGCTCACGCCCGCCGATCAGCTCCTGCGCCTGCGCGAGGGAGCCGGGCAACGCCTGGCGCACCTCTTCGAGCATCGCGAGCAGCTCGGCGCGGTTGACCACGCACGACGCCGACATGGGCATGGACCGGGCGCCGGAGACCGTGGAGACGATCTCGTCGAGCTTCTTCTGCACGTCCACCTGTGCTCGCCACTCTCTACAGCCGGGTTGGAGACGGACGGGACGACTGTAGCCCCATCAGTCCTTGCGCAGGCGCTCGTTCAGGGCCTCCAGGACCTGGGCGGGCACCAGGTGGGAGACGTCGCCGCCCCAGGCCGCGACCTCCTTGACGAGGGAGGAGGACAGGAAGCTGTAGGTGGGGTTCGTGGGCACGAACAGCGTTTCGACGCCGGTGAGGCCGATGTTCATCTGGGCCATCTGCAGCTCGTAGTCGAAGTCGCTGACGGCGCGCAGGCCCTTGACGATGGCGGGGATGTCGCGCTGCTTGCAGAAGTCGACGAGGAGGCCGTGGAACGCCTCCACGCGGACGTTGGCGTAGTCGGAGGTGACCTCGCGGATCAGCTCGATCCGCTCCTCGATCTCGAACAGGCCCTTCTTGGACTTGTTGATCATCACCGCGACGTAGACCTCGTCGTAGAGACGGGAGGCCCGGGCGATGATGTCGAGGTGTCCGTTGGTGATCGGGTCGAACGACCCGGGACAGACGGCGCGGCGCACTTGTGATCCCTCGCTCTCCGGTCCGGTCATCGTGCGTCTTCGCACGTAGAGGCGGCGCGACCGTACCAAAACGTTCCCTCGCCGTAGCGACGGGACCGGATCGCCTCGAAGCCGTCCGGCCACCGGAATTCGCCGCCTCTGGTGCTGCGCTCCACGGTGACGAGCGCTTGCTCAGCGAGCCAGCCCTCCGAGCGGAGTGTGAGCAGGATCTCGCGAAGATCGTCGTCCGTGACGGCGTACGGGGGGTCGAGGAAGACCAGGTCGTACGGCTCGGCCGGGGGCGCGGTCCTGATGACTTGTTCCGCTTTGCCCGCTCTCACCTCGGCGCCGGGGAGGCCGAGGCTGCGCACGTTGTCCCGCACCGTTCTCGCCGCGCGGGCGTCGGCCTCGACCAGGAGCGTGTGACGCGCGCCCCGGGAGAGCGCCTCCAGGCCCACGGCGCCCGAACCGGCGTAGAGGTCGAGGACCCGTTCGCCGTCCAGGGGGCCGCCCAGCAGGGACTGCCAGGTGGAGAAGAGACCTTCGCGGGCGCGGTCGGAGGTGGGGCGGGTGCCGGTGCCGGGGGGTACGGAGAGGCGCCGTCCGCCGGCTCGGCCGGCGATCACGCGGGTCATGTGGGGTCCTTCTTCGTGGGCGGCTGTACGTTCATTGTGGCCGGACGCCTCCGCGCGTCGGTAGCCGCATACGGAGGACGGTCCCGCGCCCCTGCTGGGGCGCCGTGCCTCACCCCTTCTCCAGGTACTGCTCCCTCTCCTCGTCCAGGAGGGCGTCCAGGGCCGTCCGGAGGCCCGGCAGCCGCTCCAGCTCCGGATCCGCGGCCACGAGGGCCGCCGCCTCCTCCCTCGCCTCGGCGATGACCTCCTCGTCCTCGATGACCTCGAGGACCCGGAGGCTGGAGCGGGCGCCGGACTGGGCCTGGCCGAGGACGTCGCCCTCGCGGCGCTGTTCGAGGTCGATGCGGGAGAGCTCGAAGCCGTCGAGGGTGGAGGCGACGGCGTTCAGGCGCTGGCGGGCCGCGCTCGCCTCGGGCATCTCCGAGACGAGGAGGCACAGGCCGGGGGCGGAGCCGCGGCCGACCCGGCCGCGCAGCTGGTGCAGCTGGGAGACGCCGAAGCGGTCGGCGTCCATGATGACCATCGCGGTGGCGTTGGGGACGTTGACGCCGACCTCGATGACGGTGGTGGCGACCAGGACGTCCGTCTCGCCGGCCGCGAAGCGGCGCATCACGGCGTCCTTGTCGTCCGGGTGCATACGGCCGTGCAGGACTTCGACCCTCAGGCCCTGGAGGGGGCCGCGGCTCAGCTGGTCGGCCACGTCCAGGACGGCCAGCGGCGGGCGCTTCTCCGCCTCGTCCTCGGGGGACTTCTTGCCGCCCGCCTTCTTGGGGTCGTCGCCCTCGTCTCCGATGCGCGGGCAGACGACGTAGGCCTGGTGGCCGGACTCCACCTCCTCGCGCACCCGTTCCCAGGCGCGGGCCAGGAAGTGGGGCTTGTCGGCGGCCGGGACCACGTGGCTGGCGATCGGGGAACGGCCGGCCGGGAGCTGGTCCAGGACGGAGGTCTCCAGGTCGCCGAAGACCGTCATGGCGACCGTGCGCGGGATGGGCGTCGCCGTCATGACGAGGAGGTGCGGGGGCTGCTTGCCCTTGCCGCGCAGGGCGTCGCGCTGTTCCACGCCGAAGCGGTGCTGCTCGTCGACCACGACCAGGCCGAGGTCGTGGAACTGGACCTTGTCCTCGATCAGGGCGTGGGTGCCGATGACGATGCCGGCCTCGCCGGTGGCCAGGTCCAGCAGGGCCTGGCGGCGGGCGGCCATGCCCATGGAGCCGGTGAGCACGACGACCTTGGTGGAGTGCTCGGCGCCGCCCAGCATGCCCCCTTCGGCCAGCTCGCCCATCATCTCGGTGACGGAGCGGTGGTGCTGCTGGGCGAGGACCTCGGTGGGCGCGAGCATGGCCGCCTGACCGCCCGCGTCGACGACGGCGAGCATGGCGCGCAGGGCCACCATCGTGTTGTGCGTCACCGCGAAGTGGTCGGTGACATAGGCACGGCTGGGGTGCGCGACGCTGATGCACTGGACCGGCTTGCGCCCCACGTACTCGACCGCCCGGATGCCACGCCGGAAAGTGTTGTACTTCGGCCGCGGGCCGACGCGCTCTGCCTTGCGTGTGAGCCTGAAGGGGGCGTACTCGTCCGGCAGTGCCACAGAGACGGTGAAGGCGGACTTCTTCCGCAGGATGCGCGCCCGGCCGCCCAGCGACCGCACAAGCCAGGCGACGTCCTCCGCCAGCCTCACCGAGGCCGAGCACAGGGAAATGCTCATGCCGTTTGCGTCCACAGTGCCGTCGGTGTCCAGGAGGCCCTGCAGGAGAGCCAGACGGTTCTTGATCGATGTGTTCTTGAATTCTTCGGGGATGAACTTGCCGTGCGACGCCCGGCCCCACAGGCCCAGATCACGCAAGATCTGAATGACGGGATTGCGGACTCCGCCCGACCGCTGTGTCAGCTGAATCGTGTAGTCACCTCGGGAACCAGTTACCGGAACGAGCCGGCACTCAGGCCCCACAGAAGCTCCCACCGCGTCACGGATCTCTGTGTCGATGGTGGAAATCCGCAGGTTGTGCCTGAACGAACCGTCACCGAGCAGGAGCCCGAACAGATAGGGGTCGAGGGGAATTACGGAGTCGTCGCCCAGGTCCACAGGAGTCGCCGCCGGGAGGTACCACTTCGACGATCCGTCGGCCTTGAACAGGTCGTGACGGATTTCCCGTGTGGTCATCACCTTGGGCGGCTGCCCGCGATGCCAGGCGCAACTCGTGCCAACGATCCAGAGGTGTTCGTCGTCGCATTCCACGGAACTGTCGTCGGAAAGCACGATGCGCCACACATCTCGCTCGCCTTGCGGAAAGACTCCATCGATGAGGGCGATCTCTCCGGCGGGCACAACGACCTCATCCCCCACCCGCATGTCGCCCATCCGCCGAAAACCCGACGGTGTCAGCACGAGCGAGTCCAGCGGCTGCGCCTTCCCCGAACCGACCTCCCCCTGGAGCAGGCGGTGCATCGGGTGTGCGGTCGCCAGGTCGTCGAAGATCTCCCGGGAGACCTTCTGCTGGCCCTCGGTGAGGGTGAACGGCAGGCGGTCGTCGAAGGCCGTGAGGATGCCGTCGGGCTTCGGCCGGCGCGGGACGGCCGGGAGCTGGGTGTCGGCGTGCCGGCGGCGGGCCAGGGCGACCTGGAGGACGAATGCCTCGTCCCATTTCAGGCGGGCGCGGGCGTCGGCGATGTCGGCCTTGGTGTGCGGGCGGTGGATCTTGAGCAGGGCCTCGGGGAGGGGGACCAGGCCGCGGCCGGCGCGGAGGGTGTCCGGGAGGGGGTCGAGGGCCTCCTGGGCACTGGGGAGCACCGTCTGGACCGCCTTGCCGATCTTCCAGGACTCCAGCTTGGCGGTGGCGGGGTACAGGGGGATCAGGGCGCCGGCCCAGGTCTCGACGGCTTCGCCGCTGTCGTCCCGGAGCAGTTCGTAGGCCGGGTGGGCGAGTTGGAGACGGCGGTTGAAGACGGAGACCTTGCCCGCGAACATCGCGCGGGTGCCGGGCAGCAGCTCCTTGTGCGGTTTGTGCACGCCGTTGCCGAAGAAGACGAGCTGGAGCCGGCCGCTGCCGTCGGTGATGGTGACTTCGAGGCGCTGTCCCTTGCCGCGGGGCGCCTTGGCCGAGGCGAAGGTGTGCAGGCGGGCGTCGGCGACCTGGGCGACCACCGTGACGTGCTCGTCCATGGGCAGGTCGGCGAGGTGGGTGAGCTGGCCGCGTTCCTCGTATCTGCGCGGGTAGTGGTGCAGGAGGTCGCCGACGGTGTGCAGGCCGAGGTGCTCGGCCATCACCTTGGCGGTGGCGGGGCCGAGCACTGACTTCAGGGGCTGCTTCAGTGGTTCTTGCAGTGCGGGCACGAGATCCATTGCACACCACGGCACTGACAATGCCGTAGACGCCGCCCTGCTCCTTCTCGGCGAGGTGCTGTAAACATCAGGGAAACTCCTGGTCAGGCGGGCTGGTCCGGCCCTAGGATGACGCGCTCCGGCCATCCTTCGCGGTCACCGCCCCGCCGGGACCGCCCGACCCCGCGCCGCACGCACCTCTCCCTCCGGCGCAGTGACGATGGACTCCCAGACCTCGCAGTCAGCCCAGGCATCCCAGTCACCTCACCCACCTCACACGTTCCAGGTCGACCTGCGCGGTCTGGTGGACCTGCTCTCCCATCACCTCTACTCCAGTCCCAAGGTCTACCTGCGCGAGCTGCTGCAGAACGCCGTGGACGCCATCACCGCCCGGCGGGCCGCCGACCCGGCCGCCCCGGCGCGGGTGCGGCTGTACCCGGTGGACGGCGGGCTGCGGGTGGAGGACACCGGTGTCGGGCTCACCGAGCCCGACGTGCACAGCCTGCTGGCGACCATCGGCCGCAGCTCCAAGCGGGCCGAGGGCCTGCAGGAGGCCCGGTCGGACTTCCTCGGCCAGTTCGGCATCGGGCTGCTCGCCTGCTTCGTGGTCGCCGAGCGGATCCGGGTCGTCAGCCGCAGCGCCCGGGCGCCCGAGGCGCCGCCGGTGGAGTGGACGGCCCGGGACGACGGGTCGTACACCGTGCGGACGCTGTCCGACGCGGAGCGGCCCGAGCCGGGCACGACCGTGTACCTGACGGCGCGGGCCGGGGCGGCCGAGTGGCTCGCGCCCGAGCGGGTCCGCGCCCTGGCCCGGGACTTCGGCTCGCTGCTGCCGTACGACGTCCGGGTCGGTGACGAGCCGGTCACCGAACTGCCCGCGCCCTGGGACCGTGCCCATCCGAGTCCGGCCGGCAGGAGGGTGGCGCTGGCCCGGCACTGCCACGAGCTGTTCGGGTTCACCCCGCTGGACTCGATCGACCTGGGGGTGCCGCTGGCCGGGGTCCGCGGGGTGGCGTACGTGCTGCCGTCGGCGGTCAGCCCCGCTCAGCGGGCGACCCACCGGGTGCACCTGAAGGGCATGCTGCTCACCGAGCGGGCCGAACAGCTGCTGCCGGACTGGGCGTTCTTCGTGCGCTGTGTCCTGGACACCGACAGCCTGCGGCCGACGGCGTCGCGCGAGGCGCTGTACGAGGACGAGACCCTGGCCGCCGTACGGGAGGCGCTGGGCGAAAGGATTCGGTCCTGGCTCACCGGGCTCGCCGCCGGTGATCCGGAGCGGCTGTCGGCCTTCCTCGCCGTGCACCACCTGGGCGTGAAGTCCCTGGCCCGGCACGATCCGGAGATGCTGCGCACGATGCTGCCGTGGCTGCCGTTCGAGACGACCGACGGGCAGGTCTCGCTGGAGGAGTTCGCGCGGCGGCACCCGGTGGTGCACTTCACGCGGTCGGTCGAGGAGTACCGGCAGGTCGCGCCGATCGCCTCGGCGCAGGGCGTCGGCGTGGTCAACGGCGGTTACACGTACGACAGCGAACTGGTCGAGGCGCTGCCGCGGGTGCGGCCGGGGACGGTGGTCGCCGAGCTGGACGCGGACACCGTGACCGCGCACCTGGACGCGGTCGACCCGGGCGAGGAGCTGGCGCTGTCCGGCTTCCTGGCCGCCGCCCGGGACCGGCTCGACCCGCTGGGCTGTGACGTCGTCCTGCGGGCCTTCCACCCGCTGACCGTGCCCGCGCTGCACCTGGACGACCGGGCCGCCCGGCACGAACAGGCCCGCGCGGCGGCCGAGGAGCAGGCCGACGACCTGTGGGCGGGCATTCTGGGCTCCCTGCGCGGCAGCGCCCCGCGCGCGCGTCTGGTGCTCAACCACCTCAACCCGCTCGTCCGGCGCATCGGCGCGCTCGGCGACCCGGAGCTGATCGGCACCGCGACCGAGTCGCTCTACGGGCAGGCGCTGCTGATGGCGCAGCGCCCGCTGCGGCCGGCCGACTCGGCACTGCTCAACCGGGCGTTCATCGGGCTGCTCGAATGGGCGACCCACGGGGAGGGGCACGGACGATGAGTGAGATCACGGACTTCGACGCGCTGCGCCGGGCGCTGGCGGAGAACTCCGAGCAGCCGGAGGGCCCGGCCCGCAACGCGCGCGCGGAGCAGCTGCTCGCCGAGGCCGAGCGGCTCGACGTCCCGCTCGCCGTGATCGAGGCGCTCGGACACCAGCTGAAGGTCTACAACTACAGCTCCGAGAAGGACAAGATGTTCGTCCCGTTCGCGCGGCTGCTGCGCATGTGGGACGAACGGCCGGAGGACTTCGACGAGTACGAGACGCACTCGCTGCACTGGGTCTTCAAGTGGATGTCGGCGGGCATGCTGGACCAGCCGCACGTTCCGCTCGCCTCGGTCGAGAAGTGGCTCGGCGAGATGGAGCACCGCTACCGGATCGCCGGGCACTCCGAACGGGCGGTGCGCGGTGCCGAGTTCAGTGTGGCCGAGCACATCGGGGACCTCGCGCGCGCGGAGCGGGCGTACACCGCGTGGCTGGCCGCGGACCGGGACGGGATGGCCGACTGCCACGCCTGCGAGCTGCACCGGCAGGGCGCCTGGCAGGCCCGGTGCGGCCGGGACGCGGAGGCGGTCGAGCTGTGGCGGCCGGTGCTGGAGGGCGAGTTCGCCTGCGCGCACGAGCCGCACACGGTGCTGGCCTCCTCGCTGGCCCCGCTGCTGCGCCTGGGCCGCGTGGACGAGGCCCGGGCCCATCATCTGCGCGGTTTCCGGCTGGTGCGGCCCATGGAGAGCATGCGGGGCGCGTACGCCGACCATGTGGAGTTCTGCGCGCTGACGGGCAACGAGGCGCGGGGCCTGGAACTGCTGGCCGAGCGGCCCGCCTACTTCACGGACACCGGGCAGCCGCGCAGCCGGCTCGACTTCATGGCCGTGGTGACCCTGCTGACGGAGCGGCTGACCGAGCTGGGTCTCGGCGCGCGGCGGGTGCCGGGACCGGCCGGGCGGACCTGGACCGCGCGGGAACTGGCGGCGCACGCGCGCGCGGAGGCGACGGAACTCGCCGAGCGGTTCGACCGCCGCAACGGCACCTCCTGCGTCGGCGACCGGATCCGCGCCCGGATGGCCCAGCACCCGCTGGTGGAGCGGCTGCCGCTGGGTGTGCGGACCGTACGGGCGGCGGCGGCACCGGTGGCCGCCCCTCCCCCGCCCGCCCCGGAGAGCTCCGGGACGGCCGCGGGCCCCGGGTTGTCCGCCCTGGTCGCGGAGGCACGGCGGCTGTCGGACACCCTGCAGCCGCACGCGCTGGAGGCGTGGGCGGCGGTCGGGCGGGCCGCCCCGGACGGCGCCGGTCTGCCGACGCGTGACCGCGCGGAGCTGGCCGACCACGAGGCGATGGCCCACGGCCCCGAGGGGCTCGCCCTGTTCGAGCGGGCGGCGCGGCTCTACGCGGAGGCGGGCGACCCCGGGGAGGCGCTGGCGGCACGCGCGCGCGGGGCGTACGTCCGCGCACTGGCGGGCGAGGTGGACGCGGCCCTGGCCACGGTCACCGGCCTGTACGACGAGGTGCTCGCGCTGTACGCGGACGAGGGCACCGGAGTGCGCCAGACCGCGTCGGTCGTGATGAGCCGGGCGCGGATCCTGATGCGACGGGTCCACGAGGCCGCCGGACGCGGGGCCGCGGGGGACGCCCACGCCGCCCTGACGGACGCCGAGGCGGCCGCCCGGGAGGTGATCGCGCTCGTCGAGGGGCGCGGCGGGGACGACGTACGGCCGGCGGCGCGGGCCGCGGAGGCGCGGGCGATGCTCGCCGAGCTGGCCGGGCTCACCGGGGACGCGGAGCGGGCGGCGGAGCTGTTCCGGCGGGCCGCCGGCGCGTACGTGTCCGCCGGGCTGCCCTGGTTCGCGGTGGAGTACGAGGTGCAGGTCGCCGCCCTGGCCCACCAGGCCGGCGACCTGGCCGGAGCCGAGCGGGCGCTGCGCGGTGCCCTGGAGCACGGCGGGCCGTACGTGGAGCCGGTCGGGCGGGCCCAGCTGCACCTCCAGCTGGCCGAGGTGCTCGGCGGGCGGGACGTGGCCGACGAGGCGGCCGAGCACGCGCTGGAGGCCGCGCACTGGGCCGACGAGGCCGGCGAGAGCGGCACCCTGGGCGCCTGGGCGCGGCAGCAGCTGGGCGGGTTCCTGCTGCGCCGGGGCCGGCACGCGGAGGCCGCCGAGGTGCTGGAGTCGGCGCTGGCCGACCTGAGTGCCGACACGCACGGCGACGGGGCGGTGGTCCAGGCCCACTGGTGGCTCGGGGACTGCCTGGGCGAACTGGGCGAACACCGGGCCGCCGCCGAACAGCGGCTGAAGGCCGCCGAGCTGGCCCGGCACTGGCCCGAGCAGCAGGACCACGCCACGCTCTCCCATCTCGCCGCCGAGTCGCTGGGCAACGCGGGGCTGACGGAGGAGGCGGACCGGGCCTACACGCGCGCGGGCGGCCTGTGGCGCTCGCTCGGCAACGCGCAGTTCCTGGTCCGCTCGCTGCGCGCCCGTGCCTGGCTGGCGCTGGGCCGGGACTCCGGCGCGCCGGACGCGCGCGAGCTGATGGCGTCCGCGGTGCGGGAGTGCGAGACGGCGCTGGCGGCGGCGGACCCGGCGGACCGGGAGCAGCTGTCCGCGGAACTCGGCGGCACTCATCGCCAGTTCGCGGAGCTGCTGGCCCGTTCGGCGTCGGAGGAGGCCGAGGACGCGGCGATCCGGGCCGCGTTCGAGGCGGCGCTGGAGCAGACGACCCGGGCCGTGGCGGTGTTCGCCACGCTCGGCGGGGCCGGGCTGCACGGCCGTACCGGAGCCGAACTGGCCGCGGGCTGGCTGGAGGCCGACCTGGGCCGCCCGGCCTGGGCGGCGGCACGCGCGCGTGCCGTGCTCGCGGCCTACGAGGGCACGGGCGACGGGGACGAGACGGTCCACGCACGGCGGGCGGAGGCGACCCAGCTGCTGGAGGCGGCGGCGGAGGCGGAAGGGGCGGAAGTGGTGCGGGAGGCGGAGTAGGCCGACGGGTCACCTCCGGCCGGTCACCCCGGGTCTGTCACCTCGGGTCGGCCACCCCGGGTCGGTCACTCCACGCCGGTCACTCCGGTCACGCCGGTCACTCCGGTCACTCCACGCCGATGAGGAGCAGCGCTCCCTGCCGGCCGCCGCGGTACACCACCGTGTCCACGGCCAGGTAGGTCTCCCGTACGCGTGCCTCCAGGTGCGTGGCGACGGTCTCGGGCGCCTCGTCGCCGACGACGAGCGTGACCAGCTCGCCGCCGGCCTGGAGCATGCGGTCCAGCACGGTCCGCGCGGTGGCCGTGACGTCCGCGCCGATCACCGCCACGTCGCCGTCGATCAGGCCGAGCACGTCCCCGGCCTGGCAGATGCCGGCCGTCGTCCAGGACTGGCGTTCGGCCACGACGACCTCGGCGTAGCGGGTGGCGCCCGCCGCCGAGGTCATCTGGACGACGTCCTCGTCGAACCGGCGCCCCGGCTCGTGCACGGCGAGCGCGGCGATGCCCTGGACCGCCGAGCGGGTCGGGATCAGGGCCACGCGGATGCCCTCGGTACGGGCCTGTTCGGCCGCCGCGGCGGCCGTGTGGCGCAGCTCGGCGTCGTTGGGCAGCAGGACGACCTCGCGCGCGTGGGCGCGCCGGACCGCCTGCACCAGCTCCCCGCTGGCGGGCGGCTCTCCGGGGCGGGCGAGCACGGTGGTCGCGCCGGCCTCGGTGTACAGCCCGGCCAGCCCCTCACCCGGGACGACGGCGACGACCGCCCGCTGGGCGCGCTCGCGCGGCGGGCGCTCGCGGCCGGTGTGCGCGTCACCGAGCCCGAAGTGCGTGATCCGGATGCGGTACGGCCGCCCGGCCTCGACCCCGGCCTCCACGGCGGCGCCGGCGTCGTCGACATGCACATGGACGTTCCACAGTCCGTCTCCGCCGACCACCACCAGGGAGTCCCCGAGGGCGTCGAGCCGCGCGCGCAGCCGAGTCACCGCCGCGTCGTCGGCCTCCAGCAGATAGATCACCTCGAACGCGGGCCCACGGTCGGCGGCCGCGTCGGCGCGGAGTCCGGCCCCGCACGGGCCGGCCTCGGCGCTCTCCACGCGCGCGTGCCCGCCGTGATCCGCTTCCGGGGTCCGGGAGGTGTCCCGCGACGGGGCCTCCCGGCAGGGAGCCCCCCACGGAGCCGCCTCGCGCACCGCCTCGCCCGTGAACGCCTCCACCAGCGCCCCCAACACCGTCACCAGCCCGCGTCCGCCCGCGTCGACCACACCGGCCCGCTCCAGCACGGCCAGCTGGCCCGGCGTCGCCGCGAGGGCCGCCCGCGCACCCTCGTAGGCGGCCCGCGCGACCGTCCCGCAGTCGCCCTCGGCTCCCTCCGCGGCGTCGGCGGCGGCCGAGGCGACCGTGAGCACCGTGCCCTCGACGGGGTGGGCGACGGCCTGCCGCGCGGAGTCGGCGGCCCGGCGCAGGGCCAGCCGCAGCCCCGGACCGTCGATGTGAGAGCCGTCACCCGCCTCCACGAGCACCTGGGCCATCCCCCGCAGCAGCTGCGCCAGGATCGTCCCGGAGTTGCCGCGGGCCCCGATGAGCGCGCCGTGGGCCATGGCCCGTACCGCGTCCGCCGGGGACGGCTCCGCGCAGCCGGTCTCGTAGCCGGCGAACACCGCCTCCACGGCCGTCGCCGCCGACTCCAGGGTCAGGTAGAGGTTGGTCCCGGTGTCGCCGTCGGCCACCGGGTAGACGTTGATGGCGTCGATCTCCTCACGGGCCCGTCCCAGTGCCCGGAGCGCCAGACCGCACCAGGTGCGCACCGCGAGAGCATCGAAGAATGTCTGCGGCACCTGCGCCACCTGCGCCTCCCTGAGCTGGCTGGACGTGGGACGCAGCGTAGACCCCGGAGCGGTGTTCTCCGGAAGAGGGCCGGGAGCGGGGGCCTGAGCTGCCATGGTAGTTTCGCTGCACGGACGCAGTCGTTGTATGCTGCTCCGGTTGCCCGATCTGATCGGGCCATTCCCCCTGGCAACGCCACTCAAGATCTCAGTTCTTACGATCTCGATCCCGGCCTGCCGGGATCAACCGTAAGTGCATCTGAAGTCTTTGGAGTGACCCGTGGCTGCCAACTGCGACGTCTGCGGCAAGGGGCCGGGCTTCGGCAACAACATCTCGCACTCGCACCGCCGTACGCCCCGCCGCTGGAACCCGAACATCCAGCGTGTGCGTACCGTGGTCGGCGGGACGCCGAAGCGCGTGAACGCTTGCACCTCGTGCATCAAGGCCGGCAAGGTCTCGCGCTGACGCAACAGCTGAGCGCGCGGCCACTGCTTGGTTCGCTGCACTGAGCCGGTCCACCTCACGGTGGGCCGGCTTTTTGCCGTACCCACGGGCGGCCGCCACCTGCCAGAATCCACCAAATGCGCTTCGGCATCCTGGGCCCGGTCGAGATCCACACCGATGACGGCGTTCCCCTGGAGCCCGGCGGCCCCCGGCCCCGCGCCCTGCTCACGCTGCTGCTCGACGCCGGCCCTGCCGGCTGCACCCTCGTCGTCGGCCCGGACGCCGTCGACGCGCACCGTTTCGCCCTCCTGGCCGCCGAGGGCCGTGCGGCGCTCGCCGCCGGTGATCCTCCGCGGGCGGTGGGCCTCCTGCGGGACGCCCTCGCGCTGTGGCGCGGGCCGGCGCTGCCGGACCTGCCGGACGGGCACGCCGACCGGGTCCGTCTCACCGAGCTGCGGCCGGCCGTCGTGCGGGACCGGATCCGGGATTTCGCCAAGGGGTGCCAGAAGATCTCCGGCAACGCGGGTCCGTTCTTCGCCCCGGCGACCGAGCGGCGCATCCGCAGCCGGGACCGTGTGTACCGGCTGCTGGGTTCCCGGCTGCCGGCCGGGTTCTTCCAGCGGCTGACGGAGAAGGCGGCGACCGCCATCGAGCTCAGGGAGTATCCCGCCTGAGCGCCCAGCCGTGGTCCACGGGCCCGATGCCGGCGCCGAGGGCGAACCCGGCGGCGATCGCGCCGGTGACGTACGCCTTGGCCGCCGTGACCGCCTCCGGCACGGACCGTCCCCTCGCCAGGCCGCAGGCGATCGCCGAGGCGAGGGTGCAGCCGGTGCCGTGGGTGTGCCGGTTGTCGTACCGGGGGGCCCTGAGCAGGTGTTCCTCGGAACCGTCGGTGAGCAGGTCGACGGCGTCCCCGGACAGGTGGCCGCCCTTGATCAGCACCCACCGCGGCCCGAACTCCAGCACCGCCGCCGCGGCCCGCCGCAGGTCCTGCTCGGACTCGGCCCGCACTCCGGTGAGTTGGGCCACCTCGTCCAGGTTCGGGGTGGCCACGGTGGCCACGGGCAGCAGCCGGGTCCGTACGGAGTCCAGCGCGGAGGCGGCCAGCAGCGGGTCGCCGTGCTTGGAGACGCCCACCGGGTCCACCACGGCCGGCGCGTCCGTGCCGGAGATCAACTCGGCGACCGTCTCGACCAGTTCCGCGGAGGACAGCATGCCGGTCTTGACGGCCTGCACGCCGATGTCGTCGACCACGCTGCGGTACTGGGCCCGCACCGCGTCCACGGGCAGCTCCCAGGCGCCCTGGACGCCCAGGGAGTTCTGCGCGGTCACCGCGGTGAGCACGCTCATGCCGTGGACGCCGAGCGCGAGCATCGTCTTCAGGTCGGCCTGGATGCCGGCGCCGCCGCCGGAGTCCGAGCCGGCCACCGTGAGAACCCTGGTGATCATGACTCGATGTCCCCGAAGTGGTCCCAGCCGCCCTTGCTGGTCCAGGGCGCCCCGTCGACGGTCACCTGGGGCAGCGCGGAGGGGTTGAGGACCTCTCCGATGACCTTCCAGCGGGCGGGGAGCTTGGCGTCCGGCGGGAAGGTGGCCACGATCGCGTGGTCCTCTCCCCCGGTCAGCACCCACTGCAGCGGGTCCACGCCGACGGCCTGCCCGATGTCGTTCATCTGGGTCGGGATGTCGATCGCGCCGGAGCGGATGTCGATACGGACCTTGCTGGCCTCGGCGATGTGCCCGAGGTCGGCGATCAGGCCGTCGCTGACGTCGCACATGGCGGTGGCGCCGAGCGCGGCGGCGGCCGGGCCCGCGTGGTACGGCGGCTCGGGGCGCCGGTGGGCCTCCACGAAGGCGCGCGGCGAGCGGAAGCCGCGGGCCAGCACCGCGTACCCGGCGGCGGACCAGCCCAGCCAGCCGGTGACGGCCACCAGGTCGCCGGGCTGGGCCCCGGCGCGTGTGACGGGCTCCTGGTTGCGCAGATCGCCGAGCGCGGTGATCGACACCATGATCGTGTCGCCGCGTACGACGTCCCCGCCGACCACGGAGGCACCGGCGACCTGGCACTCGTCGCGCAGGCCGTCCATCAGCTCGGTGGGCCAGGTGACCGGCAGTTCGGCCGGGACGACCAGGCCGAGCAGCAGCGCGGTCGGGACGGCGCCCATCGCCGCGATGTCCGCGAGGTTCTGCGCGGCGGCCTTGCGGCCGACGTCGTAGGCCGTGGACCAGTCGCGGCGGAAGTGCCGGCCCTCCAGCAGGATGTCGGTGCTCGCCACCACCCGGCGGTCGGGCGCGGCGACCACCGCGGCGTCGTCGCCGGGGCCGACCCGGACCGCCGGGGTGGTGGTGAGACGGGAGGTGAGCTCCCTGATGAGCCCGAACTCCCCGAGCTCACCAACAGTGCCCTTCATGTCCCTTGCTCCCCTTCTCTCCCTTGCCGTGCCCAGTCGCGCGTCATCAGTGTCCCCGATACGGTCGAGGTGTCTGTCGCCGCGGTCGTGACGTCTGCCCGCGCGGCCGTGTCGACCGGCTGCACGGTCCAGGTGACCGTCAACGTCCGTGGTGCCTGCACCCTGGCGCGCAAGCCCGGTTCCCGCAGGTCTCCCCGCGGGGAGCGGCGACGCGATACCGTGGCGTTCCTTTTCCCCACATGATCCTCGTGGCCGCCTTGGAGGTTCCGTGGTACAGGCGTACATCCTGATCCAGACGGAGGTCGGCAAGGCGTCGACCGTCGCCGAGACGATCTGCAAGATCCCCGGAGTGCTCCAGGCCGAGGACGTGACGGGTCCGTACGATGTCATCGTGCGCGCCCAGGCCGAGACGGTCGACGAACTCGGCCGCATGGTGGTCGCCAAGGTCCAGCAGGTGGACGGCATCACGCGCACCCTGACCTGTCCGGTCGTGCATCTGTAGCCCCCGTCTACGCTTGGCCGGTGAACTTCTTCCGTCACCGGCCTTTCGGCCTGCTCGCGCCGGCCCTGCTGCTCGCGGTCGCGGGCTGCTCCACGGCAGACGACGACCACACCGTCGCGGTTCCCACCCCCGACGCGAAGACCGCCCCGATCTGCCGGGCCCTGGACGAGGTGCTGCCGCACAAGGTGGACGGACTGGGCCGCCGGGACCCCGAGCCCCGGTCCGCCTACACGGCGGGCTGGGGAAGCCCGGAGATCATACTGCGCTGCGGCATCGTCCGGCCGCCGAAGATGGTCGATCCCGCCGTGGCGAAGGGGGACGACCCCAACGCGATGGGCGGCGGGGTCGACGGCGTGGACTGGCTGATGGAGAAGGAGGACGACGGGACCTGGCGGTTCACCACGTCCGGTCGTTCCGCATATGTGCAGGTGACGCTGCCGAAGAGGCTGTCCGGGCCGGACGACAGCGCCCAGGTGATGAAGGACCTGGCGGCGGCCGTGAAGAAGACGAACCCCCTAGGGGTCGCCTCCATGCGGCACTGAGCCGCCGCCGGACGCGGCCGGGTCAGCGCAGGCCGGTGGAGCGGCGCAGCGCCGCCTGCACCAGGCGGTCGACCAGCTCGGGGTAGCTGATCCCGCTCGCCTGCCACATCTGCGGGTACATCGAGATCGGCGTGAAGCCGGGCATGGTGTTGATCTCGTTGATCACGAACTCGCCGTCCTCGGTGAGGAAGAAGTCCGCGCGGACCAGGCCCTCGCAGGAGGCCGCGTCGAACGCCTCGACCGCGAGCCTGCGCACCTCGGCCGTCTCCGCCTCGGTGAGCGGCGCCGGGACGATGCCGGGCGTGGAGTCGATGTACTTGGCCTCGAAGTCGTAGTACGCGTGCGCGTCCGGCGGCGGGATCTCGGCCGGGACGGAGGCGCGCGGGCCGTCCTCGAACTCCAGGACGCCGCACTCGATCTCGCGGCCGCGCAGCGCCGCCTCGATGAGGATTTTCGGGTCGTGCCGCTGTGCCTCGGCGATCGCCTCGTCCAGCCCGGACAGGTCGTCGACCTTGGTGATGCCGATCGACGAACCGGCGCGGGCGGGCTTCACGAACAGCGGCCAGCCGTGCTCGCCGGCGAAGTCGACGATCCTCCTGCGGGCGGCGGACTCGTCCTGCGCCCACTCGCGGGGCCGGATCACCAGGTACGGGCCGACCTTGAGCCCGAAGGAGGTGAAGACCCGCTTCATGTACTCCTTGTCCTGGCCGACGGCCGAGGCGAGCACGCCCGAGCCCACGTACGGCACCCCGGACAGCTCCAGCAGGCCCTGCAGGGTGCCGTCCTCGCCGTAGGGGCCGTGGAGCACCGGGAAGACCACGTCGACCTCGCCGAGCGCCTTGGGCACCGAGCCCGGCTCGCTGTAGACGACCTCGCGGCTGGCCGGATCGACGGGGAGCACCACGCCGCCCTCGGCCGACTCCGCCAGCTCCTCGACGCGGGGGGTGCGGCGGTCGGTGATGCCCATCCGCTCCGGCTCGTCGGCCGTCAGCGCCCAGCGGCCGTCCGCGGTGATGCCGATCGGCAGGACGTCGTACTTCGTCCGGTCGATGGCCTTGAGGACGGCGCCGGCGGTGACCACGGAGATCCCGTGTTCGGAGCTGCGGCCGCCGAACACGACGGCCACGCGCGGCTTGCGTGATGGCTGCTCAGGGCTCTGGGGAAGGTTCTCGGTGCTCATATCGCGTTGAGAGTACCCGGAGGTGGTGCCCAAGTCAGCGCGCGCTCCCGGGCCGTCGCTCAGCGTCGCGCGGACGGTCGCACAGCGTCGCGCCGGCGGCCCGGGAGGGGGCCGCGCGGGGCGTTCTCAGCGCCGCTCGGGCTTGGCGCTGCGGGCCATCAGCTCCTTGAGCGCGGCGACCGGCGACTTGCCCTCGTGCACGATGCTGACGACCGTCTCGGTGATCGGCATGTCGACGCCGTGCCGACGGGCCAGATCCAGCACGGACTCGCAGGACTTGACGCCCTCGGCGGTCTGCCGGGTGACCGCGATGGTCTCCTCCAGGGTCATGCCCTTGCCGAGGTTGGTGCCGAAGGTGTGGTTCCGGGACAGCGGCGAGGAGCAGGTGGCCACCAGGTCGCCCAGGCCCGCGAGTCCGGAGAAGGTCAGCGGGTCGGCGCCCATCGCGAGGCCGAGCCGGGTGGTCTCGGCGAGGCCGCGCGTGATGAGCGAGCCCTTGGCGTTGTCGCCGAGTCCCATGCCGTCGGCGATGCCGACCGCGAGCCCGATGACGTTCTTGACCGCGCCGGCGAGTTCGCAGCCGACCACGTCGGTGTTGGTGTACGGCCGGAAGTACGGCGTGTGGCAGGCGGCCTGAAGCCGCTGGGCGACCTGCTCGTCGGTGCAGGCCACGACGGCGAGCGCGGGCATGCGGGCGGCGATCTCGCGGGCCAGGTTGGGTCCGGTGACCACCGCGACCCGGTCGGCGCCGACCTTGGCGACGTCCTCGATGACCTCGCTCATCCGCATGGTGGAGCCGAGTTCGACCCCCTTCATCAGGGAGACGAGGACGGTGTCCGGCGCGAGCAGCGGGGTCCACTCGGCGAGGTTGGCGCGGAGGGTCTGGGAGGGGATCGCGAGGACCGTGAAGTCCGCGTCGCGCAGCGCCTCGGCGGCGTCGGCGGTGGCGCGCAGATTCCCGGGGAGTTCCACGCCGGGCAGGTAGTCGGGGTTGGTCCGGGTGGAGTTGACCGCCTCGGCCAGCTCCGGCCGGCGGGCCCACAGGGTCACGTCACAGCCGGCGTCGGCGAGCACCATGCCGAAGGCGGTGCCCCACGAACCGGTGCCCATGACGGCCGCCCGCACAGGCTTGCTCACTTGCTCTGCCCTTCCGCTTGCTTGCCCTGCGTCTGCACCTGGGTGCGCCGCCGCTGCTCGATCCGCTCGCGGCGCGGGTCGTACGGCGTCTCGGGCGCCTTCTCGCCGCGGATCTCCTCCAGCCGGCGGGTGATGGCCGCCATGATGACCTCGGTGGCCTCCTTCAGCACCTCGGGGGTCATCTCGCGGTCGTAGAAGCGGGAGAGGTCCACGGGCGGGCCCGCCAGCACATGGTGGGTCTTGCGCGGGAAGAGGTTCGGCTTCTTGGCGTACGCCGGCAGCAGTTCGTTGGCGCCCCACTGGGCGACCGGGATGACCGGGCACTTGGTCTGCAGGGCGACCCGGGCGGCACCGGTCTTGCCGGTCATGGGCCAGCCGTTCGGGTCGCGGGTCAGGGTGCCCTCGGGGTAGAAGGCGACGCACTCGCCGCGTTCCACGGCGTCGATCGCGGCCCGGAAGGCGCTGAGCGCGTCGGTGGACTCGCGGTAGACGGGGATCTGCCCGGTGCCGCGCATGGCGGCGCCGACGAATCCCTTCTTGAAAAGGCCGCTCTTCGCCAGGAATCGCGGAACCCGTCCGGTGTTGTACTGATAGTGCGCGTATGCGAAGGGGTCCACGTGGGAATTGTGGTTCACCACGGTGATAAATCCGCCCTCGGCCGGAATGTGCTCCATTCCACGCCAGTCCCGCTTGATCAGAACCACCAGCGGCGGTTTGCAGAGCACCGCGGCGAAGCGATACCAGAAGCCGATTCTGCGGCGGGGCACAAGGACACCTTCCTCTAGGACTGCCACCCCGGCGGGGGCCGCACAAGTGTGGCCCCGGGCCGCCGGTCTGTCGAGAACACCGTACGCCCGCCCGTCACCGGCCCCCACCCTCAAGAGGAGCGTCGCGCGCCTCCCGGTAGGGGTGGCGCCGGACGGCCCGGGTGACAATGTGCCGGACGAGAGAGGGGCGGTACGCCGGTGCAGTGGACCTTGGTCATCCCCCTGAAGCCTTTGACGCAGGCCAAGAGCAGGCTCGCGGACACCGCCGGCGACGGGGTGCGCCCGGGGCTGGCACTGGCGTTCGCGCAGGACACCGTGGGCGCGGCGCTGGCCTGCGCGGCGGTGTCGGATGTGGCGGTCGTCACGGACGACGAGCGGGCCGCCCGGGAGCTCGCGGCCCTGGGCGCGCGGATCGTCCCGGACGCCCCCCGCGACGGGCTGAACGCCGCTCTGGCCCATGGGGCGGCCGTCGTACGGGAAATCCGTCCCGGTGTTCCGGTCGCGGCCCTGAACGCCGATCTGCCGGCCCTGCGTCCGGCGGAACTCTCCCGGGTGCTGACCGTCGCCGCGGAATTCCCACGGGCGTTTCTCGCGGATGCGGCGGAGCTGGGCACGACTTTGCTGACGGCGGCCGGTGATCGCGAATTGCGCCCGGCGTTCGGCATCGACTCGCGCAGGCGGCACCGGGCTTCGGGTGCGGCGGAACTCCTGCTCAGGGGGGTCGAATCGGTACGGCAGGACGTGGACACCGGGGACGACCTGCGTACGGCGCTGACGCTGGGGGTGGGGCCGTACACGGCCGCCGCGTCGGCGGGGTTGCTGATCCCGGGGTCGTGAGCGCGCCCGGTGCCGGACGGGCGAAGCCCGGAGCCGGAACCCCCAGTACGCTGCTGGCATGCAGGCCACCGCGTACACCTACGACCCCGACACCCGCAGCGGACAGGTGCTGCTCGACGACGGCACCCCGGTGCCCTTCGACGCCGCCGCTTTCGACGCCGGAGACCTCCGTCTGCTGCGCCCGGGTCAGCGCGTGCGGATCGAGACCGAGGGACGGGGCGACGCCCTGCGGATCACCCTCGTAACCCTTCAAACCCTGTAACTGCCCTTACACACGCCGCGGGCCGGGCTCCCCTGGGGAGTCCGGCCCGACGCGTGAGTGCTACGGCGGCCTTACGACGTCGCCTTGCGTGCGGTGGTCTTCTTGGCGGTGGTCTTGCGGGCCGTCGACTTCTTGGCCGGGGCCTTCTTCGCGGTGACCTTCTTCGCCGGAGCCTTCTTGGCCGTCGCCTTCTTGGCGGTGGTCTTCTTCGCCGCGGCGGTCTTGGCGGTCGCCGTGGTCTTCTTCGCCGGCGTCGCCTTCTTCGCCGTGGTCTTCTTCGCGGCGGCGGCGGTCGCCGTGGTCTTCTTCGCCGGCGTCGCCTTCTTGGCCGTGACCTTCTTCGCGGCCGCCTTGGTGGTCTTCTTGGCGGCGGCCTTCTTGACCGTCGCCGCGGCGCCGCCGGTCAGGCTGCCCTTGGGCGCCTTCTTGACCGAGACCTCGCCGCCGCGGGGCAGCTTCTTCGAGCCGCTCACCAGGTCCTTGAAGCCCTGACCGGCGCGGAAGCGGGGCACGGAGGTCTTCTTGACCCGAACCCGCTCGCCCGTCTGAGGGTTGCGGGCGTAACGGGCGGGGCGGTCCACCTTCTCGAAGGACCCGAAGCCGGTGACCGAGACCCGCTCGCCCGCGACGACCGCGCGGACGATGGCGTCCAGGACATGATCGACAGCGTCGGCGGCCTGCTGGCGGCCGCCCATCTTGTCGGCAATCGCTTCTACGAGCTGCGCCTTGTTCACGTCTTCCCCTTCGGAGACCTCGCCAGAACGAAAGTGTTCAAGCTTTTTCGCACGTTAGGCAGATATATACCGCAAATCAAACACGAAACGGGCTTATCACCCTCGTGCCGCAACGGAATCGGTGGTCTCGGGCCGTTCAGTGGTCATCGCCGGGGATCCGACCCGCGTCGAGGTCCGCGTTGAACCGCTCGAGCCGCCTTGCCGCAGCGGCGAGATCGTGCTTGGCCGCGGCCGTAATGACCAGCAGCTTCCGGGTCAGCGCCATCCGTACGCCCTCCGGGACTTGCAGTGCGCGCACCCTTGAGTGCGCTTCCTTGAGCTGGTTCGCGACCGCCGTATAGAGCTGGAGTTGGCCGTCGTGTTCCATGCACAGATTGTGCCATCTGGGGCGAGTTGTCGCCTGCGCAGGGGGCAACTACCGCCTCAAATGGCCTTCCAGGCACTTGCGGAGACCGCGAACACAGCACTCACCTACCCGAACAACGACCTTGATAACGCGGGAAGTTGAGCGAACCCGCGCAGGACCGCAGGTCCGTTCGGGTGCAGACATGGCTGTACCCCCAATCGTGGCGACTGGGGGTACAGAGGGGGTGTTGAGGTGGCCGAAATCCGACCCGCCCGGGGGTCCGGGTCCGGCGGGATCAGACCTGGAGCGTCCGCGGCTTGTAGGCGGGCCGCCCGGCCTCGTAGGCGGCGATGTCGGAGTCGTTCCGGAGCGTGATGGAGATGTCGTCCAGGCCGTTCAGCAGCCGCCAGCGGGAGTTCTCGTCCAGCTCGAAGGAGGCGGTGATGCCCTCGGCACGCACCTCACGCGCCTCGAGGTCCACCGTGACCTCGGCCGTGGGGTCCTGCTCGGTCAGCTCCCACAGCGCGTCCACGATCTTCTGGTCCAGGACCACCGTGAGCAGGCCGTTCTTCAGCGAGTTGCCGCGGAAGATGTCGGCGAAGCGGGAGGAGATCACGGCCTTGAAGCCGTAGTTCTGCAGGGCCCAGACGGCGTGCTCACGGGAGGAGCCGGTGCCGAAGTCGGGGCCGGCGACCAGGACCGTGCCGCCCTGCCGCTCGGGGCGGTTGAGGATGAACTCCGGGTCCTTGCGCCAGGCCTCGAACAGCCCGTCCTCGAAGCCGTCGCGGGTGACCTTCTTGAGCCAGTGAGCAGGGATGATCTGGTCGGTGTCGACGTTGCTGCGGCGCAGCGGGACGGCCCGGCCGGTGTGGGTGGTGAATGCTTCCATGGCTGATCAGACTCCAGCGGGGACGTCGGACAGGTCGGCGGGCGAGGCGAGGTGGCCCAGAACGGCCGTGGCGGCCGCGACCTGCGGCGACACCAGGTGGGTACGGCCGCCCTTGCCCTGCCGGCCCTCGAAGTTGCGGTTGGAGGTGGAGGCGGAGCGCTCGCCCGGGGCCAGCTGGTCGGGGTTCATGCCGAGGCACATCGAGCAGCCCGCGTGCCGCCATTCGGCGCCGGCCTCCTTGAAGACCACGTCCAGGCCCTCGGAGACGGCCTGCAGTCCGACCCGCGCGGAGCCGGGGACGACCAGCATCCGTACGCCGTCGGCGACTTTGCGGCCCCGCAGCAGATCCGCGGCGGCCCGCAGGTCCTCGATGCGGCCGTTGGTGCAGGAGCCTACGAAGACGGTGTCCACGTCGATGGAGCGCAGCGGCTGTCCGGCCGCCAACCCCATGTACTCCAGGGCCTTTTCGGCGGCCAGGCGCTCCGAAGCGTCTTCGTACGAAGCCGGGTCGGGGACGGACGCCGAAAGCGGCGCACCCTGGCCGGGGTTGGTGCCCCAGGTGACGAACGGCGACAGCGCGGCGGCGTCGATGACGACCTCGGCGTCGAAGACGGCGTCCTCGTCGGTCCGCAGGGTCTTCCAGTACTCGACGGCGGCGTCCCAGTCCGCGCCTTCCGGGGCGTGCGGACGGCCCTGGAGATACGCGAAGGTGGTCTCGTCCGGGGCGATCATGCCGGCGCGGGCACCGGCCTCGATCGACATGTTGCAGATGGTCATCCGGGCCTCCATCGAGAGCTTCTCGATGGCGGAGCCGCGGTACTCCAGGATGTAGCCCTGGCCGCCGCCCGTACCGATCTTCGCGATGATCGCCAGGATCAGGTCCTTGGCGGTGACGCCCTCGGGCAGCTCGCCCTCGACGGTGATCGCCATGGTCTTCGGGCGGGCCAGGGGCAGCGTCTGGGTGGCCAGCACGTGCTCCACCTGGGAGGTGCCGATGCCGAACGCCAGCGCGCCGAAGGCGCCGTGCGTGGAGGTGTGCGAGTCGCCGCAGACGACGGTCGTGCCGGGCTGGGTCAGGCCCAGCTGCGGGCCGACGACGTGCACGACGCCCTGCTCGACGTCGCCCAGCGGGTGCAGCCGCACCCCGAACTCGGCGCAGTTCTTGCGCAGCGTCTCCAGCTGGGCGCGGGAGACCGGGTCGGCGATGGGCTTGTCGATGTCGAGGGTCGGGGTGTTGTGGTCCTCGGTCGCGATGGTGAGGTCGAGGCGGCGCACCTGGCGGCCGTTCTTGCGCAGACCGTCGAAGGCCTGGGGGCTGGTCACCTCGTGCAGCAGGTGCAGATCGATGTAGAGGAGGTCGGGCTCGCCCTCGGCGCGCCGGACGACGTGGTCGTCCCAGACCTTCTCCGCGAGTGTCCTACCCATCGCTTTCCCTCCGGCCGGCAGAAGTGCACCGGCCAAACTAGAGATCTTGAGGAAGCGGCGTTCCCTTGCAGGGCCCTTGAAGTCGTGATTCCGGGCGTCCACCGCCGGGCCCGTTGGTCTGCGGGCCGCTGTGTGATTCCAGGGTGGCGCGTTCCACGGAAAATTGAACTTGCGTTTCACAGAGTGAGACGTGAGTATCGTTGCATGGACAACAGTAGCGGCGTCGGCGTTCTGGACAAGGCGGCCCTCGTCCTGAGCGCTCTGGAGTCCGGTCCGGCCACCCTCGCGGGTCTGGTCGGGGCCACCGGACTGGCACGACCCACGGCCCACCGCCTGGCCGTGGCTTTGGAACACCACCGCATGGTGGCACGCGACATGCAGGGCCGGTTCATCCTCGGCCCGCGCCTCGCGGAGCTCGCGGCGGCTGCGGGCGAGGACCGCCTGCTCGCGACGGCGGGCCCCGTGCTCACCCACCTCCGTGATGTCACCGGCGAGAGCGCACAGCTCTACCGACGCCAGGGTGACATGCGGATCTGCGTGGCCGCGGCGGAACGCCTGTCCGGCCTGCGGGACACGGTCCCGGTCGGCTCGACCCTCACGATGAAGGCCGGCTCGTCGGCACAGATCCTGATGGCCTGGGAGGAGCCCGAGCGCCTGCACCGCGGTCTGCAGGGCGCCCGCTTCACGGCGACGGCCCTGTCGGGTGTGCGGCGACGCGGCTGGGCCCAGTCCATCGGCGAGCGCGAGCCGGGCGTCGCGTCCGTCTCCGCGCCCGTACGCGGCCCCTCCAACCGTGTGGTGGCCGCCGTGTCCGTCTCCGGGCCCATCGAGCGTCTGACGCGCCACCCGGGCCGTATGCACGCCCAGGCGGTCATCGACGCGGCCGCCCGCCTCTCGGAGGCCCTGCGCCGCTCCGGCTGACGTCCAGCGAAGACCCCGCCCCCGGGAAAGGCCCGCCCCGACGCCGCGGCAGGCCTCCCCCGAGGGCGGGGCACGCTTCTCCCCCTGTTTCCCCAGGGCAGGACAGCCGACGCAAGGGGCGCGGGGAACCGCGCGATCAACCACGACGCACCCGCTCGCGCCTGCGAAAGCCCCCTACGGCGACTAGGCGCCCTCGCCCTCGCCCGACCGATGAGCGAACCGGTCCTTCGCGTACCGTCCCCGCGCAGCGAGCGGCACCTGCCCGTGCGCGGCGGCCAGCCCGAACGCGGGCATGTCCCCGTAGATCGCCTCGTACGACCCCTCCGGCACGACGTACGCCTCGTGCCAGATCCCGACCTGCCCCCGCAGCCTGCCGGTGCGCTCCTTGCGGTTGAGCGCGGCCCACGCCCGGTGGTGGAAGGCGTCCGGCGCCGTCGCGTAGGCGTAGAGCTTGTCCTTGGTCTCCCAGTACTGCACGACGTAATACGTCCGCGGCGACGCCGTCAGCAGCACCTTGGCGAGCAGCCCGCGCCCGCGGTCCTTCTCCAGTTCCCGCAGCATGCGGAGCATCCCGAGCATCACGGGCAGCCACAGGTGCACCGCCCGGAAGCGGTTGATGCGCATGCCGATCAGCAGGACGACGACGTCGCCCTTCGCGTCGGCGGTCGTACGGGCCACCATGACCTTCCCCCTCATCGGTGAGCGGCGCTATCCAACAGTCGGTGTTTGGATAGTGCCGTTATCCAATAAGGAGCGCAAGGGATGCGGCTTGCCGAGCTGAGCAGACGCAGCGGTGTGGCCACCGCGACGATCAAGTACTACCTGCGCGAGGGGCTGTTGCCGCCCGGCCGCCAGGTCAACACGACGACCGCCGAGTACGACGAGACGCACCTGCGGCGGCTGCGGCTGGTGCGCGCGATGATCCAGGTCGGCCGGCTGCCGGTGGCGACCGTCCGCGAAGTGCTGGGGCACGTGGACGACGACTCCCTCGGCCGTACGATCCGGCTGGGCGCGGCCCTGTGGGCGCTGCCGCAGGTGCCGGAGCCGGACGAGGACGACGAGTTCGTGCGGGCGGCACACCGGGAGGCTGAGGAGCTGCTGGACCGGCTGGGCTGGTCGAACGCGAAGCTGCTGACGTCGATCTCGCCCGCGTACCGCTCCCTGGTGGTGGCGGTGGCCGCGTTCCGCCGGCTCGGCTACGACCGGGATACCGAACTGCTCGCCTCGTACGCCAAGTTGATGCACGAGACGGCGAAGCTCGACCTCGACTTCGTCGAGACGCATCCGTCGGAGGCGGAGAAGGTGGAGACGGCGGTGCTCGGGGCCGTGCTGACCGAGCCGATGCTGGGGGCCCTGCGCCGGCTGGCGCAGGAGGAGGAGTCGGCGCGACGCTACGGCTTCGAGTGAACCCCGGGAACGGCGAAGGCCCCCCACCGAGGTGGGGGGCCTTCCCTGTGCGTACCCCCGACCGGATTCGAACCGGCGCTACCGCCTTGAGAGGGCGGCGTGCTAGGCCGCTACACAACGGGGGCCTGGACTCTGCGTTTCCGCAGGTCCGAGCTGGTCTACCTGGACTCGAACCAAGACTAACTGAACCAGAATCAGTCGTGCTGCCAATTACACCATAGACCAATGATGGTTTAGACCAGTCAGTACCCCCGACCGGATTCGAACCGGCGCTACCGCCTTGAGAGGGCGGCGTGCTAGGCCGCTACACAACGGGGGCCCTAGCGATCCCGACAAGATCAGGATCAGTACCCCCGACCGGATTCGAACCGGCGCTACTGCCTTGAGAGGGCAGCGTGCTAGGCCGCTACACAACGGGGGCTTTGCAGATGAGCTCTGCGAGCTGGCCTACCTGGACTCGAACCAAGACTAACTGAACCAGAATCAGTCGTGCTGCCAATTACACCATAGGCCACTGGAACTCAACCCCCTGAGGGGTTCTCGTTCTAGTTTGCTCCGTGAGGTTCCGGCCTTTCGGCCCGTTCCCCTCGGCGCAGGAAGAACATTACCCGAAGGTGGACGGGGCTCCAAAACGGGTATCGGCGCGCACGAGCGCCGGGAGTTCGGCGAGGGTCGAGATCCGGTGCGCCACGGCCTCCCCCACGGCCCGCACACCGGCCGTTCCGCGATCGATCCACACGGACAGCAGCCCGGCCTCCGCGGCGCCCCGGCCGTCGATCTCCGGGTGGTCGCCGACGTACGCCACCTCGTGCGGAGGCAGCCCCAGCGCCTCGCAGACCGCCAGGAAGGCACCCGCCTCCGGCTTGGAGACGCCCAGCTCGGCGGCGCACAGGACGGCCTCGAAGCGGTCGAGGAGTCCGAGGGTGCGCAGCTTGTGCTCCTGGACCGTGACGCTGGAGTTGGACAGCACCGCGTGCCGGTGGCTGGCGGCGAGGGCCTCCAGGGCGGGCAGCACGTCCGGGAACAGGCTCCAGGCGGCCTCGTAGTGGGCCAGATAGCGCTGGAACCACGCGTCGGCCTCGTCGTCGGTCAGCTCCCGGCCCAGGAAGACCCGGGTGCGGTCGCGGCGCTGTGTGATGAAGTCCACCTCACCGGCGGAGAACCGGGCCCACTGGGCATCGGTGACCTCCCGCCAGCGCAGAAGGGCCTGCTCCACGCCCTCGTGCGCGAGGAGCAGGCCCTCGGCCGAAAGGTGGGCGCGCATGCCCTCGCGGTCCGCGGTCGTGTAGTCGAAGAGGGTGTCGTCCACGTCCCAGACCACGGCTCTGATGCTCATGTCACGACCGTAACCCCGGAACGCCCGGCACCTCGGGAGAACGGCGGGACTGACGGGGATCGGACCGGACCGGGGGCGTCAGGCGCAGGAAGGGGTCCAGGAACCGTACGACCCGATGATGTATCCGCCGCTCTCCGTGAGGCCGACGCGGTAGGAGAAGCAGGCCTCACTCGTGTGGGGCTGTCCGGTGGTCGGCGTCGGCACGGTGAGGCCGGCAGGCGTCTCACGAAGGGACTCCGCGTGTTCAGGAAGATACTCACGGTCGTCATCGCAGCCCTCGGTCTGGCGGTCGCCGCGGCGGGACCGGCGTCCGCCTCCGACAGCGCGTCCACCAGCGACTCCTGCGGCGCCGTCTACTTCTACTCCGACGGGGACACCTTCAAGTTCCTGGACACCTGCTCCGACGGGCACGGCGTCCTTGCCAGATCGCGGTGATCGTAATGACGGCACCGGCGTTCCACAACGGATCTTCCACGGAACCCGCCCCGGAGTGCGGCTCGTTGGACCGGTCGGCGGCTACGAGCCGCGACGGCGAAGGGGCGGTACCCGGACCACCGGGTACCGCCCCTTTCACGCTCGGGTCA
Organism: Streptomyces echinatus; assembly: GCF_014203595.1. Lineage (GTDB taxonomy): Bacteria > Actinomycetota > Actinomycetes > Streptomycetales > Streptomycetaceae > Streptomyces > Streptomyces echinatus. Next base: position 201,774 of record NZ_JACHJK010000011.1, read on the forward strand.
CGCGGCGAGCTTCGCCAGCGCCGCGTCGATCCGGGCCAGGGTCCGCTCCTTGCCCAGGACCTCCAGGGACTCGAAGAGCGGCAGTCCCACGGTGCGGCCGGTGACGGCCACGCGGACGGGGGCCTGCGCCTTGCCGAGCTTGAGGCCGTGCGCCTCGCCGGCCGCCAGGACGGCCTCCTTGAGGGACTCCGCCGAGGTCCAGTCCGCGGACTCCAGCTTCTCGCGGGCCGTGCGCAGGAGGGCGTCGCTGCCCTCCTTCATCGCCTTGGTCCACGACGCCTCGTCGAAGACCGGCTCGGGGAGGAACAGGAAGTCGACGTTTTCGGTGATCTCCGACAGGACCTTCAGCCGGGTCTGGGCGTGCGGGGCGATCGCCTCCCACTTCGCCGCGTCGAAGTCCGCCGGCGCCCAGGGGGCGAACGGCGCCTGCAGCCACGGGCGGCAGCGCTCGGTGAACTCCTTCACATCCAGCATGCGGATGTGGTCGCCGTTGATCGCCTCGCACTTCTTGAGGTCGAAGCGCGCCGGGTTGGGGTTCACGTCGGAGATGTCGAAGGCCGCGACCATCTCGTCGATCGTGAAGATGTCCTGGTCCGCGGAGAGCGACCAGCCCAGCAGCGACAGATAGTTGAGCAGGCCCTCGGGCAGGAAGCCCCGCTCGCGGTAGAGGTTGAGCGACGCCTGCGGGTCACGCTTGGACAGCTTCTTGTTGCCCTCGCCCATCACGTAGGGCAGGTGACCGAAGGCCGGGGTCTGCTTGGCGATGCCCAGCTCCGTCAGCGCCTTGTACAGCGCGATCTGGCGCGGGGTGGAGGAGAGCAGGTCCTCGCCGCGCAGGACGTGGGTGATCTCCATCAGGGCGTCGTCGACCGGGTTGACCAGCGTGTACAGCGGGGCGCCGTTCGCGCGGACGATGCCGTAGTCCGGCACGTTCTCCGGGGTGAAGGTCAGCTCGCCGCGGACCAGGTCGTCGAAGGTGATCGTCTCGTCCGGCATGCGGAAGCGGACGATCGGGGTGCGGCCCTGGGCCTCGTACTCCTCGACCTGCTCGGCGGACAGGTCGCGGCAGTGGCCGTCGTAGCCGGAGGGCTTGCCGGCGGCGCGGGCGGCCTCGCGGCGGGTGTCCAGCTCCTCCTGGGAGCAGTAGCAGCGGTAGGCGTACCCGCCGTCCAGGAGCTTCTGCGCGACGTCCGCGTAGATGTCCATGCGCTGCGACTGGCGGTACGGCGCGTGCGGGCCGCCGACCTCGGGGCCCTCGTCCCAGTCGAAGCCGAGCCAGCGCATCGCGTCGAGCAGCTGGTTGTACGACTCCTCGGAGTCGCGGGCCGCGTCGGTGTCCTCGATGCGGAAGACCAGGGTGCCCTGGTGGTGCCGGGCGAACGCCCAGTTGAACAGGGCGGTGCGGACCAGGCCCACGTGGGGGTTACCGGTGGGCGAGGGGCAGAAACGGACGCGTACGGGGGAGCCGGGTGCGCTAGCCACGCTTGACAACCTTGTTGGTGAGAGTGCCGATGCCTTCGATGGTGACGGCGACCTCGTCGCCGACGTTGAGGGGGCCGACCCCCGCGGGGGTGCCGGTGAGGACGACGTCGCCGGGGAGCAGCGTCATGGCCTCCGAGATGTTGACGATCAGGTCCTCGATGGAGTGGATCATCTCGCTCGTGCGGCCCAGCTGGCGCTGTTCCCCGTTGACCGTGAGCTGGATGGTCAGGTCGTTCGCGCGGGCGAGGCCGAGGTCCGTCTCCACCCAGGGGCCGAGCGGGCAGGAGGTGTCGAAACCCTTGGCCCGGGCCCACTGCTTCTCGCGCTTCTGCACATCGCGGGCGGTGACGTCGTTGGCGCAGGTGAAGCCGAAGATCACGTCCTTGACGCGGTCACGCGGCACCTCGCGGCACATCCGGCCGATGACGACGGCCAGCTCGGCCTCGTGGTGCAGTTCCTCGGAGAAGGACGGGTACTGGATCTCGTCGCCGGGGCCGATCACGGAGGTGGAGGGCTTGAAGAAGGCGAACGGCGCCTCGGGCACCTCGTTGCCCAGCTCACGGGCGTGGTCGGCGTAGTTGCGGCCGAACGCCACGACCTTGTTGGGCAGCACCGGCGGGAGCAGCCTGACCTTGCTCAGCGGCACCTTCGTCCCGGACAGCTGGTAGTCCGCGAACGGAATGCCCTTGATGATGTCGAGGACGAGCTCGTCCTGCTTGTCGCCCTCGACCGCGCCGAAGGCTACGTTCCCGTCGATGGAGAACCTGGCGATGCGCACGGGATCCTTGCGCCCCTCAACTAGAACCGGCGTACTGACGCCTCAGGCTATCGGAGCCAGCCGAAGTTGTTCGCTTCTGGGGGTATCGCCCCAGGTCAGGGGCGGGTCACCGAAACCTCTCCGGCAGCGCACGCGCGCGGGCGACATCCCCCGGGAAAACACGGGAAAACACGGACGCGGCCGGCGGGACCGTCACCCGGCCCCTTCCGGCCGCGTCCGGCGCGGCGGTGGGTCACTCTCCGGCGGCGGCGCCCACGCCGGCCGGGACGTCGACGAGGACGGTGCGCCGGGGGTTGGCCGTCTGGGCGGGGAGGTCGACGGAGTGCTCCGGCAGCTCGGGCGTGTGCAGCTCGCCGGCGTCATCGAGGTGCGCCAGGGTCGTGCGTCGCGGGTTGGCTATGTTGCGGAACATCATCGTCGTCTTCACCGTTGTCGTCCTGTGGCCTCTGTGTCGGGTGGGTTGGCAGAGCGGCGCTCGTTGTAAAGCGTCAGGCTAAACATCCGATTCCCCGACGAAGACGCCAACTGCTCACCGTAAGCATGTGAGTTTGCTCACGAACTCACAGGCAAAACGGTCAATTCCGGCTACCCGTCCGCCCCAACGAAACGGACATTGACCCCCTGAAGCCATCATTCCGCTCCTGATCATGGCGACTGGGACACCGGGCGCCGAGCGGCGACTCGCCAATGTATGCCCGATATTGGCCGAAACAGGTTCCACGGCTGGTAATCCGCCACTCACAGGCCGTCACGGAGGTCACAGCTCGGTCCACTGCCCTTGTTGGAGATCCTGCACTGTGCTGGAATTCCACGGACCGCCGCAGGATCGAGCCGGCGCACAGGGGGCGCACTCAGCGCCGAGTGGCGGCGAGATAGGGGGAACCAGCGCCGGTCACTCAAGACCACCGGGGGGCGTATTCAGGGCGCTCTCCAGACGCCGACACCGTGTCCTTCCGTTCGCGCGGAGGGGCGCCTGGTCCAGAGGTTGCGACGCTAGTGCAGGGACGTTTCAAGAGGGATGGCAGCGCTTCGGCGGAGCCGGAGTCGCACGACGGGACTGGCCCCATGAAGGGCAGCTCCTCGCCCCAGCACGCCCAGAACCCGGGCCCGGGCCAGGCCGGAGACGGCGGGCGCCCCGGCGCGTCGGCCTCGTCGGCGTCCACGACGGCGACACCCTCGGGCAGCCCCACGCCCGCGGCGAAGTCCGCTCAAGGGTCCACCGGCCCCGGTTCGCGGCTGGCCCTGCGCAACTGGCGCATCTCCACCCGTCTGGTGTCGCTGCTCGCGCTGCCGGTGGTCGCGGCCACCTCGCTGGGCGCGCTGCGTATCGACCAGAACATGGACGACATCCAGCAGCTCGACAACATGAAGCTGCTGACGGACATGACCAAGCAGGCCACCGAGCTGGCCGCGGCGCTCCAGGAGGAGCGCGACCAGTCCGCCGGTCCCCTGGCGCACGGGCTGAAGGCGACCGACTACACCGTCAAGGGCTACCAGCAGAAGACGGACCGCGCCGCCCAGAACTTCGTGGACGCCTCCGAGGCGATCGACGAGGCCACCAAGAACGGTCAGCTCCGCGGTGTCCGCGACAGCCTCGTCGGCCTGAGCAGCCAGCTGCAGAACCTGGCGAAGATCCGCCGCACGGCCTACCAGTCGAAGGACAACTCGACCCAGACGGTCGAGTCCTACCACCGCCTGATCAGCCAGCTGATCGACCTCTCGCAGGACATGGCGGAGGCGTCCAGCAACCCGGAGATGATCCAGCGCACCCGTGCCCTGGCGGCCTTCTCCACCGCCAAGGAGTACGCGTCCGTGCAGCGCGCCGTCATCGCCGCGGCCCTGCCCGACAACACCACGGCGGCCGGCAACCTCTCCGAGAACGACCGCCTGTACGCCGAGTCGGCGCAGCAGAGCGAGACCTCCGAGATCAGCATCTTCCGGAAGATCTACTCCGGCGCCGCCGCGGAACTCCTGAAGCCGGTCGACGACGGCAACCCGACCATCCAGGCCGCGGACAAGTACGCCGGGCGTGCCCTGGCCAACAAGGGCGGCCTCGCGGACCTGCCGAAGCGCTCCTACCGCGACTGGGTGGACACCAGCTCGACCAAGATCGAGCAGATGAAGAAGATCGAGCACACGCTGCTCGAGGAGATGGAACAGAAGGCCCGCGAGCTGAAGAGCGCCACCCAGCGTGACGCCATCATCTCCGGTGTGCTGATCCTCATCGTGCTCGGTGTCTCGCTGGTCGGCGCGTTCGTCGTGGCCCGGTCCATGATCCGCTCGCTGCGCCGGCTCCAGGAGACGGCCACCAAGGTCGCCCAGGACCGTCTGCCCGAGCTGGTCAAGCAGCTCTCCGAGTCCGACCCGCAGGACGTGGACACCTCCGTGGAGTCCGTCGGTGTGCACTCCCGGGACGAGATCGGCCAGGTGGCCGCGGCCTTCGACGACGTGCACCGCGAGGCGGTCCGCCTCGCCGCCGAGCAGGCCCTGCTGCGGGGCAACGTCAACGCGATGTTCACCAACCTCTCGCGCCGCTCCCAGGGTCTGATCCAGCGCCAGCTGTCGCTGATCTCCGAGCTGGAGTCCCGCGAGGCCGACCCGGACCAGCTGTCCTCGCTGTTCAAGCTCGACCACCTCGCCACCCGTATGCGCCGTAACGGTGAGAACCTCCTCGTCCTCGCGGGTGAGGAGCCCGGCCGCCGCTGGACCCGCCCGGTCCCGCTGGTCGACGTGCTCCGCGCCGCCGCGTCCGAGGTGGAGCAGTACGAGCGCATCGAGCTGGCCGCCGTGCCGACGACCGAGGTCGCCGGCCGCGTGGTCAACGACCTCGTGCACCTGCTCGCCGAGCTGCTGGAGAACGCGACCTCGTTCTCCTCCCCGCAGACCAAGGTCAAGGTCACCGGTCACGCGCTGCCCGACGGCCGTGTGCTGATCGAGATCCACGACACCGGTATCGGCCTCTCCCCCGAGGACCTCGCGGCGATCAACGAGCGGCTCGCCTCGCCGCCCACCGTGGACGTCTCCGTCTCCCGCCGCATGGGTCTGTTCGTGGTCGGTCGTCTGTCGCAGCGGCACGGCATCCGCATCCAGCTGCGCCCGTCCGACTCCGGTGGTACGACCGCGCTGGTCATGCTGCCCGTCGACGTCGCCCAGGGCGGCAAGAAGCCCGCTCCGGGCAAGCCCGGTGCGCCCTCGACCGGTGGTCCGGCCGCCGCGCAGGCCGCAGCGGGTGCCGCCGCGGCCCGGCGGCAGAACGGCAACAACGGCGGTGCCCTCGGTGGCGCCCCGGCCGGTGGCGGTCTGCTCGGTGCCGGAGGGGCCCCGCGCGGCCAGGTCGGCTCCGCCCAGGGTCCCCGGGCCGCGCTGCCCGGCACGGGCCAGGGCGGCCGTCCGGGTGCGCCCGGCGGAGCGCGCGGTCCCCAGGGCCGCCCCGGTTCCCCGCAGCAGGGCCGGCCCGCGCCCGCCGGTTCCGGTGCGGGCGGCTTCGGCGGTCAGACGCCGGGTGCCCCGCAGGGCCTGCAGGCCGCCGGCCCGAACGCGCCGCAGCAGGACTTCTTCGGCGGCCGTGGCCAGAAGCGCTCCGGCGCCCCCGCGGACCAGGGCCGCCAGCCCCAGCTGCCGCCGCGCGGCGGCCCGCGGGCCGAGCTGCCCGGCTCCGACGCGCCGTCCCGCACGCCGGACTGGAGCGACGCCCAGGCCCCGCTGTCCCGTGCCTCGCTGGACGCCCCGCGCGGCCACGACGAGCAGGACCCGGCGCAGACCGCACGCATGCCGCGGGTGGACGACCGGCAGGGTCCGGGCTCGACCGCGGAGATACCCCGCATCGACGCCCAGGGTCCGGCCGCGCCGGGCGAGTTCCAGCGCCCCGCGCTGCCCGGCACGAGCGGCTCCGCCCAGCACACGGGCCAGTTCGCGCGTCCCGACGCCGCCCAGCAGCCGGGCCGGTTCGACGGTCCGGGTGCCGAGCAGCAGGGCACCGGTTCGTTCGTCCGCCCCGACGTGTTCGGCACGCCGGCCGCCGGGCGTCCGGACAACGGCGCGCAGCACACGGGCCAGTTCCCGGCCCCGGGTGCCCCGCAGGCGTACGACGGCGGCTACGACGGTGGCTCCACCGGCCAGCACGCCCTGCCCGGCCGCCAGAACCCCGGCCACACCGGGCAGTTCGAGCGCCCGCAGCCGGCCGGCCGGGACGGCTTCGGCGCCCCGCGCCAGCAGCCCCCGGCCCCACAGCGTCCGGTCCGCTCCGAGCCGGAGGCGCTGCCGCCGGCCAGCGGCCCGGGTGACGGTCGTACCCCGCTGTACGACACGCTGGAGACCAACTGGTTCCACGGCCAGCAGCAGGACGGCGCATCCGCGCCGCAGCAGCAGCCGCAGGCACCCGCGCCCGTTCAGCAGCAGCCCCAGCAGCCGCAGCGGTCCGCGCAGAACACCGGTTCCTGGCGCACTTCGCCGAACGACGAACTCGTCCGACAGGCCGAGCGCGTCCGGCAGCCCGCCGCCGGCGGGATCACCACCTCCGGCCTGCCGCGCCGCGTGCCACGGGCGAACCTCGTGCCCGGCACGGCTCAGCAGCAACAGCACCAAGCCGGTCCGCAGGTCTCGCGTGCGCCTGACGACGTACGCGGACGGCTGACCAATCTTCGTCGGGGTATCGCTCAGGGCCGTCAGGCCGGCAGCGGCCAGACCGGCAGCTTCCCGAGCCCCACTCACCAGCAGGAGCGTTAGTTGAGTCCGATGAGCCAGGCGGCACAGAACCTGAACTGGTTGATCACCAACTTCGTGGACAACACCCCTGGGGTGTCGCACACGGTGGTGGTCTCCGCCGACGGCCTTCTGCTGGCGATGTCCGAAGGCTTCCCACGGGACCGCGCCGACCAGCTGGCGGCCGTCGCGTCCGGGCTGACCTCCCTGACGGCCGGGGCATCCCGGATCTTCGAGGGTGGCAGCGTGGCGCAGACGGTCGTGGAGATGGAGCGAGGATTCCTCTTCCTCATGTCCATCTCGGACGGGTCGTCCCTCGCGGTCCTGGCCCATCCCGATGCGGACATCGGCCTCGTCGGCTACGAGATGGCACTGCTCGTCGACCGGGCGGGTGCGGTACTCACCCCGGACCTGCGCGCCGAACTACAGGGCAGTCTGCTTCACTGACCGCCCCCGGCACCACCCACCTCACGAAAACACCGTCCGGCCGCCACAATCCCCCCACCGGCCTCGTCCGACGGCTCGACTGACCGACTTGCTGTCCCGCCCGGAGGATTCATGACCCCGCCCACCGCCCATCATGATCCGTACGCGGAGCCGTACGGGGACGAGGGCGACCAGCCGCTGGTGAGGCCCTACGCCATGACCGGCGGCCGGACCAGGCCTCGCTACCAGCTCGCCATAGAGGCGCTGATCAGCACCACGGCCGACCCCGCAGCGCTCATGGGACTGCTCCCGGAGCACCAGCGGATCTGCCACCTGTGCCGCGAGGTCAAGTCGGTCGCGGAGGTCTCCGCGCTGCTGGCCATGCCGCTCGGTGTGGCCCGGATCCTCGTCGCCGACCTCGCCGAGGCCGGCCTGGTCGCCATCCACCAGCCGGGTGGCGACGAGAACAACGGCGGCGCACCGGACGTGACGCTGCTCGAAAGGGTGCTCAGTGGACTTCGCAAGCTCTGACGCGGGCCGGGCCACCACCTCCGCGAAGATCGTGGTGGCGGGCGGCTTCGGCGTGGGCAAGACCACGTTCGTCGGCGCCGTCTCGGAGATCAACCCGCTGCGCACAGAGGCCGTCATGACGTCCGCGTCCGCCGGCATCGACGACCTCACCCACACCGGGGACAAGACCACCACCACGGTGGCCATGGACTTCGGCCGCATCACCCTGGACCAGGACCTGATCCTGTACCTGTTCGGCACCCCCGGACAGGACCGCTTCTGGTTCATGTGGGACGACCTGGTCCGCGGCGCCATCGGCGCCGTCGTCCTCGTCGACACCCGCCGCCTCGCCGACTGCTTCCCCGCCGTCGACTACTTCGAGAACAGCGGCCTGCCGTTCGTCGTCGCCCTCAACGGCTTCGACGGCCAGCAGCCCTACGCTCCGGAGGAAGTGCGCGAGGCGCTGCAGATCGGACCGGACACCCCGATCATCACCACCGACGCCCGGCACCGCGCCGACGCCAAGAGTGCCCTGATCACGCTGGTGGAGCACGCTCTGATGGCCCGCTTGAAGTAGCACTCAAGTGCGACGGACCGTACGGCAGTTGTCGTAAGGGGTTCAGGGAGCCGACTGTGGCCTTTGCCACGGTCGGCTCCGCTGTTCATAACAGTTCGGCAGAGGAATCGCCCGGTATCGCCACGCGACGCGGTCGTGCGGTGCCGCTGTGCTCACAAACGCCCCGCCTTTTGGCGCAGCTCGCTCTTTATGACCGTTTTATCTGGCGCTTACAAGTGCGCGCTCTGCCGGTTTCCACTGTTTGGAAGTGCGCTGGTCCACGTGCTGGAATGCCTGAACTGCCCAATGGTCGAAGACGTACTCCGTAGTGGTCTGTGGCGAACCGGGCTCTGAGAGACTGCGGCACGACGTAGGTGCCGACCGCCGAGAGGTTGTTGGTCGAGTGAGGCGAAGCAAGAACGGTCCCGAGCCGTCGGCGCGGGGCAACTTCACCCCGCCGCCGCGCGCTGCGGCGGCGCCCACCCCCGTTTCCGGTGCGGAGCCGGCGGCCACTCCCGCGTCCAGCGGCGGCCGTTTCTCCCCGCGGAACTGGCGGGTGCCGACCCGGCTGAACGCGATTCTGCTCATACCCGTGGCGGTCGGTCTCGTCATGGGCGGCTTCCAGGTGAAGGCCTCGATCGACACCTGGCAGCAGGCCCGCGACGCCGAGAGCACCGCCCGGCTGGTACGCGCCGCCCTCGGCTACGCCGACGCGCTGGAGAACGAACGTGACGTCACGGCGGCACCGCTGCTGCTGAAGAAGGACGCCGCGACCGTCGACCAGGCCCGCAAGGCCACGGACCAGGCCGCCGCCGCCTTCCACGAGGCGACGAAGAGCGCGCCGGACGAGTCCGGTCTGCAGCGCCGGCTGAAGCTGTTCGGTGAGGCCGAACCGAAGCTGTCGCAGCTGCGGCAGGCGGCCTACACCTCCAAGACGACCGGCGTCCAGACGGAGGAGGGCTACGTCGCCGTCGCCCACCCCCTGATGGAGTTCGCCAACGAACTCGGCCTGGGCACCGGAAACATCACCTCCTACGGCCGTACCGTCTACGCCATGTCGCTGACCAAGGCGGCACTGTCGCTGGAGCGGTCGATCGGCACGCACCTGCTGGTCAAGCCCGGCCCGGACGCCCCGAACCTGGCGACCCAGCGGGTCTCCCTGTCCTCGTACGCCTACCTCGAGCGCATCGCCATCGAGGAGTACACGGGCGGTGGCACCGAGGCCGACGCGCAGAAGCTCGACGACGCCAAGGAGAAGATCAAGGCGGACGGCGCCGCGATGGTCCAGCAGGCCAAGGCCGAGGACCCCAAGTACGTCGCCCCGCCCTCCGACCCGACCGACATGGTGACGGCGCTCGCCACCATGCAGGACACCAGTTCCTCCACCCGTGAGGAGCTCGCCGGCAAGGGCATCACGGCCGAGAACTGGTGGGCGGCCAACACGCTGAAGTACAAGGCCTACCGGCAGATCGAGTCGGACCTGGCCGACAAGGCGGTGAACGAGGCCTCCGGCATCGCCGACGACGCCAAGACCTCCGCCTTCATCACCGGTGCCGTGGTCGTCATCGCCCTGCTGGCCGCGTTCATCCTGGCCGGTCTCGTGGCCCGCCAGATGAGCCGCTCGATGCGCCAGCTGCGCAACGCCGCCTTCGGCATCGCCGAGCAGCGCCTGCCGATGCTGGTCGACCAGCTCTCCCGCACCGACCCCGGCCGGGTCGACACCCGGGTCGCCCCGATCCCGATCACCACCAAGGACGAGATCGGCGAGGTCGCCCGCGCCTTCGACCAGGTCCACCGCGAGGCGGTCCGGCTCGCCTCCGAGCAGGCCCTGCTGCGGGGCAACATCAACGCGATCTTCACCAACCTCTCCCGCCGCAACCAGTCGCTGATCGAGGGCCAGCTGACCCTGATCACCGACCTGGAGAACAACGAGGCGGACCCGGACCAGCTGGAGAACCTCTTCAAGCTGGACCACCTGGCCACCCGTATGCGCCGCAACGGCGAGAACCTCCTGGTGCTCGCCGGCGAGGAGCCCGGCCGCCGCTGGGACCAGCCGGTCCCGCTGGTCGACGTCCTGCGCGCCGCCTCCTCCGAGGTGGAGCAGTACGAGCGCATCGAGCTGTCCGGCGTGCCGGAGGCCGAGATCCACGGCCGCGCGGTCACCGACCTCGTGCACCTGCTGGCCGAGCTGCTGGAGAACGCCACCACGTTCTCCTCCCCGCAGACCAAGGTCCGGGTGACCGCGACCCGTCTCCCCGACGGCCGCGTCATGATCGAGATCCACGACAAGGGCATCGGCCTGACGGCCGAGGACTTCGCGGACATCAACCACAAGCTGGCCAACCCGCCGACCGTGGACGCCGCGATCTCCCAGCGCATGGGCCTGTTCGTGGTCGGCCGGCTGTCCGACCGGCACGGCATCCGCGTCCAGCTGCGCCCCTCGGGCGAGCAGGCCGGCACGACCTCCCTGGTCATGCTGCCGGACGCGATCACGCACGGTGGCGGCGGCGAGATGCCACTGGACCGCGAGGAGTTCACCGTCTCCCAGATCATCCCGGAGCAGGAGTTCCGGGGGGAGAGCTTCCCGCAGGTGCAGCCGATGCGCACCGCCGCCGAGCTGGGCTTCGACGACAGCCGCTACACGGAGGTCCCCGACGACCTGCGCGGGCTGGACCCGGTCGGCCGTTCCCTGAAGCGTGAGGAGCGCCGCGCCGCGCTGGAGGCGCAGCACGACCACCAGCCGGAGTCCCCGCAGGCGGCCGAGGCCCCCGGCGGTTACACGGACCCGTTCACCGGACAGCAGTCGTACCGGGAACAGCCGCAGCAGGCGTACCAGGAGCGGCAGCAGGCGTACGAGGCGCAGCCGCAGCAGTCCTTCGACGCGCCCGCGTACGAGGAGCAGCGGCAGCACTCGGGGTACGAGCAGCCCTACGAGCAGCCGTACGACGAGCAGTACTACGCGCCGAACGGCGAGGTGCCGCAGCACGAGGGCTTCTCCCCGAACGGTGGCTACCCGGAGCCGACGGCCCCGTATGCGGAACCTGCCCAGACGCCCTCCTACCAGGACGACTGGCCGCAGCAGGACGGTTTCCAGCACGGCTATCCGGCCCAGTACGCTCCGGAAGCGGAATCCCCGCAGGCCGCTGACGCGAGTGAGCGGAACCGCGTAGGCTTCGACCGTCCGGGAACGGCTTCTCCCGCCGCACACGAGCTGACCGACGCCGGGCTGCCCCGTCGTGGCGCCCCCGCGAGCGGTTCGAACGGCGCCGGCTCCCCGAACGGCACGGCGCGCCCGCAGCAGGAAGCGCCGGCTCCGGCGAACACCCCGGGTGCGGGCGACGACAACGGCTGGCGTTCGGCGAACGACGAGCGCTGGCAGCAGGCCTCGCAGCTCCGCAAGCCCAAGGCGGGCGGAGTCACCGCCTCCGGTCTGCCGCGGCGGGTACCCAAGGCCAATCTGGTCGAGGGCGCCGCCGAAACCACCCCCCAGGGAGGCCCCCAGGTCTCCCGCGCCCCGGAGGACGTCCGGGGCAGGCTGAGCAACCTGCGTCGGGGCGTCCAGCGCGGACGCAGCGCAGGCAGTGAAACGAACGGCCAGGGCCTCGGTCCTGACAGCACCTACAACCAGGAGCGTTAGTGTGAGCCCGATGAGCCAGGCGGCACAGAACCTGAACTGGTTGATCACCAACTTCGTGGACAACACCCCGGGGGTGTCCCACACGGTGGTGGTCTCCGCCGACGGACTCCTTCTGGCGATGTCCGAAGGCTTCCCCCGCGACCGCGCCGACCAGCTCGCGGCCGTCGCCTCCGGTCTGACCTCGCTGACCGCCGGTGCCTCGCGCATCTTCGAGGGCGGCAGCGTGAACCAGACGGTTGTGGAGATGGAGCGAGGATTTCTCTTCCTCATGTCCATCTCGGACGGTTCGTCACTCGCGGTGCTGGCCCATCCGGAGGCGGACATCGGCCTCATCGGGTACGAGATGGCCCTTCTGGTGGACCGCGCGGGCACGGTCCTCACCCCGGATCTCCGCGCGGAGCTCCAGGGAAGCCTTCTCAACTAGTAATCGGACGGTGCGTTTTCGCGTCCCGGGGCCGTAAGGTTTCGGGACGCGGCTCCACAGGGATGGGCGCCCGGCGCAGTCGGAGGAGGAGAAAGTGGCAACACCCCCAGGCGGTTCGTCTTCGGGCAATTGGTCGTACGGCCCTGCCCAGGGTCAGGGCGACGGTTCGGCGAACCGGTACAACTTCCCTTCCGCACCCAGCCACCGGCAGCCGTACGCACCGCAGGGCCCCGGCCCGTCCCCGTACGACCAGCCCCAGGCCCCGCGCATCCAGCCGGTCCAGCCGCAGCGCCGCCCCGAGCCCGCCCCGGCCTCGGCGTCGAACAACCCCCTGGTGCGTCCGTACGCCATGACCGGCGGCCGGACCCGCCCGCGCTACCAGCTCGCCATCGAGGCACTGGTGCACACCACCGCCGCTCCGCACCAGATGCAGGGCCAGCTGCCCGAGCATCAGCGGATCTGCAACCTGTGCCGGGAGATCAAGTCGGTGGCCGAGATCTCGGCCCTGCTCACGATCCCCCTCGGCGTTGCCAGGATTCTCGTCGCCGACTTGGCGGAGGCAGGCCTGGTCGCCATCCATCAGCCCGGCGGCGACGAGAACGCCGGTGGCCAGCCAGACGTGACACTGCTCGAAAGGGTGCTCAGTGGACTTCGCAAGCTCTAGCGGCGGTCCTTCCCGCTCCACCACCTCCGCGAAGATCGTGGTGGCGGGCGGCTTCGGCGTGGGCAAAACCACGTTCGTCGGCGCCGTCTCGGAGATCAACCCGCTGCGCACAGAGGCCGTCATGACGTCCGCGTCCGCCGGCATCGACGACCTCACCCACACCGGGGACAAGACCACCACCACGGTGGCCATGGACTTCGGCCGTATCACCCTCGACCAGGACCTGATCCTGTACTTGTTCGGCACCCCCGGACAGGACCGCTTCTGGTTCATGTGGGACGACCTGGTCCGCGGCGCCATCGGCGCGATCGTGCTGGTGGACACCCGCCGCCTGGCCGACTGCTTCCCCGCGGTCGACTACTTCGAGAACTCGGGCCTGCCCTTCGTCATCGCCCTCAACGGCTTCGACGGCAACCAGCCGTACAACCCGGACGAGGTCCGCGAGGCGCTGCAGATCGGCCCCGACACCCCGATCATCACCACCGACGCCCGCCACCGCGCCGACGCCAAGAGCGCGCTGATCACGCTGGTGGAGCACGCCCTGATGGCGCGCCTGCGCTAGGGCTCCGCGCCCACGCGACCGGAAACGGCCCCCGCCTCTCTGCCGAGAGGGACGGGGGCCGTCCGCGTGTGCGCGGGTGCGTGTGCGGGGCCGTGGCCGCGAAGGCGGGACGAGGCCCGGTGCGGCGGGTGACAATGCCGTGATCGCGGAGCGTCGGCGGAGGGGGTGGGCGATGAGCGGCGCCGAGGTGGCGGCGTTACGGCTGGGGACGACCGTGGCGAAGGCCGCGGCCCAGATGTGGCTCGGAGGGAAGCGGCGGGAGCAGGAACGCCGGCTGGACATGGCCGAACTGGTACGGCTGCGGGTGCCGGGGCTGCGGTTCCAGCGGGGCGTGCAACGGCAGTTCGAGGAGATCGCGGACGCGGTGTACGACCGGCTGGCGCCGTTCCTGGAGCGGGAGTTCCCCGGTCTTCAGGAGAACGGCCGGCAGGCCGTGGTCGACGCGGTGTGCGGCACGTTCGCGGTGGCGGACCTGTCGGACGAGGCGGTTCTGGGGGCGGACGCGAATCCGGCCGAGATCGTGCGCCGGGTGACGGCGGCGGTGCGGCCACCGGCCGGCTTCGGCGAGGCGGAAGGCCGCCTGTTCGAGCTGCTGTTCGCGGAGTGCGTCGAGTACTACGTGCGGATCGTGCGGGGCCTGCCGGTCTTCGAGGCGCGGGCGTTGAGCGAGCTGCTGGCGCGGACCACGTCCCTGGGCACGGAGATCGCCCGGGTGCTGGAGCGGCTGCCGGACCGTTCCCTGTTCGCACCCGAGGGGACGGACCGCGACGGGGACTTCCGGCGCCGCTATCTGGAGCTGGTCAGCACGAGCCTGGACGAGGTGGAGCTGTTCCGGCGCACGTCGGACCGGGCGGGGGCGCATGTGCGGCTCTCGGTCGCGTACGTGAGTCTGCGGGCGACCGGGGACGACGGGAGCCGGCGCCGTACGGTCCGCTCCCTGCCCGCGTCGCGCCCCGAGATGAGCGACTGGGAGGAGCCGTCGAGCGAGAGCGCCGGGATGCGGGTGGAAGCGGCCCTCGGCGGTGCCACCCGGGTGCTGCTGCGCGGCGAGGCTGGTTCCGGCAAGACGACGTTGCTGCGCTGGCTGGCGATCACGGCGGCGCGGGGTGCCTTCACCGGCGAACTGGCGGACTGGAACGGCCTGACACCGGTGTTCGTGAAGCTGCGGGAGTACAGCGGCCGGGAGCTGCCGAGGCCGGAGGCGATGCTGGACTCGGTGGCCGGGCAGATCACCGGGGTCATGCCGAAGGCGTGGGTGGAGCGGCGGCTCGCCGACGGCCGGGCCCTGCTGCTGGTCGACGGGGTGGACGAGCTGCTGGACGGCGAGCGCCGGGGCGTCCTCGGGTGGCTGCGCAGGCTGCTGACCGCCTACGGGGACGTACGGGTGGTCGTCACCTCGCGTCCCGCGGCGGCACGTGCCGACTGGCTGCGCCGCGAGGGGTTCACGGCGCTGCACCTGGACCGCATGGCCCCGCCGGACCTCGCGGCCTTCGTACGGCAGTGGCACCGGGCGGTACGGCAACTCGGCGACGACCTGCCGTGCGCGGTCGAGGAACTCCCGCGCTACGAGCAGTCGTTGCTGACAAGTCTGAAGGACCGGCCGCATCTTCAGTCCCTGGCGGGCACTCCGCTGCTGGCGGCGATGCTGTGCGCGATGCACCTGAACCGCGGCCGCCAACTCCCCCGCGACCGGATGGAGCTGTACCGCAACGCCCTGCACACCCTGGTGCACGAGCGGGACACGGACCGGAACGTGCCCAGCGCCGTGGACGGCCGGCTGAGCCTGAGCGACAAGCTGGTGCTGCTGAGGGACCTCGCGTGGCGGCTGTCGGACAACAACCGCAGCGAGATCGGGCTGGAGCAGGCGGCCGTGCACGTCGGCAGGAAGCTCTCCGGGATGCGGCACGTGGAGGAGCAGGACGGCGTCCGGATCCTGGAGCAGCTGCGGGACCGCTCGGGGATCCTGCGCTCCCCCGCCGAGGGGCGGCTGGACTTCGTCCACCGGACGTTCCAGGAGTACCTGGCCGCCGAGGAGGCGACGCAGGAGGACCGCGTCGGCAACCTGGTCGAGCGGGCCCACCTGGACCTGTGGCGGGAGACGATCATCATGGCGGCGGGGCACGCGAACCGGCCGCAGCGGGAGGAACTGCTCGGCGGCGTCCTGGACCGGGCCCGCGACGAACCCCGGTACGGCAGGAAGCTGCGGTTGCTGGCGGCGGCCTGCCAGGAGACGGTGCCGGAGGTCTCCGACGGGCTGGCCGGACGGCTTCAGGACGCGGTGACCGCGTTGCTGCCGCCGAGCCGGAGGACGGACCCGCCCGCGCTGGCGGCGGTCGGCCCGAGCCTGCTGCGGCGGCTGCCCCGGTCCCTGGCCGGGCTGACGTCGAACGCGGCGGTCCAGACGGTGCGGACCGCGGCCCTGATCGGCGGCGGGGAGGCGCTGGGGCTGCTGGAGGGGTACGCGCAGGACCGGCGCCGGGACGTGGTCGCCGCGCTCATCGACGCGTGGGCGTATTTCGACGCGGACGCCTACGCCGAACGGGTGATGGACGGGCTTCCGTTGCACCAGCACGCGGTGGTGCTGACGCACTCGGCCCAGCTGTCGGCGGCGGCCCGGCTGAGATCGCTGACAACGCTGCGGATCACGTTCGGGCTCCACGACATGTCCGTCCTCGCCGGACTCCCCCCGCTGGAGGAACTGACCTGCCAGGTGCGGGGCACGGCCGACCTGTCGCCGCTGAAGGGGCATCCCGGGCTCAAGGAGCTCCAGCTGTTCGGTGAGGTCTCGTTCCGGCACCCGGAAGTCCTGGCGGAGCTGCCCGCGCTGCGGCTGCTGCGGCTGCCGCTGCCCGGTCCGGACGGTGCCGAGGGCCTGCCGGTGCTGCCGGAGCTGCCCTGTCTGTCCCTCGCGGGCGTCACGGCGCGAACCCGGCTGGACTTCCTGACCGCGTACGGCGCCGTGGAGCTGCTGTGCCTCGTCGGGGAACCCCACGGCCCGCTGCCGCGGCTCGCGCCGCTGTCCTCGCTGACCGGTCTGCGCACGTTGATGCTGTACAGCTTCGAGGCACGCGACCTGTCCGAGCGGCTGGTGCCGGTCTGTCCGGAGCTGAACACCCTCGGCCTGTACGACTGTCTGCTGCCCGACGGTCTCGACGGCCTGCGTGCGCTGGCCGGCCTGAGGTGGCTGGAGCTTCAGGACTGCGACCCGGACGAGGGACGCCTGACCGGGCTGGACCTGCCCGGCGTCACCGTCACCGTCGACTGAACGTGACCGCGGCCCCGCCCTCCCGGAGGGAGTGGCGGGGCCGCGGTCACGCGCGGGAAACGTCAGTGCCAGCTGTGCGGCGCCCGGAAGCCGCCCTCGCGCTCCAGGCGGCGCCAGCCCGCCTTGGCGCGGCCCCGGTGGGTCTGGGCGGAAGGCTCGGTGCGGGCGGCGGCGCGGGCCATGAGGATCGCCGTGATGGCGGCGACTTCCTCGGGCTCGGCGTGGCCCTTCTCGACGCGGATGTCGGGAGTGCTCATGGGTGTCAGTCTCCGTGAGAGAGAGGTCCGCGGGGTTGCCGCGGAGGGTCCGCTGGGTTACTGCGGGGGGTTGCCGTGCTTCCGCGAAGGTAGGTCGGCGTGCTTGGTGTGCAGCATGGCCAGGGACTTGATCAGCACCTCGCGGGTCTCCGCGGGGTCGATGACGTCGTCGACCAGGCCCCGCTCGGCCGCGTAGTAGGGGTGCATCAGCTCGGCCTTGTACTCCTTGACCATCTTCTGACGCATGGCCTCGGGGTCCTCCGCGCCGGCGATCTGGCGGCGGAAGATGACGTTGGCGGCGCCTTCCGCGCCCATCACGGCGATCTCGTTCGTCGGCCAGGCGTAGGTGAGGTCGGCGCCGATCGACTGGGAGTCCATGACGATGTAAGCACCTCCGTACGCCTTGCGCAGGATGAGCGAAATCCTCGGCACGGTCGCGTTGCAGTAGGCGTACAGCAGCTTCGCGCCGTGGCGGATGATTCCGCCGTGTTCCTGGTCCACACCGGGGAGGAAGCCCGGCACGTCGAGGAAGGTGACGATCGGAATATTGAAAGCGTCACACATCTGGACAAAGCGTGCAGCTTTTTCACTCGCCTCGATGTCCAGGACGCCGGCGAGGACCTGCGGCTGGTTGGCGATGATGCCGACGACCTGGCCGTCGAGGCGGCCCAGCGCGCAGATGATGTTCCGCGCCCAGCGCTCGTGGACCTCCAGGTAGTCGCCGTCGTCGACGATCTCCTCGATGACCTTGGTCATGTCGTACGGCCGGTTGCCGTCGGCCGGGACCAGGTCGAGCAGGACGTCGGAGCGGCGGTCCGCCGGGTCCGTGGAG
Source organism: Streptomyces echinatus (assembly GCF_014203595.1). Lineage (GTDB taxonomy): Bacteria > Actinomycetota > Actinomycetes > Streptomycetales > Streptomycetaceae > Streptomyces > Streptomyces echinatus. Next base: position 219,868 of record NZ_JACHJK010000011.1, read on the forward strand.
TCCACCCGGGGCGGGTTCTCACGGTTGTTCTGCGGCAGCAGCGACAGCAGGTACCGCACCTCGGCGATGCAGGTCTCCTCGTCGTCGTACGCGAAGTGGCAGACGCCGGAGGTCTCGGCGTGGACGTCGGCGCCGCCCAGGCCGTTCTGGGTGATCTCCTCGCCCGTCACCGCCTTGACCACGTCCGGGCCGGTGATGAACATCTGCGAGGTCTCGCGGACCATGAAGACGAAGTCCGTCAGGGCGGGGCTGTAGGCCGCGCCGCCCGCGCACGGGCCGAGCATCACCGAGATCTGCGGGATGACACCGCTGGCCTTGGTGTTGCGCTGGAAGATGCCGCCGTAACCGGCGAGGGCCGAGACGCCCTCCTGGATACGGGCGCCGGCGCCGTCGTTCAGGGAGACCAGGGGGGCACCGGCCGCGATGGCCATGTCCATGATCTTGTGGATCTTCGTGGCGTGGGCCTCGCCGAGCGCGCCGCCGAAGATCCGGAAGTCGTGGGCGTAGACGAAGACCGTACGGCCCTCCACCGTGCCCCAGCCGGTGATGACACCGTCGGTGTACGGCTTCTTCGCCTCCAGGCCGAAACCGGTCGCCCGGTGCCGGCGCAGCTGCTCGACCTCCTGGAAGGACCCGGGGTCGAGGAGCAGCTCGATCCGCTCCCGCGCCGTCAGCTTGCCCTTGGCGTGCTGCGCCTCGGTCGCCTTCTCGCTCGGGCCCGCAACGGCCTGGGCACGGATCTCGTGCAGTTCGGCGACCCGTCCGCGTGCGTCCGTCGGCTCGCCGGTCGGCTCACCCGTCGTCTCTTCCAAAACGGTCATGTAGCGACCTTACGAAGGACCGGAAGAAAAGCGAGCCGTCGACTCTGTACAGTCTCCGGCCCGTTTTCCTGGTACCAGTGAACAGAACCATCCCGGAATGCAGCCGTTCCGACTGCTCAGGAGGGCGACGGCTTGTAGGTAGACCACAAAGCCGTCAGCTGAGAGCCACCTCACATTCGTGGGTGGAACATGCCATCCCCGGAGTGACACGGAGCCTCAGACGGCGGTCCGCCGAGCGGACCTCGACGCTGTCGTCGGCACGGGTGACCGCGCGCACCGGGTGGTCCCAGACCAGCTCCAGCGGGGCACCGGTGCGGGGCGGCTCGCTCACCCGGACGGTGGCGGTACGGCCCCGGCGGACGACGAGCACGCTCGCGCCGGCCGAGACGGTCAGCTCCCCCACGGTACCGGCCCGCCAGAAGTTCGCGGCCGTCAGGCCCAGCAGGGGAACGGCGACGGCCTGGCACACCGTGTCGTTGGCGAGGACGCACAGCCAGTGCCGGTCGCCCGCCCGGGCCGCCGTCTGCTCGCGGGTGGCGCCGGGCAGCAGGACGTAGACGTAGCCGGCGGCCACCGGGTCGGTGCCGTGGTCGAGCCAGAGGGTCTGCCAGCGCCGGGTGCGCCGCTCGGTGTCGCTGGTGGTGTTGATGTCGGACCAGGCCCCGGTGCGGTCCTCGCGCAGGGTGCGCAGCTCGCCGCCGTACGGCAGGATCCATCCGCCGTGCTCCTCCAGATGGGCCCAGTCCCGGCCGCGCACGAGGCGCTGGGTGCCGTTCTCGCCCAGGTTGCGGTTGTCCAGGACGGTCTCCACCGGGACGCCGTCGGAGCAGGCAATCCCGGCGCCGAGGCAGACCACGGCGTCGGTGAGGAAAAACCAGGACTTGTGGGCCTCCAGGGTGGAGCCGAGGCCCTTGAGGTGCTGGCCGACGGCGGCGTGGGTGCCGTCGGTGGTCCCGCCGACCCAGCGGACGTCCGGCCGGGGGGCACCCCACTCACCGCCGGCCCGGTCGGGGAGCCGTCTGGCCGACACGGTCGTGCCGGGCAGCCGGTACCAGTCGACGGTGGGCCAGTACCAGTCGGTGTACTGGTCGCTCCGGCCGCGGGGCCACCAGGAGAGCATGCCGGATCCGGTGTGCCAGCCGCGCGGGTTCTCGCCGTTGCCGCACTCGTAGTGGGCGATCCGGTCGCTGGCCATGGCGAGGGCGGCGGTGAAGCGGGGCGTCCGGTGGACGGCGCGGTCCATGGCCGGGAAGAGGCGGTGGCCGAGGGGTTCGGGGGCCGCGGGAACCGGCGCGCCGGCGATGGCGTGCAGCCGTGCGAGATCGGCCACCCCGAACTGAGGGGACGTCAGCACCGGGACCACCGTGTCCCGTTGGATCCAGCCCTTGACGCGCCCGTGCCACCGCTGCCGCTCCGCCTCGCTCGCCCCGTCCGCGAGCAGGGCCACGGCGGCGATCAGGGCCTGCCCGTGGTAGTGGTCGCTGCGCATGACGTGCTGGTCGTCGCCGCGCAGGTATCCGCGGCTGATGGCGCGGCCGTTGACGCAGTCCATCACCAGCCCGTCGTGGATGAGCGGTGCGTAGGCGTGCTCGACGCTGTCCAGGAAGTTCTGCCGGGCGGGGTCGGTCACCTCCCACGCCGACCCGGCGAGCAGCGCGAACAGCCGCCCGAGGCCGTCGAGCAGGACCTGGCCGTACGTGCCCGAGTAGGCGACCTGGGTGTGCTGGACGAAGGAACCGTCGGCGTAGAGGCCGTCGCCCCGGGTGACGTACGGGAAGACCGGGGAGAGGGCGTCCCGGGCGAGGGCGATCCGGGCGGGGTCCCGGCCGAGGATGCCGCGCAGGGCGACCGAGCGGCACAGGTCGACGCGGTTGGCGCCGGTGGAGGTGCCGGAGTAGTCGGTGAGCATCGTGTCCGGGATGAAGTGGTCGACGGCCGCGCAGGCCGCCGAGACCCGCTCCGGGCCGAGCTGTTCGTGGAGGGCGGCCGTGATGTCCGTCAACAGTCGGGGGCTGCCGATCTGCCACTCCCACCAGTTGCCGTAGCGGGTGGTGGCGGGGTTGTAGACGGTGGCGGACAGATGGTCGAGGCCGCGCAGGACGTCGGCGAGGAGGCCGGGGTCGCCGGTGACGCCGGTGCCGTCCTGCGCGTACGCCTGGGTCATGGTCCACAGGCGGCCGTAGCTGAAGGTGATGCCGGACGGCGGGTCGAAGGGGTGCCCGGGCCAGAGGGAGGCCGGAGCGGGGGCCATGGCCGCCCGGAACTCCCGCGCCTGCTCGCCGAGTTGGCGGAGCCGGGAGGCGTACGGTTCGGCAGCCGGGTCGTACCCGGCGCCGAGCGCGATGCCGAGCCAGCGGCGGCGCAGCACGTCGTACGGGTCGTCGCCGGCCGCCCGGGCACCTGCCACGGGGGTGGCGGCGAGGGCGGCGGCCAGCAGGAGTGCGCGTCGGCTCATACCCATGGGACCGGTCACCGCCCCCTCCCGCCGGCTCAGCAGCCGCCGCAGTTGTAGTACAGGACGTCCCAGTGACTGCCCTCGTCGGCGTAGATGTTGCCGGAGCCGGACCGGTACTGCGGGGCGCCGTCGCCGCGCAGGCCGATGTACGTGAAGTTGTTCTTGATGTACGAGGTCACGCACGTGTTCTTGCCGTAGTCGAGCTTGTAGCCGTTCCAGTGGGAGTAGGTGCCGGAGGCGTGCCCGGTCTCGGTGCCGCCGGTGATGTTGAGGGCGCAGCCGCTGGCCCCCTTGAGGGTCTGGGCGCCCTGGGCCGTGGCGAGGTTGAGCTGCTCGAAGGACGTGCAGGTGGGGTTGTTCCGGTCGGAGCAGCCGCCGGAGGACGACCAGGTGACGCCGGCCTGACGGAACATCGAGGTGGCGGTCGCGTGGCTGATCTTGGTGACGGCGAAGGCGTCGGTGGCGGTGCCGAGTACGGCGACCGCGGGGGCGGTGACGAGGGCGAGCGCGGTCAGAAGGGCGCGGGCCTTCAGCTTCATGGGGGACCTTCCTGCGGTGGGCCGTGCTTCCTATGGGGTCGGCTGTGCAGGTGGTGCAGGCAGATGGTGCCCGAGCGTTCCCCGGGTGCGCCAGAGGGTGTACATGGTGACTGTGTGCAAGCTTGAGAACACGTTGCGGATGATGTTGAAAATTGAACGGAATGGGTCTACCGTCGGAGACACGAGTTCGTTCAACGTTCAACTAGGAGCACGTCATGGGCATCTTCAGCCGCAGCAAGGCCACCGTCCCCGCCCCCGCCGCACAGGCCGCCGCCGGCCCCGATCTGACCGCGCTGACCGGTGACTACACGATCGACCCGGCCCACAGCACGATCGGCTTCGTCGCGCGCCACGCCATGGTCACCAACGTCAAGGGCGGCTTCGACGACTTCACCGGCACGCTGAGCCTGAACGGTGCGGACCCCGCCGCGTCCACCGCCACGCTGGACATCCAGATGGAGAGCATCGACACCGGCAACGCCGACCGTGACGGTCACCTGAAGTCGGCCGACTTCTTCAAGACCGACGAGTTCCCCACGATGACGTTCCGCTCCACCAAGGCGGAGGCCCTGGGCGGCGACGACTACCGCATCACCGGCGACCTCTCCCTGCTCGGTGTCACCAAGCAGATCTCCATCGACCTGGAGTTCAACGGCGCCGCGACGGACCCCTTCGGCAACGAGCGCGTCGGCTTCGAGGGCAAGGCCGAGCTCCTGCGCTCCGAGTGGGGCCTGACCTGGAACGCCGCCCTGGAGACCGGTGGCGTCCTGATCTCCGACAAGATCAAGCTGGTCTTCGACATCTCCGCGATCAAGAACGCGTGACCCCGGCGTCCGCCGGCCCCCCGAGAACCCGGCGACCACGAGTGGCCCCCTCAGCCCCGCCAGTCCATCAGGCCACACGAGCCCTGCGATTGGCAGATCTGAGCCACCCTCCCACCCCCACCCAACCCCGTGACCTGGCCCCTTCGCCGCGTCCCTTGGCACACATCCGCCAATCGCCGCGAAGTGAGGGGTGGGAGGGGGCGTGGGGGGGCGTAGGACCGTCCGATGGAGAGGCTGGGCGGATGGGTCGGCGAGGGGTGAGCCCCCGTCCGGTGAGGCGGTGAGAGGTGGGGACTCGGGTGGGCTCGGTCCAACGTGCCGAAGCCGCTGGACTCACCCGGGCACCCGGGGCTGGGAACCCGCGGACGTACAACCACTCCCCCGCACGACGCGCAACCACCCCCTCACCCTCCCCCCCCCCGGGGCCGCAAGCCGCTGATCCGGCCCGGCGTGCTTGCGAGCGGCGGCCGCGCCCCGTCCGAGGGCGGTGCCGATGTGGTGCCGGTGGCCGCGAACGCGCTCGGGCAACCTCTTTCCGGGCCGCTCGCTCGCTTCTCCTCCGGGCTGGAGCGAGCCGTGTCAAGGGTGGCCCGGAGGGCCATCGCCGAAGGCGACGCGGGAGTGGAGCGCAGCGGAACGGGAGCGCCCTTGACTCGGCTCGCGGAAGCCTGGCAATCACCGAGAAGCGGGCGGCCCAACGCTCCCGTACCACACGGGCCACCGCAGCCGACCCAACACCCACCCCCGCCGAAGCCCCCGCCGAAGTCGCCTCCCCCACCGAAGCCCCCACCCCCACCGAAGTCGTCGGCGTCGGGTCAGAAGCCGCCGCCGAAGTCCCCGCCCCCGCCCCCACCCCCGTCGAAGCCCCCGCCGTCGCCGAAGCCGCCGCCGAAGTCGCCGGCGTCGAAGTCAGTGCCGGAGACGTCGCCGCCCTCGTAGCCGCCGGAGCCGAAGTCGCCGTAGCCGGTGCCGTAGTCGGCCGCGTAGGACGGGGTGGCCATCATGCCGCCCAGCAGTGTGCCGACGAGGAGGCCGGGCAGGAGGCCGCCGCCGAAGTAGCCGCCGGCCCAGGGGCCGTAGGCCGGGCCCGCGTCCCAGTAGGGGCGGCGGCCGTACTCCGTGTCGACCTCGCGGACCACCGGGTCGCGGCCGTCGGCCAGCCGGGTGGCGTCGGCCGCGCAGACCGGGACCTGGCGGGCGGCCCCGCCGGGCGGGGTCCAGGTGGCGTCGGTGACCGAGGGTCCGTGCCGGGGGTCGAAGAAGCAGGGCGGCCGGCGCTCCGGGAGCGGGCGGTGTTCGCGCCGTGCGGCCAGTTGGGCGAGGGAGAAGCGGCCGTCCTCCAGTGCCTCGGTGACCGAGCGGACGTCCTCCGGCCTGGTCGCCGCCGTCATGCGCTGTTTGGCGGAGTCGTAGGCGTCCAGGGCGCGCTCGTAGTCGGCGCGCATGGCGTCGTCGGCACCCGCTTCCGAGGGGTGGAAGTCGAGGCGGTCGAGTTCCTCGCCGAAGGCGGTGATGTCCTCGTCCACGACCACCCGCAGCCGGTCCAGCGCGGCCCGCTGCTCCTGCTCACGGCGCCTGCGGCCGCGGCGGACCAGGGCGTATCCGCCGGCGCCGGCGGCCACCAGCACCACGGCCGCCGTGACCAGTGCCGTGGCGGAGGCTCCGCCGCCGTCACCGGCCGAGCCGCCCCAGCCCCTGGGGGCGTGGCCGCCCATGTTGGCCAGGGCGCGGTCGGTGAAGTCGGTCAGCTGGGCCTTGGCGTCCTCGCCCTGGACGCTGGTGACCAGGTTCTGCCGGGCCGTGGCCGACATGACGGAGGAGTCGGCGCGGGCGTCGAAGCGGTCACCGAGGCGGATGCCGTACAGGCCGGTGACTCCGGTGGCCGCGCGCAGGTCGGTGAAGAGGTTCGTGGTGCGGTAGCCGGCCGGGAGGACCGTGATGAACAGGGGCTTGCCGGCGTCCTTGATCCGCTTGGCGAGGGTGTCGGCGTCCGCCGCGGACAGCTGGTCGCGGGCCGCGGGGTCGACGTAGACCGGGCCCTTGCGCAGGGCCGCGGCGATCGTGGAGATGCCGGTGTCCGCCCTCGTCCCGGGCGCGAGCGCGAACAGGGTCGCCAGCACCAGGGTCAGGACGGCCAGCAGTGCGGGGAGGCTTCGGGTCCGCGGAACGGCCTTCATACCTCGAAACTACCCGAAGCCTCCCCAAACCGGTCATGCAGTCGGCTCCGGAGGTCAGGCCGCGCGGTAGGCCTGCGCCAGCTTCTCCACCGCCTTTCCGTATCTGCCGGTCAGCAGCAGGTGGTCGGCGTCGGCGAAGGGCCGGGACACCGCCTGCGTGAGGTGGTCGCCCGCCTTCCGCTGGACCAGCAGGCGGGCCCTGGTGACCAGCGCGCGCCCGGCCCGGTCGTCCCCGTGCCGTTCGGCAGCGGCCGCCCGGGCCCCGAGGTCACGCAGGGTGGCGGTACCGCCCTCCGGAATCCGGGTGCGGGTGGTCAGGCCCCAGCCGTAGGGGAACTGGGGGTCGTACGACGTGTCACCGACGTTGACCGGCAGCTGGGCCTCCGACCTGGGCCAGGTGACGGGCAGCTGTCCGGTGAAGGGGCGCTCGCCGTAGAGGACGTCGGCGACGCCCTCGCCCTCGGTGCCGGGCAGCCAGGAGGCGACCAGGGCGTCGATCTCGTCCAGCCGGTCGCCGATGAGCTGCGGGCGGCCGGAGACGATCAGTACCGCGCACTTCATGGCCCCGCACACCTTGTCCACGGCGGCCCGGTCGGCGGCGGACAGGGACAGGGAGTGGCCGTTGCCGACGTCGCCGACGCCCTCGGCGTAGGGGGTCTCGCCGACGACGACCACGCCGGCGTCGTAGCCGCCGGTCGGGGCGGAGGCGTCCTTGGAGTAGGTGACGTCGCCGCCGGCCCGGCGCAGGCCCTGGAGGACGGTCGTGCCGGGGACGGTGTCGCCGGAGGCGCCCTGCCAGGTGAGGGTCCAGCCGCCGGTCTGGTTGCCGATGTCGTCGGCGTTGGACCCGGCGACGTACACCTTCTCGCTCTTCTTCAGCGGCAGCAGTCCGCCCGCGTTCTTCAGCAGCACCTGCGACTCGGCGGCGGCTCGGCGGGCCACCTCGCGGTGGGCCGGGGAGCCGATGGCGGCGGCGCCGCCGGTGTCGGCGTAGGGGTGTTCGAAGAGGCCCAGCCGGAACTTCTGGGTGAGGATGCGGGCGACGGCGTCGTCGACGCGGTCCTCGCCGATCCGGCCCGCCTTCACCTCGTCGATGAGCGCGGCCGTGAAGTCCTTGTAGCCGTACGGCACCATCATCATGTCCAGGCCCGCGCCGACGGCCGTGCGGACGTGGGCGGCGTAGTCGCCGGGTAGCTGGTCGATGGCGTTCCAGTCGCTGATGACGAAGCCGTCGAAGCCCAGGCGGTCCTTGAGCACGCCGTCGATCATGTCGCCGCGGGCGTGCATCTTCACCGCGCCCTTGCCGTCACCGATGTCCAGGGAGGAGTACGACGGCATGACCGTGCCGACGCCCCGGTCGACGGCCTCGCGGTAGGGCGCGAGGTGGACGTCCTCCAGCTGTTCGCGGGTGACCGTGGTGACGCCCTGGTCGGTGGTGTACGTCCCCGTGGTCGAGGAGCCGTACGCGGTGCCGCCGTCGGCCACGAAGTGCTTGGCCGTGGCGAGCACCTTGTCGCCGCGCTTCAGGTCCCGTCCGTCCGCGCGGCCCTGGAGTCCCTGGATCACGGTCTCCATGGACTCGACGAGCGCGGGGTCCTCGCCGAAGGACTCGTAGGACCGGCCCCAGCGTTCGTCGCGGCTCACACACAGGCAGGGCGCGAAGTCCCAGGGGACGCCGGTGGCGCGGACCTCGGCGGCCGTCACCGCGCCGGTCTGCTGGGCGAGCGAGGGGTCCCGGGTGGCGCCGATGCCGATGTTGTGCGGCATGACCGTGGCGCCGGTCAGGTTGTTGTGGCCGTGGACCGCGTCGACGCCGTAGATCAGCGGGATCTGGTAGCGCGTCGCCCGGGTGCGCAGCTGGAAGCCGTCGATCATCTTCGCCCAGGCCTCGGGGGTGTTGGGCGTGGGTGTCGAGCCGCCGCCGGAGAGCAGGGAGCCGAGGGCGTACCCGGCGATGTCGCCGGGCCGGGTCATCGCGCCGCGTTCGGCCTGGGTCATCTGGCCGGCCTTCTCCGCGAGGGACATCCGGCCGAGCAGGTCCGCGACGCGCTTCCTGACCGGCAGCCTGGCGTCGAGGTAGGGCAGTCCGTGCGCGTCGACGACGACCTGCGGGGTCTCGGTGGGGGCCTTCGCGCCGGTGACCGTGAGTTTCAGCGGGATGGTCTCGGCGGGTTCGGCCGCCCGGTCCCGGCGGGTGGGCACCTCGACGGTCCGGGTGGTGCCCGAGGCGGTGCCGGCCGGGAAGGTGAGGGTGCCGGAGACGGGGGTGTAGTCGGTGCCGGCGGTCGCGGTGCCGTCCGCCGTGGCGTAGGTGACGGTGACCGGGTCGGCGAGGGGCTGGTCGCCGGTGGTGGCCACGGTGACGCGCACCTCGGCCGTCCTGCCCTCCTGGACGGGGACGACGGGCGCGCCGGTGGTGACGGTGGCGCGCAGCGCCTGGTCGGCCGTCCCGTACAGCTCGACGTCGTCCAGGGCGAAGTCGCCCTTGGTGCCTGCCGGGAGGGTGAGGGCGTAGCCCCACATCTCCTTGAGGCCGAGGACGTGGTCGATGCCGCCGACGGGCTGGTAGTCGGTGCGGTAGACGAAGTCGGTGAAGGGGAGCTCGATCTGCTTCCAGCCGGTGAAGTCGTCGGTGAAGGAGGTGGTCCAGAGTTCGGAGGCCTCGCCGTTCGCGCCGCCGTCCTTGATCTCGAAGGCGATCTTCCGGCCGTTGTTCCGGCCGTCCCACCAGAAGCGGATGCCCCGGTGGGCGGACCAGTCGTGGGCGGGTGCGGTGGCGGCGAAGTCGTGGGTGAAGCCGCCGTAGCCGCTGATGTCGTAGCCGCCGGCGAGCACCTTGCCGCCTTCGGGGGCGTCGGCGCGGTCGGCGAGACGGAGGGTGGGCGGGTCGTCGCCGTCGCCGCCCCAGGTGAAGATGCCCTCGGCGGGCTGGGTGGCGAAGGGGATCTCACCCTCGAAGCGGTCGACGGGGACAGGGGCCGGCTCGTCGGCGGCCCGCGCCGTCGCCGCCCAGGGCAGCAGACCGGCGAGCAGTGCGGCGGAGGCGAGCAGGGCGGTTCTTCGCATGGACCTTCCCTCGGCTCTCGTGGTTCACTCAGGGCTTAGCTCACGCCGTGAGTTAACTAAGGGCGCACAGACCAGTCAAGACGCCCTGTCAGCTTTGTCGACCCGAGAGGAAGGGCGACGCACCATGAGGAGATCCCCCCGCACAGTCCGGCTGCTGCTCGCCGGGCTGCTCTCCGCCGCCGGTGTCAGCGTGGCCGTGCCCCCCGCGCACGCGGCCGGTGAGCAGGTCACCGCCTATCTCACCACCACCGACGACTCGGCCGGCCGGCACGTCGTGCGCGGCCTGCAGGCCCAGGCACCGTTCGCCTTCCAGTCCGGGACGGGTGGCGGCGGCGAGAACATCACCGTGGACGAGAACACCCGCTACCAGACCTTCACCGGCGGCGGCGCGTCCTTCACGGACACCGCCGCCTGGCTGATGAACAGCAGCGGGGCGCTGTCCCAGGCGACCCGGGACGCGACCATGCGCAAGCTGTTCTCGCCGACGGACGGCATCGGCCTGTCGTTCCTGCGCAACCCGATGGGCGCCTCGGACCTGGCCCGGTACGGCTACACCTATGACGACGTGCCGGCCGGCCAGAGCGACCCGTCGCTGTCGAAGTTCTCCCTCGCGCACGACCTCGCGGACGTCGTCCCGCTGACGAGGCAGGCGCTGCAGCTGAACCCGTCCCTGACCGTGATGGCCTCGCCGTGGACGGCGCCGGCCTGGATGAAGGACAGCGGCTCGCTCAACGGGGGCTGGCTGAAGGCCGAGGACTACGGGGCGTACGCCTCCTACTTCGTGAAGTACCTCCAGGGATACAAGAACCAGGGCGTCAACGTCTCCTACGTCACCGCGCAGAACGAGCCGACCTGCTGTTCCGGCTACCCGTCGATGAGCTGGAACGCGAGCGGGCTCGCGTACTTCACCAAGAGCGAGCTGCTGCCGAAGCTCCAGGCGGCGGGCCTGACCACCAAGGTGCTGGCGCACGACTGGAACTGGGACGTCTACGACTCCTACGCCGCCCAGACCGTGGACGACGCGGCCGTGCGCAGCCACCCCAACTTCGGCGGCATCGCCTGGCACGGCTACGGCGGTGACATCGCCGAGCAGACGACCGTGCACAACCGGTACCCGGCGCTGGACGCCTTCGGCACCGAGCACTCCGGCGGCACCTGGATCGCCAACCAGCAGCGCGAGGACATGTCCAACATCATCGACTACACCCGCAACTGGGCGAAGTCGGTGACCAAGTGGTCGCTGGCCGTGGACCAGAACATGGGCCCGCACAACGGCGGTTGCGGCACCTGCACCGGCCTGATCACCGTGCACGACGGGGACGGCGCGAGCGGGACGGTCGACTACACGGTCGAGTACTACACCATGGGCCACCTGACCAAGTTCGTCCGCCCCGGCGCCCAGCGCATCGCCTCCACGGCGTCCGGCGCGGTGCCGAACGTGGCCTGGCGCAACCCGGACGGCAGCAAAGCGCTGATCGCCTACAACGACGCGACCTCGGCGAAGACGGTCACCATCAACTGGGGTTCGCAGCACGCCACTTACTCGCTGCCCGGCAAGACGTCGGCCACCTTCACCTGGTCCGGCACCCAGTCCGGCGGTGGCGGCGGCACCGGCGCCTTCGTGGGGCTCGCCGGCAAGTGCCTGGACGTGGCGGGCGGTTCGAGCGCCGACGGCACGGCGGTGCAGCTCTACGACTGCAACGGCAGCGCCGCCCAGCAGTGGACCGTCCAGGCCGACGGCTCGGTCCGGGCGCTCGGCAAGTGCCTCGACGTGACCTCCGCGTCGACGGCGAACGGGGCCAAGGTGCAGTTGTACGACTGCAACGGGACCGGTGCCCAACGGTGGTCGTACGACGCGGCCACGGGTGATGTGGTGAACACGGCGGCGGACAAGTGCCTCGACGTCAGCGACAACTCGTCGGCCAACGGGGCCCGGACGCAGATCTGGTCGTGCACCGGGGCCGCCAACCAGAAGTGGACCTTGCGGTAGGGCGGTGGGGCGGATCATGAGGCGCACGGGGGCCGTGGTCGCGGGGGTCCTCGGCGGGGTGCTGCCGCTGAGCGGCTGCGGCGCCGTCGGCCTGCCGCTCGCGGGGGTGCGGGCCGGGGCGGACGGGAAGGCCTACGCGGTGTTCCGGCCGTGCGGCGACGACGCCTGCACGCGCCCGCGCCTGGACGGGCGGCCGCGCCGGGCCGGGGAGGGCCCGCCACCACCGGCTGGGACGCGGGGGACGAGGAGCCGCGCGGTGACACCGGCTTCCCCCTGTTCGCCCCGCCCGCCCGGTGGGAGGCCCGGCACCGGGGTGCCCGGCGGCCGCTGCCCCGGCACTCGTACGTCCTCACGTTCCGCCACTACGTCAGCGGTGACTCCTGCCACGGGATCGTGGAGTTCACCACCGAGCAGGTCGCCCGGCTGAGGCCCGGCCAGGTCTCGGCGGACGGCCGGGCGATGAGCCCCGGCGCGTTCGAGCGGCTCGCCCGCGACGCGTGCTGAGCGGCGTCCGCCCGGCGGCTGGGGGACGATGGGGAGGACCGCCCGTTCCCGGCACCCGGCGACCTGGGAGTCTCCATGACGACACCGCAGGACCTGTTCCTCGTCAGCCTGGACATCCCCCGCGAGCAGCCCGTCGAGCAGGGGGATCTGTCGCTCGCGCTGGCCGGGGCGGAACTGGTCGACCTCCTCGGCGCCCGGGCGCTCACCCTGCACGACGGGCGGATCGTGCCGGGGCCGGTGCTGACCACGGGTGACCGGCTCCTGGACGAGGCGGGAGCCGCGCTGGTCCGGACGGAGCCGTACGAGACGGTCGAGGACTGGCTGTGGCGGCGCGGGCAGGGGCTGGCCACGGCGTACCGGGACGTGCTGGAGGCCGAGGGGCAGCTCACCGGGAGGCGCCGGCGCCGGTTCGCGCTGCGTGACCGGGACGACCCGGAGGCCGACACCCCCGCCCGACGGCACGCGGCGGACCGCTGGTGGGCCCACGAGCCCGTCCTGGCGGGTCTCGCGTCCACCCTGCGCATCCCGGACGACCGCCCGGCCGCACCCGAGCCCGAGGACGAGGCGGTCGTCACGGTGCTGGTGGCGGTCGGCGACGCGGTGACGGAGCTGGAGGCCGTGCGCGAGCGGCGCCGCATCGAGAACGTGGCCTTCGACAACATCTGGCGGGCGCCCTGAGCCTCACAGGATCAGCTCGCCGATCCCCAGCAGGTTCCCCTCGCTGTCCCGGAACCAGGCGCCCCGCTCGGCGCGCGCGCCCTTGCTCGGGTAGTTGCCCTCGATCTCGGCGATGCCGTCCCGGGTGCGGAAGCCGGGCACGTCGACCTCCTCGAAGACCACGCCCCGGCCGCGCAGCTCCGTCACGGCCGCCGCGATGTCGTCCACCTCGAAGGCCATCTGGGTGAAGGTGCCGGGCGAGGCCCCCGTCGAGCGGAACACGACGAAGTCCACGCCCGCGCACCGGTACAGCAGCCCGCCGGGCCGCTCGTCCACCGGGTACAGGCCGAGCTTCTCGGCGTAGAAGCGCCGGGCCCGGTCCAGGTCCCGGGCGGGCAGCCGGGTCGCGACGCGGGCCCGGGACAGCACGTCACTCGTGTCTGGGGTCATGCCTCCACTGTGGCTACCGGGCCGGCTCCACGCCCGCCCGGAGGAGGCCGTACGTGTACGCGTCCTCCAGCGCCTGCCAGGAGGCGGCGATGACGTTCTCGGCCACGCCGACCGTGGCCCACTCGCCGGTGCCGTCCGAGGTGGAGATCAGCACGCGGGTGGTGGACGACGTACCGTGCTTGCCCTCCAGGATGCGGACCCGGTAGTCGACCAGCTCCAGCTTGGCGAGCTGCGGGTAGATCTTCTCCAGCGCCACCCGCAGGGCACGGTCCAGCGCGTTGACCGGGCCGTTGCCCTCCGCGGTGGCGACGATCCGCTCGCTCTTGGCCCACAGTTTGACCGTGGCCTCGTTGGCGTGGGTGCCGTCGGGCCGGTCCTCCACGATGGCCCGCCAGGACTCGACGTCGAAGTACTTCAGCGGCCGGCCCTCGACCTCGGCGCGCAGCAGCAGCTCGAAGGAGGCGTCGGCGGCCTCGTAGGTGTATCCCCTGAGCTCGCGCTCCTTCACGCGTTCGACCACCCGGCCGACCAGCTCGCGGTCATCGCCGACGTCGATGCCGAGCTCCTTGCCCTTCAGCTCGATGGAGGCGCGGCCCGCCATGTCGGAGACCAGCATCCGCATGGTGTTGCCGACCAGTTCGGGGGCGATGTGCTGGTACAGGTCGGGGTCGACCTTGATGGCGGAGGCGTGCAGGCCGGCCTTGTGCGCGAAGGCCGACACGCCCACGTACGGCTGGTGCGTGGACGGCGTCAGGTTGACGACCTCGGCGATGGCGTGGGAGACGCGGGTCGTCTCGCGGAGCTTGCCGTCGGGCAGCACCTTCTTGCCGTACTTCAGCTCCAGGGCCGCGACCACCGGGAACAGGTTGGCGTTGCCGACGCGCTCGCCGTACCCGTTGGCCGTGCACTGCACGTGGGTCGCGCCCGCGTCCACGGCGGCCAGGGTGTTGGCGACCGCGCAGCCGGTGTCGTCCTGGGCGTGGATGCCGAGCCGGGCGCCGGTGTCGGCGAGGACGGTGGAGACGACCGCGTTGACCTGGGCGGGGAGCATGCCGCCGTTGGTGTCGCAGAGGATGACGACGTCGGCGCCGGCCTCGGCGGCCGTGCGGACGACCGCCTTGGCGTACTCGGGGTTGGCGCGGTAGCCGTCGAAGAAGTGCTCGCAGTCGACGAAGACCCGGCGGCCCTGGTCCCTCAGGTACGACACGGTGTCGCGGACCATCTCCAGGTTCTCGTCCAGGGTGGTGCGCAGCGCCAGCTCCACGTGCCGGTCGTGCGACTTGGCGACCAGGGTGATCACCGGGGCGCCGGACTCCAGCAGGGCGTTGACCTGCGGGTCGTCGGCGGCCTTCGCGCCGGCGCGGCGGGTGGCGCCGAAGGCGACCAGCTGGGCGTGCCGGAAGTCGATCTCGGCCCGCGCGCGGGCGAAGAACTCGGTGTCCCGGGGGTTCGCGCCGGGCCAGCCGCCCTCGATGAAGCCCACGCCGAAGTCGTCCAGGTGCCGTGCGATGGCGAGCTTGTCCGCGACGGTGAGGTTGATTCCCTCGCGCTGCGCGCCGTCGCGCAGCGTGGTGTCGAAGACGTGGAACGAGTCGTCGAGCTCGCTGGTTTCCGTCTCGGTCATTGGTCTCAAGGCTCCTGATTGTGAATCTTCGGTCTTACCGGAATGACCGGCTCCACCGTCCCCCCAATACTCCCTCGCGCTCCGTTCCCGGCTGAAGGTGGGCCGGAAAACGAAAAAACCCCTCGCGGGTGCGAGAGGTCTGCGCGCGGGTCGAAGACGACGGTGGCCACCCGCACCTGGTCGTACGAGGTGGTCACTGCGGACCGGCGCGCCTGCTGCCCATAATCATGGGGAACGAGAGCACGGGGGCAGTCTGGCACAGCACGGCCCCCGGCTCACCGCCCGTCTCAGGATGCGGTCGTCAGGCTGGACTCCCCCGATTCCTCTCCGGCTCCCCGGCCCGGCTTCACCCGGGACAGGTCCAGGTCCTTCGTCTCACGCATGGTGACGTACACCACCAGGGACACGGCGGCACAGCCGGCCACGTACCAGTAGAAGCCGGACTCGATGCCGGCCTTCTTGAACCACAGGGCGACGTATTCGGCGGTGCCGCCGAAGAGGGCGTTGGCGATGGCGTACGGCAGGGCCACACCGAGGGCGCGCACGCCGGTCGGGAACAGCTCGGCCTTCACGCAGGCGTTGATGGAGGTGTAGCCGGTGACCACGACCAGCGCGAGCAGGGCGAGACCGAGGGCGGGCCAGTAGCCGTCGACGTGCTTGAGCAGGGTCATGACCGGGACGGTGAGGAAGGTGGAGCCGACCGCGAAGGTGATGAGCAGCGGGCGGCGGCCGATCCGGTCGGAGAGGGCGCCCGCGAGCGGCTGCAGCGCGGCGAAGACGGTCAGCGCGGTGAAGGAGACCAGGGTGGCCGTCTCCTTGGACAGGCCGGCGGAGTTGGAGAGGTACTTCGTGAGATAGGTGGTGTACGTGTAGTAGGCCACCGTGCCGCCCATGGTGAGGGCGACGACCAGGAACGCCTCCCGCCGGTACCGCCACAGGGCGCGCAGGGTGCCGCGCTCCTCGTCGTGCGAGGCGTCCTGCGCGTACACCTCGGTCTCCAGCATGCTGCGGCGCAGATAGAAGACGACCGCCGCGCCGAGCGCTCCCACGACGAACGGGATGCGCCAGCCGTAGCTGTGCAGCGCGTCGTCGGACATGGTGCGCTGGAGGACGATCTGCAGGCCCAGCCCGACGATCTGGCCGGCCGTCATGGACACGTACTGGAAGCTGGAGGCGAAGCCGCGCCTGGCCGGGTCCGAGGCCTCGGTGAGATAGGTGGCGCTGGCCGCGTACTCGCCGCCGACCGACAGGCCCTGGAGCAGGCGGGCGACGAGCAGGACGAGCGCGCCGCCGTAGCCGGCCACCGAGTAGGTGGGGGCGACGGCGATGAGGACCGCCGACGCCGACATGAGTGTGACGGTCAGGGTGAGCGCCGCCTTGCGGCCCTTGCGGTCGCCGACCCTGCCCAGCAGCCAGCCGCCCACCGGCCGCATGAAGAATCCGACGGCGAAGATGCCGGCGGTGTTCATCAGCTGGGCGGTGGGGTTGCCGCTCGGGAAGAAGGCGCCGGCGAAGTAGGTGGCGAAGCTCGCGTACACGAACCAGTCGAACCACTCGACCATGTTGCCCGCCGAGCCGACCCAGATCTTCTTCCAGTGATGTCGTCCCATGGGCCGGTACATGCCCGGTGGCGGAGGAAACGATTCCGATGCCGCCGTCGGGCTTGCCGCCGGACGCGGAGCGCGGGAGCGTCCCGGCCGGTCGCGCTTACGTGGCGGAGCCGCACATCGATGCCGGCCCGCGTCCCTACGGAGTCACAGTGAGCCCTTGCTCGATGAACTCCCTCACGTGCTCTATGACTTGCTCACGGTCGGTACCGCGCAGCCCGATGGCGACGTGGATGGAGAACCCGTCCAGCAGTGCCCGCAGCCGCGCCGCGAAGCGGTCCGCGTCCACGCTGCGGAACTCGCCGCGGGACACGCCCTCGGCGATCAGCGCGACCAGGTCGCGGTGCCAGGCCCCCTCGATCGCGGCCTGCCGGGCGCGGGCGTCGTCGTCGGCGTTCTGCGAGCGGTTCCAGACCTCCAGCCACAGCGTCCAGTGCGGGTCGCGGTGGCCGTCGGGCACGTACAGGTCGACATAGGCGGACAGGCGCTCGCGGGCGGTTCCGGGGCCGGTGAGGAGCCGGCCCCGCTCCGCGCCGAGGCGGCCCTCGCTCCACTCCAGGGTCCGCAGCAGCAGCTCGTCCTTGGAGCGGAAGTAGTACAGCAGGTGGCCGCTGCTCATGCCGACCTCACGGCCCAGCCCCGCCATGGTGAGCTTCTCCAGCCCCCGCTCGGCGATCATGTCCATGGCCGCGGCGAGGACGTCCTCGCGGGGCGGGGCCGGGGTGCGGCGACGGGGGGACGGTGTCTCGGTCATGCCCGCACCCTCCGCGGAGGATCCGCCACGACGGCGTCCGGCCGGTGCGGCGCGCGGCCGCCGTGCGGCACCGCTGCCGCGCGGGCGCCGCGCGGCAGCGGTGCCGGGGGGCGCCGCCGTCCGTGCGGGCCGGGCCGCCCGTGCCGGCCGGGGGCCCCGGGCATCTCGTCGGGACGCCGGACCGGCCCGGTGAGCCGGTGGGCGCGCGCGGCGCAGAGCAGTACATCCACGCGTATGTTCTACCTGACCGCCCTCGTCACCGGGTCTTCGGCTGCTGCTGCGTGATGCAGTGGATGCCGCCGCCGCCCGCGAAGATCGTCCGCGCGTCCACCAGGGTCACCGTCCGCTCGGGGAACAGGCGGCGGAAGATGCCGGCGGCGATCTCGTCGCGCGGGTCGTCGAAGCCGCAGAGCACGACGCCGCCGTTGCAGATGTAGTGGTTGATGTAGGAGTAGTCGGCCCAGTGGCCGTCGGCCTCCAGGACGGTCGGGGCGGGTACCTCGACGACCTCCAGCTTGCGGCCCCGGGCGTCGGTCGCCGACTTCAGCAGGCCGATGACCTCCTTGGTGACCTCGTGGTC
Organism: Streptomyces echinatus; assembly: GCF_014203595.1. Lineage (GTDB taxonomy): Bacteria > Actinomycetota > Actinomycetes > Streptomycetales > Streptomycetaceae > Streptomyces > Streptomyces echinatus. Next base: position 237,916 of record NZ_JACHJK010000011.1, read on the forward strand.
GGGGTGCGCCGGGTCCGGCTGGTGGTGGGCGACCACGACGCCCGGGCGGGCGAAGGCGGCCACGATGTCGACATGGCCGAGGGTGCCGAAGCCGTAGGGCGGGTAGTCGCCGGTGAGGCCGCGCGGCAGCCAGATCGCCTTGCTGGTGCCGAGGTGGGCGTGTATCTCGGCCTCGACCTCCTCGCGGGACCAGTGCGGGTTGCGCTCGGGGCCCAGCTGCACGGTCTCGGTGAGCAGGACGGTGCCCTCGCCGTCGACGTGGATCGCGCCGCCCTCGTTGACCAGCTTCGAGGCGTACGTCTTCGCGCCCGCGAGGTCGGAGACGTACGCGCCGATCTTCGAGTCGTGCTCCCAGCGGGCCCAGTCCTGGGCGCCCCAGCCGTTGAAGGTCCAGTCGACGGCGGCCAGTTCGCCCTTGTCGCCGGTGAGGAAGGTGGGGCCGATGTCCCGCATCCAGGCGTCGTCCAGCTCGCGCTCGACCGTCTCGGCTCCCGGGCCGAGCAGGGCCTGCGCCTCGGCCGACTGGCCGGGGCCGCACACGACGGTCACGGGCTCGAAGCGGAGGACGGCGCGGGCCACCGAGGCCCAGGCCATGCGGGAGAGGCGGAGGTCGTCCGGGTCGTCGAAGGTGGGGTTGGGGCTGGGCCAGGCCATCCAGGTGCGCTCGTGCGGGGTCCACTCGGCAGGCATGCGGAAGCCGTCGGCGGCAGGCGTGGTCATGTGCGTTCCCAAGTCTTCAGAGGAAGTAGAGGCGGTTGAGGGAGACGGAGTCGGCCGGCTCGGAGCGCAGCGGGTCGCCGTCGAGGGTGACCAGACCGGTGCGCTGGTCGACGTCGACGGCTCCGACACGGGCGTTCAGCCGCAGGTCGGCGGGCCCGATCCCGCGGGTGCCGCGCACGGCGACCCGGCGCCGGCGGGTGGGCATGGTGTCGTTGCCCTGGTCGACGGCGGCCCGGGCGACGAAGGCGACGGAGATGTCCGCGGCCGTGGCGCCGTAGGAGCCGAACTGCGGGCCGAGGACGAGCGGTTCGCAGGCGTCGGTGGCCGCGTTGGGGTCGCCGACCACGCCGTACGCCGGGAAACCGGCCTTGAGGACGAGCTGCGGTTTGGCGCCGAAGTACTCGGGGCGCCACAGCACGATGTCGGCGAGCTTGCCGGCCTCGATCGAGCCGACCTCGTGGGCGAGGCCGTGCGCGAGGGCCGGGTTGATGGTCAGCTTGGCCATGTAGCGCAGGACGCGGGCGTTGTCGTCGCCCTCGCCGTCGCCCTCCATCGGGCCCAGCTCGGCCTTCATCTTGCCGGCCATGGCGAAGGTGCGGCGCACGGTCTCCCCGGCGCGGCCCATGCCCTGGGCGTCGGAGGAGGTGATGCCGATCGCGCCCAGGTCGTGCAGCACGTCCTCGGCGCCCATCGTGCCGGCCCGGATCCGGTCGCGGGCCATGGCCGCGTCGCCGGGCAGGTCGGGCTTGAGGTCGTGGACGGAGACGATCATGCCGTAGTGCTCGGCGACCGCGTCCCGGCCGAAGGGCAGGGTGGGGTTGGTGGAGGAGCCGATGACGTTCGGTACGCCGGCCATCTTCAGCACATTGGGCACGTGTCCGCCGCCGCAGCCCTCGATGTGGAAGGCGTGGATGGTGCGGCCCTGAAGCACCCTCAGGGTGTCCTCGACCGACAGGCACTCGTTCAGGCCGTCGCTGTGCAGGGCCACCTGGACGTCGTGCTCCTCGGCGACCCGCAGCGCGGTGTCCAGGGCGCGGGTGTGGGCGCCCATGTCCTCGTGCACCTTGAAGCCGCTGGCGCCGCCCTCGGCGAGCGCCTCGATCAGCGGTGCGTCGTGGGAGGACGAACCCCGGCCCAGGAAGCCGATGTTGACCGGCCAGGCGTCGAAGGCGTTGAAGGCGTGGCGCAGCGCCCAGGGCGAGTTGACGCCGACGCCCCACACCGGGCCGAACTCCTGCCCGATGATCGTGGTGACGCCGGAGGCGAGGGACGCCTCCATGATGCGCGGCGACAGCAGGTGGACGTGCGTGTCCACGGCACCGGCGGTGGCGATGAGCCCCTCGCCGGACACGATGGACGTACCCGTGCCGACGACCACGTCGACGCCGTCGAGGGTGTCCGGGTTGCCGGCCCGCCCGATCGCACAGATGCGGCCCTCGCGGATGCCGATGGACACCTTGCGGATGCCCTGCACCGCGTCGATCACGACGACGTTGCTGATCACGACGTCACAGGTGTCGCGGACGGCGGCGGCCTTCAGGTGCAGTCCGTCACGGGCGGTCTTGCCGAAGCCGGCCAGGAACTCGTCGCCGTACCTCTGGGCGTCGGACTCGACGCGGATGGTCAGTCCGGAGTCGCCGAGGCGGACGCGGTCGCCGGCGCGGGGGCCGTGGGTGGCCGCGTAGGCGTGCGGGTCGACATGGATCGCCCGGCTCACCTCTCGTCCCTTCGAGCGGCTCATCACCGGCCTCCTTCCGTCGTGACACCGAGATATCCGCAGGCGGCGGCCCTGCGCAGGGCCTCCTCCCGCGCTCCGGGCGCGTCCAGCGGCCCGTCGACCAGTCCGGCGAAGCCGATCGCGATCCGCTCGCCGCCCACGGGGACGAGCCCGACCTCCTCGCTCTCGCCCGGCCCGAAGCGGACCGAGGAGCCGGCGGGTACGGCGAGCCGCATGCCGTAGGCGGCCGCGCGGTCGAAGTCGAGGCGCGGGTTGGCCTCGAAGAAGTGGAAGTGGGAGGTGACGGAGACCGGCACGGCCGCGGTGTTGGTGACGCGGAGCCGGACGGCCGGCTCGGGGTCGGCGTGCCCGGGGCCGGGGAGGAGCGCGCCCGGCGCCCGCTCGCCGAGGCTGCCGCCGATGGGGTCGGAGACGACCGCGAGCCGGGAGCCGTCGTCGAAGACGGCCTCGACCATCACCTCGCTGACGACGTCGGCGACGCCCGGCAGCACGTCCTCGGGTCCGAGCACGGAGCGGGCGGCCTCGATGGCCTCGGCGAGCCGCCTGCCGTCCCGGGCGGCCTCACAGACGGTGTCCGCGATCAGCGCGGTGGCCTCCGGCACGTTGAGCCGGAGGCCGCGCGCCCGGCGGGCCCGGGCCAGCTCGGCGGCTCCGAAGAGCAGCAGCCGGTCACGTTCCGTTGGGGTCAGTCTCACGACGCGGCACCTCCTTGTCCTCCACGGGTTAGAGCATCACTCTAAACACAGAATTCATGAAACAGAAGCATTGACCGGGGCCGACGGTTCACGTCACATTGAACGTCGCTCTAAACCAGTGGCGGCCGTCGAAGGAGACCAGCCATGCCGATCGAACAGCGCGGAGTCGACACCATCCCGGACGAGGAGCGGACCAGCGGTCCGCGTGATCTCGTGTCGATCCTCCTCGGCTCCAACCTCTGCCTAGGCGTGATCATCTTCGGCTGGCTGCCGCCGTCCTTCGGGCTCGGCTGGTGGGCGTCGGTGAGCGCCGTCGTGGCGGGCACGGTGATCGGCACGCTGTTCACGGCCCCGCTCGCGCTGGTCTCCCTGCGCACCGCGACCAACCTGTCCACCTCCTCCGGCGCCCAGTTCGGGGTGCGCGGGCGGCTGGTCGGCTCGGTCGTCGGGCTGCTGCTCGCCCTCGGCTACACCGCGCTGACCGTGTGGATCGGCGGGGACGTGATGCTGATGGTCCTCGGCCGGCTCTTCGGGGTGCCGGCGAACGGGCTGTCGTACGCCCTCGTCTACGGGGTGCTCGCCGCGGCGACCGTCACGGGCGCGGTCTACGGCTACCGCGTCCTGCTCGCGATGTCCCGGGTGCTGGCCGTCGGCATGACGGCCCTGCTGCTGCTCGGCGTCCTCGCCTACGCCCCGCACTTCACCACCGCCGCGCTGCCGGACGCGGGCGGCTATCTGCTGGGCTCCTTCTGGCCCACCTGGTTCCTGGCGGCGGTGGCGGCGGGACTGTCCGGGCCCATCGCCTTCATCACCCTGCTCGGCGACTACACCCGCTACATCTCCCCCGCCCGGCACTCCGGCCGCCGCGTCCTGCACGCCACCTGGCTCGGCCTGGTCCTGGGGCTGCTGGTGCCGCAGCTGTTCGGCACCTTCACGGCGTACGCGGCCCACGCGGCCGTCGACTACGCGGGGCCGCTGGTCGCGGCCTCGCCCGCCTGGTACCTGGTGCCGCTGCTGCTGGCCGCCACGGCCGGCTCGGTCGGCAACGCGGGTCTGATGCTGTACTCGATGGGCCTGGACCTGGACGCGATCCTGCCCCGCGCCTCCCGCGCCCGAGCCACCAGCACGGTCGCGGTCGTGGCCACCGCCTGCGTCTTCGCCGGCCACTACGCCTGGAACGCGCAGTCGGCGATGACGTCCTTCGTGCTCCTGCTCACCGCCATCGGCACCCCGTGGGCGGTCGTCACCCTCATCGGCTTCGTCCGCTGTCGCGGCACGTACGACGCCGACGCCCTGCAGGTCTTCAACCGCCGCTCGCGGGGCGGGATCTACTGGTACCGGTCCGGCTGGAACGTCCGGGCCACCGCGTCCTGGGCGGCCGGCGCGCTCGTCGGCCTGCTGGCGGTCTCCCTGCCGTCGTACGAGGGCCCCCTGCTGCGCCTGACCGGCGGGGTGGACTGCAGCTTCCTGCTGTCGGGGCTGGTCGGCGGGCTGGTGTACCTGCTGCTGACGCCGGCCGGACAGCGCGCCGAAGGGGCGCCGGGAACTGCGCGGCCGCTCTCCACGGACCCGCGGACGCCCGACGCCCCTTCCAGGCAGTTCGAACCGCGCGGTTAGCCGACCTTGTGCATCCAGCCGTGCTTGTCCTCGGTCATGCCGCGCTGGATGCCGAGCAGGGCCTCGCGCAGCCGCTGGGTGACCGGGCCGGGCGTGCCGTCGCCGTGGGTCCACTGGTCCGATTTGGTCTTGGCGTGGCCGATCGGGGTGACCACGGCCGCCGTACCGCAGGCGAAGACCTCGGTCAGCGCACCGGACGCCGCGTCCGCACGCCACTGCTCCAGCGTGACCACGCCCTCCTCGGCGGTGTAGCCGAGGTCGCGGGCGACCTGGAGCAGGGAGTCGCGGGTGATGCCCTCCAGGATGGAGCCGGTGAGCGACGGGGTGACGATCCGGTCGCCGTACACGAAGGCGACGTTCATGCTGCCGCTCTCCTCCACCTTGGTGCGGGTGACCGCGTCGAGGTAGACGACCTGGTCGCAGCCGTGCGCGGCGGCCTCGGCCTGCGGCAGCAGGGAGGCGGCGTAGTTGCCGCCGGTCTTGGCGTCGCCGGTGCCGCCCGGGACCGCGCGGACGTGGTCCTCGGAGACCCAGATGGTGACCGGCTTCACACCGCCGGAGAAGTAGGCGCCGGACGGGGAGGCGATCAGCATGAACAGGTACTCGTTCGCCGGGTGGACGCCGAGCGCGGCCTCCGTGGCGAACATGAACGGCCGCAGGTAGAGGGACGCCTCGCCGCCGTGCGGCGGAACCCAGTCGGCGTCCTGGGTGAGCAGCGCGTCCAGGGCGTCGATGAACAGCTCCTCGGGCAGCTCGGCCATGGCCATGCGGCGGGCGGAGTTGCGGAAGCGACGCGCGTTGGCCTCGGGGCGGAACAGCGCGATCGAACCGTCGGGCTGACGGTAGGCCTTCAGGCCCTCGAAGATCTCCTGGCCGTAGTGCAGGACGTGGGTCGAGGGGTCCAGGGAGATGGGGCCGTACGGAACGAGCTGCGCGTCGTGCCAGCCGCGGCCCTCGGTCCACTTGATCGTCACCATGTGGTCGGTGAAGTGGCGGCCGAACCCCGGGTCAGCCAGAATCGCCTCGCGCTCGGCGGCGGCGAGCGGGCTGGCGGAGGGCTTGAGCTCGATCGTGGGCGTCGTCATCAGTGGTTGTCCTTCACCGGTTGTAGTGACGGGCCGCGGTCACGCCTGTACTGCCGGTCGTCGGTGCTAGGACGTCCGAGCATTCCCTCATATCGCGGCTCCGCGTTCGATTATCGCGCGGCGGCGGTAGCGGACGGAAACAGGGTGAAGCGGTCCAGGGTTGATGGTGGCACCCGGCAAGGCACAGGAAAAGCCGCCGGGTGCGGTTGCGACCCGGCGGCTGGGTGGTAGCGCGGCGGGTCAGCCGGCTACGCGTACGGCGAGCGCGTCGCCGATCTCGGAGGTGGAGCGGGCGGGCTTGCCGGCACGCTCGGTGAGGTCGGCGGTGACCGCCGCATCGATGCGGTCGGCCTCGCTGTCGTAGCCGAGGTGGCGCAGCAGCAGGGCGACGGACAGGACGGTGGCCGTGGGGTCGGCCTTGCCCTGGCCTGCGATGTCCGGGGCCGAGCCATGGACCGGCTCGAACATGGACGGGAACTCGCGGCCGGGGTTGATGTTGCCGGACGCGGCCACCCCGATGCCGCCGGAGACGGCCGCGGCGAGGTCGGTGATGATGTCGCCGAAGAGGTTGTCGGTGACGATGACGTCGAACCGGCCGGGGTCGGTGACCAGGTAGATCGTCGCCGCGTCGACGTGGATGTAGTCGGTGGTGACCTCGGGGAACTCCTCGGCCACCTTGTTGAAGATGTTCGTCCACAGGTGGCCGGCGAAGGTCAGCACGTTGTTCTTGTGGACCAGCGTCAGCTTCTTGCGGGGGCGGGCCTGGGCGCGGGCGAAGGCGTCGCGGACCACGCGCTCGACACCGAAGGCGGTGTTGACGGACACCTCGGTGGCGACCTCGTGCTCGGTGCCCTTGCGGATCGTGCCGCCGTTGCCGGTGTACGGGCCCTCGGTGCCCTCGCGGACGACGACGAAGTCGATCTCCGGCTGGCCGGCGAGCGGGGTGGCGACACCCGGGAGCAGCTTCGACGGGCGCAGGTTGACGTGGTGGTCGAAGGCGAAGCGGAGCTTGAGCAGGAAGCCGCGCTCCAGGACGCCGGAGGGCACCGACGGGTCGCCGATCGCGCCGAGCAGGATGGCGTCGTGCCGCTTGAGCTGCTCCAGGTCGCCGTCGGTGAGGGTCTCACCGGTGGCGTGGTAGCGCCGGGCGCCGAAGTCGAACTCCTTGGTCTCCAGCTTCACATCCTGCGGCAGGACGGCGGAGAGGACCTTGAGACCCTCGGCCACGACCTCCTGGCCGATGCCGTCACCGGGGATCACTGCGAGATTGATGCTGCGAGACATGTCGGCACCCTACTCCTCGTCCCATGGGATGACACGCACTGTCCGTCATGCGGACACCCGGACGGGTCGCGGGCGTCCGTCCGCCGGCTCATGTTCACCCGTGCGTGGGAGGGGTGCCGGACTTCGGCCCGGGAGCGGTGCGGCGGTGCGGGCCGCGCCGCATCCCGTGCGGCGCGGCGTCCGGCGGGCCGTCCGGCTCAGTGACCGGTCTCGCCGCCGTTGTCCCGGCGGTCCAGGGCGCGCTGGAGGGCGGCGGCGGCGTTCTTGCGGTCGGACTCGCCGGCGCGGGTCGCGTGGCGGACTCGGCGGCGGACGGTCGTCTCGGCCATGGGAATCGACTCCTTCGGCATGAACGCGGAGCGCGGCGGTTTGAGGGGTGCGAGACGCCGGAGGGGCGGGGAGCGTCGGGCGCAGGGGTTACCTGCACAGGGCCCGGCTCACGACCGCCATTCGCTGGATCGAGCGAGACGTTCGGCTCCTCCCAAGCTAAGGGAGCGGCCCGCGTCTGTCTGCCCAATTACTCGGACTTCCTACTATCTGAGACGGCGGGCTGGATCACACCGCCCTGAGCTGGGCTTTCGCGCGTTCGGGGGTACTCCGGCCGAGGGACCGCAGGATGCGGATCAGGGCCCGTACGGCGCTGGTGGCGGCCAGTTCCGGTGTGGTCGCGTACCCGATGGACCGGTACGGCCGTCCCGGCCCGAGGTCGGTGATCTCCACCGCGGGCGGGGCTGCGGCGAGGGAGAGCGCGGGCATGATCGCCATGCCGAGTCCGCTGCCCACCATCGCCAGCACGGCTCCGTCGTCCTCGGCGGTGACGGTCGCCGCCGGGATCCAGTCCTGGGCGGCCCACCAGTCGCGGGTGTAGGAGCCGCAGTTCTCCGTCCAGTCGACGAGCGGCAGCGTCCGGGGGGCCGGGTTCCCGGCCGGGTGCACCAGGGAGTACGGCTCCTCCAGCAGCACCCCGCCGATCAGTCCGGCGGGCAGGGCCGGGGTGTCGCCGAAGGTGGCGATGCCGAGGTCGGCCCGTCCGGCGGCGACCTCGCCCGCGGTGCCGGGCCCGACTTCCCGTACGACGGCGACGGTCACCTCGACGCCCGGGTGCAGGGCGGCCAGCCGCTCCAGGGCCGGCGGCAGCAGATGGAGGGCCGCGCTGCGGAACGCGGCGATCCGCAGCCGGCCCGCGATCTCGCCGGTGTCCGCGCCCCGGACGTCGGCCGCCATCGCCTCCAGCATGCGCAGCACGCGCCGGGCGTGGGCCGCCGCGCGCTCCCCGGCGGGGGTCGGCCGGGCACCGAACCGGCCGCGCTCGAACAGCACCGCGCCCAGCTTGCGTTCGATGCCGCGGACGGCGTGGGAGACCGCGGACTGGGTGGCCCCGAGCCGTACGGCGGCGCTGGAGAAACCGCCCTCGTCGGCCACGGCGACGAGGACACGCAGCTCCTGAGGGGCGAGGTCGGCAGCTGCCACGAGGGTCTCCCACCTGCATCTATGCGGCCGGTTCATGGGCCGGCGCGTTCCATGAACCCAACCCTCTGCCCGCCGCGCGCATTCCTGCCTACGGTCACTGCCATGACCGAGACCGCGCTCACCGTGCACCAGACCGCCCGCCCCGCCGGCTTCCCGACGGCCGGCCACTTCCGCTTCGCCGAGTCCCCGGTCCCGGAGCCGGCCCCGGGCACCGTCCTGGTGGAGAACCTGTACTGGTCGGTGGACCCGTACCACCGGGAGATGATGGACGGGGACTTCGAGCTGGACGCCCCGCTGGAGGGCCGCACGCTGGGCCGGGTGGTGGACTCCCGCAGCCCGTCCCTGGCCGAGGGACAGATCGTCCTGCACCGACAGGGCTGGCGCACCCACGCGGTGGTACGCCCGGAGGAGATCCGCCGGATCCCGTCCCATCCGGGCGTCCCGCTCTCGGCGTACCTGAGCGTGCTCGGCGGCACGGGCCTGACCGCGTACGTCGCCCTGACCCGGATCGCCCGGCTGCGCGAGGGCGAGGACCTGTTCGTCTCGGGCGCGGCGGGCGGGGTCGGCACGGCGACCGGCCGGTTCGCGCGGCTGCTCGGCGCGGGCCGGCTGATCGGCAGCACCGGCACGCCCGGGAAGGCGGCGTACCTAAGGGACCACGTCGGTTACGACGCCGCCTTCGACTACCGCACCGGTCCGGTCGCGGACCTCCTCGCCGAGGCCGCGCCCACCGGTCTGGACGTCTTCGTCGACAACGTCGGCGGCGACCATCTCGGCGCGGCGATCGGCGCGCTGCGGACGCGCGGCCGGGTGGTACGGGTCGGCACGATCGGGCAGTACAACACCCCGGAGGCGCCCCCGGTGCTGTTCGACCACGCCGACGTGGTGGAGAAGAGCCTGCGCATCGAGGGCTTCCTGGTGAGCGACTACCAGGACGCCCAGGAGGAGCTGTACGACTTCGCGGTGCCGCACCTGCGCAGCGGGGCGCTGGCCGCCGACGAGACCGTGATCGACGGGTTCGAGCGGATCGTGGAGGCGTTCCTGCTGATGCTGCGCGGCGGCAACACCGGCAAGATCCTGGTCCGCGCCGGTTCCTGACCCGTCCTCAGGTGACGTCCCCGTCCCGCCAGTCGAAGACCAGCTCGCCGGCCGGGTCGAGCGGTCCGGCGAGCCCGGGCCGCAGATACACGCCCCCCTCCTCGTCCGGCAGCCGGACGATCCCGTCCGGCGAGAGGGCGTGCACCTGTCCGGGCCACCGCTGCCACCCCCGGGCCTCGTACAGCAGGGCTCCGTCCTCACTGGCGGACAGCGCGCCGAGGTCGTAGGCGCGTCCGATCACCCGCTCCAGCTCGGCCGTCACCCGCCCGCCGAGTCCGGTGCGCCGCACGTCGGCGCGGACGGCGACGGCCTCCACGTACCCGGTGCGCAGCCAGCGCCCCCGGTGCCGCAGCCGGCGCATCACGACCGCACCGTGCGCGGCGAGGCCCGCCTCGTCATGGACGAGCGCGTGCAGGCCGCCCAGCCCGTGCTCCCAGTCCTCGTCGGAGAGGTCCCCGTCGAAAGCGGCGTCCAACAGGGCGCGGACGGCGCGGAGTTCGGATGCTTCGAGGTCGGCGGTGTGGGCGAGCCGGAGGCGAGGGGTCATGCCGTCCAGTGTCGCACCCACCCGCCGCATCTAACTGTTAAAACTCTCTTGACCGGTTAGGGGTGGGTGTGCTGGACTGCCGTCATGCCCACGCACCAGGTCCACCACCGCAACCTGACCGTCCGCGGCCTCGACGTGCACTACCGCGAGGCCGGCCCCGCCGACGCCCCGGTCCTGCTGCTCCTGCACGGCTTCCCGAGCAGCTCGCACATGTTCCGCGACCTGATCCCGCTCCTCGCCGACCGGTACCGGGTGATCGCCCCGGACCACATCGGCTTCGGCCGCTCGGCGATGCCGGACCCCTCCGCGTTCCCGTACACCTTCGACGAACTGGCCTCGGTCACCGACGAGTTCACGCAGCTGCTGGGGCTGGAGCGGTACGCCCTCTACATCCAGGACTACGGCGCCCCGATCGGTCTGCGCCTCGCCCTAGCCCATCCCGGCCGCGTGACCGCGATCGTCACGCAGAACGGCAACGCCTACGAGGAGGGGCTCGGCGCCGAGGCCTGGGCGCCGGTGCTGGCACTGATCGAGAAGCGGACGCCCGAGACCGAGGCGCCGGTACGGGAGATCTACTCCCCTGACGGCATCAAGTGGCAGTACCTGCACGGGGTCCAGGACCCGACCCTGGTCAGCCCGGACGCCTACGAGCACGACACCGCCCGGATCGCGCGGCCCGGCCAGGCGGAGATCCAGCTCGACCTGATCTCCGACTACGGCGCCAACTTCGCGCTGTACCCGGCCTTCCACGCCTACTTCCGCGAGAGCCGGGTCCCGCTGCTCGCGGTGTGGGGCGCGCACGACGAGATCTTCGTGCCGGAGGGGGCGCTGGCCTTCCGGCGGGACCTCCCGGAGGCCGAGATCCACCTCCTGCCCACCGGCCACTTCGCCCTGGAGACCCACGCGGACCAGATCGCCGGGCTGATGCGGGAGTTCCTCGGCCGGAACCTCTGACCCGACGGCGGGCGGGGAAGCCCCCGGGCATGGAAACGGGCCGGGAAGCCTGCTCGTGGCAGTCCTCCCGGCCCGAGATCGCGGGGCTGGTCAGCCCATGTGCGGGTACCCGTAGTCGGTCGGCGCGACCAGGGTCTCCTTGATGGCGCGGGTCAGCGTCCAGCGCATCAGGTTCTGCGGGGCGCCGGCCTTGTCGTTGGTGCCGGAGGCCCGGCCGCCGCCGAAGGGCTGCTGGCCGACGACGGCACCGGTCGACTTGTCGTTGATGTAGAAGTTGCCCGCGGCGTAGCGGAGCTTCTCCATCGTGTACGCGGCGGCCGCGCGGTCGTTCGAGATGACCGAACCGGTGAGCGCGTAGTCCGAGACCGACTCCATCTGGGTCAGCATCTCGTCGTACTGGTCGTCCTCGTAGACGTACACGGCGAGGAACGGGCCGAAGTACTCGGTGGTGAAGACCTCGTTCTCCGGGTCGGTGCACTCGACGACGGTCGGGCGGACGAAGTAGCCGACCGAGTCGTCGTAGGTGCCGCCGGCCACAATCGTGCAGGTCGGGTCCTGCTTGGCGCGGTCGATCGCGGCCTTGTTCTTGGCGAACGAGCGGTCGTCGATCACGGCGCCGATGAAGTTCGACAGATCGGTGACGTCACCCATGGTGAGGTAGTCGACCTCGGCCGCGAACTCCTCCTTGAAGCCCGAGTTCCAGATGGAGGCCGGGATGTAGGCGCGGGAGGTGGCCGAGCACTTCTGGCCCTGGTACTCGAAGGCACCGCGGGTCAGGGCGGTCTTCAGCACGGCGCGGTCGGCGCTCGGGTGGGCGACCAGGAAGTCCTTGCCGCCGGTCTCGCCGACCAGGCGCGGGTAGGAGCGGTACTTCTCGATGTTGTTGCCGACCGTCTTCCACAGGTGCTGGAAGGTCTTGGTCGAGCCGGTGAAGTGGATGCCCGCGAGGTCGCGGTGCTCGAGGGCGACCTTGGAGACCTCGATGCCGTCACCGGTGACGAGGTTGATGACGCCCTTGGGCAGGCCCGCCTCCTCCAGCAGCTGCATGAGCAGGACGGCCGCGTGGGTCTGGGTCGGGGACGGCTTCCAGACCACCACGTTGCCCATCAGGGCGGGGGCGGTGGGCAGGTTGGCCGCGATCGCCGAGAAGTTGAACGGCGTGATCGCGTAGACGAAGCCCTCCAGCGGGCGGTGGTCCATGCGGTTCCACACGCCCGGGGAGTTCGCCGGGGGCTGCTCGGCCAGGATCTGGCGGGCGTAGTGGACGTTGAAGCGCCAGAAGTCGACCAGCTCACAGGGGCTGTCGATCTCCGCCTGCTGGGCGGTCTTCGACTGGCCGAGCATGGTGGAGGCGGCGATGGTCTCGCGCCACGGGCCGGACAGCAGCTCGGCGGCGCGCAGGATGATCGCCGCGCGGTCGTCGAAGGACATGGCGCGCCAGGCCGGGGCGGCGGCGAGGGCCGCGTCCACGGCGTCCTGCGCGTCCTGCTGGGTGGCGTGGCGGCCGGTGCCGATGACGGCCTTGTGGTTGTGCGGCTGGACGACCTGGAAGGTCTCGCCGCCGCCCATCCGCTTCTCGCCGCCGATGGTCATCGGCAGGTCGATCGGGTTCTCGGCCAGCTCCTTGAGCTTGACCTCCAGGCGGGCGCGCTCGGGCGAGCCGGGGGCGTAGCCGTGCACCGGCTCGTTGACGGGGGTGGGGACCTGGGTCACAGCGTCCATGAGATCCTTGACTCCTTGTACGTGAGCGGGTGTTCGGGTCAGCCCTTGGTGATCATGCTGCGGACGAAGAACCGCAGGTTGGCCGGCTTTTCCGCGAGACGGCGCATGAAGTAGCCGTACCAGTCCGTGCCGTACGCGGTGTAGACGCGCATGCGGTGGCCCTCGGCGGCCAGCCGCAGGTGCTCGTCGCCGCGGATGCCGTACAGCATCTGGAACTCGTACTCGTCGAGCTTGCGGCCGGCCTTGTGGGCCAGCTCCTGGGCTATGGCGATCAGGCGCGGGTCGTGCGACCCGATCATCGGGTAGCCCTCGCCCTCCATCAGGGTCCTCAGGACACGCACATAGGCCTTGTCGATCTCGTGCTTCTGCTGGTAGGCGACCTCGGCGGGCTCCTTGTAGGCGCCCTTGACCAGACGCACGCGGCTGCCGGACTCCGCCAGGCGGCGGGCGTCGGCCTCGGTGCGGAACAGGTAGGCCTGGATGACGCAGCCGGTCCCCGGGAAGTCCTTCCGCAGCTCCTCGTGGATGGCGAACATCGAGTCCAGGGTGGTGTGGTCCTCGGCGTCCAGGGTGACCGTCGTACCGATGGCGGCGGCGGCCTCGACGACCGGCCGGACGTTCGCGAGGGCCAGCTCGTGGCCGCCCTCCAGCGCCTGCCCGAACATGGACAGCTTCACCGACATCTCGACCCGCTCGCCGAGCTCCAGCTCCTTGAGGTGGTCGATCAGCGCCAGGTAGGCGTCGCGGGCGTGGGTGGCCTGCTCGGGGGTGGTGATGTCCTCGCCGACGACGTCCATCGTCAGCTCCAGGCCCTTGTCCGTCAGATCCTTGACGATCGGGACGATGTCGGCCACGGTCTCGCCGGGGATGAAGCGGTCGACGACCTGCTTGGTCACCGGGGCCGCCGAGATCAGGCGTCGCATCCGGTCGCTGCGCGACGCGGCGAGAATCACGGGACCCAGCACGGGGCACCTCCACAGACAAGGACCAAAACGGCCGCCACCCGACGATTCGGGTACGGCACGGAGAACCACCGTGAAACCTAAGGATCTCTCCGATCCTGGGCCATCGACAGCTGTCACGCATCCGTGCCCGGGATCTCAGACAGATGTATGAAGGACGCCGGGAAATGGGGGAGAATGCCCGAGTGGCGGCGGAATACAAGGCGGACTACCAGGAGCTGGTGGACGAGATCTCGGAGCTGCTGGGCGTCCCGGCGACCCTGGAGAACCGCGACTTCGAGCTGATCGCCTTCGGCGCGTACGACAGCGACGACGAGCTGGACGCCTCCGCGCTGGACCCGGTGCGCACCCGCTCGATCCTGACCCGGCGCTCCACGGCGACGGTCCGGTCCTGGTTCGAGGGCTTCGGCATCACGCGCGCGACCGGCCCGGTGCGGATCCCGCCGAGCACGGAGGCCGGGGTCTACCGCGGCCGGATCTGTCTGCCGGTACGGCACCGGGGTGTCGTTCTCGGCTACGTCTGGCTCCTGGACGGCGATCCGGGGCCGACGGACGCGCAGCTGGCCGCCGCGATGGAGGTGGCGGGCCGGATCGGGGCGCTGCTCGCGGACGAGGCGGAGGCCGGGGCGGGGCTGAGCCGGGAGCTGCGGGCGGTGCTCACCGCGGAACGGGGCTGGCAGCGGGACATGGCGGTGGCCGACCTGCGCACCGCCCTCGGCCCCCGCGCCGACGGCCCCCTCACGCTGGTCTGTGTCGCCCCCTGGCCGTCGGCCGACCCGGACGACGCCCCCGCGGCCCGCACGATCCCCCACGCCGCGGCGCTGTGCACGCTGCCGTGGGGCGCGACGGGGCAGAGCCTGGCACTGCTGGTCCGGCTGCGGACCACGGAGACCGGCACGCCGGCACTGGCGGCGGCCGCGCGGCTGCTGAAGGAGGCCGAGGCGGCCCGCGGGGCGGCGGCCGGAACGGCGCGCGGGGCCGGGGCCCGGGTGGCGGCGGCGGTCGCCGCGGGATTCGCCTCCGACGTCCGGGCCGGCGCCTGCGCCGCGGGGGTCGGCGAGCCCCGCACGGGACTCGCCGAGCTGGACGCGGTCTGGCTGGAGGCGTCGGCCGCCGCGCGCGCCGCGCTGGCCGAGCCGCGGTTCGGGCCGATCGCCCAGTGGGCGCGGATCGGGCCGTACCGGCTGCTGACCGCACTTCCGCCGGAGGCCGCGCACGACCGCGTGGTCGGCCCGCTGCTCTCCCCCGCCCACCGGGAGCTGGCCCGGACGGCCGAGGTCTACCTCGACTGCGCGGGCCAGGCCGGCCGCACCGCCTCCGAGCTGGGCGTCCACCGCCAGACCCTGTACTACCGGCTGTCCCGGGTGGAGCAGCTGACCGGCCTCGACCTGGACGACGGGGAGGACCGGCTGCTGCTGCACATGGCGTTGAAGCGGGCGCGGCTGTGAGCGGCTCGCGGATCACGGCCGGGCGGCCCGCGAACCGGTGATCGCGGCGAGGGCGTGGCGGAGGCCGGCGGCGCCGGCCGGGCGCTCGGGCCAGCGGGCGCCGATGTGGCCGTCGGGGCGGACGAGCAGTGCGCCGCGCGGGCCGAGGCCCCAGCGGCGGGCGTGCTCGCCGGGCAGCCGCTCGACGCGCAGCGGCCAGGGGGCGCCGGGGTGTCGCGTCCAGCCGGCCGGGTCCGGGGTGAGCAGGGTGAACCACTCGCCGCAGGTGTCGAGGGTCGAGCGGCCGGGCGCGAGCCAGAGGTGCGGCATGCGCCGCCCCGGCTCGGCGGTGGGGACGTAGTCCGTGCCGCTGCCTGCCCCGGCCTCCGCGGAGCCGTCCGTGCCGGTGCCGGCCTCCGGGTCGGCGGCGCCGTCCGTGCCGCTGTCTGTTTCCGGGTCGGCGGCGGCGTACGTGCGGGTGCCGGCCTCCGGGGCTCCGGTGTCGCCCCTTCCGGTGTCCGGGCGCGGGTTTGTGGGGTCGTCCGTGCCGGTGTCCGTTTCCGGGGCCGTGGCCGGGTCGGGGTCGGGGAGGACGGCGGTGGAGCGGTAGGTGACGCCGAGTACGAGGCCGAGTTGCGCGAAGTACCGTTCCGACCAGGGCGTCTCCACGGCGTCCGAGTCCGCCGCACCGCTGCCGAGCTGTTCCCGGCGGCGGCTCTGCACGCGTCCCAGGAGGCGTGCGTTGGCGACCGCCTGACGGAGTGTCGCCCGGGCGACGGGCAGGCGTTCCGTTCCGTAGGTCTCCAGCAGGCCCGGTCCGGCCCAGCCGTGCAGCACTCCCGCCAGTTTCCAGCAGAGGTTGTGCACATCGGCGAGCCCCGCGTTCATGCCGAGCCCGCCGATGATCGGGACCGCGTGCGCGGCGTCACCGGCCAGCAGGGTCCGCCCGTGGCGGAAGCGGTCGGCGACGAACGCGTTCATCACCCAGTGCTGGACGCGCACCACCTCCGCCCGTACGCCGGCGTCCGGGCCGAGGGCGCGGGTGACGATGCCGGACCAGTCGGCGTGCGCGGCGTCTTCGGGCGTGGGGCCGAACCAGGCCCAGCCGCCCTCGGGGTAGAGCGGGGCGAAGGAGCCGTGCGCGGTGAAGTAGACGCCGGCCGGCTGCCGGGCGCACCAGCGGCCGAGGTCGGCGTCGAAGACGACGGTGGTGAAGCCGCCCAGCGCCCCCGGCCCGGTGGTGCCGATCCCCAGCAGCTGCCGGACCGTGGAGTTCGCCCCGTCGGCGGCGAGGACGTAACGGGCGCGGACGCGGCTCGCGGCGCCCTGCCCCCGCCCGTCGAGCAGGGCCACGACGCCGTCCGGCTCCTCGGTGAGGCCGACGACTTCCGCCCCGAACCGGACCGGCGCGTCCGCCGCGCCGAGCAGGGTGGGCTCCAGCCGGTCCTGCGAGGTGACCACGCCGGTCACGGGGCTCTCGGGCACCGGCGCACGGACCCCGGCCATCGCCGCCGTGGCGAAGTCACGGCCGTGCAGGGTGTCGCGGAAGCGGACCCGGCCGTACTCCGGCGCGAACGCGCGAGCGGTGATCCGGTCGGCGAGTCCGAGCCGGCGGTAGATCTCCATCGACCGCACGTTGACCAGCCGGGAGCGGGGGAAGGGCGACAACTCCGCGTGCCTCTCGACCAGCAGCGCCGGTACGCCCCAGCGTGCCAGCAGGGCCCGGGCGGTGAGCCCGACCGGCCCGCCGCCGACGATCAGCACCGGGGTCGAGGTCTCGGTCACGGCCATCGCGAACGGGGTTCCGGGAGCGGGGTCCGGCCCATGGGCTCACTCTTCCGCGCCCGGGGACCGGCCGCAACACGGGCCTTCCGGCGCCCGCGCGGAGGGCCGGGTCAGCTCTTCGCGGCTCCCCGCATCACCCGCCGCAGCCCCTCCGTGAGCTGCTCGGCGGTGCTCGCCGAGGCGGGGTCGAAGAGCCACTGGACCATGAGGCCGTTGAGCAGGGTCTGGTAGAGGCGGCCCTCGGTCTCGACCGCCTCCGGGTCGAGGTCGGCCTCCGGGACGCCGCCGAACAGGGCCGTGAGCCCCGCGCGGCCGTCCCGCTGCGCCTCGGCGAGCAGCTTGCGCACCTCCTCCAGGCGCTCGTCCTGGAACATCAGCTCGAAGCTCAGCAGCCAGATCGCCCGCGACTCGGGCACCGTGCGGATGATGCTGGCCCACACCTCCTCGAAGCGCTCCAGCGACCCGGGAGGCTGCGTGACCTGCCCGCCGAGCCCCGGGTCGAACCGCTCCCCCACGCCTTCGATCAACGCGATGTACGCCTGCACCAGGAGCTCGGCCTTCGACCCGTAGTGGTAGCCGATCGACGCCAGGTTGGTGCCCGACTCCTTGACGATGTCCCGCGCGGTCGTGCGCAGGAACCCCTTCTCCAGCAGGCAGCGCTTGGCGCCTTCGAGCAGATCCTCACGGTGTCCCATGCGGTCAGCCTACCCGGCGTCCATACAACTGTCCTAGACGAATGACTTATACATTCGTTCTAGACAAGCGTCTAAGACGTCCGTACAGTTCTCGGCATGGAGAACTCGACGAGCACCACCAACCCCGTCGGCGCCGGCAGCGCCGCCCCCGGCCGCGCCGGACGCCGCGAGTGGACCGCCATGGGCGTGCTGATGCTGCCGCTGCTGCTGGTCTCGATGGACGTCTCCGTCCTGTACTTCGCGGCCCCCGCGATCAGCGCGGACCTGCACCCGAGCGGCACCCAGCAGCTGTGGATCTTCGATGTCTACGGCTTCGTCCTGGCCGGCCTGCTGATGACCATGGGTTCGCTCGGCGACCGCATCGGCCGCCGCAGGCTGCTGCTCATGGGCGCCGCCGCCTTCGGCGGCGCCTCGCTCCTCGCGGCCTACGCCAATAGCGCCGAGACCCTGATCGCGGCCCGCGCGATCCTCGGCATCGGCGGCGCGACCCTGATGCCGTCCACGATGGCGCTGGTGCGCACGATGTTCACCGACCCCGCCCAGCGGGCGAAGGCGATCGGCCTGTGGTCCGGCGTGATGACCGGCGGCATCGCCCTCGGTTCGGTGATGAGCGGCGTCCTGGTCGAGCACTTCTGGTGGGGCTCGGTCTTCCTGGTCAACCTGCCCGCGATGGCGCTGCTGCTCGTCCTCGGCCCGGTGCTGCTGCCCGAGTCGAGGAACCCCGAGCCCGGCCGCTTCGACTGGCTGAGCGTCCCGCTGTCGCTGGCCGCCGTGCTCCCCGTGATCTACGGCCTGAAGGAGATCCCCACCGAGGGCTGGCACCCGCTGTACGTCGTCTCGGTCGCCGTCGGTCTGCTCTTCGCGGCGCTGTTCGTCCGCCGGCAGCGCACCAGCGCCTCGCCGCTGATCCCGCCGGCCCTGCTGAAGGGCCACGGCTTCGCCCCGGCGCTGGTCCTGAACCTCGTCGCCGCGCTCGCCATGCTGGGCTCGGCCATCTTCACCACGCAGTACCTGCAGTCGGTCCTCGGCAAGACCCCGCTGGCGGCCGCCCTGTGGAGCCTGCTGCCCTCCGTGTTCATCGGTTTCGCCGGTCCGGTCACCGCACTGCTCGTCCAGCGGGGCGTCAACCGCGGGTACGTCGTCGCCGGCGGCTTCGTCGCCATGGCGGCCGGCTACTCGACGCTCACCCTCATCGGCACCGACTCGCTGTGGCTGGTGCTGGCCGGGGCCGGCGTCCTCGCCTGCGGCATGGTCGCGATCACGTCCCAGCTGGTCGACCTGGCCATGAGCAGCGCACCGGTGGAGCGGGCGGGCACGGCCTCCTCCCTGCTGGAGACCAGCACCGAGTTCGGCGGCGCCCTCGGCATGGCCGTCCTCGGCTCCATCGGTACGGCGGTCTACCGCCACGAGATGCCGTCCACCGCTCCGGCCGAGGCCCGCGAGACCCTGGGCGACGCCCTCTTCACGGCCGCGCACCTGCCCGGCGGGGCCGGTGAGTCCCTGGTCGCCTCCGCCCGGGAGGCGTTCACCAGCGGCTTCCAGGCCGCGGCGATCGCCGGAGCGGTGCTGACGGCGCTGGCGGCGGTGGGCGCGGCG
Source organism: Streptomyces echinatus (assembly GCF_014203595.1). Taxonomy (GTDB): domain Bacteria; phylum Actinomycetota; class Actinomycetes; order Streptomycetales; family Streptomycetaceae; genus Streptomyces; species Streptomyces echinatus. The sequence continues at coordinate 257,311 of NZ_JACHJK010000011.1, forward strand.
GTGACGCTGCGGAAGGTCGAGATCCGGGAGGACGAGAACTAGGACCGAGAAGCGGGACCGGGAAGCGGGACCGGGAAGCGGGACAGCGGCAGAACGCCGGACAGGCTGAGATCTCTCAGCCTGTCCGGCGTTCGTGCGTACGGGCCCGGGCGAGGGCCCGAAGCGGATCCGGCGGCGGCAGCCCCCGGAGCCGCGTCGTCAGACCAGGTTCACCGAGCGGGCGGACGTCGCGCCGATCTCGGAGGCGACCTCGGCCAGTACACCGGCGGCCACCGTGTCGTCGACGGTCAGCACCGCCAGCGCCTCGCCGCCCGCCGCCGCGCGGGCGACCTGCATGCCGGCGATGTTGAGACCCGCCTCGCCGAGGATGCGGCCGACGGTGCCGACGACACCCGGACGGTCCTCGTAGCGCAGCACGACCATGTGGTCGGCGAGCGCGAGGTCGACGTCGTAGTCGCCGACCGCGACGATCTTCTGCACGTGCTTCGGGCCGGCCAGCGTGCCGGAGACCGACACCTCCTCGCCGTCGCCCAGCGTGCCGCGCACGGTCACCACGTTGCGGTGGTCGGCCGACTCCGAGCTGGTGGTCAGCCGGACCTCGACGCCGCGCTCCTGCGCGAACAGCGGGGCGTTGACGTACGACACCGTCTCGTCGACGACGTCCTCGAAGACACCCTTGAGCGCGGACAGCTCCAGCACCTTCACGTCGTGCTGGGTGATCTCGCCGTAGACCTCGACGTCGAGGCGGACCGCGACCTCACCGGCGAGCGCGGTGAAGATGCGGCCGAGGCGCTCGGCGAGCGGCAGGCCCGGCTTGACGTCCTCGGCGATGACACCGCCCTGGACGTTGACGGCGTCCGGCACCAGCTCGCCGGCGAGGGCGAGGCGGACGGAGCGGGCGACGGCGATGCCGGCCTTCTCCTGGGCCTCGTCCGTCGACGCGCCCAGGTGCGGGGTGCACACGACCTGGTCCAGCTCGAAGAGCGGGGAGTCGGTGCAGGGCTCCTTGGCGTACACGTCGAGGCCGGCGCCGGCGACCCGGCCCTCCTTCAGCGCCGCGTACAGCGCCGCCTCGTCGACGATTCCGCCGCGGGCCGCGTTGACGATGCGCACGCTCGGCTTGACCTTGCGCAGCGCCTCGTCGCCGATCAGGCCGAGGGTCTCGGGGGTCTTGGGCAGATGGACGGTGATGAAGTCGGAGACCTCCAGCAGCTCGTCCAGCGACAGCACCTTGACGCCCATCTGCGCGGCCCGCGCGGGCTGCACGTAGGGGTCGTAGGCCACGACCTTCATGCCGAAGGCGGACATGCGCTGCGCGACCAGGGCGCCGATGCGGCCGAGGCCCACGACACCGAGGGTCTTCTCGGCCAGCTCGACGCCGGTGTACTTGCTGCGCTTCCACTCGGCGTTCTTCAGCGCGGCGTTGGCCTGCGGGATGTTGCGGGCGGTGGCGAGCAGGAGACCGCAGGCCAGCTCGGCGGCGGTCACGATGTTGGAGGTCGGGGCGTTGACGACCATCACGCCTGCCTTGGTGGCGGCGGAGACGTCGACGTTGTCCAGGCCGACACCGGCCCGGGCGACGACCTTGAGCTTGTTCGCGGCGGCGACGGCCTCGGCGTCGACCTTGGTGGCCGAGCGGATCAGGATCGCGTCCACATCGGCGATGGCCGGGATCAGCTCGGAGCGGTCCGCTCCGTTGCAGTGCCGGATCTCGAAGTCCGGACCAAGTGCGTCGACGGTGGCAGGCGACAGCTCTTCAGCGATGAGTACGACAGGTTTCGAGCTCACGTGAGTCCTCACAGGTGCGATGCGGACGGCCGTCCCGACGGCCGCAGGCGGAGGAGGGGGGCTAGCCGCGGAAGACGCACGACGCTGTGGGCCTGACGCGTGTTGTGCAGCAGTCTAGTGGCGTTGCGGGGGCCGTATTGCGCCTCCGCGGAAGGATCACCCGTCCGGGGCTGGACGGGGTGGACAACAGGGGCCGGAGCGATCCGCCCCGGCCCCTGTCCGCGAGGCTTACGCCTCCTCGTCGACCCAGCTCATCAGCTTGCGCAGCTGCTTGCCGGTGGTCTCCAGCAGGTGCTCGGAGTCCTGCTGCTTGTACTCGTTGTACTTCTTCAGACCGCCGTGGTACTCGTCCATCCAGGTCTGGGCGAAGGTGCCGTCCTGGATCTCGGCGAGGACCTGCTTCATCTCGGCCTTGGTGGCGTCGGTGATGATGCGCGGGCCGGTGACGTAGTCGCCCCACTCGGCGGTCTCGGAGACGGACCAGCGCATCTTCTCCAGGCCGCCCTCATACATGAGGTCGACGATCAGCTTCAGCTCGTGCAGGCACTCGAAGTAGGCGATCTCCGGCTGGTAGCCGGCCTCGACCAGGGTCTCGAAGCCGGCCTTGACCAGGGCGGAGGTGCCGCCGCACAGCACGGCCTGCTCGCCGAACAGGTCGGTCTCGGTCTCCTCGGTGAAGGTCGTCTTGATGACGCCGGCGCGGGTGCCGCCGATGGCCTTGGCGTACGACAGGGCCAGCGGGAAGGCGTTGCCGGTGGCGTCCTGCTCGACCGCGGCGATCGCGGGGACGCCACGGCCCTCCTCGTACTGGCGGCGCACCAGGTGACCGGGGCCCTTGGGGGCGACCAGGGCGACGTCGACGCCTGCCGGGGCCTTGATGAAGCCGAAGCGGACGTTGAAGCCGTGCGCGAAGAACAGCGCGTCGCCGTCGTTCAGGTTCGGGGCGATCGACTCCTCGTAGACCTGGGCCTGGATCGGGTCCGGGATGAGGATCATGATGACGTCGGCCTCGGTGGCGGCCTCGGCCGGGGTCACCACGCGCAGGCCCTGCTCCTCGGCCTTGGCCTTGGACTTGGAGCCCTCGTGCAGACCGACACGCACGTCGACACCCGAGTCGCGCAGCGACAGCGCGTGGGCGTGGCCCTGGCTGCCGTATCCGATGACCGCGACCTTGCGGCCCTGGATGATGGACAGGTCGGCGTCGGCGTCGTAGAACAGCTCGGCCACTTTGGGTTCTCTCCTTGGTGTGCAGATGGTGCGTCCCACCGTATGACGGTGAGGGGGAAGGAAGATTCAGGATCTCGGCATACGGGCGGCCGGGGATTCACCGACCGCCCGTATCCAGCCTTACGCGGATCGGTCGAGCGCGCGCAGCGAGCGGTCCGTGATGGAACGGGCGCCGCGGCCGATCGCGATCGTGCCGGACTGCACCAGCTCCTTGATGCCGTACGGCTCCAGCATCTTGAGCATGGCGGACAGCTTGTCGCTGGACCCGGTGGCCTCGATGGTGACGGCCTCCGGGGAGACGTCGACGGTCTTGGCGCGGAACAGCTGGACGATCTCCACGATCTGGGAGCGGGTCTCGTTGTCGGCGCGGACCTTCACCAGAACGAGTTCGCGCTGCACGGCCTGACCGGGCTCCAGCTCGACGATCTTCAGCACGTTGACGAGCTTGTTGAGCTGCTTGGTCACCTGCTCCAGCGGCAGGTCCTCCACGCCCACCACGATGGTGATGCGGGAGATGTCGGGGTGCTCGGTGACACCGACCGCGAGCGAGTCGATGTTGAAGCCGCGGCGGGAGAAGAGGGCGGCGATCCGGGCCAGGATGCCCGGCGTGTTCTCCACCAGGACGGAGAGCGTGTGCTTGGACATTTCTCGTTCGTCTCTCTCGCTCAGTCGTCTTCGTTGTCGCCGAAGTCGGGGCGGACGTCCCGGGCAGCCATGATCTCGTCGTTGGAGGTGCCGGCGGCGACCATCGGCCACACCATCGCGTCCTCGTGGACGATGAAGTCGACGACGACCGGGCGGTCGTTGATGGAGTTCGCCTCCTGGATGACCTTGTCCAGGTCCTCCGGGCGCTCGCAGCGGATCGCGTGGCAGCCCATGGCCTCCGACAGCTTCACGAAGTCGGGGACGCGGGTGCCGGCGCTCGGCTGCTTGCCGTCGGCCTCCGGACCGCTGTGCAGCACGGTGTTGGAGTAGCGCTGGTTGTAGAAGAGGGTCTGCCACTGGCGGACCATCCCGAGGGCGCCGTTGTTGATGATGGCGACCTTGATCGGGATGTTGTTCAGGGCGCAGGTGGTCAGTTCCTGGTTGGTCATCTGGAAGCAGCCGTCGCCGTCGACCGCCCAGACGGTGCGGTCCGGCTGCCCCGCCTTGGCACCCATGGCGGCCGGGACCGCGTAGCCCATCGTTCCGGCGCCGCCGGAGTTCAGCCAGGTGGCGGGCTGCTCGTACTGGATGAAGTGCGCGGACCACATCTGGTGCTGGCCGACACCGGCCGCGAAGATCGTGCCCTCGGGGGCGAGCTGCCCGATCCGCTCGATGACCGCTTGCGGGGACAGGGAGCCGTCCTCGGGCTGGTCGTAGCCGAGCGGGTAGGTGTCGCGCCAGCGGCTCAGATCGCTCCACCAGGCGGTGTAGTCGCCCTTGTGGCCCTCGCTGTGCTCCTTCTGCACCGCCTGGACCAGGTCGGCGATGACCTCGCGGGCGTCGCCGACGATCGGCACGTCGGCGGCGCGGTTCTTGCCGATCTCGGCCGGGTCGATGTCGGCGTGGACGATCTTGGCGTACGGGGCGAAGCTGTCCAGCTTGCCGGTGACACGGTCGTCGAAGCGGGCTCCGAGGGCGACGATCAGGTCGGCCTTCTGCAGCGCGGTGACGGCGGTGACCGCACCGTGCATGCCCGGCATTCCCACGTGCAGCGGGTGGCTGTCGGGGAACGCGCCGAGCGCCATCAGGGTGGTGGTGACGGGCGCTCCGGTGAGTTCGGCGAGGACCTTGAGCTCGGCGGTGGCCTGCGCCTTGATGACGCCGCCGCCGACGTAGAGGACCGGCCGCCGGGCGGAGGTGATCAGCTTGGCCGCCTCGCGGATCTGCTTGGCGTGCGGCTTGGTCACCGGGCGGTAGCCGGGCAGGTCCATGGTGGGCGGCCAGGTGAAGGTGGTCTTCGCCTGGAGGGCGTCCTTGGCGATGTCGACCAGGACCGGGCCCGGGCGTCCGGTGGAGGCGATGTGGAACGCCTGCGCGATGACCCGCGGGATGTCCTCGGCCTTGGTGACGAGGAAGTTGTGCTTCGTGATCGGCATGGTGATGCCGACGATGTCCGCCTCCTGGAAGGCGTCCGTGCCGATCGACTTGGAGGCGACCTGGCCGGTGATGGCGACCAGCGGCACGGAGTCCATGTGCGCGTCGGCGATCGGCGTGACCAGGTTGGTGGCGCCGGGGCCGCTCGTCGCCATGCAGACGCCGACCTTGCCGGTGGCCTGCGCGTAACCCGTGGCCGCGTGGCCGGCGCCCTGCTCGTGGCGGACCAGGACGTGGCGCACCCGGGTGGAGTCCATCAGCGGGTCGTACGCCGGCAGGATCGCGCCGCCGGGAATGCCGAACACCGTGTCCGCGCCGACCTCCTCGAGGGAGCGGATCAGGGACTGCGCGCCCGTGACGTGCTCGACGGGGGCGGACTGCTGTCCTCCGGAACGGGGCCGCGGCTGCGGATGGTGGGCCCCGGTGGCCTGCTCGGTCATCGGCATTCTCTTCTCGATGCTGAGGGTTTTTGCGAGGTTTGGGCGGAGTTCGAGCGCTGCACGAAAGGCACTCGTGCAACAAAAAACCCCTCGTGCCGCAAGGCAAGCGAGGGGAGCGCGCCGGGATGGTCGCTGGGGATTCCGGATCGTCCTCCGGTGGGTCCCAGCTCAGCCGACGCGCTGTCCAAGTACGAGAATTCGGGTGCGCATGGCACTGACCCTCCCCCCGGCACGCACCACGTGTCAAGTGGGTGGGACGGGAGTCTCAGAATGTGAACGCAGGGCACTGCCGCCTCCCAGGACAGCGGGAACACCCCCTGTGTACACCCCCTTCGGCTCGCGCACACCGCCGGCGAACACCGGTTCGGCCGGGGCGTGCGGCACCGGGTAGTGGCCGGATCCGAGCGCCCGGCGCAACCGGTACTCGTCCAGCGGCCCGGCGAACGCCATGCCCTGCCCGTGGGTGCAGCCCATGGCACGCAGCGCGACCACCTGCTCGGGCAGGTCGACGCCCTCCGCCACCGACTGGAGCCCGAGATCGCCGGCGATCCGCAGCAGACCGCTGGTGATCTTGTGCAGCCGTGCGGACTCGACCAGCCCGTCGACCAGACCGCGGTCGAGCTTGAGGATGTCCACGGGCAGCCGCCGCAGAGCCGTGATGGCCGCGTAGCCGCTGCCGAAGCCGTCCAGCGCGATCCGCACCCCGAGCCGGCTGAGCACGGTCAGCCGCCGTTCCAGCTCGTCCAGGGAGACCCGGGGGTCGGTCTCGGTCAGCTCGATGACCAGCGCCCCGGGCGGCAGCCCGTGCCGGGTCAGCAGCGCCTCCACCGAACCCAGCGGCATCGAGCGGTCCAGCAGCCGCCGGGCGCTCATCCGCACCGCCACCGGCACGACCAGCCCGGTCGTGGCCCGCTCGGCCGCCCGCTCCACGGCCTCCTGCAGGATCCAGCGGTCCAGCTCGGCGGTCTTGTCGCCGTCCTCGGCCACCCGCAGGAACTCGGCCGGGGTGAACAGCACCCCTTGGGAGGAGCGCCAGCGCGCCTGCGCGGAGACCGCCGTGATCCGGCCGTTCTGCAGCCCCACCACGGGCTGGTGCAGCAGCGCGAACTCGCCGTCGTGCAGCGCGGCACGCAGGCGTGTGGCCAGCTCCGCCTTGCGGACGACGTCCTGCTGCATCTGCGGCTTGTACAGCTCTACCCGGCCCTTTCCGGCCGATTTCGCGCGGTACATCGCCAGGTCGGCGTTGCGCAGCAGCTCCCCCGCGCCCAGGCCCGGTTCGGCGAAGGCGACGCCGATGGAGGCGTTGACCCGGACGTCGTTCCCGTCGATGGCGTACGGCTGGGAGAGGGTCATCCTGAGGCGGTCGGCGAGCTCCAGGATGTTCCGTTCCCGGGCGGCACGGTCCCGGGTGCCGTCCCCGGCGATCAGGGCCGCGAACTCGTCACCGCCGAGCCGGGAGGCGGTGTCCCCGTGCCGGACGGCGTCCTGGAGTCTGCGCGCGGCCTGGATGAGCAGCTCGTCCCCGGCCTGGTGGCCGATCGTGTCGTTGACGGCCTTGAAGCCGTCCAGGTCGATGAAGAGCACGGCCGTGCCGCGCAGGGCGGCGCCCCGGTCGGTGGCCCGGCGGCCGGACAGGGCCTGCTGCACGCGCCGGGTGAACAGCGCGCGGTTGGGCAGGTCGGTCAGCGGGTCGTGCTCGGCGTTGTGCTGCAACTGCGCCTGCAGGCGCACCCTTTCGGTCACGTCCCGGCTGTTGAAGATGAGCCCGCCGTGGTGGCGGTTGACGGTCGACTCGACGTTGAGCCAGCCGCCCTCACCGGAGCGGAACCGGCACTCGATGCGCGTGGTGGCCTCCTCCAGCGGGCTGGCGGCGAGGAAGCGGCGCACCTCGTGCACCACACAGCCCAGGTCCTCCGGGTGGATGAGGCCGGCCAGCTCGGTGCCCACCAGCTCCTCCGCGGGCCGGCCGTACACCCCGGCGGCGGCCGGGGAGACGTACCGGAGGATGCCGTTCGGCGCGGCGATCATGATGACGTCGCTGGAGCCCTGCACCAGGGACCGGAAGTGGTTCTCCTTCTGGGCCAGTTCCTGGGTGAGGGTGATGTTGTCCAGCAGCATGATGCCCTGCCGGATGACGAGGGCCAGCACCACGGCGCCCGCGGTGATCAGCACGACGTGGTCGGGTCTGCGGCCGTTGAGGACGTTGTACAGGATGCCCAGGGTGCACACGGCCGCGGCGAGGTACGGGGTGAGGGCGGCGAGGGAGCCGCTGAGCGGCCGGCCGGCCGGGTACCGGCTGTGCTCGCCCCCCTGCGCGGGCGGGGTCGTGTGCTGGTGGCCCGTGCTCCGCTGGCCCGGCAGGTGTTCGTGGACCACGCGGGTGTGTCCGCCGGCCGGCCGTGGCTCCTGCGCGCCGCGGCGCCGGGGTGCGGCCCAGGGGGCGTAGGCGAGCAGCAGCGATCCGGCGAACCAGCCCGCGTCCAGGAGCTGCCCGGAGCGGTAACTGCTGTGCAGCAGCGGCGAGGTGAACAGGGCGTCGCACATCACGGTCAGCGCGAGCGCGCCGATCGCGGTGTTCACCGCCGTGCGGTTGCCCGGGGCGCGGCGGAAGTGCAGCGCGAGGACCATGCTGACGAGGGCGATGTCGAGCAGCGGGTACGCCAGGGACAGCGCGGCGTGTGCCACGCTGGACCCGTCGAACCGGGCCGCCTGGGCGAGCGCGAGGCTCCAGGAGAGGGTCAGCAGCGAGCCGCCGATCAGCCAGGCGTCCAGCCCGAGGCAGATCCAGCCCGCCCTGGTCACCGGCCGCTTGGCGAGCACCAGCAGGCCCACGATGGCGGGCGGTGCGAAGCACAGGAAGAACAGGTCGGCGTAGCTCGGGCTGGGTACGGTCCGGCCCAGCACGACCTCGTACCAGCCCCAGACCGCGTTGCCCAGGGCCGCCATGGCCGAGGAGAGGGCGAACAGCAGCCAGGCCGACCGGAAGCGCACACGCCGGTTGCGGGCGTACAGGAAGCAGGAGACGGCGGCGGTGCCCGCCGCCGCGCTCAGCCCGAAGTCGCCCATGACCAGTGCCACCTGGTCCGTGCCCCAGTCGAACGCGGCTCCGACGGCGTAGGCCGCGCAGACCAGGGCGAGGACGAGCTGCTCCATCAGCCGGGTGCTGTCGCCTACGGCCGGCCGGCGGGGCGGTGGTGCCTCGTGCGGGTGCGGTGCGCGCACCGCGTCGTCGAGGGCGGTCGTCACGGAGGGCGGCGCGCTCACCGGGGCCTCCCGGTGAGCGCCGCTCCCGGGTCCCGACGGTCCCGGTGTGCTGGGTGCGTGTGCCTGCGGCGGCCGCTGTGCCTGCGCTGGTGGTGACTGTGGTGGCTGGTGTGCCGGTCGCGTCGGCGCGCGGTCGTGCGCCAGGGTCGCCGTCGGCGGCTCCGCCGCGTCGGATCGTTCGTCCATAGGCCGTGCATCGCCCGTCGCCCCCCTCACAAATCTGAAATATCCATCCCCGGCGCCGAACGGTCAGCGGCGCAGCCCCTGTCCGGGACGATACACCAGGATCGTCACTCAGGGACATAGCGTCTCTACGCTCCGTGACGACCAGCGGTTATGCGGGTACGGGCCGCGTCCGAAAGATTGCGGAGGGTGGCGGATGATCCCTACCGCGTGGGCGAAGCCGGGTGTGAGCGATTTACCGCCCGTTTGCTCCCACCGTCTCTGAGCCGGTGGTGAGGACCACGTTCCGCAGCGGTTCCCGGTGCACGAACCGGGTCAGCTGGTCGACGAGCAACCGCTGGGCGCGCGGCAGGAACGCCGAGGACGGCCCGCCCACATGAGGGCTGATCAGCACGCCGGGCGCCTGCCACAGGGGATGGCCCGGGGGCAGCGGCTCGGGATCCGTGACGTCCAGGGCGGCGGTGATCCGGCCCCGCTCCAGCTCGGCGAGGAGCGCCTTGGTGTCGACCACGGGCCCGCGCGCGACGTTCACCAGCAGCGCGCCGTCCTTCATCCGGCCGAGGAAGTCGGCGTCGACGAGCCCCCGGGTGTCCTCCGTGAGCGGCGTGCAGAGGATCACGACGTCCGCGTCCGGGAGCAGTGAGAGCACATCGGTGATCGGATGCACCAGACCGCGCGCCGTGGTGCGCCTGGAGCGCGCGATGCGCGCCACCCGCGCCACCTCGAACGGTGCGAGCCGGTCCTCGATGGCGGCACCGATGGCCCCGTAACCGACGATCAGAACGTTCCGGTCGGCCAGGGACGGGCGGAATCCGCCCTCCCAGCGCTCCTGTTGCTGGGCGCGGACGAACCCGGGGACGCCACGCAGCGCGGCGAGGGTCAGCGTGAGCGCCAGCTCGGCCGTGCTGGTCTCGTGCACCCCGCGCGCGTTGCACAGCCGGACGCCGGGCGCGATCACCGACAGCCGCGCGGTGATGTCGTCCACGCCGGCGGTGAGCGTCTGGATGACCCGGACGTTCGTCAGGTGCTCCAGCGGCCCCACCCTGACCGACAGCCGCTTCATGTACGGCACCACGTACACGGCGCACTCCGCCGGGTCACCGGGAAACGGCTGGTCACCGTCGTCACCGCCGTCCCAGAACAGATAGCGGGGTCCCTCGGGCAGTCCCTCGATCTCCTCGGGCGGGATGGGCAGCCAGACGTCTGAAGTCATGCGAGGAGGCTATGTCAGGCACGCGCGCGTGCAGAGGTTAGGTTGGTGGCCGGGCAGAGGGAGGTTCACGAGCAGGTGGAGCGCAGGACGATCGGCGCGGGGGGACTCGCGGTGGGGGCCGTCGGACTCGGATGCATGCCGATGAGCTGGGCGTACAGCGGATCACGACAGCGCGGTGACGAGTCGGTCAGAACCGTGCACCGGGCGCTGGACGTGGGCTGCGACCTCCTGGACACCGCTGACATGTACGGCCCGTTCACCAACGAGCTGCTGCTGGGCCGGGTGCTCAGGGAGCGGCGCCGGGACGCCTTCGTGTCCACGAAGGTGGGGCTGCTGGTGGGCGAGCAGCACGTCGTGGCCAACGGGCGCCCCGGTTATGTGCGGCGGGCCTGTGACGCCTCGCTGCGCCGGCTGCAGACCGACGTGATCGACCTGTACCAGCTGCACCGGGCCGATCCCGAGGTGCCCGTCGAGGAGACGTGGGGCGCGATGGCGGACCTGGTGCGGGCGGGGAAGGTGCGGGCGCTGGGCCTGTGCGCGGTGGGGGCGCGCGGCGGGCGCCGCTCGGGCGCCGGGCTGTACGACACGACGCTGCGCCAGTTGCAGCGGGTGCAGCAGGTGTTCCCGGTGAGCGCGATACAGGCGGAGCTGTCGGTGTGGTCCCCGGAGGCGCTCCGGGCGCTGCTGCCGTGGTGCGAGGCGCGCGGGGTGGGTTTCCTGGCGGCGATGCCGCTGGGCAACGGCTTCCTGACCGGCACGCTGACGCCGGGCGAGGGCTTCGAGCGCGACGACGTACGCGCCCGGCACCCGCGGTTCACCGCCGAGATGATGGCGGCCAACCAGCCGATCGTCGCGGGTCTGCGGCGGGTCGCCCGCCGGCACGGCGAGCACGTCACCCCGGCCCAGGTGGCCCTGGCCTGGGTGCTGGCGCAGGGCCGTCAGGTGATCGCGCTGCCGGGCACCAAGCGGGAGCACTGGGCCGCGCAGAACGCGGCCGCCGCCGGCCTGCGGCTGACCGAGCAGGACCTGGCGGAGGTGTCCCGGCTGCCGGCCGCCCAGGGGTCGTGGGACTGAGGTTCGCGCTCATCGGTTTCCCGGGAGCGGGAACCCGGCGGGCGCCGACGGTGTATGAGAGGGAGAGGGTGCCGTTCCACCGCTGCCTCGGAGGGACCATGATCGTGCGATGTCGAGCCGTACCGGCCGTGCTGGCCGCGACCGCCCTGCTGCTGACGGCCGGCTGCTCGTCCGGCGGCGGGGACTTTCCGGGCCGGCGGCCCGCCACCACGGCGTCCGGCGCCGCCGGTTCCGCGCGGAGCACCGAGTCGGCGGCCCCGGCCAAGGGGTCGGTGACGGTGTCGCGCACGGTGGCCGAGGGCCTGAAGTCACCGTGGGGACTGGCTCCGCTGCCCGGCGGCGGACTGCTGGTCTCCTCCCGCGACGACGGGACGATCACCCGGATCGACGAGAAGACGGGGACGAAGACCGTGCTGGGCACGGTCTCCGGGGTCTCCCCGGCCGGCGAGGGCGGTCTGCTGGGCATCGCCCTCTCCCCCGACTACGCCTCGGACCACATGATCTACGCCTACTTCACCTCGGCCTCGGACAACCGCATCGTGCGCATGCTCTACGACGAGCGGAAGCCAGCCGGTGAGCAACTGGGCGCCCCGGACACGGTGTTCAAGGGCATTCCGAAGGGGTTCATCCACAACGGCGGCCGGATCGCGTTCGGCCCGGACGGCATGCTCTACGCGGGCACCGGCGAGAGCGGGCAGCGGGGTCTGGCGCAGGACCGGAAGTCGCTGGGCGGCAAGATCCTGCGGCTGACCCCGGAGGGCGAGCCGGCGCCGGGCAACCCGTTCCCCGGCTCCCCCGTGTACTCCTACGGCCACCGGAACGTCCAGGGGCTGGCCTGGGACGACCGGCAGCGGCTGTTCGCCTCGGAGTTCGGGCAGGACACCTGGGACGAGCTGAACGCGATCAAGCCAGGCGACGACTACGGCTGGCCGAAGGCCGAGGGCAGGTCGTCCGACGGCGGCTTCCACGATCCCCTGGCCCAGTGGCACACCGACGAGGCCTCCCCCAGCGGCATCGCCTATGTGGACGGCGTGATCTGGATGGCGGGTCTGAAGGGCCGGCGCCTGTGGCGGGTCCCGCTGCGCGGCACGCAGGCCGCGGCGGCTCCGCAGGCCTTCCTCACCGGCGCGTACGGCCGCCTGCGCACGGTGGCACCGGCGGGCGGCGACAAGCTGTGGCTGGTCACGAGCAACACGGACGGCCGGGGCGAACCGAAGAAGGGCGACGACCGGATCCTGGAGCTGCGGGTGAGATGAGCGACCCGGCCGGGCGTAGCCGGTGCGTCGTCGTCCCGCCGTCGCCGCGGCATCGTGCGCCGCCGCGTCATCGCGGTGCCGGTGTCTCGTCACGCCGTGGCGTCGTCGGGGTGCCGGTGTCTCGTCCCGCCGTGCCGTCGTCGGGGTGCCGGTGCGGCAGCGTGCCGTGGTCGGCCGGGGGCCGTCCCGGCGGGTTCTGCGCCGGGCTCACCCGGCCACGGGGTCGTCCTCGTCACGCGGCCGTTCCGGCAGGCGTATCACCGCCTTTCCCGACGCCAGATCGATGGGGCCGCGGCCGGGATCGTTGTCGCCGACGTCCTCACGAGTCAGTTCCAGCCGGTTCTCCTCGTCCCGGGTGTGTTTGCGGCCGGGCGCGAACAGTTCCTCGAAGACGTTGAACACGGCTCCCCCTCCTTGCCGGTTCTCTCCAGCCTACGGTCTGCCGTCCGGATCGGGCCGGGCCGATCCGGCCTGATCCGAACGGCAGACCTGGGGTGTCACCCCCGCGTCCCGGCGGCGAGCGTCCCGGCCACGAACAGGCCCAGCCGGTGCGCCACCGCCGCCGCCTCGCCCCGGCCCGAGACGCCGAGCTTGCCCAGGATGTTGGAGACGTGGACGCTCGCGGTCTTCGGGGAGATGAACAGCTCCTCGGCTATCTGGCGGTTGGTGCGGCCCGCCGCGACCAGGCCGAGGACGTCCCGCTCCCGGTTGGTGAGGCCGAGCGCCGCTGCCGGGTCGGCGGGATCCGCCGCCCGCCCCGCGGCACCGGTCAGGGTGAGGCGGGCGCGCTGGGCGAGCCGGGCGGCGGCGTCGGCGAGGGGGCGGGCGTCGAGGTGGGCGGCGACCGCCGCGGCCAGCCGGAGCAGCTCCACCGCGCGGTCGCGCTCGTCGTCACCGCCCTCGGCCAGCAGCGCCGCGGCGAGCCGGTGGCGGACCCGGGCGAGGTCGTACGGGCGGTCCAGGCACTCGAAGGCGGTGACCACGGGCGACCAGGTGTCGGCGGTGTCCGTGCCCTCGGCACGCAGCAGCTCGGCGCGGGTCCAGTGGTCGTAGGCCCCCCAGAGGGGGGCTCCGGTGGTCAGCTTGCGCACGGCCCCGGCGAGGCGGTCGAGGATCCCGGCGCGCTCGGGTCCGGCGGCGGGCAGGGTGCGGGCGTCGGCCTCGGCGGTGGCGGCGGCCAGCAGCAGCGGCCAGCCGTAGCGGTGGGAGCCGGGCGGGAAGCCGGCGTCCAGCGCCTTGAGCAGTTCGGCGCGGGCGTCGTCGATGCGGCCCTCGGCGGCGGCGATCCCGAGGGCGATGCGGGCCAGGGGCAGGGAGCTCTGGGCCACGAGGTCGTGGGTGCCGAAGCACGCACGGGCGGTGGCGAGCTGCCGACCGGCCTCGGCGACGTCACCGCGGGCCAGGGCGAGATGGGCGAGCTTCAGCGCGCCCGCGCCGCGGGGCTTGGCGCTGTGGCCGACCCGGGCCGCGTACACGGCGGCCTCCGCGGCCTCCTGCCACTGGCCCGTCGAGTACAGGGCGTCGGACAGGTTGCCCCAGGCCCAGGCCTCGGAGTCCAGCAGTCCGTACTTACGGGTGAAGGCGATGCCCTCGCGCAGGATGGCGGCGGCCTCCCGGTCGCGGCCGACGGCCTGCATCTCGGAGGGCAGGTTCACATAGGCGCGTCCCGCGACGTTGTGCGCGCCCTCGGCGAGGGTGTCCGCCAGGACCTGCCCCATCTCCGCGAGGCCGGTCTCCGTGTCGCCGGAGTCCACCTTCAGGCCGCCCAGGGTGAGGCGGGCGTGCAGTTCGATGTCCCGGGCGCCGACCATGCGCGCGTATTCCACGGCCCGCTCGGCGGCGGCGACGGCCTCGGGGCCGGGCCGGTGCAGCATGGACCAGTTGGCGGCGAGGGCCAGCACCTCCGCGTGCACCTCGGAGGGCGGCAGGCCGCGCACGAGGTCCTGGGCGGTGGCGAGTTCTTGCCGGCCGTCGCCGCGGGCCTGGGCCTGGACCAGCCGCGAGCGCTGCGCCCAGAACCAGGCGGCGCGCAGCGGGTCCGGCTCGTCGTCCAGGAGACGCAGCGCACGCTTGGTGATCTTCAGTGCCCGTTCGCGTTCGCCACCGAAGCGGCCGGCGACGGCCGCCTCGGCCATGAGGTCGAGATAGCGCAGCGGGGTGGTGGCCGGGTCGCAGCCGCAGGGCGGGTAGGCCTCGGTGCAGTCAGCCGGGCGCAGGGCGGAGCGCACCTCCTCCGGTGCGCCGTCCCACAGTTCCATCGCCCGTTCCAGCAGCCCGAGTTGCTCGGTGTAGGCGTGCCGGCGGCGGGCGACGACGGCGGCGGCCAGGACGGCGGGCAGGGCCTTCGCGGCGTCGTGGGCGTGGTACCAGTAGCTGGCCAGACGCATCACGCGCGCGTCGGCCGGGACGAGTCCGGGCTCGGCCTCCAGGGCCTCGGCGCAGCGGCGGTTGAGCCGGGAGCGTTCGCCGGGCAGCAGGTCGTCGGCCACGGCCTCGCGGACCAGGGAGTGCCGGAAGCGGTAGCCGTCGCCGGCCCGGGTGACGGTGAGGATGTTGGCGCCGACGGCGGCCCGCAGCGCCTCGATGAGGTCGTCCTCGGTGAGCTGGGCCACGGCGGCGATCAGCCGGTACTCCACCGTGGAGCCGCCCTCGGCGACGATCCGGGCGACTCGCTGGGCGCTCTCGGGCAGCGCCTCGACCCGGACCAGGAGCAGGTCGCGCAGGGAGTCGGTGAGTCCGGTGCGGTTGCCCTCGCAGGCGGCGACGGCGAGTTCCTCGATGAAGAAGGCGTTGCCGTCGGAGCGTTCGTAGATCTCGTCCACCTGGGCGGGGTCGGGTTCGGCGGCGAGGATGCCGGCGATCTGGCGGCCGGCCTCCTCGCGGGTGAAGCGGGCCAGTTCGATGCGGCGGACGGTGCGCAGCCGGTCCAGTTCGGCGAGCAGGGGGCGCAGCGGGTGACGGCGGTGGATGTCGTCGGAGCGGTACGTGGCGAGGACGAGGAGGCGGCCGGCGCGCAGGGTGCGGAAGAGATAGGCGAGCAGGTGGCGGGTGGAGGCGTCGGCCCAGTGCAGGTCCTCCAGGACGAGCACGACGGTGTGGCCTGCGGCGACCCGCTCCAGCAGCCGGGCGGTGAGTTCGAACAGGCGGGCCAGGCCCTGTTCGCCGTGGCGGCCGACGGCGGCCTCGCCGAGGTCGGGCAGCAGCCGGGCCAGTTCCTCCTCCTGACCGGCCGCCGCGGCGGCGAACTCCTCGGGCAGGGCGTCGCGCAGGGCGCGCAGCGCGGTGGAGAAGGGGGCGAAGGGCAGCCCGTCGGCGCCGATCTCCACGCAGCCGCCGACGGCGACGACGGCGCCCCGGCGGGCCGCGGCCGTGGCGAACTCCTCCACGAGGCGGGTCTTGCCCACGCCCGCCTCACCGCCGAGCAGCAGCGCCTGCGGCTCGGCCGCGGCGGCGCCGGCGAGCGCGTCGTTGAGCGTGGCCAACTCGTCGGCGCGGCCGACGAACACGGGACTGACGGACCTGGTCTCCACGGGCCCGAGCATCGCATGATGCCGGGACGGCCCGGCACCGGTTTTCCACAGGTCGCGTGTGATGGTCATACCGGCAGGCCCGGCCGTCTCGGCATTCGGCCGAGTCGGCGTCGGCGTCGGCGTCGGCGTCGGCGTCGGGAGAGCGGCGGGGGCAGCGGCAGGCAAAGGCGACAGGGCCGTACGGCTCCGCTGGAGAGCCGTACGACCCTGTGGCCCCGAGCGCCCGACCCCCGTGCGGCCGCTCTCCGCCCCCGCGGTCACGCGGTGCGCTGAAGCCGGAGCCGGCGGGGGCGGTCGCTATGCGACTCGGCGGCCGGGGCGCCTTCGCCGGCGTTCCGGGCGCGGCGGGCGGCGCGGCGGGTCCGTACCGCCTCGCGGGCCAGGCGCTCCTGCTGGGCCGTGCGGCGCAGTTCGGCGGAACGGATCAGGTGCAGTTCGTACGCGTACATGGTGGGTCCTTCGGGAGATTCGGTGTCGTGCGTCGCTTTCCGCGATGCCTCTACCTTCGTCTCCCAGGGGGGTCCGCCACATCGGGAGAGTTCCGCATCTTCGGACGGCCGGCGGGCCGCACGCGCGCGTAAGGGGCCTCAGGACGTCCATAAGGTGGTCGCGGATTCCCTAAGGCCCCTGTGAGCTGCGGGTCTCTCAGCCTGCCGAGGGCAGTGCGAGCAGTGCGTCGGAGTACTTCAGGACGGCGAGGAGCAGCCCGACGACGCCGAGCGAGACGCCCGCCCAGGCGACCGACTTGATCCAGGCGGCCTGCGGACGGCCGGGGACACCGAACGCGGGCCGGGCCAGGACGACCACGCCGGTGATCAGAGCGGCCACCGCGAACAGGCCGGCCCACAGGGCGGTGGTGTGCCAGGAGTCGCCGTAGACCTCCTTGATCTGCGTGCCGACGCTCGCCGTGGTGGACGTCCGCAGCTGGCCGACGAGTTGCTCGCGGGCGGACGCGACGGTGCCGATCCAGCCGCCGCTGAGCGAGACCAGGCCCAGCGCCGCCGAGACGACGGCCCCGGCGCCCTGGCCGACCCCGGAGGGCACCTTCGCACCGGCGCCCTCCGCGGGGCCGTCCGCCTCGCCCGTCTCGTCCGTGTCGTGAGCGCCGTCTGCGTCGTGGGCGTCGGGGGCGGCCCCGCGGAGGGCGCCGTCCGCGCCGGCCCCGCCCTCACCGCCTTCCCCGGCGTCCTCCGTGTGCCCGGTGGGTGCCGCGTCCGGAGTCCTCCCGGCGTCGCGCGCCCCGGTCTCCGTGGTTCCCGTGGCCCGTTCCTCCCCGGCGGCACCGGCCGCCGTCGTCCCGTCGTCCTTGCGCGCCTCGGTACCGGCCGCGGCGCCTTCCGCTGTCTTCGTTGCCATGCCCGGCACCGTACGGACGCTGTCTGAGAGGTCTCTTAATGATCGTTGTGCCCGGTACGCGCGCGTGCCGCACGCCATTCGGGCGCGAGCACCGCCCAGATCTCGGTGCTGGTGCGCACGCCCCGGTGCCGGTAGTTCTCGCGGAGCACGCCCTCGCGGGTCATGCCGAGGCGCCGGGCCACGTTGATGCTCGGCTCATTGGCCGAGGACACGTGCCACTCCACCCGGTGCATGCCGCGCTCCTCGAAGGCCCAGTCGAACAGCACCCGCATGCCGCGCGTGACCAGTCCGCGCCCGGCCGCCGCCGGCTCCAGCCAGCAGCCGGCCTCGCAGACCCCGCCGGGGGTGTCCCAGACGCGGAACAGCAGCCCGCCGACGAGCTTGCCGTCCAGCCAGATCCCGTGCAGGCTGCCGGCGTCGGCGGCGCGCTTGTCGGCGTACGACTTGATCCAGGCATGGGCGCCGTCGAGATCGGACACCGCGTCCGCGAGTCCGATGTGCCGGCCGATGAACTCCCGCCCCCGGTCTATGTTGGCGAGGACCTCCTCGGCGTGCCACACCTCGAGGGGCCGCAGTTCGGCGCCGTCGTCACCGAGCGGTGTCGCGTACATCGTGCCGTCTTCCTTCCGCAGTACGTCCCGGCCGAGCCTCTCACACGGCACGACACCCCCGGCGGGGCCCACTGCCGGCGCCAGTGGTGACCACGACGAGCACGGCCCGGCCGACCGTCGGGGTGGGCGGCCGTCGGGGCGCGGCGACGGGACGTCAGTCGAACTGGTCGCCGAGTGCCATGACCATCGTCCCGGCGACCAGCAGCCACAGGGCCCTGCGGGTGCGGCCCCGGGATCCGAGCACCGCCCCGAGCGCGCACCCGGCGGCCCCCAGGGCGTAGGCGGCGGGCACCAGCGCCGGGGCGGAACCGGCCGCCCGGAGCAGGGCGGCGGCCAGCCCGGCCAGCGTCAGCAACGCGCCGGTGCCGACGGCCGTCCAGCGGGCCCGCCGGGCGTCCCCGGCGTACTCCTCGTCGTCCTCGGGGACTTCGGCGTCCCCGGTGTCCCCCGTGGCCCCGCTGTCCCCGGCGGCTTCGGCCTCCGCGGCTATGACGGGCTCGGTATCGGAATCGGTGCGTCCACTCATGGCGGGCGAGCGTACCGCCTCCGGTACGCGAACCCGGGTGCGGGGCGGCGCCGGGACCGGCAGGGCAGACGTACGGCCCCGGAGGGCGTGCCTCCGGGGCCGTACGGCGCGGTGCGGGCTCAGCCCTCGCTGACGCCCAGCTTCTCCAGGATCAGCTCCTTGACGCGGGCCGCGTCGGCCTGGCCACGGGTGGCCTTCATGACCGCGCCCACCAGGGCGCCGGCCGCGGCCACCTTGCCGCCGCGGATCTTGTCCGCGACGCCCGGGTTGCCGGCGATGGCCTCGTCGACCGCCGTACCGAGCGCGGAGTCGTCGGAGACGACCTTCAGACCGCGCTTGTCGACGACCTCGTCCGGGGTGCCCTCGCCCGCGAGGACGCCCTCGATGACCTGACGGGCCAGCTTGTCGTTCAGGTCACCCTTCGCGACCAGCTCGGTGACCCGGGCCACCTGCTGCGGCGTGATGGCCAGCTCGTCCAGGGACGTGCCGGACTCGTTGGCGCTGCGCGCCAGCTCGCCCATCCACCACTTGCGGGCGGACGCCGCGTCGGCACCGGCGTCGATCGTGGCGACGATCGGGTCCAGCGCGCCGGCGTTGAGGATCGCCTGCATGTCGGTGGCGGAGATGCCCCACTCGGCGAGCAGCCGGGTGCGGCGGGCCAGCGGCAGCTCCGGCAGGGCCCCGCGGATCTCCTCGACCCACTCGCGCGAGGGGGCGACGGGGACCAGGTCGGGCTCCGGGAAGTACCGGTAGTCCTCGGCCTCCTCCTTCACGCGGCCCGAGGTCGTGGACCCGGTGTCCTCGTGGAAGTGGCGGGTCTCCTGGATGATCGTGCCGCCCGAGGACAGCACGGCCGCGTGCCGCTGGATCTCGAAGCGGGCCGCACGCTCCACGGACCGCAGCGAGTTGACGTTCTTCGTCTCCGAGCGGGTGCCGAACTTCTCGGTGCCGTTCGGGCGCAGCGACAGGTTCACGTCGCAGCGCATCTGGCCCATCTCCATGCGGGCCTCGGACACGCCGAGGGCCCGGATGAGCTCGCGCAGCTCGCGGACGTACGCCTTCGCCACCTCGGGGGCGCGCTCGCCGGCGCCCTCGATGGGCTTGGTGACGATCTCGATGAGCGGGATGCCCGCGCGGTTGTAGTCGAGGAGGGAGTGCGAGGCGCCGTGGATACGGCCCGTCGCGCCGCCGACGTGCGTCGACTTGCCGGTGTCCTCCTCCATGTGGGCGCGCTCGATCTCCACGCGGAAGGTCTCGCCGTCCTCCAGCTGTACGTCGAGGTAGCCGTTGAAGGCGATCGGCTCGTCGTACTGGGAGGTCTGGAAGTTCTTCGGCATGTCCGGATAGAAGTAGTTCTTCCGGGCGAAGCGGCACCACTCGGCGATCTCGCAGTTCAGCGCGAGACCGATCTTGATGGCGGACTCGACGCCGGTCGCGTTGACGACCGGGAGCGCGCCGGGCAGGCCGAGGCAGACCGGGCAGGTCTGCGAGTTGGCGTCGGCACCGAGCGCGGTCGAACAGCCGCAGAACATCTTGGTCTTGGTGCCGAGTTCGACATGGACCTCAAGGCCCATGACGGGGTCGTACGACGCCAGCGCGTCCTCGTACGACACCAGGTCGGTCGTGGTGGTCACGGTGAAACTTCCCTCTCAGCCCAGCAGGACGTCGTCGTCGCCCAGCCGCTTCAGCTCGCGGTAGAGGATGGCGAGGCCGGTGGCGATGCCGGCGGCGGTGACGACGGCGTCGACGAGCCGCAGCGTGTCGTTATCGGCGCGGGCCTTCTTGATCTGCTTCACGGCGCCGAACGCGCCGAACGCGGTGGCGGCCATGGACAGGTACGTACCGGACTTGGACTTCTTGAAGCCCTTGGCCTTGGTCAGTGCGCTCACAGCGACGGTGCCTCCTCCAGCAGCGGGTGGCCCCACTTTTCCACGAAGGCGGCCTCGACGGCGGCGCCCACCTTGTACAGCCGGTCGTCCTTCATCACCGGGGCGATGATCTGCAGACCGACCGGGAGGTTGTCCTCCGGGGCGAGACCGCAGGGGAGGGACATGGCCGCGTTGCCCGCCAGGTTGGTCGGGATGGTGCACAGGTCCGCGAGGTACATCGCCATCGGGTCGTCGGCGCGCTCGCCGATCGCGAAGGCGGTGGTCGGGGTCGTCGGGGAGACGATCACGTCGACCTGCTCGAACGCCTTGTCGAAGTCCTGCTTGATCAGCGTGCGGACCTTCTGCGCGGAGCCGTAGTACGCGTCGTAGTAGCCGGAGCTGAGGGCGTACGTGCCGAGCATGATGCGGCGCTTCACCTCGGGGCCGAAGCCCGCCTCACGGGTGAGGGAGGTGACCTCCTCGGCCGAGTGGGCGCCGTCGTCACCCGTACGGCGGCCGTAGCGCAGGCCGTCGAAGCGGGCGAGGTTGGAGGAGCACTCGGACGGCGCGATCAGGTAGTACGCCGACAGGGCGAGGTCGAAGGACGGGCAGTCCAGTTCGACGATCTCGGCGCCCAGCTCCTTGAGCAGCTCGACCGACTCGTCGAAGCGCTGGATGACACCGGCCTGGTAGCCCTCGCCGCGGAACTGCTTGACCACGCCGACCCGCATGCCGGCGACGGAGCCGTTGCGGGCGGCCTCGACGACCGGCGGGACCGGGGCGTCGATGGAGGTGGAGTCCAGCGGGTCGTGCCCGGCGATCACCTCGTGCAGCAGGGCCGCGTCCAGGACCGTGCGGGCGCAGGGGCCGCCCTGGTCGAGGGAGGAGGAGAAGGCGACCATGCCGTAGCGGGACACCGCGCCGTACGTCGGCTTCACGCCGACCGTGCCGGTGACGGAGGCCGGCTGGCGGATGGAGCCGCCGGTGTCGGTGCCGATGGCGAGCGGGGCCTCGTAGGAGGCGAGCGCGGCGGAGGAGCCGCCGCCGGAGCCGCCGGGGATCTTGGTGAGGTCCCAGGGGTTTCCGGTCGGGCCGTAGGCGCTGTTCTCGGTGGAGGACCCCATGGCGAACTCGTCCATGTTGGTCTTGCCGAGGATGACGACGTCGGCGGCCTTCAGCCGCTTGGTGAGCGTCGCGTCGTACGGCGGGATCCAGCCCTCGAGGATCTTCGAACCGACGGTCGTGGGCACGCCCTCGGTGGTGAAGATGTCCTTGAGCGCGAGCGGGACGCCGGCCAGCGGGCCGAGCTTCTCGCCGCGGGCCCGCTTCTCGTCCACGGCACGGGCCTGGGCGAGGGCGCCCTCGCGGTCGACGTGCAGGAAGGCGTGCACCTTCTCGTCGACGGCCTCGATGCGGGCGAGGTGGGCCTCGGTGACCTGGACCGCGGTGAGCTCGCCGGAGGCGATCCTCTCGGCGATCTGTGCGGCCGTGAGCTTGATGATGTTGCTGTCCGTCATGGCGGTCACTCCTCCCCCAGGATCTGCGGCACCTTGAAACGCTGCTGCTCCTGGGCGGGGGCGCCGGAGAGCGCCTGCTCGGGGGTGAGCGAGGGACGGACCTCGTCCGGCCGCATGACGTTCGTCAGGGGCAGCGGGTGCGAGGTCGGCGGTACGTCTTGGTCGGCGACCTCGCTGACGCGGGCGACCGCGCCGATGATGTCGTCCAGCTGGCCTGCGAAGTGATCGAGTTCTTCGGGCTTCAGCTCCAGACGCGCCAGCCGGGCGAGGTGGGCGACCTCCTCGCGCGTGATGCTCGGCATGCAGCGATCCTCTGGGGTGAGTGTGTGTGGTTTGGGCCCAATCCTATGGGGCGGGGCCCGGTGCCCGTGAAACGGTTTCCCCGGGCACCGTCCTCACCCGTGGTTCACGGGCGGCTCACCGGTGGCGGCCGTCCCACGTCTCGCTCTTCAGGAAGTGGTTGTCGTACAGCTCCTGGACCTCCAGCAGGCTCTCCGGGGTGGCCTCGCCGAGGCGGATGCGCTGGAGGTGGCGGAAGTACTCGAAGCGCTCGACGCCCGGGGCGATGACGATGAGCAGGTCGGCGGTGCTGCCGGGCGCGGCGGCGAAGGCGTGCGGCCGGTCCGGCGGGACGATGATCAGGTCGCCGCGCGCGGCGGTGACGATGTCGTCGCCGGAGAGGACCTCGGCCTCGCCGTCGAGCAGGAAGAACATCTCGGCCGAGTTGTGGTGGACGTGCGGGCGGGCGCCGTCGGCACCCTCGGCGAGGGTGACCCGCACGGTGGACAGCGCGCCGCCGCTGGCGCTGCTGTCGGCCAGCAGCCTGACTCCGACCGGAGCACCGCCGAGGACCTCGGCCTCGGCGTCCCGGACCAGTACGGTCTCGTCGAACCGGGGCACGAACAGCGACATGGTGGATTCCCCCTAACAGGTGTCGTCAGACCGCGAAGAGCAGTCCGGCGCTGATCAGCACAACGATCGCGGTGGCGAAGTGGATCCCGAAGGCGACGGCTTTCGCGCCGCCGTTCCGCAGGACTATCAGAGTGTCGAAGAGCGGCACCAGTGCCACGCAGACCATGAACCAGGCCTCGGCCCGGGCTCCCGCGAAGGCGAGCAGGGCGAGCCCCATGACACCGAAGGTGCCGTCCCGGAGGCCCTTGACCGACAGGTAGGCGCGGGCGTCTCCGCGCGGGTCGGCCGGGACGCCGTAGCCGGCCGCGGCGGGGCCGGGCTGGAACCGGAACCGGTAGCCGAGGAACACGCAGAACAGGTCGAGCAGGACGGCCAGGATGTACGCGGTGACGGTCATGTCTCTCTCCTCGCTAGCAACGCTAGGGACAGGAGCGAAGCTAGCAGAGCGTCGACAGATTGGCTAGCGACGCTAGAATCTTTGTCATGTCGATCCAGACGCGCCGGGAGCGCGAACGAGCTAAACGCGAGCGGCTGATCGTCACGGCCGCACGGGAACTGGCGGAGACCGAGGGCTGGGCGGCGGTGACGACGCGGAGACTGGCCGCCGAGATCGAGTACAGCCAGCCGGTCCTCTACAGCCACTTCAAGGGCAAGGAGGCGATCATGGCGGCGGTCGCGGTGCAGGGCTGCGCCGACCTGGCGGTGGAGCTGCGGCAGGCCCGCGCGGCGGCCCCGGGTGTACGGGAGGAGCTGGCGGCGGTGGCGGGGACGTACACGTCCTTCGCTCGGCGCAGGCCCGCCCTCTACGACGCGATGTTCACGCATCTGGTGCCCCTGCCGTTCGCCACGGAGGAGGCGCCGGCACCGCTGCGCGAGGCGTTCGGCCAGCTGCTGGCCGTCGTGGAGCCGATCGCGTCCGGGGGCGAGGACCCGGGCCTGCTCACGGAGACGTTCTGGGCGGCGCTGCACGGCCTGGCGACGCTGATGCGGAGCGGACGGCTGCCGGAGTCTGCGCACGAGACACGTCTGGCTCTGCTGATCGGCCACTTCACGGGCGGCTGAGCACCCCGGAGGACACCGCCCGGGCGATCGGGCGGGGCGGGCGGCGGGCGGCGGGCAGCGGGCAGCGGGCAGCGGGCAGCGGGCAGCGGGCAGCGGGCAGCGGGCGGGCGAACGACCGGGCGGCCGGGAGAGCTACTCGGCGGCGGGCAGCGCGGCGGGCGGACGCTGCCACCCGCGGGAGCCTCGCGCCAGCAGCCATGCGGTCGCCTCCTCGGGAGGCATCGCCGCGGCGACCAGCCACCCCTGGACCGCGTCACAGCCCAGGTCCCGCAGCCGCTCCCAGGTCTCGTCGTCCTCCACGCCCTCGGCCACGACGAGCAGGCCCAGCGAATGGGCCAGGTCGACGGTGCAGCGCACGATCTCGGCGTCCTCGGCGTCGACGGCCAGCCGGGCCACGAAGGAACGGTCGATCTTCAGCTCGCTGACGGGCAGCCGCCGCAGATTCACCAGGGACGAGTACCCGGTGCCGAAGTCGTCCAGGGACATCTTCACGCCGTGCCCGGTGAGCCCGGCGAGGGTGTCGGCGGCCCGCTGCGGATCCTCCAGCAGCACGTGTTCCGTTATCTCCAGCTGGAGCGCCCCGGCGGGAACGCCGTGCCGGGCCAGCCGCGCGGCGACGGAGCC
The DNA here is from genome assembly GCF_014203595.1 of Streptomyces echinatus. Taxonomy (GTDB): domain Bacteria; phylum Actinomycetota; class Actinomycetes; order Streptomycetales; family Streptomycetaceae; genus Streptomyces; species Streptomyces echinatus. The sequence continues at coordinate 281,841 of NZ_JACHJK010000011.1, forward strand.
GGCGAAGCCGGGCGTGTGGACGTCACGCGGGGAGACGTTGACGGCGACCGGCACCCGCAGGCCCTGCGCGCGCCACCGGGCGACCTGGCCGAGGGCCGTCTCCAGCACGTACTCGGTGAGGTGGGGCATCAGCCCGGAGGACTCGGCTATCGCTATGAACTCGTCAGGAGGAACCTTCCCGCGCTCGGGATGCACCCAGCGCACCAGCGCCTCCAGGCCGGCGACCTGACCGTCGAAGCGGACCTTGGGCTGGTAGTGGAGTTGCACCTCGTGCGCGTCCAGGGCACGGCGCAGGTCGCCCAGCAGGCCGAGGCGGTCCGGGGTGTTGGAGTCCCGCTTGGACTCGTACACCTCGACGCCCGTGCGGTCCCTCTTCGCCTGGTACATCGCGACGTCGGCGCGGCGCAGCAGCCCTTCGGCGTCCAGCGCGTGGTCGGGGAAGACGGCGACGCCGGCGCTGGCCTCCAGGACGAGGGTGAGCCCGTCCAGGTCGAGCGGGGAGCTGAGGGCGGCGACGAGGCCGCGGGCGACACGGGTGGCCGACGTGGTGGAGTCGGCGACGGGGAGTAAGACGGCGAACTCGTCACCGCCGAGCCGGGCGGCCTCGGCGCCGCGCGGCAGGGCGAGCCGCAGCCGGTCGGCTATCTGGAGCAGCAGCCGGTCGCCGGCCAGATGGCCGAGCGTGTCGTTCACCGACCGGAAACGGTCGAGGTCGATCAGCATGAGCGCGGAGCGGGCTCCGATGCGTTCGGCGTCGTCCAGGGCGGTCCAGATCCGCTCCAGCAGCCACTGCCGGTTGGGCAGCCCGGTCAGCGGGTCGCGCAGCTGTTCCTCGGCGCGGGCGCGGGCCATCCACAGCGTGGAGTCCAGGGCGATGAGCGGGATCGCGAACAGCGGGAGCAGCACCGGCTGGGCGTCGGCGACGACGCACAGCAGGGGCGCGATACCGAGCAGGGCGACGGCGACCAGTCCCTGCCTGACCAGGGCGGTGCGAGCGACGGTGGGCACGCCGCCGGGCGGGGCGTGCAGATACCACAGCAGGCCGCGGCTGACGGCGAGATAGGCGACCGCGACCAGGACGACCTCGGGGACGGTGGCGACGGTCCAGCTGTCGGGCCGCCAGGGCTCCTCCACGCTCGGGACCCGGCCGAACGCGCCGAGCAGCAGGGCCCCGACGGCGATGCCGAGGATGTCCACCGCGCCGTGCAGCACGCCCTGGCGCCAGTGGTGCCGGCGGGCGATGCCGACCAGGACGACGACGGTGAGGCTGACCAGGCCGGCCGGCACCCAGCCGTACAGCAGCAGGGCGGCGAGGGTGAGGGCGGCGCCCGATCCGGTGCCGCCCCACCAGCGGGCGCGGCCCAGCATCACGAGGTGGCCGACGATGACGCCGGTGAGCATGGCCAGCGCCCAGCCGACCGTGCCACCGGGGAAGAGGGCGTGGTGGCCGGCGTAGGCGCGGTAGAAGCCGGCGCCCAGGACGAATCCCGCCGCGGCGACGACGACCGCGGGCGGCGCCGGCCAGGACAGGTGCCGGTCGGTGTCGGTGCCGTCGGTGAGTCCGGGGCCGGTCGCGACGGCCGGTGGCAGGGCGGTCGGGGTCTCGGCGGCGGCGCCCGGACCGGCGGAGCGCGTCTGCCCGCCCCGGCGCCCGTCGGCCCGCCCGGTCCACCGGTACCCGCGCCACGCGCCCGCGCGGCGGCGCAGGCGCAGCCGTGAGTCCGGGGCGACGCTCTCGGTCGGTTCCATTCCCGTCCCTCTCACAGCCGGCGGTGCCCACGCCACGCGGCCCGATGCCCGACAACCATCAGTGGCTCCGCGTCGAAGAAACCCTCCCCGGGCCACTGGAGGGCACGGAGATGCCCCAGCCGCAGCTGGGCACGGCAGGCGCACACCTCAACAGTAGGCCGCGGAAGGCTTCCACGGGCAGCGGTCTCCGACGGTTGCCCGAATGCGCCCGGGCCACCCGTATGCAACTGATATGCGCCGATCGGGTGGCCTTCAACCGCTACTCCCCGGTCGGAAGCGCGACTTCGGCCGCCGCTTCGGGGCCCTGCTCCAAAAGGACGCCGAAACCGTCCTCGTTCAGAACGGGCACCTTCAGCTGCATGGCCTTGTCGTACTTCGATCCCGGGTTGTCACCCACGACGACGAACGAGGTCTTCTTCGACACCGAACCGGTCACCTTCGCGCCCTGTCCCTCCAGTGCCTCCTTGGCGCCGTCCCGGGTGAAGTTCTCCAGCGTGCCGGTGACGACGACGGTCAGCCCCTCCAGCGGACGCGGCCCCTCGTCCGCGCCGGTCGCCTCCTCCTCCAGCGGGACTCCCGCGGCCTTCCACTTGCGGATGATCTCGCGGTGCCAGTCCTCGGCGAACCACTCCTTGAGCGCGGCGGCGATGATCGGGCCGACGCCGCCGGTGGCCGCCAGCTCCTCCTCGGTGGCCTGTTCGATGCGGTCGACGGAGCGGAACTCGCGGGCGAGGGCCTGCGCGGCCACCGGTCCCACGTGGCGGATGGACAGCCCGTTCAGGAAGCGGGCGAGCGGACGGGTCTTGGCCTCCTCGATGTTCGCCAGCAGGGCGAGGGTGTTCTTCTTCGGCTCACCCTTCTGGTTGGCGAAGACCGTGACGACCTTCTCCTCACCGGTCTTGGGGTCGCGCTTGGGCAGGCCGCTGTCGGGGTCGAGGACATACGCCTTGATCGGCAGCAGCTTCTCCACCGTCAGGTCGAACAGGTCGCCCTCGTCCACCAGCGGCGGCTCGGCCGGCTCCAGCGGACGGGTGAGCGCGGCGGCGGCCACGGCGCCGAAGTGCTCGATGTCCAGGCACTCGCGGCCCGCCAGGTACGAGACACGCTCCCGCAACTGGGCCGGGCACGTGCGGGCGTTGGGGCAGCGGAGGTCGATGTCGCCCTCCTTCATGGGCCGCAGCGCCGTGCCGCACTCGGGGCACTCGCCCGGCATCACGAACTCCCGCACGGCGTCGTCGTCCCGCAGGTCGACCACCGGGCCGAGGATCTCCGGGATGACGTCACCGGCCTTGCGGATGACCACCGTGTCGCCGATGAGCACGCCCTTGGCCTTGACGACCTCCTGGTTGTGCAGGGTGGCGAACTCCACCTCGCTGCCCGCGACCGTGACCGGTTCGACCTGGGCGTACGGAGTGACGCGGCCCGTGCGGCCGACGCCCACCTTGATGTCGACGAGCTTGGTGTTGACCTCCTCCGGCGCGTACTTGTAGGCGATCGCCCAGCGGGGAGCCCGCGCGGTGGAGCCGAGCCGCCCCTGGAGGCGGATCTCGTCCAGCTTGACCACGACACCGTCGATCTCGTGCTCGACCGAGTGCCGGTTCTCGCCGTAGTACGCGATGAACTTCCGTACGCCGTCGAGGTCGTCGACCACGCGGTTGTGCCGGGAGGTGGGCAGGCCCCAGGTCTTGAGCAGGTCGTACGCCTGGGAGAGGCGGGTCATCCCCGTGTAGCCCTCCAGGGCGCCGATGCCGTGGACGACCATGTGCAGCGGACGGGTGGCGGTGACCCTCGGGTCCTTCTGGCGCAGCGAACCGGCGGCGGCGTTGCGCGGGTTGGCGAAGGGCTTGTCGCCGGCCGCGACCAGGCGTTCGTTCAGTTCGAGGAACCTCTCCATCGGGAAGTAGACCTCGCCGCGGATCTCCACCAGGTCCGGGACCTCGTCGCCCTGGAGGCGGTCCGGGATCTCCGCGATCGTGCGGACGTTCGGCGTGATGTCCTCGCCGGTGCGGCCGTCGCCGCGGGTGGCCGCGCGGGTGAGGCGGCCGTGCTCGTAGGTGAGGTTGACCGCCAGGCCGTCCACCTTCAGCTCGCACAGGAAGTGGTACTTCTGGTCGCCCAGTTCCCTGGCGATGCGGTCGGCCCAGGCGGCCAGGTCGTCGTCGTTGAAGGTGTTGTCGAGCGACAGCATGCGCTGGCGGTGCTCGACCGCCGTGAACTCCGTCGCGTACGACCCCGCGACCTTCTGGGTGGGCGAGTCCGGGGTGCGCAGCTCCGGATGCTCCTCCTCCAGGGCCTCCAGAGTCTTCAGGAGCTTGTCGAACTCGGCGTCGCTGATGACCGGAGCGTCCTTCACGTAGTACCGGAAGCGGTGCTCCTCGATCTGCTCAGCGAGCTGCGCGTGCCTGTCACGTGCCTCGGCGGGCACTGCCGTCTCCGCCTGCTGCTTGTCGCCGGCCACCGTGTTGTCCTCCCGTTACTCAGGGTTGTCCGCGAGAGATCTCGCCGCCCGGGCGCAGTGGGCGAGCGCCTGGCGTGTGTAGCCGGGGGAAGCGCCCGCCAGACCGCACGCCGGGGTCACCGTGACCGCGTCCGCGAGCAGCCCCGGATGCAGCCCCAGCCTGCGCCACAGCGTCCTGACACCCCTGACGCTACCGGCAGGGTCCGACAATGGGCCGTCCGTGCCCGGCACGACACCGGTGAACAGCCGCGTGCCGGCCTCGACGGCCTCGCCGATCGCGTCGTCGTCACGCTCGGTGAGCAGCGTGAAGTCGAAGGAGACGGCTGCCGCTCCGGCCCGCCGCAGCAGGGCGAACGGCACGTCGGGGGCGCAGGAGTGGACGACGACGGGTCCGTCGCCGTGGGCCGCGACGACGTCCCGCAGCGTCGACTCCACGAGCTGCCGGTCCACGGCGCGGTGTGTGCGGTAGCCGCTGGCGGTGCGGACCTGGCCGCGCAGGACGGCGGTGAGGGAGGGCTCGTCGAGCTGCAGGACGAGCCGGGCGCCCGGGACGCGGCGCCGCACCTCGGCCAGGTGCAGCCGCAGTCCCTCGACGAGCGAGGCGGCGAGGTCCCGGCACGCGCCGGGGTCCGACAGGGCGGCCTCGCCGTTGCGCAGCTCCAGGGCGGAGGCCAGCGTCCAGGGCCCGACGGCCTGCACCTTCAGGTCGCCCTCGTAGCCCTGGGTGAACTCCTCCAGGGCGTCCAGGTCCTCGCCCAGCCAGGACCGCGCCCGCTTGGTGTCCCGGCCCGGCCGGTCCCCGATGCGCCATCCGCTGGGCTCCACGCGCGCGTACAGCTCGACCAGCATCCCGGCGGTGCGGCCGATCATGTCGGCGCCGGGTCCGCGCGCGGGCAGCTCCGGGAGGAAGGGGAAGTCCTCGAAGGACCCGGTGGCGGTCTTGGCGGCCTCACGGGCGTCACCGCCGGGCAGCGACCCGACCCCGGTGGCCCCGGCGAACCTGAACTGGCTGTTTTCGCTCACCGGGGAAGCCTACGGAACCTCTCGGCCGGGTCAGCGCCCCGGCCGTACCGTCAGGTCGTTGACCTCCGCGTCCGCCGGCAGGTCCAGGGCCATCAGGATCGTCGTGGCGACCGACTCGGGGTCGATCCACTTCGACGCGTCGTACTCCTTGCCCTCCTGCTGGTGCACCTTGGCCTGCATGGGGCTGGCGGTGCGGCCGGGGTAGACCGAGGTGACGCGGATGCCGGCCGCGTGCTCCTCCTGGCGCAGGGAGTCGGCGAGGGCCTTCAGGCCGTGCTTGGAGGCGGCGTACGCGGACCAGCCGGCGTGGGCGTTGAGGCCGGAGCCGGAGTTGACGAAGACCACATGGCCACGGGCCGCCCGGAGCTGCGGCAGGAAGTGCCGGGTCAGCTCGGCGGGGGCGATCAGGTTGACGTTCAGCTGGTGGCGCCAGGACTTCGGGGTCAGGTCGCCGACGTCGCCGAGGTCCACGACCCCGGCGATGTGCAGCAGGGAGTCCACCCGGTCCGGGAGGCTCTGGTGGGAGAACGCCCAGGACAGCTTGTCCGGGTCGGCGAGGTCGCCGACCAGGGTGCGCGCGCCGGGGAACCCGGCGGCCAGCTCCTTCGCGCGGCCCGCGTCGCGCGCGTGCAGCACGAGTTCGTCCCCGCGCGCGTGCAGCCGGCGGGCCACGGCCGCGCCGATGCCGGAACCGGCCCCGGTGATCACATGAGTAGCCATGACCGCCATGCTCGCATCAATGCGCGGCGGTCTGCTCCTCGAGGTGGGCCAGCGCCCCGGCCGGCTCGTCCGCGAAGAAGACCAGCTCGGCCAGCGGGCGGGGCAGGAAGCCCTCGGCCTCCATGCGGCGGAACTGCTCGCGCAGGCCGTCGTAGAAGCCCGCCGTGTTCAGCAGCACGACCGGCTTCTCGGTGCGGCCGTGCTTCTTCAGCTCCAGGATCTCGGTGGCCTCGTCCAGCGTGCCGGTGCCGCCGACCATGATCACCACGGCGTCCGCCTTCTCCAGCAGCAGCTTCTTGCGTTCGGCGAGGTCGGCCGCGATGACCATCTCGTCGGCGCCGGGCCGCGCCTTGTTCGCGAGGAACTCCACGGAGACGCCCAGCAGCCTGCCGCCCGCCTCCTGCACACCGTCGGCGACCACCTTCATCAGACCGCTGTCGGAACCGCCCCAGACCAGGGTGTGGCCGGCCTTGCCGATCAGTTCCGCGAACTCGCGCGCGGGGCGCGTGTAACGCTCGTCGAGGTCGGCGGCGGACAGGAAGACGCAGATGTTCATGGTCTCTACCGTACGGTCCCCCCTCCGGCCGGGAAGAAGCGCGGCTCCCCGGGTGCTGATCCGGTATGAGCCAAGGACACACGATCACGATCGACAAGAGCGAGCGGCACGTGCGCGTGGTGCACGGCGGCCAGGTGCTCGCGGAGACCGACCGCCCCCTTCAGCTGCGCGAGACCGGCTGTCCGGTGCGGTACTACATCCCGGCCGAGGACGTGCGCCTCGATCTGCTGACGCCCTCCGACACGCACACGGTCTGCCCCTTCAAGGGAACGGCGTCCTACTGGTCGCTGCCGGACGCGCCCGACCTCGTCTGGGCCTACCCGGATCCGAAGCCCGGCGTGGCCGAGATCAAGGACCACTACTGCTTCTACGAACCCGACGTGTCGTGACCGATGAGTGCTGTGCCGTGCGGCAGTCTGCACGGGCATGGACAAGAAGACGACTTCCCGTGACGGCACCTCCCTCGCGTACACGGTGACCGGCCAGGGGCCCACGGTGATCCTGGTGAGCGGCGCGATGTCCACCGGCGGCACCGTGGCTCCCCTGGCGCAGCGCCTCGCGGACCGCTGCACGGCCGTCGTCCACGACCGCCGGGGCCGCGGCGAGAGCGGCGACACGGCGCCGTACGCGGTCGCCCGTGAGGTCGAGGACCTGGCCGCGCTGATCGACGCGGTCGGCGGCGACGCGGCGCTGTTCGGGGTCTCCTCGGGCGGCGCGCTGGTCCTGCACGCGGCGGCGAGCGGGCTGCCGGTGCGCCGGGCCGCGGTGTACGAGGTGCCGTACGCCGACCATCTGGAGGGCGGTGCCGCGCGGGAGGCCGCCTACAAGGAGCAGCTGGGCAAGGCGCTCGGGGAGGGCCGGCGCGGGGACGCGGTGGAGCTGTTCCTGCGCCTGACGGGCCTGGGCGAGGAGATGATCCGGGGCGCCCGTCAGTCCCCGATGTGGGCCGGCATGGAGGCCGTCGCGCCGAGTCTCGCGTACGACGACGCGGTCATGGGCGACGGACTGCTCCCCCGGGACCTGCTCGCCGGGATCGCCGTGCCCGTGCTCTCGGTCGCGGGCGGCGCGAGCCCCGAGTGGATGCGCACGGCGTCCCGGGAGGTCGCGGACACCGTGCCCCAGGGCACGCACCGGGTCCTGGAGGGCCAGACCCACATGGTGGAACCGGACGTGCTGGGGCCGGTGCTGGCGGAGTTCTTCGCGGGGTGAGGCGACCCGCGCCGGGTCAGACCGCCGCCGTCGCGCGCGTGGTGGACGCGATCGTCGCCGAGCCCACCACGCGCGTGCCGTCGTACAGCACGATCGCCTGGCCGGGGGCGACCCCGCGGACCGGCTCGGTGAAGGCCACGCGCAGCTCGCCGTCGACCGGCTCGGCGGTCACCTCGGTCTCGCCGCCGTGGGCGCGCAGCTGGGCGGTGTAGGTGCCGGGGCCGGTGGGGGCGCTGCCGCACCAGCGGGGCTTGATCGCGGTGAGGGCGGTGACGTCCAGGGCGGCGGCGGGGCCGACGGTGACCGTGTTGGAGACCGGGGAGATGTCGAGGACGTAGCGGGGCTTGCCGTCCGGGGCCGGGGTGCCGATCCGGAGCCCCTTGCGCTGGCCGATGGTGAAGCCGTACGCGCCGTCGTGCGTGCCCAGCCTGGCGCCGGACTCGTCCACGATGTCGCCCTCGGCCTTGCCGAGCCGCTTGGCCAGGAAGCCCTGGGTGTCGCCGTCGGCGATGAAGCAGATGTCGTGCGAGTCGGGCTTCTTGGCGACGGCCAGGCCCCGGCGCTCGGCCTCCGCGCGGATCTCCTCCTTGGTGGTGACCGTGTCGCCGAGCGGGAACATCGCGTGCGCGAGCTGCTTCTCGTCCAGCACGCCGAGGACGTACGACTGGTCCTTGGCCATGTCTGAGGCGCGGTGCAGCTCGCGGGAGCCGTCCTCGTTCACGATCACCTGGGCGTAGTGGCCGGTGCAGACGGCGTCGAAGCCGAGGGCCAGCGCCTTGTCCAGCAGCGCGGCGAACTTGATCTTCTCGTTGCAGCGCAGGCACGGGTTCGGGGTGCGGCCGGCCTCGTACTCGGCGATGAAGTCCTCGACGACGTCCTCGCGGAAACGGTCGGCGAGGTCCCAGACGTAGAACGGGATGCCGATGACGTCGGCCGCGCGGCGGGCGTCGCGCGAGTCCTCGATGGTGCAACAACCCCGCGCGCCGGTACGGAAGGACTGCGGGTTCGCGGAGAGCGCGAGGTGGACGCCGGTGACGTCGTGGCCTGCTTCCGCGGCACGCGCGGCGGCGACGGCGGAGTCGACTCCGCCGGACATGGCGGCGAGGACGCGGAGGGGGCGGGGGCGCTGCGGGGTGTCAGTCATAGCCCTTCCAGGGTACGGGGGTGCGGGAACCTGGTCCGACGGATATCCGTTGACGATCACATGGGGGCGACGACAGAGGTGACGGCGAAGGACGGCGACCGGCGGCTGGGGCGGCGGGCCCTGCTCGTCGGCGGGGCCGCGGCCGCGCTGGGCACGGCCGTGCTGGCCCGCGAGGAGCTGTCCCGTCTGTGGTGGCGGCTGCCGGGGGTGGACAAGCCGCGGGTGGCGGGCGTGGTGGACTTCCGGGGCGCGCGCTGGGTGGCGGCCTCGCCGGCGAACTACCGGCGGGCGGACCGGCCGGCCGACTATCCGGTCGACCGGGTCGTCATCCATGTCACGCAGGGCGGCTACGCGTCGGCGGTCAAGGTCTTCCAGGACCCGGCGCACGGGGCGGCGGCGCACTACATCGTGCGCGGGGACGGCCGGGTCACCCAGCTGATCCGGGAGCTGGACGTCGCCTTCCACGCGGGCAACCGGGAGTACAACGAGCGCAGTGTCGGCATCGAGCACGAGGGCTTCGTGGAGAAGGCCGACTCCTTCACCGACGCGATGTACGCCTCCTCGGCGCGGCTGACGGCGGCGATATGCGGGCGGTACGGCATACCGGTGGACCGCGAGCACGTCATCGGGCACGTGGAGGTGCCGGGGACCGACCACACGGATCCGGGGCCGCACTGGGACTGGGACCGGTATCTGCGGCTGGTACGGCGGTCCGGCTGACCGGGCGCGGCACCCGGACCGCCCCGGCCGCCTCCACGACCGCCTGACGGCCGACCGGCGTCGGCGTCCGGCGTCCGGCGGACGCTACGTCAGGCCCGCCGCCCGGGCCCGTTCCACCGCGGGGCCGATGGCCTTCGCCACCGCCTCGACGTCCGCCTCCGTCGAGGTGTGGCCGAGGGAGAAGCGCAGGGTGCCGCGGGCCAGGTCCGGGTCGGTGCCGGTGGCGAGGAGGACATGGCTGGGCTGGGCGACGCCCGCGGTGCAGGCGGAGCCGGTGGAGCACTCGATGCCCTGGGCGTCCAGCAGGAGCAGCAGGGAGTCGCCCTCGCAGCCGGGGAAGGTGAAGTGGGCGTTGGCCGGGAGCCGGCCGCCGGGAGCCGGGTCGCCGCCGAGGATCGCGTCCGGTACGGCGCCGCGCACGGCGTCGACCAGCTGGTCGCGCAGGGCTCCGATCTCGCGCGCGAACCACTCGCGCTGCTCGTCCGCGAGCCGGCCGGCGACGGCGAAGGAGGCCACGGCCGGGACGTCGAGCGTGCCGGAGCGCACGTGCCGCTCCTGGCCGCCGCCGTGCAGGACCGGGACGGGGGTGTACTCGCGGCCGAGGATGAGGGCGCCGATGCCGTACGGGCCGCCGATCTTGTGGCCCGACACCGTCATCGCCGCCAGGCCCGAGGCCTCGAAGCCGACCGGCACCTGGCCGAACGCCTGGACCGCGTCGGCGTGCAGCGGTACTCCGAACTCGGCGGCGGCATCGGCGAGTTCACGGACCGGCATGACCGTGCCGATCTCGTTGTTGGCCCACATCACGGTGGCCAGGGCGACGTCGTCGGGGTTGCGGGCGATGGCCTCGCGCAGCGCCTCGGGGTGGACCCGGCCGTAGGAGTCGACGGGGAGGTACTCCACGGTGGCGCCCTCGTGTTCGCCGAGCCAGTGCACGGCGTCCAGCACGGCGTGGTGCTCGACGGGGCTGGACAGGACGCGGGTGCGGGCCGGTTCGGCGTCGTGACGGGACCAGTACAGGCCCTTGACGGCCAGGTTGTCGGCCTCGGTGCCGCCCGAGGTGAAGACGACCTCGCTGGGGCGGGCGCCCAGTGCCTCCGCGAGGGTCTCGCGGGATTCCTCGACCGTACGACGGGCCTGCCGACCGGACGCGTGGAGGGAGGAGGCGTTGCCCGTGATGCTCAGCTGGGCGGTGAGCGCCTCTGCCGCCTCCGGGAGCATCGGGGTGGTCGCGGCGTGGTCGAGGTAAGCCATGGTGAGGTGATTCTACGGCTCCCCCGCGGCCGGACCTCGGCCGCATGCGGGTGCCGTCGGCCCGGGGCCCTCGCCCGGGCCGCGCCCGGGGGCGGCTCCGTCACAGGCTCCAGGAGACCGTCCCCGACAGCTCCATCGCCGTCACCAGGACCACCAGGTCGGCGATGCCCAGGGTCAGGCCCAGGAAGGCGCGGCCCGGGCGCGTCGTGTCGCGCCAGAGGGCGACCACGGCGAGCACGATGGCGATCGGGCCGAGGAAGAGGTTGAGGACGAGCAGGCCGAGGAGGCCGAGGATGAAGGACGCGACGGCCATGCCGTCGGCGTCGCGGGTGCGGGGACGGAGGTCGGTGCGGCCGGTGGCCGGTGCGATGAGATGCATGATGCTCAGCTCCTGAGGTCCTTTCCTGTCCTGCGGTCGGGTCGGCCGGGGTGCGCTCCCGCGGTCAGTCGACCGAGGTGCGCCGGCGGCGGGCGTGGCGCTCGCGCAGTGCGAAGACGCCTAGCCAGACGGCGATGACGGCGGCCAGCAGGCCGGTGACGGTCAGCGGCACGTGGGCGACGGTGCCCAGCGCGACGCCGAGCAGCATGAGTGCGGCGACGAGGAACAGCATGGGATCGGATCCCCCCTCCGGGATGCCTCGTGTTCAGCCTGTGTGAAGTTTCGGTGAACAGTTGTAGTAACAGTTGTTCACTGACTTCGAGTCTAGCGCCCCCGACGGCTTTTCAATTCCAGAGAACAGTTGTTAACTGGATGACATGAGTCACACCCTCGGAATCCGCCAGGCCCAGAAGCAGAAGACCCGGCAGGCCTTCCTCGACGCGGCGCTCACCCTGCTGGAGGAGCAGAGCCTGAGCAGCCTGGGGCTGCGCGAGGTCACCCGGGCCGTCGGTGTCGCCCCGACCGCCTTCTACCGGCACTTCCGCTCGACCGCCGACCTCGGCGTGGCCCTGGTCGACGAGGCGCTGGGCAGCCTCCATCCGATGGTGCGCACGACGGTGTCCACGACGGGCGACAGCGAGGAGCGCATCGCGCGCGCCGTCGAGCTGATCGCCGGTCACGTGGCCACGCACCCCGCGCACGTCCGCTTCATCGCGCGCGAGCGGCACGGCGGGGTCCAGCCGGTGCGCGAGGCCATCCGCGCCCAGTTGCAGCGGTTCGCCGAGGAGGTGAAGGCCGAGCTGGCCAAGGACCCGGAGGCGGCGGGCTGGAGCGACGACGACCTGCTGATGCTCGCGCACCTGTACGTCGACCAGATGCTCATCACCGCCTCGCTGTTCCTGGAGGCGCTGGAAGCCCCGGAGGAGGAGCGGGAGCGGGTGACCCAGCTCGCCACCCGCCAGCTGCGGCTCATCACCATCGGCCGCGGCCACTGGCTCGACTGAACCGGCCCCGGCGGCATGCCTGCCCGCCGCGCCGCCCGCCCGCGCCCTCAGCCGCCGGCCGGGTCCGCGTCCCGGTACAGGGCGGTGACGGAACGGGCCGCAGCCAGCAGTTCGGCGCGTGCCTCGGGCGGGTCCAGGAGTTCCACCCGGTCGGAGAACGCGAGGAGTTGGCGCACCGCCCGGAGCACCGGGTAGGTCAGCCGCGCGGTGACCCACTCGCTCTCGCCGTCGTCGTCGGGCAGAGCCGTCAGCTGGGCGGCGGCCATCCGCCGGAACATGTCGAGCAGGTCGCGCGGCACCCGTACGGTCACCTCGATCCCGCCCTCCCGCTCCTCCACCTGCCGGCGCAACACCTCCCAGACGTCGGCGAGCTCGGCCCCGGCCCTGCGGCGTACCGGCTCGTCCAGCGGACGGGCCGCCTCCACCCGGTCCACGCGGAACAGCCGCGGCCGGCCGCCCCGGTCGGCGACCAGGTACCAGACCCCGGCCTTGGCGACCAGGCCGTACGGATCCACGGTGTACGTCCGCCGCTGACGTTCCCCGCTGTGCCGGTACCGCAGCCTGAGCCGCCGGTCGCAGAACACCGCGTCCTGGAGCACCTCCAGGTCGACGGCCTGCCCCGGGCCGCTCTTCCAGCGGGTGGCGTCCACCAGGATGCGGCGGCTGGTCACCTCGGCGGCGGGACGGTGCGGCGCCGGCAGCGCGGCCATCACCTTGCGCAGGGCCGAGCCGAGGGCCGCGTCGAGACCGAGCGCGGCGTGGGCGCCCTGCGCGGCCAGGATGAACAGCGCCCGCGACTCGTCGGTGGTCAGCCCCGTGACGTCGGTGCGGAAACCGGCGAGGAGTTCGATGCCGCCGTGCCGGCCGCGCTCGGCGTACACCGGGACTCCGGCGGCGGACAGCGCCTCGACGTCCCGGTAGATGGTGCGGACCGACACCTCCAGCCGTTCGGCGAGTTCGGGCGCGGGGACGCGGCCCCGGGTCTGCAGGAGCAGCAGGATCGACAGGAGTCGGCCGGATTTCACCCGCCCACGGTCCACCGTTCGGCGCCGGCCGCGCAAATGCTGACGGCACCTGTCAGGTTATCCGGCCATCCTGCCCCTACCGATCACCGGCAGAGAGGCACATCCATGACCAGCAACGGCTTCGTCGACCCCCGCCCCGTCTACACGCGGGCCACCGAGCAGGCGGCGGCCGTCATCCGGACCGTACGGCCCGAGCAGCTCGAACGGCCGACTCCCTGCGCCGAGTTCGACGTGCGGGGCCTGCTCGGCCACATCGTCGGCGGCACCCGGCGGATCGCGGTCGTCGGCGAGGGCGGCGACGGACTCGCGGTGCCGCCCACCACCGAGGGAGTCGCGGACGACGGCTGGGCGGCGGCCTACGACGAGGTGCGCGTCCGTGCCCTGAAGGCATGGGCGGGCGACGACCGGATGACGTCCCCGGTGCGCGTGCCCTGGGGCGAGGTCCCGGGTCACGCGGCCCTGTCGGGTTACGTCATGGAGATCGTCACCCACACCTGGGACCTGGCCGAGGCCCTCGGGCACCCCCTCGGGCTCGACCCGGACCTGGCAGAGTTCGCCCTCGCCACCGCGCGCGCGGTGCTGCCCGACTCCCGGCCGCGCGACGAGCAGACCCCCTTCGCCGTCCGGCGCGAGGCGCCCGAGGGGGCCGGTGTCTACGAGCGGCTGGCGGCCTGGCTGGGGCGCGAGCCGCTCAGCCGAGCCTGACCCGGGCCAGCTGACGGGACTGCGCGACCAGCCGGTCCTCGCTGTCCCAGACCTCGGCGTCCTCCTCCAGGAAGCCGCCGGCCAGGTTGCGGGTGGTGATCGACACCCGCAGCGGGCCGGGGGCCGGGCGGTGGCGGACGTGGACGGTGAGCTCCACCGTGGGCACCCAGCCCATGAGGCCGATCTCGAAGGCGGTGGGCGGGAGCGCGTCCACCGTCAGGAGCAGCGACAGCGGGTCGGCGTCGCGGCCGTCGGCGAGGCCGAACCAGGCGCGCATCTCGCCCTTGCCGGACGGTGCCCCGAGCGCCCAGCCCAGGGTGGCGGGGTCGAGCTTGAGCTTCAGCCGGTCGGTGATGGCGGAGCTGCCCGGGATCGGGGCGGGCGAGTCGTCCGGGCCGAAACACTGCTCCAGCGGCGGGATCGACGGCGGGACGGCGGTCGTGCGCACGTCGTCGGGGAGGGCGGTGAGGTCGCCGTAGGAGGCGAGGACGCGGATGCGCTCGACCTCGTTGCCCTCGTCGTCGTACTGGAAGAGCGAGGCCTGGCCGGTGGAGAGGCTGCGGCCGGCGCGCACGGTCTCGGTGCGGACGACCGCCGGGCCGGGCTGGGACGCGGTCAGGTAGTGCGCGGAGACGGTGAACGGGTCCGGGTGCGGCAGGGCGTCCGCGAGGGCCCGGCCGAGCACGGCCAGCAGGTAGCCGCCGTTGACGGCGTTGATGATGGTCCAGCCGGCCGAGAGGTCGATGTCGTAGACGCCGGGCTCGCGCCGGGTGACCGCCGTATCACGGTCGAACTCGCTGTCGCCGATCATGGCCCGCCGGGCGGGGGCGGTAGCTGCTTCTGGCATGCGTGAACGGTACAGCAGACAATTACTAAGCGGTAGCTTTTTAGGTTGCGGGCGGATGACATGATCTTCCCTCCGGGTGAGAGTCCGGCAATTTCTCGGTAAGTGTCCGTACATGTCCCCGCCCCCGGGCCCGCGATCTCCCTCTATGGGGACATGAGCCTCACCGGGACTCCGTTCCTCTGCACGACCGTCGTGCTGGCCGTGGTCGCCGTCATACTGCCGCTCGTCCTGTGGTCGCGGACGCCCGGGCCGAAGCCCCTGCGGGCCGCGGCCCGGCTGCTGATGCTGCTGTTCGCCCAGGGCACGGCCGTGACGCTGGTCTTCGTGCTGGTCAACGACCGGAACAGCCTCTACGACGACTGGGCCGACCTGCTGGGCACCGCCGGTCACGTCCAGCGGGCCGCCGACCTCGGCCGGGACGGCACCGGCGGCATCGCGGTGAAACGGCTGCCCAGGGTCCGGCAGACCTTCACGGCCGCCGGCGGAGCCGGCATGCGCGCGGCCGGCGCGGTGCGCGTCACCCAGCTCAGGGGCCGGGTCTCCGGGGTGAACGCCGAGGTCTACGTCTGGCTGCCGCCGCAGTACGACGACCCGGCCCACCGGCACCGGAAGTTCCCGGTGGTGGAGCTGCTGCCGGGCTATCCGGGTTCCGCGAGGGCCTGGTTCGAGGCGATGCGGGCCCCCGAGCAACTGCTGCCCCTGATGACGAGCGGCGAGGTGGCGCCGTTCATCCTGGTCGCCCCGCGCACCAATCTGCTGGCCGCCGTGGACACCGGCTGCGCCAACGTCCCCGGCCAGGTAAACGCCGACAGCTGGCTCAGCGTCGACGTGCCGAAGATGGTCATGGACAACTTCCGGGCCCAGCCGGCCCCCCGCGGCTGGGCGACGGCCGGCTACTCGGCGGGCGCGCACTGCGCGGTCAAGCTGGCCGTGGCGCACCCCGACCGGTACCGGGCCGCGGTGAGCCTGTCCGGCTACAACGACCCGATCGGCGAGCGCAGCTCCCTGGCCGCCCAGACCCCCGCCCTGCGCGCCGCGAACAACCCCTATCTGCTGCTGCGCAAGGCGGCCGTACCGCCCCCGGTCGCGCTGTACCTCTCCGGCGAGTCCGGCGACGGGTACCAGGCGGGCATGGCCCTGGAGTCCGTCGCCAGGGCGCCCACCACCGTGCGCGTGGTGCCCCTGCCGCCCGGCGCGGGCGGGCACACCATGACGCTGTGGCGTCCGCAGGTCGGCACCGCCTTCCACTGGCTGACCCTGCAGATGGGCCAGAGCCGCGCCAAGGGGCGCGACACCTCCGTCGCCGGGCCTACTCCTCGGTCACCGTCGAGCGCCGGTTCCAGGCACGCGGCGCTCGCCAGTGGAACCGCATCGCGAGCAGCCGCAGCACGAAGGCCGTGACGACCGCGAGCCCGCTGGTGAACGGGGTCAGCGTGTCGTAGTGGATGCACAGCACCACCATCGTGGCGCCGACGATCGCCGGGACCGCATACAGGTCGCGGTCCCAGCGCAGCAGCGAGGGCACCTCGTTGGCCAGCACGTCCCGCAGCACACCGCCGCCCACGGCGGTGGCGAGGCCCAGGGTCGCCGAGGCGGTCAGGTTGAGGCCGTAGCTGTACGCCTTCGTCGTACCGCTGACACAGAACAGGCCGAGGCCGGCCGCGTCGAAGACGAGCACTCCCGTCTGGATCCGCTCCACGTGCGGATGCAGGAAGAAGACGACGAGCGCGGCGATCAGCGGGGTCAGGAAATAACCGAGGTCCGTGAAGGCGGCCGGGGGTACGGCTCCGATGACCAGGTCGCGGAACAGCCCCCCGCCCAGCGCGGTGACCTCGGCGAGGACGGCGATACCGAAGACGTCGAAGTTCTTCCGGACGGCCAGCAGGGCGCCGGAGATCGCGAACACGAAGATGCCGACGACATCGAGCGTGTGCTGGACGGAGGGACTGAAGAGTTGCTGGAGCTGCACCCTGACATTCTCACCTGTCAGGAGGCGTGAACCTTACAAAGCCAGGCTCACAGGGTGGGCTTCCCTGCCGTGAACAGCCAGGTGTCGAAGAGATCGTCCAGCTGCTGCCCGCTCACCCGCTCGGCCAGGCGGATGAAGTCGTCGGTGTCGGCGTTGCCGTACCGGTGCAGCTTCGTCCAGGCCGGCAGCAGCCTGAAGAAGGCGGGGTCTCCGATCCGCTCGCGCAGCATCTGGAGCGTCATCGCGCCGCGCTGGTAGACGGCGGAGGCGAACATCGTGTCGCGCTGCGGGTCGGCCGGCTTGATCTGCCAGAAGGCGGAGTCGGCCGGGCGGGAGTCGTAGCCGGCGCGGAAGGAGTCGTGGGCGGAGCGGGTGCCCTGGTGCTCGGCCCACAGCCACTGGGCGTAGGTGGCGAATCCCTCGTTGAGCCAGATGTCCTTCCACTGGGCCACGCTCACCGAGTCGCCGAACCACTGGTGGGCCAGCTCGTGCACGATGGTCGACTCGCTGCGCACGGCCGAGTAGGCGGGCTTGCTCTGCACCTCCAGCGAGAACCCGGCCTCGGGCATGTCGTCGACGATCGCGCCGGTCTCCTCGAAGGGGTAGGGCCCGAAGACCTGCGACCAGTAGTCGGTGGCGGCGGCGGTGACGGCGTACACGTCGACGGTGCTGCCGTTCTTCAGCACGGGGTCGACCGCGACGTAGATCGGGGTGCCGCCCGGGGTCCGCCCGGTGCGCACGTCGAACTTGCCGATGGTGGCGGTGGCGAGGTACGTGGCCATCGGCCGGCTCTCCCGCCAGTGGGTGTACGTGGAGCCGTGCCTGTCGTACGTCGACACGAGCCGGCCGTTGGAGACGGCGGTCAGGCCCTTCGGCGCCTTGATCCGGATGTCGTACGTGGCCTTGTCGGCGGGGTGGTCGCTGGACGGGAACCAGGTGGAGGCGGCGTTGGGCTCGCAGGCGACGAAGACGCCGTCGCCGGTCTTCATCCAGCCGTAACTGGAGCCGAACACGATCGGCCCGCCGAGGGCTTCGGGGACGCCTCCGTAGACGACGGAGACGGTGAAGGTGCGGCCCTTGCGCAGGGCGTCGCGCGGGGTGACGGTGATCTCGTCGCCGTCGCGGGTGAACCGGGCCCGTCTGCCGTCGACCTCGACGCGCGTGACCTCCAGCTGCTGCAGGTCGAGGTCGAAGGAGGAGAGGTTCTGGGTCGCCCGCGCCCGCAGGGTCGTACGGCCGTCCAGGCGACCGGTGTCGGGGGTGTAGGCGATGTCCAGGTCGTAGTGACGGGCGTCGAAGCCGCCGTTGCCCAGCCGGGGGAAGTAGGGGTCGCCGATGCCGGGGGCGCCCGCGGTGGGGGCGGGGGCGGCGGCGATGAGGAGGAAGGAAGCCGCCGCGGTGGCGAGGACTCCTGAACGTGCCGAACGGGAGAGTGCCATGAATCGTCCCTTTCGAGCGTGTACCGATCAGTGGTCGGACACGGACGACTCTGCACTCCCCCGCTCGGGCATGTACATGACTTTGCCCAGTTGTCATGTGCTACTTGTCGGTTGACTCCTGGGAGTCGGTGCCGGCCTGACGGTCCGTCTCCTCGGCGGCGGCCTCCGGCTCCTCGGCGGGAGCGTCGGCCTCGGCCGCGGGGGCGGCGGGTTCCTCGGCGGGCTCGGCAGGCTCGGCGGCCTCGGGGGCGGCCTTCCCTGTCGAGGGCTTGCCGGTCGAGGGCTTGCCGGTCGAGGTCTTCGCGCCGGGGCCGGTCTTCTCGCCGGCCTCCTCCGCCGCGGCGGCCTCCTCGGCCGCCACCTCCTCGGCGAGCGTCACCTCCTCGGCCTCCGAAGCCTTCTCGGGCTCCGACGCCTTCTCCGCCACCGGCTTCTTCTCGGCGTCCGAAGCCTTCTCGGGCTCCGGCTTCTTCTCGGTCACCGGAGCCTTCTCGGCCACCGAAGCTTCCTCGGCCGAACCGTCGGCGGCGTCCGGCACCAGTTCCGACGCCTTCTTCGCCGCCGACAGCAGGACCGTGTCCTGCGGCGCCTGGTCGGCGAAGTTCTCCGGGTGGTGGCACGCGACCCGCTGACCCGGCTTCAGCTCCACGAGCTGCGGCTCGGTCGTCTTGCAGATCTGCGTCGCCTTCCAGCACCGGGTGTGGAACCGGCAGCCGGACGGCGGCGCGATCGGCGAGGGCACGTCGCCGCGCAGCAGGATCCGCTCGTTCTTCTGGCCCCGGCGCTTGGTGTCCGGCACCGGCACCGCCGACATCAGCGCCTTGGTGTACGGGTGCATCGGCGACTCGTACAGCGAGGTGCGGTCGGCCAGCTCGACGATCTTGCCGAGGTACATCACCGCGATCCGGTCCGAGACGTGCCGGACGACCGAGAGGTCGTGCGCGATGATCACGTAGGTGAGGCCGAGTTCCTGCTGGAGGTCGTCCATGAGGTTGACGACCTGCGCCTGGATCGACACGTCCAGCGCGGAGACCGGCTCGTCCGCCACGACCAGCTTCGGCTTCAGGGCGAGCGCGCGGGCGATGCCGATGCGCTGGCGCTGACCGCCGGAGAACTCGTGCGGGTAGCGGTTGTAGTGCTCGGGGCTGAGGCCGACCAGTTCGAGGAGCCGCTGGACCTCCTTCTTCACCCCGCCCTCCGGCTCGACGCCCTGGAGCCGGAAGGGCGCCGAGACGATCGAGCCGATGGTGTGGCGGGGGTTCAGGGAGCCGTACGGATCCTGGAAGATCATCTGGATGTCGCGGCGCAGCGGGCGCATCTGCCCGGTGCTCAGCCGCGTGATGTCCCGGCCCTCGAAGGTGATCCTGCCGCCGGTCGGGTCCTGGAGGCGGGTGATGACCCGGCCCATGGTCGACTTGCCGCAGCCCGACTCGCCGACGACGCCCAGGGTCTCGCCCTTGCGCACCTCGAAGTCGATGCCGTCGACGGCCTTCACGGCGCCGACCTGGCGCTGCAGGATGCCCTTCTTGATCGGGAAGTGCTTGGTCAGTCCCTCGACCTTCAGCAGCACGTCACGCTCTTCGGGGGCCGACGCCTGCTTCGGGACCGCGGCCTCGGCGACGGTGTCCGTCTTCTTGGTCTCACTCACAGCTTCGGCGCAATCTCTTCGGTCCAGATCCGCTCACGGTCCTCTGCCGAGAGGTGACAGGCGGACCAGTGCCCGGTGCTCACCTGCTCCAGCTCGGGGCGCACCGTGCGGGTGACATTCCCCTTGGGGACGTCCGCGTACGGGCAGCGCGGGTGGAAGGCGCAGCCCGAGGGGACGTTGATGAGGCTCGGCGGGGAGCCCTTGACCGGGATGAGCCGTTCGGAGGTCTCGCGGTCGATGCGGGGCATCGAGCCGAGCAGGCCCCAGGTGTAGGGGTGCTGCGGCTGCTCGAAGACCTCGCCGGCCGAACCGCGCTCCACGCACCGGCCGCCGTACATCACGAGGACGTCGTCGGCGATCTCGGCGACCACACCGAGGTCGTGGGTGATCATGATGACCGCGGAGCCGAACTCCTTCTGCAGGTCCCGGATCAGGTCGAGGATCTGCGCCTGGACGGTCACGTCGAGGGCGGTGGTCGGCTCGTCCGCGATGAGCAGCTCGGGGTTGTTCACCAGCGCCATGGCGATCATGGCGCGCTGGCGCATACCGCCGGAGAACTCGTGCGGGTAGCCGTCGACGCGCTTGGCCGGCTCGGGGATACCGACGCGGTCGAGCATCTCGATGGCCCGGGCGCGGGCGACCTTCTTGCTCACCTTGTGGTGGACCCGGTAGGCCTCCACGATCTGGTCGCCGACCTTGTAGTACGGGTGCATCGCGGACAGCGGGTCCTGGAAGATCATCGCCATCTCCCGGCCGCGGAGCTTGCGCACCTCGTCCGGGGAGGCGGAGACCAGTTCCTGGCCGTCCAGCCAGATCTCGCCGGACATACGCACGTTCTTGCCGCGGGTGCCGAGCCGGTGCAGGCCCATGATGGCCTGCGAGGTCACCGACTTGCCGGAGCCGGACTCGCCGACGATGGCGAGGGTCCGGCCCTTCTCCAGCGAGAAGCTGAGCCCGTCGACGGACTTGACCACGCCGTCGTCGGTCGGGAAGTGCACCTTGAGGTCGCGGACCTCCAGGAAGGCTTCGGGCGCCTGGCGGCCGGAGGTGGGCTCGCCCACTGCGGCGCCGGTCTTGGAGAGTTCGGTCACGAGAGCCTCACCCGCGGGTCGGCGGCGGCGTAGAGCACGTCCACCACAAGATTTGCGATCACGACGAAGGAAGCGGCGAGCAGGGTGACGCCGAGGATCTTGGGCAGGTCGTTGTCGGTGATGCCCTGCACCGCGTACTGGCCGATGCCGGGCAGTGAGAAGACGTACTCCGTGATCACGGCACCGCCGAGCAGCAGGCCGATGTCCATGCCGAAGACCGTGATGATCGGGGTGAGGGCGGCGCGCAGACCGTGCCGGGTGACGACGGTGCGCTCCCGCAGCCCCTTGGCGCGGGCCGTGCGGATGAAGTCCTCGTTCATCGTCTCCAGCATGCCCGAGCGGGTCAGCCGCGCGTAGATGGCGGAGTACAGGAGGGCCAGCGAACACCACGCCGGGAAGAGGGTGTTGGCCCACTGCGCCGGGTTCTCGGTGAACGGGACGTAGGTGCGGCCGAAGATCGGCAGCTTGACGGTGAAGAGCAGGAGCGCCAGGTTGCCCGTGAAGAACATGGGCAGCGAGACGCCGGAGAGCGCGATACCCATGAAGGCGCGGTCGTAGACCGAGCGCGGCTTCAGCGCGGAGATCACACCGGCCACCACGCCGGAGACCAGCCACAGCACGGCGGCGCCCACGGCGAGCGAGAGGGTGATGGGGATACGGGAGGTGAGCTCCGGCCAGACCGCCTGGTGGTTCTTGAAGGAGTAGCCGAAGCACGGTGCGTCGCAGTGCACCGTGGTGGGGCCGAGGTCATAGCTGGCGCCGGCCACGATCCCCTTGATGAAGTGCCAGTACTGGACGTAGACAGGCTGGTCCAGACCGAGGTTGTGCTTGACGGCGTCGATGTCCGCCTGCGACGGGCTCTTGCCGATGTACTGCTGCGCCAGCTGGTCCGCTGTCTGGCCGGCGAGCCGTGGCAGCAGGAAGAAGATGGCGAAGGTGACCGCGGAGACGACCAGCAGCAGGATCACTGCCGCGAACGTCCGGCGGAGGATGTACGAGATCACGGGGACCGGCGCTGGTGCCCGCGGGCCGCGAAGCCCGCGGGCACCAATGCCTTCACCTGCCTTCCGGGGCTGCTACTTCGACGCGACGCCGATGTTGAGGTAGTCGTACTGACCGCTGAAGGCCGCCGTGGAAACCAGGTTGGTGTAGGTCGTCGGGCGGCCCAGCAGGACCTTGAAGTAGGTCAGCGGGACCAGGACGGCGTCGTCCATGGTCTTCTTGTCGATCTGGGTGTAGAGGCTGTTGCGCTCGTTGTTGTCCTGAGTGCCGATCGCCTTCGCCAGCAGGGCGTTGACGTCCTTGCTGTCGTACTGCGACAGGTTGGTGTTACCGGACTGGCTGATCGCCTTGCCGTTCAGGATCTGCTGCAGGAAGCCGTAGCCGGAGGGCCAGTCGGCGCCCCACTGCATCATCTCCAGGCCGATGTTCTGCTTCTTGGTGAACTTCGGCACGCCCGCGTAGTCGGTGAAGTACTTGCCGGACGGGTACTGCTTGAGGCTGGCGTTGATGCCGACCTTCTTCAGCGAGTTGATGATCGCCGTGGCCGCGTCGATCTCCTGCGGACGGTCCGACCGCGCCGAGATGTTGGTCGAGATCGAGGTCTTGCCGCAGGCCTTCAGCTGCTCCTTGGCCTTGGCGACGTCACCCTTGCTGTCCTTGGTCGCGTAGACGTCGGACTTGGCGTAGCCCGGGATGTCCGGGGGCAGCACCGTGGAGGCGATGTCGCCGCGGATCGGGCCGCCCTCGGCGGTCTGCACCGAGACCTTGTCGACGGCGTACTGCACGGCCTTGCGGCACTCGAGCTTGTCGAACGGCGCGACCGTGGTGTTGATCGCCATGTAGACGAGACGGCCACCGAAGGTGTTGTCCGTGTTCGCCTTCTTGGCGGGGTCGGTGAGCACCTGGGCCTGCGTCGCCGCCTGGACACCGGTACCGGCCAGGTCGATGGCCTTGCCGGCCATGACGTCCTGGTCGATGGTCTCCGGGTTGACCTTCAGCTTGACGACGATCTTGTCCGGCAGCTGCTTGCGCAGCGGGTCGGTCTTGGCGTCCCAGTTCTCGTTGCGCACGAGCACGGCCTGCTTGCCGTCCTCGTAGCTCTGGAACTTGTAGGAGCCCGACGACACGATGTGCTTGACGTAGTCGACGCCCGTGTCCTTGGCCTGGGGCACCGGGGCCGTCTGCGGGGCGGCGACCAGGTAGTCGAACTCCTGGAAGGCCTGCTTCAGGTGGAAGACGACGGTGGTGTCGTCCGGCGTCTCGATGGAGGACAGGCCCTTGGCGCTCTTGTCCTTGTACGGGCCCTTGTACTTGTCGCCGCCGGCCATGAACTGCTGGAAGTAGTTCGGGCCGAGGGAGAGCACGTCACGCGCGAAGTTGGAACGCTCGACGGCGTACTTGACGTCCTTCGAGGTGATCGGCGAGCCGTCCTCGTACTTCAGGCCGGAACGCAGCTTGTACGTCCAGGTCTTGCCGCCGTCGCTCGGGACGCCCTTGCTCGCCGCGAGGTCCGGGACCAGGGTGTTGCCCTCTTCGCCGGCGCCGGGCTGGAAGGTCATCAGCGGGCGGGCCCACAGCCGGCTGAGGTTGTACATGTACGCGTAGTACGTGTTGCCCGGGTCGAAGGAGTCCGGGACGTCGGACATCTCGTAGGTGAGCGTCCCGCCCTTCTTGTCCGACGCGTTCACGACGCCCTTGGTCGCGGCGTTGGCCCCGGCCGACTTGGTGCCGTTCTCGTTCTTGTTGTCATCGGCCTTGCTGCAACCCGCAAGAAACAGGCTGGCGGTGCCGATGGCCGCGATCGCGGCCAGCGCTGACCTTCGCATGATGGGCGCTTTCCCCTCCATAGTCGGAAACTTTTCGGGCTCTCCGCGGCCGGCGTCAGCGGCTGCGCGGGTCGAGAGCATCGCGGAGACCGTCGCCGAGCAGGTTGAACGCCAGGACGGTCACGAAGATGGCGAGGCCGGGGACGATCATGTACTGGGGGTCGACCTGGTAGAAGGTGACCGCCTCACGGAGCATGCCGCCCCAGGACGCCTGCGGGGGCTGGATGCCGACGCCGAGGAAGCTGAGGGAGGCCTCGAAGAGGATGTTGGTCGGGATGAGCAGCGTCGAGTAGACGATGATCGGGCCGACCAGGTT
Organism: Streptomyces echinatus; assembly: GCF_014203595.1. GTDB lineage: Bacteria > Actinomycetota > Actinomycetes > Streptomycetales > Streptomycetaceae > Streptomyces > Streptomyces echinatus. The sequence continues at coordinate 305,925 of NZ_JACHJK010000011.1, forward strand.
CGGCATCAGTTCCCGGAACAGGATGTAGGGAGCCTTGGCGCCCATGCCCCGGGAGGCGTCCACGAACTCGCGCTCGCGCAGGGCGAGGGTCTGACCGCGCACGATCCGGCCCAGGTACGGCCAGTTGAAGAAGCCGATGACGAAGATCAGCACGCTCAGGTGGAGCGGCAGCCCCTCCAGGCCGAAGGCGCCGCCCTGAAGGGTGGCGGAGATGGAGATGGCGAACAGCAGGAGGGGGAAGGCGAGGAACGTGTCCATCAGCCGGCTGATGATCGAGTCGACCCGCCCGCCGTAGTAGCCGGCGACGACACCCATGATCGCGCCGATGACGTTGGACAGGATGGTGGCGCCGAAGGCGACCACCAGCGACACCCAGGAGCCCTCCAGGATGCGGGTGGCGATGTCCCGGCCGAACTTCGGGTCGACGCCGAGCGGGTGGTCCGCGCTCATGCCGCCCCAACTGCCCTTGGGCAGCGAGGTGTTGGCGTCGATCAGGTCCTGGTTGAAGGCGTTGGGGTCGAGGCCGAGCATGGCCTGGAGGGGACGCGAGAGGACAGCGAGGAGGATCAGCAGGATCACGATGACGCCGCCCGCGACGGCGGCCTTGTCCTTCTTGAACCGGGTCCAGGCGATCTGCCCCAGGGAACGACCCTCGATCTGCCCCTTACCGGCACCCTCCAGCACAGCCTCCGGCTGTGCCTCGGCTGCCGCCCCGGTGGTCTCGATCGGTGCGGTCACGGTGAGCGACCCCTCTCGCCGGTGGTGACCGGCCTGCGCCTGCCGCGGTTTGCGGCTTTGTCGACTTGCCATCGATCACGAGATCTCCACCTCGTGGTCTGAGTCGCGAGTCTTCAGCGTCGTTGCGATCACCCGCCAGATGTGGCGGCGAAAGTATGCGCAACCGTGATGCAGTCCGGGGGATTCCGTTATCCGAACAGTGGGTAACGGCTCTCGGACGCGGTCCAGTTGGGGCAGAACGGCAAATTTGCGCGGTTCGGGACGTTCGGTCGATGTCTACGCGCGCAGAAGCGCTTCGGTCACGTAAAACTTGCGATCCGGGCCAAGCGGGTGCCGTGCGGTCCAGTTGCGCACGGCCCCGCTCGGGGCCCGCCGGCTCAGTATCCGCCGCGCACCGGCGGATAGCCGTAGCCGCCGGCCGGGGCCTGCGGCGGGGCCGGGAGCTGGAGCTGGGGCTGCGGTGCGGGGGCGTGGGCCTCGCGGTCGTAGAAGGGGCGGGCGTTGACCCGCATCCACATCACCACCGGGTCGTAGTCGTCGCTCATCGCGACCGTCGACACCGGCAGGCCCTCCGGGACGGCGCCGACGGACTGCTGCATCATCGCGCGGACCGAGTCGACCGCGGCCGGCGAGGTGTCGTAGACGTCCAGGCCGAGGGCGAGGTACGGCGCGCCGAGCGCGGGTTGCACCCAGGCGCGGCGCAGCGAGCGGAGCGCGGGGGTGCGGTGCGCGTTCTGCGCGAGCAGGGCGTAGAACTGCGGGATCTCGATGCCGGGCTCCGAGAGGCGGAGGGGGCCGGCGGGCTGTCGCTCCAGGCCGGTGGCGATACGGCGCAGGTCCAGCCAGGGGATGCCGACACCGCCGCCCGCGGCGTGCGGGTTGAGCCAGAGGCCGTAGTGGTCCGGGTAGAGGGTGCGGGCGACGTCCAGGCCGTCGACCACTTCGTAGGAACGGTTCCAGCCGCTGGCCGACAGTTCCTGGGCGGAGGTCACGCAGGGGGCGTAGTGGACGCCGTCCACCTCCATGTTCCCGTACTGGGCGTCCGGGGAGCCGCCCTGGCCGTGCCACAGGAGCATCCAGATCTGGCCGGAGGAGGGGGTGGCGAGGGCGCGCAGCAGGGCCTCGTACGCGTCGTAGCGTCCGGGCGTGACCTGGCGCAGCATGTGCTCGACGCTGCCGCTGTGGCTCGCGCTCACCTGTCGTACCGGCCCTTCTTTTCAGTGCCCCGCGTTCGGAGACAGCTTAAGCGCCTGAGAGCTCGGGGCCCCGGGGGTCGTGCGCGCGTGCGGGTCGTGGTGGGATCCCGCGCGGTTCCCCGCGCCCCTTCGGGCCGGGCCGACTCCGGGCGGGAATCTAGTGACCGTACTGATGGAACGGCCGGACGTTCGTCTTCAGCCAGTCGGCGACCGGGTCCTGCGCCACGTCCAGCAGGATCAGGTTGACCGGCCACTTGACCGGGACTTTGCCGAGGGCCCTGCCCAGGGCCTCCAGCGGCCGGGCGCGGAGATCGCCCTCCCACTGGGAGAGTTCGACGCCGACGAACAGCACCGGGTCGGCCGTCTCGACGGCGGCCAGGCAGCGGCGGGCGGTGAGGACCACGCCGGTCTCGGCGAACTCGGCGGAGGCGGCGGAGAGGAAGTCGACCGGGTCGTCCTGCCAGTCGGGCTCGAAGAGGCGGACCCGGCCGCCGGTGCCGGGGCCGTCGAGCGGGGTGCGGCCCACCCGGCACAGCTCGGCCACGGCCTCGGGCGGCAGGGGTATGCCGACCACGCCGTCGGGGTTGACCGCGATGCCCACCTGCGGGGGCAGGCCGCGGGCGAACTCCCCCGCCGGGGCGATGGTGTACGACATGTGAGGGCCGGTGACCTGGCGCAGCTGTTCCTCGGAGCTGAACACCGGGACGTACGCCTGGCCGTCGATCTCCAGTGTCGGCAGGTCCAGCGGGACGCTGTCCGGGCCCCCTCCGTTGGGCAGCGGGATCCACAGGAAGCTGCGGCCGAGGACCTCGACGATCCGGCCGCCCGCGGCGGGGATGCCGAGGGAGGCCGAGAGCACCTCCTCCAGCTCGTTGCCGGGCCAACCGCCGTGCGGGTGGGGGTGCGCCTGTGCCGGGAAGTCCGTGGGAAAGTCCGCCGGGAAGTCCATCTGCCTACCGCCTGCTGGTAACCACTGCTGTGAGCAGAAAGGCTAGCGGGTGGCGGTGACAGCCCCTCACCGAGTGAAGCCGACGCGGCCCAGGACGTCCGCCGCATCCCGGTCGAGCAGCACCGCCGCCCCGCAGCCGGCGGGCAGCTCGCCCTCGCGCACCGCGCGCAGCAGCCGGGCGGTGGCACGGCGGTGGCGGCCGAAGGCGTAGCGGGAGACGCCGCGGCCGCGCTCGCGCTGGCCCTGCCGGGCCGTCTCGGGGGTGACGTCGAGGAGGAGCAGGTGCAGGGTGGCGCCGCGCCGCCGGGCCTCGCGGGCCAGCCAGGCCCGCACCCAGGGCTGGGCGCCGCAGTCGTGGACCACGACTCCCTCGCCGGTGCGCAGGGCGCGGCGCAGTCCGGCGTAGTGGTCGAGGCGGACCAGCGGGCGGTACAGGGCGTAGGGGAGCCAGCGGGGGGCGCGGGCGTCCCACCGGTCGCGGGTGTCCTGGGAGTCGACGCGGTGGCCGGTGACCGCGCGGTGCATCAGGGTGGACTTGCCGCTGCCGGGCAGGCCGGTGATCACGACCAGGTCGTGGCGGCCGAAGAGCAGGGCGTGCGGGCTGTGGCCGGCGCGGTCGCGCAGGTCGCGGACGACGGGGGCGGGGCGGTCCGCGCGCTCGCGGGCCGGGGCGGAGGGCTGCTTCGGTACCGCGATGCCCGCGTCGGTGGCGTAGGCCGATGTCCTGTTCACCGTGATCGTCCTCCCCAGTGGGTCCGGTCATCCCCATGCCCGTTCTATGTAAAGAGAAGGTAATGGGCAACGGTCGGCGCTTCGTGCGCGTACTGCCACAGGTCGGTCACAAAGAGCACGCTCTGGCTGGCCGGGGTCGGCCGTGCAATGATGTGCGCGCCAACTGCATACCGGCCGTTTGAATCCGCGCGGGAGAGTCCCCGGGTCCTCTGGACCCCCGGGGCGCCGAAGGAGCAAGTCCCTCCCTTGAATCTCTCAGGCCCCGTTACCGCGCGGGCGAGGCACATCTGAAAAGCGGGCCGCTGCGAAGTGGCTCCACCCAAGGTGCAAACCGTGATCGTCCCCGTGGCGGTCGTGGCGAACCTCTCAGGTTCCGATGACAGATGGGGAGGAACGTTCCTCGCCCCATCCCTGTGCCTTGGGAGACGACCGACCGATGAGCAGTACCGAACTCCGTCACACCGCGCTGGACGCGCTGCATCGCTCGCTGGGCGCGACGATGACCGACTTCGCCGGCTGGGACATGCCCCTGCGCTACGGCTCCGAACGCGACGAGCACATCGCCGTGCGCACGAAGGCGGGTCTCTTCGACCTGTCCCACATGGGTGAGATCACCGTCACCGGCGCCGGGGCCGCCGCCCTGCTGAACTTCGCCCTGGTCGGCAACATCGCCTCCGTCGGCGTCGGCCGCGCCCGCTACACCATGATCTGCCGGGCCGACGGCGGCATCCTGGACGACCTGATCGTCTACCGGCTGGCCGAGACCGAGTACATGGTCGTGGCCAACGCCTCCAACGCCCAGGTGGTGCTGGACGCGCTGACCGAGCGTGCCGCCGGCTTCGACGCCGAGGTCCGTGACGACCGGGACGCCTACGCGCTGATCGCCGTGCAGGGCCCGGAGTCCCCCGGCATCCTGAAGTCGCTCACCGACGCCGACCTGGACGGCCTGAAGTACTACGCCGGTCTGCCCGGCACGGTGGCCGGCGTCCCGGCGCTGATCGCCCGCACCGGCTACACCGGTGAGGACGGCTTCGAGCTGTTCGTGAAGCCCGAGCACGCGGTCGAGCTGTGGCAGGCGCTGACCAAGGCCGGCGAGGGCGTCGGCCTGGTGCCCTGCGGGCTGTCCTGCCGCGACACCCTCCGCCTGGAGGCGGGCATGCCGCTGTACGGGCACGAGCTGACCACCTCTCTGACGCCCTTCGACGCCGGGCTCGGGCGCGTGGTGAAGTTCGAGAAGGAGGGCGACTTCGTCGGGCGCGAGACGCTCGCGCAGGCCGCCGAGCGGGCCGCTTCCGAGCCCCCGCGGGTCCTGGTCGGCCTGGTCGCCGAGGGCCGCCGGGTGCCGCGTGCCGGGTACCCCGTCGTCTCCGGCGGCGAGGTGATCGGCGAGGTCACCTCCGGTGCCCCCTCCCCCACCCTGGGCAAGCCGATTGCCATGGCCTACGTCGACGCGGCGCACGCCGCGCCGGGCACCGAGGGCGTCGGCGTGGACATCCGGGGCACCCACGAGCCGTACCAGGTCGTGGCGCTGCCGTTCTACAAGCGCCAGAAGTAACGACCGGGCGCGCCACACGGCGTCAGAAGCAACGACCGAGCGCGGTCGCGTGTCTGCGGGGCCCCGGCCCCGTGGCCGGCGCGTGACCCTGCGCACACCCGCCGCTCACCAGCGGTTCCCGCAGTCCCCCCGTCATCAGCACTCCCGCGCGTACAGGAGAATTCAGGCCATGAGCAACCCCCAGCAGCTGCGCTACAGCAAGGAGCACGAGTGGCTGTCGGCCGCCGAGGACGGCGTCTCGACGGTCGGCATCACGGAGCACGCGGCCAACGCGCTCGGCGACGTGGTGTTCGTCCAGCTCCCCGAGGCCGGTTCCACGGTGTCCGCGGGCGAGACCTGCGGCGAGCTGGAGTCGACGAAGTCGGTCTCCGACCTGTACTCGCCGGTCACCGGTGAGATCACCGAGGTCAACGAGGATGTCGTCAACGACCCGTCGCTGGTGAACTCCGCCCCCTTCGAGGGCGGCTGGCTGTTCAAGGTACGCGTCTCGGAGGAGCCGGCCGAGCTGCTCTCCGCCGACGAGTACACCGCCTTCACCACCGGCTGAGGAGTCGTAGCCCCATGACTGTCCTGAACACGTCTCTGCACGAGCTGGACCCGGAGATCGCCGCCGCGGTCGACGCCGAGCTGGACCGCCAGCAGTCGACCCTGGAGATGATCGCCTCCGAGAACTTCGCGCCGCTCGCGGTCATGGAGGCGCAGGGCTCGGTCCTCACCAACAAGTACGCCGAGGGCTACCCGGGCCGCCGCTACTACGGCGGCTGCGAGCACGTCGACGTCGCCGAGCAGATCGCCATCGACCGGATCAAGGAGCTGTTCGGCGCCGAGTACGCCAACGTGCAGCCCCACTCCGGCGCCTCCGCGAACCAGGCGGCCCTGTTCGCGCTGGCCCAGCCCGGGGACACGATCCTCGGCCTGGACCTCGCGCACGGCGGTCACCTGACCCACGGCATGCGCCTGAACTTCTCCGGCAAGCAGTTCGACGTGGTCGCGTACCACGTGGACGAGGCCGGTCTCGTGGACATGGCCGAGGTCGAGCGGCTCGCCAAGGAGCACCGCCCGAAGGTGATCATCGCGGGCTGGTCCGCGTACCCGCGTCAGCTGGACTTCGCGGAGTTCCGCCGGATCGCCGACGAGGTCGAGGCGTACCTGTGGGTGGACATGGCCCACTTCGCCGGTCTGGTCGCCGCCGGACTGCACCCGAACCCGGTCGAGCACGCGCACGTGGTGACCTCCACCACGCACAAGACGCTCGGCGGCCCGCGCGGCGGCATCATCCTGGCGAAGAAGGAGTTCGCGAAGAAGCTGAACTCCTCCGTATTCCCGGGCTTCCAGGGCGGTCCCCTGGAGCACGTGATCGCGGCCAAGGCGGTCTCCTTCAAGGTCGCCGCCTCGGAGGAGTTCAAGGAGCGCCAGCGTCGTACGGTGGAGGGTGCCCGTGTCCTCGCCGAGCGTCTGACGGCGCCCGACGCCCGCGAGGCCGGCGTGAACGTGCTGTCCGGCGGCACGGACGTGCACCTGATCCTGGTGGATCTGCGTGAGTCCGAGCTGGACGGGCAGCAGGCCGAGGACCGGCTCCACGAGGTCGGCATCACGGTCAACCGCAACGCCGTCCCGAACGACCCGCGGCCGCCGATGGTCACCTCGGGTCTGCGCATCGGTACGCCGGCCCTGGCGACCCGCGGCTTCACGGCCGAGGACTTCGCCGAGGTCGCGGACGTGATCGCGGAGACGCTGAAGGCGCCCTCCCCCTTCGGGGCGGCCGAGGCGGAGGCCCTGAAGGCGCGCGTGCAGGCGCTCGCCGGAAAGCACCCGCTGTACCCGGGCCTGAACAAGTAAGTCACCTTTCGCGGGGCACCGCGCACACTGGGAGTACCGGCGTGCGCGGTGCCCACGCCCCTGTACCACCCTTTGCACCACCCCCCGTATTGAGGAGTCATCCGTGGCCATCTCGGTCTTCGACCTGTTCTCGATCGGCATCGGCCCGTCCAGCTCCCACACCGTCGGCCCGATGCGCGCGGCGCGCATGTTCGTCCGCCGGCTGCGCAACGAGGATCTGCTCGGCTCCGTCGCCTCCGTGCGCTGCGAGCTGTACGGCTCGCTGGGCGCGACCGGCCACGGACACGGCACCCCGAAGGCCGTGCTGCTCGGCCTGGAGGGCGCCTCGCCCCGCACGGTGGACGTGGAGACGGCCGACGAGCGGGTGGAGGGGATCAGGCAGGCGGGCCGTATCTCGCTGCTCGGCGAGCACGAGATCCCGTTCTCCTTCGACGACGACCTGGTCCTGCACCGCCGCAAGGCGCTGCCGTACCACGCGAACGGCATGACCGTGTGGGCGTTCGACGCCACGGGTGCCGAGGTGCTGTCCAAGACGTACTACTCGGTCGGCGGCGGCTTCGTGGTGGACGAGGACGCGGTGGGCGCGGACCGCATCGTGCTCGACGACACGGTCCTGAAGTATCCGTTCCGCACCGGTGACGAGCTGCTCCGTCTGACCAAGGAGACGGGCCTGTCGATCTCGTCCCTGATGCTGGAGAACGAGCGGGCCTGGCGCACCGAGGAGGAGATCCGGGCGGGCCTGCTGGAGATCTGGCGGGTCATGCAGGCCTGTGTCTCCCGCGGCATGTCCCGCGAGGGCATACTGCCCGGCGGCCTGAAGGTCCGCCGCCGCGCCGCCACCACGGCCCGCAAGCTGCGCTCCGAGGGCGACCCGGCCGCGCACGCGATGGAGTGGATCACTCTGTACGCGATGGCCGTGAACGAGGAGAACGCTGCGGGCGGCCGCGTGGTCACCGCGCCGACGAACGGCGCCGCCGGCATCATCCCCGCGGTCCTGCACTACTACATGAACTTCGTGCCGGGCGCCGACGAGGACGGCGTGGTCCGCTTCCTCCTCGCCGCGGGCGCGATCGGCATGCTCTTCAAGGAGAACGCCTCCATCTCCGGCGCCGAGGTCGGCTGCCAGGGCGAGGTCGGCTCCGCCTGCTCCATGGCCGCGGGTGCCCTCGCGGAGGTGCTCGGCGGCTCCCCGGAGCAGGTGGAGAACGCGGCCGAGATCGGCATGGAGCACAACCTGGGCCTGACCTGCGACCCGGTCGGCGGCCTGGTCCAGATCCCGTGCATCGAGCGCAACGGCATGGCCGCGGTGAAGGCGGTCACGGCAGCGAAGATGGCGATGCGCGGCGACGGCTCGCACAAGGTGTCCCTGGACAAGGTCATCAAGACCATGAAGGACACCGGCGCGGACATGAGCGTGAAGTACAAGGAGACGGCGCGGGGCGGGCTCGCGGTGAACATCATCGAGTGCTGAGGCAGGCCGGCCGCCGACGCCGTCGTCACGGAAAGCTGACTTTCCGTCACCGATCGCTACCATCGGTGTTGTGATCGACCTGTATCCCGCGCTGTGGGGTCTGCTCGGCAGCAGTGTCGCCGAAGCACTCAACCTCTCCGCGCTGATGCGTCCGTCGGGGCCGCGCAGCCGCTGGCGCTGGCCCTGGCGCAACCGTGCCGACCGGCCGGTGATGCTGGTGGCCATCGGGCTGCGGCTGTTCGCCGGTTTCGGCCTCACCGCGGCGCTCGGGAACTCGGCCCAGCTGCCGAACGCCACCGCCGCGTTCGCCGTCGGTGTGACGACCCCGCTGGTCGTGGCCAAGTTCTTCCAGTCGATCCCGCTCACCGGCCCGGGCGCCGGACAACCCCCCGAGCCCCCGCTGCCCACCGCGCGGCAGGCGGGCGAGGAGACCGAGGAGGCGCTGTCACGGCCGAGGGGGTCCAATGCTGCGAGCTGACAGCCCGCTCGGCAGGCTGGTGCTGGCGCTGGCCGCGTACCCCCCGCAGGAGCCGGCGGTTCCGCCCGGCCGGCCGGGCGCCCGGCTGGTGGCGGCGCTGGGGGCGCGACCGGTGCCGGTGGCGGCGATCCCGGTGCGGATGCCGCCGGCGCCCCGCACCTCGGCGTACCGGCCGTCGGCGCACCGCCCATCGGCGCACCTGTCGCTGGCCCGGGGGCGCTGGCTCTCCGGTCTGCTCACCACCTGGCTCATCGTCCTGACCTGCCTGACCGCCGCCGCCGTGCAGGAGGTGCTGCCGACGCCCTGGGAACAGGTGGAGCCGCAGCGGGCCGGCGGACTGCCTCCTGAACAGTGGCGGCTCGTCGACGGTGGACGGCTCGGGCCCGCGGGACGGGCCGACGCACTGACCTTCACACCGGACGGCCGGTCGCTGGTGACGGTCAGCCGTTCCTCGGCCCGGACCTGGGAGGTGTGGGACCCCGAAGATCCGGAACACATCGCCCTGCCGCACGGCATGCGGCATGTGACGGCCGTCGGGACCAGTCCCGACGGCCGCACTCTCGTGGCGGCCGGGGCGGAGGGGGTGCGCGGACTGTCCCTCGACTCGGGAACGACCCGCTGGTCCGCCGGAGGCGTCGCCGGCGAGGTGAAGGCCCTGGCGGTCACCGGCCGGGAGGTACTGCTGGCGGACGCCGCCCGGGACGGTACGACCGGGATCACCGCGCTGGGGGCGGGGACGCGGGAGGCCCGGCGCCTGAGCAGGCTCGGCCTCACCGCCCGGTCCGCGCGGTTCTCCCCCGACGGCCGCACCCTCGCCGTCGCCGAGGCAGGCGGACCGGTCCGCCTGTGGGACGTGTCGGATCCCCGGCACCCCAGGGCCGGGGGGCCGCTCCCGGCGTCCTCCGGTCACGAGACGACCGCACTCGCCTTCAGCCCGGACGCCCGCATGCTGGCCACCGTGGACTCCGGGCGCACCGTGCGGCTGTGGGACCTCACGGAGCGCGCGCACCCGCGTTCCCTGGGGCGCCCGTTGGGTGACGGCACCGAACGGGTCGCCGAGCTCGCCTTCAGCCCCGACGGCCGGCTGGTGGCCACGGTGGGCGCCGACGGGACGGCGACCCTGTGGTGGCGCTCGCCGGGCACGGAGGCCCACGCGCCTGATGTTCCCTCAGGGGCTACCGCACAGTAATCACTTCCTTCTACGCTGCGGTCAAATTCGCGACGTGGAGAGGGAGTTCGGGCATGCGGGTGAAGAGAAGGCCGGCGGCGCTCATGGGCGCCGCCGCTCTGCTGGCGGTCATGCCGGGCAACGCCCACGCGGCGTCGCCGAAGTTCTCCGAGACGACCGCCATCGGCACGCACAACGCCTACGACAAGGCCAAGTACACGTACTTCGCCCAGGCGCTGGACTCGGGAGCCTCGCTGCTGGAACTGGACGTCTACGTCGACAGCCTCACCCACCGCTGGCGGGTCAGCCACAGCAACCCGCTGGGCAACGACAACAACTGCGAGGCGGCGAAGACCGCCGGTGAGCTGTACAGCAAGAGCCGCAACCAGGACCTCGGCGGCTGCCTGGACGACATGGCCACCTGGAGCCGGCTCCACCCCGACCACGCGCCGATCGTCGTCAAGGTCGAGATGAAGGTCGGCTTCAACGACAGGGCGGGTCTCGGACCGGACGAGTTCGACACGCTCGTCGCACAGAAACTGGGCGGCAGCGTCTACAAGCCGGCCGACCTGCTCGGCGGGACGTACCCCACGCTGGACGCGGCGGCGAAGGCCAACGCCTGGGCCGCCCGGGACTCCCTCAAGGGCAAGTTCGTCTTCGACCTGATCCCGGGCACGGTGGAGCAGGCAAACCCCTTCGACCACTACTGGACGGACGAGGAGTACGGCGACCATCTGCGCGACCTGTCCGCGGCCGGCGGCATCTCCGCGGCCCAGGCCTTCCCGGTCGTCCTGGGCGCCGAGAACGGCGACCCGCGCACCGGCAGGTACGACGCCTCGATCCGCCCCTGGTTCGTGTTCTTCGACGGTGACGCGGCGACCTACGTGGACAAGGGGTACGACACCTCGTTCTACTCCGCCAACCACTACGTCCTGATCATGACGGGCGCCCACAGCGTGTCCCCGGCGATCTCCTCGACCGACCCCACGGACGCCGAAGCCGCCGCGCGGCTCGCCCTGTTGGCCCAGAAACACGCGAGCCTCATCACCTCCGACTGGTCGGCGAAGCCGGCGTCGGTGCTGAGCTCGGTGGTGCCCCGGGGCTGACGTTTTCCGCGCGGACGGGCGGATCGCTCACGCCGGGGCGGGGCATATATCAGTCAACTCCTGTCATCCCCACTGGCACTTTGGGAGTACCCCATGCTCCACGGCATCGACGTGAGCGCCTACCAGTCCTCCTCCTACGACACGGACGGCCTCTCCTTCGCCTTCGTCAAGGCGACGGAGGGGCATTCGTACGTCAACCCCCGCCTGACCGCGCAGACGAAGACCGCCCGTGACGCCGGACTGGTCGTCGGCTTCTACCATTTCCTGTGGCCCGGCAACCTCACCGCCCAGGCCGACTACTTCCTCCGCCACGCCCCTGACCGCCCGGGCGACGTCCTCGCCGTCGACTGGGAGACCACCGGCGACGGGACGCACGCGAGCAACGCGGAGAAGGACCGCTTCATCCGCAGGCTGAAGGAGTCACGACCGGACAACCGGGTCGTGCTGTACGCGAACCGCCACTACTGGCTGACCGTCGACACGACCTCCTACGCGGGGGACGGCCTGTGGATCGCCGACTACGTCACCGCCGGCAAGCCCCGCATCGAGGCGAAGTGGCTGTTCCACCAGTACACCAGTGAACCCCACGACAAGAACGTGGCGCGCTTCGCGAGCAAGGCCGCCCTGAGGAAGTGGGCCGCCGGCGCGTAGTGCCGTCGGGCCGGGTCAGGCCCGGAAGTCCGCCGGGCGTTCCGGGGACGCCTCCGAGAGGGCCTTGCGCACCGCCGCCGCGTCCCCGCGCAGGCCGTAGACCGGCGTGCCGGGCTGCTGGTGCCAGGAGTCGGCGACGGTGCCGGCGTCGACCGTGTCGAAGCCCAGTGCGTCGATCAGGTCGCGGACGGTCCGCTTGGCCGCCTCGTCGTCGCCGGCGACCGGCAGGGCCATGCGGTCCGGGTCGCCGGCGGGGCGGTGGCGGTCCAGGATGTCCTGGGCGTAGGTGCCGTTGAACGCCTTGATCACCGGGTGGCCGAGGTGCCGCTCGGTCCACCGGCTCTCGGTGAGGCCCTCGTCCTCGATGGCCGCGATCCGGCCGTCGCGCTGCGGGTAGTAGTTGCCGGTGTCGATCACCGCGGCGCCCTCGGCCGCGCCGTCCAGCAGGCCGGCGGGCAGCCCCGGTACCGCCTTCAGCGGGACGGTGACGACCACGACCTCGGCGCCGTTCGCGGCCTCCGCCGCCGGGACCGGAGTCGCGCCGGTCTCCTCGGCCAGTTCCCGGAGCGTCTCGGGGCCGCGGGAGTTGGCGACGGAGACGTCGTGGCCGAGGGCGGTGAGCCGCCGGGTGAGGTTGCCGCCGATGTTCCCCGCGCCGATGATGCCGATCTTCATGTCCGACCCTCCGCGTATTTCATGCATGCGCATGCTTCTGTCGTCCGGACAACCTCGCGGGAACGCGGGCTATTCCGTTCGCCGGCCGCGGCCCCGCGGGCTCAGCGTGTTCCGCGGGGCAGGGCCAGGGTGGCCTCGAAGCCCGTGTCGTCACCGGCGGCGGCCCTGCGGCGGCACGGGGGTCGCCTGTGCCGGACTCGCCGTGCCGGCCGGTGCCCAGCGGGTGGAGGGCTGCCTCTTCGGCAACGGCGAGCGCACCGGTAACGTCGACCTGGTGACCCTCGCCCTGAACCTCTACACCCAAGGGGTCGATCCGTCGGCCGACTTCAGCGACCTCGACGCCGTGCGGGAGACGGTGGAGCACTGCAACCAGCTGCCCGTGCACCCGCGGCACCCGTACGCCGGCGAACTGGTCCACACCGCGTTCTCCGGGACCCACCAGGACGCGATCGGCAAGGGGCCGGCCCACCACGCCCGGCGGGCGGCGAAGGAGGGGGTGCCCGAGCGGCAGGCGCCGGCCCGGGGCGCGGGCACGGGCCCGTCGGCCGCCGTGCACGCGGTGCCGTCCGCGGTGAACCGGGGGCTGCGATGACGGAGGTGCTGCGCGCCGAGGACGTCCATGTCGTCCGGGACGGCCGGCCCCTGCTGCGGGAGGTGTCCCTGAGCGTCCGGGCCGGCGAGCACTGGGCGCTGCTCGGCGCCAACGGCGCGGGCAAGTCCACGTTGCTCCGGCTGCTCGGCGCGCTGGTGCATCCGTCCCGGGGCACGGTGGAGGTGCTCGGACGCCGGCTGGGCCGGGTGGACCTGCGCGAGCTGCGCACACAGGTGGGGCACGTCGACCCGCGCCACCCGCTCACCTCACCGCTGCGGGTGCGGGACGTGGTGCTCACCGGGGCGACGAACTCGATCGAGCCGGTGCCGCGGTGGCGGCCGACCCCGGAGCAGGCGGAGCGGGCCGAGGCGCTGCTGGTGACGCTGGGGCTGGAAGCGTTCCGGGACGCCCGGTGGCCGACGCTCTCCCAGGGGGAGCGGGGCCGGACGCTGATCGCCCGGGCGCTGATGCCCGAGCCGCGGCTGCTGCTCCTGGACGAGCCGGCGACCGGTCTGGATCTGCCGGGCCGGGAGCAGCTGATCGAGGCCCTCCAGCAGCTGCGGACGGACCGTCCCGCACTGGCGACGGTGCTGGTCACCCACCATCTGGAGGAGCTGCCGGCGGGCACCACGCATGCCGTGCTGCTGCGCGAGGGGCGGGTGCTGGCCTCGGGGCCGGTCGGGTCGGTGCTCACCGGCGACCAGGTCGGCAAGTGCTTCGACCTGCCGCTGGCGCTGGAGCGGCACGACGGCCGCTGGAGTGTGCGCATCCGGCGCGCCGGATGACGGCACGACGGCGGGGGCGCCCGGTCCGCGCGGGACGGGCGTCCCCGCCGTCATCGGGTCACTTGTTCAGGTAGGCCCAGAACTCGTCGAACGACAGCACCTTGTCGCCGTTGAGGTCGCGGGACTTGATGATGGCCTCCGCGACCGTCTCGGTGACGTTCCAGTCACCTTCCTGCGCCAGGGCGGACTTGAACTCCACTGCGGTGATGAATCCGTCACCGTCCGCGTCGATCCGCTGGAACTGCTTGCGTGCTTCCTCGATGTCCGCCACCGATCCGCCCCTTTTGTTCGTGTTTCCGATGCCGTGCCGGCGTACTGTCGCTGGTCAGATTAACGGCCCCCGCGAGCACGGAGTGCCGCGGCCACCCGGGCGCGGCCCTCGGCGCGCGGCGGGGCGGGCCGCCGGTCCACGACGGCGGGTGCCGTACGCCGGTCAGGTCTGGGAGTCTGGGCCTTCCAGTGGGCGCAGACTCGGGGAGCGGGCCCTTGACGACCTTGCGGGACATTCTCGACGCGGCGGCGGCCGGGGTCTTCCCGCCGGCGGACGGCGGTACGACGGTCGTGCCGCAGCCCTCGCCGCGGGACGCCGGGGTGGTGTCCTTCACCGCGCACTCGGTGGTCTTCGTCGACGAGGACCCGGAGTGGGTCCGCGGGACGCTGCGCGGCACGGACTGCGACGCCCTGGCCGCGACACTGAACCCGCGCTTCCTGACCGCCCTGCTGGACCGGACCGGACGCCGGACCGAGACCGTCGACGCACTGCTGGTGGGCGATCCGCTGCCGGGCGAACCGCCGCTCGCGCTGCGGGAGATCGAGGACGCGGGTCATCCCCGGATCGCCTACGCCCGCCGGCGGCGGGACGAGGTGCGCGCCTGGACCACCGACGGCGGGGTGCTGGTCATGGGCCGCGGGATCGCGGGACGGCTGGAGGTGTCGGTCGAGGTGGACGAGGACGCCCGCCACCGGGGGCTGGGGCGGCTGCTGGCGACCGCCGCCCGGCGGCTCGCCGCGGAGCCGCTGTGGGCGCAGATCGCCCCGGGGAACGCCCGCAGCCTCCGGGCGTTCCAGGCGGCCGGGTACCGTCCGGTGGGCGCGGAGGCCCTGCTGCTCGCGCCGGCCGGGTGACGGCGTCTCAGCGGAAGATGCCGGTGTGGCCGAGCGAGTAGCGGCCGGGCTGGGGATAGACGGCCAGGCCGTGCGGGCCGCTGCCGACCCTGATCCGGGCCAGCTGGGCGCCGGTGCGGGTGTCGATGGCGTACACCTCGGAGTTGTAGCGGCCCGACAGCCACAGGACCTTGCCGTCGGCGGAGACGCCGCCCATGTCGGGGCTGCCGCCGCCGGGCAGACGCCACTTCTTGGTGAGCTTGTTCCGGGTGAAGTCGAAGACGGAGACGGTGCCCTCGCCCCGGTTGGAGACGTACATCTCGCGGGAGTCGCGGCTGATGTAGAGGCCGTGGGCGCCCTTGCCGGTGGCGAGGAACCGGGGCCGGGTGAACTTGTCGCCGTCGAGGATCCACATCCCGTCGGCCATCATGTCGGCGATGTAGAACAGCCTGCCGTCCGGGGAGATCTTGACGTCCTGCGGCATGGCCCCGTGCAGCGGCAGCTTCTCCTGGCGGACGACCTTCATCCGCGCGGTGTCGACCTTGAGGATCTCGCCGCTGAACTCGCAGGAGACGATGAAGTAGCGGCCGTCGATCGAGAAGTCGGCGTGGTTGACGCCGTAGCAGCTGACCGGGACGGCCTTGACGACCTTCATGGTGTGCGCGTCACGGAAGACCAGCTGGCGGTCCATGGAGGCCATGACGACGGCGTACTTGCCGTCGGGCGTGAAGTACAGGTTGTACGGGTCGTGCACCTCGACCGGCGCGCCGGCCCTGCCGGTGCGCGGGTCGATCGGGGTGAGGCTGTTGCCGAGGTCGTTGTTGACCCAGAGGGTCTTCAGGTCCCAGGACGGTACGACGTGCTGGGGCTGGCGGCCGACCCGGACGGTCTCCAGGACCCGGTAGGCCGCGGGGTCGATGACGGTGACCGTGTCGGAGTTGGTGTTGGGGACGTACACCCGGGAGGGGAAGTCCTCGACCACGGGCGAGAGCCGGTTCGGCCGGTCGGCGGAGTACAGGTCGGCCGGGTCGTCGACCGGTGGCATCCCGGGCAGCACGTTCACCCGCGGTTCCCTCACCCGCGGCTGGACCGGTGCCTTGCTGGCGGGGGCCTCGTTCTCGTGGCCGTCCGGCCCGCCGCCGCACGCGGAGAGCAGCGTCAGGGCGGTGACGGCGGCACCGGCGGCCAGCAGGCGGGCGGCTTTCGTGGTTCGCATCAGCTCAGCAGCTCCGTGGTGGTGACCGCGCGCAGTCCGCGCCGGCCGAGTTCGGTGAGGACGTCGGGGAGGGCGGCGACCGTGTCCGGGTGTCCGAAGTGCAGGCTCACCACCGATCCGTTGCGCACCTCGGCGAGGATCTTGCGGGTGACGGCGGCGGCGCCGGGGCCGGTGTAGTCGAGCGAGTCGACGTCGTAGGACAGCACGTGCGGGTAGCCGGCGGCGTGGGCCAGCCGGGTGACGAGCGGGGAGGCGGCCGGGGCGCGGGAGGGGCGGAACCAGGTGCCGATGGAACCGGTGAGCCGTTCGAGCCGCTCGGCGCAGTCGGTGATCTCCCTGCGGGCGTCGGGCTCGGGCAGGGTGTTGACGCCGATGTGCCGTTGGGTGTGGTTGCCGAGGTCGTGGCCGCCGTCGAGGATGCGGCGGGCGAGGCCGGGGTGCTCGTCCAGCCAGGTGCCGACGGCGAGCACGGTGAGCCGGGCGCCGTACCGCTCGGCCGTGGCGAGCAGGGTGCGGGCGAGGGCGGGGTCGCCCTGGCCGTGGAAGGTGAGGGCCACCCGGGGGCGGGTGCGCGGGCCGTGGGCGATCTGGGCGGGCTGCCCGGGGTAGGCGCGTGGGGCGGGGGCCACGGAGCGGGACCCGGCGCGGGAGGCGGAGGGGGAGGCGGAGGCGGACGGGGAGTCCGGGGCGGGCGGTGGGGCCGCCCGGCCGGTGCCGCACCCGGCGGCGAGCCCACCGCCGGCGACGAGCCCGGCGCCGGCTCGGAGCACATCACGGCGAGGGGTGGAGGTCACCCGCACCATTTAAGGCGGAGTCGGCATGAAAACCGCTGATTAGCCCGGTGTGTAACGACTTCGGGTCGTGCGGAAGCGTCCCGGAGGGGGGCGGGACCGCACGGTGTGCCGTGGCCGCCGCGTGATCCGGACGCGCGGTCCTAGCGGTCGGCGACCCGCATCTCGAACCAGGTGGTCTTGCCGCGCGGGAGCAGGTCCACGCCCCACCGGTCGGAGAGCTTGTCCACGAGGAACAGTCCGCGGCCGCTGACGTCCATCTCCTGCACCGGCATCAGACAGGGCAGCCCGCGTGAGGGATCGCGGACCTCGACCCGGATCCAGCCGGGGCGGCGGCGCATCCGCAGACCGAAGACGCGGGCCCCGGTGTGCCGGACGGCGTTGCCGACGAGTTCGGAGACGAGTAAGACGGCGTCCTCGGTCATCTTGGGGGTGAGGTGCCAGGTGCGCAGGACGACGACCTGGGCGAGCCGGCGGGCCGTGGCGGCGGATTCCGGGCGGGACGGCAGCGGGACCTCCGCCTCCGTCGGGTTGCCGAACAGTTCGAGCGCCTTGAGCGCCTGTTCGTCCTCGACCGCGGGCGACCAGCGCGCCGCGGCTGCACGGCTGTGTCCCCGCGGCTGTTCGATGCCCTCCAGCCCCGCCATGCCCCCCATGATGGCCGTCCGGAGCCGCCTTGGGGGCCGTTCCGGAGGAATACGCCCCCCGCACGCCCCCAAGACGCGCCCGTCGCCCGGCATATGCCGAGGGCATGTCGATGTCCGGCGCAGGCCGACTGACCTGCGGCGACGGCCCACTTCCGGGCAAGCGCCGGGTCCCCTCGACACCACAGATTTAAGGTTGCCTTAAGGCTCCCATAAACCGCCCCATCGAGGGACCCGAAGAAGACGACACGTCAAGTGCAGGCGCTCACACGGGAGTCCGCGAGACGTGCACACCGTTGACGATCAGAGGAACTTGGCCTTGCCCGGCCCCTCCTCCACGAAGCTGCGCATGCCCCGCTCGCGGTCCTCGGTGGCGAACAGGCCCGCGAACCAGTTCCGTTCGACGGCGAGACCGGTGTCGATGTCGGCCTCCAGGCCCGTGTCGACGGACTCCTTCGCCGCGCGCAGCGCGATCGCCGGGCCCTGGGCGAGCCTCGCGGCCCAGGCGTGCGCCTGCTCGTACACCTCGGCGGCCGGTACGACGCGGTCCACCAGGCCGATCGCCAGGGCCTCGTCGGCCTTGACCTGCCGGCCCGTGAAGATCAGGTCCTTGGCCTTGGAGGGGCCGACCAGCCGGGGCAGCCGCTGGGTTCCGCCGGCGCCCGGGATCAGCCCGAGCAGGATCTCGGGCTGGCCGAGCTTGGCGTTGTCGGCGGCGATGCGGTAGTCGGCGCACAGGGCCAGCTCGCAGCCTCCGCCGAGCGCGTAACCGGTGACGGCGGCGACGACCGGCTTGGGGATGCGGGCCACGGCGGTGAAGGCGTCCTGCAGGGCGCGGGAGCGCTGGACCATCGCGGCGTGGTCCATCTCCTGCATCTCTTTGATGTCCGCGCCCGCCGCGAACACCCGCTCGCCGCCGTAGATCACCACGGCGCGCACGTCGTCGCGGCGCGTGGCTTCCTCGGCCAGCTCCTTGAGCCGGTCCTGGGTGGCGATGTCCAGCGCGTTCATCGGCGGCCGGTCCAGCCGCAGGGTGCCGACGCCTTCGGCGACTTCCAGAGTGACGGTCATGGGGGCCAGGTTAACGGCCACTAACGACAATGGGCCCGGTGCCGTTCCTCACAGCACCGGGCCCGCACGTCGGTGGGGCTCACTTCTTCCAGTCGGCCCAGGACATGTTCCAGCCGTTGAGGCCGTTGTCCGGGGAGACCGTGCGGTCGTCGGAGTTCTTCACGACCACCACGTCACCGACCATCGAGTGGTTGAAGAACCAGGCCGCCGGGACCCCGCTGTCGTAGCCGCCGCGCACGTCGCGCAGGCCCACACAGCCGTGGCTGGCGTTGGAGTTGCCGAAGACGTCGCCACCCCAGTAGTTGCCGTGGATGAAGGTGCCGGAGGTGGTGAGGCGGATGGCGTGCGGCACGTCCTTGATGTCGTACTCGCCGCCGTAGCCGACGGTCTCGCCGTTCATCCGGGTGACGGTGAGCTTCTCGCTCATGACCATCTGGCCGTTCCAGGTGTCGTAGCCGGGCTTGCCGGTGGTGACCGGGACGGTCTTGACGACCTTTCCGTCCTGGGTGACCTTCATCGTGTGCTTCTTGGCGTCCACGACGGAGACCTGGTTGCGGCCTATGGTGAACTTCAGGGTCTTGCGCTGCTCGCCGTAGACGCCGTCGCGGCCCTCGACGCCGTCCAGGTCGAGGTCGACGGTGACCTTGGTGCCGGCCTTCCAGTACTTCTCGGGCCGGAAGTCCAGGCGGTCGTTGCCGAACCAGTGGCCCTCGACGTCGACGGCCGGCTCGGTCTTGATGCGGATGGCCTTCTCCACCGCGTCCGGGCTGGTGATGCCCCGCGTGAAGTGTATGGAGAACGGCATGCCGACGCCGACGGTGGAGCCGTCCTCGGGGGTGAAGGAACCCACGAAGGTGTTCTTCGGCGTGAGCGTGGTGAAGGCGGCGTCCTCGGCGGCCTCGCGGCCCTCGGAGTCCTTCGCGACCGCGTGCACGGAGTACTTGGTGGCGGCGGCCAGATGGGTCGACGGCGTCCAGGACGCACCGCCCCCGGTGATGGCCCCCTCGACCTTCGCACCCTTCTCGTCCTTGACCGTGACCTCGGTCAGCTTGCCCTGGGCGACGCTGACCTTGAGCGCGCCGCTGGTGTCGACACCGGTGGCACCGGACTTGGGCGTGATGCTGACGGCGGCCGTGGACTGCCCGCCCTGTGCGCCGCCCTTGCCCTTGCCCTTGCCCGAGCCGGAGCCGGAGCCCGAGTCCCCGCCTCCGCCGCACGCGGCGAGCGACAGCACCAGGGCGCCGGCTATGACCGCCAGTCCCCTACGGCCTCGCCGCCCTCTCGCCGACGCCCCCGTTACAGGCCGCATGTTCAAGTTGTTCTCCCCTCGACAGGCCCAGGTCAGGCCCGCTCCCCACCTCTTTGCGCGCATATTAACTGCCAGGATTTGTGCGCGGTGTCAGACGAATGTCACCGTTCCGTCGCAACTTCCGCCTGGCACCCGTGTTCCGCGCTCCCCCCTCCCCGGCTACTTCACCGCGCCGCCCGCCTTCCATGCGTCCCAGGGCATGTTCCAGCCGCCGAGTCCGTTGTCGGGCGCGACCGTCTTGTCCTTGCTGTGCACCACCTCGATGACGTCACCGACGAGGCTGCGGTCGAAGAACCAGCCCGCCGGGGTGTCCGAGCCGCCGCCCTTGACGTCCCTGAGGCCCACACAGCCGTGGCTGACGTTGGCCACCCCGGGGGCCTCCGGCGCCCAGTAGTTGCCGTGCAGGAAGGTGCCGGAGTCGGTGAGCTTCATGGCGTGCGGCACGTCGGGGATGTCGTACTCGCCGCCGAAGCCGACGGTCTGGCTGTTCATGCGGGTGACCTCCAGCATGTCCATCACCACCATCTTCCCGTTGTAGCTCGGGTGTTTGGGGGCGCCGGCCGTGATGGGGACGGTGGCGAGGAGCTGTCCGTCACGCGTCACGTCCATCGTGTGCTTGGCCGCGTCGACCACGGAGACCTGGCTGCGGCCGACGGTGAAGGAGAAGGACTTGTCCTGCAGGCCGTAGACACCCCGCGCGCCCTCGACGTCCCGCAGGTCCAGGTCGACGGTGACCTCGGTGCCGGGCTTCCAGTAGTGCTCCGGGCGGAAGTCCAGGCGGTTCTTGCCGAACCAGTGCGGGCGGATCTCGACGGGCGGCCGGGCGGTGACGCGGACGGCCCGTTCGACGGCGGCCCGGTTCCCGATGTCCCGGCTGAAGGCGAGCGAGACGATCATCCCGGTACCGACGGTGGAGCGGTTCTCGGGCGTGACGTAGCCGATGAAGCGCTCATCGGGGACGTAGGTGGTGAAGGTGGTGTGCCGGGCCGAGCGGCGGCCCCGGGAGTCCAGCGCCACCACGTCGGCGGTGTACTTGGCGGCGAGCGCCAGCCGGTCCTGGTCGGGCAGCCAGGTCAGCCCGTCCTCGCTGATGTGTCCCGGGACGGGTGAGTCCTGTGCGTCCTGCGACCTGACGACCGTCACCTTCTCCAGCCGCCCGCCGGGCACCCGGATGCGCAGCCGGTCACCCGGATGCACGCCCTTGGCTCCGTCGTCCGGAGTAACCCTGATGACGTCCTCGGGAGCCGGTGGCTTGCCCATCGCCCCGCCCATGCCCAGTGGTCCCGGGCCGTCCGCGGAGCAGCCCGTGAGCAGCCCCGCCCATGTCAGTACGGCCGCCAGCGCGGCCCCCGCGCGCCGTGCGCGTCCTTGTACGTGCGTCACGCGGGGCTCAACGACCGGGCCCGCTCCGGGGAAACGTGAGTGCGAGCCACGCACTGGGCAGAACACAGGGAAGGACGACACGTTGGGGAGCCTCCCCACAAGGGAGGCACCCCCAGCTCGCGCGGGAGCCGTCGGGGCGCGGTCGTGCCGGGTGGCCGGGTCCGGGGTGCCGAGACGCTCCCCGGTCCGCGGCACGGCCGACCGCGCCCCTCGGGTGAGCCACTGAGAAGAGGGCCGACAGTGACGAGCGCAGCCGAGCAGCGGGCACCGGCCGGGGAGCCGGCCGCCGGGAGCGGGCAACCGGCGGCGGCGAACGGCGCCCGGCGGGCCGTACCGCCCACCCCGGCCGTGTGGCCGGGCGCGCCGACCCCGCTGGGGGCCCGGTTCCGGGTCGGCCCGGACGGGGTCGCCGGCACCAACTTCGCGCTGTGGGCGGCCGGGGCCGAGGCGGTCCGGGTGTGCCTGTTCGACGAGGGGGGACGGGAGACACGGATCCCGCTGACCGAACTGACGCACGAGATCTGGCACGGGTTCGTGCCGGGGGTGATGCCCGGGCAGCGGTACGGCTACCGGGTGGACGGCCGCTGGGACCCGTGGACCGGCGCCCGCTGGAACCCGGCCAAGCTGCTGCTCGACCCGTACGCCCGGGCGGTGGACGGCGAGTTCCGGCTGCCGCCCGAGGTGTACGGGCACGTCCGGGACTGGCCGGAGCAGCAGGCCGCGGACACCGTGCGGGACGAACGGGACTCGGCCCCGCACGTGCCGAAGGGCGTCGTCGTCCACGACGACGACGACTGGTCCGACGACCACCGCCCCAAGACGCCGTGGGCGGACTCGGTCATCTACGAACTGCACGTCCGGGGCTTCACCCGGCTCCATCCCGGCATCCCCCGGGAACTGCGCGGCACCTACGCCGGGCTCGCGCACCCGGCCGCGGTCGAGCACCTGGTGAAGCTGGGCGTCACGGCCGTCGAGCTGCTGCCCGTGCACCAGTTCGCGCACGAGGACCACCTGCTGCGCCGGGGTCTGAGGAACTACTGGGGCTACAACTCCATCGGCTACTTCGCCCCGCACGCGGCCTACGCGGCCGCCGGCACGACGGGACAGCAGGTGGGCGAGTTCAAGCGGATGGTGCGCGCTCTGCACGCGGCCGGCATCGAGGTCATCCTCGACGTGGTCTACAACCACACGGCGGAGGCGGGCGAGCTGGGCCCCACGCTGTCCCTGAAGGGCATCGACAACCGGGGCTACTACCGGCTCCAGGGCGACGCCCGCCGGTACGCCGACTACACGGGCTGCGGCAACACCCTGCACGTCGTCCAGCCCCAGGTGCTGCGCCTGATCACCGACTCGCTGCGCTACTGGGTGACCGAGATGGGCGTGGACGGCTTCCGCTTCGACCTCGCGGCGGCGCTGGCCCGCTCGATGCACGACGTCGACATGCTCTCCCCGTTTCTCGCGGTCATCGCCCAGGACCCGGTGCTGCGCCGGGTGAAGCTCATCGCCGAGCCGTGGGACATCGGCTCCGGCGGTTACCAGGTGGGCGCCTTCCCGCCCCTGTGGACCGAGTGGAACGACCGCTACCGCAACGCCGTCCGGGACTTCTGGCGGCACGCGCTGCCCGATGTGCGGGAGATGGGCTACCGCCTCTCCGGCTCCAGCGATCTGTACGCCTGGGGCGGCCGGCGGCCCTACGCCTCCGTCAACTTCGTCACCGCGCACGACGGCTTCACCCTGCGCGACCTGGTGTCGTACGAGACCAAGCACAACGAGGCCAACGGCGAGAACAACCGGGACGGCACGCACGACAACCGCTCCTGGAACTGCGGGGCGGAGGGCGAGACCGGTGACGAGCGGGTGCGGGCGCTGCGCCGCCGGCAGCTGCGGAACCTCCTCACCACCCTGCTGCTGTCCACCGGTGTGCCCATGCTGGTGGCCGGCGACGAACTCGGCCGCACCCAGCGCGGCAACAACAACGCCTACTGCCAGGACAACGAGATCAGCTGGCTGGACTGGTCCCTGCTGGAGGATCCCGGCTGGCGGGCGCTGTACGACCTGACCGCGCGGCTGATCGCGCTGCGCCACCGGCATCCGGTGCTGCGCCGGCGGGCCTTCTTCTCCGGCCGGTCCCAGACCGCGGACGGGCTGCGGGACCTGGCGTGGTTCACCTCGCGGGGCGCGGAGATGACGGAGGGCGACTGGTACGCGCCCGCGGCCACGCTCGGCATGTATCTGTCCGGGCGGGACATCCCGGGCCGGGACGAGCGGGGCGCGCCGGTGGTGGACGACAGCTTCCTCGCGGTGCTGCACGCGGGCGACCGGCCGACCGGGTTCGTGCTGCCGGGGCCGCCGTGGGCGGAGCGGTACGAGGTGGTCGTGGACACCGCCGCGGAGGAGCAGGCGCAGGCGCCGGGCGCGGTGCATCCGGCGGGGGCCCGGATCACGGTTCCGGAGCGGTCGGTGCTGCTGCTGCGGGTCGCCTGAATCCTTGGCCAAGGCTGTGCGGGAGAATCCCCTGGGCCTGTGTCCCGGCTGTGCGTGACGCGGATCACGCCCGCCGAGTGCAGCGCGGGAGGGGGTCCAGGGCCTTTCCCCTTGTGAGAGACAGCCGGCGAGGACAGGAACCGTGAGGATGGAGCAGGCTCGGGCCGGTGAGTACGACGCGTTCGTGGCGGCCCGTTGGTCGGTGTTGTTCCATCTGGCCCGTCTGCTCACCGGGGGCGATCGGCACCGTGCCGAGGACTTGTTGCAGGAGTCCCTGGTGAAGCTGTGGTTCGTCTGGCCGAAGATCGCCGACGAGGCACCGGAGGCCTACGTGCGCAAGGTGCTGGCGCGGGCCGCGGCCCGCTCGGCCCGCCGGCGCTGGTGGGGCGAGCGGCCCGTGGAGGAGCTGCCCGAGACGGCGGCGGACGGCGACCTGTCGGCCACGGTCGCCGAGCGCTCCCGGCTGGAGGCGGCGCTCGCGCAGCTGAGCCCGCAGCAGCGGGCCGCCGTCGTGCTGCGCTACTACCAGGACCTGCCCGACCGGCAGGTGGCCGAGGCGCTGGGCTGCCCGGTGGGCACGGCCCGGTCCCACGCCTCGCGCGGGGTGGCCCGGCTGCGCGGCCTGCTGGCCGACGTCATCGAGCCGGTGGGGTGAGGGAGAAGCCATGGACCGCATGGATCAGACGGATCGCATGGATCACTTCGAGCGGCAGCTGACACGCCTCATGCAGCAGGACGGCCGGCCGGTCTCCTTCGAGGCCCGGCACCGGGAGGCGCTGCGCGCGGGCGTACGGGTCCGGCGCCGGGCGCGGGCGGCGCGCCGGGCCGCCGGTTCGGTACTGGCGGTGGCCGGGGTCGGCCTGGGGCTGTTCCTGTGGCCGCACGGCCACACCGAGGACCGGCCCACCGCACCGCAGCCCCGGCCCGTGATCAGCCCGGCACCCGAGCCGAGCACCTCCGAGTCGCAAGCGCCGAGCGGTACGCCGTCCTCGACGCCGACGGGCTTCCCCACTCCGGGCTACACCCCGACCACCTCCGAACCGCCCTCGACCAGCGGGAGTTCGGCCACCGCCTCGTACCCGTCGCCGCCGACGGACACCGCCACCGCCACCGCCGGCGGCACCACGCCACCGGCCACGGCATCGGCGAGCGAGACCTCCGAGCCGTCGTACGACCCCTCGGCGGCGATCAGCCCGAGCGGCTAGACCTCGTGTCCACCACGCCCGCGCGTGCCCTCGGCATGCCCGACACTCCAGAACAAACGGGGAAACACGTGACATACATCCGACCGAGCCGGCCTCCGGCCGGGGCGCCGGCGCCCCGCCGCACCCCCCTGCGGACGCCCCAGGAGGATCCCGTCCTCGACGTGACCGTGCCGGTGTACAACGAGGAGAAGGACCTGGAGCCCAATGTGCGGCGGCTCCACACGCACCTGCGGGACACCTTCCCCTACCCCTTCCGCATCACCATCGCCGACAACGCGAGCACCGACCGCACCCCGGAGATCGCCGCCCGGCTCGCCGCCGAGCTCCCCGAGGTGAACTCGCTGCGGCTGCCCGAGAAGGGCCGGGGCCGGGCACTGCGGGCCGCCTGGTCGGGGTCCCGGGCGCCCGTGCTGGCGTACCTCGACGTCGACCTGTCCACCGGGCTCACCGCGCTGCTGCCGCTCGTCGCCCCGCTGATCTCCGGCCACTCCGACGTGGCCATCGGCACCCGGCTCGCCCCCGGGGCGCGAGTGGTGCGCGGGGCCAAGCGCGAGGTCATATCCCGCTGCTACAACGTGCTGCTGCGCTGCACGCTCGCCGTCGGCTTCTCCGACGCGCAGTGCGGTTTCAAGGCGATCCGGCGCGAGACCGCCGAGCGCCTGCTGCCGCTGGTGCGGGACGGGGAGTGGTTCTTCGACACCGAACTGCTGGTGCTCGCCGAGCGGGCCGGGCTGAGGATCCACGAGGTGCCGGTGGACTGGGTCGACGACCCGGACAGCAGCGTCGACATCCTCGCCACCGCGCTGGCGGATCTGCGGGGGATCGCCCGGATGCGGCGCACCCTGGGCCGCGGTCCGAGGCCGGTGGCCCGGTGACCGCCACCCTCCCCCACATACGCGCGTCCGCCGGCCGCACCCTGCCCGGCGACCGGTTCAGGGCCGCCGCCCGCCGGCACGGACCGGTCCTCGCCATGTTCGGCACGCTGAAGCTGGCCGGATTCTGCTCCTTCATGTACCTGCTGTCCTCCACCGGGGACTACCGCACCAGGCATCCCCGGTTCGGCGGCGGCGCGCACGCCTGGGACGTGCTGGCCACCTGGGACGGCTGGTGGTACCAGCAGATAGCGCTGCACGGCTACGACCCCAAGCTCGTCCCGGTCCCGGGCGCCACCGGCCTGATCACGCTGGAGGGCAACTCGGCGGCGTTCTTCCCGCTCTATCCGGCCCTGGTCCGGCTCGCCTCGGCGGTCACCGGGCTCGGCTCCTACGGCGCCGGCCTGCTGGTGTCCATCCTCGCCTCGTTCGCCGCCGCCCTCGGCATCTACGCCGTCGCGGAGCGGTTCGGCGGCCGGCGGGCCGGACTCGCGGCGGCCGGGCTGTGGGCGGTGTGGCCGGGCTCGGGCGTGGAGTGGGCGGTCTACTCCGACTCCCTCTACGTGGCCCTGGCCGCCTGGGCCTGCTACGCCGTGCTCACCCGCCGCTGGCTCACCGCCGGCGTGGTCACGTTCGCGGCCGGTCTGAACCGGCCCACGGCCGCCGCGCTGATCGCCGCGCTCGGCGTGGCCGCGCTGCTCTCCCTGCGCGACCGCGAGGACGGTGCCCTGCGCCCGCTGCTGGCCCTCGGCATGGCCCCGCTCGGCCTGTTCGGCTATCTGCTCTGGGTCGGCAACCGCATGGGCGACCTGGGCGGCTACTTCAAGCTCCAGTCGGGCGCCTGGGCGCACAGCTTCGACTACGGCGAACAGACCTGGGACGTGCTGACGTCCGTGCCCGTGGGCAAGTTCGACTATCTCTTCGCCTACCCCTTCGCGGACGTCATCTCGGTCTGCGTCATCCTGCTCGCCTGCGCGCTGCTGCCGCTGCTGGTGCGGCTGCGCCCGCCGCCCGTGCTGGTCGTGTACACGGTCCTCACGCTGGTCCTGGTGCTCGGCAGCCAGCAGATCGTCGCCAACATCTCCCGCTATCTGCTGCCCTGCTTCCCGCTGTTCCTGCCGCTCGCCGTCGGCATGCGCCGGCTGAGCCTGCCCGTGCAGTGCACGCTGCTGGGCATCGCGGCCCTGGCCTCCGGCTCGTACGCCGGCTACGCCCTCTTCGAGCTGGGCGTGCCGTGATCCCGCCCGGCGGACGGCGGACGGTCAGGCCAGGCTGTCCCGCCATGCCCGGTGGAGGTCGGCGAACCGGCCGGTGCCCGCGATGAGTTCCGCCGGGCGGCCGTCCTCGACGATCCGGCCGTGCTCCATCACCAGCACCCGGTCCGCGACCTCCACGGTGGACAGCCGGTGCGCGATCACCACGGCGGTACGGCCCCGCAGCACCGTCGACATCGCCCGCTGCACCGCCCGTTCCCCCGGGATGTCCAGCGAACTGGTCGCCTCGTCCAGGATCAGCACCGCCGGGTCGGCGAGCAGGGCCCGGGCGAAGGCGACCAGCTGGCGCTGCCCGGCGGAGATGCGCCCGCCGCGCTTGCGTACGTCGGTGTCGTAGCCGTCGGGCAGCGCGCTGATGAACTCGTGCGCGCCGATGGCCTTCGCGGCCTGCTCGATCTCCTCCCGGCCGGCGTCGGGCCGGCCGATGGCGATGTTGTCGGCGACCGTGCCGGAGAACAGGAACGCCTCCTGCGTCACCATGACCACCCCGCGCCGCAGTTCGGGGACCGCCAGCTCGCGCAGGTCCACGCCGTCCAGCAGGACGCGCCCGGCGGAGGGGTCGTAGAAGCGGGCGAGCAGTTTGGCCAGGGTCGACTTGCCCGCGCCGGTGGTGCCGACGACCGCGACCGTCTGCCCGGCGGGGAGGGTGAGGTCGAAGCGGGGCAGCACCTCACCGCCGGTGCGGTAGCCGAACCGGACCCCGTCGAAGACGACCTCGCGGCCCGGGAACTCGTTCTTCAGCGGGGGCAGCTCGCGCGGCCGGACGGGCTCGGGCACGGAGGGCGTCTGGGCCAGCAGCCCGGCGATCTTCTCCAGGGAGGCCGCCGCCGACTGGTAGGAGTTCAGGAACATGCCGAGCCGGTCGATCGGGTCGTACAGCCGGCGCAGGTACAGCACCGCCGCCGCCAGCACGCCCAGCTCCAGCGAGCCGGACACCACCCGGTGGGCGCCCCAGAGCACGATCGCCGCGACCGCCGTGTTGGCCACCAGCCGGGAGCCGACGACGTAGCGGGCCATCTCCAGCAGCGAGTCCCCGTTCACCCGCTCGTGCCGCTCGTTCAGCACGGCGAAATCGGCGTCGTTCGCGGCCTCCCGGCGGAAGGCGCGCACCGGCCGGATGCCGTTCATCGTCTCCACGAACTTCACGATCACCGCGGCGATGGCCGTCGACCGCGCCCGGAACACCCGCTGCGCGCGCCGCCGGTAGACCCGGACGAGCAGGTACAGCGGCACGAAGGAGGCCACCGCGACCGCGCCGAGGCCCGGATCCAGCCAGAGCAGCATCGCCGAGATGTAGACGAAGGACAGGACGACGGTCACCAGCTCCTGGAGCCCCTCCTCCAGGAGTTCGCGCAGTGACTCGACGTCCGTGGTGGACCGGGAGATCAGCCGGCCCGAGGTGTACCGCTCGTGGAAGTCGACGCTCAGCGCCTGCGCGTGCCGGAAGATCCGGCCGCGCAGGTCGAGCAGGACGTCCTGGCTGACCCGGGCTGAGCTCTCGATGAACGCGAACTGGAGCAGGCCCGAGGCGAGGGCGCACAGCAGATAGCCGACGGCGACCGCGATCAGCGGGCCGTGCCGGTGCTCCCGGAAGGCCGGTACGGCGGTGTCGATGGCGTACGCCACCAGCAGCGGGCCCGCCTGCACCACCGCCTGCTGGAGCAGCAGCAGGGACGTGGTGAGCGCGGTCCGGCCCTTCATGGGCGCGAGCAGCGAACGCAGCAGGGCGGCGGTGGCGCCGGGCGGGGTGGGCAGGACGTCCCGGTCGAAGGGGTCGCCCGGGTCCTGCGGGCGGGCCGGTTCGTCGTCGTCGGCGACGGCGGGGGTGGAGGCGGTCGTGGTCAACGGGAGTCCTCCTGTTCCCCGGACATCAGATGGGCGTACTCGCTGTTGTGGCGGAGCAGTTCCTGGTGGGTGCCCACGGCGGTGATCCGGCCCTCCGACAGCAGGGCGACCCGGTCGGCGAGCAGCACCGTGGACGGGCGGTGGGCCACGATCAGCGCGGTGGTGCCGGCGAGGACCCGGCGCAGCGCGCCCTCCACGGCGGCCTCCGTGTGCACGTCCAGGGCCGACAGCGGGTCGTCGAGCACGAGGAAGCCCGGCCGGCCGACCACCGCGCGGGCCAGCGCGAGGCGCTGCCGCTGGCCGCCGGAGAGGCTGAGGCCCTGCTCGCCGACGCGGGTGTCGGTGCCCTGCGGGAGCGTGTGCGCGAAGTCGGCCTGGGCGATGGCGAGGGCCCGGTCCAGCTCGGGCTTCCCGGCGTCGTCCGGGGCACCCATGAGCACGTTCTCGCCGACGCTCGCCGAGAAGAGGGTCGGTTCCTCGAAGGCGACGGCGACCTTGGTGCGCAGTTCCTCCCGGGTCATCTTGCGGATGTCCACGCCGTCGAGCGTGATCCGGCCGGAGGTGACCTCGTGGAGGCGGGGGACGAGGGCGGTGAGGGTGGTCTTCCCGCTTCCGGTGGCTCCGACGAGCGCCATGGACTCGCCGGGGCGGATGTGGAGGTCGACGCGGGTGAGGACGGGCGGGGAGCCGGGGGCGGCGTCGGGGTAGCGGAACTGGACGTTCTCGAAGCGGAGACCGGTGTCGCCGCCCGGGGCGGTGCGAGGGGCGGGAGCGCCCTCGTCCGCGCTCTCCGGTTCCTCGTCCATCACCTCGAAGTACCGCTCCGTGGCGGTCGCCGCCTCCTGGCTCATCGCGAGCAGGAAACCGATGGAGTCCACCGGCCAGCGCAGCGCGAGAGCCGTGCTCAGGAAGGCGACCAGGGTGCCCGCGGACAGCTCGCCGTCGGCCACCCGGACGGCGCCGAGCACCAGCGCCGCCCCGATCGCCGCCTCGGGCAGCGTCACGATGACGCCCCAGATGGTGGCCAGCAGCCGCGCCTTGCGCAGTTCCGTGCCCCGGAGCCGGCCGGAGAGTTCGCGGAAGGCGCGGGCCTGGGTGCGGTGGCGGCCGAAGCCCTTGATGATGCGGATGCCGAGCACGCTCTCCTCGACCACCGTGGTCAGGTCGCCGACCTGGTCCTGGGCGCGCCGGGCCACCTCCGCGTACCGCCGTTCGAAGACCACGCAGGTCCACAGGACGGGGACGGCGGGCACCAGGATGACCAGGCCCAGCGTCCAGTCCTGCACCAGCATGATCACCACGCCGGCGACGATCGTGACCCCGTTGACCAGCAGGAACGTCAACGGGAAGGCCAGGAACATGCGGAGCAGCATCAGATCGGTGGTGGCGCGCGAGAGCAGCTGGCCGGACGCCCAGCGGTCGTGGAAGGCCACGGGCAGGCGTTGCAGCCGGCGGTAGAGCCCCGCCCGCATCTCCGCCTCGACGTGCGACAGCGGCCGGGCCACCAGCCAGCGCCGTATGCCGAACAGGACCGCCTCGGCGATGCCGAGCAGGAACAGGCAGAGCGCGCCGAGCCACACGCCCGCCGGGTCGCGGTCGGCGACCGGTCCGTCCACCATCCACTTCAGCACGAGCGGGATCACCAGCCCGGTGCAGGAGGCGACGACCGCGACGAACGCGGCCGTGAGCAGCCGGGCGCGGACGGGCCGGACGTACGGCCACAACCGCGCGAGGGTGCGCACGGCGGAACGGTCCTCGGGGGTTGCACGTGTCGTGGGCATCACCGCGAGCCTACGGACCGGCACTGACAACGCCCACTGAGTTTCGGCCGGACCCGCCTCCGCCGTCGGTCCTACGACCAGCTCGTTCGGGAGGCCGTACGCGCCGCCGCGGGAGCCGGGCCGTTCGGCCGGGCGGCGCTCTTTATTCCATGGAGCCCCTTCCCCACCCTGGATAGGTTCGACGTCTGCCGCCGGGCCCCGCTCCCGGCACGGCCGAGCGGATCGGGGGACGGATGATCGACGCCTACGAGGACCCGGGCAGGCCCGACACCCGGGGCGGCTGGCGCTATCTGTGGTGGCTGGTGCTGCGTCAGCCGGGCCGGTCGGCGGCCGGGGCGCTGCTGGGCAGTACGTGGATGGTGCTGCTGGCGGCGCAGCCGTACATGATGGCGCGGGCCGTGGACGACGGTCTGGTGCCGGGGCGGCCGGGGGTGCTGGCCGGCTGGACGGTGGCGATGTTCGTGGTCGGGGCGGTGAACGCCTGGCTGAGCATCATGCGGCACCGCACGATGACGCGGGTGCGGATGGACGCCAACTTCCGCACGGTGAAAGTGGTTGTGGACCACGTCGTACGGCTCGGGGCCGCGCTGCCGCGCCGGGCCGGGGCCGGTGAGGTGGTGACGATCGGGGTCGGTGACGTGCAGACCCTGGCGCAGGCGCTGACCGTGGTGGGGCCGGGTGTCGGCTCGGTCGTGGTGTACGCGGTGGTGGCCGGGCTGCTGCTGGCCGTCTCCGTGCCGCTCGCGGCCGTGGTGCTGCTCGGGGTGCCGGTGATCGCGCTGCTCACCGGGCCGCTGACGCGGCGTCTGCAGGGTGCGGAGAGCGAGTACCGGGAGCGGCAGGGGGTGCTCACCGCGCGGATCGGGGACCTGGCGGGCGGTCTGCGCGTCCTCAACGGGCTCGGCGGGAAGGGCCTGTTCGCGGACGCCTTCCGGCGTGACTCGCAGCGGCTGCGGGAGCAGGGCTACCGGGTGGGTGCGGTGGCCAGCTGGGTGCAGGCGCTCGGCATGGGCCTGCCCACCCTGTTCCTGGCGGTGGTGACCTGGCTCGCGGCCCGGCTGGCGGCCCAGGGCGCCATCACGGTGGGCCAGTTGGTGTCGGTGTACGGCTATGTGGCGGTGCTGATCGGGCCCGTGGCGTTCTTCGTCATGATGGCCTACGAGCTGAACCGGGGCGTGGTGGCCGCGCGCCGGGTGGTCCGGCTGCTGCGGCTGGAGCCGGAGCCCGACACCGGCGGGCGGCCGGCCCCCGACGGGCCGGCCGAGCTGCACGACCCCGCGTCCGGGGTGCGGGTGGTGCCGGGCCGGCTGACCGCCCTCGCCGCGGCCCGGCCGGCCGAGGCCGCCGCCGTCGTCGACCGGCTCGGCCGGTACGGGCCGACCGACGCCACCTGGGGCGGGGTACGGCTCGACGAGGTCCCGCTGGACGCGGTGCGCGGGCGGATCCTGGTCGCCGACAACGAGGCCGACCTGTTCGCGGGGCCGCTGCGGGACGTGGTGGCGGCAGGGCGTCCGGCCGGCGACGCGGCCCTCGCCCGGGCGCTGTACGCGGCCGCCGCCGAGGACGTCGTGCGCGGCCTGCCGGACGGGCCCGACTCGCCGGTGGCCGGGCAGGGCCGCAGCCTCTCGGGCGGCCAGCGGCAGCGGCTGCGGCTGGTGCGGGCGCTGCTGGCCGATCCCGAGGTGCTGCTCGCCGTGGAGCCGACCTCGGCCCTGGACGCGCACACGGAGGCGACGGTCGCCGGCCGGCTGCGCGCGGCGCGGGAGGGCCGTACGACGGTGGTGGCGTCCACCTCGCCGCTGGTGCTGGACCGTGCGGACACCGTCGTGTTCCTGGTCGACGGCAAGGTCGCGGCGACCGGCCCGCACCGTCGGCTGCTGGACCGGGAGGCGGGCTACCGGGCCCTGGTGGCGCGGGACGCCGGGGAGACGGGAGACACCTCGGACACCGGAGACACCGGAGACACCGGAGACAACGGCGACGCGGTGGGAACGGTGGACACGGACGCCGAGGAGGCTGTGCGATGACGGCGGGTGAGCGGTTGCTGCCGGTCGCGGACCGGGCCCGGGTGCGGCGGGCCGCGCTGCGGCTGGTGCGAGCGGACGGCCGGGCGTTCGCCGCGGCGCTGCTGCTGAACGCGCTCGCGGCGGGCGCGGGACTGGTCGGGCCCTGGCTGGTCGGGCGGATCGTCGACGAGGTGCGGGCCGGGCACGGCGTCGACGCGGTGGACCGGCCTGCCCTGTGGATCCTGCTGTGTTCGGTGGCGCAGCTGCTGCTGGCCCGCTGGGCGCGGTACGTGGGCCACCGGTTCGGCGAGCGGACGCTGGCCCGGGTGCGCGAGGAGTACGTCGAGCGGGTGCTGGCGCTGCCCGCGTCGGCGGTGGAGCGCGCCGGCACCGGCGATCTGACGGCCCGCGGTACGGCGGACGTGGCGACCGTCGGCACCACGCTGCGGGACGTCGGCCCGGATCTGCTGGTCAACGGCGTGCAGGCGCTGTTCGTGCTCGGGGCGGTGTTCGCGCTCGACCCGCTCCTCGGGCTGTTCGGGGTGCTGGGCCTGGCCCCGATCTGGCTGGCGCTGCGCTGGTACCTGCGGCGGGCCCGGGACGGCTATCTCGCCGAGGGCGCGGCGACGTCGGAGATCGCGGAGGTCGTCGCCTCGACGGCGGCCGGGGCCCGGACCGTGGAGGCGTTCCGGCTCCGGCGGCGCCGGATCGCGGCGAGCCGGGACGCGCTGGAGACGTCCCGCCGTACCCGCTTCCGCACGCTGTTCCTGCGGACGGTGTTCTTCCCGGCGGTCGAGGTGACGTACACGGTCCCGGTGGCGGGGGTGCTGCTGTTCGGCGGGTGGCTGCACGCGCGGGGCGGGGTCGGGGTCGGCGCGGTGGTGGCGGCGGCGCTGTATCTGCGGCAGTTCACCGAGCCGCTGGACCAGATCCTGATGCGGGTGGAGCAACTCCAGAGCAGCGGGGCGTCGTTCGCGCGGGTGGAGGGTCTGGCGCAGGCGCCGCGCGGGGAGGCGGAGGGCGGGTCCCCGGTGCCCGCGGACGACCGGATCGACGTGCGCGGGGTGCGGTACGCGTACGAGCGCGGCGGTGAGGTGCTGCGCGGGGTGGACCTGACGGTGCGGCCCGGGGAGCGGCTGGCGGTGGTGGGCCCCTCGGGTGCCGGCAAGACCACGCTCAGCCGGCTGCTCGCGGGCATCGACCGGCCGGGCGGCGGCACGGTGACGGTGGGCGGGGTGCCGGTCGCGGAGCTGGAGCCGGAGGTGCTGCGCCGCCAGGTGGTCCTGGTCACTCAGGAGCACCACGTGTTCCTCGGCACGGTCCGGGAGAACCTGCTGATCGCCGAACCGGGCGCCACGGACGCCGACTTGTGGGCCGCGCTCGGGGCGGTGGGCGCGGACGACTGGGTGCGCGCCCTGCCGGACGGTCTCGACACCCTTCTCGGCGCGGGCGGTTGCCGTACGGACGGCTCCCAGGCCCAGCAACTCGCGCTGGCCCGGGTGGTGCTGGCCGATCCGCACACCCTGATCCTGGACGAGGCGACGGCCCTGCTGGACCCCGCCACGGCCCGGCACACCGAGCGCGCGCTGGCCGCGGTGCTGCGGGGCCGCACGGTCATCGCGATCGCCCACCGTCTGCACACGGCCCACGACGCCGACCGGGTGGCGGTCATGGAGAACGGCCTGCTGACGGAACTGGGCACGCACGAGGACCTGGTGACGGCCGACGGCCCGTACGCGGCCCTGTGGCACACGTGGCACGGCGGCACCGGGAAGAACTGAGCCCGGCGGGACCGGCGCCCCGCCCGGCTCCCCTCCCGGTGCCGGTGGGAGCCGGTCCGGTCCCGCCGGAACCGGCCGGGCGACCATGGCGCAAACCCCGCCGTCGACCGGCCGGTTCGCATACCGAACATGAACATCCGGTCAACGGAGCATTTCTGGCCAAATTTGTGACGCGGTCCTGACAGGTCCGGTGATTCCTGTCACTCTTCCCTGGCCGACTCACAGCAACCCCACAGTTCGTGCACGCCCGTGTGGGCCGGCTCAGCAACTGCACCCGCACCTGCACCTGGTTCCGCGTAACGCCTGTTCTGCCCGGACGCCCCAACCCACCGTCCGGTCTCCCCTGGCCGCGCGACCCGCGGTCCCGCAGAAGGAGTCAGTGTTGAGAAGCAGTTCCTCTCGCGGACGCACCTCCCACACCTCGCACCGCCGCACCGCCACCGTCGCCCTCGCCGGCGTCGCCGCCCTGATCGCCGCCGCCGTCCAGTCCGGCGCGGCCAGCGCCACCCCGGCGGCACCGCAGACCGGCCGGGCCAACCCGGCCCACGCGGCGGTCAAGCTCACCCCCTCGCAGCGCGCCGAGCTGATACGCCACGCCGGCGCCGGCACCGCCGCCACCGCCCGGCAGATCGGCCTGGGCAGCCAGGAGAAGCTGGTCGTCAAGGACGTCGTCAAGGACGCCGACGGCACGCTGCACACCCGGTACGAGCGGACGTACGGGGGCCTGCCGGTGCTCGGCGGCGACCTGATCGTCACCACCGCCTCGTCGGGCAAGACGATGGACGTGATCAAGGCCACCGGCGCCACGCTGAAGGTCGCCGGTCTGACCCCCGCGCTGTCGAAGGCCGCGGCGCAGAAGCAGGCCGTGCAGCGGGCCAGGGCGCTCGGCGGGACCAAGTCGACCGCGGACAGTGTCCGCAAGGTGATCTGGGCGGCGACGGGCAAGCCCGTGCTGGCGTACGAGACGGTCGTCGGCGGCCTCCAGGACGACGGCACCCCGAACCAGCTGCACGTCATCACCGACGCCGCCACCGGCAAGAAGCTCTACGAGTACCAGGGCGTCAAGAACGGCATCGGCAACACCCAGTACAGCGGGCAGGTCACGCTGACCACGACCCAGTCGGGCTCGACGTACACGCTCAACGACGGGGCACGCGGCGGCCACAAGACGTACAACCTGAACCACGGCTCCTCCGGCACCGGCACCCTGTACTCGCAGAACAACGACACCTGGGGCAACGGCAGCAACTCCAACGCCGCCACGGCCGGCGCGGACGCCCACTACGGCGCGGCGCTCACCTGGGACTTCTACAAGAACACGTTCGGCCGCAGCGGCATCAAGAACAACGGCGTCGGCGCCTACTCCCGCGTCCACTACGGCAACTCGTACGTGAACGCCTTCTGGGACGACAGCTGCTTCTGCATGACCTACGGCGACGGCTCCGGCAACGCCAAGCCGCTGACGTCGATCGACGTCGCCGGCCACGAGATGAGCCACGGCGTCACCTCCGCCACCGCGAACCTCAACTACAGCGGTGAGTCCGGCGGTCTGAACGAGGCGACCAGCGACATCATGGCCGCCGGCGTGGAGTTCTACGCGAACAACTCCACCGACCCCGGCGACTACCTCGTCGGCGAGAAGATCGACATCAACGGCAACGGCACCCCGCTGCGCTACATGGACAAGCCCAGCAAGGACGGCGCGTCCAAGGACAACTGGTACTCGGGCATCGGCGGCGTCGACGTGCACTACTCGTCCGGCCCGGCGAACCACTTCTTCTACCTGCTGAGCGAGGGCAGCGGCACCAAGGTCGTCAACGGTGTCACCTACAACTCGCCGACCGCGGACAACCTCCCGGTCACCGGCATCGGCCGGGACAAGGCGCTGCAGATCTGGTACCGGGCGCTGTCCACCAAGTGGACGTCCACCACCAACTACGCGGGCGCCCGCACCGGCACCCTGGCGGCGGCGGGAGAGCTGTACGGCACCTCCAGCGCCGAGTACAAGGCGGTGCAGGACGCCTGGGCGGGCGTCGCGGTCGGTTCGCGCTCCGGTGGCGGGGGCGGCGGCGGCACGTCGTACGAGAACACCACGCCCGTGTCCGTCCCGGACAACGGACCGGCCGTCACCTCGAACATCAGCGTCACCGGCAGGACCGGAAACGCGCCGAGCAACCTTCAGGTGGCCGTCGACATCACGCACACCTGGCGGGGCGACCTGGTGATCGACCTCGTCGGCCCGTCCGGCACCGCGTACCGCCTGAAGAACTTCAGCGGCAGCGACTCGGCGGACAACGTGAACGAGACCTACACGGTCAACGCCGCGGCGGAAACGGCCAACGGAACCTGGAAGCTGCGGGTACAGGATCAGGCCACCTACGACACGGGAACGATCAACGGCTGGAAGCTGACGTTCCCGTAAACCGGACGCAACAGGCCCGGAATCACGGCGTTGCCCGAGGGTTCGACCTCCTCGGGCAACGCCCGTTCACATTGCCGAAATGTTTATCGGACAGTCGAATTCCAGCCAACATCACTTCAGGGTCCTGACATGTACGCGCCCTGGGTGTCACTCTCTCTCCACCCGCCGCAGCACAGCAACTTCACCACCCCACACAGTCGGCCAGTGACCCCACTCTGGCTGGACTCCCCACAAGAAGGAGCTTGCGTGAGCCCCCTCTACGCGCGTCACAAGCGCACCTCTCTGGCCATCGCCACCGCTGTCGCGGCCGGAGCCCTCCTCGCCACCGGTCTGACCACCAGTGCCAGCGCCCAGACCCCGGCCGGAGCCGCCGCCACACCCCTGGCCGCAGCCCCGACCACGCTGTCCGCGGCCGCCCGCACCACCCTGATCCAGCAGGCCCAGGCCGGCGCGACCGAGACCGCGCAGCAGATAGGCCTCGGCACCCAGGAGAAGCTGGTCGTCAAGGACGTCGTCAAGGACGTCGACGGCACCGTGCACACCCGCTACGAGCGCACCTACGCCGGCCTGCCGGTGCTGGGCGGCGACCTGATCGTCCACTCCAGGTCCGGCAAGACCCAGGGCGTCACCAGAGCGAACAAGTCCGCCATCAAGGTGGCCTCGCTCACGCCGCGGGTCACCGCCGCCAAGGCCGCGCAGCAGGCGGTGTCCGCCGCCAAGACGCTCGGCTCCGCCAAGACCGCCGCGGACGGCGCCCGCAAGGTGATCTGGGCCGGCTCCGGCAAGCCCGTCCTCGCCTACGAGACCGTCGTCGGCGGCCTCCAGGACGACGGCACCCCGAACCAGCTGCACGTCATCACCGACGCCACCACCGGCAAGAAGCTCTTCGAGTACCAGGGCATCGAGAACGCGACCGGCACCGGCAAGAGCCTGTACTCCGGCACCGTCAGCCTCACCACCACCCTCTCGGGCTCGACGTACCAGCTGAGCGACGCGACGCGGGGCAGCCACAAGACGTACAACCTGGCTCACAAGACGTCGGGCAAGGGCACGCTGTTCACCGACGCCGACAACGTCTGGGGCACGGGCAGCGCCTCCAGCTCCTCCACGGACCAGACGGCCGCCGTGGACGCCGCCTACGGCGCCCAGGAGACCTGGGACTTCTACAAGAGCACGTTCAACCGCAGCGGCATCAAGAACAACGGTGTCGGCGCCTACTCCCGCGTCCACTACGGCAGCTCGTACGTGAACGCCTTCTGGGACGACAGCTGCTTCTGCATGACCTACGGCGACGGCGAGGGCAACGTGAGCCCCCTCACCTCGCTGGACGTCGCCGGCCACGAGATGAGCCACGGTGTCACCTCCAACACCGCCGGCCTGGAGTACTCGGGCGAGTCCGGCGGCCTGAACGAGGCCACCTCGGACATCTTCGGCACGGGTGTCGAGTTCTTCGCGAACAACTCCAACGACGTCGGTGACTACCTCATCGGCGAGGAGATCGACATCAACGGCGACGGCACCCCGCTGCGCTACATGGACAAGCCCAGCAAGGACGGCGGCTCGGCGGACTACTGGTCCTCCACCGTCGGCAACAAGGACGTGCACTACTCGTCCGGCGTCGCGAACCACTTCTTCTACCTCCTCGCCGAGGGCAGCGGTTCGAAGACGATCAACGGCGTGACCTACAACTCGCCGACGTCCAACGGCTCCACCGTCACCGGCATCGGCCGCGCCAAGGCGCTGCAGATCTGGTACAAGGCGCTGACCACGTACTTCACGTCGACGACCGACTACAAGGCCGCCCGCACGGCGACCCTGAGCGCGGCGTCCGCCCTGTACGGCTCCACCAGCACCGAGTACAAGGCCGTCGCGGCGGCCTGGTCGGCGGTCAACGTCGCCTGACCCTGGCCGGGCCGGCTGAGGGCGGCACCCGGGAGGAAGACCTCCCGGGTGCCGCCCTACGCTTGTGACCCATGTCCTCGGCGCCCTTCACCTACGAGCCGGTCGGCGCGACCCGCGACGATCTGACCGTCTGCCCGCCCGGCTTCCACCCGATGCTCGTCCGCACCCGCCTCGGCGAGGGCGGGGAGGTGTTCCAGCGGGCCGCCGAGGCGGTCCTGACCTGGGAGATGCACCGCGCGCTCGGCGTCGGCATCGACGCCACGGCCGACCGCGCGGCCCCCGGCGTCGACGTCACGGTCACCCTGGCCGGCGTCGTCAAGGCACCCTGCCGCATCATCTGGACGGCCGAGGAACCCCGCCGGGCCGGCTGGGCCTACGGCACCCTCGAAGGCCATCCCGAGTGCGGCGAGGAGGCCTTCGTGGTCGACCGCACCGGCGACGGCACCGTCTGGCTCACCGTCGCCGCGTTCAGCAGGGCCGCCAAGTGGTACGCCCGCGCGGGCGGCCCGGCCACCCGCGGCCTGCAACACGCCTACGCCCGCCGCTGCGGCACGGTCCTCCGCAAACTCTGCGCGGACCTGTCCGAGGCGTGACCCGGTGAACACCTCGGGTCCCCCGCGGCCGGTCGTCTCCCGGGCCTGCCCGTCGTAGGTGGCGCCCGGGCCTGCTCCGCCCGGCCCGGAACCGCCGTGCGGTGCCGTCCCGCCAGTGCGCCACGGTCGACCGCCGGGCCGATTTGCTCAACTCAATTCCGTCCCCGTTGCGATCCCGACCTGGCCGATGTGATGATCCAGCCGTGAATGAACACGGGGGCGACGCTGCATCGGCGTCGCACATGCGAAGGTCACGACTGTACGACTACACCCACCCGGCCCCTGCGGAGCAACGGGACGCGACCGCGCCGAAGGAACGTGAGGACACGGGTCTGTCCGAGCCTGCGGCACCGCTCCCCGATGCCCCCGACGGCGCCGAGCGCAGGCGCCGGGAGTTCGCCGTCCTGCTGGGCGAGTTCCGCCGCACCCCGGTCCTGGTGCCGTTGGACGACGGCCCGGGCCCGGACTCCGAACCCGGGCTGCTGACAGCGGACTTCAATGGGGTGCGTTTCATCCTGGCGTTCTCCGACGAGCAGGCGCTGGCCCGTTACGCGATCGCGCGCGGTGAGGGTGCCCGGGAGTGGCGGTACCAGACGGTCCTCGGCGCCCGCCTGCTGGACGCGGCCGTTCCCGCCGCCGGAGTGCCGTGCGGGGTGGCGCTGGACTGTGCGGACGGTGAGCAGGGGATGGTGTTCCCGCCGGTGCGCGGGGTCGTGCCGGATGCGGTGGCGGTAAGTGCCGACGGTGGGGCGGGGGACGAGGAGTGACCGACAGCGGCAAGGACCTGAAGACCGAGGGGCTCGGTCTGATCGCGAAGGGTCTGACCGATGCGCTGGGCGAGTTGAAGGAACTGGGCATGGTCGGCGAGGCGGGCGCCGGGCGGGGTTTCTCCGACATCGCGCTGTCCGGGCTGGAGTTGGGCCATGAGGGCCTGACCGGCGAGTTCGAGTCGTTCTGTGAACGCTGGGAGTGGGGCGTTCGGTCACTGATCAACGAGGGCAACGGGTTCGCCGAGAAGACGGGCCTGGCGGCGGGCACGTACTACGAGAACGACAAGTACGTGGAAGGCACGTTCAAGATCGTCACCAACGCGGCCGTCGGCAACCCGTACGCGTCCGAGGAGGACGTGGAGAAAATGGGCTGGAAGGACATCGCCACGTCCGGGCCGCTCGGCGGGGACGTGGACTACAGCAAGAAGTCCTTCGAGGAAGCGTGGGCTAACAGCAAGCAGGCCTGGAAGGGCGCCGCGCACGACGTGGAGACCTCGCGCACGATCGGGCCGGTGCCGGGCGTGAGCCTGGGGGAGCTGCGTGAGGCGGTCGGTGAACCGGCTGACCGGCAGCGGGGCGGTGAGGGCTGATGGGCCTCGGTGACGTGACCAACTCGCTGCTCAGCGGCGGCGAGAAGCTCCTCGACAGCGGCGAGAAACTCCTCGGCGAGGGCATCGACTACACCACCGACAAGATCGGTGACGGCCTGGACCACGTCGGGGCGCACAAGTGGGCCGACGTG
>NZ_JACHJK010000012.1:0-206134 GCF_014203595.1 Streptomyces echinatus
GTTACATTCCGAACCCGGAAGCTAAGCCTCACAGCGCCGATGGTACTGCAGGGGGGACCCTGTGGGAGAGTAGGACGCCGCCGAACAATCTTTGGAGGACCCCTGGTCCCAGCGTTCAGCTGGGACCAGGGGTCCTTTCGTTTTTACAATGCTTGCGGTACCGAAGACAGGAGTCATCATGTCCACCAACTCTCCCGACGACCGACCGGAGCGCGACCAGCGGCGACGGGACAGTGGTGACCGTGGTGACCGCGGCGGCTTCCGCCGGGACAACGACCGCCGGGACGACCGTCGCGGCTCCGACCGCGGTAGCTACGGGCGCCGTGACGACCGACGCGACGATCGCCGTGACGACCGGGACCGTGGCGAGCGCGGCGGCTTCCGTCGCGACGACCGCAGGGACGACCGGCGTGACGACCGTCGGGGCGACGACCGGGGTGGGTTCCGCCGTGACGACCGCGGTGGGCGTCCGGCATTCCAGCGTGACGACCGCCGTGACGACCGGGACCGTGGCGAGCGCGGCGGCTTCCGCCGTGACGACCGCAGGGACGACCGTCGCGGCGACGACCGCGGTGGCTTCCGCCGTGACGACCGTGGCGACCGTCCGTCCTACCGCCGCGACGACGACCGCGGAGGGTTCCGCCGTGACGACCGCGGCGACCGTCCCTCCTACCGCCGCGACGACCGACGCGACGACCGCCGTGACGACCGGGACCGTGGCGAGCGCGGCGGCTTCCGTCGCGACGACCGCAGGGACGACCGGCGTGACGACCGTCGGGGCGACGACCGGGGTGGGTTCCGCCGTGACGACCGCGGTGGGCGTCCGGCATTCCAGCGTGACGACCGCCGTGACGACCGGGACCGTGGCGAGCGCGGCGGCTTCCGCCGTGACGACCGCAGGGACGACCGTCGCGGCGACGACCGCGGAGGGTTCCGTCGTGACGACCGCGGCGACCGTGGCGACCGTCCGTCCTACCGCCGCGACGACGACCGCGGAGGGTTCCGCCGTGACGACCGCGGCGACCGTCCCTCCTACCGCCGCGACGACCGACGCGACGACCGCGACCGTGGCGACCGCGGCGGCTTCCGTCGCGACGACCGCAGGGACGACCGCCGTGACGACCGCGGTGGTTTCCGGCGCGACGACAGCCGTGGTGACCGCGGTGGCTTCCGGGGCCGTGACGACCGTGGCGGCCATGGACCCCGCAGGGACGACCGCGGTGGCCGGCCCGGTGGCTTCCGGGGCCGTGACGACCGGGGCGGCCGTGACGGCCGAGACGACCGTCGTGGCGGTGGCCGGTTCCGTGAGGACCGGGACCGGGACCGCGACCGTGAGCCGATCAAGCGTCTGCCGATCCCGGAGGACGTCACCGGCGACGAGATCGACAAGGACGTACGGCAGGAGCTGCAGAGCCTGCCCAAGACGCTCGCGGAGGACGTCGCCAAGAACCTGGTGATGGTCGCCCGGCTCATCGACGAGGACCCCGAGGGCGCCTACGGCTACTCCAAGGTCGCCCTGCGCCTGGCGTCCCGCGTGGCCGCCGTGCGCGAGGCCGCCGGGTTCGCCGCGTACGCGAACCAGAAGTACAACGAGGCCCTGGCCGAGTTCCGGGCCGCCCGGCGGATGACCGGCAGCGTGGAGCTGTGGCCGGTGATGGCCGACTGTGAGCGCGGGCTCGGGCGGCCGGAGAAGGCGCTGGACATGGCCGGCGCCCCGGAGGTGCACAAGCTGGACAAGGCGGGTCAGGTCGAGATGCGGCTCGTCGCCGCCGGTGCCCGGCGCGACATGGGCCAGCTGGACGCGGCCATCGTGACCCTGCAGAGCCCCGAGCTGGCTTCCAACTCGGTGCAGCCGTGGACCGCGCGCCTGCGCTACGCCTACGCCGACGCCCTGCTGGCCGCCGGCCGGGAGCGCGAGGCGCGGGAGTGGTTCGCGAAGGCTGTCGAGGCCGACCGGGACGGCAGCACGGACGCCTCCGACCGGCTCGCCGAGCTGGACGGCGTGGAGTTCGTCGACGCCCTCGCCGAGGACGCAGCCGCCGAGGACGCCGAGGCGGCGGAGGCCACCGAGGCCACCGAGGCCACCGAAGCAGTCGAGTCCACCGAAGCAGTCGAGTCCCCTGAGGCCGTCGAGTCCACGGACGCGTCCCCGGAGGACGGCGACAAGGACTGACGTCAGTCACCGATAAGAGGGCAGGCTCCTGCGGGGCCTGCCCTCTTTCGTGTACCCGCGCGGTGCGGGCTTCAGATCTCCAGGGCCCGCAGCACCAGCCCCGAGGCCGGTTTCGGGCCGAACGACGTCGACTTGCGGGGCATCGTCACCCCCTGCCGGGCGAGGTCGCGCACGACCTCCTCGCGGACCGGGTGCATCAGGACCGCCGTACCGCCGTCGCGTTCCGCCTTCTCGACCGTCGCG
The DNA here is from genome assembly GCF_014203595.1 of Streptomyces echinatus. Taxonomy (GTDB): domain Bacteria; phylum Actinomycetota; class Actinomycetes; order Streptomycetales; family Streptomycetaceae; genus Streptomyces; species Streptomyces echinatus. The sequence continues at coordinate 2,417 of NZ_JACHJK010000012.1, forward strand.
GCCGTGTGGTGGATGTAGGCGATATGGGCCGGGGAGTCCTCGGGGATGCGCCAGACGTGCTCCAGCAGCGTGGCGTGCAGGACGGTGGCGTCCAGGGAACGCCAGGCGGCCGGGCGGTCCGCGGGGACCGTGCGGGCGAGCAGGTCCGGGTCGGGGCGGTCGAGCAGGTGGAAGGCGCCGTCGCCGGCCAGGAGGAAGGAGTTGCCCGCGCAGGACGCGTCCGCCAGCGCCGTCAGGGCGTCGGCCAGGGGCAGGTCGAGACGCCGTACCCGGAACAGGCCCTCCACGGCCCGCAGCGCGTCCGCGACCGGCAGGCCGTGCAGCAGGCGGTGGATGGCGCGCACGCGCAGCGGATAGCGCGCGGTGTCGACGAGGAGGACCAGTCCGTAGTCCCAGGGGCTGGGGGAGGGGTGCTCCGCGCGCAGCCGCCGGTAGGTGGCCCAGCGGTGGTGGCCGTCGGCGATCAGGGCCTGGCGGCCGGCCAGGTCGTTCTGGATGCGGGCCAGGTCGGCGGGGTCGGTGACGGACCACAGGCGGTGCCGGAAGCCGTCCTCGGTGGTCGTGGCGAGCAGCGGGGGCTTCTCCGCCGTGCGCTCGACGACCTCCGCGGCCGCGCCGTCGCCCCGGTAGGTCAGCAGCAGCGGCTCCAGGTTGGCGCGCGTGGCGCGCATCAGGGCGGCGCGGTCGGCGACCACGGGCGGCATGACGTCCTCGTGCGGCAGCACCACGCCCTCCGCGGGCTCCGAGACCCGCAGGGTGCCGATGACTCCGCGCTGGAGCATGCCGTCGCCGTCCCGCTGCTCGTACACGTAGAGGCCAGGCTCGGGGTCGGCGGTGAGGATGCCCTCGTCCAGCCAGCGGCGGAGCGTGTCGGCGGCCTGCTCGGTGCGGGCGCTCGGGGTGCCGGCCTGGGGCAGGATCAGCCGGACGATGTTGTGGGGGTCGGCCGACTGGAGGTGGTGCAGGCCGTCGGGCCGTACGACGACGTCGTAGGGGGGAGAAGTGACGGAGGCGAGGCTGCCGACCCGGTCGGGGTCGTAACGGAGGCCTCGGAACGGGGTGAGTTCCAGGCCGCGGCGCTGCGTTGCCTCCGAGTGACCTGCTGTGTTCATCCCGGCATCGTACGTGTGTCAGTGGCGTGGGGGATGATCGGGGGAAAGGCGAGAACGAGGAGCGATGCGGACATGAGCCAAAGCGTCAGGACGAGGCCCGAGGGCAGTGGGCAGCCCCTGAACGAGGCGTACGACACGGCGCTGCTCGATCTGGACGGGGTGGTGTACGCGGGCGGGAGCGCGATCGCCCACGCGGTCGACTCGCTGGCGGTGGCCCGAACGGGCGGCATGCATCTCGCGTACGTCACCAACAACGCCCTGCGGGCCCCGGACGCGGTGGCCGGGCACCTGACGGAGCTGGGCATACCGACGGGCGCGGACGACGTCATCACCTCGGCGCAGGCCGTGGCGCGGTTGATCAGCGAGCAGGTGCCGGCCGGGGCGCGGGTGCTGGTGATCGGCGGGGAGGGGCTGCGGGTGGCGCTGCGCGAGCGCGGTCTCACCCCGGTGGAGTCGGCCGAGGACGATCCGGCGGCGGTCGTGCAGGGGTACGGCGGGCCCGATCTGGCCTGGGGACGGTTCGCGGAGGCGTCGTACGCCATCCGGCGGGGTGTGCCGTGGTTCGCGTCCAACACCGATCTGACGATTCCGAGCGGGCGGGGCATCGCGCCGGGCAACGGGGCGGCCGTGGAGGTCGTCCGGATCGCGACCGGCGCCGAGCCGCAGGTCGCGGGCAAGCCGCTGCCGCCGATGCACCGGGAGACCATCATCCGGACGGGTGCCGAGCGTCCGCTGGTGGTCGGGGACCGGCTGGACACGGACATCGAGGGCGCGTTCAACGGCGGGGTCGACTCGCTGCTCGTGCTGACCGGTGTCACCGACGGGGCGCAGCTGCTCGCCGCGCCGCCGCAGCACCGGCCGACCTATGTGGACGCCGATCTGCGGGGGATGCTCACCGGGCAGCCGGAAATCACCCGGGAGGGTGAGGGATTCGGCTGCGGCGGATGGACGGCGACGGCCGGGACGGACCGGCTGGAGCTGACGGGCGACGGCGAGGCGCTGGACGGGCTGCGAGCGCTGTGCGCGGCGGCCTGGACGGCGGCGGGCGAGGGCTCCTGCACGCTGGACGGCGAAAAGGCGCTGACGCGACTGGGATTGTGACGCACCCGCCACGGCTCCCACGGGGAGACGCACCCGCCACGGCCCCCACGGGGAGGGGGCACGCGGTCGGGCGTACGACACCGGGGATCGAGATCAGTGCGAGGGTAGGCTAACCTAACCTCGTGTTGGTCGTCAGTCCTCCGGAACCGCGCGCGGAATCCGCCCCCGCGTCCCCAACCCGCCGGGCGGTCAAGGCCCTTGGGCTCCTGCTGTCGGTCGTGCTCCTGGCGCTCGTCGCCCTGGCGAGCATCGCGATCGGGGCGAAGGGGCTCTCGTGGGACCAGGTCTGGCACGGCCTGTTCCACGACACGGGGACGTACGGCGACGTCGTCGTGGACGAGCGGCTCTCCCGCACCGTCCTCGGCCTGCTGGTCGGAGCCGCGCTCGGGCTCTCGGGCGCGGTGCTCCAGGCGCTGACCCGTAACCCGCTGGCGGACCCGGGGCTGCTCGGCATCAACGCGGGCGCGTCCGCCGCCGTCGTCACGGCCATCACCTACTTCGGTGTCACCAGCCTCACCGGCTATGTGTGGTTCGCGTTCCTGGGCGCCTCGGCGGTCGGCGCGCTGGTGTGGTTCCTCGGCGGCAGCCGGGGCGCCACCCCGGTGCGGCTCGCGCTCGCCGGCACGGCCATCAGCGCGGCCCTGTACGGCTATCTCCAGGCCGTGATGATCACGGACGGCGCGGCCCTGGGCAAGATGCGCTTCTGGACCGTCGGTTCGCTGGTCTCGGCCGGCTCCTCGACCATCACTCAGGTGCTGCCGTTCCTCGTGGCCGGCACCGTCCTCGCGCTGGCGCTGGCCCGGCCGCTGAACGCCGTGGAGATGGGCGACGACACCGCCCGTGCCCTCGGCGCGAACCTCAACCGGACCCGGGCGCTGGCCATGCTGGCCGCCGTGGTGCTGAGCGGCGCCGCGACCGCCGCCTGCGGCCCGATCGTCTTCGTCGGCCTGATGGTCCCGCATGTCGTGCGCTCCTTCACCGGCCCCGACCTGCGCTGGATCCTGCCGTACGCCACGGTCCTGGCGCCCGTGCTGCTGCTCGCCGCCGATGTCATCGGCCGCGTCGTGGCCCGCCCCGCCGAACTCCAGGTCGGCATCGTCACCGCGATCATCGGCGGGCCGGTCTTCATCTTTCTCGTACGACGGCGGAGGACGGCCCAGCTGTGAAGACCCACTCCAGGAGCCGTGCCGTGCGCACCCCCGGCGGGCTCTCCCTGCGCCTGGACCCGCGCGCCCTGACCGTCGTCGTCCTGCTGCTGGCCGCGGCGGGCGCCGCCGGTGTCGCCCTGATCGGCACCGGCGACGCGAAGATCCCGGCGGCCGACGTGCTGCGGACGCTCGCCGGGAACGGCACCGCCTACCAGGACTTCATCGTCAACGAACTGCGGCTGCCGCGGGTCCTCGTCGGCCTGCTCGTCGGCGCCTCGCTCGGCCTCGGGGGCGCGCTCTTCCAGTCCGTCTCCCGCAACCCGCTCGGCAGCCCGGACGTGCTCGGCCTGTCGCAGGGGTCGACGGCCGGCGCGCTCGTCGTGATCGTGCTGATGTCCGGGAGCGCCGCCGAGGTGACCCTCGGAGCGCTGGCCGGCGGTCTGGCGACCGGTCTCGCCATCTACGCGCTCGCCTGGAAGCAGGGGGTGCACGGATACCGGCTGGTGCTGGTCGGTATCGGTGTCAACGCGATGATGACGGCGGTCTCCGGCTATCTGCTCACGAAGGCCGACCTGGTCGACGCGACCCGCGCGGTGGTGTGGATGACCGGCTCGCTGGCCGGCCGGGACTGGGAGCAGGTCTGGCCGCTGCTCGGGCTGTGCGCCGTGCTGCTGCCGCTGGTCCTGGTCAACGCGCGCGGCCTGCGGATGCTGGAGATGGGCGACGACATCGCGAACGCGCTCGGCGTCCGCGTGCAGCGGGTACGGCTGCTGCTGATGGTCTCGGCCGTGCTCCTCGCCGCCGCCGCCACGGCCGCCGCGGGCCCCGTCAGCTTCGTCGCGCTGACGGCACCGCAGCTCGCCCGCCGCCTGACCCGCTCGCCGGGCCCCAACCTGGTGCCCTCCCTCTGCATGGGGGCGGCCCTGCTGGTCGCCGCCGACTGGGCCTCCCAGCGCGCCTTCGGCGCCGACCAGCTGCCGGTCGGCGTGGTCACCGGCGTCCTCGGCGGCGTCTACCTGTTGTGGCTGCTGGTCACCGAGCGCCGGGCGGGCCGGATATGAGCGGCACGCACACGAACAACCTGAGGAGCACCGCTGTGAACCGCCTCTCCGCCGAGAACGTCACCCTCGCCTACGACCAGCGTGTCATCGCCGAGCAGCTGTCGGTGGAGATCCCCGACAACTCCTTCACGGTGATCGTCGGACCGAACGCGTGCGGCAAGTCGACGCTGCTGCGGGCGCTGTCGCGGATGCTCAAGCCCAGCCACGGGCGGGTGCTGCTCGACGGGCAGGCCATCCAGTCGATGCCCGCGAAGAAGGTCGCGCGGACCCTCGGCCTGCTGCCGCAGTCGTCCATCGCGCCCGACGGCATCACGGTCGCCGACCTCGTCGGCCGGGGCCGCTACCCGCACCAGGGCCTGCTGCGCCAGTGGTCGGCGGAGGACGAGCGGGTCGTCCAGGAGTCGATGCGGCAGACCGGGGTCGCGGAGCTGGCCGAGCGGTACGTGGACGAGCTGTCCGGCGGGCAGCGGCAGCGCGTGTGGATCGCCATGGCGCTCGCCCAGCAGACCCCGCTGCTGCTCCTGGACGAGCCGACCACCTATCTGGACATCCAGCACCAGATCGACGTCCTCGACCTGTGCGCCGAGCTGCACGAGACCCAGGGCCGCACCCTGGTCGCCGTCCTGCACGACCTCAACCACGCCGCCCGCTACGCCACCCACCTCATCGCCCTGCGCGGCGGCACGGTGATCGCGGAGGGCGCCCCGAACGACATCGTCACGGCCGAGCTGGTCGAGGAGGTCTTCGGGCTGCGCTGTCAGGTCATCGACGACCCGGAGACGGGCACTCCGCTGGTGGTGCCGGCCGCGCGGAAGGTCCGGGCGGAGCGGGCCACGGCCGCCTGACGGACCGGTTCGCGGCAGCCGGCGGGCGGCCCCGCGGGCTCGCGGCGGCCCTGCGGCACGGGCTCACGGCGGCCCTCCGGCACGGGCTCACAGCAGCTTCCTGAGCCGGAACAGATCCAGCAGGCTCGCCTCCAGCTTCACCCGGCCCGACCCCCAGGCGGTCGCGAAGTTCAGGTCGCCGTCCACCAGGGCCACCAGGTCGTCCCCGGCCATGGCGAGCCTGATCTGCGCCTTCTCACGGGGAGGACCGGGGTGGGTCTCGTCGGTCCGCAGCCGGCCGCCGGTCATCCGGCCGACGAAGGTGACGTCCAGATCCGTGATGTGACAGCTCACCGAGCGGTCCAGGGCGGCAGCCGCGCCGACGTCGCCCTCGGCCCCCTGCATGTTGTCCGAAAGCTTTCCCAGTGCGGTGCGGCACTCCTCGATCGTGGCCATCGTCCACGACGGTACCCCAGGGGTTCGGGGTAGCGTCTGGGCATGAGCGAGTCCGTGTCCGAGGCCCCCGCGGAAGCCGTGGCCGAGTCCGAGCCCGAGTACGACCCCGCCGCCCCGGCCCCCCTGGACGTCCCGCGCACTCCCACCGGCAACGCCGAGGTCGACGCCCGTCTGGAGCGGCTGGCCGACGCCGACCACCTCACCACCGACGGACACGTCGAGGTGTACGAGGATGTACACAGGGGGCTGCGCGACGCGCTCACGGCGCTCGACACCCGCCCGGGACCTCCGGTGCCGACCGGGCATCCGGCCGCCGCCCCTCGGTGAGATCCTTCGGGTCGCACCTTTCGATCGTCGCATCCGGCGTCACCGACGCCGTACCAGAGCAGGAGCTGAACCGAACGTGGCAGGAGTCGCACGCCGCCGTCTCGACGCGGAGCTGGTCCGCCGGAAGCTCGCCCGTTCACGCGAGCACGCCAGCCAGCTGATCGCCGCCGGGCGGGTCACCGTCGGCAAGACCGTGGCGACCAAGCCGGCCACCCAGGTGGAGACCGCGGCGGCGATCGTCGTCCAGAGCGACGACAGCGATCCCGACTACGTCTCCCGGGGCGGGCACAAGCTGGCCGGCGCGCTGCAGGCCTTCGTGCCGCAGGGGCTCGTGGTCGAGGGCCGGCGCGCGCTGGACGCCGGGGCGTCCACCGGCGGTTTCACCGACGTCCTGCTGCGCGCGGGCGCCGCCGGTGTCGTCGCGGTGGACGTCGGCTACGGACAGCTCGCCTGGTCTCTGCAGAGCGATGAACGCGTCACCGTCAAGGACCGTACGAACGTACGCGAGTTGACGCTTGAGGCGATCGATGGGGAACCTGTGGATCTTGTCGTGGGCGATCTGTCCTTCATCCCGCTCGGGCTGGTGCTGCCGGCCCTGAAGCGGTGCGTGACACCGGACGCCGACCTGGTGATGATGGTCAAGCCGCAGTTCGAGGTGGGGAAGGAGCGGCTCGGCAGCGGGGGTGTCGTACGGAGTCCGCAGCTGCGGGCGGAGGCCGTGCGAGGAGTGGCCGAGAAGGCGTGGGAGCTGGGACTCGGGGTGCGAGGGGTCACCGCCAGTCCGCTGCCCGGGCCCTCGGGGAACGTCGAGTACTTTCTCTGGCTGCGGGCGGGGGCACCTCAGGTGGACCCGGCCGACGTCGAACGTGCAGTGGCGGAGGGGCCGCGTTGACACAGAACCTGGCGCGTACTGTTTTCCTGCTCGCCCACACCGGGCGGCCCGCGGCGATCCGCAGTGCGGAACTCGTCGTCAAGGGCCTGCTGCGGCATGGCATCGGGGTGCGGGTGCTGGAGGAGGAGGCGCGCGATCTGCCGCTCCCGGACGAGGTGGACCTCGTCAAGGAGGCGACCGCGCAGTGCCTGGACGGGTGCGAGCTGCTGATCGTGCTGGGCGGTGACGGCACGCTGCTGCGGGGGGCCGAGTTCGCGCGGGCCTCCGGGGTGCCGATGCTCGGCGTCAACCTCGGACGCGTCGGGTTCCTCGCGGAGGCCGAGCGGGACGACCTCGACCGGGTGGTCGACCGGGTGGTGGCGCGGTCGTACGAGGTCGAGGAGCGGATGACCGTCGACGTCGTCGTGCACCGCAACGGCGACATCGTGCACACCGACTGGGCACTGAACGAGGCGGCCGTGCAGAAGGCCGGCGCCGAGAAGCTGCTGGAGGTCGTGCTGGAGATCGACGGGCGGCCGGTGACGGGCTTCGGCTGCGACGGCGTCGTCCTCTCCACGCCCACCGGCTCCACGGCGTACGCCTTCTCCGCCGGGGGACCGGTGGTCTGGCCGGAGGTGGAGGCACTGCTGATGGTGCCGATCAGCGCGCACGCACTGTTCGCGAAGCCGCTGGTCACCTCGCCGGACTCGGTGCTCGCGGTGGAGGTGCTGCCGCACATCCCGCCGGGGGTGCTGTGGTGCGACGGGCGGCGGACCGTCGAGCTGCCGCCCGGAGCGCGGGTGGAGGTACGCCGGGGGGCCGTTCCGGTGCGGCTGGCCCGGCTGCACCACTCGTCCTTCACCGACCGCATCGTGGCGAAGTTCGCGCTGCCGACGACCGGATGGCGAGGGGCACCCCACTAGCGCCGCCCGACAACGCCGCCCGACAACGCCTTCCGGCAGCGCCGCCCGACGGGGTGGTTCCGTTTCTTCGCCGGCCGCGGGTGCTCCGTGGCCGGCCGCGCCCCGCTGCGCGGCCGCGCGCCGGGACAGCCCCGCGCCCGTCGGACGGGACCACTCGCCGGAGTGATAGGGGCGGCCTGTGTGCACTCCCCGCCCCGGACCTCGTATGGTCTGTTCCGTGTTGGAGGAGATGCGGATACGGTCGCTCGGGGTCATCGACGATGCTGTCGTCGAGTTGTCGCCGGGGTTCACCGCCGTCACCGGTGAGACGGGTGCGGGCAAGACCATGGTGGTCACCAGCCTGGGGCTGCTGCTCGGCGGCCGGGCGGACCCGGCGCTCGTGCGGATCGGCGCCGAGAAGGCGGTCGTGGAGGGACGGATCGCCGTACCCTCCGGCGCCGCCGCCGTCGTACGCGCCGAGGAGGCCGGGGCCGAGCTGGACGACGGTGCCCTGCTGATCAGCCGCACCATCTCCGCCGAGGGGCGCTCCCGGGCCCACCTGGGCGGGCGCAGCGTGCCCGTCGGGCTGCTCGCCGAGCTGGCCGACGATCTGGTGGCCGTGCACGGGCAGACCGACCAGCAGGGGCTGCTGAAGCTGTCCCGGCAGCGGCAGGCGCTCGACCGGTACGCGGGCGACACCGTCGCCGTGCCGCTCGCCAAGTACACGGAGGCGTACAAGCGGCTGCGGGCCGTCGCCACCGAGCTGGAGGAGATCACCACGCGCGCGCGTGAGCGGGCGCAGGAAGCCGATCTGCTGCGGTACGGCCTCGACGAGGTCGCCGCGGTGGAACCCCGCGCCGGTGAGGACGTGGAGCTGGCCGAGGAGGCCGAGCGGCTGGGGCACGCCGAGGGGCTGTCGTCCGCCGCGACGGCCGCGCACGCCGCTCTCGCGGGCAATCCCGAGGACCCCGAGGGGATCGACGCCGCCACGCTCGTCGCGGGCGCCCACCGGGCCCTGGAGGCCGTGCGGTCGCACGATCCGGCGCTGGGCGCGCTCGCCGACCGGATCGGGGAGATCGGCATCCTGCTCGGTGACGTGGCGGGTGAGCTGGCGGGATACGCCGACGATCTCGACGCCGATCCGCTGCGGCTGGCCGCCGTGGAGGAGCGCCGGGCCGCCCTGACCGCGTTGACGCGCAAGTACGGCGAGGACGTGAACGCCGTCCTGGCGTGGGCCGAGCAGAGCGCCGCCCGGCTCACCGAGCTGGACGGCGACGACGAGCGGATCGGCGAACTGACCGCCGAGCGGGACGCGCTCCGCACGGAACTGGGCGGGCTCGCGCAGGCGCTGACGGACGCGCGGACCGGGGCCGCCGAGCGGTTCGCCGCGGCGGTGACCGCCGAGCTCGCCTCGCTGGCGATGCCCCACGCGCGCGTGTCCTTCGACATCCGGCAGACCGAGGACCCCGAGGGCGTCGAGGTGGGCGGCCGCACGGTCGCCTACGGCCCCTCGGGCGTGGACGAGGTCGAACTGCTGCTCGCCCCGCACCCGGGCGCCCCGCCGCGTCCCATCGCCAAGGGCGCGTCCGGTGGTGAGCTGTCCCGGGTGATGCTCGCCGTCGAGGTCGTCTTCGCGGGCACGGACCCCGTGCCGACGTACCTCTTCGACGAGGTCGACGCCGGTGTCGGCGGCAAGGCGGCGGTCGAGATCGGCCGGCGCCTGGCGAAGCTCGCCAGGACCGCGCAGGTCGTCGTGGTCACCCACCTGCCCCAGGTCGCCGCGTTCGCCGACCGCCAGCTGCTGGTGGAGAAGACCAACGACGGCTCCGTCACCCGCTCCGGCGTCAAGGTCCTGGAGGGCGAGGAACGCGTCCGCGAGCTGTCCCGCATGCTGGCCGGTCAGGAGGACTCCGAAACGGCCCGTGCGCACGCGGAGGAACTGCTGGCGACGGCGCGGGCGGATCTCTAGCGGGTCCTAGGGTGGCCGGATGATCTTCACACGGAAGTCCGGCTCCCTCCTGCTGTCCGCCGCGCTCACCCGGCTCGGCTTCGTCCTCCTGCGCGCCAGCCCGCCCGGGGGCCCGGCGCGCAGGGAGCGGAAGAACCACGCCGGGCGGAGCGTCGAGCTGTACGCGGCGCCCGCCTCGGCGCTGGGGACGGCGGTCGCCGCGGGCCGGGTGCACCCCGGTGCCGGGCTCGCCGTGCTGGCCGCCGGGGCCTGCGGGGCGTACGACGACGTCGCCGGTGACCACCGGCGCGGCCTGCGGGCACATCTCGGCGCGCTGCGGGAGGGCGAGGTCACCAGCGGTGCCGTGAAGCTGTTCGGGGTGTCCGCGGCCGGGCTCGTCGCGGGCGCGCTGCTGAAGGAGCGGCCGCTGGACAAGCTGCTCGCCGGCATCGTGATCGCGGGGACCGCCCACTTCGTCAACCTGGTCGACGTGCGTCCCGGCAAGGCGCTCGGTGCGGTGCTCGTGCTCGGGACACCGGGGCTGCTGCGGAAGGGGCCGGGCGGGGAACTGGCCGCCGTCGCGGTGGGCGGCGCGGCGGCCGTGCTGCGTGAGGACCTCGGTGAGCGCGCCATGATCGGGGACACGGGGGCGCACGCCCTCGGTGCCGCCCTGGGGGCGGCCGTGGCGGCGGGCAACCGGCGCGCGGGGCTGCTCGCGCACGCCGTCGCGGTCGTGGCCGCCGCCGGGTACGGGGACCGGGTCACCGCGTGGGCCCGCTCATGGTGACCGGCTGACCTCGCGGGACGCGGTCGTACGGGGCGCGGCGTGCCGGGGTCTTCTCACCCTTGTGGGTGACGTGCTCCGGCGCATTGCCCCGGCCCGCCGCACTGTGCGCCCTCCGGATTTCCCGTAACCGCCGTTCCCCCTGGCATGCTTGAGGGAACACGGTCCGCGCGGGAGGCGCGCGGGGTACGTCCTTCCGCCCCTCCGAGCCCGCTACCTTCTGTACGTTTCCTCGTGTCCGCCCACGCCGAACCAGGAGCGCCGGCCCCGTGAGCCCCCTGAGCAGCAACGCGCCGCACGGCCAGTCGCCGCTGCGCACCGTGCAGGTGCTGGGCGGAGGCAACGCCGGCAGCAGCGCGCACGTGCGCTCGCTGGCGGAGGGGCTCGTGGCCAGGGGCGTGCGGGTCACGGTGTGCGCCCCCCTTGAGGCGGACCGCGCCTACGACTTCACCGGGGCCGGCGCCGACCATGTGCATGTGCCCCGCAGCAGCGACCCCGTCTCCGTGGCCGCGCTCCGGACTGCCTGCGCCAACGCCGACCTGGTGCACGCGCACGGGCTGCACGCCTCCTTCCGCGCCGTCCTCGCGCTCGGCGGACGCACCACCCCACTGGTCGTCACCTGGCACAACCGGGCACAGGTGGAGGGACCGCGGGCGCAGTTGCTGCGCCTGCTGGAGCGGCGGGTCGTGCGGACGGCGGCCGTGGTCCTCGGCACCAGCTCCGACCTGGTGGACCGGGCCAGGCGGACGGGAGCGCGGGACGCCCGGCTCGCGGCCGTCGGCCTGCCGGAGCGGCGGCGGCCCGCCGTCTCCGACGACCCCGACCGGCAGCGCCCCAAGGTCCGTGCCGAACTGGGCGCCACCGGCCGCCCGTTGCTCATCGCGGTCGGCTCCCTCGACCGCCACCGCGGCTACGAGGTCCTGCTCGACGCGGCGCGCGCCTGGCGGGACCTGGACCCGGTGCCGCTGGTGGTGATCGCGGGGGAGGGGCCGCTGCGGCCGGTCCTGCAGCAGCGGATCGAGGACGAGGAGCTGCCGGTGCGGCTCATCGGGCGCCGTGAGGACGTGCCCGAGCTGCTGGCCGCCGCCGACCTGGCGCTGGTCACGAGCAGTTGGGAGTCGCGGTCCGTCCTCGCGCAGGAGGCGCTGCTCGCGCGCGTACCGCTCGTCGCGACCCGTGTCGGCGGCGTCCCGGACCTCGTCGGCGACGCGGCCGAACTCGTGCCGTACGGCGATCCGGCGGCCCTCGCCGGCACGGTCCTGCGGCTTCTGGCGGACCCGGAGCGGTGCGCACTGCTGCGGGAGCGCGGGCTGCGGCAGGCGGCGACCTGGCCGACGGAGGACGAGACCGTCGCCCAGGTGCTCAGCGTGTACGACGAGTTGACCCAGCCCAGGCCGCTGGCCTAGGTCTTCCGGCCGGGCCGTGGCGGGCCGGAGGTGGCGGGCCGGACCGGGCCGGGGCACCGTGCCGGCGCCCGCGAGCCCGGCGTGACTAAGGGACGTGGCGGCGGGCGCGGAGGGCCAGGCTCAGGGCCAGGACCGTCTGCGGATCGTCGAGGTCGGTGCCCAGCAACTCACCGATGCGGGCGAGGCGGTTGTAGAGGGTCTGCCGGTTGAGATGCAGTTCGCGGGCCGTCTCCGCCTTGCGGCCGGCGTGCGCGAGATAGGTCTCCAGGGTCGGCAGCAGCGGCGGCCTGGAGCGGTGGTCGTGGTCGCGCACCGGGCCGATCGCACGGTCCACGAACGCCGCCAGGTCCGGGTGGTCGCGCAGCCGCCACAGCAGCAGGTCGATGTCGAGGCGCCGGGCGTCGTACCAGGGCCGGTCGGTCAGGCCCTGGGCTGCCGTCGCCGTCTCCGCCGCGTGCCGCAGCCCCGCCGAGGCCGCCGCCCAGCCGCCGGCCACCCCGACCACCACCACCGGAGGCGGCGAGCCCGGCCGGCGCATCCCGGCCCGGTCCACGCCCGCCCGCAGCGCCGCCGCCACCCGGTCCGCGACCGCCGCCCGCTCCGACTCCGAGCGCAGTCCCAGCAGTACCAGGACCCGGCCCTCCACCGGCCGCACCCCCAGCAGCACCGGCACGCCCACCGCGGCCAGCTCCTCCGAGACCGCCCGGGCCAGCACCGCCCAGCCCCCGCCCGGGGAGAGGCTGTCCCCGATCCGCATCACCACCGGCAGCAGCGGGCTGTCGCCGGGCTTGAAGCCGAGGACCCGGGCCTGCGCCGGGGCGTCCTCCGCCGTGATGCGGCCCTCGGCGAGATCGGTGAGGAAGTCGCCGCGCCCGCGTGCCGCCAGCTCCTCCTCCTGCCGGGCCTGCATCAGCACCACGGCCAGGATGCCCGCGGCCCGCTCGGCGGCCATCCGGTGCACGGGGGCCAGCGGTGAGCGCACCGGCAGCAGGACCAGGCGGGCGCGCACCGAACCCGCCGTACCCGGCCCGCCGCCGGGCACGTCCACCAGCACCGAACCGGCGGGCGGCGGGGCCTCCTTGTGCGGGCCGCGCAGCCCCTCCCACACCTGGAGCGGATCGGCGCCCTCGGGCCCTTCCCCGGCGGCGTAGAGCAGCCGGCCGCCGGCCGTCTCCAGGAACACCGGGTTGCCGCAGAAACCGGCCAGGATGCCCAGCACCTGCGGCACACCGCCACCGCCCAGCAGGGCCTCGGTGCAGCGCCGGTGCACCTCCTCCGCGCGCTGGAGCAGGGCGTAGTGGCCGTTGACGATCTCGGTGTGGATCTCCTCGGTCACCGTCACGAACGGCACCTCGCGATGCAGCTGGACCAGCGGCAGACCCGCCGCCCGGGCCGTGTCCACCAGGGCCGCGGGCAGCCGGGCGAAGCGCGGTCCCAGCTCCACCACCAGGGCGGCGATCCCCCGCTCGGCCAGCGTCCGGACGAACGCCCGCTGCTCGGCCGGCCGGGTGCCGAGACCGTAGCCGGTGGTGAGCAGCAGCTCGCCGCCCTTGAGCAGCGAGGCGATGTTCGGCACCTCGCCCGCGTGCACCCAGCGGACGGTCCGGCCGAGCCGGTCGCCGCCCGCCAGGATCTCCGGCAGCCCGCTGCGCAGGCCGGGCAGCTCCAGGGCCCGCTGCACGGTGATACCGGCGCCCTGGGTGTCGAATCGGTGGTCCGTACGGCTGTCCATGCAGCGGACGCTACCTGCGCAAACGCCCGCAGGACAGCTCCGCGCTACACCGGCCGGATGTTGTGGTTGAAGCGGAAGACGTTGTCCGGGTCCCAGCGCCGCTTGATCTTCTCCAGGCGCAGCAGATTCCCGGCGCCCAGCCCCGCCCGCACCCGCTCGGGGCCCTCGTCGCCGATCAGGTCGAGGGGGACGGCACCCGTGCTCCAGGGCCGTACGCCGGCGCACGCGTCCCGCACCCAGGCCCGGTTCGGTCCGTCGTCGGCCGGGTCCGCCCAGCAGGCGCAGGCGTGCACCGTCCAGGCCGCGTCCCGGTACGGCACCGGGTACGGGCGGGGTCCGGCGGTGACCGCGCCGCCGTGCGGGAACAGCACGAACCGGCTGCAGGCCGGTACCGGCATGCGGTCCGCGCGGGCGTGGAAGACGTCCACGAGCTCGTCGGGCAGGCCGGTCAGGCACTCGGCCGACCAGTGGTTGCGCAGTCCGGACGGGGCGTCGAACAGGCACTGCACGTCGGTGTAGGGCAGGGCGCCCACGACCTCCGCCTCGTGCGGCAGCGCCAGCAGCGGCCCGGCGAGCCCGCGCAGACCGGACTCGCCGCCCACGTACGTCAGCAGGGCACCGCACAGCAGCGGGAACTCGGCCGGCGGACCGGTCAGGTACAGCACCGCGCCGCCCACCTCGTCCGGGCCGGTACGGATGATCTCGCGGAAGGCGCGGACCAGGTCAGGCCCGGTCCCCGGCAGGCACAGCAGCAGTGCCACGGAGAACTCCGGCAGCTCGTGCAGCTCCAGGGTGAGCGCGGTGGCGATGCCGAAGTTGCCGCCTCCGCCGTGCAGCGCCCAGAACAGCTCGGGGTTCTCGTCGGCGTTGGCGTGCACCCGCTCGGCGTCGGCGGTCACCAGCTCCACGCCGAGCAGGTTGTCCGCGGCGAGGCCGAAGACGCGGTCCAGCCAGCCGGTGCCGCCGCCGAGCACGAAGCCGCCGACGCCGGTGGCGGAGGAACGGGCGCCGGTGGTCGCGAGGCCGTGCGGCAGGGCCGCCCGGTCCAGGTCGCCCGTCGTGGCGCCGCCCTCGACCCGGACGGCCTCCGCCGCCGGGTCGACGGTGACGGCCCGCATCCGGCGCAGGTCCACCTCGAGCGCGCCGTCGACGCGCGCCGGCCCCGCCACGCCGTGCCCGCCCCCGCGCACGGCGACGCGCAGATCCAGTTCGCGGGCGAAGCGGACGGCGCGGACGACGTCGGCCGCGTCCGCGCACCGGGCGATGACGGCCGGACGCCGGTCGGGCACCGCGTCGGAGACGGTCCGGGCGTCGTCGTAGCCGGGGTCTCCCGGGGCGAACACGTCGCCGGCCAGATCCTCACGGAGCTCGGCGAGCGCCGTGCGTGCCTTGGAACGGACGGTCATGACCGCCCCCTTCCGGCAGGGGTCCACCTTCCAGCCTAGGCCGGAGGGAGCACCCCGCCCCGCGGACGGCCGCCCCCCCCCGGGGGGGGGCGGCCTAGCCTCCGTAGGCCCCCGAAGCCGTCAGCCGGAGCGCCGTGTCGATCAGCGGCACGTGGCTGAACGCCTGCGGGAAGTTGCCCACCTGGCGCTGCAGGCGGGGGTCCCACTCCTCGGCGAGCAGACCGAGGTCGTTGCGCAGCGCGAGGAGCTTCTCGAACAGCTTGCGGGCCTCGTCCACCCGGCCGATCATCGCCAGGTCGTCCGCCATCCAGAACGAGCAGGCCAGGAAGGCGCCCTCGTCACCCGGCAGGCCGTCGACGCCCGTGTGTGCACCCTCGGTCGGGTAGCGCAGGATGAACCCGTCCGAGGTGGACAGCTCGCGCTGGATCGCCTCGATCGTGCCGATCACCCGCTTGTCGTCCGGCGGCAGGAAGCCCATCTGCGGGATGAGCAGCAGCGAGGCGTCCAGCTCCTGCGAGCCGTACGACTGGGTGAAGGTGTTGCGCTCCTTGTCGTACCCCTTCTCGCAGACGTCCCGGTGGATGTCGTCGCGCAGTTCCTTCCAGCGCTCCAGCGGGCCGTCCGCGTCCCCGGACTCGATCAGCTTGATCGTGCGGTCCACCGCGACCCAGGCCATCACCTTGGAGTGCACGAAGTGGCGGCGCGGGCCGCGCACCTCCCAGATGCCCTCGTCCGGCTCCTGCCAGTGGTCCTCCAGGTAGCGGATCAGCTTCAGCTGGAGCAGGGAGGCGTAGTCGTTGCGCGCAAGACCGGTCATGTGGCCCAGATGCAGGGCCTCGGTGACCTCGCCGTACACGTCCAGCTGGAGCTGGTGCGCGGCGCCGTTGCCGACCCGGACCGGAGCCGATTGCTCGTAGCCCGGCAGCCAGTCCAGCTCGGCCTCGCCCAGCTCGCGCTCGCCCGCGATGCCGTACATGATCTGCAGGTTCTCCGGGTCGCCGGCGACCGCCCGCAGCAGCCACTCGCGCCAGGCGCGGGCCTCCTCGCGGTAGCCGGTGCGCAGCAGCGAGGACAGCGTGATCGCCGCGTCCCGCAGCCAGGTGTAGCGGTAGTCCCAGTTGCGCACGCCGCCGATGTCCTCCGGCAGGGAGGTCGTGGGGGCCGCGACGATGCCGCCGGTCGGGGCGTACGTGAGCGCCTTCAGGGTGATCAGCGAACGGATCACCGCTTCGCGGTACGGCCCGTGGTACGTACAGTGCTCGACCCACTCGCGCCAGAACTCCTCCGTCGCCTCCAGCGAGGTCTCCGGCTCCGGCAGCGGCGGCGGCTGCTTGTGCGAGGGCTGCCACGAGATGGTGAACGCAATCCGCTCACCCGGAGCGACCGTGAAGTCCGCGTACGTGGTCAGCGACTTCCCGTAGGTCTCGGCCTCCGTGTCGAACCACACCGAGTCCGGGCCGGCGACGGCCACCGTGCGGCCCTCGTGCCGGTGCACCCACGGCACCACCCGGCCGTAGGAGAACCGCATCCGCAGGGCCGAGCGCATCGGCACCCGGCCGGTGACGCCCTCCACGATCCGGATCAGCTGCGGGGCTCCGTCACGCGGGGGCATGAAATCGGTCACGCGCACCGTGCCGCGCGGGGTGTCCCACTCCGATTCCAGGATCAGCGAGTCGCCGCGGTAGCTGCGCCGGGCGGCCGTGGGCGGCTTGGCGTCGGCGGCGTGCGCCGGACCGAGCCGCCAGAAGCCGTGCTCCTCGGTGCCCAGCAGGCCGGCGAAGATGGCATGCGAGTCGAAGCGGGGCAGGCACAGCCAGTCCACCGTGCCGTCCCGGCAGACCAGCGCCGCGGTCTGCATGTCTCCGATGAGTGCGTAGTCTTCGATGCGCCTGGCCACGTGCAACTCCAGTCGAACGGCCACGTCACACCCCCGTGCAGGGGGGCTGTCGCTAGTGCGGTCAAGGGATCGTTGTTGTGCGTCGTTGAGCGGTGAAGCAAAGCAGCCCGCCGAGCCCTGGGGCAACACGACAGTCTTTGCTCAACGAACTGCCGCGCTCTCGTTGTTCCGGGTGGTGCAGGCGGGGGTGTGCCGTCGTTCCGGCCGGGCCCGGCAGTGAATGTCCGAGCAGGATACGACGCACGTAGATGATCTGCGTGCCGCTCCGGGCAACCCGTGTGGGCCGAACGAGTGACCATCGGGTGAGAAGCGTGTGTCCGCCCGCTGGCCAGAGTGACACGAGCGACGCGCATGAGGCCACGTCGTACCCGGGCGACAGCGGAGCGTGCCCGGAAGCCATCCCTCCCGAGCGCTGATACGCTGGTAGCCCGTGGACACCGGTGGGAGACAAACCCCCGAACCGCAGCGACGGCACCTCCGGAAACCTCCGGATCGTCAGCCGCACCGCATCACAGACAGCGACCACGGGAGCCCCCTCTTGGCCATGCCGCCCAGTGCTTTTCGATCGAGCACCGCCACGACGACCAAGCACATCTTCGTCACCGGGGGCGTCGCCTCCTCCCTCGGCAAGGGTCTGACCGCGTCCAGCCTGGGCATGCTGCTCAAGGCCCGGGGTCTGCGTGTCGTGATGCAGAAGCTCGACCCGTACCTGAACGTCGACCCCGGCACGATGAACCCCTTCCAGCACGGTGAGGTGTTCGTCACCAACGACGGCGCCGAGACCGACCTGGACATCGGCCACTACGAGCGCTTCCTCGACCGCGACCTGGACGGCACCGCCAACGTCACCACCGGCCAGGTGTACAACACCGTGATCGCCAAGGAGCGGCGCGGCGAGTACCTCGGCGACACGGTGCAGGTCATCCCGCACATCACCAACGAGATCAAGCACCGCATCCGCCGTATGGCCACCGACGAGGTCGACGTCGTCATCACCGAGGTCGGCGGCACGGTCGGCGACATCGAGTCGCTGCCGTTCCTGGAGACCGTCCGCCAGGTCCGCCACGAGGTCGGCCGGGACAACGTCTTCGTGGTGCACATCTCGCTGTTGCCGTACATCGGCCCGTCCGGCGAGCTGAAGACCAAGCCGACCCAGCACTCCGTCGCCGCCCTGCGCAACATCGGTATCCAGCCGGACGCCATCGTGCTGCGCTGCGACCGCGAGGTCCCCACCGCGATCAAGCGCAAGATCTCGCTGATGTGCGACGTGGACGAGGCCGCCGTCGTGGCCTGCCCCGACGCCCGGTCGATCTACGACATCCCGAAGACCGTGCACGGCGAGGGCCTGGACGCCTACGTGGTGCGCAAGCTCGACCTGCCCTTCCGGGACGTCGACTGGACGACGTGGGACGACCTGCTCGACCGCGTCCACAACCCCGACCACGAGATCACCCTCGCCCTGGTCGGCAAGTACATCGACCTGCCCGACGCCTACCTGTCGGTCACCGAGGCCCTGCGCGCCGGCGGCTTCGCCAACAAGGCCCGCGTCAAGATCAAGTGGGTCACCTCGGACGACTGCAAGACCCCGGCCGGCGCCAAGGCCCAGCTCGGGGACGTCGACGGCATCTGCATCCCCGGCGGCTTCGGCGACCGCGGTGTGCTGGGCAAGGTCGGTGCCATCCGGTACGCCCGCGAGAACAAGATCCCGCTGCTGGGCCTGTGCCTGGGCCTGCAGTGCATCGTGATCGAGGCCGCCCGCAACCTGGCCGACATCGCGGACGCCAACTCCACCGAGTTCGACCCGGCCACGGCCCACCCGGTGATCTCCACCATGGCCGAGCAGCTCGACATCGTCGCCGGCGAGGGTGACATGGGCGGAACGATGCGCCTGGGCATGTACCCGGCCAAGCTCGCCGAGGGCTCCATCGTCCGCGAGGTGTACGACGGCAAGGAGTACGTCGAGGAGCGTCACCGGCACCGCTACGAGGTGAACAACGCCTACCGCGCGGAGCTGGAGAAGAAGGCCGGCATCGTCTTCTCCGGCACCTCGCCGGACGGCAAGCTCGTGGAGTACGTGGAGTACCCGCGGGACGTCCACCCGTTCCTGGTCGCCACGCAGGCGCACCCCGAGCTGCGCTCGCGGCCGACCCGCGCGAACCCGCTCTTCGCCGGCCTCGTGAAGGCCTCGGTCGAGCGGAAGATCTCGAAGTAACACACCAGTTGTACGGTGGCCGGGGTGCTTACCTTCAAAGGTGGGCACCCCGGTTTCTTTTTCGCCGGTTCTTGGGAAAGCGCGTGGGAGGACAGGGCATGACGATCAAGGACACCCCGGAGGAGTGGGAGATCCGGGCGACAAAGACCCCGTTCGTGGGCAACAAGACCTCCGTCCGCACGGACGACGTGGTCATGCCCGACGGCTCGGTGGTCCGCCGGGACTACCAGGTCCACCCCGGTTCCGTGGCCGTCCTCGCCCTGGACGAGGAGGACCGGGTCCTGCTGATCAACCAGTACCGCCACCCCGTGCGGCAGAAACTGTGGGAGATCCCGGCCGGGCTGCTGGACGTGCCCGGTGAGAACCCGCTGCACGCCGCCCAGCGGGAGCTGTACGAGGAGGCGCACGTCAAGGCCGAGGACTGGCGGGTGCTCACCGACGTGTACACCACCCCCGGCGGCTGCGACGAGGCCATCCGGGTCTTCCTCGCCCGGAACCTGTCCGAGGCCGAGGGCGAGCGCTTCGAGGCGGAGCACGAGGAGACCGACATGCAGCACGCGCGCGTGCCGGTCGAGGAACTGGTGCGCCGGATCCTGGCCGGCGACCTGCACAACACCTGCCTGGCCGTCGGGGTGCTCTCCCTGGTGGCGGCGCGCGGCGGGGACGGCCTGGACGCGCTGCGTCCCGCCGACGCCCCGTGGCCCGCGCGGCCCTTCGAGTCCTGAGCCGGGAGCCGTCCGGCCCACTGGTGTGACGATCGCCTGATCCGATCGGGCGATCCGTCCGCCGCGCTCCTCCGGGTTCGTCGCAGAGCGTGAACTAGGCTCTTGAACGCCCGTACCGGAAGACACCGGCGGGCTTGCGCGTGCGGTGGGACGGGAGTGTGGCCCGTGACGGATCAGGCGGTGGACCCGGACGGCGCGGAGGTGTCCGCGCACCCGGTCGCGGAGGGCCGTTTCCTGGGCCGCACAAGGGAGTTGAAGGAACTTCGCGCCGACATCGAGCGAGCGGGACTGGACACCCTCTCCGGCCGAAAGGCGCCCCGCGCGCGCGTGCTCCTCATCGCGGGCCGCCCCGGCTCCGGCCGGACCAGACTCGCCGAGGAACTGGTCCGCCGGGTCGCCGGCCGGTACCCCGACGGAGTGCTGCGGGCCCGGCTCAGCGAGCCCGACGGCACCCCGGTGCCGGTGGAGCAGGTGGCCCGCGGCCTGCTCGCCGCGCTGCGGCTGCCGGCCCCCGCCGGAGCCGCCGAGGAGGACCTCACCGCGGCCCTGCGGACGGCCCTCGCCGAGCGGCGGACGCTGCTCCTGCTGGACGACGCGGCGGGCGCCGACCAGGTCGACGCGCTGCTCCCGGACGCCCCGGAGTGCCTGGTGGTGGCCGTCTCCGGGGGCCCGCTCACCGGCATCGCGGACGTCCGCCCCTGCACGCTCGGCGGCCTCGACACCAAGTCCGCGGTGGAACTGCTCACCGGCCACACCGGCGCGGTCCGGGTCACCGTCGACCCGCGCTCCGCGGAGAGCCTGGTGGAGGCCTGCCAGGGCCATCCGGCCGCGCTGGTGCTGGCCGGCGGCTGGCTCGCCGCCCGTCCCCAGGCCGCGGTCTCCGACCTGGCCAAGCGGATGCACGCGCACGCCGAGGAAGGGGCGGACGGCGCCGAGGGCACCCCGCTGTCCCGCGTCTTCCGGCTCGTGTACGACCAGCTGCCCGGCCCGGCCGCCCGGATACTGCGACTGCTCTGCCTCGCCCCGGCCGGCCTGGCCGACCCGCACACCGCCTCGGCGCTGGCCGGCTGCTCGGTGGACGCCGCCCGCACCGCCCTGGACGACCTCGTCGCCCTCGGCCTGCTGCGCGCGCTGAACTCCACGCTGCCCCAGTACGAGGTCCCCGGCTGTCTGCACCCGCTGCTGCGCGCCGTCGCCGAGAGCCACGAACGGCCCGCGGAGCTCCAGCTGGCCCGGGCCCGGATGCTGGAGCGGACGGTACGGCTGCTGCAGTCCTGCCGGGCGATCACCGAGACGGACAGCCCGCAGGCCCGGGAGAAGCTGATCGGCATGCCCCGGGCGCTGCGCTTCCCCAACCCGCGGGCCGCCGCGGACTGGCTGCGCGTCCGGCGGCCGGCCCTGCTGGCGGCGGTGCGCCTCGCGGTGGCCGACGGGGAGCTGGACACCCTCGCCCGCCGGCTGATGTCCCAGCTGGTCCGGGCCCTGGCCGCGCATGTCGGCACCCAGGCAGCCGCCCCCGACCTGTACGGCGTCCACGGCCTCGTCCTGGACGTCGCCGAGCGGCGCGGGCTGCCCCGGGAGAAGGCCGCGGCCCTGCTGAACCTGGGCGATCTGGACGCGCAGACCGGCCGGACCCGGGAGGCGCTGGCCCGCTACCGGGCCGCGCTGGACGCCGGACGCGAGGCGAACGACCCGTACGCGACCGGCCGCGCGATGGAATCCGTAGGCGGTGCCCACCAGGAGCTCGGGGACTACGACCGGGCCGCCGACTGGTTCGGCCGGGCCCTGGCCGAGCGGCTGGCCCGGGGAGAGGTCGCGGACGCCGCCCGGCTGTACGGCCGGACGGCCACGGCCCACACCTACGCCGGCCGCTACGGCGAGGCGCTGCGGAACTGGCGGGCCGCGCTCGCCGGCTACCGCAGGGGCGGCGATGTCGCGGCGAGTGCCCGGGCGTTGAGCGAGATCGCACGGGTGCAGGAGTACGCGGGACGGCCCGAGGAATCGCTGCGCACCTGCCAGGAAGCCGTGGAGTGGGCACGGCGCGCCGAGGACGCCCGGCTGCAGGCCGCGCTGCAGCTGCGGCTCGCCGACACGCTGGACCGCCTCGGCGACCCGGCCGCGGCCCTCCTGCACCGCGCCGCGGCCGAGCGCATGCTGGGTGAGGAGCCGCCGGAGGACGAGGAAACTCCGGATCAGGGCGCTGACGCCTGCGAAATCCGTACTGCATCCAGCGAAGATTGATGCAATGAAAGGCTAGACAGTCGGAACGCCTTCATTAAACTGGCTCTGCCGCTCGTTCTCCAGCGGTGTCTCCCGGTATGCCCCCGCATGTCTGGGTACGTCTGTAATGCACCCCCATACCCTCTGAGCCAAGGACCGTGATCGACGTGAAGGTCGGCATCCCCCGCGAGGTCAAGAACAACGAGTTCCGGGTGGCCATCACCCCCGCCGGTGTGCACGAGCTGGTGCGCAACGGCCACCAGGTCGTCATCGAGCGCGGCGCCGGCCTCGGCTCCTCGATCACGGACGAGGAGTACGTCTCGGCCGGTGCCGCCCTGCTCGACACTGCCGACGAGGTGTGGGCCACCGCCGACCTGCTGCTGAAGGTCAAGGAGCCCATCGCGGAGGAGTACCACCGCCTCCGCAAGGACCAGATCCTCTTCACCTACCTGCACCTGGCCGCCTCCAAGGAGTGCACGGACGCCCTCATCGAGTCCGGCACCACGGCCATCGCCTACGAGACCGTCGAGCTGCCGAACCGCGCCCTGCCGCTGCTCGCCCCGATGTCCGAGGTCGCGGGCCGGCTGGCCCCGCAGGTCGGCGCCTATCACCTGATGCGCGCGGCCGGCGGCCGTGGCGTGCTGCCGGGCGGCGTCCCCGGTGTGACCCCGGCCAAGGCCGTGGTCATCGGCGGCGGCGTCTCCGGCTGGAACGCCACCCAGGTCGCCGTCGGCATGGGCTTCGAGGTGATCCTGCTCGACCGCGACATCAACAAGCTGCGCGAGGCCGACCGGATCTTCGGTACGAAGGTCAAGGCGATCATGTCCAACACCTTCGAGCTGGAGAAGGCCGTCCTCGACGCCGACCTCGTCATCGGCGCGGTGCTCATCCCGGGCGCCAAGGCCCCGAAGCTGGTCACCAACGAGCTGGTGGCGCGCATGAAGCCGGGAAGTGTCCTTGTCGACATCGCGATCGACCAGGGCGGCTGCTTCGAGGACTCCCACCCGACCACGCACGCCGAGCCGACCTTCCAGGTCCACAACTCGGTCTTCTACTGCGTGGCCAACATGCCGGGCGCGGTGCCCAACACCTCCACCAACGCCCTCACCAACGCGACCCTGCCGTACATCGTCTCGCTGGCCAACAACGGCTGGGTGGAGGCGCTGCGCCGGGACGCCGCGCTCGCCAAGGGTCTCAACACCCATGACGGCAAGGTCGTTTACCGGGAGGTCGCCGAGGCCCACGGCCTGGAGCACGTCGAGCTGGAGACCCTGCTCGGCTGAGGCCCGACCCACCCCCCGTGACCTGGTGAGTCGCTAAGTCACCCGCGGGCAAAAGGCGATTCGTCAACACGCGTCGTCAACAGCACACACCCGGCCGGACCTTGCCCGACAAGGTCCGGCCGGATGTGTGTATGGTCACTTTGCGGCTCTCGGTCAACTCGCCTCGAACGTAACCCTTCGACCGATTCGCACACCGGTGAAACCTGCTGTGCGACGGCCGTACGCTCTTGACAGCGAGATGTTTCATTGCCGACACATCCTGCCGGGTCCGGCGGATTGTGTTGCTGCGGACCGCCGACACGCCATAGAGTCGCCAACCGTCGGCATGGTGCCACGCTGACCTTGTCTAGAAGTTTCCTGGTCACCAAGGAGGTAAGACGACTTGTGAATGAGTCGACATTTTCTCCCGGGGGTGGTCAACCAGGAATGCCGGTCCGGGGCCAGGGTCCCGCGGGATTCGAGGCTGTCGGCTCCGTAGCTGTGCGCACCTTCGCAGCCCACCAGAGTTCCGGTCCGCAGGTGGCCGGGACAGCACACCAGAGCATGGATGGCCATCACGTGAACGCCATGGCCGGCGACGGAAGTGGCGCGCCCCACAACCACTTCGCCGACTACGACGAACTGCCCGAGGGGCACTTCTACGACCCCGACGCCGAATACGAGCCGGACCCGGAGTACGCGGCCACGCTCGCGCCCGACGCTGCCCGTCAGCGCCGTGAGCGCGTCGGCCCGACCGGACGACCGCTGCCGTACTTCCCGATCCCGGGCCCGCTGACCGACCACGGCCCCGCGAAGATCATCGCGATGTGCAACCAGAAGGGCGGCGTCGGCAAGACGACGTCGACCATCAACCTGGGTGCCGCGCTCGCGGAGTACGGCCGGCGCGTGCTGCTCGTGGACTTCGACCCGCAGGGCGCGCTGTCGGTGGGACTCGGGGTCAACCCGATGGAGCTGGATCTCACGGTCTACAACCTGCTCATGGAGCGGGGGATGTCCGCGGACGAGGTCCTGCTGAAGACGGCGGTCCCCAACATGGACCTGCTGCCCTCCAACATCGACCTGTCGGCCGCCGAGGTCCAGCTGGTCTCCGAGGTCGCGCGCGAGTCGACGCTCCAGCGGGCGCTGAAGCCCCTGCTGCCCGACTACGACTACATCGTGATCGACTGTCAGCCCTCGCTCGGCCTGCTGACGGTCAACGCGCTGACGGCCGCGCACAAGGTGATCGTGCCGCTGGAGTGCGAGTTCTTCGCGCTGCGCGGTGTGGCCCTGCTGACCGAGACCATCGAGAAGGTCCAGGAGCGGCTCAACCCGGAGCTGGAGCTCGACGGCATCCTCGCCACGATGTACGACTCGCGCACGGTCCACAGCCGTGAGGTGCTGGCCCGTGTGGTCGAGGCGTTCGACGACCACGTCTACCACACGGTCATCGGCCGCACGGTCCGCTTCCCGGAGACCACGGTCGCCGGTGAGCCGATCACCACGTACGCCTCCAACTCCGTCGGTGCCGCCGCCTACCGCCAGCTCGCCAGGGAGGTGCTCGCCCGGTGTCACGCCGAGTGAGTCTGCCGGGGGCCGACGAACTCTTCCGTACGACAGGGGGGATGGCGCTCCAGCCGTCGACTCCCCGGCGCGCGGCCAACGGTGAGGCCCGGGTGCCGGCTCCCGCAGGGGAGAGCGACAAGGCGGCCGCCGCCGAGGACGCGCCGCAGTCGGTGCCCGTGCAGGGCGGTGACGGCGAGGGCGCGGAGCACGCGGCGGCGGAGGCCGAGTCGGCGGAGTCCGCCGAGTCCCGCACCCGCCCGGCGCGCCGGCAGCCGGCCCAGGAGGGTCCGGCCGCCGCGCAGCCGCGCAAGCGCGGGCGGGCGGCCTCCCGGCGGCCCAGCGGGCGCGAGCGGCACGACGAGAAGATCACCGTGTACGTCTCCGCCGAGGAACTGATGGACCTGGAGCACGCGCGTCTCGTGCTCCGCGGCGAGCACGGGCTCGCGGTGGACCGCGGGCGGATCGTCCGCGAGGCGGTGGCCGTGGTCCTGGCCGACCTGGAGGCCCGCGGGGACGCGAGCATCCTCGTACGACGGCTGCGCGGGCGGTAGCGGTAGCCTGCGGGGGCCATGACCTCGAACGACGTCCCCGCCCCCGCCTTCGGCCCAGGAGCCGGCCGCCGGCGTGCGCTGGGCCGGGGACCGGGCGCCGCGCCGGCCGAGCCGCGCAGCGAGTCCGTGGCGCGGGCCGAGCCCCTGGCGGAGGAGACGCCTGCGGAGGCCGAGACGCCGGCGCGGGCCGAGACCCCGGCGCAGGCCGGGACCCCGGCCGGGCCCGGCAGGCCGTCGCACCCACCCGCACCCGGCGGAACGACCGCCCACGACGGCCGCGAGCCGCGAGAGGCGCCCGCGGCCGGCGAGCCGGGGCCTGCCGCCGCCGAGCCCGCCGCACCCCGGCCCGAGCCCGTCGCACCCGCCCCCGAGCCCGCCGCACCGGAACCCGAGCCCGCCGCACCCGAGCCCGAGTTCGCCGGAACCGGACCGGCCGAGCCCGGACCCACGGGATCCGACGAACCCGAGCCTGCCGGATCCGGCCCCGCCGAACCCGTCGCACCCGGGCCCGCCGACTCCCGGCCCGGACCCCCCGCACCCGGCTCCGCCGAACCCGGAGCCCCCTCCGACGGTGTCTTCAAGGTCCGGCTGTCGAACTTCGAGGGTCCCTTCGATCTCCTCCTCCAGCTCATCTCCCGGCACAAGCTGGACGTGACCGAGGTCGCCCTGTCGAAGGTCACCGACGAGTTCATGGCGCACATCCGGGCCATGGGACCCGACTGGGACCTCGACCAGACCACGGAGTTCCTCGTCGTGGCGGCCACCCTGCTCGACCTCAAGGCCGCCCGGCTGCTGCCCGCCGCCGACGTGGAGGACGAGGCCGACCTCGCGCTGCTGGAGGCGCGGGACCTGCTGTTCGCCCGGCTGCTGCAGTACCGCGCGTACAAACAGATCGCCGACATCTTCAACCGGCGGCTCGACGACGAGGCCCGCCGCTGGCCCCGCACCGTCGGACTCGAACCGCACCACGCCGAGCTGCTGCCCGAGGTCGTCATCAGCATCGGCCCCGAGGGGTTCGCCGGGCTGGCCGTCAAGGCGATGCAGCCCAGGCCCAAGCCGCAGGTCTACGTCGACCACATCCACGCCCCGCTGGTCAGCGTGCGGGAGCAGGCGGGGATCGTGGTGGCGCGGCTGAGGGAGCTGGGCGAGGCGAGCTTCCGGGTGCTGATCGAGGACACCGACGACACGCTCACCGTCGTGGCCCGGTTCCTCGCCCTGCTGGAGCTGTACCGGGAGAAGGCCGTCGCGCTGGAGCAGGAGGCCGCGCTCGGCGACCTGACCGTGCGCTGGACCGGAGGGGACGGGGACACCGCACCCGTGGTCACGGACGAGTTCGACCGGCCGCCCGAGAGGCCCGAGAGGCCCGAGAAGCCCGAGAGGCCCGAGGAGGAGGAGAGGAAGGCATGAGCGAGGAGACCGCCGAGGCCCCCGCAGGATCGCAGACCGTCGCCGGACTCGACCTCAAGCCGGCCCTGGAGGCGATGCTCATGGTCGTGGACGAGCCCGCGACCGAGGCCCACCTGGCCAGGCTGCTGGAGCGGCCGCGACGGCAGGTCGCGGACGCGCTGCGCGAGCTGGCCGACGAGTACACCGTGCAGGGCCGCGGCTTCGAGCTGCGGTTCGTCGCCGGCGGCTGGCGTTTCTACACCCGCGCCGCGTACGCGCCCGCCGTCGAACGGCTGGTGCTGGACGGCCAGACGGCCCGGCTCACCCAGGCGGCGCTGGAGACGCTCGCGGTGGTCGCCTACCGCCAGCCGGTCAGCCGCAGCCGCGTCTCCGCGGTGCGCGGGGTCAACTGCGACGGTGTCATGCGCACCCTCCTGCAGCGCGGTCTGGTCGAGGAGGCGGGCACGGAACCCGAAACAGGTGCGATCCTGTACAGGACGACGAACTACTTCCTGGAGCGGATGGGCCTGCGCGGCCTGGACGAGCTCCCGGAGCTCGCGCCCTTCCTCCCGGAGGCCGAGGCGATCGAGGCCGAGACCCAGGAGGGTGTGCCGTCGTTCGATCCGGACGCTCCGGATTCCGAGGACGCAGACGACAAGACGGAACTTTGATGCGAAGCAGCAGCGGCAGGAACAGCAGCGGAAACAACGGCGGGAGCCGTGGTGGCAACAGCGGCGGCCGCGGCGGGAGCGGCGGGGGACGCGGTAACTACCGCGGCGCCGGCAACGCCCGTGACGACAAGCAGGGCGGCCGGCCGAAGAAGCCGCGCCCGGAGGAGCGGCGCTACGACGTGGGTCCCGGCGCCACCCAGGACGGCCCGAAGTCGGGCCGGGGCGCCTCGGCGCGCGGCGGCGCCAAGGGCGGTCCCCGGCAGAGCCAGGCCGGCGGCCGCGGCCGTACGGCTCCGGCGAGCTCCCGCGAGTACGACGCGCGGGCCGAGGAGCGCAACCGCGAGCGGTACGCGGGCAAGAAGGACGTCAAGCTCCCGAAGACCTTCCCGGGCGCCGAGCAGGAGGGCGAGCGGCTGCAGAAGGTCCTCGCGCGCGCGGGCTACGGCTCCCGGCGCGCCTGCGAGGAGCTGATCGAGCAGGCCCGCGTCGAGATCAACGGCGAGATCGTCCTGGAGCAGGGCCGCCGGGTCGACCCGGAGAAGGACGAGGTCAAGGTCGACGGCCTGACGGTGGCGACGCAGTCGTACCAGTTCTTCTCGCTGAACAAGCCCGCCGGTGTCGTGTCCACCATGGAGGACCCGGAGGGCCGCCAGTGCCTCGGTGACTACGTCACCAACCGCGAGACCCGGCTCTTCCACGTCGGCCGGCTGGACACCGAGACCGAGGGTGTCATCCTGCTCACCAACCACGGTGAGCTGGCGCACCGCCTCACGCACCCGAAGTACGGCGTGAAGAAGACCTACCTCGCGGCCATCGTCGGCCCGATCCCGCGCGACCTCGGCAAGCGCCTGAAGGACGGCATCCAGCTGGAGGACGGCTACGCGCGCGCGGACCACTTCCGCGTCGTCGAGCAGACCGGCAAGAACTACCTGGTCGAGGTGACCCTGCACGAGGGCCGCAAGCACATCGTGCGCCGCATGCTCGCCGAGGCCGGCTTCCCGGTCGAGAAGCTGGTGCGGACCTCCTTCGGCCCGATCACCCTGGGCGACCAGAAGTCGGGCTGGCTGCGCCGCCTGTCGAACACCGAGGTCGGCATGCTGATGCAGGAAGTCGATCTCTAGACGCACCTTGCGCCGATCGTCATCCCCCTTTATCGTCACTGTGACAATAAAGGGGGATGACGCATATGCCCAAGCAGTCGGCCACCGGAGCACTCCTCGGCCTCGCCCTCGGGGACGCCCTCGGCTTCCCGGCCGAGTTCAAGACCGTGCCGTCGATCCTCTCGGCGTTCGGGCCCTGGCGGGAGATGGAGCTGCCCGAGCGGGCCCTCGTCTCCGACGACACCCAGATGACCCTCGCCCTCGGGCGCGCGCTCCGCACGGCCATGGAGCGCGGGTACCTCGCGCCGAACCGGCTGGAGCGGCCGCTGCGCGAGGAGTTCGCGGACTGGTACCACTCGCCGGAGAACAACCGGGCGCCGGGCAACACCTGCCTGACCGCGTGCGCCCTGCTGGACGACGAGGGCCGGCGCTGGCAGGACGCCAGCCAGATCGGCTCCAAGGGCTGCGGCGCCAACATGCGGGTCGCCCCGATCGGCCTTGCCCCCGGCCTCGACGACGAACAGCGTGCCGGCGCCGCTCAGTTGCAGTCCGCGCTCACCCACGGCCACCCGACCGCGCTCGCCGCCTCCGACCTCACCGCCCGCGCCGTCCATCTGCTCGCCCGGGGCACCGACCCGGCCGGGCTCGTCGGGCAGCTGCGCTCCTACGCCCTGGACAACCGCACCCGCTACGACCACACCTGGCTCGGCGACCTGTGGACCCGTTCCCAGGACCCGAGCCCGGAGCACTTCATCGCGCGCGGCTGGGACGAGTGCCTGGCGGTCCTCGGCCGGCTCCAGGAGGCCGTGCGGAGCGGATCCGTGGAGACCGACCCCTGTCTGGCCACCGGCGAGGGCTGGATCGCCGAGGAGGCGCTCGCCACCGGGCTGCTGTGCTTCCTGCTCTTCCCGGACGAGCCCGTCACCGCCCTGCGCCGGGCCGCCTGCACCGCCGGCGACTCCGACTCCATAGCCTGCCTCACCGGAGCCTTCGCGGGCGCCTGGCTGGGCGCGGACGCCTGGCCCGCCGACTGGTCCGAGCGCATCGAGTACCGAGACGGCCTCCTGGCCCTGGGATCACTCTGGGACGCCTGAGGGTCCCCCTCCGGATCGGGCCGGACCCGCGGGCCCGGGGCCCGGCTCCGGCTGGAGTGCCGAGGCCCGGCGCGCCCGGTACAGGAAGTCGGCCACGCGGGTGTGGTCCGGCTCCTCGGGCAGGGGGCTGCCGCGCAGGGCCTCCTCGGTCCCGGCCGCCAGCCGGGCCATCCACTCCTCCACCCGCACCCACGGCACCTCACCGCGCTTCACCGCCAGCAGGGGCTCGCGCTGCTCCCCGACGTCGATCCGCAGCTCGCCGGAGCTCAGCAGGTCCCGTGCGGACATCAGCAGCCGCAGCAGGTGCATCGCGTGCTTCCAGCGCGGGGCGCCGGTCGTGCGGACGTCGGCGTCGAGCTTCTTGCGCTGGCCGAGGGCGTAACGGGTGAAGGTGTCGTACGCCCGCCGCGACAGGAAGGCGCCGCGCAGGGACAGCAGCTCGCGGCCGGTGTCGTCCACGTGCTCCACCAGGGGGGAGTGCAGGCACTCCAGGATGTTCGGGTTGCCGCGCAGCGCCAGCTCGCAGAACCGTTCCAGCTCCCAGGAGAACTGCTCCTCGCCGGGCCCCTCCACATGCGTGGGCGGCTTCTCGAACCGCCAGTACAGCGGGGTGGGGGCGAGGAACACCCCGCGCCGGTCGGTGTCGCTGGCGTCCGTGGCCAGACCGAAGGCGCGGGAGCCCGTCACACAGGAGTAGACGGTGTGGTCGCGTACGAGGTCCAGCGGCTGCATCCCCGGAGCGTACGCGGCCCGCTCAGGCCAGGTGGATCGAATTTCCCGACACCGTGATCGACTCCTTGCCCAGCGGTCTGGTCGCGGGACCATGGGCCACCGAGCCGTCGGCGATCCGGTACTTGCTGCCGTGGCACGGGCAGTCGATGGTGCCGTCCGCCACCCGGTTCACCGTGCAGCCCTGGTGCGTGCAGATCGCCGAGAACGCCTTGAAGTCACCCTTCTTCGGCTGGGTGACCACGATCTTCTCCTCCTTGAACACCTTGCCGCCGCCCTCCGGGATGTCGCTGGTCCGCGCCAGCCGCTTCCCGGCGGGCGACGCCTCCTGGGCGGCGGGCGACGCCGCCATCCCGGATGCGGACGCCGACGATGCCGACGCCGTCGGTGACTGCGGCGCCGTGGCGTCGCCGCTCTTGTCGGTGCCGCATCCCACGCACCCCAGGGCGAGCGCGCCGGCGCCGGTGCAGAGAACGGTGCGCCGTGTCGCGGGCTGGGTCATGTCAGACCTCCGTAGAACCTTCCAGAACGGTGAACAAGGGATCTTTCGCATCGTCTCAGCGAGCGGGCGGCGCGCGCCCGTACCGCGCGGGCTGACTACGCTGGACGGACCAAGAACAGACACGCATGTCAGCGAGGAGCAGCGCCGTGGCGGTACGAGCGGTCCGGGGGGCCGTCCAACTGGAGCGGGACGAGGCCGGTCATATGGAGGAGCAGGTCGGAGCGCTGCTCACCGCCGTGCTGGAACGGAACGGGCTGACCGCCGACGACCTGATCAGCATCTGGTTCACGGCCACCCCCGACCTGCACAGCGACTTCCCGGCCGCCTCCGCCCGCAAGCTGGGCATCGTGGACGTCCCCCTCATCTGCGCCCAGGAACTGGACATCGCGGGCGCCATGCCCCGGGTCGTGCGGATCCTCGCGCACATCGAGTCGGACCGGCCCCGCGCCGACATCTGCCACGTCTACCTCGGCGCCGCCGCGGCGCTCCGCAAGGACATCGCCCAGTGAGAACCGCACTCGTCATCGGAACCGGCCTGATCGGCACCTCCGCCGCCCTCGCGCTCGCCCAGCGAGGCGTCACCGTCCACCTCGACGACCACGACCCCGAGCAGGCCCGTACGGCCGCCGCGCTGGGTGCCGGCACCGACGAGGAGCCCGGGGGGCCGGTGGACCTCGCGATCGTGGCCGCCCCGCCCGCCCATGTGGCCCGGGTGCTCGCCGACGCGATGCGCCGGGGCGTCGCCCGCGGCTACCTGGACGTCGCCAGCGTCAAGGGCGGCCCCCGCCGCGAGCTGGAGTCGCTCGGCCTGGACCTGTCGTCGTACATCGGCACGCACCCCATGTCCGGCCGGGAGAAGTCCGGACCGCTGGCCGCCACCGCCGACCTCTTCGAGGGCCGGCCCTGGGTGCTCACCCCGACCCGGGACACCGACACCGAGGTGCTCAACCTCGCCCTGGAACTGGTCTCGCACTGCCGGGCCGTCCCGGTCGTCATGGACGCCGACGCCCACGACCGCGCCGTCGCCCTCGTCTCCCACATGCCCCACCTGGTGTCCAGCCTGGTCGCCGCGCGCCTGGAGCACGCCGAGGAGGCCGCCGTACGGCTGTGCGGGCAGGGCATCCGGGACGTGACCCGGATCGCCGCCTCCGACCCGCGCATGTGGATGGACATCCTGTCCGCGAACCCGGGCCCGGTCGCCGACCTGCTCTCCGACGTCGCCTCCGACCTGGACGAGACGGTCCAGGCCCTGCGCGCCCTGCAGTCCTCCGACGACGCCAAGCGCGGCGAGGGCACCGCCGGCATCGAGGACGTGCTGCGCCGCGGGAACGCCGGCCAGGTGCGGGTACCCGGCAAGCACGGCAGCGCCCCGCGCGCGTACGAGACCGTCGTCGTCCTCATCGACGACCAGCCCGGCCAGCTGGCCCGCATCTTCGCGGACGCCGGCCGGGCGGGAGTCAACATCGAGGACGTCCGGATCGAGCACGCCACCGGTCAGCAGGCCGGTCTGATGCAGCTCATGGTCGAGCCGAAGGCGGCGACGGCCCTGAAGGAGGCACTGCGCGAGCGGGGCTGGGCGCTGCGCCGATAACGCCCGGTGAGGGCGCCCCCCCCCGCGAGCCAGTAACCTTGTCCGGGGCGCCCTCGCGCCCCGGACCCCCGCTCACCACCCTTCACCGCAGGAAGGTGTCCCCCGTGGAATACGGCGCCCCGACCGCCAAGCCCGTGATCGTCGCGATCGACGGTCCCTCCGGCACGGGCAAGTCGAGCACGTCGAAGGCCGTGGCAGCCCAGCTCGGTCTGAGCTACCTGGACACCGGTGCCCAGTACCGGGCGATCACCTGGTGGATGGTGACCAACGGCATCGACCTGGAGGACCCGACCGCCATCGCCGCCGTCGCCGGCAAGCCGGAGATCATCTCCGGCACCGACCCGGCCGCCCCGACCATCACGGTCGACGGCGTCGACGTCGCCGGCCCGATCCGCACCCAGGAGGTCACCTCCAAGGTCAGCGCGGTCAGCGCGGTGCCCGAGGTGCGCACCCGGATCACCGAGCTGCAGCGCTCGCTGGCTGTCGGCACCGAGAACGGCATCGTGGTCGAGGGCCGGGACATCGGTACGACCGTCCTCCCGGACGCCGACCTGAAGATCTTCCTCACCGCCTCCCCGGAGGCCCGCGCGGCCCGCCGCAGCGGCGAGCTGAAGGGCGCCGACGTCAACGCCACCCGCGAGGCCCTGATCAAGCGGGACGCGGCCGACTCCAGCCGCAAGACCTCGCCCCTCGCCAAGGCCGGCGACGCGGTCGAGGTGGACACCACCGAACTCACCCTCGCCCAGGTCATCGAGTGCGTCGTCACCCTGGTCGAGGAGAAGCGGGCGGGGAAGTGAGCCTTCCGTCCGAGCGGGGCGCCGAGGTGGGGCGGCGCATCGGCGTCGGCCTGATGTACGGGCTGTGGAAACCGCGGGTGCTGGGCGCCTGGAGGATGCCCGCGAGCGGCCCGGCGATACTCGCCGTGAACCACTCCCACAACATCGACGGCCCCATGGTCATGGGCGTGTCGCCCCGGCCGACGCACTTCCTGATCAAGAAGGAGGCGTTCGTCGGCCCGCTGGGCACGTTCCTGACCGGCATCGGCCAGCTGAAGGTGGACCGCGCGTCCGCCGACCGCACGGCGATCACCGACGCGCTCGGTGTCCTGAGCGACGGGGGAGTGCTCGGCATCTTCCCGGAGGGCACCCGGGGCGAGGGCGACTTCGCCTCCCTGCGCGCCGGGCTCGCCTACTTCGCGGTCCGCAGCGGGGCACCGATCGTGCCCGTGGCGGTACTGGGAAGCTCCGGCAGGCCGGGGCGGTTGATAAAGGGGCTGCCTCCGATGCGCTCCCGCGTCGACGTCGTCTTCGGCGACCCGTTCGAGGCCGGTGACGGCAGCGGACGGCGTACGCGCGCGGCGCTGGACGAGGCGACCGAGCGCATCCAGAAGCAGCTCACCAGCCACCTGGAAAACGCCAGGCGCCTGACCGGGCGCTAGGCGACACTTGAGTAGTGGATCAGCCCGGCTGGGCCGATGCACCGATCACCACGAATGAACGACGAGGTACGGACTTCATGAACCACGACATCCAGCCCGACGGCTCGGACGCGCAGGCGCACGAGTACGACCACGGGGCTCTCGGCGAGGCCGAGTACGCGGAGTTCATGGAGCTCGCCGCGGAAGAGGGCTTCGACATCGAGGACGTCGAGGGCGCCATCGAGGCGGCGGGCCACGGCCCGCTGCCCGTGCTCGCCGTCGTCGGCCGCCCCAATGTCGGCAAGTCGACCCTGGTGAACCGGATCATCGGCCGCCGCGAGGCGGTCGTCGAGGACAAGCCGGGCGTCACCCGCGACCGCGTCACCTACGAGGCCGAGTGGTCCGGCCGCCGCTTCAAGGTCGTCGACACCGGCGGCTGGGAGCAGGACGTCCTCGGTATCGACGCCTCGGTGGCCGCGCAGGCCGAGTACGCGATCGAGGCCTCCGACGCCGTCGTCTTCGTCGTGGACGCCAAGGTCGGCGCGACCGACACCGACGAGGCCGTCGTACGGCTGCTGCGCAAGGCCGGCAAGCCGGTCGTGCTGTGCGCCAACAAGGTCGACGGCCTGAGCGGCGAGTCGGACGCGGCCTACCTGTGGTCCCTCGGCCTCGGCGAGCCGCACCCGGTCTCCGCCCTGCACGGCCGCGGCACCGGCGACATGCTGGACGCCGTCCTGGAAGCGCTGCCGGAGGCCCCGGCGCAGACCTTCGGCACGGCCGTCGGCGGCCCGCGCCGCATCGCCCTGATCGGCCGCCCGAACGTCGGCAAGTCCTCGTTGCTGAACAAGGTCGCCGGCGAGGAGCGGGTCGTCGTCAACGAGCTGGCGGGCACCACCCGCGACCCGGTCGACGAGCTGATCGAGCTCGGCGGTACCACCTGGAAGTTCGTCGACACCGCCGGTATCCGCAAGCGCGTCCACCTCCAGCAGGGCGCCGACTACTACGCCTCCCTGCGCACGGCCGCCGCCGTGGAGAAGGCCGAGCTCGCCGTCATCCTGCTGGACGCCTCCGAGAACATCTCGGTGCAGGACCAGCGCATCGTCACCATGGCCGTCGAGGCCGGCCGCGCCGTGGTGCTCGCCTTCAACAAGTGGGACACCCTCGACGAGGAGCGCCGCTACTACCTGGAGCGGGAGATCGAGACCGAGCTGGGCCAGGTCGCCTGGGCCCCGCGCGTGAACGTGTCGGCGCGCACCGGCCGTCACATGGAGAAGCTCGTCCCGGCGATCGAGACCGCCCTTGCCGGCTGGGAGACCCGTGTCCCGACCGGCCGGCTGAACGCCTTCCTCGGCGAGCTGGTCTCGGCCCACCCGCACCCCGTCCGGGGCGGCAAGCAGCCGCGCATCCTGTTCGGTACCCAGGCCGGCACCAAGCCCCCGCGGTTCGTGCTCTTCGCCTCCGGCTTCATCGAGGCGGGCTACCGGCGGTTCATCGAGCGCCGGCTGCGCGAGGAGTTCGGCTTCGAGGGCACCCCGATCCACATCTCGGTGCGGGTGCGCGAGAAGCGCGGCGCGAAGAAGAAGTAGCGGTACCGGCGTCGGCGGTACGCCGTGAAGGGCGGCCCCTGGTTCTCCAGGGGCCGCCCTTCACGTGTCTGCGCCCGTCCGGGTGCCCGTCACGCGCCACGTCGTGGTCCCGGCGGCAGGGCGGCGGCCGGGACGTACTGCATCCCGGTGTCCTGCTGCCGTCCGAGCGTGCCGACCCGCTGCCACTGCGACTGCTGCCGGGCGCTGTAGGCCCCCGCGCTGTAGGCGCTGTACGAACTGCTGAACGACCCCGCCCGGTGGCCGCCGTACATGCCCGAGCCGTCCGGGAAGTCGCCGAAGGCACTGAACCTCAGCTCCTCCTCGCCGCTGCGGTCTCCCGGCAGTGTGCGGAAGGCCTTGACCCACTCCGCGTAGAGCGAGTCGTAGATCGGCGTGGCCGACGGTCCGCCGGAGGGATCCTGCCCCGCCCTCGCGGAGGGGACGGTGGAGAAGGACGACCGGCGGGGAGGAGTGTCGTATGCGTGCACGTATGTCCAAACGACCGGGACTGCAAAGAGATGCGGTCGGACGGGTGCCCGTGGGTCAGGTGCCGGCGAGCGGCAGCGCCGCGGCCACCAGCTGCCCGCCCGCCGCGGCCCGGTCCAGCGCGTCCCGGAGCAGGTCCTCCCGCGGCTGCCGGCCGATGGACCCGACCGGCGCCGCGAACATCAGCACCTGCTGGTGCTTGTTCGCCGCCGCCCGCCAGCTGTCCGTCACCTGGAGCGGCTGGTGCGCCTGCCACCAGGCCACCGGCTGTCCGCCGTTGGTCCCCGGCTGGAGCACCGCGTGCAGCTGGCCCATGGCCAGCAGGACGGACCAGCCGTGCAGCACCGGGGGGACGGAGGCCAGCTCGGTCAACGGCATGAAGCCCTGCTCGATGAGCAGCGGAAGGAAGTCGTCGCCGGTGCCGATCGTGCCCGGGCGGACGATCGGGGAGGTCGGCTCGACGACGAGCGCGGGGTGCAGCTCGCCGTCGATCAGGACGAGCCCGCTGGTCACGCCGAGCACCGCCTGCTCGGGCACGGAGCCGTGCGGCTCGACGCCGGCCATGTCGCCACCGGCGGTGCCGATGGAGCGGACGGCGCCCTGCAGCTGCTCCTCGGTGACCTGGACGACCTGCGAGGGCAGACAGCTGGCGTGGGCGAAGGCCAGCACGGCGGTCTCGTCACCGACGAACAGGACGGTGCTGGTGCGCTCCTGCTCGGAGTCGCCCGGGGTGCGACAGGACGTGCAGTCGTAACTGCCGGGGGCGTTGTCTCCGGCGAGCAGCCGGTCGGCTTCTTCGTCGCCGATCTCGGCGCGTACGGCGTCGCTGACGTCGAGCATGCGCGGCACGGGTGGCTCCCTCGGGATGCGGTGCTGGGGCCGGCCGGGTGGCTCCCGGCCGATGAGCCCCCGGGGTTGTGGGCTCATGAAGAAGACAACGGGCGTCCTGTGGTGGGGGTCACGCCCGGAGGCGGACCTGTTCGAACCTTCCGGCGTGCAGGGTCACCTTTGGTGCGGAATCGGCCACACACAGTCAACTTCGCGCGCAGTCAAGGAACTTGAATGGGTGAAGTGGGTCACAGATCGCTTCAATGGGTGGTCGAAAAATCAGTAAATCACAGGATGTAGTGGGTGGCCGAAAGTCGCCGATACCTCGGGTAACAGGCAACTGGCCTGGAACGACGGTGAGTTGGTTGATTCCGGCTGCTCGCCCTCCTTACATTCCTCCGCCGTGTGCAACGAGCACCGCTCGGGTACGTCCGCCGGCCGGCACCAGGCAGAGCACGATCGCCGCCACCGGTCACGGCGGAGGGGGCGGACGCGCGGC
This sequence comes from Streptomyces echinatus, assembly GCF_014203595.1. Taxonomy (GTDB): domain Bacteria; phylum Actinomycetota; class Actinomycetes; order Streptomycetales; family Streptomycetaceae; genus Streptomyces; species Streptomyces echinatus. Next base: position 39,814 of record NZ_JACHJK010000012.1, read on the forward strand.
ACCGCGGCCTACGCGGTGAGGCGCGCTCCGCCTTGGGGGAGCCCGGGTTCGTGGAGAGGGAACTACATGTCCGAGTGTGCCGATACCACCCGTGAGACCGCCCGTCCCGACAGCGCCCGCAAGGGCCGTACGGGCCGCACCACGGCCGCGCTCGCCGGAGCCGCCCTGCTGGCCCCGCTGGGACTGCTGGCCGCGACCGGCAACGCCGCCGCGGCGGACAACGGAGTGTGGGACCGCATCGCCCAGTGCGAGAGCGGCGGCAACTGGCACATCAACACCGGCAACGGCTACTACGGCGGACTCCAGTTCTCCGCCTCGACCTGGAGCGCGTACGGCGGCACCGCCTACGCCCCGACGGCCGACCAGGCCTCCCAGGGCGCGCAGATCGCCGTCGCCACCAAGGTCCAGCAGGCCCAGGGCTGGGGCGCCTGGCCGGTCTGCTCGGCCCGGGCCGGGGCCACGGGCGCCGCTCCCGCGGCGGACCGCACCGGTTCCTCCGGCACGTCGGCCCGGACGGGCGGCGCGACGGCGAAGTCCGCCCCGGCCAGGTCCGCCCCGGCGAAGTCCGCCCCGGCGAGGACGCCGGAACGCCCGGCGGCCGGCACCGGCCGCGGCGCCTCCCGCGGTGACTACACCGTCCGCGAGGGCGACACCCTGAGCACCATCGCCGCCCGCCACGGCACCACCTGGCAGCGGATCTACGCCGCCAACGAGGCCGTCATCGGCGACGACCCCGATCTGATCGTGCCCGGCCAGCGCCTCGCGCTCTGAGCGCCGGACCGCGCGTGACGGACGGCCGCCGTCCTCCCGGGGACGGCGGCCGTCCGTGGCAGTGGCAGACTCGCCCCCATGTCGGAGACCTCGGCACGCCTGCTGCGCCTGCTCTCGCTGCTCCAGGCCCACCGCGAGTGGTCGGGCGCGGAACTCGCCGACCGGCTCGGCGTCACCCCGCGCACGGTCCGCCGGGACGTGGACCGGCTGCGCGAGCTGGGCTACCCGGTCAACGCCAGCCCCGGCACGGGAGGCGGCTACCAGCTGGGCGCGGGCGCCGAACTCCCGCCGCTGCTGCTGGACGACGACGAGGCCGTCGCGGTGGCCGTCGGCCTCAGGACCGCCGCCGGGCAGGGCGTCGAGGGCATCGGCGAGACCTCCGTACGGGCCCTCGCCAAGCTGGAGCAGGTGCTGCCGCACCGGCTGCGCCGCCGGGTGAGCGCCCTCAACGCCTTCACCGTGCCGATGCTGCGGAGCGGCCCGCCGGTCTCCCCGGTCGACCCGGCCCTGCTCACCGAACTCGCCCATCTGTGCCGGGACGCCGAGCGGCTGCGCTTCGACTACGAGAGCCATGAGGGCGCCGCGAGCCGGCGCACGGTCGAACCGCACCGGCTGGTGTGCACCGAGCGGCGCTGGTACCTGGTGGCCTGGGACGTCGACCGGGCGGACTGGCGGACCTTCCGCGCCGACCGCATCACCCCCAGGCCGCCGCACGGGCCGCGCTTCACCCCGCGCGAACCGCCCGCCGAGGACCTCGCCGCCTATGTCTCCCGGGGCGTCTCCACGCGCGCGTACGCCACGCACTCCGCCGTCCGGCTGCTCGTGCCGCTGCGCGAGGCCGCCGAGCGGGTCTCGCCGTCCGCCGGGACGCTGGAGGCCGACGGGGAGGAGGCGTGCGTCCTGCGCAGCGGTGCCGCGAGCCTGGACGTGATGGTCGTGCACATCATGATGCTGGGCCTGCCGTTCGAGGTGCTGGAGCCCGCCGAGCTGACGGACGCGATCAGGAGGGTTCGCGACCGGCTCGACGCGGCACTGGCCCGGACCGGGGAACCCGGGCCGCGCACCGCGGGTGAGGCGGGCCGGACGCCGGGGACCCCGGGCGGATCCGGCGCGGGGTGACGAAGCCGGGCCGCGGCTCCGGCGCGGCGTCCCGGCGGGCATGTGGTGAATCCGTGAATTTCCCATGCGGTGTCAGCTGCCGTGACATCCCCCCGGATTGCGCGGGGAATCACGCCCCGGAGCCGCCCCCGATCCCCGCCGCTGCACTTTCCGCGGGGAATTCGAAGAGGTTCGACGGCACACCTGAATTCCGTTCGATTACCCCGGTAAGGGGTACGGAAACCCCCGTACGTGTGACGCTCCCGCGGCCGCGCCCGAAGTCACGGCGGCCGAAGCGGGATCGGGGAGGCTGTGACAGAAGTGTGACGGTAGCCGGATACGGCTCCTACCCTGCCGTGCCCGGCTTCCGTCACCGCCGGTGGCGGCCTAGCGTGGCCCCATGGCACCGATCCCCACTCCGCCAGCGGAGCCCCAGGACAGCCCGGAAGGGTACGTCGGTCTCGACTCCGAGCACGCCGAGCGGCTCGCCCGGCAGCGCGGCTGGTCGACGGTACGGTCGCTGCCACCCGGCGCGATCATCACCATGGAGTACCGGACCGGACGGCTGAACTTCGAGGTACGGGACGGCCGGGTGGCCCGCGCCTGGAAGGGCTGACGCCCTCTCGTCCGGACGCCGTACGCCGAAGGCCCCGTCTCCCTCTTCGGGAGACGGGGCCTTCGCCGTGGCGCGGGGTGGTGGTGCGTACCGGACCCCGCCGCCGTCAGCCGCCTGTCAGGGGCGGGCCGGCTGGGTCGTGCCGCGCGGGACTCGGTCGGCGTGCGGCGGGCGGCGGCTGCCCGCCGGGGTGACCGGGCGTTCCGAACGGGACGTGTGCGGTGCGGGCGCGAGGTGCGCCAGGCCCCGGGAGGTCCGGGTCGTGGCGACCGGTTCGCGGGCCGGCGCCGGCTGGTCGGCGGGCGTGACTCGCGGCGTGAGCACGACCGGCCCGACCGGGACGGCGGGCTCGGGCACCGGGCGGCCGCGGCGGTCGCGCCAGCGGTCGCGCAGGTCGAACAGGGTGGTCTCGGCCTTGGTGACCAGCGGCTCGAACCAGGGCAGGGCGAGCATGATCAGCAGGCCGGCGGCCCAGCCCAGCAGCACGTCGCTCAGCCAGTGCGTACCGAGGTAGACGGTGGTGAGGCCGACGCCGAGCGAGGTGACCGCGGAGAGGGCCGACAGCCAGCGGCGGGCCCTCGGGCTGGAGGCCAGGTACGCCAGGATTCCCCAGGTCACCACCGCGTTGGCGGTGTGGCCGCTGGGAAATATATCGCCGCCGAGACCCATCTCGTTCGAACCGATCACGGTCGCGTAGTGCGGACCGAGGCGCCCCATCCCGAGCTTGGCGGCGCCGACCGTGATGTTCAGCAGCAGCAGCGAGGTGGCCAGGGTCAGCAGCGGGCGGAGCGTGTGCTGCCGCCAGGAGCGCCAGCCGAGCCAGGCCGCGACCATCACGGCGGTGGGGCCGCGCTGGCCCAGCACCACGTAGTAGTCGAGGAACGCGTGGATCTGCGGCCACTGCTGGTACGGCCGGAAGAACATGACCTGCCAGTCCAGCCGGACCAGCCAGGAGCTGATCACGACGGCCCACACGATGGCGAGGTAGAAAGCCAGGGTCGCGGTGAACAGAACGACCCGGTGCCGGCTCATCCTCGGCACATCGATGTGGGCCGGTCGTTCCGGCTCACGGTCCAGTCTGGCGAACACCCGGTCCAGACGCCGGGTGACGATTCGTTCGGTACGCACCCAATCGACGTTACAGCGAGTGAGCTGTGTTCCCGGTCGAAACAGCGGCTTTGTGATGACGATGTGATGTGGGAAAGGTCTCAAGGACGGCCTGAATTCACCGGATTCCGCAATCCGGTGAGTGCACTCGGGTCAATTCCTCTGATCGTTCCGGGTGTTGTTTATATGGCGCTTATGAATGCGTTAACCCGGTCCTCGTGCGGAATTCTCCGCGGTGTCATCGGACAGTCGAGTGGATCATGGGGGACCGGAACCGTTCAGCCAGAAAGCCCCATAGACCGCCGCCGCGGCCGCCGCACCGGCTGTGACCAGGGCCGATCGGGGCGGGCGCAGCCGGGCCAGAGCGCGGGCGAGCGGCAGCAGCACCGGGAAGGCCGGCATCAGCAGCCGCGGCTTGGAGCCGAAGTAGCTCGACGCGCACAGGGCGAGGGCGAGCACGACACCCGTGTACACCAGTAGTTCGACCGGCTGGCGGTCGCGCACACCGGTGACGTACAGCCAGATCAGCAGGGCGACGCCGATGATCAGGCCGAGGCCGGCCAGGGCGGCCGGAAACGACGTGAACTTGTCGGCCACGAAGCGGCCGAAGGCGTAACCGCCGTCGAAGCCGTTGCGCCATCCGGCCTGGACGTCCAGGTACCCGAGCGGGCCCTTGCCGGTGCGGTGGCCGACCCAGAGCACGTACGCGGCGGCACCGAGCGGAGCCAGCAGCATGCCGAGCGCGCGGCGCCATACGGGGGCGTACAGAAGAGGGAGTGCGCCCGGCGTGTGCTTCGCGCCGCGCTCTCGCACGAACGAGATCACCCCCGCCGTCCACACCGCGGCGACCACCGCCGCCCCCACCGGCCGGGTCAGCCCCGCCAGCGCCGCCAGCACACCCGCGCTCACCCAGCGCCCGGTCAGCACCGCGTACAGCGACCAGGCCGCCAGTGCCGTGAACAGCGACTCGCTGTACGCCATCGACTGCACGATCCCGACCGGCAGCACGGCCCACAGCAGCACGGCACAGATCCCGGTCCGGGTCCCGTACACCCGCTCCGCGACCGCGAAGATCCCGGCCGCCGCGGCGAGCGACGCCAGCAGGCTCACCACGAGCCCGGCGCCCGCGTACGACAGCGGGGTGACCGCGTGCAGCAGCCGCTCCAGCCACGGCAGCAGCGGGAAGAACGCCAGGTTGGAGTGGACGTCCCCGTTCGGCAGCCGCACCTCGTAGCCGTAGCCCAGCTCGGCGACCCGGGTGTACCAGAGAGAGTCCCAGCGGGCGGTCAGCAAGGTGTACGCGCTCTTGCCGCGCGCGGCGCTCCACACGCCCAGCACGGCCAGCCCCAGGGCGCGGACCGCCGCGTAGCCCAGGAGGGCCGGAACCGCCCGGCGCGGGAGAGGGGCGTGGGGTGGGGCCACGCGCGTGTCAAGATCGGTCACGGGCTCGATTATCGACCGCGCGGCGGACCGGACCGGCCACCGGGTCCGGGTCAAGAGAAGTTGACGTGGTGTACGCCACACGGGTTCCGTCGAGCGTGTGAGAGGTCCGCCACGTGACCGCGCGGTGAACTCGCGTACGCTGACGAGTCACCCGCGAGGGTTTGCGCGGGCCGGAGACACCGCTCTCTCCGGCCGTACGACAGGGAGTCCCCACCCCGTCGGTCCGCCCCACGCGAGGGATCATCTGGGAGGTACGTACATGTCCGGGACGACCACGGCTGCCGTACGGCCGCGCCGTCGGGCGGCCCAGGCCGGTGCCAACCGCTGGGTCGTCCTCGTCGTCCTCTGCGTCAGCCTGCTGCTCGTCGCCCTCGACGCCACCGTGCTGCACGTGGCGGTCCCCGCCGTCACCGAGGACCTCCGGCCCGACGCCATCGAACTGCTCTGGATCGTCGACGTCTATCCGCTGGTCTGCGCCTCGCTGCTGATCCTCTTCGGCACACTCGGCGACCGGATCGGCCGCAGACGCGTCCTGCTGCTCGGCTACGGCCTCTTCGGCGTCGCCTCCGCCGTGGCCGCGTTCGCGCCGAGCGCCCAGACGCTCATCCTCGCCCGCGCGCTGCTCGGCGTCGGCGGCGCGATGATCATGCCCGCCACCCTGTCGATCCTCCGCCAGGTCTTCCCCGACCGGCGCGAGCGCGCCCTCGCCATAGGCATCTGGAGCGCGGTGGCGGCGGTCGGCGCGGCGGTCGGACCGCTGCTCGGCGGCTTCCTGCTGGAGCACTTCTGGTGGGGCGCGGTCTTCCTGGTCAACATCCCGCTGATGCTGGTCAGCCTCCCGGTGGGCCGGATCCTGCTGCCCGAGTCGAGGGGCGACGGCACCGGCCCCTGGGACGTGACCGGCGCGCTGACGGCGGCGGCCGGGCTCTTCGGCGTCGTCCTCGGGGTGAAGCGGCTCGGCGGCGGAGAGGCGGCGGCGAGCCCCTTCACCGTGCTGCCGCTGGTGATCGGCGGGGCCCTCCTCCTCTTCTTCGTACGGCGCCAGCGGCGGCACCCGCATCCGCTGGTGGACCTGCGGATGTTCCGCCGGCCCGCGTTCAGCACCTCGGTGGGCTGCATCGTGCTGGCCATGCTCGCGCTGGTCGGCCTGGAGCTGATCGCCGCCCAGTATCTGCAGCTGGTGCTCGGCCTGTCCCCGCTGGAGACGGGCCTCAGACTGCTGCCCCTGACCGTCGCGGCCATGGCGGCCGGCCTGGCGGGCGCGCGCATGCTGCGCCGCTTCGGACCGCGCCGGATGGTGTGTCTCGGCTTCTGCCTGACGGCGGCCGCGGTGCTGACCCTGACGGCGATGGGCGGCGCCGACGATCCGACGCTGCTGCTGGCCGGCTTCGTGCTGCTGGGCTTCGGCCTGGAGACCACGCTCTTCGGCGCGTACGAGTCGATGCTCAGCGAGGCCCCGGCCGACCAGGCCGGCGGCGCGGCGGCGATCGGCGAGACCTCCTACCAGCTCGGCGCCGGCATCGGCATCGCCCTGCTGGGCAGCGTGATGAACGCGGCCTACACCCCGGGGCTGCGGTCGGTGCCGGGTGTTCCCCGGCCCGCGGCGGACGAGGCGGGCCACTCGCTCGGCGAGGCCTACGAGGTCGCCGGCCGGCTCGGCGGGACCGCCGGGGCCGCGCTGCGCCGGGCGGCGCGCGACTCCTTCGTGCACGGACTCCATGTGACGCTGCTGGTGAGCGCGGGCCTGTTGGTGCTGGGCGCGTTGATGGCGCTGCGGCTGCCGCGGATCATGAGTTGCGGCGAGGAGCCGGCCGGGGGCGAGGTGGGTCTGCCGGCACCGCGCGAGGCGGAGTCGAAGACGGAGACGAAGGCGCAGGCGGCGGCCGGGAAGTCGCGGGTCACCGCCTGATCTCCTCTGGACGTGCGGGACACTGCACCGTAACGTCGGCCGGAGAGTCGTAACTAGCGCTGCTAGTTTTGTCGCTGTTCCGTGTCCCGGAGGGTGCCCCATGTCCGCGTCCGCGAAGCTGCCCCCGTTCGATGCCGCCGACCCGCTCGGCATCGACGACCTGCTGGAGCCGGAGGACCTGGCCGTCCGGGACACCGTCCGCGGCTGGGCGGCCGACCGCGTGCTGCCGTACGTCGCCGAGTGGTACGAGAAGGGCGAGCTGCCCGGCATCCGCGACCTGGCGCGCGAGCTCGGCTCCCTCGGCGCCCTGGGAATGTCCCTCACCGGCTACGGCTGCGCGGGCGCGAGCGCCGTGCAGTACGGCCTCGCCTGCCTGGAGCTGGAGGCGGCCGACTCGGGCATCCGCTCCCTGGTCTCCGTGCAGGGCTCCCTCGCGATGTACGCCATCCACCGGTTCGGCAGCGAGGAGCAGAAGCTCCAGTGGCTGCCGCGCATGGCCGCCGGCGAGGTGATCGGCTGCTTCGGGCTGACCGAGCCCGACCACGGCTCCGACCCCGCCTCCATGCGCACCCACGCCAAGCGTGACGGCGACGACTGGGTGCTGAACGGCCGCAAGATGTGGATCACCAATGGCTCGGTCGCCGGGGTGGCCGTCGTCTGGGCGCAGACCGAGGAGGGCATCCGCGGGTTCGTCGTACCCACCGACAGCCCCGGCTTCTCGGCTCCGGAGATCAAGCACAAGTGGTCGCTGCGGGCCTCCGTCACCAGCGAACTCGTCCTGGACGACGTACGGCTGCCCGGCACGGCCGTCCTGCCGGAGGTCACCGGGCTGCGCGGACCGCTCGGCTGCCTCTCCCACGCCCGCTACGGGATCGTCTGGGGCGCGATGGGCGCCGCGCGCAGCAGCTTCGAGGCGGCCCTGGACTACGCGAAGTCCCGCGAGCAGTTCGGGCGGCCCATCGGCGGCTTCCAGCTCACGCAGGCCAAGCTCGCCGACATGGCGGTGGAACTGCACAAGGGCATCCTGCTCGCCCACCACCTGGGGCGGCGGATGGACGCCGGCCGCCTGCGTCCCGAGCAGGTCAGCTTCGGCAAGCTCAACAACGTCCGCGAGGCCATGGAGATCTGCCGTACGTCGCGGACGATCCTCGGTGCCAACGGGATCTCCCTCGAATACCCGGTGATGCGGCACGCGACCAACCTGGAGTCGGTGCTCACCTACGAGGGCACCGTCGAGATGCACCAGCTCGTGCTGGGCAAGGCGCTCACCGGGCTCGACGCCTTCCGGTGAGCCCCTCGGGGGGCAGGGCCGGCGAGCGGCCCTGCCTCAGCTCTGGTTGAAGAAACCGTCCGAGCGGTGCGCGGACGCCTCGCCACTGATGATCTCCGTGTCGGCGGGGGTGAGCAGGAACACGCGGTTGGACACGCGGTCGATCGAGCCGCGCAGACCGAAGATGAGCCCCGCCGCGAAGTCGACGACCCGCTTGGCGTCGCCCGGCTCCATGTTGGTGAGGTTCATGATGACCGGGACGCCGTCCCGGAACAGTTCGCCGATGGCGCGGGCGTCCCGGAAGCTGTCCGGGGTGACCGTGCCGATCCGGCGGCCCTTCTCCTCGGCCGTGTCCGTGGCCACCTTCACCCGCGGGTCGGTGACCCAGGCGTCCCCGGGCTCGGTGCCCTCGGAGTAGTCGTCGTCGTAGTAGCGCTCGTCATCGTTGTCGTCGACGAGGCCGAGCCATGCACTCGCCTTGCGTACCGATCCCATGGACGCCTCCTCTCACAGCGGTCTTTCTTGCTTCCGCATCCCTATGGTCATCCATGATGCGGACGGCGCGCCAAGTGGATAGACGCCGCGCGGGGGGTTTGTGACGGTACTGGTGCACAGCGGATCCGTCGAGAGTCCTTGTGCCCCAAGGGCCGAGACTCATACGGCTGCTGACTGAGAGTGAAATATGATTGTACGCGGCGGACGGGTGACGCCCGGGGCGTCCGGGTGAATGCCAACGTCGTATGACAGTACGGGGGATGTTGTGTTCGGAATCGTCAGACCCTGCTCGCACCGGCTCGGCGAGAGACTCAAGGCCGACTGGATGGCGCACTTGTGCGGGCTCTGCCTGGCACTTCGCCGGGATCACGGCCAGTTCGCACGGATCGTGACGAACTACGACGGGCTTCTGGTCTCGGTTCTGACAGAGGCTCAGACCGGACCGGTGGGCGGCGCGCGCCGTACGGCGGGGCCGTGCGCGCTGCGTGGCATGCGGACCGCGTCCGTCGCACAGGGTGAGGGGGCACGGCTCGCCGCCGCCGTCTCGCTGGTGCTCGCCTCGGCGAAGGTCCGCGACCATGTCGCCGACCGGGACGGACTGCTGGCCCGCCGGCCGGCCGCCGCCGCGGCGCGCCGGGTCGCCGCGAGCTGGGGCCGGGCGGGGGAGCGCGGCGGGGCGGCGGTCGGGTTCGACACCGGCGTCCTGGTCGACGCCGTCGACCGCCAGCTCGGCATCGAGACCCTGGCCGGGTTCGGCACCCCGATCCTGACGGTCACCGAGCCGACCGAGACCGCGACCGCCGCGGCCTTCGCGCACACCGCGGTGCTGGCCGGGCGGCCGGGCAACGCCGGGCCCCTGGCGGAGGCCGGACGGCTCTTCGGGCGGCTCGCGCATCTGCTGGACGCCGTGGAGGACCGGCGGACCGACGCCCTGTCGGGCGCCTGGAACCCGCTCACCGCCACCGGAACCCCCCTCGCCGAGGCGCGCCGGCTCGCCGACGACGCCCTGCACGGCATCCGGCTCGCCCTCCGGGAGGCCGAGTTCCGCGACGGCGGGCTCGTCCATCTGCTCCTCGTCCACGAACTGCGGCGCTCGGTGGACCGGGCGTTCGGCACGGCACCGGTGTGCGCGGCACATCAGCCGGGGGCGCCGCAGGGGCCGTACGGCGCCGGGGTGCCGCAAGCGCCGTACGGAGGGAATCCGTACGGCGCCGGTGCTCCTCATGCGGGCGGGAACCCCTACGCGGGCGACGGTCCCCACGCGGGCGGGAACCCCTACGCGGGCGGCGGTCATCCCGGCGGAAGCGGTGGCTTCGGCGGGGGCGGTGGTGGCTTCGGGGGTGGCTTCGGGCCCGAACCCGCCAAGGGCAGGCGCGGGTTCTGGGCGGGCTGCGGAATGTTCTTCGCGCTGTTCTGCTCCTGCAAGATGTGCTGCGCCGAGGAGTACGAGGGCCCCTGGTCCCGGAAGAAGCGCAGCGGCTGCTGCCAGTGGTGCGACTGCTCCTGCCCCGGCGGCTGTGACGGCTGCGACTGCTGCTGCCCCTGCGACGGCTGCTAGCAACAGCTAGTTCTTCAGTTCCGGCGGGCTGATCCGGGACTTCTCGATCGCCGAGCCCGTCGTGCCCCACTTCCTGAGGATCCGGTCGTAGGTGCCGTCGGAGAGGAGCTTGTTCACCGCCGCCTGGAAGGCCGGCGCCAGGTCCGTGCCCTTCTTGAAGGCGAAACCGACGTCAAGGCGGTGGTACTCGTTGAGGAACTTCAGGCCCTGCTGGTGAGCGACGGCGTAGCGCAGCCCGTTGATCGTGGACATCACGACGTCGCTGCGGCCCTGCTGGAGCGAGGACCAGACCGCGCTCGACTCGGCGTACGTCTGCACCTTGTACGCCTTCTCGCCCGCGTCGGCGCACACGTGCTCGTTCTGCTCCAGCGTGGCCTCGAACGTGGTGCCGGCGCTGGTCGCGACGTTCAGGCCGCACAGCTGCCGCAGGTCGGTGACCTTCGCGAGCTTGCTGTCCTTGCGGGTGGCGAAGCCCTGCCCGTCGTTGACGTAGGTGACGAAGTCGATGGTCTTGCGACGCTCGTCCGTGACACCGAAGTTGCTCGCGCCGAAGTCGTACTTGCCGCTGTCCAGGGCGGGCAGGATCGCCTCGAAGCTCGCCTGCTCCACCTTCAGTTCGATGCCGAGCACCCGGGCCACCGCCTTGGTGAAGTCGACGTCCTGGCCGGTCAGCGTCTTGCCGTCATCGAGGTAGGTGGTGCCGGGCGGGGTGCCGCCGACGCTGACCGCGACGGTGAGGCGGGTGGTGCCGGCGGGCAGCAGCTTCGCCGCGGCGTCGTCCTTCCGCACGGCGGAGACGACGTCCGTGGTGGGCACCTCGGCCTTCTCGGCCGCCACTCCGGCGGCGTCCGGGCCGCCCGGGCCACCGGTCCCGGAACCGCAGGCGGTGAGCAGCAGAGCGGCCGAGGTAATCGTGACAAAAGGTATGAAATGGCGATAAGCAGACGTGTGCATCGGACAGCGGTCTCCTGGAGCAGAAGGGTGTGCGGGAACGCGAGGGGAGGGGAGCGCGTGTGAAGGCGGAGATCAGCAAGAGAACGCGAGGAGGCCCGCCGAAGGGGCGGGCGCGCGCAGGGGGTCAGCTCAACAGGACGAGGACCACACGCGACCGAAGTCGATGTGGGAGCGGGTGACCAGCCACTGCTGTGGATGCATGGGCCAAGTGGAACAGGCATCCGGTTCCGCGTCAACTGGCGTGAGATGTACGGCTCACAGTCCGGACAGCCTTGACAGCGAACGGAAACGCACCCGTACTCTCAAGGCGCGGCCCTGCTGAGGGGCTCGGCCGCAACCGCGCCGCGCGGCGCGCCCGTGTGAAGGCAGCACCCCGTTCTGGCCCTCCCCGCCGTCGACTCCGCTCGACCGAGGGGACCCACGGCATCACGGAGCCTTCGCATGTCATCCGACACCCTCGCCAAAATCCCCGCCGCATCGGAGATTCCCGAGCCCGCGGACGTCCCGCGGATCGTCCCGCAGCGCCGCTACGGCCAGTGGGCGGCGGCCGTCGTCGTCCTCGCGCTGCTCGGGTTCGCCGTCAACTCCGTCCTGCGCAACCGGGCGTTCCAGTGGGACGTCGTCGCCGACCACTTCACCTCCGACTCCGTCCTGCGCGGTCTGTGGCTCACCCTGTGGCTGACCGCGGTGGTGATGGTCCTCGGCTTCGCCCTCGGCACCCTGCTCGCCGCGTTCCGGCTGTCCGCCAACCCGGTCCTGCGCGCGGTCGGGCGGGGCTACGTGTGGCTGTTCCGGTCCATCCCGATCCTGGTGCAGCTGCTGCTGTGGTTCAACATCGGGGCGCTGTACCCGCAGGTGTTCGGCGTCCGGACGGTCAACCTGCTCAGCCCGGTCGCCGTCGCGATCATCGGCCTCACCCTGCACGAGGCCGCCTACGCCGCCGAGGTCGTCCGGGGCGGCATCCTCTCCGTCGACCGCGGGCAGATCGAGGCCGCCCAGGCGCTCGGCCTGAGCCGGTGGCGCCGATGGCGCCGGATCGTGCTGCCGCAGGCGATGCGCGCCATCGTGCCGCCCGCCGGCAACATGCTGATCGGCACCCTCAAGGGCACCTCCATCGTCAGCGTCATCGCCGTCGACGACCTGCTGTTCTCCACCCAGTTGATCTACCACCGCACCTATCAGGTGATCCCGCTGCTGATGGTCGCCACCCTCTGGTACGCCGTGGTCACCTCGCTGCTCGGCATCGGCCAGCACTACGTCGAGAAGCACTACGCGCGCGGCACGGAGAACGCCCGATGAGGCAGCAACTGGTGATCGTGGGAGCCGGGCCGCGGGGGACCGGAATCCTCGAACGCCTCGCCGCCAACGCGCCCGAGCTGTACGCCGGTCCGGGCCTCGACATCCACCTCGTCGACCCCCACCCGCCGGGTGGCGGACGCGTCTGGCGGCAGGCGCAGTCGCCGCTGCTGTGGATGAACTCGCACGCCGAGGACGTCACCATGTTCACCGACGACACGGTGACGATGGCCGGCCCGGTGCGCGAGGGCCCCACCCTGCACGAGTGGGCCGCACTGCACGGCCGCACCTTCGCCGGCCGGCAGCTCCAGGGCCGCTATCTGCGCTGGGTGTACGAACGGGCCCGGGCCGAGCTGCCCCCGACCGTCACCGTCCACCACCACCCGCGGCGCGCCCTGCGGATCGGCGGCCCGCGCGAGGGCCGTCAGCAGGTGTGGCTGGAGGGCCGCCCGCGTCCGCTCCTCGCCGACCTGGTGATCCTCGCCGTCGGCCACCTGGACGCCGAACTCGACGCCGGACAGGCCGAACTGGCCGCCTACGCCCGGGAGCACGGCCTGGTGCACCTGCCGCCGGACTTCACCGCCGACAGCGACCTCTCCCGGCTGAAGGCCGGTGAGCCCGTCCTCGTCCGCGGCTTCGGACTGGCCTTCGTCGACCTGATGGTGCTGCTCACCGAGGGACGCGGCGGCAGGTACGAGGGAGACGAGTACCTGCCCTCGGGGCGGGAGCCGGTGCTGTACGTCGGCTCGCGGCGCGGAGTGCCGTACCACTCGAAGATCGGCTACGACTGGACCGGCGGCCGCCCGCCGCTGCCCCGCTTCCTCGGCCCCGCCGAGGTGGACGAGCTGTCGGCCCGGCCCGGGGGCTTCGACTTCCGGCGCGATGTGTGGCCCCTGATCGAGAAGGAGCTGGGCTTCGCCCACTACCACCGGCTGTTCACCGCCCACCCCGGGCGTACGACGATGGCCTGGGCCGACTTCGAGGAGAGATACGCGGCGGCCGGGGACCCGGAGGGGATCCGGGCACTGGTCGCCGACGCCGTGCCGGATCCGGCCGACCGGCTCGACCTCGCCGCCCTCGACCGCCCGCTGGACGGGGTGCGGTACGGCACGCACGACGAGCTGCAGGAAGCGCTCAGGGGCCATATCGAGGCGGACCTGACCCGTCGTCACGACCCGGCGCGCAGCCCGGACCTGGCCGTCTTCCTCGGACTGCTCTCCGTCTACGGGCAGCTGGTGCGGCTCGGGAGCATCGGGCCCCGGTGGCACGGGTTCTTCAGCTACCTGGCGTCCGGACCGCCCGGGCCCCGGCTGCGGCAGATGCTCGCGCTGTCCCGGGCCGGAGTGCTCCGGTTCGTCGGGGCCGGCATGGAGGTCACCGCCGCGGACGGGGTGTTCCGGGCCGGCAGCCCCACCGTGCCGGGCTTCTCCGTCGAGTCCCGCGCGCTGGTGGAGGCCCGGCTGCCCGAGCCCACCCTCGGACGTGCCCGCGACAGCCTGCTGCGCGAACTGCACCTCGACGGCGCCGCCGAGACCCCCGACGGGCTGCTCCGGGTGGACCCCGGCGACGGCAGGATCCTCGACCGCGCCGGACGCCCGTACCCCCGGCGCTTCGCCCTCGGCCCGTACACCGACGCCCGTACCCCCGGCGCCTTCACCCGACCGCGCACCGGAGGTCCCGCGTTCCGGCAGAACGACGCGACCGCCCGGGCCGCGCTGTCCTTCCTGGGCGCCTCACATGTAAAGGAACTCGCGCGATGAGCGTCATGGTCGACATCCGGTCCGTGCACAAGAGCTTCGGCTCGCTCGGCGTCCTCAGGGGCGTCGACCTCCAGGTGCGCGCCGGCGAGGTCACCGTCGTGCTCGGCCCCTCCGGCTCCGGCAAGTCCACCTTGCTGCGCACCATCAACCACCTGGAGAAGGTGGACCGGGGCACGATCAGCGTGGACGGCGCGCTGATGGGATACCGGCGGGCCGGGGACAAGCTGTACGAGCTGCCCGAGCGCGAGGTGCTCCGGCAGCGCACCCGGATCGGCTTCGTCTTCCAGGGCTTCAACCTCTTCCCGCACCTCACCGTCCTCGACAACGTCATCGAGGCACCGTTGTCCGCGCTGAGGAGACCCCGGGCACAGGTCGTGGAGAGCGCGCACCGGCTGCTGGAGCGGGTCGGGCTCGGGGACAAGGCCGGCGCCTATCCGCGGCAGCTGTCCGGCGGGCAGCAGCAGCGGGTCGCCATCGCGCGGGCGCTCGCGCTGGAGCCGAGGCTGCTGCTGTTCGACGAGCCGACGTCCGCGCTCGATCCCGAGCTGGTGGGGGAGGTGCTGGACGTCATCCGGGACCTGGCCGCGCGGGGCACGACGATGATCGTCGTCACGCACGAGATCGCGTTCGCCCGGGAGGTCGCCGACACGGTGGTCTTCATGGCCGAGGGGCGGATCGTGGAGCAGGGGACGCCGGAGGAGGTGCTGGGCGCTCCGCGGGAGGAGCGGACCCGGGCGTTCCTGGCGAAGGTGCTGTGAGGCTGCGAGCCGTGCGCCCGGGGCCCGGCGCATCGGACACCACCGCTTCCCGCCCCGGTCGTTTGAAGTCCGGGTCCGTCGGTCCGGGTTCGGCCGCGGGTCGTTTGAAGTCCGGGTCCGTCCGTCCGGGTCCGGCCGCGGGTCGTCCGTGGCTGAGCGCGCAGTTCCCCGCGCCCCTGGGGGGTCGGCAACCGGCCCGCTCCATCTCGCCGGCCCCCTTCATCCCGTCGGCCCGCTTCATCCAGCCGGCCCTCGGGGTGGTGGCGGTATGAGCGCGCGGTACGGGCGGGGGCTGTTGCATCTCGCCGCCGCGCTCGACCAGCCCGGGGTCCTCGACGCCGGCCCGTACGTCGCGCTGGCCCGGCTCGCCGAACGGGGCGGGCTGGACTTCGTGACCCTCGACGACTCCTTCGCCCGGCCCGGACCCGACGCGCTCGGCGTGCTGTGCCGGGTGACGCCCGCGACCCGGCGGATCGGGCTGGTGCCGACGGTCACCACCACCCACACCGACCCCTTCCGGGTACAGGCCGCCGTGGCCACCCTGGACTGGGTCAGCGGGGGCCGGGCCGGCTGGCGGATCGACGTGTCCGCCACCGAGGAGGAGGCCCGGCTGTTCGGCCGACGGCCCGCCGCCCCCGCCGAGACGCTCTGGCAGGAGGCGGGCGAATACGCCGACGCGGCCGCGAAGCTGTGGGACAGCTGGGAGGACGGCGCCGAGATCCGGGACGCGGCCACCGGCCGGTTCCTCGACCGCGACCGGCTGCACCGCGTCGACGTCACCGGCACCGCCTTCTCGGTCCGCGGCCCCTCGACCGTGCCCCGGCCGCCGCAGGGCCACCCCGTGCGCGTGGTCGACGCCACCGACGGCCACGCCCGTACGGTCGCCGCCCGTCACGCGGACGTGGCCCTGGTACGCGCCGCCGCCCCCGCGCAGGCCGCTGCCGTCCGGGACGAACTGCGCGAGCGGGCACGCTCGTCCGGGCGGCACCCGGACTCGCTGCGGGTCCTGGTGAGCCTGCTGGTGGACCTCGGCGACGGTGAGTTCGCGGCCGAGCCGGGGCACGGGGGCGGTGGCCCGAGGCCCACCGCGCGGGGCCCCTTGTACCGGGGCGGCCCGGTCGACCTCGCCGAGCTGGTGGCCGGCTGGCACGCCGACGGTGTCACCGACGGGTTCCACCTCGTCCCCGTCGATCCGCACCGCGACCTGGAGCGGCTGGTCAACGGCACGGTCGCGGTGCTCCGGCACCGCGGTCTGTTCCGCACCTTCTATCCCGGCAGCACCCTGCGCGAGCACCTGGGCCTCGCCCGGCCCGCCAACCAGTACGCCGTGACCGGGAGAACGCCATGACGGCACACCGGCAGCTGCATCTGGCAGTCGCCTTCCCGGGCTCCGGCCCCGCCGGCGTCGGCCCGGCCGGATGGGCCGGCGCGCACCCCGGCTCGCGCCTCGCGTTCGCCTCCTTCGAACGGCTCGCCCACACCGCCGAGCGCGGCCTGTTCGACTTCCTCCTGCTCGACGAGGAGCCCCCGCTGCCCGAGCACCGGGGACGGCTGCACGAGCTGGACCCGGTGGGCGGACCGGAGCCGGTCGCCGTGCTGAACGCGCTCGCCGAGGTCACCACCGGGCTCGGGCTCGCCGCCACCGTCGACGCCGCCGTCGGCGAGCCGTACGACCTCGCCCGCAGGCTGGCCACCCTGGACCACCTCAGCGCGGGCCGGGCGGGCTGGCGGGTGGCGGACCCGGCGGACGCCCGCCCCGGAGCGGACTTCCGTGCCGCGGACCACCTCGATCCGTACGGCCGGGCCGCCGAACTCGTCTCCGTGGCACGGCGGCTGTGGGGCGCCCGGAGCCCCGGCGGGGCGGCCCGGCCGTTCGCGCACCGCGGCCGGTACTTCGACATCGAGGGCGAGTTCGGGCTGCCGCGCTCACCCCAGGGGCAGCCCGTGGTGATCCAGGCGGGGGAGTCCGAACGGGCCCGGGAACTGGCCGCGGCCTCCGCCGACGTGCTCCTCGTCCGGCACGCCCCACTGGAGACGGCCCGCTCCCGCCACGCCGACGTCGGACGGCGGCTCGCGGCACACGGCCGTACCCCGGGGGAGCTGAAGGTCATGCCGCAGATCACCGTCGTCCTCGGGGACACCGCGGCCGAGGCGCAGGAGCGGGCCGCCGGGATCAGACGGCAGCGGATCACCCCGCAGTACGCGCTGTACGCCCTGGAGCGGATCTGGGGCACGGACCTCTCCGGGTACGACCCCGACGGCCCGTTCCCCGACACCGCGCCGTCCCCCGGGCCCCCGGATCCGCCGGAGGCGGGGGGCTCCCCGTCCCGCGACGACCGCAGGCTCGCGCTCGCCGCCCGGTGGCGGACGCTGGCGAGGGAGAAGGGGCTGTCCGTCCGGGAGACCGTGATCGAGGCGAGCGGCCGGCAGTCCTTCGTCGGCACGCCCGACACGGTCGCGGCCGACCTGCACCGGTACGCCGACGAGGGGGCCGCCGACGGTTTCGTCCTCCTCCCCCAGCTCCCGGCCGACGGACCGGAGGAGTTCGTGGACCGGGTGGTGCCGCTGCTCCAGGAGCGCGGCGCCTTCCGCACGGCATACCGGGGCGGCACCCTCCGCTCCCATCTCGGGCTGCCCCAGCCCGCGCAGGACCGCTGACCCCAGAGGACCCCAGAGGAAAGGAACGGATTCGCATGACCACGGACGCGCCCGGCGACTGGAAGCGGTGGCACGAGCAGCGCGTGGAGGCGGTCTCGGCGCCCTACGGGCCGCTCGCGCTGACCGCGACGCACTGGATCGAGGACTACCCGGAGGGTCGACTTCCGGACATTCCCGGGGTCTGGATGGCCGAAGAGGACGGGGTGGTGCTCACCGCCGCCGAGGCGGACGGCCTGACCGTCGACGGCCGGCCCTTCGCGGGCCGGGCCGCGCTGGCCGCCCACACCGGTCCGGAGGCCGGGGCACGGGTCGCGCTGGGCGGGAAGCGGCTGGTCGTCCTGGTGCGCGAAGGCGTCTGGGGAGTGCGGGTGTACGACCCCGAGTCCGCCGCCCGGCGCGCCTTCCGGGGCATCGAGGCCGCCCCCTACGACCCCCGCTGGTCGGTGCCGGGGCGGTTCACACCGTACGACGGCACGCGCACCGTACGGCTCGGCAACGCGGACGGCCGCGAGCGCGGGTTCGGCCTCGCGGGCGAACTCACCTTCCCCGCCCCGGACCCGGCCTCGCCCGGCCCGCGGGAACCGGGCGCCGGGCAGGAGCGGACGCTGAAGGTGGCGCGGCAGGGGAACGGGGCGCTGTGGGCCGTGTTCGCCGACGCCACCAGTGGCGACACGAGCTTCCGGTTCCGCTTCCTCTTCGCGCAGGCCCCGGACGCCGAGGGGCGCACGACCGTCGACTTCAACCGCGCCCAGCTCCCGCCGTGCGCCTTCGCCGACCACTTCCTCTGCCCCTTGCCGGCCCCCGGCAACACGCTGGACGTGGCGATCGAGGCGGGGGAGCGCCACCTGACCTGACCTGACCTGAGCCGGGGGCCCGGGCCGGCCCGCCCTCTTCCGGGGGCGGCGCGACGGTTCTTCCGGCGTTCGGGTGCTTGTGGGCCGACGGCCGAAAGGCACTCTTGTGCCGACCGGCCGTTCGGCCGAATACTCCCCCCAGCGCTTGTCAGGGGCATGCGCATTTCGAATCCGGTCGGGCCCCTGGCTGCGCCTCACGGGCCCCGACCCCACGCGGGCCCCCGACTTCCCATGGAGGGAACGACAAGTGAGGATCAAGCGCACCACTCCCCGCGCCGGCACCGCGAGACGCACCCGGCTCCTCGCCGTGGCCACCGGCTTCCTGGCCGCCGCCGCGTTCGCCGCCCCCACCGCGAACGCCGGCGAAGTCCACACGTTCAGCGCCACCCAGCTCGCCAAGGTGAGCGACTCCGTCCTCAAGGCCGACATCCCCGGTACGGCCTGGGCCGTGGACAGCGCGAGCAACCGCGTCGTGGTCACCGTCGACAGCACGGTGTCCAAGGCCGAGATCGCCAGGATCAAGCGGCAGGCCGGCGCCGGCGCGAGCGCGCTGACCATCAAGCACACCCCCGGCAAGTTCAACAAGCTGATCACCGGCGGCGACGCCATCTACGGCGGCCAGTACCGCTGCTCGCTCGGCTTCAACGTGCACAGCGGCAGCACCTACTACTTCCTGACCGCCGGCCACTGCGGCGAGGTCGCCTCGACCTGGTACAGCAACTCCAACAAGACCACGGTGCTCGGCACCAACGTCGGCTACAGCTTCCCGGGCAACGACTTCGCGCTGGTCCGGTACACCAACTCCTCGATCGCGCACCCGAGCGCGGTCGGCAGCCAGACCATCAGCCGCGCGGCCACCCCGTCCGTGGGGACGACCGTCTACCGGCGCGGCTCCACCACCGGCACCCACAGCGGCCGGGTCACCGGGCTGAACGCCACCGTCAACTACGGCGGCGGTGACATCGTCTATGGCCTGATCCAGACCACGGTCTGCGCCGAGGGCGGCGACAGCGGCGGTCCGCTCTACGCCGGATCCACCGCCTACGGCCTGACTTCCGGCGGCAGCGGCAACTGCTCCTCCGGCGGCACGACCTTCTTCCAGCCGGTGACCGAGGCGCTCAGCTACTACGGCGTCACCCTGCCCTGACGGGTTCACGGCCGGCACCGTCCGAGCCCCCGCACGCGACGCGCGTGCGGGGGCTTCGCCGTGCGGGTGCGCAGGCGTTTGCGCAGGTCGGAGGCGCCCGCGTGGATGTCGTACACGTGTTCGAGAATGGAGGTATGGTGGGGGAGGAATTAGGGAACTGATGTTCGAGAGTCGTTCGGGGCTCACGAGTGCGGGAGGTGTGTGTGCCGGGCTTCGCGCATCTGCACACCGTCTCCGGGTTCTCCCTGAGGTACGGGGCGTCCCATCCGGAGCGGCTGGCCGAGCGCGCCTCGGAGCGGGGCATGGACGCCCTCGCCCTGACCGACCGCGACACCCTCGCCGGCACGGTGCGCTTCGCCAAGGCCTGCGCCGGGGCGGGGGTCCGTCCGCTGTTCGGGGTGAACCTGGCGGTGGCGCAGGAGGAGGCCGTACGGCGGGAGAGGCGCCGTACCCCGGTGCGCGGCGGCGCCTTCGTGGACGAGTCGGCCTCCCGGGTGACCTTCCTCGCCCGGGACGGGGCCCGTGGCTGGGCCGGCCTGTGCCGGCTCGTCACGGCGGCGCACGCGGCCGGGGCGGCCCCGCTGCTTCCCTGGGCCGGCAATCACGGCGACGGCCTGGTGGTCCTGCTCGGTCCGGAGTCGGACGTGGGGCGCGCGCTCGCCGCCGGGCGGCCCGACCGGGCGGCGCTGCTGCTCGCCCCGTGGCGCGAGGTCCACGGCGACGCGCTGCGGCTGGAGGCCGTCTGGCACGGCCGTACGGGCACGGGGCCCGGCTCGCTGCGGCAGGCCGCCCGTACCGTCGGGTTCGCCGCGGAGCAGGGGGTGCGCCCGGTGCTCAGCAACGCCGTCCGGTACGCCGACCCCGGTCAGGGGCCGGTCGCCGACGTGCTGGACGCCGCGCGCCGCCTGGTGCCGATCGACCCCCGAGGGGAGCTGGACTCCGGTGAGGCCTGGCTGAAGGACGCGCAGACCATGCTCCAGGTCGCCGAGCGGGTGGTGGAGGCCGCCGGGTACCGGCGGGACACCGCCCACCGGCTGCTGGAGCAGACCCGGGCCACCGCCGCCGAGTGCCGGGTCGACCCCGAGGGCGACCTCGGCATCGGCACCGTCCGCTTTCCCGAGCCGCACCTCGTCGGCGCCGGCCGGCGCACCGCGCAGCGGGCGCTCGCCTCGCGGGCGACCGCCGGAATGCTGCGGCTCGGCCACGGCGACCGGCGTGCGTACTGGGAGCGGATGCACCACGAGCTGGACATCATCGGCCATCACGGCTTCGCCTCCTACTTCCTGACGGTCGCCCAGGTGGTGGACGACGTACGGGAGATGGGCATCCGGGTGGCCGCGCGCGGCTCCGGCGCCGGCTCGCTCGTCAACCATCTGCTCGGGATCGCGCACGCCGACCCGGTCGAGCACGGGCTGCTGATGGAACGTTTCCTGTCCAAGGAGCGCGTCGTGCTGCCCGACATCGACATCGACGTGGAGTCGGCGCGCCGGCTGGAGGTGTACCGGGCGATCATCGGCCGGTTCGGCGAGGAGCGGGTGGCGACCGTCTCCATGCCGGAGACCTACCGGGTGCGGCACGCGATCCGTGATGTGGGTGCCGCTCTGTCCATGGATCCCGCCGAGATCGACCGGGTGGCCAAGTCCTTTCCGCACATCCGGGCGCGGGATGCCCGCGCGGCGCTGGAGGAGCTGCCCGAGCTGAAGCGGCTCGCGGGGGAGAAGGAACGGTACGGCAGGCTGTGGGAGCTGGTGGAGGCCCTCGACGCCCTGCCGCGCGGGGTCGCCATGCATCCGTGCGGGGTGCTCCTGTCCGACGCCTCCCTGCTCGCCCGTACGCCGGTGGTGCCGACCAGCGGTGAGGGGCTGCCCATGTCGCAGTTCGACAAGGAGGACGTGGAGGACCTCGGGCTGCTCAAGCTGGACGTGCTGGGCGTACGGATGCAGTCGGCGATGGCGCACGCGGTCGCCGAGGTGGAGCGGGCGGCCGGGGAGCGGATCGACCTGGACGCGGTGCCGCCGGGGGACCCGGAGACGTACCGGCTGATCCGGTCCACCGAGACGCTGGGCTGCTTCCAGATCGAGTCGCCCGGTCAGCGGGACCTGGTGGGCCGGCTCCAGCCGAGCACCTTCCACGACCTGGTCGTCGACATCTCCCTCTTCCGGCCCGGGCCGGTCGCCGCCGACATGGTGCGGCCCTTCATCGAGGCGCGGCACGGGCGGGCGCCGGTGCGCTTTGCGCACCCGGACCTGGAGGAGGCGCTGCGGGGGACGTACGGGGTCGTCGTCTTCCACGAGCAGGTCATCGACATCGTCGCCGTCATGACCGGCTGCGGCCGGGGCGAGGCCGACCGGGTGCGGCGGGGGCTGTCCGACCCGGAGTCGCAGGGGCGGATCCGGGTGTGGTTCGCCCAGCAGGCGGCGGCCAGGGGGTACGACGCGGAGACGATCCGGCGGACCTGGGAGATCGTCGAGGCCTTCGGGTCGTACGGCTTCTGCAAGGCGCACGCCGTCGCCTTCGCCGTGCCCACCTACCAGTCGGCGTGGCTGAAGGCGCACCACCCGGCCGCCTTCTACGCCGGGCTGCTCACCCACGACCCCGGGATGTACCCGAAGCGGCTGCTGCTGGCCGACGCCCGGCGGCGCGGGGTGCCGATCCTGCCGTTGGACGTCAATGTGTCCGGGGTCGCACACAGGATCGAACTGGTGTCTGATTCTCCGGAGGTGTGGGGGCTGCGGCTCGCCCTCTCCGACGTGCACGGCATCAGTGAGGCCGAGGCGAAGCGGATCGCGGACGGACAGCCGTACGCCTCCCTGCTGGACTTCTGGGAGCGGGCCCGGCCCAGCAGGCCGCTGGCGGGACGGCTCGCCCAGGTGGGCGCGCTGGACGCCTTCGGCGCCAACCGGCGTGACCTGCAACTGCATCTGACCGAGCTGCACCGGGGCGCCCGGGGCGGTGGCGGAGGCCAGCTTCCCCTGGCGGGAGGCCGCAGGACGGCACCGGCCGGCCTGCCGGACCTGACGTCGGCGGAGCGGCTCAGCGCCGAGCTGGGCGTGCTGTCCATGGACGCCTCGCGCAATCTGATGGACGACCACCGGGAGTTCCTCCAGGAGCTGGGCGTGGTCTCCGCGCGCCGGCTGCGCGAGGCCCGGCACGGTGAGACCGTGCTGGTCGCGGGCGCCAAGGCGGCCACCCAGACCCCGCCGATCCGCTCCGGCAAGCGGGTCATCTTCTCCACCCTGGACGACGGCACGGGACTGGTCGACCTCGCGTTCTTCGACGACTCGCACGACGCCTGCGCCCACACCGTCTTCCACTCCTGGCTGCTGCTGGTGCGCGGGGTGGTGCAGCGGCGCGGCCCGCGCAGCCTCAGCGTGGTGGGCTCCGCCGCCTGGAATCTCGCCGAACTGGTCGACGTGCGGCAGCGGGAGGGGCTCGACGGGGTCGCGGCCCGGCTGGCCGAGCCGTCCGGCACGGCCGGGGGCGAAGCCCCGGCGGACGACGACGGCGGCGGCGGCCCGTCCCGGGCCCGGCTCGCCGGCTCCGACGGGCTGCCCGCGCCGGCCGGCTCCGCGGCCCGCGACCCGATGGAGGGCCGGACGATCCGCATGCCCACGGGGTACGAGATGCACCCCTGGGCCGATCTGCGGCCCGCCGGCCAGGACGCCGCGCAAGGGCCGGCGGCGATGAGGAAGTTGTGGCACCAGAGTCCGGGGAGTGCGGGATGACCATCCTCTGCGTACGTTTCCAGCTGCCGCCGATGTACGAGGCGGCCCTGCCGGGACTGCTCGGCCTGCTCGAGGAGTTCACCCCGGTCGTGGAGGCGCTGCCCCCGGACGGGGCGCTGGCCGATCTGCGCGGTGCCGAGCGGTACTTCGGGCGCGGCGCGGTGGAGCTGGCCTCGGTGATCCGGGTGCGGGCCCTCGCGCGGTACGGCGTCGACTGCGCGATCGGCGCGGGACCGGGCCCGATGCTGGCCCGCGTGGCGCTGCGCGAGGCCCGGCCGGGGGTGACCTGTGCGGTGCCCGGGGACCCGGACGGCATCGCGGAGTTCCTCGCCGGGCGGCCGGTGTCCGCGCTGCCCGGCGTCGGCCCGGCGACCGCCCGCACCCTGGACGAGTACGGCCTGGACACCCTGGGCCGGGTCGCCGCCGCGCCGCTGTCCACGCTCCAGCGGCTGATCGGCGCGAAGGCGGGCCGGGAACTGCGCGAGAGGGCGAGCGGCGTCGACCGCGGCCGGGTCGTCCCCAACGCCGTCTCACGTTCGCTGGTGACGGAACGGGCCTTCGGCATCGACGAGCTGGACCCCGGCAGGCACCGCAGGGCCCTGCTGTCGGCCGCCGAGGAGATCGGCGCCCGGCTGCGCGCGGTGGACAAGGTCTGCCGCACCCTGACCCTCACCGTGCGCTACGCCGACCGCTCCTCGACCACCCGCAGCCGCACCCTGAAGGAGCCGACCGCGCACTCGGCGGCCCTGACCGGTGCCGCCTACGGCATGTACGAGGCGCTCGGGCTGCAGCGCGCCCGGGTCCGCGCGCTCGCCCTGCGCGCCGAGGGCCTCACCCCCGCCGACCGGGCCGCCCACCAGCTCACCTTCGACCCCGTGGACGAGAAGGTCCGCCGCATCGAGGAGGTCGCGGACCGCGCGCGGGCCAGGTTCGGGCCGCGCGCGGTGATGCCGGGCACCCTGGCGGCGTGAACGCGGCCGCCGGAGTGTCAGTTGGCCCAGGGCGGCGTGATGCGCGTGCCGTCGGCCAGCCGTGCCTCCAGGCCGATGGAGGTGGTGACCCAGGAGATCGCGGTGTGGCCGGTGGGGTTCTCGACGGCCAGCGTCGAGCCGGGGTTGACGATCACCGTGTCGCCGGCGGAGATCCGCTCGGTCCGGCCGTCGAGTGTCATCAGCAGCTCGCCGACGAGCAGCAGGAAGATCTCCTCCCGGTTGACGGTGTGGGCGGGCGCCCTGGTGCCGGCCGGGATCTCGCCGCGCCAGGCGCACAGCTCCTTGCTGCCGGTGAGCGGGGTGGCGTACGAGACGAAGCGGGCGCCGTGGATCTCATGGGTGACGGCTTCCGAGGAGCGGACGACGGGCATGGCGGGATCTCCGTTCGGGAGGTGATGGTCAAGGAACTTGGTCAAGCTGCTTGACCATATGGTCAAGCTGCTTGTCTGAATCGTCAAGGGTGTTTCAATGCCCCCGTGCAGAACTCCGACGCCATGGCCCTGTCCGCCGCCCTGCTCGCCGCGGCGGGTGATCTCGTCCAGCGCATCCATGACGGGGTGACCGCCCGCGGCTTCACGGATCTGCGGCCCGCCCACGGTTTCGCCTTCGCGCGGCTCGCCCCGGACGGGGCCACCGTCACCGACCTGGCGGTGCATCTGGGGGTGACCAAGCAGGCGGCGAGCCAGCTGGTCGACGAGATCGTGCGCAAGGGGTACGCCGAGCGCAGGCCGCATCCCGAGGACGCCCGGGCCCGGTTGATCGTGCTGACCGGGCGCGGTCGGGCCTGCACCCGGGCGGCGGAGGAGGCGGCCGCCGAAGTGGTGGGGGGATGGGCCGAACTGCTGGGCGAGGGGGAAGTGCGCGCGTTGCGGGAGCGTCTGGCGAGGATCGCGCCGTACGGTCCGATCAGGCCCGCCTGGTGAGGGTCCGTCAGCGTCCCATGAGCCGCTGGTTATCACTGGAAGTTTTTACTGACGCGTAACTTCACACTTGCACTACTCGTCCGTAACTTGACGAGTGAACCAGCATCCCGTGATCCGGATCACAGGGTCAGGCCGTGCACCTCCCTTGAGCCGCAAGGAGATCACACGATGCTGCCCTGGAAACGAGTGCTCAGACCCCTCGCCGCACTGTTCCTCACCGCCGCGGTCGCCGTCGTGCCCGCCGCCACCGCCAGCGCCGACAGCGCGCCGAGCAGCGGCTGGAACGACTACTCCTGCAAGCCCTCCGCCGCCCACCCCCGCCCCGTCGTCCTCGTCCACGGCACGCTGGGCAACTCGGTCGACAACTGGCTCGGTCTCGCCCCCTACCTGACGAGCCGCGGATACTGCGTCTACTCCCTCGACTACGGCCAGCTCTCCGGCGTCGCCTTCTTCCACGGCCTCGGCCCCATCGACAAGTCGGCCGAGCAGCTGTCCGCCTTCGTCGACAAGGTGCTCGCCGCGACCGGAGCCGCCGAGGCCGACCTGGTCGGCCATTCCCAGGGCGGCCTGATGCCCCGCTACTACCTGCGGTTCCTCGGCGGAGCGGGCAAGGTGAACGCCCTCGTCGGCATCGCCCCCGACAACCACGGCGCCACCCTGAGCGGTTTCACCAAACTGCTGCCGTACTTCCCGGGCGCCGAGGACCTGATCAAGGCCACCACCCCCGGCCTCGCCGACCAGCTCCCCGGCTCCGCGTTCCTCACCAAGCTCAACGCGGGCGGCGACACCGTCCCCGGAGTGCACTACACGGTCATCGCCACCAAGTACGACGAGGTGGCCACCCCCTGGCGCAGCCAGTACCTGAGCGGCTCCGACGTCCGCAACGTCCTGCTGCAGGACCTGTGCCCGGTCGACCTCTCCGAACACGTCGCGATCGGCCTGCTCGACCGGATCGCCTTCCACGAGGTGGCCAACGCGCTCGACCCGGTCCACGCCTCCGCCACCACCTGCGCGTCGGTGTTCAGCTGACCCGCTGCCGGGGCCCGTCCGGCCTGAGCCGCCGGACAGGCCCCGGAAACCCTCACCGGCGGTGGCCGCCGCCCGCCGTCGCACCGACAGGAACAGCGCGGCCGAGCCCACCGCCGGCGCCGCCGCGCCGCCGATCGCGAGATACGAGGTGCCGGCGGACGCGCCCGTCTCCGCGAGGTCCGCCGAAGACCCGGCCGCCTCCGGCCGGTTGGCCGCGGCGGCCGTCCTCGGCCGGCCGGCGCCTGACCGGATCGCCCATCGAGCCGTGCGCGGACGCGGGGGCGGCGGCGAGCGCGGTCAGGGCGAGCGGCGCCAGGCCGAGCACGCCGGCCGCGGACGCCTTGGCCTTACAGCTGGTGGGCATGCGGAAGTCCTCCGAAACGGTCCGTGGGGCCGGGCTGGATCCCGTGGGGGTGATTCGAAGCTAGCCCCGGAGAACCGCGGAACGGCCTGCTGAGAGCGGGAGGAGGAGATCCTTATGGTTCGCTTAAGGGGGTGCTCAGACTGCGCTCAGGTACTACCCCGAGATACGGGTATGAGATCGTGGAGCGTCGCGTCGACGGCCCGTGCGA
This sequence comes from Streptomyces echinatus, assembly GCF_014203595.1. GTDB lineage: Bacteria > Actinomycetota > Actinomycetes > Streptomycetales > Streptomycetaceae > Streptomyces > Streptomyces echinatus. Next base: position 66,749 of record NZ_JACHJK010000012.1, read on the forward strand.
CCGTGTCCGCTACCGCAAGCGGCTGGACTGAGGCGTCACGGCGTCAGCTGTCGGGCCACCAGGTCCGTGCGATGTCCTTGCGGACCTCCGGACGTCCCGCAGGGCGCTCCTCCGCTTCGTCGCGGGTGCGGCGGCTGTCCGTCCTCTTCAGGGGCTTGTGCACGGTCACGCGGCGCATGGCTGCCTCCTTCAGTGCCTACCGAGTTCCGCGTTGTCACGGAGGTAGACGCTTTCGGGGAGAGTTCCTCATCGGTGCCGGGATGTCAGTGGCGGCTGTCACGTCCGCGCTGTCAGTGGTGTGTGTCACTATCCGGGCATGACGAGCGAGAACACGGACACGGTTGCCCCGGAAGCGGACTGGGATGCGCGGGCCGCCGACTTCGACGAGGAACCGGACCACGGACTGCGCGACCCCGAGGTCCGCGCCGCCTGGGCCGGCCGGTTGCGCGCCTGGCTCCCCGGGTACCCGGCCGACGTCCTCGACCTCGGCTGCGGCACCGGCAGCCTGTCACTCCTCGCTGTCGAGCAGGGGCACCGGGTGACGGCTGTCGACCGGTCCCCGGCGATGACCGAGCGGGCCCGGACCAAGCTCGCCGGCCGCGCCGCGGAGATCCTGTGCGGGGACGCCGCGGCCCCGCCGGTGGGGGAGCGGCGCTTCGACGTGGTCCTGGTACGGCATGTGCTGTGGGCCCTGCCCGACCCGGCCGGGGCGCTGCGGCACTGGCGGGAACTGCTGCGGCCCCAAGGACGGTTCGTGCTGGTCGAGGGCGTCTGGGGGACCCTGTCCCCGGTCGGCATGCCCGCCGGACGGCTCACCGCCCTCCTGGAACCGCTGACCAGCGACCTGCGCGTGGAGCGACTGTCCGCCCACTCCCGGTTGTGGGGGAAGGACGTGGACGACGAGCGGTACGCGGTGGTGGCGACCGTGTGACCCGCCGCCCGGCGGCCGGTCAGGCCAGCAACTCCTCGAAGCCGCCCTCGCGGAGCGCCAGCGCCTCCAGCGTGTCGAGGGCGGCGAGCGCGGCGGACGCGGCCTCGGGGTCGGTCTCCGTGAGCCCGCTCTCGGCGAACTCGTCCTCGTCCAGCCGCCGTACGTCCCGGCCGTCCGCGGAGCGCCACAGGTCCAGGTCGAGGTCCTCCACGACCAGCTCCGCGCCGACGGCGGTCTCCCCGCCCGGCCGCGTCCGAGCGGGGGAGAGCACCGCGGGGCGCGTGATGTCGCAGTACCAGCCCTTGACGGAGCCGTCCGCGGCGCGCACCTCCTTCACCGAGTACCACCGGTCCCGCCAGTAGTACTCGGTGAACACGTCTCCCGGCTCGAAACGCACGAAGCCGAAGTCGCGCACCCCGGAGCCGGCCCACGGCGCGCGTACGGCGATCCGGGTGCCGTCGTCCCCGAGCAGCTCCGCCGGATAACGGATCTTCGTGCGGCCCGCCTTGACCAGCACGATCTCCAGCCGGTCCGCCGGCTCAGCCGAGTTCGCGGACATAGCGCACCTCCGTCGCGCAGACCTCGTACCCGAGCCACTTGTTGATCGCGATCATGGCGTCGTTGCCGGTGTCGTTCCCCGTGAACGCCTCGGTGAGGCCGGCGGCCCGGGCCCGGTGCAGGGAGTGGATCTTGGCGAGCTTGGCCAGGCCGCGGCCGCGGTGGGCGCGGGCGGTGCCGGTCATCGCGGTGGCGTAGCGGCCGTCGCCGTCGGTGTAGGCCACGGTGAAGGCGACCGGACGGCCGTCGACGCAGGCGGCCGTGGTCAGCTCCCGGTCCAGCAGGGGGTGGTTCCAGGTCTCCTTGAGCCAGGCGTCGTAGTCCGTGAACTCGTAGGTCACGTCGCTGGGTTCGTCGAGGATCGTCTCCGCGTCCAGTTCGAACAGCGGCCGGGGGTCGTCCGCGAAGTCGGCGGCGGTACGCAGCCCGACGCCGGCCGGGATCTCCGGGAGCGGGGGCAGGGTGCCGTGCGCCAGGTCCAGCCGGAGGAAGTGGGCGGAGCGGCCCGGGCGGTAGCCGTGCCGCTCGGCGAAGGCCCGGTTGGCCGGCTCGTCCAGGGCCCAGGCGAACAGCTTGGCCGCGCCCAGGGAGGCCAGGTACTCCTCGGCGGCCTCCACCAGCAGCCGGCCGGCACCGCGGTGGGTGCGGTCCGGGCGGACGTAGATGTTCAGGCAGGCCTGGCCCGGTTCGGAACTGTCCGGGACCAGATGGACCTGTGCCGTGCCGATCACCTCGCCGTCCTCCTCGGCGACGAGCGGCCGGAACCGGGCGTCGGGATGCGTCTGCGTGGCGGCGTGCCGGACCGAGTCCGGGGTGAACAGGATGTACGGAAGCGCGAGCCGGCGGACCCGGGTGAAGGCCTCGGCGTCCGCGGGGACGTCGGGGCGGAGATCGCGTACGAGGACTGTCATGTGGACGCACCGTACGGGGCGGGGTGCCCCGCTGCCTCTCATTTTCCGGCGCGTGCGCGACAATCGGGCTTGTGAGCCTGAAGATCCGCATCGATGACAGCGCGCCCCCGTACGAGCAGGTGCGGGCGCAGATCTCCGAGCAGGCGCGATCCGGGGTGCTCCCGGTGGGGTACCGGCTGCCGACCGTGCGGGGGCTGGCCGAGTCCCTGGGGCTCGCGGTCAACACGGTGGCCAAGGCGTACCGGGCGCTGGAGGGCGACGGGGTGATCGAGACGCGGGGGCGCAACGGCACGTTCGTGGCGGCCGCCGGCTCGGCCGCGGTGCGTGAGGCGTCGCTGGCCGCGCAGGCGTACGTGGAGCGGGTGCGGCGGCTGGGGCTGGCCGAGCCGGACGCGCTGGCCGCCGTGCGGGATGCCCTGCGGGCGGCCTACGGAGAGTAGCGGAGCGGTGCGTCCGGGCGGCCGATGACGGCCCGGCACCGCCGGCTCCGTACGCCGTGGCCGAGCGCGGGGCAGGACGGGCGGGCCGGTCACGTGGGATGCGGTCGGGGTGGGTTGAGCAGGGTCAGCCGAGTTTCAGCGGTTCCGGGACGCGTGTCACCGTCAGGGCCGCTCTCCGTGCCGTCCGTCCGAACGCCACCGCGTCCCGCACCGCCGCACCCCCCGGGTCGTTGTTGAAGTACGCGTACACGTCCTCGGCGTCGGACCACGTCGTGGCGATGCGGTCCACCCAGGTCTCCAGCGAGCGCCTGCCGTAACGCGGCCAGGGCCGGGCGCGGCCCTGGTGGAAGCGGACGTAGCCCCAGCCGGCGGTGCGCCACAGCGGGACGACCGGGCGGGCCAGGACGTCCGCCCAGCACAGGGCCGCGCCCCGGGACTCCAGGACGCGCCGCAGCTCCGGCGTCCACCAGCTGTCGTGCCGGGGCTCCACGGCCACCCTCGTCGCGGGCGGGAAACAGGCCAGGCAGGCGTCCAGCAGGGGCGGGTCGGCACGCAGGGTGGGCGGCAACTGGAGGAGGACCGGGCCCAGGCGGTCACCGAGGCCCGCCGCGTGACTCATCAGCCGGTGCACCGGCTCCTCGGGGTCCTTCAGGCGCTTGATGTGGGTGAGATACCGGCTGGCCTTGACCGCGACCACGAAGTCCGGCGGGACACGGTCGCGCCAGGAGGCGAAGGTGTCGTACGACGGCAGCCGGTAGAACGCGTTGTTGATCTCCACCGTCGCGAACAGCCGGGTGTACTCCTCCAGCCACAGCCGCGTCGGCACCCCGGCCGGATAGACGAGGTCCCGCCAGTCCTTGTACTGCCACCCCGACGTGCCGACATGCAGGGTCATACCCTCATGAAAGCACTACAGGTACAGCCCCGCGTCCGCTCCCTCCCGGGCCCCCGGCACCGACGTCGGCGCCGTACCCCGGCGCAGCGCGTACAGCTCGGCCAGGGTCGCGCCCTCCCGGCCCACGCCCTGCTCGGTGCCGAGCCAGTCCACCGCCTCCGTGCGGGTCAGCGGGCCCACCTCGATGCGGGCGAGGCAGCGGCCGGGGCGGACCACGGCCGGGTGCAGACGCTCCAGGTCCTCGTTGGTGGTGACACCGACCAGGACGTTGCGGCCCTGGCCGAGCAGGCCGTCGGTGAGGTTCAGCAGCCGGGACAGGGCCTGGCCCGCCGTGTGCCGGGCCTCACCGCGGATCAGCTCGTCACAGTCCTCCAGCAGCAGCAGACGCCAGCGGCCCTTGCCCGCGCCGTCGTCCTCACCGATCGCGATGTCCATCAGATAGCCGACGTCGGAGAAGAGCCGCTCGGGGTCCAGGACGCAGTCCACCTGGCACCAGTCCCGCCAGGAACGGGCCAGTGTCCGCAGTGCGGAGGTCTTGCCGGTGCCCGGCGGGCCGTGCAGCAGGAGCAGCCGGCCCGCGATGTCCACGGGGGTCGTCCCCATCAGGCGGTCCATGGCGTCGGCCACCGGCGCCGTGTAGTTGGGCCGGACCTCGTCCCAGGTACCCGCCGAGATCTGCCGGGTGGTGCGGTGCGGGCCGCGCCGCGGGGAGACGTACCAGAACCCCATCGTCACATTCTCCGGCTGCGGTTCCGGCTCGTCGGCAGCGCCGTCCGTGGCCTGGTCGAGGACCTGCTGGGCCAGCTCGGCGGTGGTCGCAGTGACCGTCACGTCCGCGCCCCGGTTCCAGCGGGAGATCAGCAGGGTCCAGCCGTCCCCCTCGGCGAGGGTCGCGCTGCGGTCGTCGTCCCGGGCGACCCGCAGCACCCGGGCCCCCTCCGGCAGCAGCGTCGCGCCGGAGCGCACGCGGTCGATGTTGGCGGCGTGCGAGTACGGCTGCTCGCCCGTCGCGAAGCGGCCGAGGAACAGCGCGTCGACGACGTCGGACGGTGAGTCGGAGTCGTCGACGTGGAGCCGGATCGGCAGAGCGTCGTGTGGGTTCGCGGACATGCCGCCATGATCCGGCACGGATGCCCTCCGCGCACGGCTTTTCCGCCGCCGGGCGCTCCGCTGGAAGAGCGGTTCTTCCCCCGCGGCCGTCCGCGGCCGTCCGTGGCCGGCCGTTCCCCGGACCATCGGCCGCGCCCGGACCCGGGGGACCCCGTCGCGGCGCGGCCGCGGGGCGGGAGAGCCCCGCGCCCGTACGGCCGGCGGGCATCCCCAAGTCGGGCTCGCCCGGCGGGTTGCGCCGTCACTGTTGTCCATGATGGGACGTCATGGGCGCGGTATATGGGGATGGGGTGATGGCGGCTCATCGCGCTGCTCGGCGTGGGTGCGGCCGTTCTGGCCCTGGTGGTGACCTTGGTCGGCCTGCCCGCTGGCGAGGCGAGCACCGCCGGCACCCCGCGCGACGGTGACAGGGTGCACGGCACCCCGGCCACTCCGCCCCGCCCCGCGGGACCGTCGCCGGGCTGGGAGCGCACCCGCCGCCGCGACGGCGGTCGCGGCTCCGGCGAGCAACGCGGTCAGGCCCCTTCCCGGCCCTGACCGCGTCCCGTCGGCGTCCGCCTCGGCGCCCCCCGGTGAAGGTGACTTGCTACGTATGGTCTGCATTGGCGACTTTGCCCCCCGACGCGCCGGATGCCGGGCTTCAATGTGGCGCAGCCGTCGTCGGGCCGTCAAGACGACGACCCCCCGCGCGCAGGTGTTCCCCGGAGGGCGGGAGGCCCCTGGGGAGCAGGGGGCGTGCGGGCCGGCGGGCGGAGTTGACGAGCGGTCAACAGACATGACATGCACACGCAATATATGAGCCGTGAACGTCTTGGGCCGATCCTGTTGAGAGCACAAAAGTTTTGGCATGAACACTTCCCGTCAACACGCGTAGTTGCTACGACAGTTGTGGCAGAGATCCTGCTAAAGGGAGGTTCCATGAGACGTTCCCGACTTACCGGATTCGTTACCTCGCTCCTCCTCGCCGCCGGCCTCGGGCTCACCGGGGCCGCTTCGGCGCAGGCGTCATCGACGGCCGCGGCCGGCGGCTACGTGGCGCTCGGCGACTCCTACTCCTCCGGAGTGGGATCCGGCAGTTACATCAGCTCAAGCGGCGACTGCAAGCGCAGCACGAAGGCCTACCCCTACCTGTGGAACGCCGCGCACAGCCCCTCCTCGTTCGCCTTCAACGCCTGTTCGGGCGCGACGACGGACGACGTGCTCTCCGGCCAGCTCGGCTCGCTGAACACCTCCACCTCGCTGGTGTCCATCAGCATCGGCGGCAACGACGCCGGCTTCGCCGACGTCATGACGACCTGTGTGCTCCAGTCCGACAGCGCCTGCCTCTCCCGGATCAACACCGCCAAGGCGTACGTCGCGAGCACGCTCCCCGGAAAGCTGGACACCGTCTACAACGCGATCAGCGCCAAAGCCCCGTCCGCCCGGGTGGTCGTCATCGGCTACCCCCGCTTCTACCTGCTCGGCCAGTCCTGCCTCGGACTTTCCGAGGCCAAGCGGTCCGCGATCAACGGCGCCGCCGACTACATGGACGCCGCCATCAAGACCCGTGCCACCGCCCACAACTTCGTCTTCGGCGACGTCCGCACCACGTTCTCCGGCCACGAGATCTGCTCCGCCGGCTCCTGGCTGCACAGCCTCAACTGGCTCGACATCGGCGAGTCGTACCACCCGACCGCGTCCGGTCAGTCCGGTGGCTACCTGCCGGTGCTCACGAACGCGGCCTGACCCGTACGGGCTCGCCGCTCAGGGCGAGCCCGACGGTGAGGCGGGGGCCCCGTCCGTCGGGGTCTCCGCCGGCGTCGTACAGGTCACCGAGAACGGCACCGGGTCCGACGTCGCCCGCACCGGACCCCGCACCTCCACGCTGATCTCGTTCTCGATCGTCCCGCCGGTCGCGTACGTCGTCACCGTCACCTGCCGCTGCCGGGTGCGCGGTCCGTCCGCCGGGAACGGCAGCGTCTGCCAGCCGGCGTCCGACACCGATCCGTGCGCGAGCACCCACCGGTACTCGACCTGCGCGGGCAGCCGCCCCACCGTGAACTCCGCCGTGAACGCCGGTGCCTGCGCGTCCGGCGGCGGGCAGCTCCCGGAGTACTCCGTGTGCGCCCCGGTCAGCGTGACGTGCACCGTCTGAACCGGCTGACCGCTCGCCGACGTGCCGGCGTGCGTGGGCGACCGCGGCGCGCTGTCGGTGCTCGCTCCGGCGCTCGGCGTCGGCGTTCTCGCCGGCGTGTGCGCTCCGCCGCCGGTGCGGCCGGTGCTCACCGTGTCGTCCCCCCGCTCCTTCCCGCCGTCGTGGTTGAGCAACGCGTACGTCAGTCCCGCCAGGGCCAGCAGCACGGCCAGCACGCCCGCGGCCAGCACGACGGCGCCGCGACGGTCGCGCCGCGGCTCCCGGTCCGGCCCGGCGGCCGTGGTGCCGGGCTCCGGATACCCGCCGGGCAGGGGCGCCGGCGGGGTGCGGGACGGCTCCGGGTGCCGGACCATCACCGTCGGCGGATACGGCGTCGCGGAGGGCGCGGTGTCCGCCCGTACCGTCCCGCCCGCCGCGACCAGCCGCAGCTCCCGCTCCGCCCGCTCCGCCGGCAGCCGCTCGGCGGGGTCCTTGCGCAGCAGCCCCCGGATGACGGGCGCGAGCGGCCCGGCCCACCGCGGTGGCGGCAACTCCTCGTCCACCACGGCCCGCAGCGTGCTGAGCGGTGTGTCCTGCCGGAACGGGGAGATGCCCTCCACGGTCGCGTACAGCAGGACCCCGAGCGACCACAGGTCCGACTCGGGCCCGGGGGTACGGCCCAACGCCCGTTCCGGCGCCAGGAACTCGGGCGAGCCGACCACCTCGCCGGTCATGGTCAGGGCCGAGCTGCCCTCCACCGTGGCGATGCCGAAGTCGGTGAGGACCACCCGGCCGTCGTCGGCGAGCAGCACGTTCGCCGGCTTCACGTCCCGGTGCAGCACCCCGACGGAGTGCGCGGCCCGCAGCGCGGACAGCACCTCCGCGCCGATCCGCGCGGCGTGCTGCGGCGGCAGGGGCCCCTCCGTCTCCAGCCGGTCGGCGAGGGACGGCCCGCGCACCAGCTCCATCACGATCCACGGCCGGCCGCCCTCCAGCGCCACGTCGTACACCGTGACCACGTTGCGGTTCGCGACCCGGGCCGCCGCCCATGCCTCGCGCTCCAGACGCGCGTACATCCGCTCGATCTCGGGACCGGGCAGCCCCGCCGGCGCCCGCACCTCCTTGACGGCCACCTCGCGGTGCAGCACCTCGTCCAGGGCGCGCCACACGGTCCCCATGCCGCCCTCGCCCAGCGGGGACAGCAGACGGTAGCGTCCCGCGATCACACGTTCACGGCCCGGTTCTTCGGACACGGGCGCCCCCCACGGCATCTCGCGCGAATTCTCCACAAAAGTAGCTCAGCCCAGCGCGGATGCGGCCCCCTTGAGCACCAGTCCCGTGCCCAGCGCCAGCACGACCAGCGCGGACACGAGCGGCAGGGTCCGGTGCGCCAGGGCGGTCAGCGGGTGCGTGGCCCAGCGCGGGCGCCGCTCCAGCACCCGGGCCGCCCCCGCACCCAGCCGTACGACGGCGAAACCGGCCGCGGTGAGGGTCAGCGCGAGACCCGCCCCGTACGCCACGACGAGCAGCAGGCCGAACCACGCCTTGCCGAGCGCGGCGGCGCCGACCAGCACGACGACGGCGGAGGGACTGGGCACCAGCCCGCCGGCGAACCCGAGCAGGATCGTGCCGCGGAGGGTCGGGGCGGTGGGATGGGTGTGGGTGTGCCCGCCGTGAGTATGGGTGTGGCCGCCGTGGCTGTGGGTGTGACCTCCGTGGGTGTGGCTGTGGGTGTGGGTGTGGCCGGCGTGGGTGTGCTCTCCATGTGAGTGACCGCCGTGCGCCTCGTCCCCATGGTGGTGCGCCCCATGGGCGTGCTCCCCATGGCTGTGCTCCTCATGGCCGTGCGGGTGGCCATGGGTGTGGCCCCCATGGGTGTGGCCCCCATGGGTGTGTTCGACACCGCTGTGCTCGTGAGGGTGGTCGGCGGCGCCGTGTCCGGCACCCACGGTCGCCAGCTCCCGCCGTACCGCCGCTTCCCGGGGCACGGCCACCGCGTGCGCGCGGTTGTGCCAGGCCCGGCGCACGAGCGTCACGCCCGCCGCCAGCACCAGGGCGCCGCCGGCGATGCCCAGCCAGGAGATCACCGTGGGCGTGGCGGCGGAGCCGGCCGTGACGAGGAGGCCCAGGGCGACCACGCCCAGGGTGTGCGTCACGGTGACCGAGGCCGCCAGCGGCAGCACGTCCCGCGGCCGGGCCCGGCCCCCGCGCGCCGCCGCCGTCGCGGCCATCAGGGTCTTGCCGTGGCCCGGCGCGAGGGCGTGCATCGCGCCCAGGACGACCGCGATGAGCAGGGCCAGCGCGGCGAAGCCGACGGTGAGGTCCTGCCGGGCCACGAGGTCGTCCAGGGCCCGGGTCCAGCGGTCGGCTCCCCGAGGGAGCACGCCGGACCCCGTGGCCGCCTGCCGCTGCGCGTCCGCCGCGAGCGCCGGGCCGCCGGGCCGCACCCGCAGGGAGGCGGTGGCGGTGTCGGCGGGGGAGGACAGCAGGTCCTGGGGATAGACGGTCAGTTCCCGGGAGACCGACGTCTTCGGCACGTCCGTCGCGCTCAGCGTCATCCGGTCGCCGCGCGCCGTGATCTCCCGCCAGCCGGGCCCGCCGTCGGCGCCGGCACTGTGGAAGCCGAGGCTGACGGTGGCACCGCGGGGGAGCGGCGCGGTCAGCCGGCACTCCACGCGCAGGGTGTCGAGACCGGCCTGGCCGGGCCGCGGGCGCGCGCTGCTGCGGGCGGCGGTCAGCGCGGCCGCACGCCCGTCCACGCTGAGCCTGCTCCCTGCGGCGGCCCCGGCACAGCGCTGCCGGGCCCACGCGGCCAGTCCGAGCCGCTCGATCTCGGGCTTGGCCTGTGTCGCCGGGATCTCGGCGAGGTCCTCCACATGGTCGACGCGGAGCTGCCCGGGAGCGGCGACCAGACCGTCGTAGCGGTTGACGGTGAAGTTGCCGAGGGGGTGCGCGCTCGCGGTGCCGGCCGGCAGCAGGGCCAGGGCGCACACGGCGAGCAGGACGCACAGCGGACGGAGCTTCACTCGGCTCCCTCCAGCGCCGTGCGGGCCCGCGCGGCGCCGAGCGGGGAGAAGCCCGGGTTGAGCCTCAGAGCGGAGGCCAGCGAGGCCCGGCCGGCCGCCCGGTGGCCCGTGGCCAGCTCGATCACACCGCGGTGGTAGCGGAAGGCGGCGTTGCGGTAGCCGGTGGCCGTGGCCCGGCGGGCGTAGGGAAGGGCCTCCCGGTCACGGCCGTTGACGTGCAGCGCCCAGGCGAGGGCGTCCGCCGTGTGCACGGTGTGCCGGCGGGCCCACTCGGCGCGGGCCGCACGCAGGGCGGCCCGCCGGTCGCCGTGCTCGGCGGCGGCCAGCGCGGTGTCCAGGTCGGCGTTGACGCCGTTGGCGCGGGCCAGCGCGGTCCAGGCGTCGACCAGGGCGTACTGCCGCCGGGCCCGCGCCCGGTCGCCGGCCGCGCCCCGTGCCTCGTACAGCTCGCCCAGCTCGACCAGCGGTCCGGGCAGCGGGGAGCGTGCCACCAGCGCCTCCATGTCCTTGACCGCCCCCGCCCGGTCGCCGTCGGCCGCCCGGGCGCGGGCCCGGCCCTCCAGCGCCGGGAGGTAGCCGTCGTCCGCGGCCAGGGCGCGGGCGTAGCAGGTCAGTGCGGACTTGTAGTCGCCCTGGTTCCACGCGAGTTGGCCGAGCTGGGTGGCGACGTACGCCGTGTCGCCCGGCGACGAGGCGGCGGCCAGCGCCTGTTCGAGGACCCGGCGCGCGGTGGTCACGTCGCCGGCCAGCTCGTGGACGTAGGCGTACCGGGTGAACACCGGCACGCCCGGCTTGCGCGCGTCGGCGGTCCGGGCGGCCGTCGACGCCTCGGCGTAGCGGCCGAGTTCGACCAGGGCGTCGATCCGGGAGGACAGCGCGCGTTCGCTGTACGGGTTCTGCCGCAGGGCCGCGTCCGCGTAGGCCAGGGCGTTCGTGAAGTCGTGCCGGGCGGCGGCGAGGGCGGCGCGGCCGGCCAGGGCCTGATCGCTGTCCGGCGCCAGTGACAGGGAGCGCCGCAGCGCTCGCTCCGCCTGCGGGTACCGGGACGGGTCGGCCTTGGTGCGCGCCTGCTCCACGTAGGCCAGACCGAGGGTGGCCCAGCCGCCGGAGTCCTTCGGCTGGGCCCGTAGATGGGTCTGGAGCGCGGTGATGCTCGCGTCCAGGTCCCCTCCGCCCAGGACACCGGGGTCCACGGCGCCGGCGGCGACCGGCTGGACCGCCGGCGCCCGGCCGGTGCCGAGCGCGATGGCGCCGCCGGTCATGGCGACCGCGAGCAGGGCCGCGCAGGCGACGAGCTGCGCCCCCCGCCGGCGCCGCCCGACCGCCCCGACCCGGCGAACGGCGGCGACCCGCTCCGCCCCACCGTCGATACCTTCACGCCGACCGCCGGCACCCTCACTCCGGCCGGCGGCGCCTTCGCTCCTGTCGGGGACACCCTCGCTGCCGAAGGCGGCACCCTCACTCCGGCCGGCGTCACCCTGGCCTCCGTCGGGGACACCCCCGCTCTCCCCGGCGGCACCGGCGGCTTCGCCGCTGCCACCGACGGCGCCTCTGCTCCCGTCGGTGCCGGCACCCTCGGGCCGGTCGTCGGCACCAGCGGCTTCGCCGCTGCCACCGACGGCGCCTCTGCTCCCGTCGGTGCCGGCACCCTCGCACTGACCGTCGGCACCCTCGTGCCCGCTGCCGGCGTCCTCGTTCCCGTCGGTGGCCGGCGGGTGCTCCCGGGCGTCGTCGGGCTCGGCGCCGCTGCGGTGTTCTCCGGTGCCCGGCTCCGCACCGTTCCCGGCGGTTCGCGGCCCCGGAGGCGAAGGCGGTGCCGGGCGGTCGTGCCCGGACGTGGGTGCCGTACGCCCGTCCTTCTCGTCGTCCTGCCCGCGCGGGCCCATGCCTTGTCCTCCGTCGGTCGTGTGGAAGGCGCGGCCCGTCGTGGGGGAGGGGGGAACACGGGCCGCGCCGGTCTTGGTGGGTGCGGGGGTCAGTACGCGCGCTGCATGCGCCGGCGCCACCACGTGAAGGCGGTCACGAGCAGCAGGATCCCGGCCGCACCGGAGGCCGCGGAGGCGGCGATCAGCATGGTGTTCCCGGAACCGCCGGAGGACGACCCGGCCGGCTGGAGGGCGTCGCCGAGCTGGCTGCGCACGTCCGTGCCCGCGGTCGTGCCCTTGGCGAGCCGGCCGCGCGAACCGGCCGTGGGCTCGGCGACGTACGGGAAGTGCTTCTCGAAGTTCTTGTCGTTCTTGTCGACCGCGTCACCCAGGTCGTTCTTGGAGCCGACCAGTTCACCCTCGACGACCTGCAGCGCCTCGTCGATCACGTCGTCGGTGAGCCGACGGCCGTTCGGGAAGCCCGCGTTGTCACCGTCCAGCACACCCAGCCGCTTGGGATGCATGCTCGGCTTGACCGAGGTGTTCAGCCGCAGCTGCTCCGAAGCCTTGACCTTCGGCGGCTGGTTGAGCCCCTTGACGCCCTTGAGGAATACGTCGACCAGGTCGTTGCGCGGCTCGGCGGGCGCCTTGATCTTGTAGATGGACTCGATGAGCTTCGGCAGCTCGGGGTTGGTGACGTTCTTCAGGAACTGCCCGTCGTACGCGGGCTGCGAGGCGTTGAACCTGTCCTTGTCCTTCTGCGGGTTGACGACCTCGTTGACCAGCGGGTTGCCCAGGCGGGAGACCTGGCTGTAGTAGCCCTGCGCGTTACGGCGCTGGGTGGTCGACCAGATGCCGACGACGGGCTGGTGGGCGGACTCGCGGATCAGGTCGTTGGGCACCTGCAGGGCGATGGTGTTGACGTTGTAGCCCTTGAGGGTGTCCCGGCCGACCTCGCTGAGGTTCCCGCCGTACAGCAGGTCGAAGACCCGCAGGTCCAGGAAGAACGGGTCGTCCGCCTGCCCGGCGAAGGTCGTCGTGCCGCCCGGCGACTTGTAGACGGCCTGCGAGCGCAGCTTGCCGTAGTCCGGCATGGACGCCTTGCCGACGTTCGACGGAGCGGCCGGCACGTCGTCGGCGAGCTTCGTGCTCGACATCTCGTGCCCGTTCTTCAGACGGATGAGGTCGAGGTCGTAGGTCTGCGTGATGTTGAGGTCGGGGTCGGCCAGATTGGTGACCGGTCCCGTGTTGTAGAGGAACGTGTCACCGTTCTTGGTGTGGGTCTTGAAGGTGTAGCGGAACACCAGATCGCCCTGCGCGTCACCGTTGTTGTCGATGTGCAGGTCGTACTGGGCGTCGTCGGCGAAGGTGTAGAAGTTCGGACCGCCGGCCGGTTCCTCGAAGGGGATCCAGTTCGCCACCAGCGTCGTCGTGTCGGGCTTGTCCGGGCTGACGAACGCGTACAGGTCGGTGTTGTCGTACTGCGGGGTGCCCGAGATCAGCGGGGCCTCCCGGTGGGAGGAGGCGGAGGCCGCCCCGGGTGCCAGCGTGGCGACGCCGGCGGCCGTGAGCCCTCCGGCGGCCAACGCGCCGCAGATGAGCGTGACCAGGCCCGCGCGTCCCGTGCCGCTCCTGGAGAAAACAGGTGTCATGCCGTCCGTCCTCAGTGCCGACTTGCCTTTGACGGACGGGTATACGGAGCGAACCCGCCGATCGGTTTGGTCGGAGGGGAAAAAACTTTTTCCCGGCTCGGGACCCGCGTTTTCGGCCCGCGGATACGTATCACCTCGGGGAGGTGTGTGCGGTGCGGATGCGCGGTACGCGGGGAAGAGCCGGCTGCGGCCCCCAAGAGGGGCCCGGCAGACAGGCGGAGGAGCTGCTGGGTCTCGTGGCCGGCGGCGACCAGCGGGCGTTCGAGGAACTGTACGGACTGGTGTCCGGGCCGGTGTTCGGGCTGGTGCGCCGGGTGGTGCGCGACCCCGCCCAGTCCGAGGAGGTCGCCCAGGAGGTGCTGCTCGAACTGTGGCGCTCCGCGGGCCGGTTCGACCCCGGAAGGGGCAGCGCCCTGTCCTGGATCCTCACCCTCGCCCATCGCCGCGCCGTCGACCGGGTGCGCAGCGCCCGCGCGGCCGGGGAACGCGAGCAGCGCGAGGCCCTGCGCGCCGGAGAACCCGCGTTCGACCAGGTCGCCGAGGAGGTCGAGGCCGGCCTGGAACGCGAGTGGGTGCGCCGCTGTCTGACCCGGCTCACGGCCCTGCAACGCCAGTCGGTGACCCTCGCCTACTACGACGGCTACACCTACCGTGAGGTGGCCGAACGGCTCTCCCTGCCGCTCGGCACGGTCAAGACGCGGATGCGCGACGGTCTCACCCGGCTGCGCCAGTGCCTGGGAGGCGCCGCATGAGCATCCTCGGCAGGCTGCGCGGCGAGGATCCGCACTCGCTCGCCGCGCCCTACGCGCTCGACGCCCTGGAACCGGCCGAGCGGCGCCGCTTCGAAAAGCATCTGGCGGGCTGCGACCGCTGTGCCGCCGAGGTGCGGGACCTGGCCGAGGACGCCGTCCGCCTGGCCTGGTCCACCGCGGCCCCCGCGCCCGCCGCCCTGCGCGACCGGGTGCTGGCCGCCGTACGCGCCACCCCCCAGGAGCCGGCCCCCTTCGGGAACGGCGCCGCCCGCCAGGAGGCGCAGGCCCGGCCGCGCACCCGCCGGCTGCCGCCGCACGTCTGGGGCACCCAGCCCCCGCCGGGACGCACCCGGGCGCCCCGGGGCCGCCCCCTCCTCGCCCCGTTCGCCACGGCCACCGCCGCCGCGGCCCTCGTCGTCGCCTCCCTCTTCGCGGTCCAGGCGCACCGCACCGAGGACCGGCTCGCCGCCGAGCAGGCCCGGGCACGTGAGATCGCCCACGTTCTGGCCGCTTCCGACGCCCGCGCGGCGAGCAGCGAGGACGGACGCGGCCGAAGTTTCGGAGTGATCGCTTCCGCATCTGAGCGGACGGCCGTCGTCACCCTCGGCGGATACGGCACCCCGCCCGGCGGACGTGTCCACCAGCTCTGGCTCATGCGCCCCCGTGCGCAACCGCGCTCCCTGGGCCTTCTCGCGGGCGACACGCCCTTGGTCGCGAAGGGTCTCGACACCTCCTCGACGTCACTCGCCGTAACCGTCGAGCCTGACGGAGGGTCAGCGCAGCCCACCGGCCAGCCGGTTGTCCAACTCACCCTGAAATCGGTTGGATTCGGAGAGTGATCGAACGGGGATGGTCAACACCCTTACGGGGAAGGTGAATCCTGTGGGCGAGATACACGCATGCCCCACTGGGGCGATAGGGTTACCCTGCCCGGGCCGGGTGACTCGTACGGGTGGGGAGTGACATGGAGCAGATAACGATGCGCAGCAGGGCCAGGGTCCCTGCGATCACCTGCGGAAGCAGCGCGACCAGTTCGCGTCTCGACCGCCATCTGTCGGTACTGGCGGGTCCCGCCATACCGCAGCGGGAGACGATCGAGGCGACCTCGCTGATCGTTGAGCTGACAGCACGTGACTCCGCGCACAAGCGCAGCGACCGGGGCGCGCGGGTGAGTCGCGTCTCCCTCTTCGCGCCGCTGCGCCGGCTGCGTCGTTCGCTGTTCGGCGGTCACTGACCGGCTGCCCCCACGGGTCACCGAACCGGCCATCGACGCGGCCACCGCGCGGGCATGCCCGCGCTCAGGCCGCCACACCGTCCCGGCGCAGCGCTGCGATCTCGGCGTCCGTCATCCCCACGGCACGCAGCAGCGCGCCGGTGTGCTGCCCGAGCGCGGGCACGTCACCCATCCGTGCCTCGTCCCCGCCCGGCAGAGTGATGGGAGGCAGCAGCGCCTTCAGCGGCCCGGCGGGCGATCCCACCCGACGCCAGCGCTCCCGGGCGGCCAGCTGCGGATGCTCCGCCAGTTCGTGCAGGTCCCGCAGCCGGGCGCAGGCGATGCCCGCCCGCTCCAGCCGGGCCAGCGCCTCCTCGGTGCCGAGCACCCGCAGCGCCCCGGCGACCAGGGCGTCGGTCCGTTCCCGGTGCGCCACCCGCGCGGCGTTGGTCGCGTACGCCGGGTCGGTGGCCAGTGCGGGGCGGCCCATGACCTGCTCGGCCAGCCGCCGCCACTCCCGGTCGTTCTGCACGGACAGCAGCACCCGCCCGCCGTCCGCGGTCGGGTAGGCGTCGTACGGCGCGATCACGGCGTGCGCGAGGCCGGTCCGGGCCGGCGGCTCACCTCCGTGCATCGCGTGGTGCAGCGGATGGCCCAGCCACTCGGCGAGCGCCTCCAGCATGGACACCTCCACCGGCCCGCCCCGCCCGGTCGTCCCGCGCCGCACGAGCGCGGCCAGCACCCCGGAGAACGCGTACATGGCCGCCGCGATGTCCGCCGCCGGGATGCCCGCCTTCACCGGCTGCTCCGGCGTCCCGGTCACCGACACCAGGCCCGCCTCGCACTGCACGAGCATGTCGTACGCCCGCTTGTCCGCGTACGGCCCCGAGCCGCCGTAGCCCGAGATGTCCACCGCGATCAGCCGCGGGTGCGCGGCGCACAGCGTGGCCGCGTCCAGGCCGAGCCGGGCCGCCGCGCCGTGCGCGAGGTTCTGCACGAACACGTCCGCGTCCGCGACCAGCCGCCGTACGACGTCCAGCCCGCGCGGGTCCTTCAGGTCCAGCGCGAGGGACTCCTTGCCGCGGTTGCACCACACGAAGTGCGAGGCGAGGCCACGGGCCGCGGTGTCGTAACCGCGCGCGAAATCGCCGCCGTCGACCCGCTCCACCTTGATGACCCGGGCGCCCAGGTCGGCGAGCTGCCGGGTCGCGAAGGGCGCGGACACGGCCTGTTCGACGGCGACGACGGTGATGCCCTCCAGGGGCAGGGGCTGCCGCCGCGGGGGCCGGTCCACGAACTGGTCCATCGGCTGGTCCATCGGCTGGTCCGTCGGCTGATCAATCGGCTGGTCCATGACCGGATCATGGCCCCTGAGCGGCGGCTTTGTCAGCAGTGCGCCGGCGGTACGGGCTCACTCGGCCCGCGGCGGGCCGGCCACGCGGTTCTCCCGCACCCTTGCGCAGGCTGCCGCCGCAATCGCTCGTCCGAACAGGGGGGAAGGCAGTGGACCAGGAGCGTGCCCGGCATCAACTGGACCTGATCGCAAGGGTCCTGGAGGCCGCCCGGGACAGCGGCGTCCCGCTCTGGCTGCGCGGCGGCTGGGCCATGGACTTCTTCCTCGGCGAGATCACCCGGGAACACGGGGACATCGACTGGTTCGCCCGGGCGCAGGACGCCCGGGCCCTCGCGGATGTCCTCGCCCGGCTCGGTCACACGCCGGTGCCGGGGCCGCCGGCCGGCCTCCAGCTCGACTTCGTGAAGGACGGCCTGGACAGCAGCTTCACCCTGGTCGCCACGGACGCGGTGGGCCGGGTGACCGTCGCGGGCGGCCCCTGGGCCGGTACGCCCTGGCCGGACGGGATGCTCGAGGCCGGGCCCGGCCGTATCGGCGCGCTGGAGGCGCCGATCGTCGACCCGCGCGTCCAGATCGAGATCAAGCGCATGATGCCCGTCTGGGACCCCTCCCGCCCCCGCCGGGCCAAGGACGCCGAGGACATCGCCCGCCTGGAGGCCGCCCTGCTCCGCCGGGAGACGGGCGGGGGCCTCCCGTCCGGACCGGGCCGGGCCGATCCGGGCGAAAGGCACTAGAGCAGGGCGAACTGTCCCTCCGGGCCCTCCTCGTGATGGTCCAGGACCGAAGCGGGACGGCGGGCCTGCTCCGGTGCCGGCAGGACGCCCTCCTGCCGCAGCTCGGCCGCCGTGACCGCGGACGGCACCGCCAACCCGGCCCGCTCCGGCCGCAGTTCCGCCAGCAGTGCGAGGACCGTGATCAGCTCCAGCAGCTCCGACGTCCAGCTCTGCGGCCAGGCCGCCGGGCGGATCGCCGCGAGCGTGCCCGGTTCGCCCGGCGCGGTGCGGGCCGCGAACCAGGCGTCCAGCACCCGGACGCCCGCCACCTCGTGGTCCCAGGCCTCGGGCGGGACGGGGGAGATGCGGCCCTCTCCCAGATGCAGGGTCTCCTCGTCGCGGTCGTAGTGGAGGGCGGCCCCGGGGTCCCCGCCCGGGCGGAGCCGGCTGAGGCCCGGAAGGGGCGCGCGAACGTACGGCCGGCGACCGCCCGGCAGCTTGGGGCGTTCCCCGTCCCGGCGCATCAGCCACAGCGCACGGCGGCCCAGGTCCACGCCGGACGCCCACAGCGCGGGGTCGTCGGTGAGCGGGACGGTGAGGTCCGGGCGGGCCGTCGCCAGGATCCAGGCCAGCATGTCCGGTGCGGTGGGGCGGACGCCCAGGCGGGCCGCCAGGAGGTCCAGCAGGCCCGGGGCCAGGTTCGGTTCCGTGCCGCCGGGCCGGCGGTAGAGCGGGCGGACGCGGCCGGTGCGCAGGGTGGGCAGGAGCGCGGTCGCCAGCAGCGGGGTGCCGGCGTCGCCCGTCTCCACCGTGAAGACCTGACGGGCGTCCGCCACCCGCCACAGCTCCGGGCGGGCCGTGTCGATCAGCCGGTGGTCCGGGATCAGCCACCGCTCGTCGAACGGGGCGGCCAGCACCCGGACCGGCTCCGCGCAGGGGCCCTCGGCGCGCGCGAGCCGTTCCGTGCCGGTGGACTGGCCGGGCAGCTGGCCCACCGCCGACTGGAGCGTACGGGCGCGGGTCGGCTCGAACAGGGCCTCCCGGCCGGGCCCTTCGGCCTTCAGCAGGGCGTCCCAGCGTGCCTTCGGCGAGGCCGGATCGGGTGCCGTCGGCCACGCGCGGCCCAGCCGCAGGGGTGCGACGGACCACGGCATGAGGTCCGCCAGCGGCGGAGCGTCGTCGCGCGTCACGCTGGGCATGCTACGGCAGCGTCCCGAGGGGCGCGGAAGCGTACGCGATGCGCGGCTCCACCGCGCGACCGCGACCGGCCACGAGGGGCCCGCGGCGGGGCGGGGTGCCTACGCGTCCAGGGTCACGGTGAACGAGAAGCGGTCGCCCCGGTAGTGGATGACCGCCACGTCCAGCACCCGGCCCTCGGTGTCGTAGGTCACGCCCGTGTAGTGCAGGATCGGGCTGAGCAGGGGGACTTCCAGCAGCCGGGCCGTCTCCGGGTCGGCGAGCCGCGCCTCCACGGTGTCCGTGATCCGGCTGATGTCCGCTTTCACCACGTCCCGCAGCACCTTGGTCATCGGCCAGCGGATCAGGTCCTCCGGGTCGATGCGGTCGGCCAGGCCGGGGAGGATGTGGTTGACGGCGTGGTTGGTCGGCTCGCCGGTCTTCTCGTCGCTGCGCAGGCGGTGGTACGCCGCCACCTCCGTGAGGTCCGGGAAGTACTCGGCGAGTCCGGCCGGCACCGGCACCCGGCCGTGGTCCAGCAGCTCGGTCGTCATCCCGGACTGCTGGGCCACGATCGCGTCCACCGAGCCCAGCAGCCGCACCGGCGCCCCGCGCCGGGCGTCGGGCTCGATGAACGTGCCGCGCCGCCGGTGCCGGCTGATCAGCCCCTCGTCCTCCAGTTCCTTCAGCGCCTGCCGCATGGTCAGCACGCTCACGCCGTAGTGCTCCGCCAGCCGTTCCTCGGTGGGCAGGCGCAGCGGGTCCTCGGGTGAGCGGCCCAGTATCGAGGCGCGCAGCGACTGCGACACCTGGTACCACAGCGGCAGCTTGCGGTTCAGGACGATCGAATCCGGAGCGAAGGAGGTCACGCGGCTATCCGTACCCGGCGAGGACATTCGGCGCAACGGCGGGGGTCACCCCCGGAAGTGGCGCTCCATGCCCTGCCACACATCGTCGTAGCGTCGCTGGAGGTGGTCGGCCCGGGCCGCCTGCGGGGTGAGGGTCACCGGCCAGCGGGTCTCGAACATGAAGGCCAGGCCGTCGTCGATCTTCTGCGGCCTCAGCTCGGCCGCGCTCGCCCGGTCGAAGGTCTCCCGGTCCGGGCCGTGCGCGGACATCATGTTGTGCAGCGAACCGCCGCCGGGCACGAAACCCTCCGCCTTGGCGTCGTACGCGCCCTCGATCAGGCCCATGTACTCGCTCATCACGTTCCGGTGGAAGTACGGCGGCCGGAACGTGTCCTCGCCCACCAGCCAGCGCGGCGCGAACACCACGAAGTCCACGCCGGCCAGGCCCGGGGTGTCCGACGGGGAGGTCAGGACCGTGAAGATCGACGGGTCCGGGTGGTCGTAGGAGATGGTGCCGATCACATTGAACCGGCGCAGGTCATAGACGTACGGCACATGGTTGCCGTGCCAGGCGACCACATCCAGGGGGCTGTGGTCGTACGTCGCCGTCCAGAGGTTGCCGCAGAACTTGTTCACCACCTCCACCGGGCCCTCGACGTCCTCGTACGCGGCGACCGGCGCCCGGAAGTCCCGGGCGTTCGCGAGCCCGTTGGCGCCGATGGGTCCGAGGTCGGGAAGCTGGAACGGCGCCCCGTAGTTCTCGCACACATAGCCGCGTGCCGTGGGGCGCGGCCCGCCGTCCGACGCGGTGTCCAGCAGCTCCACACGGAAGCGCACCCCGCGCGGGATCAGCGCCACATGGCCCGGTTCCACATGCAGTCGGCCGAACTCGGTGTGCAGCAGCAGCCCGCCGCGCTCGGGCACGATCAGCAGCTCCCCGTCGGCGTCGGAGAAGACCCGCTCCATCGAGGCGTCGGCGTGGTACAGGTGCACGGCCATGCCGGTGCGCTGGGTCGCGTCGCCGTTGCCGCCCAGCGTCCACAGGCCGCCGAGGAAGTCCGTGCCCGCCGGGGGCTCCGGCAGCGGGTTCCAGCGCAGCCGGTTGGGGTCGGGCACCGTCTCGGTGAAGGGGGCCGTGCGCAGCCCGCCGTTGTCGGTGCGGGTGAACGCGGGGTGCGCGGCCGAGGGGCGGATGCGATAGAGCCACGAGCGCCGGTTGTGCGCCCGCGGCTCGGTGAACGCCGTACCGCTCAGCTGCTCCGCGTACAGGCCGAGCGGCGCGCGCTGCGGCGAGTTGTGGCCCTCGGGCAGGGCGCCCGGCACCGCCTCCGAGGCGTGCTCGTTGCCGAACCCGGTCAGATAGGACAGCCCCTCGGCGGTCTTCCGTGCGTCCCCGCTCATGCTCGCTCCTCGCGTCCCGATTCCTATGTAACACCGTAGGAATGAGAGCGTGCCCGCGCAAGGGCTTCCGGTGTCCTCCCAGGGAGGTAGGGCCAGAACCAGACTTGAGAGGGATCCGGACCACCGGCGGGCTGTTCTACGCTCCCGGTCATGTCGTGGAACAAGTGGACGCGTGGACCTCTCGCCGCACTCGCGGTGTGCGTCCTGCTGCCGTTCGGAGCGGTGGCCTGTGCCACCGGCGAGGCGCACGGGGGCACGGTCGCCCCCTCGCCCGTGGGGAAGGTCCTGGACAACACCGACGAGACCGGCCGGAACCTGCGCGAGGTGCCGAGGAAGAACGCCCCCGAGGTCGCCGTCGAGGTCACCCCGGACGCCGCCGGCGGCTGGGACGTCCGGCTGGCCCTGCGCCACTTCCGCTGCTCCGCGCCCGGCACCCGGCCCGCGGCGGCCATCGGACGCGGCCTCGCCCACCTCTACGTGGACGGCCGCCCGGTCGCCCGGCTGCGCACCCCCGCCTACCACCTGGCCGCCGGACTGGTCCCGCAGGGCACCCACCAGATCACCGCCCGGCTGTACGCCGACGACGGCACGGTGTGGGCCGTCCGCGGCAAGCCGGTCGAGAGCACCGCCGACATCACGGTGTCCGACGCGGAGGCGGACACGGCGGAGCCGCCGGCCGCGACCACGTCCTTGGGCGCCGGCGGGTGAGTCCGGCCGTCGGACCCGGCCGTCCGGGAAACCGACGGCCGCCGGTGACCGGGGCCCGGCGGCGCATGAGTGCAAGGACCATGCTTCTCCGTACCGTGGGGTGAGGTTCACCAGGCCCCGGCGGAAAGGCATCATGAAGCCCGTGCCCCAAGCGACATCGCTCCGCCGCGCGCCCGTCCAGCGGCGCAGCGCCGAACGGCTGACCAGGATCCTGGACGCCTGCGCCGACCTCCTCGACGAGGTGGGCTACGACGCCCTGAGCACGCGGGCGGTCGCCCAGCGCGCCGGTGTCCCCATCGGCTCGGTCTACCGCTTCTTCGGCAACAAGCGGGAGATGGCCGACGCCCTCGCCCAGCGCAACCTGGAGCGGTACGTCGAGCGGGTCACCGAGCGGCTGAAGGGGGCCCGCAAGGGGGACTGGCGGGCCGCCATGGACGCCGTCCTGGACGAGTACCTGGCCATGAAGCGCACCGCGCCCGGCTTCTCCCTGGTGGACTTCGGCAACCAGATCCCGGTCGGCTCCCGGCACGGCGAGCCCAACACCCGGGTCGCCGACCGGCTCACCGAGCTGCTCGCCGACTACCTCGTCCACGACCCGGACGCGGACCTGCGGCGGGTCTTCCTGGTCGCCGTGGAGAGCGCCGACAGCCTCGTCCAGCTGGCCTTCCGGGTCGATCCGCAGGGGGACGAGGGGATCATCACCGAGATACGGGAACTGCTGCGGGCGTACCTGGGGCGCGTGCTGGACTGAACGGTCCCGCATCGGGGCTCCCCAGCATCCGTACCGGTCGGTATGCTCGCCTCCTGTCCGTCCGCGCACGGGGCGAGCCCGTCGCCGACCTCCGGGAGGACCCGTGTCCCGCACCGCCCTGCGAATCTGCCCCCTGTGCGAGGCCACCTGCGGGCTGACCCTCACCGTCGAGGGCACCCGCGTCACCGGCGCCCGCGGCGACCGCGACGACGTCTTCAGCCGGGGGTTCATCTGCCCCAAGGGAGCCTCCTTCGGCGCCGTCGACGGCGACCCCGACCGGCTGCGCGCCCCCCTCGTCCGCACCGACGGCGAACTGCGCGAGGCCAGCTGGGAGGAGGCCTTCGACGCGGTCGCCGCGGGACTGCGCCCGGTCGTGGAGCGGTACGGCCCGGACGCCGTCGGCGTGGTCCTCGGCAACCCCAACGTGCACACCGTGGCCGGCGCCCTGTACCCGCCGGTCCTGCTCGCCGCCCTGCGCACCCGCAGCCTGTTCACCGCCTCCACGGTCGACCAGATGCCCAAGCACGTCTCCAGCGGACTGCTCTTCGGCGACGCGAACGCCATCCCCGTGCCGGACCTGGACCACACCGACCACCTGCTCCTCATAGGCGCCAACCCGCTGGAGTCCAACGGCAGTCTGTGCACCGCCCCCGACTTCCCCGGCAGGCTCAAGGCCCTCAAGGCCCGCGGCGGCCGGCTCACCGTCGTGGACCCGCGCCGCACCCGCACCGCCCGGCTCGCCGACCGGCACCTGGCGATCCGCCCCGGCACCGACGCCCTGCTGCTCGCCGCGATGGCGCACACCCTCTTCGCGGAAGACCTGACCGACCTCGGGGACCTGGCCCGGCACGTCCAAGGGCTCGACGAACTCCGCGCGGCCCTCGGCGACTTCACCCCCGAAGCCGTGGCCCCCGCCTGCGACCTGGACGCCGGCGTCATCCGCACGCTCGCCCGCGACCTCGCCGCCGCGCCCACCGCCGCCGTCTACGCCCGCATCGGCAGCTGCACCGTCCCGCACGGCACCCTGGCCAGCTGGCTGGTCGACGTCCTCAACATCCTCACCGGCAACCTGGACCGCCCCGGCGGTGCCCTCTTCCCGCAGGCCGCCACCGACCGCACGCCCCGCCCGGCGGGCCCCGGCCGCGGCTTCGCCCTCGGCCGCTGGCACTCCCGGGTGAGCGGACACCCCGAGGCCAAGGGGGAGTTGCCGCTCTCCGCGCTCGCCGAGGAGATCGACACCGTGACCGAGGAGGGA
This sequence comes from Streptomyces echinatus, assembly GCF_014203595.1. Classification (GTDB taxonomy): domain Bacteria; phylum Actinomycetota; class Actinomycetes; order Streptomycetales; family Streptomycetaceae; genus Streptomyces; species Streptomyces echinatus. The sequence goes on from NZ_JACHJK010000012.1 coordinate 90,421, forward strand.
ACCCCGGTCCGCGCGCTCATCGCCGTCGCCGCCAACCCCGTGCTCTCCGCGCCCGACGGCGACCGGCTCGACAAGGCCCTGGGCTCCCTGGACTTCATGGTCAGCGTCGACCCGTACCTGAACGAGACCTCGCGCCACGCCCACGTCGTGCTGCCGCCGCCCCCGCCCGCCCAGAGCCCGCACCACGACTTCGCCTTCAACACCCTCGCCGTCCGCAACCAGGTCCGCTACACCCGCCCCGCCGTCCCGCTGGAGCCCGGCCGCATGGCCGAGAGCGAGATCCTCGCCCGGCTGATCCTGGCCGCGACCGGCATGCACGGCGCCGACCCGGGGGCCGTCGACACGACGGTCGTCGACCAGACCCTCGGCAAGGCCGTGCGGGACGAGCACTCGCCGGTGCACGGCCGCGACCCGCGCGACCTCGCGGCCCGGCTCACCGGCGACACCGGCCCCGAACGGCGGCTCGACCTGATGCTGCGCCTCGGCCCGTACGGCGACGGCTTCGGCGCCCGGCCCGACGGGCTGACCCTGGAGAAGCTGCTCGCCCACCCGCACGGCATCGACCTCGGCCCGCTCCGCCCCCGCCTGCCGCAGCCGCTGAAGACCCGCAGCGGCAGGATCGAGATGCTGCCCGAGCCGATCGCCGGCGACCTGCCCCGGCTCCGCGCCGCCCTGCGCGACCGCCCCGCGGGCCTCGTCCTCGTCGGCCGCCGCCATCTGCGCTCCAACAACAGCTGGATGCACAACGTGCCCGCCCTCACCGGCGGCAGCAATCGCTGCACCGTCCACATCCACCCCGAGGACGCCGCCCGGCTCGGGGTCCGGGACGGCGCGGCCGTGCGCGTCAAGGGCGCCGGGGGAGAGGTGGTGGCCCCGGCCGAGGTCACCGACGGCGTCCGGCCCGGGGTGGTGAGCCTGCCGCACGGCTGGGGACACGACCGGCCCGGCACCCGCCTCAGCCATGCCGCGACCGACCCCGGCGTCAACGTCAACCAGCTGCTCGACGGCAGTCAGCTCGACCCGCTCTCCGGCAACGCGGTGCTCAACGGCATCCCCGTCGAACTCGTCGCACTGCCGTGACCTGGACTTTTGCGCTTATTGCTCGCGCGTCAACGTCTTGTTAACGCCGTTTGGACGGACCTAACGTCAACGCACCGCCGACCCCCAGGTGGGATGTTCAAGGGCGAACGTTAGGTATCCATTCATGCTGACCATCCTCGGCTTCGCCATGATCGCGACCTTCCTGGTCCTGATCATGCTGAAGAAGATGTCGCCGATCGCGGCGCTCGTGCTCATCCCCGCGCTGTTCTGCGTGTTCGTGGGCAAGGGCGCCAAGCTCGGCGACTACGTCATCGACGGCGTCACCGGCCTCGCCCCCACCGCGGCGATGCTCATGTTCGCGATCGTCTACTTCGGTGTGATGATCGACGTCGGCCTCTTCGACCCGGTCGTGCGGGGCATCCTGAGGTTCTGCAGGGCCGACCCGCTGCGGATCGTGGTCGGTACGGCGCTGCTCGCGGCGATCGTCTCCCTGGACGGCGACGGCTCCACCACCTTCATGATCACCGTCTCGGCGATGTACCCGCTGTACAAGCGCCTGAAGATGTCCCTGGTCGTGATGACCGGCGTCGCCGCCATGGCCAACGGCGTGATGAACACGCTGCCGTGGGGCGGCCCCACCGCCCGCGCCGCCACCGCGCTGAAGGTGGACGCCGGCGACATCTTCGTGCCGATGATCCCGGCCCTCGCCGTGGGCCTGGTGTTCGTCCTCGCCCTCGCCTGCGTCCTCGGCCGCCGCGAGCGGGCGCGGCTCGGCGTGCTCACGCTGGACGAGGCGCTGGTGAAGGAGGCCGCGACCGAGACGGTGCTGGTCGGCGCCGGTGCCGGCGAGGAGGCGAAGCCGGCCGGCGGCTCCGGCCCGGGCGTGGACCGGCCCGACGAGCCCGGCGACGACGGCTTCCAGGGCCTGGACCCCGACCGTCCCACCCTGCGCCCCGGGCTCTACTGGTTCAACGCGCTGCTCACGGTCGCCCTGCTCACCGCCATGATCATGGAGTGTCTGCCGATCCCGGTGCTGTTCCTGCTCGGCGCCGCCCTCGCCCTGACCGTCAACTTCCCCCACATGCCGGACCAGAAGGCCCGCATCGCCGCCCACGCGGAGAACGTCCTCAACGTCTCCGGCATGGTGTTCGCCGCCGCCGTCTTCACCGGCGTCCTGCAGGGCACCGGCATGGTCGACCACATGGCCGCCTGGCTGGTGGACAACATCCCCGACGGCATGGGCCCGCACATGGCCTTCGTCACCGGCGTGCTGAGCATCCCGCTGACGTACTTCATGTCCAACGACGGCTTCTACTTCGGCATCCTGCCGGTGCTCGCCGAGGCGGGTCACGCGCACGGCGTCTCCTCCCTGGAGATCGCCCGCGCCTCCATCGTCGGCCAGCCGCTGCACATGTCCAGCCCGCTCGTCCCGGCCGTCTACGTCCTGGTCGGCATGGCCAAGGTCGAGTTCGGCGACCACACCCGGTTCGTGGTCAAGTGGGCCGCGCTCACCTCACTGGCGGTGCTCGGCGCGGCCATCCTGTTCGGCATCGTCTGACACCCCGGGAAGGGCCTCACCCATGGCGCCCGGTGGGAACCGCGGCTGGCTGCTCCGCCTCGTCATCGCCTTCGGCTGCGCGCAGGGGGCGGTGTCGATGGCCCGGCCCGCCGTCTCCTACCGGGCCCTCGCGCTGGGCGCCGACGAACGGGCGGTGGGTGTCATCGCCGGTGTGTACGCCCTGCTGCCGCTGCTCGCCGCCGTACCGCTCGGCCGCCGCACCGACCACGGCCGCTGCGCGCCCCTCCTGCCGGCCGGCGTGGTCCTCATCGCCGGCGGCTGCGCGCTCAGCGGGCTGGCCGGCTCCCTGGGGACGATGGCCCTGTGGAGCGGGGTGATGGGGCTCGGCCACCTGTGCTTCGTGATCGGCGCCCAGTCGCTGGTGGCCCGCCGGTCCGCACCGCACGAACAGGACCGCAACTTCGGGCACTTCACCATCGGCGCCTCCCTCGGCCAGCTCGTCGGGCCGGTGGCCGCGGGGGCCCTCATCGGCGGCCCCGACATGGCGCACAGCAGCGCGCTCGCCCTGATCACGGCGGGCGTGGGCGCGGCGGTCGCGTTCAGCTCGCTGTGGCGCATCGAGGACCCCGCCGCCGTCGGCCCCCCTTCCCCGGGCGGCGGAAGGGTCCCGGTCGCGGGCATCCTGCGCGCCCGGGGCGTGCCCGCGGGCATACTGATCAGCCTGTCGGTGCTGTCCGCCACCGACATCCTCACCGCCTACCTGCCGGTGGTCGGTGAGCACCGGGGCATCGCCCCCTCGCTGATCGGGGTTCTGCTCAGCCTCCGGGCCGGCGCGACCATCGCCTGCCGGCTCGTCCTCACCCCGCTGCTGCGGCTGCTCGGCCGGCCCGCGCTGCTCGCCGTCACCTGCCTGCCGGCGGCCCTGCTGTGCGCCGGGGTCGCGCTGCCGGTGCCGGTGTGGGCGCTCGGCACGATGCTCACGCTCCTCGGCTTCTGCCTGGGCGTGGGCCAGCCGCTGTCGATGACGACGGTGGTGCAGGCCGCGCCCGCCGAGGCCCGCTCCACCGCGCTCGCCCTGCGCCTGACCGGCAACCGGCTCGGCCAGGTGGCCGCTCCGGCTGCCGCGGGTCTGGTCGCCGGTCTGGCGGGGGTGGCGGCGCCGTTCGTGATGCTGGGAGCCCTGCTGCTGGTGTCGTCGGGCGTCGCGCTGCGGTCGCCGGGGAGCCCCGGGGAAGCGGCCGGCCGGGTGACGGGGGAGGGGCGCCGGCGCCCGGGATTGCGCCGCACGAGCGATATCTGACGGCGCGCCGGGCCTCGTTGCCGGGGGTCGCGCGGGCCATGAAGCAGAGTCCTGGGCAAAAGAGCGATTTGTATGAAAATCGTCTGAACCCCGGAGGATTGCGCATGCCTACCCTGACACCCCCACGTGCAGCCGGCTCCCGCGCGGGCGCCACCGTCGTCCTCACCGCCCTCGCCGCGGCGGGCGCGTCCTGGGTGGCGGCGCCGAGCGCGGTGGCCCAGGGGGAGAACGGCGACATCAGGATCCACAACTCGCGTACGACCAACCCGCCGTCCCTCACCGGCTCGGCGAAGGACGACCCGGTGGTCTGCAAGTTCTTCCTGGAGGCCGTCAACTTCGACGATCTGGTCACCGTCGCCTACACCATCACGCCCCAGCCCCCGCTGCCCACCCAGGCCACCGTGACGGGCATCATCCAGCTCGCCGGCGGTGCGGGGCACACCGATCCGCTGGGACTGGCGGACGGCCAGTACAAGATCAGCTGGACCGTGGGGACGCCGGCCGCCGTGAAGGAGAAGGTCTTCCGCGTCAACTGCCACGAGAGCCAGCACGACGGCGCCCAGGGCCCGGGAGGCCAGATCGAGGACCACCAGCAGGACCACCAGCAGGACCACCAGCAGGACAACGGAAGCTGGGGCCAGAACGACCAGCAGCCGCCGAAGGGCGGCGTGCACGCGGGCGGCGGCGGTCTCGTCGACACCGCGGCCGCGTACTCGCCGGTGGCCGCCGCGGCGGCCGTGGGCCTGGTCGCCGTCTGCGGTGCCGTGTACTTCCGGCTGATCCGCCGGCGGCCCCATGGTGCAGCGTAGGCGCCGACGCAGGCCCTGGCACCGGACCCGCGCCTACCGCCTCCTCAGGACGGCCGTGCTGGTCGTCGTCCTGACGACCATGTGGTCCCGGTGCGGACCGGCCGGGCCCGGCCGGGCGGGCGGCCGGGACACCGTGGCGGCCAAGGGCGCGGACTCCGCCCGGGAGGAGCCCGGCGCGGCCGGCCCCGCGACCTCCGCCCCTCCGGCGCCGCCGCCCCGCCCGCTGTCCCGGTCCCGGCCGACGTCCTTCCGCGTACCCTCCCTGGGGATCGACGCCCCGGTCACCCCGCTCCGCCTCGACCGCGACCGGCAGCTGGAGACCCCGCCCGTCGACCGGCCCAAGCTGGTCGGCTGGTACGAGGGCGGCCCCACCCCGGGCGAGTCCGGCACCGCGATCGCCGTCGGCCACCGCGACACCAGGAGCGGACCCGCCGTGTTCGCCGGGCTCGCCCAGGCCAAGCCCGGCAGGACCGTCGAGGTCCGCCGCGTGGACGGGCGCACCGCCGTCTACTCCGTGGACCGCGTGAAGGTGTACGACAAGGTCGGCTTCCCCGACGAGGAGGTGTACGGCTCGACCGGGCGCCCGGAGCTGAGGGTCATCACCTGCGGTGGCCTGTTCAGCCGGCGGACCGGTTACACCAGCAATGTGGTGGTCTTCGCCCATCTGACCGCCACGAAATGACCCGGTGGACCGGCCGGTGCGAACTCCGTGCCCGCACCGGCCGGTCCATTCGGAATGATGACCCGGTACGTCCGTGGCCCGGGAATGTCTGGCGCAGCAAAACTATCACCGCTAGTTTGTGTGCCGGACGACGCGGACCCGCCGGGAGGACACAGCATGAAGGCACACGACGGCCTGTACATCGACGGCGCCTGGCGCCCCGCCGGGAGCAGGGATGTGATCGAGGTCGTCAACCCCGCCGACGAGCAGGTCATCGGCCGGGTCCCGGCGGGCGGGGCGCTGGACGTCGACACCGCCGTACGGGCCGCCCGCGCCGCCCTGCCCGCCTGGGCCGCCACGCCCCCCGCCGAGCGCGCCGCCCGCCTCGCCGCCCTCCGGGACGCCCTCGTGGCCCGCAAGGACGAGATCGCCGGGACGGTCACCGCCGAGCTGGGCTCACCCCCGCAGTTCTCCGAGGCCGTGCACGCGGGCGTGCCGATCGCGGTCGCAGGCTCCTACGCCGAGCTGGCCGCGGCCCACCCCTTCGAGGAGAAGGTCGGCAACTCCACCGTGCTGCACGAGCCGATCGGTGTGGTCGGCGCCATCACCCCCTGGAACTACCCCCTCCACCAGATCGTCGCCAAGGTCGCCCCAGCCCTCGCCGCCGGCTGCACGGTCGTCCTCAAGCCCGCCGAGGACACCCCGCTCACCGCCCAGCTGTTCGCCGAGGCGGTGCACGAGGCGGACGTACCCGCGGGCGTGTTCAACCTGGTCACCGGCCTCGGTCCGGTCGCCGGCCAGGCCCTCGCCGAGCACCCGGGCGTGGACCTGGTCTCCTTCACCGGTTCCACGGCGGTCGGCCGGCAGATCGGCTCGCTGGCCGGCGCGGCCGTGAAGCGGGTCGCCCTGGAACTCGGCGGCAAGTCCGCCAACGTCATCCTGCCGAGCGCCGACCTGGCCAAGGCCGTGGCCGTCGGCGTCGCCAACGTGATGTCCAACTCCGGCCAGACGTGCAGCGCCTGGACCCGCATGCTGGTCCACCGCGACCGGTACGACGAGGCCGTCGAGCTGGCCCGGGCCGCCGCCGCCAAGTACGGCGACCGCATCGGCCCGCTGGTCAGCGCCCGGCAGCGGGAGCGGGTGCGCGGGTACATCGAGAAGGGCGTCGCCGAGGGCGCCAGGCTGGTCGCCGGCGGCCCCGAATCCCCGCGCGAACAGGGCTACTACGTCAGCCCGACCGTCTTCGCCGACGTCACCCCGGAGATGACCATCGCCCAGGAGGAGATCTTCGGGCCGGTGCTGTCGATCCTGCGGTACGACGACGAGGACGACGCCCTGCGCATCGCCAACGGCACGGTGTACGGTCTCGCGGGCGCCGTCTGGGCCGCCGACGAGGCCGAGGCGGTGGCCTTCGCCCGCCGCATGGACACCGGCCAGGTCGACATCAACGGCGGCCGGTTCAACCCCCTCGCGCCCTTCGGCGGCTACAAGCAGTCCGGCGTCGGCCGCGAACTCGGCACCCACGGACTCGCCGAGTACCTCCAGACCAAGTCCCTCCAGTTCTAAGGAAGCCCGAGACCCATGGCCGTACGAGCCGCCGTCCTGCCCGCCATCGGCGCCCCGCTGGAGATCACCGGGATAGAGCTGCCCGACCCCGCCCCCGGACAGGTCCGGGTCCGCCTCGCCGCCGCCGGCGTCTGCCACTCCGACCTGTCCCTGACCGACGGCACCATGCGGGTGCCGGTCCCGGCCGTCCTCGGCCACGAGGGCGCCGGCACGGTCGTCGCCGTCGGCGAGGGCGTCACCCACGTCTCACCCGGCGCCCCCGTCGTCCTCAACTGGGCGCCGTCCTGCGGCAGCTGCCACGCCTGCACCCTCGGCGAGGTCTGGCTGTGCGCCAACGCGATGAACGGCGCCGCCGACGTGTACGCCCGCGCCGCCGACGGCACCGACCTGCATCCCGGCCTGAACGTCGCCGCGTTCGCCGAGGAGACGGTGGTCTCCGCGTCCTGCGTGCTGCCGCTGCCCGAGGGGGTGCCGCTGGTGGACGCCGCCCTGCTGGGCTGCGCGGTGCTCACCGGCTACGGCGCGGTCCACCACTCGGCGCAGGTCCGGCCCGGCGAGACGGTCGCCGTGTTCGGCGTCGGCGGAGTCGGCCTGGCCACGCTGCAGGCGGCCCGTATCGCGGGGGCCGCCCGGATCATCGCGGTCGACGTCTCGCCCGGCAAGGAGGAACTGGCCCGCGCGGCCGGCGCCACCGACTACGTCCTGGCGTCCGACCACACCGCCCGGGAGATCCGCGCCCTCACCGGCAGGCAGGGCGTCGACGTCTCCGTGGAGTGCGTGGGCCGCGCGGTGTCCATCCGCGCGGCCTGGGAGTCCACCCGCCGGGGCGGCCGGACCACCGTCGTCGGCATCGGCGGCAAGGACCAGCAGGTCACCTTCAACGCCCTGGAGATCTTCCACTGGGGACGCACCCTGTCCGGCTGCGTCTACGGCAACAGCGATCCGGCCCGCGACCTGCCGGTTCTCGCCGCGCACGTACACGAGGGACGACTGGACCTGTCCGCGCTGGTCACGGAACGGATCGGCCTGGAGGGCATCCCGGCCGCCTTCGAGAACATGCTCGCGGGCAAGGGCGGCCGCGCGCTGGTGGTCTTCTGACGCTCACGGCACCTTCTCGGGCCGCGGCTCCGCGGCCGCGGCCCGGGCCACCCGGGCGTCGCGCGCCCGGGACCGCGACACCGCCACACCCGCGAGGCACAGCACGCCGCCCGCCAGCGTGAGCACCCCCGGCACCTCGCCGAGCGCGGCCCACGACATCAGCACCACCAGAGCGGGCACGGCGTACGTCGTCGCGCCCATCCGGCTGGCGGTGGTGCGGGCGAGCGCGTAGGCCCAGGTGGTGAAGGCCAGCGCGGTCGGAAAGATACCCAGGTAGACCATGTTCAGGGTGGCCGACGCGGGTGCGCGGGCGGCGTCGTGCACCAGCTGTCCGGCGAACGGCAGACAGGCCAAGGCGCCGGTCAGACAGCCGAACGTCGTCACCTGCAACGGGGTCGCCCGGCCCAGGGCGGGCTTCTGCGCGACCACCCCGAAGGCGTACGTGACGGCCGCGAGCAGGCACAGCAGCACGCCGAGCACGGAGGACCCGCCGCCGCCCGACATCGACAGTCCCACGGTCACCGCGCCCGCGAACGACACCGCCATCCCGGCCAGCAGCCTGGGCGGCATCGGATCACCGAGCAAGCGGGCTCCCAGCAGGGCGATCAGCAGCGGGCCGACGTTCACGACCAGCGCCGCCGTGCCTGCGTCCACCCGCTGCTCGCCCCAGTTCAGGGCGACCATGTAGAGACCGAACCACAGCACGCCGGACAGCAGGATCCCGCGCCAGGCGGCTCTCGGCGGCAGTCCCTCCCGGCGCACGGCCCAGATGACCCCGAGGGCGAGGGCACCCGCCGCGAGCCGGCCGAGGGCCAGCGCGCCGGGGGAGTACGCGCTCCCCGCACTCCGGATCGACACGAAGGCGGAGGCCCACAGCAGCACGGAGACGGCGGCGGCGCCGGTGCCGAGTATGTGGGAACGGTTCCTGACGGTGCTCATCATGCTCCCGAGGCTAGGTACGGACGACTTCCAAGCGCTGGCGGATAACGGACGGAGCACCCGGCCCCACGCCCGCACGCTCCGGTGCGGGCGCGGAAGCGTCTTTGACGAGGCGCGGACTGATGCCGGGCAGGCGAAGCGCCCCGAAGGGGCGCGGGGAACTGCGCGACCAGCCCTCACGCAGCCGCACCCGGCACCCCACCGCAAAACCCACCCCGGTGGCCGACCGGCCGACGCAGCCGCACCCGGCACCCAACCGCCGCACCCCCCGGCGGCCCCCGTCAGCGTAGGTCGGCCCCGGAGACGCCGAGCAGGTCGGACAGCATCCGCTCACCGTCCGCCGTCACCTTGACCGCCCGGCCGCTCCCCACCCGCACGCACCACCCCGCCCCCAGCGCGTGCCGGCACAGTGCCGCCCCCGCCACCCCCGCGAGATGGGGCCGCCGCTCGGTCCAGTCGAGGCACGCCCGCGCCAGCGGACGCCGGCTCGACAGGTCCAGCGCGATGCCCGCCGTACCGAACCACTCCACCCCCGCGTCGGTGAGCGCGAACCCCGTGTCCTGCCGCAGCAGCCCCCGGAGGGTCAGCGCGTCCGTGACCGCGATGCCCAGCCGCCCGGCGAGATGGTCATAACAGGTGCGGCCCCGGGCCATGGCGGCCCCGGCACTCGACTCCCGCAGGCTGCGCGGAGCCCGCCGCACCGCCGCCGACGGCACCTGCGCGGCGAGGTCCTCGACCAGCTGTGCCACCCGCGCGTCGGCCAGCCGGACATACCGGTGCCGCCCCTGCCGTTCCTCGGCGAGCAGGCCGCCGGCCACCAGCTTGCCCAGGTGCTCGCTCAGCGTGGACGCGGCGACACCGGCGTGCCGGGCCAGCTCACCGGCCGTCCACGCCCGCCCGTCCAGCAGCACCAGCAGGCACGCGGCCCGGGTCCGGTCGGCGATCAGCCCGGCCAGCGCGGCAAGCCCCGCGGCCTGGGGGTCCTGGATGCTCATGGGTCCAGCATGGAACACCGACACTTCGGCGCCGGCCGAAACGTCCTCACGCCCGTGCCTGCTCGTACTGCTGCGCCAGCCCGTCCAGCAGCGCGCTGAGCCCCGCCTCGAAGGCCCGCTCGTCGATCTTCTCCTGCTGCTCGGCGAGCAGATGGGCCTGGCCGAGGTGGGGATAGTCGGCGGGATCGTAGGCGCTGGCGTCGTCCACGAAGCCGCCGGCGAACGAACCGAGCGCCGAGCCCATGATGAAGTACCGCATCAGCGCGCCGATGGAGGTGGCCTGCGCGGGCGGCCAGCCGGCCGCGACCATCGCGCCGTAGACCGCGTCGGCCAGGCGCAGCGCAGCCGGGCGGCGGCCGGGGCCCCGGGCGAGGACCGGGACGATGTTCGGGTGCTCGCGCAGGGCGGCCCGGTAGGAGACGGCCCAGTCGTGCAGCGCGGTCCGCCAGTCCCGGCCGTCCTCGAACATCGACAGGTCCACCAGCCCGCTGACCGAGTCGGCGACGGCCTCCAGGATCTCGTCCTTGGTGCGGAAGTGGTTGTAGAGCGAGGGTCCGCTCACGCCCAGCTCGGCGGCGAGCCGGCGCGTGGAGACGGCCGCGAGGCCCTCCCGGTCCACGAGGTCCCGGGCCGTCTCGACGATCCGGTCGGTGCTGAGAAGGGGCTTGCGCGGTCGGGCCATGGCGCACATAGTAGGGCTGCGGTCGGAAACTAGCAGTGCTAATTTAAATGTTCGGCTTTCAAGATCCATCGACGGATTCGTGTGGTGTGGGGTGATCTCGTGGTGAACCTGGGGCTCAGCGAGGAGCAGACGGCCGTACGGCAGCTCGCCCGGGACTTCGTGGAGCGTGAGATCGCCCCGCACGTGGTCGCCTGGGACCGGGCCGAGGAGGTCGACCGGGGCATCGTGAAGAAGCTCGGCGAGGTCGGCTTCCTCGGGCTGACCGTCGACGAGGAGTACGGCGGCTCCGGCGGCGACCACCTCGCCTACTGCCTGGTCACCGAGGAGCTGGGGCGCGGGGACTCCTCGGTGCGCGGGATCGTCTCCGTCTCCCTCGGGCTCGTCGCCAAGACGATCGCCGCGTGGGGGAGCGAGGAGCAGAAGCGGCGCTGGCTGCCGGGGCTCACCGCCGGCGAGCTCGTCGGCTGCTTCGGGCTCACCGAGCCCGGCACCGGCTCCGACGCGGGCAGCCTCACCACCCGGGCCGTGCGCGACGGCGACGACTACGTCGTCAACGGCACCAAGATGTTCATCACGAACGGAACCTGGGCGGACGTCGTCCTGCTCTTCGCCCGCTCCACCGACGCCCCCGGCCATAAGGGCGTGTCCGCCTTCCTGGTCCCCACGGACGCGCCCGGGCTGACCCGCCGTACCGTCCACGGCAAGCTCGGCCTCCGCGGCCAGGCCACCGCCGAACTCGTCCTCCAGGACGTGCGCGTACCCGCCTCGGCGATGCTCGGCGAGGAGGGCAGGGGCTTCTCCGTCGCCATGTCCGCGCTGGCCAAGGGGCGGATGTCGGTGGCCGCCGGCTGTGTCGGGATAGCCCAGGCCGCGCTGGACGCGGCCGTCCGGTACGCCGGAGAGCGCGAGCAGTTCGGCGGGCCCATCGCCCGCCACCAGCTGGTACAGGAACTGATCAGCGACATCGCCGTGGACGTCGACGCGGCCCGGCTGCTGACCTGGCGGGTCGCCGACCTGATCGACCGCGGCGAGCCGTTCGCCGTCGAGTCCTCCAAGGCCAAGCTGTTCGCCTCCGAGGCCGCGGTCCGCGCCGCGAACAACGCCCTGCAGGTCTTCGGCGGCTACGGCTACATCGACGAGTACCCGGCCGGCAAACTCCTGCGCGACGCCCGCGTGATGACCCTCTACGAGGGCACCAGCCAGATCCAGAAGCTGCTCATCGGCCGTTCCCTGACCGGCGTTTCAGCCTTCTGAGTACGTTCCTGAGTATCCCGGCGGATGTGGTGCGGGCCGCGTCGGACGATGCTGTGGGCCATGAGTGACACACCGGTCAAACAGCAGAGCACGGCCGCCTTCTACGGCCAGGCCGTGGCCTCCTTCGCGGTCGCCATGGCGGCCACCGCCATCGGCATCTTCCGGCTGGACGCGAACGCCTGGGTCCGCGGCTTCCTGGCGATCGCCGTCCTCTACCTCGTCACCTCCGCCTTCACCCTCGCCAAGGTGATCCGGGACCGGCAGGAGGCCGGGCAGATCGTCAGCCGCGTCGACCAGGCCCGCCTGGAGAAGCTGCTCGCCGAACACGACCCCTTCGAGAAGGTCTGAAAGGCAGCGCTAAGCGCTCGCTCACCGTCGGCGGTATGGTGGTGCTCCAGACCGAGAGGGGCAGACGAGCGATGAGTACGGCGGAGGAGACGACCGGCGGCGAAGTGGAGCCGTGGGAAGAGGTCACCCCTGACGCGGCGCGGCGACTGCTGGTCGCCGCCGTGGAGGCCTTCGCCGAGCGTGGCTACCACGCGACGACGACCCGCGACATCGCCGGCCGCGCCGGCATGAGCCCGGCCGCGCTCTACATCCACTACAAGACCAAGGAAGAGCTGCTCCACCGGATCAGCAGGATCGGCCACGACAAGGCCCTCGACATCCTGCGCACCGCGGCCCGCCGCGAGGGCAGCGCCGCGGAGCGGCTGGCCGACGCGGTCGGCTCCTTCGTCCGCTGGCACGCCGGCCGGCGCACCACCGCGCGGGTCGTGCAGTACGAGCTGGACGCCCTCGGGCCCGAGGCCCGCGCGGAGATCGTCGCGCTGCGCCGCCAGGTGGACGCGGAGGTGCGCGGGATCATCGAGGACGGCGTGGCCTCGGGCGAGTTCGACGTTCCGGACGTGCACGGCACCACGCTCGCCGTGCTGTCGCTGTGCATCGACGTGGCCCGCTGGTTCACCGTGAACGGCCCGCGCACCCCCGAGGAGGTCGGCGCGCTCTACGCCGACCTCGTGCTGCGCATGGTCGGGGCCGGACAGGCCTCCCACGGCTCCTAGGCCCTGTCAACTCCCGCCTGCCCCCGCCCTCCGGGCGGACGACGGGAGTTTGACGACAGGGCCTAGCGGCGCCTGCTCACCTGTGGTGCCGGGGCGCCGGCGCTACAGGTAGTACCGGGACACCGACTCCGCGACGCACACCGGCTTGTCGCCGCCCTCGCGCTCCACGGTGAACGCGACCGCCACCTGCACACCGCCGGTGACGTCCTCGACGCCGGTGATCCGCGCGGTGGCGCGCAGCCGGGAGCCGACGGGTACGGGGGCGGGGAAACGGACCTTGTTCGTCCCGTAGTTGACGCCCATCGTCACGCCCTCGACCCGCATCAGCTGCGGCCCGAAGAGCGGCAGCAGCGACAGGGTGAGGTAGCCGTGGGCGATCGTGGTCTTGAACGGTCCGGTGGCGGCCTTCTCCGGGTCCACGTGGATCCACTGGTGGTCCCCGGTCGCCTCGGCGAACAGATCGATCCGCTTCTGGTCGACCTCCAGCCAGTCGGTGTACCCCAGCTGCTCGCCCACGGCCGCCCTCAGCTCGTCGGGGGAGGTGAAGATCCTCGGTTCTGCCATGTTCCCGGCCTCTCGCTCGCGTCTCTAAGCAACTGCTTAGCATGGTGCCGGGGGAGGCCGATGTCAACGGATGACGGGCCGGGTGGGACGGGCGGTCTCTGTAATCTCTGAGGAGTGCCCAAGATTCCCGAGAAGATCCACGAGCTGACCGTCGGCCAGCTGGCCGCGCGCAGCGGAGCCGCGGTGTCCGCCCTGCATTTCTACGAGGCCAAAGGGCTGATCTCCAGCCGGCGGACCTCCGGCAACCAGCGGCGGTACAGCCGTGACACCCTGCGCCGGGTCGCCTTCGTCCGCGCGGCCCAGAGGGTCGGGATCCCGCTGGCCACGATCCGGGACGCCCTGGCCGAACTGCCCGAGGAGCGGACACCGACCAAGGAGGACTGGGCGCGGCTGTCGGAGAAGTGGCGCTCGGAACTGGAGGAGCGGATCCGCCAGCTGAACCGGCTGCGCGACCATCTCACCGACTGCATCGGGTGCGGGTGTCTCTCGCTGGAGACGTGCGTGCTGTCCAACCCGGACGACGTGTTCGGCGAGCGGCTGACGGGGTCGCGACTGCTGGCGGAGCGGCGCTGAGTCCGACGGCGCCGGGCCCGCGGGGCGCGTCGGCCGCGGCGGAGGGGCCTGCCGTCGGCCGGGTGCGGCGCCGTCGTGGCCGGTCGCGCAGTTCCCCGCGCCCCCTCGGGGGCGGCTACTCCGCCTCCGGTCGTGCGGTTCCGCGCGCCCCTTCGGGGGCGGCTACTCGAACTCCGTGCCGCCCTTGCGCGTCAGGTACGCCGGGCTGACGGCCTTGGCGATGGCCCGGCCCCCCGTCACCGCGCTGTACCGCTCCACCGCGGGCCGTACGACCACGCCCTCCCGCAGATGCAGCGCCCGCCCCGACACGGTCTCCCGCCCGCTCGCGAACTCCAGCACCCGCTCGATGTCGTACGGACCGCGGTACAGCCGCGGCACCAACGGCAGCTCACCCTCCAGCGCCTCGGCCGGGTCCAGCCACCGCACGGGCCCGTCCACCTCCGCCGAGACGTCGAACGCCGCGTACCCCAGCGTCTCCCGCCGCCCGTCGGCACCGTACGTCAGGTCCTGCACCCCCGCGCCGTACACCTCCCCGAAGACGCCGACCCGCGTGGCTCCCAGCCGTTCGCACAGCCGCGCCGCCGCCTCGGCGACCCCGTGCCCGCGCACCGCCCGCCAGTACAGGTTCCGCGGGTCCTCCTTCAGCGCCAGGGACTTGGCGCCGAAACCCTTGGAGGAGACGTACACCCGCCCCTCCTCGGCGACATACGTCAGCAGGCACGCCGAACCGTGCAGCTTCTCCGTCAGGACGACCGGCTCGCCCGGGGTGAAGACGTCCGGGTAGCGCTGGATGTTCTCGATGTCGACCCAGGGGAGCAGCTCGGGCGCGGACTCGACCTCACCGTTCATGGTGGGCGGGATCGGCGGCACCCACTTGGTGATGCCCAGCCGCTCCGCGAAGTCGGCCCCCTCGGCCGCCGCCCGCGCCAGGTCGACGTCCGCGAGCGCCCCCGGCCGGCACACGATGCCCTGTGACAGCTCGCCGCGCAGCCGCACCGCCTTGACCCGGTTGGCCTCGCCGCCCGCCAGCCGCCCGGTCAGCCCCAGCTCCTCGATCAGCCCGGCCGGGAGGACGGCCTGCTCGGGGATGTAGACGGCCGCCTCGCCGGTGCGGTACGCGCCCTTGGCGACGACGGCCCGGTACAGGCCCACCTGGGCCAGCTCCAGCGCGTCGGCGTTCGGATGCTCGTGGACGGTCAGCACTTCGGCGGTGACACGCAGCGTGGACACGAGAGTTCCCCGTTCATCGGCTCGGTTTCATCGCCTCCCACTGTCCGGACGGCAAAGGGGTGGAGCGACCGGTTTCGGGTCTGCTACGGTCGCGATCTTCGGCCGGCGAAGACGCCGCGCGCGAAGCCATGACGGGACCGAACCTCCGTGCCCCCCAAGGCGCTTGCCGCCGTCCCGGCGGACGTCGGCACCGCCCGGCAACGCCCTCGGGGCTCTCCGCGGAAGGGGTGCGGCATCCCCTGCGCACCCCGCACCGGTGCCGGCCCGCCGCTCGGGCCGTACCCGGTGACACCCCGGCCGCTCAGGCCGACATCAACAGACGTTCCCGCCGGGCGAACTGCAGCGCACGCGGGCTGAGGACGGGGCGCGGCACCAGGATTCCGCAGTCCGCGCACACCGGGCCGGCCGACGGCTCGTGGTCCAGACCGTACTTCCAGACCAGCCGCTCCCCGTCGCAGACGGGGCACGACGAACCCGGCTCCCGCTCCAGCGCGGCGATCAGCCGGCGCAGCACCTCAGCGAGCGGTTCCTCCGGGTGGACCCCGGGGTCGTCGCACCAGGCGACCCCGAACCCGCCCCAGGTCAGCCGGTGCCAGTCGTCCACGCTGCCGGGCCGGCGCAGCCCGTCGTGCTTCTCCTTCCTCCGCCGCTCCGTGAAGTCGGTCTCGTAGGCGAGCCAGACGTCACGCGCCTCCTCCAGTTCCTCCAGCGCGGCCACGAGCCGCGCCGGATCGGGGGAGCGGTCCTCGGGGCCGAAACCCGCCCGGGAGCACAGATGGTCCCAGGTCGCCCGATGCCCGTAAGGGGCGAACTTCTCCAGGCACTTGCGCAGCGAGTACCGCCGTAGCGCCAGGTCACAGCCCGGGTCGCGTACCTGTCTCGCCAGACTCCGGAAACCTGCCATCGCCCTGCACCTCCGTCACACCTGCACCTGTACTTCGGTCACTTCGGCGTCGTCGCAAGGACGTCGCCGAATAGACGTATCGACAGGCGATTCGGCTCCATCTCTTCTCCGGTTCTCCTTGCGGACTCCAGAAAGTGACGCATGTTCATCTTTAAACCGGGGGATACCGGCGGTAACGTTCGGCAACCCCAGTCGCTAGGAGCTGCCATGCCTCGGCGAACCCCACGTACCGCCCTCGACAGACTGAGAACGTCCCGCTCTCTTCTCGGGTTCCTGAAGACCGCGTCCGTATGCGTCCTCGTCGCCGGTCTTCTCTCCCCCCTCACCCAGACCGCGGCGTCGGCGGCCGGCGCGACGGCCGCCAACGACTACTGCGGCGGGCAGTGTTCGGACATCCTGCCGCCCGGCGAGAACGGCAACGCGACGCTCGCGCAGATCCTGCTCAACCAGGCCTTCGGCACCCAGCCGGCACACGCCGAGGACCAGCTCGGCCCCTACGCCGGACTGGCCACCGGCTACTCGGCCCTCACCGACGCGAAGATCAACACGTTCTTCGACGACGCCTCCTTCGGCGTCCCTTCCGACCAGGTCGCCTCCTCGGAGAAACCGGCCGGCCGCGGGGATGTGACCATCGTCCGCGACAAGAAGACCGGTGTGCCGCACATCACGGGCACCACCCGCTACGGCACCGAGTTCGGCGCCGGCTACGCGGCGGCCGAGGACCGGCTGTGGCTGATGGACGTCTTCCGGCACGTGGGCCGCGGCCAGCTGACCGGCTTCGCGGGCGGCGCACCCGCCAACCAGGGCCTTGAGCAGCAGTTCTACCGCAACGCGCCCTACACCGAGGCCGACCTCCAGGCGCAGATAGACAACGCCGTCGCCGGCAACGGCGCCCGCGGCCAGCAGGCCCTCGCCGACGTCAAGGCCTACCTCGACGGCATCAACGCCTACATCGACGCCTCCGACAGCGGCCGCTACTTCCCCGGTGAATACGTCCTGACCGGCCACAAGGACGCCATCACCAACGCCGGCACCATAGATCACTTCAAGGTCACCGACCTCGTGGCGCTGGCCTCCGTCATCGGCTCGCTGTTCGGCTCGGGCGGCGGCGGTGAGGTCAACAACGCCGTGTCCCTGCTCGCCGCCCAGCAGAAGTACGGCGTCGAGGAGGGCACCAAGGTCTGGGAGTCGTTCCGCGAACGCAACGACCCCGAGGCCGTGCTCACCGTCCACGACGGCGAGAGCTTCCCCTACGGCACCAAGCCCGCCGACGCACAGGGCGAGGCCCTGCCCGACGCCGGCTCGGTGACCGAGGAGCCACTCGTCTACGACCGCACCGGCAGCGCGGCCACGGCCTCCGCCAAGGGCACCTCCGCCGACGCGGCCAGGACCACGCTGAGTTCCGCCAGGCGCGGCATGTCCAACGCCCTCGTGGTCAGCGGCAAGCACACCGCCAGTGGCCACCCGATCGCCGTGTTCGGCCCGCAGACCGGCTACTTCGCCCCGCAGCTGCTCCTGCTCCAGGAGATCCAGGGCCCGGGCATCAGCGCCCGCGGCGCCTCCTTCGCGGGCCTGAGCATGTACGTCGAACTCGGCCGCGGCCAGGACTACTCCTGGAGCGCCACCACCTCCGGCCAGGACATCATCGACACCTACGCCGTCGAACTGTGCCAGGACGACTATCACTACCTGTACCACGGCACCTGCACCGCCATGGAGAAGATCGAGCAGAAGAACGCCTGGAAACCGACGGTGGCCGACGGCACGGCCGCGGGCTCGTACACCATGCGCGCCTGGCGTACGAAGTACGGGCCGGTCGCCTACCGGGCGACCGTCGGCGGCAAGAAGGTCGCCTACCCCACCCTGCGCTCCTCCTATCTGCACGAGGCCGACTCGATCATCGGCTTCCAGATGCTCAACGACCCCGACTACGTCAAGGGCCCGAAGGACTTCCAGAGCGCGGCCCAGCACATCAACTACACCTTCAACTGGTTCTACGCCGACTCGCAGCACACCGCGTACTACAACAGCGGCGACAACCCCGTCCGGGCGAGCGGCGTCGACACCGAGTTCCCGGTATGGGCGCGGCCCGCGTACGAGTGGCGGAACTGGAACCCGGCCACCAACACCGCCGACTACACCCCGTCGTCCGCCCACCCGGGCTCCGTCGACCAGGACTACTACATCTCCTGGAACAACAAGCAGGCCGCGGACTACACGACCGCGTCCTGGGCCGACGGCTCCGTGCACCGCGGCAACCTGCTGGACGACCGGGTGAAGAAGCTGGTCGCGGCCGGCGGGGTGACCCGTACGAAGCTGGTGCAGGCGATGGCCGACGCGGGCCTCGCCGACCTGCGCGCGGAGGACGTGCTGCCGAAGCTGCTGAAGGTGGTCAACTCCTCGGCGGTGACGGACCCCACGGTCGCCGGCGCGGTGAACAAGCTCCAGGCCTGGCTGAACGCCGGTGCCAAGCGCACCGAGACCTCGGCCGGCTCCAAGACCTACGCCGACGCCGACGCGATCCGCATCCTGGACGCCTGGTGGCCGCTGCTGGTCAAGGCGGAGTTCGAACCCGGCCTCGGCAGCGATCTGTACACGGCCTTCACGGCCAACGCGCCGATCGACGAGGCCCCGTCCGCCGGACACGGCCCCACCGGCTCGCACGCCGGCAGCTCCTTCCAGTACGGCTGGTGGAGCTATGTCGACAAGGACATCCGGGCGGTGCTCGGCGAGCCCGTGCAGGGCGGGCTGGCGCGGACGTACTGCGGCGGCGGCAGCCTCGGCTCCTGCCGGGACACCCTGACCGGCACCCTGAAGCAGGCGGCCGGCCTGACCGCCGCGCAGGTCTACCCGGGTGACGACCAGTGCTCGGCCGGCGATCAGTGGTGCGCCGACTCGATCTCCCACCGCACCCTCGGCGGCATCAAGCACGGCAAGATCAGCTGGCAGAACCGGCCGACGTTCCAGCAGGTCGTGGAGTACACCTCACACCGGTGACGGCGGCGCACGAAGCGAACGGGTGTCGGCAAGCGGGTGTTGGCGAACGGGTGTTGGCAAACGGCCGGTGGTCAGCGGGCGTTGGCCACCGACCGTCGGCCGACACCCGTGGGCCGACACCCGTGGGCCAACGCTTGTGGGTCAACGCCGGTAGGCGACCACTCGCTGTCGGTGGCCGGTTGTTGGCTCACGCCTGTGGGCCAACGTCCGCAAGCCCCCACGCGCAGGCACCACCGGTAGGCCAAAACCGGCACGCCAACGCGCGTAGGCCACCGCCGGTAGGCCAACATCCGTAGGCCAACACCCGTAGGCCTCCCGTCGGCCGGTCCCCGTCCGGCGGTGGTGGGTCAGGTGATGCGGCCCGCTGTCAGTACCAGCCGCGCCAGTTCGGGGTGCACGATGTCGCTGTGGGCCCCGGACGGCGCGCCCCCGTTCCGGACCACGGCCGCCGCGTCCACGTTCACGCAGCCCGACGCGGGCAGCGCACCGCGCAGGGCCGCCGCCAGGTCCAGACTGGCGGTGTCCGGCACTGCCTGCACCCCGTCGTGCCCCATGGCCCCCCACCGGGGACCCAGCACGGCCGCGATCTCGTTGCCCGCGCACGAGCGGTCGTCTCCGGCGAGCCGGGAGGCCAGCGGGTAGAACGTGCCGAGGGCCGCGTCGAAGTGCGAGTAGCAGCACACCAGGGGGCCGTCGATGTGCCTCTGCAGGTCCTTGAGGGCCCCCGACCGGTCCGGGGCGTGCGGCAGCCGGGCCGCGAACGCGTAGTGCGAGAACGCGCCCTGGATCAGGGTCACCGACTTCACCGTGCGCACCGGCCCGGGCAGCCCGCGCAGAGCGAACGCCACCAGCCGGCCGCCGAAGCTGTGCCCGGCCAGATGCACCCGCACCCCGGGCGCCGCACCGGCCAGCCGCCCGAGCAGCGGGCCGAGTCCACGCTCGCCGACCGTTCCGGCCCGCCGCTTCATCCGGTAGTACGTCGCCTGCCGCAGCAGCTCCTTGGCGCCGTCCCACGGATTCGGCAGCCCGAACCGGGCAGCATCCCCAGCGGGACCGAGCACGCTCAGCGCGCCGGCGAACTCCTCGCACACGGTCACCGGGTCCGCGTCGAACACGGCGGGTTCACCGGGTTCGTCGGTGTCGGCCGGCCCCTGGCTCCCGTCCAGCAGCAGCCGCACCAGCCGCCCGAACTCGGTCAGCCCCTCGGTGCCGTCCGGCCGTTCGTCCAGCATCCGGGCCAGCTGGTCCAGCACGGCCGCCCGGCCCGGAAAGGTCTCCAGCAACGCGCGCCGGGTGTCCTTGTCCAGGGCGAGCCGTGGCGCCGCCTCCGCCTCCACGGCCGCCACGGACCTCGGGAAGTCCGGGATCGGCTCGTCGCTGAACCGCATCGACGGCCAGATCACGCCGACGTACCCGAGCCGGGCCTTCGGCGCCAGCTGCGGCACGGGGGCGAAGAAGCGCCGGTACAGCGCGGTCGCGCCCGAGCGGTCGTTGTTCCAGCCGTGCGAGAAGACGATCAGGTCACGGACGCCGCGCTCCGTGACCTGCGTCAGCAGCCGGTCGCGTTCGGGTCCGTCCACGTCCCCGTCCGCGTCGAAGGTCAGCTCCCAGTAGGGAGTCACACTCATTCCAGGATCCGCCATGCCGGGCTCCCTCGTCCCCCCCAAACACGGTGCGCTGCGCGCGTATCGTCCTGCGGGATCGAGGGGTTGGCCAGCCACCGCGCCCTACTTGTAGAGGAGATATTCCTTTCGAATCCGCCCGAACGCGGCCAGTTCCTCCTGCCAGGCGCCGGTCACCTCGTCGGGACCGGCGCCCGCGTCGATCATGGTGCGCACCCGGGCGGAACCGGTGAGCTTGTCGATCCAGTTGTCGGACCGCCAGGCGAAGCCGTCCCACACCTTCCTGGCGGTCACCAGCAGTGCGATCCCGGTGCGCACGGGGTCGTAGGCGGCCCGGTCGGTCACGTGGATCTGCACTCCGCCGACGGTCTTGCCCTGGAACTTGGAGAACGTGGGCGTGAAGTACGCCTCCCGGAACCGTACGCCGGGCAGCCCGAGTCCGTTCGCGGCGGCGGCCCAGCGCCCGTCGAGGCCCTCGGCGCCGAGGAGCTCGAAGGGCCGGGTCGTGCCGCGCCCCTCGGAGAGGTTGGTGCCCTCGAACATGCAGGTGCCGGAGTACACCAGCGCCGTGTCCACGGTGGGCATGTTGGGGCTCGGCGGCACCCAGGGCAGGCCGGAGTCGTCGTAGAACCGGTTGCGCTTCCAGCCCGACATCGGCACCGTCTCCAGCGGCACGGGTGTGGTCAGGAACTCACCGTTGAACAGCCGGGCCAGCTCCGCGACGGTCATGCCGTGCGCCTGCGCGATCGGCTGCCTGCCGACGAAGGTGGCGAACTCCTTGTGCAGCACGGGGCCCAGGGCCGCGCGGCCGGTCACCGGGTTCGGGCGGTCCAGGACGACGAAGCGCCGGCCGGCGAGCTGGGCCGCCTCCATGCAGTCGTACAGGGTCCAGATGTACGTGTAGAAGCGGGCGCCCACGTCCTGGATGTCGAAGACGACGGTGTCGACGCCGGAGGCGGTGAAGACGTCGGCGAGCGGCCGGCCGCTCTTCAGGTACGTGTCGTACACCGGGAGACCGGTCGCCGGGTCGTCGTAGCGGCCCTCGGAGCCGCCCGCCTGCGCGGTGCCGCGGAAACCGTGCTCCGGGCCGAAGACCGCCGTCAGCCTGACACGGGGGTCGGCGTGCATGACGTCGACGATGTGGCCGGTGTCCCGGGTGATGCCGGTGGGGTTGGTGACGATGCCGACGCGCCGGCCCTCCAGCACCGAGTAGCCGTCGGCCGCGAGTCTCTCGAAGCCGGTGCTGAGGTGGTCGTGGTGTCGGGGTGCCGCCGCCGGCAGGGCTGCCGTCGTCGCCGACGCGAGAAGGGTCCGTCGGGACAGGTGCATGGGGTCCTCCGGTGAGTGGGCTCATGCGGGCCGTTCGTGGTTCTCGCGCACGCGCGGCGGAGCCGCACACCGGCACCGCACCACGCCTCATGTAGGTGACGCAGTCACCCTTCCTTTTACACATACCGACTGGTTAGTCTGACGTCGCCGAACTGAGTCGCGCCGTGTCGAAGGAGACCGATGGTGGAAGCCGTGCAGGATGCGGGAGTGGTCGTCACGGGAGCGGGCGGAGGCATCGGGGCCGCGCTGGCCCGGAGGTTCGCCGCCGCGGGGGCCCGGGTCGTGGTGAACGACCTCGACGCCGCCAGGGCCGAGGCGGTGGCGCGGGAGATCGGCGGGACCGCCGTGCCCGGCGACGCCTCCGCGATCGTCGGCGAGGCCCGGGAGGCGCTCGGCGGCACCGTGGACGTCTACTGCGCCAACGCGGGGGTCGCCTTCGAGGACGGCGACCTCGGCGCGACCCTCGACGAGAAGACCTGGGCGGCCTCCTGGGACGTCAACCTGATGGCGCACGTCCGCGCGGCCCACGCGCTGCTGCCCGACTGGCTGGAGCGCGGCCGCGGCCGGTTCGTCTCCACCGTCTCCGCCGCCGGCCTGCTCACGATGATCGGCGCGCCCTCCTACAGCGTGACCAAGCACGGCGCCTACGCCTTCGCCGAGTGGCTGTCCCTGACCTACCGCCACCGGGGGATCAAGGTCCACGCCATCTGTCCGCAGGGCGTCCGCACCGACATGCTGGCCGCCACCGGCAGCGCGGGCGACCTGGTGCTCCAGCCGACCGCGATCGAGCCGGACGCCGTGGCCGACGCGCTGCTGAAGGGCATCGAGGAGGACCGCTTCCTGATCCTGCCGCACCCCGAGGTCGCGGGCTTCTACCAGGCGCGGGCCGGCGAGCCCGAGCGCTGGCTCGCCACCATGAACCACATCCAGCAGAAGTGGCAGGCCGGCCGTTGACCACCTCCCCCTACGCCGCCCGGCCCTGGCTCGCGCTGCTCGACGAGGCCCAGCGCGCCCCGGTCGACCCCGCCGACTCCCTCGTGCACGCCCTGCGTGAGGCCGTCGCCGAGGCCCCCGACCGTCCGTTCCTCGCCTACTTCGACGCCCGCCTGAGCTACCGCGAGGTCGACGGGCTGAGCGACTCCGTCGCCGCCCACCTCGCCGCGCGCGGCCTGGAGCGCGGCGACCGGGTGGCCGTCCTGCTGCAGAACTCCCCGCACTTCGTGCTGGCCGTGCTCGGCGCCTGGAAGGCGGGCGCGACCGTCGTCCCGGTCAACCCCATGTACAAGTCGGCCGAGGTGGCGCACGTCCTGCGGGACGGCGAGGTGGCCGCGCTGGTCTGCGGCGACCGGGCCTGGGAGACGTACCTGCGCGAGACGGCCGCCGGCTCGCCGGTACGGATCGTGCTCACCGCCTGCGAACGGGACTTCCAGACCCGCGACGACGCGCGCGTGCTCGGCTTCGAACGGCTGCCCGAGGCTCCCGACGCCGACGACCTGGTGGCGGTCGCCCGGCAGGGGGGCCGGGCCCCCGAGGGCCGCGCGCCGCGCCCGGACGACATCGCGCTGATCAGCTACACCTCGGGCACCAGCGGCACGCCCAAGGGCGCCACCAACACCCACGCCAACATCATGCACAACGCGGAACGGCAGGCCACCGGGCTCGGCCTGCCCGAGGCGCCCGTCTACTACGCCCTCGCGCCCCTGTTCCACATCACCGGCATGGTGTGCCAGTTCGGGGCCTGTCTGGCGAGCGCGGGCACCCTGGTGCTCGGCTACCGCTTCGAACCCGGCGTCGTCCTGGAGGCCTTCGCGGAGCACCGCCCGCACTACACCGTCGGCCCCGCCACCGCCTACATGGCGCTCGCCGCCCACCCGGACGTCACCCGCGAGCACTTCGCCTCCTTCCTGAACCTGTCGTCGGGCGGCGCTCCCGTGCCGCCGGCGCTGGTGGAGAGGTTCCGGGAACGCTTCGGGCCGTACATCCGCGTCGGCTACGGCCTCACCGAGTGCACCGCCCCCTGCGCCTCCGTCCCGCCCGGCCTGGAGGCACCCGTGGACCCGGTCTCCGGGACGCTGTCCGTCGGCGTGCCCGGCGCCGACACGGTCGTGCGCGTCCTGGACGACCGGGGAGCGGAGGTGCCCTTCGGCGAACAGGGCGAGATCGTCGTACGCGGACCGCAGGTGGTGCCCGGCTACTGGCGGCGCCCGGACGCCACCGCCGAGACCTTCCCGGACGGCGAGCTGCGCACCGGCGACATCGGGTTCATGGACGAGCGGGGCTGGCTGTACGTCGTGGACCGCAAGAAGGACATGATCAACGCGTCCGGCTTCAAGGTGTGGCCGCGCGAGGTCGAGGACGTGCTCTACACCCACCCGGCGGTGCGCGAGGCGGCCGTCGTCGGGGTGCCCGACGGGTACCGTGGCGAGACCGTCAAGGCCTATATCAGCCTCCGTCCGGGCGCGGAGGCGGCCCCGGATGAACTCGCGGGGTACTGCAAGGAGAGACTGGCCGCCTACAAGTACCCGCGTCAGGTGGAGATCCTGCCCGACCTGCCCAAGACGGCGAGTGGGAAGATCCTCCGTCGGGAACTGCGTTCCCGCACCGAGAACGACTAGCAGCAGAACGGAAAGGCAGGTGGCGGCAGTGCCCAGGACGACGGACGGAGAAGGGACTCCCGTCCCGCAGCGGCTGCTGGCCGCCGCCACCCGGCTCTTCGCCGAGCAGGGATACGACCGCACCTCCGTGCAGGAGATCGTGGAGGCGGCCGGCGTCACCAAGGGGGCGCTGTACCACTACTTCGGCTCCAAGGACGACCTGCTGCACGAGGTGTACGCGCGCGTGCTGCGCCTTCAGCAGGACCGGCTGGACACGTTCGCGAACGCCGACGAGCCCGTGGACAAGCGGCTCAGGGACGCGGCGGCGGACGTCGTCGTCACGACGATCGAGAACCTCGACGACGCGATGATCTTCTTCCGCTCCATGCACCACCTGAGCCCGGAGAAGAACAAGCAGGTCCGCGCCGAGCGCCGGCGCTACCACGAACAGTTCCGCGCGCTCATCGAGGAAGGCCAGCGGGAGGGCGTCTTCTCCACGGCGACCCCGGCCGACCTGGTCGTGGACTACCACTTCGGCTCCGTCCACCACCTGTCGACGTGGTACCGGCCCGACGGCCCGCTCACCCCCCAGCAGGTCGCCGACCACCTCGCCGACCTGCTGCTGCGGGCACTGCGGCCGTAGCACCCGCGCCCGCCGCCCCCGGGGCCTTTACGAAAAGGCCCTAGTAGGACTCCGTTAGGTTGCTCTGGCTCTTGGGTTCTGGCTGGTGGTGGATGTTCTGGGCAGGGGGCGGCGGCAGGTGGTGCAGGTGCCGGTCCAGCAGTTCAGCAGGTCTTGGATGGCGTCAAGGATCTGGTAGAGGGTGAGTCCGGTGTATCGGCTTTTGGGGCCAGGCGCTGTTCGGTGAGGAAGGCGTGGGCGGCGGTGACCAGGGTGACGTGGTGATGCCAGCCGGCCCAGGAACGTCCCTCGAAGTGGTCCAGGCCGAGGCCGTGCTTGAGTTCGCGGTAGTCGTGCTCGATGCGCCAGCGAATCTTGGCCAGGTGGACCAGTTCGGCGATCTGGGTGTCGGCGGGCAGGTTGGACAGCCAGTAGTCGGTGGGTGCTTCGGCCCCGGCGGGCCATTCGGCCAGCAGGGTGACCTCGGGCAGGACACCGTCCCAGCAGCCGTAACGCGAGGTGGCGGCGTTCTGGGCCAGGCGGCGGGCTCGGACCCCGGCCGGCCGTACCCGCAGCGCCAGGAAGTGCGAGCGCATCGGTCCGCGGGAGCCTTCACGCCAAGTCACCTCGGTGAAGGCCGACCGCCCATGGCCGGCCGCCAGCGTGGCCAACGGGGACGGCTTCTCCCGGTAGCGGGGCTGCGGCTTACGCCCGTTGCCCGACCACGCCGGGGCGGCGGGCTGCGCGTCGTGCCGGTGGACGGTCATATCCGAGCGGACGGCGACGACATAGCCGATGTCCCGGCTGTCCAGGCCGTCGCGGAAGTCGGCGTTCTGCCCATAGCCGGCATCGGCCACCACCGCCGGCGGCACCATTCCCCACCGGGCCAGCTCGTCGAAGGCGTCCAGTGCCAGGCGCCACTTCTCCCGGTGCCCGATCTCCTGCGATATCCCGGTCTTGTGCCGCCGTCCGGCATCGTGCGCCCACTCCTCGGGCACGAACAACCGCCACTGCAGTGGACAGGAGGCCGTGTCGGAGACCGCGTGCACGCTCACCGCGACCTGGCAGTTGGCCTGCTTGCCCAGCGCTCCGCAGTACTGGTGCGCGACCGCCACCGACATCCGGCCGTCCTTGGGGAACGACACGTCATCGACCGCCCAGGCATCCGGGCCGATCAGCGGCACCATCCGCTCCGCGATCCGCCGCCGCACCGGCACCGGATCCCAGGTCGACTGGTTCACGAACTGCTGCAGGTTCTGCTCGTTGCCATCCGGCAGCCGCTCCGCCATCGGCTGGATCGACTTACGCCGGCCATCCAGCATCAGCCCCCGCAGATAGCAGTCACCCTTCGCCCGCTGATCCTTGCGCGGCACCGACGCGAACACATCAGCGACGAATAACGCCAACTTCGCCCGAGCACGGTTCACTTCATGTGCATCCACATCACCCAACATGCCCCCAAACAGGGCCAAGAAGACCTAACGGAGTACTACTAGTCGGTGATCTCCTTGCAACCGCTCCAGGGCCACCCTCGGTTCCGCCGCCGTGCCCCACTCCGCGTGGATACGGAGCTCGGTCACGCTTCCCCGCTCACCGCGCCGCCGGCCGTGCTCCGGCCGCTTCCGGAAGAGGTACGGCACCACAGACCGGGTGCGGACCTCGACGGCGGGAAACGGCCGTAGGGCGCCGTGGGCGGCCAGGGCCGGCGCGGGGACGGCGGAGGGCCGGCACAGCGGCACGCCCCACGACGGCTCGGCCCTGCGCCCGCACCGGTGCCGGGAGTGCGGCCAGGACTCCGACTCCGCTCGCACCGAGAGCCGTTGACAGGAGCGGGCCCGGCCCCGCGCGGGGGGCCGGGCTCACCGGTGGGACGACAACCGACGGCGCTCGGGCGGACGTCGGCGACGGCGAGCCCGCCCGTGCGTCCGTACCGGTTCCCGGATCACGTACGGTGCTTCAACCACCGCCGCACCGGCGGCCGTTGGCGCGAACCGCCCCGCCCGTGCGTCCGTGCCGGTGTCGGGCTCACAGGTACCGCTTCAGCTCCCGGCGTGCCAGGGACCGCTGGTGCACCTCGTCCGGGCCGTCGGCGAGCATCAGGGTGCGGGCGCTCGCGTACAGCTCGGCCAGCGGGAAGTCCTGGCTCACCCCGCCCGCGCCGTGCAGCTGGATCGCGCGGTCCAGGATGCCGACCACCGCGCGCGGAGTGGCGATCTTGATGGCCTGGATCTCCGTGTGCGCGCCCTTGTTGCCGACGGTGTCCATCAGCCAGGCCGTCTTCAGCACCAGCAGCCGCAGCTGCTCGACGGTGACCCGGGCGTCGGCGATCCAGTTCTGGACCACGCCCTGCTGGGCCAGGGCCTTGCCGAACGCGGTGCGCGAGACGGCCCGCCGGCACATCAGCTCGATCGCCCGCTCGGCCATGCCGATCAGCCGCATGCAGTGGTGGATCCGGCCGGGCCCGAGCCGGGCCTGGGCGATGGCGAAACCGCCGCCCTCCTCGCCGACGAGGTTCGCCACCGGCACGCGCGCGTGGTCGAAGACGACCTCGGCGTGGCCGCCGTGCGAGTGGTCCTCGTAGCCGAAGACCTGCATCGCCCGGCTGACCGTGACGCCCGGGGTGTCGCGCGGGACCAGGACCATGGACTGCTGGCGGCGGATGTCCGCGCCGTCCGGGTCCGTCTTGCCCATCACGATGAAGATCTTGCAGTCCGGGTTCATCGCGCCGGAGATGTACCACTTGCGGCCGGTGATGACGTACTCGTCGCCGTCCCGCTCGATGAGCGTGGTGATGTTGGTGGCGTCCGAGGAGGCCACCTCCGGCTCGGTCATCGCGAACGCCGAGCGGATCTCACCGGCCAGCAGCGGCTCCAGCCACTGCTTGCGCTGCTGCTCGCTGCCGAACTGCGCCAGCACCTCCATGTTCCCGGTGTCCGGTGCCGCGCAGTTGGTCGCGGTGGGCGCGAGGTGCGGGGAGCGGCCGGTGATCTCGGCGAGCGGCGCGTACTGCAGATTGGTCAGCCCGGCGCCGTACTCGGTGTCGGGCAGGAAGAGGTTCCACAGGCCCCGCCTGCGGGCCTGCGCCTTCAGCTCCTCGACCACGGCCGGGGTGTCCCACGGGGAGGCCAGCCGCGCCCGCTGTTCCTCGGCGACCGCCTCGGCCGGGTAGACGTAGTCGTCCATGAAGGCCAGCAGTTCGGCCCGGAGTTCCTCGGTGCGCGCGTCGAACGCGAAGTCCATGCGGGTCAGCCTTCCTGGAGGGTCGTCAGTCCGTGGTCGATGAAGACGGGTACGAGGTCGCCGATGCGGTCGAAGCCGCGGCCGACCGTCTGGCCGAGCGTGTACCGGTAGTGGATGCCCTCGAGGATCACGGCGAGCTTGAACCAGGCGAAGGCGGTGTACCAGGACACGGCCGAGACGTCCCGGCCGGAGCGGGCCGCGTACCGCTCGATCAGCTCCTGCGGGTCGGGGTGCCCCGGGGCCTCGGCGGTGGTGGAGACGGGCGAGTGGGCCATGCCCAGCGGCCGGCTGTACATCACCAGCAGACCGAGGTCGGTCAGCGGGTCGCCGAGCGTGGACATCTCCCAGTCGAGGATCGCCTTGATCCTGTCGTCGTCGCCGATCAGGACGTTGTCCAGCCGGTAGTCGCCGTGCACGACCGTCGGGGCGGGGGAGGTGGGCAGGGAGCGGCCGAGCGCCGCGTGCAGCTCGTCGATGCCCGCCAGCTCGCGGTTGCGGGAGGCGTCCAGCTGCTTGCCCCAGCGGCGCAGCTGCCGGTCCAGGAAGCCCTCGGGGCGGCCGAAGCCGGCGAGGCCCACCTCGGCGGGGTCCACCGCGTGCAGCTCGACCAGCGTGTCCACCAGGGACAGCACCGCGTTCCGGGTGCGCTCGGCACCCAGCGGGGCGAGCTGCTGGGCCGTGCGGTACGGGGTGCCCTCGACGAACTCCATCACGTAGAACGGCGCACCGAGCACCTCCTCGTCCTCGCACAGCAGCACCGGACGGGGGACCGGCACCCGGGTCGGGTGCAGGGCGCTGATGACCCGGTGCTCGCGCTTCATGTCGTGCGCGGTGGCCAGCACATGGCCGAGCGGGGGCCGGCGGACGACCCACCGGGAGGTGCCGTCGGAGAGCGCGTAGGTGAGGTTCGACCGTCCGCCCTCGATCAGCCGTCCGGTCAGGGGGCCGCTCACCAGACCGGGGCGCTCGCGGTCGAGCTCGGCGCGCAGCCGGTCCAGGTCGAGCCCGGGCGGGTGGTCGGCGCTCATACATCACTCCTAGGGACGGGGGGACACGACCCGACCAATGATGCCGACCGGTCGGTATGCCGTCCAGTGGATGGCGCGAAGATCGGACCGAACGTGACCGGAGCCACGATAGGCCGACGGCCCCCCGGCGCGCTGTCCGGGGAGCCGTCGGCCCCTGCCTCCCGGCAGGGTCAGTGGTCGTCCCAGTGGTCTCCGTGCTCGGCGTGCCGGTGTCCGTCGTGCAGATAGTCGACGTGGTCGCCGTGCGGCACCTGCGCGTGTCCGCACTCGTCGTGGTGCACGTGCTCGTGGCCCTCGTGGACGGAGTGCCCGGCCGGCTCGCACTCGTCCCAGTGGCCCTCGTGCTCGCGGTGCAGATGGCCGTCGTGGGCGTAGTCCACGTGGTCGCCGTGCGGCACGGCGCTGTGCCCGCAGTCCGGTCCGTGGCTGTGTGTCCCGTGTGCGGTGTGTTCCTGGTGGGCGGTGGTCATGGCGCTCGCCTTCGGGGGGTACGGGAGATCGACGACGGACAGGCTGCCACGCGAAAGCCGCATAACCCGGCATACCGGTTGCGTGGCGCACGAGCACCCCGGATGGTCGAGGACATGAAGGGCATCAGCTACAGCCGCTACGGCGGACCCGAGGTGCTGGAGTACGGCGAACTGCGCGACCCCAAGGTCGGACCCGACCAGGTCCTGGTGAAGGTGCGCGCGGCGGCCGTCAACCCCGTCGACTGGAAGTGCCGCGAAGGCCACCTGGACGCGCTGCTGGATGCGGTCTTCCCGGTGATCCCCGGCTGGGACGTCAGCGGGGTGGTCGTGCGGCCCGGTGTCTCGGTCACCGAGTTCGGGGCCGGCGACGAGGTCATCGGCTACGTCCGCGAGGACTTTCTCTCCCGGGGCACCTTCGCCGAGTACGTGGCCGCGCCCGTGCGCACCCTGGCCCGCAAGCCGCGCAACCTGTCCTTCGAGGAGGCGGCGGGACTGCCGCTGGCCGGGCTCACCGCCTACCAGGTGCTGGTCAAGGCGCTGGACGTGCAGCGGGGCGAGACCGTCCTGGTGCACGCGGCGGCCGGCGGGGTCGGCTCGCTCGCCGTCCAGATCGCCGCCCATCTCGGCGCCCGGGTCATCGGCACCGCGGGCACGTCCAACCACGACTACGTCCGCGCCCTGGGCGGTGAGCCGGTGGCCTACGGCGAGGGCCTGGCGGAACGGGTGCGCGGGCTCGCCCCCGACGGGGTGGACGCGGTCTTCGACACCGTCGGCGGGGACACCCTGAAGGTCTCGGCCAACCTGCTCGCCCCGGAGGGCCGGCTGGCGTCGATCGCGGACCCGGAGGTGCTGGGCCACGGCGGCCGGTACGCCTTCGTCCGCCCGGACGCCGAGGACCTGCGGCACCTGTCGCAGCTGGCCGAGCGGGGCGTCGTGACCGTGCACGTCCAGGAGACGTTCCCGCTGGAGCGGGCGGCGGACGCCCAGCGGCTGAGCCAGGAGGGCCACACCCGCGGGAAACTCGTCGTGACACCGGCCCGGGAGGACGAGGAGGGCGACGTCTGGGCCGGCAACGACGAGGGGGCCCTCTACACGACCAGCCAGGAGGGGACCTTCTAGGCCACGAGTACGGCCGGCTTCAAGATCGGCCGCGCCCCGCCGCTAGGGGGTTTCGTTTGGATCAGGTCGGATCAGGCCGCGGCGTCCGGTGCGGTGCATCGCAAGGCGGAGGATCATCCGCGTACTGGGCGTACTCGGGTGGTCCGACAACGCGGCGTGGGGGTACCCCTGGCCGAAGGCTGGGGGAGTGCCGTGCCGGGCGTCGCGGACCCGGGCTGATCCAAACGAAACCCCCTAGACCACGAGCACGGTCGCGCACACCGCCAGCGCCACCGCGCACAGCACCGCCGCCGTCGCGTGGCGGGGGGCGAGCACGGGCGGCGGGGGGCCGGCGGCCAGGGCGCGGATGCGGTGGTGGGCCACCCGGAGGAAGCCCAGCCACAGGCCGCAGCACAGCGCGCAGGCGATGATCCCGGTGGCCGACGGACCCTCGTGCAGCGCCGCCTTCACGGCCAGGACGGCGACCACGGCGGCCGACAGCGTCGTACGGCGCCAGGCCAGCCGGGTGCGCTCGGGCTGCAGGCCGGGATCCCGGACCGCCGGGTCCGGCCCGGCCGTCACCCCTCCCACCCGACCAGCACCACCACGACCATCGCGACGGCCACCACCGCCACGACCAGACTCAGCAGCACCGGGAACCGGGACGTGGGCAGGTCCTCACCGCGCCGTATCGCCCGCTCGCAGCGCACCCAGTGGTTCACCGCGCGCAGCGAACACAGCACACCGGCCCCGAGCAGGGCGAGCGCGAGACCGACCCGCCACGCCCAGCGCAGCCCCGGCAGGAACTGGTCCACCGCGAATCCGCCGCCGATCAGCGCGAGCGCGGTGCGCAGCCAGGCGAGGAAGGTCCGCTCGTTGGCCAGCGAGAACCGGTAGTCGGGCGTGCCGCCCTCGTCCCGCACCTGCTCCGGCGCGAACCACAGCCGGATGTTCCGTACGAATTCGCTCACGCGGCCGACCCTACCGGCCGGTCACCGGCCCGCCCGGAACGCCCGCAGCCGCTCGTACGCCGCCAGCCCGTCCGGCACCCACTCCCACTCGCCGAGCCGCCGTTCGACCTCCTCGTCGGGCAGGAAGGCGTGCCACTGGACCTCCTCCTCCTGCGGCCGTACCGGCAGCGCGCAGCGCACCTCGTACACCGCCGACCACCAGCTGTTCCCGGCGCCGTCGTCGTACAGGAACTTGAAGAGGTACGCCGGCCGGGGCAGCGCGCTCACGCCCAGCTCCTCCTCGGCCTCCCGCAGCGCCGCCTCGTCGTAGGACTCGCCCGCGCCGACGACGCCGCCGACGAACATGTCGTACAGGGCGGGGAACACCAGCTTGGTCGCCGTGCGCCGGTGCACGAAGAGCCGGCCGGCCGCGTCCCGGGCCTGGATGAACACACAGCGGTGGCGCAGCCCGCGGGCGTAGGCCTCGCCGCGCGGGCGCCGGTCGACGACCCGGTCGTGCTCGTCGACGATGTCGAGGATCTCGTCAGCAGGGTTCATGACCCTCATCCAAGCAAAGCCGCCGCCGGGCGGTCAGCGCCGCTGCAGGCCCCGTGCCGACCGCTCCGTCTCGCCCGTGCCGCACGGCATCGCCGGATGCAGCCCGAGCAGCACGATGCCCCCCACCACGGCCGCGAGCCCGGCCGCCTCCCAGGCCAGCGCGCCCGTGTCGGTGCGCAGCCGGTCACCGAGGAAGCCCACCCCGCACAGGATCCCGGCGAGCGGCTCGGCCGCGGTGAGCGCGGGCAGCGACATCCGCAGCGGGGCCGTCTCGAACGCGCTCTGCACCAGGACCAGCCCGGTGACCCCGCAGGCCACCACGCCGTACGGCTGCCAGCCGGTGAACAGTTCGGAGAAGCCGCCGTCGGAGAAGCGGGTGCCGCTCACCCGGGTCAGCGCGTCCTGGATGCCGTACAGCAGCCCGGCCGCGAGGGCCAGCAGGACCGGGCCCCAGCTCAGCCGGGAGCGTTTGGCGTACGTCGTCAGGAACAGCGCGGCGCCCACCACGGTCCCGATGATCAGCCAGTGCCGCAGCGGATCGCTGACGGCCGTGCCGCCGCGCGGCTCGCCCGCCATGATGAACGCGCTCACCCCGCCCGCGAGCAGCAGCAGGCCGGCCCAGCCCTGACGGCCCAGGGGCTGTCTGGTCTGGTGCCGGGAGAGGGCGAGGGCGAACAGCAGGTTGGTCGCCAGCAGCGGTTCGACCAGGGAGATCTCGCCCTTGCCGAGGGCGACGGCGCCCAGCACCATGCCGGCCACCATCAGGCCGAGGCCGCCCAGCCAGCGCGGCACCCGCATCAGGTCGAGCAGCAGCCGGAAGGAGAGGAAGTCGCTGAGCGGTGCCTTCTGCGCCGCGTTCTGCTGGAGCACGAATCCGAAGCCCAGGCAGCAGGCCGCGCTCACGGCGAGAAGGAGAACCAGAACGGACACGCTGTGTACCTCGATCATCCGGCCGGACCACGGACGCGTAGTGGCCGACTGTAGCGCTCCGGATACGGCAGTGCGCCGGAAGTACCCGGAGCCGGGCGGTTGACTCGCCATGCTCCGCAACCGGCGCGCGGGACGCCATGGCGTACGCCACAGAGAGCCGGGGCGTCCGGCCCAGGACGCCATGGCATACGCCACAGGAACGTCCCGGCGCGCGCCGCCCGGAACGCGGCCCACCTGCACCGGGAGGCCCAAGTGCTCTCGCCGCGAAGGTGGTTGAGGCCGGGATCACCGGCGTTCCGCTTGACGCGGTCCGTGGCTGGGGGTTTGCTGTGCGTGATCGGCCGATGGCAGCCCGAGAATCAGGAAGCCCCGCGGTGCCCCCTCTCCCGCCTCTGCTCGGCGCCCGCCGGGCCCCGACGGACCCGTCCGGCGAGACCGCCCAGGACGGCTCCGAAGCCTTCGACGCCGCCCTGGACGACGCGGAGCTGCGCACCGCCCGGGCCGCGCTGGCCCAGGGCCGGCGGCAGGCCGCCCGCTCCCTGCTCGTCCACACCGGCGACGACTGGGACCGCCGCGGCCACCGCCTCACCGTGCTCGCCCAGACCCCCTGCGCCACCGCCCGGGCCGACGACTGGCTGGCCGCCGAGCCCGGCTCCGCCGACGCCGCGACGCTGCTCGCCCTGGCCCTGGTCCACCGAGCCCTGCGCGGCGCGGAGGAACCCGGCCGGGCCCGGGACGCCTGCGCCACGGCCGCCGCGCTCGCCCCGGCCGACCCCACCCCCTGGCTCGGCCTGCTCCTGCTCGCCCGTGCCTTCGGTCCGGAGAGCGTGATGCTCGGCACCTTCGCCGAGCTGATCCGCCGCCACCCCGAGCACCACCACGCCCACCACCTGCTGATCGAGGGCCTCGCCGAGCGCCCGGGGAGCGGCCGGGCCGAGGACCACGAGGCGTACGACGCCGCCGAGCTGGCCGCCGCCGAGGCGCCCGCCGACTCGCCGCTGGCCGTCCTGCCGGTCGTCGCCTACGCCGAGCGGTACCGGGTCCTCGCCGCCACCGGCCTGGCCCCCGCGGACCCGGCGGCCTCCCGGCACTGGTCCGGCCCGCGGGCCCGGCGCATCCTGCGCGCCTCCTTCGACTGGTGGCTGGAGTGGGAGCACGACGAACACCCCCGCCGCCACATCGACCTCAACCACCTGGCGTTCGCCCTGTCCTGCGCCGGCCGGCCGGCCGAGGCGGCGGCCCTGTTCCGGCGCATCGGCGACCACGCCACCCCGGCCCCCTGGGCGTACACGCACCGCGACCCCCTGGCGGCCTTCCGCACGGCCCGCACCCGCGCGCTCGGACGGTGAGAAACGGCGGCCCCCACGACGTACCCAGGGGGGCGGACGTACGCGGGTGAAGACACGCGCGGAGACCCACGGAAGGCGGGCGGAGACGATGGCGTGCGCGAGAAAGGATTACGGAAGTCTGACCGGCGAGCCGAATCCCTGGCCCTGTGCGGCCCCGAATGCTCGAATGACCACGTGAACTCCGAACAACCCGAGGAGCGGGACGGCCGGCCCGTCGGCCGCCGCGTCTTCCTCGGCACCCTCGGCCTCGGCGTGCTCGGCGTGCTCGCCGCGCCGACGCTGCAGCGGGGCCTCGAAGGCTTCCTCGGCGGCGTCGCCGGAAAGGACCCCACCGGCCTGACCGGTCTGCTGCCCAACGGCGGCGGCTTCCGCTACTACTCCGTCGCCGCGTCCGTCCCGCACCGGACGGCCGCGGACTACCGCCTCACCGTCGACGGACTGGTCGACCACCCGCGCGGCTACAGCCTCGCCGAGCTGCGCTCCCTCCCGCAGACCCGGCTGGTCAGGGACGTCCAGTGCGTCACCGGCTGGCGGGTCCCGGGCACGCCCTTCGAGGGCGTACGCCTGTCCGAGCTGCTCGACGCGGCGGGCGTCCGCTCCTCCGCCGAGGCCGTCCGCTTCACCTGCTTCGACGGCACCTACACGGAGAGCCTCACCCTCGAACAGGCCCGCCGGCCGGACGTCCTGGTCGCCCTGCGCCTCCAGGACAAGGACATCGGCCACGACCACGGCGGCCCGGTCCGCCTCTACGTCGCCCCCATGTACTTCTACAAGTCGGCCAAGTGGCTCTCCGGCATCACGGTCACCGACCGGGTGAAGCCCGGCTACTGGGAGGACCGCGGCTATGACGTGGACGCCTGGGTCGGCCGCTCGAACGGACGGAGCGATGAGCCTACGAGCTGAGACCCCGGCACCGCCGGGCACCCGCGTCCACCGCTTCACCCGGGCCGAACGGTGGGTGCACCGGGGCACGGCCGCGCTGATGGGGGTGTGCGTGGTGACCGCGGCCTTCCTCTACATCCCGCAGCTGGCGGTCATGGTGGGCCGCCGGGAACTGGTCGTCCGAATCCACGAGTGGGCGGGCGTCGCCCTGCCGGTGCCGGTGCTGCTGGGGCTGGCCTCCCGCGCCTTCCGCGGCGACCTGCGCTTCCTCAACCGCTTCGGCCCGCACGACAGGGTCTGGCTGCGCGCCGCCCTGCGCCGCGACAAGCGGCACGCCTCGCGGCCGGCCGGCAAGTTCAACGCCGGACAGAAGATCTACGCCGCCTGGATCGCCGGGGCGAGCCTGGTCATGCTCGGCACGGGCCTGTTGATGTGGTTCACCCACCTCACCCCGCTGGTGTGGCGCACCTCGGCGACCTTCGTCCACGACTGGCTGTCCCTGACGATCGGCGTGGTCCTGGCCGGCCACATCGGCATGGCCCTGGGCGACCCGGAGGCGAGACAGGGCCTGCGCACGGGCACGGTGACCGAGGAGTGGGCCCACCGAGAACACCCCCTGTGGCGCCCCTGACACCGGCTCCCCCCACCCGTCGGGCTTCTCTTCTCCGCCGCGACGGCCCCCGGCCACGACGGCGGCACCCGGCGGCGCCGGACCCACCGGGACCCGCCCTCGGAAGCACGAAGTCACCGAGCGGCGTTCAGAACGCCCGTTGAGGACCACCGTGCAGCCGGCCTCGGCCAAGGCCCCGGGCCGGCGCGAGGCCGATGCCCCGGCTGGACCCGGTGACCAGGGCCGTGCGGCCGCCGATGTCGAAGAGGGGGCGAGCCGTCATCGCCGTGGCCCTCCCTGCCCGGCTAGATCACGAGGGACAGCAGCAGGACCAGGCCGCCGGCGACCACCGAGATGATGGTCTCCATCACCGACCAGGTCTTGACGGTCTGCCCGACGGTCAGCCCGAAGTACTCCTTCACCAGCCAGAAACCGGCGTCGTTGACATGGCTGAAGAAGAGCGAGCCCGCGCCGATGGCGAGGACCAGGAGGGCGGTGTGGGTGGTCGACATGTCGGCCGCGAGCGGCGCGACCAGGCCGGCCGCCGAGACGGTCGCCACCGTCGCCGAACCGGTCGCCAGCCGGATCGCCACCGCGATCAGCCAGGCCAGCAGCAGCGCCGGGATCGAC
Source organism: Streptomyces echinatus (assembly GCF_014203595.1). Lineage (GTDB taxonomy): Bacteria > Actinomycetota > Actinomycetes > Streptomycetales > Streptomycetaceae > Streptomyces > Streptomyces echinatus. The sequence goes on from NZ_JACHJK010000012.1 coordinate 127,526, forward strand.
CAGTCCTGGGAGATGTCCAGGATCATCTGGCCCACGCCGGAGTCGATCAGCGTCTGTTTGAAGCCGCCGCCGGCGCCGACGATCAGCAGGATGCCGGCGATGGGCATCAGGCCCTTCTCGACGGTCTGCTGGAGCCGGTCCCTGGTGAAGCCGGCGGGCCGCCCCAGCGTGAAGAAGCCGACGAGCACGGCGGCGAGCAGGGCGATCAGCGGGGAGCCGATGACGTCGAAGACCCGCTGCGTGGAGTTCGCGGGGTCGTCGATGACGATGTCCACCAGCGCCTTGGCCAGCATCAGCGCCACCGGCAGCAGCATGGTGAACAGTGTCGCGCCGAAGCCCGGACGGCGCTCCAGCTCGTCCGAGGCGCGCTGGGGCAGCATCCGGTCGGGCGCCGGGACGTCCACCCAGCGGGCCGCGACCTTCGAGAACAGCGGACCGGCGATGATCACCGTCGGGACGGCGACGAGGAGGCCGAGCGCCAGCGTCACCCCCAGGTTGGCCTTGACCGCGTCGATCGCGACCAGCGGTCCGGGGTGCGGCGGGATCAGGCCGTGCATCACGGACAGGCCCGCGAGGGCGGGGATGCCGATGCGCATGACGGAGTAGTTGCCGCGCTTGGCGACCATCAGCACGACCGGGATCAGCAGCACGATCCCGACCTCGAAGAACAGCGGCAGGCCGATCACGGAGGCGATCAGCACCATCGCCCACGGCATGGCGCGTCCGCCCGCCCTGGCGAGGATCGTGTCGACGATCTGGTCGGCGCCACCGGAGTCGGCGAGCAGCTTGCCCAGGATCGCCCCGAGCGCGATCAGGACGCCGACGCCGGCCACGGTGGTGCCGAGCCCGGTGGTGAAACTGACGATGGCCTTGTCGAGCGGCGCTCCGGCGACCGCTCCGAGCACCAGTGACCCGATGGTCAGTGCCAGGAAGGCATGGAGCTTGTACTTGGTGATGAGCAGGACGATCACGGCGATGCCCACCAGGACGGCGATGCCCAGCTGGGCGTGTCCGGCGGAGGTGATCGGCGGAGGCGCGTCCGCTGCCAGCATCTCGACGCTGAGTCTGGTCACGGGGGTTCCTTGCGGTTACGGGGGATTCTCTGACAGGCGCTACTGGGAGCTGCCCGCGGTGTCGGGAAGCGCTGCGAGGGCCCGGACGGCACGCTCGGTGATCTCCTGGGGGCCGCCGCCGACGTCCACGGCGACTCCCGCCTCGTCCGGCTGGAGCGGCTGGAGGGTGGCGAACTGGGAGTCCAGCAGCGCGGTCGGCATGAAGTGACCCTGCCGCCGGGACATCCGCTCCTCGATCAGCTGCCGGTCGCCGGAGAGGTGCAGGAACACGATCCCGGGGGCCACGGCCCGCAGGCGGTCGCGGTACGCCCGCTTCAGCGCCGAGCTGCTGACCACCCCGCCCAGCCCGGCCCGGTCGTGCGCCCAGTGCCCGATGGCCTCCAGCCACGGCCACCGGTCGGCGTCGTCGAGCGGGATCCCGGCCGTCATCTTGTCGATGTTGGCCTGCGGGTGGAAGTCGTCGCCCTCGGCGTACGGGACGCCCAGCCGCGCGGCGAGCAAGGGACCGATCGTCGTCTTGCCCGTCCCCGCGACGCCCATCACGACGACGACCTGGGGGGTTCGCATCACTGCCTCGCTGTCTTCCTCGACACCCGACGCCACTGCGGCGTCGCCACACTGAAACCCATTAGGTACGACTAATTCAAGAGTCTGTGACATATAAGTCTGACTTTTTAGGGCTGTGATGCAGGTCGTACGCTGAGTGCATGAGCACACGGGGCCGGGGTCTGCACGGCCATGTTCTGGACACCCTCGGCCCCGCGATCACAGCCGGCGAGTACCCGCCCGGCAGCGTTCTGCGCACGGACGAACTCGCACAGCACTTCGAGGTGTCACGCTCCGTGATGCGCGAGGCGGTACGCGTTCTCGAATCCATGCACCTGGTCGAGTCCCGCCGCCGGGTCGGCGTCACGGTCCGCCCCAAGGCCGAGTGGAACGTCTACGACCCGCAGGTCATCCGCTGGCGGCTGGCCGGCGCCGACCGCCCGCACCAGCTGCGCTCGCTCACCGTGCTGCGCTCCGCGATCGAACCCGTGGCGGCGGGCCTGGCCGCGCAGCACGCCACGGCCGAACAGTGCGCCGAACTCACCGAGTGCGCCCTCGGCATGGTCGCCAACTCACGCGGCCACAGGCTCGGGGAGTACCTGGTCCACGACGTCGCCTTCCACCGGGTCGTCCTCGGCGCCTCCGGCAACGAGATGTTCGCCCGCCTCGGCGACGTCGTCGCGGAGGTCCTGACCGGCCGCACCCAGCACGAGGTCATGTTCGAGGACCCCGACCCGGCGGCCGTGACCCTGCACGTACAGGTGGCCGAGGCGGTCCGCGCCCGCGACGCGGTCCGCGCCGAGGAACTGACCCGCCGGATCACCATGGGCGCCCTCGAGGAACTGGACATCCTGGCCCCCTGAGCCCGCCCGCCGGAGCGGTCCTCAAGCCCGGCTACTCGTCCGGGAACTCCCCGTCCACGTACACCCACGCCCCGTCCACCCGCTCGAACCGGCTCCGCTCGTGCAGCGAACCGCCGCGGTAGGAGGCGCGGAAGGTGACCGTGCCCGTCGGGTGGAAGGCGGACCCCTCCGCCGTGTCCAGGATCTCCAGGCCCGTCCACTTCGTCCGGGGGTCGAGGTCCAGCCGCCCGGGCCGGGTCCGCGGATGCCAGGTGCGCAGCAGGTACGCCGCGTCCCCCCTGACGAACGCGCTGTACCGCGAGCGCATCAGCAGCTCGGCGGTCGGCGCGCTCGCGGACCCCGCGTGGAAACGGCCGCAGCAGGCGTCGTAGGGCCGGGGGAGTCCACAGGGGCAGGTACGCGAGGTCATGGCCCACATTCTGCCTCTACCAGGGGAGGCGTCCGACACGGCACGGGTGCACAGTGGAAGGGCCCGAACGGGTGTGTCCCGCCGGGTGCGCGACGACGGGAGGCGAGAGGGACGATGACCCGACCCGTGTGCAGCCGTCCTCCGGCCATCAAGGAATGGCGGCTCAACCTGTACCTGTCCGAGCACGATCCGGACACCACGGCCCGGATCGTCCTCGACACCGGCGACAACGTCCTGGAGAGCCACGCGGAGGCCCGCAGGAATCCCTACGACCGCGCGCTGCCGGAGATCGGCGACGAACTCGCCGCGGGCCGCGCGCTCATCGCCATGGGCCGGCTGCTGCTGCGCGCCGCCGACGGCGACATGAAGGCCACCGGGGCGGCCGACACCGACGGCCCGGCGCCGCTCTGGCTGCCGCGCGAGTGAAGGAGCACCACCGTGCACTTCAGGAACCGCCTCGAAGCGGGCCGGCGGCTCGGCGCCCGCCTCGAGTACCTCAGGGGCCAGGACGTGGTGGTGCTCGGGCTGCCGAGGGGAGGCGTGCCGGTCGCCGCCGAGGTCGCCGAGGCACTCGACGCGCCCCTCGACGTCTGCCTGGTGCGCAAACTCGGCGTGCCCTACCAGCCCGAACTCGGCATGGGAGCCATCGGCGAGGACGGCGTACGCGTGATCAACCAGGAGGTGCTGCGCGGCACCGGCGTGGGCGACGTCGACCTCGCCCGGGTCGAGGAACGCGAGCGCCACGTCCTGCTGGAACGCGCCGCGCGCTACCGCGGCGACGCGACCCCCCTGTCCGTCGCCGGCCGGACCGCCCTGGTCGTGGACGACGGAGTGGCCACCGGCTCCACCGCCCGTGTCGCCTGCCGCATCGCCCGGGCCCGGGGCGCGGCCCGCATCGTGCTGGCGGTCCCCGTGGCCCCCAGGGACTTCGCCCGGCGACTGGGCGGGGACGCCGACGAACTGGTCTGCCTGGACACCCCGTGGGACTTCGCCGCGGTCGGCCAGTTCTACGCCGACTTCACCCAGGTCGCCGACGACGAGGTCACCGCCTGTCTGCACCGGGCCGCGAGCCGCCACCGGCACCGGGCAGGCGCCGGATCCACCGACCGCGAGGTGACGGTGACGGCAGGCGCCGTACGGCTGGGCGGACGCCTCACCCTGCCCGACGACGCCACCGGCGTCGTGGTCTTCGCCCACGGCAGCGGCAGCAGCCGGCACAGCCCGCGCAACCGGTTCGTCGCCGGGGGACTGCACCGGGCCGGACTCGGCACCCTGCTGTTCGACCTGCTCACCGACGAGGAGGAAGCCGACCGGGCCAACGTCTTCGACATCGCACTCCTGGGCGGCCGGCTGCTGGACGCCACCCGCTGGCTGCGCGAGGAACCCGATGCCGAGGGACTCGCCGTCGGCTACTTCGGCGCCAGCACCGGAGCCGCCGCCGCCCTGTGGGCCGCCGCCGACCCCGCCGCACGGCCCGCCGCGGTCGTCTCCCGCGGCGGCCGGCCCGACCTCGCCGGACCCCGGCTGCCCGCGGTCACGGCACCCACCCTGCTCGTCGTCGGCGGCGCGGACGCGCCGGTCATCGAGCTCAACCGGGACGCACAGGCACAACTGCGGTGCGAGAACCGGCTGGAGGTGGTCCCGGGCGCCACCCACCTCTTCGAGGAGCCCGGCACGCTGGAGAGGGTGACCGAACTGGCACGCGACTGGTTCACGGACCACATGGCACCCGCGCACGTGTAGGCGCGGACCATGCCCGGGCGGACCGTCACCCTGTTCCTCGCCGGAGACGTCATGCTCGGCCGGGGCGTCGACCAGATCCTCCCGCACCCCGGCGACCCGCTGCTCCGGGAGGACTACGTGCACGACGCCCGGGACTACGTCGCCCTGGCGGAGGCCGCGAACGGACCCGTGCCCCGGCCCGTCGACCCCGCCTGGCCGTGGGGCGAGGCACTGCCCGTGCTGGAGCGCGCCGCCCCGGACGTACGGGTGATCAACCTGGAGACCGCCGTCACCGGGAACGGCGACTTCGCGCCGGGCAAGGGCGTCCACTACCGGATGCACCCCGCCAACCTGCCCTGCCTCGCCGCCGCCCGCCCCGACGTCTGCGTCCTCGCCAACAACCACGTGCTCGACTTCGGGCCGGCCGGCCTCGCGGAGACGCTGGACTCCCTCGCCGCGGCCGGGCTGCGCACCGCCGGAGCGGGCCGGAACGAGGTCACCGCGTGGCGGCCCGCGGCCGTACCGCTGCGGGCCGGCGGACGCGTCCTGGTCCTCGCCTTCGGGATGCCCTCCAGCGGGATCCCGCACAGCTGGGCCGCCACCGCCGAACGGCCCGGCGTGGCCTTCGTCACCGCGCCGACCCCGGCCGCCGCGACGGACTTCGCCGACCGCCTGCGACAGCTCGAACGCCCCGGCGACATCGTCGTCGCATCCGTCCACTGGGGCCCCAACTGGGGCTACACCGTTCCCCGCGACGAGGTCCGCTTCGCCCACGCGCTCGTCGACGCCGGCGCCGACGTCGTCCACGGGCACTCCTCGCACCACCCGCGCCCGCCGGAGGTGTACCGGGACCGGCTCGTCCTGTACGGCTGCGGCGACCTCGTCGACGACTACGAGGGCATCGGCGGCTACGAGCGCTACCGCGACGACCTGCGGCTGCTGTACCTCGCCTCGGTGGAGACCGGCACCGGCCGGCTCACCGCACTGCGGATGGTGCCGCTCCGGGCCCGCCGGCTGCGCCTGGAACACGCCTCGGCCGACGACACCGACTGGCTGCGCACCGTGCTCGACGGCCATGCCCGCCCCCACGGCACCCGGGTCGAGCACGCCGCCGACGGCACGCTCACGGCACGGGCCCTGCACGCGGGCGCACCGCGGTGAGGCCCGCCGCTCAGTGCCTCCCGCCCTTGCGCAGGAACCGGCGCAGCCGGGTCAGCGGCCAGGTGTTGATCACGTCGTCGCAGGTCAGCCAGCCGCGCTGCGCGGTACCGACGCCGTAACGCAGTTGCCCGAGGTGCGGCACGGAGTGCGCGTCGGAGTTCACGGCGAACTTCACCCCGTGCTCCCGGGCCCGCAGGATGTCCGCGTCGCACAGGTCCAGCCGGTCCGGCTGGGCGTTGACCTCCAGCGCGGTGCCGGTGCGCGCGCAGGCGGCGAACACCTCGTCCCAGTCGGCGTCCACGCCCGGCCGCCTGCCGATCAGCCGGGTCGTCGGATGCCCGACCACATTGACGTACGGGTTCTCGCAGGCCCGCACCAGCCGGCGCGTCATCGCCCCGCGCGCCAGGCCGAAGTGGGAGTGCAGCGAGGCCACGCACAGATCGAAACCGGCGAGGAACTCCTCCGGCCAGTCCACCTCGCCCTCCGGACCGATGTTCAGCTCGGTGCCGTGCAGCAGCCGCATCCGGCGCCGGGTGCCGTCCAGCTCCCGCAGCCGCTCCCGCTGGGCGAGGACCTTCTCGTCCGTCATCCGCTGCATGGACAGGCCGGGCGCGTGGTCGGTGACCGCGTAGTACGCGTAGCCCCGCTCGGCGGCGGCCTCCACCATCGTCTCCAGCGAGGCCAGACCGTCGGTGAGATCGGTGTGCGTGTGCAGGTCACCGCGGATGTCCCGCTCGGTCACCACCTCGGGCAGTTCCCCGCGCAGCCCCGCCTCGATCTCCCCGCGGTCCTCGCGCAGCGTCGGCGGGATCCACGGCAGGCCCAGCCGCGCGTACACGTCCTCCTCGGTACGGGAGGCGACCGGCTCCCCGCTCCCGGTGTCGAACAGGCCGTACTCGGAGAGCTTCAGACCCTGGTGCACGGCGATGGTCCGGGTACGGATGTTGTGCGCCCTGGAACCGGTGAAGTACTGCATCGCGGCGCCCCACGACTCCGGCGGCACCACCCGCAGGTCGACCTGGAGCCCCTCGGCCGTGCGCACCGACGTCTTCTTCGAGCCCCGCACGACGACCTCGGCCGTGACCGGCAGCTCGCACAACGCGTCCATGAACGGCGCCGACCGCTTCGCCGCGACCAGCACGTCCAGGTCCCCGACGGTCTCCCGCATCCGGCGCAGCGAACCGGCGTACGCGCAGCGCCGGCAGCCCGTCACCCCCGACAGCCCGGCGACGATCCCCTCGGCGGTGTCCGTCGCCCGCGCCAGCGGCACCCGCGCACCCGCCCGCCGGAGCAGCTCGATGCCGTGCCGGATGTTGTCCTGGGTCTTCTCGCCGAAGCCCTTCAGATCGGCCAGCGCGTCCGCCTCGACGGCAGCGGCCAGCTCGCTCACCGAGGAGATGTGCAGGTCCTCGTAGAGCCGCAGCGCCTTCTTCGGCCCCAGCGTCGGGATCGTGATCAGCTCGCGCACCCCGGCGGGGATCCTCGCCCGGCGCTCCTCGACCAGGCCGATGCGTCCCGTGCGCAGATACTCGGTCACCTTCTCGGCGATCGACCGGCCCACGTTCGGGATCTCCCGCAGCCCGTCCGCGTCCAGGGCGGAGATGTCGGCCGGATGGCCGCCGATCGCCCGCGCCGCCTTCTCGTAGGCGCGTGCCTTGAAAGCGTCGCCTCCGGTGATCGCGAGGAGATCGGCGTACTCCCGCAGGAGCGCCTCGACCTCGTCGTTGGGCCGGGCCACCCCTCAAGTCTAGGAAGCCGCGCCCACCCACGCGAAAGGCCCCTGCTGAGCAGGGGCCTTCACTGGTGTCCGAGGGGGGACTTGAACCCCCACGCCCGATAAAGGGCACTAGCACCTCAAGCTAGCGCGTCTGCCATTCCGCCACCCGGACAAGGTGTCTGTCGTGCGAGTTTTCCCTTTCGGCGGGGTTTCCCTCGCGGCGACGAAGGAAACATTACCAGGCTTTCGAGGGTGCCTGATCACCCCCGCTCCCGGGCTCGGCCGCGCGTGAACGGTGTGTGACGGGCCGGGTCCGGTCTTGGGTCCGGACGGCGCCGGAGAGAGGATGAGGAGACCACCAGCAGTGACAGCGGGAGGAAGCACCGTGAGCGAGACGGACACGGCCAGGGGCGTCACCGGCGAGGACGAGGTCGTGGACCTCTGCCGCGAGCTGATCCGGTTCGACACCAGCAACTACGGCGACCACTCAGGGCCGGGCGAGCGCAAGGCCGCCGAGTGGGTCGCCGAGAAGCTCGCCGAGGTCGGACTGGAGCCGAAGATCTACGAGTCGCACCCCGGCCGCGCCTCCACGGTGGCCCGCATCGAGGGCGAGGACCCCTCCCGGCCCGCGCTGCTGATCCACGGCCACCTGGACGTCGTCCCGGCCAACGCCGCCGACTGGACCCACGACCCGTTCTCCGGCGAGGTCGCCGACGGGTGCGTGTGGGGGCGCGGGGCCGTCGACATGAAGGACATGGACGCGATGACCCTCGCGGTCGTCCGCGACCGGCTGCGCAGCGGGCGGCGGCCCCCGCGGGACATCGTGGTCGCCTTCCTCGCCGACGAGGAGGCGGGCGGCACGTACGGCGCCCGCCACCTGGTCGACCACCACCCCGAGCTGTTCGAGGGCGTCACCGAGGCGATCAGCGAGGTCGGCGGCTTCTCGTACACCGTCAGCGAGGAGCGCCGGCTGTACCTGATCCAGACCGCCGAGAAGGGCATGCACTGGATGAAGCTGACCGTGGCCGGCACCGCCGGGCACGGGTCGATGATCCACCGTGACAACGCCATCACCGAGCTGTCGGAGGCCGTCGCCCGGGTCGGCCGGCACACGTTCCCGGTCCGGGTCACCAAGACCACCCGGGCCTTCCTCGACGAGCTCGGCGACGCCCTCGGCACCGAGCTGGACCCCGAGGACATGGAGTCCACCATCGCCAAGCTCGGGGGCATCGCCAAGCTGATCGGCGCGAGCCTGCGCAACACGGCCAATCCCACGCAGCTGAACGCCGGCTACAAGGTCAACGTCATCCCGGGCGAGGCCACCGCCCACATCGACGGCCGGTTCCTGCCCGGCCACGAGGAGGAGTTCCTCGCCGACCTCGACCGGCTCCTGGGCCCGCACGTGCGGCGCGAGGACGTGCACGCCGACAAGGCCGTGGAGACCACCTTCGACGGGGCGATCGTCGAGGCCATGCAGTCCGCGCTGCTCGCCGAGGACCCGGCGGCGAAGGCGATCCCGTTCATGCTCTCCGCCGGCACCGACGCCAAGTCCTTCGACGACCTGGGCATCCGCGGCTTCGGCTTCGTACCCCTCAAGCTGCCGCCGGAGCTGGACTTCGCGGGCATGTTCCACGGAGTGGACGAGCGGGTGCCGGTGGACGGGCTGCGGTTCGGTGTGCGGGTGCTCGACCGCTTCATCGACGCCTCGTGAGGCCGTCCCCCACCGGGGCGCCGCGCTAATCGGGCAGCCGTACGAGGCCGACTGAGAAGGGTGAATGCGACGATAAGTTCGTAGCTTGATTACTCCCTCCTCGTTGCAGCTGATGTGATCCCGCGCCTTGGGGTCGCATTGCCAACTAGGAGGAAGTAATGATCAAGAAGGTCGTCGCTGCTGCGGCTGCCACCGGTGGTCTGGTTCTCGCGGGCGCGGGCCTCGCCGTCGCCGACTCCGGCGCCCAGGGTGCCGCCGTGCACTCCCCGGGCGTCGTGTCCGGCAACGTCGTCCAGGTACCCGTGCACATCCCGGTGAACGTGTGCGGCAACACGATCAACGTGATCGGGCTCCTGAACCCCGCCTTCGGCAACGCCTGCGTCAACAAGTGACGCCGGCTCCCTGAGGGGCGTCCTTATACGAGCCGTCGGCCCCGGAGCGCGCGCCATGCGCTCCGGGGCCGACCGGTCTTCCGAGAACCGAAGCAGGGAAGGCAGGGGGGAATTCAGCATGCGACAGGGCACGCGCAAGGGCCTGATGACCATGGCCGCGGCGACCGGCGTGATCGCCGCCGCGAGCGGCTACGCACACGCCGACGCGAACGCGGCGGGCGCCGCCGGGGGCTCACCCGGCGTACTGTCCGGCAACACGGTGCAGGCACCGGTGCACGTACCGTTGAACGTCTGCGGCAACACCGTCAACGTCGTCGGGCTCCTCAACCCGTCGGTGGGCAACTCGTGCGCCAACCACGGCGGCGGTTCGGGGGGTCACCACGGCGGCTCCGGCGGCTCGCGCGCCGACGGCCACACCGGCGGCTCGCCGGGCGTCGGGTCCGGCAACACCGTGCAGGTGCCGGTCGACGTCCCGGTGAACGTGTGCGGCAACAGCGTCGACGTCATCGGCGTCGGCAACGCCACCGCGGGCAACGACTGCGCCAACGACGGCGGGTACGGCACCCCGCCGGGCAAGCCGGGCAAGCCGGGCCACCCCGGACACCCGGGCCACCCCGGACACCCGGGCCACCCGGGGAAGCCGGGCGAGCCGGGCCACCCGGGGAAGCCGGGCGAGCCTGGCCACCCGGGCACTCCGGGCCACCCCGGGACTCCGGGCCACCCCGGCACTCCAGGCAACCCCGGCACCCCGCACCAGCCGGGCGGGCAGGGCCACCACGGCACGGGCACCCACTCCGGCACGAGCGGCCAGGACGCCGCCCACGGCACGTCCCGGGTCGAGGCACAGACGGGCCGCTCCACCCAGCCCCTGGGCACCGCCGAACTCGCCCACACGGGCAGCGAGGTTCCGCTGGGCCTCGCGCTCCCGGCCGGCGCGGGCGCGCTGCTCGCGGGCGCGGTCCTCTACCGCAAGGCCCGGGCCGCGGCCTGAGCGACAGCGCCGACAGGACGTCGGCCGGCGGCCCGGTGACCGGGCCGTGAAGCCGGCGGACGGAGCGGGTCCCGCCTTCGGGCGGGGCCCGCTCCGTTCACATGTCCGTACTCACCATGTGGCGCGTACCTGGCGGATGATCCGCCGGCGCAGCCGCACCCTGCGGCTGCCGTCGCGCAGCAGGCTCAGTCGGTCCAACTCCCAGTGTCCGTACTCGGCATGGTCCGTCAGCAGACGCGTCGCCTCCTTGCGGGAGACCCCGCGAGGCACGTACACGTCGACAAATTCGTATTCCGGCATCGCATCTATTGTGCGGGCTGGTGCCCGGTACGGATAGCGTCTGCACTATGTCTGATGCTGCGCAGCCCACCGCTGCCGAGGTACGCGCCGCCGCCGAGGCGGTCAAGACCGCGCTCGACCGTCATCTGGCTGCGATCGAACGCAGGTCGGGAGAGGACGATCCGGCCGTCTCCGAGGCGTTCAACCAGCTGGCCGCTGCCGCGGAGGCGTACGACGAGCTGCTCTACGACCGCTTCGACGAGGTCACGCCCTTCGAGATCCCCGGTGCGGAGGACGCGCTGCCGCCGTACGCGGGCCCCGAGGAACCGAACGCGATCAGTGTGCTGATCCGCCGCGACTACCTCGTGGCCGAACCCCAGCGGCTGCTGGCGCAGGCCCAGCGGGTCGAGGCGGCGGAGTACGAGGGCGGCGCGGACGCCGACGACGCCGCCGGGACCGTCCCCGGGGCGCTGGGCGTCCTCTTCGGCGAGTTCGAGCCGGACGAGATCGCCTCCCGGCACAAGGAGTTCGGCCTGGAGGAGGGCGACTCCACGCTCTGGGTCACGGCGGCGGAGGAGCCGTTCGAGGCCGGGGAGTGGCTGGAGGCACCGTTCGAGCACGTCGACCCGCAGACGGTGGTGTGCCGGTTCGACGTGAGCGCGGTCTTCGACGACGAGGAGTCCGACGGCGAGGACGAGCTCGACTTCGCCGGCGAGGACGACGAGGAGCTGGAAGCGCTCGACGCCGAGAAGTGAGGCGTGCCCGGCGCTGCCGAGGGGTCCGAGGCCGGTACGGCACCGCCGGGCTCCGCCGTCGTGACGGACCGCCGCCGGAGGACGGGAGGGGCGGTCAGGTCGCCTGGGGGCGCAGCAGGGTCCGCAGGCGGGTCGTACGCGGCTTGGGGGCGATCTCCGCGACCGCCTTCGCCAGGGCCTGCTCCACTCCGTGGACCACGGACAGGTGCCGTTCCCCCCGGCCGAACGCCGTGTACACCCAGGGGCGGCTGAGCGCCTGCGCGGCGTCGCCGGGCAGGACCACGACCGTCGCCGGCCAGCGGGCGCCCACCGCCTGGTGCGCGGTGACCGCCCAGCCGTGCCGGACACTGCCCTCCACCCGCTCCCTCGGTACGACGACCGGGACGCCGGCGCAGGACAGGTGCAGCCCGTCGGCGTCGGCGTTCACCACCACGCCCGGCACCGTGCGCCCCGGCGCGGGGGAGTAGGCGATCCGGTCACCGGGGTCGAAGCCGCCGAACCGGCCCGGGCCGGGGTTGAGGCGTTCCTTCAGGGCGGAGTTGAGCGCGCGGGTGCCCGCGGCGCCGCCATGGCCCGGGGTGATCACCACGGTCTGCTCGGCCGGGACGCCGATCGCCCGCGGCACCGAGTCCGCGACCAGCTGCACGGTCCGGTGCACGGCCTCGCCCGCGTCGCGCACCGGCACGATGACGATCTCCTTGCCGGGCGCGGCGACCTGGTTCAGCTCGCCGGCGCCGATGCCCGAGACCAGCTCGCCGAGGGGACCGGGGTCCGGGACGCGGGAGACGGCCTGCGGGCAGACCCGGGCCGCGAGCAGGTCGGCGAAGACCCGGCCCGGACCGGCCGACCACAGCACCCCGGGGTCGCCGCTGAGCACCAGCCGCGCCCCGTCGGGCAGCGACTCCACGAGCATCGCGGCGCTCTCCACGTCCAGCTGGGGCGCGTCCAGCACGACCAGCAGGTCCAGCTCCAGCGCGCCGTCCGCGTCCCGGCCCGGACCCTCGGCGCCGGACAGCAGCCCGGCGACCGTGCCCACACCCGTCTCCGCCAGGTCTCCGCCCAGCTGGGCGGCCAGCCGCCGGCACCCGTCCGGTGTGTGGCAGGCGGCGAAGGCCCGGAGCCCCGCGCCGCGGGCGGCACCGAGCAGCGCGGCCGGTTCGGCGCGGGCCGCCTCCCCGCCGGTGTGCAGCACCAGGCCGTGCCCGGCAACCGCACGGGCCAGTTCGGCCGCACCGCCGGACACCCCGGCGGCCGCCGCCTCCCACGCCTGCCCCGCCTCCTCCGAGGGGGAGTTGACCAGCCGGGCCAGGCCGTCCGCGAGGCTCTCCTCGGCCAGCGCGTACCGCTCCAGGCCGACGAGGACCCGGACCGGCCGCTCCCGCTCCTCGTCCTCCTCCTCGTCCTCGTCCCGCGGTGCGGGGGCGCCGGGCTCCTCCAGGGCGTCCTGGAACACCAGCGCCTCCCCCTCGGCGAGCGTGTCCTGCACCGCCGCGTCCGGGTCCGGGACGCCCTGCCGGCCCAGCGCCGCGAGGAGCGCGGGCAGTTCCAGGGCGGTGTGCCCGGCCACGGCCGCCTGCTCCAGCAGCCAGCCGGTCATCGCGCGGCCCCGCCGCTCGTCGTCCGGGCCGCAGGCGGCGCCGAGCAGCGCCCGCGCGAAGCCGTCGGCCTGCTCCGGCCGGACTCCGGCGACCCGGAGCAGCCGCCAGGGGTCCTCGCGGAGCGCGGTGCCGGCGCCCTCCCCGAGGACCGCCGCGGCCTGCGGGGCCAGGGTGTCGGGCGCGCCGCCTTCGGCCAGCACGCGGCGCACGGCCTCCACCGTCTCCGGCGCGGGACCGCCGGGCACCGGGGTGGCGGCGGGGGCGGGCTGGGGCCTGCGGACCGGCTCCGGGGCGGGGCGGCGCGGTGCCGGCGCGGGCTCGGCGAACACCGTGGCCACCGGCTGCTCGCCGCTCTCCACGGCCCGGACCGCCGCGAGCAGGTCGGCGGCCGTGCCGCTGAGCTTGGTGCCGCTGGCGATCGGGCCCTTGCGCTCGGCCTTGCGGCGCTCGATCCGCTCCCGCTCGATCCGCTGCGCGGCCAGCTCGGCCTCCGCCTCGGACCGCCCGGCCCCCTCGGCTCCCTGCGCACCCTCCGACGCCTCGGCCGTGCCGCTCTCCGCCCCCTCGACACCGTCCGTGTCCGGCGCGCCCTCGGCGTCCCGCTCGCCGCCGGCATCTCCGCCGGAAGTTCCTTCGCCGTCGGCGCGATCGGCGTGATCGGCGTCGTCCGTGTCACGCTCGCCGTCGGCGCCCCGGGAGGCCTCTGCCGCCACCGTCTCCACCGTCTTCGCCGGCTCCTCGGCCGGCTCGCCCGTCCCGGCCGCCGCGGAGCCCTCCGCCGTGCCACCGCCGCCCGCCCGGTCCTGCGCACGCCCTCCCCCGGGCGCCGTCTCCCGATCCGCGGTCCGGGGTGTGTCCGGCGTCCCCGGCCCGGCTTCCTCCGTGGTCTCCGGCTCCGTGCTCACAGCGTGCTCCAGTCGTGATCGGGATAGCGGTGCACGGGCGCCGACACATCGTCCAGCGCCCTGCAGATCTCGTCAGGAAGACTAAGGGCCTCCACTGACAATGCCGCCGTGAGCTGCTGCGCGTTGCGCGAGCCGACGATCGGCGCGGCCACCCCGGGCCGGTCCCGGACCCAGGCGAGGGCCACCTGGAGGGGGGTGACCGCGAGCCCGTCGGCCGCGGTCGTCACCGCGTCCACGATGCGGGTCGCCGTGTCGTCCAGGTACGGCTCGACGAACGGCGCGAGGTGCTCGGAGGCGCCGCGCGAGTCCGGGGGAGTGGTGTGCCGGTACTTGCCGGTGAGCACGCCTCTGCCGAGCGGCGAGGACGGCAGCAGGCCCACACCGAGGTCGAGCGCGGCGGGGAGCACCTCGCGCTCCACGCCCCGCTGCAGCAGCGAGTACTCCAGCTGCGTACTGGCCAGCCGGGTGCGGGCGCCCGGCGCGGCGAGCTGCCAGGTGGCCGCCTTCGCCAGCTGCCAGCCGCAGAAGTTGGAGACGCCGGCGTACCGGGCGCGGCCGCTGCTCACCGCGATGTCGAGGGCCTGGAGGGTCTCCTCCAGCGGGGTGCCGGGGTCGTAGGCGTGGACGTGCCACAGGTCGACGTACTCCGTGCCGAGGCGGGTCAGGGAGGCGTCGAGGGCGGCGAGCAGATGGCCGCGTGAGCCGTCGAAGCGGCGGTCGGGGTCGGGCACGCTGCCGGCCTTGGTGGAGATGACCAGGTCCCGGCGCGGCACGAGGCCGTCCATGAGCCGGCCGAGCAGGTACTCCGCCTCCCCGTCGCCGTACACGTCGGCGGTGTCGACGAGGGTGCCGCCGGCTTCCCAGAACGCCTTCAGCATGTCCGCGGCGTCGTGCTCGTCCGTGTCCCGGCCCCAGGTGAGGGTGCCGAGCCCGATCCGGGACACACGCAGGCCGGTACGGCCGAGATGCCTCTGCTCCATGCGGGCGAGATTACTGGCCAGAACCGGTGCGGTGGGTTGCCTGTGGACAACCGGACCGATCACCACGCACCCGGCACCGATCCGGCGTGGGACAGCGCCCCGAAGGGGCACGGGAAACCGCGCGACCAGCCCCGAACGCCCCGCACCCGGGAACCACCCCGCGCCCTCCCGCACCCGGCCCCCGACCCCCGGCCCCGCACCCGGGAACCGCCCCGTGTCCGGCCCCCGAAACCCGCGCCCGGCGGTCGACCCGCGCCCCCGCGGCCCCTGCCCCCGGCACCCCCCTCACGCTAAGGTCACCCCGACAAGGACGTTACTCATGGGTAAGGGGAATCGGCCATGCAGCTCGGGATCAACCTCGGCTACTGGGGTGCCGGAATGGACGGCGACAACCTGGCCGTGGCGCAGGAGGCCGACCGGCTGGGCTACGCGGTGTGCTGGGCCGCCGAGGCCTACGGCTCCGACGCGGCCACCGTGCTCAGCTGGGTCGCCGCGCAGACCGAGCGCATCGAGGTCGGCTCGGCCATCTTCCAGATCCCGGCCCGGCAGCCCGCCATGACGGCGATGACCGCGGCCACCCTCGACTCGCTCTCCGGCGGCCGGTTCCGGCTCGGCCTCGGCGTCTCGGGCCCCCAGGTCTCCGAGGGCTGGTACGGCGTCAAGTTCGACAAGCCGCTGGCCCGCACCCGCGAGTACGTGGAGATCGTCCGCCGGGCGATGACCCGGGAACGGCTGACCTACGAGGGCGAGCACTGGACGCTGCCGCTGCCCGGCGGCCCCGGCAAGCCGATCAAGCTGACCGTGCACCCGCAGCGTGAGCACATCCCGCTGTACATCGCCGCGATCGGCCCGAAGAACCTGGAGCAGACCGGCGAGATCGCCGACGGCGCGCTGCTCATCTTCCCCTCCGCCGAGCACCTGGAGGAGACCACGGTCAAGTACCTGCGCGCGGGCCGGGAGAAGGCGGGCCTGACGCTCGACGGGTTCGACGTCTGCCCGACCCTGCCGCTCGCCCTCGGCGACGACAAGGACGTGGCCCGGCTCGCCGACACCTTCCGTCCGTACACCGCGCTGTACGTCGGCGGCATGGGCAGCGCCAAGCAGAACTTCTACAACCAGCTCGCCCAGCGCATGGGATACGAGAAGGAGGCCGCCGAGATCCAGCGGATGTATCTGTCCGGGGACAAGCAGGGAGCCGCCGCCGCGGTCCCGCAGGACCTGATCGACAAGACCGCCCTGCTGGGCTCCGTCGACCGGATCGCCGACCGGATGAAGGACTACGCCGCCGCCGGGGTCACCACCCTCAACCTGGCCCCGGCCGGCTTCACGCTGGACGAGCGGCTCGCCTCGCTGCGCGCCGGCAGTGAGGCGCTGGAGCGGGCCGGGCTCGCGTAAGGGAGGTTTCCACGGCCGTGGTGGGGGCTCGGGGGTCTTCCCCGCCACGGCCGTCACGGGGAACAACGCGCCCGGCGCCGTGCGGTTACGACCCCCGCGGCCCTTCTTTCGCGCCGCCGCGGTCCTTCGTTCGGCCGAGTCGGCCCACACCCCTGTTGCGGCTCCGTTCCGTCCCCATTTGACTCGTTCTCTGCGGGATCCCGAGGAGCTGCGGAGAGGTGACTGCCATGCTGTCGGCGAAGAGTCTGTTCCAGGAGATCCTCGACAACGACGAGTCCTTCCGGCTCTTCTGCTCCATCGCCGCCGGCGGAGAGGCCCAGGGTGGCTGGGAGAACGGACGGATCGCCGCGCTCGTGCCGCGGAGCGAAAGCGCGCTCGCGCCCAGGATCGCCCGGCACGGCGCCGACGAGGACAAGCACGGACGCATCTTCACGGCCCTGCTGAGGAGACGCGGACTCACCCCCGTCCCCGTTCCGCCGGAGACCGACTACACGATGCTCCTGGAAAAGCGCGGCATCGGTCTCGCCCACGACCGGCTGCGCCGGGACGAGCCGCTCACCGTCCCGGACCTCATCGTCTACCTCGCGCACAGCCGGGTCACCGAACAGCGGGCCGCCGACCAGATGGCCATGCTCCGCAGGCACTTCGGCGACCACCCCGACGTCGGCAGGGCGGTCCGCATGATCTCCGAGGACGAGGACAGGCACCTCGCCTACACCCACGAGGAACTGCTGCGCTTCGCCGCCGCCGGGCACGGCCGGCTCATCCAGCGCACCCTGCGCGCGTGCGCGCTCGCCGAGATCCGCGTCCACCGGGACGTCAGCCTCGCCGTGATGGCCCGCATGGGCCGCGTCCTCGGCTGGGGCCGGTCCCGGTCGGCGCTCCTCGCGGCCGGCATCCACGCCGCGTACGCCTACGAACGCCTCGCCGGCCGGCACCACATGGTCGGCCTCGCCATGCCCGCACACCGCGACGCCCTCGGCGCCCCGGCCGCGCCCGCCCCCGAGTACGCCTGACCCGCTCTCACAGCCAGCCGCGCCGCTTGAACAGCCGGTGCAGCACGACCTCCAGCCCGGCCATCACCAGGATCACCACGGGATACGACCACAGCCAGTGCAGCTCGGGCATGTGGTCGAAGTTCATGCCGTAGATGCCCGCGATCATCGTGGGGACCGCGGCCATCGCCGCCCACGCGGAGATCTTCCGCATGTCGTCGTTCTGCCGCACGCTCATCTGCGCCAGGTGGGCCGACAGGATGTCCGACACCAGCCGGTCCAGCGCCTCCACCGACTCGTTCACGCGCGCGAGGTGGTCGCTCACGTCCCGGAAGAAGGGCCGCGCCTTGTCGTGCACGAAGGGCACCGCGGTGCCGAGCGGACCGCTGCCGGCCAGGCGGGTCAGCGGCAGCGTCAGCGGCCCGGTGGCCCGGCGGAACTCCAGGACCTGCCGCTTGAAGGTGTAGATCCGGGACGCGGTGTTGCGCGAAGCGCCGAGCTCGGGCTGGAACACCTCCGCCTCCAGCTCGTCCAGGTCGGTCTGCAGCTCCGTCGCCACCTCCAGATAGTGGTCGACGGTGGCGTCGGCGATGGCGTACAGCACCGAGGTGGGGCCCTTGTCGAGCATCTCCGGCTCCTCCTCCAGCCGGTGCCGCACCGCGGCCAGCGGCGAACCCTCGCCGTGACGCACGGTGACCACGAAACTCTCACCGACGAAGACCATCACCTCGCCGGCCGAGACGGTGTCGCTCTCCGGCTCGTACGCGACCGGCTTCAGCACCAGGAACAGCGAGTCGTCGTACACCTCCAGCTTGGGCCGCTGGTGCGCCTTGAGCGCGTCCTCCACGGCCAGCGGGTGCAGCCCGAACTCCTCCGTCACCAGGTCGAACTCCCGCTCGGACGGCTCGTGCAGCCCGATCCACACGAAGCCGCCCGCCGCCCGCGCCTCGGCGAGCGCGTCGGACAGGTCCTCCGGTCCCTCGGCACGCCGTCCGTGCCGGTATATGGCGCAGTCCACGATCACGCTGCGCATTCTCCCTTCGCCCGCCCACCGCCGCGCGGTGGTGTACGCCTACCCTTGCCGCATGCCCACGCTGATCCTCGTAAGGCACGGACGTTCCACCGCCAACACCTCGGGCCTGCTCGCCGGGCGGACGCCCGGCGTCGCCCTGGACGAGCGGGGCGCCGCGCAGGCCGCCGCGCTGCCCGGAAGGCTCGCCGGCCTGCCGGTCTGCGAGGTCGTCACCAGCCCGCTCCAGCGCTGTCAGGAGACCGTACGGCCGCTGCTGGAGGCCCGGCCCCACCTGCGCTCCCACACCGAGGAGCGGATCAGCGAGTGCGACTACGGCGACTGGTCCGGCCGCAAGCTCGCCGAGCTCACGGACGAGCCGCTGATGGAGGTCGTGCAGGCCCATCCGTCCGCCGCGGCCTTCCCCGGCGGCGAGTCCATGCGGGCCATGCAGACCCGCGCCGCCGAAGCCGTACGTGAGTGGAACGCGCGCGTGGAGCGCGACCACGGCGCCGACGCCACGTATCTCATGTGCTCCCACGGCGACATCATCAAGTCCCTCGTCGCCGACGCCCTCGGACTGCATCTCGACCTCTTCCAGCGGATCTCCGTGGAGCCGTGTTCCATCACCGCGATCCGCTACACCCGCCTCAGGCCGTTTCTCGTTCGTCTCGGCGACACCGGGGATTTCGCTTCGCTCGCCCCGCGTGAGGAACCCGGTGAGGGCGACGCACCGGTGGGGGGTGGTGCGGGAGCACCGTGATCGTCGGCCGCAGTAGGGTGAAGCGACCCACCCAGTCGCTCTTCCGCACGGCCCGTACCCTCGAAACCCTCGCCATCACGATCAATGGAGACAGGACGTGTCCCGTCAGGTGTTCCTCTACGACCAGCCGGACCGCTTCGTGGCCGGCACGGTCGGACTGCCCGGACGCCGTACGTTCTTTCTCCAGGCCACCGCAGGCCCCCGCGTGACCAGCGTGGTTCTGGAGAAGACCCAGGTCGCCGCGCTCGCCGAGCGCATGGACGAACTGCTGGACGAGGTCGTACGGCGCAGTGGCGGCAGCGCCGCCGTGCCCGCGATGGCGCCCAACGAGATCTCCGACAGCGCCCCGCTCGACACCCCCATCGAGGAGGAGTTCCGCGTCGGCACCATGGCCCTGGCCTGGGACGGCGAGGACCAGCGCATGATCGTCGAGGCGCAGGCCCTGGTCGAGCTGGACGCCGACACCGAGGAGGACCTCGCCGAGGCCGAGGAGCGACTGCTCCAGGACGAGGAGAACGGACCCCCGATGCTGCGGGTCCGGCTGACCGGCGCGCAGGCCCGGGCCTTCGCCAAGCGCGCCCTCGACGTCGTCAACGCCGGGCGGCCACCGTGCCCGCTGTGCAGCCTCCCGCTCGATCCGGAAGGACATGTATGTCCGCGCCAGAACGGATACCGCCGCGGAGCGTGACGGACGATCCGAACCCCGCCGAACTGCTCGCGCGGGGTGAGCTGACCGTACGCGGCCGGATCCGTGAGGCGTCCAACGCGGCGCTGTTCTGCACGGTCTCCCTCGACGGACGGAAAGCCTCCTGCGTGTACAAGCCGGTGGCCGGGGAGCGCCCCCTGTGGGATTTCCCCGACGGCACCCTCGCGGGCCGCGAGGTGGCCGCCTACGAGGTCTCCGAGGCCACCGGCTGGGGTCTCGTGCCGCCGACCGTGCTGCGCGACGGCCCGTACGGCGAGGGCATGTGCCAGCTGTGGATCGACGTCCACGCCGAGGCGGAGCTGCTCGCCCTGGTCGACGCCGAGGAGCCGGAGCCGGGCTGGAAGGGCATCGGGTTCGCCGAGGTCGGCGAGGGCCGCACCGCGCTGCTGGTGCACGCCGACGACGAACGGCTGCGCCGGCTCGCCGTCCTGGACGCGGTGATCAACAACGCCGACCGCAAGGGCGGCCATCTGCTGCCCACCGCCGACGGGCGGCTCTACGGCATCGACCACGGCGTCACCTTCAACGTCGAGAACAAGCTGCGCACCCTGCTGTGGGGCTGGGCCGGTGAGCCCCTCACCCCGGACGCCGTCGGCGCCCTCAAGGGGCTGCGGGACGCCCTGGACGGGCAGCTGGGCAACCGGCTGGCCGGACTGATCACGGCGGCCGAGACCGACGCCACACGCGCGCGTGTCGACGCGCTGCTCACCTCGGGCCGGCACCCGGAGCCGGGCGGGGACTGGCCCGCCATCCCCTGGCCACCCGTGTGAGCACGGCCGGCGCCGGCGCACAAGAGAGCGGAACCGGCCATCCGGCCTGATCCCGTTAGTATGGCCCGCTCGGCGGCGGGTTAGGCTCATGTACATGCATGCCTGGCCCGCTTCCGAGGTCCCCGCCCTGCCTGGTCAGGGCCGCGACCTGAGGATCCACGACACCGCGACCGGCGGCCTGGTCACCCTCGACCCCGGTCCCGTCGCCCGCATCTACGTCTGCGGCATCACGCCGTACGACGCGACCCACATGGGTCATGCGGCGACCTACAACGCGTTCGACCTGGTTCAGCGCGTGTGGCTCGACACCAAGCGGCAGGTTCACTACGTCCAGAACGTCACCGACGTCGATGATCCGCTGCTGGAGCGCGCGGACCGGGACGGCGTCGACTGGGTCGCCCTCGCCGAGAAGGAGACCGCCCTCTTCCGCGAGGACATGACCGCCCTGCGGCTGCTCCCCCCGCAGCACTACATAGGCGCCGTCGAGGCCATACCCGGCATCGTCCCGCTCGTGGAGCGGCTGCGTGAACTCGGCGCGGCGTACGAGCTGGAAGGCGACATCTACTTCTCCGTCGAGTCCGACCCGAACTTCGGCAAGGTGTCCAACCTGGACGCCGCCGCCATGCGGCTGCTGTCCGCCGAGCGCGGCGGCGACCCGGACCGGCCGGGCAAGAAGAACCCGGTCGACCCGATGCTGTGGATGGCGGCCCGCGAGGGCGAGCCCAGCTGGGACGGCCGCTCGCTCGGCCGGGGCCGCCCCGGCTGGCACATCGAGTGCGTGGCCATCGCCCTCGACCACCTCGGCATGGGCTTCGACGTCCAGGGCGGCGGCTCCGACCTCGCCTTCCCGCACCACGAGATGGGCGCCTCGCACGCCCAGGTGCTCACCGGCGAGTTCCCCATGGCCAAGGCCTATGTCCACGCCGGCATGGTCGCCCTGGACGGCGAGAAGATGTCCAAGTCCAAGGGCAACCTCGTCTTCGTCTCCCGTCTGCGCCAGGACGGCGTCGATCCCGCCGCCATCCGTCTGTCCCTGCTGGCCCACCACTACCGGGCCGACTGGGAGTGGACCGACGAGGTCCTCCAGGAGGCCCTGGGCCGCCTCGGCCGCTGGCGCGCGGCGGTCTCCCGGCCCGACGGCCCGTCCGCCGACGCGCTGGTGGAGGAGATCCGCGAGGCCCTGGCCGACGACCTGGACGCCCCCGCGGCGCTCGCCGCCGTCGACCGCTGGGTGGCCCGCCAGGAGCAGGAGGGCGGCACGGACACCGGCGCACCGGGCCTGCTGTCCCGGGCGGTCGACGCCCTGCTGGGCGTGGCCCTCTGAGCGCCGCGCGACGGTCATAGGGTGAAGGGGCGGTTCCCGATGCGGGAACCGCCCCTTCGCCGGTACGGACCGGGTCCGTACTCGGTCCGTACCCTCAGGCCTCCGTGGCCTCAGTCCTCCGAGCCGTCCTCGTCGTCGCCGGTCGCGGCGTCGCCTTTCGAGACGTCGCCCGCCGCGGGATCGTCCTTCGGGACATCGCCCTTCGGGACATCGCCCGGCGCGGCGTCGCCCTTCGGCGCATCGCCCCTCGGACCGCCGGAGGCGTCCGGCTTCGGCGGCCGGCTCTTGCCGCTCGGGCTGTCCCGCAGGTACGAACCGCCCTCCCCGCCGTCCGCCGTCGCGTGCCCGCCCGGAGAGGGCGGGCTGACGTCCCGGCGCCGCAGGTACCGCTCGAACTCGCGGGCGATCGCCTCACCGGACGCCTCCGGCAGCTCGGCGGTGTCCCGGGCCTCCTCCAGCGTCTGCACGTACTCGGCGACCTCGCTGTCCTCCGCGGCCAGCTGGTCCACGCCCACCTGCCAGGCGCGCGCGTCCTCGGGCAGCTCGCCCTGCGGGATGCGCAGGTCCAGCAGGTCCTCCAGCCGGTTGAGCAGCGCCAGGGTGGCCTTCGGGTTCGGTGGCTGGGAGACGTAGTGCGGTACGGCCGCCCACAGCGACACCGCGGGGACGCCGGCGTGCGTGCACGCCTCCTGAAGGACGCCGACGATGCCCGTCGGGCCCTCGTACTTGGTCTCCTCCAGGTCCATCCGCTGCGCCAGGTCCGGGTCCGAGGTGACCCCGCTGACCGGGACCGGACGCGTGTGCGGGGTGTCGCCGAGCAGGGCGCCCAGGACGACCACCAGCTCCACACCCAGCTCGTGCGCGAAGCCGAGCAGCTCGTTGCAGAACGAGCGCCAGCGCATGGACGGTTCGATGCCGCGGACCAGCACCAGGTCGCGCGGCTTCTCGCCGCCCACGCGGACCACCGACAGCCGGGTCGTCGGCCAGGTGATCTTGCGCACACCGCCGTCCATGAACACCGTGGGGCGGTTCACCTGGAAGTCGTAGTAGTCCTCGGCGTCCAGCGCCGCGAACACCTCGCCCTTCCACTCGCGTTCCAGATGCGCGACCGCCGTGGAGGCGGCGTCACCGGCATCGTTCCAGCCCTCGAACGCGGCCACCATGACTGGGTCGATCAGCTCGGGAACCCCCTCCAGCTCGATCACCCAGTGCCTCCTTCCGACGTGCCCTCGCTTGACTCACCAACCTTACGGCGTCCGGCGGGGGCGCCTGCAGCCCCCTTGTGTGGGGGAGTGATCGGATCACTGCCCCGAACGCGCGCCGGGAACACCACCGGTCAGCGGGGAGGGCCGGCCGCCCGGGCCGGGACCGTCACCGTGGGCCGCGGAGCCACTGTTCCACGCTCGCGATGTGCACGGTCGCCCAGGACCGCGCCGCCTCCGCGTCCCCCTCGCGCAGCGCGGCCAGGATCGCCCGGTGCTCGCGCAGGGTGCGGCCGGCCGCGTCCTCCTGGCTGAGGACCCGCCAGATCCGGGCCCGGGTGGCGGGGCCCGACAGCCCGTCGAGGAGCGAGCACGGCACCGAGTTGCCGGCGCTGCGCACGATGCTCCGGTGGAACTCCAGGCCCGCGACGACCAGTTGCTCCACCGACGGCTCCGCGCCCAGCGCGTCCAACTGGGCCGACAGCGCGTCCAGTTGGTCCTCGCCGATCCGCGAGGCCGCCAGCGCGGTCGCGGCGGGCTCCAGCATCCGGCGGACCGCCAGGAACTCCAGCACCGTGTCGTCACGGTGGAAGTCCACGACGAAGCTCATCGCCCCCAGCAGCAACTGCGGGTCGAGACCGGTGACATAGGTGCCGTCGCCCTGCCGTACGTCGAGGATCCGCAGCAGCGACAGGGCCCGTACCGCCTCGCGCAGGGAGTTGCGGGACGGGCCCAGCCCGGCGGCCGGCTCGCTCTCCCTGGGCAGCCGTCGCCCGGACGCGGCGCACCGGAGACGATCATGCCCTTGATCTTCTCGATCGCCTCGTCGGTGACTGCCATGGCCGGCCTCCTGTCGTCCACCGAACGACTCGGACATCGGACGTCCCAGCACATCATGCGGGCCGGGCGCGGAAGCCCTTTCCGGCCCGCTCCCGCCGGGCTCCCCGGTCTCCGCGTGCACGACGGGGGCGGCTCCATCGGCGTGGAGCCGCCCCCGTCGTGTTCTGCCGGCCCCTCGTGCGGGAGGTGCCGTCCCTCATCCGTTCCGGCCCCGGTCAGGGGGAAAGGGGCCGGCCGGGACCTACTTCTTGTCGAGCAGGTCCTGGACCTTGGTGCGGACCTCGTCCGTGGCCAGGCCACGGATGGTCAGCGTGGTGCGCCGGCGCAGCACGTCGTCCGGCGTCTCGGCCCACTCCTGGTCCCGGGCCCAGACGACCTGCGCCCAGATCTCGGGGGCGTCGGGGTGGACGCGTTCGGCCAGTTCCGGGTTGTCGTTCGCCAGCCGGGCGATGTCGAACGCCAGGGAGCCGTAGTGGGTGGCCAGGTGCCGGGCGGTGTCGGCGGCCATGCGCGGGCCGGGCGCCGGGTTGTCGACCAGCAGGCGGTGGGCGACCGCGCGCGGGTTGGCGACACCGGGCAGCGGCAGCTTCTTCGGCAGCGAGGAGATCGGCTCGAAGTCGTCGCCGAGCGGGTGACCCGGCAGCGCCTCCAGCTTCTGCATGATCGTCCGGCCGATGTGGCGGAAGGTCGTCCACTTGCCGCCGGCGACGGACAGCATGCCGCCCTTGCCCTCGGTCACCACGGTCTCGCGCTTGGCCTTGGCGGTGTCGCCGGGGCCGCCCGGCAGCACCCGCAGGCCGGCGAACGCGTAGGTGATCAGGTCGCGCTCGAGCTGCTGGTCCCGGACGGAGAACGCGGCCTCGTCCAGGATCTGGGCTATGTCCTTCTCGGTGACGGACACGTCCGCCGGGTCGCCCTCGAACTCCTCGTCGGTGGTGCCGAGGAGCAGCATGTCCTCCCAGGGGAGGGCGAAGGTGATGCGGTACTTGTCGATGGGGGTGGCGAGCGCGGCCTTCCAGGGGGAGGTGCGCTTGAGGACCAGGTGCGCGCCCTTGGACAGGCGGATGGACGGCGCCGCGCCCGGGTCCTCCATCCGGCGCAGGTGGTCGACCCAGGGGCCGGTCGCGTTCAGGACGAGACGGGCGCTGACGCCGAACTCGTCGCCGGACGTGCGGTCCTTCAGGTCGGCACCCGTCACCCGGCCGTTGGTGAAGCGCAGGCCGGTGACCTCGGCGTGGTTCAGGACGACCGCGCCCGCCTCGACGGCCGCGCGGACCGTCATCAGCGCCATGCGCGCGTCGTTCATCTGGTCGTCGCCGTAGACGGCCACGGCCTTGAGGTTCTCGGTGCGCAGCTCGGGCACGTCCTGCGCCGCCTTGGCGGGGGAGAGCAGGTGGCCCACGCCGTCGCCGAACGCGGAGAGCGCGGAGTAGGCGAAGACGCCCGCGCCGAGCTTCGCCGCGCCGTGCGGCCCGCCCTTGTACACGGGGAGGTAGAAGGTGAGCGGGTTCGCCAGGTGGGGGGCCACCTGGCGGGAGACCGCACGGCGCTCGAAGTGGTTCTCCGCCACCAGCTTCACCGCGCCGGTCTGCAGGTAGCGCAGACCGCCGTGGAGCAGCTTGGAGGAGGCGGAGGAGGTGGCGCCGGCGAAGTCGCCGGCGTCGACCAGCGCCACCCTGAGCCCGGACTGCGCGGCGTGCCAGGCGGTGGAGATGCCCAGGATGCCGCCGCCGATCACAAGAAGGTCGTACGACGCCTTGGCGAGCTGCTCCCTGGTCTCGGCGCGGCTCGGGTTGGAGCCGGAGGCCGGGTGGGTACCCAGGGCGGGCACGGACTGCAGGGTGGGACTGGTCATGTCGGGTACTTACTCCTCGTCAGAACTGAACCGAGCCGGGAAAACCGCTCAGTCCTCGTCTTCGAGCCAGCCCATGGTCCGGTCGACGGCCTTGAGCCAGTTCTTGTACTCACGGTCGCGGGTCTCCGCGTCCATGCGGGGGGTCCACTCGGCCGCCCGGCGCCAGTTGGCGCGCAGGTCGTCGGTGCTGGACCAGAAGCCGACGGCGAGACCGGCGGCGTAGGCGGCGCCGAGGCAGGTGGTCTCGGCGACCATCGGGCGCACCACCGGTGCGTCCAGGACGTCGGACAGGGTCTGCATCAGCAGGTTGTTGGCGGTCATGCCGCCGTCGACCTTGAGGGTCACCAGCTCGTCGCCGGAGTCCTTGACCATGGCGTCGGCGATCTCCCGCGTCTGCCAGGCGGTGGCCTCAAGGACGGCGCGCGCGAGGTGCGCCTTGGTGACGTACCGGGTCAGACCGGCGATCACACCGCGGGCGTCGGAGCGCCAGTGCGGGGCGAAGAGGCCGGAGAAGGCCGGCACGAAGTAGGCGCCGCCGTTGTCCTCGACCGAGAGCGCGAGCGTCTCGATCTCGGCGGCGGTGGAGATCAGGCCCATCTGGTCGCGCATCCACTGCACCAGCGAGCCGGTGACGGCGATGGAGCCCTCCAGGGCGTACACGGTCGGCTGGTCGCCGATCTTGTAGCCGACGGTGGTGAGCAGACCGGCGTAGGAGTTGATGATCTTGGAGCCGGTGTTCATCACCATGAAGGTGCCGGTGCCGTAGGTCGACTTGGTCTCGCCCTCGGAGAAGCAGGTCTGGCCGAACAGGGCCGCCTGCTGGTCGCCGAGCGCGGAGGCGACCGGGATGCCGCCGAGCAGGTCGCCGAGTTTGCCGCCGGTGACCTCGCCGTAGACCTCGGCGGAGGACCGGATCTCCGGCAGGATCCGCAGCGGCACGCCGATGGACTCGGCGATCTTCTCGTCCCACTCCATGGTGTGCAGGTTCATCAGCATGGTGCGGGAGGCGTTGGTGACGTCGGTGACGTGCTTGCCGCCGTTGACACCGCCGGTCAGGTTCCAGATGACCCAGGTGTCCATGGTGCCGAAGAGGATGTCGCCGGCCTCGGCGCGCTCGTGCAGTCCCTCGACGTTGTCGAGCAGCCAGCGGGCCTTGGGCCCGGCGAAGTAGGAGGCGAGCGGGAGGCCGGTCTCGCGGCGGAAGCGGTCCTGGCCGACGTTGCGGCCCAGCTCCCGGCAGAGGGCGTCGGTGCGGGTGTCCTGCCAGACGATGGCGTTGTGGACGGGCTCACCGGTGTTCTTGTCCCACAGCACGGTGGTCTCGCGCTGGTTGGTGATGCCGATGGCCTTGATGTCGTCGCGGGTGATGCCGGCCTTCGCGATGGCTCCGGCGACGACCTCCTGGACGTTGGTCCAGATCTCGTTGGCGTTGTGCTCGACCCAGCCCGGCTTCGGGAAGATCTGCTCGTGCTCCTTCTGGTCGACGGAGACGATGCGGCCGTCACGGTCGAAGACGATGCAGCGCGAGGAGGTCGTGCCCTGGTCGATCGCCGCGATGAAGGGGCCTGCGGTGTGGGCGTCGGTCACTGTGTGCTCCTGAAGGTCCGTGGTGGTGGGGCTGTACGTACGGCGCGTGCTCGAAGACTCGGCGCTTTGCGCGTGCTTCTTAAGCGAAGGCGACGTTGTAGAGGCCTGCGGCGATGGCGGCGCCGATCAGCGGACCGACCACCGGGATCCAGGCGTAGCTCCAGTCGGAACCGCCCTTGTTGGGCAGCGGCAGCAGGGCGTGCACGATGCGCGGGCCGAGGTCACGGGCCGGGTTGATCGCGTAGCCCGTCGGGCCGCCGAGCGACAGGCCGATCGACACCACCACGAACGCGGTGATCAGACCGCCGAGGATGCCGAGGCCGTTGCCCTTGTCGTTGAGGCCCTGGGTGAGGACCGCGAGGATCAGCACGACGGTGCCGATGATCTCCGTGGCGAGGTTCTGCACCACGTTCCGGATCTCCGGACCGGTGGAGAAGACACCGAGGACCGGGCCGGCGCCCTTCTCCTGGGCCTCGACCGCCTTGGCCGTGGTGGCCTGCGCGCCCGGACCGCCGACGATCTCCTTGTCGGTCAGGTGGGCCTGGAACTGGCCGTAGTAGGCCACCCACACCAGGGCCGCGCCGATCATGGCGCCGAGCAGCTGGCCGGCGAAGTAGGTCGGAACGTTGGTCCAGTCGCTGTCCTTGATGGCAAGGGCGACGGTGACGGCCGGGTTGAGGTGCGCACCGGACAGCGGTCCGGAGATGTACACGGCCGTCATGACGGCGAAGCCCCACCCGAAGGCGATGGCGAGCCAACCGGCGTTACGGGCCTTGGAGGCCTTGAGTGTGACGGCGGCGCAGACGCCGCCACCGAGCAGGATGAGTATGGCGGTACCGATGGTCTCGCCGATGAAGATGTCGGAGCTGGACACCCGCGACTCCTTTGTCCTTCGTCCAGGGTTAGCCGAACCCCGGTCCCGCCGGAGGTTCTGGCGCCCTCGGGGATGAGAGCGATGCCGGCCCTTGGCGTTGTCACACTCTAGCGCGTATTGCCGGTAGGTGTTCGACAATGCCGACCGATGGACGGGAGTCTTGCTTCGGCGTTACGCGTGCGTCAAGAGTTCTGTTATCGAAAACAGGATCGTTATTGATCGCCGCGGGTTATCGACCTTCGTGTACGGACGTACGATCTAGCCCATTTTGTCCATTTCAGGGTAGATCGACAGCCGGAACGCCGCCTGGCGTCCCGGTCATTCCGTTCGTCGCGCTGTGCGGCCGCCGCCGCTCAGAACCGGCTGCCGCCGAGGTCACGGGAGACCGCGCGGGCGCAGTCCCGCACCGCCGCGATCAGCTCGGGGCGCAGCTCGCCCTCCCGGCACAGCCGCTCCACGGCCCCGGTGATGCCGACCGCGCCCACGGGCATCCGGCGCCGGTCGTGGATGGGCGCGGCGACCGAGGCCACGCCCTCCCAGGTCTCCTCCACGTCGGCCGCGTAGCCACGGGCGCGCGTGAGGTCCAGGAGATGCTCGAAGTCGGCGGAGTCGCACACCGTACGGTCGGTGAAGGGCTTGCGGTCGGCCTCCAGGACCTCGCTGTGCGCCACCGGGTCGTACGCGGACAGCACCTTGCCCAGGGCCGTGGAGTGCAGCGGCTGCATGGCCCCGATCTCCAGCACCTGCCGGCTGTCGTCCGGCCGGAAGACGTGGTGCACGATCAGGACACCCTGCTGGTGCAGGACACCCAGGTACACGCTCTCCCCGCTCGACCGCGCCAGGTCGTCGGCCCACACCAGGGCCCGCGCGCGCAGCTCGTGCACGTCGAGATAGGTGGTGCCGAGGCGCAGCAGCTCCGCGCCCAGCTGGTAGCGGCCGGAGGCGTCGTCCTGCTCCACGAACCCCTCCTGCTGCAGGGTGCGCAGGATCCCGTGGGCGGTGCCCTTGGCGAGGCTCAATGACGAGGCGATGTCGGAGAGGCCCAGCCGCCGTTCGCCGCCCGCGAGCAGTCGCAGCATCGCCGCCGCCCGTTCGAGCGACTGGATGTTCCGTGCCATCGCCGTCCTGCCTCCGTCCCCTTCGACTGCCCACGACGCAGTTGCCGTTCGGCAATGTCGAACACTACCGGTCCATGTCGACCTCCCGCTAATGGTCGGTCGGCACCTGTTACATCACACGTGGCCGGAGCGTGACATCCCGGCCACCCGTCCGCCTCGTGGACGCCGGTGCCCATCCAAGCCGACTCCCGGCTACTCTGGCGCCGTGCGGCAACCCCGTCAGCCGGGGAAACCGCATAGCCGACAGCCGTCGCACCCCAGGGAGCCCCTTCATGGCCTCGTTGCCAACGTCCCCTTCCGCCGACAGCCGGACCCGTGTGTCCGCGCTCCGAGACGCGCTCGCCACCCGCGTGGTCGTGGCCGACGGAGCCATGGGCACCATGCTCCAGGCCCAGGAGCCCACCCTCGACGACTTCCAGCAGCTCGAGGGCTGCAACGAGATCCTCAACCTCACCCGCCCCGACATCGTCCGCTCCGTCCACGAGGCGTACTTCGCCGTGGGCGTCGACTGCGTCGAGACCAACACCTTCGGGGCCAACCACTCCGCCCTCGGCGAGTACGACATCCCCGACCGGGTGCACGAACTGTCCGAGGCGGGTGCCCGGGTGGCCCGCGAGGTCGCCGACGAGTTCACCGCGAAGGACGGCCGGCCCCGCTGGGTCCTCGGCTCCATCGGCCCCGGCACCAAGCTCCCCACCCTCGGCCACGCCCCCTACACCACCCTCCGCGACGCCTACCAGCGCAACGCCGAGGGACTGGTCACCGGCGGCGCCGACGCCCTGCTCGTGGAGACCACCCAGGACCTGCTCCAGACCAAGGCGGCCGTGCTCGGCGCCCGGCGCGGCCTCGAGGCCCTCGGCCTGGACGTGCCGGTCATCGTGTCCGTGACCGTCGAGACCACCGGCACCATGCTGCTCGGCTCCGAGATCGGCGCCGCGCTCACCGCGCTGGAGCCCCTGGGCATCGACATGATCGGCCTGAACTGCGCCACCGGCCCGGCCGAGATGAGCGAGCACCTGCGCTACCTCGCCCGCAACGCCCGCATCCCGCTGTCCTGCATGCCCAACGCCGGCCTGCCCGTCCTCGGCAAGGACGGCGCCCACTACCCCCTGACCGCGCCGGAGCTGGCCGACGCGCAGGAGACCTTCGTCCGCGAGTACGGCCTCTCGCTCATCGGCGGCTGCTGCGGCACCACCCCCGAGCACCTGCGCCAGGTCGTCGAACGCGTCCGGGGCCTCACCCCGCCCCCGCGCGACCCGCGCCCCGAGGCGGGCGCCGCCTCCCTCTACCAGTCCGTGCCGTTCCGGCAGGACACCTCCTACCTGGCCATCGGCGAGCGCACCAACGCCAACGGCTCCAAGAAGTTCCGCGAGGCCATGCTGGCGGCCCGCTGGGACGACTGCGTGGAGATGGCGCGCGAGCAGATCCGCGAGGGCGCGCACATGCTCGACCTGTGCGTCGACTACGTCGGCCGGGACGGCGTCGCGGACATGGAGGAGCTGGCCGGACGGTTCGCGACCGCCTCCACGCTGCCGATCGTCCTCGACTCCACCGAGGTCGACGTGATCAGGGCCGGCCTGGAGAAGCTCGGCGGCCGTGCGGTGATCAACTCCGTGAACTACGAGGACGGCGACGGCCCCGACTCCCGCTTCGCGCAGGTCACCAGGCTGGCCCGGGAGCACGGTGCCGCGCTGATCGCGCTGACCATCGACGAGGAGGGCCAGGCCCGCACCCCGGAGAAGAAGGTGGAGATCGCCGAGCGGCTGATCGCCGACCTGGGCGGGAACTGGGGCATCCGTGAGGAGGACATCCTCATCGACACCCTGACCTTCACCATCTGCACCGGTCAGGAGGAGTCCCGCAAGGACGGCATCGCCACCATCGAGGCGATCCGTGAGCTGAAGAAGCGGCACCCGGACGTGCAGACCACCCTGGGCCTGTCCAACATCTCCTTCGGCCTGAACCCGGCCGCCCGGATCCTGCTCAACTCCGTCTTCCTCGACGAGTGCGTCAAGGCGGGCCTGGACTCGGCGATCGTGCACGCCTCCAAGATCCTGCCGATCGCCCGGTTCAGCGAGGAAGAGGTGCGCACCGCCCTCGACCTGATCCACGACCGGCGCAGCGAGGGCTACGACCCCCTGCAGAAGCTCATGCAGCTCTTCGAGGGCGCCACCGCCAAGTCGCTCAAGGCCGGCAAGGCCGAGGAACTGGCCGCGCTGCCGCTGGAGGAGCGCCTCAAGCGGCGGATCATCGACGGCGAGCGCAACGGCCTGGAAGCCGACCTGGACACGGCCCTGGAGGACCGGCCGGCCCTGGACATCGTCAACGAGACGCTGCTCGACGGCATGAAGGTCGTCGGCGAACTGTTCGGTTCCGGCCAGATGCAGCTGCCGTTCGTGCTGCAGTCCGCCGAGGTGATGAAGGCCGCCGTCGCCCACCTCGAACCCCACATGGAGAAGTCGGACGCCGAGGGCAAGGGCACCATCGTGCTGGCCACCGTGCGCGGAGACGTGCACGACATCGGCAAGAACCTGGTCGACATCATCCTGTCCAACAACGGCTACAACGTCGTCAACCTGGGCATCAAGCAGCCGGTCTCGGCGATCCTGGAGGCCGCCGAGGAGAACCGGGCCGACGTCATCGGCATGTCCGGGCTCCTGGTGAAGTCCACGGTGATCATGAAGGAGAACCTGGAGGAGCTCAACCAGCGCGGCCTGGCCGCCCGCTTCCCCGTCATCCTCGGCGGCGCCGCCCTGACCCGCGCCTACGTCGAACAGGACCTGCACGAGATCTACGACGGCGAGGTCCGCTACGCCCGCGACGCCTTCGAGGGCCTGCGCCTGATGGACGCCCTGATCGGCGTCAAGCGGGGCGTGCCCGGCGCCGCACTGCCCGAACTGCGCCAGCGCCGGGTCCGCGCCACCGCCACCCCGGAGGCGGACGAACGCCCGCAGGAGGGCCACGTCCGCTCCGACGTCGCCACCGACAACCCCGTGCCCGCCCCGCCGTTCTGGGAGACCCGGGTGATCAAGGGGATCCAGCTCAAGGAGTACGCGAGCTGGCTGGACGAGGGCGCGCTGTTCAAGGGGCAGTGGGGACTCAAGCAGGCCCGCACCGGCGAGGGACCGACCTACGAGGAGCTGGCCGAGACCGAGGGCCGGCCCCGGCTGCGCGGCCTGCTGGACCGGCTCCAGACGGAGAACCTGCTGGAGGCGGCCGTGGTCTACGGCTACTTCCCGTGCGTGTCCAAGGACGACGACCTGATCATCCTCGACGAGCGGGGCAACGAGCGCACCCGCTTCACCTTCCCGCGCCAGCGCCGCGGCCGGCGGCTGTGCCTGGCCGACTTCTTCCGGCCCGAGGAGTCCGGCGAGACGGACGTGGTCGGCTTCCAGGTCGTCACCGTCGGCTCCCGCATCGGCGAGGAGACCGCCAAGCTGTTCGAGGCCAACGCCTACCGCGACTACCTCGAACTGCACGGCCTGTCCGTGCAGCTGGCCGAGGCACTCGCCGAGTACTGGCACGCCCGGGTCCGCGCCGAACTCGGCTTCGGCGGCGAGGACCCGGCCGACATCGAGGACATGTTCGCCCTCAAGTACCGGGGCGCCCGCTTCTCCCTCGGCTACGGCGCCTGCCCCGACCTGGAGGACCGCGCCAAGATCGCCGACCTGCTCCGGCCCGAGCGGATCGGGGTCCACCTGTCCGAGGAGTTCCAGCTCCACCCCGAGCAGTCCACGGACGCCATCGTGATCCACCACCCCGAGGCGAAGTACTTCAACGCACGGTGACGCGTGTCTCACCCAGCACACTGATCGGATAGGACGTACACTGGTCGGTCCACTGCAGGCCGGTTCCCAGCCCGGGAACCGGCCTGGTCGTCCCCCGAGGAGGTGCGCCCGGATGACCAGTACGGTCCCCGCGCTAGGAACCCGCACGGCCGAAGGCTCCGCCCTGCAGGCGGTGCTCCTCGACATGGACGGCACCCTGGTGGACACCGAAGGCTTCTGGTGGGACGTCGAGGTGGAGGTCTTCGCCTCCCTCGGACACACCCTGGACGAGACCTGGCGCCATGTCGTGGTCGGCGGCCCCATGACCCGCAGCGCCGGCTTCCTCATCGAGGCGACCGGCGCCGACATCACCCTCGCCGAACTCAGCGTGCTGCTCAACGAGGGGTTCGAGGACCGCATCGGCCGCACCCTGCCCCTGATGCCGGGCGCCGCCCGCCTCCTCGCCGAGCTGTCCGAGTACGAGATCCCCACCGCCCTGGTCTCCGCCTCCCACCGGCGCATCATCGACCGCGTCCTGACCGTGCTGGGCCCGCACCACTTCGCCCTGTCCATCGCCGGCGACGAGGTCTCCCGCACCAAGCCCTTCCCGGACCCCTATCTGCTCGCCGCCGCGGGACTCGGCGCGGATCCGGCCAGATGCGCCGTCGTCGAGGACACCGCGACCGGGGTGGCCGCCGCCGAGGCCGCGGGCTGCCGCGTGGTGGCCGTCCCCTCCGTCGCCCCCATCGGCCCCGCCCTGGGCCGCACCGTCGTCTCCTCCCTGGAGGAGGTCGACCTGGCATTTCTGCGCGGCCTGATGACGGAAATGCGCTAGCCGGTCACGGGCGGTGTCCCCGGCCGGAAGAGCCCGGATGCACTGTGCACCGACCGCCCTGGACATATTTACGGGGAAGTACACCCCGGTGGAATTCGACGTGAGCGGCGCGGCTGAATTCCACTGACCGGCCACACAGTTGGCAGTGTGACGTTCCCCACGCGGACCGACCTCGACAACGTTGGCAAAGTGTGCTGAACGACCTTGATCGGGGAGTCTCCGTAAGACCTTGTGTCCCGATTGGTGGGATGCTGCACTAATCCTGCCGCTGTCGGGTATTCGGTGCGTCCACGACCGGTTCCCCTGCGTGATGGAGGATCAACTCACGCGGCTGTGAAACCCCCTGCGGGCGCGGACTAATCTCATCGCGAGAACATCGCCGAGAACCCCCACGGTCCGCCGCACCACCCATGCATGCCGGATACAGGGACCCGAACAGCTCTGGAGAAACTCCCGCATGAACCGCAAGACTTTGGTGCTGCCGGCGGTGGCCGGCCTGCTCACCCCGGTTCTCGCCGCGTGCGGCGGAGCCGACAGCGGGAGCAAGAGCGGTGACGCCATCGTCGTCGGTACGACGGACCAGTTCACGGCCACCAGCGACGCCCCGGCGCCCCTCGACCCGGCCTACGCCTACGACGTCGGCACCTGGAACATCCTGCGCCAGTCCGTGCAGACCCTGATGGCGCAGCCCAAGGGCGAGGGCGCCCCGGTCCCGGACGCCGCCGAGAGCTGCTCCTTCACCGACAGCGGCAGCGAGCGCTACGCCTGCAAGCTGCGCGAGGGCCTCACGTTCGCCAGCGGCGACGCGGTGACCGCCGCGGACGTCAAGTACTCCATCGAGCGTGCCCTGCACATCAACGCGGACAGCGGTGTCTCCGCCCTGCTGAACACCATCGACACCATCGAGACGCAGGGCGACCGCGAGATCGTCTTCCACCTCAAGACGGCCGACGCCACCTTCCCGTACAAGCTGTCCACTCCGGTCGCGGGCATCGTCAACCCCAAGGACTACCAGAAGGACAAGCTCCGCGACGGCTTCGACGTCGACGGCTCCGGCCCCTACACCTTCAAGGCCGAGGTCAAGAACGACGCCGTCGTCAGCGCCACCTTCACCAAGAACCCTTCCTACAAGGGCAGCGCGACGATCAACAACGACAAGGTGGAGCTGCGCGCCTTCGCCGACGCCGACGCCATGGGCGACGCGGTCGACAAGGGCGACATCGACGTGATGACGCGCACCATGTCGCCCGCCCAGATCCAGAAGCTGGACGCCGGCAGCGGCGACAAGGTCGACCTGGTCGACATGCCGGGCCTGGAAATCCGCTACCTGGCCTTCAACACCGACGCCCCCACCGTCAAGACCAAGGCCGTACGCCAGGCCATGGCCCAGCTCATCAACCGCGGCGAACTGGTCTCCAAGGTCTACGGCACCCAGGCCGAGCCGCTGTACTCGCTGGTCCCGGCCACCATCACCGGCCACTCCAACTCGTTCTTCAACAAGTACGGCAACCCCAGCGTCGACAAGGCCAAGTCCCTGCTCGCCAAGGCCGGCATCACCACCCCGGTGAAGCTGACCCTGCACTACACCACCGACCACTACGGCTCGGCCACCAAGCAGGAGTTCGAGATCCTGCAGCGGCAGCTCAACGACAGCGGCCTGTTCGACGCCTCCATCCAGGGCCACCCCTGGTCCGCCTTCCGGCCCGCCGAGCGGAAGGGCCAGTACGACGTCTACGGCATGGGCTGGTTCCCCGACTTCCCCGACGCCGACAACTTCATCGCGCCCTTCCTCGACAAGAACAACTTCCTCGGCTCGCCGTACACCAACGGCACCATCCAGCACACGCTGATCCCGCAGTCCCGCCGCGAGGCGGACCGGCTCAGCGCGGACAAGAGCCTGACCGAGATCCAGGACACCGTCGCAGAGGACGTCCCGGTGCTGCCGCTGTGGCAGGGCAAGCAGTACGTCGCCGCACGGGACGACATCACGGGCGTGGCCTACGCCCTCAACTCCTCCTCGACGCTCCAGCTGTGGGAGCTCGGCCGCGGTGTGAGCGGCTGACGGCTCTCTCATCCGGGGGCCAGGGACGGCTGCCCCGGATCCCGGGGCCGGAACGTCGGCCCCGGGGTGACGAACCGACGACAAGGCACTGCAAGTGAACATGCGCAACCAGTGGCCAGTCCTGCCCATCGTGGTGGGACTGGCCTCCGGCCTGTTGACCGGCTGCGGATCAGAGACCGGTGACACCGGGGGCACCGGCTCCTCCGTGGTGATGGGGATGTCCGACGACGTCCTCGCCACGGACCCGGCATCCGGCTACGATCCCGGCTCCTGGCTGTTGTTCAACAACGTCTTCCAGTCCCTGCTCAGCTTCCCCAAGGGCGCCACCGAACCCCAGCCCGAACTGGCGAAGCAGTGCGGCTTCACCGACACCCGGGCCATGGTCTACAAGTGCCGGCTGAAGGACGGCCTGAAGTTCAGCAACGGTGACGCCCTCACCTCCGAGGACGTGAAGTTCTCCTTCGACCGCATGCTGAAGATCGACGACCCCGCCGGCCCCGCGATCATGTTCCCGATGCTCGACAAGGTCGAGACCCCGGACGCGAAGACGGCCGTCTTCCACCTGAAGGTGCCCGACGCCACCTTCCCCAGCAAGATCGCCTCCGGCGCCGGCTCCATCGTGGACCACCGCCAGTACGACGCGAACGGCCTGCGCACCGACCACCAGGCCGTCGGCTCGGGCCCCTACGAACTGGACTCCCTCGACGAGGACCAGGCGGTCTTCTCCGTCAACGGCAACTACACGGGCACCGTCAAGGCCAAGAACTCCGGCGTCACCCTGAAGTTCTTCCACGGCGACCGCACCGCCCTGAAGCAGGCCCTCCTCGACGGCGGCATCGACATCGCCTACCGAGGCCTGACCGCCGCCGACATCGCCCAACTCGACCAGCAGGACGACAGCAAGGGCGTCGACGTCACCGAGGGCACCAGCGCCGAGGTCCAGCACCTGGTCTTCAACATGAAGGACCCGGTGGCCGGCAAGCTCGGCGTCCGCAAGGCCATCGCGTACCTCATCGACCGCGACGCCCTCATGAAGGACGTCTACGAGGGCACCGCCACCCCGCTGTACTCGATCATCCCGGCGGGCATCGCGGGCCACAACACCGCCTTCTTCGACACCTACGGCGCCCGGCCCTCCCAGGCCAAGGCCGCCGCCGCGCTCCACGCCGACGGCATCACCGACAAGGTCAAGCTCACCCTGTGGTCCACGCCGTCCCGCTACGGCCCCGCCACCGACGAGGAACTGAAGGCCATCGCCGGCCAGCTCAACGCCAGCGGCCTGTTCGACGCCGACGTCAAGTCCGTCGCCTTCGACCAGTACGAGAAGGACATCGCCGCCGGCAAGTACGGCGTCTACGTCAAGGGCTGGGTCCCCGACTACCCGGACGCCGACAACTTCACGGCCCCCTTCTTCGGCAAGGGCAACGTGCTGGACAACAACTACAGCAACCGCACCATCACCGGCACCCTCATCCCCGAGACCGCCGCGCAGAGCGACCGCGCCGCGACCGACAGGGAGTTCGGCAAGCTCCAGGACATCGTCGCCGACGAGCTGCCCGTCCTGCCGGTGTGGCAGGCCAAGCAGTACGCGGTCGCCCGCGACGGCGTGTACGGCCTGGAGTACTGCCTGGACGCCTCCACGGTCTTCCGGTTCTGGGAACTCAGCAAGAGCTGACACCGGCTGTGACGAGGGCGCCCTTCCCGCAAGGGAAGGGCGCCCTCCGCCGTCGTACGGCCTTCGCGCCGCCCGGCCGGCTACTGCGCGCCGGGACGCACCAGACCGCTCTCGTACGCGTACACGGCCGCCTGCACCCGGTCCCGGAGCCCCAGCTTGGTGAGCACATGCCCCACATGCGTCTTCACCGTCGTCTCACTGACGAACAGATCGGCCGCGATCTCCGCGTTGGACAGCCCGCGCGCCACCAGCTTCAGCACCTCCACCTCACGGTCGGTGAGGGTGTGCAGGGTGTCCGGCACCGGCTCCTCACCCGACGGCAGATGCGTGGCGTACTTGTCCAGCAGCCGCCGCGTGATGCTCGGCGCGAGCATCGCCTCGCCGGCCGCCACCACCCGGATCGCCTGCACCAGCTCATTGGCGGGAGCGTCCTTGAGCAGAAAACCACTGGCACCGGCGCGCAGCGCCTCCACCACGTACTCGTCCAGATCGAACGTGGTCAGCACCAGCACCTTCGCCGGACCGTCCCGCCCGGGCCCGGTGATCTGCCGGGTGGCCTCCACCCCGTCCATCCTCGGCATCCGGATGTCCATGAGCACGACATCCGGCTGCAGGGCTCGCACCTGGTCGAGGGCCTGCAGGCCGTCACCGGCCTCGCCCACGACAGCGATGTCCTGCTCGGCCTCCAGGATCATCCGGAAACCCGTACGCAGCAGGGGCTGGTCGTCGACCAGTAGGACGCGGATGGCCACGTGACACTCCTTCGCTAGTCCGGCCCCATTCTGCCCTGCGCGGGTTCGACGCTTCACACCGTCCCGGACCCGAGGCCACCGACCGGCAGCGGATAGGGCGGGGGAGTACCACCGAACTCCGGGCAGTGCGCCTGATGGTCGCACCAGCCGCACAGCTTGGTCGGCCGGGGACGCCAGTTCCCGCTCTCCGTGGCCTGCCGGATGGCCTCCCACAGCGCGTGCAGCTTGCGCTCCACCCGCTCCAGATCGGCCAGGACCGGGTCGTACGTCAGCACATCCCCACTGCCGAGATACACCAGCTGCAGCCGGCGCGGCACCACCCGCTTCAGCCGCCACACGACCAGCGCGTAGAACTTCATCTGGAACAGCGCGCCCTCGGCGTACTCCGGGCGCGGCGCCTTGCCCGTCTTGTAGTCGACGATCCGCACCTCGCCGGTCGGCGCCACGTCCACCCGGTCGATGATCCCGCGCAGCCGCAGCCCCGACTCCAGCTCCGCCTCCACGAACAGCTCCCGCTCGGCCGGCTCCAGCCGCGTCGGGTCCTCCAGCGTGAACCAGCGCTCCACGAGCCGCTCCGCCTCGGCGAGCCACCCGGCCAGCCGCGCCCCGTCCGGATCGTCGGCGAACAGCTCGGTCACCTCCGGACGGCTCTCCCGCAGCCGGTCCCACTGCCCCGGGATCAGCGCCTTCGCCCGGGGCGCGGTCCGCTCCCCGGCGGGCGCGTCGAACAGCCGCTCCAGCACCGCGTGCACCAGAGTGCCCCGCGTCGCCGCCTCGCTCGGCTTCTCCGGCAGCCGGTCGATCACCCGGAACCGGTACAGCAGCGGACACTGCATGAAGTCACTGGCCCGCGACGGCGACAGCGAGGTCGGCGCGATCGCCCCCCGCACCTCGGCGGCCCCGCCGGCACCACCTGTCCCAGAGCCCCCACTCGTCACCCCGGCACCACTGGTCTCCTCTGCACCACTGGTTTCCGTGGCACCACTGGTCTCCGCCGCACCGGGCGTCTCCGTGGCTCCGGAAGTCTCCGGGCCGGCGTCCGGGACGGGGCCGCCGCCCGGGACCGGGGGCGCCGCCTCCGGGTCGCCGCCGCCGAGGGCGCCGCTCGCCGGACCGGCCGCCGCCCCGTCTTCGCCGTCCGGCAGGGCCGCCGCCTCGTCGATGCTGCTGTCCATGTCCACAGACCTTACGGCCCACCACTGACAGTGACCCAGTCGCCGCCCGCGTCACCCGTGCGTCATCGGGGCAAACACAAGGGGTGCCGGGGCGAAACGTGCCACCACGGCCGCATACCATCGACCAGAGACCCTTCCGTCCGGCAGGTGCGGAAGACGCTTCGAACGAGGGGACACCGTGGACGTGAGCGGCGGGAGCGGGCAGCCGCGGTCCGGCAACGACGAGCCGGCCGAGCACCCCGCGGACCCAACGGCCCCGGCGACCGGACCCACCGACCGCTCCGGCCCCGAGCCCCAACCCGCGGCCCCCCGACAGCCCGCCCCTCCCACGGCCCGAGCGGAGAACGAGCCCGCGGACAAGCCGGCAGACGAAACCGAGCCCGACTCCGAGGACAAGGCCACGGACAAGCCCGAGGACGAGCCCGCGGGCAGGGCTGAGGGCCCGGCCGGGGGACCGGCCCCGGCGGCGACCCGCCCGGCCCCGGACCCAGCCCCCGCCACCGGCACGCCCCCCACCCCCGCCGACCCGGACCACGAAGCCCCCGGCGCGGTCCCCGGCCCCGGCGAACCCGGCCACCGGGCACCCGGCAGCGCCCACGACCACCGGACCCTCGCACACTCCGGGATCGCCAAGGGCCGCCCGCCCGAGCCCCGGCCCAAGGAACCCGGCGGCGGCATCCTCATGGGCCGCCCCTTCGGCGTACCCGTCTACGTCGCACCGAGCTGGTTCCTCGTCGCCGCCCTGATCACCTGGGTCTTCGGCGGACAGCTCGACCGCGTGCTGCCCGAGCTGGGCGCCGCCCGCTACCTGGTCTCCCTCTTCTTCGCGGTCGCCTTCTACGCCTCCGTACTCGTCCACGAACTGGCCCACACCGTCGCCGCGATCCGCTTCAAGCTCCCCGTCCGCCGCATCCAGCTGCAGTTCTTCGGCGGCGTCTCGGAGATCGAGAAAGAGGCCGAGACCCCCGGCCGCGAATTCGTCCTGGCCTTCGTCGGCCCCCTGCTCTCCCTCGTCCTGGCCGGCCTGTTCTACCTCGCCATGAAACCCGTCGAACCCGGCACCGTGCCCGGAGTCCTGCTCGCCGGCCTCATGGTCTCCAACCTCATCGTGGCGATCTTCAACCTCCTCCCCGGCCTCCCCCTCGACGGCGGCCGCATGCTCCGCGCCGTCGTCTGGAAACTGACCGGCAAACCGATGAGCGGCACCGTCGCCGCCGCCTGGGTCGGCCGCGCCCTCGCCATCGCCGTCCTGATCGGCCTCCCCCTGCTCAACTCCTCCGGCGCCCTCGGCGGCGGCAGCGAGGACAGGGGCGGCATGGACACCGTCACCGACGCCCTGCTCGCCGCCATCCTCGCCGGAATCATCTGGACCGGCGCCGGCAACAGCCTGCGCATGGCCCGACTGCGCGAACACCTCCCCGAACTGCGCGCCCGCACCCTCACCCGGCGCGCCGTCCCCGTCGAGAACGACACCCCCCTCTCCGAAGCCCTCCGCCGCGCCAACGCCGCCGGAGCCCGCGCCCTCGTCGTGGTCGACGCCGACGGCAACCCGCTCTCACTCGTCCGCGAGGCCGCCATCGTCGGCGTACCCGAACACCGCCGCCCCTGGGTCGCCGTCAGCGGCCTCGCCCAGGACCTCACCGACGGCATGCGGGTCTCCGCCGAACTCGCCGGAGAAGAACTCCTCGACGTCCTGCGGGCCACCCCGGCCACCGAATACCTCGTCGTCGAGGAGACCGGCGAGATCTACGGCGTCCTGTCCGCGGCCGACGTCGAACGCGCCTTCGTCAAGGCGATGGCACGGCCGGTATGAGCACCCCCGAACCCCGGGGAACCGCACCGGCCACACCACGGCCCGCACCCACCGCCCACCCCGCAC
This sequence comes from Streptomyces echinatus, assembly GCF_014203595.1. Classification (GTDB taxonomy): domain Bacteria; phylum Actinomycetota; class Actinomycetes; order Streptomycetales; family Streptomycetaceae; genus Streptomyces; species Streptomyces echinatus. The sequence goes on from NZ_JACHJK010000012.1 coordinate 169,211, forward strand.
CACGCGTGGCCGAGCCGCCGCCACGGAACCGGTAGTCTGTTCACATGTCCGAACCGACCGGTGCCGCCCGCAGGCGCGGGCCCTTCAAGGTCGGGGACCAGGTACAGCTGACCGACCCCAAGGGTCGCCACTACACGTTCACGCTCGAAGCCGGGAAGAACTTCCACACCCACAAGGGTTCCTTCCCGCACGACGAACTGATCGGCGCTCCCGAGGGCAGCGTTGTCCGCACCACCGGCAACGTCGCCTACCTCGCGCTGCGCCCCCTGCTCCCCGACTACGTCCTGTCCATGCCCCGCGGGGCAGCCGTCGTCTACCCCAAGGACGCGGGGCAGATCCTCGCCTTCGCCGACATCTTCCCCGGCGCCCGCGTCGTCGAAGCCGGCGTCGGCTCAGGCTCGCTCAGCAGCTTCCTGCTGCGCGCCATCGGCGACCAGGGCATGCTGCACTCCTACGAGCGCCGCGAGGACTTCGCCGAGATCGCGCAGGCGAACGTGGAACGCTACTTCGGCGGCCCCCACCCCGCCTGGCAGCTCACCGTCGGCGACCTCCAGGACAACCTGTCCGACACCGACGTCGACCGCGTCATCCTCGACATGCTCGCCCCCTGGGAATGCCTGGAAGCCGTCTCCAAGGCACTCGTCCCCGGCGGCATCCTCTGCTGCTACGTGGCCACCACCACCCAGCTCGCCCGGACCGTCGAGTCCATCCGGGAAATCGGCTGCTTCAACGAGCCGACCGCCTGGGAGACCATGATCCGCAACTGGCACATCGAGGGCCTGGCCGTCCGCCCCGACCACCGCATGATCGGCCACACCGGCTTCCTGCTCACCGCCCGCCGCCTCGCCGACGGCGTCGAACCGCCCATGCGCCGCCGCCGCCCCGCCAAGGGCGCCTACGGCGAGGACTACGCCGGCCCCAACGCCGACGGCGGCGCCGGCCGCTGACCGGCCACCCACCCGCACAACGCCAGGGCGCCGTGACCGAGTTCCCCCGACCCACGGGAACTCGGCCACGGCGCCCCCGCGTTGACCGCACACCAGCACCCCCACCCCACCCGCACCCCCGAGCCCCGCACGAACCCGCGCACCGGCACGCCACCCGCGGCAATCCCGGACCCCGCCGTTCCCCCGCACTGTGACGTGTGGCACCATGCAGGCCACCCCACCGGCACAGCCCTCACAGGAGACACTCCTCGTGCAGCAATCCGCCGTTCCGGAGCTCGCCCACACCCAGACCCGGCCCATCCACTGGATCGCCACCGCCACCGCCGTCGCCGGCGTCGTGGCCCTCACCTCCGTCATCCAGCCCGGATCGGCCACCGCCGCCCAGAGCGCCACCGGAACCAAGACCCGGCCCGCCCCCGCCGCCGCACCACCCAGCACGACCGGCGTGGACTTCCCCCTGCAATGCGGACCCGTCAAAGCGCTGGTCGTCAAAAAAGCCACCGGAGACCTGGACGGCGACGGCAGACCGGAAACCGTCGCCGTCGTGCACTGCGACGCCCCCATGGGCACCCCGCCCGACGGCCTCTACGTCCTCACCCGCTCCGCCGACAGCGCCACACCCCGCGTCATCGCCACCCTCGTCCAGCCCCGGGAACGACTCACCGTCACCGACTTCACCGTCCACGGGCGCACCGTCTCCGCCACCCTGCTCGGCTACTCCTCGGACACCGTGCCCAGTTGCTGCCCCGACACGAAGACCCCGGCCACATGGCAGTGGAACGGCAACGCCTTCCTCCGCTCCACTCCGGCCGGGGCCCACAGCGTCTGAACCCGGCTCACTCCGCCCCGGGCCCGTACACCTCCACCTGGTCCACGACCCGGCGCACGTGGATGCACTCGCCCGGACACTCCTTCGCCGAATCCACCACATCCGTCAGCAACGGCAGCGGCACCGGCGTCACAGCCCCCGGAGCCTGCAGCAGCTCGTCGTCCGCACCCTTCACATAGGCCAGCCCGTCGATGTCCAGCTCGAACACCTCCGGAGCGTACTGAGCGCAGATCCCGTCGCCGGTACACAGGTCCTGGTCGATCCAGACCTCCAGCGCCTCCCCGCCCGGGGCCTCCTGCTGCACGGTCACCTCTCCTGCCATCGTTACGCCGCAACCCCCGGACGCCGACACGGCCAGCCCGGTCCGCTCCAGCGGCTGTTGAACACCCCCGACCCTACCCCCGCCCGCCACACGCCCCCATGGCGACCGGACCGGGGTTTCCCGCCCCGCCCCCTCGGGTACCAGCGCCGGACCGGAAGACACCCGCCACGGCGACCGGGTCGACCACCCCACCCCGCCACGGCAGTGACACCATCCGCCCGAACCGTCGCTCTGCGTGATGCACGCCCGAGCGCGCTGCGCGCTGCCCGCACACGACCCCAACAGTCCGCAGCGGACAACTCCGGCCAGTCACGGAGGGTTTTGACCACGCCATGCAAGGAACAACCTGCTTTCCCCTCACGTTCAGTGGGTATCCCCTCCGTGCGAGGCAGTGTGCACCGGGTGACCGACGACACACCTTGACAGTCTTTGTGATCTAGGGGTTTCAATCGACACCCACCCAGGTAGGGTCTGGAAGCGTCCAGCTCCCCTTGGAGGAGGTGAGGACCGTGGCAGCCCACGACGACGACATGAACCGCGGCATCCGCCCGGGACGCGGGTCCGACGACCCGGCCGGGCAGATCGCCTACCTTGAGCAGGAGATCGCCGTCCTGCGCCGCAAGCTCGCCGACTCTCCGCGCCACACGAGGATTCTCGAAGAGCGGATCGTCGAGCTGCAGACCAATCTGGCCGGCGTCTCCGCCCAGAACGAACGACTGGCCAACACACTCCGCGAGGCCCGCGACCAGATCGTGGCCCTCAAAGAAGAAGTCGACCGGCTCGCCCAGCCACCGGCCGGCTTCGGAGTCTTCCTGCAAGCCAACGAGGACGGCACCGCCGACATCTTCACCGGCGGCCGCAAACTCCGCGTGAACGTCAGCCCCGGCGTCGAACTCGACGACCTGCGGCGCGGCCAGGAAATCATGCTCAACGAAGCGCTCAACGTGGTCGAAGCCATGGAATTCGAGCGCGTCGGCGACATCGTCACCCTCAAGGAAATCCTCGAGGACGGCGAGCGCGCCCTCGTACTGGGGCACACCGACGAGGAACGGGTGGTACGGCTCGCCGAGCCGCTGCTGGACGTCACCATCCGCCCCGGCGACGCCCTCCTGCTCGAACCCCGCTCCGGCTACGTCTACGAAGTCGTGCCCAAGAGCGAGGTCGAGGAGCTCGTCCTCGAAGAAGTCCCCGACATCGGCTACGAGCAGATCGGCGGCCTCGGCAACCAGATCGAAGCCATCCGCGACGCCGTCGAGCTCCCCTACCTCTACCCCGACCTCTTCCGCGAGCACGAGCTCCGCCCGCCCAAGGGCGTCCTGCTCTACGGCCCCCCCGGCTGCGGCAAGACACTCATCGCCAAAGCCGTCGCGAACTCACTCGCCAAAAAGGTCGCCGAGGTCACCGGCCAAGCCGCCGGCAAGAGCTTCTTCCTCAACATCAAGGGCCCCGAGCTCCTCAACAAATACGTCGGCGAGACCGAACGGCAGATCCGCCTCGTCTTCCAGCGCGCACGCGAGAAAGCCAGCGAGGGCACCCCCGTCATCGTCTTCTTCGACGAGATGGAATCCCTCTTCCGCACCCGCGGCTCCGGCGTCAGCTCCGACGTGGAGAACACCATCGTCCCCCAGCTCCTCGCCGAGATCGACGGCGTGGAAGGCCTCCAGAACGTGGTCGTCATCGGCGCCTCCAACCGCGAGGACATGATCGACCCCGCCATCCTCCGCCCCGGCCGGCTCGACGTGAAGATCAAGATCGAGCGCCCGGACGCGGAAGCGGCCAAGGACATCTTCGGCAAGTACCTCACCGAACGCCTCCCCCTGCACGCCGACGACCTCGGCGAACACGGCGGCGACAAGGCCACCACCGTCCAGAGCATGATCCAGACGGCGGTCGAGCAGATGTACGCCGAATCCGAGGAGAACCGCTTCCTGGAAGTCACCTACGCCAACGGCGACAAGGAAGTCCTCTACTTCAAGGACTTCAACTCCGGCGCCATGATCGAGAACATCGTCGGACGCGCCAAGAAAATGGCGATCAAGGACTTCCTCGAAAAGACCCAGAAGGGCCTCCGCGTCTCCCACCTCCTCCAAGCCTGCGTGGACGAGTTCAAGGAGAACGAGGACCTGCCCAACACCACCAACCCCGACGACTGGGCCCGCATCTCCGGAAAGAAGGGCGAACGGATCGTCTACATCCGCACCCTCATCACCGGAAAGCAGGGCGCGGACACCGGACGCTCCATCGACACGGTGGCGAACACCGGTCAGTACCTGTAAAAGCAGGGCGGCTGCGGGTGCCCTCACCGGGTACCCGCAGCCGACTGTTTTTCCGGCCACGACCGGAGCAGCCAATGACGCAAATGATCTCCCCACCAGCGCAAAGGCGTTCTAGGCTCGTTCCTACCGCCGAGTCGCGCAGTGTGGGGACGGGCACCGCACACGCACCGGAGCGCCAGCGGTACTTGAGCGGCGCCCACGACCGAGGGCGCCGCCGGGCAAGGAGGGCCGCATGACCGTACGGCGAGTAATGGGCATCGAGACGGAGTACGGGATCTCCGTCCCCGGCCACCCCAACGCCAATGCCATGCTCACCTCGTCCCAGATCGTCAACGCCTACGCGGCGGCGATGCACCGGGCCCGCCGGGCCCGCTGGGACTTCGAGGAGGAGAACCCGCTCCGGGACGCGCGAGGCTTCGACCTCGCCCGGGAAGCCGCCGACGCCAGCCAGCTCACCGACGAGGACATCGGCCTCGCCAACGTGATCCTGACCAACGGCGCACGCCTCTACGTCGACCACGCCCACCCCGAATACAGCGCCCCCGAGGTCACCAACCCCCGCGACGCCGTCCTCTGGGACAAGGCCGGCGAACGCATCATGGCCGAGGCCGCCGAACGAGCCGCCCAGCTCCCCGGCGCCCAGCCCATCCACCTCTACAAGAACAACACCGACAACAAGGGCGCCAGCTACGGCACGCACGAGAACTACCTGATGAAGCGGGAGACCCCCTTCTCCGACATCGTGCGCCACCTCACGCCCTTCTTCGTCTCCCGCCAGGTCTTCGCCGGCGCCGGCCGCGTCGGCATCGGCCAGGACGGCCACGAGCACGGCTTCCAGCTCAGCCAGCGCGCGGACTACTTCGAGGTCGAGGTCGGCCTGGAGACCACCCTCAAGCGCCCCATCATCAACACCCGCGACGAACCCCACGCCGACGCGGAGAAGTACCGCCGCCTGCACGTGATCATCGGCGACGCGAACCTCTCGGAGATCTCCACCTACCTCAAACTCGGCACCACCGCCCTGGTCCTCTCCATGATCGAAGACGGCTTCATCGCCGTCGACCTGGCCGTCGACCAGCCCGTACGCACCCTCCACCAGGTCTCCCACGACCCCTCCCTCAAGCGCCTGATCACCCTGCGCAGCGGACGCACACTCACCGCGGTCCAGCTCCAGATGGAGTACTTCGAACTGGCCCGCAAGTACGTCGAGGAACGCCACGGCGCCGACGCCGACGACCAGACCAGGGACGTCCTCAGCCGCTGGGAGGACACCCTCACCCGGCTCGAGAACGACCCCATGAGCCTGGCCGGCGAACTCGACTGGGTCGTCAAACGAGAGCTCATGGAGGGCTACCGCCGCCGCGACAGCCTCGACTGGGACGCCGCCAAGCTCCACCTCCTCGACCTCCAGTACGCCGACGTACGCGCCGAGAAGGGCCTCTACAACCGCCTCGTGGCCCGCGGACGCATCAAACGCCTCCTGGACGAGTCCGAGGTCGACACGGCCCGCACCAAGCCGCCGGAGGACACCCGCGCCTACTTCCGCGGCCGCTGCCTGGAGCAGTACGCCGACGACGTCGCCGCGGCCAGCTGGGACTCGGTCATCTTCGACCTCCCCGGCCGGGACTCCCTCCAGCGCGTTCCAACCCTGGAACCGCTACGCGGAACGCGAAATCACGTCAAGGAGCTGCTCGACCGCTGCCGCACCGCGGAAGACCTGGTCAGGGTCCTGTCAGGCGGCTGAGCGCGATCAGCGGGTACTCGTACCGCCCCGGGCGGGCGGGGTGGAAATCCCCCCGTCCGGGAATCATCGAGATGGCCCCCGCACGTTGTGGAAACTGCGGGGCCGATGTCGGACCCGGACTATAGGGTCTGATCATCACCGATCGGCAGGCGAATCTGAGCGGGGTGAGGGACATGGCAACCAAGGACACCGGCGGCGGCCAGCAGAAGGCGACGCACTCGACGGAAGAGGTCGAGGAGCAGACCCAGGAAGCGCAGGCCTCGGAGGACCTGAAGGAACGGCACGAGAAGCTGTCGGACGACGTGGACTCGGTGCTGGACGAGATCGACGACGTACTCGAGGAAAACGCCGAGGACTTCGTGCGCTCCTTCGTGCAAAAAGGCGGAGAGTAAAGGTCAATCAGTCGGTTTGCCTTCGAAGTGAAGGTGGCGGGGGAAACGGGTGGCTGAGGAACCGGGCACGAAGGAGTGCCGGAAGTGCGGACGGGATCTGGCGCTCGCGGCATTCGCGAAGGACAGAAATCGGCGCGATGGCCTCCAGGTGCACTGCCGGGAGTGCGTGGCGGAGTACAGCGCTGCGCACTACCGGCGTCGCCGAGAGGCCATCGGCAAACCCGTACGGGAAAGAGTGGAAGTGCCGGCCGGTCACAAGCTGTGCCGGATGTGCGGTGATATCAAGTCGCACAGCGAGTGGCATCGCAATGCCACGGCTTCCGACGGATTGTCCACGCGCTGCAAGGCGTGCCGGGCCGCTGAGGGACGCGCGAACCACCTGAGGCGCAGCTACGGCCTGACCGAGGCCGAGCGGGATGCGATGGTCGTGTCTCAGCGTGAGCTCTGTGCCATCTGTCTGGACGGCCCGCCCGAGCATGTGGATCACTGCCACAAGACGGGTAGGGTCCGTGGCGTACTGTGCTTCAACTGCAATTCGGCCATCGGCAAATTGAGGGACGACCCCGACGTTGGCCGTCGTGCTGTTGCCTATCTGGAAGGAAACCTGTGGAAGCCAACACTCGTGGCACCGGGCGTCTACCAGCTGCCTTCCTGACGCCGGGGTCCTCCTCCTTCATGGACTTCCTGTCCGAGCACCAGCCGGAGCTGCTGCCGGGCAAGCGGCAGCTGCCGCCCACGCAGGGCGTGCTGGAGGCGCCGCACGGGACGACCATCGTGGCCGTGACGTTCCCCGGTGGTGTCGTGCTCGCCGGTGACCGCCGGGCCACGATGGGCAATGTCATCGCGCAGCGGGACATCGAGAAGGTGTTCCCGGCGGACGAGTACTCGGCGGTGGGTATCGCCGGCACCGCGGGTCTGGCCGTGGAGATGGTCAAGCTCTTCCAGCTGGAGCTGGAGCACTTCGAGAAGGTCGAGGGCGCTCAGCTGTCGCTGGAGGGCAAGGCGAACCGGCTGTCGACCATGATCCGTTCCAATCTGGGCATGGCCATGCAGGGTCTGGCGGTGGTGCCGCTGTTCGCGGGGTACGACCTGGACCGGGAGCGGGGGCGCATCTTCTCGTACGACGTCACGGGTGGCCGTTCGGAGGAGCACAACTTCGCGGCGACGGGTTCGGGGTCGGTCTTCGCCCGGGGTGCGATGAAGAAGCTGTTCCGTGACGATCTGACCGAGGAGCAGGCGACCACACTGGTGGTACAGGCTCTGTATGACGCGGCTGACGACGACTCGGCGACCGGTGGTCCCGATGTCGCCCGCCGGATCTACCCGATCATCACCGTGATCACCGAGGACGGTTTCCGCCGGCTGACGGAGGACGAGGCGTCCGGGCTGTCGCGTTCGGTGCTCCAGAAGCGCCTGGAGGAGCCGGACGGTCCGAAGGCCGCCCTGCTCTGAGCGCGGGTGCGGTTCTTATCGAGGTGATCCAGTGACCATGACAGAAAGGGACGGATAACCGGTGTCGACGCCGTTCTATGTCTCACCCCAGCAGGCGATGGCCGACCGGGCGGAGTATGCCCGTAAGGGCATCGCGCGCGGTCGCAGCCTGGTCGTGCTGCAGTATGCCGACGGCATCGTGTTCGTCGGTGAGAACCCGTCCCGTGCGCTGCACAAGTTCAGCGAGATCTATGACCGGATCGGCTTCGCGGCGGCCGGTAAGTACAACGAGTACGAGAATCTGCGCATCGGTGGTGTGCGGTATGCCGACCTGCGGGGTTACACGTACGACCGGGATGATGTGACCGCGCGCGGTCTGGCGAACGTGTATGCGCAGACCTTGGGCACGATCTTCTCTTCGGCGGCCGAGAAGCCGTACGAGGTGGAGCTGGTGGTGGCCGAGGTGGGGGAGACCCCGGAGGGTGACCAGATCTACCGGCTGCCGCATGACGGGTCGATCGTGGATGAGCACGGTTCGGTCGCGGTGGGTGGTAATGCGGAGCAGATCGGCAGTTTCCTGGATCAGCGGCATCGTGACGGGATGTCGTTGGCGGAGGCGCTGAGGCTTGCTGTGCAGGCTCTGTCGCGGGACACCAACGGCAGTGAGCGGGAGATTCCCGCGGAGCGCCTGGAGGTGGCCGTGCTGGACCGTACGCGTCCGCAGAAGCGGAAGTTCAAGCGGATCGTGGGGCGTCAGCTCGGCCGTCTGCTGGAGGCGGAGGGTGCGGGTACGGAGGCGGAGACGTCCGAGGACGAGTGATCCGTCGCTGTTCCGTGGTGCCCCGGCCGGTTCTCCGGTCGGGGCACTGTGTTTATGCGGGGGTGGGTGGCGGGGCGGTGGAGCCGCGGACGACGAGTTCGACGGGGATGTCGCGGTTTTCGGGTTCGCGGCCTTCGAGGACCGCCATGAGGGCGTGCATGCCGTGTTCGCCGAAGAGCTCGGCGTCGAGTCGTACGGTGGTGAGTTCGGGGTCGATGGCGGTGGCGAGGGCGAGGTCGTCGAGGCCGGTGACGGAGATGTCGTCGGGGATGCGCAGGCCGAGTCGGCGTAGGGCCTTGTAGGCGCCGGCGGCGAGTTTGTCGTCGTCGCAGACGACGGCTGTGGGGCGGGGGCCGGGTGCGGTGAGTGCGGCTTCGGTGGCGGTCAGGGCGCCGTCGATGGAGATGGGGGCGCGGGCGGTGCGGATCTCGGTGCCCGGGGTGGTGGCCATGTGTGCGGCGAGTTCTCGTGCGCGTACTTCGAAGGTCCAGGAGGGCACGTCCGCGGCGAGGTGGAGGATGCGGCGGTGGCCGAGGCCGAGGAGGTGGGTGGTGACCTGGCGGACGCCGTCGGCGATGTCGAGGTTGACGGTGGCGGCGCCGAGGCTGCCGGTGGGGTCGCTGTCGAGCATGACGAGGGGGAGCTGGTCGCCGCGGATGGCGGTGAGGGCGTCGGCGGCCATGGAGGAGGCGATGACGCCGTCGAGGGCGGCCTGGGCGGAGGCGAAGGGGTCGCGGGCGGGGCCGATGCCTTCGGGGGAGGGGTAGAGGACGACGCCGAAGCCGTGTGCGGCGGCGACGCGTGCGGCGCCGGTGTAGACGCCGGCGAAGAATTCGGTGGTGAGGGCGGGGACGACGAGGAGGACGGTGCGGGTGCGGCCGAGGCGGAGGTTGCGGGCGGCGAGGTTGGGGCGGTAGCCGAGGTCGCGGGCGGCTTCGCGGACGCGTTCGGCGGTGGTCTCGGAGACCCGGCCGCGCCATTTGTCGCCGAGGACGAGGGAGACGGCTGCCTGGGAGACCCCGGCCGCCTGGGCGACGTCGCGGCTGGTCGGGCGCGTGCTGCTGCGTGCCACCGTGGGGGGTGCTCCTCTTGGTGTGGTCGTCGGCCGGTGGGTGTCGGGCGTGTCGGCCGGTGTGGGTCGTCTGGACGTGTGAACAGCGCTCATGGTACGTATGGGAGCGGAAGTTATACGTAACACTTGGAGGCGGGCATGGCCACGGGGTACCTGGAGATCCTGAGGGCGAGGCACGCGCTCCGGTTGCTCACCGGCACCCTGGTGGGCCGGCTGCCCAATGCCACCGCCGCCATCGCCCTGGTGCTCTTCGTGCGCGCGGAGGGCGGCACCTACAGCCTCGCCGGTGCGCTGGCGGCGGTGTACGGCGTCGCCAACGCGGTCGGTCAGCCGGTGCTGGGCCGGCTCGTGGACCTGCACGGGCAGCCGCGGGTTCAGCTGCCCGCGGCCGTCCTCGCGGCCCTGGCCATGTCGCTGTTCGCGCTGTCGGGCACCGATCCGCTGCCGCTGGCCTACGCGGCGGTCGCGGCGGCCGGTCTGTTCACGCCGCCGCTGGAGGGCGGGCTGCGCGCGCTGTGGCCGTCCGTGCTGCGCCGTGAGGAGCAGGTGCACACCGCGTACGCCATGGACGCGATCGCGCAGGAGATCATGTTCACCGTGGGGCCGCTGCTGGTGACCCTGTGCGTGTCGGTGTGGGACGAGCGTGCGGCTCTGCTGGTGCTGAGCGTCCTGGGGGTGCTCGGCGCGCTGTCGGTGGTCGTCTCGCCGCCGTCGCGCGCGTGGCGGTCGGCGCCGCGCGAGGCGCACTGGCTGGGTGCGCTGCGCTCGCCGGGGCTGCTCGCGCTGCTCGCCGCGTTCCTGTTCGTCGGTATCGCGCTGGGTTCCATCACGGTGGCGGCGGTGTCGTACGCGGACGGGCACGGTGGTGACGCGGTGTACGGCTGGCTGATGGCCGGGCTGGGGCTGGGGGCGCTGGCCGGCGGCTCCGTGTACGGGGCGCGCCGGTGGGCGGGTTCGCCGGAGCGGCGACTGCGGGTGCTGACGGCTCTTCTGGCGGTGTGTTACCTGCCGCTCGTGCTGACGCCGGGCGTGGTCCCCATGGTGCTGCTGAGTGTGGTGTCCGGGGTGTTCCTTGCGCCCTGCATCGCGTGTGCGTTCATCATCGTCGACCGGCACGCGCCGAGCGGGACCGTCACCGAGGCGTTCTCCTGGCTGGTGACGACGTTCACCGTGGGCGCTTCGGTGGGAACGGGCCTGGCGGGGCCGGTGGTCCAGGCCGGTGGGACGGTGTGGGGATTCGTGCTGCCGGGTGTGGCGGGGGCCGTGTCGTTGCTGGTCCTGGTCGCCACCGGAGGGGTCCTCGCAGCTCCCGCGCGGGGCGGGGTCGTTGCGGCTTCATCGGAAAATGATCCAAATCGTGCTGTCGAACCCCGTTTCAGCTCGGGGGATCGGGCGTAATGTTCCCTCATGGACCGCCGCATTTTCGGGCTGGAGAACGAGTACGGCGTCACGTGCACGTTCAGGGGACAGCGGCGCCTGTCTCCTGACGAGGTGGCGCGGTACCTCTTCCGCCGTGTCGTGTCATGGGGCCGCAGCAGCAATGTCTTTCTGCGAAACGGCGCCCGGCTCTATCTCGACGTGGGCTCACATCCGGAATACGCGACACCCGAGTGTGACAACGTGACCGAACTGGTCACCCACGACAAGGCCGGCGAGCGCATTCTCGAGGGACTCCTGGTGGACGCGGAACGACGCCTGCACGAGGAGGGAATCGCAGGCGACGTCTACCTCTTCAAGAACAACACCGACTCGGCGGGGAACTCCTACGGGTGCCACGAGAACTACCTGGTGGCGCGGCACGGGGAGTTCTCGCGGCTCGCGGACATCCTCATTCCGTTCCTGGTGACCCGGCAGCTGTTGTGCGGTGCCGGGAAGGTGCTGCAGACGCCGCGTGGGGCCGTGTACTGCGTGAGTCAGCGTGCCGAGCACATCTGGGAGGGCGTCTCCTCGGCGACGACCCGGTCCCGGCCCATCATCAACACCCGGGACGAGCCGCACGCGGATGCCGAGCGTTACCGCCGGCTGCACGTCATCGTCGGTGACTCGAACATGTCCGAGACGACGATGCTGCTGAAGGTCGGTGCCACCGACCTGGTGCTGCGGATGATCGAGGCGGGCACCGTGATGCGTGACCTGACCCTGGAGAACCCGATCCGGGCGATCCGGGAGGTGAGTCACGACATCACCGGCCGGCGCAAGGTGCGGCTGGCCAGTGGGCGGGAGGCGTCCGCGCTGGAGGTGCAGCGCGAGTACTTCGACAAGGCGCTGGACTTCTGCGAGCGCCGGGGTATCCGTACGGGTACGGTCGCGCAGGTCCTGGACCTGTGGGGCCGTACGCTCGAGGCGATCGAGAACGAGGAACTGGACCGCATCGAGACCGAGATCGACTGGGTGATGAAGTACAAGCTCATCGAGCGGTACCGGGCGAAGCACAACATGACGATGTCGCATCCGCGGGTCGCTCAGATAGACCTCGCGTACCACGACATCCACCGTCGTCGTGGTCTGTACTACCTGCTGGAGAAGAAGGGGCAAGCCACGCGTATCTGCAACGACTTGAAGATCTTCGAGGGCAAGTCGGTTCCTCCGCAGACGACTCGGGCGCGGTTGCGTGGTGACTTCATCCGGCGGGCGCAGGAACAGCGCAGGGATTTCACGGTCGACTGGGTGCACCTGAAGCTCAACGACCAGGCGCAGCGCACCGTGCTGTGCAAGGACCCGTTCCGTTCGGTGGACGACCGGGTGGAGAAGCTGATCGCCGGAATGTAGCGGAAAGCGGGTGAGTCAAGCGGTCGGGCGGCGAACTGCCCGAACGCCACACGGGCGCCGTACGTTTCCCGTACGGCGCCCGTCTCAGGTCGTAGAGTTGCGCGCACGCCATCCGCAAGATCGACCGATTACGAGGCTCTTCCGTGCGCCGACGCTCACTTCTCCTCGCCGCCGTTCCCGCAGGACTGGTCACGCTCGCCGGGTGCGGTGACGACAAGTCCGACTCCAGCAAGAGCGCCTCACCGTCGCCCTCGGTGTCCTCCGCGCCCCCGCCCAAGATCGTGGACGGGCCGCTGCCGGGGATCACGGCGGGCAAGGAGTTCGGTGAGAAGCCGACGGTGGCCAAGGGGTCGGGTGATCCGTCGAAGTTCCTCGCGGTGCGGACGGTGATCGCGGGCAGTGGCCGGACGGTCGCGGAGAACGACTTCATCCGGGCGGACTATCTGGGCCAGATCTGGGACTCGGGCAAGGTCTTCGACAACTCCTACGACCGTAAGCGTCCGCTGGTCATGCAGCTCGCGCGGGGCAGCCTCATCGACGGCTGGCTGTATGCCCTGCAGGGCAGGAAGACGGGCAGCCGGCTCGAGATCTCGGTGCCGCCGGACCTGGGGTACGGCAAGGGGGGCAATGCGCAGGCGGGGATCAAGGGCACCGACACGCTGGTGTTCGTGATCGACCTGATCGAGGCGTTCAACTCCAAGAGTTCCGCCAAGGGCACGCCGGTGCCGCAGGACGACGCCGCGCTGCCGAAGGTGGGCACCAACACCGACGGATCGGTGCCCAAGGTGACGATTCCGAAGACGGACCCGCCGAAGAAGCTGGTGTCGGAGTACGTCCTGGAGGGCGACGGTCCCGAGCTGAAGGCGGACCAGGCGGTCCTGTGTCAGTTCCAGGGTCTGGTCTGGGACGGTGGCAAGACGTTTCAGCGGACGTACGGTTCGGGCCGGCTCAGCCAGTTCTCGCTGGAGCAGATGAAGGAGGCGGTGAAGGGTCTCGCCCAGGGGCTGACCGGCAAGAAGGTGGGCAGCAGGGTTCTGCTCGTCATCCCGCCGGAGCTGGGGTACGGGGACAACCCGCCGAGCGGCGGGCCCGTCAAGAAGGGCTCCACGCTGGTGTTCACGGTGGACATCCTCGCCGCGATGTGACGCGGTGTGCCCGTAGCGGGCGGGAGGGTCGTGGAGATGAAAGACTGTCCGCGTTTCGTGTCGTACACAAGCAGGAGCTTTTGACGTGAGCATCGATAAGCCCGAGATCGACTTCCCGGAGGGCAACCCCCCTGCCGACCTTGAGATCAAGGACATCTGGGAGGGTGACGGGCCGGTCGCCGAGGCGGGCCAGACGGTCACCGTGCACTACGTGGGCGTGTCCTTCAGCACCGGTGAGGAGTTCGACGCCAGCTGGAACCGTGGCGCTCCGTTCCGCTTCCCGCTGGGCGGCGGCCGGGTCATCAAGGGCTGGGACCTGGGTGTGCAGGGCATGAAGGTCGGTGGCCGTCGCCAGCTGACCATCCCGGCCCACCTCGCCTACGGGAACCAGAGCCCGACTCCGGCGATCAAGGCCGGCGAGACCCTCATCTTCGTGGTGGATCTCCTCGGCGTCTGATCCGCGGTCCGGTCCGACCGGATCCGATCACCTGGGGCCCATGCCTGCTCGGCATGGGCCCTCGGCTTTGTGACCGCGTGCCGGAGCGGTACGGTCGTCGGTCGTAAGCACCAGAGGGAAGGCGAAGGGCGTCGATGGCCATTGCCAAGGCCGAGCGGCTGATGAACCTCGCGCTGTGTCTGCTCGGCACTCGCCGGCCGCTCAGCAAGCGCGAGCTGCGCGATTCCATTGAGGCATACGTCGAGGCGGCCAGGCCGGACAACGGCGCGGCGGGCTCCGACGACTCCTTCAACCGGATGTTCGAGCGGGACAAGGACGACCTGCGCGAGCTGGGCCTGGTCATCGAGACCGTGGAGAACATCGAGGGCGAGGTCGGTTACCTCGCCCGCCGTGACAGCAACCGTCTGCCTCCCATCACCCTGGACGCCGAGGAGGCCGCCGCGCTGGGCCTGGCCGCCAAGGTCTGGCAGCAGGCGCGGCTGGCCGGGGCGGCCAGCGGTGCCCTGCAGAAGCTGCGCGCGGCCGGGCTGCCCGAGGACGTCGACCCGTACGAGGCGCACGGCGCGCTGGAGCCGCGCATCCCGGTGCACGAGGCCGCCTTCGAGCCGTTGATGCTGGCCTGTCGCGACCGTCGGCCGGTCGTCTTCGAGTACCGCAAGGCCTCCGCGGTGCACCCCGAGCCCCGGCATGTCGAGCCGTGGGCGCTGGAGTGCTGGCGCGGCCACTGGTACCTGGCCGGTTTCGACCGCGACCGGGGGGCCGAGCGGGTGTTCCGGCTGTCCCGGATCACGGGCAGGGTCCGGTCGCGCGGGACGGGCTTCAGCGCGCCTGTCCCGGACGTGGTGACCGTGCGCGAGACCGTCGCGAGCTGGGCCGGCGAGGTGGCCGACCGCTCGGCGCTGATCCGGCTGCGTTCCGGCGCCGGTTACCCCCTTCGGGCGAAAGCCACGGAGGTCAGGGAACTCGGTGACGGCTGGGACGAGTTGGAGATTCCGTACGGGCACGGTCTGGACGCGTGGCTGGTGGAGTTCGGGCCGGACGTGGTGGTGGTGGAGCCCGCAGAGCTGCGGGCGGACGTGGTGGACCGGCTGCGTGCCGTGGCCAAGGGCTGAGGGGGGAGCAGGACTGTGGCAGGCAAACCGGCCAGGACGGTCAACGCCATCGACCAGACCCGGCGGATGCTCTCCCTGGTGACGTATCTGCGGGAGCGCCCCGGCGCCCGGATCGCGGATGTCGCCCGGGCCTTCGGCATCAGCGAGGACGAGCTGGTCGCCGACCTGGATCTGCTGCCCATGTGCGGCACCAGCTTCCGCGGCGGGGATCTGCTGGACATCGACACCGACGGTGAGCGCATCTGGTGGCACAACCCGGCCGCGCTCGGTGAGGAGGCGGCCGAACCGCTCCGGCTCGCCGCCGACGAGGCCACCGCGCTGCTGGTCGCCGCCCGGGCGGTGTCGACGCTGCCCGGTCTGCGGGAGGGGGACCGTCAGGCGCTGCTGCGGGCCACCGCCAAGGTGGAGACGGCGGCCGGCGAGGCCGCCGGTGCCAGCTCGCGTCTGTCGGTGACCTTCGAGTCCGAGGGCGGTGTCTTCGCCGACGTGGACCGGGCGATCTCCGAGCGCCGCCGGCTGTGGATCCGCTACTACTCCCCGGCCCGGGACGAGGTCACCGAGCGCGAGATCGACCCGATCCGGCTGGTCAGCGTGGGCCACACCTATGTGGAGGCCTGGTGCCGCCGCTCCGAGGCCCGGCGCACCTTCCGGCTCGACCGGGTGGCCGAGATCAGGATTCTGGACGAGCCGTCGGCTCCGCCCGAGATCGAGCTGCGCGATCTGTCGGAGGCCCTGGTGCAGCCGGCCGCCGAGGATCCGGAGGTCGTGGTCGAGGTCGGGCCCGGCGGCCGCTGGGTCGCCGAGTACTACCCGCACGACAGCGCCGATGAGCTTCCCGACGGCGGGCTGCGTATCACTCTGCGCACCCCCGATCCGGCTTCCCTGCGCCGGCTGGCGCTCCGGCTCGGCCGTGACGGCCGGATCGTCTCGCCGCCGGAGCTGGCCGAGAGCGCGCGCCGGGCGGCGGCCGAGGCCCTGGCGGCGTACGACGGTCCGGGTGCGGTGCCCGCCGGCGGCCGGGACGAAGGGTCTGTGTGAGCCGAGGCCGTGGCGCCCCGAGGGGCGGACGACCGAGGCGACCAGAGGAAGAGGAGCGAGGGCTGTGAGCGAGTCTCCGGAGTCCGGTACGGCTGAGATGACGGCGGCGACCGCCTTCGCCGGGATGCGGAGAGTGGTCCCGGTGGTGTTCCGGGCCGGCTGCCCGGACTGCCGGGGCCGTTTCGAACTCGCCGCGAGCGCGTTGCGCCTCGCCATCGGCGCCACCAGCCGGACGACGTTCTACTCCTTCACCTGCCCCGACTGTGGTGTCGCGGTGCGCAAGCCGGCCGGGGAGCGGATCGTCGAGCTGCTGACCGGCGGCGGGGTCAGGACCCTGCGGCTGCACTCCACGGTGTAGCGGGGGCCGGCCCCGGAGCAGCCGCCGGGCGCGCCACGGACCGGCGACAGCACCGCCGGTTGCCCGTCGCAGACCGGGTGGTTACCGGGCAGGGTCCGGCGGTCGCCCGTCACGGGGCGGTCGGCTGCGGGACGCGCCGTCGGACGGTCTAGTCTCGACGTCATGTTCTGGCCGATGTTCGCGGTAGCCGTGGGTTTCCTGGGTCTCGCCGTCCTGGGGGTGCTCGCCGTCCGGGTGTTTCTGGAGGCGAGGCGCCTCGGGCAGCAGGTCGCGGACTCCGCGCGGCGTATCAACCGGGCCGCCGAGGACCTGGAGCGGGCGACGGTGAGCGCGGCCCGCGCCGTGGACACCCTGTGAACCGGGGCCCGGGCGTCTTGCCCGGCCCGGGTGCGTGTGCGCTGTCGGTCACTTCGACCTGTTACCTT
Source organism: Streptomyces echinatus (assembly GCF_014203595.1). Lineage (GTDB taxonomy): Bacteria > Actinomycetota > Actinomycetes > Streptomycetales > Streptomycetaceae > Streptomyces > Streptomyces echinatus. The sequence continues at coordinate 186,348 of NZ_JACHJK010000012.1, forward strand.
GCCCGCACGGCCAGGTACGCTGCTGGTCGCGGCCCGGGAACGAGGCGCGGTCCGCAGAGCAGGAGTACGTGTGGGGATTGTTCCGCGTTCACCCCCAGGCGTTACGATCGCAGCCAGCTGACGTTCGGACGAGTGTCCGACCTGTCGGACATACCCGCCTCGGTGAGAAGGTGAAGATTTATGTTCCGCAACGGACTTGAGCCGTGGCACCTTGTGATCCTCGTTGTGGTGATCCTCCTCGTGTTCGGCTCGAAGAAGCTGCCGGACATGGCGCGTTCGCTCGGCAAGTCCGCCCGCATCCTGAAGAGCGAGGCGAAGGCGATGAAGGAGGAGGGCAAGCAGTCCTCCGACACCCCCCAGTCCGCCGAGGAGCCCGCTCCCGCTCAGCGCACGATCCAGGCCGCGCCCGGCGACGTGACCAGCTCCCGCCCGGTCAACGAGCCGACGGACACGACCCAGCGCTGACGCGAGGACCGGGGCATCCGGTCCGCTGCACGAGATGAGGATGTGGGTTGCTCAAGTCTGCCCGCAAAAAGGAGAGAGATCCCGAGGGGCGGATGCCTCTCGCGGATCACTTGCGTGAGCTGCGCAACCGGCTCGCGAAGGGTGTCCTGGCGATCCTCGCGGTCACGATCATCGCGGCCTTCTTCTACCGGGACATCATCGATGTCATCACCCGGCCGATGTTGGACGAGATCGGCTGCCACCAGTCGTTCGGGGAGCTGGCCGGCAGCAAGAACGCCCGCTGCGCGCACATCACCGTCAGCGGTCTGCTGGCGCCGTTCACCCTGGCACTGAAGGTCGCCCTGATGACCGGTGTCGTGCTCGCGTCGCCGGTCTGGCTCTACCAGCTGTGGGCGTTCGTCGCGCCGGGCCTGCACCGTAAAGAGAAGAAGTACGCCTACGCCTTCGTCGGCTTCGGCTTCCCGCTCTTCCTCGGTGGCGGCTACCTCGCGTTCAACGTGCTGCCCACCACGGCCAGGGTGATGATCGACCTCACACCCGACGGTGCCGAGAACCTGCTGCCGCTGGACGACCTGCTGGACCTGGTCACCCGCATGATCGTGGTCTTCGGCCTCGCCTTCGAGATGCCGTTGCTGCTGGTCATGCTCAATCTGACCGGCGTCCTGTCCGGGCGGCGCATGCTGGGCTGGTGGCGCGGCATGGTCATCGGCATCACCGTCTTCGCGGCCGTGGCCACGCCCAGCCCGGACCCGATGACGATGCTGGCGCTGGCGGCGCCGATCTGGGCGCTGTACTTCGTCGCCGTGGCCATCGCGCTGCTCAACGACAAGCGCCGGCGTCGCCGCGAGGCCGAGGGCCCCTCCGACGACGAGGCCTCCGAGCTGGACCTCACGCCCGAGGACATCGGCGGCGTCGAGCCCGTCTCGGCCGCCCGGGCCCTGCCCGAGCAGGCGAGCAACGAGCGCGTCAACGGCTACGACGACGTGACCTGATCCGTCACCGAGCCGCCGCGCGATGCCCCCGTCCCCCGAGGACGGGGGCATCCGTCTTCCTCCGGTCCGCTGCCGCCGGCCGGCGATCCCGATAATGATCGTCCTGTTGTCAGTGGGGCCCGGTACGCTCGAAAGTACGATGACAGAGGATCTCTCACCGGCCGAGCGGTACGCGGCAGCCCGCAGGCGGGCAGCCGAGCAGGCCACCGCGCTCGCCTCCTTCCGCGAGATGTACGACTTCGGCCTCGACCCCTTCCAGATCGAGGCCTGCCAGGCGCTCGAAGCGGGGAAGGGCGTGCTGGTGGCCGCTCCCACCGGTTCGGGCAAGACGATCGTGGGCGAGTTCGCCGTCCACCTCGCCCTCCAGCAGGGCAAGAAGTGCTTCTACACGACACCCATCAAGGCGCTGTCGAACCAGAAGTACGCCGACCTGTGCCGTCGCTACGGCAGCGAGAAGGTCGGCCTGCTCACCGGCGACAACAGCGTGAACTCCGACGCCCCCGTGGTCGTGATGACCACCGAGGTGCTGCGGAACATGCTCTACGCCGGCTCCCAGACCCTCCTCGGCCTCGGCTACGTGGTCATGGACGAGGTGCACTACCTCTCCGACCGCTTCCGCGGCGCCGTCTGGGAGGAGGTGATCATCCACCTGCCCGAGTCGGTGACCCTGGTCTCGCTGTCCGCCACCGTGTCCAACGCCGAGGAGTTCGGCGACTGGCTGGACACCGTCCGGGGCGACACCGAGGTGATCGTCTCCGAGCACCGGCCCGTGCCGCTGTTCCAGCACGTGCTGGCCGGGCGCCGGATGTACGACCTGTTCGAGGAGGGCGAGGGCCACAAGAAGGCCGTCAACCCCGACCTGGCCCGCCTGGCCCGCATGGAGGCCACCAGGCCGTCGTACCAGGACCGCAGGCGCGGCCGGTCGATGCGCGAGGCCGACCGGGAGCGCGAGCGCAGACAGCGCTCGCGCGTGTGGACGCCCGGCCGTCCCGAGGTCATCGAGCGCCTGGACTCCGAGGGCCTGCTGCCTGCCATCACCTTCATCTTCAGCCGCGCCGCCTGCGAGGCCGCCGTCCAGCAGTGCCTGTACGCGGGCCTCAGGCTCAACGACGAGGAGGCCCGGGAACAGGTCCGCGCCCTGGTCGAGGAGCGCACCGCCGCCATCCCGTCGGAGGACCTGCACGTCCTCGGCTACTACGAATGGCTGGAGGGTCTGGAGCGGGGGATCGCGGCCCACCACGCGGGCATGCTGCCCACGTTCAAGGAGGTCGTCGAGGAGCTGTTCGTGCGCGGCCTGGTCAAGGCGGTGTTCGCCACCGAGACCCTCGCGCTCGGGATCAACATGCCCGCCCGCTCGGTGGTGCTGGAGAAGCTCGTCAAGTGGAACGGCGAGCAGCACGCCGACATCACGCCCGGCGAGTACACGCAGCTGACCGGCCGTGCGGGCCGCCGGGGCATCGACGTCGAGGGCCACGCCGTGGTGCTGTGGCAGCGCGGCATGAGCCCCGAGCACCTGGCCGGTCTCGCGGGCACCCGCACCTATCCGCTGCGCTCCAGCTTCAAGCCGTCGTACAACATGGCGGTCAATCTGGTCGAGCAGTTCGGCCGGCACCGCTCGCGCGAGCTGCTGGAGACCTCCTTCGCCCAGTTCCAGGCCGACAAGTCGGTCGTCGGGATCTCCCGGCAGGTGCAGCGCAACGAGGAGGGCCTGGAGGGCTACAAGGCCTCCATGACCTGCCACCTCGGCGACTTCGACGAGTACGCGCGGCTGCGCCGCGAGCTGAAGGACCGGGAGACCGAGCTGGCCCGGCAGGGCGCGAGCGAGCGGCGTGCCGAGGCCGCCGTCGCGCTGGAGAAGCTCAAGCCGGGCGATGTCATCCACGTGCCCACGGGCAAGTACGCCGGTCTGGCGCTGGTGCTGGACCCGGGGCTGCCCGCGGGCCGCTCCAACGGCCACCGCGGCTTCGACCACCACGACGGGCCGCGCCCGCTGGTGCTGACGGCCGAACGGCAGGTCAAGCGGCTGGCGTCGATGGACTTCCCGGTGCCGGTGGAGCCGCTGGACCGGATGCGGATCCCGAAGTCGTTCAACCCGCGTTCGCCGCAGTCCCGCCGGGACCTCGCCTCCGCGCTGCGCACCAAGGCGGGGCACATCCCGCCGGAGCGGGCGCGCAAGAAGCGGTCCCAGGCCGCCGACGACCGTGAGATCGCCCGGCTGCGCACGGCGATCCGGGCCCACCCCTGTCACGGCTGTGACGACCGCGAGGACCACGCCCGGTGGGCGGAGCGCTACCACCGGCTGCTGCGCGACACCTCGCAGCTGGAACGGCGCATCGAGGGCCGTACGAACACCATCGCGCGTACCTTCGACCGGATCGTGGCGCTGCTGACCGAGCTGGACTATCTGCGCGGTGACGAGGTCACCGAGCACGGCAAGCGGCTCGCGCGGCTGTACGGCGAGCTGGATCTGCTGGCCAGCGAGTGCCTGCGCGAGCGCGTCTGGGAGGGGCTCAGCCCTGCCGAACTGGCCGCCTGTGTCTCGGCGCTGGTGTACGAGGCGCGGGTGGGCGACGACGCGATGGCGCCGAAGCTGCCGTCCGGCAAGGCCAAGGCCGCGCTGGGGGAGATGGTCCGGATCTGGGGCCGGCTCGACGGCCTGGAGGAGGATTTCCGGATCAGCCAGACCGAGGGCGTCGGCCAGCGCGAGCCCGACCTCGGTTTCGCCTGGGCCGCCTACATGTGGGCGTCCGACAAGGGTCTGGACGAGGTGCTGCGCGAGGCGGAGATGCCGGCCGGCGACTTCGTGCGGTGGTGCAAGCAGGTCATCGACGTGCTCGGGCAGATCTCCGCGGCCGCCCCCGTGGAGGGTTCGACGGTGGCCAAGGCCGCGCGCAAGGCGGTCGATCAGTTGCTGCGGGGTGTGGTCGCCTACTCGTCGGTGGGCTGACGCCTCGTTCGGCGGGCTGCGGCAGCGCCGTGGCCCGCCGTTGCCGTCCCCGTCCTCGTCGGACGGTCCTGGGCGTGAACTGCCGCCCGGGGAACGGTGGTTGGGGCCGCCGAGGTGCGGCCCGGGTTTCCTTTTCACTCTTCGCGGTGAGTGACTCTCGTACACCCGTGCGCCGTTACCGAATGTGTTCGAGTAAGAGCGCTGCGTGTAAAAGAAGCTGAGCGTACTCCTGGTGCGGGGGCGATTTCAGGTGCTTGCCGAATATGACACGGCGATGATCCGGTCGGACTAAGCTCGCCCGCGGCGCACCGAGTTGAGGTAATTCGTGCGCTTGTTCCCCAATGTGAAGCAGATCCCTTCGGTTCCATGAACCTTCCCCCCGCAAGCTCCCCCGACACCCAGCCGACTCATCTCGGAAGGCATCCATGGTGAGTGTTCAGAAGCCTCCCGGCGGCCGTGAACGTCCCTATGCGCGTGTGCTGTTGCCGCCGGCCATCGTGATGGCCGGCGCGGCGGGCGCCGCCGTCGCCCTGGTACCGCCCTCGGCCCGGATCGCCGTCGGCGTGTGCGGAGCGCTGGCCGTGCTGCTGGTCCTGGGCACGGCCGGGGAGGCCGCCCGGCGCGGCCGCCGGCTCCGCGAGGCGCAGGCCGAACACGCCCGTCACACGGCGTATCTGGAACAGCGGATCGCCGCGCACGAAGAGCTGATGCAGCGCTTCGCCACCGACGTGCTGCCCACCGGTTTCCTCCGGCTGCGCCGCGGCGAGGTGCTCCGCGACACCGTGCGCTACGTCTTCGACGAGGACCCCGCCCTGCGCGGCCTGCCCGAGGGCTACCGCGAACTGGTGCGCATCGCGCTGCGCGGAGCCGACCACGAGATCTCCATGCGCGACGCCTCCGAGCGCTCCTTCGTGAGCATCGCCCGCCGCGTCCAGGCCATCGTCCACCAGCAGGCCAAGGAACTCCGCGAGATGGAGGAGGACCACGGGCGCAACCCGGAGGTCTTCGACGACCTGCTGCGCATCGACCACGGCACCTCGCTGATCGGCCGCCTCGCCGACACCATCTCCGTCCTCGGCGGCGGCCGCCCCGGCCGCCAGTGGCCCCTGCCGGTCTCCCTGTACAGCGTGCTGCGCGGCGCGATGTCCCGGATCCTGGAGTACCGCCGCATCGACCTCAGCTCCATCGTCAACATCAACATCAAGGGCACCGCGGTCGAACCGGTCATCCATGCGGCGGCCGAGCTCCTCGACAACGCCACCCGCTACTCGCCGCCCTCCACCCAGGTGCACGTCACCGCCGCGGAGGTGCAGGCGGGCATCGCCATCGAGATCGAGGACGCCGGCGTCAGCCTCACCGAGGAGTCCCGCGCCCGCATCGAGCAGATGATCGAGGACGCCAAGAACGGCGACGACGCGCAGAACCTCGGTGACACCCCGCGCCTCGGCCTCGCCGTCGTCGGCCGGCTCTGCAAGCAGTTCGACATGGAGGTCTCGCTGCGCGCCTCCGCCTACGGCGGCGTCCGCGCGATCCTCATCGTGCCGCGCGTCATGACGACCACCGAGCCCGGCGTCGGCGCCGCGCACGGCATCGGTGCCACCGGCATCCCCAAGCCCGAACTCGGCGCCGTCGAGGGCCCCAAGCGCCCGCCCAAGAAGCGCCGCCCCACCAGCCCCAAGATCCCCGCCGGGATCTCCATGGAGGACGACGTCCCGGAGGTCACCGAGTGGACCGCGGGCGGTCTGCCGCAGCGCCGCAGCCGGGTGAAGACCCCGCTCAGCCAGCGGATCGCGGAACAGGCCGCCATCGAGCGCGCCGAGCGCGAGGGCAGGCCCACCATCTGGTCCCAGACCAGGGCCGAACCGGAACCCGAGCCCGAGATCGACCCCGAGCGCAAGAAGCTCATGGACCGGCCCCCGGGCATGTGGATGGAAGCGTTCTGGGACGGCCTGCGCAAGGGCATGCCCGAGGACGCCACCGCGGCCGAGCTGACCGACTTCACGCTCCACCCCACCAAGTACCTGCATCTGATCGACGATTCGGCCGATTACGCCGAGGGCGCCACCGCGGCCGACGACGAGGGGGACCTCAAGTGATCCAGCAGCGAGCGAACCTGGACTGGATGCTCAAGCAGCTGAACGACGGCGTACCGGGCATCGAGATGATCGTGGTCCTCTCCTCCGACGGGCTGCGCATCGCCCGCTACGGCGGTGACCCCGACGCCGCCGACCGCGTGGCCGCCGCCTGCGCGGGCGTACAGAGCCTGGCCGGCGCCATCATCCAGGAGATCCCCGGCGCCGGTGAGATGAAGGTCGTCGTCATCGAGATCGAGGGCGGCTACTTCTACCTCATGAACGCCGGCGACAACGCCTATCTCGCCGTACTCGCCGACGTGACCTGCGAACCGGGCCGGATGAGCGGCATGATGCGGGACCTCGTCGTCCGGATCGGCGCCCACCTCACCAGTCCGCCCCGGCGGAACGGGCAGACCGTATGACACCTCCACGACGCAAACGGCGCCGGCCGCAGCCGGTGGCCTCCCCGCCACCACCGTCCCCCGAACCGGCGAGCGGCCCGGACAAGCCCGGGAACCCCGAACGGCTGTACACCATCGCGGGATCCGCCGACGGCGCCCGCGCCGAACTCGACCTGGTCACCCTGATCGTGGCGCGCTCCGCGCCCCCGCCGTCCGCCTCGCCGGAGGAGGCGGCGGTACTGAGACTCTGCGCCGCCCCGCTGTCCCTGGCCGAGCTGTCGGCCTACCTGCAGCTGCCGTTCAGTGCCATGACCGTGGTGATCACCAAGCTGATCACGACGGAACTGGTGCAGGCGCGCGCCCCGATCGTCCGCCAGGCGGTGGCCGACCGTTCACTCCTCGAAGCGGTGATGCATGGACTTCAAAAGCTCTGACACGATCCCCGGCCCCCGCACCGAGGACCATCTGCCGCACACGGCCCAGGCCGCGGTGAAGATCGTGATCGTGGGCGGCTTCGGTGTCGGCAAGACCACCATGGTCGGCTCCGTCAGCGAGATCAGGCCGCTGACCACCGAGGAGACCATGACCCAGGCCGGCATCGGCGTGGACGACAACTACGGCTCCGACTCCAAGACGGCCACCACCGTGGCCATGGACTTCGGACGCATCAGCATCACCGACAAACTGGTGCTCTACCTCTTCGGCACCCCTGGCCAGGAGCGCTTCTGGTTCCTGTGGAACGGCCTGTTCGAAGGCGCGCTCGGCGCGGTCGTCCTGGTCGACACCCGGCGCCTGGAGGTCAGCTTCGATGTCATGGGCCGGCTGGAGGAACGCGGCGTGCCCTTCGTCGTGGCCGTCAACTCCTTCCCGGACGGACCCCGTTACCCGGTGGAGGAGCTGCGCACCGCGCTGGACCTGGCCCCGGACATCCCGATCATGGAGTGCGACGTGCGCCGCCGGGCCTCCAGCAAGGACGTGCTGATGACCCTCATGCGCTTCCTGCACTCGCTCGCCCTGTCCGGCGCCCTCATCTGACCCGCAGTCGACACAGCCCCACACCACCCGTTCCGGAGCGACACCGTGACGTCTGAATCCCCATCACTGACCGGCACAGACCCCACGTCCGGCCCGCCGCCGGGCTGCCCCGCCCACGGCCTCGGCCCCGGCGCGGTGCACCGGCTCTACGGCCCCGACGCCGAGGACCTCGACGCCCTCTACGACCGCCTGCGCGAGCAGCACGGCACCGTGGCTCCCGTACTGCTGCACGACGACGTGCCCATGTGGGTGGTCCTCGGGCACGCCGAGAACCTGCAGCTGGTGCGCAGCCCCTCGCAGTACACCCGGGACAGCCGGATCTGGACCCCGCTGCGGGAGGGCATGGTCAAGCCCGACCACCCCCTCATGCCGCACATCGCCTGGCAGCCCATCTGCTCCCACGCCGAGGGGAACGAACACCAGCGGCTGCGCGCGGCGGTCACCGCGGCCATGGCCACCATCGACCACCGCAGCGTCCGCCGGCACATCGGCCGCCACACGCAGGGCCTGGTCAACGGCTTCTGCGAGCGGGGCCGGGCCGAACTTGTCTCCCAGTTCGCCGAGCACCTGCCGATGGCCGTGATGTGCGAGATCCTCGGCATGCCCGAGGAGTACAACGACCGCATGGTGCAGGCCGCGCGGGACGCCCTCAAGGGCACCGAGACCGCCATCCAGAGCCACACCTACGTCATGGACGCGCTCAGCCGGCTCACCACCCGGCGGCGTGCCCGGCCCGAGGACGACTTCACCAGCCACCTCATCGGCCACCCGGCCGGACTCACCGACGACGAGGTCCGCGAACACCTGCGGCTCGTCCTCTTCGCGTCCTACGAGGCCACCGCGAACCTCCTCGCCAACGCGCTGCGCATGGTCCTCACCGAGCCGGGCTTCCGCGCCCAGCTCAACGGCGGCCAGATGACCGTGCCGGAGGCGATCGAGCAGTCCCTGTGGGACGAGCCGCCGTTCAGCACGGTCTTCGGCTACTTCGCCAAGCAGGACACCGAACTGGGCGGCCGGCGCATCCGCAAGGGCGACGGGCTGCTCTTCGCGCCCGCCCCGGGCAACGTCGACCCACGGGTGCGGCCCGATCTGTCCGCGAGCATGCAGGGCAACCGCTCCCACCTCGCCTTCGGCGGCGGCCCCCACGAGTGCCCCGGCCAGGACATCGGCCGCGCCATCGCCGACGTCGGCGTGGACGCGCTGCTGACCCGTCTGTCCGACATCCAGCTCGACTGCGCCGAGGAGGACCTGCGCTGGCGGTCGTCCATCGCCTCCCGGCACCTGGTGGCCCTGCCGGTGCGCTTCGAACCGAAGCCGGAGCAGGACGTCGACCTGCCGCCGCGGGCCATGCCCGTCCCAGCGCAGCGCTCCGGACCGAAGGAGGGCACGCCGGGCGGTGACCCGGTCCCGGCCGCCGCACCGCGGCAGGCGGCCTTCCCCGAGGCGCCCGCCGCGCGCACCGCGGCCCCGGCCCAGGCCCCGGCCCCGTCCCGCGGCCTCTGGCGGCGCCTGCTGCGCTGGTGGCGGGGCGACTGACGAGCGGCCGGCCCTTCCGCCCCGGCGGAGCCGGCCGTCACGGCCGCGGCGCGTGCCGCCCGGCCCAGTCGGCGTAGGACGTCCAGGCCCGCAGCCGGCGTCCGCTGCGGAACGAGTGGTCCGTGCCGGTGACGGGGTCGGTGAACTCCAGGCGCCGGGCGAGCAGTTGCAGCGGGCGCCGGAAGTCGCCGGCCGGCACCGGGGCGGTCACCTCGGGATACAGCGGATCGCCGAGGATGGGCACGCCCAGCGAGGTCAGATGCACCCGCAGCTGGTGGGTCTGCCCGGTCACCGGGACGAGCCGGTAGCGGCCCAGCCCGGCCCTGCGTTCCGCCAGCTCCACACGGGTCTCGGCGTTCGGCTCGCCCGCCACCTCCCGGGCGGCCGGCACCCCGCGCTCCTTCACGATCCTGCTGCGCACGGTCCGGGGCAGGACGAGCGAGGGATCGTACGGCGCGACCGCCTCGTACTCCTTGGCCACCCGCCGGTCCCGGAACAGCGTCTGGTACGCGCCCCGCTCCTCGGGCCGCACGGTGAACAGCACCAGCCCCGCGGTGAGCCGGTCCAGGCGGTGGGCGGCCGTCAGCGTGGGGATGTCCAGCTCGCGCCGGAGCCGGGCCAGCGCGGTCTCGGCGACATGCGTGCCGCGCGGGGTCGTGGCCAGGAAGTGCGGCTTGTCGGCCACCACGATGTGCTCGTCCCGGTACACCACCTCCACCGGGAACGGCACCGGCACCTCGGCGGGCAGCTCACGGTGGAACCAGACGAACATGCCCGCCCGGTACGGCGCGTCCGGCGCCACGGCCCGCCCGTCGGCCCCGACCACCAGCCCCTCGGTGAACATCGACTCGATCATCCCGGGACCGGCCCCCGTGAGCCGCTCGACCAGGTGCTCGCGCACGGTGGCCCACGCCCCGCCCACGGGCAGCCGTACCCGGACGGGGTCCACTCCGTCGCGTTGGGGGAGCGGGGCGGGCGGGGGCGGCGTACGGCGTCTCATCGGGGTCAAGGGTACGGGGGCGCGGTCACCCTGGTGGCGGGCGGAAAGGGGCGCACCGTCCGGCCACGCACCCGGCAGGACGCGGTTCGGCGGGGCGGGGAGCCGGCCGCTTGGCGGGCTGGTCGGGCGAAGAGATCGCCGGGTCCGGACGCCGGGGGCCGGCGGGCGACGGGCCGGGCGGGCGCGGAGCCGGCCGGAGAGGGCTGGGGTGTGCCGGGCGGGGGTGGTCGGTGCGGGTCGGTCAGGCCGCGGTGGCCGCCGCCGTGTCGCCCTCCTGCTCGGCCTCGATCCGGGCGTTCCAGTCCCGCTTGGAAGCCTGCCAGCCGTCCTCGTTGTGGCCGAGGCGCCAGTAGCCGGAGATCGACAGGTCCTCGCGCGGGACCTGCAGCTCCACCCGCAGCAGCTGGCGCAACTCCTTCACGAAGCCCGCCTCGCCGTGTACGAAGGCGTGCATCCGGCCCTCCGGGAACTCCAGCGCGCGCACGGCCTCCACCAGAGCCGCGCCGACCGGCCGCTCCCCGCGGTGCAGCCAGACGACCGGCACCTCGGCGTCGATCTTCTGCTCCTCCTCGGGCCCGGACACCTCGACGAAGGCGTGCGCACGGGCGCCGGCGGGCAGCGTCTCCAGGGCGCGCGCGATGGCGGGCAGCGCGCTCTCGTCACCGGCGAGCAGATGCCAGTCGGCCTCCGGGTCGGGCGCGTACGCGCCGCCGGGGCCCATGAAGCGGACGGTCTCGCCGGGCCGCGTCCGGACGGCCCAGGGGCCGGCCAGGCCCTCGTCGCCGTGGATCACGAAGTCCAGGGTGAGCTCACCCCGCTCGGGGTCCCACCCGCGCACGGTGTAGGTCCGGGTCACCGGCCACTGCTCCCGCGGGAACTCGGCGCGGATCCGCTCCAGGTCGAAGGGCTCCGGGTACGTGACGCCGGCCGCGCCGAACAGCAGCTTCACATAGTGGTCGGTGCAGGTGTCCGCGGCGAAGCCGGCCAGACCCTCACCACCGAGCACCACCCGCTGCATGTGCGGCGTCAGCCTCTCGGTGCGCACCACCTGGGCGGTACGGGGCTTGCGCGGCTTTCGTCCCGGACGCTCTGCCATCACGGCCTCCTGAGGAGTTGGTTAGGTTTACCTAAGTTAGCACTCGCTCCGATCCAACACCGCTTTCCTGGGGCCTTGATGAGAGCCTTTGCCGGAACATTTCGTTCGGCCCCGGCCGGGATCAGCGCGTCAGGGTGGACAGCAGCCGTTCCAGCGAGCCGCCCAGTCCCCACCGCCCCGCCAGTTCCCGGAGGGCCTCCGGGTCGCGCGGAGCGTGCGGCAGGACGGTGTCGACGTCCGGCAGCGGCACGTCGCCGGCCACCCGCACCACCTTCGGCGCGACCGCGAGATACGGCCGGGCCTCGGTGAGCCGCCTGCGCTGCGACGGCGTGAGCTTCGCCCCCGGTTCGTCGACCGCGGCCATGATCCCGGCCAGGTCACCGAACTCGGCGAGCAGCTTCGCGGCCGTCTTCTCGCCGATGCCGGCCACGCCCGGCAGGCCGTCGCTCGGGTCGCCGCGCAGCAGCGCCAGATCCGCGTACCCGCGCCCGTCGACGCCATACTTGCCGCGCAGCACCGCCTCGTCGGTCAGCTGCAGCGTGCCGACGCCCTTCAGCGGGTACAGCACGCGGACCTCGCGCTCGTCGTCCACCAGCTGATACAGGTCGCGGTCGCCGGTGACGATGTCGACCGGCCCCCCGGCCCGGGCGGTGAACGTGCCGATCACGTCGTCCGCCTCGTATCCCGCGACGCCGACGCGGGCGATCCCGATCGCGTCCAGCACGGCCTCGATGACCGGCACCTGCGGGGCCAGGGTGTCCGGCACCTCCTCCTCGTCCGGCGCCCCCTCGTGCTCCTCGGCGACCCGGTGGGCCTTGTAGGTGGGGATGAGGTCCACCCGCCACTGCGGACGCCAGTCGGCGTCCATGCAGGCCACCAGGTGCTCCGGCCGGTGGTCCTTCACCAGCCGGTCGATGAAGTCCAGCAGGCCGCGAACCGCGTTGACGGGCGTGCCGTCCGGCGCCTTCACGGAGTCCGGGACGCCGAAATAGGCGCGGAAGTACAGCGAGGCGGTGTCGAGGAGCATCAGTCGTCCGGTCACGCCCGCATCATGCCGTACGGCACCGACAGCGGCCGTCCGCCCCGGAACGCGTTGCGTGCTGCGCATCCCCGTGAGTCCCGCCACTCACGCGTTTGCCCCGCCCTGACCTGGGGAGGCGCGGCCTCTGTCCTGTCCCCGGAGACGAGAGGTACGCGTGGCACCCAGGCTTGAGGCAGAGCACCTGTTCAAGGTGTTCGGAAGACGACCGCACGACGCGGTGGAACGGCTGCGCAAGGACGCCGACCGGGAGGAGCTGCGCGCCGACGGCACGACGGCCGCCGTGATCGACGCCTCCTTCCGCGTCGAGGCCGGCGAGATCTTCGTCGTCATGGGGCTGTCGGGCTCCGGCAAGTCCACCCTCCTGCGCATGCTCAACGGTCTGCTGGAGCCGACCGCGGGCCGCGTGCGCTTCGACGGCCAGGACCTGACCACCCTTCCCGACCGCGCCCTGCGCGAGCTGCGCTCGAAGAAGATCAGCATGGTCTTCCAGCACTTCGCGCTGTTCCCGCACCGCAGTGTCCGCGACAACGCCGCCTACGGCCTGGAAGTGCAGGGCGTGCCCCGCGCCGAGCGCGTACGCCGCGCCGACGAGGCGCTCGCCCTGTGCGGCCTGGCCGGCTGGGAGAAGTCCTGGCCCGACGAACTGTCCGGCGGCATGCAGCAGCGCGTCGGCCTCGCCCGCGCCCTCGCCACCGACGCGGACCTGCTCCTCATGGACGAGTCCTTCAGCGCCCTGGACCCGCTGATCCGCCGCGACATGCAGGACCAGCTGCTGGAACTGCAGAAGACGCTGAAGAAGACCATCGTGTTCATCACCCACGACCTCAACGAGGCCATGCGGCTCGGTGACCGCATCGCCGTCATGCGCGACGGGCGCATCGTCCAGACCGGCACCGCGGAGGACATCCTGCTGCGCCCGGAGGGCGACTACGTGGCCTCCTTCATCCAGGACGTGGACCGCTCCCGCGTGCTGACCGCCGCCGCCGTGATGGACACCGACGTGCGCGGCGACGAGGCCGACTGCGGCTGCGAGACCGCGGCCCCCGGGACGCCGTTCACCGAGCTGTGCGCGATCAGCGCCCGGCTGTCCCACCCGGTCGCCGTCCTCGACGAGGGCCGCGCCCTCGTCGGCGTCGTACCCCGGCAGCGCCTGGTCGGGTTCCTCGGCGACGAGCGGGGCGAGCCCGCGGCGTGTGACAGCGACGGCGGCAGGAAGGTGATCGGCCGTGCCTAGGATCCATCTCGGCGACTGGGTCGACTCCGGCGTCGACTGGCTGGTCGCCCACCTCTCCTGGCTCTTCGACGCCGTCAAGGCGGTCATGGAGGGCATGTACGACGGCCTCGACTCCGTCCTCGCCGCGCCCGAGCCGCTGCTGATGGCGGGCATCCTCGCCGTCGTCGCCTGGTGGCTGCGCGGACTGCTCGCCGGCGTCCTCGCCTTCGCCGGGTTCGCGCTCGTGGACTCCCTCGACCTGTGGGACCAGGCCATGTCCACGCTCGCCCTGGTCCTGGTGGCGACCGTGCTCGCCCTGGTGATCTCGATCCCGCTGGGCATCTGGGCGGCCCGCTCCCAGACGGTCAGCGCGACCGTACGGCCCGTCCTGGACCTGCTCCAGACCATGCCGTCGATGGTCCTGCTGATCCCGGCCATGCTGTTCTTCGGCCTCGGCACCGCCCCCGGTGTCGTCGCCACCCTGATCTTCGCGCTGGCCCCCGGCGTCCGCATGACCGAGCTGGGGATCCGCCAGGTCGACGCGGAACTGGTGGAGGCCGCCGAGGCGTTCGGTACCACCCCGCGCAACATCCTGTGGCGCGTCCAGCTGCCGCTCGCCCTGCCGACCGTCATGGCCGGCGTCAACCAGGTGATCATGCTGGGCCTGTCCATGGTCGTCATCGCCGGCATGGTCGGCACCGGCGGCCTCGGCGGCGCCGTGAACCAGGCCATCGGCCAGGTCGACATCGGCTACGGCTTCGAGGCGGGCGTCGGCATCGTCGTCCTCGCCATCTACCTGGACCGCGTCACCGGCGCGCTCGGCACCCAGCTCTCCCCGCTGGGCCGCAGGGCCGCCGCGAAGAGCCGCACGCGCGCGTGGTCGTACCGCCCGCGCCCGGCCGTCGCCCTGGCCGGTGCCGTCTTCCTGGCCCTCGTCGCGGCCGGACTCGGCGTCTTCGGCCCTTCCGCCGGCACCTCCGAGGCCTCCGGCGCGGACATCGGCAAGGGCAAGGAGATCCGGATCGGCTACATCCCCTGGGACGAGGGCATCGCCTCCACGTTCCTCTGGAAGGAGATCCTCGAGGAGCGCGGCTTCAAGGTGACCACGAGCCAGTACGCGGCCGGCCCCCTCTACACCGGCCTCGCCACCGGCCAGCTCGACTTCGAGACCGACTCCTGGCTGCCCACCACCCACGCCGAGTACTGGGCGAAGTACGGCGAGCGGCTCGAGGACCTCGGCAAGTGGTACGGCCCCACCTCCCTGGAGCTGACCGTTCCGTCCTACGTGAAGGACGTGAACTCCCTGGAGGACCTCGAGAACCACGCCTCCGAGTTCCACGGGAAGATCATCGGCATCGAGCCCAGCGCGGGCATGATGGGCCTGTTGAAGGACAAGGTGCTGAAGGAGTACGGCCTGGAGGGCACGTACGAGGTGGTCGACGGCTCCACGCCGGCCATGCTCGCCGAGCTGAAGCGCGCCTACGGCCGCAAGCAGCCGGTCGTCGTCACCCTGTGGTCGCCGCACTGGGCGTACAGCGACTACGGCCTGAAGAAGCTCAAGGACCCCAAGGGCGCCTGGGGCAAGGGCGACGGCGTGCACACCCTCGCCCGCAAGGGTTTCGCCGCCGACAACCCGCGGGTCGGCCAGTGGCTGAAGGACTTCTCGATGACCGAGGAGCAGCTGACGAGCCTGGAGGCGCGCATCCAGAGTGCCGGCAAGGGCGGGGAGCAGGACGCCGTCCGCGCCTGGCTGCGCCGGCACCCCGGCCTGCTCGACCAGTGGGCCCCCGTCGCCAAGGACGACGCCCGGAGCCAGGCGGCCGGGTGACCTGACCGGCCCGGACCGCCTCCCGAGGGGCGGGCGCCGCCGGACGCCGACGTGCGTCCGGCAGCGCCCGCCCCTCGCGGCGTTCCGCTCACGGCACAGATCAGGCCAATCACGATCCGTGACGATTCATGGCCCGGGCAGGGAGCCCAGGCCCAGCTGGTCGGCATGTTCATCCCACCGGGGGACCCCGTTCCGGGAGGGTGACGGCCCCCGGGACACTGGCGCGAACAGTGAGGGTGGGGGATCAGGGGCATGCCGGGGATGTGACAGGCACGTGAAACGGTTTGCCGAACATGCGTAGGGTGCAGAGAAGTCATCAGAAGAGGGGTGCCCCGGGGCGGGTACCCCGAAAGCGGCACGACGAGCGAGGGAGGGAGCCGGAGCGATGGGCGACCACAAAGAGCAGCAGCCCGTGCGGGTGGGCGCGGCCGTCCGGCGGCGCCGCCGTGCGCTGGAACTGACCCTCGCCGCCGTGGCCGAGCGCAGCGGACTGTCCGTGCCCTTCCTCAGCCAGGTGGAGAACGACCGGGCCCGCCCCAGCCGTACGTCCCTGGAGAAGCTGGCCGACGCCCTGCGCACCACCGCCGTCGAACTCCTCGCCGCCGCCGACCCGGCCGCCAGCGTGGACGTCGTCCGCGCCGAGCCCGTCGCCGAGGGCGACTTCGGCCCGCGCACCCGCTCCCTGGTGCGCGGCCACCACCAGCTGCACGCCTCCGAGTTCACCGGCGACCACGACGCCGGCCGCGAGTTCCAGCACCGCAACGACGAGCTGATGTACGTCGCCGACGGCGCGGTGGAGATAGAGGCCGAGGGGCGCGCCTACCGCCTCGGCCGCGGCGACACGCTGTATCTGACCGGCGGGATCCGGCATCGCTGGCGGGCCACGGTCCCCGACACCCGGGTCATCGTGGTGGCGGTCGCCGAGCACATCGAGGCCGTCAAGGACAGATCCCGCTGAGAGCCTCGCGGAAGGGAGGAGGGGCCGTGCCGGACCGCCGGCCGTCCGCGGACCCGTCGTGGCCGGCTCCGCCGCGCGGCACAGCCGTGACCCGACACCGCCCTCCACCGCCGCGGGGCGCCGGACTCGCGGAGGCCGCGTGATGCGCGTCGTCTCCCTCGTCCCCTCGCTCACCGAGGCCGTGGCGGTCACCCTGCCCGGAGCTCTCGTCGGCGTCACCGACTGGTGCAGCCATCCGGCGGACCTGAGGGCCACCCGGATCGGCGGCACGAAGAACCCGGCGGTGGACCGGATCGTCTCCCTCGCGCCCGATCTGGTGCTCGCCAACGAGGAGGAGAACCGCCCCGCCGACCTCGACGCCCTGCGGGCGGCGGGCCTCGACGTGCTGGTCACCGAGGTGCGGACCGTGCCGCAGGCCCTCGCCGAACTGGACCGGGTGCTCACCGCCTGCGGCGCGCCGGGCCGGCCCGGCTGGCTGGCCGGGGCCGAGGAGGCCTGGGCGTTTCTGCCCGAGCCCCTGGAGCGGGCGACGGCGGTCGTACCGGTCTGGCGCCGGCCCTGGATGGTCCTCGGCCGGGACACCTTCGCGGGCGACGTCCTGGCCCGCCTCGGCGTGGACCACCTCTACGCCGGCCACCCCGAGCGCTACCCCCGCGTCCCGCTGGAGGAGCTGCGCGCGGCGGCCCCGGACCTGGTCGTCCTGCCCGACGAGCCCTACCGCTTCACCGCGGACGACGGCCCGGAGGCCTTCCCGGGCCTGCCCTGTGCCCTGGTCAGCGGACGGCACCTGACCTGGTACGGCCCGTCCCTGACAGCGGCGCCGCGGGTGCTGGCCGGGGCCCTGCGAGCAGCTCACCGCTGAGCAGGCCGCGCACGGTGCCGCGGGCCGCCGCGAGCCAGGCCGCCACGAGGACGCCGTAGAGGCCGACGGCCAGCAGGCCGTACACGGGGAGACCGGTGTGCCGGGCGAGGGACGCCGCGCCGGTGACGCAGGTGCCCACCGGGAAGGTGAACGCCCACCAGGTCAGCGCGAACCCCATGCCCCGCCGCCGGGCCCGCACCACGTGCGCGGTGGCGAGCGCCAGCCAGAGCAGCGCGAACCCCATGACGGGCACGCCGTACAGCACGGCGAAGACCTCAAGGCCCCGGTCGTAGGGGGCCGGTACGACGCCGGGGGCGGTGTCCGCGATCTTGCCGACGGCAGTGACGGACTGACCGAGCGGGCCGAGGACCAGGAACAGGGTCGGGGTGAGCGCGAGCGGCAGCGGCCCGGCGGTGATCAGCCGGGCGAAGACCAGCGGCAGCATCAGCAGCGTGGCCAGCAGGCTCAGCCCGAACATCGCGAAGCAGGCCAGCAGCAGGGTCTCCCGGGGCCGGCCCGGCGGCAGGTGCGGCACCAGCAGGGGGCCGAGCGCGGCCGACACCATCGGCGCGACCAGCGGCAGCAGCCATACCGGGGTGGCGTCGGCGGGCGCCGCACGATGTCGTACGGCCATCAGGTACGGCACCGCGACGGCCGCCCCGAGCCCGACCGCCGTACCGGCGGAGAACAGCACGGTGTCCACGGCGACGGCCGCGCGGGTGCCGATCAGGTCCCGGCCCGCCGTCAGGGCGCCGCCGCCCACCGCCAGCAGGGCCATCGCCAGGCAGCCGTAGAAGGGGGCCACGGCCGGGTCGAGGAGATCGGTGCGGGCCTGGTCGCGGTGGCGGGCCCAGTGCACGGCCCGGGCGGTCAGCAGGACCAGCAGCATCAGCAGGGACAGCGCCCAGAAGGCGGCGAGGACGGCGCGCGGGGCGTGCGCCGGTCCCGGCAGGGCGACGCCGGCCGAGCCGACGATGGCGGTGCCCATGACGGAGGCGTACCAGTTCGGTCCGAGCCGGCGGAGCCGGGCGGCGCGACGCCGGGACAGGGGCAGGGGCTGGGCTGCGGTGACCATGCCTCAACGGTGGCGCCGCCGGGCCTCGCCGACCAGGAACCTCATCCCTATGAGGGCATAAGCTGGTCTTATGAGCGAGGCGGAGGAACAGCGGGACGGCAGGCAGTCGCTGGCGCACCGGGTGCCGGATCTCGCCGCGCTGGAGCTGCTGCTCGCGGTGGCGCGGCTGGGCAGTCTCGGCGCGGCCGCGCGCGAGGTCGGCGTCACCCAGCCGGCCGCCAGCAGCCGGCTGCGCTCCATGGAGCGGCAGCTGGGCGTGGCCCTGGTCGACCGCTCCCCGCGCGGCTCCCGGCTCACCGACGCGGGCGCCCTGGTGACGGACTGGGCCCGCCGGGTCGTGGAGGCGGCGGCGGCCTTCGACGCGGGCGCGCGGGCCCTGCGGGACCGGCGGGACTCGCGACTGAGGGTCGCGGCGAGCATGACCATCGCCGAGTACCTGCTGCCCGGCTGGCTCCTCGCGCTGCACGCCGAGCGTCCCGACACGGCGGTCTCCCTGCTCGCGGGCAACTCGGCGAAGGTCGCGGAACTGCTGCTGACCGGGGAGGCGGACCTAGGATTCGTGGAGGGCCTCAACGTGCCCACGGGGCTGGACTCCACGGTCATCGCCCGCGACCGGCTGATCGTCGTCACCGCGCCCGGCCACCCCTGGGCCCGGCGCCGGCGCCCCCTGACGGCGCAGGAGCTCGCGGGGACCCCGCTCATCCTCCGCGAACGCGGCTCGGGCACCCGTCAGGTCCTGGACGCGGCGCTCGGCGGCCTGGCCCGGCCGCTGATCGAGCTGTCCTCGACGACGGCGGTGAAGGCGTCCGCGGTCAGCGGCGCGGGACCCTCGGTCCTCAGCGAACTGGCGGTGGGGGAGGAGCTGGCGATGCGGCGCCTGGTCAGCATCCCGGTCGAGGGCGTATCGCTCCGCCGGGACCTACGAGCCGTCTGGCCGACCGGCCACCGCCCCACGGGCCCGGCCCGAGAACTCCTCTCCCTGACCCGAGGATGACGAACACCTCCGGCACCAGGGTCGCGAGAAACGGCGCGCCCAGCCACCACGCACCCGCACCAGGCATCGCACCGCAACCCCCACGGCTCTGCCCCTCTCACGGCCCCTTTCCAAGCGGGGCCACTGCACCCGCTCAGGGGCGCGGGGAACGGCGCGTCCAGCCCACCATGCACCCGCACCAGGCATCGCACCGCAACCCCCACGGCTCTGCCCCTCTCACGGCCCCTTTCCAAGCGGGGCCACTGCACCCGCTCAGGGGCGCGGGGAC
>NZ_JACHJK010000012.1:206229-308618 GCF_014203595.1 Streptomyces echinatus
GGGAACTGCGCGCCCAGCCACCCAGGACCCGCACCCGACAACGGTCCGCACCCCCGGCCCCAAAGCCTCCGCACCCGGCGACGGCCGGCCCCGCTCAGGAGGCGGCTGTGATCAGGGCCCGCATGACCCGCAGGTCCTCGCCCATCTCGGGATGCCACTGCACACCCAGCACCCAGCCCCGGTCCGACGGCAGCTCCACGGCCTCCACGGTCCCGTCCGCCGCGTAGGCCGACGGCACGAGTCCCTCGCCGAGCCGCTCCACCGCCTGATGGTGATACGTCGGCACGGTCAGCTCCTCCGGGACGATGCCGCCGTACAGCGTCCCCGGTACCGGCTTCACCGGGTGCCCGCCGAACACGCCGACCACCTCCGCGTGCCCGTCCAGGTGCTGGACGAGCGTGCCGCCGAGGGCGACGTTCAGCAGCTGCATGCCCCGGCAGACGCCGAGCAGGGGCAGGCCGGCCGTCAGCGCCGCCTCGATCAGCGCCAGCTCCCAGGCGTCCCGCTCCGGCGCGGGCGGCCCCGTGCGCGGGGAGCGCTCGGCACCGTACCGGGCCGGGTCGACGTCCGGGCCCCCGGCGATGACCAGCCCGTCCAGCCGGGCCACCGCCTCGGCGGCCCGCCCCGGGCCGTCCGGCGGCAGCAGGCACGCCAGCCCGCCGGCCCGCTGCACCAGCCGCGGATAGCCGGCCGGCACCAGCACCGCCTCCAGCTCCCACACGCCCCAGCGCGCCCCGGACTCCAGATACGTGCTCACGCCGATCAGCGGCCGTACGGTCATGCTGCCCTCCCTGGCTTCCGGAGCTGCCCGCTCCACGGTGCTCGCTTCCGGGGACCGCCTCAAGACGCCCCCTGCAAAGGTTCGCGGTCAAACCTTTTCAGTCAAACCTTTGCAGATCCCGGTCAGGTCAGGAAGCCCCGCAGCAGGGCCGCCGTCCCCGCGCAGTGCTCGCGCATCATCTCCCGCGCCCCGTCCGCGTCCCCCTCCAGCACCGCCTCCACCAGCGCGGTGTGCTGCCGCTGGGAGTGCTCCAGGTTGCGCACCAGCAGCGGGATGCAGTCCAGCAGGTCGTTGACCGTCGCCCGGACCGCCGCGTACTGCGCGGTCAGCGACGGCGAGCCGCACAGCTCGGCCAGCGTCAGGTGCAGCAGCGTGTCGGCCCGCCGGTAGTCCGCCAGCGGCGCCTCGTGGGTGCGGTCCAGGGCCTCCCGCAGCCGCTCCGCCCGCTCCCCGTCCAGCCCGTGCGCCGCGCACAGCCCGGCCGCGCCCACCTCCAGCACCTCGCGGAAGCGCAGCACGTCCTCGACGTCGACCTCGGCGATCCGGCGCCGCAGCTCGTCCTCGCCGCCCGCGTCCGGGCGCGGCAGCACGAACGTTCCGCCGTACCGCCCGCGCCGCGCCTCCACCAGCCCCTGGTCCTGGAGCACCTTCAGCACCTCGCGCAGCGTCACCCGGCTGATCCCGAGCCGCTCCGCCAGCTCCCGCTCGGCCGGCAGCCGCTCGCCGCCGGGCACCAGCCCCAGCCGGACGACCTGCAGGATCTGTTCCAGCGCCTCCTCGAAGCCGTTGCCGGCCCGCACCGGCCGCAGCACCGGGGCGAGCCGGTCGCCCACCCCCTGCCACTCCGTCTCGTGCGACATCCGCCGTACCCCCTTCCCAAGCAATGGTTCTCCGCAATACCTTATGGCTCCCGGCCCGGCCGAAAAAGCGCGATGGCGCCGAAGGAGGATCTCCCGTGGCAGACCGCACACCCCCGCTCAGTGTCGAGGAATTGCACGCCCTCGTCGCGAGCGGTGAGATCGACACTGTCGTCCTGGCCTTCCCCGACATGCAAGGGCGGCTGCAGGGCAAGCGGTTCGCCGCCCGCTTCTTCCTCGACGAGGTACTGCACCACGGCACCGAGGGCTGCAACTACCTCCTCGCCGTGGACACCGAGATGAACACCGTCGACGGCTACGCGATGTCCTCCTGGGAGCGCGGCTACGGCGACTTCGCCATGCACCCCGACGTCGCCACCCTGCGCCGCGTCCCCTGGCACCCCGGCACCGCCCTGCTCGTCGCCGACCTCGCCTGGAGCGACGGCACCCCGGTCGTCGCCGCCCCCCGCCAGATCCTGCGCCACCAGCTCGACCGGCTCGCCGCCCTCGGCCTCACCGCCCAGGTCGGCACCGAGCTGGAGTTCATCGTCTTCAAGGACAGCTACGAACAGGCCTGGGACGCGGGCTACCGCGGCCTGACCCCCGCCAACCAGTACAACATCGACTACTCCATCCTCGGCACCGGCCGCATCGAGCCCCTGCTGCGCCGCCTGCGCAACGACATGGCCGGCGCCGGCCTCACCGTCGAGTCCGCCAAGGGCGAGTGCAACCCCGGCCAGCACGAGATCGCCTTCCGCTACGACGAGGCCCTCACCACCTGCGACCAGCACGCGCTGTACAAGACCGGTGCCAAGGAGATCGCCGCCCAGGAGGGCGTCTCCATCACCTTCATGGCCAAGTACAACGAGCGCGAGGGCAACTCCTGCCACATCCACCTCTCGCTCGCCGACGCCGACGGCACCAACGCCATGGCGGGCGACGGCGACGGGGGCATGTCCGAGATCATGCGGCACTTCCTCGCCGGACAGCTCGCCGCACTCCGGGACTTCTCCCTCCTCTACGCCCCCAACATCAACTCCTACAAGCGGTTCCAGCCCGGCTCCTTCGCGCCCACCGCCGTCGCCTGGGGTCACGACAACCGCACCTGCGCGCTACGGGTGGTCGGCCACGGCCGCTCCCTGCGCTTCGAGAACCGCCTCCCCGGCGGAGACGTCAACCCGTACCTGGCGGTGGCGGGCCTGGTCGCGGCCGGACTGTACGGCGTGGAGCAGAAACTCGAACTGCCCGACCCCTGCCCCGGCAATGCCTACACCGCCGGCTTCGAGCACGTACCGACCACCCTCCGCGAAGCCGCCGAACTCTGGGAGAACAGCCCCATCGCCCGGGCCGCCTTCGGCGACGAGGTCGTCGCGCACTACCGCAACATGGCACGCGTCGAGCTGGAGACCTTCGACGCCGCGGTCACCGACTGGGAGCTGCGCCGCTCCTTCGAACGCCTGTGAAAGGCCGTCCCTTGACTGACCCGCACGAACTCCGCGTACTCAACCCCGCCACGGAAGAGGTCGTCGCCACCGTCCCCGCCGCGAGCGAGGAGGACGTCGCCGCCGCCGTCGTACGGGCCGTACGGGCCCAGCGGACCTGGGCCGCCGTCGCCCCCGCCGACCGGGCCCGGCTGCTCCGCCGCTTCGCGGACGCCGTCGACGCCCACACCGAGGAACTCGCCCAGCTGGAGGTCCGCGAGGCCGGTCACACCGTGGGCAACGCCCGCTGGGAGGCCGGCAACGCCCGCGACCTGCTCCTCTACGCGGCCGGCGGAGCCGAACGCCTGCTCGGCAGCCAGATCCCGGCCCCCGGCGGCTGGAACGTCACCTTCCAGGAGCCCCTGGGCGTGATCGGCGTGATCGCCCCCTGGAACTTCCCGATGCCGATCGCCGCCTGGGGCTCCTTCCCGGCGCTCGCCGCGGGCAACGCGGTCGTCCTCAAACCCGCCGAGACCACCCCGCTCACCGCGCTCCGCCTCGCCGAACTCGCCCTGGACGCGGGCCTGCCGGAGCACCTCTTCCAGGTGCTGCCCGGCTACGGCGCCACCGCCGGACGCGCCCTGGTGGACCATCCGGACGTCGCCAAGATCGTGTTCACCGGCTCCACCCGCACCGGCCGCGAGGTCATGGAGCGCTGCGCCCGCCTGGTCAAGCCGGTCACCCTCGAACTCGGCGGCAAGAGCCCCAACATCGTCTTCGCCGACGCCGACCTCGAAGCCGCCCTCGACCCCTTCTCCTTCCTGGACAACTCCGGCCAGGACTGCTGCGCCCGCACCCGCATCCTGGTCCAGGAGCCGGTCTTCGAGCAGGCCCGGGACTTCCTCGCCGACGCGCTCGCCGCCGTCGTCGTGGGCGATCCCGCCGACGAGAAGACCCGGATGGGCCCGCTGATCTCCCGGCAGCAACTGGACCGCGTACGGTCCTACGTCCCCGAGGACGCCCCCGCCCTGCGCGGCACCGCCCCCGACGGGCCCGGCTTCTGGTTCCCGCCGACCGTCCTCACCGGGGAACGGCCGGACGGCCCGGCGGCCACCGAGGAGATCTTCGGCCCGGTCGCCGTCCTCCTGCCCTTCACCGACGAGCAGGACGCCGTCCGTCTCGCCGACGACACCCCCTACGGTCTCTCCGGCTCCATCTGGACCCGGGACGTGGGCCGCGCCCTGCGCGTCTCGCAGGCCGTCCGCGCGGGCAACCTGTCCGTCAACTCCCACTCCAGCGTCCGCTACTGGACCCCGTTCGGCGGCTACAAGCAGTCCGGCCTCGGCCGCGAACTCGGCCCCGACGCCCTGACCGCCTTCACCCAGACCAAGAACGTCTTCATCAGCACGGAGGGCCCCGCACAGTGACCGACAACATCGTTTGCCGCCGCCTGGCCGGCCGTACCGCCGTCGTGACCGGAGCCGGCAGCGGCATCGGACTCGCCACCGCCCGCCGGCTCGCCTCCGAGGGAGCCCACGTCGTCTGCGCGGACGTCGACGAGACCCGCGGCAAGGCCGCCGCCGACGAGGTCGGCGGACTCTTCGTGAAGGTCGACGTCACCGACCCCGAGCAGGTCGAGGCGCTGTTCAAGGCGGCCCACGACACCTACGGCAGCGTCGACATCGCCTTCAACAACGCCGGCATCTCCCCGCCCGACGACGACTCCATCCTGGAGACGGGCCTGGAGGCCTGGAAGCGCGTCCAGGAGGTCAACCTCACCTCCGTCTACCTGTGCTGCAAGGCCGCCATCCCCTACATGCGCCGCCAGGGCAAGGGCTCCATCATCAACACGGCGTCCTTCGTGGCCCGGATGGGCGCGGCCACCTCCCAGATCTCCTACACCGCCTCCAAGGGCGGGGTCCTCGCCATGTCCCGCGAGCTGGGCGTGCAGTTCGCCCGCGAGGGCATCCGGGTCAACGCCCTGTGCCCCGGCCCGGTCAACACCCCGCTGCTCCAGGAGCTGTTCGCCAAGGACCCGGAGCGGGCCGCGCGCCGCCTGGTGCACATCCCGGTGGGCCGGTTCGCCGAGGCCGAGGAGATCGCCGCCGCCGTCGCCTTCCTGGCCAGCGACGACTCCTCCTTCGTCAACGCCACCGACTTCCTGGTGGACGGCGGGATCGCCGGCGCGTACGTCACGCCCCTGTAGGGAGCCTCACAGGAACGTGTGCCCCTCACCCCGGTAGGTCGGCACGGTCGCCGTCACCTCGTCGCCCCGGACGAGGTGCAGCGCCGCGAACCGCTCGCACAGCTCACCCGCCTTGGCGTGCCGGAACCACACCCGGTCGCCGATGAGCAGGTCGTCGGCGGGCGAACCCAGCAGCGGGGTCTGCACCTCCCCGGGGCCCTCCTGCGGGTCGTACCGCAGCCCCTCCGGCAGATACGGCACCGGCAGCCGGTCGGGGCCGGCGACGCCGGAGGCCGGGTAACCGCCGCCGAGCACGGTGACGGCGCCCACCCCGGGGCGCCGGACCACCGGCTGCGCGAACAGGGCGGCCGGACGGCCGGTGAAGGACGCGTAGTTGTCGAACAGGCGCGGCACGTACAGCCCCGAGCCGGCCGCGATCTCGGTCACCGCGTCCTCGGCGGCGGTGTGCTGCACACTGCCGGTGCCGCCGCCGTTCACGAACTCCAGGTCCGGCACGACGGCCCGCACCGCCCGGACGACCGCGGCCCGGCGCCCGGCCAGCTCCCGGCGGGCGGCGGCCTGCATCAGCCGGATCGCCCGGGACCGCAGGGGCCGGCCGGCGACCGTGTCCCCGACCCCGGCGATGTGTCCCTCGTACGCCATGATCCCCACCAGCCGGAAGCCCGGCCGCCGGGCCACCGACCGGGCCAGCTCGGCCAGCTGGGCGGGGGAGTGCAGCGGCGAGCGGCGGGCGCCCACCCGCACCCGGCCGCCCAGCACCTTCAGCGAGGTGTCCAACTCCAGGCAGACCCGCACCACTTCGCGCCCGCCACCGCGGGCGGCGTCGATGAGGTCCAGCTGTGCCGGGTCGTCCACCATCACGGTGACGGCCCCGGCGAGCTTGGGATCCGCGGCGAGCTCCGCGAACCCGGTCCGGTCGGCCGACGGATAGGCCAGCAGGATGTCGTCGAACCCGGACCGCGCGAGCCACAGCGACTCGGCCAGGGTGAACGACATGATGCCCTGGAAGCCGTCCCGGGCCAGGACCCGTTCCAGCAGGGCCCGGCAGCGCACCGACTTGCTGGCGACCCGGACCGGCTTGCCGGCGGCACGGCGCACCAGGTCGGCCGCGTTGGCGTCGAACGCGTCGAGATCCACGATCGCGAGCGGGGCGTCGAGATGGGCGGTGGCCCGGTCGTAACGGGCCCGATCGGCGGCAGGCGCAGTCATGACGGAAGCCTGCCAGACAGGATTACCGCAGGGTAGGGGGACGTTCCGGGCAGATGCCCCGGGCTCGTGGACCGGTTCCGTCCCGGCCCCCGACAAGCCGTAGAGTGACGCGCACGTACGGCGGAACGCACCGGCGCACCAGGTGAACCGGGATGCCGGTCCAGCCGTACGGGTATGCGTGCCCGGGACGGCTTGTGCGCCGGGCGCGGCCGAGCGGCAGGACGGCCCGCGTGCGAGGAAGCGGCCCGGGCACGAGGAAACGGGGGGGTGCATGAGCACGGAAGCGCGGCACGCCCCGGTCCCGCCCCGCCCGCCCGCTCCCCCCGCCCCGCCCCGTCCGTCGGCTCCCCCCGGCCAGTCCGAAGCTTCCGGCCGGCCGCACGCTTCCGTCCCGCCCCGTCCTTCGGCTCCGCCCGGCCGGCCGCACGCCTCCGTCCCGCCGCGCCCGTCGGCTTCCCCCGGGGGGACCGCCGGTACCGGCGGTGAGACCGCACCGCGGAGCACGCCTCCGGGACCTCCGCCCCAGCGCCCGCCGGGCCACTCCGCGACCACCCGGACGAGTGACCGGACACCGGCCGGTGACCCCGACGAAGAGCCGTCGGTGTTCACCCCCCGGGACACCCGATCGCCGGCGAGCGTGCCCGGTCGTGCCGGGAGTGCCGGAGCAGGTGGTGCGACGCGGGGGCCGGGGCACACCACACCCGCCGACCGGCCCGCGACCGCCGACCGTTCCGGGCTCGCATCCGCGGACCGTTCCGGGACCGCATCCGCCGACCGGCCCGGGCCCGTGAACGGCGCCGGTCAGGGGCGGCGACGGCCCGCGTTCCGGCATCCCGTCGTGCCCGGGGCCGCCGACCCCGTGAGCCCGCCCCCGCCCCCCGCCTCGGCCCGGTTCCCCGACGCGCCCCCGGCGGAGGCGGCCGGGAGGACGACGGCCCGGCTCCGGCCCGGTCGCGAACCCCGCAAGCAGGGCGCCCCGGCGGAGACCGCGTCGGAGACGACGGCACGGCTGCGCCCGATCCGCTCGCCGCAGCCGCAGCCGCAGCCGCAGCCGCAGCCGCAGGCGGAGGCGGAGTCGGCGTCGGCGTCGGCGTCGGCGTCGCAGTTCAGCCGTCCGCCCGGCGCCCCGCGGTTTTCGGCAGCGGCCCATCCGACCGCGCCCGCTCACCCCACGGCGCCCGCCCGCCCCATGAGCCGCGTCGTGCCCGACCCGGCCCACTCCTGGAGCGCCGGCCCGGCCGGGCGGCCCGTCGTGTCATTCGCGGAGCCCGAGCTGTCCGGCGGGCGCACCCGCCTCCGGGTGGGGCCGCGCACCGCCGCTGCCGCCGCCTGCCTCGTCCTCGGACTCGGCCTCATCGGCGGCGCCCTGACCGGCAGTTGGCTCACCGGTACCGGCGAGGAAGGCGGCGCCGGGAACGCGTACAGCACCGCCGGCACGCTCTGGCACAGCGTGCCCGTGGACGAACTGTTCCCGCCCACCGTCCAGGGCACGGGCGCCGGCCCCGGCGGCGCCGACCGCAGCTGGACCCGGATCGCCGTGGCCCCGGACACCGGATGCGCCCACGCCTTCGACCCGCTCCTGCGCACGGCCCTCGCCCCGGTCGGCTGCCGGCGGCTGCTGCGCGCCACCTACACCGACGCCACCCAGAGCTACGTCACCACCGTCGGGCTGCTGTTCACCAAGGCCGACCCCGCCGCCATGTCCGCGCTCGCCGCCCGCTTCCGCGACGAACACCTGGACCGGCGCGCCGACCTGATGCCCCGGCCGTACGCCGCCCCCGGCACCGCCGCCGCCGGGTTCGGCGACACGCAACGGGCCTCCTGGACCATCTCCGTCCTCGCCGACGCCCCCGTCGTCGCCTTCGCCGTCTCCGGCTGGGCCGACGGCCGCGGCGTCGACTCGCCCCAGCCCGCCGCGGACGCCGTCCGCTCCGGCGCCACCACCGCGCCCGCCCAGGCCGGCCTCGGCAACGAGGCCCAGGGCCTGGCCGACCGCGTCGAACGGCGCCTGCGCAAGACCGTCGGCACGGCCACGGAGAAGTCCTCATGACGCGATCGACGCGGGGCCGCCGCCGGGCGGCCGCGCCCGCGGCGGCCGTGAGCCTGCTGCTCGCCGGCTCCCTCGCCCTGCTGCCCGTCACCGCGGCCCACGCCGACGGCCTCCGCGGCCAGCAGTGGGGTCTGTCCGCCCTGCACCTCGACGAAGCCTGGGGGACCACCAAGGGCCGGGGCATCACCGTCGCCGTCCTCGACACCGGCGTGGAGACCGATCACCCGGACCTCGCGGGCAACGTCCTGCCCGCCAAGGACATGATCGGCTTCGGTGCGGGCCCCGGCGACCGCACCTGGGCCCGGCACGGCACCGCCATGGCGGGCATCATCGCCGGACACGGCCACGGATCCGGCGGCACCGACGGCGTCATGGGCGTGGCCCCCGAGGCGAAGATCCTGCCGGTCCGGGTGATCCTGGAGGACGGCGACCCCGCCCGCGCCAAGGCCCGCACCACCCGCGGCAACGCCCTCGCCGACGGCATCCGCTGGGCCGCCGACCACGGCGCCGACGTCATCAACCTCTCCCTGGGCGACGACTCGAACTCGGCCCATCCGGAGCCCGGCGAGGACGAGGCCGTGCAGTACGCCCTCGACAAGGGCGTGGTCGTCGTCGCCTCCGCGGGCAACGGCGGTGACAAGGGCGACCACGTCTCCTACCCGGCCGCCTACCCGGGCGTCATCGCCGTGACCGCCGTCGACAAGTACGGCACCCGCGCCGCCTTCTCCACCCGCCGCTGGTACGCGGCCGTCAGCGCGCCCGGCGTCGACGTCGTCATCGCCGACCCCGACCACAAGTACTACGCGGGCTGGGGCACCAGCGCCGCCTCCGCCTTCGTCTCCGGCGCGGCGGCCCTGATCAGGTCGGCCCACCCCGGACTGGCCCCGGCCCAGATCAAGAAGCTCCTGGAGGACAGCGCCCGGGACGCTCCGGTGGGCGGCCGGGACGACTCCCGGGGCTTCGGCATGATCGACCCGGCGGCGGCCCTGAAGGCCGCCGCCCGTCTCAAGCCCCAGGGCCCGCTGCGTCCCGCGGCGTACGGCGGGAAGTACTTCGGCGCCGGCCCGGACGCCACCGGGGCCACTGGCGGCGCCGCCGACTGGGCGGCCCCGCTCGCCGGCGGCGCGGGCGTCGTCCTCGCGGTGGCCGGGGTGCTCCTCTGGCGCGGCCGCAGAAGGCGGGCCTGAGCCCCGCCGTCCGCCACCCGGTGGTCCGGCCCGCGTCCCGCTGTCCGGCGATGCGCGAGCCCGGTCGGCCCGGCCCTCGCGCGGACGATCGAGGACTCCCGTGCGGACGGCCGAGGACCGTCGCGTGGACGGCCGCAGGCCCCCGCGTGGACGGCCGCGGGCTCCCGTGCGGGTGGGCGGGGGCGTGCCTATAGGGTCGGTGACCGTGGCGAACAAGAACATTCCCGACCCCGGCTTCTCCGACGACGACGGCTCCGCCGACCCCCGGCTGAGCGCGGCGCTCGCCGCCTGGGCCGAGGACCGCAGCGCCCTCGGCCCCGTGCTGGAGGCGCTGAAGGGCGCCCGCCTGCTGGTCCCCGTCGTCGCCGTGCTCGGCGAGGTCGAGGAGGACGAGAACGGGCTGCGCCGCGAGAAGACCAGCGACATGGCCGTACCCACCCTGAAGGCCGGCCACCGCACCGCGCTGCCCGCCTTCACCTCCACCGGCTCCCTCGCCCGCTGGGACCCCGAGGCCCGGCCGGTCGCCGTACCGCTGCACCAGGCGCTGCAGGCCGCCGCGCACGAGAAGGCCGACACGGTCGTGCTCGACCTCGCCGGCCCGGTGCCGTTCGAACTGACCGGCCCGGCGCTGCTCGCCCTCGCCGAGGGCCGCACCAGCATCGACCCGCTCGCCGACCCCGCCGTGGTGGAGGCCGTCCGCGCGGCGGTGGCCGGGGAGCCCGCCGTGCTCCGCGCCCACCTCGGGCCGGGACAGGCCGACGGCACCCTCGCCCTCGTCCTCGACCCGGCCGTGCCGCCCGCCGAGGCCGCCCGTGCGGTCGCCGAGCGCCTCGCGGCCGACGAAACACTGAGGGCCCGCCTGGTGCGCGGCCTCGACCTGGCACTGCTGCCGGCCGGGACCACGCCACCGGGCGAGCCCCTGTACGTGAAGGAATAGATCAGCTGTAGACGGGCCCGGTGTACTTCTCACCGGGGCCCTGGCCCGGCTCGTCCGGGACGATCGAGGCCTCGCGGAACGCCAGCTGCAGCGACTTCAGGCCGTCGCGCAGCGGTGCCGCGTGGAAGGAACTGACCTCGGTCGCGCTCGCGTCCAGCAGGCCGGCGAGGGCGCTGATCAGCTTCCGGGCCTCGTCCAGGTCCTTGTACTTCTCGCCCTCCTCGCTCAGCCCGAGCTTCACGGCGGCGGCGCTCATCAGGTTGACGGCGACCGTCACGATCACCTCGACGGCGGGGACCTCGGCGATGTCCCGGGTCATCGCGTCGAAGTCGGGGGACTCAGGAGGGGTGTCACTCATGTCCCACACGATAAGCGGTGACCGGTGACGCATTCGCGCGTCCCTCGATTAGGCCTTGTCAAGCGATCCTGCTAATCTGGTGGACGACCGGCTGGACACCATGTGTCCGGCCCACAAGTGGAGGCTCCGATCTCCCACCCGACCGCCCTCCGGGACGGCGGGTCACCCGGTCAGGCGGCCACCATCGTTCCGTACGGACGATGGAGTCGCCCGAAAGTGCGCCCCGCGACATCGCGGCGGTGCTCCGGAAGTGTTTGGAGCCCCGCCTGTGATCGTCCGGGGCATTTTTGCTGCTTCGGCGCGGTTAGGTCTAACGAACAAGACAGTACGCGGCTGTCCGCCAGACCGTCGCGTGGTGCTACCGAGGAGGATCCATCAGCGCCGAGCCCCGCATCAACGACCGGATTCGCGTTCCCGAGGTGCGACTTGTCGGTCCCAGTGGCGAGCAGGTGGGCATCGTCCCGCTCGCTAAGGCACTGGAGCTTGCGCAGGAGTACGACCTGGACCTGGTCGAGGTCGCGGCGAACGCCCGTCCGCCCGTGTGCAAGCTCATGGACTACGGGAAGTTCAAGTACGAGTCGGCCATGAAGGCCCGTGAGGCGCGCAAGAACCAGGCGCACACGGTCATCAAGGAGATGAAGCTCCGGCCGAAGATCGACCCGCACGACTATGACACCAAAAAGGGTCACGTCGTCCGGTTCCTCAAGCAGGGCGACAAGGTCAAGATCACGATCATGTTCCGTGGCCGTGAGCAGTCCCGCCCCGAGCTGGGCTACCGACTGCTGCAGCGCCTCGCGGAGGACGTCCAGGACCTCGGTTTCGTGGAGTCGAACCCGAAGCAGGACGGCCGAAACATGATCATGGTCCTCGGTCCGCACAAGAAGAAGACCGAGGCGATGGCCGAGGCCCGTCAGGCGCAGGAGGCCCGCAAGGCCGACGCGAAGGCGAACCCCGGCAAGTCGCAGAACCCTGCCGAGGCTGAGGCGCCGTCCGAGGAGCCTGCCGAGGCTGAGGCGCCGTCCGAGGAGCCTGCCGAGGCGTGATCCCGGGGGACACGTGTCCCCGAGGATGTAACCGAAACAAGAGCGACGCTCCACCGTGCCCGGTTTCACGACCGGGCACCGGAGCGCCACCGACGAGGAGAGAACGGCGCTATGCCGAAGAACAAGTCGCACAGCGGTGCCAGCAAGCGCTTCAAGGTCACCGGCTCCGGCAAGGTGCTCCGCGAGCGCGCCGGCAAGCGCCACCTGCTCGAGCACAAGTCGTCCCGCGTCACGCGTCGCCTCACCGGCAACGCCGAGATGGCCCCGGGCGACGCCGCGAAGATCAAGAAGCTTCTCGGCAAGTGACGCACCGGCGCTCACCATTCGCCGAGCGCCTCACGTCAGGACCGGGACCCAGTCGTTTCCGGGTCGTGTGAGCACCCCCACGACCCCGCTACAAGGAGTTAACAAGTGGCACGCGTCAAGCGGGCAGTCAACGCCCACAAGAAGCGCCGGGCGATCCTCGAGCAGGCCTCCGGCTACCGCGGTCAGCGTTCGCGCCTGTACCGCAAGGCCAAGGAGCAGGTCACCCACTCGCTGGTCTACAACTACAACGACCGCAAGAAGCGCAAGGGCGACTTCCGTCAGCTGTGGATCCAGCGCATCAACGCCGCTGCCCGCGCCAACGGCATCACCTACAACCGCTTCATCCAGGGTCTGAAGGCCGCGAACATCGAGGTCGACCGCAAGATCCTGGCCGAGCTCGCCGTGAACGACGCGGGTGCCTTCGCGGCGCTCGTCGAGGTCGCGCAGAAGGCGCTGCCGAGCGACGTGAACGCGCCCAAGGCTGCGTGACGCCGCGCCGGCCCGAAGCCGACGTCACCGAGGACCCGCAGGCTGCATGGCTTGCGGGTCCTGTCGTTGCGGCGGCCCGGCCGTCGTCCGGCCGCAGGTGATCGGTGGCCGGTCGCGCAGTCCCCGCGCCCCTCACGGGGCGCCGCAGCCCACCGGCGTCGGAAACGTCGAAACTCTCCTGAAGGTGAAGCAGAGGATGGTCCCCGTCAGCCCCGAGCTGATCTCTCCCCGGTCCGCCCGTGTGTCCGCCGCCCGCAGGCTCGCCAAGCGCAACTTCCGGGGCAAGGACCGGCTGTTCCTCGCGGAGGGGCCGCAGGCCGTACGGGAGGCCGCCGGGCACCGCACCGGGGGACAGGCGACGCTCGTCGAGCTGTTCGCCACCGTCGAGGCCGCGGAGCGGTACGCCGACATCATCGGCGAGGCCCGGAACGTGGGCGCCCGCGTGCACCTCGCCTCCGAAGAGGTCATCGCCGAGATCTCCACCACCGTCACCCCGCAGGGGCTGGTCGGCGTCTGCCGGTTCCTGGACACCCCCTTCGAGGACATCCTCGCCGCCCGGCCCCGCCTGGTCGCCGTCCTCGCGCATGTGCGGGACCCCGGCAACGCCGGCACCGTGCTGCGCTGCGCCGACGCCGCCGGCGCCGAGGCCGTGGTCCTCACCGACGCCTCCGTCGACCTGTACAACCCCAAGGCCGTCCGGGCCTCCGTCGGCTCGCACTTCCACCTGCCCGTCGCCGTGGGCGTCCCCGTCGAGCGGGCCGTGGCCGGCCTCAAGGAGGCCGGGGTGCGCATCCTCGCCGCCGACGGCGCGGGCGACCGCGACCTGGACGAGGAGCTGGACAAGGGCACCATGGGCGGGCCCACCGCCTGGGTCTTCGGCAACGAGGCCTGGGGCCTGCCGGAGGAGACCCGCGCCCTCGCCGACGCCGTCGTACGCGTCCCCATCCACGGCAAGGCCGAGAGCCTGAACCTCGCCACGGCCGCCGCCGTATGTCTCTATGCGTCGGCCCGTGCACAGCGCGCCTCCGGAGGGTGCCGCTCTGTCACCGAGAGCTAGTAGGGTGACGAGCTCGGGGCCCTGCGCCGTCTGAGAGGTGGGGTACGGGGATGAGTGTGGCCGGCACGAGCACCGCGCCGGAGGGCCGGGACGCGCGGCGCACGCCCGCGCCCAGGCCGGGCGACGCTGTGGTCCTCGACCCGGACGGGCTGCCCGACGGCCTCGTCGTCGCCGATGAGCACGGCCGCGTGACCTGCTTCAACGCGGCCGCCGCGCGCATCACCGCCGTACGGCCCGCCGACGCCCTCGGACAGCCGCTGGAGAAGGCGCTGCCCTTGGAGGATCTGGAGGGCCGCCGCTGGTGGCAGCTCACCGACCCCTACCGCGGACTCGCCATCCGGGTGCGGCAGCCGGAGCGCAACCTGCTGCTGCCGGGCGGCCGGGAGGTCCTCGTCTCCGCCCGCTACGTGCGCGACGAGCCGCTGGGGCCGGTGCGGTGCGTGGTCGTCTCCCTGCGGGACACCGAGGCCCGGCGCCGTACCGAGCGCAGCCACGCCGAGCTGATCGCGACCGTCGCCCACGAACTGCGTTCCCCGCTGACCTCCGTGAAGGGCTTCACCGCGACCCTGCTGGCCAAGTGGGAACGGTTCACCGACGACCAGAAGCGGCTCATGCTGGAGACCGTCGACGCGGACGCCGACCGGGTCACCCGGCTCATCGCCGAGCTGCTGGACATCTCCCGGATCGACTCCGGGCGGCTGGAGGTGCGCCGCCAGCCCGTCGACATCGGCGCCGCCGTCTCCCGGCACATCCAGGCCTACGTCGCCGCGGGCCAGAGCGCCGGCCGCTTCCTGCTGCGCATCGAACAGCCGCTGCCCGCCCTGTGGGCCGACCCCGACAAGATCGACCAGGTGCTCAGCAACCTCATCGAAAATGCCGTGCGGCACGGCGAGGGAACCGTCACCATTGACGTCACGCCCTCCGCGTCCCCGCGCGAGGGCGAGGCAACCGGCACGTCGGTCACGGTGAGCGACGAAGGACCAGGCATCCCGGAGGAATCCATGAACCGCGTCTTCACCCGCTTCTGGCGGGGCAGCAAGCGCGGCGGCACGGGTCTCGGGCTGTACATCGTCAAAGGCATCGTGGAGGCCCACGGCGGCACCATCACGGTCGGCCGCGCCCCCGACGGCGGCGCCGAGTTCCGATTTACCCTGCCCGTGGCGGCCCCGGCGTATCTCGCCTGACGGCCCACGGGCTCTTCGTACACGTCCACCCCGTTAGACTCGGCCTTTGGCACCTTTGTGTCCTGCACACGGCCCGCACGAGTCGGTGACGGGGACCATCCGCCTGGGGGCACCTCCCAGCGTCAGCTGGGGGACAATCGGAAGCACGGGAAGAGATGTCGGCACCCAATAAGTCGTACGACCCTGTCGAGGTCGAGGCGTTGAAACCGGAAGAGATCGAGCGCATGCGGGACGAGGCGCTCGCCGCCTTCGCCGCCGCGGACTCCCTCGACGCGCTGCACGAGGCCAAGGTCGCCCACACCGGCCCCGCCTCCCCGCTGGCGCTCGCCAACCGCGAGATCGGCGCCCTGCCTCCGCACGCCAAGGCCGAGGCCGGCAAGCGCGTCGGCATGGCCCGCGGCGCCGTGAACAAGGCCCTCGCCGGCCGTCAGACCGAGCTGGAGGCCGAGCGGGACGCCCGCGTGCTGGTCGAGGAGGACGTCGACGTCACGCTGCCGTACGACCGCGTCCCGGCCGGAGCCCGCCACCCCCTCACCACGCTCTCGGAGCGCATCGAGGACATCTTCGTGGCCATGGGCTACGAGGTCGCCGAGGGCCCGCAGGTCGAGGCCGAGTGGTTCAACTTCGAC
This sequence comes from Streptomyces echinatus, assembly GCF_014203595.1. Taxonomy (GTDB): domain Bacteria; phylum Actinomycetota; class Actinomycetes; order Streptomycetales; family Streptomycetaceae; genus Streptomyces; species Streptomyces echinatus. The sequence continues at coordinate 221,944 of NZ_JACHJK010000012.1, forward strand.
GCCCTCAACATCGGCCCGGACCACCCGGCCCGCGGCGAGGCCGACACCTTCTTCGTCCAGGGCCCGGACGGCGGCACCGAGTCCGGTGTGGTGCTGCGCACCCACACCTCGCCGGTCCAGATCCGCTCCCTGCTCGACCGCGAGCTGCCGGTCTACGTGATCTGCCCCGGCCGCGTGTACCGCACCGACGAGCTGGACGCGACCCACACCCCCGTCTTCCACCAGGTCGAGCTGCTCGCCGTGGACGAGGGCCTGACCATGGCCGACCTCAAGGGGACCCTGGACCACATGGTCCAGTCCCTGTTCGGCGAGGGCATGAAGACCCGGCTGCGGCCGAACTTCTTCCCCTTCACCGAGCCGAGCGCCGAGATGGACATGCTCTGCTACGTCTGCAAGGGCGAGTCCGTCGGCAACCCGGACCGGCCCTGCCGCACCTGCTCCAGCGAGGGCTGGATCGAGCTGGGCGGCTGCGGCATGGTCAACCCGCGGGTGCTCACGGCCTGCGGTGTCGACCCGGAGAAGTACAGCGGCTTCGCCTTCGGGTTCGGCATCGAGCGGATGCTGATGTTCCGCCACAACGTCGAAGACATGCGAGACATGGTCGAGGGTGACGTCCGGTTCACCCGGCCGTTCGGGATGGAGATCTGATGCGGATCCCGCTTTCTTGGCTGCGGGAGTACGTCGACCTGCCGGCGACGGAAACCGGCCGCGACGTCCAGGAGAAGCTCGTCTCCGCCGGCCTCGAGGTCGAGACCGTCGAACAGCTCGGCGCCGACCTCAAGGGCCCGCTGGTCGTCGGCCAGGTGCTGACCATCGAGGAGCTGGAGGGCTTCAAGAAGCCGATCCGCTTCTGCACCGTCGACGTCGGCCAGGCCAACGGCACCGGTGAGCCCCAGGAGATCGTCTGCGGCGCCCGGAACTTCGCCGTCGGCGACAAGGTCGTCGTGGTCCTCCCCGGCGCCACGCTCCCCGGCGGGTTCTCCATCGCCGCCCGCAAGACCTACGGCAAGACGTCCCACGGCATGATCTGCTCCACCGACGAGCTGGGCATGGGCGACGACGGCACCCACGGGATCATCGTGCTGCCGCCGGAGACCGAGGTCGGCCGGGACGCCATCGAGCTGCTGGAGCTGGTCGACGAGGTCCTGGACATCGCCGTCACCGCCAACCGCGGCGACTGCCTGTCCATCCGCGGCGTCGCCCGCGAGGCCGCCATCGCCTACGGTCTGCCGCTGCGCGACCCGGCCCTGATCGACGTGCCGGCCCCGAACGCCTACGGCTACCCGGTCCAGGTCTCCGACCCGTTCGGCTGCGACCGCTTCACCGCGCGCACGATCACCGGCCTGCGCCCCGAGGCCCGTTCCCCGATCTGGCTGCAGCGCCGGCTGCAGAAGGTCGGCATGCGCCCGATCTCGCTCGCCGTCGACGTCACGAACTACGTGATGATGGAGCTGGGCCAGCCCCTGCACGCCTACGACCGCAGTCTGGTCCAGGGCACCATCGGCGTGCGCCGGGCCGAGGAGGGCGAGAAGCTCGTCACCCTCGACGGCGTCGAGCGCAAGCTGCACGCCGAGGACCTCGTCATCACCGACGAGCGCGGCCCGATCGGCCTCGCGGGCGTGATGGGCGGCGCCAACACGGAGATCGCCGACCACGAGGTCACCGAGGACGGGGTGAACGGGACCACCGACGTGGTCATCGAGGCCGCGCACTTCGACGCCGTCTCCATCGCCCGTACGGCCCGCCGCCACAAGCTGCTGTCCGAGGCGTCCCGCCGCTTCGAGCGGGGCGTCGACCCGCAGGCGGCCGCCGCGGCCGCGCAGCGCACCGTGGACCTGCTGGTGCTGCTCGCGGGCGGCACGGCGGAGGCCGGCGTCACCGAGATCATCGCGCCCTCGGCCCCGCGCACCATCACCCTCCCGGCAGGCCACCCGGACAAGGTCGCGGGCGTCGACTACGGCCGTGAGACGGTCGTCCGCCGTCTCCAGGAGGTCGGCTGCGACGTGTACGGGCAGGACGAGCTGATCGTCACCGCCCCGTCCTGGCGCCCCGACCTGACCGAACCGAACGACCTGGCCGAAGAGGTCATCCGCCTGGAGGGCTACGAGAACCTGCCCTCCACGCTGCCCAAGCCGCCCTCGGGCCGCGGCCTGACCCACCGCCAGCGGCTGCACCGCAGGGTCGGCCGCGCGCTGGCCGGTGCGGGCTACGTCGAGGCGCCGAACTACCCGTTCGTCAGCGAGCAGGTCTTCGACCAGCTCGGCCTGGACGCCGGCGACCCGGCACGCCGCGTCGTGAAGCTGGTCAACCCGCTCAGCGACGAGGAGCCCGCGCTCCGTACGACGCTGCTGCCGGGCCTGCTGAATGCCCTGCGCCGCAACGACGGCCGGGGTTCGCACGATCTGACGCTGTTCGAGACCGGCCTGGTCTTCCTGCCGCGTGCGGAGCGGGGCACCGCGGTGCACCTGCCCGTCGACCGGCGCCCCACCGACGAGGAGATCGCCGCGCTGGACGCCGCGCTGCCCGAGCAGCCGCGGCACGTCGCCGTGGTCCTCGCGGGCGCCCGCGAACAGGCCGGCTGGTGGGGCAAGGGCCGCCCGGCGGACTGGGCCGACGCCGTCGAGGCGGCGCGCACGGTCGCCGGTGAGGCCGGGGCCGAACTGATCGTCCGCAAGGGGCAGTACGGTCCCTGGCACCCCGGCCGCTGCGCCGAACTGGTCGTCGTCGCCGACGGCACGGAGCGGGTCGTGGGCCATGCGGGTGAACTGCACCCGCGGGTCCTGAAGGCCCTGGGGCTGCCCGAGCGCACCTGTGCGATGGAGCTGGACCTGGACGCGCTGGAGACGGCGGGCGACGGCGTCCCCCAGGCTCCGGCCATCTCCACGTTCCCGGTCGCCACGCAGGACGTCGCCCTCGTCGTCGACCGGCCGGTGCCGGCCGCGGAGGTCGAGGCGGCGCTGCGTGAGGGGGCCGGGGAGCTGCTGGAGTCCATCCGGCTGTTCGACGTGTACGAGAACGCCGAGCAGCTGGGTGAGGGCCGCAAGTCCCTCGCCTACGCGCTGCGGTTCCGGGCCGCCGACCGCACGCTGACCGTGGACGAGGCGTCCGCCGCCCGGGACGCGGCGGTCGCCCTCGCGGGTGAGCGGACGGGTGCGGTGCTGCGCGGCTGAGCACCGTTTTCGGTTCTGTCGCCGGCCGGCCACGGGTTGCCCGTGGCCGGCCGCGCGGCTCCCCGCCCCCTGGGGCGGCTGTCCCTGCCGCTGGCTGCATAAATGCAGGCCGGCCGGGGTGTCCTCACTCGTTCGGGTGGGAATCCGAGGGGTTGCGGCCCCGGTGGGTCATGCCGTCGACAGAATCGGACCGGCCTTTCGGGGCCGGTCCGTCTGCTTTGCCAGGCCCACATGGGGGACCAGAGGCATGATCCGCATCAAGGCACGGGCGCCCACCGGGCGGGCAGCCGTACAGTCCACGGTCTGGGGAGCCGCCGCGGTCGGCTACAAGTTCGGCTGCCCGCTCGCCCAGCAGGACGGGCTCGGGGCGCGCATCGTCACCAGCGCGGTGTTCTTCGCCGTGGGCACCGGCCTCATATTCCATGTCCGCCGCGCCCTGCTCCAGGAGCTGCGGCTCGCCCGGCGGGCGGCGCGCGCGGCGCAGAACGTCGTCCTGCGTCCGCTGCCCCCGCGGCTCGACGGGCTGGGCGTCGCCGCCGCCCAGCTGTCCGCCGACCGGGGCGCGTGTGTCGGCGGCGATCTGTACGAGGCCGTCGCCACCGAGCACGGGGTCCGCGTGGTGATGGGTGACGTACGGGGACACGGTCTGGCCGCCCTCGGCACCGTCGCCGCCCTCCTCGGCAGCTTCCGCGAGGCCGCCCACGACGAGCCCGAACTGGGCCGTGTACTGCGCAGACTGGACCGCGCCCTCGCCCGGCACCTGCGCGAGCGGGCCCGTGCCGAGCACCCGGCGCACGGCACCGCCGACCCGGACAACCCGGTCGCCGAGGAGTTCGTCACGGTCCTGCTCCTGGAGATCGGCCGGGACGGCGAAGTGCGTGCCCTCAACTGCGGTCATCCGTGGCCGTACCTGCTCCGGGGCACGCGGGTGGAGGCGCTGTCGCACGCGGATCCCCTCCCGCCCCTGGGGCCGTTCCCGCTGCCGGCGGATGCCGCGGCCGGGCCCTGCGGCCGGCTGCTCGCGGGGGAGTCCCTCGTTCTCTTCACGGACGGCGTGGAGGACGCCCGGGACGGCCGGGGGCGGTTCTTCTCGCTGCCGGAGACGTTGCGCGCGGTGGTGCACGAGCATCCGGTGTCCCCGCAGGCGGTACTGCGCAGGGTCTTCGGGGCTCTGCTGCGCCACACGGCGGGCCGGCCCACGGACGACGTCGCGATGCTGGTCCTGCGGAACGACCGGGGGTCCCGCCGCGGCTCCCCGGAGACCCGGGACGGCGACGACGCCTGCCGCTCCGCCGGGCGGACCCGGGCCGCCACCACCCGCCCACAGCAGATGACGCACCGCCAGACCCTGTCGCCCCGGCCAAGCCACCGTTGTTGAGGGGGAGCCGGCGGCTTGGCCGGCCTCTTGCGAGGCATCTCAGTCAACCGGACGTGCACGCTCCGCGACAGCGCGCGCACACCACGGATACGGGCACTCGGTTCACACCCCGTGTGAACGCGTTCCCACTACGCTGACCGCACCAGGCCACTCGGGGGGCATTCCATGCAGCCCAACACTCTGCTCGACGCCATCCTGGACGAGGCGGGCATCTCGCACGCCGGTCTCGCCGCCCACGTCAACCAGGCGGGACGCGCCCGCGGTCTCGGTCTGAGGTACGAACACACCGCCGTGGCGCGGTGGTTGAAGGGCCAGCGGCCCCGTGGCCAGGTGCCCGACCTGATCTGCGAGGTGCTGGCCGCCCGGCTGCGCCGCCCGGTCACGCTGGACGACATCGGCCTGGGCGTGCCCGGCGAACCGAGTGCGCCGCACGCCGGTTCGCTGTCCGGCTTCGTGGAGCGGGCCACCGCGCTGTGGCGGTCGGACGAACAGCAGCGCCCCCATGTGCTGGGCGCCCCCGCGGTCACCGGGACCCCGGCCGTGATGCCGGTGTGGGAGTGGGAGAACCCGCCCGAGGACGTCGATGTCTCCCGGGGCGGCCGGCACCGGGTCACCCCGGCCGACATCGAGATGCTGCGCGCCGCCCGGGCGCACTACGAGCAGATGTACCGGAAGGCCGGCGGGATCGCGACCCGGACGCGGATCGTCGGGTTCCTCAACGCCGAGGCCGCGCCGCTGCTGCGTGGCAGCTACACCGACGCCACCGGCCGTCAACTGCACCGGGCGACCGGCGGGTTGGTGGCGATCACGGGGATCTGCGCCTACGACTCCGACGCGCACGGACTGGCCCAGCGCTACTTCCACCAGGCGCTGCGGCTCGCGAAGGCCAGCGGGGACCGGGGGCTCGGGGCCTATGTGATCGCCCTGCTGGTCAACCAGTCGCTGTTCATGCGGGAGTACCGGCAGGCCGTCGCCTTCGCCGAGGCCGCGCTGCGCGCCGCCGGCCGGCACATCACCCCGGCGCTCGCCTCCGACCTGTACGCGATGCAGGCCAAGGCGTACGCGCACCTCGGTGACGGCGGCAGCGCGCTGTCCTGCATCCGGCGCGCGGAGACGGCCGCCGAGCGGATCCGGCGGGGCCACGAGCCGGACGAGACCGGCTATGTGCAACCGGGGCTCGTCAATGTGCAGGTGGCCGAGGCGCTGCTCAGCCTGGGGGAACTCGCCGCCGCCCGCGAGCACGCCGCGGCGGCCGTCGGCAACCCGGCCCACGACCGGGGGCGGGTGCACCGGCTGGCCATGCTCAGCACCATCGAACTGCGCCAGGGCAACGCCGAGCAGGCCGTGGCCACCGCCGTGCAGATGGCGGAGCAGGCCCGCGGAATGGAGTCCCAGCGGCTGCGCGACAGACTCCGCGCGGTGCGCGAGCATCTGGCGCGCTGCGGCTCGGCGGGCACCTCCGAGGCCGCCGAACTGATCGACGGGGCGCTGCGCGTACCGCTGTAGGCCCACTGTAGGTAGCTCGTCCCTGCTGCGATATTGCCACTTACTCGGCGGAAGGTGGCAGAACCGTGCAGTGGACGAAACAGAACGAACAAACTGTGTATGAAAACCGCTGGTTCAGCGTCAATCTCGCAGATGTCGAGCTGCCGGACGGCCGGCACCTGGACCACTTCCTCATCCGGCTGCGCCCCGTGGCCGTGGCCACGGTCGTCAACGAGGCGAACGAAGTGCTGCTGTTGTGGCGGCACCGCTTCATCACCGACAGCTGGGGATGGGAACTGGCCGCGGGTGTCGTGGAGGACGGCGAGGACATCGCGAGCGCGGCGGCCAGGGAACTGGAGGAGGAGACCGGCTGGCGGCCGGGGCCCCTGCACCACCTCATGAGCGTGGAGCCGTCCAACGGCCTCACCGACGCCCGGCACCACATCTACTGGGCCGACCGGGGCGAGTACATCGGGCACCCCGTGGACGACTTCGAGTCCGACCGGCGGGAATGGGTCCCCCTCAAACTCGTTCCCGACCTGATCGCCCGTGGGGAGGTCCCGGCCGCCAACATGGCGGCCGCCTTACTCCTGCTGCACCACCTCAGGCTCAACGAGGGCCAGCGGGTGGGCTAGTGGACGGCCAGTGCCTGCCAGACCGTCACCACGAGCGCGCCGAGCGCGGTCAGTGCGGCGAGCGACGGCAGCGGCCAGCGTGCGTGTTCCAGAGAAGCCAGACGGGAGTTCAGATCGTCCAGTTCCTTGGCGGTCTCCTCGGTGCGGTGACGGAGCAGCGCCAGCCCTCCCTCGACGCGGGCGTAGGCCACGTCGAGGCGGCGCCGTAACTCTGCGAGTTCTCCATGGACCACGGGATGCTCCGGTTCGGCGGTCACGGGTCCGCTCCTTTCGGTGGTCGAAGTGGATGGTCCGCATCCCTTGCATGCGCATGGAGAGTCAACTCGCCTGGTGGGCGCGTGGGGAGCGTGTGCGACGGGCATATGCGTGCCCGGCGCGCACACGGTGTGTGAAACACGAAGGCCCGGCACTCCTTCGAGTGCCGGGCCCGCGGGCGTCGCTCTTCGTAATCAGCCGTACGTGTAGAAGCCCGAGCCGGTCTTCCGGCCGAGCCGGCCCGCCTCGACCATGCGCTGGAGCAGCGGCGGAGCGGCGTACAGCGGCTCCTTGTACTCGGCGTACATCGAGTTGGCGATGGAGACGATGGTGTCCAGGCCGATCAGGTCGGACAGCTTCAGCGGGCCCATGGGGTGGGCGCAGCCCAGCTCCATGCCGTTGTCGATGTCCTCGCGGCTCGCGATGCCGGACTCGAACATCCGGATCGCGGAGAGCAGGTACGGCACCAGCAGCGCGTTGACGACGAACCCGGAGCGGTCCTGGGCGCGTACGGAGTGCTTGCCGAGGACCTTCTCGGCGAAGACCTGGGCGCGGCTGAGGGTGCCCTCGGAGGTGGTGAGCGCCGGGATCAGCTCGACCAGCTTCTGCACCGGGGCCGGGTTGAAGAAGTGGATGCCCACGACGTGGTCGGGGCGGGAGGTGGCGACCGCCAGCTTCACCAGCGGGATGGAGGAGGTGTTGGAGGCCAGGATCGCGTCCGGGCGGGTCACCACCTGGTCGAGCACCTGGAAGATCTCGGTCTTCACCTGCTCGTTCTCGACGACGGCCTCGATCACCAGATCCCGGTCGGCGAACTCGCCGAGGTCGGTGGTGAAGCTCAGCCGCGCCTGGGTCTCGTCCCGCTCCGCCTCGCTGATCTTGCCGCGCTCGGCGGCCTTGGCCAGAGAGTTGTACAGCCGGGTACGGCCGATCTCCAGGGCCTCGCCGGTGGTCTCGGCGACCTTCACGTCCAGTCCCGCGCGGGCGCACACCTCGGCGATGCCCGCGCCCATCTGGCCGCAGCCCACGACTCCGACGCGCTCGATGTCGGTCACATCGTCCCCTTCGCTGGTCTTCCGGCTCGCTGGCAGGACCTCCGGGTTCGGCGCCTGCTCCGATCGTGCACGTTACCGCCAAGTATCGATGATCGATCGCCCGGGTGGGGGCATCCTGAAGCGCGGAACGGTCCGTGACGAGGCGGATCCGGAGCGTACGGGGAGGTGCAGATGGGGCGCATGTCGCGGCGGGCCTTCGCGCTGACGGCGCTGTCCACGCTGGTCACGGCACCGGGCACGGCGGCGATGGGTGCGGATCCGGGGCTGGGGGAGGCGGCCGGGGGCGCCGGTCCGGGTCCGGGGGAGGCCGGCGGGGGCGGCGGTCCGGCACCGGCCACGCCGGCCGGGGGTGCCGCCGGCCCGGACGGGGCCACGGCACCCGGTCCGGACCGTCCGTCGCGCGCGGCCACCGAGATGCGGGGTGTCTGGATCGCGACCGTCGCCAACCGGGACTGGCCCTCACGACCGGGCCGGACGGCGGCCGAGCAGCGGAAGGAACTGATCGCCCACCTCGACCGGGCGGTCCGGCACCGGCTCAACACGGTCATCCTCCAGGTGCGGCCCACGGCCGACGCACTGTGGCCCTCGCCGCACGAGCCCTGGTCCGAGTACCTCACCGGCACCCAGGGCAAGAACCCGGGCTGGGACCCGCTCGGCACCGCCGTCACGGAGGCGCACGCCCGGGGCCTCGCGCTGCACGCATGGTTCAACCCCTACCGGATCGCCAACCACGCCGAGCCCACCCGGCTGTCCGCCGGGCACCCGGCGCGCAAGCACCCCGACTGGGTGGTGCCGTACGGCGGCCGGCTCTACTACAACCCCGGACTGCCCGAGGTCCGCGCCTTCGTGCAGCGCGCGATGCTGGACGCGGTCGCCCGGTACCCGGTCGACGCCGTCCACTTCGACGACTACTTCTACCCCTACCCGGTGGCCGGGCAGACCTTCGACGACGACGACGCGTACGACCGCCACGGCGGCGCCTTCCCGAACCGGGCCGCCTGGCGCCGGGACAACATCGACACACTGGTGCGGGAGACGGCCGCCGGCGTCGCGCGGGTCCGGCCCGGCACCCTGTTCGGGGTCAGCCCCTTCGGGGTGTGGCGCAACGCGACGACCGACGCGCGCGGCTCCGACACACGGGCGGGCGTCGAGACGTACGACGACCTGTACGCCGACACCCGCACCTGGGTGCGCAAGCACTGGATCGACTACCTGGTGCCGCAGCTCTACTGGCACATCGGCAACGCCGCCGCCGACTACGCCGCGCTCGTCGCGTGGTGGGCGGAGGTCGCCAAGGGCACCAAGACGCACCTGTACGTCGGCGAGGCCCTGTACCGGGCGGGCGCCGCGGGGCAGCCGTCGGCCTGGCAGGACCCGGTCGAGCTGTCCCGGCACCTCACCCTCGCGGCCGGGTACCCGCAGGTGCGCGGGCACGTGTTCTTCGCCGCCAAGGACCTGGCGGCGGATCCGGCCGGGGCGATGGCGAGGGTGGTCGCCGACCACTACCGGGGGCCGGCGAAACCACCGCGGTGACTACGGACGCTGCCGGTCCTGGTGCTTGACCTGGCAGTCGGGGCCGGGGGACATGATCGCCTCGTGCCCGTTCTCGAAGCGGACGCGGTAGGGCGGGTTGCCCTCCTGGCCGAGGACTTCGACGACTTCGGAGACCTGGTCGTGCTGGCCCACCACCCTGCCGTGCTGGACAAGCTTGTCACCCTTGGATGCGCGCATCTGCCGGCCCTCCTCACGATCACGACCGTTGCGTGACGGCGATGCAGACGAGCACGGCGACGGCGGTCAGGGGAGCGGCCGCCGTGAAGTGCTCGCCCAGCAGCAGCGCCGACCACACCAGTGTGAGCAGGGGCTGAGCCAACTGCAACTGGCTGGCCCGCGGGATGCCGATGGCCGCCATCCCGCGGTACCAGACGACCAGTCCCAGGAACTGCGAGCCGAGCGCCACCCACAGCAGTCCGGCGATGCCGTGCCCGGTGAGGTGCACCGGCTCGTGGGCGAGCGCCACCGCGGCGGCCGGCACGCTGAGCGGCAGGCACAGCACCAGCGCCCACCCGATGACCTGCCAGCCCGGCATGACGCGGGCCAGCCGGCCGCCCTCGGTGTACCCGGCGGCGCACACCAGCAGGGCCGCGAAGAGGTACCCGTCGGCGACGGTGAGCGCGCCGCCGCTCTGGCCGAGGGTGAAGGCGATGACGGCCACCGCGCCCGCCACGGCCGCCAGCCAGAACCGGCGGGAGGGCCGGGCGCCGGTGCGCAGGGCCGAGAACACGGCGGTGGTCAGCGGCAGCAGGCCCACCACGACGGCCGCGTGGGCGGTGGTGGACGTCTCCAGGGCGAGCGTGGTCAGCATCGGGAAGCCCAGCACCACTCCGGCGGCGACCACGGCCAGCCCGGCGAGTTGGCGCCGCGCCGGGAGCCGGACCCGGAGAGCGAGCAGACAGCCGCCGGCCACCAGGGCGGCGAGCACCCCGCGCACCGCCACCAGGGACCAGGGGCCGAAGCTCTCCAGCCCCCAGGCGGTCGACGGGAAGGTCAGCGAGAAGGCGATCACGCCGAGGAGGGCCTGGACGGTACCGAGGCTCCGGGACTCCCGGGGAGCGGGGACCGCTATCGAGTTAGCGGTAGTAGCGCTACTCTGTGTTCTCATGCAACAGCGTAGCAGTGTGGGGGAACTGGCAGATAAGCTCCGGCGGGAAGTGGACCGCTACTCTCCTGGTGGAAAGCTCCCGTCGAGTCGTGCGCTGGTCGAGCGGTTCCGGGTGAGCCCGGTGACCGTCTCCCGCGCCCTCGCGCAGCTCGCCGCCGAAGGCCTGGTGGTCACCCGGCCGGGCGCCGGTGCCTTCCGGGCCCACCCGCACCCGGCGGAGCCCCCCGCCGGGGACACGTCCTGGCAGGAGGTCACGCTGAGCGCCGACGGCGCCGCCGACCTCGTACCGCGCACGGTGGACGCCTCGGGCGTCGCGGTGTCGCTGTCCGTGCCGCCGCCCGGCGTGCTGGAGTTCAGCGGCGGCTATCTGCACCCCTCCCTGCAGCCGGAGCGGGCCATGGCGGCGGCCCTGGCCCGGGCCGGGCGGCGGCCCGGTGCCTGGGGGAGGCCGCCCCTCGAGGGGCTGCCGGAGCTGCGGGAGTGGTTCGCGCGCGGGATCGGCGGTGCCGTCACGGCCGCCGAGGTGCTGATCGCGGCGGGCGGCCAGGCGGCGCTGGCCACCGCGCTGCGCGCGCTCGCCCCGCCCGGTGCCCCGGTGCTCGTGGAGTCGCCCACCTACCCGGGCATGCTGGCCCTGGCCCGCGCGGCCGGGCTGCGGCCCGTCCCGGTGCCCGTGGACCCCGACGGGGTGCGCCCCGACCTCCTCGCGGACGCCTTCCACGCCACCGGCGCCCGGGTCTTCGTGTGCCAGCCGCTGTTCCAGAACCCGACCGGTGCCGTGCTGGCCCCCGGCCGGCGCGGCGAGGTGCTGCGCATCGCCCGCGAGGCCGGTGCGTTCGTCGTCGAGGACGACTTCGTCCGCCGGCTCGTGCACGCCGACGCGGGGCCGCTGCCCCGCCCGCTGGCCGCCGACGACCCGGACGGCGTGGTGGTCCACGTCGGCTCGCTGACCAAGGCGACCTCGCCCAGCTTCCGGGTGAGTGCCCTGGCGGCGCACGGGCCGGTGCTGGAACGCCTGCGCGCCATCCAGGTCGTGGACAGCTTCTTCGTCCCGCGCCCGCTCCAGGAGGCGGCCCTGGAACTCGTCGGCTCCCCGGCCTGGCCCCGCCATCTGCGGGCGCTGTCGGCGGAACTGAAGGCCCGCCGCGACACCATGACGGGCGCGCTCGCCCGGCACCTGCCCGAACTCGCCCTGCCCCACATCCCGTCCGGCGGCTACCACCTGTGGCTGCGCCTGCCCGACGGCACCGGGGGCACCTCCCGGGCCTTCGGCTCCGGGGGAGAGGCCGCGCTGGCCGCGGCGGCCCTGCGCGCCGGCGTCGCCCTCACCCCGGGCCGCCCCTACTTCAGCGCCGAGCCTCCCGCCGCCCACATCCGGCTGAGCTTCGCGGCGGTGGCCGGCGCCGGGGAGATCGCGGAGGGGGTGCGACGGCTGCGGACGGCGTACGACGAGGCGGTGCGGGGGCCGGCCGGGGCGCTGTGAAGCCCGGACGGTGGGAAATCCGGTCGTCATGAAAGAGCCGGACCTGTGAGGATCACCGCATGACCGATGCACCCGACCTTCCCGAGGGGTACGAGTTCTCCGCCGACCCCGCCCGAGTCGACGTCGACCGCGTGTACGGCTGGCTGTCGGCCGACGCGTACTGGGCGATCGGGCGCCCCCGCCGGACGCACGAGCGGGCGATGGCGTCCTCGCTGAACTTCGGGGTCTACGCGGCCGCGTCCGGGGAGCAGGTGGCGTACGCGCGCGTGGTCACCGACCACGCGCTCTTCGCCTGGCTCGCCGATGTGTACGTCGACCCGTCCGCGCGCGGCAAGGGGCTCGGCACGTCGTTCGTCGCCCGCGTCCGAGACCACCTCGCGCCCCTCGGCCTGCGGCGGCTGGCGCTGGTGACGGCGGACGCGCACGGGGTGTACGAGAAGCTGGGCTTCGAGCCGCTGGACCGGCCCGACCAGTGGATGGTGCACACCTTCGGGCAAGCGGCCGGTGAGTGATCGCACGCCCCGCGTAACCGCGGGGTGACAGCCCTTGACCTGCCTCCCGGCACGGCTCACCATCACCGCATGCCACTGAGGGTGTCGTTCGTCGCAGCCGCGCGCAGTGCCCCGCTGCTCGCGGAGCGCTTCGAGGACGACCGGCCGCTGGACCAGGCCGGCTGGGACGAGGTGCAGCGCGCCGCCGGGGACCTGCTGCCGCTGGCCGCGGCCGAGCTGCGCTACTGCTCGCCGACCCCGCGCAGCCGGGCCACGGGCGACGCCCTCGGGTACGCCCCGCTGGTCCAGCTCGCGCTGCGGGACTGCGACATGGGCCGCTGGCGCGGGCTGACGCTGGGCGAGGCCATGGCCCGCGAACCGCAGGCGGTGGACTCCTGGCTCGCCGACCCCCGCTCCACCCCGCACGGCGGCGAGTCCCTGCTGGCGTTCATCTCCCGGGTCGGCGGCTGGCTGGACACCCGGCCGGTGGACGACGGCGGCCGGATCGTCGCGGTGGCCGAGCCCGCGGTGATCCGGGCGGCCCTGGTCTACGCCCTGAAGGCGCCGCCCTCGACCTACTGGAACCTCGACGTCCGCCCGCTCTCCACGACGACGGTCACCGGCCGCTCCGGCCGCTGGAACCTCCGCTTCGACGGGGTGCGGACTCAGTCCTCGCGCACGTAGCCGGTGGTGAGGAGGAGGTCCTTCGCCGGGCCGCCGACCCGCCACCGCGTGTGCCAGTGGCCGGCGTCCCGCACGGTGAACTCGCCCCGGTAGAGGTCGGCCGCGCAGGGATGGTCGGTGACGTACCGCCCCGTGGCCAGGTCCAGCTCGTGGAAGAGGCGGCCGTCCGCGAACCGCACGTCCGCCCGGCTGGGGGTCGGTCCCGGCAGGAACCGCAGGGTCCGGGTGGCCGGCCGTGCCACGCCCCGCCAGGTGAAGGTCCCGGACTCCTCGTGCAGCAGCCCACCGCCGTCCAGCGGGCCGAAGACGGTCACCCCCGTGAAGTGCCCCTCGTCCCCGTTCGCCAGGTCCCGTACGTCCCGCTCCACCCGCCAGCGCCCGGCGAGGTGGGCCAGCACGTCCGGGACCGGCCAGAACTCGCCCATCGGTGCGCCTTTCGTATCGAGTGGCGGCCGTCCGCGGGGCCGCCCCGTCTTCACCGGCGTCGCCGGCCGGTTCACCTGTACCTTCTACCTTCCCGGCGACTCCGTCACATTCCTCCGGATCAGGCAGAGGCGGCCGGCGTCTCCCGCTCGGGCTGCTGCCCGACCGGCAGCAGCCCGCGTTCGGCGAAGACCTTCTTGGCGACGAAGGTGGCGTTCAGCGCCTTCGGCATGCCGCAGTAGACGGCGGAGTGCAGCAGGGCCTCCGTTATCTGCTCCGGCGTGAGGCCCACGTTCAGGGCCGCGTTCACATGCACGTCGAGCTGCGCCTCGCAGCCGCCCAGCGCGGTGAGCATGCCCAGGGTGACCAGCTGGCGGTCGCGGGGGGCGAGTCCGGGCCGGTCGTAGATCTCCCCGAAGGCCCAGGCGACGACCTGGTGGCCCAGCTCGGGGCTGATGTCGGCGAGCGAGTCGAGGACCCGCTGCCCGGCCTCGCCGTCGACCCTCTGCAGGACCTCCAGGCCGTGGGTGAAACGCTCGTCACGGGTGGTGCTGTGCTGGTTGCTCATGACGGAAACCGTAGGAGTTGGAGCACACTCCAACGCAAGCGCGGTCAGACGCCGAAGTACCGCTGGGCCGCCCGCACCCCCGCCACCAGCGCGTCGACCTCCTCCAGGGTGTTGTACACGTAGAAGCTCGCCCGGGTGGTCGCCGGGACGCCGTACCGCTTCGCGAGCGGCCGGGCGCAGTGGTGGCCGACGCGGACGGCCACGCCCCGCTCGTCCAGCACCTGGCCGACGTCGTGCGGGTGGATGCCGTCGACCGTGAAGGAGACGGCCGAGCCGCGGTCGGTGAGGTCCGCGGGGCCGACCACCCGGACCCCGGGCACCTCGGCGAGCAGCTCCAGGGCGCGGGCGGTGAGCGTGTCCTCGTACGCCGCGACCTCCGCCATGCCCAGCCGCTCCAAGTACTCCACCGCCGCCGCGAGCCCCACCGCCTGCGCGGTCATCGGCACGCCCGCCTCGAAGCGCTGCGGCGGCGGCAGGAAGGTGGTGCGGTCCATCTCCACCACCTCGATCATCGAGCCGCCGGTGAGGAAGGGCGGCAGGGCGGCGAGCGGCTCCGCGCGGCCCCACAGCACGCCGATGCCGTTCGGGCCGAGCATCTTGTGCCCGGAGAAGACGAGGAAGTCCGCGCCCAGCTCCCGCACGTCGACCGGGCGGTGCGGGACGGACTGGGCGCCGTCCACGACCACCAGCGCGCCGGCCGCACGGGCCCGGTCGGCGAGCTCGCGGACCGGGTTGAGCGTGCCGAGGACATTGGACTGGTGGGTGAGGGCGAGCACCCTGGTGCGCTCGTCCAGCAGCTCGTCCACCCGGGACAGGTCCAGCCGGCCCTCGTCGGTGAGGCCGAACCAGTCCAGCGTCGCGCCGGTCCGCTCGGCCAGCTGCTGCCAGGGGACCAGGTTCGCGTGGTGCTCCATCTCCGTCACCACGATCCGGTCCCCGGGGCCGAGCCGGCCCGCGCTGCCGAGCGCGTGGGCGACGAGGTTGATGCCCTCGGTGGCGTTCTTGGTGAACACCACCTCGTCGTCCGCGGCGCCGATGAACCGGGCGATCCTGTGCCGCGCGTCCTCGTACGCCTCCGTCGCCTCGCCCGCCAGCTGGTGCGCACCGCGGTGCACGGCCGCGTTGCGCGTGAGGTAGAAGTCCCGCTCCGCGTCCAGGACCGACAGGGGTTTCTGGGTGGTGGCCCCGGAGTCCAGGTAGACGAGCGGGGCGCCGCTCTCCACCGTCCGCTCCAGGATCGGGAAGTCCTTGCGCAGCGCGTCCACATCCAGGGCCACGGATCTCACCTCTCACGGTTTTGCAGCTCGTTCTCCGTGAGGCACGCTAAGCCTTCCTCACGGAGAAGCGCAAGAATTGCCGTGAGGACTCCCGGATATGATGGGGCCGTGGATCACGAGACACCCGTCTACCTGCACCAGCTCCCGGTCCCCGGGGAGGACCGGTACGCCTCGCTGGCCCTGGTCAACACGCGGTTCACCGTCAGCCACGGCCGCGTCGACCTGCTCGACGACACCGAGGCCGCGCACCTGTGGCTGGTCCGGCACGCCCTGCTGCCCGACCGGATCGCCCTGAACGGCAGACAGTCCGGCCGGCTGCGGACCCTGCGCGAGGCGCTGCGCGCCCTCTTCGCGGCCCGGGCCGCCGGCTCGCGGCCGCCCGCCGACGCCCTCGACACCCTGAACGCCGGCCTCGCCGCCGCACCCGCCACGCCCCGGCTGGCCTGGAGCGACGACGGCCCCCGCCGGGCCGCCGTCCCCGACTCCGGGAACCCGGCCGCCGCCGCGCTCTCCCTGCTCGCCGAGGACGCCACCGACCTGCTCACCGGTGCCGACGCGGCCCAGCTCACCGAGTGCGCCGCCCAGGGCTGCGCCCGCTGGTTCCTGCGCTCCCACGGTGCCCGCCGCTGGTGCACGACCAAGTGCGGCAACCGGGTCCGGGCGGCCCGGGCCTACGCGGCCCGCAAGGCCGGTTCACCCGAAAAACACCAGCCGGAAATCCAGAGTTCTCCGGCTCGTCATTAAATTCACGCGGTGTTTCCCGTACTCGCAGGAAGTTGCGTCACTTTCCGGTGCGCACACAACCATCCGGAAACGCTCTCCGTCTAAGTCGGCGAATAGATGGGGGGCACATTCTGTGAGGACCGCCGAAATGCATCGCGACACTCCACCGGGGGAACGTGGCAATGCCCGCGGGAACGCGTGGCGACACCCGGACGGGAACGGGGTGTGAAAGCGATATCGCGGCCGAGGCAGGCCGCCGCCCTGCTCGCCGCGGCCCTGACGGTCGTCGCCCTCTGCGCCTCGGACGTGCTCGCGCGCTGCTATCCCTTCGGCCCACGCACCCGCAGCGTCAACGACCTCGGCAACCAGTTCGTGCCCTTCCACGCCCACCTGTGGGACCTGCTGCACGGCAGGACCCAGGGCGGCCTCTACGTCAACTGGCAGTCCGGCTACGGCTCCAGCTTCCTGCCCGACCTAGGCACCTATCTCGGCAGCCCGTTCGCCCCGCTGGTCGTCCTCTTCCCCCGGGACGAGATCGACCTCGCGGTCTACGCGATCACCGTCCTGAAGATCGCCTCCGCCGCCGCGGCCATGGCCTGGCTGCTCCTCACCCTGCGCCCCGGCCGCTGGTGGGCGGCGGGGCTGCTCGGCTCCTCCTACGCGCTGTGCGGCTGGACCCTCGCCGACGCCGACTACAACCCCATGTGGCTCGACGGGCTGATCGCCCTGCCCCTGCTCTGCCTGGTCGGCGAGTGGGCGCTCGCCGGACGCCGGCGGCTGCCCGGGGTCCTGATCGTCGCCCTCGCCTGGACCGCCAACTTCTACACCGCCTACATGGCCACCCTCGGCGCCGCCCTGGTGCTGCTGCTCCGGCTCGTGCTCACCCGGCCGCCCCGGCGGCAGGCCCTCGCGGCGGCCGGCCGTGCCGTCCTCACCGTCACCCTCGGCGTGGGTCTCGCCGCCCCGCTGGTCACGGTCGTCTACTTCGGCACCCGGCACGCCTACCCCGGCCGGGTGAACACCTTCCGCCCGGTACCGGCCGAGGACGTGCTGGCCCGGCTGCTGCCGACGGCGTACGGCTGGGGCTCGCCGGCCCTCTACGTCGGTACCACCGCGCTGCTGCTGGCGCTCGCCCTGCCCTTCCACCGAGCGGTCCCCGGACGGGTCCGCGCGGGCTGGACGGCCCTGGTTGCCGCGGCGGTCCTGTCCCTCCAGTGGGCACCCACCCACCTGGTCTGGCACGCCTTCGCCACCCCGCAGGGCAGTCCCTACCGGCAGACCTTCGTGGTGTGCGGGCTGCTCGTCCTCGCCGCCTGGCAGGCACTGTCGTACGGCCCGCCGGACCTGCGGACCCTCGGTGCGGCGGCCGCGCTGCTCACCCTGATCAGCGTCCTCGCCGGGCGCAGCACGACCGTGCGGTTCTTCACCTGGCCGGTGCTGCTGCTCGCCGTCACCGGGGCGCTGGGCGGGCTCGTCCTGCTGGCCCGCGCCGGGCACCGCGGCGGACTCGCCGGGCTGGCCGTCCTCCTCCTGCTCGGCGGACAGATCGGGGAGAGCGCCGCCACCTCGGCCGTGGCCACCCGGCTGCGCCTCGCGCACATGGACGACTACGCGCCCTGGGGCGAACGGCACGAGCGGGAGTCGGCGCTGATCGCCGAGGCCGGCGACTGGCCCCGGTACCGCACCGACCCCGGCCGCGAGCAGACCACCGGCAACGACCCGCTCCTGATGGGCGGTCAGGGCGCCCAGTACTACAGCTCCCTGACCTCCGACGTCCTCAGCCGCACCCTGACCGCGCTCGGCGGTGGCTGGACCTCGCGCGGGCGCAGCGTGCAGAGCCTGGACAACGCCGTCATGGACGTGATCTTCTCCGTCGGCGCCCGCGTGCACTCCCCGCCGGACCAGCACCAGAGGCACGCGCCGCCGGCCGAGCACCCCGCGGGCGTGACCCGGCGGGACGTGCCGCCCCTGGTGACGGTGCGGCCCGCCCCGGACCCGCGCCCGTTCGGCGCCTCGCCCTTCCGCAACCAGGAGATGCTCCTCGGCGCCCGCGTCTACACCGTGGCCCGCGTCGCCGTGCGGGACGACTCCGGCGAGCCGCTGCCGTCGCGCCGGGTCGGCTCCGGGAACGCCCTGACCCGGCCGACGATCACCGCCCGCTGCCCGGCGGGGACCCAGGTGCACCTGTGGGCCCCGCACTACGCCGGCACCGCCCGGCTCGCCGGCGGCCCCACCGCGTACTTCAACTCCAGGCTCGCGCGCAACCGCGCGGCCATGGAGCCGCTCGGCACGGCCCCCGCCTCCGGGCGGCTGCGGATCCGGCTGACCCCGTCCCGGCCCGGCAGCGTCCCGCCCGACGCGATCGGCTGCCTCGACACCGGCCGGCTGCGCGCCGCCGCCGCGCACCTGAAGGCCACCGGCGCCACGGAGGTGACCGTCTCCGACGGCACCGTGCACGCCCGGCTGCCCGCGGGGAGCAAGGGGATCGCGGTCCTCGCCGCGCCCCGGATCGCCGGCTGGCGGTGCGCGGCGGGCGACGGCCCGGCCCGGCCCGCGGGGGACTACCACGGCCTGATCGCCGTGCCCCTCGACGCCACCTCGACCAGTCTGACCTGCACCTTCCGTCCACCCGGGCTGCGGCTGGGCGCGGCGGTCGGGGCCGGCTCACTGCTGACCCTCGTCCTGCTCACCGTCCTCGCCGCCGTCCGCCGCCGGCGCGTCCCGGCGCCGCCCACGACCACGTCACCGCGCGAGCGCGTGACCGCCGCTGCCTGACCGCGCCCAGGGGGGCCCACCATGCTGATATCGATCGTCGCGCCCTGCTACAACGAGGAAGACGTCGTCGCCCGGTTCCACGAGGAGGTCCAGAAAGTCGCCGACGAACTGCTGCCCCTCGGCCACGACATGGAGTTCGTGTACGTGGACGACGGCAGCCGGGACCGTACCCTCGCCGTCCTGAGGCATCTGGCGGACCACGACCCGCGGGTGCGCTACGTCTCCTTCAGCCGCAACTTCGGCAAGGAGGCGGCCCTGCTCGCCGGTCTCCGGCACGCCTCCGGCGACTCGGTGATCGTGATGGACGCCGACCTGCAGCACCCGCCGCGGCTGATCAAGCGCATGGTCGAGCTGCGCGAACAGGGCCACGACCAGGTCATCGCCAAGCGCACCCGCACCGGCGACCGGCTCACCCGGACCGTCACCGCCCGCCTGTACTACCGGCTCGTCAACCGGCTGGTTGATGTCGAGCTCGCCGACGGAGTGGGGGACTTCCGGCTCCTGTCGCGCCGGGTGGTGGACGCGGTGCTGGCCCTGACCGAGTACAACCGCTTCTCCAAGGGCCTGTTCGCCTGGGTGGGCTTCCCGAGCACCACCTTCGAGTACCAGAACGCCGTGCGCGAGGCCGGCCGCAGTTCCTGGAACCTGCGCGGCCTGCTCAACTACGGCCTCGACGGCCTGCTGTCCTTCAACAACCGCCCGCTGCGCGCCGCGCTCTGGCTCGGCATGGGACTGCTGCTGTGTGCGAGCCTGTACACCGCCTGGATCGTGGGCGCCGCGCTCGTCAACGGCGTCCAGACGCCGGGCTATGTGACCATCATCACCGCCGTCACCGCCCTCGCGGGCGTCCAGATGGTCATGCTGGGAGTCATCGGGGAGTACACCGGCCGCATCTACTACGAGGTGAAGGGGCGTCCGCACTTCCTGGTGAAGGCGACCAATGTGGAACGGACGAAAGATCTCATCCCTTGATGCCGAATCGTGCGATGTCGCGGCAGATTCTCACCTTCGCCGCGGTCGGTGTGGTCAACACGGCGACCTACTACTGTCTTTACCTGCTTTTTCTCACTGCTTTTCCATATCTGGTCGCACACGTCGTCGCATTTGTGCTCAGCATGATCGGATCCTTTTTCCTGAACGCGCGCTTCACCTACCGGACGCGTCCCACCCTGCGTAAATTCCTGCTGTTCCCGCTGACCAACGTCAGCAACTTCGTGATCACGACGGCGGGGGTGTACCTGATCGTCGACGTCCTGCACGCCGGCAGCCGCTTCGCCCCGCTCCTCGCCTCCGCCGCGGCCATCCCCGTCACCTTCGTCGTGTCCCGCTGGGTGATGCTCCCCGGTGCGGAGAGCGGGTCGATCGCATAGTCGTTGCATAAACGTGCAGCGATACGTATAGTCATGCCATCCAGAGGAGGGTGGACATGGCAGTACGTGCGGCGGTGGCCGGAGCGAGCGGGTACGCGGGCGGAGAGCTCCTGCGCCTGCTCCTCGCGCACCCCGAGACCGAGATCGGCACCCTGACCGGCCACACCAACGCCGGCCAGCGGCTCGGCGCGATCCAGCCGCATCTGCTGCCGCTGGCCGACCGCGTGCTGGCCGAGACCACGCCCGAGGCGCTGGCAGGCCACGACGTGGTCTTCCTCGCGCTGCCGCACGGACAGTCCGCCGCCGTCGCCGAGCGGCTCGGCCCCGACGTGCTCGTGATCGACATGGGCGCCGACTTCCGGCTGAAGGACCCGGCCGACTGGGAGACGTTCTACGGCTCCCCGCACGCCGGCACCTGGCCCTACGGCCTCCCCGAACTTCCGGGTGCCCGCGCGGCGCTGGAGGGGGCCAAGCGCATCGCGGTGCCCGGTTGCTACCCCACCGCCGTCTCCCTCGCCCTGTACCCGGCGTACGCGGCCGGCCTGGCCGCCCCCGAGGCGGTGATCGTCGCCGCGTCCGGCACCTCCGGCGCGGGCAAGGCGCCCAAGCCGCACCTGCTCGGCAGCGAGGTCATGGGCTCCATGTCGCCGTACGGCGTCGGCGGCGGCCACCGGCACACCCCCGAGATGATCCAGAACCTCAGCGCGGCGGCGGGCGAGCGGGTCGCGGTGTCCTTCACGCCCACGCTCGCGCCGATGCCGCGCGGGATCCTGGCCACGTGCAGCGCCGCGGCCGCCGACGGGGTGACGGCCGACTCCGTCCGCGCCGCCTACGAGAAGGCGTACGCCGACGAGCCGTTCGTCCACCTGCTCCCCGAGGGCCGGTGGCCCGCCACGGCGTCCGTCCACGGTTCCAACGCCGTTCAGCTGCAGGTCGCGTACGACGCCGCCGTGGGCCGCATCATCGCGATCAGCGCCATCGACAACCTGACCAAGGGCACCGCGGGCGGTGCCGTCCAGAGCATGAACATCGCCCTGGGTCTCCCGGAGACCACGGGACTTTCCACGATCGGAGTCGCACCGTGAGCGTCACGGCAGCCAAGGGATTCACGGCGGCGGGCATCGCCGCCGGGATCAAGGAGAACGGCAACCCCGACCTGGCCCTCGTGGTCAACGACGGGCCGCGCCGTGCCGCCGCGGGCGTCTTCACCTCCAACCGCGTGAAGGCCGCGCCGGTCCTCTGGTCCGAGCAGGTCCTCAAGAGCGGCCAGGTCTCGGCCGTCGTCCTGAACTCCGGCGGTGCCAACGCCTGTACCGGCCCGAAGGGCTTCCAGGACACCCACGCCACCGCCGAGAAGGCCGCCGAGGCGCTCGGCCGCGGCGCCGTCGAGATCGCCGTCTGCTCCACCGGGCTCATCGGCGTCCTGCTGCCCATGGACAAGCTGCTCCCGGGCATCGAGACGGCCGCCGCCCAGCTCTCCGAGCACGGCGGCGAGAAGGCCGCCATCGCCATCAAGACCACCGACACCGTCCACAAGACCTCCGTCGTGGCGAAGAACGGCTGGACCGTCGGCGGCATGGCCAAGGGCGCCGGCATGCTCGCCCCCGGCCTCGCCACCATGCTCGTCGTCCTCACCACCGACGCCGACCTGGACAACGACGCACTGGACACCGCCCTGCGCGCCGCCACCGAGGTCACCTTCGACCGGGTCGACTCCGACGGCTGCATGTCCACCAACGACACCGTGCTGCTGCTCGCCTCCGGCGCCTCCGGCATCACGCCCGGCCACGAGGAGTTCGCCGACGCCGTACGCCAGGTCTGCGACGACCTCGGCCGGCAGCTCATCCGGGACGCCGAGGGCGCCAGCAAGGACATCAAGGTCGAGGTGGTCAACGCCGCGACCGAGGAGGACGCTGTCGAGGTGGGCCGCTGCATCGCCCGCAACAACCTCCTCAAGTGCGCGATCCACGGCGAGGACCCCAACTGGGGCCGCGTGCTCTCCGCGATCGGCACCACGCGGGCCGCCTTCGAGCCGGACCAGCTCAACGTCGCCATCAACGGCGTCTGGGTCTGCAAGAACGGCTCCGTCGGCGAGGACCGCGAGCTGGTCGACATGCGCTACCGCGAGGTCCACATCGTCGCCGACCTCGCCGCGGGCACCGAGACCGCGACCATCTGGACCAACGACCTGACCGCCGACTACGTCCACGAGAACAGCGCCTACTCCTCATGAGCGACTCTCCCAAAAGCGGAACGACGCGGAAACACACGGCACTGCCCAAGGCGCAGATCCTCATCGAGGCGCTGCCCTGGCTGACCCGGCACCACGGCAAGATCGTCGTCATCAAGTTCGGCGGCAACGCCATGGTGAACGAGGAACTGAAGGCCGCCTTCGCCCAGGACGTCGTCTTCCTGCGGCACGCCGGCCTCAAGCCGGTCGTCGTACACGGCGGCGGCCCCCAGATCAGCGCCGCCCTCGACAAGCACGGCATCGTCAGCGAGTTCAAGGCCGGCCTGCGCGTCACCACCGAGGACGCCATGGACGTCGTACGGATGGTGCTCGCCGGGCAGGTGCAGCGCGAACTGGTCGGCCTGCTCAACCAGCACGGCCCGCTCGCCGTCGGCCTCACCGGCGAGGACGCGCACACCATCACCGCGACCAGGCACACCCCCGAGATCGACGGGGAACGGGTCGACATCGGGCGGGTCGGCGAGATCACCGCGATCGACACGGGCGCGATCGAGGCCCTGCTCGCCGACGGCCGCATCCCGGTCGTCTCCTCGATCGCCCGCAGTCAGGACGACGGACATGTCTACAACGTCAATGCTGATACGGCGGCTGCGGCACTCGCTGCGGCACTGGGCGCCGAAACCCTCATGGTCCTCACCGACGTCGAGGGCCTCTACGAGGACTGGCCGAACTCCGACGAGGTGATCAGCCGCCTCACCGCGGCCCAGCTGGAGAAGCTGCTGCCGGACCTGAGCTCCGGCATGGCGCCGAAGATGGAGGGCTGCCTGCACGCCGTGCGAGGCGGCGTGACGACGGCCCGCGTCATCGACGGCCGGGTCCAGCACTCGATCCTGCTGGAGATCTTCACCGATGAAGGCATCGGCACGATGGTCGTGCCCGACGAGCACCAGGGGGAAGCGCAGTGACCGGCAACCAGGAGCTGACCCAGCGGTGGCAGGGCGCCCTCATGGACAACTACGGCACCCCGCGCCTCCCCCTCGTCCGGGGCGAGGGCGCCCGGGTGTGGGACGCCGAGGGCCGGGAGTACCTGGACTTCGTCGGCGGCATCGCCACCAACGCGCTCGGTCACGCCCACCCCGCCGTCGTGGCGGCCGTCAGCACGCAGATCGCCTCCCTCGGCCACGTCTCCAACCTCTTCATGGCCGAGCCCACCGTCGCCCTCGCCGAACGGCTCCTGACGCTCTTCGGGCGCGAGGGCCGGGTCTTCTTCTGCAACTCCGGCGCCGAGGCGAACGAGGCCGCCTTCAAGATCGGCCGGCTCACCGGGCGCACCCACATGGTCGCCACCGACGGCGGCTTCCACGGCCGCACGATGGGCGCCCTCGCGCTCACCGGCCAGCCCGCCAAGCAGGACCCCTTCCGGCCGCTGCCCGGCGACGTCACCCACGTCCCCTACGGCGACGCGCAGGCACTGGCCGCCGCCGTCACCGAGGAGACGGCCCTGGTGGTCATCGAGCCGGTCCAGGGGGAGAACGGCGTGGTCGTGCCCCCGGCCGGCTATCTCAAGGCGGCCCGCGCGATCACCGCCGCCACCGGCGCGCTGCTGGTCCTGGACGAGGTGCAGACCGGCATCGGCCGGACCGGCACCTGGTTCGAGTACCAGGCGCACGAGGGCGTGCTGCCCGACGTCGTCACCCTCGCCAAGCAGCTGGGCGGCGGACTGCCGCTCGGCGCGACCGTGGCCTTCGGCCGGGCCGCCGAGCTGCTCCGGCCGGGCCACCACGGGACCACCTTCGGCGGCAACCCCGTCGCCTGCGCCGCCGGACTCGCCGTGCTCGACACCATCGAGGGCGAGGGCCTGCTGGGCAACGTCAAGCGGCAGGGCGAGAGGTTGCGTGAAGGAATCGAGGCCCTGAACCACCCGTTGATCGATTATGTCCGGGGTGCGGGCCTGCTCCTGGGTATCGTGCTCACCGGGCCCCGCGCGCCGCAGGTGCAGCAGGCGGCCCAGGAGGCCGGGTTCCTGGTGAACGCGCCCGCCCCCGACGTCGTACGGCTCATGCCGCCGCTGAATCTCCGCGACGACGAGGCGGGCGCGCTGCTCCAGGCGCTGCCCGGCATCCTCGACGCAGCGAACGGGGACGGACGATCCGGGGAATGAGACGACGATGAGCGAGGCGCAGGACCACGAGCAGGCCCAGGGAGCCGGGCCCGCCGTACCGCAGACCCGCACCGCACGGCACCGCCGGATCGTGGACATCCTCAACCGGCAGCCGGTGCGGTCGCAGAGCCAGCTGGCCAAACTGCTCGCCGACGACGGGCTGAACGTCACGCAGGCGACGCTCAGCCGGGATCTCGACGAGCTGAACGCGGTGAAGATCCGCAACAACGACGGCGACCTGATCTACGCGGTGCCGAGCGAGGGCGGATTCCGTACCCCGCGGGCGCCGCTGGGGGAGTCGGCGAAAGAGGAGCGGATGCGGCGCCTGTCGCAGGAACTGCTCATCTCCGCGGAGGCCTCGGCGAACCTGGTGGTCCTGCGGACCCCGCCCGGGGCCGCGCAGTTCCTGGCCTCCGCCATCGACCAGGCGGAGCTGCACGACATCCTCGGCACGATCGCGGGCGACGACACGTTGCTGCTGATCAGCCGGGATCCGACCGGGGGCCAGGCGCTGGCGGACCACCTGCTGCGGCTGGCGCAGAACGGCCACTGACCCGCATGCGGGGCCCGGTCCGCCGACGGAGAATGTCCATGTGATCTTCCGCGGCGGGCGGACAGGCGGGCGGGCAATCCCCTGGTGGCCGCCGAACGTATACAGAGGTGTGTCGGGCTCACGGTTCCCCGTCGGCCGTCTCCCGGACGAGGCTCTGCTCTCCGGGCTGGCCACCGGCGATCCGGAGCTCGCCGTGATCTTCGTCCGGAGGTTCCAGCACCGGGTCTTCGGGGTCGCCATGGCCGTCACCAGGGACCCGCAGCTCGCCGAGGACGTCGCCCAGCAGACGTTCGAGCGTGCGTGGCGGCACGCCCAGATCTACGACCCGCGCCGCGGCTCGGTGATGACCTGGCTGACCACCATCGCGCACAACCTGGCCGTCGACGCCGTCCGAGCGCGGCGGACCGAGCCGATGGCGCCCGAGGACCTGGAGGAACTCCTCGGCGTCGTCACCGAGACCCCCGAGCGGTGGGCGCTGGCCGACGAGGCCTCCACCCAGCTCCGCGCCGCCCTGGCCCGCCTGCCGCGCGAACAGGCCCGGGCGGTGATGATGGCGGGCGTCTACGGCATGACGGCCCGGCAGGTCGCCGACGCGGAGCGGATACCGCTGGGCACCGCCAAGACGCGGATCAGGGCGGCGATGGCGAAACTCCGGGCCGTCGTCGCGTCTTTGGAGCGAGGCGACCATGTCCAGTGACCCCACCTGCGACACGCTGCGGGAGGTCGGCGCCGAACTGGCGCTGGGCGTGCTGCCCGGCCGGGAGCGGGCCGAGGCGGTCGCCCATCTGGACCGCTGCGCCGACTGCCGGGAGTACGTCCGGCAACTGACCCTCGTCGGCGACCGGCTGATCGGCCTGCTGCCCGACGGCGAGCCACCGCCCGGCTTCGACAACCGGGTGGCGCGCGGGCTGGCCCGGCAGGCGGCCCCGGCCGGGGGCCACCGGCGGGCCCGCGCCCCCGGCCCCGCGCACCAGGGCCTGCGGGTCCGCGCCCGGCGGGCCCGGCTGCGGCTCGCGGCGGCCGCCGCCGCGGCCGCCCTCGCCGTCGGGTTCGCCGGCTGGGCGGTCGGCACCGCCGTGCAGGACGTCACCGCCGCACCGCCGCCCGCCGTCGAGTCCGAGCCCGTGCTCGTCGGCGACATGACCCCGGCCGGGGGCGGCGCCGCGGTCGGCGAGATCTACGCCCACCCCGGCAGCCCCGCCTGGATCTTCGTGTCCGTCGCCCTCACCGGCCCCGGCACCCCGTACACCGGCGAGGTCACCTGTCTCCTGGAGCGCGGCGACGGCACGGACGTCCGCGTCGGCACGTTCCCCGTGCGCGACGGACGCGGCCACTGGGGTGCGGGCGTCGACGTCGATCTCACCCGGTTCTCCGGCGCCCGCCTGACCTCCGCCGACGGCACCGTCCTCGCCACCGCCCCCCTGCGGAAGGGACAGGTCCTGACCCCGGAGGAGTGAACCACCGCTCAGCCCAGCCGTGCCGCCAGACCGTCGGTGCAGCGCACCTCGTCCCCGGCGGTGATGAGCAGGGCCTCGACGTCCGGAAGCGACTCCAGCCATGCGAGCCCCGCCCGCGAGCCCATCGCGAACGCCGCCGTGGCCCAGCAGTCCGCCCAGGTGAGCCGGGGCCCCACCACCGTCACCGCCACCAGGTCCGTCACCGCGGGCCGGCCGGTGCGCGGATCCATGATGTGCGCCCCCCGTTCCGCCGTACCGGACGTCGCCACCGCCAGCTCCTCGGTGCCGGCCGCCGAGATCACCGCCGCCAGCCCGCCGGGCCGGAGCGGATCGGCCACTCCCACCCGCCAGGCCCGACGCGGCTCCGGCGCACCCAGCAGCTGTACGTCACCGCCGCCGTTGACGCTGACCCCGTGCACCCCCTCGACCTTCCCGACCGTCCGCGCCGCCCGCTCGGCCGCCCAGCCCTTGACGATGCCGGTGGGGTCCGGCGAGCCCTGGTACCGCGTGCTGAACCAGCCCTCGCTCACCCGCTCCGCCTCGGCCGCCAGCTCCAGCACCTCGGCCACCTCGGGAGCGCACCGCTCGACGCTCAGCTCGCCCCGCGCCAGCCGCGACACGTCGCTGTCCTCGCGGTACGTGCTGAACACCGCGTCCGCCCGGTGCAGCCCGGCGACGGCCTCGGCGAGCGCCTCCCGTACCGCGGCCGGTTCCCCGCCGCGGACGTCGAACGAGAAGACGGTCCCCATGACCTCCTCCGCGTGACGCGCCACCTCCGGAGCACTCGCCGGTTCGGCCACCGTGTCAGTCACCGGCCTGGTCCAGGGCCGACTGCAGCGACTGCCGGTAGCCGGTGCTGGTGTAGGTGGCCCCGGAGACGGCGTCGATGTCCGCGCTGCCCGCGGCCACCGCCGCCTGGTTGAGTCTCGGGATCGCGAGCTGGGTCTTCTGGTCGCTGAGGCCGCCCTTGGGTGCCTGGACCGCCTCCGCCTCGGTGATCTTCCCGGCGCTGACGGTGATCCGCACCTGGACCGGCCCGTACTGGGTCTGCGCCGCCTTCCCCGTGACGGTGCGCGCCTGCGCCGGGCCCGAGGAGCCCGCGGCCGGGCCGTCGGCGCCCGAAGCGGCCGGCTCCACCTTGTCCAGCGCGGACTGCAGCGACTTCTTGTAGCCCTCGCTCGTGTACGTCGCCCCGGACACCGAGTCGATGTCCGCGCTGCCCGCGGTCACCGCCGCCTGGTTGAGTCTCGGGATCGCGAGCTGGGTCTTCTGGTCGCTGAGGCCGCCCTTGGGTGCCTGGACCGCCTCCGCCTCGGTGATCTTCCCGGCGCTCACGGTCAGCCGTACCTGCACGGCCCCGTACTGCGTCTGCGCCGCGTCACCGGTCACGGTGCCGGAGCCGGCCCGGGCCCCGCCCTGCGGTCGCTGACCCGCCGTCTGCTGCGGGGCGGCGCCCGCCGCCGACGCCGTGGCCGGGTCCGACGCCGGCTTCAGCGACAGCAGCAGCACGACTGCGGACACGGTCGCGGCGCTCGCCAGCACGACCCGTCGGACGGGGTGGCTCTTCCTCATCGCTTTCGCAGCTCCGCTCACATCTCGAACGACTCGTGGTGGATACGGCGGGCGGGAACCCCCGCCCCGCGCAGTGCCTCGTACACCGACTGCGCGAACCCGGGCGGACCGCACATGAAGACGTCGTGCCGGTCGATGTCCGGGACCTTCCGCTGGAGGTTCTCCGCGGAGATGTCGGGGCGCTCGCCCTCGGGGCTGTTCACGGCGTACATCAGCCGGGCGCCCCGCTCCTCGGCGATCGCCGCCAGCTCGTCCCACAGCGCCAGGTCCTGGGTGGTGTTGGCCCGGTACAGGAGGGTGATGTCCCCGGCCGCCCCGGGCAGCGTCTCGAACAGCGCCCGCATTGGCGTGATGCCCACCCCGCCCGCGACCAGCAGCACCTTGCCGCGGCTGCGGCGCTGCGCGGTGAGCGCGCCGTACGGGCCCTCCGCCCACACCCGGGTTCCGGGCGTCAGCTCCCGCAGCCGGGCGCTGTGGTCACCGATCGCCTTCACCGTGATCCGCAGCATGCCGGGGCGCGGGGCGGCCGAGAGGGAGTACGGGTGCGAGCTGAAGCGCATGCCCGGGGCGAGGAAGCGCCAGCGGAAGAACTGGCCCGCCTCCGCGCCCATCCGGTGCAGCTTGTGCCCGCTGATCAGCACCGACACGATGCCGGGCGTCTCCTCGACCACCGCCTCCACGCGCATGCGGTGGCGGACGTTCAGCCGGATCGGGGTGAGGACGCGGTACCAGACCACCAGCGCGGTGACCGCGCCGTACAGGCCGTACCAGAAGGTCTTGGCGGCCGGCTCGACCGCGAAGTCGTTGCCGGTGCTGATCTGGTGCCAGAACGTCAGGAACACCGCCGCGTACGTCAGCAGGTGCACGTGGTACCAGGCGTCGTACGGCAGCCGGCGGCGGATCCCGCCGATCGACGACAGGCCGATGACCACGAACAGGCCGGTGCCGATCGCGGCCTTCCCCATGTCCGGCAGCTGTTCGACGGAGTCGACCGTCTGCTGGACGATGTCGCCGAGCGACTTGCCGGCCTGGCGCGCGTACCCCCACATGGTGAGGAAGACGTGCGCCACGATCAGGGACAGCGTGTACCGGCCGCTCATCGCGTGCCAGCGGGCCACCCGGTCGGAGCCGACCCGCCGTTCCAGCGCGGGGACGCGCGCCATCTGCAGCACGACCAGCGCCATCAGATAGCCCGCCAGCAGACCGGTGATCCGGCCCGCGTTGAGGATCCGGCCGGTGTCGTCGGCGATGGAGGGGGTGTTGTGCCACCACAGCCACAGCACGGCCACCGCGCCCGCCCAGACGGCGAGCAGCAGCGGGACGGCCGGGGAGCGGCGCGGGCGGATGCGGCGCATCGTCTGGCGGCGGGCGGCACGTCCGCCTGCGAGCGTGGTGGTCACGGTTCCTCCGGGGGGACTTGACCCTTGGCCCGTGAATACGTGCGGCGTCCGCCGAGTGTTCAGAGGCCGGCCGAGTCCGGAGCGGACGGAGGGACCGCTGGTGTGTGTGGGGGGCGGCCGCTTTCACCGTGCGGCCGCCCCCGGGCGGGTCAGTACCGGGTGAGCGCGGTTTCGCCGCTCTCCGTGCCGATCGCGATGTGCGGGTTCGTCTTCGGGTCGGTCCAGCCGAGGATCCGCTGCATCGCGTCCTCCGGCACCGACACGCACCCGGCCGTGGCGGCCTCCCCGTTGACGTGCAGGAAGATGCCGGCGCCGCGTCCGCGGACCGGCTGCGCGTAGTTGAAGGCGACGACGAGGCCGTAGGCGTACTGCGCCTGGTAGTCGATCAGGTGCTCCGACTCGGCCGCGGCGCAGTCGGCCGGCAGGGGGTCGACCCAGCGGTTGTACGAGGCGGAGTCGTTGTCCTGGCACCACCAGGAGCTCTCCCGCACCGGGCGGTACGCGACCCGCGTCCCGGCCGGCGCCGTCTTGATCCCGAAGGCGAAGGGGAGCTCGTACAGCCCCGTCGGTGTCGTGTTCGTGCCCTGCTTCCGGGTGGTGCCCTCCACCAGCCCGTTGGACCCGAACCGGGCCGGCGCGGACCCGGCCTGGACCCACTGCCCGTCCCGGAGGTCCCACCAGCTGACCGTGCCCTCCGTGGAGCCGGTGTCCGGGGCCTGGGCGAGGATCAGCTGGCTGCCGCCGCCCGTGTCCGCCATCCCGGCCGGCAGCGGTGCCGGGCCGCGGCCCGGCGCGGCGCCGAGCAGGGCGAGGGAGGAGGCGGACACGAGGGCGAGGACCACACCGGGGCGCATGGCTCAGACAGTAGACGGCGGCAACGGCAACGGCAGCCCGGGCAGTCCGTCCAGGCTCGTCGCGACGTGCTCCTTCTTGGTGAAGTACATGTTCAGCGAGGCGTCGTCCTCGCGGGCGAACCGCTTGCCGTGCAGATCGCGGTCGTCCTCGTACGCCATGTAGGGGACGGCGTACCCGCAGGTGTCACGCACCAGTTCGGCGTGGACCACGATGACCGCGCGCAGTCCGTGGGCGGTGTGGTCGATGTCCGGGAACCGGGCCAGCAGTTCCGGGAAGCGCGGGTCGTCGCGGAAGACCGGCTCGCCCCGGCCGTGCACGCGGACGATGTTCGGCGGGCCCTGGAAGGCGCACCACATCAGGGTGATCCGCCCGTTCTCCCGGAGGTGGGCGATGGTCTCGGCGTTGGAGCCGGCGAAGTCCAGGTAGGCCACGGTGAGTTCGTCGAGGACGACGAAGGAGCCCTTGAGGCCCTTGGGGGAGAGGTTGACCGTGCCGTCGGTGGCGAGCGGGGCGGTCGCGGTGAAGAAGAGGGGCTGTTCCTCGATGAAGGCGCGGAGTCTGCCGTCTATGCGCTCGTAGGTCTTTCCCATGTCTCCCGAGTATCGCCCCGGCTCTTTCGTCTGTCTAAGGAATCACCCGATCCGGTGCGGCTGACCGCCGGCCCAGGGCGTTGATTGACGAATCATGCAGAACCCTGCATACTCATGCATGTCAGCGAATGCACTGTGAGGAGAAACCCGTGACCGAGCGCGTCGTACTCGCCTACTCAGGCGGTCTGGACACCTCCGTCGCCATCGGCTGGATCGCCGAGGAGACGGGCGCCGAGGTCATCGCCGTTGCGGTCGACGTCGGCCAGGGCGGCGAGGACCTGGACGTCATCCGCAAGCGCGCCCTCGCGTGCGGTGCGGTGGAGGCCGAGGTCGCCGACGCCAAGGACGAGTTCGCCGACGAGTACTGCCTCCCGGCGATCAAGGCCAACGCCCTGTACATGGACCGCTACCCGCTGGTCTCCGCCCTCTCCCGGCCGACGATCGTCAAGCACCTCGTCGCCGCCGCCAAGAAGCACGGCGCCACCACGGTCGCCCACGGCTGCACCGGCAAGGGCAACGACCAGGTCCGCTTCGAGGCCGGCATCGTCGCCCTCGCCCCCGACCTGAAGTGCATCGCCCCGGTCCGCGACTACGCGATGACCCGGGACAAGGCGATCGCCTTCTGCGAGGCCAAGCAGCTCCCGATCGCCACCACCAAGAAGTCCCCGTACTCCATCGACCAGAACGTCTTCGGGCGCGCGGTCGAGACGGGCTTCCTGGAGGACATCTGGAACGCCCCTATCGAGGACATCTACGAGTACACCTCCAACCCGGCCGTCCAGCGCGAGGCCGACGAGGTCGTCATCAGCTTCAAGCAGGGCGTCCCGGTCGCGATCGACGGCAAGCCCGTCACGGTCCTCCAGGCCATCCAGCAGCTCAACGAGCGCGCGGGCGGCCAGGGCATCGGCCGGATCGACATGGTCGAGGACCGCCTCGTCGGCATCAAGTCCCGCGAGGTCTACGAGGCCCCGGGCGCGATCGCGCTGATCACGGCCCACCAGGAGCTGGAGAACGTCACCGTCGAGCGCGAGCTGGCCCGCTACAAGCGGCAGGTCGAGCAGCGCTGGGGCGAGCTGGTCTACGACGGCCAGTGGTTCTCCCCGCTCAAGCGCGCCCTGGACGGCTTCATCGACGAGGCCAGCCAGCATGTCACCGGCGACATCCGGATGACCCTGCACGGCGGCCGCGCGGTCGTCACCGGCCGGCGCTCGGAGTCGTCCCTGTACGACTTCAACCTGGCCACCTACGACACCGGCGACACCTTCGACCAGGCCGCGGCCAAGGGCTTCATCGACATCTACAGCCTGTCGTCGAAGATCGCCGCCAAGCGGGACCTGGCGTAACCCCCGCGGGTCACCTCGCGCGCATCGGCCTGACAGCCGCCTCCCCGCCTGGAAGGGTGGGGAGGCGGTGGCACATCACAAGCTTCGAGGAGCAACGCAAGTGAGCAGCAACAGCGGTGACGTACGGCTCTGGGGCGGCCGTTTCGCCGACGGTCCCGCCGAGGCGCTGGCGAAGCTGTCCGCGTCCGTCCACTTCGACTGGCGACTGGCGCCCTACGACATCGCCGGTTCGCGCGCCCACGCGCGCGTGCTGCACAAGGCGGGACTGCTCACCGAGGACGAGCTCCAGCGGATGATCGCCGGGCTCGACCTGCTGGAGGCGGACGTCGCCGCCGGCACCTTCGTGGGCACCGTCGCCGACGAGGACGTGCACACCGCCCTGGAGCGCGGCCTGCTGGAGCGCCTCGGCCCGGACCTCGGCGGCAAGCTTCGCGCCGGCCGGTCCAGGAACGACCAGGTGGCCACCCTCTTCCGGATGTACCTCAGGGACCACGCCCGGACGATCGGCGGCCTGATCGCCGACCTCCAGGAGGCGCTGATCGGCCTCGCCGAGGCCCACCCGGACGTCGCGATGCCCGGCCGCACCCACCTCCAGCACGCCCAGCCGGTGCTCTTCGCCCACCATGTCCTGGCCCACGTACAGTCCCTGTCCCGGGACGCCGAGCGGCTGCGCCAGTGGGACGAGCGGACGGCCGTGTCGCCGTACGGCTCCGGCGCGCTCGCCGGTTCCTCCCTGGGCCTGGACCCGGAGGCGGTCGCCGAGGACCTCGGCTTCGAGCACGGCAGTGCCGGCAACTCCATCGACGGCACGGCCTCCCGTGACTTCGTCGCCGAGTTCGCCTTCATCACCGCGATGATCGGCGTGAACCTCTCCCGGATCGCCGAGGAGATCATCCTCTGGAACACCAAGGAGTTCTCCTTCGTCACGCTGCACGACGCGTTCTCCACGGGCTCGTCGATCATGCCGCAGAAGAAGAACCCGGACATCGCCGAGCTGGCCCGGGGCAAGTCCGGCCGTCTCATCGGCAACCTCACCGGACTGATGGCCACCCTCAAGGCACTGCCCCTCGCCTACAACCGCGACCTCCAGGAGGACAAGGAGCCGGTCTTCGACTCCTGCGACCAGCTGGAGGTGCTGCTCCCCGCCTTCACCGGCATGATCGCCACCCTCACCGTCCACCGTGAGCGCATGGAGGAGCTGGCCCCGGCGGGCTTCTCGCTCGCCACCGACATCGCCGAGTGGCTGGTCCGGCAGGGCGTGCCGTTCCGCGTGGCGCACGAGGTCGCGGGGGAGTGCGTCAAGGTCGCCGAGGCCGAGGGCAAGGAACTGGACGACCTCACGGACGAGCAGTTCGCGAAGATCTCCGCCCACCTCACCCCGGAGGTCCGCTCGGTCCTCAACGTCCCCGGCGCGCTGGCGTCCCGCAACGGCCGAGGCGGCACGGCCCCCGCCGCGGTGGCCGTCCAACTGGCAGAGGTGAAGGCCGACGTAGCGGCCCAGCAGACCTGGGCAACAGCCAAAACCCACCCCTGACAGCCCCCCGAACCCCGCGCCCCCCAAAGGGGCGCGGGGAACGGCGCGGGCAACCACAGACCCGCCGCACCCGCCGACGCACCTGGGGCCCAGAGGCGCAAGGGGGCGCGGGGAACGGCGCGGGCAACCACGAGGTACGCGCACCCGCCGAACCACCTCAGGGCCCGAGCCAGATGGCGCCCGGCCCCCCGGCCCACCGCGGGTTACGTTGGTCGAAAGCCGGACCGGAGCCGACCGAACGGAGCCCGCGATGCCCTTCGCGCGACTGGCCACAGCCACCACCCCCACCTGCCACATCGGCCTCGGCCTCGCCGCGGTCGGCCGCCCCGGCTACATCAACCTCGGCAGGGACCGGGACCTCGGCGAGAACCGCAGCGCGGACGCCCTGCGCACCCGCACCCACGAACTCCTCGACGCGGCCTACGCCCAGGGCGTCCGGTACTTCGACGTGGCCCGCTCCTACGGCCGCTCCGAGGAGTTCCTCGCCGACTGGCTGAACGCCCGCCCCGACATCGACGACGTGGTCGTCGGCAGCAAGTGGGGCTACACCTACACCGCCGGCTGGACGACGGACGCCGAACAGCACGAGGTCAAGGACCACGGCCTCGCCACCTACGACCGGCAGCGCGCCGAGACCGACGCCCTGCTCGGCGACCGGCTCGACCTCTACCAGATCCACTCCGTCACCCCGGACAGCCCGGCCCTCACCGACCGGGACCTGCACGCGCGGCTCGCCGAGGCCGCCGCCGGCGGTCTGACCGTCGGCTTCTCCACCAGCGGCCCCGCCCAGGCCGACGCGATCCGCGCCGCCCTTGCCGTCACGGTCGACGGCGAACCCCTCTTCCGTACCGTCCAGTCCACGTACAACGCCCTGGAGACCTCGGCCGGCCCCGCCCTCGCCGAGGCGCACGACGCGGGGCTCACCGTGATCGTCAAGGAGGGCATGGCCAACGGCCGGCTGGCCGAACCCCACGCCCCGGACATGCTGAAGGCGGTGGCCGAGGAGACCTCCCTCGGCTGCGACGCCGTCGCCCTCGCCTGGATCCTGCGCCAGCCGTGGGCCGGCGTGGTCCTCTCCGGCGCCGCGACCGTCCCCCAGCTCTTCTCCAACCTGCACGCCCCCGCCGTCGACCTCGACGTGGACCAGCTGACCCGCCTCGCCACGCTGAGGGAGGAGCCGGCCGCCTACTGGAAGCGGCGCGCAGGGCTGCCCTGGCACTGACGATCAGCGTCCTGATCAGCAGCTATGAGTCACGCATGCCCACTGTGAGACAAGAATGTCTCACGTGGGCTATTGTTGTCTCATGGCCCTCGATCGTGACCACGTGCTGCGCAGCGCAGCCACCCTGCTGACGCGCAAATCCACGGCGACCATGGACGAGGTCGCCAAGGCCGCCGGGATCAGCCGCGCCACGCTGCACCGCCACTTCGCCGGCCGTGACGCCCTCGTCCGGGCGCTGGAGGCGCTCGGCATCGCCGAGTGCGAGGCCGCACTGGACACCGCCCGGGTGGACGAGGGGCCGGCGGGCGAGGCCGTACACCGTCTCGTCCGCGCGATCGAACCCGCCGCCGGACTGCTCGCCTTCCTCTACACCGAGAACCAGCTGTTCGAGGGCGAGCAGCAGAACCAGGGCTGGGCCCGCATGGACGAACGCCTCACGGCCCTGTTCCGGCGCGGTCAGGAGACCGGCGAGTTCCGCATCGACCTCACCCCGGCCTGGCTCACCGAGGCCCTCTACGGCCTGCTGGCCTCCGGCGCCTGGGCCGTCAGCGAGGGCCGGGTGGCCGCCAACGACTTCACCTACATGATCGTCGAGCTGCTGCTCGGCGGCGCACGACGCACCACCCCGTGACGAACACGCACGACGCACACGCGCACGAAGAGAGGAATCATGACCAGCACCCTGCAGCCGGCACACGAGACCGGGGCGGTGAAGCGCCCGGGCCGCTGGCTCGCGCTCTCCGTCCTCGTCCTGGCCGTGCTGCTGGTGGCCGTCGACGCCACCGTCCTCGGCCTGGCGACCCCCTACATCAGTGAAGACCTCGACCCCTCCGGCACCCAGCTGCTGTGGATCGGCGACGTCTACTCCTTCGTCATCGCCGGTCTGCTGGTCTCCATGGGCAGCCTCGGCGACCGCATCGGCCGCAAGCGCATCCTGCTGGTCGGCGCCACGGCGTTCGGCGCGCTGTCCGTGCTCAACGCCTACGCGACGACACCCGAACTGATGATCCTGGCCCGGGCGCTGCTCGGCGTCGCGGGCGCGACGCTGATGCCGGCCACCCTGGCCCTGATCCGCAACATCTTCCACGACCCGCGCGAGCGCAGCCTGGCCGTCGGCATCTGGGGCGCCACCGCCTCCGCCGGTACGGCCGTCGGCCCGATCGCCGGCGGATTCCTCCTCGAACACTTCTGGTGGGGCTCGGTCTTCCTGATCAACCTGCCGGTGATGGCGGTCCTGGTCCTGGTCGGGATCCGCACCCTGCCCGAGTCCCGCAATCCGCACCCGGGCCCGTGGGACCTGATCAGCGTCCTGCTGTCGCTGATCGGCATGATCGCCCTGGTCTACGCGGTGAAGGAGGCGGCCACCCACGGCCTCACCGGGACGGTCCTCGGCTCCGGCCTGCTGGGTGCGGCGGCCCTCTACGGCTTCGTCCACCGCCAGCTCACCATGCCGGTACCGCTGCTCGACATGCGGCTGTTCCGGCGCCGCGGCTTCAGCGGAGCGGTCCTCGCCGACCTGCTGACCGTCCTCGGCATGTCCGGGCTGGTGTTCTTCCTCTCGCAGTACCTGCAACTCGTCCAGGGCCGACGCCCGTTCGAGGCCGGTCTGGCCGAACTGCCCGCCGCCGTGGGCGCGGTGGCGGCCGGTCTGGTCGCGGGCCGTGCCGCCCGGCGCTTCTCGGTCCGCACGGTGGTCTCGGGCGGCCTGGCCGCCGTCGGTGTCGCCCTGGCAGCGCTGACGGCCCTCGGCCAGTCCACCGGCTACCCGGTCCTCGGCGCCGCCCTGCTGGTCGTGGGCGTCGGCGCGGGCTTCTCCTTCACGGTGACCGCCGACGTCATCCTCTCCAGCGTCCCCAAGGACCAGGCCGGCGCCGCCTCGGCGGTCTCCGAGACGGCGTACGAGCTGGGCGCGGCGCTCGGCATCGCCCTGCTGGGCTCGATCGTGACCGGTGTCTACCGCGGCTTCACCGGCCCGGCCGGAACCCCGGCCGACGCCCATGAGTCCCTGGGGGCCGCGGTGCAGGCGTCGGCCCACCTGCCGCCGCAGCAGGCGGAGGCCCTGCTCGACGCGGCCCGCGACTCCTTTGTGCACGGTCTCCACCTGGCCTCGGGAGCGGGGGCGGTGGTCCTCCTCGCGGCCTCGGCCGTGGCGTGGTTCCTGCTGAAGGGGCAGAGCCTGGAGAGCACGGGCTGAGCGGACCGGCCCGGGCGTGCGGAGCCCCGCCGACGCGCTGCCGGGCCGCCCGGGCGTGCGAAGGCCCCCGCGCGGCCCGGCCCGGACCGGCCGCGTCACCCGGACGTCACTTGCGGTAGCCCAGCACCGTCATCATCCCGCTCTCCGAGTGGTACTGGTTGTGGCAGTGCAGCATCCACAGTCCCGGGTTGTCGGCGTCGAAGTCGATCACCAGCTTCCGGTGCGGCAGCACGAGCGCGGTGTCCTTGCGCGCGCCCACGGAGTCCAGGCCGGTCACCGAGAAGGTGTGCCCGTGCAGATGCATCGGGTGCCACATGCTGGTGGCGTTGATGAGGGTGAGCCGCACGCGCTCGCCGGCCCGGACCGCGTGACGCTGCTGGGCGGAGTAGGCCTTGTGGTCGAACCCCCAGTCGAACTTCTCCATGCTGCCGGTGATCCTGATGCGCAGCTCGCGGTCGGGGTCACGCTCGCGCAGCGCCACGGAGTCGTCCGGCAGCAGGCGGCGCGCGGGGACGGTCTCCCGGTCGAGTTCGTCCGGGTGGACATCGGCTGAGGGAAGGTTCCTGCTCTTCTTGTCGGTGCGCAGGACGGCGAGCGCCCTGCCCTTCTTGCCCTCGGGGAGCGCGACCAGGGGGAAGACCCCGTCATGGACCGTGACCAGCACGTCGTACCGCTCCGCCATGCCGATCAGGAGGGAGTCGGTCTGCTTGTGCTTCACGGGATAGCCGTCGGTGTGCGTGACGGTCATCTTGTGGCCGCCGAGCGCGACCCGGAAGGCGCTCTCCGAACCGGCGTTGATGATGCGCAGCCGCACGCGGTCGCCGGGACGGCAGCGGAACACCGAGGGGTTGTCCGGCAGGCGCCCGTTGACCAGGTAGCACGGGTAGGCGACGCTGCCGCCCTCCCCGTGGAGCATCCGGCTGTGGGACTTGTGCAGCACCCGGTTGGGGCCCGAGGACTTCTTGGCCGGCGAGGCGTGCGCCTTCTTCGACCCGCCCGGGCTCTGACTGTGGTGGCCCGGCCCCATGGCCATACCCCCCATGTCCATGGAGCCGCCGGGCTTGAGCTGGTTCAGGACCTCGTCGGGGGTGGAGCCGTCCACGCCGTCGAGCCAGTCGTCCAGGATCACCAGCCACTCCTTGTCGTAGGAGAGCGGCTCCTTGGGGTCCTCGACGATGAGCGGCGCGTACAGGGCCCGGTCGGGCTGCATCCCGACGTGGGAGTGCAGCAGGTACGTTCCCGGGTGCTTCACGGTGAAGCGGTAGCGGAAGTCGTCCCCGGAGGCGATGGCGCGCTGGGTCAGGTCCGGGACACCGTCCATGTCGCAGCGCAGCCGTACACCGTGGGAGTGCAGCGTGGTCGTGGCGGGCAGCCGGTTGGCGAGCGTCAGGTCGAGCATGTCGCCGGCGGTGACGCGCACCAGTGGGCCCGGCACCTCCTCGTTGTACGCCCAGGTGCGGACCGACCGCCCGCCCAGGTCCAGCGTGGCTTCGTCGGCGGTGAACCTGAAGGTGCGTACGCGGCCGGCCCCTCTTTTCCGCTCGGCCGCGAGGACCTCCGGATCCGACGGGTTGACGTACCCCTTGGGCCCGGCCGGGACGAACTTCTCCCCGCCGCTCGCGTGTTCGGGTCCGGCGCTGGGGTCGGACCCGAAGCTGGTGCAGGATGCCAGGAGTCCCGCGCCGGCGGCGGCGATCGGGGTACGGAGCAGAGTACGCCGAGAAGGTTTGTACATGTCTGAATCAGACATGTTGTGGGGTCATATGGCCGTTTCATACGGCCGAATGCTCGATGTGTCGGGGACAGATTCCACCTGCAGGCGGACGGACGGCGGCACCGCGCCGGTCCGTCGGACGGCTCTAGGCGGCCTTGGCCTTGGTGGCGTACATGTCCACGTACTCCTGACCCGACAGGAGCATGACCTCGGTCATGACGGAGTCGGTCACGGCCCGCAGCACGTACCGGTCCCGGTCCATGCCCTCGTAGCGGGAGAACTCCATGGCCTCACCGAACCGGATGGTGACCCGGCCGGGCCGCGGGATGCCCCGGCCGCCCGGCTGCAGCTTGTCCGTACCGATCACGGCGAACGGCACCACCGGCGCGCCGGTCATCAGCGTCAGACGCGCGATACCGGTGCGCCCGCGGTACAGCCGGCCGTCGGGCGAGCGCGTGCCCTCGGGGTAGATGCCGAAGACCTTGCCCTCTTCCAGGATCCGACGCCCGGTCATCAGGGCGGCCACGCCGCCGTTCGCCCCGTCCCGGTCCACCGGGATCATGCCGACGCCGGTGAAGAACCAGGCCATCAGCCGGCCCTTGAAGCCCTTGCCCGTGACGTACTCGTCCTTGCCGATGAAGAACACCTGACGCTTCGTGACGATCGGCAGCACGATCGAGTCGATGAACGTGAGGTGATTACCGGCCAGAATCACCGGGCCGTCGCCCGGAATGTGCTCCGCGCCTTCCACCCGTGGGCGGAACATCAGGCGCATGATCGGTCCGAGCACTGCCTTGATGAGCGCGAAGCGGGACAACGGGTCCTCCGATGTCAAGGTGGGCGATATGAGTCTGTGCAGGTGAGGACATTACTCGTGGCGCCGGTCCGCGCGCACATCGGGGACGCCGGGTTCACCGAGGTCTTACGAAGTGTTGACGCGGGTTTACATGCGGTGACGCACGAACGACGACGTGTAACAGCCTTGCGGTGATGTGACGGACATCGCGCGGACCGGGCCGCCCCCCCGCCGACGGCACGTCACCTCGCGCCGCCCGTCCGACACACGACATCACCCGGGTGTTCGAACGAGGGCCTCCCCCCGGTCATGTGTACGCCCCTACGATCGGCCCGCACTGACGGAGCGAAAGCGGCAGGAGGGCGCTCATGGGCAGCGACCAGGCGAACGGGCAGACGCAGGGAACGGGACGGCGGGCGCTTCTCGGCGCCGCGGTGCTCGGCGCGGGCGGAGCGGTCCTCGGACTGCCCGGCACGGCCCGGGCCGCCGACGCCCGGACGGCCGGACACGGGGGCCGGGGGCTGAAGAGCCTGCCGGTGCCGACCATCATCGGCCACCGGGGCGCCAGCGGGTACCGCCCCGAGCACACCTTCGGCTCGTACGAGCTGGCCCTGGACCTGGGCGCCGACGTGGTCGAGGCGGGCGACCTGGTGCCCACCAAGGACGGCCACCTGGTCTGCCGGCACGAGCCGGAGATCGGCGGCACCACGGACGTCGCCTCCCACCCGGAGTTCGCCGGCCGCAGGACCACCAAGGTCCTCGACGGCGTCCCCGTCACCGGCTGGTTCACCGAGGACTTCACGCTCGCCGAACTGAAGACGCTGCGCGCGGTCGAACGCATCCCCGCCAACCGGCCGCACAACACCCTCTACGACGGCCGCTGGGAGATCCCCACCTTCGAAGAGGTCCTCAAGTGGCAGGACGAGCAGACCCGCAAGCGCGGCAGGCAGGTCTGGATCTACCCGGAGACCAAGCACCCCACCTACTTCCGCAAGCTGGGCCTCGGCCTGGAGGAGCGGGTGGCGAAGCTGCTGCACAAGTACGGCAAGGACAGCCGGAACTCCCCGGTCATCCTGCAGTCCTTCGAGCCCACCAGCATCCAGCGGCTGAACCGGCTGGTCGACAACCCGCTCGTGGTCCTGCTCTCCTCGGCCGGCAGCCGCCCGTACGACTTCGTCGAGGCGAACGACCCGCGCACGGTCGCCGACCTGATCACCCCCAAGGGCCTGCGGGAGATCGCCGGTTACGCCCAGGGCATCGGCCCGACCCTGGACCTGGTCATC
The DNA here is from genome assembly GCF_014203595.1 of Streptomyces echinatus. Lineage (GTDB taxonomy): Bacteria > Actinomycetota > Actinomycetes > Streptomycetales > Streptomycetaceae > Streptomyces > Streptomyces echinatus. Next base: position 263,243 of record NZ_JACHJK010000012.1, read on the forward strand.
CCGAAGAAGGCCGACGGCACCCTGGCCGAGCCCACCACGCTGGTCCCCGACGCGCACAAGGTCGGGCTGATCCTGCACCCGTACACCATGCGCAACGAGAACCCCTTCCTGCCCGCCGAGTACCGCAAGGGCACCGCCGCCGACGCCTACGGCGACGTCTTCGGCGCCTGGCGGACGTACCTCGCGACCGGCATCGACGGCGTCTTCACCGACAACGCCGACACCGGACTGCTCGCCCGCGCCGACTTCCTCGGCCGCTGACGCCGTCAACCACCACACCGGCAGCCACCCCGTTCGGAGTGACTGTGCGCCGCCCCGGCAACCCGCCGCCGGGGCGGCTCGTCGTTCCGCATATGACGCATGACCTGGTAGCCGCCCTGCGCCCGCTCCTCACCGCCGAGGCCTCCGCCGAGGCATATGCCTGCGGAGGTGAGCCGGGTGACCTGGAGCAGGCCGTGTGGCTCCGCCTCCTGGAGCGGCTGGAGACCGACGGCCCGCCCCCGGACCCGCCCGGCTGGCTGCGCGAGGCCGTCCGCGCCGAGGGCCGCCGCAGCCGCCGCGCCACGCACCGGGAACGGCCGTACGACGGTGAACCGGCCGACGACCTCCGTCCCGGGCCCGAACAGCACGTGCTGGCCGCCGCCCGGTACCGCGCCCTGCGCGACGCGGTCCGCCGCCTGCCCGGACGCTGCCCCCGCCTCATGGAGGCGCTGCTCTCCCCGCGGGACCTGACATACCGGGAAATCGCAGGGGAGTTGGGTATCTCACAGGGCAGCCTCGGCCCGGAACGATCCAGATGTCTGGGATGTCTGCGCCGATTGCTCACACCGGAGGTTGCACCGTGCGAAGCACGGGGATAGGAGTGAGGACGACAGGTGATCAGGTGAGCGGGAGGCGTGCGCACATGGGCATGAGCGTGACCATCTCGGTGGCGGCCGAGCAGGACGCGGAGCAGATCTTCCGGCTCCAGTACCTGTGCTTCCAGAGCGAGGCGGCGCTGTACGGCAACTACCGCATCGAGCCGCTCGTGCAGAGCCTGGACTCCGTCCGCCAGGAGGTCGCCTCCGACTGCGTCTTCGTCGCCCGGCTCGGCGAGGAGGTGGTCGGCTCGGTGCGCGGCAAGGTGACCGAGGACGGCGCGGCCGACATCGGAAAGCTCTGCGTGCACCCGCGCCTGCAGGGTCACGGCATCGGCGCGCGGCTGCTGCGCGCCGCCGAAGCGGCCCTGGCGGAGGAGCGGGGCGTCATCCGGTTCCGCCTCTTCACCGGCCACCGCAGCGAGGGCAACCTGCGCCTGTACCGCCGCTCCGGCTACGAGACCGTGGGCCGGCGGAAGGGTTCCGACGGCGTGGAGCTGATCGTCCTGGAGAAGCGGGCGGGCCAGTACGCGCAGACCGCGTGAGGGCCGGCGCACCGCGAGGGGTGCGGCCCACCGCGCCGGCGGTCCCGCCCGGCCCGCGGTCGCCCGCGCTCCTCAGGCGCCCTCGCGCGTGCGCGCCTTCCGCAGCCAGTACATCGCGGAGAGCGGCAGCAGGACGGGGATGAAGAGGTAGCCCGCGCCGTACTTCGACCACACCGTCGCGTCCGGGAACGCGGACGGCTCGATCAGGGTCCAGGTGCCCACGACGAGCACACCGGCGAGCTCGGCCGCGCAGCACACCAGCGCCGCCCTGCGGGCCGTCTCGCCGCCCCGGACCAGCGTGTACGTGATGAACGCGTAGACCGCCCCGGCCACGGCCGACAGCGCGTACGCGAGCGGGGCGCGGTCGAACTCCGTCGCGATCTGGTACACCGAGCGCGACACCGCGCCGACCACCATCACGCCGTAGAGCCAGACGAGCAGGATGCCCGGCCCGCTGATCAGCCGGGCCGGCTTCTCCTCCACCGCCGTCATCTCAGCCTCCCCAGATGTCGTAGAGCCGTACTTCCAGGACGGCCAGCACCACACCGCCCGCGGCGACCGTCACCGAACCCCAGCGGGTCCGCTCGGCCAGCGACATGAGGCCCGCCGCCGGAACGCACGCGAACGCGCCCAGCAGATACGCCACGAAGATCGTCGTGCCCTGCTCCGGCTTCTCGCCCCGCGCCAGCTGCACGATCCCGATCACCAGCTGGACGACGGCCAGCAGCGACACCACGGCCATGCCGATGAAGTGCCAGTCCTTCGTCGGCTGGTCACGATAGGCGGCCCAGCCGCACCAGGCGGCGAGCAGCAGCGCGGCGACGCCGGTCAGCAGCGTCAGGGCATTGAGCATGCCGTGACCTTATTACGGCCGAAACGGGCGGGAGCGGCCGACCCCGGCGTACCCCGTAGGGTCTAGACCATGACGATCCACGCGCACGCCCTCCTGTTCGACAACGACGGCACCCTCGTCTCCTCCCTCGACTCCGTCGAGCGCTGCTGGACCTGCTGGGCCGGGGAGTACGGGATCACCGCCGAGGAGTTCGGCCGCGTGGAACTGCACGGACGCACGGCCGTCGAGATCGTCGGCGACCTGCTGCCCGCCCGCCTGGTGCCGGAGGCCGTCGCCCGGGTCGAGCAGCTGGAGGTCGAGGACGTGCCGAACGGCGGCGTGCGCCTGCTGCCCGGGACCCGGGAGTTCCTGGACGCCCTGCCGGCCGACCGCTGGGCCGTGGTCACCTCCGCCACCCGGCGCCTGGCCGAGGCCCGCCTGGGCGCCGTCGGCATCACCCCGAAATCCCTGGTCTCGGCCGACGACGTCAGCCGCGGCAAGCCCGACCCCGAGCCCTACCTGCTCGCCGCCCGGCGGCTCGGCGTCGACCCCGCCCGCTGCGTGGTCTTCGAGGACGCCCCCGCCGGGCTGCGGGCGGGCCGCGCGGCCGGCATGACCACCGTGGCGTTGGCCACAACCCATGAGGCGGCCGAACTCGACGCCGACCTGGTGGTGAGGGACCTGTCGGCCTTGTCCGCACTGGTGACCGACGGGGGAGTGGAGATAGCCGTCCGCGGCTGAGCCGTCCGCCGGCACTGTCCGCCGCTGTCCACTATGCGGACAGCGGCGTCCGGTCAGGACCGCCCGTCTGCTTTACTGATCGCATGACCACGACGAGCTGCCGCACCCTTGCGACCGAGGCGACCCGCACGCCCGGTGCTCGTTGTATGTGTCCGTGTCGAATGTGCGCCTTCTAGAGGGCCCCCGCACCAATCCAGCCTCGCGCCCCGAAGCGAGAGCCGCGGCCCGTCCGGCGTCCGACTCCGGCCGTACGTGACCGAAGGCCGCCGCGCACACGACGTTCTCCCCGGTTGCACCGCCACCCGAGAACCGTGCCGCGTCCCTGAACGAACGCACGAAACGCACCGTGCCCGGGCACACCCACGCCCGCGCACTCGACAGTGACGGAAACCCACGTGATCACCACCTCGGGCCTGACCAAGGTCTACCGCTCCCGCGGCCGTGAGGTCACCGCCCTCGACGGCGTCGACCTCCATGTCCGCGAAGGCGAGGTCTACGGCGTCATCGGCCAGTCCGGCGCCGGCAAGTCCTCCCTCATCCGCTGCGTCAACCTGCTGGAGCGCCCCACCTCCGGCACCGTGACCGTCGCCGGGCAGGACCTCACCGCCCTGGCCGGCCGCGGCCCGCGCGCCGGGAGGGAACTGCGCCGGGCGCGCAGCCGGATCGGCATGGTCTTCCAGCACTTCAACCTGCTGTCCTCGCGGACGGTCCAGGACAACGTCGAGCTGCCGCTGGAAATCCTCGGCAAGTCCGGCAAGGAGCGCTCCCGCAAGGCACTGGAACTGCTGGACCTCGTCGGCCTCGCCGACAAGGCCAAGGCCCACCCCGCCCAGCTCTCCGGCGGCCAGAAGCAGCGCGTCGGCATCGCCCGCGCCCTGGCCGGCGACCCCAAGGTGCTGCTCTCCGACGAGGCCACCAGCGCCCTGGACCCGGAGACCACCCGCTCCATCCTCCAGCTGCTGCGCGACCTGAACCGGCAGCTGGGCCTGACCGTCCTGCTCATCACCCACGAGATGGACGTCGTGAAGTCGATCTGCGACTCCGCCGCCCTGATGGAGCGGGGCCGGATCATGGAGTCCGGCACGGTCAGCGAGCTGCTGGCCACCCCGGGCTCGGAGCTCGCCGCCGCGCTGTTCCCGGTGGGCGGCGAGGCCTCCGGCGCCGACCGGACCGTCCTCGACGTCACCTTCCACGGTGAGGCCGCCACCCAGCCGGTGATCTCCCAGCTCGCGCGCACCTACAACGTCGACATCTCGATCCTCGGCGCCGCCATCGACACCGTGGGCGGCCTGCAGGTCGGCCGGATGCGCATCGAACTGCCCGGCCGCTACGAGGACAACGTGGTGCCGGTCGGATTCCTGCGCGAGCAGGGCCTGCAGATCGACGTCGTGGGCCAGGAGGCCCTGCTGGTGAAGGAAGGTGCCAAGTGACCTGGTCGGAGATGCAGCCACTGCTGTCCCAGGCGTGTTCCGAGACGCTCAGCATGGTGCTCTGGTCCACCCTGATCGCCGTCGTCGTCGGCCTTCCGCTCGGCATCCTCCTCGTCCTCACGGACCGGGGCGGCCTGCTCCAGAACGTCGTCGCCAACAAGGTGATCGGCCAGATCGTGAACGTCGGCCGCTCCATGCCGTTCATCATCCTGATGGTCGCGCTGATGACCTTCACGCGCTGGGTCACCGGGACCACGATCGGTACGACCGCGGCGATCGTGCCGCTCGCGATCGGCGGCATCCCCTTCTTCGCCCGCCTGGTCGAGACGGCCGTCCGCGAAGTGGACCACGGGCTCGTCGAGGCCGTGCAGTCCATGGGCGGCAACACCTGGACGATCGTCCGCAAGGTCCTCGTCCCCGAGGCCCTGCCCTCGCTGATCGCCAGCACCACCACCACGGTCATCGCCCTCATCGGCTACTCCGCCATGGCCGGCACGGTCGGCGGCGGCGGCCTCGGCGACCTCGCCGTCCGCTACGGCTACCAGCGCTTCGAGACCCAGCTGATGTGGATCACCGTGGCGATCCTCGCCGTGGTCATCTCCCTCATCCAGTTCGCCGGCGACTTCGCCGCCCGCTCCCTGCACAGCCGAGGCGCCCGCTCCGGCCCCGCGCCGGCGCTCCGCCTGCTGAAGGCCAAGGAGCCCGCGGCGGCCGACGTCAGCAAGGTCGCGTAAGCCTCCCCCGGACCCCCCGTTCACCCGTACACGGGGTCGCACCACCCTGAAGGAAAGGCACTTTTCGTGCGTAACACCGCCAAGCTCACCACCGCCGTCCTCGCCGCCGGAGCCCTCACCCTGGGTCTGACCGCCTGCGGCTCCGGCAAGGACTCCGCCTCCCTGGACACCGACGGGCCGCTGGTCGTCGCCGCGAGCCCGACCCCGCACGCCGAGATCCTCAACTTCGTCAAGGACAAGCTGGCGAAGAAGGCGGGCCTCGACCTCGAGGTCAAGGAGTTCACCGACTACATCACGCCGAACACGGCGACCGAGGACGGCTCCGTCGGGGCCAACTACTTCCAGAACCAGCCGTACCTCGACGACTTCAACAAGAAGCGCGGCACCCACATCGTGCCCGTCGTCACGGTGCACCTGGAGCCGCTCGGCCTGTACTCCCACAAGGTCGAGAAGGCCGACGCCCTCAAGAGCGGTGCGACCGTCGCCGTCCCCAACGACGCCGTCAACGAGGCCCGCGCCCTGAAGCTGCTCGCCGAGGGCGGGCTCATCACCCTCAAGGACGGCGTCGGCAACGAGGCCACCCCGCGGGACATCACCAAGAACCCCAAGGACCTCAAGTTCAAGGAGGTCGAGGCGGCCCAGACCCCGCGCTCCCTGGACGACGTGGACGCGGCCGTGGTCAACGGCAACTACGCCATCTCCGCGGGCCTGAAGCCGGCTGAGGACGCCCTCGTCCTGGAGTCCCCGAAGAACAACCCCTACGGCAACTTCCTCGCCGTGAAGGAGGGCAACGAGAAGGACCCGCGGGTCAAGAAGCTCGCCAAGCTCCTCACCTCGCCCGAGGTCAAGAAGTTCATCGAGGACAAGTACCAGGGCTCGGTCATCCCGTCCTTCTGATCCCACGTCCGGTTCCACGGGCGGTCCGGCCGGCCGCCGGGGCCGTTCCGCGGTGACCGGCCGCTGACGGCACGTATACGGCGTTTCGCCACGCACGGGGTCCACTCCCTCACGGGGTGTGGACCCCGTTGTGCGGTTCGGTGGTTGCATGCTGCATGCTGGGCAGTTCAGCAGGCCTGACGGCCCTGACGGTCTGTCGAGGAATTTCCGAAGGTTACGGAGCGGCGCATGACGAGCACCTTCCCCAGCATCTCCATCAGCACGGAGCGGTTGGTGCTGCGTCCCCTCGACGAGGACGATGTGCCCGCCCTGGCCGACATGATGAACGACGAACAGGTCGTCGCCTGGACCACCGTGCCCCACCCCTACACCGAGGCCGACGCCCGCGGGTGGATCACCGGCCTCGCCCCGGACGAACGCGCCGCGGGCCGCGGCATCGTCCTCGCGGTCACCGAGTTCCTCACCCAGCGGCTCGTGGGTGTCGTGCACCTGAGGAACACGGACTGGCGGGTCCGCTCCAGCGAGATCGCCTACGTCACCGCCCCCTGGGCCCGCGGCGAGGGCTACGCCTCCGAAGCGGCCCTCGCCATCGCCCAGTGGCTGTTCCACGACCAGAAGTTCGAGCGGCTCGAACTGCGCACCGCCGCCGACAACACCGCCTCCCAGCAGGTGGCCCAGAAGATCGGCTGCATCAGCGAGGGCGTGCTCCGCAACGCCTGGATAGCGCGGACCAGGACCGGGGACGGATCCTGGACCGAGACGCGCACGGACGTCATCGTCTGGAGCCTGCTGCCGGAGGACCTGGCCGGGGCCGGCGAGCAGCTGGCCGACACGGGTGGTTTCACCTCGTACTCGGACTGGAACTGAGCCCACGGGCGTAAAGCCCCCGAGCCTCACCAGGTACCCTCACGGGACCCGCCCCGGGTTCCCTCCCGAAGACCCGCGCAGAACCTCTGGAGACTGACGACGATGGCCGACCGGGTCACGGTGATCGGCTGGGACGGCTCCCCGCTGACCGACGCGGCACGGGCCGCCCTCGGCGCCGCCACCCTCGTGGCCGGTGCCGCCCACCACCTGGCGCTGCCCGAGGTGCCGCCCACCGCCGAGCGCATCCGCCTCGGCAGCCTCGCCCTGGCCGCCCGGCGTATCGCCGCCCACCGCGGCACCGCGGTCGTGTTCGCCGACGGCGACCCCGGCTTCTTCGGCGTCGTACGGACCCTGCGGGCCCCCGAGTTCGGCCTGGAGGTCGAGGTCGTCCCGGCCGTCTCCGCCGTCGCCGCCGCCTTCGCCCGCGCCGGCATGCCCTGGGACGACGCCCAGGTCGTCGTCGCCCACCCGCGCACCCTGCGCCGCGCCGTGAACGTCTGCCGGGCCCACACCAAGGTCGCCGTGCTCACCGCACCCGGCGCCGGCCCCGCCGAGCTCGGCCTCCTGCTGGAGGGCGTCCACCGCACCTTCGTCATCTGCGAGGAACTGGGCACCGAACGCGAACAGGTCTCCGTCGTCACCTCCGACAAGGCCCCCGACCACACCTGGCGCGACCCCAACGTGGTGATCGTCATCGGCGGCCCGGCCGGCGCGGCGGAGGGCGGCGGCTGGATCGCCGGACGCGACCCGGCCGCCGGTCCGCGCGGCTGGGTACAGCCCGACGAGACCTACGGCGCCGGACCGGGCGGCCGGCTCGGCGAGGGCGAGACGGAGCTGCTGCGCGCCGCCCAACTCGCCCGTCTCGGGCCCCGGGTCGGCGACCTCGTGTGGGACATCGGCTGCGGCGCCGGCGCGTTCGCCGCCGAGGCCGCCCGGGCCGGCGCGGCCGTCATCGCCGTCGACCGCGACCCGGCCGCCTGCGCCCGCGCCGAGGGGGCCGCGCGCCGGGCCGGCGTCCAGCTCCAGGTCGTCCACGGCGCCGCCCCGCACGTCCTCGAATACCTGCCCGAACCGGACGTCGTACGGGTCGGCGGCGGCGGACCGGCCGTGGTCTCCTCGGTCGCCGACCGGCGTCCGCAGCGCATCGTCACGCACGCCTCGACCCGGGACGCCGCCGAACGCGTCGGCCGCGACCTGACCGAGCACGGGTACCGGGTGGAGTGCGCCCTGCTCCAGTCCGTGGAACTCGACACCAGGGCCTGGACCGAGACCGAGCGGAGCGTCGCGTTCCTGCTCAGCGGCGTTCTCCCCGATCGCGCCCCGTGATCCTGTTGTCGTACCGCGCGCGGTAGGCTGGCCGATCGTTGTACCGCACCGGTGGCCCGAACTTCGTTCGCCAATGTCCGGAACGCGCGCCCGCTTTGGGGTGGGTGTGGTACGGCGGAACCGGAGGACGCGCAACGTGGCGCAGTCCACAGCGGACTGTCGCGGATCATGCTGTCGCGACGGCGGAACGGCCGGGACAATGCCACTGAATGGCTTTGTCGCCTTTTCCGGCGGGTCGTTCGTGCCGCTGGGCACGGACGCTCGTTCTTCACTGCGGGGCGGTCGGTGCGCCGTTCCGGGCGAGCTGGTCGTAGGAGCACTAACCGATGGGCGAGGGGTACGCATGACCGACACCGGCCAGGTCCCGGGCGAGGGGCAGCCGGAGAGCGCAGGCATGGTGGAGCAGCCGGGCGTCCCCGCTCACGGCGCGTACACCTACCTCTCCGAGGCACCCGCCGAGGACGAAGACCTGCTGCTGCCGGGTGCCCAGGGCGCGTGGGGCAACGAGGTGCCGCCACCCGCTCCGGAACCGGTGGTGGAGGCCGTGCACGAGCCGGGCCCGCACGAGACGTCCGGCCGCGACAGCGGCTCGGTCGACCTCAGCGGCGTCCGCCTGCCCGACCCGGGTCCGGCATCGGTGACGCCGTCGCCCATCCTCTCGGCGCCGCACGACCCGGCGGCCGCCCAGCAGCAGGCCCGCCGCCCGCTGCACCTCGGCCCGCCGATCCCGAACGCCGCCGCGAGCCCGGTCCGCTCCCTCGCCGACCGCGGCCCCGCCGGGGCGCCGGTACGGCAGCCCGGACCGACGGCCACCGGCCCCGAGTACCTCGACGCCCAGCCGCTGCGCGAGATGGCACCCCAGAACGCGGCCCCCTGGGGCGCGGCGCCCGCCGCCCCGGCCCAGGTCGGCTCACCGGCACCGGCTGCCGAAACGGTTGATCCGCCCGTGGCCGCCGAGCCGGCCGACGCCGCCCAGGCCGCGATGGCCCGCCTCGCCCACCAGGTGGCGGTCCAGACCGCACCCGGCGACACCGGCCACGTGCCCGTCGTGCACGCTCACGACGGGATGCAGCCGCTGCACGGCCACGACGGCGTGTACACCGCGCCGACGGGACCGGGCACGGAGGGCCTTCCGGCCGCAGGGGCCCAGGGGGCTGACAACGGTCAGGTGCCGGGAGTGCCCGACGGCGCGGCTGCCGAGGGCGCACCGGTTCCGGCGGACCGGGCCGCCGAGGGCATGCCGGCCGCCGACGGCGCGCAGGCCGCCGTGGCCGCCGCGGAGGTGACCGCCGGTGACGGCGGCGCGGTGGACGGTGCCGGCGCGGACGGTGGTGTCCCGGTCGCCGAGGTACCGCCGGCGGGGGAGACCGTCGCCACCGGTGCCGTGGCCGCGCCCGAAGGTACGGAGCCCGGTCCGGCGCCTGCGGAAGCGGCTCGGGCCGCCGAGGTACCGGGCGATGCCCAGGACCCCGCGCTCGCTCAGGGAACCGTTGCCGCCGCCGGTCAGGGACCCGACGCCGACGTCGCCCAGGGCCCGGACCCGGTGGAGCAGGGCGTTTTGGAGCAGGCGGCGCCGGGGCAGGCCGTACCGGACCCGGCTGCGGCGCACCAGACCGCACCCGACCAGACGGCACCCGACCAGACACCGGACGCCGGGCAGGCCGCGCAGGCGGCGGAACCCGCCGGTGTCGTGGCAACGCCGGGAGGCGCTCCGGGGGTTGCCGAGGAGACCGTGGTGGCGCAGACGCCGGTCGTCGAGCCGGCGGTCGCCGAAGCAGAGGTCGTCGGGGCAGAGGTCGTCGGGGCAGCGGAAGCCGGGGCGGCTCAGCCTCTGCCGGCCGCGGCCCCGGAGAGCGTCGAGGGCGTGCGGCCGGATGCCGCCGCGCAGGCCGCCGAGGCCGCTCAGCTCGCCGACGCCGCTCAGCCCGCCGACGCCACACAGGGCGCCGAAACCGCCCCGGCGGACGCTTCCGCCCAGGCCGCGGCCCCTGTGGCCGCCCAGGGCGCGGTCGCCCCCTCCGACCCGACCGCCGTCCAGGACCCGGCCCCGGCCGCCGATCCGGCCCTCGCCGAGGCCCAGGCCGGCCCCGTCGCCGAGCCCGTCGTCCCGCAGAACGCCGCCGAGACCGCCGACGCCGGTGTACCGGCTCCCGCCGAAGCCGCCGCTGAGGCAGCCGCCGGCGCCGGTGTGCCGGACCCTGCCGTTGCCGGCGTCCAGGCCGTCGCCGATGCCGCCGTTGTGGCCGCCGAAGCCGCCGCGGCTCAGCCGGGCCCGGCCGCTCCCGCTGCCGACGACGCCGTACCGGCGGCCCAGCAGGCCGCCGGGCAGGCCCAGGAGCCCGGCGCCGCCACCCCGGAGGCACCGCAGCCCCAGCTCCGGACGGCCGCCGCCGAGGCGCCGGAGGCCGGCACGGTCGGCGCCGCCGAGGCGCCGCAGACCGAGTCGGCCGTGGCCGCCGCCCAGGACGCCGTGCCCGCCCCGTCCGCCGGTGACGCCGCCGAGGCCGGGCAGGCGTCCGAGCCGGCCGTGCTCCAGGTGCAGGGACCCCAGATCGCCGAGAACGCCGCGCACGACGCCGGCGTCCCGGCCACGCCCGTCGTGGCGCGGCAGCCGCAAGCGGCGGACCCCGGCGACCCGGGCGCCGCACAGCCCGCCGGTCCGGCCCAGGCCGCCGCCGCGGCGCCACCTGCCGATCCCGCACCGGCCCCGGCCGCCGCGGGCGCGCAGCTTCCGCCGCAGATGCCGGACGGTGCCCTTCCGGACCCCTCGGCCGCCCCGCACACGCAGCACGTCGTCCCGCCCGCGCAGCACCCGGACCAGCTCCTGCTCTCCGGTCTCCCGGGCGAGTCGCACCCGGAGCAGCCGCTCGGGCAGTTCGTACCGGTGGAGGGCCAGGTGCCCACCACCCCGCACCTGGCGCCCACCCCGCCGCACCCGCTCGTCCTGCCCGTCGAGGCGCACACCGCGCAGGGTCCGCAGGAGCAGCCGGAGCCGGTGGCCACCGTGCCCGCGCCGCGTGAGGGCGAGCCGGCCGTCGCACCGGCCGTGCCGGACGCGGAGCCCGGTCCCGATGTCGTACAGCACGCGGAGGACCTGCAGACCAGGGCCGCCGACCAGGAGGAGGGCACGGCCGAAGTGGCGGAACCACGGCAGTCCACCGGCCCGGCCGCGCCCGGCTACGCAGACGCGGAACGCGAGGCCGTCCTGAAGGTGATGCGCGAGCGCCGCGACATCCGCAACGGCTTCCGCAGCGATCCCATCCCGCACGAGGTGCTGCTCAGGGTCCTGGAGGCCGCGCACACCGCGCCCTCCGTGGGCCACTCGCAGCCCTGGGACTTCGTCGTCATCCGGTCCGCCGAGACCCGGCGCACCATGCACGAACTGGCGATGCGCCAGCGCGAGGCGTACGCCAAGTCGCTGCCCAAGGGCCGGGCGAAGCAGTTCAAGGAACTGAAGATCGAGGCCATCCTCGACACCCCGGTCAACATCGTCGTCACCGCCGACCCCACCCGCGGCGGCCGTCACACCCTCGGCCGTCACACCCAGCCGCAGATGGCGCCCTACTCCTCGGCGCTCGCGGTGGAGAACCTCTGGCTCGCCGCCCGCGCCGAAGGCCTCGGCGTCGGCTGGGTCAGCTTCTTCGACGAGCGGGAGATGGTCCGCACGCTCGGCCTGCCCGAGCACCTGGAGGTCGTCGCCTACCTGTGTGTCGGGTACGTCGACGAGTTCCCGGACGAGCCCGAGCTGATGCAGGCCGGCTGGTCCAAGCGGCGCCCCCTGTCCTGGGTGGTGCACGAGGAGACGTACGGCCGCCGCGCCCTGCCCGGAGAGGAACCCCACGACCTGCTCGCCGAGACCGTCGCACAGATCCGCCCGCTCGACGCCAAGGCGCTCGGCGAGGCGTGGGAGCGCCAGAAGCGCATGACCAAGCCGGCCGGCGCGCTCGGCATGCTGGAGATCATCTCCGCGCAGCTGTCCGGGCTGTCCCGGCAGTGCCCGCCGCCGATCCCGGAGCCCGCCGCCGTCGCGATCTTCGCGGGCGACCACGGCGTGCACGCCCAGGGCGTCACCCCCTGGCCGCAGGAGGTCACCGCCCAGATGGTGGCCAACTTCCTGGGCGGGGGAGCGGTCTGCAACGCCTTCGCCAACCAGGTCGGCGCCGAGGTGTGCGTCGTGGACGTCGGTGTCGTCGCCGACCTGCCCGCCACCCCGGGCCTGCTGCCGCGCAAGATCCGCGGCGGCACGTCCGACATGACCACCGGCCCCGCGATGACCCGCGAGGAGGCCAAGGCGGCCATCGAGGTGGGCATCGAGACCGCCCGCGACCTGGTGGCGGCCGGTAACAAGGCGCTGCTCACCGGAGAGATGGGCATCGCCAACACCACCGCGTCCGCGGCGCTGATCTCCGTCTTCACCGGCGCAGACCCGGCCGAGGTGACCGGACGCGGCACGGGCATCAACGATGAGACGCTGGCCCGCAAGACCGAGGTCGTCCGCCGCGCCCTGGAACTCCACCAGCCGGACCCGGCCGACCCCATCGGCGTCCTCGCCGCGCTCGGCGGCTTCGAGCACGCGGCCATGGTCGGCCTGCTGCTCGGCGGGGCCTCGCTGCGCACGCCGGTGATCCTCGACGGGGTCAGCGCCGGTGCCGCGGCCCTCGTCGCCCGCGCCATCGCCCCCGAGGTCCTCGCCGCTTGCATCGCCGGTCACCGCAGCGCCGAGCCCGGCCATGTGGCGGCCCTCAACAAGCTGGGCCTGCGCCCGCTGGTCGACCTCGACCTGCGGCTCGGCGAGGGGACGGGCGCGCTGCTCGCGCTGCCGCTGGTGCAGAGCGCGGCCCGTGCCATGCACGAGGTGGCGACGTTCGATTCGGCGGGCGTCACCGAGAAGTAGTCGCCGCCAGGCGGGGTGGTCCGGTGTTCAGCTGCCGGACCACCCGTGCCGTGTGCCGTGTCCACGGCATAAAATCCGCACGTCAGGGCCGCTCCGAAGGTGCAGCGCGCCCATCTCACAGCTGCACGAGGAGCCGTACCTCATGGCCGAACACCCCGCCTATCCCGTAGGTCTCCGCCTCGCCGGCCGCCGCGTGGTCGTCCTCGGTGGCGGCCAGGTGGCCCAGCGGCGTCTGCCGGCGCTCATCGCCGCGGGTGCGGACATCCTGCTCGTCTCCCCCGGAGCGACTCCTTCCGTCGAGGCCATGGCGGACGCGGGCGAGATCACCTGGGCGAGGCGGGGGTACGAGGACGGCGACCTCGCCGACGCCTGGTACGCCCTCATCGCCACCAGTGACCCCGAGGCCAACACGCGGGCCTCCGCCGAGGCCGAGCGGCACCGCGTCTGGTGCGTCCGCTCCGACGACGCCGACCGGGCGACGGCGTGGACCCCGGCGACCGGCCACAGCGAGGGCGTCACCGTCGCCGTGCTCACCACGGACGCGCGCGGCCGCGACCCCCGCCACACCGCGGCCATCCGGGACGCGGTCGTGGAGGGCCTGCGCGACGGCACCCTCGTCGCCCCGCACCACCGCACCCGCACGCCCGGCGTCTGGCTGGTCGGCGGCGGCCCCGGCGACCCCGACCTGATCACGGTCCGCGGCCGGCGCCTCCTCGCCGAGGCGGACGTCGTCATCGCCGACCGCCTCGGCCCGCGCGACCTGCTCGCCGAACTCCCGCCGCACGTCGAGGTGATCGACGCGGCGAAGATCCCCTACGGCCGCTACATGGCCCAGGAGGCCATCAACAACGCGCTCATCGAGCACGCCGGGCAGGGCAAGGCGGTCGTCCGGCTCAAGGGAGGCGACCCGTTCGTCTTCGGCCGCGGCATGGAGGAGGTCCAGGCGCTCACCGAGGCCGGCATCCCGTGCACGGTGGTCCCCGGCATCTCCAGCTCGATCTCGGTGCCGGGCGCGGCGGGCATCCCGGTCACGCACCGCGGGGTCGCCCACGAGTTCACCGTGGTCAGCGGCCATGTGGCGCCCGACGACGAACGGTCCCTGGTCGACTGGCCCGCGCTGGCCAAGCTCACCGGCACGCTGGTCGTCCTGATGGGCGTCGACAAGATCGGGAAGATCGCGGAGACGCTGGTCGCGCACGGCAGGTCCCCAGACACCCCGGTCGCCCTGATCCAGGAGGGGACGACGGCCGCCCAGCGCCGGGTGGACGCCACCCTGGCCACGGTCGCCGAGACGGTACGGACCGAGGACGTGAAGCCCCCGGCGGTCATCGTCATCGGCGAGGTCGTGCGGGTCGGGCCGGAGCCCGCCGCTTGATCACGCGTAACCCGGGGTAACGCAACCCCTTCCGAGCCGTTGGCACCACACCCAGGACAAGGCAGTATCACCCTGTGGCCGATCTCATCACCGTCGAGGATCCCGACGACCCGCGCCTCTCCGACTACACAGGCCTGACCGACGTCGAGCTGCGCCGCAAGCGGGAGCCCGCCGAAGGCCTGTTCATCGCGGAGGGCGAGAAGGTCATCCGCAGAGCCAAGGAAGCCGGCTACGAGATGCGGTCGATGCTGCTCTCGGCCAAGTGGGTCGACGTCATGCGCGACGTCATCGACGAACTCCCGGCCCCGGTGTACGCCGTCAGCCCGGAACTCGCCGAACGCGTCACCGGTTACCACGTGCACCGCGGTGCCCTCGCGTCCATGCAGCGCAAGCCGCTGCCGACGGCAGGCGAGCTGCTCCGCTCCGCCTGCCGGGTGGTGGTCATGGAGTCGGTGAACGACCACACCAACATCGGCGCGATCTTCCGCTCGGCGGCGGCCCTCGGCATGGACGCGGTGCTGCTGTCGCCCGACTGCGCCGACCCGCTGTACCGGCGGAGCGTCAAGGTCTCCATGGGGGCGGTCTTCTCGGTGCCGTACGCCCGTCTGGAGAGCTGGCCGCGGGATCTCGACTCGGTCCGCGAGGCGGGTTTCACCCTGCTCGCGCTCACCCCGGACGACAAGGCCAGCACCCTGGACGAGGCCGCCCCGCACCGGATGGAGCGGGTGGCGCTGATGCTCGGCGCGGAGGGCGACGGGCTGTCCACCCAGGCCCTGGTCGCCGCCGACGAGTGGGTACGCATCCCGATGTCCCACGGCGTCGACTCGCTCAACGTGGGAGCGGCCGCCGCGGTCGCGTTCTACGCGGTGGCGACGGGCCGCCCGGGGGCCTGACCGAGCGGGCCGGGACTCGCCGTTTCCCGGAGCCGTGACCGGGCGGGGCCCGGCCCGTTCTCGCGTCCCGGAGCCCCGGCCGGGCAGGGGAGCACGTTTGTGCTTTACGAAGTCCTGGGCGAGGCAGGGCCCGGCTCGCCTGCCGGGACCGCCCCGGAGCCGGTGTGCTCAGTTGCCGGCGTCGTGGCTCAGCACCGACGGGCGCCGGCCCGACGGGAACGTGCTGTCACCCGGCGTCGGATAGCCCGGCTGCGTGTGCCGCGGCCGCCGGCCTCCGCCGTCGTCGCCGAGTCCGCGCGCCGGGCCCTGGCAGCCCTGGGCCACCGCGATCCCGAGCGCCACCAGCAGCGTCACCACCACGAACACGAACAGCCGCTGCCGCAGCAGCCGCGGATTGGCCGGCCGCAGCCCGAACAGCGCCGGCCGCCGCCCCGCCCGGCCGGAACCACCGCGCGGCGCGGGCCGGCCGCCGCCGGAACGCGGGCCGCCGACGCGGGGCACCGGAGTGGGACGGGCCGTACCCGCCCGGGAGGAGGCGCCGCCGCCGCGCGCACCGCTGCCGCCGCGTGAGGGCGCGCCACCACGGGACGCCATGTCACCGCGCGCGGAGACCCCGCCCCTGGACGACACCCCGCCCCGCGGCGGCGTGCCCCCGCGCGGCAGCGGCGTACCGGGGGCGGTACGCCGCTGGGTGCGCTGCTGCTCGGGGTAGGTGTCGACGAGCCGGCCGGTGGGCCGGTCCGCCTCGGCGGCGCGTGGCGCGGGCGGCCGTACGCCGTCCAGGCCCTGCGCCTCCCGGGCGGCGATCTCCTTGAGCCGCAGCGACAGCTGCAGCGTGCTGGGCCGCTCCTCGGGGTGCTTCGCCAGGCAGGCCCGGATCAGCGGGGCGAGCGCGTCCGGCACCCCGGACAGCTGCGGCTCCTCGTGCACCACCCGGTACAGCATCACCTCGGAACTGCCGTGCCCGAAGGGCGAGTCGCCGGTCGAGGCGTACGCCAGGGTCGCGCCCAGGGAGAAGACGTCGGTGGCCGGCGTGACCGCCGCGCCGCGCACCTGCTCGGGGGCGAGGAAGCCGGGGGAGCCGACCGCGGTGCCCACATGGGTGAGCGTGGAGGCGCCGGTGGCCCAGGCGATGCCGAAGTCGATGATCCGCGGCCCCTTGGGGGACAGCAGGATGTTGGAGGGCTTCAGGTCCCGGTGCACGACACCCGCCTCGTGCACGGCGACCAGCCCCTCGGACAGGGCCGCGCCGACCGCCGCCGTGTCCGCCGCCCCGAGAGCGCCCTCGTCGGCGACCTTGTCGTGCAGGGAGGGGCCGGGCACGTACTGGGTGGCGAACCAGGGCCGCTCGGCCTCCAGGTCGGCGGCGACCAGCCGGGCCGTGCACCCGCCCCGGATCCGCCGGGCCGCGGACACCTCGCGCGCGAACCGCGACCGGAACTCCTGGTCCTCCGCCAGGTCGGGCCGGATCACCTTCAGCGCGACCCGCTGACCCTTCTTGTCGGAGCCGAGGTAGACCACGCCCATCCCGCCCGCGCCGAGCCGTCGGTGAAGCCTGAACGAGCCGACGACGCGCGGGTCCTCGCGCCTCAGGCGCATCATCGCCATGTTCATCCCCGCTGCCCGGTCCCTGTGACGTGGCACAGCTTACGTTTCCACGGCCGCCTGCGCGCAGAGGCCGCGCCCTCTCGGCCGGACGGATTGTGCGGGCCGTCCGGGGGAGTTGAAACTCGGTCAGGAAGCCGTGCCTCAGGGCGACTTTGTGTGGACGGCGCGGACAACGCGTCGACAAAGCAGGGAGGTTGGGCCTCCGCGATGACCCGGCGCAGGGGTCGGTACGTCCGCCGGCCGGCGGTCGCCGACGGCCCGCGGGTCCGGGCGCGCCCCGGCCCCCGGGCCGCCTCCGGGCCCTCTCCGGAGGCCGTCGGCAGTGATCGAAGTCACTCCGTCCGGCCCGCAGGACGCTTCGGAAATGACCGGACAGAGCGGGCGGCACCTCAGGGAAGACCCCGAGACCCGGGCGCGCGTCTCCACCCAGGGGAGTAGTCCCCAGGTCATGGCTCATCCTCCGGGAGGCCCGGCAATCGGTACGAAGGCATGACGTCCCGCGCGCGCCGCGCGCCTAGATTTGAGGTCAAGCGGCGGGTGCAGCACTCGTCCCCCGAGGTCAGGTACCCGCCGCTGTCGACAACAACCGAAACGGTCAGGAGAGGGACCATGGCCCACACGGCACCGCGACGCACCGCGTTCGCCCCCCGCCGGACGGGCCGCCGCCACCCCTTGGTGGCGACGGTCATGGCCCTTCCCCTGGCGGCCCTGCTCCTGCTCGTGTTCGACGGGTGGGAGACGGTGGCCACACAGGCGTCGTCCGTGGGTGCGATGCTGGGGCGCTGAGCGGCGACCCCAGGCCCGGAAGAGCGGTCCGGGCGGGGACATCTATCCATGAAACCCCGTGGGGACGGGGGTGCGACGGACGGCAAATATGCCGGCGCAGCTGGGGAGCTGCGCCGGCATTGGCCGTTTCGGGCCTCGAACGGCGAGCCGGTGGCACCGTGCGCAAGGGCCGCGAGGACCGTCGCTCGCCCCCGCGCGCAGGTGGCGTGGGCCGGGCCCGGAGCCGCGGCGGGCCCGCGGGAGGGTGGGGGCCGTGGCGCGGGCAGGCGCGGCGCGGGCGCTCGCGCGGTGCCGCGCGCCCCTGAGGAGCCGCGGTCGCTCCACCCGGACGCGCGCGACGGTGCCGGACACGGCGGCGCCGGACCCCGGCCCGGCACCCCGCCGGCGCCGGCGACCGGTCCGACCCCGCCGGCCGCCCCAGTACCCTCGGCCCATCAGCCGACCCCGCCCGAGGCAGCCTTGACCGCAGACGCAGACACCCGCCCAGGAACCACCCTCATATCCGCCCTGACCGCCCGGGCCAGGGCCACCGCTCACCCCCACGCCCCCACCGGCCCCTGTGCCTGCGCCGACGCCCCCCTCGCGGACCGCCCCGACGCCACCGTCGTCCGGCACGCCGGCACCGTCGCCAAGGCCCACGCCCCGGACGCCGACCCCACCGCCCTGGCCCTCCGTGTCCGCGTGGCCGCCCGCCTCCCCGACGTGCTCCTGGCTCCGCTCGCTCCCGCCCCGGTGCCGCTGCGCGACCGTCTGGTGACCTTCTGGCCGTACGGCGCCCCCGTGGACCCGGACGACCCCGACGCCGCCCCCTGGGAGTCCGCCGCCACCCTCCTCGCCCGGCTGCACCGGGCCCCCGTGCCGCCGGGCCTCCCCCCGATGCGCGGCCCCGCCAAGGCCGCCCGCGCGGTCGACCGGCTCCGCTCGGCACTGCGCGCCACACCCCACGCGCCGGCCCGCGCGGCCGCCGGTCCCGTCCTGGCGGCCTGGGCCGCCCTCCCCGGCTGGGCCGGGGCCGCCGCCCCCATGCCCGGCCCGGCCGCCCTCTGCCACGGCGATCTGCACCTCGGCCAGCTCGTGCGGCACCCGGCCCCGGACGGACCGTGGAAGCTGATCGACGTCGACGACCTCGGAGCCGGTGTGCCGGCCTGGGACCTCGCCCGCCCCGCCGCCTGGTACGCCTGCGGACTCCTCCCGCCCGACGAGTGGACCCGATTCCTGACCGCCTACCGGCGGGCCGGGGGCCCGGCCGTCCCCCCGGACGGCGACCCCTGGCCCGCCCTGGACGTCCCGGCCCGCGCGCTCACCGTGCAGACGGCCGCCCTCGCGGTCACCAAGGCCCTCGCCGCCGCCCGCCCGCTGGACGAGGTGGAGCAGGCCGTGGCCGACGCCTGCGCGCGCATGCCCGCCCTCCCCCCTCGGCGGGCGCCCGGAATCCCGGACTAGGCTGCAACCGCCCGGGGCCGGACGGAGTCTGTCCTGGGGAAACACGAAGCAGTACCGACCGGCGAGGAGTTGAGCCGAGCATGCAGTGTCCGAAGTGCCATGCGCCGATGCACACCTACAACCGCAACGGCGTCCAGATCGAGCAGTGCAGCGGTTGCCGCGGCATCTTCCTCGACTACGGCGAGCTGGAGGCGCTGACCCGCCTGGAGTCCCAGTGGTCGCAGCCGGCCCCGCCCCCGCCCGCCGCCCCGCAGGCCTACCCCGCGGCCCCGGCCGCGCCCGCCTGGGGTGCCCCGCACGGCGGCGGCCACGGCGGCCACGGCGGTCACGGTCACTACGGCCACCAGCGCCACAAGAGCTTCGGCCACATGCTCTTCTCCAGCTGAGCACACGAAGAAGCCCCCGGCCGTTCGAGACGGCCGGGGGCTTCTTGCTGTGTGGACGATACTGGGATTGAACCAGTGACCTCTTCCGTGTCAGGGAAGCGCTCTCCCGCTGAGCTAATCGTCCGCGGGCTGTGACCGCTGCGTCACAGGCAGTGCGCGATACTGGGATTGAACCAGTGACCTCTTCCGTGTCAGGGAAGCGCTCTCCCGCTGAGCTAATCGCGCGGGTGGGATCTTCGAGAAGATCCAGGATCCGAGGATCCAGTGGACGATACTGGGATTGAACCAGTGACCTCTTCCGTGTCAGGGAAGCGCTCTCCCGCTGAGCTAATCGTCCTTGGAGGTGGAGACGGGATTTGAACCCGTGTAGACGGCTTTGCAGGCCGTTGCCTCGCCTCTCGGCCACTCCACCAGGAGTGTAGGGGATCGGGATGACCCCTTCTTCCTTCGAGCGGACGACGAGGCTCGAACTCGCGACCTCAACCTTGGCAAGGTTGCGCTCTACCAACTGAGCTACGTCCGCTTGTCGTTTCGTTCCGCTTCCGCGTCCCGGCGACGTGTTGAACTCTAGCGGATTCCCGGGCCAGTACAAAAACGCGTTTGCGCAGCGTGCTGCGGTGCGTCCGGGGGACCCGGTGGTCAGGGCCCCCTCGGGGACATCCCGGAGCCACCTCTCGGACACCCGACCTAGACTCGGCCATGTGCTCCACCACCCTCCTCTCGCCCGCTTCGGTGACCGCGTCGCCACCGGCCTCCTCGACGTCACCAGCGATCCGGCGGCCCTGGACTCCACCGGCTTCTGGGCCGTCTGCGCGGACTTCGAGGGCCGGCTGACCTGCGCCCGCTTCGCCGACGTACGGAAGGAACCGGTGCCTGCGCCGGTGCCCGGCGGCTGGCGGGGCCCGGAGCCGGGGGACTGGTCCTCCTCCCTGGACCGCGCCGCCTACACGGCGGCCGTCCGCCGCATCCGTGAGCACATCGCGGCCGGCGAGGTCTACCAGGCCAACCTCTGCCGGGTGCTCGGCGCGCCCGTCGCCCCCGGCGCCGACGTGGACGCCCTGACCGCCCTGCTGGCCCGCGGCAACCCGGCGCCGTACGCGGGGACGATCCGGCTGCCGGAGCACGGCGTGGAGATCGCCACCGCCTCGCCCGAGCTGTTCCTGCGCCGGGACGGCCGCACGGTCGAGTCCGGCCCCATCAAGGGCACCGGGCGCACCGAGGCGGACCTCCTGCAGAAGGACTACGCCGAGAACGTGATGATCGTGGACCTGGTCCGCAACGACATCGGACGGGTCTGCGCGACCGGCAGCGTGAGCGTCCCCGACCTGTGCGCCGTGGAGAAGCACCCGGGGCTCGTCCACCTCGTCTCCACCGTGCGCGGCGAGCTGTGCGAGGGGGCCGGCTGGCCGGAGCTGCTGGCCGCGGCCTTCCCGCCCGGCTCGGTCACGGGCGCCCCCAAGTCGAGCGCCTTGCGGATCATCGAGGCGCTGGAGACGGCACCGCGCGGCCCCTACTGCGGCGGCATCGGCTGGGTGGACGCCGACCGGGGCACCGCCGAGCTGGCCGTGGGCATCCGCACCTTCTGGATCGACCGGTCCGCCGAGGGCGGGGCGACCCTGCGCTTCGGCACCGGTGCGGGCATCACCTGGGGATCCGACCCGGAGGGGGAGTGGCGGGAGACCGAGCTGAAGGCGTCCCGGCTGCTCGCGATAGCGTCGGGGACGTACGAGGAGACCGAAGGGGCGCTCACATGAGGATCTGGCTGGACGGCGGGCTGCGGGAACCGGACTCGGCCCTGGTCTCCGTCTTCGATCACGGGCTGACGGTCGGCGACGGCGTCTTCGAGACGGTGAAGGCCGTGGACGGCAGGCCGTTCGCGCTCACCCGGCACCTCGACCGGCTGACCCGCTCGGCCCACGGCCTCGGCCTGCCCGAGCCCGACCACGACGAGGTGCGCCGCGCCTGCACGGCCGTGCTGGAGGCCAACCCGATGCCGCTCGGCCGACTGCGGATCACCTACACCGGCGGCCACGGCCCGCTCGGCTCCGACCGGGGTGATCACGGCCCGACCCTGGTCGTCGCCGTGGGCGCGACCAGCCGCCGCCCGGACACCACCTCGGTGGTGACCGTCCCCTGGACCCGCAACGAGCGGGGTGCCCTCACCGGCCTGAAGACCACCTCCTACGCCGAGAACGTCGTGGCCCTGGCCCGTGCCCACCAACACGGAGCCTCCGAAGCGCTGTTCGGCAACACCGTCGGGCAGCTCTGCGAGGGCACCGGCTCGAACGTCTTCGTCGTCCTGGACGGCGAGATCCACACTCCGCCGGTCGCCTCCGGCTGCCTGCCCGGCATCACCCGCGCCCTGACGGCCGAGTGGACGGGCGCCAAGGAGACCGACCTGCCGCTGGACGTCCTGGACCGGGCCGACGAGGTGTTCCTGACCTCGACCCTGCGGGACGTACAGGCCGTGCACCGCGTCGACGGCCGTGAACTGCCCGGCACTCCCGGCCCGGTGACCGCCAAGGCCATGCGGATCTTCGACGAGCACGCCGGGCGCGACCTGGACCCCTGAGCCCCGTAAAACGGGCTGACGCGAGGGGGCGTCGCGGGTAGAACACCTGTGATGACCACGACCCTGCGGCCGGCCGAGCCGCTCCAGCAGCACCCCGACGGGACCCGCTCCCGGCGCTTCGCGGTGTGCGTCAACAGCCGTCCCGTCGGTGAGATCCACCTCGGCACCTCGCCGAACCTCGGCGCCTCGGTGGCCCGCATCGTCGACCTGCGGATCGCCGAGCCCGACCGGAGGCGCGGCCGGGGCACCGTCGCGGCGCTCGCCGCCGAGGAGGTGGCCCGCGGCTGGGGCTGCGTTCTGGTGGAGACGGTGGTGCCCGTCGCGGCGGACGCCGCGCTGCGCCTGTTCGGCACCCTCGGCTACACCGTGCGCAACCGCGGCATGGAGAAGCGCCTCGGCGGCACTCCGCCCGAGCTGCCGCCGGACGCTCACGCGCGGCCCATGACCGGGGCCGAGTTCGACGCGTGGCACGAGGCGGAGAGCGAGCGGTACGCGCGCACGTGGATCGACCGGGGCATCCCCGAGGCCGCGGCCCGCGCCAAGGCCCGCGACGACCACGCCCGGCTGCTGCCGCACGGGCTCGCCACCGACGGCATGCTCTTCAGCGTGCTGGAGCAGGCGGGCGGCCCGGTGGGCACCCTGTGGGTGGCGCTGGAGGAGGCCAGGGCGTACGTGTTCGACGTGGCGACCGACGAGGCCCACCGCGGCCGGGGGCACGGCCGTACGCTCATGCTGCTGGCGGAGCGCCAGGCGATCGAGGCCGCCCGGCCGGTCCTCGGGCTCAACGTGTTCGCGGGCAACACCCCGGCCGAGCGTCTGTACACGTCACTCGGCTACGAAACGGTGACCCACTCCCTGAGCAAGCCTCTGCTCTGAGCGCCGGCCGGACGGGCCCGTGACGCGGCCGGCGGGGGTGCGGCCGCCGGTGCCGGTACGGGGAGGCGCCTCCGGAGTCGTAGCCGGAGCCGGGTCCGGAGCGGGCGCCGCCGGGTCCGGGAACCCCTGAAGGGTCCGGTCCTCAGGCCCCCTGGCCGGACCGGTCGGCGAGCAGCCGGTCCGCGATCTCCTCGATGCGCTCGCGCAGCCCCTCCTGGCTCTTGCCGCCGTCGAGGCGTTCGCCGCCGATGACGTACGTAGGGGTGCCGGTCACACCGATCGCCTTGCCCTCGGCCTGATCGGCGTCGACGACCAGGATGTGCCGGCCGTCGATCAGCGCGGTGTCGAACTCCTCGGCGTCCAGGCCGAGTTCCCCGGCGACCTCGACCAGGAGGGGTTCTCCCCGACCGTCCAGCTCGGCCACCCGCTCCAGCACGGCCTCCACGTACTCCCACCCCTTGCCCTGCTCCAGCGCCTCCTCGGCGGCCTGGGCGGCGGCGAAGGCGTGCTTGTGCTTCTCCAGCGGGAAGTGCCGCAGCCGCAGCTCCAGCCGGTCGCCGTAGCGGGCGCGCAGGGCGCGGACGTCGTCCAGGGCGGTACGGCAGTCGGGGCACTGCAGCTCGCACCAGACGTCTAGGACGGGGGCGTCGGTGCGTGCGGGGGAGGAGTCGCTCATGCCCTCCAGTCTTCCAGGCCGGGCGCGGGCGACCCAATCGGGACCGCGGCCCGCGCTGCCGTCCCGGCACCGGCACCCGAGGAGGAGCCGACCCGGAGATGTCCCTGAAGTCGGGTGCGAGCGTGGCCTCACGGGGATCCGAAGGTGCACGATGGAAGCGACCGACCGAGCCGCCAGGAGGACCGGATGATCGCCGAGACAGTCTGCTCCGCCGTGTCCGCGGCGGGCCTGGGTATCGCGGTGGTCACCGCCTACCGCAAGCGTTTCCTGTCGGCGGCCCGCATCGCCGCCTACTCGCTGGTGCCGATCGGTCTGGTGATGACCGGGATCGTCGGCTGGCTCGCCGACACCGCGCTGAGCCCCACCGCCTGGGCCGGCTTCGGAGTGCTGGGCGCGGCCTGGCTCCTGTTCGCCGGCACGCGCGCCGCGGAACGCCGGCGCGGAGGTGCCGGTGCCGGTCGCAAGGCGGCCGGGCGGGCGGAGCGGGACGCGGTGGCACCCGCGGCCTCCGCACCCTCCCTGGGCGGGGCGTCCCGTCCCGCCGCACGCCCCGGCGCGGAGCCCCGGTCCGGCGGCTCGTCGGAGGACTTCAGCGACATCGAGGCCATCCTCAAGAAGCACGGCATATGACAGTCACATGACTCGCTGAAACGACACAGTGGGTCCGCGGGCGTCCGGAATCGTTCACCAGCCGAACGAGACCTCACGGTATTCGGCGCACTCCCGCAAGATCCTTGTGCGTGATCGCGGGCGGGGCACCGGGTGCGCCATGATCTCCCGCGAGATGCTGGACACGACACAGAGCGAGGCCGCGCCGCCGAAGGACGAGCCGCGCGGGTGCCTCTTCGCCCTTTCCCAGCCACCGCTGATGATCTTCCTAGCGGTGATCGGGTGTCTGCTCCTCACGGCTGCGCTGCACGACCTGCTGTTGCTGTGAGCCGACGCGTCCGTCCCGGCGCCACCCGCCGGGGCCGACGTCGCCACAGCGCGTCTCTCAGCCCGTGGCCTCCTTGCGCCGGGCCCGGTAGGCGGCGACGTGCAGCCGGTTGCCGCAGGTGCGGCTGTCGCAGTAGCGGCGCGAGCGGTTGCGGGAGAGGTCCACGAAGGCGCGCCGGCAGTCCGGTGCCTCGCAGCGCCGCAGCCGCTCCTCCTCCCCGGCCACCACGAAGAAGGCCAGCGCCATCCCGCAGTCGGCGGCGAGATGGTCGGCCACGGAGGCGCCCGGCGCGAAGTAGTGCACATGCCAGTCGTAGCCGTCGTGGTCCGTGAGGCGGGGTGTCGTGCCCGCCGCGGCGACCAGCTCGTTGATCATCATGGCGGCCGACCGGGCGTCCGGGGCCGCGAAGATCGAGGCGAACCGGCCCCGGACCCTGCGCACCGCCGAGAGGTCGAACTCCGACAGCACGCCGACATCGCTGATCTCGTGGTTCCGTACGAATTCCGCGAGAGCCCGGACATCGGGCAGTCCGTCCGCCGCCGCGTCGTCCTCCGGCGCGGAGTTCACCAGATCCACCACGGTGTCGAGGGCACACCGGGTGTCGTGGGTGATCAGCACGTTACGCTCCCTGGCCTGGGGGTCGGGCGGGCGCCCGTCGATGGTGGCCGATGGTAGCGACAACCGTGCCGGCCGCACCTGTCCTTGCCCGTCCTCGCTCGCCCGTAGAACGCCCCGGTGCCTCGCGGGGTTCCCGCGGCGCCGGACCCCGCTGCCGGGACGCGGCCGGCGGGCCGTGGGCGGACCGCCGCGGGCGGCACACGCGCCGCGGCCGGCCGTGCGCGGAGCGAAGCCGGCGGGCACAGGCCGACGCCGCCCCGCGCATGCTCACGGTGACGGCGTCGGCCCATGCCGTATGCGGTTGTCTTGGCCCGAGCCGTCTCCCCGAGTGGACGGCGCCGGGCTGCTTCGAGGGGCCGCGGCCGCGGCCTAGCTCTCCGCCAGGATGTGCGAGAGCTCCTGATCAAGATCGAAGTGCCGGTGCTCCGTG
Organism: Streptomyces echinatus; assembly: GCF_014203595.1. Taxonomy (GTDB): domain Bacteria; phylum Actinomycetota; class Actinomycetes; order Streptomycetales; family Streptomycetaceae; genus Streptomyces; species Streptomyces echinatus. The sequence goes on from NZ_JACHJK010000012.1 coordinate 288,966, forward strand.
CCGGGCGGCACGGCGGCGTCGGTTCGCTTCAGGAAGGACTCCAGGGCCCGCGCCGGGGCCTCGAGCAGCGCCTCCCCCTCCGGGGAACTGAGGGCGATGCACACGACGCCCTGGCCATGACTGCGCGATGGCCAGACGCGGACGTCGCCGGTGCCGGTGGGCCGGTGCAGCCCCTCGGCGAGGAGGTCGCGGGCGAACACCCACTCGACGGTCTCCTCGGCTCCGGTGTGGAAGGTGGCGTGCACGGCGTAGGGGTCGGCCGTGTCGTACCGCAGGCCTGCGGGGACAGGCAGGGAGGACTCGCTCGACACAACGAGGCGCAGGTGCAGCTCGCAGCTGACCGTGGTGTTCATAAGCGCCAGGGCCTTTCGCTCAGTGTGCGCTCGGGGATTCGCACGTCGGCGAAATCGACATGCCACCTACGGTGCCGTTGTAAACCCCTCTGAGGGTTTTGCGTGTGTTTACGTAACTCTTCCGGCCGAGAACTCGTACCGGATCTACGACCATTTCAGTGACTGGATTCACTCGGGTAGGGTTTGTCTGTATGAATACGGGGAGTGACGAGGCGGGCGAGGTCGCCGTGGCAGCAGACAAGACGCGGTCGGACCGGCCGGAAGCCGGCCAGGACGCCGAGCACGGCCTCGGTTCGCGGGCGCCGGAGTTCGTCAAGGCGCGTCGGCTGCTGCATCTGAGCTGGCAGGTCGGGGTCTTCGTGGTCGGCCTCGCGGTGGTCGCCGCGGGGATCGTCATGCTGCCGCTGCCCGGCCCCGGCTGGGTGGTGATCTTCGGGGGCATGGCGATCTGGGCGACCGAGTTCGTCTGGGCCCAGCTCGCGCTCCGCTGGACCAAACGCAAGGTCACCGAGGCGGCCCAGCGGGCCCTCGACCCCAGGGTGCGCCGCCGCAACATCACCCTGACCGCGATCGGGCTGGTGATCATCGGCGTGCTCGTAGGGATCTACCTGTGGAAGTTCGGCCTCGTCATGCCCTGGAAGATCAAGGACCAGTGACACCGCCGGACGGCGGGACGGCGCCGTCGCCCCGCCCCTGGTCAGAGGCACCCCCTGACATGGGGTAATGTTCTTCCTGCGCCCGGGCGATTAGCTCAGTGGGAGAGCGCTTCGTTCACACCGAAGAGGTCACTGGTTCGAACCCAGTATCGCCCACCCGGACCGACGGCCCACCTGCGACCAGCAGGTGGGCCGTCGGCGTTCTTGCACCCCGCGGCGGCGCGGTGTCGGGCGACGGCCCCCTAGGACCCCTCCGTACCTCGTGCCGGCGAGCGCTTGCTTGAAACGATTCATACCCTCGGCGGCCACGCTCGGGCCCCTCATGGCGGGGCACCGGGGGGCGGGCCGAGAAGATCAACCGGACCATCGCACTCTTCGAGAAGAAATATCCGAAGATCAAGGTCAAAACCGACTTCCAGATGTATCGGAGCTTCCGGGGGAAGTTCCGGGCCCTGAGGTGTCGGCGCAAATCCCCCGGACGTTTTCCAAAACGCCGTCACTTTCCTTCGCAAGTACGACAAGCGGGGAATTCCCCCGGAGCTCGAACCTCGGGTGCGGGCAGGAAATCTGAGGCGTAATCAGTTGCGCGAGCACCGAGGGAACCGGATGCCGGCCCGGCGGGGACCGGGCGAGCGCCGTCGCACGGGCGGCGGCGCTCGTGAGCCGAGTGTGACCCGGGTCACGAACGAGTGCATGAGTACGTGTACTCAGATGCATGCGCCGGATCGCGCCACACTCGGCCCATGGACTGGAATCACTACCGCTTCCGCAGCCTGTGGCTCCTGCCCGCTCCGCCCGCCGCGGTCTACACGGCGCTGGAACGGGCCGAGGACTACCCCCGGTGGTGGCCACAGGTGCGGTCGGTGACCCGCCTCGACGCCGAGACCGGAGTGATCACGATCCGGTCCGCGCTGCCCTACGGCCTCACGTCCACCGTGCGGGAGACCCGCCGGGACCCGGCGGCCGGCGTCCTGGAGGTCACCCTGTCCGGCGACATCGACGGCTGGGCCCGCTGGACGGTCCTCCCCGGCGGCCCCGGCACGCTCGCCCGCTACGACCAGGAGGTCCACGTGCGCAAGCCGCTGCTCAGGCCGCTCGCCGTACCGGGACGGCCCCTCTTCCGCCTCAATCACCGCCTGATGATGCGGGCCGGGCGCCGCGGACTGCTGCGCCACCTGCGAGCGGTTTGAACGAAGGGCGCCCGGACCTGTATTGTTCAGTGCGTTCCCGGGCGATTAGCTCAGTGGGAGAGCGCTTCGTTCACACCGAAGAGGTCACTGGTTCGAACCCAGTATCGCCCACCGGGAAAGGCCGGTCCGCAGCAGCGGGCCGGCCTTCTGCGTGCTGTGCGGGCTCACGCCGCGGCCGGCAGCTCCGGGCGCAGGGGCCAGTCCGTGCTGACCGTCTCCTCCGAGCCGCTGCGCGCGAACCACGCCTGGAGGCCGCGCGCCTGCGCCGCGTGCCAGTTCGTCTGGAGCGTGTGCAACTCGGCGGGGGACAGGCGCTCCAGCCGGGTCGCGAAACGACGGCCCACGGCCCGCACGACATCCAGCGCGGCCAGCGCGTCCGCCGCCGCGTCATGGGCGCCCTCCAGCGTCACGCCGTAGTGCGCGCACAGGTCGGTCAGCGTGCGACGGCCCTTGCGGTACCGGTCCAGGTGCTTGTCGAGCACCCGCGGGTCCAGCACCCGCAGCGGCACCGACTCGAACCAGCGGTCCAGCGAGGACGCCCGGTGCCGGCGCAACTCCCGGTCCAGCAGCGTCAGATCGAACGGCGCGTTCATCACGACCAGCGGGCGTCCGAGCGCCGCGTGCTCGGCCAGCTGCTCGGCTATCTCGTGCATCACCGGGGCCGGCCAGCGCCCGTTGCGCTGGAGGTGTTCCTCCGTCAGCCCGTGCACCGCCGTCGCCGACTCCGGCACCGGCACCCCCGGGTTGACCAGCCAGCGGGCGACCCGGGGCCGGGTCCCCGGGGCGTCCTGGACGACGACGGCGGCCGACACGATCCGGTCGGTCTCGACGTCCACGCCCGTCGTCTCCGTGTCGAAGGCGGCCAGCGGCCCCTCGTACCAGTTCGTCATCCCAACCCAACTCCTCGTTCACCCACGGCAGGTGACGTTCCGTCTTCTGCCCGTTTGGTGATACCCGGGCCGTTTGCGCCGTACGCCGGGAGGAGACAACAGGAGTACGGGTCTTTGCAGTTCAGCGGCCCGCAGCGGGGAAACTCATTGCTTGGAAGGCTGTTGGTCATGGCCATGGCGCAGCCCGAGCGGGGCGGGCTGCTGCCCGATCGTGCGGGCACCCTTCGCGGCACACTCGCCACCACCGCCTGCATGGAGACACTGCAGGTCGGCTATCTGCACGCGGTCGCCGCCGCGGCCGGCTGCTCGCTGTCCCAGCCCTTTCCGGACAACGGCATCGACTGGCACGTCAGCCACAGCGCGCCCGGACACACCGTCGACGACGAGGTCACCATCAAGGTGCAGCTGAAGGCCACCTACCAGATCGCGCCGAACCCCCCGGGCCCCTCCTTCTCCTTCACCCTCGACAACGACCACCTGCGCAAACTCGCCCGCACGCCCGTCTCGGTGCACAAGATCCTGGTCGTCATGCTCGTGCCGCGCTCCCCGGACGACTGGCTGCGCGCCAGCCACGACCGGCTCGACCTCAGGCACTGCTGTTACTGGGTCAACCTGGCCGGCCGGCCCGTCACCGGCCGGCACCGGACCACCGTGCGGATACCGACCTCACGCATCTTCGACGACCGGGCCCTGTGCGAGATCATGACGCGGGTCGGGACGGGAGGCAGGCCATGAGGAACCGTCCCCACGACGAACCGGTACGGCTGCTCCGGCCGCACCCCGACGACCTGTCCTGGCATCGGCCCCCGGAGCCCGCCGAGGTCGACCCCGCCGTGCTCGGCGCCCTGCTGCACCGGCACGGCTGGCAGCGGCGCGGGGGAGCGGCCGGGCGGTACGGCCGCTGGACCCCGCCCGGCCCGGGCGGCGGCGGAACCAGCCTGCTCGTCCCCGAGAGCCGCGCCTTCCCCGACAGCGACGACCTGCTCGGCGAGGCCCTCGACGCCCTCGCCCGCAGCGACACCGCCTCCGCGCGCGAGGTGCTGATCTCCCTCGCCGTGCCCAGCGACGAGATCCGCTGGTGGCGTGACACCCCGAGCGGACCCGCCGGCGCCGCCCCCTGGACCGCCGACGACCGGCTGCGCGGCGCCGCCCGGCAGATGCTGCTCGCCGCCGCGCTCGCCACCCGCGCCCGGGCCGGCTACTACGGCGCCCGTCACCGCCGACCCGCCGCCGCGCTCCTGGAGGACGTCCTCGTCGGCCCCGCCACCGACGGCCGTACCCTCACCGCCTTCGCGCCCGTGACCACCGGCCGCCCCCTCGCCGTCCGCCTCCACCAGGCCCTGCACGCCGCCCGTGAGGCCATCGACTACCGGCGGGCCACCGGCGGCATGGACGCCTTCGACGGCGCCGTCGAAGCGGGCGTCAGCCGTGAGCTGACCGAGGCGCTCGGCGCGCTCGTGCACGGCACCGAGGGCGCCCGCGTCGCCGTCGCCTGGGCACCCGGCACCCTCGTCCCGGAAGGCTGCGCGCCCTCCGCCGAACCCGTGGAGTTCTCCCCCGGCGACCTGCCCGCGCTCCGCGAGGCCGCCGCCCGCTACTTGAGCGCCGAGCCCTCCGTCCCGGTCCGCGTCACCGGCGCCGTCGTCCGCATGCGCCGCTCCGGGCCCTGCGGCGAGGGCACCGTCCGGCTCCGCGTCCTGGCCGGCGCCGACGTGCCGCACCTGCGCGTCACCCTCGACGAGGAGGACTACCGCATCGCCGGCCACGCCCATCTCGTCGGCCTGCCCGTCCGCGTCCACGGGCGGCTGGAGCGCCGGGGCGGCTTCCGCCGGCTGACCGGCGCCTCCGGGGTCGTACCCGTGCAGGTGGACGAGGCCGAGCGGGACCGGCTGATGAAGGCGCTCCAGGAGAACCTGGACTTCTTCGAGGAGGCCTGCGGAGAGGGGGAGCCGGGAGCGTACGCGGACGACGCCTGAGGGTGACCGTTTCGCGGTCGGCGCCGTCGGGTCGGTACGATCGCCTGTGCGCGCGCTCCTGGTATGGCGCCGCACCCCACCTTCAGTCAGGAGAGACCGGTGTCAGACGTCCGTGTGATCATCCAACGCGATTCCGAGCGGGAAGAACGCGTGGTGACGACGGGCACTACGGCCGCCGACCTCTTCGCGGGCGAGCGCTCGATCATCGCCGCGCGCGTGGGCGGCGAGCTGAAGGACCTCAGCCACGCACTGTCCGACGGTGACGAGGTCGAGGGTGTCGAGATCTCGTCCGAGGACGGCCTGAACATCCTGCGCCACTCCACCGCGCACGTCATGGCGCAGGCCGTGCAGGAGCTGTTCCCCGAGGCCAAGCTGGGCATCGGTCCGCCCGTCAAGGACGGTTTCTACTACGACTTCGACGTCGAGAAGCCGTTCACGCCCGAGGACCTCAAGGCCGTCGAGAAGAAGATGCAGGAGATCCAGAAGCGCGGGCAGAAGTTCGCCCGCCGCGTGGTCTCCGACGAGGCCGCCCGCGAGGAACTGGCGAACGAGCCGTACAAGCTGGAGCTGATCGGCCTCAAGGGCTCGGCCTCCCACGACGACGGCGCGGACGTCGAGGTCGGCGCCGGCGAACTGACGATCTACGACAACCTGGACGCCAAGACCGGCGACCTGTGCTGGAAGGACCTCTGCCGTGGTCCCCACCTGCCGTCGACCCGCCTCATCCCGGCGTTCAAGCTGATGCGCAACGCGGCCGCCTACTGGCGCGGCAGCGAGAAGAACCCGATGCTCCAGCGCATCTACGGCACCGCCTGGCCGTCCAAGGACGAGCTGAAGGCGTACCTCGACTTCCTCGCCGAGGCCGAGAAGCGCGACCACCGCAAGCTGGGCAACGAACTCGACCTCTTCTCCATCCCCGAGCAGATCGGCTCCGGCCTCGCCGTCTTCCACCCCAAGGGCGGCATCGTCCGACGCGTGATGGAGGACTACTCGCGCCGCCGGCACGAGGAAGAGGGCTACGAGTTCGTCTACACCCCGCACGCGACGAAGGGGAAGCTCTTCGAGACGTCCGGGCACCTGGACTGGTACGCCGAGGGCATGTACCCGCCCATGCAGCTCGACGAGGGCGTGGACTACTACCTCAAGCCCATGAACTGCCCGATGCACAACCTGATCTTCGACGCGCGTGGCCGCTCGTACCGCGAACTGCCGCTGCGCCTCTTCGAGTTCGGGACCGTGTACCGGTACGAGAAGTCGGGCGTCGTGCACGGCCTGACCCGGGCCCGCGGCTTCACCCAGGACGACGCGCACATCTACTGCACCCGTGAGCAGATGTCCGAGGAGCTGGACAAGACGCTCACCTTCGTCCTCGGCCTGCTGCGCGACTACGGCCTGACCGACTTCTACCTGGAGCTGTCCACCAAGGACCCGGAGAAGTTCGTCGGCTCCGACGAGGTCTGGGAGGAGGCGACCGAGACCCTGCGCCAGGTCGCCGAGAAGCAGGGCCTGCCCCTCGTCCCGGACCCGGGCGGCGCCGCCTTCTACGGCCCGAAGATCTCCGTCCAGGCCAAGGACGCCATCGGCCGGACCTGGCAGATGTCCACCATCCAGCTCGACTTCAACCTGCCCGAGCGCTTCAACCTGGAGTACACCGGCCCGGACGGCTCCAAGCAGCGCCCGGTCATGATCCACCGCGCGCTGTTCGGCTCCATCGAGCGGTTCTTCGCCGTCCTCCTGGAGCACTACGCGGGCGCCTTCCCGGCGTGGCTGGCCCCGGTCCAGGCGATCGGCATCCCGATCGGTGACGCGCACGTGGACTACCTGGCGAAGTTCGCGGCGGCGGCCAGGAAGAAGGGCCTGCGCGTCGAGGTGGACTCCTCCTCGGACCGCATGCAGAAGAAGATCCGGAACGCGCAGAAGCAGAAGGTCCCGTTCATGGTCATCGCCGGCGACGAGGACATGTCGAACGGCTCGGTGTCCTTCCGCTACCGCGACGGCTCGCAGGAGAACGGCATCCCGTTCGACGAGGCCATCGCCAAGATCGCGAAGGTCGTGGAGGAGCGCGCGCAGGTCTGATCCGGCGCCCGCCCCGTCCGAGGGCCCCCGGGAGGTTCAGCTCCCCGGGGGCCCTTCGTCGGTCTCCCGTGTGAAGGTCCGCATCAGCCAGGCGGAGAAGGAACCCGTCACCGCGCCGAGCAGGGCGAGACCGCAGGCCATCATCACGATCGCGATGGCCCGGCCGAGGACGGTCACCGGCACGACGTCGCCGTAGCCGACCGTGCTGAGGGTCGAGGCGGCCCACCACACGGCGTCGCCGAACGTGTGCATGGTGGTCCCGGGCGCCCCGCGCTCCACCTGGTAGACCGTGAGCGCACCGGAAAAGCCGAGGATCAAGGTGGACAGGCCCGCGTAGGAGATCACCCGCGCGTACAGCGAGACCCGCGGCTGACCGCGCCCGCGCTGCACCTCGTCGTAGAGCGGGACGATCCGCAGGGGACGCAGCAGCGGCAGGACGACCACCACCGTGAGCAGCACATGGCCGGCCACGAACCGCGGCCCCTGCCCGCTGAGCCGCCAGCGCACTGCGTAGTCCGCGACGAACACCAGCCACAGGGCGAGCATGACGAACCAGCACAGGTCCCGCCAGAACTCGGGCAGGCCCGTGGCCAGGACGCGGGTGGCGTAGGCGGCCAGGAAGACCAGGGCCGCCACGAAGAGGGGGATCTCGGTGTCCTGCCCCCAGCGTGCCGTACGGCTGTCGTCGTCCACCGGCCAAGCTTGGCCGGTGAGTGCCCCGGGACCGCCCCGGCGACACGCCGGGCAAGGGTGACGCCATATGCTGCCTAGCATGACGAGTGAGCCGGAGCAGCAGATCGGAGTGGGGACCCAGGACGCGTTCCAGCGTCTGTGGACGCCCCACCGGATGGCCTACATCCAGGGCGAGAACAAGCCGACCGGCCCGGGGGCCGACGACGGCTGCCCCTTCTGCTCCATCCCGGCCAAGTCCGACGAGGACGGGCTGATCGTCCGACGCGGTGAGCATGTGTACGCCGTTCTCAACCTGTACCCGTACAACGGCGGTCACCTGATGACCGTGCCGTACCGGCACGTGGCCGACTACACCGACCTGACCGGTCCCGAGACCAGCGAGCTGGCGGAGCTGACCAAGCAGGCGATGACGGCCCTGCGCACCGCGTCCGGCGCGCAAGGCTTCAACATCGGCATGAACCAGGGCTCGGTCGCCGGTGCCGGCATCGCCGCCCACCTGCACCAGCACATCGTCCCGCGCTGGGGCGGCGACACGAACTTCATGCCGGTCGTGGGCCACACGAGAGTGCTGCCGCAGCTGCTGGCCGACACCCGCAAGATGCTGGCGGAAGCCTGGCCGGCAGTGGCCTAGGCCTGGGCCGAAAGCCGATCAAGAGCGCTTGGGCCGGCAGCGGACAAGGAAGCCCGTCCGGCGTTTGAGGACGAGGCCGTCCACGGCCGAAGCGGGGGCCTGGGGGCGGCAGCCCCCAGAAACCGCGACCCCCGCGCACCCGCACCCCGGCCGAACCCCCACGCCCCCGCGGCCGAACCGCCGGAGGCTCACGCGTCGTAGAGGTCGGCCTTTCGCGGCGTCGGGTCCTGGACCCCGCCGCTGAGGAAGGACGAACGGGCACCGAACTTCTCCGTGTCCACGCCGTTCTCCTCCAGCACCTTGATCGCGGCCGAGTGCACCACGCGCAGCACCGGCGTCGCCGCGCGCAGCGCGTCGTCGGCCATGAAGCGGTGGCGCCACGGCTGGTCGGCCCAGGCATGGCGCAGACCGAACGGCTCGGGCAGCCCGAGCGAGCCGCCCAGCCAGTTCAGCAGCGGCGGGTACCAGGTCAGCGGGGCGCGGGCGGCGAGCCGTACGACCTCGTCGGCGCCGACCAGCGGCAGCTTGATCGTGCGGTTCTCCCACGGCTTGAAGGACTTCGCGACCTCCTTGGTCGGCGCCTCCGGCTTCGAGGTGAACAGGGAGTTCACCGGGCCCAGGGCGTGCCCGGTGACCTCGATGCGCAGCGTCTCGTGCAGCACGGTGACGGTGATCAGCATGGTGATCACCAGCTGTCCGTCCCAGAGGGTCCACTGCACGCCCAGGTAGTGCCGGTCGCCACTGCCGAACTGCTGCTTGTTGCAGATGTCCTGTATGGCGTGCGTCTTGACCTGGAACGCCTCGACGTCGGTGCCCTCGGGCCGGGACACGGCCGTGGCCTTCTCGCCGATCGGGGTGACGATCCAGTGCCGTATCGACGGCTTGGGGAAGCCGCCGGTGTTGAGCGGGCCGCGCTCCAGGAGGGCCAGCTGGTCGTGGACCGCGCGTATCACGTCCCAGCTGCGGAAGGGGTGGATCTCCCGGCCGGGGTCGGCGGGCTTCAGGTCCTCGGCGAGCTGCCAGGCGCCCCAGCGGGTGCCCATGCCGAGTATGCCCTTGGGGCCGGCGTAGAAGACGGAATTGGACTGCTGTTCGGCGGTGAGCCGGGCCAGTGACTGGCGCAGCTCCTCGGCGGCGGTCTGGCCGGGGCCGCGCGGCACGGCCTCCGGGACCTTGGCGCCGACGCTGGTGCCGGAGAGCAGACCGTCCCAGCGGGCCCGCAGGTCCGTGGCGGTGCGCTCGCAGATCTGCTTGGCCCAGTACCAGCCGAGCACGGGCAGGACCACGGCCGCGCGGGCGTACCAGGCCCAGAAGCCGGTGAACGGCATCTTGATCAGGAACAGGGCGGCGAGCACACCGACGCCCAGGAGGAGCGCGGTGGCCAGCGTCCCGGCCCGCTTGTCGTCGCGTCTGGCGACGAGGGTGCGCAGCTGGAAGACGAGGAGCCAGACCAGCAGTCCGGGCAGGAAGAGCAGGCCGCAGACGACGGTGACGGCGGTCAGGCGGTTGTCGCGCTCCCGGCGGATGTTGTTGGCGGCCAGGGCGTGCTCCACCACGAACTGCGGTTCGGTGCCGAAGGACTGGATGAGCGGCTTGCGGCCGGGGGCGAGCAGCCGGTCGACCAGGGCGCGGGAGAACGCCTCACCGAGATTGGGCCGGAACAGCTTGATCCGGCCCGCCTTGACGGCCGACTGGTGCCATTCGTTGTCCGCCTTCTTGATCTCCTCGATCGGGCTGTCCCGGTACGCCGCGGAGGCCAGCGCGGCCGTCGCGGCCTGCCCCTCGTCGCCCGAGACGGGCACCTGGGGCCCGTCCCACTCCGTTCCAAACGACATTCCCGCCCCCATCGCCGCCGGTGCCGTTCCTGCGGCCTTCCCGACTTCCCTGCCCCGCACACCTGTTGGACCGGCCGCCGTGCCGATACCGGCCGAGTGCCGGACGGCCGTGGCACGACGTGACCAGGTGATCAGCGTATCCGCCGGTACCGACAGCCCGCGGGCGGACGGCCGAAGCCGCCCGCCCGTGCGCCGTTGCGCGCCGGCGTACCACCTCTCTACCCCTCGTCCCCCGCCTGTTCGCGGATGCGTTCGGCGATCTGCGGCGGCATCGGCTCGTGCCGGGCGTAGCTCCGGTCGAAGCGGGCGGTGCCGTGCGAGAGCGAGCGCAGGTCGACCGCGTACCGGCCGATCTCGAACTCGGGCACCTCGGCCCGGATCAACGTCCGCCCGGTGCCCACCTGTTCGGTGCCGAGCAGCCGGCCGCGCCGGCTCGACAGGTCGCTCATCACCGCGCCCACGTAGTCGTCGCCGACGAGCACGGTCACCTCGGCGACCGGCTCCAGCAGATGGATCCGGGCGTCCGCCGCGGCCTCGCGCAGCGCGAGCGCGCCCGCGGTCTGGAAGGCGGCGTCGGAGGAGTCCACCGAGTGGGCCTTGCCGTCCAGCAGCGTGATCCGCACGTCCACCAGCTGGTAGCCCGCGGCGACGCCCTTGGCCGCCTGGGCCCGCACGCCCTTCTCGACGGACGGGATGAACTGGCGGGGCACCGCGCCACCGACCACCTTGTCCACGAACTCGATGCCCGAGCCGCCCGGCAGCGGCTCCACCTCGATCTCGCAGATCGCGTACTGGCCGTGGCCGCCGGACTGCTTGACGTGCCGGCCGCGCCCGGAGGCCTTGTTCGCGAACGTCTCCCGGAGGGAGACCCGGTGCGGGACGACGTCGACCTGGACGCCGTAGCGGTTGCGCAGCCGCTCCAGGGCGACGTCGGCATGGGCCTCGCCCAGGCACCACAGGACCACCTGGTGGGTGTCCTGGTTCTGCTCCAGGCGCATCGTCGGATCCTCCGCGACCAGCCGGGACAGGCCCTGGGACAGCTTGTCCTCGTCGGCCTTGCTGTGCGCGTGGATGGCGAGCGGCAGCAGCGGGTCGGGCATCTGCCAGGGCTCCATCAGGAGCGGGTCGTCCTTGGCGGAGAGGGTGTCACCGGTCTCGGCCCGGCCGAGCTTGGCCACGCACACCAGGTCGCCGGCGACGGCGTGGGTCACCGGGCGCTGCTGTTTGCCGAACGGCATGGACAGGGCGCCGACCTTCTCGTCGACGTCGTGGTCCTCGTGCCCGCGGTCGGCGAGGCCGTGCCCGGAGACGTGCACCGTCTGGTCCGGCCGCAGGGTGCCGGAGAAGACACGGACCAGCGAGATACGGCCGACGTAGGGGTCGGAGGAGGTTTTGACGACCTCGGCGACCAGCGGACCGTCGGTGTCGCACGGCTTCAGCTCGCGCCGCTTGCCGTCGATCGTGGTGACCCCGGGCAGCGGATGCTCGAACGGGGTCGGGAAGCCACCGGTGACCAGTTCCAGCAGCTCGACCGTGCCGAGGCCCTGCCTGGCGCCCTCGGCGGCCGGGGCGGCGGCCAGCACCGGGAAGAACGCGCCGCGGGCCACGGCCCGCTCCAGGTCCTCGACGAGGGTCTTGATGTCGACCTGCTCGCCGCCCAGATAGCGGTCCATGAGGGTCTCGTCCTCGCTCTCCGCGATGATCCCCTCGATGAGCCGGTTGCGGGCCTCCTCGATGTCCGGCAGCTGGTCCTCGCCGGGCTCGGACTCCTTGCGCTCCCCGGTGGAGTAGTCGAACAGCTTCTGCGACAGCAGGCCGATCAGCCCGGTCACGGGCGCGTGGCCGTCGGGCCCCTCGGGGCCGCGCAGCGGCAGGTAGAGGGGCAGGACGGCGTCGGGGTCGTCGCCGCCGAAGGCCTCCGCGCAGGTCCGGGTCATCTCCTCGAAGTCGGCGCGCGCGGCCTCCAGGTGCGTGATCACGATCGCGCGGGGCATGCCGACGGCCGCGCACTCCTCCCACACCATCCGGGTGGAGCCGTCGACCCCGTCCGAGGCCGAGACGACGAAGAGGGCCGCGTCCGCGGCGCGCAGACCGGCCCGAAGCTCCCCGACGAAGTCGGCGTAGCCGGGGGTGTCCAGGAGATTGACCTTGATGCCGTTCCATTCCACCGGCACCAGCGAGAGCTGCACCGAACGCTGCTGCCGGTGCTCGATGTCGTCGTAGTCGGAGACGGTGCCGCCGTCCTCCACGCGGCCTGCCCGGTTCACCGCCCCCGCGGTCAGCGCGAGGGCCTCCACCAGAGTCGTCTTCCCCGACCCGGAGTGGCCGACCAGCACCACATTCCGTACGGACGCGGGTTGGTCGGCCGCCAGAGCCCTGCCGGCGGCCCCGGGGTGGTGTGACTGTGCCTTGTCGCCCATGATCCTGCCTCCCGTGCACGGTGAGGTCACTGTGGGCGCGGACGCGCGGGACCCGCGTGTGGTGGCGGCTCCGGCGACGCCCGCGGTCATTCGAGCTTTCCACTCCTGTCACGCCGCGTCCATACGAAGGACTACGAAGGGTGCGTACGGGACACCGTTCGCGTCACGCGCGTCCCGCGCGCGGCGGAGCGTCCCGGCTTCCCGGCGCGGCCACGGGTGCCCGCCCGTCACTCGCACGCGCGCGTGGCTACGATGGGCCAGCCGGCGGCCGCAAGGGCCGCGGCGTCACCGACCGTCGGGAAGGCCATGCTGAACAAGTACGCGCGTGCATTTTTCACGCGTGTCCTCACACCGTTCGCCACGTTTCTGATCCGCCGGGGCGTGAGCCCCGACACGGTCACGCTCATCGGCACGGCCGGTGTGGTCGCGGGCGCGCTGGTCTTCTACCCCCGGGGCGAGTTCTTCTGGGGCACGGTGGTCATCACCTTGTTCGTCTTCTCCGACCTGGTGGACGGCAACATGGCCCGCCAGCTCGGCCGCTCCAGCCGCTGGGGCGCCTTCCTGGACTCCACCCTGGACCGGGTCGCCGACGGCGCGATCTTCGGCGGCTTCGCGCTCTGGTACGCGGGCAACGGGAACGACAACGTCCTGTGCGCGGTGTCGATCTTCTGTCTGGCCAGCGGCCAGGTGGTGTCGTACACCAAGGCGCGTGGCGAGTCGATCGGGCTGCCGGTCGCCGTCAACGGGCTCGTCGAGCGCGCCGAGCGACTGGTGATCTCGCTGGTCGCGGCCGGTTTCGCGGGCCTGCACAAGTTCGGTGTGCCCGGGATCCAGTGGCTGCTGCCGATCGCGCTGTGGATCGTCGCCGCGGGCAGCCTCGTCACGCTGATCCAGCGGGTCGTCACCGTGCGCCGCGAATCCGCGGAGGCCGAGGCCGCCGCCGCGGCGGCCCAGGGGAGCGAGGCGCCGCAGTGAGCGCGGCGGACCGGCTGACCGACGCCCTGTACGGCGCCGGCTGGAGCACGGTCAGGAGACTCCCCGAGCCCGTCGCCGTGCGCCTCGGCCGCACCATCGCCGACCTCGCCTGGAAACGGCGCGGCAAGGGCGTGCTGCGCCTGGAGGCCAACTACGCGCGCGTGGTGCCCGATGCGACTCCGGAGCGGCTCGCCGAGCTGTCCCGGGCGGGCATGCGCTCGTACCTGCGCTACTGGATGGAGTCCTTCCGGCTGCCGGCCTGGAGCGCCGAGCGGGTGCGGACGGGCTTCGAGCCCAAGGACGTGCACCACCTGACGGACGGGCTCGCCTCCGACCGCGGCGTGATCCTCGCCCTGCCGCACCTGGCCAACTGGGACCTGGCCGGCGCCTGGGTGACCACCAAGCTGGAGACGCCGTTCACGACGGTCGCCGAGCGGCTGAAGCCCGAGACGCTCTACGACCGCTTCGTCGCCTACCGCGAGAGCCTCGGTATGGAGGTCCTGCCGCACAGCGGCGGCTCCGCCTTCGGCACCCTGGCCCGCCGGCTGCGCGACGGCGGCCTGGTCTGCCTGGTCGCCGACCGCGACCTGTCCGCCTCCGGTGTCGAGGTCGACTTCTTCGGCGAGACGGCCCGCATGCCGGCCGGGCCCGCCCTGCTGGCCCAGCAGACGGGCGCGCTGCTGCTGCCCGTCACGCTCCGGTACGACGACTCGCCCATCATGAAGGGCCGGGTCCATCCCCCGATCGAGGTACCCGAGTCGGGTACCCGGGCCGAGAGGACGTCCGCCATGACACAGTCGCTGGCCGACGCCTTCGCCACCGGGATCGCCGAGCACCCGGAGGACTGGCACATGCTCCAGCGCCTGTGGCTCGCCGACCTCGACCCCGCGAAGGGACCCGCGTGAGAATCGGGATCGTCTGCCCGTACTCCTGGGACGTGCCCGGTGGCGTCCAGTTCCACATCCGCGACCTCGCCGCCTACTTCATCCGGCTCGGCCACGAGGTGTCCGTGCTGGCCCCGGCCGACGACGACACCCCCCTGCCGCCGTACGTCGTCTCGGCGGGCCGCGCGGTCCCGGTGCCGTACAACGGCTCGGTGGCCCGGCTGAACTTCGGCTTCCTGTCGGCCGCGCGGGTGCGGCGCTGGCTGCACGAGGGCAAGTTCGACGTGGTCCACATCCACGAGCCGACGTCGCCCTCGCTGGGCCTGCTGACCTGCTGGGCGGCGCAGGGGCCCATCGTCGCGACCTTCCACACCTCCAACCCGCGCTCGCGCGCGATGATCGCCGCCTACGCCATCCTGCAGGCCGCGCTGGAGAAGATCAGCGCCCGGATCGCGGTCAGCGAGTACGCCCGCCGCACGCTGGTCGAGCACCTCGGCGGGGACGCGGTGGTCATCCCCAACGGCGTCGACGTGGACTTCTTCGCCGAGGCCGAGCCCAAGCCGGAGTGGCAGGGCGACACCATCGGCTTCATCGGCCGGATCGACGAGTCCCGCAAGGGCCTGCCCGTGCTCATGAGGGCCCTGCCCGCGATCCTGGCCGCCCGTCCGGGGACGCGGCTGCTGGTGGCGGGCCGCGGCGACGAGGAGGCGGCCGTCGCGGAGCTGCCGGCGGAGCTGCGCTCGCGCGTGGAGTTCCTCGGCATGATCAGCGACGAGGACAAGGCCCGCTTCCTGCGCAGTGTCGACCTGTACGTCGCGCCCAACACCGGCGGTGAGAGCTTCGGCATCATCCTGGTCGAGGCGATGTCGGCCGGCGCGCCCGTGCTCGCCTCCGACCTGGACGCGTTCGTGCAGGTCCTCGACCAGGGCGAGGCCGGCGAGATCTTCGCCAACGAGGACGCGGACGCGCTGGCCGAGGCGGCCGTACGGCTGCTGGCGGACCCCGTGCGCCGGACCGAGCTGCGTGAGCGCGGCAGCGCTCATGTACGGCGGTTCGACTGGTCGACGGTCGGCGCGGACATCCTGTCCGTCTACGAGACGGTGACGGCCGGTGCCGCGGCGGTCGGCGCGGACGAGCGGACGACGGGGCTGCGGGCCCGGTTCGGGCTGGCCCGGGACTGACCGGCGGCCGGCCCGGAGCCGACCGGGACCGGCGCCGGGGGAGTGCGGCGGCGGACCGTGAGGGACGTCGGGGAGCGGGTGGCGGCGGCTCGTCACCGGCGCCGGGAGCGGGGGCCGGCAGCCGATAGCCTTCGGCCGTGACCGCAACCCTCATCTGGATCCTTGTCGCGCTCCTCGTCATCGGCGTGTACCTCAGCTGGACGGCCGGGCGGCTGGACCGGCTGCACGTGCGGATGGATGCCGCCCGGGCCGCGCTCGACGCCCAGTTGCTGCGGCGGGCCTCCGTGGTACAGGAACTGGCGACCTCGGGCGTGCTGGACCCGGCCGCCTCGATCGTGCTCTACGAGGCCGCCCACGCGGCCCGGCAGGCCGAGGAGGAGCAGCGGGAGGTCGCCGAGAGCGAGCTGAGCCAGGCGCTGCGGGCGGTCTTCGAGGACACGGCACAGGTGGAGGCGGTACGCGAGGCCCCGGGCGGCGAGGAGGCGGCCCGCGAGCTGGCCGAGGCCGTCCGCAGGGTGCCGATGGCCCGCCGCTTCCACAACGACGCCGTCGGGGCCGCCCGCAGACTCCGTGAACACCGCAAGGTGCGCTGGTTCCGGCTGGCCGGCCACGCACCGTTCCCGCTGGCCTTCGAGATGGACGACGAGCCGCCGGCGGTGCTGACGGACCGTTCGAGGGCATGAGCCTCGATTTCAAGCCACCCGCGCGCAGGTGAAGCGAACGCTTTCTTCCGCCGGCTCCATGATCATCACCCCAGGCCACCGGCGATCCGGCCGGTGTCCCTGGCCCGCCTGAGGGCCCCCTGTGACGTGAGTGAAAACTGGATTGATCATGTCCTTCGATCATATGTACGGTTCAGTTGGTAGCTGACCAGCTGCTTTCCGTGACTGAGGAGGGCGTTATGAACGAGAACATCGAGATCTCGAACTCCGAGCCGTACGAGCCGCCGACCCTGGTGGAGGTCGGGGAGTTCAACGAGGACACCCTGGGCTTCATCGGCTGGGGCAAGGACATCTTCGGCCACTACGGCGGCGGCTTCTGATCACCGGTCACCGGTTCTCGGAGAGCTGAGCGCATGAGTAGCACCGGGTTCGTGGTCCTGCCGGACACGGCGGCCGCGGACGAGGCTCGCGCGGCCGTCCCCTGGGAGGCGCCGCAGGAGTTCTCGCACGCCTCGGGGCGGCCGTGGCTGGTGGGCCGGTGGTCACCCGGCGACATCACGGCCGTCACCGCGGGCCGGGTGCGCCTGGCGGTGATCGGGGTCTGCCCGGTCACCGCCTCCCGGCTCACCGGACTCGCCGCCCGGGTCCGGAGCGTGTCCGACGTGGACGCGCTGGCGGCGGCCCTGCCCGGTTCCTGCCATGTGGCGGCGTCCGTCGACGGACAGGTCCGCTTCCAGGGCAGCGTGACCGGACTGCGCCGGGTGTTCCACGCCCGGCTGGACCAGGTGGACGTGGCCGCCGACCGGGCCGATGTGCTCGCGGCGATGACCGGCGCCGGGATCGACGAAGCGGCGCTGGCCCTCCGGGTGGCCACAGGAGGATTCCTGCCGCCCCCGCTGGCCGGCCGGCCCTTGTGGTCCGGGATCTCCGCCCCGGCGCCGGACCACTGCCTGGTGTGGGAGCGGGACCGGGTGCGCGAGGTGAGATGGTGGCGGCCGCCGGCTCCGGAACTGTCCCTGGCCGAGGGCGCCGAAGCCGTCGGAAAGGCCCTGGGCGCCGCCCTGGACGACCGTGCCCCCGGCCACGGCCGGCTGAGCTCGGACCTGTCCGGCGGCATGGACTCGACCTCCCTGTGCTTCCTCGCCGCCCGCCACGTGCCCGACCTGGTGACCTTCCGGTGGGGTGAGGCCGAGGCCGGCAACGACGACGCCGCCTTCGCCGCCCACGCCATCGGCCTCCTGGACCGCGCCGAGCATCTCGTCGTACCCCCCGGCGAACTCCCGCCGCTGTTCACCGACGCGGACCGGCCGGTGGACCCGGAGGAGGCCTATCCCTTCGCCCGCACCATCGCGCGCACCCGTCACACGGCGCGGCTGCTCGCCGGCACCGGCTCACGCCGGCACCTCGCGGGACACGGCGGGGACGAGCTGTTCACGCCGTTCCCCGGCTATCTGCGCACGCTGCTCCGGCGCCGCCCGCTGACCGCCCTGCGGCATGTCCGGGGCTACGCCGCCCTCAGGCGGTGGCCCGTGCTGCCCACCCTCGCCGCGCTGGCCCGCCCCGGTGACGAGGCCGCCTGGTGGCGGGCCCAGGCCGACGGGCTCACCGACCCGCCCCCGCCCCGGCGCCGCCCCGCTTTCGGATGGGGCGTGTGGCCGATGCGGGCACCGGCGTGGGCCACCGACGCGGCGATCGACGTGACCCGCGAGGCCCTGCGGCAGACCGCGAGCGAGGTGCGGCCGCTCTCCACCGACCTGGCCCAGCACCAGCTGCTCCTCGCGGTGCGCACCAGCGCCCCCTGGTACCGGTTGCTGGCCCGGGTGTTCGCCGACGCCGGTGTGCAGCTCGACTCGCCGTTCTTCGACGACCGCGTGGTCGAGGCCGTGCTGTCGGTCCGGGTGCACGAACACGCCGGCCCATGGCGGTACAAGCCGCTGCTGGCCGAGGCGATGCGCGGCGTCGTACCCGAGGCCGTGCTGGGACGCTCCACCAAGGGCGAGTTCAGCGACGAGGCCAACAGGGGCCTGCGCCACAACCTGCCCGGGATCCTGGAGCTGTTCGAGGACTCGGCCCTGGCCGCCCACGGACTGATCGACCCCGGCGCACTGCGCGCCCGGCTGCTGGCACCGCAGCCGGACAACGCCACGAGCATCGCGCTGGAACCGCTGATCGGCTGCGAGACCTGGCTGCGCGCCGCCACCCGACCCACCCCTGCCTGGAGGTTCGACGCCCGTGCGTCTTCATCCTGATGTGATCAGCACCGTCACCGACGACGGCACGGTACTGCTCAACGAACGCACCGGCCGGTACTGGCAGTTGAACAACACCGGGGCCCGCGTGCTCCAGGGACTGCTGGACGGGCGGGAGGCCGACGGCATCGCCGCCGCGCTCGCCGACCGGTACGGCATCGCCCTCCAGCAGGCGGAGCGCGACGTGACCGCCGTGATCGAGCGCCTGAGCGGCGCGAAGCTGGTGATCCCGTGAGCATGTCCGTCGTGCTGGCCGAGCGGCGCAGGCTCCCCCCGCACCGCCGCGTGGTTCCCCTGCTGGTCGTGGGCGTCGCCCGGCTGCTGGCCAAGGTCAGACCCGCCCGACTGCGCGCCGTCCTGGAATTCGCCCGCCGCGGCGCGGCACCGGCGACCTTCGACCAGGCGCTCGCCGCCCGGGAGGCGGTCGTGTCCGTCAGCCTGCGCTGTGCCGGGCAGGGCTGCCTTCAGCGCTCGATCGCCACGGCCCTGCTGTGCCGGGTGCGCGGTTCCTGGCCCACCTGGTGCACCGGCGTGCGCACCCACCCCTTCGCCGCCCACGCCTGGGTCGAGGCCGAGGACCGGCTCGTAGGCGAGGGCCACCCCAAGGGCCACTTCAAGACCCTGATGTCCATCGCCCCGGTGTCCCGCGACAGGGACCGCTGACCCCGCGCGGAGAAGAGGGAACCGCGCGTCGGGCAGGGGAAACCGCGGGTGGGGAGGCGGGGGCGGCGCGGACGGGCCGGGCCAAAAGGATCCACCGGCTTGCCATTGGCCCTTGCTGTGGACTGGTCCACTCGCGTTTCCTCTGGGAAGCATCAATCGTCTTCCCTTCAGTGAGGTCACCCGTGTCCAGCATCGAGAACCAGGCTCCCGAGACCGGCACCGCCCGGGTCAAGCGCGGCATGGCGGAGCAGCTCAAGGGCGGCGTGATCATGGACGTCGTCACGCCGGAGCAGGCGAAGATCGCCGAGGACGCGGGCGC
>NZ_JACHJK010000013.1 GCF_014203595.1 Streptomyces echinatus
CGCAGCCCTCCTTCGGGAAGGGGCGGCGCGGCTTTCAGCTCGGGGTGCGGATGACTCATACCCTGACGGTACCCGGAGAGCGGGACAGGGTGATCATTACCTCCTCCCGACAGGGGCTGGGCACCACAACGGTGTCCGGGGACGATCTGATGACGCCGGCGGCCGGACAGGGAGGGGTCAAGGCGGGGTCCAGCCAAGGTGAGCTCAGAAGCCGCCACGAGATGATGTTGGAGTCCTGAAGGCGGCTGGTCAGGATGCGGTAGGCATCGCGCGGGCGAGCGGAGCCAGGTTTCCGTACGGGGCGGCATGCAGGGCGGCTGCGAGTTCGCGGGCCCGGCTCTCGTCTGCCACGTCGTGCAGTACGAAGTAGACCGGCCCCGCGGAGGAGTCCGAGCGGATCTCGCCGGCGCGGATCATCTGGATGACCGCGGCGCGGATGGCGTCGACCGAGTCGGCGACGGCGTGCTGCGGGGCGGTGATCGTGTCGGCCTTCACCGTCCAGTGCTCGCCCAGAGACTCGATGGCGACGAAGACGGCGTCCTGCTACTTGGCCTGCCGGTACGACGCTTTGAAGGCGCCATGCCCGTCGCGCCGGGAATGAGGTCGGCGGGGTAGGGAGCCGGCAGCGGCTGCATGAGAACCATCGTGCCAGGCGCGCGGGACGGCACGGACGTCGACACGCCAGGCGTGTGCCTCACTGGGCCTGGCAGGCCGCCGATGGGCAACCGGCGTGCTGGCAGGGCTCCGGCCCGGGACTGGTGGAACCGTCTCGGACAGAGACGGACCCCAGCGTGGTGATCGCCGGGGTCCTTGCCCTGCGGGAGTCAGGGGCGCTCGTTTCAGGGGCCGATGGTGGGGTCCAGTCGGTGGCGGGCCGGGAGCGTCGTCCGTGTCTTCGTGCCGGCGTCCGGTCAGGCTGAGGTCTTCGACTGCGGCTCGGGGCCTTGTGTGCGCATTTGCTCGTTGATGCGCTGCGCTTCTTCGAGTTGGTCTTCGAGGACGATGATGCGGCAGGCAGCTTCGATGGGGGTGCCCTGGTCGACGAGTTCGCGGGCACGGGCAGCGATGCGCAGCTGGTAGCGGGAGTAGCGGCGGTGGCCGCCTTCGGAGCGCAAAGGTGTGATCAGGCGGTGTTCGCCGAGGGCGCGCAGGAAGGCGGGGGTGGTGCCGAGCATGTCGGCGGCCCGGCCCATGGTGTAGGCGGGGAAGTCGTCGTCATCGAGAGGGGTGACGGCGCGGAAACTGCCAGGGGGCATAGACCTCTTCTTCCGGGGGACGCGTCGGGGGGCCCGGGCGCCGTACTGGCACCCGGGCCCCGAGCTTTCAACACCATCTACCGGCGAACTACGCCGGCCTTGTACGTCCGCAGGGTCCGCCTGGGAGGGCGGGACTGCGGGGATCGCGGATGCGTGACCGGGGACCACCTTCCAATCCGGGGCCTGCGGTACCCGGGCGGACTGCTTCCTCGCCCGGGCGATCCTGATGGCGTCTCGCTCCTTACCTTCGGTTACTCGGTGGTACTGCTGGATACCGCGGGTACCGCTCACGACCCACTTGGGCCGTGTCCTGCTTAACCTGCCGGCACGGCAGTTCGTGTCTGCCGTGCCCACTTCGATCTTCCTGGGTACGACAAAGACAGTAACCCTGCAACGGGCGAATGTCTACTGTCGTCACGACAAATTTTCTCCATGGTCAGCGCCTGGAGTTCTTCCGGAGATACACTCGGAAGAGTGCTGTCCCGGGTTGCTTCCCGGCTCGGCGACCACATGCTGAGCCTCGAGGCACAAAACCGATCCAGGGTGGGGTGACAGCGCATGACCGCCATGGAGACCGGCCGTTACATCTGTACAGCCGTTGGCGCTGAGATTGATCATTGAGGCCTCCGCCGCCCCCGGGCCGCCGAGGTACGCGCCAAACGGGCCAGGGGACCAATGCCGAGGACCCCGCCGCCGTCTCGCGCATCTTCCAAGTCAAGCGACGTCCGCCTTCCCACCCGCTGATCGTCCACACCGCCGGCGCGAAACAGCTGGACGACTGGGTCCAGGACGTGCCCCAGGCGGCCCGCCTCCTGGCTGGCCACTTCTGGCCGGGGCCCCTCACCCTGATCCTGGGGCGTGGGCAACCGGTGCCCCTGGAAGCGACGGGTGGCTTGGAGACGGTGGCCGTGCGTGTGCCTGATCACCCCGTCGCGCTCGCGTTTCTGTCGGCCTTCGGCGGCGGTGTCACGGCGCCGTCCGCCAACCGCTTCGGCTCGGTTAGCCCCACTACGGCGGACCATGTCCGTGCTGAGCTCGGCGAGGCGGTCGACTTCGTGCTGGACGGCGGCCCCTGTGAGGTCGGGGTGGAGTCGACCATCGTCGACGCCACCGGGGAGATCCCGAGCATCCTGCGGCCGGGCGGGGTGACGCGCGAAGACCTCGAAGCGGTGTTGGGGTGCCCGATCGCCGTCCGTGCGACGAGCCGTGTCCGGGTGCCAGGCCAGCATCCGACGCGACGTACCGCCCCGGCGACACCCTCATCCTCTACACCGACGGCTTGATCGAACGCCGCGATGAGGACATCGACACCGGCCTGATCCGCCTGATCTCCACCCGCGCCACCTGCACCGACTTCGGCCCGGAACACCTCGCCGACGCCCTCCTCGCCCGCCTCCACCTCACCGGCGGGGCAGGCGACGACATCGCCATGGTCGTCGTCCGCCTGAACGGAATGACCCGGCCGTCCTGACCGGGGCGCCACCTTGGGGTCCCGCCGGTCACGCTGCTGGATTGAACGCTAAGGAGGCCCTTTGTATGTGAGGGGGAGGTTGGTCAGTGCTGGGCGGCGAAGATCTCCCGTACCTCGCGGATGGCGTAGTAGACGAGCACGTACCCCGCGGCGGGGTCGGCCCACCAGAAGCCGAAGGCGGCGTTGAGGACCAGGCCGAGCAGGACTGTGGCGGCCAGCAGCCCGTCGATGAGTGTCACCCGGCCCTCGGCCTTGAGGACCGGGTTGTCCAGCGCGGTGCCGGTGCGGGCTTTGCCCGCAGCGAGGGCGAACATCACGGCCACGGTGATGGCCGTCCATCCGATTCCCAGCGGTGAGTGGCGGGGGCGGTAGTCGGCGGCCAGCACCCAGGTGGATTGCACCACCAGATAGACGGCGAGGAGCGCGAAGCCGATACCGATCAGCTTCAGCGCGCGGCGCTGGCGGGCCTCGCCGGTCCCGGACAGTTCCCAGATCACCACGGTTGAGGCACCGATTTCGATCAGGGAGTCCAGGCCGAACCCGGCCAGCGCCACGGACCTGGCGGAGATCGCCGCGAGGGCGAGCACCACGATCCCGACGACGTTCCAGGCGAGCGTGGCGTACTCCAGGGCGAAGCCCCTGCGGAGCAGGGTGCTGCGGGCGGCGTCGGCAGTGGTCACCGGCCCGATTCTGACAGGCGGCTTGGTGGTCACCGACCAGGGTTCATGTGTCATCGTCTTCGACGAGGATGCGGTAGACGGTGGTGACCGAGGGGTTTCGCCCTTGTTCTTGCCCGAGGTGATGACGAGCTTGCTCGCGATCTGCGGGACGGGCACCCCGTTGGCGCGCAGGCTACGGGCGTAGGTGGCCATGTCGTCGTCGACGACCTTCGGGCGTCCGCCTTGACGGCCGCGCTCGCGGGCGGACGCCTGTCCTTCGAGGGACTTCTCCCGGATGTACTCCCGCTCGGACTCCGCCATGCCGACGAAGAAAGCGAACAGCGCGGCGCCGTGCCGCGAGGGGTCGTACACGCCCTTGAGGGGGCCGATGAGGAGTTCGAGCTGGATCTCGTGGGCAGGTCCTCGGCAATGGTCAGCAGTTCGGCAGCGCCGCGTCCCAGACGCTTCATCTCATGGCCGGTGAAGATCACGCGCTGGTGGGGGATGGCCTTCTTGATAGTGCGGGCGAAGTCCATCGCCTTGACGAACTCGGCTACGGCGAGACCGAGGTACCGGCGGTATCGAGACGGCTCCGCGAGGGCGGCTGTCAAGCCGCTGCCCCGCAGGTACGGATCGTAGGCGGCGTCACCGGCCCCCTGTGCGCAGGTCAACACGGTGTCACCGTCGGGCCCAGGAACCAGGACGGTACGGCGAGCCCGTGCGCCCACGGGTCGCAGCCGTGCCATTACGAACCCGTCCTCACGTCAACGACCAACTGACCGACACCTCCCACCACCACCGTCCGAGTCGTGCCCGGATTCGTTCGATCACAGGTCAATGCTCGAACGTCCCGAATCATTCGGATGCTTGTGTGTGCCGGCTCGGACGGGGTCAGACACGCGTCCATGCTTCGATGAAGGCGTCACGTCCGGCCGCATCGGGCGACTTGTGGTCCGCGTGAAGGACGCGCCAGGCGGTGAGTTCCAGGTCCCGGAGCCAAAGTTCGCCGATGACCTGTGTCTTGAGATCAGGGAGGTGGTCGGACTCGGCGAGCGCCTGGCCGATCACCTCTGCGGCCGCAACGCGCTGGGGAGGCGTCATCTCGTCTACGGCCGAGAGGATCTGTCCGGCCAGACCGGTTCCCTCTCCGGCCAGCGAACGCAGCACCAAGTCCTTGATATTGGTCGGCAGCAGGTAGGCGGTGCCCGAGGATCTCCACAGGTTCGACCAGAAGCGTTCTCCCGCGTCGGTGGGGGCGGGGAGCGCAGCCAGCAGTCCGAGGAGATGCGCGGTGGCCGCGTAGCCATCGGAGTGGGCCGCCGCGAGGACCGCTATGCCGGCGACGCGCTCCAGGTCAAAACGGCCGGCTTCGAACTGTGAGGGCAGCCCCAATCTCCGTTCCAGCTGATCAGCGAGGGGGGCGGATGCGCGGGAGGGGAACTCGGGAAGCATCGGCGGTCCTTGGGCGTAGGCGGGCGGAGATACGCGCTCGGGAACCTTGGTCCTTCCCATGGCCAGCCGGCTTACACGGCTTCCGCAGGCCCAGTTGGTGGCGAGACCGACCTCGACGGACGCTGTCACGGGCAGGCCCTTAGCATGATCGGATGGTTGCCGATGATGCCCAGAAGAACGAGACAGGACGGGAAATTGTTTCTGGGGACGCCGTAGCCGGTCTCCCCGGCGGATCACATCATGGCAATACCGGGGAGGAGTTTCACCCGGTTGCCGACCTGGTCGAGTGGGCGGCCGACCTGGTCGAGCCGGTCAAGCCGAAGCTGCGTGGCTGGCTTCATGCCGCGATGGTCCCTGCCTCGGTGAGCGCCGGCATCGTCCTCGTCTGCCTGGCCCGGACCCAGCAGGCGGCCCTGGCCTGCACCGTGTACTCCGTCACCGCCTGCCTGCTGTTCGGGACGAGCGCCGTCTACCACCTGGGCACCTGGGGGCCGATGGGCGAGGCCGTCCTGCGTCGCCTCGACCACGCCAACATCTTCCTGATCATCGCCGGGACCTGCACCCCTCTGGCCGTGCTCCTCCTCCCTCCTGACCGGCGAACCCTGCTGCTGTGGATCGTATGGACGGGCGCGCTGACCGGTATCGCCTTCCGCGTGCTGTGGGTCAACGCTCCCCGCTGGCTGTACACCCCCTGCTACCTGGCCCTGGGGTGGGCACCGGTGCGTTACCTGCCTGACTTCCTGCACACCGGCGGTGCGGCCGTGGTCACCCTGACTGTGACCGGCGGTCTCCTCTACAGCGCGGGCGCGGTGGTCTACGCCGTCCAACGCCCCGACCCCTCGCCCCGCTGGTTCGGCTTCCACGAGGTGTTCCACGCCTTGACCGTGGCGGCCTTCACCGCGCACTACATCGCCATCTCCCTCGCCGTCTACTGACGGTGGAGCCGTTCGGACACGAGGATCATCTCTGCGCGCCGCAGCCTGGCCACGCGCGGGTGTGACAGCCCGCCGATACCGGCGGGCCCGCTCACCTCAGGCTGCGGCCGATGGACTGGACGATCCGCCGGTGCGCCGGTATTCGGCGTTGATGCGCTGGGCTTCTTCGAGCTGGTCTTCGAGGATGATGATCCGGCATGCGGCCTCGATCGGGGTGCCCTGG
Organism: Streptomyces echinatus; assembly: GCF_014203595.1. Classification (GTDB taxonomy): domain Bacteria; phylum Actinomycetota; class Actinomycetes; order Streptomycetales; family Streptomycetaceae; genus Streptomyces; species Streptomyces echinatus. The sequence goes on from NZ_JACHJK010000013.1 coordinate 5,997, forward strand.
TCGACGAGCTCACGCGCGCGGGCCGCGATGCGCAGTTGGTAGCGGGAGTAGCGGCGGTGTCCGCCCTCGGAGCGCAGCGGTGTGATCAGTCGCGCTTCGCCGATGGCGCGGAGAAAGCCTGGAGTGGTACCGAGCAACTCGGCAGCCCGGCCCATCGTGAAGGCGGGGTAGTCGTCGTCGTCAAGACGGCTTAGCGACTCGTCTGCTGTCATCTCACCTCTCTGTGGAACGCGTGGAGGGGCCTTGGCGCCATTTGGCGCCAAGGCCCCGAAGGAAATACAACACCATCTGCCGACCCTAGTGCTGCGTCGGCCTTCTGTTTCCGCCCAGCCGTCTGAAACTCCGACGGGGGTGCGGGGATCGCGGATGCGTGACCGGAGACCACCTACCTATCGATGTCCTGCGGTACCCGGGCTCGTGTTCTCCCGCCCGGGCGATCCTGATGGTGCTCGACTCCTCCGTTCTTCCCTCGGAACCAATCACTTGCAAACAGGGACTGCATACTGCTGGTACTGCAACCGCGTCTACTGCGGTCCTGCTCACGGCGGCCCCTCGTCACTTCAGGCCACCCGGTCCGGTCGTCAGTCCCGTCGCCGTCGTACGACAACCTGGCTTCGAAACTCCACCACCGCACCGTCATACGTGGACTGCTGCCCGGCAGTTCGTGTCTGCCGGGCCTTGCTCGATCTTGGCTACGAGAGAAACCATAATCATGAAGACATCGAATGTCTACTCCAGCGAGCATAGATTTGCTGCGGCTCGACGATGAGGTCTCCCGCTGGGCCGATCTGCGAATACTGCGGGCCGTCCGCAGCGCAGGTCCGACGCACGGATGAGACCCAGAGCCGCCAGCGGAGCTTCCCGTGCCCCCTACGGCGAGCACGGTGGCTCGGGTGGGTTGGCGGGCGGGGCACAGGGCGCCTCGAAGGGGAGCCGTATCCGCCCGTCCCGCTCGGTTGTGCCACCGTCCAAGCCGCCCGGGCGGGCCGGTGCATAGAATCCGATCCCATGCCGAAACCTGACGAGCTACTAGTTGCGACAGCCGCCCTTGTGGAGTCCGGGCAGAGCAATCAGATGTCCCTGACCGTGGTCACCAGTGGTGCTGTCATCACCGGTCGGCTGGCTCCGGAAGCCATGTGGAGGCAGAGGGTGTCTGAGGTGCTGACGGACTCCGCCGACCTGGGCGAGTTCTCCGCCGTCTTCGACACCCCCGCGAGGAGGGACGGACCGCCCACGCATCTGCATTTCCACGTCGCCCGGATCCTGCAGGGTACGGTGGGGATCCCGGAGACAGGCGGGATGTACCGCGTCGCGATCGAGGACGTCGGTGCCTGGACCGTGGGCGACTTCAGCTACTCCGACCACTGACCCACGGCACACAGTGGGGCCCCACCGGCGCGCTTCCGTTCCAGTGGTCGTCGCAACACCCCAGTTCAAGGGGTGCGAGGGACTTCGAGATCCGGAAGGACCGGCGGCCTCAGGGGCCCAGGAAGTCGGACCGTGAGCGGGAGGAATACCTTCGGCTCGTGGAGCTTGCAACAGGGAACACGGAAGCCTGCCGGATCGTCGGCATCGACCGCCGCACCGGCAAGCGTTGGCTCTGCGTGCGGCAGGCATCCGGGAGATACAAGGCAGCCCCGCCCATCGTGGACACGGGGCTGCCCTGGCAAGCACCCCCAACCCCCGGCTCGCCCTGAGGAACCCGTCGGCCCGTCGCGCTACCTCACCCAGGCCGACCGCATCCACATCGCTGACCGGCTCCGGGAGAAGGCGTCTGTCCGGGCCACCGCGGCCGAGCCTGGCCGCAGTTCCTCCACCCACCGCACGCTTATGCCCAACAGCGGCCGGTACTACCGTCCCCACGTCGCCCGGCGCCGCACGGACGCCCGCAGACCGCGCCCCAAGCCTGGCAAGATCGGCGGACTCCGCGCTGCGGGACGTCCCCCGGACCACGTGACCAGGCGGTGGAGCTCTGAGCAGATCTGCCACGGCAAAACGCTCGACCGGGAGACTCCGGCCGAGCGCGTGCACAATCTGCTCGCAGCTTGATCAACTCACCGCGGGTGTTGCTACGACCCCTGGGATTCGCCCACGCCGGTGGGGCCTCACTGCTCTGTTCGGCTCACACCTGTCCGTAAGTCAGGCGGACAGGTGGAGTGCCGGGCGTTGCGGAAGCCGGCTCGTACGGGTCGGCCAGGGGCGCAGACGCGGCGGTAGGGCGGGGGCGGCAGGTGAAGCCGAGTTGGGTCATGGCCCTGAGGACTTCGCCGGTGCTGAAATCGCGGCGGTCCTGGCGGGTGATGACCTGGCCGACCTGCTTGGCGGGGTAGTGGCGTCGTCCGATGATGACGAACTCTCCGGTGACCAGCTCGGGTGTGACGCCCTTCATCGATTCCACCACGCCGCTCTTGGTCAGGTCGAACGGGAAGCGGGCGATGACACAGCGCATGATGCCTCCAGGAAGAAGAGAAGACGAGGGCCGGGTGGGGGTGAGGGCGGTTCAGCGAGAGAGGGCGACGACGCCCAGAGCGCTGCCGTGTCCCTCGACCACGGGCGCGGCCCCGAGCCGCCGGCAGCGCATCGCACGCTCGGCTTCGGCCCTCGTGGCCGGCGGCGAGGCGAAGGGCCCGATGCCGTCGGCGATGTCACGCAGGCGGATCCGGTCCGTGTACGCGGAACCATCACGAACGGCCATGAGCCCGGCCCGGGTGACCAGGCCGGTGTGCGAGCCGTCCTCGTCGCAGACGACCAGATGACCTGTACGGGCGGCGGCCATCACGGACAGTGCCACCTCCACGGTCATGTCCTCCCAGACCTGCGGTCCGGCCGCGTCCGCGGGATCGGCCGCCGTCTGCACGGCGTTGGCACGTGTTGAGCGGAACTGCGTCTGGTCCAGCGTCAAAGGGTGCCTCCTGCGAAGTTGGGCCGGCTTCCTGATCACCAAGGTTCTATGCCGCCGCACCGGCGGTGGACTGCCGTACGGCCGCGCGGCGGGCCGCCGAGGCGGGGCGGCGTCGGCCGCGTGAGGTGGCGCCACGCTTCTTGGGGCGTTCGACCACCGGTGCGGTGATGACGACCGGGATGCCGGAGGGGGCCTGGGCGCCGGTGATGCGGTGCAGGGCCTCTTCGCCGGCGCGGACCTGGGTGGTCTGCGGGACGATGCCGGCCGCTGCCATGAGGCGGGTCATGCTGCGGCGCTGGTTCGGGGTGACGAGGGTGACGACGCTGCCGGACTCTCCCGCGCGGGCGGTACGGCCGCCGCGGTGGAGGTAGTCCTTGGGGTCGGTCGGCGGATCGACATTGACGACGAGGTCGAGGCTGTCGACGTGGATGCCGCGCGCCGCGACGTTGGTCGCTACCAGCACGTTGACGTGTCCGGTCTTGAACTGTGCCAACGTGCGGGTGCGCTGTGGCTGTGACTTCCCGCCGTGCAGGGCGGCGGCCCGTACCCCGCTGTTCAGGAGGTGCTCGGTGAGGCCGTCGACGGCGTGCTTGGTGTCGAGGAACATGATCACGCGGCCGTCGCGTGCGGCGATCTGGGTGGTTGCCGTGTGCTTGTCGGCGCCGTGAACGTGGAGCACGTGGTGCTCCATCGTGGTGACCGCGCCGGCCGAGGGGTCGACGGAGTGCACGACGGGGTCACTGAGGTAGCGGCGCACGAGCAGGTCGACGTTGCGGTCGAGAGTGGCGGAGAACAGCATGCGCTGGCCTTCGGGGCGGACCTGGTCGAGAAGGGCGGTGACCTGCGGCATGAAGCCCATGTCGGCCATCTGGTCGGCCTCGTCGAGGACAGTGACGGAAACCTGGTCCAGCCGGCAGTCGCCGCGGTCGATGAGGTCTTTGAGGCGTCCCGGTGTGGCGACGACGACCTCGGCGCCACCGCGCAGCGCGCTCGCCTGCCGGCCGATCGGCATTCCGCCCACCACCGTGGCCAGCCGCAGCCTCACGGAGCGGGCGTACGGGGCGAGCGCGTCGGTGACCTGCTGCGCCAGCTCACGCGTGGGTACGAGGACCAGCCCCAGCGGCTGCCTGGCCTCGGCGCGCTGCCCGGCCGTACGGGCCAGCAACGCCAGCCCGAATGCGAGGGTCTTGCCGGAGCCGGTGCGGCCACGGCCCAGTACGTCGCGGCCGGCGAGGGAATTCGGCAGGGTCGCGGCCTGGATCGGGAAGGGTACGGTCACGCCTTGCGAGCTGAGCGCGCCCAGCAGCGCCCGGGGCATGTCGAGATCGGCGAAGCCCTCCGCGGCGGGGAGCGCGGGAGTGATCGTCCTGGGCAGCGCGAACTCCCCCTGGACCGCGGCGGGCCGGCGGCCGTAACCACCGGAACGGCCCGGCCCGCCGGAGCGGCTCCTGGCCGACGAACCGAATCGGCTGCCACCCCTGCCGGAGTCGGTACTGCCGTTACGGGTGCGGGTGAAGCGGTCGTTCGTGCGTGTGCGGTTCATGCGGAACCTTCCTCGATGCGGCACATATCAAGGAATTCCCGCAGCGATCAGCAGCACAGAGAATTGCAAGAATGGACCGATGGAATACGAAAGCGAATCTGACGGACGAAAAATCCGTGCGACACAGGAGCTGGAATGAGTGGCGCGAAGCGGACGCAACGTTCGGGCGTCCGCCACGATGAAGCCATGAAGGGATGCGTGCACCCCTGAAGGATGCCCCGTATGCGGCGAGCCTACGGGTTTCCTGGTTGTCGTCCGCAGGCGAAACCACTGCGGGAAAATGCGAGTAGCTGGGGCCCGCACCCCGAAGGACGCGGGCCCCAGCTACGACTACGCGACAGTCGGCGTCAGGCGAGAACGATGTTCTCGGCCGTCGGGCCCTTCTGGCCCTGCGCGATGTCGAAGGTCACCTTCTGGCCCTCCAGCAGCTCGCGGAAGCCCTGGGCGGCAATGTTCGAGTAGTGGGCGAATACATCAGCGCCGCCACCGTCCTGCTCGATGAAGCCGAAGCCCTTTTCCGCGTTGAACCACTTCACGGTACCAGCAGCCATGTCATTTCTCCTTTGGGGCAGTCCATCGGGATCCGCACTGCGCGGACCCCGTGTCGCCGCGATGATCACCCCGCCCGGAAAAAGACCGGATAACAAAAGTGCTTCCAGTGGCGCAGGCGCCGCCCGGAGGGCACTTGAAGTTTGGGAACCACAACTGCAACTGACATCGACAGTAGCACGCCGCAGCGGCCTGTGTACGGTGAAGAATCCCACCCCCACTTAATGCGATAGAGAATCTGTCTGCCTGTCCCGTTGAAATCTCAGCTCGCGGGCACAGATATTGGACCCAGCCGGGCGTAGCGTTTCGGGAAGTATTGGGGGCACGCCCAGCGGGCGCCGGTAAGCGTCACGTTCCGGCACACGCGCGGGAGCGGCCATACGGAGACCATCGAGGACCAGAGCGTCGATCAGCTCGGTGGAGGCAGCAGCATCCTGGCGCGGCAACGCCGTGATCACGAAGAAAGCCCAGCTGATGGATCAGTAGCCGACCCTCGACGACCTTCACCAGCGGGAACGCGTCCTGCGGCAGGTGGTGCAGCTGGTCTTCAGCCATGCCTTCATGGGAGAGACGGTGCTGGGGGCCCGCCGTACGAGCCTCAGGCCCGGACGGCGAGGAACTGACGACAGCCGCAGTCGTTTGACAGCGGTACAGGGGCACGCAAGGTGCGCAACACCGGCCGCGTACCCTCGGACAAGGCAGTGCCCTCATCCCGGAATTCCAGTTCGGCGGCGCCACCGACCCGAGCCAACCGCATCTGGGCCATTCCCCCAGACGAGTCCCCCGGCTATGCCCCGCCCGCGACGCGCGCACGGGCATGCGCACGTCGCGGGCCACTGCACGGTACGCGCGACTGGATAGCGCGAGTGCCGGTGAAGCGGTTAGATCGCGGGACTCATCGACTCAGCCGCCGCTCTTGCGCCTGAACGACCGCTGGCTCGCAGCCGGGCCGTGCGCCGAACGCACCTTTGACGCATCGGACTTGGCGGCCATATCAGCGGCATCCGCCTGCACACCGCGCTTGCGCGCCAGGGCTTCGCGGAACTTGCGCTTGAGGTCGTAGTTGCCGTCGCTGTCCGGCTCCAGAGGGGACGTCTCGGGGGCAGCCGGCTCCGAACCTTCCGTAGATACGGGCTCTGCGGTCATGGTGACCTCCTGGGTTCGGGGGGGGTGGGCAAGCACAGCTTGTCATGCCGGGCGCAGTGCGAGACGCCGGCAACATCATCCTGCTCCGTTTCGGCGGGCCTCCCTCTCGCGGCCAAAGGCGTTGACTTCGTAGGTGAGGCACACAGGACGGCTTCGGATCGGGCCGAGGGTTGTCGATCCCGTGGCCAGGCTGCCAGGGCAACGGCTCTCAGCCGTTGCGATGCACGAGGGCGGTCCTGCGAGCCTCGGCGAGCTTGCGGGCCTCGCCCGCCTTTCGGGACCTGCCGCCGGCGCCGCGGGAGGGCCCTTGCTGGTGCCGAGGCGTCGACATGTTCCTCGCCGGTGACCCGCACGCAGAACGCTGCCTGGCCGAACTACGCTGCCTGCTGGCCGAGCAGAACCATCTCGCGGTGGGCTTCGTCGTCAGTGCGATCGAGGTGATGCTCGCCGTCCGAGCGGGCCGCCTCGAACAGGCCGAGGCCCTGGCCGAGGTCTGTACCGAGCGAGGGCAGGTCGCCGGGGATGTCAACGCCTCGGTATGGCAAGCCTCACATCTGGTGACGATCCGCTGGTATCAGGGACGGGTGGTCGAGCTTGGGCCGCTACTCGGTGATCTCGTCAACTCCCCGACGCTGGGCGCCGTGGACGACCATGCACGGCGTCGCGGAGGCGGCCTATCTCCTCGACGACGCCGCTACGGCGGCACGGCTCTACGAGCTGTTGAGCCCGTATCAACACCTGCCCATGGCGGGCAGCCTCGCCGTCGCCTGCTTCGGCTCGGCTCAACACGCTTTGGTCGTTGCTTCGTTGACCACGGGAGACGTCGATCGGGCCGTGGACCACCTGCGGGCCGCGGTGAGGCAGAACCTGGCCCTGCAGCGCCGTGGTGGAGCACAGCGTGGGGATGCTCCATCTGGCAGTGCTGATCGCCAACCCGCGCCAGGAGATACGAGCCGTCGACCTCGTGACGGGGCTGACCGCGCTGACCAAGGCCACCGAGCATTCACCCCTGTCCGAACAGCCCGTCCTGGACCGCGTGGCGACGCAGGAGTATCGCAGGCGCCTGGCCCGGCTGCGCGCCGAACTGGACGAGTCGAAGGCGGCCGGCGACCACGAACGCGCCGCCGCCGTCCAAGGTGAACACGACTGGCTGGTGAGTCAACTGGCGGGTGCCACGGGCCTCAGCGGACGCGCCCGCCGCTTCCCCGAAGGCGAGGAGCGCTCCCGGATCGCCGTGAGCAAGGCCATCCGCCGGGCACTGGACCGGATTGCGACAGCCGACGCCGTGATCGGCGAGCACCTGCGGCTCACGGTGCACACCGGAGCGCGGTGCTCGTACTGGCCCGCGTGAAGGCTGTCCTGCCACGGCCCTGTTCGACTCGCAGAGAGTGCGTAGTGGGCAGGACGGGTACGACCCGAGCGCGTACCCCGTGGCGGTGCCGCCAGAACCGCCACCAGCGGCACCGCCCGCCCGTCATCGAGGGCCGTTGTCCAGGCAGACCTGGAGGGTCGCGCCGGGATCGACCGCGCCTTTCCGAACCCGCGGTGACCGTCACGACCACGCCGGTCGAGTCGCGGGACGTCGTGACGGAGCAGGCGGTGTTCTGGGCCCGACGTCGGCCTGCGTATTCTCGACAATGGACAGCCGGCGGCCGACTCCACCTGCTGCCCGCCGCCCGCCGGTTTCCTGCGCCATCTCAGCCGCATACCACCGAAGCAGTCGCCGGACACGAACCCGCACCGGCCTGTGGTCGGCGATCAGGCCGAACGCGGTTACTTTCTCCGCCGACGCGATCAGCTGACCCCACCCGAAAAAGGACCCCACTCATGACCCCCGATGAACTCTTCGACGACATCGCGGCCGACCTCGCCCACCGCGGCGCCATCTCCGGCGCCATGTTCGGCAAGCGCGCCCTCAAGGCCCATGGCAAGGCCTTCGCCTGCCTCAAGGACGACCGCCTCGCCTTCAAACTCGGGGACGGCACCCCCGCCCACGCCGAAGCCCTCGCCCTCCAGGGGGCTGAACTCTTCGACCCGTCCGGCAATCACCGCCCCTTCAAGGACTGGGTCGCCGTCCCTCACACGTACGCCGCTCAGTGGCCTGAACTGGCCGAAGCCGCGCTGAGCAGCCTCACTTCCTGACCCAGCCGACGGCCGCACCGACCGGAAACGCCTCCTGGTTCCTTCGGACAACAGCACGGTCTGACGGCGAGTGCGCCCGACGAGGCTCACCCGTTTCAGACCTCAACGGTGTCTCGGTTCTTGATCGTCACGGCCGCGCGGCGCAGTTCGCCGAAGGTCATGCGTACGGCTCGTCGTGCCATGCGTTCGGGACGATGCAGCACATCGATGTGGCGCCGGGCATGCACGCCCCTGAGTGGCCTGAGGACCACCGCGGGATGCGGACGTGTCGTCCAGCGTGGCATCAAGGCCAGGCCGCCTCCGGCCGCGACCGTCTCGGCGACCACAGCGAATTCGTTGATGCGATGCACGATGTCGAGCCGCCGGTTGGCGGCGGCCGCGATGGCGTCGACGGTGGACATGAGCGGGAAGCCGTCGTGCACGGTGATCCAGGGCTGGTCCGCGACATCATGGGGAGTGACGTGCTGCTTGGCGGCCAGCGGGTGGTCGGCCGGCATGGCGATGTCCAGTGGTTCGCGCAACAGAGTGATCGAGGACACCGTGTCGGGCCATGGGGGCTCATGGTCGAGGTGGTGCGCGAGCACGAGGTCATAGTCCCTGGTCAATCGGGGGAATACGTCCCGCGCGACATCCTCGTCCGCGAGCGAGAGACGAGGGCAGCCAGGGGTGGCGGCCCGCCAGCGGATGAGAAGCGGGAAGAAGGCCGATGCCGCGCTGTGGAAGGCCGCCACCCCCACCTCCGCGTCCGGCTGGTCGATGAAGTCGTCGATGACATGCCGTGCCCTGGCCAGTGCCGTCGCCACCTCGATCGCCGCTGCGGCCAGGGCCTGCCCCGCATCCGTCAGCACCAGCCGCCGTCCCTCACGCTCGGTGAGGGGGACGGGGATCGAACGTTGCAGCAGTCGCAGCTGCTGCGAGACCGCCGAGGGCGTCATCAGCAGTGCCTCGGCCACGGCGGTGACGCTTCCCAGCTCACCCAGTTCCCGCAGGATGCGCAGTTGGCGTTCGTTCACGCTTCAGTGTAGTGAAACTGAATCGTATGTGAAGAAGCCCGCTCTTGGCTTAAAGGTTCACGCGGTGCAGCGTGGGGGTCGTGCTTCAAGTCCGCCGCACTGACGCAGTGCTTCTCCTGGTCGCCGTCGTCTGGGGCTCCAGCTACCTCGCCGCGAAGACGGCCACGTCCGCGCTCCCCGTCCTGGTCGTGCTGTTCGCGCGCTACCTGCTCTCGGCGATCGCCTGCCTCGCTCTCGTCGCCGCCCGCCGCCGGAACAGGCGGTACACACGCGACGAAGTCCGTGTCGGAACGGTGCTCGGGATCACGCAGGCGGCTGTGCTGGTGCTGGAGACCTACGGCGTCGCGCACACCAGCGCGGCCAACGCCGGCCTGATCATCAGCCTGACCATCGTGCTCACCCCGCTCATGGACCGCACGGCCGGCAGGTCCGGGCCACCGCCGCGCTTCTTCGCCGCCACCGGCTTGTGTCTGCTGGCCGTCGGGCTGCTCGTCTCCGGCAGCGGCTTCCACTCCCCCCGGACGGGCGACGTGCTCATGCTCGCCGCCGCGGTGGTCCGCGCGGCCCACGTCACGCTCGTGGGCCGGCTCACCCGCAGCCGGAAGGTGCGACCCCTGCATGCCACGGCGATCCAGACGGTCGTCGGCACCGCTCTCTTCTCCGTGCCCGCCGCCGTCAGCGGCCTGCCGGCGCTGGGCCGTACCGATGCCGCAGTCTGGACCCAGCTCCTCCATCTGGCGCTGCTGTGCAGTGTGTTCGCCTTCCTCGCCCAGACCTGGGCGGTGCAACGCAGCTCTGCGAGCCGGGCCAGCCTGCTGCTGGGCACCGAGCCGGTCTGGGCCGTCGCGTTCGGCATCGGCCTGGGTGGCGAACGGTTCACCGCGGTCACCGCGCTCGGCGCCGCTCTCATGGTGGTCGGAACGTACTGGGGACAGGCAATCGAGCGCACGCACCGCATCGGCAAGCAAGAGGAAGAGACGTCATGCCCGGCCACGACACTTACCAGCGTCTGATCAGTCTGCTGGACAGCACCGCGACCTCGTACCAGCTCATGGACCACGCACGCCGAACGCGGAGAACGTCGGGCACCGTCAGGTGCCGCAGGGGTTCGTCGCGGTGGTGGGGCGCCGGCTGCCGGGAGGCTCCCGCTCGTGCGCCGCGAGCGGCCGGACGAGGGTGAGGGCCGTCAGGCGGGTGCCCGGACGCCCTCCTCCACCGCGGACGGTTCCGCCGCCAGGAACTCGACGACGGCCAGCAGGAACAGCAGGCACAGGGCGATGCCGACCACCACCCAGCCGGTGGGGTACGACCACAGCAGGTAGACCAGCAACGCGGCGACGACCAGGATCCAGGTGATCCAGGTGCGGTACCGGCGCACGAAGGGGCCGACCGGGCCGGTGCGCAGCCCGGCCCGGTCGGCGGTGGCGCGCACCGCGCCGATGCCCGAGGTCCACAGCCGTCGCACGAGCCCGGCGTATCTGCCCGGACCGCTCAGCCAGGCGGCCAGGGCGATGATCACGGCGAGGGCCACGACCATGCGCACGGTGGTCTGCAGGAAGTGGGTCAGCGCGTCGTAGACGGCACCGGCGGCCCCCGGGGAGACGTCGGCGGGCAGGCGGTCGAGGTAGAGCACGCGGAAGATCCGCAGTCCGATACCGAGGAGCCCGGTGGTGACGGCGACACCGAGGCAGCCCGCGACCAGGGCCCGGCGACGCCGGACCGAGAGCAGCACACCCGCGGCCACCAGGACGACGGCCAGCACCGGCAGCCAGTTCCCGGCGAGCTGCAGGAGCCGGACGTACGTCTTGATCTTGCCGATCTGGTCGGACCGCACGAGGGTCAGGTCGGTGTGCACCTCGGGGATGTGCCCGGCGGCGCCGATCCCCGCGTCGACGAGCCGCTGCTTGAGCCGGCCCAGCACGGGAGCCAGATCGAGCGTGACGGCGTCGTTCTTGAGTTGCACCGCGCCGCCGCCGCTTCCGGTGAGGGCCTTGTCGAGGGAGCGGTGGATGTCGCGGTTGGCGTCGGTCCAGACGGTCTTGAAGGCGTCCGACGCGACGATCCTTTGCGCCTGGTCGTGGACGAAGCTGCGGACGGCCCCTTCGATCGCGTCACCGAGCCGGCCGCCCAGCGCCTTCTGCAGGCGGGGCCGGTCCTGCGGGGCCACGTCCGCGAGCAGGGCGGGCAGGTCGATGCGGCTCATCAGCGCGTCCGTGGCCCGGTTCGCGACGGCGTTCTGCACATCGGGGTTCGAGGCGAGCGGGGCGACCGTGGCCACGTAGCGGTCGGTGTCGTCCAGCTGGTCGGCGGCCCACGCGGCGACGACGGAGAGCGGGGCGAGGAGACAGCCGAGGACGATGAGCACCGCGGCGAGGGAGGACTTGACGCGGTGCCGGGGCGGCCGGGTCCGTTGGCTCTCGAGGGCCGCGACCCGTGCCCGCAGTTCCCGCATCGAGGCCTGTTCCGCAGGCTCGTCCGCGTGTGCGCCGCCGTCCGCCACCCGTGACCTCCCAGTCGATCGGTCCCCCTCCCGCAAGCCCAACCGCGACGGGGCGGACGCGCGAGCGGGAGTGGGCCGTTCGGCTCGCCCACGTCACGGACGGATGCGGCACATGCCGGGCGTACGAGGGGTCCTCCGCCGCGTGCCGGTCCTCCGCCGCGTGCCGGGGGGGGCGGCCCGGCGGACGGTCGCGGAGCGCGTCCCGCGTCGCGGCGGCGTCCGGGCGCCCGATCGGTCCAGCCCGGCTCGCCTCCTCCGCGGTGGACCGCTTTGACTGTCGTACGACGAGGGCTGTCCGCCGGCGGGGCAGCGCACCGGTCGGGAGGCGGTATGGCCTGGACCGCGCGGCTGAAGGGTCTGCGTGCCGGCGCCGAACGGCGATTCCCGGTGCTCGCCGAGCTGGCGGCCCGCCTGCTCTCCGCGAACCTCCTGGACGCGGCCACCCGACTGGCGGCTCAGGCGTTCCTGGCCTGCGTCCCCCTGTTGTTCGCCATCGCCGCGTTCGCTCCGCGCGGCGTCCGCGACCAGCTCTCCGACTCGTTGCGCTCCCTGTTCGGCCTGACGGGGCCGGCCGAGCAGCAGGTGCAGCAGGTCCTCACGCCGTCCGCCGACGGCAGCCTCAAGGACACGACCGGGATCATCGGTCTGGCGATCGTCCTGATCTCCGCGACCAGTTTCAGCCGTGCCATGAGCCGGGTCTGCGAGCGCGCCTGGCGGCTGCCGAAGGCCGGCGCCCGGATCGCCGCCTGGCGCTGGGTGGTCTGGCTGCTCGCGCTGGTGGTGGTCGTCCTGGTGCAGGGCCCGGTCCGCGAGGGTTTCGGCGTCGGGCTCTGGCTCGGTACCCCGCTCGTCTTCCTGGTGGGCATCGGGGTCTGGCTGTGGACGCAGCACCTGTTGCTGGCCGGCCGCGTCGGCTGGCTGCCTCTCCTGCCGGGCGCGCTGCTGACCTCGGCCGCCCTGACCGCGCTCAGCCTGACCGCACGGCTGTACATGCCGGGGGCGCTCAACCGGTCCCTCGCGGAGTACGGCTCCCTCGGCCTGGTCCTCGTCCTGCTGTCGTGGCTGATCGTGGTGTCCGCCGCGATCACCTTCGCGGTGACCATCGGGGCGGTGCTGGCCCAGGAACCGTCGCTGCGCCGGCATCCGACGACGAGGGCGAGGCCGGGGGCGAGGAAGCCGTGACGCCGGGGCGCCCGGTGTTTTCCGGGCGCCCCGTGGCCCTGGAAGTCCTCCGAGGCCGGCGTGCGTGCGCCGGGCGCCGGCGGAGGCCGGCCGCGGCAGGGCCGGCCGCTGCGGGACCGGCCGCTGCGGGACCGGTCAGTCCAGGCCGGGGATCAGGGCTCGGTCGCCCTCTTCCACCGCGGCCGGCGTGGCGGCCGGGGACTCCGGTCGCGCCGCGCGGGCGAGGAGTTCGGTCCGGGTGATGACGTCGGTGCGGGTGGAGGGGACGGTGCAGGCGTGGGCTCCGGCGATCGCTCCGTACCGGGCGCAGCGCCGCGGGTCCTCGCCGTTCAGCCAGCCGAACAGGAAGCCGGAGGCGAAGGCGTCGCCCGCGCCGTTGGAGTCCACCACCGGGGCCGGGGGCTCCGCGGGCGGTACGTGGATCAGCTCGCCGTCCGCCAGCAGATGGGCGCCCTGCGCACCGGCGGTGGCCACGACGATCCGGGCCCGGCCGCGGGCGGCGATGTCGCGCAGGGTGCGCTCCGGGTCGGCCAGGGCGGTGGCGGACAGGAAGACGAGGTCCGCCTCCAGGGCGAACGGCTCGTGGTACGGGTCGGCGCCGTCCCAGTCGTGCAGGTCGGTGGAGAGGGTGAGACCGGCCTCGCGGAGCAGGGGCAGCGCCTGCGCGCAGGGAGGGGTGATGACGACGTGGGCGTGGCGGCTCGCGGCGGCGAGCTCGCGCACCGTCGCCTCGGGCAGCCGGTCCGACGCGGTCGAGCGGGTGTCGTCGTAGAGGGACAGCCGCCGCCCGTCGGGGCCGACGAGGTTGACCGCGCGCTTGGTGCCCGCGGGCTGCGGGATCGCGGTGAGGGGGATGCCGTGGTCGCGGTGGAGGGCGCGGACCAGGTCGCCCTCGGTGTCGTCACCGATCATGTCGAGGTGGTGGGTGCGCAATCCCAGGGCGGTGAGGCCGAGGGCGACGAAGTCGCCGCTCTGTCCGGCGCGGGCGGTGATGCCCGGCCGGATCATGTAGCTGTCGGCGAAGGCGAGCGGCAGTTCGGGGACGTGGACGACGGTGTCCACGCCCGCCCCGCCCAGGACCAGGACGTCGGTGTCGGAGGTCATCGGTTTCCTCTCGGGCCGTCGCGATCAGCCGAGTCAATCAGCAGCCTCCCGCCGCAGCAAGAACTTGCTGAAAACTACGGCAAGTTCCACGCGGCCGGTCGCGACGGAGACCCGGGCCCCGCCGGGAGCGTCCCGGCGGGGCGGGGCCGGCGCTCGGCGTACCGCGTCACACCGTGCCGACGGCGAGGACGTTGCCCTCGCTGATGCAGGCGTCGGCGTCGTCGAGCGGGTGGCGGGGGCCGGCGGGGTCGGCGAAGCGCTGCCCCTCGGCGCTCAGGCCCAGGTCGAGGGCCTGACGGGCGAGCTGCGCGCAGGCCATCGCGCAGAACTCCCGGGCGGCGTCCGGCAGGGGCGCGTGGTGCTCGATGAGGACGGTCCGCTGGCGCACCCCGGTGAGCCCGGCGCTCTTCAGGTGGCGGTACAGCTCCCGGGAGCGCAGCAGCTGACGGGCGTAGCCGGGGGTGGCGCCGGCGGTGCGGAAGAAGTCGGTGAACAGATCCCGGCACGCTCGCACCGACGGGCACCTGACGCCAGGGGCTCCGGTGCGCATCGCCCCTCGATCCGGGCGAGGGCCGCCCGCCGCCGGCGAGGCGGGCAGGCCGGAGCGGACGGCGAGCCGGTGCGGACCGCGCGCCCCCTCCGTCCGAACGGCCCGTTCAGCGCGTCCGTTCGGCCACCAGCCTCGGCTCCTCCTGATCGGCCCGCATCTCGGCCAGCACCCGGGTCCCGCGGTCCGGGCCGAATTCCAGCTGGGCGAAGATCGCGGGCAGTGCGACGCTGGGCAGCGTGTAGGCGAAGAGGGACGAGATGCGCCCCTCCAGGTCCGTCCAGTCGGATGTCACCTCCGACACGACCTGGGCGCCGATCCAGGAGCTGACCAGGAACCGGCCCAGGTCGCCGGGGGCCACGTGCGGGTAGACCTCGCCGTGCCTCTTGGCGGCGTCCACCATCGAGGCGAACCGCTGCGCCCACGCCTCCCACGGACCACCGTCCGCCAGTTCCTGGAGCTGTGGCTCCATGGCCAGTTTGGCGCCGGCCCGCAGCATGATCTCCTGGGGCAGGCGACAGGCCAGCGCCATCGCCTCGTCGACCAGTTCCTGGAGCTTGTAGGTGCGCACCGGATAGCCCTGTTCCGTCACCTGCTGGGCGAAGATGCCCTGCACCAACTGCTCCTTGGACGCGAAGTGGAAGTACAGGGCGCCCCTGGTGACCTGAGCCTTCTCGAGGATCTGCGCGATGCTGGCACCGTGGTAGCCGTGCTGCGCGAAGACCTCCGCCGCCGCGTGCAGGATCGCGCCGCGGGTCCGGATCGCGCGCAACTGCTGTGCCATGAGTTCGTCCTCTCGTCCGCGCCAGGGCACCCCCCTTGCTGACGCGAATACCCGATCCCCGCCGCACGAGAGCACGCCGGGGAAAAGAAACCAGATGGCAGGTACTTTATCAATCTTGTAAGCCTGGTGACCCCGGGTGTTCGCACCCGAAGGTCACCACGCTCCGGCGCCCCCGTCCACGGCCATGGTGGCACCGGTGACAAAGCTGGCCTGGTCGCTGCAGAGCCACACGGCGACCTGGCCGACCTCCTCCGGATCGGCCACCCTGCCCTGAGGGTTGCGGCGGCGCATCCGCTCCTCCGCCGCGGGGTCCCGGGCGAAGAGGCTCTCGGACATCTCCGAGCGGGTCAGGCCGGTGGCGAGCGCGTTCACCCGGACGCCGTGCTCCGCGTACTGCGCGGCGGCCGCCTTGGTCAGGCCGAGCACGGCGTGCTTGGCGGCCACGTAGGGAGCCCCGGCCGAGGTGGCACGGACCCCGGCGATACTGCTGTTGTTGACGATCGCGCCGCCCGTACCGGCCGCCAGCATGGCCCTGATCTCGTGTTTCATACAGAGCCAGACACCACGGAGGTTCACATCGAGCACCGTGTCGTAGTCGGCGTCGTCCGTCTCGTGCAGGAGGGCCGGTTCGGTCGTCGTGCCGGCGTTGTTGAACGCGGCGTCGAGCCTGCCGTACCGGTCGACGGCGAGCCGCACCGCCCGCTCCACGTCGTCGGAGCGGGTGACGTCGCCGCCGGAGCAGGCGACTTCGGCGCCCTTGTCCCTCAACTCGGCGGCCAGTTCCTCCAGTCGCGGGGCGCGCCGGGCCATCAGCACCAGGGCGGCACCGTGCCGCGCGGCCACCCGGGCCGTCGCCGCGCCGATGCCGCTGCTGGCACCCGTGACCAGCATGACCCGGCCGGCCAGCATCCCCGCGCCGTAGGTCATGCCAGGGCCTTCCCCGCCGCCCGGTCCCAGAGCGTGCCCGCCTCCGTCTCTGCGTCGATCGTCCGCAGCAGCCGGTCGTCGATCTCGTCGAGGGAGCCGACGAGATGGCGGACTCCGGCCTCCGTCATGAGCTGTCGCTGGTGGCCGTGCGCGAAGTCGCTGGGGTGTCCGACGAAGGGGACGCCCAGTTCCCTGGCCGCCTCGGCGACCCGGGCCACGTCGTCGATGAACAGCACCTCGTCACAGGCGAGTCCGGCGACGTCGACCGCGATCTCGCGCAGGCCGGGGCGGATGTCGTTGGTGCACACGTACCGGGGCTCGTCGAACAGGCCGTCCAGGTGGCCCAGGAACCGCTGGAAGTGCGAGGCGTCGAGCCCGCCGTAGCAGACGGTCCGCAGCCCCAGCGCGCGGAGCCTGCGCAGCAGGTCCACGGCGCCGTCGAGGATGCGCACCGGGTGGTCCGCGAGATAGCTCTCCCGCTCCCGCAGGTAGAGGGCGATCGTCTCCATCGGGGTGGTCGACAGCCCGCACGTCTCCGCGAGCACCCGGCCCGCGACCACCTGCGGCTGGGAGAAGATCCGGCGCTCCAGATCGGCGGAGTACGTGCCGCCCCGGCTGGTCACGAAGTGGTGGATGACGGGGCTGAACGTGTCGTTCAGCAGGACGCCGTCGATGTTGAGCGCGGCCATGCGGATCCTGCCGAGCTGCTCGGTCATGGATGTCCTCTCCCCTTCGGACGGTCGCCGCGCGCGAGACGCGGACGGCGACCGGTAAACCTGATGACCGGTCCAGATCTTCACACGCTCCCCGCCGAATAGTCCATGGACCATGGTTCGACGTCTCGGTCACCGGGACGTCTCGCCCGCGCGGAGTGTCCGCAAGATCACATCGGGTGCCCTCGCGGAATCGGCCGTCGGCCTCGCGCCACGGCCTCGTTCCGGGCCACCGGACGCGGCGAGGCGGAGGAAACGGAAGGCCGTGCGGAGCTTCGTAAAGTTGTAGCAATTGCCATGCGAACTTGCGGAGTCGGGGTGGGACGGCGCACATTCGGAGGGAACCGGCCGGGTCCGTTCCGTGCGGGGCGGCACTGCCGCCCAGGGCCCGTGGGGGTGTGCGGGAGGGCGTAAGGCACGCGTCCGCCGCCGAGTCAAGGAAGGCTGGAAAAAAAACCGGTCAGTCCGTACGATGCTGCCCGTCGCGCACCGCTCACTCGTTCAGCGCTCCATCCGAGCCCGCTCCGGCTCGGCCCGTGTTCCGGCAGCTCACCGTCATCAACTGCCCAGGGGGAGAGGCACATGACTACGTTTGCGCCCATCGACAGCATGGTCAGGGACTTCCGGGCGGCACTGCCCGCTACGACACCCGTGGGACTGACCACATTGACGACGACCGTTCCCAAGGAGTACGTCCACCGCGCGGCGGTCACCGAGGTGTTCCTCACCGGGTGGCGGCAGACCGACGCGAACACCTGCACCGTGACGGCCCAGTGGCCGCGGGCCCACTCGTTCTACGGCCCCGCCGCGGGCTTCCACGACCCGTTGCTGTTCAGCGAGACGCTGCGGCAGACCGTCCCGCTGCTGTCCCACGCCGTCTACGGCGCCCCCATGGACCACAAGCAGATATGGCGCGACCTGCGGGTCTCTCTCGAACCGGGGGCACTGCGCGCCGGGACCGTGCCCGCCGAGCTCGAACTGCGCATCCGCTGCTCGGACATCGAGCAGCGGGGCGGCGTGCTGCGCGGGCTGCGGATGGAGGTGACCGCCACGTGTGACGGGCTCCCCCTCGCCACCGCGTCGACCACGTTCAGTTCACACAGCGGGGCGCTGTACCGGCGGCTGCGCGGCGCCTACGCGGACGCCGGGCAGGCGATGGCCGACGCGGTCGAGATGCCGCCGCCGCTGCGTCCCGAACTCGTCGGCCGGGACCGCCCGCACGACGTGGTGCTCTCGCCCCGCGGCGACGACGGCCGCTGGCAGCTGCGGGTGCACACCCTGCATCCGATCATCTTCGACCACCCGAACGACCACGCTCCCGGCATGCTGCTCCTGGAGGCGGCCCGCCAGGCGGCCCAGCACCACCTCGGCCCGGCGCCGGTCCTCGCCACGGGCATCGACGCGGCCTTTCACCGGTACGCGGAGCTGGACGCCCCGTCCTGGGTCACGGCCGAGTCGCTCGGCGACGGCCGCGTCCGCGTGACCGTCGAACAGGACGGCGAGCTCGCCTTCGAGTGCGCGGTGACCACGCACCCGGCCGTGGCCTGAGCCCGCGGGCGGCCGGCCACGGCTCGCGCCGGCGGTGGACTCCGTCGGCCCGCAGGAGCCGTCCGGCCGCCGCCCTTCCCCTCCGCACCGTGAACCCGGGTTCGTGGAAGCACAGTTGCCGGAAGCCGTGCCGGGTGAGCCGGCGGCCTACAGGCGCAAGGTGTGTATGCCGCCGTCGACGGAGAGGACCGTGCCGGTGGTGGCGGAGGACGCCGGCGTGGCCAGATAGGCGATGGCCTCGCCGACCTCCTCGGGCCGCGCCGTACGGCCCAGGGGATGACGGTCGTTCAGCGCGTCCCGCGCCGCCTCCGGGTCGGGCGTCCGCGCCAGCATGCGCTGGATCCAGGGCGTGTCGACGGCACCGGGGGCCACGGCGTTGACCCGGATGCCCTCCCGGACGTGGTCGGCGGCCATCGCCAGCGTCATGGCGTGGACGGCACCCTTGGACGTCGAGTAGAGCACCCGCCGCGGCACCCCGGTCAGGGCGAAGCTGGAGCAGGTGTTGACGATCGCGGCGGCGGGCGACTTGCGCAGGTGGGGCAGGGCCGCACGGGCCAGGCGCACCATACCGATGACGTTAACGTCCAGCACACGCCGCCATTCGTCGTCGTCGTTTGCGCTGACGTCGCCCTGGGCGGCGATGCCGGCGTTGTTGACGACGATGTCGATGCGGCCGAAGCGCGCGACGACCTCGTCGACGGCGGCGCGCACGGAGGCGTCGTCGGAGACGTCGCAGGCGATACCGACGGCGGGGGCGGCGACCTGACCGGAGTCGAGGTCCAGGGCGGCGACGCGCACGCCCCGGGCGATGAGCGCGGCGGCGGCGGCCGCGCCGATTCCGGACGCGCCGCCGCTCACCACGGCCACGAGGGAATCGGACGGCTGCGTTCGGCTGAGGGTGGCCACGGCGTCTCCTTGCGGGTGGGGTGCGGATCGGGATGGTGCGGTTCAGGAAGAGGGGAAGGCCGGTCGCGCGACGAGGCGCAACGGGTGCCGGCGAGGCCTCGCCGCGGGGCGGGGCTCAGCGCCCCGCACCGCGCTCCAGCCGTTCCAGGAGGGGATGCACCTCGGCGCCGGCTGCCCCCACCGTGCGCCTCGCCCACCAGGCCGAGGCGAGATTCGACGTCAGGAGCGTGCTCCGGCCGAACTCCCGGTCGAGTTCGGCCAGGGCGGTGAGCGTGCCCATGCCGGTGCCGGTGAACAGCACGACCCCTTCGTCCGGCAGACCGGCCTCGCGTACCTGCGTCAGGAGCGTCCTGGTCGTCACGCGGTAGGGGTCGAACTCGTGCTCCTCTGCCGCCCGGCCCGGCACGGCCGGGGCGAGGACGACGGTGTCGACCTTGAGGCCGGCCTGCTCCCAGAAGGAGCGGGAGGTCTCCGTGAGCCACGGCCAGTACGGCGAGACGAGCGTCAGGCGGGTCGTCCCGAACTCCTCGCACACGGCGAGGATCGCCTGCGTGGACGACTGGACGGGAAAGCCGAGACGTTCCGACAGTTCGGCGACGAAGGCGCGGTCGCCCTGTGGATTCAGCAGGTAGTGCGAGGCGTTGCACGCCACCACGGCAGCGTCCAGACGCATACGCCCGAAGGCGGCCAGCGTTTCCGGCAGCACCTCGTTGTAGCTCTCCATCGTCTCCTTCACTCCCATTCCCGGGGTCAGCGGGAAACGGGAGGTGTACACATTCATCTCGGAGCCGATCAGACGGTGGAACTCCGGCTCGGCTATGGGGTTTTCGGGAGGAACGACAAGGCCGAGACGGGGCAGCGGGAAAATGTCCATGGCCGCAGATTAGAGGGCGTGGGCGGCATCGGCGGGCGTATTACACGCACCTTGACGCGGCAGCACGCCATTCTTGCAACTCCTTTCCGTCTTGACATTCCTTGACAATCCCCTACAGACATTTGACGGCACGGCACTTACTCGTTCCCGTATTCCGGTGGAAAGTAGGGGACCGCATCCCGAACCCCAGCGAACGGAGTCGGCCCATGTCCAGCGCCACCCTCACCGGCGCCTGCCCCGAGTGCGAGACCGAACTGACCGTGCCGCCGGTCGTCCAGGGCGAGACCCTGTCCTGCCCCGAGTGCATGCTCACCCTCCGCGTCGAGGGCGTCGAGGACGGCGCGCTGACCCTGGAGATGGTCGAGGTCCAGCTGCGCGACTGGGGCCAGTGACAGCCATGACCGGTGCCCCGCCCGTTCCCATGTCGGCCACCCTGGCCGCCGACGAGGTCCTGGCCCGCAGGCGTCGGGCCGGGGAGCAGGTCCTGCCCATGGCCGGCGGGGAGATCGGGCTGCCCGTGCTTCCCGCGCTGCGCCGGCGACTCGCCGCCGCGGCGGGCCTCAACGCCTACGGGCCCGTGCCCGGAAGCCACGCGCTGCGCGCCTCGGCCGCCGGGTACTGGGGCCGGCGCGGCCTCGGGACCGATCCGGGACTCGTCGTCGCCGGACCGGGCAGCAAACCCCTGTTGTTCGCGCTGCTGCTCGCCATCGGCGGGGACGTGGTCGTACCCGTACCCGGTTGGGTCAGCTACGCCGCTCAGGCCCGGCTCGCGGGCGCGCACCCCGTCCCCGTGGCGACCGCTCCGGGCCAGGGCGGGGTGCCCGACCCGGAACGGCTGCGCACCGCCGTGGCCGCGGCGCGGGCCGCCGGCCGGGATCCCCGGTGCGTGGTGGTGACGCTCCCGGACAACCCGACGGGCACCGTCGCCTCGCCCGGCACGGTACGCCGCCTCGCGGACGCGGCACGGGAACTCGACCTCGTGATCGTCTCCGACGAGATCTACTGCGACCTCGTCTGGGACACCTCGGTGCCCGCCGAGTCCCCGGCCCGGCACGCCCCGGAACGCACCGTCGTCACCACCGGGCTCACCAAGAACCTGGCGGTCGGAGGCTGGCGCACCGGAGTGGCCAGGCTGCCCGACAGCGATACGGGACGTTCTCTGCACGGCCGCCTCGTCCCGGTCGCGAGCCAGATCTGGTCCAGCCCGCCGGCGCCCGTGCAGGCCGCGGCGGCGTACGCGTTCGGCGAGCCACCGGAGATCGCCGCGCACGTCGCGGCCTGCCGCGCGCTGCACGAGAGGGTGGTGCGGGCCGTCGCCGGCCGCTTCACCGGCGCCGGGGCGGACCTCGCTCCGGTGCGCGCCACCTGCTACCTCTACCCGGACTTCGGGCCGCTGCGGGACCGGCTGGCCCACACCCACGACGTGCACGGCGGCGAGGGACTGGTGCGGTTCCTCGGCGAGCGGCACGGCATCGGGGTGCTCCCGGCCGGCGCCTTCGGCGAGCCCGGCGACCCGCTGCGGATCCGGGCCGCGACCAGCCGCCTGTACGGCGAGGACGACGAGCAGCGCACCACCGCGCTCGCGGCCCCTGACCCGCTCGAACTGCCGTGGATCCGCCGGAACCTGGAGCAGATCGGCGCCGCGCTGGCCGATCTCACCGGTTCCCCGGTCACCGGCTCCTGATCCGCCCTCCCCGTCCGGCCCGACCCTCACACCGAAGGTTCAGCATCGTCATGACAAGCGCCGAGCCGTCCACCGGCACCGCCGCCCCTTCGCTCCCGCCGTCCGACGCGACGTCCGCCGCGGACCCCAAGCTGCCGCTGGCGGCCCTGCTCGCGCTGGCCGTCGCGGTGTTCATCACCAGCCTCACCGAGACCCTGCCCGCCGGACTGCTGCCCGACATGAGCGCCAGTCTGCACACCGGCGAGTCGGCCACCGGGCAGACGGTGACCGTCTACGCGCTCGGGACGGTGCTCACGGCCATCCCGCTGTCCGCGGCCACCGCCGGGTGGGACCGCAAGCGCCTGCTGCTGACCACCATGGCCGGCTTCGCCGTCGCCAACACCGTCACCGCGCTCTCGGTCAACTACCCGCTCACCCTGGTCGCCCGGTTCGTCGCGGGCGTCGCCGCCGGGCTGGCCTGGGCCCTGCTGGCCGGCTACGCCCGCCGTATGGTGGCGCCCCACCAGGAGGGCCGGGCCATGGCCATCGCCATGGCCGGCATCCCCGTCGCCCTGTCCCTGGGTGTCCCGGCCGGCGCCTTTCTCGGCCGGGTGGTGTCCTGGCAGGCCGCCTTCCTCGCCATGACCGCCCTGACCGTGGTGCTGCTGGGGTGGATCACGGTGGTCGCGCCCGACCACCCGGGCCGGCGCACCGCGGGCACGATCCCCGTGCGCGGCACCCTGCGCGTGCCCGGTGTGACGCCGGTGCTGGTCGTCACCCTGGTCTTCGTCCTGGCCCACACGATCCTCTACGCCTACATCGCCGCCTTCCTCGACCACGCCGGCATGGGCGGCCAGGTGGACGCGGCCCTGCTCGTCTTCGGCGTCGCCTGCCTGGTCAGCATCTGGGCCGTCGGCACCTGCATCCACGCCCACCTGCGCACCCTGACCGTCGCCGCCACCCTGCTGGTGGCCGTCGCCGTCGCCGTCATGGGCGTCTTCTCCGGCACCGACGCCCTGGTGTACGTCGCCGTCGCCCTGTGGGGGCTGGGCTGGGGCGGGGTGCCGACCCTGCTGCAGACCGCCGCCGGTCAGGCCGGAGGCGAGTCGGCCGACGCCGCCCAGGCCATCCTGGTGACCCTGTGGAACGTCGCGATGGCCGCCGGAGGCGTCGCCGGCGGCCTCCTCCTCGACGGCGTCGGCGCCGACGCCTTCCCCTGGACCGTGCTGATCCTCCTGGTCCCCGTCCTCGCCGTCGTGCTCGCGGCCCGCGCGCACGGCTTCCCTGCCCGGCGTCCGGCCGGCCCGAGCTGACGGGCCGCCCGGGGCGACGGACCCCCGCCGCGCACCCACCGAAACATCCGCCGATTCCTGAGGAGACCCCTGACAGCCATGTCCATCATCTTCGAGTGCGAGTACCAGGGCCGCCGGTACGCGGGCCACGGCATTCCGGCGACCGGCAGCACCCTCACCCTGTTCCCGGTGGCCGACGGACAGTTGCGGGCGGCCCTCGTCGCCGGCCGGGGTCCCGAGGACCTGGGCGCCGCCCTGCCCGGGGACGGCGAGCGCATCGAGGTGGCGCTCGGCGACCCCGGCCTGAGGTTCCTCCCCCCGCTGCTGCCGACCGCCTCCAACAACTCGCTGGTCAACGGCTTCATGGGGACTCATCGATCCAAGTTCGACCGCGCCCCGGAGCCCGACGAGGAGTTCACCCCGCCGAACTACTACATCAAGGGCTTCGGTTCGTGGCTGCGGTTGCCTGACGAGCCGCTGACCACCCAGTCCGACCCGGTCTGGCTGCTGGAGGAGCCCGAGGTCGTGCTGGTGTACGCCAACGACGAGCAGGGCGTCCCGCACTACGCCGGGTACACCTTCGGCAACGACCTGAACGACATCGGCCTCCACCTGAAGAACCCGTGGGCGTGGACGCCGTACGCCAAGCTGTGCGAGACGTCCATCGCGCCCTGGCTGTTCCTCGGCACCCCGCCGGAGACGGTGACGGGCACCGTCACCATCGAACGCGACGGCGGCCAGGCGTGGCGGGGCGACTTCTCGTGCGGCGCCGACTCCCTGTTCCACCGGATCCCGGACATGGCCGACTACCTGTTCCGGCATCCGCTGCTGCGCCGGCCGGGCCTGGTCAACTACCTCTTCCTGGGCGCCGACAAGGCCACCTATCACGACGGTTTCCGGATCGAGAACGGCGACCGCATGGTCCTCGACGTGTCCAGCCACGGCGTCGTGCTGGCGAACGAGGTCCGGTACGGAGCCGCGGCCCCCGAACAGCACGGTTTCCCGCGGCCGGAGTCCGAACCGGCGTAGCGGACCGGACCCGTACAAGAGCGCGGCGGCACCGCCCCGGGGCGGTGCCGCCGCGCTGTCGTGTGCGCACGTGCCGGACACCGGCGGGCGCCGGGCGCGTACCGAGCGGCAAGGCACCGGGCACCGGGCACCGGGGGGGAAAGCGTCCGGCCGGGCGTCACGGCGGCGGCCGGTGACGGCGGCGAGGGTCGCGCGCCCGGTGGAGGAACACCCCAGGAAGGAGACCCCCGGCGGGACGGGAAGGCGAAGGGCACTCGGCCAGGCGTCGCCGGGGTGCGGGTACGGCTGTGCCCGCCACGGCTCGGACGGCCGTGGCGGGCGCATGGGCGGCGAGGGGGCTCAGTCTCCGCCGAGGCGTCGGCGGAGTTCGGCCTTCCTGACCTTGCCCGTCAGGGTCTTGGGCAGGGTGTCCACGAGGTCCAGCCGGTCCGGCAGGAAGCGCGGGTCCTGGCCGCGTTCCCGCAGGTGCTCGCGGATCTCCCGGAGCGTGGGCCGGGCGCCGCCGCGCGGTACGACGACGGCCACGACCGGGTCGTCGGTCCGTCCGTGCGGGCCCACCAGCGTCGCCTCGGCGATCTTCGGGTGCGCGGCGAGGATCGCCTCCAGCTCCGCCATGGGGACCACGGCCCCGTCACGCAGGATCGCGTCCTTGGCCCGGCCCAGCACCCGGATGCCGCCGCGGCCGTCCGCACGCGCCACGTCCCCGGTGTCGAACCAGCCGTCGGCGGTCAGCTCGGCGTCGAAGGCGTCCTGGTTGCGGAAGTAGCCGAGGGCCCGGGACGCGCCCCGTACCCGCAGCCTGCCCACCTCGGCCCGCTTGTCCGGGTTGTCGCACAGGTCGATGCGGATCTGCATCGCGTCGATGGGCCGGCCGTGGCTGTGCGCGGACCAGTCCTGGTCGTAGTCCAGCCGGCTGATGGTGATGGGCCCGAACTCGGACATGCCCCACACCGAGTAGGTGGTGGTGTCGAACGTGTCGCGCAGCTCGTCCACCAGCTCCTGGAGGACCGGCGCCGCCCCGGTGACGGTGTGGCGCAGGCTGGGCACCTCGTGCCGGTCGGCGCGCTGGGCCGCGGCCACCCCGAAGAGCGTCGCCGGCGGCCCGTACAGCAGCGTGGCCCCGTACCGCTCGGCCAGGTCGAGCAGGCTGGTGTGGTTGCGCCCGTCCTGGAAGGCGACGGTTCCGCCGAGCATCACCCCCGCGAGGATGCCCTGGCCGAACCCCGAGTAGTGCACCAGCGGCGTGGTGACGACCGCCACCAGGTCGTCGCGGAGCAGGAAGGTGTCGACGTAGCCCCGCACGCCCGAGTGGACGGTGTTCTGGCTGTGCACGACGCCCTTGGAGAAGCCGGTCGTACCGGAGGTGAAGAGGATCACGAACGGTTCGTCGGGACCGAGTTCGCGGCCCTCCAGGTCGTCGAGGTGCTCCTCCTCCCAGGGCACCGCGACGAAGTGGTCGTGGAAGTCGACGGTGCCCTCGGGGCCCCGGCCGCCGACCACGACCACGTGTTCCACTGCCAGTTGGGGCCGCAGCGCGGTGATGCTCGCGGCGAGCGGGTGGTCCTGCCACTCGGCGAGGGTGACGCACACCCGGGCGCCGGTGAGCTGGAGGCGGTGGCTCAGTTCGGCCTCCTGGCACTCCGGCGCGATGGGGCAGATGACGGCGCCGACGGCCATACAGGCGTACATCAGCGGCACCATCTCCCACCGGTTGGGCAGCTGGACCGCGACGACGTCCCCGCGCCGCACGCCCAGTTCCAGCAGGGCGCCGGCGAACCGGTCCGTCAGCAGGGAGAGTTCGGCGTAGTCGAGGGTGTCGGTGCGGGCCTCGTCGAGGCGGCGGCCGGCGACGGCCAGCTTGCGCGGGCGTATCCGGGCCTGCCGGCGCAGGTCGTCGAGGAAGGTCTCGTCCCGCCACCAGCCGCACGACCGGTACTCGGCCGCGCGGTCGGGGGCGGGCACCGCGGCCGGGGCCGCGGCCGGGGCGTAGCCGGTCGTCATCGGAGTTCTCCACGTCGGACATCGAGCAGTTCGGGCAGCGGGTCGCCGGCGCGCGCGGCGGCGATCTCCAGCAGGGCCCGGGTGTTCTCCCGTACCCGGTCGCCGATCCAGTCGAAGACCCACGCCTTGCGGGCGTCGGCGGCCAGTTCGAAGGGGACGACCCGGGTGACGGCGAGGGCGGCGGCGCCGGCCCCGCCGATGTTGGCGATGACACCCGGTACCAGCGTGGCGCCGGCCGCCCGCGCCTTCTCCCGCGCCTCGGCGTCGGAGGCGAGGTTGGCGCCCTCGACGACCAGGCCGGCGCGCAGCCGGTGGGCGTTCTCGGCGTTCAGCGCGTGCTTCTGGGCGGCGAGGACCAGCACGTCGGCGTCGATGTCGAGCCAGGCGTCCGGCGTGCTGGTGGTGGTGACGTGCTGCGGCAGCCGGGAGCGGTCGATGCGGCCGAACTCGTCCGTGACGGCGATGAGTTCGGCGACCGGCAGCCGGTCGGCGCTGATGGTGCCCTGCACGTCGGCGACGCCCACGACGACATGGCCGCGGTCCTCCAGGAACCGCGCGACGGCGCGGCCCACGGCGCCGAAGCCCTGCACCACGACCCGGGCGGCCTCGCCGCGGCCGCTCGCCTCCAGCGCGGTGACCGCGGCGACGCCGACGCCGTGCCCGGTGACGTCGATGAGCGGCTCGTAGTAGGTGCGCCAGTCGACGGGCATGTCCGGGGCCCCCGGGCGGTACCGCGGGTCGTAGCCGGCCTCGTCGAAGAACACGGCCCGGTCGGCGGGGGTGACGCCCATGTCGATGCCGAGGTGGATGCCGCCATGCAGCAGCGGCTTGACGGTGCGTCCGAAGGTGCGGAAGGTCTGCTCGCGGTCGCCACCGTCGGAGACGATGCCGCCCTTGGCGCCGCCGATGCGCAGGCCCGCCAGGGTGAACTTCTGGGTCATGTCGCGGGCCAGGCCCGCGACTTCCTCCACGGTGACGCCGGGGGTCATCCGGACGCCGCCCATCGCCAGGCCGTCGACCAGCGTGTCGATGACCACCCAGCTCCTGATGGTGCCGCCGCTGCCGTTCAGGTGGACGACGAGCGCGGGATCCTGTGTGTTCTCTGCATCACTCATTGCCAAGTACTCCAGTCGTCGAAGTGGGTGACGGTCCGCGAGAGTCCGCTCACTGGTAGAGCTGGGCGAAGCCGCGGAGGATCTCCAGGCCGTCGCCGCGGAACTCCAGGTGGGCCTGCGAGCCGTGGATGCGGCCGTCGTCGGAGCGCAGGAACTCCACGGGGGCGTGTTCGGAGCGGCCGATGGAGCGGAAGCCCTCCGGCGCCTCGCGGAGGTAGAGGGTGTGCCGGTGGAACACCGTCACCGTCGGCTTCACATGGGTGAAGAGCGGCTCGTCCTTGTCGACCTGGACCTCGTAGCCGCCGACCCGCTGGGGGCCCTCCGCCAGCCGGCCCCCGGCGGCGACGGCGAGGATCTGCATGCCGCCGCAGATCCCGAAGACCGGGACGTCGGAGGTCATGACGAGGTCGACGAGCGGCTTGTAGTAGTCCTGGTCGTAGGCGCGCACCTTGGTGCCGCTGAGGACGATCGCCTGGTAGCGGCCGTCGAGCCGGGACGGTACGGAGGCCGCGTCGACGGTGTCGGTGTCCGAGCCCAGCGTCTCGAAACGGCCCCGGAGCTGAGGCAGCGACAGTGTCTTGTTGTTGACGACCAGCACACGAGTTTTCGCCACGGTTGTGCTCCTCAGGTTCGGGTGATGACGGTGCCGGTGCGGGCGGCGAGCAGGTCCGAGACGGGTGCGCTGCCGATGACGACCCGCTCCACGCCCCGGTCCAGGGCCTCGCCGGCGGCGCGCAGCTTCTTGCGCATGCCTCCGGTGGCGCCCTTGTCGCGGAACTCGGCCGCCGCCTCCGCGGTGATCTCGCGCACCGGTTGGCCGTCGATCAGCAGGTGCGCGACGTCGGTGACGAGGATCAGGTCGGTGGCGCCGGTGGCCCCGGCGATGGCGGCGGCGGCCCGGTCGGCGTCGGTGTTGACCTCCCGGCCCGCGCTGTCGCGGGCCAGGGGCGTGACCAGGTGGGCGTGGCCGGGCCTGAGCTTCGCCAGCGGCGCCGGGTCCACCCCGGTGATGGGGCCGACGAGGTTCTCCAGTTCGACCAGTCGCTTGTCCTTCCACCACCAGCGCTCGCCCTCGCCGGCGGCGACCAGGCCGTCGCTGCCGAGCAGCCGCTCCGCGGTGATGTCACGCCGCTCCAGCCGGCGCAGGACCTCCGCGCCCAGGTCGGCGCTGACGGTCTTGATGTCGGCGATGACCTCGGGTGTGGTCCAGCGGCTCTGGTTGCCGTAGCGGTCGCGCAGGATCGCCGACGGCTCGCTGTAGCGGGGGCTGAGCGCCTTCAGCGGCTTGGACCAGCCGTGCACGAGGACCAGCGGGCGTTCCCGGCCGTGCCGGGCGAGGTCGTCCCACCAGGAACCGTCGAGGTCGGCCAGGCAGCTCCCGCCGAGCTTGACCACGGTCGGGGCGTGCTGGATGCCGGTCATGCGGGCATCACCGGCTGCATGGTCAGGCCCGTCTCCTCGGGCAGCCGGAACCGCTTGTTGACGGCCTGCACGGCCTGCCCGGCGGCGCCCTTGACCAGGTTGTCCAGGGCGGCGAGGACGACGATGCGGCCCCCGTCCGGGTCGTGCATGGCGGTCACGTCGCAGTAGTTGGAGCCGAGCACGGCCTGCGGATCGGGCACCGGGATCAGCGTCTCGTCGTGCCGGCGCACCCGGACGAAGGGGTGCTCCTTGTAGAACCGGAAGTACGCGCGCTGGAGCGTCCGCTGGTCGACCGGGTCGTCGGTGTACACGTAGGAGCTGGCGAGCAGTCCGCGCACGTGCGACACCCCGTACGCCGACATGGCCAGGGAACCGACGCTGCCCGGCTTGCTGCGCCGGAGGAAGTCGCCGACCTCGGCGGCGTGCCGGTGCCCGGTGGGGGCGTAGGGCGCGATGGCGCCGTTGCGCAGCGGGTGCAGGTCCGGCACGCGCAGTTGCAGGCCGCCGCCGCTGGAGCCGCTCTTGCCGTCCACCACGACCGTGCGCAGATGCAGGCCGAGACCGAGGGTCAGCGGGGCGAGGCCGAGGGTGATGGCGGTGGCGTAGCAGCCGGGCACCGAGATCAGCGCGGCGTCCACCAGCTGGTCGCCGACGAGTTCGGGTACGCCGTAGACGAACCGGTCCGCCAGTTCGGTGGCGCGCTCGGCCTTGGCGTACCAGCGCCGGTGGAGCTCGGGGGTGCGGATGCGGAAGGCGCCGCTGAGGTCGGTCACGCACGGCACGCGGTCGGCCAGCTCGGCGGCGAGCCGCGCGGACACCGGGGCGGGCGTGGCCAGGAACACCACGTCGCACTTCTCGGCCACCCGGTCGGCCGTGACGGGCTCGACGGTCAGGCCCAGGTCGAGGCGGAGGCCCGGGTGCAGTTCGGCGGGCCGGCGGCCGGCGCTGGAGTCGCCGCCCAGGAAAGTGAGTTCCAGCTCCGGGTGCTGGCTGACCAGTCGGATGAGTTCGCCGCCGGCGAGTCCGGACGCGCCGACGATTCCCACACGGATCATTCGAGAGTCTCCTGGACGTAACGGACGACGACCGACGCGATGTCGGTCCCGGTCGTCGATGCCACTCCGCGCCAGGCGGGGGCGTGGTTGACCTCGTTGACGAGGTAGCCGGATCCGGTCTTGAACAGGTCGACGCCGTAGATGCCGCTGCCGAGGCGGTCGACGACACCGTCCACGATCTTCTGCACCTCGGGGTCGTGCGCCAGCGCCCGGCTCTGGCTGCCCAGGGCCGCGTTGCTGCGCCAGTCGGTGCCCGCGCTCTCGAACTCGGCGGCGGCGACGATGTCCCGGCCGACGACCAGGCAGCGGATCGAGCCGCCGCCGAGGTAGGGCTCCACCAGGCAGGCCTGCTCGAAGGCGTGTCCGAGGTCCTCGACGTAGTCGTACACGGACTGCGCCAGGTCGGAGTCGCGGACCAGGGTGACGCGCTTGCCCATGCCGCCGTAGACCGGCTTGAGCACGACGGGGACGCCCAGTTCGCCGAGCGCGCGCTCGAAGTCCTTGCGGGACAGGGCGAGCCGGAAGTCCGGGACGGGAACCCCGGCCTCGCGCAGCACGGCGCGCAGGACGAGCTTGTTCTCGCAGGAGTGGATCGCCTGGGCGGAGTTGAGGACCCGGAAGCCGTCGGCCTCGGCGAGGGTGGCGATCAGGCCGCCCCGGGTGTAGCTGCGGCTGCGCACCATGACGGCGTCGTAGCCCTTGAGCGACTCGGCGTCCCGGTGACCGGCGCACAGGGACTCGTCGTTGACCCAGTCGAAACGCACGCCGAGGTCCGGGCCGGTCTCGATCAGCCGGCGTTCCTCCCAGCCGACGCGGTCGGCGACGACTGCTACGCGGCCGGCCATGTCACTGGCCCCAGTCGCGCAGCTGGACCTCGACCATCTGCAGGCCCAGCCGGCCGTTCTCGATGCCCTCGATCCGCAGCGTGAGCATGCACTCGGGGCAGGACAGGGTCTCGCCCACGACCATCTCGGGCACGGTCAGGTCGGTCTCGCACTCGGGGCACGAGCCGGTGAGGACAGCGGTGCTCATGGAACGACTCCGATCAGGTGATGAATACGGCGGGTGCGGAATGAAGAAGGAGGTGCGGGGACGGTCCCGGTGCGGTAAGGACGAGGTGCGGGGACGGTCCCGGTGCGGGATCGTGCTCAGGCGGCCTGGAAGTCGATGGCGGCCTTGCGGACCGCCTCCTGGTCCAGCACCGGGCGTCCGGCGAGCTCCTGGCGTTCGATCAGCCAGGCGGTGAACGCCTCGACGTCCACGGCGATGTCCGAGCCGGCGAGCGCCCACTTGACGAGCGCCGGGGTGAGCCGGGTACGGACGCGCAGCTCACGGCTGTTGCCGACCAGCTCGGCCGGCAGCGTCTCGTACGCCTCCGGGTTGCTGAGCTGGCCCGGCAGCTCGTAGGCGAAGGCGTGCGGGGTCGTCGGGCCGGACTGGAAGGCGTCGCCGAGGCCGGCGCCCCGGAGGGCGGCCCGGGACAGCTCCGTGAGGTGGGTCAGGTCGAACCGGGTGTCGCCGTGGATGACGCGCAGCGAGGTGAGCAGCTCGGCCAGGGGCGCGTTGCCGCCCCGCTCGCCGATGCCGCCGACGGTCGCCGAGATCCAGCGCGCTCCCGCGCGGACGGCGGCCAGGGAGTTGGCGACGGCCATGCCGAGCATGTTGTGCGAGTGGATCTCGATCTCGGAACCGTCGATCGCGGTGAGCCCGGAGATCACCTCCTCCATCTGCCAGGGCGACAGGTAGGCGACGGTCTCCGCGAGCCGGAACCGGTCGGCCCCGGCCTCGAAGCCGGCGGCGACGTAGGGAATCAGCCGCTCCTTGGGGGTGCGGGCGCCGTCCTCGCCGCTGAAGGTGACGTGGAAGCCGCGGTCCTTCGCCTGCGAGATGGCCGAACGCGCCAGCACCTGGAGGAACTTCGCGCTCGGCGAGCCCAGCTTCAGCCCGGCGTGCTGCTCGGAGGTCGGGATGGAGTACATGATGTGCCGCACGCCCAGCCGCTCGGCCTCGTCGAGGGCCTTCGCGACCTGCTCGCGGTCGCGCACCACCAGGAGCGTCATGCTGCGCTCGGGGCCGATCGCCTCGTGCGTGGCGAGGACCAGGTCGGCGTCCTTGGAGTCCGGGCCGGACACCATGCCCACCTCGACCAGGTCGATCCCGGTGCGCACCAGCAGGTCCGCGATGACCGCGGCGTCCTTGGGGCCGAATTCGACGCCTCCCATGTGGGCGGAGTCGCGCAGGGTCGCGTCGGACAGCTGGGGAAGCCCCGGAAGGCTCCCGTCGTTCTCCGGATCAGCCATTGCGTTCCCTCCTTGCCGGGAGCCTGCTTTTCGCGGGCTCCGCGCTGGATTTACGCTGCCTCGAACATGCTGCGCGACGCTCTGCAAAGAAGCCCTGCGCCCTCTGTCAGAGCTGTGTCAAGGGCTGTCAGGGAATGTCACGCCGGGCAAGCCGTGCGAATAATTCAGGCTCGGAATGAATTCCGGAAACGGCTTCGTCCCCCGTCCGGCAAGCCGAAACGGCCCGCCGCGGAATGCGGCGGGCCGTTTCACCCGGTCGACGGGGCGACTTCGGGGGGTGAGGTCAGGCGGTGTACCCACCGTCGACGGCGAGGGCGGTGCCGGTGATGTAACGGCCGCCCGGACCCGCCAGATAGGCCACCGCGGCGGCGATGTCCTCGGCCTCTCCGTAGCGTCCGAGGGCGGTGAGGGAGCGCTGCCAGTCGGCGGAGTCGCCGTCGGCCGGGTTCATGTCGGTGTCGATCGGCCCGGGGTCCACGACGGTGGCGGTGATCCCGCGCGGTCCCAGCTCCCGGGCGAGGCCCTTGGTCAGCCCGATGAGCGCGGTCTTGGCCGTCGCCTGGAGGACGAAGTTCCCGGCGGGGACACGCCCGTTGAAGCATGAGCCGACGCTGATGATCCGGCCGCCGTCCCCCATGTGGCGGGCGGCGGCCTGGGCGGCCAGGAACACCGAGCGGACGTCCACGGCGAGCACCTGGTCCAGGTGCTCGACGGTCACCTCGTCCAGCGGACCGTAGGAGAGGAAGCCGGCGTTGTTCACCAGGATGTCGATGCCGCCCAGCTCCCGCACCGTCTGCTCCACGGCCTCCGCCGCGTCGTCGGGACGGGTCAGGTCGGCCCGGACGACCGCGGCCCTGCCGCCGTCCGCCTCGATCCGCTTGGCGACCTCGCGCGCCTGGTCCTCGGCCTGGACGTAGGTCAGCGCGACCGCTGCGCCCGCGTCGGCCAGCCGCTTCGCGATCGCCGCCCCGATACCGCGGCTGCCGCCGGTCACCAGCGCCACCTTGCCGGTCAGGTCACTCATCGCTGCTTCCTCCGTAAACGACTCGATGTTCCTCGACCGCTACGCTAGAAGTTGACACCGGCGTCAGATTCAAGTCCTCGCGTGGAGGGGTCGGGTGGGAGATGCGGATCGGTGAACTGGCCCGGCGCAGCGGGGTGAGCGAGCGGTCGCTGCGCTACTACGAGGCGCAGGGTCTGCTCAGCGCCGAGCGCACCCCGGGTGGCCACCGCGACTACGGCGAGTGGGCCGTCGACCGGGTCATCCGCATCCAGGCCCTGTACGCCGCGGGCCTGAACAGCAAGAAGATCGCGCAGCTGCTCCCCTGCATGCGGGACGGTGACGGCTCACCGAGTGACAGCGCGACCCCCCGGCTGGTCGACGAGCTCACCGCCGAACGTGAACGTCTCGACCGGTTGATCGCCGACCTGGTCCGCTCGCGTGACGTCCTGGACGACATCATCGACACCGCGTCGACGGGCCTGGAGGCCGCCCCGCTCACCGGCAGCGGCGGCCGCCCGCCGGGTCACTGAGCCGTCGCCGTCGCCGCGGACCGGGTCACGCCGCCTCGTCCACCAGGGCGGCCAGCGCGGCGCGCGCGTGCCGCTCCGCTTCGTCGGGGCTCAGCCGCGCGCCACGCTCGAACGACTCCTCGAAGGCCCGCACGCCCAGCACCGCCCGTGCCGCCGCGGTGACGCGGTCGACGTCGCCGCGCTCGGCGGGCGGCAGGGGCGCGCCCACGCTGCGGCGGGCGGCGTGGGCGGCGCCGAGCAGCAGGGCCGCGCAGACGGCACCGGACCGGTGTCCGCACAGGGTGGCCGTACCGGCGAGCCCTTCCAGGGAGAGGGCGAGGGCGCGCGGCTCGCCGAGGGAGCGGGCGATCCGCAGGCCGCGCAGCTGGTGGGCGGCGGACTCGGCGGCATCGCCGCGGAGTTCGGCGATGAAGCCGAGTTCGGCGTGGAGCAGGTGGTCGCCGGCCGCGGAGGAGACGTCGGCGTGGTCGGCGCGGATGCGCAGCAGGTGCGCCTCGGCCGCGTCGATGTCACCGGAGCGCCGGGCGCCGAGGGCGAGGCCCATGTCGGCGTGGATCTCGCCGTACTTGTAGCCCTGTTCGACGGCCAGGCGGCGGGCCTGTTCGTGCAGGTCGCGGGCGCGGTCGAAGTCACGGGCGAGCAGCGCGAGGCGGCCCAGCCCGGACAGCCGGGCCGAGACCTCGGCCCGCAGGCACAGTTCCCGGGCCATCTGCAGCCCTTCGTGCTGGCGGTGCGCCGCCTGCGCGTACTCCCCCTTGATCTCGGCGAGCGCGGCGAGCGGTGAGACGGTCTGCAGTTCGCCCCAGCGGTCGCCCAGTTCACGGAAGAGGGCCCGGCTGCGCCGTCCGTCGCGGGCCAGTCCGTCCAGGTCGCCGCGGACCAGGGCGAGCGCCGCCCGTACCCCGAGCGCGGCGGCGATGCCCCACCGGTCGTCCGCGGCCTCGAAATGGGCGAGGGCACGGGTGTTCCAGGCGCGGGCGCCGTCCAGGTCGCCGACGCCGAACATCCCGTGGGCGTTCAGCCACAGTGCCCGGGCGCGGCGCACCGGATCGGGTACGGCGTCGGCACCGGCGGGCACCGTGCGCTCGCCGGTGAGCAGCACGAACGCCCCGTGCAGCAAGGTGAGTTCGGGGTCGGGGTCGGGTGCGGTGGCCGCGAGGACGGCGGCCAGGGCGCGGCGGCCCTCGGTGAGGCGGCCGCGCAGCAGCCACCACCAGGACAGGGCGGTGGCGAGCCGTACGGCCTCCTCGCCGCGTCCGGCGGCGGCCCGTCGTACCGCCTCGTCGAGGGCGGCGCGCAGGTTGCCGGCCTCGGTGTCCAGGCGGGTGAGCCAGTCCCGTTGGAGGGGGCCGCGCAGCCGCCGCTCGGCGCGTTCGGCGAGCGTGAGGTGGTGGCGCAGGTGGCGCTCCCGGGCCGCGGGTTCGCCGGCCGTCTCGCGCAGCCGTTCGACGGCGTACGCGGCGACCGACTCCAGGAGGCGGTAGCGGGGGCCCGTGGGGCCGTCCGTGACGACGACCAGGGACTTGTCGACGAGCCGGGTGACGAGGTCGAGGACCGCGCCGGCCGGCACGCCGTCGCCCGCGCACACCGCCTCCGCCGCGTCGAGGCCGCAGCCGTCACTGTGCACGGCGAGGCGGCCGAGCACGGCGCGTTCGGGCGCGTCCAGCAGCTCCCAGCTCCAGTCGATCACGGCGCGCAGGGTCTGCTGGCGGGCGGGCGCGCCGCGCTGTCCGGAGGTCAGCACCCGGAACCGGTCACCGAGGCGTGCGGCCAGCTCCCGTACGCCCAGGGCGCGCACCCGGGAGGCCGCCAGCTCCAGGGCGAGCGGGATGCCGTCCAGGCGGCGGCAGATCTCGGCCACGGCGGCCCGGTCGGATCCCGGGTCCGCAGCGGCGCCGTCGGGGTCGTCGGAGCCGAGCCGGAAGCCGGGCGCGCAGGCGGCGGCCCGTTCGGTGAACAGGCGGACGGCGTCGGGGGTGTGGAGCGGTTCGACCAGGAAGACGCTCTCGCCGGCCAGGGCGAGCGGTTCCTGGCTGGTGGTCAGGACGCGCAGCCGGGGCGCGCCGCGCAGGAGCCGGCCGACCAGTTCGGCGGCGGCCTCGACGACGTGTTCGCAGTTGTCCAGTACGAGCAGGGTGTCGCGGTCGCGCAGGGCGGCGGTCAGCCGGTGCACGGGAGAGGTGGCCACGGGGGACACGGCGGGCGGGGCGGAGGGAGCGTCGTCCCGCAGGCCGAGCGTCGCGGCGACGATCCCGGCGAGGGCGTCGGCGGTGGCGGTGGCGGTGCGGACCCCCGCGAACTCGACGAACCAGGCCCCGTCGGCAAGTCCGGCCGCGCCGCCGGAGGCGACGTCCCGCGCGGCGGCCACGGCCAGGCGGGTCTTCCCGACGCCGCCGGGACCGGTGAGCGTGACCAGCCGCTCGCGGCCGAGGAGCCGGGAGAGCCGGCCGAGGGCCTGATCGCGGCCGATGAGAGCGGTCAGGGGCACGGGGAGTCCGGCGGGCGCAGAGGGCGCCGGGGGCGCAGAGAGCGACGCAGAGGGCGTCGGGGGCGCGGGGGATGTCGGGGGCGGGGAGGCCGTCGAGGGCGTGGGGGATGCCAGAGGCGCAGAGGCTGTCGGAGGCGCAGAGGATGCCGGAGGCGCGGGGGATGCCGGAGGCGCCGGGGCGGTCATGGGGTGCGGCGAGGGTGCCGGGTGCGGCGGTACCCCGTCGGACGACGCGGCCGGGGGCTGGGTGTCGGCGTCCAGCGCCGGGTCCTGACGGAGCATCGCCCGGTGGAGCGCGCTCAGTGCGGGTCCGGGGCCGACCCCCAGCTCCCGGGCGAGCCGGGTGCGCAGATCGTCGTACGACGCGAGCGCCTCACCCTGGTGACCCGCCCGGTACAGCGCCCGCATCTGCACGGCGCGCAGCCGCTCCCGCAGGGGATGCCCGGACACGAGCGCGGCCAGCTCGCCGGCGAGCAGCCGGTGCTCCCCCGCCGCCAGCCGCGCCTCGGCGCGTTCCTCCAGCGCGGCCAGCCGCTCCTCCGCCAGGCACTCCCCGGCCGCCCGTACGAACTCCTCGTCGGCGAAGTCCGCGTACGCCGGCCCCCGCCACAGCTTGAGGGCCTCGGTGAGCAGCGCCGCCCGCGCCCGCGGGTCCGCGGTGGAGCGCGCCTCGGCGAGGAGGCCGCCGAACCGCGCGGCGTCGACCTCGTCGGCGGAGCCGAGCCGCAGCCGGTAACCGGGCGGCTGCCGCAGCAGCCGCTCGCGGCCGACGACCCGGCGCAGCTGGGAGACCTTGGCCTGCAGAGCACCCGCCGGATTGCCGGGGAGGCTGTCGCCCCAGAGGTCGTGGATGAGCCGGTCCGCGGAGACAGGGCCGCCGTCCTGCGCGAGGAGATCCGCGAGCAGCGCCCGCACCTTGGTCTCGGGGACCCGCACCGGCTCCCCTTCGTCGTCCCACACCGCGAGTGGTCCGAGCACCCCAAACCGCATGCGCTCAACCTACCCCTCCGGCAAGGCGCCCACCTGTTCGGTCATCGGCTCCGAAGCGTTCCCCAAGGATTCCCGAAGCATTCCCGAAGCGGCCGCGCGCACAGTGAGGTCGCCGGACGGCCCCGCCTCCCAGGGCGTGCCCGGCAGCGCACTTCAGGAGATACGGAGAACACCCCCATGAGCCTCTCACCCGACACGGCTGCCGCCTCCGACACGGCCGCCGCCCCCGGCACGGAGCCCGGCACCGCGCCGCCCCCGCGGCAGGACAGCGGGGAGCGGCGGCGGGGACTGCCGCTGGCGGCGCTGCTCGCCCTCGCCACCGCGGTGTTCGTCACCAGCCTCACCGAGACGCTCCCCGCGGGCCTGCTGCCCGGGATGAGCCACGACCTCCGGGTGAGCGAGTCCGCGACCGGGCAGACGGTCACCGTCTACGCGATCGGCACCGCGCTCACCGCGATCCCGCTGACGGCGGCCACCGCCGGCTGGCGGCGCAAGCGGCTGCTGCTCACCGCCGTGGCGGGATTCGCCGCGGCCAACACGGTGACGGCCCTGTCGTCCGTCTACGGACTGACGATGGCGGCCCGTTTCGTCGCCGGTGTCGCCGCCGGAGTGGCGTGGGCGCTGCTCGCCGGCTACGCGCGGCGGATGACGCCGGTTCCCCTGCAGGGCCGGGCCATCGCGATCGCCATGGCGGGCATTCCGGTGGCGCTCTCGCTCGGCGTGCCCGCCGGGACCTTCCTCGGCCAGGCCCTCGGCTGGCGGGTGGCGTTCCTGGCGATGACGGCGCTCACGGTGGTGCTGCTGGGGTGGATCGTCGCCGCGGTGCCCGACCACCCGGGCCGGCCGAGCGGTGAACGTCCGCTCATGCTGCGAGCGCTGGGGGTGCCGGGCGTGCGCCCGGTGCTCTTCGTCACGCTCCTGTTCGTGCTGGCCCACACGGTGCTGTACGCCTACATCGCCACGT
Source organism: Streptomyces echinatus (assembly GCF_014203595.1). Taxonomy (GTDB): domain Bacteria; phylum Actinomycetota; class Actinomycetes; order Streptomycetales; family Streptomycetaceae; genus Streptomyces; species Streptomyces echinatus. Next base: position 44,229 of record NZ_JACHJK010000013.1, read on the forward strand.
TCCTGGACGACCTGGGGATGGGCGACCGCACCGATCTGGTCCTGCTCGTCTTCGGTGTCACCTCGCTCGCCGGCATCTGGGTCGTGGGGGCCCGCATCCACCGCCGGCTGCGCGCGCTGACCGTCGCCGCCACCCTGCTGGTGGCGGCCGCCGCCACCCTGCTCGCGGTGACCGGCGACGGCGGCGCGCCGGTGTACGTCGCCGCCGCCCTGTGGGGGCTGGGCTGGGGCGGGCTGCCCACGCTGCTGCAGACCGCCGTCGGCGACGCGGGAGGCGACCACGCCGACGCCGCCCAGGCGATGCTCGTCACGCTGTGGAACGTGGCGATGGCCGGCGGCGGCGTGCTGGGCGGTGTGCTGCTGGAGGTGACCGGCAGCGGTTCCTTCCCCTGGACGGTGCTGCTGCTCCTGCTGCCGGTGCTCGCCGTCGTGCTCGCCGCCCGGCGTCACGGCTTCCCGTCCCGGCGCCCCGGCGCGTAGGTCCGCCACCGCCGGCGGCACGGTCCCGCGGTACGCGGCTCGCCCCGTGCTCCCCGGCACGCAACGTGATGTTCACAGTCCCCCGGCTCCCCGGGGGCTCTCTTCCGGACGGCCCTCGCCGGCCGTCGCCGTCAGCGGCCGCGGATCCCGGTGGGGTCGTGTGACCAGCGGAAAGGGTTCTTCTCACGGCGGTCCCCGGTCCGGGAAAAGGCTTTCCACGGCGGGGGATCCGCTGCCGGCCGGAGATCTCTCCCGAGCGCGAATCCGCTGGTCAGCGGGCGAAATGTCAAAGTGACCGGGCGCACCGTGAAATCGGCGGACAAGCCGGTAGCTTTGTCCCTCGTACGACTGTCCGCACGTCGACACGACGAGGCGACACGACTGCGAGGGGGCGTAGTTAAACATGTCGTCATGGGAGGTGCGCGTCGCGGCTGGGGAGCGCGAGCGCTTACACATGTTCGTCGAGAAAGTATTCAATTCACTGCACCGCGCGGAACAACGCCGTTGGGCGCGGGAATATCTGTGGGGACTCCTCCACACACCCGGCAAGAAGACACCGCGGCGCATGGCCGAGGCCGGATTGCTGCCGGCCGGAGCGGCGCACGGACTGCACCAGTTCATCAACGGCAGTCCCTGGAACTGGCAGCCGGTGCGCTGCGCACTCGCCGGGACGGTCGCGGCGGGCGGACCGGCGTACGCCTGGACGTGCGCCGATCTCCTCATCCCGAAACAGGGCGAGCACTCGGTGGGGGTGCACCGTCGTCTCGACCAGGCGACCGGACGCACCATCAACTGCCAGCGCGCTCTGGGACTGTTCCTGTCGACGGGCACCCGGTGCTTCCCGGTCGACTGGAGCCTCGTGCTCGACGGCGAGTGGGACTGGGACGACCTGCGCAGGCGCCGTGCGCGCATACCGGAGGAGGAGACCGGGCGTCCCGTGGGTGCGTACGTCATCGGCTTCGCCGCCGGGGTCGCCGCGCACACCCGGTTGCCCGACGCGCCCTGGGTCCTCAACCTCACCCGGCGGTGCGACGACGCGAGCGGTGTCATGGCCGGACTCGCCCGCCGGGGACTGGACTTCGTGTGCGAGGTGGAGTCGAGACAGATCGTCCTCATCGGCCGCCCCGCACCGCGGGTGATCACCGTGGGGGAACTGATGGAGGAGCCGCATGCCCGGCAGCCGCACGTCCTGATGCGCCAGACGGAGCACGGCGGTTCGAGGGCGGTCCGGGTCAATGTGTACGGCGGACCGGTACGCCTGTCGCAGCGCGGGGCCGGCAAGGACGGCGTCTCGCGTACCTACCAGGTCCTGGAACTGCCTTCCGCCGACGGCGCGCAGCCCCCCAGGTACTGGATCACCAGTCTGATGAGCCGCGGCGTGGAGGAGGTCCTGACCCTGGCCCGGAGCCAGTCCACCGCCCTCGCGACGGTCGCCACGGTGCGGGAGGGATTCGGCGTGCTCGACTTCGAGGGCCGCTCCTTCCCCGGCTGGCACCACCATATGACCATGGTCTCGGCCGCGTACGCCTACCAGCGCCTGTACGGCACTCCCGGCGCGGGCTCCGCGCCGGCCGTACCGCTGCCCGTGGCGCACGCCGGGACCACGGCCCACTACGCGGACGCCGGAGCGAAAGGCCTGGGGGCGTGAAGAGAGTGCTGGTCGTGGAGCCGGACGCCGGCGCGGCCGAGAGTACGGCGGGCGAGCTGCGCCGGCAGGGGTACGCCGCCCACACCGTCGACAGAGGAGCGCGGATGCTGCGCACGTACCACGACGCCGATCTGGTGCTGCTCTCCCTGGACCTGCCGGACATCGACGGACTGGAGGTGTGCCGCACGCTGCGCGCCGAGAGCGACATTCCGGTGATCGCCTGCACGCACCGGGACAACGAACTGGAGCGGGTCCTCGCGCTCAAGGCGGGGGCGGACGACTGTGTGCTGAGGACGTGGAGCCCGCGGGAGATAGGGGCACGGATCGAGGCGGTACTGCGGCGCACCCGGCCGCAGGCCGCAGGCGCGGACAGCATCTCGCTCCGGCCGCTGCACATCGATCCGCGGACCCGGGAGGTGCGCCTGCGCGACCGGCTCGTCGACGTCACGGCCACGGAGTTCGAACTGCTCTACACCCTTGCCGCCCGGCCCGATTCCGTCGTCTCCCGCAAGGAGCTGATGGCCAGGGTCTGGGGCAGCAACTGGGTGCGGACCAGCCGCACCATCGACACGCACGTGAGCAGCCTGCGGGCGAAACTCGGCTCCAGCCGGTGGATCATCACGGTGCGCGGGGTCGGCTACCGCATGGGGCACGTGGGGCAGATGCCCGAGGCGTCCGCCGGCTGAGACGTCCCGTGCCCGGAGTCCCTGATCCCCGGCACGGCCGATTCCCCGCGTCGCCGATTCCCGACATCGGTGATTCCGATGTCGCCGTTCCCCTACGACCTCGATTCCCGGCGCCGATTCCCGGCGTCCTGAATCTCCGGATCCCCGATTGCCCGATTGCCGACGTCCTCGTCTCCCGGCGTCCGCATCTCCTGTACGTCGTTTCCCGACGCCCTGTTTCCGACGCTTCCGAGGGAGCCCCGCCTTGGTGAGACATGCCCTTATCGAGTTCGCCACCCGAGGAGTGAGCGGCACATGACGAAACAGATCCACCTCGCCGCGCAGCTGCCGGGCATCCACAACGTCACCGTCTGGCCGGACCCGCGCTCGGGGAGCCAGATCGCCGTCGACTCCTTCGTGCACCTCGCGCGGACGGCGGAGCGCGGCAGGTTCGACTTCTTCTTCCTCGCCGAGGGGCTGCGGCTGCGCGAGCACAAGGGCCGCCTCTACGAACTGGACGTGGCGGGCCGCCCGGACAACCTGACGATGCTCAGCACGGTGGCCGCCGTCACCACGCATCTCGGGGTCGCCGCCACCGTCAACGCCACCTTCAACGAGCCGTACGAGGTGGCGCGCCGGCTCGCGACCCTGGACCACCTCAGCGGCGGGCGTGCCGCCTGGAACGTGGTGACCAGCTTCGACTCCTTCACCGGTGAGAACTTCCGCCGTGGCGGCTTCCTCGCCGAGGCCGACCGCTACACCCGCGCCGCCGAGTTCCTGGCCACGACGCGTGAGCTGTGGGACAGCTGGGCCGGGCCGGACCTGCGCGCCGACCCCGTGTCCGGGCAGTTCGTCCGTCCGGGCGCCGGTGAGTTCGCCCACCGCGGGACCCACTTCGACATCTCGGGACGCTTCACGACCCCGCCCGGCCCGCAGGGTCACCCGGTGATCATCCAGTCCGGGGAGTCCGACGCGGGACGCGAGTTCGCGGCGTCGGACGCCGAGGTCGTCTTCAGCAAGTACAACCGCCTCGACGAGGCCCGCGCCTTCTACCGGGACGTCAAGGGCCGGCTCGCCCGGTACGGCCGCTCCCCTGCCGACCTGCGGATCATGCCCACGGCCACCGTGGTCGTCGCCGACACCGACGAGGAGGCCGTGGCCTACGCCGACGAGATCACCCGGGCCCAGGTGAGCCCGCAGACCGCGATCGCCCACCTGGAGGCCGTCTGGGGCCGCGACCTGTCCGCGTACGACCCGGACGGGCCGCTGCCGGAGATCGACCCGGAGCCCGATTCGCTGGTCCTGAAGGGGCATTCCGTGTTCCGTACGGGCCGGGCCGAGACCGCCCGGCGCTGGCGCGCCCTCGCCGGGGAACGCGGGCTGAGCATCCGGGAACTGGTCATCGCGGTCCACGGCGGGCAGACCTTCGTCGGCAGCCCGCACACCGTCGCCGACGCCGTCGACCACTTCGTGCAGACCGACGGCGCGGACGGCTTCGTCTTCGCGACCCATCTGACGCCCGGCGGCCTGGACGACTTCGTCGACCGGGTGGTGCCGCTGCTGCAGGAGAAGGGGGTCCACCGGCCGGACTACACGGGGACGACACTGCGGGACCACCTCGGGCTGCGCCGCCCGACGGACACCGGACGCAGTTCCGGGAACACGCGGGAGGCATCATGAGCGACGGCCCGCTGCACCTCGCCGTGGCCCTCGACGGCGCCGGCTGGCATCCCGCCGCCTGGCGGTCCCACGACGCCGTCCCCGGCGCGCTGTTCACCGCCGCCTACTGGACGCGGCTGGTCACGGAGGCCGAACGCGGACTCCTCGACTTCGTCACCCTCGAGGACGCCCTCGGCCCCCAGTCGGCCGCACCGCACCGTCCCGACGACCGGACCGACCAGGTCAGGGGCAGGCTGGACGCGGTACTGCTCGCGGCCCACCTCGCCCCGCTCACCACACACATCGGCCTGGTCCCCACGGTCAACGTCACCCACACCGAGCCGTTCCACGTCGCCGTGGGCATCGCCACCCTCGACCATGCCAGCAGGGGCCGCGCGGGCTTGCGTCCGCAGATCGCCCCACGCGCCGCCGACGCCGGCCACTTCGGCCGCCGCACGACCCCGCAACTGACCGACGACGATGTCCGCGACCCCGAACTCATCGCCGAACGGCTGCGCCCGCTGTTCGCGGAGGCGACCGACGTGGTGGAGGTGGCCCGGCGGCTGTGGGACAGCTGGGAGGACGACGCGGAGATCCGGGACACGGCCACGGGCCGCTTCCTCGACGGTGCCAAGCTGCATCACATCGACTTCGAGGGCGCGTACTTCAGCGTCAAGGGGCCGTCCATCACACCGCGCCCGCCCCAGGGACAGCCGCTGGTGGCGAGCCTCGCGCACGCCTCGACGCCGTACGAGTTCGCGGCCCGCGGCAGCGACGTCGTCCTCGTCACGCCACGCGACCGCGCGGGCACCGAGGCGATACTCGCGCAGGTGGACGAGGCCGTCGACCGGGTGGGCAGGGACGAACGGGCCCGGCCGCTGCGCAGGTTCGCCGAACTGGTCGTCTTCCTGGACGACGAGCCCGGCGCCGCCATCCGCCGCAAGGAACGCCTGGACGACCTCGACGGCGCCACGTACACCTCGGACGCCCTGATCTTCACGGGCGGTTCCGGTGAGCTGGCCGACCTGCTGCTCGACTGGCGCGCCGCCGGGCTCGACGGCTTCCGGCTGCGCCCCGGCGCGGTGCCGCACGACCTCACGGCGATCACCCGCCGGCTGGTGCCCGAGCTGCGCCGGCGGAACGCGTTCCGCACCGCGTACGGCACCGGGACCCTCCGCACCCGGCTGGGCCTGCCGCATCCCCGCAACAGGTACGCGCGGCCCTGCTGATCACACCGACGGGCCGGCACCGGTGCCGGCCCGTCGGTGGGCCGCCGGGGTGCGGGCGCTCCGTGGCGCGGTGTCCCGCCGCCGGTGTCAGAGCTCGTCCGGTATGCCGAGACCCGTCAACGCGCCCACCGGATCGAGGTCCGGTGTGCCGCGCGGCCACCAGTCGTCCTGGCCGGGCTCCGACTCGTAGGCGTACCACAGGCCGTCGTGCCCCAGCCGGAGCTGGACATGGCCGTGCGGGTGGGTGAGGCGGTTGCGCCAGGGGCGGAACGCGGGCAGGTCGGCGGCGAGCAGCAGGGGACGGGCCCGGTCGAACCGGCCGGCCGGCGGGTCCCACGGCTCCTCCAGGACGGCCAGCCCCGTGAGGCCGCCCTGCCGCCAGGCCGCGACGGCACGCGCGAGAGCGGCCGGGGTACGGCCGACCGCGTCGGCGAGCGTGGCGTACAGGGTGCGGGTGGCCGCGGTCAGACCGGAACCGGGGCGGGCCGCGGCCAGCCGGACCGCGTCCTGCCACAGGGTCAGCTCGCCGACCGGGTCGCGTCCGGTGCCGAGCAGGACGTGGGCACGGGCGGCGGCATCGGTCGCCAGCTGGTCCAGCGCGAAGGGGTCCGGGCCGCCGGGTGCCGACGGGTACACCGGGGGCTGCCCGTGGTGCGGAGGAACCGGCAACGGCGTGGGCAGCGGCGGGAGTTGCCGGGGCATCAGGGCGTCGGTGGCCCGCACTCCGGGCAGGTCGTGCGGCTGCCGTTCCCGCGCGGCGCGGGCCGCGTGGGCGGCGCTGCGCCGGGACAGCGCGTCGAGCAGGTCCTTCTCGCCCCGGCCGCGCAGCAGGAGCAGCACGAAGGGGTCGGCGTCGAGCAGACGGGCCGTCTGGTAGCAGAGGGCCGCGGCGTGCTTGCAGGGGTGGCCGGAGTCGGGACAGCTGCACTGCGGGGCGAGGTCGCCGGGGCCGGGCAGCAGGGGGACACCGCCGTCGGCGAGGGAGTGGGGCAGCTCCTTGTCGAGCAGCGCCGCGATGTGGCCCGGCCGGTCGGCCGCGGTGTCCAGGAACCGCTCCCAGTCCTCGTCCCGCAGCGTCCGCACCCGTACCTGTACGCGGTACGGACGCGGGCGGCTGCCCCGCACGTACGCCAGCACCAGTCCGGGCGTGACGGTGATGGCGTCCACATGCCCCTGGTCCGCGTAACCGCGGCCGCGCGCCAGCCGTTTGGGGTCCAGCGCGCCCTGTTCCAGCGCACCGACCCAGGCGTTGCCCCACCAGGTCCCGGCGAACGCCTCACCCGCACCGCCGGCCTCTCTGGCCGCGAACGCCGGGAAGGTACGCCGGAGTTCACCGTCGCGGTGCGGCGTGGCCATGGTCGCGGGCACCTGCGCACCGCCGGAACCGGAACGCACCGCCACACGCGCGGCGGAAGCGTCAGCCTGCCCCGAGGAGCCGGGGGCCCGACCCGAGGAGCCTGAGGTGCGAGCGGGTACGGGGGCTTCCGCCGACGGCCCGGTTTCCGGGGGGACGGACACGGGTGCCGACGGCGTGGGGACCGAAGCCGAGAGGGCAGGCCCGGGGACTCCGGGCGAGGGCCCCGTCGGCGAGGAGGCGGACGCGGATGCGGAGGAAGCGGCGGCCGGAGCCGACGGGGCAGCCCCGGGAGCGTCGGGCGACGGGGAGGCGGACGCGCGTGCCGAGGGCGAGGGCGTCGGTGTCTCAGGGGCCGGCTCGGGGGGTGCGGGCGGGGGCGTGGGGTGTGCGGGGTCTTCCGGCTCGTCGGGGGTGCCGGCCCAGGTGGGCATGCGGAAGGCGGTCGCCAGGTAGCGCCGCATGTCCTGCGCGGCCTTGACCCGCTCGGTTTCCTGACCGGGTACCGACGAGGCGCGCGGTGCGGCGGCACCGGGACGCGCGGACGCCCGCCGCTCGCGCCGGGGCTCGGCGGCCTCCGCGCGCGACGCCTCCCGCCGGGCCGCACGCAGCGCCTCCCGAGCCGCGTCACCGGGCCGTCGCCCCACCGAGGGGCCGGAACCGGCGCCGGCGGCACCGGCGTCTTCCGGGCCGCTCTCCCCGTCGTCGCCGGAGGCACCCTTGAGTGCCGCCCTGGCCGCGTCGCCGGGCCTGGGCTCCGTGCCCGCGGGCCGGCCCGTGCCGTCGTCGGCGCAACCCCGCGGCGCCCCGGCCGGGTCGGCCGCCGTGCCCTCGGCCGGGTCGGCGGGAGTGCCCTCGGCCGTACCCCGAGCCGCACCCTCGGCCGTACTCCGAGCCGCACCCTCGGCCGTACCCCGAGCCGTGTCCTGCGTCGCACCCCGCGCCGTATCCCGCGCGGTGTCCTCGGCCGTACCGCGTGCCGGGTCCTCCGTCGCGTTCCGCGCCGTGGCATCCCGTTCGGCCTCGGCTTGTTCGCGGGCCGCTCGTAGGGCCCGGCGGGCGGCGTCGCCGGGGCGGGGCCGGCCGGTGTCCGTCATGACGTCCTCCGCAGGGAGACGAGATCGGACAGCTCACGGTCGGTCAGCTCGGTCAGCGCCGCCTCGCCGGAGCCGAGGATCGCGTCGGCCAGGGCGCGCTTGGCGGCGAGCATCTCGGCGATGCGGTCCTCCACCGTGCCCTCGGTGATCAGGCGGTGGACCTGGACGGGCTGGGTCTGGCCGATGCGGTAGGCGCGGTCCGTGGCCTGCTCCTCGACGGCCGGGTTCCACCAGCGGTCGAAGTGGACGACATGACCCGCGCGGGTGAGGTTCAGGCCCGTGCCGGCGGCCTTCAGGGAGAGGACGAGGACCGGGGTCTCGCCGTTCTGGAAGCGGTCGACCATGCGCTCGCGTTCCGGGACCGGGGTGCCGCCGTGCAGCAGGTCGACGGGGATCGCCCGGGCGGACAGGTGGGCGGTGAGGAGGCGGGCCATGCCGACGTACTGCGTGAAGACGAGCGCCGAGCCGTCCTCGGCGAGCAGGGTGTCCAGCAGCTCGTCCAGGAGGGCGAGTTTGCCGGAGCGGGCGGCGAGCCGGTCGGCGCGCGCGTCCTCCTTCAGATACAGCGCCGGGTGGTCGCAGATCTGCTTCAGGGCACCGAGCAGTTTCAGGACCAGGCCGCGCCGGGCCATGCCCTCGGCCGTCTCGATCGCCAGCATCGACTCGCGCACCACCGCCTCGTACAGCGCGGCCTGTTCCCGGGTGAGCGGCACCGGGTGGTCCGTCTCGGTCTTGGGCGGCAGCTCGGGCACGATGCCCGGGTCGGACTTCTTGCGGCGCAGCAGGAACGGCCGGACCAGCCGGGACAGGCGCTCCACGGCCTCCGCGTCCTCGCCGTTCTCCACCGCGCGGGCGTGCCGTGCGCGGAAGGACTTCAGCGGGCCGAGGAGTCCGGGGGTGGTCCAGTCGAGCAGGGCCCACAGTTCGGAGAGGTTGTTCTCCACCGGGGTGCCGGTGAGCGCCACGCGTGCGGGGGCCGGGATGGTGCGCAGCGCCTTGGCGGTGGCGGAGTAGGGGTTCTTCACGTGCTGGGCCTCGTCGGCGACGACCATGCCCCAGGGCTGCTCGGCGAGGCGGGCCGCGGTGGAGCGCATGGTGCCGTACGTGGTGAGGACGAAGCCGCCGTCGATGCCCTCCAGGGTGCGGTTCTGGCCGTGGAAGCGGCGGACGGGGACGCCGGGCGCGAACCTGGTGATCTCCCGCTGCCAGTTGCCGAGGAGGGAGGCCGGGCAGACCACGAGCGTGGGTTCGGTGCGGGCCCGTTTCAGGTGCAGGGCGATGAGGGTGACGGTCTTGCCGAGGCCCATGTCGTCGGCGAGGCAGCCGCCGAGGCCGAGCGAGGTCATCAGGTCGAGCCAGGCCAGCCCGCGCAGCTGGTAGTCGCGGAGGGTGGCGGCCAGAGCGGGGGGCGCGGCCGCGGGGCGCAGACCGGCGGTGAGCCGGTCGCGGAGGGCGGCCAGCGCGCCGACGGGGACGACCTCGACGCTCTCGCCGTCGACCTCGGCCTCGCCGGTCAGCGCCACGGACAGCGCGTCGACCGGGTCGAGCAGGCCCAGCTCGCGCTTGCGGGCCTTGCGGACCAGTGCGGGGTCGACCAGCACCCAGCGGTCCCGGAGCCGTACGACGGGGCGGTGGGCCTCGGCGAGGGCGTCCATCTCGGCCTCGTCGAGGGGATCGCCGCCGAGCGCGAGCTGCCAGCGGAACCGGAGCAGGTCCTCGCTCTCGAAGAAGCCGGTCCCGTCGGTCGCCGAGCCGGGTGCCGGGCGGACCACGGCGGTGGCGGTCAGGTCGCGGGCGAGGTCCCGGGGCCAGTGGACGGCGACCCCGGCGGCGGCCAGCCGGCTCGCCGCCACCCCGAGCAGCTCGCCCAGCTCCTCCTCGGACAGGGCGAGGACGTCGGGGACGTCCTGCTCGGCGAGGCGGTCCAGCGGGGCCCACACCCGGGCGGCGCGCCGGACGGCGAGGGCCGCGTCCACGCGCGCGCGGGGCCCGAACGCCGTGTCGGCCTCCCCTGCCCACAGGGCCGCCGCGTCGGCCACCAGGGTGGGGTCGGCGAGACTGTGTACCTGCACGACGGCGGCTCCGCCGGCGCGGGCCCCGCCCCCCGCGCCGGCGTCGAAGACGTCGTACGCGGACAGGTCCAGGCGGAGCGAGACGCGGACGCCCGCGTCCATTCCGGCGGCGACCTCGGCCGCCCACTCGTGGGCGTCGGGCAGGCTCTGCGGCTCGCGGGCGGCGAAGGGCCGGCCGCAGGTGTGGGGGGCCGCAGGGGTGCGCGGCAGGGTGTCGGCGACCGCGTCCAGGAAGGAGCGGACCAGGGCCTCGGGCTCGGGCAGCCGGAGCGCGCCCGGGCCGGGGAGGGGCACGGCGTGGCCCTCGGGCGGCAGGGCGGCGGCGATCGCGCGCAGGTGGGCGATGTCGTCGGGCTCCAGCGGGCCGGCCCGCCAGGCGTCGTGACCGTCCGGGGTCAGGCCGGGCAGCAGCCGGCCGCGGGCGACGAGGCGCAGCGCGTGCAGGGCGGCGGCGCCCCAGCAGGCGGTGGCCGGGTGGGCGGCCGGGTCGTGCCGGGCGCGGACCAGCAGCGGCAGGGCCTCGGCGAGCGGCAGGGTCAGCGCGGGCACCTGCCGGCGGCGCACACCGGCGCCATGGCGTCGTACGACCGTCAGTTCCTCCGGGCCGCCGGCGAGAACCGGGGGCAGCGGGTCGCCCTCGGGGTCCCAGAAGGCGAGGCGGCCCTCGCGCGGCAGGGGTGCGGGCAGGTAGACGGACGCGAGGCGCACCGGGACCGGGTGCCCGGTCTCCGTCTCCGGGGAGCCTCCCGTGCGCTCGGCCACCGCCGTCGTGCCGCTCATACGTCCTGCCACCTCCCGCCCGTGTGTCGGATCAGACGTCTTCGACTCTACGGGCGGGGTCTGACAACCGGCTCCGAGGCCCGCTCGGAGCCCCGGTTCACGGGACCGTGCGGGAGACCGCGAACACCGTCGGGTTCTGCGGGTCGGACAGGTCGACGACGACGTCCTGGGTGGGCGCCGGGTTCTTCTGCTCGTGGGTCAGGCCCCACCAGGAACCCTGGCCGCCGAAGGTCCAGCCGCTGACCTTGCGGTCCCGCTCGCCGACCGCGATGTAGTCCTTCCGCAGCTGCTCCCGGCGCAAGCCCATGGCCTCCAGGAAGCTGTCCAGGCCGGCCGGGTTGGTGCGGAACTGGACGTAGAGGCGGCTGGTCTTCCAGTTGTTCGTCTCGTAGTAGGCGATGTCGTCGGCGGGAAGCGGGACCGGCACCTGGTAGAGGCGGCGCTGCACCTTGGACGGCCAGCCGGGGGTGAGGCCGGTGGCGGAGTACTTCGCCTCCTTGTCCTTGCCGCTGTCGCGGCTCTGGTTCGCGGAGATCACCAGGTAGCCGGCCGGGACGCCGATGAGCAGGACGATGATCAGCAGGGTCAGCGCCCGGCGCCTCGCCTTGTGGCGCGGGTTCTCGGCGGACCGGTCCCGCTCGTCCGGCGGGCCGCCCTGGTGCGGCAGCGACGGCGTCATGCGCTGTCCCGGTCGCGGCGGCCCTGGACGTACCGCTCGTAGCGCTCGTGGCGCTCCACCCGGCGCCGCTTGGCCCGGCGGAACCGGCGGGCGACCAGCCGGGCCAGGTCGGCGGCGCCCACCATGCCCGCCTCGGGGCCGAGCTGGGCGCGGGTGATGCGGGCCTCGGGCCGGTAGCCGCGGCCGGTGAGGTGGCGTTTGAAGGCGTCCCTGGCCGGGCCGATGAGCAGGTCGTCGGCGGCGCTGACGCCGCCGCCGATCACGAAGCAGGACGGGTCGAGGGCCGCCGCGAGGTTGGCGATGCCGACGCCGAGCCACTGGCCGATGTCCTGGAGCAGTTCCACGCACATCGCGTCGCCGTCGCGGGCCAGCTCGGTGATCAGCGGGCCGGTGATGTCACCGATGTTGCCCTTGACGTGCTCGATGATCCCGTAGGCCACCGGGGAGTCGGCGGCGGCCAGCTCGCGCGCCTCGCGGACCAGGGCGTTGCCGGAGCTGTACTGCTCCCAGCAGCCGCGGTTGCCGCACGGGCAGCGGTGGCCGCCGGGCACGACCTGCATATGGCCGAACTCGCCGGCGACGCCGAACTTGCCCCGCTTGACCTGGCCGTCCTCCAGGATGGCGCCGCCGATTCCGGTGCCGAGGGTGATCATGACGAGGTGGTCCTCGCCGCGGCCGGCGCCGAAACGCCACTCCGCCCAGGCGGCGGTGTTGGCGTCGTTGTCCACCAGGACCGGCACGGAGAGCCGGCCGGCGAGGCGGTCGCGCAGCGGTTCGTTGCGCCAGGACAGGTGGGGGGCGAACAGGACGCGGTTGCGGTCGGCGTCGACCCAGCCGGCCGCGCCGATGCCGACCGCGTGCACGTCGTGCCGGTCGGACAGGTCCAGGACCAGCTCGACGATGGTGTCCTCGACGACCTTGGGGCTCTTGGACTTGTCCGGGGTCTCCGTGCGGAGCTTCTCCAGGATGTTGCCGTCGGCGTCCACGACGCCCGCCATGACCTTGGTGCCGCCGATGTCGATGCCGACGGTGGGGACACGGGGCGCGGTCAGGTGTGACCGGCGCTCCTTGGTGCCGACCGTGCGGAGCACTGGGGCCCGGCGGGAGCCGATGGGGGCGGTGAGGTCGCGGTAGGTGCTCATCGGGCTCGATTCTGCCTCACCGCGGGGGTGGGTGCGGTGCGGGGCGGGAGTGGCGGATGCGCGACCGTTGCCGGGGGGCGGGCGCCCCGCGGCTCGTCGCGCCCACGCGGCGGAGCCGCACCCGCGCACCGCTCCGCGCCCCTCAGGTGCGCTGCAGTTCGTGTACCAGAGCGTCCAGGTCCGCTCCCCCCGCCATCTGCTTCGTCAGCTCGTCCAGGGTGATCTCGTCCCGTGTGTGATGGCCCACCATCGTGCCCCTCCTCAGGAGCACGAACCTGTCGCCCACCAGATACGCGTGATGCGGGTTGTGGGTGATCAGAACAACGCCCAGGCCCTCGTCCCGTGCCGCGGCCACGTATTTGAGGACCACACCGGACTGCTTCACTCCCAGTGCCGCCGTCGGCTCGTCCAGGATCAGGACCTTGGCGCCGAAGTGGACCGCGCGGGCGATCGCCACGCACTGGCGTTCGCCGCCGGAGAGGGTGCCGATGGGCTGGTCGACGTCCCGCAGGTCGATGCCCATGCGCAGCAGCGCCTCGCGGGTGGTGCGGCGCATCAGGCCGGTGTCCAGGCGCTTGAAGGGGCCGACGCCGGTACGGGGCTCGGAGCCGAGGAAGAAGTTGCGCCAGACCGGCATCAGGGGGACGACGGCCAGGTCCTGGTAGACCGTGGCGATGCCCCGGTCCAGGGCCTCGCGCGGGGAGGCGAGGCGGGTCTCCTCGCCGTCGATGCGCAGGGTGCCGGCGTCGTGCTGGTGCAGGCCCGCGATCGTCTTGATCAGCGTCGACTTGCCCGCGCCGTTGTCGCCGAGGACACAGGTGATCTCGCCCGCGTGGACCTGGAGGGAGACTCCCTCCAGGGCCCGGACGCTGCCGTAGCGCTTGCCGACGCCGGACAGCTCCACCAGGGCCGTGCGCGTCTCGGTCTCGGTCATTTCACGGCCTCCGCGCGCTTGCGGACCCAGGCGTTGAGCAGGGTCGCGAGGAGCAGCATCGCTCCGAGGAAGAACTTGAACCAGTCGGGGTTCCACTCGGCGAAGACGATGCCCTTGCTGGTCATGCCGAAGAGCAGTGCGCCGACGGCCGAGCCGACCGCGCTGCCGTAGCCGCCGGTGATCAGGCAGCCGCCGATGACGGCCGCGATGATGTAGATCAGCTCGTTGCCGACGCCCTCGCCGGACTGGACGGCGTCGAAGGAGAAGAGCAGGTGCTGGCCGGAGATCCAGGCGCCGAACGCGACACCCATGTAGAGGCCGGTCTTGGTCGCCGCGACCGGGACACCGACCGCGCGGGCCGCGTCCTCGTTGCCGCCGACGGCGAAGATCCAGTTGCCGGTGCGGGTGCGCAGCAGGATCCAGGAGGCCAGGGCGACCAGGCCCAGCCACCACAGGATGGTGACCTTGATGTCGACGCCGCCGAGGGTCAGCGTCGAGGCGAAGACGGCGTGGGCGCTCGCGAAGCCCTCCATGTCGCCGATGGTCTTGGTGGAGACCGTGCCGTCGATCAGCTTGGTGAAGCCGAGGTTCATGCCGGTCAGCATCAGGAAGGTGCCGAGCGTCACGATGAAGCTGGGCAGCTTGGTGCGGGTGAGCACGAAGCCGTTGAAGGCGCCGACGGCGAGGGTGACCAGCAGCGAGACGCCCACGCCGACCCAGGTGTTCGCCGTCATCTGGTAGCTGAACATCGACGAGATCAGCGCGGAGGACGTCACGAGGACGCCGGCCGACAGGTCGAACTCGCCGCCGATCATCAGCAGGGCCACGGGTACGGCCATGATGCCGATGGCCGAGGAGGCGTACAGGACCGTGCTGAGGCTGGAGGCGCGCAGGAATCCGTCGGCGGCGAAGGCGAAGAAGACGAGGACGGCCAGGGCGCCGACGACCGAGCCCAGTTCCGGGCGGGCGAGCAGTTTCCGCGTCGCCGAGGTCTGCAGAATCCTTTCGTCGGCCGTCCCGTAGTCAGCCGTCCCGTGACCGGCGGTCCCGTCGTCGACGGTCCCGCCGGCCGTCTTGGCGTCGGCCGCCTCGCCGTCGGCCGTCTCGGCATCGGTGCGGTTCGGGGCGGCGGTCATCGGGTGCCCCGATCGGTGTACTCCGCCAGCGCGCCGGCCTGGTCCTTGGTGATGATCTGCGGGCCGGTCAGGACCGGCTTGCCGCCGCCGAGGACGTCGCCGTTGTACTTGTACAGCCACAGCAGGTCGACGGCCTGGTAGCCCTGGAGGTACGGCTGCTGGTCCACGGCGAAGCCGAGGGTGCCGTCCTTCAGCGCGGCCGCGACCTTGGCGTTCAGGTCGAAGGTGTCGATCTCGGCCTTGCTGCCCGCGTCCGCCTTCGCCTTCGCGGCGGTGTCGGCGTAGGGCGCGCCGAGGGTGACGACGGAGTCGACGGAGGGGTCGGCCTGGAGCTTGGCCTCGATCGCGGACTGCACGTCCGGCATGTTGGTGCCGTTGACATAGAGCTTGCGCAGGGTGCCGTGGAAGGTCTCGGCGACACCGTCGCAGCGCTGCTCATGGCCGACGTTGCCCTGCTCGTGCAGCACGCACAGGACCTTCTTCCGGCCGCGCTCGTTCAGCTCCTCGCCGACCGCCTGGCCGGCGATGGTCTCGTCCTGCCCGATGTGGGTGAGGGCGCCGAACGCCTTGGACTCCTCGGAGCCGGAGTTCACCGTGATCACCGGGATGCCGGCCTTTTCGGCGCGGGCCACGGCGGCCTTCATGGCGTCCGGCTTGGCGAGGGTGACGATGATGCCGTCGACCTTCTTGTCCACGGCCGCGTCCACCAGCTGGGCCTGCTGCTGGGCCTCGTCGTCGTGCGAGTACAGGAACTTGATGTTGTCCTTGACCGCGGCCTGCTCGGCGCCGCTCTGCACGATGTCCCAGAAGGTGTCGCCGTCCCCCGAGTGGGTGATCATCGCGATGGTCCAGCGCGGGGTGTTCACCGCCGCCCTGCCCTGGGCGGCCGCGGCCTTGCGGGCGTCCTCCGCCCGCTTGCCTCCGGTGCTGCTGCACGCCGCCAGGGACACGGAGAGTGCCCCCGCCAGCGCTATGCCTACCCAGGTCCGAAACCGTGCCACGAGGCCGTGCCCTTCTTGCCGTGCTCTTGCTCTGTACCGACGTGCGTAAGGGGCGGGCGACCTCACCCGTCGGTGCCTACCGGCGGTGACCTCACCAGCCCCAAACGCTTCAGTATCGAACACGGGGAACACGCATGACACGACCGGGGGACCCCACACCGGTCATATTGTCCGGACATTGCGACGAAAGACATCCGCACGGTGCGAGGAGGGCCCGGGGGTTCCCTCAGGGCCGGACGAGCAGCTGGAACTCGAAGGAGTAGCGGCTCGGACGGTAGGTGTGGTCACCGAACTCGACCGCGCGGCCGGTGTCGTCGAAGGTCGTGCGCTGCATGGTGAGCAGCGGGGCCCCCTCCGCCTCGGCGAGCCGCTCGGCCTCGGCGGCCGTGGCGCCACGGGCACCGATGGACTGGCGGGCGCTGTGCAGGGTGATCCCCGCGGACCGCATCAGCCGGTACAGGCCGGTGGCCTCCAGCTGGTCGGTGCCCAGGTCGAGCAGGCCCGGCGGCAGATGGTTGATCAGGTAGGCCATCGGCTCGCCGTGCGCGAGGCGGAGCCGTTCGATGCGGTGGACGTCGCCGCCCTCGGTGACGCCCAGCGCGGCGGCGACCGCGGGGGACGCCGGGACCATCGTGTTGACCAGCACCTTGGTCGCGGGACGCTGGCCGGCCGCCTCCAGGTCGTCGTAGAGGCTGCTCAGCTCCAGCGGACGCTTGACCTGGCTGTGCACGACCTGCGTCCCCACGCCGCGGCGCCGGACCAGCAGCCCCTTGTCGACGAGGGACTGGATGGCCTGGCGGACGGTCGGCCGGGACAGGCCGAGCCGGGCGGCCAGCTCGATCTCGTTGCCCAGCAGGCTGCCGGGGGTGAGGGTGCCGTGCTCGATGGCGGCCTCCAGCTGCTGGGAGAGCTGGAAGTACAACGGCACCGGGGAGCTACGGTCCACACGGAGGTCGAGCGACACGGTCGGGTCCACATCTGGTTTCGGCACGGGCCGAGCGTAGCCCCGTGCCCGGTTGACGGGAAGTTGTGTAGTCCGGTTGTCCGGACATACGCATTGACAGGGTACGGGGTCCGCCCTCACTTTGTTTCCATGCGCATCGGGGTCATCGGAACGGGCCGCATCGGCACCCTTCACGCGAGGACGCTCAGCCGCCACCGCGAGGTCGGCTCCCTGATCCTGACCGACGCGGACCCGGCGCGGGCGCAGGCACTGGCGCACCGGCTGGGCGAGACGGCGGCGCCGGGCGTGGACGAGATCTTCAAGTGGGGCGTGGACGCGATGGTGATCACCACGGCCACGGCGGCCCACGCCGAACTGATCGGCCGGGCGGCCCGCTCGGGCCTGCCGGTCTTCTGCGAGAAGCCCATCGCGCTGGACCTGCCGGGCACGCTGCACGCGCTCGCCGAGGTCGAAGCCGCCGGGACGGTCCTGCAGATGGGCTTCCAGCGGCGGTTCGACGCGGGCTACGCGGGCGCCCGGGAGGCCGTGACCTCGGGCCGGCTCGGCAGGCTGCACACCGTACGGGCCATGACCTGCGACCAGTCCCCGCCCCCGGCCGAGTGGCTGCCGCTGTCCGGTGGGCTGTTCCGGGACACGCTGATCCACGACTTCGACGTGCTGCGGTGGGTGACGGGCCGTGAGGTGACCGACGTGTACGCCACCGGCTCCGACGCGGGTCCCGCGATGTTCCGCGACGCCGGTGACGTGGACACGGGCGCGGCACTGCTCACGCTGGACGACGGCACCCTGGCGACGGCGACGGCGACCCGGCTGAACGGGGCCGGCTACGACGTCCGCATGGAGCTGGCCGGGGAGCGGGACACGGTGGTGGTGGGCCTGGACGACCGTACGCCCCTCGCGTCCACCGAGCCGACCGGGCCGCCACCCGCGGACAAG
Organism: Streptomyces echinatus; assembly: GCF_014203595.1. GTDB lineage: Bacteria > Actinomycetota > Actinomycetes > Streptomycetales > Streptomycetaceae > Streptomyces > Streptomyces echinatus. The sequence goes on from NZ_JACHJK010000013.1 coordinate 62,004, forward strand.
CCGTGGGCGGGGTTCTTCGAACGGTTCGGGCCCGCCTACGAGGCCGAGCTGAACGCCTTCGTGGAGGTGGTGCGCGGCGAGCGGCCCAACCCGTGCGACGGCCCGGAGGCGTTGCAGGCGCTGCGCATCGCCGAGGCCTGCGAGATCTCCCGCCGCGACCGGCGGCCGGTGGCGCTCACGGAGCTCCCGGACGGGGCCCGACCGCCGCAGGGCTGACGGCCACCACCGCTCCCGGCGATGGCCCGCCCCGCCCGCTACCAGCGCACCGGCAGGCTCCGCACGCCTCTCATCAGCATGCCCGGCAGCCACTCCCCCGGCTCGCCGTCCAGGGCGAGGCCGGGGGCACGCTCCAGGAGGGTGCCGAGCGCGATGCCGCCCTCCAGCCGGGCCAGGGGTGCGCCCAGGCAGTAGTGGATGCCGTGGCCGAAGGCGAGGTGACCGCGGGTGTCGCGGCGGATGTCGAAGCGGTCCGGGTCGGTGTACCGGGCGCCGTCGCGCTGGGCGGCGGTGAGGCCGATCAGCACATGGCCGCCCTGCCCGATCTCGGCGCCCGCGATCTCCAGCGGCTCGGCGGCGTACCGGAAGGTGGCGTTCTCCACGGGGCCCTCCCAGCGCAGCGTCTCCTCCACCGCTGCGTCGAGGAGGGTCATGTCGGCGCGCAGGGCCGCCAGTTGCGCGGGGTGGGTGAGCAGGGCGAGCACGGCGTTGCCGATGAGGTTGACCGTGGTCTCGTGGCCCGCGATGAGCAGCAGGAAGGCCATGCCCCGCAGTTCGCGCGCGGAGAGCCGGTCGCCGTCCTCGGAGGTGGTGCGGATCAGGTCGCTGAGCAGATCGTCCGTGGGACCGGCGCGGCGCTTGTCCTCGATCAGCTCGGTGAGGTACTCGGCGAGGCGGACGATCGCGGCGTGCTCGGCGTCGGCGTCGGTCGGCGCGACCACCTCGGTGGAGATCTTCCGGAACTCCGTGCGGTCCATCTCGGGCACGCCGAGCAGCTCGCAGATGACCGTGAGCGGCAGCGGGTAGGCGAGGGAGCCGATGAGGTCGGCGCGGCCGTGCGGGAGCATCTCGTCGAGCAGGCCGTCGGTGATCTGCTGGATCCGCGGGCGCAGCCGCTCGACCCGGCGCGCGGTGAAGGCCCGCGTGACGAGGCCGCGCAGACGCGTGTGCTGTGGTGGGTCGGCGACCAGCAGGTACTTGCCGAGCAGCTGCTCGTCCAGCGGGGGGTCGCCGATCTTGGCGATGTCCTTGGCCAGCCGCTGGTCGGCGAGGGCGGCGCGGGCCTCCTCATACCCCACGATCAGCCAGGTCTCCCAGTCTCCGCCCGGCATGGCGAGCCGGACCCGGTGGACGGGGCCCTGTTCGCGCAGGCGCGCGTACACCGGATGCGGGTCCCGGCGCAGTGCGTCGGCCGATTCCGTCAGGTCGATCACTCGTTCCATGTCCTCCCCTTGGGACTGCCCCGAGGCCGCGGCCGTCGGCCGTCACCCCTCCAACGCGCGGGGCGTCCGGCTAGTGCCCGTCGCCGCCGTCCTCCAACAGCCCCGCGTCGTAGGCGAGCAGGGCGATCTGGACCCGGTTGTCGAGGCCGAGCTTGGCGAGGATGCGCGAGACGTGGGCCTTGACGGTGGCCACGCTGATGAAGAGCGCGGCGGCGATCCCGGCGTTGGCGAGACCGCGGCCGACGGCGACGGCGACCTCGCGTTCACGGTCGTTGAGGACGGCGAGCCGTTCGCGCGCGCGGGTCTGCCGGTCGTCGGCGGCGGTACCGGCCGCGTGCCGCATCAACTGGCGGGTGACGGCGGGCGACAGGACCGGGTCGCCGGCCGCGACCCGGCGCACGGCGTCGACGATCTCCGCGGGCGGGGTGTCCTTCAGTACGAAGCCGGCGGCGCCGGCGCGCAGGGCGTGCAGCACCTGTTCGTCGGCGTGGAAGGTGGTGAGCACCACGACCTGCGGGGCGTCCGGCCGGGCGCGCAGCCGCCGGGTCGCGGTGATCCCGTCCACCGACGGCATCCGGATGTCCATCAGGACGACGTCCGGCCGGGTCCGCCGCACGAGTTCGTCGGCCTCGGCGCCGTCGGCGGCCTCCCCGACCACCTCGATGTCCTCGGCCCCGCCGATCATCAGGGCCAGGCCGGCGCGTACCAGGGGGTCGTCGTCCACGAGGAGGAGTCTGATCGGCGTCGCTGTCATGGGGTCACGTAATCATGAGCGGGGAGCGGGGGGTGGCGGAAACGGCCGGCGGCGGGAGGCACGCGTACGGGTGCCGGGCGGGGGTGCGGGCGGGCGGGGACGGCGTCCTTCAGTGCCGCGGCCACGGCAGCCACCCCCGTACCTCGAACCCCCCGTCGGGACGCGTGCCGTGCTCCAGGCGTCCCCCCGCCAGCGTGGCCCGTTCCGTGAGGCCGATCAGGCCCTGGCCGGAGCCGGGCACGGGTGGGATCTCGGCGGGCGGCGCGGGGTTGGCGACGGTGACCGTCAGGCCGTCGCCGGGGTTGCCGGTGAGGCGGACCGTGACCTCGGTGCCGGGGGCGTGCTTGCGGGCGTTGGTCAGCGCCTCCTGGGCGATGCGGTAGGCGGTGCGGCCGACGGAGGCGGGGACGGCGGCCGGGTCGGCGACGCGGTGGTCGAGGGCGACCTCCATGCCGGCCTCGCGGCTCTCGGCGACGAGCGCGGCCAGCGCGGCCAGCGTCGGCTGGGGGCGCCCGCCGGACGACTCGTCGGACTCGCCGGCCCGCAGTACGCCGATGATCTCGCGCAGATCCTGCAGGGCCTCGTGGGCGCTCTCCCGGATCACCCCGGCGGCCCGCGCGATCTCCTCGCGGGGCGCGTCCGGCCGGAACTCCAGGGCGCCCGCGTGCACGCTGAGCAGGGTGAGCCGGTGGGCGAGCACGTCGTGCATCTCGCGGGCGATGGCCTCCCGGGCCAGGCGCTGCGCCTGCTCGGCCCGCAGCCGCGCCTCGGTCTCCGCCCGGTGCGCGCGGTCCCTGAGGCTGAGCATCAGCATCCGCTTGGAGCGGACGAACATGCCCCAGCCGGTGATCGACACGGTGAGCAGCGCGGTGAAGACGACGACGCCGAGGTAGGGCAGGTCGGGATCGGGCCGCACCCAGAAGAAGAACGGGATGAGGGCGAGGCCTGCGCCGCCGATCCAGGCGACGTACCGGAAGGGCCGGTGCACGGCGAGCGTGAACAGGGCGACCATCGACGCGCCGCCCGAGCTGTTGGACAGCAGGCCCACCGGGATCATCGCGACGGCGAGCCCGACCGGCCACCGGCGCCGCAGCCAGACCGCGCCGCAGGAGAGGGCGCCCAGCGTCTGGTCGAGGATGGCGAGGGAGCGCGGCAGGCCGGTCTCCTCGGACAGGGACTGGGCCGCCGCCAGGCCGATGCCGACGGCCAGGAGGAAGCAGAAGAAGTCGACGACCCAGTCGCGCGCGGTGCGCCGGGGCCGCCGGCCCGGGGCCCCGGCGTCCGGGTCCAGCTCGTGCACCAGCGCGGACGGGAACAGCCACCGGCGGCCCGCGAACTCCTTCGGCGCCGGCGCCTGCTCGTCATCGCTCACGGTCGGCAATCTACGCGGGGAACGCGCGCCGCCGCCGCCCTGCGCCCGGATCGCCGACCGATCGCCCGGGATCACCGACGAAAGTCGCACCGCCGTCAACTTTCGGCGCCGCCCGCCGGCGCGGCCGCGGTCTTTCGGCGCCGCGCGCTCGCCCCGCGGCCGATGCGCCGGGGGGTGCCGCGCCGTGAGAGTCGTGGTGTGAAGCAGGTACTGGAGTTTCTCGGATTCATCGCCCTGGTGCAGGGCGCGCTGGGTCTCGTGCATGAATTCACGGACTGGCACGTGGGTTTCGTGCAGCGGATCGGATTCCTGGACGGCTACGAGATCTACGCGAGCATCGCGCTCGTGGTGCTCGCGTTCGCTCTGTTCGCCGCCGCGGAGAGCGTCGGAGGGCCGGGCTGAGCCGGGGCATTTGTGGGGACCGCGTGGGGATGATGGGGCTCGGGTGAACCACTGGCGAATTCATCGGACGCACCGGGAAACCCTGAACGATTGTCATTGACATGCCATGCTCTACGCGCGTCACCATGAGGGCCATGAGATTCCCCCCACGCGCAACACGCATCGGAGCAGCAGCCGCTCTTCTGTCCGCCCTCCTCGTGGGCGGCACCGTCTCCGCCACCACGGCGGACGCGGCCGCCGAGTCCGTCGGCAGCGTCTGCTACGGCGCCCTGCCCTCCCAGGCCCACGACACCCTGAAGCTGATCGAACAGGGCGGTCCCTACCCGTACTCGCAGGACGGGACCGTCTTCTCGAACCGCGAAGGCGTCCTGCCCAGCCGGTCCAGCGGCTACTACCACGAGTACACCGTGATCACGCCGGGCTCCCCCACCCGCGGCGCGCGCCGCGTCGTCACCGGTGAGGAGCGCCGGGAGGACTACTACACGGCGGATCACTACGCCTCGTTCGACCTGATCGACTACGGCTGCTGATTCCCCCCCCCACGGATCAGCCCGAGGAGCGGCGCGACCCGCCGGAGGTCCGGCCCCGAGTGCGGCCGGGCCTCCGGGGCGGCCCGCCGGGTCGCACGGACGGACGGGGACGCCGGGCTCAGCCGGCGTGTGTCGAGAACAGTCCGCCGGTCGGGCCCTGCTTGTCGCCGCCCTGGGCCTTCTTCAGGGCGTTGGCCAGGCCCTCGATGGTGAGGGACTGCAGGATCACCCGGCCGTTGCCCTCCAGGGTGGCCAGGGACAGTCCCTCGCCGCCGAAGACGGCGTTCATGATCCCCTGGCGGTTGAGGCCGCCGACGCGCTGGACTCCGTACTGGATGCCCTCCTCGAAGGCGACCACGCAGCCGGTGTCGACCTCGATGCGGCCGCCGAAGTCCGCCGGGTTCAGGTCGATGAAGTTGCCCGCCCCGGCGATGATCACCGTGCCGCGGCCGGTGAACTTCTCCAGGACGAAACCCTCGCCGCCGCTCATGCCGGTCCGGCCGCCGGTGAAGGCGATGCCGAATTCGACGCTGGACTCGGCGGCCACGAAGGCGTCCTTCTCGGCGAACCACGCGCGCGTGCCGTCGAGCTCCAGGGCACGCATCTCACCGGGGAGCACGCCCGCGAAACCGACCGTGCCCTCGCCGCCCTGGGCGGTGAAGTACTGGAAGGCCAGTGACTCACCGGCGAGCATGCGCTGGCCGACCTGCATGGCGGTGCCCATGGCCTGGCGCAGCATGCCGCCCATGCCACCGCCCGAGCCGCTCTGCCGGCCGCCCTCGCCATTGCCCGACGGGCCGGACAGGCGGGTCTCCATGGTCACGTTCGTCGTCTTGAACAGGAACTTCCCGGCCTCGCAGTACACGGTCTGGCCGGGGTGCAGGTTGACGACCGCCATCTGCATGGCGTTGCCGACGATCTCTTGCTGAAGGGTCACGTGGGAGACAACGCCAGAGGTGGACGGAAGAGTTCCGCTACGGCGGACGAGGTTCGCCGCGAGTGACGCGCGGGGCGCCCCGGTGCTGTCCCGGCCGGGGCGCCCCACGCGCGCGTGGGCGGGGATCAGCCGCCCAGCTCCTGGTGGCGGGCCGTGAGACCGCTCGCGCCCTGCTCGCTCAGGGAGCCGAACAGGCGCAGCCGGGAGATGCCGCCGTCGGGGAAGATGTCGATCCGCGCGTGGGTGCCGACCGCCGGCTCGGGCAGGACGAAGCGGTGGGCGGTGTCGGGCTGGAGGCGGGTGCGCGGGAGGACCTCGGTCCACTCGCCGTCCTCGCCGTCCTTGACGGAGACCGAGGCCCAGCCGGCGCTGTTGCCCTTCAGGTAGGCCGTGTCGATCTCGATCGCCCGGATCAGGGACTGGGCGACGAGCCGGTAGCGGATCCAGTCGTTGCCCTGGTCACGGCGGCGACGGGTCTCCCAGCCGTCGTCCATCTTGCGGGAGCGGCCCGGCTGGATGGTGTTGGTGGCCGGGGAGTAGAAGAGGTTGGAGGCGTCCTCGACCTGGCCGCCGTTCTCCAGGGCGACCACGTCGAAGGTGCCGAGGACCGCGAGCCACTCGGGGTCCGGCACGACCTCGCCGTACACGCGCAGCCGGGCGATACCGCCGTCGGGGTGCTGGTTGATCCGCAGGTGGGTGAAGCGCTGCTCGGCCGAGACGGCGAAGCCGTTCGCCGCGTGCCCGCCGACCGGGGTGCGCGGCACCAGGGTGGTCCACTTCACGTCGTCGGAGAGCAGTTCCTCGGGCGAGGGCGAGCCGGGTACGGAGGCACCCTCGACCGAGACCGCCTGCGGGTAGTTGCCGCGGAAGTGGGCGGTGTCGACGACGATCCCGCGGATCACGCCGGGCGCGCCGAGGCGGACCAGCGCCCAGTCGTGGTCCTCGGCGGTCGGCCACGGGTGGGCGGCGGAGGCGCCGCGCCGGCGGCGGGTCTCCCAGCCGTCCATGATCTTGCCCTTGTGGCCGAAGTGCTCGGGGTCGAACTCGGCCCGCTCGGGCACCAGCAGGTTCTCCCGCTGGGCGAAGAACTCGTCGTTGGCGGCGACGACACCGGCGCCGAGCTGCCGGTCGGCGAGGTTGGCGTACTGGGTGAAGGGGAAGTCGGCGGTGCGGTAGTCCGCGTACGGGTCGCCGCCTCCGTAGGGGTTCGCGTCGCCGGTGAAGCTCGGTATCGCCGTCACGGTGATCAGGGGGTCCTTTCCGGAGTCGGCCGGTTGCGGATGCGGGATGGGGTCCCCCGCCCGGCCGGGGCCGAGGGCGGGGGGAGGCTCACTGGGGGCGGCTGAGCAGCGTGCCCTTCGGCTCGGTGAACCCGCCGTCGGCGACGATGCGTTCGCCGCGCAGCCAGGTGGACTTGACGACGCCGTACAGGGTCCTGCCGGCGTAGGCGGTGACCCGGTTGCGGTGCTGGAGGCCGGCCGGGTCGACGGTGAAGGTCTCGTCGGGGGCGAGCACCGCGAAGTCGGCGTCGCGGCCGGCCTCGATGGCGCCCTTCTGTCCGAGGCCCACCAGCGCGGCGGTCCGCGTGGACATCCAGCGGACCACGTCCTCCAGGCCGTGGCCGCGCTTGCGGGCCTCGGTCCAGACGGCGGACAGGCTGAGCTGGAGGCCGGAGATGCCGCCCCAGGCGGTGGCGAAGTCGTCGGTCTTGAGGTCGGCCGTGGAGGGCGAGTGGTCGGTGACCACACAGTCGATGGTGCCGTCGGCCAGCGCCTCCCACAACAGGTCCTGGTTGCCGGCCTCACGGATGGGCGGGCAGCACTTGAACTCGCTGGCGCCGTCCGGGACCTCCTCGGCGGTGAGGGTGAGGTAGTGCGGGCAGGTCTCCACGGTGAGGCGGACACCCTCGGCGCGGGCGGCGCGGATCAGGGGCAGGGCATCGCTGGAGGACAGGTGCAGCACGTGCACGCGGGCGTTCAGCCGCCGGGCCTGTGCGACGAGGCTCGCGATGGCCGTGTCCTCGGCGTCGCGCGGGCGGGAGGCGAGGAAGTCGGCGTACTTCGGGCCCCCGTGCTGGGGGGCGGCGGCCAGGTGGTGCGGGTCCTCGGCGTGCACGATGAGCAGCCCGTCGAACCCGGCGATCTCCGCCATGGACCGGGCGAGCCCGTCCTGGTCCAGGTGCGGGAACTCGTCCACGCCGGACGGGGACAGGAAGCACTTGAAGCCGAAGACACCGGCGTCGTGCAGCGGGCGCAGGTCCTTGACGTTGTCGGGCAGGGCACCGCCCCAGAAGCCGACGTCGATGTGCGCCTTGTCCCGCGCCACGTCCTGCTTGACCCGCAGGTGGTCGACCGTGGTGGTCGGCGGCAGGGAGTTGAGGGGCATGTCCACCAGAGTGGTGATGCCGCCGGCCGCCGCCGCCCGGGTGGCGGTCCAGAAGCCCTCCCACTCGGTGCGGCCGGGGTCGTTGACGTGTACGTGGGTGTCGACCAGGCCGGGCAGCAGGACGTGGTCGCCGACGTCCTCCAGCCGCGCCGCGGCCGGAACCTCGGCGTCGTACGGCAGGACGGCCGTGATCTTCCCGGCGGACACCGTGACCGTGGCGGGCCGCGTCCCTTCCGGAGTGATCACGCGCGTCGAGCGCAGCACCAGTTCAGCGTCGGACACCCGAACCCCTCTCTCTACCGCCGTTGTTCATCCAGGAAACGGGATGTACACCTCGTAACGGAATTCAACGTTCTGTTGAAGGAGTCTTCACTCCCGCTTCCCGGCCGTCAAGAGGCACACTTCCGGACCGGGCCGAGGGAGGGCACCCTCTGGACATTTCCACAAAGCGGAATTAGAATTCCGTCACGCAGAACGTAGCTACGTACAAGCAGGGAGTCAACCGGCTGCCGGGTAGGCTTCTGCCCTCCTGCCAGCCCCGAAAGGAACGCGCCGTGCCGACGTCCAGCGCCAGCACCACCGACTCCGCGAAGCCCTCCGCCGCCGGCGGGGTGCAGTCCCTGGAGCGCGCCTTCGACCTGCTCGAGCGGATGGCGGACGCGGGCGGTGAGGTGGGTCTGAGCGAACTGTCCGCGACCAGCGGGCTGCCCCTGCCGACCATCCACCGGCTGATGCGCACGCTGGTCGCCTGCGGCTATGTGCGACAGCAGGCCAACCGGCGGTACGCGCTCGGCCCCCGGCTGATCCGGCTGGGCGAGTCCGCGTCCCGGCTGCTCGGCACCTGGGCGCGGCCGTACCTGGCCCGGCTGGTGGAGGAGACCGGCGAGACGGCGAACATGGCGCTGCTCGACGGCGACGAGATCGTGTACGTCGCCCAGGTGCCCTCGAAGCACTCGATGCGCATGTTCACGGAGGTGGGCCGGCGGGTGCTGCCGCACTCGACCGGTGTGGGCAAGGCCCTGCTGGCCGGGGTGCCGGACGAGGAGGTGCGGGCCCTGCTGGCCCGCACGGGGATGCCGGCCGCGACGGAGAAGACCATCGTCACGCCGGAGGGTTTCCTCGCCGCGCTGGAGGACGTACGGCAGGCCGGGTACGCCGTCGACGACAACGAGCAGGAGATCGGGGTCCGGTGTCTCGCCGTGTGCGTCCCGGACAGCCCCACGGCGGCGGCGATCTCCATCTCCGGGCCGGCCGGCCGGGTGACCGAGGCCGCGACCGACAAGATCGTGCCGGTGCTGCAGCAGATCGCCCGCGAACTGTCCGAGGCACTGGCGAGTTCGGGCGCCTAGGCAGCAGCGGGACCCGAGGGGCGGCGTGCGCCGAGCGGGCTCCCAGGAAGAGCCCGGGGGCACAGGGCGGCAGGACACCTGGATGACTCCGCGGGCGCACCGCGACCGGGCACCCGGGAAGAGTCCGGGGGCTTGCTGCGGCCGGGCACCCGGGAAGACGGGTCCGGAGAGCGTCCGGCGGTCGGGCGCCCCGGCGGAGGAACCCGGAGGCGTGCCCCGGTCACCGGTCCGTCGTGGCCGCGCGTACGGTTCGCCGCGCCCCGTGTCGGCGCACTCACCCCGGCCCGGGCGGCCGGCCGAACAGTTCGACCGCCTCCCGCACGCCTCCGAGGCCACGCGCCAGAGCGCTGACCGATCCGATCGCGCCGGCGATCAGTAACAGGGAACTGCGCAGGCGCGGGATCTCCGGCAGGCCGCCGGCGGCCATCGCGGCCAGCGCCGCCAGTTCGTCCTCGGCTATCGCCCGGTCGGGGAAATCCGCCGGTAACGCGGCGAGTTCGCGGCGCAGCCGGGACACCGCGATCCGCAGTTCCGCCACCCTCGGATCCTCGTCGCTGCCGGTCACTGGCCTCTGCCCCAAGCTCCGCAACACAGCCCTCCCCTGGGCACGCCGTCGTGCGCGGGTCAGTAAACGCCACCCCGTGCGGGAGCGCCACAGCGCGGACCGAAATTCAGCCCAAGGGAATCGGGCCGGAAAAACGGCCGGTTCCGCCGCCGTCGGGTATGCAGGACCCATGACGGACAACCAGGATCTGCGGGGGGATGTCGCGGGGCTGCTGCTCGCCGCCGGCGGGGGCAGAAGGCTCGGCGGGCGGCCCAAGGCACTGCTGACACACCGGGGCCGGCTCCTGGTCGAACACGCGGTCGACGTGTTGCGCGCGGCGGGGTGCGGGCGGATCCATGTGGTGCTGGGTGCCAGGTCGGACGAGGTGCGCGAGCGCGCCGGGCTGGACGGCTGCGTCCTGGTGGACAACCCGGACTGGGCGCAGGGCATGGGCTCCTCGCTACGCGCGGGCCTGGCCTCGCTCGCCGGTACGGGAGTGCGCGCGGCCCTCGTCGCCCTGGTCGACCAGCCCGGCATCGGACCGGCCGCGGTGTCCCGGGTACTCGGCGCCTACGAGGACGAGAAATCGCTGGCGTCGGCCGCCTACGACGGGGTGCGCGGACATCCCGTGCTGTTCGGTGCCGCGCACTGGGCGGGCATCGCGGAGACGGCCGTGGGAGACCGCGGGGCGCGGGCCTACCTCATGGCGCACGAGGCGCGGATCCGGCTCGTGGAGTGCGGGGACGTCGCCGCGCCGTACGACATCGACACCGAGGCCGACCTGAGCCACCTTGAGTGAACGGGGTGGCACCGAGCGCCACCTTGCCTCGACTCAGAGAATCTCGACATCAACAAACCATTGAAGTTCCACGATGAGGAAACTAGTATCCACTGTTCAGAAGCGTCCGACCGCACAGTGGGCGCTCACTGTCCTATTCGTGCCACTTGGCACCCGGTGCCACCGCTGAAGGAAGTGACAGCTCATGTCCGCACCAGCGCCGTCCCCGCTGGCCATCGTCGACGCCGAGCCCCTGCCCCGGCAGGAGAAGGTCCTCACGGACGCTGCGCTCGCCTTCGTGGCGGAGCTGCACCGGCGGTTCACCCCGCGCCGTGACGAACTCCTGGCCCGCCGGGCCGAGCGCCGCGCCGAGATCGCCCGCACCTCCACGCTCGACTTCCTGCCCGAGACGGCCGCGATCCGCGCGGACGACTCCTGGAGGGTCGCCCCGGCCCCGGCCGCGCTGAACGACCGGCGCGTCGAGATCACCGGCCCCACCGACCGCAAGATGACCATCAACGCGCTCAACTCGGGAGCGCGGGTCTGGCTCGCCGACTTCGAGGACGCCTCCGCGCCCACCTGGGAGAACGTCGTCCTCGGCCAGGCCAACCTGATCGACGCCTACGGCCGGGACATCGACTTCACCGACGAGCGCACCGGCAAGTCCTACGCCCTGCGGCCGAACGAGGAGCTGGCGACCGTCGTCATGCGCCCGCGCGGCTGGCACCTGGACGAGCGTCACCTGGTCGACGCCGACGGCACACCGGTGCCGGGCGCCTTCGTCGACTTCGGCCTGTACTTCTTCCACAACGCCCAGCGGCTGCTCGACCTCGGCAAGGGCCCGTACTTCTACCTGCCCAAGACCGAGTCGCACCTCGAAGCCCGGCTGTGGAACGACGTGTTCGTCTTCGCGCAGGACTACGTCGGCATCCCGCAGGGCACCGTCCGCGCGACCGTCCTGATCGAGACGATCACGGCCGCGTACGAGATGGAGGAGATCCTCTACGAACTGCGCGACCACGCCGCCGGGCTGAACGCCGGCCGCTGGGACTACCTGTTCTCCATCGTGAAGAACTTCCGTGACGGCGGGGCCAGGTTCGTCCTGCCGGACCGCAACGCGGTGACGATGACCGCCCCGTTCATGCGGGCGTACACCGAACTCCTCGTCCGCACCTGCCACAAGCGCGGCGCGCACGCGATCGGCGGCATGGCGGCCTTCATCCCGTCCCGGCGCGACGCCGAGGTGAACAAGGTGGCCTTCGAGAAGGTCCGTGCCGACAAGGACCGTGAGGCGAACGACGGCTTCGACGGCTCCTGGGTCGCCCACCCCGACCTGGTGCCGATCGCCATGGAGTCCTTCGACCGGGTCCTCGGCGACAAGCCCAACCAGAAGGACCGGCTGCGCGAGGACGTCCGCGTCGAGGCCGCCGAGCTGATCGCGATCGACTCGCTGGACGCCAAGCCGACGTACAACGGCCTGGTCAACGCCGTCCAGGTGGGCATCCGTTACATCGAGGCCTGGCTGCGCGGGCTCGGCGCGGTCGCCATCTTCAACCTGATGGAGGACGCGGCCACCGCCGAGATCTCCCGCTCGCAGATCTGGCAGTGGATCAACGCCGGCGTCGAGTTCGAGAACGGTGACAGGGCCACGCCGGAGCTGGCCCGCAAGGTCGCCGCCGAGGAACTCGACGCCATCCGCAAGGAGATCGGCGAGCAGGCCTTCGCGGCCGGCCACTGGCAGGAGGCGCACGACCTGCTGCTGAAGGTGTCCCTGGACGAGGACTACGCCGACTTCCTCACGCTGCCGGCGTACCAGCAGCTCAAGGGCTGACCCGTACGAGGATCTCACCGAGCGGCCCGGGAGCCTTCCCCGGGCCGCTCGGCCGTATGCGGGTTGCGCCGGTTGCCGTGGGCTCCGGGAGGCCCGGTCACCCGAGGTGTGCCGACCAGTCCCGTTCCGCCGCCGGCTTGCCGTGCAGGTCGGGGACCCGCTTCAGCCAGTCCGGACGGCCCGCCTCGGTCTTCGCCGCGCGGGCGGCCTCCTCGGCCGCGAGCTCCTCCCTGCTCGGGAAGTCGGTGGGGAGCCACTCGGGGGAGAGCCGGACACGGTCCAGCAGGTAGCCGACGTAGGCGTCACGGACGTCGTCGGGCGTGGCGAACCCGGCGTCCTCGGCGAGCCAGGCGTCCGGTACCTCGGCGACGATCCGGCGCAGCAGTTCCTCGGTCACCAGGGGCGCCAGTTCGGCGTCGGCCGCGCGGACGTCGGGGCCGTAGTGGCCGAGGGCGTGGTGCCGGAAGTCGTAGCTGCGGCCCGGGGCGGTGGTGTCCCAGCGGTGGTGGAAGACCAGGGCGGCACCGTGGTCGATGAGCCACAGCCGCGGGGGCGTGGTGCCGAACGTGGGCCACACCATCAGGTTGGAGCTGTGCACCGTACGGTCGACGTTGACGGTGAGGGCGTCCAGCCAGACGATCCGGCCGGCCTCCAGGGGGTCCACGGGGAAGGTCCTGGCGATGTCCGGGGTGAAGTCCCGGGCGCCCGGGAGATAGTCCATGCCGAGGTTGACGCCCGCGCTGGCGCTGTGCAGCTCGCGCACCTCCTGGTGCGGCTCCGCGGCCGCCACGGCGGGGTCGAAGTGGACGAGGACGAGTTCCGGGAAGCGGAGGCCGAGTGCGCGGGCCAGTTCGCCGACGATGATCTCGGCGACCAGTGCCTTGTGGCCCTGCGCGGAGCCGGTGAACTTCACGACGTAGGTACCGAGGTCGTCGGCCTCCAGGACTCCGGGCACGGAGCCGCCGGACCGCAGCGGGGTCACGTATCGAACAGCAGTCACGTCGCGCAGCACACCGGCCAGGGTAGGCGCATATCGCCCGGAGCGTCGCGATGGGGCACGGGGGCCTCGCGGCCGACGTGCCCGGTCGCGTTCCCCGCGGCGCCGTCGGGCTCCTCGCGCAGTTCCCCGCGCCCCGGCGGGGCGTGTCAGTCGGCTCGTAGGGGGTTCGGCAGGGGGAGGTAGCGGGCGTCCGCGCCGGCCGCTGCTGTCCAGCGCAGCAGCAGGTTGGTCTTGCCGGGCAGGGTGGGTGCGGTGAGGAGGGCGGGGATCTCGGGGAGGTCGTGGCGGGCGAGTTCGCGGCGGGCGGCGGGCCACGGGTCCAGGCCCGGACGGCGCTCGGCGAGGGCGCCGGCGATCTCGGTGAGGTGGTTGACGACCAGGCAGTACACCAGCCGCTCCCAGCCGGCGGCCCGCGTGACGTCCGGCAGCAGTTTGGCGCCCTCGGCGTCCCGGAACAGGGCCTGCACGGGCATGCCGGCCGCGTCCACGGCGACGAGGGTGTTCTGCAGATGGGCCTCCAGGACCACCCCGTGGTCGTCGAACGCGGCCAGGACGGGCGGTACGACCTGCCGCAGATATGCCTCCCACCAGCCGGCCGGATCGGCCGTGGCGGCCAGCGGGCTGCCCTCGAAGCCCTCGGCGAGACCCGCCGCGAGCAGCGGCGTGGCGCCCGGCACCAGGTGGCCGCGCAGCCCGTCCCGGACGAGCACCGCCAGCTCCTCGAAGGCGAACGCGGCGGTGCGGTAGCCGCGGTCGCTCAGCCAGGCCGCGGGCGGGCCGGCCGCCGCCAGCGCGCGCCCGGCGGCGATATCCGTACGACGCAGTTTCCGCAGGTCGTGGCGCCACAGCCGGCGGATGTCGTTGGTGATGCGGACGTCCAGGCTGAACTTCAGGAACAGATCGCGGCGCGGCTCGTACACCGTGCGGACCGCGGCCGTGGGCCAGGTGTCGAAGGCGGTCGTGCCGAGCCTGAGCAGCCGGCCGTCGGCGAACGCGGGGGCGAGGTCGTGGGCGGTGAGGTCGAGCTGCCAGGGGTGGGCGGGCAGCAGCCGGTAGCCGGGCGGGGCCGCGCCGAGCGTGTCCAGGGCCCCGGTGTCGCCCTCCTCGGCCACCTGGTCCTCGCGGACGCCGAGCAGCACCAGCGGGAAGCGGGCGTGCGCCTCGGGCGCGTACGGCAGCCAGGAGGCGACCGGTCCGCCGCCGCGCGCCTTGGGGGCCGGGTGGTACGGATGGCCGGTGAGCAGGGACTGCTCGGAGCGCAGATAGGGGTCCTCGGGCGCGGTGGCGCGGGCGCGGGCCGTGAGCAGGGCGGCGACCGTGTCCCGGCTGTCGATCATCTCGGCGGGCAGGTCGCCGCCGGGCAGCCCGGTGTGCCGGCGCAGCACCTCGGCGACCAGTTTGACCAGCTCCGGGTGGCCGACGCGGCGCCAGGCCCCGGCCGTGTACAGCTCGGGGTCCGCCGGACGGCGCCCGGCGCGCACCCGCAGCAGGCGCCCGTCCGGCAGCCGGTGGACACGGCGGTCCCCGGCGGCGCCCGGGAGCGCTTCGGCCACCTCCCGCAGCAGGCAGTTGAGCAGGGGCGCCGCCGCGTACGCGTCGGCGCGGCGGCCGACCTCGCCGGTGGGGGGTGTGAGGTCCACGCGTTCCATTTCGTCCGTCGTCCAGGGCCCGCGGTCGTCTTCGTCCGTCGTCCAGGGCCCGCGGTCGTCTTCGTCCGTCGTCCAGGGCCCGCGGTCGTCCCCGCGCACACCGGGTGCGCCGTCCGGGGCCGGTGATGATCAGTATGGCTGTCGTCCCCGGCGGTCCCCGACTATCGTGCCGTGCCCGCGTACCCGAGGAGCCCTGCCGTGCACCGTCCCCCCATCGCCGAGGCCGAGATCGCCGAGGAGCTGGCCGCCGTCCGGCCCGCTCTGCTGCCCCGGTACGCGGCGGAGCTGCCCGGTGCCCGCGCCGCCGTGCTGACCCGGCTGTGGCGGGCGCTGGCCCATGAGCCGTTGCCGTGGCTCACCGGCCGGGTGCCGGCGGCGGACGGCCTCGCCCTGCGCCTCGCCGACGGCCGGACCCTGCACGGGCCGCCCGCGGACCCGTACGCCACCGGCGCCTACGTCACCGCGGTGCGCCTGGACCGGGAGCGGTACGACGATCCGGCGCGCCTGACGGACGCGCTCGGGGTGCCGCACGGCTCCGCCTTCGCGGCGGAACTGGCCGGAAGCACGGCCTCGCTGGCGCTGTCCCGGGCGGCCGCCGATCACCCGAAGGAGTGGCCGGTGGGGGTCCCCCCGGCCGAAGGCTGGGGGAAGGACTGGGAGTGGGAGCAGCGGGTGGTCGACGGGCACCCGTTCCATCCGAACTGCCGCTCCCGGCCCGGTTTCTCGGTGGCGGACCAGCTGGCGTACGGCCCGGAGCACGGCCCCGTGGTCGAACTGGGCA
This sequence comes from Streptomyces echinatus, assembly GCF_014203595.1. GTDB lineage: Bacteria > Actinomycetota > Actinomycetes > Streptomycetales > Streptomycetaceae > Streptomyces > Streptomyces echinatus. Next base: position 77,755 of record NZ_JACHJK010000013.1, read on the forward strand.
CGGTGCCGGTACCGGCCGCCGACTGCCTGCTGTCCGGCGACTGGCCGGCGGAACTCCGGTCGGGTGACCGGCTGTTGGTGCCGGTGCATCCATGGCAGGCCGCTCATGTGCTCCGCCGGCCGTACGACGCGTGGCGCCCGGCCCGTCCGCTGATGTCGCTGCGCACCCTGGCGCTGCCCGGCGGCCCGCATGTGAAGACCGCGCTCAGCGCCCGGCTGACCTCGTCGGTACGGGACATCTCCGGCTACTCGGTGCGGGCCGCGGCGCCGCTGTCCGCCTTCGCCGAGGACCTGGCCGCGCGCACCGGCGGTCTGCTGCACATCACCCGCACGCTGGGGGCGGTCACGGCCCACTCCTCCGACCTGGCCGCGCTGCTGCGGGAGTCGCCGGAGGTGTACGCCGCTCCGGGCGAACACGTGCTGCCGGTGGCCGCTCTCGCCACCACGTCCCTGCCGGACTCCCCCTCCTGGCTGGGCGCGTTCACCCGGCTGGCGCTCACGGTGGGCCTGCGCCTGCTGGATCTCGGGGTGGCCCTGGAGGCGCACGGCCAGAACCTCCTGGTGATCCTGTCGTCCGACGGCACCCCGCTGCGCCTGGTCTACCGCGACCTCGCCGACATCCGGATCAGTCCCGCCCGGCTGGCCCGTCACCGCATCACCCCGCCCGCCCTCACGGGCCGTCTGATCACCGACGACGAGACCGCCCTGCGCCGCAAGCTGTTCGGCTCCCTGGTGGCGGGCGCGCTGGCCGGCACGGCGGGCTCGGGTCCGGCGCTGGCCGCCGCCCTCGACGCCGTCGTGCCGGACCTTCCCCCCACCCCGGACCTGGCCGCGCTGCGCGCGGACCCGCTGCCGGCGAAGGCGCTGACCCTGATGCGGCTCTCGCCCGGCCACAGCGGGGACATCTGGACGACCCTGCCCCATCCTCGCGCCTTCCGGTTCCCGGCGACCGGGTGATTTCGCGTCATGTCGGGGCGGGGACGGTCACCCGGCGTTTGCGGGGTCCGGTTCCGGCGTCCGAGTTCCGGAGTCCGAGTTCTGGAGTCCGAGTTCTGGAGTCCGAGTTTTGGAGTCCGGCGGATCTGATCAATAGGATCCGGCGATGATCAGAAGACAACGGCTGGCGGCGGGCGTCTGCGCTCTGCTCGCCGCCCTGACGGCCGGGCTCGCGTTCCCCGCCGGAGCGGTCGCCGACGAGACGGAACAGGCCGCCCCGAAGGTCGAACTGGTGCTGGACGTCAGCGGTTCCATGCGCACCCGTGACATCGACGGCGGCACCCGGATGGCCGCGGCGAAGCAGGCGTTCAACGAGGTGCTGGACGCGACCCCGGAGGAGGTCGAGCTCGGCATCCGTACGCTCGGCGCCAACTACCACGGCAACGACCGCAAGGAGGGCTGCAAGGACACCGCGCAGCTCTACCCGGTCGGCCCGCTGAACCGGACCGACGCGAAGACGGCCGTGGCGACCCTGGCGCCGACCGGCTGGACCCCGATCGGGCCCGCGCTGCTGAAGGCGGCGGACGACCTCAACGGCGGTTCCGGTACCCGTCGCATCGTCCTGATCAGTGACGGTCAGGACACCTGCCAGCCGCTCGACCCGTGTGAGGTGGCCCGCGAGATAGCGGCCAAGGGCATCGGGCTGACCATCGACACCCTCGGCCTGGTGCCGGACGCCAAGACCCGCGCCCAGCTCAGCTGCATCGCGGACGCGACCGGCGGCACCTACACCGACGTCCGGCACAAGGAGGAACTGTCGGACCGGGTCGGCCAGCTGGTCGACCGGGCGGCCGATCCGGTGGTGACACCGGTGGCCACGTCGGGCGCGGACCGGTGCGAGAAGGCGCCGGCGCTCAAGTCGGGTCTCTACACCGACCGTGAGGAGTTCGGGCAGCAGCGCTGGTACAAGGTGGACGTCGAGCCCGGCCAGGAGCTGCGCGCCTCGGTGAGCGTCGCGGACGACCGGGCCGTCGGCCCGAACTACGGTGTGCTGCTGCGGGCGGTGACGGTCCACGGGCGGGAGATCGTGCGCGGCGAGGCCGCCGGTACCGGCCGCACGGACGTCATCTCCACCGGTCTGCGCTATCCGAAGCAGGAGAGCGACGACGACACGGCGACCGCGGAGACCGTGTGTCTGCAGGTCACCCAGTCGTTCTCGGTGGCCTCGGGGGTCAAGACCACCCCGGGTCTGCCGCTGGAACTGACCGTCGACGTGGTCGACGGGCCGTCGGGACACCACGACGTGGCCGCCTTCGGTCTCGGCCGTGGCTGGTGGCTGCTCGGCGCACTGGTGCTGATCGGCTTCCTGGCGGGTCTGCTGTGGGGCTGGCTGTCGCGCTGGCGGGTCGCGGTCTGGAGGACGAACTGATGCGGATCACACGAGTGCTGGGCGCCACGCTGCTGGCGCTGGGGCTGGCCGCCGGGCCGGCCGCGGCCGACTCCTCGCCCTCCCCGAGCGCCTCCGACGACGGCAAGGCGCCCACCCAGGCGGGCACCTCGTTCCGTACGGCGGCGGAGATCGAGCAGGGACAGCGGGCCACCGCCTCCGGCTCCACCGGCGACTACCTGTACTGGTCCTTCCCCGCGGACACCGGGCAGCGCCCCACCGTCGAGGCGACGGTGAAGCTCCCGGACACGCACGGCTCGCAGACCTGGCAGCTCGACGTGTACGACGGGCTGCGGCGCCGTCAGTCCTGCCAGTACGGCGCGACGACCCGCACCGCCGCGCAGGGCGCCTCCTCGGTCGAGCTGGCCTGTGTGCTGCGCACGGTGCGCGGCTGGTCGGAGCCGTGGGCCGACGACCCGCTGCCGGGCACGTACTACGTCCGGCTCACGGTGGTGGACCTCGGCGCCTCCGACCTCGGCCAGCCGGTCGGCGCCGAAGTGCGCGTCGGCTCCAAGGACATCGGCGGCGCGGCGGCGGTGGACGGCTCGCTGGGCAAGCCGCTGGTCCCCGGGATCGCCGTCAAGGCCGACGCCGACGAGGACGGTTCGAAGACCGCGGTGCTGTCGAGCTTCGGCTCGGACGACGGCTGGTCCTCCGGCTGGTGGTCCGACCGCTGGGTGTGGACCGCGATCGGCGGCGCGCTCGCGGCGCTCGCCGGGATCGGCGGGTATGCGCTGACCCGGGGGTCGGGACGGCCGGCCGGCGTACCGCCTCAGGCATGACCGCGCAGGGAGGCCCGCTCACCGGCGGGCCTCCCGTCCTTCCGCGCGCGGGCCTCTCACGCCTCCGACGCCCCGGCCCCTGACGCCTCCCACGCGCGGGCCTCTCACGCCTCCCGCAGCGTCTTGGCGAGCGTGCCGTCCCCGGTCACCGTCACCCGCCCGTCGCGTACCGCGTCGGACAGGCGCAACTCGCCCCGGGCCACTCCCTCACAGGTCCGTGCGTCCATCGTCAGCCGCGCGTCCGCCTCGCCGGGTGCGGGCCCGTCGCCGTACACCGGCCCCTCCGGCGCGCCCACGCGAAGGTGGAAGACGCCTTCCTCCAGGCTCACTTCGACGACGCCCTCGCCGTCCAGGGCGCGCAGCAGCGGAAGGGCGAACCAGTGCGCCCGCACGGCGTCGGTGGGCCTGCGCTCGGCCAGCTCCCGCTCGCCCCAGCTGCCCAGCGCCTGCAGCACGGGCAGCAACTCCCGTCCGCGCGCCGTCAGTTCATACACGTACGCGGCTCCCGGCGGCGGCAGCCGGCGTCTGGTCGTGAGGCCGTCCCGTTCCATGTCCTTCAGCCGTGAGGCGAGTACGTCCGTGCTCACGCCGGGCAGATCCGCGTGCAGGTCCGTGTAGCGGCGGGGACCGGCGAGCAGCTCCCGGACGATCAGCAGGGTCCAGCGGTCGCCGACGAGATCGAGGGCGCGGGCTGCGGAGCAGTACTGGTCGTAGCTTCGGCGAGGTGGCATGCGACGCAGTCTAGACATGTTGTTGGACTTTCCAAGCTCTCGCTTGGTAAAACCAAGTAACCGAGTTTCCGGAGGGGCCCATGGAGTTCCGGCAGTCCAACAAGCTCAGCGAGGTGTGCTACGAGATCCGCGGCCCGGTGATCGAGCACGCCAACGCGCTGGAGGAGGCGGGGCACAGCGTGCTCCGCCTGAACACCGGCAATCCCGCGGCCTTCGGCTTCGAGGCGCCGGAGGAGATCCTCCAGGACATGATCCGGATGCTGCCGCAGGCGCACGGCTACACGGACTCCCGCGGCGTGCTCTCCGCCCGCCGCGCGGTCGCCCAGCGCTACCAGAACCTGGGCCTCGAAGTGGACGTCGACGACATCTACTTGGGCAACGGCGTCTCGGAGCTGGTCTCCATGGCCGTCCAGGCCCTGATCGAGGACGGCGACGAGATCCTCATCCCCGCGCCGGACTTCCCCCTGTGGACGGCCGTCACCACCCTGGCCGGCGGCAAGGCCGTGCACTACCTGTGCGACGAACAGGCCGACTGGAACCCGGACCTGGCCGACATGGCGTCGAAGATCACCGACCGCACCAAGGCCGTGGTCATCATCAACCCCAACAACCCGACCGGCGCGGTCTACCCGAAGGAGGTCGTCGAGGGCATTCTCGACCTGGCCCGCCGGCACGGCCTGATGGTGCTCGCCGACGAGATCTACGACCAGATCCTGTACGACGACGCCGTCCACCACTCGGCCGCCGCGCTCGCGCCCGACCTGGTCGTCCTGACCTTCTGCGGCCTGTCGAAGACCTACCGGGTGGCGGGCTTCCGCTCCGGCTGGCTGGTGGTCACCGGCCCGAAGCAGCACGCCAGGGACTACCTGGAGGGCCTGACCATGCTGGCCTCCATGCGGCTGTGCGCCAACGCGCCCGCCCAGTACGCCATCCAGGCCGCCCTCGGCGGACGCCAGTCCGTCCGCGAACTCACCCGGCCCGGCGGCCGGCTGCACGAACAGCGGTCCGTGGCCTGGGAGAAGCTCAACGAGATCCCCGGCGTGTCCTGCGTCAAACCCAAGGGCGCGCTGTACGCGTTCCCGCGCATCGACCCCAAGGTGCACAAGATCCACGACGACGAGAAGTTCGTCCTGGACCTCCTGCTGCGCGAGAAGATCCAGGTGGTCCAGGGCACCGGCTTCAACTGGCCCTCTCCCGACCACTTCCGCATCCTGACCCTGCCGTACGCGGACGACCTGGAGGCGGCGATCGGCCGGATCGGCAGGTTCCTCGGCGGGTACCGGCAATAGCGCCTCCGGCCCATGTGGCCCGTTTCGCTCATTCGTGCGAAGATCACCCCCGCAACGACCGGGGGCCCCGCACGAGACGGGGCGGGCACACCAGCCGCCGGTGTGCGCGACCGACCGGCGCCGCACCACCGCCCCCGGGGCCGGTTCCAGCCGATGACCAGGGGGAGCTTCAGTGTTCTCGTACGGACGACCGTTCTCGGACGGAAGACGTCGTGCGGCCGTCGCCGTGGCGTGCGCGGCACTGCTCGGAGTCGCGGTGCCGGCCGCGCAGGCCGATCCGGGGCAGCCCGGTCCCGTGCCGCCCGCGCCCGTCACGGGGCAGGAGGCGCGGCAGGCCGCGCGGTTCTGGACCGCGGAGCGCATGGCCGAGTCCCGGCCGCTGGACGCGGTGCGGCACACGCCGTCGGCGCCGGGGGCGTCGGCCGCGGTGACGGCCCGCCCGAAGGGCACCCTGTTCAAGGGGACCCGGCTGGTCGGGACGTTCTTCGGCTCCGACGGGCCGGGCGGCACCACCTGGCACTGCACGGGCAGCGTGATCGACACCCGCGCCCGCAACATCGTGCTCACGGCGGCCCACTGCGCGCTGAGCATGAAGAGCGACTACATCTTCGTCCCGAAGTTCGTCAAGGGCGCGGCCCCCGACCGGCAGCCGTACGGCATCTTCCACATCCAGCGGATCTTCATCGATCCCCGGTACAAGCCCGACCAGGGGTCCTCGACCACCAAGGGTGTCTCCTCCGACCTGGACACCGCGTTCGCCCGGGTCTCCGCCAACCAGCGCGGCGCGTCCCTGCAGGACGCCGTGGGCGGCGGACTGACCTTCACCCGGCCCTCGGGCTACACCCGCCGGGGCGTCACCGTCGTCGGCTACCCCTCCTACCGGCACAACAGCGCCGGACGCGCCGTCAAGTGCACCGTCCCGACGACGCAACTGCGCGGCTACCGGCAGCTGTCGATGACCTGCGGCGGCTACTACGGCGGGGTGTCCGGCAGCCCGTGGATCACCGACTACAAGGACGACGCCCGCACCGGGCACGTCATCGGCAACCTCGGCGGCTACAACGGCGGCGGCAACGACGCGAACGTCGACTACATCAGCTACGCCACCGCGTTCGGCGCGGACGCCGCGAACCTCCTCGCCTACGCCGTCGCCGACCAGGCCCCGCCCGCCGATCTGCCGCCGTACCGGGGGCTGAAGGGCGCGCTGGCCGGTGGCGCGGGACGCTGGCGCAAGACCACGCTCATGGCCTCGGGCGACTACACCGGCGACGGGCACGGCGATCTGCTCGTGGTCTGGTCCGACGGCGCGGTCACCCTGCACCCCGGCGACGGCAGGGGCGGCTTCGGGGCCGAGAGGCAGCTGCAGAAGGCCAACTCCGTCTGGACCCACGCCCGGACGCTCACCGGCGGCACCTTCGGCGGCGCCGACCGGTCCGGCCTGCTGGTGCGCTGGTCCGACGGCGAGGTCACCCTCTACCCGCAGCCCGGCCCCACCGGCCTGGGCCGGGAGATCCGGATGGCGGCACCCCGGTCCGCGTGGAAGAACGCCGCCCAGGTCACCTCCGGACCGTTCCGGGCCGACGGCGGCACCGCCCTGCTGGTCCGCTGGGCCGACGGCTCGCTCACCCTGTACCCCGAGGCCGGCGCCGGGGGCTTCGGCGCCGGCACCCGGCTCCTCGCGGCGAACGCCACCTGGACCAAGGCCGCCCTGCTGACCGGCGGCGACTTCGGCGGCACGGCCGCCGGGGACCTGCTGGTGCGCTGGTCCGACGGCGCGCTGGACACCTACGCGGGCACCTCGGCCGCGGGGCTCGGCACCAGGACCCGGATCATCGGCCCGAACAGCCTCTGGACGCACGCGCAGGTGCTGACGGCCGGTGGCCTGCGCCACGACGGCTCCGGCAACGACCTGGTCGTGCGCTGGTCCGACGGGGAGACCACCCTGTACGCCGACACGGGCGCCAAGACCCTCGGCACCGAGCACACACTGGTCCACCCCGGCACCTGATCCCCCACGCGTCCGGGACGCGCCGCCATGACGCCCCGCGCCCCGTGCGGGCGGGGCCCGGCCGCCCGGCGGCGGACGAAGCCGGCCGTCGGGCACCGTCCGCCCCGGCTGCGGGAGACGGCCGTCCGGCCCGGTCCGCCCCCCGGCCGGGGGGGCGTCCAACGGAGTCCGTTCTGCGGGCGGAGACGGCCGTCCGGCACAGTCCGTTCTGCGGGCGGGGGCGGCCGTCCGGCGCAGTCCGTTCTGCGGGCGGGGGCGGTCCTGTGTCACCGTGCCCTCATGGGTGACCTCTTTCTCGTCCGGCACGGGGAGACCGAGTGGTCGCGGTCCGGGCGGCACACCGGCTGGACCGACGTGCCCCTCACCGAGCACGGGCGGGCGGAGGCGCGCGGGCTGGTCCCGCTGATCCGCTCGCACCGCATCGGGGCCGCCTTCGTCAGCCCCCTGCAGCGGGCCCGGGAGACCGCCCAGCTCATCGGGATCCCGGACGCGCGGGTCGACACCGACCTGCGGGAGTGGGACTACGGCGGGTACGAGGGCGTGACCACGCCGGAGATCCAGCGGAGCCGGCCCGGCTGGTTCCTCTTCACGGACGGCGTCGCACCCGGTCCGCCGGACCACCCGGGCGAGACCGCGGAGCAGGTCGGGGAGCGCGCCGACCGGATGCTGGCCAAGGCCGACGCCGCCCTCGCGAACACGGAGGGCGTCGTCGTGCTGATCGCCCACGGCCACTTCCTCCGTGTCCTCACCGCCCGCCGGCTGGGCCTCGCGCCCCAGCACGGGGCCCTGTTCCAGCTGGCGACGGGGACGCTGTGCCGCCTCGGTACCGAGCACGGGCGACCGGTGGTGTCGGGATGGAACATCCGGCCCCCGGAGTAGGGGGCGTTGTCGGACCCGGGCCGTACGCTGCGAGCGGGCCGCCCGTCCGGCGGTCCCGCCGAGTGACAGTGCCGGAAGGAGCATCCCGTGACCCGACCGCCGACCGCCGCGCAGCGACGGCTGATCGAGACCGCCGATCCGGTCACCGGCCGGCTGCACGGCACGGAGCACCAGCTCACGGCACTGGTGAGACGGGGGCTCGCCTTCCGGCACCCCCGGCCACCGCACGACCACTTCCTCACCCCGGCGGGCCACCGGATACGGGAGGCGGTGCCCGGGGCGCCGGCGGAGCCCGCACCGGACACGCCGGACACGGGGGTGTTCGCGGCCCGCGTCGGCGGCGAGGAGAAGCCGCCGGGGCCCGGTCCGGCCCGGCGGCGCGAGGTGCACGGCGCCTGGCAGGGGTTGCTGGAGCTGCGCCGGATGACGAATCCCGACGGTGCCGCGGACCGGCCGTGCGGGTGGGAGCGGGCGCATCTGGTGCGGGCCGCGGCGCTCGCGCTGGAGGCGGCCGGCCACCGTCCGGCGGGCGGGGACGCGGACGGGTACCGGGTCCGGGCGACCCCGCAGCCGGAGGCCGTCGCGGTCCACGCGCCGGACGCGGAGACGCTGACGGCCTGCGCGGCCACGCTGGAGCGGGCCGGCTGGCAGGTCGGCGAGTACACCGAGCCTCGGACGAGGGCCCGGTATCTGCTGGCCTCGCCGCGCCGGGTGTGACCGGCGTGTCAAGATCGGTCGTCCGTCAGAACCGAACGTGAGAAGGACGAGCAGTGACCGAACCGTTTTCCGTCCGTGTGACCGTCCGCGGCTACGAGACCGACACCCAGGGACACCTCAACCAGGCGGTGTACCTCAACTACGCCGAGCACGCCCGCTGGTCGCTGCTCCAGGAGGCCGGGATCAGCCAGGCCCGGCTGGTCGGCCGGGGGGTCGGCCCGGTGGCGCTGGAGACGACCATCCGCTACCGGCGGGAACTGCTCGCCGGTGACGAGGTCGACGTCACGTGCGTCTTCGAGTGGGGCACCGGCAAGACCTTCCGGATCCGGCAGGAGATACGCAAGGCCGGCGGCTCCCTGGCGGCCGAGGTCACCGCGGTGGGCGGCATCATGAACCTGGCCGAGCGCAGGCTGGTCGCCGATCCGCGTGAGGTGTTCAAGGAACTGGCCACCGACCTCGGCCTGTTCGGCCTGTAGGCCGCGCGGGAGGGGGCCGCGACGGCCGGGGGCCGCGTGGGAGGGGACCGCGACGGCCGGGGGCCGCGTGGGCGGTGCGGGTGGGCTGCCGTGGGCCCGGTGGGTCAACCCGCTTCGAAGGCCCCCCGGTGGTCCGCCGCCCATGCCCGGTAGGTCCGTGCCGTTCTGCCCAGCACCTCGGGCACGTCCTCGGTGACCGTCGCGTTCCCGCCCCGGCGGACATGGGCCAGGCCCGCCAGGACGCCCTCCGCCCCCGCGGCGTCGAGGCCCCAGGCGGTCCGGAGGAAGTCGCGGGTCTCGTCGGTCGAGAGGTCCCGCGTGGGGACGGGGCGGCCCAGGACCGAGGCGAGCACGGCCGCCTGCTCCGGGACGCTGATCGCCTCGGGCCCGGTCAGGGTGTACGTGCGGCCCGCGTACCGGCTGTCCAGCAGGGCCCGCACGGCCACCGCGGCCACGTCACGCGGGTCGATCACCCCGGACGCCCCGTCCCCCGTCATGTTGGGCACCGGCTCGCCCGCCCGGAGAGCCTGGACCCAGGTCAGCGTGTTGGAGGCGAACGTCGAGGGCCTGAGGACCGTCCAGTCGGCCCCGCTCTCCCGCACGGCCCGCTCGCCCTCCACGTGCCACAGACCGAACGGGCCGGTCTCGGGGTCGCCGGTCCCGATGGCGGAGAGCTTCACCAGCCGGCGTACTCCCGCCGCGCGGGCCGCGGCGACCAGGACCCGGTCGCGGTTCGGGGCCGGGCCGGGGACCCCGACGAGGAACGCGGCCGTCACGCCGTCCATCGGCGCGTCGAGGGAGTCCGGCTCCGCGTAGTCCCCGCGCACCACCTCCACTCCGGCCGGCACCGCGGCCTTCGCGGGGTCGCGGGTCAGCGCCCGCACCTTCTCGCCGCGTGCGGCGAGCTGTCGTACCACTTCGCTTCCGATGGTGCCCGTGGCACCCGTCACCAGGATCATGGCTCCACGATGGCCTCCCCGGGCCGCCGGGATCTTGTAGATTCCGGCACGGCCGTCCCGCCCGCGGGGCCCGTCGGTGCCGTTACCGTGAAGGGATGCCGAAGCCCATCGCCGAGCAGACCCTGCACACACCCGAGGGGCTGCGTCCCTGGATAGCGGGGGTACGGACCGCCGCCTACGCCGACCCGCCGGAGGAAGCGCTCGTGCGCCTGCCCGACGCGGTGACGCGGGTGGTGCTCCGCGTGACGGCGGACGGGCACCGCGACGTGCTGGCGGTCGGGCCGCGGGTGCGGGCCTCGTACCACCTGGGCAAGGCGGAGTCGACCTGTGTGGAGCTGGGCCTGCTGCCGGGCACGGTGCGTCCCCTGCTGGGGGTGCCGGCCGCGGAGCTGGTGGGCCGGGTGGTACCGCTGCACGAGCTGCCGGGCCCGACACCTCGCCGGCTCGCGGAGGAGCTGCGGTGGCTGGATCCCCGGGAGGCGGTGCCCCGTCTCGAACAGTCCCTCCCCGGGCTGCTGTCGACGGCCGTGGACCCGGGACGCGCGGCGCTGCTGCGCGCCGGGGTGGCCGCGCTCTCGGTCCGCACGGACCGGACGCCCGCGCAGGTCCGTGAGGTCGCCCGGGAACTCGCGGTGAGTGAGCGCCAGTTGCGCTATCTGTTCGCCGAGGGCGTCGGGGTCTCCCCCAAGCAGTACGCCCGCATCGACCGGGTCCGCGCGGTCGTCACCGGGGCCCCGGACACTCCGTGGTCGGAACTCGCCGCGTCCACCGGGTACTTCGACCAGGCCCACATGACGTCCGACTTCCGCTCCCTGATGGGCGTACCGCCGCGGTCGTACTTCTCCGGCCGGCTGCCCGCGGTCACCCCGTGCCGGGCCGGCGGCCGCGGCTGAGTCCGGGTGCGGGCATCTGCCCCCGGACGCGTGACGGAGGCCGGGCCGCCGCCGCGGGCGGCGGCGAGGGGCTGTCCGGTCATGAGACGCGCCGGCCGGGGGTCACGGGTTCGGCCCCGTGACCCCCGGCCTCGTGTGTCCGGGACGACGTCTCAGTAGACGGAGGCGATCTCCTGTCCCGCCTCCATCGGATGGGTGACGTCCTGGGCCTCGCCGCCCTTGCCGATGTGGTTGAAGAGGAGGTTGAGCACCACGGCCGTGACGCAGCCCGTGGAGATGCCCGAGTCCAGGACGATCTTCGCGGTCTCGGGGAACGCGTGGTAGAACCCCGGCGCGGTGATCGGGATGATGCCGACCGCGAGGGACACGGCCACGATCAGGACGTTGTTGTCCCGGTCCAGTCCGGCCCGGACCAGGGTCTGGATGCCGCTCGCGGCGACCGATCCGAACAGCACCACGCCGGCGCCGCCGAGGACCGGCCGGGGCACGACCGCGATGAGCGAGGCGGCCATCGGGCACAGGCCCATCAGGACCAGGAAGCCGCCGCCGGTCGCGACGACGTACCGGCTCCGGATGCGCGTCATCGCGACCAGGCCGATGTTCTGGGCGAAGGCGCTGCACATGAAGCCGTTGAACAGCGGGCTGAGCGCGGAGCCGAGGGTGTCGGCGCGCAGGCCGGCCGCGATGGTCTTCTCGTCCGCGGGGCGTTCGACGATCTCACCGAGCGCCAGCATGTCGGCGGTCGACTCGGTCATCGAGACCACCATCACCACACACAACGAGAGGATCGCGGCCACCTGGAACTGCGGGGCGCCGAAGTGGAACGGCGTGGGAAAACCGACCACGTCGGCGTGGGCGACCGGGCTGAAGTCCGTGGCGTCGAAAGGTATCGCCACGAGCGTGCCGAGGACCAGGCCGAGGAGGACGGCGATCTGCTTGACGAAGCCCCGGGTGAAGCGGCGCAGCAGCAGGACGATCAGCAGGGTGACGCCGGCCAGGGTGAGATACGTCGTCGAACCGTAGTCGTCGGCCGCGGGGTCGGGGCCCTGGGCCCAGCCGAAGGCGACCGGCAGCAGGGACACACCGATCAGGGTGATGACCGAACCGGTGACAACCGGCGGGAAGAAACGTATCGCCTTACTGAAGAAGGGGGCGGCGAGGAAGCCCAGGAGACCGGCCACGATGACCGCGCCGAAGATGATCGGCAAGGCGTCGGACTTGTCGTCGGTCGAGGCGACGACCGCGGTCATGGGGGCGACCCCGGCGAAGGTGACGCCGTTGACGAACGGCAGCCGGGCACCGATCTTCCAGAACCCCAGGGTCTGGAGGAAGGTGGCGAGGCCGGCGGTGAACAGACAGGCGCCGGTCAGAAAGGTCAGGTCGGTGGCGGACAGGCCGATGGCCGCGCCGACGATGAGTGGCGGGGCGACGACTCCTGCGTACATGGCGGCCACGTGCTGCAGACCGCTGGTCGCCATTTTCAGGGCGGGGAGTTTTTCGTCAACTGGATGGGCGGCCACGGCGGCTCCTCCGGGCGGGTGACACGTCGTCGTCGACGTGGGTTTCAGGGAGGTGGTGCGTGTGATCGTGCGGGACCGTGACGGGGGTGGGGACCTGAGCGGTGGGCGAGCGGTGTGGGGGTGACCTTCTCCGGAGCGCGCGGGTGCGCGCTCCGGAGACGGCTTCCGTGGATCCCGCTCGGATCCACGGTCCCGGCCGGGAGCCGTCCCTCCCGGCCGGAGTCTGTGGTGTTCCCGGGGCGGATCAGCGCTGCGCGGCGATCCGGGCGAGGCGCTGGGCCTCCTCACGGGTGGTGGTGGCCAAGGCGTCCTCGTCGACGGTGAGCAGGCGGCCGTTCTCGACGATCTGCCGGCCGTTGACGAAGGACGCGGTGACCGGGGCCGCCGCTCCGAAGACCAGCGCGGTCACCGGGTCGGCGATCGAGGCGTGGGCGAGGGTGTCCATCTTCCACAGCACCACGTCGGCCAGCTTTCCGGGCTCCAGCGAGCCGATCTGCGCGGCCCGGCCGAGGACCTGGGCGCCGCCGTGGGTGCCGAGCCGCAGCGCCTGGCGGGCGTTGAGCGCGGCCTCGCGGTGCGCGCCGAGGCGGTTGATCAGCAGGGCGTTGCGCAGTTCGGTGTGGAGTTCGCCGGACTCGTTGGAGGCGGTGCCGTCGACGCCGAGGCCGACCGGGACACCGGCCCGCAGCATGTCGGGGACGCGGGCGATACCGGCGGCGAGGCGGGCGTTGGACGACGGACAGTGGGCGACACCGGTCTTCGTGCGGGCGAAGGCGGTGATGTCGGAGTCGTTCATGTGGACGCAGTGCGCCATCCACACGTCCTCACCGAGCCAGCCCGTCGACTCGAAGTAGTCGGTCGGGCCCATGCCGAACAGCTCGTGGCAGAACTTCTCCTCCTCCACGGTCTCCGAACCGTGGGTGTGCAGCCGCACGCCCAGCCTGCGGGCCAGCTCGGCACCCTGGCGGAGCAGTTCGGTGGAGACGGAGAACGGGGAGCAGGGGGCCACCGCCACCTGGGTCATGGCGTCGAAGGAGGCGTCGTGGTGCTTCTTGACGGTCTCCTCGGTCGCGGCGAGCGCGCCCTCCAGCGTCTCGACGGCGAAGTCCGGCGGCAGTCCGCCGTCCTTCTCGCTGCGGTCCATGGAACCACGGGCCAGCGTGAAGCGGACACCCGTCTCGGCGGCGGCCCGGATGATCGAGCCGGACAGGTCACCGGAGCCCCGCGGGAAGACGTAGTGGTGGTCCATGGCGGTGGTGACTCCGCCGCGGGCCATCATGGCGAGGGATCCCTGTGCGGCCGTGTACGTCATCCGCTCGTCGACGCGGGCCCAGATGGGGTAGAGCGCGACGAGCCAGTTGAACAGGTTGTGGTCGGTGGCCAGGCCCCGGGTGATCCACTGGTAGAAGTGGTGGTGGGTGTTGACCAGACCGGGCGTGGCCAGATGGCCGCGTCCGTCGATCCGGCGCACCACGTTCTCCAGCCCCTCGGGGGCGTCGCCCGCGCCGAGCGACTCGATCCGGTTGCCTGCCAGCACGAGGTACCCGGAGGCGTACTCGGTGTCGCCCGCGTCCACGGTCGCGATCGCACAGTTCTCGATGACGATGCGCTGGTCTGCCGATGGTGCCATGGTGCTTCCTTGTCTTCGGTGGCGGCCCGTGGGCCGGAGGGTGCCCACGGGGAGGGCACGGCAGGACCCTAGGAGGATTCGAGTGCCGGAACCGGCCTGCCGCTCCGGGTGCCGAGATGATGGAAGAAGAGGTTGAGCACCACGGCGACCAGCGCGCCCGCGCTGATTCCCGAGCCGAGCACGGTCTGCGCCCAGGCCGGGAAGCCGGCGTAGAAGGTGGGCGCGGCCAGCGGGATGATGCCGGCGCCGAGGGCGACCGCCACCAGGATGATGTTGGAGCTGTCGTCCAGGCCCGCCTCCGACAGCGTACGGATGCCGCTGACGGCGATCGAGCCGAAGAGCACGATGCCCGCGCCGCCGAGGACCGGCATGGGGACCAGGGAGACGACCGCGCCGAGGACCGGGAAGGCGCCGAGGACCAGCAGGCTGCCGCCGGCGACGGCGACGACGTACCGGCTGCGCACCCGGGTGAGGGAGACGACGCCGACGTTCTGGGCGAAGGCCGAGGTGGGGAAACCGCCGAAGACGGGTCCGAGCAGGGTGGCGATTCCGTCGGTGCGCAGGCCGCGGGTGATGGTCCGCGCGTCGGCGCGGCGGTCGCAGATCTCGCCGAGGGCGAGCATGCCGGCGCTCGACTCGGTCATCAGCACCAGCATCACGATGCACAGCGAGAGGATGGCCGCGGGCTGGAACTCGGGGGCGCCGAAAGCGAAGGGGGTGGGCAGCGCGGCGACGGGCGCCGACCGCAGGCCGCTGAAGTCGGCCATGCCGAAGGGGATGGCGGCCAGGGTGCCGATGAGCAGCCCGAACAGCAGGGCGACCTGCTTGACGAAGCCCTTGCCGAAGCGCTGGAACAGCAGGATGACGGCGAGGGTGAACCCGGCGAGCGCGAGGTACCGCATCGCGCCGAAGTCGGCGGCCGTCTTGTCGCCGCCCTGGGCCCAGCTCACCGGGACCGGCATCAGCGTGACGCCGATCAGGGTGATGACGACGCCGGTGACCAGAGGCGGGAAGAAGCGGAGCAGCCGGCCGAAGAACGGGCCGAGCGCCAGGCAGAAGGCGCCGGCGACCATCACCGCGCCGTAGATGGCGGGGAGTTGGTGGCCTTTGCCGTTGGTCTCGGCGATGGCGAGGATCGGGGCGATGCCGGCGGAGGAGGCCGCGTTGACGAAGGGCAGCCGGTTGCCGACGAGGCCCTTGACGCCGATGGTCTGCAGGATGGTCGCGACGCCGGCGATGAGCAGGCTCGCGGCGATCAGCCGGGTGCGGGCCGCGATGTCGAGTCCGCAGGCCTGGCCGATGATGAGCGGAGGAGTGACAACGCCCGCGTACATCGCGGCGATGTGCTGGAGCGCGGCGGGGACGAGCCGCGAGAAGTGGAGCTTCTCGTCCACCGGGTGCACGGACGTGACGGCGTCCTCGGTGTGCACCGGCGGGGTGGAACAGGGGGCTGTGGCGGACCCCTTCGCAGGCTGTGCCATGTGGTTCCCTCCGGTGTGGCGCGCCCCCGGCCCTGGTGGCCGGGCCGGGGGCGCGCGTCCCGCGTCAGAGGTTGGTCATGTCGACCGGGATACGGGCCTCACAGCCGTCCCGCAGGATGGTGGCCTCGATGAGGCCGTAGGGGCGGTCGGCCGCGTAGTAGACCTCGTTGTCGTTCTTGAGTCCGAACGGCTCCAGGTCCACCAGGAAGTGGTGCTTGTTCGGCAGCGAGAAGCGGACCTCGTCGATCTCGCTGCGGTTGTTGATGATGCGCGAGCCCATCTGGTACAGCGTCTGCTGCAGCGAGAGGGAGTAAGTCTCGGCGAAGGCCTGGAGCATGTGCTTCTTGACCTGCTCGTAGGACTTCTCCCAGTTGGGCATCTTCTGCTCGTCGTCGGTCCAGTTGAACCGCCAGCGGCCGGACACCTGGGTCGCCAGGATGCGGTCGTACGCCTCCTGGAGGGTGGTGTACTTGTCCTTGATGTAGCCCCAGAACTCGGAGTTGGTCGAGTTCATCACGACCAGGTCCTTCAGGCCGGAGAGCACCTCCCACTTCTCACCGTCGTAGGTGATCTGGGTGACGCGGATCTCCTGGCCCTTGCGGACGAAGGAGTGCTTGACCTCGTCGGCGCCGATGAACTTGGAGTTGGCGTCGGAGGTCTCGATCCGCTCCCAGGCGTACTCCTCGATCCGGATCCGGGCGCGGTGGATCGGCTCCTGCGAGGTGACGAAGTGGCGGGCGAGGTGGATGCCGAACTGCTCGGCGGACTCGATGCCGTACTCCTTGGCGAACGCGTACACCGTGTTCTTGGTGGTGTCGGTCGGCAGGCAGTTGGCGTTCGAGCCGGAGTAGTGGACCTCTTCCAGGTCGCCGCTCAGCGCCACGGACACGTTGAGGTCCTTGATGTGGTGCGTCGCGCCGTCCCGCGTGATCTTTACGACTCGGTTCTCGGCCTTGCCGTACTGGTTCTGTCCCAGGATGGTCGGCATTAGCTAGCTCCCTCGGTAAACGGAGTAGCCGAACGGGTTGAGCAGCAGCGGTACGTGGTAGTGCTCGCCCGGTACGACGGCGAACGTGATCGCCACCTCCGGGAAGAACACACCAGGTCCGCTGTCCCGATTCGCGGGGGCGTCCTGCTGCGCATCGGCTTGCTTCTTCTCGAAGTACGGCTCCACGGTGAAGTCGAGCCGAACGTGGGTCGTCCCCTCCGGCAGTGCCGGCAGGTCCTTGCACCGGCCGTCGGCGTCGGTCGCGGAGCCGCCGAGCGCCCGCCAGTCCGCATCCCGTCCCGAGCGGGCGGAGAGATGGACGGCGACGCCCTCGGCGGGGCGGCCGATCGAGGTGTCCAGGATGTGCGTGGACACGGAGGCGGTGGTGCTGGTGCTCATGGTGTCAGGCGTCCTCTTCGACGAGTCGGGCCAGTCGGATGCGATTGATCTTGCCCAGCTCGGTGCGGACGATCTCCCGCTCCTGCTCCGGCGAGTTCCCGATCCGCTCCCTGACCGCGTCGCGCATCTGCTCGCCGGTCCGGCCGGTCGCGCAGATGAGGAAGACATGGCCGAACTTCTCCTGGTAGGCCAGGTTCAGTTCGAGCATTTCCGCCTTGAGGTCCTCGGCGGCGCCGGCCATGCCGGCCTGCTCCCGCGCGGAGGTCGGGTCACCGGGCTTGGGGCGCCCGATCGGCGGGTGCCCGGCCATCGCCTCCTGAAGGTCCCCGGTGGTCAGCTCGGCCATGGCGGCGTCGCTGGCGGCGTAGAGGTCCTCCGGGGAGGTGTAGGGGCGGGCGGCGAGCAGCCGCCGGGTCCACTCGCTGGAGGCGCACGCCTCGTGGAGGGCGGCGGAGGCCGCGCGCTCCTCCAGGTCGTTGAACCGGGACAGGCCCGGGGGCGTGGAAGTCGAAGTCACGGGAGCCTCCGTGGCCATGGTGGGCCGTCGTGCTGAACGGGCTGCCGATAGCTAACGCCCTCGGAAACATCCCGTCAACACTTTGTTGAAAATTCCGCGCGACCGGCCCGCGCATCCGGGAGTGACAGCACCCCCGGCGACGCGGGACCGGCCCACGGCCCCGCCGCGCCGACCCGGCCGGCCGCGACGGCGCGGCGGGGCGGGAGGAGAGCCCATGGCGCCCGCTGCGGCGCGCGTCGCCACTCGCGGAGCGCTATGCGCCCTTCTCCCGGTTGAGGTAGTTGTAGACCGTGAAACGGCTGACGCCGAGCGCGCCGGCGACGGTCTCCACGCCGTGCCGCACGGCGAAGGCGCCGCGCGCCTCCAGGATCCGTACGACCTCCTGCTTGGCCCTGCGGTCCAGGTCGGCCAGCGGCCGGCCCTCCTTGCGCTCCATGGCGGCCAGGATGTGGTCGAGGGAGTCGGCGAGCTGGGGCAGGCGGACGGCGACGACGTCGACGCCCTCCCAGGCGAGGACGACGTCCTCGGGGCCGGCCTCGTCGGGCGGGATCATCGCCGCGCCCATGGCGTCGACCAGCGGCTTCACCGCCGTGATGAAGGGCTCGTCCCCGGTCACCTATCGCCCTCCCCGGTCACGTCGTCGCTCACGTCGTCGATCACGTTGACCTGGAGCGAGACCCGGGTGGCGCCGGCCTCCAGGCTCTTGCGCAGCAGCGCGTCCACCGCGGTGAGCACGCGGCCGGCGCCCCCTTCGGCCGTGTTGCCGAAGGGGCCGACGTCGACGGCGTCCAGCTCGGCCGTCTCGATGACCTCCCGCGCCACCAGGGCGTGCGCGGGCGCCTCGTCCAGGTCGAAGGGTTCGGTCGTGAACTCCACTCTCAATCGCACGCGCTCAACCTAACGCCCGGCACGGCTTTTCGGGCGGCCGGTGACGGACCCCCCCTTGACAAGCGCCGACACCCGACGGCAATCTTCCATTACGCAGAAACGAACTTCCGCATTACGGAAACACAACCACGGAAGGGAGCGCGGCCCGAATGGGATTCGCAGACCAGCGCTTCAACGTCAACCTGTCGATCCTCTTCACGGAACTCCCGCTCCTGGAGCGCCCCGCGGCCGCCGCCGCGGCGGGCTTCTCCGCGGTCGAGCTGTGGTGGCCCTGGATCGACTCCCCCACCCCCGAGCAGTCCGAGCTCGACGCCCTGAAGAAGGCGATCGAGGACGCGGGCGTCCGGCTCACGGGTCTGAACTTCTACGCCGGACAGCTGCCGGGCCCGGACCGCGGCGCCCTGTCGGTCCCCGGTGAGGAGTCGGAGAAGTTCCGCGCCAACATCGATGTGGCCATCGCCTTCGCCGGGTCCCTCGGCTGCACGACGTTCAACGCCCTGTACGGCAACCGCGTCGAGGGCGTGGACCCGGCCGAGCAGGACGCGCTCGCCCTGGAGAACCTGGTACTCGCGGCACGGGCCGTCGGCCGGGTCGGCGGGACCGTCCTGATCGAGGCCCTCAACCGGCCCGAGTCGCCGAAGTGCCCGATCGTGAGCGCGCCCAAGGCGATCGAGATCGTGGACAAGGTCAACGCGGCGACGGGCCTCGGGAACGCCAAGTTCCTGATGGACCTCTACCACCTGTCCATGAACGGCGAGGACCTGCCCTCGGTGATCGAGAGCTACGCGGCGAAGACCGGGCACGTGCAGATCGCCGACAACCCCGGCCGCGGCGCCCCCGGGACGGGTTCGCTCCCGCTGGAGGAGCTGCTCGACCAGCTGAGCAAGGCCGGTTACGACGGCTGGGTCGGCCTCGAGTACAAGCCCGGCGACCGCCCGAGCGCCGAGGCGTTCGACTGGCTGCCGGCCGAGGCCCGCACCGCTCGCTGAGGCGGCTCCCCGGCAGGCTCCGCCCCCGGACCCCCGGACCCCCGTGACGGCCGCCGGCCTCGTCCCCGGACACCGGACGGGCCGGTTCCGCCGCGCGCCCATTCGCAGACGTATCGCCGCAGTTCAGAGAGGCACCCCTGATGAGCAACACCCTCCCCAAGATCGCCTGGATCGGCCTCGGCATCATGGGCTCCCCCATGTCCGAGAACCTGATCAAGGCGGGCTACCAGGTCACCGGGTTCACCCTGGAGCAGGAGAAGCTGGACCGGCTGGCCGCCGCCGGCGGCTCGGCCGCCGCCTCGATCGCCGAGGCCGTGCGCGACGCCGACGTGGTGATCACCATGGTGCCCGCGTCCCCGCAGGTCGAGGCCATCGCCTACGGCCCCGACGGCATCCTGGACAACGCCAAGCAGGGCGCCCTGCTGATCGACATGTCCTCGATCACCCCGCAGACCTCCGTCGACCTGGCGAAGAACGCCCGGGGGAAGGGCATCCGGGTGCTCGACGCCCCGGTGTCCGGCGGTGAGGCCGGCGCCGTCGAGGCGGTGCTGTCGATCATGGTCGGCGGTGACCAGGCCGACTTCGACCAGGCCAAGCCGGTCTTCGACGCCCTCGGCAAGACCATCGTGCTGTGCGGCCCGCACGGCTCGGGCCAGACCGTGAAGGCCGCCAACCAGCTGATCGTCGCCGTGAACATCCAGGCGTGCGCCGAGGCCGTGGTCTTCCTGGAGAAGTCGGGCGTAAACCTGCAGGCCGCGCTGGACGTCCTCAACGGCGGCCTGGCCGGCTCCACCGTGCTGACGCGCAAGAAGGACAACTTCCTGAACCGCGACTTCAAGCCGGGCTTCCGCATCGACCTGCACCACAAGGACATGGGCATCGTCACCGACGCCGCCCGCAACGTGGGCGCGGCCCTGCCGGTCGGCGCCGTGGTCGCCCAGCTGGTGGCCTCGCTGCGCGCCCAGGGCGACGGCGGCCTGGACCACTCGGCCCTGCTGCGGGCCGTGGAGCGCCTGTCCGGCGCCCAGGTCTGACGGCCCCTCCCAGACTTCCGGGCCGCGGCGCCGCTGACACCTGTCCTGTCGCGCCCAGGCGTCGCCGCGGCCCGGAATCTACTTCAACAAACTGTTGACGCCCAGATTCCCCACTTCTAGGCTCCACAAAGCGGAAACAGGTTTCCGCTGACACCCGCACGGAAGGTCCACGATGTCGAAGCGCGTGCTCACGACAGAGTCCGGCGCCCCGGTCGCCGACAACCAGAACTCCGCCTCCGCCGGCGTCGGAGGCCCGCTGCTGATCCAGGACCAGCACCTCCTGGAGAAGCTCGCGCGCTTCAACCGGGAGCGCATCCCGGAGCGCGTGGTGCACGCCCGTGGTTCCGGCGCTTACGGTCACTTCGAGGTGACGGACGACGTCACCGGCTTCACCCACGCCGACTTCCTGAGCGAGATCGGCAAGCGCACCGAGGTGTTCCTGCGCTTCTCCACGGTCGCCGACTCCCTCGGCGGCGCCGACGCCGTCCGTGACCCGCGCGGCTTCGCGGTGAAGTTCTACACCGAAGAGGGCAACTACGACCTCGTCGGCAACAACACCCCGGTGTTCTTCATCAAGGACCCGATCAAGTTCCCCGACTTCATCCACTCGCAGAAGCGGGACCCGTTCACCGGCAAGCAGGAGCCGGACAACGTCTGGGACTTCTGGGCGCACGCCCCCGAGGCCACGCACCAGGTGACCTGGCTCATGGGTGACCGCGGCATCCCGGCGTCGTACCGCCACATGAACGGCTACGGCTCGCACACCTACCAGTGGACGAACGCCCAGGGCGAGGCCTTCTTCGTCAAGTACCACTTCAAGACGAACCAGGGCATCCGCTGCCTGTCCGCGGACCAGGCCGCCGAGCTCGTGGGCAAGGACGCCAACTCCCACCAGACGGACCTGCTGCAGGCGATCGAGCGGGGCGTGCACCCGTCCTGGACCCTGTACGTCCAGATCATGCCGGCGGCCGAGGCGGCGGACTACCGCTTCAACCCGTTCGACCTGACCAAGGTGTGGCCGCACAAGGACTACCCGCTGCAGCGGGTCGGCCGCCTGGTGCTGGACCGCAACCCGGACAACGTCTTCGCCGAGGTCGAGCAGGCCGCGTTCTCCCCGAACAACTTCGTTCCGGGCATCGGCCCCTCCCCCGACAAGATGCTCCAGGGCCGCCTGTTCGCCTACGCGGACGCCCACCGCTACCGCCTCGGTGTCAACCACACCCTGCTCGCCGTGAACGCCCCGAAGGCGGTTCCGGGCGGTGCCCAGAACTACGGCCGTGACGGCCTCATGGCGGTCAACGGCCAGGGCCGCGGCGCCAAGAACTACGAGCCGAACTCCTACGACGGCCCGGTGGAGACCGGCCGCCCGCTGTCGGCCCCGCTCGCGGTCGCCGGCCACACGGGCAACCACGAGGCCCCGCTCCACACCAAGGACGACCACTTCTTCCAGGCGGGCGAGCTGTACCGCCTGATGTCGCAGGAGGAGAAGTCCCGTCTGATCGCGAACATCGCCGGCGGCCTCTCGCAGGTCTCCCGCGACGACGTGATCGAAAAGAACCTGGCCCACTTCCACGCCGCCGACCCCGAGTACGGCAAGCGCGTGGAGGAGGCGGTCCGCGCCCTGCGCGAGGACTGAGCTCCAGGAGACCGCAAGCAGCGTTGGGAATCTGACGGGAGGTCATGATCTCCGCAACGCGGCCCGCGCAAGCCGCCGGACGGCCCGGATGAGGGGTGGTCGTACGGCGGTGGGCGCGGGCAGGGCGAGGACCGTGGCGGCGTGCGAGCCAGTGCGGTGGTGAAGGACCGAGTCCCCTTCTCGACCAGAGGGAAGGGGGACCCGGCTCCATCGCACCCGCCACGGTCCCAGCCAGCCCCCTCCGGGGGGGGCCACCCGCCCCGTCCGGCGGCGCGAACGACCTGTCGCGCCCAGCCTCGCGCCGTCGGACGGCTACCACGTGACACCGAAGCGCCCCCCTGGTCAGGGGGGCGCTTCGCGTCGTTCCGGCTCCGGCGTGCGCGGCGGCCGCATCGGCAGGACGCTGATCCCATGGTGAATCCGACCCATTACCCGCACATCGTGGTCCATCCCCCGGCCCTGGACGGCTCCCGGCGCGTCACCGAGGGGGACGTGATGCTGGGGATCGCCTCGCATCTGGACGACGTCGTGGAGATCCTGCGGCTCGCCGACCTGGACCGGATCGAGGTGGAGGAGAGCGACCTGATCGAGTGGCACGGCGGCGGCCCGGACGACTGGCCCGGGCTGTCGGAGCACGAGCTGTGACGACGGCGCGTACGGCAGCGGTCGTAGTTCGGCCGCGCAACCCTCAAATGAACCTCTGAACACCGCCGCGGAGGCTTCGGCGGCCCCCGGGCCAGGGCACAGTATCGGCACACGGGGCCCGCAGGCACGGGGGCGGCGGGCCCCGCTCGGGGGTGTCTCATGGGCCGTACGACGTCGATTCCGCAGCCGCAGGACCCGTGCGCGATCGCGCTCCTGCGCGCGGGTGACCGCGCCGCCGTGACCGTCGCCGTGCTGGGACTGCACCTGCGCGGCCTGGTCGAGGCGGGCCGGCCGGGCACGCTGCGCAGGACCGCCGGGGGCGGCGCCGGGACCTTCCGGCATCCGCTGGAGAAGGCGGTCCGCACCGGCCTCTACCGGCCCGCCGGACCGCGGGAGCTGCCCGGCCGCGCGGTGGTGCGGCGGGCCCTGGCCCGGATGCGGGCCGAGCTGGCGGCGGAGGGGCTGCTGCGCGCACTGCCGCCCGGCCGCACCCGGGCCGCCCGCCGCCTCCTGGCGGCGCTGCGCGAGCACCGTCCGCTCCCCGAGGGGTCCGACGGCCTGCCCGAGGAGGAGCTGCTGCTCGCCGTCGCGCTGTACGGCGAGCGGGCCCTGACCGTGTCGGTGCCGCGCTTCGCGCGTGAGGCGGGGCTCACCGGACCGGGGTCGCTCGCGGACGAGGGCCTGTTCCCGTTCGGCCGGGGCGCCGACTTCCGCCGCCTCTACGACGACGAGGCCGCGCACGGCTGGGACGGCGACGACCGCGGGACCGGGGGCGGCGGGCACGACCACGGGACCGGGAGCGGCGGGCACGACCACGGCGGACACGGCTACGGCGGCGGCCACGGCCACGGCGGCGGTTGCGGAGGCGGCGGATACGGCTGAGGGCCCCCCGGGGACGGGGTGCGGGCATGACGAAGGGGCGGCCCCTCCCCCGGGTGGGCCGCCCCTGTCCTGTCAGGTGCCTCAGACCTTCAGCGTCTTGATCGACGTCGGCGCGTGGCCGGGCTCGGTGGCCAGGTCCTCGAACTCGGAGATGTCGCTGATGTCCATGGTGCGGCTCATCGAGATGTTGGTGATCCGCTCCAGGATCGCCTCGACGACGACCGGCACCTGGTACTCGGCGGCCAGCTTCTTCGCCTGCTCGAAGGCCGCGCCCAGCTGGTCCGGCTCGGTGACCCGGATGGCCTTGCAGCCCAGGCCCTCGGCGACCTTGACGTGGTCCACGCCGTAGACGCCCAGCTCAGGAGTGTTGATGTTCTCAAACTCCAGGTTGACCTGGAAGTTGATGTCCAGGCCGATCTGCGCCTGGCGGATCAGGCCCAGGTAGGCGTTGTTCACCAGCACGTGGACGTAGGGGATCTTGTGCTGGGCGGCGACCGCCAGTTCCTCGATCATGAACTGGAAGTCGTAGTCGCCGGAGAGCGCGACGACCGGGGCCTCCGGGTCGGCCTTGGCGACGCCGATCGCGGCCGGGATGGTCCAGCCGAGCGGGCCGGCCTGGCCGCAGTTGATCCAGTGGCGCGGCTTGTAGACGTGCAGCATCTGCGCGCCGGCGATCTGGGAGAGGCCGATCGTGGTGACGTACCGGGTGTCCGGGCCGAAGGCCTTGTTCATCTCCTCGTACACGCGCTGCGGCTTCATCGGCACGTTGTCGAAGTGGGTACGGCGCAGCAGGGTGGCCTTGCGCTCCTGGGTGGAGGCGACCCAGTCGGTGCGGTCGGGCAGCTTGCCCGCGGCCTTCAGCTCCTTGGCCACCTCGACGAACAGCTCCAGCGCGGCCTTGGCGTCGGAGACGACCCCGTAGTCCGGCGGGAAGATCTTGCCGATCTGGGTGGGCTCGATGTCGACGTGGACGAACTTGCGCTCGCCCCGGTAGACGTCGAGCTTGTAGCCGGTGTGGCGGTTGGCCCAGCGGTTGCCGATGCCGAGGACGAAGTCCGACTCCAGGAAGTTGGCGTTGCCGTACCGGTGCGAGGTCTGGACGCCGACCATGCCGGCGTTCAGCTCGTGGTCGTCGGCCAGCGCGCCCCAGCCCATCAGGGTGGGGACGACCGGGGTCTGGGTCAGCTCGGCGAACTCGACCAGCAGGTCGGAGGCGTCGGCGCCGATGACGCCGCCGCCCGCGACGATGACCGGGCGCTCGGAGGCGAGCAGGAAGGAGATGGCCTTCTCGATCTGGGCGCGGGTCGCGGCCGGCTTGTAGACCGGGAGCGGCTCGTACGTCTCCGGGTCGAACTCGATCTCGGTGAGCTGGACGTCGATCGGCAGGTCGATGAGGACCGGGCCGGGACGGCCGGAGCGCATCAGGTGGAACGCCTGCTGGAAGACGCCGGGGACCTGCGCGGCCTCCAGGACGGTGACCGCCATCTTCGTGACCGGCTTGGCGATCGAGGCGATGTCGACGGCCTGGAAGTCCTCCTTGTGTATCACGCTGGTGGGCGCCTGGCCCGTGATGCACAGGATCGGGATGGAGTCGCCGATGGCCGAGTACAGACCGGTGATCATGTCGGTGCCGGCCGGGCCGGAGGTGCCGATGCAGACGCCGATGTTGCCCGGGGTGGTGCGGGTGTAGCCCTCGGCCATGTGCGAGGCGCCCTCGACGTGGCGGGCGAGGGTGTGGCCGATGCCGCCACCCTCTTTGAGGGCCTTGTAGAACGGGTTGATCGCCGCGCCCGGCACACCGAAGGCGTCCGTGACGCCCTCGCGCTTGAGGATCTCAACTGCCGCGCGGGCAGCGGTCATACGAGCCATCGAGTACTCCTGCTTCGGCTTCTCGGATGCGTACTCCCGTCGCGCCCCGCGGTGAGCACAGTCTCCCGATTGTCAAAATCCGCTACGTTTCCGTAATGCGGAACTTACTTTCTACTATCTGGAAGCAATGTAGGGGGGCGGACGTAGGTCGTCAAGAGCGGTCCGGACAGCGGGAAGCGCCGGACAGGAGCGGCCTCGGAGGAGCACCATGGGGAGCGCCGTCCCGACGCGATGCCTTGGAGTGGGGCCATGCCCGAGAGCGTGCAGGTGCGCTGTCCGGTCTGCCGGCGCGCACACGTCTACACCGCGCCGGCGTATCCGTGCGTGTGCGGGGCGCCGATCGCCCCGCGACTGGATCCGGCGGCCGAACCGGCGGTGGCGGAGCACCGCGCCTGGGACGACGAGTGGCTCACCGTGGCGTGCGCCGCCTGCGGGCGTCCGGGTCACTGGCCGCGCCCGGAACTGGGCTGCCCGTGCGGCACGGTGCTGCGGGTCCCGGTGGCGCCGCGACGGTCCGACGGCTCCGCGGGAACGGGACCCGGCCAGGGGCAGGGGCGGGGGCAGGGGATGGCCGCCCCGGCGGATCCGGTCACCGCACGGACCGTCGGCCGGTCACCGGCCGACGGCACACGGCGGCCCGGCAAGGCCTCCGGGCCGGGCGACCGCTCACGGGGACCCGGCGACGCGTCCGGTCCGGGCGGGCGCCGGCCGCCGTTCCAGCCGCGCGTGATCCGCACCGCCCGCGACGCCGTCACCACCACCGCGCTCTATCTGCGCTGGCTCGGCTACCGCGACATCCGCCGCGCCGACCAGCGGCCGCCGAACGGCATCGGACTCGCCGCCCGGGGGCTGCTCGCCCAGGTGGACCCGAGCGTACGGCCGGCCGCGCCGCGGGACGTGGAGTGCCTGTGGCTGACGGCGATGGCGGAGTCCGCCGGGTGCGTGTACTTCTCGCTGGCCGGTTACGCGGAGGAGGCCCGCGTCCGTGCCGACTCGCTGGAGGTTCCGCTCTTCGTGCTCGGCCCGACGGGAGTACCGCGTCCCGTCAACGCGTCGGCCGTGGCGCTGGACGCCACGGCCGACTGAGAAGGTGAGGCGACGACTACCTCGCCGCGTACCCGAAGGTGGTGCCCGCCGCCGGGAGGCCGCCCTGGCCCGGCCACCGGTGTCCCCCCGGCGAACTACACCCGGATCGTCCTCGCCCGGGGCTACGATCTGCAGCTCCATGTCTGCCCGGTCTCCGCGGACCACCCGCACCTCGAACTGGTCCAGTGACGACGGTCAGCGCCCGGGCGGTGCCTCCGGGCTGCCGTACCGCTGCCGCAGCTCCACCTTGCGCACCTTCCCCGAGACGGTCATCGGGAAGGACTCCAGGAGCCGGAGGCGGCTGGGCACCTTGTAGTGGGCCAGCCGTCCGTCGCAGTAGGCGCGCAGCTCCTCCAGGGTGAGCGGGTCGGCCGGGTCGCGCGGGACGACGCAGGCGAGGACCTCCTCGCCGTAGCGCTCGTGGGGCACGCCGACGACCTGGACGTCCGCGATCTTCGGATGGGTGTAGAGGAACTCCTCGACCTCGCGCGGGTAGATGTTCTCGCCGCCCCGGATGATCATGTCCTTGATGCGGCCGACGATCTCGACGTAGCCGTCCTCGCGCATCACCGCGAGGTCCCCGGTGTGCATCCAGCGGCCCGCGTCGATCGCCTCGGCCGTCTTCTCCGGCTCGTTCCAGTAGCCGAGCATCACGCTGTACCCGCGCGTGCACAGCTCGCCCGCGTCACCGCGGGCCCGGGTGACGCCGGTGGCCGGGTCGACCACCTTGACCTCGATGTGCGGCAGCACGCGGCCGACCGTGCCCGTGCGGTGCTCCAGGTCGTCGTCGATGCGCGTCTGGAGCGACACCGGTGAGGTCTCCGTCATGCCGTAGCAGATGGAGACCTCCTCCATGTGCATCTCGGCGACCACCCGCTTCATCACCTCCACCGGGCAGGGCGAGCCCGCCATGATGCCGGTGCGCAGGGTGGAGAGGTCGTAGGAGGCGAAGTCCGGGAGGTTCAGCTCGGCGATGAACATCGTCGGGACGCCGTACAGGGAGGTGCAGCGTTCCCGTTGCACCGCCTCCAGGGTGGCCCTCGGCTCGAAGGACGGGGCCGGGACGACCATGCAGGCGCCGTGCGAGGTGGCCGCCAGGTTGCCCATCACCATGCCGAAGCAGTGGTAGAAGGGCACCGGCAGGCAGATCCGGTCCTGCTCGGTGTAGGAGATCAGCTCTCCCACGAAATAGCCGTTGTTGAGGATGTTGTGGTGGGAGAGGGTGGCGCCCTTGGGGAAGCCGGTGGTGCCCGAGGTGTACTGGATGTTGATGGGGTCGTCGCAGGACAACGACGCCTCACGGGCCCGCAGTTCGTCCCGCGGGGTGTCCGCACCGCGCGCGGTGAACGCCGCCCACCCCGGATCCCCGATGTAGACGGTCTCCTTCAGCTCCGGGCAGCTGCCGCGCACCTCCTCGACCATCGCCCGGTAGTCGCTCGACTTGTGGCCGAGGGAGGCGAACAGCAGGGAGATGCCCGCCTGGTTGAGGACGAACTCCACCTCGTGGGTGCGGTAGGCCGGATTGATGTTGACCATGACGGCGCCGACGCGGGCGGTGGCGTACTGCACGAGCACCCACTCGGCGCAGTTGACCGCCCAGATGCCCACCCGGTCGCCCTGGGCCACGCCGCTCGCGAGCAGCGCGCACGCCAGCCGGTCGACGTCGGCGGCGAACTCCGCGTACGTCCAGCGTCGTCCGGACGGCACGTCGACGAGCGCCTCACGGTCCGGCCAGGCCGCGACGGCCCGGTCCAGGTTGGCGCCGATGGTGTCCCCGAGGAGCGCGGTGGCTCCCGTCCCGTGGCTGTACGACGGCTGTGCGGTCACCGGAAGTCCTCCTCGCGGTACTCGTTCCGCGAGCCGGCGGCCGTGGCCTCGCGCAGCTCGATGCGGCGGATCTTGCCGGACACGGTCTTGGGCAGGGCGCCGAACTCCAGCCGGCGGATGCGCTTGTAGGGGGCGAGTGTCTCGCGGGAGTGCTCGAAGATGGCCTTCGCGGTGCCGGGGCCGGGCTCCCAGCCCTCGGCGAGGACGACGTAGGCCTTGGGCACGGCGAGCCGCAGCTCGTCCGGGGCGGGCACGACGGCGGCCTCGGCCACCGCCTCGTGCTCCAGCAGCACGCTCTCCAGCTCGAACGGGCTCACCTTGTAGTCGGAGGCCTTGAACACATCGTCACTTCGGCCGATATAGGTCAGATAGCCCTCTTCGTCCCTGGTCGCGATGTCCCCCGTGCGGTAGTAGCCGCCGGCCATGGCCTCCGCCGTACGGTCGGGGTCGCCGTGATAGCCGGTCATCAGGCCGACCGGGCGTTCGGCGAGGTCGAGGGCGATCTCGCCCTCGGTGACGCCGGGCGCGCCGGACACCGGGTCCAGGAGTTCCACCCGGAATCCGGGGCTGGGGCGGCCCATGGAGCCGGTCTTCAGCGGCTGACCGGGGCTGTTGGAGACCTGCACGGCGGTCTCGGTCTGGCCGAAGCCGTCCCGGACGGTCCTGCCCCAGGCCCGCCGGACCTGCTCGATGACCTCGGGGTTGAGCGGCTCGCCGGCGGCCACGACCTCGCGGGGCGGGGACTGGAGCCGGGTGAGGTCGGCCTGGATGAGCATCCGCCACACGGTCGGCGGCGCGCAGAAGGTGGTGACCCCGGCCCGGTCCATCTCGGCCATCAGCCGGGACGCGTCGAAGCGGGTGTAGTTGAACAGGAAGACGGTCGCCCCCGCGTTCCACGGGGCGAACAGGTTGGACCAGGCGTGCTTGGCCCAGCCGGGCGAGGAGATGTTCAGGTGCACGTCGCCCGGCCTGAGGCCGATCCAGTACATGGTGGCCAGATGGCCGATCGGGTACGAGGTGTGGGTGTGCTCGACCAGCTTGGGGCGGGCGGTCGTCCCCGAGGTGAAGTAGAGCATCAGCGGGTCGTCGGCCAGGGTCGGGCCGTCCGGGACGAAGTCGGCGGGCGCCGCGTAGGCGTCCTCGTACGGCTCCCAGCCCTCCTCCGGCAGGCCGCCGACGGAGATCCGGGTGTAGGCGCCGGGCACGTCGGCGAACTTGGCGGTGTCCTCCGCGCGGGCGATCACATGCTTCACCCGGCCCCGGTCCACCCGGTCGCGCAGGTCCGCCGGGCCGAGCAGCGGGGTGGCCGGGATGACCACCGCGCGCAGCTTCATCGCGGCCAGCGCGGTCTCCCAGAGCTCGGCCTGGTTGCCGAGCATGACCAGGACGCGGTCCTCGGCGGCGACCCCGCGGTCGCGCAGCCACCGGGCGACCCGGTTGGAGCGTTCGGACAGCTCCGCGAAGGACAGCCGGGTCTCGGCGCCGTCCTCCTCGACGATGTGCAGCGCCGTACGGTCGTTGCCGTCGGCGATCACGTCGAACCAGTCCAGCGCCCAGTTGAAGTGCTCGGGCCGGGGCCAGCGGAAGCCCTCGTAGGCGGTGGCATAGTCCTCGCGGTGGTCCAGCAGGAAGTCCCGGGCGTTCCTGAAGGCATCCGTCGCCGTCGTCATCAGCGTCCTCCCATGTTCCCGGCCATTGCCGGGCGGCTCTCTGGCATCGTCTAATCCGTGATGCAGGTCTCACTACCCCCGAACGGGGGTGTGGACGACCGAAGGGACGAGCGGGTGACGGCAGACGCGGTGGGGGCGGTGGAGATCGGGGGTGCGCTGGCCCGGCTGCGGCGCGCGACGGGGCTGCCCGTCGCCTTCGGCGGCCTGGTGGAGTCCGGCCGGCCGCAGATCCGCATCAGTGAGCTGAGCGGCACGACCACGGCCGCGCTGCGCTCGCTCGCGGTGACCTCCGGCAACGGGCTCGGCGGCAAGGCGGTGGCACTGGCCCGGCCGTGCGCGGTGCCGGACTACTCGCGTTCGCGGCGGATCAGCCACGAGTACGACGTGCCGGTGGCCGCCGAGGGCATCCACGCGGTGCTCGCGGTGCCGGTCGTGGTCCGGCGCCGGGTGCGCGGGGTGCTGTACGGCGCGCTGCGTTCGGCCCAGCCGTTCGGCGACCGCACGCTGGACGCGGCGATGGCGGTGGCACGGGACGTGGAGCAGGCGCTGGTGGTGCGGGACGAGGCGCGGGGGCTGCTGGCGGCGGCCCGCCCGGAGCCGGCCCCCGCCGGCCGGGGTGCCGCCTGGGAACAGGTGCGCGAGGCGCACGCGGCGCTGCGGGCACTGGCGCCCCGGATAGGTGATCCGGAAGTGCGGGCCGAACTGCTGGCGGCGTGCGGGCTGCTGACCGCGCCGCCACGAGCCGGGGGCGTGACCCTGGCGCCACGCGAGCTCGACGTGTTGTCCTGGGTGGCGGCGGGTGCCACCAACGCGGCGGTGGCCGAGCGGCTGGGCATCGGCGCGGAGACGGTCAAGGGATACCTGCGTTCGGCGATGCGGAAGCTGGGCGCGCACACACGAGGGGAGGCGGTGACCGCGGCCCGCGGGGCGGGACTGCTGCCGTAGCCAGGCGGCGGTGAGGAAACCTTCCCATTCATCCGGTGTCGCTTTGAATTTCCCTCTGCTTGACCGTTTGTTATTTCCCTCACCACGGCTTCCGTCCGAATTTCAAGGATCGTTGCCTAGAATTTGGTCCGGACACGACACACGAGGGGAGCGGTGACCGTGCGACGGGACTTCCAGGAGCCTGCCAGGTGCCGCCCCGACCTGGTCATCGGCCGCGAGGAGCTGTTCGCCGGCGCCCGTGAGCAACTCGCCTCCGGGGGCAGTGTGCTGCTCCACGGACCCGCCGGAATAGGGAAATCCACCGTCCTGCGGGCATTGGCCGAGGAATACGGCGCCACCGCGCGTACCGTGTTGCGCTGCTCGGCGACCGAGTCCGAATCCCACCTGCCGTTCCTCGCCCTCGCCGACCTCCTCGGCCTGGTCCTCGACGACGTCTCCGCGCACCTGCCCGCCGCCCAGCGCACCGCCCTGGAGTCGGCGCTCACCGGCCGCGGCGAGTCCAGCCTCCAGCGCGACGGCCTGGCCCTGCGCCTGGCGGTGCTCTCCGCGCTGCGCGCGCTCGCCGCCCACGGCCCGGTCCTCGTCGTCGCCGACGACCTGCAGTGGCTGGACCCGGCCAGCGCCGAACTCCTCGGCTTCGCCGCCCGGCGCCTGGAGGGCACCCCCGTCCAACTGCTGTGCGCGGTCCGCACGGAGGGGCAGGAGAGCCAGGAGTACGACCGCCACCTGCGCGCCTGCCCGCCGGGCACCCTCGCGGTCCGGCTGGGCCCGCTCTCCCGCGCCCAGGTCGCCGAGCTGCTCGACCACCGCGGCCACGGCGGCCTGCCCCGCTCCACGGTCCGCGAGATCCACCGCACCAGCGCCGGCAACCCGCTGTTCGCCCTGGAACTCGGCCGCGCCCTCGCCGACAGCCCCACCCCGCCCCGGCCGGGCGAACCGCTGCCGGTGCCGACCTCGCTGCGCGCCCTGGTCCTCAGCCGCCTGGACATGCTCTCGGTGGAGGCCCGCCGCACCCTGCTGGTGGCCAGCGCCGGCGCCCGCCCCACCCCGGCGCTGCTGCACGCGGCCGGCCGGGACAACGCCGAGGCCGAGTGCGCACAGGCCGCCGAACTCGGTCTGCTGGCCACCGAGCCCGACGCCCCGGCCGTACGGTTCGCGCACCCGCTGATCTCGGCCGCGCTGTACGCGGAGGCGCCCGCGCACGAACGGCGGGCCGCGCACGCGGCGCTGTCCACCGCCGCCTCCGACCCGATCGAACGGGCCCGGCACCTGGCTCTGGCCACCACCGGCACCGATCCGGAGGTCGCCGCCCGGCTCGCCGGGGCCGCGGCCCTCGCCCGGGACCGCGGGGCCCCGTCGGTCGCCGCCCAGCTGGGGCTGCTCGCCGCCCGGCACACCCCCGCCGACGACAACCCGGGCCGGCAGGAGCGCCGGCTGACCGCCGCCGAGGACGCGATCACCGCCGGCGAGGTCGATCTGGCCCGGGACATCGCCCGCGAGGTGCTGACCCTGGCGACCGTGCCCGCCGACCGGGTGCGGGCCTGGATCATCGTCATCGACACCGCCGGCCACACCATGGCCGAGGTCGACGCCGTCTTCCCGCAGGCCCTCGCCGACGCCGGCGACGACCCCCGGCTGCTGGCCCTGGTCCACTACCAGCTGGCCTGGCGGGCGCTGATCGTGGAGGGCGACTTCACCGAGGCCCGGGCGGCCGCCGCGCACGCCGCCGAACTGGCCGCGCGCGGCACGGACCGCCGCACCGAGCTGCTCGCCCTCGCCTTCCAGGCACAGACCGAGACCCTGATGGGCCATCCGGAGGCGCCCCGCACCATCAAGCGGGCCCTGAGGCAGCCCCAGGACCCCAGGGTGGCCTGGCATCACAACGGCGCGGGCAGCGCCCGGTTCCGCTGGCTGGTCATGGGCGACCAGCTGGCCGAGGCCCGGACCACGGTCACCGCGCTGCTGCGCGAGGTCCGCCGGCGCGGCTCGGTGGAGAGCGAGGTGCACTTCCTGCGCGGCCTCGCCGAGACCGAACTGCGCGCCGGGCACTGCGGGCGCGCCCTCGACCTGGCCCGCGAGAGCCTGCGGCTGGCCCGGGACTCGGGCATCGGCGAGACCGCCTCGGCGATGCTCACCTCGCTAGCGGAGGCCTCCGGCGGCGATGTGGACCGGGCGCTGGCACTCGCCCGGGAGGCGGTGGAGCACGCCGAGGAGGACGGCGACCAGATGTACCTCTCCCGGGCGCTGGGCGCGCTCGGGTACGCACAGCTGGTGGCCGGCGACCCGGCCGGCACCGTGCGCTCGCTGCGCCGGGTGCGCAGCCTGGAGCTGGGGCTCGGCATCACCGACCCGGCCCGGGGCCGCTGGCAGGGCGACCTCGCCGAGGCGCTCGTCCGGATCGGTGAACCCGCCGAGGCGCAGGACGTCATCGACGTCAGCCGGAACCACGCGCTGCGGCTGGGCCGGGAGAGCGTCCTCGCCGTGCTCGACCGGTCCGAGGCCCTGGTGCGCGCCGCCCAGGGGGGCCTGGAGGCCGCCGTGGCCCAGCTGACGTCCGCTCAGGACCGGCTCGGCAAGCTCGGCTACGGCCTGGAGGAGGCGCGGGCCGCGTTCGCGCTGGCCCGGCTGCGGTGCGGGCACACCGCCGAAGGGGCCCGGCCCTGGCGGGAGGCCGAGCGCGCGGAGGTCCGCAGGGCCGAGCACGGCCGGGTTCCCGCCACGGAGCCGGTCACCCCCGGGGCCCGGGCGAGCGCGGCCTCGGCGGCCGTCGACGAGGCCACCCGGCTGTTCCGCCGCTGCCGGGCGCTGCCCTGGCTGCGCCAGGTGGACGACGTCCTCACCGCCCCCGAACCGGAACCGGCGCCTGCCGCGCCGGCGGCACTGGACGCCCTGGAATCGCTCGCCGCGATGGAGCGTCAGGTCGCCGCGCTGGTCATGGAGGGTGCCACCAACCGGGAGATAGCGGCCCGGCTGTTCATCAGCGTGAAGACGGTGGAGGCGACCCTGACCCGGGTCTACCGCAAGCTGGGGATCCGATCGCGGGTGGACATCGTCCGATTGGCGGCAGGTCGGCGGGCACACTGAGCGCCGCTCTTGTTAACTGAGCCGGACCGAGGGTTTTCCCTCACCCAACCCCCTAGGGGGTTCCCTCATTGGGAGCCGAGGGTCCGGGTCCTAGCGTAAAGGGCGTGCCGCTCGCCCGGGCACACGGGGGTCGGTCCCGCGACCCCCGTGCCACACCCCCACACCCGCGCGACCCCCACCGGTGCAACCTCCACTGAGGAGACTCATGTTCGGGCCCAGACGTGCCAGAAAGACCGCCGCGACCCTGGTGGCCACCGCCGCCGCCGCGGCGACCGCGCTGCTCGCCTCCCCCACGGCGAGTGCCGCCCCGCAGCCCATCGTCGGCGGTACGACCACCACGACGACCGCGTACCCGTTCATGATGCAGATCACGGACGCGTCCCAGAACCAGTTCTGCGGCGGCACCCTGGTGGCGCCCAAGAAGGTGGTGACGGCCGCCCACTGCATGGTCGGGGAGAGCACGAGCAGCGTCCGCGTGGTCGGTGGCCGGACGTACCTGAACGGCACCAACGGCACGGTGAGCCGGGTCAGCAAGATCTGGATCAACCCGGAGTACACGGACGCCACGAACGGCGACGACGTGGCCGTGCTGACGCTGTCGACCTCGATGCCGTACACCACGGCGAAGTACGTCTCCTCCTCCCAGACGGGCGTCTACGCGGCCGGCAGCACGGCCCGGATCCTCGGCTGGGGCACCACCTCGGAGAACGGCGGCTCCTCCAACCAGCTGCGGACCGCGACCGTCCCGGTCGTGTCCGACTCCAGCTGCCGCTCCTCCTACGGTTCGGACTTCGTCCAGTCCGACATGGTTTGCGCCGGATACACGTCCGGTGGCGTTGACACCTGCCAGGGCGACAGCGGCGGTCCCCTGCTCATCGGGGGCGTCCTGGCAGGGATCACTTCCTGGGGCGAGGGGTGCGCGGAGGCCGGTTACCCGGGTGTCTACACCCGGCTGACCACCTTCTCGGACCTGGTGACCACACAGGTCAACTCGTGACCCGGAAGATTTCCCGAGTACCCCTCGGGTGACGACCAGGGGGCGTTGCGGGCCACCACGAGCGGCCCGCAACGCCCCCGATCCAGTGTCCGCGCACCCCTTCCGGGCTCCGGCCTTTCACACGGTCACCGCGGCACGACCTCCCCGAACCGGATGTCGTACGACGCCCCCGGGTACAGCACGCGCAGCATCCGCTCCCCCTCCGCCGTCACCTCCTCGCGCCGGGCCCTCGTCAGCTCGCCGAACGGTTCGACGACCAGGGCGTCGGCGTCGAGTTTCCACAGCCCCGCCAGGAAGCCGTCGACCAGGAGGGTGCGGTACGCCTGGTTGCCCCGCCAGTTGCGGCCGTGGAGTGCGGGCGGTATCACGCGGGAACGGTCCGCGTGGGAGAGCAGCAGGTTGTCGAACTCGGGCAGGAAGCGGGGCGGGGCCGGGGTGTCCGGGTCGGGGCGCGGGGCGTCGGGGAGGTCGAAGAGTTCCACGCCCGCGGGGTCGCGGAAGGTCACCAGCCGCGGACGCAGCCGTTCGAACGCGGCCCGCAGACGGGTGAGGCCGGCCCAGGTCTGCATGTCCCGCACGGAGGCGGGGCCGAAGGCGGCCAGATAGCGCAGCACCACGGACTCGGGCTCCGGGGCCGGTTCGGCCGGCCGGCCCAGCCAGTGCTCGGCGGTGGTCAGCGCGGCCTGGCCGCTCTCCTCCCACAGGCCGCGCGGGGTCACCTGGACGAGCGGCAGCGTGCAGCGGGCGGCGACCGCGAGGGCCCGCGGGTCGGCGTCCGGCCACTCGGCCCCCAGCGCCTCGCGCAGCTGGGCCGGGGTGCGCGGCGCGGCCTCGACCAGTTCGCGGGCGACGGCCGCGAGCCGGTCCAGGTCGACGCCGGTCAGCCCCGTGCGGAAGGTGCCCAGTTCGCGGTCGCGGGCCGGCTGGACCAGGGGCGTCAGGGCGAGGCAGTCGTCGGCGGTGTGGGTGTGGATCGTGGAGCGCAGGGTGACGATCCGGGCCACCTCCCTGCGGGTCATGAGCGCGGAGAGCTGCTCCGGCGCGAAACCGTCCAGGCGGGCGGCGAGGGCGTGGTACGGGGGCCGGGTGTTCTGTGCCTGGAGGCCGACGAGGTGGACGACGGCGTCCCGGACGGACCGCGTGGAGCGGTGCAGCAGGAGCTGACGGGCGAGGGTGGCGCGGTTCAGGGCGCGGACGTCCAGGACCGGGGCGGCCGTCGCGCTCGTCGCGTCGCCGGCGGGGGAACTGCTCTGCTGCGCGCTGCTGTTGGTCATGCCCCGCACGCTAACGCCACTTGCGGACAGTGGCTGTCCGCGACTGCGGCCGCGCGTCGCTCGGCCGGCCGGGGCGACCGGGCCCCGGCCGGCGAGGCCGGGCGGTGGGCCGTTCAGAACAAGGCGGTTACGCCCTGCTGGATCGCCGTCACGTCCGCGGCGAGCGCGGCGGTCATGTGGACGCCGGGGGCGAGGAAGCCGAGCCAGCGCAGGAGGACGTTGCGGCGCGGCTCGTCGCGGGAGAGTTCCGTGCGCACCTGCTCGGCGGCTTCGACCAGTCCCGCGCCGTCCTCGTAGCTCTCCTCGTCGCGGCGGAGCTCGTCCAGCAGCAGGTCGACCGCGGTGCGCAGCTCGGCGACGGCCGCCGCGTGCTCGGCCGGCGTCATGGCGGCGGTCACGGTGGCGTGGCCCAGGGCGACCGTGCTCCGCTCGATCCGCACGTCCCGGCCGGCCTGGATACCGCTGATGTGCCGGCCTGGTCCCGGTGCTCCGTGCGGTGGGTGATCGGTCATCGCGTCACTTCTGCTTCAGGGGCTGGGGGTTGTTCCACTGGCCGCCACCTCCGGCACGCACGCTGGAGCCCTTGATGGAGATGTTGCGGCCCGCGAAGAGACCGGAGTTGTAGATGGTGGTCTGGCGCTGGATCAGGTCGCTGGAGTCGATGTCGTGGTCCTCGAGGAACTGCACGAGGGCGTCCAGGACGCGGTGCTCGATCGTCTTGGCGTACAACTCCCGGTCCAGCGACTGGAAGTACCGGTAGTAGAGCCAGTCGCTCGCCTCCTCGCGGAGGCTGAACTCCGCGCCGTAGTCGAAGGAGCGCAGCCGGATCCAACGTTCCTGCCGGGCCTGCTGGTGGCGTCTGATCAGCGGCGCGAAGAGCTCTGCGAGGACCGCGAAGGGGGCGTTGACCAGCAGGATCGGGGTGCGTATGCCCGCCTCGCCGACGATCCGGCACCACTGCCGGAAGGTGGGTGAGTCCAGCAGCCTGTCCACGGTCTGGTACTTCCTCCGCACGGGCGCGAGCAGACAGTTGCTCCCCTCGATGAACGCCGTGTCACCGTCGGAGAGCAGCGCGCACCTCAGGAACAGGGTGCTGACGAGTTCGCCGCTCCACCCGGCGACCCGGATCGCCAGATAGGGGCGTGCCCGGCCCTTGCCGTCCTCGCGCAGTTCGCGAAGGAGCGCGTCCGAGACCTGCGCCCCGGGTGGTCCGGCCATGTTGGGCAGCACCTCGGCGCGCGTGCGGTCGTCGACTCCTGTCAGCAGGTCGGCTCCGTTGACCAGGAGTACGTCGGCGATGCTCATACCGGGCAGCTTGAGCGCCGCGACCCGGGCGGAGAGGTAGGTGTTGAGTTCGTGGACGGTGAACGGGATGACGTGCTTGCCGCTCTCGGGGCGTCCGGTGTTCAGGGCGAACGACCAGGTTCTGTAGATCACGCCGTGCCCGACGAAGGGTTCGTAGCGCGAGGAGATCACGACGTTGCCACGGTCACGCAGTTCGATCGCCTGGAGCCGTGCGGCGTCCTTGGCCGTCGGGGGCCGGGGGGCCTGCCTGGGATCGAAGTTCTCGCGCTTCAGCTGCCGGGCGGCGACATGGTAGTGCGCGGTCACCAGCTCGGCGGCCACGAGCGCCCATCCGGCGAGCAGTCCGAGGATCAGGGAGGCGCCGAAGGTGAGGGGCAGGGTGACCACTATGAGGATCAGCAGGAGGAGCAGCGCGACGTCGCGTCGCCGCTGTCGGTCGTGAGCGGCGACCGCGTGCCGCAGCACGCAGCCGAGGTCCACGCCGGGTGAGGACGCCGCGGCGCGGCGCGGTTCGTGCACGATGCGGGTCACCGCCTTGCGGGCGAGCCCGATGTCGGTGTGCATCGCGGCGCACAGGTACCGCGTGACGTCGAAGGAGAAGCGAGGGGGTGCTCCCGCGCGGGAAGCCGGCTGCGGTATGCCCGGGAGGGGAGCCTGGGCCCGCGCCGGATCGGGCGGGGGCCGGACGGGCCGCGTGGGCGGCGGAGGAGGAACGGGCGGGCGGCCTCGGGATGCGCCGCCCTCTGGATCGACGGACGGGTTCATCGCTACTGCCTAGGGGATGTTCGTTCCATTACGGCGCATGTTCGGTGATGCGCGGTGTGTGATCGGCAGATCGCCCAGGACCTGACCCATTTTACTCCGCTCGCCCCGCTCCCACTCCTCGTCGGCCGGCCGCGAGCCCGCAGGCATCGGGAAGTTGAAGAATCTACGACGTACCGTCGCACACCGACGGCAGCCAGGTCAGGCCACGGGTGGCGCTGAGCGTGTCCAGGGAGCGCAGCAGCGCGTCCAAGTGGTCGGGGTGGGCGAGGAATTCGATCGTCGCCTCGGCGAACGCGTCGCGGACCGCCGGCGGCATGGAGTCGGAGGCGTCGAAGCAGTGCGGCGTCCGCTTGTCGCGGAGGGCGAGCGCGAGTGAACGGTGCCAGGCCGCGGCGCCTCCGGAGGCGGGTTCGACGCCGGCATGCACGGAGAAGCCGGACTCCTCGGCGGTCCAGGCGCGTTGGGCGTCGGCGGAGGCGAGGTGCCCGATCAGCTTCTTCGCCTGCGGGGTGTCGTGGAGCAGGGCGACCAGGTCGCCGGAGACCTCCCAGGCGCGGGGGGCGGGGGCACCGAAGATCAGCTGGGCGGAGGGCACGTAGCGGCCGTCGGCGTGCTGCCAGGCGGGCTGGTTGCGGATGAACGACGCCTGGTGCTCCAGCATGCAGCCCCGCGGGGTCGCGGCGACCGGCTCCGACGCCGACCGGTACGGCGTCTTCAGGGCCCGCCGCACCAGTTCCGGGTCGCCGCCGGCGCCGACCAGGTCGCGCCAGACGGTCCACGCCTCCTTCACCTGCTTCGACCGCCAGGACAGATCGCCGCGCACCCACCGCTCGTAGACGTCCGGGCCGTACCGCTGGAGCAGGATGTCCTCGATCCAGTCGGTGCCCGGCCAGCCGCTGGTGGCGCCGGAGCCCATGCCGAGGCACCACCGGTCGGGCCGGTGCACCGCCTGGCCGAGCTGCCGTCCGCCCACGTCGGCCGGGTACCAGACGATGCTCTTCAGATCGGCCTTGAGCGGGAACCAGTACACGTGCCCGTCCGCGAGCGGTGTGGCCCAGGAGGTGCCGAAATCCTCTCGGCGCACCAGTTGGTCGAGGGCGACGAGGTGTTTCTGGCGGGCGTACTCGGCGAGTTCGCCGGGGCCGGTGAGCACCACCACGTCGGGCGGTGTACCGGCCTCGACGTCCGCGCCGAGGACCTGGCTCTCGGCGTTGCTGCCCTGGTAGTCGACGTGGATGTGGTACTTCCGCTCGAACGGCTCGATGACCGCCCTGCGGAAGTGCTGCTCGTCCTCGCCGGTCCAGTTGGCCAGCAGGGTGACGGTCGGCTCCTGCCCGAGGGCGCGTACGCCCACCACGACGGCCGCCGCCAGGAGGGCCAGGCAGCTCGCGACCACGGTGACGGTGCGGGCCAGGCGGCGGGCGGGGCGGGACCGGGTGCCGGGGACGGCCGTCGGGGGGCCGCCGGGGTGCGCGCTCACCGGGGCCTGAACCGGTAGTCGTCGATGTGCCGCCGCAGGCCCGTCTCGGCCAGTGCCATGAGCAGGACGCCTCCTATCAGGATCCACACCGCCGCCGCCGCGCGGAAGCCGGTGTCGGCCAGGTACGAGGCGGTGCGCCGCCCCGCGTCGGGGATCTGCCGCCCGGGCAGCGGGCGGTCGAGCAGCGTACGGGTGTCCGCCATCCCCTGGTGGGTCCACACGGTGAACAGCACGGCGATGCCGACGCCGGCGAGCGACACGACCGTGGCGGCCAGGAGCTGGCGGTTGTAGCGGCGCCGGAAGCGGTGGCGCAGGAAGCGCTGGGTCTCCAGGAGCGCCGCGGTGAGGGCGAGAGTGAGCAGCAGGGTCGCGCTCCAGGCGGACCACAGCAGCGGGCCGAACGAGGTCTGCCGGTTCACCGCGGCTCGCTGCTGGCGCTGCAGGGCCGTCAGGCGGGCCTGTATCCCGGAGCCCTTCTCCGTCAGGATGCTGGTGGCGTAGCTGAGGTAGGCCTCGCGCAGCACGCTTCCGTCGGGCTGGAGCTGGGACTGCTGGACCTTGACGGAGTAGACGGTGATCAGCCCGGCGACCGTCTGCAGGGCCTGGCGGCCCGCCGGTCCGCCGATGTCGTCGTCGGCGGCGGCGGCCGCGAGACTCTGCGCGGCGACGGAGATCTGCTTCTGGAAGTCGCTGGTCGGGGCCGGCGCGCCGGCGTCCCGCTGGGCCTGGCCGAGCGCGTACAGCGCGGTGTCGAGGGACAGGACGGCCGGGGCGCTGGAGGTGCGCAGCGGGTTCACGTCGTCGTGCACGCCCTGGTAGGACACGAACAGGGACAGCGTGAGCAGGGCCGACAGGGCCAGCAGCAGGCGGTGGCGGACGGCGAGGTCGCGGGCGGTCGTACTGCCGCCCTCCCCCGGACCCGGGCCGGCGCCGGAGAGCCGGTCGAGCAGCACGCCGAGGCGACGGGACCACCGGCCGGGGGCACGCCGGTCCGCGGGACGGCCTCCCGGGCGCGGCACGGAGGCAGGACCGTGGCCCGGGAGCTGTCCGGGGTGCGCGCCGCTGGGGGTGTTCATGCGGACGGCTCCCTCAGCGGCCGACCGCAGTCGCCCCCGCAGTAGAGGGAGTCGGCCGGGCCGAGCCACTTGCAGTCCGGGCACTCGACCAGCCCGTCGGGACGGACGGGGACGGCCGGCCCGGCGGAACCGGGCGGGGCGGACCCGGGTGGGCCGGCGGTTCCGTCCGCGGACGGCCCGAGGGCACCGGCACCGGTCCGGGCGGAGGCCCCCGCCCGGCCCTGGTCCGGTGCCGGCGGTGCGGGCGCGGCCTGGTCCGGCGGGGTCGCCAGGGCGCTGGAGAGGATCAGGTGCTGCCAGTCGACGTCCTTGAGGCCGGAGCGGACCCGTCCGGTGCCCGGAGCGGCCTCGATCCGCCGGAGCGCGCCGAGCAGCTGGGTGTCGGCCAGTTCGGCGGCCAGCGCGAGCGCCCGGGAGAGTGCGAGGTCCGCCGTGTCCCGGCCGTCCGTGCCGCGCAGCCAGGCCCGGTAGGCCTTGGCGACGGCGGCGCTCGCCTGCTGGTACAGCTCGTGCCGGCGGACCCCGGGGTACTGCCGGGAGGCGTCGAGCGGGTTGTCGGTCCAGCGCACCAGGACGGGCTGCGGTGCGGGCAGCCGCACCGGACGCCGTACGTCGGGTACGACGATCTCCACGGCCGCCAGCTGGAGGTCCTCGCCCCTCTCCCGGCCGGTCGGGTCGGCGGTCAGGACGACCTGGAAGTGCCGTACCTCGTCGCCCCAGGCACGGGTGACGTACTCCGCGGCGCGCCCCCCGGGGCCCGCCGGGACGGGCTGCAGCTCCTGCTCGTTCGGCACCACCTGCTTGACCTGCCGGATCACCGTGCCGGGGGTGGGTGTCAGCCTGATCCGCAGCTCGGGCACCGACGTGCCCAGCAGGCCGGTCATCAGCTCCTCGTAGGCGGCGGTGAGTTCCGACTCCACGCGGACGGCCCGGGCCCGGCCGTGCAGCCGCCGGGTGATGTTCAGCAGCAGTTCCGCGTCCCAGTCGTCGCCGATCCCCCAGGCGTCGCAGACGAACTGGCCCGCGCAGGCGTCGAGAACGGTCTCCAGCGGCCGGCGGGAGCGGTCGTCGTGCTCATTGCGTCCGTCGGTCAGCAGCAGGACGTGCTTGACCGGAGCGGGATGGTCCTTGAGCAGCCGCCGGGCGAGTTCGAGCCAGGCGCCGATGGCGGTGCCGCCGTCCGCGTCCAGGATGCGTACGGCCCGCTCGGCGGCCTCGCGCTCGCCGGGCCCGGCGACGGCGAGCACCGGCCGGCCGGGACCCGGGTGGACCACGCCGGCCTCGAACCGCCCGGAGAGCACGGCGAAGGCGGTGCCGTCGGGCAGCATCCGGACCGCCGCGACGGTGGCGTCCTTGGCCGCGTGCAGTTTCGCCGCCGGGTGGAGCATCGAGCGGGAGGTGTCGACGATCAGCACCTCGGCGAGCGCGGGCCCGGTGCCGGGCGCGGGCGCGCCGGCGTGCCCGGCGCCGTCCGGGCCGCGGACCCCGATCTCCAGGATGGCGTGCATCTCCCGGTCGGTGTGCCGCCCGGCCGCGTCCGGCACGGCGGGCAGGTCCTTCTGCTGGCCGACCGCGAGGGTCACCTCGGTCTCCTCGGCCACGGTCATCGCCGCCTCTCCCCCGGGATCGTGGATGTGGTCAGAAGGTGGTCATCGGCCGGACCGCATGGGCCAGGTCGAGCAGCCGGCCGTGCTCCCCGGCGGTGCGGGCCTGCGCGGCCAGCTGCCGGAAGGAGTGCTCAAGACGGGTGCGCAGGCTGTCCTCGTCGCCGGGTCCGAGCAGGTCACCGGCCGGGAAGTCCGGCCCCCAGCCCTGCGGCGGCCGGCTGTGCAGGGCGTTGTCGCGCACCTCGGCGACCAGCCGGGCCCGGGACTCGCCGTCCGCCGCGCCGCCGTCCAGGCGCAGTTCGGGCAGCCGCCGGGCCGCGTCCCGCAGGCCGGCCGGGGTGGGCGGGCCGCCGTGCAGGACACCGGCACGGATGCGTACGGCCGCGACGCGGGCGGCGTCGTGGTGCCGGGAGGTGGCGGGGACCTCGTCGAGGACGTGGACGGCGGCATCCCGGTCGCCGCGGGCCAGGTGGCCGCGGGCCAGGCCGAAGGCGGCGGCGGTGTGCGCGGAGTCCCGTCGCCAGACGGCCTCGTAGTACCGCATGGCCCGGCCCGGGCGGGTGCCGTCGGTGTGTTCGGCGCAGTAGCCGAGGGCCAGTTTGGGCACGTACTCGCCGGGCAGGGCCTGGTGGACGGCGTCGAAGCGGGCGCCGGCCAGGTCCACCTCGCCCTTGCTGAGGTGCAGCACGCCGCGGTGCCAGGCGATGCGCCAGTCGTGGGCGGCGGCGCGTTCGCCGAGCTGGGTCTCGGCCTCGGCGAGCCAGCTCTGCGCCGCCTGCCGCTCGCCCTTCCTGAGGTAGGCGCGGCACAGCCACAGCGCGGTCTCGGGGGTGCCGAGGCGGGACTCGCGGGGCCACTGGCGGGCGACCCGGTCGGGGGCGTCGGGCGGGAAGGAGTCCAGCAGCAGGGCGGCGCCGTCGTCGGGGTCCGGGACCGGCTCGGGCAGGGCGCCGGCCACCTCGGCGGCGGCGGGCGGGGAGACGTCGAGACCGGGGGGCCGCCCGCCCAGGCGGCCGGTCCAGTGGTCCAGGGCGGGGATCGCGCCGAGGCCCGCGTCGAGGCGGGCGCCGGACGGACGGAACCGGGTGGAGGCCTCCGGCAGCTGCTCGCCGAACTGCAGCGAGCGGAACTCCCTCAGCACCTCCCAGAGCTGGCGGGACATCTCGGCGGCCGAGCGGAAGCGGGCCCGGGGTTCGGCGTGGGTGGCACGGGCCACGATGCGGCGGAAGGAGTCGGGGGCGAGGCCGCGGGCGGGTTCGGTGCCGCGGGCCAGGGCCTGGAGGGTCATGCCGACGGTGTAGAGGTCGCTGTCGACGTGCCAGCCGCGCTGCTCGATCTCGTCCTTGGGCGGGGCGAAGCCGGGCGTGTAGACGTAGGCGGAGGTGCGGTCGCCGGCGGCGCGGACGGCGCCGAGGTCGATGACCTTGACGGCCCGGCCGAAGTGGATGACGTTGGACGGCTTCATGTCGCAGTAGAGCAGGCCGCGTTCGTGCATGTACTGCAGGGCGCCGAGGATCTTGCAGCCGTAGGTGAGGACGTGGTCGAGGCGGGGGCGGCCGTGGAAGATCCGTTCGACGTCGTCGGCGTCGAAGAGCTGTTGCAGGGAGCGTCCGCCGATGTAGTCCATGACCAGGTAACCGGCGGCGGCGCGGCCCGGCGCGCGGTGTTCGGCGTAGGTGATGATGCGGACGATGTCGGGGTGGTGCAGGTCGGTGAGGGAGCGGCGCTCCTCCACGGCGGTGCGGCGGGCGAGCGCGTCGTTGACGTTGA
This sequence comes from Streptomyces echinatus, assembly GCF_014203595.1. Lineage (GTDB taxonomy): Bacteria > Actinomycetota > Actinomycetes > Streptomycetales > Streptomycetaceae > Streptomyces > Streptomyces echinatus. Next base: position 122,235 of record NZ_JACHJK010000013.1, read on the forward strand.
TCTGGCCCTTGAGGACGACCCGGTGGCCGTCGGCGCGGGTGTCCTCGGCGAGGTGTATCCAGCCGAGGCCGCCGTGGGCGAGGCAGCCGAGCACCTTGTAGTGGTCCGCGACGACCTCGCCGGTGACGAGTTGGGGCATCAGCGAGTAGGGGGTGCCGCAGCGGGGGCAGCGGCCGGTGGCGCGGGCGGGCTGGCCGCCGTAGCCGACGCCGATGGTCATGCTGCAGCCGTCGGCGCCGCAGCGGCGGCCGCCGGTGAGCAGGCGGGGATCCTCGACGAGCACGTCGTCGGGGACGGGGACCTCGGGCAGCACGACCAGTCCGTGCTGGTCGAGTTCGCCGACTCCGGCGACGGCGTGCACGGCCGCCGGGCCGGGGGGCTCCTCGGCGGTGCCGGCCGGGGGCCCGGCCGGCGGTTCGGTGCGCGGCTCGGCGTGCCGGTGGCCGCAGGTGTCGCAGTAGCCGGTGCGCATGATGCGGCCCGCGCAGCCGGGCCGGACGCACGAGGTCATGACGCGCCCTCCTCTTCGTCCGCGGTGCCGGAGCAGAAGCCGACGAACCGCTCGACGGCGGCCTCGGCCCGTTCGATGTCGCAGGGGGTGTGCCGCAGCAGCGACGCGGCTTCCTCGTAGAGCCGGTACGCGGCCATGACCCGGTCGCCCTGTGCGGCGGCCCGTTGCCGGCACAGCGGCCATTCCGCGCCGACCCGGCCGAGGAGTTCCTCGCGGCGGCGCAGCCGGGCGTCGAGCATGCCGATGGCCTCCTCCAGGCGCCGGCGGCGGCGGCCGACGGCGTCCTCGAAGGTGAACAGCGCGTCGGCGCGGCCGGGTGCGCGCTCCTGGTCGGGGGCGTGGGCCAGCCAGGCGCGCAGCATCTGGCTGCGCCGGACCCCGGCTTCGGCCCGGTCGAGCAGGGGCCGGGCGCCGGGGCGGGGCAGCACGCGATCCCGGCGGGCGTCGAGCGCCGGTCCCAGTTCCCCGGTGATCCGGTCGAGTTCGGCGCGCAGCCGGGCCCAGCGGTCGCGCAGCGGCCGGTGTACGAGGGTCTCCGCGGCCCGGGCGGCGCGCTCGCCCGGGTGCCGGAACGCCAGCAGCAGCCGGGCGCCCTGTCCGGCGAGCCGGTCCAGCAGGCCGAGCAGGGCGTCGGGGTCGGCCGCACGGTCGACGGCGACGAGCACGGCGGCGAGCGGGAGGCGCAGGGTGCCGAGCCGTTCGGGCCGGGGGTCGTCGCGGATGCCGAGGCGTTCGGCGATCCGGTCCATGACCTCCGCGGCCGTCAGCCCGTCGACGTCCAGGGCGAGGTCGTGGCCGCCCGCGGGGGGCACGGTCTCGGGCGGGTCGTGGCTGAAGGCGCTGGTGTTGCGGTGGGTGCGCAGCTCGCGGTCGGCGAGGGTGACGGCCCGCTGCAGGGTCCAGGCGCGGTCGCCGCGGGCGGGGACCACGGTGACGAGGACGGGCCAGCCCTCGCCGCGGAACCAGGAGGCGAGTTCGGTGGCGAAGGGGACGTCGAGCCGGCCGGCGGCGGCGCCGGTGCCGGTGCGCAGGCGGGGGTCGACGGCCTCGGCGCCGTCGGTCCAGGCGGCGACCTGGGGCAGGTGGCTGAGGATGGTCTCGGTGGGGCTCATGTAGCTGAAGGCGGAGCCCGGGCCCTCGTCGACGCTGAGGACGATGCCGATGACCTGGTCGGTGGCGTGGTCGACGACACCGCCGCCGCTGAAGCCGGGGGCGGCGAGTTCGCCGGGGGTGGCCGGGCGCAGCTGCACCTGGCTGTCCCGGCCGCGGGCGGCGACCAGCGTGGCGCCGTGCCAGCGGCCGCCGTCGTCGCCGGCCGGGAAGCCGTACATGCTGACGGGGCCGTGCGGGGCGGCCAGCCGGTAGAGCCGGGTGGTGTGTTCGGCGGGCAGCGGTGCGGCCAGGCGCAGCAGGGCGAGGTCGCCGCCGCGGTCGCCGAGGTGCTCGCGCTGGGGCACGTGCTCGTCGGGGCTGACGGTGGCGGCCACGGCGCCCAGGTCGGGAACGGCGACCAGGCGGACGGTGTAGGGGTGGCCCGGGCTGACGACATGGCCTGCGGTGAGCACCCGTTCGGGCGCGAGCAGTACGCCCGCGCCGAGGACCAGCCCGTCCGGCGTCTCGATGCGCGCGATCCAGGCCGGTGTCCGTAACCGCGCCGTTCCGACTCGCTCCCCCGTGCGCGTCATGGTTGTGAGGTTACTCCGAGTACCGGTCCGGTACTACTGGTGTGCACGGGACTGTGACCGACCGAGGGGCCGTGGGCACAGAGGAACCCCGGCACGGGAAGCGACTCGGCGGCCGGCCGGGGTGAGCGGACGGCGGCACTCCGGCCCGAGAGGGAGCCACCGTGAGGGCCCGAGGGGCCGTGCCCGATGACGAGAGACCGGGCATGTCCGGCCGCCGCCTTCGCGTCCGCCGAGCGGTGAGAGGCGCCCCTGGCCGGCAGCCGTGCGGCCTGGCATCCGTGCGGTCCCGGGTCCGTGCCGGACGGTCACCGGCCGGTGTCCGGCGGCTTCCCGTCGGCGGCCGGCCGCTCCGGTCACGGGTGGACCGGCGTCATGTCATGGGCGGTGGTGGCGTCAGGTGTTCCGCAGGGCGGTGACCACCTGGGCGTCGCTGAGCTGCTCGAAGTCGTCGTACCACTGGCCCACCGCGGCGAAGGCGGCCGGGCGGTGCGGGCAGACGACCGTGTCGGCCTCCGTGGCGAGCGAGTCCAGGGAGTCCGGGGCGCCGACCGGTACGGCGAGGACGAGGCGGGCGGGTCCGCGGCGCCGGATGTGGCGCAGGGCGGCGCGGGCGGTGGCGCCGGTGGCCAGGCCGTCGTCGACCACGATCACCGTGCGGCCCTTCAGGTCCGGTGGCGGGCGGTCACCGCGGTAGCGCCGCTCGCGGCGGCGCAGTTCCTCCCGCTCGCGGTCCACGGCCGCGGCGAGGGAGTCCTCGGTGAGGCCGAGGTGGCCGAGGCTGTCGGCGTCGAAGAGCGGCGGATCGTCCGCGGCGAGCGCGCCGACGGCGAACTCCTGGTGGTGCGGGGCGCCGATCTTGCGGACGACGAGCACGTCGAGCGGGGCACCGAGGGCCCTGGCGACGGGCTCGGCGACGGCGACCCCACCGCGGGGCAGGGCGAGGACGAGGAGCGGGCCGGCGAGGTCGCCCCGCTCACGCAGGCCGCTCAGCAGTCCGGCGAGTGCCCGGCCGGCTTCGGCGCGGTCCCGGAAGCGCATGGGTGGTCCTTCCGCCGGGGTGTCCGGGCCCCCTCCCTCCATGGTGCTCTCCCGCACGGCCACTCAGAGGGATTCGAACTGCCGGACTATACACGCGGTGTATAGTCCCCGCATGCCTCCATTGACCGACACGCTCCCGATGCCGCAGCACGCGCCCAGGAAGATGCGCGCAACGGCCCGAAGGTTGCGCGGCTGGGCCATCGCGTCCGCCGCGGCCTGCCTGACGCTCGCCCTCTCCGGCTGCGCCCAGGTCGACACGACGGCGCCGAGCACCGCGCGCGCCGAGGCGGCGCACGGGGCGCCGGCCCGGTTCGGCACCGTCGACTGCCGCGAGGCCAAGTGCATCGCGCTCACCTTCGACGCGGGGCCCAGCGAGAACTCGGCGCGCCTGCTCGACATCCTCAAGGAGAAGAGGGTCCCGGCGACGTTCTTCCTGCTCGGCAAGGGGCACATCGAGAAGTACCCGGAGCTGGTCAAGCGGATGGCGGCGGAGGGCCACGAGGTCGCCAGCCACACCTGGGACCACCAGATCCTCACCCGCATATCGGACGCGCAGATACGCGAGGAGCTGAAGCGGCCCAACGACGCGATAGAGCGGCTCACCGGCCGCAAGCCGACGCTGATGCGGCCGCCGCAGGGCCGCACCGACGCCAACGTGCACGAGATCTGCAAGGAGCTGGGCCTGGCGGAGGTGCTGTGGAGCGTGACCGCCAAGGACTACACGACCGACGACTCGGCGCTCATCACCAAGCGCGTCCTCGACCAGTCGTCCCGGGACGGGATCATCCTGCTGCACGACCTCTACGCCGGAACCGTGCCGGCCGTGCCCGGCATCATCGACGCGCTGAAGGCGCGCGGCTACGTCTTCGTGACGGTCCCTCAGCTGCTGGCGCCCGGCGAGGCCGAGCCCGGCAAGGTGTACCGCCCCTGACGTGACCGCGCGCCGTATCCCTCAGAACACCACCGTCCATCCCTCGCGGGCGGCCTCGTCACCGGTGTAGGACACACCGTGCACCTTCAGGCCGGCCGCGTCGAGCAGGGTGATCTCGCCGCCGTGGTTGCCGAGTTGGGCGTCCGTGCCGAGGGGCACGGTGAGGCAGGAACCGGCCGCGAGCGGGGCCGTGGCCGGGACCGGCGCCCCGAGGCCCAGGCGGCCGACGACACGCCACCCGGTCAGGTCCACCGGGTCCGGCGAGGCGTTGAGGAGGGTCACCGTCTCCGCCTCGGGGGCGGGACCCTTGGGATTGACCAGCGCCGCGACGATCCGCACGGGCCGTGCGGTCGGCGTGGGCCGGGTGCCGTCGACGTCGTCCAGGGTGTGCCCGGTGGTGTCGTCGGTGTGCCAGGACTGGCTCTGGAAGGCCAGGAAGATGCCGACCCAGCGGGACTGCCCCGGGAAGTGCAGGAGAAGCCCGCCGTCCTGCCAGACGCCGTCGTCGCCGCGGAACCGGTGACTGTTGCCCTGGTTCATGTGGATGTCGTGCACGCCGTTCCCCGGCAGGAACCCGAACACCTTGTCCTTGACCGCGGGTTCGGGACCGAAGCGGGCCCCGAAGAGGTACACCCGGGCCTCGGGGTCGTCGACGGCGCGCCGTACATAGTGGTCGAGGAGGTCGGCGAGGTCGTTGTCGGGGCCCGCGACGTCCGGCGGGAGCGTGCGCATCCCCGCCGGGTCGAACAGGTTGCCGCGCACGAAGTCCAGGTTCGGGCCGCCCGGACCGGCCGGCAAGGTGTTCCAGCCGCTCGGCAGCCCCTCCAGACGGGCGGTCAGCGGATGCCGGAAATCGTCGGCGACCAGGTAGAGCAGCTCGGAGGGGTGCTCCTGCGAGAGCACATTGACCGCGGCCCGGTAATGGGTGCCGTGGTCGTCGGTGAGGTGGATCTGGTAGTGCGGTGTCTCCCTCGCACCCTCGCGCCGGGTGTCGACGGCGCGGGCGAGCAGGACGCCGTAGTTCTTCAACGGCATAGGATCAACTCCCCCGGGAGGCGGGCGGAATGCCCGGCCCGTGGCAGGAAGCCTAGAAGGAGGAGGGCCGTGGCGCCGCCCCGCGCACCGGCTGTTTCAGAATACGTCTCCTCATGGACACCCGCTACGCGAGCGGGGCGACGGGGAGTGGCGAACACGCCGGTGACCGGGCCCCATTGCCTACGATCGTGCCGTGCCCACCTTCTCTTTGGAACGTACGGCCCCGCTTCCGCTCGACGAGGCGTGGCGCCGGCTCACGGACTGGCCCCGCCACGCCGACGCGGTCCCGCTGACCCGGATCAGGGTCCTCACGCCCCCGCCGACCCGCGAGGGCACCCGCCTGGTGGCCCGCTCCGGTGTCGGCCCGCTCACCCTCGACGACGTCATGGAGGTGACGGTCTGGCACCCGCCGGCCGGCGGCGAGGGCGGCCTGTGCCGGCTGGAGAAGCGGGGGCGGCTGATCCAGGGCTGGGCGGAGATCGAGGTCCGGCCGGGGCCCGGAGGCCGCAGCCGGGTGGTGTGGCGGGAGGAACTGCGGGTCCGCTTCCTGCCCCGGGCCTTCGACGGCGTGGTCGAACACACGTCCCGCCTCGTGTTCGGCCGGGCCGCGAACCGGCTGCTCAGGCGGCCCTGACCGGCGCCGGCGGCTCGGCCTTTCAGTCCGTGCGGCCCGTCATGGCGACCGTCACGCCCAGGCCGATCATCGTCAGCCCGCCCGCTCCGCCGACCGCGGCCAGCCGCCGGGGCGAGCCGGCGAACCAGTCCCGGGCGGCGGAGGCGGCCAGTCCCCAGACGCCGTCGCAGATCACCGCGATGCCGTTGAAGACCATCCCGAGCAGCAGCATCTGTGCCGGGACGTGCCCCTGCTCCCGGTCCACGAACTGGGGCAGCACGGCGGCGAAGAACACCATCGTCTTGGGGTTGGCCACGCCGACCGCGAAGCCCTCCCAGAGGGTGCGCAGGCCGCCGTGCGCGGGGCCGCCGGATGCGGCGACCGCCTCCCGCAGCGAGCCGCGCCGCCGCCACGCCTTGACGCCGAGGTACACGAGGTAGGCGGCGCCCGCGAGCTTCAGGGCGGTGAAGACGAGGACCGAGCGCTCGACGACCGAACCGATGCCGAGCGCCACGGCCACGACGAGCAGGTACGCGCCGAGCGTGTTGCCGACGACGGTGGTCAGCGCGGCGCGGCGGCCGTGGGCCAGGGCCCGTCCGATCACGAACAGGACGCTGGGGCCGGGCACCACGATCAGCAGGAGGGAGAGGGCGGCGAAGGCCGCCAGCCGGTCGGGGGAAACCATGGCCTCATGCAAGCACGGGGACGGCCCCGTCCGGCAACCGCTTTTCCCGGCACCGGCGCCGGCCACCGGCCCGGCCCGCCCTCGGGGCGGGCGCCGGAGCCGCCGTCGTACGACCCGTCGGGGCGCACGAGGAGGGCCCGGCCCCGCAGCGGTGCCGGACCCTCGGCGATCCGCGCGGCCGCCGCCGCCTCCCCACGGGCGGCGGCGGCCGGCGCGGCCGCGAACACCGGCCGGGCGGGACCGTCCGCCCGGACCGGTGTGACGAGGATGCCGATGACGCCGCCACAGGTGAGCCCGGGGCGAAGGCATCCTCGTCGCTGTGCCGCAGCGGTCCAGGACGGTCTTCCCGTCCCCGGGCGCCGGCCGGCACAGCTCGTACACGGCGTGGGCGCGGCTAGTGCACGCCCAGCCAGGCCTCGATGGGATGGAGGGCGAAGTACACGAGGAACACGACCGTGAGTCCCCACATGAAGGCGCCGATCTCGCGTGCCTTGCCCTGGCCCGCCTTGATGGCGACGTAGGAGATGACGCCCGCGGCGACACCGGTGGTGATGGTGTACGTGAACGGCATCAGGACGACGGTCAGGAACACCGGGATGGCGGTCGCGCGGTCGGCCCAGTCCACGTGCCGGGCGTTCATCAGCATCATGGCGCCGATGACGACCAGGGCGGCGGAGGCGACCTCCTGCGGGACGATCGCGGTGACCGGGGTGAAGAACAGACAGGCCGCGAAGAACAGGCCCGTCACGACGGAGGCCAGGCCCGTACGCGCTCCCTCGCCGACGCCGGTGGCCGACTCGATGAACACGGTCTGGCCGGAGCCGCCCGCCACGCCGCCGATCGCGCCGCCGGCGCCGTCGATGAACAGCGCCTTGGACAGGCCCGGCATCCGGCCCTTGTCGTCGGCGAGGTTCGCCTCGGTGCCGACGCCGATGATGGTGGCCATGGCGTCGAAGAACCCGGCGAGCACCAGGGTGAAGACGATCATGCCGACGGTCATCGCGCCGACCTGGCCCCAGCCGCCGAACTCCACGTCTCCGAAGAGCGAGAAGTCGGGCATCGAGACCGCGCCGCCGTGCAGTTGCGGAGCGCCGTTGGCCCACTGCTCGGGGTCGATGACGCCGAGCCCGTTGAGGACGGCGGCGACGACCGTGCCCGAGACGATGCCGATGAGGATGGCGCCGGGGACGTTCCGGGCCTGCAGCATGAAGATCAGCAGCAGGGTGCCGGCGAAGAGCAGCACCGGCCAGCCGGCGAGTTCACCGGCGGGACCGAGGGCGAGCGGCGTGGCCTTGCCCTGGTGCACGAAGCCGGACTTGTAGAAGCCGATGAGGGCGATGAACAGGCCGATGCCCATGGTGATGCCGTGCTTGAGCGCGAGCGGGATCGCGTTCATGATCATCTCACGTAGGCCGGTGACGACCAGCAGCATGATGACCACGCCGTACATCACGCACATGCCCATGGCCTGCGGCCAGGTCATCTCCGGGGCGACCTGCGAGGACAGGACACCGGAGACGGAGAGGCCGGCGGCGAGGGCGAGCGGCACCTTGCCGACGAAGCCCATCAGCAGGGTGGTGAAGGCCGCCGCGAACGCGGTCGCGGTGATCAGCGCCTTCTGGCCGAGCGTGTCCCCCGCCGCGTCCTTGCCGGACAGGATGAGGGGGTTGAGCAGGAGGATGTAGGCCATCGCCATGAAGGTGGTGATGCCGCCGCGCACCTCACGCGCGACCGTGGATCCTCTTCTGGATATGTGGAAGTACCGGTCGAGCCAGGACCGCCCGGCCGGGACGCGGCTGCCATCGCCGGCGTCGTCGGCTGCGGTCCTGGGCTCCACTGACTGCTGGGTCATGGTGCCATCTCCCAAGGTTCACAGGGGCACCCGCGAGCCGACCTGACGGCCGCGGGATTTGGGAATGGACGACCCGGGGGACGGCCCGAGACGAACGAATTTCCTGGTACTTCTTCGAGGACCGCGAGCGGAGCGGAACTCGAAGGGGGGTTCCTCCGGGCGACGCGGCGGAGTGTGTGACGTTCCCTGCGCCGCCCGGAGAGCTTGGTGGTGTTACGCGGTTCCCGTGAGGTGCTCGGGCCGTACCGGAGTGCGGTCGAGCTCCAGCCCGGTCGCGTCCCGGATCGCCGCGAGGACGGCCGGGGTGGACGACAGGGTCGGGGCCTCGCCGACGCCGCGCAGCCCGTACGGGGCGTGGTCGTCGGCGAGTTCGAGCACGTCGACCGGGATGGTCGGCGTGTCGAGGATCGTGGGGATCAGGTAGTCCGTGAAGGACGGGTTCCTGACCTTGGCGGTCTTCGGGTCGACGATGATCTCCTCCATCACCGCCATGCCCAGGCCCTGGGTCGTACCGCCCTGGATCTGGCCGACGACGGAGAGCGGGTTGAGCGCCTTGCCGACGTCCTGGGCGCAGGCCAGTTCGACGACCTTCACCAGGCCGAGTTCGGTGTCGACCTCGACGACCGCGCGGTGGGCGGCGAAGGAGTACTGGACGTGCCCGTTGCCCTGGCCGGTGCGCCGGTCGAAGGCCTCGGTCGGCCGGTGCCGCCACTCCGCCTCGATCTCCACGGCCTCGTCCTCCAGCACGTCGGCGAGGTCGGCGAGGATCTCGCCGCCGTCGGTGACGACCTTGCCGCTTTCCAGGAGGAGTTCGGCGGTGGCCCAGGCCGGGTGGTGGGAGCCGAACTTGCGGCGCCCGATCGCCAGGACCTTCTCGCGGACCAGCTCGCAGGCGTTCTTCACGGCGCCGCCGGTGACGTACGTCTGCCGAGAGGCCGAGGTGGAGCCCGCGGAACCGACCCGGGTGTCCGCCGGGTTGATCGTGACCCGGGTGACGCCCAGTTCGGTGCGGGCGATCTGCGCGTGGACGGTGACCCCGCCCTGGCCGACCTCCGCCATCGCGGTGTGCACGGTCGCGACCGGCTCACCGCCCACGACCTCCATGCGCACCCTGGCGGTGGAGTAGTCGTCGAAGCCCTCGGAGAAGCCGACGTTCTTGATGCCGACCGCGTAGCCGACACCCCGTACGACGCCCTCGCCGTGCGTGGTGTTGGACAGACCGCCGGGCAGCTGGCGTACGTCGGGGCCCTCGCTGGACTCCCACTGGCGCTCCGGCGGCAGCGGCATCGCCTTGACCCGGCGCAGGAGTTCGGCGACCGGGGCCGGGGAGTCGACGGGCTGGCCCGTCGGCATGAGGGTCCCCTGCTCCATCGCGTTCAGCCGCCGGAACTCCACCGGGTCCATGCCCAGCTTCTTCGCCAGCTTGTCCATCTGCGCCTCGTAGGCGAAGCACGCCTGGACCGCGCCGAAGCCGCGCATGGCGCCGCAGGGCGGGTTGTTGGTGTAGAGGGCGAGGGCCTCGATGTCGACGTGGTCCACCGCGTAGGGGCCGACCGACAGCGAGGAGGCGTTGCCGACGACCGCCGGGGAGGCGGAGGCGTAGGCGCCGCCGTCCAGGACGATCCGGCACCTCATGTGCGTGAGTTTGCCGTCCCTGGTGGCGCCGTGCTCGTAGGAGAGCTTCGCCGGGTGCCGGTGGACGTGCCCGAAGAAGGACTCGAACCGGTTGTAGACGATCTTCACCGGCTTGCCGGTGCGCAGCGCGAGCAGGCAGGCGTGGATCTGCATCGACAGGTCCTCGCGGCCGCCGAACGCGCCGCCGACGCCGGCCAGCGTCATCCGCACCTTCTCCTCGGGCAGGCCGAGGACGGGCGCGATCTGGCGCAGGTCGGAGTGGAGCCACTGGGTGGCGATGTAGAGGTGGACGCCGCCGTCCTCCTCGGGCACGGCGAGGCCGGACTCGGGGCCGAGGAAGGCCTGGTCCTGCATGCCGAAGGTGTACTCGCCCTTGACGATCACGTCCGCCCGCCGGGCGGCCTCGTCCGCGTCGCCGCGGACGATCGGCTGGCGGTGCACGATGTTCGGGTGCGGGACGTGCCCGGCGACGGGGGTCCCCCCGGTCGAACGAAGTTGAGACTGCGGGAGGTCGTGGCGGTTCTCGTGGACGAGGACCGCGTCCGGGGCGGTCGCGGAGGCCTCGTCGGTGATCACCGGGAGTTCGCGGTACTCGACCTTGATCTTCGCGGCGGCGCGGCGGGCCGTCTCCGGGTGGTCGGCGGCGACGAGGGCGACCGGCTCGCCGTGGTGGCGCACCTTGCCGTGCGCGAGGACCGGGGTGTCCTGGATCTCCAGGCCGTAGTGCGTCACGTCGGTGGGCAGGTCGTCGTACGTCATGACGGCGTGGACGCCGGGCGTCGCGAGGGCCTCGCCGGTGTCGATCGAGACGATCTCGGCGTGCGCGACGGTGGAGCGCAGGATCTGGCCCCACAGCATGTCCTCGTGCCACATGTCGGACGAGTACGCGAACTCGCCGGTGACCTTGAGGGTGCCGTCCGGGCGGAGCGTGGACTCCCCGATGCCGCCCTTGGTCCGCGCGCCCTGTGTGATCTTCGTAGGAGCACCGTCGGCCTGCATGTCAGACCCCCTCGGACCGGCGGGCGGCGGCCAGGCGGACCGCGTCCATGATCTTCTCGTAGCCCGTGCAGCGGCACAGGTTGCCGGACAGCGCCTCACGGATGTCGGCGTCGCTCGGGTCGGGGTTGCGCTCCAGCAGCTCGTCGGAGGCGACGAGCAGACCGGGGGTGCAGAAGCCGCACTGGACGGCGCCGGCGTCGATGAAGGCCTGCTGGACCGGGGAGAGCCCGGAGCCCTCGGCGGCCTGCGCGTCGGGCCCCTCGGCCTGCCATGCCCTGGCCTCGTCGAGCGGGGTGCCGCGGACGCCGGTGGCGCAGCCGCTCCTGGAGCGCTCCCTGGCGTGGTCCGCGAGGCCCTCGACGGTCACGACCTCGCGGCCCTCGGCCTGGCCGGCCGCGACCAGGCAGGCGCAGACCGGGACGCCGTCCAGGCGGACGGTGCAGGAACCGCACTCGCCCTGCTCGCAGGCGTTCTTGGAGCCCGGCAGACCGAGGCGCTCCCGCAGTACGTACAGCAGGGACTCGCCCTCCCAGACGTCGTCGGCTTCCTGCGGGCGACCGTTGACGGTGAGGTTGACACGCATCACGCAGCTCCCTCGGTGGTGCGGCGGGCGCCGCGGTACGACTCCCAGGTCCAGGTGAGCGTCCGGCGGGCCATGACGCCGACGGCGTGCCGGCGGTAGCTCGCGGTGCCCCGGACGTCGTCGATCGGGTTGCAGGCGGCCGCGCACAGGTCGGCGAACCGCTTGGCGGCCGCCGGGGTGATGATCTTTCCGTTGTCCCAGAAGCCGCCCTCCTCCAGGGCCGCGGCCAGGAACTCCTCGGCGGCCGTGGCCCGCACCGGGGTGGGGGCGGCCGAGCCGATGCCGGTGCGCACGGTCCGCGTCCCGGGGTGCAGGGCGAGACCGAAGGCGCACACGGCGATGACCATCGCGTTGCGGGTGCCGACCTTCGCGTACTGCTGCGGGCCGTCGGCCTTCTTGACGTGGACGGCGCGGATCAGCTCGTCGGGGCGGAGCGCGTTGCGCTTGACGCCCGTGTAGAACTCGTCGATCGGGATCAGCCGGGTGCCCCGGGCCGCCGACGCCACCTCGACCTCGGCGCCGGCCGCGAGCAGGGCGGGGTGGGCGTCGCCGGCGGGCGAGGCCGTGCCGAGGTTGCCGCCGACACCGCCGCGGTTGCGGATCTGCGGGGAGGCGACCGTGTGCGAGGCGAGCGCCAGGCCCGGCAGCTCGGCACGGAGACTTTCCATGATCTTGGAGTACGGGACGGACGCCCCCAGCCGCACGGTGTCCGTGCCGACCTCCCACTCGTAGAGGTCCGCGACGCGGTTGAGGTCGAGCAGGTACTCGGGCCGGCGACGGTCGAAGTTGATCTCGACCATCACGTCGGTGCCTCCCGCAATCGGCACAGCGGTGGGGTGCTCGGCCTTAGCGGCGAGCGCCTCATCCCAGCTGGCGGGGCGAAGGAAGTCCATGACCGGCTCTCTTCTACGTCTGGTGGTCGTGCAGATTGAGCCAATCCGTAAGCGGCAGGCCCGGCTCGTTCATGTCCTGTTAACGCGGAGTGGACTCAGTACACCGCCCTGTCCTCCGGCGGGGTCAGTCACCGAAACCATGAAGGAGTTGGCTGGCCAGGGCGGGCATCTTGTAGATTCGTATGAACGGAGGTCTTCGGTAACCTCTCCGATTTCCTGGGGAAACGCGGGAAACAGCCCGGAGAACGCCCTTCGCGCCCCCGGGCGTCCGGTTCCGGCTGGCTCCCGCCTCACCCTCCATGATCCATCGTAGGTTTCGAGACAAAGAACGGCGGCGACGAGATGCGGCTGCGCGCACTGCTGGACACCGACGCGCTGGGCCTGCGGCTGCTCGGCGGCGAGGACGAGCTGGACCGCTCGGTACGCGGGGTCATGACGACCGACCTGCGCGACCCGAGCCGCTACCTCTCCGGCGGCGAGCTGGTACTGACGGGCCTGGCCTGGCGCCGGGACGCCCACGACTCCGAGCCGTTCGTCCGGATCCTGGTGCAGGCCGGGGTGGCGGCCCTCGCGGCCGGCGAGGCCGAGCTGGGCGATGTGCCGGACGACCTGGTGCTGGCCTGCGCCCGGCACCGGCTGCCGCTGTTCGCGGTGCACGAGTCGGTGGCGTTCGCGACGATCACCGAGCACGTCGTCCGGCAGGTCTCCGGCGAGCGCGCCGGCGACCTGGCCGCGGTCGTGGACCGGCACCGGCGGATGATGACCTCGGGGCCCGCGGGCGGCGGCCCGGACGTGGTCCTCGACCTGCTCGGCTCCGACCTGGACCTGCGGGCCTGGGTGCTCTCCCCCACCGGCCGGCTGATCGCCGGCTCCGAGGGGGCGGGTCCGGCGCTGCCCGCCGACACCTGTGCCCGGCTCGCCGCCGAGCACCTGGCGGCCACCCGCACCGGCCGTCGCGGCCCGCACCGGGTCCTGCTGAACGGCACCACGTACTCCCTGTTCCCGATCCGCTCCTCCGGCCGGGCCCCGCAGGCCCCCCGCGATGTGCGCCAGTCGGTCCTGTCGGACTGGCTGCTGGCCGTGGAGGCGGACGCGGGCGACTGGCCCGGGGAGCGCCTGGACCTGCTCCAGGGCGTCACCCAGCTGATCGCCGTCGAACGGGACCGCCGGGACGCGGCCCGCACGGTCCGGCGGCGGCTCGCCCAGGAGGTGCTGGAACTGGTGCAGACGGGCGCCGCGCCCGCCGAGATCGCCGCCCGCCTGCGGGTGGCGGCGCCGGTGCTGCTGCCCGGGCTCGGGGCGGCCCCGCACTGGCAGGTCGTGGTGGCCCGCGTGGAGTGGGAGGGCGAGCAGGTCGAGGGCGGACCGGTCGCCCAGTCCCTGCTGGAGGAAGTGCTGGTCGACCCGCTGGCGACCGGCCCCGAGCCGTCCGACCGGATAGCCGTCGCGCACACCGGCGACGAGGCGATCGCCCTGGTCCCGCTGCCCGCGGTCTCCTCCGAGCACGACGGCTCGGAGGCCGGCCTGCTCGCCGACGCGCTGCTGCAGTCGGTCCGGGAGCCGCTGTCGGCCGGCCTGAACGACGACGGCCGGCTCACCCTGGGCGTCAGCGCGGCCGTGCACTCCGCGGAGGGCCTGCGCGGTGCCCTGGAGGAGGCCCGGCACGCCCGCCGGGTCGCCGCCGCCCGCACCGGCCGGGTCTGCGCCGCCGGCCACCAGGAGCTGGCCTCGCACGTCCTGCTGCTGCCGTTCGTCCCCGACGACGTCCGGCGCGCCTTCACGGCCCGCCTGCTGGATCCGCTGACGGACTACGACCGCCGGCACCGGGCCGAGCTGATCCCGACCCTGGAGGCGTTCCTCGACTGCGACGGCTCCTGGACGCGCTGCGCCACCCGGCTCCACCTGCACGTCAACACGTTGCGCTACCGGGTCGGCAGGATCGAGCAGTTGACGGGACGGGACCTCTCCCGGCTGGAGGACAAGCTGGACTTCTTCCTGGCCCTGCGCATGAGCTGAGGTCAGCGGGGGCGCGCGGCGGCCGGACGAGGTCACGGCCGAGCCCCACTACTTTGTGAAATTTTTCACCCATCCTCTTGGCCCCGCCCCGCGATTGGTGCTGGAATGCCGCCACCACTCAACAGCTCGATGGCGCGCATGGGGAGGGCAACGTGGCGTATACCGCCATGTCTGGTAATGGAACGACCGATGACGATCCTGTCCAGACCGCGGTATGGCGGTTGCGCAGCAGGGCCTGCTGGGCCGACGCGGCGGCGCTGCTGCCGCCCGACCGGCCCGCGCCGGCGCTGCAGCGGGCCGCCCTGCTGGTCGAACGGTGTCTGTACACCGAGCGGGGCTGGCAGGAGGCGGAGGACGCGCTGCGGACGGCGGAGGCCCTCGCGCACGGCGACGAGGAGCGTGGGGCGGCCGCCTGCGAGCGGGGCCAGCTGGCGTACACGGCCACCCTGCACGGCGTCCGGGACCGCGCCGACGAGGCGCGGGCCGCGCTCGGGCGGGCGGCGGCGCTGATCCCTCCGGGGGCGCCGGGCAGGGCCCTGCTGGACTTCCGCCGGGGGCTGATCGCCGAGAACCTGGCCCGCTCCCCGCAGGCGGCCCGCGCCGCGTACCACCGCGCCCACGCGGGTGCCGCCGCGCACGCCGACCCCCTCCTGCTGTCCTTCACCTGGCGCCATCTGGCCGGACTCTCGCTGCGGGACGGTGAGCTGGCCGACGCGCGGCACGGCTTCGCCGAATCGCTGCGGATCCGGGAGGAGTTGGGCTACCTGGTGGGTACGGCCCCGGCGCTGGCGTCCCTGGCCGACACGGAGGACGAGCCGGAGGCGTCCCGGCTCCGGGAGGAGGCACGGCGCCTGTTCCGGCTGCTGGGGGGCGTACCGACCTGGCTGGCCCGCCAGCTGACCCCGCCGACACCGGGGGCGGCGACGGCGTAGCGGGCGGGTGCGCCGCGCCGTGCCCGGGCGCGGGTGCGGGCGCGGGCACGTGGTGGCCGGGTGCGGGCCGGTGGGGGCTGGTCGCGCAGTTCCCCGCGCCCCTGGGGAGTTGCGGGGCTGCCGGCTTCAGGGCGTCGGCGGCTTGCGGCACGGATACGTCGTGGCCGGGTGCGGGCCCGTGGGGGCTGATCGCGCAGTTCCCCGCGCCCCTGGGGAGTTGCGGGGCCGTCGGCTTCATGGCACCGGCGGCTTGCGGCACGGATACGTCGTGGCCGGGTGCGGGCCCGTGGGGGCTGGTCGCGCAGTTCCCCGCGCCCCTGGGGAGTTGCGGGGCTGCCGGCTTCAGGGCGTCGGCGGCTTGCGGCACGGGTACGTCGTGGCCGGGTGCGGGCCCGTGGGGGCTGATCGCGCAGTTCCCCGCGCCCCTGGGGAGTTGCGGGGCTGCCGGCTTCAGGGCATCGGCGGCTTGCGGCACGGATACGTCGTGGCCGGGTGGGGGCCGGTGGGGGCGGCCCTAACCGCAGGCGCTCAGGGCGCGCCCGTGAAGTGCTCCGTCACCAGTTCCCGCACGACCTCCAGGTCGCCCGCGGTCAACGCGTCCAGCAGGGCCAGGTGTTCGGCCGCGTCCGCGACCAGGCCGGCCCGGCCGTGGCGGACCGGTGGCCACTGGGACCGGCGATGGAGGTCCTCGGCGATCCGGACCAGCTGTGCGTTGCCCGACAGGGCGAGCACCGCCCGGTGGAAGGAGCGGTCGGACTCCGCGTACGTCGCCGGGCAGCCCGCGGCCGCCGCGCGCACCGTCTCCTCGGCGAGCGGCCGCAGCTCGGCCCACCGCTCGGCCGGCACCGTACGCGCGAGCCGCAGCATCACCGGCACCTCGATGAGCGCGCGCACCTCCGCCAGCTCGGCCAGCTCCCGCGCGCCCCGCTCGATCACCCGGAAGCCCCGGTTGGGCACGACCTCGACGGCGCCCTCCAGCGCGAGCTGCTGCATGGCCTCCCGGACGGGGGTCGCCGAGACACCGAAGCGCTCCCCGAGCACCGGCGCCGAGTAGACCTCGCCCGGCTTCAGGTCACCGGTGACCAGTGCCGTGCGCAACGCGTCCAGGATCTGCCCGCGCACCGAGGAACGCCGCACCTCGGCCCGCGGCCCCGGAACCGGCCGCTCCCCGTGCGTATGCTCACCGCGCGCCGCGGAGGGCACGGTGGCGTCCCGTTCCCGGCCCGGGCCGACGGCCGCCGGACGCTGCTGCTCCGGCACCCGGGCGGCGGCCGGCGCGCCCGGGGAGCCCGGGGAGCCCTGCGCGCCCTGCTTCACGGGTCCTCCTGGCGGCTTGTCGGTACTTGGGGCCATTGACGACGGGTTGTCGGTGTCCGTCAAGCACCATAGGCGCACCGGGCGGCAGTTCAAACTCCTGCACGAATGGGTAAGGTAAAGCTTACCTCTGCAACCCAGTCCGCGATCACGGACGCGCCCAAGGACCGGTGGTTCCGCCATGCCCGCTGCGGCCTCGCCGCTCACCGCCGCGTACGACCGCCTCCGCGCGGCCTTTCCGGGGCTCACCGTGACGGAGCTGGGCCCGGACGACCCGGCACCCCGGGGCGCGGGCTGGGTGGGCGCCGCCGGGCTCGCGGCGGGCGGCGCGGAGCTGGACGCCTTCCTGGCCTGGGACGAGGCGCAGGTGGTGCGGGACTACGGCCGGCCGGCCCGCCCGGACGTCGTCGCGAGCTTCGGCCTGCACCGCTACGCCTGGCCCGCCTGCCTGCTGATCACCGTCCCGTGGTTCCTGCACCGCCGCGTGCCCCGGTTGCCCGTGACGCACGTCTCCTACGACCGCACGGCCGGCCGGATGGCCGTGCGCCGGCCCCTCTCCGTCGCCTGCCTGCCGGGCGACCCCGCCGCCGCGCTGCCCGGCGCCGTCGTCGTACCGGACGAGGAGGCCCTGCGGGCCGAGGTGCGGGCGGCCGTGGCCGAGCACCTGGAGCCGCTGCTCGCGGCCTTCGGGCCCCGGATGCGGCGGCGCGGGCGAGCGCTGTGGGGCATGGCGACCGACGAGCTGGTCGAGGGGCTGTGGTACGTCGCCGGGATACTGGGCGAGCGGGAGGCGGCGCGGGCCGTGCGGGAGCTGGAGCTGCTGCTGCCGGGGGCGACCCTGCCGTACACCGGGTCCGCCGGGTTCCGGGTGCTGACGGGTCCGGACGGTTCGCCGCTGCCCACCCGGGACCGGGCGAGCTGCTGCATGTTCTACACCGTTCGCCCGGAGGACACCTGCGCGACGTGTCCCCGTACGTGCGACGGCGACCGGATCACCAAACTCGCTGCCGCTGCCGCCGCTTGAGTGGTCGTCAGATGCGGACAACGGCCGCCCGCACACCCGGAGTCCACTAGGATCACCGCCGCCGGACCGCCCGGCACGCACCGGCTCCCGAACAGGTGATTCACACCTTCCTCACGCGTCGCGGGAACTTTCCGCGGAACCACTCGTACGGGTAGTCTTATTCGAACTCAACTCCTGCCCCTCACGCGGCAGTTCGAGCAGAACGCCGTCCTGGGCATCCCTCTCCCCCTTCCTTGGCGGCCTCTTGCCCCGAAACCCCTTGAGGGCCGTCGGGAGTGGGCCACTATGGCGGGCGTTACGCCCTATCCCAATGCAAGGGACCCCTGATGAGACTGACCGACATATCGCTGAACTGGCTGCTTCCGGGCGCCGTTCTGCTCCTGGGCGTGCTGGCGGCGGTGGCGGTGCTCGCGCGCGGCAAGCGATCCTCCGGGGAGAGCTCGGGCGCGGACGACTCGTGGGAGCGCAGCGAGGAGCGCCGCAGGCGCAAGGAGGCCATCTACGGCACGGCCTCCTATGTGCTCCTGTTCTGCTGTGCGGCGGTGGCGGCGGCCCTGTCCTTCCACGGCCTCGTCGGCTTCGGCGAACAGAACCTCGGGCTGACCGACGGCTGGCAGTACCTGGTGCCGTTCGGCCTGGACGGCGCGGCGATGTTCTGCTCCGTCCTCGCGGTCCGCGAGGCCAGCCACGGTGACGCGGCCCTCGGCTCCCGGATACTCGTGTGGCTGTTCGCCGCCGCGGCGGCCTGGTTCAACTGGGTGCACGCGCCCCGTGGCGTGGGTCACGCCGGCGCCCCGCAGTTCTTCTCCGGGATGTCGCTGTCGGCGGCCGTACTGTTCGACCGGGCGCTGAAGCAGACCCGCCGGGCCGCGCTGCGCGAGCAGGGCCTGGTGCCCCGGCCGCTGCCGCAGATCAGGATCGTCCGCTGGGTGCGGGCGCCCCGCGAGACCTACCGTGCCTGGTCGCTGATGCTCCTGGAGGGCGTGCGCAGCCTCGACGAGGCGGTCGAGGAGGTCCGCGAGGACAAGCGGCAGAAGGACGAGACCCGGCAGCGCCGGCGCGACCAGCAGCGCGTCGAGCGGGCCCAGCTCAAGGCGATCAGCCGGGGCCACCGCGGCTTCGCCGGCCGGGGCGGGGGACGACAGGTCGAGGTGCAGGCGGTGGAGCGCGGCCCCGCCCCGGCAACCGCGGAGCCTGCCATATCCACCGCGGAGCAGCTGCCCGTCCGCTCTCGGCCCTCCCTTCAGCCGGTCCGCGGCAAGACTGAGCCGGTGACCGTCGACCTCACCTCCGAGGACGACACCATGGCCCTGCCGCGCCTGGACTCCCTGGAGCGCAAGCTCAAGGACCTGGAGCAGCAGTTCGGCTGACCGTCCGCCCGCGGTACGAAGGCGACGGGACGGGGCGTGACCGGTGCGGTCACGCCCCGTCCCGTACCTGGCTCATGCCGCCTCGGCGCCCAGTTCGAACCACACCGACTTGCCCACCCCGTGCGTCCGCACGCCCCAGGAGTCGGCCAGGGACTGCACCAGCAGCAGGCCCCGGCCGTGGGTGTCGTCGTCCGTGTCCGGGACGTGCACCTCGGGTCTGCGGGCCACGAAGTCCCGTACCTCAACGCGCAGTCCGCCGGGTTCCACCACGGCCGTGAGGACGGCGTCGTCGTCGGTGTGCACGAGCGCGTTGGTGACGAGTTCACTGGTGAGCAGTTCGGCGATCTCCGAGCGGCCCGGTTTGCCCCAGTGCCGCAGCAGTTCGCGCAACGCCCGGCGGGCCTCCGGCACCGCCTTGAGGTCGGCCCGGCCCAGACTGCGCCGGAGCCCCTGCGCGTGTTCCGTGATGGTGTCGCTCTCTTCCCCCGTTGCTGCCGAGAAGGCCCCTACGGTCAAGGGACCGCCCCCTCGTGCCTGCCTCTTCATGACCCCCGCCCGCACGCCGCCGGTCCTTGCCCCTCCTGGTCGAACACGTTCACGGGGGGATGCTTGCCCAGCGGGCTCGCGGGCAGTCCTGCCGTATGCCCGATGCCCGGTGGTTCGGCCATATCCGTACCCCGCCCCGGCGGGCCGCCGCGGCGGGGTCGCACCGCGCCTCCGGCACCCCGGACGCCGCTGGACGCCACGGACGCCCCGCAGTGGCGGCCGGGCCCCTTCCGGCACCGGCGGTCGGCCCACCGTCACGCCCCGTGAAACTGGCCGAAATCCGCCCCTCCGCTCTACGGTCGCGGCACGTTGCGCAGGTTCGAGCGGGCCAGCTGCAGCATCCGGCCGACCCCGCCGTCCAGCACGATCTTGGAGGCCGACAGGGCGAACCCGGTGACCATCTCGGCGCTGATCTTCGGCGGGATGGACAGGGCGTTGGGGTCGGTGACGATGTCCACCAGGGCGGGCCCCTTGTGCCTGAAGGCCTCCTTGAGCGCCCCGGCGAGCTGTTTGGGCTTCTCCACCCGCACACCGTGGGCGCCGCAGGCCCGGGCGACGGCGGCGAAGTCGGGGTTGGTGTTGGCGGTGCCGTACGAGGGCAGGCCCGCGACCAGCATCTCCAGCTCGACCATACTGAGGGAGGAGTTGTTGAACAGCACCACCTTGACCGGCAGGTCGTACTGCACGAGTGTCAGGAAGTCGCCCATCAGCATGGCGAATCCGCCGTCCCCGGACATGGAGACCACCTGCCGGCGCCGGTCGGTGAACTGGGCGCCGATCGCCATCGGCAGCGCGTTCGCCATCGACCCGTGCGAGAACGAACCGATGATCCGGCGGCGGCCGTTGGGCGAGATGTAGCGCGCGGCCCACACGTTGCACATACCGGTGTCCACGGTGAACACGGCGTCGTCGGCGGCCACTTCGTCCAGGACGGCGGCCACGTACTCGGGATGGATCGGAATGTGCTTGTCGACCTTGCGGGTGTACGCCTTGACCACGCCCTCCAGCGCGTCGGCGTGCTTCTTCAGCATCCGGTCGAGGAATCGCCGGCTGGTCTTCTCCTTCACCCGCGGGATCAGGCAGCGCAGCGTCTCGCGCACGTCGCCCCACACCGCGAGGTCGAGCCGGGAGCGGCGGCCGAGCACCTCGGGCCGCACGTCGACCTGGGCGATCTGCACGTCGTCCGGCAGGAAGGCGTTGTACGGGAAGTCGGTGCCGAGCAGGATCAGCAGATCGCACTCGTGGGTGGCCTCGTAGGCGGCGCCGTAGCCGAGCAGCCCGCTCATACCGACATCGAACTCGTTGTCGTACTGGATGAACTCCTTGCCGCGCAGGGCATGGCCCACCGGTGACTTGATCTTGCCCGCGAACTCCATCACCTCGGCGTGCGCGCCGGCCGTTCCGCTGCCGCAGAACAGGGTGACCTTGCCGGCCCCGTTGATCATCTCCACCAGCCGGTCGATCTCGGCGTCACCGGGCCGCACGGTGGGCCGGGAGGTGACGAGCGCGCTCTGCGGGGCCTTCTCCGGGGCGGGCTCGGCTGCGATGTCCCCGGGCAGGGAGACCACGCTCACCCCGCGCTGCCCGACCGCGTGCTGGATGGCGGTCTGCAGCAGCCGGGGCATCTGCTTCGGGCTGGAGATGAGCTCGCTGTAGTGGCTGCACTCCTGGAACAGCCGGTCCGGGTGGGTCTCCTGGAAGTAGCCGAGGCCGATCTCGCTGGACGGGATCTGCGAGGCGAGCGCGAGCACCGGGGCCATGGAGCGGTGGGCGTCGTAGAGGCCGTTGATCAGGTGCAGGTTGCCGGGACCGCAGGAGCCGGCGCAGGCCGCCAGGCTCCCGGTGATCTGGGCCTCGGCGCCGGCCGCGAAGGCGGCGGTCTCCTCGTGGCGGACGTGGATCCAGTCGATGGCCGGGTTACGGCGGACGGCGTCCACGACCGGGTTGAGGCTGTCGCCGACGACACCGTAGAGGCGGCGGACCCCGGCGCGGACGAGGATGTCGACGAACTGCTCGGCTACGTTCTGTTTTGCCATACACCCATACAGTCACAGGGGCCGCCGTCACGCCTCCCACACGGCCGCCGCCGTACGGTCGTCGGCGTAGCCCTTCACCCGCACCTGGGTGTCGGCGAGGAACCCGGCGAGGCCGGGCGGGGTACGGCCGGACCAGCGTCGGGCCAGGTAGGCGCAGAGGGCGGGCTCACCGCGCAGCGGGTCGGCCAGGCCTGCCGTGCACATCACCAGGGCGTCACCCGGCCGGGCTACCGAGGCGCGGAACCGGAACGGCTCACGGGGCGGATCCGGCTCCGAGTCCGGGGCGGGCTCGAAGGGACTCGGCGGGGCCGGGATGCCGAGGTCCGCCGTCAGCCGGTCGCCCTCGGCGGTCCGATCGGCCGGGGAGCCGGGGTCGTCGATGAGGGCGCCGCCGCCGTCGGACGACGGGTACGGCTCCATGTCCTGCCAGGCGCCGTCCCGCAGCCGGAACAGCCCGCCGTCGCCCACGCCGAAGAACACCCGCGTACGGCAGTCCGGGTCGGCGGGCAGCAGCAGACAGCGCAGGCTCGCCGTGTAGCCCTCGGCGGCGACGCCCTGTTCGGCGGCGCTCGCCCGGAGCCTGCCGAGGCTGCGGTCGGTCAGGCGGTGCAGGCCCGATTTCAGGTCGCCGCGCCGGGCCGCCCGGATGTCCGCCACCAGCCGCTGATGGCTGCGGCCGACCGCCCGCGCGATCCAGCGGCACGCCTCGGCGGCCGCCAGGTGCGCGCCCGGGGCGCCGCGCGTCCCCGTCGCCATGGCGACCAGCACCAGCGCCTGCTCCCCCGACCCGAACCGCGCGGTGAGCAGCGAGTCCCGGCGCGGCTCACCCCGGTAGCGGGCCGAGTCCCCGCGCAGCGACAGGGCCCGCAGCGTGCACGCCCCGTACCGGGCGCCGTCCAGGACGGTGTCCGGGACCAGCTCACCGAGCCCGTCCGGATCGGCGAGCGGGAGGGCGGTGGGCTCGGGGTCGTAGGTGGGGGGCCCGGAACCGAGGTAGTCGACGGCACCGGAGGAGGCGGCGGGCGCGGCGGTCTCCCGGGAGGCGTACCGGCCGGGCACGGGGGGCTCGGCGGCCTCGACAGGCACCGCGGGGGCCGGAGACACCAGGGCTGCCGGGTCCTCCGGCGGCTGCCCGGGCGACACGGCCCGCCCGGGCGCAAGGGCCTCGTCGGGAGAAGCGGGCTCGGCGGGCGAAAGCGGCTGGGCCGGCGGGGCGAACGCGGCCGGGGGATCGAACTCGGCCGGGAGATCGAACTCGGTCGCGGAATCGGACTCGGCCTGCCAAGGGAAAGCGGCGGGCAGCGGCGGCTCGGCCGGCGAGGCGAACGCGGCCAGGGGATCGAACTCGGCCCGCGAAGGGAATGCGGCGGGCGGCGGCGGCTCGGCCGGCGGGGCCGGATCGGTCGCGGGATCGAGCTCGGCCGGGAGATCGAACTCGGGCGCGGAATCGGACTCGGCCTGCCAAGGGAAAGCGGCGGGCAGCGGCGGCTCGGCCGGCGGGGCCGGATCGGCCGGGGGATCAAACTCGGCCCGCGAAGGGAATGCGGCGGGCGGCGGCGGCTCGGCCGGCGGGGCCGGATCGGCCGGGAGATCGAACTCGGCCCGCGAAGGGAAAGCGGCGGGCGGCGGCGGCTCGGACGTCCGTTGCGTCGGGACCGCCGCTCTCGGAGGCGCCGGCCCGGCGGACACCGGCTTCGGGGGCTCCTGTTGCGCGCCCACCCCTTCCGGGGGCGGTTCGGCGGCCGTCCGTTCCGGGAGCGGTACGGCGGCTTCCCGTTCCGTGCGCGGCTCGCCGGCGGCCCCCCGTTGCGGGGGCCTCGGCCGAAGGCTTTCCGTCGGCCGTCCCGCCACGGCGTTCCGCGCCGAGGCGAACCGGTCGTCCAGGGAATCGGGCGCCGCCGTGGGACCCGTGTCCTGGGTGGAGTCGTCGTACAACTGCCCCCACCACTCGTCCTCATGACGGGCGGGTCTTCCCCCCTGCTGGCTCATGCCCCTGATTGTCCACCGCACGGGCCGGATGAAAACGGGGCATCGGGAAAATCAGGTACATCGAGCCCGCCGCACGGCGTGTCGAGTGAAGGCTCGAACGACCGTACGGGGAACGGTGATTGGCCGCCGGGCGGCCCCACCCCCCACGGGAGGACCGCCCGGCGACGTGTGGAGTGGCCCGGCCCCGAATCCCCTTCATGTGCGCGCACACGTCCGGGCCCGGGCCACGGCATTCGGCGACCGGTCCGTGCCGGGCCGGCACCGGTCGTACGGCCGGCTCGTGGCCGTGTTTCCCAGGACGCGGCCGTCAATCATGTGAACGGCCCTGCGTCTTGCGGTGCCAGCCACCTTGGCAGACACGCCACCGGTACGGCGATGATGTTGACGGCGGGTTTGCGCCGTGGCCGCTTTCCGCCACGTCGCACCGCTTCCGGTTGGCTTGTTCGCGGGGAGGGACACGGGGCGATGCTGGCAGCGATAGGGCTGGACGAGACGCACGAGGCGGCGTACCGGGCGCTGGTGTCCGTGGGCGCGGCCGACGTGGCCGATCTGGCGCGGCGCCTGACGCTGGCCGAGCGGGACGCCGAGCGTGCCCTGCGCCGGCTGGAGCGGCAGGGGCTGGCGGCCCAGTCCTCGGCGCGGCCGGGCCGCTGGGTGGCGGCGCCGCCCGGAGTGGCGCTGGGCGCCCTGCTCACCCAGCAGCGGCACGAACTGGAGAAGGCGGAACTGGCGGCGGCGCTGCTGGCGGAGGAGTACCGGGCGGCGGCGGCCGAACCGGCGGTGCACGACCTGGTGGAGGTGGTGACCGGTGCCCCGGCGGTCGCCCAGCGCTTCCTCCAGCTCCAACTGGGCGCGGCCGACGAGGTGTGCGCGCTGGTGACCGGCAACCCGATGGTCGTGTCCGGCATGGAGAACGAGGCGGAGGAGCAGGCGGCGGGGCGCGGGGTGCGCTACCGGGTGGTGGTGGAGCGCGCGGTGCTGGACCTGCCGCACGGGCTGACCGAGCTGACGGCGGCGCTCGGCCGGGACGAGCGGGTGCGGGTGGTGGACCGGGTGCCGACGAAGCTGGTGGTGGCCGACCGCGCGCTGGCGATGGTGCCGCTGACCGCGAAGAGCGCGGAACCGGCCGCGCTCGTGGTGCACGCCAGCGGGCTGCTGGAGCTGCTCGCCGAGCTGTTCGAGTCGGTGTGGCGGGAGGCGCTGCCGCTGCGGCTGGGCGCCTCGGGGGTGACCGAGGATCAGCCGGACGGCCCGGACGCCACCGATCTGGAGGTGCTCTCGCTGCTGCTGGCGGGGCTGACCGACGCGAGCGTGGCCAAACAGCTCGACGTGGGCCTGCGGACCGTGCAGCGCCGGGTGCGGCGGCTGATGGAGCTGGCCGGGGTGACGACCCGGATGCAGCTGGGCTGGCACGCCTGGGAGCGGGGCTGGGTGACCCGGGAGAACCCGCACTGACCTGCGCATACGCGGGTACGCCGACAGAGCGGGTCGGCCTGCCGGGCGGGGCGGGCCGGACGGACGGTGGGTCAGGGCGTGGTGGACGGTGCCGAGGGGATGAGCGGTGCGGCGGCCCGGGGGCCGGGCGGGTGGCGGGTCAGGGCGTGGTGGACGGTGTCGGCCACGGCGGCCATCCCCGTGTCGTTGAAGTGCAGATGGTCGCCGGGGTCGTAGGCGGGCAGGATGCGCGCCGGGGCGGCGGGGTCGCGGACGGCGGCGTCCGCGTCGGCGACGGCGTCGAAGGCGCCGCCGGTCCGGATGAAGGCGTTCACCCGCAGCCGTACCGCCTCGCGGGCCGCGGTCCAGGCGGCGTAGCCGGCGTACGGGGTGAGGGTGACGCCGACGACCCGGATGCCGCGGGCGTGGGCACGGGCCACCAGGGTGCGGTACGCGTCCGCGAAGGCGGCGGGGTCGGTGGCCTCCGGGGTGCCCTTGATGTCGTTGATGCCCTCGAAGACGACCAGGACCCGTACCCCGGCCCGGCCGAGGGCGTCGGCGTCCAGCCGGGCCAGTGCCCTCAGCCCGGTGCCGTCGCGCAGCAGCCGGTTTCCGGAGATGCCGGCGTTGAGGACGCCGGTCCGGTACCGGAGCAGCCGGGCGAGCCGGTCGGGCCAGCGGCGGTCGGTGTCGGGGGTGGATCCGTTGCCGTCGGTGAGCGAGTCCCCGAACGCGACGACGCTGCCGCCGGCGGCTCCGCGGACGTCGACGCCGGTGACGTAGTACCAGCGGCTGGTGGTCGCCGTGTACGCGCCGCCGTCCTCGTCGGCCGCCCGGCCGGCGCCGGCCCGGGCCAGGTAGCTGGTCTGCAGGGCGGTGCGGTGGTGGGTGGCGGGCCCGGAGTCGTCGGGGGTGTACACGGTGACGAGCAGGTCGGCGGCGGGCGGTACGCGCAGCGGCACCGGGTCGGTGACCGTGTCCTCACCGGGCGGCACGGTCACCTCCCGGGCGCCGTGGAAGGTGGCGGTGCGCAGGGTGCCGGGTACGGCGTCGGGGCCGGCCTCCCGGCGCAGCGCGACGGTGACCGCGCCGAGGTGCAACGGCCTGGTGCCCAGCCGGTTGCTGAGACGGACGCGGACGGCGGTGCCGCCGATGCTGAGGTGGACGACGTTGCGTACGGCGGCGCCGGGCAGCGCGGCGGCGGTACTGGAGGGCGCGGTCTCCCAGCTGCCGGTCCAGGGCATCGGGGCCGGCTCGGCGACGGCCGGCAGCGTGAGGCCCGGCAGCAGCGCCGGAAGGAGGACCGCGAGGCTCCGTGCGACCTTGGCCATGTGTGCCCGCCCCTTCCGCGTGGCCGTCGGAGGTGACCGTGCCACACGGCCGAGCCGCTGCGCCGCAACGGCGACGCCGGTCCACCCGCTCGGCGCAACGCCATCGCCAGGCGGACCCGAGCGCCGCGGCGCTCCGGGCGAGCGGTCCGCCGCCGGTCGGCACCTCGGGCGGGCGGTGTCGTCTCCGGCCGACGGCGGGTGCGCGGCACCCCGGGCGGGCCGGGGTGTCTCAGGGGAGGGCGCCCTCCAGGGTGAGCAGGCGGGTTTTCCGGTCGAGTCCTCCCGCGTATCCGGTCATCGCCCCGTTCGCCCCGATCACGCGGTGGCAAGGGCGCAGGATCAGCAGGGGGTTGGCGCCGATCGCCCCGCCGACGGCGCGAACGGCCGCACGGGGCGCGCCGATCCGGGCGGCGATCTCCCCGTAGGTGGCGGTGGCGCCGTACGGCACCTCGTCCAGCGCGGCCCACACCCGCTGCCGGAACTCGGTGCCGGACGCGCGCAGCGGCAGCCGGAACTGCGTCAGTTCGCCGGCGAAGTAGGCGGCCAGCTGGTCGGCGGCCGCGCGGAACGGTCCCGGGTCGTGCCGCCAGCCGTCCTGCACGGTCCGGCCGCCCTTCTGCCCGGGCACGGACAGCGAGGTGAGCGCGCCGTCCGCGTCCGCGGTGAGCAGCAGCGGCCCGACGGGGGCGTCCAGGTGGGTGAAGCGGACGGTCATCGGATCGGCTCCCCCGCCACGCGCAGGTGCTGGAGGCCGTACGACCGCCAGGGCCGCCAGCCGTCGGGGACGTCGGCGCCGGGCGGGGCGACGTCCGGATCGCCGAGGGCGCGGACGCGGACGGTGGCGACGGTGGCCGGGTCCATGCCGGGCAGGGCGAGCAGGGCGTCCTCGGCGTCGTCGCGGTCGGCGCCGGGATCCAGCCGTACGGTGCCGTCGGCGAGGGCGGCGGCGAGCGCGCCCAGCGGACCGTCGGGCTCGGCCTCGGCGAGCACCGCGGGCTCCGGGAAGAGGTGGGTGAGGCCGCCGTGGGGCGCGTCGAGGAGCTTGCCGTACCGGTGCACCAGCCGCTCGGCCCCGGCCCGTCCCACGAGGGCGTGCACGGCGGGCTCCAGCGGGTCCACGGCGCCGGGCGAGCGCAGGCCGGGCCGGGCGGCGACCAGCGGGGCGAGCCGGGGGTCGGCGCCGAGCCGCTCGTCGACGGCGTACGGGTCGGCGTCGAGGTCGAACAGCCGGCGCAGCCGCTGCACGGCGGTGGTGAGGTCCCTGGGGTCGGTGAGGTGCAGCCGGGCGTCGAGCCAGCCGCCGGGGTGGGTGCCGGTGCCCGCGCTCGGGGTGCCGGTGCGTTCCTGGACGGCGGCGAGCCCGGTGCCGTACGGCAGCCGCAGGGTGCGCCGGTAGGTGCGGGCGCCGGGGGCGCCGGTCACCTCTTCGACACCCGGTACGGCCTCCTCGGCGAGCTGGTCGAAGACCGGGGCGGCCTGGTAGGGGCCGCGGTGGGCGAGCCGGAGCGGGATCGCGGCGCCGGGCGCGGCCCGGCGGGCGGCCCGGTCGCGGGGGGCGGCGGCCCGCACCTCGGTGGGCGTGGCGGCGTACACCTCCCGGATGGTGTCGTTGAACTGCCGCACGCTGGCGAATCCGGAGGCGAACGCGATCTCGGTGACGGGCAGCTCGGTGGTCTGGAGCAGCACGCGCGCGGAGTGCGACCGCTGGGCGCGGGCGAGCGCCACCGGTCCGGCGCCGAGCTCGGCGGTGAGCTGCCGCTGCACCTGCCGGGCGCTGTAGCCGAGCCGGGTGGCGAGCCCGGCGACGCCTTCGCGGTCCACGACGCCGTCGGCGATCAGGCGCATGGCCCGGCCGACGACGTCCGCGCGGACGTTCCACTCGGCCGAGCCCGGTACGGCGTCCGGCCGGCACCGCCGGCAGGCCCGGAAGCCGGAGCCCTGCGCGGCGGCGGCCGTCGCGAAGAACCGCACGTTGTGCCGTCTCGGTGTCACGGCCGGGCAGCTCGGGCGGCAGTAGATGCCGGTGGTCTCGACGGCGAAGAAGAACACGCCGTCGAACCGCGCGTCCCGGCTGCGCACCGCCTCGTACCTGCTGTCTTCGTCCTTCACGTGTTCCAGTGTGGGACGCCGGGGCGGTGCCGGGCCAGCGGAAATCGGACGTGGAACTGGTGTGCCTCGTCCGGTGGCGGCGGGCGGGCCCGCTACCGGCGCCCGCGCTTCGCCTCCATGGCCGCCCTCCCCTCCGCTCCCTTCCGCTTCCAGTCCTTCTTGATCTCGGCCCGGAGCCGGGCGTCGGTCTTGGCCACGATCCACTGGTTCTCCCGCACGAGCTTGCGGTAGCTCTCCAGCCGCCGGACCGGAAGCTCGCCGCTCTCGACGGCGGAGCGGACCGCGCAGCCCGGCTCGGACTCGTGGGCGCAGTCGTGGAACCGGCACCGTCCGGCCAGTTCCTCGATCTCGGAGAACACCTGCCCGACCCCGTGCTCGGCGTCGAACAGGCCGACGCCCCGCAGCCCGGGGGTGTCGATGAGCACCCCGCCGGAGGGCAGGGCGAGCAGGTTGCGGGTGGTCGTGGTGTGCCGGCCCTTGCCGTCGACGTCCCGGGCGGCCCGCACGTCCATGACGTCCGCGCCGACGAGGGCGTTGGCGAGGGTGGACTTGCCCGCGCCGGACTGGCCGAGCAGCACGCTCGTCCCGGAGCCGACGAGGGCGACGAGCACGTCGAGTCCCTCGCCGTGCAGGGCGCTGACGGTGAGCACGGGCACGCCGGGCGCGCTGGACTCCACGTCCTGCACGAGGTGGGCGAGGGTGACCGGGTCGGGCACGAGGTCGGCCTTGGTGAGGACGACGACGGGCTGGGCGCCGGACTCCCAGGCGAGGGCGAGGAAGCGTTCCACGCGGCCGAGGTCGAGTTCCACGGCGAGGGAGACGGCGATGACGGCGTGGTCGACGTTGGCGGCGAGGACCTGCCCGTCGGACCGCTTGGAGGAGGTGGAGCGGACGAAGGCGGTGCGGCGCGGCAGATACGTGCGCACGTACCGCGGATCGCCCTCGGGGTCGACGGCGACCCAGTCCCCCGTGCACACGACCTTCATCGGGTCACGGGGCACGACGTACTCGGTGTCCGCGCGGACGGTCCCGTCCGCGGTGACGACGTCGCACTGGCCGCGGTCGACCCGGATCACCCGGCCGGGCAGCAGCCCGTCGGCGGCGTGCGGGGCGAACGCCTCGGCCCAGGACTCGTCCCAGCCGTAGGGAGCGAGCGCGGAGGACACAGCAGAGGTGGAAGTCAAGGGAGACCCTTCACAAGGGTGGCCCCGGGCAGGCGCGTTCGGTGCGCGGTGGGTTCAGCCGGTGGCCACGGAGGTGGACTTGATGAGTTCCTGGATGAGGGCAGCGCCCAGCACAGTGACAGCCATCGGTCGACACCTCCTCGTTCTCGCTCGCGCGTCCGCACACCACCTCGGCGTGCCCGGCAACTGTATCCCGGTGCCGGGTCCGTGGGTCAACATATTTTCCGCGTGTCCGTCCGCGTGCCCTTCCGCGCGTCCCGCCCGCCCCGGACGCCCGCCGTCTCCGGCCTCAACCCAGGGTGCAGGGCGCTCCGTTGAGGGTGAAGCCGTACGGGGTGCGGTTCTCGTCCCCCCAGGTACCGAGGAAGCCGAAGGAGAGGGTGCCGTGGGCGGCGACGTCCCTGTCGTAGTCGGCGGCGGTGGCGGTGACGCGGGAGCCGTTCTGGTGGACGGTGGCGTCCCACATCTGGCCGACCCGCTGGCCGTCGCGGAAGGTCCAGGCCACCTGCCAGCCGGTGAGGGCCCGGTCGGTGGTGACGGTGACGGTGGCCTGGAAGCCGTCGGGCCACTGGTCCGACAGGTCGTAGGCGACCCGGCAGCCGGCCGGCTCGGTGGTGGCGGGGGCGCCGGTGGGCGTGGCGCGGTGGGTGGCGGAGGAGGTGCCCTGGGGTTCGGGGTCGGGCTGTGTCCGGGCGGGCGTCCGCGCGGTGCGGGTCGCGGAAGGCCGGGCGGAGGGTGAGCCGGTCCGGGTGGGGCGGGCCGCGGCGCGGGAGAATTCCGGGTCGGCGACCGGCTGCCGGTCGTCGCGGGCGGCGGCGGTCTCTTCGCCGGAGCCGCCGAACGGCATCAGCGAGACCCCGAGGGCCAGCGCCGACAGCAGGACCGCGGTGGCGAGCAGCCCGCCGCGCAGTGCCCGGCTGCGGCCGGTGCCCTCCTCGGGATCGGCGGTGCCGGGATCGGGGCGGCCCGCGCCGAAGCGGACCTCGGTGGCGCGGCGGCGCCGCTCCAGGTAGGCGAGGCCGCCCCAGCCGATGACGCCGCCGGCCAGCGCGGCGGGCAGTCCGCCGCCGTGCAGGCGCAGGCAGGCGGCCGCCTCGGCGCACCGCACGCAGGTGGCGAGGTGCCGGGAGAGGTCGTCGGGGGTCTCGGCGGTGGGTGAGCGGGTGACCGCGTCCAGCAGGCGGGCGTAGCTGCGGCAGTGCGCGTCCATCGGGGAGTCGAGGTGGGCGCGGTGGCAGCGGTCCCGGAACAGGGTGCGGACCTGGTCGAGTTCGCCGGCGGCGCCGGCCGGGTCCAGGCCGAGCCGGCGGGCCACGGTCGGCAGCGGGAGCGCCTCCACCTCGGCCAGCCACAGCAGCGCGGCGTCCGCCTCCTGCATGTCCCGCAGGCCGCGCAGCGCGACCGGGCGCTCCAGTGGCGGTCCGGAGAACCGGGCGGCTCCCGGGGAGTTGAGCCACAGCCGCAGGTCGGGGTCGAGCCGGTGCCCACGGCCGCCGGCCTCCCAGTCGGCCGCGGTGTTGCGCACGGCGGTGAGCAGGGCGGGGATCGTCGGCAGCCGTGCGGTGCGGCGGCCGGCGCCGCGCACATGGGTGCTCGCGGCGGCGCGGACCTCGCGCATGCCGAGGGTGAACGCCTCCGTGGCCAGCTGATGGGCCATCAGCGATCCTGAGGTGCACAGGTCCGCGTACGAGAGCACCGCGTCCCAGCACTCCGAGAACAGCGCCGCCTCGGTGTCGTCCTGGACGGTCGGCAGGTCGGACATGAAACTCCTGCATCCACGAGCGAGGTCAACTCACCAAAGAGAAAAGGGGAGTTACGGGAACCTCGCGGCAGGGCACAGAGCCTTTCACGTCCTCGACACAACTGACAAGCGGCCTGTTCACATCCGGTTACCGACGGTGGCGGCCCGGACGCGCGTGACGAGGGACCCGCAACTCCGGCCTCTGATACGGACGCGGACGCGGTTCGGCTCACCGCCGGGCCGGCCACCGGGGCCGGATCACGCCCGCGCCGGCACCTCCGCGGATCCGTCCGCCGCACCGCCCGGCTCCTTTGCCGGCGCGTCCTCGGGAAGGCTGTCCATGAAGGAGCTGACGGAGAACACGGCGCGGCCGGGGCCGGGCGGGCCGTAGCCGGGCGGGGAGGACAGGCCGAAGTCGTCCATCGTCTGCCGGTAGGCCTGGAGCAGCCGGATGTGGTACTCCAGCGGCGCGCCCTGCGGGTTGGCCTTGCCGAGCGGGGTGGTGGGCTCCGGGCACCAGGTGGTGAACCGGGGCGTGATGCCGTGGGACATGAAGAAGCGCAGGCCCTCCGTGGTGGAGGCGATGGCCTCGTCGACGGTGGTGAAGCCGAAGGGCTCGGCCATCTCCACGCCCGCCACGAAGTTGGGGATGACGTTGCGCGCGCCGAACACGTCGGCGGAGTCCAGGATCCGGCGGTGCCACTCGTCGCGGCCGACGTACCGCTCCTTGCCGGGGCAGTACAGCTCGAACAGCCGGCGGTCCCACACCTCGAAGTTGGGGTGGTAGATCTGCACGCCGTAGTCCTTGAACCGCTGCACGTCCGGCTTGGGCAGCGCCTGCGCCACGACCTTGCCGATCCAGCGGCCCGGGAAGCGCTCCTCGATGGCCTTGGCGTAGTGGCCGTAGAAGTCGGCCTCGTCCCGGCCCGCCACCTTCGACGTGATCGCGCCGCCGGTGAGGGTGTAGGCGGTGGACGCCTTCTGGGTGTCGTACCGGTCGATGATCTCCAGCGCCTCCAGGACCTCGTCCACGTCCTTGACGCCGGTGTACGGCCGCCCGGCCGCCTTGTGCTGGCGCCAGTTGTGGTTGATGTCGCAGTACTGGCACTCCTCCTTGGCGCCGAAGTACTGGCAGACCCGGAAGACGGTCAGGTAGATCAGGTAGCCCCACTGGATGGTCGGCGCGACCTCCATCACGGACTTCCCGTTGGAGAGGGTGTGCCGGTAGTACTCGGGCATCGGCGGCACCCCGACGTCGGCGATGCGCGTGCCGTCGAGGTACAGGCCGAGCAGCCCCTCGTCGTCGGCGGCGACCCGGTAGGGCGAGGCGGGGTTCACCCGCACGGAGACGACCGTGCGCCTCAGGTCGTACGGCCCGCCCGTCAGGATGATCTCCTCCGGGGGCCGGCGCAGCGCGGCCTCGCCCAGCTCGGGCAGGGTGCCGTGGTCGAAGGAGAAGATGAAGTACGACTTCGGCTTGACGTCCCCGTTCTCGTTGTCGCTCAGGGCGGACTTGTCGAAGGCGACACCGCCCCGCAGCAGGTCTTCTTTGAAGACGGCCTCCCGTGGCACCTGCGGGAACCGCTCCATCAGATCCTCGACCAGCGCGGTACGACTGCCCATCCGTCTGTCTCCTCCCGGCTCAGGCGTACGACCCTCACCGTATGCCCCCATCACCGGGCGAACCGTGCCGGGTCCCCGCACGCCGCGCGAGGGGCGCCGGTACGGCGGCGCCGGGTGCGGCCGGAAAGGGGGGCGCGGGCCCGCTCCGGGGGCTCAGGCCGTTCGTTCCAGGGACGCGTGGTCGACGGCGTGCAGCAGGCCGTGCCCGGCCGCCAGCCGCTCGGCCTCCTCCACCACGACGCGGCCGAGGCGGGCCACCTCGTTGCCCTGCGAGCCGGCCAGATGCGGGGTGACGAAGGCGTTCGGCAGGTCGTACAGCGGGGAGTCGGCGGGCAGCGGCTCGGGGTCGGTCACGTCCAGTACGGCGCTCAGCCGCCCGGTGCGCAGTTCCGCGACGAGCGCCTCGTGGTCGACCAGGGCACCGCGCGCGGTGTTGATCAGTACGGCCCCGTCGGGCATCAGGGCGAGTTCGCGGGCACCGATGAGACGGCGGGTCTCGGCGGTCTGCGGGGCGTGCAGGCTGACGACGTCGGAGGAGCGCAGCAGCTCGTCCAGCGGCAGCAGCGCCACGCCGAGCCGGGCGGCCTCCGCCGCGTCCGCGTAGGGGTCGGCGAGTGTGACCGCGAGGTCGTGGGGGCGGAGCAGTCCGATCAGGCGGCGTCCGATCCGGGAGGCGCCGACGACGCCGACGCGGCGGCCGTGGTTGCCGACGCCGGGGAGGATGCCGTCGTAGGGGAAGGCGCGCCGGTCGCGCAGGCGGTCGCGCAGCGCGAAGACGTCCTTGCCGGCCAGCAGGATCATGGCGAGCGTGTACTCGGCGACGGGCACGGCGTTGGCGTCGGCGGCCGAGGAGACGGCGATGCCCCGCTGCCACACCCCGGGCCCGGTGAGTCCCTTGACCGAGCCGGCCGCGTGCAGCACGGCGCGCAGTCGCGGGGCCGCGTCCAGGACGTCCGGGTCCAGGCGGGGACAGCCCCAGCCGGTGATCAGGATCTCGGTGCCGGCGAGGGCTCCGAGGACGCGGGGCTCGGTGAAGTCGTGCGCCACCAGAGTGGAATCGATTTCTACGCACCGGTGCAGCCGGGCCAGCAGATCCGGCGGGAAGACGAGCGGCACGTTCTGGGGCGTCATGGCGAACAACGCCCGGGGACGCTCGCTCAAGGAAGGGACCTTCCGGCTCGGTGACGCGCGGACAGCAACCGCTCTCCACGGTAGGCCGCGCGGAATGAGAGGGTCAACGGACACGCAACCCGCCGGAAGGGACGCACGGATGACCGAGGCAGCGGGCGAGGGGACCGAGGACGGCGCGGGCACGTTCACCAACTGGGCGCGGACCGTCACGTACACGGCGCGGGAGATGCACCGGCCGCGCACGACGGAGGAACTCGCGGCGCTGGTGGCGGGCCGTGCCCGGGTGCGGGTGCTGGGCAGCGGGCACTCCTTCAACCGGATCGCCGACCCGGGGCCGGACGGTGTCCTGCTGTCCACCGCCGGCCTGCCGCGCACGGCCGAGGTCGACACCGCGGCGCGCACGGTCCGGGTGGCGGGCGGGGTCCGGTACGCCGAGCTGGCCCGCACCGTGCACGCGCACGGCCTCGCCCTGCCCAACATGGCCTCGCTGCCGCACATCTCGGTGGCCGGTTCGGTGGCGACCGGCACGCACGGCTCGGGCGTCGGCAACGCTCCGCTGGCGTCGGCGGTCCGGGAGGTGGAGCTGACCGTCGCGGACGGCTCGACGGTGACGATCGGCCGGGACGACGAGCGGTTCGGCGGTGCCGTGACCTCGCTCGGCGCGCTGGGTGTCGTCACCGCCCTCACGCTCGGCCTGGAGCCGGCGTACGAGGTGGAACAGCGGGTGTACACCGGGCTGCCGCTGGCGGGGCTGGACTTCGGGGCCGTCGCGGCCGCGGGGTACAGCGTGAGCCTGTTCACCGACTGGCGGCAGCCGGGGTTCGGACAGGTGTGGGTCAAGCGGCGCACGGACCGGCCGGCGACGGACTTCCCGTGGGCGGTGCCCGCGGCCCGGCCGCTGCACCCGGTGCCGGGCATGCCCGAGCGGAACTGCACCGAGCAGCTGGGCGTGCCGGGGCCGTGGCACGAGCGGCTGCCGCACTTCCGGGCGGAGTTCACCCCCAGCAGCGGCGAGGAGATCCAGTCGGAGTACCTGCTGCCGCGGCCGGCGGCGGTCGACGCGCTGCACGCGATCGACGGCGTCCGGGAGACGGTCGCGAGTGTGCTGCAGGTCTGCGAGGTGCGTACGGTCGCCGCGGACGCGCAGTGGCTCAGTCCCGCCCACGGGCGGGACTCGGTCGCGCTGCACTTCACCTGGGTGCGGGACGAGGCGGCGGTGGGGCCGGTGGTGCGGCGGCTGGAGGAGGTGCTGGAGCCGTTCGACCCGCGCCCGCACTGGGGGAAGGTGTACGCGGTCCCCTCGGTGGTACTGCGGGGACGGTACGCCCGGCTCGTCGGCTTCCGGGCGCTGGTCCGCTCCCTGGATCCCGGGGGCACGTTCACCAACGCCTTCGTCCGGGACCTTCTCGGCGACTGACCGGGCTCGCGGGAGCGACTTCCTACGGCCCCTTTCCCAACCCTTGTCGAAAGCCGTTCCGGCCCCTAGCCTGGCGCCCGTGCCGGGGCCGGTGCCGCCCCGGCCCGGTCTGTACCGGACGGGAGGGGCCGCCGCGTGAAGCCCACATCACGTGACATCCGCACCGCGAACCGCTACGAGGTGCTGCGCCAGATCATCGCCGAGTCTCCCACGTCCCGTCAGGAGCTGGCGGTGGCCACCGGGCTGAGCCTGGCCACGGTGGCGACGCTCGTCGGCGAGCTGCTGGACCTGGGCCTGATCACCGAGGTGGGGTTCGAGGACTCGGCCGGAGGCCGCCCCCGCGGGCTGGTCGCCGTCGACCCGTCGGGCGGCGCGCTGATCGGTGTGGACATCGCGGAGACCTACGTCCATGTCGAGCTGTTCGACCTGGCGTTGAACGTGCTGGCCCGGGCCGACGAGGACCTGCGGCCCGGTGAGAGCCTCCCCGAGCAGGTGGTCGGGCATGTCGCCGCCGGGGTCGGCTCGGTGGTCGCGCAGGCCGGCGTCGAGGCGGCCCGGGTGCTCGGCGTCGGGGTGAGCGTGCCGGGCCAGGTGGACCGGGACAGCGGTGTCGCCGAGTACGCGCCCAATCTGGACTGGCACGACGTTCCGTTGCTCGATCTGCTCGCCGGGCACATCGCCCACCCGCTGTACCTGGACAATCCGCTGCGCGCCTGCGTCGTGGCGGAGCTGTGGTTCGGGGCGGCGCGGGGCCGCGGGGACGCCGTGGTGGTCAACCTCGGCACCGGGGTCGGCGCCGGCCTGGCCCTCGGCGGCGGGCTGCACCGGGGCGTGAGCAACAGCGCCGGCGAGTGGGGACACACCACGCTCGTGCTGGACGGGCGGCTGTGCCACTGCGGCGGCCACGGCTGTGTGGAGACGTATGTCGGGGCGCCCGGCATCATGCAGAACCTGCGCGAACTCAGCCCGGGCTCGCCCCTGTTGCACCCCGGGGACCAGACCGCCACCATCGACGCGCTGGCCCGCGCGGTGGCCGAGGACGACCCGGTCGCCGTCAAGACCGTCCGCGAGACGGCCCGTTATCTCGGCGCCGGCATCTCCGACCTGATCAACCTCCTCAACCCGGAAGTGGTCGTCCTCAGCAGCTGGGTGGCCGCCCGGCTGGGCGAGCCGCTGCTCGCGGAGGTCCGCCGGGCGGTCGCCCGGCACGCGCTGCGCCGTCCGCTGGCCGCGACCGAGATCGTCCTCACGCCCATCCCCACCGACCCGGTGTCCCTCGGCGCGGCGACGTTCGCGCTGGAGGGGGCGCTGCGGTCGGCGGGCCGGCGGACACCCAGACGCTCCGCCACCGCGAGGAGCCGCACCGCACCGCCTTCATGACGACGGAAGGGATGAGACCCGTGTCGTTCCGGACCTCCACGCAGTACGTCGAGGACGTCTCGCCGGGCTCCGGGGCACTGCCGCCCCGCGCCTGGTACGCGTCCTGCGACGCCATGTCCCTCTCCCTGAACGGCGGCTGGCGCTTCCGGCTGTCGGACACGGCCGACGCCGAGGACGACTCCTTCGCGACGCCGGGGTACGACGCCGGCGGCTGGGCCGAGGTCTCGGTCCCCGGCCACTGGGTGCTCCAGGGGCACGGCTCCCCCGTCTACACCAACCACCTCTATCCGTTCCCGGTGGACCCGCCCCGGGTGCCGACCGAGAACCCCACCGGCGACCACCTGCGCCTCTTCGACCTGCCCGGCGACTGGCCCGCGGACGGTGGCACCGTGCTCCGTTTCGACGGCGTGGAGTCCTGCGCCCGGGTCTGGCTGAACGGCACGGACCTCGGTGAGTTCAAGGGCTCCCGGCTGCCGCACGAGTTCGCGGTCGGACATCTGCTGCGGCCGGGCGGCAACGTCCTGGCGGTCCGGGTGCACCAGTGGTCGGCGGGCTCGTACCTGGAGGACCAGGACCAGTGGTGGCTGCCGGGCATCTTCCGGGACGTCACCCTGCTGCACCGGCCGGCGGGCGGTGTCCTGGACTTCTTCGTGCACGCCTCGTACGACCACACCGCCGGTGCGGGCACCCTGCGGGTCGACTCGGACGTGGCCGGCCGGGTGACCGTGCCGGACCTCGGCATCGACGTCGCGACCGGCGAGCCGGTGACGGTGCCGGTCGAGCCGTGGTCCGCGGAGACGCCGAGGCTGTACGACGGCGTGTTGGCCACCGAGGGCGAACGGGTGCCGCTGCGCGTCGGCTTCCGTACGGTGGAGCTGTCGGACGGCCTGATCAAGGTGAACGGCCGCCCGGTGCTCTTCAAGGGCGTCAACCGGCACGAGTGGCACCCCGAGCGGGGCCGGGCGCTCGACCTCGCCACCATGCGCGAGGACGTGCTGCTGATGAAGCGGCACAACATCAACGCCGTCCGCACCTCCCACTACCCGCCGCACCCGGCCTTCCTGGGCCTGTGCGACGAGCTGGGCCTGTGGGTGATCGACGAGTGCGATCTGGAGACGCACGGCTTCACCGAGCAGGGCTGGCGGGACAACCCCGTCGACGACGACCGCTGGACCCCGGCCCTGCTCGACCGCGCGGCCCGCATGGTGGAACGGGACAAGAACCACCCGTCGGTAGTGATCTGGTCCCTCGGCAACGAGGCCGGGACCGGCCGGGGCCTGACGGCGATGGCCGGATGGATCCACGGCCGGGACCCCTCGCGGCCGCTGCACTACGAGGGCGACCCCGGCTGCCGCGACACGGACGTGTACTCCCGCATGTACGCCGGCCACGCCGAGGTCGAGCGGATCGGCCGCCGCCTGGACGGCGGGACGCACAAACGGCGTCAGCTTCCGCTCATCCTCTGCGAGTACGGGCACGCCATGGGCAACGGCCCCGGCGGACTCGCCGACTACCAGCGGCTCTTCGAGACCCACGAGCGGCTCCAGGGCGGCTTCGTCTGGGAGTGGATCGACCACGGCATCGCCCATCCCGAGCTGGGCTACGCGTACGGCGGTGACTTCGGCGAGGAGCTGCACGACGGCAACTTCGTCTGCGACGGCCTGCTCTTCCCGGACCGCCGGCCCTCCCCCGGCCTGACCGAGTACAAGAAGGTGATCGAGCCCGTCGGCATCTCGGGTGACGGCACGGACGGCACGGTCCGCGTCACCAACAAGCACGACTTCGCGGACCTGTCGGCGCTGGCCTTCACGTGGTCGTACGAGGTCGAGGGCGAGGCGGCGGACTCCGGCACCCTGGCGGTGCCGGCGCTGGCACCCGGCGCGTCCGCCGACCTCGAACTGCCCGAGCCGCCGCCCGGCGCACCGGCCGGCGAGGCGCTCTGGACGGTCCGTGCCGTGCTCGCGGGCGACACCCCGTGGGCGCCGAAGGGCCATGTGGTCGCCTGGGGCCAGATCCCGGCGGCGGAGCGCCGCACGCCGCACGTCACGGCGACCGCCCGGCCGGTGGCCGGCGACGGGGTGATCACCCTCGGCCCCGGCGTCTTCGACGCCCGCACCGGAGCCCTGCGGGCCGTCGGTGACGTCGCCGTCTCCGGTCTGCGGCTTGACGTGTGGCGGGCCACCACGGACAACGACGACGGCGCCGACTGGCAGAGCGACCTCCGCCACGGCCCGCTCTGGCGCAAGCTGGGCCTGCACCGGATGCGGCATCGGCTGGACGCGGTGGAGATGGGCGAGGACGCGCTCACGGTCCGCACCAGGGTGGCGGCCGCCGCCCGGGAGACGGGGCTGTCGGCGGTGTACCGCTGGACGTCGGACGGCGACCGGCTGCGGCTGACCGTCGGCACCGTCCCGGAGGGTGACTGGACCGTCCCCCTCCCCCGGCTCGGCATCCGCTTCGGACTGCCGGCGGTCGACGGAGTGGAGTGGTACGGCGGTGGTCCGGGTGAGGCGTATCCGGACACCAGGACGGCGTCGGTGGTCGGCCGGTGGCGGTCCACCGTGGAGGGCTTGCAGACGCCGTACGTCCGTCCGCAGGAGAACGGCGCCCGCATCGACGTCCGCTGGGCGGAGCTGGGCGGTCTGCGCGTCGAGGGCGAGCCCGCGTTCTGGCTCACCGCCCGCCGCTGGACCACCGAGCAGCTGGACGCGGCGGCCCACCGCACCGACCTGGTGCCGGGCGACACGGTCTGGGTCAACCTCGACCACGGCCAGCACGGCATCGGTTCCCAGTCCTGCGGTCCGGCCCCACTGCCCCGGTACCACCTGCGGGCCGAACCGGCGGAGTTCTCGTTCGTGTTCTCCGCGCCCGCCACGCCGTAGGCCGTTCGCACGCACCCCGCCCTTTCCTAGATGCTCTAGGATTTCCCCTAGGCATCCAAGGAGGTGGGCGTGTGGCCCGGGCGGGACTGAGTGCCGAGCGGCTGGTGGCGGCCGCCGCGGAGCTCGCGGACGAGGTCGGCTTCGACCACCTCAGCGTCTCCGCGCTGGCCCGCCGCTTCGGGGTCAAGGACGCGAGCCTGTACTCGCACATCCGCAGCCTCCAGGACCTGCGCACCCGGCTGGCGCTGCACGC
This sequence comes from Streptomyces echinatus, assembly GCF_014203595.1. Classification (GTDB taxonomy): domain Bacteria; phylum Actinomycetota; class Actinomycetes; order Streptomycetales; family Streptomycetaceae; genus Streptomyces; species Streptomyces echinatus. Next base: position 162,407 of record NZ_JACHJK010000013.1, read on the forward strand.
GGGCGGCGAGCTGATCGACCGCATCGCGGCGGCCGTGGCCGGCCGCGCGGGCAAGGAGGCGCTCACGGCGTTCGCCGGCGCCTACCGGGAGTACGCCCTGGAGCATCCGGGCCGGTACGCGGCCACCCAGATCCGCGTCGACCAGGCCCTGATCGCGGACTCCCCCGCGCTGCGCCGCACCGCCGAGATCACCTACGGCATGCTGCGCGCGTACGGCCTGACGGAACCGGACCTGACGGACGCGGTGCGTCTGCTGCGCAGCACGTTCCACGGCTACTGCGTGCTGGAGGGCGCGGGCGGCTTCGGCGCGGACCGGGACGTACGGGCCTCCTGGGACAAGGCGGTCGACGCCCTGCACATCACCCTCGAACACTGGCCCCGGGAGCGGAAGAGCGATGACTGACACCCTGCACCACGACGTGACGGGCCATGGTCCCGTGCTGCTGCTCCAGCCGGGCGGGTCCGGACATCCGATGGGCCTCGGACCACTGACCGAACGGCTGGCGGAGCACTTCACCGTGGTGACGTACGACCCGCTGGGCCTCGCGCACGGCCGGCTCGGGCAGCCGGTGCCCGAGCAGCGGCCGGCGGACTGGAGCGAGGGGGCGCGGCGGGTGCTGGAGGCGGTGCTGCCCGCGGGCGAGTCGGCGTACGTCTTCGGCACCAGCTCCGGTGCCGTCGCCGTGCTGGACCTGCTGGCCCGGTATCCCGGGCGGCTGGCACACGTGGTCGCGCACGAGCCGCCGTGCGTCACGGTCCTGCCGGACGGGGAGGCGCGGCGGGCCGAGCTGATCGAGCAGCTGGACGGGCCCGGGCGGCCACCCGCCGAGGGCGGCTCCGCCACGCCGTTCGGCGTCTTCCTGGCCCGCGTGCTGCGCCCGTTCAGCGCGTACGTCCCCGCTGTCACCCCGCCCCCGGGCCGGCTCACCCTCGCCTACGGCACCGATTCGCGCGGGCAGCTCCTGCACCGCACGGCCGAGGCGCTCGCCGAGCGGCTGGACAGCGCCCGCGTCGCGTTCCCGGGCGGGCATCTCGGTACGGTGGATCACCCGGTGGAGTTCGCCGACGTGCTCACCGAGACGCTGCGTTCCAGCGCCCGGACGTCGGCGTAGGAGGGGGTCGTACCGCGGCCCGGGACGCGCCCGGCGGCGATGTCGGCCACCGCGTCCAGGGCCGCGCCGAGCGCCCGCCGGTACAGCAGCGAGCCGAGGCTGACGCGGCGCACGCCGAGGTCGGCGAGGCGGTCGAGCGCGGGTCCGGCCGGCGAGTACAGCACGTTGAGGGGAGCGTCGGTGTGCCGGACGAGGGCCGCGATGCGCTCCGGGTCGGTCACGCCCGGCACGAACACCCCGTCGGCGCCCGCTTCCTGGTAGGCGTCGAGCCGGCGCAGCGTGTCCTTCTCGTCGCCGTCGCCCGCCCAGTGGGTGTCCGTGCGGGCGTTGACGAACAGGCCGGGTACGGCCGCCTTCACGGCCGCGATCTTCGCCGCGTGCCGGCCGGCCGGGCCCAGGCCGTCCTCCAGGTTGATGCCGACGGCGCCGACGGCCCACAGCTCCCGGGCCAGCTCGGCGACGTCGTCCGGGTCGTCGCTGAAGCCGTCCTCGGCGTCCACCGAAAGGAGGTACGGCCCGGAGCCGAGGGTCAGGGCGAGACGGACGGTGTGCTCGCGGGTCGCGGCCTCTCCGTCGGGCAGGCCGACGGCCGCCGCCACCGCCAGGCTCGTCGTGGCGATCGCCGGGAAGCCCCGGGCGGCGAGGGCGGCGGCCGAGGCGTGGTCCCAGGCGTTGGGCAGGAGCAGCGGCTCCCCCGGACGGTGGTGGAGGCCGGCGAAGGAGAGGGGGGCGGGCTCTGCGGTCATACCGCCACGCTATGCCCCGGTCGTTTCGGCGTCCGCCGAACCGTCGGCGCCGCCCGGCCGCTCCGCGCGCTCGGCCTCGCCGCGCTCCACACAGAACTCGTTGCCCTCCGGATCGGCGAGGACGGCCCAGCCGGTGCCGTCGGCGTTGCGCCGGTCGTCGACCAGGGTGGCGCCGAGGGCGAGCAGCCGGTCGACCTCCTCGTCGCGGCTGTGCTCCTGCGGCTGAAGGTCGAGGTGGATCCGGTTCTTGACGGTCTTGGCGTCCGGCACGGTGACGAAGAGCAGGCCCGAGCCCTCGATCAGGGCCATCTCATCACCCGGGTGGTCGTCCTCGTGCAGGGGCTGGCCCAGCACCTGGGACCAGAAACGGCCCAGGGCGTAGGCGTCGGCGCAGTCGATGGTCACGTGGCGGATCCTGGAATACCAGCCCTCGACCCGCTCCAGTCCGCGGTCGATCGCCGCGCGGGCGGCCTCCTCGCGGTGGCCGATCTCCGCGAGGAAACCGCCGACGGTGACCGGGAACAGCTCCCAGTTGCACGGCCAGGGCTCGGCGGTGAGCGCGTCCGCCAGCCAGGCGGCGGTCCGCCCGCGCACCGTGTCGTCCAGGCGGTCCCACAGCAGCGGCCGGGTCAGCCGCAGGGCGAGCGCGACGGAGGCGGCCTCGACCAGCGGCTGGCCGCGGTCCGTGATCCGCGGCCAGACACCGCCGGGGCCGGCCGCGAGGCCCTCGGCGTACCGGCCGAGCGCGGCCTCGTCCCGGCGGAACGCGGCCAGCAGCAGCGTGCGGGCGTACCCTTCCAGGCCGTCGGAGAGCCGGCCGGAGCGGCTCGGCCGGCCGCCGGGCAGGTGGTAGAGGGCGCGGTCGGGGGTGGCGTACGGCTCGACGGCGGCGAGCAGGGCGTCGGCGGCGGCCTCCCAGTGGGCGCGGGTGTAGCCGGTGTACGGGCTCGACGCGCGGTCGTCGGCGGGCAGTTCGATCACGGCGGGTGGCTGTCCTTCCTGACGGAACCCGGAGCGCCCCGGTCACGGTCCCGGCGCCCCGGTGGTCCATCCCACCCGCATCCCGCGCCTCGGCACCAGACGCCGGACGAGCAGTTCCCGGGTGTCCGTGACGACCGCGACGAGCCGGCGGTGGACGCGCCGGGTTCGTCCGGGCGCTCACCTCCCACGCGGGGACCCGGCGTGCTCCGCTTCGGCTAGCGTCAGGACATGACCAGCGACACCCTCCCCAGCCTCGCCGACGCCCTCGCCGCCGGGACGGTCGTGCTCGACGGCGGCCTGTCCAACCAACTGGAGTCGGCCGGGCACGACCTGAGCGACGAGCTGTGGTCGGCACGGCTGCTCGCCGAGCGGCCCGAGGCCGTCACCGAGGCCCACCTCGCCTACTTCCTCGCGGGCGCGAGCGTGGCGATCACGGCCAGCTACCAGGCCACGTTCGAGGGCTTCGAGAAGCGAGGCACCGGCCGGGCGGAAGCCGCGCGGCTGCTGGCCCTGAGCGTGGAACTGGCCCGCGCGGCGGCCCGGCGGGCGGCCGGTGCGGGCATCGGCCGCCCGCTGTGGGTGGCGGCCTCGGTCGGACCGTACGGGGCGATGCTCGCGGACGGCTCCGAGTACCGGGGCCGGTACGGGCTGAGCGTGGCCGAGCTGGAGCGGTTCCACCGGCCCCGGATCGAGGCGCTCGCCGCCGCCGCTCCGGACGTGCTGGCACTGGAGACCGTCCCCGACGCCGACGAGGCCACCGCACTGCTGCGGGCGGTCCGCGGGCTGGGGGTGCCGGTCTGGCTGTCGTACACGGTCGACGGCGGGCGGACGCGGGCGGGGCAGCCCCTGGAGGAGGCTTTCGCGCTCGCCGCCGACGCGGACGAGGTGATCGCGGTCGGTGTGAACTGCTGTGCGCCGCAGGACGCCGGACCGGCCGTGGAGATCGCGGCACGGGTCACCGGCAGACCGGTCGTGGTCTACCCCAACAGCGGCGAGACCTGGGACGCCGGGGCGCGCGCCTGGCGGGGGCGTACGACGTTCGGCGCCGCGCAGGTCGCCGCGTGGCGGGAGGCGGGAGCCCGGCTGATCGGGGGGTGCTGCCGGGTGGGGCCGGAGGCGATCGCCGCGATCGCGGGCGCGGTCGGATAGCGTCCGTCCGGCTCAGCGGCGCAGGGCGCCCACCGAGCGGCGCAGCCTGCGCATCGCGGCGGCCAGTTCGGCGCCGGGGGCGCGGGGCACGGCGGTGTGCGGGGGTTCCGGGAGGCCGGGCGCGGCCGTCCAGAGGGCGACTTCCGCGTCCCGGGGACCGTACGCGAGGCCCGGACCGCCGTCGTCGAAGATCCGTACCGGGCGGCGGGCGTCCCATGCCGCCCAGCCGGGGTCCCCGGTCGTCACGAACCGCACCCAGGCGGCGTGCATCGCGTCGCACAGCTCCTGCGGGGCGTCCTCACCGGCCAGCTTCTTCGACTCGGGCGCGTCCCCGGTGCCGAAGACGAACCCCAGTTCCAGGGCGTGGCAGGCGCCGAGGCCGGGGAGGCCGGACGGCCACGCGAACTCGTACACGTAGGAGGCACCGGGGCGGGCGTCGGCGAGCCGGTGCAGGGGCACCCGCAGCAGGTGGTCGGTGACCATCTGGCCGACGATCTCGGCGGTCCCGGCGCCCGGGCGCAGGGTGCGGTAGCCGCGCGGTACGTCGTGGCCGGCGTGACAGCGCGCCATGGCGCCGGCCAGGGCGACGGCGCCGAGGCGGTCGACACGCTCCAGCAGCCCGCCGGGCACCAGCCACAGCCGGTACTCGTCCCGGGTCCAGCCCAGGAGCAGCTCGGCGTCCCGGGCGGCGGCGCCTTCGGTCAGCGCCTTCAGCGGGTCGCCGGGTACGAGGTCGCCGTCCACGACGATGCCGAACGCGGGTCCGCCGAGCACCGGGCTGCTGAGCCGGCCGGCCTCGGCCTGGGTGCGCAGCAGCAGTTCGCGGTCGACGGCGGCGAACGCCTCGGCGGTGGCGGGGATCTTCAGCCGGGCGGCCATCCGGCGCACCATCCGCCGTACCTTCTCGCGGTCCAGGACCTCGGGCGCGCCGCTCTGCAGCACCGCCCGTCGGATCAGCCCCTGGGTCCGGGGCGCGGCGAGCAGGACGCCGGCGCTGATGGCCCCGGCCGACTGGCCGCACAGGGTGATCCGGCCGGGGTCGCCGCCGAAGGCCTCGATGGATTCGTACACCCAGAGCAGGGCGGCGAGCTGGTCCCGCAGGCCGGGGTTCGGGGGAGCGTCGGGGAACAGCCCGTAGCCCTCCACGCCCAGCCGGTAGTTGACCGAGACGCAGACGACCCCGTCGCGCGCGAAGGCGCTGCCGTCGTAGACGGGGACCGCCGAGGAGCCCCTGGTCAGCGCGCCGCCGTGCAGCCAGACCAGCACCGGCAGGCGGGCGCCCGGCCCCGGTTCGGGGGTCCATACGTTGAGGTTGAGGCAGTCGTCGCCGGGGACGACCGGGTCGGACAGGTACTGGGCGAACGCCTCGGAGTACGGCGGTTTCGGCACGGTCGGCCCGAAGGCGCCGGCGTCGCGCACCCCGGCCCAGGGCTCGGGCGGCTCCGGCGGACGGAACCGCAGGGGGCCGAAGGGCGGGGCGGCGTACGGGATGCCCCGGAAGACCGCGATGCCCCGCTCGTACCGGCCGCGTACGGCCCCGTGGGGCGTTCTCGCCACGGGGCCCGTCTGGTCCGCCGTCATCGCCCACCAGCCCTTCGCCGCGCGCGTGCAGTGTCCCTTCAGAGCACCACACGGCCCGGAGGTATTCCGGTGCACGGGCTCCGGGGTGGGCCATTCGGCGCACGCCGGGCGCCGGACCCGGGCCGGGGCGGTGCGGGGCTCGACGTGACGCGGCCGAGGGGCCGGACGTACGCGGCCGTGTCGCCGGTGAGGGTGCCCGGGGCCGGACCGGGACGGCGTCACGGCGGGTCCCCGGGCCTCCGCGCGGCCTGCTCACCGAGCGCGCGGTTCCTTCTGCGTGATGCGGGCGGCGCGTTCGGGCGGCTGCCGGTGACCTGCTGCGCACGGGATCGTTCGCCGGGCATGAAGCACACCACGCGTACCGCCGCGACCCTCGCCGCGGCCGCGGCCGCCCTGGTCACCGCCTACGGCACGGCACACGCCTCCAGCCACGTCCTGGCTCCCGGACAGCAGCGCGCCACCGTGGCCTCGCCCGCCGACGAGCACGACCCGAAGGAGGACGTCGAGGTCGACGAGAACGGCCGTCCCGACCTCGGGGAGGACTGACGTCACCGTGGGCCCGCGGCACGGTGACGGCCGGACACCTCCCCCAGGGGGTGCCCGGCCGTCGTCCTGTCCGGTCGTCCCTCAGTCCTCCTCGTCCCGGTCGGCGGCGCCGACGATGGCCTCGACCACGTCCACGGCGCTGCCGTCGTGGTCGCTTCCGGCGGTGCCGCTGCCGGTCTGCGCGTTGCCCGAGCGGTCGATCTCGACGACCGCGTCCCGCTCCGAGTTGTCGGTACCGGTCCGCGAGTTGTCGATCACGGTGACCAGGCTCCCGTTCGCGACCACGGGTGCGGCACCGGCGCCGAGGAGCGCCGCGGCGACCGCGGCGACGATGCCGAGCCGGGGTGCGGCACCGGTCACACGCCCACGCCCTCGGGGCTGAGCCGGCCGCGGGCGATGTTGCGCTCCAGCAGGGTGGTGGACGCCTTCACGCCGATGCCGCTCGCGGGGTCCACCTCCGCCAGCCGGCCGTCGGCCGCCTTCAGGTCGGCGAGCGCGGAGTCCATCGCCTCGTGCGCGGCGAACAGACAGGGGGTGCTGTAGATGGCGACGTCCACGCCGAGGCCGGACAGTTCGCCGAGGGACAGGCGGGGCGACTTGCCGCCCGCGATCTGGTTGAACAGCAGCGGCTTGTCTCCGACGACATCCTTGATCCGCTTGATCCATTCGATGCTGCGCACCCCGTCGACCAGCACCACGTCGGCGTCGGTGGCGGCCAGCGTCTTGGCCCGGTGCAGGATGTCGTGCTCGTCGGTCGCGTCGGTACGGGCGACGACGACGAGGTCCTGACGGGTCTCCAGGACCTTGTGCAGCTTCTCCAGGTACTCCTCCAGCGGCAGCACCTGCTTGCCGTCGGCGTGGCCGCAGCGCCGGGGCCGCTTCTGGTCCTCCAGGATCACGCCCGACGCGCCGATGCGTTCCAGCCCCTCGACGACGTGACAGGCGACCTCGGGGTCGACGTACCCGTCGTCGATGTCCACCAGCAGGTGGTGGTGCGGGAACGCGCCGCGCAGCCGCTGGACGAAGGCCACCATGTCGGGCCAGGCGATGAATCCGATGTCCGGCAGTCCGTAGTACGAGGCCGCGAAGCCGAAGCCCGATACGAACATCCCGTCGTAGTGCTTGGCCGCGATCGAGGCCGAATACATGTCGTACACGCCGATCAGCGGTGTGGTCCCGGGCCCGGCGATGCTTTCGCGCAGCTTCTTACCGTAAGTCAAGGTCCGGCTCCTCCTGTGGGTGGGTGACGCGGGACGGGTGGTCCTCGCGCCTCGGCGCCCTTTGCCAAGACAAGAGCATCCCTAGGAGTTCACGTGACCTTCCTGCTACGCGAGCTTTACTCACCTCAATGGCGGAACCGGTTCACCGCAGAAACGTCACTCGGTGAGCCGGGACGCCCAGATGAGCCGCCCGTTCAGGTGAGCCGGGAAGACCACGTCACGGTGGGCGCCGGCGGCGCGCCCAGGGGGCCCGTAGAACACACGTCCCCCTTCCGTACCCTGCTCGCCGCACCCACGGTCCGGCCATCGGCGGACGGCGGCTCAGCCGCCCTCGCCCACGCCGTTGTCCGGCGCTCCGTCGCCGTACGAGGGGAGGTCGCCGCGCACCACAGGGGCCGTCGCCGTAGGAGCCGGCGGCAGGAAGCCGGCGAGCTCGGCCGGCGAGGGGCGGTGGACGGCGTCCGCGGCCCCGCGGACCACGTCGGCCGCCACCTTCTCACCGCCGACCCGCACCACGCGGCCCTTCACCGGCTCCCGGCACACATAGCCCGGAGGGCAGTCGGCGGCGCTGCCCCGCTCCGCGTAGAGGTGCAGCACGGCACCGTTCTCGGCCCAGTACGAGACGGAGAAGCCGTCGTCCCCGCTCACCCCCACGGACTGCTGCGCGAGCGTGAATCCCGGTGCGTCGGTGACGTAGACGAGTTCCGGCGCGATGCCCAACGCGCGCAGACGACCGTCGAGTTCGGAGGCCTCCACACCGGCGGACGCCGACTCCCGGACGCCCCCGGCCGGCGTCTTCCCGCCGCCGGCAGCCGCCCTGCCGCCGCCGGCGTCCGCCTTCTCGGCACCGCACGCCGTGAGCAGTGCGGGCAGGAGCAGGAGCAGCGGCAGGGCGCGTACGGCACGGATCATGCGCCCATAGTGCCGCAGGGCGTTCCGCGAACCGGTCCGATCCCGTAACCTCTCGCGCGATGAACGCCATTCCGCCGCTTCTGGACCATCTCGTCCTCGCCACACCCGACTTGGCGGAGACGGTCGCCGAATTCGCGCGGCGGACCGGGGTCACGCCGGCGCCCGGCGGGGCGCACGTCGGGCTGGGTACGCGCAACCATCTGGTCGGTCTCGGCGGCCGGAGCTATCTGGAGATCGTCGGGCCCGATCCGGAGCAGTCCGAGCACGCAGGGCCGCGGCCGTTCGGCGTCGACCGCCTGGCCGGGCCCGCGGTGCCGACCTGGGCGATCAGCCCGCCCGACCTCGACGCGACGATCGCCCGGGCCCGGGAACAGGGCCACGATCCGGGTCCGGTACGGCCGATGAGCCGGCGCAGGCCCGACGGCACCCTGCTGCGGTGGCGGCTGACCGACGCCGGTCCCGGGGAGGCGTCGGGCGTGGTGCCGTTCCTCATCGACTGGGGCGACTCCCGGCATCCGGCCGCCTCGGGGCTGCCGGTCACTCCGCTGCTGGCGGTGTCGGCCTCGGCGCCCGACCCGGAGGAGGCGCACCGCCTGCTGGCGGCCCTGGGCACCGCGCTGACGCTCACCACCGGACCGGCCGCCCTCTCCTTCACCGTGACCACCCCGAACGGTCCGGTCACCTTCGGCTGAGCCCCGGACGGCTCCCTCGCGGCCGCGTGTCAGCCGCGTCCCACACGGCATCGGGCGACGCCCGCCCTACCGCGCCGGCCGGGCCGGGCCGGTGGCGGAGCCCTGCCCGCCGGCGGCACACGGGCAGTACGCGGGCAGTACGCGGTCTTCCGCGTGGGAGCGGGCTCCGCCGGGCGTCCCTTCTTCGCGCCCGCATCCGAGGCGACGGGCCGGTACGGATACGGGCGGCCGTGCCCCACCCCGCCTGCCGGTGCGGGTGGGGCACGGGCGAGCCAGGGCTTTGAACGTGTTCAATTCTGCCTCTACGATCAGGATCTCGCCGTCACGCGAAGGAGGGGGCATGCGTCACGAGGAGGCGTCCGGCACGAGGGGGCTTCGGCACTGGGCCGGGCAGCTGGTGCGGTTCGGGGTGGTCCAGGCCCGTGCCTGCGCCTTCGCCGTCGCGCTGCTGGCCGGGATCGGCGCCTCCCGGCTGCTGCCGCCGCTGCCCGTGGCCCGCTACGACCTGGTCCTGGTCTACGGCGTACTGCTCACCGTCGTCGCCCGCCGGGCGGGCTGGGAGACCCGGCGGGACACGGCCGTGATCGCGGTGTGCCATGTGGTGGGACTGCTGTTCGAGCTGGTCAAGGTGCACCTGGGCTCCTGGAGTTACCCGGAGGACGCGCTCACCAAGATCGCCGGGGTGCCGTTGTACGGCGGCTTCATGTACGCGGCGGTCGCCAGTTACGTCTGCCGGGCCCGGCGGCTGATGCGGCTGCGCTACACGCGCTACCGCGCCACCGTCACGACCCTGGTGGCCGCCGCCGTCTACCTCAACTTCTTCACCCACCACTGGATACCGGACCTGCGCTGGCCGCTCGCCGTGGCCATGACCGCCGCGACCGCCGGGACCTGGGTGGGCTTCAGCGTCGGCGCCCACCGCTACCGCATGCCGCTCGCCGTCGGCTTCGTCCTGATCGGCTTCTTCCTGTGGGTCGCCGAGAACGCGGCGACCTATGCGGGCGCCTGGAGCTACCCGCAGCAGCTCACCGGCTGGCAGCCGGTGCCGCTGGCGAAGTTCGGCGCCTGGTCGCTGCTGATCAGCGTGACCTTCGTCCTCGTGGAGCACCTCGCGGCGTCCCGTCCGGGCCGCCGCGCGGGCCGCGCGGAACCGGGCCGGCGTTCGCCGCAGGTGTCCGATTCCTTCAAGACCGGCTGACCCACGGCTGCCTACGGTTGCCGCATGACCGTACACATCGCCGTGATCGGCCTGGTCACCTCCGATCTGGCCGCCTCCCTCGCCTTCTACCGCCGTCTCGGGCTGGTCTTTCCGCCGGGGGCCGGGGACCAGCCGCATGTCGAGGCCGAGTTGCCCGGCGGGCTGGTACTCGCCCTGGACACCGAGCAGACCGTCCGCTCCTTCCATCCGGGATGGCAGCCGCCCACCGGCACGGGACGGATCGCGCTCGCCTTCCGCTGCGACTCCCCCGCCGAGGTCGACGCCCGGTACGAGGAGCTGGTGGCCGCCGGCCACCACGGGGAGCTCAAGCCGTGGGACGCCTTCTGGGGGCAGCGGTACGCCACCGTGCACGACCCCGACGGCAACGGGGTCGACCTGTTCGCCCCGCTACCCGCGCCCGGCGAGTAGCTCCCGGAGCGGCATTCCGGCCAGCTCCCGCACCTCCCGCGCCAGATGGGGCTGGTCCGCGTAGCCCGCGCGGACCGCCGTCTCGGCGTACGGCGTCCCGGAGCGGGCCAGGGCCAGGGCCCGCTGCAGGCGCAGGATGCGGGCCAGGGTCTTCGGCCCGTAGCCGAACGCGGTCAGGCAGAGCCGATGCAAGCGGCGCTCCCCCAGGCCGAGTTCGGTGGCCGTCGCGGACACCGCGCGGCCCGCGTCCAGGCACGCAACCAGCCGGCGCAGCACCGGGTCCGGGTCTCCCGCCTCCGCCGCCCGGTCCAGGGCGATGTCCTCCAGCGCCGTTGCCGGGGCGGGGGCCGCCGCGATCCGGTCGGACAGCCGCCGGACCCGGTCCGCGGGCCAGAGGTCCGCCAGCTCCACCCGGAGGTCGCGCAGCTCGTGCGCCGGCACGCCGAGCAGGGCGGGCGCGGTGCCGGGGAAGAAGCGAACGCCCGCCCAGGAACGGGCCTGGCCCTCGGGGACGTAGGGGCGGGTGTCGGGACCCGCGACCAGCAGCCGGCCCTCGCTCCACAGCAGGTCCATGCAGCCGTCGGGCAGCACGGGCCCGGTACCGGTGCCGGTCGGGGAGTTCGTCCACACGACCGCGCCGGTCAGCCGCGACGCCCGCTCCGCGTACACGGGGGCCAGCCTACGTCGCCCGCGACATCCACGGCGCGGGTGCGACGCACTCCCGGCAGGCTCGGGCATGGGACCGGACGGGGTGGGCGGCGGTGGCCGCGAAGCGAGCCGCGGGACCGGACCGGGGGCGTCGGTGGCGGTCAGCTGAGACGCGGGACCGGGCCGGTCGGGGTGCCTGCGGTGGCGGTGTCCGCATTCCCCGGCCAGCTCGGGCGCGAGCGCCGACTGGGCGGGGGTGCCGTGGCGGGTATGCCGCGACAGACACCGAGGCGTTCTCTACCGAGGGGCCCAGACCGAGGGTGGAGACGGGCGGCCGCCGAGGGGGGACGGACCCGAAGGCGAAGGCGGGCAGCCACCGAGAGCGCACGGACCCGAGGGCGAAGGAGACAGCCGCCGAGAGGGGCCCGAGGGTGGGTGGAGGTGGGAAGCCGTCGGCCGGGCCGGACGTCGCGCGAGGGCACGGCGGGCAAGCGCTGCCGTCGAGCGGGCGCACCGCCAGCCGAGCGCGCCGTCGAACGTGCGCGGCCGCCACCGGGCCGCCGTCGCTCGAACACAGCCACCACCGGTCCCGCCGTCAGGCGAGTGCCGCCGTCAGCACGAGCGGTGCCGTTCTGCGGGCCGCCCCGGCACCGCGCCCACCCCGGCACCCGGTGCTATGGAAGCCGCGACCGCCGACACGTTCCTCCTCGGCTCCCTTCGACTCTCCTGGAAGCCGAGTCGGCCGTACCCCTCACAGCTCCGGATGCCTCGCGCCCCCGCTGTCCCCGTAGCCACTGTGGCCGCCATAGCCACCAGAACTCCCATAGCCGCCACCGCCCCCGAAGCCGCCGCCACCCCCATGGTTACCGCCACCCCCGAAGCCGCCGCCACCCCCGTATCCGCCGCTGTCCCCGTAGCCGCCGCTGTCCCCGAAGCCGCCGTTGTCCTCGTAGCCGCCGTAGCCGCCCCCGCCCTCACCGCCGCCACCACCGCCGTCGGCCCGGTGGCGCCCATGGCCCCCGCCGCTCCCCGTGCTCCCGGCACCTCCGCCGGCGCCCCCGGGGCCTCCGCTGTCCCCTCCAGGACGCCCGCCACCGCCCCCCTGGCCCTCGTTCCTGCCGTTGCCGCCGGTGGCCCTGTGCGTGTGGTGAGGGTTTTTCGCGTGGGTGCGGAGGCGGGCCGTCACATCCTCCGGGGGGAGGAAGCGGGACCAGCGCTCGGGGAACTCGGACGGCATGTCGGGGTCGTCGGGATCGGTCTCGCGGGCCGCCGCGGCACGGGCGACGTACTCGGCGACCTGCGCGTGCCGCACCCGCTCATTGGCCTCGCGCGCGGCGGCCGTCGCCGCGGCCGGCCAGACCCGGTCGATGGCCGCGTTCACCGCCGCGCCGACGAGCACGGCGAAGGCGGACACCCCGATCCACAGCAGCACGGCGACGGCGGCGGCGAGGGAGCCGTAGATCGTGGCGCCCTCGATGGTGTTCGTGAGGTAGATGCGGAGCAGGAAGCTGCCGAGGACCCACATCGCCAGGGCCACCAGCGCGCCGGGCACGTCCTCGATCCAGGGAGAGCGGACCGGCACCGAGACGTGGTACAGCGTCGTCAGGAAGACGATGGACAGGACGATCACGACCGGCCAGTACAGGACCTGCACGACCGTCGCCGACCAGGGCACGATCCGGACCACCGCGTCCGGCCCGGCCACCATCAGCGGCAGCGCCACCGAGCCGATCAGCAGCGCCACGATGAACAGCAGGAAGGCCATGATCCGGGTCTTGACGATGCCCCGGACCCCGTCGAGTCCGTACATGACGGTGATGGTGTCGATGAAGACGTTCACCGCGCGCGAGCCCGACCACAGCGCGAACAGGAAGCCGATGGAGATGACGTCGGGCCGGCCGCCCCGCATCACGTCGTGCAGGATGGGCTCGGCGATGTCCTTGACGCCCTTGTCGGACAGCACCGTGCGGGAGGCCTCCAGGAGGTTGCTCTCCAGGCTGTGGATGGTGTCGGCGCCGGTCCAGTCGTCGACGTAGCCGAGCAGTCCGATCAGGCTCAGCAGCAGCGGCGGCACGGACAGCAGAGTGAAGAACGCCGCCTCGGCCGCCAGGCCCAGGATGCGGTACTCCATGCAGGAGTTGACGGTGTCCTTGAGCAACAGCCAGGCGGTCCTGCGCTTGGAGACGTTCCGGTAGAGGGCTCTGGCCCGGTGGAGCCGGCCGGCCGGCTGCTCGGGGGTTTCACTTGCTGGCTGCACGACCCAAAGGTATCCGCAGCACGGGACCGCCCTCACCTTGCGGGGCCCGGGTCCCGGCCCCGCCCTGTCCGGGACCCCGGATCCGGCGCGCTCCGGGGCGGTGCTGTGCCACTCTGGAGGCCATCACCACCGCCTTCCCGGGTAGGTTCCCCATCATGGCAGGCACCCCCACCCACACCGTGACGAACCAGCCGCCCCCGCTGGTCGGCTACGACGTCTTCACCGCCGACCACGCCCTCGCCGAGGCCGTCGACCGGTACACCGGCGCCGACGTCCTGGACGAGGTCCGCGCGGAGCTGTCCGCGCTCGGCCGGGCCGCGGGTTCGGAGCAGCTGCACGAGTGGGCGGTGCAGGCGGACGAGCACCCGCCGCGGCTGCGCAGCCACGACCGGTACGGCCACCGGATCGACGAGGTCGAGTTCCATCCGGCCTGGCACCGGCTGCTCGGCAAGGGTGTGTCGGCCGGACTGACCGGCGCCTGGACGCGCCCCTCCGGCCATGTGCGCCGGGCGGCCGGGTTCCTGGTCTGGACCCAGGTCGAGGCGGGCACCTGCTGTCCGCTGTCGATGACGCACGCGGCCGTGCCCGCGCTGCGCGCCGATCCGGAGCTGGCCGCCGAGTGGGAGCCCCGGCTGGCCTCCACGGTCTACGACCGGGAGCTGCGGCCGCCCGGGCAGAAGCCCGGCGCGCTGTTCGGGATGGGCATGACCGAGAAGCAGGGCGGTAGCGACGTGCGCGCCGGCACCACGCGGGCGCTGCCCCTCGCGGAGGCGGGCACGTACCTGCTGACCGGGCACAAGTGGTTCTGCTCGGCGCCCATGTCGGACGCGTTCCTGGTGCTCGCGCAGGCCCCGGGCGGGCTCACCTGCTTCCTGGTCCCGCGGGTCCTGCCCGACGGCGGCCGCAACGTCTTCCTGGTCCAGCGGCTGAAGGACAAGCTGGGCAACCGCGCCAACGCCTCCGCCGAGGTCGAGTTCGACGGCACGTGGGCGCGCCGGGTCGGCGAGGAGGGCCGCGGGGTGCGCACGATCATCGGGATGGTCTCCGCGACCCGGCTGGACTGCGCGCTCGGCTCGGCGGGACTGATGCGGCAGGCGGTGGCCCAGGCGGTGCACCACTGCACGTACCGGGAGGCCTTCGGCGGGAAGCTGGCCGACAAGCCGCTGATGCGCAACGTCCTCGCCGACCTCGCGCTGGAGTCGGAGGCGGCGACCGCGCTCGCGCTGCGGCTGGCCGCGGCCTGTGACGACGACGGCGAGCAGGAACGCGCCTTCCTGCGGCTCGCGGTGCCGGCCGCCAAGTACTGGATCACCAAGCGGTGTGCGCCGCTGGCCGTGGAGGCCGCCGAGTGCCTGGGCGGCAACGGCTACGTCGAGGAGTCCGGGCTGCCCCGGCTGGTGCGGGAGTCACCGCTGAACTCGATCTGGGAGGGTGCCGGGAACGTGCAGGCGCTGGACGTGCTCCGGGCCCTGCAGCGGGAGCCGGGCGCGCTGGACGCCTGTCTCACCGAGATCGGCCGGGCGCACGGCGCCGACCACCGGCTGGACCGGGCGGTGAAGGACCTGTTCACGCAACTCGCCGACCTGGACGGTATCGAGGGGCGGGCGCGGCGGCTGGTGGAGCGGCTGGCGCTGGCGCTGCAGGGCTCCTTGCTGGTGCGGCACGCGCCGTCGGAGGTCGCCGACGCGTTCTGCGCCTCCCGTCTGGGCGGTGATCACGGCGCGTCCTTCGGCACCCTGCCGGCCGGCCTGGACCTGGGGCCGGTGGTGGACCGGGCACGGCCGGAGTTCTGACACCGGACGCGAGGGACCGCTCAAGGGCGGCTTTGCCGACCGGCGGCTCCGCCCAGTGAACGCGGTCGGCCGAGTGAGCGTGGTCGGCTGCCGACGACCGGCGGACGCCGGCGCCCCCTGGCCGCATCCCCTGCCGCGCACCTGGGCGAAATCCGCCTGCGGCAGGGGGTGGTGCTGCGCCGACACGGCACCACCCCCACCGTCTGGGCCCGTTGAGCCCGCGGACGCGCGAGGCGTCGTAGTCAAGTCTCAGCCACCTTCCGGCGGTTCACCAGGGTTGCAGGGGGTTGCAACTTATGGGGGCACATGCGCGGAGTTTGTGCCTCCGCCATGCCCGGAACGGCAGTATGAGAGGGAGAGTCGGACCGGAAACCGCCGCCCGGACGGCTTGACATGTGTGTTCGACATCCTTTCCGGGAGGACCGCAGTGGGGAACCCGCCGATGAAAGTGGCGCGCCTGGCCGCCGTGGACGCGGCGCAGGCGGCGCGGGTACTGAGCGAGATGCGCGAGGCCACGCTCGCCGGACAACGTGCGCGGATCACGCCCCGGCCGGTGATCGAGCAGTCGTGGGGGCGGATGCTGCGCAGCGGTGTCGACCCCGAACGCGACCGCAGGTCCGGGTTGTTGCCCTCCGACGAGGTGCGCCGCCGGCGGGAGGAGTCACCGCTGCGGCACGTGCTGCCGGTGCTGCGGGAGGGGCTGCTTTCGGTCGCCGACGTCGCCCAGCACATCATGGTCGTGGCGGACGCCGACGGGCGCGTGCTGTGGCGGGAGGGGTCGCCTCCGGTGCTGCGCAAGGCCGACGGCCTCGGCTTCGAACTCGGCGCGGACTGGCGGGAAGACGTCGTCGGAACCAATGGGGTGGGCACTCCGGCCGTGGTCCGGCGGCCCGTGCAGGTGTTCGCGGCCGAGCACTTCGTACGGTCGCAGACGTCCTGGACCTGTTCGGGCGCACCGATCACCGATCCGCGGGACGGCCGGCTGCTCGGTGTGGTGGATGTCAGCGGCCCCCTGGAGACCATGCATCCGGCCACCCTCGCCTGGGTGGACTCGGTGGCCAAGCTGGCCGAGGCCCGGCTGCGGGAACGGCACCTGGTCTCACTGGAGCGGCTGCGGACGGTCGCGGCGCCGGTGCTGGCCCGGTTGGCGGGGCGGGCCGTGGTGGTGGACCGGAACGGCTGGGCGGCGGCCGTGACCGGGATGCCGTACGTACGGCGCGTGACGCTGCCCAAGTCGCTGGCGCCGGGCCGTCGGTGGCTGCCCACGCTCGGCTCGTGCGCGGTGGAACCGCTGGCCGGTGGCTGGCTGCTGCGCGCGGACGACGAACCGCTCGCCGCGGCCAGGCGCCGGATCGTGCTGGATCTCGTCCGGCCGGACCGGTGCATGGTGACGGTCGCCGCCTCGACGGGCTCCTGGTCCCGGGAACTCAGTCCGCGACACGCCGAGTTGCTGTTCCTGCTCGCCGAACACCCCGCCGGGCGCGGGGCTGCGGGGCTGGCCGAGGACCTGTTCGGCGATCCTTCCAGAACGGTGACCGTACGGGCGGAGATGTCGAGAATCCGGCGGTACCTCGGGGAACTTCTGCAGCATCGGCCGTATCGTTTCTGTGACGATACGGAAGTTGAAGTAATCCTTCCAGATGATTTCCGCGACCTGCTCCCCCAGTCGACGGCGCCCGCGGTGACCCGGAAACGGAATGCCGCTCAGGGCGCCCGGACGGGGTCGCCCTGAGCCCGGCCGGCCCGTTCCCCGGGCGCCCCGCCCGCCCCGGCCGCGGCCGCACGTCTTCCGCCCGTCTGCGGGGACCTGCCCCTGTCCGGCCCGTTCCTGCCGTAGCATCCCGTACGGGCCGCCCCACCTGTTCCTCGCGTCAACGTACGGACCGAGAGGCGCAGTTGGCCCGCCCTCTGGAGGAGAGATGAAGCATCGCGGCAGACACCGCCGGCGCAGACGGGGCGCGGCACTGCGCGCCGTCCTGGCCGGTACCGCGCTGGCGCTCACCGCCGCCGCCACGCTGATCAGCGCCTCCCAGGCCGGGGTCACGGAGGACCCGGGCGCGCTCAAGCCGCTGACCTCCCCGGCGGACACCGGCCGGCTGCGGCTCCAGGAGCACATGGCCCCCGCCCGCGCGCTGGACCGGCTCGCCGGCGCGATGGGCCGTCCGGTCGGCGTGGACACCGTGCTGCAGAGCGCCGACCGCAGCCTGCGCGCGGCCGCCGACTGCTCCGCCGACGACCGGGCGTCCCTGCCCGTCGATCCGGCCGCCGCCCGCGCGTACTGCTGGGATCCGGCCGACACCGCCGCCGACGCCTGGCGGCCCGCCTCGGTGACCGCCTCCGGGGACGCCGACGGCGACGTCCCGGGCACGCACCGGGTGGTCCTCGCCGGCTGGACCCACAGCACCACCACCGGCCGCCCCGGCGAGCGGGGCCTCGCGCGGGTCGCGTTCGTCGACGCGGACGATCCCGCGCACCTCGACTACCGGTGGGTCCTGCTGGTGGTGCCGGTCGACGGCGGCCGGGACTACCGGGGCCTGGCCTCCGGTGTCTCCGGCATGGTCCGGTACCGGGACAAGCTGCTGGTCACCACGACCGCCGGCAGCGCCGACGCGCTGTACGTCTACGACCTCGACCGCATCCAGCGCACCACGGTCGACGCACCCGCGATCGGCCGGGTGCCCGGCGGCTGGTCCGCCGACGGCTACGGGTTCGTGCTGCCCGCGGTCGGCTCCTACCGCTTCACCTCCGGCCGCTGCGCCCCCTCGGGACCGCCCTGCCCCGGCGCGCTCGCCGTGGACCGCGGTACGGCATCCGGCAGCCTGGTCGCCGCGGAGTGGACCGCGCCGGGCGAGGACCGGCGCGCCCGGCTGTGGCGGTACGCCTTCAGCACCGATCCGGCGCGCCCCGGACCGCTCGCCACGGACGCCGCAGGGCGGGCGGACGCGGTGGAGGCGTACGGGACGCGGGCGTCCGGGATCCGGGGCGTGCTGTCGTACCGGAGGGCCGGGGCGGACCGGCCGTCCTGGTATGTGGGACGGCTGCCGGATGCGGGGGGCGGTCACGGCGGACTGTGGCGGCAGAACACCGCGGACGCCCGGGCGGTCCACTGCGGCGCCGACGCCTCGGACCGCTGCTGGGCCCGGGAGGCGGGCTCCCTCTCCTACCGGGAGGAGACCGGGGAGGTCTGGTCCCTCTCGGACCGCATGCTGTTCACGCTGCCCCTGGCCGATCTCGACCGTTCCCTGGACTGAGGGCCCGGGCGTGACCCGGTCGATCGACAGAGCGGGCGGCGGGATGGTTCCCTGGCCCGCATGAGCAGCGTCCCTGTCACCACCTGGTCCCTCGAGCAGACCTCCCCGGCCGATCTCCTGCCCGCCGCCGCCCCCGACGGCGAGGTCCGGATCGTCCGCGCCGAGGTGCCCTCCCCCGAGTTCAGCCGGTTCCTGTACGCCTCGGTCGGCGGCGACATCCGCTGGACCGACCGGCTGGGCTGGACGTACGCGCGGTGGCAGGAGTTCCTGGACCGGCCCGGTGTGGAGACCTGGGTGGCCTACGACCGGGGCACCCCGGCCGGCTATGCCGAGCTGGAGCCGCAGGACGCGGGGGTGGTCGAGATCGTCTACTTCGGCCTGGTCCCCGCCTTCCGCGGCCGGCGCATCGGCGGCCACCTGCTGTCGTACGGCACGGCCCGCGCCTGGGACCTGGCCGAGCGCTGGCCCGGACTGACGCCGACCAAGCGGGTGTGGCTGCACACGTGCAGCAAGGACGGCGAGCACGCGATGGCCAACTACCAGCGGCGCGGCTTCACCCTGTTCGACACCAAGGTGGAGCCGGAGCCCGAGGTGGCGACGCCCGGGCCGTGGCCCGGGGCATACCCCGCCTGAACCGCCGGGGACAACCCTCCCGGCACCGCATGTGAGCGACGACACCCTTGTTCCACACTTCGGGACAAGGGCGTCCGCATGATGGACGAAGCTGGACTGTGTCCAGATCGCCGTGACACGCTTCCGTCATGTCTGGAACTGGAATTGCCTTGGTGAGTCGGCGGCACGTCGACCTCGGCCGCATGTCCAGCGCCATCTGTCCGGTGAGCTGACGCCCCCAGCACCGCCGCGCCCCCCGCACCCCATTCCTCTTGCGCGATGACGCGCACGCCTGCCAGCGTGCGCGCTTCTGTGCAGGTCAGAGCTGATTCCCATCGGTCCCGAAGGACGTAGAACCATGGCCGCCAACCCGCAGAACCCCGCTGCCTCCGCGCCCCGCCGCAAGGTGAGCCGTCACCGCGGCGAGGGCCAGTGGGCCGCCGGCCACTTCACGCCCCTCAACGGCAACGAGCAGTTCAAGAAGGACGACGACGGTCTCAATGTGCGGACACGCATTGAGACGATCTACTCCAAGCGCGGGTTCGACTCGATCGACCCGAACGACCTGCGCGGCCGGATGCGCTGGTGGGGGCTCTACACCCAGCGCAAGCCCGGGATCGACGGCGGCAAGACCGCGATCCTGGAGCCGGAGGAGCTGGACGACAGCTACTTCATGCTGCGGGTCCGCATCGACGGCGGGGCGCTGACCACCCGACAGCTGCGGGTGATCGGCGAGATCTCGCAGGAGTTCGCGCGCGGCACCGCGGACATCACCGACCGGCAGAACGTCCAGTACCACTGGATCCGGATCGAGGACGTGCCCGAGATCTGGAACCGGCTGGAGGCCGTCGGCCTGTCCACGGTCACCGCCTGCGGTGACACCCCGCGTGTGATGATCGGCTCCCCGGTGGCGGGCATCGCCGAGGACGAGATCATCGACGCCACGCCGGCGCTGGAGGAGATGAAGCGCCGTGTCCTGAACAACCCGGCGTACTCGAACCTCCCGCGCAAGTTCAAGACGGCCATCTCGGGATCGCCGCTGCTCGACGTCGTGCACGAGATCAACGACGTCGCGTTCGTCGGCGTACGGCACCCCGAGCACGGGCCGGGCTTCGACGTGTGGGTCGGCGGCGGCCTGTCCACCAACCCCAAGCTCGGCGTGCGGCTGGGCACCTGGGTGCCGATCGACGAGGTCCCGGACGTCTACGAGGGCGTCATCTCCATCTTCCGTGACTACGGCTACCGCCGGCTGCGCAACCGGGCCCGGCTGAAGTTCCTGGTCGCCGACTGGGGCCCGGAGAAGTTCCGCCAGGTGCTGGAGGACGAGTACCTGGGCGGGCGCAGGCTGATCGACGGACCCGCCCCCGAGCAGCCCGTCCAGCAGTGGCGCGACCACATCGGTGTGCACCGGCAGCAGGACGGCCGCTTCTACGTCGGCTTCGCGCCGCGGGTCGGCCGGGTCGACGGCGCCACGCTGACGAAGGTCGCCGACCTCGCCGAGGCGCACGGCTCGGGCCGGGTCCGCACCACGGTCGAGCAGAAGATGATCGTCCTCGATGTCGAGCAGGACCAGGTCGACGCGCTGGTCGAGGGTCTGGAGGCGCTGGACCTCACCGCCCGGCCGTCCTCCTTCCGGCGCGGCACCATGGCCTGCACCGGCATCGAGTTCTGCAAGCTCGCCATCGTGGAGACCAAGCAGCGCGGATCGCAGCTCATCGACGAACTCGAGCGCCGCCTGCCGGACTTCGACGAGCCGATCACCATCAACCTGAACGGCTGCCCGAACGCCTGCGCCCGCATCCAGGTCGCGGACATCGGCCTCAAGGGCCAGCTGGTCCTCGACGACCAGGGCCGGCAGGTCGAGGGCTACCAGGTGCACCTCGGCGGCGCGCTCGGTCTGGAGGCGGCCTTCGGCCGCAAGGTGCGCGGTCTGAAGGTGACCTCCGACGAACTGCCCGACTACATCGAGCGGGTACTGAAGCGCTTCCAGGCGGAGCGCGAGGACGGCGAGCGGTTCGCCACCTGGGCCGCGCGTGCCTCCGAGGAGGCGCTGTCGTGAGCGAGCGTGCCGCGCCGTTCCACTGCCCCTACTGCGGCGACGAGGACCTGCGTCCGAACGAGCAGGGCCACGGCGCCTGGGAGTGCGGGGCGTGCAACCGCGCCTTCCAGCTGAA
This sequence comes from Streptomyces echinatus, assembly GCF_014203595.1. GTDB lineage: Bacteria > Actinomycetota > Actinomycetes > Streptomycetales > Streptomycetaceae > Streptomyces > Streptomyces echinatus. Next base: position 183,708 of record NZ_JACHJK010000013.1, read on the forward strand.
GTTCCTGGGTCTGCTGGCCCGGGGGCTGAAGCGAGCCGACGACGGAGGGGACGAGCGAATATGACGACCGCTCAGGAAGAGCGTACGACCGACGAGTTGAAGGCGCTCGCCGAGCAGGCGGGCCGCGATCTGGAGGACGCCTCCGCGCTGGAGATCCTCCAGTGGGCGGTGGACACCTTCGGCAGCAAGTTCTGCGTCACCTCCTCCATGGAGGACGCCGTGGTCGCCCACCTCGCCTCGCGGGTGCTGAAGGGCGTGGACGTCGTCTTCCTGGACACCGGCTACCACTTCCCGGAGACCATCGGCACCCGGGACGCCGTGGAGGCCGTGATGGACGTCAACGTCATCACCCTCACGCCCCGGCAGACGGTCGCCGAGCAGGACGCGGAGCACGGCCCGAAGCTGCACGACCGAGACCCGGACCTGTGCTGCGCGCTGCGCAAGGTGCGGCCGCTGGAAGAAGGCCTCAAGGACTACCGGGCGTGGGCGACGGGCCTGCGCCGCGACGAGTCCCCGACCCGGGCGAACACCCCGGTCGTCGGCTGGGACGAGAAGCGGCGGAAGGTCAAGATCTCCCCGATCGCCCGCTGGACCCAGGACGACGTGGACGCGTACGTCACCGAACACGGCGTGCTCACCAACCCGCTGCTGATGGACGGCTACGCCTCCGTCGGCTGCGCCCCGTGCACCCGCAGGGTCCTGGAGGGCGAGGACGCGCGGGCGGGCCGCTGGGCCGGCCGCGCCAAGACCGAGTGCGGGCTGCACGGATGACGAACGACCAGATTCAGGAGAACGACGTGACGACCGGAGCCACCGTCTGGCTCACGGGTCTGCCGAGCGCCGGCAAGACCACCATCGCGTACGGGCTGGCGGACCGGCTGCGCGCCGAGGGCCACCGCGTCGAGGTGCTCGACGGCGACGAGATCCGCGAGTTCATCTCGGCCGGCCTCGGCTTCTCCCGCGAGGACCGGCACACCAACGTGCAGCGCATCGGCTTCGTGGCCGAACTGCTGGCCCGCAACGGCGTCAAGGCGCTGGTGCCGGTGATCGCGCCGTACACGGACAGCCGGGACGCGGTCCGCAAGCGGCACGAGGAGAACGGGACGCCGTACCTGGAGATCCATGTGGCGACCCCGGTCGAGGTGTGCAGCGTGCGCGATGTGAAGGGGCTGTACGCCAAGCAGGCCGCGGGTGAGCTGACCGGGCTCACCGGCGTCGACGACCCGTACGAGGAGCCGGAGACGCCCGATCTGCGGATCGAGTCGCAGCACCAGACGGTCCAGGAATCCGCGGCGTCGGTGTACGCGCTGCTGAGCGAGAGGGGACTGGCATGACCACGGTCGTCAAGGCGGAGGACGGCACGGAGAGCCCGTACGCCCTGTCGCACCTGGACGCGCTGGAGTCGGAGGCGGTGCACATCTTCCGCGAGGTGGCGGGCGAGTTCGAGAACCCGGTGATCCTGTTCTCCGGGGGCAAGGACTCCATCGTCATGCTGCACCTCGCGCTGAAGGCGTTCGCCCCGGCGGCGGTGCCCTTCTCCCTGCTGCATGTGGACACCGGACACAACTTCCCCGAGGTTCTTGAGTACCGCGACCGTGTGGCCGCCGCACATGGGCTGCGCCTCCATGTGGCCTCCGTCCAGGACTACATCGACCGCGGTGTGCTCAGGGAGCGTCCCGACGGCACCCGCAACCCGCTCCAGACCCTCCCGCTGACGGAGAAGATCCAGAGCGAGAGGTTCGACGCGGTCTTCGGCGGCGGCCGCCGCGACGAGGAGAAGGCCCGCGCCAAGGAGCGCGTCTTCTCGCTGCGCGACGAGTTCTCCCAGTGGGACCCGCGCCGTCAGCGCCCCGAGCTGTGGAACCTGTACAACGGCCGCCACGCCCCCGGCGAGCACGTCCGCGTCTTCCCGCTGTCCAACTGGACCGAGCTGGACGTCTGGCAGTACATCGCCCGTGAGGACATCGAGCTGCCGCAGATCTACTACGCGCACGAGCGCGAGGTGTTCCGGCGCAGCGGCATGTGGCTGACCGCCGGCGAGTGGGGCGGCGCGAAGGACGACGAGACCGTCGAGAAGCGGCAGGTGCGCTACCGCACCGTCGGCGACATGTCCTGCACCGGTGCCGTCGACTCCGACGCCGACACGATCGAGAAGGTCATCGCCGAGATCGCCGCGTCCCGGCTCACCGAGCGCGGCGCCACCCGCGCCGACGACAAGCTCTCCGAGGCCGCGATGGAAGACCGCAAGCGCGAGGGGTACTTCTAAGCATGAGCACGACCACGACCGAGGCGCTCTCGGCCACCACTCTGCTGCGGTTCGCCACCGCCGGCTCCGTCGACGACGGCAAGTCCACCCTCGTCGGGCGGCTGCTGCACGACTCCAAGTCGGTCCTCGTCGACCAGCTGGAGGCCGTGGAGCGCGCCTCCGCCAACCGCGGCCAGGACGCCCCGGACCTCGCCCTGCTCACCGACGGCCTGCGCGCCGAGCGGGAACAGGGCATCACGATCGACGTGGCGTACCGGTACTTCGCCACTCCCCGGCGCCGGTTCATCCTGGCCGACACCCCGGGCCATGTGCAGTACACCCGCAACATGGTCACCGGCGCCTCCACCGCCGAGCTCACCGTCATCCTGGTCGACGCCCGCAACGGCGTGGTCGAGCAGACCCGCCGGCACGCGGCCATCGCGGCCCTGCTGCGCGTCCCGCACGTCGTCCTCGCCGTGAACAAGATGGACCTCGTCGGATACGAGGAGCACGTCTTCGCCGCCATCGCCGAGGAGTTCACGGCGTACGCGACCGAGCTGGGCGTCCCCGAGGTGACCGCCGTCCCGATCTCGGCACTGGCCGGTGACAACGTGGTGGAACCGTCGGCGAACATGGACTGGTACGGCGGTCCGACCGTGCTGGAGCACCTGGAGACCGTGCCGGTCAGCCACGACCTGGCGCACTGCCACGCGCGGCTGCCCGTGCAGTACGTGATCCGGCCGCAGACCGCCGAGCACCCGGACTACCGGGGTTACGCGGGCCAGATCGCGGCCGGCACCTTCCGGGTCGGCGAGCAGGTCACCGTCCTGCCCTCCGGGCGGACCACGCGGGTCGCGGGCATCGACCTGCTGGGCGAGCCGGTCGACGTCGCGTGGACGGCGCAGTCGGTGACGCTCCTGCTGGAGGACGACATCGACGTCTCGCGCGGTGACCTGATCGTGCCGACGAAGGACGCCCCGGCCACCACACAGGACGTGGAGGCGACCGTCTGCCATGTCGCCGACGCCCCGCTCACCGTCGGCCACCGGGTGCTGCTCAAGCACGGCACGCGCACGGTCAAGGCGATCGTGCGGGACATCCCGTCCCGCCTCACGCTCGACGACCTCTCCCTGCACCCGCACCCGGGGCAGCTCGTCGCCAACGACATCGGCCGGGTGAAGATCCGGACCGCCGAGCCGCTCCCGGTCGACTCCTACTCCGACTCGCGCCGCACGGGCTCCTTCATCCTGATCGATCCCGCCGACGGCACCACGCTCACCGCGGGCATGGTCGGCGAGTCGTTCGCGTCCCCCGAGCCCGTCAAGGACGAGGCCGAAGACGACGGATGGGACTTCTGAGCATGAACTCCACGGACTTTTACGCCACGTTCGCGAAGGAGGGCGGCCGCGTAGGCAGCGGTGCGCTCGGCAGCGGGCAGGGCGGAGTGGCGCGATGTGCGTGCTGACGTACGCGCACTGCCTGCGCGCCCTCACCCCCCACCGCCGTAAACGCAGACCTGCCGATCTCCCGGCCACGGCCTGAAACCCGTGACCGCCGGGCCAACGAGAGGAAACCCTCCCGTGCCTGCCAACCGCTCCACCGTGCTCCGCCGCGGCGTGGCCGCGCTCGCCGCGCTCCCGCTGCTCACCCTCGCCGCCTGCGGCTACGGCTCCGAGGCCAAGAGCGACGGTGCCGCCAAGATCGCCGACGGGGCCGAGAAGACCGACGGCCTCGACTCCGTCAAGATCGGCTACTTCGGGAACCTGACCCACGGCACCGCCCTGGTCGGTGTCCAGAAGGGCTTCTTCCAGAAGGAACTGGGCGCCACCAAGGTCCGGCCCGCGATCTTCAACGCGGGTCCGTCCGAGATCGAGGCCCTCAACTCCGGCTCCATCGACATCGGCTGGATCGGCCCGTCCCCGTCGATCAACGGCTACACCAAGTCGAACGGCAAGAGCCTGAAGATCATCGGTGGTTCGGCGTCCGGCGGTGTGAAGCTGGTCGTGAACCCGAAGAAGATCACCTCCCTCAAGGATGTCGAGGGCAAGCGGATCGCCACCCCCCAGCTGGGCAACACGCAGGACGTGGCGTTCCTCAACTGGGCCGCCGAACAGGGCTGGGACGTGGACGCGCAGAGCGGCAAGGGTGACGTCACGGTCGTCCGCAGCGACAACAAGGTGACGCCGGACGCCTTCAAGGCCGGTTCGGTCGACGGCGCCTGGGTGCCGGAGCCGACCGCGTCCAAGCTGATCGCCGAGGGCGGCAAGGTGCTGCTGGACGAGTCCACGCTGTGGCCGGACAAGAAGTTCGTGATCACGAACATCATCGTGCGGCAGGCCTTCCTCAAGGAGCACCCGAAGGCCGTCGAGGCGGTGCTGCGGGCCTCGGTCGAGGCCAACAAGTGGATCAACGCCCACCCGGACGAGGCGAAGGCGGCGGCGAACAAGCAGCTGGAGGCGGACTCCGGGAAGGCGCTGCCGGCCGGCGTCCTCGACCCGGCCTGGAAGTCCATCCAGTTCACCGACGACCCGCTGGCGGCCACCCTCGGCACCGAGGCGGCGCACGCGGTCAAGGCCGGTCTGCTGGAGAAGCCGAACCTCAAGGGCATCTACGACCTGACGATCCTCAACAAGGTCCTCAAGTCCCAGGGCGCGACCCCGGTCGACGCCGCCGGCCTCGGCACCAGCTGACCCAAGCCCCGATGAGTTCCCAGGAGGTGACGACCATGGCCCCGACTCTCACCAAGGCCGCTCCGTCGGTCGAGTACGCCGCACGCCTCGAGCATGTCTCGAAGTCCTTCACCGGACCGGCCGGGCAGCAGCTCGTCCTGGACGACATCAGCCTCGATGTCGCGCCCGGCGAGTTCGTCACCCTCCTGGGGGCCTCGGGCTGCGGCAAGTCGACGTTGCTGAACCTGGTGGCGGGCCTCGACCTGCCCACCGCCGGGTCCATCAGCACCGACGGCCGGCCCGCCCTGATGTTCCAGGAACACGCGCTCTTCCCGTGGCTGACCGCGGGCAAGAACATCGAACTCGCCCTGAAACTGCGGGGGGTGCCCAAGCCCGAGCGGCGCGACAAGGCCGAGGAGCTGCTGGAACTCGTCCGGCTCAAGGGCGCGCACGGCAAGCGCGTCCACGAGCTGTCGGGCGGTATGCGCCAGCGCGTGGCGCTGGCGCGCGCGCTCGCCCAGGAGAGCGGCCTGCTCCTGATGGACGAGCCGTTCGCGGCGCTGGACGCCATCACCCGGGACGTGCTGCACGACGAGCTGACCCGGATCTGGGCCGAGACCGGCCTGTCCGTGCTGTTCGTGACGCACAACGTGCGCGAGGCGGTTCGGCTGGCGCAGCGTGTCGTCCTGCTGTCCTCCCGCCCGGGCCGGGTGGCCCGCGAGTGGGAGGTCGAGATTCCGCAGCCGCGCCGCATCGAGGACGCTCCGGTGGCGGAGCTGTCCCTCGAGATCACCGAAGTACTGCGTGGGGAGATCCGCCGCCATGGCCAGCACTGAGACGACGACCGCCCCCACGACGGGGAGCGTGGAGGCGGGCCTCGACGCGCTGGAGACCGCGCAGTCGGGACGTACGCCGCTGCGCAGGACCCTCGTCGACAAGATCGTGCCGCCGATCACCGCGATCGTCGTGGTGCTGGTGGTCTGGCAGGGCCTGATCAGCCTGAAGATCGTCGACGACCCGACGAAGCTGCCCTCGCCGTCGGCGGTCTGGGACGCCTTCCGCAACGACTGGGTGGAGGGCAAGCTCCTCGGCTACATCTGGACCAGTGTCTCGCGCGGTCTGCTCGGCTTCGGCCTCGCGCTGCTGATCGGCACCCCGCTGGGCCTGCTGGTGGGGCGGGTGCGGTTCGTGCGCGCGGCCATCGGCCCGATCCTGTCCGGTCTGCAGTCGCTGCCGTCGGTGGCGTGGGTGCCGCCCGCGGTGGTGTGGTTCGGCCTGAACAACTCGATGATGTACACGGTGATCCTGCTCGGCGCCGTACCGTCGATCGCCAACGGTCTGGTGTCCGGCGTGGACCAGGTGCCGCCGCTGTTCCTGCGCGCGGGCCGCACCATGGGCGCGACCGGTCTGAAGGGCACCTGGCACGTCACCCTGCCGGCCGCGCTGCCCGGCTATGTGGCGGGCATGAAGCAGGGCTGGGCCTTCTCCTGGCGTTCGCTGATGGCCGCGGAGATCATCGCCCAGTTCCCCGACCTGGGCGTGGGCCTGGGCCAGCTGCTGGAGAACGGGCGCACCGCCAGCGACATGGCCATGGTGTTCGAGGCGATCCTGCTCATCCTGTTCGTCGGTATCGCCATCGACCTGCTGATCTTCAGCCCGCTGGAGCGGTGGGTGCTGCGCAGCCGCGGCCTGCTGGTGAGCTGACATGCGCGGCCCGGTCCTTCTCGTCATCGCCCACGGCAGCCGTGATCCGCGGCATGCGGCGACCGTGCACGGTCTCGTGGAGCGGGTGCGGTCGCTGCGGCCGGGCCTGCGGGTGGAGACCGGCTTCCTGGACTTCAACGTCCCGTCGGTGCACGGCGTCCTGGAGTCGCTGGCGGCGGAGGGCGTGCGGGACGTCGTCGCCCTGCCGCTGCTGCTGACCCGCGCGTTCCACGCCAAGGCCGACATCCCGGCCGTGCTGCGGGACGCCCCGGCGCGGCTGCGGATCCGGCAGGCGGATGTGCTCGGCCCGTCCCCGCTGCTGCTGGCCGCGCTGGAACGGCGCCTGTTCGAAGCGGGGTTGACGCCCGCCGACAAGTCCTCGACCGGGGTCGTGCTGGCCTCGGCGGGGTCCTCCGACCCGGAGGCGATCGCGGTGATCGCAAGAATCGCGCGGGAGTGGTGGCACACCGGTTGGTGTGCCGTGCGGCCCGCGTTCGCCTCCGCATCTCTGCCGCGCACCGAGGACGCGGTGCGCGAACTGCGGCGGCTCGGCTGCGAGCGGGTCGCCGTGGCGCCCTATGTGCTCGCTCCGGGCTTCCTGCCGGACCGCATCGCGAGCGGCGCTGCCGGGGCGGATGTGCTGGCCGAGGTGCTGGGTGCGGCACCTGAGGTCGCGCGGCTGCTGCTGGAGCGGTACGACGGGGCCCGGCGGCCGGCGCTTGCGGCACTGGGCGCGTGACCGGCTGCCCCTACCTGCCCGTCGTACCGTGACGGACCGCCCGTGTCCGCCCGTCGTACCGTGACCGGCTGCCCGTCACCGCCCGCCGTACGGGTGTGTCCCGTGGCGGTGGACCGCCGCCGCGGGGCGCCGGGCGTGCGGGGCCCGGCGGGTGCGGCCGCAGCGGCTGTCGGTGACCGCTTCCCCGGTTTCAGGGGCTGCGGCGTCCCGCGGTGGCGGGCCTCCGGCCGCTCACAGGCCGAGTGCGGTGGTGAGGTGCCGGGTGTAGGCGAGGCTGCCGGTGCCGGCCGACGCCGCGATGGCGATGATCTCCAGCGCGGAGCGGATCCGGCCCCGGTTGGGCGGCAGCCCGTCCTCGGCGGACTGTGCCAGCTCACCCTGGATGATCTCGCCGCTGTTCACGAGCTGCGGATACTCGGCGCGCAGCGTCTCGGTGAGCCGGTCGGCGACGTCCATGAGCGCCTCCAGGTCCAAGGTCGCATAGGTGCTCCGCCGCCGTCCGCCGCCGTGTTCGGCGGGGCCGTTGACGTCTCCGAAGGGGTAGGTGCTCATTCCTGTCCTCGCTTCTGGGCCGGCGGCTCGAGTCCGGGCCGGAGGAGCCGTCGGATGGCTGGGGGATACGGCTTCGGGACGCCCTGCGGGGAGTTGCCCGACGGGCGCCGAAGTCACTGGGAGCGCTGACGTTACCGAGGCCGGGTGGCCGCCGGTGGCCGGCCGGTGCGGCCCGGCGGACCCGTTGTCCCCGGCGACGGACCGCGTAGAGCAGGCGGCTTCGCCGGCGAAGGGCAGGAGGGCCGAAAATCGCCACCCATCCGGGTGAGCGGTGTCCGTTGACCGCCGCCCGGATGCCGGTGCGGAGCGTACGGGCGGCCGCGTCGGCGGCGAGGCACGGCACGCGCGCCTCACGTACTGGTGTGCCCGTCGCCCTCATCCGTCCCCTCCGGCCGTCCGCGCGCTTCACCCTAGGGACGCCCCCGCGGAATCCGCGCGAGGTTCGGTGAGCCGGCCCGGCCGGGGAGGGTGGTGTGGTATCGGCCGCAGCGGTCCGGCGTTCCCCTGTGACGTCGGACCGCTGCGGCCTTTCCGTTCTGCGCCGGAGACGGCCCACGTGTCACACGGGAGGCGAAGTCGGAGTCCGGCAGGGGCGGTTATCGGCCATTCCCGTCGAAGAGGCGGGGACGTTCGGTCAACGCCCTGACGACAGCGGCGACTTCGGCAGTCCCGGTGCCGGTGACCGGGACCGTGTCGGTGCCGCTGGGCGTCATGGCCACGACCCTAGTGCGCCGGTGGTACGGAGTCCCGGTCCGGTCGGCGCCGCGATTCGTGGTCCGGTTCCCGCTCCTCACCCGGCCCGTGTCCGGTGTCCACGACGCCGATCTCGGTGCCGCGCAGGCGTTCCGGCTCCGCCATGATGTCGATCCGGGTGATCCGGTCGTCGGCGCCGAAGGCGAAGGCCAGCAGCACGCGCGGCCGCCCCGCCGGCGCCATGACCAGGCCGATCCGGCCGTCGAGCAGCGCGGGTCCGGTGAACCGGGCGCGGGCCACGGCCGCCATGGCGCCGCGCGCGACGGTCTCGGCCCCGTGGACGGTGATCGGTTCGGGCGTGGGCACGACCAGCGCGTCGGCGTGCAGCACCACGTCCGGAGCGAGCAGCGCGACCAGTGCCGTGAAGTCACCGCCGCGGGTCGCGGCCAGGAACGCCTCGACGGCCCGGTGACGACGGCCGGCGTCGGCGTCGGGCGCGGCGGGCCTGCCCTGCACCCGGCGGCGGGCGCGGCTGGCCAGCTGCCGGGTGGCGGCCGGGGTCTTCTCGATCAGCGGGGCGATGTCGTCGAAGGGCACCGCGAACATGTCGTGCAGCACGAAGGCGACCCGCTCGGCCGGGCTCAGCGTGTCGAGGACGACGAGCAGCGCCACGCCGACCTGGTCGGCCAGCAGCGCCTCGCGGGCGGGGTCACCGGACTCGGTGCCGGCCTCCGTCCGGGGCTCGTACCCCGTGTCGTAGGCGTCGAGGAACTCCTCGCGCCGGTTGCGGCGGGCGCGCAGCAGGTTCAGGCAGACCCGGGTCACCACGGTGGTCAGCCAGCCGGTGAGATTGACGACGGCCGTGATGTCCGCCTGCCGGGCGCGCAGCCAGGCCTCCTGCAGCGCGTCGTCGGCCTCGGCGGCCGAGCCGAGCAGCCGGTACGCCACGGCCGCGAGGTGCGGCCGGTCCGCCTCGAACCGTGCGGCCAGCCGTTGTCCCGCGTCGCTCGTGAAGTCGTCCATCGTGTCCCCCGTCGTGTGTGTGCTCGTGCTGTGCCCGGTGTCGGAGGTCTCCCGACGCCGGGGTGGGCGGAGGGTCAACCGCCCTGCCGTACGGCCTCGTCGGCCAGCCGGACCAGTTCGGCGACCGGCAGGGAGCCGGCTTCCCGGCGTTCGCGCGCGAACCGGTCGGCGAGGTGTTGCAGCAGTTCGTTCAGCGGGGTCGGGACCCCGTGCAGCCGGCCCAGCAGGACGATCTCGCCGTTGAGGTAGTCCGCCTCGATGGTGCCGGTGCCCCGGACGAGCGACTGCCAGGAGGAGCCGCCGCCGCGCGGGCTGCCGTCCAGCGGGACCAGGGTGACCTTGTCGCCGCGGGCCGCGCGTTCCTCCGCCGGGCCGGCGTACGGGATCCCGGCGGCGTCGAGTACGGCCTCGCCCTCGGCCCGTACCCGTGCGAGCAGGGCGAGGGCGTCGTCGCTCGCCACGGGTCCGCTGACCGCTTCGAGGGCGTTGCCGAGGTTCGCGAGCAGCTTGGCGTACTGCCAGCGGGCCACGTCGGGCACGACGGGCGCCTCGAAGCGCGCGTCGGCGAGGTCGGCGGCGATCCGGCGGGCGGTGTCGTCGGTGCCGTGCGGGACGCGGCCGAGGGTGAGGATGCCGGTGAGCGGGGCGCCGGCGGCGGAGACGACACCGGGTTCCACGAAGGCCGAGGGCAGCCAGACGCAGACGCCGTAGACGTGCCGGAAGCGGCGCAGCGCCAGCCGGCCGCTCTCCACGCCGTTCTGCAGACAGACGAGCGGCAGCCGTTCGGCCGCCGTGCCGCCGCCGGCGACGGGCACGTCGGCCCAGGTCTCCAGGGCGGCCACGGTGTCCTGGGTCTTCACGGCGAGGACGAGGACGTCGTCGGCGCGCAGCTCGCCGAGCGGGCCCGGCCCGTCGACGACGGGCAGCCGGTGCGTCAACTCGCCCTCGGGTACCCGCAGTCGGAGCCCGTGCTCGTGGAGGGCGGCCAGATGCCGGCCACGGGCGACCAGGACGACCTCACGGCCGGCCTGGGCCAGCCGACCGCCGACGGTGCCCCCGACCGCTCCGGCCCCGATCATGACGTAGCGCATGACGGAGAGCCTCGCACACCGCTCCTCGGTGCTCACGGGTCACCCCCCGCCCTCGGGGCAGGGCCCACGGCCGGCGCCTCCCCCGCGGCCACCGGACACCGACTTCCGTCATCACGACGGGGTTTGACCGCCCGCCGATCCGGCCGGCGGCGAAGACGTCACAACGTCAGCCCGGGCCGTCACGCTTCCGGAGCCGTCAGCTCGACCAGCTTGAGCACGGTGTTCCAGTTCCGGCTCGTGGCGATGAGCCCCTTGGTCGTCCGGGGCCGGGCCAGCGCCTCGGCGAGCTTGGAGCGGCCGACTCCGTCCGGGGCGTACAGGTACAGGCAACGGTCCCCGAGCCGGAACTCCTCCGGGAGGTGGGCGGCCTGGTCGATCTCCGCGAACCGGTCGGGGGTGACGGGCGCGGAGAAGTAGGTGACGTGCAGTTGCTTCGGCGCCAGGCCGGCGGCCGGGAACGGGCAGGCCTCGGCGACCTTCCTCAGGTACGCGTGGTCGCGCACGAGCACGTCCACGCTGAAGCCGAAGCGCTCCTCGATCGCCGCGGCCAGCTCCGCCGCCAGGGACTCCTCGTCGCCGTGGCCGGCGGTGAAGACGGCCTGGCCGCTCTGGAGATGGGTGCGGACACCGGTGTGGCCGAGGCCGGTCACGAGTGTGCGCAGTTCGGCCATGGGGAGCTTCTTGCTGCCGCCGACGTTGATTCCGCGCAGCAGCGCCGCATAGGTGGTCATCCGGCCACCCTAGAGCGGCCGTCGTGCCCCGTGGGGGCGGGCACGACGGCCGCGCCCGCACCGTGGCGGGCTGCGCGAAACTCTGGCCGATGGGCCCGGCCCGGAGCAACCTCTACACGCGCCTGTGACTTGTTCAACAAAGTTTCGTAATGACAAAGCGGATCTCTGTCGGTCGGAACGGACACCGGCGTTCCGGGTCCCGGCCCGCCCCGCGCCCCTCCCCCTGAGGCGCACCCCCGAGAAGCGGCGATAGGTGTAAGGGGCCACTGTCCTCCCCGGCGATGATCCGGGCGCCGCGCACTTCACCGGTCAGTACGACGAGATGCCCTTGTCCGGCACCTACCGTCGAATGCGAACAAGCGCGGACGTGGCGGCAGGGGGCCGCCACCGCACACGAGGGGGGCACGCCCGTCATGGGGAACACAGAGGTGCGGGTGCGAGGGCTGGCCGCACGCGCCGGCGGCTGGAGCGCCCGGCACCGCTGGGCGGCCGTCGGTATATGGGTGCTGTTCGTCGTCCTGGCCATGGGGCTGGGCTCGGCCGCGGGCCGGGCGGACGTGAACGAGGGCGACCAGCTCAAGGGCGAGACGCACACCGCCGCCAAGATCATCGACGACGCGGGCATCGAGGAGCCGGCCTCGGAGACCGTCCTGGTCCAGTCGGAGGACGGCGCCGTCAAGGCCACCGGCACGGAGTTCCGCGCGGCCGTCGCCGAGGTCGTCAAGGCCGTCGAGGGCACCGGGAAGGTCACCGCGGTCACCTCGCCGTACGACACGCACACCATCTCCCGGGACGGCCGCAGCGCGCTGGTCCAGTTCGAGCTGCGCGGTGACGCGGAGACCGCCGCCGACCGGATCGAGCCGGTGCTGGACGCCGTCGCCGGGGTGCAGAAGAAGCACGACTCGCTGCGGATCGAGGAGATCGGCGGCGCCAGCATGCAGAAGCAGTACAAGGACGCCTTCGGGGACGACTTCCAGAAGGCCGAGTACTCGGCGGTGCCGGTGGCGCTCGGCATCCTGCTGATCGCGTTCGGCGCGCTGGTGGCCGCGCTGCTGCCGGTGGCCCTCGCGATCACCGCGATCATGGCGACGATGGGCCTGATGGGCCTGGTCAGCCACCTCCAGCCGATGAGCGACACCGCCAACTCCGTGATGCTGCTGGTCGGTATGGCCGTCGGCGTCGACTACTGCCTGTTCTACCTGCGCCGCGAGCGCGAGGAACGGGCCGCCGGACGGGACGCGGGCACGGCCCTCAGGATCGCCGCCGCCACCAGTGGCCGGGCGATCGTCGTCTCCGGTGTCACGGTGTGCGTGGCGATGGCGGGCATGCTGTTCACCGGCCTCGCCGAGTTCGAGGCGATGGGTCTGGCCTCGCTGATGGTCGTGGCGGTCGCGATGGTCGGTTCGGTGACCGTGCTCCCCGCCCTGCTCTCGCTGCTCGGTGAGCGGGTCGAGAAGGGCCGCCTCCCGTTCCTGGGGCGCAGGCGCCGCAAGCAGGGCGCGGACTCGGACAGCCGGTTCTGGACGGCCGTGCTGCGGGGCGTGCTGGCCAAGCCGCTGGTCTCGGTCGTCGTGGCGTCCGGCGCGCTGCTGGCCATCGCCGCCCCCGCCCTCGGCATGAAGACCCAGCAGCTCACCCTGGACCAGGAGTTCGGCGACTCGCTGCCCATCGTGCAGACGTACGACCACCTCAACGACGCCTTCCCGGGCGGCAGCGAGCCGGCCCAGGTCGTCGTCAAGGCCAAGGACATCGACGCCCCCGGGGTCCGTCGGGCACTGGCCGGCTTCAAGAAGGAGGCGGTCGCCTCGGGCGCCTCGCGCGGCCCGGTCGACATCAAACTGTACGAAGCGCAGGACGTCGCCCTGGTCTCCGTGCCGCTGGTCGGCGGCTCCGACCTGGACGAGGCGACGAAGAGCCTGCAGAAGCTGCGTGACGAGGTCCGGCCGGCCACGCTCGGCAAGGTCGAGGGCGTCCAGGCGCCGGTCACCGGTCAGGTCGCGGGCAACCACGACTTCAACGACCAGCTGATGGGCTCGGTCCTCCCGGTCTTCGCCTTCGTGGTCGTCTTCGCCTTCCTGCTGATGCTGCTGTCGTTCCGCTCGCTGACGGTCGCGATCACGTCGATCGTGCTCAACCTGCTGTCGGTGGCCGCCGCCTACGGCATCCTCGTCGCCGTCTTCCAGCACGGCTGGGGTGCCTCGCTGGTGGGCGCGGAGGGGGTGGGCGCGATCGTCACCTGGCTGCCGCTGTTCCTCTTCGTGATCCTGTTCGGACTGTCCATGGACTACCACGTGTTCGTGGTCTCCCGGATCCGTGAGGCCCGGATGCGCGGACGCACGACGAAGGATGCGATCCGGCACGGCGTGGTCACCACCGCCGGCGTCGTCACCAGCGCCGCGGTCATCATGGTCGCCGTGTTCGCCATCTTCGGCACGCTGTCCATGCAGTCGATGAAGCAGATGGGCGTCGGCCTGGCCGCGGCGGTGCTCATCGACGCGACCATCATCCGCGGGGTGCTGCTGCCGGCGGTGATGGCGCTGCTCGGCGAGCGCAACTGGTACCTGCCGAAGTGGCTGCACCGGCTGCCCGACCTGACGCACGACGAGGCGCCGGAGCCGGCCGCGACGCCGCTGCCGGAGCGCGGCGAGCGACTGCCCGTATGATTCCGGCCGTCGGCCGAGGGCCCGTCGGCTCCCTGCGGGGAACCGGCGGGCCCTCGGCGCGTTCGCGTCGTACGGGAACGTGCCTCCGACGGCCCTAGGGGGTTTCGTTTGGATCAGGTCGGATCAGGCCGCGGCGTCCGGTGATGGGGGTACCTCCCACGCCGTTCAGGCAGTGGGGGAGCATCGCAAGGCGGAGGACCATCCGCGTACTGGGCGTACTCGGGTGGTCCGACAACGCGGCGTGGGGGTACCCCCGGCCGAAGGCTGGGGGAGTGCCGGGCCGGGCGTCGCGGACCCGGGCTGATCCAAACGAAGCCCCCTAACTCCGGTCGCGGCCCGGCAGTTCGGCCTCGATGAGGTCGGCCGCCCGCCGGGTGCCGCCCTCCTGGGCCATCCCCGTCTGGATCTCCTTGAGCCGGCGGGCCACATCGGGGTCGTCCACCAGGGCGAGGGCGGCCTCGCGGAGGCGGCCCTCGGTGGCCTCCTCGGTGGGCAGGTGCCGGGCGACGCCGAGCGCCTGGAGCACATCGGCGTTGCCGAACTGATCCGCGGCCTGCGGTACGGCGATCATCGGCGTCGCGGTGGCCAGGCCCTCCTGGCTGCCGCCGGCCCCCGCGTGCGTGACGAACAGGTCGGCCTGCCGCAGGATCGCCAGCTGCGGCACCCAGTTGCGCACCTCGACGTCGTCCGGCACCTCGCCCAGATCGGCGCGGGTCACGTGTTGGCCGACCTGCAGCACCGTGTGCCAGCCGGGCAGGTCCCCGAAGGCGCGCACACAGGCGCGGTAGAAGGCGGGCTGCTTGGTGAAGGCCGAGCCGAGCGAGACCAGCACGACCTTCTCGGCACCGGCGGGCCGCTGCCAGTCCCCCTGGTCCGCGCGGTCGCCCTGGCAGGCGCCGACGAAGGTGTGGACGCGTTCGTCCACCCGGTCGGCGTTCGGCTGGAGTGCCTTCGGGATGAGCACCAGGGAGCGCTCCGGGCGGCCGGCGAAGGGGTCCGGGTGCTGGGTGATGCCGTTCTCCGCGAGCCATGCCGCGAACCGGGCGTAGTAGGCCCGGCCGCGCTCGGTCCGCTTCGGCTCCCGCCACATGGGCTCGGCGACCTCCTCCTCGTAGCCCTCCCAGGCGACGAGGTTCGGGGAGAGGGAGACCGCCGGGACGCCCCAGCGGTGGGCCAGGACCCGGGCGGGGTAGGAGGCGATGTCGTGCAGGACGAGGTCCGGCGTGTCGTCGGCGTAGGCCGCGATGAGCTGGGGCAGCGCCTGGATCGCGTCCTCCAGGAACGGCTCCACGTTGTCCAGCAGGGTGTTCCCCCAGGCCTCCGGGTCGGCGTCGGGTCCCGGCAGGACCGAGGTGTAGGGCACGGGCCGGGCCCCGGTGGCCGCCACCTTGTCCGCGAAGACGGGCGGGACGGCGTACGTGACCCGGTGCCCCCGGGCGACGAGTTCCCGGATCACTTCCAGGCTGGGGTTCACATGGCCGTGGGCGGCGATGGAGAACATGGCGATATGGGCAGGCCGGGTCGCGGGGTTCATGACGCCGAGGTTAGACGAGACGATACGTATCGTCTAATTAATTGACCGGTGTCCGGCGCCGTCGCGGCGCGACACCGCTCAGCGCTGGTAGCGGGCCAGGACGAGATTGCCGTCCCGTTCGAGGCGTCCGCGCAGTTCGGGGAGACCGATCGCGCCGCTGTAGTACTCCTGGTAGGCCGGGGTGGCCACCTTGTCCTTCCATTCCGGGTAGCCGCGCACCGACTGCGCGGGCGCCGGGCGCAGCCGGGAGGCGAGTGCGGTGCCGGTGGCCCAGCCGTTCCCGGCGGCGTGCAGGGCCGGGTCCTTCAGGGCCTGGGTGCCGGTGGGCAGCATCCAGTCGCCGAGGGCGAGGCGGACCATGTTCTCCGGCCGGAGCAGGAAGTCGATGAACGCGACGGCCTCCTTCTTGTGCGGACAGTCGGCGGAGACCGACAGCGTCTGCGGGCTGACGCCCTGGGTGAGCCCCTCGGCGCCCGCCGGGGCCGGCAGCACCTGCCAGTGGAAGCCCTCGGGGGCCTGCTGCGCGATCTGCTGGCGATAGGAGAAGCCCAGCGGGACCATGGCGTACCGGCCGGCGAAGAAGCCGGGCAGGGTGTCCGAGCCACCGCTGCCGAGCGTCGAGGCGGGGGCGCTGTGGTCGACGGCGACCTGGTCGTGGACGGTGCGGGGCACCACCGCGTCGCCCTCGGTGAAGCGCACGGTGACCTTGCCGTCCGCGCCCCGGTGGAAGAGCCGGCCGCCCGCCGACAGGGACAGGTTCAGCGTGGCGGAGACGGGCTCCTTCAGCGGCCAGGCCACCCCGTACCTCCCGGGCCCGCTGAGCCGCTTGGCGACCTCCCGGAACTCCGCCCAGCTCCACGGGTGCCGGGGGGTCGGTACGCGCACCTTCGCCGCGCGCAGCAGGTCCGCGTTCGCGATCAGCACCCGGGGCTCCTGGAGGAACGGCACGCCGTAGACGCCGTGCCCGAAGGTGGCCGTCCGCCAGCTGCCGGGCGGGATGTCGGACCTGAGCCGGGCGGGCAGCAGGCCGGTCAGGTCGGCGAGGTAGCCGCCGTAGGCGAAGTCGGCGAGGTCGTCGGAGGCGTCGTGGACGACGTCCGGGGCCTCACCGCCCTCGAAGGAGGTGAGCAGCTGGTCGTGCACGCTGTCCCAGCTTCCCTGCACGTACTCGACCTTGACGTCCGGGTGGCCGGCGTTCCATTCCCGCACCAGCTCCTTGTTGGCGGCGACGGACTCCTGCTGCCAGGCCAGGGACTGGAAGCGCAGGGTGACCGGGCCGCCGTCGCGGTGGCCGGGTGACGAGCAGCCCGCGAGGAGCAGCAGTACCGCGAGCACCTTGGCGAGGGTCCGCATCAGCTCTTCACCGCCCCGGCGACCAGGCCGCCCGTGATCCGCCGCTGGACCAGTGCGAAGACGGCCACGGAGGGCAGGGTGGCGAGGAACGCGGCCGCGGCCAGCGGGCCGAGGTCGGCCACGCCCTCGGCTCCGATGAAGTGGGTGAGGACGACCGGGAGGGTCTGTCTGTCCGGGCTCTTGAGCAGCACCAGCGCGAAGAAGAACTCGTTCCACGCGGTGACGAAGGCGAACAGGGCCGTCGCCGCGATGCCGGGGGCGAGCAGCGGCGCCGTCACCGACACGAGGGTCCTCAGGCGTCCGGCCCCGTCGACGGCCGCCGCCTCCTCCAGCTCGGCCGGCACCGCCCGGACATGACCGGTGAGCATCCACAACGCGAACGGCAGCGCCCACACGACGTACACCAGCACCAGTCCGAGCAGGGAGTCGATCAGCCGCAGGTTCTTCAGCACCAGGAACAGCGGGATGATCACCAGAACGAAGGGGAACGCCTGGCTGACCACCACCCAGCCGGTGGCGGCCCGGGCGAGCCGGCCGCGGTGCCGGGCCATGACGTAGGCCATCGGGGTGGCGAGCGCCACGGCGACGACGGCGGTGCCGAGCGCCACCAGCAGGGAGTTGAGGGCGGCCTGGGCCAGCGGCTGTTCGTCGAAGGCCTGCCGGACGTTGGCCAGGGTGGGGTGGCGCGGGATCCAGTCCGGGTGCAGGCTGCCCAGCTCGCGCGGGGACTTGAGCGCGGTGGACAGCAGCCACAGGAGCGGGAAGACCAGGAAGAGCAGATAGGCGAGCAGCGCGGCGTACTGGCCGGCGCGGACCGTGCGGCGGGTCCTCATGCCTCGTCACCGCCCCGCAGCCGGCCGGCCAGGAACACCGCGAGCAGGACCGAGACCACCGCGACGAGCACGCAGCCCATCGCCGCCGCGTAGCCGAACTGGCCGTAGCGGAAGGCCTCCTCGTAGGCGAAGAGCATCGGCAGCCGGGTCTTTCCGCCGGGTCCGCCGCTCGTGAGCACATAGACGAGGGCGAAGGAGTTGAGGTTCCAGATGAGGTTGAGCGCGGTGATGGAGAGGGCCACCGGTCTGAGCGCGGGCCAGGTGACCGTGCGGAAGCGGCGCCAGGCACCGGCGCCGTCGACCGCGGCCGCCTCGTGAAGTTCGCGCGGGACGTTCTGCAGGCCGGCGAGCAGGGCGACGGTGGTCTGTGGCAGGCCCGCCCAGACGCCGACGACGATCACCGCGGGCAGCGCGGTGGCCAGGCCGCTCAGCCAGTCCCGTCCGTCGCCGAGGCCGAGGTCGCGCAGGGTCTCGTTGAGGACGCCCGCGTCCGGGTTGTAGACGAGCCGCCACATGATGCCGACGACGACCTCGGGCATCGCCCAGGGCACGATCGCGAGGGCCCGGGCCAGGCCGCGCAGCCTCAGGTCCTGGTCGAGCAGGAGGGCCAGGCCGAGCGCGAGCAGGAACTGGGGCACGGTCACGCCGACCGCCCAGACCAGTCCGATCCGGAACGACTCCCAGAACAGGGTGTCGTGCAGGAGGTCCTGGAAGTTGAGGGCGCCGGTCCAGCGGGTGGCGGCCGTCCGGCCGGACTGGGCGTCGGTGAAGGCCAGCAGGATGCCGTAGAGCAGCGGGCCGACGCTGAGCACGAGGATCGGGACGAGGGCGGGCAGGACGAGGAACCAGGCACCGCGATCGGCGATCCGGCGCCCGGCCGGTCGTCGCGGCCCGGCCGATGACGGCCGTGCTCCGGCCACTGCTGTCACGGAATCAGCCCCTTTGCCTGCTCCGGTTGGCGTGTTCATGGTCGTAAAGGGCCGGTGCCCCGTCAAGGGACCGCGCACGGCGGCCGACCTGTACGAATGCGAGACTGGCCGCACGGGGTCCAAGCCCGGCTCCGGCGGCGGGTCCGCGGACGGCGCTTGAAGACGGCACGGGAAGACGGCACGGAGGCACGACGATGGACGAGGCACGCGCGCGGGACGTACTGGCCGCGGCGGAGGTGCTGCCCGGACCGGCCGGTGAGGCGCGGCTCCTGGCCCTCGGCGAGAACGCGGTGTTCGCCGCCGGTGAGCTGGTGGTGAAGGTGGGCCGGGACGCCGAGCTGCTGGCGCGGGCCGAGCGCGAGCTGGCCATCGCCGGATGGCTGGCCGAGGCGGACGTACCGGCGGTGCGGGCGGCCGAACCGAAGCCGCGGCTGGTCGAGGGGCACCCGGTGACCGTGTGGCACCGGCTGCCCGACCCGGTACGTCCGGCCGAACCGCGGGACCTGGCGCGGTTGCTGCGGATCGTGCACGCGCTCCCCTCTCCCCCCTTCGCCCTGCCGCCCCGGGAACTGCTGGGCGGTGTGGAACGCTGGCTGCGGCTCGCGGGCGACGCGATCGACCCGGCGGACGCGGCCTATCTCCGTGAGCGGCGCGACGGCTTCGCCGCCCGGGCGGCGGCGCTGACGCCGCGTCTGACGCCGGGACCGATCCATGGCGACGCGCTGCCCCGCAATGTGCACATCGGGCCGGACGGGCCGGTCCTGGTCGACCTGGAGACCTTCTCCGCCGACCTGCGCGAGCACGATCTGGTGGTGATGGCCCTCTCCCGCGACCGGTACGGGCTGCCGGCCGAGGCGTACGCGTCCTTCACCGAGGCGTACGGCTGGGACGTCCGGGAGTGGGAGGGCTGTGCGGTGCTGCGGGGCGCCCGGGAGACGGCCAGCTGCGCATGGGTGGGCCAGCACGCGCCGAGCAACCCGAAGGCGCTGGCGGAGTTCGGCCGCCGGGTGGCGTCGCTGCGGGACGGCGACGAGGAGGTGCGGTGGTACCCGTTCTGAGGGTTTCCCGTCCACACGGTCGCCACCAGGAACGACCCGCGGTGCACGCGCCCACGGCCGGAATCGGCCCGGAGTTCACGCGGCCACGGCCGGGAGCGGACCGTGGTTCGCGCGGGCTCGGCCGACGACGGCCGCCCGTGTCACGCGGGCTGATTCTCGGTCAGCCCCCGCAGGGGCCACACGCCGTCCACCACCGCCTCGGCATCCCCCTTGCGCCTCAGGAACGCCTGGAAGTCCGCCGCCCACTCGGCGTACCACCGGATCTGCCGCTGATGAAGCTCCGCCGGACCCAGGGACGCGATCTTGGGGTGGCGCTCGGCTATCGCGGACGCGAGCCGCGCGGCGGCGAGGGCGTCGGCGGTGGCGTTGTGGGCCGCGTCGAGGACTATGCCGTACTCGGCGCAGACCGCCTCCAGGTTCCGCTTGCCGCGGCGGTAGCGGTCCACCCGGCGGTCGATGGTGTACGGGTCGATGACCGGGGCCGGGTGGGCGCCGCCCAGCCGGTCGGAGAGGGACGGCAGGCCGTACCGGCGCAGTTCCGCGGAGAGCAGGGTGAGGTCGAAGGCCGCGTTGTAGGCGACGACCGGGACACCCGCCGTCCAGTAGGACGCCAGGACGCCGGCGATGGCGTCGGCCACCTGGTCGGCCGGGCGGCCCTCGGCCGCCGCGCGTTCGTTGCTGATGCCGTGGACCGCGACCGCGCCGGCCGGGATCTCCACGCCCGGATCGGCCAGCCACTCCCGGCGCCCCATGGGCTCACCGGCCCTGACCTCGATCACGGCACCCGTGACGATGCGCGCCTCCCGCGGATCGGTCCCGGTCGTCTCCAGGTCGAAGCCGATCAGCAGCTCCCGGTGCCAGCCCATGGGCGGCCCCCCTTCTTGGTGGTGCTTTCCCCCAGTGGCCTCCACCATCGCACGCGGCACTGACAATCCGACGAGGGCATTCCGCTTCCCGGTGCCGACCGTTCAGGACACCGGGCGCGAATCCACCCAGGCCAGCTCGAATTCCTCACGGTATGTCGGGAAGAGCCCGGCTTCCCCCACATCGTCCGACTTGACCAGGCGGCTGCCGTTGCGCAGCACCAGGACCGGCGACTCCATCCCCCGCGCCCCGCGCAGATAGGACTGCACGACGGCGATCCCGTCGGAGCCGTCGCCGTCCACCAGATAGGCGGTGAAGCGGGGCGTCTCGTCGTACACCTGGATCTCAAAGGCGCCCGGGTCGCGCAGCCGGGACCGCACCCGGCGCATGTGCAGGATGTTCATCTCGACCGAACGGCTCAGTTCGCCCCGTTTCATCCCGAGTTCGCGCTCGCGGCGCTTCACCGAGCTGGAGGCCGGGTTGAGGAAGAGCAGCCGGACCCGGCAGCCGGACTCGGCGAGCCGGACCAGACGGCGGCCGGAGAAGTTCTGCACCAGCAGGTTGAGTCCGATGCCGATGGCGTCGAGGCGGCGGGCGCCGCCGAAGATGTCCTCGGCCGGGAACTGGCGCATGAGACGCACCCGGTCGGCGTGGACGGCGACGACGTCGGCGTACCGGTCGCCGACCAGGTCCTCGACCGCGTCGACGGGCAGTCGGCGCGCCGAGGGCACGTCACCGCCGGCGCCGAGCATCTCCAGCAGCCTGGCGGAGGCCCGCTCGGCCTGGCCGAGCACCGCCTGCGACAGGGCCCGGTTGCGGGAGACGACGTTGCGGGTCACCTCCAGCTCGTCCAGGGCGAGTTCGAGGTCCCGGCGCTCGTCGAAGTACGGTTCGAAGCAGGGCCAGTGCTGCACCACCAGCTCGCGCAGCTGGGGCAGGGTGAGGAAGCTGAGCACGTTGTCGTCGGCCGGGTCGAGCAAGTAGCCCTTGCGGCGGCTGACTTCGCGGACGGCGACCGCGCGCTGCACCCACTCCTGCCCGGCCGGGCCGGCCGCGGCCACCACCCACTCGTCGCCGTGCACGGGTTCGTAGATGGGCCGCAGCACGGCGGCCACGACCGCGCGCAGCCGCTGTTCGACGAGATTCAGCCAGATATAGGCCCGGCCGGCCCGCTGGGCGCGGGTGTGCACCTCGCGCCAGGCGTCGGCGTCCCAGTCCAGCTCCGGACCGATGGAACCCGCGTCCATCGGCCGGGCCAGGGACACCGCGCCGGGCGGGACGTCTGTGGAGTTCCCCTCGTGACCGTCGTCACCAGGAGGCAGCTCCAGCCCTCCCGAGCCCACCCGTGCACCGCCTTCCGCCCCCCGGGCCGTTCCCGTCTCAACGATCAAGGAAGGGTACTCCGCAAGCGGTCGGCGGTGCAGCCGGATGGACAGGTCGGTTTCCCGACCTCTCGGCTCAACTACGCCATTCCCAGTGCCCGTTCTGCCATGCAAGGTCCTTGGGAGTGAGCGGATTCATAGCGGTGACGTCCCGGGGGGCGATGGAGAAGCCCTGCCAGTGCACGGGCATGGGCTGCTGGTCCTCGTCCCGGGCGATGTGGTGGAAGCCCACGTTCACCCAGACCACGGGGTGGGTGAGGGTCTGGCCGCCCACCCACTTGTCCACGGAGTTCGGGTGGCCGCCGGTGCAGGTCGGGTTGTAGCTGGCGAACAGCTCGCACTTGTCGTACTCGGTCACGTACAGGTCGTGCTTGGTGAAGCTGCGGCCCGGGTACTTGGTGGTGGGCCCGGGGACCAGCTCGTACGAACGGGCGTGCCCGTCCTTGTTCTTGCCTGCCGCGCTGACCATCCGCCACCAGCGGTAGGTCTTGTAGTCGCCCGCGAACTCCTTGGCGACCTTGGTGCGGGTGGTCTTCGCGGTCGGGCCCTCCTGCCGTCCGGCGGGGGCGCTGACCGTCGAGTCGTACTGCTCGACCCTCCCCTTGGACGAGCCGTCGAGGCCGAAGTCGAGCCGCCAGAAGACGTTGTGGCTGTGGCTGGTGGCGTAGTCCCTGGCACCCTTGCCGATGGGCCAGCCGCGGCCGTCCTGGGCGTTGTAGTCGTCCCAGGAGAGGCTGCCGGTCGCGCCGATGTTCATGTTGACGGTGCCGTCGTCCTGGAAGCGCCACTCGGTGATGTACTCGTACCAGCCGACCTGGTTGACCGTGTAGACCAGCAGGTCCTTGCCCTGCTGCTGGTACACCTTGTCCGACTGGAAGTCGTGCATGCGGTAGGCGTGGCCCCGCGAACGGGTGGTGGTGCACAGGCCCTTGACGTTCGGGTGGCTCGGGTCCCCGTCCGGGACCTTGACGGACTTGATGGTGCCGCCGGGGCACTCGGCGGGCTGCAGCTCCTGCAGTTCCTGGGCGAAGTTCTGGCCCGTCAGGTCGTAGTACTCGTGCTTGCCGTCGTCGTAGGGGACGTGGATCTGACCGAGCCTGGCGCTGTTCAGGACCTTGATCGGCTTGGTCTCGCCCTTGGGCTGGTAGGAGACGTTCTCCAGGACGAGGCCGGCCTTGCTGTCGTAGCGCCAGCACATCCGCCAGGTCGTGCCGGAGGTCAGCTTCTGCTCGATCTTGTACGCGGCGCTGCAGCCGGGGGCCGGCGCGGGGGCGGTCCGCGGTCCGGCCGCGGCCGGACCCGCGGCGGTGGTCACGCCGGCGGCCAGCGCGGCCAGGGAGAGTCCGACGACCGCGGTCTTGCGGGCGGCGCGGCCGACGGCTCGCGGCCGGGCGCCGCCGGGAAGGTTCTTTTCGGGCATGAAGAGATGACTCCTTGCCGGAGGTACGGATGTGGAAGGCGGGCGGCGGCCGGTCAGCCGCGGTCGAGGGCGGCGGCCTTGCGGGTGCTGAGGTCGATCACCAGGTCCCTGGTGTCGATCCACGGTCCGCTGCGGACCTTGGAGAACAGCCGCACGCACCGGTGGACTCCGCAGTCGTCGAGCACCGCGGGCTGGGCGCCCGGAGCGGCCTGGTAGATCCCGCCGGTCAGCTCCAGCTGGTCCGGCGAGGTGAGTTCCTTGCCGGTGGCGTCCTTGTAGTCCGCCTTCAGGCCCGCGCCCAGCGGGGCGGCGATCAGGATCCGGGCCGCCTCGGCGTTCTCCGCGCGGCTCGGCGGCGGCTGGACGCCGCGCTGGGTGCCCGTCCGCTCGACCTTCCCCGTGCTCAGGTTGACGGTCTTGGTGACGAGTGTGTCGTTCCGGTAGTCGTAGAAGGTCACGTCGGCCCGGCGCGGCGCGTCCGGGTCGTCCGCCTCGGCGGCCTCGGGTTCGGCGAGGTCGACGCTCAGCCGCTGCGGTCCGCGGTCTCCCTCGACGTCCCGGCCCGTGACCGACAACTGCCCGGCCGCGGCGATCTTCTCGACCCGCAGCGCCTCGTCGCCGGTGAGCGGGTCGCGGCCCGTGCCCTGTTTCTCCTCGGCGGGTGCCTCCTCCACGACGCCGGGCGGTGCCGCGTCCTGTCCCGGTCCGGCCTGCCCCGCGGCCCGTGTTCCGCCGGCCGCCCCTCCGGTCTCGTCCGCGCCCGCCGTGCCCGGCAGCGTGACCGCGACCATGGCGGCCGTCGCCGCTGCCGCGATGGCCGCGCCGGTCAGCACTTTGCCCAGATGGCGGTGGACTGTGTCACGCACATCTTCCCCCTACTCCCCCTGCTCCCCGGGAGTACGTTCTGCCCCACTGGTTCGGCGCACGGCGGGTACCAGAACCGCCGTGCGCACCGGTCGGTGGGTAAGAGGCACGTAAGGCAGGGGAGGTTGCGTCACTTTCGGACAAGACTCGGGGCCGACGCGGCCCCCGGCGCACGGCACACCTGGGAGAGTCGTATCCATGCAGGTCTGGCCTGGAGAGGCGTATCCGCTCGGCGCCACCTATGACGGCGCCGGCACCAACTTCGCGGTCTTCACGGAGGCCGCGGACCGAGTAGAGCTGTGTCTGCTGCACGACGACGGCTCGGAGACGGCGGTGGAACTGCGCGAGAGCGACGCGTTCGTGCGGCACGCGTACCTGCCGGGGGTGATGCCGGGACAGCGGTACGGGTTCCGGGTGCACGGCCCGTACGACCCCGGCCGCGGACTGCGCTGCAACTCGGCGAAGCTGCTGCTGGACCCGTACGCGAAGGCGGTCAGCGGGCAGGTCCGGTGGGGCGAGGAAGTGTACGGCTACCACTTCGGCGCGCCCGAGCGGCGCAACGACCTGGACTCGGCGCCGCACACCATGACCTCCGTGGTGATCAACCCGTACTTCGACTGGGGCGACGACCGTCCGCCGCGCACCGACTACCACCACACGGTGATCTACGAGGCCCACGTCAAGGGCCTGACCATGTGTCACCCGGAGCTGCCCGAGGAGCTGCGCGGCACCTACGCGGGGCTCGCCCATCCGGCCGTCATCGAACACCTGACCAAGCTCGGGGTGACGGCGCTGGAGCTGATGCCCGTGCACCAGTTCGTCAACGACCACCGGCTGGTCGACATGGGCCTGAACAACTACTGGGGCTACAACACGATCGGCTTCTTCGCCCCGCACAACGCGTACGCCTCCTGGGGCGACCGCGGCCAGCAGGTGCTGGAGTTCAAGTCGGCGGTCCGGGCGCTGCACGAGGCCGGCATCGAGGTCATCCTGGACGTCGTCTACAACCACACGGCGGAGGGCAACCACCTCGGCCCGACGCTGTCCTTCAAGGGCATCGACAACCCGTCGTACTACCGGCTCACCGACGATCCGCGCTACTACATGGACACCACGGGCACCGGCAACTCGCTGCTCATGCGGTCCCCGCACGTGCTCCAGCTGATCATGGACTCGCTGCGGTACTGGGTCACCGAGATGCACGTCGACGGCTTCCGCTTCGACCTCGCGGCCACCCTGGCCCGGCAGTTCCACGAGGTGGACCGGCTGTCGTCGTTCTTCGACCTGGTGCAGCAGGACCCGGTGGTCTCCCAGGTGAAGCTGATCGCTGAGCCCTGGGACGTCGGCGAGGGCGGCTACCAGGTGGGCAACTTCCCGCCGCTGTGGACCGAGTGGAACGGCAAGTACCGCGACACGGTCCGGGACCTGTGGCGGGGCGAGCCGCGCGCGCTCGCGGAGTTCGCCTCCCGGCTGACCGGCTCCTCCGACCTCTACCAGGACGACGGCCGCCGGCCGCTCGCCTCCATCAACTTCGTCACCTGCCACGACGGCTTCACGCTGCACGACCTCGTCGCGTACAACGACAAGCGCAACACGGCCAACGGGGAGGACAACCGGGACGGCGAGAGCCACAACCGGTCCTGGAACTGCGGGGCGGAGGGCGAGAGCGACGACCCGGAGGTGCTGCGGCTGCGCGCCCGTCAGATGCGGAACTTCGTCGCCACGCTGATGCTGTCCCAGGGCGTGCCGATGATCAGTCACGGCGACGAGTTCGCGCGCACCCAGCGCGGCAACAACAACGCCTATTGCCAGGACAACGAACTGTCGTGGATCCGGTGGTCCGAAGGCGACAGTGAGCTGCTGGAGTTCACGCGCGCGATGGTGTGGCTGCGGCGCGACCACCCCGTCTTCCGCCGGCGCCGCTTCTTCCACGGCCGTCCGGTGGAGGGCACCCATGACGAGCTGTCCGACATCGCCTGGTTCACTCCGGAGGGTGGCGAGATGACCGACTGGAACTCCGCACAGGTCTCGGCGCTGACGGTGTTCCTGAACGGCAACGCCATCTCCGAGCCCGGTCCGCGCGGGGAGCGCATGTCCGACGACTCCTTCCTGCTGATGTTCAACGCCTCGCCCGAACCGCTGGACTTCGTGGTGCCGGTCGACCACGGCCGGCAGTGGCAGGTGGTCGTCGACACGGCCCGTGCGGAGGGGGTGCCGCCGGGGACGGGCGCGAAGGTCGACGCGGGCGACCGGCTCACCCTGCCGGACCGCAGCCTGACCGTGCTGCAGCGCCCGGCGTGACGCGGGGACGGCCGCCCCGCCGGGAGCACGCGCGGCCACGGCGGGGCCGGCCCCGGGGTCTGTCGTCCGGATAGGGCCTCTCGGCCTGATCGGGCCGGCCCGATCAGGCCGAGAGGCCCTATCCGGGCCGGCCGTCGGGCACGCGCGCGTGGTGGGCGCGTTCGAGGTGGTCCCGGTATGGCGTGGGGCGCACGGTCAGGGCGAGGGCGAAGGCGAGTCCGGCCACCGTGCTCGCCGCCGCGAAGGCCGCCACGGGGCCGTGGGACTCGGCGAGGCGTCCGCAGACGGCGACCGCCAGGGCCTGGCCGCCGACGACGGCGCTGGTGGCCGCCCCCATCGTCTCGGCCAGCCGGGACGGCGCGACCGCCCGCTCCAGCAGGCCGAACACGGTGATCAGGTGCGGGGCGTAGGCGCTGCCGAGGACAGTGACGACGGCGTACAGGCCGGTGAGACCGGTCGTGCCGAGCAGGGGCAGCGACAGCGCGAGGGCGGCTCCGGTCGCCAGCCGCCAGCGCGTGCGGGCGCCGACGCGGTCCGGTACGGCGGCCATGGCGAACCCCGCCACGGCGCTCATCACCCCCATCGCGGCATACACGAGCCCGGCCTGGTCCTCCTGCCCCAGCCGGGCGGTGAGCGCCGCGATGCCGGCCTGGCAGGCGCCGAACATCGCGCCCTGCAGCGCCGGCGCGGTGAGCAGGGCGGGCACGCACCGCGGCATGGGGGGCCGGGCCCGGGCCGGGCCGGGCTCTTCCCGCACGGGTGCGGCCAGGCGGGCCGTGGGGTGCAGGGCGAAGGCGCTGCCGCAGACCGCCACCAGCACCGCCGCGGCGCCCATGGCGTAGGCCGGATGGGCGAGTACCGCGGCCAGGCCGACGAGGGCCGGGCCGAGGACGAAGGACAGTTCGTCCAGGCTGCTCTCGAAGGAGAGCGCTACGCCGACCGTCTCCTCGGGGGCGCCCGCGCGGCGGGCGAGGGCGACCAGGCGGGTGCGCGCCAGCGCGCCGACGAGCGGCACGGTGGCCCCCGCGGCGGCGCCCAGGAAGGCCAGGGCGGGCGCCGGCAGCCCGGCGAGCGCGCCGGTGACGAGCGCGGCCACGGCGAGGGCGTTGGCGAGCGAGAAGGCGAGCACCACCGTCCGCTGGCCGTACCGGTCCGCGAGCCGCCCCACCAGCGGCCCGCACACCACCTGTCCGAGCGCGAGCGCGCCGCCGGTCAGACCGGCCGTGCCGAGGGAGCCGCTCGTGCGGGCGACGAGCAGCACGCTGCCGAACTCGATGGTGGCCGTCGGCAACCGCCCCAGGAACGACACGCACGGCAGCAGCGGCCCGGTCAGGCCGATCACCTGCCGGTAGGTGTCCCCCGTGCGCGGCCGGCCCGGCTTCCCCGTCGTCCCCATCGCTCGAACGTAGACACGCGTGTGCGATCCGGGCAGGTGTGGATGACACGAAAGACGGTGAGCGGGGTACGTAGGTTCCCATGACTTCTGCGCGATCCGGACCGGGGGTGCCCACGGCCACCTACCGGCTGCAGCTCCAGCCCGCGTTCCCGTTCGCCGCCGCCGAAGCGGCCGTACCGTACCTGGCGTCGCTCGGCGTCTCGCATCTGCACCTGTCCCCGGTCCTGGAGGCCGTACCGGGCTCCGCGCACGGCTACGACGTGGTGGACCACTCGCGCGTGCGCGGGGAACTCGGCGGTGAGGAGGGGCTGCGCGCGCTCGCGCGCACCGCCCGGGAGCACGGTCTCGGCCTCGTGGTGGACCTCGTGCCGAACCACATGGCGCTGGCGCCCCGGCACAACGCGGCCCTGTGGGAGGTGCTGCGCGAGGGCCCCGGGTCGCCGTACGCGCGCTGGTTCGACATCGACTGGGAGGCGCAGGGCGGCCGGATCCTGCTGCCGGTCCTCGGCGGCCCGATCGGCTCGGAGCGGGCCCACCTGGTGGTCGACGGCGATGTGCTGCGCTACCACGACCACGCCTTCCCGCTCCGCGCGGGCACCGGGCACCTGCCGCTGCCGGAACTGCTGGACGCCCAGTGGTACCGCCCGGTGTGGTGGCGGCTGGCCCGCACCGAGCTGAACTACCGGCGGTTCTTCAGCATCTCGGAGCTGATCGGGGTGCGGGTGGAGGATCCCGCGGTGTTCGACGCCACCCACGGCACGATCCTGCGGCTGCTGGCGGACGGCGTGATCGACGGGCTGCGCATCGACCATCCGGACGGCCTCGCCGACCCCGACGGCTATCTCGCGCGGCTGCACGAGGCGACCGGCGGGCGCTGGACGGTGGTGGAGAAGATCCTCGCCGACGGCGAGCGGCTGCCGGCCTCCTGGCCCGTCGCGGGCACCACGGGGTACGACGCCCTGCGGCACGTCGACGGCCTGTTCACGGACCGGACGGGGGCGTACGAACTGCTGGGGAGGTACCGGGCGTTCGCCGCGCCGCAGACGGACCGGGGCGGCAACTGGGAGGCCACGGTCCGGCGGGCCGCGTACAAGGTGCTCACCCACGAGCTGGCCACCGAGACCGACCGGCTCACCCGGGTGGCCGCCCGGCTGTGCGCCGCCTCGCCCGACCTCTCGCTGCGCGACCGGGCGCCCTGGGCGCTGCGGACGGCCGTGGAGGAGCTGCTGGTCCGGATGCGGGTCTACCGGCCGTACGCGTCCGGTGACGCCTCGGCCGTGATCACCGAGGAGGCGGCCGCGGAGGCCCGGCTGGCCTTCGTGGTGCCGCAGGAGGCCGAGGCCGTCGGCATCGTGCGCCGGCTGCTGATCGAGCCGCCCGGCGACGCGTCGGCGCCGGACCACGCCGACCGGGTGGAGTTCCGCACCCGGTTCGCGCAGACCGCGTCGGCGCTGCGGGCCAAGTCGGTGGAGGACACGGCGTTCTACCGCTATGTGCCGCTGCTGTCGGCGGCCGAGGTGGGCGGCGACCCGGGCAGCCCCGGCGTGTTCCCGGAGGACTTCCACGCGTACTGCGCGCGTGTGCAGCGCGACTGGCCGCTCACCGGCACGGTCGTCACCACGCACGACACCAAGCGCAGCGCCGATGTGCGGGCCGCGCTGGGCGTGCTCACCGAGTGCCCGGACGCCTGGACGAAGCTGCTCGCCGAGGTGAC
Organism: Streptomyces echinatus; assembly: GCF_014203595.1. Lineage (GTDB taxonomy): Bacteria > Actinomycetota > Actinomycetes > Streptomycetales > Streptomycetaceae > Streptomyces > Streptomyces echinatus. The sequence continues at coordinate 213,466 of NZ_JACHJK010000013.1, forward strand.
CCTGGCCGAGGAGGGTGTGCCGGACGGGCAGCTGGCCTGGGCGGCCTGGCAGACGGTGTTCGGCCTGGGGGCGGCGGAGGAGGAACGTGTCCGGGGAGCACTGCTGAAGCATGTGCGCGAGGCGGGCATGTACACCAGCTGGACGGAGCAGGAGCCGCCGTACGAGGAGGCGGTGGCGGCCTTCGTCGCCGCCGGGCCGTGCGGGCCGCCGGGCGAGCGCGTGGCCGCGTTCCGCAAGGCCCTGGAGCCGCACGTGCGGGCCAACGTCCTCGGTACCGCGCTGGTCCATCTGACGATGCCGGGGGTGCCGGACGTGTACCAGGGCACGGAGGGTGAGTACCGGGCGCTGGTGGACCCGGACAACCGGCGTCCTGTGGCGTTCCCGCCCGAGACGCCCGGCGAGAAGGACGCCCTGACGGTGGCGGCGCTGCGGCTGCGCGCCCGGCGCCCGGAGGCCTTCGGCGCGGAGGCGTCGTACGAGCCGCTGCACGCCGAGGGGCCGGCGGCCGGGCACTGCCTGGCGTTCGCGCGCTCGGCCGAGGTGGTCACGGCGGTGACCCGGCTGTCGCTGCGGCTGGCGGAGGCGGGCGGCTGGCGGGAGACGCGGCTGACGCTGCCGCCGGGCCGCTGGACGGACGCGCTCGCCCCGGAACGGGAGTTCGCCGGCCATGTGCCCGTGGCGGACCTCTTCGACCGGCAGCCGGCGGTGCTGCTGGAGCGGCTCGCGGACGACTGAGGAGACGGGCCGCCCACCGCCCGCGCCGAGGCGGCGGGTAGGCGCGGGTCGGTGGTGCCGCGCTCGTGCACCGCGTGGAGGCCGGTGCGGGCGGGACAGGGCCGTGTGCGGGCGCGGCGGGGAGGCCGCAGGCGGGTGCGGTGGTGCCGGGTCCGTGCAGCGCGTGGAGGCCGGTGCGGAGGGGACGGCTCCGTGTGCGGGCGCGGCGGGGAGGCCTCAGGCGGGTGCGGTGGTGCCGGGTCCGTCGGTCGCGCCGAGGTCGTGGGGGGGGCGGTGGTGCCGTGAGCGTGGACGGTGGGGAGTCCGGTCCGGGCGTGGTGGTGGCGGCTCTCGGGGGACGCGGACCGCATCAGCAGTGTGTCTGTGGCACGCAGTGGCCCGGGCGGCCGCGGGGCCTTGCGTCCGGGCGCCCCCGGGAGCCTCCCCCGCCGACTGCTTGACAGTTCACCCGTCCCGTGCGGGACTGGGAGGGCGAAGCCGGGCGGACGAGTCGGGGGTGGGTCCACTGCCGGAGCTGCGCTATCCCAGCGTTCCCGAACTGGTGGCCTCGGCGAGGGCATTGGCCGGCCGGGAACCCGGGCTGTGCGCGCTGCGCCAGGTGGGCGTCTCGCGCGCGGGAAGACCCCTGCACCTGCTGTCGGTGGGCCACGCCCGCCGTGCGGTACTGGTGGTCGCCGGCGCCCACGCCAACGAGCCGACGGGCGGTTCCACCCTGCGGGCGCTCGCCGAACGTGTGCTGGTCGACCGGGAGTTGCGGACGGGCACCTCCTGGCACTTCCTGCTGTGCGCGGACCCGGACGGCGCGAGTCTGCACGTGACCCCCGCGCCGCGCAGCCTCCTCGACTACCACCTCGGCTTCTACCGGCCGACGGGCGCCGAGCAGCCGGAGTGGTCACCGTCGGTGCTGCCGCCGGACCGGCTGCCGCCCGAGACCCGGGCGCTGACCGGCGTGATCGACGAGTTGCGCCCGTACCTCCAGGTGACCCTGCACGGCACCGACCTCGGCGGCAGCTGGGTGCAGCTGACCAAAGACGTGCCGGGCCTCGCCGAGCCGTTCGCCAAGTCCGCGGCGGAGCTGCACATCCCGGTGGAGACGGGGGCCTCGGACGCGGCGGGCTGGCCGGCCTCCGGTCCCGGCGTGCACGTGATGCCGGGCCCGGAGACGGGCGTGGCCTACCCGAGCATGCCGGACGACGCCCGGCACAGCACCTGGTACCACGCGCACCGGTACGGCGGTCTGACGGCCGTGGTGGAGGTGCCGATGTGGGCCAGCGACCTGGTGGACGACCCCGCACCGCACCCGGCACCGGCGGCGGCCATGCGGCGCCTGTCCGCCCGGCTGCTGCGGGACGCGCGGGAGGTGGAGCGGATCCTCGCCGAGGCGCTGCCCCGGCTGGACGGCGCGGACGGGCCCCTGCTGCGGGCCGCGCGGTGGGCACTGGAGCTGATTCCGGGCCTGGCCGAGGACTGGATCCACACTGCTCCGGCGGGCACCACGATGGCGTACGTCGGCAGCGTGGACGCCTTCGGACGGCGGCTGCCGCTGCGGGCCGCGGCGATGCTGCTCCGGGTGCTGCGGGAGGCGGACGACCGGGCGGCACCGCGCCTGGAACAGCTCGTCTCCACCTGGTGCGACGCGTTCGCCCAGCGGTTCAGGGCCCGCTGGGTGCCGTTGGAGCACCAGGTGGAGCACCAGTCGCGGACGGTGCTGGTGGCGGCACATCAGGCGCGGGAGCAGGCGTCCTGACGGGGTGGCGGAACCGGCGCCGGACCGGTGCGGGCCGCCCGGTCGTGGCCGCCGGTCAGCCGTCCAGGGCGAAGACGTGTCCCGTGCGCGCGTTCATGACGCACACGCTGGTGTACGTCTCCGTGAAGTCGACCGACCGGCCGTTCCACCGACCGCGCGCGTGGGTCGTCACCGGCGCGAAGATCATCGGACAGAAGACGTCCGCGGCCGGGATGCGGTCGATGTCACCTTGCACGTCCGCCAGTTCGCCGCAGGCCTGGGCCGCGTGCGCGTGCCCCCGGGGCGGGTCGCACAACAGCAGCGCGCCGTGGGTGACGCCGGTCCGGGCGTCACCCCGGGTGACCGTCAAATACAGCCAGTTGCCCTGCTGGTTGTCGGGGGAGGCCGCGCGGGCCGGGCCCGCCGTCAGGAGTCCGGCGGCGGCCAGCAGGGCGCCGGCCGCCGCTGCCGTTCTGGTGATGTGGGTCATGGCCCTTGCATCGGCACGCGGGGCCGCCTTCCGCAGTGCCGCTCACCCGATCGGGACGGCATTCGCGCACCACCGGGCATCTGTTCGAACCGGGTCGGCCGCGGGCTCCCTTGCCGGCAACCGGTCCGCGGAGCGCTCAGCTCGCCGAGAGCCGGAACGCCATCCTGCCGAAGGCGATCTGGTCGCCCTCGCGGACGACGACCGCGCCGGTCACCCGGCGGCCGTTGACGGTGGTGCCGTTGGTCGAACCCAGGTCCCTGAGCACCCACAGCCCGCCCTGCCGGCGGAGTTCGGCGTGCACCCGGGAGACGGTCTCGTGGTTCAGGCGCAGCCCGTTCGCGGGATCGCGGCCTATGCGCAGCGGGTGGGTGTGCGCCGGGTGCGGCAGCAGCAGCTTGGGCAGCCGCTCGGCCTGCCAGGCGCGGCGCAGCCGTACGGTGAACCCGGAGACGGCCTCGACGGTGCCGAGGACCGCGCGGGAGAAGCGGTTCTCCTGGGGCAGGTCGGCGACGAGGGCGGCCAGTTCGTCGGAGCGGCGGGCGGCGAGCGCCAGTTCCATCCGGCGCACGAACGTGTCGTGCGAGAGCCGGCCCAGGGCGACGCCGTCGCGCAGCACCCGCAGCGCCTTGTCACGCTCCGCGTCGGACAGGCGCGCGGGATAGGTGGAGAACTCGAAGGACGACGTCACGCAGGTGATTGTCGGGCAGTGAACCCCGGGTGTCCAGAAAACGCGGAACCGGTGCCCGTGTGCGGGTACTTCCGCGACACCTGCCGTCAAAGGGCGAATTCGAAGGCGGATTGATCGTCCGGAGCGGCACGATGGTGGGGCGGGACATCACGGTGAGCAGACGAAGGGGAACCGTCCGTGCAGTTCGAGGTGTGGGCACCGCAGGCAGAACGAGTGACGCTCCATTGCGAGGGCGCGACGCGCGCGTTGGCGCGCGACCCCGCGCGCGCGGGGTGGTGGACGGGTGAGGCGGAGGCGGAGCACGGCGCACGGTACGGTTTCGCGCTGGACGACGGTCCCGTGCGCCCCGACCCGCGCTCGCGCCGCCAGCCGGACGGCCCGGACGGGCTGAGCGCGGTCGTGGACCACGGGCGTCACGAGTGGCGCGCCCGCTGGGCGGGGCGCGGGCTGCCGGGTGCGGTGCTGTACGAACTGCACGTGGGCACGTACACCCGCGAGGGCACCCTGGACGCCGCCGCGGACCGGCTGGACCACCTGGTGGAACTGGGAGTGACACATGTGCAGTTGATGCCGGTGTGCCCCTTCCCGGGGCGGCACGGCTGGGGATACGAGGGCGTGTCGCTGTGGGCGGTGCACGAGCCGTACGGCGGCCCCGAGGCACTGAAGCGCTTCGTCGACCGGGCGCACGGACTCGGGCTGGGTGTCGTCCTGGACGTCGTGCACAACCACTTGGGGCCGTCCGGGAACCATCTGCCCGCGTTCGGACCGTACTTCACGGACACGCACCGGACGCCGTGGGGATCGGCGGTGAACCTGGACGCGCCGGGTTCGGACGAGGTGCGCGCGTTCCTGCTCGGCAGCGCGCTGGCGTGGCTGCGGGACTACCGGATCGACGGGCTGCGGCTGGACGCGGTGCACGCGCTGTACGACACGCGTGCGTGCCACTTCCTGGAGGAGCTGTCAGCGGCCGTGGACGGCCTGGCCGGCGAAGTGGGCCGGCCGCTGTTCCTGATCGCCGAGTCGGACATGAACAACCCGCGGTTCATCACCCCGCGCGCGGAGCACGGCATCGGGCTGCACGCGCAGTGGAACGACGACTTCCACCACGCGCTGCACACCACGCTGACCGGTGAGTCCCAGGGCTACTACGCCGACTTCGCGCGGGAGCCGTTCGCGGCGCTCACCAAGACCCTCACCGGCGGCTACTTCCACGACGGCACGTACTCCGGCTTCCGGGGCCGCCGTCACGGCCGGCCGCTGGACCGCGCGCGCGTGGCCGGGCACCGGCTGCTCGGCTACAGCCAGACCCACGACCAGGTCGGCAACCGCGCCCAGGGCGACCGGCTCGCCGCGCACCTCTCCCCCGGTCTGCTGGCCTGCGCGGCCACGCTGACGCTGACCGCGCCGTTCACACCGATGCTGTTCATGGGCGAGGAGTGGGCGGCGGGCACGCCCTGGCAGTTCTTCACCGACCACACCGACCCCGGGCTGGCCGAGGCGGTCCGGCAGGGCAGGCGGCGGGAGTTCGCGGCGCACGGCTGGGCCGAGGAGGAGGTGCCGGACCCGCAGGACCCGGCGACCCGGGAGCGGTCCTGCCTGGACTGGTCGGAGCCGGAACGCGAGCCCCACGCGCGCGTGCTGGCCTGGTACCGGCGGCTGGTGGCGCTGCGCCGCGCGCAGCCCGACCTCACCGACCCGGACCTGGCCGACACGAAGGTGGCCTACGACGAGGAGGCCCGCTGGCTGGCCTTCCGGCGCGGGGACGTACGGGTGGCGGTGAACCTCGGCAAGGAGCCGGCGGCGATCCCGCTGGGCACCGGCCGCGTGGAGGTCCTGGCCGCCTGGGACCCGGTCACGGCACCGGGCGCGGACGGACTGCTCCTGGTCCCCGGCGAGTCCTGCGTGGTGCTGGCCCAGCCCTGACCCGACCACCCCGGCGATCCCCCGGAAAACCGCACCCGGTACCGCCCGCGGCCCACGACCGCCGTCCGGTACCGCGTGCGGCCGGGAGTTGCGGCCCTGCAACCGCCCACGGACACCAGGTGCGGCCTGGCCCCCCAGATATCAGGTGCGGCCTTGAAGCCGCCACCCGGCGACCGCATACGGTCCTGGAGCCGTGGGCGGTGTCCGGGGTGCCGCGCGGGGGCGGTGTCCGGGCGGCGGGCGCCGCGGATCCGGGGCGGCTTCCGCTACGGCTCCGGGTCGTCTTCCTTGAAGTCGGTCACCCGTTCCAGCAGGATCGGCTCCCACACGCGCCGGAGCTGGGTGCGCAGCAGGGGCAGCGGGCCGTCCGTGCGGCCCTCCAGGCGGTCGGTGAGGCGGATGACGGTGTCGCAGCGGGCGAGCCACAGGCCGCGCAGGCAGGGACGGGCGCCGTAGCCGGCGAGGGTGGCGGCGCGGACCGCGGCCGGGGAGCCGACGGCGACCGCGAGCCCGGCGATGTCCTCGGCGGGGTCGCCGAGGGCCGCCGCGGTCCAGTCCAGGATGCCCCGCACCCGGCCGTCGTCGCTGACCACCACGTGGGCGCCGGTCAGCCCGTGGTGGGTGAGGACGGCGGTGCCGGGCTGCGCGGCGAGCTGGGCCGCGCCGGGCGGGGTGAGCTGGTGCAGCCGGGCGGCGTCGAACTCGTCGGCGGCGGCGAGCCGTTCGGCCGCGTGCACGGCCATCCGGCGCAGCGCCTCCAGCGAGCGCGGCGCGGTGCGCGGCACGCCGAGCGTCTCGGCCTGGCGGGCGGGGACCGCGCGCAGCCCGCCGAGCAGCCCGGCGAGATCGGCCTCGCCGACGGCGGAGACGTCGTACTCGTCGGCCGTGCCGCCGGGCACCCTGGTGTCGAGGGTGTAGGCGAGACCGGGCGCCCAGTCGCCGTGTGCGACGCTGGTCGGGACGGCGACGGGCAGATGCGGGCGGACCAGGTCGCGCAGCCGCAGTTCGCGGCGGCGGCGCACGGACGCCTCGCGGTCGGGCGCCAGGCGCAGCACATGGCGGCCGCCGATCCACCAGGTGTGCTCGCGGTCCTCCGTCACGGGCCGCACTTCGGGTCCGCCGGTGCCGTCGCCGCCCTCCTTGAGCAGCGAGCGGACCAGTCGGCGGACGGTGTCCACGGTGGGGGTCGGTGCCTGGGTCATGGGTCGAGCGTCGCCGTTCCGGTGGGTGTCGAGGATGGGGCTCCCTGGTTCTCTCAGTCCACTATGACCATCTCACGGGTGGTGTTGTTGAGGCGGCGCCCGCCGTCCTCGGTGACCGTGACGATGTCCTCGATACGCACCCCGAAGCGGCCGGGCAGATAGACGCCGGGCTCCACGGAGAAGCACATGCCGGGCACGAGCGGCAGCTCCTCGCCCTCGATCATGTACGGCGGCTCGTGCGTGGTGACGCCGATGCCGTGCCCGGTGCGGTGGATGAAGTACGCGCCGTACCCGGCGTCGGTGATCACCGCGCGGGCGGCGCGGTCGACCTCCTGGCAGGCCACGCCCGGGCGTACGGCCCGGAAGCCTGCCTCCTGGGCGGCGCGCACGAGGTCGTGGACCCGGCGCTCCTCCTCGGTCGGCTCGCCGACGTGGACCGTGCGCGTGGTGTCGGAGCCGTAGCCGTCCTTCAGTCCGCCGAAGTCGAGGACGACCATGTCGCCGGTCCGGATGACGCGGTCGCCGACCTCGTGGTGGGGGTTGGCGCCGTTGGGGCCGGAGCCGACGATGGTGAAGTCGACCTGGGAGTGGCCGAAGCGGGTCAGCAGGCCGGCGAGGTCGTGGCCGACGTCGGACTCGCGGCGGCCGGCGAAGGGAACCTTGCGGATCGCCTCGAACGCCTGGTCGGCGGCCGCGCCCGCGGCTGCCAGGAGTTCCACCTCGGCCGCGTCCTTGACCGCGCGGAGCATGGGCAGGGCGTCGGTGAGGGCGGCGTACGACGTCTCCGGCAGGGCCCGCTGGAGGCCCAGCAGGTGCATGGCCCAGGCGTTGTCGCTGATGCCGTACCGGCCGCGGCCGTCGAGGAGGCCTGCGGTGACGGCGTAGGGGTCCTTGCCGTCGGTCCAGTCGCGCAGGGTCAGCGCGGCGGCGCCGGCCGCGTGCTCGGCGTCGGGGGCCTCCAGGGCGGGCACGACGAGCACCGGGTCGCGGCCCGGGGCGAGGACCAGTACGGTCAGCCGTTCCGTGACCGCGGTGGGTGTGTAGCCGGTGAGCCACACCATGTCCGGCCCCGGGGCCACGAGCAGTCCGGCGAGGCCGGCGTCGGCGGCGGAGCGCACGGCGCGCTCCATGCGGGCCCTGTGGTCGGCGGCGGTGAAGGGCGCGGGCGTGGTACCGGTCATCCGGGCCTCCGGGCGCGGGTCGGCAAACGGGGCGATGGCGTCTCGGGCAGCATCCTGCCCGCCCGGGCGGAGCCACGCGAGCCGGTCCCCCGGACAGGCGTACCGCGGGCCGCGGAGCAGGGCTTCGGCTGGGCCCATGATGACGCGTGCGACGGAGGGTGACCAGCGGGTTTCATGGTGTTCACGGGGCCGGACGCCGGGGGCGGCTCCCGCCCGGTCAGACCGCCACGGCGGGGGTCACCGTCAACTGCTGGTAGCCGCCCTCGCTGTGGCGCACGGTGAGGAGCACCGCCTCTCCGGGGCGGGCCCGGGTGACGGCCCGGACCAGGTCGGCCGCGGTGTCGACGCGGGCCGAGCCGAACTGGAGCACGACGTCCCCGCGGATCAGGCCCGCCGTGTAACCGGATCCGGGTACGTGCACGCCCACCACGAGCGCGCCCGGCTTCTCGGCGTCGACGACCTCCAGACCGAGGGTCATGCCGTGCGGGGCCCGGCCGGGGTCCGGGGCGGCCGAGGGCGGGGTCTTGGCGGCGGGGGCGGACGGCGGGGCCTGGCGTCTCAGTTCGGCGAGCCTGCTCAGGCCGATCACCGTGGCGCCGACCGTGCCGACGCCGACGCCCGAGAGCACCAGCACGGTGGCGGTGCACAGGGCGAACAGCAGGGTCCGCAGCCGCCGCCCGCGCCGGCGTGCGGCGTGCGGGCGGCGGGCGGGGCCGGGGGTGTCGTCGTCCCGTCGGTCCTGACCGGGCATCGGCTTGGGACGCAACGCTGTCTGTTCCATGGTTCGCTCGCCTCCGGCTGGTGCTCTACCCGGGGCGGGGGGCCGCGACGAGACACGAAAGGGTGAGACTGGCCGGAGGGTGGCGGAGGGTAGCCATGAAGGGCGGCACGGCGCGATCCCGCCCCCCACCGGCTCCCTCCGGCACCTCGGCACGCCGCGTGCGCACGGGAGGCACGCGACCGGCCGCGGCCGGGCACGGCCGGGAGGGTCGCGTCCGGCCGGCCGAACCACTCCGGCGCCCGGCCCCGGTGTTCCGGCCGGACCGCGTCGGCCGCGTCCGTCGCGTGCGGTGTGTCAGGCCCTGTGGCCTCCGCCGTGGCCGCCGTGCGCCGCGCCGTGGTCGAACTTCAGGGCCTCGGGCGGCATGACGACGAAGGGCCGCATCATGCCCATGTCCTCGTGCTCCAGCAGATGGCAGTGGTACATGAACCGGCCGTACGCGCCGTCGAAGCGGCCCATGATCCGCAGCTGCTGGCTCCCCGGCACCCGGAAGACGTCCTTGTATCGGCCGAGCAGCTGGAAGTCGGCCAGGTGGATGTGCATCGGGTGCTCGATGGGCGCGAGGTCGAGGAAGCTCCACGGCTCGTGGCTGCCCTCGCCGATGGTGAAGCCGAGCCCGTCGTTGAACGTGCGCGCGGTGCGCCGGTACGTCTTCGTGGTGCCGTCGGGTCCGGTGATCTGGACGATGCCGTCGGCCGGGAGCCGGAGGCCCTCCCGGTCCGCGACCTCGGCCATCTCCCAGATCTCCGCATGACCCCCGCCGCCCTTGGTGGCGGGCGGGGTGAGCAGGATCAGACGGTGGCGTGCGGGATGTCGTGGGTGAGGCGGCGGAAGGACCCGGAGAGCACCTCGGGCAGTTCGAAGGTGTCCTCCTCCCCGCAGCCCTCCCCGACACGGAACTCCGGCACGGCCGGATACGCCACGTCACCGGCCGGATCGGGCACTCCCGCGGGCTGGTTGGCGCCCTTGTTCACCAGCCGCAGGGTACGGCCGGCCAGCCGGCGGAAGTCGGCCAGCAGGTCGAAGCGCTCGGCCGGCGCGGTGGTCAGGACGGGCAAGTTCCCCGTCGAAGTCGACCGGCAAGGGGCGCGGCAGCAGACCGCCGTCACTGCCGCCGGTCGGCGACGAGCAGCGGGATCTCCCGGTCCCCGGAGGGCAGCCGGAGGGCGTCCTCCTCGTCGTCACGGACGAGGTAGGTGCCGTACAGGCCCGTCATCACGTTCCACCGGGTGATGTTCATCGCGTGGTCGTGGTACCACCACTGGACCGCCCGGTGGTCGTTCGGGTACTCCGACAGCTGGGCGTCGCCGGGCCCACGCCGTTGTCCGTCCAGCCGTCGTTGCCGCCGCCGGTCTGCGCGCCGTGCAGATGGGTCACCACCCAGGCGGGCAGGGCGGCGACGTCCTTGTTCGGCTCGACGCCTTCGCGGCCGGGTTCGGTGGTGGCCTGCGGGCGGCCGTCCGTGCGCCGCGGCACCTCCACGGCGGTGACCGGGTACTCGCCGTCCTTCGGGATGCGGTTGGTCCAGGCGATGCGGACGCGCTGTCCGCGCCGTACCTCGATGGTCGGGCCCGGCACCTGGCCGTCGTAGCCCCACATCAGGGTCGGCGGTAACTGCGGGTGCAGACGCACCCGGGCCGGGCGCAGGGCTATCTCGGTCTCGCACCGTACGTCGCCCGCGGCGGGCCGCAGCACCGGCGGCACCGTCAACGGCGCGACGTACGGCATGAGTTCGTTGTTCTCGGGCCTCTTCGCCGCCCTGTCGGCCGTGGTCTCTCCGACGAGCCGCCCGATGATCTCGGTCAAGGCCGAACACCCCCGTGTGTTCCGCGGTCGTTGTCTCTCCTTCCGCAAGACTCACGAGGGCTCACCGGCGTTCCCTGAAGGCCCGATTCCGTACGCGGAGATTCCGCGACCGTCAGCCGCGCGCCAGGACCGGCACGGCGGGGGCCCGGGCCGGTACGACGGGTGCCGGGACCGGTGCGACGGGCGGGTGGTCCGGCAGGAAGCCGTGGGCGCGGCGGCCGAGCCACGCCGCCTTGTAGCGGTCGGCCTCCCGGTGCCAGTGGAGGATCCCGGCCAGCCAGTTCTGCAGGTCCAGCACATAGGCGCCCACGGCCGTGCGCGCGTCGGCGGACAGTCCGAAGTCGTCGCAGAGAACCGGCAGTTCATGGGCGATCACGTGCTGGAACTGCTCCATGCGCTGGGTCATCAGGTCATGGACGACGCGCAGCGCGTCCGGGTAGTCCACGCCGAAGAAGTTCTGCACGACCAGGACGGCGTTGTGGATCTCGCCCTCGTACTCGATCTCCTTCTGGTAGGAGAAGACGTCGTTGACGAGGCAGGCCCAGTCGATGGCGGCGTTCTCCAGGGAGCGCACCGGACCGCTGGCGTACACCTCGGGCGGGATCGCCGGGCCGTGGCCCATCCGGCACAGGCTGAGGGTGAGGTCCGAGCCGAAGGTGGAGCGCCGCATCTCCAGGTAGTCGACCGGGTCGGGGACGCGGTTCTGCAGCTGGTTGGAGAGCTCCCAGACCCAGCTCTCGGTCATGGCGTCCACGGAGGCCTTGAGGGTGCGCCGCTGGCCGGCGGTCATCCCGGCCGTGGTGCGGGTCCACAGGTCGATCAGTCCGCGTTCCATGGCGTCGCCGGCGACGACGGCCGGCTCACCCTCGACGGCCATGCACTCCGACAGCCGGGCCGTGGTCAGCCGGGCGGCGGCGAGGTCCCGGCGGTGGCCGTACACCAGCGGGTAGTAGTCGTCGCCGTAGGTGCCCCAGGCGAGCCACTGGGCGCTGAGGTCGAGGGCCTCCGCGGTGGCGTCCGGGTCCAGTCCTGCGGAGCACAGCGCGAGGTCGTACGCGGCGAGCTTGTCCTCGTCCCAGACACCCTCCCGGAGGATGCCCATGCGGTGGCACCAGTCGAGGAGGCGGCCCCGGGCCCCGTCGAGGTGGGGGCTGAGACCCAGCTCGTACGGCATGTGCAGATCGGGGATGCGGGACGGTCCGACCTTCTGGTGGGGCACGTGGGAGTAGGCGCGCAGCCGGTCCCGGGCGGCCGCGGCGAGGAGCGCGCCGACATCGGCGGCGGAGGTGCCGGGGCCGCTCGGCGACTGCCAGGGCGAGCCGGACCGGGCGCCCTGGTTCATGTAGCGGCTGGAGCGCAGGTGCCACTCGTGGCCGCCGGACTGCCAGTCCTGCAGACCCTTGGTGTAGGCGGCGACGGCGGCGGCCTCGCCGGGTGTGAGGCCCTTCTCCAGGGCTACGGCGGGGACTTCGGTGAGCGCGGTGTGCTCGAACTGGTGGAGCCGGGAGGTGAGGACGTCGTTGACGGTGTCGGCGGCCTCCTGGGTGGTGCAGCCGAAGAACTTCTCCAGGACCAGCACGCCGTTGCTGTTCTCGCCCTCGTCCTCGACCTCGCGCTGGTAGGAGAACAGGTCGTTGCGCAGGTGGACGGCGTCGGCGAACGTCTCCATGAGGACGCGCAGCGGCCGGGTGCCGGCGACGGACGCGGGCACCTCGGCGGTCGCGTACTCCACGAGCCCGGCCGACCAGGGGGCGCCGCCCACCTTGCGGCGCATCTCGATGTATTCGACGGGGTTGGCGATCCGCCCCTCGTGGATGTTGGACAGCTCCCACATCGACTCGTTGAGCAGGTGCTCGGTGGCGACGGAGAACCGGCGGCGCCAGTCCACCGACATCGACGGCACCGTGCGCTCCCACAGGTCCTTCAGGCCCGCCTCGACGGGGTTCTCCGGCTCGGGCACGGCGGTCGACGGGTCGAGCGGCATGAACAGCGGCAGACGGTCCAGGTGCGCCTTTCCGGCGGCGCGGTCGGGGGTGCGCTTGAACATGTCGAGGAAGTGGTCGTCGAAGAAGAACACCCATACGTACCAGTCGGTGATCAGCGAGAGAGCGGGGCCGTCGCAGTCGGGGTGGGTGTAGGAGCACAGGAGCCCGTAGTCGTGCGCCTCCAGGTCGGCCTGCTCCCAGATCCCGGAGCCCTCCAGCATGCCCATCTCGCGGGCCCACCGGGTGGAGTGGGCCCGGGCCTCGTCCAGGTGCGGGTTGAGGCGCGCGGGATACGGCATGTAGAAGTGCGGGAGTTCGAACGGCTGCGTCATGGCCCGGGCTCTACCCGCGGCTCCGGACCCGCATCCGCCCGGCGGCACATGATCACACCATCGCGTGAACCGCCCCCGAAACGTGGATCCGTGGTGGTGACTTGTGGCGTCGGCGCCCTTGCCGTGCCCGCGCGCGCGGGCCACGGTAGGCGGCATGACCTCCTTCGTGCTGCCCCATGAGGTGCACGGCGACGGCGCCCACAAGGTGTTCGCCGTGCACGGCTGGTTCGCCGACCGGTCCGCCTTCGCGGCCGTCCTGCCGGACCTCGACCGCACCTCCTTCAGCTATGCGCTGGTCGACCTGCGCGGATACGGCGAGGCCCGGGACGCCACGGGCTCGTACACGACGGCCGAGGCGGCCGTGGACCTGGTGGAGCTGGCGGACCGGCTCGGCTGGGCGCGGTTCTCGGTGATCGGGCACTCGATGGGCGGCGCGGTGGCCCAGCGGCTGCTCACCGTGGCCCCGCACCGGCTGCGCCGGATCGCCGGCGTCTCGCCCGTGCCCGCGTCGGGCATGCCGTTGGCCGGCGAGCAGGCGGTGCTGTTCGCGGACGCGGCGCACCGGGCGGAGAACCGGCGCACGATCATCGACTTCACCACCGGGGGCCGCCGGCCCGCCGCCTGGCTGGACCGGATGGTCGACCGCTCGCTGGAGCGCAGCGACGCCAAGGCGTTCCGGGCCTGGCTGGACTCCTGGGCGGGGGACGACTTCAGCACCGACGTCGAGGGCAGCGAGGTGCCGGCGCTCGCCGTGGCCGGCGAGCTCGACCCGGCGCTGTCGCCGGAGGTCATGCGGCAGACCTGGATGTCCTGGTACCCGCGGGCCCGGCTCGCCGTACTGCCCGGCGCCGGCCACTACGCGATGGACGAGACCCCGCTGGAGCTGGTCCGTACCGTCGAGGACTTCCTGCGGGCGGACGACGCGGACGGGACGGACGCCGCCCCGGGGGCGGCCCGGGGCGAGCCGGCGTGAGCGTGCGCGAGGCGCCGCCGGTGCCGGACGTCTTCGATCCGCGCCGGTACGCCGCCGGGGTGCCGTACGACGACTACCGCGTGCTGCGCGACCACCATCCGGTGGCCTGGCAGGAGGAGCCCGAGGTGCTGGGCTGGCCGGCCGGGCCCGGGTTCTGGGCGGTGACCCGGCACGTGGACGTCGTGCGGGTGCTGAAGGACGCCGGAACGTACTCCTCGTACGCCGGTGCGACCCAGATCCGTGACCCCGATCCGGAGGACCTGCCGTTCATCCGCCGGATGATGCTCAATCAGGACCCCCCGGGCCACGGCCGTCTGCGCCGGCTGGTGAGCCGTGCCTTCACGCCGGGCCGTGTCGAGCGCTTCGCGGCCGTCGCCCGGGAGCGGGCGCGGGCGCTGCTCGCGGGCGCCCTGGCGCAGGCGCGGGAGGGCGACGGCACGGTCGATCTGGTGTCCGCCGTCACCGACGAGTACGCCCTGCTGAACCTGGCGGACCTGCTGGGCGTCCCGGAGAGCGACCGGCGGCTGCTGCTGCGCTGGACCCAGCGGGTCATCGGCTACCAGGACCCGGACGAGGCGGGGCCGCCGGTGCGGGACGGGGCGGGCAGGCCGGTCGATCCGCGGTCTCCGGCGATGCTGCGGGACATGTTCGACTACGCCGGGCAGCTGGCCGCGTTCAAGCGCCGGTGTCCCGCCGACGACATCATGACGTCCCTCGGCCACGAGGCGGAACTCGCCGGTGCCGAGCTGGAGATGTTCTTCTTCCTGCTGACGGTGGCGGGCAACGACACCGTGCGCGGCGCGGCCCCGGGCGGCCTGCTGGCGCTGGCGGAGCATCCGGAGGCGTACGAGACGCTCCGCGCCAAAAAGGCCGGGCTCGCGTCCGCGGGGGACGAGCTGCTGCGCTGGCATCCGCCGGTGCTGACGTTCCGCCGGACGGCCGTGCGGGACACCGAGCTGGCGGGCCGGCGGATCCGGGCGGGTGACAAGGTGGTGGTGTTCCACGCCTCGGCCAACCGGGACGAGCGCGTCTTCGCCGCGCCGGAGCGGCTCGACCTCACCCGCTCCCCCAATCCGCACGTCTCGTTCGGCGACGGCCCGCACGTCTGTCTGGGCACCCACTTCGCACGGCTGCAACTGCGGCTGCTGCACGAGGAGGTGCTGCGTGTCCTGCCGGAGCCGCCGCGCCTCGCCGGACCGGCCGGACGGCTGGTGTCGAACTTCATCAACGGCGTCAAGTCACTCCGGGTGCACCTGGCCTGACGGGTCGGCCTGGATCAGGGCGTGCGTGCCGCTGGTCCGCCAGCTCTGTTCCCCGGCCGCCACCAGCGCGGCCTCGGTGGCCGCGGACAGGCCGGTGATCACGTCGGACTTGAGGGTGCGCAGCGCGGCGACCGGTCCGGGGAAGTACGCGGTCGTCCGGCGGAAGGGCGTGGTCGGCGGCCACCGCCGGTCGCCCACCAGGCGGCGGTAGTTGAGGTCGCCCTTGACGATGGTCAGGGTGGCCGCCGCGAACTCGGCGCGCAGGTCGTCGGGCATGTCGGCGTACGGCAGCGGGGCGCAGGAGAACGGGTGCGCGCGGACGGCGAGCCGGCCGTCGGCCATGGCCGACCAGAGCACGCGCGCGTGCTCGGCGGCCGCGCCGCCGGCCGTGCGCAGCCGGCGCAGAGCGTCGACCACGTCGGCGGTGGTGGCGTCGGAGACGTAGTACGGGTACGGCTTGACGTGCAGGACGGCCCGCGCGGTCCGGCCGCCGGCGAGGAGGTGGGCGATCAGCAGCAGGTCGGGGACGAGTTCACGGCCCGCGTTGTCGGCGACGAGCACGAGCGTGCCCGTCTCGTCGGGCGGCAGCAGCGACCACAGGACGTCGCTGTCGTCGGCGACCAGCCCGGGGGACGCCTCCCGGGCCTCGGCGCCCGCGGCGGAGAGCCGGAAGCCGAGATCGGCGCGGTTGCCCCACAGCGAGCCGTGCAGCAGGGCCTTCGCCCGCTCCTGCTCCGGCAGGTCGCGCAGGCCGTCCAGGGCGGCCAGTTCCTCGTCGGTCTCGGGGGCGTCGAGTTCGGCGCGCTTGAAGGGGCGGAACGGGTCGACGCCCTGCCAGGGGCCCGGGCCGAACCAGCCGACGGCGTCGAGCAGCCGGCGGTAGAAGTAGCTCTCCGACCACAGCCAGGGTGCGTCGAACCAGGGGCGCCCGGTGTGGCCGGCCAGGCCCCAGCCGTGCCACCGGTCACGGTCCGGGGCGTCGGCGGGAAGCGGCTCGATCGTCCCTTCGGTGCAGCTCCTCAGCAGCTCGTCCAGCGCCCGGTGCTGCCCGGGGCCGTACGGGAAGGCGTCCCGCACCTGCCCGATGATCGCGGGGTGCCGCTCGGCCAGCACACTGTGCGGGAACGAGCCGGGTTCGTTGCCGAGGATCACGGGTGCGAACGGGGTGTCGGGCATGCCCGTCACCGTATCGCGGGCGTCAGGCGGTGCGGACCTCCCGCTCCAGCTGCGTGGCGAGGGTGACGTAGCGGGGGCGCCGGTGCACCGGGACGAGGCCCCGGATCACGAGGTGCCACATCTCGGCGACCCGGCGCGGCAGCCGTCCGACCGGTTCGAGCGAGCGGCCGGCGACCCGGGTGCCGATGAAGAAGCACACGAGGGAGTGGGCGACGACGCCGACGTCCACATCGCCGTGCAGATCGGCTTCTCTGACGGCTCCGGTGAACTTGCGGGTGGCGAAGTCGAGCCACTCGGTGAACGGATGCCGCAGCGGCGGCCGTACGGCGATGTCCGCGGTGGCGAGGCGGAGTCCGGCACGCGGCACGGGATCCTCCACGGCGAGCCGGGCGATCCCGAACGTGGTCCGCATCAGGGCCTCCAGGGAGGAGCCGCCGCGGCTCTCGGCGTCGGCCACGACCCGTTGCGCGGCTCTGGACTGGAGCTGCAGGATGGCGTGGGCCAGGTCCTCCTTGGCGGCGAAGTGGAAGTACAGGGCGCCCTTGGTGACCTTCGCGTGTGCGACGATGTCGCTCAGGCTGGTGGACTCGTAGCCGCGTTGGTCGAACAGGTCGGCGGCGGCCGTGATGATCGTGGCGCGGGTCTGTTCAGCGCGTAACTGCCTCGCCATCCCGGGACCCCTCTCCTCCCACCTCAAAAGAACAGGACATGCGGTTTGTTTTAACCCCCCGCATACGATAACTCACCCAGCGGCAACGGGAGTCCAGCGCGTCACCCGCGCGGAGGACAGACGTGCCGGCGGCACGCCGATGACCGGCCGGGCACAGGCGGCCGGCACGACGAGCGAGATCACGTCGGCTTCCCCCTTCGTCACCGGCCGACGCCCGGCGGCCAGGAGGCGACCGGCGCCGCACCCATGATCGACACGATACGAGGCGGGCGGGCGGCTCCTCAACGGGGCGTGGGAACAGGCGCAAAACGGCAGAACCGGTCGGTGCCTTCGCGCCCCTCCGGTGACGGGCGCGCCGGACCGGCTGAACAGGGGGCACCCCGGCGCCGTACTGGACGCCGCAGACCCTGTTCCCGCGCCTGCCGAGGAGACGTTCCGGATGACTCGGATGACCGCCCGACTGAGCGTCAGGGCTACCGCCGCCGCGGCGCCGCTCCTGCTTCTGCCGTGGGCGGCGGGGCCCGCCCAGGCGCACGGAGCCCCCACGGACCCGGTCAGCCGGGTCTACGCCTGCTCACCCGAGGGGGGCGCGGCCGGCTCGGCGGCCTGCCGGGCGGCGATCGCGGCGAACGGCGCCCCGTTCACCGCCTGGGACAACCTGCGCGTGGCGGGGGTGGGGGGCCGTGACCGGCAGATGATCGAGGACGGCAGGCTGTGCAGCGGGAACCTGCCGGCGTACCGGGGCCTGGACCTTGCCCGGCGGGACTGGCCGGCGACGCGGCTGGCACCGGGCGGCCGGCTGACGCTGGCCTATGCGTCGACCATCGCGCACACGGGCACGTTCCGGTTGTACCTGACCAAGCAGGGATACGACCCGTCCAGGCCGCTGACCTGGTCCGACCTGCCGGAGCGGCCCTTCGCCGAGATCACGGACCCGCCGCTGCGCGACGGGGCGTACCGCATGAGCGCGACGCTGCCCGCGGACCGGACGGGGCGTCAGGTGCTGTACACGATATGGCAGAACAGCAGTACGCCGGACACGTACTACTCCTGTTCCGACGTGGTCTTCCCCAGGCACGGGAAAGCCGCCGGCGTGACGCGGTCCAGGCGGCCCGCGGCGACACCGGCGGCGCCGGCGGCGGCCAGCCCGCGGCCCGCGCGGACGGCCGGTTCGCCGGTGGAGAGCCCGGCTTCCGGGCCGGAGCGGGGTGACGGGCGGCCCGAGCGCGCCGCCGCGGCCGCGACCCCGGTGGCCCGGGCCACGCACGGCGGCTCGGGCCCCTCGGTGTCACTGCTGGCGGGCGGCGCCACCGCGGTGCTGCTGCTCACCGGGGGCGCCGCCCTGGCGCTGCGGCTGCGACGACGCTGAACCCGAGGCTCCGGTCGCTCAGTTGACGTAGACGCGGACGCCCGCGTCGGTGACGGGTGCGTACTTGGCCGTGAAGTAGCCGTTGGCGAAGCACAGCGACGAGCCGGACGTCTTGGTGAAGCGCTGGTTGGTGAAGGTGATGCTGCTGTCGGCGTTGTCCGCCTTGCCGGACAGAGCGGGCGCCTGGTACACGCAGGTCACGGTGCCCAGCAGGGTGCGCAGCTGGACCGTGGCCTGGATGGCGGAGCCGCTCGGGGGCGAGACGGTGAGGTCGCCGCCGGAGGTGATCGTCGCCGAGTAGGGCAGGTTGTTGATGGTGATGCCGTTGACCCCGAGGACGCCGGTGACGTTGCTGGTGCAGGTGCTGCTGTTGAAGGTGTGCGCGGTGACGGACTCGGTGGCCGTGCCGGGCGCGGTCGGGTTGCCGGTGACCGTGGCGGTGAACTGGGAGCCCGTGCACTTGACGCCGCTGGTGCCGGTCGCGCTGGAGTAGAACGTCGCGGAAGTGCCCGAGGCCAGGGGCGCGGTGAGGGTGTCGCCGACGGCCACGGCGGTGCCGCCGGTGCTGCCGGTGGTGAGGACCGTGCCGGCCGCGGAGGCCGGGGTGGCCCAGGCCAGGGCGAGCGCGGTGGCGGCGCCGCCGAGGGCGAGGAGGGAGCGCGTACGCATGCGGATGCCTCTCTTCCGAAGTGGGGGGACAGATGAGGTGAGGTGGGGGGTGGCGGTGGTGCGTGCGATGCCGCCGGCGCGGGGCCGTAGCGCCTTCTCCGTACACCACGGCCCCGCGTCGGCGGCACACCGGGCACCGGCCGGAGATCTCGGGGGAAGACCTCCGGCCGGGCCGGGACAAGAGGGCGGCCGGGCACGGCGGAAGAAGGAAAGAGCGATCGCGCCGGAGCCGCGCTGAGAGGTGGAGCGCTTGCCGTTGCAGGGCCGGGAACGTGACCGTTGCCGCGCCGCGGGACGCGGCTGGTGCCGCCTGCCGGATCCGGCGCCACGGATCCGTGGAAACGAGGCAAGTTGTAGACCTGATGAAGCGTCAACGTCAAGGCAGTCAAGCGGAGTTGTGGCGTGCGGTCGCTACCCGCGCACATCCCACACCCTTTTTCCACATCTCCCTTGACCCTCGAATGTAACCGGCGGTAACTTCCTCGGAGGCTACTGCCGCGTAACGAGAAAGCCCTTGCATCCGCCGGGAGGCGCGAGGAGGCGTGCGCGGTATCCGCTGTCCGCGCCAGGACACCGCGCCACTGAAGCCCAACCCGCATTGATCCATGCCCATGGGAGCAGACATGGCCTCGTCCCCGGACGTCCCGTCCGTCGGCAACACCCCGGAGAATCCTGGAAGCGACACCCCGCCCGAAGCCCCGAACGCCGCGGGGAGCACCGCCGGCGGCGAGAGACGAGGGCGGGTCCGGGCCCGCCGGGCCGCGGTGATGGCGGTGCCCGCCACCCTGATCGCCGCCGGTCTCGCGGTCCTCACCGCGCAAGGAGCACTGGGTGTGCAGTTCGCCATCTCCGGCATGCCGTTCACGGTCACCGCGACCGAGCTGAACGGCACCGGATTCGAGCAGTTCGGCGCGCTCGACAACATGGCGGAGGGCAGCCCGAACGCCGGGGACACCGGCGGGCAGGTGCTCGTCGTCACCTCCGCCATCAAGAACGCCACCCTCACCAAGCTGTGCCAGAGCGTCGACCTCGGCGGCATCAACCTGCTGATCACCGCGGGCAGGGGCGCGGAGAAGGTCTCCGCGACCGATCTGACCACCGACTCCACCGTGCTGTCGGGCAACGCGGAGTTCAACAACATCGAGATCGGCAACGACGCCAGCACCCTGACCAAGGCGGGCGTGAAGGGTCCGATCGGGGTCTTCAGCCAGCAGGCGGACACCGTGCGCATCGCCAAGCTGCGGCAGACCAACTACGCCACGACGGCAGGTGTGTTCAAGCTGCCCGGCCTCAAGCTCCGCTTCAGCGACACGGGTTGCTGAGCACCGTGCCGGATCGCCCACACCGGGGACCGAGGCTCGCCTTCCGCGGATGGCGGGCCCGCCGGCCGTTCTGGGGCGGGCTGCTGCTCACCCTCGCCGGCGGCGAGATCCTGCTCACCGAGCAGGCCTCGCTGAAGGTCGTGCTGCACATCGGCATGCAGGGCCTGGCCGGCTATCTGCTGCCGGGCCTCATGGTGCTGCTGGGTCTGCTGATCCTCTTCAATCCGTCCCAGCGGCTCTTCTACTCCCTCACCGGTGTCCTGCTCTCCCTGGGCACCTGGCTCACCTCCAACCTGGGCGGCTTCTTCCTCGGCCTGCTCCTCGGCGTCACCGGCAGCTGCCTCGCCTTCGGCTGGCTCCCGGACCGGGAACCGCGTGTCAGCCGCCGCGCACGCCGCAAGCGGGCGAGGACCGCGGCACGCGCCCTGACACCGGAACGGGCGGAGAACATGGAGGGAGCGGCCTGACGGCACCGCCCCCGAGAGGGGCGAGGGACACACCCGACCTGATTCAGCGGGCCGGTACGGGGGCCCGTTGCCCTTCGGACAGCCGGCCGACGAGGAGGCGTACGACCTCGACCACGGCGGCCTGTTCGGCGGTGTCGACGAAGTACACCTGACGGCGGCCCTCGCGGCGCGAGCGGACGAGTCCGGCGAGTCTGAGCTTGGTCAGGTGCTGGCTGACGGCGGGCAGCGCACCGCCGGTCCGCTCGGCGAGCCCGGTCACGTCGCTCTCACCCTGGGCGAGCGCCCACACGATGTGCAGCCGGGCCGGCGCGGCGAGCAGTCCGAACGCGGCGGCCGCCGCGGCGAGTACCTCGGCGGAGGGGTCCTGGTGGCCGGTGCCGGGCACTGTCGTCACTGTCGCCTTCCTCCCGCCGCGTGGTCCCCGTGTTCCGTCCGTCCCTGCCGTGGTATGCGGACTCAGTGTAGATCTCAGGAACTTTCCGTCCGCCCCACTAGTTTCTACGGTGCTGTAGAAGTCGCTGCCGGGTGCCGAGGGCGCACCGGACGGCCGATACGAGGAGTGGACATGGCCCTGTGGGACCGCGTCAAGGAGTCCGCGTCGCAGATGCAGACCCAGTTGGTGGCGAAGAAAAACGACCTGAAGAGCGGCGCGTTCCGCGATGCGAGCATGGCGATGTGCGCGCTGGTGGCCGCCGCCGACGGTTCGGTGGATCCGTCGGAGCGGCAGCGGGTGGCCCAGCTCATCGCCACCAACGAGGTGCTGCAGAACTTCCCGGCGGACGACCTGCGCCGGCGTTTCGAGGAGAACCTGAACAAGCTGACGGCCGACTTCGCCTTCGGCAAGGTGAGCGTGCTGCAGGAAGTCGCCAAGGCGAAGAAGAAGCCGGCCGAGGCGCGGGCCGTCGTCCAGATCGGCATCGTCATCGGCGGCGCGGACGGTGACTTCGACAAGGACGAGCAGGCCGTGGTCCGTGAGGCGTGCTACGCGCTGGACCTGCCGCCGCACGAGTTCGACCTCTGAGCTTTCCGGGAAGCGGCGGGCACGGAGCGGGACGCGGGTGACCCCTGGGTCCGGGGTCACCCGCGCCGGCACGCCCGTGGCCGTTCCGGGCGGTGGTCCGTCAGCCGAGACCGGCGGACTTCAGCCAGGCCTTGGCGACGTCCAGCGGGTCCTTCTTCTCCGCCTGCACCTGGGTGTCCAGCTCCAGCAGGGTCTCGGTGTCGAGCTTGGCGGAGACCGCGTCGAGCGCGGCGACGCCCTCCTTGGACAACGTGCCCTTGTGGACGAGCGGCTGGACGTTCTGGAAGCCGAAGAGGTTCTTCGGGTCCTGCAGGACGACGAACTTCTCCTCGGTGATCTTCGGGTCCGTGGTGAAGATGTCCGCGACCTGGACGTCGTCCTTCTTCAGCGCCGCCCGGGTGAGCGGGCCGCCCGCGTCCAGCGCCTTGAAGGACTTGAACTCCAGGCCGTAGACGGCCTTCAGGCCCACCAGGCCCTGCTGCCGGGTCTGGAACTCCGGCGAGGCGCCGATGACCAGGTCCCCGGCGACGTCCTTCAGGTCGGCGATGGAGGACTTCTCGGTGAGGTGGTACTTCTTCGCGGTCGCCGCGTTGAGCGTGACCGAGTCCTTGGCCTGTGCCGAGGACGGCTTCAGCAGCGTGAGCTTCGAGTCCAGCTTGGCGTTGACGGCCTTCGTGGTCTCCTCGAGGGTCTTCGGAACGGCGTTCTTGTCGAGGTGTGCCAGGAGCGCGCCGTTGTACTCGGGCATCACCGAGACGGAGCCGTTCTTGATCAGCCCGTAGGTGGTCTCGCGGCTGCCGATGTTCGGCTTGTAGGTGACCTCGATCCCCTTGGCCTTGAGGGCCTCACCGTAGATGTCGGCGAGCAGGTTGCTCTCGGGGAAGTTGTTGGACCCGACGACCACGCTGTCGCCGCTCGCCTTGCCGCCCGTGAGGGGGTTGTCGTTCGTGTCGTCGGAGGAACAGCCCGCCAGCAGAGCCGTCGCCGCCGCGAGGGCGACCACCGCCGCGCCTCGGCTCCTCCGGATGGACCTGCTGATGTGGGTCGTATAAGTCACCCGACGATCCAATCCAGCCGGTTCTCGGTCAGTCAAGTGCCACAGATCACCAATTGGCTTCGATCTGTGGCCACTTCGACCGTCAGCCGCTCCGCCGTACGCCCGGTGACACCGTCAGCCGGGACACCGCCCAGAACAGGGCCAGGGTCACGAGAGCCAGGCCGGCCACCAGGGTGGCGCCGCCCACGACCTTCTCGTAGTCCTTCTGGTAGAGGCCGTCGATGATGTACCGGCCGATGCCGCCGAGGCTCACGTAGGCGGCGATGGTGGCGGTGGAGACGATCTGGATGGCCGCCGTGCGCAGCCCGCTGAGGATCAGCGGCAGCGCGACCGGCACCTCCACCTGGAACAGCACGCGCGCCTCCGGCATCCCCATGCCTCGGGCCGCGTCCACCGGGGAGGGGTCCACGGAGCGGACCGCCTCGTAGGTGGTGACCAGGATCGGCGGTACGGCGAGCACCACCAGCGGGATCATCACCGGCAGCAGACCGAAGCCGATCCAGATGAACATCAGCACCAGCAGGCCGAAGCTGGGCAGCGCCCGGCCGGCGGTGGCGAGGAACGCGAGGGCGTTGCCGCCGCGGCCGTAGTGACCGGTGACCAGCCCGACGGGCAGGCCGATCGCGGCGGCGATCAGCAGCGCCTCCAGCGAGTACCGGACGTGCTCGCCGAACCGGGTGGGAATGCCGTCGTACCCGTGCCAGTGCGCGCCGTCGCTGAAGAAGGCACGTGCGAAGTCCAGGACGTTCACCGGCCGGCCCCCTTCCTGGGCATCCAGGGTGTGAGGAGGACACGGACGAGGACCAGCGCGCCGTCGGCGAGGACGCCCAGCACCGCGATGGTCAGCACCGAGTTCACGGCGAGGGCGGGACGCTCGTAGGCCTGGGCGTCGTACAGCATGTTGCCGAGGGCTCCCTGGTTGCCGATGAGCATGCCGACGCTGACCAGGGAGATGCTGGAGACGGTCGCCACCCGCAGACCCGCGATGATGGCGGGCACGGCGATGGGCAACTGGACCTGGAGATAGCGGCGTACGGGCCCGAAGCCCATGGCCTGCGCGGCGGCCAGGGTCTCCGGAGGCACCGAGCGGACGCCGTCCACGATCGCCGGGACCAGCACCACCAGGCTGTAGAGCGCGAGCGGGACCATGACGGTCGTCTCGCTCTGGCCGAAGTAGTCGATGAGGACGACGAAGAAGGCGAGCGACGGGATGGCGTAGAGCACGGTGGTGATGCCGAGGACGGGCGGATAGATCCAGCGGAACCGCACGCACAGCTGGGCGATCGGCAGTGAGACGAGCAGCCCGGCCAGCACCGGCACCAGCGCTTCGCGCAGATGCAGCCCGACGAGGCCGAGATAGCTGTGCTGAAGGTCGCTCGGGAGGTCGAAGAAGCCGCTCATCGCCCGGCCTTCGCATCGGCCCGCGCCGCCACCCGGCCGTGGGCGTCCCGGATCGCCTCGCCGATGACCTGCTGGGAGACCACGCCGACCGCGCGCCCCTCGCCGTCCACCGCGACCGCCCATCCGGTCGGTGAGAGCACGGCACCGTCGAGCGCGGTGCGCAGCGAGTCGGTGTCCGGCACGAACGGCCGTCCGAAGTCGAGGAGTCGCTCCCGGTCGACGGCGCCGGCGGTGAGCCGGTCCGGCTCGCTCCAGCCGAGCGGCCTGCCGTCGGCGTCGGTGACGAGGAGATAGGGCGCCGCGGCCCCGGAGGCGAGCCGGCCGGCGTCGGCGTCGATCGGGACCACGGGGGCGGTCTGGAGCTCCAGCCCGGCGGCCGGGAAGAAGGAGAGCCGGCGGATACCGCGGTCGGCGCCGAGGAAGTCCTCCACGAAGGCGTCGGCGGGCGCGCTGAGCAGCTCGGCGGGCGGGGCGAACTGGGCGAGCCGGCCGCCGGTGCGCAGTACGGCGACCTTCGTGCCCAGCTTGATCGCCTCGTCGATGTCGTGCGTGACGAAGACGATGGTCTTGCCCAGCTCGTCCTGGATGCGCAGGAGTTCGTCCTGGAGACCCTTGCGGACGACGGGGTCGACGGCGGAGAACGGCTCGTCCATCAGCAGCACCGGCGGGTCGGCGGCGAGCGCGCGGGCCACGCCGACGCGCTGCTGCTGGCCGCCGGAGAGCTGGTACGGGTACCGCTTGGCCAGCGCGGCGTCGAGGCCGACCCGCTCCATCAGCTCGGCGGCCCGGGCCCTGGCCTCCCGCTTGGGCCGGCCGAGCAGGCGGGGCACGGTGGCGATGTTGTCGAGGATCGTGCGGTGCTGGAAGAGACCGGCGTTCTGGATGACGTAACCCATCGACCGGCGCAGGGTGTTGACCGGCTGCTGCCGGATGTCCTGGCCGTCGAGGAGGATGCTGCCCTCGCTGGGCTCCACCAT
Organism: Streptomyces echinatus; assembly: GCF_014203595.1. GTDB lineage: Bacteria > Actinomycetota > Actinomycetes > Streptomycetales > Streptomycetaceae > Streptomyces > Streptomyces echinatus. The sequence continues at coordinate 238,680 of NZ_JACHJK010000013.1, forward strand.
CCGGTTGATCATCCGCAGGGTCGTCGTCTTGCCGCAGCCGGAGGGCCCGACGAGGACGGTGACCGAGCGGTCCGGTATCTCCAGCGACAGCCGGTCGACCGCGACCGTGCCGTCCGGATACCGCTTCGTGACTGAATCTATCCGTATCAAAACGCCGCGTGCCCTTCGGGTCCGACCGATCCTGGCCTGCTGCGGGAAGAGTCTAGACCGGGAGTGTTCCGGCAGTTCGGCGGGCACGGGACCGGGCGCCTGTCGCGGACACGGATCCCTCGGGCCACGCGGGGCGACGGGGATGACGCCGTGTCACTTCCCGGGCTCGACCGCCCCCGGCGCCGGTCCCTGCCGGATGTGCGGCCGGGCCGCGAGGATGGCGACGTCGTCCTCCGCGTGCCGGACGTCCAGGCGGCCGAGGATCCAGTCCAGGACGGCGTCGACGGCGTCCCCGGCGGTGAAACGCAGGGCGGCCAGCCGGGCGAGGGAGTGGTCGATGTCCTCACCGCGGCGCTCCACGAGGCCGTCGGTGAACAGCACGAGCGTCTCGCCGGGCGCCACCCGGTGGGTGGCCGACTCGTACCCGCCGAGTCCGGTGCCCAGCGGCGGTCCGACCGGCACCGGCAGCAGCCCGGCGGCACCGTCCCGGCCGATGAGCACGGGCGGCAGATGGCCGGCGCTGGCCAGCGTGACCTGGCCCCGGCCCGGGTCGACACGGGCCAGCAGACAGGTCGCGGGCCGGCGGTCGGCCTCCCCGGAGGCGATGTCGTCCATCTGCCGCAGCACCCGGTGCGGGGGGAGGTCGGCGGAGGCGATGTAGCGCAGGGAGGAGCGGTAGGCGCTCATGTCGACCGCGGATTCCAGGCCGTGCCCCATGACGTCGCCGACGACCAGCAGGGTCCGGCCGAAGTGCAGCCGCACGGTCTCGCACCAGTCGCCGCCCACCAGGGTGCTCCGGCCGGCCGGCAGATAGCGGATGGCGACGTCCAGGTTGGGGTGCGGGCGGCCGGGCTCGGCGAGCAGGGCCCGCTGCAGATCACCGGCGGTGCGGCTGACCTGCTCGTACTCGCGGGCGTGCCGGAGGTGGGAGGCGGCGCGCTCCGCGAGCAGGGCGAGCAGCTCGGCGTCGGCCCGGCGCAGCGGCCCCCCGGCGTCGGCCCACACCAGGACGCCGTACACGGTGTCCCCGCTGGTCAGCGGGACGGACAAGGCGGCTCCCGGGTGGCCGGCGGCCGGGTGCTCCAGCCAGGGGTCGGGGGGCGTGTCGACGGCCGGTACACCCGCCTCGCGGGCCGCGGCGGCGGCCCAGCGGACGTCGGGCAGCGACGCGGCGTCCCCGGTGATCGCGTCGTACCCGGAGAAGGCGTCCCCGGTGCGGCGCAGAACGGCGGCGGCGCCCCCGGCCAGCCGTACGGCGGCCCGGGTCAGCTCGGTGCACGTCGTGTCCGCGTCGAGGGTCGTGCCGATACCGGACAGGGCCTCCCGCAGGGCGCCCAGCCGCGCGCCGGGGTCCTCGGCCCGCTCGGCGCCGCCGGGGCCCGCACCGGGGCCGTCGCCCTTCCGGTGGCGGTCGCCGCCGGCGGGCAGGGGCCTGCGCCGGGACCGGATCCACCGCGCGACTCCCCACACCCTCACAGAATCTCAAACCGGGGCGGCCGGGGCACCAGCCCCGGCCGCCCCACCGGCCCCGGCCGCCGCACAGGTCCCGACGGTCCGCTCACGCCGACGGAAGCGACCCCTCACGGAGGCGGGCCAACCGGTCACTCGACGGAGTCGCCCGCCCTACGACGGGGATCACCGCTCACTCCGACGGAATCACCACGGACCGCAGCCTCCCGTCGCCGAGGTGCAGCAGTCCCCGGCGCGGCCGGATGGGATCGACGGTCGCGTGCCGGCCGAGCCGGACCCCGACCAGGGACCCCGACTCGATGGTCCGGGGGGACAGCAGCAGTCCGCGCCGGGCCTTCCTCGCCTCGGCCTGCCAGCCGGCGTACCCGGGGCAGAGCCGTTCCTCGTCGCCGGCCAGGACGAGCGCGAGCCCTCGCTCGTCGCCGTCCCGGATCAGCTGTTCCAGCGTGGGGCCCGCCGCGCAGCGGGCGAGAATCTCCCCGTCGTCCACGAGGACCACGACCGGGTCGTCGGGGAGCGCCACGCGCAGCGCCTGGTCCAGCGCGGAGCGCTCGATGTCGGTGTTCTGGAAGACCGCGAGCACCCCGTGCTGCCCCCGCAGCTGCCGCAGCGGTGACGGCCGCGGCGCCGCCACGACGAGGCGCACGCCCTGCCGGAGGCAGGAGCGGGCCGCGTTCAGCAGCGCGGTGGAACGCCCCGACCCCCGCGGGCCCGCGATGACGAACGCCGGGACCCCGTCGGCGAGATCGGGGCCGTATCCGGTCAGTTCGTCCCCGCCGACCCCCGCAAGCGTCCACAGCCGCGCCCGCGAGCGTTCCGGTTCGCCCAGCCACCAGGCCTCGTCGAAGCCGACGCGGTCGGGCAGGGCGTCGACGCGGAACGGGCGCCGGTCCGCGGGGACGTCGCCGGCGCCCGCCGCGATCCGGGCGAGCGCCTCGTCCTGTGCCTCGGGCGCCGCCCGGCCGGCCAGCAGCGCGAACTGGACCTCGGTGCCCGCTCCCGCGCGGACCGCCCGGCCCGCGGGCATCGACTCCGGGAGCTCGCCCGGCCGGATGCCGAGGAGGGCCTGGTAGTCGTCATGGTCCGTGAACCGCAGCGCGTACTTGTCCTCGGTCAGCGAGGCGATCCGGCCGAGGAACAGCTGCCGGTCACCGGTGATGACGAGGTGGATGCCGACGGTCGCGCCCTCCCGCATGAGCGTGAGCAGTTCGTCCGTCAGCCTGCCGAAGTCGTATTCGCCGAGGGTGGGGCCCCAGCCCTCCCAGCCGTCCAGGAGGACGACCAGGTGCGGCAGCCGCTCGGCCGCCGCCGCCCGGCCGCGCTGGTCCGCGATCGACAGGAACTCCCCGGCTGCGAGCAGACCTTGACGGTCGCTCAGTTCGCTGGTGAGCCGGGCCAGCAGCCGTGCGGCGCGTTCCGGTTCGCGCCCGGTGACCAGCGCCCCGCAGTGCGGCAGCGCGGCCAGCCCGCGCAGCCCCCCGGGTCCGCAGTCGATGCCGTAGAGGTGCACGTCGGCGCCGGAGTGGACGCGGGCCAGCGCCCCGGCGATCGTCCGCAGGGCCTGGGAGCGGCCGGACCTCGGCGCCCCGCCGATCAGCAGATGGCCGAAGTGCGCGAAGTCGATGACGACCGGGCGGCGGCGCTGCTCCGCGGGCAGGTCCTCGAGGCCGAACGCGACCGGCCGGAGCGCGCCGGGCCGGGCGCCGTTCTCCTCGGTGTCCCCGGCGGTCTCCCCGGCCGGCCACGGGTCGATCCCGTCCAGCCGCAGGACGTCGGGCAGCGGCGGGAGCCACGGGCGGCGCGGGGCCGGGACGTCCAGCGTCCGGTACGCGTCGCGGGCGGCGTCGACCAGCGCGTCGAGATCGGTGCCGGCGGCTGTGCCCGGCACCGGCTGCGGGACCGGGGCCGGCGGCGCGGGACGGCCCAGCTGCTGCCAGGTCACCCGGGTGGCCCGCGGCAGGCCGGCGGCCGGACCGGCGGCGCCGGGGCGCAGCCCGCCGACCCGGCCCGACTGGAACGGGATGAGGGAGGCGTGGCCGAGCCGGGCGTATCCGCGGCCGGGCGTGGACCGCGGGATCATCGCGGCCTCGGGCGCGTCCACGATGTCGTGGGACTCACCGCTGTCGGTGACCCGCAGGGCCAGGCGCAGGTTGGTGTTGGCGCGGATCTCCGCGGAGATGACGCCGCTGGGCCGCTGCGTGGCCAGCACCAGGTGGACGCCGAGCGACCGGCCCCGCTGCGCGACGTTGATCAGGCCGGTGATGAAGTCGGGCAGTTCGCGCGCGATCGAGGCGATCTCGTCGACCACGATGACGAGCCGCGGCAGGGGCTCCTCGGCGCCGGGGTCGCGCAGCACCAGGTCCTGGTACCCCTCGATGTCCTTCGCGCCGACGTCGGCGAGCAGGTGTTCGCGGCGGCGCAGTTCGGCGCTGAAGGAGGCGAGCACCCGCTGGACGAGGTACGGGTCGAGGTCGGTCACCAGGCCGACCGTGTGCGGCAGGGAGGCGCAGCTGCGGAAGGCGGCACCGCCGCGGTAGTCGACCAGTACGAACGTGAGGTGCTCGGGTGAGTTGGCGAGGGCCAGAGAGGCGACGATCGTCTGCAGCAGCTCCGACTTCCCGGAGCCGCTCGTGCCCGCGATGAGGGCGTGCGGCCCGTCGCGCCGCAGGTCGATGCCGAACGGGCCGTCGTAGGTCTCGCCGATGACGGCCACGGTCGACGGGCCCCTCGCCCAGCGCGCGGCGACGGCCCGCCCGCCGGGCGGTTCGAGGGCGAGCACGTCGAGCAGGCGGGTCTGGGCGGGCAGCGCGGAGGACTCGGCCTCCCCCACCGTGTCCCGGAGCGGGGCCAGGGCCCGGGCGAGGCGCTCGCACCAGGCCGCCGAGACGAAGTCGGGCCGGATGTCACGCGGCCGGTCCTTGTCGGCCCCCACGACGCGCAGCACCTCCGGCGGTGTGCCGGGCCGGGCCGGGCCTTCGGTGGTCCCGGCGGGAGCGCGCGCGACGGACGGCCGGTTCTCCTCGCGCGGCCCGGCCATCACGATCGCCCGGCAGTCCTCGGGCAGGAACCGCGGATCCTCGTCCAGGCACAGCACCCGGATGCCGACCGCCGGTCCTTCCCGCAGCAGGTACGCCATGTCGGGCAGGGAACGCAGCTGCCGGAAGCCGTCACAGACGACGACGATGTCGGCGGCGTGCCCGGCCACGGCGCCCCCGCCCGCACCGGCCTTCCGGCGGTGTTCCAGGGTCCGGACCAGTTCGCCGATGCGGGCCCCTACGGTCTCGGCGTCCGTGCCGATGGCGACGAGGGCGTCGGTGCCGCCGAGCGGGCGGGCGTGCGGCAGCCAGCGCAGCCAGTTCCAGGAGTCGTGCGCGCCCTTGAGCGTCAGTACGTGCACGGCGACGTCGAGCGGGCTGTGCAGGGTGGCGATCTGGGCCACCGCCCAGCGGGCGAGCGCCCGGGCCGAGTCGCCGGGCCCGGCCAGACCGAGCACGCCGAGGTCCCGGAGGGACAGGACGACCGGGGCGTCGGCGATCCCGGACGGGTCGGCGGCCGGCTCCGGGTCCGGGCCCCCGGCCAGGTCGTCACTGCGGAACGGTGCGCTCCGCACCGGGACGGAGCCGGTGCCCACCCGCAGCGCCAGGTGGTCGGGATCGCCGGGCCGGCGCTCCCAGAGGCCGGCACGCGGGCCGGTGGCGAGGGAGAGGACGGCCGCCGGGGAGGGATACCGGCGGCGCAGGCGGCGCAGGACCGCGCCCAGGCCCTCCTCGAACAGCTCGGCCGCCTTTCTGCGCCGCTCCGAGAGCTGCCGGCCGGCTTCCTGGGCCAGCCACGCGTACAGCGCGCCGACCAGCGCCAGCAGCAGGAACCACCACCTCTCGAAGAGGAGGGAGGTGACGACGGCGGCGACGACCGCCGCCACCGCCCCCGTGGAGAACAGGACCTGCTGGGCCCTCAGGAGCCGGGAGGCGCGCGGCTTCCTCGGGAGCAGGCCCTTGCCGCGCCGGCCCTCGGACGACACCAGCCGGCCGCGGCGCTCGAAGGCCAGGCCCCGGCCGTCGTCGGCGGGGCGCAGGACGACGTCGGGCGGCTGGTAGACGACCAGTTCGAACAGTGTGCCCCCGACGGCGAGCTGGGAGCCGAGGGGCCACGGGGCCTCGGCGCCGCCGTCGCGGCCGGCCGTGCCGTCGACCCGCCGCGCCAGCGGCACCCCGTCCAGGACGGCCGCCGCGCCGGCGTGGGCCCGGACCGTGCGGCTGCCGTCCGGGGTGACGGTGAGGGTCAGGGCCCGCTCGGGCAGTTCGGGGTCGTGGACGCGCACGTGTGCCGCCGCGCCCCGGCCGATGTCGGTGCGGCCGAGCCCGAGCCGGTGCACGGCCCCGGCGTCGGGGCCGCCGGCCACCCGGAGTTCGACGATGCCCGTGACCTCGCGCGGCGGGCAGCCGGCCGGCGAGTACAGGCTGACGACCGTACCGTCCCGCAGCGGGGACCGGCCGAGGGGCACGGCCGGGTCGACGGCGAGACCGTCGACGTGGACGGGGGGCGGCGGGTCCGTGTCCCGCTCCAGCTCCCGCTCGTCGCGGAGCTGCCGCCGGAGCGTCCGGGCGACCTCGCCCATCGGCGACTCGGGAGCGGCGTCGAGGACGACGTCGGCCGAGGTCCCCCGGCGGGGGTCGACGACCGTGAGGGTGAGGCGCACGCGGGCTCCCCCGGGTCAGGGCCGGGCACCGAGGTCGGCGCCCAGCTCGTCGAACGCGAACTCGTCGGCCGCTCCGGGCCGGAAGGCGATGACGCGGTCCGGTTTCCACTGGCCGTTGCGCCAGCGGACGGTGCGTACGGCCACGGAGTGGTCCTCGCCCTCCCGGGCGACGTAGACCTCGTTGTAGCCGTTCTCCTCGTTGGAGTGGATGCTGGCCAGCGCCGGGGCGCCGGCGATCCGGGTGGTCCAGGGCCGGTCCCGGTCCCGGTCGATGAGCCGTTCCGAGGCCAGGAATCCCAGGTGGGTGTGGCCGTGCAGGACCAGTGCCGTGTCCGCGTCGGCGAGGGCGAGCTTGGCCTGGCCGGCGTTCACGACACCCGCGTACGGCGCCACTTCGACGGACGGCACCGGGGAGAGCGGATGGTGGACGACGGCCAGGTTCACGCAGCCCGTCTCCTTCTTGAGCCGCCGCAGCACACCGTGGGCGACGACACCGGGGTCGTGGCGTTCGAGCCGGCTCATCAGCTCGCTGACGTCGGTGTCGTCCGCCGACCGGGCGAGTTCGGCGAGGAGCAGGCGCACCCGGTCGCGGTCCTCGTTGCGGACCGGTTCGCCGCCGGACTCGGCGGAGCCGAGGAGCGCGACCCTGAGGCCGGCGTCCGCGTACCGCACGTAGAGGCGGCGGGTGTCGTAGTCCTCCTTGTCCAGTTCGGGGTGCGGGTAGGCGTGGAAGGTGTCGGCGAACCACTCGTGCCGGGCCCCGGAGCGCTCGTCCAGGCAGCGGTCCCAGGAGACGTCGTGGTTGCCGCCGACCAGGAGGACGCGCGGGTCGTCCGCGCGGAGGTCGGGGTGGCCGGCCAGCAGCTCGGCCAGCCCCCCGAGCCAGTCGAGGGCCTCCCGCCCGTACGCGTCCACCGGCCGGTCGACCAGGTCGCCGGAGACGATCACCAGGTGCGGGGCCCTGCCCTGGTCGGCCAGGTGCCGGACGTGCTCCAGATAGCCGGTCAGGGGGCTGCCGTCGCCGGTGAGCCGGGCGAGGGCGGTGCCCAGCTGGGTGCGGTCCTTCTGGTCGACGTTGGTCCGGTGCCTGCCGCCGACGTGCAGGTCGGAGACGTGGTGGATGCGCAGCACCGCGGGCAGGTGGTGGGCGAGGACGGGGTCCTCGGCCACCGGCGGCAGCACCTTCGTCGTCCGCGCGTCCTGGTCGTCGGAGCCGAAGGACAGCCCGGCCCCGCGCCAGCGTTCGCGCCGGAGGGCGGCGCGGTGGGTCTCGGACAGACCGTTGTGGAACAGCTGGTTGACGTAGAGGTGGGGGAACGCGGCGGCTTCGGCGGCCCGGCGGGAGAGCGCGGCCGGGTCCCCGCGCAGCTCCGGTTCGGCCTCGGCGGTCTGCAGGGCGAGTTCCAGCAGGAAGGGGGTGAGCAGCCAGCCGGGCTGTCCGGCGCGCAGCCGGGCCACGACGCCGGGCGCCCAGCCGGGCGTGCGGGCGGCCATGCGTCCGGCCTCCTCGTCCGTCAGCGGCGGCGCCGTCAGACGGTCCTTGACGGCGTCGGCGCCCAGGTGCGGGATGAGGAGTTCGTACTCGGCGGGCGTGGCGAAGACGACGGGTACGACGCCCTCCTCGCGCAGCCGGGTGAGGCCGGCCGCGAGGGTGGCAGGGGCCTTGGTCCGGCCGCTCGACGGGCCGACGGCCGGTTCGTCGACGAGCACGACCTGGACGTCGCCCAGTTGGGGCCGCTGGGCCTTGCCGCTGGTCAGGCAGGTGAGCCCGGTCCTGCGGACGTCGGCCTCGCTGCGCACGTCGACCACTTTGGTGTGCCCTTCGGGGCGGGCCTGCTTCACGGCGCTGGCCAGCCAGCTCTTGCCGGACCGCCGGGGCATGACCACGAGCCAGCACGCGTCGTTGGGCGCGACCCCGGCCACCAGCGGATGCGCCCAGGCCGGTACCTGCCCGTCACGGAACCTGATGTCGAGGTCCTGCTCGTACGACCGGCTCGGCCGGTAGTGGCTCATCGGTGCTGCTCCTCATCGTGCAGTTCCTGGTGGGCGTACTGGATCCAGTCGAAGAACGGAGGGTCGGACAGCCACTTGTTCTGCGGCAGCAGGAGGCCGACGTCACGCAGCTGCATGCTCTGCGCGGGGGTGGGGTTGCGGGGCGGGCCGCCGCCCGCGCCGAGCAGGGCCTCACGGGCCGCGGGGCCGATCTCGCTCCACCGGGAGCGGAAGACGTCGGCCTTCTTCACGAGCAGTTCCCGCTCGATGAGCGACCGCAGCGCGCCGGCGTCGCCCAGGGCCGGGGTGCTGCCGGCGCGTGCGGTGCGGACCAGGGCGTCGCCGATCACCTGGAGGTAGAACGGCCAGGGCCCGACGCTCTTGAGGATGCGGTCGGCGGTGACGGGCGGGATCACCAGGCCCTCGTTCTGCGCGGTGCCGGTGAGGAACTCGCGGGCGTCGGATTCGGCCAGCGGGCCGAGGGTGAAGTGGTTGACGTCGTTGCCGAAACTCGAACCGGGCACGCGCAGCGCGTGCCGCAGGGTGTCGTTCCAGTCCTTGTAGGTGCCGCAGTACACGAGCCAGGCGCCGGCCTGGCCGAGGTCGCGCAGCCAGGAGACGGCCGCCGGGTCGTAGCCGGTGAGCCTGCCGACCTCGTCGAGCAGGAGCACCAGCCGGGAGGCGCCGCGGCCCGCGGCCGCCCGGTCCATCAGCGCGTCGGCGGGCCGGGCGGAGCCGGCCAGTGCGGGCATCAGCCGCACGGACAGCTCGTCCTGGGAGCCGGCCCGGTCCCGGTTGGACAGCGTCACCACCTTCTGCACGTTGCCGAGGCCGTCGGAGTGCATGCGCTCCTGGAGTTCCTTGACGATCCACGACTTGCCGGCCCGCCGGGGTCCCAGCAGCGCGGCGGACGTGCCGTCCCGGTAGTTGCGGTCGAGCCAGGCGAACACGTCCTCCCGGCCCACCGGCCGTCCCGCGGGCCCCAGCGAGAACCGGTCCGCGGCCAGCGCGCTGCTGCCGATGCCGAAGGGCTTGCGCGCCAGCGAGACGTGTGCGTCGCGCTGGCGGGTCTCCGTCACCGTCTCCTGGATCCGGTCGTGCAGCGCGATCTGCACCTCGGTACCGGTGGCCGGGTCCAGGCCGCGGCCGGGGCCGATGACGGGCGGCAGCGGCCGGCCGCCCAGGCCGGCCCCTTCGTAGCCCGCGCGGTCGGCCTGCCGGAGCACCAGCAGCGCCGCGTCCGCCACCCCGGTGCGCAACTGGAGCACCTCGCGGCCTCCGGTGACGGCGGCGCAGAGGCCGGCCCGGGTGTCCTGGAGCAGTCCGAGCAGGTCGCGTACGCACGCTCCGTTGCCGGTGCGGCGGGCCCAGAGCCCGAACTCCTCCCAGCCGTCGAGCAGGAGAACGAGGTAGGGCGGGCGTTCGCCGCGGCGCTCCTGCCGGTGCCCGTGCAGGCTTCTGCTGCCGGTCTGGGTGAAGAGTTCCTGGCGGCTGCGGACGGTGGTGACGAGCTTGTCGACGAGCCGCCGCATCCGCTCCGGCTCGTCGCCGGTCACCACGGCTCCGCAGTGCACCAGGTCGGTGAGGGCGCCGAGGGCGCCGGACGCGCAGTCGATGGCGTAGAGGTGGACGTCCTCCACGCTGTACTGCTCGGCGACCGCGACGGCCAGGGTGAGCAGCAGCTGGGTGCGCCCGCTGCCCGTGTCGCCGGAGACGAACAGCGGCCCGTCCTGGCCGAGGTCCCAGGCGGCCTGCTCGAACCCCTGGGCGTCGGGGGCGTCGCGCAGTCCGTAGACGACCGGTGTCCGGGTCCCGGGCCGGGGGCGGGCGGGCCACAGCGCGTCCGGCCCGGTGGCGGTCTCCTTCAGCCGTACCGACAGCGGCAGCGGGGGCGGCCAGGGGACGTGTGGTGCGGGCAGGTCGTCCAGGGCGGCGGCGGCCTGCGTGACGGCGCCGGCGAGGGCGGTGACCGGGCCGCCGCGCGCGGCCACGGGGGCCCGGGCGGCGCGCTGCCGCGGGGCGCCCGTCCAGTCCGTCGTCCGGAGCCGGACGCCGGCGCGCGGCGGGGACGTGTCCGGCTCGGGCCCGTCGAGGCGTGCCCGGCGTACGAGTTCCAGGGCGCCGCAGGCGCGGCGCACGTACGCGAGCCCGTGGCGTCCGGACTCCAGCCGGGCGGCGGCCGGGGTGCCGATCAGCAGCTCGCTGTCGGCGGGGTCGGGGAGCCGCAGGACGATCCGCAGGGGGGCGTGGGCGAGCAGGTCGGGGGTGACCGCGTCGGACGGGCGGCGGGTCGCGCACACCAGGTGGACGCCCAGTTTGGCGCCCCGCCGGGTGCCCTCGACCAGTCCGGACACGAACTCGGGCGTCTCCTCGCGGAGTTGGGCGAGGTCGGTGACGACGACCACGAGCCGGGGCAGCGCGGGCAGGTCGGCGGCGTCGGACGCCCGGATCACCGTGTACTGCTCGAAGTCGCGGGCCCCGGCCTCCTTCAGCAGCTTCTGCCGGCGCCCTAGTTCCGCGGCGAAGGCGGTCAGCCCGCGGGCGGCCGTGTACGGGTCGAGGGCGGTGTGCACGCCCACGGTGTGCGGCAGGCGGGCCGCCGGTGCGAGGGCCTCGCCGCCGTCGTGGTGGACGAACAGCAGATTCAGCTCGTCGGGGCGGTTGGCCACGGCCAGCGAGGTCAGCCAGCCGCACAGCAGTTCCTCCATGCCGGAGCCGGCCGCGCCGGCCACCAGGGCGTGCGGGCCGTCGTCGCGCAGGTCGAGGACGACAGGCCGGCCGGGCGATCCGCCGAGCACGGCCGCGGGTGAGCGGGGGGTGCCCTGCCAGCGCTCGGCGATCCGCCCGGCGACCTGGTGGGCGGTGGGCAAGTCCAGGTCGAGCAGCTCCGGCAGCCGGCCGGCCAGGTGGCCGGCGGCCGGGGCCGGGTCGTCGCGCAGCGGGGCGAGCAGCCGGGCGAGGGCGTCCAGCTGGGCCGGCACCAGCTGGTCGGGGACGCACCGCCCTCCCTCGTCCGGCTCGCCGTGCGCGGGGTCGACGATCCGCAGTCCGGTGCGGTCCGTCAGGAGCGTGATGCCGTCCCAGTCGTCGAGCGGCCGTGCCTGCTCGGCGAGACGGATCACGTACACGTCGGCCTCGGGACCGGAGCGGAGCACCTCCTCGGCCCAGGGCGCCGCGCGCAGCGCCGACGGGTCGTCGATGACCAGGACCAGCGCGGTGCGGCCCCAGAAGGTGCCGGGTCCCTGCTCGCGGAGCCGTTCGTGGATGATCAGCGCGGCCTCGTCGAGGTGCCGGGCGTGCCCCGCGGGGTCCCGGCTGATCCGCACCGGCCGGGCCCCGCGGGCCATCAGTCCGTCGGGCGGCAGCCAGCGGGCGAAGCGCCAGAAGGGCTTCCCGGACTCGTCGGTGAGCACCCGTACCGCGACGTCGGAGGGCGGGTGCAGCAGCACCGTCTGGGCCACGAGCCAGCCGGCCAGTCCCCGGGCGACGTCGCGCTCGGCCACGATGTCCACGCTGCCGCCGGACCACAGGGCGAGGACCCGCGGCCCGCTCGGGCCGCGGCCGACGCGCAGGACGAGCCCGTCGGTGTGGCCGGGAGCGCGCTCCCACAGCCGGGTCGGCGAGCCGAAGATCTCGGCGGGGAGTTCGAAGGCGTCGGGGAAGCGCGGCCTGGGCTCGTCACGCCGGTCGCGCGGCAGGGAGTCCCGCAGGGTCGCGTAGGCCCGGCGCAGGGCCCCGCCCCGGGCCGGTCCGGGACCGTCCGGGAGTTCCGGTTCCGGCCGGATCTCCGGCACGCTCTCCGCGGCGGCCCGCCGGTCGAACGCCAGCGCGCCGCCCTGGCCGGCGGACACATACCGGTCCCGGAACCGCGCGAAGCCCTCCGCCGTGAGCCGGAGCGGCAGGTCCTGCTCGGGGCGCGCCTCGCGGGGCGGTGCGCCGAGGAAGACCCGGCAGCCGTCGTACAAGGGGGTGCGGGCCAGTGATGTGTCCGGCGCCAGTAACTCCCCTTCGGCGGTGAACAGTTCGGGGACGGTCTGGTGCCGGGCGCGGCGGGCGAGCTGTTCGGCGAGGGACCGTACGGGGGTGGCGGGGTCGGCTTCGAGGACGACGTCCAGTTCCGGTCCGGCGGGCGTCGTCACGGTGAACGTCCAGCGGGCGGGTGCCGGGTGCCCAGGTGCCCGGGGGGCCGGGGGCAGGGCCGACCACGACGGCGGCCGGGCCGGCCGGTCCCGGGAGACCGGCTGGGCCGACCGGCCCGGCGGGGGTGTGCGGGTGCCGGTACGGGCGGGCGGTGCGGACTCCGGTGCGGCGTCCGCGCCGAGCAGGGGGGCGGTGATCCTGCCGTCGGGGGCGACGATGATCTCGTAGCCCGCGCCGGGCAGGTCGCCGGCCGCCGTGCCCACGAGGACGCGCGGGCCGGTCCGGCCGCCGCGGGCGGCGAGCCGGGCCAGGTCCCGGGCCTCGGCGGGCGACGGTTCGACGCCGACCAGGACGACCCGGCCGGGCGTCGCGGGGCGGGGCGCCCAGCCGGTGAGCACTTCGTCGTCGCGCGGGCCGGCCGCCGGCGCCCCGGTCACCGACTCGATCAGTTCGGGGATGCCGGGGAGCGTCTCCACCCGGTCCGGGAACGCGGCGGCCACGTCGGGGGCCACCCCGACGCAGCTGACGCGGACCCGGACCGACCAGGGTGCCGTGGCGAGTTCGGCGGCGATCGCCGCGAGGAGTGCCCCGCGGTGCTCCGCGGGACCGGTCACGGCGCCGAGTCCGGTGCCGGCGTCGAGATTGAGCAGCAGTCTCAGGTCGCCGTTGCGGCCCACGGTCACCAGGCGGAGGTGGCCGGTGGCCGCGGAGGCCCCGTCGGGGGTGGCGCACGTCTGCGCGGCCTGTCTGCCGAGGAACCACGAGCCGCCGTCGGGGCCGGCCCGCCAGTGGTCGGGCAGCAGGTCGGGCGGGGCGTCGGCCAGTTGCGCGACGATCTCGTCGCCCCAGAGCCAGACGGCACCGAGTCGCGGCAGCAGGTAGGCGTTGTCGGTGAGCGGGCGCAGGGCCGGTGCCAGCAGCCGCGCGCCGTCCGGGTCGACGCGCGTCAGGAGGCCGTCGGCCGGGTCCGCGTCCGGCGGGGGGCCGTACGCGTATCGCGCCCGGGGTGCTGAGCGGCTGGGGAGTGGCATGGCACATCCTCGGGAGCCGGCGGTTCCGGTGGGCGGGTCACGCCGGAGGGGACGGGGCGAGGGGGCGGCGGGGTCAGCGTTCCGGTGCCGCGCCGGCTTCCCGCGGCGCCGGCAGCGTCACGGTCTGTTCCTGGATCTGCTGGAGTCCGGCGCGGAACTCCTGGGTCCAGTCCGAGGTCTCCGTGTCGAGGCGTGCCCGGACCTTGGCGACGAGGCCGCCGACGAGCTTCATCCTGCGCGCGATCACGGCTTGTTCCGGTTCTCCGGTGGCCTCCCGGAGCAGTTCGGCGGACCAGGCCAGGCGGAACTCGTTCAGCTCGCCGCGCAGCGCCTGGGCGGCGGTGATGTCCCGCATCCAGGCGGTGGACAGTCCGAAGAAGTGGTCGAAGCCCTTGCAGCCCGCGGCGGCGGCCAGGAAGACATAGCCCCAGCCCTGGATCCGCTCGTCCAGGGCCGCGCCGGCCAGGGGCAGGACGGTGCCGGCGGTGGCGAGGATGATCATCAGACCGCGGACGGCGCGGGACCCGAGGCGCTTGAGCCGCTTGTCGGCGAGGTACCACTCGATGGCGTCCTCGGCTTCCTGCTCGGCCCAGGCGCGCAGTGCCTCGACCGCCTCCAGCCGGTCGGCCGGCGTGCGCGTGCCGAGCGCCGGGAAGGGCCTGCTCCGTAAGTCACGCTTGCGTGCCTTGCCGTCGCGTGGCCGGGCCGTCGGTGTGCTCCCCGTCAACTCACCCTCCTCGGCGCGGTGATGCGAGGAGACGAGGGTAGCCCAAACGGCCGCCCCGGGACGCCCGCCGGGACGGGCCGGCGGGTGTCCGGGGCGGCGCCTGGGCGCGCGGGCGGCTCAGCCCTCCGCGGGGGCCAGCCGCAGGGAGATCGAGTTGATGCAGTACCGCTGGTCGGTCGGGGTCGGATACCCCTCCCCCGCGAACACGTGCCCGAGGTGGGAGCCGCACCGGGCGCACCGCACCTCGGTGCGGACCATGCCGTGGGACCGGTCCTCGATCAGCTCGACCGCGTCGGTGTCCTTCGGGTCGAAGAAGGACGGCCAGCCGCAGTGCGACTCGAACTTGGTGTCGGAGGTGAACAGTTCGGCGCCGCAGGCGCGACAGGAGTAGACACCCTCGGTCTTGGTGTCGGTGTACTCACCGGTGAACGCCGGCTCGGTGCCGGCCTGGCGCAGCACGGCGTACTCGGCCGGGTTCAGCTCCGCGCGCCACTGCTCGTCCGGCTTCTCGACGTCGTACGACATGAGCTCTCAGCCCCTTCACTGCGACAGGCGGTCCAGGATCAGCGGGCCCAGGTCGGTCACGTCGCCCGCGCCCATGGTGAGAACGAGATCGCCGGGCTTCGTCATTCCCGCGATCGCCGCCGGGACCTCCGCCTTGTCGTGCACGGCCGTCACGTCGGCGCCGGCCGCGCCCGCGGCCTCGATGATCAGCTCGCTGGTCACGCCGGGGATCGGGTCCTCACGGGCCGGGTAGATGTCCAGGACCACCGAGGCGTCGGCGAGGGCCAGTGCCTGTCCCATCTCCTTGCCCAGCTCCTGGGTGCGGGAGAAGAGGTGCGGCTGGAAGACGACGAGGATGCGGTTGTCGCCGGCGGCGGCGCGCATGGCCTCCAGGTCGGCGGTCATCTCGGTGGGGTGGTGGGCGTAGGAGTCGATCACCTGGACGCCGGCCGCCTCGCCCTTGAGCTGGAGGCGCCGCTTGACGCCGGTGTAGGCGGCGAGCGCGGGGGCCAGCTCGGCGGCCGGGATGCCGAGGGCGGCACCGGCGGCGAGCGCGGCGACGGCGTTGAGGGCGTAGTGGCGGCCGGGCACGGAGACGCCGAAGGTCAGCTCCTGCCCGTCGAGCACCGCGGTGACCTGGCTCTTCAGTCCCTGCGGGACGATCGACAGGACGCGTACGTCGGCGTCCTCGGCCTCGCCGTAGGTCACCACCCGCACGGCGCCCGCACGGACACGCCGGGTCAGCTCCCGGGCGCCCTCGTGGTCCGCGGAGACGACCAGGGTGCCGCCCTCGGTGACGCGGTCCACGAACGTCTCGAAGGACTCGTAGATCTCGTCCATGGAGGCGTAGTTGGCGTGGTGGTCCAGCTCGACGTTGAGGACGATGGCGACCTCGGGCGCGTACTTGTGGAAGCTGCGGTCCGATTCGTCCGCCTCCGCGACGAAGATGTCGCCCTCGCCGTGCAGCGCGTTGGAGCCGGGCGCGTCCAGGTCGCCGCCGATGGCGTACGACGGCTGCAGGCCCAGCTCGGTCAGGGAGACCGCCAGCATGGAGGTGGTGGTGGTCTTGCCGTGGGTGCCGGCCACGGCGATCGGGCGCAGCCCGTTCATGAGCGCGGCGAGCGCGTCCGACCGGTGCACGACCGGAATGCCCAGCTCGGCGGCGCGGGCCAGCTCCGGGTTGTCCTCGCGGATCGCCGACGACACGACGACACAGCTCGCGTCGTCGGCGAGGTGCTCGGCGGCGTGTCCGATGTGCACGGTCGCGCCCAGCGCCCGCAGTGCCCCGGCGGTCGCCGACTCCTTGGCGTCGCTGCCGGCCACCCGGGCCCCGCGCTGCGCGAGGATCTTGGCGATACCCGACATCCCGGCGCCGCCGATGCCGATGAAGTGCGGTCGGTCCATGGCGGCAGGAAGGCCGGGTGCCATGTGTTTCTCCCCAGAGACGGTACGAGCGAGAGCAGACCTACCCTATGCGCTCGGGCACCGGGCTCCTCGCAACGGGGCTGGCCGGCCGCGGGCCGGGGGTGCGGGGAACCGCGCGAGGGGCCACGGCGCACCCGGCGGTCGTGTACACGCCGCGTCCCGCACGGAGCCGCTACGCCTTGCTGTGCGAGAAGAGCTTCAGCACCGGCACGCCCACCTTGTGCCGGGCCCGGGAGGCCCAGTCCCGGTGGAAGAACTCCTCCACGTAGTGCGGATCGGTCAGCACGATCACCTCGTCGGCGGCCACCTCGCCCACCAGCGCCTTCAGCGCGTCCAGCGGGTGGTCCTCGACCATCCGTCCCTCCGCCTCGCTCCCCGCGGCGCGCAACGCCTGGAGCGACACGTCGAGGGCCTGCTCCGCCACGCCCCGCGCCTCGGTGCCCTCCGGGGTCTCTCCTTCGCGGACCGCCTCGTCGAGTTCGCCGAGCGCGATGTCGTCGATGGCCCGCAGCAGCCGGTCCGCCTGGTCGCCGCGGGGCTGGAGCAGCACGTGGAAGAAGACGGGCTCGTCCCCGTGCAGGGTGGTGACGAACTCCACGTCGGCGGACGTCAGGGCCTTCTCGATCATCAGAACGCTTGTGAACACCAGGCGCCTCTTCTCCTTAGAGGGCCCGGCCGGGCCCCTGCGGAAACCATCCTTCCCCGTGATCGCACGGGTACTGCCGGAGAATGCCTGCCCGCCGGAAGCTAACCGGAACGGCAGATTCCACTTGCTTCAGGAGCGACGGTAACGGCCGAACAGGAATCCGTCCTCCTCCAGCAGCGACACGAGTGCGAACCGGTGCGGAACCGCCACCGACGGCCCCCCGGCGATCCGCTGCGCGCCTCCGGCGGTGAGCGTCGGCGAGACGGTCAGGCACAGCTCGTCCAGCACCTCCGCGGCGATCAGCTGGCCGAGCAGCCGGGGCCCGCCCTCGGTGAGCAGCCGGGTGTGGCCGAGAGCGGCGAGGGCCTGGACCGCCCTCGCGGGCTCCACCCCCATGCCCGCACCGGCGATCACCACCTGGGCCCCCGCCTTCTCGGCGGCGGCGATCCGGTCGGGCGCGGCCGCGGCCCCGGTCAGGATCAGCGTCGGCACCAGGGGCGAGGTGAACAGCGGCAGCGTGAAGTCGAGCTCCAGGCTCGCGCTGACGATCGCGATCGCCGGGACCGGAGCCTGGCCGGCGGCCGTGCGGGCACCGGCGAACTCCGCGCGCACCCGGGCGGGGCGGTACCCCTCCTGCCGCACCGTCTCCGCGCCGACCACGACCACGTCCGCGAGCGCCCGCAGCGTGCCGAAGACACGCATGTCGGTGGCGCTGGAGATGGGCTGCGAGCGGCCCTCGTGCTGGGCGGCGCCGTCGAGGGAGGAGACCATGTTGGCCCGCAGCCACGGCCGCGGGGCGCCCGGCGCGGGCTCCGGGTAGGCGTAGGCGGCGGCCAGCTCCGCGAGGTCCCACTCCCGGTCCACGACCGCCGCGGCCCCGACGGGCCCCCCGGCGGCCGGAGCGGCCCCGACGGGGGCCTGGGCTGCTGTTTCTTCGGTCACAGGGAAGAGGCGTCGCATTCGTGCAGTGTGACACGGCGCTTAGCATGGGTAACTGTGTCGTCCTCCACCGCCGCCCCCGGATCCAGCCCCCTGCCCGACGCGGGCCCTCTGTCGCTGTGTGCGCGCGAGCCGCACGTCCCCGCGGATCAGCTGGTCGCCGAGATGGTGCCGCCGCCGCGGTTCGACTCGGTCCGCTTCGCCACGTACCTCCCGGACCCGAACCAGCCCAGCCAGTCCGAGGCCGTCCGGGTGCTGGAGGGCTTCGCGGCCGGACTCGGCGGAGCGCACGCCGTCGGCGGCGGGAAGCGCGGCTTCCTCGGCTTCGGCCGGGCGAAGGCGCCGAAGACCCCGGCCGGCCCCCGGGGCGTCTACCTCGACGGCGGCTACGGCGTCGGCAAGACCCATCTGCTCGCCTCCCTGTGGCACGCCACCCCCGCGGAGCCCGCGCTCAAGGCGTTCGGCACCTTCGTGGAGCTGACCAATCTGGTCGGGGCGCTCGGCTTCCAGAAGACCGTGCAGACGCTCGGCGGGCACCGTCTGCTGTGCATCGACGAGTTCGAGCTGGACGACCCCGGCGACACGGTCCTGGTGTCGACGCTGCTCGGCAAGCTGGTGGAGGCGGGCGTGGCACTCGCCGCCACCTCCAACACGCTGCCCGGCAAGCTGGGCGAGGGCCGCTTCGCCGCCGCCGACTTCCTGCGCGAGATCCAGGGCCTGTCGGCCCGCTTCCGCACCCTGCGCATCGACGGCGAGGACTACCGCCACCGCGGCCTGCCCGAGGCTCCGGCGCCCTTCTCCGACGAGGAGGTCATGAAGACGGCCTTCGCCACCGAGGGCGCCTCGCTGGACGACTTCACGCACCTGCTGGACCACCTCGCCAAGGTGCACCCGAGCCGGTACGGCGCCCTGACCGACGGGGTGCGGGCGGTCTGCCTGACCGGCGTGCGGCCCGTGCCCGACCAGTCGACGGCCCTGCGGCTGGTGGTCCTCGCCGACCGGCTGTACGACCGCGAGGTACCGGTACTGGCCTCCGGACTGCCGTTCGACAGGCTGTTCAGCGAGGAGATGCTGAACGGCGGCTACCGCAAGAAGTACTTCCGCGCGATATCCCGGCTCACCGCGCTGGCCCGGGACGCCAAGGGACTGGTCGGCGCCTGACCCGTACCCCCGGCCGCCGTTAACGGACCGGCCCCCGCGGGTCAAGGGCTGGTTCGCGCCACCCGACCCGCACTTTTCACGCTCTCTTCCGCGCGTAACGCGCAGTTAACCCTGCAAAGGACTTTGCAGGGTTAACGTGTTTCTTGACCATCCATTGACCATCACTTGGTCTGGACAAGAACGTGAACACGGCGGAGGGGGGCTCATGTTCCGAGGTACGACGGCCCGGACCCTGCTCTCCCTCCTCGGCGCGACACTGCTCGCGCTCCTGCCCTTCGCCCCCACGGGAAACTTCGCACCCGCGCACACCTTCGGTCAGGCGCTGGCCAAGACCCAGACCGGAATCACCCCCTCCGCGCACCTGGCGCGTGACGGGGCGGAGTCGGTCCGCGCCCCCGGCCGCCCGGGTGAACCCGTGGGCATCCCGCACGTGCGCGACCGCCACCGCGGCCCGGCGCCCCACGGCAGCGGGGAACACCCCCCGATATCCGGCCGGGCGGCCGAGGCCCGCCCGACGGCACCCGCCGGCGCCCCGCCCCGCCACACCCCCGGACCGTCGAGAGCCCACACACCGGCAGCGCTTCAGGTCTTCCGCTGCTGAGACCCGGGCCGTTCCCCCCACCACCGTCGTTCAAGTCCGACGCGCCGGGCAGGCGCGCCAGGAGGAACTCACAGACATGCAGCCCCTCATCGACAACGCCCGTACCTTCGGACAGCGCCCTGAGGAGTTCGCCGAGCTCGCCGAAGGCCAGTCCCCACAGGTGCTGTTCATCACCTGCTCCGATTCCCGGGTCGTCCCGGCCCTGATCACGGGCGCCCGCCCCGGCGAGCTGTTCGAGCTGCGCACCGCGGGCAACATCGTCCCCCCGTACGCCTCCGGGCACCCCACCGGCGAGGCCGCCACCATCGAGTACGCCGTCGAGGTCCTCGGCGTCCGCGACATCGTGGTCTGCGGCCACTCGCACTGCGGCGCCGTCGGCGCCCTGGTGCGCGGTGACGACCTGACCGCCGTACCGGCCGTGCGCGACTGGCTGGCGCACGCCACCCCGCGCCCGGCCGGCGCCGCCGAGGACCCGGAGGTCGCCGAGGGTGTGCAGAGCCATGTCCTGGCCCAGCTGCTGCGGCTGCGCTCGTACCCCTGCGTCGAGCGGAAGCTGACGGAGGGCCGGCTGGACCTGCACGCCTGGTACTACGAGGTGCACACCGGCGCCGTACGGACGCACCGCCCGCAGACCGACACCTTCGAGGCCCTGTGAGCACGCCGATGACCAGTGACCGCACCCTCATATCCCGTTTCCCGTACCTGAGGCAGGACTTCGCCGCCTCCCTCGTCGTCTTCCTGGTCGCGCTCCCCCTGTGCGTGGGCGTGGCCGTCGCCTCCGGGGTGCCGGCCGAACTCGGCCTGGTGACCGGCATCGTGGGCGGCCTCGTCACCGGGCTGATGCGCGGCAGCAGCCTGCAGGTGTCGGGGCCGGCCGCCGGCCTGACCGTGCTCGTCTTCGAGGCGGTCAAGGAGTTCGGCCTGCCGGTGCTCGGCGTGATCGTGCTCCTCGCCGGGCTGCTCCAGGTGGCCATGGGCCTGCTGCGGCTGGGCCGTTACTTCCGGGCCATCTCCGTCTCCGTCGTGGAGGGCATGCTGGCCGGAATCGGCCTGGTCCTCATCGCCGGGCAGCTGTATCCGGCCCTGTCGGCGAAGGCTCCCGACTCCGGTCTGGGCAAGATCGCCGGCCTGCCCGGCGCGTTCCGGGACGCCTTCGGCGACGGCGACGCCCTGGCCTCGCTCGCGGTGTGCGCGGGCACGATCGCGGTGCTGCTGCTGTGGAAGCACACCCCGGCCAAGGTGCGCGCGGTGCCCGGTCCGCTCGCCGCGGTCGGGCTCGCCACACTGGCCACGCTCGCGCTGAGCCTGCCGGTGGCCACGGTGGAGGTGCGGGGCCTGCTCGGCTCCGTCCAGCCGCCGCCGCTGAGCGCCTTCGGCGAGCTGGCCGGCGTCGGGCTGCTGGGCACGGTCGTCGCCTTCACCCTGATCGCGTCGGCCGAGTCGCTGTTCAGCGCGGCGGCCGTGGACCGGCTGCACTCCGGCCCGCGCACCCAGTACAACCGGGAACTCCTCGCCCAGGGCGTCGGCAACACGGTGTGCGGGCTGCTCGGCGCGCTGCCGATCACCGCGGTGATCGTGCGCAGCGCGGCCAACGTCCAGGCCGGCGCCCGGACGAAGGCCTCCCGGGTGCTGCACGGCGTCTGGCTGCTGCTGTTCGCGGCCCTGCTGCCGGACGTGCTCGCCCACATCCCGATCCCGGCCCTCGCGGGCATCCTGGTCCACGCGGGCGCCAAGCTGATCCCGGTCCGGGCCCTGGCCGCGCTGTGGCGCGAGCACCGGGGGGAGGCACTGGTCCTCGCCGTCACGGCCGTCTCCATCGTCGCCGTCAGCATGTTCGAGGGCGTGCTCATCGGTCTCGCGCTGGCGGTGGTGAAGACCGCCTGGGAGGCCTCGCACGTCAAGCTGGAGGTCGTGGACAAGGGGGCGGGCCCGGTGGAGGCGTATCTGGCGGGCAACGCGACCTTCCTGCGGCTGCCGAAGATCCTGGACAGCCTGGAGTCGCTGCCGCAGGACCGGCCGGTCCGGCTCGACCTGTCCGGGCTGCACCATCTGGACCACGCCTGCCGTACGGCCCTGGAGAACTGGGCCGCGCGGCACAGCGCGGCGGGCACGGAGCCGGTGACGCTGGTCATGGCCGCGTGAGGGCCCGCCCGTGGGGCCGGGACGCCGGGACCTCTCGGTTTCCCGGCCCCACGGGCCTATGGTGGCAACAACAGACATAACCGACCTCTGTACGAGGGGGTCACCATGGTCGACGAGCTTCTGGTCGCCGCGGCGGCGGTCGGCTCCGCCGGTGTGGTGTACCTGGCGGCGGCGGCACGCGTGGTCAAGCAGTACGAACGGGGTGTGCTGTTCCGGCTCGGCCGGGTCACCGGAGACGTGCGGGAACCGGGCCTGAACCTGATCATTCCCTTCGTGGACCGCCTGCACAGGATCAACATGCAGATCGTGACGATGCCGATCCCGGCCCAGGAGGGCATCACCCGCGACAACGTCACCGTCCGGGTGGACGCGGTGGTCTACTTCCGGGTGGTCGACGCGGCGAGCGCCCTGGTGAAGGTCGAGGACTACAAGTTCGCGGTGTCGCAGATGGCGCAGACGTCCCTGCGGTCGATCATCGGCAAGAGCGATCTGGACGATCTGCTCTCCAACCGCGAAAAGCTCAACCAGGGCCTGGAGCTGATGATCGACAGCCCGGCGGTGGGCTGGGGCATCCAGGTCGACCGGGTGGAGATCAAGGATGTGTCCCTGCCGGACACGATGAAGCGGTCGATGGCCCGCCAGGCCGAGGCGGACCGCGAGCGCCGGGCCCGGATCATCAACGCCGACGCCGAGCTCCAGGCGTCCAAGAAGCTCGCCGAGGCCGCCCAGCAGATGTCGGACACACCCACCGCGCTCCAGCTGCGGCTGCTGCAGACGGTGATGGCGGTCGCGGCCGAGAAGAACTCCACCCTGGTCCTGCCGATCCCGGTGGAGCTGCTGCACTTCCTGGAACGGGGCGCGCAGCCACCGCCGGCGGAGCCGGACCACCTGCCGCAGCCCGCGCCGCACACCAACGGCGGACCGCATCCCGGCTAGGGTCGTCCGTTCGGATCAGGCCGGAAGGAGTGCCCGTGTCAGGCCGGAAGGAGTGCCGGTGCCGAAGCCCCCGGCCAGGAACAGGAGCGTGACACTCCGGGAGCTGCTGCGGCTCCCGCCGGGCGAGCCGGTCGACCTCGCCGGGTACGACGCCCGCGCCACGCCCGGCGCCCCGGACGGCAAGGAGGCCGCGCAGGCGGACCGGGAACGCATGGCACGGCGTCTGGCCGGGCTCCAGGAGCGGCTGTGGGCGGCGGGCACGGCGGGTGACCACCGCAGGGTCCTGCTCGTGCTGCAGGGCATGGACACCAGCGGCAAGGGCGGCACGGTCAAGCACGTCATCGGTCAGTTGAACCCGTCCGGCTGCCGTATCCACGCCTTCAAGGCGCCCACCGAGGAGGAGCGGGCGCACGACTTCCTGTGGCGGGTGCGGCGGGTCCTGCCGGAACCGGGCGAGATCGGCATCTTCGACCGTTCGCACTACGAGGACGTCCTGATCGCCCGGGTCCGGCAGCTCGCCCCGCCCGCCGAGATCGGCAGCCGTCACGGGCTGATCAACGACTTCGAGCGGGAACTGGCCGAGGACGGCGTCACCCTGGTCAAGTGCTTCCTGCACCTCTCCTACGAGGAGCAGAAGCGGCGTCTGCTGCGCCGGCTGGACCGTCCCGACAAGCACTGGAAGTTCCACCCGAGCGACATCGACGAGCGTGCCCTGTGGCCCGCCTACCAGGAGGCGTACGAACTCGCCCTGGAGCGCTGCGCGGCCCCGCACGCGCCCTGGTACCTGGTCCCGGCCGACCGCAAGTGGTACCGGAACTGGGCCGTCAGCCGGCTGCTGCTGGAGCATCTGCGCGAGCTGGACCCACGGTATCCGGAGGCCGGCTTCGACGTCGCGGAGAGCCGGGAGCGGCTGCTGAAGCAGGCGTGAGGCGGGCGGGCTCGCGGGCGACCTGAGGCGGGCGGGCTCGCGGGCGACCGGAGGCCGCCGCGACCCGGCCGGACGGGCCGCCCCCGGCACAGGTGAGCCCCGTCGGCCGGGGTACCCGGCGGGCATGCGTGAGCAGCGGAAGGTCACCGAGTCGTACTGGCTGCGGACCGCCCCCGGCCCGGCCCACCCGGCCCTGGACGAGGATCTCGACGTCGACGTGGCCGTCGTCGGCGCCGGCATCGCCGGGCTGAGCACCGCCCACGAGCTGGTCCGGGCCGGGCTGCGGGTGGCGGTGCTGGAGGCCGGGCGGGTGGCGGCCGGGGTCACGGGCCACACCACCGCGAAGCTGACCGCCCAGCACACCCTCGTCTACGACCGGCTGCGGCGCACCCGCGGGCCCGACGGGGCACGGCTGTACGCCCGTTCGCAGTCGGATGCGATCGAGCACGCGGCGGCGCTGGTGGCGGAGCTGGGCATCGACTGCGAGTGGGAGACCAGGGACGCGTACACCTACGTCCGGGACCGGGGCCGGGCCGAGGAGGTGCGGGCCGAGGCGGAGGCCGCGCGGGAGGCGGGTCTGCCGGCGGTGTTCACCACGGAGACCGGGCTGCCGTTCCCGGTGGCGGGCGCGGTCCGGGTGACCGGGCAGGCGCAGTTCCACCCGGTCAAGTACCTGCGGGCGATCACCGCCGATCTGATCGCGCGTGGCGGGCAGGTCTATGAGGGCACCCGGGTCACCGGTCTGGCGGAGGCCGAGCCGTGCCGGCTGACGACCGGGGCGGGCGCCACGGTGACCGCCCGGGACGTCGTGCTGGCCACCCACTACCCGGTGTTCGACCGGGCCCTGCTGTTCGCCCGGCTCTCCCCGCGCCGGGAACTCGTCGTCGCCGGGCCGCTGGGCGACGGCCGGGACCCGCACGGCATGTACATCACCCCCGACGAGAACACCCGCTCGGTGCGCACCGCGCCCTACGGCGAGGACGGGCGGCGGCTGCTCGTGGTCACCGGGGAGCATTTCACGCCCGGCACCGGCGATCCGCGGGCCGGCTTCGACCGGCTGGCCGCCTGGGCCGAGGTGCACTTCCCCGGGGCGACCCTGGACCAGGCCTGGGCCACCCAGGACAACGAGTCCACCGACACGGTCCCGCTGGTCGGGCCGTTCCACCCCGGCGCCCGGCACACCTATGTCGCCACCGGCTTCGGCGGCTGGGGCCTGAGCGGCGGCATCATGGCCGGGCGGCTGCTGACCGCGCTGATCACCGGCCGGGACTGCGCCTGGAGCGGGCTGTACGACCCGCGCCGGCTGAAGTCGGTGGTGCGTGAGGCGCCGTCGCTGCTGAAGACGCAGGCGGAGGTGGCCCGGCACTTCGTCGGCGACCGGCTGAGGCCGCCGGCCTCCGTGGACGACCTGGCTCCCGGCGACGGAGCGCTGGTGCGGTCCGGCGGCGAACGGCTCGCCGTGCACCGCGACGACGAGGGCGCCCTGCACGCCGTGTCGGCCCGCTGCACCCACCTCGGCTGCCTGGTCTCCTTCAACCGCGCCGAACGCGCCTGGGAGTGCCCCTGCCACGGCTCGCGCTTCGCCGTCGACGGCACGGTGCTCCAGGGCCCCGCGGTCAAGCCGCTGGAACGGCGCGACCTCGACTGACCGGGGGCCGTACGCCCGCCGCGCGGGTGACCGTACCGCCGCGCCACGGACCATATCGCCGTATAAACACACTTTTCTGCCTACGTTCGTACGGTGATCCCATCAGTACGCCGCATCACCGCCGTCTGCGCCCTGGGCGCGGCGCTCACCGCCTGCGGGACCTCGGGCCCCGCCCGCCGGGCCCCGGCCGGGCCCACCGTGTCCGCCTCGCCCTCCGCCGCGCGTCCGCCCGTGCTGGCACCGGGCCCCGGCGGGCTGACCCCGGTCTTCGAGCACGGCCCGCGCACCCTGGGCAAGACGGTCGCGTTCACCTTCGACGCCGACATGACCGCCGACCAGGAGCCCCGTGCGGCCTCCGGCGAGCACTTCGACAACCCGGGCCTGATCGCCGCGCTGCGCGAACTGAAGGTGCCGGCGACCGTGTTCATGACCGGCAGGTGGGCCGACCAGTACCCGGACGAGGCCCGCCGGCTGGGCCACGACCCGCAGTTCGAGGTGGCCAACCACTCCTGGAGCCACTACGCGTTCACCGCCGACTGCTACGGCCTGCCGACGGTCGACGCCGACGGGATGAAGGCGGACGTCCAGCGGGCGTACACCTCGCTCCGCGCCGCCGGCGTGCCGCACGCGATGCCGTACTTCCGCTTCCCCGGCGGCTGTTACGACCAGCGGGCGCTGCGCGAGCTCAGCGGGCTCGGGGTGACCGCGGTGCAGTGGGACGTGGTCAGCGGGGACGCGTTCGCCACGGACGCCGACGCGGTGGTCAAGCAGGTGCTCGACGGGGTGAAGCCGGGGTCGGTGGTGGTCCTGCACTGCACCCGCAGCGCCGCCCCGACGACCGAGCGGGTCGTCCGCACGGTCGTACCGGAGCTGCGCGAGCGGGGCTACCGGTTCGTGAAGGTCTCCGAGCTGATCGGCCAGGCCGACGGACGGCAGTGATCCGGCGGGGCCGTCCTACCCTGAGGACATGAGCGACGAGGACTACTGCACGATCGTCGACGCGGTGAAGCCGGCGAAGGCCGACGGGCCGCCGTACGCGGAGTGTGTGCTGTGCCGGGAGCCGACGGAGTACCCGGACTCGTACAAGGGCATCACGCTGTGCCCCCGGTGCGAGTGGCAGGAGGCGCAGCGCACCGCCTGCTCCGGCTGACCTCAGGGTGACCGGCGGCCGGCGAGCCAGGCCGCCGCGGCGAAGGCGGCGGCCGTGCACAGGGCCGCGACGGTCGGCGGCAGCAGCGCGATGTGCGCCCGGCCGGTCCGCGAGCCGGTGACCAGGCCGCTGATCGCGGCCTGCGCCGGGGATCCGGCCGACACCACCGCGAGCAGCGTGCCCAGCAGCAGCGCGGGCACCGCCCGGCCGGTAGAGCGCAGCACCGGGTGACTGGTGAGCGCGCCGACGGCCGCGCCGAGCGACGCGCAGGCGAGGACGACCGGCAGCCCGGCCGCGGCGGCCCGGAGCGGGGCGATGTGGACCCGGTGGCCGTCACTCACCGGTGTGCTGATGAGCGTCACCACCACGGTGGCCGCCACCCCGAGCAGCACGGCCGCCAGCAGGGCGGTCAGCAGACAGGCGAGGTGCGCGCGGGCGGGTCCGCGCGCGGCGGCGACGCAGGCGCGGGCCGCGGGCGGCTCGCCGGTGACACAGACGCGGACCAGCCAGGCGGCCACCGGCAGCAGGGCCGCGGCGGTGTAGCCGAGCGAGTTCAGCACCGGCTGGCCGCTCTGCACCCCGACCCCCAGGAACACGGCGTACAGGATCACCGGCGGCAGCCAGCGCTGAGAGCGCAGCAGCAGGTCGGCCTGGTAGCGCAGGAGTGCGGTCATGGGCGGCTTCCGGGGTCGGGGGGCGGTGCACCGGCGGGTTCGACCCGCTCCACGTGCCAGGGCGGGCGTGCCGTGAGCAGGGTGCGCAGCAGGACGTCGGAGCGGGAGACCGGGACGGTGAGGCGGTGGCCGCCGGGGCCGGTCTCCTCGGTGGAGAGGGCGATCCGTACCGCCTCGGGCGGCAGCGGCCCGCCCGGGGCTCCCCGCACCACGACGACGGTGACCGGTCCGGCCGGCGGGCTTCCGCCGTCCGTCCGCGCCCGCAGACCGCCGTCGAGCACGGTGTACGTCGCGTCCGGCATCCCGGCGAGCCGGCCCGGGTCGTGGTCCACGAACACCACGGCGCCCCCGGCGGCCGTCCGCTCGGCCACCGCCCGTTCCAGCTCCTCCCGCGCCGCCGTGTCGAGCCCGGTCCACGCCTCGTCCAGCACCAGCAGCTCCGGGTCGCCGAGCAGGGCCTGGGCGACGGCGACCTTCTGGCTGCTGCCCTTGGACAGCCGCGTCAGCGGCGTCCCGGCGTAGGCGCCCGCGCCGAACCGCTCCAGCCATTCGGCGGCGCGGCGGGCGGCGTCGGCCCGGGACAGGCCGTGCACGGTACCGAGGTGGGTGAGATAGCCGGCGGCCGTGAAGGGCAGGGCGGACGGAAACCGCTCCGGCACGTACGCCGTGCGCGGCCGCCCGGTGATCCGGCCCTCGGTGGGCGCGTCGAGCCGGGCGAGCAGCCGGAGCAGGGTGGACTTTCCGGTGCCGTTCGCCCCTTCGATCCGGGTGAGGGTGCCGGGGGCGACGGCGAGGTCGACGCCCCGCAGCACCCAGGGTCCGCGGATGCCGTAGCGGCGGCCGACGGCGGTCAGACGCAGGTCACGGTGCATGGGGTGCATGGGTCGCACGGAGGTCGGACGCGGGTCAGGGTTCATGGGGGGCATTCCGGTGCGGAGGGGTATGGCTGATGTCCCGGCCGGCGGGTCAGCGGGCCATGCCGCGGCTGAGCTCGGCCGCCCTGGCGCGCAGCGCCGCGGCCCAGGGGCCCCCGTCGCCCGGCCCGGACATCCCGGCCGCCGAGACGTGCACGTCCGACCGGGGGCCGTCCGGCACGGCTTCGAGCCGGGCCCAGTCGATGTCGGTCCCGGCGCGCCCGGCGAGGGCGACGACGGTGGCGACGAACCCTTCGGACAGGGCCAGGACGACGCCGTGGCCGGTCCGCCGGTGCCGGGCGAGCAGGGCGTGCACGAAGACCGAGAAGACGGCCGGGTCGATCTCGCACTCGTCGTTCCGCATCGGCCCGAGGCCGGACGGCAGCTCCAGTTCGGCCTCGAAGACCTCCACCTGCCGCAGGAACAGTCGCGCGGCCCCGTTGGACGGGTTCCAGAGCGTCTCGTCACCGATCTCGAAATACTGGCTCATCGGCCCTCCCCTTCTTCAGTGGATCAAGACGGGACGACACGGCCCGCCGGTTCATCGGACGGCACCGCGATTTTCCCGACCGCGCCCGGCCCGGTCCCACCTCGTCCGATCCCGCCCCGCCCGGCCAGGCCCTGTCCGCCCCGCCCCGCCCAGCCCGCGTGGGCCTCGAGCCGACCCGCGCGTTGATCCGTCCGGCCGCGGGTTCGTAGGCTGGGCTCCCGTGAGCCACGTTCCAGCACCCTCCGGTGACAGTCCCTTCCAGCCCGGGCACGCCCCCCGCGACGAGGCCCCGCAGTTCGTGCTGCCGCTCGTCGTGCGGATCGAGCGGAGTGCCCCGCCCGCCCGTACCGACGCGCTGGAGACGGCCGCCCGGGCCGTCCTCGTCCTCCTCGGCGACGAGCGCGCGCACGGTGACGGGGAGTGGGCGGAGGCCGTGCGGAACTGGGAGGACGCGCGGATCCGGAAGGTCGTCCGGCGGGCCCGGGGCGCCGAGTGGCGGCGCGCCGAGGCGCTGCCCGGGGTCACGGTGACCGGCAAGTCCGCGGAGGTCCGGGTCTTCCCGCCGATCCCGCTGGACGGCTGGCCCAAGGACCTGGCCAAGCTGCAGGTGTCGGGCACCGACCTGGACGATCCCGAGCCGCCCGTCGCCGCCGACCCGGCGCACCCCGTGCTGTGGCTCAACCCGGACCTGGAGATGTCGGCCGGCAAGGCGATGGCCCAGGCCGGCCACGGCGCCCAGCTGGCCTGGTGGGCGCTGTCCGACGCGGAGCGCACGGCGTGGCGGGACTCGGGTCACGCCCTGTCCGTCCGCACGGCCGGCCCCGCCGACTGGGCCCGGCTCACCGGCGGCGCTCTGCCGCTCGTACGGGACGCCGGCTTCACCGAGATCGCACCGGGTTCCTGCACGGTCGTCGCCGACCATCCCGCGCTGCGCTGACCGCCCGTCGTACCGGCCGTGGCCCCACCGCGCGAAAGGCCGCCCGGGCGGGGAGGCGTCGGGGCGCCGGCGCGGCGGGGGCGACCGGTACGACAGCAGCCTGCTACCGGAACCCGGGATTCAGCAGTGTGCTTTTGGCATATTCGGCAGCCGCTGGCGTCCGGGCCCTCGTCGCGCCCCAGGGTCCGTCCGGCGGCGGATCCTGACTGACCGTCGCCGGCAGGTGGGCGACCAGGGGGCTTCGGTCGTGCTCACGCCAGGCGACGGCGACCCGGGTGCGGGCGGTACCGGGGTCTGTCCCGCGGAAGGCGACGCCCCTGAGACGGATGCGCCGGATGCTCGCCGGGGCCAGGGAGACGCCCAGACCGGCTCCCACGAGCGCGCACACGGTCCCGGGCGACCGGCCTCCGGAGCGGTGCCCGGCACGGGAGCGAACCTCAAATGTTGCTCTGAACGCGGTGGGGAGGGGGTTCGATGCCGTCCGCCGGGGCCATACCCCCGTCACTCGACGCACGAGCACAGGCCGAGGAGGGGGACGCGCCATGCGGCGACTGGGGACGGGGATCGGCTGGCGGCCGGAGATCGCGGACGCCGTGGAGCGCATGCCGGGCATCGACTGGGTGGAGGTCGTGGCGGAGAACGTCTGCCCCGGTCACGTCCCGGAGTCGCTGCTGCGGCTGCGCGAGCGCGGGGTGACGGTGATCCCGCACGGCGTCTCCCTCGGCCTCGGCGGCGCGGACCACCCCGACGAGGGTCGGCTGACGGCGCTCGCCGAGCGGGCTCAGGCCCTCGGCTCCCCGCTGGTCACCGAGCACATCGCCTACGTCCGGGCGGGCGGCGCGCTCACCGCCTCCCCGCGTCTGGAGGCCGGCCATCTGCTGCCCGTGCCGCGCACCCGGGACGCGCTGGACGTGCTGTGCGAGAACGTCCGGATCGCCCAGCAGTCGCTGCCGGTGCCGCTGGCCCTGGAGAACATCGCCGCGCTGTTCTCCTGGCCGGGCGAGGAGCTGACCGAGGGGCAGTTCCTGTCCGAGCTGGTCGAGCGGACCGGTGTGCGCCTGCTGATCGACGTCGCCAACCTGCACACCAATCACGTCAACCGGGGCGAGGACCCGGCGGAGGCGCTGGCCGGGCTGCCCGTGGAGGCGATCGCCTACGTCCATGTCGCGGGCGGCTTCGAGCGCGACGGCGTCTGGCACGACAGCCACGCGCACCCCGTGCCGCTCCCGGTGCTCGACATCCTGACCGGCCTCGCCGCCCGGGTGGCCCCGCCCGGCGTCCTCCTGGAACGGGACGAGAACTTCCCCGAACCCATTGTACTGGAGGCGGAGTTGAACGCCATCCGCGGGGCCGTGGCGGCGGGCCGCTCACGCGCGCCGCAAGACGGGGGAGAGGACCGGTCGGCCCTGGCAGGCATCCCGGCAGTCCCGTCGACGACGGGCACGGCGCCGGCGGACGTCACGGGGGCCGGGGGCGCGCAGGCCGCCGGCGCGAGGGCGACGAGCGCGGAGGCCGTCGGACCGGATGCCGGGGGCGTCGGCGTTCTGGTGCGGCCGGTGGCCGCCGTGCGGGAGCGGCTCGGCGTGGCGCAGGCCGCCGTGCTGTCGTCCCTGGTGGCGGGGACGCCGGTGCCGGAGGGGTTCGACCGGGTGCGGATGGGGGTGCAGGCGCGGGCGCTCGCGGCGAAGCGGGCGGGCGTGGTGGCGAAGGTGGCGCCCGAGCTGCCGGAGATCCTGGGGGCGGGGTACCGGGAGGAGTTCCTGGAGTACGCCCGGCACCGGCCGATGACCGACGGATACCGCCGGGACGCCCTGGACTTCGCCGGGCATCTGCTGAAGCTGGGGCGGCCGGGGGACGCGGGCGCGCGACGGCGCCTGCGGGACTGGTGGCTGGACCGCGCGGGCCCGGCTCCACGGAGGCGCGAACGAGGCCGCACGGGCAGAATGCTCCAAACGCTCCGACGAACCCACCCCTGACAACACCCCCAGCCGAAGCGCCCCGAAGGGGCACGGGGAACTACGCGACCGGCCACGACGCACCCGCACCGGACCACCCACCCCACACCGACGCCGCCGAGAACACCCACCGTCGGCGAAACCCCCTTCGCGGCCCCAGTAATATGCCAACCCCGCACCCACCCCAAGCACCCCCGGCGTGCGGTGCAGGAGGCACCATGCGACCGCGTTCCCCCATCCACGGCCGAGGCATAGTCAGCGGCACCGGCCTCATCGTCACCGCCCTCGCGGCGACGGTCGTCGCCCTGCTCGTCCCGCTGTGGTCCTACGCCGACCGGCAGGACCCGGCGAGCGCGACCCTGCTGAGCACACGGACGGTGACGACACCGTACGGCCCGCTGTCCGAGCAGGACCGGGACTTCGTCACCAAGGTCCGGCTGGCCGGACTGTGGGAGCTGCCCGCCGGAGAGCTGGCGCTGCGGAAGGGAACGGCGCCGGCCGTCCGCACGGCCGGCCGGCACCTCGTCGACGGCCACACCTCCCTGGACGCACACGTGCGGACCGTCGCCACCCAGCTCGGCGTGGCCCTGCCCAACGAGCCGAACGAGCAGCAGAAGCAGTGGCTCGCCACCCTGACCTCGGCCGAGGGCCAGGACTTCGACCGCCAGTTCGCCGGCCTCCTCCGGCTGGCGCACGGCCGGGTGTTCTCCCTCGTCGCCCAGGTCCGGGCCGGCACGCAGAACTCCCTGGTCCGCGATCTCGCCGACGACGCCAACGCGACCGTCCTGGACCACATCAAGGTCCTGGAGGCGACGGGGTACGTCGACTTCCGCACGCTGGCGCAGGACCTCGCGGCCTCCGCCTCCCCGGTGCCGACCCCGCCGGCGGTCGATCCGAGTGCCGTCGTGCCGGTCACCCCGCCGCCGGACGACACCTCCTCCCTGCCGCCGGCGACGAGCGGCCCCTGAGCGCCCCCCGACCGCCTCTGACGGTCCCTCACGACCCCTGACCAGCACAGGAAACGGAACGTCACATACCGGCAACACTCCGTCCGGATCGTGAACAGGGCATGGCGTTCGCCCAGGCCTCTGGCATACAAACACGTCATGTTCTGGGTCCTTCTCCTGCTCCTGGCCTGGGCTTTCGCCGGTACGGCCTGCACTCGCCTGTGTCTGGCGGCCGTTCGCGCGGCAGCCGTGGACGCGCATGACGCGCCGACGGGCCGGGAGCGTGATCTGACGCTGTACGAGGCGGCCTTCCTCTCCGGCGGCCCCGCGCGGGTCGCCGACGTCACCCTGGTCTCCATGGCACGGCAGCGACGGCTGCTGCTCGCGCACACCGGCTGGGCCACGGTCGTGGACCCGCGGGGGCGCGACGAGATGGAGCGGTCCGTCATAGGGGCCATAGGACCCGAGGGACAGTCGCGGATAGCGCCGGTACGGGCACGGGCGGCCGGCACGGAGGCCGTGCGCCGGCTGGCCGACGGGCTGGTGCGCGCGGGGCTCGCGGTGCCCGAGGGCGCGGAGACGACGGTGGGGTCCGCCGTCCGCCAGGTGCGGGCCTCCGTGCCGGCCGTGGTGGTGCTGGGCGTCACCGCCCTGCTGCTGCCCGTCCAGACCGGGACACCGCGCCTGCTGGTGGGCCTGTGGTTCGCCCTGCCCCTCGTACTGACGCTGAGCTGCCTGGCCATCGCCCGGTTCGAGGTGCATCCGTACTCGCGCTGGGCCTCCCCCGCCGGACAGCGGCTGCTGAGCGCGCTGGCCGGGAAGCCGGCCGGTGACGAGAGGTCGTTCCTCACCTCCGTCGCCGTGCGCGGCATCCGCGCGATCGGCGAGCCGGAGCTGCGCGCGGCCTTCACCCACCGCGACCAGCCCTGGCGGGAGTGACGGCGGCGGCTTCGGGCGGCGCATAGGGGGCAATGGCGCCGACACCGGCCGGGTGGTGCTTGCCTTCCCCCACAGCCGTACGAAATATCCCTTTTATTGGCGCCGGGCCGTGGCAGCCGTGCCATCGCCGCCGCGCACCGAAGGGATACGCGATGAAAGCTGCCGCCCTCTACGCGGCCGCCGGGTCCTTGCTCCTGACCACCCTGGCGGCGGCCCCGGCGGGCGGCGCGCCCGGCACCCCGGGCGCCCCCGGTACGGCCGAGCTGCACGGCACCGCCAAGGCCGTGGCCCGTGCCCGGGCGGCCGGCATCGACTTCGGCCGGTGTACCGCCGCCGACCTGCCGCAGGCGCCGGCCGGGACACGGTGCGGCACGGTGTCCGTCCCGCTGGACTACGCGCACCCCGACGGCAAGCGGATCAAGCTGACGGTGAGCCGCATCCCGGCCACCCACAAGGACCCGCACAACAGCAAGCGGAAGGTTCCCCGGCAGGGCGCCCTGGTCTACAACCCGGGCGGCCCCGGCGCCTCCGGGATGTACTTCCCGCTGATCGGCACGGTCCGGGAGTGGAAGCGGATCGCGGCCGCCTACGACCTGGTCGGCTACGCCCCGCGCGGGGTGGGCCGCTCGGCCCCGCTCTCCTGCGAGGACCCGAAACAGTTCTTCAAGGGGCCCTCCGCGTCACCCGCGCACCCCTCGGAGTCCTACAAGCGGCAGCGCGTCGCCCAGGCGAAGGCGTACGCGCGCGGCTGCGCCCAGCGGGCCGGCGGCGCACTCCGGTTCTACAACTCGCTCAACAACGCCCGGGACCTGGACGTCCTGCGGGCCGCGCTGGGCGAGAACCGGCTGACCTTCATGGGGGCGTCGTACGGTACCTATCTCGGCGCGCTGTACGCGGCGATGTTCCCCTCGCACGTGCGGCGGATGGTGCTGGACTCGGCGGTGAACCCGGACCCGCAGAAGATCTGGTACCGCAGCAACCTGGACCAGTCGGCGGCGTTCGAGGAACGCTGGGCGGACTTCCGCGACTGGATCGCCCGGCA
The DNA here is from genome assembly GCF_014203595.1 of Streptomyces echinatus. GTDB lineage: Bacteria > Actinomycetota > Actinomycetes > Streptomycetales > Streptomycetaceae > Streptomyces > Streptomyces echinatus. The sequence continues at coordinate 272,867 of NZ_JACHJK010000013.1, forward strand.
CGACGACGTGTACCGGCTCGGTGCCACACCCGCGAAGGTGCAGCGCGGCTACGACACCGCGCGCGAGCGGCTGGCCGCGAAGGCGGCGGGCGGGAAGGTCGGTCCCGGCCAGCTGCAGAACGCGTTCCTGACGGCCGGCTACTACGACGACTTCTGGCCGAGCCGGGCCGCGGCCCTCTCGGCCTACCTGCACGGCGACCCGGGACCGCTGGTCCGGCTGGCCGCGCCGAGCCCGGAGACGGCCGCCGAGGCGGAGAACGGCAAAGCGGTGTACACGGCGGTGGAGTGCAACGACGCGCCCTGGCCGACGGACTGGAGGGTGTGGGACCGCGACAACACGCGCCTCGCCCGGGTGGCGCCCTTCGAGACCTGGGACAACGCGTGGCTGAACCTGCCGTGCGCCTACTGGCCGGCGCCCCGGCAGCAGCCGCTGGACGTGCGGACCGGGCCGGGTGAGCTGCCGCCGGTGATGGTCCTGGCGGCCGAGCGGGATGCCGCGGCGCCGTACCAGGGCGCCCTGGAGATGACCCGGCGGCTGGCCGGCTCGGTGCTGGTGACGGAGCGGGACGCGGGCACGCACGGCATCGGCGGCGGCCCCAACGCCTGCGTCAACGGGCATCTGGAGGCGTATCTGCTGACGGGCCGCCTCCCGGCGCGGCACGCGTCCTGCGCGCCGCGCCCGGAACCGGTCGCCTCCGGCGGTCCGGCCGGCAAAGGGGTCCGGCGGGAGGCGTTGAAGGGCAAGGGCAGGGTGCGCTAGGACAACGCCGGCGCCAGCGCCGGGCCGGCGGTGCCGGGCGGCCCACCAGGGTGCCGCCCGGGGGGCGTCGGCGGCCGCGGGGGCGTCGTGGCCCGTCGCGCGGTTCCCCGCGCACCTTCGGGGGCGCCCCCGCCGGAGGTGCCCCGCCGGAGGTGCGCCCCTTCGGGGGGGGGTTACGCCAGGCCCGCCACCAGGTCGGCGACGCTCTTGCGGCGGCCCGTGAAGAACGGGACCTCCTCGCGGACGTGCATCCGGGCCTCGGAGGCACGCAGATGGCGCATGAGGTCGACGATGCGGTACAGCTCGTCGGCCTCGAAGGCCAGGACCCACTCGTAGTCGCCGAGCGAGAACGAGGCGACCGTGTTGGCGCGCACGTCCGGGTAGCCGCGGGCCATCTTGCCGTGGTCGGCGAGCATGCGCCGGCGGTCCTCGTCGGGCAGCAGGTACCAGTCGTAGGAGCGCACGAACGGGTAGACGCTCACGTAGTTCCGCGGCGTCTCGTCGGCGAGGAACGCCGGGATGTGCGAGCGGTTGAACTCGGCGGGGCGGTGCAGCGCCATGTTCGACCAGACCGGCTCCAGGTGGCGGCCCAGCCTGGTCCGGCGGAAGAGGTTGTACGCCTCCTGGAGCTGGTCGCTGGTCTCGGCGTGCCACCAGATCATCAGATCCGCGTCGGCGCGCAGGCCCGAGATGTCGTAGGTGCCGCGGACCGTCACGTCCTTGGCGGCGAGCTGGTCGAACAGCTCCTGGACCTCGTCGGCGTATCCCGCGCGGTCCTCCGGCAGCGCGTCCTTCAGCTTGAACACCGACCAGAGGGTGTAGCGGATGACCTCGTTGAGGTCCTTGGCCAGCTTGCCCTTGTTCGGGATCCTGCCGGACTCGGTGATGGGGGCGTCGTCACTCATGGTCCCTATTCTCCCGCTCCGCCGTGCAGGCTCTGCACCGGGTTGGCCGTCAGCTCCTCGACCCCCGACCGGTCGCCGGCCAGCTGGTCCACCGCCGCGTACGCGCTCGCGATGCACGCCGGGATGCCGACGCCGTCGTACTGCGCGCCGCACACCGCGAGCCCCGGGAGCTTCGCGACCTGCTCCCGCACGCGTGCCACGCGCGCGTGGTGCCCGACGGGGTACTGGGGCAGGCCGTCGGTCCAGCGGGTCACACGGGTCTCCAGCGGCACGGCGTCCAGGCCCGTGGCCTCCCGCAGGTCGTGCCGGGACACCTCCACCAGGTCGGCGTCGTCGCGGCCGAGCACCTCCGTCTCGCCGTGGCGGCCCACGGACGTGCGCAGCACGACCACGTCCGGGTCCTCGTCGGCGATCCAGCCCCACTTCCGGGAGGCGAAGGTGGAGGCCTTGATGGTCCGGCCGTCGACGGGCGGCACCAGGAAGCCGCTGCCCTCGGGCAGGTCCAGGCCGGCGCGCCGGTAGGCGAGGGTGATCAGGGCCATCGAGGCGTACTCGACGGCGGACAGCTCGGCGGCGGCCCCCGGGGACTCGGCGCGCAGCAGCCCGGCGGCGGCCGGCGCGGGTACGGCGACGATCACGGCGTCGGCGTGCAGCACCCGCTCACCCGCGGTGACCCGCCAGCCGCCGGCCGCCTCCCGGCGCAGTGCACGGGCGGGCGTTCCGGTCAGGATCTCGCCGCCCCGGGCGCGCACCGACCCGGCGACGGCGAGCGGCAGCCGGCCGACTCCGCCCGCGATACCCATGAAGACCGGGCCCGTCTGCCCGCTCGCCGCGGCCCTGGCCTGGATCTCCCGGACGCCCTCGGTGAGGGAGGCGTGGGCACGGGCGGCCTGGAAGAGCCCCGGGACGGCCGAGCGCATCGAGATGCGGTACGCGTCGCCCGCGTACACACCGCCGAGCAGGGGTTCGACCAGCCGGTCGACCACCTCGCGGCCGAGCCGGGCCGCCACGTACTCCCCCACGGCGACGTCGTCGCCGACCTCGGTGCGGGGCAGGCCGGCGTCGCGCTCGATGCGTGCCAGGCCCTCGTCGGACAGGACACCCGAGAGCGCGGCGGCGGTGCCGGGCACACCCATCACATGGCCCTTGGGCATGGGCCGCAGGGCGCCCCGGGTCCAGATCGAGGCGGTGGCGGTGGCCGGCGGCTGAAGCTGCTCGGCCAGTCCCGCCTCGCGCGCGAGGGCGACCGCCTCGGGGCGGCGGGCGAGCATGGACTCGGCGCCCAGGTCGACCCGCACACCGGCGATCTCGCCGGGCAGCAGCTTGCCGCCGACCCGGTCGCCGGCCTCCAGCACGGTCACGCGCGCGCCCCGCGCCAGCAGCCGGTGCGCGGCGGCCAGCCCCGCGATGCCGGCCCCGATGACGACGACGTGCCCGAGGCCCTTGCCCGTTGTGCTCATGTCCCCACTCTCTCAGACCCCGCCGACACCCCCTCCGGGACCCGGTGTCCGGGACGAGTCCGGACCGTGACCGCATCGGGACCGGCCACGCCCAACGTTCCCGCAGGGCCCGGCGTCGAAGGACCGACACAGCCCACAGCCCTCGGGGGGTACCGCCCATGCGCACACCACGCTCCGCCCTCGCCGTCCGCTCCGCCCGGCCCGTCGGGGCCCTGGCCGGGGTCCTGCTCGCCGCGTCCCTCGCGCTCGCCGGGTGCGGCGGCGGCGACTCGGGGGGCGATTCCGCGAAGTCCGCCTCGGACGCGGGCGCCCCGGCGGCCGGTGTCCCCGGCGGGGCGGCGGAACGCGGAAAGGCCACGCGCGCGACGCCCGCGCTCACCCCGGACGCGATCATCCGCACCGCGTCCCTCACCGTCGAGGTCGGGGACGTGCCCAAGGCCCTGCGGACCGCCCGGACGACCGCCGAGGACGCGGGCGGCTACGTCGGCGACGAGACCACGAGCCGGGACACCGACGGCCACGAACACACCAGGGTCGTGCTGCGGGTGCCCACCGAGAGGTACGACGAGGTCCTCACCGGCCTGCAGGGCACGGGCCGGCTGGTCGACCGCACGGCCAAGGCGGTCGACGTCACCGACCAGGTGGTGGACGTGGACAGCCGCGTCAGGTCGCAGCGGGCCAGCGTGGACCGGATCCGCGCGCTGATGGGGAAGGCGGCGAAGCTCAGCGACGTCGTCGCGCTGGAGGGCGAGCTGAGCACCCGTCAGGCCGACCTGGAGGCGCTGCTGGCCCGTCAGGCGTCGCTGAAGGACCGCACGAGTCTGGCCACCGTCACCCTGACGCTGTCCGAGACCCCGGTGCGGCAGGCGGACGACTCGCCCGGCTTCACGGACGCCCTGGCGGGCGGCTGGCACGTGTTCGTCTCGGTGCTGCGCTGGATCGCCCTCGCGCTCGGCGCGGCCCTGCCGTTCGCGGCCCTCGCCACGCTGCTGACGGTGCTGTGGCGGCGGGTCGTACGCCCCCGGCTGCCGCGCCGCGCGGAGGCCGCGCCCGCGACGACCGCGCTCGGCCCGCTGCCGTCGGCCCGGCCGGCGCCGGACTCCGCGGCGGAGGCGGAGGCGGTGGCCGGGGAGCACCGGCAGGGGGAACGAGCGGGGAACCGGGAGGGGGACCGGGACTGAAATGCCCGCGCCCCGTAGCGTGTTCCCATGGGCATGAGCGGTGGACGGGGCAACGGCGGCAGGGAACGGCTGGTCGTGATCGGGGGTGACGCCGCGGGCATGTCCGCGGCGTCGCAGGCCCGGCGGCTGCGGGACCCCGGGGAGTTGGAGATCGTGGCCTTCGAGCGCGGCCACTTCAGCTCCTTCTCGGCGTGCGGCATCCCGTACTGGGTGGGGGGCGAGGTCCCGGAGCGGGACCGGCTGATCGCCCGCACGCCCGAGGAGCACCGCGCGCGGGACATCGACCTGCGGATGCGCACGGAGGTCACGGAGATCGACGTGGCCGGGCAGCGGGTACGCGCGCGTGACGTCGATTCCGGCGCCGAGTCCTGGACGCCGTACGACAAGCTCGTCATCGCCACCGGCGCCCGCCCGGTCCGTCCGGACCTGCCCGGCGCGGACGCCCCCGGTGTGCACGGTGTGCAGACGCTCGACGACGGCCAGGCCCTGCTGGACACCCTGGCGCGCACGCGTGGCCGCAGGGCGGTGGTCGTGGGCGCCGGCTACATCGGTGTCGAGATGGCCGAGGCGCTGATCAACCGGGGCTTCGAGGTGACGGTCGTCAACCGCGGCGAGGAGCCCATGTCGACGCTGGACCCGGACATGGGCCGGCTGGTGCACCGGGCCATGGAGGGCCTCGGCATCACCATGGTGAACGACGCCGAGGTCACCAAGCTCCTCACCGGTCAGGACGGCCGGGTGCGGGCGGTGGCCACGGAGGACGCCGAGTACCCCGCCGACGTGGTGATCCTCGGCATCGGCGTCCGCCCGGAGACCGCGCTCGCCCGGGCGGCCGGCCTGCCGCTCGGCGCCCACGGCGGTCTGCTCACCGACCTCGCGATGCGGGTGCGCGGCCACGAGAACATCTGGGCGGGCGGCGACTGTGTGGAGGTGCTGAACCTGGTCTCCGGGCAGGAGCAGTACGTTCCGCTCGGCACCCACGCCAACAAGCACGGCCAGGTCATCGGCACCAACGCCGGCGGTGGCTACGCCACCTTCCCCGGTGTCGTCGGCACGGCGGTGAGCAAGGTCTGTGACCTGGAGATCGCCCGCACCGGCCTGCGGGAGAAGGACGCCCGCCGGGTGGGCCTGCGGTTCGAGGCGGTCACCATCGAGTCGACCAGCCGCGCCGGCTACTACCCGGGCGCCGCCCCCATGACGGTCAAGATGCTCGCCGAGACCCGCACGGGGCGGCTGCTCGGCGTGCAGATCGTCGGCAGGGAGGGGGCGGGCAAGCGGGTCGACATCGCGGCCGTGGCGCTGACCGCGCGGATGACGGTGGAGCAGATGACGGCCCTGGACCTGGGATACGCCCCTCCGTTCTCACCGGTGTGGGACCCGGTCCTGGTGGCGGCCCGGAAGGCGACGGCGCGAGTGCGCCACGAGACCCCCTGACCGTCACCGGGACGGCTCGCTCCCCGGCGACGGGGCGGTGCCGGCACGCGGCCCGGTCGGACGGGCACGGTCGGACGGGCGCGGCCGGGCCGGCGGGACCCGCCCCGGGCGGCGGCCGCGCCCCGCGCCAGGGCTAGGGGTTTCGTTTGGATCAGCCCGGGTCCGACCTGATCCAAACGAAACCCCCTAGGCCGTCCCGCTGATCCGGGGCAGGGAAGTCACGCCCGCCCCGGAGGAGACGGCGGCCGGCTGCTCCCCCGAGGGCTTCGCGTGGGAGGCGGACGGACGGGTCGAGCGCAGGCGGTAACTCACCGCCTCGTCCAGCGTCACCGGCCGCTGCATCTGGGAGGCCAGCCGCCCGGCCTCCTGGCCGAGCCGCGCGAGGTCCTCCCAGGGGAGCCGTACCACCAAGGACAGCTCGGCCTCGCCGTCGGGCAGAGCGTGCATCGCCGGAACCTGGGGAGCGTTCGTCATCGCCTGATCCTCACGTCGGTTGAGGAGAGATACGCGCGCCCGCCCCGAGGCGTTCACCGATTCGCCCGCCGCATCGCGGGCACTACTTCTGTGTGGTCATCCCCGTCCATGACGTGAACCCGGCGCGCCGCACGCCCTGGGTGACGTACGCGCTCATCGCCGCCAACGTCCTGGTGTTCCTCACGACGCCCGGCACGGCCGGCACCGTGACCGGCGGCGGCGACCTGGTGCAGCTGTGCCGGCTGCACGCCTTCATGGACCACTACGCGGCAGTCCCCCAGGAGCTGATCCACCATCAGCTGCCCCGGCTGGTCCCGACCGGCGACGTGGGCCTCGGCCCGCACGGCCCGGGCTGCGTGGTGGGGCCGCCGGCCTACGACAAGTCGCCCGTGCTGTCGGTCTTCACTGCGATGTTCCTGCACGGCGGCTGGCTGCACCTGCTGGGCAACATGCTCTTCCTGCTGATCTTCGGCAACAACGTCGAGGACCGGATGGGCCACATCCGCTACTTCTTCTTCTACCTCGTCTGCGGCTACGCGGCGGGCTACGGCTTCGCGCTGCTCAACGCCGACTCCGCCGACCCGCTGATCGGGGCGTCCGGCGCCATCGCCGGGGTCCTCGGCGCCTACATCGTGCTGTGGCCGAAGGCCAGGGTGTGGGTCCTGGTGCCGTTCCTGGTCTTCCTGCCGCTGCGGCTGCCCGCGTGGCTGGTGCTGGGCTTCTGGTTCGCGCTGCAGGCGGTGTACTCGTCCGGGCACGGGGTGTCCGGCGGGGGCACGGTGGCGTACGCGGCGCACGTCGTCGGCTTCGTGGTGGGCATGCTGCTGGCCTGGCCGCTCAAGCCCGGCACGCCTCCCCCGCCGGAGCCGCCCGGCCTGCTGTTCGGCAGACGGGCACGGCCCCACTACTCCTGGTGAGTCAGCGCGCGGTGGCGGTGTGGACGTACTCCACGAGCCGGGTCAGCGCGTCCGGGTCGGTGTTCGGCATGACGCCGTGGCCGAGGTTGAAGACGTGGCCCTCCAGCCCGGCGGCGGCGTCGAGCACCTCGCGGGCCTTGGCCGCGACGGTGTCCTTGTCGGTGAACAGGACGGTCGGGTCCAGGTTGCCCTGGAGCGCCTTGCCGGGCCCGACGCGGCGCTGGGCCTCGTCCAGCGGGACGCGCCAGTCGACGCCGACGACGTCCGCGCCGGCCTCGCCCATGAGCTTCAGCAGCTCACCGGTACCGACGCCGAAGTGGATGCGCGGGACGCCGTAGCCGGCGACGGCGTCGAAGACCTTCGCCGAGGCCGGCATGACCGACGTCCGGTAGTCCGCCGGGGCCAGGGCGCCCGCCCAGGAGTCGAAGAGCTGCACGGCGCTCGCGCCGGCCTCGATCTGCACCTTCAGGAAGGCGGAGGTGATGTCGGCGAGACGGTCCAGCAGGTCGGACCACAGCTCGGGGTCGCCGTACATCATCGCCTTGGCGTTCTCGTACGTACGCGAGGGACCGCCCTCGACCAGGTAGCTCGCGAGGGTGAAAGGCGCTCCAGCGAAACCGATCAGCGGGGTGGCGCCCAGTTCGCCGGTGAGCATGCCGATGGCCTCGGTGACGTACGGCACGTCCTCGGGGCCGAGGTCGCGCAGCCGGGCCAGGTCGGCGCGGGTGCGCACGGGCTCCGCGACGACGGGGCCGACGCCGGGCTTGATGTCGAGGTCGATGCCGATGGCCTTCAGCGGGACGACGATGTCGCTGAAGAAGATCGCCGCGTCCACGTCGTGCCGGCGCACCGGCTGCAGCGTGATCTCGGTGACCAGCTCGGGCCGCATGCAGGACTCCAGCATGGGGATCCCCTCGCGCACCTTGCGGTACTCGGGCAGGGAGCGGCCGGCCTGGCGCATGAACCACACGGGCGTGTGGGGCACCGGTTCACGCCTGCACGCCTTGAGGAAGGCGCTGTCGTACGTCGCTGTCGGCTGCGTGGTGTCTTTGGCGGTCACGAGGCAAGTTTCGCATGCCGCCGGAACGGGACCTGCGCGGTGTGTACGGAGGGGGGGCCACCGCTTCGGACACCCGCCGGCACGGTGCCGGCCGGCCCGCCGGTGGCCGGTTCGCCCGTCGGCATGGGCGGGCGGCGGTGCCGGTTCCCCGTGGGCGTGGGCGGGCGGCGGGGAGCGTTCGCGTCCGTGGGCGAGGGCGCGGGCGTGTGTGAGAGCACGTCCGCGGGCGCGGGAGTGCGTGAGGGCACGCGCGCGGGCGCGGACGCGGGCGCCCCGGGGCCGTGCGCCGCCGGGCGGGTATGCGGTGACCCGGGCGGCACGGCCGCCCGCCGCCGCGCGCGTCAGCCGGGTGCGGAGTAGCGGGTGTCTTGCCCTGCACGAAGGCCCGGTTCCCCTTACTCTTCCCCGCATGGCTGCGGCTCACGGACGAATGTCGGACAGCGCTGATGGAATGGGCGACGTGAAGGACACCGAGGATGCGGACCGGCACTCCGGCACGTCGGGGCCGCCGGCCTTCCGGGCCGCGGTGGAAGCCCTGCGCAGCAGCCGGCTGCGGCCGCAGGTCGAGGTGGAGCCGACGCCCGCCCCGCAACGGCTCGCCCCCTACGCGTACGCGCTGGAGGCGGTGGTGGTCGACGGCGAGCAGGAGCTGGCCGACGGGCGGCTGGTGCTGCTGCACGACCCGGCCGGGCACGAGGCCTGGCAGGGCACGTTCCGGCTGGTGACGCTGGTGCGGGCGGAGCTGGAGGCGGAGATGGCGGCCGATCCGCTGCTGCCCGAGGTGTGCTGGTCGTGGCTGACCGGGGCGCTGCAGGCGCGCGGGCTGACCTACGGCGAGCCGAGCGGCACGATCACGCGGGCCGGTTCGCACTACTTCGGCGGACTGGCGGAGCGGCCGGCCGCCTCGCAGATCGAGATCCGGGCGTCGTGGACGCCCCGCGAGGGCCTGGGCGGGGCGCCGGACACCTCCGCCCACCTGCTCGCCTGGTGCGATCTGCTGGCCCAGGTCGGGGGTCTGCCGCCGGCCGGCCCGGGGGACGCCTCGGTGGTGACGCTGCCGCAGCGCAGGGGCCCGCAGTCCCGCTGAGCGGCCGCCGCGAAACGCGCTGTTGACCATCTCTTTGTCGATACGGCCACTTTCCGTACTCGAATCGCACTCGCTCGAACCGACTCGATCTTCGGATGATCGATCGCGTGTCCGAATTGCACAGATTGTTACTCACTAGATCGTGATCATTCTCTAAAGGCGGACGAGTTTGCTGCCGAAGACGACTGTGACCTTGAAAGCACCGTTCGTCCCGGCTACCTCCCCACAAGCCGGCCCCGTCCCCCACCCAGGAGGCCTGGTGTCCGTTCTCCTAGAGCAACCCGCAAGCCTGGTCGCCTACCGCCCGAACAAGCCGACCGCCATGGTGGTCGTGGCCGACCCGCGCGTCCGCTCCACCGTCACCCGCCACCTCTGGGCGCTCGGTGTGCGCGATGTCATCGAAGCCTCGTCCATCGCGGAGGCTCGTCCCCGCATCGGCAACCCGCGCGACATCTGTGTCGCCGACGTCCACCTCCCCGACGGCTCCGGCCTCACCCTGCTGTCCGAGACCCGCGCCGCGGGCTGGCCCAACGGGCTGGCGCTCTCCGCCGCCGACGACATCGGCGCGGTCCGCAACGCGCTGGCCGGCGGGGTCAAGGGCTACGTCGTCACCGGCACCCGCACCAACATCGGGCTCCCCGCCCGGCCCGGCGCGGCTCCCCTCGGCGGCGCCGCCCGCATGCACCGCCGCCCCCCGGGTGCCCCGAGCCACCCGGGCGGCTACCGGGAGCTGTCCGGACGCGAGGTCGAGGTGCTGCGGCTGGTCGCGGAGGGCCAGTCGAACAAGGCGATCGGCGTCTCCATGGGCCTGTCGGCCCTCACCGTGAAGAGCCACCTCGCCCGCATCGCCCGCAAGCTCGGCACGGGTGACCGGGCGGGCATGGTGGCCGTGGCCCTGCGCACCGGGATCATCCACTGAGCCCACCGGATACCCCCTTCGGCGGAATCCGGTGTTCCCTCAGGTGAACCGGGCCCTGCCCCGAGCTGACCGGTTTACGCCCCTCCCGTGCCCGTCGACGGAACGTTCCGTCGACGGGCGCCGTCCGCACACCGATACCCTTGACGGGTGACCGACGCCCAAGAGACCACAGCAGACAGCTCCCTGCGCACCACCGGAGGCACTCCTCCGGACGACGCCGGATCTTCTGTGCTGGGGGCGCCGACTCCGTTGCTCGAACCCCGCGAGGGCATTCCGCCCGTGATCACCGACGAGGCGGCCCTCACGCGGATGATCGCCGCCTTCGCCGGGGGCTCCGGCCCGGTCGCCGTGGACGCCGAGCGCGCCTCCGGCTACCGCTACGGCCAGCGCGCCTATCTGGTGCAGCTGCGCCGCGACGGCGCCGGCAGCGCGCTGGTCGACCCCGTGGCCTGCCCCGACCTGTCCGGACTCGGCAGGGCGCTGACCGGCGTCGAGTGGGTGCTGCACGCGGCCACCCAGGACCTGCCCTGCCTGCGCGAGATAGGCATGGTCCCGACCCGCCTGTTCGACACCGAGCTGGCGGGCCGGCTCGCCGGTTTCCCCCGGGTCGGTCTCGGCGCCATGGTGGAGGGCGTCCTCGGCTACGTCCTGGAGAAGGGACACTCCGCCGTCGACTGGTCGACCCGGCCGCTGCCCGAGCCGTGGCTGCGGTACGCCGCGCTCGACGTCGAGCTCCTCATCGACCTGCGGAACGCCCTGGAGAAGGAGCTGGACCGGCAGGGCAAGCTGGAGTGGGCGCTGCAGGAGTTCGACGCGATCGCGACGGCGCCGCCGGCCGAACCGCGCAAGGACCCCTGGCGCCGCACGTCGGGGATGCACAAGGTGCGCCGGCGCCGGCAGCTCGCCGTGGTGCGGGAGCTGTGGCAGACGCGGGACCTGATCGCCCAGCGCCGGGACGTGTCGCCGGGGAAGGTGCTGAGCGACGCGGCCATCGTGGAGGCGGCGCTCGCCCTGCCGGGCAATGTGCACGCCCTCGCCGCGCTGAACGGGTTCGGGCACCGGACGGGCCGGCGTCAGCTGGACCAGTGGCAGGCCGCGGTGGACCGGGCCAAGGCGCTGCCGGACTCCGGGCTGCCGCAGCCGGGACAGCCCGTGACCGGGCCGCCGCCGCCGCGAGCGTGGGCCGACAAGGATCCGGCCGCCGCGGCGCGGCTGTCCGCCGCCCGGGCGGGGGTGTCGGCGCTCGCCGAGCGACTGAACATGCCGCAGGAGAACCTGGTGTCCCCGGACACCGTGCGGCGGATCTGCTGGGAGCCGCCGCAGGCCGCCGACACCGGGACCGTGGCAAGCGCGCTCGAGGGCTACGGCGCGCGTCCGTGGCAGGTCGAGCTGGTGACGCCGGTACTGCTCCAGGCCCTGACGGCAAAGAACGCGAGCGCCTGACCGAACGAGCGGCGCACGGGGGCCGGGGCCGGAGCACACGGGGGCCGGGGCCGGAACGGCCGGGGCGCACGGGGCTGGTGGCCGGAACGGCCGGGGCGCACGGGGCTGGTGGCCGGAACGGCCGGGGCGCACGGGGCTGGTGGCCGGAACGGCGCGAGGCACGGTGGCCGGGGAACGGTCAGGGCACACGGTCGCCGGGGCCGGAACGGTCGGAGCGCACGGGGGCCGGTGACCGGAGCGGTCGGGACGACTGGACAGGCCGGCCACGGGCAACGGCCCGGTGCCCTGACCGAGCAGGTGCACCGGGTCGGTGACCGGAACGGTCAGGGCGGCCGGAAGGGCCGGTCACGGGGCCGCGCGCCCGATGCCCTGACCCGGGCCGGTGCTCATGGGCATGAGGTCGGCAGAGCGGGCTCCAGGGGCTGCGGCGACGGGGACTCGGCGAAGGCGCGGGCCAGTTTGCGCTGGAACACCAGCTCGGCCGCCAGATCCTGCGGCTGGGCGATGCGCGGGGTGCTCGTGAGCGCCTCGGGTCTGCGGTCTCGGGCCTTGGCCTGCAGCGCGTCCTTGAGCTGGGCGGCCTCGACGACGGCCGCCAGGTCGTCGTCGGCCAGTCCCGCGGCCGTGGCGCGTCGCCTGGCCGCGTCCGCCACCGCCGGGTCCATCCAGGTGCGCAGCGCCCACTGGGCGTCGCGGATCTCCACCAGCCGCCGGTACAGCCGGGTGCGCAGGTCCGCCCCGTCGTCCAGGGCGAGAACCGGTTCGGGCACCTGAGCGGTCACGGCTCGGTGCAGCGGGGCCAGTTCCCGGTGGGTGCGGCGGAGTTCGAACCATTCCCGGACGGCGCCGAGGTAGCGCCCCCAGTCCGGCAGGGTCCAGCCGACCGTCTTCAGTACCGTGCCCGCGATCGCGAGCTGGGCTATCGGCTCCCAGGGGTGGCCCGTGGTCCCGAACTGGCCGGCGACGATGTCCGCCACGCGACAGCCGGTGTAGATCATGCCGAAGGGCAGGGACGCCGCGACCAGCCACAGCCCGCGCCGGAGCCACGGGGTGGGCGCGATCTTCGCGTAGCGCCAGCCCATGACACCGATGTCGATCTGGTTCGCGGCATAGCCGAGCAGGTAGAGGGCGATGTAGGCGGGGTAGTACTTCGCCCTGGTCAGAGCGAAGTCGCCGGGGTTCTCGCCCGCACTGGTGGCGGTGAAGAACAGCGCCACCATGCCGACGAGGACCGTGGCGAGCGCGGCCAGCCGCGGGACGGCCTTGCGCCAGGCGACGTCTCTCGTGTGGGACAGGTGCAGCAGAACCAGTTGCTGGCACGCGGCGGACAGGATGACCGTGCTCTGGGACAGCAGGCCCGAGAAGTTGACGATCCCCACGGCGCGGCTGATCGCGATCCAGACAGCCGGGGTCGAGACGGTGAAGGTGACGAACAGGAAGAAGAAGTTGCCCACCAGGCCGAGTTGTGTCGGTGAGCGATCGGTGCGTATGACCCGCAGCTTGAAGACCAGTGCGAGCAGGGAGACCAGCGCGCAGGCGGGGTAGAGGATGCTATTCATCGTTCCTTCGCTGGGACGGGCTTTCCAACGCCGCGAGACGGGCGGCGAGTTCGCGCGCTTCGGGAGGAACGTCCCATGTGCGTTCCGCGGTCCAGATTCCGACCTGGCGCCCTATCAGGGAGCCGACGAGTTCCGCTTCGGCCTCGGCCTCCGAATGCGAGTGCTCACGGCCGAGGACCCGTCGCACCATGCCCGGGTCGAGCGAGGGAACCAGGAGCTGGGTGGCTTCGGGGGTCATCACCGAGGCCGCTCCGTGACCACAGATCAGATGGCCGAGCTCGTGAAGGATGACCTGATGCTGGTGAACGGGGGCCAGACGCTGCTCGAAGACTATGTAGTTCTCGCCGTCGGCGGCCACCCATAATCCGTCGGGGCTGCCGAGGGGCAGCGGTAACGGAACGAGGTGGATGGGCTGTCCGTAGAGCTCGGCGAGATGCTCGACGAGTGTGTCGACCGTCACTTGGCCGTGTGTCGGCAAAGAGAGGTCGCGTACCAGGTTCTCGCAGCGTCGCCGAAGGCTTTCCGCTCGCCGCCGGCCGGGCCCCCGCCACCATTTCACCGTTTTCACGATTTCTGCGCGTCGCTGGATGTCTGCTCGCCCGGAGGGGAGGAAATACCCTTCAAGGTGTCACTCGCGGCTTTCGCGGAGCGCAGGATCCCTATGACCAGTTCCGACAGTTCGGACAAGGACGCGGCGGACGGCTCCGCGGCGGAAGCGGTCCGCAGGGCCACGCCTTGCACGGCGCGTTGTCTGAGTTCTCTGACGGTTTCGAACTCCGCGTTGACCTGTGCAAAGACTTCCTCGTCGAGGAAGTAGGCCCAGCGCTGGATGCCGAGGCTGTGCGCGACCTTGACCAGGGTCTCGAGGGTCAGGTTCATCCCGTCCTCGGACTCGGCCGACGCCAGGGTCCGCTTGGAGACTCCGGTGCGCTCGGCCAGCGCCGCCAGGGTGAACGGGCCTTCCGGATGATGCTGCCGGACATGCCGGAGGCGTGCGGCTATCGCGGTCTTCGCCGCGCGCATCTGCTCGTCCAGAGAGCTGACCGTCGCCTCGTCACCCGCACCCCGCTGACGCGTCACAGTTGTCCCCCTCAATGCCGCGTGGTTCACCACGGTACTGCATGACGCCCTGCGCGGGTCGGGGGGGCCGGAGGGGTCCGAGGGGGTGCCGACGGCGGGGTGGCCTGGGACGTTTCCGCAGCTCGCCCGTGGTGGAGCCGTCCGGCGGAGAGGGGACCGGAGGCCCGGTCGCCGGCCACGGGGAGCGGACCGGGCGCACGGGGGCCGGGGACCGGAAGGGGCCGCCTCCGCCCGGCGACGGGACCGGGGGCCGGGGCGGGTTCCGTGGGGGCGGGCCCGCGAAAGGGCGACGGAGGCGATCGGGCCCCGGCGGGAGGGCGGTGCGTGCCCGGTGGGGTCCGGCCGGAAACAGACGTACCAGGAGGGCCGGCTCCGCTTCCGGTTGGTGACGCGGAACACAGTCTTCGGCTCCCCCGGGGCGTGCGGGAACACGGGCGGGCGGCGACGCGATCCGGCCGTGCGGTCCGGTCGCCGGGGGCGCCCCCGCCACCGGGGCGGTCGGCCTCATAGGCGTGTGCACGCGGCAACACGGCACCGCTGGTGCAATTCTCTGCACCAAAGATGATGACGGTTGCAATGGATCGCACCACCGGCCTATTCTCCTCACGAGATCTTGAAGGAGGCGGGGCCATGCGAAGAGCTCCTGCTGTAACAAGAGTTGCGGCGTCGCGGAGAGTTTGAGCCACTCAGGCCTGGACTCTGCCAACCGTCGCGTGCCGCCTGACCGGCGTGCGGGTGCAGTGCTGCACCGATTTGACAGAGCGTCTCGTGAACCGCGTCCCGCACACCGCCGGGATGCGAGTTCCGTGGCGCACGGGGGAAAGACGAGTGCCGTGGATCAGCAACGCCGGCACTCGCCGCAGATCTGAGGGGATTTTCTCGTTCAAGGCATGACACGGGCGACGGTGTCACCGTCACAGCGCTGACGCGTCGCCCCCTCTGAAGTCGCCGAACGCCGAATACGCGGCGCCTGCACGCGCCCGTTGACAGAAAAGCGTGGAGTTTCCGGGTTGTCGTCGGACATGTGCCGACGGTGGCCGCCGATTTCACTTCCATGACGGATGGCGCCGGTTGGCGATCCGCGAAGCCGTGCGCGGATGTCGCCGCATTCCGGCGTAGGTCCGCCCTGCCCGTCGGCAGGAGCGTCCGGACCGCACCCGGGTTCGACGGAGAACCAAGGTCCTGGACACCGGTCGACGACGGACACGGGCGCCGGGTTTCGTATCGAGGAGAGTTTCTTGAAGCTGTCGGAAGAAATGCTGGCCCAGTACGACCGCGATGGGTTCATCGCCGCACCAGGCGTCTTCTCGCAGGCCGAGCTGGCATCCATCAAGACCGCGCTCGCCGAGGACGTGACGGTCAAGGGACCGCACCTGATCACGGAGGACGACGGGGAGACGATGCGAGCCGTCTACGCCTCGCACACCCGGCACCCGCTCTTCCGCGACCTCGTCACGTCCGAGCGGCTCCTGGGGCCGGCCGTCCAACTGGTCGGCCGGGACCTCTACGTGCACCAGTTCAAGATCAACACGAAGCGCCCCTTCGGCGGCGAGTCGTGGGCCTGGCACCAGGACTATCCCGTGTGGCGTGACGCCGACCGGATGCCGGAGGCGCGTGCCGTGAACGTGGCCGTCTTCCTGGACGACGTCAGCGAGTTCAACGGACCGGTGGTCTTCCTGCGCGGATCGCACCGGCTCGGTTCGGGAACGAGCCGGCGCCGGCAGGGCGGTGAGACGGCGGAGCACATCGACCCGCGCGACTACACGCTCTCCGGCGACGACCTCTCCCGGCTCGCCGGGGTGCACGAGATGACCAGCCCGAAGGGGGCGGCCGGAACCGTCGTCTTCTTCCACCCGGAGATCGTGCACGGTTCGGCGCCCAACATCTCGCCGTACCCCCGCGACCTGCTGATCACGACGTACAACTCCTCGTCCAACGCCCCTCGTCCGCCGGGCGAGCCGCGCCCCGAGTACCTCGTGGGCCGGGACACCACGCCGCTGGTGCCGCACGCGAGGCTGCTGGAGACCATGGCCGCCACCACGACGGGAGCGGGTGCGTGACGTCCGGTCGGCTCGCCGCCGCGGCGGTACTGGAGGAGTTCGGGAAGCCGGTCACGATCCGCGACCTGCCCGTGCCCGAACCGGAGCAGGGCGAGATCCTCGTCGACGTCACCTACGGCGGTATCTGCGGGACCGATCTGCATCTGCAGCAGGGGCACCTGCCGATTCCCACCCCGCTGACCCTCGGTCACGAGGGCCTCGGCACCGTGCGCACCCTCGGGTCCGGCGCGGTCCGCGACGCGCTCGGGACCGAACTGCGGCCCGGTGACACGGTGATGTGGGCCTCGTCCATCGCCTGTGGCCGGTGCGTGCCCTGCCGGCAGCACCGCGAGCCCACCTTGTGCGAGGCGCGCCGGACCTACGGCGTCAACCGGCCGCTCACCGAGGGCTCCGGACTCGCGGGCGCCTGGGCCGAGGCGATCCTCCTCCATCCCGGGGCGGTCGTCGTCAAGCTCGGCGAGGGCGTCGACGAACTGGCCGCCATGTCGCTGGCCTGCGCGGGTCCGACCCTGGTGCACGCCCTGTACGAGCGGCGCCCCGTGCGGGTCGGGGAAACCGTGATCGTCCAGGGCAGCGGGCCGGTCGGCCTGGCGGCCGCGGCCCTGGCCCAGCTGGCGGGCGCGGAGAAGGTCATCCTGATCGGCGGCCCGCGCCCGCGGCTGGACCTGGCCGCGAAGTGCGGCATCGGCGACCACCACATCGACATCGTGACCGGCGCGGACCCGGAGCGGGCCCTCGACGAGGCCCGCGCGCTGACCCCCTCGGGCGCCGGCGCGGACCTCGTCATCGAGTGCGCGGGCGTTCCCGCGGCGGTCGCCCAGGGCCTGACGCTGGCCCGGCGGGGCGGCTCGTACCTCGTCGTGGGCCAGTACACCGACAGCGGCGACACCCTGCTCAACCCCCACCAGATCGTCCACCGGCAACTCGACATCCGCGGCTCCTGGGCCTTCAGCGGTGCCCACCTCGTCGAGTACGTGCGGCTGCTTCCCGCCCTGTGCGGCCGGTTCGACCTGCGGAGCCTGGTGGTCCCCTTCCCGCTGGCGGACGTCCGGGAAGCCATGGAGGCCGTCGCGGACGGCACGGTCGTCAAGGCCGTCCTCCAGACGTCCTGAGGCCCTTCCCCGCCACCGACCGCCCGCCACGTGCGCGCCCGCGCACGGCCCGAGGAGCGAGACATGCACGGCACTCCATCCGCGGACACCGAACTCTTCGGTGACGCCTACATGCAGGACCCGTACAGCGTGTACGCCCGGCTGCGCGCGGCCGGACCGGCACACCGGGCGACGACCCCCAACGGCCTCCCCGTCTGGGTCGTCACGGACTACGACGAGGTCCGCGCGGCCCTCACCGACGAGCGTCTGTCCAAGGACGCGGACCGCATGAGGGCCCTCGCGGAACGCAAGCTGGCCTCCGTGAAGGGCCCCTCGTCGGCGCCGGAGACGCTGGCGGCCAACATGCTCAACTCCGATCCACCGGACCACACCCGGCTCCGCAAGCTGGTGGTCAAGGCGTTCACCACCCGTCGTGTCGAACAGCTGCGGTCACGCATCGCCGGTATCGCCGACGAACTGCTCGACGGGCTGGAGACGCTCGGGAAGGACGGCGAACCCGTCGACCTCGTCGACGACTTCACCTTCCCCCTGCCGATCGCGGTCATCTGCGAGCTGCTCGGCATTCCCCTCGCGGAGCGCGAGACCTTCCGCGAGTGGTCCAAGGCCCTGGTCGGCTCCGGCCCCCCGGAAGCCGCCCGGCACGCGTCCATGGCCATGGGCGGCTACCTCATGCAGGTCATCGCGGCCAAGCGCGCGCAGCCGGCGGACGACCTGCTGTCCGACCTCATCCAGGTCAGCGACGACGGCGACCGGCTGGACCGGCTGGAAGTCGTCTCCATGGTGATGCTGCTGCTGGTCGCCGGCCACGAGACCACGGTCAACCTCATCGGCAACGGGATCCTCGCCCTGCTCCGCCACGACGACCAGCGGGCGGCGCTGCGCGCGGACCCGGGCCTGGCCCGTGGCGCGGTCGAGGAGCTGCTGCGCTACGACGGACCGGCTCCGATGGCCACGATGCGGTTCACCACCGCTGCGCTGGAGATCGGGAACGTCTCCGTACCGGCCGGGGAAATCGTCTTCCTCGGGCTGGCCGCGGCCAACCGCGACGGGCGGAGGTTCGACCGTCCCGACGAACTCGACATCACCCGGCCGGTCGGCGGACACCTCGGCTTCGGCTTCGGAATCCACCACTGCGTCGGCGCCCCGCTGGCCCGGCTCGAAGCGGAAATCGCCATCGGGAAGTTCTTGGAGCGCTTCCCCGAGGCTCGGCTCGCGGTCGAGCCGGACGCACTGAAATGGCGTTCCAGTGTGATCATGCGCGGCCTGGAGAAGCTGCCGGTCTTCTGCGCCGCACCGGACAACCCCACGACATGAGGACTGAAATGGGAACTGACGACCTTCAGAACGACGCCAACTTCCTCAGGATCAAGAAGCTGGTGTGCGACCGGCTGGAGCTCGAGGAGGACGAGGTCACCACGACCAGCCTCTTCCATGAGCAGCACGGCGCCGACTCCCTGCAGAGCATCGAGATTCTCGCCGCACTGGAGTCGGAGTTCGACATAGAGATCGATCAGGCCAACCTCGCCCGCATGGTCAATCTCCAGGGCGTCTACGAGGTGGCCGCCGAAAAGCTGGGCTGGTGACTCGTGGCCGCTATCACCAACGTGCAGGAGACGGATGTCCATGGCTCCGCTTGACGTCGTACCGGGTGCCTCACCACGCCGAGTGGTGATCACCGGTCTGGGTGTTGTCTCGAGCATCGGCATCGGCGCCACGGAATTCGCCGCGTCGCTGCGCGCCGGCCGCAGTGGTGCCGGGCCGATCAGTCAGTTCGACACCGAGGGTTTCGCGCACTCCAACGGGTGCGAGGTCACCGGGTTCGAGCCCGAGCGCTGGATTTCCGGGCTGGATCCCGAAAGCCTGGGGCGTGCCACCCAGTTCTCGGTCGCGGCGGCCCGGATGGCCGTCACGGACGCCGGGTTGGCCGCCGCCGACCTCGACGGCCGGCGGGGCGTCGTCTCCGTCGGCACCACCGACGGCGAATCGCACGACCTGGACCGTCTCGTGGCGGCGGAGCTGCGGGACGGTATCGAGAACCTGCCCGCGGAGATCGCCGGGCGCGTCAGCCCGATGCGGCTGTCCACGGCCATCGCGCAGGAACTCGGGCTCACCGACGTCGAGACGACGGTGATGGCCACCGCCTGCTCGGCGGGCAACTACGCGATCGGCAGCGGTTTCGACGCGGTCCGTTCCGGTGAGGCCGACTTCGCCCTGTGCGGTGGTGCCGACGCCATCTGCCGTAAGACTTTCACCGGTTTCTACCGGCTGGGCACCATAGCCCCGGACGTGTGCCGTCCCTTCGACAAGGACCGCAAGGGAATTCTCACCGGGGAGGGCGCCGGCGTACTCATGCTGGAGCCTCTGGAATCCGCGCTGGCCCGCGGCGCGCGTATCTACGCCGAGGTTCTGGGATACGGAATCAACTGCGACGCCTATCACCAGGTGGCGCCGCAGCAGGAAAGCGTGACGCGCTGCATGGAACTGGCCCTGAAAGACGCTGGCGTCGACCCGAGCCAGATCGATATGATCTCCGCACACGGGACCGGCACCAAAGCCAACGACATCACCGAGACCAGGGCCATCCGGGATCTCTACGGAGAGAATCCGCCGCGCACGGTGTCGATGAAGTCGATGCTCGGTCACACCATGGGCGCGGCGAGCGCGCTGTCCGCCATCGGCTGCGCCCTGGCGATAACCGACGGATTCATTCCGCCCACCATCAACCATGTCACCACCGACCCGGAATGCCGGATCGACTGCGTTCCCAACGAGGCCGTCGAGGCGGACCTCAGGATCGTCCAGAACAACGGCATGGCATTCGGCGGGAACAACGCCGTCGCCATTTTCGGCAAATACCAGGACGAGCACCGGGAAGGGATGAACTGGCAGTGACGACCCATGGCCTTTCCGGCGATCACCGCCTTGTCATCACACGATGGTCGGCCATTTCTCCCTTCGGACTGGGCAGGAGCGCCTTCCAGGAAGGCGTCCGCGCCGGCCGGAAGACGGTGACCGCCGTCGACACGGAGCAGTGGTCCGTCCCGGACGACCACGCCTGTCTGGTCCCGGACTTCTCCCCCCGCGCTCTGCTGGGCAAGAAGGGCACCCGGGACATGGACCGGGTGACGGGCCTGGCGGTCGGCGTGACGGCGCAGCTGCTGGCCGAGGGCGCCGCCGACGGCGCTTCCGTCCCCACCGGTGAGGGCACCGGCCTGGTGCTCGGCACGACGACCGGCAGTGCCGAGAGCATGATGGGCTACACCCGCACGTCGATGCAGAAGTCCAAGCCGTTCCTGGTCGACCCGGCGCTGATGCCGTACGCGGTGATGAACTGCGCGGCCGGGCAGTGCGCGATCTGGCACGGCCTCAAGGGGCCGAACGCCACGCTCGCCGGCGGCCAGTCCGCAGGGCTGCTCAGCCTCAACTACACGCGCCGGCTGCTGGCTTCGGGCCGGGCCGAGCGGATCCTGTGCGGCGCGGCCGAGGAGTTCTCCGCCGCGCGTTCCTGGATCGAACACCACCGTCGCGGCCGGACACCGGCCGACACGGTCCTCGGCGAGGGCAGTGCCATGTTCCTGGTCGAGACGGCGGGCAGGGACACGGCGGAGCGTCTGCCGCTCGCCGAGATCCTCGACGTGCGGTCCCGCCCGCACGCCCAGGGCGCCGTCCGGGAGGCGCTCGCCGCCTGTGTCGCGGACACGCTGCGGCGGACCGGCCTCGGCCCCGAGGACGTGTGGGCCGTCGTCCCCTCCGGTGTGCACGCCCAGTACGCGGAGCAGGAGGCCGACGCGCTGCACGCGGTCGTGCGGGGCACGGACGCCCGATGGGTCGATGTGACCGGCCTGCTGGGTGACGCCGGTGCCGCCGGGGCGGCCTTCCAGATCGCCGCGGTCCTGAGCATCGCGGACGCCGACCCGGAAGCCGCCGGAAAACTCGCGCTGATCACCTCCGTCGACCGGGACGGCACCGTGGCCTGCGCACTGATCAGGACCGGGGGCGGCAGCCGATGACCGACGACACCACGCACCGCACGACGGAACCGGCGGGCCGCCGCGTGGCCCTGGTGAGCGGTGGCTCCCGGGGCATCGGCCGGTCGGTGGTGCTGCGGCTGGCGCGGGACGGTTTCGACGTCAGCTTCTGCTACCGGTCGAACGCCGCCATGGCGGAGTCCCTCCAGAAGGAACTCGCCGGCCTTCCGGTACGGACGCTGGCCGCCCAGGTCGACGTCGCCGACGGGGAGGCCGTCCGCGCCTGGGTGGCCCGGACCGAGAAGGAACTGGGCCCCGTCGACGTCGTCGTCACATCGGCCGGCATCACCCGGGACAAACCGCTCATGCTCATGAGCGACGACGACTGGCACTCGGTGCTCGACACCAACCTCGACGGCAGCTACCACGTCAACCGAGCCGTGGTGGTGCCGATGATGAAGCGGAAGTCGGGCTCCGTCATCAATCTGTCGTCGGTCTCCGGCGTGTACGGCAATCCCAGCCAGGCGAACTACTCGGCGTCGAAGGCCGGGATCATCGGATTCACCAAGGCGCTGGCCAAAGAGGTCGGACGGTTCGGCATCCGGGCCAATGTGGTCGCCCCGGGGCTGATCGACACCGACATGACCGACGCCCTGAGCGACAAGGCCAGGGAAGAACTGCTCCGGGCCGTCCCGCTCCGCCGTTTCGGCCGTGCGGAGGAAGTCGCCGACCTGGTCTCCTACCTGGCTTCGGACGCCGCCGCATACATCACGGGCAGCGTGTTCGAGATCCACGGCGGAATCACCATCTGACAGCGCGTTCCGCGCTGCTCAGGCCTATCAGCATTGCGTGAAGACGGGAGCTAGACGTTGTCCGGTGGCCGCCGCGGAGCAGTCCTGCCTTTGACCTCGGCACAGCGCGAAGTGTGGTTCGCGCAGCAACTCGATCTGGACAACCCGATCTACAACGTAGGCGGCTATCTGGAGGTACTCGGCCCGGTCGACCCGGCGCTGTTCGAAGCGGCGCTCCGCCAGGCCGTCGGCGAGGCCGAGTCCCTCCACGTCCGGTTCGTCGAGCGGGACGGCGAACCCGGACAGGTCCTCGACCCCGAGCCGGCGGCCTGGCCCCTGCACCACGTCGACGTCAGCGACGCGCCCGACCCGCGCGCCGCCGCCGAGGAGTGGATGCGGGCGGATCTGGCCAAGCCGTACGACCTCGCGCGGGCCCCGCTGTTCCGCCAGGTGGTCTTCACCGCGGGCCCCGACCGGTTCTTCTGGTACCAGGGCAACCACCACATCGTGCTCGACGCCCTCGGTGTCTCTCTCGTCATCCGCCGGGTGACGGAGGTCTACTCCGCGCTCGTCGAGGGCCGGGAGGTACCGGCCACCCGCTTCGGGTCGCTGGCCGGCCTGCTCCAGGACGAGGCGGACTACCGCGGCTCCCGCCGGTACGAGAAGAGCCGGGCGTACTGGCTCGACCGCTTCAGCGACGCCCCGGACGCCGCCCGGCTCGCCGCGCCGCCCACGGCCATGCCGTCCTCGTTCCTCCGGCGCACGGCCTATCTCCCGCACGACCTCTCGCAGTCGGTCCGCAAGACGGCCGCGAACACCGGGACCAAGGTGCACGGCGTGATCACCGCCGCGGTGGCCGCGTACGTCCAGCGGATGACCGGTGCCGAGGAGGTCGTCCTCGGTCTCGCCGTCACCGGCCGCGACAGCGGCCGCCTGCGCCGCAGCCCGGGCATGCTCGCGCACGCCGTACCACTCCGGCTGCCGGCCGGCCCCGGCACGATCATGGCGGACCTCATCCGGCAGACCTCGCAGGAGACCTTCCACGCGCTGCGTCACCTCCGCTACGGCAGTGACGAGCTCCGCCGCGAGCTGCCGGCCCTCAGCGGACGTCAGGGCATCTTCGGGCCCCTCGTCAACTACATGTCGTTCGACTACGACCTGCGCATGGGGACGCACCGCACCCGGTTCCACAACATATCCAACGGCCCCGTCGAGGACCTCTCGATCGCCGTCTACGACACCAACGACGGTCAGGACATCCGTCTCGACTTCGACGCGAACCCGCAGCTGTACACCGACTCCGAGGTGGCGGCGCAGCAGGACCGCTTCCTGCGTTTCCTCGCGTCCGCCCTGGCCGCCGACGCCGAGGAGCCGATCGCACACGCCGACCTGCTGTCCGCGGACGAGCGTGACCGGCTGGTGGTGGAATGGAACGCCACTCAACGGGACGTCGAACGGCCCGCGGTCCTCTCGGAGGCCTTCGAGGCACAGGTACGAGAGACTCCCGACGCGCCGGCCGTCGTCTTCGAGACCACCGAGCTGTCCTACGCCGAGCTGAACGAGCGGGCCAACCGCCTCGCACGCCTGCTCATCACCCAGGGCGCCGGACCCGAGCGACTCGTCGCACTCGCCGTGCCACGCTCGGCCGACCTCATCGTCACCGTCCTCGCCGTCCTCAAGACCGGCGCCGCCTACCTGCCCCTGGACGTCGAATACCCGGCCGAGCGCCTCGCCTTCATGCTGCGGGACGCCCGACCGGTCCTGATGCTGACGACCACGTCGGCGGCCGGCCACCTGCCGGAAGACACCCCGCGGCTGCTCCTGGACGACCCGGCGGTGACCACGGAACTCGCCGAGCTCCCGGCCACCGACACCGACCCCGGCGAACGCCACGGAGTCGTGTCCCCGCAGTCCCCCGCCTACGTCATCTACACCTCCGGCTCCACCGGCACCCCCAAGGGCGTCGCGGTGACGCACGCCGGTGCCGCGAGTCTCGTCGCGCAGCAGGCCGAGGGACTCGGTGTCGGCCCGGACAGCAGGGTCCTGCAGTTCGCGTCGGCGAGCTTCGACGCGATGTTCTGGGAATGGTGCATGGCCCTTCTGACCGGCGCCACCCTGGTGCTCGCGGTGGGCGAACGCCTGGTGCCCGGCCGTGCCCTGGCCGAGCTGGCCGCCGAACACCGCATCACCCACGCCACGATCCCGCCCGCCGCGCTGGCGACCATGGCCGTGGACTCCCTGCCCACGGTGACCACGCTGGTGGTCGCCGGTGAGGCTCCGTCGGCCACCGTCGTCGCCGACTGGTCCCGCGACCGGACGATGATCAACGCCTACGGTCCGACCGAGGCCACCGTCTGCGCGACCATGAGCGGGCCCCTCACCGGGACGGACACAGCGCCGATCGGCCGCCCCATCACCAACACCCGAGTGTTCGTCCTCGACGCCGGGCTGGCCCCCGTGCCCGCGGGTGTGGTGGGTGAGCTGTACCTGGCGGGCGCCGGTCTGGCCCGCGGCTACCTCAACCGCCCGGCCCTGACCGCCGAACGCTTCGTCGCCAACCCCTACGGCGGCCCGGGCGAGCGCATGTACCGCACCGGTGACCTGGTCCGCTGGAACACCTCCGGCGAACTCGAATACATCGGCCGGGCCGACACCCAGGTCAAGGTCCGCGGCTTCCGCATCGAACTCGGCGAAATCGAAACAGCCCTCACCACCCACGAGGGCGTGGCCCAGGCCGCGGTCGTAGTACGCGAAGACCGCCCTGGCGACCGGCGGGTCGTCGCCTACGTCGTACCGGCATCCGGTGCGGTCGCCCAGCCGTCCGCCCTGCGCCGACAGCTCGCACAGGCACTGCCCGAGTACATGGTGCCCTCGGCGGTCGTCGTGCTGGACGCGCTGCCGCTGACCCCGAACGGCAAGCTCGACCGTCGCGCACTGCCCGAGCCCGACCTCGGCACCCGCAAGACGGGACGCGCCCCCCGCTCACCCCAGGAAGAAGTGCTGTGCGCGGCCTTCGCCGAGGTACTCGGCGTCGGCCAGGTCGGCGTCGACGACAGCTTCTTCGACCTCGGCGGACACTCCCTGCTGGCCACCCGGCTGGTCAGCCGCGTCCGCTCGGTACTCGACGTGGAACTCTCCGTCCGCGCGGTCTTCGAGGCACCCACCGTCGCCGCCCTCGCCGAACGCCTCACCGCCGAAGCCGGCGTGCGCCCCGCCCTGCGGCCTACCACGGACCGCCCGGAACTGGTGCCTCTGTCCTTCGCGCAACGCCGCCTGTGGTTCCTCCACCGCCTCGAAGGACCCAGCGCCACCTACAACATGCCCATGGCCATCCGACTCACCGGCCAACTCGACCACACCGCCCTGCAATCCGCCCTCCACGACGTCATCGACCGCCACGAAACCCTGCGCACGGTCTTCGGCGAAACCGACGGAGTGCCCTACCAGCGCGTCCTGGACACGGCGAAGCCCGAACTCCCCGTCATCACCACCACCGAGGCGGAACTCGACGGGCAGATGGAGCGCCTCGCCAGGCACACCTTCGACCTCGCCGACGAGATCCCGCTGCACGCCACGCTGCTGGAGGTGTCCCCCACCGAGCACGTGCTGGCTCTGGTGCTGCACCACATCGCCGCCGACGGCTGGTCCATCGCCCCGCTCGCCCGGGACCTGGGACGGGCGTACACGGCGCGCGCGGCGGACCGGCCCATCGAGTGGCCCGACGGACTCCCCGTGCAGTACGCGGACTACGTGCTGTGGCAGCAGGACCTCCTCGGCAGCGCCGACGAGCCGGACAGCGTCATCAGCCGGCAGGTCGGCTACTGGCAGGAGGCCCTCGCGGGAATACCCGAGCGACTGAGCCTGCCCGGGGACCGGCCGTACCCCGCCGTGGCCGGCTACGCCGGTGGCGTGGTGCCTTTCCAGCTCGATGCGGAGGTGCACCGGTCGGCGATCACCCTGGCCCGCGAGACCGGCTCGACCGTCTTCATGGTCGTCCAGGCGGCGCTCGCCGCCCTGCTGCACAGGCTCGGCGCGGGCACGGACATCCCGATCGGCTCCCCGATCGCCGGCCGTACCGACCAGGCGCTCGACGAGCTGGTGGGCGTGTTCGTCAACACCTTGGTGCTGCGGACGGACGTGTCGGGCGATCCGACGTTCCGTGAACTGCTCGGCCGCGTCCGTGAGACGGACCTGGCCGCCTACGCCCATCAGGACGTCCCCTTCGAGCACTTGGTGGAGGTCCTCAGCCCGGCGCGATCGCTCTCGCACCATCCGCTGTTCCAGGTCCTGCTGGCGGCGGAGGACGTCGACGCCGGTGCGATCGAGCTGCCCGGCCTCACGTCCAGCCTGCGTCCGGTCGGCACCGGCACGGCGAAGTTCAGTCTCTCCCTCTCGTACAGCGAACAGCACCTCGCCGACGGGAGCCCCGCGGGTATCGGCTGCCGGATCGAATACAGCGCCGACCTCTTCGACCAGGACACCGCTCAGCGCATCACCGCACATCTCTCACGGTTCCTGACGGAGGCCGTGACGGACGCCGACCGGCCGATCCGGACGCTCGACGTCCTCACGGCCCCGGTCCGCCACCGGATGCTGACGGAATGGAACGCCACGGCCCACCGGACCGCCGGGCACGGGCATACCCTCACCGACCTCCTCGAGGCTCAGGCGGAACGGACTCCCGGCCGCACGGCCGTGGTCTTCGAGGGCAGCGAGCTGTCGTACGCGGAGCTGTTCGACCGCGCGGACCGGCTGGCGGCCCTGCTGACGCGCGGCGGCGCGGGTCCCGAAGGCGTGGTCGCGGTGGCCGTGCCCCGCTCCCTCGACCTGATCGTCGCCCTGCTGGCCGTGCTGAAGTCCGGTGCCGCCTATCTGCCGATCGACCCCGATGACCCGTCTGAGCGCACCGCGTTCGTGCTGGGTGACGCGCGGCCGGTCCTGCTGCTCGTCACCGAGGCGACGTCCGCCCTGCTGACCGGGACCGACGAGGTACCCAGGATCGTGCTGGACAGCCCCGGGAACCGGAATGACCTGGAGAGGCCGGAGCCAGCCGCTCGGCGTGCCTCGGGGCTGCTGCCGCGGCACCCCGCCTACGTCATCTACACCTCGGGCTCGACCGGCCGCCCGAAGGGGGTCGTGGTCCCTCACGAGGGCATCGTCAACCGGCTGCTCTGGATGCAGGACCAGTACGGTCTCACCGGCGAGGACCGGGTGCTGCATAAGACCCCGTCGAGTTTCGACGTGTCCGTATGGGAGTTCTTCTGGCCGCTGATCGCGGGCGCCGGTCTCGTCGTCGCGCGTCCCGGGGGCCACAAGGACCCCGCGTACCTCGCCGAGGTCATCGACGGGCAGCAGGTGACGACCGCCCACTTCGTGCCCTCGATGCTGCGTGCCTTCCTCGCCCAGCCGACGGCCGTCGGCTGCACGAGCCTCCGGCAGGTGATCTGCAGTGGTGAAGCCCTCACCGCGGATCTCGCCCGGTCGTTCCACGCGGTCCTGAACGTCCCGCTGCACAACCTCTACGGTCCGACGGAGGCATCCGTCGACGTCACCCACCACGCCTGTGCTCCGCAGGACGGGCCGGCCGAGGCGCACCCTCCGATCGGTCGCCCGATATGGAACACGCAGGTGTTCGTCCTCGACGCCGGGCTGGCTCCCGTGCCCGTGGGTGTGGTGGGTGAGCTGTACCTGGCGGGCGCCGGTCTGGCCCGCGGCTACCTCAACCGCCCGGCCCTGACCGCGGAACGCTTCGTCGCGAACCCCTTCGGCGGTCCGGGTGAGCGCATGTACCGCACCGGTGACCTGGTCCGCTGGAACACCGCGGGAGAGCTGGAGTACATCGGCCGGGCCGACACCCAGGTCAAGGTCCGCGGCTTCCGCATCGAACTCGGCGAGATCGAAACAGCCCTCACCGGCCAGGAGAGCGTGGCGCAGGCCGCGGTCGTGGTGCGCGAGGACCGTCCCGGCGACCGGCGGGTCGTCGCCTACGTCGTCCCCGCATCCGGCGCCGTCGCCGATCCCTCCGCCCTGCGCCGGCAGCTCGCACAGGCACTCCCCGACTACATGGTGCCCTCGGCTGTGCTGAGCCTGGACGCCCTCCCCCTGACCGCCAGCGGGAAGCTGGACCGGCGGGCACTACCCGCGCCGTCCTTCGACGCGGCGTCCACCGGACGGGCCCCACGGACGCCGCGGGAAGAGGCCCTGTGCGGCATCTTCGCCGACGTGCTGGGTGTGGGTCAGGTCGGTGTCGACGACAGCTTCTTCGACCTCGGCGGACACTCCCTGCTGGCCACCCGGCTGGTCAGCCGCGTCCGCTCGGTACTCGACGTGGAACTCTCCGTCCGCGCGGTCTTCGAGGCACCCACCGTCGCCGCCCTCGCCGAACGCCTGACCGCCGAAGCCGGCGTGCGCCCCGCCCTGCGGCCTACCACGGACCGCCCGGAACTGGTGCCTCTGTCCTTCGCGCAACGCCGCCTGTGGTTCCTCCACCGCCTCGAAGGACCCAGCGCCACCTACAACATGCCCATGGCCATCCGACTCACCGGCCAACTCGACCACACCGCCCTGCAATCCGCCCTCCACGACGTCATCGACCGCCACGAAACCCTGCGCACGGTCTTCGGCGAAACCGACGGAGTGCCCTACCAGCGCGTCCTGGACACGGCGAAGCCCGAACTCCCCGTCATCACCACCACCGAGGCCGAACTGGAGCGGAACATCGCCGAGGCGGCGGCCCACGCGTTCGACCTGTCCGCCGACGTTCCGGTGCGCGCGACGTTGTTCGTGCTGTCCGAGACCGAGCACGTGCTGCTGCTGGTGCTGCACCACATCGCCGGTGACGGTGGCTCGCTCGGTCCCGCGCTGCACGACATGAGCGAGGCGTACGCGTCCCGTTCAGCCGGTGCCGCGCCCGGCTGGGCCCCGCTTCCGGTGCAGTACGTGGACTACACGCTGTGGCACCAGGAGCTGCTGGGAGCCGAGGACGATCCGCGGAGCGCCGTCAGCCGACAGGTCGACTACTGGAAGACGACCCTGGCGGGCATTCCGGAGCAGTTGGAGCTTCCGGTGGACCGTCCGCGTCCGGCGGTGGCCAGCTACGCCGGTGCCGCCGTCCCCCTCACGATCGAC
>NZ_JACHJK010000014.1 GCF_014203595.1 Streptomyces echinatus
GACCAGCGCAGACACCGCCATGCCCGCGGTTCTCGCGGCGGCCGGCCCACCGGCTTCGACCGCGAGCGCTACAAGAAACGCAACACCGTCGAGCGGGCCATCAACCGCCTGAAAGGCTTCCGCGCCGTCGCCACACGCTACGAGAAACGGGCCTACACCTACCTCGGTACCGTCACCCTCGCAGCCCTGATCATCTGGCTTCGCACATGATCCGAGAAACAGCGCCTAGTCCACGAGGTCGCCGGCGTATCCGCGGCCGGCCCAGACCTGGGTGGTGACGTGGGGAGTCGAAGGTGCTTGCAAGGCGTTCGGACGACCGCCCGTGCCCGGGCACTCCGCCCGCTCTCCCCGCTGCATCGCTGCCACCCCCTGCCGGGTCCGCCAGAGCCTCCGACAACGCCGTGACCTGAACCGACCCGAGCGGAACAAGAACGCCCAGCAAGCTGGCGAGCACAGCCACTGGCAGCACCGCTCCGATCGCACCTGGCACGGGCCGGCGCCATCGGCGCCGACCGGGACAGCGCGCTTCGGACCCTCACCGAAGGGGCTCCCCTGCCCGCGCTATCGGCCAGACAACACAGCGGGGACACCTCAGCCGTCCCCGCTAGCATCCGGTCCACGGCAGGCGCGTCGTCCAAAGCCTCTCGGGCGGGTGGGGACACCCCCACGCCTGCCACATCTCAGGCAGTCCTCGGACGGCGTCCAGTCGTCTTCTTAGCCGTGGTCTTCTTGGCCGGCTGCTTCTTCGCGGCCGCCTTCCTCTTCGGCTTCGGCAACTCGTGCACCTCGGCAGGCCCGGCGTCGTCACCCCGGGACGCCCTGGCCTTCGACACCGACTCCTGCAGTGCGGCCATGAGGTCCAGGACCGGGGCCGGCTGCTCCGGCTCCGGCACCTCCGGCAGAGGCTTCTCCTCGCGCTTGGCCTCGATGATCTGCGCGACGGCCTCGGTGTAGCGGTCTCGGAACTCCTCCCCCTCGAGCCGATCGACGGTCATGGTGTCCATCAGGGCCAGTGCCCCCTCGATCTCGGCCTCGGACACCTCGGCCGGCGGCGGGAGCAGTTCAGCGGGGTCGCGGATCTCGTCGGGCCAGCGCATGGCGTGCAGGACCAGGACGTCGTCGCGGATGCGCAGCAGCCCGAGGCGCTCGCGGCCGGACCATGCGTACTTCGCGACGGCCACCTTGGCCGAACGGCCCAGCGCCTCCACGAGCAGCCTGTAGGGCTTCGCGGCGACCTGGCCGGCGGGCTGGAGGTAGTAGCCCTCGGCGATCCGGATCGGATCGATGCTGGCCAGGGGCACGAACGCGTCGATCTCGATCGCCTTCGCCGTCGGCAGAGGCAGGTTGCTCAGGTCCTCGTCCGTGATCGGGATGACCTGCGTCCTGGTCAGCTCATACCCCTTGCCGATCTCCTCCTGGGACACCTCGCGGTCCTCCAGTTCGCACACCTTGCGGTAGCGGACCCGGCCGCCGTCCTCCAGGTGGTACTGGTGGAAGTGGATCGAGTGGTCCTCGGTCGCCCCGACCACGTTGATCGGCACCGTGACCAGGCCAAAGGAGATCGCACCGGACCAGATCGTTCGGGGCATGGCACACCCTTTCGCACTCACCCCGAGCACCACCAGGCTATGAACGCCACAGGCCACCCGCACCCGCGGCGGCAGCCGCGTGTAACCCAAGCAAATCATTCGGGCGACCGACAGGAGCAGGAAGCCGGCCCCGTCAGTGCCGATCAGGCCCCACTCCCGTCGTCTGGACGTGAGACGTGCTGCCGGGGCCCGCGCACTTCACGAGCGGTAGGACGGCAGCCGGCTGACGTTCTCCAGGGACGGCCGGTTGCGGTTTCATGGTCGGTGATCGAGGCCTGTGCCCCTGCCGCATTCCCCCGGTGGGGGGAGGCGGATCGTTCAGGTGGTTGATGCCGCGCTGTCCCGGGTGGTGCGACGTTCGGAGCATGAGCGGAGACGGACTGGGATTGAGGGCGCTGTGGCGTGTGGGGTGGCAGGAATGGCCTCGTCGGGTGGGCCCGACGACCGTGGTCTGGGGGGGGGTGGCGTATTCCGCTTTCGGCCTCTCCTGTGCACTGAGCGGGACGCCGGTCTTCCATGGCGGTGGTGTCCCGGCGTCGTCCACGCTCAACTGGTTCGTTGTGGCGGTGGGAGCGGTGGCGGCTGTGGTCGGTGCTGCGGTGGTGCGGTACGGGCTGTCGCCATGGCTGCGGGTGTTGCTCTGGACGGTCTGCGTCCTGGCAGGGATCGCTGCGTTCAGCTTGCTGATGGACCTGATCACGCTGATGTTCGGTCAAGGCGTGGACAGTTGGGTTGCTGCCACGAACCATGCGCTGGCAGCCATCGGTGTGTTGCTGCTCACGGCAACCGCCCGCTCCCGCCATCGTTCACCCAACGGGGCCTGTGCGCCTGCGCCGTCCTGCGCTCCCGCGCGCGTCCAGATCGCTGCCGCCGCCGGAACGGTTGCCTTCGTGCCCTACAGCGCCATGAAGTTGTTCTGGGCGTTCGGAGGAACGTTCGCCGGGACGAGCATCGAGGAGATCCTCGTGATCTCCAAGCGCAACGGCGCCTCCGAGTTCTGGCTCACCCTCGAGTCCTGGGGCTTGGACGCCACCGTACTGCTGGCCGCACTCGGTGTCCTCCTCCTCTGGGGCCTGGTCCGCCCATGGGGGCAGGTCTTCCCGCGCTGGACGCTGCTCCTGCACGGCCGGCGCGTTCCCCGCTGGCTTCCCATGGCCCCGGCGCTGATCGGCGCCGCCACCCTCGCGCCGTACGGGCTGCTCGGGATCGGTTACTGCGCTCTGGCCACGGTCGGTGCGGTGACGATGCGGCCGGGCGACTTCCCCTCCTCGGGAGACGCCTTGTCGGTCAGCTGGATCGGCATGACCGCGTTTGCCGTGTACGGCGCTGCTCTGGCCATCGCCGCCCGCTCGTACTGGCTACGGACCCGTCCTGTCGGCCGGGTGCCTGCTCAGGCCGAGTGATCTCCGCGGGCGGCCGGCTCTTCGCCAACCGGCCGCCTCAGGGACAGTGGCCGGCTGTCTCATGGTGATCGACGGCTGGGCGGTTCATGCCTGGAACTCGGTGAGGTCGATGCGTGAATGCGCAGGGGGTAGCCGTACACCGGGTGTGTCGTCTCCCGCTCGGGCGCCATGCCGAGCTTGCGGATGACGTTCTCGGAGGCGTTGTCACCCACCCGATTGAGGCTGATGACGCGGTCCGGGCCGCGGTCCTGGAGGGCGAACTCCAGCGTGGCGTGGGCGGCTTCGGAGGCGTATCCCTGGCCCCAGAACTGTGAGCCGATCCGCCAGCTGATCGCCACGGCGGGCATCACCTCCGGCAGGAACTCGGGCACGGACAGTCCCGTGAAGCCGATCAGTTCGCCCGAGGCCGGCAGCTCGACGGCGAAGAGTCCGAAGCCTTCCTCGTCCCACTCCTGCTCCCACCGCTCGATGTCCTCGGCCGTGTGGTCCAGGTCGCGCACCGAGCCGTCGTCGATCCAGCGCATGACTCGGGGGTCCGCGTTGATGTCCGCCATCGGCACGAGATCGTCGTCGTGCCAGCTACGGAGGAGGAGGCGGGTGTGCGGGGTTCGGTCATGCGCCCGTCCTGCCGAAGGCAACGGCCTCATCGGTAATCCGGAGCTCCCGCGCTGCTGCTGAACCACACAGCGCGAAGCCGCCCGCACCGCGCACCGTGACCCCGACCAAGCGTCCGTACCAGCCGCCGTCACCAGCGCGGCCGCCCCGGACGACGCGCGCGCCACCACCGTCGGCGACTCGCTGACCGTCGCCCGGTACCACCCCCGGCGGGGTCGTGGACGCGGGAGGCGTTACCGCTCGTCTCGGACACCGGTGGGTGCGACGTACCCGCGGGCGGCGCGGCCGAATGGATCGACGTCCTCTTCCCACGGCCGGGTGCGGTGCCGGCCGGATGCCGTGCCGGTAGGGTGCCGTGCCGATCAGGCCGTGCCGGGGACCGTGAGGACGGCGCAGGTGGCCGTTCCGTGGGCGTACAGCTTGCCGTCGGCCGCCCCGACGATCCGGGCTTCGGCGGTTGCCGTCGTGCGGCCCACGTGAACGGCCCGGCCCTCACAGCGCAGCGTCGGCGTGGTGGCCGCCACCGGCCTGACGAGGTGCACGCCGAGCTGGACGGTGGTGTAGGCACGGCCGGCCGGCAGCGCGGTCAGCACGGCGGTGCCGAGGGCGGAGTCGAGGAGGGTGGCCATATAGCCTCCGTGGACCGTGCCCATGGGGTTGAGCAGGTGCTCCCCGGGCTCGCCCTCGAAGACCGCCAGCCCCTCCTCCACCGCCACGAGCCGGAAGCCGAGCGTCCCGCAGATCGGGGCTTCCGGCAGCCGTCCGTCCAGGCTCATGCCGGCCAGCTGGATGCCGGTGTGCCCTCCGGCGGCCGCGTAGCCCCGCTGGGGCTGCCAGGTGTGGGTGCGCGAGCGGGTTCCGGCGGGCGGCGTGGTGGCGGCGGGCGTTTCGGCGGTGAGGGCGCGGTGCTGCGTCATGGTGCGGTCCGTTCTTCGGCGGGCCCGTCGTCGGGCCGGGTGTCGTGCGGTGGGGGGCCGGGCGGCAGCACGCTGACCGTGTGCCGCCCGGCGGCGGGATCGGGACGCTCTGTCCCCCGGATCAGGGCAGCTTGACCGCGAGGAGATCGACCGGGCGGATGTCCGGTGCCTCGCTGAGCATGGTCGCCGCGGCCTCCGTCAGCGCGGCGGCGATCCTGCCCCGGAGGTGCCCCTGACGTCCCTCCTCGTCGTCGAACGTGTCGAAGACGCCGAAGGTGGTGGGGCCCTGCCGGAACGCGAACCAGGTGACGGTGTGCTCCTCCTGCCGTGCGAGCTGCAACGCGCCCCGCAGCAGGTCCTCCACCTTGTCGGCGTACTCAGGCCTGGCCTCGATCCTGGCCAGCAGTCCGAGCTGGGTCATGGCGCACTCCCGTGGTGTGTGGTCGTCGTGGGCGGTGCCGGTACCGGGCACCGGATCTTGTCCGGACACCGAGAATCTAGGCCGCCGCGACCGCCGCCCCCAGTGTCGCGAACGACGCATCCGATATCGTTTCCGTCATGGACGTGGCGGTGCTGGCATACGACGGTGTGTTCGACTCCGGACTCGCCGCCCTGCTCGACGTGCTCGACGGGGCGAACGCGATGCGCGGGGAGCTGCCCGAGCCCCCGCCCGCCTGGACGGTCACCAGGATCGGCTTCCGCCGACGGATCCGTACGGCCGCCGGGCATCTGGTCGAGACCGCACCGGTGGCCGCCGCGGAGGGCGCCGATCTGCTGCTGGTGCCCGCGCTGGCCGAGCGGCGGCCGGACGCGCTCATCGCCCATGTCTCCGGCCCGGACGCGATGCCCGTACGGAGGCTGGTGGCGGCCGCGCGTGAGCGCCGTACACCCGTCGCGTCCGCCTGTACGGGCACCTTCCTGCTCGCGGAGTCGGGGGTGCTGGACGGGCGGCGTGCCACGACCAGCTGGTGGCTCGCGCCCTACTTCCGCAAGCGCTACCCGGCGGTCACGGTCGACGAGACGCGTATGGTCACCGTCTCCGACGGCGTGACCACGGCAGGTGCGGCGTTCGGGCATGTCGACCTGGCGCTGGCGATCGTGCGGATGACGAGTCCGGCCCTGGCCGATCTGGTGGCCCGCTACCTGGTCGTCGACGAACGGCCCTCCCAGGCGGCGTACACCATCTCCGCGGCCCTCGCGCAGAGCGACCCGACCCTCGCGGCCTTCGAGCACTGGGCCCGCACCCATCTGGACCAGCCCATCTCGATCGCCGAGGGGGCGCGGGCGGTCGGCGTCAGCGAGCGCACGCTGCAGCGGGCCGTGCGCCGCACCCTGGGCACGTCGCCCGTCGGCTTCGTCCGGGACCTGCGGGTCGAGCGCGCCGCCCATCTGCTGCGGACCACCGATCTGCCGCTGGACGCGATCGCCCGCAAGGTCGGCTACGAGCACGCCAACACGCTGCGCATCCTGCTCCGTGAGCGCACCGGGGAGACGGCGAGCGCCCTGCGGCGGCGCTGAGGGCCGGCATGCCGGGGCACCCCGAGGGAACAATGCGGCCATCAGCGGTCATACCGGTCGCCCGTGACGGAGCTCCAGTGCTAGAAAAGGGAGATGAGCGGACGTTCCCGCCGCCCATGGGCGAGAGCGGCACCGCCGCCCGGCACACGGTGGCCATCCGAGCCGTCCCGTGGCCGAAGGCCGTGGCCGCTGCGCGGACGCCGCCTCAAGCCGTCCCTGAGCGTCCGCACGCTCGCCGCGCAGGTCTTCCTGTTCCAGGCACTGATCATGCTGATGCTGGTCGCGGTGGGCGCGGCCGCCCTGGTGGTGCAGGGGCGCTACGACGCCGAGCACAGTGCCATGGACCGGTCCCTGGCCGTGGCGGAGTCGTTCGCCCATGCCCCCGGTACGGCGGTCGCGCTGCGGTCCCCGGACGCCAGCGCCCTGCTGCAGCCGCAGGCGGAGCAGGTGAGGAAGGGATCCGGCGTCGACTTCGTCACCGTCCTGGACAGGCACGGCGTCCGGGTCACCGACCCCGACCCCGCCCTGATCGGCACGAAGGCCCAGGGCGTCGGCCGTGCCGCCGCAGGCGAGACGTTCACCGAGACGTTCCACGGCCGGCCCGCCGACGCCGTCCGCGCGGTCGTGCCCGTGAACGATCCGAGCCGGCGCGTGGTCGGCATGGTCACCGCCGGGATCGAGTACGCCAATGTGGGTGAGGTGCTGAACCGGCAGCTGCCGTTGCTGCTGGGCGCGGCGGCGGGAGCGCTCGTGCTGGCGATGGGCGGGGCGGCACTGGTCAGCCGGCGGTTGCTGCGGCAGACCCACGGCCTCGGCCCGGTCCAGATGACCCGGATGTACGAACACCACGACGCCGTGCTGCACGCGGTGCGCGAGGGGGTGCTGATCGTCGGCGGCGACGGGCGCGTCCTGCTCGCCAACGACGAGGCGCGCCGGCTGCTGGACCTCCCCGAGGACGCCGACCGGCGGCAGGTGCCCGAGCTCGGTCTGGGGCCGGTGCCGACGCGCTTGCTGGTGGCGGGCGAGGCCGTGTCCGACGAGGTCGTCCCGGTCGGGGACCGGCTGCTGGCCGTGAACGTCCGGCCCACCGCCCCGTACGGCGGCGGCCAGGGCCTGGTCGCCACCTTCCGCGACACCACGGAGCTGAGGGCCCTGTCCGGGCAGGCGGAGGTGGCGCGGGGCAGGCTGTCGTTCCTGTACGAGGCGGGCGTGCGGATCGGCACCACCCTCGACGTACGGCGGACGGCCGAGGAGCTGACCGAGGTGGCGGTCCCCCGCATGGCCGACGTCGTCTCCGTGGAACTCCTCGACGCCGTGCTGCGCGGTGAGGAACCCACGGGCGCGGTGCACGCGATGCGGCGTACCGCGGTGCGCGCGGTGCGGGCCGGACACCCCCTGCAGCCGGTGGGCGACGTGATCCGCTTCGTGATGGCCGACACGCCGATGGTGGCGGCCCTGCGCCGCGGCAAGGCCGTCCTGGTGCCGGACCTGGGCACCGCCCAGGACTGGCGGGCACAGGACCCCGAGGGGGCGCAGGCGGCGCTGCGCTACGGCATCCACTCGATGGTCTCGGTGCCGCTCCGGGCCCGCGGGGTGGTCCTCGGCATGGTCAACTTCTGGCGTGGTGCGGGCTCCCCCCGGTTCGAGGAGGAGGACGTCGCCGTGGCCGAGGAGCTGGTGGCCCGGGCCGCCGTCGCGATCGACAACGCGCGCCGGTACTCGCGCGAGCACGCGATGGCCGTGACGCTGCAGCGCAACCTGCTGCCGCTGGGCCTCCCGGAACAGGATGTGCTGGAGATCGCCTCGCGCTATCTGCCGGCGCAGTCCGGGGTGGGCGGCGACTGGTTCGACGTCATCCCGCTGCCCGGGTTCCGGGTGGCGCTCGTCGTCGGCGACATCGTGGGACACGGGATGCAGGCCGCGGTCACCATGGGCCGGCTGCGCACGGCCGTACTGAATTTCTCCTCACTGGACCTGGCCCCGGACGAGTTGCTCGGCCGCCTCGACGAGATGGTGACCCGGCTGGACACACAGTCCGCGGACGCCGACGACGACCGGGTCCCGCTCACCGGTGCCACCTGCCTCTACGTCGTCTACGACCCGGTCGGCGGGCACTGCACCCTCTCCCGTGCGGGGCACCTCGCGCCCGCCGTGGTGGATCCCGAGGGCGGGGTGTCCTTCCCCGACCTGCCCCTGGCGCCGCCGCTGGGCGTGGGCGGGCATCCCTTCGAGGCCGGCGAGCTGGACCTGCCGGAGGGCAGCCGTCTCGTCCTGTTCACCGACGGTCTGATCGAGAACCGGGGACGGGACATCGACGAGGGCATCGAGATGCTCTGCTCGACCGTCGCCCGGACGGACCGGACACCGGAGGAGACGTGCCGCGCCCTCGTGGAGAGGATGCTGCCCGAGCACCCCAGTGACGACGTGGCGCTGCTGGTCGCCCGCACCCGGCTGCTCAATCCCTCCTGCGTCGCGGCCTGGGACGTGCCGTTCGATGTGACGGCCGTGCCCCGGGTCCGCGGCGAGGTGACCCGGCGGCTCGCCGACTGGGGGCTGGAGGAGGTGTCGTTCACGACGGAGCTGATCCTCAGCGAGCTGCTCACCAACGCGATCCGCTACGGCGCCCCGCCGGTGCGGGTACGGCTGCTGCTGGGCCGCACCCTGGTCTGCGAGGTGTCGGACGGCAGCAACACCTCGCCCCGGCTGAGACAGGCGGCCACCACGGACGAGGGAGGCCGCGGCCTGTTCCTCGTGTCGCAGTTCGCGGACATGTGGGGGACCCGCTATGTGACCCGGGGCAAGGTCATCTGGGCCGAGCAGAGCCTGGACCGCGCCGCGGAACCGGACCCGGCGGTCCTGTTCGACGTCATGGGCCTCTGACCGGCCCGGCGCATGGGTGCCGAGCGTATTGCTGCTCCAGCAGCTTTTCCCCGGTGCAGTAGCTTGCCAACACCCCCTGGAGACACCAGGTGAGGGGCAGCAGAGCCACCGGAGGATCCGCCCATGACCCGCGAGGCACCGTACCTTGCCGTGGCCGGCGTGCTGCGCGCGCGGATCCTCGCGGGTGAGTGGGAGGTCGGCGGACGTCTGCCGTCCCGGGCGCGGTTCGCCGAGGAGTTCGGGGTCGGGCGCAACGTCCTGCAGAGGGCCATGGACCGTCTGATCAGCGAGGGTCTCCTCGAAGGGCGGGCCGGCTCGGGCACCTATGTGCGGGTGCCGCCCGAGCGTCTGCGGCTGATCCGCTCGCGGCACCGCGAACGCCGGGGCGTCTGCCGCCCGGACCCGAGGGAGCGGGGCAGGGCCGACGCCTGGGACGCGCACAGCCAGGTGCGGGTTCCCGCCCCGGAGGCGATCGCCGAGCGGCTGGCCGTCGGCCCCGGGGAGCTGTGCGTCACCACGTACTACGAGTTCCTCGCCGAGGGACACCCCGTCCAGCTCTCCGAATCCTGGGAGCCGATGGCGATCACCGGCGGCACGCCGATCGTGCTGCCCGAGACGGGCCCGCTGGCCGGCAAGGGGGTGGTCGAGCGCATGCGCTCCATCGGCGTGGTCGTCGAGACCGTGGCCGAGGTGCCGCGCCCGGCTCGTGCCACCCCGGCCCAGGCGAACCTTCTGGGGATCGGCGTCGGGGACCTGGTGCTGCGGATCGAGCGGACCCTCTACGACACGGACGGACGGCCCGTGGAAACCGCGGACATGGTCATTCCCGACGCGCGACGCGAAGTGGTCTACGAGTTCGGGGTCGACCGCCCGTAGCCCCCGGCGCCTTCACTCAAGTGACCTTTTGAGAACGGCAGTAGGAGACACGCATGTCCACATCGTCCCGGCCGGGACTCCTGCACGACCCGGACTTCGGGCGTCTGTTCGCCGCCACCGCGCTCGGCCGACTGGGCGATCGCATCCTCTTCCTGGCCCTGCCCCTGGTCGCCATCGAGGCGTTGGGCGCCGACGAGTTGCGGATCGGGGCACTGGCCGCGATGACCACGGCGGGCTCGCTCCTGGTCGGGCTGCCGGCCGGTGCGTGGGTGGACCGCGTGCGGAAACGGCCGGTGATGATCAGCACCGACCTCGTGCGCGCGCTGGTGCTCTCGACGATACCGGTGGCGTGGTGGGCGGGCCTGCTCACCATCTGGTGGCTGTACGCGGTCGCCCTGGTCCATGGCGTGCTGACCGTCTTCTTCGACGTCGCCTACGTCAGCTGTCTCCCGCACCTGGTGGGGCGCGACAAGCTGGTGGAGGCGAACTCGAAGCTCTCGGCGATACGTTCGGTGACCAGTATCAGCGGGCCGACGGTGGCAGGGCCCCTGGCCGGCCTGGTGGGAGCCCCCGCGACGGTCCTGGCGAGTGCGGCCGGGATGGCCGTGTCCGGGCTGCTCGCGCTCTCCATCCGCACCCGCGAGCCGAGGCCCGAGCCGGGTGAACACCCCCGGCTGGGGCGGGAGATCAGGGAGGGACTCCGTTTCGTCCTCCGGCACCCCGCCCTGCGTGCGGTCATGGTGGGGGACGCGATATTCAACCTCTTCCTGGTCATGTACCAGACCATGCTGCTGGTGTTCCTGGAGCGGGAGTTGGGCCTCCGGCCCTTCGGTGTCGGCCTGGTCCTGTCGGGAATGGGGTGTGGTGCCCTGGCGGGCGCGCTGCTGGCGAGGAGGGTCTCGGCCCGCGTCGGGCTTGGTCCGGTCATCTGGCTGGCGTCGCTGGTCACGTGTCCGCTGACCGCTCTGATGCCGTTGGCACGACCGGGCTGGAGCGTGTACGTGGCCGCGGTCGGGCTCGCGCCTCTGTCGCTGGGGGGAGTCGTCCGCGTCGTGGCCCAGTCGAGCCTGCAGCAGGCCCTGACGCCGGATCGGCTGCTGGGCCGGATGAGCGCGACGGCCCGGTTCGTGTCCTGGGGCGGCATCCCGCTGGGCGGACTCCTCGGCGGGGCCTCGGGCACCGCGTTCGGGGCGACGGCCACCCTGTGGGCCGGGGCCGCGGGAATGACGCTGAGCGCACTCCCCGCCTTCCTGTCGCCGCTGCGCACCATGCACACCTTGGCCACGGACAAGACAGACAAGGCGGACACAGCCCCGGAGTCCGTCCGCTGAGCACTGCCGCGGACCGAGGGCGGCACATGGAAAAGGCAAGGAGGGTGTCCGCTCCTTGCCACTCTCAACGTATAGCGCACGGGGGGCCTTGCGGCAAGGCCCGGGGCCTGCCGCACAATCTGCGGTCGAAGCCAGAACCTGCGGACATCAGGGATTCACGGAGCACCCGCGCCGGGTCGACGTGTGGGTCTCGGAACGGGCGTTGTGATGATTGACGTGATCGTGGTCGGCGGCGGACCGACCGGCTTGATGCTGGCCTGCGAGCTGCGGCTGCACGACGTGCATGTGGTCGTGCTGGAGAGGCTGACCGAGCCGACCGGGGAGTCCCGCGGACAAGGTCTGCACACCCGCAGCGTGGAGCTGATGGACCAGCGCGGCCTCCTGGACCGGTTCCTCGCGGTCAGTGAGAAGTTCCAGGTCGGCGGCCTCTTCGGCGGCGTCCAGAAGCCCTGGCCGGACCAGCTGGACACGGCGCACCCGTACGGCCTCGCCACCCCGCAGCCGGTCACCGAACGGCTGCTCCACGAGCGTGCCCTGGAACTGGGCGCCGAGATCCGGCGCGGCCGCGAAGTGGCCGGGCTCAGCCAGGACGAGGACGGGGTGACCGTCGAGCTGGCGGACGGCACGCATCTGCGCTCGCGCTATCTCGTCGGGTGCGACGGCGGCCGCAGCACGGTGCGCAAGCGACTCGGTGTCGCCTTCCCCGGCGAACCGGCCACGGTCGAGACGCTGCTGGGTGACATGGAGCTGACCGGGGACCCGGCGGCGATCGCCGCCGCCGTCGCGGAGGCCCGCAAGACCCAGCTCCGCTTCGGCGCCTCTCCGCTCGGGGACGGCAGGTACCGTCTCGTGGTGCCCGCCGACGGCGTGGCCGAGGACCGTGCGACCGCGCCGACCCTCGACGAGTTCAGGCAGCGGCTGCGGGACTTCGCCGGCACCGACTTCGGCGCGCACTCGCCGCGCTGGCTCTCCCGGTTCGGCGACGCCACCCGGCAGGCCGAGAGCTACCGGACCGGCCGTGTGCTGCTGGCCGGCGACGCGGCGCACATCCATCCGCCGACCGGTGGGCAGGGACTGAACCTCGGCGTCCAGGACGCGTTCAACCTGGGCTGGAAACTGGCCGCCGCGGTGAACGGCTGGGCGCCGGAGGGACTGCTCGACAGCTACCACACCGAACGGCACCCGGTGGCGGCCCGCGTGCTGGAGAACACCCGCGCGCAGATGACGCTGCTGGGTGCCGGCCCGGGGGCGACCGCGCTGCGCGAGTTGTTCTCCAGGCTGATGGACTTCGAGGAGGTGAACCGGTACGTGACCGGGCTGATCACCGCGGTCGGGGTCCGCTACGACCTCGGCGAGGGCCACGAACTGCTCG
Source organism: Streptomyces echinatus (assembly GCF_014203595.1). GTDB lineage: Bacteria > Actinomycetota > Actinomycetes > Streptomycetales > Streptomycetaceae > Streptomyces > Streptomyces echinatus. Next base: position 12,502 of record NZ_JACHJK010000014.1, read on the forward strand.
GCCGGCGCCTGCGGGACGTGCGGCTGAAGCGGGGGCGTCTCTACGAGCTGATGCACGGCGGACGCGGGCTGCTGCTCGACCAGACCGGCCGGCTGTCGGTGACGGGCTGGGCGGACCGGGTGGACCATGTCGTGGACGTCAGCGAGGAACTGGACGTGCCGGCGGTACTGCTGCGGCCGGACGGCCATGTCGCGTGGGTCGGCGACGAGCAGCGGGAGCTGCTCGGCCGACTGCCCGAGTGGTTCGGCGCCCCCGTCGGCTGAGCGCCCGGTCAACGCCCGTCGGCCCCTCCCGGGCCGGCCTCGGGGGTGTGGTCGGCGTGCGCGATGCGTCTCAGGTCGGTCATGAGCGAGCCCAGCCATGCCACGGTGGCGTAGTACCGTCGCGGAGCGCCGGGCGGCTCGGCGGAGAAGGCCGCCAGGGCCGGATCGATCAGCGGTACCGACGTGGCCGGGGTGTCCTCCCCCGGGTCCAGCGCCGCCGAGACCAGCAGCATCCGCCCCGCCACCCGTTCCCCCAGCGTGCCCGCGGACTCGGCCGCCGCCGGGCTCAACTCGGCGAGCGGCGGCTCCAGCATGCGGGCGCTGCCCCACAGGGCGTGGTGTCCGGTGATCAGCGTCTCCTGCCAGTCGACCACGTGTGGCGGCCCCGCCCGCCGCCCCCGCCCCCCGAGGGCCGGGGGCTCGCTCTGCAACTGTGCGTACGCGGACTCGGCGAGGATGACGGCACGTTGCAGCGACCGGCGCCCCGGCACTCCCGACGGGGCGGGCGACGCGGCGCCGCCCGCCACCGAGGCGCTGGTCGCGACCACGATCTCCGCCGCCCTGCGCAGGAGTTCCGCCCCTGCCCGGCGCATCTCGTCATGGGCGCCCCGAGGCCAGGCCAGCACGCCGAAGACGGCGCCGATCGCACTGCCGACCAGCACGTCGAGGATCCTGACCTCCGCCAGCCGCCACGTCGGCTGCGCCAGCTGCGCGAAGACCAGTGCCACGGTCACGGTGAACAGTCCCTGTGCCCAGCCCATGCCCTTGACCGGTCCCACGGTGAAGGCGAACAGCATCAGCAGCGGCAGCAGGACGGCGTAGACGGCGGTGCCGGAACCCGCCAGGATCAGTATTCCGGCGCTCACCAGGGCCCCGGCAAGCGTGCCGGCGAGCGCCAGACGGATGGTGCTCCACGTCGCGCCCAGCGTGGTGCGGGTGAGGGTGAGGGTCGCCAGCGTGGCCCAGAACCCGTGCGGCAGGGTGTCCACCCCGGCCACGAGCCTGGCCGCGGTCAGGGCCAGGGCCATGCGCACCGCGTTCTGGAAGAACACCGACCTGCGCCCGGCGTGGCCGTGCATCCGGTGCCACCACAGGACGGGGTCCGGGCTCCTGGCGTACCAGAAGTGGCCCACCGGCAGCTCCACCGTGGCGTGCCGGCCGCGCACCGCCAGATCGGCCGCCGCGCCCATCGCCAGCGCCGCGTCGGCGATCTCCAGCACGGCCGCGTGGCGTCGCAGGACGGCGGGCGGCAGGCCTGGCGCACACATGGTCCCCCCGGGCGGGAGCGAGCCGTGCGCCCTGGTGGCAGCCGTCCCGGCGGACGCCTCCGACAGCCGTTCGCGTGCCGCGGCCAGCGCCTCCTGCTCCGCCGAAGGGGAATCTCCGGCCCGCAGACAGGCCGCGGTCGCCGCCGCGAGTGCCGCCACGGCCCGCAGCACGGCGGTCACACCGAGTTCCGCTTCCCGCACCGGCCCGGCGGTCGCATCGGGTGCCGTCTCCTGCCTCGCCGCCGGCCCCGCCCCCGGCCCCGCGGGCAGCTGGGCCAGTCTGCTGAGCAGGGTGCGGATGGCCAGACCCGTGTGGGTGAGGGCGCGGTCGCGTACCCCGGGACCGGCCGGGCGTTCCGCCTCCGGCACGTTGAGCGGCCGAAGCGCCTGGCCCGCCGCCCGGGCCGCCCGGACGTCCGTGTCGGTCAGGGCGTAGGGGGGTGCCGCGAGCCGGGTGGCGCAGTGCTCGGCGTTCAGGGCCGTCCGTGCGGCCCGCTCCCGGTACGGGAGCGGGGCGGGCTCGCGGAAGAGCAGCGCCTCGGCGGCCACGAACAGCACCGCTCCCGTGGTCGTGCCGATCAGCCGGTCGCCGAGCGAGCCGGGATCGTAGGGCGGGAAGGACGGCAGGATGTAGAGGAGTTGAAGGCCGGGGGCCGCCCCGGCCAGGCGTGGCCCGCCCACGGCGGAGAAGGCCAGCGTGAAGCCGACCACCAGCATCCCGACGGCCGCGGTCCAGGTCCGCACCGACAGATAGGTGCCCACGGTCACCAGCACCCAGCACACCGGCAGCAGGCGGAGTATCACCGCCGCCTGCTGCCGCCCGGTACCGGGAATCCTGGAGAGACCGCCCAGCGCCACCACGGTGAACAGCGCGTAGATCGCCGCCACCGGGCGGTCGAAGCCGTAGCGGAAGAGATAGAAGCACCCTCCGGCGACAAGGGTCACACGCAGCGCACGACGGCCAGAGGCGGCGTACGCCGCCGGCAGCCGAGCACCTGGAACACCCCGCATCTCTTCAGGATCACCCACCACACGGCATCCGGCATTTCTGATCACCGGTGCGCGACGCGAAGGCGGAGCGTGAAGGCGGCCGTGAAGGCGGGACGAAGTCGCTCGGCACGGGACGAAAAACAAAAGGCAAGGAGGTAACCCACTCCTTGCCACTCTCAACTTATAGCGCACCGGGGGGCTTGCGGCAAGGCCCCCGTCGTACCGCAGAATCATCGGCCGAGGCCGGGAAATCGCAGAAATGGGGGCTTTACGACGTGCGTGTTCTTCTGTCGACGTATGGGTCGCGTGGGGACGTCGAACCGCTGGCGGGACTCGCGGTGCGCTTGCGGGAACTCGGCGCGGAGGTACGGGTGTGCGCGCCGCCGGACGAGGACTTCGCACAGCGGTTGGCCGGTGTCGGCGTGCCCCTGGTGCCGGTCGGCCCTTCGGCGCGCGCGCTGACGAACGCGGCACCGTCGCCCTCCTCCCTGCCCCGGCGCGCCGCCGAGCTGATCGCCGGTCAGCTGGACGGGGTCACGGCGGCGGCCGAGGGATGCGACGTGCTGGTGGCGACCGGTGTGCTGCCGGCCGCCGCGGGCGCGCTGTCGGTGGCCGAGAAGCTGGGCATCCGCTCCGTGTCCGTGACCTTCCAGCAACTCACCCTGCCCGCGCCGCACCGCCGGCCGCTGGCCTACCCGGGCCGGCCGCTCCCGCCGGAGGTCACCGACCCCCGGGTGCTGTGGGACCTGGACGCCCGGAGCGTCGACGCGCTGTTCGGTGAGGCGCTCAACACGAACCGGGCATCGATCGGCCTGCCACCGGTGGCCGGCGTCCGTGACTACGTCATCGGCGAGCGGCCGTGGCTGGCGACGGATCCGGTCCTGGACCCGTGGCACGAGACTCCGGACCTCGACGTCGTACAGACCGGCGCGTGGATCCTGCCCGACCCGCGGCCGCTGCCGGCCGGCCTGACGGCGTTCCTCGACGCGGGCGCGCCCCCGGTGTACGTGGGCTTCGGCAGCATGCCGATGCACGCGTCGCCGGACGTCGCCGAGGTCGCCATCGAGGCGGTCCGGGCGCAGGGCCGCCGCGCGGTCGTGGGGCGTGGCTGGGCGGACCTGTCCCGGATCGACGACCAGGACGACTGCTTCGTCGTCGGCGAGGTCAACCAGCAGGCGCTGTTCGGCCGGGTGGCCGCCGTCGTGCACCACGGGGGCGCGGGTACGACGACGACGGCCACGCGGGCCGGCGCGGCCCAGGTGGTGGTGCCCCAGGCGGCGGACCAGCCGTACTGGGCCGGCCGGGTGGCCGAGCTGGGCGTCGGCGTGGCGCACGACGGCCCCACTCCCACCCTGGCCTCCCTGACCGCGGCCCTTCGGGCGGCCCTCGCCCCCGGGACCCGCGCACGAGCGACCGCCGTGGCCGGCCGGGTCCGGGCCGACGGCGTGTCGGTGGCCGCTCGGCTGCTCCTCGACGGCGTGGGCCGGTAAGGCCCGCACGTGACGGCGTGAACAACTCCGCGCGAACCACCCCGCGTGAACCTCTCGCGCGAACCACCCGGGCGTGCCGAGCCACGACCCGGAACCCGTGACCTGAAACCGCGATCGGCCTCATCGGAGCCATTGACGTGCATCGTTCCCTGACCAGGACCAACCGTTCCCTGACCACCAGCGCCTTCGATCTTCCCGACCGCCTCTCCCCCAAGGCCGACCCCGCGCTCATCGCCGCCGACGAGAAACACTTCGCGGCCGTCGCGCAGTGTCTCGACGAGTCGATCGCCGAACTGGCCGGCCGCCTCGACGCCGAGCGCAGGGCACCCGGCGGGAAGGGCCGGCAGGCCATGGACCGGGACGCGGAGATCCACCGGCTGACCGCCCGGCTGCGCACCCTGCGCCGCTTCGGCCTGGACCTGTGCCTCGGACGCATGGTCACCGCGGACAGCCCCGAGCCCGTGTACGTCGGACGGCTCGGCCTCACGGACGGTACGGGGCGTCGGCTGCTGGTCGACTGGCGCTCGCCCGCGGCCGAGCCGTTCTTCGGGGCCACCCACGCCAACCCGATGGGGCTGGCGAGCCGCCGCAGGTACCGCTGGACGGACGGCCGGATCAGCGACTACTGGGACGAGGTGTTCACCGCCGACGGGCTGGTCGGGCACGCCGCGCTCGACGACCAGTCCGCCTTCATCGCCAGCCTGGGCGGCAACCGTTCACCGCGGATGCGGGACGTGCTCGGCACCATCCAGGCCGACCAGGACGCCATCATCCGGGCGGGATCCCACGGCGCCCTGGTCGTGGACGGCGGTCCGGGTACGGGGAAGACCGTGGTGGCCCTGCACCGCTCCGCCTACCTGCTGCACTCCGACCCCCGGCTCGGACACCGCCGGGGCGGCGTGCTGTTCGTCGGTCCGCACCGGCCGTACCTCGCCTACGTCGCCGATGTCCTGCCCAGCCTCGGGGAGGAGGGCGTGCAGACCTGCATCCTGCGGGACCTCGTCGCCGAGGGGGCCGGGGCGGCGGTCGAGGCCGACCCGGACGTGGCCCGCCTGAAGTCGTCCGCGGCGATGGTGAAGGCGATCGAGACGGCCGTGCGGTTCTACGAGGAGCCGCCCACCGAGGGCATGACGGTCACCACCCACTGGTCCGACATCTGGCTGAGCGCCGACGACTGGGCCGTGGCGTTCGAGGCGGCGGAGCCCGGTACCCCGCACAACGAGGCGCGCGACCAGGTCCTGGAGGAGCTGCTCACGATCCTGATGGACAAGCACGAAGGGGACGCCTCACCCGAGCTGCTGCGCAGGTCGCTGCTGCGGAACAGGGAACTGCTCACGGCCTTCGACCGGGCCTGGCCGCTGCTGGAGGCGGCCGACCTCGTGGGAGACCTGTGGTCGGTACCCGCCTACTTGCGGTTGTGTGCCCCCTGGCTCGGCCGTGACGACGTCCGGCTGTTGCAGCGTGCGGACGCCCGGGCGTGGACGGTGTCCGACCTGCCGCTGCTGGACGCGGCACGGCAGCGGCTCGGCGACCCGGAGGCGGCACGGCGCAAGCGCCGGCAGGAGGCCGTCCTCGCCGCGCAGCGCGACCGTATGGCGCAGGTCGTCGACGCGCTGATCCAGGCCGATGACGACGGTGAGGGCCTCGTGACGCAGCTGCGCCGGGAGGACCTGCGGCGCAACCTGGTCGACGAGTCCGAGTTGTCGGCGGTGTCGGCCGTCGAACCGGACCTGCTGGCGGGGCCGTTCGCGCACATCGTCGTGGACGAGGCGCAGGAACTGACCGACGCGGAATGGCAGATGCTGCTGCTCCGCTGCCCGTCCCGGAGCTTCACCATCGTCGGGGACCGCGCCCAGGCCAGGCACGGGTTCACGGAGTCATGGCGGGAACGGCTCGAACGGGTCGGGTTCGGCCGGATCGGCCTGGCCTCCCTGAGCGTCAACTACCGGACGCCGGAGGAGATCATGGCGGAGGCCGAGCCGGTCATCCGGGCCGTGCTGCCGGACGCCAACGTACCGGCGTCCATCCGTGGCAGCGGCGTTCCCGTCGTGCACGGGCCGGTCTCCGATCTGCGCCCGGTTCTCGACGGCTGGCTGGACGCCCATGCCGACGGGATCGCCTGTGTCATCGGCGATCCCGCGTTCCGCGGCACGTCACGTGTCCGTTCGCTGTCCCCGGAGCTGTCGAAGGGACTCGAGTTCGACCTGGTCGTCCTCGTCGACCCGGAGAAGTTCGGCGAAGGCGTGGAGGGAGCGGTGGACCGCTACGTCGCGATGACACGAGCGACCCGGCAACTCGTCGTCCTGCACAGCTCCTGACCGTCCACGAGGAAGAGCGGCCCCGCGAACGCTGCCCGGGTGGATCACTTGACGACTAGCCTGCGACGATGGAATGCGTCGGCGATGTACCCGAGAACTCCGTCCCGTCCCCGGGGCGGGACCAGGTGAACGACTACGACGGTTTCGCCGAGGCGTACTCGGCGGAGAACGAGAACAGCCTCGTGAACGCGTACTACGAGCGGCCGGCGATGCTGGCCCTCGCCGGAGACGTGGCCGGCCGTCGGATCCTGGACGCCGGCTGCGGCTCGGGCCCCCTGTCCGCCGCGCTGCGCGACCGTGGCGCGGTCGTGACCGGAATGGACGTCAGCGCCGGGATGCTGGCGCTGGCCAGGCGGCGGCTGGGTGACGACGTGGCCCTGCACCTGGCCGACCTGAGCGACCGTCTGCCGTTCGCCGACGGTGCGTTCGACGACGTGGTCGCGTCGCTGGTGCTGCACTACCTGGAGGACTGGGGGCCCGCGCTGGCCGAGTTGCGGCGGGTGCTCAGTCCCGGCGGCCGGCTGATCGCGTCGGTGGAGCACCCTTTCGTGGCCTACACGTTCACAGACCCCCGTCCCGACTACTTCGCGACCACCAGCTACACGTTTGACTGGACGCTCAACGGCCGGACCGCCCCCATGAGGTTCTGGCGCAAGCCGTTGCACGCGATGACCGACGCTTTCACCACCGCCGGCTTCCGCCTCGCCGCCCTCAGCGAGCCGCAGCCCGACCCGGCCGCCCGCGAACTGTTCCCCGACGGCTTCCACGACCTGGCGACCAGGACCTGCTTCCTGTTCTTCGTCCTGGAGGTGCCCCCGTCGGCCACCGGCTCCGACGACTAGCGCGGGGCATCGGCGGCGGTGACGTCACTTCCGCTCCAGCGCGGCCAGCCGCAGCTCGAGCTGGTCGACGCGGTGCCGTAGCAGGGTGACCTGGGCCTCCAGGCCGACTTCTCGTTCCGCCCTGCGCTGGATGCGCGGTGACGCGGCGGCGCGCTCGATCACCGCGTCCAACTGGACCAGCCGCTGCGGGCCGTTCGGGCCGTCCACCAGCCGGGACCGGATCTCGCCATTGCGGTACCAGGACCGCAACGCCGACCGGGAGACGCCGGTTTCGGCTTCCGCCTTCGCCAGCGTGACCCAGGGTGTCTCCTCCAGCCGCTCGAACAGCTCCAACTCCTCCCGCCAGCGCGCGAGTCGGTCCTCCCAGTTTGACGGTGTCTCCATCAGACCCCTCCCTCCGGCACGGTGACCCTGTCAATAACACTGTATTGACAGGGTTGCGAGCATGGAAGCATGACATTCGAGCGGTTCACGGTGAAGGCCCGCCGGGCGGTCGTCACGGCCCAGGAGCAGGCGAGGGAGCTCAAGCACGACCACATCGGCACGGAGCACCTCCTGTTGGGGCTGCTGGAGGTGCCGGACAGCACGGCGGCGAGGGTGCTGCACGGGCTCGGGTACGACAAGGAGACGGCGCGGGCCGACATCGCCGCGGTGGTCGAACCCGGTACGCGGGAACGGAGCGGCCACATCCCGTTCGCGCCGGGCGCTAAGAGGACGCTGGAGCTCGCCCTGCGCGAGGCGCAGCAGTTGCACCACACCGACATCGGTACGGAACACGTCCTGCTCGCCCTTGTCAGTGAGGGTGAGGGCGTCGGCGCCAAGGTGCTCGCCGAACGGATCGTTCCGGTCAGCAGGATCCGTGCGGCGGTGCTGGCCTCGTCGGAGGGATCGCAGGACGTCGCGGGCGGCCCGTGGCCGGCCGGCACGGCTGCCACCGAGGACACCCTGTCCGCCGCCGGCGCGCTCGCCGGTGGCGCGCCGGTGGGCAGCCATCACCTCCTGGAGGCGATGCTGCGGGCGGAGAACAGCATGGCGGCCAGGGTGCTGCGCGAACTCGGCGTCGACCCGGACGCGGTCGCCGCCAAGATCGACGAACTGGATCCGGAGACGACCACGGACGCGAACCCGGAGGAAGCCGCCGCGCGCGAGATGGAACTCCGGCTGGTCGACGGGGAGGTGCATCTGATCCTGCGGGACCCGGCGACGGTCACGATCGCCCAGCAGGTCACCGAACTGTCCGGCGGCCCGGTCACGGGCGTCGGGCCGGTCGCCGGCATGTTCGTCCCGCTCTGGCGGTCGACCAACCAACTGCTGCTGCAGATCCGGCGCGTGCTGCAACCGGAACCCGGAGCCGTGGACGGGCCCGCTGAGAGCAAGGCGGCCGAGATCGTGCGCACGGCGCTCGCGCCCCGGCTCCGCCGGTGAATCGGAGGCGACCATGACCATCAGCATCATCGGAGCCGGTCTGGGCGGCTTGGCCCTTGCCCGTGTGCTGCACCTGAACGGCATCGACGCCGTCGTGTACGAACGTGAGGCGTCGCGCGGCGCACGCGGTCAGGGCGGCATGCTCGACGTGCACTCGGGGACCGGGCAGCGGGCGTTGCGCGAGGCCGGCCTGATCGACCGGTTCCACGCGATCGCCCGTCGCGAAGGCCAGGACCTGCGCCTTCTGGAGCCGGACGGCACCCTGCTCCTCCAGGAGGACACTCCCGACGACGCCCCGGCGGATCGCCCCGAGGTCGACCGTGCCGATCTGCGCGACCTGCTGCTGGATGCGCTGCCCGGGCACGCGGTGCGCTGGGGACACGCGTTGGAGCACGCCGAGGACGGCCTGTTGCGTTTCGCCGACGGCAGCAGTGCGTCGTACGGCCTGCTGGTCGGTGCCGACGGCGCGGACTCCCGGGTCCGCCCGCTGCTCACCGACGCCCGGCCGGCGCACACCGGCCAGAACGTCGTCGAGCTCGGTATCCCCGACGTCGACCGCACCCGTCCCGATCTCGCGGCGATGGTCGGACGCGGCAACTACTGGGTGCTCGGCGACGGGCAGTCCCTGTCGGCGCAGCGCAACGGCGACGGCCGGGTACGCGTCTACCTCGGGTTCCGCACCGCCGAGGACTGGTTCGGGACCAGCGGAATCCCGTTCGACGACCCCGCCGCGGCCCGGGCGCGGCTGATCGAGCTTTTCGCCGGCTGGGACCCACGGTTCACCGCGCTGATCGCCGCCTGCGACGACACGGTCCTGCCACGGCCGATCACCACGCTCCCCGTCGGTCTGACCTGGCCGTCGCGGCCGGACGTCACGCTGCTCGGCGATGCCGCGCATCTGATGCCGCCGGTGGGTCAGGGCGCCAACATGGCGTTGCTCGACGGCGCGTTGCTCGGCCTCGCGCTCGCCGCGCACCCGGACGACCTTCCCGCCGCCGTCAAGGAGTACGAACGCGAGATGTTCGAACGCGCCGGCGCTGCCGGCCGGCAGTCCGCGCGCGTCCAGGAGATCCTGATGGCGCCGGACGCCGGCCGGAGAATGCTCGCGTTCTTCCAACCGGGCTGAAGACAACCGCGGACACCCGGGCGACCGGCTGCCCGGGCGGCGCGATCAACCGCCGTTCCGGGCCCCGGCCGTCTCACGGAACGTGTCTCAGGGCGCGCAGGTGGGTACGCCGTCCAGCCAGGCCGGGCCCTGGATGTAGATGTTGGTGACCCAGGCTCGGTAGTCGGGGAGGTAGGACCAGGCGTCGTTGGTGTAGCCCTCGGCGGTGACGACCTCGGCGTGCTTCTGGCAGGCGACCCGGACGGTGGTCGGGCCGGGGAAGGCGTAGACGCGGGCGGCCCTGACGGAGGGCTGGGCCTTGGTCCAGACGCCGGTGCCCCAGGTGCGGAAGACGGGTCCTTCGACGGTCCCGGTGTTGACGCGGACGGCTCCGAAGTAGTCCCCGCCGAGGCGTACGTCACTGACCATCAGCTTGGTGCCGGACTGCCGGGCCTCCACCATCTTTCCCGCGCCGAGGTAGAGGGCGATGTGGTGCAGGTCCGCCGCACTGCCGTAGGCGAGCAGGTCGCCGGGGCGCAGCGGGGCGAGGCCGTCGGCCGCGGTGAAGCGGTCGGCGGTGCGATGGGTGTAGTACTGGGCGCTCGCGTCGCCGTTGAGGATGTCGGCGCCGGTGGCCTGGGCGTAGGCGTAGCGGACCAGGCCGGAGCAGTCGAAGCCGAGGCGTTCGGGGTCGTGCTCGCTGGCGGGGTCGGTCGGGTCCACCTTGCCGTAGGTGGGGCCGGGCTGGGGGCCGTGGCCGCCGGCCCAGGTGTACCAGACGCCGGCGGCGACCTGCCGGCAGGCGGCGTCGACGGCGCGTTCGGCCGCCGCGGTGGCGCCCGGGGCGAGGACGCCGCAGCCGGCGTCCGCCGCCCGGGCCGGCCGGGCGAGGGGGTCGGCGGCGGTCGCCGACGTCGTGAGGAGAAGTGTGGTCAGCAGGGCGATGAGTGTGCCGATGGCGCCGGTTCGCCGGAGCATGGCGGAACCCCCGTTTTTCTGTGGTGAGGTCGTCCGGTGAAGCTGGGATGCGGTGGTGCGGGCACAGCCTGCCCGGCCGCGGTGCGCCGGTCCCCGGTGCCGCGGGGCCCTGTTCGGCCGGGCAACGGGCAACGCCCGGGAAACCGCGTCCGAGCAGGGCGGTTGCTCAGTGCGCCGGGGACGCCGGCCCGTCGGGTGCGGGCTCGCCGGGGAACAGGGCCCGGCGCGTCGCCGGGCCCATGTCCCGCTCCAGGCGGCAGATCTCCGTCAGCCGGGCCCGGGTGTCCAGGCTCCACAGCCGTACCGTGCCGTCGTTGCTGCTGCTCGCCACCGTCCGCCCGTCGGGTGCGAAGGCCACGCCCCACACCGCGTTGGTGTGCCCGGTGAGCGTGGCCCACGGCCGCCGTCCGGGCACGTCCCACAGCCGTACCGTACGGTCGTTGCCGCTGCTGGCGAGCAGCCTGCCGTCCGGTGAGAACGCCAGGCCGCGCACCGAGCCGGCGTGGCCCGTCAGCGAGACCAGGAGCCGGTGCCGGGCTGTGTCCCACAGGCGTACGATGCCGTCGTTGCCGCAACTGGCCAGCGTGTGGCCGTCGGGGCCGAAGGTGACGCCGCGGACGGCGCCGGTGTGACCGGTCAGCGTGGCCAGCCCGCGGTGCGTGCGCGCGTCCCACAGACGGACCGTCAGATCGTCGCCGGCGCTGGCCAGCGTGTGTCCGTCGGGACTGAACGCGACGTCGTTGACGTAGTCGGTGTGGCCGGTGAGGACGGCGAGCGTGCGGCGGCCGGGGACGTCCCAGAGGCGAAGGGTGCGGTCGGCGCCCGCGGAGGCGAGCGTACGGCCGTCCGGTGAGAACGCCAGCGCGAACACGGCTCCGCGGTGGCCGTGCAGCACGGCGCGCGGGCGACGGGCGGCCACGTCCCACAGCACGATCGTGCCGTCGGAGCCGGCGGAGGCGAGCGTGCCGCCGTCCGGTGTGAACGCCACGGTGGTGACGCTTCCGCGCGAGCCCGCCAGGGTCGTGGGCCGGCCACGGCCCCGGGCCGGATCCCACAGCCGCACGGTGTGATCCGCGTCTGCGGTGGCGAGCAGCCGCCCGTCGGGGCGGTAGGCGACGCCCGAGACCTCGGTGAAGGGGCGTGCCGCCAGGATCCGGCCGCGCAGGTCCCACAGGACCACGGACTGGTCGAACCCGCCGGTGGCGAGCAGGGTGCCGGTGGTGTCGACGGCCACGGACATCACGTAGTCGGTGTGGCCGGTCAGGGTCGTGACGAGCCGTCCGCTGCGGACGTCCCAGAGTCTGGTGGTGCCGTCGCCGCTCGCGCTGATCACCGTGGTGCCGTCGGGGGTGTAGGCCACGGCGTTGACGTCGTCGCTGTGCCCGGTGAGCGTCGCCGTGGCCCGGCGGCGCGCGACGTCCCACAGCCGTACCGTCCGGTCCACTCCCCCGCTGGCCAGGCCCTGGCCGTCGGGGGTGAAGGCCAGGCCGAGCACCTCGTCGGTGTGGCCGCGCAGGACGGCCGCCCGCCGGGCGCTGCCGGGGTCCCACAGCCGGACGGTCCGGTCCGCGCCGGCCGAGGCGAGCAGCCCTCCGTCCGGGGCGAACGCGAGCGCGTCGACCTGGCCGGAGTGGCCGGTGAGGCGGGCCGTCCGGCGGGGCGTCCCGGCCGTGTCCCAGAGCTGGACGGCTCCGTCGGCGGCGGCGACGGCGACGGTGTGGCCACGGGGGCCGAAGGCGACCGCGCGGGCCGCCCGGGTGTCCGCCGGCAGGAGGGTGGCCCGGGTGGAGCGGCCCGGCGACCACAGTCGTACCGGCCCGGCGGTCGCCGTGACGGCGAGGGTACGGCCGTCCGGGGCGAAGCTGATGGAGCGGATCCGGCCGGGGACGGTCAGCGTCGCGGTCGTCCGGTGGTCGGTCAGGCGCCACAGGCGGACCGTGCCGTCGGAGCTGCCGGTCGCCAGCAGGTGGCCGCCCGGCGCCAGGGCGACCGCGTTGACCGGGCCGTGGTGTCCGTCGAGCCGGGCCGCGAAGGGCTCGGCCTGGGTGCTCAGCAGGGCACCGCGGGCGGTGGCGGTCGGCTCCGTGCGGTAGGCCTCCGCGGCGAGCAGCATGGAGGCCTCGGGACGGCCCCCGGCCAGCAGGGTGGAGCGGGCGGCGAGGGCCTGGGAGCGGGCGAGGCGTTCCTGGGCGAGTGCGTCGGACCGCTGCCGGTAGGCGAGACCGCCGACGGCCAGGGCGCAGCCGAGCAGGACGACGAGGGTGGCCACCAGCGCCTGGCGCAGACGTACCTGACGCCGGGCCAGGCGCCGCCGGGTCTCCTCCTCCGCCCGGCTGGCGCCCAGGAACGCCTTCTCGACGGGGCCCAGCGGACCGAGGCCGTCCCGTTCTCCGGTCCAGGACCGTACGCTGTCCAGCCGTGTGCCGCGGTAGAGCGCGGACGGGTCGCGGCCCTCGCGCTCCCATTGGGCGGCGGCGTGGGCGAGTTGCTGGCGGACGAGGAGCCCGGCCCGGTCGGCGTCGATCCAGGCCCGCAGCCGGGGCCAGCTGTGCAGCAGGGCCTCGTGCGTGATCTCGACGCTGTCGCTGTCGACGGTGACGAGCCGGGCGCGGACGAACACGTCGAGGGCGGTGTCGGCGCCCTCCGCGTCGGCGAGCTGGCTCATGAGCGAGGCACGGCCGACCCGGCGCCGGGTGGTGCCGGTGCCGTCGGACACCCGCACGAGCCGGGACAGGATGCGCCGGATGGTCTGCTGCTCGGCGGGGTACAGCTGGGCGAAGGCGTCCTCGGCGGTGCGCGCCACGGCTCCCTGGATGCCGCCGGTGCTCTCGTACCCGGCGACGGTCAGTGTGTCGGCCTCGCGGTGGCGCCAGGTGGCCAGCAGGGCGTGGGAGACGAGGGGGAGCACGCCGGAGGGGATGCTCTGGGAGCCTGGTTCGCCGGTCAGCCCGGCGTCCCGCAGCAGCACGGGGATGAGGCCGGGTTCGAGGCCGATGCCGGCGAGTTCGGCGGGGCGGGTGATGGACTGGCACAGCTCGGCCGTGGTCATCGGCGGCAGTACGTGGAGTCCGTCGGCGAAGACGGGGGCGAGTTCCGGAAGGTCGAGACATCGGCCGGAGAAGTCGGCGCGTACGCCGAGGACGACGACCGCGGGGTCGTATCCGGGTGCCGGCGGCGGTGCCGCCAGGGTGCGCAGGACGCGAACGAAGGCGCGTCGTTCGGCCTCGTCGGGACAGAGGGTGAACAGTTCCTCGAACTGGTCGACGAGCAGGACGAGCCGGGGCGGGGGCGGTGGCCTGCGTCCGGCGGGGGCCGTGTCCGCGCGGGTGCGGGCGGCGGTCAGGAGGGTCTCGGGCCGCTCGCCCAGCCGGGCGGCGGTGAGGCCGAGGTCGCCGCCGAGGATCTTGGCGGTGCGTTCGAGCAGTTCGTCCAGCGGGTGGGCGGTGGGAGTGAGGGTGATCACCGGCCAGCGGTCGGCGCCCGCCATCGGAAAGCCGCCGGGGCGCCGGAGCGCGGGTACGAGACCGGCGTTGAGCAGGGAGGACTTGCCCGCGCCGGAGGGCGCGACGAGCAGCAGCGGCCCGTGTCCGATCCTGCCGAAGACCCGTTCCACGAGCGCGTCCGTGGCCCGCTCCCGGCCGAAGAACCGGCCGGCGTCCTGGGTGGTGTACGCGGACAGGCCGGGGTAGGGGCAGGCGGGGCCGGTGACATCGTTGCCGTCACCGGGCCGGGCCGGGCGCGGTGCCGCTACCAGGCGCAGCAACTCGCCCTCGGCGTCCAGGATCTGGTCGCAGCGGCGGGCGACGTCGACGGTGGCGCGCTTCGCGCCCGTCTCGATCTTGCTGAGATACCCCTTGCTGTAGTGGGTCTGTCTGGCCAGGTCGGCGAGCGACAGACCGCGTTGCTGCCTCAGTCGTCGTAGTTGTGCGGGGAAGGACGGTGTGGTCGGCACCGTCCGGTCCCCGTCGTTGTCGTTCCGGTTGCCGGTGTCGGCTCCCTGTTGCGGCTCCCCCAAGGCGTCCCCCATGGCAAGCGTGCCCAGGCCGTGAGACGGCGGAAGCCCAGGTTACTGCGGGGGTACGACAGGTGGCCCAGCCATCCGTACGGAGTGGCCGAAAACGAGCTTCCGGAACCGCGGTTGCGGTTCCGGAAGCTCTCCCCCGTGGCGCCCCTCAGTCAGCCGTGGGTGGGGTCACGGCCGGTTGAGGGTGATGGAGTTGATCGGCGTGAGGTCGGCGTACACGCCCGTGCTCTCGGCGATGGGGTTGCCGCAGCCGGCGCCGTTGTAGCCGGTGCACAGGCTGGCGGTCGCCCCGCCGTACTGGTTGTTGAGGACCCAGTGGCGGCCCACCTGGTTGCTGAGGTTGTGCGGGCCGTAGCTGTAGAGGACCAGGCTCGGCGACTGGGCCGGGTTCTGGTTCTGCGGGTAGACGCAGACCGCGCCGTCCGGGCAGCCCGCCCAGGGATCGCCCGCCGGCTTGGCGTGCGCCGCGCCGGTCATCGCCACCACCGCCGCCGCCGCGGTCGCGAACGCGGCAGCGCCGCGCGTCATCTTGCGCATGAGTTCCCCCTTGCAGTTCTCCTGCGTCGTCGCAGGTCGTGCTTGGCGTTGACGGCATCAGCGTGTCCGCCCGGGCCGCCGTGCGTCGACGGGTTTCCCGTCGCCCGTCGCCTCCGGTGCGGGGAAACCGTGTCCTACCAGGGAAGCCGGAGTGCTCGGGCAACCGGGTGAGGCGGGGGCGCCGTCGCTCTCCGGGGCCGCGCCGGCCCGACCGGGCGGGGCCGGCGACCGCGGGTCCGGCGTCCGCGGGTCCGACCCGGACGCGCCGTTTCCCGACTCGCGGGATGAACAATCACACGTGCACCCTGGTCCGGGCGGGGCCGCCGTCGGTCGTGGGCGGTCTCGCCGTCGGTGGACACGGCCGAACGGCCGATCGCGCTCGCGTCCGCCGCCCGTTCCGCGTGCCGGGCCGCCACACTTGACGGGCCGTGACACCCACGCGCCCACGAAGGGAACCCGTCCGCCCATGCAGATCGATCTGACAGGACGCACCGCGCTGGTCACCGGCTCGACCCAGGGCATCGGCGCGGCCATCGCCGTCGCCCTCGCCCGGGCCGGCGCCCGCGTGGGCGTCAACGGCCGGGACGAGCGGAGGGTGGCCGAGAGCGTCGAGAGGCTGGCGCGCCAGGCGCCCGGCGCGGAACTGGTGCCGGTGGCCGCCGATGTGTCCCACGACGAGGGTGCGGCCCGGGTGGCGGAGGTGCTGCCGCAGGTGGACGTCCTCGTCAACAATCTGGGTGTCTTCGGTGCCGCGGACCCATTGGAGATCACCGACGACGAGTGGCGGCGCTATTTCGAGGTGAACGTCCTCGCCGCCGTACGGCTCACCCGGCTGTATCTGCCGGGCATGACCGAGCGTGGCTGGGGGCGGATCCAGTACGTCGCCAGCGACTCGGCGGTCGTCATCCCCGCCGAGATGATCCATTACGGCATGTCGAAGACGGCACTGCTGGCCGTGAGCCGCGGCTTCGCCAAGAAGGCCGCGGGCACGGGCGTGACGGTGAACTCGGTCATCGCGGGACCCACGCACACCGGCGGCGTCGAGGACTTCGTATACGAGCTCGTCGACCGGGAACTGCCCTGGGAGCAGGCGCAGCGCACGTTCATGCGCGAGCACCGCCCGCAGTCGCTGCTGCAGCGGCTGATCGAGCCGGAGGAGATCGCCCACATGGTCGTGTACCTCAGCTCCGAGCAGGCGTCGGCCACGACCGGCGGAGCCCTGCGCGTCGACGGCGGGTACATCGACGCGATCCTGCCCTGACGGCCCCGGACCGCGCGGGTGCCCGAACGGGCACCACAAGCGCTTGCCCGTGACCGATGCCATGGCCCGTCATGCCCGGTTCCTTTCTTTAACCGTCCGGTAAATCAACGGACTGTAAAAGGACGCCTTGGCGGACGGGCCGGGCAGTAAGCAACGGACGTCACAAGGACGGCAGTTGACAACGTTGGCCTGGACAGATAGCGTTCCTAACTGCTATAGGAATCCAATCTTTATTCTCGCGACTTCACAGCAAAGCTCAGAACTCGATCAGCAAAACCGCGGAACGCCCCGAATCAATTTCAGCCAGTAATTGGCCGAAACTGTTCGCCCCATGGATTCCAGGCCTTCTCGCGGTCGTACCGTCGGTAAGCACCGGCACATCAATGCAAGGCGGCATTGGAGTCCGCCCACGGTACGCGGAAAAACGGGAGACCAGAGGATGCGACGCCTCTCGCGCGGAGCGGGCAGGACTCACGTCGGCCCACGCGCGAACACTGCGCCGCCGGTCAGGAGCCGTCCACCGAGGCCCGTACCGGTTCGGCGCGCCGCCTTTGCGGCGGCACCGTCGCCCTCACAGACTTTGCACGCACCGTCGCGCGACACCGACCCGTCACGCGGAAAACGGGGCACGATCCGGCTCGGCAGAAAGAATCCAGGGGGGATCCTCGATGCACCTTTTCGGCCGCACACGAGAACTGCAGGCCCTGACTGAGGCGTTCACCGACAGCACGCGGGGAAACGGCCGGCTCATGATCATCACGGGGGGTCCCGGATCCGGAAAGACCCAACTGGTCCACGAATTCCTCACCACACTGAACAGCACCGGCGCACGCATACTGACCGGTACGGCCTCCTGGGCGGAACGAGATCAGCCGCTGAGCCTGGTGGGCCAATTACTACGCAACGCCGAGGCGGAGTACGCGATATCACACCACGCCGCCCCGGCAGTGAACTCCTCGGCCAAAAACCGCCTCTCCCGGAACCCGGGGCCCCAGGCCCCGTCCGAGCCCTCCGAAGATGTGACGGCCGAGGCGCTCCAGCACCTCGTCCACGACGAACGGCCCCTGGTCATCGCCGTGGACGACGCCCACGCCATGGATGCGGCATCCGTGCGGACGCTCGTCCACCTGCTGCGCCGCAGCCGCTCCCGGCGGGTGCTGGTGGTGTGCGCGACCTCGGGGCATTTCGGCGAGATACGCTCGGCCGCGCACACCGAACTCCTCCGCCAGCCGCACCGCCGGGTACGGCTGGCTCCCCTGTCGGAGGCGAGTGTCGGCGAACTGCTCGCCGCCCAGGCCGGACGGGCCCTGCCGGGAAGCGTCCGCAGCGCCTACCACCGGGCCACCGCCGGCAGCCCCCTCCTCGTCCACGCCCTGCTGGACGACAGCACCGGCTTCGGGCCCGAGATCGGCCCACCCGTCGCCGGCACCGCCTACCGGCAGGCCGTGCTGTCGTTGCTCCGCCGCGGCGGGGCCGGCCACGCCCGGGTGGCCCGGGCACTGGCCGCGCTCGGCAGCCTGGCGGAGGCCGTACCCCTCGGAGAACTGGCCGGCACCACGCCCGTCGGCACCCAGGAAGCCGTGGACATCCTCAACTCCGCCGGACTCCTCGACGGTCACGCCTTCCGGCACCCGACCGCCGCCGCGGCCGTCCTGGAGGACATGGACGACGCCGCGCGCACCGGACTGCACGGCCGGATCGCCGACACGCTGTATCGTTCCGGCGCGCCCGCCGAAGAGGTGGCACGCCATCTCTCCGCCGCGGCTCTCGTCCCGGCGAGATGGGGCGCGGGCATCCTGCGCACCGCCGCGGAACAGGCGCTGGCCGCGGACGAGGTGGAACTCTGCACCGACTACCTCGGCCTGGTCCTGCGCGACTGCGCCGACGAACGCGAACGCCACGCCCTGTCCGTGGCCCTGGCACGCGCGCAGTGGCGCACCAACCCGGCGGCGGCCGGCCCCCATCTGGAACCGCTGCGCGAGGCCGCGCTGGACGGCGGCCTGAGCATG
This sequence comes from Streptomyces echinatus, assembly GCF_014203595.1. Taxonomy (GTDB): domain Bacteria; phylum Actinomycetota; class Actinomycetes; order Streptomycetales; family Streptomycetaceae; genus Streptomyces; species Streptomyces echinatus. Next base: position 31,012 of record NZ_JACHJK010000014.1, read on the forward strand.
CGGGACACCGCCACCGTCCTGCGGTACATGCTCTGGCAGGGCGACACCGAGCTGGCCGCCCAGGCCGTGGCCACACTCGTGCACGCGCAGTCGCCTTCGGATGCCCAGATCATCGCCGAGGTGGAGTTCGTACGGCAGTGGTTCTACGGCGTCGCGCTGGCCGGCAAGGGCGCCCCGGCCGCCGGCCGCGACCCCCGCGGCCGCCATGTGCGCGCCGACGGCGGCGGACTGGCCGCGCGGGTCGCGGCGCTCATCGGCGGCGAGGCCACCGACGAGTCCGCGGCGGCCGTCGCCCAGGCTCTCCAGGGCCACCGACTGGACCATCTGAACCTGGAGTTGGTGGCGATGTCCCTGCTGGCGATCGCCCACGCGGACCGGCCCGCGGTCGCCGCCGACGCCTGTGACGCGCTGCTGGAGTGCGCCGGGCAGCGGCGCGCGACGACCTGGCAGGCCCTGCTCGGCGCGATCCGGGCGGAGATCGCCCTCCTGCAGGGGGACGTGGCCGCCGCCGCGCAGGGCGCGCTCGCCGCGCTCGGCATCCTGCGCGCGCAGAGCTGGGGGGTGCTCATCGGTCTCCCGCTGTCGACGGCGATCTCGGCGCTCACCGCCATGGGCTCCTGCGAGGAGGCCGAGGAACTGCTCAAGCACGATGTGCCCGAGCCGATGTTCCGCACCGTCTTCGGGATCCAGTACCTGCGCGCACGGGGTCACCACTACCTCGCCACCGACCGGCCCTTCGCGGCACTGGGCGACTTCGAGACCTGCGGGCGGCTGCTGCGGGAAGGCAACCCCAGCCTCCAGAAGGGCATCCCCTGGCGGTCCGACCTGGCCCTCGCCAACCTGCGGATCGGCAAGGCCCGCACGGCCCGGGAGTGGGCCGAGGAGCAGCTGCGGCTGCCCGGCGGTCACAGTTCCCGCGCCCGGGCCATGGCGCTGCGCCTGCTGGCCGCGACCTGCAAGCCGCACCGCAGGGCCTCGCTGCTGCGCGAGTCGATCGACCTGCTCAAGACGTGCGGCGACCGGTACGCGCTGGCCCAGGCGTACGCCGACCTGTCCGCGGCGCACTACGAGCTCGGCGAGTACGCCCGGGCCCGGCTGGTGGCGCGGCAGGCGGCACGGGAGGCGGAGGCCTGCCACATCGAGTCCCCGGTCGACGCGCACCTGCTGGAGGACCCGGCACGCCCCGAGACCACCGGGTCCGAGGGCGGCCCCGCCATCCTGAGCGACGCCGAGTGCCGGGTCGCCGGGCTGGCCGCGCTCGGGTACACCAACCGGGAGATCAGCAACCGCCTGCACGTCACCGTCAGCACCGTGGAACAGCACCTCACCCGGGTCTACCGCAAGCTCAACGTGGCCAGCCGTTCGGAGCTGCCGTCGAAGATGCTGGAGCACCGCATCCCGAAGCTCTCGGACCGCTGGGCCGGCACCCATTCGTCCGCGGGCTGAGCGCCCCGGGCGTCCCGTGGCCGACGTGCTCCCCCCGGGGGGGCTTCGTCGTCCGCGTGACGCCCGTCGCCGCGTCGTCCACGCACCCCAGGACGCCCCGTCGTCCACGCGAGCCAGGTGTCGCGTGGACCGCGCACACGGCGCGGCCCCGCGGTGACACCCCCGAGGGGGCCGCGCCGTGGCCGCCGTGGACACGGCGGGGTCCGGGGCACCCGGCGGATGTGCCGGGCCGCCCCGGGCCTCCCGTCCGGAGCAGGCGGGGCTCGCGGGGTGGGGCATCGCACCCCCTCCGGCCTGATCCGGCCTGATCCGGCCTGGTCCGAACGCAAGGCCCTGACCGGTCCGGGGTGGGCGGCTCAGCCGAGGCTGCCGAGTTCGTCGTCCAGGATGCCGAAGAGCTCGTCGGCCGTGGCCGTCTCCAGCCCCGCCCCGCCCGTGCCCCCGGTCCCGGCCTCGCGCCACTCCCCGGTGCCGTCCCAGCGCGCGCTGAGGGTGCGCAGCCGGGCGGCCACCCGGGCCCGCTGTTCCCCGTCCAGCGCTGCCGAGTCCAGCGCGGCACCCAGCAGCGCCTCCAGGCGCACCACTTCGGCCTCGACGTCGGCCAGGTCACCGGTGGTGTCGCCGCCCAGCTCCGCGAGGAGGTACCGGGCGAGGGCGTCGGCGGTCGGGTGGTCGAAGGTGAGGGTGGTGGACAGCCTGAGGCCGGTGTCGGCGCCGAGCCGGTTGCGCAGCTCCAGGGCGGCCAGCGAGTCCACCCCCAGGTCGCCCAGGGGGCGCTGCGGGTCGACGGCGCTGCCCGAACCATGTCCCAGGACGTCGGCGACATGTCCGCACACCGTCTCCACCAGCAGCCGGAGCCCGTCGGCCGCGCCCAGCCGGGCCAGCCGCCCGGGGAGCGGCTCCGCGGACGCCGGCGTCCCGGTCGCCGTGCGGGCGGTGCGTCGTACGGCGGTGGGGGCGAGGGCCCGTACCAGGGCGGGGGCGTCCGCGGTGACCTGGACCCGGACCGGCAGCAGCAGGGCCCGGTCGGCGGCGCGGGCGGCACCGGCGGTCAGCGCCCGGTCGAACAGGTCCAGGGCGCGGTCGGCCGGCAACGGCAGGATTCCGTCGCGGGCCAGCCGGCGCAGCTCGGTCTCGCCGAGCCCCGCCGCCATGCCCTCCCCCGTGTCCCACAGCCCCCAGCCCAGCGAGAGGGCCGGCAGGCCCTCGGCCCGGCGCCGCGCGGCCAGAGCGTCCAGGAAGGCGTTCCCCGCCGCGTAGTTGGCCTGCCCCGCCGCGCCCAGGGTGCCGGCGGCGGAGGAGAACAGGACGAACGCGGCGAGGCCGAGACCGCGGGTCAGCTCGTGCAGATGCCAGGCGGCGTCGGTCTTGGGGCGCATCACCGCCTCCAGCCGCTCGGGCGTGAGGTCGGTGAGGAGCCCGTCGTCCAGAACGCCCGCGGCGTGCACCACGGCGGTCAGCGGGTGTCCGGCCGGTACGGACGCCAGCAGGGCGGCCAGCTCGGCGCGGTCGGTCACATCGCACGCGGCGACGGTCACCGTGGCGCCCAGGGCGGCCAGCTCGTCCAGGACGCTGGGCTCGGGGACGCGCCCGCCGCGGCCGGCCAGCAGGAGGTGGCGTACGCCGTGCCGGGTGACCAGGTGCCGGGCCAGCAGCCGGCCGAGGCTGCCGGTGCCGCCGGTGACGAGGACGGTCCCCTCCGGGTCGAGGGCGGGCGCCGGGCCCGGCTCCGGATCGGTGACCGGGGCCAGTTCCGGCACGTGCACCGTGCCCGCCCGCAGGGCGAGTTCGGGGGCACCGGTGGCGACGGCGGCCGGGAGGGCGGCGGCCGAGGCCGGGGCGTCGTCGGTGTCGACGAGCACGAACCGGCCGGGGTGCTCGACCTCCGCCGCCCGCACCAGGCCCCAGATCACGGCCTGCGCCGGGTCCGGTGCCGTGTCGGCGTGCACGGCGACGGCGGACCGGGTGAGGACCACCAGCGGCGCGCCGTCCGGCGGGCCGGCCAGATGCTGCCGCAGGGCGCCGAGTGCCTGTGCGGCGGTCTCGCGGGCCTGGACGGGCGGTTCGGCGCCGGGCCCGTGCGCCGCGGTCACGGCCCCGGCCACGGTCAGCGTGCGGGGGGCCGGGAGGGGTCCGTCGGCGGTGACCGGGAGCGCGGTCCACCGTACGCGGTACAGGTCGCCGGGCGCGGGCGCCGCCGCGGCCAGCTGCTCGGCGGTCACCTGACGGATGCGCAGCGCGGCCACCTCGGCCACGGGCGCGCCCGTGCCGTCGTAGAGGCGCAGGGTCATGCGGTCGGCGCCGTGCGGGGTCAGGCGCAGCCGTACCGCCGTGGCCCCCGTCGCGTACAGGGTGACGCCCTCCCAGGAGAAGGGCAGGGTCATCACCTCCGGGTCCTGGCCGTCGAGCAGGTCGATGGCGTGCAGCGCCGAGTCGAGCAGCGCCGGGTGCAGTGCGAAGCCGTCGTCGGTGCCGGCGTCGGTGCCGGCGTCGGGCAGGGCGAGTTCGGCGCAGACCTCCTCGCCGAGCCGCCACGCGCCGCGCAGGCAGCGGAACGACGGGCCGTAGTGGTACCCCTGGTCGGCGAGGTGATCGTACGTGCCGGTGACATCGACGGGTACGGCGCCCGCGGGCGGCCAGTCGGTCGCGGCCGCCGGTTCGGGCGCGGTGCGCGGGGCGAGGACGCCGGTGGCGTGCCGGGTCCACTCGCCGTCCGTGCCTTCCTGGCGGGCGTGCACGGTGAGCCGCCGGCGCCCGTCGGCGTCCGGGGCGGCGGCGGCCACCTGGAGGTGGACGGCGCCCTGCCCGGGCAGGACCAGGGGCCGTTCCAGGGTGAGTTCCTCCAGCCGCGGGCAGTGGGTGCGGTCGCCGGCCTGGACGGCCAGTTCGACGAAGGCGCTGCCCGGCACGAGGACGACGCCCGCCACGGCGTGGTCCGCCAGCCAGGGGTGGGTGGCGAGCGAGAGGCGGCCGGTCAGGGCCATCCGGTCGTCGCCGGCCAGCTCCAGGGCCGCGCCGAGCATCGGGTGCCCGGCCGGCGCCTGGCCGAGTCCGGCCGCGTCCACGACCGCGCCGGGCTCGTCGTCCAGCCACAGCCGCCGGCGCTGGAAGGCGTAGGTCGGCAGGTCGGTGCGGCGGGCGCCGGTGCCGGCGAAGACCCGCCGCCAGTCGACGGGCACGCCGCGTACCTGGGCGGTGCCCAGCAGCATCGCGAAGGTCTGCTCCTCGTCGCGGTCGCGGCGCAGTGCCGGGACGAACGCCGACCGTTCGGCGTCGGCGACGGCGTGCGTCCCCATGGCCGACAGGACGGCGTCGGGGCCGAGTTCGAGGAAGGTGCGCACTCCGTCGGCCTCCAGTGCGCGGACGCCGTCGCCGAACCGGACCGCTTCGCGGACGTGCCGGACCCAGTACTCGGGGTCGCCCAGCTCGTCCTCGCCGGCGCGGGCCCCGGTCACGTTGGAGACGACGGGGATCGCGGGCGGTGCGTAGCGCAGCTCGCGGGCGGTCTTCTCGAACTCCGCCAGCATGGGGTCCATCAGCGGGGAGTGGAAGGCGTGGCTGACCCTGAGCCGCCTGGTGCGGCGGCCGGAGAAGGCCTCGGCCACGGCCTCCACGGCGGCCTCGGTGCCGGAGACGACGACGGCGCGGGGCCCGTTGACGGCGGCGACGGACACCTCGGGGCCGAGGTGGGGCAGCACCTCGTCCTCGGTGGCGTCGACGGCGAGCATCGCGCCCCCGGCGGGCAGCGCCTGCATCAGCCGGCCGCGCGCGGTGACCAGCCGGGCGGCGTCGGCGAGGTCCCAGACCCCGGCGACGTGCGCGGCCGTCAGTTCGCCGATGGAGTGGCCGGCCAGCCCGTCGGGGCGGACACCGTAGGACTCCAGGAGCCGGTACAGGGCGCTCTCCACGGCGAACAGGGCGCTCTGCGTGTAGAGGGTCTGGTCGAGCAGGGCGGCCTCCTCGGTGCCGGGCTCGGCCCACATCACGTCCTTCAGCGGACGGTCGAGGTGGGCGTCGAGCGCCTGGCAGGCCTCGTCCAGTGCCCGCCGGAAGGCGGGGTGGGCGGCGTGCAGGGCGCGGCCCATGCCGGGGCGCTGGGCGCCCTGTCCGGTGAAGAGGAAGGCGGTCCTGCCTCCGGCGGGCCGGCCGCGGACCACGGTGTCGGCGGCGGAGCCGTCGGTCAGCGCGGCGAGACCGGCCAGGAGTTCGTCGTGGTCGCGGGCGACGACCGCGCCGCGGTGGGTGAGGGCGGCACGGCCCAGGGCCAGGGAGCGGGCGACGTCGGGCAGGGGCCGGTCCGCGATCTCGCGCAGCCGTGCGGCCTGGGCGGCCAGTGCCTCGGGGGTGGCGCCGGAGAGCACGAGCGGCAGCAGGGGTGCCGGGGCCGGCTCCGGGCCGGGTGCCGGCTCCTCGGCCGGTGCCTCCTCGATGATCGCGTGCACGTTGGTGCCGCTGATGCCGAAGGAGGAGACGCCGGCCCGGCGCGGGCGGTCCGTGGCCGGCCAGGCCCGTTCCTCCGTCAGCAGCCGCACGTTCCCGCTCTCCCAGTCGACCTTCGTGGACGGCGCGTCCACGTGCAGCGTCCTGGGCAGCACGCCGTGGCGCATGGCCATCACCATCTTGATGACACCCGCGACACCGGCGGCGGCCTGGGTGTGCCCGATGTTGGACTTCACCGACCCCAGCCAGAGCGGCTCCTCGCGGTCCTGGCCGTAGGTGGCCAGCAGCGCCTGCGCCTCGATCGGATCCCCCAGCGTCGTACCGGTGCCGTGCGCCTCCACCACGTCCACGTCGGCGGCCGACAACCGCGCCGCCGCCAGCGCCTGCCGGATCACCCGCTGCTGCGACGGACCGTTCGGCGCCGTCAGCCCGTTCGACGCACCGTCCTGGTTCACCGCCGAACCACGCAGGACCGCCAGCACCTCGTGCCCGTTGCGCCGCGCGTCCGACAACCGCTCCAGCACGAGGACGCCCAGTCCCTCGGAGAACCCGGTGCCGGCCGCGTCGTCGGCGAAGGAGCGGCAGCGGCCGTCCGGGGACAGGGCGCCCTGCCGGCTGAACTCGACATAGGTGCCCGGTGAGGCCATCACCGTCACTCCCCCGGCCAGCGCCAGGGTGCACTCGCCCTGCCGCAGCGCCTGCGCGGCCAGGTGCAGCGTGACCAGCGAGGAGGAGCAGGCGGTGTCCACGCTGAGCGTGGGGCCCTCCAGGCCGAGGGTGTAGGCGACGCGGCCGGAGACGATGCTGCCGGAGCCGAAGCTGCCGAAGTAGTCGTGGTACATGACGCCCGCGAAGACACCGGTACGGCTGCCGCGCAGCGCGGCGGGGTCGATGCCGGCGTTCTCCAGCGCCTCCCAGGAGCCTTCGAGCAGCAGCCGCTGCTGCGGGTCCATGACGAGGGCGTCGTGCGGAGCGATACCGAAGAACGCGGCGTCGAACTCGCCCGCGTCGTGCAGGAATCCGCCCTCGCGGGTGTAGGAGCGGCCGGGCGTGCCCGGGGTCGGGTCGTACAGGTCCGGGTCCCAGCCGCGGTCGTCGGGGAACCCGGTGATGCCCTCCCCGCCGTCCGCGACCAGCCGCCACAGCTCCTCGGGAGACCGGACACCGCCCGGGTAGCGGCAGGCCATCCCGACGATCGCGACCGGTTCCCGGGCGGCCGCGGTCAGCGCGCGATTGCGTTCCCGCAGCCGCTCGATCTCCTTCAGCGAGGCGCGCAGCGCCTCGACCATCCTGGTGTCCGGCTTCTCGGACTCGGCCATGGTCCTCTTCCTTGTCACGGGCGTTGTCGGAGGGCGTCGTCGTCACAGGGCGTCGTCGTCGCCGACGAGGTCGTCGAGCGCCATGCTGATCAGGCTCTCGGCGTCCATCGCGTCGATCGGCGCGCCACCGGGTCCGCCGGCCGCCGCCGGCTGTGCCGCGGGCCGCAGTCCGGCGAGTTCGAGCAGGCTGTCCAGCAGCCCGGCCTCGCGCAGCCGCCCCACCGGGACGGCGGCGAGCGCGGCGCGCACGGTGTCCTCCTCGTCGCGCGGGCCGTCGCCGGTGCGCGGGGCCAGCTCGGCGGCGAGGTGCTCGGCGAGCGCGGCCGGCGTCGGGTGGTCGAAGACGAGCGTGGCGGTCAGCCTCAGCCCGGTGGCCTCGTTGAGCCGGTTGCGGAACTCGACGGCGGTCAGCGAGTCGAAGCCGAGGTCCTTGAAGGGCAGCTCGTTCTCGAACTCCTCGGCCCCGAGGACCGACCGTGCCTCGTCCCGCACCAGTGCCAGCAGCCGGCCGCCGCGGTCCTCGGGGGCGAGCCCGGCCAGTTCGCGGCGCAGCGCGGTGGCCGCGGCCGACGTCCCGGGTCCGGTACGTCGCGGCGTGCGCACCAGGGAGCGCAGCAGCGGGGCGACCCGGGCGGCCTCGCGCGGGGCGAGGTCGAGGCGGGCCGGCAGCAGGACCGGCTCGTCGCGGCCCACCGCGGTGTCGAACAGGGCGAGCCCGGCAGCCGCGTCGAGGGCCGGGACACCGGCGGAGGCGATGCGGCGGGCGTCGGTGTCGCCGAGCCGGTCGGCCATGCCGCCGCTGCCCGTCCAGGCGCCCCAGGCGAGCGAGATCCCGGGCAGGCCGAGCGAGCGGCGGTGTGCGGCGAGGGCGTCGAGGAAGGTGTTGCCGGCGGCGTAGCCGGACTGACCGGGGCTGCCGAGCAGTCCGGCCGCGGAGGAGAACAGGACGAACGCCGTCAGGGGCCGCTCGCGGGTCAGTTCGTGCAGGTGCCAGGCGGCGTCCAGCTTCGGCCGCAGCACGGCGTCCAGCCTCTCGGGGGTGAGCGAGGTGAGGACGGCGTCGGCGAGCACGCCCGCGGTGTGCACCACCGCGGAGACCGGGTGCTCGTCCAGGACGCGGGCGAGGGCGGCGCGGTCGGCGGCGTCGCAGGCGACGACGGTCACCCGCGCGCCGAGCGCGGTGAGTTCCTCGCACAGCTCGGCCGCACCGGGCGCCTCGGGCCCGCCGCGGCTGAGCAGCACCAGCCGCTCGGCGCCGTGCGCGGTGACCAGGTGCCGGGCGACCAGCCGGCCCAGGGCGCCGGTGCCGCCGGTGACGAGGACGTCGCCGGAGAGGACGGCCGGGGCGGGCTCGGCATGGCGCGGGGCCCGCACCAGCCGGGGGGCGCTCACCGCGCCGTCCCGCAGCGCCAGTTGCGGCTCACCGGTGGCGACGGCGGACGGCAGCAGGCGCCGGGAGGCGTCCGTGCCGTCCAGGTCGGCGAGGACCAGGCGGTCGGGGTGCTCGGACTGCGCGGAGCGGATCAGGCCCCACGCGGCGGCGGCACCGGGGTCGGTGACGTCCCCCGGGCCGGCCGCTCCGCGCGTCGCCACCACCAGTGCGGTGGCGGCGAACCGGGCGTCCGCCAGCCAGTCCTGCACCAGGGCGAGCAGCTCGCCGACGCCCTTCCGGGCCGCGTCCGCCCCCTCACCGGCGGCATGGGCCACGACCAGCGTGTCCGGAGCCTGCCCGGCGACCTCGGACAGGTCGGCGGCGACGCCGGTCCGCGCGACCTCGCCGGCCAGAGCGGCCGCCAGCTCGTCACGGCCGGCGCCGAGCACGGTCCACCGGCCGGCTCGTGGCGCCGCGGGCACCGGGACGGGCACCCAGTCGACGGCGAACAGGTCGTCGTGTCCGCCCGCCGCGGCCGCGGCGATCCGCTCCGGGCTCACCTCCCGCAGCGTCAGCGACGCCACCCGGGCCACCGGCCGGCCGGTCCCGTCGGCGGCCTCGACGCGCACCGCGTCGGTGCCGGCCGGGGCGATCCGCACCCTTAGGGCCGTCGCGCCCCGCTCGTACAGCTCCACGCCGTTCCAGGAGAAGGGCAGCGTCATGCGCTCCTCGGCACCCGCGCGCAGCCCGATGGTGTGCAGGGCGGCGTCGAACAGGGCCGGGTGCAGTCCGTACGCGCCGGTGTCGGCGGGGACGGCGACCTCGGCGTACGCCTCGTCACCGCGCCGCCAGACCGCGCGCAGGCCCTGGAAACGGGGGCCGTACTCCGCACCCAGCTCCGCCAGCCGCTCGTAGACGCCGTCCAGGTCGACCGGTTCGGCGCCGGGCGGCGGCCAGGTGGTGAGGTCGTGGCCCGGAGCCCGCTCGGCGGGTCGCAGCAGGCCGGTGGCGTGGGTGGTCCACGGGTCCCCGTCCGCCGCGGCGGCGTACACGCGGAAGGCGCGGGCGCCGGTCGCGTCGGGCTCGCCGACGGTGCACTGGAGGCGTACGGCGCCGTCCTCGGGCAGTACCAGCGGTTCGGTGACGGTCAGCTCCTCCACCGAGCCGCAGCCGGCCCGGGCCCCGGCGGCGAGGGCCATCTCGGCGAAGGCGGTGCCCGGCAGCAGCGGCACGCCGCCCACGCTGTGATCGGCGAGCCACGGGTGTTCGGCGAGGGAGAGGCGGCCCGTGTACAGGGTGCCGTCGGCGCCGGCGAGTTCGACGGCGGTGCCGAGCAGCGGGTGGTCGGCGGCCGGGCGCGGCAGAGCGAGGTCGCCGGTCATCCAGTAGCGGGAGCGCCGGAAGGCGTAGGTGGGCAGGTCCGAGCCGTCGCGGTGGGGCAGCAGGGCCGTCCAGTCGACGGCTCGGCCGTGCACGTGGAGGGCGGCGAGCCCGCTGAGCAGGGCCTCGGTCTCCGCGCGGTCCTTGCGCAGCAGCGGTACGACGGCCGTCCCCTCGGGCAGGCACTCGCCGGCCGCCGCGGTCAGCGCGCTGCCCGGGCCGACCTCCGCGAAGTGCCGGGCGCCGGCCTCGTGGAGGGCGGTGACGGCGTCGGCGAAGCGGACGGCCTCGCGGGCGTGGCGCACCCAGTACCCGGGCGTGGACAGTTCGCCGGGGCCGGCCGGCGCGCCGGTCAGGGTGGACACCAGCGGGATCCGCGGCGTGCCGTAGGTCACCGACGCGGCGATCTCGCGGAACTCCTCCAGCATCGGCTCCATCAGGGCCGAGTGGAAGGCGTGGCTGACGGCCAGTTCCCTGGTGCGTTCGAAGCGGGCGGCCAGCGCCCGGGCCGGGCCGGCGGGGCCCGAGACGACGACGGAGGAGGGCCCGTTGACGGCGGCGATCCCCACGCCGTCGGCCAGCAGGGGCACGACCTCGTCCTCGCCGGCATGTACCGCGATCATGGCGCCGCCCTCGGGCAGGGCCTGCATCAGGCGTCCCCGGGCGGCGACGAGGGCGCAGGCGTCCCGCAGTCCGAGGACGCCCGCGGCATGGGCGGCGGCGAACTCGCCCACGGAGTGCCCGGCGAGCAGGTCGGGCCGCACGCCGAACGACTCCAGCAGCCGGTACAGGGCCACTTCCACGGCGAACAGCGCGGGCTGGGTGTACTCGGTGCGCTCCAGCAGCTCGGCGGAGTCCAGGACCTCGGCCAGCGGCCGGTCGAGCAGCGGGTCCAGGTGGGCGCGGACCTCGTCGAAGGCGGCGGCGAAGGCGGGGAAGGCGGCGGCGAGCCGGGTGCCCATGCCCGGCAGCTGCGCGCCCTGGCCGGAGAAGAGGAAGGCCAGCCGGCCGTCGGTGGCGGTGCCGAGGACACCACTCGGCGGGGTGCGGCCCTCCGCCACCGCCCGGACCCCCGCCGTCAGTTCGTCCATGGTGCGGCCGAGGACGGCGGCGCGGTGGCCGAGCCGGGTGCGGGTGTGGGCGAGCGCGCCGGCGAGGCGGTGCGGATCGGTGTCCGGGGCGGTGGACAGGTGCGCCAGCAGCCGGGCGGCCTGGGCGCGCAGGGCGTCCGGGGTGTGGCCGGAGAGCAGCCACGGCACGGTGCCGGTGGTGGGGGCGCCGGCCTGTGCGGCGGGTTCTCCGGCGGGCGGCTCCTCGACGATCACATGGGCGTTGGTGCCGGAGATGCCGAAGGAGGAGATGCCGGCGCGGCGCGGGCGGCCCGGGTCGGGCCAGGGGCGGTTCTCCGTGAGCAGCCGGACGTTGCTGCCGTCCCAGGCGACGTGCCGGGAGGGCCGGTCGATGCCGAGGCTGGCCGGCAGGGTCTCGTGGCGGAGGGCCTCGACCATCTTGATGACACCGGCGACACCGGCGGCGGCCTGGGTGTGGCCCAGGTTGGACTTGACCGAGCCGAGCCACAGCGGCTGGTCCTCGGTGTGCTCGGCGCCGTAGGTGGCGATCAGGGCCTGGGCCTCGATGGGGTCGCCGAGGGTGGTGCCGGTGCCGTGGGCCTCGACGACGTCGACGTCGGCGGCCCGGACGCCGGCGGTCTCCAGGGCCCGGCGGATGACCCGCTGCTGGGCGGGGCCGCTGGGGGCGCTGATGCCGTTGGAGGCGCCGTCCTGGTTGACGGCGGTGCCGCGCAGCACGGCGAGGATCCTGCGGCCGTTGCGGCGGGCGTCGGAGAGCCGTTCCAGCAGCAGCACGCCCGCACCCTCGCCGAAGCCGGTGCCGTCGGCGGCGTCCGCGAAGGGCCTGCAGCGGCCGTCCCGGGACAGGCCGCGGTGCCGGCTGAACTCCACGAAGGTGCCCGGGGTGGCCATGACGGTCACTCCGCCGGCCAGCGCCAGCGAGCAGTCCCCCTGCCGCAGCGACTGTGCGGCCAGGTGCAGCGCGACCAGCGAGGAGGAGCAGGCCGTGTCGACGGACAGCGTCGGCCCCTCCAGGCCCAGGGTGTACGCGACCCGGCCGGAGACCACGCTGCCGGATCCGAAGCTGCCGAAGTAGTCGTGGTACATGACGCCCGCGAACACGCCGGTGTCGGAGCCGCGCAGGGCGGCCGGGTCGATGGAGGCGCGTTCCAGCGCCTCCCAGGAGGTCTCCAGGAGCAGGCGCTGCTGGGGGTCGGTGACCAGGGCCTCCTCGTCGTCCATGGCGAAGAAGGCGGGGTCGAAGTCGGCGGCGTCGTGGAGGAAGGCGCCGTGCCGGGTGTAGCTGGTGCCGGGCCGGTCCAGGGTCGGGTCGTAGAGGTTCTCGACGTCCCAGCCGCGGTCGGCGGGGAACTCGCCGACCGCGTCCCGGCCTTCGGCCACCAGCCGCCACAGGTCCTCCGGCGAGGCGATGCCGCCGGGGAAGCGGCAGGCCATGCCGATGACCGCGATCGGATCGTCGTCCGCGGCGGGGCGGGGAGCGGTGCGGGCCGGTGCCTCGGCGGGTCCGCCGGTGAGTCCGCCGGTGAGTTCGCCGAGCAGGTGGCGGGCGAGTTCGGCGGGGGTGGGGTGGTCGAACACGAGGGTGGCGGGCAGCCGGAGGCCGGTCGCGGTGGTGAGCCGGTTGCGCAGTTCCACGGCCGCCAGGGAGTCGAAGCCGAGTTCCCGGAAGGCCAGGGTGCGGCCGACGTCCTCGGCGGAGCGGTGGCCGAGGATGGTCGCGACATGGCTGCGCACGAGTTCGGTGAGGAACGGTTCGCGCTCGGGCTCCAGCAGCCCGGCGAGCCGGTCCCGCAGGGCGTCGGCGCCGCCCGTCGCGCCCGCGCCGGTGGCCGCGCCGGCCCGGCGCACGGGCACGAGGGCGCGGAACAGCGGGGCCAGGTCCTGGCCCTGGGCGCGCAGGGAGGCCATGTCCAGCTTCACCGGCAGTACGGCGGGGTCGGCTCCGCGCACGGCGGCGTCGAAGAGGGCGACGCCCTCCTCGGTCTCCAGCGGGGCGACACCGCCGCGGGCGATGCGGGTGCGGTCCGTCTCGTCGAGGGTGCCGGTCATGCCGCCGGCCCGCGCCCACAGCCCCCAGGCCAGGGAGTGCGCGGGCAGCCCGAGGGAGCGGCGGTGTACGGCGAGCGCGTCGAGGTAGGCGTTGGCGGCGGCGTAGTTGGCCTGACCCGGTGAGCCGAGGGTGGCGGCGGACGAGGAGAACAGCACGAACGCGGACAGGTCCAGGTGCGCGGTGAGTTCGTGCAGGTTCCAGGCGGCGTCGGCCTTCGGCCGGAACACCGTGTCGAGGCGGTCCGGGGTCAGGGAGGTGAGCACGCCGTCGGCGAGCACGCCGGCCGCGTGGAGCACGGCGGTCAGCGGCCGGTCGGCCGGTACGGCGTCCAGCACGGCGGCGAGCGCGGCGCGGTCGGCGACGTCGCAGGCGACGCTCGTCACCTCGGCGCCGAGGGCGGTGAGTTCGGCGACGAGGTCGTCGTCGGCACCGCCGCGGCTGAGCAGCAGCAGACGCCGGACGTTCCGCTCGGCCACCAGATGCCGGGCGAGGATCCGTCCGAGGGCACCGGTGGCCCCGGTGAGCAGGACGGTGCCGGAGCCGAGCCCGCCGCCCTCGTCGCCCGACGCGGACGCGTCGACCGCCGGACCGGCTCCCTCCGTGCCGCGCACAGGCCCGCCGGTCCCCTCGGTGGCGGCGGCCGGGGCCTCGGTGGGGACGCGGACGAGCCGCGGGGCCAGCCAGGTGCCGTCGCGGAGGGCCAGGTGTGGTTCCCCGGTGGTCACGGCCTCGGCGAGGCGTTCGGGGGCCGGCTCCTCCTCGGCCTCGACCAGCACGATGCGGCCGGGGTTCTCCGACTGGGCCGAGCGGACCAGGCCGCCGGCCGCGGCCCCGGCCGGGTCGGTGCCGGTGACGACGACGAGGGTGGTGTCGGCCAGGCGTTCGTCGGCGAGCCGGGAGCGCAGCGCGTCGAGCACCGTGCCGACGGCGGCCCTGGCCTCGGCCGCGCTCGCCCCGGCCGGGGCCCGCAGCACCTCCGGTGCGGGAGCGGATCCGGCCGCCGCCGGGGCCGGCACCCAGTCGACCCGGTACAGGAAGCCCGCGCGGGCGGCGGCCGTCGCCTCGGTCCGCAGGGGCCGCAGGGTGAGCGACTCGACGGCGGCGACGGGCGCGCCCGCGGGGTCGGCGAGCGTGAGGGCGACGGTGCCCTCACCGGCCGGCCGGACCCGGACGCGCAGCGCGGTCGCGCCGGTGGCGTACAGCCGTACCCCGGACCAGGCGAACGGCAGCAGGGCCTCGTCGCCCGCCGCGTCGGTCAGGCCGATGGTGTGCAGGGCGGCGTCCGACAGGGCCGGGTGCAGTCCGAAGCCGTCGGGCGTCGCGTCGGTGGCGACTTCCGCGTACAGGCCGTCCTCGGTGCGCCAGGCGGCACGCAGCCCCTGGAACAGCGGCCCGTAGCCGAGGCCGAGGGCGGCGAGTTCGTCGTAGAGGCCGTCGAGCGGGACGGGTTCGCCGCCCCGTGGAGGCCATGTGGTGAGCAGGTCGGCGGTCGCCGGGAGGGTTCCGGTCGGTGCGAGCAGACCGTCGGCGTGCCGGGTCCACGGCAGTTCCTCGTCGGGGCCCTCCGGACGCGACCAGATGGTGACCGGGCGGGTGGGCCCGTCGGGTGCCCCGACGACGACCTGGAGCTGGACGGCTCCGTGGTCGGGCAGCACCAGCGGCGCGTGCAGGGTGAGTTCGGCGATGTCGCCGCAGCCGACCTCGTCGCCCGCGCGCAGCGCGAGTTCCAGGTGCCCGGTGCCGGGGAAGAGCAGCCGGCCGCCGACACGGTGGTCCTCCAGCCAGGGCTGGGTGCCCGGGGAGAGCCGTCCGGTGAGGACGGCGCCCTCGCTGTCGGCGCGCACCATCGCGGCGCCGAGCAGCGCGTGGTCGGTCCGGGCGAGGCCGGCGAAGGTGACGTCGGCGCCGTTCGTGGTGCTGTCGAGCCAGTACCAGTCGCGCCGGAAGGCGTAGCCGGGCAGCGGGATCCGGCGCGGGCGGCGGCCCTCGACGACGGCCGTCCAGTCGACGCCCGCGCCGTGGGTGAAGGCCTCGCCCAGCGCGGTCAGCAGCCGGTCCCGGCCGCCCTCGTCGCGGCGCAGGGAACCGACGGCGGCCACGGCGTCGTCGGTCTCCTGGATGCCGACGGTCAGCACCGGGTGCGGGCTGGACTCGATGAACAGCTGGTGCCCGTCGGCGACGGCGGCGCGCACCGCCTGCTCGAACAGCACGGTGCCCCGCAGGTTGGTGTACCAGTAGGCGGCGTCGAGCTCCGTGGTGTCGAGCGGGCCGCCGGTGACGGTGGAGTAGAACGGCACCTGGGTGGCACGCGGCTCGATGCCGTCGAGGACCTCGGCGAGGCGCTCGCGCAGGGCCTCGACGTGGGCGCTGTGGGAGGCGTAGTCCACGGGCAGGCGCTTGGCGCGGACCTTCTCCGCCCTCAGCCGGCCGTAGAGTTCGTCGAGGGCGTCGGAGTCGCCGGAGACCACCGTGGAGGCGGCGCCGTTGACGGCGGCGACCGACAGCCGGCCGTCCCGGTCGGCGAGCCGGGCGCGGACCGCGTCGGCGCCCTCGCCGACGGACAGCATGCCGCCCGAGCCGGACAGCAGCTCGGCGATGGCCCGGGAGCGCAGCGCGACGACACGGGCGCCGTCCTGGAGCGACAGGGCGCCGACCGCGCAGGCGGCCGCGATCTCGCCCTGGGAGTGGCCGATCACGGCGGCCGGGGTGACGCCGTACGCGCTCCAGGTGTGCGCCAGGGACACCATGACGGCCCACAGCAGCGGCTGGACGACGTCCACGCGGTCCAGCGCGCCGCGCAGTTCCGTGGGGAAGTCCCAGTCGGTGTACGGCGCCAGGGCCGCGGCGCACTCGGCCATGCGGGCGGCGAACACCGGGGACTCGTCCAGGAGCCGGGTGGCCATGCCGGACCACTGGGAGCCCTGGCCCGGGAAGACGAACACGGGCCGGGCGCGGCCGGCCGCGGTGCCCTGGGCGAGCGTGCGGGCGGTGGTGCCGTAGGCCAGGGCGGCCAGGGCGGCGCGCAGTTCGGCCGGGTCGGCTCCGGTGACCGAGGCTCGGTGTGCGAAGCGGGCGCGGGTGGTGGCCAGCGACCAGCCGACGTCGGACGGGTCGAGCCCGGGATGGGTGTCGAGGTGGCCGAGGAGGGCGGCGGCCTGGTCCGCGAGCGCGGCGGGTGACTTGGCGCTGAGCAGCCACGGGACGGCGAGGTCCCGGGGTGCGGCGGGTTCCGGCTCGGCGGGGGCGGGCGGGGCCTGTTCGAGGATGACGTGGGCGTTGGTGCCGGAGATGCCGAAGGAGGACACACCGGCCCGGCGCGGGCGGTCCTGCCGCGGCCAGTCCCGCTGCTCGGTGAGCAGCCGTACCTTCCCGGCGTCCCAGTCGACCTTGGTGGAGGGCGCGTCGACGTGCAGGGTCTGCGGCAGCACGCCGTGGCGCATGGCCATCACCATCTTGATGACCCCCGCGACACCGGCGGCGGCCTGGGTGTGCCCGATGTTGGACTTCACCGAGCCGAGCCAGAGCGGCTCCTCGCGGTCCTGGCCGTAGGTGGCCAGCAGCGCCTGCGCCTCGATCGGATCCCCCAGCGTCGTACCGGTGCCGTGCGCCTCCACCACGTCCACGTCGGCGGTGGTGAGGCGGGCGTTGTCCAGCGCCTCCCGGATGACGCGTTCCTGGGAGGGGCCGTTGGGGGCGGTGAGGCCGTTGGAGGCGCCGTCCTGGTTGACCGCGGTGCCGCGGACGACGGCGAGGACCTCGTGGCCGTTGCGGCGGGCGTCGGAGAGCCGTTCCACGACGAGCACGCCGACGCCCTCGCCCCACACGGTCCCGCCCGCCGCGTCGGCGAACGCGCGGGTACGGGCGTCGGGGGCGAGCGCGCCCTGCCTGCTGAACTCGATGAACGTCTCCGGGGTGGCCATGACGGCGACACCGCCGACCAGGGCGAGGCTGGACTCGCCCTGCCGGAGCGACTGGGCGGCCAGGTGAAGTGCCACCAGCGAGGAGGAGCAGGCCGTGTCGACGGAGAGCGACGGGCCCTCCAGGCCGAGGGTGTAGGCGACGCGGCCGGAGATGATGCTGCCGGAGCCGAAGCTGCCGAAGTAGTCGTGGTACTGGACGCCGGCGAACACACCGGTGCGGCTGCCCTTGAGGCTGTGCGGGTCGATGCCGGCGCGCTCCAGCGCCGCCCAGGAGGTCTCCAGCAGCAGCCGCTGCTGCGGATCCATGACGAGGGCTTCCTTCGGGCTGATGCCGAAGAACGCGGCGTCGAACTCGCCCGCGTCGTGCAGGAATCCGCCCTCGCCGACGTAGGAGGTGTCGGGCCGCCGCCGGGCGGGGTCGACGACGCGGTCCACGTCCCAGCCCCGGTTGAGGGGGAACGGGGTGATCGCGTCGGTGCCGTCGGCGACGAGCCGCCACAGGTCCTCGGGGGTGCGGACGTCGCCCGGGTAGCGGCAGGCGAGGCCCACGATCGCCAGCGGCTCGTCCGCGCGGGCCGTCACCGTGCGGCGGTCGCGGCGGGCTCCGCCGCGGGCGCCGTCGACCAGGGTGCCGAGGTGGGCGGCGAGCGCCTCGGGTGACGGGTGGTCGAAGACCAGGGTGGCGCTCAGCCGCCGGCCCAGCTCGGCGGAGAGCGAGTTGCGCAGCTCGATGGCGGCCAGCGAGTCGAAGCCGAGGTCCTTGAAGGCCCGGTCGGTCTCGACGGTGTCCGGGTTCGCGTGTCCGAGCACGGCGGCGACATGGCCGCGCACGGTGTGCAGCAGCGCCTGTGCGCGGTCCTCGGCCGCGAGGGCGGCCAGGCGCTCGGCGAAGCCGGTGCCGGCCTCCTCGGCGGCTGCCTCCCGCCGCACCGGCCGGCCCGCCAGCGCGCGGAAGACCGGGGCCAGGCCGCTGCCCTGGGCGCGCAGTGCGGGCAGGCCGATCCGCACCGGTGCCAGGGCGGGCCGGCCGGCGCGCACGGCCCGGTCGAACAGGGCGGTGCCCTCGTCGGCGGAGAGCGCGGTCATGCCGCCGCGCGTCATCCGGGTGCGGTCGGCCTCGTCGAGGGAGCTGGTCATGCCGCCGGACGGGGCCCACGGTCCCCACGCCAGGGCCAGCGCGTGGGCGCCCCGGGCGTGCCGGTGGGCGGCGAGGGCGTCCAGCAGGGCGTTGGCGGCGGCGTAGTTGCCCTGCCCCGGGGCGCCGACGGTGCCGGCGACGGACGAGAACAGCACGAACGCCGTGCTGTCCGGGATCAGTTCGTGCAGGTGGAGGGCGCCGACTGCCTTCGGTGCGAGGACGGTGTCGAGCCGCTCGGGGGTGAGCGAGGAGACCACACCGTCGTCGAGGACGCCGGCGGCGTGGACGACCGCGGTCAGCGGACGGTCGGCCGGAATGCCGGCCAGGACGGCGGCGACAGCGTCTCGGTCGGCGACGTCACAGGCGTGCGCGGTCGCCGTGGCGCCGAGGCCGGCGAGTTCGTCGACCAGTGCGCCGGCGGCACCGGAGCGGCTGACGAGCGCGAGGTGACGGACGCCGTACGCGGTGACCAGATGGCGGGCGAGCACCGGTCCGAGGCCGCCGGTGGCGCCGGTGAGCAGCACCGTGCCCCCGGGGTCGAGGGTGAACGCGGCCGCGCGGTCGGGGACTTCGGCGCGGGTCAGCCGGGGGACGCGGGCGGTGCCGGCGCGCATCGCGAGCTGCGGTTCGCCCGAGGCGAGGGCGGCGGGCAGTACGGTGCCGGCGTCCGCGCCCGGTTCGAGGTCGAGCAGCACGAACCGGTCGGGGTTCTCCGTCTGCGCGGAGCGCACCAGACCCCATACGGCCGCCCCGGCCAGGTCCGGCACGTCCTCCCCCGCGACGCTCACCGCGCCCTCGGTGACGACGGCGAGCGGGCGGGGGTCGTCGTCCTGGAGGGCCGAGAGCGCGGTGTGCAGCGCCTCCCGAACGGCGGCGGCGTCCGTGCCGGGCGCGGTGCGCAGGATCCGGTGGCCGCTGTCGGGGGCGTCGGTGTCCAGGGGCAGCGGCTGCCAGTCGAGGGCGAACAGGGCGTCCGCACCCGGGCCGCGGGCCTCGCGCAGGCCGGTGAGCGGGCGGGAGGCGAGGGAGGTGACCGTGGCGACGGGCGCCCCGGTGGCGTCGGCCAGGTCGACGGCGAAGGCGTGCGGGCCGGTGGGCACGAGCCGGGCGCGCAGCACGGAGGCGCCGACGGCGTGCAGGGTGACTCCCGCGAACATGAAGGGCAGTCGGGCGGTGTCGTCGGCGGATCCGTCGCCGAGCAGGGCAAGGGAGTGCAGGGCAGCGTCGAAGGCGGCCGGGTGCAGGCCGAAGCGGGGCGCGTCGGCGGCGGGCCGCTCGGGCAGCCGCACCTCGGCGAACACCTCCTCGCCGCGCCGCCAGGCGGCCGTCAGGGCCCGGAAGACGGGCCCGTACTCCAGTCCGGCGGCGGCGTGCCGCTCGTACAGGCCGTCCGTGTCGAGGGGTTCGGCGTCCTCGGGGGGCCAGACGTCCAGGCGGGCGCCCGGGGTGCCGCCACCGGCGGCGAGGAGACCGGAGGCGTGCAGTGTCCAGGGCTCCTCGGCGGGCAGGCTCTCGGCACGGGCGTACACCTGCACCGTACGGGCGCCGGACGCGTCGGGTGCCCCGACGGCGACCTGGACACGCACGCCGTCGTCCGGGGGCAGCACCAGCGGTACTTCCAGGGCGAGTTCCTCCAGGTGGCCGCAGCCGACCTGGTCGCCGGCGCGGACGGCCAGTTCGACCATGGCGGTGCCGGGGACGACGACCGAGCCGCCGACCACGTGGTCGGCGAGCCAGGGGTGGGTGCGCACCGAGAGCCGGCCGGTGAGCACGGCGCCGGCGGAGTCGGCCAGCACGGTGGCCGCGCCGAGCAGCGGGTGGTCGGCGGAGTCCAGGCCGGCGGAGCCGACGTCGCCGGCCGGTGCGAGCGTGTCGGGCCAGAACGGCTCGCGCTGGAAGGCGGTGGTGGGCAGGTCGACGGTGCGGGCGCCGGTGAACAGCGCGGTCCAGTCCACGGCGGCCCCGCCGGTGTACAGCTGGGCGACGGCGGTGAGCAGGGTCTCGGTCTCGTCACGTTCACGGCGTCCGGCGGCGGCCAGGACGGCGTCGGTGTCGGTGCCGTCGGCGGCCAGGCATTCGCGGGCCATGGCGGTCAGCACGGCGTCCGGGCCGAGTTCGAGGTAGCGGGTGACGCCCGCGGCGGCGAGGGCGCGTATCTGGTCGTGGAAGCGGACCGCCTCGCGCACGTGCCGCACCCAGTGGCCGGGCGTGGCGATCTCCTGGCCGGCGAGGGCACCGGTGACGTTGGAGACCACGGGGACGGTGGCCGGGTGGAAGGTCAGGGACTCCACGACCGACCGGAACTCGGCCAGCATCGGTTCCATGAGCGGCGAGTGGAAGGCGTGCGAGACCTTCAGCCGCCGGCTCTTGTCGAAGCGGGCGGCGACCGCCTCCGCCTCGGCGGCGTCGCCGGAGATCACCACGGAGGCGGGGCCGTTGACGGCGGCGATGCCGATCCGCTCGGTGAGCAGCGGCCGGACCTCGTCCTCGCCGGCGCGCAGGGCGATCATCGCGCCGCCCTCGGGGAGGGCCTGCATGAGCCGGCCGCGCGCGGCCACCAGTGTGGCCGCGTCCTCGAGGTCCAGGACGCCCGCGACATGGGCGGCGGCGATCTCGCCGACGGAGTGCCCGGCCAGGTGGTCGGGGGTGACGCCCCAGGACTCCACCAGCCGGTACAGGGCCACCTCGTAGGCGAACAGCGCGGTCTGGGTGCGGGCGGTGCGGTTCAGCGGCTCGGGGTCGTCGCCGAGGACGAGGTCGCGCAGTTCGTCGTCGCCGTACAACGCGCAGATCTCGTCGAAGACGCGGGCGAACACCGGGAAGTGCGCGTACAGCTCCCGGCCCATGCCGGCGCGCTGCGCTCCCTGCCCGGTGAACAGGAAGGCGGTCTGTCCCTTGCGGACCCGGCCCGAGGCAGCGCCCTGACCGCCCTCGGCGACCCGGGCCATGGCGGTCACGAGCGCGTCGCGGCTGTCGCCGAGGACCACGGCCCGGTACCGGTGGGCGGTGCGGGTGGCGGCCAGGGAGTGCGCCACGTCCACCGGGTCCGCCTCGCCGGCGGTGGCGGCCAGGCGGGCGGCCTGGTCGCGCAGGGCACGCTCGGTACGGCCGGAGACCACCCACGGCACCAGTGGCGGCGCGGTGCGCGGTCCGGGTTCGGCCGGTTCCTCGGCGGGGGCCTCCTCCAGGATGGTGTGCGCGTTGGTGCCGCTGGCACCGAAGGAGGACACGGCGGCCCGGCGCGGGCGGCCGGGGTCGGTCCAGGGCCGGTTCTCGGTCAGCAGCCGGACCTGGCCCCGGCCCCAGTCGACCTTGGTGGACGGCTCACCGGCGTGCAGCGACCTGGGCAGCACGCGGTGCCGTAGCGCCATGACCGCCTTGATGATGCCGGCGACGCCCGCCGCGGCCTGGGTGTGCCCGATGTTGGACTTCACCGATCCGAGCCACAGCGGGGTGTCGGCGGGCCGGTCCTGTCCGTAGGTGGCGAGCAGTGCCTGGGCCTCGATCGGGTCGCCCAGGGTGGTGCCGGTGCCGTGCGCCTCCAGCAGGTCCACGTCGGCCGGGCCGAGCCGCGCCCCGGCCAGCGCGGCCCGGATGACGCGCTGCTGGGACGGCCCGTTCGGGGCGGTCAGGCCGTTGGAGGCGCCGTCCTGGTTGACGGCGGAGCCGCGGACGACGGCCAGCACCTCGTGGCCGTTGCGGCGGGCGTCGGAGAGCCGTTCCAGCACGAGCATGCCGGCGCCCTCGCTCCAGCCGGTGCCGTCGGCGGCGTCCGCGAAGGACTTGCAGCGCCCGTCCGGGGCGAGGCCGCGCTGCCGGGAGAAGGCGATGAAGTTGCCCGGCGTGGACATCACGGTCGCGCCGCCCGCCAGGGCGAGGGTGCACTCCTTGTCGCGCAGTGCCTGGACGGCGAGGTGCACCGCGACGAGCGCCGAGGAGCAGGCGGTGTCGATGGTGACGGCCGGGCCCTCCAGGCCCAGGGTGTAGGAGACGCGGCCGGAGATCACGGCGGCGAGCACGCCGGTGCCGAGTGCGGCCTCGCTGTCCGGTGTCCGTGCCAACAGGTCCTTGTAGTCCTGGCCGTTGGTGCCGGCGAACACCCCGATCCGGGCGCCGTGCGCCGAGTCGGGGGCGATCCGGGCCCGTTCCAGGGCCTCCCACGACACCTCCAGGAGCAGCCGCTGCTGGGGGTCCATCGCGACCGCCTCGCGGGGGCTGATGCCGAAGAAGTCCGGCTCGAACCCGGCCGCGTCGGCGAGGAACCCGCCGCGTCGGACGTAGGTCCTGCCGGTGGCGTCCGGGTCGGGGTCGTAGAGCGCGTCGACGTCCCAGCCCCGGTCGTCGGGGAAGTCACCGATGGCGTCGGTGCCGTCGTGGACGAGCCGCCAGAACTCCTCCGGGGTGCTCACGCCGCCGGGGAAGCGGCAGCTCATCCCGACGATGGCGATGGGTTCCCGGTCCTGGGTCTCCACCTCGCGCAGCCGCTGACGGGTCTGGGCCAGATCGGCGGAGACCCGCTTGAGGTAGGAGAGCAGCTTTTCGTCGTTGGTCATCGGGTGTCGCCACTCCTGTGCGAAGAGGTGGACTGCGGTGGGGCCGGGGTGTCGTGGGAGGGCCGCCTCACGCCGGGCCGAGTTCGTTGTCGATGAAGGCGAAGACGTCGTCGGCGGAGGCGTCTTCGAGCCGTCCGGCGACGACGTCGGCGTCCTGGCCGAGGGTCTTGTTCAGCTCGGTGAGCAGCGACTGGAGGCGGGTGGTGACGCGGCCCCGCTCGATGTCCTCGGCGGTGAGGCCGCCGAGCCGGGCCGCGACCCGGTCGAGTTCGGCGACGACGGAGTCGACGGAGGTGTCGGCGCCCGCGAGTTCGGTGCCCAGGTGCTTGGCGAGCGCGGCGGGGGTGGCGTAGTCGAAAATGAGCGTGGCCGGCAGCGGCACCCCGGCGGCGCCGCTGATGCGGTTGCGCAGGTCGACGGAGGTGAGGGAGTCGAAGCCGAGGTCGCGGAAGGCGGTGGCCGGCTCGACGGCGTCGGCGCCTGTGTAGCCGAGGACGGCGGCGGCCTGGCCGCACACCAGGTCCTGCAGGGCGCGCTCGCGCTCGCCGCCGGTGAGGGCGGCGAGTTTCTCGGCGAAGCCGTCGACGGCACCCGCCGCGGCGGGCCCGCCGGTGCCGCTCCGCGCCTCGGGCAGCGAGGACAGCAGGGCGCTCGGCCGGGACGAGGTGAACGCGGGCGCGAACGCGGACCAGTCGACGTCGGCGACGGTGACGGTGGTGTCGCCGCCGTCCAGGGCGCGTCGCAGCGCGGTGAGTGCGCGGCCGGGGTCGAGGAGGGACATGCCCATCGCGCGGGCGGCCGACCGGACGGTGCCGTGGGCGGCCATGCCGTCGCCGCCCCACGGCCCCCAGGCCACCGAGGTGGCGGGCAGCCCGGCCGCGCGCCGGTGTTCGGCGAGGGCGTCGAGGCAGGCGTTGGCGGCGGCGTAGTTGGCCTGTCCGGCGCCGCCCACGGTGGCGGTCAGGGAGGAGAACAGCACGAACGCCGACAGGTCGAGGTCCTTGGTGAGTTCGTGCAGGTGGCGGGCGGCGTCGGCCTTGGGGGCGAGGACGCCGGTGAACCGTTCGGGGGTGAGCGCGTCGAGGACGCCGTCGTCGAGCACGCCGGCCAGGTGCATGACGGCGGTGAGCGGGTGCTCCTCGGGTACGGAGTCCAGCAGTGCGGCCAGCGCCCGGCGGTCGGCGACGTCGCAGGCGGCCAGGGTCACCTCGGTCCCCGTGCCGGTGAGTTCGCGGACGAGATCGGCGG
Source organism: Streptomyces echinatus (assembly GCF_014203595.1). GTDB lineage: Bacteria > Actinomycetota > Actinomycetes > Streptomycetales > Streptomycetaceae > Streptomyces > Streptomyces echinatus. The sequence goes on from NZ_JACHJK010000014.1 coordinate 54,969, forward strand.
CGCCGGGCGCGTCCGTGCCGCGGCGGGAGACCAGCAGCAGGTGGTCGGCGCCCTCGGCGGCGAGCCACCGGGCGACGGCCGTGCCGACGGCGCCGGTGGCGCCGGTGACCAGGACCGTGCCGGACGGCTTCCAGGGGGTGCCGGCGCGGGCCGGCGCATGCTCCAGCCGCCGGCCGTAGGCGCCGGACTCGCGGATGACGACCTGGTCCTCGCCGCCGGCCCCGCCGAGCAGTTCGGCCAGCCGGGCGACGGCCCCGGGGCCGGCCTCGGCGGGCAGGTCGACCAGGCCGCCCCAGCGGTCGGGGTGCTCCAGGGCGGCCACCCGGCCGAGGCCCCACACCGGGGCCTGGGCGAAACCGGTGACGGGGGCGGCGGTTCCGTGGGCGACGGCGTCGCGGGTGACGCACCACAGCGGGGCGGTGATCCCGGCGTCCCCGAGGGCCTGGACGAGGGTCGCGGTGGCGGCCGGTTCGGTGCCGGGCGCCAGCAGGGACAGGACGCCGTCGACGCCGTCCCGGCCGGCGAGCAGAGCGGTCAGCCCGGCGCGGTCGGCGGTCTCGGGCACCGTGCGGGTGTCGAGGCGCAGTCCCCGGTCGGTGAGCCCGGTCAGGACGGTGGTCGTCCACGGGTCGTCGCCGGCGGGGACGACGGCCAGCCAGTGGCCGCCGGCCGCCGGGGTGGCGGCGGGCGCCAGCGGCTCCCAGGCGACGCGGTAACGCCAGCCGTCGGCGGCGGCGTTGGCCTGCCGCCGCCCGTGCCAGGCCGCGAGGCCGGGGACGACGGCGGCGACGGAGGTCTCGTCGGCGACACCGAGCGTGGCGGCGACGGCGCTCACGTCCTGCTCCCGTACCAGCTCCCAGAACGGGTCGGCCGCGTCACCGCCCGCGCGGGCCGCCGCGGAGCGCTCGGCCTGCAGGATGGGGGCGTCCTCCCAGTGCCGGTCGCGGCGGAACGGGTAGGTGGGCAGGTCGACCTTGCGGCCCCCGGCGAACACCACCGCCCAGTCGGGGCCGGTGCCGGTCAGGTGCAGGCGGCAGAGGGCCTCGACGAGTGCGGTGTCCTCGGCGCGGTCGCGCCGCTGGGTGCCGATGACGTCGGGTACGACGTCCTGCGCCAGGTTGGTGAGGACCGAGTCGGGGCCGACCTCCAGGAAGCGGGTGGCGCCCTCGGCGGCCAGCGCGGTGAGCCCGTCGTGGAAGCGGACGGCCTCGCGGACGTGCCGTACCCAGTAGTCGGGCGAGGTGAGTTCGTCGGCCGGGCGCCCGGTGACGTTGGAGACGACCGGCAGGGCGGGCTCGTGGAAGGTGAGGCCGGCGAGGACCTCGCGGAAGGCGTCGAGCATGGGGTCCATGCGGTGCGAGTGGAAGGCGTGCGACACCTTCAGCCGGGTGGTCTTCTCCACCTTGGCGGCGACGGCGAGGACGGCCTCCTCGTCGCCGGAGATCACCACCGCGCGGGGTCCGTTGACGGCGGCGATGCCGACGCCGTCGGTGAGCAGCGCAGCGACCTCGGCCTCCGAGGCCAGCAGGGACACCATCGCGCCGCCCGGGGGCAGTTCCTGCATCAGCCGGCCGCGGGCGGCGACCAGGGCAACCGCGTCCTTCAGGTCCAGCACTCCGGCGGCGTGCGCGGCGACGACCTCGCCGATGGAGTGTCCGGCGAGCAGGTCCGGGCGGATGCCCCAGTGCTCCAGCAGCCGGTACAGGGCGGTCTCGAAGGTGAAGAGGGCCGCCTGCGTGTACACCGTCCGGTGGAGGGGGCTGGGCTCGGTGTCCTCGTCGAACATCACCTCGCGCAGGGGACGGTCCAGGTGTGCGTCGAAGGCGGCGCAGATCTCGTCGAAGGCGGCGGCGAACACCGGGAACGCGGTGTGCAGGGTGCGGCCCATGCCGGGGCGCTGGGAGCCCTGGCCGGAGAACAGCAGGCCGAGCCGGCCGGGCTCGGGGACGGCCACGGCGGGCCGGCTGCCCTCGGCGACGGCGCGCAGACCGGCCAGCAGCTCGTCCCGGTCGCGGCCGGTGACGGTGGCGCGGTGCGGGAAGACGGCGCGCGTGGTGGCCAGCGAGTGGCCGACGTCGTACGGGTCGAGGTCGCCGGCGACCGCGAGGAGCCGCTCCGCCTGCCGCCGGACGGCGTCGGAGCCCTTGCCGGACAGCACCCACGGAACGACGGGCAGCGCGGCGCGCTCCGGTGCGGCCGGCCCGGTCCCGACGGGCGGGGCCTGCTCCAGGACGGTGTGGGCGTTGGTGCCGGAGATGCCGAAGGAGGACACGCCGGCGCGCCGCGGGCGGCCGTCGGGGGTGTCCCAGGGCTGGGCCTCGGTGAGCAGCCGGACGTCGCCCGCGCTCCAGTCGACGGCGGCGGAGGGCTTCTCGACGTGCAGGGTGCGGGGCAGGGTGCCGTGGCGCATCGCCATCACCATCTTGATGACGGCGCCGACGCCGGCCGCGGCCTGCGGGTGGCCCATGTTGGACTTGATGGAGCCGAGCCAGAGCGGCCGGTTCTCCGGCCGGTCCTGACCGTAGGCGGCGATGACGGCCTGGGCCTCGATGGGGTCGCCGAGGGTGGTGCCCGTGCCGTGCGCCTCCACGGCGTCGATGTGGTGCGGGGCGAGCTGGGCGTCGGCGAGGGCCTGCCGGATCACTCGGATCTGGGCCGGGCCGCTGGGCGCGGTGAGTCCGTTGGAGGCGCCGTCCTGGTTGACGGCCGAGCCGCGGACGACGGCGAGCACCTCGTGGCCGTTGCGCAGCGCGTCGGACAGCCGTTCCACGAGCAGCATGCCGGCGCCCTCGGCCCAGGCGGCACCCGCGGCGTCGTCCGAGAAGGAGTGGCAGCGGCCGTCGGGGGACAGCGCGCGGCGCTCGCTGAACTCGATGAACATCTCGGGGCTGGCCATGACGGCGGCACCGCCCGCGAGCGCGAGGGAGCACTCCCCCTTGCGCAGCGACTGGATCGCCGAGTGCAGCGCCACCAGGGAGGAGGAGCAGGCGGTGTCCATGGTGACCGCGGGACCCTCCAGGCCGAGGGTGTAGGCGATGCGGCCGGAGACGATGCTGCCGGAGATGGTGCCGCCGAGGTAGTCGTGGTGCATCAGGCCGACGAAGACGCCGGTCGGGGTGCCCTTCACCGTGGTGGGGTCGATGCCGGCCCGCTCGAAGGCCTCCCAGGTGACCTCCAGCAGCAGGCGCTGCTGCGGGTCGGTGCCGGGCGCGTCCTTGGGGCTGATGCCGAAGAAGGCGGGGTCGCACTCGGCGGCGTCGTGCAGGAAGCCGCCGTGGCGGACGTAGCTCTTGCCGGGGGCGCCGGGTTCGGGGTCGTAGATCGCCTCGACGTCCCAGCCGCGGTCGGTGGGGAACTCGGTGACGACGTCGACGCCCTCGTCGACGATCCGCCACAGGTCCTCCGGGGTGCGCACGCCGCCGGGGTAGCGGCAGCCCATGCCGATCACGGCGATGGGCTCGCGGCCCTGTTCCTCCAGCTCGCGTACGCGGCGGCGGCTGCGCTCCAGCTCGGTCGTGGCCCGCTTGAGGTAGTCGCGGAGCTTGCCGGCCGTGGCCGAGTCTTCCATCACTGGGCTCCCAGTTCGTTGTCGATCCTGGCGAAGAGTTCGTCGTCGCTGGCCCCGCCGAAGTCCTCCGTCGGCACGGGGCCGCCGGCGCGTCCGTGGGTGTCCTGCCAGCCGCGCAGCAGCGCTTCGAGGCGGGCGGTGACGCGGGCGTGGCTGCCGTCCTGGTCGGGCAGGGCGTGCAGGTCGGCTTCGAGGCGGTCCAGCCCGGCCAGCGCGGACCGGGTGAGGTCGGCCGGTCCGGGCACGAGCGCGGTCCTGAGGTGGGCGGCGAGGGCGAGGGGCGTGGGCTGGTCGAAGACGAGGGTCGCGGGCAGGGTCAGGCCGGTGGCGCCCGCGAGGAGGTTGCGCAGTTCGACGGCGGCCAGCGAGTCGAAGCCCATCTCCTGGAAGGCGCGCCCGGGATCGACCGACTCGGGCGAGGGATGCCCGAGCACACCGGCGACATGGGTGCGGACCAGCTCCACCAGGGCGCGGTCCCGTTCGGCGTCGGCCAGGGGGGCGAGCCGGTCGCGCCAGGAGTCGGCGGGGGCGCCCGCGGCGGGTTCGGCGCCGCGCCGCCGGGCGGGTCGCACCAGGCCGCGCAGCAGCGCGGGTACGCCGTCGGGCCGGGCGCGTACCGCGGCGGCGTCCAGGCGTACGGGCACCAGTACGGCGTCCTCGCCGCCCGGGCCGGCGTCGAAGGCGCGCAGTCCCTGGGCGGGGGTCAGCGGCGGCAGTCCGAGCCGGCGCAGCCGTTCCAGGTCGGCGGCGTCGATGCCGGCGCTCATGCCGCCGGAGCCGGACCACAGGCCGTAGGCGAGGGAGACGGCCGGCAGGCCGAGGGAGCGGCGGTGGGCGGCGAGGCCGTCCAGGAAGGTGTTGGCGGCCGCGTAGTTGGCCTGACCGCCGCCGACCAGCAGACCCGCGGTGGAGGACAGCAGGACGAACGCCGACAGGTCCTTGTCGCGGGTCAGTTCGTGCAGGTTCCAGGCGGCGTCCACCTTGGGCCGCAGCACGCGGTCGACCTTGTCCGCGTCGAGGGCGGCCAGCACGCCGTTGTCGACGACCCCGGCGGCGTGCACCACGGCCCGTACGTCGTGCTCGGCGAGCAGCGCGGCCAGGTCGGCGCGGTCGGCGGCGTCACAGCGGGCGAGGGTGACCTCGGCGCCCGACCCGGCCAGCTCGTCGCGCAGTTCGCCGGCACCGGGGGCGTCGGCGCCGCGCCGGCCGGCCAGCAGCAGGCGCCGTACGCCGTGCTCCGTGACCAGGTGACGGGCGATCAGGGCACCCAGTCCGCCGGTGCCGCCGGTGATCAGGACGGTGCCCTCCGGGTCCCAGGCGAGCGGGGCGCCGGGCTTGGCGCGGGCCAGCCGCGGCACGCGCACCTCGCCGTCCCGCACCGCGACCTCGGGTTCGCCGGAGGCGAGCGCGGCGGCGAGGGCGGGCCCGGTGCCGGCGTCGCTGTCGATCAGCAGGAACCGGCCGGGGTTCTCGGCCTGGGCCGCGCGTACGAGGCCGTGGAGGGGGGCGTGGGTGAGGTCGCCGGTCCGCAGGAGCACGGCGAGCCGGCGGCCGGCGTACCGCTCGTCGGCCGTCCAGGCGCGCAGGGTTTCCAGGGTGGCGTTGACCCGCTCGCGTATCAGTCCGGGCAGGTCCGTCAGGGCGGCGGGGGCGGCGGGTACGGCCAGGACGACCGGGTCGGGTACCGGGCCCGCGGCGGTGAGGGCGGCCAGGTCGGCGTGGTGGGGCGCGTCGGGGCCGGTGCCGCCCGGGACGGTGCCGGGGTGACCGGTGCCCTCAGGGCGGCCTGTGTGGTCGCGGTCGCCGGTGCCACCGAGACCGCAGACGGCCGGGGCGGGTGCGGCGGCCTCCGTCACGGTGCCGGGCGCCGGGACGAGTTCGACCCGGTAGAGCGGGTCGTCGCCGTCCCCGGCGAGCTGTTCGGCGGAGACGGGGCGGGCGACGAGGCCGCGCACGGTCGCGACGGGTGCTCCGGAGGCGTCGGCGAGGGTGAGGGTGACGGCGTCGGGACCGGTCGGGGACAGACGCAGGCGCAGCGTGTCCGAGCCCGCCGCGTGCAGGGTGACACCGCTCCAGGCGAACGGCAGCACCGCCTGACCGCCGGGCAGCTCCAGCAGGTTGACGTGCAGGGCCGCGTCCAGGAGAGCCGGGTGCAGGCCGAACGCGGCGGCGGTGGCACGGGCGCTCTCGGGCAGGACCGCCTCGGCGAACAGTTCGTCGCCGCGGCGCCACATGGCGCGCAGGCCCTGGAAGACCTCGCCGTAGCCGTAACCGGTGCGGGCCAGGCCGGGGTAGAGACCGGCCAGGTCGACGGGTTCGGCGTCGCCGGGCGGCCAGTCGGTCAGGCCGGCCGGGCGCCCCTCCTCCTCCGCACCGGCCACGAGGCCGGCGGCGTTGCGTGTCCACGGAGCGTCGGGGGTGTCCGCGCGGCGGGACCAGACGGTCAGCTCGCGCCGTCCGTCGCGTTCGCCGCCGACGGCGACCTGTACGGCCAGTGCGCCCTGCTCGGGCAGGATCAGCGGGGCGTGCAGGGTGAGTTCAGCGACGGTGTCGCAGCCGGTGCGCTCCGCGGCCTGGAGCGCCATCTCGACGAAGGCGGTGCCGGGCAGCAGCACCGTTCCGTGCACGGCGTGGTCGGCGAGCCAGGGGTGGGTGGCGCGGGAGAGGCGGCCGGTGAGGACCGCTCCCCCGGTGTCGGGCAGGTCGGTCGCGGCGGTCAGCAGCGGATGGCCGGTGGCGCTCTGCCCCAGGCCTCCGGCGTCGCCGCTGCCGCCGGCGGTGGCCTCCAGCCAGAGGCGTGTCCGCTGGAAGGCGTACGTGGGCAGGCCGGTGGGCCGGGCCGCGTGCGGGGCGAAGAACGCGGCCCAGTCCACGGCGGTGCCGGCCGCGTGCAGCCGCGCCACGGCCGTGACCAGGTCGCGTTCCTCGTCGCCGTCGCGGCGCTGCCCGGCGACGGTCACGCTGTCCTCGGGCAGGCAGTCCGCGGCCAGGGCGGTGAGGGCCGCGTCCGGGCCCACTTCGAGGAAGGCCCGGACGCCCAGCTCGTGCAGGGCGGTCAGGGCGGGGGCGAAGCGGACGGGACGGCGGACGTGCTCGACCCAGTGGTCGGCGGTGGCCAGCCGGCCGGGGTCGGCGAGGGCGCCGGTGAGCGTGGAGACGACCGGGATCCGCGGCCGTTCGAAGGCGCACCGGGCGGCGGCCTCGGCGAAGTCGGCCAGCATCGGCTCCATCAGCGGCGAGTGGAAGGCGTGCGAGACCTTCAGCCGCTTGCTCTCGCCGAAGCGGGCGGCGAGGGCGTCCACGGCGTCCTCGGCTCCGGAAATCACCACGGAGCGCGGGCCGTTGACGGCGGCGAGGCCCACCCGGCCGTCCAGGTGGGGTATCACCTCCTCCTCGGTGGCGCGCAGTGCGGCCATGGCGCCGCCCGCGGGCAGGGCCGCCATCAGGGTGCCGCGCGCGAGCACGAGCCGGACGGCGTCCGGCAGGGACAGCACACCGGCGACATGGGCGGCGGCCAGTTCGCCGACGGAGTGTCCGGCGAGGTAGTCGGGGGTCACGCCCCAGGACTCCAGGAGGCGGTACAGGGCGACCTCGGTGGCGAAGAGGGCGGTCTGCGCGTAGTCGGTCCGGGTCAGCAGCTCGGCGTCGGTGTCGATCACCTCGGCGAGCGGCCGTTCCAGACCTCGGTCGGCGAGCGCGCACACCGCGTCGAACGCCTCCGCGTACACCGGGAAGGCCCGGCGCAGGTCCCGGCCCATGCCGGTCCGCTGCGCCCCCTGACCGGTGAACAGGAACGCGGTCCGGCCGCCGGCCCCGGTGAGCGGGGTGGCGGCGTCGAGTGCGGCGAGCAGTTCGCCGGTGTCCCGGCCGACGGCGACGGCGCGGTGCTCGAAGCGGGCGCGGGTGGTGGCCAGCGACAGCGCCAGGTCGGCCGGGCGGCTGTCCGGGCGGTTGCCGAGATGGTCGCGCAGGCGCCCGATCTGTCCGGTGAGGGCCCGGCGGGTGCGGCCGGAGACGATCCAGGGGAGCCAGGCGCCGTCCCGCCCGGGCGGGTTGTCCCCGTCCTGTGCCCGGTCCGGCTCGGCGGGGGCCTGCTCGATGATGACGTGGGCGTTGGTGCCGCTGATCCCGAAGGAGGAGACGGCGGCGCGGCGGGGGCGTCCGGTGGTGGGCCACGGGCGCCGCTCCAGGGCCAGTCGGACGGCGCCCGCGCTCCAGTCCACCTGGTCGGTGGGGGCGTCGACGTGGAGCGTCGGGGGCACCTCGCCGTGCCGCATGGCCAGCACCGTCTTGATGATCCCGGCGACGCCCGCGGCGGCCTGGGTGTGCCCGAGGTTGGACTTGACCGAGCCCAGCAGCAGCGGTTCCGCTCGGTCCTGGCCGTAGGTGGCGAGCAGCGCCTGCGCCTCGATCGGGTCGCCGAGGGAGGTTCCGGTGCCGTGCGCCTCGACCACGTCGACGTCGGCGGCGGTGAGTCCCGCACCGGCCAGCGCCTGCCGGATGACGCGCTGCTGGGACGGGCCGTTGGGCGCGGTCAGGCGGCTGCTGGCACCGTCGGAGTTGACCGCGCTGCCCCGGATGACGGCGAGCACCGGGTGCCCGTTGCGCCGGGCGTCGGCGAGCCGTTCCAGCAGCAGCATGCCGGCGCCCTCGCCCCAGCCGGTGCCGTCGGCCGCCGCCGCGAAGGCCTTGCAGCGGCCGTCCGGGGCGAGTCCGCGCTGCCGGCTGAAGTCGATGAACGTCTCCGGCGTGGACATCACGGTGACGCCGCCGGCCAGGGCGAGCGAGCACTCGTCCGACTGCAGCGCCCGTACCGCCCAGTGCAGGGCGACCAGGGAGGAGGAGCAGGCGGTGTCGACGGTGGCCACGGGGCCTTCGAGGCCGAAGGTGTAGGCGACGCGTCCGGAGGCGATGCTGGCGGCGCTTCCGTTGGCGAGGTAGCCGTCGAGGTCGTCGGGTACGGCGGTGAGGCGGGTGGCGTAGTCGTTGTACATGACGCCGGCGAACACGCCGGTGCGGCTGCCGCGCAGGGACTCCGGGACGATGCCGGCCCGCTCGAAGGCCTCGTGGGAGGTCTCCAGCAGCAGTCGCTGCTGCGGGTCCATGGCGAGGGCCTCGCGGGGGCTGATGCCGAAGAAGCCGGGGTCGAAGTCGGCGGCGTCGTACAGGAATCCGCCGCTGCGGGAGTAGGTCCTGCCGGGCCGCGCCGGGTCGGGGTCGTAGAGGGCGTCCACGTCCCAGCCCCGGTCGGCGGGGAAGTCCGACACCGCGTCGGTCCCCGAGGCGACGAGGTCCCACAGTTCCTCGGGTGTGGTGACGCCGCCCGGGTAGCGGCAGCCGATGCCGACGACGGCGACCGGGCCGTGTGCGCGTTGCTCGTTCTCGCGCAGCCGCCGCCGCGCCTCCCGCAGTTCCGCGGTCGTCCGCTTGAGGTAGTCGAGCAGTTGCTCTTCGTTGTTCACCAGCGCGCCATCCGATCGAGATCGAAGTGAGGGCCTGGGCCGCGCGGATCGCCTCCGGACGGTTTCCGGTCCGCTTCCCCTCCGTTGTCGGAGGCTAGGCAGGCGGTGATGACGCAAGACACCCCTACGGCCCCCAGGGCCCCTGACGCCGGTAAGGGGTCCCGGGGGGACGACGTGCTCGCGGCACAGTGGAGCGCGGCCGCGCCGGTGCCGTGACGGTGACGGTCGCGCACCCTCGTGCGGCGGTGTGCCACTGGAGCCGCTCGTACGGGCGGGCCTTCGCGAGGCGGGACCGGGACGGGTGGACGGAACGAGGCCTGGAGGGGCGGGCGGAGCGGCATCGGGGCGGGCGGACGGAGTCAGGTCCGGACGGGCGGGCGGACGGAGTGACACCAGGACGACGGGCCTGGTCGCCGCTCGGCCTCGGCACGCCGGATGCCGCGGCCGGATCCGGGGTCCGGCCGCGGCATCCGCCACTCAGGGCACTCCCAAGGCCCAGCACAGCGGGTGCCCCGCACAGAGGGACCCACACGGAGCCGAACGGGTGATATGACCGGGCGCGGCCGCGCGGCTCGCTGTCTCCGCACGCCCGGCGGCGCTGCCGCGACCGGAGTCACGGCCTCCGGAAAGTGGTCAGCGCGCCGCGCGCAGCTCGGCGTGGAGCTCCGGACCGCTCCAGGTGCGCGGCGCCGACTCCGCCTCGCGCACCAGGGTCACCAGATGCGCGTTCGCGGGGGCGGTGAGTCCATGGGCGGCGGCGAGGGCGACGATCTCACCCTGCAGTGAATCGATCTCCGTGGGCCGGGAGCGCTGGAGGTCCTCCCACATCGAGGAGCGCGCATGGGCGTCGATGCGGAGGGCCGCTGCCGCCACCCGCCGGAAGAGGGCGTCGGGCAGCCCCAGCACATACGGGGTGAGGCCGGGCGCGGTGGGGCCGAGGCGGGCGGGTACGACCCCGGCGGCGCGGTAGGCGGTGAGGGCCTCGCGCTGGCAGAGGGCGAGACAGCGGCGGTACGCCCGTCGGCCGAGCTGATCGCGCAAGGGCAGCCCCGAGAGGGCGTTGATCGCGTTGTTGAGGTTCATCAGCAGCTTGGCGTGCTGCACCTCGGACATGTCGGTGCGGGCCTCGATGGCGAGGCCCGCCTCGCGGAAGGCGGCGCCGAGCGTGTCGTCGGGCTCGGTCATGAGCCTGCCCGGCATGCCCTGGTGCACGATGCCGGGCTCGGACCGCACCACGTTGTACGGCACCATCCCGGCCAGCACGGTGTGGCCGGGCAGCGCGCCGCGCAGGACGGCGGGGTTGTGCAGTCCGTTCTGGAAGCTGACCACGACGGCGCCGGGGGCGAGATGGGGGGCGAGGTCCTGGGCGGCGGCCTCGGTGCCGGCGGACTTCACGGTGACCAGCACATAGTCGGCGCCGGCCGCGGCTTCGGGTCCGGTGGCCGCGGTGAGCCGGTCGGCGGGGAGGTGGACCGGCGGCCGGGAGGAGGTGGTCAGCGTCAGTCCCCGCTCGCGCAGCACGTCCATCGCGGCGGACCGGCCGATGAAAGCCACGTCGTGCCCGGCGGCGGCGAGGTGACCGCCGAGGTGGCAGCCGATGCTGCCGGCGCCGAGGACCGCGAAGCGGGGCTTGGACATGGGTGACTCCTGTGGCAGGGCCGAAGCGGGCAGGGGCCAGCATGAACCAACGGCACACGAACCGGCCAGGCCCGCTGACCGCCCGGCGGACCAGCCCCGCTCCCGAACCGCCCACCGGCCCCGGTATCCGACCGCCTGACCGACCGCCCACCGGCATCCGGCTGCGCGAGCTGAGTGCCCAAGGCCCCGCCACCGCCCCTGACCGCCCGCCGTGTTGCCGCCACCCACCGCCCAGCGCCCAGCGCCCCGCCGCCACCCACCGCCGGCCACCCTGACGTCATCCGCCGCCCTGCCGCCCCCCTGCCCCCGCCCTACCTCCTTGCCGCCCACCTCCCTGCCACGGCCCGCCGCGCTGCTGCCCACCTCACTGTCACGCCCCACCCCCTCCCGCCATCCGCCATCCGCCACCTTGCCGCCGCGTCGCCGACACCGATGCCCCTGTGACCCGCCCCATCCTCGGCCACCGGCCCGTGCGCGGCGTGAGAGTGTGGCAGGAGGACATCCGGGCGGGCGAACGGAGCACTTGATGGACTGGCGTGAGTTCGCGCAGCAGATGGCTTCCATGGCGCGATCGCTGCTGGCACAGACCTCGGTCGACGACACGCTCAAGAGCATCACCGCATCGGCGATCACGCTGGTGGAGGGATGCGACGCGGCCGGCATCCTGGTCCTCCGCGGGGTGTCGGTGCAGTCCCTGGCCCCCACCGAGCAGCTCGTCGTCGACAGTGACCGGCTGCAGGAGCGGCTGCGGGAGGGGCCCTGCTTCGACGCCGCGCGTACCCGGGCGGGCGAGCGGGTGTTCCGGATCGCCGACTTCACGGCCGCACAGCCCCGCTGGCCCGCTTTCGCTCCGCAGGCCCGGGAGCTGGGGGTGGGCAGCATGATGGGGTTTCTGCTGTTCACCGAGGACGAGGACCTCGGCGCGCTGAACCTCTACTCGCACCGAGCCGGTGCGTTCACCGACGTCAGTGAGACCGCAGGCTGGCTGCTGGCCTCACACGCCGCGGTGGCGTTCTCCAGCGCGCGCACCCATGCCCAGATGCAGCAGGCCGTCGCCACCCGCCACACGATCGGCGAGGCCATGGGCATCCTGATGGGCGGCCACAACCTCACCGAAGACGAGGCCTTCGACGTACTGCGCCGCTACTCGCAGGAAAGGAACATCAAGCTGCGGGACGTCGCCCGCCGGGTGTGCGAGCACGGCGGCCTGTAGGGTCCGCGGTCGCCTCCCGCCGCCGTCCGGGCGACAGCGTGGGGGGAGTTGTCGTACCTGGGCGATAACTTGCCGCCATGGCGGACATCTACGAACTCTCCCTCGCCCTCAATCTGCGCGAGGAGCTCTCGGAGGAGGAACTCGCGGAGCTCCGGTGGCATCTCGGGTCGGGCCCCGAGCCGGAGCGGCTGCGGATCGTGCCCGCGTTCCCGGTCGTGCTCGTGGACGACGACGGCGAAACCGTCGTGGCCGACGAGCCCGTGCCGCTGCTGGGCCGACGCGGCGAGGCGTGGAAGGTGGACGGTGCGCTCGTCTCCGTACTGCTGCGCCCGGAGGACGCCCGGCACGGCGCATGGGCCCTGACCGTCCGGCAGGAGGTCCACCCCGACGAGTTCGACCGCACGGGCGAGCTGCTCGGCCGGCTGGCCACGAAGGCGCACGACCGGCACCGTGCCGCCACCGGTGAGGTGCGCCTGGGCTGGATCAGGTTCTGCGAGTCGCACCGGTTCGAGCCCCTGGTGGTCCGCGACGGCAGGACGGTGTGGCCCTGACACGCGGCCCGCCGCCGGCATTCACGCGTCCTGCCCCCGGCGTGGCCGGCACCGGCCGGACGCCCATGTCCACAGAGGGCAGGTGCCCCACATCCGGACATGGGACCAAAGCCCTTGCGTCTCCTGTCGTCTTTCAGACATGACCCGGAATCGGGTCGGCAGGCCCGGCCGTTCCACACCTGAGCTCCGCCGGAGCGTACGCCGGCGGCGAGGAGACCGCAGCGGGAACCGCGTCCGGGACCCAGATGGTCGGCCCTGCCTGCGGGAACGATACTGCGCACACCCCGCACCCGGTGGACGCCGACCGAGGCGGCGCGGCCTCCGTCCGCGGGCCCCGAAACATTCGGGCAATGTTCCAGCAAGATCTCCGCACCGGCTCCGGTGGCAGAATATCGGCGACCGTTCTTCGCTGCTCCGGCCACGCGATTGACGTGGCCTGGACCTGGTTTTAGTGTGGCCCCTCGTGCGGCCAGCAGGTAGCTGAGCAATAGCGGCCTTATCACGTCCGGAGGGGCGGTCAGTATGCCCGCAATCCCGTCGCCGACGCCTCCTACTCTTGTTCATATACTCCGGGACAGAGCATTAGAAAATCCCCACGGCACCGCTTACGTATTTCTCGCCGACGGCGAGGACGACGAACGCAGGATCGACTACCGGCAGCTGTACGCCGCGGCAACCGGCGTGGCGGACGCCCTGGCCGCGGGGCACGAGCGCGGCGAGCGGGCGCTGCTCCTCTTCCCGCCGGGCCTCGACTACATCACCGCGTTCTTCGGGTGTCTGCTCGCGGGCGTCGTCGCCGTACCGGCCTACCCGCCGCAGGACGCGCGCAGCCTCGGCCGGCTGGACGCCATCGTCACCGACGCGGGGGCGAGCATCGCCCTGACCACGAAGGATCTGCTGCCGCTCGCACAGTCGGGGCTCGACGCGCCCCTCGCGTGGATCGCGACCGACGCTCCACAGACGGGTGCCGGGCGGGCCGGCGCGCCGATCGCGCCCGGCCCGGTCACCGCGGCGCCGAAGGATCTCGCCTTTCTCCAGTACACCTCCGGCTCGACCCGTCTTCCGCGCGGCGTCATGCTGACGCACGCGAACCTCACGCACAATCTGCGGGCCATCTGCCGGTCGTTTGCCGGAGCCAGTCAGGACGTCATGGTCAGCTGGCTTCCCCCGTATCACGACATGGGTCTTATCGGGGCCATACTGGAGCCTCTTTACGGCGGTTTTCCAGGCGTTCTCATGTCCCCGTTGCATTTCCTCCAGAAGCCGTTCCGATGGCTGAAAGCCATCTCCGCGCACCGGGGGACGATCAGCCCTTCTCCGAATTTTGGATACGAACTGTGCCTGCGAAAGATCGACGGCGAGCAGCGGGCGTCGCTCGATCTCTCCTCCTGGCGTGCGGCCGTGAACGGCGCGGAGCCGGTGCGCGCGGAGACGGTCGAGCGGTTCACGCGGCGGTTCGCCTCCGTGGGCTTCGGCCTCGGCACCTTCCGCCCCAGCTACGGCCTGGCGGAGGCCACCCTGCTGGTGACCGCCGACCCGGTCGGCGAGAGCGTGCGCCGCTTCCCGGTCGAGGGCGTCTCCAGGATCGCCTGCGGGACGGCTCGCGGAGACCAGTCCGTCGTCGTGGTCGACACCGCCACACTGGCACCGGCGGCGGCCGGGCAGGTCGGGGAGATCTGGGTGTCCGGTCCCAGCGTCTGCGCGGGCTACTGGGGCCGCCCCACCGAGACCGCGGCGCTCCTCGGAGCCGTACTGCCGGACGGCCGGGGCCCCTACCTGCGCACCGGTGACCTGGGCGCGCTGGACGAGGAGGGCGCGCTCGTGGTCACGGGCCGGCTGAAGGACCTGCTCATCCTCCGTGGCCGCAACGTGTATCCGCACGACGTGGAAAGCGCCGCCGAGCGGGGCCACCCCGCGCTGCGGCCCGGTTGCGGCGCGGCCTTCACCGTGCCCGTGGACGGCGAGGAGCGGCTGGTCCTGGTGTTCGAGGTCGCGGACGGGGCGGACACCGACGCCGTCGCCCTCGCCGCCCGCCGGGCGGTGCGTGAGGAGTGCGAGGCCGACCTCCATGAACTGGTGCTCATACCGGCCCGGACCGTCCCCAAGACCTCCAGCGGCAAGATCCAGCGGCGCGCGACGCGGGAGGCGTTTCTGTCCGGAGCCCTGACGCGCCTCGGTGGCTGGCGCCCCGACGGCGCGGCGGCACCCGGCGCGCGGTCCGCCGTTCCTCCCCGTACGCCCCTGGAGTCGCTGGTGGCGCGCATCTGGGCGGAGTTGCTCGGACAGCCCGAGGTCGGCGTCCACGACGACTTCTTCGCCTCCGGCGCGCAGTCGCTCCTCCTCTCCCAGCTCGCCGTGCGCATCGAGGCGGAGTTGCCGGTGCGCGTCACGACGGGCGACCTCTTCCAGGCGTCGACGGTCGCGAAGCTCGCCGAACTGCTGGAGAGCCGACCGCTCACCGTCGACGACGAGCAGGTGGCCGGACTGATCGCGCGGAGCGACAACGGCTGAACGACGCGAGCACCGAACGCCTTCGACACAAGGCCCACCGTCCCGACGCACGCCGATCCCGGCAGGGGAGCACATGGATACCACGGACGTGGTGGAAACGCTGGACAAACTGGTCGCCGACTCAACCGACCACCACTACAGCCCCTATACGCGCTTCGACTGGGTCGACGAGCTCGCCGAGGAGCAGTGGTGGATGACACCCGACCTGCTCACCGTGGCCGGGACGCGGCACGCGCGGGAGCTGGACGAGAAAGTGCTCATGCGGCTGAGCAAGTGGGAGAGCGTCAACTTCTTCAGCCTCAACATCCACGGCATACGCGAGTTGCTCATCGAGGTGACCCGGCGGATCCACACCCGGGGTTTCGAGCTGCCCTCCGAGTTCTTCCACCGCTTCCTCGGCGAGGAGAACGGACACATGTGGTTCTTCGCGCAGTTCTGTCTGCGCTACGGCGGCAAGATCTACCCGGACAAGTCGCTCCCCGTCGCCACGGCCGAGGAGGACGCCGCGGTCGCCAACTTCCTCGTCTTCGCCCGCATTCTCGTCTTCGAGGAGCTGGTCGACCACTTCAACATCCGGATGGGCCGCGACGCCCTGCTGCACCCCCTGATCAGGGAGGTGAACCAGGTGCATCACGACGACGAGTGGCGGCACATCATCATGGGCCGCAAACTCGTGGGCCTGCTGTACGAACCCCTGCGGGAGCGCGGCGACCGGGAGCTGCGCGAGCGTCTCGACCTGTATCTCCGGCGCTACATCACCGCCAGCGTGCAGTCGCTCTACAACCCGACGGCGTACCGGGACGCGGGGATCCCCGAGGCGTTCGCCTTCCGCGAGGAGCTGCTGCGGGACCCGGCACGCGTCGCCCACCACGAGACGTTCTTCAAGCGCGTCATCCGGTTCCTGGTCAGCCAGGAGATCATCACCGGTTCTCCGTTCCGGGAGGCGGTGACCTGATGGGTGCGGACGTGATCGAGCAGGTGCGGTCGTGGCTGCTGGCACGGAATCCGGAGGTGTCCGCGATCGGCTGGGACGAGGACCTCATCGACAGCCGTCTCATCGACTCCCTCGACTTCCCCCAGCTGCTGCTCCTGCTGGAGGAGCTGGCCGGCCGGGAGCTGGAGCTGACCCCGGAGAACGTCGTCGCGTTCCGGACCCTGCGCGGCATACGCGACAGGGTCCTGGCGGCCTCCCCCGGCGCGGACGCGGTGAGCCATGAGTGACCTCTACACGGCGCGCGGCGGACTCGTCGCGCTCGGCCCGGAACTCGTCCGGCTCATGGACCTGCTGGACGGGCGTTTCCAGGGCTGGGCCCGGGAGTGCGGCGCCACGGCGATGGCCTTTCCCACGGTCATCAGCACGGCCGACCTGACCTCGATCGACTACTTCGACAACTTCCCCCAGCTCGCGCTGATGACGGCCCCGTTGAAGCTGCCGGCCGAGCGCCCGGAGGCCGGCGCGGCGCTGCCCGCCGACCGGCTCGGCGACAGCGGGTACGGGCTGGTCTCCGCGGCCTGCTACAACGTCTACCTGCACCACCGGTCCGCCACCCTCGCCGGGCCCCGCAGTGTCACCACCGTCGCCAAGTGCTTCCGCAACGAGGACCACTACGACGGGCTGCGCCGGCTGCACGGCTTCACCATGCGGGAGATCGTGTTCCTGGGGTCCAGGGAGGCGGTCCTGGACCAGCTGGCCGCGTTCCGGCCGAAGGTGGTTCGGTTCGCGGCCCGGCTGGGGCTCGACCTGGCGGTCCGGCCGGCGTCCGACCCGTTCTTCGAGAAGGGCGGCGGGCGGGCCCTGATGGCGCAGCTCTTCCCGGTCAAGGAGGAGTTCGTGCACGGGGGGAACCTGGCCATCGGGTCCCTGAACTTCCACCGCAACTTCTTCGGGGAGCGGTGCGGCATTTCCCTGGCCGACGGCGGACCGGCCTGCACCGGATGTGTCGCCTTCGGTCTGGAACGGTGGATCGCGGCCCTTCTGGAGACGCACGCGAACACCGACGACATCTTCGACCGGGTGGCGGAGGCGGCTTCGTGAGCGATCTGCTGGGGCGCCTGGCGGAGCTGTCCGGGCCGGAGCGCGCACAGGTCATGGCCCGGCTGCGGCAGCGGGCGGCCGCGACCGACGCGCGGCCGGCCGAACCCGCCGCCGTCTCCGACGCCCAGCAACGGCTGTGGCTGCTCCAGCGCCTGGACCCCGCCGGCCCGGCCCACCACCTCTCCGCCGCCCTGCACCTGCGGGGGCCGCTCGACGTCGGCGTCCTGCGCACCGCCCTGACCGAGATCACGGCGCGGCACGAGTCGCTGCGTACCGCCTTCCACGAGCGGGACGGCCGCCCCGTCCGGCACGTCGTCGCGCCCCGGCCCGTCGAACTCCCCCTGGTGGACCTCGGGGAGCTGCCGCCCGAGGAGCGGGAGCGCCGGGCGCGGGCCCTGCACGCGGAGCACGGCAAGCGCCCGTTCGAGCTGCACCTGGCCCCGCTCGTCCGCTTCGCCCTCCACCGGTGGACGGCCGAACGGCATGTCCTGACCGTCGTCGCGCACCACCTGGTCTGCGACGGCTGGTCGATGGGCGTGTTCACCTCGGAACTCGTCACGCTCTACGAGGCCCTCTCCCAGGGGCGTCCGTCCCCCCTGCCGCCTCCGCCCGCCCTTCCGGCCGGTCAGCGGCGCCCCGATGACGGGGACCGCGGCCGTTCGGTCGCGTACTGGCGCGGCGAGCTCTCCGGCGGCCTGCCGGTCCTCGAACTCCCCGCCGACCGCCCGCGGCCCGCGCGCGAGACGATCCAGGGCGCCCGGCACGGCTTCCGGATTCCCGCCGCCCTCCACCGGGAGCTGCGCGCGGCGGCTGGCCGTGACCGTTCCACCGTGTACGCCCTGCTGCTCGCCGCGTACGCCGTCACCCTGCACCGGGTCACCGGCCAATGGGATCTCGTCGTCGGCACCCCCGTGGACGAGCGCCGGAGCGCCGGCGAGGAGGCGCTGATCGGATTCTTCGTGAACACCCTGCCGTTGCGGTTGCGGCTCCGCCCGGGCTGGACGTTCGCGGACACGGCCCGGCACGCCGGCGAGGTGCTCGGCGGTGCGCTGGCGCACGATCTGCCGTTCGGGGACATCGTGCGGGAGACGAACCCGCCCCGGCTGCCCGGCCGCACGCTGCTGCGCCAGACCGCCTTCTCGCTGCAGCCCGGCGTCGCCGGGGACCGGCGCGCGGGGCGGCTGACCGTCACACCGGCCGCCCCGGACGACTTCGGCATCGGGGTGTCGCCCCTCGAACTCAGCCTGCACCTGCGCGAGCAGGACGGCGAGCTGCTCGGCTGCTTCGAGTACCGCACCGATCTGTTCGACGCCGGCACCGTCTCCCGGTGGGCCGCGGAGTTCCAGGAGGTGGTCCGCCAGGCCGTCCGCTCCCCGGACGCGATCGCCGTGACCGGCGGGCCGGCCCCCGAGACTAATCTGACGGACAGTCAACTAGCGCTCTGGTTCGGCAAGAGGACGGCCGGGGACGTACGGCTGTACTACGAGAACGTCACCGCTCTCTACACCATCACGGCGTCGCTCGACCACGACCGCTTCCAGCGTGCCTTCCAGAAGCTGGTGGACCACAGCGACGCGCTGCGCAGCACCTTCCACGAGGTGGACGGCATCCCGGTGCGGCGGGTGGCCGAGTCGGTGCCGGCGCCGGTGCCCCTGGTGGATCTCAGCGGGGAACCGGATCCCCCCGAGGCCGCCCTGCACTGGGCACGGCGGCGCAGCGGGCCGGGGCTCGACGCGGGGCGCGAGGTCTTCGACACCGCCCTGCTCCGGCTGGGCGACAGCACGTTCGCCTGGTATCTGAACGTGGACCACCTGGTCTGCGACGCCTGGTCGATGTCCCTGTTCCTGCGCACCCTGTCCGAGTACTACGACCTGGACCGGCGGGGCAGCCTCGCCGATGCCGTGCCGCTGCCGCCGTTCCAGGCGTACGTCGACCACGAGCGGTCGCCGAGCGGCTCCGGGCGCCGGGCCAGGGCGGAACGCCACTGGCGCGCCACGCTGGCCGAACCGGTCGAGCGACTGGCCTTCTACGGCCGGGAGGACGACGTGGCGGGCACCACCCGCACCGCCCGGCTCTCCCTCGACCTCGGGCCCGAACGCAGCGCCCGGCTGGCCGGGTTCGCCCGCGAGGAGGGCCACGCCTCGCCCGCCGTCGCGTTCGCCACCGCCCTCTTCGCCTACCTCCATCGCGTCGGGGGCGGCGAACTCCTGCGGGTGGGCACACCGTTCGCCAACCGGCCGGCCGAGTTCCGCGGCACGGCAGGCCTGTTCATGAACGTGCTGCCGCTGCAGCTGCGGGTCACCGGCGACACCCCGCTCCGGCTGCTCGCCCGGGAGACACAGCGGTCCTTCCTGGAGGCCGCCCGCCACCAGGACCACGTGCCCCGGCACCGGGCCGGCGCCCGCCTCTACGACGTCTACCTCAACTATCAGAACGCCGTGTTCGAAGGCTTCGGCGGCACGGTCGGCTTCGACCTCCTCGACACCGGGCACTCCCCCGACCGGCTCACCCTGCAGGTCCGCGAGCTGCGCCGGGGCCCCGCCGCCCCGCCCCGCTTCGTGCTCGACTTCGACTTCAACACCGCCTGCTTCGACGAGACCCACCGGGAACGCACCACCGGCCACTACCTCGCCCTGCTCGACGCCCTCCTGGCCCGTCCCGACCAGCCGGTCTCGGCCCCGCCGATGCTGTCGGACGAGGAGCTGAAACAGCTCGACTCCTGGAACGACACGGCCCGCTCCTACGACCTCGGCACACCGCTGCACGCGCACGTCGAGCGGCAGGCACGCCGTACCCCCGACGCGACCGCCGTCGTCTTCGAGGACCGCGCCCTCACGTACGCGGAGCTGGACACGGCGGCCGGCCGACTGGCCCGGCGCATCCGCCGGACGGTCGGGGACGACCGCCTTACGCCCGGCGCGACGGTGGCCGTGCTCATGGAACGTTCCCTGGAGCTGGTCGTCGCCCTGCTCGCGGTGCTCAAGGCGGGCGGCGCCTATCTCCCGCTCGATCCGGCCGCCCCGGCCGAGCGCACGGCGTTCATGCTCGCGGACTCCGGCACCGAGCTGGTGCTCACCGGCGGGCCGGCCGACGACGTCCCGGGCGGCGTCCCGGTCCTGCGGGTCGACGCCGCCGCGCCGGCGGAGCCGGAACCGGACGGCGTGGCGCCCGAGGTGGCCGTGGCCCCCGGCCAATCCGCCTATCTCATCTACACATCGGGCTCCACGGGCACACCCAAGTGCGTCCAGCTGACCCACCGGGGCATATGCAACCGCCTCCTGTGGATGCAGGAGGCGTACGGCCTCACCGCGGCCGACACGGTCCTGCAGAAGACGCCGTTCACGTTCGACGTGTCCGTATGGGAGTTCTTCTGGCCGCTCATGACCGGTGCGCGGCTCGTCGTGGCCCGCCCCGGAGGCCACCGGGACCCGGGCTACCTGGCCGAGGTGATCCGTCGCGAGTCGGTGACGACCGTGCACTTCGTCCCGTCGATGCTGCGCGTCTTCCTCACCGACCCGGCGGCCGCCGGCTGCGGTTCGCTCCGCCGGGTGGTCGCCAGCGGCGAGGCGCTGTCACCGGACCTCGTCCGGCGGTTCTTCCGGGTGTTCACCCCGCCGGCCGTCGAGCTGCACAACCTGTACGGCCCCACCGAGGCCTCCGTGGACGTGTCGGCGTGGCGGTGCCGCCCCGAGGACGCATCCGGCCCCGTGCCCATCGGCCGCCCGGTGGCCAACACCACGCTCGACGTGCTCGACGACCGGCTGGCCCCGCTGCCGCCCGGCCTCACGGGGGAGCTGCACATCGGCGGGGTCCAGGTCGCGACCGGGTACCGGGGCCGCGACGAACTGACCGCCGAACGGTTCGTGCCCGATCCGCGCCGGCCCGGTGGACGGCTGTACCGGACCGGCGATCTGGTACGGCAACGGCCCGACGGCGCCTTCGAGTTCATCGGCCGCGCCGACGGCCAGGTCAAGCTGCGCGGCCACCGCGTCGAGCTCGGGGAGATCGAGGCACGGCTGGCCGCGCACCCGTCCGTGCAGGCCGCCGCGGTGCGCCTGGCGCAGGACCGTCTGGTGGCGTACGTCGTACCGGTTGCCGGTACCGAGCCGCCCGGGCCGCGGGAGCTGCGCGCCTTCCTGGAACGCGCCCTGCCGGACCACATGGTGCCGCCCGTCTTCGTCCCCCTGGCCACCCTGCCCGTCACCGCCAACGGCAAGCTCGACCGGGCGGCACTGCCGCTGCCCGGACCGGCGTCGGCCGCCGTCGCCCCGGCCGGCCCGGCACAAACCGCGCTCCAGCGCACCGTGACCGGGCTGTGGGCCGGACTGCTCGGGTGCGAGCCGGACTCGATCGGGCTCGACGACGACTTCTTCGAGCTCGGTGGTCACTCACTGCTCGCGGCGCGCCTCATGGCGGCGGTGGCCCGCCGTTTCGGGGTACGGCTGCCCCTCACGGCCCTCTTCGAGGCTCCCACGGTGGCCCGGTTCGCGGAGCTGGTCTCGGCGGGCTCCGCGCACTCGCCGATCGTGTCGCTCCGTGCGCCGGTCACACCCGCGCCGCTCTTCCTGCTGCACCCCGCGGGCGGTGACGTGATGGCGTACCGGGAGCTGGTCTCGCTGCTGCCCGAGGGCCGGGAGGTGCTGGGCATCCGGTCCCGCGCGCTGTCCGGCGAGGCCGAGGCGGACAGTCTCGCCGCCCTGGCCGCCCGGTACGTGGACGTCGTCCGGGAGCGCCGGCCGGCCGGGCCCTACCTCCTCGCGGGCTGGTCCATGGGCGGCGCCCTGGCGGTCGAGGTGGCGGCCGGTCTCGAGGCCGCGGGCGAACGGGTCGCCCTGGTCGCGCTGCTCGACTCCGCCGTCCCCGGCGCGGGCGAATCCGACCCGCTGCTCGCACCGGCCGTCGCCCTGGCGGACTCGCTGCCCGGGCTGGACGTCACCGCCGGGAACACGGCGGCACTCCGCGAGCGGCTGCGCGGACTGCCCCTGGAGGAGCGGCTGAAGCTGCTGATCGGCTGGGCGGAGGAGCGCGGCGCACAGATACGGCCGTCCGATGCCCTGCGACGGCAGGCGGAACTCGCCGAGCGGCACGAGCGCCTGGTGCTCACCCATCGGCCGTCGGTCGTCGACGCCCCGCTCACGCTCTGGTGGGCCCGCGACCGGCTCCGTGAACTCCGCGCCTCCTGGGCACGGCAGACCCGGGGCGGCGTCCGTGAGGAGGCGGCGCTCCCCGGCAACCACTTCACCCTGCTCCGCCCGCCCCATGTCGCCCAGGTCGCCCAGCGGCTGGCGGCGGCCCTGGACGCAGCCGAGCGAACCGTCCCCGTAGACCGACAAGGAAGTGAACATCCGTGACCTCTGCGCAAGCCAATCAGGGGACCGCTTCACCGGAGACTCCCACCCCGTCCTCGGGCACCCCACCCCTCGCGGTGGCGGCGGGGCTGCTCACCGTCTTCCTGTGGGCCTCGGCGTTCATCGGCATCCGGGCGGCCGGTGAGGACCTCGATCCCGGCGCCCTGACCCTGGCGCGCCTGTTCATCGGCGCGGTGCTGCTGGGCGCCGTCGTGCTGATCCGCAAGGTTCCGCTGCCGCCCCGCGCCGACCTGCCGCGGCTCTTCCTGTGCGGTCTGCTGTGGTTCGGCGTGTACAACGTCGCGCTCAACGCCGCCGAGCAGCGCATCGACGCCGGCACCACGTCCATGATCATCAGTCTGGGGCCGGTGCTGATCGCCGTGCTGGCCGGCCTCCTGCTCAAAGAGGGCTTCCCGCGCCCGCTGGTCGTCGGTGGTGTCGTCGCGCTGGCCGGGGTGGTGCTGATCGGCTTCGCGACCTCCAGCAAGGGCCTGGAGGCCGGTACGGGCAGCGCGCTGGCGCTGCTGGCCGCCGCCGCGTACGCGGGCGGCGTCGTCACCGAGAAGCCGCTGCTGGGCAACAGTTCGGCACTCGTGATCACCTGGCTGGCCTGTGTCGTCGGTGCCGTGCTCTGCCTGCCGTTCCTGCCCCAGCTGATCGACAACCTCTCGCACGCGAGCGGCAAGTCGATCGGCTGGACGCTGTACCTCGGTGTCTTCCCCACCTCGGTCGCCTTCACCACGTGGGGCTACGCGCTGGCCCGTTCCACCGCGGGGAAGATGGGGGCGCTCACCTATCTCTCCCCGCCGATCGCGGTGACCCTGGCCTGGCTGATCCTCGACGAGACACCGCCGTGGCTGGCGGTGGTGGGCGGCGCGCTGTCGCTCGCCGGTGTCGTCTACAGCCAGCGCAGGAAGTGAGGAACCCGTGCCGGCGGCCCTGACGGTCGCGGTCGTGGCGACGGAGCGGCTCCTGGCCCTGCCGGGTGCCGACGCGTCGGTCCTGACCGCCGCGGAGCGCGGCCGTCTCGCCGCAGCGCGCACCGGCCGGGCGCGGGCCGACTTCCTTGCCGCGCGCGTCCTGGCCCGGCTGTGCGTGGCGCGGCGGACCGGCCGCCCGGTCCGGGACGTCGTGCTGGAGCAGCGCTGCCCGGGCTGTGCGGGGCCGCACGGCCGGCCGCACGTCAGGGACGTCCGGTGCCGGGTCAGCTTCTCGTACGGGGACGGGGTGGTGGCGGCCTCGGCCGCCGACCGGCCCGTCGGCATCGACATCGAGCGGCTGCCCGGGCCGGGCGCCCGCGGCGGCACCCCGGACCTCCGGGGGTTCGGGCACTTCCTGACCCGCGGCGAGACCGACCGCATCCGCGGCTCCCCCGCTCCGCGCTCCGCGTTCCTCCGTACCTGGGTACGGAAGGAGGCCCTGGTCAAGCTGACCGCGCGGGGGCTGCCCGCGATGGCAGGCCTGGACCTCTCGCACCTGCCGCCGCACCCCGCTCGCCGGGACCGGCCGTACCGGCTCGGCCCGCACCTCCTGTACGACCTGTCCGACGTGCCGTCCGAGGTGCTCGGCGCGGTCGCCGTCGCCGCTCCCGGTCCGCCGGCGGGCCCCGGTTCCACAGCCGCCTCCGGCATGCAGTCGCTCACTCTCGACGACCTGATCGAGACCCTCGCATCCCAGGGAGAAGAACCATGACCGAGGTACAGCCCCAGCCCGGGAGCGTCGTCCCGGACGCCCTGACCACCGTCCTGCTCGGGCACAACGCCTTCCAGTTCACGCGCGCCGGGGTCGAACTCGGCCTCTTCGACCTGCTGGAGCGCAGCCCGGGCACCCCTCGTGACCGGATCGGCGCCGAACTGGGCCTCGCGGAACGGCCCTTGGACATCCTGCTGCTCGGCGTGACCTCGCTGCGGCTGGTCGAGCGCACCGACGACGGGTACGTCAACGCCAAGGCGATCTCCGACCTGTTCACCGGCGGACACTGGGAACTCGTCAAGGCGGTCGTCGGGTTCGAGGCCTACGTCACCTATCCGGGCCTCGTCGACTTCACCGAGTCGCTGCGGGCCGACAGCAACATCGGGCTGCGGCGCTACCCGGGTGACGGCGCCACGGTCTACCACCGGCTCAGCGAGGATCCCGAACTGCTCAAGGTCTTCTACCACTTCATGGGCACCTGGTCGGCCGTGGCGAGCAAGCACCTGATCAGGTACGGCGACTTCAGCTCCTCCCGGCGCATCCTCGACGTCGGCGGCGGGGACGCGACGATGGCCATCGCGGTGGCCGGTGCCCACCCGGACGTGGAGGTCACGGTCCTGGAGATCCCGAAGGTGGTCGACCTCGCGCGCAAGCGGGTCGAGGAGGCGGGGCTCGGCGACCGGGTGAAGGTCGTCGAGGGGGACATCTTCGCGGGCGACTACCCCGAGGGGCACGACACGGTGATGTACGTGCACCAGCTGCAGATCTGGCCGCAGGACCGCATCCGGGTACTGCTGGGCCACGGGCACTCCGCGCTGCCGGAGGGCGGCCGGGTGCTGATCCTGAACTCCATGTCCGAGGACGACTACGACGGTCCGCTGATGGCCGCCCTGGCCAGCCCGTTCTTCGCGGCCGTGGCGGGTGAGGGCGGGATGCTCTACTCCTGGGAGGGCTACGAGAAGTCGCTCAAGGAAGTCGGGTTCGACCGGGTCCGGCGCACCCGCTGCACCGAGGCCATCACCCCGCACGGCATCATCACGGCGGTCAAGTGACCGGCCGGGAGCTCGATCCGGGCCTGGTGGAGGACCTGGTACGGCTGCGTGAGGACCTCCACCGGCAGCCGGAACTCGGTCTGGAACTCCCGCGGACCCAGGCCAAGGTGCTCGCGGCGCTCGACGGGCTGCCCCTGGAGATCACGACGGGCACCGGTCTGTCCTCCGTGACGGCGGTGCTGCGCGGCGGGAGCGCGGACGCGCCGGACGGCGACCGCCCCGTCGTGCTGCTGCGCGCCGACATGGACGCCCTGCCCCTGACGGAGACGAGCGGTGTCCCCTACGCCTCCGAGGCCGAGGGCCGCATGCACGCCTGCGGGCACGACCTGCACACGGTCATGCTGGTGGGCGCGGCCCGGCTGCTCACCCGGGGGCGGGACGGGCTCCACGGTGACGTGGTGTTCATGTTCCAGCCGGGTGAGGAGGGACATCACGGTGCGCGGCTGATGATCGAGGAGGGGGTGCTGGACGCGGCCGGACGGCGCCCGGTCGCGGCGTACGCGGTGCATGTGGCCTCCTCGATGCTGCCGTCCGGATGGCTGCTGACCCGCAAGGGCCCGCTGCTGGCGGGAGGCGATGTCCTGAACGTGACCGTCCGGGGCCAGGGCGGCCACGACTCCCAGCCGCACCTTCTCAAGGACCCGGTACCGGCCGCGTGTGAGATGACCCTGGCGCTGCAGACGTTCGCGAGCCGGGGCTTCGACCCCTTCGACCCGGTGCTGCTGTCGGTCGGCAGCATCCACGCCGGCACCGCGGCCAATGTCATCCCGGACGAGGCGGAGTTGAAGATCGGCATCCGGACCTTCGGACCGGCGGCCAAGGCGAAGGTCCTCGGCGGGGTGACCCAGGTGCTGGAGGGCGTCGCCGCGGCCCACGGGGTCACGGTGACGGTGGATCACGCGATGGACTATCCGGTCACGGTCGTCGACCCGGCCGAGGCGGACTTCGCGGCCGGCACGGTCGAGAGGGTGCTGGGTCCGGGCCGGCTCGTCTGGTCGGCGAACGCGCTGAGTCCCTCGGAGGACTTCTCCTTCGTCCTGAACGAGGTGCCGGGGGCCCTGCTCTTCCTCGGCGCCTGCCCGCCCGACCGCGACCCGGCGAAGGCGAGCTTCAACCACAGCCCCGACGCTGTCTTCGGCAACGAGGTGCTGGGCGACGGCGCCCGGCTCCTCGCCTCCCTGGCCGAGGAGCGGCTGGCCTCGGCCGGCTGACCGGGGCCGGCCGGCGGCGCGGCGAAGCGGGGACTGCCGTCGCGGCTCGGGGTGCGGATCAGTCCCGTAGCCCGAGCCGCGCACGTAATTCCCGGTTCTCCTGCTCCAGTTCCGTGATGCGCTCGTGCACCCGGTCCAGAGTGCCCGCGAGTTCGGCCTCGGAGAACCGCGGGGTGATGTGTTTGGCGCAGTTCCAGGCGAAACCCTCGACCGTCACCACCAGAAGCGACTCCACGTGTCCCTCCGTGCGCGTGTCGCCCGAACGGCCACGCAGGTCCGGGAATTCACCGGGGTCCCGGAGCTCGGCCCGGCCGAGCACTTTCAGCCGGGTGCGGCGTGCGTAATCCATGAAGAACAGCGACACCCGGTCGTTTCCGCGGAGGTTTCCGGCCGTGATGTACTGGCGGTTGCCGCGCACGTCGAGGAAGGCCAGTGTCGCCTCGTCCAGGACGTGCACGAATCCCGGTGGACCACCGCGGAACTGGATGTACGGCCAGCCCGTTTCGCTCACGGTGGCCAGATAGAACCCGTCGCGGGCCGCGATGAATTCGGCCTCGACGGCCCCCATGCGGTCGGCGCGCCCGGCGTTTCCGGCGAGCAGCCGCTCCATGGCGGAGGCGCTTCCCCGCTCTTCCTGGACGCGTCGGACGTGGTGCGTGAAGGCCACCTGGGCGTATCGGCTCATGCGACGCCGTCTCCATTCCGGGGAAAACAGCTCGGCGGACGGAAAGAGCAGTGCCGCCACCCTAGTCCAGATGTCCGGAGCGTCTCCGTGAGTCGGGTGAACACCCCGCATGTCTTCATGTCTTCGTCACCGACGACACCGGGAGCGGCCGCCGCACCACCCGGCTCCCGTGCGGACGTGCCCCGTCGGCCGCGACGGGGCACGTCCGCCGGCGTCACGCGTGCTGGGACAGGTCGATCGCCCGGTCGGCCCGCTCGGGCCGGAGCACGCGGAGGATGCCTTCGAGCAGGTAGTAGTCGGCGTAGGGCAGCGAGATCTCGATCCCGTCCTCGGCGGGGCGGTTGCGGGTGCAGCGGGCCACGACCGCGTCGGCCCGGGAGGAGTTCCTCGTCAGACATGTCTGCGACAGTGCGGTGAGCATGCGCAGCGCCACGTCCCGGTAGGCGCGCCTGCCCGTCGCCGCGTGCAGGTCGAGCAGACCGCACGCCATGACGGCCCCGGCGGAGGCGTCCTTGATGTCGTGCGGCTGTTGCGGCGCGCGGTAGTCCCAGACCGGGACGTGATCCGGGCTCAGGGCCCCGATGGCGAAGTCGGCGAGCTTCCGCGCGGTGTCCCGGAATGCCGGGTCTCCGGTCCTGCGGTACATGGTGGTGAACCCGTAGATGCCCCAGGCCTGTCCACGCGACCAGCAGGAGGTGGGGCTGTAGCCCTGCACCGTGCCCGGCCCGACGGGTGCGCCGGTGTCCGGATCGAAGTCGAACACGTGCGGGGTCGATCCGTCCGCGCGGGGGAAGACACGCTGGGCGGTCCGCGCGTGCTCCACGGCGATGTCAAGGTACGTGCCGTCGCCGGTCTCCCGGCTCGCGAACGCCAGCAGATCGAGGTTCATCATCGTGTCCATGATGACGCGGCCCGCGTTGGCGGTGTCCGTCAGCGCGCCCCATGCCCGGATGAACCTGCCGTGCGGGTTGTACCGCCGGATCAGGGAGTCCGCCGCCCGTATCGCCCCCGTCCGCCACTCGTCGTCGCCGGTCAGGCGCCAGGCGGTGACCCAGGAGGGGTAGAAGAGGAAGCCGAGGTCGTGCGTGCTCGTGTCGTACTGACGCGGGGCGAGGTTCCGGGCCGACTCGACGGCCCATGTGCGGAAGGCGTCGTCCTCGCTGTACAGCCACGCCATCCACAGCGTTCCGGGCCAGAAGCCGCCGACCCAGTCCCCGTTGCGCGAGTACGTCCACTTCTCGAACCGGGTGCCGACCGGGAATCCCGTCACGCCGGGCGCGACGGAACGGATCTTCCCCACCGCGTAGTCCGCCGCCTCGCGGAGTGTCCGCAGGGTGCCTCCCGCGTCCTGCCGGTCTACCGCCCCCGCGGCCGGCACCGCGGACGCGCCCACGGCCGCCGCGCCGGCCGCCGTGGCCAGCAACGCTCGCCGGGAAACGCTCATACTCACCCTCCAACTGCGCCGAGAAGTTGACCGAGCCTTGCACACCGCCCTCGACCCTGTACACCCATGTGTGCGGAGTTCAGTATGGTGAACGGCACGCGCAGGAGCCTTTCGTGACGCAGCGGAAGGTGTGCGGCTACCGGCTGACCGCGGTGCCCCGGGTCCGGCGGCGAGTGCCCGCCCCGTGGGACCGTTGGCCCCGAAGACGGTGATGCGCATGACGGCTGTTCGCTTCCCTCGTGCCTGAGCGTTCTCGTACGTGACCCGCGCAGCCGTGCGGTAGCCGGCCGGGCCCCGCGGCCGGCCCGGGGCCGGGCGAGCCCGCCGCGTTCCCCGTCCCTGCCGTCAGCCCGCGGCCCGGCGCGCCTGCTGCGTCTCCCGCAGGACGGCCCAGGCGTCCGCGACGGGGCCCACATGGCCGAGCTTGTCGGGGTTGCTCACCGTGCGGATCGTCTGGATCCGCCCGTCGAGGATGTCGAGGGTCCAGGTATTGAGGACCCTGCCGTCCCGGCCCCGGAAGACGGCGCCCGGCCGGCCGTTCACCCGGTGTGGTTCCACGAGGCCGCCGATCCGGGCGAACGGCGGCAGCAGGGTGGTGAGCACCCGGGACACGGCGTCGGCGCCGAAGAAGCCCCTCGCCCACTGCGGCGCCTTGCCCCCGCTGTCCGCGACCAGTTGCACGTCGGCGGCCGGCAGGTCCCGCAGCCCCTCGACGTCCCCCTCCCGGAAGGCGCCGAAGAACCGCATGGCCAGTTCCTCGCGCTCACGCAGGCCGGCCTCGAACCGGGCCCGGCCCTCGTTCACATGCCGGCGTGCCCGCACCGCCAGCTGGGGGCAGGCCGCCTCCGAGCGCCCCACCGCGGAGGCGACCTCGGGAAAGCCGAAGTCGAACACCTCCCGGAGCACGAACACCGCCCGCTCCAGCGGGCTGAGCCGTTCGAGCAGCAGCAGGGCCGCCATGGACAGCGAGTCGGCCAGTTCCGCCGACCGCTCCGGGTCCTCGTAGGGGTCGGCGAGCAGCGGTTCCGGGAACCACGGGCCGACGTCTTCCTCGCGCCGCACACGAGCCGAGCGCAGCACGTTGATGGAGATACGGGTGACCACCGCCGACAGACATGGCGGGGGAAGAGAGCCGGGACGAGCACCCCGCCGGGAGCCGTGCACGCGGGTCGAACTCCCCGTCCGGCGCAGTCACGTTGCGGGACGACGGCACCGGATCCACGCCCCCTGGGAGCGCAGGGGCACCCGGGCCTACGCTGTCCGTCATGCCCGCACACGACCGGCCGTTCAGCGTGGACCACGACGTCGAGGTGCCCGTTCCCGCCCCCGGCGAGCTGTGGACCGTCGGTGCCGTCATCCTCAACCGCGACGGCGAGGCCTTCGCCCAGAAGCGCGGCCCGCACCGCCGCCTCTTCCCGGACACCTGGGACGTGGTCGGCGGCCATGTCGAGGCCGGAGAGTCCCTCCTCGGGGCTCTGGCACGGGAGATCGAGGAGGAGACCGGCTGGCGCCTGCGCCGCGTCCGGCGGTTCCTGGGCATCGCGACCTGGCACGGGGACGACGGAGCCGGCCTCCGCCACGAGGCCGACTATCTCGTCGAGGTGGAAGGCGACCTGGACCGCCCCGCCCTGGAATGGTCCAAGCACTCGGCCTACGGCTGGTTCGGCCGCGGCACCCTCGACCGTCTCAAGGAGAACCGTGGGCCCGGGGAATTCCTGGTCCACGACCTCGTCGCCCGGGCCCTGCGAGACCGCCCGCAGGAGCACTGACACCGGCGCGCGACGCCGGGACCGCGCCGGAGCCGGCCCGTCACGACGGGCCGCCGGGCAGCACACCCAGCTGCCGCAGCTGCGCGTGGACGTCTACGACACCCCACACCTCGGCGATACGGCCGGCCGCGAAGCGGAAGACGAAGATCTCGCTGTACCTGACGGACCTGCCGGTGGGCGGAAGGCCCCGGTACTCGCCCAGGTGGGTGCCGGTGACGGTGTTCCGGAAGACGACCTTGTCCCCCTCCGCGACGGTGTCCTCGACGACGACCCGGAGGTCGGGGAACGCGCGGAGCAGCACCTCCCACACGTCCTTCAGCGCCCGCACCCCGGTCGTCCCCATGGGTACCGGGGTGTGGAAGACCACCTCCGGATCGACGACCTCGTCGATGGTCTTCGAGACGGTCTCCATGTCACCGGTGCCGACCGCGTCGTGCAGACGGCCGAACACCGCCTTGTTCCGTGCTGCCTGGTCTGTCGCCATGTCGCTCCTCCTCGGGCCCGGGTGAGGCATCGCGTGACGGCCGGCGCCGGTGGCGATCCCTTCCCCCTACGACGTGAGGGCCCGCCGGAATGTGACATGCCACAGGCGCCGCAGGCTGCTGTCAGGGCGTCTCGGGCATGCCGTACGTCATCGGAGGTGCGGCCCGCCCCTCAGCCGCGGGGAGCCTCGGTGAGGCCGGTCGCCGCCCGGCGCAGGGCGTCGCGGCATGCCGTGACGGCCGGGTGCCGGCTGCGGCCCCCGGCGTACGGCGGTGCAGACGCGGCGGGTGCGCCGGCCGCGGGGCAGTTGCCGCACCGCGACCGTCGGCGGCTGCCCGTTCCGGACGAGGTCGGGCAACGGGGCAGCGGCGTGGCCCTGTTGCACCAGGCGGAGAAGGCCCGCCGGGTGCTGGAGAGGCCGGGCGTGCGCCGGGCTCTCGGCCGCGGCACCGGCGTCGTGCTGATCGGCTTCGGTGTCGCGCCGGCGGTCTCCTCCGGGTGACGGACGCCGACCGCGCCGGGCCGGGGTCTCGCGGTCCCCACCGGCCCCTCGCCGGGCGGCCGGGGCCTGGGGCTCACGGTCCCCACCGGCCCTCTCGTCGAGCGGCCGGGGCCCGGGGCTCACGGTCCCCACCGGCCCCCTCGTCGAGCGGCCGGGGCCCGGGGCTCTCGGTCTGCACCCGTGGCCGGCGTCGAGCGCGCCGGGCCGGGGGAAATCGGTCGTGGGTCCGGCCGGGCGCTGTTAGCTTGCGGGCGTGGATCTCTTCTCGCGCTCGTGGGCGGCACTGCGCACGGCGGTCGCCGAACTCCCCGACGAGGACTTCGCACGGCCGTCCGGCTGCACCGGCTGGCTCGTCCGGGATCTGGTGTGTCATCTGGTCATCGACGCCCAGGACGTGCTGATCACCCTGGTGACCCCCACCTCGGCGGAGCCGACGCGCGACGCGGTCACCTACTGGGCCGTCACGGACACCCCGCCGGCCGGCGACGACCCGCTGGACGCGCTGACCGTCCGGCTGGCCGCCGCGTACGAGGAACCGCGACTGCTCAAGTTCCATCTGGACGACGTCGGTGGGCCGCGCGGCCGGGCTGGCCGATCCGGGACAGCGGGTCAGCACCCAGGAGATGGTCCTCACCACGGGCGACTACCTCTGCGCCTATGTGCTGGAGTGGACCCTGCACCACCTGGACCTGATCGCGCACCTCCCGGGTGCGCCGGGGCCGCCCGCCGAGGGACTCGCCCGCTCGCGCGCGATGCTGGAGGAGATCGCCGGGGCCGCCTTCCCCGCCACGTGGTCCGACCAGGACGCGCTGCGGATCGGCACGGGACGCCGTGCCCCGACCGCCGCCGAGCGGGCGGAACTGGGCCCGTCGGCCGGGAGGCTCCCGCTCGTCCTCGGGTGAGGGCGCGGGTACGGCACATCAGGGTCCATCGTCCGTGTCCTCCTGTGCCGTTGGCCTCAGGAACCGGTCTCCCCCACGGAGCTGTGTGCCGCCGCCCGGCGGAGAGACATCCGCCGCGTGTGCGGTGGCACAGCGGCCGTGCCGTCGGCGGCGCCCACGGTCCGGGTACCAGGGCTGGAGCGAGGTGTCGGTCTCCCGTTCGCACATCAGCAACGGTGAAAACCGGTCGACCCGCCCGTATCATCCAGGTGTCGCACCATCCGGAGCGGAGGAAAAGATGCCGGAAAGCGCTGGACCCGTCACCGAATTGGCCTCTCAATATGTCAGCCAGGTGAGCAACGACCTCGAGCACAACCTCAAGGAACAGGAACGGATCACGGCCGAAATCGCGGCCCTGCAGGAGCAGTTGGCCTCCCTGCAGCACGACCACGGCATTCTGCTGAACATGCAGCAGGCGCTCGGTATCGCCGCGCAGACCGGTGGCGCGGTCGTGCCTTCCCCTAGGAAGAAGAGCGGCGGCGCGCGGCGCCCCGAGACCGGCAAGACCGGGACCGAGAAACTCCGGACCGACATGCCGGAGGCCAAGAAGGCGGCCACGAAGGCGACCGCCAAGAAGGCGGCGGCCGGGAAGCCGGCGGCCAGGAAGGCGGCGGCGAAGAAGCCGGCCGCCCCCAAGGCCACTTCCGAGCCGGCTCAGCCCACACTCATCGAACTCGTCCGCCGGCACCTGGTCGAGCAGCGCGAACCACGCTCCGCCGCCGAGGTCACCGAGGTGCTGGGCCGGGCACATCCCGACCGCGGGGTCCAGACCAAGGTCGTGCGCACCACCCTGGAGAACCTCGTCGCCCGGAACTTCGCACACCGCTCCAAGCAGGGCTCGTCCGTCTTCTACACCGTGCCGGAGGAGCCCGCGCGGGAGAACGCGGAGGGCACCGACACCGCCGAGTGACCCGACCGCCTCTCGCACGCACCGGCGGCCTCATGTGCCGTCGGCCCGGTGCCGGAAGCGGGCGCGCCCCGGCCGGGCGCCCGGCCGGGGCGGTGATGTCGACGCCGGTGCGTGAGGCGGTCGTTCAGTCCACGGCGACGTCGCCGAGGACCAGCGCGAGCAGTCCGGGGAAGCGGGCGTCGAACTCCTCGCGGCGCAGCCGGTTGACCCGCCGCGGGCCCTCGTCGCGCTGCTCGACCAGTCCGGCGCCGCGCAGGACCGTGAAGTGGTGGCTGAGCGCGGCCTTGCCCACCGGTACGTCGAAGCTGCCGCAACTGCGCGTCCACGCCGCGGAGCCCGCCAGTTCGCGGATCAGCTGGATGCGCACGGGGTCGGCGACCGCGGACAGCGCGGTCAGCAGGGAGACCTCCGCCGGGTCCGTGTGGACCGGCGCCGCACGATGACCGCCACTCTCCGCCTGCTTCGGCATGCCTTCTCCCCGCACCTTTGCGCTCACCGGGACACCCGGGGTGTCCGGCCCCTTGCCGAGTGTTCGATGAACATCTTACAGTCTCAGTGTTCGCTTTCCATTGAACACTTTGCGGAAGGGCGCGTGCTGCTCATGCGTGCGGTGGAGTTCCACGAGTACGGCGGTCCCGAGGTGCTGAAGGCCGTGGACGCCGAGGTCCCCGAGCCGGGGCCCGGGCAGGTGACGATCGACGCCGCTTACACCGGCGTGAACTTCGCGG
The DNA here is from genome assembly GCF_014203595.1 of Streptomyces echinatus. Classification (GTDB taxonomy): domain Bacteria; phylum Actinomycetota; class Actinomycetes; order Streptomycetales; family Streptomycetaceae; genus Streptomyces; species Streptomyces echinatus. Next base: position 88,712 of record NZ_JACHJK010000014.1, read on the forward strand.
ACCTCAAGGCGCGCGCCGAGGGGTACCGGGTGACGGCGCTGCCGTTCCGCCCGGGTCTGGAGGTGTCCGGCCGCGTGCGGGCCGTCGGCGAGGGAGTCGAGGGGCTGCGACCGGGGCAGGACGTCGTCGCGCTGGTCGGCAGTGGTGCCTACGCGGAGGTGGTGGCGGCCGACGCGGCCACCGTCTTCCCGCTCCCCCGGGGTCTGGACCTGCGCACCGCCGCCGCGCTGCCCACCGTCCTGCCGACGGCCCATGCCCTGCTCCACGAGGTGGGGCGGCTGCGCGCGGGCGAGACGGTCCTCGTGCACGGCGCGGCCGGCGGTGTCGGCACGGCGGCCGGGCAGCTGGCCCGGGCGGCGGGCGCCGGTGCCGTGTACGGCGTGGCCTCCTCCCGGGACAAGGCCGCCTACGCCCGCCGGCACGGCTACGACGAGGTGTTCACCACGGACACCTTCGCCGCCGACGTCCGCCGCGCCACCGGTGGCCGGGGCGTCGACCTGGTGCTCGACCCGGTCGGCGGCGAGACCCTGCGCCATGGCCTCGACGCCTTGGCCGCCTTCGGCCGTCTGGTGTCCTTCGGCAACGCGAGCGGTGCCGAGCCGTGGCACGTCGGGCAGCCCGAGCTGTACGCACAGGGCCGTTCCGTCGCCGGCTTCTCCGTGCTGAGTCTCGCGCAGTCCGTGCCCGACGCCCTGCGCGCGCTCGCCGAGCGTGCCTTCCGCACGGTCGTCGAGGGGACCGTGCGCCTGCCCGTCACCGCGGAGTTCCCGCTGGCGGACGCCGCCGAGGCGCACCGGCTGATGGGCGGGCGCGCGTCGACCGGCAAACTGCTGCTGCGGACGTCCGGCTGACCATCACCGCGGGATGCCGGGGGGCGCCGCCCCGGACCGCGGTGCGGCGGGACGGCGGCGGCGGCGACGGCGACGGCGACGGCGGCCGGGGAACCCGGCAGGCTGCCTCAGCCTGCCGGGCGGTCGGTGGAGCCGAAGCTGGCGAAGTAGGCGGCGACCATGTCCTCGTCGGCGTGTCCCTGCGCCGCGGCCCGCTCCAGGCGCTCCGCGCTCGCCGCGGCCACGTCCAGGCGGACACCGTGTTCTTCGCCCGCCCGGACGATGAGCCGGGCGTCCTTCGCGGCCGTGGCCACCGCGAACTGGGGCGGTGTCAGCCGGTCCTCCAGGACGAGTGCCGACTTGGCCCGCAGGTACCCCATGTCGAGCGGGCCGCCGCCGATGGCGTCGAAGAAGTCCTGAGGGTCCACCCCGAGCGCCCCCGCCAGGGCCAGCACCTCGCCGACCGCTGCCGTGGCCGCGATGACCCAGCTGTTGGCGACCAGCTTCAGCCGGGTCGCGGTACCGGCCGCGCCGTCCTCGCCGGACCACACGGTACGGGCACCGACCGCGTCGAACACCGGGGTCACAGCGGCCCGGTGCGCGCTCGGGCCCGCGGCGAGCACGAGGAGCTGACCGGACTCGGCCGGCTGGCGGGTGCCCAGCACCGGCGCGTCGAAGAAGACCAGGCCGTGATCGTGGGCGAAGGCGGCCAGTGCGCCGACACCCTCGATGCCGGCGGTGGTGGACTGCACCCAGGCGGCGCCGGAACGCAGCGCGGGGGCGGCCTCGCGCATCACGTCCAGAGCGGCCGGACCGTCGTAGAGCATGGTCAGGACGACATCGGCGCCCTCGACGGCGGCGGCTGGGGTGCCCGCGACCTGCGCGCCGTCGGCGGCGAGCGGTTCGGCCTTGGCACGGGTGCGGTTCCAGACGCGGACGGTGTGTCCGGCGCGCACCAGGTTGCGGGCCATGGCGGCACCCATGATGCCGGTGCCCAGGACACTTACGGTGAGCTTGTCGGTCATGACATCGACTTCCTGAAGGTAGGGGGCATGGGCGGTCGGGGGGAGTGCCCCACGGTCCGGTGGACAGGCCGTCCGGCCGTGCCTGGCGCCCGTTCCACCGGACAGATCTTCCACCAGCCGCGCGTGCGGCACATCGAGCCGCTCCTCCGGCGCGCCGTCCCGCACGGCGGTCCGGGACGGCCTTCCCTGCCGGGTACCCGGCCGGCCCGGACGGAACGGCACGGCACGGCCGACAGGGCGGCGGGTCCGACGCGCCGGGCGGTGTGCGCCGTAAATGCGTTACCGCCGGGCCGGAAGGCTTCGTACCGTGGCACGGTGACGACTCAGATGATCATTCTCAACGGTGGTTCCAGCGCGGGGAAGTCCGGGATCGCGCGCTGCCTGCAGGCCGTACTCCCGGAGCCCTGGCTGGTGTTCGGGATCGACTCGCTCGTCGACGCACTGCCGCCGAGGCTGCGGGGGCCGGACGGCGGCATCGAGTTCGCCGCGGACGGCGGGGTGCACGTCGGGGCCGGGTTCCGGGCGCTGGAGGCGGCCTGGATGGAGGGCGTCGCGGCGACCGCGCGGGCGGGCGCCAAGGTCGTCGTCGACGATGTCTTCCTCGGCGGAGCGGCCTCGCAGCAGCGGTGGCGGAAGGCCCTGGAGGGGCTGGACGTGCTGTGGGTCGGCGTCCGGTGCGCGCCGGACGTCGCGGCGGCACGGGAGACCGCCCGCGGCGACCGGGCCGAGGGCATGGCCGCGTCCCAGGCCGACCTGGTGCACGAGGGGGTGTCGTACGACCTGGAGGTGGACACGACCCGCACCGAGTCCCTGGAGTGCGCGCGGACCATCGCCGCCCGCCTCGGCTGACCGGCGGGCACCACCCGCCCCGCCGGCGATCCCCCTGTTCCTGTGGGGCCGGGGCGTCGTGGTCGCCCGGGGCTCACACGCAGCCCGCGGGGCCGACGGGCCTTGGGGTCGCACCGGCTCACATACGGCCTGCCTCCGACGGACGTTGCGTTCGCGCCGGCTCACCTACGGCCCACGGCCGGCGCGCGTTGCGGTCGCGCCGGGGCTCACGAACGGTCCGCGCCGTCCTCCCGGGCGTCGGCCGCCGGCAGGCCGGCCGCCGGGGGAAGGCCCGTGCCGGACACCGGCGGCTCGGTCCAGGGCGACGGCGGGGCCGTGACCGGCCCGGGCTGTCCTGCCCACGGCGGGGCGACGGCCGTACCCTGTCCCGGCTGAGCCGCCCAGGGCGACGGCACGGGTACGCCGGTGACCGGGCCGCCCACCCACTGCGCGGGCACCGGGGCTCCGGGGACGTACGGGACACCCGTGGCGAACACCGGTGGCTGCGCGGGCTGCTGCGGAGCCGGGGCCGTACGCTCCAGCCGGCGACGGCGCAGCCACCACGTCACGGCCGCCGTGTACAGGACGATGCTCAGCACGTCCAGCGCGACCACCTGCCAGTTCGCGTCGGCCGCGGTCTCGTCGCTCGCGAGTCCGCCGACGACCGCGGCCGAGGCACCGAAGGCGAGGAGGTTGTTGACCGTGTGCAGGGCGACGGACGCCTCCAGACCGCCCGTCCGCCAGGTCAGCCAGCCCGCGCACGCCCCGAACACCATTAGGTCGGCGAAGCCCCAGGGGGTGCCCCAGCCGTGGGCGGCGGCGAACAGGACCGCCTGGGGCAGGAACGCGGCCCACGGCGAGCGCAGGAACGCCCCGGCGGTCTGGGTCAGCCAGCCGCGGAAGACGTACTCCTCGGCGGCTGCCTGCAGCGGCACGAGCACCACCAGCAGGGCGAGAGCACGCCCGAAGGCCGCCCATCCCACCCACCGGCTCTCCGCACCGCCTCCGTCGTCGGGCAGCAGCAGCATGGCCCCCATCGACAGAGCGACGATCGGTACGGCGGTCAGTACGCACGACATGAGCCAGCGCCATCTCAGCCGCCCGGCCACGGACGAGACCGTGCCGGCCCGGCGTCCCCCGATCCAGCGCACGGTGAGCAGCACGACGGGTATGCCGGCCGCGATCGCGAACAGGCCCATGGCGGTGTCCGCGACGGGACCGAACTCCGGCCAGCCGTCGGCGTCTTCCTCGTACCCCATGCCCGATCCCACGGCCACGAAGACGGCCATGAGGACGACCAGGGTGATCAGGTACGTCCCGGCGAGGACCAGGGTGCCGACCAGTGGGCGCCACGCCCCGTAACGCGGTGAGAGGCGGGCCAGGCGGTGGTACGGGAGCTGCTCGGCGAGCTGGGGCTGTGTCATGCCGCCAGCCTGCCCAAGGACACTCTCGTGTGCCATCGGCCTGCGGCATGACCGGTGTCTCTATCTCTGGTTGGTGGCGTCGCCGCTGGCCGGCGGTGCCGCCTGCGGCCGGTGCGGCTGCCGGCGTCCGGTGTCTTCACACCCGGCCGGTGTCTCCATGCCCCCGATGTCTCCGCCCCCGCCAGGTGTCTCTGTCTCTGGTTGGAGACGGACCTCCGCCCCGGGTCCGGTGTGCGCCGCACGGCCGGCCTCTACGCTCGTCGGCGACATGGAGACGATACGCACCTGGCTACTGCCCCTGCTGCTGGCGGCCGGGCAGGGCATCCTGCTGTGGCCCGGCACAGGCCCGGACGACGCACCGACCGGGCCCGCGCTCGTCGGCGCCCTGTGCGCGCTGGCCCTGGAGACGGCCGCGCTGGGGTGGCGACGCACCGCTCCGCTGCGAGCCCTGGCCTGCACTCTGGTGGCCGTGATTTTCGGCGGACTGGCCGCACCGGACGGCTATCTGGGGATCGGCCCGCTGATCGCCCTGTACTCCGTCGCCGTCCGCTGCCCCGTACCGGTGACGGTCCGGGCCACGGCCGCCGTCGTGGGCGTCGAGTGGGTGGCGGCCGCGGTGCAGGAGGGTCCCCGGGCCGCGCTGCTGTCCGACATGGCCGTCTCCCTGGGCGCGTACCTGCTGTGCGCCGGACTCGGCGAGGCGAGGCGCCGGTTGCTCGCCGGCCGCATGAGCTCCGTCCGGCGGCTGGCGGGGGCCTTGGACGCCCGCCGGCTGGCGGGCGACCACGAGCGCCGCCGCCTGGCCCGGGAACTGCACGACGTGAGTGCCCATCACCTCACGTCGGTCGTGGTGACCGTCGACGCCGCGCGCCGGCTCCAGGACGACCGGCCCGAACTGGCCGCCGAGGCACTGTCGTTCGCGGAACGCACCGGCGCCGAAACCCTCACGGCGCTGCAACGGCTCGTGGGGCTGCTGCGGGACGCCGACCGGCCGGACCACCGGCCGATGAGCGGCCGGATCGAGGAACTGGTGGCGGGATTCGGCCGGTTGGGCCCCCCGGTGACCGCTCGGATCCCGGACGACCTGGCCGGCCCGGCGGCCGAGGCGGTCCACGGCATCATCCGTGAAGCCCTCACCAACGCACTGCGGTACGCACCCGGCGCCGCCGCCCGGGTACGGGTCCGGCGGGCGCCCGGTGGGCTCGAACTGACCGTGGAGAACGCTCCGCCACGTACCGCGCCGCAGGGGGCCGCCGGTCTCGGGGCGGGGCGCGGGGTGTCCGGGATGCGGGAGCGGGCCGCCTCCGCGGGCGGCGAACTGACCGCCGGGCCCACCCCCGAGGGCGGCTGGCGGGTCCACGCGACCCTGCCCGACGGCGACCTGCCGCGGCGGCAGGACGAGGACGGCTGGCGGCGTGACGTCCTGCGGGAGCAGCGGTTCACCGACCCGGCGCTGACGCTGGCCGCGATGATGCTGCCCGTGTCGTGCGTGTTGGCTCTGACGGAGGACTGGACGGCCGCGGCCCGGCGGGCCGCGCTGCCCTCCCTGCTGGTCGTCTGCGGGCTGCTGGTGCTGCACGCGGTGCCCCTGCTGTGGCGCAGGAGGGCGCCCTGGGCCGTGTTCCTCGCCGTCCTGGCGACCGCCGGGCTGGGGCCGGTGGCCGTCGTCGCGGCGCGGCTGCCGTCCCAGGTCACGGAGTTCCTCGTGGCCGGGACACTGGTGGAGGTGCTGGCGGTGTACGCGGTCGCCGCCTACGGTCAGGGGGCGCCCCGCACCTGGCCCGCACCGGCCGCCGCGGCGCTCGGGACGGCCTGTGTCGTCACGGCGTCGGCGTGCGCCGACGGAGTGGTGGCGGGCGAACCGACGGGTCCGGCCGACGTCGTCCTGCTGCCGTTCTTCCTGTCCGTCCTGGTGGCTCCGGTGTTCTTCGCCGTGTGGGGTGCCGGTGTGTTCGTGCGGCGCCGCCGGATGCGGGTCCTGGCGTTCGACGACTTCGCGTTCGCCAGCTCGATCTGGCAGGCCGAACGGGCCGCGCAGGCCGAACGGCAGCGGCTGGCCGGGGCCTTGCGCGAGGCCGTGCTCGCGCACACCGGGGCGCTCGTCGGCGCGGCCCGGCGCGGCGACCTGGAGCAGGTGGCCGGCACGGCGAGGGCGGCGCTGGCCGCGATGCGGGAGATGCTGCACAGCCTCGGCGGGTCCGGGGACGGCGGGTCCGGCCGGCCGCTCGCCCCGTCGCCGTCCGCCGCCGATCTCGACGCGCTGTGCCACGCGCTGCGTTCGGCCGGCCGCGACGTACGGATGCGGGGCCTGCCGGAGGCCGCCCGGGAACTGCCGCCCTCCGTGCAGGTCTCGGTGTACCGGATCGTCGAGGCGGCGCTCGGCGCGGGCGATGCCGGACCGGCGCGGGTGACCCTGCGGCGGCGCCGTGGCCTCCTGCGCATCACGGTGACCGGGGTGCGGCTCGCCGTCGCGGGCCCCGTCGCCGAGCGTCTGCGGGTGCAGGTCGACGCGGCCGACGGGCGGATCGTGTGTGAACCTGCCGGTACCCTACGGGTGTCGTTGCCGGCCGGAGTCGTTCCGGCCCCCGCTCAGGAGGTGTCCCCGTCGCCATACGCGTGATCGTCGTCGACGACCAGGCCGTGGTCCGGGCCGGATTCGCCGCCATCGTGGACGCCGAACCAGATCTGACCGTGGTGGCCGAGGCCGGTGACGGAGCGGCGGCGGTGTCGCTCGCCGCGGCGGAGCGGGCCGACGTCGTCCTGATGGACATCCGGATGCCCGGCATGGACGGGCTCACCGCGACGCGCCTGATCACCGCGCCGGCCGACGGGCCACGGGTGCTGGTGCTCACCACATTCGACCTCGACGAGTACGTGTACGAGGCGATGCGCGCCGGGGCGTCCGGGTTCTTGCTGAAGGACGCCCTGCCCGAGGAACTGCTGTCGGCCATCAGGGTCGTCGCGGCCGGCGACGGCATCCTGGCGCCCGCCGTCACCCGCTCGCCTCATCGACACGTTCGCCCGCAGTGCCCCGCCCCCGCCGTCCGCGGCCTCCGGGCCGCTCGACCGGCTCACCCAGCGGGAACGGGAAGTCCTGCTGAAGATCGCGTCCGGCCTCTCCAACGCCGAGATCGGCGACCGGCTCGGCGTCACCACGGGCACGGTGAAGAGCCATGTGAACGCCCTGCTGTCCAAACTCGGGCTGCGCGACCGGGTCCAGGCCACGATCCTCGCCTACGAGACCGGTCTGATCAGCCCGGGCGAGGTCCCGCGGCGCTGATCGCGCACCGGCCCGCCGCCGAGGTCGACGTCCGTTCTCCGCCGGTCTTCCCCGGGGCGTGTCCGGTGGGATGGAGCCATGACATCACGAACGGAACTGAACGGCAGGACGGCACTGGTCACCGGCGGCAGCCGGGGCATCGGCGCGGCGACGGCACGCCGGCTGGCGCAGGCGGGCGCGGACGTGGCCCTGACCTATGTGCAGGGCAAGGACGCGGCCGAGGCCGTCGTACGGGACATCGAGGCGATGGGCCGGCGGGCGGTCGCCCTGCGCGCGGACTCCGCGGACGCGGCGGAGGCGGCGGACGCGGTGCGCCGCGCGGCCGGGGAGCTGGGCGGGCTGGACGTACTGGTGAACAACGCGGCCGTCGGGTTGATGGGGCCGCTGGAGGGCCTGTCCCTCGCCGACGTCGACCAGGTCCTCGCCGTCAACGTACGCGGCGCGTTCCTGGCCGCCCAGGCCGCCGCCGCGGTCATGACGGACGGCGGACGGATCATCACGATCGGCAGCTGCGTCACGGCGCGCGTTCCGGGACCCGGGGCCACGCTGTACGCGATGAGCAAGTCGGCCGTGATCGGCCTGACGAAGGCCCTGGCCCGGGAGTTGGCGGGACGCGGTATCACGGCGAACGTCGTGCATCCGGGCCCGACCGACACCGACATGAACCCCGCGGACGGCCCGTACGCGGACGGCCAGGCGGCCATGACCTCTCTGGGCCGCTTCGGGACGGCCGAGGAGGTGGCGTCCATGGTGACGTTCCTCGCGGGGCCCGAAGCGGCGTACGTGACGGGCACCGAGTTCTCGGTGGACGGCGGCTACGGCGCATGACAAGGGGAGTGGGGCGTGCCCGTCAGGTTCCGTCCAGGCGGCGCACGTCCTGCTCGTCCCACTTCCTGGTGTCGCGCGGCTGGGTGTAGGGCTCGGCCGTGGGCGGATGGCCGCCGGCGATGGCCCGCTGCCGCACGGTCTCCGAGTCGAACTCCAGGCCCAGCAGGATGGCCAGGTTGGTGATCCACAGCCAGACCAGGAAGACGATGACTCCCGCCATGGTGCCGTAGGTCTTGTTGTAGGAGGCGAAGTTGGCGACGTAGAAGGCGAACCCGGCGGAGGCGGCCATCCAGATCAGCAGGGCGAGGACGCTGCCGGGGGTGATCCAGGTGAAGCCCTTGACCTTGGCGTTCGGGGCCGCCCAGTACAGGATCGCGATCATGACGGTGACGAGCAGGACCAGCACCGGCCACTTGGCGATCGACCACACCGTCAGCGCCGTGTCCCCGGCGCCGATCGCCTGTCCGGCGCGCCGGGCCAGGCCACCGCTGAAGACCACGATCAGCGCGCTGGCCACGGCGAGGACCATCAGCACGGCCGTGATGCCGACGCGCACCGGCAGCAGCTTCCACACCGGACGGCCCTCGGGCATGTCGTAGACGGCGTTGGCGGCGCGCATGAAGGCGGCCACGTAGCCGGACGCCGACCACACGGCCAGCACGAGGCCGGCCAGGGCCACGATCGAGCCGGTGCCTGCGGTGCCCTGCAGCTGTTCCACGGCCCGGGTGACGATGTCCCGGACGGGGCCGGGGGCCAGGTTCCGCAGGTTGGCCAGCACCCGGTCGGTGACCGACCTGCCGGCCACGGCCAGCAGTGACACCAGCACCAGCAGGGCCGGGAACAGGGACAGGACGGCGTAGTAGGTGAGCGCCGCGGCGCGGTCGGTCAGTTCGTCGTCCCGGAACTCGCGCAGCGCGCCCTTGAAGGCCGCCGCCCACGCCTTCCGGGGCAGCTTCACCGGAGTGTCCGGGGCGCGCCGCTCGACCTCCTCGGCGGGTCCGGCCTCCTCGGGCGCGGGGACGGGCGGCGCCGCCGGAGTCTCGTCGGCGGCCTGCCGGTGATGACGCAGAGGTACGTGCAGCTTGGCCATACCTCCCGAGTAACCCGAGTGGACGTCCTCAAGCCACCGCCGACGGTCCGACCACCAACGGGCGGAAGCACGGGCGGTTCGATCGGTGACGGGCGGCGGCCGGCGTCGCTCGGGGTCAGCCTCGGCCTCCGCTGAGGTTCCCCCACCGGGGACCGATCTGCTTCCACTCCGCGTCCCACTCGGCCATGCGCCGCCGGATGAGCCGGTTGCGCACCAGCCATCCCGCGCCCCAGACCGCCGCCGCGGCCGCCGGGGCCACCAGGGCGCCGGTGAGGGCCGACTGCAGGTCCGCCGCCGTACCGGTGACGGGGGCGGGCACCACCTGGTGCGCCTGGTTCGTCCACACCGTCACACGGCTTCCGGCGGAGAAGCCCGGGACCACCTTCGCCCGGTCGGTGTGCACCGAGCCGTCCGCGTCCGTCCACCGCACGCCGGCCCACACCCGGCCGTCGTCGTAACCGCTGCCGGTGGCCGGCATCCGTGCCGAGCCGTCGGCGAGGACGGCGGTCACGGGGTGCACCCGGGCCTGCCGCGCCGCGAACGCCGACTCGGAGGTCTGGACCGCCAGCAGGCCCGCGACGACCCCGGCGGCCAGGGCCAGTAGCCAGCCGGCGAGGACGATCCAGGCCTCCACGACATCGCTGTGCCGCCTGAGCGGATTGCGCCGCCATCGCCACAGCCGTACCCGGGTGACCGTCGTGGGAGGTGTCCGAGTCATCGTCACCGCCTCCTCTCGCGCACCGGCGGCCCGGAACCGGGACGGCCCCCCGCGGATGTCGCGGCCCCGGTCCCGGAGCGAGCGTCACGACACCATCCTGCACCTCTCGCCGCCGATCGTCCGCCGCAGGCCCGGTGAGGGAGCCGGGCCTGGCGTTTCTTCCGGTTCCGGACCGGCCCGCGAGGCCCGGCACGCTCGTCCGCGGCGCTGCCGCCGGCGGCCCCGGCCCGCTCCGAAAGGACAGGCCCTGGGACGGGCCATGACCGGCTGTGACCGGCTGTGACCGGCTGAGGCGGCTGTGGCCGGCTAGGACGGGGTCAGCGGAAGGTCGTCGGTGAAGGCGTTCACCGGCTGGGCGACGGGCCTGGCGTCCCTGACGTCGAGCGCGGCCTCCGCGGTCCTGGTGCCCAGGGTGCCCCGCGGGTGCCAGGTGCCGGTCACCGCCAGCCAGGTGTCGGCGGGCGGCGCCTGCCTGCCGTACATCCGCACCTTGACCGTCTGCGAGTCCGCCGCGCAGCAGGAGAAGATGATGCGGGTCAGGTACCAGCCGCCGTCCTCACCGGCCGGGGTGACGAAGCCGGTCAGCCTGACGGCGCGGCCCGCGACGGCCCGGCTGCGGTCCTGCTGGACTCGTTCGGTGAAGCCCGTGAGGGTCAGCGGCACGGGTGAGGCCGCCGGCAGGGCGGCGAACCCCTTGTGCACGGCGACCGGCTTGGTGTTCGCGCGGGCCGCGGTGTACGCGCCGAGCGCGGGCGGGGCGTGGACGAGCAGGCTGAGGGCGGGCAGGAACAGCAGCCAGGCGATGCGCGGGGTGCCGGTGTGGTCGTGGCCGTGGGGCTGGTCGGCCTCTCGGAGCCGCTCGTGCTCATGGGCGTGGTCGCTGTCGTCCCCACAGGGCTGTTCGTGCCCGTGGCCGGACGGGGTCCCGGGACCGATGTGGGGGGCGGGCCGTACTCCACCGCGGGTGGCCGCCGCCAGGGCGAGCAGCAGCAGGACGACCCCGGAGGCGATCAGCGGCGGGCGCAGGCCGGCCTTGACGTAGCGCAGGTAGAGGTCGGTGAACAGCGCCACGTGCAGCAGGCCGGTTCCGGTCAGGGCCAGGAGCAGGGTCTGGACGGGGCGTCTCACAGCAGCGCGCCTCCGATCAGGACGCTCGTGGCGACGGCCACAACGGTGGTCGCCGTGGAGAACCGCCAGGCGAAGGCCCGGCCGAAGGTGCCGGCCTGCAGCGCGATCAGTTTCAGGTCGACCATCGGGCCGACCACCAGGAACGCGAGCCGGGCGGTCGGCGGGAAACCGGTGAGGGAGGCCGCGACGAACGCGTCGGCCTCCGAGCAGACGGCCAGCAGCACGGCGAGTCCCGCCAGGAAGAGCACCGCCAGCCAGGGCGTGCCGGAGAAGGTGTCCAGGACGGAACCCGGCACGGTGACGTTGAAGGTGGCGGCGGCCATGGCGCCGAGCACGAGGAAGCCGCCGGCGTGCAGGAAGTCGTGCTGGAAGCCGAGCCGGAACTCGGTCCAGCGGCTGTGGCCGTGCCGGTGGCCGGTGTGCCGGTGCCGCAGCAGGGGGCGCAGCCACTCCTCCTTGCCGAGCCAGAGCCACAGCCAGCCCATGACGGCGGCCGTGCCGAGGGAGGCCACCAGCCGGGCGACGACCATCGCGGGGCTGCCGGGGAAGGCCACGGCGGTGGCGGTGAGCACCACGGGGTTGATCGCCGGCGCGGAGAGCAGGAAGGCGAAGGCGGCCGCCGGTGTCACGCCCCGGCGGATCAGGCTGCTCGCGACGGGAACGGAGGCGCACTCGCAGCCCGGCAGGATCGCGCCGGCGGCGCCGGCGACCGGTACGGCGAGGGCGGGCCGTCTCGGCAGCACCCGGGTGAACAGGTCGGCCGGCACGAAGGCGTTGATGGCTCCGGACAGGGCGGTGCCGAGGAGCAGGAAGGGGAGCGCCTGAACGGTGATGGCCAGGCTGACCGTGCGCCATGCCTGGACGGCCGGATGGTTCAGCCACTGGGTGCCGGCCAGGAGGAGCAGGGCCGTGGCACCCCCGGTGAGCGCGAGGGCGGCGCCGAGCGGCCACGCCCGGGCGCGGCGCACGGACGGACCGAGGGGTACGGCCGCCACACCGTCCGTCACACTCACCAGGTCATCCGCTTTTTTCATGATCACTCCGGATGTCGGTGTCTGGCCGACGATAGGCGAGGAGGTCGGCACGGCCGCGCGTACACGCCGCCGCGCGGGCGGCCCGGCCGCACAATGCGCTCCATCGGTCGCGCCCCGCCGTGTCACTCCCCCGCCCGGTCATGCGCCCGGTCACCTCCCCGTCCGGTGGCTCCCCGCCGGTGGCTCTTCTCACAAAACGGGGCGAACCAGGGCCGAAGGTGACGGGTACCACGTCGCCGGGCGCGCTTCTTGTCTACGTTCGTGACCCATGTCGCCCCGCTTCTCCCGCACCACACGGACCAAGGCCGGCGCCCTTGTGGCCTCGGCCGCCGCCCTCCTCTCCGCCGGTCTCCTGCACCCGGCGCCGGCAGCCGCCGCCACCGCGCCCGCCGCGAAGACGTCGGCGCACGCCACGGTGGCGGTGCTCGACCTGGACGCGACCGGCGGCACCCCCGTGGTCCGCGGCGCGGACCGGACGTACGACACCGCCAGCATCGTCAAGGTCGACATCCTGGCAGCGCTGCTGCTCCGGGCGCAGGACGCGGGACGGCGGCTCACCCCGACGGAACGGCACCTCGCCGAACCGATGATCCGACGCAGCGACAACGCGGCGGCCAACGCCCTGTGGCGGCGGATCGGCCGGGCCCCGGGTCTTGCGGCCGCGAACGAGCGGCTGGGGCTGACCTCGACGAAGGGCGGGCCCGGCGGCAAGTGGGGCCTGACCCGGACGACCGCCAGTGACCAGATACGACTGCTGCGGGCCGTGTTCGGCTCCGGCGGCGCGGCGCACAAGGGCTCCGGCGGCCTCGACGCGGACTCCCGCACGTACGTCCGCTCCCTGATGAGCCGGGTCGTACCCGAGCAGACCTGGGGTGTCTCCGCGATCGCGGGCCCGGGGTCCGGGAAGGCGCTGAAGAACGGCTGGCTGCAGCGCAACACCACGGGGCTCTGGGACGTCAACAGCGTCGGACAGGTCAGCGCCGGAGGTCACCGCTATCTCGTCGCGGTCCTGTCCGACGGCAGCGCGTCGATGAGCGACGGGGTGCGCCTGGTGGAACGGACGGCGCGCTCGGCGGTCGACTGAGGGTCCGGCCGCGGCAGGGACCGGGCAAGGGGGGACGAGCCCAAGACCGAAACGCGCCTCCGGCCCCTGTGACACGCCTGTGACAGTCGGCGGACAGTCCCATGAAGTCGGCCGAGCAATCTGGTGGAACAAGGGCAAATCGCCCTTAACGGACAGCCCCCGAGCCGTTCCGCCGGAGGAATCACATGAGCGCCACTCTCGCCCCGTCGCCCACCGAGGCCCCCGCCCTGGCTCCGCGCGAGCGGGAGACGCTCCGGCACATCGCGGCCGGCCGCACCTACCTGCAGACCGCACGCCACATGGGGCTCTCCACCCACACCGTGGACGCCTACCTGCGCCGCATCCGGGCCAAGTTCGACATCACCAACACGGCCGAACTGACCCGCGTGGCGATCGCCCTGGGCCTGTGACGACGGGCCGCCGGGCCCGGGCTTTTCGGCCGGCGCGGAAGGGGCACGCGGTGGGGGTACGGCTTCCGACCGGAGGGGCGGTGCCCACGATGGCCGAATACGAACGATCCCGCACGATGCCCGCGCAGCCCGAGCACGTCTTCGACCAGGCGACCAACGTCGCCCAGCTCGATGCCTGGCTCCCGGACGCCCTGCATGTGGACGTCGAGGACCCGCCGGCCGTGACCGTGCACGAGGACGGCTCCGGTGAGGACATGCCCGCCCTGCTGCGCTCCGCGCCGGACCAGATGCGCATGGAGTGGGGCACCCGGGAGCGGGGCAGCTACACCGGCTGGCTGCAGGTGGCGGGCATCGGCAGCGGCGCCAGCGAGGTGACCGTGCACCTGTCCTTCTTCGAGGGCGGCCACGATCCGGGCGAGCAGGCGGTGTACGAGGCCCTGGAGGGCAGCCTGCGACGGCTCGAGGACCAGGTGAGGATGCGGAGCGACCCCACGGCCGGCTGACCTGCCGCGCGCGGCGCCCTGGTGTGCGCCGCGCCGGGCCGGCGCCCCGCGTTCCGGCCCGGCCGGCTGCGTCCCGGTCCCCGGTCAGTAGCCGGATCCCAGCCGCTGCGTCGAGTAGGCGCATTCGGTGTAGAGGTAGCCGGAACGGAGTCTGGCGGTGTCCGAGGCCGGGGTCGCGGTGCTGCCGCGCCTCGGCTTGTGCACGAAGTACGTGGTGCCGGCGGGAAGGCCGATGGTGCGCTGCGGGTAGTCTCTGCCGCTGTCGGCGCAGGGCTTGAAGCCGGAGAGCAGGGTGTCGGCGAGCGAGTATGCCTTGCAGCGGGCGCAGCCCTTCAGGGTGAAGCTGCCGGTGACCGGACCGGTGTACAGCACGGTGACGTCGTCCGGGCTGTCGTTCTTGACGGTGACGGAGATGCTGCCGCCGGAGGCCGTCGTGGGCAGCTTCCGGCCGGCCGCGGGAACCGTCCGGGCGACCTCGGCGGCGATGGCGACCTTCTGGGCCCGGGCCCGGTTCCTGTCGTGTTCGTGACCGGCGGCGAATCGCTCCATGGTCTCCTGGGCCGCGTCGAAGTCGCCGTCCCTGTACTGATCGACACCGCAGGCGTACTGGCCCGCGTCGCCGCTGCGCCCGGCGCGGCCCGCGGCCTTCGCCAGGCGGCCGTCCGTGTCACCGGCCGACGCGGACAGGGCGTCGATCCGGGTGCCGAGGGTGTGCAGCCGTTCGACGGCCGCGCAGGGTTCGCCGCCGCCGACGGCCTTCTCGGCGCTCTTCACCGCCGTGTCGACGGCGGGTACCACCCCGGCCGCCGCCGCGGACCGCGGGAAGGTGTCCAGGAGGTCGCCGAACCGGGTCACCCAGTCCGCCTCGCCGGTCGTCAGGTGCTCGGTTCCGCACTCGTACAGGGAGGTCGCGAGCCGCTCGTCGGGCCAGTCGGCCAGCGCGCCGAGCCGCTCTCGCGGCAGGGTGCCGGGCACGGTGCGCAGGTACTTCAGCGGCGCTATGGCCTGGCAGTACTCGTGGTGGCCGTAGGCGGCGCCGACGGTCGTGTAGTAGGTCCGCAGGCTCTCGGGGAGCCTGCCGGCCGCTCGGGAGCCGGGGTGGTGCACGGCGATGTCGCGGTAGGCCTCCAGGGCCGTGCGGTAGTCCGCCGCGGCGGTGGTGAACGGCTGCCGCCCACTCGTGGCGACCAGCCGGTCGGCTCGCTCCAGCCGGCCGAGGATCGCCTGCTCGACGGCTTCGTCGTGAGCGTCGTCGTAACCGAGGGCACCGCCGGCGGGTACGGCGAGCAGCAGCACACCCAGCAGCACCGCGAGGGGCGCCCTGCCGGGCCGGGCGGCCCGGGTGCGCAGTCCGGCGAACCCGCCGTGGACGGCCGCCGCCGACAGGAGTACGGCGTAGCCGGCGAGCGCGGCGCCGGGAACGCCGTCGGCGTCCGCGGGGAGCGCGACGAACAGGAGCGTGCCGGTCGCCGCCCAGCAGACGGCCGTCAGCACCCGGCGTCGCAGCAGGGCGTACCCGAGTCCGAGGCCGCTGAGATTGAGCAGGGCGACCGCGACGGCCCGCCAGGCGTCGGGCGGCGCGGGCGGCGGACCGGGCGGCGGACTCGCCGGCGCGGGCGGCGGACCGGGCGGCATGGGCGGCAGCGGCGGGCCGCCGGACCCCTGCCCCGGATCGTACGGACCTGCGGACATGACGGCTCCCCCCGGTCAACTGCCCCCGCATGGCTGCGGATTGGCAGTGTACGGGGGCGGGCGCAAACCCGACAGAGCCCCGGACACCGGCCCTTAACCGCACAATCACCATTTGCCGAATGCCCTATTTGTCCGATTATCCTGGGCGGCCTTGCCGGGGCCGGCCGAGCGGCCCGCGGGACGCGACGACGGCGGCGGGAACACCAGTTGCGGCAGGTCCGCTCCGTCGCGGAGACGGCGCAGCGGGCGCTGATGCATCCCCTCCCCCACCGGATCGACGCGCTGGCGCTGCGCGCCGCCCTGCTCGGCGCGTTCCGTGAACTCGTCCACCTGGAGCCGTTGTTGACACGGATCGCCGAGCGGCTGGACGACCGTGCCCGGCGGCAGATCACGGCCGTGGACGGCGTCCAGGACGGCGACCGGCCGGACGGGACCCCGGGCGCCCTGTTCACGGAGCGGTTCGCGACCGCGCTGCTGGTGGAGTTCCCGCCCGGGGAGCCCGTGGCCAGGCTCGTGCACTGCGGGCATCCCGAGCCGTTCCTGGTGGGGGCGGGCCGGGTACGCGGCCTGCTCCCCGACCGGCCCGGTGCGCCGCTCGGTCTCGGTGACCTGCTGGAGACGGCACCGGCGATGCAGACCGTTCCGTTCGGCCCGGGCGACCTGCTGCTGTACGCGGACGGGTTCATCGAGGCCCGTGACCGGCGTGGCCGGTTCTTCGGCCTGGCCGCCCGCCTCGATGCGCACGCCGGCCGGAACCTGGAGGCGATGGCGGCCGGGCTGCGCCGGGACCTGGTCCGCCATGTGCGCGGTGATCTGGACGACGACGCGGCGCCGGTGGCCCTGGAGCGGCTGCCCGAGGCGCCGGTCGCCCCCTGACGGACACGGGCGTACCGGCTCGCGACGGGACCGGTTCCGGACCCTTTTCACCGTCCGCGGTCCGGCCGGTCACGCGGTCGCCGA
The DNA here is from genome assembly GCF_014203595.1 of Streptomyces echinatus. Taxonomy (GTDB): domain Bacteria; phylum Actinomycetota; class Actinomycetes; order Streptomycetales; family Streptomycetaceae; genus Streptomyces; species Streptomyces echinatus. The sequence continues at coordinate 105,546 of NZ_JACHJK010000014.1, forward strand.
TGATGGGCAGGACGTAGCCGGCGAGGGGAGGGATGCGGCCGTGGGCTGGACGACCGAGGAGTTCGGGGACTCCCACGAGGGCATCGTGGGAGCCGTCCTGGCGGACGGCAGTGAGCCGAAGCCCGCGTACTTCGACATCGGCAGCGGCGCCGAGACGTACCGCACCAGCGAGTGGTGGGCGTACGACGGCAGCGTGACCAGGCCGAGGGCGGCGGCGGTGCGGGCCTCGTGCAGCTGCGGCTGGCGCGGGCCGAGCACCCCCGTCCCGTGGGACGAACTCGACACGGACGGCCTGGAGGAGCTGGACGTCTCGGGGCCGCGCCGGGACTGGAGCGAGCACATCCGGGCGGTCGAGCGGCAGACGGTGCCGCTGCCGGCCGACCTGGCCGGGCTGCTGAACGCCCTGGAGGACAAGCTGATCCCGCTGGCCGAGGACGCGCCCGCCGCCGCCTTGCGGGCCGTGGCCGCGCTGGACCGGCTGACCCGGCGGGCCGGCCGGGAAGCGGCCTGCGTGCTGGAGGAGGAAGGCGACCAGCGGTGGGAGGCCCTCGGCCGGGCCCTGGGCATCGGCGCGGACCGGGCCCGGTCCCTGGTGACGCGGTATCTGCTGCTGCGGTGAACCGAGGTGGCGGGCCGGCATGCGCACCCGCGCGCCGGCCGGCCGACCCGGGCCGCCCTCCTCGTGGGTCTCCATGCCGCCCCCGGCCTTCGGTGAACGGACGACGGCTCCCGCCTGGCACCCGACAACCGACACCTGCCGCCTGCCGCCTGACACCTGCCGCCTGGCCACGGGGCGGTCCGAGGCCGGGCGTGGCGGCCATGAGAAGCCCGTCGGTCGTCGCCACGCGGAGTGAGCGGGCCTCGAAGTGCCGCGCATGCGGAATGTCCCCCGCCGCCAGGGGGCCGCCTCCCCTGTCCGGCCCAATGACGGTGCGCCGGAGGGGCGGGCGGGCGTGACCGGTGTGACCGTGGGGAGGGAAGCGCGGACCACGAGTGGCGAGGAGAGGGCGTGGTGAACGGAGCCGGCGAAGGCTGTGCGCAGCTGAGTGCCGTGGCGGACGCCGTGCTGTACGAGGGCTACCTGCTCTATCCGTATCGCCGGTCCTCGGCGAAGAACCGGGTCCGCTGGCAGTTCGGCGTACTGCTGCCCCGCGACTGGGTGGAGCGGGAGGGACCGGTCACACCGGGGATCTCCGGCTCCGCCGACTCCTGGTACCAGCAGACCGAGTGCCTGCTGCGGGTGCGGCACGGCGACGCGGCCGTACGGGTGCGCGTGCGGTACCTGCAGCTGCAGTACAAGCAGGTGGAGGCGGCCGACGGGGACGGCGGGCACCGCCCGGTCGAGTCGTTGCGCACGGCCGACGGGATCACCCGGCTGTCCTTCGAGGAGGCCGTGCCCCGCGAGACCGAACTGGTGCTCTCCCTGGCGGAGCTGTCGGGGGACGGCCGGACCTTCTTCGTGGGGGCGTCGGCCGGGGAGGATCACGAGCCGTTGCCGGCCGGAGCGGGGCGGACGGTGCGACGGCGCCGGGAGGTGCGGGCGGCGGCGACGGTCGTGGCCGAGCCGCTGGCCCCGCAGCTGTACCGGCTGCGCGTGCGCACGGAGAACTCCGGCGAGGCGCAGGACCCCGGAGCTCCGCGGGGTGCGGCACTGGGGCAGGCGATGCTCGCCACGCACACCCTCCTCGCCGGCGACGGCGTCGATTTCGTGTCGCTGATCGATCCGCCGGCCTCTCTCGCGGAGCACGCACGCGGCTGCCGCAACGCGTTCACGTTCCCCGTGCTCGGCGGGGCACCGCCGCAGGCGGCCGGCGGCGAGGACGGGGCGACGGGCGCGTTCGTGCTCTCCGCGCCGATCATCCTCCCGGACCATCCGCAGGTGGCGCCGGAGAGCCCCGGTGACCTGCACGACGCGGCGGAGATCGACGAGATCCTCACGCTGCGCACCATGCTGCTGACCGACGAGGAGAAGGCCGAGGCGCGGGCCACCGACCCGCGGGCCGCCCGGATCCTCGACCGCGTGGACACCATGCCCCCGGAGGTGTTCGCCCGGCTGCACGGCACGATCCGCTCGCTGACCCCCGCTCAGGCACCGCCCGCGGACCGGCCCGCCTGGTGGCAGGAGGGCGGGGACGACGGCCTGGCCCCCACGACGGACACCGTACTGGTGAGCGGGGTGCCCGTGGGCGGCGGCAGCCGGGTGCGGCTGCGCCCGCGCGGGCGGGGCGCCGACGCCCAGGACATGTTCCTGGAGGGGCGGACCGCACAGGTCGCCGCCGTCTTCCACGACGTGGACGGCAGTGTCCACCTGGCCGTCACCGTGGACGACGATCCCGCCGCCGAACTGCACGGCTGGTACGGCCGGTTCCACTACTTCCGGCCCGACGAGGTCGAGGTCCTGGACGGCGCGGACGCACCGGGTCCGGTCCGTCCGCCCCGGCCGCACTCCCCCCGGCCCGCGCGTCCGGCCGACCGCCCCGAGAGAGGACGGTCCGATGCACACGCCTGACGTGCCGGCGCGCCGGCACCGGACGGCCGGCGGCCCCGGCGAACCCCCGCACCGACCCTCGCGGCCCCGTCGGCCGCGTCCTAGACGGTTTTCGTAACCGGCTGCAACGGAGGCCCCAGAGATGACCACACAGAGCGGTACCAGCGAAGTCCGCGGCGAGCCCAGCAGGGCCGAGGCGCGGGAGGGGTTCGACGAGATCACCATCCTCTGGATCTCGGAGGGCATGAGCTGCGACGGCGACACCGTGTCGCTGACCGCGGCGGGCCAGCCGTCGATCGAGGACGTGGTGCTCGGGCTGATCCCGGGCCTGCCGAAGGTGAACCTGGTCAACAAGGTGCTCTCGCCGAGCCTGGGCGGCGAGGACTTCCTCGCCCCGTACCGGGCGGCGGCGCGTGGCGAGCTGGAGCCGTTCATCCTCGTCATCGAGGGCTCGATCCCCAACCAGAACATCATCGAGGGCGACGGCTACTGGACGTCGTTCGGCAACCACCCGGACACCGGTGAGCCGCAGACGTTGAACGAGTGGATCGACGATCTCGCCCCGAAGGCCTGGGCGGTGGTCGCCGCCGGCACCTGCGCGACGTTCGGCGGCATCCACGCCATGGCCGGCAACCCGACCGGCTGCATGGGCCTCGCCGACTACCTGGGCTGGGAGTTCAAGGCGCGGTCGGGGCTGCCGGTGGTCAACGTGCCGGGCTGTCCGATCCAGCCGGAGAACTTCATGGAGACCCTGGTCTGGGTGCTCCAGCACGCGGCCGGCGCCGCTCCCCCGCCGCCGCTGGACCACATGCTGCGCCCGCAGTGGCTGTTCGGGAAGACCGTGCACGAGGGCTGCGACCGGGCCGCGTACTACGAGCAGGGCGACTTCGCGCGGGACTACAACTCCCCCAAGTGCCAGGTGAAGGTGGGCTGCTGGGGCCCGGTCGTCAACTGCAACGTGCCCAAGCGCGGCTGGATGGCCGGGATCGGCGGCTGCCCGAACGTCGGCGGCATCTGCATCGGCTGCACCATGCCGAGCTTCCCCGACGCCTTCATGCCGTTCATGGACGAACCCCCGGGCGGCACGCTGTCGACGATGGTGATCAGGCCGTACGGGGCGGTCATCCGCCGGCTGCGCGGGCTGACCAACGACATGGTGAACCACGAGCCCAAGTGGCGCCACAACAAGCGCAAGCTGACCAGCGGTTACGACCCGCACTGGCGCGCGTGACCCCGCCGGTGACCGCGCCCGTCCCGCATCCCGCCATCACATCGCCGAACCCGAACAGCGAGGGGCAGTACCGCAGATGACCACCACCGAGTCCAGGCAAGCAGGACGCAAACCCGCCCAGATCGTGGACATGTCCTGGGATCCGATCACCCGGATCATCGGCAACCTGGGTATCTACACGAAGATCGACTTCGCCAACCGGGAAGTCGTGGAGTGCCACAGCACCTCGTCGCTGTTCCGCGGCTATTCGGTGTTCATGAAGGGCAAGGACCCGCGGGACGCCGGGTTCATCACCTCGCGGATCTGCGGCATCTGCGGCGACAACCACACCACCTGCTCCAACTACGCACAGCAGATGGCCTACGGCGTGAAGCCGCCCAAGCTGGCCGAGCACATCACCAACCTGGGCGAGGCGGCGGAGTACATCTTCGACCACACGATCTTCCAGGACAACCTGGTCTTCGTGGACTTCTGCGAGGCGATGGTCAAGGCCACCAACCCCAGTGTGCTGGCCCGCGCCGAGCGCACCGACGCGCCCCGCGGGGACGTGCACGGCTACCGGACCATCGCCGACATCATGAAGGCCTTCAACCCCTTCGAGGGCGAGGTCTACAAGGAGGCGCTCAAGGTCAGCCGGATCACCCGGGAGATGTTCTGCCTGATGGAGGGGCGCCATGTGCACCCCTCCACGCTGTACCCGGGCGGGGTCGGCACGATGCCGCAGCCGAACACGTTCACCGACTACCTCAGCCGCCTGATGCACGTCATCGACTTCATCAAGAAGGCGGTGGCGATGAACGACGACGTCTTCGACTTCTTCTACGAGGCCCTGCCGGGCTACGAGGAGGTCGGCAAGCGCCGCATCATGCTGGGCTGCTGGGGCGCCTTCCAGAACCCGGACGTCGTCGACTACCGCTACGCGACGATGAACGAGTGGGGCCGGGCGATGTACGTCACCCCGGGCATCGTCGTGGACGGCAAACTGGTCACCAACAACCTCATCGACATCAACCTCGGCCTGCGCATCATGCTGGGCAGTTCGTTCTACGAGGACTGGGTCAACGAGGACCCGTTCGTCACCCACGACCCGCTCGGCAACCCCGTCGACATGCGCCACCCGTGGAACCAGACCACGGTGCCGGTACCGCAGAAGCGGGACTTCGAGGGCAACTACAGCTGGGTGATGAGCCCCCGCTGGTACCACCCGGAGACCGGCGAGCACCTCGCCCTGGACACCGGCGGCGGCCCCCTCGCCCGGCTCTGGTCGACCGCGCTGAGCGGCCTCGTCGACACGCCGTACGTCAAGGCGACCGGCGGCGGTATCCGCATCACCCTGCCCAAGGGCGAGAAGCTGCCGGAGACGACCCTGGAGTGGCGCATCCCGAAGTGGAGCAACACCCTCGAACGGGACCGCGCCCGGCCCTACTTCATCGCCTACGCCGCCGCCATGGCCCTGCAGTTCCTGGAGGAGGCCATGGGGATGCTCAAGAGCGGCGACACGAAGGTGTACGAGAACTTCGAGGTGCCGGACGAGTCGATCGGCTGCGGCTTCCACGAGGCGGTGCGCGGTGTGCTCTCGCACCACCTGGTGATCCGGGACAAGAAGATCGCCAACTACCACCCGTACCCGCCGACCCCGTGGAACGCCAGCCCCCGCGACATCTACGGCACACCGGGCCCCTACGAGGACGCCGTCCAGGGCCAGCCGATCTTCGAGGAGAACGGCCCCGACGACTTCAAGGGCGTCGACATCATGCGCACCGTCCGCAGCTTCGACCCCTGTCTGCCCTGCGGCGTCCACATGTACATGGGCAAGGGCAAGACCCTGACCACCGTGCACTCGCCGACCTACGGAGCCAACCATGGCTGAGGCCGCCGGGCGGCTGCCCGACCCGGCGGTGGAGGCGCGGCTCGCCCGTCTCGACGAGGTGCTGGCCGGGCTGGAGGACACACCCGGCCCCGCGCTGGAGGCGGTGCGGCTGCTGACCGAGGTCTACGGCGAGGCCCTCGCCCGGGTCCTGGACCACGCGGACGAGCGGATGGGCAGCGTGCTCACCGGTGACGAGCTGCTCGGGCACCTGCTGGTGCTGCACGAGATCCACCCGGAGCCGGCGGAGACCCGTGCCGCCCGCGCGGTGGAGAAGCTGCGCCCCGCCGTGCGCGAGCGCGGCGGCGACCTGGTGTGGTCCGGCGTCGACGGGCAGGTGGCGCGGGTCCGGCTGGACGGCGGCGGTGGCTGCGGTTCCGGGTGCGGCGGCGGGTCGGCCGATGTCGTCGCGGCCGTGCGGGCCGCCGTCCTCGCGGTGGCCCCGGAGCTGGATTCGGTCGAGGTGGTCACCGCGGAGCGCGAGGCGCCTTCGGCGTTCGTACCGCTGAGCACGATCAAGCGCCGGGCCGTGCCCCAGGAGGCGCGGTGAGCGTGGACGGCGCACTCGCCCGGGTGATCCGCTCCGCCGCCGGGCGCGCGGAGCGGACCGAGGCCGAGACGTGCGAGCTGTGCGCCGCCGATGTCGCCGCGGAACATCCGCACCTGTACGACACCGGTGCCGCCGAGGTGCGGTGCGTGTGCCGGCCCTGCTCGGTGCTGTTCGCCGACGACGGGGCGGGCGAGGGCCGCTACCGGCTCGTGCCCCGGCGCCGGCTGCGGCTGCCGCCGGTCGACACGGGGGTGCTGGGGGTCCCGGTGGGGCTGGTGTTCTTCGTCCCGCGCGCCGACGGCACCGTCACCGCGCAGGGACCGAGCCCGGCCGGGGCCATGCGCTGGGAGGTGGACCCGGCGGCCTGGCAGCGGCTGGTGGCCGCGGTTCCGCAGCTCGCCACCATGACCCCGGACGTGGAGGCGCTGCTGGTCAACACCGTGCGCGGCCTCGACGCACACTGGATCGTGCCGGTCGACGACTGCTACCGGATGGTCGCCCTGGTCCGCCGCGAGTGGCGGGGCCTGTCCGGTGGCGGTGAGGTCTGGCCGGCCGTAGAACAGTTCTTCAGGGAGCTGACCGAGCGGTCGTGAGACCCGGAAGGAGAACGGACATGGGCAGCATCCGAGTGGGCCGCCCCCAGGCCAGGCCCGACACGCCCTCCCACGTGCGCGGACTGCACCAGGGCAACAGGGGCCCCTACAAGCACCAGACCGGACACCACAAGGACGGCAGCTCCGACGCCCGCCGCTCCACCGGTATCCACTGGAAGCGGCATGACGCCCTGGTGAAGGACATGCCGAACATCTCGCCGGGATGAGAGAGCAGGAAGTGATGCCATGAACCTGGCCATGAGGAGACGCAAGACCCTGCGAACGGGGATGTCGGGACGGCAGCTGCTCGTGGCGCAGGCCGCCCTGGTCGGCGGCGTGATCACGGCCCTGTTCGTCAAGGAGTTCCCGGGCATCGTGCGCGAGCTGCGGATCTACCGGATGACCGGGGGGCTGCGCGCCCACCGCCGGTATCCGTGAGGCCGGCGTGCACGAACTGTCGATCGCGACCGCGATCGTGGAGCAGGCCGGGGAGATCGCCCGGGCGGACGGCGCCGGCGGTGTCTCGTCGGTGACCGTCCGCGTCGGTGAACTGGCGGGGGTGGTGCCGGACGCGCTGCACTTCGCCTTCGAGGTGGCCCGCGACGGCACCGCCCTGGCGGCCGCCCGGCTCGTGGTCGAGCAGGTGCCCGGGCGGGCCTGGTGCGGGGAGTGCGCCGAGGAGTTCGCGGTCGGCATGCCCCCGTTCTTCTGGTGCCCGCGCTGCGACCGGCCGTCGCGGGAGCTGCGCAGCGGCCGCGAACTGGAGATCACCGGCGTGCAGAGCTGACCGGCCCCGCCTTCGTGGCGGGGCCGGTCACGGTCCGGGCGGGGTCAGCAGATGCGGGGCAGTTGCTCCCCCAGCGGCAGGTCCACCACCCGGGTGCCGCCGAGACCGGTGGAGACGACCACCATGCCGGGGTGCTCGGCCACGCACTCGCCGATGCGGGCCGCTCCGGCGCCCTGCGGGTGGGCTCGCATCGCCGCCAGCACGGCGTCCGCGTGCTCCGGGGGCACGAAGGCGACGAGCCGGCCCTCGTTGGCGACGTACAGCGGGTCCAGGCCGAGGAAACCGCAGGCGTTCGCGACCTCGTCCGGGACCGGCACGGCCCGTTCGCTCAGCCGGACGCCGGTACCGGAGGCGCGGGCGATCTCGTTCAGGGACGCGCCCAGACCGCCGCGGGTGGGGTCGCGCAGCACATGGACGTCCTTGGTGACCGCCAGCATCTCGGCCACCAGGTCCGCCAGTGGTGCGGTGTCGGAGGTGATCTCGACCCCGAACTCCAGTCCCTCGCGCACACTCATGATCGCCACGCCGTGCAGGCCGATCGGCCCGCTGACGATGACGGCGTCGCCCGGCCGGGCGCGCTGCGGGCGGATGTCCACGCCGTCGGGTACGAGGCCGACGCCGGCGGTGGTGACGTAGACGCCGTCGCCGTGCCCGGACTCCACGACCTTGGTGTCCCCGGTGGCGACGATGACACCCGCCGCCTCGGCGGCCGCTCCGACGGCCCACGCGACGCGCTCCACGACGGCCAGTTCCACACCCTCTTCGAGGATGAAGGCGGTGGAGAGGTACGCGGGCCGGGCGCCGCTCATCGCGAGGTCGTTGACGGTGCCGTTGACGGCCAGGTCGCCGAGGCTGCCGCCGGGGAAGAACAGCGGGCGTACGACGTAGGAGTCGGTGGAGAAGGCCAGCCGGGCACCGCCCAGGCCGAGGACGGCCGAGTCGGTGAGGGCGGCCAGGGTGGGGTTGCCGTAGGCGGGCGCGAAGACCTGTTCGATCAGTTCGGCGGACAGGGCGCCGCCTCCGCCGTGGCCCATGACGACGACCGGCTGGTCGCGCAGGGGGGCGGGGCAGGTCCAGTTCGTGGGGTCGACGACCGGTGCGGTCGCCTCCGTCGCTTCGGTGGCGAGGTCAGCCAACGGGGTTCATCTCCTCCCGCGGGATCCTGGATCCCTGCTGGGCCGGGGTGTCGGTCATCCGGCGGTAGAGGTAGTAGGCGGCGCAGGCGCCCTCGTTGGAGACCATGGTGGCGCCGAGCGGGGTGCGCGGGGTGCAGGCCTTGCCGAACGCCTCGCACTGGGTCGGCTTGATCAGCCCCTGCAGGATCTCGCCGGCCCGGCACACGGCGGGCTCCTCGGTACGGATGCCGGTGACGTCGAAGCGGTGCTCGGCGTCGTAGGCGCGGAAGGCGTCGGTCAGCCGCCAGCCGCTGGCCGGGATGGGTCCGATGCCGCGCCAGTTGCGGTCGGCGACCTCGAAGACCTCCTCGATCATGCGCAGGGCCGCCGGGTTGCCCTGCTCGCGCACGGCCCGGGGGTAGGCGTTCTCCAGCCGGTGCTCGCCGCGCTCCAGCTGGTGGACCGCGCGGCGGATGCCTTCGAGGATGTCCAGGGGTTCGAAGCCGGTCACCACGAGCGGCACCCGGTGCCTCTCGGCAAGTTCCGGGTACTCGGCCGTGCCCATCACGCTGCACACGTGCCCGGCGGCGAGGAAGCCCTGCACCCGGCAGCTGGGGGCCGTCATGATGGCCTCGATCGCCGGGGGGACGCGGACGTGCGACACCAGCAGGCTGAAGTTGTCCAGGGCGAGCCGGCGGGCCTGGTGCACCGCCATGGCGTTGGCGGGGGCGGTGGTCTCGAAGCCGATCGCGAAGAAGACGACCTGGCGGTCCGGGTGCCTGCGGGCGAGTTCGAGGGCGTCGAGCGGTGAGTACACCACGCGGACGTCCCCGCCCTCGCCCTTGACCCGGAACAGGTCGCGGTCGGTGCCCGGCACACGGAGCATGTCCCCGAAGGAACAGAAGATCACGTCGGGCCGGGCGGCGATCTCCAGGGCCTTGTCGATGACGTCGAGGGGTGTCACACACACCGGGCAGCCGGGTCCGTGGATCAACTCCACCTCATCGGGCAGGAGTTGGTCGATGCCGTGGCGGATGATGGAGTGGGTCTGCCCGCCGCAGACCTCCATCAGCGCCCAGGGCCGGGTGACGGTGGCCCGGATCTCGTCCAGCAGCCGGCGTGCCAGATCGGGGTCGTTGAACTCGTCGATGTACTTCACCGGGCCTCACTCCCGCTCTCCTGCCGGGCCGCCTGCTCCCAGGCGTCGCCGAACTCTTCCTCCAGCAGCCCCAGTTGCTCGAACAGCTCCAGGGACGCCCGGGCCGACTCCTCGTCGAGGCGCTGCAGCGCGAACCCGACGTGGACGATGACGTACTCCCCCACCCGGATGTCGGGCAGGTACTCCAGGCACGCCTGTTTCTGCACTCCGCCGAAGTCGATCAGTCCGGTGAGCGGGTCGGCGCGCTGGTCGATGGACACGACCTTGCCGGGCACGGCCAGACACATGGGTCACTCCGTCTCGTGGTTGGTTGCTGTTCCCGCGACCATCAGCTGGCCGAGCGCCAGTCCGCCGTCGCCCGCGGGGACCTCGCCGTGCCGCAGGACCGAGAATCCGTCCCGGGCGAGCAGGGCGGCGCACTCCTCCTCCAGCAGGGCGTTGACGAAGACGCCTCCGGTGAGGGCGACGGTGGCCAGGCCGGTCGCCGTGCGGGCCCGCCGGCAGACCTCCGCGACGGCCCGCGCCACACCGCGGTGGAAACGGGCCGCGAGGACCGGGGCGGGGGTGCCGCCGGCCTGGTCGCGCAGGAGCGCGGCCAGGGTGGGCGCCGGGTCGATCTCCCAGCCCCCGGGGAAGGACTGTGCGGCCCTGCATCCGAAGGGATACGGCACCGCGTCGTCGTCGGCCGCCGCCAGCGCCGCCGCCTCCAGTTCCATGGCGGCCTGCGCCTCGTACCCCGCCCGGTGGCACACGCCGACGAGCGAGGAGACGGCGTCGAAGAGCCGCCCCATGCTGGAGGTCGGCACGCAGGCCACCTGCCGTTCCAGCTGCCGCCGCAGGACGGCGCGTTCGGTGTCCGAGCAGGCGGTGACGCTGGGCTGCTCGTCGGCCCAGGGCAGTCCCGCCGCCCACAGCCGGGCCAGCGCCAGCCGGCACGGGTTGGCCACGCCGGCGTCCCCGCCGGGCAGCGGGGCGGGGGCGAGGCGGGCGAAGCGCCGGTAGCGGGTGTAGTCGGCGAGCAGGACCTCGCCTCCCCACACGGTGCCGTCGTCGCCGTATCCGGTCCCGTCGAAGGCGACGCCGATCACGGGTGTGGTGCCGTCGAGGCCGTGTTCGGCCATCGCGGAGGCGATGTGCGCGTGGTGGTGCTGGACGAGCACCGGGGCGCGCAGGCCGAGCTGGACGGCCCGGCCGCGTGCCCACCGCGTCGAGCGGTAGCCGGGGTGCCGGTCGGCCCCGACCAGGCGCGGGGTGACGCCGGTGAGGCGGGCGAGGTGCCGTTCGGCCCGTTCGGCGGCTTCCAGGGTGGCCGGTCCGTCCATGTCGCCGAGGTGCGGGCCGAACCAGGCGTGCTCGTCCTCGCCCAGGCAGAGAGCGTTCTTGAGGTCGCCGCCGGCCGCGAGCGTGGGCCGGACGGGGACCGGCAGGCGCAGCGGGCGGGGGACGTACCCGCGGGAGCGGCGCAGTACCTGTTCGGTGCCGTCGGGGCGGACCCGGAGCAGGGAGTCGTCGCAGAAGGCGGCGATGGGCCGGTCGTGGGCGAGCCAGGCGTCGGCGAGGCCGGCCAGCCGGGTCAGTGCCTCGGTGTCGTCGGTGACGATGGGCTCGCCGGAACGGTTGCCGCTGGTCATGACCAGCACCCGGGGGCCGGGGGGATCGCCGGGCAGCCCGAACAGCAGGCTGTGGAGCGGGGTGTAGGGCAGCATCACGCCGACGTGCGGGCTGCCCGGGCAGACCTGGCCGGCCAGGCGCGGGCCGTCCGGGGGCGTGCGGCGGCGCAGCAGGACGATGGGGCGGCGGGCGCTGGTGAGGGCGGCCCGCTCGGCGTCGGAGAGGACCGCGATCCGCTCGGCCGCGGCCAGGTCCGCGCACATCACCGCGAAGGCCTTGCCGCCCCGCTCCTTGCGGTCGCGCAGGGCGGCGACGGCCCGGGGGTCGGTGGCGTCGCAGGCCAGGTGGTAGCCGCCGACGCCCTTGACGGCGACGATCCGTCCGGCGGCGAGCAGCGCCCGGGCCGTCGCGAGGGCGTCGGCGTCCCGGGACGGGCGGATCCCGAGACCTTCGGTTGGGGTCAGCGCGAGGCGCGGGCCGCAGCCGGGGCAGGCGACGGGCTGGGCGTGGAAGCGCCGGTCGGCCGGGTCGCCGTACTCGCGGGCGCAGGCGGGGCACATCGGGAAGCCGGCCATGGTGGTGGCCGCCCGGTCGTACGGCATGCCGGTGGCGATGGTGAAGCGGGGGCCGCAGTGGGTGCAGGTCACGAACGGGTGGCGGTGGCGGCGGTCGCCGGGGTCGGCCAGTTCGCGCAGGCAGTCGGCACAGGTCGCGGTGTCGGGCGGGAGCTGGGTGCGCCCGGCCGCCCGCTCGGTGGAGCGGATGGCGAAGGGGCCCCTCTCGCCCGTGGCGGCCAGGTCGACGCCCTCGATGCCGGTCACGGTGGCGAGGGGCGGCGGCTGTTCGGCCAGCAGGGCGCAGAAGCGGTGCACCCCGTCCGCCGGGCCCTCGACCTCGATGAGCACGCCGTCGCCGGTGTTGCCGACGAACCCGGTCAGGGAGAGCCCGGCGGCCAGGCGGTGCACGTGCGGGCGGAAGCCGACGCCCTGGACGGTGCCGCGCACGGTGAGCCGGCGGCGGACCGGTCCGGCGACGGGGGCGGTCATGCGACGGGGGCGGACGGGGTGTGGTGGTGACCGTGCGGGTGGGGGGCGAGGGGCGGACGGTGCGAGGGGGCACCGTCGCGGGCGGCGAGGGCCCGTTCCAGCAGGGTGCCGACCCCGGCGCCGGTGCGGGCGCAGGACCGTACGATCTCCACGCCCGGGTTCACCCGGTGGACGTTCTCGTGGAAGAGGCTCTCGTCGAAACCGGCCGGTCCGGCGAGGTCGGTCTTGGTGATCACGACCAGATGGGCGGAGCCGAACGCCGTCGGGTACTTCAGCGGCTTGTCCTCGCCCTCGGTGACCGCCATCAGCACGATCCGCAGGGTCTCCCCGAGGTCGTACGAGGCCGGGCAGACGAGATTGCCGACGTTCTCCACGAAGAGCACGGAGGTGTCCGGCGGCAGCCAGCCCTCCAGCCGCGCGCGGACCTGGCGGGCCTCCAGGTGGCACAGTCCGTCGGTGAGCAGCTGCTGCACCGGGGCGCCGGAGCGGGCCAGCCGCTCGGCGTCGTTCTCGGTGGCCAGGTCCGCGGTGAGCGCGGCCACCGGTACGCCCTGCTCCACCGCCCGGGCCAGGACCCGGCCGAGCAGTTCGGTCTTGCCGCTGCCCGGGCTGGACAGCAGGTTGACCAGGGTCACGCCCTGCCGGGCGAGGTCGCCGCGGAGATCCGCGGCCAGGTCGTCGTTCTTCGCCAGGACGGCCTGTCTGACGTCGGACCGGCACATGGGCGGGGCTCCTCGGATGCGGTGACGGAACCCCGGCCGCATCACGTGCGGCCCGGGGTCTCACCGATCTTCGGCCCCGCCGGGCGCGATGCCGGGCAGCGCAGCCGAGCGCGGGGTACCGGATTCCATCGGGCGGCCCAACGGGGGCAGGGGGCCCGCGGGGTCGTCGAGCAGGGCGGCGACGAGGGTGTGCAGGGCGTCCACAGCCAGGCCGACGGCTTCCCGCACCGGTGTGCTGAGTCCCGGCAGGATGTCGTCGTCGCGTGGCAGGACGGCGGGTTCGCAGGCCAGGACGAGGATCCTGGGCAGCGGTTCGTCGCCCAGGTGCGTGGCCAGGGCCAGTACCTTCGCCGGGTCCATGCCGTGGGCCTCGGGCGGGACGGTGCCGTCGGGGGGTTCGGCCTCGATCAGGGAGAGGGTGCCGGGCCGGTGGCCGCGCGGGGCCGCGTCGACCAGGACGGCGGTGGCGTGGCCGGAGAGCAGGTCGTAGGCGAGGTCCAGGCCGCGGATGCCGTAGTCGCGGACGCGTACTCCGGCCGGCAGGGGGCGGTCCTCCAGGGCGCGGATCACCTCGGGGCCGAAGGCGTCGTCGGCGAGGAAGATGTTCCCGATTCCGGCCACCAGCAGGCGCGGCGTCACCGGGGGTCTCCGGCGGCCGGGGCGAGGGGCCGGGGGGAGCCGCCCGGCGTCTTGCGGACGAAGGCCGAGCGCAGGGCGTGGTACGGGGCCCCGGGGTCGAAGAAGATGGCGTGCATCCGGGCCAGTTCGTCCTCCCGGTGGCGGGCGAGGGGCCGTTCCCGCTCGTCCGCGGCGCGGGCCGCCGCCTTCTCGGCGAGCCGCCGGTCCAGGTCAGGGGCGGCGGCGAGGCCGGCCGCCAGCCGCTCGACCTCGGCCGCGAAGTCCCGCGGCGCGGCCGGTACCAGCCGGTCCACGAGCCCGAGCCGTTCCGCGGTCGCGGCGCTGACCGGCAGCGCCTCGGCCGTCAGCCGGCCGGCCCGCTCGGGGCCGACGCGGCGCGGCAGGGTGTACGTCCAGAACTCGGAGCCGTACAGGCCCATGCGCCGGTAGTGCGGGTTGAGGACGACGCCGGTGCGGCACCACACCTGGTCCGCGGCGAGGGCGAGCATGGCGCCGCCGGCCGCGGCGTTGCCGGCGAGGGCGGCCACCACCAGGCGGTCCGTGGTGCGCAGCACGGCCTCCACGAGGTCGTCCATGGCGTTGAGGTTGGTCCAGGACTCCTGGCCCGGGTCGGGGGCCGCCTCGATGACGTTGAGATGGATGCCGTTGGAGAAGAAGTCGCGCGTGCCGCCGAGGACGAGGACGCGGGTGGGGCGGGTGAGCGCCTCCGTGTAGGCGGCGAGCAGTCTGCGGCACTGGTCGGTGCTCATCGCGCCGCCGGGGAAGGAGAAGCTGAGGAAGCCGACGTCGCCGTGCTGCCGGTAGCGGATGTCGGTCCAGGTGTGCCGGCCGGGCGGGAGTTCCAGTGGTGCGGGGTCCTCGGGCAGGTCGAGGCCGGGCCGGTACGCGGCGAGCACCGAGGCGGCGGGCCGGCGGAAGGGCGCCGGGTCGCCGGAGTTCTTGCGGGGGCGCAGTTCCGGGATCCAGACGGCGCCGTCCCGGGTGGCCCGGCAGACGGCGCCGGCGCGCCGGGCCAGCAGGGCGCCGGGACGGCCGCGCAGCCGGTCCTCGGGGTGTCCGCCGTGCAGGAACACCTCGCGGCCGAGGAGTTCGTCGAGGACGCCCGGCTGGGAGTCGGCGCCGCGCAGCCTGCGCAGGACCGTCTCGGTGTCGTCGTGCTCCCAGTCGATGCGCCGCCGCTCCTGCCGGAAGAAGTCGCGCCAGCGGACGGTGACGGACTCGTGGGTCTGCGGGAGGGGCTTGTGGTCGCCTTCGGCGTAGCGCCGGACGGCCGTCAGTACGGCGGTGACGGCGGCGTCGGACGCCTCGTTGCGGTAGAGGTCGCTCTTGCCGACGGGCGGGACGGGGAACGGCTCGGCCGCCCAGATCGCTCCCGCGTCCATGGCCGCCTCGGCCTGCAGCACGGTGACGCCCCAGCGCTCCGCCCGTTCGGAGATGGCCCAGTCCAGCGAGGAGGGGCCCCGGTCGCCCGGCGGGCCGGGGTGGACGATCAGGCAGGTGTGCTCCCGCCACACGTCCTCGGGCAGGGCGGTCCTGAGCATCGGCGCGACGATCAGCTCCGGGCGCAGCTCGTGCACGGCGGTCCGGACGGGTTCGGGGCCGTGCGCGGCCAGGACGACGTCCACCTGGTGTCCGTCGTCCGACAGTTCGGCGTACAGGCGCTGGGAGAGGCTGTTGAACGCACTGGCGACGAGCAGAATGTTCATGACATGGCATCGTCGTCCTTCTCGGGGGTGCCGGGAAGAACCGCCGCGGCGTTTCGCCGGCGCCGGTCAGGTCTCTTCCTCCATCCGGATCGCATTGCGCAGGTCCTCGAAGGCCTGGCCTTGCTCGTCCCGGTGTGCCTCCAGCAGGGCGGCGGCGATCGCGTCCAGCTTGCGCTGGATGGCGTGCTCGGCGCGCATCTCGGCGTTCTTCAGCAGGGCCAGGAGCAGGAGGGTGACCGCCGTCATGGACTCGCCCGCGAGCAGCAGCAGCTCCAGCGGCAGATGGGCGATGTGGGCGGCGGCGAAGAAGCCGACGAGCAGCAGGCAGAACAGGAAGAACACCGGGGAGCTGGTGAAGTTCGAGGCGTACTCGGCGAACTGCTCGAACCGGCCGCGGCGGGAGCCGCCGCGGTGCACGGGATTCTTGAAGGTCATGACCGAGCCTTTCCCCACGGCCGGCGGATCCCGGCCGCCGGCTCGCGTGTCGGGCCCGCGGTACCCGCGCGCGGGCGTACGACACGGGGTCCGGCCGGCGCCGGGAAGGGGGGCCGGCCTCGGCCTCGGGCCGCGGGCGGGGGCAATCCCCGGGCGGGGCGGTCGCGGGGTGCCGGCCCCCGGACTCAGGCCGCGAGGGACCGTCCCGGGGTGAGGCGGTCGAGGAGCTGGTCGTGGTGCAGCCCGGCAACGGGGGCCAGCAGGTCCGGGTGGCGGAGCAGGGCCGCGGCGCGCCGGTCGCCGTCGTCGGGGGCGAGCAGCCGGCGGAACTCGGCGGTGGTGTCCGCGCTGTGCTCGCCGTCGGCGAGTGCGGCGACGGCCAGACCGGCCAGCTCGGGGTCGGTGAGCAGGGCGGCGGCCCAGCTGGCCACGACCTCGTCCACCCAGGTGCGCCACGCCCACTCCTCGGCCGGGTGGTCGTCGGCCGGCTCCGCGCCGGTGATCCAGTCGAGGCGGCCCGCGCCGCCGGGACCCGCCATGGTGACCAGGCCCGCGTCGATCTCGGTGGGGTACCGCAGCCACGCGGCGGCCGTCACCGCCTGCCGGGCCTGCGCCTCGCACAGCGCGGAGGCCAGCGCGCCGCCGGAGTGCGGGTACGCGCCGGTCAGCCAGCGCGCCGTCGCGGCGATCAGGGGGGACAGATCAGTGAGCACAGCCGGGCCGTCCGAGGTGCGAGGGGTACAAGGGCTCCACGCCACGGTAGCCGGGCGTCCGGTACGCCCGGGAGGGTATGTAAACCAGGTCATATGTGACCTGACCCACGCTTGCCGGGGCGGTCAGGGGGTGCGGCTGGGGATGACGCAGTTCTTCGGCTGCTCCCGGCCCGTGGGCCAGCCGAGGCCGACGAACTTCAGCTTGCCCCGGCCCTGCCGGCCCGGGTCCAGCTCGACCACCGCGACCGGTTTGTCGTACGGGTTGCCGCCGCTCGTCAGGCAGATCAGGCCGCTCGCGCCCCGCACCCGGTGCCGGGACTGCAGCTGTGACCACTCCCTGCCGACGTCCTCCAGGCCGGGCGCCTTCGCGGCGTCGCCGCTCTGCACCTGGTGCAGTGCCGTGCCGATGGTGACCATGCCGTCGTACACGAGCATGGTCCGGGAGTCCTCCAGGTTCGGCGTGGAGCCGAGATCCGTCCCCTTGCGGTGGGTGGTCCCGATCAGCTCTCTCAGGTCGTCCAGGGCCGCCGCGGGCTCGGTCAGGTACTGGGGGAGCTCGTCCTCGGCGGGCTCGCGGCCGTGCCGCGCCGCCCACTTCCGCTTCCAGGCGGTCAGTTCGGTGCTCCAGGCGTCCGGGTGCGCGGGGGCGGCGTACTGCACCGTCACCTTCGCCCTGCCGTCCGCGCCGCGCAGCTGCGCCCAGTCCTCGGCCGTCATGTTCTGCCGCAGCGAGGCCGCGTCGGAGCCGCTGATGAGGGTGTAGTGCCGGTTCTCGCAGCCCACCTGCGCCAGCTTGAGCGCGAAGAGCCGCAGGTGGAGGGTGCGTCCCGCGAAGTAGACGGTGTCGGCCTCGGTGTCGCAGATGTTGTTGGCTATCTGGGTGAACTGGTTGCCGGCCGATCCCGCCTCGTCGATCGACGGGGACGCGAAGGACATCGCGGCGGGGCCGGGCGGCCCCTTCTCGTCGATCCCGCTGAACGCCTTGGCCAGCGACTCGTCGTAACTGTCCGGACGCGTGTCGTAGACCAGCACCGTCCTGCGGTCCTCCCGGCCTCGTTCACCGTTGAAGTCGGCCAGCGCCCGGGCCACGTCGTGGTTGGTGGGGATGATGCGGGCCAGGCCGGGGAAGCGGGACTTCGCCATCCCGTCCGCCCCGTCCTCGTTCGCGATCTGGTCCCCGGTGATCCGGGAGGCGAGCACGGGTATCCGGTGCTCCGTCAGCCGTCCGACGGCCTCCTCCGTGGCATCGAGGCTGAGGTTGAAGCCCGTGACGGCGCGCAGCCGGTCCTCGGGCGAGTCGGCCATGCGCAGCAGGGTGTCCACGACCCGTGACTGGTGCGCGTAGTCCCGCCCGGGGTTGGCCAGCACCAGGCGGATCTTCGGCGGCTCCCCCTCGCCCTCGTTGGCCCGCAGCTGTCCCAGGTACGCCCCCTGCAGGTCGCTGCGTATCTGCCGCCGCAGTGCCGCCTTGTCCGACTGGAACGGCAGCATCATCGCCACCGTCACATGGGGCTGGCCCTGGATCCTGTCGTTCTCCTGTGCGATGGCCCGGGTCACGGCGCTGATCTCCGGTGTGCCGAAGTCGTAGCCCGACCCGTTGACGCCGACGCACTCGCCGCCGATCCGCTCGATGCCCTCGGCGCAGGTGTCGGGCCGCTGCAGGAAGGACCAGCCGGACAGGCCCCCCGCCACGAGCGCCACGGCGATCAGCAGCGAGTAGAGGATCTTCTTCCACCTGGGCATCCCCGTCATCTCCTTCTCGCGAGCTGATCGGTGCAGGCGCAGCGCAGCAACGGCTGGCCGTTCTCGGCCAGGCCGCTCCAGTCGGTGGCCGTCCTGCCGAGCCGGCCGGCGCCCTCGAACTCCATGATCGAGAGCAGGTCCAGCAGCTTGGCGAGCGTGCGGGCGGTCTCCCTTCCGGTCGGCCTGGTGCGCTCCTCGCACAGCCACACCGCGTGCAGCAGCTGGTCGACGGTGCGGCGCAGCGCCGGGCCGTCCGCCGCCACCAGCCCCTGGGCCCGCTCCCGACGGGCGTCGACCCCGCCCGGGTACGGCGCCTGGGCGATCTCCAGCAGCTCCGCGCACCATTCCTGTGGCCGGCCGGGCAGTGTGACGGCCAGGTGTCGGACCACGTCGTCCACACCGCCGGACACCAGGTGGTGGTTCATCCGGTGCGTCACGACCGAACGGAACGCCCCGCCGCCCGGATCCCCGTCGTCCGCCGCGCGTCCGGCGTAGTGGTCCCGCAGCAGGTGGTGGTCGGCGTACCAGGCGGCGCCGTCGGGGAGCAGCCCGTACAGCCGGTGCACCAGCAGCTGGCGCAGTCCGAAGTCCCCGATGAAGTGCCGTTCGCAGCCGGGCCACCCGGTGTCGGTGAGCAGCTGGGACACATGATGTGCCGTCAGGCGGTGGACGCGGCCGGACTGATGGTGGCGGAGCAGCACGTCGGCGCACTCCTTGTCGTGCGCGACGGACAGATGGGTGAGCAGATCGAGCCAGTGCTCGTGGTGCTCGGCCGGCAGCCGCACGGGCAGCTGTTCCAGGATCAGTTCCCGCAGCAGTACGTCGGCCACCGGCCGCTCGGGGGCGTCGTCCCCCGCGAGCCGCAGCGGGGCGTCCAGGATGTCCCGGTCGTTGGCGTCCGCGGGCATCCGGAAGGTGGCGGCAGCGGCGGCCAGCCGGATCACCGTGTGCGGCCGTCCGCCGCTCAGCCGTGCCACGGCGGCGTCGACGCGGCGGCGGTTGTTGCCGCCCTCCGGCTCCGCGCGCCGCTGTCTGCGCTCGGTCTCCGTGCGGAGCTGGTCGCCGGTGAGAAGGGGCATGCGCAGCAGGAGCACCCCGTCGGCCAGGGGCGCCCGGTCCGCTCCCGGCTCCGCGCGCCGGGACCATACGGGCGGCACACCGTCGGCGGGCCGGAACTCCGCCGGGGACGGCACCTCCCGGGGCGGCAGTCCCCCGTACAGGAAGGCTCCGCCGTCCGCCCGGCGCGCGGTGGCGACGACCACCACGCGGTCGCGCTGTCCGGCCCGCCGGTCGGTGAGCACGGCGCGTAACAGCTGCTCCCCGAGCGGGGTCTCGGCGCGGTCCAGCAGCATCGCCGGGCGGCCGACCCGGCGCAGCCAGCCCACCGCCCCCGAGTGCGCGGCCTCGAGGTCCTCGCGCAGCGCCCGGAAGAGGAAGCTCTCCGCCAGCTCCCGTTCCTCGCCGCCGGCCCGGAAGTCGGCGGCGAGGTCGCGCAGTCCGTGCTCGGGCTGGCCGCCCGCGCCGGGGTACGCGCCGTAGATCCGCGCCAGTTCCGTACGGCCACGGGGCGCCAGGCTCGCGAAGAGGGCGTCCAGCAGCGCGGTGCTCACCGAGGCCGAATAGGGGTCGAGAGTCTGCCCGGACAGCGTCGTCACCAGGTTCCGCATGGCTCCGCGGAGCGCGCCCCGCCAGAAGTCACCGGCCGCGAAGCCCCGGAGCCGTTGCCTCTGGGGTAACTCCTCATACCGTTCGACCTCCGCCGCGACCGCGTCGGGGGTGCCCTCCGCGACGCCGGTCGCGATCATCGCGAGGCCCGCGAAGAGCCGTGGGAAGGTGAACGAGCCGCCCGTTCCCTGCCAGGTGCACAGCCGCCGGGCGGCCTCGGCCAGGAGCTCCGTCGCGGCCGAGCGGGCGCCCTGCTCCGGCTCCGCCCGGTCGGCGTACAGGGGCGAACCGCAGTCCAGGTAGATCACCGGCACCTTGGTGGCGAAATGGTCCCTCACCGCACGCAGCAGCCGCCCCTTGCCCATGCCCGGCCCGCCGGTGAGCAGGACCACGGGTAGGTCGCGGCCGTACAGCGGTTCACGGCCGCCGCCCGATGGTGACCGGCCGAGCAGCCGCGCGAAGAAACCTTCCTCACCGAGGAGTCTTTCGAACCCCAGGTCATCACACACAGATCCCTCGTGGGTACTCCCCCCGCCCGGGAGCGGGTGATCGATGTGGCGGAAGGAGATTAGTGGAACATAGAGCCTTCTGTTCGGACAACGGTGCTTACGCGAAAGAAAGTTGGCGATGACGACGCGGCGGCCCCGGACCGTCCGTCCGCGTGTGCCCCGGCACGAGGATGCCCGGCCGGAGAGGCGGCTCGGACCGATCTGACGGCAATTCAGGGCGCGGCCCTGCCGGATGCACTACGTTGATTGCCCTGACCGGTGACGGGGGTCGCTGCCTATGACGGGGCAGCCGGGAGGCGGGGCAGTACGACATGGTGACAGGCGCGAAGCCCAGGGCCGCGGTGCTGACGGCCCTCCCGGAGGAGTACGAGGCCGTCCGCTCGCACCTGGTGCGGCTTGAGAAGCGTCCCCACCGGCTCGGCACCGTCGTCGAGGTCGGCGAGTCACCCGGGTGTCCGTGGCCCGTGGCGATCGCGGAGTTCGGCGAGGGCGGACGCACCGCGGCCGCACTGACCGAGCGGATCGTGACCTGGCTGGAACCCGAGGTGCTGTTCTTCACCGGTATCGCGGGCGGCCTCAAGGAGGATCTCGCGCTGGGGGACGTCGTCGTCGCGGCCAAGGTCCACGCCTACGGCGGGGGCAAGCAGGCACCCGACGGTCTTCTGGCCCGGCCCGAGTCCTGGCCCGCCGCGCACGCCCTGGAGCAGGCCGCCCGGTCCGCGCTGCGCCAGGGCGAGTCGCACTGGGTCGGCCGGGTGCCCGTCGGCCCGCCGGCGCCCGACGGCGCCGCGAAGCCGCCGCGGGTCCACTTCAAACCCCTTGCCTCCGGGGACGTGCTGCTCAACTCGTCGGACTGTGCGCTGCGCGACCAACTGCACCGCACCTACAACGACGCGGTCGCCATCGAGATGGAGAGCGCCGGTTTCGCGCACGCCGCGCACCTGGCCGGCTGCCCGAGCCTGGCCGTCCGCGGCATCAGCGACCGCGCCGACGGAAGCAAGTACGACACGGACGGACGGGGGTACCGGGAGCGGGCCGCCGCCCATGCCGCGGCTGCGGTCATGGCGGTGATCGCGGAGCTCGCCCGGTTCCGGACCACCACGGAGCACTCCCCGGCCGCCGCCACGGCGTCCTCCCGCACCCCGTCCGACGTCCAGGTGGCCGATGCTCTGGAGGATTTCACCGACATGGCGGGGCTGGAGTTCCGCCGCAACGTCCTGGCCATGCTCCGGGACAGGCTGGCCCTGACGCACCCCCTCGGCATCCCGGAACAGACCATGGCCCGGGACCATCTGATGCTCATCGCGCGCGGTCTGCGGCAGAGCCGCGAACCCTCCGCCGCACACCGGGCGTTGTACGGCGTGATGGCGGACCTGCGCCCGAACGACCGGGCTCTCGTGCGGCTGCACGATGTGCTGGGGCTTTGAGACGGCTTGCTCGTCATGGTGGAGTCACGGGGAACGCACGTGGAGTGGTGGCAGCCGGCCGGTCCCGAGGAGCGGACCGGTCAACAGGGCGACTGGGACGACTCCGTCTCCGATGTCCTGCGGACGGCTCTGACGGACGTCGACGACGTACGTGGCGACGCCGGCTTCAGACGTGAGCTGCTGGCGTCGCTGCATCACCGGACCGACCTTCCGGACTGGAAGGCTCCCGCGCAGAACGACCGCGGCGAGGACGACATCGCCGGACTGGTGAACGCCTGCCGCAAGTACCGTGAGCCGCGCACCGCTCTGGCCGCCGTCGACGCCTTCCTCCAGCAACGGCGTGGCAACGAACGCGCGGTCGCCTGGTTCGGCCTGTGCGTCCACGCCGTCGTCTCGCCCGGCATCCTCGGCACGGCGAGGATGCACCAGGTCTACGCGGCGTTGCGGAAGGTGGAGCGGCTGCCGGAGTCACTGGACGTCGCGCGGTACGCGGAGGCGTGCCGCACGGCACGGCTGAACGTCCCGCTGACCGGTGCCACCGATCTCTTCAGGGCGCTGGAGCGGTTGAACGACGCCCAGCGGGGGCCGGGGGCGCGACCGGCGATCCATCGTTTCCTGCAGCTCCTCGCGCAGGACCTGCCCGAGCCGGCGCGTTCCGCACTGGCGGAGGCGGCGGGCGAGCCGCTGCCGGCCGCCGGCCCGCGACCGGCCCCGCGTCCGGCGGAGATCATCGTGCAGCTCCGGCTGGAGGAGGTCGAGGCGGCGCCGTCGGAGACGCCTCGCTACCAGGTGCACGGGGCCTTCTACAGCCACGAGGAGGGCCTCCTCAGCGAGCTGGACTCCTGGATCGACGACAGACAGGTCACCAAGAACGACCTGCTCCAGCACGGCAGCACGCTCCTGAGCGGCTGGGGAGACCTGGCCTACGAGATGCGCGACTACCGCACCCGGGTGCGCTTCGAGTTCCTCCTGCCCTGGTCGCTGCTCGACCACGCCGTCGACCTGTGGACGGTCACACCGTATGTGCTCGGACACCAGTACCCGGTGGTCGTACGCTCGCTGGACCGGCACAAGAACTTCTGGATGCATGCGATGTGGCGCAGGCGCTGGGACCAGCTCGCCGCCCAGGTCTGTCCGTCGCCGCCCGCGAGCGCCACGGACGACATCGCCTGGATGACCCACCTCAAGGACCGGACCCTGCCGGCAGGCAGCGCTCGCCGCTTCCCCTCGCTCCAGTTCAGCACGTTGAGCGAGGTCACCCAGTGGCTGAAGACACACTCCTCGCTGGCGTGCATAGGCCTCGGCTTCGCCTACGGCCATCCGGACGCCATCGCCCAGCGGGCCATCGAGGAGGCCGTGGCCAAGGGCATTCCCGTACTGGTGTGGCGGCGGGACGACGGGGATCCCTGTGAACTCGACGTGGCGCTGCGGGACCGGGACCTGAGCCGGCTCGACGAACTCCCCCTCGGCACGCGGAGCCTGCGGGAGGCCGCCGAGACCGGTACATCGAATGACCTGGGGCGTCACATCACCCTGCTGTGGGACGACCCGAACTGTGTGGCGGAACTTCAGCACGGGCCGTATCAGGGGGTCGGATGAGCAGCATCGGGCATGGGAATCCGGAGCGGGCCGCCGAGACGTCCGGAGCCGACGGGGGTGCACCGGCGTCCTGGTGGATCTATCAGGGAACGGGCGAACCGCACGACGGCATCGGCAGACTGCCCGATCCGCCGCCGTGGCGCGCGTTCGACGCGCTCGACGACGAGGCCGAGCTGCTGGATCCGCCCAGCCGTACCGACGCCCTGTCCGGCCGCAAGCTCGGCCGGGCCCGCCAGGCGGCCGCCTACCGTGCCGACGCGCGTGAGGTCCATCTGGTCAACCTGGCGCTGTATTTGCGTCGGCCGCTCCTCGTCACCGGACGGCCGGGAGTCGGCAAGTCGACGCTGGCGTACAGCATCGCGCGTGAACTCGGGCTGGGCCCGGTACTGCGCTGGCCGATCACCAGCCGGTCGACCTTGCAGGACGGTCTCTACCACTACGACGCGATCGGGCGGCTCCAGGAGGCCGGGCTGCGGTACCGCTCCGCCGGCGACACCGAAGCGGCCACTCCCGACATCGGGCCGTACCTGCGCCTCGGCCCGCTCGGCACCGCCTTCCTCCCCTGGCGGCTGCCCCGGG
This sequence comes from Streptomyces echinatus, assembly GCF_014203595.1. GTDB lineage: Bacteria > Actinomycetota > Actinomycetes > Streptomycetales > Streptomycetaceae > Streptomyces > Streptomyces echinatus. The sequence goes on from NZ_JACHJK010000014.1 coordinate 129,730, forward strand.
TGCTGCTCGTCGACGAGATCGACAAGAGCGACATCGACCTGCCGAACGACCTGCTGAACGTGTTCGAGGAAGGCGAGTTCACCATCCCCGAACTGTCCCGGCTGGGCGACAGTCCGACGACCGTCATGTCCGCCGACAGCGGAGCCTGGGTCACCGTGCGCGGTGGTCTGGTGCGCTGTGCCCAGTTCCCGGTGATGGTGCTCACGAGCAACTCGGAACGCGAGTTCCCCCCGGCCTTCCTGCGCCGCTGTCTGCGGCTGGAGATCGCGGCGCCCAGTGACGAGAAGATCGCAGGCATGGTGGCTGCCCACTTCTCCGGCTCGGAACTGCTGAGCAGCGTTCCCGAGGCCGTACGCACGGACGTCATCGCGGAGTTCGTCTCCAGGCAGCGGACGCAGGGCGCGGAACTCGCCAGCGACCAGCTGCTCAACGCGCTGCTGATGGTTTCCCACGGGCTGTGGGCCGACCCGGAGAGCCGCCGGGTGATCGAGAGAGACGTTCTGCATCCTCTCAACGAGGGGTGACCGTGCCCGAGGGCCTGCGACACCATCTCGCGCGGATCCTGGAGGAGGGCTGCTCGTCCGGCCCGGACGCCGAACTCGTGGCGGACGTGCTGTGGATGGCCTCCGTGGCGGGCCTGGAGCCCGCCGCCCCACCCGCGCCCCGGACCGGCGAGCCGTCGTCCGCGCGGCCCGAGCGCCCCGGCGACGGTCGCACGGAGCCTCCTCCCGCCCGGCTGACGGACACCTGCGAGACGGAGGAGGCCGAACTCCATCCGCCGGCCGGGGACACCGCTCACGGAACGAAGGACGGGGAATCCGGCCGGAGCGGTGTCCACCTGGAGACGCCGCTCCTGCCCCTGCTGACCGAGGGACTGCCCCTCGCCCAATCACTGCGCCCGCTCAAACAGGACGTTGTCAGGCCCGGCCGCCCCACGCTGGACGAGCACGGCACCGCACACGCGGTCGGCGAGACGGGCATGCTCCTGCCGGTGTGGCGACAGCCCACGGAGCGGCGGTTCTCCATCGACCTGGTCGTCGACGTGGGCCGGACCATGGCCGTGTGGCACCGCACCGGCGCCGAGCTCCGTGCCCTGTTCGAACGGCACGGAGCCTTCCGCGACGTACGGACGTGGGCGCTGGACAGCGATGCGCATACGCCCGTGTTCTTCCCGTTCCGCCTCGGCAGGGCACGGCCCGACGGGAAGACGGGTCCGGGGCGCAGGCTCCGGCAACTGGCCGGTCCCAGCGGCCGGCGGCTGATGATCATCCTGACTGACGGGGTGGGTGCCGTCTGGCGTGACGAGGAGTTCAAGACGACCCTCGCGGAACGGGCCCGGCGGCAGCCCATGGCCGTCCTCCAGGTGCTGCCCCGCAGGCTGTGGCATCGCACGGCGCTGCCCACCGCCGCGGTCTCCGCGAAACAGAACCGCAGGGCACTGCCCGTCCCCCTCTTCCGTTGCACGGCGCCCCTGCCGGGCATGGCCGCGGACGCACCCGACCGCGACAGGATCACCTGGCTGCCCGTCATGGAGATCCGACCCAACTGGCTGGCTCCTTGGGCCGAGTTGCTCTCCGGGCATTCCCCGGGCCGGACACCCATGCTGGCCACCCCCCTCACCGTGGTGAAGTGGCCGGCCGCTCCGCCCCCGGGCGCCACGCCCGCCGAGGATCCGGTGGAGGGCGTGAACAACCTCCGCAAGGGCGTCTCCCCCGGGGCGTTCCAGCTCGCCTGCTACCTCGCAGCCGCCCCGCTCACGCTTCCGATCATGCAGTTCGTCCAGCGGGCGATGCTGCCGCGGTCCACCACCACCGAACTGGCGGAGATCTTCCTGTCCGGTGCCGTCCGCCGGGTCACTCCGCCGAGTCCGGGAGAGAACCCCGACGAGGTCCTCTACGACTTCCACGCCGGGGTGCGCGAGGAGCTCCTGGGCTGTGTGACGACCCAGGACTCGCTGACCGTGCTCGGCGATGTGCTCACCAAGGTCTCGGAGAACGTGGCCCGGGTCTTCGGAGGCGCCTCCGGCTTCCGCTCCCTCGCGGCCCTGGCTTCGCCGAATGCCGGTACGACCGACCGGGCCCTCCCCCTGCCGCGCGAGAGCGTCCCGTTCGCCCGGGTCGCGCTCACGGTCCTGGAGAGCGCGGGCGGCGTCCACGGGGCCGCGGCCCGGCGGATCAGGCAGTCGCTGGCCCTCGGCCGCCGGCCCGGTCCGGTGGAGGCCGCGCCGCCGCCCGGGGAGCCGGCACCCGCGGCCGCACCTCCCGCGCCGGACGTGCCGCCCGGGGACACGGCCACGGGTACCGCGCTCGTCGTCACCGGCACGGCGGTCGAGTACGAGGCGATGTGGCGCCACCTCACGGACGTACGGACCCTTGTGCATCCGAGCGGGACCCAGCTGACATGTGGGGCGCTGCCCGGCACCGGCTGGACGGTCGCCCTGGCGGAGGTCGGCGCGGGCAACCAGGCGCCCGTCGCGGTCATCGAGCGGGCCGAGAGCTGGATGCGACCCGACGTGCTGCTCTTCGTCGGACTGGCCGGCAGCCTCACCGACCATGTCGCCCTCGGAGACGTGATCGTCGCCACCGCGGTGTACGCGCATCAGGGGGTGGTCTCCACACCCGAGGGGTTCCGGTCCAGGCCCTCGGCATGGTCTGCCCCGCACCGTCTGACATCGGCCGCGCGGACGGCTCTGTGGAGCCGGCGTGACATCCGGGTCCACTTCAAACCCGTCGCGGCCACCGACGTGGTGCTCAACGACTCGACGTCCCACCTCGTGCGCCAGCTACGGGGGCACTACAACGACGCCGTGGCCGTCGAGATGGAGTCCACCGGTATCTCCTACGTCGGCGCGACATCGCTGCCGGCCCTCACCATTCGCGGCATCTGCGACACGGCCGACGGCCGGCGCATCGACGACCCGGCCGGTGTGCGGCGGCGGGCCGCGCACGCCGCCGCGGAGGCGGCCGTCGCGACGCTCCGACGGCTGGCGCTCCCCGGCGTCGGCATGACGGCGTCCGCCGACCCTCCCGCGGCTGCCCGGGCGGAACCGGAGGGCGAACCCGCACCACCCGTGCTCGCCGGCGAGCACATCGACTTCCGCAGCGGAGCGTTCGTGGGTGCGGTGACGGGTCGCGAGGACGTGCGTGTGGGGGACGTGCGCGTGGGGGAATCGCCTCGGAACGCCCCTGCCTCCCTGCCTCCTGCCCCGCCGGGCTTCACCGGTCGCGAGGACGCGATGGCCACGCTGCGAAGTGCTCTGGCCCCCACCGGTCAGCACGGAGAGGCGGTGGTCGTCACCGCCGTCGCGGGGATGGGAGGTGTCGGCAAGACGGCGTTGGCCGTCCAGGCGGCCCACGCGGCACGTGCCGAGGGCTGGTATCCCGGGGGCGCCCTGTTCGTGGACCTGCGCGGGTACGGCGACGATCCGGTGACCCCCGATCAGGCCGTGGCGCACTTGCTGGAAGCGCTGGGAGTCCGGGCCGACGACCTGCCGAGCACGGTCCCGGGCCGGCTCTCCCTCTACCGCACTCTGCTCGACCGGCGGACGGAACCCGTCCTGATCCTCGCGGACAACGCGTCGTCGGCCGCACAGGTCTCCCCGCTGGTACCGGCCGACGAACGGCACCGTCTGGTGGTGGTCTCACGACACCGGCTGCCGAGCCTCTTCGCACGATCACTGGTGCTCGGCGAGCTGTCCGCCGAAGCCTCGGTGACCCTTCTCGACAAGGCCCTGCGCATCGCCGATCCCTCCGACGAGCGGGTGGTGGACGCCCCCGCGGACGCCCGGTCCCTCGCGGGGCTGTGCGGCCACCTGCCCCTGGCCCTCCAGATCGCCGCCGCGCGACTGGCCGCCACCCCCCACATGACCGTCGCCGAACTGACGGACGAGTTGTCGGAGTCCATCGACAGACTGGACGCCCTCGACGACGGCGAGCGTGACCTCCGTTCCGTCTTCGACTCCTCCTACCGCCGCCTGACGCCGCAGCAGGCACACCTGCTGCGGGTGGTCGCCGCCGCCCCAGGGCCCGACATCAGTACGGAGGCCCTCACGGCTCTGCTGGGCGAGGACTCTCCGCCCTTCCGCGTACTCGCCGCGCTGGAGAGCGCCCACCTGGTCACACGGAGCGGTAACCGGTCCCGGTGGGGCCTGCACGACCTGGTGCGTGCCTACGCCCAGGGTGTGGCGGCCGGGGAGGCGCAGGACGAGATCGAGGCGGCCCGCTCACGTCTGCTCGACTTCTACGCGCAGTGGGCGGAGGAAGCCGACCGCCGGCTGCGGGCCCTGCCGAACGAGCCGCTGTCGGTCCAGTTCGACAGCCGGTCGGCCGCTCTCGCCTGGCTGGACGTCGAGCGTGCCAATCTGGTGGCGGCGGTCCTCTGGGCCGCGGAAACCCGGTACGCCCCGGTCGCGATCCGGCTGGCCCTGGCCATCGCCGAGTATCTGAACTGGCGAGGCTATGCCGACGACTGGATCAGAGTGAGCGAGTGTGCCATCTCGGCCGCCCGGAACAGCGGCGATTCCTACGCCGAGGCGATGGCCCTGGGAGAGCTGGGCCGTGCGCTGGAGTCGGGCCGGCGGCCGGACGAGGCGGTGAGCGCCGCCCAGCGAGCGCTCGATCTGCTGCGCGCCCTCGGCGACCGTGGCGCTGAGGCGGGCGCATGGCAGAACCTCGGCCGGGCCTTGAGCTCCCTGCGCCGTCACGACATGGCGATCGAGGCGTTCACCCACGCCCGCGACCTGCACCGGGCGAACGGACACCCGACCGGGGAAGGCACCGCGTGGAACGACCTCGGCCTGGCCCTCGCCGAGACAGGCCGCGTCGAGGAGGCCATCGATGCGTTCACCCGCGCCCGCGACTCGCACCAAGCGACCGGACACCGCACCGGTGAGGGCACCGCATGGCACAACCTCGGCCTGGCCCTCGCCGGGACAGGCCGCGTCGGGGAGGCCGTCCAGGCCCATCAGGCGACCCTGACGATCTGCCGGGACCTCGGCGACTGGTACGGCGCCGGGCAGGCGTCAGGGCGCCTCGGTGAGGTGTACGCCGGGGCGGGTCACCTGTCCAGGGCCCGTGACGCATGGGAAGAGGCGGTGCGGGCCTACGACCGTGCCGACGCGCAGGAGGAGGCGCGTCGGGCGCGGGAGCGGCTACGGCAGTTGGACGGCACCGGGTAGGAGCGGGCGGTTGTGGCGGGCCTCGGTGCGGCCGTCAGCACACCGTCCTCGCCGAACAGCGCGGTGACAGCCTGGGCAGTAGTCCGGTGAGGGTGCAGGCATGGACGTGGCTCTCCGGGACTTCCCCGTGGGCACCCGAACAACACCACGGCCTCCGTCGCATGGGCGTGGAGGACCACTTCGTCACGAACGCGGTCTGCCGGTGGGGGCCTTCGCCTCCGGCGCCCGTCCCCGGACCGCCTCGGCGGGTGGGCGCTCGCGGAGGGCGCCGTAGGCGACGAAGTACGCGGGCAGGCGGCGCAGCCAGGGCGATCGGGCGAGCAGGTCCGCGACGCGCCGGGCCCGTTCCGCGCTGCCCAGGGGTGGCCGGCCCCGCAGGACCGGGGCGATCACCCGGGCGTGGGCCGCCCGCTGCAGCGCCTGCGTGAGGACCGTGGTGGGACGGCGGCGGCGCTGCACACCACGTACGTCGCGCGGACGCACGGTACCGCGGCGCAGGGGCCCGGTGAGGTGGCGGGCGGCGGCCACGGCGTCCTGTACGGCGAGGTTGATCCCGATGCCGAAGACCGGGGACATGGCGTGCGCGGCGTCGCCGATGCACAGCAGGCCGGGGCGGTGCCAGCGGCGCAGGCGGTCCAGGTGTACGTCGAGGAGTTTGACGTCGTCCCAGGACCGCAGGGCGCCGGTGCGGCCGGCGAGCCACGGGACGGCGGCGGCGTAGGCGGACCGGAAGCGGTCCAGGCCGGCGGCGCGCAGCTCGGCGTCGGCGCCCTTGGGGATCAGCGCGGCGCACTGCCAGTAGTCGCCGCGGTCGATCATCGCGGTGAGGAAGCCCGCGCCGGCGCCGCCGACGAGCCCGGACGGATCGTCTTCGCGCCGGGGCAGCCGGAACCACCAGGCGTCCATCGGGCAGCCGAAGCGGCGCAGTCGCAGTTCCGGCCGGGAGCGGGCCAGTGATCCGCGGCCGTCGCAGGCGACGGTGAGGACGGCGCGCAGGGCGCCGGTGCGGCCGTCGGAGGTGCGGTAGCGCACACCGGTCACCCGCCCGGACTCGACCAGCAAGGAGGTCGCCTCCGTGTTCATCCACAGCCGGAAGGCCGGCTCGCGCCGTGCCTGCTCGGCGAGCAGGTCCAGCAGATCCCACTGGGGCACCATCGCCACGTAGTTGTACGGCCCGGGCAGGACGGAGAGATCCGCGACCGTGACGGCCGGGCGGCCGGCGCCGACCGGCAGCCGGACGGTGCGGACCCGGCGCTGCGGCAGCCGGGCGAAGGGCTCGGCCAGCCCCAGGTCGTCCAGCAGGGCCAGGGTCGACGGGTGGACGGTGTCGCCGCGGAAGTCACGCAGGAAGTCGCCGTGTTTCTCCAGTACGGTCACCGCGATCCCGGCCCGGGCCAGCAGCAGGGCGAGCACCATGCCCGCGGGGCCGCCTCCCACGACGCAGCACGTTGTCTTTTCCATCGCCGTCCTGCCCTTCCCGGGACCAGCGGTCCGTCAGCCGCCCTCACAGATGTTCACGACAATTATTCATCACACGATGAATAATAGACCTCCCCCGGGCCGCGCCACAAGGCCGCGTGTCGCCCCCGCCCTCGGGGGAACTCGTTGCGCGCCCGTGACAGGGCCGGACGACGCCGGGGAGGTCAGGGAGGTCTCATGACGACGGACGCCGCACGCTACGACGACAGCGGGGAGGTCCCGCTCGGGGGCTACGCCGCCCTCGCTTCGCTGTTCGCGGCGAGCGCGGGCACCTTCGCGGTGCTGGCCCGGCGCCGTGGTGTGCGGCTGCCGCAGGAGGTGCCGCCGTGGGACGTGGCGCTGCTGGGCGCGGCGACGTACAAAACGTCACGGCTGCTGACCAAGGACAAGATCACCAGCTTTCTGCGGGCACCGTTCACCCGCCGCGCGGACGAGGGCGAGGCGAGCGAGGTCATGGACGAGCCCCGGGGCAGCGGGCTCCGGCGGGCCGTCGGCGACCTGGTCTCCTGCCCGTTCTGCACCGCGGCCTGGGCGGCGGGCGCGCTGGTGTGCTCCTACACGGCGGCGCCCCGGCTCACCCGGCTGGTCTGCGGCGGCTTCGGGGCACTGACCGTGGCGGACTGGCTCCAGTACGCCTGGACGGCGACACAGGAGGCGGCCGAGAGCTGAGCGACGGCTGTTCGTCGTCCGCGCGGCGGTCGGCTCGATGTCGATCACAGCTCCGAGGATCCCCGCGCTCTTCTGCCGGGCCGCCCGCTCCTGGCCGCTCGGGCTCGACGGCACCAGCGCCCGCCCCAGCTCGGCCGGCTGCCGCGGCCCCTGCCCGTTGTGGAGGTCCCACAACGGCGCCGCCGGTCCCCGCGCCCGTCATGCACACCTCGCTCGTCAACTCCACCGATGTTCCGCTGCCGACGCCTGCCCCGCGACCGGCGGCCGACGGCGACCGGACCGGAGCCCGCTCGCCCGTGACCGGTGGCGGGCACGGGGTACTCGTCGACTGCCGCTACGCCCGCGTGACGGGCGTACCGTCAGCACTCCGCGCGGAAGGGACCGGTCTCATGCGGCACGACGAGATGATCGGAAAAGTGCAGGCGCTGGCCCAGCTGCCCGACCGGGGAACGGCCGAGCGGGCCGCGCACGCGGTCGTGAGCACCCTGTCGGAACGGCTGCCGGCCGGGCTGGCCCGGCACGTGGCGGCCCAGCTGCCGCCGGACATGGCGGCGGCCATGCGGGAGACGGCCGATATGTCCGCCGAACGAGACTCCGGTACCGCCTGCGAGCGGTTCGGGCTGACGGCCTTCGCCGGGCGCATCGCGGTCCGGGCCGGCACCGACGAGGACGCGGCGCTGCGGGACGCCGCCGCGGTCATGGAGGTGCTGGACGCCGCCCTCGCCCCCGAGCTGACCGAGCGGATGGCCGGCGCACTGCCCGCGGACATCCGCGAGCTGCTGCCGGTGGGCCGTGCGGCCCAGTACACCGAGGAAACCGGCTGACGGAGCGGTCCGGCCGGCATCGGGCACCGAGGCTACGGCAGGCAGGTCGCCGCCGGCGGGCCGGGCAGGCGAGTGGGCCGGGTGGCCGAGCGCGGTGCGCAACACCTGGGCGGTCCGGAGCGAGGTGGGCGGCACGCGGGCGTTCGAAGAGCGAGGTGGGCGGCACGCGGGCGTCCGGAGCGAAGTGCGCGGCACGCGGGCGTCCGAAGAGCGAGGTGGGCGGCACGCGGGCGTCCGAAGCGAAGTCCGCGGCACCCGGGCGTCCGAAGCGAAGTCCGCGGCACCCGGGCGTCCGGAGCGAGGGTGCCCCCACGCGAGCGTCCGGGTGGGGGTACGCGGGTCCCGGTTCGAGGTGCGCCGCACCGCGCGGGCCGCACAGCGTGACGGGGGTCCGCGTTGCTGGTTCAATGCGTGTGCAAGCGCGCACTGGCGGCAGGCGCAGCTGTGACACCCCCACCCCCGAAAAGGTGCTCCATGGCCTTCTTCGCCCTCTCCCGGAAGCAGCCGCTGGTCCTGCTCTCGGTCACCGATCTGGCGTCCGAATACCACCGGCTGCAGGACGAGACCGACCAACTGCGGCGCGCCGTGACCTCCCATGCCGTGATCGACCAGGCCATCGGCGCCCTCGTCGTCCTCGGGCAGATCGCCCCGGAGGAGGCGTGGCGTGCGCTGCGGGACGTCTCCCAGCGCACGAACGTCAAACTGCGGACGGTGGCCGAGCATGTGCTGGCCTACGTCCAGGGCGGCACGCTCCCCGAGTCCGAGCGTCTCGAACTCGGGAAGGCGATCGTGCGCTACCGCCGGTGCGGCGACCCGCCCGTGGAGCTCAGCGACGGCCCGCCCGCGTCGGTCGGCGATGCCGGGAGCGACGGGCCCGGGAAGGCCGCAGCACCCACCGGTCCTCGACCTGGTCCAGGCCGTACAACAGCACGCTGAGGACGGGGAGCAGCAGAGCCGCGACGATGATCACTGGGGGTTCCCCCCTCCCTGGTGACGACAGCCGGCGGGTGCCCCTGACGTCGGGTGTCCACCCTCCGTGGTCGTGAAGGTCCTGTGACCGCCCGGTGTCGTGCCGTCGCGGCCACGTCGGACATGCCCGCCGCCCGGCCGGGGGTGTGCGGCCGGGCGTGCGGTGGCGTTCGGCGCGCCGCTCGCGCACCTTGTGCTTACGGTGCTGTCGAGGTGACCGGCCGTCACCCGGGGCGGCGGAGAGGAGGCGGGAGCGGTGGTGGGCGATGCGCGCCGGCGGACCGCCGGGCAGGCCGGAAGGCGCCGGGCCGACGGCGTGGTGCTGGGCAGCCGGCCGGCGTACTCCGTACGGCTGCCGGTCCCGCCCCGCCCGCAGCCGCCGGTACCGGCCGAGCGGACGGTGCCCTGGCTGCGGGTGGCCGCGGCCTACTCCTGGCGTCTCATTCTCGTCGGCGCCGTCGTCTACGGCGTGTTCAGCGTCCTCGGCAGCTTCCAGCTCATCGCCGTGGCGCTGTTTCTCGCGCTGGTCGTGACCTCCGTACTGCGTCCGCCGACGGATCTGCTCGCCCGGCTCCTGCCGAGACCGCTGAGCGTGGCCGTGACACTGGTGGGCAGTCTGCTGCTTCTGCTGGCCCTGCTCGCGCTGGTGGGCAGCTCGGTGGCGGGCGAGTCGGCGCGGCTGGAGGGGGAGTTCCGCGGCGGTGTCCACCGGATCGAGGAGTGGCTGCAACGGCCGCCGTTCCGGCTCGGCCCCGGGGCGCTCTCCGCATTGCAGCGCCAGGTGGCGCACTACGTCTCCACGCACCGGGAGACCCTGCTCAGCAGCGCGGTCGACGAGCTGGGCCGGGTGGTGGAGCTGGTCACGGGCGGCGCGCTGGCCCTGTTCGCCTCCGTCTTCTTCCTGTACTCCGGCGAGCAGCTGTGGGGCTGGGCGCGTGACCGGCTGCTGCCCAGCGGAGCCCGCCCGGTGTGGGACCGGGCGGGGCGGGCGGCCTGGCGGACCTTCGCCGGGTACACCCGCGGCATCATCATCGTGGCCGCCACCAACGCCGTGCTCGTGGGCGTGGGCCTGCTCGTGCTGCGGGTACCGCTCGCGCTGCCGCTGACGCTGCTGGAGTTCTTCGCCGCGTTCGTGCCGCTGGTGGGCTCTCCGGTGGCGCTCGGGATCGCCACGGTCGTCGCGCTCGCCGGCCGGGGTCCGCTGACGGCGGCGGGTGTGCTGGTGCTGATCGTGGTGATCGGCCAGCTGGAGGGGCATGTGCTGCATCCGCTGGTGATGAGCTGGGCGGTCCGGCTGCATCCGCTCGTCGTGGCCGTGTCGGTCATCGCCGGCAGCATCGTCGCGGGGGTGATCGGCGCGGTCGTGGCGGTGCCGCTGGTCTCGGTCGTCTGGGCGGTGCTGAACGCCCTGCGCAGAACGCCTGCGTGACGGCGCCCCGACTCCGGTGCCGTCAGCCCGCGCGTGCCGGTGCCGGCGAGCGCGGCGAGCGGTGTCTGCGAGGCGTGCGCTCGGCCACCGGCGGGGAGCCGAGTGGCTCGGGTACGCGCGGGACGTCCGCGTAGAGCGGGGGCCGCTGGTCACCCGGGAGACATGGGACACGGAGACCCGGCATGGGGTGGTGGTGCCGGTGGCACCCGGTGCGGCATGCGTGGAATACGACCGACCTGGCAGGGCGTGCGGCAGGACCTGTCCGCCGCGGCGCACGCGGCCCGGCGGGCCTGGGCGGAACCGGGCCGGGAGCGGGACCTGGCCGTGCAGGCGCTGAAGGCGGCGCTGGCCGCGTGGGTGGCCTGGGCGGTGGCGGGCTGGTGGCTGCGGGCGCCGGTGGCGTTCGTCGCGCCGTGGGTCGCGGTCGTGCTGGTCGAGTCGACCGTCTACCGGTCGGTCGCGCACGGCCTGCAGCAGCTGGGGGCGATCGCGGCCGGCACGATCGCGGCCACCGCGGTCGGGCTGCTGCTGCACGACACGATGACGGCCATGGCGGTCGTCCTCCCCCTGGCGATGCTGCTGGGCCAGTGGCGGCGTCTGGGCAGCCAGGGCATCTACGCGGCCACCGGTGCCCTGTTCGTGCTCACCAACGGGACGGTCAGCGTCATGACCTCCGCGGCCCGGCTCGGCGAGGCTCTGTTCGGGGCGGCGGTGGGCATCGCGGTCAACGCGCTGATCCGGCCGCCGCTGTATCTGCGGGACACCGAGGCCGTGCTGCGGGACGCCACCGAGGAGACCCACGACATCCTGCGGGACGTGGCGGACGGGCTGGCCGCGGGGCGCTGGGACGCCGAGGAGGCCGGCGCCTGGCACGAGCGCGCCCTGCGGCTGCACCGGCTGGTGGGGCAGGCCCGCTCGACGGCCGAGTGGAACCGGGAGAGCCTGCGCGGCAACCTGCGCCGCCGCCGTACCGGTGCCGTGCCCCTGCCCGGCCGGGGCTACGACGACGCGCTGGCGGTGCTGGACTACGCGGCCGTGCACACCGCGGGGGTGACCCGCACGGTGCTGGAGGCCGCCGACGAGGACCGCCCGGCGCCCCGGCCCCACCCGGGCCTCGCCCGGCGGTACGCCGAGTTCCTGTGCCGGACGGCCCGCGCGCTGCGGCTGTACAGCCACAGCCGGTTCGGTGACGCGCGCGAGGACGAGCTGCGCGAGGCCGTGCGGGACCTGCGCGGCACGCTCGCGGACCTGCGCCGGGACCTGGCCGGCTCCACGACGGACGATCCCGACGAGGTCGCCACCTACGGCGCGCTGCTCGCCCAGGCCCACCGGCTGGCCGACCGGCTGCTCGCCTCCGGAACCTGAGCGCGGCCCCGGCCGGCCGTCGTCGCCCTCACCCGCTCCGCGCCGTGTCCCCGGGCTCAAGGATCCCGAACACGGCCGGACCCACGGCGAGGACCCCGTCGGTCAGCGGCCGGCAGCGCACTCCACCGCCCCCGCGCAGGGCCCGCTGGGCGCCGGGGCCGAGGGTGGTGTCCATCCAGGCACAGGGCCGGGCCGCACTGCGGACCTCCAGCTCCACCGGACCGAAACCGCAGTCGAGGAAGACCGTCGCGCCGACACAGGCGTCGATGTCGACCCCGCGCAGCAGGACGTTGCGCCGGGTCCGGAGCAGGTCGGCCGGGTACCGCCCCGGGAGCCGCTCGGCCGCCATGAGGGTGATCGACGCGTTGCGGTGGGCGGGACGGTTGAAGTAGCGGTCCCCGACGATGCCGAGGCCGGCGCGCACCTCGGCCCTCGTCACCCGCTCCCCGGGCGGCAGCTCGGGCAGGCCGTCGCCCGGCCGGCCGGCGAGCCGGTGCACCGGGGAGACCAGCAGCTGGAGGATCTCGGTGTGCGGCACGCGTCGAGCCTAACCGGCCCGGCCCGTCGCCTCGCCGCCGGCGGCGCCCCGCACCAGGGCATGGCCGCTCGCCCCGGCCGCGAGCAGACCGGCCACCATGGCGGTCAGGCTGAGCCCGGGACCGGAGGCCCAGTCGACGTGGGAGGCCCGGACCGCCAGTACGACGGCCATGGCCAGGGCGGTGCCGGGCAGGGACAGCAGTGCCGGGCGGCTGCGGTCGAGGTCGTCCTCGGCCAGGGAGCCCAGGACGCCCACCCCGAGGGCGAGGGCCCAGACGCCCAGCGCCTGCGCGTCGACGCGGTTGGTGTGCCAGGGGACGAAGCCTGCCCAGAAGCCGGGCCGGACGAGCAGCCCGGTGCCGATGCCGAGCCAGGCGGAGCCGAGCACCGCGAGCGGCGGCTTCGCCCAGCCCGGCAGCGGGTGGGTGCGCGGCGCGGGCGGCCCGGACCGGGTGCGGAGCTGGCCGGCCAGGCAGACGGCCGCCGCCACGCACAGCAGGCCGAGGGTGAACAGCCAGCCGAGGCTGAACAGCACGGAGACGACCGGGCCGCCGTCGGCGATGTACAGCCGGTGCGCGTTGGCCAGGCTGACCGCGAACAGTCCGGCCAGCACCACGGCCAGCGGCAGGACGAGGGTGCGGGCCTCCTGCCAGGTGCCGGCACGGGCGAGCGCGAACAGCGCCGGGGCGGTGCCCAGCATGGCGGCGCCGAGCAGTCCTGGACTGAGCGGTTCCGGCGAGGGCCAGGCGCCGAGGACGTGCCCGGTCAGCGCGACGGTCGTCAGGACCGCGCCGACGGTGAGGTTGACGACCGCGACGGCGACGGCCAGCAGGGCCACCCCGGCGGAGAGCGGCCGGCCCGGCGGGGGCACAGCAGGGACGGGCTGGACCGCGGACGTCGGATCCGGTGCGGCGGGGTCGGTCGGCTGGGCCATGACGGTTCCGTTTCCGGGGATGCGGGGGACAGATACGGGTCGCGGGGCTCACGGCGCGGCCGGGGACGGGCCGGATGCCGGATTCCGGTCACGCCGCCGGAGTGGTCGCCCGGGCCGTGGGCAGCGGGGCCGGCGGGGCGGCGCGCCTGAGGACTTCGCGGGCGTACATCAGACGCAGGCTCACCACCGCGGTCGCGCCGAACGCCGTCATGCCGCAGCCGATGGCGACACCCGCGGTCAGCGCGGTGAACCGGCCGAGCCCCAGGCTGTGCTGGAAGACGGCGACCGCACCGGCGGACAGCACGGGGGCCAGGCAGAGACCGACGAGGTGGATCCGCCACTCCTCGCGCGCCCAGGACCGGCCCGCGCGCCCGGCGGTCCGTGCGCCGACCGCCATGACCGCGTAGGCGAGGGCGTACGGCAGCAGGTAGGCGACGAGCAGCCGGCGCCCGGCCGCGCCATGGCCGGAGAGGGCGCGCACGATCCACACCAGGGCGGCCGCCCCGGCCAGGTGGGCCGCGGCGGTCACCGGCGCCGGAGCCCAGGAGCGGCCGAGGCCCTCGACGGTGTCCCGGGAGTCGCGGGCGCGGGAGGCGATCAGGGCGCCGAACACGACGAGCGACCCGAGGTGCATGATCGCCACCCGGTTGATCTCCGTCATCGGCAGCCCGGGCAGCACCGTCGGCAGGGCTCCCCACTCCAGACGCAGCAGGGGGGCGGTGAGCAGGTAGCCGTAGCAGAGGAGCATCCAGCGCTGGTGGAGGTCGGGGAAGCCGCCGACGGCCGCGAGGATGCCGAAGGTGACGCTCAGGACGGTGCCGACGAGGATCGTGGCGAGGACGAGCCAGAAGGCGGCGCCGCTGAAGGCGTCCCCGGGCGCGGTGCGGGCCAGGTAGAGGCCGGCGCCCGCCATGGAGGCGTAGACGGTGACGGCGAACACGATGCCGAGGGCGCGGTGCAGGCGTGCGCGCCGGCGCGCGGCCGTCAGCAGTTGCGCGGGCCCGAGCAGCATGAGCAGTCCGCCGAGTACGGAGTGCACGATCATCGGGGCCAGGCTGTGCCGGTACGGGGCCACGCGGGTCGCCAGCGCGTCGGCGACGTACCGGGGTGAGACGAGGTGTCCCAGCAGCCACTCCCCCGGCGCCGGGGCCCCGGGACGCGCGTACGACCACAGCTCGGTCATCGCGATGGGCGCGTACCAGAGGCACACCACCGTCACGGCCACCGCCGCGGCACGGCGCCATCCGCTGCTCGTCCACGGACGCACGGCGACCCCCTGATTCCCGGCGGACCGCTCCGCCCTCGTCTCCCGGAAACCTCGGCATAGTCTCTTCTGGACTATCGAGGCGTTACCGACGGTAGGGCCGACCGGGCACGGAGGTCAACGGTCCTGTGCGCGCTCGTCGCGGAGGCCGACCCACTCCCAGAACTCGGTCATCATCCGCTCGTACCGGATACCGAACTCCAGCGCCTCCCGCTGCCCCGGCGTCAGCGACTCGCCGACGGCGTCGGCCAGTTCCTCGTACTCCCCCAAGGTGCGCCGGTGTTCGGCGAGTTGCACGGGGGCGAGGTTCTCGGGCCGGGCGCCGAACCAGAGTTTCAGGATGCCCCGCTCCCGGGCTTCGACCGGCACGAACCCGGAGTCGGCCAGCCAGTCGTGCAAGGCGCGCCTGCCCGGGTCGGTGAGCGTCAGCACCCGGCGGTTGCGTCCGCTCTCCTGCCGCACCTGGGCCAGCAGCCCGGCCGCGAGCAGCCGGTCGCACTGGGCGTAGACCTGTGCGTGCGGCACCGACCAGAACGGGGCGACGGTACGGCCCGCCTCCACTTTCACGTCGTACGCGCTGGCCTCGCCGAGCTGGTCGATGACGCCGAGGACGAGGAAGGAGGAGGTGGTCAGCCGCACGTCAGCCATGGCGCCGACCGTACCGTGCCGCACGGGTGACGGGCAGCCGGGTCAGCCGCCCGGCTGCCACTCGAACATAAGGATCGTGGCGTCGTCCCGGAGCCGGCTGTCCGAGGAGTCCAGCAGCGAGTGGATCAGACGTCTGAGCGTCTCGGGCGCGATCTCGCCGGTGGCGCTGGCCCGGATGACATAGTCCGCGAACCGTTCGAGGCCGAGGAGTCTGCCGTCGGCCATCCGCGCCTCGATGACGCCGTCGGTGTAGAGCAGCACCCGGTCCCCCGGCTGGAGCCGCGTCTCGTGCACCCGGCGCTCCCGCGCGGAGAGCAGGGAGCGCAGCCCCATGGGCGGATCGGCCTCACGGGCCAGCGCGTCCACGATCAGCTTCTGGTCGCGGATCAGGAGCGGCGCGGGGTGGCCGCAGTTGCTCCATTCCAGGACGCCGGTGCCGAAGTCGAGCCGGGCGACGATCCCGGTGCAGAACTGGTCCGGCAGCCACTGGCTGAGCGCCTGGTCCACGTTGTCCACGAGGGCGCTCAGGTCGGCGTCGCCGCGGCGGGCGTTGCGGCAGGCCGCCAGGGCGACGGCGCTGGTCAGCCCGGAGAGCAGGTTGTGGCCCATGGCGTCCAGGACGACGGCGTGCAGGGACGTGGTGGTCAGGGAGTGGTCGAAGGCGTCACCGCCGATGTCGTAGGCGGGTTCGAGGACGGCCGTGGAGACCACGTGACCGTTGCCGATGGTGCGCGGCGGCAGGAAGGCCCGCAGCATCTCGGCGGGCAGGTGCATCTGTGCGGTGCGGGTCCGCCGGACGAAGGAGTCCTTGTAGGCGCGCTGGGAGCTGACCAGCATCGCCAGCAGGGCGGCCAGCGCCCTGCCCTGCCGCAGGGATTCGGAGGTGAGCGTCCGGGCGTGGACGGCGAGCACGCCGAGCCGTTCGGCGCCGTCCAGCAGCGGGTACCACGCCGTCACCTCGTCCCGGTCGGTCTCCTCCACGCGCAGCGACTGGGTGCGGTAGCACCAGCCGGCGAGCGAGGAGTCGATGGGCAGGCTCGCGGCCACCTCGGTGAGCGGCACCAGGTGCCGCTGCTGGAGATCGGCGAGGTAGACCACGGCGTGCCGCAGGCCGAGCGACTTCGCACAGCGGGCGACGGCGTTCGCGAGGTCCAGCGTGCAGTGGCCGGGATCGGCGAGGAACTCCTCCAGCGGCGCCCCGTTCGGCTCTGCCGTCACCTCGTCCATCACCACCCAGGCCCGGTCGTCCTCCCAGCAGTCTCGCCTCGCGCCCCGCCCCTCGCAGTCCCGGTACACCCGCCCGGGTCGGGCCGCCGTGCTCCTGGGTACCCCCTTCCGGGCCGGCCGAGCACCCGCGCCCGTCCGGCGCCGAACGTTCGGCGCCGGACGGCGGCGGTCGCCTCCCAGCCGGCCGCCGCCATGGATCCACACGACGGCCGGTACGGGCGGCCGGCCCGGACGGGACGGGCACCGCGCGCGCGGCGCCGACGTGACCACCCAGGATCCGCACCCCGTCCTCGTCCACGACTGCACCGACGACGGCGACGGCACCTGGAAGGCCGGGGCCGGCCTGGTGGACACCCCGTCAGGCCCGGGCCCGTGGGACTCAGCCGGTGGCGAAGTCCCCGAGCCTCTCCTGGGAGCCGTTGAAGCGGTCGTGGTCGCCGACCGCCGGGCCGGTGGAGGTGTACTGCCACATCGTGTACGACGACCAGCCCGCCGGCAGCGTGCCCACGGTCGAGGCGTAGCGGGCGACCCACAACGGGTTCGCCGCGCCGAAGCCGGCGTGGTCGCCGGTGCACTCGACCCACCAGTTGGTGGCCGTGTAGATGACCGCGTCCCGGCCGGTGCGGGACTTGTAACGGTCGAGGAAGTCGCGGATCCACTTGACCATGGCGCTCTTGGACAGGCCGTAGCAGGAGTCGCCGTAGGGGTTCCACTCGATGTCGAGGACGCCGGGGAGGGTCTTGCCGTCCTTCGACCAGCCGCCGCCGTGCGCCAGGAAGTAGTCGGCCTGGGCGGCGCCACCGGCCGTGTCGGGGGTGGCGAAGTGGTAGGCGCCGCGGATCATGCCGCTGTCGTACGAGCCGTCGTACTGCTGGGCGAAGTAGGGGTTGGTGTAGTACGTCCCCTCCGTGGCCTTCGTGTACGCCCACCGGATGCCGTCGGCCCAGAGCGAGGGCCAGTCGACGTCCTCCTGGTGGCTGGAGACGTCCACGCCCTCGGTCTGGGAGGCGCGGGGGGGCGGGGGCGGGGTGCCGGCGCTGCCGTCGTGGGCGAGGACACCGATGCCCATGTAGGCGCTGCCGCGCGCAGTTGCGCCCCCGGTCGGGTCGGGCAGGGCCGGGGGGCTGGACAGGAGCAGGAGCAGGCCGGTCAGGGCGCCGGTGAACAGGCACCGGCGGGACCGGCCGCGGATACGGGCTATGGAGTTTCGCACGAGGTCCATCTGACCCGGGGCCGGGTCGTCGCGCACTCCGGGTTCCGCCAACGAAGCCATCCGCGGCCGGTGTTTAACCCATGTGGCTGTCCGTCATCCCTCGATGCGGTGCTGGGTCCAGAAGGAGGTCAGGTCCGTGCTCGTGGCGGCCTGGGCCGCCGCCTTGAACTCCGCCGTGGTGGACACGCCGTACCAGTGGGCGGTGGCGTAGTCCTTCATGAGTGTGGCCATGGCGGTGTCGCCGAGGACGCGCCGCAGGTCGTGCAGGGCGCACTTGCCGTAGCCGTAGACCACGGTGGAGTAGCGGGAGGAGTGGGCGTCCCAGTAGGCCATCGAGTTGGTGATCTTCTCGGCGCTGGAGGCCCAGGAGACGCTGTTCCAGCACCCCGTGCCGGTCTTGCCGAGGGCGAGGTCGGTGGCGTAGTCGGTGAACGCCTCGTCCAGCCAGGGGCTGGTGTACTCGTCGTCGCCGACGATGCCGTACCACCACTGGTGGCCGATCTCGTGGGTGAGGGCGGTGGTGCTGACCAGGTCCAGGACGAACCCGGGGTACTCCATGCCGCCGAACCAGTAGTTGTTGTCGATGACGGCGTCCAGCTCGCCGTACGGGTAGGCGCCGAAGCGGGCCGCGTGGGCGTCGACGGCGGTCTTCGCGGTGCTGAGCATCGACTGGGCGCTGGAGGAGCTGATGCCGGTGACGGAGTAGATGTTCACCGGGACGCCACCGGGCGAGGTACCGGAGATCTTGGTGAAGGGCCCGGCTCCCCAGGCGAAGTCACGGACCTTGCTCGCGGTGGCCGTGGTGACCGTACGGCCGCTGCTGCCGGGGGTGTCGGTGGAGGTGCCGGTGGCCGGGACGAGCAGGGTGCTCGGGTGGTCGAGGGTGACCTTGAAGTCGGCGGCCAGGGAGTAGAAGGACTCGCCGTTGTTCGTGTACGGGTCCAGGTGCCAGCCGGCGCCGTCGCGGACCGCGAGGACGGGCAGCGCGTTGCCGATGAAGCTGAACGCGCCGTCGTGGCCGAAGCGGTCGGCGCCGCTGGGCACGGTGATGCCGAGGTCGAAGCCGATGGTGGTGCTCTGGCCCTGGGCGAGCGGGGCCGGCAGGCTGATCTTCAGGGCGGTGCAGGCCACCGAGAGATCGCCGGCGGTGCCGCCGGTGACGTTGCTGACCTTGACCGGCATCGCGCCGCAGGTGCCGTGGTAGTTGTCCCACAGCCGCAGGTAGACCTCGCCGAGCGCGGTGGCGGAGGCGTTGGTGAAGGTCGCGCTCTCGTGCCCGGTCCAGACGGTGCCGCTCGTGTCGCTGCTCAGGTTGACGGTGTACGAGGGTGCCGCCGGGGTGCGGGTGGAGTCGCCGGGCGGTGGCGTGGTGCCGTCGGAGGTGTCGAGGGCGATGTCGTCCAGGACGAAGCTCGTCTGCAGGCTGTAGTCCTCGGTCCCGGTGAAGGACAGGTTCACGGTCTGGCCGGCGAACGACGAGACGTCGAGGGTCTTCCGGACGTAGCCGGTGTTCTCGTCCAGGTTGGAATAGGTGGCCAGCGTCGTGCTGCCGATCTTGGCCGTGAGCTTGTCGTAGGCGGTGGACGAGGTCGTCTCGGCGGTGTCGATGTGCAGCCAGAAGCTGAGGGTTGCGGTGCCGCACCCGGCGGGGATCGTGACGCTCTGGGTGAGGGTGTCGGTGTGGGTGCCTCCGACACCGTCCAGCCAGGCGTAGGAGCCGCCGCCGTGGGCGGTCTGTCCGGAGCGGCTGGTGATCACGGTGGACGAGGAGGCCGTCCATGGTGAAGTTCCGCTCTCGAAGCCGCCGTTGGTGATCACCTGGGCCGGGGTGCAGGCGGCGGGGGCGGCGGCCGGGCGGGCGGCGGCGGGGGTGCTGGGGAGGACGAGGGCGGCCAGCGCGGCGACGGTGAGCGCACCGGCGCCGAGGGCCTTGTGGGGGGTCGGTCTCACACGCTACTCCTTTGCGGCGGCCGGGGTCCGGCCTGCTCGACGACCGCCCGGTCGGCCTGGGTGCGCCGGGGCGGTCCTGAACGGGGCTTGCGCGATCGGGGTGCGGTGGGGCGCCGCGCTCCTGTGGGTCGGAGCGCGGACTGCCGAAAGAGTGACAGATTTGTCCGGGCCATGCCAGACGGGTGACGTCCGGGGGTGCCCGCGGTCCGGGCGCCGCCCGGATCAGGCGGAGCGCAGCGTCATGAGGACGGCGTGCAGCCGGCCGCCGTCCGGGCCCGGCCAGCCGGTGGCGACATGGCCGAGAGCGTCCCGCGGCGGCAGCGGCGGGTGGTCGGCGACGGGCACGAGGACGCGGTGGACATGAAGGACCGTGCCCTCGAACGCCGGCAGCCGTGTGCCCTCCCGGTCGTCCGCCGGCTCGGGGGTGAACTCCGCCGGTACCGGGCCGGCGCCGGTGCGGGAACGGGTCACCTCGTGGTCGGGTGTGTCGCTGACGCTCTGGGCCATCGCCTGCGCCCGGCCCTCGATCAGCGACAGCAACTCGGTGACCAGCACCGGGTCGTGGCAGCCGTCGTAGACCCAGCGCGTGCCCAGCATCCCGTGTTCCGTCGTGCCGACCAGGGCGTGCTCGGCACCGTCCAGCGGCGCTCCGCGGTAGGTGAGCGGTACCAGATAGGCGGTCCGCCCGGGGTCCGTGGTGTCGGTGGCCACCATGAACTCGATGCCGACCTCGCCCTCGGGGTCGTCCAGCCGGAAGCCGCCGGACTTCTCCAGGACCGGGTCGGGGCCGCCGCGGTACCACGGGCGGGTGGGGAGCCAGCCGGCGAGGAGTTCGACCTTGGTCGGCTTCAGGGTGGTGTGGTGGATGACGGCCATGCCGGTTGCTGCCTCCCGTTGCGCGGATGTGGGTCTCCTCACCCTTCCACAGCGTTCCCGCGGGTCAGTGCCGGGGTCAACCCGGCCCAGGGATTGGGCGGTTCGCCCGTCACCGGCCCGCTGACGGCCGCGCCCCGCTCCTGCGCGGTACGGACGGCGAGCGGAACGAGGGCCTCGGGGACGCCGTAGACGAGGTGGCAGAACCGGTCGGGCAGGTGCCGGGCGGTCCAGGCAGGGCGGGCGAACGACGAGACGTAGGTGCTCCAGTGGCCCTCGAAGGTGACCGTCAGGTCGGCGAGCCGGACGTAGCCCGGAGCCGGATGGACGCCAGGGTTGACAACGACCGTCCCGGCCCCGGACCGCCGCAGGTCCCGCACCAGCCTGCGGCAGGCCGGCAGCCCCTCCGGGCCGGCGGTCACCCGGTCCAGGAAGCAGCCGTCGGCCGCATACCAGTCCCGGTGCCGCCGCATGTCCTCGGCGACGCGGTCCCGGTCGCGGACGCCGTAGTCGGTGTCCACGTAGCCGAGCAGACGGGCCCCCGCCGTGCGCAGGGCACGGGCGGCCGCCGTGAACGCGGGATCCGGGGCGGTGCCGGGTCCGCTCGCCGGGTTGAGCACGACCGCGTAGGTGCGGTCCGCCGCCGCGATGAGCCGGTGCCAGGCCCCCGGGTCCTCGGCCGGGTGGACATACAGCGGTACCAGCAGGCTCACGGCATCCGCTCCACGGTGGCCGCCCACAGCGCGGCGAGGGCGTCGTCGAGGCCGTGGGCCGGGCGCCAGCCCAGGGCCCGGGCAGCGGCGGAGATGTCCGAGCACTGCCAGGACACCTGCGCCGAGCGCGCCGAGCCGCCCGTGCTCTCCTCCAGCTTCCCGCGGAACCCCGCCTGCCGGGCCAGCCCGAGCGCCAGCTCCCGCACCGGCACGGCGGTTCCGCTGCCGACGTTCAGCACGGACGGCAGCGGTGCGGGCGCGGTGACGGCGGACTCCACCGCCCGGGCCACATCGCGTACGTCGACGAAGTCGCGCTGGGCGGAGAGGTCCCCGAGGCGCAGCACCGCCTCGGGGTCCCGGCCGGCGGAGCGCAGCAGGCCGGCCAGCCGGCCGGGCAGGCTCGCCACGGGGGCTCCGGGACCGACCGGGTTGCCGACCCGCAGCACCACCGCGTCCAGGGCGGCGGAGGTCACCGCGACCGTGCCCGCCAGCTTGGTCGCGCCGTACGCCGTGACCGGGCAGGCGGGTGCCGACTCGGTGACCGGCACGTCCGGTGTGCCCGGCCCGTACTCGGCGGCCGAACCGAGGTGCACCAGACGGGCCGTGGGGGCCGCCTCGCGCAGCGCCGTGCAGAGCGCGGCGGGGCCGCGGGCGTTGACCTCGGCCAGGGTCACCGAGTCGCCGCCGGTGGCGCCGGCGCAGTTGACCACGGCGTCGGGGGCGGCCTCCGCCAGGGTCCGGGTCAGCCGCTCCGGCCGGTCGGTCGCGAGGTCGACGGCGAACTCGGCGGCGCGGCGGCCGGCGGCGAGAAGCTGCACGCCGGGCAGGGCGCGCAGCCGCTCCGCCACATGGCGGCCCAGATAACCGGTACCGCCCAGGACGAGAATGCGCATGTGGTACTCAGGCTCCCTTGAGCAGGAGGGACTTGCGGGTGGTGAACTCGGCGTTGGCCCGGTCGTAGTCGTCGGGCCGGCCGATGTCCAGCCAGTAGCCGTCGAACTCGTAGGCGTGCGGCGGGTTCTGGGATCTCAGCAGGTCGAGGACGAGTTCGTCGAAGCCGAGCGGCAGGCCCGGGGTGTAGCCGTCCAGGGTCGCGCGGCTGAGGCCGTAGACGCCCATGGAGACCCGGTAGTCCATGCTGGGCTTCTCGGTGAACGCGACGACCTTGCTCGCGTCGGTGGTGAGCACGCCGAAGTCGATGTGCACCTTGCGGGCGTAGGTGGCGATGGTGAGCGGCGCGGCCGACTCCCGGTGCCGGCGCAGCACGTCGGCGTAGTCGAGGTCGGTGAGGATGTCGCCGTTCATCACCAGGAAGGTCTCGGGCAGCCGGTCCTTCAGGTTCAGCAGCGGGCCCATGGTGCCGAGCGGGCTCTCCTCGGTGGCGTAGTCGATCTTCATGCCCCACTGGGAGCCGTCGCCGACGTAGGCGCGGATGATCTCGCCCAGGTGGCCGATCGCGAGGGTGCAGCGGGTGAAGCCCGCGGTGGACAACTGGCGCAGCACGATCTCCAGGATGGCGTGCTGATCGCCGATCGGGACGAGCGGCTTGGGCAGCGCGGTGGTGTAGGGCCGCAGCCGGACGCCCTTGCCTCCCGCCAGGATCACAGCGTGCATGGGGCTCCTCCTTCGTTGGGTCGGGGCCGTGCCGGACGGGTCAGATGTTGTAGATGTCGGTCTTGTAGCGGGCCAGGTTGGCCGGGTCGCGGAAGAACTCCACGGTGTGGGCGAGGCCCTGCTCCAGGCTGTGGCCGGGCTGCCAGCCGGTGGCCGCGGTGAGCCGGGTGGCGTCCGCGACCAGCCGCATCACCTCGGAGTTGGCGGGCCGGATGCGCGCCTGGTCCTCGCGGACGTCGAGGGGGGTGTCCATGACCTTGCCGATCAGCGCCACGAGGTCGCCGACCGAGATCTCGCCGCCCGTACCGGCGTTGAAGGTACGGCCGACCACCTTCTCCGCGGGCGCGCCGCCGACGGCGAGGAAGGCCTGCGCGGTGTCCTTGACGAAGGTGAAGTCACGGGTGGGCCGCAGCTCCCCCAGGGTGATGGTCCGCTCCCCCGCGGCCACCTGACCGATGACGGAGGGGATGACCGCGCGCATCGACTGGCGCGGCCCGAAGGTGTTGAACGGCCGGAGGGTGACGACCGGGGTGCCGAAGCTGGCGTGGTAGCTGTCGGCGAGGCGGTCGCCGCCGGCCTTCGAAGCGGCGTACGGAGACTGGGTGTTGATGGGGTGGTCCTCGGTGATGGGCACGGTCCGCGCGGTGCCGTAGGTCTCGCTGGTGGAGGTGTGCACCAGCCGGGGCGTGCCCAGCGCGCGCACCGCCTCCAGGACGTTGAGGGTGCCGGTGACGTTGGTCTCCACGTAACTGTGCGGCGCCTGATAGGAGTACGGGATCGCGATCAGGGCGGCCAGGTGGTAGGCGACGTCGGCCCCTTGGAGCAGGCCGCGGACCGAGCCGGGGTCCCGGACGTCGCCGAGCACGATCTCCACCTGGTCCAGGACGTCCGGGGCGAGCGTCTCCAGCCAGCCGTACGAGGAGAAGGAGTTGTACTGGGCCATGGCCCTCACCCGGTGTCCGGAGGCGACCAGCGCCTCGGTGAGGTGGGAGCCGATGAAGCCCTCGGCTCCGGTGACGGCGGCGAGCGGTACGGAGGTCAACTCAGGGGTCCTTCCGATGGGTTGGTCGAGCGGGTCGGTCGAGCGGGGACGGCGTCAGGCGTGCCGGGAGGGCCGGCCGAGCACCAGCAGCGCGTACGCCGTCAGGCCCAGTAGGGCGGCGCCGCAGCACAGCGGCAGGACGGCGGGGCCGGGCGGCAGGCGCAGCACCGGGACCGTGCCGGCCACCGCGGCGGCGGCCAGACAGATCACGGCCGGCGGCCAGGCGGCCCCGAACGCCTGCAGCAGCAGCGCGGTCCACAGGGTGGCCGCGAGGAGGAGCAGGGTGGCCGGTGCGGCGCCGGTCAGATACGCGGCGGGCAGCAGCGGCAGCAGGTACGCGGCCAGGCAGCCGCCGAGGACGGCCGCGGAGCGCAGCAGGAATCCGGCCGGGGTGGCGGTGGCCCGCAGGGCCGCCACGGACAGGCCGCGGTAGCGGTACAGCAGCCATTCGGCGGGACCCATGCTGACCGTCAGCACGATGACCGCGTACGGTTCGCGCCGCCCCTCCAGCAGCACGAGCAGACCGGCGGCCAGCCCGAACAGCCCGTAGGGCAGGGACCACAGCAGCCGGGGCCGCGGGCCGTCGGCCGCGGCCGGGACGGCGAGCGCCGCACGCAGGGCGTGGCCGGTGCCGGCCAGGGTGGCGAGCAGGGCCAGCAGGGGCGGTCCGGTGCGCAGCACAGTGCCGGGTTCCCACCAGGGCAGCACGGCGGCGCCCGCGATCAGCGGGACGAGCGCGGCGAGCAGCAGCCGCTCGCGGGCCAGTACGAGCAGGACGCCGGCGGCCGCCAGGTACAGCGACTGTGCCGCCGTCGCCAGGAGCACCGGGCCGCCGCCGGTGAGCGGGGCCGCGGCGGCCGTGGCCAGGCCGGCGCCGAGCGGCGCGCCGGTCAGCAGGGTCCCGGCGGCCTCCCGGCGGCCGGTCGCCATCCGCAGGTGGGCGCGGTGGCCGAGGGCCTGCCCCCAGGCCCAGGAGACGAGGCCGGCGACGACCAGCGCGCCGGCGTGCCGGCCGGGGTGCCACAGGGGCGCGGTGAGCAGGTAGGCGAGGCCCGGCAGGGCGAACAGCACCCCGCGCAGCAGGCACCGGACGGTGTCGGGACGCCAGGGGTCGGCCGCCGGTGCGGGCTCCGGGAAGGTCCGGGGCACCTGCTCGTAGAGGGCGGTGGCGAGGGAGAACAGGTTCGGGTGGCCGTACCGCTGTCTGATCTGCTCGGCGGTCAGGCCCTCGGCCTCCAGCAGGGCGGCCACCTCATAGGGATGGACGGCAGGGCCTGTCCGGTCGGCCAGGTCGGCGGCCAGCCGGCTCACCGCCTCCGGGTCGGGGGCGAGGCCGGGCAGCCGCAGGGCCAGGGTGCGGTCGTCGCCCCGGGCGGGCGTCCCGGCGAGCCGCAGTATGAGGGTGTCCTGTTCGGCGCCGCCCGGTTCGAGCGCCATGGGCCCGCTCATCCGGCCAGGTTCCCGGCGGCGATCCGGAGCTCCTGGCCGTGCGCGGCCGGGGCGGTCAACGGCCTGGCGTGCGGGGACAGTTCGAGGTAGATGGAGCGGAAGGTGTCGATGGTCTGGCGCAGGGTGAACCGGTCGATCACGCGCAGCCGGGCCGCCTCCCCCATCGCCCCGCGCCGCACGGAGTCGCCCAGCAGTTCCAGGGCCGCGGCCGCCATGCGGGCCGGGTCGCGCGGCGGGACGACGAGACCGGTGTCGCCGACGGCCTCCCGTACGCCGCCCACGTCGGTGGAGACGGTGGCCCGGCCGCAGGACATGGCCTCGATGAGGGTGAACGGGAAGCCCTCGCTGATGCTGGAGAGCATCACGACGTTGCCGGCCGCGTAGGCGTCCTTGATGTCGTCGACCCGCCCCTCGAAGGTGACGGCGTCCGCGTGTCCCAGTTCGGCGGCGAGGGCCTCGCAGCGCTCCCGGTACGCCTCTCCGCCCCGGGGTGTGCCGCCGAAGAGCCGCAGCCGGGTCTCGGGTATCTCCTTGCGGACCAGGGCGAAGGCGCGGATGAGGGTCTCCAGGTCCTTGATGGGGTCGACGCGGCCGGCCCAGCTGAGCGTGGGCACGCCGGGCTCGGGTCCGGCGGCCGGGAAGGCGGCCGGGTCCACGCCGTTGTAGACGGTGCGGATGGCCTCCGGGTCGGCTCCGCCCTGTTCCTCCCAGAGCCGGTTGTAGCGGTTGCCGGGGGTGATCAGGGCGGCCCGGCGGTAGCTCTCCTCGGCCAGCAGCCGGAAGAACCCGAGGACGACGGCCTTCACCGGCCAGCGGTAGGGGGCGGTGCGATAGCCGAGGTAGCGTTCCCGCAGGTAGACGCCGTGCTCGGTGAGCAGCAGCGGGACGTCGTACCGTTCCAGGCCGGCGAGGCCGGGCAGCACGGCGACCCCTCCGCTGACGGCGTGGGCCACTCCGTGCCGGGGCGGGGGCGCGGCCAGCGGGCGCAGCGCGTGCTCCAGCAGGGCGGTGGCGGTGACCGCGTCGTGCAGGGTGGGCCGGGCCTCCCCGGCGGCCAGCCCGGGGCGGTTCCACACGCCGGCGAGGATCGCGACGGCCCGGTCGCCGCGCAGGAACGGGCTCAGTGTGCCGTCGGCGGCGGCCCTGGCCAGGGTGTACAGCGCGGTGGGGAACTGGTCCTCGGCGTGCGGGTCGAGCAGGGCGGTCAGGAAGCGTTCGTAGGCGGCGGCGAGCCGGCCCAGGGCGCGGCCCCGGGGCGGCCGGCCGTCGGGCGGTGCTCCCCACATGGGCACGGCGAGCACGTCGTGGACGTGGGCGGGCAGGTCCCAGACGACGGGTTCGCGTCCGGTGCCGGTGACGGCGACGACGTCGAAGTCGAGGTCGGGCATGCCCTGGACGAGTTGGTCGCACCAGACGCTGACGCCGCCGTGGCTGTGCGGGTAGGTGCCTTCGGTGAGCAGGGTGACGTGCGCCGCGCCGGTGCGGCGCGCGCCGTGGTGAACGTGCATCGTTGGGGCTCCACGGCCGAGGTGTGGGGTGGTCGTGCCGGTCCCGTCCGTCGCAGGACGGCGGGGACCCGGGCCCGTCCGGTCGCCTCCCGTCGACGACGGCGGGAGGTGCGGGCGGGCCCTCGGGTCGGTGCGCCGTTCAGCTGTCCGGGGTGTACGGAACCTGCTCGGTCACGCCCGCCGGGATCGTGGTGTCCGGGGCCGGGGCGGTGGCGGCGGGGCCGGGGTCAGCGGTCGCGGCGGGTGCCGTGCCCGGGGACGCGGGCAGGGTGAAGGTGAGCTCGCCGGAGGAGGCGGTCCAGCCGGACAGCGCGCCCGCGTAGGCGGTGCCGAAGGCGTCGGAGCCGACGGTGCTGCCGGCGGGCAGTCCGGCCGGGACGGCGGTGCCGTCCGGGGCCCGCACGGTGACGGTGTCGCCGATGCGGTAGGCGGTGACCTGGCCGGCCCGCACGGCGCTCGTCCGGGCGGCGCGGCGCTGGAGTTCGACGCCGATGGCCTTCATCCGCAGGTTCGTCACGGGGTGCGCGGTGGTGCATATGGTCCGCTTCATGCGGTGAAGTCCCCTCCCCGGGCAGGGGTGAGCACGGCTCCCATGGAGCGGACGCACCCCCTTGCGCGACGCCGGCGTCCCCCTCAGAAGCCGTGCGTCGACCCATCCGTCGCGTCACATGGTGATGCCTCTGTGTAGCTTTTGTGGTGGAGTTACGAAACCTGACAGAAAGTGCAGGTGTCCAACCACGTCCCGGAGCAACCCGAAAGCCCGGTTTCCCGTCGCCGCCGCGCGGGGCGTCGCGGCGCCGGGACGGGCCCGTCGGCTGGTCCGGCCGCCGCGCGCCGCACCGGCGGACGATGACGGCCCATCGGGCGACGTATCGCGATCTGTTCCGTAGGGAACATTCGTACGGCCGGTGACGGGACGGGCCGTGGGGGCGGACCGTCCCGGCACCGGTCGGGTGCGGTCAGCGCGACACGCGGGCGTGCGCCTGCTCGAAGGCGGCGAAGGCGGCCTCCTGGCGCCATTCGAGACGGGCCCTGGCGCTCTCCACGAGCAGGTGCCGGCAGGCCGCGCCGCGCACGGGCAGGCCGGGGCGTTCGGCACGGCAGGCCGGGACCGGGTGGTAGCCGGCGGCGGTGGGGTTGCCCTGCCACAGGCTCGCGCCCGTCAGGAAGCCGTACTCCAGGGAGGCGCGGGCCAGGTCCTTCAGCTCGGGATACCGCAGGCCGTAGGTGTCGGCGGCGTACCGGTACTCGTGGCTGATGTCGATGCGGGACACCCCGGGGTCGTCCGTGGCCAGGACGACCGGGACGCCGTAGCGGCGGTAGGTGCCGAAGGGGTGGTCGGCGCCCTTGACGCCGAGGATCTGTGCGTTGCTGGAGAAGGGCACCTCCACGGCCACCTCGCGGTCGGCCATGGTGCGTGCGGTGTGCTGCCAGTCGTCCTCGTGGACGAGGTCGACGCCGTGTCCGACGCGCTCGGTGCGGGCGACGTCCACGGCCTGCCCGATGTGGAACTTGAGGTCCTCGGGCTTGACCAGCCCGGGCCACAGCTCGCCGGCGTGCAGGGTGACACGGGCCCTCGGGTACTGGGTGCGCAGATAGCCGACCATGCGCATCTGGAGGCTGTAGTCGCGCAGGGAGCTGGCCCAGTCCTCGGGCTGGACGAGGTTCACGCCCACGAACCGCGGGTCGGCCTCGGCCAGCCGCATGCCGAGGGCGAGCTGGGTGAAGACCCGCTGCGGCGAACTGCCCCGGGATGCCTGGGAGATCCAGCGCACGGTGAGGCCGCAGGCGGGCCGGGCGCGCGAGGTGCCGCAGTGCTCGGTGGCGCGGAACTCGGCGTCGCCGTCGTCGGCCTCCTCGCGGGCCTCGGCGACCAACTTGTCCAGTTTGCCGTCCGCGACCAGGCCCCGGTGCAGGGCGGCGAGGTCGTCGTCCCAGCCGACCTGGGCGGCGAGCTTCTTCGCGCCGTCGGAGGCGGGGGTGACCATCGTCTCCAGATAGAACTGGTTGTCACGCACGACGGTGTCGGCGACCTCGGCGAGCAGCTTGCCCCGGTGCCGCCAGGTCACCTCGCCGAACTTGTCGAAGGTGTCGAAGAAGTGGTCGTGCCCGTTCTGGCCGGGCGGGAAGTCCTCCATGGACCAGGCGCGGATCACCGCGTCACGGAAGGCGCGGTCGGTGCGCGCGTCGGCGGCCGGGCGGGTGCCCGGGCCACAGGGCGGTGTGACGGCGGCCAGCCTCGCGGTGTCGATGCACAGGCCGTCCTCGGCGGCCAGCTCGATCAGGTACTCCGTGGACACCGCGCCGGAGAGGTGGTTGTGCAGGTCTCCGCCCTTGGGCAGTTGCCGGAAGAATTCACGCAGGGCCCCGGGCCGGTCGCGCAGCGAGCGGAGGTGGGCGTCCGTGCGCGCCTCCGCCGCCGTGACCTGCCGGGGCGGCGGCGCGGCGGGCCGGTCGTCCCGGTGGGCCGGCTGGGCGGCGGCGGGCAGGGCGGACAGCAGGGACAGGACACTGAGGGTGCCGAGCGCGGCCGGAACGACCCGGCGGCTCAGGGCACTTCGAGGTTGCAGACTCACAGGGGCATGATCACGGAAAGATCACGGCGACATGCTCCGATGGGGCGGATCCCCGCCGGAGAGCACCCGACCGGGTGACGGACCGGCGCACCGCCGCCGGCCCGGCCGCCGGCGCCGTCCCGCCCGACGGGCCGGCCGCACGTCAGGCAGGGCGCCGGGGTGGGCAAACGGCCGGGGCATGTGTGGCGTCCGTGCGGGTATTCGCGCTGCGACTTCGTACATCGGCGACTCACCAAGGAGGCGGCACGCATGCTCATGGCACACCCCGCGGTACTGAAGGACCTCATCGCCCAGTACGAGGCCCTCACCCTGCTGCGGGCCGAGGAGAGCACTGCCCAGGCCCGGCAGCGGCTCGCGGACGTCTCCTACACCCTGTGCGTGGCCACCGGCACCCGGGACGTCGACATGGCCCTGATCGCCGCCCGCCACCGCCTCTCCGGTGCCCGCCCGGAGGACGACTCCCTCCTCCAGCCGTCCGTGCTCCAAGCCCCCGCACCGCAGGCGTCCACGCTTCGGGCGCCGGTCCCGGCCGAGCCGACTCCCGCGGTCTGAATCACCCCGGCCCACGGGGCAGTTGCCCGCACCCTCCCCCTGAAGTCGTTGCTTCCCGCTTCTGGTCGGCGAGACCTACCGGACGGTATACAGGCCCAGTCGAACGCGCGAGGGCCGCCGACCGGTGCCGCCACCGCGCGCTGCAGCGGGCTCAGGGGGAGGATCCATGACGCACGAGACGCGTCCGGCGGACAGGACGAGAGGCCGGCGGCGGACCGCCGTACTGGGGGCCGCGCTGGGCGGATGCGCCCTGGTCGCGGCCGGCACGGCACCGGCCGCGGCGCACCCCGCCGGGCACGGCCGCGACGTCGCCTACGTCGCGCTCGGCGACTCCTACACCTCGGGCCCCGGCATCCCGACGCAGGTGGACGCCGACTGTGCCCGCTCGGACCACAACTACCCCTCGCTCGTGGCCGCCCGGCACCGGACGACGGCGCTCACGGACGTGAGCTGCGGCGGGGCCACGACCGCCGAGATGTGGCGGGCACAAGGCGGCAACCCGCCCCAGCTCGACGCCCTGGACCGGCACACGGACCTGGTGACCCTGCAGATCGGCGGCAACGACGTCGGTTTCGGCACCATCATCGGCACCTGTGCCCGCCTCGCCGCCCAGGACCCGTCGGGCAACCCCTGCGAACGGTCCTACAAGGCCTCCGGATACGACCAGTTGGCCCTGACCGTCCTACGGACGGCGCCGAAGGTCGACCGGGTGCTGCGGGACATACGCGCCCGGGCGCCGCACGCCCGGGTGGTCGTCGTCGGCTACCCGGACCTGCTGCCGGACGACGGCAGCGGCTGTTTCCCGCAGGTGCCGTTCGCCCGGAAGGACTTCCCCTACCTTCGGGACACCGAGAAGCGGCTGAACCTGATGCTGCGGCTGGTGGCCGGCCTGAACCGGGCCGAGTACGTGGACACCTATGGCCCCACGGTCGGCCACGACATGTGCAAGGCGCCCGCGGACCGCTGGATCGAGCCGCTCCAGCCGGCCTCGCCCGCGGCCCCGGCACACCCCAACGCCCAGGGCGAAGCGGCCATGGCACAGGCCGTACTGGACCGGCTGGACCGGGGCCACGGCCGCGGCTGAACCACGGGGCGGCCCCCTTCCGGGGCCGCCCCGTGGTCCGGTCAGGCGCCGAGCGCTCCCAGCACCACCGTCCGGGCCTCCTCCTGCACCCGGGCGAGATGGTCGGTGCCGAGGAAGGACTCGGCGTAGACCTTGTAGACGTCCTCGGTGCCCGAGGGCCGGGCGGCGAACCAGGCGTTGTCGGTGGTGACCTTGATCCCGCCGATCGCGGCGCCGTTGCCGGGTGCCTCGGTCAGGACCGACGTGACCGCCTCTCCGGCCAGTGTGTCCGCGGTGACCTGGGCCGGCGACAACTTGGCGAGCAGCGCCTTCTGTTCGCGCGTCGCGGGGGCGTCGACGCGGGCGTAGGCGGGGGCGCCGAAGCGGGCGGTCAGGCCGGCGTAGTGCTCCGAGGGGGTCTTGCCGGTGACGGCCGTGATCTCGGAGGCGAGCAGGGCCAGGATGATCCCGTCCTTGTCGGTGGTCCACACCGAGCCGTCCCGGCGCAGGAAGGACGCTCCGGCCGACTCCTCGCCGCCGAACCCGAGGTCGCCGCCCGCCAGTCCGTCCACGAACCACTTGAACCCGACCGGTACCTCGACCAGCCGGCGGCCGAGGTCGGAGGCGACCCGGTCGATCATGGTGGAGGAGACGAGGGTCTTGCCGATGCCCGCGGCGGCCGGCCACCGGTCGCGGTGCCGGTAGAGGTAGGAGATGGCGACGGCGAGGTAGTGGTTGGGGTTCATCAGGCCCGCGTCCGGGGTGACGATGCCGTGCCGGTCGGCGTCCGCGTCGTTGCCGGTGGCGATGTCGAAGCGGTCGCGCCGTTCGATGAGGGAGGCCATCGCGTACGGCGAGGAGCAGTCCATGCGGATCTGTCCGTCCCAGTCCAGCGTCATGAACCGCCAGGTGGGGTCGGTGTGCGGGTTGACCACGGTCAGGTCGATGCCGTGCTGCTCGGCGATCCGGCCCCAGTAGGCGACGGAGGCGCCGCCGAGCGGGTCGGCGCCGATGCGTACGCCGGCCGCCCGGACGGCGTCCAGGTCCAGCACGCTCGGCAGATCGCCGACGTAGGCGCCGAGGAAGTCGTACCGCCCGGTGGTGTCCGCGGCGAGGGCGCGGGTGTACGGCAGCCGGCGTACGTCTTTCAGGCCGCCGGTGATGATCTGGTTGGCGCGGTCCTGGATCCAGGAGGTGGCGTCGGAGGCCGCGGGTCCGCCGCTCGGCGGGTTGTACTTGAAGCCGCCGTCGGCGGGCGGGTTGTGCGACGGGGTGACGACCACGCCGTCGGCGAGGCCGGAGGCGCGGTCCCGGTTGTACGTCAGGATGGCGTGCGAGACGGCCGGGGTGGGCGTGTAGCCGTCCGCCGCGTCGATGAGCACGGTCACCTCGTTGGCGGCGAAGACCTCCAGCGCGGTGGCCTTCGCCGGCTTCGACAGGGCGTGGGTGTCGGCGCCGAGGAAGAGCGGGCCGTCCGTGCCCCGCGTCGCGCGGTACTCGCAGATGGCCTGGCTGGTGGCGGCGATGTGGTCCTCGTTGAAGGCGCTCGCCAGGGACGAGCCGCGGTGCCCCGAGGTGCCGAACGCCACCCGCTGCCCCGGATCGGCCGGGTCGGGGTGGAGCGTGTAGTAAGCCGTGACCAGCCGGGCCACGTCGACGAGGTCCTCGGGACCGGCCGGCCGGCCGGCTCGCTCGTGCGGCATGAGTGGGTTCCTCCGCATCGGTGGGATCGATCGCTCACCACCCATCTTTCCCCGTCAGGGGCGCACCGGGCGAGTGCGCCCCACCAGCGGGGGCGCACCGCGCGGCGTGGTTCAGCCGATGTGGTAGCCGTCCCCGTACACCTTCCAGTCGAGGGGGGTGTTCAGGTCGAGGTTGCCCTTGCGCAGGAAGACCCGCTGCTCGGTGTCGACCCTGCTGGTGTCGCTGTGCGCCTCCTCCTGCTTCATGGCCCACACCCGGGCGTCCAGGAAGGCGTTGAGGTACGCCGTCTCGTCGCCGCCCTGGGCCGGCGGCTTGGCGGTGCGCAGGGCGCGCTTGCGTATGTTGCGGAAGCTGGTCGGGTCGTCGCCGTCGCCGTGCATGACGAGGGCGTCGTAGTAGGCGAACTGGCCGAGCGCGCGCAGTCCGTCCGTCTTGCCCTGGGCGACGGCGGGGTTGAAGTAGACACGGTCGCGTTCGTCGTTCTGGGCCTGCTGGAACGCGGTGTCCTGGGCTGCCTTGCGCCAGTCCCTGGGGAAGTTGGGGTCCAGGCCCTCGTGGGAGTCGCTGCCGTCGACCTCGCGCAGGGCGGGCAGGTACCTGGCGAGGACGTTGCCGGGCTTGCGGGCGGTGTAGAGCTCGACGAGGTCGAGCATGTCGCCGGTGCCGGAGCAGAAGCCGATGATGCCGGCGGTGTAGCCGCGGCCGTCGCCGATGTCCTCGATGTACTTGTACTGGGCCTTCCAGTCGAGCGAGGAGTTCTCCGCGCTCGACACCAGCTTCATGGCGATCTCCTTCTTCGCCGGGTCGTCCAGGCCGGGTGCGGCGGCCCGTGCCACGGCGGCGGGTGTGACGCCGAGCAGGGCACCGGAGGCGACGGCGCCGAGCGCGGCCACGACGGCCCGGCGGGAGAGGTGGGCGGGGGACGCCGGTGTGCGGTCTGCGAACACCACGGGGGCTCCAAGGGAGTGTGGGGGGCGGCCAGTTGGCCCGTACCGGTATTGGTAGGAAAGTTTCCTATCAAACACGGGGTGGGCCGGTAACCCGGCTTGCGAGAAGTTCGTAGGATCGGACGACTCCATCCGTGCCGCGCCGGTGGCTCAGCCGCGCCGCGCCTCGTCCCGTTCCTCGGTGAAGGCGTACAGCTCCTTCGACGTCGAGATCAGCTCGCGCCGCTCCTCCCGTGAACCGACCATCGGCTGCGAGCCCTTGAGCGGCACCTGGGCGCTCTCCGGCAGGAACCTGACGGTGAGCAGTCCGATGGCGCCGGCCAGCATCAGATAGTAGGCCGGCATGAGGTCGTCGCCGCTGAGACCGACCAGCGCGGCGGTGACCAGCGGGGTGGTGCCGCCGAACGCGGCGACGGCGATGTTGAAACCGATCCCCATGGCCGCGTAGCGGACGGCGGTCGGGAACAGGGCGGGCAGGGTGGCCGCGCTGGGAGCGGCGAAGCAGGCCAGCAGCGTGGCCAGGAGCAGCACCCCGAGAATCGGCGGCCAGGTTCCCTCCGCCTTGATCAGCAGGAAGGCCGGGACGGCGAGGACGATCATCGCGGCGGCGGCGACGGCGTACAGCGGCCGCCGCCCCACCCGGTCGCTGAGCCGGCCGAGGAAGGTGATCAGGACGACGATCCACAGCATGCCGACGAGCACCAGGAGGTCCGCCGAGCCGCTGGAGCGCTTCAGGGTCTCGGTCTGATAGGTCGGCAGATAGCCGGTGACCATGTAGTTGGTGACGTTGTAGAGCAGCACCAGCCCCATGCAGACGAGCAAGGGGCGCCAGTGGTTGCGGACGATGTCCTTGAACTCGCTGCCCGCCGACTCCTGCGCCAGGGCCTTCTCGTGTTCGTCCAGTTGCTGCTGGAAGGCCGGGGACTCCTCCAGCTTCAGCCGCATGTAGAGGCCGATCACCCCGAGCGGTCCGGCGACCAGGAACGGGACGCGCCAGCCCCAGGAGAGCATCTGGCCGTCCGTCAGGGCCAGGTTCAGCGCGGTGACCAGGGCCGAGCCGAGGGCGTAGCCGACGAACGTGCCGAAGTCGAGCCAGCTGGACAGGAAGCCGCGCCGGCGGTCCGGGGAGTACTCGGCGACGAAGGTGGTGGCCCCGCCGTACTCGCCCCCCGTGGAGAAGCCCTGGACCATGCGGGCGAGCAGGAGCAGCACCGGCGCGGCGATGCCGATGGTGGCGTAGCCGGGGATGATCCCGATGGCGAAGGTGCCCACCGCCATCATGATCATGGTGGTGGCGAGCACCTTCTGCCGTCCGATCCGGTCACCCAGCGGCCCGAAGACCAGTCCGCCGAGGGGCCGTACGACGAAGGCGGCGGCGAAGGTCGCGAACGAGGAGATGACCTGGGCGGCCGGTGAGGCGCCCGGGAAGAAGACCTTCCCGATGGTCGCGGCGAGGTAGCTGTAGACGCCGAAGTCGAACCACTCCATGCAGTTGCCGAGCGCGGAGGCGCCGACGGCACGCCGGAGCAGCGGGGGCTCGACGACCTGGACGTCGTCCTTGTCGAAGGCCCCGCGGTTGCGGCGGAGCCTGCGGGTCAGCTCCTCGCGGACCTGGCGCGGCAGCCGCGCCACGGCCTGCGGTACCCGCGGTCTGCCCGGGGCGCCCCCCTCCCCACCGGACATCGCACCGCTCACGAGCGCCTCCTTCGTCTCGCCCTCGTGATCACCGCCTGCCCGTCTCCCCGATTAAGAAACGGAACCGCTCAATCCCATCCCTGACGTCGGTTGGACTTGCCGGGCACCAGGGAGCAGGGTGGACGTGCCCGTGCGCACACGCAGGGGCACCCCCTACGGCACCACCCGGAGAAGACCCGATGACGTACGTCGCGGACCCCGCTCGCTACGACGGCACCATGCGCTACCGGCGCACCGGCCGTTCCGGGCTGGACCTGCCGGTCCTGTCCCTGGGCTACTGGCACAACTTCGGCGACGACCGCCCGTTCGAGGCCCAGCGGGAGATCGCGCTGCGCGCCTTCGACCTCGGGATCACCCACCACGACCTGGCCAACAACTACGGCCCCCCGTACGGCGCGGCCGAGAGCAACTTCGGACGGCTGCTCAGGAGCGACCTGGCGCCGTACCGCGACGAGCTGGTGATCTCCACCAAGGCCGGCTGGGACATGTGGCCCGGCCCCTACGGGCAGGGCGGCGGCTCCCGCAAGTACCTGCTCGCCTCGCTGGACCAGTCCCTCAGCCGGACGGGCCTGGACTACGTGGACATCTTCTACTCCCACCGGCTGGACGCGAGCACGCCCCTGGAGGAGACCATGGGCGCGCTCGACACCGCCGTCCGCCAGGGCAAGGCCCTCTACGTCGGCATCTCCTCCTACGACGCCGAGCGCACCCGGCAGGCCGCCGCGATCCTGCGCGACCTCGGCACCCCGCTGCTGATCCACCAGCCGTCGTACAGCATGCTCAACCGCTGGATCGAGACCGACGGCCTGCTGGAGGCGGCGCGGGAGGAGGGCTTCGGGGTCATCGGCTTCACGGCGCTCGCCCAGGGCCTGCTCACGGGCCGCTACCTGGAGGGTGTCCCGCAGGACTCGCGGGCCGCCCGGGGGACCTCGCTGGACGCCTCCTGGCTGACGGACGAGCTGCGGGGCCGGCTGCGCGCCCTGAACGACATCGCCGCCCGGCGCGGGCAGACGCTGGCCCAGCTGGCGCTGGCCTGGGCGCTGCGGGACGAGCGGGTGACGTCCCTCGTGATCGGCGCCTCCCGGGTCGAGCAGCTGGAGCAGAACGTCGCCGCGCTGGAGAACCTCGACTTCACCGGCGAGGAGCTGGCCGAGATCGACAAGCTCGCGACCGACGGCGGCGTGGACCTGTGGCGGGACGCCCGGCTGGGAAATCTCGGCTGACCCCCTGTCTTGTGACCCACGTCACAGACTTAAGGGAAAAGTAGGACATAATGGAAGCCATTCGGACAGCGTTGTCATCCCTTCCCCACGACAGCCCCAGCGACTTCGAGGAGCCGCTCACCGTATGGCGTACGGAGCCCACCGCAGTCCCCTTCTCCCTCCTCACCCGGACCTGAGCCTCGCTCGCGACTGCGAGCTGTGCCTCGGCTGGGGAACCGTCGTCACCCGCGACGGGGAGCACGAGCTGTGCCACGCGTGCCAGCCCGGCCCCGACGACGAGGACGTCACCTCCCGCTCATGACGCTCCCCCCTGCCCGCCCCGGGCTCCCGCGGACGATCACGGTCCCGCTAAGCTCCGGGTAATGGTTTCACCAAGAGATGTTCAAACCCGGGCAGGGGGGCGGCCATGAGCACCGCACGCACCAGCAGGACACCGTTGCCGGGCATCGGCGTCCGGTACGACCTGACGACCCGCGAGCACCGCCATGTGTCGGTGGTGGCCCACCGGGACGGCTCGCGCACGCTGAACGCCTACCGGCGCGACGATCCCGATGCCTGCGCTCTGTCGGTCCGCCTCACCGGACAGGAGGCGGAGGCCCTGGTGGACGCCCTGAAGCCGACCCACCACAGCCCCACCCTGCTGTCCACGACGGAACTGGGCCTGGTGGCCGAGCGGATCGAACTGTCCGGAACCTCGCACTGGAACGGTCGGCTGCTCGGCGACACCCGGATGCGGACCGAGACCGGCGTGTCCATCGTGGCCGTACTGCGCCGCGCGGAGGCGATCCCCTCCCCCGGCCCCGGCTTCCGGCTGGCCGGCGGGGACACCCTGATCGTCATCGGCACCCGCGAGGGTGTCGACGCGGCCGCCGCGATACTCGGGCGGGAGTGATCCGGTGCATTCCTCCGCGGTCTTCCTGATCGAGTTCGGCGCGATCATCCTGGGCCTGGGGCTGCTCGGGCGGCTCGCCGCCCGCCTGCGGTTCTCGCCCATACCGCTGTACCTGCTGGCGGGACTGGCCTTCGGCGAGGGCGGGCTGCTGCCGCTCGGGGCCAGCGAGGAGTTCGTCGCCATCGGCGCGGAGATCGGCGTGATCCTGCTGCTGCTCATGCTCGGCCTCGAATACACGGCCGGCGATCTGGTCTCCAACCTGAAGACCCAGTACCCGGCCGGGATCGTCGACGCCACCCTCAACGCCCTGCCCGGCGCCGCCATGGCCCTGCTGCTCGGCTGGGGCCCGATCGCCGCCGTCGTCCTGGCCGGCATCACCTGGATCTCCTCCTCCGGCGTCATCGCCAAGGTCCTCGGTGACCTGGGCCGGATCGGCAACCGGGAGACGCCGGTGATCCTCAGCATCCTGGTGCTGGAGGACCTGTCCATGGCGGTCTACCTGCCCGTCGTGACGGCCCTGCTGGCCGGGACCGGCTTCGCGGCGGGCAGCGTCACGCTGGCCATCGCGCTCGGGGTGGCGGGTCTGGTGCTGCTGGTGGCGGTGCGCTACGGCCGGCACATCTCCCGCTTCGTCTCCACCGACGACCCCGAGAAACTGCTGCTGGTGGTGCTCGGTCTGACGCTGCTCGTGGCCGGTGTCGCCCAGCAGCTGCAGGTCTCGGCCGCGGTCGGCGCCTTCCTCGTCGGGATCGCCCTGTCCGGCGAGGTCGCCGAGGGCGCCCACCACCTCCTCGCACCCCTGCGGGATTTGTTCGCGGCAGTGTTCTTCGTCTTCTTCGGCCTGCACACCGATCCGGCGAGCATCCCGCCCGTACTGCTGCCCGCGCTCGCCCTGGCCGTCGTCACCACCCTCACCAAGATCGCCACGGGCTACTGGGCCGCCCGCCGCGCGGGGATCTCGGCCAGGGGCCGGTGGCGGGCCGGCGGCACCCTGGTGGCCCGCGGCGAGTTCTCCATCGTCATCGCGGGACTCGCCGTCACCTCCGGCATCGATTCCGATCTCGGCCCGCTGGCCACCGCCTACGTGCTGATCCTGGTCGTCCTCGGCCCGCTGACGGCCCGGTACACCGAGCCGCTCGCCCGGCGGCTGACCGGCGGCGCTGACCGGCGTACGGCACCGGAGGCCGAGGCCGGCCACGACGCCGCCCAGGACCAGGCGCCGGCCGGCCGGACCTGAGCCCGGCCCGGCGTCCGGCGGCTCCGGCGTACGGTGGAGGCATGTCCCCTCCCCTCCCGGGACCGCTGGCCCCTCTGGAGCCACTGCTCGGCCACTACGGGTACTGGGCCGTCGGGGCGGTCGTCCTCGTGGAGGACTTCGGGGTCCCCGCGCCCGGCGAGACGATCCTCCTCGCGGCGGGCGTGTACGCGGGTGCGGGACGCCTGGACGTCGTGGCCGTGGCGGTCATCGCGTTCGCCGCCGCCGTGGCCGGGGACAACATCGGCTATGTGATCGGCCGGGCCGGCGGGCGGACCCTCGTCGACCGGTGGGGACGGTACGTCCTCCTGACGCCGAAGCGGTTCGCGACCGCCGAGCGGTTCTTCACCCGGCACGGCGGCAAGATCGTGTCGGTGGCGCGGTTCGTGGAGGGCCTGCGCCAGGCCAACGGCATCATCGCGGGCACGACCCGGATGCGCTGGCGCCGCTTCCTCGCCTTCAACGCCGTCGGCGCGGCCCTGTGGGTCGGCCTGTGGACCACCCTCGCCTATCTGGCGGGCAGCCACATCACCGCGGTGTACGACGAGATCAGGCGCTACCAGCTGTACGCCGTCATCACCGCGGCCCTCGTCGTCGCCGGGTTCGCCGTACGGCACCTGGTGCGACGGCGCCGCGAGCGCTGACCCCGCCTCAGCCGCCCGCCGGCCCGTGGGCGTGCAGATACTCCAGCGCGTCCTGCACCACGGTGCGCCGGTACCAGGACCGCCACGCCGCCAGGTCCCGGGCGAGGGAGTCGAGGGCGGCCGCCTCGCCCGCGGCGAGCCAGGCACCGGGCTCGGACCGGTGCACACAGATCACGCCGCTGCACCCGCCGTCCTCCGTGACCATCGGCGTGGCGTACAGGGCGCGGCTGCCCGCCGCGAGGGCCGCACGGCCGACGGCGTGCCCCGCCAGCTCCGGGTCGGCGGCCACGTCGGGGACGGTCACCGGCCGGCCCGCGGCCCGCGCCCGCGCACAGACCGCGGGCGGCCCGGTGACCAGGGCGAGGCAGTCGCGGTAGGCCGCGTCCAGGCCGTGGTGGGCCTCCATCAGGAGCGCCTCGTCCTGCACGGCGTCGCTCAGATGGATCTCCGCCGCGTCCGCGTCCGCCAGCGTCACCGCCGCGTACACGGTGGCCTTCAGCATCTGGCGGCGGTCGCGCGGATCCGCCGCTTCCGCGAACTCCAGGGCGCCGAAGGGCGGCGCGGTGTGCCGGCGCCCCGGGAACCACTCCCGCGCCGTCCGCGGCGGCGGAGCGGTCACCACCGCCGAGGCCAGCAGCCGCAGCGGCACGTTGTGGTGCTGGGATCCCGCCCGCAGCAGGGCGAAGGCGGCGGCGGGGCCGGGCAGACCGTAACGGGCGATGAGGATGCCCTGGGCGATGCCGATGATGCCGCTGGTGCGGGCCTTGGCGCGGAGCCCGAACAGCTCGCCGGACGTCTCCTCGGCCCCGTACTCCCGGGCCGGGGCCACCGCCGCGGGGCTGTCGGCGCACACGGTGGCGAGAGCGCCCTCCAGGCTCGGGAACAGCAGGATGCCCGGCAGCGGTGTCCGCGTGAGCGCACCGCGGACCTGAGGCGTGGCGCCGGTGACCAGGACGGGGCCGGCGGTGCGGTGCCGGGTGTGGGCGGCCAGGGTGTCGACCGCCGCGCTGCTCAGCCGGCTCACACCGGACATGTCCAGGACGAGCCGCAGACCGCCTTCGTCGGCCCGCCGCAGCCGCAGACCGAGTTCGCGCCCGAGATCACCGGCGCCGAGCGCGTCGATGCTCCCCGTCAGCCGCAGCACCACCGCCCGCTCGGCCACCGGCTGCATGGACGCCCTGCCACCTCGCTCCACACCTCCACCTTGTTCCCCGGCACCGCCGCAAGGCAAGCAGCCGCATCGGCGGGTCGGATCGGTCGCGTGTCGGGGTGGTGGGCGCCGGTCCGGAAGGAGCAGACTGGAAAACAGACCGGCCATCATGGCCTGGGTCCGGGCTCCCCCGGTTCGGAGAAGTGCTGGGGGAGCTTCGTCGATCTCCGGACCCCCCTGTTCCTCCGCTGGACGCCATCCGATGCGCTCCTGGGTGTTACCTGCGGGTAATTCCGGATGGTTTGATGTGCGGCGCCACTCAGCCCCTTCATCGACAGGGAGATCCAGTGACGCCCTTTCGCCCGCGCCGCGCCCTCGCCGCGGCCGTGCTCGCCCTCGCCCTGCCCACGGCGGCGCTCGCCGGTCCGGCACCGGCCGCCGCTGCCGAACCGGCACCGGCGCTGCGGGTCCTGACCTACAACGTCTTCCTCATGAGCCGGAACCTCTACCCGAACTGGGGGCAGGACCACCGGGCCGCGGAGATACCCAAGGCGTCCTTCTTCCAGGGCAACGACGTGGTGGTGCTGCAGGAGGCGTTCGACAACTCCTCCTCGGACGCGCTGAAGCGCGCGGCGGCGGCCCAGTACCCGTACCAGACACCGGTGGTGGGGCGCGGCCGCGACGGCTGGAACGCCACCGGCGGGGCGTACTCCTCCACCACGCCCGAGGACGGCGGGGTCACCGTGCTGAGCAAGTGGCCGGTCCTGCACAAGGAGCAGTACGTCTACAAGGACGCGTGCGGCTCCGACTGGTGGTCCAACAAGGGGTTCGCGTACGTGGTGCTGGACGTCGGCGGCGCCAGGGTGCACGTCGTCGGCACGCACACGCAGTCCACGGACTCCGGCTGCGGTGCGGGCGAGGCGGCGCGGGACCGCAGCCGGCAGTTCAAGGCGATCGACGCCTTCCTGGACGCGAAGAACATCCCCGCGGACGAGGAGGTCCTGGTCGCGGGTGACCTCAACGTCGACTCGCGCGGCGGCGAGTACGCCTCGATGCTCGCCGACGCGGGCCTGGCCGGCGCGGACGCCCGCACCGGGCACCCGTACTCGTTCGACACGCAGGAGAACTCCGTCGCCCGCTACCGCTATCCGGACGATCCGCGCGAGGACCTGGACTACGTCCTCGCCCGCGCGGGGCACGCCCGCCCGGCGCGCTGGCACAACGAGGTCGTCCAGGAGCGGTCGGCCCCCTGGACCGTGAGCAGCTGGGGTACGTCGTACACGTACACCGACCTCTCGGACCACTATCCGCTGCGGGCGTACGCCGGCTAGCGCGAGGTGCGTGTGGGCCGGTCCTCGGCGGCCGGGGCCGGTCCACGGGTCGGGGGACCGTCGGCGGCGCGTTCGTGACGGCCCCGCAGCGCCGAGGCCAGCGCGGACACCAGGGCCATCCCGGCGGCGACGCCGAAGACGATGCTCAGCCCGTGGTGGAACGGGCCGGAGACGAGTGCCGGGAAGAAGCCGTGCCCGGTCAGGGTGGCGCGCTGGGTCTCGGTCAGGTGGGCCGACGCGCCGCCCAGCAGATGGCCGACGGGGTTGTCGCCCAGGAACGTCGCGAACAGGGTGCTGACGGGCGGCAGCGAGGCCACTTCGTGGGCGGTCGAAGCGGGCACGCCGTGCGCCCGGAGCCCGTCGGCGAGCGTCGACGGCAGGGAGGAGGCCAGGCCGGAGACCATCAGGGAGAAGAAGACGCCGATGGACAGGGCCGTGCCGGAGTTCTGGAAGGTGGAGCGCATGCCGGAGGCGACGCCCCGGTACCGGGCGGGCACGCTGCCCATGACCGACGAGGTGTTGGGCGCGGAGAACATGCCCTGGCCCAGGCCGCTGAGCAGCAGCAGCGCGGCGAAGGCGGTGTAGTCGAAGTCCACCGGCAGCGCGAGCAGTCCGACGAAGGAGGCGGCGACGAGGACCAGTCCGGCGGTGGAGAAGAGCCGGGCGCCGAACCGGTCGGACAGGTAGCCGGAGACGGGCCCGGCGATCAGGAAGCCGAGGGTGAGCGGCAGCATGAAGACACCGGCCCACAACGGGGTGTCCTCGAAGTCGTAGCCGTGCAGGGGCAGCCAGATGCCCTGCAGCCAGATGATGAGCATGAACTGCAGCCCGCCCCGGGCCACGGCGGTGAGCAGGGCCGCCAGGTTGCCCGCGGCGAACGCCCGCACCTTGAACAGGGACAGGCGGAACATCGGCTCGGCGACCCGGGTCTCGACGACGCAGAACACCAGCAGCAGGAAGGCGCCGCCGGACAGGCCGCCGAGCACCCAGGGGTTGGTCCATCCGGTGGGCCGGCCGCCGTAGGGCTGGATGCCGTAGGTGATGCCGGCGAGCAGGATGCCCGCGCCGGAGGCGAAGGTGAGGTTGCCGAGCCAGTCGATGCGGCCGCGCGCGCCGGCCGTGGTCTCCCTGAGGCTCAGATACGACCAGACGGTGCCGGTGACGCTGACCGGGACGCTCACCCAGAACACCGCCCGCCAGTCGACGGCGGCGAGCAGACCGCCGGCGAGGAGACCGAGGAACTGGCCGGCGAGAGCGGTGATCTGGTTGATGCCGAGGGCCATGCCGCGCTGGCGGGCCGGGAAGGCGTCGGTGAGGATGGCGGCCGAGT
Organism: Streptomyces echinatus; assembly: GCF_014203595.1. Lineage (GTDB taxonomy): Bacteria > Actinomycetota > Actinomycetes > Streptomycetales > Streptomycetaceae > Streptomyces > Streptomyces echinatus. The sequence continues at coordinate 172,975 of NZ_JACHJK010000014.1, forward strand.
TGGCGGTGAGCATGGAGCCGCCGAAGGCCTGCACGACGCGCCACAGGATCAGCCAGAGCGCGCCCGCGCCGCCCCGGAACGGGTCGAGGGACAGGGCGACGGAGGCGGCCGCGAAGACGAGGAAGCCCAGGTTGTAGATCCGCACCCGGCCGAACATGTCGCCGAGCCGGCCGAGGACGACGACCAGCACGGCCGAGACCAGCAGATAGCCGAGGATCATCCACAGCAGGTAGCCGATGTTGCCGGGCGCGAGCGGGTCGAGTCCGATGCCGCGGAAGATCGCGGGCAGCGAGATGATCACGATGGAGGCGTCCATCGTGGCGATCAGCACGCCGAGGGTGGTGTTGGACAGGGCGACCCACTTGTAGCCGGGTCCCGGGGGTGTGTCGCTCAGGCGGGCCGAGTGGGCGCGCAGCCGGGCCCGGAGTCCTCCGGCGGCCGGATCCCGGGAGGCGCGTGCCCGGCCGGTCACCGGGCCTCCGCCGATCGGCCGAGCGGGGGCACGACGTCGTGCGGGGCCTGCCGTGCCCGCGGAGTGCAGTCGTGCAGGGCCCGGGCGAGGCGGCTGGCGGACCCGGATCGGCGTTGTTCCGGCACGGCCCGGCCCTCCTCGGTGACGGTCACGACGGCCCGGCGCCCGCCGGTGGGGTCCGGGCCGCGGCTCACCGGCCCGCGGTGCGTGAGTGCGGCGAGCGTACTGGCCATGGCCCGCGGTCGCACCCGCTCCGGAGCCGGCCCGTGGCCGGTCGCACCCGCTCCGGAGCCGGCCCGTGGCCGGCCGTGGCGCGCCCGCGAGTGCGGTGGTGTCCCTGTCCGCTCACGGTAGGTTCATCAGTCTGGACTGTTCAACCAAGACTGGGCAATGCCGGGGTCGGGACACACGGGCGCGGGCCCCGGCCGTACGGCCGGGGCCCGCGGAGCCTTCGGTGGCGTGCCTACCAGCGATACCAGCGGCCGCGCCGGCCTCCGGTTCCTGCCGGGCGGACGACGAAGCCCACCAGCCACAGCACGAGCACAATGACCGCGATCCACCACAGCGCCTTCAGGGCGAAGCCCGCCCCGAAAAGAATCAGGGCCAGCAGCAGAACCAGAAGCAAAGGAACCATGTCTGTCCACCTCCGCAGTGGCGGGTGCCCGCCAATTCCGTGATCAGCCCTCGTGGTTTTCCGGCGGTGCCCGGTCCGGAATTCCTGGTTTGGCCGGCGCGGGAGCGGTAATCCGGATGTCGACCAGAGACCGCGTCGATGTTGGGATGTGACACGCGATGGCTGGCAACAAGAAGGCCAAGGGCAAGGTCGAGCAGGCCAAGGGCAAGGCCAAGGAGGCCGTGGGACGCACGATCGGAAACGAGCGCATGGAGGCCGAGGGCCGCATGGAAGGTGCTCGGGGAGACGCCCGGCAGGCCAAGGAGAAGGCGAAGGACGTCTTCAAGCACTGAGGCTGTGCCGATTCGTCCCGGGAACGGGTCCGGAAATCCAGCGGAAGCGGATTTCCGGACCCGTTCCGCTGTGTGCCCGCCGTGCCCGCACCACTGCCCAGCAGGCGTTCGTGCGCATCCGGAGGATTCCTCGCGGACGTCCCCTTGACCGGCCGTCCGGCGGGTAGCCGAGCAGGGGACGGCACGACCCCCCTGTGCACAGGAAGGGACCCCGACCCCAGAGGAAAAGGGCAACGAGGTATGGACATCCCGCTCAGGACCCACGCGATGACGCAGGGCCGCCCGGCCCTCCTGCGCTACAGCCGCACCTGGGACACCGGCGTATCCAGCATCGCCGAGGCGAGAGACGCCGTCGCCGCGCTGCTCGCCCGGGCACGCCCGGTACCGGGGCGGCGCCCGGTGCAGGATGCCCAGCTCGTCGTCAGCGAACTCGTCACCAACGCGGCCAAGCACGCGCCCGGCCCGTGTGCGCTGAGCCTGGAGCTGCTGTCCGACGCGACGGCCCTGCGCATCACCGTCACGGACACCTCCCCGGAGCCGCCGCGCCGGCGCCCTCCCGACCCCCGGCGGATCGGGGGGCACGGACTGCATCTCGTGACGATGCTCTGCCGCGGCTGGGAGGTGACCTGGCTGTCCCACGGCAAGCGGGTCACCGCGACCGTGCCGCTCACCCCCGCGACAGCGGGCTGAGCGGCCGGACGGAAGGCGTCAGGCGACCCTGATGCCGACGATGCAGGTGTCGTCGTCGGTGTCCGACCTGCTGAAGGTGAGCAGCCGGTCCAGTTGCTGGTCCAGCGTGCTGGGCGCGGCCCGCGCGGTGTCCAGGAGGTGAGTCAGTGACTCCTCCACGGAGCGGTCCCGGCGCTCGATCAGACCGTCGGTGTACATCAGCAGGGTGTCCCCCGCGGCCAGCTGCACTTCCGTCTCCTCGTACCGCGCCTCCGGCACGGCGCCCAGCAGCAGCCCCTTGACCGGGGGCAGCGCGGTGGCGTCCGGCTGGCGCACCAGCACCGGCGGCAGATGACCGGCCCGGGCCCAGCGCAGGATCCGCCGCTCGCCGTCGTACAGACCGCACACGGCGGTCGCGGTGACGGCGCCGGTCAGATGGTGGGCGACGATGTTCAGCCAGGACAGCAGCTGTGCCGGGCCGGCCCCGGTCACCGCGAGGCCGCGCAGCGCGTTGCGCAGCACGACCATGCTGGTCGCCGCCTCTATGCCGTGCCCGGCGACGTCGCCCACGCACAGCAGGACCAGCCCGGAGGGCAGCACCACGGCGTCGTACCAGTCACCGCCGACGAGGTGTTCGGTCTCGGCCGGCCGGTAGCGCACCGCCACCTGGAGGCCGGGCACCCGCAGCGGGGCCTGGGCCGGGGGCATGATGGCGTGCTGGAGCTGGAGGGCCAGCCGGTTGCGCTCCGCGGCCTGCTGCTCGGTGTGGGCGAGCTGGTCACGCGTGGCGGCCAGGGCGACCTCGGTCCAGTGCTGGGCGGAGATGTCCTGGTAGGCGCCGCGGAGGACGAAGAGCTGCCCGTCGGTGTCGAGCACGGGTTCGGCGACCACCCGCATGTGCCGGGTCACGCCGTCCGGGCGCAGCAGCCGGAACGCGGCGGAGGCGGGCCTGCGGTGGTGCAGCAGGGTGCGCAGGAAGCGGCCGAGGGTGACGGCGTCGTCGGGGTGGGCGTGGGCCGGCAGTTCCTGCAGGGGGACCGGGGGGCTGCTGACCGGGCGGCCGTAGAGACCGAACAGCTGGCCGTTCCAGGTGATCTCGCCGGTGAGCAGGTTCTCCTCGAAGCCGCCGATCCGCCCCAGCCGCTGGGCGTTCTGGAGCAGGCTGGCCAGGCGTGCCGTCTCGTCCTCGATGCGCCAGATCAGCAGCACGGCGCCGCCGTGCCGGCTGACGCTGATGTCGGCGACGGCGGACAGCGGCACCTGGTCGACCAGCGCGGTCAGCCGCATCCGGTGGGCGCGGAACGGCTCCCCGGTGGCATAGACCCGCTCCACGCGCTGGAACAGCTCGCCTGTACCGGCCGCCATCGGGTAGGCCTCCAGCAGCAGGGCGCCGCCCACGACGGCCCGGGGCCGGCCCGCGGGGTCGAGGAAGCGGCTGTTGACGTGCTGGATGCGGAAGTCGACCAGCAGCCCCGCGTCGTCCAGGTGCGGCACGAGCACCAGGGCCGGGTCGTGCAGCCCGTCGGCCAGGTCCATCAGTTCGACCACGTCGGGCAGCACCCCCGGCTCCGGCCCGGTGGCGGCCGGCGGCGTGAGGGTCTCCAGGGTGTGCGCGCACAGCTCGGCGAGTGCCTCCACCTGCCGGACGACGGGGCGCGGCAGCGGTCCCTCCGGCTTGGGCCAGGCGATCTCCAGGACGCCGTGGATCCGGCCGCCCGTGCCGGACGGTACGGCGATCCGGGCGCCGTCGGCGTACTCGCGCCGGCCGATGGTGGGCAGCCCGGACTCGGCGAGCGAGGGCAGCCACTGGCCGTCGGGCTCGGTCAGGCCCCGCCGGGCCACCGTCGCCACGTCGGGCGGCACATAACGCCAGCGGGCCGCCTCGCCCGGTGGGAAGCCGGCGCTGCCGGCGAGGGTCAGCGAGCCGTCCGGGCCGACCGACCAGATGGCCACGGCGACCGCGCCGAGCGGGCGCAGGGCGTGCGCGAGCAGCGAGTCGGCCATCGTCTGGGTGTCGGGCGCGGCCAGTACGCCGCTCTCGGCGGCGCGCAGCCGTACGGCGGCGGACTCCTCGACCGGCCCGGCCTCGTCCGCGGCCACGGACAGGAACGCCTCGGTGATCTCCGAGACGCGGTCCCGGGCCGCCTGGTTGATGACGTCCACCGCGAACTCCAGCGGGGTCACCTGCGCCTGCTCGGTCAGTTCGGCGAGCTGGCGGGCGGCCTGGGCCGGGCCGCAGCCCAGCCGCTCGACGAGGATGCCCTTGGCCAGTTCGATCAGCGCCCGGCCCTCGGCCTCGGCCTGCGCCACGCGTACCTCCCGGCGCAGCCGTTCCACCGTGGCGGCGAGCCGGCCCACCGGGGTGGTGGCGGGCGCGTCGGGCAGCACGGCTCCGGCGGACGGCAGCCGCTCGGGCGGGCCGGCCGGCGCGTCGAGTCCGGCGGGCGGTTCATGGGTGGTCACCGGGTCCATACTCCTCGGCCTGCGGACGGGCGGGCGTGCTGTGCCGGGCTCATGCGGGGAGCCAGCGCCGGACACAGGCGATGAGGTCGTGCGTGTCGACGGGTTTCGTGACGTAGTCGCTGGCCCCGGAGGCGAGGCTCTTCTCCCGGTCGCCCTGCATGGCCTTGGCCGTGACGGCGATGACCGGGAGCCCGGCGTACCGCGGCATCTTGCGGATCTCGGCCGTGGCCGTGTAGCCGTCCATCTCGGGCATCATCACGTCCATCAGGACGAGTTCGACGTCCGGGTTGTTCACCAGCGTCTCGATGCCCTTGCGGCCGTTCTCCGCGTGCAGGACACGGAATCCGTGCAGTTCGAGGATACCGCTGAGCGCGAACAGGTTCCGGGCGTCGTCGTCGACGACGAGGACGGTCCGGCCGCGGGTGTGCTCGTCGATCAGGTGCGGTGCGGTGCGCGGGAGTTCGTCGCCGCGGACCAGGGTGAGCACCTCGCCGGGCTCCTCGGCCGACAGGTGCAGCGCGATCCGTTCGCGCAGATCGTCCAGGCTGAACAGGTACTCCAGCGAACCGCCCGCGGTGTCCTCGGAGGCCGGCTCGGTGCGCTGCGAGCCGTGCACCAGCACCGGGACGCTGGTCAGGGCCGAGTCGCCGCGCAGGGCCTCCAGGAAGCGGGCCGACTCCCCGTCGGGCATGCCGAGTTCCACGACGACACAGTGGCAGGGTTCGGCGGCGAGGGCGCCGGCGGCCTCCTGGGCGCCGACCGCGGTGATGATGTCGACGGGTGTGCCGGTGCCGTCGGCGCGGGCGTGCTCCAGGTCCCGGACCACGCTCTCGGCGACCAGGGTGAGCAGTCCGCGCGGACGCTCCTCGACCACGAGCAGGCGGCGCGGGCGCTCCCGCCTCGCGGTGGCCGCCGGCAGCTCCTTGGGCAGCGCCTGCCCGGGAGGACCGTCGGTCCGGTCCCGTTCGTCCGTCGGGACGGCGGGGCGTCCGCCGCGCACGTGTTCCTCGAAGTCCGGGCGGGAGACGGGCAGGTAGAGGGTGAAGGTGCTGCCCTTGCCTGGGGTGCTGTCCACGGTGACGGCGCCGCCGAGCAGGTGGGCGATCTCGCGGGTGATGGACAGGCCGAGCCCGGTGCCGCCGTACTTGCGGCTCGTGGTGCCGTCCGCCTGCTGGAACGCGCCGAAGATGGTCTCCAGCTGCTGTTCGGGGATGCCGATGCCGGTGTCCTTCACCCGGAACGCGACGATCGCGCCGCCCCGCACGACGCCGCCGGGCACATCACCGTCGGCGGCGGGTTCGACACGCAGTTCGACGCCGCCCTGCTCGGTGAACTTCACCGCGTTGGACAGCAGGTTGCGCAGGATCTGCCGGAGCCTTGAGTCGTCGGTGAGCAGGTCGGCGGGGGCGCCGGGGGCCGTGGTGATGGTGAAGTCGAGGCTCTTCTGCGAGGTCATCGGCTGGAAGGTGGCCTCGACGTACTCGATCAGCTGGCGCAGCGGGACCCGCTCCGGCGTGACGTCCATCTTGCCGGCCTCGACCTTGGACAGGTCCAGGATGTCGTTGATCAGCTGGAGCAGGTCCGAGCCGGCGGAGTGGATGATGCCCGCGTACTCGACCTGCTTCGGGGTGAGGTTGCGGGAGGGGTTCTGGGCCAGCAGCTGGGCCAGGATGAGCAGGCTGTTGAGCGGGGTGCGCAGCTCGTGGCTCATGTTGGCGAGGAACTCGGACTTGTACTTGGAGGCGAGCGACAGCTGCTGGGCACGCGCCTCCAGTTCCTGCCGGGCCTGTTCGATCTGCAGGTTCTTCGCCTCGATGTCCCGGTTCTGGTCCGCGAGCAGGGAGGCCTTGTCCTCCAGTTCGGCGTTGGACTGCTGGAGTTCCTCCTGCCGGGCCTGCAACTCGGCGGAGCGGGACTGCAGTTCGCTGGTGAGGCGCTGCGACTCCTGGAGCAGTTCGTCGGTGCGGGCGTTGGCGACGATGGTGTTGACGTTGACGCCGATGGTGTCGACCAGCTGCTGGAGGAAGTCCCGGTGGATCGCGGTGAACGGGGTGACGGAGGCCAGCTCGATGACGCCGAGGACCTGGTCCTCGAAGACGATGGGCAGCAGCAGCAGTGCGGTCGGCTCGATCTGTCCGAGCCCGGAGGAGATGGTGACGTATCCGGCCGGCAGCCGGTCGACGGCGACGGTGCGGCGGCTGCGCGCGGTCTGGCCGACCAGGGAGCGGCCGAACGGGATACGGACGGGCCGCGGGTCCTCCTCGGGCCGGCCGTAGGCGCCGACGAGCCGCAGCTCGGGCCCGGACGCGCCCTCCTCGGCGAGGTAGAAGGCGCCGTACTGGGCGGACACCTGCGGCACCAGCTCGTCCATGATGAGCTCGGCGACGACGGGCAGGTCGCGGTGGCCCTGCATCAGGCCGGAGATCCGGGCGAGGTTGGTCTTGAGCCAGTCCTGTTCCTGGTTGGCCCGGGTGGTCTCGCGCAGGGACCCCACCATCGAGTTGATGTTGTCCTTGAGGTCGGCGACCTCGCCGGAGGCGTCGACGGTGATGGACCGGGTCAGGTCGCCCTCGGCGACGGCGCTGGCCACGTCGGCGATGGCGCGGACCTGCCGGGTGAGGTTGCCGGCGAGTTCGTTGACGTTCTCCGTGAGCCGCTTCCAGGTGCCGGAGACGCCCTCGACCTCGGCCTGGCCGCCGAGCCGGCCCTCGGTGCCCACCTCACGGGCGACGCGGGTCACCTCGTCGGCGAAGGCGGAGAGCTGGTCGACCATCGTGTTGATGGTGGTCTTGAGTTCGAGGATCTCGCCCCGGGCGTCGACGTCGATCTTCTTCGACAGGTCGCCCCTGGCCACGGCCGTGGTCACCAGCGCGATGTTGCGCACCTGGCCGGTGAGGTTGTTGGCCATGGAGTTGACGTTGTCGGTGAGGTCCTTCCAGGTGCCGGCCACGTTGGGCACGTGCGCCTGGCCGCCGAGCCGGCCCTCGGTGCCCACCTCGCGGGCCACCCGGGTCACCTCGTCCGCGAACGCCGAGAGCGTGTCGACCATGGTGTTGATGACGTCGGCGAGGGCGGCGACCTCGCCCTTGGCCTCGACGGTGATCTTCTGCGAGAGGTCGCCCTTGGCGACGGCGGTGGCGACCTGCGCGATGGAGCGGACCTGGCCGGTGAGGTTGGAGGCCATCACGTTGACGTTGTCGGTGAGGTCCTTCCAGGTGCCGGCGACGCCGCGGACCTGTGCCTGGCCGCCGAGCCGGCCCTCGGTGCCCACCTCCCGGGCCACCCGGGTCACCTCGTCCGCGAAGCCCGACAGCTGGTCCACCATCGTGTTGATGGTGCTCTTCAGCTCCAGGATCTCGCCCCGCGCGTCCACCGTGATCTTCTGCGACAGATCACCCTGCGCCACCGCGGTGGCCACCTGGGCCACGTTGCGCACCTGCGCCGTCAGGTTCCCGGCCATGAAATTGACCGAGTCCGTCAGGTCCCGCCAGGTGCCCTTGACGCCCTTGACGTCCGCCTGGCCGCCGAGCCGGCCCTCGGTGCCCACCTCCCGGGCCACCCGGGTCACCTCGTCCGCGAACGCCGACAGCTGGTCCACCATCGTGTTGATGGTGCTCTTCAGCTCCAGGATCTCGCCCCGCGCGTCCACCGTGATCTTCTGCGACAGATCACCCTGCGCCACCGCGGTCGTCACCTGGGCCACGTTGCGCACCTGCGCCGTCAGGTTCCCGGCCATGAAATTGACCGAGTCCGTCAGGTCCCGCCAGACACCGGCGACCCCGGGCACCTGCGCCTGACCACCCAGGCGGCCTTCGGTGCCCACCTCGCGCGCCACGCGCGTCACCTCGTCGGCGAACGCGGACAGCTGGTCGACCATCGTGTTGACGGTCTCCTTCAGCTGGAGGATCTCGCCGCGCGCGGGCACGTCGATCTTCTGCGACAGGTCGCCCTTGGCCACGGCGGTGGCGACCTGCGCGATGTCGCGGACCTGTGTGGTGAGGTTGCCCGCCATCGCGTTGACCGAGTCGGTCAGGTCGGCCCAAGTGCCGGAGACGCCCGGCACCTGCGCCTGCCCGCCGAGGGTGCCCTCCGTGCCCACCTCGCGCGCCACGCGGGTGACTTCCGAGGTGAATACGGACAACTGATCGACCATGCCGTTGAAGACGGTGGCGATGTCCCCCATGAGTCCGGTGGAGTCGTCCGGCAGCCGCGTGCCGAAGTCCCCGTCACGCACCGCGGTCAGGCCCGCGAGCAGTCTTCTCAGTTCGTGGTCACCCGGGACGGCCTCGGTCGTCCCGGTCGCCTTGCCGGCCATGCGCACCCTCGATCCGCTCCCCAAGAGCCCCCGCGCCGGAAGCTCGGAACCGCGGCCGGGGGCTGTGGGCCGCCCGACCGTTGGTGTGTGCATTTCCGCAGTTCACGGATTTGCATGATGAGAAAATACGCCGCAGGTTAACCCACCTTCGCAGGCTTGGACAAAGCAATCGGCCAACCCTCGGAGGTCGGGGAACCACCCCGTCCAGGACCGGTGTGAGGTCGCGTCAACGGGGTACCCGTCTCGATTTGTTCCATCGGCTCCCTCCCCCGTGCGGCCGAGCGCTCGATACGCCGGCCGGACGCGCGCCGCCCGGGAGAGCCGGCGGGGCCGTTTCGGACGCGCGGAGCGGGGGGACCCGTGCCAGGCTCGAAACAGCGCACCCGAGCGAGGAACCCGGCATCCGGCGGACATCCGGCAGCGGCGGGCGGACGTCGTACGGGCCGCGCCGGGCGGGGTGCCGGGGGGGGCCGTGCGGTCGTGAGCGAGGAGGGACGGCATGAGGGACGCCGAGGACAGGCACGGGAACGCGCTGTACGGTCCGCAGCCCGACGTGTCCGGGGCGTCCGGATACCCCGACGCCCCGCCACGGGTGGGCTTCTTCACCGACACCTCCGTGTGCATCGGCTGCAAGGCGTGCGAGGTGGCCTGCAAGGAGTGGAACGCGATCCCTGAGGACGGGCTGGAACTGACCGGCATGTCCTACGACAACACGCGGGGCCTCGGCGCCGACACCTGGCGGCACGTGGCCTTCATCGAGCAGCGCAAGCCACTCGGCGGGCAGGAGCCCGGGGTCGCCCATGACGACGTGGACGTGTTCGCCGCCGCCTCCCGGCTCGGCACCGACACCTCCTCCCCCGGCCCCGTCCCGGCTCCCGCGCCCGCCCAGGCACCCGACCCGCGGATCTCCCCGGTCTCCCCCGACGGCCGCACCGAACTGCGCTGGCTGATGTCCTCGGACGTGTGCAAGCACTGCACGCACGCCGCCTGCCTGGACGTGTGCCCCACGGGGGCGCTGTTCCGCACCGAGTTCGGCACGGTCGTCGTCCAGGAGGACGTCTGCAACGGCTGCGGCTACTGCGTGCCCGCCTGCCCCTACGGCGTCATCGACCAGCGCGAGGAAGACGGCCGGGTGTGGAAGTGCACCCTGTGCTACGACCGGCTCGGCGCCGGTATGGAGCCGGCCTGCGCCAAGTCCTGCCCGACGGAATCCATCCAGTTCGGCCCGCTGGAGGAGCTGCGCGAGCGGGCGCGGGGGCGGGTGGCCCAGCTGCACGCGGCCGGCGTGACCGACGCCCGCCTCTACGGCGACAGCCCGGACGACGGCGTCGGCGGCGCCGGCGCGTTCTTCCTGCTGCTGGACGAGCCGGAGGTGTACGGCCTGCCCCCGGACCCGGTGGTCACCACCCGGGACCTGCCCGGCATGTGGCGGCACGCGGCGGTGGCCGCCGTCTCCCTGGCGGCCCTGGCCCTCGGCAGCTTCGCCCGGAGGCCGCGATGAGCGAGCCGGACAACCGGCAGGAGGCCGCGATGAGCGAGTCGGACGTCGGCCGGGACGGCGTGCGGGGCGCGCGGCCCGGTCGCGAGGCGGTGACCGGCGCGCGGGCAGGCCGCCGCGGGGGCCGGCGCGGCCGGGGCGAGCGGCCGATGGTGCCGGAGGCCGAGTTCTCCTCGTACTACGGCACGCCCGTGCTCAACAAGCCGACATGGAAGCCGCTGGACATCGCCGGGTACCTGTACCTCGGCGGGCTGGCCGGGGCGTCCTCGCTGCTGGCGGCCGGAGGGATGCTGACCGGACGGCCGGGGCTCGCGGCGCCGGCGAGACTCGGCGCGGCCGGCGCGATCTCGCTCTCGCTGGCAGCGCTCGTCCACGACCTGGGCCGGCCGGCCCGGTTCCTGAACATGCTCCGGGTGTTCAAGCCGACCTCCCCGATGAGCGTGGGCTCGTGGCTGCTGGTGGGGTACGCGCCGCTGGCGCTGACCGCCGCGGCCACCGAGGTGGCGGGCCGGTACCGGCTGCTGGGCTCGGCGGCCACGCTGGCCTCCGCCGTGCTGGGCCCGGCCGTGGCGACGTACACGGCGGTGCTGCTGTCGGACACGGCGGTGCCGTCCTGGCACGAGGGCTACCGCGAACTGCCGTTCGTCTTCGCGGGCTCGGCCGCCACCGCGGCGTCCGGGCTGGCGCTGGCCGCGGCTCCGCCCGGCCAGGCGGGGCCCGCCCGCCGGCTGGCCGTCCTCGGGGCCGCCCTGGAACTGGGGGCCTTCCGGGCGATGAAGCGGCGTATGGGCCTGGCCGCCGAACCGTTCGACAGGGGCGGGCCACGCGTGCTGTTGCGGGTCTCGGAGCTGCTGACGGCGGGCGGCGCGGCCCTCGCGGTGTCCCGCGGCCGGGACCGGCGCCTCGCCGTGGCGGCGGGAGCCGCGCTGCTCACCGGTTCCGCCGCCCTCCGCTTCGGCGTCTTCCACGCCGGCGTGGCCTCCGCCGAGGACCCGCGGTACACCGTCGTACCGCAGCGGGAACGTCTGGCGCGGGACGGCTGACCGTCCCGCGCGGCGATCGGTCACCTCGCTGATACCCGGACGTCCGCGGGCGGGCGCCGTGCGCCGGGGCCGGCGCCCCGCGTCGCGCGCGGCGCCGCCCGGGACCGGCGGTCAGTGGGTGACGGGGATGTGGTAGGCGAGCGCGGTGACCTGGAGGTCGCCGTGGTCCACCCACTCCGGGAACTTCAGCGTCTTGTGGCTGGTCGCCGCGGGCGGGGTGACCTGGAGGTAGGAAGCGTGGACGGCGCCGGAGGTTCCTGTGTTGGCGTGCGTCCACGCTATGACCGCCTCCACGCTCTGGCCCTTGCGGAGCGTCAGGGTGGTCTTGGCGGGGCTCCTGGCGTACCAGGTGTCGCCCCAGTGGGTGTGGGAGGTGAGCGTCCGGTGAGAGGCGTTCTCCAGGCCGAGACCCGGGTAGCCCCGCAGCAGACAGGTGCGGGTGCCGGTGTTCTTGAGCTTCAGCACCACGCCCTGGTGGTTCATGCCGCCGGCCAGTGTCTCGCCGAACGAGGCGGTGAGCCCTGACACGGAGCAGGTAGGCGCCGGGGCCGCCGCCCCGCCGGCCCGTGCCACCCCCGCTCCGGCGATGCCCAGTCCGGCCGCGGTGGCCACCGCGAGCGCCGTCCGTACGACGTGCCGGCGGCGGTCGGACCGCCGGGCGCCGGGGGTCTCGGTCGTGGGGGTCTGGTCCTGATGGGTCATGGTGAGCGTTCTTCCCTTCGTTGTGGGCTCCATGGCTCGCCCCGTACATCAGGTGGGATGCGAAATGTGCCGGAAAAGTTCGCCGCCGGCGGGAAACGGGACGTGTCCGTCGCTTTCACCGCTGTTCGCCCGAGGGCGGGGGCGGTGCGCCGTCGGCCCGAGCCGTCCGGCCGGGCCACCGAGCTGTTTGGCCGCGCCCGCCGGGGGTACTCCGCCGCCGATCGCGGCAGGGGATGCCGTGACCGCGGGTTTGCGGGAAAATCGTGGGACCGAGCGGGAGGAGAAGCCGTGGGCGTACGCACCTGGATCGACTCCTGGCCGGTGTACCGCCAGCTCACCGGCACGGATCCGCTCGGCCGGGGAGCCGCCGCGAAGAGCGGGCGCAGCGCGCGGCTGACACCCCGGGTGGCCACGGCGGACCGGGTGGTGAAGTCCGTCTGCCCGTACTGCGCGGTGGGCTGCGGCCAGAACGTGTACGTCCAGGACGGCCGGGTCACCCAGATCGAGGGCGACCCGGACTCCCCCGTCTCGCGCGGACGGCTGTGCCCCAAGGGCGCGGCGAGCCTCCAGCTGACCACCGGGGACGCCCGCGAGCACCAGGTCCTGTACCGCCGCCCGCACGGCACCGAGTGGGAGCGGCTGGACCTGGACACGGCGATGGACATGATCGCCGACCGGGTGATCGAGGCCCGCCGGGCCGGCTGGCAGTGGGAGGTCGACGAGACCCGCACCCGGCGCACCCTGGGCATCGCGAGCCTCGGCGGGGCCACGCTCGACAACGAAGAGAACTACCTGATCAAGAAGCTGTTCACCGCGCTGGGAGCGATCCAGATCGAGAACCAGGCGCGCGTTTGACACTCCTCCACCGTTCCCGGTCTGGGAACCTCGTTCGGCCGCGGCGGCGCGACCACCTTCCAGCAGGACCTGCAGAACGCGGACTGCATCCTCATCGAGGGCTCGAACATGGCCGAGTGCCATCCGGTCGGGTTCCAGTGGGTGATGGAGGCCAAGGCCCGCGGCGCCAAGGTGATCCACGTCGACCCGCGGTTCACCCGCACCAGCGCGCTCGCCGACGTGCACGTGCCGCTGCGCGCGGGCACGGACATCGCCTTCCTCGGCGGCATCGTCAACTACGTGCTGGAGCATGAGAAGTACTTCCGCGAGTACGTCGTGGCCTACACCAACGCGCCGATGCTCCTGCGGGAGGACTTCCGCGACACGGAGGACCTCGCCGGGGTCTTCTCCGGTCTCGACGCCGGCAGCCGCAGCTATGACAACGCCAGCTGGCAGTACGAGGGCACCGAGGTACAGGCGGCCTCGGGCGAACGCGACCAGGAGTACGACAAGCGCACCGACGGCGGCAGTTCGGTGACCGAGGCCGCGCGCGGCGAGGCCCACGGTGCCGGCGGCGCGGTGATCGGCGAGGGCGAGCCGGAACGGGACGAGACGCTGACCCACCCGCGCTGTGTGTTCCAGGTGCTCAGGCGGCACTACGCCCGCTACACGCCGGAACTGGTCGAGCAGGTCTGCGGGGTGCCGCGGGACCTGTTCCGGCAGGTGTGCGAGCTGGTCACGGAGAACTCCGGCCGCGACCGGACGACGGCGTTCGCGTACGCGGTGGGCTGGACGCAGCACACGGTGGGGGTGCAGAACGTCCGGGCGGCCGCCGTCCTGCAGACCCTGCTCGGCAACATCGGACGGCCCGGCGGCGGCATCCTGGCGCTCCGTGGGCATGCCTCCATCCAGGGATCCACGGACATCCCCACTCTGTTCAACCTGCTGCCCGGTTACATCCCGATGCCGCACGCACACCAGAACGAGGACCTGGACTCCTTCATCGAGGCCGAGGCCGCGCACAAGGGCTACTGGGGCAACATGCGCGCGTACCTGGTGAGCCTGCTCAAGGCGTACTGGGGTGAGGCGGCGACGGCCGAGAACGACTTCTGCTTCGACTACCTGCCCCGGCTGACCGGCTCCCACTCGACGTACGAGACGACGATGGCCCAGCTGGAAGGCGTCTGCAAGGGCTACTTCCTGGTCGGTGAGAACCCCGCGGTGGGCAACGCCAACGCGAAGCTGATGCGTCTCGGCATGGCCAACCTGGACTGGCTGGTCGTCCGTGACTTCTCGCTCATCGAGTCGGCGACCTGGTGGAAGGACGGGCCCGAGATCGAGACCGGCGAGATGCGCACCGAGGACATCCGCACCGAGGTGTTCTTCCTGCCGGCCGCCGCGCACACCGAGAAGGACGGCAGCTTCACCAACACCCAGCGGATGCTCCAGTGGCACCACCAGGCGGTCGAGCCGCCCGGCGAGGCCCGCAGCGACCTGTGGTTCACCTATCACCTGGGACGCCTCGTCCGGGAGAAGCTGGCCGGGTCCGGTGACGAGATGGACCGGCCGGTGCTCGACCTGGCCTGGGACTATCCGACGAAGGGGAGGATCGCCGAGCCGGACGCGGAGGCGGTCCTCGCCGAGATCAACGGCCGGGACGCCGAGGGCGATCCGCTCTCCTCGTACGAGGAGCTGAAGGCCGACGGCTCGACGGTCTGCGGCTGCTGGATCTACTGCGGGGTCTACGCCGACGGCGTCAACCAGGCGGCCCGCCGCAAGCCCGGCCGGGAGCAGGACTGGGTGGCGGCGGAGTGGGCGTGGGCCTGGCCGGCCAACCGGCGGATCCTGTACAACCGGGCCTCCGCCGACCCCGAGGGCAGGCCGTGGAGCGAGCGCAAGGCGCTGGTGTGGTGGGACCCGGGCAAGGGTGAGAAGGGCGAGTGGACGGGACACGACGTCCCCGACTTCAAGAAGGACAAGGCGCCGGACCACGAGCCGCCGGAGGGAGCGGAGGGGCCTGAGGCCCTGTCCGGCACGGACCCGTTCGTCATGCAGGCAGATGGCAAGGCATGGCTGTACGTGCCGTCCGGGCTCACCGACGGGCCGTTGCCCGCGCACTACGAGCCCCAGGACTCCCCGTTCCCCAACCTCGTCTACGAGCAGCAGCGCAACCCCGTACGGCAGTTGCTGCGGCCGCACCCCGACAACCGCTACCAGCCGAGCGGCGACGAGCCCGGCTCCCGGGTGTTCCCGTACGTGGCCACCACCTACCGGCTCACCGAGCACCACACGGCGGGCGGCATGTCGCGCTGGCAGCCGTATCTGGCCGAGCTGCAGCCGGAGTTCTTCTGCGAGGTGTCCCCGGAGCTGGCCGCCGAGCGGGGCCTGGCGCACACCGGGTGGGCGACGATCGTCAGCGCGCGGGGCGTGGTCGAGGCGCGGGTGCTGGTCACCGACCGGATGGCCCCGCTGACCGTGCACGGCCGCCGGCTCCACCAGGTGGGACTGCCGTACCACTGGGGTCCGAACGGCTACAGCACCGGGGACGCGGCCAACGAGCTGCTGCACCTGTCCCTCGACCCGAACACGCACATCCAGGAGACGAAGGCGTTCGCCGTCGACATCCGCCCCGGACGGCGTCCGCGGGGCCCGGCGGCCGTGGCGCTGGTGCGGACGTACCGGGTCCGTGCGGGCATCGACGAACACACCGGGACGGAGCCGTGAGCGATCCTGCCCGGGCCCGGGAAGCCGTGCAGGGGCCTACCTGAGAACGAGGGAGTGCGGGCCGCGGGGCACCAGTTCCCCCACCACCGGCGCTCCCGGCACCTCGCCGGCGACGAGCAGTCCGCCGGAGGTCTGCGCGTCGGCGAGCAGCAGCCGGGTGTCCGCGTCGGTGTTCCCGAAGTCGGTGTGCGGCGCGACCCATTCCAGATTGCGCCGGGTGCCCCCGCTGACGTACCCGTCGCGTACGGCCTCCCGGGCGCCCTCCAGGTAGGGCACGGCGGCGGTGTCGACCACCGCGGTCACCCCGGAGGCGCGGGCCAGCTTGTGCAGATGGCCGAGGAGGCCGAACCCGGTGACGTCGGTGGCGCATTCGGCTCCGGCGGCCAGCGCGGCCTCGGACGCCTCCCGGTTGAGGGCGGCCATGGTGGCGACGGCGTGCTCGAACCGCTCTCCGGTGGCCTTGTGGCGGTTGTTGAGGACGCCGGTGCCCAGCGGTTTGGTCAGGGACAGCGGCAGCCCGGCCCGGCCCGCGTCGTTGCGCAGCAGCCGCCCGGGATCGGCGATGCCGGTGACGGCCATGCCGTACTTGGGTTCCGGGTCGTCGACGCTGTGTCCGCCGCCGACGTGGCAGCCGGCCTCGGTGGCGGTGTCGAGGCCGCCGCGCAGCACCTCGCGGGCGAGGTCGAACGGGAGCCGGTCGCGTGGCCAGGCGAGCAGGTTGACGGCGAGGACGGGCCGGCCGCCCATAGCGTACACGTCGGACAGGGCGTTGGCGGCGGCGATCCGGCCCCAGTCGTAGGGGTCGTCGACGACCGGCGTGAAGAAGTCGGCCGTGCACACCAGGGCGGTGCCCCGGTGGGTGACCACGGCCGCGTCGTCGCCGGTGGCGAGGCCGACGAGGAGCGGGGTGTCGCCGCCGGTGAGCGGTGCCGCGGTCAGCCCCGCGACCACGGCCTCCAGTTCGCCGGGCGGGATCTTGCAGGCGCAGCCGCCGCCGTGGGCGAACTGCGTGAGCCGTACGGCCGCCTGTCGGGCCGGTGTCGAGGTCATAGCGGTGGTCTCCTGGGGCAGTAGCCTGGCGAGCGGTGGAGGCGTGTGGGTGCCTGGTGGCCCTCCCGGTCTTCAAAACCGAGGTGCCCGAGGATCTCGGGCAGGCGGGTTCGATTCCCGTCCGCCTCCGTTCCCCGCCGCCGTACGGCAGCACCGGCGCTGGTCGTCGACGCGCTCCGTGTGGCCCCGGGCGTCCAGGAACTCCAGCAGTGGCACGGCCACCCGGCGGGTGGTGTCCAGCGCGCGCCGGGCCTCGCTGAGCGTGAACGGCTGGGGCAGGGCGCGCAGGACGGCGGTGGCGTCGGCGTCCGCCCCGGGCAGCAGCACGATCCCCTCGGCGATCCGCAGCAGCGCCCCGGCGGCCGCCGCGGCGGCCAGCGCCCGGCGGTCGAGCCCCAGTTCGGCGAGGCGTCCGGCCTCCGGCGCGCGGAACGGGGCGCGGGCGAGATCCCGGCGCAGGGCGTCCACCGCCGCGCGGACGGGTGCGGGCAGGGCGGGCCGCGGTGAGTCCACGGGGTACAGCCGTCCCTGGCGGGCGTGGAGCCGGGGCTGCGCCGCGGCCAGCGCGTCGACCAGGGCACGGTCGGGCAGGCCGAGCAGCCGGCGGGCCGCCTCGGTGGGCAGGCCGGGTTCCAGGGGATGGGCGCGGGCGTGCCGTCCGGCCTCGGCGGCCAGCCGGTCCCTCAGGGTGTCCCAGTACGCCGGGTCGGCCAGCCAGTCCCCGGCGACGCCGACGGCGGGGAGCCGGTCCGCTCCGTCCCGTGGGCGGTCCCCGGGTGCGGGAGGCGGCGGGACGCCCATCGCGCGGAGGTCGGCGCGCCGGACCAGTCCGCGCCGGCCCAGTTCGGCGGTGAGGTCGGGCCGGCCGGTCATGCCGTCGAGTTCGGCCGCGCGGGCGCGGCCGGCACCGCGCCGGGTCAGCCGGGGCGGTCGCACGTCGAGGACGGTGACGGCGCACGGGGTCCGGCTGCCGCCGGGTTCGCGCAGCACGGCACGGTCGCCGACGCGCAGCGGCAGGCCCCGGCCCAGGGTGAGCCGGGCGGTGTCCTCTCCGAACGGGCGGACGGTCACCGGTACGGCGGCGGTGCCGATGTGCAGGGTGAGCGAGCGGGGCAGGTCGGCCGCCGGCTCACCGGTGACCCGTACGTCGATCACCTGGCTGTTCAGCCAGCGGTCCGGGGTCAGCAGCACCTGGCCGCGGCCCAGGGCGCCGTCGCCCTGACCGCGCACGTTGACGGCCACGCGGGCCACTGCGCTGACGGTCGGCAGGTCCTCGTGCAGGCTCTGCAGCCCGCGCACCCGCAGCACGGCCGTACCGTCCGCCGTGGTCAGCCGGTCGCCGACGCGCAGGGTGCCTGCGCCGAGCGTGCCGGTCACCACGGTGCCGTGGCCGCGGACGGTGAAGGCGCGGTCGAGCCAGAGGCGGACGTCGGCCCGGGCGTCGGCGGCGGGCAGCTGCGCGGCCAGCCGGGCCAGTTCATGGCGCAGCTCGTCCAGGCCCGCACCGGTGACCGCGCTGACCGCGACCGACGCCACCTTGCCGAGGGAGGTCGCGGCGAGCCGCTCGACGGCATCGGCGCGTACGGGTTCCGGGTCCGCGAGGTCGCTGCGGGTCACCGCGAGGACGGCGTGCCGGACACCGAGCGCGTCGAGGATCGCCAGGTGCTCCTGCGACTGGGGCTGCCAGCCCTGGTCGGCGGCGACCACGAACAGCACGGCGGGCACCGGTCCGACCCCGGCCAGCATGGTCGCGACGAACCGCTCGTGGCCCGGCACGTCCACGAAGGCGAGGTGCTCACCGTCCGGGCCGAGCCTGGTCCACACGAAACCCAGGTCCAGGGTGAGGCCACGGCGGCGCTCCTCCGCGTACCGGTCGGGTTCCATGCCGGTGAGGGCACGGACCAGGGCGGACTTGCCGTGGTCGACGTGTCCGGCGGTGGCGAGGACGCGCATCGCGGCCACCTACCCTTCCGTGCCGGCCGGAGCCGACGGCCCCGCGGGTCCCTGGGCGACGGACCGCACGGCCTCGGCGAGGCGTACGTCGTCCTCCTCCGGTACCGCCCGCAGGTCCAGCAGGCAGCGGCCCGCCTCCAGACGGCCGACGACCGGGACCCGGCCGGTTCGCAGGGCGGCGGCGTACGGTTCGGGCAGGGACAGGGCCGCGCTGGTCAGGGTGGTCCCGGGCGCTCCCCCGCCGCCGACCGTCGCCGCGCTCTCGACGGCCCGTACGTCGATCCCGTAGGCGGCCAGCGTGGCGGCGAGCCGGCCGGCTCTGGCCGCGAGCCGGTCCGGGTCCGCGGTGAGGGCGAGGGCGGTCGGGGTGGACGGGCCGGTGAGGGTGGCCTCCAGTGCGGCCAGGGTCAGCTTGTCGACGCGCAGGGCGCGGGCGAGCGGGTGCCGGGCCAGGGCGTGGACCAGGTCCTTCCGGCCGAGCAGCAGCCCGCACTGGGGTCCGCCGAGCAGTTTGTCGCCGCTCGCGGTGACGAGTGCGGCACCGGCGCGCAACTGGCTGTCGGCGTCGGGCTCCCCGGGCAGGGCCGGGTGCGGGGCGAGCAGCCCGGAGCCGATGTCGACGACGACCGGGACACCGAGACCGGCGAGGTCGGCGGGTTCGGCGGACCGGGTGAAGCCGGTGATGCGGAAGTTGGACGGGTGGACCTTCAGCACGAACCCGGTGTCCGGTCCGATCACGGCCGCGTAGTCGGCGGCGGTCGTCCGGTTGGTCGTACCCACCTCGCGGAGCCGGGCGCCGGTCGACACGAGCAGGTCGGGCAGGCGGAAGCCGTCGCCGATCTCCACCATCTCGCCCCGGCTGACGACGATCTCCTTTCCGGCCGCGAGGGCGGTGGCGGCCAGGACGAGGGCGGCGGCCCCGTTGTTCACGACGTGCACGGCGCCGGCGGCCGGCACCCGTTCGTGCAGCGCGGCGAGCGCGGAACGTCCCCTGCGGGCGCGTACGCCGGTCGTCAGGTCGAGTTCGACGTCCGTGGGGCCGGCCGCCTCCCGGACCGCCTGCCGGGCGGCGGCGGACAGCGGGGCCCGGCCGAGGTTGGTGTGCAGCAGGACCCCGGTGGCGTTGATCACCGGGCGCAGGCCGCCGGCGGTGCCGGGCAGCAGGCTCAGGGCCGTCTGCGGGACCTGTTCCGGCGGGATGCCGCCCGTGCGGGCCCGCTCCTGCGCCTGGTGTACGGCGGCCTTCACGCGCTGCGGGCCGAGCCGGTCCACGGCGGCGGACAGCCGGGGGTCGCGCAGCAGCGCGTCGGTGCGGGGGATGCGGCGGCGTGCGTCGGTGATGTCCGGACGGCGTGCCGGGTCCCCGGGCGCGGCCGTGCTCCCCGTCGCGTCCTCGGCTGTCCGTCCTGGTACCGGCCGCTGGTCCATGGCGCCCTGTTCCTCCCGGTCCGGCCTGTGCCCGTGCGGGTCTGCCCATCGTCTCCCAGTGCCCCCGGCGCGCCGTCCGACACGCCGGGACGGCACGTCGGCGGTGGGACCGGCCCCGGGTACCCGCCGTCGGCCGGGACGGCACGTTGGCGGCGGCCGACACCCGGGTACCCGCCGCCGCATGACCGACCACGACCGCGAGCGACAGGACGAGACCACGACGGCGGCCGGGAGGGCCGCCCCCCGGCCGCGCGGGGCGGAGCGCGAGCGGGGCGCCGACGACCGGTTCGGCCGCCCGTGCCCGGAGCGCGTGCCGGGGGCGCGGACCCGGCGGGCAGTCAGCGAGGCCGCGGCGGTCGCGGACTGCCCGCCGGGGGTCGTCGGGGGCTACGGCACGACCGGCGGCGTCCGGCCGGCCGCCACCGGCGCCGCCCGCCCGCCGGCCCACGACCGCCGCACCACACCGTCGGGCCCGCCGTCCGCGGAGCCGGGCGGTGACGCAGAAGAGGGACCGTTGAACCGGCCGGAGCGCTGACGCGGCCGCCGAGCGCCGACGGGAACACCGACCGCCCGCCGACGATCCCCGGATCGCACAGACCACCGCCCCCCACACACACCGCCCGGCCGCTCACGGCACCGAAGGAGACCGATCGCGCCGCCGGTCCCGGGCCCGCCCACACGTTCACGCCGCACCGGACGACCACGCACGCTCGTCGGCACACCGCCGGAGGCGGGTCGCGCCGCCGGTCCTCGGTCCGCTCGCACGACCGGCCTACGGGGCGTCGGTCGGCCATGGCCGGTCGTCGGCTTCGTCGTCGGCCTCCGCATGCTGTCGGGGCGGTGGGTTCTCGCCCGCGTCGAGGTGTTCCAGGACCTCCACCAGCTCCTGGCATGCCTGTTCCACCGAGCGCCGGGTGTGGCGCTGCTCGGTGATCACGGCGGACAGCAGCAGCGCGGTCAGGGCCATGGCGCCGTTGAACGCCTGGAGCTTCACCATGATCTCGATCCGGTTCAGGTCCGCGAACGCCCCGGCACCGTCCGTGGCGGCGACCGTGGCCACCACGGAGGTGAACAGCGCGCACAGCACACCGCCCACCAGCTGGAATCGCAGGGCCGCCCAGATGATGAGCGGGTAGACGAAGAAGAGCGTGCTGAGCGTGCTGTACACGGCCACCGGTACGAGCACGCAGGTGACGGCGGCCAGCGCGGTCGCCTCCTTCCAGCGGCCCAGCGGCAGCGGCAGACGGGCCCGGTGCAGCATCAGCAGCAGCGGGGTGATGATCAGGACTCCCATCGCGTCGCCCACCCACCAGGCGAGCCAGACCGGCCAGAAGCCATGGGCTGCCAGGCTGCCCTTGAGGACGAGGAGACCGACGCCCACGGTCGCGCTGATCAGCGTGGCGGTCAGCGCGGCCAGGAACACCAGGGCCAGGCCGTCGCGCAGCCGGCTGATGTCGGTGCGGAAACCGGCCCGGCGCAGCAGGAGCGCCGCGCACAGGGGTGCGGCGGTGTTGCCGAGGAGGACGCCGAGCACCGTGATGTCGGGTCTGGTGAGGTACAGGACGGAGAAGAAAGCGCCGAGCGCGATGCCGGGCCAGACGCGCAGTCCGAGGATCAGCAGGGCGGTGAGGGCGACGCCGGTCGCCGGCCAGAGGGGGGTGACCACGGCTCCCTCGACGCTCAGCTCGCGGATGAGGCCGAGCCGGGCCGCCGCGTAGTAGCAGGCGGCGACGGCCAGCACCTGGACGATATGACCGCCCGGTCGGCGCAGCTCCTCGATACCCACCACAGGAGCCATCTCACACCGATGGCCGCGGGTCGGCGAGGCGAGGCTCGCTCCCGTCCGGCCCTTCGGCGGACGCCGGTCCGCCGCGACAGGGGCCGTGACCGGCGGATTTTCGGGTGCCGTGCGGCACGGAGGCCGTGACGGGGGCGGTTCGGGGCGGGTGCAGGGGCCGTCAGGGCGGAGTGCCCGGGCCGTCGAGTCCCACGACCAGGACGGCGGCGTCGTCGTCGTGTCCGACGCTCTCCGCGCCCTTGATCACGGCCGCCGCGAGCGCGTGGGTCGCGAGGCCCGCGACGGCGGCGATGCCCGCGAGCCGCACCACCTGGTCGAGGCCGTCCTCGATGTTCAGCGACGGCCCCTCCACCACGCCGTCGGTGAGCAGGACGAACACCCCGCCGGTGGTGAGCCGGTGCCGGGTCACCGGGTACTCGACGCCGGGCTCGATGCCGAGCGGTGGACCTCCCTCGTCGTCGACGACGCCGGATTTTCCGTCCGCCGTGGCCCACACGAAGGGGATGTGGCCGGCCCGGGCGCTCTCCAGCACGCCGGTGGCCGGGTCGAGCCGCATGAAGGTGCAGGTGGCGAAGAGGTCGCTGCGGAGTGAGAGGAGCAGGTCGTTGGTGCGGGCCAGGAGCTCGCCCGGTTCGCCGGTGACCGAGGCGAGCGCCCGCAGTCCGGCCCGGACCTGCCCCATGAAGGCCGCGGCCTCGATGTTGTGTCCTTGCACGTCACGTGCCTGGGCGGTCAGCGAACCGAGCCGGGCCAGCAGCTCGTCGCCTTCGTCCGTGGAGCGCTTGCGGGCCATCGATCACTTCCGGCGGGGCGGTGGCTCTCGGGAGGCCGGCCGCCTGGATGTTCGGCAAACGCCTAGATTTTACCTATATAGGATGATCGTGCCTCATGGTCACCCCATGGTCAGCGGATCTCGGAGTCGATGCCGGTGATCACCGCGGGCCCGAGCGGTGCGCTCCGCTCGTCCAGTCCCGCGTCCCTGAGCGCGGAGTCCGCGAGCCGGCGCGCCTCCTCCTCGGCGTGCGGGCCGGTGTCCGCGTCGACGGTCAGGCGGAGGGTGAAGGTGTTGTCCTCGTTGACGCTGAGCGCGTCCAGGTCCTCGGCGCTGCCCATCCGGGTGCCGTGCGGATCGGCGGGCCGCAGCGCCCGGGCCAGCCGGGTACGGGTGTCGGCCTCGATCCCCGCCGTGAAGGTGCCGGGGACGCTGATCACGTAGGTCGTCATTGTGACGGTCCTTTCCTCGGGCGTCCCCCCGTCTACCCCGAATCCCGGCCTTCGCACAGCCGGCGGCGGCGCACCGCCCCCGCACGCCCACAGCCGGCCGCGGCGGTCGGCATGCTCCGCGGCCCGCGCCGGCCGTCCGCCGCGCCCCCAGGGCGTGAGCCTCAGATCCAGCCGTCGAGCGCGCCCATGAATCCCTCGAAGTCGTCCCGGAAGAGGCTGTGCCCGGCCCCTTCGACCGTGCGGACCTCGAAGCCCCGGCGCTTCACCTCCTCGCCCAGGCCCGGCCGCACGAGCTCGCCGGCGCCGGCCAGCACCACCAGTGAGGGCACCACCGCGCGCGCCGGCGTCCGGCCGACCGCGTAGATGCCCGGCAGCACACGGGCCGTGGCGGGGTCCCAGTCGACGAGCGTGGCCAGCTCGATGTCCACGTCGACCTCGTCCCAGCGCGGATTGAGGCTGCTGATCATGGCGCGGTGCGCGGTCTTGAAGACGGCGAAGTACGCGGAGACCTCGACCAGTTTCTCGCGCAGGTCCCAGGCCGGGTCGCAGTAGACCGCCCGGGCCGGCGCCAGCCGTTCGACGGCGCCGGCCAGCGCCAGCGCCCCGAGCGAGTGACCGATCACCAGCTCCGGCCGCTGTGGCAGGCTCTCGACGAGGTCGTCCGCCCAGGTCTCCGGGCTGTACTCGCCCCGGCCGCTCGCGCCGTGGCCCCGCAGGTCCACGCCGATGACCCGGTACCCCTTGCCCGCCAGCGCGGGTGCGACCCGGTGCCAGGTGCGGTGGTCGGACATGATCCCGTGCACCAGGACGGCGATCCGGTCGCCGGTACCCCACTCGTGCGTGTGCAACCTCATCGGCGGTCTCCCCCGTCGGACTCCGTCCGATCATGACATCGCCGCCGGATCCGGTTCCACTCCCGGCGTCCGGCGGGTCCGCCCGCCGCGGAAGGAACCGGGCGATGCGCGCCGGCCCCGCCGGAGGGGGCTGCGAGCCCGTCAAAACGGTGTGGTTACCATATGAGCGCTGCCTAGCTCGAAAGATGGACCTGTGACTGTCAACGACGACTCGTTCACCAACTGGAAGATCCGCGAGGAGATCGCGGAGTCGATGATCCCGCTCATCGGGAAGCTGCACCGCGAGCGGGACGTGACCGTCCTGCTGCACAGCCGCTCCCTGGTGAACAAGTCGGTGGTCAGCATTCTCAAGACCCACCGCTTCGCCCGGCAGATCGCCGGCGCCGAGCTGTCGGTCACCGAGACCATGCCGTACCTCCAGGCCCTGACCGCCCTCGACCTCGGCCCGTCCCAGATCGACCTCGGCATGCTGGCCACGACGCACAAGGCCGACGAGCGCGGCCTGAGCGTGGAGGAGTTCACGGCCGAGGCCGTCGCCGGTGCCACGGGTGCCAACAAGATCGAGCGCCGTGAGTCCCGCGACGTCGTGCTCTACGGCTTCGGCCGCATCGGCCGGCTCGTCGCCCGCCTGCTGATCGAGAAGGCCGGCTCCGGCAACGGCCTGCGGCTGCGTGCCATCGTCGTCCGCGGTGGCGGCGAGGCGGACCTCGTCAAGCGCGCCTCGCTGCTGCGCCGCGACTCCATCCACGGCCAGTTCAACGGCACCATCACCGTCGACGAGGCGACCAGCACGATCGTCGCCAACGGCAACGCGATCAAGGTGATCTACGCCAACGACCCCTCCGAGGTCGACTACACGGCGCACGGCATCAAGGACGCCATCCTCATCGACAACACCGGCAAGTGGCGCGACCGCGAGGGCCTCTCCCAGCACCTGCGCCCCGGTATCGACAAGGTCGTCCTGACCGCCCCGGGCAAGGGCGACGTCCCGAACATCGTCCACGGCGTCAACCACGACACCGTCAAGCCGGACGAGCAGATCCTGTCCTGCGCATCCTGCACCACCAACGCGATCGTCCCGCCGCTGAAGGCGATGGACGACGAGTTCGGCGTCCTGCGTGGTCACGTGGAGACCGTCCACTCGTTCACGAACGACCAGAACCTGCTGGACAACTACCACAAGGCCGACCGTCGGGGCCGCTCCGCGCCGCTCAACATGGTCATCACCGAGACCGGTGCCGCCTCCGCCGTCGCCAAGGCGCTGCCGGACCTCAAGGCCCCGATCACCGGCAGCTCGATCCGTGTCCCGGTCCCGGACGTCTCGATCGCCATCCTGAGCCTGCGCCTGGGCCGCGAGACCACCCGCGACGAGGTCCTTGACCACCTGCGCGACGTCTCGCTGAACTCGCCGCTGAAGCGCCAGATCGACTTCACCACCGCTCCCGACGCCGTCTCCATGGACTTCGTCGGCTCGCGCCACGCCTCGATCGTCGACGCCGGCGCGACCAAGGTCGACGGCGACAACGCGATCCTCTACCTCTGGTACGACAACGAGTTCGGCTACTCCTGCCAGGTCGTCCGGGTCGTCCAGCACGTCTCCGGCGTCGAGTACCCGACGTACCCGACGACGGCGGTCTGATCCGCCCGGCTCCGCGTACGCGTACGGCCGCCGACCGGGATCCCGGTCGGCGGCCGTCGTGTCGAGGCGCTTGCGTCAGGCCGCGGCCGGCCTGGCGCAGGCGCCCGCGGCGCACGCCGTGAGCCACTGGTCGAAGTCGGCGTCGTAGCGGGTGCCGATGCCGTCGTGGTAGACGGCGTATCCGCCGGCGTAGTCACCGGTGCGGAAGCGGGCGAGCATGCGCTGGACGTCGTCGGGGTGCCGCTCAATCATGTAGCGCACGGCGAGATAGCCCCAGGGGTAGGTGCGGGTCACGTCGCTGTTGTCGTAGGTGTTCTCGAACAGGGTGCTCAGCCGGTACGTGTGCTTGCCGGCCTGCTGGACCGCCTGGTCGTCGGCGAGCCCGCGGTAGCCGTAGGACACGTACTCGGCGACGCCCTCGATCCACCACACGTCCGGTACGGAGATCTGCCGGCCGAAGTCGCCCTTCATGTCGTCGCGGCCGTCCAGGAAGTGCGTGTACTCGTGGTTGAGGTTCCATATCCGGGCCGGGAAGCCGTCGTCGTAGTCCTTCCGGTACATGACGGACATCGGCTGGTTGGCCGGGTCCGACGGGTCTCCGCCCAGCGTCATCCCGCCGTTGTCGGTGCTGATGCCGTACATCGCGCCGGCGTACATCTGGTAGTCGGCGCGGTCGGCGAAGACCACCAGCCGGAGGGTGGAGGCGTACTGGCCGGGTATCGCGCCGCCGGCCCGTACGACCGAGCGGAAGTAGGCGTCCTGGCCGAGCACACTGGCGCAGGCGGCGTCGAGTTCGGCGGTGGTCAGAGCCTGGGCGCGGACGGTGACGTTCGCGTCGCAGCGGTGGGTGACGGGCAGGACGGCCCGGTCGAGCTTCGCCGGCAGGTCGCAGACGTCGTAGTACGCGCAGTCGGCGCTGTCGTAGTAGGCGGCCTGCGTGGCCACCGCCACCCACAGCCCGGCCGTCGGGCCGGTGATCGCGGTGCGGTCCAGCAGGTCCTTGGCCAACGGCTGTGCGGTGTCCCGTAGTTCGGGGTGCTCGACGTAACGGGCTACGTTCATACCGGCGTTGGAGTCCAGGAAGGCCAGGTCGGTGCCGAGCTGGTCGGTGTTGGCCAGCGCGAAGTCGTACAGCGTGTCGATGACGCGCGGGTCGGCCGCCACCGCCTGGACGTACGCCGGGTTCCAGTTGCCCCGCCACAGCGGCGTGTAGACGTCGTTGACCGCCCTGACCATGCTGTTCACGGAGTCGTACGAACTGTCGTAGTCGTTCAGCAGCCGCCGGTAGACGTACAGGTAGCGGCCCTGCTGGTCGGCGCTGTCGGTGAGGATCACGGTCTCGCCGAGGATGTCGCCGTTGGCCGCCGTGACGTCCCGGGAGTGGGAGCGGGCGAAGAAGGCGTCCATGCCGCTCGTGACGGCGGTGGTGAGCCGGGAGGTGTACGGGCCCACGTCACCGGGGTGGTTGAACTGCACGTAGTAGCCGGCGCGCAGGAAAAGGACCAACTGCAGCAGGCTGCCGGCGTTGTCGCCGCGGTACTGCCCGGCCGTGCGGGTGAACGCGTTCGCGACGGTCAGCATCTGGGCCTGGCGGAAGACGTCGCGCGCGTCGGTGCCGCTGACGGAGAAAAGGGTGTTGACGCAGTCCGGGGTCGCGGCCTTGACGTAGGAGACGAGGGCGGAGCCGGTACGGCTGCCGAAATCGGCCGGGGTGCAGGAGGCCGTCTTCGCCACGGATCCGGCCGACGGCCGGCTGACCGTCGGCCGACCGAACGTCGGTGCCTGTGGCGGGAGTTGCACCGGGTTGAGCCGCTCGGCCCGGGCGGCAGGGCGCTCGGTGGCCGCGGTGGACGCGGCGGCCGGCGACGGGACGGGGAGGTGCGTACGGGGTGCGGTGGCCGTGCGGGTGGGCGGCTGCGGCGCCGCCTGCGCGGGCGTGACCGGCAGGCCGGCCAGGCCGAGGCAGACGGCCGCGGCGCCGACGATGCGGCCGGCCCTGCCTCTCGGCAGGCGTCCGGGCAGCGCGAAGCGATAGCGCATCGGGAGTCCTCCACGAAGGGATGCGCCTCTGTGGGGTGTTGAGGCGTGTGAGGCACTGTCTCAGCGCGCCACCCGCCCAACAATGCCGTGTGACATAGCACATGGCACTGCGGGCTCATAACATCCCGCCGGTACCGCCCTTGATGCCGGGGCGCGGGCATGCGCCCCGGCATGGTCACGGCTGTGCGCCGGCTACCCGCGCCACGGGCCCGTCACCGCGAACGTCGTGCCGGGCGTGCAGCAGTTGACGAACATCGTCTCCTACGGGGCCGGGACGTCCACCCACGCGATGCCGTCAACCTGGCGCGGGCCCCGGGAACCGGAACGCGGCTGGGGTGTCCTACGCCCCGGCGACGCTCCAGGTGCGTGACGCCCAGGTGCGCAGGTGCGGGGCCTGGGCGACGAGATCGCGGTACGCGTCCGTGGCGGAGCGGACCACCGTCTCCACGACGTCGTCGGTGACGGTCTCCGTCCGCCAGGCCAGCACATAGCGGCACCACAGCGGGGAGCCAGCCAGCGGTTTGACCACGACGTGCGGGATCGGCCGCAGCGTCGGCTGCACGAGGGACACGCCGAGACCGTCGGCGATCATGCTCTGCAGCTGGGTCTGGTCGCCGAGCCACTCGTGCACGGTGACCGGTGTGAACCCGGCCGCCGCACAGGCGTCGTAGAACACCCCCGGCCAGCCGGCGCCGTCGTCCGGGGTCACGAACCAGGCGTCCTCGGCGAGGTCGGCCAGCTGCACCTGGGGGCTCTGCCGGAGCCGGTGCCGGGAGGGAAGGGCGACGAAGGTGGGCTCGGTGACGATCCCCCGGTGCCGTACGGCGGTGGAGTGCCGCAGTTCCATCCCCGGATAGTCGGCGGCGATGGCGGCGTCCACCGCGCCCTCCTCCAGCAGTTCCACGATCCGTGAGGAGGAGTAGACGCTGGTGACGGCGATCGTCAGTTCCGGCAGCCGCGCGCGGACGCGGGAGACGGTGCCGGACAGCATGGGCGAGTTCGTCGCGGCCACCCGCAGGGTGCGGCGGGGGCGGGCGGCGGCCGGGCGGTGCCCGATCGCGGCGGCCCGCACCAGGACGTCCCGGGCCTGCTCGACGACCTCGGCGCCGTACCGGGTCGGCCGGACCCCGCTCGGTCCGCGCTCGAAGAGCGGCTCGCCCAGATGCCGTTCGATGCGCCGGAGCTGGGTGCTCACGGCGGGCTGCGAGTAGCCCAGCTGCGCGGCGGCGCGGCCCACACTGCCCGCGTCCGCGATCGCGCACAGCACCCGCAGATGCCGCAGCTCCAGCTCCATCGGCCCACTCCCCGTCCGTTCCCGCGGACGCCCGGCACCCCGGTCCGCGCCCCGTCCGCCGCCCTGGTCCGCGCCCGTCCGGGCTCGGCCTCCGCCGCCCGCGCCGGTCGTGGCCACGACCGGCGGACCGAAGCGTTCCATGGCGTTCTGTCCGGCACAAGTCGCAGGTCCGCCAGGGTGCGGCGGTCCTGTCGGCCGCGGGAGCGGCACCCGGGCGAGGGTGCGCGGAGGACGGCGGGCCGGTCCCGGGTCCCGACTCAGTGGCGGCCCAGCATCTCCGCGACCCGGATGAACCCGTCCGTGCCGTGGCCGAGGCCGATGACGCGGCGGGCCATGCCCTCCACGGCCCGCATCACGCCCGCGTCGATGCCGTGGGACTCGGAGACCTCCACGACATGGGCCATGGTGGAGACGGCCGAGGTGATGGGGTTGATCTCCCCGGAGTAGGTGCCGCTGTCGGCGTCCGCCGCGAACCCCTCGAACAGCGGCGGCAGGATCGCGGCGATGCCCTGCGCGAGGGGGGCCAGTTCCCGGGCGGTGACGCCCTCCGCCCGGGCGATCGCCACGGCGTGCGCGTAGCCCGCCATCGCGGTCCAGAAGATGTCGAGCAGCGCGATGTCGAAGGTGGCCGCGCGCCCGGTCTCCTCGCCCAGGTGGGTGTGCGTCCCGCCGAGCAGCTCCAGCACCGGCAGATGGCGTGCGTAGAGGCCGCTCGGACCGCTGTGCAGGAAGACGGCCTCCGGGGTGCCGATGCTGGGGGCCGGCGTCATGATCGCCCCGTCCAGGTAATCGATGCCGTGGGCGGCGGCCCACTGTGCGGTGTCCCGGGCCCGGCCCGGGGTGTCGGCGGTCAGGTTCACGACGGTACGGCCCTTCAGCGCGCGGGTGACGTCGTCAGCGCGCAGGATGGCGTCCGAGGCGTCGTAGTTGACCACGCAGACGACGGTCAGCTCCGACGCGGACACCGCCTCCTCGGCCGTCGCGGCGCCGGCCGCCCCCCGCTCGGTCAGCTCCCGGTCCTTACCGGGCGTGCGGTTCCACACCGTGGTCCGCGCGCCGGCCGCGAGGAACGCGTGCGCCAGCGAGCGGCCCATGGGACCGAGTCCCAGCACGGTGACGGCAGGAAGATTCAGCTCTGTGGACATGTTGCAACTCCCGTACGTGATCAATGTGTGCCGATGAAGCGCGGCCGGACGGCCGCGGGGGAAACCGAAGAGGTCGACGATGACGCGCAGCCGTGCCCAGGACCCGAACGTCTGCGGAGTGACCGCCGCGATAGCCGTGATCGAGGGCAAGTGGAAGACATCGCTGCTGTGGCTGCTGGAGTCCGGCCCGCAGCGCCCCGGCGAACTGCGCCGCCGGCTGCCGGGGCTGACCGAGAAGGTCCTGACCCAGGCGCTGCGCGAGATGGCGGAGGACGGCGTGGTGCACCGGGAGGCGCACGACGTGCTGCCGCCGAAGACCGTGTACTCGCTGACCGCGTTCGGCCGTGACCTGGCCACGGCGCTGGACCCCGTGGCCCAGTGGGGCCACCGCCGTCTGGACCTGCTCCGCGAGCGCGAAGCGGCGTCCTGACGCGGGGCCGCCGTCACCTCCCGTCCGTCTCCCGGCAGCCCCTGACCTCGACAAACAGCCTCTCCCGCCCGGACGGCCCTGCCAAGTACCCACAAATAAGTGGGTGTTCGACGGCCGTCGGGGCGGGCGGGGTGCTGTGGCGTCCGCACGCGAACCTAAGAGAAACCATCATTTGCCTAAAAGGTTTAGGAAGCTGCATAATCGTTTA
Source organism: Streptomyces echinatus (assembly GCF_014203595.1). Classification (GTDB taxonomy): domain Bacteria; phylum Actinomycetota; class Actinomycetes; order Streptomycetales; family Streptomycetaceae; genus Streptomyces; species Streptomyces echinatus. Next base: position 203,724 of record NZ_JACHJK010000014.1, read on the forward strand.
CGGCAGAGGGGAGACGTAACGATGGCGCGTGCGGGGCTGACCACCGAACGCCTGGTCCGGGCCGGTGCGGAGCTGGCCGACGAGGTCGGCTTCGACCAGGTCACCGCCTCCGCGCTGGCCCGGCGCTTCGACGTCAAGGTCGCGAGCCTGTACTCGCACCTGAGGAACTCGCAGGACCTGAAGACGCGGATCGCGCTGCTCGCCCTGGAGGAGCTGGCCGACCGGGCCGCCGAGGCACTGGCCGGCCGGTCCGGGAAGGACGCCCTCGGCGCCTTCGCGAACGTCTACCGGGACTACGCCCGCGCGCACCCCGGCCGCTACACGGCCGCCCGGCACCCACTGGACTCCGAGACGGCCGCCGGCAGCGCGGGGGTGCGGATCGCTCAGCTGACCCGGGCGATCCTGCGCGGCTACGACCTGTCCGAACCGGACCAGACCCACGCGGTCCGGCTCCTCGGCAGCGTCTTCCACGGCTACGTCAGCCTGGAGACGGCCGGCGGCTTCAGCCACAGCGCGCCGGACTCCCAGGAGTCGTGGACGCGGATCCTGGACGCCCTCGACTCCCTGCTGCGCAACTGGCCCGCGCACCCTTGAGACGCACCTCCTCCAGAAACGCAGACGGACACGATGCACACCACACCCCTCACCGCCGACCTGATCCGCGGCGCCCTCGAACTGGAGCGCACCGCGCACGGCCTGCTGCCGCACCGGCTGCCCGCCCGGGCCCGCGCCCAGTGCGCCGATCCCCAGCTGGCCCTGATGGAGGCCCAGCCCTCCGGCGTCCGCCTGGCCTTCCGCACCCGCGCCACCACCGTCGAGCTGGACACCCTGCCGATCAAGCGGGTCTACCCCGGCGTGCCGCCCCGCCCGGACGGCGTCTACGACCTGCTCGTCGACGGACGCCCGGCCGGCAGCGCCTCCCTCACCGAGGGCAGCACCCTCACCATCGACCTGGCCACGGGCGCCGCCGAGCACCGGACCGGCCCGGTCGGCACCGTGCGCTTCACCGGCCTGCCGGACACCGCCAAGGACGTGGAGATCTGGCTGCCGCACAACGAGACGACCGAACTCGTCGCGCTGCGCACCGACGCCCCCGTCGAACCCGTGCCGGACCGGGGCCGCAGGGTGTGGCTGCACCACGGCAGTTCGCTCAGCCACGGCTCCGACGCGGCCACCCCCACCACCACCTGGCCGGCGCTCGCGGCGTCCCTGGGCCGGGTGGAGCTGATCAACCTCGGACTGGGCGGCAGCGCGCTGCTCGATCCGTTCACCGCCCGTGCCCTGCGCGACACCCCGGCCGACCTGATCAGCGTCAAGCTCGGCATCAACCTGGTCAACACCGACCTGATGCGGCTGCGCGCCTTCGGCCCCGCGGTGCACGGCTTCCTCGACACCATCCGTGAGGGCCACCCCGACGCCCCGCTGCTCGTCGTCTCACCGGTGCTGTGCCCGATGCACGAGGACACCCCCGGCCCCACCGGCATGGACCCGGCCGCACTCGCCGAGGGCCGCGTGCGGTACCGGGCCACCGGGGATCCGGCCGAGCGGGCGGGCGGGAAGCTCACCCTGAGGGTCATCCGGGAGGAGCTGGCCCGGATCGTACGCGAGCGGTCGGCCGAGGACCCGGCCCTGCACCACCTCGACGGCCGGGAGCTGTACGGCGAGGCCGACTGTGCCGAACTGCCGCTGCCCGACGGTCTCCACCCGGACACCGCCGGACACCGCCGGATCGGCGAGCGGTTCGCCGCGCTGGCGTTCGCGGCGGGCGGCGCCTTCGCGCACCGCGCCGGCTGACCGCGGGCGCGCCGGCTCACACCAGGTGGGCGAAGACGACCAGGTTGTCGGTGTAGTCCCGCGCCGTGTGGTCGTAGTCCCCGGCGCAGGTGATGAGCCGGACCTCCGGTCGCGAGGCGTCCTCGTACACCCGCTCGCTGGGGAAGTCCTCCTTCGCGAAGGTCTCGGCGTCGTCCACGACGAAGTCCGCCGTGCTCCCGTCGGACCGCTCCACCGAGAACCGGTCGCCGGGCTCCAGCTCGTCGAGGTTGGCGAAGACGGCCGCCGAGGTCACCGTGTCGACGTGCCCGGCGATGATCGCGGTGCCCTTCTCGCCGGGCGCGACGCCGTCGGCGTACCAGCCCACGAGATTGGTGTCGCCGGCGGGCGGGGGCTGCAGCTGGCCCGAGTCGCCGATGGTCAGGGTGGTGAAGGGGGCGTTCACCGCGATCTTGGGAATGAGCAGGCGTGTCGGCGCGGACCGGGGAAGTTCCCCGTCGGTCCCCGGCGGTTCGGCCGACGCGGCGGCACCGGCGCCCGAGGCCCGGTGCGTCTGCGGCTCGTCGTCCGACTGGTGATGACCGCCGAACAGGCTGACCGCCAGGAAGACGGCCGCCACACCCCACAGCGTCAGCCGGCCGCCGCGGGCGGAGTCCGCGGGGGTCGAGGAGGGTTCTGCTGCCATCGGACACCACCTCACTCGGTCACGGCAGCACGGGGATCGGGGCAGGGAAGAGACGGAGCCGGGGCCGGGCGGCCCGGGGCGCAGGGGGCGCGGCCCGCCGACACGGCCGGCGCGTCGGCGGCGTCCGCAGCCCCTGCGACACAGTGGCCCGTCAGGACGCCGGCGCCCCGGCCTTCTTGCGGCGCAGCGCGTAGGCACCGGCGGCGCCTACGGCCAGCACGGCGAGACCGCCCGCGGTGACACCGGGCGTGGCGAGCGCGCCGCCGCCGGTGTGCATGCCGCCGCGCGGCTTCTCGTGCTCGTCGTCACCACCCCACTCGCTCTTGTCCCCCTTGTCACCCCTGCCACCCTTCTCACCCTTCTCACCCTTCTCGCCCTTCTCACCCTTTTCCTCGCCGCCGCCGTCCCGCTCCTTGTCCCGGTAGCTCTCGGGGTCGAACCGGCTGTCGTCCTCCCCGCCCCACTCGTCGCTGCGCACCGCGGCGAGCGCTCCGCCACCCGTGTGCATTCCGCCACGCGGTCCGTCGTGTTCCCCACCGCCGTCGCGCTTGTTGCCGTAGTCGTTGTCGTTGTCGCTGTCGTTGTCGCTGTCGGATCCCTTGCCGCGGCCGGAGTCGCTGTCGTGCTCCTTGCTGTAGGAGGAGTCGTCACGGCCGCCGTCGTGCTCGGCCGGAACTGCGAACGCGGCGGCGGGCGTCGCAAAGGCGAGGGCGGCCGCGGCGGCCGCCGTCGCCAGGAGCGTGCGGGCAGAGCGCATAGTGATGTCCTTCCGCCGTGACCGGGCAGCGGATACCTCATCAGCTGGATGGACCCGGCCTCGACATGAACCACCGTCAGTGAGGCCCCTGTCTCCCACCATCCGGGCCGCCCAGCCGTGTCACCACGCCACCCGTCTGCCCCAGCGCGCCCGCTTCGGGGCCCCTCGTACGGTCCAATCGCCGAAGCGGCCGTACAGCTGCCCGAGTGACCGAGTCGTGAGCGAGGAGTGCCCATGCCCGCGAACCCCGTCCGCGGACCGGGCGCCCGGCGGCTGCCGGCCGCGTGGGCCGCCGCCCTGGCCGCCGTCGCCGCGGTCTCCGTCCCGGCCCTCGCGGGGGCGGGTGCGGGCCCGGGGCCGGGGCCGGTGACGGAGTATCCGGTGACCACGGTGGCCGGAGCCGCTCCCGCCGGCATCACCGGCGGCCCGGACGGCGCGCTGTGGTTCGCGGAGCACGGAGCGGGCCGTATCGGGCGGGTGACGGCCGACGGCACGGTCACCGACTTCCCGACCTCCGGCCCGGACACCGGGCCGGCCGATATCGTCCAGGGACCGGACGGGGCCCTGTGGTTCACCGAGACCACCGCCGGCCGGATCGGGCGCCTCACCCCCGCCGGCGGGCTCACCGAGTTCCCGCTGCCCACGGCCGGCAGCGCCCCGGTGGGGATCGCGCTCGGCCCGGACCGGGCCCTGTGGTTCACCGAGGCGACCGGCAACCGGGTCGGCCGGATCACGGCCACGGGCCGGATCACCGAGTACCCGGTGCCCACCCCGGACGCCTCTCCCCACTCCATCGCGGCGGGCGAGGACGGCGCCCTGTGGTTCACCGAGTTGGGCGGCGGCAAGGTCGGGCGGATCACCGCCGACGGGCGCATCGCCGAGTTCCCGCTGCCCGGCGGCGCCGGCTTCCCGGCCGGGATCACCAACGGGCCGGGCGGCATGTGGCTCACCGCGTCCGGCCGGCACGCGGCCTACCGGATCGACCGCCTCGGGCACCTCACCCGGTTCCCGCTGCCCGGCGCGGACAGCCTGCCGGGCGGCATCACGCGCGGGCCGGACGGCGACGTCTGGTACGCCGACCGGACCGGCCTCATCGGGCGGATCTCCGCGACCGGCACGGTCACCGTCTTCCCGGTGCCGGACGGTGCCGACAAGGTGCCCATGGGGCTGACGGCCGGGCCCGGCCCGGCGGTGTGGTTCACGGAACTGCTCGGCAACGCCGTCGGCCGGGTCCGGGCCGGCGCCGGGTGAGGCCGGGCCCGTCCGGCGCGACGGCCGCCTCGCCGTGACCGTGCCGGCCGCCCTCGCGCAGACCCCGCTCCACGCGGGGCCGGGGCGAGTCGGCGTGCCCCGGAGCTCGGCCCCGGCACCACCTGCCACGCCGATCTCCCGAAGCCGGCACCGCGGATGTCTCCGGAAGCGCGATCGGCGGCCTGGCTGGTCGTCACCGCCGGCCCCTTGTTATGACAGCCGTCATAAAGCAGGCTGGTGCCGACGGTCCGGCAGGCGGACGCGGTGGGAGGAAACGGTGACGGACACGAGGGCACGGGCCCTGTGGGAGCGGTACGAGCCGGTGCACGATCTCGTCTACTTCGCGCCGGAGGCCCGCCGGGCGGCGGACGGCCTCGGGCTGCGCGGGTTCTGGATGGGCTACTTCGCGCTGCGCGCCGCCCCGCTCGGCGCCGCGCACCCCGCCGTGGTGACGAGCTGTTTCTACGTCTTCCATCCCTCGCGCGTGGCCCGTGCCCTGCCGGACGCCTGGGCGTACGCCGCGCCGGCGGACGCGCTGGCGGCCCGGCGGGAGGCGATGGAGGCGGCGATGACGCGGCTGTTCGGGGCGGACACCGTGGGTTCCGCCGCGTTCGCGGAGGCCGCGGACCTGGCCTGGGAGGCCGCAGCGGCCGCGGACACCACGGGCCGGGTGCTGGCCGCCGCCAACCAGGCGCTGGAGCGCCCGGACCGGCCGGCCGCGCGTCTGTGGCAGGGGCTGACGACCCTGCGCGAGCACCGGGGGGACTCCCATGTGGCGGTGCTGGTGAGCCTGGGGCTCGGGCCGGTCGAGGCCATGGTGCTCAAGGCGGCGGCCGGCGAGTCCGACGGGGCCTTTCTCCGTGAGACCCGGAAGTGGCCGGAGGCGGACTGGGCCGCGGCCGAGGCGCGGCTGCGCGCGGACGGCCGGCTCGGGGCGGACGGATCGCTCACGGCCGCGGGGCTGGCCGTGCGCGCGGAGGCCGAGGCGCTGACCGACGCGGCGGCCGAGGGACCGTGGACGGCGCTGGGCGGCGAGCGCAGCGAGCGCCTGGCCACCCTGCTGGAGCCGCTGGCCCGCGCGGTGGAGGAGGCGGAGCTGCTGCCGCCGGGGAATCCGGTGGGGCTGACCCGGGGGTCGTACCCGGCCGGACGCTGAGGCCCCTCCCCCGCCGGGCTGGGCCTCGGCCGCCCCGGGCGCGCCCCCTGAGGGTCCGTCGGCCGCCCGGGGGACTCCGGTTGCCGGAGGATTCCCACCCGCTCAGGGGACGTCCCCCACCGAAGGGGCGTCGGCAGGTGAGGGGCGTCCCCCGCCGGAGGGGCGTCGGCAGGTGAGGGGATCCCGGTGGCCGACGGGGGCTCATCGGCCGGGGAGGGCTCATCGGCCAGGCTCGTGGCCTGCGGGCGGCCCCGCCCGGGGTGCCGGGCCGGGGCGCCGTACGGGTGGCGGGGTGCCGCGGGTTACCAGGCCACCGGGAGCCGCTCGGGGATCCGCTTCATGAAGCCGGTGCGCCAGACGAGTTGTCCCGTCGGGACGGCGAGCGCCAGCTCCGGCAGGCGGTCGAGCAGGACCTCCAGGGCGATGCGGGCGTGCGTACGGCCGAGGGCGGTCGCGGGGCAGTAGTGGGCGCCGCCGCCGAAGGAGAGGTGGTCGGCGGTGTTGTCGCGGTGGACGTCGAAACGGTGCGGGTCGGGGAACTTCTCCGGGTCGAGGTTGGCTCCCTCCACCAGGACGAGGACGAGTTCGCCCGCGCGGATGCCGACGTCGCCGAGGCGTACGTCCTCCAGGGCGAGGCGGGGCAGGGCGTCGCCGATGGAGAGGTTGACCCGCAGCAGTTCCTCCACGCCCGGTCCGATCAGCTCGGGGCGGTCCCTCAGCAGGTCGCGGGCGATGGGGTGGGTGAGCAGGTAGACCAGGGCCATGGCGAGGAAGCCCGAGGTGGAGATGACGCCGGCGCCGAACAGGGTGACGCCGACGGTGGCCAGCATCTCGTCGGTGAGGTGCGCGTAGTCGGGGTCGTCGCGCAGGGCGGCCAGTTCGCCCATCAGGCCGTGCGTGGCCGGGTCGTCGAGCAGGGCCGTCATCCGGCTGATGTCCCGGTCCCAGTTGACCCGCGCGCCGGTGATCGGGCACGGGGAGTTCATGAAGGCGATGTCCAGGCTGCGCAGGAAGGCCGGGGCCTCGGTCTGCGGGATGCCGAGGATGCGGCAGTGCATCCCGGCCGAGTACGGCTCGCAGAAGGCCCCGCGCAGGTCGGCCGTCGGCCCCTCGGCGACGAGCAGGTCCACCAGGCGGTGGGCCTCGGCGCGCAGCCACTCCGCGAGGCCCGGCGCCTTGGGGTTGAGCGCCTTCATCACCGCGCGGCGCAGCCCCGCCCCGGTGATGTTGCCCATGTTGTTCACGACCTCGGGCGGGATCGTGAGCGCGTACTGCCGGGGAACGCCGGGCGCGGACGTGTCCTTGAGGGAGAACCGGTCGTCCTTGAGGACCTGCGCGCACAGCTCGTACGACGCCACCAGCCAGGCCTCGTCCCCGGCGATGGTCCGCACCCGCCGCACGGGGGTGGCGGCGCGCAGTTCCGCGACCTCGGCGGGCACCCGGGTGCCGTCCCAGGAGAACGGGAAGTCGGGCAAAGGGGGGTGGTCGGTGCGGGTGCCGGGAATGGTGATCACAGCGCGGCTCCTTCGAGGACGGCGGGGGTGACGATGGCGTGGCCCTGGTTGCGGGAGGCGCGCAGACCGGCACCGCGGGAGTACAACAGCTCGGCCATCGGCAGGAGTTGGTGGTAGCAGTTGAGTGAGGAGGGCACACCGAGAATGGCCGGGGTGTCCAGGAACAACGGGGCCTCTGCGCACACGTACTCCAGGCACACGGCGCGCTGCCGCTCGCTGGGGGTCTCGCCACGCGCTGTGAGGAAACGATTCACCAGCGCCTCGCAGACGGCACGGAAGGCACCGTCGGAGAGCAGCCGCGTCTTCAGGTGCCGGTGGATCTCCTGGTATGCGGGGTTGGTGCGGAACTCCGACATCGGATGCCAGTCCAGCCGGGTGCCGTCCGGGTCGGCCGCCGAGACCGCGTCACGGACCTTGGCGCGGACCCCGCGCAGGTTCTTGACGGCCTTGCGGTGGGCCTCGTCCGGCGGGTAGCCGGAGGCCTCGTACATCTCGGCGACGTACAGGTCGGTGTAGACGAAGTCGACCCGGTCGAAGTGGTCCAGCCCCCAGCGGGCGAGGTCGTGCAGGCGCCGGGCGGAGAAGTAGCTGTTGCCCGGGGACACACCGATCACGGCGTGTGCGCCCTCACTGAGGATGACCTCGCAGTGGGAGGTGTACGGCTGGACTTCGAAGACGTCGGCCATCAGCACGGATGCTGTGGTCACGGGGGAATCCTCCGCCGCGCGCTAGTCCCTGCGGGGCCCAGTGCCCCCGGTGTGGCCACGCGGCGCCCTCACGCTAGTCGCACTGGATCACCACGGGTAGTAACTGCCTATGTTTGGCTGAAATCCGTCGTATCAATGGTTGAAGTGCCTTACGGAGGGCCCCCCTTGCGGCCCGTACGCTGGGGCCGTGGTCAACCGACAAGAGGATCCAGGAGAGGCGGCGTCCCGGCTCACCGGACGCCGGGTCACCGGAGCCCGGCGGTCGTCGGGCACACCCGCGGAAGTAGTGCTGGACGGTGACACACCGGTGATGGTCAAGCGGGGCGACGGTCCGGGGGCGGTCCGCGCCGAGGTGGCGGGACTGCGCTGGCTGGCCGCCGCGGACGCGGTCCGGGTGCCGGCGGTGCTCGGGCACGACGAGCGCTGGATGGTGATCGAGCGGGTGCCGACGGCATCCCCCGACCCCGAGGCAGCGATGCGTTTCGGCCAGGCCCTGGCCGCCTTGCACGCGGCCGGCGCGGCTCATTTCGGGGCCCCGCCGCCCGACGGGCCGCAGGACGCCTACATCGGCCTCGCCCCCATGCGCAACGCGCCGGGCACCGACTGGCCCCGCTGGTACGCCGAGCACCGTGTGCTGCCCTATGTGCGCGGCGCGGTCGACCGCGGCACGCTCCTTGCGGCCGAGGCGGCCGTGTTCGAGCGGGCCTGCGCGCGGCTGCCCGGGCTGGCGGGCCCGGCCGAGCCACCCGCCCGGCTGCACGGCGACCTGTGGAACGGGAACGTACTGTGGGGCGCCGACGGTGAGGTCCGGCTCATCGACCCGGCCGCGCACGGCGGACACCGCGAGACCGATCTGGCCATGCTCCAGCTGTTCGGCTGCCCGCATCTCGACCGGGTGCTCGCCGGCTACCGGCAGGCGGCACCCCTGGCCGACGGCTGGCGGGACCGGGTCGCGCTGCACCAGCTCTTCCCGTTGCTGGTGCACGTGATGCTGTTCGGGCGCGGGTACGCCGAACAGGCGCTCGACGCGGCCCGGAAGGTGCTCACAGGGTGAGACGGCGGCACCGGCGCGCAGCCTGGCGGCCGCCGCGGGCGTCCTTCCAGCCGACGCCCGAACGGCCCCGCCCCGGACGATGATTACGCAGCGTAAGGAAACCAATCACCCGTTCGATTCGTATAAGGACGTGAAAGCCTAATCAGGGAGAGACCAATGCAACCGTTCACGCTCAACTACGCGCGGCCCGCTGTGCAGTTGGACGTCACCGTTCCGTACGCGTACGACTCCGGACTGCAGTTGAACGTCCTCCCGGACGGGCGTATCGCCGCCACCGACCACGCGACCCTGAGAGCTCTCGGAACCACGACGTCGACCGCCGGTTCCAAGACGCACTTCGACGACTGAGACGCGGGCTTCGAAAGATGACCGTGCTCATCCTGACCAGCCAGGAAGACGTGACGGCGGACATGGTGGTCCTCCGGCTGCGCGAGGCCGGCGTGCCCGTCGTCCGGCTCGACCCCGCGGATCTGACCAACGGGGTCGCCCTTTCGGGCGAGTACATACAGGGCACCTCCCGGGGGCATCTGTCCGTCGGCGGGCGCCTGGTGAGCGTCAACGGCGTGCGTTCCGTCTGGGTGCGCAGGCCCGGCGCCCCGGCCGCCCGCGCCGCCCAGCCGTCCGCCTGGCTCACGGAGGAGTCCTCGCAGGCGCTGTACGGCCTGCTGCGCAGCACCGCCGCCCGCTGGATGAACCATCCGGACGCCGCCCGCCGCGCCCGGCACAAGCCCTGGCAACTGCATCTGGCGCAGGGCAGCGGCCTCGCGGTGCCGGCCACCCTCATCACGACGTTCCCGCAGGCGGCACGGGAGTTCGCGGAACGCTTCCCGGACCTGGTGGTCAAGCCCGTCTCCGGGGCGCATCCGCAGGAGCCGCCCCGGGCGGTGCCCACCAGCCGCGTCGCGCCGGACGCCGACTTTGCCGCGGTGGCCTACGGGCCGACCCTGCTGCAACGGCGGGTCGCCAAGCGGGCCGACATCCGGCTCACCGTCGTCGGCGGCACCCTGCTGGCCGCGCGCAAGCCCGTCGCCCCGGACGGCCACCCGGACGACGTGGACGTCCGCTTCGCCCCCTCGGTCTCGCCCTGGCTGCCCGCCGAGGTGCCGCCGCGCGTCGCCGAGGGCGTACTGCGCTACATGGCCGGGGCGGAACTGGCCTACGGCGCCTTCGACTTCGCGGAGGACGCCGACGGCATCTGGTGGTTCCTGGAGTGCAACCAGTCGGGTCAGTTCGGGTTCGTCGAGATGGACACCGGCCAGCCGATCGCCGCCACCATCGCCGACTGGCTCGCCGGGCACGGAAGTTCGGGCGACAGGTGCGCGGAGGGCGACCGGAGCGCAGCATCGTGAAGGCGCGGGGAACGGCTCTGAGAAAGGAACGCGACATGCGCATCGGACTGCTGGGAACGGGCCCGTGGGCGAGGGCCGCGTACGCCCCGGCGCTCGCCGGGCACACCGGCCTGGAGTTCGCCGGGGTGTGGGGGCGCAGGCCGGAGGCGGCCACGTCGCTGGCGGAGCAGTACGACGTCGTCGCTTACGCCGACGTGGACGCGCTGCTGGCCGACGTGGACGCGGTGGCGGTGGCCCTGCCGCCGTCCGTGCAGGCCGAGACGGCCGTGCGGGCGGCCGCGGCGGGCCGTCATCTGCTGCTGGACAAGCCGCTGGCGGTGTCGGTCGCCGGCGGACGGGCCGTGGTGGAGGCGGTGGAGCGGGCCGGGGTGGCGTCCGTGGTGTTCTGCACCGCGCGCTTCCAGAAGGAGCCGGAGGCGTGGATCGAGGAGCAGGCCGCCGTGGCGGGCTGGTTCACGGCGCGTGCGCAGTGGCTGGGGGCGGTGTTCACGAGCGACAGCCCGTTCGCGGCCTCGCCGTGGCGGCGGGAGAAGGGCGCGCTGTGGGACGTCGGCCCGCACGCCCTGTCGGTCCTGCTGCCGGTCCTCGGCGACGTACGGCAGGTTGTGGCGGCGGCGCACGGTCCCGCGGACACCGTCCATCTGGTGCTCGACCACGCCACCGGCGCGTCGAGCACGCTCACGCTGAGCCTGACGGCGCCGCCGGCGGCGGCCGGGGCCGATGTGGAGCTGCGCGGTGAGGCGGGCGTGTCGGTCCTGCCGGGGAGCTCGGAGGGAGCGGTTCCGGCGCTGGTCCGGGCCGCCGACGCGCTGGTGCGGGCCGCCCGCACGGGCCGCCGGCACTCCTGCGACGCCGCGTTCGGCCTCCGGATCACCGAGATCCTGGCCACGGCGGAGGCCCGGCTGGCCGGCGGCACCGAGTAGACCGGCCCGGGACCGGCCGTGACCGCGGCCGGTCCGGACGGATCCGAGCCCCGGCGGGGCCGGGCCGGACGCCGGCGGGGCCGAGCAGGGACCGGGACCGAGCCGGGGCCGAGACTGAGCAGGGGCCGGGACCGGGACCGGGACCGGGACCGAGCAGGGGCCAAGACCGGGACCGGGACCGAGCGGGGCCGATGCCCGGGCCGGAAGAGGCGGACGGGGTACGCGGTGGTGGGCGTGGGCCGGAGGTGGGCCCCGGTCCACCGCGTACCCCCTGGCGCACCGGCTACGGCGCCAGCCGCGCCTCAGTCACGGCCGGCGGCGCGGGTGGCCCAGTAGTTCACGCGCTCCCGTACGACCGGATAGCCCGCCCTGGCGAAGTGCGCGGCCATCGGGGTGTTCCCCTGGTCGGTGGCGGCGGCGATGAACTCGGCGCCGTGTTCGACCAGGTGGTGGGTGCACTCGACGAGCAGGTCGTAGGCGTACCCGTGGCCGCGCTGTTCGGGCACCACGCCGATGAAGCCGACGCACGGTCCGCCGGGATTGCGGGCGGGGACATGGATGCCGACCGGCTCCCCCTCGGGGGTGCGGGCGATCTGCCACCAGCTGCGCGGGGACGGCATCCAGTGGAAGATCTCGAGTTCCTCCCGCGCCGCCTGGTCCACTCCGCCCTCCGCGATCGCCCGGCGGGCGTGGGCGTCCAGGGTGACGGAGTGGATGCGGCACAGCAGGTCGTGGAAGACGGCGTCGTCGGGTTCACCCTCGAAGACCAGACGTCCGGGCCGCTCGGGGAGCCCGTGGTCCGGGGTCCACCGGTACAGGAAGCGCTCGGTGAGCGGTTCGTAGCCGGCCCCGCGCGCGGCGGCGTCACGGGTGGCGACGGCGGCACGCCGGTGCGGGTCGTCGCGCCATCCGGTGGGCAGGTCGAAGTCGATCTCGTCGGGCTGCCAGGGCGCGGTCCGCAGCAGCTGGGCTCCGGCCTCCTCCTCGCCCTCGGCCACGTCGAGCCAGTTGATCACGAGCGGCTCGGTGTCCTCGGGCCTGCCCCACCAGGCGGCGCGGGCCACGGTACGGCCGTCGCGCAGGGCGATGCGCTGCCAGTCGGGGCGGAAGCGGGTCCGCCGGTGCTTCTCACCGAAGGCCAGCGGGTCGGGCATGGTGGCGAAAAGGTGGGCACTGCTCTCGTCGAGCGTGCGGATGACCAGGTCGGTCAAGGTTTCCTCCGGGTTCGCGTACGGTGTGCGGCGCTCCCGGTCGGATCAGACGTGACACGCCCGCGGCACGGGGAGGGGGGAGCGCTGACTGAGGGTGTGCTGCATGACGCTCGCCTCCTTCTTCCGTCCGCTTCGGGCGTGGTGCGCTGAGCTTAGACGGGCGGCCGGGCGGCCGGCCACCGGTTTATCCGCGGAGACCGCCGGCATCTCCTCGGGCCGTGTCACCGGCTCCCCCGTGGGGCGCGTCACCGGCTTTCCCGTAGAACGCGTCACCCGCTTTCCCGTGGGCGTGCCACCGGCTTCCCCGTGGGGCGGGCCAGCGGCTTTTCCATGGGGTGCGGGGCCTCGGCGGCGGCGTAGCTTGGGGATGTGGGATCGGTGCGCGACTGGCCGTCGCGCGGGCACCGGGAGCATCGCGGCTGGCTGCGGGGCGCGCCGCCGCCGTGGTGGGTACGCGTGCTGCCCGTGTTCCTGCTCGTGGCCGTGGGCACGGCCACACTGATCACGCCCCATGCGCACGACCTCGGTTTCCTGCTGGGCGCGATCCCGCCGCTGGCGGTCCTGTCGTACGGCCCGGTGACGACCGGGCTGCTCGGCCTGGGCGTGGTCATCGTGCTGAACGTGCCGGCCGCGCATCTGAACCGCCCCGGGAACACCGACCTGCTCACCATCGTGTTCGTGGTCGCGCTGAGCGTGTTCGTGTCCTATGTGCGCAGCCACCGGGACGCCCAGCTGCACACGGAGCGGGCGATCGGCGAGGCGGTGCAGCGGGCCGTGCTGCCGCCGCTGCCGGACCGGGTCGGACGGGTCCGGTGCGCGACCTACTACCGGGCCGCGCAGGACGGGACGCTGGTGGGCGGCGACTTCTTCGACGTACGGGCGGGGCCGTACGGCGTGCGCGCGGTGATGGGCGATGTGCAGGGGCACGGCCTGCGGGCGGTCGCCACGGTGGTGTCGCTGCTGGGGGCGTTCCGGGAGGCCGCCCTGGACCAGCCGGACCTGGAGTCGGTGGCGGCCCGGCTCGACCGCCGGCTGTCGGTGGACTCGGTGGACGCCCGGCACGCGGAACTGTTCGCGACGGCCCTGCTGGTGGAGTTCGCCGACGCGGCCACGGTGCGGGTGCTGGCCTGCGGTCATCCCGCGCCGGTCCTGCTGGGCGAGCACGAGGCCCGGGAGGTGTCCGTCGCGCCCGGTCCGCCGCTGGGCATCGGGCTCGTCGGCGTCGAACCGCCGAAGGAGGTCACCGTGGCGCTCCGTCCGGGCGACCGGCTGTTCCTCGCCTCCGACGGGGTGTGGGAGGCGCGGGACGCCGGCGACGCCTTCTATCCGCTGCCGCGCCGGCTGGCCACCCTGGCCGCCACCCCGTCCGCCGAGCTGCCCGCCGCGGTGTGGGAGGACCTGCTGCGGCTGCGCTACCGGGTCCGCGACGACGCCACCATGCTGGTGCTGGCCCCCGAGCCGCCCGGCACCTGAGCCCGCTCCGACGGACACGCCGCGCTCGCCCGGCGTCCGCCTCCAGGGGACGACGCCCGGAACCGGCGCCCGCGCTCACGTACGGGTGACACATCCCTCTGCTCCAACTGACGAACCGTTAGACGGAGTTCGAACGTCCCGCCACAAACGCCAGGGTGCGCCACCCCTTCCGTCGCGTAGAAATATCTACAACCATGCATATGCCGGGTTGGTGTGCACGCGCACGAAGTGCCCGGTCATGGCCTTTCCCTGCGCTGAGGCAGGCGAGCGAGGACACCCGGAGCAGTGCATGACGAACACGATGTGGATGCGGGGCGTGGAGTGGCTGGCCGCGGCGTCGGCCGACCCGCGCGCCTGCAAACGGGAGTGGGATCACGGCGAGGGCACCGCGCTGCTGGAGGCGGGCCGGTACTGGGACGTGCTGAGCGTCCCCGACCGCCTCGGCCTGCTCACCCTGGACCTGCTGTGGCAGCCGGCCCTGCCGGTGCCGGGGCCGACGCTGGTGGACACGGCGGCCGGGCGGGTCGGGTTCTTCCTGCCGCCGGACCCGTCGGGGGGCTGGGTGGGCGCCGGCCTGCGGTACGCGACCAAGGGGTCCTGGGTCGCCGTGCCGCCTCCGTACCGGCCCGCCCGCTCCCTGGAGTGGCTCGTGCCGCCCGACGGCAGCGGCGCGCTCCATTCTCCCGGCTCCCTGGAGGAGGCGTTGCGGCAGGCCAACGGGACGCTGGCGGTGCTCGCGCCGCTGTGCGGGCAGTAGCGCGGAACGCGGTGGCCGGGCGGCGGCCGCCGGTCGTCCGGCGCGCGACGCCGGACCGGCGCTCCTATCCTGGGGAGGTCCGGGCCCCGACGTCCGGCCGGCACACGGCCGTCCCTCACGTGCTTGGAGCCAGCCCATGTCGCCTACGTCCGCACGCCTGCGCCGGGGAGCCATGGTCGCCGTGCTGACGAGCTCCCTGCTCGTACCGCTGACGGCAGGGGCGGCACCGCCCGCGGTACCGGCCGCCTTCGGCTCCGGTACGCCCAGCCCCTCGTCGGGGCCGGAGATCCGCACCGCCTCGCCCGCCGTGGCGGCCCAACTCGACGAGGCGATCCAGCGGGTGATGCGCGAGGCGAACGTGCCGGGCGTGACCGTCGGCGTCTGGACGCCGGGCCAGCAGAGCTACGTCCGTTCGTTCGGGGTCGCCGACAGGGCGAGCGGCCGGAAGATGACCCCGGACCTGTACACGCGGATCGGCAGCGAGACGAAGACGTTCACCGTCACCGCGCTGCTGCAACTGGCCGGCCGGGGCAAGGTCGGCCTGGACGACCCGATCGGCAAGTACGTCGACGGCGTGCCGAACGGCGACCGGATCACGCTGCGGCAACTGGCCGGGATGCGCAGCGGGCTGTTCAACTACTCGGAGGACGAAGGCTTCTTCAAGGCCCTGACGTCCGACCCCCGGCGCCCCTTCACCCCGCGGGAGCTGCTCGGCTACGCCTTCAGGCACCCGGTGCTGTTCCCGCCGGGCCGGAAGTTCGACTACTCCAACACCAATCTGATCCTGCTCGGCCTGGTCGTGGAGAAGGAGAGCGGTCAGCGCCTCGGCGACTACATCAAGCGGCACATCCTCGATCCGGCCGGGATGAGGGACACGCTCTTCCCCGACGGCAGCGAGTTCCCCCGGCCGCACGCGCAGGGCTACACCGACCAGACGGCCGACGGCAAGGTCGCCGAGACCGCGGGCTGGAACCCGTCCTGGGGCTGGGCCGCCGGGGCGATGATCTCCACCCTGGACGACCTGCGGGTCTGGGCGCCCACGGTCGCCACCGGGGAACTGCCCGACGGCAAGCGGATGATCACCGCGGACCTGCAGAGGCAGCGCCTCGTCACCCCGGCGACGCCGATCCCGGGTGCCGGATACGGGCTGGGCATCTTCAATGTGCAGGGGTGGATCGGCCACAACGGTTCCCTGCCCGGCTACGAGTCGCTGACGATCTACCTCCCGGCGACCCGGACGACCGTCGTGGTGCTGCTCAACACCGACATCGACCACGACCACAACGAACCCAGCACCCTGCTCGGTGAGGCCATCACGAAGATCATCTCGCCCCGGCACGTATTCAACCTGCCCGCCGCGCCCGCGGCCAGGTGACGAGCCGGCCCGGCCGGCTCCCCCGCTCCCCCGGTCCCACGCCGGCCGGCGCGCCCGCCGGTGCCGCCCCGATCCCGCCGGCTGCCGCGCTTCCGGTGCCGCCTGACATGGCTCCGCCGGCGGCCTGGGGGGGGAGTGGCCGCCGGCGGAGACGCCGCGCCCGGGGGCGGGGGGACGGCCCCGGGCGGCTCAGAGGTCGGATGCCCTGGAATACGCGAGGTACGCACACGAGTTTCCGGGCGGGCCGGCGTGGGCCGCGGGGCACGCCGCAGCGGGGGTGCGGGACGTCGGGGCCCGCGCCGATTCGGGGCCGTGGGGACGTATGGGCGCGTGCGGTGCGCGTGCGGCGGGCGGAGGGGCATAAGCTCGACGCGTGGCGAAGTACTTCGACGTGCACCCCGAGAACCCGCAGTCGCGCAGCATCGCGCAGATCGCCGACGCGGTGCGTTCGGAAGCGCTCATCGCATACCCGACCGACTCCTGTTACGCGCTGGGCTGCCGGCTGGGCAGCCGGGACGGCATGGACCGGATCCGCTCCATCCGCCGGCTGGACGACCGGCACCACTTCACGCTGATGTGCCGTGACTTCGCGCAGCTCGGCCAGTTCGTACGCGTGGACAACGACGTGTTCCGGGCCGTGAAGGCGTCGACGCCCGGCAGCTACACGTTCATCCTGCCCGCCACCCGCGAGGTGCCGCGCAAGCTGCTGCACCCGAAGAAGAAGACCGTGGGCGTGCGCATCCCCGACCACGTGGTCACCCAGGCGCTGTTGGCGGAGCTGGGCGAGCCGTTGCTGTCCAGCACGCTGCTGCTGCCGGACGAGGGTGAGCCGCTGACCCAGGGCTGGGAGATCAAGGACCGGCTCGACCACGTGGTGGACGCCGTGGTGGACTCGGGCGACTGCGGCACCGAGCCGACGACGGTGGTCGACTTCTCGAGCGGGGAAGCGGAGATCGTCCGGCGGGGCGCCGGGGACACCACCCGCTTCGAGTGAGCGAGCGGCCCACCGGGCGCGGGGTTCCCGATCTTGCGTGACAGCATGGACCGCAGCCGCGGCGCCCCGGACCGTCGCCCGTCGGCATCCATTCACCGAGGGAGGGCCTTCCCAGCATGAGCGATGTCCAGGGAAACGTTGTCGACATCCCCACCGAGGACGGCGTCGCCGACGCCTACCTCGCCCACCCGGACGACGGACGGCCCCGTCCGGGCGTGCTGCTCTACCAGGACGCCTACGGGCTGCGGCCGCACCTGCGGTCGATGGCCGACCGGCTGGCCGGCGCCGGTTACACCGTGCTGGTGCCGAACGTGTTCTACCGGCTCGGCCGGGCGCCGGTCGTGGACCTGCCCGAGTTCATCGACCCGGCCGCCGACCCGACCATCTGGGAGCGGCTCGGGCCGATCCTGGCCGGGCTGACGCCGGACCTGGTCAAGCGGGACGCGGGCGCCTATCTGCACTGGCTGGCCGACAGCCCTCGCACGGCGGACGGACCGGTCGCGCTGACCGGCTACTGCATGGGCGCCCGGCTCGCGCTGTGGACCGCGGGCGCGCATCCGGACCGGGTCGCGGCGGCGGCCGGCTTCCACGGCGGACAGCTCGCCACCGACGCCCCGGACAGCCCGCACCTGGAGGCCCCGCGCATCACCGCGGAGCTGTATTTCGGGCACGCCGACGAGGACCCGTCGCTGCCCCCGGAGCAGATGGCGCGGTTCGAGGAGGCCCTGAGCACCGCCGGGGTGCGGCACACCTGCGAGGTCTACACCGGCGC
This sequence comes from Streptomyces echinatus, assembly GCF_014203595.1. Lineage (GTDB taxonomy): Bacteria > Actinomycetota > Actinomycetes > Streptomycetales > Streptomycetaceae > Streptomyces > Streptomyces echinatus. Next base: position 221,475 of record NZ_JACHJK010000014.1, read on the forward strand.
CCACCACGGCTACACCCAGGCGGACACCTCCGCCTACGACCGGGTGGCCACCGAACGGCACTGGGCCGCGCTGCTCGACCTGCTCGAGCGCACGTTCTGAGCAGAGCCCCGGCGTCCGCCCGAGGGCCGACGCCGGGCCGATCCCGTCGCCGCCATTGACATGCACGCGTCCCGGCATGAGTCTGAGAGCGCTCTCAATCAGGTACGGACCAAGTCCGTACGGCCCCGACCCCCACACGGAGGTGGAGAGTGCCCCACAGGTTCACACGCCGCGCCCTGCCGCCGGCCGCCGCCGCGGCCCTGCTCGGCGGACTGCTCGTGCTCGGCGCGCCGGAACACGCCGGTGCCGCGGTGCCGGACACCCTTCCCCTGGAGATCACCAACAACTCGGGCCGCTCCGAACCGGTCTACGTCTACGACCTCGGCACCCAGCTGTCCTCCGGGCGGCAGGGCTGGGCCGACGCGAACGGCACCTTCCACGCCTGGCCGGCGGGCGGGAACCCGCCCACTCCCGCGCCCGACGCCGCGATACCCGGCCCTGCCGCCGGGCAGTCCAAGACCATCCGCATCCCGAAGTTCTCCGGCCGGATCTACTTCTCCTACGGCCGGAAGCTCGATTTCCGGCTCACCACCGGCGGACTGGTGCAGCCGGCCGTGCAGAACCCCTCCGACCCCAACCGCGACATCCTCTTCAACTGGTCGGAGTACACGCTCAATGACTCCGGCCTGTGGCTCAACAGCACCCAGGTGGACATGTTCTCCGCGCCGTACGCGGTCGGGGTGCAGCGTGCCGACGGCGGTGTGAGCACCACCGGGCATCTGAAGTCCGGTGGATGGAGCGGCTTCTTCAACGGTCTGCGCGGACAGTCCGGAGGCTGGGCGGGCCTGATCCAGACGCGTTCCGACGGTACCGTGCTGCGCGCGCTGTCGCCGCTGTACGGCGTGGAGACGGGTGTCCTGCCGGCGAACGTGATGGACGGCTACGTCGACCGGGTCTGGCAGAAGTACACGACGTCGACGCTGACGGTCACGCCGTTCGCGGACCAGCCGAACACCAAGTACTACGGCCGTGTCTCCGGGAACGTCATGAACTTCACCAACTCCTCCGGCGCGGTGGTCACCAGCTTCCAGAAGCCCGACGCGGCCAGCGTCTTCGGCTGCCACAAGCTGCTGGACGCGCCCAACGACCAGGTGCGCGGCCCCATCTCCCGTACGCTGTGCGCCGGTTTCAACCGCTCGACCCTGCTGGTGAACGCGAACCAGCCGGACACCACGACGGCGAACTTCTACCAGGACGCGGTGACCAACCAGTACGCGCGCAGGATCCACGCGCAGACGGCCGATGGCAAGGCGTACGCGTTCGCCTTCGACGACGTCGGCAACCAGGAGTCACTGGTGCACGACGGCGGCCCGCGGCAGGCGTATCTGACACTGGATCCGCTGAGCTGACGCGGAACGGTCCCACACCCGAGGAACAGGGTGCGGGACCGCGCTCGTGGTACTGCTCAGCTGGTCGTCAGGGCCGTGTCGTCCACGACGAAGCTGGTCTGGAGCGAGGAGTCCTCCACGCCGTTGAACTTCAGCGTGACGGTCGAGCCCGCCAGCGAGGACAGGTCGAAGGTCTTCTGGCTGTAGCCGGAGGCCTTGTTGAGGTTGGAGTAGGTCGCCAGGGTCTTCGAACCCGCGGTCACCGTCAGCTTGTCGTACTGGACGCTGGAGGTGGTCTCCGCGGAGTCGATGTGCAGGTAGAAGGTCAGGCTGGCCTTGCAGTTCGCGGGGATCGTCACCGACTGGGACAGCGTGTCGGTGTGCGAGGTGCCGTAGCCGTTCAGCCAGGCCTTGTAGGACCCGCTGTGGGACGCCTCACCGCTGTCGGTGGTGATGACGCCGCTGGTGGCGGTCCAGCCGGTGTTGCCCGACTCGAAGCCCTGGTTGCTCAGCAGCTGCTTGGAGGTGCAGCCGCCGGTGGTGCTGACCGTCCAGGAGAAGGTCGCGGTGCCGGTCGCACCGGTGGAGTCCGTCACCGTCACCGTCGTGCTGGACGTTCCGGCCGCTGTGGGCGTACCGGAGATCAGACCGGTCGAGCTGTTGATCGACAGACCGGCGGGCAGGCCGGAGGCGCTGTAGCTCAGCGCGCCGCTGTTGGTGCTGCTCGCCTGGATCTGCAGGTTCACGGCGGTGCCGACGGTGGCGGACTGGCTGCCCGGGTTGGTGACGGTCACCCCGTTGGCCGGCGGGTTGATGTGGCTGCCGACGTTGATGCCGGCGAAGGCGTTGCCCACCCCGGCGTACTGCGCGGAGTTGGCGCCGTAGAGGTCGGAGGCCGCGCGCAGGGCGGCCGCACGGGCGTCCGCGTAGTTGGTGCTGGACGTCATGTACGTCGTCAGCGCCTTGTACCAGATCTGCAGCGCGGCGGCCCGGCCGATGCCGGTGACGGCGACGCCGTCGGAGGTCGGGCTGTTGTAGGTCACGCCGTTGATGACCTTGGTGCCGCTGCCCTCGGACAGCAGGTAGAACATGTGGTTCGCCGGGCCCGAGGAGTAGTGCACGTCGAGGTTGCCGACGCCGCTGTACCAACTGTCGGCCGACCCGCCGTCCTTGCTCGGCTTGTCCATGTAACGCAGCGGCGAGCCGTCGCCGTTGATGTCGATCTTCTCGCCGACGAGGTAGTCACCGACGTCGTTGGAGTTGTTCGCGAAGAACTCGACACCCGTGCCGAAGATGTCCGAGGTGGCCTCGTTCAGGCCGCCGGACTCGCCCGAGTACTCCAGGCCGGCGGTGTTGGAGGTGACGCCGTGCGTCATCTCGTGGCCGGCCACGTCCAGCGAGGTCAGGGCGTGGGTGTTGCCCGAGCCGTCGCCGTAGGTCATGCAGAAGCAGCTGTCGTCCCAGAAGGCGTTGACGTAGCCGCTGCTGTAGTGGACCCGGCTGTAGGCGGCGACGCCGTCGTTGCGGATGCCGCTGCGGCCGAAGGTGTTCTTGTAGAAGTCCCAGGTCTCCTGCGCGCCGTAGGCGGCGTCGGCGCCCGCCGTCTGGGTGTTGGAGCCGGTCCCGTCGCCCCAGACGTCGTCCGCGTCGGTCATCAGCGTGCCGGTGCCGGAGGTCCCCCGGTTGAGGCTGTAGGTCTTGTGGCCGCCCCGCGTGGTGTCGTTCAGCTGGTACGTCGACCCCGACAGCGAGGTGCCCAGGGTGACGGTGCCGCTGTACTGGGTGTTGCCGGTGCCGGTCTTGACGGCCTGGAACCGGTACAGCTCCTTGCCGGTGGTGGCGTCGGTGATGACGTGCAGCTGGCTGGGCGTGCCGTCGTCCTGGAAGCCGCCGATCACCGTCTCCCAGGCGAGCTTCGGGGTGCCGCCGCCGGCCCAGATCACCTTGCGGGCGCTGTCGGCGGTGGCCTTCTTGGCGTCCAGGGCCTTCGCGGCCTTCAGCGCCTTGGTCTGGGCGGCGGCCTTGGTGTAGGTCGCGGTGGTGGAGCGCACCTGTATCTTGCGCTTGTTGTTGAAGGTGCTGCTCACGGTCCCCTTGGCCAGGGAGGCCGGCGGGGTGTGCACGACGAGGTCGCCGCCGAGGACGGGCAGACCGGCATAGGTGCGCTCGTAACGCGTGTGCACGGTGCCGTCGTTGTCCTTGACGACGTCCTTGACGACCAGCTTCTCCTGCGCGCCGAGGCCGAGGGTGCGGGCGGTCGCGGCGGTCTTCTCCTGCGCGCTCGTGATCAGCGCCCGGTGCTGGGCCGGGCTGAGCTTGGCCTCCAGACCGCCGGTGCGCAGCGGGCCGGGGTGGGGGGTGGCCGGTGCGGCGCTCGACGGGATCGCCTGGAGGCCGACGGCGAGGAAGGCCGCGGTGGAGACCAGGGCGGCTCCGACCGTGGCGCGCTTGTGGGGAAGGGGTCTGTGGGGTCTCACTCGTACTCCTCCTGCTGCGGCCGCCTGGTCGGCGGCCGGTGACAGACGGGCAGACGGGTCTGTCGCCCGGGCGAGCTGAGCTGTGCGAGGCATGATCCGTGAACCGGTGGGGTGGATCAGCGTGCGGAGGGAGAATGACAGTATTGGCCGAGCCATGTCACCCAACGGCGGGGCAATCGAGGGTTTTCCCTTACCGGCCCCCCACACCCGCGAGCACCGCGTCACGGCTGGTCCCGGCCGGGTCCCCGCACGGCCGTCCACCGCGGCGGAAACATGAACCGGGAGGTGACAGACGGGCGTTCGGACGTAGGTTGGGCCATGGCTGATCCACGTCTTGGCTGAAAGAAGGACACGACCCATGACCGATCCGGCGACGGCGCCCGAGCCGGCCACGCACCAGAAGATCGACACATCGGTGCCGCACTCGGCCCGCATCTGGAACTACTGGCTGGGCGGCAAGGACAACTACCCGGTCGACGAGGCGGCCGGCGACGCCTACACCGCCGTCTTCCCCGGCATCGTCACCATCGCCCGCGGCAGCCGCGCCTTCCTGCGCCGCAACATCGCGTACCTCGTCTCCGAGGCGGGCATCCGGCAGTTCCTGGACATCGGCACGGGCCTGCCGACCGCGGAGAACACCCACGAGGTGGCCCAGCGGCTCGCCCCCGAGGCACGGATCGTCTACGTCGACAACGACCCGATGGTCCTGGCCCACGCCCGCGCGCTGCTGTACTCCTCCCGCGAGGGCGCGACCGCCTACATCGACGCCGACGTCACGGACCCGGACCGTATCCTCGCGACCGCCGCCGAGACGCTGGACCTCACCCGGCCCACCGCGCTCGTGCTCAGCAACATCCTCGGACACGTCGCCGACTACGACCGGGCCCGCTCGATCGTGGACCGGCTCATGGACGCCCTGCCGCCGGGCAGTTACCTGTCCGTCAACGACGGGTCACGCGGCATCGACCCGGTCTTCGAGCAGGCCCAGGACGCCTACAACGACAGCGGCGCGATCCCGTACAACCTGCGTACGGTCGACGCGATCACCGGGTACTTCGACGGCCTGGAGCTCGTCGAACCCGGCGTCGTCTCCGTCACCCAGTGGCGTCCCGAGCCCGGTTCGCCCGCCCAGGAGATCGTCGCCGAGCACGGGGGACTCGCCCGGAAGCCCTGATGATCCGTTCCGCGCGCCGGGGCAGGACCCGGCCGCGGCCGTTCAGCGCCGGCTCGGGACGCCCAGCATCCGGATGAGCTGGGGCGGACACCGTGCAGCGCTCGATCAACGATCCCACCCTCTACGCCGCGGCGGCGCGGTCCCTGCTGAAGGCCCTGCGGAGCCGCCCGCGGACCCGGCTCGCCGGCAGCCTGGAGGTCGAGCCGGGGGTGGTGCGCGCCGATTCCGACGAACTGCTGCACGCCGCCCTCGACCGACTGGGACTGCCGCGCGGGTACGCGGCGGCGGTACGGGGTCACCGGGACGCCCTCGACGTCCTGCGGACCTCGAACCGGCTGTGGACCTACTTCAGCCCCGCGGAGGAGATCACCCCCGGCGAGCGCACCGGCCGTTCCCGGGGCGGCGGCGACCAGCCCGTCCTGGACGCCGACGGCCGAAGCCGCGTCTCGGTGGAGGACGCGGCGGTCGCCCTGCGACGAGGCGGAGCTGCCTCGCTTCGTGCAGCGCCGCTTCACCATCGGTTACTGACGGCAGGTTTTGCCTGACGGTCGACCGAGGAGACGCCCGGGCGTCGTAACGTCACCGCATCCCCTGATCACGATCACGGACCTCTCCGGCGGCGGCTCGTCGTGCCCCGCGCCGGAGAGGACCGGTGAGGAGGCATGCGATGGACGTCGTCGGCATACGGAACACGGCCGGGGACCTGCCCGAGGCCTGGAACTCGCGGCTGCTCGGGCGGGTCGGGACCGCCGGGGTGAAGGTACTGCGGATGGACGGACGCCCCCTGGTGTCCGAATCCCATGACACGGCGGAGGCACTGCTGGTGCTGGACGGCGTCCTGCGGCTCGTGGCCGACGGCGTCGACGTCGACGTACGGGCCGGAGAGATGTACGTCGTCCGGGCCGGGGTGGAACATGCCGTGCGCCCGGGCAGCCGGGGCACGCTGGTCATCGTCGAGCAGATCTAGCCGGCGCTCCCGCCGGTGTTCGCGATCATCTGCCGGAGCACCTTCAGGGTGGTGACGTAGTCGGCGTCGTCGATGCCCTGGTGGATGCGGTCGCGGATGGCGGGGGCGTGCCGCTTGAGGCCGGCCCGGGCCTCGTCCCCGGCGGGGGTGATCCACAGGCGGCCGTCGTCCAGGGTGAGCCAGCCTCGCCGCAGCAGGTCCTCGGCCTCGGCCGCCAGGTCGTCCTCCGGTCTGAGGTAGTCGCTCATCGCCTGCTGGAGTTCGGGGACGGTCATGCCCCGGCCGTCGGCCGAGAGGTCGTGCCGCGACAGGTGGCGCAGCAGCCAGTACCCGGGCTGGGTGAAGCCGAGTTCGGCCTGCCGGGCCCGGGTGAAGGCGATGAGGGCCTCGTAGGCCAGGCCGGTCCAGTAGGCGGCCGGCTGGGTGGCGAGTTCGGTGTCGGAGAGGGACTGGCTGGTCATTGCGGTACCTCCTGCGGTGATCGCTGACACAGGCACCGTAGAACCTCGACCTTGGTTGAGATCAAGGCCGGGCCGGAACCCGCCACGCCCGTGCGCACGGTGGGCGCGACCCCGGACTCCCCTCCCTGACCGGGGCGTTGTTACGGTGCACGGCGTGTCTGACTCCTCACGCGATACCGCACAGGGCGCCGGCTGGGGCGCGGCCGAACCCGGCACCTACAGGCGGCTGATGCCGGACCATGTCGAGAAGCTGTCGTGGCTGAACCCCCGGATTCTGTGGGCCGCCCGCAACGGCGTCCTGGCGTCCTGGTTCGGCGATCCGACCGGCGCCACCCGCGGCCGCTGGGTGGCCCGGCGGGCCGCGGCGGGAGCACCCGCCGACAAGCTGGTCCGCCGGGACGTACCGGAACGGTTCTCCTTCATGGTCATCGGGGACCCCGGCGAGGGCGACGACTCCCAGTACGCCGTCGTGCCCGGCTTCCTGAAGGCGAGTCGGGACACGGACTTCGCGGTGATCGCCAGCGATGTCATCTACCCCGTGGGCAGCGCCGACGACTACGGCGACAAGTTCTTCCGGCCGTACCAGGACTATCCCGCGCCGATCTACGCGATACCGGGGAACCACGACTGGTACGAGGACCTCGGCGCCTTCATGCGTGTCTTCTGCGCCGACACCCCGCCGCTCGGCCCGGAGCCCCGGCCCCGCCCGCTCGGCCGTGCCTGGTGGCGTTCCCTGCTGTGGCACCGGGCACGGCCCGCCGACGAACAACGGCTCGCCGCGGCACGGAGGTTGCGGCCGGCGCCGGGTCAGCAGGCCGAACAGCCGGGCCCCTACTGGGCGATCGACGCGGGGCCGGTGCGGATCATCGGCATCGACACCGGCCTGCTGGGCACGGTCGACGCCGAACAGGGCGCCTGGCTGCGCGAGATGTCCGCGGGACCGCGGCCGAAGATCCTCGTCACCGGGTCGCCGTTGTACGTCGACGGCGAGCACCATCCGTGCCCCATCGAGGGCGGCGGCACGGTGGACGACATCGTCCGGGCCCCGGAGCACCACTACGTGGCCGCGATCGGCGGCGACATCCACAACTACCAGCGCTATCCGGTCGCGGTGGACGGCCGCACCATCCAGTACGTCGTGGCGGGCGGCGGCGGGGCCTTCATGCACGCCACGCACACCATCCCGCGGGTGTCCGTCGGCGGTGTCACCGAGCGCGAGTTCCGCTGCTATCCGCTGCGCGGTGACTCGCTCGCCTTCTACGGCCGCCTGTACGGCCGCCGGCTGCGGCTGCGCCGCTTCTTCCGCCTGACCGAGGCGGAGGCGACGGCCGTCGTCGCCGAACGGCTCGGCATCGAGCCGGGCCGCGCCCCCGGCACCGACGCCCGGATCACCCGACGCATCCGCCTGGTGGCGAGCCTGCTGGGCACCGGCCGCCGTCCGGACCGTCCGGCCCGGTTCCGGCTGCCCGTGCGCAAGATCTACACCCAGTTGTTCTCGCCGTCCTCCGCCACCTACAGCCCGCCGTTCTTCAAGTGCTTCCTGCGGCTGGACGTCGCTCCGGACGCCGTCCGGCTGCGCTGTTTCGCCGCCACGGGCAACCGCGCGCAGGAACTGGACCCGCCGGTCGAGGACGAGGTCGTGATCCCGCTGCCGCCGGCCGGGGCGAACTGATCACACGGTTGTCACACTCGGCTGCCAGAATCGGGGCAGAGCCGCCACCCGACCGCTGGAGGAACCGGTGCCGACCACTCCCCGCCCGCTGCGCAAGCTGGGCTTCCTCACCATCGGCCTGTTCGACGCGGCGGACCCGGGCCGGGGCCACGAGTCCACGCTGGAGATCATCGAGCTGGGCGAGCGGCTCGGCTTCGACACCGCCTGGGTCCGCCACCGGCATCTGCAGTACGGCATCTCGTCCCCGGTCGCCGTGCTGGCCGCGGCCTCCCAGCGGACCCGCCGGATCGGGCTGGGCACCGCGGTGACACCGCTCGGCTGGGAGAACCCGCTGCGGCTGGCCGAGGACCTGGCCACGGTCGACATCCTGTCCGGGGGCCGGCTCAACCCGGGCGTCAGCGTGGGCCCCCCGATGCACTACGAACAGGTCAAGGACGCCCTCTACCCGGACACCGCCGGCACGGAGGACTTCGGCTACCAGCGCGTGCGGCGGCTGCTGGACCTGGTGCGCGGCAAACCCGCCACCGACTTCAGCGGGGTGGAGGGCTTCGAGGTCTACTCCGACGTCGTCCAGCCGCACTCCCCCGGGCTCGGCCGGCGGCTCTGGTACGGCGGTGGCAGCCTGAGGTCGGCGCGCTGGGCAGGCGAGCACGGGATGAACCTCCTGACCAGCAGCGTCGTCAAGGCCGAGCGGCCGGAGGGACCGCTGGACTTCGCCGAGATCCAGCTGTCCCACATCCGGGAGTTCCGCGCCCACCACCCCGACGGCGAGGCGGCCCGGGTCTCGCAGGGCCTGGTCGTGATCCCGACCGACTCCGCGAGCGCCGGGCAGCGCGCCAAGTACGCGCGGTACGCGGCCGGGCGACTGCCCCGTACGGCCTCGCCCCAGGGCCCGGCGCGGCTGCTGTTCGCGCCGGACCTGGTCGGCACCTCGGCGGAACTGGCCGAGCGGCTGCGGGCGCACGCCGCTTTCCGCGAGGTCGACGAGGTGGCGTTCGCGCTGCCGTTCACCTTCGGGCACGAGGACTACGCGCAGATCCTGACGGACATGGCCCAGCGGCTGGGCCCGGCACTGGGCTGGCGGCCCGGCGGCGAGAAGGCCTAGGGTCTTTCGTTCGGACCCGGCCTGATCGAGACGTAGGACCCTGGGTCACCACTCCCCCACCGCCGTACCAGTGACCGGTTCGGAGGGGCGGCCGTCCACGCCGACCGGCACGTCGCCCTGGAGCATCACCCGGTGCATGATCCTGGGGGCGCCCACGTGTGTGTGGTCGCCGGGGGCGAGGTGGATGGTGGCCCGGTTGTCCCAGAAGGCGACGCTTCCCGGTTCCCAGCGGAAGCGGACCGTGTACTCGGGACGCACGGCCTGCTCCAGCAGCATCTCCAGCAGCGCCGCGCTCTCCGGCCGGGAGAGGTCCACGATCTGCTCCAGGTAGTAGCCGTTCACGGACAGCACCCGTTCCCCGGTCTCCGGGTGGACCCGCACCAGGGGGTGCACGGAGGCGACCTGGTGGTCCAGCAGGTGGCGGACGTAGTCGTCGTCGCCGGGCCGGGGCTGGTAGCCGACACCGAGCCGGTGTTCGGCGCGCAGCCCGTCCACGAAGGCCCGCACCGGCGCGGACAGCCCGGCGTAGGCGGCGGCCAGGTTGGCCCAGGTGGTGTCGCCGCCGTAGGGCGGAACGGTCTCGGCGCGCAGGACGGTCGCGGCCGGCGGGTCGATCCGGGCTCCGTGGTCGCAGTGCCACCCGCGCAGCAGGGTGTGCCGGCGCCGGCGCAGCCACTCCTCGTGCTCCATGCCGAACCGGCCGCCGAGCTCCAGCCGGTCGGCCGTGGTCTCCACCGCCGGGAAGTCCGCGGGCGAGGCGCCGCCCCGCCGGCCGAGGACGACCGGCCGGCCGAAGCGGCGGGCGAAGGCGAGGTGCCCGGCGTGGTCGAGCCGCTGTCCGCGGAAGAACACCACCTTCCAGCGCAGCACCGCGTCCCTGATGAGGGCGGTCACCGCGTCGTCCAGCGGCCGGGCGAGATCGACGCCGGTGATCTCGGCGCCGATGTGACCGGCGACCGGTCGCACCTCCACGCCCCCGACGTGTCCCGTTCCTCCCGCGGTCGCCCTGTCCGTCGTCATGCGCCCTCCGGTGCTCGTCCGTCTCGGCTGCCGGGGAGATCGTGACATCACCGGGCCTCGGACGGCGAACTCCCGTACGGCCGTGTCCCGGAGCACGGCCGTGCCACCGCCGGCGGGCCGGGCGGCGGTGGCGGGCCGGGCGGCGGTGGCCGGCCCTCTCACCCCCAGGATCGCGGGGGCACTGCCACGCGCGGACCGCCGGGCGCAGGGTGGACGGCGAGGCCGCCGGGAGGGACCGGTGGCCTGGACATCCTGAGAGGTACGACATGACTGCACAGCTCGGCGGCACCGTCACCCCGGCCGCGGGCCTGACCCTGACCCGCGTCGGCTACGGCGCCATGCAGCTGGCCGGGCCGCATGTCTTCGGCCCGCCGCGGGACCGGGACCGGGCGGTCGCGGTGCTGCGCGCGGTGGTGGAGGCGGGCATCACCCATATCGACACGGCCGACTTCTACGGGCCCGTCGTCGTCAACGAGATCATCAGGGAGGCCCTGCACCCCTACCCGGACAGCCTGCGCCTCGTCACCAAGGTCGGGGCCCGGCGAGGCGCCGACGGCAGCTGGATCATGTCGCGGCATCCCGGGGACCTGAAGGCGCAGGTGTACGACAACCTGCGGAACCTCGGCGTGGAGGCCCTGGACGTGGTCAATCTGCGGCTCGGCGACCTGGACACCCCGAACGAGGACTCCATCGCCGATCAGTTCGGCACCCTGGCCGGGCTGCGGGAGCGGGGACTGATCCGGCACCTCGGGCTGAGCACCGCGTCCGCCGCCCAGCTGGACGAGGCCCGCGCGATCGCGCCCGTGGTGACCGTGCAGAACCTGTACAACCTGGCGAACCGGCAGGACGACGCGCTGCTGCGGCGCACGGCGGCGGAGAACATCGCCTACGTGCCGTACTTCCCGCTGGGCGGGTTCACCCCCTTGCAGTCCGAGACGCTGGCGAAGGTCGCCGCACGCCTCGGGGCCTCGCCGCAGCAGGTGGCGCTGGCCTGGCTGCTGCGCCGGTCCCCGAACATCGTGCTCATCCCCGGCACCTCCTCCCCCGGGCACCTGCGGGAGAACATCGCCGCGGCGAGCCTGGCGCTGCCGGACGACGCGGCGGCCGAGCTGGACGGCATCGCGGGCTGAACCGACCGGGTCCGGGTACCCGGGGGCGCGTGAGGCGGACGCGGGGAAGGAGCCGCACGTGGCAGCGGAGGACCGGCTGCGGACGTACCGCGGCAAGCGCGATTTCGGGCGGACCCGCGAGCCCTCGGGGCAGGCACCTGCGGCCGGCGGCGACCGGCCCCGGTTCGTGGTGCAGATCCACGACGCGCGCCGGATGCACTTCGACTTCCGGCTGCAGGTCGACGACGTCCTGAAGTCCTGGTCGGTCCCGAAGGGCCCGTCCGGCGATCCGGGGGACAAGCGGCTGGCGGTGCCGACGGAGGACCATCCGCTGGAGTACGAGGAGTTCGAGGGCACCATCCCGAAGGGCGAGTACGGGGGCGGCACCGTGATCGTGTGGGACCGCGGGACGTACGAGCCGCTCTCCCACGACCGCCGCGGAGACCCGGTGGACTTCGCCGAGTCCCTGGAGCGGGGGCATGCCACGTTCCGGCTGCACGGCAGCAAGCTGCACGGTGAGTACGCCCTCACCCGCTTCCGCGGCGGCCGGGACGAGGAGCAGGCCTGGCTGCTGGTGCGCAAGGGGCCGGCGCGGTCGGCCGGGCACGGCACACCCGACCCCCGGCGGGCCCGCTCGGTGCGCACCGGGCGCACGCTGGCGCAGGTCGCCGCCGACGCCGGACAGGGGTGACGCCCCGGTGCGGTGACCGGACGCCGGCGTGGCAGCGATCAGAGGCCGGCGTCGCGATGTCAGGGGGCGGCGTCGCGACGGTCAGAGGCCGGGCGGCGATCAGACGTCGGGCAGCGGCTGTTCGGCCCAGATGGACTTGCCCGCTCCGGTCTGCCGGCTGCCCCAGCGCTGGGTGAGCTGGGCGACCAGCAGCAGTCCCCGGCCGCCCTCGTCGTAGGCGTGTGCCCGGCGCAGGTGCGGGGAGGTGGAACTGGCGTCGGACACCTCGCAGATGAGGGCCCGGTCGCGGATCAGGCGCAGCTGGATGGGCGGTTCGCCGTAGCGGATGGCGTTGGTGACGAGTTCGCTGACGACGAGTTCGGTGACGAAGGAGGCCTCGGCCAGACCCCAGGTGATCAGTTGCTCGGTGGCGGCCTGCCGGACGACCGCGACCTGGGCCGGGTCGGGCGGGACGTCCCAGGTGGCGACGTGGTCGGCGCCGAGGGCCCGGGTGCGCGCGAGGAGGAGGGCGACGTCGTCGCAGGGCTGGTCCGGCAGGAGGGCCTTCAGGACGTCGTCGCAGAGGGCTTCGAGGGAGTCGGCGGGGGTACCGAAGGCCCGGAGCAGTTCCTCGGCGGCGCCGTCCGGGTCCCGGTCGCGGTAGCCGATGAGGCCGTCCGTGAAGAGGGCGACGACCGAGCCTGCGGGCAGTTCCCGTTCCGTGGCCTCGAACGGCAGACCGCCGACACCGAGCGGCGGCCCGGCGGTCATCGGAAGGAGTTCGACGGTGCCGTCGGGCATGATCACGGCCGGGGGCGGATGGCCGGCGCCGGCCACGCAGAGGTGGCGGGAGATGGGGTCGTAGACGGCGTAGAGGCAGGTCGCGCCGAGTTCGGCGACGTCTTCTCCGCTGCCGTCGGCGGCGAGGTGGGTGACCAGGTCGTCGAGGTGGGTGAGGAGTTCGTCGGGGGGCAGATCGACGTCGGCGAGGGTGCGCACGGCCGTCCGCAGCCGGCCCATGGTGGCCGAGGACTGGATGCCGTGGCCCACCACGTCGCCCACGACCAGGGCGACCCGGCCGCCGGAGAGCGGGATGACGTCGAACCAGTCGCCGCCGATGCCGGCCAGTGATCCGCACGGCAGATAGCGGTGCGCCACCTCGACCGCGGCCTGCCCGGGCAGCCCGCGCGGGAGCAGGCTGTGCTGGAGGGCGAGGGCGGTGGAGCGTTCGCGGGCGAACCGGCGGGCGTTGTCGACACAGACGGCGGCGCGGCTGGCGAGTTCCTCCGCGAAGACGGCGTCGTCGGGGCCGTAGTCGTCGGGGTGGGCCATGCGGACGCAGACCGCGACCCCCAGGGTGGTGCCACGGGCCCGGAGCGGCACCGCGATCATGGAATGGGCGCCCTCCCGGTAGGGGCTTCCCTGGGGCGAGCGCGCGTTGCGTTCCCCGAGCCACTCGACGAACTCGGGGTCGCCGGCCCGGCGGACGACCGCGTGTCCTTGGCGCAGGGCGCGGGCGGGCGGCAGGGTCGGCTGGTAGACATGGGTCTCGCCGATGCTCAGGGCCGCCCCGGGGTTGCCGGCCCGGGTGGAGCCGTGGGCCACGCGGCGCACCTCGACACCGCCGTCCGGGGGGGCCGGCGGCTCCTCCGCGCCGAGCACCCAGTCGAGCAGGTCGATGCTGGCGAAGTCGGCGTATCGCGGGACGAGTAGCTCGATCAGCTCCTCGGCGGTGCGTACGACGTCCAGGGTGGTGCCGATGCGGGTCGAGGCCTCGTTGAGCAGGGCGAGGCGGCGCCGTGCCCAGTACTGCTCGGTGTTGTCGAAGGCGGCGATGCCGACCCCGGTCAGTTCCCCGGAGCCGGTACGCAGCGGCCACATCTCGATGCTCCAGAGATGTTCCCGGTTGATGGTGGGAGCCCCGGCGAAGGCCTCGTAGCGGACGGGCCGGCCGGTCTCGGCGACCTCACGGAGATGACGCAGGAAGCCCTGGTGGTAGTCGGCGTCGCCCACGGTGTCGGCGAAGTAGCGGCCGGCCAGCGCGGCCTCGGAGACGCCCATCACCTTGCAGGCGGCGGCGTTGACGCGCAGGTAACGCTGCTGGAGGTCGAAGACGGACATGGACATGGAGGCCTGTTCGAAGGCCTGGGCGCCCAGGGTGGGGCCGGGCGGGTCGGCCGTGACGATGTAGCCGGCGGGGGTCCCGTCGGCGTCGGTGACCGGGCAGGCGGAGACGGCCAGCTCGATCCGGTGACCGTCACGGTGCCGCAGGGTGACGGTCCCGGAGCGGGCCCTGAGCGGGTCGTCGGACAGGCCGGCCGCCAGCAGGTCCGCCGCCGGCCGGCCCACGACGTCTCCGGCCGGGTGACCGGTGAGCAGTCGCGCGCCCTCGCTCCACCCGGTCACCGTGCCCAGCGCATCGAGGACCGCCACGGCGGCGTCAGGCTCCATATGCCCCAGGATGTTCCGATTGCCCCGGCGTATCAAGCCGCGGGACGGCGTCTCATCCCCGGTGGGCGCGGAGGGCGGCGAGGGCCCGGTCGGCGTGCGTGTTCATGCGCAGCTCACTGCGGACGACCTCCAGGACGGTACGGTCCTCGGCGATCACGAAGGTGACGCGCTTGGTCGGGACGAGGGAGAAGCCGCGCTTGACCCCGAGCCGCTCACGGACCGTGCCGTCGGGGTCGGAGAGCAGGGGCATGCCGAGCCGGTGCCGGTCGGCGAACTCCCGCTGCTTGTCCACGGTGTCCCCGCTGACACCGACCGGCCGGGCGCCGGCGGCGGCGAACTCCGCGGCGAGGTCGCGGAAATGGCAGGCCTCCGCGGTGCAGCCGGGGCTGAGGGCGGCGGGGTAGAAGAAGAGGACGACCGGGCCGTCGGCCAGCAGGTCGGTGAGCCGGCGGGTGGTGCCCGTCTCGTCGGTCAGCGTGAAGTCCTCGATCTTGTCCCCTACGGCGACGCGCTCGCTCACGACCGCCCCTTTCCGTTCCGGGCGACTCCGTTCGCCCACAGCACGAGGGGCACCTGGAGGGGCAGCCGGGCAAGAGCCGCCGTCCTGAGCGGGGCGGGCCGGTGGCGCCAGTCCACGGCCATCTGGACGTTCGCCGGGAACACGCCGACGAAGAAGGCGGCGGCCGCCTTCGCGGCCGACGCGCGCGTCCGGGGAGCGGCGATCCCCGCCGCCAGGGCCAGCTCCACGGCCCCGCTGCCGTAGGTCCAGGCGCGGGGCGATCCCGGAAGCCGGCGCGGGATGAGGGCGTCGAAGGGCCGGGGGGCGGCGAAGTGGGCGACCCCCATGCCGGCCAGCAGGCCGGCGAGCAAGAGGGGTGAGCGTTGGGACCGGGGCACGGATTCCTCCTCTGGTGACCTGCCGCCGGATATTACTGGACGGTAAAGCGCCTGGGGGCCGTGAGCACCGAATCCGCACCGCCCCGTCGGCCGACGGGGGCCGGTGCGGCGAGTCCGTGCGGCGGAGCCCGTGCGGCCCGGTCCGTGCGGCGGGGTTCGCGGCGGGAGCCGGCCGGTCGTGTGCTGCAGGGCGGGGTGTCGGGTCAGCCCGTCCGGTACAGCTCGGTGAGCAGTTCGAGCACCGTCTGGAGCGCCGGGTGCGGGTCGTCGCGCCACCAGGCGAGCCGGACGGCGACGGGTTCCGCGTCACGGACCGGCCGGTAGACGACACCGGGCCGCGGGTACTGGTACGCGGTCGCCTCGGCCGTCACCCCGAAGCCGCGTCCGGCGGCGATGACGGTCAGCCAGTCGTCGACGTCGTGCGTCTCCTCGACGGCCGGGCGGGCGTCCGGCGGCCACAGCTCGGGGGTGGCGGTGCCGGTACGGCGGTCCACCAGCAGGACCCGGTCCGTGAGCTCGGCGAGCCGCACGGAACGGCGCCGGGCGAAGGGATCGTCGGCGGCCAGCGCGCACATCCGCCGCTCCAGCCCCACGATGGCGGTGTCGAACCGCCGGTCGTCCTGCGGCCTGCGCACGACGGCGAGATCGCAGGCCCCCTCGGCGAGCCCGGCGGAGGGCGAGTTGACCCGGACCAGGTACAGGTCGGTGTCCCCGTGGGCCGCGCTCCAGCGCCGCTGGAAGGCGACCGTGTGCCGGCCCAGCGCGGACCAGGCGTAGCCCACCCGTAGCCGGGTGTGCCCCGAGGTGGCCTCCCGGACCAGGTCGGACACGTCCGCGAGCACCCGCCGGGCCTGCGCCACCACGCGCACGCCGGCCGCGGTGGGGGTCACCTCGCGGGAGGTGCGCCGCAGCAGCCGTACCCCCAGGGCGCGTTCGAGGGAGGCCAGGGCGCGCGAGACGGCGGCCTGGGAGACGCCGAGCGCGATCGCCGCGTCGGTGAACGTGCCCTCGTCCACGATGGCCACGAGACAGCGGAGCTGCCGCAGATCGATGTCGTGCTCCCCTTGCATACGACCAGCGTATAGATCGGCCGGTCCATGCATTTTCCGCAAGAGCGGAAGGCGCGCACCGTCACTCGTATGCGACGAGCTCTCGAACGCCCGGCGGCGGCCGGGCCGGTACGCCGGCCGCGGCGGACGGCCGCAGTGGCCGCCATGGCCGGCAGCGGACTGTCCAACCAGACCGGCGCCGCGGTCGGCGCGCTGGCCTTCCCGGTCCTCGGCCCGCTCGGCGTGGTGGCGGTACGGCAGTACGTCGCCGCACTGGTCCTGCTTGCCGTCGCCCGGCCCCGGCCGCGGGCCTTCACCTGGCGGCAGTGGTGGCCGGTGCTGCTGCTCGGCGGGGTGTTCGGCTCGATGAACCTCAGCCTGTACAGCGCCGTCGACCGGATCGGCCTGGGCCTCGCGGTCACCCTGGAGTTCCTGGGGCCGCTCGCGATCGCGCTGGCCGCGTCCCGGCGCCGGCTGGACGCCGGATGCGCGGTGCTGGCCGCGGCCGGCGTCGTCGTCCTGATGCGTCCGCGCCCCTCCACCGACTACGCGGGGATGGCCCTCGGCCTGGTCGCCGCGTGCTGCTGGGCCTCGTACATCCTGCTCAACCGCGTCGTCGGACGGCGCGTCCCCGGGGCGCAGGGCGCGGCGGCCGCCTCGGCCGTGTCCGCCCTCGCCTTCCTGCCCGCCGGCGTCACCGTCGCGCTCGCCCACCCGCCCACGGCCGGGGCCGTCCTCTGCGCCGTGACCGCCGGACTTCTCTCCTCGGCCGTGCCGTACCTGACCGACCTGCTGACGCTGCGGCATGTGCCGGCCCAGACGTTCGGCCTGTTCATGAGCGTCAACCCGGTGCTGGCGGCCGTCGTCGGCTGGGTGGTCCTCGGACAGGGCCTCGGCGGCGCGGAGTGGGCGGGCATCGGGGCGGTGGTGGCGGCCAACGCGGTGAGCATCGCCACCACGCGCGGCTGACGACGACCCGGAGCACCGGCGGGTGAAGCCGGGCCGGCGGCCCGCACGCCGTGGCCCGAAGCCGACCGTCGGTGTCCCGCCCGGACGGCGTCGGGACCGGAGGCGGGCCTCAGGTCACGGCATCCGCCCGCGCCCCGGACACCGAGGAGCGTGCGGCAGACCCGAAGTCCGACGGAAGAGGGACCGGATCGTCCTCGGTCTGCTTGCGGAGCAGCAGCAGGGCGGCGTCGTCGTGCAGCCGGCCGCCCACGTGCGCCAGCAGTTCGTCGTGGAGCGCGGTGAGCGTGCGGGCCGGATCGGCGCAGGCGTGGCGGGCCACGCCGTCGGTCAGCGGATAGAACTCCCGCGCGTGATCGCGGGCCTCGATGACCCCGTCGGTGTAGAGCAGCAGCTGGTCTCCCACCGTGAGGGGCAGGCGCTGCAGGCTGGGAGCCTGACCGGAGAGGGCGCGCAGCCCGAGGGGCGGAGCCGGATGCGCGGGCTCCACCGTCCCCACCTCTCCGCACGCCGATATCAGCAGCGGAGGCGCGTGCCCGCAGTTGACGATCTCCAGGTCTCCCGACGGGGCGTGTCCGACGACCACGGCGGTGACGAAGTCGTCCGGGCCGAGGTTGCGGGCCAGGCTCCGCTCGATCCGCCCGACGACGGCGAGCAGGTCCGGCTCGTCGTAGGCCGCCTCACGGAACACGCCGAGCACGAGTGCCGCGGTCCCGACGGCGGGCAGCCCCTTGCCGCGCACATCACCGACGATCAGCCGGATGCCGTACGGGGTGGGCACCAGGGCGTACAGATCCCCGCCGATCCGGGCCTCCGCCGCGGCGGCGCTGTAGCGGACGGCCACCTGGAACGGGCCGACGGTCTCCGGGACCGGCTGGAGCAGGGCCTGCTGGGCGGCCTCGGCGACCGAGCGGACGGCGGCGAGGACCCGCTCGCGGCGGCCGCGCAGCGCGCTGGCCAGGCAGCTCGCCGCGGTGACGGCCAGCAGGGCGGACACCACGGCCGCCGGTTCGCGTGGCGGAACGGCGTGCCAGACGCTCAGCGCCGTACCCATCGCCACGGCGAGGAGACCGACGCAGACGACACCGCGCGGCCCGTTGGTGGCGGCCGCCAGCGCGGGGCCGGCCGCCAGCAGAGGCAACCAGGGCACTCCCGCCCGGGCGGCGACGTCGATGAGCACGACGACGGCGACGACGAGAACGGGCAGCAGCGGCAGTCCCGCGGCCAGCGGTCCGGCGGTACGCCGGCGCACCGCTTCCAGGGCGCCGGCCGTCCGGTTCCCGAAGAGCCGCAGGGGAGCGCGGTCGCCGCCGTGGTGTCGGGCCTGGGTCATGTCTGGTCCGCTGTCCTCACGGGTAGGGGGCGCACGCCCGGAATGTCTGTTTCATCAAGGAAACGGGTCGGGCGAGGACGGCCACAAGGAGCGGAATTTCAGATAGTGAGCGAGAGCCCCCGGGTCACTCGGCTCGCGAGCGGCAGGAGCCGGGCCCGGATCTCCGGGAGCCGGTCCTGCCGCTCCACCGGCAGGGAGACACCGAGCGAGCCCGGGGTGTCCCCGCGGTAGACGGGCACGGCGACACACACGGTACCGAGCGCGTACTCCTCCAGATCCGTGACGGCCGGCGCCAGCGGCGGCGCGTCGAGCCTGCGGAGCAGCTCCGGAAGCCTCGTGATCGTCCGCGGCGTGAGATCGGCGAGATGGTGCCTGGACAGGTAGTCCCGGCGGCCCTCCTCGTCCAGCTCGCGCAGCACGGACTTGCCCAGCGCGGTGGCGTGTCCGGCGTCCTCGAACCCCACCCAGAGGTCGACCCGTGGGGCTCGGGGGCCGTCGACGATCTCGGCGACCCTGATCTCGCCCTCCTCGTAGAACGTGAGGTAGGTGGCGGTGGAGAGCTCGTCCCGCAGGGCGGCCAGCGCCGGGCGCACCCGGCTGAGCAGCGTCTGGGCGTGGCCGACCGCGTGCAGGGAGTTCACCTTGTCGCCCAGGACGAAGCCGCCGTCGTCCAGTTTCCGCACGTATCCGTCGTGCAGCAGGGTGCGCAGCAGGTGATAGGCCGTGGCCAGGGGCAGCTCGGTCTCGCGCGCCAGCTGTTTCGCCGGCGCGCCGTTCTCGTGCGCGCTCACCGCCTCCAGCAGGCGGAGGGCCCGCTGCACGGACGTGATGAGGGTGGGGCCGTCCTGAGCGCCCATAGGACAAGGTTGCGCCGGGCACCTGGGCCGGGCAAGGCGGGGATGGGGGGCCGGGGCAGGGATCAGCGGGCCGGGGCAGGGATCGGCGGGCGGGGCGGGCGGCTCGGGAAGGGCGGGGCGGTACGGGGACCGGAAGAGCGGGGCGGTACCCAGGCGGCCCGGGAAAGGCGGGGCGGCCCGGCTGCGTACCCCGGCACGGGCCGAAAGGCGGGCCTCAGGTCACCTCCCGGCCGGGGAGACGGTTCAGGTGGTGCCGAGTTCGGCCCAGCGGGTGACCCCGCCGGGATGGATGCGTATGCCGTGGCGCGTCGCCAGGGCGTGGACGATCGCCTCGCCCCGGCCGTGCTCGTCCGGATCGATCCCGAGGAGCGACCGCCCCGCCGGCGCCGCCCCCGCGTCGCTCACCTCGATCCGCAGGGAGCGGCAGCCGTCGCCACGCACCCACGACAGCCGCAGCTCGGCCGGCGGCCGGGCGTGCACGATCGCGTTGGTGACCAGCTCCGACACCACGAGCAGCGCGTCCTCGACGATCTCCGGACACACGCTCCAGTCGGCGAGGAGCATCGCCACCCTCCGGCGTACAGCCGAGACGGCACCAGCGACGGGCGGAACCGGACACACGTGTTCGTATGCCGCCCGAAGCAGCGTGTTGAGCTGTGCCGCCATGTTCTCTCCCGGTGGTGTGTGCTGCCGGTCCGACGCCGTGAGTCGGCGCTTCCCGGACTCCAGAGCAAGCTATGGAGACAAATCGGGCCGGTCAATGAACTGTGGTCGGCATTACCGAACGCTCCGGCGACGGGGCGTCCCGCGGCCCCGCAGGGCGAAGCCCGCTCGGCGGTAATAGGCTCGCCTCATGGCCGGCCCAGTCCAGTCGATCGAACGGGCGGCGGCGATCCTGCGTCTGCTCGCCGGGGGCCCCCGCCGACTGGGGCTCGGCGAGGTGGCGGCCTCACTCGGGCTCGCCAAGGGCACCGCGCACGGCATTCTGCGCACGCTCCAGCACGTGGACTTCGTGGAGCAGGACGCGGCGACCGGGAAGTACCAGCTCGGAGCCGCCCTGCTGCATCTCGGCACCAGCTACCTGGATGTCAACGAGCTGCGCTCGCGCTCGCTGAACTGGGCCGACGCGCTGGCCGCCCGCAGCGGGGAGGCCGTACGCCTGGGGACACCGCTGGAAGGCAGCGTCCTCATCGTCCACCACGTGTTCCGGCCCGACGACACCTTCCAGACCCTGGACGTGGGCGCGCTGCTGCCGCTGCACGCCTCCTCGCTCGGCAAGGTGCTCCTTGCCTACGGGACCGCGGCCACCGAACCCGGCCGGGAACCGGAGCTGGAGGCGTACACCCGGCACACCCTGGTCGACCCCGAGCGGCTCGCCCGGGCGCTCGCCGCGGTCCGGGAGGCCGGCTGGGCCGCCGAGGTCCAGGAGATGAGCATGGGCGAGGCCGGGCTCGCCGCGCCGATCCGGGGGCACGGCGGCCTCGTCGTCGGTGCCATCGGGCTGTCCGGGCCGGTCGAGCGGATCTGCGACAGCCACAACCAGCCCCGTACCGGTCTGATCAGTCTGATCCGGGAAGCCGCCCGGGCGATCTCCAGGGACCTGGGAGCCGCCCGCTGGTAGACGCCGACAGCCGCCCCTCGATCCGTCGGAAGGCAGAGCCGATCATGGTGGAACGGTACGTGATGTCCGTCGATCAGGGCACCAACTCGACCCGGTGCATCCTGTTCGACCACCGCGGGCGGCTCGTCTCGGTCGCGCAGAGGGAACACCAGCAGCACTTCCCCCGGCCGGGATGGGTCGAGCACGACGCGGTCGAGATCTGGCAGAACCTGCGCCGCGTCGTGCCCGAGGCCCTGTCCGAGGCCGGCATCGACACGGGGCAGGTCGCCGCCATCGGCCTGGCCAACCAGCGCGAGACGACGGTGCTCTGGGACCGGCGGACCGGCGCCCCGCTGGGCCGGGCGATCGTCTGGCAGGACACGCGTACGGCGCCGCTGGTCGAGGAGCTCCTGCAACGCCCCGGGGAGGAGTTCTTCCTGGAACGCTGCGCCCTGCCGCCCTCGACCTACTTCTCGGCGCTGCGGATCCGGTGGCTGTTCGACAACGTCAAGGGGGTCGAGCAGCGCGCCAAGGACGGCGAGGTGCTGTTCGGCACGGTGGAGAGCTGGCTGATCTGGAACCTCACCGGAGGTGCCGACAGCGGACTGCACATCACCGACGCCACCAACGCCAGCCGCACGATGCTGATGAACATCCGCACGCTCGCCTGGGACGACGAGCTGCTGGAGTTCTTCGGGGTGCCCCGCTCGATGCTGCCCGAGATCCGGTCGTCCGCCGAGCTGTACGGTGAGGCCCGCTCACTGCTGCCGGGCGTCTCCCTCACGGCCGCCCTCGGCGACCAGCAGGCCGCCCTCTTCGGCCAGACCTGCTTCTCCCCGGGCGAGGCGAAGTGCACCTACGGAACGGGCAGCTTCCTGCTCCTGAACACGGGGGCCGACGTGGTGCGGTCCCGGCACGGACTGCTCACGACCGTCGCCTACAAGATCGGCGACCAGCCGCCGGCCTACGCCCTGGAGGGGTCGATCGCCATCACCGGGGCCCTCGTCCAGTGGTTCCGTGACCGCCTCGGCCTGATCAGCAGCGCCCCGGAGATCGAGACCCTCGCGCGGACGGTCGAGGACAACGGCGGCTGCTACATCGTCCCCGCCTTCTCGGGCCTGTTCGCGCCCCGCTGGCGCAGCGACGCACGCGGGGTCATCGTCGGCCTCACCTCGTACATCACCAAGGGGCATCTGGCGCGGGCCGTACTGGAGGCCACGGGGTGGCAGACCCGGGAGGTCGTCGACGCCATGAACGCCGACTCCTCGGTCTCCCTGCAGCAGCTCAAGGTGGACGGCGGCATGACCGCGGACAACCTGCTCATGCAGTTCGTCGCCGACGTGCTCGACGTGCCCGTGGTGCGGCCCATGGTCGCCGAGACCGTCTCCCTCGGCGCCGCCTACGCGGCCGGGCTCGCCGCCGGCTACTGGCCCGATCTGGAGGTGCTGCGCCGCAACTGGCACCGGGCCGCCCAGTGGCTGCCCGACATGGACCCGGAGCGGCGGGAGGCGGAGTACGACAACTGGCAGCGGGCCGTCGAACGGTCCCTCGGCTGGGTCCGACCGCCCCGCTCCCCCTGACCGAGCACGCCCACACGGACCCCGGCGACCGGACAGCGCCTTGACAACCCGGCGACCGGACGGCGCCCTGGCGACACGGCGACCGGACGCCGCTACGACACGGTGACGGTGACCGGACGGCCATGGCTGCGCTGCGACCGGACGCCCTCGGCACCTCAGCGGTGGGACGCCCTCGCCGCATCGGCGGTCGGACGGCCTCGGCGCCGAAGCGGCCGGGACGGACTCCGCGGCTCAGCGGCCCGGGCCGACACGGGCTTGGCCGGCCGGTGCCGGCCACAGGCCGACGATGGCGTCGGCGAGTCCGGTGGCGACCTCGCTCCAGCCGGCCCGCGGGGGGAGGGCGCGGCGGTCCTCGCCTTCCTGCCGGCCTCGTTCCTCCCCCGGCACCGCCCGGCCGGCCCGGTTCCGGTTCCGGCCGCCGCCGAGGCGTCGGCCGAGGCGGTCGCCCGAGGCCGCTCGGGCGCGGCCCGGAGCGCGGGCCCGTTCAGGGGAACCGGGGGTGAAAGGCGCGTGAGGGCGGCGGTGCCGGTCGAGACCTTCTGCCGTGACCGCCGTGCCCCTGCCCCTCGTCGCTCCGATGCTGGCCACCCCCGGCCGCCTGCCGCCCGCCGCCCAGGACGCGCGGTGGGCGTACGAGACCAAGCAGGACGGCCAGCGGGTGATGGTCTATCTGCCCGGCGACGGCACTGTCCTCCTCCGCGCCCGCTCCGGTGAGGTGATCACCGCGGCGTATCCCGAACTCCGGCCGCTGGGCGCAGCCCTGGGCACCACGCCCGCCGTGCTGGACGGCGAGGTGCTCGCCCTGGACGAGCAGGGCCGGGCCGACTTCCAGCTGCTGCAGAGCCGGATGGGATTGGCGCACGCCCCCGCGCGGGCGGCGCGCCGGGCCGCCCGGGTGCCGGTGCACCTGGTGCTGTTCGACGTGCCGTACCTGACGGAGCCGCTGGTACGGCTGCCGTACGTGCGGCGGCGGGCCCGGCTGGAGGAGCTGGGCCTGGCCGGGCCGTACTGGTCGACGCCGGGCGCCGTGACGGGACACGGCGCCGAGGCGCTGCGCGCCACCCGGGAGCACGGCCTGGAGGGCCTGGTGTGCAAGCGGCTGGACTCGGTGTACGAGCCCGGCGTCCGCTCCCGCGCCTGGATCAAGATCCGGAACATGCGCGCCGAGGACGTGATCGTCGGCGGCTGGCTGCCCGGCAAGGGCCGGCTGACCGGCCTGCCGGGAGCGGTGCTGGTCGGCCAGCGTGACGCGGACGGCCGGCTGCGCTACGTCGGCGGGGTCGGCACCGGCTGGAGCGAGGCGGAACGCGTCCGGTTGGCGGAACTGCTCCGGGACGCGGCGAGCGAAAGCTGCCCCTTCGTCCCGGCGCCGCGGATCGCGGAGGCACGCTGGGTGCTGCCCCGCCTGGTGGGCGAGGTCAGCTACAGCACCCGGACCCGCAACGGCATGCTCCGCCAGCCGTCCTGGCTCCGCCTGCGCCCGGACCTCACCCCCGAGGAGTCGGCGGCGGACCTGCCGCGGGACACCGGCCCCTGACACCGAATCAGCCCCACCCGACGAAACCACCACACGACGCCGGCCCCGGGCCGGCGTGGCCTTCATACCGAGGCTCGTCGACGGCCCACCCCCGGATCGGGAACCGAGACGCTGTCGTAGCGCCGCCGCGATCGCGCGAGGTGGCGGGGGACGGCTTCACGTCTCCGGCAGTGTCTCCGGCAGGCCCAGTGCCGCGGCGACGTGGCGCCAGATCGCGGTGAGGGCCCGGTCCAGGGTGACGGTGGGATCGCGGAGCATCAGGCGGATGCCGTAGCCGTCGCTGAGGGACAGCACCAGGGTGCTGAGGTCGTCCACGTCGGTCGGGGTGAACTCGCCCGACTCGATGCCGCGGCGCACCGCGCCGGCCACCCAGGCGTGCAGCTGGGCGTACAGGTCGACGGCGAAGGCGCGGGTCGTCTCGTCGCGCAGGGCCCGGGCCCACAGTTCCTGCCACAGCCGCCAGTCCTGGTGCAGTTCGGGATCGGTCGGCAGGAGGTTGCGCAGGATGCGGGCGAGGACGACCGCCGCGGGCGCGGTGTCCACGTCGCGTTCGGCGTCCAGGGCGGTGTGGGCGAAGGAGTGGGTCATCGCCTCGGTGAACAGCTTCTCGCGCGTGTCGAAGTGGTAGTGCAGCAGCGCCGTCGACACCCCGGCCCGCTCCGCCACCATGCGCATCCGGATCTTCTCGAAACCGGCCTCGGCGATCACCTCGCACGCCGCGGTCAGGATGCGCTCGCGCGTCTCGGCCGTGCTGCGCACCTTGGTCGGCACCCTGCGGCTCCCCTCGTCCGGTGTTCGTACGCCGTGACCATTTTCCCTCACGACCGCTCCGCCGGTACGGCCGTCTCGTTCCGCGGCCGCGCCGGGTAGGTGTGGAAGCCGCGTCCGGACTTCCGTCCCAGCAGGCCCGCCTCCACCATGCGGGACAGCAGGGGCGGCGGCGCGTAGAGCGGCTCGCGGAACTCGGCGTACAGCGACTCGGCGATGGCCCGCGTGGTGTCGAGGCCGATCAGGTCGGTCAGGGCGAGCGGGCCGAGCGGGTGGGCGCAGCCCAGGACCATGCCCCGGTCGATGTCCTCGGCGCTCGCACTGCCGGCCTCCACCATGCGGATGGCGGCCAGCAGGTAGGGGACGAGCAGCGCGTTGACGACGAATCCGGCCCGGTCCCGGGTGCGTACGACCTCCTTGCCGAGCCTGCCCGTCACGAAGGTCTCGGCCCGCGTCAGGGTGTCGGCCGAGGTGAGCAGGGAGGGGACGAGTTCGACCAGGGTCAGTACCGGTACGGGGTTGAAGAAGTGCACGCCCACGACGTGTTCCGGGCGGCCGGTCGCGGCGGCGAGCCGGATCACCGGTATGGAGGAGGTGTTGGTCGCCAGGAGGGCGTGGCCGTCGGTGAGGACGGAGTCCAGGCGGGTGAAGACGTCGGTCTTGAGGCGTTCGTCCTCCGCCACGGCCTCGACCACCAGGTCGCGGTCGTGCAGCGCTTCCAGTTGGTCGGTCACCGTGATCAGGCCCGCGGCGGCCGCGCGTCCCTCCGCCGTGAGCCGGCCGCGCGCGGCGGCCCGGTCGAGCGAGCGGTCGATGCGGAGGCGGCCCGCGCGGGCCGCCTCCGCGTCGCGTTCCACCACGGTGACCGGCAGGCCGGCCCGCGCACAGACCTCCGCGATGCCCGCACCCATCAGGCCGCAGCCGACGACTCCGACGCGTTCGATGTCGGTCATCCGAGCTTCCCTTCGATCCGTGTCGGCCGGTGTGTCAGGCGGTGGGCAGGTCCAGGACGCCGGTGCCGCGGCGGACGAGTTCGTTGGCGATGATCAGCCGCTGGATCTCGGAGGTGCCCTCCCAGATGCGGTCCACGCGCAGCTCCCGGTAGAGCCGCTCGACGGCGTACGAGCGGTCGTAGCCACGGCCGCCGTGGATCTGGAGGCACCGGTCGATCACCCGGCCCGAGGCCTCGCTCGCCGAGAGTTTGGCGATGGCCGCCTTGGCGTGCAGCCGCTTGCGGTCCTCGGCCGAGGCACGGTCGATCTCCCAGGCGACCTGGTGGGTGTAGGCGCGGTTGACGGCGATGTCGACGGCGCTGTCGGCGAGCATGCCCTGGATCAGCTGGTACGAGGCGATGGGCGACCCGAACTGCTCGCGCTCCACGGCCCAGTCACGGGACAGCTCCAGGGCCCGCTCGGCCGCGCCGGTGGTGCGGGCGGCGATCATCAGGCGCTCCTCGGTGAACCAGGAGCGGGTGATGTCGTAGCCCGCGCCGATGCCGCCGAGCACGGCGTCCTCGTCCACCTGGACGTCGGTGAAGGTGAACTCTGGGTGCTCGTAGACGAAGGTGTGCATGAAGCGCGGCACGCGGGTCATCTCGATGCCGGGCGTGTCCTTGTCCACCAGGAACAGGGTCGGGGCGCGCTCGGGGCCCGCCGCGGCGAGGACGATCATGAAGTCGGCGTGGTCGCCGACGGTCACGAACCACTTCTCGCCGTTCAGGACCCAGCCCCGGTCGTTCCTGGTGGCGGTGGTGGCGAGGTTCTGCGGGTCCGAGCCGGCGCCGGGCTCGGTCACGGCGTAGCAGTCCCGCCGCTCGCCCCGGATCACCGGGACCAGGAACCGCTCGCGCTGCTCG
The DNA here is from genome assembly GCF_014203595.1 of Streptomyces echinatus. GTDB lineage: Bacteria > Actinomycetota > Actinomycetes > Streptomycetales > Streptomycetaceae > Streptomyces > Streptomyces echinatus. Next base: position 248,451 of record NZ_JACHJK010000014.1, read on the forward strand.
GGCGTGCAGAACCGCAGGGCGTTGGCGGGCCGCCACACCATGTCCCACAGGGCCCCGGTGAGGCGCCCCAGTTCCTCCTGCACGGTGACCTGTTCGGCGATGGTGAGGCCGGCGCCGCCCCACTCGGCCGGCATGTTGACGGCCTGGAGCCCCGCGTCGAGGACGGCGTCCCGGATCTTGGCGTGGGCGTCGGCGGGCAGGCCGTTGTTCTCCTCGCACTCCAGCTCGTAGGCGGCGATGAGGTCGGTGAGGGCACGCGCGTCGGCCTTGAGCTGTACCTGGCGCGGGGTGAGACGGAAGTCCATGGAAGTCCTCGCTGTGAAGGTGATGGGGTGCGACGGGGCTCGGAAGCGGTCAGGGCGTGGGCAGGGCCAGGGCGCTGGTGCCGCGCTTGATCAGCTCGTTGGCGATGATCAGCCGCTGGATCTCGGAGGTGCCCTCCCAGATCCGGTCGACGCGCAGTTCGCGGTACATGCGCTCGACGGCGTAGGAACGGTCGTAGCCGCGCCCGCCGAAGATCTGCAGGCAGCGGTCGGCGACCCGGCCGGCCGCCTCGCTGGCGGCGAGCTTGGCGGTGGAGGCCTTGGCGTGCAGGGTCTTGCGGTCGGTGCCGGGCTGGTCGGCCTCCCAGGCGACCTGGTGGGTGTAGGCGCGGTTGACGGCGATGTCCACGGCGCAGTCGGCGAGCATCCCCTGGATCAGCTGGTACGAGGCGATCGGCGACCCGAACTGCTCCCGTTCGACGGCCCAGTCCCGGGCCAGTTGCAGGGCCCGCTCGGCCGCGCCGACCGTGCGTGCCGCGATCATCAGGCGTTCGTCGGTGAACCACTCCTTGGTCAGCTCGTAGCCCTTGCCGACGCCGCCGAGCACGTCCTCGTCGGCGACGAAGACGTCGGTGAAGGTGAACTCGGGGTGCCCGTTGACCGCGGAGTGCATGAAGCGGGGCAGCCGGGTCATCTCCACGCCGGGCGCGGCCTTGTCGACGAAGAACAGCGTGGCCAGCCGCTCGGGACCGGCGTCCGCCTGCACCAGCAGGAAGTCGGCGACGTCGCCGCAGGTGACGAACCACTTCTCGCCGTTGAGGAGCCAGCCGCCGTCGGTCCGGGTGGCGGTGGAGGTACCGGAGGACGGGTCGGATCCGGCGCCGGGCTCGGTGACGGCGAACGCATCGAACTTCTCGGCCCGGATCACGGGCAGCAGGTACTTCTCGCGCTGCCGTTCGTCGCCGTAGGCGAGGACGTTGGCGGGCCGCCAGGGGATGTCCCACAGGCAGTTGGTGACCTTGCCGAACTCCTCCTCGACGATGACCTGGTCGAGCAGGCTCAGTCCGGCGCCGCCCCACTCGGCGGGCATGTTGATGGCGTAGACGCCGGCGTCCATGGCGGCCCGGGTCAGCTCGGTGACGAGCTCCTGCGGCAGCGGGCCGCCGGCCTGCTCGGACTGGTCCTCGTACCGCATCAGCAGCCGGGCGTACTCGGCGGCACGGCGCTTGAGGTCGGCCTGTTCGGGGGTGTAGCGCAGGTCCATGGGTGCCTCTTGTTTCCGGGAGACGGGGTGCGGGGGCGGGTGGCCCGGGCCGGTGGGTCCGGACCGCTGGTCCGGCCGGGGGCGCGGTCCGGTCAGGCGAGTACGGCGCGGGAGTCCAGGGCGAGGACCCCCTGGGGCCGTACGAGGAGGGGGTTGACCTCGATCTCGGCGATCTCGGGGTGCTCGGCGGCGAACGTGGTGATCGTCTCGACGGCGGCCGCGGCGGCGGCGACGTCGACGGCCGGTTTGCCGCGTACGCCGTCCAGCAGGGCGGCGGTGCGCAGGCCGCGCAGCAGCGACTCGGCGCGGCCGGCGGGCACGGGTGCCAGGGAGAAGGCGACGTCGCGCAGCGCCTCGGCCAGGACTCCGCCGAGGCCGACCATGGCCACCGGTCCGAAGCGCGGGTCGCGGTTGACGCCGACGATCAGTTCGATGCCGCCGGACAGGTCCGCCATGGCCTCGACCGAGTAGGCGGGCGCGCCGAGCCGGGCGTGCATCTCCCGGAACGCGGCGAGGAGTTCGCCGGGGCCGGCCAGGTTCAGGGCGACACCGCCCGCGTCCGACTTGTGCAGCAGGTGCAGGGCCTTGAGCACGTAGGGTCCCGTGAACTCGGCCGCAGCGGCAAGGAGTTCGCTCTCGTCGTGGATCTCCCGGGCAGCGGGGAAGGCGAGTCCGGCCGCTTCGAGGGCCTTGCGGGTCTGAAGGTAGCCGGTCTCCCGGATCGGTGCGGCGGGCGCGGGCAGGGGGGTGACCCCGGTGTGCGCCGTCCCGGGTGCCGTGGCGAGGAGCGCGCGGGCGGCGTCCTCGGTGGCGGCGAAGACCGGGACGCCCGCCGCGGCGAGGGTGCGGCAGCTGGGCGACTCGGGATACATCGACTGCACCACGAGCGGCTTGGCGGTGGCCCGGTGCCGTGCCGCGATGAGCCGGGCGGCCTCCCGCTCGCCGTCCGCGAGCGCCGTACCACCACCGCCGATTCCGCCTTCGGCCGCCGCGTAGCCGCCGAAGTACCCGGTCATCAGGACGGCGTCGGTGTCCTCGGCCGCCAGCAGCGCGGCGACGGTCGTCGCGTACGAGCCGGGGTCCTGCTCGCCCATGCCGGCCAGGTCGACCGGGTTGGCGACGGCGGACTGCTCCCACAGGGCCTCGCGCAGGTGCTGCCGGGTCGGCTCGGCGAGTTCGGGCACGGTCAGGCCGGCCGTCTCGACGGAGTCGGCCGCGATGACGCCGTGACCGCCGCCGTCCGTGAGGACCGCGACCCTGCGGCCCGCCGCGCGTCGCGCGCCGTCCAACGCGGCGAGGACGACCGTGAGTTCGCGTGGTGTGGCGACGAGTTCCACGCCCGCGTCGCGGCAGGCCGCGCTCACGACGTCGGCGGAGGTGGTGAGCGCCCCGGTGTGCGACTGGGCGCTGCGCGCGGAGGCGTCGCCGCGCCCGGCGGTCAGGAGCACCACCGGCTTGCCCGCCTCGGCGGCAGCCTCGGCGAAGGCGCGCCCGTCGCCGAAGTCCTCCGCGTAGACGGCGATCGCCCGGGTGCCCTCATGCCGGGCGCAGTCGGCGAGCAGGTCGACGAGGGTGACGTCGGCCTGGTTGCCGAGCGAGACGAAGCGGGAGAAGCCGAGGCCGTGCGGGTGAAAGCGGAGCTGGAGTTCGAGGGCGAGGTTGCCGCTCTGGCTGAGCAGGGCGACTCCGCCGGGGGTGAAGGAGTCGGAGGCCAGGAAGAGATCGGTGGTGTTGTCGGCGATGCCGAGGCAGTTGGGGCCGACCATGACGGCTCCGGCGGCGCGCACGCGTTCGGCGACGGCCTGCTGGCGGGCCCGGCCGGCGGCGCCGGTCTCGGCGAAGCCGGCGGTGATGGCGACGATCGCCCGGGCCCCGCACCGCAGGGCCTCGTCGACGGCGTCCTCGAAGCCGGCGGCGGGCACCGAGACCACGGCGAGGTCGACCGGTTCGCCGAGCGCGGTCAGGCTGGGTGCCGCGGTGCGGCCGAGGACCGTGCCGGCGCGCCGGTTGACCAGGTGGACGGGGCGGCGCCCGTCCGCGCGAAGGGCCTGGGCGGCGATGGCGTGGCCGTACTTGGCGGGGTCGTCGCTGGCTCCGACGACCGCGACGGAAACCGGGTCGAAGAGGGCGGAAAGGTCGCGTCCCATCTCACTTCACCAGCCGCAGCGCGGAGTTGGGGCAGACGGCGACGGCCGCCGCGGCGGCCTCCTCGCCGCCCTCGGGCACGGTGGTCTCGCGCAGCTGCGCGTAACCCCACTCGTCGAGGTCGATCAGCTCGGGCGCGGGATCCTGGCACAGGCCGTAGCCCTGGCAGCGGGTGGCGTCCAGCAGCAGTTTCATGACGCGGTCCTTTCGATGCGGCGGCGGGGGCGGTGAGGGTGATGCCGACCAGGCGGAGGGCGGGGCAGAGGGCGGGCCGCGTACGGGGCGGGACGGGGCCGGGACGCGGTGAGGGGATGCGGGAGGGGACGTTCGGGGTGGGGCCGGGCCCGGACTCGGGTGAGGCGGCAGGCGGGGGCGGGTCAGGGCGTGCGGAGCGTCACGGGCCGGGGCGTCGGCCCCTTCGCGGGCGGCGCACGAGACAGCGTTCAGTCCGGGACACCGGTCAGGGCACCGGTACGGTGAACCGGCGTCCGTCCTCGGGCGCCGGACCCGAGCAGGCGGTGCACACGGCGTGGCGGTGGCCGTCGACACGGTCGGGGAAGTGAGCGAGCAGAGTGCCGACGACCCGGGCGGCGGCGTCGAGCAGCCCGCAGGCCCCGCGCCCGGGCAGCCCACGCGACCAGCGGTGCAGCTGGCCGGAGGCGTCGGCGTCCGCCGTGCCGCGGGCGACGGCCGTGAGGGTGCCGGCCAGGGCCCTGGTGCCGGAGACACACACCCCGCACTGCCGGGCGCTCTGCGCGGCGAGGTAGGCGGCGGCCTCGGTGGCCACGGCGACGGGACAGTCCTCGGGGTGCAGGAAGTGCAGCGCCCCGCAGCCGAGGGCGCCGCCGGCCTCGGCCAGCCGGTCGTGGTCGAGGGGCAGGTCCGCCCAGCCGGCTCCGTGCAGGCCGCCGAACAGGCCGCCCAGCAGCACGGAGTCCGCCCTGCCGTGGCCGCACAGGTCGGCGAGAGCCTTCAGATGGGTACCGGCGGGCACCTCGGCCAGCGCCGCCCCGCCGGCCACCGGCCCGCCGGTGGCCGGTCCCTCGCGGCCCGTGCCGGACAGTGTCACCAGATGAGCCCCGGCGACGGCTTCCGCCGACTCGGGACGCGCGTGCATCAGCGCGATCCGGGCCAGCGTCTCGACGTTGGCGACGAGGGTGGGCGCGCCTTGGACACCGCTCTCGAAGGGGCGCGGCGGTTTCGCCGTGGGCAGCGCGGGGCCGCCGTCGATGCGCCGTACGACCGCGGTCTCCTCTCCCGCGACGTAGGTGTGTTCCGTCCGTACGACGTCGACGTGCAGGCCGGTGGGACGCTCGGCGAGGGCCCGTCGCACGGCCCGCTCGGCGGGGGCGTCGGAGAGGTAGACGAAGCCGTGGCCGGCGCCGGTCACGGCCGCGGCCAGCCGCATCCCGTCCAGGACCACGTGCGGCCGGTGCCGCAGCAGCCAGCGGTCCTTCACGGAGCCCGGCTCGCCCTCCTCGCCGTTGGCGACGACGGCCGGCCGGCCCGGGGCGTCCCGTACGGCGGCCAGCTTGACCGCGGCAGGGAAGCCGGCCCCGCCCCGGCCGCGCAGACCCGCGGCGGAGATGCGGTCGAGCAGCCGGCCCGGCTCCGGCAGGGCGGCGTATCCGCCCGCGGCGAGGTACCGGGGCAGGTCCTCGCCCCCGCCGGACAGCCAGGCGCCGGACAGCAGCGGGTCGAGAAGGCCGGGCTGTCCTTCGGGGAGAAGGGAGAAGACGCCGGTCATGCGGTGCTCCTGCGCTCGGAGGGGCCAGCGGGGTTGAAGGGGAGGGAGGGGGCGGGGCCGCCGCCTGAGGGGTCGCCGGGGGCGGGATCAGGGCCGGTGAGACCTGTGCGGTCCGCTGCCCTCAGGTGTGCCAGGGCGCGTTCCAGGTCCCGCCGCTGGACGGTGGTCCGGGCGTAGCCGGCCCCGGGCAGGCCGATCAGCATGCGGTGGTGGTCGAGGACCACCTCACCGGCCACCAGCGCCGGGCGCGGATCGCCGGCCGCCGGCCCCGCCGCGGCGGCCACGACCAGGTCGGTGATCTCGCCCAGGTAGCGCAGCCAGCCGCGCTGGGTACCGCGCAGCACCAGCCGCTCGACGCGACGCCGTTCGGCGGCGACGAGACCGGGCGGCGGGGGATCGTCCGTGGGGGCCCGCAGGGCGGCCACGGCCGCGGGCAGCTCCTGTTCGGGCTCGGGGGTGAGGCCGAGCCAGACCAGACTTCGGCGAGCGCTCATGCGTGCCTCCGGGGGCGCACGTCCCGGTCGTCTTCCGGGAACGGGGTGGCGCGGCGACGGGGTGAGGGGGTGCTCCGGTGCTCGCGGGGAGGCGGGAGCGGGGCGGCGCACAGGGGCCGCGGCATCACGGGACGCGCCCGGGCAGCCCACTGCTGGAGCCGACGCGTCCGACCTGTCAACGACACTAACTAACTAATTAGTCAGCCCACAAGTCTTGACTTGCCCACGGGGTGGTCTCACTCTGACTAACCAATTAGTCAGCCGGGACGAGGCAACTCCTTCCCTGAGAGCCGCCGTCCCGCCCGCAGCCTCACCGCCCATCGCCGCCGCCGCGGCGCGGAGGAGGACTCCATGCACCCCTCGACCACCCGGGCAGACACCCCGCCGGCCGCCCCGTCGCAGCCGCCTCCCGAGGACCCCGGGGAAGCGCTGCCCGCGCGCTACTACACCGATCCGGCCCTCGCCGAGGCCGAGACCGAACGCATCTTCGCGAAGTCCTGGCAGCTCGCCTGCCACGAATCCGATCTCCCCGCACCGGGCGCACGCCTGACCGCCACGGTCGCCGGGCGGGAGGTCCTGGTCGTCCGGACCGAGGACGGTGGCCTCGCCGCCCATCTCAACGTCTGCCGCCACCGCGGCACCCGCCTGGTCACCGAGCCCGAACCGTCGGGCAAGGCGATCCGCTGCCCGTACCACGGCTGGACCTACAAGCTGGACGGACGGCTCGTCGGCGCGCCCGAGGCCCGCCGGATCCCCTGCCTGGACAAGCCCCGGCTCGGACTGCACCCGGTCAACGTCGAGTCCTTCCTCGGCTTCGTCTTCGTCAACCTCGACCTGGAGGCGACCCCCCTCGCCGAGTCGTGCAAGGGACTCGCGGAGGCCGTCGGCCGGTACGCCGGGGCGGACCTCGTCCCCGTCGGCAGGCACCGCATCCACGATCTGGCCGGCGGCGAGGAGCAGAAGGCCAACTGGAAGGTGATCGTCGACAACTATCTGGAGGGCTACCACGTCCCCGTGGCCCACCCGGCGCTGATGCGGCTGCTGGACTACCAGGCGTACACGGTGGACGTGCAGGAGAACTACGTCCTGTTCGAGTCGCCCCTGCGCGACAAACCGTCCTCGAACTGGACCGAGCGGCTCTACCAGCGCCTCGCCAGTCCGATGCCGGGGCTGGCCGAGGCCGACCGGCGGGTGTGGCGGTACGCCGTGATCTATCCGAACACGCTCATCGACTTCTACCCTGACCACGTGCTCGCGTGGACCGCCCTGCCCACCGCCCAGGACCGGGCGGCGATCCCCGGCGCCTTCTACACGAAGCACGGCGAGAGCGTCCGCACACGGCTGGCCCGCCGGCTCAACATCCACATCGGCTGGGTGACCAACGACGAGGACGCCGAGCTGGTGGAGCGCGTCCAGGCCGGTCTGACCACGCCCGGCTTCGAGCCGGGTCCGCTCTCCCGCCGCGAGGCCGCCGTCGGCTGGTTCGCCCACCGGGTCCGGGACGACCTGGACGGGCACGCCCGGTGACGCCCGCCGGACCGCGCCGGCTGCGCGCCGTGTGCCCGCCGTCGGGCTTACCCCTCCCCCGCTGACCGCGTTCGCACTCTCCCCAGACCGGTCTTCGCCGCGGAGTCAGGGCCCGTGGCGAGCCGACCAGCCGGTCCGCCCTGGACCTGTGCCGTTCCTCGACGGAGAGGACGCTTCATGTCCCCCGCCCCACCCACCCCACCGACCCGCCGCGCCCTTCTGCGCGCCGGCGCCTGCGGCCTGCTGGGCGCCGCGGCCGCCGGCTGCGGGTTCATGCCCGCGCGGAAACCCGACGCGCGGGCGCTCGCCCCCGTCCGCCCCCGCGTCGACGGCGACCTCGTCTACTTCAACTGGGCCGACTACGTCGACCCGTCCGTCTTCAAGGGCTTCGAGAAGGAGTACGGCGTCGAGGTCGTCCAGTCGAACTTCGACTCGATGGAGGGCATGGTCGCCAAGCTCAACGCCGGCAACCGTTACGACATCGTCTTCCCGACCGCCAAATGGGCCCAGCGCCTGGTCCGCGGCGGCCGGCTGCGCCGGATCGACCACTCCTACCTCGCCAACAGCCAGGCCATATTCGGCCGTTACGGCTACTTCGCCGACCCCTGGTACGACCCGGGCTCCGCGCACACCGTCCCGTTCACCGCGTACAAGACGGGCATCGGCTGGCGGCGGGACAGGATCGGTGAACTGACCGGCTCCTGGAAGGACCTGTGGAGCGACAAGGCCCGCGGGAAGGTCTTCCTGCTCGACGACCGGGACGAGGTCCTCGGCATGGGCGCCCTGGAACTCGGCCTCGACGTCAGCACCGGCGACACCCACGACCTCGACCGCATCACCTCACTGCTGGGCACCCTGCGCCCGCGGCTGCGCGGCTTCTCCAGCGACAGTTACAACAACCTCCTCAACGGCAACGCGGTCATCACCCAGGCCTGGAGCGGCGACATGGCCGCCATGCTCAACCAGGCCGACGACCCCTCCGTCTTCGGCTTCCAGGCACCGAAGGAGGGCACGCCGATCAACTCCGACTGCTACGCCATCCCCTGGAACGCCCCGCATCCCGGCACCGCGATGCTCTTCATCGACTACATGCTCCGGCCGGAGAACGTGAAGAAGAACATCGAGTACATCGGCTACCCGATGCCGGTGGCCGGCACCGAGAAGACCTACGCCGACCTCGTCCGGCCCTTCCCCGCATGCGTCGTCACCCAGGACGACCTCAAGGCGGACCTGTTCTTCCGCAACGGCGGCCGCGCGGCGGAGGACGCCCGCGACACCGCCTGGACCCATGTGAAGGCGGGCTGAGCCATGGCACTGCTCCGCCCCTCCTCCCGCTCGCGGCGCCGCAAGGCCGACAGCCGCGGCAACCGCATGTGGGTCTGGTTCATGCTGCCCGGCACCCTCTGGATGACCGGGTTCCTGATCGCCTCGCTGATCCTCGTCGCGGTCCTCGCCGTCGGCACCACCGACGAACTCGGCAACCCGCGCTTCGGCTTCGACCTCGCCGGCGTACGGGCCCTCGCCGACCCCGCCTACACCGAGGTCATGCTCCGCTCCCTCGGCTACGCCCTGCTGACCTGCCTGATCTGCCTGCTGATCGCCTACCCGGTGGCCTACACGATCGCCCTGTACGGCGGCCGCTACAAGAACGCGCTGATCGCCGCGATCGTGGTGCCGTTCTTCGCCAACTACCTGGTCCGCATGTACGGCTGGTCGGTGGTCCTCTCCGACGACGGACCCGTGCTGCGCGCCCTGCGCGCGACCGGTCTGGCCGACGGCGACACGAAGATCCTCAACACCGGCGTCGGCGTGATCGCCGGACTCGTCTACGGCTTCGTGGTCTTCATGATCATCCCGCTGTACGCGGCCCTGGAACGGCTGGACGTCTCCCTCATCGAGGCCGGCCGCGACCTGTACGGCGGCCCGGTGCGGACCTTCCTCTTCGTCACCCTGCCCGCCACCCGGCAGGGCGCGGCCGCCGGGCTGGTCCTGGTGTTCCTGCCCGCGATGGGCGACTTCGTCAGCGCACAGCTCATGGGAGGACCGGACCAGATCATGATCGGCAACCTCATCCAGGACAAGTTCTTCCAGGGCCAGAACTGGCCGCTCGGCTCGGCGCTCACCATGCTCCTGATGCTGGTGCTGCTGCTCGGGATGTTCGGCTACCTGCGGCGCACCCGCAAGGACGAGGCGGAGGCCCGCCGATGACCCTGGTGAAAACGTCTCCGGCGGCCGCCCCCGCCCGGACCGCCCCGAAGCCCCGCTCGCGGCGCGGCCGCGCCGAACGCAGGCCGCGCGTCCTCCTCGCCGTCACCGGCCTGTTCTTCGCGCTGCTCTACCTGCCCATCGCCGTCGTCGCCCTGTTCTCCTTCAACTCCCGGAAGTCCCTGACCGTCTTCGGCGGTTTCAGCCTGCGCTGGTACCGCGCCTTCGCCCACGACGACGTGCTCCTGTCGTCGCTCGGCACCAGTCTGCGCATCTCCCTGGTGGCGATGGCCGGTTCGGTGGTCCTGGGCGTGGCCCTGGCGCTCGGCCTGGTGCGCTGCCGCACCCGGCTCGGCTCGCTCGCCGGTCTCGTCATGCTCGTGCCGCTGATCACGCCGGAGATCGTCACCGGTGTCGCGTCGATGCTGCTGTTCAAGGGGCTGGGCGTGGCCCTGTCCACGACCACGGTCATGCTCTCGGAGATCACCTTCTCCATCTCCTACGTCACCGTCGTCCTGCGTTCCCGGGTCGCGGCACTGAACCCCGAGGTGGAGGAGGCCGCGATGGACCTCGGCGCCACCCGCTGGCAGGCGGTCCGCCTGGTCACCCTGCCGGCCCTGCTGCCCGCCGTGCTCGCCAGCGCCGTACTGATCTTCGCGCTGGTCTTCGACGACTTCGTGCTCGCCTACTTCACCACCGGAGTGGACCCCCAGCCGCTGTCGGTGCGGATCTACTCCGCGATCCGTTTCGGGGTGCAGCCCACCATCAACGCCGTCGGCACGCTGATGCTCGCCGGCTCCGTCTGCCTGATCGCCCTGGCGCTGTTCATCCCGCGCCTCTTCGGCCGCCGCGGCGGCCTCGACATCCTCTCCGGAGAGTGACCCCATGGACGCGACCGACGCGATCCCGGCCGTCCGGCTCGACGGCGTCTCCAAGCAGTTCGCGGACTCCTACGCCGTTCACGATCTCGACCTCGACATCGAGGCCGGCCACTTCTTCTCGCTGCTGGGCCCGTCCGGCTGCGGCAAGACCACCTCGCTGCGCATGATCGGCGGGTTCACCGATCCCACCGAGGGCTCGGTGCTGCTGGCGGGCGAGGACGTGACCGGGCTGCCGCCGAACAAGCGCAACGTCAACACCGTCTTCCAGAGCTACGCCCTCTTCGACCATCTGAGCATCGCCGACAACATCGCCTTCGGTCTCAAGCGCAAGGGCGTGGACCGGGCCGAGACACACAAGCGGGTGGCCGAGATGCTGGACCTGGTCCAGCTCGGCGGCCTCGCCGACCGCATGCCCCGTACCCTCTCCGGCGGCCAGCGCCAGCGCGTCGCCCTGGCCCGCGCGCTCGTCAACCGGCCCGCCGTCCTGCTCCTCGACGAGCCGCTGGCGGCCCTCGACCTGAAGCTGCGCCGGCAGATGCAGGTGGAGCTGAAGCAGATCCAGCGCGAGGTCGGCATCACCTTCGTCTTCGTCACCCACGACCAGGACGAGGCGCTGACCATGTCCGACCGGATCGCCGTGCTGAACGCCGGCCGCGTCGAGCAGTGCGGCACCCCCGAGGACATCTACGAGCACCCGGCGAGCCGCTTCGTGGCGTCCTTCATGGGCACCTCCAACCTGATGACGGGCACCTACCGCGCCGGCGAGGTCGCCCTCGACCAGGGGCCTGCCCTGCCGGTCGGCCGCCGCTCCGGCATCACGGACGGCACCGCCGTCAGCGTCTCCGTGCGCCCCGAGAAGATCTGGCTGTCCGACTTCGAGCAGGACATGCCGGTACTCAGCGGTGTCATCCGCGAGACCGTCTACAGCGGCCCCACGACCACCTACCTGATCGAGATCGCCCCCGGCGTCACGCTGTCGGTGCTGGAACAGAACACGGCCCGGGCACGCATGGAGGACCGCTGGAGCGGCGGCGAGACCGTCGAGTTCGGCTGGCGGCCCGAGCACTGCCTGGTCCTGGCCTGACCGGGCCCGATCGAGAAAGCGAAGCTGATGCATCACGACGTGATCGTGCTCGGTGCCGGACTGGCCGGCCTCGCCGCCGCCCGGGACCTGGCGGCCGCCGGCACCGACGTACTCGTCCTGGAGGCCCGCGACCGCGTCGGCGGCCGGGTCGAGCAGACCCGGACACCCGACGGCCGTACCGTCCAGCTCGGCGGCGAGGTGGTGGGCCGCGGCCACACCGCCTACCTCCGGCTGGCCGGTGAACTGGGCCTGAAGCTGGTCCCGAGCTATGTGGAGGAGCCGGGCAGCATCTCCCGGGCCACCGCGGAGGGGTGCTCGTCCGGAGAGCCCCCGCACTGGTTCGGACCCGGCGACACGGCCCTGCACGAGCGGCTCGGCGCGGAGTTCACGGCCCTGGCCGCCACGGTCGACCCGGACGACCCCTGGTCGCATCCGGACGCGGCCGCCCTGGACCGGCTGTCCGTGGCCGGCTGGCTGCGCTCCCGGCACGCCTCGCCCGCCGTCGTACGGCTGTGGGACATCGGGCAGCTCGCCCTGGCCGGCGGCTCCTACGAACGGATCTCGCTGCTGGCCGCGCTGCGCAAGAGCGCGGCGGTCCCGGGAGCCGGCTCGGGCGACTACGACTACGAGGACTGGGAGGGGCTGCGGCTCGCCGACGGCTCGGCCACCCTCGCCGACGTCCTGGCCCGCGGCCTCGACGGGCGCGTCCGCCTGGGCTCGCCCGTGGCGGCGGTCGGCATCCGGCCCGGCCGCTGCTCCGTGCGCCTGGCCACCGGGGAGGTCCTCACCGCGGCGGCCGTGGTGAGCGCGCTGCCCGTCGGCCCCCTGCGGTCGGTGGCCGTCACCGGTGTCAGCGAGGCCCGGCTCGCCTCCCTGCACCGCCAGCGCCAGGCCGTCGCCGCCAAGTTCGCGGCCGTGTACGAGCGCCCGTTCTGGTGCGCGGCCGGCCTGAACGGCCTGTCGGAGGCCGAGGGGGTGCTCGGCAGCACCTGGCCGCAGGGCGAGGGCGTCCTGTCCGCCCTGATACCGCCCGAGCGCTACGGCGTCCTGCTGGGCACGCCGGCCCACCTGCGCGTGCCGGAACTGCTCGCCGAGACGGCCGGCATGTTCGGCGAGGAGGCCCACCGGCCGCTCGCCTGCCATCTGCGGCTGTGGGGCACCGACCCGTGGACCCAGGGCTACGTCACCCAGTGGCCGCCGGGCGAGGTCATGGCGGTCGGCCCGCTGCACGGCACCCACGAACCCCCGTTCTACGTCTGCGGCTCCGACCAGTGGGTCGCCGGGTACATGGAAGGCGCCGTCCGCACCGGCCGCGCCGCCGCCGAGGAGGCCCTGCGCCGTGGCTGACACCGCCCGCCCGACGACCGTCCTCAACCACATCGGCGGCAAGGACGTGCCGGCCGCCTCCGGAGCCGGCCTGCCCCTGGTCGACCCGGCCACCGGCCGCGTCCACGGCGCGGCACCGCTCTCCGGCGCCGAGGACGTCGACGCCGCCCAGCGGGCCGCCGAGGAGGCGTTCCCCGGCTGGGCGGCCACCACCCCGGCACAGCGCCAGTCCGCGCTGCTGCGGATCGCCGACGCCCTGGAGCGTGACGCCGGCGCCCTGGCGGCCGCGGAGGTCACCGACACGGGGAAACCGCGTGCTCTGTTCCTCGCGGACGAACTGCCCGCGATCGTCGATGTGCTGCGCTACTTCGCCGGGGCCGCCCGGAACCTGCCGGGCGCGGCCGCCGCCGAGTACACGCCGGGCCGCACCTCCGTGCTGCGCCGTGAACCGGTCGGCGTCTGCGCGCAGATCACGCCCTGGAACTACCCGTTGATGATGGCGGTGTGGAAGGTCGCCCCCGCGCTGGCGTCCGGCAACACGGTCGTGCTGAAACCCTCCGACACCACTCCGACCTCGGCCACGCTCCTCGCCCGGACCGCCGCCGCGCATCTGCCGCCGGGCGTGCTCAACGTGGTGTGCGGCGACCGCGACACCGGGCGCCTGCTCGTCGCGCATCCCGGCGTCCGGCTGGTGGCGGTGACCGGCAGCGTCCGTGCCGGGCGGGAGATCGCCGCGGCGGCGGCCGCCGATCTCAAGCGGGTGCACCTGGAACTCGGCGGCAATGCCCCGGTGCTGGTCCACGAGGACGCCGATCTGGACGACGCGGTCGAGCAGTTGGCGCCCCTGGCCTTCTACAACGCGGGCCAGGACTGCACGGCCGCGACCCGGCTGCTGGTGCACCGGCGGATCCACGACGCGTTCGTCACCGCCTTCGCGGACCGGGCCGCCCGGCTGCGGACGGGCTCCCCGGACGCGCCGGACACCGACTTCGGCCCCCTCGCCCACGCGGCCCAACTCGCCGGTGTCCGCGGGGTGCTGGACGCCCTGCCGGACCACGCCGAGGTGGTCACGGGCGGTGCCGCCCTGGACCGTCCCGGCTTCTTCCACCAGCCGACGGTGGTCACCGGGGTACGGCAGGAGGACGAGATCGTGCGCGGCGAGGTCTTCGGTCCGGTCGTCACCGTGCAGCCGTTCACCGACGAGACGGAGGCCCTACGCCTGGCGAACGCCGTTCCCCAGGGGCTCGCGGCGAGTGTCTGGACCCGTGACCACGACCGCGCGATGCGCGCGAGCCGGGCGCTGCACACCGGCATCGTCTGGGTCAACACCCACGGCACCACGGTGTCCGAGATGCCGCACGGGGGTGTACGGCACTCCGGTTACGGCAGCGATCTGTCGCTCACCGGTCTGCTCGACTACACGCAGGTCAAACACGTCATGCTGTGACCGGTCCGGGACCGTCCGGCTCCAGGGTCTATCGTGTCCCCCATGTCTGTGCCGGAACTGATCCGTATCGTCTCCCGCGACTCGCCCATGGCCCTGGCCCAGGTCGAGCGGGTCCGCGCCGAGTTGGCCGTGCTGCACCCGGGTGTGCGGACCGAGGTCGTCCCGGTGAAGACGACCGGTGACAAGTGGATGGGCGATCTGTCCAAGGTCGAGGGCAAGGGGGCGTTCACCAAGGAGGTGGACGCGGCCCTGCTGGCCGGCGAGGCTGATCTGGCGGTGCATTGCGTCAAGGACGTGCCCGCGGACCGGCCGCTGCCCGCCGGGACGGTGTTCGCCGCGTTCCTGAAGCGGGACGACGTCCGGGACGCGCTGGTGCACCCGGGCGGGCTGACCCTGGACGAGCTGCCGGCCGGCACCCGGATCGGCACCTCCTCGGTGCGCCGGGTCGCCCAGCTGGCCGCCACGCACCCGCATCTGGAGTGTGTGCCGTTCCGCGGCAACGCCAACCGCCGGCTGGAGAAGCTGGCCGCGGGCGAGGCGGACGCGCTGCTGCTGGCGGTGGCCGGTCTGGAGCGCATCGGCCGGACCGACGTGATCAGCGAGGTGCTGTCGACGGAGGAGATGATGCCGCCGATCGGCGCGGGCATCCTCGCCCTGCAGTGCCGGGAGGACGACAGGGCGCTGATCGACGCCGTCAGCGGGCTCGGCGACCCGGACACGTATCGCGAGGCGACGGCCGAGCGGATGTTCCTGCATGTGCTGCAGGGACACTGCAACAGCCCGATCGCCGGGTACGCGCGCGTGGACCGCGGCGGGGAACTCTCCCTGCGGGCCTGCGTGTTCACCCCGGACGGCAAGACCCGGCTGAACGCCCACGAGTGGGCGGGCCGGCTCGATCCGGCCACGCTCGGCACCTCGGTCGCCGTGGCGCTGCTCCGTCAGGGCGCGCGGGAGATCATCGACGGCATCCCGCACTGAGCCCGGTGCCGCGGCCGCACTGAGCCCCGGTGGGGCGGCCGCGCTGAGCTGCCACCGGTGATCGGCCGGGCCGCGTACGCCGTGCCGCGCTCGGCCGCGTGCGCTGCTCCCGGGCCGAGTCCGCGGGGTGGGCTCCGGCCCGCCTCAGGCGGTGCCCGGCTCCGTCTGGTCCCTCAGGAAGGCGGAGACCTGGTGGGCGAGGCCGCCCTGTCCGGTGCTCGTGGGGGCCGGGGCCGTGGTGGCCTCCAGGACGCCGATGCCGCCCGCCCACAGCCGGCGGTCGCTCCACTCGTCGTCCACCCGCAGCTGCACCTGCACGTCCACGTGGGTCAGGCTGCCCTCGGGCGCGGCGGCGTAGAGCACGGCGGTGGCCCGGCGCAGCGGGTAGACGTCGAAGCCCTCGATGAACTGGGAGTTGCGCCAGTCGATGAAGGCGCCCTCGCCGTCGGGGCCCACGCGGACGTCGAGCTGACCGTCCTCCAGGTGGATGCCGAGGTGCCGCGCGCCGCGGTTCTCGACGGTCACCCGGACACTGAAATACGTCAGCCCGGCGGCGGCGTCGTCCCGTCCGCGCGGCGGCTCGGCCGCCTCCAGGCGGTGGACGCGGACCCGCAGACCGGCATGCTCCTCGTACTCCTGCCAGTCACCGACCACGTTCGGCTCGTACACAGTGCCCCTCTCGACCTTCGAGAGGTGCTGTCTATCTGTGCGCTCAGCGCACTGTCAAATGAGCGGAATGCGCTGTGGCCAGGGAATTCAAGCGCGTTGATCGGTGATCAAGCGCTGCCCAGGAAGAACTCGTTCGCGGCCCGTCCGGGGCGGGTTCGCGTGCGTGCCGCACATCACGTCCGCGGCAAGATCAGCGGGCCGGTCGGGCGAGCAGCGCGGAGGCCGCGGTGCTGCCGAGCGCGGCGGCCACCGTCAGGACGGCGAAGTCGGCGGCGAGATGCGCGGGCGTGCCGAGCAGGAGACCGCGCAGGGCGTCGACTTGGCAGCTGAGCGGGTTGACCTTGCTGACGGCCCGCAGCCGGCCCGGCATCACCGGGACGGGGTACAGGGCGTCGGAGCCGAAGAACGGCGACACCGAGCAGCCTGAGCGGGTTCCAGGTGAGGGCGACGCCGAGCAGCGCGGCGACGGCGATCACGACGACCGTCTGGACCAGCGACTTCACCCCGGCCGCGAACGCCTTGCCGGTGATCAGGGCCGAGCGCAGGGTGGGTGTGACTCGGGGCGCGCTGACCAGGGCCTGGGCGAGCTCCAGGCGGCGGATCATGCCGCCGGAGCAGGTCTTGGCGAGCCGGTCGGCGGCGTCCGCGAGGCCCACGGCGGCGAGGGCCTGGGTGACGCGCGCGGCGCGCTCGCGCCGCGGCACGTCGAAGACCCGGGCGAACAGGGCGACGTTCTCCCGGCCGGCGAGCCCGCCTCGACCGCGGCCCCGGCGGAACCGGCCGCGGCACCTCCGTCGTGCGCGCTGCCGACGCCACCGGTGCGGCCCCGACATCATCGAGCGCGGCGCCCGCCGTGCCGGGCGGCACGGCGGCCGGACAGCCTGCGCAGGGCCGGCAGGGCCGCGCGCAGCGCCTCCTGGTCGACCTCGTCGAGCCGAGAGAGGTGCCGGCCGACCAGTTCGGTCCGGCGCCGCCGCCAGTCCGCGAGGCGCCGTTCTGCGGCCCCGGTCAGCAGCAGGCGGGCGGCACGGCGGTCCGCCGGGTCGGTCTCCCGGACCAGGTGGCCGTCCCGGGCGAGCCGGTTGACCAGGGCCTGGCCGCGTCCGGGATGCCGATGCCGGGCCGGGACTCGACCAGCCGCAGCAGCTCGACCTCGGCACCGCGCAGCGGTGAGCCCGCCGGGAAGCCCCAGGAGCCCGCTGGATGGCCCATATGTACTTATTTGTTTTGAGATGTCCGACAGAGGGAAAGCGAACCAATGTGCTTCGGACAGGAGGCACGTCCGTGGGAGCCGGCCACGCCGGGCGCCCCGATGTCCCCTCATCGTCCGAGCGCACCACCTCCCACGGTGTCTGTCCACCAGCACCTGCTGAGAGAGGTGCGCGCAATGCCTGTCACCGGCAGCACCAAGCCCCATCCCCATGACGACGCCCCGGACACGGGCGAGTCCTTCGAGCGGCTCGCACGCCTGCCCGACGGTCCCGAGCGCCAGGCGCTCAGGGACGAGCTGGTCAGGCTGTGGCTGCCCATGGCCGAGCGGATCGCCGTACGGTTCCGCGGCCGTGGCGAGGCCCTGGAGGACCTGTACCAGGTGGCCGCGCTGGGCCTCGTCAAGGCGGTCGACCACTACGACCCCGAGCGCGGCCGCGCCTTCGAGGCGTACGCGGTGCCCACCATCACCGGAGAGATCAAGCGCCACTTCCGCGACCACATGTGGACCCTGCACGTGCCCCGACGGGTGCAGGACCTGCGCAACCGGGTCCGCGCCGCGACGAAGGAGCTGGCGCAGACCACGTCGGGCCGGTCGCCCACCGTCGCCGAGATCGCCGCGCACACCCGGCTCACCGAGGACGAGGTGCGCACCGGGATGGAGGCGCTGGAGTGCTTCTCCGCGCTGTCCCTGGACGCCGAGGTGGCCGGCACCGACGGATACGCCCTCGGTGACTCCCTGGGCGGACCGGACCCCGGATACGACCTCGTCGTGGACCGGGCCTCGGTCAAGCCCTGCCTCGCGACCCTGCCCGAGCGTGAGCGCACCATTCTCTACCTGCGGTTCTTCCGCGGTATGACACAGAGCCGGATCGCCGAGCAGCTCGGCATCTCGCAGATGCACGTCTCGCGGCTGCTCAGCGGCTGCTTCGACCGGCTGCGCGAGGAACTGCTCGCGGAGGCACGCGCCCGCTGACCTCACTCCCCCTCGGTCCCGGGTACCTGGGTGGGGCCGTACCGGTCCAGGGCGTCCTCCAGCTCGGCGTGGATGGCGGCCGGTATGTCGCCGCGCCGTCCCCAGATCAGGATCAGCTCCGCGACGTTGCGCAGCTTGATGTTGGTGTGCTGCGAGATGTCCTTGAGGACCTGCCACCCCTGGTCGGGAGTGACCCGGCCGAGGGCCACGACCATCCCGATCGCCTGGTCCACGACGGCGTGTGAGGCCATGGCCTCCTTCAGCTGGCCGACCTCGGCCTCCAGGGCGGTCACCCGGTCCGGCTCGCTCTCTCCCACCCCTCCATCGTGGGCAGCGGGCTGCCCCCCTGCCACCTGGGGTACTCGACAGGCACTCCACCCCCGTCCGGTTGGACACTGGTGTCAGACCGGTGGCCGCCCGGCCCCCGAGAGCAGGACGACTGCCATGAATCACGACATCACCGCCGGCGGACCGCGCAGGAAGGACGTCATGTCCACCCACGCCGTCTTCGGCGCGCCGTGCTGGGTGAGCCTCACCAGCCGGGATCTCCAGGCCACCCAGGACTTCTACTCGGCCGTCCTGGGCTGGCGCTGGCGCGGGGCCAAGCTCGGCGAGCACTTCCGGATCGCCCTGGCGAACGGGGTCCCGGTGGCCGGGATCGCGGCCGTCGCCTCCATGTGGCAGATGGCGGTGGCCTGGACGCCGTACTTCGCGGTGCCCGACGCGGACGTGGCCGTGGCCCGGGTGCGGGAGCGCGGCGGCACGTCGGCGGTCGGGCCGCTGTCGTTCCCGCCCGGCCGGGCGGCACTGCTGGCCGACCGGGACGGTGCCACCTTCGGGATCTGGCAGGGGGAACTGGTCACCAACTGGGAGGCGTGGCGGCAGGCGGCACCCACCTTCATAAGGCTGCACACCCGGGACGCCTTCGACGCCGCGATCTTCTACGCCGAGGTCCTGGACTGGGCGACCGGGCAACCGGGCTGCTGCGAGGTCGAGTACGACGGCGACGAGGTGGTGCTGCGCAGCATGGGTGACGCGGTGGCGCGCATCGACTCGGGCGCGGTGGAGGCCGCCCCGGACCCGGAAGTGCGCCCGCACTGGCAGGTGCACTTCACGGTGACCGACGTGCCGGGCTGCACCCGCGCGGCCGAGAAGCACGGCGGCAGCGTGCTGCGCGAGGGCGAGACCGAGTCGATCCTGCGGGATGCCGACGGTGCTCAGTTCACGGTGACGGCCCGCGGCACCCTCTGAGCCCGCCGCTTCCGGGTTCCCTTCGCGCGGCCCGCCCGCGCGGACCCGGTCGGGGAGTCGCGCGACGGACGTGACAGCAGGACCAGGCTGCGGGCCTCCACCCGGAGCTTCGTACCGGCCTTGCGTTCGCGTTCGTCGGGGATCCCGTCGGAGTCGGCGGTGTCGATCAGCGTGGTCCAGCGCTCGCCGAAGGAGTCGTCGGGCAGGCGGAAGTCGACCGG
This sequence comes from Streptomyces echinatus, assembly GCF_014203595.1. GTDB lineage: Bacteria > Actinomycetota > Actinomycetes > Streptomycetales > Streptomycetaceae > Streptomyces > Streptomyces echinatus. Next base: position 268,138 of record NZ_JACHJK010000014.1, read on the forward strand.
CTCCCAGTAGCCGTTGACGAGCAGCAGGAAGGAGTCGTCGACCATGCGGCCGCCGTGCGGGTCGCGTTCGGCGATGGCGTCGCCGTTGAGGAACGCGCCGACCGAGTGCGCGTCGGCGCGCTGCCAGTCCCGGGCGGTCATCTCGCGGGCGTCGGGCCGCAGCCACATCAGGTCGGGCAGCGGCTGCGCGGCGTTGGTCGCGGTCTCACCGCGGAAGAAGCGGCGGCGGCGCAGCACCGGGTGCGCGGCGCGCAGGGCGATCAGGCGCCGGGTGAACTCCACGAGGGGCCGCTGCTCCTCCACCGGTCCCCAGTCGATCCAGGAGATCTCGTTGTCCTGGCAGTAGGCGTTGTTGTTGCCCCCCTGGCTGCGGCCGAGTTCGTCACCGTGGCACAGCATGGGGATGCCCTGCGAGAGCAGCAGCGTGGCGAGCAGGTTGCGCTGCTGGCGGGCGCGCAGTTCGAGGACGGCCGGATCGTCGGTGTCGCCCTCCGCCCCGCAGTTCCAGGACCGGTTGTGGCTCTCGCCGTCCCGGTTGTCCTCGCCGTTGGCCTCGTTGTGCTTGTCGTTGTACGACACCAGGTCGCGCAGCGTGAACCCGTCGTGCGCGGTGACGAAGTTGACGCTCGCGCGCGGCCGGCGCCGGCTGTGCTGGTAGATGTCGGAGGAGCCGGTCAGCCGGGAGGCGAACTCGCCGAGCGAACCCGGCTCGGCCCGCCAGAAGTCCCGTACCGCGTCCCGGTACTTGCCGTTCCACTCCGACCACAGCGGCGGGAAGTTGCCGACCTGGTAGCCGCCCTCCCCCACGTCCCACGGCTCGGCGATCAGCTTGACCCGGCTGATCACCGGGTCCTGCTGGATCAGGTCGAAGAACGCCGAGAGCCGGTCCACCTCGTGGAACTGCCGGGCCAGCGTGGCCGCGAGGTCGAAACGGAAGCCGTCGACGTGCATCTCGGTCACCCAGTACCGCAGCGAGTCCATGATCAGCTGAAGCACGTAGGGGTGCCGCATCAGCAGGCTGTTGCCGGTGCCGGTGGTGTCGTAGTAGTGCCCCCAGTCCCCGTCGACCAGACGGTAGTAGGAGGCGTTGTCGATGCCCCGGAAGGACAGCGTGGGCCCCATCTCGTTGCCCTCGGCGGTGTGGTTGTAGACCACGTCGAGGATGACTTCGAGGCCGGCCGCGTGCAGCGCCTTCACCATGTCCTTGAACTCGTTGACCTGCTGGCCGCCGGTGCCGAAGGCGGCGTAGGCGTTGTGCGGGGCGAAGAAGCCGATGGTGTTGTAGCCCCAGTAGTTGGCCAGGCCCCGGTCCTGGAGGACACCGTCCTGCACGAACTGGTGCACCGGCATCAGCTCCACCGCGGTGACGCCGAGCGAGGTGAGGTGCTCGAGCACGGCGGGGTGCGCGAGGCCGGCGTACGTGCCGCGCAGCCGCGCGGGGACGTCGGGGTGGGTACGGGTGAGGCCGCGGACGTGGGCCTCGTAGATCACCGACTCCGCGTACGGTGTCCGCGGCGGGCGGTCGTCGCCCCAGTCGAAGAACGGGTCGGTGACCACGCCCAGCATGGAGTGGCCGGCGCTGTCGGCCGGGGCGGGCCCCTCGGGGGCGCGCTCGTACAGGGAGGCGTGGTTGTCGATCTGGCCGTCCACGGCACGGGCGTACGGGTCGAGCAGCAGTTTCGCCGGGTTGCAGCGGTGGCCGAGCGCGGGCTGCCAGGGGCCGTGCACCCGGTAGCCGTAGCGTTGGCCGGGGCCGATGCCGGGCAGGTAGGCGTGCCACACGAACCCGTCGACCTCGTGCAGCCGGACGGGGGTGCCGGTGCCGGCGTCGTCGACCAGGATCAGCTCGACGCGCTCGGCGACCTCGCTGAACAGCGCGAAGTTGGTGCCCTGTCCGTCGAACGCGGCCCCCAACGGGTAGGGGTGCCCGCTCCAGGCGGGCACCCCTTTGCGGGACGTGCGGGCGGTCACCGGCTGCCCTCCAGGGCGTCGTCCCCGGCGGGCGCCGGCGCGGCCAGCGCGGCCACGCGCTCGATCCGGGGCACCTGGAGCCCCGTGCGCAGCGTCGGACCGGGGGTGACGGGCACCAGGGGGACGCGCTCGCCGGAGCGGGCGCGCTGCGAGAACCAGATGATCTTGCTGCCGGTGTCCGAGGCACAGCAGCCCCAGCCGTCGCTCATGGCCGCGATGTCCGCCAGACAGGACCGCAGGTCCTGGTCCGGGCGCAGATCCGGGTCGTCGTCGCCGAAGGCCGTGATGAGGTGCTGGCCGTTCCACCACATCTCGATCGAGGTGTGCTTGTCGTTCGCGTGCGCGTCGATCGCCCGCAGCAGCAGTTCGGCGCCGCGGCAGACGGGGTCCACGAGGTTCTCGAGGTCCCAGTAGTGGAGATGGGCGGCCAGGATGCGGCTGACCTGTCCCACCCGTTCCGGGCTGACTTCCACGTCGAGGTGGTAGTAGCAGGGCACTGCGGTCTTCATCGTCGCTTGCTCCTCACCGGCGAAGCTCTCGCTCCCCTCGCCCCGACCGGGAGGGATCCCGGACACACAGCGTGAGCGTTGTTCGCTTCAGAGTCATCTCCACGGTGCAGGCACTACGCCATTCGTGCAACACGAACACCCGACACCCGTAATCGTTGAAGCTCCAACAAGACGCTGCGTCGTCGCGCGTGCACCATAAGTGAAAGCCTCGATCGCCGTAACGGTGCCGTGCCTCTCCGTGCGCGGATACCACCCGACCGTCGGGAACGCGCCCAGTCGAGAGCGTGGAAGGTGAAGAGGGCCATGCTGCTACCCGCCAAGGCCGAAGTGGCCCGGCAGTTGCGGCGTTACCGGGCGTGGGAGCGCGTGATGCTCGCCTCGCCGCACGACCGCACGGTCCGGGCCACCTTCGAGGACTCGGGGTACACCCTGTGCGTGCTGATGGGCAAGCGCTCCGCCCGCGAGGCCGCGGACGCAGCCGAGCGCTATCTCCGCACGAATCTGGTCACCTACCTGCGCGAGCAGGACGGACGGCCGCAGCCTCGTCGGGCGGCCAGAAGAGGGCCGCCGTCGGAGCGGCGTTCCACGGCGCCAAGCCCCTGACCTGGCACCGTACAAGGCGTTCCACTCGGTACGGCACACGCCGGCCCGACTATCGGATCGCGAAGCCGGGCCGGGTGCCCGGCTTCGCGCACGGCGGAGGTGAGATACATGCGCAGGACCCCGGCCATCGGCCGTGTCCCGGTACGTGACGTCCGGCCGGCCGTGGAGTGCGGCAGGCGCCCGGCGAAAGCGGTGGTCGGGGAGACCTTCGAGGTCACCGCCACCGTGTTCCGCGAAGGGCACGACGCCGTGGGCGCGAATGTGGTCCTGCGTGATCCGAAGGGCCGGCGCGGCCCCTGGACACCGATGCGGGAGCTGTCCCCGGGGAGCGACCGCTGGGGTGCGGAGATCACCGCGGACTCGACCGGACTCTGGACCTTCCGGGTGGAGGCGTGGAGCGATCCGCTGGCGACGTGGCGGCACATCGCGTCCGTGAAGGTGCCGGCCGGGATCGACACCGGCCTGGTCCTGGAGGAGGGCGCCGCGCTGTACGAGCGGGCCGCCGCCGGAGTGCCGAAGGGCCCGGAGCGCGGTCTCGTACTGGCCGCGGCAGAGGCCCTCGGCGACGAGTCCCGGTCGGTGCACCACCGTCTGCAGGCGGCCCTGTCCCCGGAGGTGGAGGGGCTGCTGGCCCGGTATCCGCTGCGGGAGCTGGTGACCGCCTCGGACGCGATGCCGCTGCTGGTGGAGCGCGAACGGGCCCTGTACGGCTCCTGGTACGAGTTCTTCCCCCGCTCCGAAGGCACCGCCGAGCGGCCGCACGGCACCTTCCGCACCGCCGCCCGCCGGCTGGAGCCGATCGCCGAGATGGGCTTCGACGTCGTCTACCTCCCCCCGATCCACCCGATCGGCACCACCTTCCGCAAGGGCCGCAACAACACCCTCACCGCCGGCCCCGACGACGTCGGCGTGCCCTGGGCCATCGGCGGCCCGGAGGGCGGCCACGACGCCGTCCACCCCGCCCTCGGCACGATCGAGGACTTCGACTTCTTCGTCGCCGAGGCGAACAGGCTGGGCCTGGAGATCGCGCTGGACTTCGCGCTGCAGTGCTCCCCGGACCACCCCTGGGTGCAGAAGCATCCGGAGTGGTTCCACCACCGCCCCGACGGCACGATCGCCTACGCGGAGAACCCGCCGAAGAAGTACCAGGACATCTATCCCATCGCCTTCGACGCCGACATGGACGGCCTGGTCACCGAGACCGTGCGCGTCTTGCGGCACTGGATGGGCCACGGGGTGCGGATCTTCCGGGTCGACAACCCGCACACCAAGCCGGTGGTGTTCTGGGAACGGGTCATCGCCGAGGTCAACCGCAGGGACCCGGACGTGATCTTCCTGGCCGAGGCGTTCACCCGCCCGGCGATGATGCACACCCTCGCGCAGACCGGGTTCCAGCAGTCGTACACGTACTTCACCTGGCGCAACACCAAGCAGGAGCTCACGGAGTACCTGACCGAGCTGTCGGGGGAGGCGGCGGCCTGGATGCGGCCGAACTTCTTCGCCAACACCCCCGACATCCTGCACGCCTACCTCCAGAACGGCGGACGCCCCGCCTTCGAGGTCCGCGCCGTCCTCGCCGCCACCCTCTCCCCCTCCTGGGGCGTCTACTCCGGCTACGAACTGTGCGAGAACACCCCGCTCCGCCAGGGCGGCGAGGAGTACCTCGACTCGGAGAAGTACCAGCTCAAACCCCGCGACTGGGCAGCCGCCGCACGCGAGGGCCGCACCATCGCGCCCCTCCTCACCCGGCTCAACACCATCCGCCGAGAGCACCCCGCGCTACAGCGTCTACGAAATCTCCGCTTCCATCAGACCGACAACGATGCCGTGCTCGCCTACAGCAAGAGCACGGACACGGACACGGTCATCGTGGTCGTCAACCTCGACCCGCACCACACCCAGGAGGCCACGGTCTCGTTGGACATGCCGCAACTCGGCCTGGACTGGCACGCCGCCCTGTCGTTGCACGACGGACTGACGGGCGAGACGTACCACTGGGGCAGGACCAACTACGTGCGACTCACACCCGGCCGGACGCCGGCGCACGTGCTCCACACCGGGCGATCGACGCCCCAGATCGGAGGGCCCGCAGCCTCATGACCGTCAACGACCCTGTTCCGGACACCTTCGAGGACACTCCCGCCAAGGACCGGGACCCGGATTGGTTCAAACGCGCCGTCTTCTACGAGGTGCTGGTCCGCTCCTTCCAGGACAGCAACGGCGACGGCGTCGGCGACCTGAAGGGCCTGACCGAAAAACTCGACTATCTGCAGTGGCTCGGCGTGGACTGTCTGTGGCTGCCACCGTTCTTCAAGTCCCCCCTGAGGGACGGCGGTTACGACGTGTCCGACTACGCGGCCGTCCTCCCGGAGTTCGGTGACCTCGCCGACTTCGTGGAGTTCGTGGACGCCGCCCACCAGCGCGGCATGCGCGTCATCATCGACTTCGTCATGAACCACACCAGCGACCAGCACCCGTGGTTCCAGGAGTCCCGCAGAAACCCCGAAGGCCCCTACGGCGACTACTACATGTGGGCCGACGACGACAAGCAGTACCAGGACGCCCGCATCATCTTCGTCGACACCGAGGTCTCCAACTGGACCTTCGACCCGGTGCGCGGCCAGTACTACTTCCACCGCTTCTTCTCGCACCAGCCGGATCTGAACTACGAGAACCCGGCCGTCCAGGAGGAGATCCTGGCCGCCCTGCGGTTCTGGCTGGACCTGGGCATCGACGGGTTCCGGCTGGACGCGGTGCCGTACCTCTACGCGGAGGAGGGCACCAACTGCGAGAACCTGCCGGCGACCCACGCGTTCCTGCGGCGGGTCCGCCGCGAGATCGACGCGATGTACCCGGACACCGTGCTGCTGGCGGAGGCGAACCAGTGGCCCGAGGACGTCGTCGACTACTTCGGCGATTACTCCACCGGTGGCGACGAGTGCCACATGGCGTTCCACTTCCCCGTCATGCCGCGGATCTTCATGGCCGTACGGCGGGAATCCCGCTACCCGGT
>NZ_JACHJK010000015.1 GCF_014203595.1 Streptomyces echinatus
TACTCACCCTCTCGGGCTTTCCTCCGGGCTTCCCTTCGGTGTTTCCGACTCTATCAGATCTTTTCTCGATCCGATTTCCTCGGTGCTTTCCAGGTTCTCGCTCTCGCGTTTCCCTTTCCGGCGGTTCCGACTCTATCAGATCCTTTCGGCATCCGATTCCCGGTCGGCGGGATTTGTCTGCGGGCTTTTCGGCTTTCGCCTCCGGCCTTTCGACGTTCACTACGTTAGCGGATTCCCTCGGTGACTCATAATCGAGTCTCGCGAGTTCGAATTAGGGCACGCGGGCGCGCCAGAATCGACCCCGCTGAGGGGTTGGAGCTAGGTAGTGGGTTGGCCGCTCCGGCTGCAGGTGATCACCGTACCCGGTTCAGCGGCTCCGGATACATTACGCACCTCGGCAGGCCGAGTCAACTTCGGCGGCGCCGCGGCACGTGGGCCCGGTAGGGGCTGACGGTCGGGTCGCCGGCGACCCAGTAGCGCCACGGATGGAGGTCGCCGTCCCCGCCCTCGCCGGCGACACCGGTACGGGGACCGTTGCGTACCTGGTCGGAGGGGACGGGCGAGCCCGTCAGCATTCTCAGGGGCGTCTCGCCCGAGTCGCAGGCGTCCGTGCCGTCCAGGGCCCGGTCGACCTCCAGCGCCGTGGCCAGCCGGGCCGGCCCCTTGGCCAGTTCCTTGTGGTTCCGGGCCGAAACGCGTCGCTTCCGGGCGAGGTCGGCGCCCTCCACCACTTCCCCCGCACGGAGCAGGACCGCGCTCGCCCGGCCCTCGGGTCCGCACACCAGGTTCATGCAGTGCCACATGCCGTAGGTGAAGTAGACGTACACGTGTCCGGGCGGTCCGAACATCACCGCGTTGCGGGCGGTGCGGCCGCGGAAGGCGTGCGAGCCGGGGTCGTTCGGGCCGTCGTACGCCTCCACCTCCGTGATGCGCAGGGCGATCGGGCCGTCGGGTGTCGTCCGGACCAGGACGCGGCCGAGAAGGTCCGGGGCGACCTCCAGGACCGGGCGGTCGAAGAAGGTACGGGGCAGTGGCGTACGGTCCGGGGGCGCGATCATGCGCTCCGAGGGTAGTCCAGAGGGAGCACGGCGCCGGCGGAACCGGTGGCGGGCGGATCGCGTTTGTACGGGGCGAGGGTCCATTCGTAAAGGGAGAGTCATGGCGTTCAAGAAGCTGCTCGCGAGCCTCGGGGCCGGCGGGGCGTCGGTCGAGACCGTGCTGACCGAGGTCAACGTCGTACCCGGTGGTGTCGTCCAGGGCGAGGTGCGGATCCAGGGCGGGTCCGTGAACCAGGCCATCGAGGGGCTGTCGGTCGGTCTGCAGGCCAAGGTCGAGGTGGAGAGCGGCGACCAGGAGTACAAGCAGGACATCGAGTTCACCAAGGTGCGCCTCGGCGGTGCCTTCGAGCTGCAGGCGGGTGCCGTGCACGCGGTGCCGTTCGGGCTGGAGATCCCCTGGGAGACGCCGGTCACCATGATCGACGGTCAGTCGCTGCGGGGCATGCACATCGGTGTGACCACCGAGCTGGCGATCGCGCGGGCCGTGGACTCCGGTGACCTGGACCCGATCAACGTGCACCCGCTGCCGGCGCAGAAGGCGATCCTGGACGCCTTCATCCAGCTCGGCTTCCGCTTCAAGAACGCGGACATGGAGCGCGGCCACATCCGGGGTACGCGGCAGAAGCTGCCGTTCTACCAGGAGATCGAGTTCTTCCCGCCGTCGCAGTACCGGGGCCTGAACCAGGTCGAGCTGAGCTTCGTGGCCGACGAGCACGCGATGGACGTCGTGCTGGAGATGGACAAGAAGCCGGGCCTGTTCAGCGAGGGCTCCGACACCTACCGGTCCTTCCAGGTGGGTCTGAACGACTGGCAGGGGACCGACTGGGCGGCTTACCTCAACCAGTGGCTGTCCGAGGTCGGCAGCAAGCGCAACTGGTTCTAGGCTCGGGAACTGCTGGTTCCAGATCATCGATCAGGAGGTACCGAGGTGACCGAGCTCAAGCGGCGGCCGCTCCCCCACGACTTCCATCCGCCCGTTCCGTCGTTCACGGTGACGAGTGAGGACGTCGAGGAGGGCGCGACGCTGAGGAGCGCCCAGGTCCATGCGGAGGGCAACACCTCGCCGCAGCTGCGCTGGGAGGGCTTCCCCGCCGAGACCAAGAGCTTCGCCGTGACCTGCTACGACCCCGACGCGCCGACCGGCAGCGGGTTCTGGCACTGGGTCCTGTTCGACATCCCGGCCTCGGTGACCGAGCTGCCGGCGGGTGCGGGCGGCGGCAAGTTCGAGGGGCTGCCCGCGGGCGCCGTGCATGTGCGCAACGACTACGGGACGAAGGACTTCGGCGGGGCCGCTCCGCCGCCCGGGGACGGCCCGCACCGGTACGTCTTCACGGTGTACGCCGTGGACCAGGAGAAGCTGGGTCCGGACGCGGACGTCTCGCCGGCCGTCGTCGGCTTCAACCTCCGGTTCCACGCGATCGCGCGCGCCCAGCTGATCGGTGAGTACGAGAACCCCGGTCAGGGCTGACCGCCCCGCCACGATTCAGCCGAGCGTTCATTGAACGTTTGCCCGCCTCCGGTCTTGGAAGTGATCGGAGGCGGGCATTTTTTATTGCGTTGTCCATCTCGGCGCGCCCGTCCAGAGTTGATCCGAGCCCGCCGGGGGGTGGGCAGGTGCACACGGGAGGTGGGCTGGATGCGTGACACGTTGGTCCTGAACGCGAGCTTCGAGCCGCTGTCGACGGTGACTCTGAACCGAGCCGTTGTCCTGGTCCTCCAGGACAAGGCCGTGGTCGAGCAGGCCCACCCCGAACTGCGCATGCGCGGTGCCGAGGTGGACATACCCGCGCCCCGGGTGATCAGGCTGTGCCGGTATGTGCGGGTGCCGTTCCGAAGACAAGCCCCGTGGTCGCGGCGGGGGGTGCTGGTGCGGGACCGGAACCGGTGCGCGTACTGCGGGCACCGGGCGACGACCGTGGACCATGTCGTACCGCGGTCGCACGGTGGCCAGGACACGTGGCTGAACACGGTGGCGGCGTGCGCGGAGGACAATCACCGCAAGGCCGACCGGACTCCGGAGGAGGCGGGGATGGCTCTGCTGAGGCAGCCGTTCGAGCCGACGCCGGCCGACGCGATGTTGCTCGCGCTGGGGGCCGAGGACTTCGCGGCCCTGCCCGACTGGTTGGCCCGGGACGCCGCCTGACGGTCCGCCGTGAGGGTCCGGCCGGCGCTTCGGCTGCCGGTCGTTCGTGGTCGCTCGCGCGGTTCCCCGCGCCCCTGGGGGGCGCGGGAGGATCCGGCGCTCTGTTCCGTGCCCTCTAGTCGATGTTCGGCTTCTCGCGGCGTTCCGTGCCGCCGCCCCCGTTGCCCGACGAGCCGTTGTTGCCGGAACCGCCGCCCAGCGAGCCGAAGTTGCCCATCGCTCCGGAGAGTCCCTTGAGGGCGTCGCCGATCTCGCTCGGGACGATCCAGAGCTTGTTGGCATCGCCCTCGGCGATCTTGGGGAGCATCTGCAGGTACTGGTAGGAGAGCAGCTTCTGGTCCGGGTCGCCGGCGTGGATGGCCTCGAAGACCGTGCGGACGGCCTGGGCCTCGCCCTCGGCGCGCAGGGCGGCCGCCTTGGCCTCACCCTCGGCGCGCAGGATCTGGGACTGCTTCTCGCCCTCGGCGCGCAGGATCTCGGACTGCCGGACACCTTCGGCCTGGAGGATCGCGGCACGCTTGTCACGGTCGGCGCGCATCTGCTTCTCCATCGAGTCCTGAATGGAGGTGGGCGGCTCGATGGCCTTGAGCTCGACGCGGTTGACGCGGATGCCCCACTTGCCGGTGGCCTCGTCCAGGACGCCGCGCAGGGCCGCGTTGATCTCCTCGCGTGAGGTCAGCGTCCGTTCGAGGTCCATGCCACCGATGATGTTCCGCAGGGTGGTGACCGTCAGCTGCTCGATCGCCTGGATGTAGCTGGCGACCTCGTAGGTGGCGGCCCGCGCGTCGGTGACCTGGTAGTAGATGACCGTGTCGATGTTCACGACCAGGTTGTCCTGGGTGATCACCGGCTGCGGCGGGAACGGTACGACCTGCTCGCGCAGGTCGATGCGGTTGCGGATGGTGTCGATGAACGGGACCACGATGTTGAGGCCCGCGTTCAGCGTCCGTGTGTAGCGGCCGAAGCGCTCGACGATGGCGGCGCTCGCCTGTGGGATGACTTGGATGGTCTTGATCAGGGCGATGAAGACCAACACCACCAGGATGATCAAGACGATGATGACCGGTTCCATCGTCGTTCCCCGTACCCTTCTCCGCCTCGGCGCTTTCGGCAGATCTCATGACTGTTGAAGATCTTGCTGGTCGAGTCTGACAGACCGTCGGGCAACTCGTGAGTCGTTCTCGGTGAGTTGTCCTCACAGGACGATGGCGGTGGCCCCTTCGATGTCCACGACGTCCACCTCCTGGCCGACTTCGTAGGCGCGGCCGGTGTCGAGCGAACGGGCCGACCAGACTTCCCCGGCGAGCTTGATGCGGCCGCCCGACGCGTCGACCCGTTCCAGCACGACGGCCTGTCTGCCCTTCAACGCATCGACGCCGGTGGCGAGTTGAGGGCGCTGTTTGCCGTGCCGGGCCGCGATGGGCCGGACGACGGCGATGAGGGCGACGGAGACGACGACGAACGCGAGGACCTGGATGACCGCGTCGAAGCCGAGGGCGGAGACGACCGCCGCGGCGACTGCTCCCACCGCGAGCATGCCGAACTCCGGCATCGCGGTGACCACGAGCGGGATTCCGAGTGCCGCCGCGCCGACGAGCCACCACACCCATGCGTCGATGTCGTTCACATGGTCATGGTAGGACCGCGGCCGGGCGGCGGACAGGGCGCGAAAGGAAGAGCGGTCGGGTCAGGAGAGGGGCAGGCCCTGAGCGGTCCAGCGGTCGCCGACCTGCTCCACGACGAGCGGGAGGCCGAAGCAGAGGGAGAGGTTGCGGGAGCTCAGTTCCAGCTCGATGGGACCGGCGGCGAGGACCTTGCCCTGGCGGATCATGAGGACGTGGGTGAAGCCGGGGGCGATCTCCTCGACGTGGTGCGTGACCATGATCATCGAGGGGGCGATGGGGTCGCGGGCGAGGCGGCCGAGGCGGCGGACGAGGTCCTCGCGGCCGCCGAGGTCGAGGCCGGCGGCGGGCTCGTCGAGGAGGAGGAGCTCGGGGTCGGTCATCAGGGCGCGGGCGATCAGGGTGCGCTTGCGCTCGCCCTCGGAGAGGGTGCCGAACTTCCGGTCCAGGTAGTCGCTCATGCCGAGGCGGTCGAGGAAGGCGCGGGCGCGCTGCTCGTCGACGTCCTCGTACTCCTCCTGCCAGCCGGCGGTCATGCCGTAGGCGGCGGTGAGGACGGTCTGCAGGACGGTCTGGCGCTTGGGGAGCTTCTCGGCCAGGGCGATGCCGGCCACGCCGATGCGGGGGCGCAGCTCGAAGACGTCGGTGCCGGGGGTGCCGAGGGTCTCGCCGAGGATGGTGGCGGTGCCCTTGCTGGGGTAGAGGTAGCTGGAGGCGACGTTCAGGAGGGTGGTCTTGCCGGCGCCGTTCGGGCCGAGGATGACCCAGCGCTCGCCCTCCTTCACCGACCAGGAGACCTGGTCCACCAGAGCCCGGCCCTCGCGGACCACGGATACGTCCTGAAGCTCCAGAACATCGCTCATGAGCGCGTTGTCTCCCCTTGCAGTGTGGCCGGTCTCGGCTGTCGCGTACGCCTGTGGCTCGGTCGCCGCGCCGGTGGGCGCAGCCCTTATGAAATCTACGCCACGAGTGCCCCGCCCCATTCCATCGGTCCGGTCCTTAGGGTGGGGGCATGCTCTCGGAACCGCGTTCAGGACGCCTCGCCTCTTGGGGAAATGCCCTTTTGGCCGGACTTGTCTCACCAGATGACGCTGTGCTCGCCATCGTGGGCGAGGACACGGTGCACCGGGTGGAGGGGCTGCCCGGTGAGTCCGCGCCGGTCGGGCTGACGCTCGCGCTGGGGCGGCTGCGCACGCTGGGGGTGACCGGGCTGCGGGTGGCGCTGCCCGCCCCTGGGCATCCGCTGGGGCTGAGCGGTCCGCCGGAGTTCAACGCGCGGGCGCTGGAGGCCGAGGAGGCGGCGGTCTGTCACGGTGCCGCGTTCGGGCTGGTGCCTCAGGCGTACGAGGCCGGGCCGGAGGGTGATGTGCACGCCGAGGTGGTCTGGCACGTGCTGCCGGTGCGGGAGGCTCCGCCGGCCGATGTTCCCTCGCTGGGCGAGGCGGAGCGGGAGCTGGCGGAGGCGCTGCGGGACGCGACGGAGGTGCTGTCGAAGCTGGACGTCGCCGGGGCGGGGCCGGTGGCGGAGGCGGCGATCGACGCGTACCGAGCACGGGCCGGGCGGGGCCGCGAGCTGCTGGCGCCGGGATATCCGCCGCGTGCGGTGCGGGTCCTGGAGCTGGCGCAGCGGGTGGGGCTGCTGGTGTCGCTGGCGTACGACAACGGGCACGGGGGTGCGGTGAGCGCCTCGGAGATGGCGGCTCGCGGGGCCGCGCTGCGGCCGGTGGAGCGGACGGCGCGGCGAGCGCAGGTGGCGGCGTACAACTCGTTCGTGGAGGAGCGGGAGCGGGGAGCGCGGTAGGGCTGCCGGTCGACGCGGGTCCCCCGCCGCGGTACGCGTATGACGGTCCCGGCAGGTCCCGGTGCCCGTCGGAGCCGGCCCGCCGGCGGACCGACAGGCCCCCCGGGCGCGCCGGGGGGCCTGGTGTCGTCGCCGGCCGGACCTCAGTGGTTCAGACCGAGGTTGCCGAAGGCCGGGTTCAGGACGCCGATGACGCTCACGCTGTTGCCGACGGCGTTCACCGGGACGTGCACCGGGACCTGGACGACGTTGCCCGAACCGACGCCCGGCGAGCCGTGGGCCGCGCCGTCGGCGTGGGCACCCCCGTGGGCGGAGGCCATGCCCGCTCCGGCGGCCACCAGACCACCGGCCACCATCGTCACGGCCGCTGCCTTCTTCAGGTTCTTCACTGTCAACCCCTCCTGGACGTTCAGCGCGGCGATCGCCGCGGCACGCACTGGAGAACGGCGGAGATCACCGGAGGGTGCGCCATCCGGGTGACATTCCCACGACGGTATGAATCTCGGCCTGGGCCGTAACCCTCCGTGTTGGGCGGCGTGAGGCGTTGGTCAGGGCGTGTCAGCCGGTCACGCCGTGGCGTACGGCCCACAGCGCGGCCTGGGTGCGGTCGGCGAGGTCGAGCTTCATCAGGATGTTGGAGACGTGCGTCTTGACGGTCTTCTCGGACAGGACGAGGGCGCGGGCTATCTCGCGGTTGGAGCGGCCGTCCGCGATCAGGCCGAGCACCTCGCGTTCCCGCTCGGTGAGCGAACTCCCCCTGCCCTGGACGCCGTTGGCCTCCTCCTGGGAGAGCAGGGCGTCGGCGACCTCCGGCTGGAGCAGGATGTGCCCGGCGTGCACGGAGCGGATGGCACCGGCCAGGGCGTCGGGGTCCACGTCCTTGTAGACGTAGCCGGCGGCGCCCGCGCGCAGGGCCGGGACGACCGTGCGCTGCTCGGTGAAGCTCGTGACGATCAGCACGCGCGCGGGGTTGCCGAGTTCGCGCAGCCGGCGCAGCGCGCCGATACCGTCCAGGCCCGGCATCTTGACGTCCATCAGGACGATGTCGGGCCGCAGTTCCTCGGCGCGGTCGACTCCCTCGGCGCCGTCGGCGGCCTCGCCGACGACCTCGATGTCGTCCTGGACCTCCAGGAAGGTGCGCAGGCCCCGGCGGACGACCTGGTGGTCGTCGACGAGCAGCACCCTGATCGGTTCAGCCACCGGGAACCTCCATCTCGATCGTGGTGCCCTTGCCGGGCGCCGATTCCACGGTCAGTGAGCCGCCGACCCCGCCGGCCCGGTCCCGCATCGAGACCAGGCCGAGGTGGCGTCCGGCGCGGCGGACCGTCGTGGGGTCGAATCCGCTGCCGTCGTCGGTGACCCGCAGGACGGCGCCGCCGCCGCGCCGCTCCACGCTCACGTCGACGTGTGCGGCCCCGGAGTGGCGCAGGGCGTTGTGCAGGGCCTCCTGGGCCACCCTGAGCAGGGCCTCCTCCTGGGAGGCGGGCAGGGCGCGGAAGCCGTTGCTGGTGAAGGTCACGCGGGCGGTGTGGGCGCGGTCGAGGACCTGTGTCTGGGTGCGCAGGGTGGCGAGCAGGCCGTCCTCGTCCAGCGCGGCGGGCCGCAACTCCACGACGGCGGCGCGCAGTTCGTCGGCGGCCTCGGCGGCGAGGCAGGCCACCTGGTGCAGCTCGCCCTTGGCGCGGGTGGAGTCGCGGTCGACGAGCGCGGCCGCCGCCTGGGCGGTCAGCCGCAGGGAGAACAGCTTCTGGCTGACCGCGTCGTGCAGTTCGTGGGCGAGGCGGGAGCGTTCCTCGGCGATGGTCAGTTCGCGGCTGCGCTCGTAGAGGCGGGCGTTGGTGAGGGCGATGGCGGCGTGCTGGGCGAGGATGGCGAGCAGTTCCTCGTCCTCCTGGGTGAAGCCGCAACCGCCTTCCGGCCTGGGGCAGCGTTTGTTCGCGAGGAACAGTGCCCCGAGGACCTCCTCGCCGTCCTTGATCGGCAGGCCCAGGAAGTCGGCCAGGTCGGGGTGGGCGGCCGGCCAGCCCTCGAAGCGGGGGTCCTTGCGCACGTCGGCGAGGCGTTCCGCCTTCGCCTCGCGCAGCATCGCGGCGAGGATGCCGTGCTGGCGCGGGAGCGGGCCGATGGCACGCCACTGGTCGTCGCTGACGCCGTCCACGACGAACTGGGCGAAGCCGCCGTGGTCGTCGGGGACGCCGAGGGCGGCGTACTGCGCGTCGAGCAGGTCACGGGCGGAGGCGACGATCGTCTTGAGGACGTCCCGCACCTCCAGGTGCCTGCTCATGGCCAGCAGCGCGGAACTCACCGCGGCGAGGCCGGACCGGGGGCCTTGACTCATGACCTCACGGTACCGGCGGGGTGTGACAGCGCGGATCGGACCGGTGACGGCCGGAACCGGTCCGCTGGACGTAGGGCCGGCGGCGTAGGTCCCGGGCCCGGGGCGGGGGGCGTACGCCGAAGGGCCCCGGCGCTCTGCGGCCCGCGTCCGAGGCGGCCGGGGCGGTGCCGTTCCTACGGTGTGGTCACCGCCCGGCCGGGGCGGCAGCGACGAGGGGCGGTAGTCATGCCGGTGGCGATCATCACGGGGGCGTCCAAGGGTCTGGGGCGGGCGCTCGCCGAGGCGCTCGCGGCGCGCGGGTGGGATCTGGTGCTCGACGCCCGGGGCGCCGGCGCCCTGGAGGAGGCCGCGGGAGCCGTCACGCGGCACGGGACGCGGGTGACGGCACTGCCCGGACGCGTCACGGACGGCACGCACCGGGCCGAGCTGGTGGCCGCCGCCTGGCGGCTCGGCGGTGTCGACCTGGTGGTGAGCAACGCGAGCGCGCTGGGCGCCGAGCCGCTGGTGCCGCTGGCGGAGCTGCCGCCGGCGGGGCTGCGGCGGGCGCTGGAGGTGAACGTGGTGGCGGCGCTGGGCCTGGTCCAGGAGGCGCTGCCGCTGCTGCTGGCCTCGCCGGCGGGCGCGGTGATCACGGTCAGCTCGGACGCGGCGGCGGAGGCGTACGGGACGTGGGGCGGCTACGGCGCCTCGAAGGCGGCCCTGGACCAGCTCGCCGCGGTGCTCGGTGTGGAGGAGCCGGGGCTCAGGGTCTGGGCGGTGGACCCGGGCGACATGGCGACGGACCTGTACGCGGCGGCCGTGCCGGGTGACGACGGTCCACGTCCGGCGCCGGCCGCCGTCGTACCGGCGTTCCTGCGGCTGCTGGACGAGCGGCCGGCGAGCGGGCGGTATGCGGCGCCGTCCTTGCTGGAGGGGCGATGAGGACCGTCGTGCGGGTTCCGCAGGAGCTGTCCGCGCGCGGGCCGGCCGAGCAGCGGGGGCCGGGGCTCGGCCGGGACGACGTACGGCTGCTGGTGTCCCGGGGCACGCGGGTGGCGCATCACGCGTTCCGCGAGCTGCCGGGGCTGCTGCGGGCCGGGGACCTGCTGGTGGTGAACACCTCGCCGACGCTGGCCGCCGCGGTGGACGGTCGGATCGGGCACGCGCGCGTGGTGGTGCACTTCTCGGCGCGCGGGGACGACGGCCGGTGGGCGGTCGAGCTGCGGGAGCCGGACGGGCGGGGTACCACGCGCGCGTGGGCGGGCTCGCCCGCGGGGACCGAGGTGTCGCTGCCGGGCGGGGGCCGGCTGGTGCCGGAGGAGCCGCTGAGCGCGCGTGGGGAGCGGCTGTGGTGGGCGCGGGCCGCCGGGGCGGAGGTCCGGGAGGTGCTGTGGGAGCACGGGCGGCCCATTCGCTACTCCTATACGGAGCGGGACCAGCCGTTGTCCGTGTACCAGACGGTGTTCGCGCTGCGGTCGCCGGACGGGGCGGGCAGTGCGGAGATGCCCAGTGCGGGCCGGCCCTTCACCGGGCGGCTGGTGGCGGAGCTGGTGAGTCGCGGGGTGCGGTTCGCGCCGGTCACGCTGCACACGGGGGTGTCGTCCGCGGAGGCGCACGAGCCGCCGTACCCGGAGCGGTTCTCGGTGCCGGGGGCGTCGGCGCGGCTGGTCGACGGGGTGCGGGCGGAGGGCGGGCGGGTGATCGCGGTCGGGACGACGGCCGTGCGCGCCCTCGAGTCGGCCGCCGGGCCGGGACGGGGCCGTGCGGGCGGCCGAGGGGTGGACGGACCTGGTGGTCACGCCCGAGCGCGGGGTGCGGGTGGTGGACGGGCTGCTGACCGGGCTGCACGAGCCGGAGGCCTCGCATCTGCTGATGCTGGAGGCGGTGGCCGGCCGGGCGGCGGTCGACCGTGCCTACGGGGAGGCGCTGCGCGGGCTCTACCTGTGGCACGAGTTCGGCGACGTCCATCTCATCCTCCCGGAGGAGGATGCTCACACAGGGCATTGCGATGGCAACGCACAGTGAGAAGGTGTGACGTTCCATGTGAGCCCGCGCATAGGGCCCACATCACGTACGAAAGGGCATAGGAGATAAACCCTCCCAGATGAACGGGAAAGACGGTTCCGTCTGTCCTATTTTGCCCTTCCCTGATCCACTATCGAGGATAGTACGTCACACCTTTGCCTGGGCATTTTGCGCCCGCTAAGAATGGCTCCGTCGCTCAGCGCCGCGGATTCCCGCCGCGGCGTTCGTGCGGGAGGAGCCGATTCCCCCAGCGGACGCAGGAGCGACCTCCGCGCTACTCGAAGAGGTCCATCAGCCATGCCCAAGAACATCTTCAACCGTGCTCATAGTCGTACGCTGACCAAGCAGCGCAAGGTCGCCGTCGCCGGCGTGGCCGCCCTCGGCACCGCCGCCCTCGCCCTCTCGGCCGCCCCCAGCAACGCCGAGACCGTCACCACCGGCGCCCCGGCCGTGACCACGCAGGTCGCCTCCGGCACGGTCCTGAAGAATGTCAAGGGCACGGTCACCGACCAGCTCGCCGCCCAGAACGTCAAGCTCGACACCTTCGCGGCGCAGAAGAAGGCCGCCGACGCCGCCGCCGCGAAGAAGGCCGCCGAGGCCGCAGCCGTGAAGAAGGCCGCGCAGCAGCGCGTCGCCGTGCAGGCCGCCACCCGCTCCACGCAGCGTCTGCAGATCCAGCCGGTCGCCGCGAAGACCTACGCCAACAACCTCGACGGCTGGATCCGGCAGGCCCTGGACATCATGAAGACCAAGGGCATCCCGGGCAGCTACCACGGCCTGCACAAGAACATCATGCGGGAGTCGTCCGGCAACCCCATGGCCATCAACAACTGGGACATCAACGCGATCAACGGCATCCCGTCGAAGGGCCTGCTCCAGGTCATCCCGCCGACCTTCAGCGCGTACCACGTCCCCGGCACGTCCTGGAACATCTACGACCCGGTCGCCAACATCACCGCCGCCGCCAACTACGCGGCCGACAAGTACGGTTCGATCGACAACGTGAACAGCGCGTACTGAGGTCGGCGCGGACCTCTGACGTAACGCGGAAGGGCGGCACCCCTCGGGGGGATGCCGCCCTTCACGTCGTTCGGACGCGGTGACGCCGTTACTTCCGCATGACCTCCGGCTCGTGCCGGCGCAGGAAGCGGGACACCAGGAAGCCGCAGACCACACCGAGCACGATCAGCGCGACCATGTTCAGGCCCCAGGCCGAGGCCGCGTGGTCCCACAGGGGGTCGGTGCTGCCCGGGTCGTCGGTGTTCGGGGCGATGTTGTTGAAGTCCAGCGTGGCGCCGGCCGCGGCGACCGCCCAGCGCGACGGCATGAGGTACGAGAACTCGTTGACGCCGACGGTGCCGTGCAGGGTGAAGAGGCAGCCGGTGAAGACGACCTGGATGATCGCGAACATCACCAGCAGCGGCATGGTCTTCTCGGCGGTCTTCACCAGCGAGGAGATCACCAGGCCGAACATCATCGAGGTGAAGCCGAGCGCCATGATCGGCAGGCACAGCTCGAACAGCGTGGAGCCGCCGAGGACGAGCCCCTCCTTCGGGATCTCCCGGCTGGAGAAGCCGATCAGGCCGACCATCAGGCCCTGCAGCACGGTGACCGCGCCCAGCACGACCACCTTGGACATCAGGTACGCCGACCGGGACAGGCCGGTCGCCCGCTCCCGCTCGTAGATGACCCGTTCCTTGATCAGCTCACGCACGGAGTTCGCGGCGCCCGCGAAACAGGCACCGACCGCGAGGATCAGCAGGACGGTGGTCGCCGTGCCGTTCGGGATCGGCACATGGGTGCGCGGATTGACCGGGTTGACCAGCAGGCCCTTGTCCGAGTCGATCAGCAGGCTGACCGCGCCGAGGACGGCGGGCAGGATCACCGTCAGTGCCAGGAAGCCCTTGTCCGAGGCGATCACCGACACGTAACGCCGGATGAGGGTCATCAGCTGCGAGCCCCAGCCCTGCGGCTTGGGCGGCTTCATCGCCTGCGGCGGGGGCATGGGTACGGACTGCGGGGCTATCGCGTCGATCTCCGCAGCGTACATCTGGTAGTGCTGCGAGCCCTTCCAGCGGCCCGACCAGTCGTAGTCGCGGTAGTTCTCGAAGGCGGAGAAGACATCGGCCCAGCTGTCGTAGCCGAAGAAGTTCAGCGCCTCCTCCGGCGGGCCGAAGTAGGCGACCGCACCGCCCGGCGCCATCACCAGCAGCTTGTCGCACAGCGCCAGCTCGGCCACCGAGTGGGTCACGACCAGGACCGTACGGCCGTCGTCGGCGAGGCCGCGCAGCAGCTGCATGACGTCACGGTCCATGCCCGGGTCGAGACCGGACGTCGGCTCGTCCAGGAAGATCAGCGACGGCTTGGTGAGCAGCTCCAGGGCCACCGACACACGCTTGCGCTGGCCACCGGAGAGCGAGGTGACCTTCTTGTCCTTGTGGATGTCGAGCTTCAGCTCGCGCAGCACCTCTTCGATGCGGGCGTCGCGCTCCTGCGCCGTGGTGTCGGCGGGGAAGCGCAGCTTGGCCGCGTACTTGAGGGCCTTCTTGACGGTCAGCTCCTTGTGCAGGATGTCGTCCTGCGGGACCAAACCGATGCGCTGGCGCAGCTCGGCGAACTGCTTGTACAGGTTCCTGTTGTCGTACAGGACCTCGCCCTGGTTGGCGGGCCGGTAGCCGGTGAGCGCCTTGAGCAGGGTCGACTTGCCGGAACCGGACGGGCCGATGACGGCGATCAGCGACTTCTCGGGTACGCCGAAGGAGACGTCCTTGAGGATCTGCTTGCCGCCGTCGACCGTGACGGTCAGATGGCGGGCCGAGAAGGAGACCTCACCGGTGTCGACGAACTCCTCGAGGCGGTCGCCGACGATCCGGAACGTCGAGTGGCCGACGCCGACGATGTCGCTCGGGCCGAGCAGCGCCGAGCCGCCCTTGGCGATCGGCTGACCGTTGACGTAGGTGCCGTTGTGCGAGCCGAGGTCGCGGATCTCGAAGCGGCCGTCGGGCGTGGCGTGGAACTCCGCGTGGTTCCGGGAGACCTGGAGGTCCGAGACGACCAGGTCGTTCTCCAGGGCACGGCCGATGCGCATCACGCGGCCGAGCGCGAACTGGTGGAACGTGGTCGGGCTGCGGTCGCCGTAGACCGGCGGAGCCCCCGCGCCGCCACCGGGCGTCTTCTGCGCGTACTGGTCGGCGGGGCCGGCCTGCTGCTGCGGGAACGCGGGCGGCTGCTGCCAGCCTGCCTGGGCGGCCTGCTGCTGCGCCGGCGCCTGGTGCGGCACGGCCGCCTGCTGCTGCGCGACCGCCTGCTGGGCCCAGCCGGGCGCGCCGGCGCCCTGCGCCGCGTACGGCGCCGACTGCTGCTGGTCCGGTGCGGCGACCGGTGCGGCGGCGGCCGACAGATTCAGCCGCGGTCCGTCGGTCGCGTTGCCGAGGTGCAGCGCCGAGCCGGGCCCGATCTCCAGGTGCTGGACCCGCTGGCCCTGTGCGAACGTGCCGTTGGTGCTTCCATGGTCCTCGATCGCCCAACTACGGCCGTTGAAACTGACCGTGGCGTGGCGCCAGGACACCCTGGCGTCGTCGAAGACGACGTCCCCCTGCGGATCGCGTCCGAGCGTGTATGCCCTGGACGGATCAAGTGTCCAGGTACGTCCGTTTGTTTCGAGTACGAGTTCCGGCACTCCATGCCCCACTGAGTTGTCCCCCGAGTTACCCCCATCACAGGGAGTCTAGGGATGTCGAACATCGGGGGGAACTATTTCAGGCTCCGCCGCCTGACCGAAACCCGGGCCTTGCCAGGCGCTCCCGCACACGCTCCAACTCGCCCCGTTGACGGGGTTGAAACCGGGCCGGAAAGTGGTAATCCCCGCGAGGGGGACAAGCGCGGCCGTCAACGCCGCCACGTGGATCGGGGGGTCTGCGATGAGTGCTGTCATGGGCGTCGAGAGCGCGCGGCACCGTGCGCCGCTGCCCTGGGGGAACATCCTGCTGTCCGCGATCGCCTCCGTGAGCTGGGCGTTGACCGGCATGGCGGCCACGGCCGCGCTCGGCCTGCATCTGCTCCAGGCGGACTCCGCGGGGTCACTGGGCCCCATGACGGCGGCCGTTGTGGCACTCGGGGCGGGTGGTTCGGTCTCACCGGCGGGTGATGTGTCGGCTTTTGGACTGAAAGGCGCTGCGGCCCACACCGCCGTCGAGATCACGCCACTCGGTGTGAGCCTGGTCGGGGCGCTGCTGCTGTCGTGGTTCTTCCTACGGTCCCTGCGCACGGCCGGAGTCGTGGTGGCGCCGGCCGAACTC
Organism: Streptomyces echinatus; assembly: GCF_014203595.1. Taxonomy (GTDB): domain Bacteria; phylum Actinomycetota; class Actinomycetes; order Streptomycetales; family Streptomycetaceae; genus Streptomyces; species Streptomyces echinatus. The sequence goes on from NZ_JACHJK010000015.1 coordinate 15,265, forward strand.
CTCGCGCGTGCGGGCTCGGTGGTCGTGCTCTTCACCGCGATGCTCGGCGGTCTCGCGTGGGCCGGCCACGACGTCATCACCATCGACGGCGGCTCCATGGGCCTGGACGAGCTGCCGGGCGGAGGCGGCAAGGGGGGCGGCGGACTGAGCCTTCCGGGGCTCGGCGACGTGAGCGGACTGCTGCCGGACCGGATCGGCGACCTCATCGACGCCAAGGCGGCCGTCGGTTTCACCGTGGACACCTCGGCCACGCTCCTCGGCGGTCTCGGCTGGTGCGCGGGCGTCCTGCTGGTCGCGCTGCTCGCCGCCCGCCGCGCTCCCCTGCCTCCCGGCTGGGCGGTCGTGCACCGGGTGGTCCGTCCCGCGGCCTCGGCGCTCGTCACCGTTCTGCTGGTCGCCGTGGCGGCGGGGCTCGCGGCGGCGGCGTACGCGGCGATCGGCGACGACCATCCGCGGCGGATCGCCGGCGCGGCGCTGCTCGGCGCGCCGAACGGGGTCTGGCTCGGTGTGCCCCTCGGCCTGTTCGTCCCCTGGGACGGCAAGGCGACCGGCGTCCTCGTCACCCTGCTCCCGCACCCGATGGACCAGCTCCTCGCCGGGCGGTCCGGCCGGCCGGTGACGGTGGGCCGGCTGGCCGGTCTGGACGGACGGGTGTGGCTGCTGGCGGTGGCCGCGGTGCTGATGATCCTGCTGGCCGGGGTGCTGACGGCGGTCCGCACACCGCTTCTCCGCACCCCGGCGGGCCGCTCGGCGGCGGACCACACCCCGGTGGGCCGCACCCCGGTGGTACGGCCCGCCGGCGGCGCCCTCGGCTTCGCCGGCCGGTGCGCGCTGCGGCTGGGTGTCGCGACCGCGCTCACCCTTCCGCTGCTCGCCTGGCTGACGGACGTGTCCGTGAACGCCGCCCTGTCCGTCCTCGGCCTCGACGTCTTCGGCGCCGGACTCGACCTGCACGGCCGGCTGGGCCCGGCGCTGCTGCTGGGCGCCGCCTGGGGTGCGGGCGCCGGGGCGGTGGGAGCACTGCTGGCCTGGACGAGCGGGGCGGCGGGGACACGGGCGGTACCCGCGGCGAGGGTGGGCGCGGCGGTGGGCGCCGGGGCGGCGGGAGACGCGCCACCGGGGGCCGGGGTACCGGGGCGGGAGGCCGCGGCGGACCGGGCAGGGGGTCCGTCGGCGCGAGCCGGTGGTTCCGGGTACGACGCGTGGGGCCAGGGCGCCGGGGACGACGCGTACGGCCACGGTGCCGGGGACGAGTACGGCCACGGTGTCGGGCGAGGCGGATCGGGCCGCGGCGCCGGGCCGGGCGGTGGCGGTGCCGACGGGCGCTTCGGTCCCGGCTCCGGGGCGGGGCCGTACGTGCCCGGCGGCCCGTACCGGCCGCCGAACCCCGACACCAATCCGTATCTGCGGCTGCCGGAGGAGCCGCGGGACATCTGGCCGCCCGCCGCGGGGCAGGACGTGTACGACGCCCCGACCGTCGCCGGCCCCCTCGGCCCCGAGCCACCGCCCCGGAGGCGACGGCCACCGCGCCCGGGCGAGCGCGAGCCCCGTACGCCGGACGACGGACCACCACCGCCCCCGCCCCCGCCGGGGGCGCCCGAGCGGCGCGGTTGAGCGGCGCGGTCGAGGGGCCCGGCGAGGTGCGCCGCCGAAGTGCGCGGCACGAGAGACCAGGGCGCATGGGCAGGGGGCGGGCGCAGGGAGCGGGGCGTACGGCCGGAGGCCGGGGCTCGCGACCGTACGGCCTGCGTGATCGTGGCGTCGCCCGGGCCCCTGGCCTGCGTGGATCGCCGTCGGCGGCCCGGCGTGGCACGCTCGTGGTGAAGCCGGGGCGCCACCCGCCGCACGCGCGCGGTACCGATTCCCGGCGGCAAGGTTCCTGACACCGGCCCGCCACTCATTGTTCCGTGTCCGTCAGGCGGACCTCGCGGGCGTGCGGCACTGGGTGCCGGATACGGTGGTGACACCATGAGCGCTTCGCAGACTCCCGCTTCGCAGACTCCCGTTTCGGGGACTCCCGCTTCGGGGACTCCCGCTTCGGGGACCTCCGAGGTCCCCACCCTCCTCGTCAAGATCTTCGGCAGGGACCGGCCGGGCATCACGGCGGGTCTCTTCGACACCCTCGCGGCCTTCCTCGTCGACGTGGTCGACATCGAGCAGGTCGTCACCCGGGGCCGCCTGGTGCTGTGCGTGCTGGTCACCCAGCCGCCGGCCGGCCTGGAGGGTGACCTGCGGGCCACCGTGCACAGCTGGGCCGAGTCGATGAAGATGCAGGCGGAGATCATCTCGGGGCACGGCGACAACCGCCCGCGCGGCCTCGGGCGCTCCCTGGTGACCGTCCTCGGCCATCCGCTCACCGCCGAGTCGACGGCCGCGGTCGCCGCCCGGATCGCGAAGGCCGGGGGCAACATCGACCGTATCTTCCGGCTCGCCAAGTATCCGGTGACGGCGGTGGAGTTCGCGGTGTCGGGCGTGGAGACCGAGCCGCTGCGCACGGCCCTGGCCTCCGACGCCGCGGCACTGGGTGTCGACATCGCCGTCGTCTCGGCGGGACTGCACCGGCGGGCCCAGCGGCTGGTGGTCATGGACGTGGACTCGACCCTGATCCAGGACGAGGTCATCGAGCTGTTCGCCGCGCACGCCGGCTGTGAGGACCAGGTCGCCGAGGTGACGGCGGCGGCGATGCGCGGGGAGCTGGACTTCGAGCAGTCTCTGCACGCGCGCGTGGCGCTGCTGAAGGGGCTGGACGCGTCGGTGGTGGACAAGGTGCGGGAGCAGGTCCGGCTGACGCCGGGCGCGCGTACCCTGATCCGCACCCTGAAGCGGCTCGGCTACCAAGTGGGTGTCGTCTCGGGTGGGTTCACGCAGGTCACCGACGATCTGCAGGAGCGGCTGGGCCTGGACTTCGCGCAGGCCAACACGCTGGAGATCGTCGACGGCAAGCTGACCGGCCGGGTGACCGGCGAGATCGTGGACCGGGCGGGCAAAGCGCGGTTGCTGCGCCGGTTCGCCGCGGAGGCCGGGGTGCCGCTGGCACAGACCGTGGCGATCGGTGACGGCGCCAATGACCTGGACATGCTGAACGCCGCGGGTCTGGGCGTGGCCTTCAACGCCAAGCCGGTGGTGCGGGAGGCGGCGCACACGGCGGTGAACTTCCCCTTCCTCGACACCGTCCTGTACCTCCTCGGCGTCACCCGGGAAGAGGTCGAGGCCGCCGACACGCACGACGAGGGCTGATCGGGACCGGCCCGGCACGCACGACGGAGGCCGGGCGGCTCCTTCCGGCCGTCGTGGGGGCCCGGTACCCCCCGGGGGTGCCGGGCCCCGCGTCGTCGGCTGACCGGGTCAGCGCCGGGTCACTCGGAGGGGGCCCAGTAGTCCGTGAGCTCGGCCGCGCCGGGCTCGACGCCCTTCCAGGGGCCCTCGAAGGACAGCACGGCGAAGCCGGCGGCGGGGAAGCCCCGCCGGTTCATCCGTTCCCGGGCGTCGCCGTCGGCCGAGCCGGCCAGGATGTCGGCCAGGCCGTGCACGCCGGGGTTGTGGCCGATCAGGATCACGCTCCGCACGTCGTCGGGGAGCTCGTTGAGCACGGCGATCAGCTCGCCGGGCGAGGCCTCGTAGACCCGCTCCTCGTAGACGGTTTTCGGCCGGTGCGCCAGCTCGTGGACGGCGAGCTTCCAGGTCTCCCGGGTGCGGGTCGACGTGGAGCACAGGGCCAGGTCGAAGGCGATGCCGGTGTCGGCCAGCTTGCGTCCGGCGACTGCGGCGTCCGTGCGGCCCCGCTCTGCGAGCGGGCGCTCGTGGTCGGGGACCTGGGGCCAGTCGGCTTTCGCATGCCGGAAGAGGACGATCCTGCGGGGTTCTGCGACGCTCATGGCATCCAGCTTCGCATGAAACAGGCCACCCGGCGCAGGGAGTTGACATGCGGATTCACCGCGCGAGGGGGCTTGCCGTCAGCGCGCGAGGAGCTGCTGGGCGCGCTCCAGGAGACGGGCGATCGCCGGGTCGCCGCTCGCCGCGTGGGCGTCCGACGGGTTGAGTATCAGCGCGAGCAGCACGATGAAGGCGAGGGTGGGCAGGGCCAGCGCCCACCAGGGCAGCCGGATGTCGACGCCGCCCGTGGTCGCCGGGTGGGGCAGGGGGTGGGTGCGGGCCGGCATGGTCGCCTCCGTGGGTCTTCGAGCTCGTCCGTGACCGGCTGGTGCGGTCACATCTCGAAGCTACGGAATCCGGGGCCGCCAACCCATCCGGAGTTCCACCCAGTTGACCCTGACCCTGGCCCCCTAGGGGATGGTGGGGCCAGCCCCACCATCCGCCGGGTGAAACAGGCGAACCGGGCGAACCGGTGGCACGGGGAACCCGGGGTCCGCGGAACCGGGAGAGGCCGCCGTCAGGGGGACGCGATGGTCGCCACGATGGCGATGATCACGAAGATGGCGAGGAACGCGCCGAAGACGAGCAGCATCTTCTTCTGGCCGTTCTTCGGGTTCGGGTCGAGCACAGGCTGCATGCGCCCAGTCTCGCACCCCGCCCGCGTCCGGCGCCGCCGGGGGCACCCGGCGGCGGTTCAGCGCGTCGCCTCGTCCTCGACCGTGCGGTCGCGGCCCGCCAGGAAGCCCACCGCCATCTGCGGCACCATCAGGGCCGCCATGAGCGCGATCGGCACGCCCCAGCCGCCGCTCTGCTGGTAGAGCACGCCGACCAGCAGCGGGCCGGGGATGGAGAGCAGATAGCCGGTGCTCTGGGCGAAGGCGGACAGCTGGACCACGCCGGGGCCGCTGCGGGCCCGCATGCCGACCATCGTCAGGGCGAGCGGGAAGGCGCAGTTGGAGACGCCGAGCAGCACGGCCCAGGCCCAGGCGCCGTCGGCCGGGGCGAGATACAGCCCGGCGTATCCGGCGAGGCCGCAGGCGCCCAGGACCAGCACGATCGGGCCCTGGTGGGGCAGCCGCGTGGCGACCCGCGGGATCACGAAGGCGAGCGGCACGCCCATCACCATGGTGACGGCGAGCAGCACCCCCGCGGTGCCGGCCGGGACGCCCGCGTCCCGGAAGATCTGCGGCATCCAGCCCATCGTGATGTAGGCGGCCGTGGCCTGGAGGCCGAAGAAGACGGCGAGTGCCCAGGCGGTGCGGCTGCGGGCCATGCGCAGCGGGGCATGCTGTTCCGCGGCCCCGCGCGCGGGGCCCTGCGGCTGGACGGCGGCGGTGCCGCGGTCCCGGACCAGCGGCAGCCAGGGCAGGACGGCGGCGGCGGCGATGGCCGCCCACACGGCGAGGCCGGCCTGCCAGCCGCCGCCCAGGGCGTCGGTCAGGGGGACGGTCACCGCGGCGGCGAGTGAGGTGCCGGCGGCGAGGGCCATCGAGTACAGGCCGGTCATGGAGCCGACCCGGTCGGGGAACCAGCGCTTGACGATGACGGGCATCAGCACGTTGCTGACGGCGATGCCCATCAGGGCGAGGGCGCTGGCGGCCAGGAATCCGGCCGTGCCGCCGACGTACGGGCGTATGAGCAGGCCGGCGGTGATGGCGGCCATGCCGGCGCACACCACGGCGGCCGGTCCGAAGCGGCGGGCCAGGCGGGGCGCGGTGACCCCGAAGACGGCGAAGCAGAGCGGGGGCACCGAGGTGAGCACCCCGGCCACGCTGCCGCTCATGCCGAGCCCGTCGCGGACCTCCTCCAGGAGCGCGCCGAGGCTCGTGATGGCCGGACGGAGGTTCAGTGCGGACAGCACGATGCCGACGACCACCAGCCGGGTGGCCCACGCGCGCGTGCGGCCCACGCCGGCGGTCGTCTCGGACGCTCTGGTACCGGCGGTCCTACCGCGTTCGGTCGGTGACATCGCCGTACGGGTCTCCACTGTCCGGGTTTCCTCACTAGCCATGAGGCACATCATAGAATCATGGGATGATTGTCTGTCCATTCCCGGCGTCTCCGCGCCCGGGTCTTCCGTGCGAAGGTGTGCCATGCCTTTGAGCCACCCGCGCCGTTCGGCGCTGTCCGAGCAGGTCATCGCCGAACTGCGCAACCAGATCACCTCCGGCGAGTGGCCGGTCGGTTCCCGTATCCCGACCGAACCGGAGCTGGTCGATCAGCTCGGTGTCGCCCGCAACACCGTCCGTGAGGCCGTCCGCGCGCTCGCACACAACGGCCTGCTGGACATCCGCCAGGGCTCGGGCACGTACGTCGTGGCCACGAGCGAGCTGGCCGGCGTGATGCACCGCCGCTTCGCCGACGCGGACCCCCGGCACATCGCCGAGCTGCGTTCCACGCTGGAGTCGGCCGCGGCGAAGCTGGCCGCCGAGCGGCGCACCGAGAAGGACCTCAGGCAGCTGGACACGCTGCTGGCGCGGCGCGAGGAGGCGTGGCGGACCGGCGATGCCGAGCCCTTCGTGGCGGCGGACGCCACCTTCCACATGGCGGTGGTGGCCGCCTCGCACAACGACGTGATGACGGCGATGTACGCCGACCTGGGCGAGGTGCTGCGGGACTGGCTGCGCGCGGACGTCGGGGCGGAGCTGAACCCGGAGACGCACATGGACCACACGCGTCTGGTCGACGCGATCCGCGCGGGCGACGCGGAGGCGGCGGCCGCGGAGGCCGCGAGCTATCCGTTCCTGTGCGATCGGGGCCGGTTCAGCGCGCCTTCTGGTGGCTGATCCAGACCGAGCCGATCTCCTTCCAGCACCGGCCGGTGAGCCGTACGGTCATGGCGGGCCCGACGTCCACCGGGGCGCTGTCGGTGTCGATGTCCCACCAGCGGGCGCACTCGATGTGGAGCCGTACGCGGTCGATGTCGACATACGGGTTGTGGCAGTAGGTCACCACCTGGGAGCCGCGCACGGTCGTACGGCACGAGGCGCCGAACCGGCTCGGCGGAGGCGGTTCGCCGTTGCCCACGCGCGCGTGGGGCAGCGCGTCGTACGGCAGCGACAGGACGAGGGCCAGGGCCACGGTCACCGGGGCCAGGCTGCGGGGCAGGCGCACAAGGGGACCTCCTCGGCCGGGCTGGGGAGGGACGTGCGGGGGACGGCGTAATCCAGGGTGCGCCGTCGGCGCGGCGGGGGCCCGGCCGGTGAGCCGAACGGGTGACGCCCCGCTCCCCGCTCGGGGCGGGGAACGGGGCGTCGGTGGTCCGTGCGGGGATCAGGCGCCGATGGCGTGCAGACCGCCGTCGACGTGGATGATCTCGCCCGTGGTCTTCGGGAACCAGTCGCTGAGCAGGGCGACGACACCCTTGCCCGCCGGCTCCGGGTCCTTCAGGTCCCACTCCAGCGGAGCGCGGGTGTCCCACACGGAGGCCAGCTCTCCGAAGCCCGGGATGGACTTGGCGGCCATGGAGCCGATCGGGCCCGCCGAGATGAGGTTGCAGCGGATGTTCTGCTTGCCCAGGTCGCGCGCCATGTAGCGGCTGGTGGCCTCCAGGGCGGCCTTGGCCGGGCCCATCCAGTCGTACTGCGGCCAGGCGTACTGGGCGTCGAAGGTGAGGCCGACGACCGAGCCGCCGTTCTGCATCAGCGGCAGGCAGGCCATGGTCAGCGACTTCAGGGAGAACGCCGAGACGTGCATGGCGGTGGCCACCGACTCGAACGGCGTGTTGAGGAAGTTGCCGCCGAGCGCGTCCTGCGGGGCGAAGCCGATGGAGTGGACGATGCCGTCGAGCCCGCCCAGCTCCTCGCCGACCACGTCGGCCAGGCGCGCGAGGTGCTCCTCGTTGGTCACGTCCAGCTCGATGACCTTGGCCGGCTTCGGCAGCTTCTTGGCGATGCGCTCGGTCAGCGTGGGCCGCGGGAACGCGGTCAGGATGATCTCGGCACCCTGCTCCTGGGCGAGCTTGGCGACGTGGAAGGCGATGGACGACTCCATCAGCACACCGGTGACCAGGATGCGCTTGCCCTCGAGAATTCCGCTCATGGTGATCAGTGACCCATTCCCAGTCCGCCGTCAACGGGAATGACGGCTCCAGTGATGTACGAGGCGTCGTCCGAGGCGAGGAACCGCACCGTCGCGGCGATCTCCTCCGGCTGCGCGTAACGGCCGAGCGGCACCTGAGACACGATGTTCTGGCGCTGCTCGTCGGTGAGCGCCTTGGTCATGTCGGTGTCGACGAAGCCGGGCGCGACGACGTTGAAGGTGAGGTTGCGCGAGCCCAGCTCACGGGCGAGGGAACGCGCGAAGCCGACCAGGGCGGCCTTCGAGGCGGCGTAGTTCGCCTGCCCCGCCGAGCCGAGCAGGCCGACCACGGACGAGATCAGGATGACGCGGCCCTTCTTGGCGCGCAGCATGCCGCGGTTGGCGCGCTTGACGACACGGAAGGTGCCCGTGAGGTTGGTGTCGATGACCGAGGTGAAATCCTCCTCGGACATGCGCATCAGGAGCTGGTCCTTGGTGACGCCGGCGTTGGCGATCAGGACCTCGACCGGACCGTGCTGGTCCTCGATCTCCTTGTAGGCCTGCTCCACCTGCTCCGGGTCGGTGATGTCGCACTTGACGGCCAGGAAGCCGGCCGGCGGCTCACCCGAGCGGTACGTGATCGCGACCTTGTCGCCGGCGTCGGCGAATGCGCGGGCGATGGCGAGGCCGATGCCCCGGTTGCCTCCGGTGACGAGAACCGAGCGGCTCAACGGATCACCCTTTCGATAGCGGTCTGACACACCCGCCCGAACACCTGGATGACAGGCGGCTTCATCGAAAACCTATCGGTACCGCCCTGCGCGGCGTGAAGCGGGCACCGACAGTGGCGCGCGGGTGTCACTGTCGGATTCCTACAGAATGAGGCCGTCCGGTACCCAAACCTGTGGTCCGCCGGCCCGCTCCCGCGCCATGATCGGAGCCGGACAGGCCACGACAGCAGGGAGACCTCCGTGCCTCATTCGATCGACGAAGCGTTCACCGCGCTTCCGCTGCGGGCCCTCGCCGACGCCGCGCTCGCCAGGGCACGTGCGCTGGGGGCCGAGCACGCGGACTTCCGGTTCGAGCGGGTGCGCAGCGCGTCCTGGCGGCTGCGGGACGCCAAGCCCGCCGGATCGTCGGACACCACCGACCTCGGGTACGCGGTCCGGGTCGTGCACGGCGGGACGTGGGGCTTCGCCTCCGGGGTGGATCTGACCATGGACGCCACCGCCCGGGTCGCCTCGCAGGCGGTGGCCATGGCCAAGCTGTCCGCGCGGGTGATCACTGCGGCCGGGTCGGACGAGAGGGTGGAGCTGGCCGACGAGCCGGTGCACGCCGACCGGACGTGGATCTCCTCGTACGAGATCGATCCCTTCTCGGTGCCCGGCGACGAGAAGGCCGCGCTGCTCGCGGAGTGGAGCGCACGGCTGCTGGCCGCGAACGGCGTCAGCCATGTCGACGCCTCGCTGCTCACCGTGCACGAGAACAAGTTCTACGCGGACACCGCCGGAACGGTGACCACCCAGCAGCGGGTGCGGCTGCATCCGCAGCTGACGGCCGTGTCGGTCGACGAGTCGAGCGGCGAGTTCGACTCCATGCGCACCATCGCGCCGCCGGTGGGGCGCGGCTGGGAGTACCTGACGGGCACCGGCTGGGACTGGGACGGCGAGCTGGAGCGGATCCCGGAGCTGCTCGCCGAGAAGATGCGCGCGCCGAGCGTGCAGCCGGGCCTGTACGACCTGGTGGTCGACCCGTCCAACCTGTGGCTGACCATCCACGAGTCCATCGGCCACGCCACCGAGCTGGACCGCGCCCTCGGCTACGAGGCCGCCTACGCCGGCACCTCCTTCGCCACCTTCGACCAGCTGGGCAAGCTCAAGTACGGCTCCGAGCTGATGAACGTCACCGGTGACCGCACCGCCGAGCACGGGCTCGCGACCATCGGCTACGACGACGAGGGCGTCGCGGCGCAGTCCTGGGACCTGGTGAAGGACGGCAGGCTGGTGGGCTACCAGCTGGACCGGCGCATCGCGCGGCTGACCGGGTTCGAGCGGTCCAACGGGTGCGCGTACGCCGACTCCCCCGGCCATGTGCCGGTGCAGCGCATGGCCAACGTCTCGCTCCGGCCGGATCCGGCCGGGCTGTCCACCGAGGACCTGATCGGCGGGGTCGACCGGGGCATCTACGTCGTCGGCGACCGGTCCTGGTCGATCGACATGCAGAGGTACAACTTCCAGTTCACCGGCCAGCGCTTCTTCAAGATCGAGAACGGGCGGATCACCGGGCAGCTCAAGGACGTCGCCTACCAGGCCACGACCACCGACTTCTGGGGCTCCATGGCCGCCGTGGGCGGACCGGGGACCTATGTCCTCGGCGGGGCCTTCAACTGCGGCAAGGCCCAGCCGGGCCAGGTGGCCGCCGTGTCCCACGGGTGCCCCTCCGCCCTCTTCAAGGGCGTCAACATCCTCAACACCACGCAGGAGGCCGGTCGATGAGCGCCCGCACCAACAAGCCGCACGAGGTCGTCGAGCAGGCGCTGGCGCTGTCCCGCGCCGACGGCTGTGTCGTCATCGCCGACGAGCACTCCACCGCCAACCTGCGCTGGGCGGGCAACGCGCTCACCACCAACGGTGTGACCCGGGGCCGTACGCTCACCGTGATCGCGACCATGGACGGCAAGGAGGGCACCGCCTCCGGCGTCGTGTCCCGGTCCGCGGTCACCGCGGAGGAGCTCGAACCGCTGGTGCGGGCCGCCGAGGCCGCCGCGCGCGGCGCCGGACCCGCCGAGGACGCGCAGCCGCTGGTCGACGGGGTGCCGCAGAGCCCGGACTTCACCGACGCGCCCGCCGAGACCTCCTCCGCCGTGTTCGCCGACTTCGCCCCGGCGCTCGGCGAGGCCTTCGCACGCGCGCGTGCCGGCGGCCGGGAGCTGTACGGCTTCGCCAACCACGAGCTGGTGTCCACGTACGTCGGGACGTCCACCGGACTGCGCCTGCGGCACGACCAGCCCACCGGCACGCTGGAGCTGAACGCCAAGTCCCCGGACCGCACGCGCTCGGCGTGGGCCGGCCGGTCCACCCGGGACTTCAAGGACGTCGACCCGGGCGCGCTGGACGCCGAGCTGGCCGTGCGGCTCGGCTGGGCGGAGCGGCGCGTGGAGCTGCCCGCGGGCCGCTACGAGACGCTGCTGCCGCCCACCGCGGTCGCGGACCTGCTGATCTACCAGCTGTGGTCGGCGTCGGGCCGGGACGCGGCCGAGGGCCGGACGGTGTTCTCCAAGCCGGGCGGCGGCACCCGGTTCGGCGAAAGGCTGAGCGGGCTGCCGCTGACCCTGCGCAGTGACCCGGACGAGCCGGGACTGGAGTGCCCGCCGTTCGTGATCGCCCACTCCTCGGGCGGCGACCAGTCGGTGTTCGACAACGGGCTGCCCGCGCACGCCACCGAGTGGATCGGCGAGGGTGTGCTCAAGCACCTGACGACCACGCGGCACAGCGCGGCCCTGACCGGGCTCCCGGTCGCGCCCGCCCTGGGGAACCTCATCCTGGACGGCGGCGGCGACCGCTCTCTCGAGGAGATGGTCGCGGACACCGAGCGCGGGCTGCTGCTGACCTGCCTGTGGTACATCCGCGAGGTCGACCCGGCGACCCTGCTGCTGACGGGCCTGACCCGGGACGGCGTCTACCTCGTCGAGAACGGCGAGGTGACCGGGCAGGTGAACAACTTCCGGTTCAATGAGTCGCCGGTGGACCTGCTGGGCCGGGCCACGGAGGCCGGGCGGACGGAGAAGACGCTGCCGCGCGAGTGGAGCGACTGGTTCACCCGGGCCGCGATGCCCGCGCTGCGGATCCCGGATTTCAATATGAGCTCTGTCAGTCAGGGCGTATAACCTCGTAGTCGGCTGTCACCCGACCGCCCGAAGATCCACCGAGGAGACACGAGAACCGTGACGGACATCGTCGACGAGCTGAAGTGGCGGGGGCTCATCGCCCTCTCCACGGACGAGGACGCACTGCGCAAGGCGTTCGCGGACGGCCCCGTCACGTTCTATTGCGGTTTCGACCCGACCGCGCCCAGTCTGCACCTCGGCAACCTCGTGCAGATCCTGACGATGCGCCGCATCCAGGAGGCGGGCAACCGTCCGCTGGCGCTGGTCGGCGGTGCCACGGGTCTCATCGGCGACCCCAAGCCCACGGCTGAGCGCACGCTGAACGCGCCCGAGGTCGTGGCGGGGTGGGTGGAGCGGCTGCGTGCCCAGATCGAGCCGCTGCTCCACTTCGACGGGCCCAACGCCGCGGTGATGGTCAACAACCTGGACTGGACCCAGGGCCTGTCCGCCATCGAGTTCCTGCGGGACATCGGCAAGCACTTCCGGGTCAACAAGATGATCGCCAAGGAGGCCGTCTCCCGGCGGCTCAACTCCGACGCGGGCATCAGCTACACCGAGTTCAGCTACCAGATCCTGCAGGGCATGGACTTCCTGGAGCTGTACCGGCGCCACGGCTGCACCCTGCAGACCGGCGGCAGCGACCAGTGGGGCAACCTCACCTCGGGCACGGACCTGATCCACCGGGCCGAGCCGGAGGCCGTCGTGCACGCGCTGGGCACGCCGCTGATCACCAAGGCGGACGGCACCAAGTTCGGCAAGACCGAGTCCGGCACGGTGTGGCTCGACCCGGAGATGACCACGCCGTACGCGTTCTACCAGTTCTGGGTCAACGCGGACGACCGGGACGTCTCCAAGTTCCTGCGCATCTTCAGCTTCCGGTCCCGTGAGGAGATCGAGGAGCTGGAGCGGCAGACGCACGAGCGTCCGCAGGCGCGGGCGGCGCAGCGGGCGCTCGCCGAGGAGCTGACGACGCTGGTGCACGGCGCCGGCCAGACGGCCGCGGTGATCGCCGCCTCCAAGGCGCTGTTCGGCCAGGGCGAGCTGACGGAGCTGGACGAGAAGACGCTGGCCGCGGCGCTGTCCGAGGTCCCGCACATCCAGGTCGCCGAGCTCTCCCCGGTGGTCCACCTGTTCGCCGAGGTCGGGCTGGTGGCCAGCAAGTCCGCCGCCCGGCGCACGGTGAAGGAGGGCGGTGCCTACGTGAACAACGCGAAGATCACCGCGGAGGACGCCGTCCCGGCGGCCGAGGAGCTGCTGCACGGACGGTGGCTGGTGCTGCGGCGCGGAAAGAAGAATCTGGCCGCCGTGGAGGTCACCGGCGCCTGAGCGCCGCAGAGGTGCGGGCGGTCCGGGGGACCAGCAGAGGTGTGGGCGGTCCGGGGGACCGCGGCGTTCGCCGTGGTTCCTCGGGCGGTCTCCCGCGCCCCCTAGGGTGCGGGTCTCGCGGGCGGGCCCGCGTTCAGGCCCGCTGCTGCTTCTTCTTGCCCAGCGTCGCCATGTACAGCGCGTCCACGGCCGCGACGATGATGATCGCGGCCACCAGCTGGAAGATGTGCCGGCTCCAGTCGATGCCGCGGGTCGCCTCCACGCCGACCGCGCGGGCGACCGCGTTGCCCACGATCGCGCCCAGCATGCCGCAGATGGTGGTCAGCCACAGCGGGCTGTGCTGCTTGCCCGGAATGATCGCCTTGGCGATGAGGCCCAGCACGAATCCCACGATGATCGCCCACAACCAGCCCATGGCTGCCTCCTCGTACGGCTCGACGTGAGCATTACGGCCAGTGTGGTTCGGTCCGCCGTACGGCGCATGTCGGGTTCCCCCGTACGCGGCACGGCCCGAGGCGTCTTCGCAGGCCGGGCGTGACCCGGTCTCGAAGGCGGCGGGTGCGCGGCGTAACGTGGAGGTGTCCCCGCGGCTCCTCGCCGCATGGGGACGAGGAGACGGGCCGGGGAGAGTCCCATGCGGGCGGATGGTGGGAATGTGATGCGGAAACAGCACGGCGGCAGCGGCCAGGTGTTCCGGATCACCGGTGCCCGGACCGGTCTCGCCGAGGACGTCCGGGGACGCCAGCGGCGGTACGTGATCTCGATGACGGTCCGTACCCTGTCGGTGATCCTCGCCGTCACGCTGTGGAACGTCGAGCGGTACGTCGCCATCGTCGCGCTCGTGCTCGGTGCGGCGCTCCCCTATATCGCCGTCGTGATCGCCAACGCGGGCCGGGAGAGGCCGCCGTCGCTGCCGTCGACGTTCGTCGTCGCGCCGACGCGACCGATGATCGCGCCGTCGCGGGCCGACGAGGAGCAGGCGGAGCCGGTGCGGGAGTCCGCGCCAGAGGACGTGCCGGAGGACGTGCCGGCGAGCGAGGCGGCCGGGGTCCGCGGTGAGCGCCCCGACCCGGTCTGAGCCGCCGAAGCGGAATGCGGCCCCCCGTCAAGCTCAAGAAAACCTCAGATCAATCCTGCTGTTCCGGTGCCGGGCGGTGGGGTACCCGTGACATACTGCGTACGCGCTCCGCATCCCCCGTCGGAGCGACGGACCGACGCCGGGCAGCTCCCCCCGTGGCTGCCCGGCGTCGCCCTGTTTACGACCCTTTCAGCCCGACCGAGAGACGAACCCGAGACGAAGCCGTGAGTGACGAGACCCCGATCTGCTCCGCGAAGGGCTGCCGTGCCGACGCCGTGTGGGTGCTGGCGTGGAACAACCCGAAGATCCACACGCCGGAGCGGCGCAAGACGTGGCTCGCCTGCGACGAGCACCGCGAGCATCTCTCACAGTTCCTCGGCGTGCGGGGGTTCCTGAAGGACGTCGTGAAGTTCGAGGACTGGCAGGCTTCCGAAGAGGGCTAGCCCCAGTGCTCCCGAGCGGGTCAGCCACCGATCGCCGACATCGGGCGGTCCGGCTGCACGAACGACGGGTCGTCCAGGCCGGCGCCCGCCTTCTTGCCCCACATCGCCAGCCGCCAGATGCGGGCGATCTCCTCGTCCGGTGCTCCGGACCGCAGGGCGGCGCGGAGGTCGGTCTCCTCGGTGGCGAACAGACAGGTGCGTATCTGGCCGTCGGCGGTGAGGCGGGTGCGGTCGCAGGCCGCGCAGAACGGCCGGGTGACCGAGGCGATCACGCCGACCCGGTGCGGGCCGCCGTCCACCAGCCAGCGCTCCGCCGGTGCCGAGCCACGCGCGTCGGCGCCCTCGGCGGTGAGCTCGAAGCGGGTGCGCAGGGAGGCGAGGATGTCCCCGGCGGTGACCATGCCCTCGCGCTTCCAGCCGTGCTGGGCGTCCAGGGGCATCTGCTCGATGAAACGCAGTTCGTAGTCGTGCTCGACCGCCCAGGCGAGCAGGTCGGGGGCCTCGTCGTCGTTCAGGCCCGGCATCAGGACCGAGTTGACCTTGACGGGGGTCAGGCCGGCTTCGCGGGCGGCGGTCAGGCCCTCCAGCACGTCCTTGTGGCGGTCGCGCCGGGTGAGGGTCTTGAAGACGTCCGGGCGGAGGGTGTCCAGGGAGACGTTGACCCGGTCCAGGCCCGCCGCCTTCAGGGCCGGCGCGGTGCGCTTGAGGCCGATCCCGTTGGTGGTGAGGGACATCTGGGGGCGGGGTTCGAGGGCCGCGACGCGCTCGACGATGCCGACCAGGCCCGGGCGGAGCAGGGGCTCGCCGCCGGTGAAGCGGACCTCCTCGATGCCCAGCGTCCGGACCGCGACGTCGATCAGGCGGACGATCTCGTCGTCGGTCAGGAGATCGGGCTTGGCCAGCCACTGCAGGCCTTCCTCGGGCATGCAGTAGGTGCAGCGCAGATTGCAGCGGTCGGTGAGTGAGACCCGCAGGTCGGTGGCCACTCGGCCATAGGTGTCGATGAGCACGTGGGCCCCCTCCCTCTTCCGATCACTCATGTTCGGTCAGGTGTACGTCCTCTGTCACCTGCGAGCCTACGTGACCGCACCGACATCGACAGCGGCCCGATCCCACGAGGTCCGTCACGGCCGCGTCGTAGGACCGTACAGTCCTGGCCGGCGCGGCCGTCCGGAGGAACCTCAGTGCGCTCCGGTGCCGGTCAGGGACCGCACCTCCAGCTCCGCGTACTTACCGGTGTCCGGGGCCTCCTTGGACAGCAGGGTGCCCACGACACCGAGCAGGAATCCCACGGGGATGGAGATGATGCCGGGGTTCTCCAGCGGGAACCAGTGGAAGTCGACGTCGGGGAACATCGAGGTCGGCTTTCCGGAGACCACCGGGGAGAACAGCACCAGGCCGACCGCGGTGACCAGGCCGCCGTAGATCGACCACAGGGCGCCCGTGGTGGTGAACCGCTTCCAGAACAGGCTGTAGAGGATGGTCGGCAGGTTGGCGGAGGCGGCCACCGCGAAGGCGAGGGCGACCAGGCCGGCCACGTTCAGGTCGCGGGCCAGGGCGCCGAGCACGATCGAGACCGCGCCGATTCCGACGGTCGCCCAGCGGGCCGCGCCCACCTCCTGCTTCTCGGTGGCGCGGCCCCTCTTGATGACGTTCGCGTAGATGTCGTGCGCGAACGAGGACGACGAGGCCAGGGTGAGGCCGGCGACCACCGCGAGGATCGTGGCGAAGGCGACCGCCGAGATGGTGGCGAGCAGGACGGCTCCCCAGTCGGAGTCGACACCGCCCAGATGCAGCGCCAGCAGTGGCGCGGCCGTGTTGCCCGCCTTGTTGGAGGCGATGATCTCCTCGGGTTTGATCAGCGCGGCCGCACCGAAGCCGAGGGCGAGGGTCATCAGGTAGAAGGCGCCGATCAGGCCGATCGCCCAGATCACGGACTTACGGGCGGCCTTGGCGGTGGGCACCGTGTAGAAGCGGATCAGGATGTGCGGCAGACCGGCGGTCCCGAGGACCAGGGCGATGCCGAGCGAGAGGAAGTCCAGCTTGGTGGTGCCGGTGGCGCCGTACTTCAGTCCGGGCTCCAGGAACGCGCTGCCCTTGCCGCTGCTGTCGGCGGCCCTGCCGAGCAGGTCCGAGATGTTGAAGTCGAACTTGAGCAGCACCAGGAAGGTCAGCAGCAGGGCGCCGATGATCAGCAGCACCGCCTTGACCATCTGGACCCAGGTGGTGCCCTTCATGCCGCCGATGGTGACGTACACGATCATCAGGACGCCGACCAGGGCGACGATGCCGATCTTGCCGCCGTCGCTGGTGATGCCGAGGAGCAGGGAGACGAGAACGCCGGCGCCCGCCATTTGGGCCAGCAGGTAGAAGATCGACACCACGATCGTGGAGGTGCCGGCGGCGGTGCGGACGGGGCGCTGGCGCATCCGGTAGGCCAGCACGTCGCCCATCGTGTAGCGGCCGGAGTTGCGCAGCGGCTCGGCGACCAGGAGCAGGGCGACGAGCCAGGCGACGAGGAAGCCGATGGAGTACAGGAAGCCGTCGTAGCCGAAGAGGGCGATGGCGCCGGCGATGCCGAGGAAGGACGCGGCCGACATGTAGTCGCCGGAGACCGCGAGGCCGTTCTGGAAGCCGGTGAACTGCCGTCCGCCGGCGTAGAAGTCCGCGGCGTCCTTGGTCTGGCGGCCGGCCCAGACGGTGATGACGAGCGTCGCGGCGACGAACACCGCGAACAGGGTGATGATCAGCGTCCGGTGCTCGCTCGCCTCGCCGGCGGCGAGCAGGGTGTGCTGCGCGGGGCTCATGCTCCGCCCTCCATCCGGGACTTGATGGCTTCGGCCTTCGGGTCGAGCTTGGCGGCGGCGTGCCGCGCGTACCACCAGGCGATGAGGAACGTGGTGAGGAACTGGGCGAGGCCCAGGACGAGGGCGACGTTGACGTTGCCGGCCACCTTGGTGCCCATGAAGCCGCCCGCGTAGTTGGACAGCAGGACGTACAGCAGGTACCAGGCGATGAAGGCGACCGTCAGCGGGAAGGCGAAGGAGCGGTGGGCGCGGCGCAGTTCACCGAACTCCGCGCTCTGCTGCACCTCGGTGAACTCCTCGGTGGAGGGAAGGTGGGCCTGGGGTTTCGCGGGCGGCGGTGTCTCGGTAGCCACGGAGTCTCCTCGCGTCACGGACGTGCGCTTCCTGATCTCACAGGGACGGGGTCACATTACAGGGAGTCATCGGCCGACTCCCTGCCGTGATGTCCGGCGGGCCTCGATCCTGATGGGCCCCCCGTTCACGGTCACGGCGCGACGGCCGGAGCGGTTCAAGTCCGCCTGGCTCTTTCGGAGATCAGCCCCGGGAGATAGCTTCGCCCTGCACCACCCGTCATGTACCTGCCCGAGCACCACCTGCGTCTCGGGCGGTTCCGTATCCGGATGATGTGGAGATCCCATGGCTCATCTGCGCTCCAGACGTCGGCTCGCGCTCGCCGTGCCGGTCGCGCTGTCACTGACCGCCGCGCTCGGTTTCCTTCCCACGGCGGCCTCGGCGGCGACCCCGGCGGCCACGGCGGCACGAGCGGCGGACGGCCCCGGCCTCGCGTACGTGGTCAACACCAGGACGGACCATCGCACGATCGAGTCGGTGCAGCGTGCGATCACGCGCAACGGCGGCACGGTCGTGGCGAGTTACGACCGGATCGGGGTCATCGTCGTCCACTCCGCGAACCCCGACTTCGGCCCGCGGATGCGTGCCGTACGCGGCGTGCAGTCGGCGGGCGCCACGCGCACCGCTCCGCTGACGGCGGCGGGCACGACGGACGAGGGCGCGGTGCAGGTCCTGTCGAAGGCGGAGGCCGCGAAGGTCTCCCGGGGCGCCGCGGCGGGCGAGGAGCCGCTGGAGGCCGACCAGTGGGATCTGCGGGCGATCGGCGCCGACAAGGCCGCGACGATCGATCCGGGCAGCCGCCACGTCACGGTCGGCGTCATCGACACGGGCGTCGACGACACCCACCCGGACATCGCGCCGAACTTCTCGGCCTCCCAGTCGGCGAGCTGCGTGAGCGGCAAGGCGGACACGACGTACGGCGCGTGGCGGCCGGCGGACGCCGACCACTACCACGGCACCCACGTGGCGGGCGAGATAGCCGCGGCCCGCAACGGCATAGGCGTGGCGGGTGTGGCGCCGGGCGTGAAGGTCGCGAGCATCACCGTGGCCCAGCCGGACGCGACCTCGCTGTTCTACCCGGAGAGCGTGGTCTGCGCCTTCGTGTTCGCCGCGGACCACGGCATCGAGATCACGAACAACAGCTACTACGTTGATCCGTGGCTGTACAACTGCATGGACGACCCCGATCAGCGCGCCATCGTTGACGCGGTCAACAGGGCTCAGCTGTACGCCCAGGACAAGGGCACGCTCAACGTCGCCTCGGCGGGCAACTCCAACGACGACCTGGACGCCGACGCGCTCACCGACGCGTCCAGCCCCGACGACGCGACGCCCACGACCCGCACGGTCGACCCGCACGAGTGCTTCGACGTGCCGACCCAGCTGCCGGGTGTGGTGACGGTGAGCGCGGTGGGCGTGAAGGGCACCAAGTCGTACTACTCCAGCTACGGCCGGGGTGTGGTCGACGTGGCGGGCCCGGGCGGCGACAAGTACCAGATCCCGGACACGCCGTCGAAGAACGGCCGCATCCTGTCCACGCTGCCGAACGGCCAGTACGGCTTCCTGCAGGGCACCTCGATGGCCTCGCCGCACGTCGCCGCCGTGGCCGCGCTGCTCAAGTCGTCCCACCCGCACGCCACTCCGGCCCAGCTCCAGGCGCTGCTGAAGGCGGAGGCGGACAACCCGGGCTGCCCGGCCGAGCCGTACGACGGTAACGGCGACGGGGTCGTGGACGCGACCTGCGCCGGCGGCAAGCGGGTCAACGGGTTCTACGGCTTCGGGGTCGTCAACGCACTGCGCGCGGTCAAGTAGACCCACCGCGGGCGGTCAAGCAGGGGGCGCTTCACTATGCGGTATTGAACACAAGATTGATTGAATCAATACTGCATAGTGAAGTAATGACTGCAATCAATGACGCCTGGAAGGCCCTGGGCGGCGACCCGGGACTGCTGCCGCGTGTCTCGGCCGTCGTGCGCCGGGACGTCCTCGGCGCGCGGCTGCCGGTCAGGGAGCTGGCACGCGCGTGCGTGGGAGCGTGCGCGCTGGCCGCCGCCGAACTGGGCGCGCGGCGGGCCGGGCTCGCCGAGGTGCCTGCGGTCACCGTGGACGACGGCGCGGTGGCCGCGGCCTTCCACAGCGAACGGCTCCTGACGGTCGACGGCCGGACACCGGACGTCTTCGCGCCGCTGTCGCGGTTCTGGCGCACGGCCGACGGCTGGGTGCGCACGCACGCCAACTACCCGCACCACCGCGCCCGGCTGCTGGACGCGCTGGGGCTGGCGCGGGACGCCACGGCGGAGCAGGTGGCCGGCCGGCTCGCCGAGGGCTCCGCCCTGGAGACGGAGGAGACCGTCCAGCGGGCCGGGGGCCTCGCCGTGGCCCTGCGCACGCCCGCGCGGTGGCGGGCGCACGCTCAGGCGGCCGAGGTGGCGGCGCGTCCGCTGGTCGAGCGGGAGCGGCTGGACGCCGTACGCACGCACGCGCTCCCCCCGCTCGATCCCGGTGCCGCCGTCCTGCTGCCCGCGGCAGGGCTGCGCGTCCTGGACCTGACCCGGGTGCTGGCGGGCCCGGTCGCCACCCGCACCCTCGCCCTGCTGGGCGCGGAGGTGCTGCGGCTGGACGCCCCGTGGCTGCCGGAGCTGCCGGACCAGCACGCCGACACGGGCTTCGGCAAGCGGTCCGCCACCCTCGGCCTGCCCGGCGACCGGGAAGCCTTCGAGGAACTCCTGAGCACGGCCGACGTCGTGGTGACCGGCTACCGGCCGGGCGCCCTCGACCGGTTCGGGCTCTCCCCCGAGGCGCTGGCCGCGCGGCGCCCCGGCCTGGTCGTGGCGCAGGTGTCGGCGTGGGGCGCGTACGGACCGTGGGGCGGGCGGCGCGGCTTCGACAGCCTGGTCCAGGTCGCCACCGGCATCGCGGTGACCGAGGGCTCGGCGGGTGAGCCGGGGGCGCTGCCCGCGCAGGCCCTGGACCACGGCACCGGCTACCTCCTGGCGGCAGCCGTGCTGCGGGCGGTCACCGAGCGGTCGGACGAGGGCGGGAGCCGGCTGGTCCGGGCGGCGCTGGCCCGGACGGCCCTCTGGCTCACGGCCGGCATCGGGCCGGACCCGGCCGAGGGGGTGCCCCACCCGGGTCCCGGCACCTGGCTGGCCGAGACGGACAGCGCGCTCGGCCGGCTGCGGCACGCGCGCCCGCCCGTGTCCTTCACCGGCGGCCCCACCGGCTGGGAGCGGCCTCCTGTGCCGTGGGGCTCGGACCCGGCGAAGTGGCGGTGACGGCCGTCAGCCGTTGGTCACCATCACCTTGAGCGCCGTGCGCCCGTCCATGGCCTTGTAGCCGGCCGGGACGCCCTCGATGTCGACGGTCATGTCGAAGACCGGGGACGGGTCGACCGTGCCGTCGAGGACGTCGGGCAGCAGCTCGGGGATGTAGGCGCGGACCGGGGCGACGCCGCCGCGCAGGGCGATGTTGCGGTCGAACATCACCCCGAGGTCCAGGCCGGTGCCGCTGCCGTGGGGGACGCCCACGAAGCCGATGGCGCCGCCGTCGCGGGTGATGTCGACGGCCGTCCGCATGGACTGCTCGGTGCCGACCGCCTCGACGACGGCGTGCGCCCCCTGCCCGCGGGTCAGCTCGCGAACGGCCTCGACGGCCGCCTCCCCGCGCTCGGCGACGACGTCGGTGGCGCCGAACCGGCGCGCGATGCCGGTACGCGCCTCGTGCCGGCCCAGGGCGATGATCCGCTCGGCGCCGAGCCGCTTGGCGGCCAGTACGGCGCACAGCCCGACCGCGCCGTCGCCGACGACCGCGACCGTGGCGCCGGGCCGGACGCCCGCGCCGAGGGCGGCGTGGTGACCCGTGCCGAGGACGTCGGACAGGGTCAGCAGGGCGGACAGCAGGTGGTCGTCGGAGGCGGCGTCCTTGGGCAGCTGCACCAGGGTGCCGTCGGCGAACGGGACGCGGACGGCCTCGCCCTGGCCGCCGTCGTGGCCGACGGTGCCCCAGAAGCCGCCGTGCTCGCAGGACGTGGTCAGGCCCTCGCGGCAGTAGTCGCAGACGCCGTCGGACCACATGAAGGGGGCGACCACCAGGTCACCGCGGCGGAGGGTGCTCACCTCGGAGCCGGTCTCCTCCACGACACCGAGGAACTCGTGCCCGATCCGCTGCCCGGGCTGACGGGCCGCCTCGCCGCGGTAGGCCCACAGGTCGCTGCCGCAGATGCAGGCTCGCAGCACCCGCACGACGGCGTCGGTCGGCAGCTGCACGACGGGCTCGGGCACGTCCTCCACGCGCATGTCGTACGGGGCGTGGATGGTGGTGGCGCGCATGGCGGGGGTCCTTCTCGTGCGGGGTGTGCGAGATCGTCCGACGCGCTCAGGGGTGGCGAGCGCACTTCACGGTACGCCGCGCCCGCCGTGGCCCGCGCGGCCAGGGTGTCCCGCGCGGCCGGGGCTCGGCTCGACGCGGTCAGACCCCCGCCGCCCCCAGCAGGGTCCCCGCCGCGTACGTCACTCCCATCGCCAGGGCCCCGCCCGCCATGTTCCGCAGCACCGCCCGCCTCGGATCCGCCGCGCCGAGGCGGGCGGATGTCCAGCCGGTGACGACGAGGGCGGCGAGGACCGAGAGGACGGTGACCGGGAGGCGCGGGCCGGGCGGGGGCAGGACGATGGCCAGCAGGGGGAGCAGCGCGCCCACGGTGAAGGCCAGGAAGCTCGCCCATGCCGCGTGCCAGGGGTCGGTCAGCTGGTCCGGGTCGATGCCCAGCTCCACGCGCGCGTGGGCCTTCAGCGCGTCCCGCGCGGTGAGCTGTTCGGCGGCCTCGCGGGCCACCTCGCGGGACAGGCCGCGCTCCGCGAGCAGCTCGGTCAGCTCGCGCAGTTCGGCCTCCGGCTGCTCGCGCAGTTCCCGTCTCTCCACGGCCAGGGCCGCCATCTCGGAGTCGCGCTGGGTGGAGACGGAGACGTATTCGCCGGCCGCCATGGACATCGACCCGGCGAGCAGGCCGGCCAGTCCCGCGGTGAGCAGGGCGGCCCGGCTCTCGGTCGCCCCGGCCACGCCGACGACCAGTCCCGCGGTGGAGACGATGCCGTCGTTCGCGCCCAGCACGGCCGCCCGGAGCCAGTTGAGCCGGGAACCGAGCGCGCCGCCGTGAGACTCGTCGTGGGTGGGTTCCGTCACAGCAGGGAGGATCCCACCCCGGCGGTCACGGCCGCCGTACCGACATCGGCGCTCCGCCGGCCCCGTGGCGCCGCCGCCCCGCTCTCACCACACCCTGACCGAGGCTCCCCGGGCGAACACCGGGCTGGTGGCGTCGGCCGGCGGTTCCGTCAGGGGCTCGGCGATCTCGGCCACCGTGGGGCCGACCTTCGCCGCGACGGGGTCCAGGAGGGCGAGGTCGAAGCCGTAGACCCGGGCGGCGTTGCCGCCGACCATGGCGGCGACCTCCGCGCGCGGGACGCCCGCGTAGGAGAACCGCAGGGCTTCGCGGGTGTACGGGTGGGTGCCCTCGTCGTGCGGATAGTCGCTCCCCCACATGATCTTGTCGACGCCGATGCGGTCGCGCAGCGGCACCTCGTGGGGGCGCATGAAGCTGGCGCCGACGTAGCAGTTGTCCCGCCAGACCCGGGAGGGTGGCCGGCCCATGCCCGCGGCCAGGCCGACGCCGAACTTCGCCTCCGCGGTGTCGCTCCGGGCGGCCGTGGCGACCATGCGGCCGTGGTAGTAGTCCAGCATGTCCAGGACCCCGGGGATCCAGCCGGAGCCCTGTTCGGTGAGGACCAGCCTGAGGTCCGGGTGGCGGCGGAAGGCGCCGCCGAAGACCAGGTGCCACAGGGCGCGGTGGGAGAACCAGGTCGTCTCCACCATGAAGACCGCGCGTGCGGCCGGTTCCTCGCCGAGCGGCGGGGACGCGGAGCCGGCGTGGTGGTTGACGGGGAGGCCGAGTTCCGCGCAGGCGGCCCAGATCGGGTCGTAGGTCCGCGAGTACAGCTCGGGCAGGCCGGAGCCGGGCGGGGTGCCGGGCAGCATCAGGCCGCCCCGCAGGCCCGCCGAGGCGGCCCACCGGATCTCCTTGACGGCCTCCTCCACGTCCCCGAGGAGGATCTGGAAGACGCCGGCGCGGCGGCCCGGCGCCGCCGCGCAGAAGTCAGCGAGCCACCGGTTGTGGGCGCGCAGGCCGGCCCAGCGCCGCCGGAAGTCCTCCGCGTCCGGGGGCGGGGCCATGAGCGAGCCGGACGGGAAGAACGGCGGGATGGTGTTCGGGAAGATCACCTCCGCGACGATTCCGTCCGCCTCCATCTCTGCGAGGCGCCGCTCGGAGTTCCAGTTCCGGTCGGCGGAGTCGGCGAGGAGGTCCTCGTGGGGGTTGACGTAGGTGGCGGCCCAGACGTCGAAGTCGTCGTGGTGGCGCTCGGCCAGGTACGGCTTGTAGTCGAGCAGGTCGGCGCCGGCGTGGCAGTCGGCCGAGATCACCGTGTAGCGGTCCTCGCTCATCGGGTCGCCTCCGGGAGGGGGAAGTCGTGGTCGGGTCCCAGGAGCGGGAAGTCGCCGTCCGTCAGCCAGTGCCGGCCGCTCTCGCGCGAGCGTGCCCAGGACGCCTCCACGGCCGCCTGGTCGGCGGGCTGGCCGAGGCCGGCGGGCGTGGGGCCGATGCGGCGGGCGAGCGGCGCCAGCTTCCCGGTGTCGAAGCCGAAGACCTCGGCCGCGGCGAGGCCCAGCATGCGGCGGGTCTCGGCGACCGGGATGTCGTGGAAGGTGCGGCGCAGCCACGCGCGCGTGTCGGGCCAGGTGCCCTCGGGGTGCGGGAAGTCGCTGCCCCAGAGGATGTTGTCGACGCCGATCTCGTAACGCTGGGCCAGTTCGCGCCGCTTGGTGTTGGTGGCGCAGACGAAGATCTGCCGGTCCAGGTACTCGTGCGGCGGGCGCCTGAGTTCCTCGAACGGGGAGAGCTTCTTGCCGCCGTGTGCGCCGAGGTAGAGGCGGTCCATGAACCACAGCAGGTTGGGCAGCCACCAGCAGCCCGACTCGGCGACGCCGAAGCGCAGCCCCGGGTGGCGTTCGAAGACACCGGACCAGAGCAGGAACCACAGCGGGCGGGCCGGCCACCAGGTGACCTCGGAGACGTAGATGCCGAGGTGGTCGCCGTACTCGTGGCGCGGGGCGGCGCCGGAGTGGGTGAGTACCGGCATGCCGCACTCGGCCGCCGCCGCCCACACCGGGTCGTACCGGCGGTCGTGGTACGGCTCCTGCCCCGCCCACATCGCGGGGATCATCAGGGCGCCGAGGCCGGACTCCCGCGCCCGGCGGATCTCGGCGACGACCCGGTCGACGGGGGCCGTGACGGGCAGCAGGGCGACTCCGCAGTGCCGTTCGGGGTGCTCGGAGACGAACTCCGCGAGCCAGCGGTTGTGGGCCTGCGCGCCCGCCATCCCCAGCTCGGGGTCCTGGTCTCCGGAGAGGCCGAGGCCCACGCCGAAGGGCGCGGCGGTCCGGCTGTCCACGGCGTCGGCGTCCGGGAAGACGACCTCGGCGGCCACCCCGTCGCCGTCCAGTTCCTTCAGCCGCTGCGCGGTGTCCCAGCCGCCGCGCAGGCCCTCCTCGTTCTCGCGGAACCACCGGTCGGCGAACGCCTCGTTGCGGACGCCCAGCCGGGTCATCTCCTCGCGCCGCCGGTCGCGGCCCGCGAGGAACTCGTCGAAGTCCCGGTGGAAACGGGACTCCAGATACGGCCGGTACCGCTCGGTGGGCAGCCCGGCGTGACAGTCGGAGGAGATGATCAGGTACGGGTCGTCGTGTGCGCTCACCAGGGCCTCCTCTCGGTTCAGTCCAGGACGAAGGGTTCGAGGTACGACGGGTTCGCGCGCTCCAGCATCGACCGGGACCGCGCGCGGATCTGCGCGTCGCTGTGCTCGCTCTCCGGCAGCAGCCAGAAGCGGTCCTGCCGGATGCCGTCCACGACGAGGCCGGCGACCTCCTCGACGGGTGTGAAGCGGACCTCCCGGCCGGCCGCGCGCATCGCGGCCTCCCACTGGTCGAGGCTGCGGTAGGGGGTCCTGCGCGGGCGTCGCTTGGCATAGCGGGCGGGGCGGTTGCGGTGCGACTCCCACAGCCCGGTGCGCAGCATGTGGGGGCCCGGGAAGAGGACGGAGGCGCCCACGCGCGTGTGCTCCGCCCTGAGGTGGGCGTAGAGGGACTCGGTCAGGGTGACGACGGCCGCCTTGGTGACCGCGTACACGGAGGCGGTCGGGAGGGGCGCGACACCGCCGTCGGCGGAGGACGTGTTGACCACATGACCGGGTTGACCCGACTTGATCATCCTGGGTACGAACGCCTGGACGCCGTGGAAGACGCCCCACACGTTGACGGCGAAGGCCCACTTCCAGTCGTTCGGGTCGTGTTCCCACATGCGGCCCTCGGCGCCGGAGCCCACGCCCGCGTTGTTGCACAGGACGTGCACGGCGCCGTAGGTGTCGTACGCCGCCTCGGCCAGTGCCACGACCTGGTCGCGTTCGCCGACGTCGACCACGCGCGCGTGCACGTCGGCGCCCTCGGCGCGCAGGTCCGCCGCGGCCTTGCCGAGTGCCGGCTCCTCCACGTCGGCGAGGACGACCTTCAGGCCCTCGGCCGCGAACCGCCGGGCCATCGCCAGCCCGATCCCGCTCGCCGCCCCGGTGACGACGGCGACCTGTCCCGCCCGCAGCTCCACGGTCACTCCCCTCCTCGCGTGGTCCGGGCCGGCCCGGCTCCCCGTCGGTGCGCCGGGGGCCGTCCCCCGGGCGGGCGGGGCATCACGCGCTCCCCTCGGGCGGCGCGTCGAGGACCTGCAGCGGGTCGTCGTAGCGCTGGTGGAGGTAGGGCAACAAGGCGTGGGGGTCCACGCGTTCCACGGCCCGGCCATGCTGGTCACTGGTCTTCTCGCCGACGGTGATCTCCAGCAGGTCCCGGACCGGAAGGTCGGCGACGGGGTCGTACATCGACTCCCGCAGGACGACGTCCCCGGTGATCCGTTCCAGCCGGCGCACCTTCTCGTGGCGCACGCAGTGGACGAGGACGGGGTCGCCGTCGAAGCCGTGGCCGTCCACCGCGGGGAGGCACTTGAAGTAGAAGTCGGTCCTGCGGGCGGGCTCGGGCAGGGGCAGCGGGCCGCTCACCGCCCCGCGCACCTCCACGAAGGCGATGCCGTGCCGCGCCAGTGCCGCCCGTACGACGAGGCCGTCGCGCTCGACGGTGACCTCGCCGAGCTTCTTGGGTTCCCCGAAGACCTCACGGCCGCCGGTGAGGGCGCGCTCGTGGCTCATCGGCATCACCAGCGGGTACCAGCCGTCGGTCTCGCCGTGGGCTGCGGCGACCGCGAAGGAGCCGGCGCCGAGCGGGTAGCCGGGCAGCTCGACCTTGCTGATGGTCACCCGCACCAGGGGCCGTGCCGCGGGCTTGAGCGGGGGCGGCAGGACCGCCGCGACCGCGTCCGGGTCGGTCTCCCAGACCGCCACCACCCCGGTGGACCAGACACCGGGGAGCCGTGCGCTCGCGGTGCGCGTGGCCGCGATCTCCCGCTCGGTCCGCGCGCCGTACCGTACGCGTGTCATCGCCGTACCGCCCTTCTCCTGACGGACCGTCACCTGTAACACAGTTACAGCAGACCGGGCTCGGGGTAAATACACGTGCGCCGATGGGAGTTGGGGGGATCATGGCGAGCGGGGCGAGGGGCGGACTGACCCGGGAGGCGGTGCTGGAGGCCGCCGCCGGGCTGGTGCGCCGGCACGGCCCGGACGCGCTGACCATGCGCAGGCTCGCCGCCGAGCTGGGCACGGCGGTGACGTCGATCTACTGGCACGTCGGGGGCCGCGAGGCGCTGCTCGACGCGCTCGTGGAGCGGACCGTGGCCGGCCTCGGCGAGATCCGGCCGGCCGGGCGCACCCCGGAGCAGCGCGTGCTGTCCGTCGCGTGCGCCCTGCGGTGCCAGCTCCGGGACCATCCGCATCTGGTGGCCCTGGTGCACGAGCGCGGCCTGACCGAGCGGATGTTCCTGCCGGCCCAGCAGGTCCTGGTGCGCGAGGCCCAGGCGGCGGGGCTGCGCGGAGCCCGGGCCGCCGAGTTCGTCCGGGCCGTGCAGTTCCAGGTCGTCGGGCACGTGCTGGTGGAGCGCAACCGCGAGCGGGCTCCGGCACAGCACCCGGACGAGCGGGAGCTGTGGCGGGCCGGGAGCGCCGGGACCGATCCCGCGCTGGCCCGGGCGCTGGCCCGCCCGGTGGACACGGAACGGCTGTTCCTGACGGCCGTGCGGGCGCTGGTGCGATCCCTGCTGGCACCGCACGGGAAGTGACGGGCGTCCGCCGTACGTCTGACGTTGCGGCCCGCGGGGGTCACCGGCGCGAGGCCTCCCCTTCCCGGCCCCCGGGAAGCCACGGCGCACCCGGCGCCCTCACCTCCGCCCCCGCCCCGCCTCCGAGACTTTTCTTACCCGGGGCCCCTGTCCGCCCACGGCGTCCGTACCGCCCGTTTCGTGACACCGGACGGGGCGCCCGCGGCCGCCACGGGCGCGACCGGAGCGAACTCACCCGGGCGTCACGGCCTTTCGCCCGCACGCGCGCGTGCGGGGATAGGGAACGCCCGCGGGCTCGCGCACACGCGCGAGGGCCGAGCAGGAGGGCGATCCCGGGTCGCCCGGCCGGGACCTGACGAGCCGGGCTGTCAGTCACGGCCCGTATCCTCAATGACCATGCTCGAAGACCGTGCGACCGCAGTGTCCTCCCCCACCCAGTGGCCGGCCGCGTATCCGAAGGGATACGCGGTCGTTGACGTGGAGACCACCGGCCTGGCCCGGGACGACCGGATCATCTCCGCGGCCGTCTACCGGCTGGACGAGCACGGCGAGGTCGAGGACCACTGGTACACGCTGGTCAACCCGGAGCGCGATCCGGGACCCGTGTGGATACACGGTCTGACAACTGCGGTGCTCGACGGCGCACCGCTGTTCGCGGACATCGCGCAGGAGTTCGCCGCCCGCCTGGACGGCCGGGTGCTCGTCGCGCACAACGCGGTCTTCGACTGGCAGATGATCGCGCGGGAGTACGCGCGCGTGCGGAGCGAGGCGCCGGTGCGGCAGCGCCTGTGCACCATCGCGCTGTCGAAGGAGCTGGGCCTGCCGCTGCCCAACTTCAAGCTGGAGTCGCTGGCGGCGCACTTCGGGGTCGTGCAGCAGCGGGCGCACCACGCGCTGGACGACGCGCGCGTGCTGGCGGAGGCGTTCCGGCCCAGCCTGCGGGCCGCGGCGGAGGGCGGTGTCCGGCTGCCGCTGCTGGAGTGCCGGCCGCTGACGGAGTGGTCGGACCGGCCCGTGCCCCGGCAGTCGGCGGGCGGCTACGGCAGCTACCGGCCCACCAGTTGGCGCCCGTCCCGCAAAAGGCCCGCATGCCCCTATCCCAACCCGGGTCGCTACGAAGACGGCAAAAGACTCAAACAGGGCATGCGGGTGGCCTTCTCCGGCGACACGTCGACCGAGCGCGAGCTGCTGGAGGACCGGGCCGTGGAGGCCGGTCTGCACGTCGCCACCAGCGTCTCCCGGCTGACCAGCCTGCTGGTGACCAACGACCCGGACTCGGGCACCTCGAAGACGGTCAAGGCCCGGCAGTTCGGCACGCCGATCATGGACGAGGCCGCGTTCGGGCAGCTGCTCAGGGATGTCGAGCCGGCCGACGGGCAGGCGTGACAGCAGGCGCGACACCGGCCGGCGGACACTCCGTCCCCCAGCGCGAAGGACACCCCGTCGACCGGGGCCGAAGGGCACTCCAGCGCCGGGCGAGCGTACGAATGGGTGATTACCACACGACTCACCCGGCCCCCGCTCGCCCGGGAATCGGCGACGGCTCACCCTGTGGCGCATGGCGACATGCGAAGTTTGCGGCAATGACTACGGAATGACCTTCGAGGTGCACGCGCAGGGCTCGGTGCACGTCTTCGACTGCTTCTCCTGCGCGATCCACCGCATGGCCCCGATCTGCGAGCACTGCCGGGTGCAGATCATCGGCCAGGGCGTGGAGGTGGAGGGCCACTGGTACTGCGGCGCGCACTGCGCCCGCGCCGAGGGGAGGGCCGGCATCGTCGACCGGGTGTGACCCGGTACCCGCGTGAATGCACCCCACGGCCCGGAGGTAACGTCGTGGGGTGCACCGCTACCGCTTTCTGCTGTCCCGCCAGTGGGTGATCCTCACTCTCGTCGCGATCGCGCTGATCCCGACGATGATCAGGCTGGGTTTCTGGCAGCAGCACCGGTACGAGGAACGCACGGCCCGCAACGACCTCGTCTCCGCCGCGCTGCACGCGAAGCCGGTTCCCGTGGAGCGGCTGACCTCTCCCGGCCACGCGGTGAGCCGTACCGAGAAGTACCGCACGGTCACCGCGGCCGGCACCTTCGACACCGCGAAGGAGGTCGTGGTCCGCCGCCGGACCAGCTCCGACGGCGAGGTCGGCTTCCACGTCCTCACCCCGTTCGTCCTCAGCGACGGCAAGGTGCTGCTCGTCAACCGCGGCTGGATCCCCGCGAACGGCGTCCAGACCGCCTTCCCCGAGATCCCCGCCCCGCCCGCCGGCCGCACCACCGTCACCGGGCGGCTGATGGCCGACGAGACGACCGCGGCGAGCGGCATCAAGAACGTCAAGGGTCTCCCCGACCGGCAGATCATGCTGATCAGCAGCGCGGAGGAGGCGCGGCGGCTGGGCGCGCCGGTGCTCGGCGGCTACATCCAGCAGACCGCCCCCCAGCCCAGGGACGGCTCCCCGGAACAGATCTCCGACCCGGGCAGCGAGGACGCCCCGCTGAACTACGCCTACATGATCCAGTGGTGGCTGTTCGCGGCGGCCGTTCCGGTCGGCTGGTGGTTCCTGGTCCGGCGGGAGATCCGGGACCGTGAGGAGGCCGCGGCGCAGCCGCAGCCGGAGGAAACCGAACCGGCCACGGTCTGAGCACGCCGTCGTCGTCCGGGAACCGGTCACTCCCCCGGCGGCCCACCTGATTGGCCCCCTGGTCCGCCGGGAAACCGCATTCCGTGAACGCGCGCATCGACGACTACGCACTCATCGGGGACGAGCAGACCGCGGCGCTGGTCGGCAAGGACGGGTCGATCGACTGGCTGTGCCTGCCGCGCTTCGACTCCGGTGCCTGCTTCGCCCGGATGCTCGGCGACGAGGACCACGGTTACTGGCGGATCGCACCCGAGGGAGCGGACACCTGCACCCGCCGTGCCTATCGTTCCGACACCCTCGTCCTGGACACCGAGTGGGAGACGGCCGACGGCGCGGTCCGTGTCACCGACCTGATGCCACAGCGCGACCGCGCCCCGGACGTCGTGCGGATCGTGGAGGGCGTCAGCGGCCGGGTCACCGTCCGCAGCACCCTGCGCCTGCGCTTCGACTACGGCTCGGTCACGCCCTGGGTGCGCCGCGCGGACGGCCACCGGGTGGCCGTCGCGGGTCCGGACTCCGCCTGGCTGCGCGCCGAACCGCCGGTACGCACCTGGGGCGAGGACTTCGGCACCCACTCGGAGTTCACCCTCACCGAGGGCGAACGGGTCGCGTTCGTGCTCACCTGGCACCCCTCGCACGAGAAACGCCCGCCGCTCACCGACCCGTACGAGGCGCTGGAGAGCAGCGTCACCGACTGGCGGCGCTGGGCTCGGCGGTGCCGGTACGACGGCCCGTACCGGGACGAGGTCGTCCGCTCCCTCATCACCCTCAAGGCCCTCACCTACGCCCCGACCGGCGGGATCGTCGCCGCGGCGACCACCTCGCTGCCGGAGAAGCCGGGCGGCGTGCGCAACTGGGACTACCGCTACTGCTGGCTGCGCGACTCCACCCTCACCCTCGGCGCGCTGCTCACCGCGGGCTATCAGGACGAGGCCGAGGCCTGGCGGAACTGGCTGCTGCGCGCGGTCGCCGGCAACCCGGACGACCTGCAGATCATGTACGGCGTCGCGGGCGAGCGGCGGCTGCCGGAGACGGAACTGCCGTGGCTGCCCGGTTTCGCCGGCTCCTCCCCCGTCCGCATCGGCAACGGCGCCGTCGACCAGCTCCAGCTGGACGTGTACGGCGAGGTGATGGACTCGCTGTCGCTGGCCCGCGCGTCGGGACTGTCGCCCCGGCCGCACATGTGGGCCATGCAGCGCTCGCTGATGACGTTCCTGGAGTCGGCGTGGCGGCAGCCGGACGAGGGCCTGTGGGAGGTGCGCGGCGGCCGGCGCCCGTTCGTGCACTCCAAGGTGATGGTGTGGGTGGCCGCCGACCGCGCCGTGCGGACGCTGGAGCAGCACAAGGAGCTGGACGGCGACCTGGAGGGCTGGCGCGGACTGCGCGACGAGGTCCACCGGGAGGTGTGTGAGAAGGGCTTCGACGCCGAGCGCAACACCTTCACCCAGTACTACGGCTCTCGCGAACTCGACGCGGCACTGCTGCTCATCCCCCGGGTGGGGTTCCTGCCGCCGGACGACCCGCGGGTGACCGGCACGGTCGACGCGATCCGCGACGGCCTCGGGCACGGTGGCTTCCTGCGCCGCTACGACACCGAGGACTCGGTGATCGACGGGCTGCCGAGCGGCGAGGGCGCCTTCCTGGCCTGTTCCTTCTGGCTGGCCGACGCACTGCATCTGACCGGCCGGAGGAAGGAGGCCCGCGAGCTGTTCGACCGGCTGGTGGGCCTGTGCAACGACGTGGGCCTGCTGGCCGAGGAGTACGACCCCGTCGACGGCCGTCAGCTGGGCAACTTCCCGCAGGCGTTCAGTCACATCGGTCTGGTGAACACCGCCCTCACGCTGTACGGGGACGACGAGGCAGGATAGGGGTCATGGATCTTGGACTGAAGGACCGGGTGTACGTCGTCACCGGGGCCACCCGGGGCCTCGGCAACGCCACCGCGCGGGAACTCGTCGCCGACGGGGCGAAGGTGGTCATCACCGGCCGGGACGAGAAGCGGGTCGCCGACGCCGCCGCCGAACTGGGCCCGAACGCGGTGGGCGTGGCCGTGGACAACGCCGACGACGAGGCTCCCGGGCGGCTGATCGCGGCCGCCCGCGAGCACTTCGGCGGCTTCCACGGGGTGTTGGTGAGCGTGGGCGGGCCGCCGCCCGGGTTCGTCGCGGACAACACCGACGAACAGTGGCGGGCCGCCTTCGAGTCCGTCTTCCTCGGCGCGGTGCGGGTCGCCCGCGCCGCGGCGGCCGAGCTGGAGGCGGGCGGTGTCATCGGCTTCGTGCTGTCCGGGTCGGTGTACGAGCCGATTCCAGGCCTGACCGTGTCCAACGGGCTGCGGCCGGGGCTGGCCGGCTTCGCCAAGTCGATCGCCGACGAACTGGGGCCGCGGGGGATCCGGGTGGTGGGGCTGCTGCCGGGGCGGATCGCCACGGACCGCATGCGCGAGCTGGACGCGCTGTCGGCCGACCCCGAGGCCACCAGGGCCGCCAACGAGTCGCGGATCCCGCTGCGCCGGTACGGGGTGCCCGAGGAGTTCGGGCGGGTCGCGGCGTTCGTGCTGTCTCCGGCGGCGTCCTATGTGACGGGCGTGATGGTGCCCGTGGACGGCGGCACACGACACGGGTTCTGATGCGCTGCCCGGCCGGCGGTGGCCGTGTCGGTCACCGCCGGCCGGCCGGCGCCGTTGTTCCGGTTCAGGGCCGGTGCCGGGAACCCCTCCGGGCAGGGCCGACGCGGCCCCGCCCGCTCATTCGCCGAGCCCGGCCAGGTCCCGCAGCCGTCGGGCCTGGGCGGCCCGCTCCGCGGCGCGCTGCTCCTCGTAGGAGCGGCCGGCGGCACCCCGGAGCAACCCCTTGGTCTCCACCACGGCGTCGCGGGGCGCGGCCAGCACGGCGGCGGCCAGGTCCCGTGCCGCCGCGTCGAGTTCGGCCGCGGGCACCGCGAGGTTGGCCAGCCCGCTGGACACCGACTC
Organism: Streptomyces echinatus; assembly: GCF_014203595.1. Taxonomy (GTDB): domain Bacteria; phylum Actinomycetota; class Actinomycetes; order Streptomycetales; family Streptomycetaceae; genus Streptomyces; species Streptomyces echinatus. The sequence goes on from NZ_JACHJK010000015.1 coordinate 48,980, forward strand.
CGCGGCCCCGACGAACCGTCCGGTCACGCAGATCTCCAGCGCACGGGCGTACCCGACGAGCCCGACCAGCGGATGGGTGCCGGTCAGGTCGGGGACGAGACCGAGGCTGGTCTCGCGCATGGCGAACTGCACGTCGTCGGCGACGACCCGCAGGTCGCAGCCGAGCGCGAGCTGGAAGCCGGCCCCGATGGCATGCCCCTGGACAGCGGCGATGGACACGATGTCGGTCCGCCGCCACCAGGTGAACGCCTCCTGGTACTCGGCGATGGTCGCGTCGAGCCCGGCGTCGTCACGGCGCGCGAGTTCGATGAAGGTCGGCTCGCCCGGGATCCCCTCCGGAGTGAACATCTGCCGGTCCAGCCCGGCGGAGAAGGACTTGCCCTCGCCGCGCAGCACCACGACGCGGACGGAGCCCGGCAGCAGCCTCCCGGCCTCGGCGAGCGCCCGCCACAGAGCGGGGCTCTGCGCATTGCGCTTGTCCGGGTTGGTCAGCGTCACCGTGGCGAGCGCGTCGTCGACGGTGAGCCGTACGCCGTCCTTGTCGAGTACAGGAGCGAGGTCCTGGTCGGGCGAAGCCATGGGGCGCCTCCGATGGGTGCAGTCATCACGCAGTGCCGTACGGCATGCTAAGTGACTGCACAGTAACCACCCGGTCGATCAGACCGCCGACCGGGTGGCCACCATCGAAGCCGATGGGCCGCCCGGAGTCAGGACGTAGCGGCCTTCTTGCCCCGGGTCGCTCCGCCACGCCCACGCAGCGTGACGCCCGACTCGCTGAGCATCCGGTGTACGAAGCCATACGAGCGGCCGGTCTCCTCGGCCAGCGCCCGGATGCTCGCACCGGAGTCGTACTTCTTCTTCAGGTCTGCCGCGAGCTTGTCGCGCGCGGCGCCGGTCACCCGGCTGCCCTTCTTCAGAGTCTCGGCCACCCGTGCCTCCTCATGGGAAGTGCGCTCTGGTCTCCTCATGATCACCCCTCCCGGGCGCGATGGCCACCCATTCGGCAAGGTCGGTGAGACATCGTTGTGACGACAGGAGCCGACCCCCACAAGCGGAATGCCCAATTCCAGCGGGCGGGATCCACGGGTCCGTACGGGTGGATTCGCGAAGTACCAGGTCAGGGACGCACAACGGCCGATCCCTTGGCTGCCAAGGGATCGGCCGGAAAATCCGTGTACGACACACCGCGATACGAGGAGATCTCACACAGATGATGGATCACGGATCGGCCGAATGATCCATACGCAGTGGATCAGGCCCTCGGTCAGGCCAGGGCGACGAGATCCGCGTAGTCGGAACCCCACAGGTCCTCGACGCCGTCGGGCAGCAGGATGATCCGCTCCGGCTGGAGCGCCTGGACGGCTCCCTCGTCGTGGGTGACGAGGACGACCGCGCCCTTGTAGGTGCGCAGGGCGCCGAGGATCTCCTCGCGGCTGGCCGGGTCCAGGTTGTTCGTCGGCTCGTCCAGGAGCAGCACGTTCGCCGAGGAGACGACGAGGGTGGCGAGGGCGAGCCGGGTCTTCTCGCCGCCGGAGAGGACACCGGCAGGCTTGTCGACGTCGTCGCCGGAGAACAGGAACGAGCCGAGCACCTTGCGGACCTCGACCAGGTCCATGTCGGGGGCGGCCGAGCGCATGTTCTCCAGGACCGTGCGGTCCGGGTCCAGGGTCTCGTGCTCCTGGGCGTAGTACCCGAGCTTGAGGCCGTGGCCGGGGACGACCTGGCCGGTGTCCGGCTTCTCGACGCCGCCCAGCAGCCGCAGCAGGGTGGTCTTGCCGGCGCCGTTGAGGCCCAGGATGACGACCCTGGAGCCCTTGTCGATGGCGAGGTCGACGTCGGTGAAGATCTCCAGCGAGCCGTACGACTTCGACAGGCCCTCGGCCATCAGCGGGGTCTTGCCGCAGGGCGAGGGCTCCGGGAAGCGGAGCTTGGCGACCTTGTCGGACTGGCGGACCGCTTCCAGTCCGGAGAGCAGCTTGTCGGCGCGGCGGGCCATGTTCTGCGCGGCGACCGTCTTGGTGGCCTTGGCGCGCATCTTGTCGGCCTGCGAGTGCAGGGCGGCGGCCTTCTTCTCGGCGTTGGCGCGCTCGCGCTTGCGGCGCTTCTCGTCGGCCTCGCGCTGCTGCTGGTACAGCTTCCAGCCCATGTTGTAGACGTCGATCGCGGAGCGGTTCGCGTCCAGGTAGAAGACCTTGTTGACGACGGTGTCCACCAGGTCGACGTCGTGGGAGATCACGATGAAGCCGCCGCGGTAGGTCTTCAGGTAGTCCCGCAGCCAGATGATCGAGTCCGCGTCCAGGTGGTTGGTGGGCTCGTCGAGCAGCAGGGTGTCGGCGTCCGAGAACAGGATCCGGGCCAGCTCGATACGGCGGCGCTGACCGCCGGAGAGCGTGTGCAGGGGCTGGCCGAGCACCCGGTCGGGCAGGTTCAGGGCGGCGGCGATGGTGGCGGCCTCGGCCTCGGCGGCGTACCCGCCCTTGGTGAGGAACTCCGTCTCCTGGCGCTCGTACTGCTTCATGGCCTTGTCGCGGGTGCCGCCCTTGCCGTTCGCGATGCGCTCCTCGTTCTCGCGCATCTTGCGGATCAGCACGTCGAGGCCGCGGGCGGAGAGGATGCGGTCGCGGGCGAGGACGTCCAGGTCACCGGTGCGGGGGTCCTGCGGGAGGTAGCCGACCTCGCCGGAGCGGGTGATCGTGCCGCCGGCGGGGATGCCCTCACCGGCCAGGCACTTCGTCAGGGTGGTCTTGCCGGCGCCGTTGCGGCCGACGAGGCCGATGCGGTCGCCCTTGGCGACACGGAAGGTGGCGTTCTCGATGAGGACGCGCGCACCGGCGCGCAGCTCGATACCGGAGGCGGAGATCACGGACAGACTCCAGGGCAGACAGGGATTGGCGGGTGGGCGGCTGAGGACGTTCCCGCCGTCTAATGCGCGAGGAGAATGGCCATGGGGCAATTCTAACGGGGCCGGGCAAGTCGTTTTTCTGCGTCCAGGTGTCGGTGGTGCCGGCCGGGGAGATCGTTGCCCAGCGGGGTGCGGTCGGGCACGATCCGGCCCAGGTCGTCGAGGGCCACGAGCTGGCCGGTCCAGGCGGCGTCCGCGCAGGGCTGGGCGAGGAGCAGGGCGGCGCCCCGCCGTACGGCGCCGTCGGGCCGGAACGCGCAGCCCTGCCGGGCGGGCAGCACCCAGCGCAGATCGCCGTCGGCGGTGCGGTAGGCGGTGACGCGGCTCGGGGTGACGACCGCGAGGATGCCGCGGCCGAGGGGGCGCAGGACGCCGGTGCCGCCCTGGGCCGGGAGCCAGTCGGCCGCGTCGGGCAGGGCCCGGTGCCAGCGAACGGAACGGCCGTCGGTGTCGGTGAGCAGCCCGTCGTCCCAGAGCGTGATCACCGCCCCGCGCGCGGGCAGCACGTCGAGGGGGCGGTGCCCCACGCGCGCGTACCGCCAGCGCGGGGCACCGGTACGGCGGTCGTAGCCGACCACGACGGCGCCCTGCGCCCGCGCCGACCACTCCCCGTGCCCGCTGCGCAGGAGCCGGTCGCCGTACGGGGCGGGCCGCAGCTGATGAGCCACGCCGAGCAGCCCCACGGCCACGCCGCCGGCCACCAGCCCGGCGACGACCCTCCGGGCGACCCCACCGACGCCGGACACAGCGGCGCCCGAACCGGCCGGGCCGTGCTTCGCGGGTGTGGCGAGGGCGGCGGGTGCGGCCGGGGGTGCGAGGCCGGCCGGGGCGAGGTGCGTGATCGCCGGAGAGGGGTCGGGTTCCAGGGCCGCAGGGGGTCGCGCTGGGGCGGGATGCGGCGCAGGCACCGGACCGGTCCACGGCATGGGGGCCGGGAGCGGGTCGGGTTTCGGGGCCGCCGGGTCGGGTCGCGCTGGGGCGGGATGCGGCGCGGGCGCGGGACCGGATGGCCGCATCGGGGCCGGGGGCGGGTCGGGTTTCGGGGCCGCCGGGTCGGGTTTTGGAGTCGGGGTGGGTTCGGGGGGTGGCGCGGGGTGGTCGGGGGCGTGGGGTGGGAGTGGCACCTTGCCCCCTTCCGTCTCCGCCGGCCCGGAACCGGAACAGGCGCCGAGCGTAGCCACCGCCCGCGGGGTCGGCCGGGTGGCCGGGCGGGTGGGGGTGGCACGTCCCCCGTTCGGCGGTTCGACCGGCGGCGCGGGACGGTGGGGCGGGTAAGGATGGCGCCAGGGCTCGGACGGTGCGCGCGGCGGCGCGGTCGGAAGGCGGTGGCGCGTGCAGTTCGACGACGACGCGGATCTGGACACCTCCGAGGTGCAGGACGTGCGCGGCAGCCGGATCCCCGGCGGCAGGGCGACGGTCGGGGGCGGCATCGCCGGCCTGATCGCCCTGCTGCTCGGGCTCTTCTTCGGCATCGGCCCGGACCAGCTGGGGCTGTCCTCCGGTGACTCGGCCGAGCCCACCGCCTCCTCGCTCGACCAGGTCCAGCGGACCTGCCGTACCGGCCGGGACGCGAACATCCGGTACGACTGCCGGGCGGTGGCCGTGGTGAACAGCGTGCAGGACTACTGGACCCAGGAGTTCCGGCGGCGCGGGCGGACGTACAGTCCCTCGCCGACGGTGTTCTTCAGCGGGCGGATCGGTACGGCGTGCGGCACGGCGACCTCGGCGGTCGGCCCGTTCTACTGCCCCGCGGACCGCAAGGTCTACCTGGACCTCGGCTTCTTCGACGAGCTGCGGACGAACTTCGGCGCCTCCGGCGGCCCCTTCGCCCAGGCGTACGTGATCGCGCACGAGTACGGGCACCACGTACAGGACCTGCTCGGCGTGCTCGGCCGCTCCCAGGACGGGCTGACCGGCGCGAACAGCGGCGCGGTGCGCACCGAGCTGCAGGCGGACTGCTACGCCGGCGTGTGGGCGCGCCATGCCACGACCACGCCCGACGAGTCGACCGGGCGCCCGCTGGTCAGCAGTCTGACGGCCGCCGACATCACGGACGGCCTGGACGCCGCCGCGGCCGTGGGCGACGACCGGATCCAGGAGCGGTACCAGGGCCGGGTGACGCCGGAGACCTGGACGCACGGGTCGGCGCAGCAGCGGCAGCAGTGGTTCCGGCAGGGGTACCGGACGGGCGACATGGCACGTTGCGACACGTTCCGCTGACGCGTTGTCAGTGGCGCCTGCGAGACTCGGAGAGCATGGCGGAACCGATGCACGAAGGAGTGATCGGCATGGCGGGAACGGGCGGCGCACGGCCGAGCGTGTACCCCACGCTGCTGTACACGGACGCGAAGGCGGCGATCAGGCAGCTGACCGAGGCCCTCGGCTTCACCGAGCTGTCGCTGTACGAGACGGAGGACGGCAAGGTGATGCACGCCGAGCTGGTCCAGGGCAGCGGCGCGGTGATGATCGGCTCCAAGGGCCGCGGCGGCCTCTTCGACACGGCGATGAAGGCCGCGGGACCCGCCGGGGTGTACGTCGTGGTGGACGACGTGGACGCGCACCACCAGCGGGCCGTGGAGCACGGCGTGGAGATCCTGATGCCCCCGACGGACCAGGACTACGGCTCGCGGGACTACATGGCCCGGGACACCGAGGGCAACATCTGGAGCTTCGGGACGTACGCCCCGGAGATCGGGGCCTGAGCCGCCCCTTCTCCGCTCATCCCCCGGTGTGCACCTGGAACGCGGCCCGGCGCACGGCCTTGGCGAGGGCCGGGTCGGGATGGGCGGCGGCGAGGGCGACCAGGACCTGCACGGTGCGCGGGTGACCGACGGCGCGGACCTCGTCGAGCAGCTGGAGCACGGTGGGCTGCACCGCCGACTCCAGATGCCGGACCAGCATCGGCGCCTCACCGTGGTCGGCGACGGCGGCGGCGGTGTCCACCCACAGCCAGGTGGCCTCCTCCCGGGTGAGCACCTCGTGGGCGTCCTCCGGGTCGACGCCGTCGTGCTCGGCGAGCCACAGCAGGGCGTACGGTCTGAGGGCCGGCTCGTCCACGACGGCCCGTACGTCGGGCTCGGCGGGGGCGCCGACGACCCGCAGTGCCTCGAAGGCCAGGCCGCGCAGCAGCGCGTCGTCCCCGCGGGCGGCGTCGACCAGCTCGGTGACGGCGCTGCCGACGGGGCGGGCGGCGAGCCAGGCGCGGTACTCGGCGCGGGCCGCGTTGGGGCGGAGCTGGGCGCAGCCGCGGAGCATGTCCTCGGCGGACTGCTCGATGTTGCCGGCGGGGCTCTGCGCGGCCACGCAGATCTGCTCCAGCTTGACCCAGACCGCCCAGCTGCCCAGCGGGGTGAGCGTGGCCTGGCCGTCTCCGTAGGTGAGGGCGCCGACGGAGCCGAGGGCCCGCAGCGCCCAGTCGAGCAGGGGGGCCAGCGGGGCGTCGGCGGCGGGTGCGGGGTCCGCCGGGGACCGGGCCGGCTGTCCGGTGCCGGGCTCGTAGGCGACCTCGCAGCGCTCGGTGCGCAGTTCGGTGACCCGCTGCTGGAGCAGGTCGAGCAGCTGCTCGACCGGGACCGGGCCGGCGGACAGCTGGAGGAGGGAGAGCACCTGGGGCATGGCCGAGACCACCTCGGCGACGTTGGCGGGCTCGTGTCCGTCCGGTTCGGGGCAGGCGAGCGACCAGGCGTCGAAGAGGGCGACCCAGCCGCGCAGTACGGCGCTGTCGTCGCGGTTCCAGGCGCGCAGGCGCCAGCCGGGGCGCGCGCTGTCGCCGTGCACCTCGACCAGTCCGGCGAGGCGGGCGGTGTCCCAGTCGGCGCGGATCTGAGCGGCGCTCAGGCCGAGGTCGGCGGCCGCGCGTTCGGCGGTGGCGTCGGAGAGGGTGGCCTTTCCGTCGGCGGTGGCACCGTCACGGCCGGGACCGAGTGCGGCGTCGGCCCAGCGGGCGAGACGGGCCGCGCCGGCCAGACCGGTGCGGGCCATTCCGGCCAGTTCGGCGGGGGCGGGCGTGCCCTCCGGCGGCCGGGGTGCGGGGCGGCCAGGGCGCCGCTGGTTCACAGCTCTGGGGGCGGCGGCCAGGGGTCGCGGTCGGACGAGTCGGAGCCTGGAGTCGCGCGGGATACGGGACGTCACGGGTGCAGTCTTCCGGTTGACGGTCCGAAAACCCAAACGGAATGTCACGGCGGGCGACGGGGCTGGCCAAGGCACGGGGTGCGGTCAGGGTGGCACGGACGCGATCAGGCCAGTCGTACGGCCTTAAACGGAATGGTTCGCACCGGCGCCGGACGGGCCTGCGGGAGCCACGCCCCGGGCACCCGGCCGTCACATCAGCGGGACCAGGAAGCGGCGCAGCCGTTCCTCGTACTCCTCGGGGTCGGCGTTCCACATCGCGGCGTGCGGGGCGTGCGGGACGGTGTGCAGGGCGACGAGGTCGGGGCGGCTGCGGGTGAGCCGGCGGGAGAACTCCCAGGGGGCGACCTGGTCGTCCGGGCCGTGGACGATCAGCGTGGGGACCTGGAGCAGGCCGGGGTCGGTGGTCTCGGCGACCCGGTCGGCGTGCAGTCCGGCGCGGCCCTGCGCGGCCCGCACGGCGAGCGGCAGCAGCGGCTGCGGGGTGTGGCGGGCCCGGGCCAGGGCGCGCAGCGTCGCCTCCCAGCTGAGCACCGGCGAGTCGAGGACGAGCCCGGCGATGCGGTCGCGTACGGCGGAGTGCTCGGCGGCGCGCAGGGCCATGGTGGCGCCGGTGGACCAGCCGAGGAGGACGACCCGGCGGGCGCCGTAGCGGACGGCGTAGCGGATCGCCGCCTCGACGTCCCGCCACTCGGTCTCGCCGAGGTGGTTCAGTCCGTCCGGCGGGCGTGGGGCGCCGAGGTCGCCGCGGTAGGCGAGGGCGAGGACCGGCAGCCGGCGGCCGTGCAGGAAGCCCAGCACGTTCAGGACCTGTTCCCGGGTGGTGCCGAGACCGTGCACGGCGATCACCCAGGTGTCGCGGTGGCCGGGCACGAACCAGGCGGGCAGGGCGCCCAGGTCGCCGGGCACGTCGACGTCGGCGTGATCCAGGCCGAGGGCGGTGCGGGGGTTGCCGACGTACAGGTTGGGGGTGAGCCACACCCCGTCGCCGGCCTCGAAGGTGCCGTGGGTGACGCGCTCCAGGCGCCGTACGACGGTGTCGGCGGTGTGCGCGGCGTCCTGCAGCACGGGGCCGACGACGGCGTGGGAGCCGTCCCCGGCGAGGCCGTAGGTGCCGGGGCGCAGGGCGGCCAGGTCACGGGTGAGCGTGATCTGCCCGGCGGCCGTGCCGTGCACGGTGAGACGGGGCTCGGTGGGCAGGGGCCGGCCCGCGGGCGCCTTCAGCGCGGCGTCGCTCGCGAGCCGGCCGGCGGCCACGGAAGCCGTGCCGGCGGCCAGGACGGCGGTGAGTGCGGTGGCGGTCGCCTTGACGGTGCGCACGGCTCCAGTGTCGTGGGGGTTCGCGCCACCGGCCAGCGGAAGGGCCGGGCGGGGTGAGGGCCACCGGGGAGCGGGGGGGCTCGGCAGCGCCGGCCAGGTGCGCCGCGGCCGGGCGCCGGCGCGGCGGAACAGGGTGGGCCGACTCGGACCGGTGCGCCTGGCAAGGGTGCGGCGGAGCAGGGCGAGCGAAGTCGGCAGGGTGCGGAAGGGGCTGTTGCTCGGCAAGGGGTCACCTCCGTTGGCCGTACCCCTTCAAGCGTTCCCCGACCTCCGCGAGTTGTGCCTCGGTCAGCAAAGACGGTGTCAGGCCCGGCACCGAGGACGCCGTCAGCCACAGGCGGCACATCCACTCCAGCTGGGCGGTGCGGTCGTACGCCTGGCCGAGCGTGGCGCCGTAGGTGATCGTGCCGTGGTTCTGCAGCAGGCAGCCGGAGCGGCCGGCGAGGGCGCGGAGCATGTGCTCGGCCAGCTCGTCGGTGCCGTAGGCGGCGTAGGGGGCGACCCGCACGGGGCCGCCGAGAGCGGCCGCCATGTAGTGGACGAGCGGCAGCTCGGGCACGAGGACCGAGACGGCCGTGGCGTGCACGGCGTGGGTGTGGACGACGGCGCGGGCGTCGGTGGTGCGGTAGACCGCGAGGTGCATGGGCAGCTCGCTGGTCGGCACGAGCGTGCCGAGCACCTGGCGTCCGGTGAGGTCGACGCCGGTGATGTCGGCGGGGGTGAGCCGGTCGTAGGGGACGCCCGAGGGGGTGACCAGCACCAGGTCCCCGGTGCGGGCGGAGACGTTGCCGGAGGTGCCGACCACCAGCCCGTCGGTGACGCTCCGGCGTGCGGTCTCGACCAGATCCGCCCAGAGCCGTGCCGCGTCCTGCGGCACGACCGGCCGCGCTTCGGGACGCGAGGCCGTACGCGCGTCCCGCTGCGTGTCCTGTCGCCCGTCTGCCGTGTTCCGCCGCGGTTCAGCCATGCGGCGATCCTGCCAGCCGGGCCGGCGAAGAGCGGGCGGGCGGGCCGTACCGGGCCGGAATCCGTACGGCCGAACGGGCGCATTTCATGGCGAAACGCCTGAATTCTGCGCGTTTTCCGTGACCAGCGGGCCTTCAATGATCCCCCTTGCCCACTGGACGATCGCGGGGAGACGCATGGCTCGTGCACACACCTCGGTCCGTCGTCGCGCCGGCGTCCTGGCGACGGCCACGGCGGCGGCCCTGGCCCTCACGGGCACCGCGACCGCGTCGGCCGGGCCTCCGGGGTCGGCCGAGCCTCCGCTGTCGGGCGAAGCTCCGGGGTCCGCGGTGACCCGGCCGTTCTGGCCGACCGGACCGATGGAGCAGGCCGGGCCGACGGTACCCGCCGGGCTGCTGCCGGTGCCGGCCTCGGGCCGGTCCAAGGCGCCCAAGGGGCACGACGTGTCGTCCCACCAGAAGAGCGTGAACTGGGAGGCCGCCCGGGCCGAGGGCGCACGGTTCGTCTACATCAAGGCGACCGAGTCCACGGACTACCGCAACCCCTACTTCTCCGGGCAGTACACCGGCTCCCGCGCGGCCGGCCTGCTCCGGGGCGCGTACCACTTCGCCCGGCCGGACCGGTCCTCCGGCGCGAAGCAGGCCGGGTACTTCGTGCGGCACGGCGGCGGCTGGCGGGCGGACGGCTGGACGCTGCCGCCCGCGCTCGACATCGAGTACAACCCGTACAGCGCCACGCACAAGTGCTACGGGCTGGGCAAGGCGCGGATGGTCCGCTGGATCCGGTCCTTCAGCGACGAGATCGAGCGGGAGACCGGCCGCCGCCCGGTGATCTACACGACGACCCAGTGGTGGAAGCAGTGCACCGGCAACAGCCGCGCGTTCTCCTCCAGCCACGCACTGTGGATCGCCCGGCACGGCACCTCGCGGCCGGGGGCGCTGCCGGGCGGCTGGCGGTACTGGACGTTCTGGCAGTACGGCACGAGGGGAACGCTGCCGGGTGACCAGAATCTCTTCAACGGGTCGGTCAGCCGGCTGCGGATCCTCGCGCGGGGCCGGTAGCCAAGGGGCGTCTGGGCCGTCGGAGCAAAGCGGAACCCCCAACCCGCGTTACCGACACTCCCACGCCTGCCTCAGTTCATCTTCCGTTCACCCAGGTTGCCTACGTTCATCCAACCAATGACCTCGAACGATTGCCTGGGTAAATGGAAAGCTTCTCGCTGATCCTCGCGATTGTGGTGGTAACCGCACTCGCGTTCGATTTCACGAACGGTTTCCACGACACCGCCAACGCGATGGCCACCACCATCTCCACAGGCGCCCTGAAGCCCAAGATCGCGGTGGCCATGTCCGCCGTCCTCAATCTTGCGGGCGCCTTCCTCTCCGTGGAGGTCGCGAACACGATCTCCAAGGGTCTCGTCGACGAGACCGGCATCCGTCCCGAGGTCATCTTCGCCGCCCTGGTCGGCGCGATCCTCTGGAACCTGCTGACCTGGCTGGTCGGCCTCCCCTCCAGTTCCTCGCACGCCCTGATGGGCGGCCTGGTCGGCGCCACCGTCGCCTCCGCCGGCTTCGGCGCCGTCCACGGTGACGTCCTGGTCACCAAGGTGCTGCTCCCGGCGGTCGCCGCGCCGCTCGTGGCGGGCCTGGCCTCGATGCTGGCCACCCGCTTCTCCTACGGCATAGCCGGCAAGGCCGAGGGCGAGGCCACCCGCAAGGGCTACCGCGTCGGCCAGATCGCCTCCGCCGGCCTGGTCTCCCTCGCGCACGGCACCAACGACGCCCAGAAGACGATGGGCATCATCACGCTCGCGCTGATCGCGGGCGGCTCGATCGCCCCCGGTTCCAACCCTCCCACCTGGGTGATCCTCTCCGCCGGCCTGGCCATCGCGCTCGGCACCTACATCGGCGGCTGGCGCATCATCCGCACCATGGGCACGGGCCTGACCGACCTGGAGCCGCGCCAGGGCTTCGCCGCGCAGACCAGCGCCGCGACCGCCATCCTGGCCTCGTCCCACCTCGGCTTCTCCCTCTCCACCACGCACGTCGTCTCCGGCTCGGTGATGGGCGCGGGCCTCGGCCGCAAGGGCGGTGTGGTCCGCTGGTCCACCGCGACCCGCATGGTCGTCGCCTGGCTGCTCACCCTCCCGGCCGCCGCGCTGGTCGGCGCGGGCGCGGAGTCGGTCACCGACCTGGGTGACTGGGGCACCGCCGTCGTCGCCGTCTTCCTGATCGCCTCGAGCGCCGCGATCTGGAAGATCTCCCGCCGCGAGGTCGTCGACCACACCAACGTCGTCGCCGAGAACGCGGAGCCGGCCGGTGTCGTCACCACCGCCATCGCCGCCGTGACGCCGCCGCCCACGGGCACGGTCACCGAGGGCCTCACGGCCACGATCCCCGCACCGGCCGCCGAGCCGGCCTCCGCCACCCCGCCGGCCGCCACGGTCTGACGCCGGCCCCCGGTTACCGAAAGAAGCATCCCCATGAAGATCGACTGGGCGGCCATCGGCTCCGTCTTCGGCGTCAGCCTCGTGTTCACGGTGGGCCTGGTGGCCCTGTTCACCCTCGGCGTCAACGGTCTGGCCCGGCGCGAGAAGGCCGCGGCCGAGGGCGGCTCCGCCGGCCTCGCCGTCACCGGCGCCTACGTCTGCTTCGCCGCCTGCGCGGCGGCGGTGGCGTACGGCATCTACCTGATCGTGGCCAAGCCCTGACCTGCCGTTGAGCGGGGCGCGGGCCCGGCCCAGGCCGTGGCCGCGCCCCGGCCGCACATCTTTGAGGCTCCCCTCCGGTTGCTCCGGAGGGGAGCCTTCGGCATGCCCGCACGCCCCGTGATGTGGGGATCGGCACACTCTCCCTCCGCAGGTCAACGGCAAGTTGACGGCCCTTCCGGGCGCATGGTGGACTGCCCACGCCATGTACGGCGGCAAGAGAGGAAGCCGGTGCGAATCCGGCGCGGTCCCGCCACTGTGACCGGGGAAGAACCCCCGGGAGCCAGGAACTCTCACCGCCGAATCACGTCGAACCAGGGCGCGGACACCCTGAGTGAGGACACCGATCGCCATGCCCGGCTGCCGAAGGACCAGTACCAGGACCGCTCCTGTGCCCACGGCCGGCTGAGCCGATGGGTGCCGATCGCACATACGCGTACGGTGCCGCCGCCGGCGTTCTCGGTGACCTGCTCCTCGGCGATCCCCGCCGCGGGCATCCGGTCGCCGTTTTCGGCCGGGCGGCCGGAGCCGTGGAAGGCGCCTTGTGGCGCGACCACCGCGGCTGGGGCGCCCTGCACACGACTGTGTGCGCCGGCGGCGCCGTCGCTCTCGGCGCGCTGGCCGCACGTGCCGTACGCCCCTCCCGTTCCGCTTCCGTCGCGCTGACCGCCACCGCCGTCTGGGCCGTCGTCGGCGGCACCTCGCTGGCCCGGGAGGCCCTTACCGTCACACGCGCCCTGGAGGCCGGGGACATCGAGGCCGCCCGGGCCCGGCTGCCCCATCTGTGCGGCCGGGACCCGCAGGCGCTGGACGCCGACGGGATCGCTCGGGCCGTGGTCGAGTCGGTCGCCGAGAACACCTCCGACGCCGTGGTCGGCGCCCTCGTCTGGGGCGCCGTGGCCGGAGTCCCCGGACTCCTCGGGTTCCGGGCGGTCAACACCCTGGACGCCATGGTGGGTCACAAGTCGCCGCGCCACCGGCGCTTCGGCTGGGCCTCCGCCCGCCTCGACGACGTCGCCGGCTGGCCGGGCGCCCGGCTGACCGCCGTACTCGCCGCCGTGGCCGGACCCGATCCGCGCGGCGCCCTGCGCGCCTGGAAGGCCGACGCCCGCAGGCACCCCAGCCCCAACGCCGGGCCCGTTGAGGCCTCCTTCGCCGGTGCCCTCGGCGTCCGGCTGGGCGGGACGCTCTCCTACGGCGGCCGGGTCGAACACCGGCCCGTGCTCAACGGCGCCTCCGGACGGCCGGTCCGGGTCACCGACATCGACCGGGCCGTACGGCTCTCCCGCCGGGTCGGGCTGCTCGCGCTCGGCACCACGGTCGCCGCCCGCGCACTCCTGAAGGGACGTGGCAAGTGAACGGTGGTCTGCTCGTCGCCGGCACCACCTCCGACGCCGGCAAGAGCGTCGTGACGGCCGGCATCTGCCGCTGGCTGGTGCGCCAGGGCGTGAAGGTCGCGCCGTTCAAGGCGCAGAACATGTCCCTCAACTCCTTCGTCACACGGGAGGGCGCGGAGATCGGCCGGGCGCAGGCCATGCAGGCCCAGGCGTGCCGGATCGAGCCGACCGCGCTGATGAACCCGGTGCTGCTCAAGCCCGGTGGCGAACAGAGCAGCCAGGTCGTGCTGCTGGGCAAGCCGGTGGGCGAGATGAGCGCGCGGGGGTACCACGGCGGGCGCCAGCAGCGGCTGCTCGGCACGGTGCTGGACTGCCTGGCCGAGTTGCGGGGCACGTATGACGCGGTGATCTGTGAGGGGGCGGGAAGTCCGGCCGAGATCAATCTGCGCCGGACCGACATCGTCAACATGGGCATCGCGCGGGGTGCGCGGCTGCCCGTCCTCGTGGTCGGCGACATCGACCGCGGGGGCGTCTTCGCCTCGTTCTTCGGGACCGTGGCCCTGCTCTCCCGGGAGGACCAGGAACTGGTCGCCGGTTTCCTGGTGAACAAGTTCCGCGGGGACGTCTCCCTGCTGGAGCCCGGCCTGGACATGCTGCACGGGCTCACCGGGCGGCACACGTACGGAGTGCTCCCCTTCCGGCACGGGCTCGGCATCGACGAGGAGGACGGACTGCGCGTCTCGCTGCGCGGCACGGTCCGGGAGTCCACCGTGGCGCCCCCGGTCGGCGAGGACGTGCTGCGGGTCGCCGTGTGCGCGATCCCGCTCATGTCCAACTTCACGGACGTGGACGCGCTGGCCGCCGAACCGGGGGTCGTGGTGCGGTTCGCGGACCGCCCGGAGGAGCTGGCGGACGCCGACCTCGTGGTGGTCCCGGGCACCCGCGGGACCGTACGGGCCCTGGAGTGGCTGCGCGAACGCGGGCTGGCGCAGGCGCTGGTACGGCGGGCCGCCGAAGGACGTCCGGTCCTCGGCATCTGCGGCGGCTTCCAGATCCTCGGCGAGCACATCGAGGACGAGGTCGAGTCGCGCGCCGGCGCGGTCGACGGGCTCGGGATGCTGCCCGTGCGGGTGCGGTTCGCCCGCGAGAAGACCCTCACCCGGCCGAGCGGGGAAGCCCTCGGCGAGCGGGTCGACGGCTACGAGATCCACCACGGGGTGGCCACCGTCGAAAGCGGCGAACCCTTCCTGGACGGCTGCCGGGCCGGCCAGACCTGGGGCACCCACTGGCACGGTTCGCTGGAGTCGGACGGTTTCCGGCGGGCCTTCCTGCGCGAGGTGGCCGCCGCCGCGGGCCGCCGCTTCGTGCCCGCGCCGGACACCTCCTTCGCCGCGCTGCGCGAGGAGCAGCTCGACCGGCTCGGCGACCTGATCGAACAGCACGCGGACACGGACGCGCTCTGGCGGCTCATCGAGTCGGGCGCGCCGCAAGGACTGCCTTTCATTCCACCGGGAGCGCCCGCATGAGCACAGTGTTGTTGTTGTCGACCGCCGACACGGATCTGCTGGCGGCCCGGGCCTCCGGCGCCGGGTACCGCATCGGCAACCCCACCCGGGTCGACGTCGCCGGGGAGCTGCCGGGCCTGATCGAGGGCGCGGACCTGGCCGTCGTACGCCTGCTGGGCGGCAAGCGGGCCTGGGAGGACGGGCTGGCCGCGCTGAAGGCGGCTGGCATCCCGACCGTGCTGCTGGGCGGCGAGGCCGTGCCGGACGCGGAGCTGATGGCCGAGTCCTCCGTGCCGGCCGGCGTGGTCGCCGAGGCGCTGAAGTACCTGGTCGAGGGCGGCCCCGAGAACCTGCTGGAGCTGTCCCGGTTCCTGTCGGACACCGTGCTGCTGACCGGTGAGGGCTTCGAGGAGCCGCGCCGGATGCCGGAGTTCGGCGTGCACGGCTCGTACGAGACCCTGGACGGCCGCCCGACCGTGGGCGTGCTCTTCTACCGGGCGCACGAGCTGAGCGGCAACACCGCCTTCGTGGACACCTTGTGCGAGGCGATCGAGGCGCGAGGCGCCAACGCCCTTCCCGTCTACTGCGGTTCGCTGCGCGGCGCGGACCCCGCGCTGTACGCGCTGCTGGGGCGGGCGGACGCGCTGGTGGCCACCGTGCTCGCGGCCGGCGGCACGCACGCCTCGCAGGCGTCGGCGGGTGGCGACGAGGAGGCCTGGGACATCGGCGCCCTCGCCGACCTGGACGTGCCCGTCCTCCAGGGGCTCTGCCTCACCTCCTCGCGGGCCGCCTGGGAGGAGTCGGACGCCGCCCTGTCCCCCATGGACGCGGCGATGCAGGTCGCGATCCCGGAGTTCGACGGCCGCCTCGTCACCGTGCCCTTCTCCTTCAAGGAGCAGGGCCCCGACGACGTGCCGGTGTACGCCGCCGACCCCGAGCGGGCCGCCCGCGTCGCCGGGATCGCCCTCCGGCACGCCCGGCTGAAGCACAAGCCGAACGCCGAGAAGAAGGTCGCGCTCGTCTTCACCGCGTACCCGACCAAGCACTCCCGCGTCGGCAACGCCGTCGGCCTGGACACGCCCGCGTCGGCGGTGCGGGTGCTGGACGCGCTCCGGGACGCCGGGTACGGGCTGACCGAGTACCCGGACGCCGGCGACGAGTTGATCCACCGGCTCATCGAGGCCGGCGGCCACGACGTGGAGTGGCTGACCGAGGAGCAGCTGGCCGCCGCGCCCGCGCGGGTGCCGCTGGCCGACTACCGGGCCTGGTTCGAGAAGCTGGACCCGGAGCTGCGGGACGCGATGACCGAGGCGTGGGGCGAGCCGCCGGGCAGCCTGTACGTCGACGGCGACGACATCGTGCTCGCCTCCTTGCAGTTCGGGAACGTCGTCGTGATGATCCAGCCGCCGCGCGGCTTCGGCGAGAACCCGATCGCGATCTACCACGACCCCGACATGCCGCCCTCGCACCACTACATGGCGGCCTACCGCTGGCTGGACAACAGCTTCGGCGCCGACGCGATCGTGCACATGGGCAAGCACGGCACGATGGAGTGGCTGCCGGGCAAGGGCCTGGGACTGAGTTCCGGCTGCGCGCCGGACGCCGTCCTCGGCGAGCTGCCGCTGATCTACCCGTTCATCGTCAACGACCCCGGCGAGGGCACCCAGGCCAAGCGGCGCGGGCACGCCACGGTGGTCGACCACCTGGTCCCGCCGATGGCGCGCGCCGACACCTACGGCGACCTGGCCAAGCTGGAGCAGCTGCTGGACGAGTACGCGCTCGTCTCCGACCTGGACCCGGCGAAGGCCCCGGCCGTCCGCGCCCAGATCTGGACCCTGGTCAAGGCGGCCGAGCTGCACCACGACCTGCATGTGGACGAGCAGCCGGACGACGACGCCTTCGACGAGTTCGTCATGCACATCGACGGCTATCTGTGCGAGATCAAGGACGTGCAGATCCGCGACGGCCTGCACATCCTGGGCGGCGGACCCGTCGCCGAGCCGCGCGTGAACCTCGTGCTGGCCGTGCTGCGCGCCTCGCAGGTGTGGGGCGGCCAGGCGAACGCGCTGCCCGGTCTGCGGGCCTGTCTGGCGGCTCACTTCGGGCTGGACGAGAAGGAGCTGCTGGCCGAGCCCGGCGCTCCGGTGAAGGTGCCGGCCGAGCTGACCGGCCTGGCCGACGGCCCGTCCCGGACCGCCGCCGACGCGATCGACCTGCTGGAGCAGCTGTGCCGGGGGATCGCCGAGGGCATGGAGGCGCGGGCGTGGGGCCGTGCGGTCGTGCCCGCGGTGCTGCGGGGCGTGCTCGGCACCGAGCTCCCCGAGGCGGTCGCCGTGCTGGAGTTCGCGTGCGACGAGGTCGTCCCGCGGCTGGCGCGGACCACCGACGAGATCGGGCACATCCTGCGGGCCCTGGACGGCGGATACGTCCCGGCCGGCCCCTCGGGCTCGCCGACCCGCGGTCTGGTGAACGTGCTGCCGACGGGCCGCAACTTCTACTCGGTCGACCCCAAGGCGATTCCGTCCCGGCTGAGCTGGGAGGTCGGCCAGTCGCTCGCGGACTCCCTGATCGCCCGCTATCTCCAGGACACCGGCGAGTACCCGAAGTCGGTGGGTCTGACGGTGTGGGGCACGTCCGCGATGCGCACGCAGGGCGACGACATCGCCGAGATCCTGGCGCTGCTGGGCTGCCGGCCGGTGTGGGACGAGGCCTCGCGCCGGGTGACCGGTTTCGAGGTGATTCCCCTGGCGGAGCTGGGGCGTCCGCGCATCGACGTCACCGTCCGCATCTCCGGCTTTTTCCGGGACGCGTTCCCGCATGTGGTCGGGCTGATCGACGACGCGGTGCGGGCGGTGGCCGAGCTGGACGAGCCGGCCGAGTCCAACCACGTGCGGGCGCACGTGGAGGAGGACACCGCCGGGCACGGCGACCGGCGCCGGGCCACGGCCCGGATCTTCGGCTCCAAGCCGGGGGCCTACGGTGCCGGTCTGCTGCCGCTGATCGACGCCCGCAACTGGCGCTCCGACGCCGACCTGGCCGAGGTGTACGCGGTGTGGGGCGGGTACGCCTACGGGCGCGGGCTCGACGGGCGGGCGGCGCGCGGGGACATGGAGACCGCGTTCCGGCGGATCGCGGTGGCGGCGAAGAACGTCGACACCCGTGAGCACGACCTGGTCGACGCCGACGACTACTTCCAGTACCACGGCGGCATGGTCGCCATGGTGCGCCATCTGACGGGGGCCAGCCCCGAGGCGTACGTGGGCGACAGCGCCGTCCCCGACCAGGTGAAGACGCGCACGCTGGGCGAGGAGACGCACCGTGTCTTCCGCGCGCGCGTGGTCAACCCGCGCTGGATGGCGGCCATGCGCCGGCACGGCTACAAGGGCGCCTTCGAGATGGCGGCGACCGTGGACTACCTGTTCGGGTACGACGCGACGGCCGGTGTGGTCGACGACTGGATGTACGAGAAGCTCAGCGCCGAGTACGTCTTCGACCCGGAGAACCGGGACTTCATGAAGAAGTCCAACCCGTGGGCGCTGCGCGGGATCACCGAGCGGCTGCTGGAGGCGGCGGACCGCGGGCTGTGGGCGGAGCCGGACGCGGACACGCTGGAGCGGCTGCGTGCCACCTATCTGGAGCTGGAAGGCGACTTGGAGGGCGACCAGTGACCACCCCGTTCCCCTTTACGGCCGTCGTCGGTCAGGACGACCTGCGGCTCGCGCTGCTGCTGAACGCCGTGTCGCCGGCGGTCGGCGGTGTGCTGGTGCGGGGCGAGAAGGGCACCGCCAAGTCGACGGCCGTGCGCGCCCTTTCGGCGCTGCTGCCCGAGGTGGCCGTGGTGCCAGGCTGCCGGTTCTCGTGCGACCCGGCCTCCCCCGACCCGACCTGCCCGGACGGACCGCACGAGGCCGGCAGCGGCGGCGAGCGGCCCGCGCGGATGGTCGAGCTGCCCGTCGGCGCCTCCGAGGACCGGCTGGTCGGCGCGCTCGACATCGAGCGGGCGCTCGCCGAGGGCGTGAAGGCGTTCGAGCCGGGCCTGCTGGCCGACGCGCACCGCGGGATCCTGTACGTCGACGAGGTCAACCTCCTCCACGACCACCTGGTCGACCTGCTGCTGGACGCGGCGGCGATGGGTGCCTCGTACGTCGAGCGCGAGGGCGTCTCGGTGCGGCATGCGGCCCGCTTCCTGCTCGTGGGCACCATGAACCCCGAGGAGGGCGAGCTGCGCCCGCAGCTGCTGGACCGGTTCGGGCTGACCGTGGAGGTCGCGGCCTCGCGGGAGCCCGAGCAGCGGGTCGAGGTGGTGCGCCGCCGGCTGGCGTACGACGACGACCCGGCCGCGTTCGCGGCCCGGTGGGCCGAGGAGGAGGCCGCCGTACGGCAGCGGATCGTGGCGGCACGGCGGCTGCTGCCGCAGGTGCGGCTCGGCGACGGCGCGCTGCGGCAGATCGCGGCGACCTGCGCGGCCTTCGAGGTGGACGGCATGCGGGCCGACATCGTGATGGCGCGGACCGCCACCGCGCTGGCGGCGTGGGCCGGGCGGACCGAGGTGCTCGCGGAGGACGTACGGCAGGCTGCGCTGCTGGCGCTGCCGCACCGGCGCCGGCGCAACCCCTTCGACGCGCCGGGCCTGGACGAGGACAAGCTGGACGAGACGCTGGAGGAGTACTCCGGCGAAGGCGATGGCGAAGGCGACGACGACCCCGGTCCGGACGGTCCCGGGGGCGGCGGCGGACAGCCGGCGCCGGACAGCGGCCCGGGGGCCGACGGCGGCTCCGCCGCGCAGCCCGAGGCCGGTGAGGACGGGCAGCCGCAGGCGTCCGGCGCGCGGGAGCAGTCGGCGGTACGCGCCGCCGAGCCGTTCCGGGCCAAGGTGCTGAGCGTGCCCGGGATCGGCGAGGGCGCCGCCGGGCGGCGGTCGCGGGCGCGGACCGAGCACGGCAGGACCACCGGGGCCCGGCGGCCCCGCGGGACGCTGACCAAGCTGCACCTGGCCGCCACCGTGCAGGCCGCGGCCCCGCACCAGCGGGCGCGCGGCCGGTCCGGGCCGGGGCTGGTGATCCGCCGGGACGATCTGCGGCAGGCGGCCCGCGAGGGGCGCGAGGGGAACCTCGTGCTGTTCGTGGTGGACGCCTCCGGATCGATGGCCGCGCGGCAGCGGATGAGCGCCGTCAAGGGTGCCGTCCTGTCGCTCCTCCTCGACGCCTACCAGCGGCGGGACAAGGTCGGTCTGGTGACCTTCCGGGGCTCCGCCGCGGACGTGGCGCTGCCGCCGACGTCCTCCGTCGACGCCGCCGCCGCGCGGCTGGAGTCGCTGCCGACCGGTGGCCGTACGCCGCTGGCCGCCGGGCTGCTGAAGGCGCACGAGGTGCTGCGGGTGGAGCGGCTGCGGGATCCGGCGCGGCGGGCGCTGGTCGTGCTGGTGACCGACGGGCGGGCCACCGGTGGCCCGGAGCCGGTCGCCCACGCGGGGCGGGCGGCACGGCTGTTCGCGGCCGAGGGGATCGCCTCGGTGGTCGTGGACTGCGAGTCGGGTCCAGTGCGGCTCGGGCTCGCCGGGCAGCTCGCGGGTGAGCTGGGCGGTACGGCGGTGACGCTGGACGAGCTGCGGGCCGACTCGATCGCCGGGCTGGTCAGGAATGTGCAGGGGACGTCGAGGAGGGCCGCGTAATGCCGCAGGGACAGCCGAGTGTCGTACCGGACGACGGCCTGACGACCCGTCAGCGGCGGAACCGGCCACTCGTCGTCGTGCACACGGGCGTCGGCAAGGGCAAGTCGACGGCCGCGTTCGGGCTCGCGCTGCGCGCCTGGAACCAGGGGTGGCCCATCGGGGTGTTCCAGTTCGTCAAGTCGGCGAAGTGGAAGGTCGGCGAGGAGAACGCGCTACGGGTGCTCGGCGCCTCCGGCGAGGGCGGCACCGTCGACTGGCACAAGATGGGCGAGGGCTGGTCGTGGGTCCAGCGGGACGCCCAGATGGACAACGAGGAGAAGGCCCGGGAGGGCTGGGAACAGGTCAAGCGGGACCTGGCCGCCGAGACGTACCGGCTGTACGTGCTGGACGAGTTCGCGTACCCGATGCACTGGGGCTGGGTCGACACCGACGAGGTGGTCGAGGTGCTGCGCGGCCGGCCGGGCACCCAGCACGTGGTGATCACCGGGCGGAACGCACCGGAGAAGCTGGTGGACCTCGCGGACCTGGTCACCGACATGTCCAAGGTCAAGCACCCCATGGACGTGGGGCAGAAGGGCCAGAAGGGCATCGAGTGGTGACTGCCGTTCCCCGGCTGGTCGTCGCCGCGCCCTCCTCGGGCAGCGGCAAGACCACCGTCGCCACGGGGCTGATGGCCGCGTTCGCCGCGCGGGGGCTCGCCGTGTCCCCGCACAAGGTCGGACCGGACTACATCGACCCCGGCTATCACGCCCTCGCGACCGGGCGGACGGGGCGCAACCTGGACGCGTACCTGTGCGGGCCGGAGCTGATCGCTCCGCTGTTCCTGCACGGGGCGCGGGGCTGCGACCTGGCCGTGGTCGAGGGCGTGATGGGGCTGTACGACGGGGCCGCCGGGGAGGGCGAACTGGCGTCCACCGCCCATGTCGCCAAGCTGCTGCGCGCGCCGGTCGTGCTGGTCGTGGACGCGTCCTCGCAGTCGCGGTCGGTGGCGGCGCTGGTGCACGGGTTCGCGTCCTGGGATCCGGAGGTGCGGGTCGGGGGCGTGATCCTGAACAAGGTGGCGTCCGACCGGCACGAGGAGCTGCTGCGGGAGGCGCTGGATTCCGCCGGGGTGCCGGTGCTGGGGGTGCTGCGGAGGGTTCCCCAGGTGGACACGCCGTCCCGGCATCTGGGGCTGGTGCCGGTCGCCGAGCGGCGGTCGGCCGCGGTCGACGCCGTCGCGGCGATGGCTGCGCAGGTGGCCGCCGGGTGTGACCTGGACGCCGTCGAGGCGCTGGCCCGGGCTGCCGGGGACCTCCCAGGGGGCTCCGCCCCCTGGACCCCCGCCGGCCCACCCATCCACCCGACTCGCTCGGCTGAACGGCGGGACGAGGAGTCGGCCCGGTCGGCCGAAGGGCGGGACGGGCAGCGGGGGCAGTCCGCCGAGGGGCGGGGGGTGTCGTCGGTCCGGGGGCCTGTTGTCGCCGTCGCCGGGGGGGCCGCGTTCACCTTTTGCTATGCCGAACACACCGAGCTGCTCGTCGCCGCCGGTGCCGAAGTGGTCACCTTCGATCCGCTGCGGGACGAGCGACTGCCCGAGGGTACGGCCGGGCTGGTCATCGGCGGCGGCTTCCCCGAGGTGTACGCGAGTGAGCTGTCCGCCAACGAGCCGTTGCGCAGGGCCGTCGCCGAACTGGCGCTCTCCGGGGCGCCGGTGGCGGCGGAGTGTGCCGGACTGCTCTACCTGTGCCGGGAGCTGGACGGCCGCCCCATGTGCGGTGTGCTGGACGCCACCGCGCGGATGAGCGAGCGGCTGACCCTCGGCTACCGGGACGCCGTGGCCGTCGGCGACAGCGTGCTGGCGGTGGCCGGGACACGGATGCGCGGGCACGAGTTCCACCGCACCGTCGCCGAGCCGGGCGCCGGTGCCGCTCCCGCCTGGGGCGTACGGGCCCCGGTCCGGCGGGTCGAAGGTTTCGTACAGCAGGGCGTGCACGCGAGTTATCTGCACACGCACTGGGCGTCCGAGCCCGGTGTCGCCCGTCGGTTCGTGGAGAGGTGCCGGACGTCATGAGCAGCAGGCTGGTCGGAGTCGGGGTCGGTCCCGGTGACCCGGAGCTGGTGACCGTCAAGGGGGTCAACGCCCTGCGGGCCGCCGACGTCGTCGTCGTACCCGTGATGGACACCCTCGAGCGGGGGCGGGCCGAGGCGACCGTGTTGCACTACGTGCCCGCGGAGAAGGTCGTCCGGGTGGTGTTCGCGCTGAACGAGCGGACCGACCGGGCACGTCGGGAGGCGGCCTGGGACGCGGCCGGTGCGCAGGTCGCCGAGCTGCTCGGCCGGCACGGGTCCGTCGCCTTCGCCACCATCGGCGACCCGAACGTGTACTCCACGTTCACCTACCTCGCGCAGACCATCGTGGAGCTGGTGCCCGGCGTCGCCGTGGAGACCGTGCCCGGGATCACCGCGATGCAGGATCTCGCGGCGCGGTCCGGGGCCGTGCTGACCGAGGGCACCGAGCCGCTCACCCTCGTACCGGTCACCGCCGGGTCCGCCGTGCTGAAGGAGGCGCTCGCCGGGCCGGGGACGGTCGTGGCGTACAAGTTCGGCCGGCAGGCCGCCGAGGTCGCCGAGGCGCTCGCGGAGACCGGACGGCTCGGCGGCGCCGTGTGGGGCTCGGCACTCGGGCTGCCGGAGGAGTCCGTGCGGCCGGCCGCCGAGCTGGACGGGACGCCGCTGCCGTATCTGTCGACGCTGATCGCGCCGCCGCGGCGGGACGGCGGCCGGGGCGGGAAGCTGTGACACCGTCCGCGGGGTCAGCCGGAGATGCCGACCACCAGCCAGATGAACGCGGCGCCGGCCACCGTGCACAGCAGGGTGGAACGGGCCGGGTGCTCGTGGTGGGCCTCGGGCAGGATCTCGGCGGCGGCGAGATAGAGCAGTACGCCGCCGAAGAGGCCGAGATAGCCGCCGAGCACCGGCTCGGGGATGTGGAAGAAGGCCGTGGACAGCGCGCCCAGCACCGGTGCGCAGGCGTCGGCGACCAGCATCCCGATGGCCCGGCGGCGCGCGTTGCCGTACAGGCTGGTGATGGTGAAGGTGTTGAAGCCGTCGGCGAAGTCGTGGGCGATCACGGCGAGCGCCACGGCCGTGGCCATGCCGCCGCCCACCTGGAAGGCCGCGCCGATGGCCACGCCGTCCATGGCGCTGTGGCCCACCATCGCGCCGGCCGCCGCGAGCCCCACCTCGGGCGCCCGGTGGTGGTGTCCCTCGGCGCCGCCGTGCGCCGCCTGGCGCGCGGCCAGGGTGCGCTCCACCAGGTGGGCCAGCAGAAAGCCGGCCACGAAGAGCAGCAGGGCGGCGGGGACGCCGAAGATCTCGCGGTCGGCCGCGTGCAGTGCCTCCGGCAGCAGGTCCAGGCCGACCACGCCCAGCATCAGCCCGCCGGCCAGGCCCAGGACCAGGTGGCGGCGGTCGGTCACGCGCTGTGCCGTCCAGCCGCCGGCCAGCGTCATCAGGAACGCGCCGAGCGCGACGAAGACCGCCATAGGCCCTTGGTATCCGATGGACCGGCGTCCGCGCATATCCGACCGCAGCAGCCGCAGTACTCGTAGCACTTGTAGGAGAGGACCGATTCCCATGGCCGATGCCCCCACCGGCAAGGTGACCTTCGTCGGTGCCGGCCCCGGCGCCGCCGACCTGCTGACGTTCCGGGCCGCCCGGGCCATCGCCGAGGCCGACGTGGTGATCTGGGCCGCGAGCCTGGTCCAGGCCGAGGTGCTGGAACACGCCCGGGAGGGCGCCGAGATCCTGGACTCGGCGACGATGTCGCTGGAGGACGTCGTCGCCGTGTACCGGCGTGCGCGCGAGGAAGGGCTGAAGGTCGCCCGGATCCACTCCGGCGACCCGGCGCTGTGGGGCGGCACCCAGGAGCAGCTGGACCGCTGTCACGAGATCGGCATCGCGACCGAGGTCGTGCCGGGGGTGTCCGCCTTCTCCGCGGTGGCCGCGCTCGCGCAGCGCGAGCTGACGATCCCGGAGGTCGCGCAGTCCGTGGTGCTGACCCGGCTGGGCGGGGGCAAGACGCCGATGCCGCCCGGTGAGGAGGTGCGCGAGTTCGCCCGTCACGGCACCACGATGGCGGTCTTCCTGTCGGCGGCGCGCAGCGGGCAGCTGGTGCGGGAGCTGCTGGAGGGCGGCTACCCCACCGACACCCCGGTGGTGGTGGCGTACCAGGCGACCTGGCCGGAGGAGCTGGTCGTGCGGTGCACGGTCGGCACGCTGGAGGAGACGGTCAAGGAGCACAAGCTCTGGAAGCACACCCTGTTCCTGGTCGGCCCGGCCCTGGACGCGCGCGGCACCCGTTCGCACCTGTACCACCCGGGTCACTTCCACGGGTACCGCAAGGCCGACCCTCAGGCGCGGCGGGCCCTGCGTGAGCAGAGGGCGAAGAGTTGATCACGGTCGTCGGGACGGGGACGGGGGCGCCGGTCGCGGAGGACGTCCTCGCGGGGGCCGCGCTGGTCGTGGGCGGGCGGCGGCACCTGGACTCCGTGCGGGTGCCGGAGGGCGCCGGACGGATCGTGCTCGGGCCGCTGGCGCCCGCCCTGGACACCGTCGCGGAGTACGTCGGCAAGGAGCTGCCGGTCGTCGTGCTGGCCTCCGGTGACCCGGGGTTCTTCGGGATCGTGCGGGCGCTGGCCGAGCGGTTCGGTACCGGGCTGCTGGACGTACGGCCCGGGGTGTCCTCCGTGGCCACCGCCTTCGCCAGGATCGGGCTGCCCTGGGACGACGCGGTCGTGGTCAGCGCGCACGGCCGGGACCTGCGTACGGCGGTGAACGTGTGCCGGGCGCGGCCGAAGGTGGCCGTGCTGACCGGCCCGGGGGCCGGTCCCGCCGAGCTGGGCGGCGCGCTGCCCGGTGACCGGGTCCTGGTCGTGGCGAGCGCCCTCGGCGACCCGGAGCGGGAGCGCGTGGAGCGGGTGACGGCCGCCGAGGCGGCTTCCCGGGACTGGGGTACGGCGGTGAGCGTGGTGCTGTGCCTGGACGAGGCCCGGGCGCTCGGCGCGGTGCGTACGGTGGCCGGGGTGCCGCAGGCGCCGGACCGGTGGGCGCTGGACGAGGACGGGTTCACGCACCGGGACTCGATGATCACCAAGTTCGAGGTGCGGGCGCTGGCCCTGGCCCGGCTGGGGCCGCGCCTCGGCGACCTGGTGTGGGACGTGGGCGCCGGGTCGGGCTCGGTCGCGGTGGAGTGCGCGCGGCTCGGCGCGGCCGTCGTCGCCGTGGAGAAGGCCGCGGACGGGGTCGAGCGGATCCGTGCCAACGCGGACGCCCACGGCGTGGACGTGGACGTGGTGCACGGTTCGGCACCGTCCGCTCTGGCGGAGCTGGCGGATCCGGACGCGGTGTTCGTCGGCGGCGGGGGCCGGGAGCTGCCCGCCGTCGTCACCGCGTGCGCGCGGCGGGCCCGGCGGACGGTCGTCGTCGCCATGGCCGCGCTGGACCGGGTGCCGGCGGCGCGTGCGGCGCTGACGTCGGCCGGGTTCACCTGCGACGGGGTGCTGCTGCAGTCCTCGCGTCTGGCGCCGTTGCCGGGGGACGTGACCCGGCTGGCGGCGACCAATCCTGTGTTTCTGCTGTGGGGCGACAGAACCCCTGCCTCTAGTGAAGGAGTTGCCCAGTGATCGGCCTCATTTCCGCCACCGCGGCGGGAGCGGCGGCGCGGGACCGGCTGGCCGCGGCCTGGCCGGACCGTACGCGCGTGTACGAGGGTCCTGTCGGGGAGGCCGTGCGCGCCGCGTTCGCCGAGTGCGAGCAGGTGGTGTGCTTCCTGGCGACGGGGGCGGTGGTACGGCTGCTCGCGCCGCTGCTCGGCGACAAGGCGGCCGACCCGGGCGTGGTGTGCGTGGACGAGGGCGGCCGCTTCGCGGTGTCGCTGGTCGGCGGGCACGGTGGCGGGGCCAACGAACTGGCCCGCGAGGTCGGGGACCTGCTGGGCGCGGAGCCGGTGGTGACGACGGCGACGGACGCGGCCGGACTGCCCGGCCTGGACACGCTCGGGCTGCCGTACGAGGGATCGGTGGCCGTGGTCTCCCGCGCGCTGCTGGACGGCGAGCCGGTCGCGCTGGAGGCGGAGGTGGCGTGGCCGCTGCCGCCGCTGCCCCTCGCGGCCGAGGGGCGCTACACCGTGCGGCTCACCGACCGGGCCGTCGCGCCCGGCGAACGCGAGGTGCTGCTCAGGCCGCCGTCGCTGGTGGTCGGGGTCGGCGCGTCGAAGGGCGCGCCGGAGGCCGAGGTGCTGGGCCTGATCGAGGAGGCGCTGGCGGAGGCGGGGCTCTCGCCGAAGTCCGTGGCCCTGCTCGCCACCGTGGACGCCAAGGCCGGGGAGCCGGGCATCGTCGCCGCCGCCGAGCGGCTCGGGGTGCCCCTGGTGACGTACTCCGCCGAGGAGCTGGCCGGCGTCGCGGTGCCCAACCCGTCGGACGCGCCGCTCGCGGCCGTCGGTACGCCGTCGGTGGCGGAGGCCGCCGCGCTGGCGCAGGGCGGTGAACTCGTCGTCCCCAAGCGGAAGTCGGAGCGGGCGGACGGGCGGCCGGCGATGGCGACCTGTGCCGTGGTACGGCGTCCGGGGCGCGGGCGGCTCGCGGTGGTCGGGCTCGGGCCGGGCGCCCGGGACCTGCTCACCCCGCGCGCGGCGGCCGAGCTGCGGCGGGCGTCGGTGCTGGTCGGGCTCGACCAGTACGTGGAGCAGATCCGCGATCTGCTGCGGCCGGGCACCCGGGTGCTGGAGTCGGGGCTCGGCGCGGAGGAGGAGCGGGCCCGTACGGCGGTCGCGGAGGCCCGCAAGGGGCACGCGGTGGCGCTGATCGGCAGCGGGGACGCGGGCGTCTACGCGATGGCCTCCCCGGCGCTCGCGGAGGCGTCGGACGACATCGACGTGGTCGGGGTGCCCGGGGTGACGGCCGCGCTGGCCGCCGGGGCGATCCTGGGCGCGCCGCTGGGCCACGACCATGTCTCCATCAGCCTGTCCGACCTGCACACGCCGTGGGAGGTCATCGAGCGCCGGGTGCGCGCGGCGGCCGAGGCGGACCTCGTCGTCACCTTCTACAACCCGCGGTCGCGGGGCCGCGACTGGCAGCTGCCGAAGGCGCTCGGCATCCTCGCCGAGCACCGCACGCCGGCGACGCCCGTCGGCGTCGTCCGCAACGCGTCCCGGCCGGACGAGTCGAGCCGGGTCACCACGCTCGCCGCACTGGACCCGGCGACGGTCGACATGATGACGGTCGTGACCGTGGGCAACACCGCGACCCGGGACATCGCGGGACGCATGGTGACCCCGCGCGGCTACCGCTGGCAGGAGGAGCCGAAGTGAACCGTGTGGCCCGTGTGGTCCATCCCATCGAGCAGGAGTCCTACCGGCGGCTGCGCACCCGCCTGGACACCTCGCACTTCCCGCCGCTGACCCGGGCGGTGGTGGAGCGGGTCATCCACTCCGCGGCCGACCTGGAGTACGCGACCGACCTGGTCATGGCCGAGGACGACCTGGTGAAGGCGCACGCCGCGCTGCACGCCGGGGCGCCGGTCGTCGTGGACGTCGAGATGGTCGGCGCCGGCATCACGCGCCGGGAGACCGTCTGCCGGCTCGGGGACGCCACGGCCGGCCCCGGACTGACCCGTTCGGCGCACGGGATCCGGCTCGCCTACGAACAGGTCGGGCCCGGCGCCCTGTGGGTGATCGGCAACGCCCCGACCGCCCTGGAGGAGCTGCTGACCCTGGACGCCTCCCCCGCGCTCGTCATCGGCCTGCCCGTCGGCTTCGTCGGCGCGGTCGAGTCCAAGGAGGCGCTGCGCGCGAGCGGGCTGCCCGCCGTGAGCAACGTGTCCGAGAAGGGCGGGTCGGCGGTCGCCTCCGCCGCGCTCAACGCCCTGCTGTATCACCCCGTTTCGTCTGAGGAGACCCCGTGACCACGCCGCCCGCCCTGCTGATCGCCGGACACGGCACCCGTGACGACGCCGGAGCCGAGGCGTTCCGCGACTTCGTCCGGGAGCTGGGCCGCCGCCACCCCGAGCTGCCCGTCGCGGGCGGCTTCATCGAGCTGTCCCCGCCGCCGCTGGGCGAGGCCGTCACCGAGCTGGTCGAGCAGGGGGTGCGCCGGTTCGCCGCGGTGCCGCTGATGCTGGTGTCCGCCGGGCACGCCAAGGGTGACATCCCGGCCGCGCTGGCCCGCGAGAAGGAGCGGCACCCGGGCATCTCGTACACCTACGGCCGCCCGCTGGGCCCGCACCCGGCGCTGCTGAACGTGCTGGAGCGGAGGCTGGACGAGGCGCTGGGCGACCTGGACCGCTCGGAGGTGACCGTGCTGATGGTCGGGCGCGGCTCCACCGACCCCGACGCCAACGCCGAGGTGTACAAGGCCGCCAGGCTGCTGTGGGAGGGCCGCGGGTACGCCGGGGTGGAGACGGCGTTCGTGTCGCTGGCGGCGCCGGACGTGCCGAGCGGCCTGGACCGGTGCGTGGCGCTGGGGGCGCGCAGGGTCGTCGTCCTGCCCTACTTCCTGTTCACCGGGATCCTGCCGGACCGGGTGCGGCGGCAGACCGAGGAGTGGGCCGCCGCGCACCCGGGGACCGAGGTGCGGTCGGCCGATGTCATCGGGCCCGAGCCGGAGCTGCTGGACCTGGTGATGGAGCGGTACGCGGAGGCCGTCAAGGGCGATCTGCGGATGAACTGCGACTCGTGCGTGTACCGGATCGCGCTGCCGGGCTTCGAGGACAAGGTCGGGCTGCCGCAGCAGCCGCACTTCCACCCGGACGACGACGGTCACCACCACGGGCACGGGCACCACCATCACGGGGGGCACTCGCACAGTCATGCGCACTGAGGACACCGGCGCGGCCGGGCTGGATCTGCGGCATCACGGGGACGCCGAAGTGCGGGACGACGGGGCCGAGTTGGTGGACCTCGCCGTCAACGTCCGCGCCGACACGCCCCCGGCCTGGCTGCGGGAGGAGATCGCCGGGTCCCTGTCGTCCCTCGCGGCCTACCCGGACGGGCGGGCCGCGCGGGCGGCGGTGGCGGCGCGGCACGGGCTGCCGGTGGAGCGGGTGCTGCTGACGGCGGGGGCCGCGGAGGCGTTCGTGCTGCTCGCCCGCGCGTCGAAGGTGCGCCGGCCGGTGGTGGTGCATCCGCAGTTCACGGAGCCGGAGGCCGCGCTGCGGGACGCCGGGCACACCGTGGAACGGGTGCTGCTGCGGGAGGAGGACGGGTTCCGGCTGGATCCGGCGGCCGTGCCGGAGGAAGCCGATCTGGTCGTGATCGGCAACCCGACCAATCCGACGTCGGTGCTGCATCCGGCGGAGACGGTCGAACGACTGGCCCGGCCGGGGCGGACGCTGGTGGTGGACGAGGCGTTCATGGACGCCGTGCCGGGTGAGCGGGCGGCGCTGGCCGGGCGGACCGACGTGCCGGGGCTGGTCGTGCTGCGCAGCCTCACCAAGACGTGGGGGCTGGCCGGGCTGCGCATCGGGTACGTGCTGGCCGCGCCCGAGGTGATCGCCGAGCTGGAGCGGGCGCAGCCGCTGTGGCCGGTGTCCACGCCGGCGCTGGCCGCGGCCCGGGCGTGTGTGGCGCCGCGGGCGCTGGCCGAGGCGGGGCACGCGGCGCACCGCATCTCCGCGGACCGGGCGTATCTGGTGGCCGGGCTGGCGTCGTTCGCCGACCGGGGGGTACGGGTGGTGGCGCCCGCGGAGGGGCCGTTCGTGCTGATCCGGGTGCCGGACGCGGCCGGGGTACGGCGGCGGTTGCGCGACCTCGGCTACGCGGTGCGGCGTGGGGACACGTTTCCGGGGCTCGGTGCGGAGTGGGTACGGGTGGCCGTGCGGGACCGCGCGACGGTGAACGCCTTCCTGAAGGCCCTGTCGGCGGCCCTCACTCCGCCCACCGCCCCACCCGTCCCGCCTGGCTGAGAGGCCGGACTACGGGCACACCACCGCCCAAGAGCCCGAGCCCTGCGCGGCCGAGGCGGTTACGAGATCGCTCTGAGTCTCGGGCGTTCCCGGAGGCGGGCGATGGCCGTCTCCGTCTCCTCGTCGGCCGGGAGGAACACCACGATCTGCTGGGCGTCCGCCGGGACGTCCAGCGTCTCGCGGGTGAGCCGGAGTCCGGGGCCCGCCGGGTGGTTCAGCCGGAGTGTTCCCCGCCGCGGCACCACATGCCGGTTCAGGCGGCTGGTGAAGTCGGGGCCGGCCACGGGGGCCAGTTCCGCGCTGAGCCACTCGGAGTTCTCGACGGACGGGCCGAGCCACAGGTCGAAGGCCTGCTCGTCGGCGACGTCGTCCCAGTCGGCGAAGAACGCGCGGGCGCGCGGATCGGTGAAGACGTACCGGGTGAGGTTCGGGACGCCGTCGCCGTCGCCGGCGTGGGCGTGGGCGTCGAGCAGCCCGGTGCCGCCGGTCAGCGTCGCGTAGCCGGTGGTGTGGGCGAGGATGTCGCCGAGCCGGTTCGTGACCACGGCGATGCCCGGTTCCAGCAGGTGCAGGGTCCGCAGGACCGAGGGGCGGACGTCCCGCCGGGGCGGGGCCGGGCGGGCGTGCGCGGTGCACTCGCCGCCGGTGATCTTCGCGAGGTAGCGCAGATGGCCGCGCTCCGCCGCATCGAGGCTGAGCGCGTCCGCGAGGGCGTTGATCACCGCGATCGAGGGGTTGCGGTCCCTGCCCTGCTCGATCCGGGTCAGGTACTCGACGCTGATCCCGGCCCGCGCGGCCAGGTCCAGCCGGCGCAGTCCCGGCGACCGGCGGCGGCCGCGCTCCGGCAGCCCCAGCGTCTCCGGCTGGATGCTGTCGCGCTTGGTCCGGACGAAGTCCCCCAGTGGTGTGCCCATGGGGCGAGGGTAGTGGGGCCCTCCGGCTCCGGTGGAGGGCTCAGCGTGGCCCTGCGGGGGCCAGCCTGAGCCCGGCCTGGCTACCGGGAGCCCGGGGCTCGATCGTGGTCGGCATGGAGAACACCACGCACAAGCTGCTGATCATCGTCGGAAGCGTCCGGGAGGGCCGGTTCGGTCCGGTCGTGGGCTCATGGGTGGCCGAACAGGCCCGGACCCACGGCGGGTTCGAGGTGGACGTCGTCGATCTCGCCGACATCGAACTGCCGTTGGCGCTGCCGGCCGCCCCGCCGAAGTTCGCCGGCGCCGGCTACCCCCGGCCCGCCGGGATGGCCGCGCTGACCTCGGCCCTGGAGGAGGCCGACGCGTTCGTCGTCGTCACCCCGGAGTACAACCACAGCTACCCCGCCTCCCTGAAGGCGGCCATCGACTGGCACTTCACCCAGTGGACGGCCAAGCCCGTCGCGTTCGTCAGCTACGGCGGCGCGGCCGGCGGCCGGCACGCCGTCCTGCACCTGGAGAACGTGCTGAGCGAACTGCACGCGGTGACCGTCCGCGACGGACTGGCCTTCCCGAACTACTTCACCGCCTGGCAGGACGGCGAGCCGCTCGACACCGAGGCCCCGGGGTACGCCAAGGCCCTGCTGGACCAGCTGGCCTGGTGGTCCGCCACGCTCCGGGCGGGCCGGGAGGCCGCTCCCTATCCGGGGTGACGCCGGACGGGAGCGGCCGGGGGGACGTCAGCCCTTGCGGCGGCGGGCCACCGTCACCGCTCCCCCGCCGGCCAGCAGCAGGGCCAGCGCGCCGCCCGCGAGATAGGGGGTCGCCGAGCTGCCGCCGGTCTCCGCGAGGTCGGCCTGGGCCGGGGCGCCCTGCGGGCGGACGTCGGCGGCCGGGTCGTGGCTCGGCACCGGCTTCCCGGTGGGCGGGACCGCCGGGGACTCACAGGTGGCCCTGGCCAGGGTGACGGTGCCCTCGACGTCGGCCACGTTGAGCTTCAACGGGTTGACGGAGACCTTGAGTTCGAGGGCGGTGGCGGCGGCCGTACGGGTCGTGGTGGTGCGCTGGGCGAGGTCGAGGCGGACCTCGCCGACGCCGGGGACCTTCACCTCGGTCGGGCCGCCGGCGGTGAGCGTGACACGCTTGCCGAGGACGGTGACGGTGCCGAGGACGTCCGCGGCGGCGGCCGGTGCCCTGCCGGCCTCGCAGGTGGCCTTCGCGGTGATCGTCTCGGCCTCGATCAGGGACAGCAGGGGCAGGCCGGGGACGTGCAGCTTGGCGTGGGCGAGCCGGACCGAGCCCTCGGCGCGCTTCGCCGTGACGGTGGCCCTGGCCTCGGCGACGTCCGCGCCGAGGACGGTGAACGGCTTGCCGCCGTTGATGCCGTCGAGCCGGGCGGAGAGCGCGGTTCTGTCGGCGCTGTGCGGTGCCTGGACCTCGTTCAGGGTGACCGCGAGCGGGACGTTCACGGTCTTGTCGAGCAGGGACACGTCGAGCCCGGTGCGCAGGACGACGGCGGATGCGCGGCCGTGCGCGCCGGTGGCGTGCGCCGCGCCCGCGCCCAGGACCACGGGCGCCGCGGTGAGGGCGGTGACCGTCGCGAGGGCGGCGAGGCGGCGTGCGGGCATACGGAAGTTGTTGCTGTTCAAGGCGGTGGGACCCCCCAGACGGGACATGCTTGGGACCCGTCAACCTTGTACGCACTGCGGGTGAACGGTCAGCGTTCCTGGGTCACTTCACTCAAACGTGGATAATCAGCACGCCGATTCGAATCACGGGCACATCTACTCGATGACATGTCCGTTGAGCACCACCCGTCGCGGCGCCGCGAGCACCCGTACGTCCGCCCGGGGATCGGCCTCGTACACCACCAGGTCGGCCGGGGCGCCCTCCTCCAGACCCGGCCGGCCGAGCCAGGCGCGGGCGCCCCAGCTCGTCGCCGAGAGGGCCTCGACGGGCGGAATGCCGGCCGTGACCAGCTCGGCGACCTCCTCGGCGACCAGGCCGTGGGCGAGCGAGCCGCCGGCGTCCGTGCCGACGTAGACCGGAATGCCCGCGTCGTAGGCGCCGCGGACCGTGTCGTAGCGCCGCTCGTGCAGCCGGCGCATATGGGCCGACCAGCGCGGGAACTTCTGGTCGCCGCCGTCCGCGAGCCGGGGGAAGGTGGCGATGTTGACCAGGGTGGGGACGATCGCGACGCCCCGCTCTGCGAACAGCGGGATCAGGTCCTCGGTGAGGCCCGTCGCGTGCTCGACGCAGTCGATGCCCGACTCGACCAGGTCGCGCAGGGAGCTCTCGGCGAAGCAGTGGGCGGTGACGCGGGCGCCGAGCCGGTGGGCCTCGGCGATGGCCGCCCGCACCGCCTCGCGGGGCCAGCAGGGAGACAGGTCGCCGAGGTCGCGGTCGATCCAGTCGCCGACCAGCTTGACCCAGCCGTCGCCGCGCCGGGCCTCCTGGGCGACGTACGCCACCAGGTCGTCGGGCTCGATCTCCCAGGCGTAGTTGCGGATGTAGCGGCGGGTGCGGGCGATGTGCCGGCCCGCGCGGATGATCTTCGGGAGGTCGTCCCGGTCGTCGACCCAGCGGGTGTCGGAGGGCGAGCCCGCGTCGCGGATCAGCAGGGTGCCGGCCTCCCGGTCGGTGAGTGCCTGCTTCTCGGCGGTCTCCGCGTCGACCGGGCCGTGCGCGTCGAGGCCCACATGACAGTGGGCGTCGACCAGGCCGGGCAGCGCCCAGCCCTCGACGGTCCGGACGTCCCGGGCACCGGCGGGGCGGTCGTAGGAGACCCGGCCGCCCACCACCCACAGTCCGTCACGGACGTCGTCCGGCCCCGCCAGGACCCGGCCCTTCACGTGCAGCACCGTGCGATCGCTCATGTACCGCACCTTAGGGCCTCCCGTTCGGACCGTGCCGGGCCCGGGGGCCCGGTCCGCACGAGAGGCCCTGGTGAGCGGGCTACTCGCCGGACTTCCCCACCTGGTCGGAGGTCTCCTCCTCCACCTCGGCCATCGCCGGGTCGAGGAGGCGGGAGAGGAAGTGCCGGGTGCGTTCGTGCTGCGGGTCGCCGATGACCCGCCCGGGGCTGCCGTCCTCGACGACCACACCACCGTCCATGAAGACGACCCGGTCGGCGACCTCGCGCGCGAAGGTCATCTCATGGGTGACGACCATCATCGTCATGCCCTCCCGGGCGAGCATGCGCATGACGGCGAGGACGTCGCCGACCAGCTCGGGGTCGAGGGCGGAGGTCGGCTCGTCGAAGAGCATCACCTCGGGGCCCATGGCGAGCGCGCGGGCGATGGCCACGCGCTGCTGCTGGCCACCGGAGAGGGAGGACGGGTAGGCGTCCGCCTTCTCCGAGAGGCCGACCCGGGCCAGGTTCTCGGCAGCGATCCGCGCGGCGGCCGCCTTGTCCCGCCCGAGGACGCGGCGCTGCGGCAGCGTCAGGTTCTCGGTGACGCTCAGGTGCGGGAAGAGGTTGAACTGCTGGAAGACCATGCCGATGCGGCGGCGTACGGCGTCGATGTCGACGTCCGGGTCGGTCACCTCGGTGCCGCCGACGAAGACCTGGCCCTCGGTGGGCTCCTCCAGCAGGTTCACACAGCGCAGCAGCGTCGACTTGCCGGAGCCGGAGGGGCCGATGACACAGACGACCTCGCCCTGGCCGATCTCCAGGTCGATGCCGCGCAGCACCTCGTTGTCGCCGAAGGACTTGTGCAGTCCGCGTACCTCGATCTCGGGGCGGCTCACCGGATCGCCTCCTGGGCCTTGGACTCCATACGGCGGACGACGAAGCTGAGCGGGACGGTGACCAGCAGGTAGCACAGGCCCGCGACCAGGATCGGCGTGGAGTTGGCGGTCGTACTGGCGAGGTCCCGGCCGAACTTGGACAGTTCCCGCTCCTCCAGGGTGACGCCGAGGAACAGCACCAGCGAGGAGTCCTTGAAGAGCAGGACGAGTTCGTTGGTGAGCGGCGGCAGGATGATCCGGAAGGCCTGCGGAATGATGATCGAGACCATCGCCTTCGCCGGTGAGAAGCCGAGCGAACGGGCCGCCTCCATCTGCCCCTTGGGCACGGCCTGGATGCCGGCGCGGATGGTTTCGGCCATGTAGGCGGCCGAGACCAGGCCGAGCGCGAGGGCGACCTTTCCATAGGTCCCGCCCGGGATCTCCGTCCCCGGGAACGCGAGCGGGACGGCCACGCCGACGAAGATGAAGATCAGCAGCGCGGGCAGGCCGCGGAAGATCTCGATGTAGACGCCCGCCAGCCAGCGGTACGGGCCCACGGAGGACAGCCGCATCAGCGCGATGACCATGCCGAGGACGAGTCCGACGACGAAGCCGGACAGCGTGTACAGCACGGTGTTCTTCAGCGCCAGCGTGATGACGTCCGGGAACATCTGCTTGGCGATGTCGGCCTGGGCGAACTGGTTCTGCAGCCGGTCCCAGTCCGCCGAGACCGCGAACGCGATCACGGCGGCGGCGAAGACGGCGTACTGCACGCCGCGCGACAGGCTGCGCTTCTGGCGCCTGGTCAGTCCCTTTTTCTTCGGCTGGAGGTCTACGTCCGTATCGGTCATGAGGCGGCGGGAGAGGCGACGGAGGCGTCGTACGGGCCGATCCACTGCTCGTAGATCTTCTTGTAGGTGCCGTCGGCCTTGGCGGTCTTGAGCGCCTTGTTGACGGCGTCCAGCAGCGCCTTGTTGCCCTTCTTCACGGTGAAGCCGTACTGCTCACCGGTCTTGAGGTTGTCGACGACCTTGAACTTGTCCGCGTTGGCCTTGTCCTTCAGCCAGCCCTGGACGACCGGGTAGTCGATGACGACGGCCTGGACCTGGCCGGTGCGCAGGCCGTTGAGGACGGCGTCGGAGGACTCGAAGGAGATCGGGTCGTAGCCCTTGCCCTTGACGTAGTCCTCGCCGGTGGTCTGTGCCTGGGCGCCCAGCTTCTTGCCCTTGGCCTTGACGTCGGCGAGCGAGTTCACGCCGCTGCTCTTGTCGACCAGGACGGCCTGGGTGGCCTCGAAGTACGGGTCGGAGAAGTCGACGTTCTTCTTGCGCTCGGCGGTGATGGTCATGCCGGCGGCGGCCAGGTCGCACTGCCCGGAGTTGAGGAAGGCGCCGGTCTTGAAGTTCTCGAAGGGCGTGTCGAGGATCTGCTGCTTGACGCCGAGGTCCTTGGCGACCAGGTCGATGAGGGAGACGTCGAAACCCTGCACCTTGCCGTCGATCTCCGACTGGAACGGCGGGTACGGCAGGTGGGTGCAGGTGGTCAGCTGACCGGCCTTGGCGAGGTGGACGCCCTTGACGGTGGTCTTGCCGCTCCCCGAGTCGCTGGAGGAGCAGCCGGCCACGACGAGCACGAGCGCGGCGGTCGTGGTGGTGGCGGCCAGAAGGCGGGCCCGGCGCCCTGCGAGCGTTTTCATGGGGAGATCTCCTGTGGGGAACTGTGGCTTCCGATTATAAGGAAGGGTTTGAGTCTCTCAAATCAAACCCATGGTTACGAAGCCTTTCGACCTAAGATCGGTGGAGCCGACCCTCCGAGAGCGAAGAGAGCACCGCCGTGACCCACCCCTTCCTCGACCTGCCCCCGCTGAGTGCCGAGCGCTTCGCCGCCATCGAGGACGCGGTGGCCCGGCTGCTGGACACCCGGCAGGACGTCCTGATCACCCAGGGCGAGGCACTGCTGCCGCTGGAGGGCGCGATCCGCGCGGCGGCCGGTCCGGGCACGGTGGCCCTGAACGTGATCACGGGCCCGTACGGCCAGACCTTCGGCAACTGGCTCCGGGACGCCGGCGCCACCGTGCACGACCTCTCCGTCCCCTTCCACACGGCGGTGACGGCCGAGGAGATCCGCGAGGCGTTCGCCCGGTATCCGGAGATCGACTTCGTGTCGCTGGTGCACGCCGAGGCGGCGACCGGCAACACCAACCCGGTCGCGGAGATCGGCGAGGCGGTACGGGAGCAGGGCGCCCTCTTCTACCTGGACGCGGTGGCCTCCGTGGGCGCGGAGCCGGTGCTGCCGGACGCGTGGGGCGTGGACCTGTGCGTGATCGGAGCACAGAAGGCGATGGGCGGCCCGGCGGGCGTTTCGGCGATCTCGGTGAGCGAGCGGGCGTGGGCCCGGATGGCCGCCAATCCGAACGCCCCGCGCCGGTCCTACCTCTCCCTCCTGGACTGGAAGGAGCGCTGGACCGACGCCGGCCGCAAGGCGCTGCCGCACGCTCCGGCGCAGCTGGAGATGCTGGCGCTGGAGGCGTGCCTGGAGCGGATCGAGTCGGCCGGCCCGGAGACGGTGATGGCCCGGCACCGCAGTGCCGCGCTGGCCACGCGGGCCGGGGCGGTGGCGCTGGGCGGGGGCCTGGAGCCGTATGTGCGCCAGGAGCGGGACGCGGCACCGGTCGCCACGACGCTGCGGGTGCCGTCCGGTGCGGTGGCCTCGGAACTGGTGGCGCGTGCGCTGTCGAGCGACCCGGCGCTGCCGCTGGCGGCCGGTGGCGGCGCCCTGGCCAAGGAGATGATCCGGGTCAACCACTACGGGCCCGACGCGACCCCGGGCGCGGTGCAGGGTTCCCTCGCGGCACTCGGCACTGCTCTCGCCGAGAAGGGTCTGACGGTGGATCCGGCCGCCGCCCGCCGGGCCGCGGAGGACGCCTGGCGTTAGGGCCTTGTTTCCCGGGGGCCGCGCCCCGGGAAACCTTCCGCCCGGAGAACCGGCGAACACCGAATTCAATTCACTTTCACAATTCCCGCCAATTTCCCGTACGATAGCTTCCCGTCTTCTTCTGCCCGCTTTTTGCAGGGCTAAACGGGGGAGTTTTCCGGCAGATTTCCCGGGCGCTTCCGGCTGTGACACACTCCACAGCGGGGGCGATTTGCCCCCATTTTCCATAGGGCAAGGCGGACATTTCACTCAGTCGCTGGAGCAGTGCCGCGTCGACTCCCGTGCATTTTCGAATTTGCCTCGCTAAATTCGTGCCGCATGACTGCCGCACCCGCAGACCTTCTCATCGACCGACCGGCGATGACCGACGGAGCCTCGCTCTGGCGTCTCGCCAAGGACTCGAAAACCCTCGACCTGAACTCTTCGTACAGCTATCTGCTGTGGTGCCGGGACTTCGCCGGCACCTCGGCGGTGGCGCGCGGTGCGGACGGAGAGCCGGTCGGCTTCATCACCGGCTATGTGCGACCGGACCACCCCCGGACACTGCTCGTCTGGCAGGTGGCCGTCGACTCCGCCCACCGGGGTCACGGCATCGCCGCAAAGCTGCTGGACGGACTGACCGCACGGCTCGTCACCGAGCGCGGCATCACGGAGGTGGAGACCACCATCACCCCCGGCAACACCGCCTCCGAGCGCCTGTTCACCTCGTTCGCCGCCCGGCACGGCGCACAGGTCGAGCGCGAGGTGCTGTTCGGCGCCGAGCTGTTCCCGGACGGCCCGCACGACCCCGAAGTCCTGTACCGCATAGGCCCGCTGACCGACTCCACCCCCCACTGAGGAGCGAATCACCGTGACCATCACCCAGCCCGACCTCAGCGTGTTCGAGACCCTCGAGTCCGAGGTGCGCAGCTACTGCCGCAACTGGCCCACCGTCTTCGACCAGGCGCGGGGCAGCCGGATGTACGACGAGGACGGCCATGCGTACCTCGACTTCTTCGCCGGTGCCGGCTCACTCAACTACGGCCACAACAACCCGGTGCTGAAACGGGCGTTGCTCGACTATCTGGAACGGGACGGCGTCACGCACGGCCTCGACATGTCGACCACGGCCAAGCGGACCTTCCTGCGGACCTTCCAGGATCTGGTGCTGCGTCCGCGTGATCTGCCGTACAAGGTCATGTTCCCGGGCCCGACGGGGACCAATGCGGTGGAGTCGGCGCTGAAGCTGGCGCGGAAGGTGAAGGGACGCGAGGCGATCGTGTCGTTCACCAACGCCTTCCACGGCATGTCGCTGGGCTCGCTCGCCGTGACCGGCAACGCCTTCAAGCGGGCCGGAGCGGGCATTCCGCTGGTGCACGGCACGCCGATGCCGTTCGACAACTACTTCGACGGCCAGGTCGCGGACTTCCTGTGGTTCGAGCGGCTGCTGGAGGACCAGGGGTCGGGCCTGAACAAGCCGGCCGCGGTGATCGTGGAGACCGTGCAGGGCGAGGGCGGCATCAACGTCGCCCGGCCCGAGTGGCTGCGCGCGCTGAAGGAGCTGTGCGAGCGGCAGGACATGCTGCTGATCGTCGACGACATCCAGATGGGCTGCGGCCGTACCGGTGCCTTCTTCTCCTTCGAGGAGGCGGGCATCACCCCCGACATCGTCACGGTGTCGAAGTCGATCAGCGGCTACGGGCTGCCGATGTCGCTGTGCCTGTTCGCGCCGGAGC
Organism: Streptomyces echinatus; assembly: GCF_014203595.1. Lineage (GTDB taxonomy): Bacteria > Actinomycetota > Actinomycetes > Streptomycetales > Streptomycetaceae > Streptomyces > Streptomyces echinatus. The sequence goes on from NZ_JACHJK010000015.1 coordinate 88,750, forward strand.
TGGACGTGTGGGAGCCGGGCGAGCACAACGGCACCTTCCGCGGCAACAACCCCGCCTTCGTCACCGCCACCGCCGCGCTGGAGACGTACTGGACCGACGGCTCGGCCATGGAGAAGCAGACCCGCACCCGCGGCGAACAGGTCGAGCAGGCACTCGTCTCCATCACCGAGGAGAACCTCGCCGACGTCAAGGAGTACCGCGGCCGCGGCCTGGTCTGGGGCCTGGAGTTCCACGACAAGGCACGCGCCTCACGGGTCGCCCGGCGCGCCTTCGAGCTCGGACTGCTCATCGAGACGTCCGGCCCGGAGAGCGAGGTCGTCAAGCTGCTGCCCGCCCTGACCATCACGCCCGACGAGCTGGACGAGGGTCTCAGCGTCCTCTCCCGCGCCGTCCGCGAAACCGTCTGAACCGCCCGCATCGCAAGGAGGAGACACAGCACGTGATCGTCCGATCGTTCAAGGACATCGAAGGCACCGACCGGCACGTCAAGGCCAAGTCGGGGACCTGGGAGAGCAAGCGGATCGTCCTCGCCAAGGAGCGGGTCGGCTTCTCCCTGCACGAGACCATCCTGTACGCCGGGACCGAGACGTCGATGTGGTACGCCAACCACATCGAGGCCGTCGTCTGCACCAGGGGCGAGGCCGAACTCACCGACCACGAGACCGGCGAGACGCACACCATCACGCCCGGCACCATGTACCTCCTCGACGGGCACGAGCGGCACACGCTGCGTGTCAAGGAGGACTTCCACTGCCTCTGCGTGTTCAACCCGCCGGTCACCGGACGGGAGGACCACGACGAGAACGGCGTCTACCCGCTGCTCACCGAGCCCGAGGAGGTGTGACACCCATGACCACTGTCACCGACCTGTACCCCACCCGCGGCGCCGGCGAGGTGACCGTCCCCCGCCAGGACCCGGTCGTGTGGGGTTCCCCGGACGCGCCCGGCCCGATCGCGACGGCCGACCTCCAGTCCTACGAGCGCGACGGCTTCCTCGCCGTCGACCAGCTGATCACCCCGGACGAGGTCGAGGTGTACCGGCGTGAGCTGGAGCGGCTGGTCACCGACCCGGCGATCCGCGCCGACGAGCGCTCCATCGTCGAGCCGAAGTCCAAGGAGATCCGCTCGGTCTTCGAGGTGCACCGGATCAGCGAGGTGTTCGCGAAGCTGGTGCGCGACCCGCGCGTGGTCGGCCGCGCCCGGCAGATCCTCGGCTCGGACGTGTACGTCCACCAGTCCCGGATCAACGTCAAGCCGGGCTTCGGCGCGAGCGGCTTCTACTGGCACTCGGACTTCGAGACCTGGCACGCCGAGGACGGCCTGCCGAACATGCGCACGGTGTCCGTCTCGATCGCGCTGACCGAGAACCTCGACACCAACGGCGGGCTCATGATCATGCCCGGCTCGCACAGGTCCTTCCTCGGCTGCGCCGGGGAGACGCCGAAGGACAACTACAAGAAGTCCCTCCAGATGCAGGACGCGGGCACGCCGTCGGACGAGGCGCTGACCAAGTTCGCCAGCGAGCACGGGATCCGGCTGTTCACCGGCCGGGCCGGTTCGGCGACCTGGTTCGACTGCAACTGCATGCACGGCTCCGGCGACAACATCACGCCGTTCCCGCGCAGCAATGTCTTCATCGTCTTCAACAGCGTGGAGAACACCGCCGTCGAGCCGTTCGCGGCGCCGGTGCGGCGGCCGGACTTCATCGGGGCGCGGGACTTCACTCCCGTGCGGTGAGCCGATGACGGCGTCCGGCGCTTCGCCCCGGTGAAGCGCCCGTGAGCCACCGGGCCGGGGCCTCCTCGTGTGGGACGGGAGGCCCCGGCCCGGTCGTGTCAGCCGGACAGGGCGTCCAGCAGGCGGTCCACGTCCGCGGCCGTGTTGTTGACGTGGAAGGCCGCGCGCAGGTTGCCCGCGCGGTCGGAGACCTCGATGCCCGCCTCGCTCAGGGCGGGCTGCCGGGAGCCGAGCCCGGGGACCGAGACGATCGCCGAGCCGGGTGCGGGCACCGGCTCGTGGCCGAGGTCGGCGAGACCCGCGCGGAACCGGTCGGCGAGGGCGACGTCGTGGGCGTGGATCGCCGGCACGCCGAGTTCCTCGACGAGTTCCAGGGAGCGGCGCAGGCCGGCGAAGGTGAACAGGGCGTGGGTGAGGTCGAAGCGCCGCGCGGAGCGGGCGAGTTCGGCCACCGGGCCGTAGCAGCTGTCCCACGGCCGCTCGGCCGCGACCCAGCCCGCGAGCAGCGGGGACAGTCCGCCGAAGTCCTCGGGCACGGTGAGGAAGGCCGCGCCGTGCGGGCCCAGCAGCCACTTGAAGGAGACGCTCGCGGTGAAGTCGTACGCGCCGGCGTCCATCGGCAGCCAGCCGGCGGCCTGGGAGAAGTCGACGTAGGTGCGGGTGCCGTGGGCGCGGGCGGCCTCGCGCAGGGCGGACAGGTCGGCGACCCGGCCGTCGGCGGACTGCGCGGCGCTGACCGCGACGAGTGCGGTGCCCGGCCGGACGGACTCGGCGATCCGTTCCAGCGGGACGGTGCGGACCTTGAGGTCGCCGCGGACGTGGAACGGGTTGAGCACGGAGGTGAAGTCGTCCTCGGCGGTGAGGACTTCGGCACCCGCGGGCAGCGAGGCCGCGATCACGCCGGTGTGCGCCGCGACCGAGGCGCCCGCGGCGACCCGGGTGGCCGGGACGCCGGCGAGCCGGGCGAACACGGCCCGGCTCGTCTCCACGTCCTCGTACAGCGGGGTCAGCGGCCGGCCCTCGGCCCGCAGCAGTGCCGCCTCCTGGAGGGCGGCGACGGTGCGGGCCGGCAGCAGGCCGTTGCTCGCGGTGTTGAGATAGATGCTCTTCGGGCGGAACTCGGCGCGGACGAGGCTGTCGAACGTCTCCGTGGTGTCCATGGGTCCACTCTGCGTCCCAGGGAACTACCCGTCCATTGCGATTCTTTACGTGGTTTCCCTTAGGAACGCTTATACGACCTCGCCGACCTGCGGTTTCAGTGGTTCTGCGGGACCGCGCACCCGTCCGGGCCGCAGGCTTCGGTGTCACCCCCGCCGACCAGCCGCAGCGGGGAGCGGTCGCCCCAGGCCTGGGTGAGCGCCTGGGTGAAGACCTCGGCGGGCTGGGCACCGGAGACGCCGTACGCCCGGTCGAGGACGAAGAAGGGCACCCCGTTCGCGCCGAGCTGGGCGGCCTCCCGCTCGTCGGCGCGGACCGCGTCGGCGTAGGCGTCCGGGTCGGCGAGCACCGCGCGGACGGCCCCCTCGTCCAGTCCGGCCCCGACGGCCAGCTCCACCAGGCGTTCGTCGCCCTCGGTGAAGACGGACCGCTCCTCGGCGAAGTTGGCCCGGTAGAAGGCCTGGATCAGCTGGTCCTGCCTGCCGTGCTCCTTGGCCAGGTGCAGCAGGCGGTGCATGTCGAAGGTGTTGCCGTGGTCGCGGTCCCGCGTGCGGTAGTCCAGGCCCTCCGCGGCGGCCTGGGCGCCCAGGTTGTCCTCGCCGGCCTGGGCCTGCGCCTCGCTCATGCCGTACTTCCTGGTCAGCATGGTGATCACCGGCTGGACGTCGCCCTTGGCGCGATCCGGGTCCAGCTCGAAGGAGCGGTGCACCACCTCGACCTCGTCGCGGTGCGGGAAGGCAGCGAGCGCCTTCTCGAAGCGGGCCTTGCCCACATAGCACCAGGGGCAGGCGATGTCGCTCCAGATCTCGACGCGCATGTCTTCGGCTCTCTCCAGGTCGTACGGGTGCGGGGGCCTTCCCCCCGCCGATGCGTGAACGTTCAAGCAGGCTGCTTCATTCCCGCGGCGGACGCGGCCGTGTGCCTGCTGAACTGGGCGCGGTAGGCGCTCGGGGTGAGGCCGGTGCGGCGGACCAGGTGGGCGCGGAGCGAGTCTGCGGTGCCGAGACCGCTGGCGGCGGCCACCTGGTCCATGGGCAGCCGGGTGGTCTCCAGCAGTTCCCTGGCGCGCTCGATGCGCTGGTGCAGCAGCCACTGCAGCGGGCTGACCCCGCTCTCCGCGTGGAAGCGCCGGGTGAGGGTGCGGACGGAGACCCCGGCGTGCCGGGCCAGGTCGGTCAGGGTGAGGGGCTTGTCCAGGTTGCGCATGGCCCAGCCGCGGGTGTCGGCGCAGGCGGTGCCGCGCTCGGGCGGCAGCGGGGTCCGGGTGAACTGGGTCTGGCCGCCGGGCCGGACCGGCGCGACCAGGGCGAGCCGGGCGACCTCGTTGGCGACGGCGGCGCCGTAGTCGGTGCGGATGATGTGCAGGCACAGGTCGATGCCGGCGGCGTAGCCGGAGGAGGTCAGGAACTGGCCGTCCTGCGCGTAGAGGACATCGCCCCGGACGTCGACGTCGGGGTGGCGGCGGCGCATCTCCTCGGCGTGTTCCCAGTAGGTGGTGGCCTTGCGGCCCTTGAGCAGGCCGGCCTCGGCGAGCGAGAAGGCGCCGGAGCAGATGGAGGCGATGCGTACGCCCGTCGCGGCGGACTCGCGCAGGGCCTCCAGGACCCGCGGGTCCGGGGCGAAGGGCTCGCCGGTGCCGGCGACGATCACGGTGTCCGCCTCCCGCAGGGCCTCCAGGCCGTGCGGCACATGGAGCGCCAGCGCGCCGGTGGTGGGCACGGGCCCGGGGTCGGGCGCGCAGATCACCACCTGGTAGCCCGGCTCTCCGTCGACCCGCACCTTGTCGAACAGCAGCTCGGGGATGGCGAGGTTGAACATCGACACGGGCGGGGACGCGACGACCGCGACACGCAGCATGGCCAGAACCTCCGGATGCATGGCATTCAGGTCACTACTGTACGCCGGGAAAGATCAGCAGCATGGGGGGCATGTCAACGAACAGCACCACGCGCACACCACAACTCCCCTCACAATCAACTGATTTGGCGCCGCCCAGCAGCACTCCCACCCTGGTCGCCGCCGTGCTCGGCTTCGCGCTGATCACCCTCGACGCCTCCGTGGTGACCGTGGCCCTGCCCTCGATCGGCTCCGCGCTCGGGGGCGGGCTGTCCGGGCTGCAGTGGGTCGTGGACTCCTACACGCTGGTCTTCGCCGCCCTGATGCTGTCCACCGGGGCCTTCGCGGACCGGGCCGGGGCGAGTCGGGCCTACGCCCTGGGCATCACGGTGTTCGCGCTCGCCTCGGCCGCCTGCGGTCTCGCGCCGGACCTCCCGGCGCTGATCGGCGCGCGGGTGGTGCAGGGCGCGGCGGCGGCCGTCGTGCTGCCCGCCTCGCTGTCCCTGGTGCGGCAGGCCTGCCCCGACCCCGGGCGGCGGGCCGGGGCCGTGTCCCTGTGGGCGGCCGGCGGCTCGGTCGCGGTGGCGCTGGGCCCCGTGGCGGGCGGCGCGCTGACCACGGCCTGGGACTGGCGGGGGATCTTCTTCATCAACCTGCCGCTGGGTGTCCTCGCCCTGCTCCTGCTGCTGCGGGCGCCGCGTTCGGTCCGCCGGCCGGCGCCGCTGGACGTACCCGGGCAGCTGACGGCCGTGGTCGCCCTGGCCGCCCTGACGTTCGCGGTGATCGAGGGCGGCGCGACGGGCGCCGCGGCCCTCGCCGTGGCCGTGGTGGCCGGCGCCGTGTTCGTGCGGATCGAGGGCAGGCAGCCGCATCCGGTCGTTCCGCTCGGGCTGTTCCGGGACCGGGCGGTGCGCGTGGCGGTCGCGACGGGAGCCGCGTGCAGCGTGGCGTTCTACGGGACGGTGTTCGTCTTCGCCCTCTTCTTCCAGCAGGTGCAGGGCCGTTCGGCGCTGTTCGCCGGGCTGATGTTCCTGCCGATGTCCGGACTGATCCCGGTGACGAACGTGGTGTCCGGGAAGCTGGCCGGACGGTACGGCCCGCGCCTGCCGATGCTGGTGGGGCAGACACTGACGCCGGTGGGCCTGCTGGGGCTGCTGTACGTCGACGCCGGCACGTCCGCCGTCGTGGTGGCCGTGCTCCTCGTGCCGATGGCGCTCGGCTGCGCGCTGACCGTCCCGCCGTTGACGGCGGTGATGATGGACGCCGTGCCGGCCGAGCGGACCGGACTGGCGGCCGGGGTGCTCAACGCGGCACGGCAGGTGGCCGGCGGACTGGGCATCGCGGTGTTCGGGGCGCTGGTGAACGACGGCTTCGAGGCGGGGTTGCGGGCGAGCCTGGCCGGCTCCGCGGCCCTGTTCGCCCTGACGCTGTTCCTGAACCGCCGCCCCCTGGGCCCTACCGCTGCAACGCCCCGTTGAACCGCCGCGGAAGGCCCAGCGGGTTGTCGTCCCGCAGCTCGGCCGGCAGCAGTGCCTCGGGCGCGTTCTGGTAGACGACCGGCCGCAGCCACCGTTCGATGGCCGTACCGCCCACGGAGGTGGACGTGGAGGTGGTCGCCGGGTACGGCCCCCCGTGGTGCTGGGCCGGTGCCACGGCGACACCGGTCGGCCAGCCGTTGACCAGCACGCGCCCGGCCAGCGGGGTCAGCTCGGCGAGGAGCTCCGGGCCGCGGCCGCGGCCGGCGGCCTCGTCCGAGGACAGCTGGACCGTCGCCGTGAGGTTGCCCGGCAGCCGCGACAGGACGGTCCTCGCCTCGTCCTCGTCGGCGTAGCGGGCCACCACGGTCACCGGCCCGAAGCACTCCTCCAGCAGCAGGTCGTACGCGCCCTCCGCGGCCAGCCGCTGCGCCGGCACGGTGAGGAAGCCCGCGCTGACCGCGTGCTCGCCGCCCGCGCCCGGGGTGACCGGGGAGTCCACGTCCGGGAGCTGCGCGCGCTCGGCCACGCCCGCGAGGAAGTTGTCCCGCATGCGGTGGTCCAGCAGCACTCCCGCGTCGGTGTCGCTGACGGCGTCGGTCAGGGACTTCACCAGCCGGTCGCCCGCCCCGCCGGACGGCACCAGCACCAGGCCGGGCTTGACGCAGAACTGGCCGACGCCGAGGGTCATCGACCCCGCGAGGCCGCCGCCGATCTCCTCGGCCCGCTCGGCCGCGGCGGCCTCGGTCACCAGGACCGGGTTCAGCGAACCCAGTTCGCCGTGGAAGGGGATCGGCACCGGGCGCGCGGCGGCGGCGTCGAAGAGGGCCCGTCCGCCCCGTACCGAACCGGTGAAGCCCGCGGCGGCGACCAGCGGGTGCCCGATCAGCCCGACGCCCGCCTCGAACCCGTGCACCAGCCCGATCACGCCCTCGGGGATCCCGTGTTCGGCGGCGGCCCGGCGCAGCACCTTGGCGACCAGCTCGGACAGGGCCGGGTGGTCGGGGTGGGCCTTGACGACGACCGGGCAGCCCGCGGCCAGCGCGCTCGCGGTGTCGCCGCCGGCGACGGAGAAGGCGAAGGGGAAGTTGGAGGCGGAGTAGACGGCGACGACGCCGAGCGGCACCTTGTAGCGGCGCAGGTCCGGGACGGGCGGGGTCGCCGTGTCGTCGGGGTGGTCCACGACGACGTCGAGGAAGGCGCCCTCGTCGACGATGCCGGCGAAGGACCGCAACTGGTACGTCGTACGGGCGAGTTCGCCGGTCAGCCGGGCCGGGCCGAGCGCCGTCTCGGCGTCGGCGGTCTCCACCAGGCCGTCCCGGGCCGCGTCCAGGCCCGCGGCGGCGGAGCGCAGGAAGGCGGCGCGGACCGCGCGGTCGGCGAGGGCGCCGCGCGCGGCGTGGGCCGCCCGGACGGCCTCGTCCACTTCCTCGGCTGTGGCCTCCACCGCAACCTGTTCACGCTGCTTCCCGGTGCGCGGGTCGACACTCCAGACTGGTGCTGCTGCCACCGCGGGTCCCTCCCATAAAAGGCCGCACTGTCCCAGAACTATCCGGTTCACCCATCAGTCGCGTTCGATATACTGAACACTGTCTCTGATGATGAATACGCTGCTCGGAGACTATATATCTCAGGTCCTCGTCGAACGAAGGGGTCAAGGGCGATGACGGCAGCCGACGCAGGGGGCGGGGCGCAGGTCAAGTCCGCGGTACGGACCGTGGAACTGCTCGAATATTTCGCCGGACGGCCCGGTATGCACTCCCTCGCGGCCGTGCAGGAGGCCGTGGGCTATCCGAAGTCCAGTCTGTACATGCTGCTGCGCACGCTGGTGGAGCTGGGCTGGGTGGAGACGGACGCCACGGGCACGCGATACGGCATCGGGGTGCGGGCGCTGCTCGTGGGCACGTCGTACATCGACGGCGACGAGGTGGTGGCCGCCGCCCGCCCGACCCTGGACCGGCTCTCCGACGACACCACGGAGACCATCCACCTGGCCCGGCTCGACGGCACCAACGTGGTCTACCTGGCCACCCGCCAGTCCCAGCACTACCTGCGGCCCTTCACCCGGGTCGGCCGCCGGCTGCCGGCCCACTCCACCTCCCTCGGCAAGGCGATCCTGGCCAGCTACCCGGACGAGCAGGTGCGCAAGCTGCTGCCGGAGACGCTGCCCGCGCTCACCGAGAACACCCTCACCGACCGGGAGGAGCTCATCGAGGAGCTGCACCAGGTCCGGGAGCAGGGCTTCGCCGTCGACCGCGAGGAGAACACGCTGGGCCTGCGCTGCTTCGGTGTCGCCATCCCCTACCGCACGCCCGCCCGGGACGCCATCAGCTGCTCGGTCCCGGTGGCCCGGCTGACCCCGGCGCACGAGCAGATGATCAAGGACGCGCTGTTCGACGCGCGGGACCGGCTGACGCTGGCGACGCGCAGGCTCTGAGCTCTCCGGAGCACGGGTCCGGATCGTAGGCTCGGAGCCATGGAGATCGCGCTGCGGGCCGTCCGGGACAGTGACCTGCCGGAGTTCCACCGGCAGATGACCGACCCGGAGGCCGCCCGGATGGCCGCGTTCGGCCCGGCGGACCTCGGCGGCCCGGGCGCCTTCCGGGACTACTGGAAGCGCCTGCGGGACACCTCCCACGTGCTGCGCACGGTCGTGGCCGACGGGACGGTGGCCGGCACCGCGGCGGTCTACGGCGTGGCCGGCGAGCGCGAGGTGACGTACTGGATCGACCGTGCGTACTGGGGCCGGGGCGTGGCGACGGCCGCGTTGCGGGCCCTGCTCGCCGAGGTTCCCGAACGGCCGCTGTACGCGCGTGCGGCGGCCGACAACGCCGGCTCGCTGCGCGTGCTGGAGAAGTGCGGGTTCCACGAGACCGCCCGGGCGCGGGGGTTCGCCGACGCGCGCGGGCGTGAGATCGAGGAGGTCGTACTCATCCTGGAGGCCCGGACCGGCGGTCGGTGAGCCGGGCGGACCGGCGGGCGGTGAGCCGGGGCGGGGCGGGTCTCCTCCCCTCGGGGGAGGGAGATCGTCACGGGGCAGGACGCGGATCGGCCGTCCGTGCGGGAACCTTCGGCCATGACCGCCTCGACTGTGTCCCTGTTCGGCCGGCGGGCGCGGCGGCGCTGGGTGCATCTGATCCTGGGCGGTGCGCTCGCCATGCCGTACGTCTTCCTCGGCTCGGTGATCCTCGGGCCGTTCACCGGCTCCGCCGGCGTCTTCACCTCGCTGCCGCTCCAACTGGCCTCGTTCGCCATCGGGTTGCCGGTCGCGGCCGTCACCTCCCTGTTCCCGCCGACCCGCCCGCTGGAGTCCGGTGCGGTCCGCGCCCTGTGCGGGACCGACGGGGACGCCCTGGCCCACGGTCCGGCCCGGACCCGGGGCGAACGGGCGCGCACCGCCGCCTGGTTCACGCTCCACCTGGGACTCGGCGGGATCGTCTCCGGGATGTCGCTGGCCGTACCGTCGCTCGCGGTCTTCCTGATCGTCCTGCCGCCGTTCGCCTGGCTGGGCGGCACCCGGCTCGGGCTGCCCGGAGCGCTCGACGCGTGGTGGGTGCGGGCCCTCACGCCGGTCGCCGGTGTGGCCATGCTGCTGGCGCTCGCCGCCTGTGCCGCCGGCTGCGGGGCGCTGCTGGCCCGCTGGGCGCCCGTGCTGCTCGGGCCCAGCCCGCGGGACCGGCTGGCCGCCGCCGAGGCCCGCGCCGCCGACCTCGCCGTGCGCAACCGGCTCGCCCGTGAGCTGCACGACTCCGTCGGCCACGCCCTGAGCGCGGTCACCCTCCAGGCGAGCGCCGCCCGCCGGCTGCTGGACACCGACCCGGGGTTCGTCCGGGAGGCGCTCGCCGCCATCGAGGACACCACCCGCCGCACGGTCGGGGAACTCGACGCCGTCCTGGGCGTGCTGCGGGACGGCGACGCGCCCGGCACCGCTCCCGCCCCGACCCTCGCCGCCGACCTGGACGGGCTGCTGCGCCGCACCCGCGCCGCCGGGCAGCGGGTGACGGCCGTCGTCGGCACCGACCCCGCCACGCTGCCCCCGCTGGTCTCCCGTGAGGCGTACCGGATCGTGCAGGAGGGCCTCACCAACGCCCTCAAGCACGCCGGTGAACCGGTCAGCGTACGGATCGGCAGCGCCGGCGGCCGGCTGGAGATCACCGTGGAGAACCCTCTCGCCACCGCCCCGGCCCCCCGCCGTCCCGGTGGCGGCCACGGGCTGTCCGGCATCGCCGACCGGGTGCGGCTGCTGGGCGGCAGCGCGCACGCGGGGGCCGCCGGCGGACTCTGGCGGCTGCGGGTGCTCCTGCCCCTCGGCACCACGTGACCGCACCGGCACCCCGTGACCCCGGCCGCCCCGGCGGCCCTTCCGCACCCCGACCGTGAGGAACCCCCATGCCCCAGCCCGCCATCCGGATCGTCCTCGCCGACGACGAGCGCATGGTCCGCACCGCCCTGCGCGCCATCCTCGCCGCCGAGCCCGGCCTGGATGTGGTCGGCGAGGCGGCGACCGGCGCCGAGGCCGTGTCCGTGGTCCGGGAGCTGCGGCCCGACGTCGTGCTCATGGACGTCCGGATGCCCGGGACCGACGGCATCCGGGCCACCGAGCGGATCGTCGGCACGATGGCGGACCCGCCGCGGATCGTCGTCGTGACGACCTTCGAGAACGACTCCTATGTGTACGACGCCCTGCGCGCCGGCGCCGCGGGCTTCCTGCTCAAGCGGTCCGACGCCGACACCCTCGTGCAGGCGGTACGGCTGGTCGCCCGCAGCGACAGCCTGCTGTTCCCGTCGGCGGTACGGGCCCTCGCGGCCGAGCACGCCCGGGCGGACGCCCCGCCCGCGCCCTGGGTGAGCCGGCTCACCGGCCGCGAGGGCGACGTGCTGCGGCTCATGGCCGCGGGGCTGGCCAACGCGGAGATCGCCCGGCGCCTGGACGTGGGACCGGCCACGGTGAAGACGCACGTGGCGGCCGTGCTCGCGAAGACCGGCACCCGGGACCGCACCCAGGCGGTGATCGCGGCGTACCGGGGCGGCTTCCTGAACGCCGGATGAGAAAGCCGGGCGTACGGGAACGATTGCCCCCTACCGATCGTCTTCCGGGCGGGATGAACAAGACGATCAGGCGGGCGTCCGTCTTCGCGCTGCTGCTCGTGCTCGCCCTGTTGGCCAGGGCGACATGGGTGCAGTACTACGACGGCAAGGCCCTCGCAGAAGACAACCACAACCGGCGGAACGCGATCGACACGTACTCGGCGCCGCTCGGGAACATCATCGTGGCCGGGAACGCCATCACCGGTTCGGCGCGGACGAAAGGCGGCGACCTCGCCTACAAACGCACGTACAAGGACGGCAAGCTGTACGCGGCGGTGACCGGTTACGCCTCGCAGGCCTACGCGCCCACGCAGCTGGAGGGCATCTACGCGGACCTGCTCAACGGCACGGACACCCGGCTGAAGACGATGATGGACACCGTCACGGACCGGCGCGCCGACCCGGGCAACATCCTCACGACGATCGACCCGGCCGTGCAGAAGGCGGCCTACCGGGCGCTCGGCGGCAACAAGGGCGCGGCCGTGGCGATGGACCCCAAGACCGGCAGGATCCTCGCGGTCGTGTCCACCCCGTCGTACGACCCCGCCACGCTCACCGACGCGAACGAGGCCGGATCGGCCTGGAAGGCGCTCAACGCGGACAAGGACAAGCCGCTGACCAACCGCGCGCTGCGGCAACCGCTGCCGCCGGGCTCGACGTTCAAGCTGGTCGTGGCGGCGGCCGCGCTGGAGGACGGGCTGTACAAGAACGTGGACGCGCACACCGACAGCCCGGACCCCTACATCATGCCGGGCACGGTGCGCCCGCTGCCGAACGAGAGCAAGTCGGCGCCGTGCAGGAACGCCTCGATCCGGGTCGCCCTGCGGTACTCCTGCAACAACGTCTTCGGTCACATGGCCGTGGAGCTCGGGCAGGAGAAGGTGAAGGCGATGGCCGAGAAGTTCGGCTTCAACGACCAGGAGCAGGACGTTCCGGTGCGGGCGTACGCGAGCGTCTACCCCTCCGACATGGACAAGGCCCAGACCGCGCTGTCCGGCATCGGCCAGTTCGACGTCACGGCGACCCCGCTCCAGATGGCCATGGTGTCCGCTGCCATTGCCAACGGCGGCAAGCTGGTCTCGCCGCACATGGTGTCGCAGATCACCGACAGTGGCGGCGATGTGCTGGAGGACTACGACGAGAAGGCCGGCGCCGAGGAGATCATCAGCTCCACCACCGCCGAGCAGCTCCAGTCGGCGATGGAGACGGTGGTGAAGGACGGCACCGGTACGAACGCGCTGATCGACGGCGTGACCGTCGGCGGCAAGACCGGTACCGCGCAGCACGGCGAGAACAACAGCAAGACGCCGTACGCCTGGTTCACGTCCTACGGCAAGTCCGACTCCAACGGCAAGGAGGTCGCCGTGGCGGTCATGGTCGAGCAGTCGGACGCGGCCCGCTCGGAGGTCAGCGGCAACGGGCTGGCGGCGCCGGTGGCCAAGGCGATGATGCAGGCGGCGCTCAAGTAGCGCCGCTCGCTTCCTCCGCGTCCCGTCGTCGAGTGGGGCCGGTCAGGCGCCCGGCCCCCGCCACGGCACGATGCTGCCGGTGACGGGGGCCGGGTGGGAGCGGCTCTCCGGACGTCTGTCCGGACGGGCTCAGCTGACGAAGTACGTCGGGTTCGGCAGCTTGTACGTGCGGTCGGCGTGACCGCCGTCCAGGTCCGAGTACTGGTCGCCGAAGTTGGCGATGATCTCGTAGCCGAGGTCGCGCTCGATGTGCCCCCGCGTCCCGCCCTTGTACTGCACGGTCGTGCAGTTCCAGGTGCCCGGGGAGGCGCAGTCCTTCAGGTAGGCCGGCGGGTTGGCCTTGTCCTTGAGGAACATGTGGTCGGCGTCGAGGTTCACATCGGCGCCGACCTTCTTCAGGTTCTCGACCGCGCCGGCGCGCTGCGCCTCGCTCAGGCCGGAGTTGTAGAAGACCTCGACGCCCTTGGACTCGGCGTACCGCACCAGCTCCGGGCTGCCGAAGACGGCCGGGCGGTCGGCCTTGTTCACGTAGTCGCTCCACGTGGTGGAGTTGTACGTGTAGTTGTAGCGCTTCTCGTAGTCGAGGCTGAGCAGCAGCGTGTCGTCGATGTCGAAGACGACGGCCGGCTTCTCGCCCCGGTGGTGCGCCTTGCGGGCGGCCTTGTCGATGTAGCGCTTGGCGTCGGCGTCGATGCGCGCCAGGTCCTCGGCGTACGGGCTGTCCGGGGACGCCTGGTAGACGCCGTTGCCGTCGGCGGTGGTGCCGTAGTAGGTGTCGATGTCCTTCACCAGGAGACCGATGTTGTACGGCTCGTGGGTGGAGTTCGCCGTCGACTGACCGGCGGTGGCCGCGCCCGCGCCGTACAGCGCCGCACCGGCGACGACACAGGCGGCGCCGGCCGCGACCGCCTTGAGGGACTTCCGCATGGATTCTCCGGATCTGATGGTGAGAGTGATGTGCCAGCTCAGAGATTGTCTACGCGCATAACACCCGGCTCTGCGAGGGCTGTTATCCGATCGATACGCACGTCTGTTCCACTCACGCCGGAGCCTTACCCTCCGGTTTCGCCCCGTCAGCGCTCCCTCCAGGGCGTCGTCTCGACCGCACAGCGCCGTGTCATGAGCGCGGAGCCGGGGTGCGGGTCCACTCCGCCCTGCGGCGCGCCAGTTCGTCGTCCACGTCGAGCCGGAAGGTGCGCGCCCGGACGTCGAGCGTGACGGGGTCTCCGGTGCGGACGAGGGCCATCGGACCATCGACGTGGGACTCGGGCGCCACGTGCAGCACGCACGCGCCGTGACCCGTGCCGCTCATCCGGGCGTCGGAGATCCGGACCATGTCCCGCACCCCCTGCTTGAGCAGGGGGTCCGGGAGGGGAAGCATGCCGTACTCGGGCATGCCCGGTCCGCCCTTGGGACCGGCGCCCCGCAGCACCAGCACGCTGTCGGCGGTGATGCCGAGCGCCGGGTCGTCGATGGTGCGCCGCATGGTCCGGTAGTCGTCGAAGACGACGGCCGGGCCGGTGTGCCGGAGCAGACGGGGCTCGGCGGCGATGTGCTTGATGACCGCACCGTCCGGGCAGAGGTTGCCGCGCAGCACCGCCACCCCGCCCTCGCTCGCGACCGGGTTGTCCCGGGGGCGGATGACGTCGTCGTCGTGCACCCGGGCGCCCGCCAGCTGTTCCCGCAGGGTGTCGTGGGAGACCGTCGGCCGGTCCAGGTGGAGCAGGTCGGTGATCCGGGAGAGGAAGCCGGGCAGGCCGCCCGCGAAGTGGAAGTCCTCCATCAGGTACCGCTGTCCGCCGGGCCGGACGTTCGCCGGCACGGGACCGTGCGGGCGATCCGGTCGAAGTCGTCCAGCGTGAGCCGTACGCCCGCCCGGCCGGCCATGGCGATCAGATGGATCACGGCGTTGGTGGAGCCGCCGAGGCCGAGCACGGTGGTGACGGCGTCCTCGAAGGCCTCCCGGGTGAGGATGCCGGAGAGCTTCCGGTCCCGCTGGACCAGTTCGACGACGGTCAGGCCCGCCCGTGCGGCCATCCGGTCGTACCCGGAGTCCACCGCCGGGATGCTGGACGCGCCCGGCACGGTCACGCCGAGGGCCTCGGCCGCCGCGACAAAAGAACTCGGGGCCGCCGACGGGCGGTTCACACGGTCCGGATGTCACCCTCGACGGCGGCGTAGGTGGGCCGGCCGGAGATCTGCGCCGCGCGGACGGTGGCCGCCTCGCGGCTGAGCGTGGGGCCGACATGGGTGACGAGCAGCTCGCGCACCCGGGCGTCCCGGGCGATACGGCCGGCGTCCTCGGGCGTCAGATGGACCTGCCGGGGGTGTTCGCCGTCGCGATGCTCGTCGATGTCGGCCTCGCACAGGAACAGGTCGGCGCTGGAGGCGAGTTCGGTCAGCGCGGGGCAGGGTCCGCTGTCCCCCGAGTACGCCAGCACGCTGCCCTGGCACTCGGCGCGCAGCCCGTACGCCTCGGTGTCGTGGGCGACGGCACGGGCGGTCAGGCGCAGGTTCCAGTGCCGGACGTCGTGGCCGTCGTACAAGGTCCGGAAGTCGAAGACGCCCTTCAGGAACCCGACGTCCGGGCGGCCGAAGAAGCCGGCGAGGCGGGGCGCGCACTCCTGGGGCGCGTAGACGGGCACCGGCGCGGGCGGGGTCATGCCGCCGAAGGCGAACGCGTAGGCGGCGGCGAGCAGGTCGGCGCTGTGGTCGGCGTGCAGATGGGAGATCCAGATCGCGGTGAGCCGGGCGGGATCCGTGTGCCGCTGCAACGCGGCGAACGAACCGGGGCCGGCGTCCACCCACACCTCGGCGCCGCCGCCGGACACCAGGTACCCCGAGCAGGGCCGGTCCGGGCCCGGGTGCGGGGAGGCGGTACCGAGGACGGTGAGGGTGAGCGGCATAGCAGGGAGCGTACGGTGCCCGGCGGCCCGCTCCGGCTCGTTTCGGCAAGGTGGGACCGGGCCGGCGGGTTCCGGGGCGCTCCGGCTCGTTCCGGCTCTCTCCGGCGCGGTGGGACCGGGCTCGCGGGGCTGCGGGTGGCGGGTCAGGTCTCCATCACGTCGTCGCAGTCGGGGCAGACCAGGGACGCGTGCTCGGCGGGGTACCACGACGCCGGGGCGGCGTCGGAGGGTGCCGGGCCGGCCGTCTCCATGGCGAAGGTGTCCTTGCCGCACAGGGTCCGTGGTCCCGCGGCGTCGGTCCGGCCGGGGGCGGTGGGCGCCGCGTGCACCCGGCGGGGGTGAGGCCGGGCGTCGGCCGCCGGCCGGTCCAGCTCGTACACGACGACGATCCCGCTCATGTCGGCGTCGTTCACCCGCGGCCGACGCCCGGGAGGCTGAGTTCACGGCCGCGGTAGAAGCCTTCGCGTTCCTCGACGACGTACGGGGCCATGGCCGCCCGCCGTCGCGCCTCCGGCTCGGAGGAGCGCCAGGAGTCGCAGGCGTCCCGGGAATCCCAGAAGGACACCCCGGTGACCTCCTGTCCGTCCTCCGACCAGTACGCGTAGGCACGGAGCATGCCCTGCGGGGCGGGGGCCGGACGCCACGCGTTCTCGAACTCCTCCAGCCTGCCCGGCTGCAGGCGGCGCGTCGTCACCCACACGTAGTGCTCCTCCATTGCGGCTTCCTCCGTAGTTCTGGGGCCGGCCGATGCTGGTGCAGGCCAGGGGTCGAAGGCCGGTCGCGGCCCTGCTCCGGGACGACGAGGGTCCGGTCGTCCGATCATGCCCGCCCGCCGGCGACGGCGCTCGTCCGAGGACTCCGTTCAGGCGTGCTCCCGCCGGTCCCGCACCCCTGGTCCCCCTCGGGACGGGACCGGAACACGGAGCGGTGTCGGGCGCGCGGGCCCGGCGTGATCGAACGAGAGGCCCTACGGCCGCCACCCCGGGTCGCGTCCGCTCAGCCCCACGGCCCGGTCCAGCGACGACGCTCCCGGCGGGACGGGCACGACGGGGCCGAAGAGGCCGTTGCCGCGGTCCGGGTCGTCGGCCGCGGCCAGCAGGAAACCGTGCGCCGAGGCCAGGGCGGCCGGATCGGGGGTGTAGTCCTGGCCGGTGGCGCGGGCCAGGTCCCAGCCGTGGATCACCAGTTCGTCGGCGACGACCGCACCGGCCACCGCGCCCGGCAGGTCCACCCCGCCGGCGCGGGTGTCACCGGTCCAGGCGGCCGGCTCGCGCCAGGCGGCGGCCAGCTCCTCCAGCGCCTCGGGCAGCCGCTCGCGCCAGCCGGGACCGAGTTCCCAGGCCGCGGAGTCCGGGCTGGTGTCGGTCGTCGCGCCGAGGTCCTTGCGGGCGGCGTCCCGGAAGGCCACGGACAGGCCCAGCAGGTGGGCCAGCAGGTTGTGCACCGCGCAGTCCGGGCACGGTGTGGCGGCCGTCAGCTGCTCCTGGGTGACGGCCTCGGCGAGCCGGGCCACGACGGCGGTCTGCGGGCCGAGGTCCACGAGGGTCATGACTCATTCCTCCAGCGGTGTGCCTACCCGTACGAAGGACTGACCGGCCGGCTCCCGCGAACTCATCGGTGCCGCCCGCCGCACGCGCCGCGGACGGCCGTCCCGGGCACCACCGCGGGGACTCCACCGCCCCCCGCCGGTGCCGTGGCGCCACCGTCGCACCGACCTGGCACGCCCTGTCGCCGCCCCGCCCCGGCCTAGGGCGCCTTTTCTCCGCCGCCCTGCCCGGTGCCGGAAACCGGGCATCCTCCCGATCCGCGCGCCCCTGCCTTAGACACACGATGACCAGCCATGACGACTTCCCTGACCGTGCTGCGGGACCGCAATGCGGGGCTGTACCTCACGGGTGTGGTGGTGTCCGCGTTCGGCACCACCTCGCTGTCGCTGGCCGTGGGCGTGTGGGTCAAGGACCTGACCGGGTCCGACAGCCTGCCCGCCCTGTGCATGCTCGCCGCGTGGGCGCCCACCTTCGCCGGCCCGCCGCTGGGCACGATCGCCGACCGCGTGCGCCGCAGGCCCCTGCTCATCGCCCTGAACCTGGGGCTCGCCGCCGCGCTCGCGACGCTCTTCACCGTCCGCTCGCCGGACGGGCTGTGGCTGCTGTTCACCGTTCTGCTCCTGTACGGCACCGTCGGCGTCGTCGCCGAGGCCGCGGAGTCCGCCCTGGTCACCGCGGCCGTCCCGGGCCGGCTTCTGGGCGACTTCAACGGGCTGCGGATGACCGCCGCGGAGGGCACGAAGCTCGTCGCCCCGCTGGCCGGCGCGGCGCTGTACGCGGCCTTCGGCGGGCCGGCCGTGGCCTGTCTGGACGCGGTCACCTTCGTGCTCGCCGCCGGGCTGTGCGCGCTGCTGCGGGTGCACGAGGAGCGGCCCGTCCGGTCCGGCGCCGGCTGGTCGAAGGAGACCGCCGAGGGCGTCCGGCACCTGTGGGGCGACCCCGAGCTGCGCACGCTGGTCCGGGCGGGCGGTACGACGATGCTGTTGACCGCGCTGAGCAGCACGACGACGTACGCCGTCGTGGACCGCCTCGGCCACTCCCCCGCCTGGACGGGTGTGCTGTACGCCGCCCAGGGCGCCGGTTCGGTGACGGCCGGGCTGGTCTCGGGGGCCGCGCTGCGGCGGCTCGGCGGGCGCCGGTTCGCGGCGGCGGGGACGGCGCTGACGGCGTGCGCGGTCGCCGCGCGGGCGCTGCCCTGCGACGCCGTCGTGCTCGCCTCCGCCGCCGGGATCGGCCTGGGCCTGCCCTGTGTGCTCGTCGCGGCGTTCACCGCCGTCCAGCGGCGGACGCCCGGCCCGCTGCTGGGCCGCGCCACGGCCACCGCGAACACCCTCGTGTTCACGCCCAACATCGTCGGGCTGGGCGCGGGCGCCGGGCTGGTCGAACTGGCCTCCCCCGCGCTGCTGTTGCCGCTGTACGGCTGCGGGCTGCTGGTGACGGCCGCCGCGCTCGCTCAGCGCGCGGACAGCGCCTCCCGCACCGCCACCAGGTCCCCGTCCGACGCCAACCCGGCGTGATACAGCCGCAGTTCCGTCGCGCCTTGGGCACGCGCGCGTGCCGCGTCCGCCGCGAGCGTGCCGGGGCTGCCGCCCATGCCCGTGACGACGGTGAGGTTGGCGGCCAGCACCGTCCCCTCCCGCGCGTGCCCGGCGAAGGGCGCCAGCAGGGCCGTACCGCCCGTGCAGGGGACCACCACGCCATCGGCCACGGACAGGATGCGGGCGGGGTCGACGCCAGCGTTGGCGCCGCAGTGGTAGGAGACGGGGTCGGCGTGCAGCAGGACACGGAAACCGGCGGGCGCGGCGGCGCGGACGGCGGCGACGGCCTCCTCCTGGAGGGTGCGGGCGGTGCTGTCGCGCCACGCGCGCGTGGCGGCCGCCGTCTCATCGCCGAGCAGTTTCACGGCCGTCGGCCAGCCCTCGTCACCGGCCGTGCCCCGCCACAGCGGCTCCAGCGCCTCCCGCACCGCCGCCGCGAGGGCGTCCGCGTCCAGGCCCCGGTCGCCGTAGCCGGCCCGGCAGGACGGGCAGAAGCACAGGGACATCAGGTACTGGCCGGCGTCACCGAGGCCCACGCCGGCCGTCTTGTCGTGGGCGTGCAGGTGCTGCAGCCCGTACCAGCCGAGGGACTCCAGTTCGGTGCCGTGCGCGCCGGGGCGTACCGCGGCCTCGGCGGCCAGGTCGACCAGGTACGCGCGCGTGGCGGGCTGGGCGATGCAGGGCGCCCATGGGTAGCGGTCGCCGTAGGCGTTGACGACCGAGGTGTCGGGGTGTTCGGCGCCCAGCCGGGAGTTGTGGGCGAGGACGACCCAGGTGTGCACCTCCAGGCCGGCCGCGGCGAGGGCCTCGGCCGCCTCGCCGTAGGCGTTGCCGGGTGCCCAGCGGCCGGCCGGATAGGGGCGCAGGCCGCGGCCCGCCCAGCGGTCGCCCGGCGGGTAGAGGACGGCCGCGTACTCGGCGGTGACGATGCGGTGCCGGGGGTGGCGGGGGGTCAGCGCGCGGGTGGAGTGGTAGGCGGCGGCGAGGGTGACCTGACCGACGCCGAGTCCGGCGATGCGCGCGGGGGCCGCGGGGTCCCCGTTGACGTCCCAGGGGTAGACGAACGCCGATGCCTTCACGTGTCGTCCCCGTCCAGCGCCGTGGCGTGCTCGCTCACGCGTCCTCCTCCAGCAGGGCGTGGCCCCGCTCGATCAGCTGGGCCAGTTGTCTGACGTGCTCCTCCGCAGGCTCGTGCAGCGGGGGCCGGACCTCGCCTACGTCCAGTCCGCGCAGCCGTACGCCCGCCTTGACGAGGGAGACGGCGTAGCCGTGGCCCTGGGAGCGCAGCTCGACGAACGGGAGGTAGAAGCCGTCCAGGAGGCGCCGCAGGGCCGCCCGGTCGCCCGCGGTCAGGACCCGGTGGTAGGCGAGGGCGATCTCGGGGGCGAAGCAGAAGACGGCCGAGGAGTACAGGGTGACGCCGAGGGCGTGGTAGGCGAGCTGGGTCTGCTCGGCGGTGGGCAGTCCGTTGAAGTACAGGAAGTCGCCCGGGACCCCGGTGCGCACGGCGCTCACGATCCGCTGCATCAGGCCGAGGTCGCCGAGGCCGTCCTTGAGCCCGGTGATCCCCTCGGTGCGGGCGAGCTCCACCACCGTCCGCGGGGTGAAGACGGCGTTGTCGCGCTGGTAGACGATGACCGGCAGCGCGGTGGCCGCGGCGATCTCGCGGTAGTGCCGCAGCAGGCCCTCCTGGCCGGCGTGCACGAGGTACGGCGGCATCGCGAGGAGGCCGTCGGCGCCCGCGTCCGCGGCGAGGCGGGCGTAGCGGACGGCGAGCGCGGTGCCGTAACCGGCGCCCGCGACGACCGGGACGCGGCCCCCGGCCGCCTCGACGGCCACCCGGACGCAGGCCTCGAACTCCTCGGGCAGCAGCGCGTGGAACTCCCCCGTGCCGCAGCAGGCGAAGACGGCGGCGGCACCGGCCTCGACGCCCTGGCGCACATGGGTGCGGTAGACGTCCGGGTCGAGCGAGCCGCCGGGGCCGTAGGCCGTCACGGGGAAGAAGAGCGGCCCGCTCGGCTCGCGGAGCCGGGCGGCGAGAGGGGCTGGCGTCACAGGCGCTCCCTGTCGGTGCATGCTTCTGATCGGCGTCTATATTTCTGAACGACTTCACGCTACGGGCCGGTATCGGAGCGGGTCAAGCGGACGAACGAGCAACACACCAGCGGATTTACCCCGGTCGGCGCACACTTGACGGGGCCCGTCACCGCTTCTAGCGTGTCCACGAATGTGAATGCTGTCCACGCATACGGCCGCTGGCTAGAGCACACAAGGAGATCGAAGGATGCCCGCTCCCCGCACCGTCCTGCTCACCGGCGCCGCCGGCGGGCTCGGCACCCTGATGCGGTCCCTGCTGCCGGAGTACGGCTACACGCTGCGCCTGTTCGACGTCCGTCCGGTCGAGGGCGAACCGGACGCGATCACCGCGGACCTCGCCGACCGGGACGCGCTGCGCGAGGCCGTCCGGGGCGTGGACGCGGTCCTGCACCTCGCGGGCATCTCCCTGGAAGCGCCCTTCGAGAAGATCCTGAGGTCGAACGTCGAGGGCACCTACCACCTGTACGAGGCCGCCCGCCAGGAGGGTGTGCCGCGGATCGTCTTCGCCTCCTCCAACCACGCGGTCGGCTTCACCCCCGCCCCGCGCGCGGGCGAGCCGCTCATCCCCGTCGACACCCCGCGCCGGCCGGACACCTTCTACGGCCTGTCGAAGTCCTTCGGCGAGGACCTGGCCCAGCTGTACTGGGACAAGCACGGCCTGGAGACCGTCTCCGTACGCATCGGCTCCTGCTTCCCCGAGCCCACCAGCGTCCGCATGCTCTCGGTGTGGATGAGCCCGGCCGACGGCGCCCGCCTCTTCCACGCGGCCCTGACCGCCGAGGAGGTCGGCCACACGGTCGTCTACGGCTCCTCCGCCAACACCCGCCTGTGGTGGGACCTGACCAGCGCGCGGGCGCTCGGCTACGAGCCGCGCGACGACTCCGAGCCGTACGCCGGGAAACTCGTCGCCGAGCAGGGCGAGCTGGACCCGGAGAACCCGGCCCACAGCCACCTGGGCGGGCACTTCGTGAACGACCCGCCGATCTGGCCGCACTGACCCTTCCGGCGGCCTCCGGCGGCCGGAAGGGAAACCCCCACGCGTACGGGCGGGCACCGATCGGGCCCGGCCGCCGTCATGTCCGGGCATCCGCCGTGCCCGATCACACTCCCTCCCGGACAGCCGCGCAGGTCCGCGCCGGGCACGGCCCCCGCGGAACGGGCACAAGCGGGCACTACCGGGCACCCGGCAGGCCTGGCCAGCGTCGCGCACCGACGGTAGAACTTCCTCCATGAGCCCGAACGGGCAGTTCCACAGGGAAGTGGGTGACGACATGAGCATGTGGACCACGGAGGAACGCCGACGCGAGATCGTGCGGGCCGCGCGCGCCACCGGCTCGGTGGACGTCACCGCACTCGCCGCCGAACTGGGCGTGGCCAAGGAGACCATCCGGCGCGACCTGCGCGCTCTGGAGGACCACGGCCTGGTCCGCCGCACCCATGGCGGCGCCTATCCGGTGGAGAGCGCCGGCTTCGAGACGACGCTCGCCTTCCGCGCCACCAGCCATGTGCCGGAGAAGCGCCGGATCGCCGCCGCGGCGGCCGACCTGCTGGGGGACGCCGAGACGGTCTTCGTCGACGAGGGCTTCACCCCGCAGCTCATCGCCGAGGCGCTGCCGAAGGACCGGCCGCTGACCGTGGTCACCGCGTCCCTGCCGGTCGCGGGCACCCTCGCGGAGTCCGACCGGATCTCCGTGCTGCTGCTCGGCGGCCGGGTCCGCCCGGGCACCCTGGCCGCCGTCGACCACTGGACCACGAAGATGCTGGCCGGCTTCGTGATCGACCTCGCCTACATCGGGGCCAACGGCATCTCCCGCGAGTACGGCCTGACCACCCCCGACCCGGCGGTGAGCGAGGTCAAGGCACAGGCCGTCCGGGCAGCGCGCCGTACGGTCTTCGCCGGCGTGCACACCAAATTCGGCGCGGTCAGCTTCTGCCGCTTCGCGGAGATCGGCGCGCTGGAGGCGATCGTGACCAGCACCCTCCTGCCGGCCGCCGAGGCCCACCGCTACTCCCTGCTGGGCCCCCAGGTCATCCGGGTCTGACCGGCCCGGCCCCCTCCGCCGCCCCCACCCTCAGGGCACCCCGGCCCCAAAAGCCCATTATGTCCACATGTCTCCCTATTCATGCCCTCATACCTCCAGGAGCGATCCATGCGCACCCCGAGCCGACGGAGGCCGCGAGCCACGCTCGCCGCGGCCGCCGCAGGGACGCTGCTCGCCCCGCTGCTCTCCGGCTGCTGGGCCGGTGCGGGCGGGACCGGTTCCGGCGGCGACGCCATCAACGTCCTGATGGTCAACAACCCGCAGATGACCGAGTTGCAGAAGCTGACCGCCGCGCACTTCACCAAGGAGACCGGCATCAAGGTCAACTTCACGGTCCTGCCCGAGAACGACGTCCGCGACAAGATCAGCCAGGACTTCGCCAACCAGGCCGGCCAGTACGACGTGGCCACGCTGTCCAACTACGAGATACCGATCTACGCCCGCAACGGCTGGCTGCACGAGATGAACCCGTACGTCGCGAAGGACCCGGCCTACGACGAGCAGGACGTCCTCCAGCCGATGCGCGAGTCCCTGACCGGCGACGACGGCAAGCTCTACGGCCAGCCCTTCTACGGCGAGTCGTCCTTCCTGATGTACCGCAAGGACGTGTTCGCTGCGAAGGGCCTGACCATGCCGGCCCACCCCACCTGGCGGCAGGTGGCCGACCTCGCGGCGAAGGCGGACGGCGCCCGGCCCGGCATGCGGGGCATCTGCCTGCGCGGACTGCCCGGCTGGGGCGAGGTGATGGCACCGCTGACCACCGTCGTGAACACCTTCGGGGGCACCTGGTTCGACAAGGACTGGAAGGCCCGGCTCGACTCCCCCGCCTTCCGCGAGGCGACGGAGTTCTATGTCGGCCTCGTCCGCGAGCACGGCGAATCCGGCGCCGCCCAGTCGGGTTTCGCCGAGTGCCTGAACAACATGACCCAGGGCAAGGTCGCCATGTGGTACGACGCGACCTCCGCGGCCGGCCTGCTGGAGGCGGACGACTCACCGGTCAAGGGCAAGCTCGGCTACGCCCCCGCGCCCGTGGAACGGACCAGGTCCTCGGGCTGGCTGTACACCTGGGCCTGGGGCATCCAGCAGGCCTCCCGCAATCCGGACAAGGCCTGGAAGTTCGTCTCCTGGGCGTCGGGCAAGGGCTACGAACGGCTCGTCGGCGAGACCAGCGGCTGGTCCGACGTGCCGGCGGGCAAGCGGGCGTCGACGTACACCAACGCCGCCTACCGCGCGTCCGCCGCCGCCTTCCAGGAGATGACCCGGGAGGCCATCGAGAACAGCCGCCCGAACGACCCCGGCGTACAGCCGCGCCCCGCGCCCGGCATCCAGTTCGTCGGCATCCCCGAGTTCACCGACCTCGGCACCAAGGTCTCCCAGGAGATCAGTTCCGCCATCGCCGGACGGCAGTCCACGGACTCGGCCCTGAAGAAGTCGCAGGCGCTCGCCGAGCGCATCTCCGAGGAGTACGAGGGACGATGACCGCGACGACACCCTGCGCGGCGACACCGGCACGCGCCACACGTCGGCCCCCGGCCCGGCTGCGCGCCTGGGCCACCCGGGCCCCCCTCCTGCCCGCCCTCGTCTTCATGATCGTCGTGACCCAGCTGCCGTTCGTCGCCACGCTGGTGATCTCCTTCTTCGACTGGAACGCCCTCTACCCGAAGGCCCGCCACTTCACCGGCCTCGACAACTACCGCCAGGTCCTGACCGACGCGGACCTGCGCCATTCGGTGTGGACGACCGTGCTGCTGACGGTGACGGTGGTGCTCGTCAGCCTGGTCCTCGGCCTGGCGCTGGCGCTCCTGCTGAACCACAGGTTCCGCGGCCGGGGCGTCGTCCGCACCCTGCTGATCGCCCCCTTCCTGGTGGTCCCGGTGGCCGCCGCCCTGCTCTGGAAGCACGTCCTCTACAACCCCGAGTACGGCCTGCTCAACGGCCTGTTGCACTACGTCGGCGGCCCGCAGCCCGACTGGATCTCCCGTATGCCGCTGCTGGCGGTCGAGGCCTCCCTGGTGTGGCAGTGGACGCCGTTCATGATGCTGATCCTGCTGGCCGGTCTGCAGAGCCGTGACCCCGAGCAGATCGAGGCCGCGCGGGTGGACGGCGCGAACGACTGGCAGGTCTTCCGCCATCTGACGCTCCCGCACCTGCGCCGCTACCTGGAACTCGGCGCCCTGCTGGGCTCGATCTACATCGTCCAGAACTTCGACGCCGTCTTCACGATCACCTCCGGCGGGCTGGGCACCGCCAACCTCCCCTACACCGTCTACCAGAGCTTCTACCAGGCCCACGAGAACGGCCTCGCCTCGGCCGCCGGCGTCCTGGTGGTCATCGGCTCCATCGTCATCGCGACCTTCGCCCTGCGCGTGGTGTCGTCCCTGTTCCGCGAGGAGGCGTCCCGCGCATGAGCGACATCGCCCTGAGGGTCAGAAGGCACCGGGGCCTGGGCTTCGGCCTGGTGGCCTGGCTGGCCGGCATCGTCTTCTTCCTGCCCATCGCCTGGATGGCGCTGACGTCCTTCCACTCCGAGGCGGACGCGGCGGCCAATCCGCCGTCCTTCGGCGCCTCCCTCACCCTGGACGGCTACCGTGAGTTCTTCGGCAGCGGCGGCGGGGCGAGCCCCTGGCCCGCGCTGATCAACTCGACGGTCGCCTCGCTGGTCTCGACGCTGTGCGTCCTCCTCCTCGCCCTGCCGGCGGCGTACGCGCTGTCGATCCGCCGGGTGCGGAAGTGGACGGACGTCCTGTTCTTCTTCCTGTCCACGAAGATGCTGCCGGTCGTGGCCGGCCTGCTGCCCATCTACCTGTTCGCGAAGAACACCGGGATGCTCGACAACATCTGGCTCCTGGTCGTCCTCTACACCTCCATGAACCTGCCGATCGCGGTGTGGATGATGCAGTCCTTCCTCGCCGAGGTCCCGGTCGCGGTGATCGAGGCGGCGCAGATCGACGGCGCCCGGCTGCCGACGATCCTCGCGCGCGTGGTGGCCCCGATCGCCCTGCCCGGCATCGCCGCCACCGCCCTGATCTGCTTCATCTTCAGCTGGAACGAGCTGCTCTTCGCCCGGGTCCTGACGGGTGTGGTCGCCGAGACCGCCCCCGTCTTCCTGACCGGCTTCATCACCAGCCAGGGCCTGTTCCTGGCCAAGGTGTGCGCCGCGTCGCTCGTCATCTCCCTGCCGGTGCTCGCCGCGGGGTTCGCCGCCCAGGACAAGCTGGTCCAGGGCCTGTCGTTGGGAGCCGTGAAATGAAGGCCGCCGTCATCGAGTCCGTGGGCCGGGCCGTCGTCACCGAGGTCCCCGACCCGACGCCAGGGCCCCGCGAGGTCGTCGTCGAGGTCGCCGCCTGCGGCCTGTGCGGGACGGACCTGCACATCCTCCAGGGCGAGTTCGCGCCCAAGCTGCCGATCGTCCCCGGCCACGAGTTCGCGGGCGAGGTGGTCGGAGTCGGCACGCAGGTCACCGAGGTGGCGGTCGGCGACCGGGTGGCCGTCGACCCCTCGCTCTACTGCTACGAGTGCCGGTACTGCCGCACCGGACATAACAACCTGTGCGAGCGGTGGGCCGCGATCGGCGTGACGACGGCGGGCGGGGCCGCGCGGTACGCCCTCGCCCCGGTGGCGAACTGCGTGAAGCTGCCCGAGCACGTGCGCACCGAGGACGCGGCCCTGGTGGAGCCGCTGTCCTGCGCGGTGCGCGGCTATGACGTCCTGCAGTCCCGCCTCGGCGCGCACGTGCTCATCTACGGCTCCGGGACCATGGGCCTGATGATGCTGGAACTGGCCAAGCGGACCGGAGCGGCGAGCGTGGACGTGGTCGACGTGAACCCGGCCCGCCTGGAGACGGCGCGGCGCCTCGGCGTGTCCGGCTCGGCGGCGAGCGCGGACGAGCTGGACCGGCCGCGGGGCTGGGACGTCGTGGTGGACGCGACCGGCAACGCGGCGGCGATCCAGGACGGCCTGGACCGGGTGGCGAAGGCGGGCACGTTCCTGCAGTTCGGGGTGGCCGACTACGCGGCCCGGGTGACGATCGACCCGTACCGGATCTACAACCAGGAGATCACGATCACCGGTTCGATGGCCGTGCTGCACAGCTTCGAGCGCGCGGCGGAACTGTTCGCGAACGGTGTCCTGGACCCCGAGGTGTTCATCAGCGACCGGATCCCGCTGGAGCGGTACCCGCAGGCGCTGGAGCAGTTCGCGGCGGGGGTGGGGCGGAAGATCGTGGTGGTGCCGTAAGCCGTTCGGCCGGTAAGGGAACGGTAAAGGGGTGTCGTTCGTTCACCCGGCATGACAGCTATGACCCCTGGCTCGAACATCCCTCTCTCGGCCGCGCGCGTGACGGTGGACGTCTCCGCCCCGGTGCGGCTCGACGTGTCGGGCCTGCTGCTCACCGGCGACGGCAAGGTGCGTTCCGACGACGACTTCATCTTCTACAACCAGCCCACGGGCCCGGGTGTGACGTACCGCTCCGGCGGCGGCACCGCCCCCGACGCGGTCACGGTCGACACCGCCGCCGTGCCGCCGGACATCGAGAAGATCGTCGTCACGGCCAGCCCGGACGCCGCAGGGCAGACCTTCCAGGGCATCGAGCCGACCGCCACGATCCGGGACGCGGACGGCGGTGCCGTGCTGGGGTCGTTCACCCCGCCGCAGCTCGGCACCGAGACCGCGCTGGTGGTCGTGGAGATCTACCGCAGGGGCGGCCAGTGGAAGGCGCGGGCCGTCGGCCAGGGGTACGCCAACGGGCTCGCGGGCATCGCGACCGACTTCGGTGTGACGGTGGAGGAGCCGGCCGCCGCCCCGGCCGCCCCCGCGGCCCCGCCGCAGCCGGCCGCCGCCCCGCCGCGGCCGAGCGCGCCGCCGCAGCCGGCCGCGCCGGCGCCGGGGGCCGGGAAGATCAACCTGGACAAGGGCCGGGTCAGCCTGCAGAAGAACCAGACGGTGTCCCTGGTCAAGGGCGGCCGGCCGCTGCTGTCCCAGGTGCGGATGGGCCTCGGCTGGGAGCCGGCCTTCCGCGGCAAGGACATCGACCTGGACGCCTCGGTCATCGCCTACGGACCGCAGCGCAACCACATCGACAGCTGCTACTTCGGCAAGCTGACGATCCTGAACGGCGCGGTCAAGCACTCCGGCGACAACCTGACCGGCGAGGGCGGCGGCGACGACGAGGTGATCGTGGTCGACCTCGGCCGCCTCCCCCAGGACGTCACCGGGCTGGTCTTCACGGTCAACTCCTTCTCCGGCCAGAAGTTCACGGAGGTCGCCAAGGCGTACTGCCGCCTGGTCGACGCGGCCACGGACGAGGAACTGGTCCGCTTCGACCTCACCGGCGCGCAGCCCCAGACGGGCGTCATGATGGCCAAGCTCGTCCGCCAGTTCTCCGGCGAGTGGGACATGACGGCGGTGGGCGAGTTCGTGAAGGCGCGGACGGTACGGAACATGGTGGAGCCGGGGGCGAGGGCGCTGTAGGACCGACATGAACCGGAGTCGGGCCGGCACCGGAGTCGGCCGGCACCGGAGTCGGCCGGCACCGGAGTCGGCCGGCACCGGAGTCGGGCCGGGGACGCGCCGTCGCGCTGACGGCCGTCACCCGGCTGCGGCGCCGTCGTGGCCGGGCGCGCAGTTCCCCGCGCCCCTTGGCGGGCGCTGCTGTGCCGTCGGCTTCGTCGTGGGCGTCCGCCACTGGGGACGGCCGTCACCCAGCTGCGGCGCCGTCGTGGCCGGGCGGCAGTTCCCCGCGCCCCATTTGGGCGCTCGCTCAGCCTGTCGGGGCGGGTGAGGCCCACCGCGTGACGGCAGACCAGCCTCAGCCGGACCGCAGACCCTCGTGCAGCAGGCCCAGGTAGCGGCGGATCTCGCGCTCCCCCGTTCCCGCCAGCTCCACGGCCGAGGCGACGCCGTGCGCCAGCCGCAGCACCTCGATCGGCTCCACGTCCCCCCGCAGCGCCCCCGCCGCCTGCGCGGCCCCGACCAGCCGGGCCACCGCGCCCTTCACCACGTTCCCGCACACCGTCAGCGCCGCCGCGCTGCTCTCCGTCACCGCCGAGCTGAGCAGCGCCTTCATCCCCCGCACCTGAAGGGTGCCGACGGCCAGTTCGTACAGCCACTCCCCGAGCGCCTCGCCCGGCGGCAGCTCCTTCGCCAGCTCCTCGGCGCGCACCCCCAGCGCTTCGATGCGGTCCAGGTACGCCGCCTCCAGCAGTGCCTGCCGGGTCGGGAAGTGCCGGTAGAGCGTGCCCGAGCCGACGCCCGCCCGCTTGGCGATGTCGTCGAGCGACGCCTTCTCCCCATGCTCCGCGAAGGCCTGCGCCGCCACCTCCAGCAACCGCTCGTAATTCCGCCGAGCGTCCGCGCGCATGGGCCTGCCCTGCGTCATCCACCCACTCCTTGCAAACCGGGGACCCTCTCCGTATCCTATCGAACACTAAACGGAGACATTCCCCGCTTATCGCCGTGGTGCTCTGCGGACGGACGCACGGCCCGCGGACGGTCAGGCGAGCCAGGGCCAGCGGCCGTCCCGGCCGCTCTCCAGCAGCGCGACCATGCGGAACGCGGCGTCGGTGAGCCCGCCGAAGGTGTGCCGGTTCCCCGTGCCCGACGGACCGTGGCCCGCCCGGTAGCCCTCCAGGTTCCAGGTGTACACCGGGACGTGGTCCGGGACCTGGGCCGTGGGGCCGCCGTGCCGGTGCGGGGAGTACTGCTCGTCGGTGACGATCAGCACCCGGTCGTGCCGCCTGTAGTGCCGGCGCACCGCCTCGGTGGTGTCGGTGCCCCCCAGGTCGCCGAAGCGCTCCAGGACCTTCAGCACCGACTCGCCCGTGCGGAACCGGACCGTGTCACTGGTCGAGCCGAACTGGACCAGGTCGGCGTCCGCCGCCCGCAGCGCGAGCGCCGTACCGAAGACCGCCGCCGCGTCCGCCCGGCTGAGCTGGGAACGCGCCGACACCTTCGACCAGAACATCGAGCCCGAGCGGTCGACCAGGATCAGCGTCCGGCCCGGCAGCGCGGGCACGTTGGCCAGCGAGTGGCCGAGCGCCTGCTCCAGCGGGTAGGACCAGCGCAGCGAGGGCGCGTGCTGGTAGGCGGCCAGGTAGCGGAACGGGAACTGCCGCGAGCGGCGCACCTGCTCCGGGTCGCTGATCCTCGCCGCGACCTGGGCGGCGACCTCGTCCGAGACGCCGGCCTCGTCGAAGTTCCGCAGGTTGCGGACCAGCGCCATCGGGCCCATGGACGGAATCACCGCCTCCCAGGCCGCCTTGTCCAGCGGGCCCTGGAGCCAGCCGGCCAGCGCCTCCCAGGTGACGCCCGCCGCCGCCAGCCGCTCGGCACCGTCGGCCGAGGTGACGACTGCCCGCCGTGCCTCGACGGGCAGCGCCATCAGCTCGCGGTGCAGGGAGAGCGCCGGGAGCGACGCGGGCGGCACGGCGGTGTCCGGGTGGTGGCGCCGGTCGAGCGCGTACCGGAAGAGGTCGCCCTGCCACGGCTTGTCCGGGTCCGGGGAGGCGTGCACCAGGTTGAGGATGTCGCCGAAGCGGTAGCCCTTGGACGCGGTGTCGTACTTGAGCAGCGACCGGGCGTGGTAGAGCCGTCGTACGGCGTCGGCGACACCGCGCTTGACGGGCTTGGGCACGGCGCGGCCGTACGCCGACGTCCAGTACGCGAGCAGCTCGCCGGGCTCGTCCGGGCGCTGCAGCACGGAGGCCACGACCTGCCGGTTCGACGGGCCGTCGGTCGCCCCGGCCGCCAGCCGTGCGTGCACGTACTCGGCGGCGCCCACGAGGGAGGCCGTGCGCATGTTGCCCTCGCCGCGCAGCCAGCCCAGCAGTCCGGCCGTCCACTGCGGGTCCGCGACGGCGAGGTCACGGACGAGCCGGGCGAACCGGTCGTCACGGTCCTCGGCCTTCTCGTAGAAGGTGTCCTGCGAGACGAAGTCGGCGACGGCGAGCAGGAACAGCTCCGAGCGCGGGTCGCGCTCCTGGCCCCGGCCGCCCTCGTGGGTCCGCAGGACGCGGCCGGTCGATGCCACCGCCGACTTCGGCTGCGCCTTGGCGGTACGCGTGTTGAATCGCGCCATGGTGAATTCCCCCGAATTCGTGAGCGTTTCGGAGGGAGGCGCAGCAAATGGAGGGTGCCCGAGGTCGAGAGTCGGCGGCGGTTCACATACGGCTGCTCTACCCGCTGAGCTACGGCGTCCCGAAGACGCCGACGGGATTCGAACCCGCGCTCTGCCGTCCAAGGAAGTAACCGCTGCCTGCGCACCGGACACCCACCATGTGCTGCGCCTCCCGAGATCAGGTCGGCGGCGGTCGTGGATTCTTTGCAAAAGAAGTAACCGCAGCCTGCGCACCGGGAGGTGCGAAGTTCTTGGTGTCCAGAGATCAGGATCGGCGGAACCGACGTACGGTGCTCTGCCCCTGAGCTACACCGGCCTGTCGGAGCCGGTGGCGGGATTCGAACCCGCGGCCTCCCCATGATGAGTGGAAGTAGGTCCTGCCTGTCGCACCTGGACGTGCACCACTCTAGGAGGACGGCCGCGGGCCGGGCCAACGAATTTGCTTACCGCTTGTGCCGCTTCCAGGGACCGGTGATGGCGAGCATGATGCCGGGGGTCTGGATGTTGGCGAAGAGGGTCTTGCCGTCGGGCGAGAAGGTGACGCCGGTGAACTCGCTGTACTCCGGCTCCTCCTCGGTGCCGATGTTCAGCTCGTTGCGGGCGATCGGGTAGGTCCGGCCGCTCTCGGTGGCGCCGAACAGGTGCTGGACGCCCTCGCCGTCCTCGGCGATGACGAGGCCGCCGTAGGGGGAGACGGTGATGTTGTCGGGGCCGTCGAAGGCGCCGTCCTCGGCCGGGTCGGGGTTCACCCCGAGCAGCACCTTCAGGGTGAGCGTGCGGCGCCCCGGATCGTAGAACCAGACCTGGCCGTCGTGCTGGACCGGGCTCTCCTGGCGGGCGAAGGAGGAGACGACGTACACGCCGCCGTCGCCCCACCACATGCCCTCCAGCTTGCGGGCGCGGGTGACCTGGCCGTCGGTGAACTGCTTGCGCACCGAGACGGTCTTGGCGTCACGGTCCGGGACGTCCACCCAGTCGACGCCGTAGACAGTGCCGATCTTCGTGGCGCGGGACAGGTCGTCCACGAACTTGCCGCCGGAGTCGAAGCACTTGAACGCCTGGAGCACACCCGCGTCGTCGGCGAGGGTGCGCAGCTTGCCGCGGCCGTGGTGGAAGCCGTGCGGCGGGACCCAGCGGTAGAAGAGTCCGTTGGGACCGGCGGCGTCCTCGGTCAGGAAGAGGTGGCCGCGCTTGGGGTCCACGACGACGGCCTCGTGGGCGTAGCGGCCGAGGGCCTTGATCGGCTTGGGGTCGCGGTTGGCCCGGTGGTCCTCCGGGTCGACCTCGAAGACGTAGCCGTGGTCCTTGGTGAAGCCGTATCTGCCGGCCTTGTCCTCGGTCTCCTCGCAGGTCAGCCAGGTGCCCCAGGGGGTCCGGCCGCCCGCGCAGTTGGTGGCGGTGCCGGCGATGCCCACCCACTCGGCGACCTGGCCGCCGCGGCGGACCTCCACGACGGTGCAGCCGCCGGCCGCCCCCGGGTCGTAGACGAGGCCCTCGGTCAGTGGCACCGGGTGCGGCCAGTTGGCGCGGGCGCCGGCCAGCTCGTGGTTGTTGACGAGCAGGGTGGCGCCGCGGGGGCCGTCGAAGGTGGCGGTGCCGTCGTGGTTGGACGGGGTGAACTCGCCGGACTCCAGCTTGGTCTTGCCGCTGTACGTGATGATCGTGTACTCGAAGCCGGCGGGCAGGGCGAGGATCCCGTCCGGGTCGGAGACCAGCGGGCCGTAGCCGACGCCGTGGTGGTGGCCCCCGTGGGCGGACTCGGCCTCGGCGCTCTCGGTGTCCGTGGCCGCCAGGGCGTTCGGCGCGGTGGCGAGGGCGCCGACGCTGCCCGCCAGGGCGACCCCGGCACCGGTGATCGCGGATTTTCTGGCGAAGTCCCTACGGGTGAGCGACATGGTGTCTCCTGTGACGACGGTGGTAGTGCCGTGGAGGGTGGGGGGCCTCGGCTCGGCGCACACGCTCCCGCCCACTCGTGAACGGGAGTTGAACGCCGCGCTACCACCAGGGCGCCGGTTCCATGAATCCGTATGCGGCGGACCATGGCCCGCAAAAGCACCGGTCATTTGTGCGACACGACGGTCATCCGCCGTGCTGGGACCGCGCCTTGAACGCCGCCTTCCGCGCTTCCTTGGCCACCTTCTTGTCCGGGTGCAGCCGGCCCATCGCGTCCAGGACCTCCGCGGTGGCGGGGTGCCCCACCCGCCAGGCCGCCGCGAAGAACCCGCTGTGCTGAGCCGCCAGCCCCTCCACCAGGGCCTGCAGCTCGTCGGAGTTGCCCTCGGCCTGGAGCTGCGCGGCCAGGGTGTCGACGGTCAGCCAGAACACCATGTCCTGGGAGGGCGCCGGTACGCCCGCGGCCCCCCGCTCGCTCAGCCACACGCGGGCGAGGCCGCCCAGCTCGGGGTCGTCCAGCACCTCCCGCAGCGCGGGTTCGGCCTCGGTGCCGAGCAGCGACAGCGCCTGCTGGCAGCGCAGCCTGCGCAGCGGGGCGCCCGCGTCCGCTCCCCGGGCCGCCGCCAGCAACTCCCTTGCGGCCGCGAGGGGTTCGCGGCTGTCGAGCCACTGTTCGGTCTCGGCCCGGGCGGCGGACCGGCCGAACCGGGCGGTGCCGTCGAGCAGTGCGTCCGCGCCCTTGCCGGCCAGCTCGCCGACGGCCGGTGCCTCGAACCCGGCCTCCAGCAGCCGGGCCCGCAGGCCGTAGACGCCGAGCGGGGTGAGCCGGACGATGCCGTAGCGGGTGACGTCGGTGTCGTCCACGGGCGCCGCGGGCTCCTCGTCGGCGTCGGCCATCAGGGCCTCGTCCACCGGCTGGTACTCCACGAGTCCGATGGGCTCCAGCAGCCGGAACTGGTCGTCCAGCCGCATCATCGCGTCGGAGACCTGCTCCAGGACGTCGTTGGTGGGCTCGCCCATGTCGTCGGGCACGATCATGGAGGCGGCGAGGGCCGGCAGCGGGACGGGGGACTCTCCGGGGCCGTCCTCACCGACGGTCAGCAGGTAGAGGTTGCCGAGGACGCCGTCGAGGAACTCCGCCTCGGCCTCCGGGTCCCAGTCGAGTGACGAGAAATCGACCTCGCCGCCCGCGTCCAGCGCGCCGGCCAGCTCCTGAAGGTCGGGGACGGACGCGTCGGCGACGACGGTCTCCAGCGCGGCGAGCCAGACGGTGAGCACGTCGTGCGGGGAACCGCCGGTGAGCAGCCCCAGCTCCTCGCCCGCCCGGACGGTGCCGGCGTCCTCGTCCACGATCTCCACCAGGCCGGCGTCCACGGCGACCCGCCAGGCCTCACTGGCGTACGCGGCGGCGTCGTCCCCGGTGAGTCCGAGCAGACCGGCGGCGGCCGGCAACTGCTCCTCGACCAGCCCGCCGCCGGCGTCCACACGGGTCTCGGGGCCGGCCCAGCGGGCGAGGCGGGCGGCCCGGGAGAGCAACGGCGTGGACAGCGCGGCGCGCGCCAGCTCCGCTTCGGGGTGCAGCCGTACGGGCGGCAGGGGGGAGCTGTCTGACATCGGCTGGTTCTCCTCGGACCGTGAAACGGGCTCAGCCGCTCAGCCTAGACGGATTTCCACCCATGCCGCCCGGTTCATCTCCCCGTAGGCCGCCGTACATGGCCGAAACCTTGACAACTCCCCGGGCCAGGCAGGAGATTGACGCGCGTAGAAGTTGGGGGGACAACTGTTCACTCGACTCTATGCGTGTCACAGAGGGCTACGAGCCCCGCACGCTCCCGTTCCACCCTCGTCCCGGCGCTCACGTACGTCCCCGGAGGGAATCCCTTGCCGAGCAGGTCTTCCGCGCGCCTCGCCGCGCTCACCGTCGCCGCCGTCTGCAGCGCGGCGTCCGCCGTCGTCCTCGCCTCTCCCGCGCACGCCGACTCGGTGCGCGTCCACGACATCCAGGGCACGACCCGGATATCCCCGTTCGCCGGGCAGAAGGTGACGGACGTGCCCGGCATCGTCACGGCCACCCGCACCTACGGCTCCTCCAAGGGCTTCTGGATCCAGGACGCGGCCCCGGACGACAACCCGGCCACCAGCGAGGGCGTGTTCGTCTTCACCAGCTCCACGCCGAAGGTCGCGGTCGGCGACTCGGTGACGGTGACCGGTACGGTCTCCGAGTACGTCCCGGGCGGCACCTCGTCCGGCAACCAGTCGGTGACGGAGATCACCAAGCCGGCGATCACCACCGTCTCCACCGGCAACGCCGTTCCGGCGCCGGCGGTCGTCGACCGGCACTCGGTGCCGGGCGCGTACGCCCCCGCGGGCGACACGGCCGCCGCCGGCTCGGTCAACGGCCTGCCCCTGGACCCGTCGAAGTACGCCCTGGACTACTACGAGTCCCTGGAGGGCATGAACGTCCAGGTCGCCGACGCCCGTGTGGTCACCGCCACCGACCCGTACAGCGAGCTGTGGGTCACGGTGAAGCCGTGGGAGCACCGCAACCGCCGCGGCGGCACGGTGTACGGCTCCTACGACTCCCAGAACACCGGCCGGCTCCAGATCCAGTCGCTGGGCTCCACCGCCGGCTTCCCCAAGGCGAACGTGGGCGACACCCTGGAGGGCACCACCACCGGCCCGCTGGACTTCAACCAGTTCGGCGGCTACACCCTCGTCGCGTCCGAGCTGGGCACGCTGAAGAGCGGCGGTCTGCAGCGCGAGACCACGCGGAAGCAGTCGGACCGCGAGCTGGCCGTGGCGACGTACAACGTCGAGAACCTCGACCCGTCGGACGCGACCTTCGACAAGCACGCCTCCTCGATCGTGCACAACCTGCAGTCCCCGGACATCGTGTCGCTGGAGGAGATCCAGGACGACAACGGCGCCAAGGACGACGGCACGGTCGGCGCGGGCGCGACCGTGAACAAGCTGATCGACGCGATCGTCGCGGCCGGCGGCCCGAAGTACGACTGGCGCTCGATCGACCCGGTCAACGACCAGGACGGCGGCGAGCCCGGCGGCAACATCCGCCAGGTGTTCCTGTTCAACCCGGAGCGGGTGTCCTTCGTGGACCGCGCGGGCGGCGACTCCACCACCGCGGTCGGCGTCACCAAGGTGCACGGCAAGGCGCAGCTGACGGCCTCCCCCGGCCGCATCGACCCGGCGAACGCGGCCTGGGCCCACAGCCGCAAGCCGCTGGCCGGCGAGTTCGCCTTCCGCGGCAAGACCGTCTTCGTGATCGCCAACCACCTCAACTCCAAGGGCGGCGACCAGGCGCTGACCTCGCAGTACCAGCCGCCGGTGCGCAGCTCGGAGGTCCAGCGGCACGCCCAGGCGACCGCAGTGAACGCGTTCGTCAAGGACATCCTGGCCGTGCAGAAGAACGCGGACGTCATCGCGCTCGGCGACATGAACGACTTCGAGTTCTCCGGCACCGCGGAGATCCTGGAGGGTGACGGCGCGCTGTGGTCGGCGATCAAGTCGCTGCCGAAGAGCGAGCGTTACACCTATGACTACCAGGGCAACCAGCAGGTCCTGGACCAGATCCTGATCAGCCCGGCGATCCGGCGCGGCTGCGACTTCGAGTACGACAGCGTGCACGTCAACGCGGAGTTCAACGACCAGATCAGCGACCACGACCCGCAGGTGCTGCGGTTCCGTCCGTGACCCGGCGGCGGGACCGGCCGGGCATCGTGCCCGGCCGGTCCCGCCGTGCGGTACTCACCGGTTGCGGTCGATCCTGCGCCAGATCACGGCCGCGCCGAGGACGGCGGCGCCCGCCGCGCCCACGATCAGCACCGGCCGGGGATGC
Source organism: Streptomyces echinatus (assembly GCF_014203595.1). Classification (GTDB taxonomy): domain Bacteria; phylum Actinomycetota; class Actinomycetes; order Streptomycetales; family Streptomycetaceae; genus Streptomyces; species Streptomyces echinatus. The sequence continues at coordinate 125,502 of NZ_JACHJK010000015.1, forward strand.
CGCATCGCGGTACCCATGGCCGTCCGCACCGGTCGCGGCACCCGCAGGTCGTGCTGCACGGTGTGACCGGCGTGCAGCGCCCGGTCCTGCAGCGCGTGCCCGCCGTGCCCGGCCCGCTCCTGCACCAGGTGGCCGGCCTTCGTCATCCGTTCCTGAGCGTCGTGGCCGGCCCGTACGGCACGGTCCTGCATCAGGTGCCCGGCCTTGGCCGCGCGGTCCTGCATCAGGTGCCCGGCCTTGGCCGCCCGGTCCTGCACGCCGTGCCCGGCGTGGGCGGCGCCGGAGCGCAGCTGGACGGTCATGGCGCCGGCCTTGTCCCTCAGGTCGGCTGCCCGGGCCCGGGCCCGGCCCTTCACATCGGCCCGGCCCACCAGCTGCGCGACGGTGTCGCCGAGCTGGCTGCGGGTGTGTTCGATCTGGCGTCGCAGTTCGTCGGGGCCCTTGGCGCCCGAGCCGTGCGGATTGCTGTGCCTCATCGGTGTGCCCTTTCCCTGATCACGTCGACGTCCGCCCTGACGCTGCCGAGCGTCTCCTCGGGCGTGGGCGGGGCGGCGCGGCGCAGCTGGGCGCGTCCGGTCGCGGCCAGCACGGCAGCCACGGCGAAGAACACCGCGGCCACGATCAGCGCCGCCGCCCACACGGGCAGCACCAGACCGAGGGCGGCGGTGGCCGCTCCGGCCAGGACGATCAGTCCGACGTAGCCCACGGCGCCCGCGGCGCCGAGCAGTCCGCCGCCGCGTCCGGCCCGGCGTCCCTTCTCGGTCAGCTCCTCCTTGGCGAGGGCGACCTCCTGCCGCAGCAGCCGGGAGAGCTGTTCGGTGGCCCGGCCGACGAGTTCACCCGTGGAGGGGTGCCCGTCGGCCGCGGGCCGTGTCTGCGAGGTCACGGTCACGGTGTTCCGCCTCCTCTCTGTACGGAACCTCCGGGTACCCGGGCCGAAGGTCCTTAGCCCTGCCCGCCGCCTCCCGCCCCGTGCTCACCGAGGCGGGCGAGTTGGGACTGGAACCAGTCGAGACGCGCCTGCAACAGCGCGGCCTCGGCAGCCAGTTCGGGTACGCCCAACTCGTCGGCGGACATCAACTCCGTGAACGGCCGGTCGGCTCCGGCACTCCCGGCGATCACCCGGAGGCCCTGCCCGGCCAGCCTCGCGAACCCCGCGAGCGAGACGGACGTACGCCCGCGCGCGCAGCCGCCGCAGCAGGGGGCGAGGACCCGCCAGCCCGGACGGCCCCAGCCTGCGTCGGCCAGCGCGACGGCGGCGGTGCCGCAGCCGCAGGGTCCGGCCGTGGCGCTGCGCACCCGCTGCCGGGCGTAGCGGAAGCCGCGCTCGAAGCGGATGTAGGCACCGAGGACGGAGACCTCCAGCAGGACGGCGGACCGGTGTTCGGTGGTGCACAGCAGGGCCTCGGCCGCCGCCCGGTCGTGCACGCAGTGGAAGCCGCAGTCGCAGCGGCGGACGGGCGGGCGGTGGCGCAGGCCGTAGACGCAGGAGGCGTCGTCGAGGACGGCGTAGGGCAGTGCGCCGCCGAGCGATACACCGGTGAACCCGGCCCGGGTGCCGTCCTGGGACAGCACCGGGTGGGCGATCTTGTATCCGGTCGGCGGCTCCGTCGGGCGTTCCGCCGGGAGCCGCAGCCTCATCGGGCGGCCGGGACCTCTTCGCGGGCCGGCTCGGCCGGTTCGGTGCGGGCGGTCTCCTCGGGGAGCGGGGGTTCCTCTTCGTGGACGAGCGGTCGCTCCTCGGCGATGCCGGTGGCCAGTGCCTTGCCGAGCTTCATGGCGCCTCCCATGACCTGACGTCGGTGACCCTCCGGCCATAGTGACCCATGAAGGGCCGAGTTGGACATAGGACCTTGGGCCACACCCAGAACTCATCAGCAATGCTTATCGATACCTCTTAGGAAAATTAAGTAGAGCTTCACCGAAGTGCTGCGGAGACTACTCCCATGACGAGCCCACGCAAGCCCTCGCCCTTCGGCCGCACCCTCTGCGCGATGATCACGCCTTTCACCGGGACGGGTGAGCTCGACCTGACCGGCGCCCGCCGGCTTGCCACCCGGCTGGTCGCGCGGGGCTGTGACGGACTGGTCCTCAGCGGCACCACGGGCGAGTCGCCCACCACCACCGACGAGGAGAAGGCCGAGCTGGTCGCGGCGGTACGCGAGGCGGTCGGCGACCGGGCCACCCTGATCGCGGGCGTCGGCACGGCCGACACCCGGCACACGGTGCGGATGGCGCTCGCGGCGGAGCAGGCCGGAGCCGACGGTGTCCTGGTGGTGACGCCGTACTACAGCAGGCCGCCGCAGGAGGCGGTGGCCGCCCACTTCCTCGAGGTCGCCGACGCGAGCGCGCTGCCGGTGATGCTCTACGACATCCCGGGCCGCACCGGCACCCGCATCGAGCCGGACACCATGATCCGCCTCGCCCGGCACCCGCGCATCGTGGCCGTGAAGGACTGCTCCTACGATCTCCTCGGCACCCAGAAGGTGCTGGCGCGCACGGAGTTGGCGTACTACGCGGGCTGCGACGAACAGGTGCTGGCGCTGTACGCGGTCGGCGCGGCGGGCTGTGTGAGCACGGTTGCCAACGCCGTACCGGCGCACATCGCCGCGATCCTGGACGCGTTCGACGCGGGCGACACCGCCCGGGCGGCCGAACTCCAGCTGGCCGCCGTGCCGTTCATCGAGGCGATGATGAACGCGGGGCTGCCCGGCACCGTCACCGCGAAGGCCCTCCTGAGCCGCCTCGACCTGCCCGCGGGCCCGCCCCGCGCACCGCTGCTGCCCGCCGGCCGGGAGACGGCCGACGGACTGCTGGCGCTGTACGGGGCGCTCAGCGCAGGCTGACCGGCGGCGGACGGAGACGGTCACCGTTCCCGCCCGGGCCGCACCCGGCCGTCCGGTCCCCGCAGCTCTCCCGACTTGCGCACCGACCGCCGCCGGCCTGCCGAGCGAGGAGAAATCCCCTCGGGCCGGCCGCCCCTCCTGCCGTACGGTGTCCCCGTGAGCCGCCCCCTGTTGTTCCTGGACGTCGACGGCCCCCTCAACCCGTACGCGGCCCAGCCGGAACGCCGGCCCGAGGGCTACACGACGATCCGGGTGCCGCCGTACGGGCGGCGTCCGCTGCGGGTCTGGCTGAATCCGGACCACGGCCCGGCCCTGCTCCGGCTCGGCTACGACCTGTGCTGGGCGACGAGCTGGATGGCCGAGGCCAACGTCTGGATCGCCCCGGCCGTCGGCCTGCCCGAGCTGCCGTACGTCGACTTCGGCACCGGCCTGTTCGCCGAGCGCCCCGACGGCGTGCACTGGAAGACGGAGGCGATCGTGGCGTACGCCGAGGGCCGCCCGTTCGCCTGGGTGGACGACGAGCAGAGCCCGCCGGACACGCTGTACGTCCGCTCCCGGCACCCCGGCCCCGCCCTGCTCCACCACGTGAACCCGAGGATCGGCCTGCGCGCCCCGGACTTCACGGCACTACGCGAGTTCGCCCGGTCCCCACGCCGATGACAAAGCGCCCCTCACCCGGGGGGCGGGGGCGCTCGGCCGGGTGGGTGCGTCAGTTGTGGCTGTGCAGGATGTCGTTCAGGCCGCCCCAGACCGCGTTGTTCGGGCGGGCCTCGACCGTGCCGGTGACCGAGTTGCGGCGGAAGAGGATGTTGGACGCGCCGTTCAGCTCGCGGGCCTTGACGATCTGGCCGTCGGGCATGGTGACCCGGGTGCCCGCGGTGATGTACAGGCCGGCCTCGACCACGCACTCGTCGCCGAGCGCGATGCCGACGCCCGCCTCGGCGCCGACCAGGCAGCGCTCGCCGAGGGAGATGATCACATTGCCGCCGCCGGACAGGGTGCCCATGGTGGAGGCGCCGCCGCCGATGTCCGAGCCGTCGCCGACCACGACACCGGCGGAGATCCGGCCCTCGACCATGGAGGTGCCGAGGGTGCCGGCGTTGAAGTTGACGAAGCCCTCGTGCATGACCGTGGTGCCGGACGCGAGGTGCGCGCCCAGGCGGACCCGGTCGGCGTCGGCGATGCGCACGCCCTTCGGGGCGACGTAGTCCGTCATGCGCGGGAACTTGTCGACCGAGGTGACCTGGAGGTGCAGGCCCTCGGCGCGGGCGTTCAGGCGGACCTTCTCCAGGTCGTCCACGGCCACCGGGCCGAGGGAGGTCCAGGCGACGTTGGCGAGGTGGCCGAAGATGCCGTCCAGGTTCTGGCCGTGCGGCTTGACCATCCGGTGCGAGAGCAGGTGCAGGCGCAGGTAGACGTCGTGCGCGTCGATCGGCTTCTCGTCCAGCGAGGCGATGACCGTGCGGACCGCGACCACCTCTACGCCCCGGCGGGCGTCCGGGCCGGTCGCCGCGGTCGCGCCGCCGCCCAGCAGCTCCGCCGCCCGCTCGGCGGTCAGCCGCTCGGTGCCGGCCGGGCCCGGCTCCTCGACCAGCTCGGGGGCCGGGAACCAGGTGTCGAGAACGGTGCCGTCGGAGGCGATCGTGGCGAGGCCGGCGGCGACGGCGCCGGTGGTACGGGTTGCAGACTCGGTCATGGTGCAAAACCTAACGTGGGCGGGGCGGTGAGGGCGAACCGCGTCTCACGTGCCGGGCGCGGTTCAGGGGATCAGCCGAGCCAGCAGGGTGCGGGCGTACTCCTCGTCGTACGAACCGCCCGTCAGCAGCACCTGCAGACAGATGCCGTCCATCAGCGCGAGCAGGGCCCGGGCGGTGACCGGGTCGGTGCGGCGGGCCAGCAGCGCGGCCGCCTGCTCGGTCCACTCGGCGGCGACGGGGCGCAGCGCGGGCCGGCGCAGCGCCGCCAGATAGAGCTCGTACTCCAGCTCCACGCCGGTGCGGTCGCCTGTGAGCCACTCCCCGAGGGCCCGGGCGAGGTCCGCGGCGAGGTCGCCCCGGCCGCCGTCCGGCAGCAGCTCGGCCAGCACCTTGCCGAAGCCCTCGTTCGCCTGCCGCAGCGCGGCCACCAGCAGCTCCTCCAGGGTGGCGAAGTGGTAGGTGGTGGAGCCGAGCGGTACGTCGGCCTCGGCGGCGACCGTGCGGTGGCTCAGACCGGCGATGCCGTCCCGGCCGGCCACCCGGATCGCGGCGTCGATGATCCGCTGCCGGCGCTCGGGATCGTGCCGGCGGGGCATCAGTGGCTCGCCCCGTCCAGGTTGAGCACGACCACTCCGCCGATGATCAGCAGGATCCCGGCGACCTTGGCCGGGCTCAGGCCCTCCCCGAACAGCAGCAGGCCGAGGACGGCGATGGCCGCGGTGCCCACGCCGGACCAGATGGCGTACGCGGTGCCGATCTGGACTGTCTTCAGCGTCTGGGCGAGCAGTGCGAACGAGACGACGTATCCCAGGGCGGTCACGAGTGAGGGCCAGAGCCGGCTGAAGCCCTCGGTGTACTTCATCGCCGTCGTGGCGGCGACCTCGGCGGCTATGGCGCCGGCGAGCGTCAGATATCCCATGTGTACGAGCGTACACAACGCATGTGTACGGTCGTACACATGCTTCTGGCCGGAAGGTTGCGCCAACGGAAAGCGGCGGCACCCCGGAGGGTGCCGCCGCTTCACGCGCGAGGTGTTCTCAGACGTTGAACCCGAGCGCCCGGAGCTGCTCGCGACCGTCGTCCGTGATCTTGTCCGGACCCCACGGCGGCATCCAGACCCAGTTGATGCGCAGCTCGTTGACGAGGCCGTCCGTGGCGGACTTGGCCTGGTCCTCGATGACGTCCGTCAGCGGGCAGGCCGCCGAGGTCAGGGTCATGTCGATCGTCGCGATGTTCGCGTCGTCGATGTGGATGCCGTAGATCAGCCCCAGGTTGACGACGTCGATGCCCAGTTCGGGGTCGACGACGTCGTACAGCGCCTCGCGGAGTTCTTCCTCCGAGGCCGGCTTCATTTCAGCGGTCTCGCTCATGCCGTCTTCCTTTCGGCGTCGGCGCCACCCAGCGCCTGGGCCGTCGCGTCCTTCCACGCCATCCAGCTCAGGAGGGCGCACTTGACCCGCGCGGGGTACTTGGAGACACCGGCGAACGCGACCGCGTCCTCCAGGATGTCCTCCATGGCCTCGTCCGGCTCGATCCGGCCCTTGGACTGCATCAGCTCCAGGAAGGTCTCCTGGATCTGCTGCGCCTCGGTGACGTCCTTGCCGACCAGCAGCTCGTTCAGCACGGATGCGGAGGCCTGGCTGATGGAGCAGCCCTGGCCCTCGTACGAGACGTCCTCGATCTTCGTGCCGTCGTACTTCACGCGGAGGGTGATCTCGTCGCCGCACGTCGGGTTCACATGGTGCACCTCGGCGTCGCCATCCCTGAGACCACGCCCGTGCGGGTTCTTGTAGTGGTCCAGGATGACTTCCTGGTACATCGAGTCCAGCTTCACGGTTTCAGCTCACGCCTCTCAGCCGAAGAAGTTCCGTACGTGCTCCAGCCCCTCGACCAGTGCGTCGATCTCGGCGGGCGTGGAGTACAGATAGAACGACGCTCGCGTAGTCGCAGGAATTCCGTAGCGGAGGCAGACCGGACGGGCGCAGTGGTGGCCGACCCGGACCGCGATGCCCTGCTCGTCGAGGACCTGGCCCACGTCGTGCGGGTGGATGTCGCCCAGCGTGAAGGAGATCGCGGCGCCCCGGTCCTCGGCCGTGGTCGGGCCGATGATCCGCAGGTCGGGGACCTCCGCCAGACGCCGGACGGCGTACTCCGTCAGCGCGTGCTCATGGGCGAGGATCTTGTCCATGCCGATCGACTGGAGGTAGTCGATCGCCGCGCCGAGACCGACCGCCTGCGCGATCGGCGGGGTGCCCGCCTCGAACTTGTGCGGCGCCGGGGCGTACGTGGAGGAGTGCATCGAGACGGTCTCGATCATCTCGCCGCCACCGAGGAACGGGGGCAGGTCCTCCAGCAGCTCCTGGCGGCCCCACAGGACGCCGATGCCGGTCGGGCCGCACATCTTGTGGCCGGTGAAGGCCACGAAGTCGGCCTGGAGGGCCTGGACGTCCATCGGCATGTGCGGCGCGGCCTGGGAGGCGTCGATGCAGACGAGCGCGCCGACCTCCTGGGCGCGACGGATTATCGTCTCGACCGGATTGACCGTGCCCAGGATGTTCGACACCAGCACGAAGGAGACGATCTTCGTCTTCTCGGTGATGACCTCGTCGATGTTCGACAGGTCCAGGCGGCCGTCGTCGGTCAGGCCGAACCACTTCAGCTTCGCGCCCGTGCGCTGCGCCAGCAGCTGCCACGGCACGATGTTGGAGTGGTGCTCCATCTCCGTGATGACGATCTCGGTCTCGTGGTCCACCCGGTAGGGCTCGTCGGCCCAGCCCAGCATGTTCGCCACGAGGTTCAGCGACTCGGAGGCGTTCTTGGTGAAGATCACCTCGTCGCGGCTCGGCGCGTTGATGAACGCGGCGACCTTGTCACGCGCGCCCTCGTACAGCGCCGTGGCCTCCTCGGCGAGCACATGCACACCGCGGTGGACGTTGGCGTTGTAGCGCTCGTAGTACTCGCTCAGGGCGTCCAGCACCTGGCGCGGCTTCTGCGAGGTCGCCGCGTTGTCCAGGTACACGAGCTTCTTGCCGTCGTGGACCTGACGGTCCAGGACGGGGAAGTCCTTGCGGATCGCCTCGACGTCGAGGAGGCCCGGCAGCTGTGTCACGCGGATGCGCCACCCTTCACGTATGCCTCGTAGCCCTCGTTCTCCAGCTTGTCCGCGAGCTCGGGGCCACCGGACTCGACGATGCGGCCACCGGCGAACACGTGGACGTGGTCGGGCTTGATGTAGCGCAGGATGCGCGTGTAGTGCGTGATCAGCAGGGTGCCGACCTCGCCGGTCTCGCGGACGCGGTTGACGCCCTCGGAGACGATGCGGAGCGCGTCGACGTCCAGGCCGGAGTCGGTCTCGTCCAGGATCGCCATCTTCGGCTTGAGCAGCTCCAGCTGGAGGATCTCGTGGCGCTTCTTCTCACCGCCGGAGAAGCCCTCGTTCACGTTGCGCTCGGCGAAGGCCGGGTCCATGTTGAGGCGCTCCATGGCCTCCTTGACCTCCTTCACCCAGGTGCGCAGCTTCGGGGCCTCGCCGCGGATCGCGGTGGCGGAGGTGCGCAGGAAGTTGGAGACCGAGACGCCGGGGACCTCGACCGGGTACTGCATCGCCAGGAACAGGCCCGCGCGGGCACGCTCGTCGACGGACATCTCCAGGACGTCCTCGCCGTCGAGCAGCACGGTGCCGCTGGTGATCGTGTACTTCGGGTGACCCGCGAGGGAGTAGGCGAGGGTCGACTTGCCGGAGCCGTTGGGGCCCATGATGGCGTGCGTCTCGCCCTGCTTCACGGTGAGGTCGACGCCCTTGAGGATCTCCTTCGTGGCGTTGTCGGCCTCGACGGTGACGTGCAGGTCTCGGATTTCAAGCGTTGCCATGGGTGCCTCAGGACTCCTGGGTGAGGGAGACGAGAACGTCGTCCCCTTCGATCTTTACGGGGTATACGGGGACGGGGCGCGTCGCGGGGAGGCCGGACGGCTTGCCGGTGCGCAGGTCGAAGGCGGAGCCGTGCAGCCAGCACTCGATCTGGCAGTCCTCCACCTCGCCCTCGGAGAGCGAGACGTTCGCGTGCGAGCAGATGTCGTATATGGCGAACACCTCCCCCTCGGTCCTCACGACCGAAACCGGCGTGCCGTCGAGTTCCACCCGCTTCGGGATGTCCTCCTCCAGCTCGCTCAGCCCGCAGGCGCGTACGAAGGTGCTGGTCATGCGACCGACGCCTCCAGCTCCTCCTCGATCTTGGCGAGCAGGCGCTCCTCGATGTCGGCGACACCGATCTGCTGGACCAGCTCGGCGAAGAAGCCGCGGACCACCAGGCGGCGGGCCTCGTGCTCCGGGATGCCGCGGGCCATCAGGTAGAAGAGCTGCTCGTCGTCGAAGCGGCCGGTGGCGGAGGCGTGGCCGGCGCCGACGATCTCGCCGGTCTCGATCTCCAGGTTAGGCACCGAGTCGACGCGCGCGCCGTCCGTGAGGACCAGGTTGCGGTTCATCTCGTAGGTGTCCGTGCCCTCGGCCTTGGCCTCGATGAGCACGTCACCGATCCAGACCGCGTGCGCGCTCTCGCCCTGCAGCGCACCCTTGTACATGACGTTGGACTTGCAGTGCGGGGTGTTGTGGTCGACGAGGAGACGGTGCTCCTGGTGCTGGCCGGAGTCGGTGAAGTACAGACCGAACAGCTCGGCCTCACCGCCGGTGCCGGCGTAGGCGACGCGCGGGTGCAGGCGGACGAGGTCGCCGCCGAAGGTGACCACGAAGGACTTGAAGGTGGCGTCCCGGCCGATCAGCGCGTTGTGCTGGCCGACGTGGACGGCCTTGTCGTCCCAGTCCTGGACGGAGACGACGGTCAGCTTGGCGCCGTCACCCAGGACGTAGTCGACGTTGGCGGCCAGTACGGCGTCACCGGTGTGGTCGATGACGACGACGGCCTCGGCGAAGGCGCCCAGCTCGATCACCTGGTGACCGTAGGCGACCCCGCCCTCGCCGTGCACGGCGATGCGGATCGGCTCGCTGAGGACCGTCTCCTTGGGGACGGTGACCACGCCGGCCTTCTCGAAGGCCGAGTACGCCTGGGCGGCGACGCGGTCGACGGGGGTGCCGGCCCTGCCGATGCGGGCGTCGTCGCGGCCGACCGTCTCGACGGTCACACCCTCGGGAGCCCGGACGTCCACCTTCACGCCGTCACCGGTCGCGACCGCGGTGCCGTCGTGCAGCCCGCGCAGCCGCTCCAGCGGGGTGAACCGCCACTCCTCCTCGCGGCCGTGGGGGACGGGGAAGTCCGCCACGTCGAAGGACGGGGGCGCGCTCATGCGCGTGGCGACGGTCGACTCGGCGGCCACCGCGATCTGGCCGGCCGTGGTGGACCCGACCGGGTAATTCTGAGCCTCAGCCATGGCTGTCGGTCTGCTCTCTTTCCTGCGTCAGTTTCGCTAGCTGGGGTCCGGAGGCGGGGGCTTAGCCGACCGCGCCTTCCATCTGCAGCTCGATCAGCCGGTTGAGCTCGAGGGCGTACTCCATGGGCAGCTCCTTGGCGATGGGCTCGACGAAGCCGCGCACGATCATCGCCATCGCCTCGAACTCGCTCAGACCACGGCTCATCAGGTAGAAGAGCTGGTCCTCGGAGACCTTGGAGACGGTCGCCTCGTGACCCATGGACACGTCGTCCTCGCGGACGTCCACGTAGGGGTACGTGTCGGAGCGGGAGATCGTGTCGACGAGCAGCGCGTCGCACAGCACGTTCGACTTGGATCCGGCGGCGCCCTCGCCGATCTCGACGAGACCGCGGTAGGAGGTGCGGCCACCGCCGCGCGCCACGGACTTCGACACGATGTTGGAGGAGGTGTTCGGCGCCATGTGGACCATCTTGGAGCCGGCGTCCTGGTGCTGGCCCTCGCCCGCGAAGGCGATGGAGAGGGTCTCACCCTTGGCGTGCTCGCCCATCAGGTAGACGGCCGGGTACTTCATGGTGACCTTGGAGCCGATGTTGCCGTCGATCCACTCCATGGTCGCGCCCTCGTACGCCACGGCGCGCTTGGTGACCAGGTTGTAGACGTTGTTCGACCAGTTCTGGATGGTCGTGTAGCGGCAGCGGGCGCCCTTCTTCACGATGATCTCGACCACCGCGGAGTGCAGGGAGTCCGACTTGTAGATCGGCGCGGTGCAGCCCTCGACGTAGTGGACGTAGGCGTCCTCGTCGACGATGATCAGGGTCCGCTCGAACTGGCCCATGTTCTCCGTGTTGATACGGAAGTAGGCCTGGAGCGGGATCTCGACGTGCACGCCCTTCGGCACGTAGATGAAGGAGCCGCCGGACCACACGGCCGTGTTCAGCGCGGCGAACTTGTTGTCACCGGCCGGGATGACCGTGCCGAAGTACTCCTTGAAGAGCTCCGGGTGCTCCTTCAGGGCGGTGTCGGTGTCGAGGAAGATGACGCCCTGCTCCTCCAGGTCCTCGCGGATCTGGTGGTAGACGACCTCCGACTCGTACTGGGCGGCGACACCGGCGACGAGGCGCTGCTTCTCGGCCTCCGGGATGCCCAGCTTGTCGTAGGTGTTCTTGATGTCCTCGGGCAGGTCCTCCCAGGACTCCGCCTGCTTCTCCGTGGAGCGCACGAAGTACTTGATGTTGTCGAAGTCGATACCCGAGAGGTCGGAGCCCCAGTTCGGCATCGGCTTCTTCTCGAAGAGCTTCAGGCCCTTCAGGCGCAGCTTCGTCATCCACTCCGGCTCGGACTTCTTGCCCGAGATGTCGCGGACGACGTCCTCGTTCAGGCCGCGCCTGGCGGAGGCACCGGCGACGTCGGAGTCGGCCCAGCCGTATTCGTACTTGCCCAGGCCCTCGAGCTCAGGGTGGGCAGTCTCCGTGGGGAGAGTCATGCGGGGTTCCTCCCGGCCGTGCTTGCAGGTGCGTCAGTGGATGTCTTGGGGATGAACGTCGTGCAGACGCCGTCGCCGTGCGCGATGGTCGCCAGTCGCTGGACGTGAGTACCCAGCAGCTCTGCGAAGATCTCCGTCTCCGCCTCGCACAGCTGCGGGAACTGTTCCGCGACGTGGGCGACCGGGCAGTGGTGCTGGCAGAGCTGCTCGCCGACCGGTGCGCTGCGCGCCGTAGCAGCGTACCCGTCGACGCTCAAGGCCTTGGCCAGCGCTTCGGCCCGTTTGTCGGGTGTCACGGCCTCGATCGCCTCGCGGTACGCGCTCGCCTGGGCGGCGATCCGGGCGCGGGCGAACGCGGCGACCGCCTCGGGGCCGCCCCCCTGCTCGGCGATCCAGCGGAGCGCGTCCACGGCGAGCTTGTCGTACGACTGGTCGAAGGCGTCCCGGCCGCAGTCGGTGAGCGCGAAGACCCTGGCGGGCCGGCCGCGCGTGCGCGTGCCGTACACACGCTGCTCACGCGCCGCCACGACGTCGTCGGCGACCAGCGCGTCCAGGTGACGCCGTACGGCCGCCTGGGTCAGTCCCAGCCGGCCCGCGAGTTCGGCGACGGTCGACGGGCCGTGGTCCAGGATGGACCGCGCGACCCGGTTGCGCGTCGAGCGCTCACCGGTCGCTAGCTCCTCCTGAGGGGCCCCCGTGGGGGTCTCCCGAGCCTCGCCGACGTTTTTCACAACGCCATTGTTGCGTAATTCCGCGGAGCCTGACAAGCGACGTCCGGATCATCGCGCGGTGCCCTGCATCACTTAGGCCTACCTAATCCGACCTGCGGAAACGATCTTCTGATCGATCATCCAGGCCCGTTCCGAGGGCAATCCGGTGGCGTCGCGAGACCGCGTGGGGAAGACTCCCTGACCATGCCCGCACCCCTTCCGACCGGCCCTCTTGTCACTCGCGACACCCTCGCGGCAGGCCTGCGTCTGCTGGGTGCCGAGACCGGCGAGACCCTCCTCGTGCACTCCTCGCTCAGCTCCCTCGGCTGGGTGAACGGCGGGGCGGTCGCCGTCGTCCAGGCACTCCTCGACGTGCTCGGCCCGTCCGGCACGCTCGTCGTCCCCACCCAGACCGGCGACCAGTCCGATCCGGCCGCATGGGGGAGCCCGCCGGTGCCGGCGGAGTGGTGGGACCGGATCCGCGCCACCATGCCCCCGTACGACCCGCTGATCACCCCCGCGCTCGGGGTCGGCGTGATACCGGAGACCGTGCGGACCTGGCCGGGCGCCCTGCGCAGCGCGCACCCGCAGACCTCGTTCGCCGCGCTCGGTCCCCGCGCACGGGAGATCACCGAGGACCACGCCCCGGACTGCCGGCTCGGCGAGCGCAGCCCGCTGGCCCGGCTGGAGCGGCTGGGCGCCCGGGTGCTGCTGCTCGGCGCGGGCTACGACGCCTGCACCGCCTTCCACCTGGCCGAGTACCGGATACCCGCGCCCCGTGTGGAGGTCGGGCGGCCCGCCCCGGGCGGCGGCTGGGAGACGGTGGTCGAGGTCTCGATCACCTCCGACCGGTTCGACGAGCTGGGGCACGACTACGAACGGGACCGGTCCGTGCTGCGCGGGCGGGTGGGCGCGGCGGAGGTCCGGCTGTTCCCGGTGGCGGACGCCGTGGCCTACGCCGAGCGGTGGCTCCCGCTGCACCGGCCCCGTGAGGAGGACTTCCCCCACCCGGCCGCCTGAAGGGCAAGCGGTCTCCCTAGACTCTGGACCCATGCGAAGTGAGTCCGTCCACCCGTCTCCCGGCCACCACCCCCCGGAAAGACGCTTCGCGCCGCACCCGCTGATCGAGGTCCAGGGCCTGGTGAAGCGGTACGGCACGAAAACCGCGGTGGACGGCCTCGACCTGGTGGCCGGTGCGGGCGTGACCGCCGTGCTCGGCCCCAACGGGGCGGGGAAGACGACCACGGTCGAGACCTGTGAGGGATACCGGAAGCCGGACTCCGGCACGGTGCGCGTCCTGGGTCTCGACCCCGTGCGGCAGTCCGCCGAGCTGCGGCCCCGCATCGGCGTGATGCTGCAGTCCGGGGGCGTGTACTCGGGCGCCCGCGCGGACGAGATGCTCCGGCACGTGGCGAAACTGCACGCGCACCCGCTGGACGTCGACGCCCTCGTCGACCGCCTCGGCCTCGGCTCCTGCGGCCGGACCGGCTACCGCCGGCTCTCCGGCGGCCAGCAGCAGCGCCTCGCGCTCGCCATGGCCGTCGTGGGCCGTCCGGAGCTGGTGTTCCTGGACGAGCCGACGGCCGGACTCGACCCGCAGGCCCGACGGGCCACCTGGGACTTGGTGCGGGACCTGCGCGCCGACGGCGTCTCGGTGATCCTCACCACGCACCACATGGACGAGGCCGAGCAGCTCGCCGACGACGTGGCGATCATCGACGGCGGCCGGGTCATCGCCCAGGGCTCCCCCGAGGAGCTGTGCAAGGGCGGCGCCGAGAACACCCTGCGCTTCACCGGCCGCCCCGGCCTCGACGTCGGCTCGCTGCTCAAGGCCCTCCCGGCCGACTGCACGGCCGCCGAGCTGACCCCGGGCTCCTACCGGGTCGTCGGCAACGTCGATCCCCAGCTGCTGGCCACGGTCACCTCCTGGTGCGCCCAGCACGGGGTGATGCCGGACCGGATCTCGGTGGAACGCCACACCCTGGAAGACGTCTTCCTGGAGCTCACCGGCAAGGAGCTGCGCTCGTGACCACCGTGGGTACCTACACCCCGAAGCCCGGAGCCGCCCCGCTCCCCCGCATGATCGCGGCGCAGGCGGCGCTGGAGACGAGGATGCTGCTGCGCAACGGCGAGCAGCTGCTGCTGACGGTGGTCATCCCGACCCTGCTGCTGGTGCTCTTCAGCTCGGTCGACATCGTGGACACCGGCAAGGGCGAGGCCGTCGACTTCCTCGCCCCGGGCATCCTGGCCCTGGCCGTGATGTCGACGGCGTTCACCGGCCAGGCCATCGCCACGGGCTTCGAGCGCCGCTACGGCGTCCTGAAGCGGCTCGCCTCCTCGCCGCTGCCCCGCTGGGGCCTGATGACCGCGAAGACGGCGTCCGTGCTGGTCACGGAGATCCTCCAGGTCGTGCTGCTGACCGTCATCGCCTTCGCGCTGGGCTGGTCCCCGCACGGCAGCCCCGCCGCCGTCCTGCTGCTGCTCGTCGTCGGCACCGCCGCGTTCTCCGGGCTGGGCCTGCTGATGGCGGGCACCCTCAAGGCGGAGGCGACGCTGGCCGCCGCCAACCTGGTCTTCCTGCTGCTGCTCGTGGGCGGCGGGGTGATCGTGCCGCTGGAGAAGTTCGGCTCGGCGGGCGAGCAGGTGCTCGGCCTGCTGCCGGTCTCCGCGCTCTCGGACGGCCTGCGGGACGTGCTCCAGCACGGCGCCGGCATGCCCTGGGCCGACCTGGGGATCCTCGCCGTGTGGGCGGTGGCCGGGCTGGCCGCGGCGGGCAGGTTCTTCCGCTGGGAGTGACCCGGGCCCGCGCCTGCCGCGGGCCCTGCCGAGCACGGGACACGGGAGCGGCCCCTCGGCCACGCGTGCGGAACCACTGTGCCGCGCGGGAACGGGCCCTCGGCCACGCCCGTCCGGGCCGTAGTGACGCGTGGGAGTGACCCGCATGACGCGTGAGAGTGACCCTCGTGAACGCGTGCACAAGCGGCGGCCTACCATGGTGCGCGTGCCAAAGCTGACCCGCGCCGATGCCGAAGCGGCCCTGCGCAACCCGCTCGCCTTCATCGCCGACCGCTGGACCCCGGATCCCCGGACCGTCCGGCGGGCGGCCCTCGCCGCGCTCGTGATGTCGGTGGTGATCGTCGTCACCGGCGGCGCCGTCCGCCTGACCGGCTCGGGCCTGGGCTGCCCGACCTGGCCCACGTGCACCGACGACTCGCTGACCACCACCCGGGCCATGGGCTTCCACGGGGTCATCGAGTTCGGCAACCGCATGCTGACGTACGTGCTGTGCGCCGCCGTCGGCTGGGCCATCATCGCGGCGCGCTCCCAGAAGCCCTGGCGGCGCAGCCTGACCCGGCTGGGCTGGGCGCAGTTCTGGGTGGTCATGGGCAACGCGGTGCTCGGCGGCATCGTGGTGCTGGTCGGCCTCAACCCGTACACGGTGGCCGCCCACTTCCTGCTCTCCACGGCGCTGATCGCGGTCGCGACGGTGATGTGGCAGCGCACCCGGGAGGGCGACGCGGCGCCGCGCCCGCTGGTCGGCAAGGCGGTGCAGCAGCTGGTGTGGTTCCTGGTGGCCGCGTCCGCACTGCTCATCGCGGTCGGCACGGTGGTGACCGGGGCCGGGCCGCACGCCGGTGACTCCAGCGAGGTCGAGCGCATCCACATCGACTGGGAGGCGGTCGCCAAGCTGCACGCGGTGCTCGCCTGGATCGTGGTGACGCTGACGTTCGCGCTGTGGTTCGTGCTGAAGGCGGTCGACGCGCCGCGGGGCCCGCTGGCCCGGACGCGCGAGCTGTTCATCCTGCTGCTGTGCCAGGGAGCCGTGGGCTACGTCCAGTACTTCACCCACCTCCCCGAGGCGCTGGTGGCCGCGCACATGCTCGGTTCCACGGTGATGTGGATCTGGGTGCTGCGGGTGCTGCTGTCGCTGCGGGAACGCCCCGTGACCGAGCCGGACGTCCCGGCGCCCGCCCCGGCCGAGCGGCTCGAACCCGCTTCCGGCTGACCCTCCCTGCCGCCGCGCCGTGGTCAGCCGTACGCGGTGACCAGGGCGTCGATCGCCGGGCCCAGATAGGCCCGGGTCAGGCCGGCCCGGCGGGCGAGCCAGTCGGCGGTGGCCGGGCCGGGGACAGGTGCCTCGTACCGCCGGCGGGCGATGTCCTCGACGACCTCGGCCGGAGCGCCGAGCGCCGGCAGTTCGGCCAGGGCCTCCCGCTTGGAGATCAGCCGCCCGTCCCGCAGGGTCACGGTGGCCCGGGCGAAGGTCAGCAGGCCCAGGTCCACCCAGACGTCCTGCCGCCACAGCCGGGCCCTGTCGACGGCCGGGCGCCAGAAGGTGCGCTGGTCACGTACGACGAAGCCGTTGAGCTGTTCCCCGGACACCGGCGGGAGCAGCCCGGCCGGCGGCTCACCCTGCAGCACCCGGCCGAAGTCGTGCAGTTCACGCCGGGTGACGGGGGTGACCGGACGGCGCATCAGACGGCCGTGCGCCCAGGTGAGGTGCGAGCGGCCCGGGTCGCCCAGGGTGGCCGGGGTCAGGTAGCTGCAGTGGAGATGCGCCGCGAGGGGCGCCCCGCGCAGCCTTCGGTGCGACCGCGCCAGCCGCCGTACGGTCCCCAGGGACAGGGGGCCCGGCAGGACGGCGATCAGGTCGAGGTCGCTGCGCCCCTCCTGGTAGTCACCGCCTGCCAGTGAGCCGTGCGCCCAGACGGCGCGGGGCCGCAGCGGCAGCAGCGCGTCCATGAACTCGTCGAGCAGGGATGCGGTCGTCATCCGCCCAGTCTCGACGGCTCACCCGAGTCCGTACACCCGGCGCGCGTTGTCCGCCGCGATCAGCCGGGCCACCCGCTGGGCGTCCTCCAGGGACCACGCTCCCTCGGCCACCCAGGTGCCCAGGACCCGGCCCAGGGCCTCCCGGAAGAGGCGGGCGCCGACGACGTGCAGTTCGGGCAGGCCCTGGGCGCCGGTGGAGAAGAGGATCTTGCCGAAGGGGGCCAGCTCCAGGATCTCGGCCAGGACCGTGGCGGCCCGGGCTCCGGTGCGGACGAGCGCGGCGCCCGAGTCCGCGTAGACGTGCGGGAAGACGCCGGCCAGATGGGCGGCGTGGCGGTGGTACGGATAGCCGTGCAGCAGGACGAGATCGGTGCCGAGGCCGGCGGTGGCGCGGACGAAGTCCGTGAGCAGCACCGGGTCCGTGCGGTCGATGCGGGAGCCGGGCTCGCCGAGACCCGCGTGCAGCTGCAGGGGCAGGCCCGAGGCGACCGCGATCCACAGCAGGTGCCGCAGCAGCACGGCGTCGGTGAGCGCTCCGCCGACCCGCCGCCCGGCCAGCCAGCGGCCCGCCGCGCCCCGCACCTCGCCGGGCCCCGGCGGCTCCGGTGCGAGCGCCAGGCCGTGCCGCAGGCCCGCGACGGAGGTGAAGGCGACGGCGGTCGACGCGGCTCCGTGCACCGACTCGGCGAGGTTGGCGAGGAAGGACTCGACGGTGCCGGAGGTGTCGGCGACCTGCTCCGCGAGCAGCTCCAGGCGGACGATCTCCCGCGCCTGGGCCTCCCCGGCGGAAGCCAGCTCGGTGGGACCGGTGAGGTCGCCGGGCAGGCCCGTGTCGACCAGATAGGTCGTGATCCCGCTGCCGCGCAGCAGCCTGCGGCCCGACTCCAGGACACCGAGTTCACGGCGCCGCGCGAGATACAGGGCGGGCGGGCAGTGCGGTTCCAGGCCGAGTATCGGCGGGCACCAGCGCCGTACGGCGAAGCCGGTCTGGGTGTCGAAGAGGGTGGTGCCCGGCGCGGGCGGTCCCTCGGTGCGGGCCAGCTGGGCCTCGAAGGTGCCGAGGCCCAGTTCCGTCCGCAGCACGCCGTGGCAGTACTGGTCCACGAGGGACGGCATTTCGATCATCCGGGACTCCCCGTGGGACGTGGGCGCGCGGTGCTGCCCTACACGTCCTAACGGGTGAACCCGGTAGGAGGTCGCGGCCCGGCTCAGCCCTTGGCCGAGCCGCCCACCTGAATTCCGGCCATCCGCTTCCACTCGTACGGGCCGGTCGTCACCTTCGCCGCGAACTCGCCGTCGAAGGCCTCGTGGACCGTGATGCCGGACTTGGCCACCGCCTGCTCGGCGATGGCGTAGGAGGGCGCCACCAGGTCGCCCCAGCCGCCGTCCTCGCCGACGAGGACGATGCGGGCGCCGCGCTCGCCGATGTAGGCCACCTGGCCCTCCGCGCCGCCGTGCGCCTTCGCGAAGGCGCTGATCTGGTGGGCGAGCCGGGACACCTTGCGCTCGGCCCGCGCGTCAACCTGCTGCGTGTCTGCCATGGCCAGGATGCTACTCACCGGTAGATCGACTGGCGAGGGCAGGGCCCTGTGACTTACGCCCGGCGGCGTCAGCGCAGGAACGGGTCGACGGCGACCGCGACGAAGAGGATCGACACATACGTGATCGACCAGTGGAAGAGGCGCATCTCCTTCAGCTTGACGCCCGTCACCTCGGCCTTCGCCCGGTTCTGCAGCCCGTGCGCCTCCCACAGCCAGAAGCCGCCGGCGGCCAGGGCGACCGCCGTGTAGAACCAGCCGGTGTAACCGAGCGGGGTGAGCAGCAGGGAGACGGCGACCATGACCCAGCTGTAGATGACGATCTGCCGGGCGACGACCTTGTTGGAGGCGATGACCGGGAGCATCGGCACGCCCACGCGCGCGTAGTCCTCCTTGACCTTCATGGACAGCGGCCAGTAGTGCGGCGGCGTCCAGAAGAACATGACGAGGAAGAGGATGACCGGGGCCCATGACATCGAGTTGGTCACGGAGGACCAGCCGATCAGCACGGGGAGGCAGCCCGCGATGCCGCCCCACACGATGTTCTGCGACGTGCGCCGCTTGAGGATCATCGTGTAGACGACGACGTAGAAAAGGAGCGCTCCGAGCGAGAGCCAGGCGCTCAGCCAGTTGACGGCGAGCCCGAACAGCAGCGTCGAGACGACCGCCAGCGTGATGCCGAAGACCAGGCATTCGAGCGGGCTGACCATGCCGGTCACCAGCGGGCGCTGCGAGGTGCGGTCCATCAGGGCGTCGATGTCCCGGTCGATGTACATGTTCAGCGCGTTGGCGCCGCCCGCGGACAGGTAGCCGCCGACGCAGGTCAGCAGCACCAGCTTGAGGTCCGGCACACCCTGCTGCGCCAGGAACATCACCGGCACGGTGGTGATGAGCAGCAGCTCGATGATCCGCGGCTTGGTCAGCGCCACGAACGCCTTGACGCGGGCCCCGAACGGCCGATGAGCCGGGCCCTGGCTCGCACCACCGAGCACACCCGATGGACGGGATTCGACGGCCGTCACGCACACCCCTGACAGAGACATCCCAGCAAGCCTCCCCGTGTGAAGTCCCGGTAAAGGCTCGCGCGTACCACGCCACTTTAGACGTTGCCCATACCCCGGCCTTCGCGGGGGTGGGGTCGTGTTGGCGGGGCCGCCGCGGGCCCGTCCGGACATACGTGCGCAGGCTCGCTCCGACGTGCGTACCGGGGCCGGGTCGGGCGCCCCGTGGAGGCCGGATCCGACGTGCGCGTGAGGGCTCGATTGAGCAGTCAGATGAGCGGCTCCGTATTCATGTGCCGACTGGCCTTCCGGCCAGTCGAGAGGCGGATCGCACGGACTCCCGGCAGTCTGGAAACACTCGAAAAAACGCACGTCCTGACGGGGGTAGGCTCGACAGCGGCCGGTGGGCGAAAAGCCCTCCGGCGGCCGGGACGGGCGCATGCCCCGACGACCGGCGACCGACATGTGGAGAGGAGCCCTGACCCAGGGTGAGCACCAAGCCGACCACCACAGAGCTTGAGTGGACCGAGCTGGACCAGCGGGCCGTGGACACCGCCCGAGTCCTGGCCGCAGACGCCGTACAGAAGGTCGGCAACGGCCATCCCGGTACGGCGATGAGCCTGGCCCCGGCCGCCTACACCCTCTTCCAGAAGGTGATGCGGCACGACCCGGCCGACCCGGAGTGGGTCGGACGCGACCGCTTCGTGCTGTCCGCCGGCCACTCGTCCCTGACCCTCTACACCCAGCTCTACCTGGCCGGTTTCGGCCTGGAGCTGGACGATCTGAAGGCGTTCCGGACGTGGGGCTCGAAGACCCCGGGCCACCCCGAGTACGGGCACACCAAGGGTGTCGAGACCACCACGGGCCCGCTGGGTCAGGGTGTCGCCAACGCGGTGGGCATGGCGATGGCCGCCCGCTACGAGCGCGGTCTGTTCGACCCGGAGGCCCCGCGGGGCGAGTCCCCCTTCGACCACTTCGTGTACTGCATCGCCGGTGACGGCTGCCTCCAGGAGGGCATCTCCGCCGAGGCGTCCTCGCTGGCGGGCCACCAGAAGCTCGGCAACCTGGTCCTCCTGTGGGACGACAACCACATCTCCATCGAGGGTGACACCGAGACGGCCGTCTCGGAGGACACCGTCAAGCGGTACGAGGCCTACGGCTGGCACGTGCAGCGGGTGGAGGCCCAGGAGAACGGCGACCTGGACCCGGTGGCGATCTTCGCCGCGATCCAGGAGGCCAAGGCCGTCACCGACCGGCCGTCCTTCATCGCGATGCGCTCGATCATCGCCTGGCCGGCCCCGAACGCGCAGAACACCGAGGCCGCGCACGGCTCGGCGCTGGGCGACGAGGAGGTCGCGGCCACCAAGCGCGTCCTCGGCTTCGACCCCGAGCAGAGCTTCCAGGTCGAGGACGAGGTCATCACCCACACCCGCAAGGCGCTGGAGCGGGGCGCCCAGGCGAAGGCCGAGTGGGAGAAGTCCCTCCAGGTGTGGCGCGACGGCAACCCGGAGCGGGCCGCCGAGTTCGACCGGATCGCCAAGGGCGAGCTGCCCACCGGCTGGGAGGAGAAGCTCCCGGTCTTCGAGCCCGGCAAGGGTGTCGCGACGCGTGCCGCGTCCGGCAAGGTGCTGCAGGCGCTCGGCGCGGTGATCCCCGAGCTGTGGGGCGGCTCCGCCGACCTCGCCGGGTCGAACAACACCACCATCGACAAGGACAGCTCGTTCCTGCCCGAGGGCAACCCGCTGCCCGAGGCCAACCCGTACGGCCGCACGATCCACTTCGGCATCCGCGAGCACTCCATGGGTGCGGAGCTGAACGGCATCACGCTGCACGGCAACACCCGGGTGTACGGCGGCACCTTCCTCGTCTTCTCCGACTACATGCGCAACGCCGTGCGCCTGTCGGCCCTGATGCACCTGCCGGTGACCTTCGTGTGGACGCACGACTCCATCGGCCTCGGCGAGGACGGTCCCACCCACCAGCCGGTCGAGCACCTGGCCTCGCTGCGCGCGATCCCGGGTCTGAACGTCGTCCGCCCGGCGGACGCCAACGAGACCGCGATCGCCTGGCGCGAGATCCTGGGCCGCTGGACCAAGGAGTTCGGCAAGGGCCAGCCGCACGGCCTGGCGCTCACCCGCCAGGGCGTGCCGACCTACGAGCCCGACGAGAACGCGGCCAACGGCGGCTACGTGCTGTTCGAGGCCGAGGGCGGCGAGCCGCAGGTGATCCTGATCGCCACCGGTTCCGAGGTGCACGTGGCCGTCGAGGCGCGTGAGCAGCTCCAGGCCGACGGCGTGCCCACGCGGGTCGTGTCCATGCCCTGCGTGGAGTGGTTCGAGCAGCAGGACCAGGGGTACCGGGACTCCGTGCTGCCGCCGTCCGTCAAGGCCCGAGTCGCCGTGGAGGCGGGCATCGGCCTGACGTGGCACAAGTACGTGGGGGACGCCGGCCGCATCGTTTCCCTGGAGCACTTCGGTGCGTCCGCGGACGGCAAGGTGCTCTTCCGCGAGTTCGGCTTCACTGCCGAGAACGTGGCCGCCAAGGCCCGGGAATCCATCACCGCCGCACAGCGCTGACGCTCATATCGACACCTAGGAGATGTAATTCCATGACAGACGCACTCAAGCGCCTCTCCGAGGAAGGCGTCGCGATCTGGCTGGACGACCTGTCGCGCAAGCGGATCACGTCCGGCAACCTCGCCGAGCTGATCGACCAGCAGCACGTCGTGGGCGTCACGACCAACCCGACGATCTTCCAGAAGGCGATCTCCCAGGGCGACGGCTACGACCAGCAGCTGTCGGACCTCGCCGCCCGCAAGGTCACCGTCGAAGAGGCCATCCGCATGATCACCACGGCGGACGTCCGCGACGCCGCCGACATCCTGCGCCCCGTCTTCGACGCCACCGGCGGCAAGGACGGCCGGGTCTCCATCGAGGTCGACCCGCGCCTCGCGCACAACGAGAAGGCGACCGTCGCCGAGGCCAAGCAGCTCGCCTGGCTCGTCGACCGCCCGAACACCCTGATCAAGATCCCGGCCACCCAGGCGGGTCTGCCGGCGATCGCGTCCACGATCGGGCACGGCATCAGCGTCAACGTCACCCTGATCTTCTCCCTGGAGCGCTACCGCGCCGTCATGGACGCGTACCTCACGGGTCTGGAGAAGGCCAAGGAGCGGGGCCTGGACCTCTCTCTGATCCACTCCGTGGCGTCCTTCTTCGTGTCCCGTGTGGACACCGAGATCGACAAGCGCCTGAACGACATCGGCACCGACGAGGCCAAGGCGCTGCGCGGCAAGGCCGCCGTCGCCAACGCCCGTCTCGCCTACCAGGCGTACGAGGAGGTCTTCTCCTCCGACCGCTGGAACGCACTGGAGAAGGCGGGCGCCAACAAGCAGCGTCCGCTGTGGGCGTCGACCGGCGTGAAGGACCCGGCGTACCCGGACACCCTGTACGTCACCGAGCTGGTCGCGCCGAACACGGTCAACACCATGCCGGAGGCCACTCTGGAGGCCACCGAGGACCACGGCGAGATCACCGGTGACACCGTCTCCGGCACGTACGAGCAGGCCCGCGCCGACCTCGACGCGCTGGAGAAGCTCGGCATCTCGTACGACGACGTGGTCCAGGTGCTGGAGGACGAGGGCGTCGAGAAGTTCGAGGCGTCCTGGAACGACCTGCTGAAGTCCACCCAGGCGGAGCTTGAGCGCCTCGCTCCTTCGGAGGGCTGACTTGTCACCCGTTTCCGGATCCGGAGCGAACCCGCTTCGTGACCCGGCCGACCGACGGCTCCCGCGTATCGCGGGGCCGTCGGGCCTGGTCATCTTCGGCGTCACGGGCGACCTGTCGCGCAAGAAGCTGATGCCCGCGGTGTACGACCTCGCCAACCGGGGTCTGCTGCCGCCGGGCTTCTCGCTGGTGGGCTTCGCCCGCCGCGACTGGGAGCACGAGGACTTCGCCGAGGTCGTCCACGACGCGGTCAAGGAGCACTCGCGTACTCCGTTCCGCGAGGAGGTCTGGCAGCAGCTCATCCAGGGGATGCGCTTCGTCCAGGGCACCTTCGACGACGACGAGGCATTCGAGCGGCTGCGCGCCACCATCGGGGAGCTGGACAAGGCACAGGGCACGGGCGGCAACTTCGCCTTCTACCTGTCCGTGCCGCCCCGCTCCTTCCCGGTGGTCATCCAGCAGCTGAAGAAGCACGGTCTGGCCGACCAGAGCAGCGGCTCCTGGCGCCGCGCGGTCATCGAGAAGCCGTTCGGACACGATCTCGCCTCCGCCGAGGAGCTGAACAAGGTCGTGCACGAGGTGTTCGAGCCGGACCAGGTGTTCCGCATCGACCACTACCTCGGCAAGGAGACCGTCCAGAACATCCTGGCGCTGCGCTTCGCCAACACGATGTTCGAGCCGATCTGGAACCGGTCCTTCGTGGACCACGTGCAGATCACCATGGCCGAGGACATCGGCATCGGCGGCCGGGCCGGCTACTACGACGGCATCGGCGCCGCCCGTGACGTCATCCAGAACCACCTGCTCCAGCTCATGGCCCTGACCGCCATGGAGGAGCCCGCCTCCTTCGGCGCGGACGCGCTGGCCGCGGAGAAGGAGAAGGTGCTCGGTGCGGTACGGCTGCCGAAGGACCTGGGCAGCAGCACCGTCCGCGGGCAGTACGCGGCGGGCTGGCAGGGCGGCGAGAAGGTCATCGGCTACCTCGAAGAGGACGGCATCGACGCCAAGTCGAAGACCGACACCTATGCCGCGATCAAGCTGGAGGTGGACAACCGCCGCTGGGCGGGCGTCCCCTTCTACCTGCGCACCGGCAAGCGACTCGGGCGCCGGGTGACGGAGATCGCGGTCGTCTTCCAGCGGGCCCCGCACTCCCCGTTCGACACGACGGCGACGGAGGAGCTGGGCCAGAACGCGGTCGTCATCCGCGTCCAGCCGGACGAGGGTGTCACGGTCCGCTTCGGCTCCAAGGTGCCGGGCACCTCGATGGAGATCCGGGACGTCTCCATGGACTTCGCCTACGGCGAGTCGTTCACGGAGTCCAGCCCGGAGGCGTACGAGCGGCTCATCCTGGACGTGCTGCTCGGCGACGCCAACCTCTTCCCGCGCACGGAGGAGGTCGAGCTGTCCTGGAAGATCCTCGACCCGATCGAGCAGTACTGGGACAAGCACGGCAGGCCCGCGCAGTACAAGTCGGGCACCTGGGGTCCCGTGGAGGCGGACGAGATGCTCGCACGAGACGGACGGAGCTGGCGCCGGCCATGAAGATAGACCTGACCGACACCACCGCCGGAGAGATCAACAAGGCGCTCGTGCAGGGCCGCCGCGCCATCGGCACGCCTGCCGTCGGCATGGTCCTCACCCTCGTCATCGTCACCGACGAGGAGAACGCCTACGACTCCCTGAAGGCCGCCAACGACGCCTCGCGCGAGCACCCCTCGCGCACGCTGGTGGTCATCAAGCGGGTCTCCCGCAGCCTGCGCGACCGTACGTCCTCGCGGCTGGACGCCGAGGTGCGGGTGGGCGCGGAGGCGGGCACCGGCGAGACGGCCGTCCTGCGCCTGTACGGCGAGGTCGTCGAGCACGCCGACTCGGTGGTCCTGCCGCTGCTGCTGCCGGACGCCCCGGTGGTCGTGTGGTGGCCGGTGAACGCCCCGGTGGACCCGGCGAAGGACCCGCTGGGCGCGCTGGCCCAGCGCCGGGTCACCGACACCTACACCGCCGAGCAGCCGGTGCGGGAGCTGTCCGCCCGCGCCGCGGCGTACACGCCCGGCGACACCGACCTGTCCTGGACCCGGATCACCCCGTGGCGCTCGATGCTGGCGGCGGCCCTTGACCAGGTCACCTGCGAGGTGAAGGCCGTCGAGGTGGAGGGCGAGGAGTTCAACCCGAGCTGTGAGCTGCTGGCGATGTGGCTCGCGGACCGGCTGGACGTGCCCGTCAAGCGCTCCCGGTCCGCGGGCCCGGGGCTCACGGCCGTCCGCATGGACACCAGCTGCGGCCCGATCGCACTGGACCGCGCGGACGGTTCGCTGGCGACGCTGTCCATCGAGGGCCAGCCGGCCCGAGCGGTGGCGCTGAACCGGCGGGACACCGCCGAGCTGATCGCGGAGGAACTGCGCCGGCTGGACCCGGACGACACCTACGCGTCGGCGCTGCGCTACGGCGTGGAGCGGCTGAACACGGTTCCCGGGCAGGCTTCCGAGGAGTCCGCGGGGCAGTCGGCGGCGGATCCGGCCGAGCCGGTCGCGGAGCCCGAGCCGGTCGAGGAGGCCGCGAAGGCACCCGCGAAGAAGGCGGCGGCCAAGACCGCGAAGAAGGCACCGGCGAGGAAGGCGGCGGCGAAGTGAGCACTCCGCAGCTGGTCGTCCACCGCGACAAGGAGCTGATGGCGCAGGCCGCCGCGGCCCGCCTGATCACGAAGATCGTGGACGCGCAGGCCTCCCGGGGCACCGCGTCCGTGGTCCTCACGGGCGGCCGCAACGGCAACGGGCTGCTGGCCGCGCTGGCGGCGGCGCCCGCCCGGGACGCCGTCGACTGGGGCCGCCTCGACCTGTGGTGGGGCGACGAGCGCTACCTGCCCGAGGGCGATCCCGAGCGCAATGTGACGCAGGCCCGCGAGGCCCTGCTGGACTCGGTCCCGCTGGACCCGGAGCGCGTGCACGCCATGCCCGCCTCCGACGGTCCGTACGGGGCGGACGTCGAGGCGGCGGCCGAGGCGTACGCGGCGGAGCTGGCGAAGGCGGCCGGGCCGGAGAACCACGGCTCGGTCCCGACGTTCGACGTCCTGATGCTGGGCGTCGGCCCGGACACCCATGTGGCCTCGCTCTTCCCCGAGCTGCCGGCCGTGCGGGAGACCGAGCGCACGGTGGTCGGTGTGCACGGCGCGCCCAAGCCGCCGCCGACGCGGATCTCGCTGACCCTTCCGGCGATCCGGGCGGCCCGCGAGGTCTGGCTGCTCGCGGCCGGCGAGGACAAGGCGGAGGCCGCGGCCATCGCCCTGTCGGGTGCGGGCGAGATCCAGGCACCCGCGGCGGGCGCGTACGGCCGTGCCCGCACGCTGTGGCTGCTGGACGCCGCCGCGGCCTCGCAGTTGCCGCGGTCGCTGTATCCGCCGGCTTCGCCGTGAACCGGTGAGCCTCTGAGGAACGATCAGAGCGAGGGCGGCAGGGGACGACTCCCCTGCCGCCCTCGTCGTGTGCGCCGACGCCCCCTCAGCAAGCCCTTCACGACTTCCACGAAAGATTCATACAACACTCAACTTTTGTGTAAGCTCCTGGGCGCATCATCCGCATCACCGAGGGGGGACCTCACCTCATGCGCATACGCTCCGTGCTGGCCACCGCCGCCACCGCCGTCACCGCCGGAACGCTCGCCGTCGTCGTCGCGGCGCCGGCCCAGGCCGCCGAGTACTCGTCGTCGCTGAAGATCAAGGGCGTGCAGTACGACGCCCCGGGGCGGGACTCCAACAACTGCCGTACCGGCAACAGCAAGAGCGAGTACGTGACGATCAAGAACTACTCGCGGACCGCGACCGTCAACCTCAAGGGGTACGTGGTCCGGGACACCACCACGACCAACAAGTTCACCTTCCGCTCCAACCACTACCTCGAGCCCGGCGACTACGTGATGCTGCGCGGGGGCCACGGCACCGACTCGGACGCCAAGAACGTCGTCTACCGCCAGAACTGCAACTTCATCTGGAACAACGACAAGGACACCGTCTACCTGTACAAGCCGACCGGTGCCCACGCGGACACCCACGCCTACACCAAGTCCCGCGACGACCGGGACGGCAACGGCTACATCTCCTTCCACGGCTGACGCGGTGGCGCCCCGCCCGCGGCGGCCCGGTCGGGCCGGCCGCCCCGGGCGGGGCGCGGTCACTTGACCGACCCGGCCATCACGCCCTGCACGAAGTGCCGCTGGAACGCGAAGAACACGGCCACCGGCACGATCAGGGACAGGAACGCGCCCGGCGCCAGGACGTCGATGTTGCTGCCGAACTGGCGAATCTGGGACTGGAGTTGCACGGTCAGCGGCTGGGCGGAGCTGTCGGCGAAGAGCAGCGCGACCAGCATGTCGTTCCAGACCCACAGGAACTGGAAGATGGCGAGCGAGGCGATCGCCGGGCGCCCCACCGGCAGGACCAGCCGGGTGAAGATGCGCCACTCGCTGCCGCCGTCCATCCGGGCCGCCTCCAGCATCTCCTTCGGCATCTCCGCGAAGTAGTTGCGCAGGAGGAAGACGGCGAAGGGCAGGCCGTAGGCGACGTGGAAGAGGACGACTCCGGGGATGGTGCCGAACAGGCCCAGCGTGCCGAAGAGTTTGGCCACCGGCAGCAGGCCGATCTGGACCGGCACCACCAGCAGGGCGACCACCAGCAGGAAGAGCGGTTCGCGCAGCGGGAAGTCCAGCCAGGCGAAGGCGTATCCGGCGAGGGCCGCGATGACGACGACCAGCGTGGTCGCCGGCACCGAGATCAGCACGGTGTTCCAGAAGGCCTGGGTCATGCCCGAGTTCTTCAGCAGGGCCGAGTAGTTGTCGAAGGACAGCTGGCCGGGGCCGGCCAGCGCCGTCCACCAGCCGCCCTTCGCGTTGTCCTGGGACGAGCGCAGGGAGGACAGGAACAGTCCGGCCAGCGGGGTGAGCCAGACCAGGCCGATGACCACGAGGACGGCCTGGACGAGACCGTTGCCCAGAGAGCGCCGCAGGGCGTTCATCGCTGACTCCTCATCGTTGACTGCTGCGGAAGCGGCGGACGTTGAAGACCATCGCGGGGATCACCAGGAGCAGCAGCAGTACGCCGAGGGCACTGCCGAGGCCCTGGTCGTTGCCGCCGCCGAAGGAGACGAGCCACATCTGGGTGGCGAGGACGGTCGCGTCCTCCTGCACCGGTCCGGGCGCGATGATGTAGACGAGGTCGAAGACCTTCATCACGTTGATCACGAGGGTCACGAAGACCACGGTGAGAACGGGCGCGAGCAGCGGGACGGTGATCCGGCGGAAGATCTGCCACTCGTTCGCCCCGTCCATGCGGGCCGCCTCCAGGGCGTCACGTGGGAGTGTCGACAGGCCCGCGCCGATCAGGACCATCGCGAACCCCGTCCAGATCCACAGGTACGCGCCGATGATCGCCGGGGTGACGAGCGCCGGGCCGAGCCAGGAGACGCCCTGGTAGGGCGGGGCGAAGTTGGACTCCGGCAGCTTCACCGTGTACGGGCCCGACGCCAGGCCGGAGAAGCGGAAGGAGCCGTCGGCCGCGGTGGTCGCGCTCGCGACCGTCTTCCCCTCGCGCACCGCCTCGACCTTCATCCCGGGCAGTCCGCTCTCCTTCGCGTCGATCCTGCCCTGCTCGCCTCCGCCGCCGGGGGTGAAGTCCAGGTAGACGACGCCGCGCAGTTCGCCGGGCGCGGCCTTGTGCGCGGCCGCCGTACGGGCGGGCGCGGCGTCGCGGGGCAGGTCCCCCGGCAGAACGCCGACCATCGGGAGCGTGACCGACTCCCCCGCCGACGCGGTCGTACGGTACGAGCCGTCCCGGTCCTGGGCGAGCAGCCCGGTGCGGCCGCGGGCGGTGG
Source organism: Streptomyces echinatus (assembly GCF_014203595.1). Taxonomy (GTDB): domain Bacteria; phylum Actinomycetota; class Actinomycetes; order Streptomycetales; family Streptomycetaceae; genus Streptomyces; species Streptomyces echinatus. The sequence continues at coordinate 154,512 of NZ_JACHJK010000015.1, forward strand.
GGTACGTCGACGTGCCCTCGAAGGCGTCGTGGACGGAGACGACGGCCGCGTTCAGGACGCCCTTGTCCGGGTCCTCGTCGTAGGCGAGCCGGAAGATGATGCCGGCGGCGAGGAAGGACACCGCCATCGGCATGAAGAGGAGCAGCTTGAAGGCCGTCGCCCAGCGGACCTTCTCCACCAGGACGGCCAGGATCAGGCCGAGACCGGTGAGCAGGGCGGGAGCGACGACCACCCAGATGGTGGTGTTGCGGATGGCCTTCAGCGTGGCCGGGTCGCGGAACATCTCGGCGTAGTTGTCGCCGCCGACGAACCGGGTGCCGGAGGCGTCGAAGAAGCTGCGGCCGACGGAGAACAGCACCGGGTAGACGACGAGCGCGCCGAGCAGGAGCAGCGCGGGGAACACGAAGAGCAGGGCGGCCAGCCGGGCGCGCCGCCGGCCGCGGCGCGCGGGCGCCGGGCCGGCGGCCCGCGGGCCCGCCTGCTGTTTCACGAGTGTGGTGGCGGTCATGGCGCAGTCGCTCAGTCCTGGTAGGCCTTGGCAGCGGCCGACTCCAGCTTCGCCGCGGTGCCCTTCGGGTCCGACGGGTCGCGCAGGAAGTCCTGGAGGAGCTTCCACTCGCCGGCGCCCTTGGTGCCGCCGAAGGCCGCCGGTGCCTGGTCCGACATGTCGAAGCGGACCGAGTCGCCGGCGCCGACCAGGGACTTGGCGGTGGCGCGGGTGACGTCGTCGCCGTACGAGGCGAGGTCGAGCTTTTTGTTCGGGGACAGGAAGCCGCCGGCCTTCGCCCACACGGACGCGGCCTCGGGGGTGGCCAGGTACTCCAGGAGCTTCATGCCGGCCCCGGCGTTCTTGGCGTCCTTGAGGACGACGGCCGCGTCACCGCCGCTGACGACCGGGGCGTTGCCGCCGTCGACCGCGGGGAACGGGAAGAAGTCCGCGTCCTTGCCGATGGCCTTGCCGTACTGGTCGTGGGCGACGCCGGCGACGAAGTCGCCCTCGTAGACCATGCCCGCCTCGGGCTCGGGGCCGAACACCTTCTCCACCGATCCCGGGAAGTCGGTGTTGAGGGCCTGCTTCTGGCCGCCGGCGACGAGCTGCTTGTCCTTGAACAGCTTGCCGAGCGTGGTGAGCGCCTTGACCACGGTCGGGTCGGTCCACTTCAGCTTGTGGGCGGCGAGGGCGTCGTACTTCTCGGGGCCGGCCTGGGAGAGGTAGACGTTCTCGAACCAGTCGGTGAGGGTCCAGCCGTCCTGTCCGGCGACGGAGAAGGCGGCGAGGCCGGAGTCGGAGACGGTGTGGCCGGCCTTGAGCAGTTCGTCGTACGTCTTCGGCGGCTGGACGCCGGCCTGGGTGAGCGCCTCGGGGCTGTACCAGACGGTGGACTTGTGGGCGGCCTTGAAGTAGAGGCCGTAGAGGGTGCCGTCGACGCTGCCGTACTTCTTCCACACCGGGGCGTAGTCGGCCGTGATCGTCTGCTGGGCCGTGCCGGACAGCGGCTTGAGCCAGCCCTTCTTCGCGAACTGCTGGAGCACGCCGACCTGCGGGACCATCACGACGTCGGGGGCGTTGCCGCCCTCGATCTTGCTGCCGACGACGGTGGAGACGTTGTCGCCGGTGGAGACGAACCGGGTCTTGGCGCCGGTCTTCTCGGTGAAGGCGTCCAGCACCTTCTGGAAGTTCTTCTGCTCGCTGCCGGACCAGACGCCGGCCACGGTGACCGTCTGGCCGTCGAGGGACTTGTCGCCCCCGCCCGCGGAGACCGGGTCACCGCCGCAGGCGGTGGCGCCGAGGGCGAGCGCGAGAGCGGTGCAGCCGGTGAGCAGGGTCGTGCGTCGTCGCATCATCGTTGACGGACCTTTCCTTCGGATGGGGTGATCAGATCTCGTTCAGCCACCAGGCCGCCGTGGCGCCGGGCAGCACGCCGGGCGGGCAGGGGCCGCTGGAGAGCAGGGGGGTGCCGGGGACCGGCGCGGGGGCGCCCGCCGCACCGAAGTTGACGGCGCAGACCAGGCCGTCGCCGCGGGCGAAGGCGAGGACACCGGGCGGGGAGTCCAGCCACTCCAGCGTGCCCTCGCCCAGCTGGGGCAGGGACGCCCGGAGTTGCAGGCCGTCGCGGTACAGGTGCCAGAAGGAGCGGGTGTCGGCGAGGGCGCGGTCGGTGGCGTACTCGGCGAAGTACTCCGGCTGCGGCAGCCAGGGCTTGGCGCCCTCCGCGCCGGAGGTGAAGCCGAACGGCGACGCCTGCCCGGACCAGGGCAGGGGCACCCGGCAGCCGTCGCGGATGCGGGCGCGGCTGCCGGTGCGGTGGAAGATCGGGTCGGTGAGCACGTCGTCGGGCAGGTCGACGACCTCGGGCAGGCCCAGTTCCTCGCCCTGGTAGATGTAGGCGGCGCCGGGCAGCGCCAGCATCAGCAGCGCGGCGGCGCGGGCGCGGGCGGCACCGAGGCCGCTGCCCTCGGTGGCGGGTTCGCCGTAGCGGGTGACGGTGCGGACCTGGTCGTGGTTGTTGAGGACCCAGGTGACCGTGGAGCCGGTGCCGGCGATGTCCTGCATGGCCTCGGAGATGACCTTGCGGAAGGCGTCGGCGTCCCAGGAGGCACCGAGCAGGTCGAAGAAGAAGGCCTGGTGGAGTTCGTCGGGGCGGACGTACAGGGCGTGTTCGCGGGCGGTGGGGACGGAGACCTCGCCGACGAGCAGGCGTTCGCGGCCGTCCCGGTCGGCGTACTCCTCGCAGATGGAGCGCCAGCGGCGCCACACCTCGTGCACCTCGGGCTGGTTCCAGGCGAGCGGGTTGACCGAGTCGCGGGTGCGGGCGTCGGCCTCCGGGTCGTCGGAGTCGGGCAGTGCGGGGTGCTTGTAGAGACCGGCGGCGACGTCGATGCGGAAGCCGTCCACGCCCCGGTCGAGCCAGAACCGCAGGACGCGGTCGAACTCGTCGGGTATCTCAGGGTTGCGCCAGTTCCAGTCGGGCTGTTCGGGCGTGAACATGTGCAGGTACCACTGGCCGTCGCCGACCCTGGTCCAGGCCGGGCCGCCGAACATGGCGTGCCAGTTGTTGGGCGGCTCGTCGCCGCCCTGGCCACGGCCCGCGGCGAAGTGGAAGCGGTCGCGGGCCGGGCTGCCGGGCTCGGCGGCGAGGGCCTCGCGGAACCACGGGTGCTCGCTGGAGCAGTGGTTGGGGACGATGTCGAGCAGGACCCTGATGCCGAGCCGGCGGGCGGCCGCCATCAGCAGGTCGAACTCGGCGAGGTCGCCGAAGACCGGGTCGACATCGCGGTAGTCGGCCACGTCGTAGCCGTGGTCGTGCTGCGGCGAGGGGTAGAAGGGGCTCAGCCAGATGCCGTCGACGCCGAGCTTCTTCAGGTACGGCAGTCCGGCCCGGACGCCGGCCAGGTCGCCGATGCCGTCGCCGGTGCTGTCGAGGAAGCTGCGGACGTAGACCTGGTAGATCACCGCGTCCCGCCACCAATGATGCCTGTTCAACCCTGTGGAACCTGTCTCTGAAGGGGGGCTGTTATGCATGCATGTTAGGTAGGCGATGCGCGAAGGTGTCAACGAAGTGAACGTAAGATACTGGCCAGTTGGGGAGCCGTACTGGGGCAAATCACCGCAAGGTGAATACAGTCGTGATGGTGGCGTTACTTAACAAGTAACTAGCGGCGGGCGATGGCGTCGAGTTCGCGCGCCAGCCGGCGCACGGCCTGCCCCGGCGTCTGCCGCCCGGTGAGCGCGTCCTGCACGACCGCCTGCACGGCCAGGCTGACCTGGTCGTAGTGCGGGCTCCTGGGGCGCGGACGGGCGGTGAGGACGGCGGTGCGCAGGGTCGGCAGGTACGGGAACCGCCGCACCAGCGCGGGGTCCTCGTAGAGCGCGGCGCGCACGGGCGGCAGTGCGCCCCGCATCAGCACCTGGCGCTGGACGGGCGCGCTGGTGAGGTACGCGATCAGACGCGCGGCGGAATCGGGATGCCGGGTGTGGGAGTTGACGGCGAGGTTGGATCCGCCGAGGACGCTGGTCCCCGGCCCGTCGGGCCCCGGCAGCGGAACGGCGCCGATCCGCCCGGCCACCTTCGTGCCCTTCTCCGAGGCGACGGCGTAGGCGTAGGGCCAGTTGCGCAGGAAGAGCAGCCTGCCGTCCTGGAAGGACTGCTTGGACTCCTCCTCCTTGTACGTCAGGGCCCGTTTCGGGATCCAGCCCTCGCGGATGCCCCGGGCGAGGAAGCCGATGCCCTCGCGGGCGGCGGCCGAGTCGACGGTCACACGTCTGCCCTCGCCGCCGAGGATCGTGCCGCCCGCCGAGTACACCGCCTCGGCCGCGTTCACGGTGAGGCCCTCGTAGGGCAGGAACTGCCCCGCGTAGCCGTCGAGCCCGTACTTCGGCGCGATGGTCCTCGCGTCGCGCTCCAGCTCGGCCCAGGTGCGTGGCGGGGGCACGCCCTCCCGGTCGAGGACGTCCCTGCGGTACAGCAGGAGTCCGGCGTTCGTGACGTACGGGACCGCGTACAGCCGTCCCTCGTACGTCGCCGTGTCCACCACCGGCGGCAGGAAGCTGCCCAGCGGGAAGCGGTCGCGGGGCAGCGGGCGGATCCAGCCGGCCGCCGCGAACTCGGAGGTCCAGTCGACGTCGATGTTGAGGACGTCGAACCGGCCCCGGTCGCCGCCGCGCAGGTCCGTCGTCATCTGCGCGTGCGTCTCGTCGGCGGAGTCCGGCAGTTCGACCAGGGTCACCCGCTCGCCGGGGTGGGTGCGGTTCCAGCCCTTCAGCAGCGGACCGAGATAGCCGGTGAGGTCGCCGGCCGTGGCCAGGGTGAGCGGGCCGCGACCGCCGGGCGGGCCGTCGCCGGCACGGGCGCCGGAGGTGACGTACCCGGTCATGATCACGACCAGAACGAGGAGGCCCCTACCGGCGGTGTGCATCCACCGCATAGGTTCCTCCCTGTACACCGGCACCACGGGCACCTTCGTCCCGGGACAGAGGCCATGTATACCCGTTAGGTATGCGCGATACTAGGGCCTGGAGCACATGGAGCAGACAGGAGGACAGCACGAGTGCGCCTGCCCCTCCTGGCACTCCTCGCCCGCGGCCCGGCCCACGGCTACGAGCTGAAACAGGACCTTGAGCAACTGCTGGGCTCCGCGTACCCTCAGCCGAACGTCGGCCAGATCTACGTCACCCTGGGCCGCCTGGAGAAGTCCGGGCTGATCGAGGGCGAGGACGTCGAGCAGTCCAGCCGGCCCAACAAGAAGGTCTACCACCTCACCGAGGCCGGACGTGAGGCGCTGAGCGTCTGGTTCGAGGAGACCGAGGACGAGCCGCGGGTGCGGGACGAGTTCTTCATGAAGCTCGCCGTCGCCTCGCAGACCGGCCTCGCCGACCGGATCGCCCTCATCAACCGGCAGCGCCGCCAGTACCTCAACACCATGCGCAACCTGTCGAAACTCGCCGCGGCCGAGAACCGGGACAACCGAATCGCCCAGCTGCTGATCGAGGGCGCGATGCTGCATCTGCAGGCCGACCTCGACTGGCTGGAGCGGTGCCAGGAGGAACTGGAATGAGCGAGGACACTCCGGTTCTGCGAGCCGAGGGCCTGGTGAAGACCCACCACGGCGAGGGCGCGCCCGCGCATGCCGTCCGCGGGGTCGACCTGAGCGTGGCCCGCGGCGAGTTCGTCGCGATCACGGGCCCCTCCGGGGCCGGCAAGTCGACCTTGCTGCATCTGCTGGGCGGGCTGCAGCGGCCGGACGCGGGCAGCGTCTGGCTCGCCGGCCGGTGCACGGACTCCTTCGGCGAGGCCCGCTGGGCGGTGGAGCGGCGCAAGGCCATCGGGATCGTCTTCCAGTTCTTCAACCTGGTGTCGAACCTGTCGGTCGCCGACAACGTCGAGCTGCCCGCGCTGCTGGCCGGCGTCCCGCCGAAGAAGGCCCGGGCCGAGCGCGAGGCACTCCTGGCCGAGCTCGGTCTGGAGGGCAAGGAGCGCAGCATGCCGGGCGAGCTGTCCGGTGGCGAGCAACAGCGGGTCGCCCTCGCCCGGGCCCTGGTCAACCACCCGCCCCTGCTCCTCGCCGACGAGCCCGCGGGCAGTCTGGACAGCAAGGGCACCCGTGAGGTGATGCGCCTGCTGTCCCGCTTCCACGGGCGCGGGCAGAGCATCGTACTTGTCACGCACGACGCCCGGCTGGCCAGCGCCGCCGACCGCGTCATCAGTTTCTTCGACGGCCGCATAGCCGACGACGCGGCCCTGGACGGCGCACCCCCGCCCCGGCGCGGCGGCATCTCAAGCGTGCTGGAGCTGAGGGACTGACCGTGCCGGATCTCAGGAACATGCGGGCCACCCTGCGCTGGGCGCACTCCGATCTGCGCGCCCATCGCGGCGAGGCGCTGTTCCTGGTGCTGGCGACCGCCGGCATCGTCGCCTCGCTGCTGCTCGCCACCGCCCTCTTCGGGTACGCCACCAACCCCTGGCAGCGGACCTTCGCCGAGGCCCGCGGCGCCCACGTCTGGCTGCACACCGTGCCCTCCGCCGACGCCCGCGCACTGGCCCGGCTGGACGGTGTCTCCTCCGTCGCCGGTCCCTACCGGACCGAGTCCGCCGCCGTCGCCGCCCGCGGCACCCGTGCCTCCGTGGAGCTGCGCGCCACCCCGGACCTGCCCTCCGTCGGCCGGCCCCTGCTCACCGCGGGGCACTGGCTTGAGCCGGCCGCGCCGGACGGCGTGGTGCTGGAGAGCAGCCTGGCCCGGGCCCTGCTGGCCGAACCCGGCGACACCCTGACCCTGCCCGGCACGGCCCGCACCCTCACCGTCGAGGGCATCGCGGACAGCGCCGAACCCCCGTACCACCCGGGCGATCAGCCAGGTCTGGTGTGGGCGCTGCCGTCCGCGGTGCGCGCCCCGGCCGGCCAGGTCATCGGGCTGCGGCTCGGTGATCCGGCCGACACGGACTACGCGGTCCAGCGCGCCGTCACCGTGCTGGGCGCGAGCGCCGTCGGCGAGGTCTCCACCTGGCAGCAGGCGCGCGCCGAGGCACAGGGCGACAACCGGCTGCTGGGCCAGGTGCTCGGGCTGTTCGGGCTGGCGGCGCTGGTCGCCGCCGGGTTCGCCGTGCACGGGGCCATCGCCACCCGGATCCGGGGGCATCTGCGGGACCTGTCGGTGCTGAAGGCGATCGGCTTCACGCCCGGCCAGGTCGTGCGGGTCTTCCTGCTCCAGCACCTCGCGTACGCGCTGCTCGGCGCCGTCGCCGCGGCGGCCCTCACCGAGGGGCTGGGGAGCCGGGTCCCGGGGCGGCTCGGGGACGCGGTGGGCGTGTGGCAGGGGCTGCCCGGGCACACCCTGGCCGTCGTCGCGGTGCCGGCGGGCGCGGTGCTGTTCATCGGTCTGACCACGGGGCTCGCCGCCTGGCGTGCCGGGCGGGTGCCACCGGTCCCGGTGCCGCGCCGCACCTCCGGCCCGGCCGGCGGTCGGCTGACCGGGCCGGCCCGGCGGGCGCTCGGGCTGCGGCTGCCGGCCGCGCTGGTCCTCGGCTGCCACAAGGCGTTCGCGGGGCGCGGCCGGTCGCTGGCCACCGTGGCCCGGCTGACGCTGCCGCTGCTGCTGATCGTGGTGGCGCTCAGCGCCTGGACCACGATCGACCGCTTCCACAGCAGCCCCGAGCGGGTGGGGCTGCCGACGTCGCTCACGGCCCGCTCGGACAGCGCCCTGGACGCCCCCGGCGTACGGTCCGTGCTGGACCGCGACTCCCGGGTCACCGCCGCCTATCCGGGCGTCGAGGTGGCCGCGCTGGTCCCCGGCCAGACCGGGACCATTGCCCTGCGCGGCGTCGGCACCCGCGCCGAGCCCTACCCCTACGCCCTCGCCGAGGGCCGTGCCGCGCGCGGGCCGGACGAGGCGGTGGCCGGCCAGGGCCTGCTCGACCTGCTGCACGCGCGGGTCGGCGACTGGGTCCGGATGACGGTGGGCGACCGGCCGCAGATCCTGCACATCGTGGGCCGCGGCCTGGAACCGCGCAACGCCGGCCGGGTCGTGACCACCTCCCTGGACACCCTTCGCGAGAACGACCCGGAGCTCTCCCCCGCCTTCTACGAGCTGCGGCTGCGCCCGGGCGCCGACCCGCGGCGGGTGGCCGCCGCGCTCACCTCGGCCGGCCACGGCCACCTGGAGGTGCATCCGGTGGCCAACCCCGCCGACGGGCTGTCCCCGCTGCGCGGTGTGGTCGCCGGGCTGATCGCCGTGCTGGCCCTGATCGGGCTGGTCGAGCTGCTCACCGCGATCGGCGGCGGCGTCCGGGAGGGCGAGCGGGACGTGCTGGCGCTCCGGGCGATCGGCATGTCCCCGCGGCAGATCACCGCGATCACCGTCACGGCGACGAGCTGTACCACCCTGGCGGCCGTCGTCGCCGGTACGGCGCTGGGGCTGCCGCTGGCCCGGCGGCTGATCGACGCGCAGGGGGGTTCCAGCGGCATCGGTGCCGGCATCGCCCAGTCACCCTCGCCGGGCCTGCTGCTCCTGCTGGGCTCGGCCGCCGTGCTGGGAGCGGCGGCCCTGGCCACCCTGCCCGCGGCCCGGTCGGCCCGCCGCCGCCTCGCGGACACGCTCAGCGCGGTGGCCTGAGCCCGCCCGGGCGGTCTCGCCCGCACACTCCCGGACGGCCTCGCCCGCGCAAGGGAAGGCGGCCCTCGTTCAGGGGGAGCCGGCCTGCCACGCCTCGGGGTTGTCGCGGATCGTTCTCAGCATGTCGCCGAAGATCTTCTTGTCGAAGAGCAGGCCGTTGTACCGGACCGGGACGGGCACGTCGTTGATCTCGGCGGTCGGGGTGCCGCGCCCCTTGGGGTCCTGCGCCCCGCCCGCGCGCTCGTACGCGTCCTCTGCTTCGGTCACGAACGAGCGGTACTTCATGGTCTTCACGGCCGCGTCGAAGTCCGGCCCGCGCAGTCCCGGCACCCGCCCCGCCAGCTGGAGCAGAGAGGAGTCGGTGAAGCCGTCGACGCTCTCCTCGGGCTGGTTGGCGTAGAGCACGTCGTGGTATTCGGCGAATCTGCCCTTGTCCAGCGCGGCGCGCAGGGCGTTGACGGCCTTCCGCGAACCCTGCCCGCCGAGCCGGCCGTCCAGGAAGGAGGCGAGGGTGTACTGGGTCTTCGCCTCCCGCCGGACGGTCGCCGCGCGCAGCTCCGGGGCAGCGCCGGTGGTCTCGAACTCCTTGCACACCGGGCACCGCGGATCCTCGTACAGGTGCACGGTCACCGGGGCGGCCGGGTCCCCGACCGTGATGGTCGTGCCGTCGTTCCCGAGCCGCTCCGGCACGTCCGCCGGGCCGGCGTACGGTGTGGCCTTCGCGGCGTCCGGCCGGCCGCTCTCCGTCCCGGCCGGACGAGATCTGCCGCCGCAGCCCGCCAGCGAACCCCCGGCCACGGCCACCGCGACCGCCGTGGCCAACACCCTGCGCACCATGCGTCCCCTCCCCTGGTTCAGCGGAACCCTAGAGGATCGGCGCGGGCATCGCGCAGGGATATCGCCCCGGCGGCCCCGGCCACGGCTCAGCCGCGGCCCCGCAGCTCCCGGTACCTGGCGACCAGCGCCTTCGTCGACGGATCCAGGCCGGGAACCTCGGCGCCCTCGGTGAGCGCGGGCTCGACGCGCTTGGCGAGGACCTTGCCGAGCTCCACGCCCCACTGGTCGAAGGAGTCGATGTTCCACACCGCGCCCTGCACGAACACCTTGTGCTCGTAGAGGGCGACCAGCTGGCCCAGCACGGAGGGGGTCAGCTCACGGGCGAGGATCGTCGTGGTCGGCCGGTCGCCCCGGAAGGTCTTGTGCGCGACCAGCTCCTCGGGCACGCCCTCCGCTCGGACCTCCTCCGCCGTCTTGCCGAAGGCGAGCGCCTGGGTCTGGGCGAAGAAGTTGGCCATCAACAGGTCGTGCTGGGCCTTGAGTTCCCCGCTCAGCTCGGCGACCGGGCGGGCGAAGCCGATGAAGTCCGCCGGGATCAGCTTGGTGCCCTGGTGAATCAACTGGTAGTAGGCGTGCTGACCGTTGGTGCCGGGCGTGCCCCACACCACCGGTCCGGTCTGCCACTCCACCGGATTGCCGTCCCGCTGCACCGACTTGCCGTTGGACTCCATGTCCAGCTGCTGGAGGTACGCGGTGAACTTCGACAGATAGTGGGAGTACGGCAGCACCGCGTGGGTCTGGGCGTCCAGGAAGTTGTCGTACCAGATGCCCAGCAGGCCCAGCAGCAGGGGCGCGTTGGCCTCGGCGGGCGCGGTGCGGAAGTGGTCGTCGACCAGCCGGAAGCCGTCGAGCATCTCCCGGAAGCGGTCCGGGCCGATGGCGATCATCAGGGACAGGCCGATCGCGGAGTCGTACGAGTACCGGCCGCCGACCCAGTCCCAGAACTCGAACATGTTGTCCGGGTCGATGCCGAACTCGGTGACCTTCTCCGCGTTCGTGGACAGCGCCACGAAGTGTTTGGCCACCGCGGATTCGTCGCCGAGCGCGGCCAGCAGCCAGGCGCGCGCCGAGGTGGCGTTGGTGATGGTCTCGACGGTGGTGAAGGTCTTGGAGGCGATGATGAACAGGGTCTCCGCCGGGTCCAGGTCCCGGGTGGCCTCGTGCAGGTCGGCGCCGTCCACGTTGGAGACGAAGCGGACCGTGAGGTCGCGGTCGGTGAAGGTGCGCAGCACCTCGTAGGCCATCGCGGGGCCGAGGTCGGAACCGCCGATGCCGATGTTGACGACGTTCTTGATGCGCCTGCCGGTGTGGCCGGTCCAGGCGCCGGAGCGGACGCGGCCGGCGAAGTCGCCCATCTTGTCGAGTACGGCGTGCACGGCCGGCACGACGTTCTCGCCGTCGACCTCGATCACCGCGTCCCGCGGGGCGCGCAGCGCGGTGTGGAGCACGGCCCGGTCCTCGGTGACGTTGATCTTCTCGCCGCGGAACATGGCGTCCCTGAGGCCGAAGACGTCCGTCGTGGCGGCCAGCGCGCGCAGCAGGCGCAGCGTCTCGTCGGTGACCAGGTGCTTCGAGTAGTCGATGTACAGATCGCCGACCTGGAGCGTGTACCCGGTGCCGCGCGAGGGGTCGGCCGCGAACAGTTCCCTCAGCCGGGTGTCCGCCAGCTCCTCCCGGTGCTTGGCGAGCGCGGTCCATTCGGGCGTCTGGTTGAGCCTGGTACGGCCGTCTGCGTTCATATCCGACTTCAGCCTTCTTTCGGTACCTGTCCCGCTGCCGGTCCCAACCTAATTGATCAGGGTGCGGGAGGAGCGGTGGAGACGCCGTCCTCACGGACGACAACGGGTACGTCAGGCTTGTGCACCGGTATCAACGCGGTGCCGGAAAGAACGAAGGGAACCCGGCCAGGGCGGCCGATGGGCAGGCCGTCACCGGAGCCGGAGAGCATGGCGGCGCCGCGCAGCCACCCGGGGCCCCCGCGCCACGCGGGCGCACGCATGTCCGCCGTCTCGACCGCCGTCACAACTCCCCCTCGCGGTTCACGCCTTCACGAGAACCGTAGAGGGCACCACTGACCATCGGGCGGCGCCGCGTGGCGGATACGGCTCCGGCCAGGCGCCCGCGGGCACCCGGCCGGTGAAACTCCTAGATCTCGCCCCGCAGTTTGGCGAGCGCCTCGGCGAGGATCGCCTCGCCGTCCGCGTCGCTGCGCCGCTCCCGCACGTACGCGAGGTGCGTCTTGTACGGCTCGGTGCGCGGCGGGTCCGGCGGGTTGTCCCGGTCCTGGCCGGCCGGGAAGCCGCAGCGCGGACAGTCCCAGGTCTCGGGAACCTGCGCGTCGCTGGCGAAGCTCGGCTGCGTCTCGTGCCCGTTGGAGCACCAGAAGGAGATGCGCAGACGCGGCGCGGACTCGCCGCGCTCGGCCTCGCCCATCGGCCCCGCCCCGACCCGGCTTCCTCGGATCGCGTTGCCACTTGCCACGGTCGTAACTCCCTGCGTGATGGTGCCGCGAAGTGAGTCGGCGTTTCGCTTCGCTGCGAGCGCCTCAGTCTACGTAAGGCCCAACGCGCGTCCAGTGATTGGAGTTACCGGCCCCCACATCCAGACGCAAGCCCCATGATAGGCCGCGCTCAGGAGCACGTACCCAACACGGGGCTTTACGTGGGGAATATACGGAATATGCGGGGCGTACGCCCCGTTTGCGCTGTTTGCGCGTCAGCTGTTCGACTTCATCAGGATGCCGAGGACGATGATGGACGCGAACCACAGCAGACCGATCACGATGGTGATCCGGTCGAGGTTGCGCTCGGCGACCGAGGAGCCACCGACGGAGGACTGCATGCCGCCACCGAACATGTCGGAGAGGCCGCCGCCCTTCCCCTTGTGCATCAGCACCAGCAGCATCAGCAGCAGGCTGAAGACGATCAGGGCGATCGAGAACCCCAAAACCACGGCTGGACCAACTTCCTCGGATTCGGATGGACGACGGGGGCACAGCACCTCGGCTGTGCCCCCGCAAGGGTACGACGTATCGTCGCTACCGCCTACTCACAGCTCGTCCTACTGATCGCGGAAACGCACGATCTTGACGAACTCGTCGGCGTCCAGCGAGGCGCCGCCGACCAGGGCGCCGTCGATGTCGGCCTGGGCCATGATCTCGGCGACGTTGCCCGACTTCACGGAGCCGCCGTACTGGATGCGGATCTTGTCGGCCACGTCCTGCGAGTACAGCTCGGCGAGCTTGGCGCGGATGGCGGCGCAGACCTCCTGGGCGTCCTCGGCGCCGCAGACCTTGCCGGTGCCGATGGCCCAGACGGGCTCGTAGGCGATCACGACGGTCTCGGCCTGCTCGGCCGGGAGGTCCTTCAGGCCGCCCTCGACCTGGGCGAGGGTGTGGGTGACGTGGTTGCCCGCCTCGCGGACGTCCAGTTCCTCGCCGACGCACAGGATCGGGGTGAGGCCGTGCTTGTAGGCGGCCTTGACCTTGGCGTTGACCAGTTCGTCGGTCTCGGCGTGGTACTGCCGGCGCTCGGAGTGGCCGATCACCACGTAGGTGCACTTCAGCTTGGACAGCATCGGGCCGGAGATCTCGCCGGTGTAGGCGCCGGAGTCGTGCTGCGAGATGTCCTGGGCGCCGTACTTGATCTTGAGCTTGTCGCCGTCGACCAGGGTCTGCACGGAGCGCAGGTCGGTGAAGGGCGGCAGGACGGCGACCTCGACGGCCTCGTAGTCCTTGTCGGCCAGGGCGAAGGCGAGCTTCTGGACGTGCGCGATGGCCTCGAGGTGGTTGAGGTTCATCTTCCAGTTGCCCGCCATCAGCGGCGTGCGCGTGCTCATTGAGAGTCAGTCCTCCAGTGCGGCGAGGCCGGGGAGCGTCTTGCCCTCGAGGTATTCGAGGGAGGCGCCGCCACCGGTCGAGATGTGGCCGAATGCCTTCTCGTCGAAGCCGAGCGTACGCACGGCCGCGGCGGAGTCACCGCCGCCCACGACGGTGAAGCCGTTCGAGTCGACGAGGGCCTGGGCGACCGCCTTGGTGCCCTCGGCGTAGTCGGGGTGCTCGAAGACGCCCATGGGACCGTTCCAGAACACGGTCGCGGCGTCGGCGAGCTTCGAGGCGTAGAGCTCTCGGGTCTTCGGGCCGATGTCCAGGCCCTCCTGGTCGGCCGGGATCTTGTCCGCGGCGACGGTCGTCGGGTTGGCCGGCGCCTTCGTCTTCAGGTCCGGGAACTCCGGCGAGACGAGGACGTCGACGGGGAGCACCAGCTCGACGCCCTGCTTCTCGGCGCGCTCCATGTACTCGGTGACGGCCGGGAGCTGGTCCTCCTGGAGGAGGGAGATGCCGACCTCGTGGCCCTGAGCCTTGAGGAAGGTGTAGGCCATGCCGCCGCCGATGAGGAGGCGGTCGGCCTTGGCCAGCAGCTCGTCGATGACGGCCAGCTTGTCGGAGACCTTGGCGCCGCCGAGCGCGACGACGTAGGGGCGCTTGACGTCCTCGGTGAGCTTCTTCAGGACGCCGACCTCGGTGGCGATGAGGTGACCGGCGTAGTGCGGCAGCCGGGCCGGGAGGTCGTAGACGGAGGCGTGCTTGCGGTGCACGGCGCCGAATCCGTCTCCGACGTAGACGTCGGCGAGGCCGGCCAGCCGGTCGGCGAAGGCACCGCGCTCGGCGTCGTCCTTGGCCGTCTCGCCGGGGTTGAAGCGCAGGTTCTCCAGGACGGCGACCTGTCCGTCCGAGAGGCCCGCGACCGTGTCCTGGGCGGACTGCCCGACGGTGTCGGTCGCGAAGGCCACGGCGGAACCGAGGAGTTCACCCAGGCGGGAGGCGGCGGGAGCGAGGGAGAAGGCGGGGTCCGGGGCGCCCTTGGGGCGGCCCAGGTGCGAGGCGACGACCACCTTGGCGCCCGCGTCCGCGAGGGCCTTGACGGTGGGCAGGACGGCGCGGATGCGGCCGTCGTCGGTGATCGTCCCGCCGTCCAGCGGCACATTGAGGTCGGCGCGGACGAAGACCCGCTTTCCGCTCACGCCGTCGGCGAGAAGTTCGTCGATCGTCTTCATGGGTGGACTCCTGAGGAGGGCTCGTGGTGCACCTGATCGTAAAAGGACGTGGTCAGTACGTGGGACAGGGCCCGGACAGCGCGACGGTGCGCTGCCCGAGCCCTGCTCTCACTTCGGGGTCCTGCTCGACGATCAGAGCTGGTCGCCGACGAAGACCGTGAGGTCGACGAGGCGGTTGGAGTAGCCCCACTCGTTGTCGTACCAGCCGAGGATCTTCACCGAGTTGCCGTCCTGAACCATGGTCAGGGAGGAGTCGAAGGTGCACGAGGCCGGGTCGCCGACGATGTCCGAGGAGACGATCTCGTCCTCGGTGTACGCCAGGTAGCCCTTGAGGTCGCCGTCCTCGGCGGCCTTCTTGAACGCGGCGTTGACCTCGTCCTTGGTGACCTCGCGCTGGAGCTGCACGACGAGGTCGGTGGCGGAGCCGGTGGGAACCGGCACGCGCATGGCGATGCCGTCCAGCTTGCCCTTGAGCTGGGGCAGGACCAGGGCGGTGGCCTTCGCGGCACCCGTCGTGGTCGGGATGATGTTCTCGGCGGCGGCACGGGCGCGGCGCAGGTCCTTGTGCGGGAAGTCCAGGATGCGCTGGTCGTTCGTGTACGCGTGCACCGTCGTCATCAGGCCCTTGACGATGCCGAAGTTCTCGTCGAGGACCTTCGCCATCGGCGCCACACAGTTGGTGGTGCAGGAGGCGTTGGAGATGACGTGGTGGTTCGCCGGGTCGTACTTGTCCTGGTTGACGCCCATCACGATGGTGATGTCCTCGTCCTTGGCCGGGGCCGAGATGAGGACCTTCTTCGCGCCACCGGCGATGTGCTTCGCGGCGTCTTCCTTCTTGGTGAAGATGCCGGTGGACTCGATGACGATGTCGACGCCCAGCTCGCCCCACGGGATGTCGGCCGGGTTGCGCTCGGACAGCACCTTGATGGTGTGACCGTCGACGGTGATGGTGTCGGCGGTGTGGGAGACCTCCTGCTTGAGGCGGCCCAGGATCGTGTCGTACTTCAGCAGGTGAGCGGTGGTCGCGGTGTCACCCAGGTCGTTGACAGCCACAACCTCGATGTCGGCACCCTGCTCCAGGAGTGCGCGGAAGTAGTTACGACCGATACGACCGAAGCCGTTGATGCCTACGCGGATCGTCACGAACCGATCTCCTCGTTGGTACGCCGGCCATGCGGTGCCGGCGAGCTCTGTTTGGGATGTCCCCGACCACCACCGACCCTACCTCTCTGAGGGCCCCTGAGTGACATCGAGATGCCGCATACACGGGCAGGCAGTCCGTACCCGTCAGTAGGGGTACGGACCACCTCGGATCGGCAGTGGATTCGTCCGCATTTATTGCGGAATGCCGGGCACTCTTGGCGCCTTTTTCACTCGTTCGTGAGCGGGTCGGCTCACTTGATGGGTACCCCGTTCGCGCACCGTTGATAGGGGGTTCCGCTCACCTGTCGAGTGCGTCGAACGCCTTCCTCAGCAGGGCCGCCCGATCGGCCGCCGACGGCACCTGTTCGAGGCCGAAACCGAGCAGCACGGTGTCGTCCGTCGCGACGGCTCCGTAGGTGTTGAACAGGGTCCCGGTCCGCGTCCAGTCCTTCAGTACCGCCGGGCTGCCCTCGGGCGGTCCGGCCGCCTTCCAGGCGCCCAGCGACGACTCGAAGCCCTCGGTCTCCTTCGCCGTGCCGCCGACGACCAGTGAGGCGTCGTCGGCGAGGACGCCGTGTCCGCCGCTGCCGGGGTCGGTGATGTAGCTGATCGAGATCTCGACGGACTTCCCGGCGTACGCGCTCAGGTCGAAGCCGACCTGCCGCCAGCCGCCGGAGCTGCCGGTGAGGCTGTTCCAGGCACCGGTGGTGCCGGTCGCGGCGCAGGAGTTGCCGGTGAGCGTCAGATAGTGCTTCAGCCAGGGGTGCTCACCGATCAGGAACCCGGCCCCGCAATCGGCCGGCACGTCCGTCTTCGTGGCCCCTCCGGCCTCCGGCAGCGTGGTCCAGTCGTCGGCGCCCACGATGTGCGCCTCGACCACCGCGTGGTCGTAGCCGGGCTCGGTGTCCCACAGCAGCCGGGTGCTCAGGGCCGGCCTGTCGGCCGCGGTGACACCGGTGAGGTCGATGGTGCGGGTGAGGCGCTTGTAGGCGTCGTCGGTGTGCACGGCGGCGGCCATGGAGGTGCCGGTGTACGGCCCGTACGGGTTGACGGTTCCGGCGAACGCGCCCGCGCCCGCACTCCTGAACTGCGGGTAGGTGGTGGCCGGCAGCTCGTCGGAGGTGACGCCGTAGGTGCCGGCCTTGTCGAGCGGGTTGCCGGGGGCGTCGCCGAGGGCGCCGGTGACGCCGTCGAGCGCGCCGGAGCCGGTGAAGCCCGTGGCCCCCTTGGTCGAGGTACGGCTGTAGGCACCCAGGTAGTACTGGCTGAAGTCGTCCGACAGGGTGCCGTCGCCGAGGTCGACGCTGCCGCCGGCCAGCTCACCGGCCTCGATCAGCCGGCCGCCCTGGTTGAGGTGGGCGCGCAGCTGGAGCTGGGTGGGGTTGGCGGGGCCCTTCGTGCCCGAGTAGTGCACGACCGTCCGGAAGTGCCCCAGCACACCGAGCGCGTCCGGCACGCCCTGGGTGGCCACGTTCCACACGATCGCCCGGTGGCCGGCCGCCTTCAGCGCGTCCACGTACGTCCGTGCCTGCGCGGCGGCCGTGCCCTCCTCGGCGACCACGAGGGTGTCGGCCTTCGGCCGCTTGGCGACGGTGTAGGTGAAGTGGGAGCTGGAGACCTTCTTGCCGGCCCTGGTCTCGCCGGTGAACCACACCTCGACCTTGTCGCCCGGCCGGCCGTCCCGCACCTTTGCGCGGTACTCGTCGAAGTAGAGGTTGTCGTCGCCGCCGTAGGTCTGTCCGCCCCTCCAGCGCTTCAGCGCCTGGTCGAGCGTACGGCCGCCGTTGACGCGGTACTTCAGCTCCTTGTCCCGGACCGCCTTGCGGACGACGACGGAGACCTCCTGGCCGGCGCCGCGGGAGTACGACGTGGTGAACGCGGCCGGGGTGAAGTCGGCCGCGGCCAGCCCGACCGAGGAGGCCGGCTTGTCGGGATGCGCGGCGGTCTCGGCGACGGAGAGCGCGAACGGGACGTTCTTCTCGAACTCCTGCTGGATCAGCTTCTCGTCGTCGGGGAAGTTGAAGACCGACCGGCAGTCCTCGGGCTTCCAGGCGTCGTCCGGATCGACGTTCGAAGCGGTCTGGCAGGTCGACATCTCGGGGGTGAACATCGCCAGGCCGTTGACGTTCGACGCGTGCCCGTCCGCCTCGCCGTTGGTGGTGTACAGCTCCGAGGAGAGCTGCGAACGGTAGCCGGGGATGGCGGGGTTGTCCGGCGTGCCGGCGAGTGCCTTGTAGAGCACGTCGTCCGGGGTCGGGGTGGCCACCTGCCAGCCGACGCCGTAGAGGAGGAGTTCGGCGGCGGAGTGGTAGTTGATCGCGTACCTGAACCCGATCCGCTTCTCGAAGCCGTCCATGGCCCGGGTCTCGGGCTCGGACTCGGGGCCGGCGCCGCGGTAGGTCTGGCTGGTGGGGTTGGGGGACGAACCCTCGTCGTCGTAGCCCCACTTGTAGGCGAAGTTGCGGTTGAGGTCGACGCCGTCGCCCGTGCTGATGACACCGTCGCCGTTGACGTCCCGCAGGTTCTTGCGCCACAGGCGGTTGGCGGGGGCCTGGAAGGTGTAGTCGTAGCCGTCGGGGTTGGCCGAGAGGACGAACCACAGCTCGGTCGAGTCGACGAGCTTCTTGATGCGCCTGTCGGTCTTGTAGTGGTCGAGGTAGTAGTGCATCAGTCGCCGGGTCATCTCCGGCGTGATCCACTCCCGCGCGTGCTGGTTGGACATGTAGAGCACGGAGGGCCTGGAGCCGTCCTTCGTTTTCCTCGCGTTCCCGGTCAGCTTGAGCGCGAGGATGTCCTGGCCCTTGACGGTCCTGCCGATGGACTCGACCTTGGTGAGGCCGGGGTTGGCCCGGGCGGTGCGGAGGATCTCCTCCTTCAGCCCGCCGCTGCCGCTGTACGGGCGGAACACGCCCTGGGCGGCGTCCTCGACCCGGGCCCGCGCGCTGGCCGAGAGGGTGCGCTCGGTGAGCGCGACGCCCTGCTTGCGGAGCTGCGCCGCCTGCTTGTCGGTGAGGTAGACCTCCACCGCGGCCTTGCCGCCCCCGGCCAGCCGCTCACCGAGTTCGTGGCCGTCCTGGCCGGCCTTGAGCAGCAGGGGAACCTGCTGCGGGGTGACTTCGGCGTGGAAGACCTTGACCTCGTCCGGGTCGGACGCGGTCCGGCCCGCGCTCTGTGCCTGGGCTGTGGGCGCGAGGCTCGCTCCGCCGATCAGGAGCGCGCCGACAGCGAGGATCGTTCTCGCTCTGTGTCTCATGAACCCCCCTGGAGGTGGTCCGCCACAGCGGCGAACAGGCTGCCAGGCTCATGTCACACGATGATCGAGTCAAGAGCGCCGCACGGACACGCAGACGCCGGTGCCGACCACCCGAATGGGGGTCGGCACCGGCGAGTTGACGGTCCGTCCGGTCAGCCGGCCAGGTTCTCCGCCAGCTCCTCGGAGAGGTTCGCCTCCGTGCCCGGGATGCCCAGATCGGCGGCGCGCTTGTCCGCCATCGCCAGCAGACGGCGGATCCGGCCGGCGACCGCGTCCTTCGTCAGCGGCGGGTCGGCGAGCGCGCCCAGCTCCTCCAGGGACGCCTGCTTGTGCTCCATGCGCAGCCGGCCGGCGGCGGCGAGGTGCTCGGGAACCTCGTCGCCCAGGATCTCCAGGGCCCGCTGGACGCGGGCGCCGGCGGCCACGGCGGCGCGGGCCGAACGGCGCAGGTTGGCGTCGTCGAAGTTGGCGAGCCGGTTGGCCGTGGCCCGCACCTCGCGGCGCATCCGGCGCTCCTCCCAGGCCAGCACGGACTCGTGCGCGCCCAGCCGGGTGAGCAGCGCGCCGATCGCGTCGCCGTCCCGGACGACCACCCGGTCCACGCCGCGCACCTCGCGGGCCTTCGCGGCGATCGACAGTCTGCGGGCCGCACCGACCAGCGCGAGCGCCGCCTCCGGGCCCGGGCAGGTCACCTCCAGGGAGGAGGAACGGCCGGGCTCGGTCAGCGAGCCGTGCGCCAGGAAGGCCCCGCGCCAGGCGGCCTCCGCGTCACAGGTGGCCCCGGAGACCACCTGCGGGGGCAGGCCGCGGATCGGCCGTCCCCGGCCGTCCACCAGGCCGGTCTGCCGGGCCAGCTGATCGCCACCGGCGACGACCCGCACGACGTACCGCGAGCCGCGGCGCAGCCCGCCCGGCGCCATCACGATCAGCTCGGAGCTGTGGCCGAAGATCTCCAGGATGTCCCGCTTGAGCCGGCGGGCCGCCATCGCGGTGTCCAGCTCCGCCTCGATCACGATGCGCCCGCTCACCAGGTGGAGGCCGCCGGCGAACCGCAGAATGGCGGAAACCTCCGCCTTCCTGCAGCAGGTCCGGGTGACGGGGAGCCGGGAGATCTCGTCCTTCACCGCTGCCGTCATCGCCATGGGCCGATCCTTCCATGCATCCGAAAAATACGGTCGTACGCGGCGGCCAACAGCTCCGGATCGTGCCGGGGTGATCCGTCGGTCCGGGCCACGGGCGCCAGCTCGACCGCGGCTCCCAGCCGCTTGGCGGCTTCGGTGAGCGAGTCACGGTCGGGCACGGCGGCCTCGTCGGCCAGCACCACGTCCAGGGCGAGTTTAGGGGCGTGTCGCCCCAAAACCTCCAAATGACGCTGCGGGGAGAACCCCTCGGTTTCTCCCGGCTGCGGAGCCAGGTTCAAGGAGAGCACACGGCGTGCCTTGGTCTCCGTGAGAGCGTCCAGCAGCTCGGGGACGAGCAGGTGCGGGATGACCGAGGAGAACCAGGAGCCGGGACCGAGCACCACCCAGTCCGCGTCCAGGACCGCGGCCACCGCTTCGGGGACGGCGGGCGGGTCGTTGGGCACGAGATGCACCGACTGCACCTCGCCGGGGGTCAGGGCGACGGTCGCCTGTCCGCGCACCGTGTCCACGTCGTCCGGACGCTCCGGGTCATGCCCCTTGACCAGGGCCTGCAGCTCCAGCGGCACGGCGGACATGGGCAGCACGCGGCCGTGCGCGCCGAGCAGCTTGCCGACCAGGTCGAGCGCCTGCACATGGTCGCCGAGCTGCTCCCACAGCGCGACGATCAGGAGGTTGCCGACCGCGTGCTCGTGCAGTTCGCCCTGGGACTGGAAGCGGTGCTGGATGACCCGGGCCCAGGTCTGGCCCCAGTCGTCGTCGCCGCACAGCGCGGCCAGCGCCTTGCGCAGGTCGCCGGGGGGCAGCACGCCCAGCTCGTCCCGGAGCCGGCCGCTGGAACCTCCGTCGTCGGCCACGGTGACGACGGCGGTGAGATCGCCGGTGATCCGGCGCAGCGCGGCGAGCGACGCGGACAGGCCCATGCCGCCGCCGAGCGCGACCACCTTGGGCTGGGTGCCACGCCGGCGGGGCCGGCCCCCGCGGGCCTCGACCGGGCGGCCGGCACGCGTGTCCGGCACCATCCGGCGCAGCCTGCCCAGCCGCGGTGTACGTTCCGTCATTCCCGTCCCATGTCCCGGTGCACGACCACCGTCTCCACGCCCTCGGCCGCGAGGCGCGCGGCGAGCTTCTCCGACATCGCGACCGAGCGGTGCTTGCCGCCGGTACAGCCGATCGCGATGGTCACGTACCGCTTGCCCTCGCGCCGATAGCCGGCCGCGATCAGCCGGAGGAGTTCGGCGTACCGGTCGAGGAAGTCCTTCGCGCCGGGCTGGTTGAAGACGTAGGAGGCGACCTCCTCGTTGAGGCCGGTGTACGGGCGCAGCTCCGGGACCCAGTGCGGGTTGGGCAGGAACCGCATGTCCGCGACCAGATCGGCGTCGACCGGGAGGCCGTACTTGAAGCCGAAGGACATCACGGTGGCCCGCAGCTCGGGCTCCTCCTCGCCGGCGAACTGGGCGTCCATCTTGGCGCGCAGCTCGTGCACGTTGAGGCTGGAGGTGTCGATCACCAGGTCGGCGTCGCCACGCAGCTCGCGCAGCAGCTCGCGCTCGGCGGCGATGCCGTCGACGATGCGCCCGTCCCCCTGGAGCGGGTGCGGGCGGCGCACCGACTCGAAGCGGCGCACCAGGGCCTCGTCGGAGGACTCCAGGAAGACGATCCGCCGGGTGACGCCCCGGGTGTCCAGGTCGGCGAGGGACTCGCGCAGGTTGTCGAAGAAGCGCCGGCCGCGGACGTCCACGACGACCGCGATCCGTGCCACGTTGCCCTGCGAGCGGGCGCCCAGCTCGACCATGGTGGGGATGAGGGCGGGCGGGAGGTTGTCCACGACGAACCAGCCGAGGTCCTCCAGACACTTCGCGGCCGTGGACCGCCCTGCTCCGGACATGCCGGAGATGATCACCAGCTCGGGGATGGCCGCCTCGGGGACCCCGGCTGTCTCGCTGCCCGTACTCACCTGTGCTCCGTTGTCCTGGCCCGTGTCCCGGCCGGCCTCGGTGTCGTGTCGGGCGACCTCGTCGCCCGTGTCGCCGTGTTCCTGATCTCGCTGTGCTGTGACGTGTTCGTCGTGCTCGGTCATGTCTCCTGCCCCCGTCGTTCGTCCGGGGCGCCCGCGGTCACGGGCTCCCCCGAGGAACCGCCCGTCGTATCGGGTTCCTCGTCCTCAATGATCTCTCCGGTCGCCGTGTTCACGGCCGGGGCGGCCGGTGCCGCCTGGGCGAGGGCCACGGCGATGGTCTCGGCCGTCTTGCGGCCTATCCCGGGCACTTCCTGGATCTGCTCGATTGTGGCGGACCGCAGCTTCTTCACCGAGCCGAAATGCTTGATGAGCGCCTGTTTGCGGGTCTCGCCGAGGCCGGGGACGTCGTCCAGCGGGCCCGCGCGGAAGCGCTTGGCGCGCTTCGTGCGCTGGTAGGTGATCGCGAAGCGGTGGGCCTCGTCGCGGACGCGCTGGAGCAGGTAGAGGCCCTCGCTGGTGCGGGGCAGGACCACCGGGTCGTCCTCGGTGGGGACCCAGACCTCCTCCAGGCGCTTGGCGAGGCCGCACACGGCGATGTCGTCGATGCCCAGCTCGTCCAGCGCGCGCCGGGCCGCCGCGACCTGCGGCCGGCCGCCGTCGACGACCACCAGCTGGGGCGGGTAGGCGAACTTCTTGGGGCGGCCGTCGTCGTCCTTGAGGGAGTCGGTGATCACGTCCGTGCCGGTGATCACGTCCGTGCCGGTGAGCATGTCCGCGTCCGTGAGTGCGTCCGTGCCGGGGAGTGCGTCCGCGCCGGGGAGCGTGCCGTCGCCGTCGGCGAGGGCCGCCTCGGCGCCCGTGCCGGTGCCGGTGCCGGCGCCGGTGCCGGTGCCGGTGCCGTCAGGGCCGTCGGGCAGAGCACCCCCGGTGCCGGAACCGTCGGTCCACTCCCCCGTCCGCTCCTTCTCGGCGAGGTAGCGCCTGAAGCGGCGGGTGATCACCTCGTGCATGGAGCGAACGTCGTCCTGGCCGGCGAAGCCCTTGATCTGGAAGCGGCGGTACTCGCTCTTGCGCTGCAGGCCGTCCTCGAAGACGACCATGGAGGCCACCACGTCGTCGCCCTGGAGATGCGAGATGTCGTAGCACTCGATCCGCAGCGGGGCGCTGTCCAGGTCGAGGGCGTCGGCGATCTCCTCCAGCGCGCGGGAGCGCGTGGTCAGGTCGGAGGCGCGCTTGGTCTTGTGCAGCGCGAGGGCCTGCTGGGCGTTGCGCTGCACGGTCTCCATCAGCGCCTTCTTGTCGCCGCGCTGCGGTATGCGCAGCGAGACGTTCGACCCGCGGCGGCCGGTCAGCCAGTCCTGGACCGGCTCGACCGGGTCGGGGAGGGCCGGGACCAGCACCTCCTTGGGGACGGCGTCCCCGCTCTCCTCGCCGTACAGCTGCTGCAGGGCGTGCTCGACCAGGGCGCCGGTGGTGACCTCCTCGACCTTGTCGGTCACCCAGCCGCGCTGGCCGCGGACCCGGCCGCCACGCACGTGGAAGATCTGGACGGCCGCCTCCAGCTCGTCCTCCGCGACGGCGATGAGGTCGGCGTCGGTCGCGTCGGCGAGGACGACCGCGTTCTTCTCCATGGCCTTCTTCAGGGCCCCGATGTCGTCGCGCAGGCGGGCGGCCCGCTCGTACTCCATCTCCTCGGCCGCCTCCGCCATCTGCTTCTCCAGACGGCGGAGGTAGGTGCCGGTGCGGCCGGCCATGAAGTCGCAGAACTCCTCGGCCAGATCCAGGTGGTCCTCGGGTGTGATCCGGCCGACGCAGGGCGCGGAGCACTTGCCGATGTAGCCCAGCAGGCAGGGGCGGCCGGTACGGGCGGCGTTCTTGAAGACGCCGGCCGAGCAGGTGCGCACGGGGAACACGCGCAGGAGCAGGTCGACGGTGTCCCTGATGGCCCACGCGTGCGCGTACGGCCCGAAGTAACGCACGCCCTTCTTCTTGTGACCGCGCATCACCTGCACGCGCGGGAACTGCTCGTTCATCGTGACCGCGAGGTAGGGGTAGCTCTTGTCGTCGCGGTACTTGACGTTGAACCGGGGGTCGTACTCCTTGATCCAGGAGTACTCCAGCTGGAGTGCCTCGACCTCGGTGGACACCACCGTCCACTCCACGGACGCGGCGGTGGTGACCATCGTCCGGGTGCGCGGGTGCAGGTTCGCCAGGTCCTGGAAGTAGTTCGCCAGGCGCTGGCGCAGGCTCTTCGCCTTTCCGACGTAGATCACCCGGCGGTGCTCGTCACGGAACCTGTACACCCCCGGGGAGTCCGGGATCTCACCCGGCCTGGGGCGGTAGCTGGAGGGGTCGGCCATGTCTCACACCCTACTGGCGAGCACCGACACCGTGCCGGGCCTGTGGACAACGCCCGTGCCGGACGGCGGGCCACCGGGGACCGGCGGTGCGTTTCCCGCCGGCTCGGGCGTGCGCCGCCTCCGGTCTGCCGGTACCCGCCCTCCCCGGGCCTCCTCCGACCCGCGCCTCCTCCGGGCCTGGCGACACCCGCCTCCCCGGGCCCGCCGGCACGCGCCTCCCCCGGATCCGCCGGCACGCGCCTCCATGGGTCCGCGGCACGCGTATGCCCGGACCGCCGTCCGGGGTGCCCCGGAACGTCCGGCGGTCGGGTTCCGGCCATGCCGGGGCCGCACCGTCCGCCGCCGGCCCTGCCGGTGCGGCCCGGAAGGAGGCCCGCGGGAGCCCTCGCCGCCCCCGTCCGCCGTCCGCCGAACGGCTGGGTCCGGCCAGTCGCCCGGAACGGCCCGGTCCGAGGTGTTGTCGCGTTCTGGTCAACACGCTTCAATGCGGGGGAACTCGGGGCCGTGCACACATGTGTACGGGCGCGGCGTGCCCGGCCACGGGCATCGGCGGCGCCCACGGGGGCGGCCCAGCACACCCGCACAGGCGGTCTGACCAGCCGTAGCGACACCTCACAGAAAGGCCTCCCGGCATGCGGCATGCCACAGAGCACGCGGATGTCCCCACCGCGGAACTGGACACGGCCCTGCGGGGCGGCCCCTTCCACGTGGCGCTGCGCGCCGCGATCGCCGCCCGCGGACTGCCGCTCCAACGCGTGCAGCACCATCTGTCGCGCCATGGGGTCAAGGTGGGTGTCACCAGCCTCAGTTACTGGCAGCAGGGGGCCCGCCGCCCGCAGCGCCCGGAGTCGCTGCGGGCCGTACGGGCGCTGGAGGAGATCCTCCAGCTGCCGGAAGAGTCGCTGATCCGGCTGCTCGCCGAGGCCGACGAGCGGGCGACCGCCGACCGCCCGGCGGGCCGCTCCTACCGCTCCCTGATCGAGGCCTCGGACGTCCTGGACCGGCTCACCGCCGGCCTCGACTGGTCCCTGGACGGCGGACTGCAAACCCTGGGTCACCACGAGTGCGTCCGGATCGGCGCCGGGCGCGAACTGGCGAGCCGCGAGGCCCACCACATCGTGCGGGCCCACCGCGACGGCGTCGACCGCTTCGTCGCCGTCCACCACGGCGACCCGGGCTGCGACCCGCGCCGCATCGCCGTGCACGCCCTGGAGAACTGCCGCACCGGCCGCCTCCGCTGGGACCGGGACACCGGCGTCCTGGTGGCCGAGCTGCTCTTCGGCACCCGGCTGCGTTCCGGCGACACCTTCCTCTTCCGGTACGTCGTCGAGGACGGCACCGCGGGACCGTCCCGCGAGTATCTCCACCGGTTCGGCCACCCCGGCGGCCAGTACGCGCTGCAGGTGCGTTTCGACCCGGCCGCGCTGCCGGTGCGCTGTCACCGCTTCGCCCAGCACTCGGCGGCGGCCCCGCGCAGCGGCCGACAGGAACTGTCCGTGACCGGCCCCCACCACTGCGCCCATGTGGTCGAGCCGCGGATCCGGCCGGGCGTCGTGGGGATCGCCTGGGACTGGGAGTGAGCGGAACGCCGTAGCCGACCCGCCCGGCCGCGGTTCCCCAACCCCGCGGCACCCCCCAGCTCTCCGGTCAGTCCGCCGGGCCGGCGATGATCTTGCCGTTCGCGGCCTTCACCGACAGCTCGGTCAGCGGCTCGGTGGCCGGCGCCTGGACCACCTCGCCCGTCATGGCGTCGAACTCGCTGCCGTGGCAGGGACAGATCAAGGTCGTCCCCTGCAGCTTGTTGATCGGGCACCGCGCGTGCGTGCAGATCGTGCTGTACGCCTTCAGCGTGCCGTCCTTGTCACGGCTGACCACCACGTTGTGATCCCGGTAGAGCTTCGCCCCGCCCTTCGCGACCTCGGTCTCCTGGCCGAGGTCGACGGGCGCGGTCGGAGCGGTCGAGGCCGCACCGTCCGGGGCCGAGCACGCGGCCAGGCCCAGCCCCGCGACCGGGGCAGCGGCGGCCCCTCGGAGGACGGTACGGCGGCTCGCGGAGGGGCGGGTGGGCATCTGGGACTCCACTGGTCAAGGGGTGTGCAGAGCGACGATACCGGGACAGGGAAACCGGCCCCGGGGCGGGGCGGAGGGGGCGGCGGACAGCGGCGGCGAGGGGGCGGCGCAGGGGGGCCTGGCGGAGGGGCGGGCGACGTTAGAAGGGCCTGGCGGAGGGGCGCGCGCGTGGGTGGGACGGACAGGACGCGGGACGGTCAGGGGGGCGGGCGGGGCAGAGAGGGAGGGGCGGGGTAGGGCAGGCCAGGGCGGGGCGGGCACCGAGGGCCGTGTGAGGCTGGCCGCGCGGCATCCGGGCGGTGCCCTGCTCGCGTCGGAGCCCGGACCGGGTGGCGTTGGGGATGGGACCGGATGGCGTCCGGGCGGGGTGCGGCGGTGCCGGGGGCGCGGTCTGTCGGAGGCGTTGTATGGAGGTGAGCGGGAGCCGAAGGTGCGGCACGTGCCGACGTAAACGTTTGCGCAAGCGTTTACGCGGGGCTGGGCCATGGGATAACGTCCCGGCCGGAAGGCGGCCGGCGCGCGGACCGGTCGCCCGGGCAGGGGTGCCCGGCCGAGTCGGTCGGACCGGCCACGCGACAAGTTCTGCGCGCCGTCGGCCCGCCGACTCAAGGAGGGCCCGTCCGCTCAGGGCGTCCCCCGTCGGCTCGTGGGTCGACCCCTCGGCTCAGCGAAGGGAGCACGATGGCCACCATGACGGATGTCGCCCGGCGTGCCGGAGTCTCCGTGGCGACCGTTTCCCACGTCCTCAACGGCACCCGCCCGGTACTCCCCCACACCCGCCAGGCCGTGCTCGACGCCGTCGAGGCCCTCGGCTACACCCCCAACACCCTGGCCCGCTCGCTGGTGACCTCGCGCACCCGCTCCATCGGCCTCGCGGTGTCGGCCATCAGCAACCCGTACTTCACGGAGATCCTGCAGGGCGTCGAGGCCGCCGCCCTGGAAGCCGGCTACAGCCTTCTCATCGCCGATCCGCACGACGATCCCCGCCATGAGCGCAGGGTGGTGCAGCTCCTCCACGAACGCCGGGTGGACGGCATGATCGTCGCCCCGTCCGCGGAACCACGCGAACTGGTCGGCTACCTGCGCCGCCACGCGGTGCCGACGGTCTTCCTGGACCGGCTCGTCGACGCGCACATGGCCGAGCACGATCCGCCGGGCGGCGCGGGGACCGCTGTGTCTGCGGGGGCCGCTGTGTCTGCGGGGGCCGCTGCGTCTGCGGGGGCCGCTGCGTCTGACGGGGCCGCTGTGTCCCCCGCCGCGCCTGTGGCCCCGGATGCGCCTCGCTTCGACCAGGTCTGTGCCGAGAGCGCCGCCCCGACGGCCCTGCTCGTCACCCACCTCGCCGGCCTCGGGCACCGTCGGATCGGGCTGATCGCCGGCCAGTCCGGCCTCAGCACCACCGGTGAACGCGTCACCGGCTACCGAGAGGGCCTCGCCGCCGCCGGCCTGGAGTACGACGCCCGTCTGCTCGTCTCCGGCAACTCCGAGTCGGACGGCGCCGAGCGGGCCACGGCCGCCCTGCTCGGCCTGCCCGATCCGCCCACGGCACTCGTGACCGCCAACAACGCGATGACCATCGGCGCCCTGCGGGCGCTGCGCCGGCACGGCCGGTCCGTACCGGACGACCTCGCCCTGTGCTGCTTCGACGACTTCGCCTGGGCCGACCTGTTCTCGCCCCGGCTGACCGCCATCGCCCAGCCCAGCCGGGAGCTGGGCGCCCAGGCCGTCCGGGTGCTCCTGGACCGGCTGGCGGAGCCGCACCGGCCGGCCCGGACGGTCCGGCTGCCGTGCGCGTTCGTCCACCGGACGTCCTGCGGCTGCCCGGAGGAGCCGGGCCGCACCGACGCGGCCGGGCGCACCGCATCATCCACGCTGACCGAGAAGGGAACCGCCTCGTGATCGTCGTCGCCGGTGAGGCACTGATCGACCTGGTACCGCACGGCCCCGGTGCCCTCGCGGACCTGAAGCCGGCGCTCGGCGGCGGCCCGTACAACACCGCCGTGGCCCTCGGCAGGCTCGGCTCCCCCACCGCCTTCTGCTCCCGGACATCGGACGACGCCTTCGGTGAGGCCCTGCTCGCCGGGCTGCGGCGGGCCGGGGTCGACGTGTCCGGCGTGCAGCGGGGACCGGAGCCGACGACTCTCGCCGTGGCCACGGTCGACGCCGCCGGCTCGGCCGCCTACTCGTTCTATGTCGACGGCACCGCCGACCGCCTGTTCACGGTGCCCGACGCGCTCCCCGCCGGTGCGCGCGCGGTGTCCTTCGGTACGTGCTCGCTCGTGCTGGAACCGGGGGCGAGCGCCTACGAGGAGCTGATGCGTACCGCTGCCGGGCAGGGGCTGTTCACCGCGCTCGATCCCAATGTCCGGGCGGGGCTGATCCCGGACGCGGACGCCTATCGGGAGCGTTTCAAGGGCTGGCTGCCTTCGGTGACGCTGCTGAAGCTGTCGGCGGAGGACGCGGCGTGGCTCGGCGGCACCCCGCGCGAGTGGCTGGCCGCGGGACCGGCGGCCGTGGTGGTCACGCGGGGCGGCGACGGTCTGACCGTGTTCACACGGGACGGCGGGGAGCACTCCGTGCCGGGTGAGAAGGTCGATGTCGTGGACACCATCGGCGCCGGTGACACGGTGAACGCGGCCCTGCTGCACGGGCTGGCCGCACGGGACGCGCTGTCCGGGGAAGCGCTCGCAGCCCTCGGGACGGAGGGCTGGACGCGGCTGCTGCGCTTCGCGGCACGAGCGGCGGCGATCACCTGCTCGCGGGCCGGGGCCGAGCCGCCGTACGCGGCGGAGCTGGGTGAGCCGGCGGGGCTGTGAGCGGTCTGTCTTCCCTGTGCTGTTGACAAGGTACGGCCGGGCCTGCGGTGTGCGGGACCTGTCGGACCGCCGGACCTGATCGGCTGATACTGGAACGAGCGGCGCCCCGCGGGGAGTTCCCGCGGGGCGCCGAATTTTTGATGCGATGTCAGGCGGAGAACGGCGGATGTCCTGACCGATCTCCGAGCCGACCGACCCGACAGACCGTGCGCCGACCGGATCAGGCCGTGCGCCGACCGTCCCTGGTCGCGCGCCGGCCATCTCCGGGCGGGCGCCGGCCGTCTCAGGCCGTGCGGGTCCGCGTGGTCTTCTTCGCGGGCGTCGCCTTCTTGGTGGCCGCGGCGGCCTTCTTGGTCGCGGTGCTGTTGGCCTTGGCCGTCACCGTCCTCTTCGTCGGGGACTTGGCCGCGGCCGTCTTCCGGGTGGTGCCGCCACGCCGCGCCTGCACCGGCTCGGCGTCGCTGATGCGGTCGGCGCCGAGGATCTCCCTCAGGAACTTGCCGGTGTGGCTCGCCGGGACCCCGGCGACCTCCTCCGGCGAGCCCTCGGCGACCACCAGGCCACCGCCGGCGCCGCCCTCCGGCCCCATGTCGACGAGCCAGTCGGCGGTCTTGATCACGTCGAGGTTGTGCTCGATGACGATGACCGTGTTGCCCTTGTCGACCAGTCCGCCGAGCACCGTGAGCAGCTTGCTGATGTCCTCGAAGTGCAGACCGGTGGTCGGCTCGTCCAGGACGTAGACCGTGCGTCCGGTGGACCGCTTCTGCAGTTCGCTGGCGAGCTTGACGCGCTGCGCCTCACCACCGGAGAGGGTGGTGGCGGACTGGCCGAGGCGGACGTAGCCGAGACCGACGTCGTTGAGCGTCCTCAGGTGCCGGGAGATCGCCGGGACCGCCTCGAAGAAGTGCATGGCCTCCTCGATCGGCATGTTCAGCACCTCGGCGATGGACTTGCCCTTGTAGTGGACCTCCAGGGTCTCCCGGTTGTACCGGGCGCCGTGGCAGACCTCGCACGGGACGTAGACGTCCGGAAGGAAGTTCATCTCGATCTTGATGGTGCCGTCGCCCGCGCAGTTCTCGCAGCGGCCGCCCTTGACGTTGAAGGAGAAGCGGCCGGGCAGGTAGCCGCGGACCTTCGCCTCGGTGGTCTCGGCGAACAGCTTGCGGATGTGGTCGAAGACACCGGTGTACGTCGCCGGGTTGGACCGCGGGGTGCGGCCGATCGGGGACTGGTCGACGTGCACGACCTTGTCGACGAGGTCGTCGCCGTCGACGCGCGTGTGCCGGCCGGGGACGCTCCGGGCGCCGTTCAGCTCGCGGGCCAGGTGCGTGTACAGGATGTCGTTGACCAGGGTCGACTTGCCGGAGCCGGAGACGCCGGTGACGGCCGTGAACACGCCCAGCGGGAAGGACACGTCGATGTCCTGCAGGTTGTTCTCGCGGGCGCCGTGCACGGTGAGCTGGCGGGACGGGTCGCGCGGGCGGCGTACGTCCGGGAGCGGGATCGACTTGCGCCCCGAGAGGTACGCGCCGGTCTGCGACTCGGCGTTGTCGAGCAGTTCCTTCACGGAGCCGCTGTGGACGACCTTGCCGCCGTGCTCGCCGGCGCCGGGGCCGATGTCCACGATCCAGTCGGCGACCTTGATCGTGTCCTCGTCGTGCTCCACGACGATGAGCGTGTTGCCCATGTCGCGCAGCCGAACCAGGGTCTCGATCAAACGGTGGTTGTCCCGCTGGTGCAGACCGATGGACGGCTCGTCCAGGACGTACAGGACGCCGACGAGACCGGAGCCGATCTGGGTGGCCAGGCGGATGCGCTGGGCCTCGCCGCCGGAGAGAGTGCCGGCCGCGCGGTTGAGCGAGAGGTAGTCCAGGCCGACGTCGACCAGGAAGCGCAGCCGCTCGTTGACCTCCTTCAGAACCCGCTCGGCGATCTTCTTGTCGCGGGCGTTCAGCTTCAGCTCGCCCAGGAAGTGAGCGCAGTCGCTGATCGACATCGAGGAGACCTCGGCGATGGACTTCTCCATGATCGTGACCGCGAGGACGATCGGCTTCAGACGCGTGCCCTCGCAGGAGGGGCAGGGCACCTCGCGCATGTAGCCCTCGAAGCGCTCACGGCTGGCGTCGCTCTCGGCCTCGCTGTGCCGGCGCTTGACGAAGGGCACCGCGCCTTCGAAGGGCGTGGTGTACACGCGCTCGCGGCCGTACCGGTTGCGGTAGCGGACCTCGATCTGGGTCTTGTGGCCGTGGAGCAGCGCCTTCTTGGCACGCTGCGGCAGCCCCGCGAAGGGGATGTCGGTGCGGAAGCCGAGCGCGTCCGCGAGGGCACCGATGAGACGGCCGAAGTAGTCCTTGGTGTGCCCGTGCGACCAGGGGTGGATGGCGCCCTCGTCCAGGGACTTGTCCGGGTCGGGGACGATCAGTTCCGGGTCGACCTCCATGCGCGTGCCGATGCCGGTGCACTCGGGGCAGGCGCCGAAGGGCGAGTTGAAGGAGAAGGAGCGGGGCTCCAGCTCTTCGAAGGACAGGTCGTCATACGGGCAGTAGAGGTGCTCCGAGTACATGCGCTCGCGCTCGGGGTCGTCCTCGGGGAGGTCCACGAAGTCGAGCACGACCATGCCGCCGGACAGGCCGAGCGCCGTCTCCACGGAGTCCGTGAGGCGTCGCTTGGCGGAGTCCTTCACCGTGAGGCGGTCCACGACCACCTCGATGGTGTGCTTCTCCTGCTTCTTCAGGGTCGGCGGCTCGGACAGCTGGACGGTCTGCCCGTCCACACGCGCACGGGAGTAGCCCTTGGTCTGCAGGTCGGCGAAGAGGTCGACGAACTCGCCCTTGCGCTCGCGCACCAGCGGGGACAGCACCTGGAAGCGGCTCCCCTCCGGCAGCTCCAGGACCTTGTCCACGATGGCCTGCGGCGACTGGCGCGAGATCGGGCGGCCGCACTCGGGACAGTGCGGCTTGCCGATGCGCGCGAAGAGCAGTCGCAGGTAGTCGTAGACCTCGGTGATGGTGCCGACCGTCGAGCGGGGGTTGCGGGAGGTCGACTTCTGGTCGATGGAGACCGCAGGGGAGAGACCCTCGATGAAGTCGACGTCGGGCTTGTCCATCTGGCCGAGGAACTGCCGGGCGTACGAGGAGAGCGACTCCACGTAACGGCGCTGGCCCTCCGCGAAGATCGTGTCGAAGGCCAGGGAGGACTTGCCCGACCCGGACAGGCCCGTGAAGACGATGAGCGAGTCACGAGGCAGGTCGAGCGAGACATTCTTCAGGTTGTGCTCGCGCGCGCCACGGACGATGAGACGGTCGGCCACGCCGGTCCGCACCTTTCTTGAGAGAAGTGACAGGGGCGGGGCCCCCGTCGTTCTTCAGACTAGGGGGAGCCACTGACAACGCCGGTCGGATTTCCCGGTTGCATAACAACCCCCGGCCATCCAGCATGCCCGACGCCACCTTCGACGATATAGCACGTGCATTCGATTCGAGGGCGGGGTTCATCACCTTCACCCGAAGGTGTGGCCGGGCTAGGGTCGGCGCCATGATTGATCACGCTCATGACCTGGCCTGTGTACGTGAAGCGACGGACCGGCTCCTCACCGCGGTCGCCGCACTGGACAACGCCTCGCTCGCCGAGCCGTCACGGCTTCCGGGCTGGAGCCGGGGGCACGTCCTCGCCCACCTCGCCCGGAACGCGGACGCGCTCGTGAACGTCCTCCAGGGCCGTCCCATGTACGCGAGCGCCGCGGCGCGGGACGCCGACATCGAGCGCGACGCCTCGCGGCCCCTGGCGGCGCAGGTGACCGACGTCCGGGAGACCGCGGACCGGTTCCGGGCGACCGGGGACGCCCCCGCGGACTGGACGCGCACGGTGGAGCTGCGCAACGGCGTCACCGACTCCGCGTCCCGGGTGCCCTTCCGCCGGTGGGTGGAGGTGGAGCTGCACCACGTCGACCTCGGGATCGGGTACGAGCTGGAGGATCTTCCGGCGGAGTTCCTGGAGCGGGAGACCGACTTCCTCACGCAGCGGTTCGCCGGACACCCCGACGTCCCGGCGACGCGCGTCACGGACGGCACACGCGCGTGGACCACCGGTCGCGAGGCCGACGCGCCCGAGGTCACCGTCACCGGCCGGCCGGCGGACCTGGTGGGCTGGCTCGCCGGGCGCCGCGACGGGACGGCTCTGGAGGTGCGCGGCGGGGAGCTGCCCAAGCTGCCGCCGCTGTAGGCGGCGACCGCCCACGGACGCGCCCGTGCGGCCCTCTCCCGGGGCCCGCCCGCTATAGGCTGCCGCCATGACGTACTCCGGAGAGGTCAAGGTCGGCGGACCGGCGGATGTGCACGAGCTGAAAGACCTGATGATCACCAAGATCGCGGTCGGCCCGATGGACAACAACGCCTATCTGCTGCGCTGCCGGGCCACCGACGAGCAGCTCCTGATCGACGCCGCCAACGAGGCGGAGACACTCCTCGCCATGATCGGTGACGACGGCATCGCGTCCGTCGTCACCACCCATCAGCACGGCGACCACTGGCAGGCGCTCGCCGAGGTCGTCGCGGCCACGGGCGCGCGTACGTACGCCGGCCGCGACGACGCCGGCGGCATCCCGGTACCCACCGACGTCCTCGTCGACGACGGCGATGTCATCAGGGTCGGCCGGGTGGAGCTCACCGCGCGCCACCTGGTCGGCCACACACCCGGTTCTATCGCACTGGTCTACGACGATCCGCACGGCCATCCGCACGTCTTCACCGGTGACTGCCTCTTCCCGGGCGGCGTCGGCAACACGCGCAAGGACCCGAAGGCCTTCGCCAGCCTGATCCACGACGTGGAAACGAAGATCTTCGAGGCACTGCCGGACGAGACGTGGGTCTATCCCGGGCACGGCAACGACACCTCGCTGGGCGCGGAGCGCCCTCATCTGCCGGAGTGGCACGCGCGCGGGTGGTGAGCGGGCGCGGGGCGGCCCGGCGTAAGTGCGGCCCGCTTGTGCGCGTGTCTCGGGTGGCCGTGCGGTGCCCCCCGGCCCGGTGCCATGGGCCTGGCGCCGAACAAGGGTGTGCGCTCCGGCGTGCAGTCCGTGCGCGCGTCCCGCGCATGCGAGTTGCGCCCACGCCGGGCGCGCGCCTGGCACTCGTGCCGGGCGCACATCGCTCCTTCGCGCGCCCCGTGTGAATCCTTCGCACGCACCGAACCCGCGTGCGCACTCCCGGAGAACGCGCGCCCGCAGTCAACTGGTAGCAGCCCCGCACAGGATGACGGCTCCTGAGCGGTAGGGGCCGCCGGTCTCCAACCCCGCCCTCGGCCGGCGGCCCAGGCTCGGGCACGCGCGCGTGGGCCGCGCACAGCCGCGTTCACACCGCCGCAACACCCGTTCCCAGTATGCGGACAACCACCGCCGTGACCTGGACAGACGGGGCGTTCGCTGCCACTCTCCCGCCATGCATCCTGCCCCTCGCGCCCTGCGCCGCGCGGTCGCCGCCGTCACCGTAGCCCTGCTCGCCACCGCTGTCGGCTGTGCGCCGCAGCCCGAGGAGAAGGCGTCGGCCGCCTCGTCCGGGCCGGCCGGGAAGAGCTGCGCCAAGGGCCAGCTCGCCACGAGGACGTCCGGGAAGCTGACGATCGCGACGGACGAACCGGCCTACGAGCCCTGGTTCAAGGACGACAAGCCCGCCAACGGCAAGGGTTTCGAGTCGGCCGTCGCCTATGCCGTGGCGAAGCGGCTCGGGTACGACAAGAGCGCGGTCGTATGGCAGAGCGTCCCGTTCAACAAGGCGTTCGCGCCGGGGGTGAAGACCTTCGACTTCGACATCAACCAGGTGTCGATCAGCACCGAGCGCAAGAAGGCCGTGGACTTCTCCTCCGGTTACTACGACGTGCGCCAGGCGGTCATCGCGCTCAAGGGCGGCAGGGCCGCCCGGGCCACGAGCATCGCGGATCTGAAGAAGCTGAAGCTGGGCGCCCAGGTGGGCACCACCAGCCTCGACTACATCACCGACCTCGTGAAGCCGGCGCAGGACGCGGCCGTCTACGCCAAGAACGACCAGGCGAAGTCCGCGCTGAAGAACGGTCAGGTCGACGCCATCGTCACCGACCTGCCGACGGCGTTCTACATCACCGCGGCCGAGGTGACGGACGCGAAGATCGTCGGCCAGTTCGAGAACCAGGGCGGCACGCCCGAGCAGTTCGGGCTCGTGCTGGACAAGGGAAGCGCGCTGACCTCGTGCGTGACCGGCGCCGTCGAAGCCCTGCGCAAGGACGGCACGCTGGCCGGGATCGAGAAGCAGTGGCTCTCGGACGCCGTCGACGCCCCGGTGCTCAAGTGACCGTCACCAAGGACGACTCGGCCCGGGAGGGGGCGGACGACAAGGGTGACATGTCCGGTGGCGCCGATGACGGCTACGTTCCCTCCGAGCGGCGCCTGGCGCGCGAGCGCTACCGGCGCGCGCGGGCGCGCCGCGCCACGGCCGTGGCGGCGCTGTCGACCCTCGTCACGGCCGCCGTGCTCTACCTGGTCGTCGTCAGCGCACCGGGCTGGCCACGCACCAAGGAGACCTTCTTCAGCGCGCACTACGCGCGCGAGGCGTTCCCGAAGGTCCTCGAAGGGCTGTGGCTGAACGTCCGTCTGCTGCTGATCTGCGGTGCCGCCGTTCTGGTCCTCGGCATGCTGATCGCCGTCGCGCGGACCCTGCGCGGCCCGGTCTTCTTCCCGCTCCGGGTCCTGGCGGCGGCCTACACCGACTTCTTCCGCGGGCTGCCGCTGATCATCAACCTGATGATCGTGGTTCTGGGCGTGCCGGCGCTCCGGCTGCAGGGCGTGACGGTCGATCCGGTGCTGCTCGGCGGTACGGCGCTGACGCTGACGTACTCGGCTTACGTGGCGGAGGTGTTCCGGGCCGGCATCGAGTCCGTCCACCCCTCCCAGCGCGCGGCGGCTCGCTCGCTGGGCCTCACCAACCGGCAGGCCCTGCGCCACGTCGTACTGCCGCAGGCGGTGCGCCGCCAGGTGCCGCCGCTCCTCAACGACCTCGTGTCGCTGCAGAAGGACACCGGGCTGGTGTCCATCGGGGGCGCGGTGGACGCCGTACGGGCCGCCGACATCATCGTGGGCCGCAGTCTGAACTACACGCCGTACATCGTCGCGGGGCTGGTGTTCGTGGCGCTGACCATCCCGATGACCCGGTTCACCGACTGGGTGACGGCCCGGACGGACCGGCGGCGGGCCCAGGGAGGGTCCTTGTGAACCCAGGAGGATCCCTGTGAGCATGTCTGAGAACCCGCCTGTGGGCGCCGCGCCGGTCCTGCGGATGGAGTCCGTCCGCAAGACCTTCGGCGGCTCGGTCGTC
Source organism: Streptomyces echinatus (assembly GCF_014203595.1). Lineage (GTDB taxonomy): Bacteria > Actinomycetota > Actinomycetes > Streptomycetales > Streptomycetaceae > Streptomyces > Streptomyces echinatus. Next base: position 191,093 of record NZ_JACHJK010000015.1, read on the forward strand.
CTGCGGGACATCGGTCTGGAGGTCGCTCCGCACACGGTGACCGCGCTGATCGGCGCCTCCGGCTCCGGAAAGTCGACGCTGCTGCGCTGCGTCAATCTCCTGGAGGAGATCGACGACGGGGCGATCTGGCTGGACGGCGAGGAGATCACCGATCCCCGTGCGGACCAGGACGCGGTACGGCGCCGGATCGGCGTCGTCTTCCAGGCGTACAACCTCTTCCCGCACATGAGCGTGCTCGAGAACATCACGCTCGCCCCGCGCAGGGTGCACGGCGTCTCCCGCGCGGAGGCCGAGGAACGCGCCAGGGAGCTGCTGGAGCGCCTTGGACTGGGCGGCAGGGCGGACGCCTACCCGGACCGGCTCAGCGGCGGTCAGCAGCAGCGTGTGGCGATCGTCCGGGCTCTCGCGGTGCGGCCTCGGCTGTTGCTGCTGGACGAGATCACGGCCGCGCTCGACCCGGAGCTCGTGGGCGAGGTGCTGGAGGTGGTCCGCGGCCTGAAGGACGACGGCATGACCATGGTGCTGGCGACGCACGAGATGGGCTTCGCCAGGGACGTCGCCGACCAGGTCTGCTTCCTGGACGGTGGGGTCGTTCTGGAACGCGGCACCGCCGAGCAGGTCTTCGGCGACCCACGGCAGGAGCGCACACGGCGCTTCCTGCGGCGGATCGTGGAGGCGGGCCGGCTGTGAGTCCCGCTCAGGATCACCCGTCCGTCCGCGCCGCCCCGACCAGCGCCGCGACCCGCTCCACCCCGAACGCGTAGCCCTGCACCCCGCAGCCGGCGATCACGCCGTCGGCGCGCAGCGAGACGTACGAGTGGTGCCGGAACGATTCCCGCCGGTGGATGTTGGAGATGTGCACCTCGATCACGGGCATGCCGTCGCAGGCGTTGAGTGCGTCCAGAATGGCGACCGACGTGTGCGAGTAGGCGCCGGGGTTGATGACGATCCCGCAGTGGCCGAGCCGGGCCTCGTGGATCCAGTCGACCAGTTCGCCCTCGTGGTTGGACTGCCGGAAGTCCACGGTGCCGCCGTGCGCGGCCGCCGCCTTGGCGCACAGCTCCTCCACGTCGGCCAGCGTCTCCTTGCCGTAGATCTCGGGCTGGCGCTGGCCGAGCAGGTTCAGATTGGGCCCGTTGAGGATCATGATCGGGGCGTTGGCCAGGGTGCGGGGCACGGTTCCTCCGGTCCGTTCGGGGCGATGCGGCTGCGACCGCTGTCCGCACCCGGTCTATCACGCCTACCAGGGCGGACAGCGGCCCGTGTGCGCCGGTCGCCACGGCGTGCACTCCGGTCCCGTGATCACCTCCGTACGCCCCCGTAACTCCCGATCACTGTGGGTAGTTGACGCGGCATGCGCGATGTACACGCCGTAAGCACCCCGTCCATGCCGCGGCTCGCCGCCGCCTCGCTCGCGGGGACAGCGATCGAGTTCTACGACTTCTTCGTCTACGGGACCGCGGCGGCCCTGGTCCTGGGGCCGCTGTTCTTCCCCACCTTCTCACCGGTCGCGGGGACACTGGCGGCGTTCGGCACGTTCGGGGTGGGATTCCTGGCCCGGCCGCTGGGCTCGGTGCTGTTCGGGCACATCGGGGACCGGCGCGGACGGCGGCCGGTACTCGTCGTCTCGCTGCTGCTCACCGGCGCCTCCACGGTCGCCGTCGGCTGTGTGCCGTCGTACGCGGCCATCGGCGTCGCCGCACCCGTGCTCCTGCTGGTCCTCCGCTTCCTGCAGGGACTGGGACTCGGCGGGGAGTGGGGCGGGGCGGTGCTGCTGACCGCGGAGCACGCTCCCGCCGGCCGGCGCGCCCTGTGGTCGAGCTTCCCGCAGGTGGGTCCGGCGCTCGGCTTCGTCCTGGCCAACGGGGTGATGCTCATGCTGTCGGCGACGCTGTCCGACGCGGAGTTCGCGCGCTGGGGCTGGCGGGTGCCGTTCTGGGCGGCCGGCGCGCTGGCGCTGGCCGGTCTGTGGCTGCGCTCCTCGCTCACGGAGAGCCCTCGGTTCCTGGAGATCGACGACCACGCGCGCGTGCCGCTCGTCGAGGTCGTACGTCACCACGGGCGGCTGGTGCTGCTGACGGCGGGCGCGCTGGCGGTGGGCTACGCGGTGTTCTACGCGGTGACGACCTGGTCGCTGGCGTACGCGACGGAACGGCTGGGCGTGAGCCGTACGGTCATGTTGATGTGCGTCATGGGCGCGGTGCTCGTGCAGGGCGCGCTCATCCCCGTCGCGGCGCTGCTCGGCGACCGGTACGGGCGGCGGCCGATGTGCCTGGCGGGGTGCGTGGCCAGTGTGCTGTGGATGCTGCCGATGGTCGCGCTGCTGGCGAGCGGCGAGCCGCTGCTGATGTTCCTCGCCATCCTGGGCGCCCTGCTCGCCTTCGTCACCATGTTCTCGGTGATCGCCGCCTATCTGCCGGAGCTGTTCGAGCCTCGGGTGCGCTGCACGGGTGCGGCCGTCGGCTACAACCTCGGCGGGGTCCTCGGCGGTGCCCTCACCCCGATTGTCGCGACGACGCTCGCGGAGCGGGGCGGGCGGGTGCCCTGGGGCGTGGGGGCGTATCTGACGGGCATCGCGCTGATCAGCCTGGTGTGTTTCGCTCTGCTGCCGGAGACACGGCCGGTGCCCGTGGCGGCGGAGCCGGTCACGGGCTGACCTGGAGGCGCAGGCCCGGCCGTCGGCTAGGGATTGATCGCCAGTTCCAGGTAGGCCGCGAACAGCACCAGGTGGACGCCACCCTGCAGGGGTGTGGCCCGGCCCGGCACCACGGTCAGGGAACTGACCACCACGGTCAGCGCGAGCATCAGCATGTGGGTCGCACCGAGGCCGAGGACGAGCGGCCCGGACAGCCAGACGGAGGCGAGGGCCACCGCAGGGATGGTCAGTCCGATGCTGGCCATCGCGGAGCCGAGCGCGAGGTTGAGGCTGGTCTGCACCCGGTCACGGCGCGCGGAGCGCAATGCGGCGATCGTCTCGGGCAGCAGGACGAGCAGGGCGATGATCACGCCGACCACCGCTTGCGGCAGGCCCGCCGCGGCCACGCCCGACTCGATCGTGGGCGACACGCCCTTGGCCAGGCCGACCACCCCGACCAGGGCCAGCCCGAGCATGCCGAGGCTGATCCAGGCGGTGCGCGCGGACGGGGGGCCGGCGTGGGCATCGGCGGTGATGACCTCGCCCTGCCGGGTGATGGGCAGGAAGTAGTCGCGGTGGCGCACGGTCTGGGTGGTCACGAACAACCCGTACAGGATCAGTGAGGACAGCGCGGCGAAGGTCAGCTGGACGGTGGAGAACTCGGGTCCGGGCTTGCTGGTGGTGAAGGTCGGCAGCACCAGACTGAGCGTGGCCAGCGTCGCCACGGTCGCCAGCGCGGCACCGGTGCCCTCGGGGTTGAAGACGGCCGTGCCGTGCCGCAGGGAGCCGACGAGCAGGCAGAGCCCGACGATGCCGTTGCAGGTGATCATCACGGCGGCGAAGACGGTGTCCCGGGCCAGGGTGGAACTCTTGTCCCCGCCGTCGGCCATGAGGGTGACGATCAGGGCCACCTCGATGACGGTGACGGCGATGGCGAGCACCAGGGAACCGAAGGGCTCACCGACCCGGTGGGCGACCACCTCGGCGTGGTGCACCGCCGCCAGGACGGCGCCGGCGAGTACGAGGGTCACCAGGCCGACGACGGCGCCGGGCAGGTCCCGGCCCCAGGTGAAGACCAGCAGGACGACCGCGAGCACCGGCACGAGCATCGTCCATTGATGGGTGAGCGACCGGAGCCGAGTGATCATGCGGCGATGGTCGCAGAGGCCTACAGAATTCGCATTACGCTCTTTTCGCTCTTTACGTTCTTTTCGGATACCTCTCATCCTTTCCGGTGCGGGGCCCGGCGCCGGTGGGACCGGGCCCCGCGTCGCATCGGGACCCCGCAGAGGGGCTGTGCGCGGTCACGGACCTCCGCGACGGCGCGGTCAGACGTCGACGCCGCTCCTACGGGTGTCTTCGCCGGCGTGCGCCGCCTCGGCCGCCGCCTGCTTCCTGGAGGCGAGCAGGCTGGTGACGGTGGTGACGACGAGGACCGCGCAGATCACGCCGAGCGAGACCGGGATGCTGATCTCGGGCACGTGGACACCGGACTCGTGCAGGGCGTGCAGCACCAGCTTGACGCCGATGAAGCCGAGAATGATCGACAGCCCGTACGAGAGGTGGACCAGCTTCCTGAGCAGCCCGCCGATGAGGAAGTACAGCTGGCGCAGGCCCATCAGGGCGAAGGCGTTGGCGGTGAAGACGATGTACGGATCCTGGGTCAGACCGAAGATCGCGGGGATGGAGTCCAGGGCGAACAGCACGTCCGTGGTGCCGATGGCGAGCATCACGACCAGCATGGGTGTCATGACACGCTTGCCGTTCTGCCGGATCCACAGCTTGGTGCCGTGATACCGGTCGGCCACGCCGAACTTGCGCTCCGCGGCCTTCAGGAGCTTGTTCTCCTCGTACTCCTCGTCCTCCTCGTCCGAGCGGGCCTCCTGGATGAGCTTCCAGGCGGTCCAGATCAGGAAGGCGCCGAAGAGATAGAACACCCACGAGAAGCTGGTGATGATCGCGGCCCCGGCAGCGATGAAGACCGCCCTCAGGACCAGGGCTATGAGGACTCCGACGAGTAGGACGCGCTGCTGGTACTGGGTGGGCACCGCGAACTTCGCCATGATCAGGACGAAGACGAAGAGGTTGTCGACGCTCAGCGACTTCTCGGTGATGAAGCCCGCGAAGAACTCGCCGGCCGGCCGGCCACCGCCGAAGACGAGAAGGCCGAGCCCGAAGAGGCCGGCCAGGGTGATCCAGACGACCGTCCAGACACCCGCTTCCTTGATCGACACCTCATGCGGCTTGCGGCCGATGAAGAAGTCGACCGCGATCAGGGCGGCCAGGCCCACGATGGTGAGGACCCACAGGGTCATGGAGACTTCCACTGCACCTCCGGCATTACGTGACGGCAAACACAACAGCGCTGTCGCTGCCGGAGGTCTCTTCCACCCGGGATGGGCCGACGCCCCGGGACCGGAACCGGTCCGTACTGACGGGTGCGCCGCAGTCAGGGAGTACTCCCCTCCGCACGTAAAACGGTACCCAATCACCAAGGAAAGGTAAAGCGATCGGTAAAAGTAATACCAAGTTGCCTGCTCAGAAGCGCTTTACCAATGCTTGGCGCGTGCCTTGACCACCTCGGCGAGCACCTCTTGCAAGATCCCGCTGCCGGCCGGGACGAGTGAAGATTCGTAGGTCCAGGCGTGGCCGATCCACGGGTCGGCGAGATGGTCGTCCGGCAGCGGGGTGAGTCGCAGCAGCGAACGCCACAGCGGATCGAGCAGGGGGCCGTAGGCGGCGGCGTCCTCACGGTCGGCGACCAGCAGGAGGTGCACGCCGACGGCAGGCCCCTCGTCGGCGAGGTATCGGAGCCGGGTCACCGACCGCTCGTCGAATCCGTGCGGGAAGTCGTTGACGATCAGCAGCTGCTGTGCGGTGTCCACATCGGCCGGCAGCGCCTCGGCCGCACCGTTGCGCAGCGCCATCTGCACCAGGTCGACCCGCCGGGTGAGCCTCTCCAACATCTGTGAGACCCCTGCCGCCCCGGTCGCGGGCGGTGCCGCGAGAACCCCGGCCTGGGTCAGCGGCAGCAGCGCCCGCGCCCCGGCGCCGGCCGCGTCGACGACCTGCACGGCGAACGCCCCGGGCGGGTGGACGGCGAGCAGGCGGGCCGCGACGGCGACCGCAACCTCGACCGCCAGATGCCGCACCTCGGCGGAGTCCGGCCCGGGGTCGTCGAAGGCCGCGGCCGGGCCGCTGTCGATCCACAGCCCCCGTTCCAGCGGCATCCTCACCAGCAGCGGGATACGCAGCGGGACGCTCTCGGGAAGATGGAGATCACCGAGCCGCAGGGCCATCGGTGGCTCGGACGGGGCACGGTGGGCATGCCAGACGGGGTTGTCCCAGCGGGCATAGGCGGGTGGGAGCGCGGGCTCGACCACCTCCGCCTCGGCGGTGAGCTGGGCCAGGTCGCGGTCGAGGGCGGCACGTGCCTGGTCGGCCAGCTGCGTCCGGCGGGCGAGGGCCGCCTCGCGGGCGGCGTCGACCGCCCCGCCGAGCCGCGCGCGCGGGTCCGCGAGGGCCTGGTCCAGCTCCTTCTCCAGGCGGGAGTCGGCGAATTCGACGGCACTGCGGTAGGCGGCGGTGGTGCGGGCCAGGTCCTCGAACATGCCCCAGATCTGGTTGTACAGCCGCTCCTCCAAGGACCAGCCCACGGCGTCTCCGGCGACGGGCCGAGCGGGCTGCCCGTCGGCGTCCGAGGGCACCGGAGGCGGGGGCGGCGAGGGAGTGACGCGGGTGCGCCGGGGATGCGTGTAGTCGACCGGGCCGGCGGGGTGGCGGAGCCCGGAACCGCCGTCGCCGTCGGGGCTCTGCGGGCCGTGCGGGCGTGCCGGCTCCGCCGGCCCGGAGGCGGAGATCTCCTCTGAAGCGGACGCGGCCGGCGGTGCGGAGGCGGCCTGAGAGCCCGGAGAGGTGTGCGGAGAGGTAGGCGTCCGAGGGGCCGAAGGCTGCTCGGGTCCGGAAGCGGTCTGAGCTGTCTGCGGAGCGGAGGGCGCCCGGCGGCCCGGCACGGGCTGGGTGGCGGAAGCCGTGGCCGTCCGGGGGGACGGCTCGCCCGGCGGTACGGGTGCCGTGTGGTGCGGGTCGTGGGCCGCCGCCTCGTAGATCACCGTCGCGAGGTCGTCGGCGGTGTCATGCAGCCCCTGGTCGGCGAGGAGCGCGGGAAGACCGTCCGCGTAGCCCTGGCCCATCGCCCGTACCTTCCAGGCGCCCTGTCTGCGGTACAGCTCCAGGGCGATCACGGCCGACTCGGCGTTCAGGCCGGTGACCGTGTAAGAGACCTGTTCGGCGCCGTCGAGACCGCACACGGCGGTGTGCGGGGCCGGGACGGCACCGAAGCGGAGCGGCCCCGCTGTGCCGGTGGGCAGGGCGAGGAACACGTCGACGCGGTGCACGGCCGCGGGCAGGCCGGTCAGGTCGACGGTCACACGGTGCTCGGCGGCGGCGTGCCGCGGCACCTCGACGCCGGACAGGGCGGGGGCGCCGGGGTGGGCCACCCACTCGCGGCCGTGCACCGTGCCGTGCTCGTCACCCAGTGCCACGCCGGCCACGACCGGCACTCCGGCGGAGATCCGGATCTCCAGCCGGTCCTGGGACAGCGGGTGGTTCTGCCCCCGCACCAGCTCGGCCGCCATCGCCGTCGCCCCCTGTGTCGTTCTGTCGTGCGTATCGCGCCCGGCGAGGGGCGGTCCGTTCCGGGGAGCCCTCTTCCGTATCGGGCCGGCGCCGGGCGATGACTTCGCCCGGCCGGCCCGAGCGCGCCGGGCCCCATGTCTCCCGCAGGAGCGGGAGTCGGGCTCTAGAGGTGCGGCAGGATCGCCGGCATCAGGTCCTGGAAGGTGCGGCCGTTGGCCGGGGCGCCGATGGCGGTCATCGTCCAGCTGGCGCCTGCCCGGTGCACCTTGGCCATGATCTGGGCGGTGTACTCGCCGCCGCCGGCCAGGGTGTATCGGGCGAGTTCCTGGCCGTTGGTCTCGTCCACGAGCCGGCAGAACGCGTTCTGCACCTCCTGGAAGGTCTGGCCGGTGAAGGAGTTCACGGTGAAGACGATCTGGTCGACGTGGACCGGGACGCGCTGCAGGTCGACCAGGATCGCCTCGTCGTCCCCGCCCTGACCCACTCCGCCGACGAGGTTGTCACCGGTGTGGCGCACGGAACCGTCGTCGCTCACCAGGTGACGGAAGAAGACGACGTCCGTGGGCTGTCCGTCGGCGAAGAGGACCGCCGAGGCGTCCAGGTCGATCTCCCGGGTGCGGGAGCCGAACAGCCCACGCCGCTTGGCCGCCTGCCAGCCCAGCCCCATACGGACCGCGGTCAGGGTGGCCCCGTCCTTCTTCTCCAGGCTGATGGCCTGACCCTTGGACAAGTTGACGGACACGGCTGAATCCCCTCTCGACGTTCCCCTGTTGCCGCGCCGAGCCGTTCCCGTGCCCTGCGCGGTTGTCCAGAACCCTACGCAGGGCCACTGACAGTGCCGACCCCGGCCCGCGCTTTTGTGTCGGTGTTGCAACACTTGGCGGATATGCCGAGGTCGGCGTCGGCAGCCGAGGCTCAGGCCAGGCCGGCCTCCCGCATCTGGCGCAGCTCCTTCTTCATCTCGGAGACCTCGTCCCGCAGCCGGGCGGCGATCTCGAACTGCAGCTCCGCCGCTGCGGCACGCATGCGCTCGGTCATCTCCTCGATCTGCTCCGCGAGTTCGGCCGCCGGACGGTCCGTGGGCACCGCCTTGCCCTTGGCGGTCTTGGCCGCCTTGCCGGCTTTCGCGCCCTTGGCCGCCTTGTCGCCGAGCGACGGAACGGGGGCCTTGGCGCCCTTGCCGTCCTTCGTGCTGCGGTAACCGGAGCCGAGGAGCTGTTCGGTGTCGACCTCCTCGCGGGCGATCTGCGCGACGATGTCGTTGATCTTCTTGCGCAGCGGCTGCGGGTCGATGCCGTTCGCCTTGTTGTAGGCGACCTGCTTCTCCCGGCGGCGGTTGGTCTCGTCGATGGCCTTCTCCATCGCCGGAGTGATCTTGTCGGCGTACATGTGGACCTGGCCGGAGACGTTGCGCGCCGCGCGGCCGATGGTCTGGATCAGCGACGTGCCCGAGCGGAGGAAGCCCTCCTTGTCGGCGTCCAGGATCGCCACCAGGGACACCTCGGGCAGGTCCAGGCCCTCACGGAGGAGGTTGATGCCGACCAGGACGTCGTACTCACCGGAGCGCAGTTCGCGCAGCAGCTCGACCCGGCGCAGGGTGTCGACGTCGCTGTGCAGGTAGCGGACCTGGATGCCGAGTTCCAGGAAGTAGTCGGTGAGGTCCTCGGCCATCTTCTTGGTCAGCGTGGTGACGAGGACCCGCTCGTCCTTCTCGGTGCGCCGACGGATTTCGTGCACCAGGTCGTCGATCTGGCCCTCGGTGGGCTTGACCACGACCTCCGGGTCGACCAGGCCGGTCGGGCGGATGATCTGCTCCACGGTGCCGTCGGAGCGGGACAGCTCGTAGGCGCCCGGGGTGGCCGACAGATAGACGGTCTGCCCGATGCGCTCCTGAAACTCTTCCCACTTCAGAGGGCGGTTGTCCAGGGCGGAGGGCAGACGGAAGCCATGGTCCACCAGGGTGCGCTTGCGGGAGGCGTCGCCCTCGTACATCGCGCCGATCTGCGGGACCGTGACGTGTGACTCGTCGATGACGAGCAGGAAGTCGTCCGGGAAGTAGTCCAGCAGGGTGTTGGGCGGAGAGCCGGGCAGGCGGCCGTCGAAGTGCATCGAGTAGTTCTCCACGCCGGAGCAGGAGCCGATCTGGCGGAGCATCTCGATGTCGTACGTGGTGCGCATGCGCAGGCGCTGGGCCTCCAGGAGCTTGCCCTGCTTCTCCAGCTCGGCGAGGCGCTCCCCCAGCTCCTTCTCGATGTCGTTGACGGCCCGCTCCAGGCGCTCGGGGCCGGCGACGTAGTGGGAGGCGGGGAAGACGTACAGCTGCCGGTCGTCGCTGATGATCTCGCCGGTGAGCGGGTGGAGCGTGGACAGGGCCTCGATCTCGTCGCCGAACATCTCGATGCGGACGGCCAGCTCCTCGTAGACCGGGAAGATCTCGATGGTGTCGCCGCGGACCCGGAAGGTGCCGCGGCTGAAGGCCATGTCGTTGCGCGTGTACTGGATGTCGACGAAGCGGCGCAGCAGTTCGTCCCGGTCGATCTCGTCGCCGACCCGGAGGGGGACCATGCGGTCCACGTACTCCTGCGGGGTACCGAGGCCGTAGATGCAGGACACCGAGGCGACCACGACGACGTCACGGCGGGTGAGCAGCGAGTTCGTCGCCGAGTGGCGCAGGCGCTCGACCTCCTCGTTGATCGAGGAGTCCTTCTCGATGTAGGTGTCGGACTGCGGGACGTAGGCCTCGGGCTGGTAATAGTCGTAGTACGAGACGAAGTACTCGACCGCGTTGTTCGGGAGGAGCTCGCGGAACTCGTTGGCCAGCTGGGCGGCCAGCGTCTTGTTCGGCGCCATCACGAGCGTGGGGCGCTGGAGCTTCTCGATCATCCACGCCGTGGTGGCGGACTTGCCGGTGCCGGTCGCGCCCAGGAGGACGACGTCCTTCTCGCCGGCCTCGATGCGCTTGGCCAGGTCGGCGATGGCCGTCGGCTGGTCACCGCTGGGCTGGTAGGGGCTGACGACCTCGAAGGGCGCCACCGTGCGTTCGATGTGGGAAACGGGCCGCATGTCATCCACCGTACGACCCCGCACTGACAACGGGTCCCGATCAGCGGTTTCAGGGGGTGCGGGAGCCGTGGTGCTCGGGCCGTCGGGCCGTCCTGCGGCCCTCGTGGAGCGCGGGGCGACGGTCCGTGTGGGAGGCGGCGGCGGTGGCCGGGACGCCCGGTTTGTGCTCGACGGGCCTCCAGGCGGGCCGGCCGACGGCCATCAGCGGGTCGAAGATCACGACGACGCCCGCGAGCAGCAGGAAGGCGAGGGGGCCGATCAGCATCGGCGCGAGTGTGGACGCCGCGGGCGCGCCCCCGGCGGTGTGGGAGGCACCGTCGAGGTGGACGCCCAGGGCGGCCATTCCGGTGTAGTGCATGCCGCTGACCGCGAGCCCCATGACGAGGCTCGCGCCCACGCTCCACGCGAAGCCCCGCACCTGTCCGGCGGCCCACAGGGCGGCGGTGGCGGCGACGACGGCTATGACGACGGAGGCGGAGACGGTGAACGTGTTGTAGGTGAACCGCCCGTGGAAACTGACACCCGCCATGCCGAGGTAATGCATCGAGGCGACGCCCAGACCGGTGATCGTGCCGCCGGTGAAGAGCGGGGTTCCGGTGGCGCCCCGGTAGCCCACGATGAAGATCCCGACGCCGACCATCACGATGGCGAGCCCGAGACTCGCGTAGGTGAGCGGCTTGTCGTAGTGGATCTGCGTCTCCTCGATGCTGAAGCCCATCATGGCGACGAAGTGCATGGTCCAGATGCCGGAACCGATCGCCGCCGAGCCGAGGGCCAGCCAGGCGGGGCGCCGGGAGTGCGTGACCAGCAGAGACCTCGTGGTGCAGCGGAGACCCAGGGCGCCGCCGAGGCAGGCCATCAGATAGGCCACCAATGGGGTGACGGCCCCATAGCTGAATCCGTCGACCGTGCCTTGCATCCGCGGCTGCCCTTCCGCCTTCTTGCGTCCCGGAAAACTCGAATATGCCCCCGTCCCAGGACCGCGCGGGCGGTCAGGGTTGTCGCAGAGAGTATGACCCCCACCGGAATGGTCGAACGATTTTCCGGCAAAGAAACACGGCCTTGCCCCAGATGTGCGCCACCGGTGAGTGGTCTGGGACATCTCCATTCAGTGTGTGGCCATCGTGCGCCCGGGTGCCGTTGACCCTGAAGTGTCACTCTGGTGGCTGTCGGTATTCATTCGACGCGAGGAGTGTGCATGTACGTACGCGTAGTCGCCGCCACGGTCGCCGCGGCCCTGGGGACGGCGGCGGCCCTGCTGAGCCCCGGCTCCGACGCCCGGGCGGGCGAGCACGGTGTCCCCACGGTGATCGCTCACCGAGGCGCCTCCGCGTACGCGCCCGAGAACACGCTGGCCTCCATCGACAAGGCCGCCGAGCTGGGCTTCTCCTGGGTCGAGAACGACGTGCAGCGCACCAGGGACGGCGAGCTGGTCGTCCTGCACGACGACAGCCTGCAGCGCACCACCAACGTCGAGGACGTCTTCCCCGGCCGGGCGCCGTGGAAGGTGCGGGACTTCACCGCCGCCGAGATCGCCCGGCTGGACGCGGGCAGCTGGTACTCCCCCGCGTACGCGGGCGCGCGCGTGCCGACACTGAAGCAGTACATGCGGCGGGTCGAGCGCAACCACGAGAAACTGCTCCTGGAGATCAAGAACCCGGAGCTGTACCCGGGCATCGAGCAGCAGACGCTGAAGCTTCTCGGCAACGAGGGCTGGCTGAGCGGCGGTCATCTGCGCCGGCTGATCGTGCAGAGCTTCAGCGCCGACAGCATGCGCACCGTGCACGAGCTGAAGCCGGCGGTCACCACCGCCTACCTCGGCAAGCCCTCCGTGGCGCAGCTGCACCAGTTCGCCGGCTTCACGGATCTCATCAATCCGTCGTACGGGTCGCTCTCCCGGGGCTACGTCTCGACGGTGCATGCCTTCGACGGGCCGCACGGACGGCCGCTCGGGGTGTTCGCCTGGACGGTGGACGACGCGGCCACCGCCCGCAGGGCCGCGGGCTACGGCGTGGACGGGGTCATCAGCAACAAGCCCGACGTGGTGCGGGCGGCACTGGGTTCGGACTGAGCCGGCGGGCGTTGTCAGTGGCGGGTCGTACCGTGGGCGCATGGACAGCCATGGGCAGGACGAGCAGCGGGTCGTGTGGGCCGTGGTCGGCACGGACATCGGGCCGCTGATGCTGGCGGCGACCGGCGACGGCCTGGTCAACGTCGTCTTCCACGCCTCGGACGCGGTGCGTGACCAGGCGCTGGAGCGGCTGGCCGCCCGGCTGGGCGGCAGGCCGGCGGAGGAGCCGGACTCACCGCTGCTGGCGGAGGCGATACGCCAGCTGCGGGCGTACTTCGCGGGCGAGCGGCACGACTTCGACCTGCCGCTCGACTGGTCGCTGATCTCCGGCTTCAACCGGCAGGTGCTCCGCGAGCTGGCGTCCGGCGTGCCGTACGGCACCGTCGTGGGCTACGGCGATCTGGCAGGGCGCGTGGGGCAGCCCGGCGGGGCCCAAGCGGTCGGCGCGGCGATGGGGGCCAATCCGCTGCCCGTGGTGGTGCCGTGCCACCGGGTGGTGGAGAGCGACGGTGGCCTCGGCGGTTTCGGGGGCGGTCTCGAGACCAAGCGCAAGCTGCTCGCTCTGGAGGGTGTGCTGCCCGAGCCGCTGTTCTGACGGCCCGGGACGCAGCTTCGGCTCTGGTTCGGCTCAGGCCGGGCGAAAGACCCTTAGTCCTCGTAGTGCCGGGCCTCGAAGACGTTGCCGTCGGGGTCGCGGAAATAGAAGCTGCGCGTGGCGTCGCCGCGGGCGCCGGACAGGCCGGTGTCGATGCCCGACACGGGGACACCGTGTTCCTCGAGACGGGCGCGCAGGGCGTCGAAGTCGTCCCCGGGCAGGGACAGGCAGACATGGTTGACCGGGTGGCCCGCGCTCTCGACCGAGCCGGGCAGCATCGTCATCCGTGGGGCGAAGCTGTGCGGAGCGAGGTCGAGGATGGTCTCCTCGTTGACGCGTATGGAGGGGAAAGCCACCTTTCCTTCGGCGAACTCGGCGACTCTCATCGGCTCCAGACCGACGGCCGTCTCGTAGAAGGCGGCCGCGGCGACCGGATCGGCCACCCACAGGACGAGGTGGTCGAAACGCATGGTGTTCTTCGTCATGGGACCCAGGCTGGTGTCCTCCGCCCATGAGGCACAAGCGGTTTATCCGTGGTCCCTGCCCGCCAGAGATGAGGGAGGGACCGACGGACAGGAGGCGGACACGTGGTGCTGGTGCTGTCGGAAGAAGTCCGGGAGGCGATCGACGCGCGGCGGCCGGTGGTGGCTCTGGAGTCCACGATCATCGCGCACGGCCTGCCCCGCCCCCGCAATCTGCAGGTGGCCCTGGAGCTGGAGGACATGGTGCGGCGGGAGGGCGCCGTGCCGGCGACCGTCGCCCTGCTCGACGGGCGGCCCCGGGTCGGACTGGACAAGGAGCAGCTGGAGCGGGTCGCGAACGAGGACGGCATCCGCAAGCTGGGCCACCGCGATCTGCCGCTCGCCGTGGCGGCGGGAGCGAGCGGGGCGACGACGGTGTCGGCGACGGCGCAGCTGGCCGCGCTGGCGGGGGTCCGGGTGTTCGCCACGGGCGGTCTCGGCGGTGTGCACCGGGAGTGGACGGTGACGCAGGACGAGTCGGCCGATCTGGGGCTGCTGGCGCGTACCCGGATCACGGTGGTGTGCGCGGGCGTGAAGTCGATCCTGGACGTGCCGGCGACGCTGCAGCGGCTGGAGACGCTGGGGGTGGCCGTCGCCGGGTACGGCACGGACCGGTTCCCCGGCTTCTACCTGTCGGACTCGGGGCATCCGGTCGACTGGACGCTGGACACCCCGGAGCAGGTCGCCGACGTGATGCGGGCCCAGGACGGGCTGGGCGTGCCGGAGTCGGCTCTGATCGTCGCCCACCCGGTCCCGGAGGCGGATCAACTCGATCCCGGGCTGCACGCACGTGTGCTCGCCGACGCGCTGCGGGCCTGCGCCGAGCAGGGTGTCACCGGTCAGGCGGTGACACCGTTCCTGCTGGACTACCTGGTCCGGCACACGGAGGGCGCCTCGCTGAGCGCCAACCTGGCGGCGGTGCGCGGCAACGTCCGGCTGGCGGCGCGGATCGCCACGGCGTGGACCAGGGGGTGAGCACCGCCCGGAACGGAGCGCTGCTGGTCGTGGGGGACGTGGTGACGGACGTGGTAGCCCGGCACCGGGGACCGCTGGCGGCCGGCACCGACACGGCCGCCGTGATCCGGACGCTGCCGGGCGGCGCGGGCGCCAACGTCGCCTGCTGGGCGGCCCACGCGGGCTGCGGGGACGTCAGGCTGCTGGGGCGGGTGGGGGCGGACGCCGCCGCGTGGCACGAGCGGGAGCTGGTCGCGGGCGGGGTGCGGCCGCGGCTGGTGGTGGATCCGGAGGCGGCGACCGGGACGGTGGTGTGTCTCGTCGACGCGGGCGCGGCGGCCGAGCGGACGTTCCTGACGGACAGCGGGGCGTCCCTGCGGCTCGGTCCGGCCGACTGGTCGGACGCACTGCTCGACGGGGTGGCCCGGCTGCATCTGTCGGGCTACCTGCTGTTCACGGAGTCGAGCCGGGCGCTCGCCGGGACGGCGCTCGCGGCGGCACGCGCGCGTGGCGTGCCGGTGAGTCTGGACCCGGCGTCGGCCGGCTTCCTGCTGGAGCTGGGGGCGGAGCGTTTCCTGGCCTTCGCGGAGGGGCTGGACCTGCTCCTGCCCAGCCGGGACGAGGCGTGTCTGCTGACCGGGCTGCCGGATGCCGCGGACGCGGCGGCCAAGCTGAGCCGTCTCGTGCCGCTGGTGGTGGCCAAGGCGGGGGCGGACGGGGCGCTGGTGGCGCGTTCCGGCACGGTACTGGCCCGGGTGCCGGCCCAGTCGGCTACGCCCCGCGACACCACGGGCGCGGGTGACGCCTTCACCGGTGCTTTCCTCGCCGCGCTGCTCGCGGGCGCGGCCCCGCAGGAGGCGGCGGCACAGGGCTGCCGGGCGGGCGCGGAAGCGGTGCGACGGGTGGGCGGCAGACCACCGCACCGAGGCCACGGACGCTAGGCAGCGGCGAACGCCGGAGGCCACTGTCACTCCTCTTCCGGAGGCGGGTGGCCGTACGACTTCCGGAGGTGGGTGGCCGTACGACTTAGGGAGGCAGGTGGCCGTCCCACTTCCGAAGGCGGGTGGCCGTACGACGGCAGCCGAAACGGTCCGGCACTTCCCCATGCCCCACTGCGGGAGACCATTCCGCCGGTGCGGGAGCTACTCCTTGCGGCCCCAGGCCGAGATCATCGGGGCGGTGACCAGGTCCATGGAACCGGCCTCGACATCGGCCAGGTGCTGGTCGATCTCCGCGTCGGTGGCGAGGCCGGCGGCGACGAGCCGGTCCCGGATCTGACGGACCGTCGCGGCCTCCAGGGCGGTGCAGGCGGGCGAGGTCACGGGGAAGTACGCGTCCGCCTCGACGCCCCGCAGCCCGGCCTCCCGGAGGAGCCGCGGGAGTTTGCGCCCGTAGGACAGGTCGGCGCCGCGGTCGGCGAGCAGCTTGCGGAAGCCGTGGCGCAGCCGGTTGGCGAGCCGCTGCTCGGGACCGTGCTCGTCGGGGCAGATCAGGGGCTGGAGGGCGGGGTCGGCGTCCTCGATCAGCAGTCGTCCGCCGGGCCGCAGGGACTTGATCATGGATCGCAAGGCCCGTTCCCGGTCGGGTACATGGACGAGGACCAGCCGGGCGTGGACCAGGTCGAAGCCCTCCCCCGGCGGCTCCTCGGCGCCCACGTCGTGGACGCGGACCTCCACCGGCGGGCGGGCCGCGGGGGTCAGCCGTGAGGTGTCGATGTCGGTGGCGACGACCTGCCCGGCCGGTCCGACCCTTTCGGCGAGCCAGGACACGACGGAGGTGCCGCCGGCCCCGACTTCCCAGCAGCGCCGGCCCGGTCCGACACCGAGGTCTTCGAGGTGACGGAAGGTCGTGGGGTCGAAGAGGGCTGCGAAGGCGTCGAAGCGCCGGCCTGCCTCGTTCTGCTGGTTGTCCAGGAGGTATCCGTCGGAAGGCGTCATGCCCCCGATCATCCCGGTCACCCGGGTTGTCCGCCTCGACCGACCCTTCATCCACAGGCGGGAACAAAGCGGAACTCGCCCTTCCCACAGGCTTGCCCGCAGATCGACCGGGGCTGGCAGACTTGCGGAGCAAGGCGCGGAAGCGTTACGCGAGGAGATCCACACGAGGAGATCCGGATGTCCATGGCAGGGAATCTGCGGAAGGTCACGGGGCTGAGCAGGGTCGGCGGCCTGCGCAAGGTGGCGCGGCTGGCCCGGCGGCGGCCGCGCGTGGACCTGAGCCATCCCGCCAGGTCGCCCCTGGGCTCATCGGTGGTGAACTGCGTGACGTATCAGGACGGCCTGCGCGTGCCGGGGTGTGCCGACCTGGTGGATGCCGTACGGCTGGTGCGCAAGACCGGCGAGGGTTTCGTCTGGCTCGGGCTCCATGAGCCGACGGACCGGGAGTTCGCGGGGATCGCCGAGCTGTTCGACCTGCATCCGCTGGCGGTGGAGGACGCGGTCGAGGCTCACCAGCGGCCGAAGCTGGAGCACTACGGGGACACGCTCTTCACGGTGTTCAAGACCGTCTGCTACGTGGAGCACGAGCAGCTGACGGCGACCAGCGAGGTGGTGGACACCGGCGAGATCATGGTGTTCGTCGGCGAGGACTTCGTGATCACGGTGCGGCACGGACGGCACGGCTCACTCGGCCCGCTGCGCGAGGAGTTGGAGGCGGACCCGCTCCAGCTCGCCAAGGGGCCGGCAGCCGTACTGCACGCGATCGCCGACCACGTGGTCGACGACTATCTGAACGTCACGGACGCGGTGCAGGCCGACATAGACCAGGTCGAGACGGAGGTGTTCTCGGAGAACGGGGCACGTCTCGACCCGGGCCGCATCTACCAGATGAAGCGTGAACTGCTGGAACTGAAGCGAGCGGTGGTGCCGCTGGGCCGCCCCGTGGAGGACCTGGCCACCCGGCCCATCCGGGTCGTCGCCCCGGAGATACAGGCCTACTTCCGGGATGTGCTCGACCATCTGATCCGGGCCAAGGAACAGATCGCCGCGTTCGACGAACTGCTCAACTCCATCCTGCAGGCACATCTGGCGCAGGTGACCGTCGCGCAGAACGAGGACATGCGGAGAATCACGGCCTGGGCCGCGGTGATCGCCGTGCCGACGATGGTGTGCGGGGTGTACGGCATGAACTTCGACCACATGCCGGAGCTGCACTGGCAGTTCGGCTACCCGCTGATCATGACCGTGATGGCGGGGGCGTGTCTGGCGCTGTACCGGGGCTTCCGGCGCAACGGCTGGCTCTGAAGCCGGAGGGAAACCTGAGCCGGGCCCACGCACCGGCGCCATGGCCCGCGAGCCGAGCCGGATCCGAGGGTTCCGCCCCGTCGGATCAGCCGCTCCAGGCGGGGTGGCGCGGGTCGTCGGCGCGGACCAGGACGTCCGCCGTCGCGCTCGGGTCGGTCTCGGCGCCGTAGCGCTCGAAGGCCGGGAGGGTCCACTGGTCGGCCTCGGCGGTGCGGCGGCGCAGGGCACCCGGGGAGAGGAGGAGGTGCACGGTCAGGTCGAAGGGGAACCAGTGGCGCAGGAGGAGGGGGCCGTGGAGCAGCAGGATTCCGCCGGGAGGGAGTTGGACGTAGGGGCTGCGTGTGGCCCGGTCCGTGTCCGGATCCCACAGGTCGGGCAGGATCCGCCCACTGCCTCCGGGATCGAGCGGTCCGAAGACCTCGCGCCACAGGGCGCCCGTGTCGAACCACCCGCTGTAGTACGACTCCTCGTCCCGGTGCCCGTGCTCCAGCCGCAGCGAGGCCGGGCGCAGGAATCCCTCGGTACCGATGACGAGCGAGGGGCGGCCGCGCACCCGCAGCGCCTCCCCGACACGCGCGGCGAGGTCTCCCGGATGTGAGGCAGGGGCGCCATCGAAGCCGGCGCGCTGCCAGTTCCCTCCGTCGGCCGGGGCGGCACCGGCCAGGCGGTCGGCGAGCCGCTCGGCCAGCCGGTCCCAGGTGATGGCTTCGAGTCGCACAGAGCCCATGATGCCGGGCCGCCCGGGAGACCGGCGAGGGCGGTCAGGCAAGGGGGCCGGCCGCGCGGCGGGCCGCGGGCAGGGCGGGCAGGGCGGGCAGGGCAGGCATTCAACTTCCGGGAGGGCAAGGACTAGTTCCGTCGGCTCAAGAGCAGAGGGGGCGTGCGGGACCCGAAGAGCAGGACGAGTGGAAGAGAAGGACGGGAGGAGGAGAAGGTGCGGGCGGGGGCGGGAGGCGTGGGCGGGGACGGGGAAAGTACCGCGTATGGCGCTACCCACGACTCCCCACTCCCCCGGCCGGCTTGTCGTCGTCCAGCCGCTGAAGCGCAAGCGGTGTGCCGGCTGCCTGCGAGGTCCGCTGTCGCTGCTGGTGCTGGAGGAGGGAGCACCGCGGTGTCTGGACTGCGCCGACCTCGGGCACCTGGTGTTCCTGCCGCGCGGCGACACGGCCCTGACGCGCAGATCGCGGGAGGAGAGCACGCTGTCGGCGGTGGTGGTGCGGTTCAACCGGCGCAGGAGCCGCTACGAACGCCAGGGCGTGCTCGTGGAGGAGGCCGCGCTGGCCCGGGCCGAGGCGCGCTGTCTCGCGGACGCGGAGGCACGGCGTCGGCGGCGGGCCCGGGACGCACGGCGCAGGGCCGGGGAGGACGAGCGGTTCGCGGCCGCGTTCACCGCCGAGATCCTCCGGCTGTTCCCCGGGTGTCCGGCCGAGCGGGCCCGGGCGATCGCGGCCCACGCCTCGGTGCGGGGCAGCGGGCGGGTCGGGCGCAGCGCGGCCGGGCGGGCGCTGACCGAGGGGGCGGTGATCTCGGCGGTCGTGGCGGCCGTACGGCATGTGGACACGGCGTACGACCAGCTGCTGATGGCCGGGGTGCCTCGGTTCGAGGCACGACGCCGGATCACGCCGGCCGTGGAGAGCGTGCTGCGGGGCTGGCAGGGAGCCGGGGAGGACGCGGGCTGAGTGCGCGGGGAGAAGACCGGCCCGTAGGGAAAGATCCGTGCCGGACCGGCGCGGAGGGGACGACCCGTGCCGGAGACTGGGCCGGGTGGAGTGGAATGGGGGCGTGGAGATGATCGACGGGCCGTTCTTCGTGCTGGTCGTGGTGGGGATTGTGGGGACCGGGCTGGTGGCCGGTGTCTTCTGCGGGTTCTCGACCTTCGTGATGCGGGGGCTGGCGGCGTTGCCGCCCTCGCAGGGGGTCGCGGCGATGAACGCGATCAACGTCGCGGCCGTCCGGCCGGCCTTCATGGCCGTCTTCGCCGGATCGGCGGCGCTGAGTGCGCTGATCGCGGTGGTGACGTTCGTCGTGTGGCCGGACGAGGGGACGGTGGAGCTGCTGCTGGGCAGCGCGTTGTACCTGGCCGGCTCGTTCGGGCTGACGATCGTCGCGAACGTTCCCCGCAACGACCGGCTGGCCGGACTCTCGCCAGGTGCGCAGGAGGCCGCCGACTACTGGCCGGCGTATGTACGCGAATGGACGTTCTGGAACCACGTCCGGACCGTCGCCTCGGCCGCGGCGTCCCTCGTCTACATACTGGCGCTCGCCTGATTCTCGGGCGCACGCGGTCGCACGCAGGCTCACCGAGCCCACCGGGCGCCGCCGACCCTGGAAGTCGGCTGAGAACCTCCCGGAGCCGGCCCGTCCCGTGCTGAGGAAACCCCGGGAGAAAGCGCTGTCCGCCACTCTGCGCGGCTGTCGGCGGGGACGTATCGTGGCCGAAAGAGTGCCGCCCGAAGACGCACGGCCCTTCGTACACCCGGTGCCACCGGTGCCCGTACGCGAGGAAGACGCCATGGCCGATCCCAAGGGGTTCATGACCACGCCGCGCCAGGAGTGGCCGCGGCGGCCCGTCGAGCAGCGGGTGCGGGACTGGGACGAGGTGTACGTCCCGGGAGCGCTGCTGCCCATCATCAGCAAGCAGGCCGACCGCTGCATGGACTGCGGCGTCCCGTTCTGTCACCAGGCCTGCCCGCTGGGAAACCTCATCCCCGAGTGGAACGACCTGGTCTCACGGGAGGACTGGCGGGCCGCGAGCGACCGGCTGCACGCCACCAACAATTTCCCCGAGTTCACCGGCAGGCTGTGCCCGGCGCCGTGCGAGGCGGGGTGTGTACTGGCGATCAACCAGCCGGCCGTCACCATCAAGAACGTCGAGTGCGCCATCGCGGACAAGGCGTGGGAGGAGGGGTTCACTCCGGCCCGGCCGCCCGAGCGGCTGTCCGGGAAGACGGTCGCCGTCGTCGGCTCCGGGCCCACCGGACTGGCCGCGGCGCAGCAGCTGACCCGGGCCGGGCACACGGTCGCGGTGTACGAGAAGGACGATCGGATCGGCGGGCTGATGCGGTACGGCATCCCCGAGTTCAAGATGGAGAAGCGGCATCTGGAACGGCGCATCGAGCAGATGCGGGCCGAGGGGACGAAGTTCCGTACCTCGACGGCGGTCGGCCGGGACGTTCCGGCGGAGGAGCTGCGCACCCGGTACGACGCGGTGGTGATCGCGACGGGTGCGACGGCGTGGCGGGAACTCCAGGTGCCGGGCCGCGCGTTGAACGGGATACACCAGGCGATGGAGTATCTGCCGCTTTCGAACCGGGTGCGTGAGGGGGATCTGGAGGCTTCGCCGCTGTCGGCGGCCGGCAAGCACGTGGTGATCGTGGGCGGCGGGGACACCGGCGCGGACTGTCTGGGCACCGCGGTGCGCGAGGGGGCCGCGTCCGTGAGCCAGCTGGACATCTACGCGCAGCCGGACACGGAGCGCGACGAGGACAGCGAGCCGTGGCCGACGTACCCGAAGATCTACCGGCTGTCGGCCGCGCACGAGGAGGCGGGGGAGCTGCGGACGGCGCCGGCGGCGGACGCGGACGCGCGGCTGTTCGCGGCGTCCACACTGCGCTTCACGGGGGACGAGAGGGGGTGGGTGCGGTCACTGCATCTGGTGGAGGTGGACGAGCGGCGGGTTCCGGTGCCGGACACCGGGCGGACGCTCCCGGCCGACCTGGTGCTGCTCGCCCTCGGGTTCTCCGGGCCCACGCGGGAGGACGGGCTGATCGACCAGTTGGGGCTGGCGCTGCGGCCGCGCGGCACGATCGCCCGGGACGACGGCTTCGCGACCAACGTCCCCGGGGTGTTCGCCGCCGGTGACGCGGCGCGCGGGCAGTCGCTCATCGTGTGGGCGATAGCGGAGGGACGGGCGGTCGCGGCGGCCGTCGACCGCTATCTGACGGGGCGTTCCCGGCTCCCGGCCCCGATCACGCCCACGGACCGGCCGATGGTGGTCTGAGCCGTGCCCGAGGGGTCGGGGCGGGCCGGGGCCACCGCCGCCGGCGGGGTGGTCAGGCGGTGCGCTCGTCCGTGCCCGCGATCTTCCCCGTGGCGAGGGCGACGCGGTTCCACGTGTTGATCGCGAGGATCAGGGAGAGTACCTGAGCCAGTTCCTCTTCCTCGAACCGCGCGGCGGCCTCGGCGTAGACGGCGTCGGGAACGCCGCCGTCGGCGACGAGGGTCACCGCCTCCGTCAGGGCGAGGGCGGCCTGTTCCTTCGGAGTGAAGAAGTGCCGGGCCTCGCGCCAGACGGCGACCATGTGGAGCCGGTCCTCGCTCTCGCCTGCCTTGCGGGCGTCGTTGGTGTGCATGTGCAGGCAGTAGGCGCAGTGGTTGAGGTGGGAGGCGCGGATCTGGATCAGTTCGACCAGGGCCGGGTCGAGGCCGGCGCGGGCGGCGGCGTCGAGGCCGATGATCGCGCGGAAGACCTTCGGTGCGGACTTGGCGAAGTCCAGGCGGCTGCGGACGGCCTCGGCGGCGGCGATCCCGGTGGTGATGTCGGTGGCGGCGGCGTTCGTGTTCGTCGTCATGCCTTGAATCTACGAGGCGGAAAGACCGGTTGTAGGGTGCATCTCCATGATGGAATCATGGGTCAATTCAGCGGAGCGGGTCGGGTCCGACCTGCATCTGGAGCTGTCGGGACCCGGGAGCCGGCGGGCGGCGCTGACCGGGGCGCTGCGGGAGGCCGTGCGCAGCGGCCGACTGGCGCCGGGCACCCGGCTGCCCCCGTACCGGTCGCTCGCCGCCGACCTGGGCGTGGCCCGCAACACGGTGGCCGACGCCTACGCGGAACTGGTCGCGGAGGGCTGGCTGACCGCCCGGCAGGGTTCCGGGACCCGGGTCGCCATGGGGCTGCCTTCCACGGCTTCCGGGCCGTGGCGGAAGGCCGGGCCGTCGCGGCAGAACCCGCGGACGCCCGTGCGGGCGCCGCTGCGCGCGCGGGGCCCGCGGCACGACCTGCGGCAGGGCACGCCGGACGCGTCGGCCTTCCCGCGGGCCGCCTGGACGGCCTCGTACCGCCGGGCGCTGCAGGCGGCGCCGAGCGAGGCGTTCGGGCCGGGCGATCCCGCCGGGCGCCTGGAGCTGCGCCAGGCACTGACCGAATACCTGGCACGCGCGCGTGGGGTGCGTACCGAGCCGGACCGGATCGTGATCTGCTCGGGCTTCGCGCACGCGCTGCGGCTCCTCTTCGGCCGGGGCACGAAGGACGGGCCGGCCGCGGGCGGGGTGCTGCGCGGTCCGCTCGGCGTGGAGGCGTACGGGCTGGGCTTCCACCGTGATCTGCTCGCGGCGGCAGGGACACGCACCGTACCGCTGCCGCTCGACGAGGACGGGGCGCGGGTGGAGGGGCTCGGGCGCGAGCGGGCCGTGCTGCTGACGCCCGCGCACCAGTTCCCGACCGGCGGCCCGCTGCACCCGGAACGCCGGGCGGCGGTGATCGACTGGGCACGCGCGCGGGGGGCGGTGGTGCTGGAGGACGACTACGACGGCGAGTTCCGCTACGACCGGCGGCCCGTGGGCGCGCTGCAGGGTCTCGATCCGGAGCGGGTGATCCACATCGGGTCGGTCAGCAAGAGTCTGTCACCGGCACTGCGGCTGGGCTGGATGGTCCTGCCGCAGCACTGTGTCCAGCCGGTGCTGGCGGCGAAGGGCGAGCGGGAGGCGTGGGCGAGCGTCCTGGACCAGCTCGCTCTCGCGGACTTCGTCGCCTGTGGGTCGTACGACCGTCATGTGCGGCGCATGCGGCAGTCGTACCGGCGCCGGCGTGACCGGCTCGTCGCCGCGCTCGCCGAACAGGCGCCGCACATCGAGGTGACGGGCATCGCGGCGGGGCTGCACGCCGTGCTGCGGCTGCCGCCCGGCACGGAACGGTCGACGGTGAAGGCCGCCAGGTGGCAGGGCGTCGCCCTCGACGGTCTCGCCGCGTTCCGGCATCCGCAGAGCCCGACGGCCGTCGGCGACGGACTGGTGGTGGGGTACGCGACCCCGGCCGAACACGCCTACGGGGCCGCCCTGGAGGCGCTGTGCGAGGCGCTCCCGCCGGCGTGAGCCCGGGGGAACGGGTGCCCTGACGTCCCGCAACGGGGCCCGCACGGGCGGGCCGGCCGCGGGACAGGCGCGGGCCGGTTCAGAGATCGGGGATCGGCGGCGGTGACGTGAACACCCGCGTGCCGATGACCGGCGTCGAAGCCGGGCACGGCATTGATCCGGCCTGCCGGAGTGGTACCGGCCGGCCGGGGGGTAGCGAGTACTGACGAAGGAAGGATCCGCTGCCTGCGCACCTGAACCGGGAACCACCGTAGGCGGAGCGCACGTGCCACGCAGCCCGATTTCGCGGGCGTGCCACGGCTCACGCCCCACCGCCGGCTCACGGCCGGCGCGCCACCGCCGTCCTGCCGCTCACGCGTCCCCGCCGGCTCACGGCTTGCGCGCCACCGCTCCGTACCCCGGAATGACGCCGTCGTCCTGGCCGGGCACCGGTTCGCCCAGTTCGGGATGCCACTGGTGCACGACCCGCACGCCGGGGTCGACCAGTTCGAGGCCGGTGAAGAAGCGGGCGACCTCCTCACGGGTGCGCAGGGCGAGGGTGATGCCGGCGGTCTTCAGGTTCTCGGTGGCCGTCGCCGACTCCTCGGGGGTGAAGTCGGCGGTGGCGTGGGTCATCATCAGGTAGCTGCCGGACGGCAGGGCGGACAGCAGCCGGGAGACGAGGTCGTGGGCGCCGTCCTCGTCGGAGATGAAGTGCAGCAGGGCGACGAGGGAGAGGGCGACCGGCCGGCCGAGGTCCAGGATCCGCCCGGCGCCTTCGATGATCGCGCCCGGGTCGCGCACGTCGGCCTGGAGATACTCGGTGACACCCTCCGGGGTGCTGCGCAGCAGGGCGGCCGCGTGGGCCAGCACGATCGGGTCGTTGTCGCAGTAGACGACCCGGGCGTCGGGCGCGATCCGCTGGGCGACCTGGTGCAGGTTCGGCTCGGTGGGTATGCCGGTGCCGACGTCCAGGAACTGCCGTACGCCCTGCTGGGCCAGCCAGCGCGTGGCGCGGTGCATGAACGCGCGGTTGACCCGGGCCATCACCGGCACCCGGGGCTCCAGGGCCAGCATCTGCCGGCCCATCGCCTCGTCGACGGGGTAGTTGTCCTTGCCGCCGAGGTACCAGTCGTACATCCGCGCGGGATGCGGCTTGCTGGTGTCGATCCCGATGGCCGTCGTGTCCTGGCCTGTCATGCGGCACTCCGTAAGCGTCGGACACACTGGAAGATCAAGTCACTGACACGATAAGGAAGTTGAGCAAAAGACAAAAACCGTCCACGGCCCCGGTGCCCGGCCACGGATGTGTTCAGGACAGCAGGAAGTCGGCCTCCCCGGCTTTGGCGCCCTCGATGAAGGCGGTCATCTCGTCCCTGGTGTAGATCAGCGCCGGCCCGTCCGGGTCGGTCGACTGGCGCACCGCGATCCGGCCGTCGGCCAGCTTCATCGCCTCCAGGCAGTTCCCTCCGTTGCCGCCGCTCCAGGGCTTGTGCCACCCCTCGCTGCCCAACTCCCGTGCGGGCATGCCGTTGTAGACGCGTCCGCGCGGCCTGATGCGGTCCATTCACAGCTCCTCGCGGAGATCCCGGAGGATCTCCTTCGTGCGTTGTGCCGTTGCGGCCTGCGCCGCCATGCGGTCCATGACCTCCAGGTGGGTCGCCACCTCGGTGCGCGCGTCCAGGTAGACGGCGCCGGTCAGGTACTCGCTGTAGACCATGTCCGGCAGTTCTGACATGGCAAATCGGAACAGCACGAAGGGCCCGTACGTTCCCGGGTGCGGCCCGTCGGCGAACGGGGCGACCTGGAGCGTCACATGGGCCAGCCTCGTGGCCTCGAGCAACTTGTCGATCTGCGCGCGCATCACCTCCGGTCCGCCGACCGGGCGGCGCAGGGCGGTCTCGTCCATCACCGCCCAGAAGCGGGGGGCGTCGGGGCGGGTGAGCAGGTCCTGGCGTTGCATGCGCAGCGCGACATGCCGCTCGATGTCCTCCGGGCTCGTCTGGCCGATGGCACCGGACTTCAGCACGGCGCGGGCGTAGTCCTCGGTCTGCAGCAGGCCGGGGACGAAGTGCGGCTCGTAGGAGCGGATGAGACCGGCCGCGCCCTCGAGACTGACGTACATCGAGAACCAGTTCGGCAGGATGTCGTGGAACCGCTGCCACCAGCCGGGCCGGTTCGCCTCCTCGGCCAGCTGGACGAAGAGCTCGGCCTCGTCCTCGGGGACGCCGTACGCCTTCAGCAGCAGTTGCAGGTAGGGGATTTTGAGGGCGACCTCGGCCATCTCCATGCGGCGGACGGTGGCGGGAGCCACGCGGAGGACGCGGGCGGCCTCCTCACGCTTCAGACCGGCGCGTTCCCGCAGGTCCAGCAGGCGCCGGCCGAGGACCACCTGGCCCACCGTCGGCGCGGACCGCGGTTCGCTCACGCTCCCACCTCCACCGTAAGCCTCCACCGAAGGATTCCTGACAGCCCTACGGCGCCATTCGAAGGTTCATTCGAAGATCGGGTCGGATCTCCGACGACTCCAATTGGCGCCGCGCGAGGTGCTGTTGCGTGCAGTGTGCCACGGCCTCTGACCGAGTCACACCGCACTCTGCAATTTTCAGAGTGACTCTTGCCAAGTGTCCGCGGCAGGGAGATAGTGGCAGGCGTGATTCCGTCCGCGCCTTTAGGAACAGACGCCGCCGCAGACCGTTCCGGTCTCGGCGCCGACCGGGGTCCCACCGCGTCGACCGGTTCGAGCGTGGGGGAGCGAGCAGTCCCCCAGGGCGGCGCCGCCGAGCACAGGTTCCGCTTCGAGCTGGCCGCGCATCCGGGTTCCGTGGCCCGGGCGAGAAATCTGGCGCGCGCCCGGCTGTCCGGCTGGTCGGTCTGCGCGGACACCTGTGACAACGCGGCCCTGGTCGTGTCCGAACTGGTCACCAACGCGATCGTGCACACAGCGAGCAGCCGGGTCGTGTGCGAACTGCACGACCACGACGGCATGGTGCGCATAGCCGTACGAGACGAGGGCTGTGCTCCTGGCGAACCCCACCCGTCACCGCAGCGACCCGACGAGGAGCACGGGAGGGGATTGCTTCTCGTCGACGCGCTGTGCCGGGCCTGGGGTGCCCAGGAGCACGGCCCCGGCCTGCTGGTCTGGGCGGAACTGCCCCGCCGGACCGAAGCGGCCGGAGACACCGGCGAGGCGCGGTGCGACCTCGGCTGGGGTGCCCGCCCGAAGCCGGGTCGCCCGGTCGACTCCGACGAGGACCAGTCGGCCGAGGCGAGCGGGCGGTCGCCTGAGCAGCACCGGCACGGGGCGGTGGAGCGACACCGGTCCACCCGTCCGGAGCAGCACTCGCACCCCGCGCATGCCGAGCAGCAGCCGCACTCCGCGCATGCCGAGCAGCACCCGCACGCGGCGCTCCCCCAGCAGCACAGACACGCCGCACACCCCGAGCAGCATCCACACGCCACCCCCACCGAGCAGCACCGGCACGTCACGCGTCCCGAGCAGCACCGGCACACGGCGCCGGAGCGGCACCCGTACCGCGCTCCGGAGCAGCGCCCTCGCGGGGAGCGGGCGTGACGGGCGCCGGCGACGCCGGACAGCCCGGTGGCACCGGAGCCGGACAGGAGCACGTCATCGGTCCCCACATGCGTACCGGCCAGGAGCACGCCATCGGCCTGAACACCCTCGTGCGCCTGCAGCGCCGGCGCCCGGCCCCGGATCCGGGCCGTCGTCTGCCGCTGCCGGACGGCATGACGGCTCCGCTCGGCTATGACGCCGTCGCCGTGCCCGACCGCCTCGGCCCGCTCGTCGTACCCCGGTTGCCGCGGGTGGGATGCGTGTACACCGACGGTTCGCACTGGTGGTGGATCGTTCCGTCGGACTCCGACTACGCCCTGCCCTGGCCGGCCCCGGCCCAGTACGCCGCGGGCGCCCTGGTCACCGGTGCCGCCCGGCTGATCCACCGCCCCGAGGGCACGGTCCCGTACACCCCGCCGATCCCGCTGTACCTGGCCCTGTGCCGGGTGACGGACACGACTCCGGACTGGTCGCGCGCCGTATCGGCGTAACCGCCACGCCCACCGCCACCGCCCCCGCCGGGGGTCCGCCACCACGGTCCTCGCGGGCGCACCCAGCCTCACGGCAACCACCGGTCCCCCGCCCCCAGCCTCACGGCAACCACCGGCCGCCCGGCCACATCAGCCCCACCGCCACCACCGGCCGCCCGCGCCCACCCCCGCGACCACCACCGGCCGCCCCCACCCAGCCCCGTGGCCAGTCCGCACCGCAGCGCGACCCGGGCCTCACGCACCCACCGTCACCGCGCCGGCCTCACCCAGCCGCAGTCACTGCACACGCCTCACCCACCCGCCGTCACCGGGCGCCACGCTCCGCACGCCCCCGCCGCACGACCCACGTTCGGCCGCCCACCGCCGCGGGGACCGCGCTCCCGTCGCGCCCCTCGTGCGTTCCCTCGCGCCCTGCCAAAGCGCCGCCCCGGCCGCGATAGTGGCCGTTCCGTCGCGGTCCGGGAGGTCACGGTGAGAAAGAGGCGGGAGGCGGCCGACCCTGCGGTGTCGGCGTCCGAGAGGCTGCTGTTCGGCGGGCCGCTGCGGTACGACATGGGCTGGAACCAGCACGCGGACGCCTTCCTCACGCTGAGCTTCCGGGCCATGCTGCTGCGGCTGCCCGGCATGCTGGCGTCCAGTCTGCGGCTGGCCCGGCAGGCCGACGCGCGGGCTGCACGTGTGGTGCTGGCCGCCGAGGTGAGCCGGGGCATGGCCCAGGCGGTGAGTCTGCTGGCCGTGAACAACGCGCTCGGCAAGCTGCTCACCGGCGCGGACATCGAGCAGCGGCTGCGCTCGGCCGGCCCCGCCCTCGTCGTGATGGCCGCCGTGATGCTGGTCGCCGCGCTGCTGCGGGCCGCCTCGACCTACGCCACGGGACGGCTGGAGCCCAAGGTGGAGCGGGTGGCGACCGAGCTGTACCTGGAGCGCGCGGCGAACGTCGAGCTGGCCGCGATCGAGGACCACGCCTTCCACAAACTGCTGGACACCGCCCAGTACGGCGCCCGGTCCGCCCGGCACATGATCGCTTACGGCGCCCGGGTCATCAACGCCATGATCTCGCTGGTCGCCGCGGCGGGCGTACTCACCGTGCTGCATCCGGCGCTGCTGCCCCTGCTGGTCACCATGACCCTGCCCAGCGCCTGGAGCGCGCTCACCAACGCCCGGCGGCGCTACGAGTCCTTCCACACCTGGGTGCAGCACGCCCGGGCCGGCCAGCTGATCAGCAGCCTGCTCACCGAGCCGGCCGCGGCCCCCGAGATCCGGGTGCACGGGGTGGGCCCGTTCCTGTTGCGCCACTTCCGGTCCATGTCGGAGACCGCGGAGGCGGAGCAGGCCCGGCTGTCCCGGCTGGCCGCCCGGACCGGTCTGATCGCCGCGGCCTGGACGGGCCTCGCGACCCTCGCGACGTACGCGACGCTGGGCGCGCTGCTGCTGGGCGGCGCGATGGCCCTGTCGGTGGCCGGTACGGCGGTGATCGCGATCCGCACGGGTGCGGCGAGCCTGGACACGCTCGTGCTGGAGATCAACCAGCTGCACGAGGAGGCCCTGTTCGTGGGCGATCTGCAGCGGCTGTACGCCGAGGCGGCCGAGCGGGCCATCCCGGCGGGCGGGGAGCCGCTGCCGGAGGACCCGAAGGAGATCCGCTTCGAGAACGTCAGCTTCAGCTATCCGCACGACGCGCACCCGGAGCCGGCGGACGCGCACTCGGGTGACTCCCGTCCGCAGGTCCCCCGTCCCGCCCTCGACGACGTCTCCCTCACCCTCCCCCTCGGCCGGATCATCGCGCTCGTCGGCGAGAACGGCTCGGGCAAGACCACGCTGGTCAAGCTGTTGGCGGGGCTGTACACGCCGGACCGGGGCCGGATCCTGTGGGACGGCGTCGACGCCGCGCGCGCCGACCGGCGGCGGCTCGCCGAACGCATCGCGATGGTGGCCCAGGACTTCAAGCGCTGGCCGTTCACCGCCCGGGTGAACGTGGCCGTCGGCCGCTCCACCGCACCGATGACCGAGGAGCGTCTGGCCGCGTCGATCGCCGAGGCGGGGGCCGAGGAGGTGGTCGCGGATCTGCCGCGCGGTCTGGACACGCTGCTGGCCCGGAACTTCAGCGGCGGGCACGAACTGTCCGGCGGCCAGTGGCAGCGGCTGGGCATCGCCCGGGCCGCCTACCGGCGCGGGAACATCCTGATCGTGGACGAGCCGACGGCGGCGCTGGACGCGCGGGCCGAGCTGGAGGTCTTCGAGAAGATCCGGGCACTGGCGGGCGGCGGGCAGACGGTCGTGCTGATCACCCACCGGCTGGCCTCTGTCCGGCACGCCGACCTGGTGCATGTGCTGGAACAGGGGCGCCTGGTGGAGTCCGGTACCCCGGAGGAACTGCTGGCCGGAGGCGGTGTCTACGCCGAGCTGTACTCGCTCCAGGCACAGCAGTTCACGGCGGGGTCGGGGACGGCCGGATCGGCATCGGCACCGCCCTCGACGCCACCGCGTCCACCGGCGGACCGCAAGGTACCCGCGCCGAAGCCGGCCTGAGCCGCTCCACCCGGGCCCCGCCCCGTCCCGGTACCCCGGCCCCGGAGCCGGCTCACTCGGTGCCGCCGCCCCCGCGGACGATCACCAGGAACGTGTCCGTGGCGAGGTCCATGACGACCTCGGCGGGCAGGCCTTCCTGACGCCGCGCGTGCGCGAACTCCTCGGCGGGCCAGGAGCCCCGCGGACCGCCGGCGGGAAAGCGTTCGAGCACCGTTCGCCCGTTCACCATCTCGCACCTCCAGAAGCGTCGTTCGTGTAGGAGTTAACGCTCTGGAGGGGGGAAACGCCTCGCTCAGTGACATGACTGAGACATTCTCGACACCGGTTCGGAGCGGACCGTGAGGATCCGTTCACCTTGTGACACGAATGGCACGCTCCGTGTCAGAAATCGTACTCGTCGTGAAGGCGGAGCCGGTCGCTGCCGGCGGGGCTGCGGCCGAGCGCGGTCAGGTCGAGCAGGGCCGAGGTCGTCCCCAGTCCGTCCAGCCCGCCCTCGTACACCGAGTAGGTGTGGAACACCCGGTCGTGGTCGCGCAGGAAGCAGCTGAGGCCGGGGCGCTCGGCCAGGTCGTCGCCCGACTCGACGGTGGCCTCGAAGTCGCGGTTGAAGTCGCTGTGGGAGGAGGAATACCAGGGCACGGCCCAGCCCATCCGCGCCTTGAACGGCAGGATCCGGGTGAACGGCGCCCGGGAGACGGCCGCGAAGGAGGTGTTCCGGGCACGCAGGTGGGCGAGGTGGCCGACCTGGTCCAGGAAGGCCGCGCAGCACGGGCAGCCGGCCTCCCACTCCGGGGCGAACATGAAGTGGTGGACGACGAGCTGGGCCCGCCCCTCGAAGAGGTCCAGGAGGGTGGCCTTGCCGTCGCCGCCCTCGAAGACGTACTCCGGGTCGGCCTCGACCATGGGCAGTCGCCGGCGTTCCGCGCCCAGGACCTCGCGCGCCCGTCTGACCGCCTCCTCCTTGCGCTGCAACTCCTCGCGCGCCGCGCGCCACTGCTCGCGCGAGACGATCTCCGGAAACGACATGAGCTCTCCTGTCCGACGGTCGGTCCGGGGTGGTGACCGTCGGCGGGAGCGGAACTCATCGCCGGGCGGAGAGAATTTTTCGGCCAGCCCTCAGAGGCACGCTTTCGGCCAGGCTCGGCCGGCTCGCCCTCCCCGCCGCCCGCCGCCCGCCGCCCGTCGGCCGACTCGTCCGCTGCCGGACGCCGGGCGGTCGGCTCAGGTGTCGTACTCCTGGACGCGCCGCCCGTGGTCGCGCGAGGTCAGCGCGGGCAGCCGCCCCGACAACTCCCGCACGGTCTTTGCCACGTCGAGGGTGAGGAGTTCGCGGTCCCGCATCAGGACGCGGCCGTCGACGACCGTGGTGCGGACGTCGGAGGCACGGGCGCTGTGCACCAGGGTGGCGGCGAGGTCATGGACCGGCTGGGTGTGCGGGCCGGTGAGGTCGACCAGGACGAAGTCTGCGCGCCGGCCGGGCTCCAGGGTGCCCACCCGGTCCCCGAGCCCGACCGCTCGGGCGCTCTGCACCGTGGCGTGGTGCAGGGCCTGACGGGAGGTCAGCCAACGGGAGTCGCCCTCGGCGGACTTCTGCGTCAGGGACGTCAGTGTCATCGCCTCCCACACGTCGAGGGAGTTGTTGGAGGCCGCGCCGTCCGTGGCGAGGCCCACGGGGACGCCGGCCGCGCGCAGGGCCCGTACCGGAGTGGTCGTCGGCCAGGCGAACCTGAGGTAGCCGCGGGGCGCGGTGGCCACCGCCGTACGGCCGCCCGTGCGTTCCAGCAGCGGCAGGTCCCGCTCCAGGATGCCGGTGCCGTGGGCGATGAGCAGGTCGGTGCCGAGGAGCCCGGTGCGGTCCAGTACCTCGATGGGGGTGAGGCCGTACCGGGCGAGGCTGGTGTCGGTCTGGTCGCGGTTCTCGGCGGCGTGGATGTGGACGGGCAGGCCGTGCTCGCGGGCGAGTTCCGCCGTGGCGGTGAGGTCGGCGTCGGTGACGGTGTAGGGGGCGTGCGGGGCGAGAGCGGTGGTGATGCGGCCGCCGGCGGCACCGCGCAGGCGGAGCGCGAAGTCCAGCGAGGCCTCCCGCCCTCGGGGTCCCTGGCTGGAGAAGTAGGCGGCGCCGAGGTGGGCGCGCAGCCCGCATTCGGCGACGACGGCGGCGACCGTGTCCATGTGGAAGTAGTGGTCGGCGAAGCAGGTCACCCCGCCCCGGATCATCTCGGCGCAGGCGAGGCGCGCCCCCAGCTCCACGTCCCGTTCGGTGAGGTTGGTCTCCACGGGCCAGACGACGTCGTTGAACCACTGCTCGACCGGCAGGTCCTCGGCGAGTCCGCGCAGGGCCACCATCGGTGCGTGCGTATGGCAGTTGATGAGTCCCGGCAGCGCGACCTGGCCCTGCGCCTCGATCCGGGTCACGGCCGGCACCTCGCGCGCCGCGGCGGCGGTGGTGACCGCGTCGATCACGCGGTCGCGGACGACGAGGGCGGCGTCCCGCCGGAAACCGATCCGTTCCGCGTCGTCGTGCCCCTCGTGGACGAGGACCGTGCAGCCGGTGACGACCAGGTCGGCGGGAGCGGCGCTCGGGGGCCCGGCGGGAGTCATGAACCCAACGTACGGCCCGGTCGTACGGCGGTGTGAGCCGAACCGCGCATCCGGTCGCGGACCTGTCGCGCGACGGGCGGGACGAGCACCCTGGCCTCACCACGGCCCGGCCGCGGCCCCCGAGAGGAGCCCGCGATGCTCCTGGGCACCCGTCACGGAGTCGGCGCTGCCTTCAGGGAGTCTGGGCCGTCCTCACGGAGTCTGCGCTGCCCCTGGGGAGTCTGTGCTGCCCCGGGGGAGTCTGGGCCGTCCTCACGAGGGTGAAGGGCGCTCCGGGCGCGGCACCCCGGCGATGATCTCCTCGGCTTCGGTCACGGCGCCGACGAGGGCGCCGGGCTCGGTGCGCAGGGCACCCAGCACGGCGTCGATCCCTCGCAACCCGGCCCGCTCCAGCAGTCGTTTCTCGTTCGTCACCCACTCCCCGCGGGCCGCGAGGACGGCGTGGGCGGACTGGACGGCGGCCGTGGCGACGGCGCCGGCGGTCTCGGTGAGGCGGCCGTGCGGGGCGTGATGGGCCTTGGCGTAGGCCAGGGTGGCGCGGGCGCTGCCGGACCAGCGGTCGGCGGCCGTGCGGCGCAGTTCCGGCGGATACCCGGCCGGGCGCGGGAGCTCGCCCCGCAGGACCTGATTCAGGGCCAGTTCGGCGACGACCAGGTAGCTGGGGATCCCGGCCAGGTGGAACAGCAGCGGCTCCACCCGGAAGCGGCCCTCCTCGGCCTCCGCCAGTTCGTGTTCGATGACGTCCAGGTCCCGGTAGTGCACATCGGCGCGGCGTCCGTCGATGGTGAGCCAGGCGCCGCCGTTGAAGACACCGCCGCCCCAGCCGCCGATCTCGGAGACCTCCCCCGGCCAGCCGAGGGCGCGCAGGTCGTCCGGGTCGAAGGGGCCGCGGTAGTAGACGGCCAGGTCCCAGTCGCTGTCCGGGCGGTGGGTGCCCTGGGCACGGGAACCGCCGAGGGCCACGGCCCGGACGGTGGGGAGGGCGGCCAGCCGGTCGGCGGTGGCGGCGAGGAAGTCGGCGTCGCTGGACTCGGGCATACGCCCAGCCTGCCCCGGCCGACGGAAGTCCGCTCCCGAATTTCCGGGGGGGGTCGTGGTGCTAGGCGATCGGTCCGGCGTGCCGTGCACGGCCGGGCGGTGCGGCCGCGAGCCGTTCGGTCTCCGGCGAGCGGTCCAGCGATCGCTCGGTGGTGGAGCGCGCGCCGGTAATTCGGATGCGTGCGGGGCCGAGGCGATCCGATGATCGGGAAGCAGCTCTCCGAGCGCTGCTGACCTGCTGTCCGTCAACCGTTGTGGGAGCCGCTTCCGTGATCCGGCGCGTGACCGCCCCCGGGCCTTTCCTCCCTCCCGCCCGCTCCCACGGCCCCGTCGTCGGGGCGGGCGGGAAGCCCGCGTTCGCCGCCGGGGCGATCACGGCGACGGCTGTGGTGCCGGAGCGCGGGGAGGGCGGCCGGTGACGGAAACGGTCGTGCTGCGCCGGGCGGTGGCGGCGGACGCCCATGCCGTCGCCGACGTCTGGCTGCGGTCCTTCGCCACCGCCCTGCCCACGGTCGGCCGGGCGCACTCGGACGACGAGGTGCGCGCGTACTTCCGTGACGTGGTCGTGCCGCTGCAGGAGACCTGGGTCGCCGAGGCGGCCGACCCGGGCCGGGGGGTCGTCGGCATGATGGTGCTGGACGACGACGAGCTGTCCCAGCTCTACCTCGCCCCCGACTGGCGGGGGCGTGGCCTCGGTGACCGGTTCGTCGCCCTGGCCAAGGAGCGCAGCCCCCGGGGTCTGGCTCTCTGGACCTTCCAGGTCAACGCCCCCGCGCACCGCTTCTACGAGCGGCACGGTTTCGTGGCCGCCGAGTACACGGACGGCAGCGGCAACGAGGAGCGGGAGCCGGACGTCCGGTACGTGTGGCGGCCGTGAGCCCTGGGGGCGGCCGTGAGCCCTACGTCCGGATGACCGCTGACGGGGCCGGAGGCGGAAGGCGCGGCGGAGCGGCCGGCGCCCTCGGGGGCGTACGCGGTCGGTCCGCCGGCCGCCCCCGCCTCCGCTCCTTCGGCAGCGGCTTCTCGTAGCCGCCCGCCCGGCTCGTCGTCAGGCCCAGGCCCATCAGGGACTCCGCGAGCTTCACCGCCGCCCCGACGCCGTCCACCACCGGCAGTCCGAGCCGCTCCTCCACCACCCGCTGGAGTCCCGTCATCCTGGCGCAGCCCAGCACCAGGACCTCGGACCCGGCGACCGGCTCGTCGAACGGAACTGGCCGAGCGGTTCGGCGTCTCGCGGGTGCCGGTGCGGGAGGCGGACGGCCGTCTGCGCTGGCTCACGCGGCGGAACGAGGAGTGGCCCCAGCTCCTCGCCGAACACCGCGAGCTGTACGAGGCCATCGCCTCCGGTGACCCGGACCGGGCCCGCGCCCACGCGCTCGGCCACGTCCTCGCCAACACCGCTCGACGGTACGGCACCTGTTCGGCACCGGCCCCGCCGAGGCGGCCGACGCCCCCTGAGCGGACCGGCGCGCTACGGCAGCCCGGCCGCGTCCGCCGCCGTACGCAGGACCTCGCGCAGCATGCCGGCGGTGAGCCGGCCGGTGAAGGTGTTGCGCTGGCTGACATGGAAGCAGCCGAAGAGGTCCAGGCCGTCGAGCGCGACCCGGGTGCCGTGCGCGAAGGCCGGGCGGGGCCGGGGCACGGTCCAGCCCGCCTCCGCGAACGCGGGCAGCGCGGCCTGCCAGCCGAAGCCGCCCAGCACGACCGCGGCCCGCAGCGTCGGCCGCAGCAGCGTCAGTTCCCGGACCAGCCAGGGGCGGCAGGTGTCGCGCTCCCCCGGCGTCGGCTTGTTGGCGGGCGGGGCGCAGTGCACGGGCGCCGTGACCCGCACGCCGTACAGCTCCAGACCGTCGTCGGCGCTCACGGAGGTGGGCTGCGAGGCGAGCCCCACGTCGTACAGCGCCTGGTAGAGCACGTCTCCCGAGCGGTCGCCGGTGAACATGCGCCCGGTGCGGTTGCCGCCGTGCGCGGCCGGGGCCAGTCCGATGATCATCAGCCGGGCGTCGGCCGGGCCGAACCCGGGCACCGGCCGCCCCCAGTACGTCCAGTCGGCGAACGCGGCCCGCTTCGTACGGGCCACCTCCTCGCGCCAGCCGACCAGCCGGGGACAGGCTCGGCAGTCGGCGACGCGCCGGTCCAGCCGGGCGAGGGCTCTGCGGTCGTCCATACGGCCACCGTATGCCCCGGGGCGCCGGGGTGAACGCCGCGCCTGCGCCACGAGGCCGAGGGTCGGCACGGCCGGGTTCGCCGACGGCGGCCGCAGCGCACCGCACGGAACCCGTGAGCTCCGTGCCGTTCACGATGACCGGGCCTCCACCGGCCGGCACGATGACTGGCCTCCACCGGCCGGCACGTTGACTGGCCTCCACCGGTCGGCCCGGCGACCGGCGCGGACCGGCGGACGAGGCGTAGCGGGACGTGGCCGGACGACCGCGGGCGCCGCGGAAAAAGGCTTCCGGCTGTGCCGCCCCGTGGCGTTAGGGTCGGGGCATGGCTTCCGAGGATGCGGACGAGAACGTGGACCGTGGGACCGGTGCGGGGACCGGCGGAGGGGCCGGCGCGGAAACCGGTGAAGGCACCGGCGCGGGCACCGATGCGGGGACCGGCGCGCCGGGCGGAACCGGCTCCACCCCTGCCGAGCAGCCGCTGGACCCGAAGATCGCCGCCGCGGTGGCCGCCGCCGAGGCCGCAGGGCCCGCCCAGGGCGAGACCGTCCGCGTCGACAGCTGGATCTGGGCCGTCCGCCTGATCAAGACCCGCTCCCTGGGCGCCACCGCGTGCCGGGGCGGGCATGTGCATGTGAACGGTGAGCGGGTGAAGCCCGCCTACTCCCTGCGTGTCGGCGACGAGGTACGGCTGCGGCACGAGGGCCGCGAACGCGTCGTGATCGTCAAGCGCCTGATCCGCAAGCGGGTCGGCGCACCCGTGGCCGTCCAGTGCTACCTCGACAACTCCCCGCCGCCTCCGCCCCGTGAGGCCGTCGCCCCCGCCGGTCTCCGCGATCCGGGCGCAGGCCGCCCCACCAAGCGCGACCGCCGCGAACTGGAACGCCTCCGCGGCCTCGGCGGACCGGGCGGTCTCGGCGGCTTCTCCGGCTTCGGCGGACCGGGCACCTCTGGAGGCTTCGCCGGGCTCGGCGGGCCGGGCGGCCCCGGCACCGGTGCGACGGGCGGCCGTGGCGGATCCGGCGGGGCCGGCGGCCGTGGTGGTCGCCGAGGCTCCGGCGCGGCCGGTGGGCGCGGTGGCCCGGGCGGCCACGCCGGATCGGGGGGCTCCGGCCGCTCCGGTGGCTCTGGTGGCTCGGGGGGACGCCCACGCGGGCGCTGAGCGGGCTCGGCACGGCGGCGTCCCCGCCGACGTCGGCCGGGCTCCCACTGCCCGGCCGGCGTCGGTGGTGAGGTCACCGTCGGCGCAGCAGCCGCACCAGGTCCGCGTTGTGCGTCCGACGGGCCCAGGCGATCAGGGCGAGCGGTGTGATCAGGATCAGCGGGGTCGCCGCGTTCTCGCCGTCGAACGCGGTGAGCTGGACGAGGAACGCCCCCACCATCAGCGCCCCGAGGGCGGTGGCCGCCACGGCCTGCAGCACCGGGACCAACAGCGCGATCGCCCCGGCGAGTTCGAGCGCGCCGATGGCGTACATGGCCCCGCTGCCCCAGCCGATTCGGTCGAAGGACTCCACGGCGGTCGGATGCGCCATGAGCTTGGGCAGGGCGCTGGCGATGCCGTAGAACAGGGCGAGCAGCACCTGCACGACCCGCAGGGCGACCAGGGCTCCGCGCGCCCGGCCGGCAGGGGAACCGGCGGTGCCCGCGGACGTCATGGAGGGCGTGGAGGCCGTGGAGCGGGCGCCGACGGGGGCGGTGGTCTCGGACATGCGGGTCTCCTGGCGAAGCGGTCCGGGTTGCTTTCACCGAGGCAGACCGGCCGGAAGCCGAGAACTCATCGCCGGAGAGCCACCCGATCCCGGGCCCCGGAGGAGCCCGGTCGGGCCGCCGCCACCGACCGCACTCCGTCCCGCCGGCCTGGTCGCGCCGCCCACCTATCCGATCTCGCCCTCCCACCTACCCGATCGCGCCCTCTACCCGATCGCGCCCTCCCGCCATCCCGCTCGCACCGTCCCGCCGGCCCACCGACCCGCGCTCCGTCACACCCGATCGCGTCACCCACCGACCCGCACCGACCCGCGCTCCGTCACGCCGTCGGCACTGCCCTCACCCACATCCCGTCCGGTGTCAGATAGGTGTCCGCCTCCAGTCCCGCCTCCGCCAGCACCGACTCGAACCGCTCCTTCGTCAGGGGCCTGGCCAGGAACGTCTGGGTCCACACCGCGTCCGGGAACACATACTCCGCGCGGACCGAGTTCACCCCCTTCCCGGCCGGCTCCACCGAGGCGATGCGGATGGTGAAGCCGCTCGGATCGGTCCGCTCCCTGGGCACGTCGGTGTGGTAGTCCGGGCCCTCCCGCTGGATGAGCACGCAGCCGCCCTCCGCCACATGCCGGGCGCAGGTGCGCAACATGCCCCCGCGCACCTCCTCGTCACCGGTGTGCACCAGGAACGACGCGAGCATCACGACGTCGAACTTCTCGCCCAGGTCGAGGCTTTCGATGGTGCTGCGTATCGTGCGCGCCCCGCGGATCCGGGCCAGCATGTCGGCGGACTCGTCCACGGCCGTGACCGTGAAGCCGCGCTCCAGCAGGGGATGGGTCATCCGGCCCACCCCGCTGCCCAGTTCCAGGATGTGCGCCCCGGCCGGAACCGCCGCGGCGATGATGTCCGGCTCGTCGCCCGCCGGCAGCCGTGCGTACAGCTCGACCGCGCAGCCGTCCGGGGTGACAGCCCCGGGCCCCGTGCCCTCGTGTCCCTCACGCATGTCGATCCTCATGCCCGGACAACGGCCCACCCTCGTACGCCCGTTCCCCTCCTCGCCCGGTTCACTCGTTCGAGCTATTCGGGCTGGAACGGGAACCATCCATGGCCGATGTACCAGTGGCCGCCGGCTCGCAGATGGTCCCCGACCGCCCGCTCCACGGACGTGCGGCGGGGCAGCTCGGCCACCGGCAGGTCCGGGTCTCCGAAGACGAACTGGACGGGCTCGGTGTCGGCCGGTTCGCCGTCCTCACGGGCGATACGGAACCGTTCCTGGAAGCGGACGATGTTGGAATCGGCGGGCAGGTACCGCCGCAACGTCGGGTCGAGCAGCCAGGAGTGGCAGAGCACCGCCACCGGCCGGTCCGCGGGGTGGTACCGGGCGAAGAACTCACGGGCCAGCGCCAGGGAGCGGTCGCAGGCGGACGGGGTCAGCGGACCGTGGAAGTCGGGAATGTGCAGGTCAAGGCAGGGCGTTCCGGGTGCCGCGTCCAGTCCGGCGGCCGCCAGCACCGGCGCCGTGCGCCGCCCGAGCCGTGCCCGCTCGAACTGGAGCCGTCCCAGCTGGTACAGCTCGCCGCGGAAGTGCCGGACCAGCCAGCGCCACGCCTGCACCCCGGGCCGGCCGTGCCGCCTGCGGTGCACCGCGATGTGGCGCCCGAGGTCGGCCAGCGTGCGCCGGGTGACCTCGGCCGGGATGCCGCGCGCCCGCTGGTCCGCGCGGGTGCGGGGCAGGGCCGCGAGGAAGACGAACACCGGGAGGATGTCGGCCAGTTCGGCCGGTGCCGAGGTGAGCAGGGCGTCGAGCCCGGCTGTGCGGTCCGTGTCGCCGGACTCGCGGAACACCTCCTCGACGCAGTCCGCCAGGAGCCCGAGCGTGTCGGGGTCCTGGGTCACTCCGCGCCACCGGGCGACGAGTTCGTTGATGTCCTCGTGCGGCACGGCCAGGTCGAGGAGCAGTTCGGGCAGGTCGTCGGCGTCCGGCAGCACGGGCGGTTCCCCCTTCGGCCTCGTCGGGCGGCCGGGCGCCGACGGGCGGCACCGGCCTCCTCGGGCGGCTTCTGTCTCCACGGACGCGCTCTCCATGAAGCGTCCTCCACGGACACCTCGGGTCTCCGCGGACGGCGGCCGTGCGCGTCTCACCGGGCATGACCGGCCTGGATCAGCGGTCGCGCGCCGGGCGGCGCCCGGGTCGTCCCGTCGAGCGGCGTTCCCGGCCGGCCCGTCAAGCGGCGCCCCGGCCGTCCCGTCGAGCGGCGTTCCCCGTCGTCCCGTCGAGCGTTGGTGCACGTCGTCATCGAAGAGTACGTTGCCCTCAGGAGTGATGGTCCGATGCGTACGGGCAGTGAACCGGCGACCGCGCGCAGTCCCCTGCGAGCGCGGTTCTGGCTGAGCTTGTGGGGACTGCTCTGGGCGATCTTCGGCACGGCGGCGTTCGCGCTGGCCGGGCGCCCGGGCTGGGCCGCGGCGTGCGGCGTGCTGTGGCTGGTGATCACGGTCGACATGGCCATGATCCTCCGGCACATCCGTCAGGGCCCGCACTACCAGCCGGGCCCTGACGTACCGCCGTACCCGCCGCCGGACAACGGTCCGGCGTACCCGGGGCGGCCGGGGAGCCGGCGGCGGAGCGGACCGCCGTACCCGGGGCCGCCGAGGCACCGGCATCCGTAGCCGGGCGTAAAGCGGGCGACCGCCGGCCCGCCGTCAGTCGTCGAAGCGGGCGGCCTTCAGGTACTCCGGATTGGGGTCGAGCGCGGCGGCCAGCCGGAAGTGACGCTTGGCCTGGTCGGGGCGGCCCCGGCGCTCGTAGGTGCGGGCCAGGGCGAAGTGCGCGTAGGCGTTGTCCGGCTCGCGCTCCAGCACGATGGTGAACTCCAGCTCGGCGGGCCGCAGTTGCGCCGCCGCGAAGAAGGCACGCGCGCGGAGCAGCCGCGCGGCGGTGTTCTCGGGGTGC
Source organism: Streptomyces echinatus (assembly GCF_014203595.1). GTDB lineage: Bacteria > Actinomycetota > Actinomycetes > Streptomycetales > Streptomycetaceae > Streptomyces > Streptomyces echinatus. Next base: position 231,936 of record NZ_JACHJK010000015.1, read on the forward strand.
GCGGCGATCACTCCGTCGAGCAGCTTCACCGCGCCCCGCGGGTCCCGTGCGTTGAGCAGCTGCTCGGCGGCGCGGAAGTCGATGACATGCGTTTCCGGAGTACGTCCGGTGGAACCGCTGGTCTCGGGCACGGCTGAGTCCTTCCCTTGCTCAGGTGGTTCAACGCCCCGAACGCACGGGCTATTCCGTGTCCGCGGCCGCCTGTCGCGCCCGGCGCGCGAGGTCGTCCCACACCTCGGCGACGCGCTTCTTCAGCGCGTCCAGGGGTACGTCGTTGTCGACGAGGATGTCCGCGATCTCCCGGCGCTGTTCGCGGGTCGCCTGTGCCGCCATGCGCGCGCGTGCGTCCTCCTCGGTCATCTCCCGCAGCCGTACCAGCCGGTCGAGCTGGGTCTCGGGGCTCGCGTCCACGACGATCACGACGTCGTAGAGCGGTGCGAGACCGTTCTCGGTGAGCAGGGGCACGTCATGGACCACCACGGCGTCCTCGGCCGCGGCGCACTCCAGCTCGCGGGAGCGGGCGCCCACCAACGGATGCACGATCGAGTTGAGGACGGCGAGCTTCTCGGGGTCGGCGAAGACGATCGAGCCTAGCCGGGGCCGGTCCAGGCTGCCGTCGGCGGTGAGGATGTCCGTCCCGAAGGCGTCGACCACGGCCGCGAGGCCGGGGGTGCCGGGCGCCACGACCTCGCGCGCGATGCGGTCCGCGTCGATCAGCACGGCGCCGTGCTCCACGAGCAGCCGCGACACCTCGCTCTTGCCGGCGCCGATACCGCCGGTCAGGCCCACTGTCAGCATGAGCGGAAGCTTAGGCCCTGCGGCCGGGGACCCCGCCGACGGCCCCGCGGCCGCCCGTCGACGGGGGCCGTAGGGACTTTGGTCTGGATCACGCCGGGCTCGCGGGCCGTGGTGCCCGATCCGGCGTGATCCGAACGAAAGACCCTAGTTGTCGCCCTCGCGCTCCGCCAGGAACCGCTCGAACTCCTGCCCGATCTCGTCCGCCGAGGGGATGTCGACGGGCTCGGCCAGCATGTTGCCCCGGGTCTCGGCGCCCGCGGCCGCGTCGTACTGGTGCTCAAGGCCCTGGACCAGCGCGGTCAGTTCCTCGTCGCCCTCCCGGATCTGCCGGTCGATCTCGTTCTGCGTGCGGTGCGCGTCCGTGCGCAGCGAGTGGGCCACGCCGGGCAGCACGAGACCGGTGGCGGCCGTGACGGCCTCCAGGACGGTCAGCGCGGCGTCCGGGTACGGGGAACGGGCGATGTAGTGCGGGACGTGCGCGGCGACGCCCAGGACGTCGTGCCCGGCCTCCATGAGGCGGTACTCGATCAGCGATTCCGCGCTGCCGGGCACCTGCGCCTCGTCGAAGGGGCTGCGGTGACCGGGGACGAGGTCGGTGCGGTTGCCGTGCGGGGTCAGACCCACCGGGCGGGTGTGCGGGACACCCATGGGGATGCCGTGGAAGTTCACGGACAGGCGCACGCCGAGCCGTTCCACCATCTGCTGCACCGCCGCCGCGAACCGCTCCCACTCCACGTCCGGCTCGGGGCCGGACAGCAGGAGGAACGGGGCACCGGTGGTGTCCTGGACAAGGTGGACCTCTATGGCCGGGACCTCGTAGTCGGTCCAGCGGTCCCGCTTGAAGGTCAGCAGGGGCCGGCGGGCACGGTAGTCCACGAGCCGGTCGTGGTCGAAGCGGGCCACGACCTGGTGGGGCAGCGAGTCGAGCAGCCGGTCGACGATCTGGTCGCCGGTCTCGCCCGCGTCGATGTATCCGTCGAAGTGGTAGAGCATGACAAGGCCGGCCGACTCCTGGGCGAGCGCCATGTCGACAACGGCGAGGCCCTTCGGCTCCCATGCGTACAAACCCTGCGGATCAAGCACTGTGACCGCTCCTCCTCGTGTTCGTCATCGACAACGTGCCCTGGAGCGCGGGAATTCCCGCGACACACCGCTGATCTGCGATCTCGTGCGGAACGTCTTGACGCCCCGTCACCTGGTCCCTACCTTCACGACCATCGGTGTTCATACTGACGTTCAGCGTTCATGTATGGGAAATGACTGGCCCGTGACGACCCGTCCGTACGACAGGAGAGCAGCCATGCGCATACGCACACCGCTCACCTCCCTGCTCGCCACGACCCTCGCCGCCGGCGGCCTGCTCGTGACCGCCGACGGCCCGGCCGCGGCCGCCACCACCCTCGAGGTGACGACAGCCGCCCAGCTGAAGAGCGCGCTCGGCGCCGCGGGGCCGGGCGACACGATCCACCTGGCGGACGGCACCTACACCGGGAACTTCAAGGCGACCACCCCGGCCACGGCGTCCGCCCGTATCACCCTCACCGGCTCCCCCCGTGCCGTGCTCACCGCCGGCGGCGGCTACGGGCTGCACCTGAACGGCGCCTCCTACTGGACGGTCAGCGGTGTGACGGTGACCGGCGGCCAGAAGGGCATCGTGATCGACTCGGCCCGGGGCGTCGTCGTGGACGGTGTCACGGTGCACGGCCTGGACATGGAGGGCGTGCACTTCCGCAACTCCAGCACGGACGGCGTGATCAGGAATTCGAGGATCTACGACACCGGGAACGACGGCCGTGGCATGGGCGAGGGGGTCTACGTGGGCACCGCGAACACGCTGTCCGACAAGAGCGACCGCGTTCAGATCCTGGCCAACACGATCGGACCGGACGTGGGCGGCGAGAACGTCGACATCAAGGAGGGCACGACCGGCGCGCGGATCGTCGGCAACACCTTCGACGGCAGCGGCCTGACCGGCGCGAACTACGACGACTCCTGGGTCGACGTGAAGGGCGACGACGTCCTCGTCCAGGACAACACCGGCACCCGGACCAGCAACGACGGCTACCAGACCCACACCCAGCAGTCCGGCTGGGGCTGCGGCACGGTGTTCCGGGGCAACAAGTCGACTTTGACCGGCGCCACCGGCTCGACCCAGCTGGCGATCGATGTCACCAACAGCAGCACCGGCTGCAGGACGACGGTCTACGCCGGCAACACGGTGGCGGGCGGCAAGGGGCTGACGAACATCCCGCTCACCCCCTGACGAGGGCCGCGGTGACTGCCCAGGGGCGCGGGGCTGTACCGATATGCGGCTCCGCCGCGTGGGCGCGGCCAGCCGCAGCGCGCCCGGCAGCCGAGGGACTACCGGCCGGGGTCCGAAAACACCGAGGGGCCGTACCTCGAAAGGTACGGCCCCTCAGCCTGCTATCGGCTAAGCCTCAGCGGCTGCGTTCAGCTCTGGCCGCCGGCCAGCTTCTCGCGCAGCGCGGCAAGCGCCTCGTCAGAGGCCAGGGCACCGGAGGTGTCCGCACCCTCGGAGGAGTACGAACCGCCACCCGACGCGGCCGGAGCGGCAGCCTCGCCACCCTCGGCGGCAGCGGCAGCGTCGGCCTCGCGGCTCTTGATGACCTGCTGCTGGTGCTGCTCGAAGCGCTGCTGCGCCTCCGCGTACTGGTGCTCCCACGCCTCGCGCTGGGTCTCGTAGCCCTCGAGCCAGTCGTTGGTCTCGGGGTCGAAGCCCTCGGGGTAGATGTAGTTGCCCTGGTCGTCGTACGACGCGGCCATGCCGTACAGGGTCGGGTCGAACTCGACCGTCGCCGGGTCGGCACCGAAGGCCTCGTTGGCCTGCTTCAGCGAGAGGCTGATGCGACGGCGCTCGAGGTCGATGTCGATGACCTTGACGAAGATCTCGTCGTTGACCTGGACGACCTGCTCCGGGATCTCCACGTGGCGCTCGGCCAGCTCGGAGATGTGGACCAGACCCTCGATGCCCTCGTCCACGCGGACGAACGCACCGAACGGCACCAGCTTCGTGACCTTGCCGGGCACGACCTGGCCGATCTGGTGGGTGCGGGCGAACTGCTGCCACGGGTCTTCCTGGGTCGCCTTCAGCGACAGGGAGACGCGCTCGCGGTCCATGTCCACGTCGAGAACCTCGACGGTGACCTCCTGGCCGACCTCGACAACCTCGGACGGGTGGTCGATGTGCTTCCAGGACAGCTCGGAGACGTGCACCAGACCGTCGACGCCACCCAGGTCCACGAAGGCACCGAAGTTGACGATCGAGGAGACGACGCCGGAACGGACCTGACCCTTCTGGAGGGTCGTGAGGAACGTCTGGCGGACCTCGGACTGGGTCTGCTCCAGCCAGGCGCGGCGGGACAGGACCACGTTGTTGCGGTTCTTGTCCAGCTCGATGATCTTGGCCTCGAGCTCCTTGCCCACGTAGGGCTGGAGGTCGCGGACACGGCGCATCTCGACGAGAGAAGCCGGCAGGAAGCCACGGAGGCCGATGTCGAGGATGAGACCACCCTTGACGACCTCGATGACGGTGCCGGTGACGATGCCGTCCTCTTCCTTGATCTTCTCGATGGTGCCCCAGGCGCGCTCGTACTGGGCGCGCTTCTTCGAGAGGATCAGGCGGCCTTCCTTGTCCTCCTTCTGGAGGACCAGGGCCTCGATCTCGTCGCCGACCTTGACGACCTCGTTCGGGTCGACGTCGTGCTTGATCGAGAGCTCTCGGCTCGGGATGACACCTTCGGTCTTGTAACCGATGTCGAGCAGGACCTCGTCCCGGTCGACCTTCACGATGACGCCGTCGACGATGTCGCCGTCGTTGAAGTACTTGATCGTCTCGTCGATCGCGGCGAGGAAAGCTTCCTCGTTACCGATGTCGTTGACCGCAACCTGCGGGGTGGTGGCGGTGGTCTCGGTGCTGCTCGTCATGTGGGAAAGGGCTCCGGTACGGACATTGAAGTCGTAGGTACTGCTACGCCGGAGCCCGTATCGCTCTGCAGAAGCCGGACAGCCAAGGAAGCGCCCCACCAGGAACCTGGCGATGGCGCCTCGACAACCGAGGGGACATACAACAGATGCGAGCGCAGCCTGCTACGTCTGAGGTGCGCAGGCTCGCAGCGCAACTTGTAGCATACGGGGGCAGCCGGACAGGGTCAATGCGCGAAGGCGCACACCCAGGGCGGATCGCCGCATAACCGGCAGAAGATTCACCCCGACGGGCCACACGGGCCCATGGGAGCCCTTCCCTACCCACCCCTCGGCGGGTTGGACGGAAGAGTACGACGAGGGAGCCGATCATCCAAGAGGCGGAAGCGTACGACCCGGAGCGGTCCGAGGAGACCGAGCCGGAGGCCACCCGGCGTGACGCCGGTGTCACCGAGAGCGCGCGGGCCAATCGTGGCTGGTGGGACCGCAACGCGGACGAGTACCAGGTCGAGCACGGCACGTTCCTCGGGGACGACCGCTTCGTGTGGGGCCCGGAGGGCCTGGACGAGGTGGAGGCGGAGCTGCTCGGCCCGCAGGAGGAGCTGAAGGGCAAGGAGATCCTGGAGATCGGCGCGGGCGCGGCGCAGTGCGCGCGCTGGCTGGCCGCCCAGGGCGCGCGGCCGGTGGCCCTGGACCTCTCGCACCGCCAGCTCCAGCACGCGCTGCGGATCGGCGGGGTGTTCCCGCTGGTCTGCGCGGACGCCGGCGCGCTGCCCTTCGCGGACGGCTCCTTCGACCTGGCCTGCTCCGCGTACGGGGCGCTGCCGTTCGTGGCCGACCCGCGGCTGGTCCTGCGCGAGGTGCGCCGGGTGCTGCGGCCGGGCGGGCGGTTCGTGTTCTCGCTGACGCATCCGCTGCGCTGGGCGTTCCCGGACGAGCCGGGGCCCGAGGGCCTGTCGGTCTCCTCGTCCTACTTCGACCGCACGCCCTACGTGGAGCAGGACGAGCAGGGCCACGCGGTGTACGTGGAGCACCACAGGACGCTCGGCGACCGGGTGCGGGACATCGTGGCCTCCGGGTTCCGGCTGGTGGACCTGGTGGAACCGGAGTGGCCGGCCTGGAACACCTCGGAGTGGGGCGGCTGGTCGCCCCTCCGCGGAAACCTGGTCCCCGGCACGGCGATCTTCGTCTGCGAGCGGGACTGACACCCTTGTGATCCGCCTGCGCGCGCGTGCACATGTGCACGCGCGCGCAGGCGTTTCCCCGCGGGCCGGTCGCCGTCCGCGGCGGCCTCGTCCCTGGGGGCACGCGCGCGTGGGGACCGTTCTCGTCGTCGGCGTGGGGACCGTTCTCCTCGTCGTACGACACTGGGGGCGTGATCCGTGACGACGCCCTGGACGCGCTGCCCGTGCGCTCCGCCCTGCCGGCCCTGACCGACGCCCTGGAGGAGGCCGGCACCGCCGTGCTCGTGGCGCCGCCCGGCACCGGGAAGACGACGCTGGTGCCGCTCGTGCTGGCGGGTCTGGTCGGGGGTGGACCCGAGCGGCGGGTCGTGGTGGCCGAGCCGCGGCGGATCGCGGCGCGGGCGGCGGCCCGGCGGATGGCGTGGCTGCTGGGCGAGCAGCCCGGCCGGAGCGTCGGCTTCACGGTGCGCGGCGAGCGGGCCGTGGGGCGGCACACGCGCGTGGAGGTCGTGACGACCGGTGTCCTGCTCCAGCGGCTCCAGCGCGACCAGGAGCTGGCCGGGGTGGACGTGGTCGTCCTCGACGAGTGCCACGAGCGGCATCTGGACGCCGACACGGTGGCCGCGTTCCTGTGGGACGTCCGGCAGACGCTGCGGCCGGAACTGCGGCTGGTGGCCGCGTCGGCGACCACGGACGCCGAGGGGTGGGCGGCTCTGCTCGGCGGGGCGCCGGTGGTCGAGGCGGCGGGTACGGCCCATCCGGTGGAGGTGGTGTGGGCTCCGCCGGCCCGTCCGGTGCGGCCGCCGCACGGGATGCGGGTGGATCCGGCGCTGCTGGCGCAGGTGGCGTCGGTGGTACGGCGGGCGCTGGCCGAGCGGGAGGGTGACGTGCTGTGCTTCCTGCCCGGTGTGGGCGAGATCGCGCGCGTGGCGGGCCTGCTGGGGGATCTCGGCGGTGTCGAGGTGCTCCAGGTGCACGGGCGGGCGCCGGCCGCGGTGCAGGACGCGGTGCTGACGGCCGGGCGGCGGCGGCGGGTGGTGCTGGCGACGTCCGTGGCGGAGTCGTCGCTGACCGTGCCCGGGGTGCGGGTGGTGGTCGACTCCGGGCTGGCACGGGAGCCTCGCGTGGATCATGCGCGGGGGCTGAGCGGGCTGACCACCGTGCGGGCGTCGCGGGCGGCCGGGCGGCAGCGGGCGGGGCGGGCCGGGCGTGAGGCGCCGGGGGCGGTGTACCGGTGCTGGGCGGAGGCCGAGGACGGCCGTCTGCCGGCTTATCCGGCGCCCGAGATCAAGGTGGCCGACCTGACCGCGTTCGCACTCCAGACCGCCTGCTGGGGCGATCCGGACGCCTCCGGGCTGGCGTTGCTGGATCCGCCGCCGGGCGGGGCGATGGCGGCGGCGCGGGAGGTGCTGTCGGCCGTGGGAGCGGTGGACTCCGCCGGACGGGCCACGGAGGTCGGGGTCCGGCTGGCCCGGCTGGGGGTGCATCCCCGGCTGGGGCGGGCGCTGCTGGACACCGCCGGTGAGGGGGCCGCGGTCGTCGCACTGCTCTCCGAGGAGGTGCCGCGGGAGTACGGCGACGATCTCGCCGGGGCGCTGCGGCGTGCGCGGGGTGGCGGTGACGCCTACGCGGGGCGGTGGGCCACGGAGGTGCGGCGGCTGCGGGCCGTCTCGGCGGAGTTCGCCCACCCGCCCGCCCAAGACCGTCCCCCACAGGTGAGCGCCGAAGCGGGACCGACCACCGGAACCGGGGAACGCGCCCCCTCGGAGCGCACCGAGGCGGCGGGCCGGGGCGAGGCCGCCGAGGAGCGGGACCGGGTTGGACCCGCCGAGCCGGACCGGGCTGGCCCCGCCGAGCCGGACCGGGTTGGACCTGGCGAGCGGACGGACCCCGGGGAGCAGGCGGAGGGGCGTGACCGGGAGGCGTCCACCGGGCTACCGGCCCGCACAGGGTCCGTCCAGGGGAGGGGCCGGGCCGGGTCTGCCGGGCGGCGGGGGCCGGTGGGGGCCGGCGAGGGGCGTGGTGGTGCGGAGGGTGTCGGGGGCGGGGTGGCCGGGGGCGTCGCCGCCCTCGCCTTTCCCGAGCGGGTCGCCAGGCTCGACGGCGGGTCGTATCTCATGGCGTCCGGGACGCGGGCCGAACTGTCCGACGGGTCCGCGCTGCGGAGCGCTCCCTGGATCGTCGTGGCCGTCGCCGACCGCCCCTCGGGCAGGGGCCACGCGCGCGTGCTGCTCGGAGCCGCCGTGGACGAGGAGGTGGCGCGGGCCGCCGCCCGGCCCCTGCTCGGCGAGCGGGACGAGGTGCACTGGGCCGACGGGGACGTCGTGGCCCGGCACGTCGAGCGGCTGGGCGCCATCGAGCTGGCCGTACGCCCCCTCCGGGACGCCGACCCGGCGCTGGTCCGTGACGCCCTGCTGGAAGGCCTCCGCCGGGAGGGGTTCGGGCTGCTCCGGTGGTCGCCGGAGGCCGAGGTGCTGCGGCAGCGGCTGGCGTTCCTGCGTGCCACGCTCGGGGAGCCGTGGCCGGACGTGGCGGACGACGCGCTCCACGCGCGCGTGGACGAGTGGCTGGAGCCCGAGCTGAGCAGGGCGCGGCGGCGGGCCGACCTCGCCCGGATCGACGCCGGGCAGGCGCTCGGGCGGCTGCTGCCCTGGGCGAGCGGGGAGGCCGCCCGGCTGGACGAGCTGGCGCCCGAGCGGATCGCCGTACCGAGCGGGTCCCGGATCCGGATCGACTATGGGGATCCCGGGCGGCCGGTCCTCGCCGTGAAGCTGCAGGAGATGTTCGGGCTGCGGGAGACGCCGGCCGTGGCGGGCGTGCCGCTGCTCGTGCATCTGCTCTCCCCCGCCGGGCGGCCCGCCGCCGTCACGGCCGACCTCGCCTCCTTCTGGCGGGACGGCTACCGCGCCGTACGGGCGGAACTGCGCGGCCGGTATCCCAAGCACCCGTGGCCCGAGGACCCGGCGACCGCCGAGCCCACCCGGCACACCAGCGCCCGGCTCAGGCGCTGACCGGCTCGGGCTCCTCGGTCGGGCCGGCCGCGGTGTCCCGCGGGCGGCGGGCGCGGGCCTCCAGGTACAGGGAGAGGGCGAGGAGCAGCAGGCCGAGGCCGAGGGAGCCCCAGGGGACGTAGGAAGTGAGCGTCAGGACCAAGGTGCGGTTGTGCTTCACCAGGGCGACCGTGTGGTCGATGTAGTCCTCGCGCATCTTCACGTGCCCGGCGAAGGCGGTGACCTTGGCCCGGCCGCCCAGCAGGGTGCCGCCGCGCAGCTCCTCCTTGTGGAGTTCCTCGCCGTAGACGGGGGCGCCGGTGACCGGTTCGACCCAGAACCTGCGGACCGTGGTGTACCAGCGGGTGGTGCCCGTCCTGGCGACCGTCTCCGGTGTGATGCCCTGGACCGGCATGGTCTTGGGCATGGCCACCTTGGTCCAGGGGATGGTCTGCTCGAAGTAGTAGACCGTCAGGCCGCGGAAGTCCCGGGTTCCTCGGTAGTGGATGGGGCTGGTGGTGCGGGTCTGCGCGTCGAAGTACTCGTAGTCCCGTTTCTGCGTCAGGAAGGGCCACTTGAACTCGATGCCCTCGCGTCTCACCGGGTCGCCGTCGACCGACTCTCCGGTGGCGTGCACGGGGTCCTGGCTGTGGGCGTCGAAGATGTACCGCTCGGGCACCTTGGAGACCATCTTGCCGTCGGGGCCCTGGACGTAGGACAGGCTGTCCCAGACGACGACCGGCCGCCCCGCCGTCCGCTCGATCTTCTTCGCGGCCTCCACGTCGCCCTTGAGGGTCTGCACGATGGTGACCTTGGAGACCTTCCTCGCGCGCATGGTGCCGTAGTCGAGGAGGGTGGCGTCCTTGGCCTCCAGGACCATGTCCTGGTACTCGTTCGCGGGGATGCGGGCCACGCGCGGGAAGGTGTACCAGCGCAGCAGCGGGGACAGCGCCGCGCAGAACACGGCGCAGGCGAGCAGGACCAGGCTTGCCTTGCGGCGCATTTCCGGCCTCCCTCCCGGACGGGCGCGGCTACGGGTGCGGGGGCACCGTCGTCAGCAGCGGCTTGGGGGACGTCCGTCCCGACGACGGGCCCAGCGCGCCGATCAGGAGCACCAGGGCGAGCGCGAGGGCGAGGCCGGTCGCGGCGGCGATCAGGGCGCGCATGCGGGGCCTCCCGGGGGACGGTCCGATGAACCGACTGGATTCTGATGGTTCGTCAGGTCGGGCACCGTAGCAACGGGCGGGCGAGATGAGAACAGCGGTGCACGCACGAACCAGGGCGCCCTCCCCGCCGGAGCGGGAAGGGCGCCCTGTCACGATGCGTCACCCCGCCTGAGGCGACCCGGGAGACGCCGGTCTCCGGAGTGGCTTCCGGAGTCGGTGGCTTCCGGACGCGGCTGCCTCAGGAGGCGGTCGCGGAGGCGGACGGGTCCGGGGACGGGCTTTCCGGGGCGTCGGTGGCGGCCTCGACCTTCAGCTCCACGACGAGCGTCGCACCACCCGCGGTGGTGACGCGGAGCAGGAAGGTTCCCGTGGTGTCGTCGGCGTACAGCTTCGGCAGCGTGAGCAGGCCCTCGGCGTCGGTCCGGAGGCCGGTGAGCGTGCGTACGGCCTTGCCGTCGGCGTCCTTGAAGTAGGGGCCCTTGTCGTTCTCCATGGCGTCGGTCTCGGACTTGATCAAGGTGGCGGTGGTCTCGACCTTGTCCGCGACGGCGCCCTTGTACGTCGCCTTCACCTGGACCTGGTCGGCGAACTCGCCGCCCGGGGTGCAGGTCAGCGGGGCGTCGCCGGTGCGGGCCAGAGTGTCGGCGGCGCGCGCGGTGACGGTCGCCGTGTAGTCGACGCCCTTGACCGAGCGGCCCACGACGGCCGCGGTGACCTTGAAGTCGCCGGTCTTCTCGCCGGCCTGGAGCGCCGGGGCGAGCGCGACACCCTTGGCATCGGTGGCGACCGTGGCCACGCTCTCGCCGCCGGTGAAGGTGGCGTCCGTGTCTCCGGTGATGGTGAACCGGACCCTGATCTTGGCGACGGACTTGCCGGCCTTGGTCTCCGCGCGGGTGCCGATCCGCTCGGTGAAGGCGTCGCCGGCCATCGCCGCGAGCTTCTTCGTGCCGGCGTCCTCCAGGTGGTCCACCAGGTCGGTGTGGGTCGGCGGAGGCGACGGCGGTACGGGCGGCCGCGGCGGCTTGGGGTGGGGGGTCTCGTGGCCGCCGTTGTCGTTGCCGCCGTTGTCGCTTCCCCCCTTGTCGTCGTCGCCCTTGCCGTCGCCCTTGCCGTTGTCGTCCGCGGGCTTCTCGGGCTTGGGGGCCGGCTTGGTCCTCGGCGGCTGCGAGGGGCTCGGGGACGTGGTGCGGCCGGAGTCGTCGTCGCTGCGGTGCTCGGGCACGCCGCCGGAGCCGTCGGGGACGGAGTGGGTGCCCTTGCGGTAGTACTCCATCCAGTTCAGGACCAGGTCGAGGTAGTCCTGCGAGTTGTTGTAGCTGAGGATCGCGCTGTGCAGGTCGGCCTCGTGGGCCAGGTCCCAGTCGTTGCGGCACAGGTAGTGGCCCGCGGCGAGCGCGGCGTCGTAGACGTTGTTGGGGTCCTTCTTGCCGTCCCCGTTGCCGTCGCGGCCGGCCCAGGCCCAGGTGGACGGGATGAACTGCATGGGGCCGACGGCCTGGTCGTAGGTGCTGTTGCCGTCGTACGCGCCGTTGTCGGTGTCCGGGATGAGCGCGAAGCCGTTGCCGTCGAGCTGCGGGCCCAGGATCCGGTGCAGGGTGGTGCCGTCGGCGTCGACCTGGCCGCCGCGGGCCTGCCCCGACTCGACGTTGCCGATGGCGGCGAGCAGTTGCCAGGGCATGTTGCAGCCGGGCTTGGAAGAGCGCAGTTCGGCGGCGGCCTTCTGGTACGCGTCCAGGACGGTGGCGGGGATGCCGCCCTCGGTCCTGCCGCCTACGGAGCCGGAGGGGCCGACGCTCGACGAGGGGCTGGGCCGGGGGCTGTTCAGCGGCGGCAGGTCCGTGTAGTAGGGCGAGTTGCCGGTGGCGTTGCCGTCGCCGTCCGGTACGGAGGTGGCGGTGCCTGCCGTTGTCTGTCTGCCGGGGTCCTCGCCGGTCGCTCCCGGAGCCTGGGACGCGGAGAGAGCCGCGACCGCCACCGCGGCCGCGGCGGTGGTCGCCGCTCCCTTGCGCAGCCGCCTGCCGAAATGCGCCGCCATAGAGTGAACCCCTCCCATGGACGCCCGCGCGTCCGTCACCTGCTCTGTCTGCCTCGCTCTGGTGTGACGGTTGACCCGGTGTTCTGGTTGCCCCTGTTCCGTCTTCAGTTCAGTGCGACGTGTGTACGACCGTGCGCCCGGCACGGCGCCGCAGGCGACCCTACGACAACTTGCTGTGAGCGGGCACCCGTTGACGCCCGGATTTCACCCTTTGGCCGACTGTGGCCGGGGAGAATCCGCTCGGACGGCGTCGCGCATACTGGGCGGAACCGATCACCGGCACCGGAGTCCGGGCCGTCGAACGCTGTGGAGGCTCCGTTGCCGTTCACGCTCAGCCATGCGGCGGCCGTGCTGCCCGCGATCCGCCGGGACGGCAGCGGCCGTGGCCGGCTGGTGCCGGCGGTGCTCGTCGCGGGCTCGTTCGCGCCCGACATGCCGTACTACGCGGCCGGGATCCTGCCGGGCGGGATGGAGTTCGGCGCGGTCACGCACGCGTTCGCCGGGGTCGCCACGGTCGACGTGCCCATCGCCTGGGCCCTCGCGGGGCTGTGGCTGCTGGTGCGGGAGCCGTTGCTCGCGCTGCTGCCGCGTGCCCGGCAGGGGCGCCCGGCCGCCCTGCTGCGCTGTGGCGTGCCCCGCGCGCGCGTCGGGGCCGCGTCGGCGGCGCGGTGGTACGGCTCCGCGATGGCCGGGGCGCTCAGCCATGTGGTGTGGGACGCGTTCACGCATCACGACCGGTGGGGCACACGGCTGATTCCGGCCATCGGGCGGGCCCGTCCGGCGGGTGTGCCGCTGTTCACCTGGCTGCAGTACGGGTCGTCCGCGGCGGCTGCCGTGCTGATCGTGGTGTTCGTGGTGCGAGCGTTGCGGCGGGCGCCGGGCGTGGCACCGGTGGGGGTGCCCGTGCTGTCCGGGCGGGACCGGTGGTGGGCGTTCGCGGTGATCGGCTGCTGTGCGCTGGCCGGGGCGGCGCAGCGGGCGGCGCGGTGGCGGGAGCAGCGGGGTGCGGCCGGGCGGCCGTGGGAGCTGGTGCCCACCCTGTGCTTCGGGGTGGGCGCCGGGGTGGTCCTGGGGCTGCTGCTGTACGCCGTGGGGATCAGGGTCTGGCGTCCGGGGTCCGGTCCTGGGGATCCCGGGGATCCTGGGGATCGCGCCGAGGTGGTCGGTGCCGGCCGGGGGCGGCCGGTCGCTCGGTGAGGGACGCGACGAAGACGGTGAGGGTGGGCCGGGGGCGGGATCTCGGGACCAGGGTGAGCGTGAGGGCGAGATAGCCGCGGGCCAGGTCGGTCCACTGGCCCCAGTCGGGCAGGCGGGCCGGGCGGCCGGCGAGCGTGCGCCTCAGGCCCCTGGTGACGTTGCGGACGGCCGTTGCCAGGTCGGCCGGGATGCGGGCGGTGCTTGCGTCGGCCGCGAGGGCCGGGACCGGCGCGGCGGGCATGGCCTGCGCCGGGGCGGTGACCGCCCGGACCCCGGTGACTGCCTCGGGCGTCCGGCGGTGAAGCATGCGTATACCCATGCCCGCAGTGTTGCGGCTGCCGGGGGTCGGGGGCGTTTTGGCGGGGGCCACGAGAGTGACGGATTCCTCCGGGGGTTCGGCCTGCTTGCTGCGGGTGGCGCAAGGGCCGAGGGGTCGCCGGCGGGGCCAGTGCTGCCGGGGGTACGTCGTGGAGGCGGGCCCCCCCCGCGATGTCTCGCGGTGGGTCCGGCACCGCGGGCATGCGTCGCGGCTGGGGAACCCTTCGCGGTCACCGCGGGCCCGGCACCGGCGGGATGCGCCGTGGAGCTGATCGCCGTTGCGGCGGAGGAAACGGCGGAGCCCCCGGGCTCCGGCTGGGCGCGGGGCTCGGGGGCTCTGGGGTCGTGGAGGAGGCGGTGGTGTTGCCGCGGGTGGGTTGTTCCGGTCCGTGGCTCGCCGGCGCCCCCTCCGGCCCGGGGCGGCTAGTGCGCCGCGGATTCCCAGTCGGGGCCCACGCCCACCGAGACGTCCAGCGGGGCCCTCAGCTCGACGGCGGCGGCCATCTCACGGCGGACGATCCGCTCCGCGGCCGCCCGCTCGCCGGGGGCGATCTCCAGGACGATTTCGTCGTGGACCTGGAGCAGCATGCGGGACTTGAGGTCCGCCTCCCGCAGCGCGCTGTCGACCTTGAGCATGGCGATCTTGACGATGTCCGCCGCCGTGCCCTGGATGGGCGCGTTGAGGGCCATGCGCTCGGCCGCCTCGCGGCGCTGGCGGTTGTCGCTGTTGAGGTCGGGAAGATACCGGCGGCGGCCGAAGAGCGTCGCCGTGTAACCCGTCGCCCGGGCCTCGTCGACCGCCCGGCGCAGATAGTCCCGGACCCCGCCGAAGCGCTCGAAGTACGCGTCCATCAGGGCGCGGGCCTCGGCCGCCTCGATGTTCAGCTGCTGGGAGAGGCCGAACGCGGACAGGCCGTAGGCCAGGCCGTACGACATCGCCTTGATCTTGCGGCGCATCTCCGCGTCCACCGCGCCGGGCTCGACGGCGAACACCTGGGACGCGGCCGTGGTGTGCAGGTCCTCGCCGGAGGTGAACGCCTGGATCAGGCCCTCGTCCTCGGAGAGGTGGGCCATCACACGCAGTTCGATCTGGCTGTAGTCCGCGGTCATCAGGGACTCGAAGCCCTCGCCGACCACGAAGCCGCGGCGGATGGCCCGGCCCTCGTCCGTGCGGACCGGGATGTTCTGGAGGTTCGGGTCCGTGGAGGACAGACGGCCGGTCGCGGCCACCGTCTGGTTGAACGTGGTGTGGATGCGGCCGTCGCCCGCGACGGTCTTGATCAGGCCCTCGACCGTGACCCGGAGCTTCGCCTGCTCGCGGTGCCGGAGCATGATCACGGGCAGTTCGTTGTCCGTCTGGCCGGCGAGCCAGGCCAGGGCGTCGGCGTCCGTGGTGTAGCCGGTCTTGGTCTTCTTGGTCTTCGGCAGGGCCAGTTCGTCGAAGAGGACCTGCTGGAGCTGCTTGGGCGAGCCCAGGTTGAACTCGTGACCGGCCGCCGCGTGCGCTTCCTTCACGGCCTGCTGCACCGCGCCCGCGAACATCTGCTCCATGGCTTCGAGATGCGTCCGGTCGGCCGCGATGCCGTGCCGCTCCATGCGGGCGAGCAGGGCGGACGTCGGCAGCTCCATGTCGCGCAGGAGGTCGGCGGCGCCGACTTCCTCCAGGCGGGTCTGGAAGGCCTCGCCGAGGTCGAGGACCGCGCGGGCCTGGACCATCAGGGCCTCGGCCTCGGCGCCGTCGTCCGCGCCGAAGGCCAGCTGGCCGTCGGCCGCGGCGGCCGGCACCAGCTCGCGGTGCAGGTACTCCATGGACAGCGCGTCCAGGTCGAAGGAGCGGCGTCCGGGCTTGACCAGGTAGGCGGCGAGCGCGGTGTCCATGGTCACGCCCTCGACGGACCAGCCGTGCTCGGCGAGGACCCGCATGGCGCCCTTGGCGTTGTGGAACACCTTGGCCCGGCCCGCGTCGGCCAGCCAGGCCGCGAACGCGTTCTCGTCGGCCTCGTCCAGCTCGGACGGGTCGAACCAGGCCGCCGCTCCCCCGGCCGCGGCGAGGGCGACCTCGGCGACGGAGCCGGTGCCCAGCGCCCAGGTGTCGACGGTGGCGACGCCCAGGGTCCCGGTGCCGTGCTCGGTGAGCCAGGGGGCCAGCTCGCCGGTGCCCAGGACCGTGCCGTCGATCTCGACGCCCTCGGCGGCCACCGGGGCGGCTTCGGCCTCCTCCGTGCCCGGGTCGACGGCGAAGAGGCGCTCGCGCAGTGACGGGTTGCGGATCTCCAGGGTGTCCAGGACCATCGTGACGGTCTTGCGGTCGTACGGGGCCCGCTCCAGGTCGGCGACCGACTTCGGGAGCTCGACCTGGCGCTCCAGCTCGGTCAGGACCCGGTTGAGCTTGACCGACTCCAGGTGGTCGCGGAGGTTCTGGCCCGCCTTGCCCTTGACCTCCTCGGCCCGCTCGACCAGCTCGGCGAAGGACCCGAACTGGTTGATCCACTTCGCGGCGGTCTTCTCGCCGACGCCGGGGATGCCGGGGAGGTTGTCGGACGGGTCGCCGCGCAGGGCCGCGAAGTCCGGGTACTGGGCCGGCGTCAATCCGTACTTCTCGAAAACCTTCTCCGGGGTGAACCGGGTCAGCTCCGAGACGCCCTTCGTCGGGTAGAGCACGGTGATGTTCTCGGTGACCAGCTGGAAGGAGTCGCGGTCACCGGTGACGATCAGCACCTCGAAGCCCTCGGCCTCGGCCTGGGTGGCGAGGGTGGCGATGATGTCGTCCGCCTCGAAGCCCGGCACGGCGAAGCGCTGCGCCTGCATCGCGTCGAGCAGCTCGCCGATCAGCTCGACCTGGCCCTTGAACTCGTCCGGGGTCTTGGACCGGTTCGCCTTGTACTCGGTGAACCGCTCGGAGCGCCAGGTCTTGCGCGACACGTCGAAGGCCGCCGCGAAGTGCGTGGGCGCCTCGTCACGCAGCGTGTTGGCCAGCATCGACGCGAAGCCGTAGATCGCGTTCGTCGGCTGGCCGGTCGCGGTCGTGAAGTTCTCCGCGGGCAGCGCGAAGAACGCGCGGTAGGCCAGCGAGTGCCCGTCCATGAGCATCAGCCGGGGACGGCCGCCGCCGGGGTTCTTGTCGGTCTGCTTCGATGCTGTCTCTGCCACGTCCCCGATCCTGCCACGCCGCACCGACAGTCCGGGCCGGACGGTTCCCCGCCGGGCACAGCCGGGCGCGACTCGGTCACCCACCGCGACCGGAGCCCCGCGCCCCCGTGTTCCCGGACCGTGCCCCGCCCGCCCGGCACGGCTGTCGGTACCGCGTGGGAGGATCGTCGGCGTACTTCTCACACGCAGTCGAAGGGGACCGTGCGATGGCGACGAAGCCGCCCAAGGGTGATCCGGTTCAGGACGCGCCGCAGGTCACCGGGCCGAAGCACGCGGCGGCGGGCCTGCCGGCCATCGGGCACACCCTGCGCGTCGCCCAGCGGCAGATGGGCGTGAAGCGCACCGCGCTGACGCTGCTGCGGGTGAACCAGAAGGACGGTTTCGACTGCCCGGGCTGCGCCTGGCCGGAGCCGGACCACCGGCACGCGGCGGAGTTCTGCGAGAACGGCGCCAAGGCGGTCGCCGAGGAGGCCACGCTGCGCCGGGTCACGCCCGAGTTCTTCGCCGCGCACTCCGTCGCGGACCTCTCCGGCCGCAGCGGCTACTGGCTGGGCCAGCAGGGCCGGCTCACCCACCCCATGTATCTCCCCGAGGGCGGCACGCACTACGAGCCGGTCTCCTGGGAGCGGGCCTTCGGCATAGTCGCCGAGGAGATCGGCGCCCTCGGCTCCCCGGACGAGGCGGTCTTCTACACCTCGGGCCGCACCAGCAACGAGGCCGCGTTCCTGTACCAGCTCTTCGCGCGCGAGCTGGGTACGAACAACCTGCCGGACTGCTCGAACATGTGCCACGAGTCGTCCGGGTCGGCGCTCGGCGAGACCATCGGGATCGGCAAGGGCAGCGTCCTGCTGGAGGACCTGTACCGAGCCGACCTGATCATCGTCGCGGGCCAGAACCCGGGCACGAACCATCCGCGCATGCTCTCCGCGCTGGAGAAGGCCAAGGCGAACGGCGCGAAGGTCATCAGCGTCAACCCGCTGCCCGAGGCGGGCCTGGAGCGGTTCAAGAACCCGCAGACCCCCAAGGGCATGCTGAAGGGCGCCGCCCTCACCGACCTGTTCCTGCAGATCCGCATCGGCGGCGACCAGGCCCTCTTCCGGCTGCTCAACAAGCTCGTCCTGGAGACGGACGGCGCGGTCGACGAGGACTTCGTCCGCGAGCACACCCACGGCTTCGAGGAGTTCACGGCGGCGGCCCGCGCCGCCGAATGGGACGAGACGCTCGCGGCGACCGGCCTCACGCGCGCGGAGATCGAGAAGATGCTCGGCATGGTCCTCGCCTCGGAGCGGACCATCGTCTGCTGGGCCATGGGCCTCACCCAGCACAAGCATTCCGTCCCGACCATCCGCGAGGTGGTCAACTTCCTGCTGCTGCGCGGCAACATCGGACGGCCGGGGGCCGGCGTGTGCCCGGTGCGCGGGCACAGCAACGTCCAGGGCGACCGCACCATGGGCATCTTCGAGCGGCCCGCGCCGGCCTTCCTGGACGCCCTGGAGAAGGAGTTCGGGTTCACGCCGCCGCGCGAGCACGGCTTCGACGTCGTCCGGGCCATCCGCGCGCTGCGCGACGGCGAGGCGAAGGTCTTCTTCGCGATGGGCGGCAACTTCGTCGCCGCCTCGCCCGACACCGAGGTCACCGAGGCGGCGATGCGCCGCGCACGGCTGACCGTGCACGTGTCGACCAAGCTGAACCGCTCGCACGTGGTCACGGGCGCGCGGGCGCTGATCCTGCCGACGCTGGGCCGGACCGAGCGCGATCTGCAGGACGGCGGCGAGCAGTTCGTGACGGTGGAGGACTCCATGGGCATGGTGCACGCCTCGCGCGGGCGCCTGCGGCCCGCGAGCCCGCAGCTGAGGTCCGAGCCGGCCATCGTCTGCGGTCTGGCGCGCCGGGTGCTCGGCGAGCGCAGCGTCGTGCCCTGGGAGGAGTTCGGGAGCAACTACGCGGCGGTCCGGGACCGCATCGCGCGCGTGATCCCGGGTTTCGAGGACTTCAACGCGCGCGTGGAGCGGCCCGGAGGTTTCGCGCTGCCGCACGCCCCGCGCGACGAGCGCCGCTTCCCGACCGCCACGGGCAAGGCGAACTTCACGGCGGCGCCGGTGGAGTACCCGGAGTTGCCCGAGGGCCGGCTGCTGCTGCAGACCCTGCGCTCGCACGACCAGTACAACACCACGATCTACGGACTGGACGACCGCTACCGGGGCATCACGGGCGGGCGCCGGGTGGTCCTGGTGCACCCCGAGGACGCACGGTCGCTCGGGTTCGCCGAGGGGGCGTACGTCGACCTGGTGAGCGAGTGGCGGGACGGGGTGGAGCGGCGGGCGCCCGGTTTCCGGGTCGTGCTGTACCCGACGGCCCGCGGGTGTGCGGCGGCGTACTACCCGGAGACGAACGTGCTGGTGCCGCTGGACGCCACCGCCGACACCAGCAACACCCCGGCCAGCAAGTCCGTCGTCGTACGTCTCGAAGATCACACCGGGGACACGGCCGGCCGTCTGGAACAATCGGCGACCGACTGAGCGTTTGCTCAGCGGTAGACAGGTGGACGAAGAACGGAGCCGGGCCCATGGGCGAGCAGCAGCGAGTGAAGTTCCCGCAGGAGATCATCGACGAGTACGCGGCGCTCGGCGTGGACCTGCCCGCCCTGTTCTCGGCCGGACACCTGGGCACCCGCATGGGCGTGCAGATCCTGGAGGCCTCGCCGGAGAAGGTCGTCGGGACCATGCCGGTGGAGGGCAACACCCAGCCGTACGGCCTGCTGCACGGCGGCGCGTCCGCGGTGCTGGCGGAGACCCTGGGCTCGGTCGGCACGATGCTGCACGGCGGCAGCTCGAAGATCGCGGTCGGTGTGGACCTGAACTGTACGCACCACCGCGGGGTCCGGTCGGGCCTGGTGACGGGCGTGGCCACGCCGGTGCACCGGGGCCGGTCGACGGCGACGTACGAGATCGTGATCAGTGACGAGGAGGGCCGCCGGGTCTGCTCCGCCCGGCTCACCTGCCTGCTGCGGGACGTGCGCCCGGGCGACGGGGCTCCGTCGGAGTCCACCGGGAGCTGATCCGCCGCTTCCGCGGAAAGCCAGGCTCCGCTTCCGCCGGAGCGTTGCCCCTCGCCGTCCCTCCCCTTAGCTTCGGCACATGGGACGGCGAGGAGGCCCCCCGCCGGGGGTGAGGTTCCTGGTACTCGGGCTGGCGTTGCCGGCACTGCTGTGCGCGACGGCCTGCGCCGGGCCCGGCACCCTCCGGCGCCCCGCCGGCCCCGATGCCTCCCCGCGTCCGGCCCGTCCCTCCGCCGCCTCCGAAGGCGCGCCGCGGCCCGCCGGCCCCACCACCGCCCCCGCCGCGGCCTCCGCCGCCGGCCTGTGCGCCAGGATCGTCGCCCACTGGTCGCGCGAGGCACTCGACGGCGGCACCTACGGCGACTACCAGTCGATGGGCCTGTCCAACGGGCAGTACGAGATCCTGAGGGACGTCGTGGACGCCGCACGGCCCGTGAGACGCCGTCAAGGCACTGCGGCGGCCAACAGGTTGATCGACCGTCAGGCGCGCGCGGGCTGCGCCGCCCGCTATCGCCACGGAACCCCGAGCGCAGGCCCCTGGTCATGAGCGGCATCGGACCACTGGAGCCCGGCGAGGACACCCACGCCTGGGACGGCCGCCCGCCCAAGGCCCCGCGGCCGGCCGGCCGGACACGCACGGCCCTGGCCGCCTGGCACCGCCGTCACCGGCGGATCACCTTCGCCCTGCTCGCCGCGGCCGTCCTCCTGGCAGGGGGCGGCTATCTCCACGCCACCCGTCCGCAGCGGCCGCCGGAACGCCCCGAGCGTCCGCGTGCCGAGGTGCCGTACCCGGTCCAGGTGGCGGACGTCACCTACCTCGACGGCCGCACCACCCCGGCGGACGCCCCGCCGCGCAGCTTCAGCTTCGCCGTCCTACTGAGCGTGACATCGGGACCGCCCGTCACCGTGACGCGTGTGACCCAGCCGTACGCAGGGCTGTCACTGACGACGGAACCTCAAGTTCCCTTCCAGACAAAGGCCGGTTCGGCCCACAAGATCACGATAACGATGCACGTGACGAAATGCGGAAAAGCCCCCAGGAACGCCGCCCTCCCTTTCCTGGACGTAACTCTGCGTAATGCGCGCGCAATGCAGGTACAGAGCTTCATCCTGGGCCCGCGCTACGCGCAGGACCTCTCCCGGTCCCTGGAAGTCGCCTGCAGCAACAGACTTCGGTAATCAGCAAAACAGCCGAGACGCCTGAATTGATCATGGCGGGTCCTGCGGGTTCTCAGAATGCGGACGCCGCGAATCCACCTGAATTCAGCCTTCCCGCCCACGCAGTACCGCTGTGCATTACGTCGTGTCATAACAAGAGCGTCACAGCCTCGGTCAGACACTCCTCCACGTTCCCCACACACGCCTAGAGTCACGGCCAGTCACCGCGCCTTCGGATTCTCAATTCAGCGCGGCGCGCGACTCGACCGCTTCCACGGGGAGGCGGTTGCCTGGGGAAAGGACTGATCGTGCGTCAACGTTCGCTTATCGCCATCACCGCCGCGCTGGCGGCGGGAGCGCTCACCCTCACCGCCTGCGGCTCGCGTGACAGCGGCGACAAGAAGGACTCGGGCGACGGCGGCGGCACCACCGTCGTCATCGGTGTCGACGCCCCTCTGACCGGCGACCTGTCCGCCATGGGCCTCGGCATCAAGAACTCGGCGGACCTCGCCGCCAAGAACGCCAACAAGCAGAACCTCGTCAAGGGCGTCACCTTCAAGACCGAGGCCCTCGACGACCAGGCGCAGCCGTCCGCCGGCCAGCAGAACGCCTCCAAGTTCGTCAGCGAGAAAGAGGTCCTCGGCGTCGTCGGCCCGCTGAACTCCTCCGTCGCGGAGTCCATGCAGAAGGTCTTCGACGACGCCAAGCTGGTCCAGGTCTCGCCGGCCAACACCGGCCCGGCCCTCACCCAGGGCCAGGACTGGCAGACCAAGAAGGTCCGCGGCTACAAGTCGTACTTCCGCACCGCGACCACGGACGCCATCCAGGGCCCGTTCGCCGCCCAGTACGTCTTCAACGAGGCCAAGAAGAAGAAGGTCTTCGTCATCGACGACAAGAAGACCTACGGCTCCGGCCTCGCCGCGACCTTCACCGACGAGTTCAAGAAGCTCGGCGGCAAGGTGGTCGGCACCGAGCACATCAACCCCGACGCCAAGGACTTCTCCGCGGTCGCCACCAAGGTGAAGAACTCCGGCGCCCAGGTGGTCTACTACGGCGGCGAGTACCCGCAGGCCGGCCCGCTGAGCAAGCAGATCAAGGCCGCCGGCGCCAAGATCCCGCTCGTCGGCGGCGACGGCATCAAGGACGACACGTTCATGAAGCTGGCCGGCTCCGAGGCCACCGGCGACCTCGCCACCTCCGTCGGCGCCCCGGTCGAGGACCTCCCCTCCGCCAAGCAGTTCGTCGCCGACTACAAGGCCGGCGGCTACAAGGAGGAGTACTCCGCCTACGGCGGCTACGCCTACGACTCCGCCTGGGCGATCATCGAGGCCGTCAAGAAGGTCGTCGACGACAACGGCGGCAAGCTCCCCGACGACGCCCGCGCCAAGATCACCGAGGCCATGCAGGGTGTGTCCTTCGACGGCGTGACCGGCAAGGTCTCCTTCGACGAGTTCGGCGACGCCACCAACAAGCAGCTCACCGTGTACGCCGTGAAGAACGGTGCCTGGGTCCCGGTCAAGTCCGGTACCTACTCCGGCTGACCCACGCCCGAACCACCAAGAGCCGCGCGGGGCGCTGTTCCACTGGCGCCCCGCGCGGACTCACATCCGGCCACATCCCTCGCACTTTCCGAACGCTCGGAGGACATGCGGTGAACGAACTGCCGCAGCAGCTGGTCAACGGCCTGCTACTAGGATCCATGTACGGGCTGGTCGCCATCGGCTACACAATGGTCTACGGCATTGTCCAGCTCATCAACTTCGCCCACGGCGAGATATTCATGACGGGAGCCTTCGGCGCCCTCACCGTCTGGCTCTGGCTCCCCGGCGGCACCAGCATGTGGCTCGCGCTGCCGCTGATGATCGTCGGTGCCATCATCGTCGCGGTCGCCATCGCCGTCGGGGCGGAACGGTTCGCCTACCGGCCCCTCCGCACCGCCCCACGCCTCGCCCCCCTCATCACCGCCATCGGCCTCTCCCTCGCGCTCCAGCAGGCGGTGTGGGCCTGGTACCCGGAGGCGAAGTCCGCGCGCACCTTCCCGCAGATCCCCGGCGGCCCGTTCGAAATCGGCAACGTCACCATCCAGACCGGTGACATCTTCCTCGTCCTCGCGGCCCCCATCAGCATGGCGATCCTCGCCTACTTCGTGATGAAGACCCGCACCGGCCGCGGCATGCAGGCCACCGCCCAGGACCCGGACACCGCCAAGCTGATGGGCGTCAACACCGACCGCATCATCGTGATCGCGTTCGCCCTCGGCGCCGCGTTCGCCGCCGTCGGAGCCGTCGCCTACGGCCTGAAGTACGGCGAGATCAACTTCCGCATGGGCTTCATCCTCGGCCTCAAGGCCTTCACCGCGGCCGTCCTCGGCGGCATCGGCAACATCTACGGAGCCATGATCGGCGGCGTGGTCCTCGGCGTCGCCGAGACCCTGGCCACCGCCTACATCGCCGACATCCCGGGCATGGACAAGTTCGGCAGCCAGTCCTGGGCCGACGTCTGGGCCTTCGTACTCCTCATCCTCGTACTGCTGTTCAGGCCACAGGGTCTGCTCGGCGAGCGCGTCGCGGACAGGGCGTGACACCGATGACCACACAGACCACCGCACCCGAGACCCCCGGCGCCCGCAGGACCGAGACCCCCTCCGGCCTGGTACCCCTGCCGGAGAAGGCCGGCCGCGCCCTCGCCCTCGGCGGCAGCGTACTGACCATCGTCTCCACCTTCCTCGCCTGGACCTGGACCGCCGAATTCCCCGGCGACCTCACCGTCTACGGCTACCCGGGCGGCCTCCAGGTCCTCGTCCTCGTCGGCGCGGCCCTCGCCACCCTGTTCGCCCTCGCCTCCTACGGCCTGCGAGGCCTCGGCTGGCTCACGCCCGCCGGCCCCGACGCCGCCCTGAAGTTCGCCACCCTGGCCACCTTCGCCACCAGCTGGTACACCGTCCTCGCGATCAGCAGCAAACTCGGCGGACTCGTCAACCTCGAACCCGGCGGCTTCCTCGTCGCCCTCAGCAGCCTCGCCGCCCTGGCCGGCGCGCTCGCCCTGCCCTTCCAGCGGCCCGAGCCCGAGCCGATCGACCCCGAGGACACCGGCTGGGAGAAGTTCAAGCACAGCGCCGCACACGGCTGGGAGACGATCAAGGCCGTCTTCACCGCCTCCGGCTCGCCCCGGCCCGTGCCCGCCCTCCCCTCGTACGCCGAGATCCTCATCATCGTCGCCTCCCTCGCACTGGGCCTGCTCGTCTTCACCTACGGCATCGGCACCGAGTACGACGAGCAGTTCATCGGCTTCCTGATCACCGCGGGCTTCGGCTTCGCCGCCCTCAACAAGGCCGGCCTCATCGCCCACGCCTCGCAGATCGCCTCCCGCCACCAGAACATCACCATCTGCGGCGCCTTCCTCGCCGCGGCGCTCTTCCCCTTCACCCAGACCGACGACCAGTACGCCACCCTCGGCGTCTACATCCTGATCTTCGCCACCGTCGCCCTGGGCCTGAACATCGTCGTCGGCCTCGCCGGCCTCCTCGACCTCGGCTACGTCGCCTTCCTCGGCGTCGGCGCCTACGCGGCCGCCCTGGTCTCCGGCTCCCCCAGCTCACCGTTCGACGTCCACTTCCCCTTCTGGGCCGCCGTCCTCGTCGGCGCCGCCGCCTCGCTCGTCTTCGGCGTCCTCATCGGCGCCCCCACCCTGCGACTGCGCGGCGACTACCTCGCCATCGTCACCCTCGGCTTCGGTGAGATCTTCCGCATCACGGCGAACAACCTCGACGGCACCTCCGGACCCGACATCACCAACGGCTCCAACGGCGTCTCCTCCATCCCGAACCTCGACGTCCTCGGCTTCGACTTCGGCACCCAGCACGACATGGGCGGCTTCACCATCGGCCGGTTCGCCAACTACTTCTTCCTGATGCTGATCATCACCGCCGTCGTGGTGCTGGTCTTCCGCCGCAGCGGCAAC
This sequence comes from Streptomyces echinatus, assembly GCF_014203595.1. Taxonomy (GTDB): domain Bacteria; phylum Actinomycetota; class Actinomycetes; order Streptomycetales; family Streptomycetaceae; genus Streptomyces; species Streptomyces echinatus. Next base: position 256,892 of record NZ_JACHJK010000015.1, read on the forward strand.
TCCCGCATCGGACGCGCCTGGGTGGCCATCCGCGAGGACGAGACCGCCGCACTCGCCATGGGCATCAACGGCTTCCGGGTCAAGCTCATCGCCTTCGCCGTCGGCGCCTCCCTCGCCGGCCTCGCCGGCACCGTCCAGGCACACGTCACCTACACGGTGACCCCCGAGCAGTACCTGTTCGCCGGCCCCATCCCGCCCAACTCGGCCTTCCTGCTCGCCGCGGTCGTCCTCGGCGGCATGGGCACCATCAGCGGCCCGCTGATCGGCGCGGCCCTGCTCTTCCTGATCCCCAACAAGCTCCAGTTCCTCGGCAACTACCAGCTCTTCGCCTTCGGACTCGCGCTCATCCTGCTCATGCGATTCCGCCCCGAGGGCCTCATCCCCAACCGGCGCCGCCAGCTCGAATTCCACGAAGAGGCCGAAGCGCCCACCCACCTGACGAAGGCGGGGGCCTGACCACCATGACCACCGACACCACCACGAAGGACACCGCCCCCGGCGCCACCGCCCCCGGCGAGACCGTCCTCGACGCCCGCGGCGTGACCATGCGCTTCGGCGGCCTCACCGCCGTACGCGGCGTCGACCTCACCGTCAACGCCGGAGAGATCGTCGGCCTCATCGGCCCCAACGGCGCCGGCAAGACCACCTTCTTCAACTGCCTGACCGGCCTCTACGTCCCCACCGAGGGCGAAGTCCGCTACAAGGGCAACGTCCTGCCGCCCAAGTCCTTCAAGGTCACCGCGGCCGGCATCGCACGCACCTTCCAGAACATCCGGCTGTTCGCCAACATGACCGTCCTGGAGAACGTCCTCGTCGGCCGGCACACCCGCACCAAGGAAGGCTTCTGGTCGGCCGTGCTCCGCGGCCCCGGCTTCCACAAGGCCGAGAAGGCCTCCCGGGACCGGGCCATGGAACTCCTGCGCTTCGTGGGCCTCGACCACAAGTCCGAGCACCTCGCCCGCAACCTCCCCTACGGCGAGCAGCGCAAGCTCGAAATCGCCCGCGCCCTCGCCAGCGAACCCGGCCTGCTGCTCCTCGACGAGCCGACGGCCGGCATGAACCCCCAGGAGACCCGGACCACCGAGGAACTGGTCTTCGCCATCCGGGACATGGGCATCGCCGTCCTCGTCATCGAGCACGACATGCGCTTCATCTTCAACCTGTGCGACCGCGTGGCCGTACTCGTACAGGGCGAGAAGCTGGTCGAGGGCGACAGCGCGACCGTCCAGGGCGACGAACGCGTCGTCGCGGCCTACCTCGGCGAGCCCTTCGAGGACGCACCCGGCGCCGAGGAGGTGGCCGAGGTGGAGGCCGCCGAGGCACACGCCGAAGCCGCCGAGGCACACGCCGAGACCGCCGAGCCGGACGCCGAAGCCGCCGAAGCCGCGGAGACCGCCGAGACGGACGCCGACACCACGGCCGACGCCGCCGACACCACCACGGACGCCGCGCCCGGCAAGGAGAACGACCGATGACCGCACTGCTCGAAGTCGAGGACCTGCGAGTCGCCTACGGCAAGATCGAAGCCGTCAAGGGCATCTCCTTCAAGGTCGAGGCCGGACAGGTCGTCACCCTCATCGGCACCAACGGCGCCGGCAAGACCACCACCCTGCGCACCCTCTCCGGACTGCTCAAGCCGGTCGGCGGACAGATCAGATTCAACGGAAAGTCGCTGAAGAAGATCCCGCCCCACCAGGTGGTCTCACTCGGCCTCGCCCACTCCCCCGAAGGGCGGCACATCTTCCCGCGCATGAGCATCGAGGACAACCTCCGCCTCGGCGCGTTCCTCCGCAACGACAAGCCCGGCATCGAGAAGGACATCCAGCGCGCCTACGACCTCTTCCCCATCCTCGGGGAACGCCGGAAGCAGGCCGCGGGCACCCTCTCCGGCGGCGAACAGCAGATGCTGGCGATGGGCAGGGCCCTCATGTCCCAGCCCAAGCTCCTCATGCTGGACGAACCGTCGATGGGCCTGTCACCGATCATGATGCAGAAGATCATGGCGACCATCGCGGAACTCAAGTCCACGGGAATGACGATCCTGCTCATCGAGCAGAACGCCCAGGCCGCGCTCTCACTGGCCGACCAGGGCCACGTCATGGAAGTCGGCAACATCGTCCTGTCCGGCACCGGCCAGGACCTGCTGCACGACGAGTCCGTCCGCAAGGCCTACCTCGGCGAGGACTGACCGCACCCACACGACAAGGCCCGCGCCCTCTTCTCCGGGGCGCGGGCCTCGTCGTACGCGTCGGGGCGGCTCAGCCCTTCTTCGCCGCCTTCTTCTCGTCGTTGTCCGCGATGACCGCCTCGGCGACCTGCTGCATCGACAGACGCCGGTCCATGGACGTCTTCTGGATCCAGCGGAACGCGGCCGGCTCGGTCAGGCCGTACTCGGTCTGCAGGACGGACTTCGCACGGTCGACCAGCTTGCGGGTCTCCAGCCGCTGCGTGAGGTCGGCGACCTCCTGCTCCAGCTGCTTCAGCTCGGTGAACCGCGAGACGGCCATCTCGATCGCCGGGACGACATCGCTCTTGCTGAACGGCTTCACCAGATACGCCATGGCACCGGCGTCCCGGGCGCGCTCGACGAGGTCGCGCTGCGAGAACGCGGTGAGCATCAGGACCGGGGCGATGGACTCCTCGGCGATCTTCTCGGCCGCGGAGATGCCGTCCAGCCTGGGCATCTTCACGTCCAGGATGACCAGGTCCGGCCGGTGCTCGCGGGCCAGCTCCACGGCCTGCTCACCGTCCCCGGCCTCGCCGACGACGGTGTACCCCTCCTCCTCCAGCATCTCCTTCAGGTCGAGCCGGATCAGTGCCTCGTCCTCGGCGATGACGACACGGGTCGTCAGCGGAGGCACGTGCGACTTGTCGTCGTCGGGCACGTCTACGGGCTGGGGCGACTCGGGGGTCACGGGGGCTCCTCGTTCAGGGCAGGGGTACTGCTGACAAGAGCGTACCTAGCTGCGGTAAGGTGGGGGCACGGCGGGGTTACCGTCGGCCTTTGATTTACAGGAAGCCCCGGTAGCCCAGCGGCAGAGGCACGGTGCTCAAACCACCGATAGCGTGGGTTCGAATCCCACCCGGGGCACTTTTCCTAACATTCCAAGGTCACGTTCTGATGCGGATGTCCACGTTCTCGTGAACATCCGCTTTTTGTCGCGTGTCACCCGCGTCGTTCTTACAGGGTCGTCACATGTACGACATCAGCACACGCAAGCGAGCCCTGGCTTTGGTGGCTCAGGGCCGCAGTCTCAATTCGGTGAGCAAGCAGACAGGCGTCTCCAGGGCTGCGATCCGCTCGTGGCAGCACCGCCTGGAGCCCCTGCCCCGCAGGACGGTCCCGGACGCCGGACCGCCTGCTGACAACTGCGCATACGCCTACCTGCTCGGCCTGTACCTCGGTGACGGGTGCATCAGCGCTCACCCTCGCGGCACCGGGCACTACCTCAGGATCGCCTGTGCCGATGCCTGGCCCGGCCTGATGCGGCTGTGCCGCGAAGCCATCACGAATGTGCGCCCCGGAGTCAGCGTGTACGCCGTTCAAAAGCAGGGGTACTCCATGATGAGTGGCTACTACCAGCACTGGCCGCACCTCTTCCCCCGGCACGGCCCCGGCAAGAAGCATGACCGCAAGATCGCGCCTGAGCCATGGCAGCAAGTCATCGTCGACGCTCACCCCTGGGAATTCGTCCGGGGCCTGATTCACTCCGACGGGTGCCGCATCACCAACTGGACGACCCGCGTCGTCGCCGGTGAGCGGAAGCGGTACGAATACCCTCGCTACTTCTTCACCAACAAGTCGGACGACATCCGGGGCCTGTACACCGGCACTCTCGACAAGCTCGGCGTCGAGTGGACGTACTGCATCCGCGACGGCATCCCCTACAACGTCTCCGTCGCCAAGAAGGCCTCCGTAGCCCTCATGGACGCCCACGTAGGCCCCAAACACTGACCCCCCGGCGAGGTTCTACTTCGGGCTGTCGTCCTCGCCGATGTGGTGGACGCGGACCATGTTGGTCGAGCCGGAGACGCCGGGCGGGGAGCCGGCCGTGATCACCACGACGTCGCCCTTCTCGCAGCGGCCGTACCTGAGCAGCAGTTCGTCCACCTGCTCGACCATGGCGTCGGTGGAGTCCACATGCGGGCCGAGGAACGTCTCCGCGCCCCAGGTGAGGCTGAGCTGGGAGCGGGTGGCCGGCTCGGGGGTGAAGGCCAGGAGGGGGATCGGCGAGCGGTAGCGGGAGAGGCGGCGGGCGGTGTCGCCCGACTGGGTGAACGCCACCAGGAACTTCGCGCCGAGGAAGTCGCCCATCTCTGCGGCGGCCCGGGCGACGGCGCCGCCCTGGGTGCGTGGCTTGTTCCGTTCGGTGAGCGGGGGCAGACCCTTGGCCAGCATGTCCTCCTCCGCGGCTGTGACGATCTTGGCCATGGTGCGTACGGTCGCGACCGGGTATTTGCCGACGCTGGTCTCGCCGGAGAGCATCACCGCGTCCGTGCCGTCGAGGACGGCGTTGGCGACGTCGGAGGCTTCGGCGCGGGTGGGGCGGGAGTGGTCGATCATCGAGTCCAGCATCTGGGTGGCGACGATCACGGGTTTGGCGTTGCGCCGGGCGAGTGTGACGGCGCGCTTCTGGACGATGGGGACGTGTTCCAGCGGCATCTCCACGCCGAGGTCTCCGCGGGCGACCATGAGTCCGTCGAAGGCGGCCACGATGTCGTCCAGGTTGGCGACGGCCTGGGGTTTCTCGATCTTGGCGATCAGCGGCAGGCGGCGGCCTTCTTCGTCCATGATGCGGTGGACGTCCCTGGCGTCGTCGCCGGTGCGGACGAAGGAGAGGGCGACGACGTCGAATCCGGTGCGCAGTGCCCAGCGCAGGTCGTCCTCGTCCTTCTTGGAGAGGGCGGGGACGGAGACGGCGACGCCGGGGAGGTTGAGTCCCTTGTGGTCGGAGATGACGCCGCCCTCGATGACGCGGGTGTGGACGCGGGGGCCGTCGATGCGGGTGACTTCGAGGCTGACCTTGCCGTCGTCGACGAGGATGCGTTCGCCGGGGCTGACGTCGGTGGCGAGGCCGGCGTAGGTGGTGCCGCACTGGTGGCGGTCGCCTTCGGCGCCGTCCTCGACGGTGATGGTGAAGGTGTCGCCGCGTTCAAGGAGTACGGGTCCTTCGGCGAAGTGTCCGAGCCGGATCTTCGGGCCCTGAAGGTCGGCGAGGATTCCGACGCTGCGGCCGGTTTCGTCGGCCGCTTTTCGTACGCGCTGGTACCGGTCCTCGTGCTCGGCGTGGGTGCCGTGGCTGAGGTTGAACCGGGCGACGTCCATTCCGGCCTCGACGAGTGCCTTGATCTGGTCGTACGAGTCGGTGGCGGGCCCCAGAGTGCAGACGATCTTTGCTCGGCGCATGGACCGAGCCTATGCCTTACCGGTGGGTAGAGAATTGGGCCCATGTGACTACTCAACAGACTTTGGGCAAAGGGTTATTGACAAGTGTTGAATTGTGCGGCGGTCCGCTCCTATGAGCGATGGTCACCAGATCGCAACCTTCTGGACCTGTTGCCGTAGGTCATGCTCAGGTCAGAATCTACGCGCGTTGTTGACCCTGCGCCAAGGAGACCTGAAGATGCCGTTGAACCGCCGGAAGTTCCTGAAGAAGTCCGCCGCCACCGGGGCGGGAGTGGCGATCGCCGGTGCGGCGGCGGCCCCGGCGGCCGAGGCGGCGGAGGGCCACGGGCCCGGGCACCCCGTGAAGCGGTACTCGCTGACCGTCATGGGCACCACCGACCTGCACGGTCACGTCTTCAACTGGGACTACTTCAAGGACGCGGAGTACTCCGACAAGGCGGGCAACGCGACGGGCCTGTCGCGGATCTCGACGCTGGTGAACCAGGTGCGCGAGGAGAAGGGCCGCTGCAACACCCTGCTGCTGGACGCCGGTGACACCATCCAGGGCACCCCGCTGACCTACTACTACGCCAAGGTCGACCCGATCACCGCCAAGGGCGGCCCGGTGCACCCGATGGCGCAGGCGATGAACGCGATCGGCTACGACGCGGCGGCCCTGGGCAACCACGAGTTCAACTACGGCATCGAGACGTTGCGGAAGTTCGAGGACCAGCTCGACTTCCCGCTGCTCGGCGCCAACGCCGTGGACGCGAAGACGCTGCGGCCCGCCTTCCCGCCGTACTTCATGAAGACGTTCCACGTGCCGGGCGCCAAGCCGGTCAAGGTGGCCGTGCTCGGTCTGACCAATCCGGGCATCGCGATCTGGGACAAGGCCTATGTCCAGGGCAAGCTGGCGTTCCCGGGCCTGGAGGAGCAGGCTGCCAAGTGGGTGCCGAAGCTGAAGTCGATGGGCGCGGACGTGGTCGTCGTGTCCGCGCACTCGGGTACCTCGGGCACGTCGTCGTACGGTGACCAGGTGCCGTACGTGGAGAACGCGGCGGCCAACGTCGCCCGGCAGGTGCCCGGCATCGACGCGATCCTGGTCGGTCACGCGCACCTGGAGATCCCGGAGCTGAAGGTCGTCAACGAGAAGACCGGCAGGACCGTCGTGCTGTCCGAGCCGCTGTGCTACGCCGAGCGGCTGACCCTGTTCGACATCGAGCTGGTGTTCAGCAAGGGCCGCTGGGAGGTCGAGTCGGTCTCCGCGTCGCTGCGCAACTCCAGCACGGTCGCCGACGACCCGAAGATCACCAAGCTGCTGGGCGACGAGCACGAGAAGGTCGTCGCGTACGTCAACCAGGTGGTGGGCCGGGCGACCGAGACCCTGACGACCGTGGACGCCCGTTACAAGGACGCCCCGATCATCGATCTGATCACCAAGGTCCAGGAGGACGTGGTGAAGGCCGCGCTCGCGGGCACCGAGTACGCCGCGCTGCCGGTGATCGCCCAGGCGTCGCCGTTCTCGCGGACCTCCGAGATCCCGGCCGGCGACGTCACCATCCGGGACCTGTCGAGCCTGTACGTGTACGACAACACGCTGGTCGCCAAGCTGCTGACGGGGGCGCAGGTGCGCGCCTATCTGGAGTACTCGGCGCAGTACTACGTCCAGACGGCGCCCGACGCGGCGGTCGACGTCGAGAAGCTGACCAATGCGAACAGCCGTCCGGACTACAACTACGACTATGTGTCGGGTCTGGCGTACGACATCGACATCGCCCAGCCGGTGGGGTCGCGGATCAAGAACCTCACCTTCGAGGGGGCGCCGCTGGACGACGCCCGGCAGTTCGTGCTGGCGGTGAACAACTACCGTGCCAACGGTGGCGGTGCGTTCCCGCATGTCGCCACGGCCAAGGAGCTGTGGTCGGAGTCGACGGAGATCCGTACCCGGATCGCGGAGTGGGTGACCGCCAAGGGTGTCCTGGACCCGAAGGACTTCGCGTCGGTGGACTGGAAGCTCACGCGGAACGGCACGCCGGTGTTCTAGGGCCGCCGTGGTGGCGGGTCGACGGCGGTGGCGGTGTCGTGGGACATGCGCCGGCACCGCCGTCCGTGGGGTTGTCGCGGCTCGGTCCGGTGGTCATCCGTCGATGAGCGGGGTGAGCCGCTTCGGCTGTCTGGCCGAGGGCACCCGCTCCGCCGGGTCGTCCAGTCCGAAGGAGGTGAAGGCCGTTCGGGTGGGCAGGGGGTACGGCTCTTTTCCGGTGAGCGAGTTGAGGATGGTGGCGCTGCGCCAGGCGGCGAGGCCCAGGTCGGGGGCGCCGACGCCGTGGGTGTGCAGTTCGGCGTTCTGCACGTAGACCGAGCCGGTGACCGAGGGGTCCAGGACGAGGCGGAACTCTTCGTCGACGCGGGGGCGTTCGCTGCTGTCGCGGCGGACGTAGGGGTCGAGGCCGGCGAGGAGGCGGCCGAGGGGGCGTTCGCGGTAGCCGGTGGCGAGGACGACGGCGTCGGTGGTGAGCCGGGAGCGGGTGTCCTGCTGGAGGTGTTCCAGGTGCAGTTCGATCTTGGTGGCGGCGATGCGGCCCGCGGTGCGGACGCGGACGCCGGGGACGAGGACGGCGTCGGGCCAGCCGCCGTGCAGGGTGCGCCGGTAGAGCTCGTCGTGGATGGCGGCGAGGGTGCCGGCGTCGATGCCTTTGTGCAGCTGCCACTGGGCGGCGACGAGCCGGTCGCGGACGGGTTCGGTGAGGGCGTGGAAGTAGCGCGTGTAGTCGGGCGTGAAGTGTTCCAGGCCCAGTTTTGAGTATTCCATCGGGGCGAACGCCTCGGTGCGGCCGATCCAGTGCAGCTTCTCGCGGCCGGGCGGGCGGTGCCGGAGCAGGTCGAGGAAGATCTCGGCGCCGGACTGTCCGGAGCCGACGACGGTGACGTGTCCGGCGGCGAGGACGGAGTCGCGGTGGGCGAGGTAGTCGGCGGCGTGGAGGACGGGTACGCCGGGGGCGTCGACGAGGGGGCGGAGGGGGTCGGGCACGTGGGGGGCGGTGCCGACGCCGAGGACGATGTTGCGGGTGTAGGTGCGGCCCAGGGCCTCGGCCTCGCCGTCGTGGTCGAGTTGGGTGTGGTCGACCTCGAAGACGTCGCGTTCGGGGTTCCAGCGGACGGCGTCGACCTGGTGGCGGAAGCGGAGGCCGGGGAGTGCCTCGGCGACCCAGCGGCAGTAGGCGTCGTATTCGGCGCGCTGGATGTGGAAGCGCTCGGCGAAGTAGAAGGGGAAGAGCCGTTCGCGGGCCCGGAGGTAGCTGAGGAAGCTCCAGGGGCTGGTGGGGTCGACGAGGGTGACGAGGTCGGCGAGGAAGGGCACTTGGATGGTGGCGCCCTCGATGAGCAGGCCGGGGTGCCAGTCGAAGCCGGGGCGCTGTTCGTAGAAGACGGCGTCGAGTTCGGCGAGCGGGTGGGCGAGGGCGGCGAGGGAGAGGTTGCAGGGGCCGATGCCGATGCCGACGAGGTCGCGTGGGGAGTCCGGCTCGTGGCGTTGGGGGTGGGTCATGCGGGGGTGCTTCCTTCGGCGAGTTTGAGCAGGTGGGCCAGGTCGTCCGGCCGGGTGTGGGGGTTGAGGACGGTGACCTTGAGCCAGAGCCGGCCGTCGGGCCGGGCGCGGCCGAGGACGGCGCGGCCCTCGTGCAGCAGTCGTCGGCGTACGGCGGCCACGGCTGTGTCGTCCGCTTCGGCCGGCCGAAAGAGCACGGTGCTGATGACGGGTGGGGCGTAGAGCTCGAAGCCGGGGTGCTCGCGGATCAGTGCGGCGAATTCGCGGGCTCGGGCGCAGACCTGGTCGGCCAGGGCGCCGAGTCCGCTGCGGCCGAGTGTTCTCAGGGTGACGGCGATCTTCAGGATGTCGGGGCGGCGGGTGGTGCGCAGTGAGCGGCCGAGGAGGTCGGGGAGGCCGGCTTCGGTGTCGTCGTCGGCGTTCAGGTAGTCCGTGTGCTGGTGGAGTGTGGTGAGTTCGCCGGGGCGGGCGACGGCGAGGAGGCCGGCGGCGACCGGTTGCCAGCCGAGTTTGTGCAGGTCGAGGGTGACGGTGTGGGCGGCTTCGAGGCCGGCGAGTTTGTCGCGGTGCCGGTCGCTGAAGAGGAGGCCCGCGCCGTAGGCGGCGTCGATGTGGAGTCGGGCGCCGTGGGCGGTGCACAGGCCGGCGATCTCGGGCAGCGGGTCGATGAGGCCGGTGTCGGTGGTGCCGGCGGTGGCGGCGACCAGGACCGGTCCGGGGAGCGCGGTGAGGGTCTCGTCGAGGGCGGCGGGGTCGAGGGTGCCGCGTGGTGTGGGGATGAGCACGGGGTCGGGCAGGCCGAGCAGCCAGGCGGCGCGGGGCAGGGAGTGGTGGGCGGCGGTGCCGCAGACGAGGCGTAGGTCGGTGCCGTGTGCCTCGCGGGCGAGGAGCAGGGCGAGTTGGTTGGATTCGGTGCCGCCGGTGGTGACGAGGGCGTCGGCGAGTCCGGCGGTGCGGGCGAGGGTGCGGGCGACGGCGGCTTCCAGGGCGGAGGCGGCGGGGGCCTGGTCCCAGGAGTCGAGGGAGGGGTTGAGGGCGCTGGCGGCGAGGTCGGCGGCGGTGGCCACGGCGAGTGGGGGGCAGTGCAGGTGGGCGGCGCAGAGCGGGTCGGCGGGGTCGGCGGCGCCTGCGGCGAGGGTGCGCACGAGGGTGTGCAGGGCGTCGGGGTCGCCGGTGTCCGGCAGGGCGTCTCCGAGGGCGTCGGCGACGCGTGCGGTGACGGTTTCCGGTCCGCCGGCGGGGAGGGGGCCGCCGCGCTCTTCGGCGCCGGTGGCGAGTGCGTCGAGCACGGTGGCGAGGAGCGGTCGCAGGGCGTCGGGGCCGCCGGGGCCGGAGGCGAGCGGCGGCGTGGTGGGGGCGTCTCCTCCGCTCATGGGCTCTCCTCCGGGGCAGGGGAACGTCCGGTGGGCCCGTGGGGCCCGGGTCTTCCGGCTTGTGGGTGGAGTTCCAGCTTGTACCGGAAGGGGGCCCTGTGTCCCGGAAGCCGGGTGAACGGAACCCGAAAGTGTGTACTGCCGTACCGGAGGAGAGCGTTGGGGGGTGGGGTGCTCGCGGCTATGCGCGGAAGTCGTCGGCGTGGTCGTGGGCCCATTGGCCGAAGGTGCGGGCCGGGGTGCCGGTGATCTGCTCCACGGTGCCCGTGATCTCCGGGGGTGTGCCGACGGTCTCGGCGAAGGTCTGCAGCAGTCGTTCGAGCAGGGACGGTGGCACGTGCGGGAAGAGTTCCGGGCCCGCCTCGGCGGGGTCGGTCTCGACGAACGTCAGCTTCCTGCCCAGCGACTCGCCGATCGCCGTGACCTGCTCGGCGTTGCTGATCGCCGCGGGGCCCGTCATCCGGTGGGCGGCGCCCTCGTGGCCGTCGTCGAGCAGGGCGCGTTCGGCGACGGCGGCGATGTCGTCCTCGTGGATGGGGGCGGAGAGTCCGGCCGCGTAGACGCCCCGGACGGTGTCGCCGGTGCGGATCTGCGGTGCGTACTGGAGCGCGTTGGTGGCGAAGGCGTTGGGGCGCAGGAACGTCCAGGCCAGGCCGCTGTCGCGGATCTGCCGCTCGGCGGTGGCGTGCATGAGGTGGATGGGGTGTGTCTCGTCGGCGCCCTCGGTGATGATGCCGCTGGACAGCAGGACGACGTGGCGTACGCCCTGGTCGCGGGCCGCGGCGAGCAGTTCGGCCGTGCAGGCCTGCGCGTAGAGGAAGAGCCTGGTCGCGCCGGTGAACAGGGCGGTGGGGTGGTCCGGCCGGAACCGCACGACCTCGGCGCGTTCGGGCAGTGCGGCCCGTCGCGGGTCGCGGGTCAGGGCGCGGACGGGCGCTCCCGCGGCGAGGAGGCGGTCGACGAGGGCACGGCCGACGTTGCCGGTGGCGCCGGTCACTGCGATCACGGTGCTGCCTTTCGTGGGCGCGGTTGGTCACTGACCCCCCGAGCCTAGGAGCGACGGCGGGTCCCTCGCGTCGTCCGCGGGGACCAGCCGTGCCCTACGTCGCCGGACCTACTCCGTGGCTTCCCCGCCGCGCACGCGCAGGGCGCGGGACAGGTCGTCCAGGCGGTCGGCGAGGGTGCGGCGCAGCGCCGGGGTGAGTTCGGTGTCGCGCAGGCAGTCCTCGCCGAGCCGCAGGGTCTCGGTGTCGACGGCATGTGCCGGGAAGCACCAGCGGCCGGCGGCGACGGCGATGGCGGGGCCGCGGCGGGCGGCGAGGGCGACCGCGTCGGTGTAGAAGCGCGGTACGTACGCGCGGACGAGTTCCTCCTGTTCGGGCTGCCAGAAGCCCTGTGCGGTGGCGGTGAAGAGGTAGTTGGACAGGTCGTCGCGGTCGTACATCGCTTCCCAGGCGGCTCGCTTGGCCTCCGGGTCGGGGAGGGCGGCGCGGCAGCGGGCGGCGCCCTCCTGGCCGGTGGCGCTGGGGTCGCGGGCCAGTTCGGCGTCGATGGCGGCTTCGTCGGTGGCGCCGAGGACGGCGAGCCGGGCGAGGATGCGCCAGCGCAGCTCGGGGTCGAGTTCCGGGCCGCCGGGCACGGTGCCGTCGGCGAGCCAGGCGGCGATGGTCTCGGGGTGGGCGGCCACGCCGATGAGGTGCCGTACGGCGATCAGGCGCAGGCCGGGGTGGTCGCCGTCCTCGGTGCGTCGCAGCAGGTCGCGGCAGAGGGAGGTGAGGGTGGTGAGGGCGGCCGGCCGGTCCTGGGGTGCGAGGTACTGCTCGGTGAGCTGGCCGGCGGCGAAGGCGAGGACGCCTTGGGCGACGGCTAGGTCGGTCTCGCGCGGCAGGTGGGCGCGGGCCGTCTCCAGGTAGGCGGAGGGCGGGAGTTCGCCGTCGCGGACGGCGTCCCTGAGGGCGTTCCAGACGACCGCGCGGGTGAGCGGGTCGGGCAGGCCGGACAGGCCGGTGCGGAGTGTGTCGAAGGAGGTGGTGTCGAAGCGGACCTTGGCGTAGGTGATGTCGCCGTCGTTGAGGAGGACCAGTGCGGGGCGTTTGCCGATGGGCTGGGGGGCGGTCTGCGGGACGTCGAGGTCGAGGCGTTCGCGCAGTACCAGGCGGCCTTCGTCGGCGACGTCGTGGTCGTACAGGCCGACGCTGAGGCGGTGCGGGCGGCTGCCGGCGCGTTCGGCGGTGAGTGTGCAGGCGCCGTCGGCGGAGGAGATCTTGGGGGTGAGGGTGTCGACGCCGGTGGTGCGCAGCCAGCTGTCGGCCCAGGCGTGTACGTCGCGGTCGGTGGCGGAGGCGAGGGAGTCGATGAAGTCGGCGAGGGTGGCGTTGCCGAACTTGTGGCGCTTGAAGTGGGTGTTGATGCCGGCGAGGAAGTCCTTCTCGCCGAGCCAGGCGGCGAGCTGGCGCAGTGCGGAGGCGCCCTTGGCGTAGGAGATGCCGTCGAAGTTGAGCAGGGCGGAGGCGGTGTCGTCGACGTTCTCGGGGGCGACCGGGTGGGTGGTGGGCCGCTGGTCGGCGTCGTAGCCCCAGGCCTTGCGGGTGACGGCGAACTCGGTCCAGGGGTCGGTGAAGCGGGTGGCCTCGGCGGTGGTCTGGTAGCCCATGTACTCGGCGAAGGACTCGTTCAGCCAGATGTCGTCCCACCACTTGAGGGTGACGAGGTCGCCGAACCACATGTGGGCCATCTCGTGGGCGATGACCATGGCGCGGGTCTGCCGCTCGGTGTCGGTGACGGCGGAGCGGTAGACGAAGTCGTCGCGGAAGGTGACCAGGCCGGGGTTCTCCATGGCGCCGGCGTTGAATTCGGGGACGAAGGCCTGGTCGTAGGAGTCGAAGGGGTACGGCTCCTCGAACTTCTCGTGGTAGCGGTCGAAGCACGCGCGCGTGATGTCGAGGATCTCGTCGGCGTCGGTGTCGAGGTGGGGGGCGAGGGAGCGGCGGCAGTGGATGCCGAAGGGCAGGCCGCGGTGTTCGGTGCGCACCGAGTGCCAGGGGCCGGCGGCGACGGCGACCAGGTAGGTGGAGATGAGGGGGGTGGGTGCGGCGTGCCAGACGCCGTCGCCGCGGTGTTCGGTGACGCCGTTGGTGAGGACGGTCCAGCCTTCGGGTGCCTTGACGGAGACGTCGAAGACGGATTTGAGGTCGGGCTGGTCGAAGGCGGCGAAGACCCGCTGGACGTCGTCCATGAACATCTGGGTGTAGACGTACGTCTCGCCGTCGCTGGGGTCGGTGAAGCGGTGCATGCCCTCGCCGGTGCGGGAGTAGCGCATGACGGCGTGGACGCGCAGTTCGTGCTCGCCGGCGGTGAGGTTCTTCAGCGGCAGCCGGTCCTCGCTCAGCGACTCCGGGTCGAGCGGCTGTCCGTCGAGCGTGGCGCTGCGCAGCTCGGCGGGCTTCAGCTCGACGAACGTGTCCCCGTCGGACCGGGTGGTGAACCGGATCGCGGTACGGGAGTCGAAGGTCTCGTCACCGGTCGTGAGGTCCAGTTCGACCGTGTACCGGTGAACGTCGAGGAACTGTGCTCGGAGCTGCGCTTCGTCGCGCGTGAGTACGGACATGCAGGACATGCTGCCTGATGGGACCGGCAGCGCACAGGGGCGGATCAGTACGCGGCTTTTGTCCCCCGTGTGCGTTCCGGGCCGTCGGTCCGGCCGGTCCCTCGTCGCTGTCCTGGCCGGGTGCCTGGTTCAGGCGTCGTGCGCCGGCCGCTCGTTGTTCGTGTCCTCGGCGATCCGCTCGTGGTGCCGGATGACCTCGGCGATGATGAAGTTCAGGAACTTCTCGGCGGGTTGGCATGCAACCCTCCGACCCCGCATGCAACGAGCAACAGCCCAGGTGGAGGCGGGAGCCGG
>NZ_JACHJK010000016.1 GCF_014203595.1 Streptomyces echinatus
CCGCAGGACGATGACGTCGAACTGGCGCGGCGGCAGGCTGGACATCGCCTTGAACAAGCCGATGTCGCTGCGCAGCAGGGCGAGCTTCCTTCGGATCCCTCAGGGGCTTGCGATATGACGACCCGGCGCAGGATCGCCCAGGCACCTACGTCTTCGACGAGGTCCGGATCGAGCCCGTACGGGTCAGTGACACCGCGGACCGCTGGGCGGTCACCGCGGGAGCGGTGCTCGACCTGCGGTTCACCGCCGGCGGGCGCAGCCTCACCGGGCTGCTGCTGCGCACGGTCCCCGGTGCCCTGGCATCCCGGCCCGGCTGGACGGCGGTGATGGACCCTGCGGCCCGGCTGCTGCTGCGGGTGCGCACCCGGGGCACGGCCGGTGGCGGCCGGTACGAGTGGTACGGGGCACGCGACCTGCACCGCATCGTCGCCGCCGGCGTCGTCCTGGAGGGGCGGGACCTCGGACCGCTCACCGCGGTATGGCCGCGGGTGCGGTTCGGCTTCGACTCCGCGCCCCGAGCCTCGTACGCGTCATGACGACGGTGCGCACACCCCCGGTGAACCCGACACAGGAAGGGCGGTCTCCTGCCGCCCACCGGCGAGGGCCCGGTGTGCCGCCTGACAGCGGCCTTGCAGCCCGGCCTCGCCGTGCGGCCCGTCCGGGCCGGCGGGCGCGCCCGCCCGCCGGCAGTGGCCGTCCGCCGGCCCCTGCCGCCTGCCGGCCGTACTCGGCCTGCTGCCTACCGAACGGGCGGGCTGAGCGGTCAGCGTCCAGGTGTACAGGCCATTGGGAAGCAGTCCGCCGGTCGCGTCACGACCGTCCCACTCCGCCGCGATGGAGTACTCGGCCGGTCCGCCGCTGCGCGTGACCACAGCCTGCCCGTCGCCTTGTGCCGTATCTCCAGCTTCCAGGAGGCGGCCGGCTCCGACGGTGAAGCGTGGCAACGAAGTTGGGGGGTCCCGTGAGGCGTCGGTGGGTGGCAATAGAACATCAGACGCATGTCTTACACATCCCGACGAAGACTCCTCACCGCCTTCGCGGCCTCTGCCGCCGCTGCCCCGCTCACCGGCCTGGCCGCCACCCCGGCGCGCGCCTCCACAGCGGCAGACGTCCCGGCCTTCCCGGGGCCGGGAGGCCTGTCCTCGGCCCATTCGTGGGTGACCATGGCGCCGCTGGGCGTCTCGTACTTCACCCCGGTGACCCTCAGCACCCCACTCACCACCACTGTGCTCTCCGGCACCCCAGCCCGCACCGAGGTCACCTCCGGCGGCAAACGCGTCGCGCTGCTGACGCACGGCGCGCGTACCGTCGTACTGCCCGGCCCGCAGCGGACGTTCGCGGAGAACAAGCGGCCCTTCGTGGACGACTTCCAGCGGACACTGCCCGACCTCGCGCTGGACGCGGAGGACCGGGTGCACTGGGGCACCTCGCCGGGCGGTGGCAGGTGGGTCACGTCCGAAACCTTCAAGACCGATTTCTCCGTGGTGCCGGGCACCGGAATCATCGACCTCACGACCGCCGGGTACAGCCGATACGCCAGCCTGCTCGATGACGAGATCACCGATGTCGACGTGCGCTGCACGGCCAGGTCTGACAAGGTCCCGATGGGTCAGGCCTGTTCGTTCGCGCTGACCTTCGGATACGTCAGCACCCAGAACCACTACCGGGCGCGGCTGTCCTTCCTCACCTCCCGGGCGGTCGAGATGCGGTTGGAGAAGGAGACCAACAACGACGTAACCTCACTGGATACGGCGGTCACGCTGGCCACGGGTGTGCCGGCGGGGACCGACTGGACGATCAGGGTGCGGCGGGAGGGCGCCCGTATCCAGGCGAAGGCCTGGCAGTCCGCGTCGGCGGAACCGTCTTCGTGGGCCTTCGACGTCACCGACTCCACGCCCACCTTGGCCAAGGGCCGGGTGGGCCTGCGCGCCTTGGCCAACGAGGGCTGCACCAACCTGCCGGTCCGACTGTCCGTGAGCCGTTTCGAGGTGAGCGCCGCGAACTGGGCGGACCTGCCGACCGTTACCCATAACGACTGGGTGCGCCTCCTGCCCCAGCCGTACGACGGCACCTGGACGGCCGAGTTGGAGCAGACGATCCGCGGCTGGGCCGGATCCACCGACCCGGACGTCCTCGCGTACGCTGCGATGTTCCTCGGGGGTGTTCCGCCGGTCACGGCTGGCGCCGGACCGGCCCAGGGCAAGCAAGTGCTGGGTGAGGCCGGGTACGGCTATCTCGATGCGCAGGGCTACCGGCTCGAGGGCGCCGATTTCCACGAGTACATGAAGGTGGGCTGGACCTTTCCGGACGGTACGCACAAGGGGCCGTCCAGCAAGCAGGTCGGCAACCTCGACTGCTCGGGCTACACACGCATGGTCTACGGCTACCACCTGGGCGTTCCCCTGGCTGCCGATGAGGACACCTCGGGCACCCGGATCCCGCGCAGGTCGCGGCACCTCGCCGACTACGCGCCGGGCGTGGTCGTCGACCGCGCCACCGGCACCACCCCTCCCGCCGCGGCCCTGCTCCAGCCCGGCGACCTGGTGCTGTTCAACGCCGACTCCAGTGACGACGGGGTCAGCCCGACCGTCGACCACGTCGGCATCTACCTGGGTCTCGACGACGGCAAGCGCCGCTTCTTCTCCAGCCGCAAGACGGTCAACGGGCCCACCATGTCCGACCTCGGCGGCGCGTCCCTGCTCGACGGGCCGGGGACGTACGCCAAGACACTGCACACCGTGCGCCGTATCTGAGCCGGGTCAGGGGCCACTCGGCCGGATCGAGCCGGTCGCGGCGAGAAGCTCGGGCCCGTCAGCGGGCACACGCTGCGCTGCCTGTCCTGCGGCCACTTCGCGGTGCTCGTCGCCCCGGGAAACGGCGGTGTGCGGCCGGTCGCATGCCTGCTGTGCGGCAAGGCGTACGACGACGTAGCGGATGTGGTGGACGCCTACGGCGTGGGCAGCTTTTTGCGAAGCGATCACCGAAGGCGGCGAGCCGCCCGCCTACGAGTGCGCGGAGTGCTCCACGGGGCAGGCAAGCGTCGTGCCGACCCAGACGGCCGACGATCCGGACGGGGAGGTCCTGCTGTGCCTGACGGGCGGGCACCCACTCGACTTCGCTCTGCCCGACATGTGCAGTTGGATATTCGGTGGGCGAAGTTCTGACAGGTGTGAGCACCTGACCCGGCAGGTCGCTGTGCAAGCCGAACAGCGCGCGGGGAAAACCGCTGGTCGGCGCCTGCCCGCGATGTTGGAATGAGGCATGCGAGTCGATGCTTCGACGGTCGTGGACCGGGGCCGTTACGCGGACGTGGTGACTCCGTGGGAACAGGAGTCGTGGCGTGCGGCGGCCCTCGACTGGGTGGCCGCCCGGCTCGCCGCGCACGGCCTGAGCGCGGACGGTGCCCCGCAGGTGCGGCTGCGGCCGTGGTCGGTGCTGGTCCGGGTGCCCGTCGCGGGCCGGCCGGCCGTCTGGTTCAAGGCGAATCCGCCGGCCAGTTCCTTCGAGGGGCCGCTGACCGCCGCCCTGGCCCGCTGGGTGCCGGAGCATGTGCTGCACCCGCTGGCCGTCGACGCCGCGCGCGGCTGGACGCTGTTCCCCGACGGAGGCGACCTGTTCCGGACCGTGCTCGGCCGGGAACCGGTCGAGCCGCGGGAATGGGAGGCCCTGCTGCACCAGTACGCGAGCATGCAGTGCGAACTGGTCGCGCGCGGGGACGAGATCGAGCGGCTGGGTGTGCCCGCCGCCCGCACCCGGGACCTGCCCGCGGTGTTCGACGAACTGCTCGCAGGGAACACCGCGCTCGGCCCGGACGGGCGCGCCCGGCTGGAGGGGCTGCGGCCCCGGCTCGCCGAGTGGTGTGCCGAACTGGCCTCCCCAGGCGTCCCGGACACCCTCGACCACGCCGACCTGCACGACGGCCAGCTGTTCCGGCGGGCGGCGGGCCGGTTCACCTTCTTCGACTGGGGCGACGCGGCCGTCTCCCACCCGTTCAGCAGCCTGCGGGTCACGGTGGAACGGGCCTGCGAGCGCTACGGACCGGGGGTGCTCCCCCGCCTGCTCGACGCCTATCTGGAGCCCTGGACCGGCAACGGCCGTACGGCGGCGGAGCTGCGCCGCGCGGCGGAGCCGGCCTGGCGGCTGAGCGTCCTGAGCCGGGCCGCCGCCTGGGGCCGGATGTTCCCCGGCGCCGGCGCCGAGCCGGGCGCGGCGCAGACGGCCCGGTGGCTGCTGGAACTCCTGGCCGAGCCGCCGTTCCGGGCCGGCTGAGCGCGCCATCGCGCCCATGGCCTCAAGCGGGACAGGCCGCCGGGTTCCCCCTCCCCGCCACGGGCGGGCGGCGTGCCGCCGCGGTCAGGCCGTCGGGGCGTTCGCCCCGGTGGCGCGCATCCGGTCCCTGCGGGCGAGGTTGTAGATCCGCAGGAGATGCTTCGCCACCGCACAGGGCGCCGCGTCGGCGTGGCACTGGCGGCACGTCTGCATGTGCTGCTCGTAGGTGAAGCGCGCGTTCTCGAACGCGTCGATGACAGAAGACATGGACTTCTCCGGGCCGGGCGCGTCCTGGGACCGCGCCGAGTTGACTGACTGGTACACCCGGAACAAGGTGATCATGTTACTGGCGGTACTGGGAAACTCGTACTGTGACGCCGTCGACCCGGGAGCCGGCCCCGCGCGCCGAGACCCCCGGCGGCTCCGGTGCGCGTGGACGGCACCGTGGAGGGCGGTACGGCGTGGCTGGAGCATCCCGACTGCCACGGCCAGGGCACGGACGCGTTCTGGCCCGACCCGCACGCCTACGCCGCGGCCGTGCGCACCCTGCACGCGGCCGGCGTCCGCACCGCCACGCACGCCATCGGGGACGCCGCCGTCCGGCACGTCCTGGACACCGTGGCCTCCCTGGGTCCGGGCGCGCACGGCGCGCACCGGATCGAGCACATCGAGACGGCGCCCGGCGAACTCCTCCCATGCTTCGACGAGTTGGGGGTCGCAGCCTCGATGCAGCCGCCGCACACCGGCTACACCCGCGACGACGGCACCGACGAGTGGTCGCGCCGGCTGGGCGAAGACCGGGCCGCCCGCGCCTGGCGGCTGCGGGATCTCCGGGAGGCCGGGGCCACGGTGACCCTCGGCTCGGACTGGCCCATCGCGCACTACGACGTGCGGGCCGTACTGGCGACGGCCCGCAGGCCCAGGGGCGCCGCCGCGCACCGGCCGGGGCTCACGCCGTTGCAGGCGCTGGAGGGCTGCACCAGTCATGCGGCGGCCGCCGCCGGGAGACCGCCGTGGCCGGCCGGATCGCACCCGGCCGGCGTGCCGACCTGACCGTGCTGTCCGTGGATCCGGTGCACGCGTCCACCGACGAACTCACCGATGCGCCGGTGGTGTTGACGGTGACGGGCGGACACGTCACGCACCGGGGGCCGTCGAATCCGGGACGGTAGGATGGTCACACGGCATCGCGTGCCGGTCACCGACCGGGTGAGGCATGGAGGTGCCCGTGAGATTGCCCTCGGAGGCATTCCACTCATGTCAGTCGAGCTGAACCACACCATCGTCCACGCCCGGGACAACCGGGAGTCCGCCGCGTTCCTGGCGGACATCCTGGGGCTGGAGGTCGGCCCCGAGTGGGGCCCGTTCGTCCCCGTCGCCACGAGCAACGGGGTGACCCTGGACTTCGCCACGATCCCGGCGGAGTCGATCGTCATGCAGCACTACGCCTTCCTCGTCTCCGACGAGGAGTTCGACGCTTCCTTCGCCCGCATCCGGCAGGCCGGGATCACCTACTACGCCGATCCGCACGGGAAGCAGCCGGGCGAGATCAACCACCATCACGGCGGCCGCGGCCTGTACTTCATGGATCCGGCCGGACACGGCATGGAGATCATCACCCGGCCCTACGGCAGCCACGAGCAGCCGGCGGAGTCCTGAGACAGGGGCGGGCCGGCGGCCACTCCCGGCCCCCGGCCCGCCCCGGCGGCCGCGCCCGTCCGCGACCGGGCACACTGTGCGGGTGAACGACTTCCCCCTGGTCGACCAGGAACCCGCCCCGGAGTGGTACGGCCGCCTGCACGTGCAGACCGGCGACCTCTCCCCCGCCGGCCGGCTCACCGGGCTTGGGCAGGGCGCGTTCGGCACGGTCGCGGCCATCGCCGCGCCGGGGTTCCCCGCCTACGCACGCGTCCTGCACCCCGCCGCGCTCGACGAGCGGCCGGTACGCTGGTCGACGGTGGCCGCCGCGCACGGAACGCGGGTGACGCCGGTCGTGCGCTGGCACGAGGTCATCGGAACGGACCGGGACTTCGTCAACCGCTCCGACCAAGGCCTGCCCGGCGTGTGGGACGAGCATCCGGAGGAAGGGCCGACCCCGCCGGACGTCGCGCGGGCGCTGCTGCCCGTCCTGGCCCGGCACACCGGGACGCCCGACCGGTGCTGGTTCGGGCTCTGGTGCGGGTACGGCCGCTGGGACTTCGGCCGGTTCCCCACCTTCGAGACCCCGGGACGGGACGAGGTCCTGCTGGCCGGCCGGCTGCGGGACGCGGTCTCGCCGGTGTCCCTGGACGACTTCGCCCAACTGCCCGACCTGTGGTGGCCGCAGGACCTCGCCTGGTGTCTGGGCGGGGACGTGGACCTGGTCAGCACCTACGTCGGCGGTTCACCGGAGCTGATCGCCGACCTCCTGTCCGCGCCGGACCTGGAGGCACATCCCGTCACCCCGGACGACCACGTCGGCTGAACCACGGCTACGGCCCGGCGGGAGCCGTCGGTGCCGCTGCGCAGGCCGCTGCCGGAGTATCCGGTCCGGTCCGAGTCCGGTCGAGGGGCTGCTCGCCCGGGGGCTAGTGCTGTGACCGGCAACGTTCACCGGTTCTGCCATGGATGAACGGAAGTTAGGCAGGGCGGAGTCGATGTCTGGGCTACTGCGCTGAGGGAGCGCGCTGTGCGGTCAGCACGGGCTGGTAGTACCCGCTGGAGGCCGGACTGTGCCAGGCGATTTTGGTGAAGCCGGCTTCAGTCACGAACTCTGTCAGCTGCGGGGGCGTCAGCGCCCAGTGGGTGGTCCGGCGGACTCGGACCTGCCAGGTGTTCTTTGCGGGGATGAGCTGGAAGTGCTCCAGGTCGTAGCGTTCGCCGTCTTCGTGCCAGTGCCACAGCTGGAAGGTGATCGCTTGGCCGTCGCGTGTTTGCGAGACCTGGGGAGGTGTCGACGTGGGTCTGGTCCGGCTCACCTCGTCGTAGGCCCGGACGGTGATCACCAGCAGTCCGTCGTCTCGGAGTACCCGTCTCATGCCGAGGAGTGCCGTCCGGAGATCTTCCCCGGAGAGTAGGTGCGTGAGCGAGTTGTCCGCGCAGAGGACGACGTCGAATGACGTCTCTCTGAAAGGAAGTCGGCGCATGTCAGCCGCAGCGGTCGGAAGCCGGCTGCCACGGGCCGCCGCCTCGGTGGCTGCGCGCGCGGCGGCGACGGGGCTCAGGTCGCTGCCGACGACCTGGTGCCCGGCCAGGGCCAGCCCGATGGCCTGGGTGCCGATCCCGCACGAGCAGTCCAGGACGGTGTGTGGTCCAGCGCCGAGGGATTGACAGACGAGCCCGCCCAATACCTCGGCCTGGTAGGCCATGCTTGCGTCCCAGTCCCGGAACATCAGGTGGTAGTCGTGGGCCAAATCGTCGTAGAAATCCCGCACGGAGGGCTCGGACATGTATCCCACCGTAGTGCGTGGTCGCCGGGGAGTGCGGGCAGTTTTAAGGCAGCGGCTGGCTGACTTCGGCCGCCCCAGCGGATGCCCTTCTCGCTGCGGATACGGGAGCGTTCGCGGCGTTGGGCGGCCAGTACGGCGGGGTGGCGGGCGTTCGCGTTGCGCCAACGAAGGTAGGCGTGGAGGGCTCGGGTCTGCGCGGTGTGGTTGCGGTGGTTGGAGTCGGCGACGGTGAACTGCCGCAGCGGTCCGAAGTGGGCCTCGATCGGGTTGGTCCAGGACGCGTAGGTCGGGGTGAAGCACAGCTCGACCCGGTTCTTCTTTGCCCAGCGCCGGATGGTCTCGCCCTTGTGGGCGGACAGATTGTCCAAGATGACATAGATCGGGGCGCCGTCCGGGCGGGCCGCCCGGATCGACCTCAGCGCGGTCAGGGTGTTCGCGGCCCCTTTCTTGCGGCCGGTTGACGCCCCAGAGCGTGTCGTCGCCGACCGAGTAGCAACCGTGAAAGTAGCGCACCCCGTGAGTACGGTGATAGGTCGCGGGATGCCGCTCGGGCCGACCCTGTTCGGCCCAGCACGACCCGGCGGTGGGCCTGATGCCGAGCGGGCCGAACTCGTCGAACGCGAAAATGCGGTCCGGGAAGTGCTCCAGCACGTGCTCGATCCGGTCGAGCTTGGCGTCGCGCTCGGGGTCGGGGGATTCCTTCCAGGTCTTGGTGCGGCTGGAAGGTGATCCCGCGGCGGGCGAGCAGGCACCGTAACGCCTCGCGGCCGATCCGGATCACCCGGTCGTGTACGCGGCGCAGGTAGGGGGCGAGTTTGCGGATGGACCAGCGGGTGAAGGGCTGCCCGAGCTTGGTCGGTCGGGTGGTGGCCGTCTGGACGACGAAGTCCTCGTCGTCAGGACTGAGAAGGCGGGGACGGCCTCCCGCCCACCGAGGGTCCAAGCAGACCAGACCGATCTCGTTGAACCGGTGGATCACGTCCCGGACCGTGTCCTCGTCGGCCTGCACCAACTTCGCGATCACCGGCACTCGGTTCCCGCCAGCCGAGGCCAGCAACATAACCGCGCGCCGGTAACGCACCGAACTGGTGCTGCCCCGGCGCACGATGTGCTGCAGCTTCTGCCCCTCCTGGTCAGTCAACCTGCGCACTCGGACAGCCTCAGCCACCACACCCCCGGCGGTCAGATCGGACGTCACCGCCCATCCAACCGCTCGGATGCCCAACCCGGCGAACCTACGTGGTCAGAGCACTAGACGAGGGGGCTACTCGCCGGGGGCGACGAGGCGGGCCGCGATCCGGGCCGCCTCCTCGATCAGCTTCTCGTCCACCGGAGCGTCCTGTGCCGGCCTGGTGGACAGGACGGTCAGCACGACGGGGGTCCCCCGGGTCGTCCAGGCCACACCGATGTCGTTGGCCGTCGCGTACGAACCCGTACCGGTCTTGTCCGCCACGACCCAGCCCCGCGGCAGCCCGGCCCGGAACCGCGCCTTGCTGGTCGTGTTGCCCTTCAGCCAGCCGACGAACCGCTCCCGGTCGGCGGGCCCCAGGGCCCGGCCCAGCGCCACGCACTCCAGGCTCGCGGCGACGGCCCCCGGAGTCGTCGTGTCGCGCGGATCACCGGGGACCGCGGTGTTCAGCTCCGGCTCCCACCGGTCGAGCCGGCTCACCTCGTCGCCGAGCGAGCGGTAGAAGCGGGTGAGACCGGCCGGACCGCCGATCTCACGGAGCAGCAGGTTGCCGGCCGCGTTGTCGCTGTACTGGATCGCCGCCGCGCACAACTCGGCCACGGTCATGCCGGTCTCCAGGTTCTCCTCCGTGCGCGGCGAGTTGGGCAGGATGTCGTGCGGCGGGTAGTGGACCACCCGTTCCATCGGCGCACAGCCGGCGTGGTCGCGCAGGACCGCCGCCGCGGCGAACGCCTTGAACGTCGAGCACATCGCGAACCGCTCGCCCGCCCGGTGGGTCACGGTCCGCCCGGTACGGACGTTGCGCGCGAACACACCGAGCCGGGCGCCGTAGCGCCGCTCCAGTTCGGCCAGCTCCGCCTGCCCGGCACGCGGTCCGGCGGCCGGAGCCGAGGCCGCGGCGGGCGTGGAGAGGGCGGTCGCCGTCACCGCGGCGCCGGTGAGCGCGAGGCCGGCCTTGATCAGACCGCGGCGCGGCAGCTGGGTGGGGCGGTCGGGGCTGGTCATGGGCGAAGTCCTCCCGGATCGTCCGTCGTCTGCGTCGATCTTCGACGGCCACAGCGAAACAGCCGGATCCCCTTCATGTCCAAGAGGAAACTTTGAAGATCCCATGCCTTATTGATATGAGTGCAGGGTGGATCTGCTGGCACACCTAGAGGCGTACGTGGCGACGGCCGACGAAGGGAGCTTCTCCCGGGCGGCCGACCGGCTCGGCATCGCCCAGCCGCTGCTCAGCCGCCGTATCAAGACGCTGGAGGAACACTTCGGCGGCTCGCTGTTCGACCGTTCCCGGCGCCGGATCACGACCACCGAGCTGGGCGTCACGCTGCTCCCGTACGCACGGGACGTGCTCGACCGGGCCCAGCGGCTGCGCCAGGTCGCCGGCTCGGCCCGCCGGTCCCGGGTGCGCGCCGTCGGAGTGCCCGCCGACTGCGCCCCGGCCACGCTGGCCCGGGCCATCCGGGCCGGGGGCGAGCGCGGGATCACGCTCGGCATGCGAGAACTAACGCCCCTGGAGCGGGAGTCCGGGCTGGCCGACGGTTCGCTCGGGTACGCGCTGCTGCGGACGGCGCCGGAACAGGCCGCGTATCAAGCACCGTTGGGTCTGGCGTCCGCACCGGAGCCGGACGCCTCGGCGAGCGGGCTCACGCGGCGTACGGTCCACCTCGAAGAGCTCCGGCCGCGCCGCGGCAGCACCGCCCGGCCCTCCGCCCCGCCTCCCCTGCTGCTTCTGACGGAGGATCAAGTGCCGTACTTCGAGGACAGGATGGCGCGGGCCGCCGCTCGTGCGGGGCTGCCCGAGGGGCGCATCCGGCCGGCCGGCCCGGCGGCCACCGCGCTCGCGGAGACCCTGGCCGGGCGAGCCCTGCTGGTGTGTGCCGAACCGTTCGCCCGGCAGCACGGGGCGCACTGGACGCCCCTCGCCGAGCGTGCGCTGCACCGGGGGTACGACGTGAGCGGCGCGCCGGGCCGGACCGACGCGGAAGACGTGCCGGACTGGCTGGCGGCGCCGCTCGCGTCGGCCGTGGGCGCCGTACCCCGCCGGAACGGCGGGCCGGAGCCCGGGGCCGGGGGCGAGGACGCATCCGCGCGGCTGGCGGCACGCGGATGAGCGCGGCGGAGCACCACCCGGTCCACGCCGAGCACGGCCCGGTCCCCGCGGAGCACCGTCCGGTCTGCACCGGTGACCACGGTGCCCTCCTGGACGTCGCCGAGGCCATAGCCGGGGACTGGGCGGCTCTCGGCGTCCGCGGCTCCTTCCTGGCCCGCAACCTCGACACCGGCGAACAACTGGGCTTCGACGTGGACGAGTCGACACCGCTGGCCTCGGTGGCGAAGGTGCCCCTCGCCCTGGTCGTGCTGGACCGGGTCGCGGCCGGGGAACTCGACCCGGCGCACCCGGTGACGGTGGACCCGGGCAGCAGCAGCGTCGGTCCCACCGGGCTCGCCGCCTTCCGGCACCCGGCCACCGTGGCCGTCGGCGACCTGCTGCTGATGATGCTGTCGGTGAGCGACAACGCCGCCGCGGACGCGCTGTTCGGCCTGGTGCCGCCGGCGGAGGCCGACGCGCGGCTGCGTGCGTGGGGGTGCGACGGGGTCCGGGTGCGGCACCGGATGAACCACCTGTACGAGTGCGCGGCCGGTGCCGCCGGCAACGACTTCTCCCTCGCGCTGGAACTGGCCCTCCGGGACGAGCGGACGGGCCGGCACACCATCGAGACCCTCGATCCGGCGCACGCCAACGCCGGCTCCGCGGCGTCGCTCGTGGATCTGCTGCGGCGCGTGTGGCGCGACGAGATCGCCAGTCCTCCGGCGACGGCGGAGCTGCGCCGGCTGATGGGGCTGCAGGTCTTCACCCATCGGCTGGCGAGCGAACTGCGCGCGGACACCCTGCGGTGGAGCGGGAAGACCGGTACGTTCCTGCATCTGCGGCACGAGATAGGCGTGGTCGAGGCGGACTCCGGGGACCGGGTGGCGATGGCCGCGCTGACCCGGTCGGCGCGTCGGGCGGGTCTCGCCCCGGACATCGACCTCGCGATCGGCGTGGCGGGGCGGGAGGCCTTCGAGGCGTTGCGCTGCCGCTGACGACGTGCGTGCGGGCCGCCGCGCCGGCGGGCAGGGCCGGCGGCACCGGGACACCGCCGTCCCGCGGACGGAGCGGGGCCCGCCGGACGTCAGTCGGCGGGGCGGAACCGGAGGGCCGACCAGGTGTCGTCGATGGCGATCTGCCGCACGGGCCGCACACCCCGCTCGGAGAGCGCGGCGGCCAGGGTGTCGCGGTTCAGGTCCGTTCCGAGCTTCCCGCCCTTCGGGTAGGCCACCCAGGCGAGGCCGTCGCGCCGGGCGGCGGCGAGCGCGGCCTGCGCGTCGGCCCCGAGAAGGTCACCGGAGGCGGTCACGAAGGCGACCACCGCGTCGGCCGTGGCGGGGTCACCCGTGGTCTCGGCCTCCAGCTGGACGTCGTCGGGCTTGCCCAGGACGACGACGCTCTGACCGGGCTTGATCTGCAGCTTGCTGATGACGGACATCCCCCTGATCCTGCCACCCGCGACGCGGTTCCGGCCACCGGTCGGGTCACGTCGGTTCCGCCCCGCGCCGGTCCGCGCCCGCGCCTCTCGGGGGCGCTTCGCCGGGCAACGGTCAGGCCGGGAGACCCGGGTCCGGTCCGGCGTCAACCGCGCGCGGGAGCGCACCCGGCGCGGGCCCCGGTCTCGTTCGGCGGTCGTCAGGGCAGCAGGCGTTGTTCCTTCGCGACCGCCACCGCGCCCGCCCGGCTGTCGACGCCGAGTTTGTCGTAGATGCGGCGCAGATGCGTTTTGACCGTGGCCTCGCTGATGTACAGGGCCCGGGCGATGGCGTGGTTCGACAGGCCCCGGGAGAGGTGCGTGAGGATGTCCCGTTCGCGTGGTGTCAGGGCGGGGCGCGGGTTGCGCAGCCGGGACATGACCAGGTCGGCGACCGGCGGGGAGAGCGCCGGGCGGCCCTGGGCGGCGGCGTGGATCGCCGTGAAGAGGTCCTCGGCGCGTTCGGCCTTCAGCAGATAGCCGGTGGCGCCCGCCTCGATCGCGCGGGTGACGTCGGCGTCGGTGTCGTACGTGGTCAGGACCAGCACGTGCGGGGCGGGCGGCGCGGCGCGCAGCCGGCGGGTGGTCTCGACGCCGTCGATGCCCTCGCCCAGTTGCAGATCCATCAGGACGACGTCCGGGGCGGTTCTGCGGGCCAGGGCGAGAGCCTCCTCGCCGCTGCCGGCCTCGCCGACGACCTCGATGTCCGGCGCGCTGTGCAGGAGCGCCAGGAGTCCGGCGCGTACGACGGCGTGGTCGTCGCAGACGAGGATCCGCACCGGTGCGGGCGCGGCCGTCTCGGGGTTGTGGGTCATCTCGGCTCCAGCGGGATGGCCGCCGACAGGGCCGTGCCCTGGCCCGGCGCCGACTCGATGGTGAGGGTGCCGCCCAGCTGGCGCAGACGGGCACGGATGGCGGGCAGGCCGTGACCGCGCGACTCGGCGGCGGGCCGTGGGACGTCGGTCGCGGGACCGGTGGCCGTGGGGGCGGTCCGGGTGTGGGGGTCGAAGCCGCGGCCGTCGTCCGTGACGTCGAGCACGATCTGGTCGTCCAGGCAGGTCAGGGTGAGGGTCGCGGTGGTGGCCACCGCGTGTTCGCGGACGTTGGCCAGGGCGCCCTGGGCGATGCGCAGCAGGGCCGACTCGACGGGGGCGGGCAGCGGTTCGGGCGGGCTGCCCTCGGTGTGCACCCGGACGGTCAGCGAGGACGTCGTCTCCCGCTCGGCGACGGCCCGCAGCGCCCGCAGCAGGCCCCCGCCCTCGGCCAGGTCCGCCGGGGTCAGGTCGTGGACGAAGCGGCGGGCCTCGGCGAGGCTGCGCTCGGCGATCGCCGCCGCCGTACGGACGTGGTCCCGGGCCGTGCCGGGCGCGGTGTCCCACAGGCGGTCGGCCGCCTGGAGGAGCATGCGCTGGCTGGACAGCCCCTGGACGAGGGTGTCGTGGATCTCCCGGGCGAGCCGCTCGCGTTCGGCGAGGGTGCCCTCGCGGCGCTCGGTGGCGGCGAGGTCGCGCCGGGTGCGGACCAGGTCGTCGATCAGGGCGTCCCTGCGGGCCGCCTGGCGCTGCATCACGATGAACACGGTGGTGGCCACGGCGGCCACCGCCGGCGGCGCCAGCAGCACGTTGGGGTCCGGCCAGCCGGCCAGGCTGAGCTGCGCGGCCACCGCGAGCGCCGTCAGCAGCGCGACCAGCGGGATCGCGGCGCGTGGCGGGAGCGTGCGCAGCCCGGTGTAGAAGAGCGGGACCGCGCACCAGGCGAAGCTCGGGGCCAGGACGACGAGCAGGGCCCACGCCGCCACGACCAGGCCGAGCCAGGTCAGCCGGCGCGGGGTGGGACGGGTGCCGAGGGCGGGGCCGAGGACGTAGAGCACGGCGAGCAGCACGGACAGGGCGATCACCCAGGGGGTGTGCGGTCCGTCGGCGTGCCGGGCCAGATAGCGGGCGACGGACGCGGACAGCAGCACGAAGAACGCCGTGTGCATGACGACGGTGAGGGCGCGCGTGTCGTCGCGCTCGGGTTCCGGCATCGTCGGCACCTCCCTCGGCTCCGCGCTGAACTGGGCAAACACCCTCCATTCTTCCCTGGCCGGGCGGGCACGGGGTCATCCGATCGGATGACCCCGGGGACGCCCGGTCCGGCGACGGGACAGGGCCTCCGCAGGGCCCAGGATCGGTTCCGGGAGCGATTGCGCCCCCGCCCCGGCTCTCCTGGAAGGTTCCTCAGCATGCCCAGCCGCAAGAAGCCCTCTGCCCGTACCCGCGTCCTCGTCGGCGGTGCCGCCCTCGCCGTCGTCGGTGCCGGTGTCGTCGGCACCGTCGCCGCCAACGCCGCCGACTCCACCGACGCCACGCCCGCCGCCGCCCCCGTGGCGGCCCGGAGCGGCGAGCTGACCCAGAGCACCCACCTCACCCTGGACGCCGCCACGAAGGCCGCGCGCGCCGCGGTGGACGCCGCCGAGAAGGACGGCCGCCATGTGTCGGTGGCCGTCGTCGACCGCAACGGCAACACCCTGGTCATCCTGCGCGGTGACGGGGCGGGCCCGCAGTCGTACGAGTCCGCGGAGCGCAAGGCGTTCACCGCGGTCTCCTGGAACGCGCCCACCTCGGAGCTGGCCGCACGGCTGGCGCAGGCGCCGAACCTGAAGGACATCCCGGGCACGCTGTTCCTGGCCGGCGGCACGCCGGTGACCGCTAAGGGCGCTCCGGTCGCGGGCATCGGCGTGGCGGGCGCTCCGTCGGGCGAGCTGGACGAGCGGTACGCGCAGGCGGGCGCGGCGGTGCTCGGCCACTGACGCGGACGGCCGGCCGGTCACCGCCCTGACCGCGGACGGCCGACCGGTCACATCCGGAACGCAGAACGTCCGGGTCCGCCCTGCGAGGGCGGACCCGGACGTTCTGTTCAGCGGGTCGGATCAGGCCGGAGCGGTCCGCGGGCCGAGCGGCCTCGGCCCGTTGGACCGGTCAGGCGACCGGTCGTGCGACGGTCACGCGATGTCGAACCGGTCCGCGTCCATGACCTTGTGCCACGCGGCGACGAAGTCCTTGACGAACTTCTCCTTCGCGTCGTCGCTCGCGTAGACCTCGGCGAGCGCGCGCAGCTCGGAGTTGGAGCCGAAGACCAGGTCGGCACGGCTGCCGGCCCACTTCACCTCGCCCGTGCTCGCGTCGCGGCCCTCGAAGGTGGTCTGGTCCTCCGAGGTGGACTTCCACGTCGTGCCCAGGTCGAGCAGGTTGACGAAGAAGTCGTTGGTGAGGACGCCGGGCGTCTTGGTGAACACGCCGAGCTGCGACTGCTGGTGGTTGGCGCCGAGGACGCGCAGGCCGCCGACCAGGACGGTCGTCTCCGGAGCGGTCAGGCCCAGCAGGTTCGCCCGGTCGAGGAGCAGGAACTCGGCCGGCAGGCGGTTGCCCTTGCCGAGGTAGTTGCGGAAGCCGTCCGCGGTCGGCTCCAGCGCCTCGAAGGACTCGGCGTCGGTGTGCTCCTCGGTCGCGTCCACACGGCCCGGGGTGAACGGCACCCGGACCTCGAAGCCGCCTTCCTTGGCCGCCTTCTCCACCCCGGCGACGCCGCCGAGGACGATGAGGTCGGCCAGGGAGACCTTCTTGGCGCCGGAGGAGGCGTTGAAGTCCTGCTGGACGCCCTCGAGGACGCGCAGCACCTGGGCCAGCTCGTCGGGGTCGTTGACCTCCCAGCCGCGCTGCGGGGCCAGGCGGATGCGGGCGCCGTTGGCACCGCCGCGCTTGTCGCTGCCGCGGAAGGTGGACGCGGACGCCCAGGCGGTGGTGACCAGCTGGGACACGCTCAGGCCCGAGTCGAGCAGCTTGGTCTTCAGGGTCGCGATGTCGCCGTCGTCGATCAGCTCACCCTCGCGCTCCGGCAGCGGGTCCTGCCACAGCAGCGTCTCCTGCGGGACCTCCGGGCCGAGGTAGAGCGACTTCGGGCCCATGTCGCGGTGGGTCAGCTTGTACCAGGCGCGGGCGAAGGCGTCCGCGAAGTCGTCCGGGTTCTCGTAGAACCGGCGGGAGATCGGCTCGTAGATCGGGTCGAAGCGCAGCGACAGGTCAGTGGTGAGCATCATCGGGCGGTGCTTCTTCGCCGGGTCGTGCGCGTCGGGGACGATCTCCGGGGCGTCCTTCGCCACCCACTGGTGGGCGCCGGCCGGGCTCTGGGTGAGCTCGTACTCGTACTCGAAGAGGTTCTTGAAGAACCCGTTGCTCCACCGGGTCGGCGTGGTGGTCCAGGTGACCTCCAGGCCGGAGGTGATGGCGTCCCCGCCCTTGCCGGTGCCGTAGGTGCTCCGCCAGCCCAGGCCCTGCTCCTCCATCGAGGCGGCCTCGGGGTCGGCGCCGACGTGGTCCGCCGGGCCGGCACCGTGGGTCTTGCCGAAGGTGTGGCCACCGGCGATCAGGGCGACGGTCTCCTCGTCGTTCATCGCCATGCGGCCGAACGTCTCGCGGATGTCGCGGGCGGCGGCGACCGGGTCCGGGTTGCCGTTCGGGCCCTCGGGGTTGACGTAGATGAGGCCCATCTGGACGGCGCCGAGCGGGTTCTCCAGCTCGCGGTCGCCGGTGTAGCGCTTGTCGTCCAGCCAGGTGGTCTCGGGGCCCCAGTAGACGTCCTCCTCCGACTCCCAGACGTCCTCGCGGCCGCCGCCGAAGCCGAAGGTCTTGAAGCCCATCGTCTCCAGGGCGACGTTGCCGGTGAGGATCAGGAGGTCGGCCCAGGAGATGCTCTGGCCGTACTTCTTCTTGACCGGCCACAGCAGACGGCGGGCCTTGTCGAGGTTGCCGTTGTCCGGCCAGCTGTTGAGCGGGGCGAAGCGCTGCTGGCCGGCGCCGGCGCCGCCGCGGCCGTCGCTGATGCGGTAGGTGCCCGCGCTGTGCCACGCCATACGGACCATGAGGGGGCCGTAGTTGCCGAAGTCGGCCGGCCACCAGTCCTGCGAGGTGGTGAGCACCTCGGCGATGTCCCGCTTCACGGCGGCGAGGTCCAGGGCCTTGAACGCCTCGGCGTAGTCGAACTCTCCGTCGAGCGGGTTCGTCTCGGCCGCGTTCTTGGAAAGGATCTTCAGGTTGAGCCGCTCCGGCCACCACTGGCGGTTGCCGCCACCCTGGGTCGGGTGCAGGGCCCGGTCATGCGCGACGGGGCAGCCGCCGCTCCCCTCCTCCGACTTCGAGTCTGTGACGATCGCGTCGTGGTTCTCAGTCATGGCAATCCTTCCGAACTGTGCGGAACTCGGTGCTCAGGAACTGCGGCCGGTGGAACAGTCGGGGCAGGTGCCCCAGTAGACGACCTCGGCCTCGTCGATGGCGAAGCCGTGGTCGTCGGCGGCGGTCAGGCAGGGCGCGTCGCCGACGGCGCAGTCGACGTCGGCGACGGCGCCGCACGACCGGCACACGATGTGGTGGTGGTTGTCGCCCACGCGCCCCTCGAACCGGGCCGGGTGGCCGGCCGGCTCGATACGGCGCACGAGCCCCGCGGCCGTCAGGGCGTGAAGGGCCTCGTAGACGGCTTGCAGGGAGATGTGGCCTACGCGATCGCGGACTCCGGAGGCGATCGCCTCGACGCCGAGGTGGTCGCCGTCCCGGACGGTCTCCAGCAGCGCGACGCGAGCCGCCGTCACGCGCAGGCCGGCACCGCGGAGCTCTTCGGCGGTGGTCGGTGTCGGGGAGGCGGTCATGAGGCCGAACCTACCCTCATAAACACGAAGGGTTCAAGAAAACGAACGATGCAATTCTGGCCACGTGCCGACGCCCGCCGTCCACCTCGGCGCCGGCTCCCCGCCCCCTCGTCAGCGGGTCCGCGCGTGGCCGGTACGGGCGGCGAGGTAGCGGCGGGCCAGGGCGTGGAAGGCCTCCTTCGGCTCCCAGTGCCAGTCGGAGGCGGGGTCGTCCGGGCGGTCCTTGACGGTCCGGGTGAGGGAGTAGCTCGCCATGTCGAGGTCGTGGCGCGGGTCGTCCGGGCGGTACGGGGCGTCGGCGGTCACGAACTCGAAGGCCATCGCCGCGTACAGGTCCACCGAGGAGAAGGCGTCGAGGAGCTGGGTGAGGTAGGCCGCCTGGGTCCGCTCGCTGCGGACCAGGTCGCCCTTGATCTCCTCGGGCTTCTTGTCGTGGTCGACGACGTCCCAGCCCATGCCGCCGGCCTGGGGCGCCCCGACGTAGGCACAGGTGCCGAACTCGGTGATGGCCAGCGGTTTGCCCCAGCGCAGACAGCGGCTCAGCTCCTTCACGTAGTCGGCCTTGTGCGGGAAGTACGAGTAGTAGTCGATGCCCACGATGTCGAAGAGGCGCCAGTCGACCTGGTCGTCCTGCGCGGCGGCGTAGGCGAGCCGGCCGTGGTAGACGGACCGGCCGACCGCTGCGGCCTTCGCCGTGAAGCGGTCCAGCCGGCGCTGCATCGCGTCGTGGTCCACCTTGCCGTCGAGCAGGTTCCGGATGCGTTCGAGGACATCGGCGCCGGGCACGATCCCGGGCACGAACAGCCAGAACTCACAGCCCACGCTGAAATCCACGGCCGCACCGTGCCGGCGCAGCCGCTCCGCGAACCGGCCGGTCTCGGCGATGTGCTCCAGGATGTCCCGCTCCGGGGCGTCGCCGAGGGTGGGCTGGAGCCAGACGCGCAGCCCGTGCTCGGCCGCCTCGGCGGCGGTGGCGGTGAGCCGCTCCACGCCGTCACCCGTCACGTCGACGGTGTCGGCGTGCAGCTCGTCCCGGATGGCGCGGATGTCCCCCCGCATCCGCGCCGCGCTGAACGCCGTACCCGGCGTCTCCCCCTCGCCCACGGTGTACACCACCCCGTGGTGACGCGGCCCGCCTCGCGCGCCGCGCCCCTGTCCGGAGCCGGCCCGTTCGACGCGCCCCTGCGCGGCCCCGCCCTGCCCGGAGCCGCCCTGCACCGCGCCGGCCCGGCCCGCCGGCAGCACGGTCGCGGCACCCGCGGCGGCCAGGCCGGCCAGGAACTGCGCACGCTTGATCCCGTTGGTCTTCTGCATGCGATCACCCTGCCGGGGCGGCCCGCCCGGCGGCGTCGGCCGACGGTCTACGGAGTGGGGCCGAAGGGCGGGAGTCCGGCGCCGAAAGGCGGGGGCCCCGGGCCGAAAGCAGCAGTGCGTACCTCTCCCCCGAACCATCACATAAGGCACATGAAGCACCCAGGGTGAGAAACTCGGACTCCCACACCGAGGGGCCGTCGAGAGGGACGCTGGTGGACCTGGACGCCGTCGCCGACGAGCTGTACGCGCTGCGGCCGGAGGACTTCGTGGCAGCCCGTGACCGCCGCGCCCTGGACGCCCGCGAGGCCGGTGATCAGGCCCTCGCCAAGGAGATCGGCGCGCTGCGGCGGCCGAACCTGGCCGCCTGGGTCAGCAATCTGCTCGTCCGCCGGCAGCCGGAGGAGGTGCGGCCGCTGCTCGGTCTCGGTGAGGAGCTGCGCCGCGCGCACCGCGAACTGGACGGGGCGCAGCTGCGCAAGCTGGCCCGGCGGCAGAACGAGGTGATCGGCGCGCTCGGCCGGCAGGCACGGAAGCTGGCGGGGCAGGCCGGGCATCCGGTGGGTGAGGGTGTCCAGCGGGAGGTGGAGGAGACCCTGCACGCCGTGCTCGCCGATCCTCGGGCGGCGCGGGAGTGGGCGGCGGGCCGGCTGGTGAAGCCGCTCAGCTCGACGGCCGGGTTCCCGGCGGCCGACGAGGCCGTGCTCGGCAGCCGCCCCGCTCCCCCCGCGGCCGAGCCGCGGACACCCGCCCGGGGCAAGGGCCGCGCGCAGGGCGCGGAGCGCCGTCGGCACCTCACCGAGGCCCGGGAGGAGGCCGACGCGGAGCGCCGGCGGCATCTCGCAGCGGCCCGGGAGGAGGCCCGCGAGGCCGAGCGGGAGCTGCGTGCCCGTGAGACGGAGGCCGCCGACGCGGCGCGGGCGGCGGACGAGGCCGGTGCCCGGCTGACCGAGGCGGAGGAACTGGTCGCTGAGCTGCGGGAGCGGCTGCGGCACGCGGAGGAGGGGCAGCGGCGGGCGCGGGCCGGTGAGCGGGACGCGCGGGAACGGGCGCGGCAGGCCGGCCGCGCGGCGCAGGAGGCCCGGCGCCGGGCCGGAACGGCCGCCGCGCGGCTGGAACGTCCGGCCACGGGCTAGCGTCGGAACACGGGACGGGAGACGACGAGTCATGGCGAGACCGATCTGGACCGGTGTCCTGACCTTCGGGCTGGTCACCCTGCCCGTGGCGCTGTACACCGCCACCGAGGACCACACGGTCCACTTCCACCAGCTGCAGCGCGGCACCTCGGACCGGATCCGCAACAAGCGGGTCAACGAGCGCACCGGCAAGGAAGTCGCCGCCGACAGGATCGTCAAGGGCTACGAGCTGGAGGAGGGCGAGTACGTCGTCGTGGAGCCGGAGGAGCTGGAGGAGATCTCGCCGGGGCGGTCGAAGGTGATCGACCTGGCCGGCTTCGTCGACCTCCGCCAGGTCGAGCCCGTCTACTTCGGCCGCACGTACTATGTCGGGCCGCGCGGCACGGAGTACGGGAAGGTGTACGAGGTGATGCGGGCGGCCCTCGACCGCTCGGAGAAGGCCGGGATCGCCACCCTCACCCTGCGCGGCAAGGAGTATCTGACCGCGCTGCGCGCACAGCCGGACGTCCTCGTCCTGCACACCCTGCACTGGGCCGACGAGGTGCGCGACCCCGGCGACGTGGTCCCCGAACTGCCGGAGCGGCGCGCGAAGCCCGACGGCAAGGAGCTGCGGACGGCGGAGCGGCTGATCGACGCCCTCACCATCGGCTGGGACCCGCGCGACTACCACGACACCTATGAGGAGCGCGTCAAGCGGCTCGTCGCGGCCAGGCGCGAGGGCGAGGAGGTCGTCGGCGAACCCGAGCCGCCGGAGTCGACCAGTGTCATCGACCTCATGGAGGTGCTCAGCCGCAGCGTCGAACAGAGCCGGTCGCGGGGCCGCGAGGGTGGTGGCGGGAAGCAGGGCGGAGGGAAGCGAGGCCGCGGCGGCAAGCAGGACACCGGCCGGAAGGAGGCCTCCCGCCGGAAGGCCGCCCCCCGGAAGACGGCGCCTCGCCGTGGGCGGTCCGAGGACCTCGCCTCCCTGTCGAAGGCGGAACTGTACGAACGGGCGACCGCCGCCGGCGTACCGGGCCGGTCGAAGATGACCCGGGACCAGCTGATCGAGGCCCTGGGCCGGCAGGGTGCCGCGGCCTGACCGGGGCCGTCCCGGCGGGGTCCCGATGGGTGCCCTGCCCCCAGCAGTCCGGCACCCGACCGGACCCGGACCCGGACCCGGTTCCGGTTTCTCCGTGCGCCGGCCGTCGAAGCGGAGCGCGTGACCTTCCCCTCTCGGGGCCGAGCCCTACGGGGTCACCGAAGAGAACCGACCGCGCGCTCGGGGCCGCGCGGGCACACGCCGGTGTGTCCTCCCGGCGCCGTGAACGGCACTTGTCACCTCGGCGGGTGCCCTCACTCGTGTGGGTGCACCTGGTCCCGCCGTCCGTGGCATGGACGGCGGTTCCTCGTTCGGCAGCAGTGTGATGTTTGCCATTCGGCGTGATGGATCGGGGACAGACGGGCAACGTTCCCCTTCATGCCCCACGCGAACCCCCTGCGGCAGGTGATGTGATGACCACGGCGACGACCCGGGAGCTCCGGACGCCGCCCGCCCGAGACGGCGCGGCGACAGCCAGGTCCTCCCCGCCGGCCGCCCAGCCCTCCCTGCCGTCCCTCACCGGCCTGCGCTGGATGGCGGCGCTGCTGGTGTTCGGACTGCACGTCAACAACTTCGGCTATCTGGGCGGAACGGGGGGCCGCCTCGTGAACTGGGCCTTCAGCCCCGGCGCCACCGGAGTGTCCTTCTTCTTCGTGCTGTCCGGATTCGTGCTGACCTGGTCGGCGCGGCCCGGCGACCGGCCGCTCTCCTTCTGGCGGCGGCGCATCGCCCGGATCTACCCGGTGCACCTGGTCACCCTCGTCGTGGCGTTCGTCGTGGCGTGCACGCTGACGCACCAGGCGCGGCCGACGGCGAAGCAGGCCCTGTCGAACGCGTTGCTGCTGCACTCCTGGTGGCAGCCGTGGTGGCAGACGCTGAACCCGGTGAGCTGGTCCCTGGCCTGCGAGGCGTTCTTCTACGCCGTCTTCCCGCTGCTGATCCCGCTGCTGCGCCGGCTGGAAGCACGCGGGGCCACCGCCCTGGGCGGGCTGTCGGCGGCGGCGCTCCTGGTGCTGGCCTGGATGGACCTCCACCACTGGTGGTCCCACTCGATCTACTCGTTCCCGGCCGCGCGGCTGCCCGAGTTCGTACTCGGCGCGGTCACCGCCCGGCTGGTGCTGCTCGGCCGCTGGCGCGGACCCGGCATGGAGGCGTCGCTCGCCCTGGCCCTCATCGGCTACTTCCTGGTCCCGCAGGCAACGCACGGCGGCTACCCCGCCACCGTCTGCACCATCACCGGGTTCGCCCTGCTCATCCCGGCGGCGGCGGTCGCGGATCTGCACGGGCTGCCGTCCCTGTGGCGGCGCGGGTGGATGGTGCGGCTCGGGGAGCTGTCGTTCGCCTTCTACATGATCCATCTGCTGGTGCTGCGGTCCGCGACCTCCCTGCTCGGCACGAAGCCGCGCTTCGGGGCGCCGGCCGGCCTGGCCGTCACCGCGGGCGCTTTCGCCGTGTCGCTCGCCCTGTCCTGGGTGCTGTACGAGGCGGTGGAGCGCCCGGCGCGGCGGCTGCTGCTGCGCCGCCGCCGAGCGGTCCCGCCGCCGGAGCGGACCGCGGCCCGCCGTGAGGCCCCTGCGCCGGCGCGCGACTGACGACGCGACCGGCGGGACCCTTTCACCCACGCCTACGCCGATCGGCCCCCGCGCCGCCATGACCGGCGCGACCGGCCGCGACCGGCGACGCGTACGGCCGTTCCCCGCCTCACACACCGGTCGTCCGTACGCGTCGCGGGCCGCGGCCGGTCGCACGCGTGGGTGACGTCGGTAACAGCGAGGAGAGTCCCGCGGGTTTCGGGGTAGGCGGCTGATCTACACCGGCCCGGCGGCGCACCCGGCGGGCCGGCACCGTTGGAACGCACCGAAGGAGCCGAGTCGACGTGCGCGGGAAGCAGAACCGGGGAGCCGGCGGCCACCGGCCGGCCCGTCCCTCCGCCCTGCCCGCCGGTGCCCCGCGGCACTCCGGGCCGGGGCACGGGCGTCGGCGCGGAGCCGTGACCGGCGTGCCCGGTGACGCGAGCGCCGGGCCGGACACCTCGCCGCGGCGCCGACGCGTCCGGTATGCCACGGTGACACCAACTTCCCCCACACAAGGGCAAGTTGAGGCACGTTTGGCGTCGCGGGGGGCGGGATCGGCCAGGCCGGACGCCGGGGGTTACGGTGGGCGGCCGACGATGATCGACTTCGGGAGACCGGCCGACCGGCGCACCGGGTTGTGCGAGAGGAGAGGATGACAGTGTCCGAGCAGGACGCGGCGGAATCAGCACCGCGGGTGGTGAGTTCCTTCCTGGAACAGCGCAAGGAGCAGATCGCCCAGCGCTGGGCCGACGCCCCCTTGTTCCGCTCGGTCTTCACCGTCTCGCGCGACGAGGCGGTCGAGGCGTGCAAGGCCGTGGTGGAGGCGCTGTCCGAAGTGGCCGTCACCGGACGGCTGGAGGACATCGCGGCACCCGGCTTCGGCACCGTGCGCGACCAGCTGGGACGCATGGCCGCGACCCGGGCCCGCAGCGGGTCCGCGCCGGCCCAGATCGCCGCCGAGGTGGCCGGACTGCGCGCGCCCGCGGTCGACCTGCTGCGCGAGGAGTTCGCCGACCCCACGGCCCCGCAGGCCCAGGAGTGCGTGCTCACGCTGACCCTGCTGCTGGGCACGCTGCGCCTGGTGGTGATGGAGACGGCGCTGGACGCGAACACGGAGCTGATCGAACGGCAGCGGCAGCAGCTGCTGGAGGTGGCCACCCCGGTCATCGAGCTGTGGGAGGGCACGGTCGCCGTACCGCTGATCGGGACGCTGGACAGCGCGCGCAGCCAGATCGTGATGGAGTCGCTGCTGGAGGCCATCGTCGACCAGCGGGCCCGGTACGCCATCCTGGACATCACCGGGGTGCCGACCGTGGACTCGCTCGTCGCACAGCACCTGATGAAGACGGTCGCCGCGGCGCGTCTGATGGGAGCCGAGTGCATCGTCTCCGGTATCCGCCCGGCCATCGCGCAGACCATCGTGCAGCTCGGCATCGACCTGGGCTCGGTGCTCACGCGGGCCTCGCTGGCCGACGCGCTGGCCTACGCGCTGGGCAAGCAGGGCATCGAGATGTCCCGTTCGGACGCGGGTGCGAGCGCCCGGTGAACCAGCCCCTTCCCGGCCAGCCGTCCCAGGTCCCGGTGCTCGCCCTGGGCGACGTCCTGCTGGTCTCCCTGCAGGGCGAGTTGCACGACGGCATGGCCGAACAGCTGCAGCACGACATCACCCACCGCGTCTCCACCAGCCGGGTGACCGGTGTGGTGATAGACATCTCAGGGGTGGATGTCGTCGACTCCTTCCTCGGCCGGGTGCTCGCGGAGATCGCCTCCACGGCCCGGCTGCTGGCGGCCCGTACGGTCCTGGCCGGCATGCGGCCCGCGGTGGCGATCACCCTGGTCGAGCTGGGTCTCGCCCTGCCCGGCCTGGTCACCGCCCTGGATGTCGACCGCGCCATGGAACTGCTGTCCCAGAGGGGGAGCTGATGCAGCCGTCCGGCCAGGCGTCCGCGACGAGCCTGCCCATCGGCTCGGACGCGGATCTGGCCTGGGTCCGGCAAGAGGTGCGGCAGCGTGCGGCAGGGCTCGGCTTCGGCCTGGTGCAGCAGACCAAGCTGGTGACGGCGGCGAGCGAGCTGGCCCGCAACACGCTGGTACACGGAGGCGGCGGCCGGGTCGAGATAACGCCGCTGGACAACGGCCGCACCCGGGGCCTGCGGATGTGTTTCATCGACAGCGGCCCCGGCATCCGCGACCTGGAGCTGGCCATGACCGACGGGTACACCACCGGCGGCGGCCTGGGGCTCGGGCTGAGCGGTGCCCGGCGGCTGGTGCACGAGTTCACCGTCGACACCGAACCCGGCCGGGGCACGACCATCACGGCCGTCGCCTGGGTGGCTCAGGTGCCCTCGTCACGTCCGGGGGTGGGATGAGCCGGGTATGGGAGATCCCGGTGCACGACTCCACGCGGGTCCGGGACGCCCGGATCGCGGCCCGTGAGGCGTGCGGGGAGGCAGGGCTGGCCGCGCCGCGCACGGCGATCGCCGAGCTGGTCGCCACCGAGCTGGCCACCAACCTGCTCAGGCACGCCGGAGGGGGCCGCATGGTGGCGAACCTCGTGGACCGGCCGGGCGACGGAGCGGGCACGTCCGTGCAGCTGTTCTCGCTGGACAACGGGCCGGGCATCGCCGACGTGGCCACCGCGCTGCGGGACGGCCACTCCACCGCCCCCGGATCGCTCGGTGCCGGCCTGGGCAGCTGTCTGCGCAGCGCCAGCGCCTTCCACCTGTACAGCCTGCCGGGCCGCGGGACGGTGGCGACGGCCCGGATCGACCCGGAGCCCGGCGTGCGCGGGGCGCGCACGGAACAGCTGCCCGCAGGCGGCATCACGGTCGCCCTCGGACAGGCCGACCAGTGCGGTGACGCCTGGGCCTGGGTGCGCTCCGGGACGCTGCTGACGCTGCTGCTCGCGGACGGTCTCGGGCACGGCCCGAAGGC
Source organism: Streptomyces echinatus (assembly GCF_014203595.1). Taxonomy (GTDB): domain Bacteria; phylum Actinomycetota; class Actinomycetes; order Streptomycetales; family Streptomycetaceae; genus Streptomyces; species Streptomyces echinatus. The sequence goes on from NZ_JACHJK010000016.1 coordinate 26,163, forward strand.
CGCGCACGCCGCCACCGCGGCGGTGGCGGAGCTGCGCCGCACCGCTCACCTGCCGCCCGGGGACATCCTGCGACGGCTGCACACCGCGCTGCGGCCGACCCGGGGGGCCGCGGTCGCGGTGGCCCAGGTGGACGCGGAGCGGGCGGAACTCCGCTTCGCCGGTGTCGGGAACGTCGGCGCCCGGTTGCGCGACGGGGAATCCTGGACGTCCCTCGTCTCCCATCCGGGGATCGTCGGGGCGTACTTCCCGGCGCACGTCCCCGTGCGCCGGGTGCCGTGGCGCCGGGACAGTCTGCTCGTGCTGCACAGCGACGGACTGCCCAGCCGCTGGGCCCCGCCGGAGGACCACCGGCTGCTCGCCCACGACCCGTCGGTGGTGGCCGCGGCGATCCTGCGCGACGCGGGCAGCCCCGCCCGCCCCGTACGCGACGACACCAGTGTGGCCGTACTGGCCCCCGACCGCCGGACCGGCACCCATGACAGCCGCCTCTGAGAACTGGACCATCGCCTCCGCGGCCGACGCGGCCCGCGCCCGTGCGCTGCTCGCGCGGCTCACCGCGGAGGCCGGCGTGCCCGCGCTCGACCGCGCCCGTTTCCTGACCGCGCTCGGCGGCCGGCTGCTGCGCGGCCTCGACGCGGGCGCCACGGAACTGACCGTGACCACCGGCGTGGGCCGGGAGCTGCGGGTGGCCCTGGGCGGACCGGAGCCCTGGCGGCACACCCTCGTCTGCCCCTCCCCCGTCCCCGGACCGCTGCCCCGCCTGGACGAGGCGCCGCTCGCCGAGGCGCTGCTGGGCGCCGACGAGGACGCCGCCGCCCTGCTGTCGAGCCTGGCCGAGACGGAGGAGCTGCTGCGGATCCACCGGGAGGAGCTGCACCAGACCAATCAGGGGGTGCTGGCGCTGCACGCCGAGCTGGAGGCGGCGGCGCTGGCGCAGCGCGAACTCCTCGACGCCGAGCGGACGGCCCGCGCGGAGGCGGAGAAGGCCCGCCGGCTGCTGACCTTCCTCGCCAACGCGAGCGCCGTGCTCAACGCCTCCCTCGACCACGACGACATCCTGCGCCGGCTGCCCGAGCTGCTGGTGCCGGAGTACGCCCGGCACGTGGACGTGTGGATCGTGGACGACGAGCGGACCCCGCCGGGCGAGCGGGCGGCGGCCACGGTGACGGCGGCACGCACCGGCCGTCCCCAGCACGCGGGGCGCCATCTCGCCGAACTCCCGGGCGTGGACGACCTGCCGGCCTCGGCGCTCTCCCCGGACCGGCCGCTGCTGTGCCTGCCGGTGGGCGCCCGGACGGTGCAGGGTGTGCTGACGCTGGCCGCGCCCGGCGACCGCTTCGACCCGGACACCACCGTGATGCTGCTGGAACTGGCCCGGCGGGCGGGCATCGCCCTGGACAACGCCCGCCAGTACGAGCAGCACCGGGATGTCGCCGAGGCCCTGCAGCGGGCCCAGCTGACCGAACTGCCCCCCACCCCGGGCCTGGCGCTGGCCGCCCGCTATCTGCCGGCGACGCACGGCCTGAACATCGGCGGCGACTGGTACGACGCCTTTCCGCAGCCGGACGGCAGTGTGCTGGCGGTGATAGGGGACGTCACGGGGCACGGGCTGCGGGCGGCGGTCATCATGGGTCAGCTGCGCACCGCGTTGCGCGCCTACGCCTTCGAGGGCAACGGTCCGGCGCGGATCCTCACCCTGCTGCACCGGATGCTCCGCCATCAGGAGCCGGAGCTGTACGCGACCTGCGCGATCGCCCGGTTCACGTCCGGTGAGCCCGGGGTGGTGTGGGCCGCCGCCGGACATCCGCCGGCCGTCGCCCGCGGCCCTCGGGGCGAGGTGCGGGTGCTGGAGGCGAAGCCGGGGATCATGCTCGGGGTGCCGATGCCGTACGAGTACGAGGAGCACACCGTCGACCTGCCGGCGGGGTCCACCCTCGCGCTGTACACGGACGGTCTGGTGGAGCGGCGGTCGGCCGGGATCGACACGGGCATCGACCGGCTCGCCCGGGCCATGGGGGCGCTTCGCACGGAGGATCTGGCGGACCTGGACGCGGCGGCGGACTCGCTGCTCAAGCCGATGCTGCACGACTCCGAGCACGACGACGACATCTGTCTGCTGCTCTGCCGCACCGCGCGGGTCTGAACAGCCGTGCGCCGGCCCCGGGCGGCGGGGGCCGGCGCACGGCGGGCGTCACTTGGAGGTGGTGCAGGAGCTGCCTCCGGCGGGATTCAGCAGCGCGATGAGGTCGATGCTGTCACCGCACAGGTTGAGCCCGAGATTGACCGGCACCTGGATCACGTTGCCGGAGACGACGCCAGGGCTGTTGGCCGCGACCCCGGTCGTGGGGTTCGGGTCGGCCGCAAAGGCATTCGCGGCGCCGGCCAGGGCAAGTACGCCCGTCAGTGCGGTCGTTGTGGCAAAGCTACGAAGACGCATGGTCTGCCTCACTAGTTGGCATTGGGACGCTTCCATCACAACCGGGGCGTGCGTCGTCCGCCTCTCCTGGTACGCCGTCCGTGCGGGGGCCCCGCGGCGATCCGCCGGGCGGCCGGTCAGGCGGCGGACGGGAAGCGTTCCCAGACCCGGTGGGCGCCCAGTAGTTGGACGAGCTGCTGGAACACGGTGGAGGCGCTGTCGCCGGCGATCACCCCGGGGGCGTCGAGCGGGATGCCGGCCGCCTCCAGCGCGGCCTCCCCGCCCTTGGCGGCACCGATGGCCTTGCCGTGCCGGAACGCCTCCGCCAGCAGCAGCCCCACGCGCGGGTCGGGGGTTGCCTGCTGGGCGTCGGGCAGGGCCGCCTTGGCGTCCCGGGCGCCGAAGGCGTCGGCGCCCACGCCGGGGGTGCCGGCCACCAGCACCGCGTCGAACTCCACCGAGCGTGCGGTGGCGTAGGTCCGCTGGACGGCCAGTGCGTCGGCGCCGTCGCCGAGGGTGCCGCCGGCCGGGGCGACGACGAGCGGGACCATGCCGCCGTCGAGCACCTCCTGGCGTACGGCCCGTACACCGTCGAGGTCGCCGTCGGGGCCGGTGACGATGCCGACGACGCGGCCGTCGGTGGGCCAGGTGTGTCCGATCTGGGAGAGGGCGGGGCTGGGCGCGACGTCGGCCAGGGGCACGGTGGGCTCGGGGGCGGGCAGGCCGAGGCCGGCGGCGACGCCCGCGCACAGCTCCGGGTCGATGTTCGCCAGGACCTGCAAGGCCCGCTCCCGGATGGCCTGTTCGTAGCACTTGGCGAGTTCGAAGCTGTAGGCGCCGATGATGTGCTCGCGCTCCACCGGGCTCATGCTGAGCCAGAACCGGCGCGGCTGGCTGAAGTGGTCGTCGAACGACGCCGGCGCCTCGCGGACCTTCGTCGCCTCCGGTACCCGTACGGGCGCCTCGATGTACGCGCCCATGTCCGCGCCCGCCGTGAACGGGCAGCCGCCGTCCAGGGAGTTGGGGCGGTAGGGGGCCACGCCCCGGTGCACGGCCGACTGGTGGAAGCCGTCACGGAGCATGTCGTTGACGGGGGCGTGCGGCCGGTTGATGGGAATCTGCGCGAAGTTGGGGCCGGCCAGGCGGGTGATCTGGGTGTCCAGGTAGGAGAAGAGGCGGCCGGCGAGCAGCGGGTCGTCGGTGATGTCGATGCCGGGGACGAGATGGCCGGGGTGGAAGGCGACCTGTTCGGTCTCGGCGAAGAAGTTGGAGGGGTTGCGGTTGAGGGTGAGCAGCCCGATCGGCTGCACCGGGGCGAGTTCCTCGGGGACGATGTTCGTCGGGTCCAGCAGGTCGATGCCCTCGAAGGTCTGGTCCGGGGTGTCGGGGAAGGTCTGGATGCCGAACTCCCACTCGGGGTAGGCCCCGGCCTCGATGGCGTCGGCCAGGTCGCGGCGGTGGAAGTCCGGGTCCATGCCGTTGACGAGCTGCGCCTCCTCCCACACCAGGGAGTGCACGCCCAGTTTGGGCTTCCAGTGGAACTTCACCAGGGTCGTCCCGCCGGCGGCGTCGACCAGCCGGAAGGTGTGGACGCCGAAGCCCTCCATGGTGCGGAACGAGCGGGGGATGCCCCGGTCGGACATGTTCCAGAGGGTGTGGTGGGTGGCCTCGGTGTGCAGGGTGACGAAGTCCCAGAAGGTGTCGTGGGCGCTCTGCGCCTGCGGGATCTCCCGGTCCGGGTGGGGCTTGCCGGCGTGGATGACGTCCGGGAACTTGATGGCGTCCTGGATGAAGAACACCGGGATGTTGTTGCCGACCAGGTCGAAGACGCCCTCGCTGGTGTAGAACTTCGTCGCGAAGCCCCGGGTGTCGCGGACCGTGTCGGACGATCCCCGGGAGCCGAGCACGGTGGAGAAGCGGACGAACACCGGTGTCTCGACGTCCTCGGCGAGGAATCCCGCCTTCGTCACGTTCGCCGCGGTGCCGTAGCTGCGGAACACGCCGTGCGCTCCGGCGCCGCGGGCATGGACCACGCGCTCGGGGATGCGCTCGTGGTCGAAGTGCATGATCTTCTCCCGCAGGTGGTGGTCCTGGAGGAGGATCGGGCCGCGGGGCCCCGCCTTGAGGGAGTGGTCCGTGTCGTACAGCCGGGTGCCCTGGGCGGTGGTGAGGTAGCTGCCGCTCTGGGCCGTCCGCGCCTGGTCGGCGCCGGTCGGCTGGCCGGTCGGGGAGACGGTGTCCGGGCCGCTCTGGTCGGGCTTGGGCGGAAGCGGCTCATGGGGTTCGGTCGGCTCGGCGACCGTCGGCGACTCGGGTCCCGGCTTGCCGGGGATGCCGTTCTCCGGGCCCGCGGGTGTTCCCTGCAGGGCGTCCGCCACCTTGTCCGCCGCTCGCTTCAGGGGGTTCGTCTCGCTCATCAGTACCAATTCCTTCGCTGGTCACGGGGCGGGCCCGGCGCGGGCGAGGTGGGCGTCACGATGCGCGGTGACCACGCCGGGGCAGGCGGCCGACATCGCGGATGTTCCGGGTGAAACGTGGGCGAACAGGGTTGACGGCGGCCCTCGTACCGAGGTCCCCGGGGCGGGGCGTCCGAAACCGGGAAACGCGGTGGTTTCCCGGTCGGGGTGAAGTCGGGCCGTCTCACGTCGAGTTGCCGGGATGACAGACCCGCCGGACGCACTGGTCCGGACCCGGGGACCGCCGGCAGGGCCATATGCCCCCTGCCGAGGACGCCTTCGTCAGCAGGGCCGGCTTCTTGACCCGGAGCGGGCGCACACCCGGCCGCCCGCACGAGCCCACCCTAGGCGCTGAGCCCGGGCGGCGCAGTTCGAAAGGGGCCGGTCAGGGTCGTGTACGGGGGTGGGCCGGTCAGGCGCGTGCCGTGACGCGGAGGGTCTCCAGGGAGGAGTCCGCCGCGTCCGGGACGAGGAAGCCGTGGGCCATGCCGGAGCGCAGATAGTCGACGACCTCGGCCGTGATCTTCTCGCCCGGTGCCACGACCGGCACGCCCGGCGGGTAGGGGCTGATCGTCTCGGCGGCGATCCGGCCCACGGCCCGCTCGGCGGGCACCTGTTCGGCGGGCCCGAAGAAGGCCTCGCGGGGCAGGACGGCCTGTTCCAGTTCGAGCGTGCCGGGCTCGGGCAGGTCCACGGCGGGCTGCCGTTCGATGGAGTCCGCGTGCCGCACCAGTGAGCGCACGGACTCCAGCAGCAGTTTCTCGGTCTCGTCGTCGTCGGAATGGGTGATGGAGGCGCTGATCCGGCAGCTGTCCGAGCCGCCCATGTCGATGTGGCGGTGGGCGCGCAGCCACTCGGTGGCCTGCATGCCGCTGATGCCGAGGTCCCGTACGTCGACGACGATCTTCAGCGGGTCGAACTCGGCGGCCAGGCCCTCCTCGACGACCTCCCCGCCCATCACGCGCAGCCCCGGCAGTTCCCGCAGCTCGGCCCGGATGCGCTCGGCGCGGTGCAGGGCGGCGTCGAGGAGGCCGTGCCCCTGCTCGACCATCTGCCGGCGCCAGCCGTCGAGGGCCGCGTAGACCAGGGTGGAAGGGCTGGTGGTGCCGAGCAGGTCCTCACGCTGTTTCAGCACGACGGGCGAGACCCGGTCGTGCTGGAGGTGGAACACCGAACTCTGCTCGATGGCCCCGCCCATCTTGTGGACGCTGGTGACGACCAGGTCGGCGTCCGCGTTCATGCCCCAGGCGGGCAGCGCGGGGTGGAAGGGCAGATGGGCACCCCAGGCCTCGTCGACGATGAGTGGCACGTCGACGGCGTGGCAGGCGTCGGCCACCCCGCGGACGTCGGCGCAGGTGCCCCAGTCGGTGGGCGTGATGAGCAGCATGCCCTTGGCGTCGGGGTGCTCGCGCAGGCGGTCGCGGACGTCCTCGGGCTCCGGCGGATGGGCCATGTGCCGGTCGGCGTCAAACTTCGGGTGGACCCAGACCGGCTCGACGCCGTTGATGATCACCGCGGCGATGACCGACTTGTGCGCGTTCCGGGACAGCAGCAGCTTCTCCCCCGGGCCGGCGACGGAGCACATCGCGGTCTTCACGGACAGGGAGCTGCCGCAGGTGGAGAAGAACGCGTGCTCGGCGCCGACCGCGTCCGCCATCAGCTCCTGCGCCTGCTCCACCACGCCCTGGGACTGCCGGCGGTCGTCCAGCCCGTTGAGGCTGAGCACGTCCGAACGGAAGACGTCCGGTCCGAGGATGTCGGCCACGCGTGGATCCGTCCCGCGTCCTTGCTTGTGACCCGGAGGTCCGAAGACCACGTCTCCTCGTCGCCGGAACTCCTGCAGGGCCTCCAGGACGGGTACGCGTGAGTGATCCATGTGCCGGTCCTCCTGAGCCGATCGTCGTCGCACCCCCGAGTTGCACCCGTCCGGCACCCCAAACCCGGCGGCCGTCGTCACGGCGGTCCGGGCGACCCGCTCCGGGCCCGCGCCGACCCGCCCGGCCCGGATCGCGGACGTCGGCGCTCCGGCGGCGCGTCGGTCACGCTCAGACCGGCCGGCCGCAGCGGACCTCCCCCGCGTCCTCCCGCCCGTCGGCGTGAGTGCGGGCGCGCGCGTATTCCACGGCGGCGGGCAGCGCCCGCCGGATCGCCTCCGGGACCCTGCCGCGGGCCGGCCACTCCACCAGGCAGCGCGCCACCTCCCGCAGTTTGACGTTGGTGTGCTGCGACATGTGCTTGAGGGCGTCCCAGCCCTGGTCCGGACTCAGTCTGCCCACGGTGATCACCACGCCGATCGCCTGGTCGATCAAGGCGTGCGAGACCAGGGCCTGACGCAGCTGGCCGACCTCCTCCTGGAGCGCTGTCAGCCGGTCCGCCGTCTGCTCGTCTCGTCCGATCATGAGATCACCCTGGGCAGCCCGGCAGCCCGGCGACAGCCACCTGGCGAACAACGGGGCAAGCCACCGTACAGAAAACGAAAAACCGCTGGTCAGCGAATACATGTAAGCGCCGGAAGGGGGCAATTGGGGTCCATGGAATCGCTCACTTTCGACAGCGACGACCTGGATGTGACGGAGGAATTCCTCAGCCACGCCTACGCCAGAATGCGTATCGCCAGCGGTACCCCCGGCTCGCACCGGGCCCGGATCCGGCGCTCCGGCATTCCGTCGGTGAGCCTCGACGAGCTCGCGCTGGACTTCGAGATGGAGTACTCGGTGACGCCGCTGGGCCGGATCTGTCTGTGTGTCGTGCACGAGGGCACCGTGCGGGACCACAGCTTCCAGGGCGTCGAGGACTCCTTCGGCCCGGGTGACGTGGTGCTGTTCGCGCCGCCGGACCTGCCGTACGCGGGACGGATCTGCGACGCCCGCTACAACATCACCATGCTGGACCCGGCGCTGCTCTCCCAGGTGGCCGGGGGCCCGGACGGCTCGCCGCCGGTGCGGCTGACCGGTCACCGGCCGCGTTCGGAGGCGGCGGCGCGCCATCTGCACCGGACCATCGCGCATCTGCGCGACACCGTGCTCGTCGATCCGGAGATCGCGGACCAGCCGCTGATCGCCGCCACGGCCGGCCAGCACCTGGCCGCGAGCGTCCTGGCCGCGTTCCCCAACACGGCGCTGGACGAGCCCGAAGGCGCGGACGGGGACGGTGTGCGCCCGGCGGTGCTGCGCCGCGCGCTCGCCTACATCGACGACCACGCGGACCAGCCCGTCACGGTGGCCGACATCGCCGCCGCGGCCCATGTGACGGTGCGCGCGCTGCAATACGCCTTCCGCCGTCATCTCGACACCACCCCGCTGGCCCAGCTGCGCCGGGTGCGGCTCGCGCACGCGCATCATGACCTGGTGGCGGCCGGCCCCGGTGACGGGGTCACGGTCACGGAGATCGCGGCCCGCTGGGGCTTCCACCACCCGGGCCGTTTCGCCTCCCTGTACCGGAGCACCTACCGCCGCGCCCCGCACCGGACGCTGTCCGACGGCTGACCCGCGTCCCGTACGAAGGCGGGCCTGTGTACGGGACGCGGGGGCGCGCTACGGGAAGGACGTCACCTTGGACGGGACCGTGCCGGTGCCCGAGGTGGGTGCGCCGGTGCTGTTCACGACGTGGGCGTACTGGCCCTTGCCGCCGAGGGAGATCACCTGCAGGTCGTGCATCCTGATCCCCGGTCTCGCGGGCACCTGGAAGCCGTGTGCCTGGACGATCGACGGGTCGGCCGTGTAGTTGCAGTAGCTTCCCAGGCCCCACGCCTCGTGGGCGGTGACGGAGTCGGCGACCTTGTAGGCCGCGTAGCCGGTGATGCCGTCGTGGGTGATGGCGGCGGCGTTCGGGGCGTCGTACGCCTTCTCGTTCTGGAAGAAGATCGTCCGGCCGCGTTCGCCGTTCCAGTAGACGTCGTACTTGTTGAAGTGCTCGACGAACAGGCCGGTGGCCAGGACGTCGTCGCCGTTCACGCGCAGGCCGTAGTCGGCGCGGTTGGTGTCCCAGCCGACGCCGCTGCCGTGGTCGGCACGCCAGATCCAGGTGTGGTCGATGACGACGTCGTCGCTGTTGACGACCACGGAGTCGGTGGCGAGCCCGGGGCCGGCGCCGCCGATGCGGACGAACACGTCCTGCATGGTGGTGGGGTTCGCCGAGTGGTCGGCGGTGGAGCCGGGCTCGCCGATCCGCAGCAGGGTGGCGGAGTCGGCCGGGCCCGCGTCGATGAGGAACCCGGCGAGCCGCACGCCGTCGACGTCGGCGACGTGCATCGCGTCGACGCCGTTGTCGGGGACCAGGGTGGCGAGGCCGAGCCCGAGGACGACGGTGTTCGCGCGGGTGACGTCGATGGTCCGGTCGAGGTGGTAGACGCCGGGCGTGAACAGGAGGTTGAGGCCCTGGGCGAGGGCCGCGTCGATGGTGGCCGCCGTGGCACCGGGCTTGACGACGTAGAACTGGTCCAGCGGGAGGGAGGTGCCCGCGTCGGCCGGCCAGGAGACGCCCCGGGCGCCCGTGCGCTTGGCGGGGACGAACACCTTGTAGTCGCTGCCGTCCAGGTAGAGGAACGGCTTCTCACGCGAGACCGGGGTGGTGTCCAGCGTGGTGTACGGGCCGCTGTCGAAGTCGGTGGCGGGTGCGCCCTGGACTCCGGAGAAGGTCATGTTCCACACGCCGTTGGTCCAGCCGCCGACCGAGCTGTCGCGGGTGTACCACTGCTGCTGGGAGTACGGGCCGACCGTACCGTCGATCTTCGAGTCCGCGATGTAGCCGCCGGACGCCCAGCCGTAGCCGTTCGGGGCGAGGTTGAGGCCGCCCTTGACGTGGATCCGGCGGAAGGGTGCCGCCTGCGCGACCGCCCAGCGGTCGGTGCCGTTGGACGGCGTGATGGCGAGGTTCTCCGCCGAGCGCCAGAAGTTCTGGGTGGCGTTGCCGTTGAACCAGCCGGCGTCGACGGTCACGTCACCGTTGATCTGGGTGTCGTCGGGGTTCAGGCCGAGGCCCGAGATCGAGGTGTAGAACCCGATCTGGGCGTTGATGCCGTTGTAGGTGCCGGGCTTGAGCAGGAACTGGTAGCGGCCGGTGCCGAACTGGGCGGATTCCTGCTGGGCGAAGACCTGGTCGAACTTCTGCTGGAGGTTGGGCGTGGAGGGGTCGACGACGATGACGTTCGGGCCGAGGTCGCCGCCGCCCTGGACCGGCGGGACGCCGGTGGTGCCCGTGTGCACGGCGACCTCCCACAGGGAGTAGCCGTAGCCGGTGGCGCGGGCGGTGCCGTGGATCCGGACGTACCGGCCGGAGCCGCTGACGTCGTACGACGCCTTGCCGCCGCTCGCGCCGGTGACGCTCCGGAGCGTGTTCCAGCTCTGGCCGTCGGTGGAGGCCTGGATCTGGAAGTCCTTGGCGTAGGCGGCCTCCCAGTTCAGGTCGACCCCGCACAGGTCCTGGACGGAGCCGAGGTCCACCTGGAGCCACTGGGGGTCGGCGGCCTGGCTGGACCAGCGGGTCGCGGTGTTGCCGTCGAAGGCGGCGGAGGCGGGTGTGCCGGCGTTCTCGGTGGAGGAGGCCGTGGCGGGCCTGCCCTGGGCGGCGTCGGCGGTGCCGCAGCCGGTCTGGCCGCCGTCCGTGCTGCCGAACACCTGGAACTCCCAGAGGGAGTAGCCCCACTGGGTGGCCCGGTGCACGCCGAGCATCCGGACGTAGCGGCCGCGGCCTGACACGTCGAGCGTGTCGACGCCGCCGTCGGAGCCGGTGACGGACTTCAGGTCGGTCCAGGTGGTGCCGTCCGCGGATATCTGGACCTTGTAGTCCTTGCCGTAGGCGGCCTCCCAGTCGAGGACCACCCGGGTGACGGCGGTGGTGCCGCCGAGGTCGACCCGGAACCACTGGTCGTCGCCGGCGGCCGAGGACCAGCGGGTCCCGGTGTCGCCGTCGACGGCCTGGGCGGCGGCGGTGCCGTTGTTCTCCTGGGACGACGCGGTGGCCGTCTTCCCCTGGGACAGGGGGATCTCGGCCGCGGTGGCCGAGGGGTGCGTGGCGGGCAGGACGATCAGCGCGGCCGCGGCGGACAGCGCGACGCCCAGCGATCTCCATCTCATTCGGCGGCTCCAGACGAGTGCGGGGGTCGAACGACTCGACCCCACGGCTTAGTTCATGTTTTGATTTAAGTGATGAACCAAGCGGGCCACAAGCCTTCGGAAGTCATCTCCTTCAACTGATGTGCCGGACCGGCACTTTGCTCAACGCGACCGGGACGTCCCGGCCTTGACCGACTCCAGCAGGGCGGCGTGGGTCCCGGTGTCGGCCGCCGCGATCAGCCCGCCCGCGCCGGTGTGCAGCGGCTCGCCGTACAGGCCGGTGACCGTGCAGCCCGCCGCGCGGCACAGCGCGATGCCCGCGGCGAAGTGCACGCTGTCGGCGAGGTGTCCGTCGGTGACGTAGGCGGCCCGGCGTCCGGCGGCGACCCAGGCCACCGCGAGGGTGCTGGAGATCACCCGGGGCCGGAACCGCTCCGCGAAACCGGGGTCGGCGAGCAGGCGGACCGCATGGAACCGGGGCGCGTTCGGGAACGGAGGATCGAGGTTGACGTCCACCAGCGCGGACCCGGCCGACGGACTCAGTTCCGCGTCGTCGCCGTCCCGGCGGACCCGGGCCCGCTCGCCGTCGGTCCAGAAGACCTCGCCGCTGAACGGGTCGGCCGTCGCCGCCGCGGTGACCTCCCGGCCCACCCGCAGGGCGACGTTCACACCGACGAGCATGTTCTGCACGGCGTAGTTGAGCGTGCCGCACAGCGGGTCGACCAGCCAGCGGCGGCCGGCGCCGGCGGCGCCGGTGCGTCCGCTCTCCTCGGCCGTGACCGCGTCCCCGGGGCGGGCGGCGCGCAGGACGTCCAGGATGGCCCGCTCGGCGGCGAGGTCCGCCTCCGTCGCGAAGTCGCCGCCGGACTTCGCGTAGTGGTCCAGCCGCCGGCCGTACAGCTCGCGGACCACCGCCGCACCGGCCTGGGCCGCGGTCACGGCCACCTGGGCGTCCGACGCCCCGTTGCTGATCGACATGGCCGCAGGATACGGGGGCCCACGGACCCGGTCGCGTCCGGGCCCGGAGCCGGCGCGGCGGGAGCACGCACCTGCCGCCGCGAGGTCGCCGTCCGGCGACGTCGCGGCGGGCGGGGGGCCTCAGCCCTTGGCGGGGGTGAAGGACAGGGTCTGTTCGGCCGCGGTGCGTCCGTCGCCGAGGGAACCGGTGCCGGTGTCCGTCCAGGTGCGCGGCGGCGTGGTCTCGGCGAGGCGGCCGGAGGCGGCGGAGAGGCCGAGCACGAGGCCGCTGTAGCGGTTGACCAGGCGGTATCCGCCGGCGGACGCGGCGGGGATCACGAACCACTGCTGTCCGACGGCCGGTCCGCCGGCCCGGGCCACGCCGGCCGTGGGCTTGGCACCCCAGGCACGGCCGGCCGTCCTCGTGGAGTCGACGCCCAGCAGCCGGCCGGTCGCCGCGTTGGTGAGGGTGAAGGCGCCGTCGCCCGTCGGGGTGAAGGACCATGTGGCCCGGGCGGAGCGGGTGGCGCCCGCCGTCGAGGTGACGGCGGAGCCGCCGGACGCCTGGACGAGGATCCGGCCCGTGCCGGCGGCGATGCGGTACCCGCGGCCGGTGTCCACGGGCGGGGCGGCCGGGGCGGAGGAGTCGAGGGTGAGGTCGACGTACTCTCCGGAGGAGTCGTGGGAACAGCCGAAGGAGCAGTAGGCGCGGAAGGTCTTCCCGACGACCGCGGAGCCGGTGCGGCCGACGCGGTCCAGGAACCAGCGGTACCAGGAGGCGGTGGTGTAGTCGCCCGTGTCGCCGAGGAGTTCCCACTTCTGGCCGGCCAGGTCGTCGGTGGCGTACAGGTACTGCGGTGCGTCGCCGCTCTGGTCGACGGCCTGCGGTGTGCCGATGTAGCGGCCGAGGTAGGCGTCGTAGGCGATGTTCATCACGAACAGCGGTGAGGTCGGGGGCATTTCGCCGGCCGCGATCTGTTCGGCGGCGGTGCCGGTGTTCGCCGGGTCGTACTCGGCGGAGACGGGGGTGTAGCCGGTGGGGTGGCCGGCGTCGACGGGGACGATGTTGCTCTCCCGGCCGCTCGTGCCGGGCTGGGACCAGGCGCCGTCGTACCACTTGCGCCAGGAGCCGGGGGCCATCTTCGCGGCGATCGGGGCACGGGCCACATGCTCGTAGAACGCCTTCCAGCCGCCGCTCTTGTCGACGATCCGCGAGCCGTAATAGACGTAGAAGTAGCCGGAGGCGGTGTCGGCGAACAGCCGCTGGTCGCCGTCGCCGTAGGAGTACGTCTGGTGCGGGAAGGCCGTGGTGTCGGCGCGCTTCGTGCTGTACGGCGAGGTGATCACATGGTCCTTGACGGTCCAGGTGCGGCCCCGGTCGGTGGAGACGGCGTAGTCGATGGCGTCGTAGTGCAGCCCGTCGCCGAAGGGCTGTGGCGTGAACTCGTTGTGCACCAGGCCGTACCAGTCACCGGTGTCGGGGTCGATCCACACGCCGGACAGGTCGCAGTAGTTCCGCTGCGCGTAGCCCGAGCCGCTCGGGGCGTAGGTCGCCTCGCGGCCGGTGGGGCTGTTGTTGCAACGCCAGGTGGTGTCGTCGTTGCGGTCGGCGGGGTTGGCCGGGTTCACGGCCTCGCTGAGCTTCTTGTCGTACGTCGCCGAGTCGAAGTCCCTGCCGGTGTAGAAGTCCCAGACCCGTGGGTCGTCGGCGCCGTAGAGCGCGGCGGACTGCTGGTAGTGGAAGGTGCCGTCCCGGTCGAGGTACGGGGTGGCGGGGGTGTCCGTGGGGTGGGTGAACGGTACCGGGGTTCCCACGGTCACGGTGTAGCCGGTGCCGGAGGGGGGCGCGGCCTGTGCGGGGGACACGGTGCCGCCGCCCAGGACGAGGGCGACGGCGGCGGCCACGGCGCCGCCTGCTCTGCTCAACAGTCGCACGGGAGCTCCTAGTTGCCGAAGGTCCGGTTGCACGGAACGATCCGGCCCCCGGCGTCGCCCCGGCAATGGATTCCCGTACGCCGCTTCTTGCACTTTCGCGCGTGCATTCCCGACCGTGCGACCACGTTCGCGCAGGGTTCGATGCGCGCAGGGTTCGACCGGAGCGGGCACTCCTTCCGGGTCAGTGCGGCTCGGACGGCACGGCGCTCAGGGGGGTGTCCCAGGCCAGTTGGCCGAGGAGCCGCTCGTCCGGCCCGGTGGGACGGGCCATGACGGGGGCCGGGCCGGACGGTGTGCGGGTGCCGCGGGACAGGCCGCCGCTGACCGTGATGTTGTGCTCCGCGCGCGGCCGCCGGTGCCGCTCGTACTCGGCGAACGCGGCCTCCGGCGCGGGCAGGTCGCGCAGTGCCTTGGCCAGGACGACGGCGTCCTCCAGGGCCATCGAGGCACCCTGGCCGGTGGCCGGGGAGGCCGCGTGGGCCGAGTCGCCGACGAGCAGGACACGTCCGGTGTGCCAGGGCGTGCCGAGCGGCAGCTCCGTGGCGTTGGTGACCATGATCGCGTCGGCGGAGCCGTCGACCAGCCCGGCGGCGGGCGTGGCGTCCTCGCGCAGCAGCGGGAGAAGTTGCTCGCGCAGCACGTCGGGCGGCGCCGGGGGCGCCCCGGCGGGCAGCGGCTCGCCGCCGGCGCGGGCGAACCAGTACGTCTCCCCCGCCGGGGACACCGCGTACCCGAAGGCGGTCCCGCTGCCCCGCACCATGGTGATGGCGCCGTCCGGGCCGGGTGCGGGCGTGCCGGCGTAGCCGTAGTAGACGCGCTGGCCGGCGTACACGGGCCGTACGCCGGGCGTGAGCAGCCGGCGTACGGTGGAGTTCAGTCCGTCGGCTCCGAGGAGCAGGTCTCCGGTGGCCGTGGTGCCGTCGGCGAAGCGGGCGGTCACACCGTCGGGGCCGTCCGCCACGGACACCAGCCTGGCGCCGTGGCGCAGCCGGATGCCGCGCCCGACCGCCTCGTCCTGCAGGGCCGCGTTCAGCTCGCCCCGGCGCAGACAGCGGTAGCGCAGGGCGGGGTCGTCCGTCTCGCCCATCGGTACGTGCGTCACCTCGGTCCCCCGGCCGTCCAGCAGCCGCAGTGAAGTCAGCGGAAAACCGACGGCCGTGACGGCTTCGGTGGCGTCCAGTTCGGCGAGCGCGCGCATGCCGTTGCTCGCCAGGGTCAGGAAGGCGCCGAGGTCCTCGGCCGTGTCCGGGTGGGCCTCGAACACGGAGACGTCGAAGCCGGCCTTGTGCAGCCCCAGGGCGGTCGCGGTCCCCGCGATGCCACCGCCGATCACCAGTACCCTCATCGCATCCGCTCCGGTCGCCTGCCGCCTCCGCGCGCCGGCAGTGGTGGCGACCATCTAAGGGCAGCGGGGGCCGCGCCGGGGCGTGCGGGGCCGAGATCCGGACACGGCCGGCGGGCGGGGGACCGGGCCCGGGCACCGCCGGTGGGCGGTGGCGGACGCGCGGAGGGTAGTGGCCCCGAGGGGTCGTCAGCGCTTCGGCAGGATCTGGACGGTGTCTCCGACCGTGCGTTCGCCGGCGGCGTCGGACGGATGGTTGACCAGCTTGCCGTTGACGGTCATCGCGGTGGAGCCGCCGCCGTCGAGGTTGATCGCCTGCACGGCGCCGAGCGACTTCATGAAGGCGGCGGACTCGTAGACGGTGAACCCTTCGCTGCCGTTCGTCAGTCGCCCGTCCACCGTGACCAGGAGCAGCCGGCCCAGCTTGTCGATGCCCGCGAGGGTGCGCGGCTGACGGACGCTGGCCCACGCATATCCGAAGGAGGTGTACGGGGGGTCGACGAAGCCCTCGGCGGCGGCGTCGATGTCGATGCTGCCGTCCTTCACCAGGGTCGGGGCCGCGCTGACGATCGAGTCGCCCGCGCCGAGCACGACGCGCTCGCCCTCCGCCGTCCGGATGACCTCGTCGACCCGGACGCGGCTGTGCGGCTTGGCATGCGTCTTCAGCCAGTCGGCCGCCCGTCCGATGCCCTGCAGCACGTGTCCGCCGCTGGGTACGTGACCGCCGCGCGCGCCGACGGACACGACGGTGCCGGATGCGTTCAGCACGACCTGCACGCCGGCTCCGGTGGGCAGGGCGGCCCGGAAGGCGGGCGTGAACTGGACCATGTCGTTGGCGAGTTGGCAGGTCACGTCCTGCCAGGGCAGTTCGCTGGGCGTGGTGCCGGGACGACCGCAGTTCCGGACCGTGCCGGGCACCCGGTTGATGCCCTGGATGCGGTAGGCGGCCGTGCCCGACCGGGCGGTGACGGTGGTCGTGAGGTCCGCCATGCGGTAGCCGCGGCCCCCGTCCTCGATGATCAGCGCGGAGCGGGAGCCCGCCGCCATCGACTCCAGTTCGCCCCGGTAGGCGCCGATGCCGGCCATGGTGCCCGGCACGCCGTCGCGGGCCGTCATCACGAAGAAGCCACCGTTGACCCCGACCAGCGACTTCATCTTCCGGGCCACCGCGGAGGTGGTCTCGCGCTGGGCCACGTTGCCGTCGTGCGTGGCTTCGACCCTGCCCTTCAGGGTCTTCGGGTCGATGACCGCCACGTGGATGTTCTCCCGGTCGGCCGGCTCCTGGACGTCGTATCCGGTCCAGGAGAGCGTCGCGTGGAACCCGGCCCTGACGACGGCCGACGCGGCCTTCTTCGCCTCCGCCTGGGTGGCGAAACGGCCGGTGCGGACGCGGTATCCCATCAGCCCGTGCGGGGTGTCGGCGTAGCGGGGCCACTGGACGCTCTCGGTCCGGGGCCGCAGGCCGGCCGCGGTCAGCTTGCGCGCCGTGTCGTCGGCCCATGTGCGGGTGCCGACCTCGGCCCAGGCCATGGGCGAGTCCGGGTCGTTCGAGTCCCACCGGGACTTGGCCGGGGCCTGGACGGTGACCGTCCAGGAGTGTTTCGTGCCGGGGTGCAGGATGACGCCGGTGCGGACCGTGACGCCGGGAGCGAGCGTCCTCGATGTCCACCGGGCGGTCGTCGTGCTCTGCGCGGTACGCACGAGCTGCGCGGTGTGGGCGGCGTGGGCGGTGTGCGCGGTGTTCGAGGCGGGTTCCGAACCCGCCTCCGCCGCGCTGAAGAGGAGGAGGAACGGTGCCGTCACGGCGAGCACGACGGTTGTCGCGAGCCGCGCGCGGACACGAGTGGTGTTTTGTGCAACACCCTGGACATGGGTTTGACGCATGCGCATGCACCTCACGAATGGTCTGGCGCGACAACGCACCTCGGCAGCTGTCGTCTACTTCACCGGCCGTAGGTGACGACCACCGTCTCGTGAGCCGAAGTAATCACGACAGGCATATGAACTCGACAGCGCCGAAGGGGGATCGAACGATTTCTTCCCGCGCCGTCGACAACGCACGCGGCCGACCGGGTGACTATTTTCGCCGAATGGGGAGGAATCCCGCGCCGGACACGCCGGAACACACGCGAACGGCGGCGCGCAGGGGGCGCCGGGGAAACCGGGCCGTCCGCCGGCCGCGCGGGCGGTCGGCGGCGCGCACACTGTCGTGCGGGCCGGTCTCGTGGATCCCCGGCACCGTGCGCCGGCCACCACCGCTCGGCGCGGGGCCGTCGCACGAGCCGTCGCCGAGGCACGCGCCGGTTGCGCTGTGCGCCGACACGCCCCCCGTGCGAAGCGTTGTCACCGGTGAAGTGGGTACGTCCCGGCCATGCGGGTGAGTGTGGTGGATGCGGGGTCGAACACGGTCCGGTTGGTTATCGCGGATGTGGAGGGTGGCGTTCCGCTGCCGGTGCACACGGTCAAGTGGAAGCTGCGCCTGTCCGAACAGGTCGGTCCGGACGGCACCATCGCCGACGAGGCGGTGGAGCGACTGGTCAAGGCGGTGGGCGCGGCGGGCGCCACGGCGCGGAGGTGGCACGCGGGGGGCCCGCTGGCCTTCGCGACCGCGGTGGTCCGCAACGCCCCGAACCGCCATGACGTGCTGCAGCGGGTGGCGTCCGGGACGGGAATCCGCATGTGCACCCTGCCCGGTGAGACGGAGGCCGAGCTGACCTTCCTTGCGGCCCGCCGCTGGCTGGGCTGGAAGGCGGGCCCGCTCGCGCTGCTGGACATCGGCGGCGGCTCACTGGAGGTGGCTTTCGGACGGGGCCGGCTGCCCGATTTCGCCGCGTCCCTGCCGCTGGGTGCGAACCGGCTGACCCGGGAGCACCTGGGAGTCCAGGACCCGCCCGGGCCGGGCGAGCTGAAGGAGCTGCGCCGCCGGATCCGTCATGAACTGCGGGACGTGGCCTCGCGGATCCGCTGGGAGCGTCCCCGTACCGCCGCCGTCACCTCGCGTACGTTCCAGCAGCTGGCCCGGCTGTGCGGGGCGGTGCCGGGGCGGTACGGCCCGTTCGTGGAGCGGGAACTGGTCTGCGGGGACCTGAAGGCGGCGGTGCACTCCCTCGCCGCGCTGCCCGCCGCCGAGCGGGCCCAGCTGCCCGGGATCTCCGCCCCGCGCGCCGCCCAGAGCCTGGCCGGAGCGGTCGTCGGGCACACGGCACTGAAGCTGATGGGCCTGCCCCGGGCCGTCGTCTGCCCCTGGGCGATCCGCGAGGGCGTGCTGCTGCGGTACGTCGAGGACGGCGCCGACTGGTGGACGGACGCCACCGGCACCGCCGACACCACCGTGGCGCCGTCCGCCACGGCACCCCTGCGCATCGCGATTCCGCCGGTGTGACCGGGAGCAGTGGCCGGTCACGTCGCAACTCCCCGCACCCGGCGGGGAGTTGCGACGAGCCGATCAGGGCACCCAGGGCATGTGGTCCGGGCCGTGGCGCTCCTCAGTCCGTGGGCGTGGTCTTCTTGCGGGCGCGGTACGCGGCTGCCTTGATCCTGTTGCCGCAGGACTCCATTCCGCACCAGTGACGGCGCATGCCCCGGGAGCGGTCGATGTAGGTGCGGGTGCATTCGGGGTTGCCGCACTCCTTGAGCAGGGGCACCTCCGGTCCGCTCAGGAGCTCGATGGCATGGCGCGCCACGACGGAGAGGGCTTCCTCCGGCGTCGCCTGGGTCCATCGTCCCGCAGGGGTGAGCTGTGACACGGCGGGCGGGGTGCGTGCCGCGTTGTTCACGACGGTCAGCGCCGCCCCGTCGTAGTCCTCGCCGAGCCGGCGCGCGGTGACCAACCGGTAGACGGCCTCCCGGACGGCCTTCGCCTGCTCCACATCGGCCTCCTGGCCGGGCGAGACGGCGTCGACGAGGCCGGATTCCACGTACCATGCGGTCAGCCTGTCCGGCGTCCCGAACATCTCGAAGCGCGCGGTGCGGCGTGCTCGCAGTGTCGCGGCGAAGTCGAGTGCCGGGTTTCCGCACACGAAGACATGGTCCAGGTTCACATCACCATTCTGGCCGGTGACTGCGACGTCGGGCAAGGTCTCCGGCTCACAGGCCCAGATCGACGGCGAGGCAGGAGAAGGACGTCCAGGACCTCTCCGGGTCGTGGGCGTACCGGGCCGGATCGTGCGGTGCGACCGTCTTCACCTCGGTCATGTCCTCGTAGCGGATGCGCTCGGGCAACGTGCTGAACCGGGCTCGGCGTACCGCCGCGGCGCCGTCGGCGTGGTGCGGGTTCTCCATGATCGGACTCCGTTCGGTCTCTTCGGGAATCGGGCGGGTGTGTCACTTGTCGAGAAGGTGAGCGGGGGCGGGTCGGCGTCAGAAGCGGTCCACGTCGACGACGGCCTGGGCGAAGGCGGTGGGCGCCTCCTGGGGCAGGTTGTGGCCGATCCCCGCCAGGGCCCGGTGCTCGTACGCGCCCGTGAACCTGTCCCGGTAGGACGCGCCGCCGCCCGGAGCGGTGAAGGGATCCCGCTCGGCGTCCAGGGTGATGGTGGGCACCCCGATGACCGGGCGGCCGGCGAGCCGCTTCTCGAGTCCGTCGTAACGGCGCTCCCCCTCGGCCAGGCTCAGCCGCCAGCGGTAGTTGTGGATGACGACGGCCGCGTAGTCGGGGTTGTCGAAGGCCGCCGCGGTGCGCTCGAACGTGGCGTCGTCGAAGTCCCAGGTCGGGGAGACCGTCTCCCAGACGAGCCGGGTGAGGTCGCGCCTGAGGGTCCGGTCCTCCATGGCGAGCCGGCCCCGCTCGGTGGCGAAGTAGTACTGGTACCACCAGGCGTGCTCGGCCGCGGGCGCCAAGGGCTTCAGGTTGGCCCGGAGGTCGGTGACGAGGTATCCGCTCACCGACACGAGGGCCTTGCAGCGTTCGGGCCAGAGCGCGGCGATGATGTCGGCGGTGCGCGAGCCCCAGTCGAAACCGGCGAGCACGGCCTTCTCGATCTTCAGCGCGTCCATCAGGGCGACGATGTCGACGGCGATGGCCGACTGCTGGGCGTTGCGGAACGTCCGGCCGGAGAGGAACCGCGTGGTGCCGTGGCCGCGCAGGTACGGGACGATCACCCGGTAGCCCCGCTCGGCCAGCGGCGGGGCGACGTCGACGTAGCTGTGGATGTCGTAGGGCCAGCCGTGCAGGCAGATGACGGCGGGGCCGCGGGCCGGGCCGAGTTCGGCGTAGCCGACGTCGAGCAGGCCGGCTCTGATCTGCTTCAGGTGCGGAAACGAGGTGCGCGCGCCGGATCCGGCCGTGCGGACGGCGGGCCCCGCGGTTCCGTGCGTCGCGGTTCCGTGTCCCGCGGCGGCGGAGGCGGAGGCGGAGGCGGACGGAACCGCCCGCGGACCGCCCAGCGAGACGGCCGCCGCGCCCGTGCCGAGCGCCTTGCCGAAGGTACGCCTGCCGATCATGTGAGCCCCCACGAGTCGTCACCACGAACTGCCTGCGCGACAACTGTCGCAGGGGTCGCGTCACCAGTCAAGACGGTGACGAATCAACGGCAAGCGAAGTCCTCGCCGCATGATGACAACTAGTACTGACCTGACTGCGATCGAGTCACCCATCGAAAAGGTGACGGGTGCGGGATGCGCGAATGCACCGCCGACCGCCCCGGTGTTCGTGGGGTTCGCCACCCGCCCGCACCCGGTGGAGCCGGCCCACCGCCTGTGGCGCAGGCCGGTGGGCAACCTGCGGACGCGCGGCCAGGAGCCCGCCGCGACAATCCGCCCCCGCCCACCGCGCGCTTCGCCGTGCTCGCCGCCTCTGCCGAGGCCCTGGCGCACGACCTGCACCTGCGGCGGGGCTGGGTGAAGGTCGGCGAGCTCAGCGGGCCGCCGCACGGCGTGGACCTCCTCGCTCTTCCGCTGCCCCGCCCCTCGTCCGGACCCGCACCCCGCTGAGGCCGCGTTCCACCGTGGGCGGACCACGGCCGCCACGCCCTCCCCCTCCTCCCGAGCCCCGCGCATCCGAGGGCCGTGCGGGCGGTGCCGGGACGTCCGCGCTCTTGACATGTCCCCGCGCCAACACCGAGGCTCATGCGTGAAGTTGCTCGATTCTTGCTTATTTCAAGCGCGTACGAGCATTTCCAGCAAGGGCAGTCAATCCGCAAAGGTGCGAGGGGAGCTGTTCCGCCGTGCGAAGAATCCGACACCGTGTGCCGTGGCCGGCCTGGATACCGCTGGGGCTGGCGAGCGTCCTGGCCGGGACCGCGCTGGCCGCCCCGGCCCCGGCCCAGGCCGCCGCGACCACGGCCGGCGCCGTCCTGGACGCCGCTCACAGCAGCGTCAGCTGGCAGAGCCCGGTCTACGCCAAGGGCACCGGCGGCGGCCCCGAGAAGTGCCCCGCCGCGGCCGACGACCCCGACGGCAAGGTCTGCGACCGCTTCGACCTGACCGTCTCGGTGCCGGACGGCTACTGGGACGACAATCCCGAGGGCGGCATCCCGCTGTCGATCAAGTGGGAGCACCCCTCCGACGACTTCGACCTGTACGTCTACGACGACCACGGCAAGCAGGTGGCGTCCAGCGCGGGCACCGCCGACCCCGAGGCCACGGTGATCCCGCGGGCGTCGGGGGCGTACCACGTGGTGGTGGTGCCGTACGACGTGCACGACAACTCCTTCACCGGCACCGCCTACCTTCCCGCGACCACGGACGCCGGCGACCTCACCGCCTTCTCGGGCGGCGACGGCAGCTACACCGTGCGGGCGGGACAACTCGCCGCTCGAACCGACTTCCTGTCGAACGGTCAGCTGCGGATACAAGCCGATCCGTCCGGCTCGCTGAGCGACCCGGCCGGTGACGCCATCGTGCGGAAGCAGCCGCCCCTCCAGCGGCACACCTCCTCCTTCGACGCCGGCGACTACTACGGCATCCGCTCCCCGGAGGCCGTGCTGCGCGTGTACAAGAAGCCGCTGCGGTTCGGGCTGTACAAGCCCGACAACCGCACCCGGATCTGGCAGGAGGACAAGCCGCTGCGCTGGTCGACCGGCGGGATGCGGCAGAGCCTCGCGCGCGGCGCGGACGAGCAGTTCTTCGGCGGCGGCGAGCAGAACGGCAGCTTCTCGCACCGCGGGCGCACGATGTACGTGGCCAACAGCTTCGACTGGAACGAGGGCGGCTACAACAACTCCCAGCCGTTCTACCTCTCCAGCGCGGGCTACGGCGTCTTCCGCAACACCTTCGCCCCGGGCGTGTACACCTTCGGCTCGCCGGTCACCACCGGTCAGCAGGAACGGCGCCTGGACGCCTACTACTTCCTCGGTGATGCCAAGCAGGTCATCGGCAAGTACACGGCGTTGACGGGCAAGCCCTTCATGCCACCGGTGTACGGCCTCGAACCCGGTGACTCCGACTGCTATCTGCACAACGCCAACCGGGGCGAACGCCACACCCTCGACGCACTGAAGATCGCCGACGGCTACACCGAGCACCAGATGCCGCTCGGCTGGATGCTCGTCAACGACGGGTACGGCTGCGGGTACGAGAACCTGGAGCAGACCGCCAAGGGCCTCGCGGACCACAACGCCCAGCTCGGCCTGTGGACCCAGGACGGCATCGACAAGCTCGCCGACCAGGTCAAGGCGGGTCAGCGAGTGGCCAAGCTGGACGTCGCCTGGGTCGGCAACGGCTACAAGTTCGCGCTGGACGCCTGCGACGCGGCGAAGAAGGGCATCGAGGACAACAGCGACGCGCGCGGTTTCGTGTGGCTGCCGGTGTCCTGGGCGGGCGCCCAGCGCTGCGGGGTGCTGTGGAGCGGCGACCAGAAGCTGTCCTGGGACTACATCCGCTGGCAGATCCCGACGTACGCCGGAGCGACGATGTCCGGTATCGCCTACAACACCGGTGACGTGGGGAGCATCTACCGCCACGACGCCAAGATGTACGCCCGCGACCTGCAGTGGAAGGCGTTCCTGCCGGCCATCATGACCATGGACGGCTGGGCGAGCGACATCACCACCGGCAAGCCGGCCGATCAGCAGCCCTGGCTGGACGGGGAGCCGTACACCTCGATCAACCGCACGTACCTGCAGCTGAAGGAGCGGCTGCTGCCGTACATGTACACCCTGTCCGCCCAGGCGGCCAGGACGGGCGTGGGCGCGGTGCGTCCGCTGTGGCTGGAGTACCCCGACGACCCCGGCACGCTCGGGGCACAGGCCACGTACGAGTTCCTGTCCGGCCCGGACTTCCTCGTGGCGCCGGTCTACGAGGACTCCGACACCCGTGACGGCATCTACCTGCCGAAGGGCACCTGGACCGACTACTGGACCGGCCGCACCTACGAGGGCCCGACGACACTGAACGGCTACCACGCCCCGCTGGACACCCTGCCGCTGTTCGTGCGCGAGGGGGCGGTCGTCCCCATGTGGCCGAAGGGCACGACGAGTTGGCAGACCCGCGACCGGCACGAGCTGGACTGGGACCTGTACCCGGCCGCGCACGGCACCAGCCACTACACGCTCTACGAGGACGACGGCGTGACCCGTGACTTCACCAAGGGCGCGGCGGCCACCCAGCGGGTGTCGGTGCGCGGCGACACCCGGGGCACGACCGTGACGGTCGGCGCGAGCCGGGGCGGCTACACCGGCAAGGTGGACGCGCGGACGTACCGGTTCACCGTGCATGGCGACACGACACCCGCACGGGTGCTGCTCGACGGGCGCCAACTCCCCTTGAGCGCCTGGTCCTACGACGCCACCCGGCACGTCACGACCATCAGCACACCGCGCCTGCCGCTCGACCGCGGGTTCACCGTGCGCCTGGTCGACAAGAGGTAAAGGAATCGTATGGTCTAGTCCAAAGAGCGAGTTGGTCTAGTCCAACTTATTGACGTGACCGCAACAGCTCCCGGAGGGTGGGGCTCCCCGCTGTGGGGTCCCCACCCTCTGGAGGCACACATGAGACGTCTTCGGGCATGTCTGGGCGCGGCCGCGGTCGTCACCCTCGCCGCGGCCGGCACCACCGCGCTGGTCGCGGGCAACGCCTCGGGCGCGACCGCCGCGCTCGGCAACCGCTGGTACGCCGCCGCCCCGTACCTGATGCCGCTGGACAACGAGCCGCCGGACCCGGCCGCCATCATGGACGCCACCGGCCTGAAGGCGTTCCAGCTGGCCTTCGTCCTGGCCCCCGACGGCGGTGGCTGCACGCCGACCTGGGGCGGCACGGCACCGGTCTCCTCGGACACCGCCGTACGGTCGGTGATCGACACCATCCGGGCCAAGGGCGGTGACGTCTCGATCTCCATCGGCGGCTACGGCGGCACGAAGCTCGGCCAGGCCTGCGCCGATCCGGCCTCCACCGCGGCGGCCTATCAGCAGGTCATCACCAAGTACGGGCTGCACGCCATCGACTTCGACCTGGAGGAGCCGGAGTACGAGAACAGCGCGGCCATCAGGAACGAGATCGGCGCGGCGAAGATCCTGCAGCAGAACAACCCGGGGCTCTACGTGTCCGTGACCACGGCCGGCACGGCGGACGGCACCGGCTGGTTCGGGAAGCAGATGCTGCTGGAGGCCAAGTCGCAGGGGTTCACCCCGAACAACTTCTCCATCATGCCGTTCGACGGCGGTTTCAACGGGGCCGCGAGCCAGACCAGCGCGCTCACCAACTTCAACTCGATCCTCCGTTCCACCTTCGGCTGGGACGAGGCCACCGCCTACGCCCACGAGGGCTTCTCGGGCATGAACGGCCGCAGCGACACGGGCGAGTACTTCACCCAGGCCGACTTCCAGACCGTGCTGGACTTCGCGACGAGCCACCACATGGACCGGTTCACGTTCTGGTCGCTGAACCGCGACCGGCAGTGCACCCCGGCCGACAACGGCGGCCGCACCTCCGGCACCTGCTCCAGCGTGGCCCAGAACTCCTGGGACTTCGCCAAGTATTCGGTGAAGTTCGCCGGGGTCACCCCGCCCAACGCCACGCCCACCCCGACGCCGACACCCACCCCCACCGTCTGCAAGACGGCCTGGAGTGCGGCGACGGCGTACACGGGCGGCAGCGAGGTCTCCTACAACAAGCACAACTGGAAGGCCAAGTGGTGGACCCAGAACGAGGCGCCGGGCGCCTCGCAGTGGGGGCCGTGGCAGGACGAGGGCGCCTGCTGACGCCGCGGAGCCACCGCGCCTCTTGACGTGTCAGGTTCAGACCTTTAACTTCTCGGGTCACCGGCGACCACGGATGCGTTCAGCGTTCATCATGCTGAACGCATCCTGGTCCGACGAAGGGACCCCCGCATGACGCGCTCACGGCTGCTCGCGGCGACGACCACCGCGGGTCTCGCCCTCGCCCTCACCGCCCTCGGCACCGGCGGCGCCGACGCGGCGGACCCGCATGTCGCCCCGGGCGGCAACTTCGACCTGTCGGTCTGGCAACTCCAGGAGCCCGTCGGCTCCCCCGGCAAGCCCACCACCATCCCGTCGTCCCGGCTCCAGGGCGCGAACGGCTACCAGGACGCGTACTTCTACACCGACGGCCGCGACGGCGCGATGACCTTCTGGGCACCCGAGAAGGGCGTCACCACGCCCAACTCGAACTACGCCCGCTCCGAGCTGCGCGAGATGAACCGCGACGGCTCCGCCGCCGACTGGCCGTTGAGCGGCAGGCACCGGATGAACGCGACCCTGCGCGTGGTGTCCGTGACGAAGAACGTCTGCGTCGGCCAGATCCACCTCGGCTCCGGCGGCTCCTCCACCAAGCCGCTGGTGGAGCTGTACTACCGCTCGAACGGCGACATAGTCCTCGGCACCGAGGACTCGCCGTCCGGCGGCCAGACCCAGCATCCCCTGGGCCACGTGTCCGTCGGCAAGACCTGGAGCTACACCATCGCCGTCTCCGGCGGGAACACCGTCGACCTGACGGTGAACGGCACCACCACCCACTACGCCATCCCGTCGTCCTTCAAGCCCTACAAGCAGTACTTCAAGGCCGGCTCCTACAACCAGTCCTCCTCGGACAGCACCACCCAGGGCGCCCGTGTGGCCTTCTACGGGCTGACCGTCTCCCACGGCTGACACACGGCCCGACCTGCGCGACTGGTGCGAACGGCGGGACGGTCGTAGCGTCGGTTGAACGCGGTCGGACACAGCACGACGGTGGGAGCGGCCATGCGCGGGACAGTGGTGGGAACAGCGGTCACCCTCTCTGCGGGGGCCCTGCTGACAGCGGCGATGACCACGGCGACGGCAAGTCCGCCGACCGCCGCCACGACGCCTCCCCGGACCGCCGTGGCGCAGCCCGTCCTGGTCGACTGCGTGTGGCAGCGCACCGTGCGCCCGATCGACTTCCTGCTGGCCTGCGGCGACGGCAACAGCCGCCTCACCGGGCTCCACTGGGAGCAGTGGAGCCCGACCAAGGCGACCGCCGTGGGCGTGAACGTGGTCAACGACTGCAAGCCGTACTGCGCGGCCGGCAGGTTCCACTCGTACCCGGTGACCGTCCGGCTGGACGGCACGAAGCCGTGGAAGAAGCACCCGGGGGTCCAGCGCTACACCCTCATGACCCTCACCTACTCGGACTCCCGTCCGGACGGCTTCAAGCAGGTCATGAGCTACCCGCTCTGGGACTGACGGGGTTCTGGGACTGACGGGGTTCTGGGCTCGGCGGAGCGCCGGGACCGGCGGGGCGGGTTTTCGGCAGCGGCTGACGAGCCGGGTTTTGGGCCGGGGCCGACAGCCGGGCCCTCAGGCCTTGAGAGCGGCGTCGCGGCCGGACGCCACGGCCGTACGGCCCGTCAGGGTGGTCCGCGCGGGCGATCCCGCGGCCCCGGCTCCCGCCACCGGCGACCCGTCCCCCCTCATGTTGGTGTGACCCCGCACGCCGGCGCCTCGCGCGCCGACCGAAATGAGGTCACATGCCCCGTCTTCCCCGGCTGACCGGCGCCGCCACAGCCGCCCTCACGCTCGGCCTCGTCGCGGCGGCGCCCGCCGCGCCCGCCGCCGACGACGAACCGCTCGTCACCGACGCGCGTGTCATCGCCCACTTCGACCCGGCCACCGGTCAGACACCCGAGAACATCACGCTCGAACCCGACGGCTCCGCCGACCTCACCTTCGCCTACGCCCGCACGGTCGCCCACGTCGCCCTCGACGGGACCACCACGCCCCGCGCGAAACTGCCCGAGGTGGCGAACCCGGACACCCCCCTCGTGCGCAGCGCCGTCGTGACCGGCATCGCCCGGGCCCACGACGGCACGCTGTACGTCAACTACGCCACCGGCACCAGCGCGACCGGCGTCTGGCGCGTCTCCTCCGGCAGCGCACCGGTACAGATCGCCGAGCTGCCGCCGGACGGCTTCCCCAACGGCCTGGCCCTCGACGAGCGCCGGGACGTGCTCTACGCCGCCGACTCGGTCCGCGGCACCATCTGGCGCGTCCCGCGGGCGGGCGGCACGGCCACCGCGTGGGCGACGGGCCCGGCGTTCGCTCCGCTCCCGGCGCCGCCGGCCTCCGGCTTCGGGGCCAACGGCGTCAAGGTCCACCGGAACGCCGTGTGGGTGTCCAACACCGACCGGGGCACGCTGCTGCGCGTGCCCGTCGTCCAGGACGGCTCCGCCGGCCCCGTGGAGACCCGCGGTGACGGGCTCACCGGTGTCGACGACTTCGCCTTCCCCGGGCACGACAAAAGCGTGCTGGTCGCGCTGAAGTCCGGCAGCGAGGTCGTGCTGGTGCGTCCGGACGGAACCGTCGCGAGCCTGCTCACCGCGGCGGACGGCCTGTCCGAGCCGACCTCCGTGGCCGTCCGCGGCCGGACCGTCTACCTGCCGAGCGCCGACCTGTCCACCCGGCGCAACCCGAGTCTCCTCCTCGCCCACCTGCGCCACCTCATCGGCCGCGGGTAGCGCGACCCCGGGCCGCACCGGCAGCCCGAACGCCGCTCGCCGCCGGCCGTCCCTCCCGGCCGACGGCGAGCCCACACACCACCCACCGGACGGACGCTGCCACCGGCAGCCACCACCACGGCGGCACGGCACGTGCGCCACCACCAGGCACACGCCGCCGTCAGGCGGACACCGCCGTCAGGCAGGCACCGCCCTCGGGCAAGCATCACCGTCAGGCGGGCGCCGCCCCCGGGCGGCCGTCACCGTCAGGCCAGTTCCGCCAGGAGGTCGCCGCCCTCCACCTGCTGGATGCGGTTGATGGCCAGCCGGGAGACGCGGCCCGCCTTCGGGGCCGTGATCGTGGCCTCCATCTTCATCGCCTCGATGGTGGCGATCGTGGCCCCGGCGGCCACCTCGTCTCCTTCGGTGACGGCCAGGGTCACCACACCGGCGAAGGGTGCGGCGACATGGCCGGGGTTGGCACGGTCGGCCTTCTCCGTGACCGGGACGTCGGTGGCGGCGGCCCGGTCACGGACCTGAATGGGCCGCAGCTGCCCGTTGAGCGTGGACATCACGGTGCGCATACCCCGCTCGTCGGCCTCGCCGATCGCCTGGAGCTCGATCAGCAGCCGGACACCGGGGTCCAGGTCGACGGCGTACTCCTTGCCGGGACGCAGACCGTAGAAGAAGGCCTTGCTGTCGAGCACGCTGGTGTCGCCGAAGTTCTGCCGGTGCGTGTCGAACTCCCGGGTGGGGCCGGGGAACAGCAGCCGGTTGAGCGTGGCCCGGCGGTCCTTGGTCAGGCCGTCGCGGTCCTCCGCGGACAGTTCGGGGACGGGCTTGGGCGCGGCCCGGCCCTGCAGCGCCTTGGTACGGAACGGCTCCGGCCAGCCGCCGGGCGGGGTGCCCAGCTCACCGCGCAGGAAGCCGATCACCGAGTCGGGGATGTCGTACTTGTCGGGGGTGGACTCGAAGGCGTCCGGGGAGACACCGGCGCCCACCAGGTGCAGGGCGAGGTCGCCGACCACCTTCGAGGACGGGGTGACCTTGACCAGGCGGCCGAGGATGCGGTCCGCGGCGGCGTACATCGCCTCGATGTCCTCGAAGCGGTCGCCGAGGCCGAGGGCGACGGCCTGGGTGCGCAGGTTGGACAGCTGGCCGCCGGGGATCTCGTGGTGGTAGACGCGGCCGGTCGGCGAGGCGAGGCCCGCCTCGAACGGGGCGTAGATCCTCCGCACGCCCTCCCAGTACGGCTCGAGGTCGCCGACGGCCTGGAGGTCGAGTCCGGTGGGCCGGTCGGAGTGGTCGGTCGCCGCGACGATCGCGGACAGCGACGGCTGCGAGGTCGTGCCGGCCATGGAGGCCACCGCGCCGTCGACCGCGTCGGCACCCGCCTGGATCGCGGCCAGATAGGTGGCCAGCTGGCCGCCCGCCGTGTCGTGCGTGTGCAGATGCACGGGCAGGTCGAACTCGCGGCGCAGCGCCGAGACCAGCTTTGCGGCGGCCGGCGCGCGCAGCAGGCCGGCCATGTCCTTGATCGCGAGGACGTGCGCGCCGGCGTCCACGATCTGCTCGGCCAGGCGCAGGTAGTAGTCGAGGGTGTAGAGCCGCTCGGCGGGGTCGCCCAGGTCGGCGGTGTAGCAGAGCGCGACCTCGGCGATCGCCGTGCCCGTCTCCCGTACGGCCTCGATGGCGGGGCGCATCTGGCCGACGTCGTTGAGGGCGTCGAAGATGCGGAAGATGTCGATGCCGGTGGCGGCGGCCTCCTGCACGAAGGCGTCGGTCACCTCGGTCGGGTACGGCGTGTAGCCGACGGTGTTGCGGCCGCGCAGCAGCATCTGCAGGCAGATGTTCGGCACCGCCTCGCGCAGGGCGGCCAGCCGCTCCCAGGGGTCCTCGGCGAGGAAGCGCAGCGCGACGTCGTAGGTGGCGCCGCCCCAGCACTCCAGCGAGAGCAGCTGCGGCAGGGTGCGGGCGACGACCGGGGCGACGGCGAGCAGGTCCTTGGTGCGCACCCGGGTGGCGAGCAGGGACTGGTGGGCGTCGCGGAAGGTGGTGTCGGTGACACCGATGGTGGGCGACTCGCGCAGGTGCCGGGCGAAGCCCTCGGGGCCGAGGTCCACGAGGCGCTGGCGGGACCCGGCGGGCGGCGCGCCGGCGGGCAGCGGGGGCAGCTTGGTCAGCGGGTCGAGCAGGCCGGGCCGTTCGCCGTGCGGCTTGTTGACGGTGACGTCGGCGAGGTAGGTGAGCAGCTTGGTGCCGCGGTCGGCGGAGTGGCGGGCGGTCAGCAGGTGCGGCCGCTGCTCGATGAAGGAGGTGGTGACCCGGCCCGCCTGGAAGTCGGGGTCGTCCAGGACCGCCTGCAGGAACGGGATGTTGGTGGCCACGCCGCGGATGCGGAACTCGGCGACCGCGCGCCGGGCCCGGCCGATGGCGGCGTGGAAGTCACGGCCCCGGCAGGTGAGCTTGACCAGCATGGAGTCGAAGTGGGCGCTGATCTCCGTACCGGCGTGGGTGGTGCCGCCGTCGAGCCGGATGCCGGAGCCGCCCGGGGAGCGGTAGGCGCTGATGCGGCCGGTGTCCGGGCGGAAGCCGTTGGCGGGGTCCTCGGTGGTGATACGGCACTGGAGGGCGGCGCCGCGCAGGGTGACCGTGTCCTGGGCGAGGCCGAGGTCGGCGAGGGTCTGGCCGGAGGCGATGCGCATCTGGGCCTGGACCAGGTCGACGTCGGTGACCTCCTCGGTCACCGTGTGCTCGACCTGGATGCGCGGGTTCATCTCGATGAACACGTGGTTGCCGGCGCGGTCGAGGAGGAACTCGACGGTGCCGGCGTTGCGGTAGCCGATCTCGCGGGCGAAGCGGACGGCGTCCTCACAGATCCGGTCGCGCAGCTCGGGGTCGAGGTTCGGGGCCGGGGCCAGCTCGATGACCTTCTGGTGGCGGCGCTGAACCGAGCAGTCACGTTCGAAGAGGTGGATGACGTTGCCCTCGCCGTCGGCGAGGATCTGCACCTCGATGTGGCGGGGCTCGACGACGGCCTTCTCCAGGAAGACGGTCGGGTCGCCGAACGCGGACGCGGCCTCGCGGGAGGCGGCCTCGATGGACTCGCGCAGCTGGGCCGGGTCCTCCACCCGGCGCATGCCGCGCCCGCCGCCGCCCGCCACCGCCTTGACGAAGACGGGGAAGCCGATCTCGTCGGCGGCGCGCACCAGTTCGTCGATGTCGGTGGAGGGTGCGGAGGAGCCGAGGACGGGGACGCCCGCGGCGCGGGCCGCGGCGACCGCGCGGGCCTTGTTGCCGGTCAGCTCCAGGGTGGCCGCGCTGGGGCCGACGAAGGTGATGCCCGCCTCCTCACAGGCGCGGGCCAGTTCGGGGTTCTCGGACAGGAAGCCGTACCCGGGGTACACGGCGTCGGCGCCGGCCCGGCGGGCGGCGCCCACGATCTCCTCCACGGAGAGGTAGGCCCGCACCGGGTGCCCCGGCTCCCCGATCTCGTACGCCTCGTCGGCCTTGAGCCGGTGCAGCGAGTTGCGGTCCTCGTGCGGGAACACGGCGACGGTGCGCGCGCCGAGTTCGTAGCCCGCCCGGAACGCGCGGATCGCGATCTCGCCACGGTTGGCGACCAGCACCTTGCGGAACATTCTGGATTCCCTTCAGCTGCCTGCCGGCGACGAACACCCTGGTGTCAGCCACGCCCTGCCGTACTGGCGGACACCTTAGGGGCTGCCCGCACGGGTCGATGTGCGAAAACCATCACACTGCCGGGGTGTCCGACGCCACAGAGGCACGCCGTTCCCGGTCGGCCGGTCCGGCTCCCGCGGGCCGGCTGCGTCCGGTCCGGCCGGGCATGTGGGCAGGGTGGCGGGGGTGTTCGGTTCGGTTCAGGCATCGGTGCCGTGCCCGGGCGCACAGCCGGCTTCGAGGCCGGGGGCGAGCCGGCAGGAGCGACCGGCTTCACGCGGACGACTGAACCAGTCGCAGTGTCTGGTTCAGGTTGTGCTCGGCGATGCCCGCCATGACGGCCCGGTCGGGGAAGTCCCCGTCCAGCAGCCGCAGGGGCCCGGCCGTCAGGGAGAGCCGCTGGGCGAGCAGGTAGAACGCGAGCCGGTCCTCGTCCAGCCCGTCCACCCTCAGTGGCGGGTAGGCGTCGTGCAGGCGGATCCGCAGAAACACGTGTTCCCATTCGACGTCGAAGTACATCAGTCCCTCGATGTCGATCGGCACAGGGTTCCCGTCCGTGTCCACCCGCACATGATCGGGGCCCAGTTCGCCGTGCACGACCGCGTACTCCTCGCGCGGCCGCACCGCCGCCGCCAGGCCCAGCAGCCGCTCCTCCAGCCGGTCCCGGGCGCCCGCGATCCGCGGATCGCGCGATGCCGCCTCGGCGAGGTCCCGCAGCGCACGGTCGAGAACCACGCCCTCGCACGACGTACCCCGTGACGTGCCTCCCCCGTCGACCAGGGCCACCTTGCCGTACGCGGGCGCCCGGTGGCCCCGCATCGCCTCCAGCGATTCCGCGAGCCGGGCCATGACCGGGGCGGCCGCGCCCCGGTCCCGGGCGAGCAACTCCTCCAGGTTCTCCCCCGGGATGTCTTCGACGATCGCGAGTCCGGCCTGGCAGTGAGCCCCGTCGCGGTCGACGAGCCGGATCGCCGGGACGCGGACGCCGAGCGCGTCCAGGCGCGCGTGCGCGGCCTGGAACGGATCGAGCCCGAGGCCGGGCGAGAACGGGTCGGTGAGGTCGTCGTCACCCTCGGCCGCCGGCCAGTAGTTCTCGGCGTCGTCCCACAGGTAGGCGATCGCCGTCGTCGCATCGTCCATCACCAGGCGGTACACGCCCTTCTTGCTGCCGCCCGCGACCCGCTCGACCGCCTCCAGCCGCCGTCCGCCGCCCAGCGCGGTCCGCGCCGCACCCGCCAACTGCTCTCGCGTCACCGATCTGCGTGTCACGTTCCGAACCGCCCCTCCGCCACGACAACCCGCGAACCCTACGGGAGCATCAGCGTGCGGGCGAACGGCTTGTCCCGGATCCGGGCACTCGCCGGACCGGGACCGGCGGCGGTGCGCGCCGGACCGGGCTCGGCGGGGCGCCCGCGACAGCGGACCACGCGGTGCCTCCCCGGTGGCCGTCGGGGAGGCACTCCCGTGCCGGGCGCTGCCGTCAGCGGCGCAGTGCCGCCAGGTTGCGGTAGCCGATCGCCGCGTGCTCCAGGGACTGCCCCGGGCTGGTGGAACTCGGGGCGTTGTCCTGCTCGACCATGGGGTTGTGGTAGTTGCGGTGGCCGACGCGGGAGAAGAACGTCCGGTAGTCGATGACACCGGTGCCGAACGGAACCATGTCGTAGCCCATGCCGTTCGTCGCGTTGACGACGCCGTCCTTGGCGTGGAAGAGCGGGTAGCGCTTGTCGTGGCGGGTGACGAGGCCGGCCGGGTCGAAGATGTTCGTCCGCGTCGAGCCGTCGTGGGCGGTGTAGGTGCGGAACTTGTACTGGGCCACGTGCGCCCAGAAGATGTCCATCTCCAGCCAGACCAGCTTCGGGTCGGTGATGGAGAGGAAGTACTCCAGCTTGCGGATGCCGGAGCTGCGGGTCGGCCGGCCCTGAGCGTCGAGCGGGCCGCCGTCGAGGAGGAAGCCGTAGGCGGCGTCGTGGTTGTGGGTGTACAGCTTGAGGCCGGCGCGGCGGGCCAGCTCGCCGAGGGCGTGCCACTTGTCGGCGGCCACGTCCCAGTCCGCCTTGTAGGCGCTGCCGGTGGGGTCGCCACCAGTGCCCACGTGGGCCATGCCGAGGAGGTTGGCGATCTCCAGGTGCTTCTTGAAGGTGTCCAGGTCGGTGCTGCTCAGCGGCCAGGAACCGGGGATGAAGCCGTGGTTGCCCTGGGCCCGCAGCCCGTAGTCGTCGAGCCAGCGCCGCAGCTGCTTCGCGCCCTCGACGGACTCCAGGTTCGCCCCGCCGGGCGCGTTGGCGTGCTGGCCGTAGCCGGCGAACTCGACCTGCCGGTAGCCGAATCGGGCGAGCTGTTCGAACACCTCCCGGAAGCCGGACGGCAGCGACGTGGACTGCGGGTCGCGGCCGACGGCGTCGCGGACGGTGTACAGGATGATGCCGCGCTTGTCGGCCGGGACGAGGACCTGCCCCTTGCCGTGCTCACCGCCCGGCCGGGGAGCGGCCTGGACGGGGCTCGCGCCGAAGGCGGGTGCGGCGATCGCGCCCGCCGCGACGGCGGTGCAGGTGCTCAGGAAGCGACGGCGGCCGATGCCGAGAGTGCGGCGCAGCTGGTCGTCGGTGTCAGGCGTGTTGTTCACGAATGCCTTCCTTCACAGGTGGTCGGTGCTCAGACCGGCGAGGTGGAGCAGGAGCGGTTTCACGTCGGTGGCCGCGATGCGGTCGCCGACGGCGCGGGGGGTGGAGGACAGGAGGAGCGG
Source organism: Streptomyces echinatus (assembly GCF_014203595.1). Taxonomy (GTDB): domain Bacteria; phylum Actinomycetota; class Actinomycetes; order Streptomycetales; family Streptomycetaceae; genus Streptomyces; species Streptomyces echinatus. The sequence goes on from NZ_JACHJK010000016.1 coordinate 60,594, forward strand.
ACCGTCGTCGTCGCTCGAGGGGAGGCGGCCGTGGCTGCCCCGGACGGGTGAGGGGTCGAGGGGCACGACCGCCATGCGGTAGCGCAGGCCGAGCTTCTTGCGGGCGAGCGCGGTGGCGGCCTTGAGCTTGACGTAGGGGTCGTGGGGGTCCATGAACAGCTCGACCGGGTCGTAGCCGGGTTTGCGGTGGATCTCCACGAGCCGTGCGAAGTCGGGGGCGCGGGCGTCGTCCAGCCAGTAGTAGTACGTGAACCAGGCGTCCGGTTCGGCGACGGCGACGAGTTCGCCGGAGCGCGGATGGTCCAGGTGGTGGGCCTTCTTGCCCTCGTCGTCGAGGAGCTGCTCGATGCCGGGCAGCCCGTCGAGGGCGGCGCGGGTGGCGGCCAGGTCCTCGGGCCGGCGCACGTAGACGTGGGCGATCTGGTGGTCGGCGACGGCGAAGGCGCGGGAGGCCATCGTATCCAGGTACTCCATGCCGTCCTGGGTGTGCACCTCCAGCAGCCCGGCCCGGCGCAGCGCGCGGTTGATGTCGACGGGCCTGCTGACGCGGGTGATGCCGTACTCGGAGAGGGCGACGACGGTACGGCCCTCCGCGCGGGCCTCGTCGAGCAGCGGGGCCAGCGCCGTGTCCAGGTCGGTGGCGGCCCGCAGGGAGCGCGGGTCGTCGGGGCCGTAGCGCTGGAGGTCGTAGTCGAGGTGCGGGAGGTAGCAGAGCGCCAGGTCGGGGTGGCGGGTGCGCAGGATGTGCCGGGTGGCGTCGATGATCCACCGGCTGGAGACCAGGTCGGCGCCCGGCCCCCAGAACCGGAAGAGGGGGAACGTGCCCAGCTTTGCGGTGAGTTCGTCGTGCAGGGCGGGCGGCCTGGTGTAGCAGTCGGGTTCCTTGCGGCCGTCCGCGTAGTAGACGGGGCGCGGGGTGACCGTGATGTCGGTGTCGGCGCCCATGGCGTACCACCAGCAGATGTTGGCGACCGTGTAGCCGGGGTGGGCGCGGCGGGCCGCGTCCCAGATCTTGTCGCCGGCGACGAGGCCGTTGTGCTGGCGCCACAGCAGGACGTCACCGAGCTCGCGGAAGTACCAGCCGTTGCCGACGATGCCGTGCTCGCCGGGGAGTGTCCCGGTGAGGAAGGTGGACTGGGCGGCGCAGGTGACGGCGGGCAGGACGGTGCCGAGGTGGGCCCGGGAGCCGGCCTCGGCGAGCGCCGAGAGGTGCGGCATGTGGGCGAGGAGCCGGGGGGTCAGGCCGACGACGTCGAGGACCAGCAGCGGGGTGGGTCCGGTCATGGCAGCTCCTTCAGGCCCAGGTCGGTCAGCAGGTCGCGGGCGAGGGCGAGTTCGGCGGCGATGCCGTCGGCGAGCCGGTCCCGGCCGCGAGGGCGCAGGCCGGGCGGGAGCGCCTGCCAGGTGTACGTCTCGACCTCCAGATGGCGGGTGAGCGGGCGGGGTCCGCCGACGAGGCGGGTGAGCGCGGCGCGGAGCACCGGGAGGGTGGCGGTCAGCGGACCGTCGGGGCCGGCGTGCAGGGGGACGTGGAAGTGGGCGCGCCACGGTGCCGTCACGGGGAGGGCGTCGCCGCTCAGGGCCTCGGGCAGGTCGTCGGTGCCGCGCGGGCCGGCGGGGGTGACGGTGCGGGTCTGGTGCAGGAAGCGGGGCTCGGCGAACGCGGCCAGGGCGTCCCGGACTTCGGGGCGGCCGGGGTGTTCCGCGTGCAGGGCGGCCGACAGCTGCGACTTCACGACGGGTATCCGTGCGGTGGCGAGGGCGTCCAGTGCGGTCCGCGGGTCCTCGAAGGACGTGGCGAGGTGGCAGGTGTCGACGCAGACGCCGATGCGGGGGTGGTCCACGGCGGTGAGCGGGGCCAGGGCGTCCTGGGTGGTCTCGACGGTGCAGCCGGGCTCGGGTTCCAGGCCGATGCGGATGGAGCGGCCCGTCAGCTCCGCGAGCGCGTCCAGGCGTGCGCCGAGGGTGCGCAGGGCCTCGTGTCCCGTGCGGGCGCGTTCGGCGGTCCAGGTGGTGCGCCATCCCAGCGGCAGGGTGGAGACGCTGCCCTCGGTGACGTCGTCGGGCAGCAGCGCGCCGAGGATCCGGGCCAGCGCGGTGGTGTACTCCAGGCGCTCGGGATCCGCCCAGTCCGGCCGGTACACACGGTACTTGACCTCGTCGGAGCCGAAGCCCTCGTAGGGGAAACCGTTGAGGGTGACGACCTCCAGGCCGCGCCGGTCGAGTTCCCCGCGCAGCGTGCGCAGCGCGGACGGGTCGGTGTCCACGGCGCGGGCGGCGTCGTGGGCGAGCCACAGGCCGATGCCGAGGCGGTCGCGGCCGAGCCGGCGCCGTACCGGCTCGCAGTGGTCGCGCAGTTGGGCGAGGACGCCGTCGAGGGTCTCGGCGGGGTGGACGTTCGTGCAGTAGGCGAGGTGGACGGTCGTGCCGTCCGGATGCCGGAAGCGCATCCCTCACTCACCGCCACGGGCCAGGGAGTTGCCCTCGTGGGTGGCGTCCGGCGGGGCCACGTCGAGGTCCAGACGTCCGCTGAGCCCGTAGAAGGCGACCGGGTTGCGCCACAGGACCCGGTCGACGTCGTCCTCGGTGAAGCCCTCGGCCAGCATCAGGTCGGCCACCGCGCGGGTCTTCAGCGGATCGCTGCGGCCCCAGTCGGCCGCGGAGTTGACGAGCACCTTCTCCGGCCCGTACGCGCGCAGGATCTCGACCATCCGCCGCTCGTCCATCTTGGTGTCGGGATAGACGGAGAACCCGAGCCAGCAGCCGCTGTCCTTGGCCTCCTCGACGGTCGTCTCGTTGAGGTGGTCGACCAGGACCCGGTCCATGGGCAGGGCGGACTCGCGGACGGCGTCGAGGGTGCGGCGCAGGCCCGCGAGCTTGTCGCGGTGCGGGGTGTGCACGAGGGCGGGCAGGCCGTGGTCGGTGGCGAGCTGGAGCTGTGCCGCGAGGGCCTTGTCCTCGGCGGGGGTCATCGAGTCGTAGCCGATCTCCCCGACCGCGACGACCTGGTCCTTGACGAGATAGCGGGGCAGTTCGTCCAGGACGGCGGCACAGCGCGGGTCGTTGGCCTCCTTCGGGTTGAGGGCGAGCGTGCAGTGGTGGGCGATGCCGTGCTGGGCGGCGCGGAACGGCTCCCAGCCGAGCAGGGAGTCGAAGTAGTCGAGGAAGGAGGCGGGTGAGGTGCGGGGCTGGCCGAGCCAGAAGGAGGGCTCCACCAGCGCGCGGATGCCGGCGGCCCGCATGGCCTGGTAGTCGTCGGTGGTCCGGGAGGTCATGTGGATGTGGGGGTCGAACAGGCGCATCAGGACTCCTTGCGGGTCTCCGGGCCGGCCAGGGCCAGCACGCGGTACAGGCCGCTGGGCACGGGACGGTCGGCCGCGGTGCGTTCGGCCGCGAAGTCGGTGAGCATGCGGGCGAGTTCGGCGTCGGCGTGGGCGCGCTGGGCGAGGCCGGCCACGGCGTCGACGGGGACGCCGGTGAACAGGCACTTGAGGACGGCGTGCCGCCAGCTGTGCGCGTCCAGGTGGCGGGCCGCGTAGGGGCCGACGGCGGCGGCGATCAGCCGGGTGTCGTTGGTGCGCAGGGCGTCCTCGACCAGCGGGAGCGCGTCCGGTCCGGACACGAGGTGGGGCAGGGCGAGCAGGACGGCCCGGCGCTCGGCTGCGGTGCCCTGCCGGTAGACGCGGGTGAGCGCGGCGGTGCCGGCGTGGGCGGCGTGCAGGATGAGGACGCGGGCCGCGTCGGCGTGCCGGCTGCCGCAGCGGCGCCCGGCCTCCGCGAGCCGGAGCTCCCACGCGGTGATCGGGCCGTGTCCGCCGGGGTGGTCGGCGGCTTCGGCGAGGGCCTGGCGGCACCACTCGCGCGCGGCCGGATCAGGGTGGGCGTCGAGGTGATCGCGCAGGGCGTCGAGGGAGGGTGCCGCTGCGTCGGTCGAGTGGGTCACGGGGTGCTCCCTTCAGCGGTGGCACGGCCCGGGTGGGGCGGCTTCACGACTCGCTCCTTCCGGGTACGGCCGCGGGACGGGCAGCGGCGGCGCGGCGGAGGAAGGGCAGTGAGGTCTCCGCGTGGTGGGGGCCGGCGTGGGAGTGGCGGGGCAGTTCCACGACCGTGAGGCCCTGGTAGCCGGAGGCGTCGAGGGCCGCGAGGACCGGCGGGAAGTCGATCTCGCCCTCCCCGAACGGGAGGTGGTCGTGGACACCGCGCCGCATGTCCTCGATCTGGACGTACCGGAGCCAGGGCGCGGCGGCGCGCACGCAGTCCTCGGGCGGCAGGGGTTCCAGGCACTGGCAGTGGCCGATGTCGAGGGTGAGGCCGAGGGCGGGCGGGTCGCCGAGGAGCCCGCGCAGGTGGTGGAAGTCGGCGAGGGTGGCGAGGAGGTGGCCGGGCTCGGGTTCGACGGCGAGCGGGACACCGGCGGTGCCCGCGGCCTCCAGGACGGGGCTGAGGGACGCGGTGAGCCGCTGCCATGCCGTGGCCGGTTCCCGCACCGTCGGCGGAACGATTCCGCTGAAGCAGTGCACGGCCCGCGCGCCGAGGTCCGCCGCGACCCGTACCGCCCGCAGGAGCAGGTCCGCGCGCCGGGCGCGGGCCTCCGGGTCCGGGTCGAGCAGGGAGGGCCCGTGTTTGCGGCGCGGGTCGAGGACGTAGCGGGCGCCGGTCTCCACCGTGACGTCGAGGCCCAGCTCGGCCAGCCGCTTCGCGACCCGGCGGGTGCGGCCGGCGAGGCCCGGCGCGAGCGGGTCGAGGTGCATGTGGTCGAGGGTCAGGCCGACGCCGTCGTAGCCGAGGTCGGCGAGCAGGGCGAGGGCGTCGTCCAGCCGCAGGTCGGTGAGGCCGTTGGTGCCGTATCCGAAACGGAGGGTCATGTGACGCTCACCTTTCTGGCGAACCGCGCCGCGAGCGGGGCGAGCGCGGCGATGCACAGCGCGGCGACGGGGGCACCGGCGCGGGCGCACAGGGCGGCCTGGAGGGGGATGGTCGCGCGGATGCCGCCGCCGACGGCGCGCTGGGTGAGCTGGGGTGAGGGGTGGAGAGCGGCGTGGAGGTAGGGGCGGGCGGCCAGGGCCGTGTAGGCGGCGGTGAGCACCCTGTCGAGCGGGTGCCGGCCCGTCCGTGGCCGGGCGCCGGCGCTGCCCGGCGGACCGGGGGTGGGTGCGGTACCCCGGCCCGCCGGGAGTTCACGGGCGAGCAGCAGCCCGAGGGCGCCCGACGTGGTCAGTGCGGCGAGCGGCGGCAGTACGGCTCCCCCGGTGGTCTCGTGCCGGGAGACCGCGGTCAGGGCCAGGGTGTGGGCGCTCAGCAGCGCTGCGGAGGGCAGGGCCCGGCGCACCGATCCGCGCGCCGGTCCGGTGGCCGCCGCGCCGAGCAGCAGGTCGAGACCGCGGGCCGCCGCCATCGCCACGGGCCCGGCAGGCGTGCGTTTGAGGACCAGGTCGTACGCCCACACGGTCGCCGCGAGCGGTGTCGCGACGGCGAGGGCGGGGCGGCCGGCGCGGGCGGCGAGGGCCAGGCCCGCGGCGGTGAGGGCACCGGCCGCGGTGAGGGCGGCCGCGGGGCGGACACGGCCGGAGGGCAGGGGCCGGTGCGGTCGCTCGACGGCGTCTTCCGTGCGGTCGGCCCAGTCGTTGAGGGCCATGCCGGCCGCGTAGAGGCAGAGGGAGGAACAGGCCGCCAGCAGGGTGCGGCCGCCCGGCCGGCCCGGTACCGCCGACGCCCCGGCCAGCACGTCCCCGGGTACGGTGAACAGCGCGGGCAGACGCAGCAGTTCGGCCCAGGCGCGCGCGCTCACGCGGCCTCCCCCAGCTGCCGTCCGAACCGTACGAGGGCCGCGTACTGCTCCGCGAGCGCCGAAGGCCCCTGACCCACCGGGTCCTTGAAGTAGAAGCCGAGATCGGTCAGCGGCCCGCGGACGCCCGACTCCTGTGCCCGGAGAGTCAGTCGGGCCAGGTCCAGGACCAGGGGCGCCGCCAGCGCCGAGTCGCAGCCCTGCCAGGTGGTCTGCAGGACCATGCGGGTGCCGAGGAACCCGTCGAAGGCGATGTGGTCCCAGGCGGTCTTCCAGTCGCCGAGCGCCGGTACGTCGTCGATATGGACCTCGCCCTCGGGGCTGCCGCCGAGGGTGTCGGTGAGGACGCGTTCCTTGCCGGCGTTCTTGGCGGCGGCGGCCGCGGGATCGGCGAGCGCCGCGCCGTCGCCGCCGCCCAGCAGGTTGGTGCCGGACCAGGCGCGCACGTCCAGCGCCCGCTGCGCGAACATCGGTCCGAGGACCGAGCGCAGCAGGGTCTGGCCGGTCTTGCCGTCCCGGCCGGCGTACGGCACACCGCTCGCCGCGGCGGCCGCGGCCAGTGCCGGGTGGTGCAGTCCCGTCGACGGGGTGAAGTTGACGTAGCCGCAGCCGGCGCGCAGGGCCGCCGCCGCGTACAGCGAGCTCGGCGGCAGGGCCGCGCCGTCGGCGGCCGGCTCGGTGGAGGCCACGTTCACGACGACGGCCCGCTCCAGCCCGCCGCGCCGTACGAAGTCCTGGATGTCGGCGGTGAAGGCGGCGATCAGCCGCTCGGTGCCGCGGGTGTCGCCGGGGGCCGGCCCGCCCGGCCGTATCTCCGCGTCCGCGGCGGCGAGTTCGGCCGCCACGGCCGCGGGGAGGCCGTGCGGCAGGACACCGCCCGCGGCCAGTTCCTCCGCCCGTTTGGGCAGCGGGCAGTCCATCGTGTCGTGGCCGCCGAAGACCAGCGACGTGAGGGCCGGCAGGCCGCTGTCGGCGAACGGGGGCGTCTCGGTGACCATGCCGGTGGGCGGGTGCAGGCCCGCCGCTACGGCGGCGCAGCCGGCCACGGCGGTGGTGGCGACGGAGCCGCGGGCACCGATCAGCCACACTCCCACGCGGGTGCGGGGAAGGGACGCGGACATGGGCAGCCTCCTTGACGGGCACGAGCCCCGGGTGAGTGGGGGACCAGGGCGGCGGGCGGGGGTCCGGCGTCCCCCGCCCGCCGCCGCTCACCTGCCCTTGGCGGGCAGTTCCTTGATCCGGATGTCGCGGAAGGACACGTCGTCACCGGTTCCGTGGTTCTGGATGCCGATGTGTCCGTCGCGCAGGCTCCGGGCCGGATCGGTGTTGGTGAAATCGTTGATCTTCACGCCGTTGAGCCAGACGCGCAGGCGTTCGCCCTGCACCCGGATCTCGTACGTGTTCCACTCCCCCGGCGGGTTCAGCGCACGGTCGCGCTTCTTCAGGTCGGCGGACCGGAAGCCGTAGACGGACCCGGTGGTCTTCTCGGGCACGTCGGTGGCGTCGATCTGGATCTCGTAACCGTTGTCGACCGCCGACCAGGGGTCGTCCGAGGGCGGGAAGCCCACGAACACCCCGGAGTTGTCGTCGCCGGCGGCCTTCCAGTCGAGCTTCAGCGAGTACGAGCCGAAGCTCGACGGGGTGTACCAGAGCAGCCCCAGTCCCCCGGTCGACGTGAGCGTGCCGTCGTCGGAGAGGGTGAAGCCGCCCGGGCCCGCCTGTCGCCAGCCGTCCAGGGAGGTGCCGTCGAAGAGCGGCCGGTAGCCGTTCTCCGGCCGGCAGTCGGCCCGGGTGTCGCCGATGACCCAGCGGATGCCGCCCAGCAGGTGCTGCCGGAAGGCGGGGTCGGCGTAGGACTCCTTGGTGTGGCCGCCCCCGGTGTAGAAGGCGCGGCCGCCCTGGTAGTCCTGGCACCAGGCGATCGGATGGTCGCCGTTCATGGTGCCGCCGGTGTACGACGTCTCGTCCAGGGAGGCGAGGACGTGGGCGCGTTCGCGCGGGTTCGAGCGGTAGTTGTACCACTCGTCCGTACGCTCCCAGGTCCGTCCCAGATGCGAGGTCGCCGGGTGGGCGCGGTCCTCCACGTTCACCGTCGCCGGCTGGATCGCCGGGTGGTTCTGGAACCAGGCGCCCGCGAGGCCGCCGTAGAAGTCCCAGTCGTACTCGGTGTCGGCGGCCGCGTGGACGCCCACGTAGCCTCCGCCGTGCCGGATGTACCCCTCGAACGCGTCCTGCTGGGCGGCGTCGAGGACGTCACCGGTGGTCGACATGAAGACCACGGCGTCGTAGCGGCTGAGGTTCCTGCCGGTGAAGGCGCCCGCGTCCTCGGTGGTGTCGACGGTGAAGCCGTTCGCCCGGCCGAGCTGCCGGACGGCCTCGACGCCCTCGGGGATGGAGTCGTGCCGGAAGCCCGCGGTCTTGGAGAAGACCAGGACGCGCTTGGTGTGGGCCGGGTCCGACACGGCGGGTGCGGTCACAGAGCCGAGGAGCAGGGCGGCACCGAGCACCGCGGTGGTGATTCTGCCCGTGGGTCGCATGGTGTGCCCTCCTCTCAGCCGGTGGTGAAGGTGAAGTCGTCCAGGTCGAACAGGGCTCCGCTGCCTCCCTTGAAGACCAGGTAGAGGGTGGTGGTGCCGCGCGGTGCGCGGGACAGGCCGGCGGTGACGTCCTGGTAGGTGTCCGGGCCGCCGGTCGCGGGCACGGTGGCCTTGCCCAGCAGGGTGCCGGTCGCGGATCCGGCGCGTACCTCGAGGGTGCCGCCGGCGCCGCCGGAGGCGATGCGCGCGGTGATCTTCTTGGCGTCGGACAGGACGTAGGGGGTGAAGGAGATCCAGTCGCCGTTGTGGATGTCGCCGACCACCTTGGCGCCGTGGGCGCTGCTGCGGGCGGTCACCGTGACGCCGGAGGAGTCGCCGAAGTGCTCGGCCTGGCGGTGGCGGGGCTCAAGGACGCTGCGGGCGTGCGTGGTGAGCGCTTCCTGGCCGCCGCCTCCGCCGTCGGTGTACTGGGCGTCGAGGACACCGAAGATGTTCGCGTCCTCGTCGTGGCCGCCGTCGGCGCTGGTCTGGATGGTGCCGGAGCAGCCCTGGGCGGAGGTCAGCGGGTGGCCGTGGGTGTCGTGGCCGAGGATGAAGTTGACGGTGACCTTGGCGCAGTCGACCGCCTTGCCGTCCTCGGGGTCGGTGACCTTCACCTTGAACGGTACGGCGTCGCCGAAGCTGAACAGCCGGCCGTCCTGCGGGAGTTCCAGGGTGACCTTGGGCGCGGTGTTGCCGACGACGACCCGGACGCTCGCGCTGCCGGTCCGGCCGGTGGTGTCCTTGGCGGTCACCGTGGCGGTGTAGGTGCCGTTCTTCTTGTACTTGTGGGTGGGGTCGGCCGCGGTGGAGGTGGCGCCGTCGCCGAAGTCCCAGCTGTAGGTGAGGGCGTCGCCGTCCTGGTCAGTGGTGCCGGCCGAGGAGAAGGCCACCTTCAGCGGCGCCTGTCCGGAGGTGCGGTCCGCGGCGGCCTGGGCCACCGGGGAGTGGCCGTCGGTGGCGTTCTCGATGCGGAACAGGCCCGAGTTGTCGTCGCCGCCGAACCAGGAGGTGCCGTAGTCCAGCACGTAGAGGGCGCCGTCGGGGCCGAAGGCCATGTCCATCACCTGGGTGCCGCTCCAGGGGACGTCCTTGATCGACTGGACCTTGCCGTCGGCGTCGCTGCTGATGCGCTTGATCCAGCGGCGGCCGAACTCACCGGCGAAGAAGTCGCCGTCGTAGGCCTCGGGGAACTTCACGGGCGAGTCGAGCGCGGGGTCGTAGTGGTAGACCGGGCCGCCCATCGGGGACTCGGAGCCGTCGCCGAACTCGGGTACGGAGGGGCCGTTGTACGGAATCCAGGCGGGCTGGGCCGGAGGCAGGTCGGTGAGACCGGTGTTGTGCGGGGAGTCGTTCTCCGGCGCCGAGCAGTCGAAGGTGGCGCCGGAGGTCTTCGTCGCGAAGTCGTAGTCGACGTAGGGGTCGTTGGCGCCGGTGCAGTACGGCCAGCCGAAGTTGCCGGCCTTGGTCACGCGGGCGAACTCGACCTGGCCGGCCGGGCCGCGGCCGGGGTTGGCGGCGCCGGCGTCGGGGCCGTAGTCGCCGACGTAGACGATGCCGGTCTTCTTGTCGACGCTGAACCGGAACGGGTTGCGGAAGCCCATGGCGTAGATCTCGGGCCGCGTCCTGGCGGTGCCGGGCGCGAAGAGGTTGCCGTCCGGGATGGAGTACGAGCCGTCGGCATCGACCTTGATGCGCAGGATCTTGCCGCGCAGGTCGTTGGTGTTGCCCGCGGTGCGCTGGGCGTCGAACCCGGGGTTGCGGTCGGCGCGCTCGTCCAGCGGGCTGTAGCCGTCGGACCGGAAGGGGTTGGAGTCGTCGCCGGTCGACAGGTACAGGTTGCCGTCCGCGTCGAAGTCGATGTCACCGCCGACGTGGCAGCACAGGCCGCGCGTGGTGGACACGTCGAGGATCTTCTTCTCGCTGGCCTTGTCGAGGGTGCCGTCGGTGTTCAGCACGAAGCGGGAGAGCCGGTTCACGCCGTCGAAGGGCGCGAAGTCGGCGGCGGTGCCGGTCTCCGGGGCGTCGCCCGCCGGTGTGTTCAGCGGCGGTGCGTAGTAGAGGTAGATGAAGCGGTTATGGGTGAAGTCCGGGTCGACGCCGACGCCTTGCAGGCCCTCCTCGTCGTGCGCGTAGACGTCGAGCTTGCCGGCGACGCGGGTGTTGCCCGCGGCGTCCGTCAGGCGAAGCTCGCCGTCGCGGGAGGTGTGCAGGACCGAGCGGTCGGGGAGGACGGCGAGCGACATCGGCTCGCCGACCTCCGCCTCGCCCTTGGCGAGGGTGACCTGCTGGAAGTCCTCCGTCGCCGCGGCGGCGTCCTGGCCGGTGACGGCTGCGCCGGCCTGGGGGGTGGTCAGGGTGAGGGTGGCGCCCGCGAGCAGTGCGCCGCTGAGCAGGGCGAGCGACTTGCGCAGGCGTGTTCCGCGGGGTCCGGTGCGGGTGGTGCGGTCGTTCCCGTGCACGAAGGGCCTCCAGAGTGGGGCTGGTTGTACGGGGCGGGTGCGTACGCCGGGATGCGCCGTCATCCCGGAGCCGTGACGAGCCGACGTGTGCGTCAGCTGGAGAAGGCCGCGTCGAACGAGGCCGACGGCGGCTCGAAGTCGAAGGTCCGCAGGCGGGCCAGGGCCTCGGGGGCGCCCTGGAGCCGGTCCATGCCGGCGTCCTCCCACTCCACGGATATGGGGCCGCGGTAGTCGATGGAGCGCAGCATGCGGAAGACGTCCTCCCAAGGGACGTCGCCGTGTCCGGCGGACACGAAGTCCCAGCCGCGGCGCGGGTCGCCCCAGGGCAGGTGGGAGCCTAGGCGGCCGTTGCGGCCGTCGAGGCGCTTGCGGGCTTCCTTGCAGTCCACGTGGTAGATCCGGTCGCGGAAGTCCCAGAGGAAGCCGACCGGGTCGAGGTCCTGCCACACGAAGTGGGAGGGGTCGAAGTTCAGCCCGAAGGCGGGCCGGTGGTCCACGGCGTCGAGGGCGCGCTGGGTGGTCCAGTAGTCGTAGGCGATCTCGCTCGGGTGGACCTCGTGGGCGAACCGTACCCCCTCGGTGTCGAAGACGTCGAGGATCGGGTTCCAGCGCTCGGCGAAGTCCTCGTAGCCGCGCTCGATCATGGATTCGGGGGCCGGCGGGAACATGGCGACCAGGTGCCAGATCGCGGAGCCGGTGAAGCCGATGACGGTGTCGACGCCGAAGGCGGCGGCCGCGCGGGCGGTGTCCTTGATCCGCTCCGCGGCGCGGCGCCGTACGCCCTCGGGGTCGCCGTCGGCCCAGATGTCACCGGGGAGGATGGCCTGGTGGCGTTCGTCGATGATGGCGTCGCAGACGGCCTGGCCGACGAGGTGGTTGGAGATCGCCCAGCACTTCAGGCCGTAACTGTCGAGGAGCTGGTGGCGGGACGCGAGGTAGCCGGGGTCGGCGAGCGCCTTGTCGACCTCGAAGTGGTCGCCCCAGCAGGCGAGTTCGAGTCCGTCGTAGCCGAAGTCACGGGCGAGGCGGCACACCTCCTCCAGGGGCAGGTCGGCCCACTGACCGGTGAACAGGGTGAACGGGCGGGGCATGTGACGGGCCTCCTCAGTCCGCGACGGGCGTGTAGACGGAGTTCTTCTCGGCGCTCTCCTCCACCGCCGCGAGGACACGCTGGACCTGGAGTCCGTCGGCGAAGGAGGGGTCGGGGCGGCGGCCCTCGTCGATGGCGTGCACGAGGTCGCGGGCCTGGTGGACGAAGGTGTGCTCGTAGCCGAGGCCGTGGCCCGGCGGCCACCAGGCGGCCATGTAAGGGTGGTCGGGTTCGGTGACGAGGATGCGGCGGAAGCCGGCCTCCGCCCCCGGTTCCGTGGCGTCGTGGAACCACAGCTCGTTGAGCCGTTCCAGGTCGAAGGAGAGCGAGCCGCGCTCGCCGTTCAGCTCGATGCGCAGGGCGTTCTTGCGGCCGGTGGCGTACCGGGTGGCCTCGAAGGACGCCAGGGCGCCGGAGGCGAACCGGCCGGTGAACAGGGCGGCGTCGTCCACGGTGACCGTGCCCGTGCCCGCCGCCGGCATCGCCGTCAGCCCGCTGCCCGCGCCGCCCGGCAGTGGCCGCTCTCGTACGAAGGTCTCCGTCAGCGCCGACACCCCGGCCAGCCGCTCCCCCGCGAGGTACTGGGCGAGGTCGACGATGTGGGCGCCCAGATCGCCGAGCGACCCGGAGCCCGCGAGCTCCCTGCGCAGCCGCCAGGTCAGCGGGAAGGCGGGGTCGGCCAGCCAGTCCTGGAGGTACGTCACCCGGACGTGCCGCAGGGTGCCGAGCCGGCCGTCGGCGACCATCCGGCGGGCGAGCGCGGTGGCCGGCAGCCGCCGGTAGTTGAAGCCGACCATGGCCAGCTGCCCCCGACCGTACGCCTCCTCGGCCGCCCGTGTCATCGTCTCGGCCTCGGCGGCCGAGTTCGCGAGCGGCTTCTCGCACAGGACGTGCTTGCCGGCGGCCAGCGCGGCGAGCGCGATCTCGGCGTGGCTGTCCCCGGGCGTGCAGATGTCCACGAGGTCGACGTCGTCCCGGGCGATCAGCGCACGCCAGTCGGTCTCGACGGCCGCCCAGCCGTGCCGGTCGGCCGCCGTCCGCGCCGCCACGCCGTCCCGGCCGCACAGCACCGCCAGCACGGGCTCCCGGGGCAGGCCGAAGACGCGTCCCGCGGTACGCCACCCCTGCGAGTGGGCGGCGCCCATGAAGGCGTATCCGACCATGCCCACACGCAGCGGGGGTTTCCCGGCGCCAGGTTCCGTCTCTGGGTCCGCCGACGGCTGCGGCTGCGGCTGTTCCATGCGCTCGTCCTCCTGTTGGTCGTGGCGCGGTAGGGGCTTACGTCCTCGCGCGGTGGGGGGTGCGGGCGGGACCGGTCACCGGAAGCCGGTGGACATGTACTGGTCGACGTTGGTCTTGTCGACGACGGCCGAGTAGAGCGTGATCGACGCGGGGATCTCGAACTCGGCGAGACCGCCGACGCCCTTGCCCTGGCCGAGGGCGCGGGCGAGGTCGATCGCGGAGGCGGCCATCGTGGGCGGGTACAGGACGGTCGCCTTCAGTACGCCGTCGTCCTGCTTGATCGCCTGGAAGGCGGCCAGCGCGCCGGCTCCGCCGACCATCAGGAAGTCGTTCCGGCCGGCCTGCTGAATGGCCCGGAGCGCGCCCACGCCCTGGTCGTCGTCGTGGTTCCACAGGGCGTCGAACTTGGACTGGGCCTGGAGCAGTTGCGCCATCTTGGACTGGCCGGACTCGACCGTGAACTCGGCGGCCTGGCGGGCCACCTTCTTGATGTTGGGGTAGTTCTTCAGGGCGTCGTCGAAGCCCTGGGTGCGCTGCTTGGTCAGCTCCAGGTTGTCCAGCCCGGCGAGTTCGACGACGCGGGCGTCGGGCTTGTCCTTGAGCTTCTCGCCGATGTAGCGCCCGGCGTTCAGGCCCATGCCGTAGTTGTCACCGCCGATCCAGCAGCGGTACGCCTGCGCGGAGTTGAAGATGCGGTCGAGGTTGACGACCGGGATGCCGGCGCGCATCGCCTTGAGGCCGACCTGGGTGAGCGCCTTGCCGTCGGCGGGCAGGACGACCAGGACGTCGACGTTCTTGTTGATGAGGGTCTCGATCTGGCCGATCTGCTGGGCGGTGTCGTTGGAGCCCTCGGTGATCTCCAGGGAGACGTCCGCGTACTTCTTGGCCCGGCTCTTGGCGTTGTCGTTGATGGCGTTCAGCCAGCCGTGGTCGGCCTGGGGGCCGGCGAAGCCGATGGTGACGTGCTTGCCGGGCTTGTCGTCGGCGGCCGGCCGCTCGTTCGCGGCGGCCTTGCCGTCGTCGGTCTCGTTGCTGGTGCAAGCCGTGAGCAGGGCTCCCGCGGAGACCGCCGCGGTCCCGAAGAGCAGTCCTCTGCGACTGGTGAGGTGCGACATGGCGATGAAACCTTTCCTCAGGCCGTGCGGGCGGTGCGGCGCTGGACCAGGACGGCGGCGACGATGATCGCGCCCTTGGCGATCTGCTGGACGTCGCTCTGGAGGTTGTTCAGGGCGAAGATGTTGGTGATCGTCGTGAAGATCAGGACGCCGAGCACGGAGCCGGTGACGGTGCCGCGGCCCCCGCTGAGCAGGGTTCCGCCGATGATCGCGGCCGCGATGGCGTCTAGTTCGTACAGGTTGCCGTTGGTGTTCTGGCCGGAGCCGGAGAGCACGATCAGCAGGAAGGCGGCGATGCCGCAGCAGAGCCCGGACAACAGGTAGAGGTAGAGCCGCTGGCGGCGGACGTCGATGCCGGCGAGCCGGGCGGCCTCGGAGTTGCCGCCGACGGCGACGGTGCGCCGGCCGAAGGTGGTGCGGTTGAGCAGGAGCCAGCCAACGATCGTCACGATCGCGAACACGATGACCAGCGGCGGGACCCCGAGCACATAGGAGTCGCGCTCCCCGAGCCGGAGGACGCTGTCAATGGTGACGATCTGCGTCTTGCCGTCCGTGATCTGGAGGGCGAGCCCGCGCGCCGAGGCCAGCATGGCGAGGGTGGCGATGAAGGGAACCATCCCGCCGTAGGCGATGAGCACGCCGTTGACCAGTCCGCAGCCGAGGCCGACGACCATCGCGGTGAACAGGATGCCCGCGAAACCGTACTCCTGGGTGGCGACCGTGGTCGCCCAGACGGAGGCGAGGGCCACGATGGCGCCGACCGAGAGGTCGATGCCGCCGGAGGTGATGACGAAGGTCATGCCGACGGTGACCACGCCGATCACGGAGGCCTGGGTGAGGACGAGTTGCAGGTTCCGGGTGTCGAGGAACTCGTCGGGCTTGGTGACGCCTCCGATGACGACGAGCGCGGCGAGCACACCGAGCAGGGAGAGGGTACGGACGTCGGCGCGGGCCGACAGGGAGCGCCAGGTGGCGGGCCGGCCGGCCGGCCCGATCTTGCCGGCGGTGTCCCGGGGCGGGGAGACGGGCTGCGTCATGACGCCGGGCTTCCTTCCATGACGAGGTCGAGGACACGGTGTTCATCCAGCTCCCGGGCGGGCGCCGTGTGGACGACCCGGCCCTCGCGGAGCACCAGCACGCGGTCGGCGAGGCCCAGCACCTCGGGTACCTCGCTGGAGACCAGCAGGACGGCGAGCCCTTCGTCGGCGAGGCGGCGCACCACCGCGTACAGTTCGGCGCGTGCGCCGACGTCGACGCCACGCGTGGGCTCGTCCAGCAGCAGCACCCGGCAGCCGCGCAACAGCCAGCGGGCCAGGACGGCCTTCTGCTGGTTGCCGCCGGACAGGGTCCGTACGGGCACGTCCGGGTTGTCGGGCCGCAGGGACAGTTCACGGACGGCGGCCCGTGCGGCGGCCCGTTCGGCGCGCCGGTCGACCCAGCCGGCCCGGGAGAAGCGGGACAGGGAGGACACCGAGACGTTCCGGGTGACGGACTCCAGCATCAGCAGGGCCTGGGCCTTGCGCTCCTCGGGTGCCAGTCCGAGTCCGGCGCGTACGGCCGAGCGGACGCTTCCGGGGCGCAGGGTCCGTCCCTCCACGGTGACCCGGCCTGCCGTGGGCCTGCGCGCACCGTAGATCGTCTCCAGGATCTCCGAGCGCCCGGAGCCGACCAGTCCGGCCAGTCCGACGATCTCCCCCGGCCGCAGGTCGAGGTCGAGCGGCGCGAACTCGCCGTCGCGCGCGAGGCCGCGGACCTGGAGGACCGGTGCGGCCTCCGGTTCCCCGACGGGCCGCTCGGGGAAGACGTACTCGACGTCGCGGCCGGTCATCAGCGCGACGACGTCCCTGGTCGGAGTGGTCTTGGCGGGCAGTCCCCCCGCGACCGCCCGCCCGTCCTTGAGTACGGTCACCCGGTCGCCGATGCGCCGGATCTCCTCCAGCCGGTGGGAGATGTAGACGACGGCGACACCGTCGGCGGTGAGGTCCCCCACGATCCGGAAGAGGTTGTCCACCTCGTCGGGGTCGAGCGCGGCGGACGGCTCGTCCATCACGATGAGCCGTACGTCGTGCGAGAGGGCGCGTGCCATCGACACGATCTGCTGCTGGGCCGCCGACAACTCCCCGACCAGCCGGGTGGGGTCGATCTCCGGATGTCCGAGCCGCTTGAGCAGCCCGCCTGTCGAGGTGCGGGCCGCCTTTCCGCGGACGACGAAGCCGGCGGCTGTCGGCTCGTGGCCGAGGTGCACGTTCTCCGCCACCGACAGGTGTTCCACCAGGTCGAGTTCCTGGTAGATGGTGGCGATGCCGAGCCGCATGGCGGCGATGGGCGAGCGCAGGGTGACCGGCTCGCCGCGCCAGCGGATGGTGCCGTCGTCCGGCTGGTGCGCGCCGGCCAGGACCTTGATGAGCGTGGACTTGCCGGCGCCGTTCTGGCCGAGCAGACAGTGCACTTCCCCCGCCTGGACGTCGAGGTCGACGCCGTCCAGGGCGCGGACACCGGGGAACGACTTGGTGATCCCGGACATGCTGAGCAGCGGTGGTTCTGGTGCCATGTGGGTTCCCCTCGGCGGACGTGCGGGCCGGTGTCAGGGCGTGCCGCGCCTGCGGCCGGGCAGGCGTGCTGCGGCTCGGAGGGCAGGGCTGTGTGCCGTACGGACGGAAGGCGTCGTTACACGAGTCAGTGGGCGTAGTGGATCAAGGTCGCGCGCGCTGACCGAGGGTCGGCGCGGTGAGGAGCTGTCGTGGGCCTACGCGGGTGAGAAGAGGTGGTCGCTGATCAGCCGGGCCGCGCCGATGACACCGGCGGTGGGACCCAGCTCCCCCAGGACGATGGGCAGGTTGCCGGTCGCGAGCGGGAGCGACTGGCGGTAGACCTGGGTGCGGATGGCTGCGAGCAGGGTGTGGCCGAGGCCGGTCACCCCGCCGCCGATCACCACCAGGCCGGGGTTGAAGAAGGACACGAGTCCGGCGATGACCTGGCCGACGTGGGTGCCGCCCGCGCGGATCAGATCGAGCGCGGTGGCGTCGCCGGCCGCCGCGGCGGCGGCCACGTCCACGGCGGACAGGGTGCCGTTCGCCTCCAGACGTGCCGCCAGCTCGGCGGACAGGCCCTGCCCGGCCGCCTGCACCGCGTCTCTCGCGAGCGCGGCGCCGCTGAAGTGGGCTTCCAGGCAGCCCCGGTTGCCGCAGGCACAGGGCCGGCCGTCGGGTACGGCCTGGATGTGGCCGATGTCCCCGGCGCTGCCGGTGGTGCCGCGGTGGACCCGGCCGCCGACCACGATGCCGCAGCCGATACCGGTGCCGATCTTGACGCAGAGGAAGTCGGCCGTGGTGCGGGCGACTCCGGCGTGCTGCTCCCCCATGGCCATGAGGTTCACGTCGTTGTCCACCATGACCGGGCAGCCGAGTTCCTGGCTGAGCGCCTCCCGTACGGGGAAGCCGTCCCAGCCGGGCATGATCGGCGGGGCGACCGGTACGCCGTCGGGGAAGCGGACCGGCCCGGGGACACCGATGCCGGCGCCGTCGAAGCCCCCGGCGAGCCCGGCGGCTTTCAACTTCTCCGCCATGGCCAGGACTTGTTCGAAGACAGCGACCGGTCCCTCACGGACGTCCATCGGCTGGTTGAGGTGGCCGAGGATCTCCAGTTCGGGGGTGGTGACGGCGACGTCGACCGAGGTCGCGCCGATGTCGACACCGAGGAACCTGAGGTCCGGGTTGAGCCGGACGTTGTGCGAACGGCGGCCGCCGCGCGAGGCGGCGAGTCCGTCGGCCGCGACGAGCCCCGTCTCCAGCAGCCGGTCCACCTCGACGGCCAGCTTGGACCGGGAGAGTTCGACCTGGTCGCCCAGTTGGGCACGGGAGTTGGGGCCGCTGTCACGGAGCAGCTTCAGCAGACGGGCCTGGTGCGCGTTCGCCGGTCGAGCGGTCATGCGTCTCACGTGCCCCTCCCCGCCAGTTTCGGCCACCAGTGTCGGGCTTTCGACGGCGAACGTAGCAGTGACGGCGGACCTGGGGAAGAAGTCGTGCACGGATTCCCGCAGACTTTTTCCACTGAGAGGACAAAGGGCCTGGCCCGGCGGCCGTCCACCACAGCGGCCCTTTCGCAGGCGACTCTCGCGCCCCGGACGTGACCGACCGTCTACCCGGGTGACCGCGACCGCTCTTCACACGCCGGTGAGCGTGCGGGAGGCGATGCATCCGTACGGGTGGGTGTGCGTGCCGTGGTCCGGCCCGCACCAAGCCGGGGGTTGCTCACCGGCCGACACCGAGGGATGTGCCCCACATACAGCCATGGCCCCCGGAAAGGACTTCCGGGGGCCACCGATCGGGCGTCGGCTCAGGCGACGATCGTGATGTTCTCCGCCTGCGGGCCCTTCTGGCCCTGCGTGACGTCGAAGGTCACGGACTGGCCTTCCTGCAGCTCACGGAAGCCGGAAGAGTTGATGTTGGAGTAGTGCGCGAAGACGTCGGGGCCCCCGCCGTCCTGCTGGATGAAACCGAAGCCCTTTTCGGCGTTGAACCACTTCACGGTCCCGCTGGCCATGCGTTTACCTCTCGGTCGAGCCGGGTCCGCACCGTGCAGACCCGCAGTGACTGCCGCGAGCACGCCATACATCAAAACGCCCGCACCTGGCGGTACGGGCAGGAACGGCGAACCACGACAACCACCCTGACGCTACACGCCGCAATGGTCCGACGCCACAGAGAAACACATCACCCGGCCCGCCGGCCCGCATAAATCCTGCCCCCGCGCGGCCCCGACGACTTCTCGAACGAGCGGCCAGGCGGGTGACGGTACGGCCGGCAGCCCCGTCTTGTGCCCGGCTCGCGCGCGGTGGGAAGTTGGAGGACCTCCACTCGCTGGGGAGAGGATCGCCGATGGCCTCGGACCACGACATGCTGTGGCGTCGCTGCGCGTACCTGGGGCGCGTCCTGCTGCCCCTGCTGGACCGCGAGCCGTGGCGTCAGGGTCGCCGCCATGACCGGCTGCGGGCCTGGGGCATCGACAGGGCGGTGGGAGAACGGCTGATCGAGGTCTTCGTGGCCCTGGCCTCCCACGCTGTCGCGGTGGACGCTTCCCTGTCCGTCGCGGAGTTCGAGGACCTGTCCATCAGTACCGTGGCCGACGCGACGACCGGCAAGCAGGACTTCGAACTGCTCGCCGGGCTTCCCGGCACCTTCGCCGACGACCGCGACGAAACCGCCGTCAAAATCTTCCGCCTGTACGCCTACACGGGCGACAGGTCCTGCCTGCAGCTGCTACGGCTGAGCACGGAGGCGCGGCATACGCTGACCGTCCTCGCCGCCCGCGCGACGGCACCGTTCCCCACATGCGCGGACATCTTCCGCCAGGCGGACGAGGCCGGGCGGCGAACCTCGCCCTCGCCGGATGAGACGTAGGCACCCCGGGCGCGCCGAGGCACCGCCACGGGCATCACTCACGGGACGGCCCCAGGAGGCTCGGGGCGCCGGCTGCACGACGCAGGCGCACGTCATGGTCTTCGTACGGAGAGGTCCTGGTCCTTGGCCTCGCTGATCACGCCGTCTTCGGCTCCGTCGCGTCTTCCCCGGGTGGGCTAGGTCGGCGGGCTCTCTGACGAGCCTCCGAGGCCGGACCGCCACAGCCGCGCCACGGTCGCCGCCACAGCCGCGCCGCGGTCGCCGTCACGCCGTCGCACGCGGCCTCCCCTCGCCCCGGCCGGAACCGGCCACCGGTCCGGGCTATTCTGGCCGGCGTACCTGGACACGGGGTGCCCCCGCACGGGGGCTGAGATCACACCCGTTGAACCTGAACCAGTTAGGACTGGCGGAGGGATGTCGTATGTCGTTGCCGTATGCCCATGAAGAGACGGCCGTCGCCGAGGCGCGCCGCGTCTTCGACGGCCGGATGCCGACGGCCCCCGGGGATCTGCGGGTGGAGGCGCGCGGCATCACGCCGGTGCCCGAGGACGCTCGCTACGGCAGCCCCCGGCGGCTCTTCACCGTGTGGTTCGCCCCCAACCTGACGATGACCGGCGTGTTCACCGGCACCGTGGGGGCGGCCCTCGGGCTGGACTTCGCCACCGCGCTGCTGGCCGTGGTGCTCGGTACCCTGCTCGGTGCGGTGCCCACGGCCTATCTGGGGACCTGGGGCAGTCAGACCGGCGCGGGCCAGCTGCCGCTGGCGAGGCTGGCCTTCGGACGGGCCGTCGCCCTGCCGGGCGCCCTGCAGTGGCTGTCGTCCATCGCCTGGGACGCGCTGATCGGTCTGTTCGGCGGGGACGCCCTGGCCCAGTTGTTCGGCTGGCCGTTCTGGCTGGGCGTCCTGGTGATGCTGGCGGCCCAGGGGGCGCTGGGCGTGATCGGATACGAGGCGATCCACCGCCTGCAGACGGTGATGACCTTCGCGCTCGGCGCCTCGTTCGTCGCGCTGGCGGTGAAGCTCGCGCACGGCGGCCATCCCGCGACGGCCGCGACCGTGCACGGCGCCGATCGGGCGGGCGCGTTCGTACTGACCTGCACCATCGCTTTGAGTCTCGCCCTCTCGTGGGCCCCGTACGCCAGCGACTTCAGCCGCTACCTGCCCCGGACGGCGTCCCGCCCGCGCATGTTCTGGTGCACCCTGCTCGGTGTCGGCGTGTCCTTCGTGGCGGTGCAGGCACTCGGGCTGTGGGGTGCCGCGCAGTTCACCGACCAGACCGCCCGCGGTGTGGACCGGCTGCTCGGCGGCGGCGCGCTCGGCGCGTTCGGGCTCCTCGCGGTCGCTCTCGCGGCGCTGTGCAGCAACGCCATGAACGACTACAGCGGGTCACTGGCGCTGCAGACCGTCGGCGCGCGGCTGCCGCGGCCGGTGGCCGCCGCGCTCGCCGCGGTGCTCGGTTTCCCGCTCGTGCTGTGGATGCATGCCGCCGACACCACCGCCCGCTTCCAGAACGTGCTGCTGTTCGTCGGCTACTGGATCCCCGCGTTCGTCGCGATCGTGATCGTCGACTGGCTGGCCCGCGCGCGGGCGCGCGGCGGCCGGCCGGTCGACCTGGCGGCGGAGGAGGCGGAGCCGCAGCCGTGGTGGCCGGCGATCACGGCGTTCGTCGTCGGATTCGCCGTCGCGGTGCCGTTCATGAGCACCAGCCTGTACGTGGGCCCGGTCGCCCAGGCCCTGCACGGCGCCGACCTCGCCTACCCCGTGGCGTTCCTCGCGGCCCTGCTCGTGTACACACCGCTGCGCCTACGCCGCGGGGCCTGAGCGCGCTCGCTCCCTTCGCTCACGGGGTGACCCTCCGTGCTCGTGGACGCATGACGCGCGAGTCTCCCCCCTCTCCAACCACCGGGCAGGCCAGGTCTGTTCACCCTGCCCGTGGGTACGGGAGCGTCAGCCGTCGTCGCTTGAGGGGCGGGACTTGCCTGCTCCCCGCCCGGTACCCGCGACGGCGGGGCACCCCATGCGTGCTCCGCCCGGCGGGTCTCATCGCCCTGCACGCCCCGGCCGGTACACCCTGCCCAGGCACGCGCCCGCTGGCAGGATCGGCGGTGTGATCGTATCTTCGTCCACCCGCCTGCTCGATCTGCAGCTCGCCGCATCCCTCACCCCGGAACAGCTGCGGCCCGGACGACGTGGCAAGTGACACAGGCCGTTGCACCGCGGCCTGCAACTAGGATGATCGCTCCGTGCCCGCGGACATGACACCGGGCCGGCCCCACTCACCTCCACACCCGTGGATCAGCCCTGCGGCTGCACCGTGACCGTGGGTTGATTGGCACGCTTTGTTACGAGATGACAGCCCTGGAGAGCTGAGTGCGCATAAGCAAGAGAACCAGGCCGGACGCTACGGGCGGTCGCCGCCCGCGTGGGCGGCGGAAGACCGGGCGGCAGGAGCGCGGCAACCGGATCGTCGTTCTTGATGCCCTGCGGCTCATCGCGGCCCTGATGGTGGTTTCCTACCACTATGTAGCGTTCGGCGAGGGATGGGACGGCCCCCAGGCGCAGCTCTTCCCGGTCATCTTCCGGCCTTCCGCCTACGGGTGGCTGGGCGTCGAGCTGTTCTTCATGATCAGCGGCTTCGTCATCTGCATGAGCTGCTGGGGACGTACCGTCGCGGATTTCTTCACCTCCCGGGTGATCCGGCTGTTTCCCGCCTACTGGCTGGGCGTGCTCGCGACCACCGCGGTGGTCACCCTCGTTCCCGGCGGCCTCGAGCCGCATGCCTGGCGCGAGGTGCTGGTCAACCTGACGATGCTCCAGTGGCCCCTCGGCGTCGAGCACGTCGACGGGGTGTACTGGACGCTCTGGGCGGAACTGCGCTTCTACCTGCTGTTCGCCCTCGTCGTATGGCGTGGCCTCACCTACCGGCGGGTGATCACCTTCTGCTGCGTCTGGGCGACCGTCGCACTGCTGGCCAAGGGGTACGGCTCCGGTCCGCTCAGTGACCTCGTCATGGCCCAGTACTGCTGGTTCTTCATCGCCGGCCTGGCCTTCTTCCTGATCCACCGCTTCGGGCCGAACCTGCTGCTGTGGGGCATCGTGGGCCTGTCCTTCGCCATGGGGCAGCACACCGCCATGCAGACCTGGCGACGGAGCCTGCACTACGTGGGGCACAACATCCCCGGCGGGGGTGTGGCCGTGCTGATCACGGTCTTCTTCGCCGTGATGGCGGGCGTCTCCCTGGGCTGGTTCCACCGGATCGACTGGCGCTGGCTGCCGGCGGCCGGTGCCCTCACCTATCCGCTGTACCTGCTCCACGAGTCCATCGGCTGGGAGGTCTTCCACCACCTCCAGTACAAGGTCGACCGCTGGCTGCTGCTCGGCGGCACCGTGGCAGGCATGCTTCTGCTGGCCCACCTGGTGCACCGGCTCGTCGAGAGGCCGGTCTCCAGGAGGCTGAAACGCGGATTGAGCGCCGCCTTCGCGCAGGTACGCGCCGCCGACACCGACGACGGCCGGCGCCCGGGCGAGCCGGCGCCACCGTTCGGCGACACCGGCCGACCTGCCTCGGACCCGGTCACCCCGCCGCTGGAGACCACCGCGGCCGCGCCCCGGACCTGAGGCCGGTCCCACGGACCCGGCGCCATCCTGTCGGGTTCAGATCATGTAGATTCAAACCCACCTTCACCGTTTGTTGTGACGATGTGATCACAACGTCATCGCTCACGGACCCGGTCGAGGGTAGGTTCGATCGTCCGGCTCCGGGGCGATCACCGGCGCCGCCTCTTCTGGCGGCGCCCCGCCTCCGGAGCCTTGCCGATGGCGCGTGAAGGCGTCTCGGTGACGTCTGACGAGCAAGGAGATCCTGACGGTGCCCGTTCGCCGCCTCGCGCACCCTCCGCGGCCCACATCCGAGGAAGCCGCATCCATACCGAAACCGCGCGACGGCGCTCCCGGAGAACGGGGCGGGCGGACGGCGGCCGGCAACGCGGGCTTGCGGCTGGACATCCAGGGCCTGCGCGCGGTGGCCGTCTCGCTGGTGGCGTTCGCGCACGCCGGCGTGGCCCCGGTGGCCGGCGGCTACATCGGTGTGGACGTCTTCTTCGTGATCTCCGGCTTCCTGATCACGTCGCTGATGCTCCGGGAACACCGCCGTGAAGGCAAGATCGCGCTGGGCCGCTTCTACGCCCGGCGCGCGCTGCGTCTGCTGCCCGCCTCGACGCTCGTCGTCATGGCGACGCTCGCGGGCTCCTGGCTCTTCCTCGGCCCGCTGCGCTTCGCGGACTACGCCAAGGACGCCATCGCCTCCGCCTGGTACGTCGTCAACTTCCGGCTCGCCGACGCCGGCACCGACTACTTCAACACGGATGTGCCGCCCTCGCCGTTCCAGCACTTCTGGTCGCTGGCGGTGGAGGAGCAGTTCTATCTGATCTGGCCGATCCTCCTGATCGTCGCCCTGAAGCTGTTCCGGCGCCGGGCGCTGCTCGCGCTGCCGCTGCTGGCCCTGGCCGCGGGCTCCTTCGCGGTCAACCTCCACCTCACCGAGACCTCTCCGTCCTGGGCCTACTTCGGCTCACAGGGCCGCATCTGGGAACTCGCGGTCGGCGCCGTGCTGGCGCTGGCGGCGGACCGTCTCGACGACATCCCGCGGCCGGTCGCCGCGGTCGTCAGCTGGGCCGGTCTGGGCGCCATCGCCTACGGTGCCGTCGTCTTCGACGACAGCACCCGCTTCCCCGGCCACAACGCGATCGTCCCGGTGTTCGGCGCCGCCGCCGTGCTGGCCTGCGGCGCCGCGGGCGGCCGCTGGGGCGCGGGCGCGCTGCTGTCCCTGCGCCCGGCCGTCTGGGTCGGCGGTGTCTCGTACGCCTGGTACCTGTGGCACTGGCCGCTGATCCTGCTCGTCCCCGCCGCCGCCGGCTTCGGCGAGCACGACGGTCCGCTGCGTCTGATCGCCGCGCTGTGCGGCATCCCGCTCGCCTGGCTGACGCTGCACCTCATCGAGAACCCGATGCGTTTCCACCGCGCCTTCAAGGCCCGGGCCGGGCGGGGTCTGGTGCTCGGTCTCGGCCTGTCGGCCGTCACGGCCTGCGTCGCGGTGGTCGCCGCGCAGTTCCCGCCGCAGCTGGACGAGGGCGTGGCCCGGCAGAAGACCCAGCAGGTGCTCGCCAAGGCGGCCGACCCGCGGGCGGCGCTGACCGAGCTGCTGGAGCAGAAGGTGGACAAGCTGCCGTCCAACCTCTCGCCCAGCATGCGGGACACCGCCTACAAGCGGTCCAAGGTGTACACCGACGACTGCGCCCTGACGATGACCGGCACGGTGCAGACGCAGCCCTGCCTGTACGGCGACACGAAGGCGGACCGCAGCGTCGTCCTGTTCGGCGACTCGCACGTCGCCCAGTGGTTCCCGGCGCTCGACGCGATCGCCAAGAAGCACCACTGGCGGCTCTACTCGCTCACGAAGAACGCGTGCAAGGTCGCCCAGATCACCATCGAATACAACAAGGGCCCCTACTCGACCTGTGACGACTGGCGGAAGGTCACGATCGAGAAGATCCTCAAGATGAAGCCCGAGCTCGTCATCACCTCCAGCTCCAACTCGGCGAAGCTGTGGGGCGACGGCGACATCGCCGAGGCCTGGGGCAAGGGGCAGGCCGAGACGTACCGCATCCTGCAGCACGGCCGCACGCGGGTGATGACCATCCTGGACACCCCGTGGCCGAAGAACAACGCGGTGGACTGCGCGACCGCCCACTCGAGCGATCTGAGTGCCTGCGCGCGCGACCGCTCGGAGGCCGACCCGAAGCCGGAAGTCACCAAGGCGATCAAGGCGGCCGCCGACGCCGAGGGTGTGACGATCGTCAACCCCTACGACTGGGTGTGCGCGCCCTCCGGCAACTGCCCGGTCGTCGTGGGCAACACGATGGTCTACCGCGACTACGGTCACCTCGCGGACGGCTATGTGAAGGCCCTCACGCCGGTCGTCGAGGACAAGCTCCTGCGCCTGTTCGGCGAGGATCTCCGTAAGCGCCCGGGCGCCTGACCCGGAACACGAAGGGGCCGGCGGTCGTTCACCGACCACCGGCCCCTTCGCCGTCTCCGCTCCGGCGCCCGCCGCGTTCGCCCTCCCTCGGGCCTCGTGGCGCCGACGGGCGAGATGGACGGTGAGGCCGGCGGTCATCTCGACCCGGTCCGGGAGACCCCGCGCGATCCGGCTGAACACCTGCTCCCGCTTCGACGTCGTCTCGGCCTACCTCCTCGTGCCGACTCCGCCTCGACGGCTTCCCGCGGGGCCGGGATCCGCCCTGATGTCCTCTGAAGAATTCGCGTACCTCGACGGAACGTTTCGCGTGGACGGCTCCTCTGGAGGGTGACGGATTCCCGAAGTCGCCGCAGGAGGACCCATGCCGTATCGGACCGACAGTCCCGCGCCCGTCCGCGCCGCCACGCTCGTCGCCTCGGTGCTCACCGTGGACGCCCTGCTCCACCTGTACTGGACGACCGGCGCCACCTGGCCGGCGACCGACGACGGGAGCCTGTCCCGAGCGGTTCTCGGTACGGACGCACCGTTCACACCGCCGGTCCTGCTCCCGCTCGTCGCCCTCCTCCTCACCGCCGCCGCGTTCGTCCTGGCCCACTCCCGCCGCCCCCGCCACGCGGTCCTCCGCCTCGGCACCCTGGCCGTGGCCGCGGGCCTCTCGCTGCGCGCCCTCGCGGGAATCTACTGGCTGTTCGCCAAGGAGACCGGCACCGCCTTCTACTGGCTCAACCTCGCGCTCTACACCCCGCTGTGCGCCGTCCTGGCCGTCGCCGCCCTGCGCGTGGCGCGGTGGAAGGATCAGGCCCGTGCCCGATGACCGAACCGACGACCGGACGGCCGTGCTGGTGCGAGCCGCCCAGCGTGGCGACACCCTCGCCATGGCCGAACTCCTGGACGTACTCGCCCCGTACGTGGGTCGTGTGTGCTCGGCCGTCGCCCTGGACCAAGGGGCGGACGCGGCGCAGGAGGCCCTGGTGGCGGTCTTCAAGTCGCTGCGCACACTGAAGAACCCGGCCGCCCTGCACGGCTGGGTCCGGGCCATCGCCGTGCGCGAGGCGCTCCGCACCGCACATCGCGCCGGCCGCACCGTACCGGCCGATCTCAGCGCGCTCCCGGCCCGCGGAGACCCCCAGCTCTCCACCGACATCAGGGACGTACTGGACCGGCTCTCCCCCGAACACCGTGCGGTGCTGATGCTGCGTGACGTGGAGGGCCTGGACGAGCGCACCGCCGCGGCCCTCCTCGGTGTGCGCACGGGCACCGTCAAGTCGCGACTGCACCGAGCCCGCGACACCTTCCGGAAGGCGTGGACGTCATGAACGAACACTGGCCCACCACCGACCTCGACCCCGTGCGCCGCCTGCACGTCCTGGCCGCCGGCATCCGCGGCGCCCACGTGACCGAGGCGCACGTCGACGCACCCTTCGAGCGGGTCTGGTCCCTGCTGGGCGACCTGGAGGGCGGGTTCGGACAGGTGGTGACCGACATGGAGCGGCTCCGGGTCGTCCGCCGGCAGGGCGAGCGCGTCGAGGCGCTGGCGCGCAGCAGGTATGGGATGCGGGCCCGGCTGCGCGGGGTGCAGCGGCCGGGCTGGTGCTGGCTGCAGAGCCGGTTCCTGCTGATCGGTGTGGCGGCGGCGCCCGAAGGACCGGGTACGCGGGTGGCGTTCACCGGCGGCGTGCGGCTGCCGTCCCGCGCCGCCCTGGTCCCCCTGGGCGTACGCCGGGAGGGCGGCCGCAGCGTGCGGAACCTGACGGCCCTGCTGTGAACCGGACAGCGACCTTGCTCCTCGATGAGCGCGGTGGGTCACCGGCAGCCGGCGCGGCGCGCTCCCGGAGAGCTTCCCTCGGGCTTGCGGGAGGTCATGTGCGGTGCCGCCCGGGCGGAATCCGGCATTCTGCACCCTGTTGCAAAATCACCGGGACAGACGTGCGAAGATCCGGACAATGAAGCGAGCGCGGCCCACACCCTTGCCGGGCGCGCCGCCTGGTTCCGCATCCCTCATGGAGTCCTACGTGACCCGGTCCTCCCCGCGTGCACGCGCGTCGTCGCGTCTCGTCACTTCGGCGATCTCCGTCGCCCTGGTCGGCGCCACCGCCGGCACCGCCCTGGCCGACACCGCCGCGACGACCGGTCCGGCGGAAGACGTCGCCCGGAGCGCCGCGGCGGCCGGTCAGCACAGGCCCACCCCCGCGGCGCCCGACTTCTTCCTGTCCGGGATCCTGCCGTCGGGCCAGATGTACGTGTACATGCGCGACGGGAAGGGCGGCTTCGATGCCCCGTCGGGCGGCTACCAGTGGCCGCACTTCAGGCTCGGGGTGTCGATCGACCCTGATCTGACGGGTTACCAGGACGGCGCGTACCACGTCATGGACGACGGCACGCTGAATCTCTGGCGCTACGGCCGCCTCAAGAAGGTGGCCACCGGCTGGGGCCGGTACAACGTCGCCTTCTCCCCCGGCACCCTGGGCGGTGCCAAGCACCCCGACCTGCTGGCCCGCGACAAGCAGGGCATCCTCTGGCGCTTCCAGACCAGGGCGGGCGGCTCACTGGCACCGCGCGTCAAGGTCGGCTCCGGCTGGGACCGGTTCACCCAGATCGCCGGCCAGGGCGACCTCTCCGGCGACCGCAGGCCGGACATCGTCGCCCGCGACAGGCAGGGCGCCCTCTGGCTCTACAAGGGCACGGGCGATCCACGCAAGCCGTTCGCCTCCGGTGTGAAGGTGAGTTCCGGCTGGAACCGGTTCAACAAGCTGGTGGCCACCGGTGA
Organism: Streptomyces echinatus; assembly: GCF_014203595.1. Taxonomy (GTDB): domain Bacteria; phylum Actinomycetota; class Actinomycetes; order Streptomycetales; family Streptomycetaceae; genus Streptomyces; species Streptomyces echinatus. Next base: position 89,068 of record NZ_JACHJK010000016.1, read on the forward strand.
TGTCGACGCCGATGGCCACAGCGACCTGCTCGCCCGGGATTCCCAGGGCGCCCTGTGGCTGTACAAGGGGACGGGCAGGGCGGCCGCGCCCTTCAAGGCCCGAACCAAGGTCGGCACCGGCTTCAACCAGTACCGCGACCTCTTCTGACGCCCCGTGCGGCGGCCCGGCACCGACCGAACGGTGCGGCGGCGACGTCCGTCAGACTTGGAGGGCGGCCACTTGTGACACGCAGCGCCTCACGCACGGAGCACGCGCTGTACGCGATTCGTGGCGTTCCGTGACGCACGGCACCCGTGCGTCACGGCCGACGCGTACAGTGGCGGAGCTACTTGTCCGATATGTCGATGTGCATGTTGAACTTGACGCCGTTGATCTTCACCAGCAGGTTTCCCTGCACCTTCCGCTTGGCCAGGGTGCCGCCGACGTTGCCCTTTCCCTCGGCAGCCTTGTCCTGGGGCTCGAAGGAGTGGAAGTTCGTGTAGACGCCGCCCGCGCCCAGCTTGCCCGCCGCCTTCCACTCCTCGCGCAGCTCGGCATACGCCGTCGAGTGCATCGGCTTCCCACCGAGGCCGAGGTCGACCCGCTCGCCGGCCACATAGGCGCCCCGGCACTGCTTCAGGATCGTGAGCACCAGGGAGTCCTTGAGCGAGTAGTGCGTCTCGATCGCCGCGATCAGCCCGGACGGATCGTTGTCGACCACGCCCTGACGAGCGGTCCTGGCCCCCGCCTTCACCATGGCCGAACGGTCCTCGTCGATGGTGCCGTAGGCCACGGTGAGACCCTTGCCCTTGTCGCGGGCGATCCTGATCGTCGTCGCCCAGTCCTCCGGCGTGATCCATTCGGCATCGAAGCCGATCGAATCGCAGTACTCCCGCAGGGCCTTGTCGGCTTCCTCGTCTGTCTGCGCGTATTTCGGCACGGCTGTTCCCCCCTCTGTCAGCGACGGAAGGGCTACAACCTGGCATGCCGGCCGGGGGTTGTCACCCCCGGTGTACCAAGGTCGGGACACCGGGCGCCTGCTGCGACGAATGTGGTGCCGCAGACCGCTACTTGCCTTCCAGCGCCGTCACAAGCTGGGGCAGGCCGCCGCCGGCCACGATGAGAGCCAGGTGGTCGTGGAAGTCCCTGCTGTGGACGATCAGGCCCTCGCGGACCCGCAGCACCTGGATGTTCGCGGCTTCGAACGTCCGGCCGGTGATCCGGTGGTGCACCTGGTAGTCCCACTCGGCGACGACCACTTCGGGATCGTCGGTCTCCCGGACCACCACGTTCTTCGCCCGAAGTTCCATGGGCGAACGCGTGGCGGCTTCCGTGAACCGCCCCGCGAGCGCGGCCCTCCCCTCGATCCGCCGCGGCCCGACCGGCTCGAAGGCGGTCTCCACCACGGCGTCCTCGGAGTAGAGCTCGGCCAGCTCAGTGAACCGCCCCTCCGTGATGCCCTCCAGCAGCTTGAGGAAGACCTCGCGCGCAGACATGGTTTCGGACATGATCGACCCCCATCGGACATGCCACTAGAATCGGACTAGCGACTCCGTTTGAACGATACGGACTGGACACTCCGGTTGTCCATGGACGGGTCCGCCTCGCACGGAGAGGGCAGATGAGCGGGATGAGCGGTGCTGCGGAGCGACCGTTGCGGGCGGACGCGGCCCGCAACCGGGCCAAGCTGCTGGACATCGCCACGGAGGTGTTCACCACCCGTGGCATCGGCGTGCCGACGGAGGAGATCGCCCGCGCCGCCGGCGTCGGGGTCGGCACGCTCTTCCGGCACTTCCCGACCAAGGAGGCGCTGCTGGAGGCGGTCATGGTGCGCAGGCTGGAGACGATCACGGCCGAGACCGCACAGCTGGCCGCCGAGGCCGACCCCGCCGAGGCCTTCTTCGGCTGCTTCCGCCTGGTGGTCGAACAGTCCGCGGGCAAGGAGGAGTTCACCAGGGCGCTCGCCGCGGCCGGGGTGGACGTCCACGCGTCGTTGCAGGAGTTGACCACGACGATGCGGGCCCAGCTGACCGGACTCCTGGCCGCGGCACAGCGGGCCGGTGCCGTCCGCCCCGAGCTGGGCCTGCCGGAACTGATCGCGCTGATCGTCGGCACCGGCACGGCGACGGAGCAGCTCGCCACGGACCCGACGGCCCGACAGCGGGTCTTCGACGTGGTGTTCGCCGGGCTCCGGCCACACTGACCCGCCCGCGCCCCCGCGCCTCACCGCCCGGCGGAGGAACCGTGCACGGATGTGCAGCGGGACGGGCCTCCACCGGGGCGGAGACCGGTCCCGCTGTCACGCCCTGAGCCTTCGGGCAGAGGACTAGGCGAGGCCGTTGAGGCCCCACCACTCGCCGTCGGTCCGCTCGCCGGCCGCCAGCGTGCCGGTGTTCCGGCCCAGGTACTTGATCAGCCAGCCGGGGTTGCCTACGTAGCCGTCGATCGCGTACTTCTCATTGGTCACCGTGGCGAGGTCGGGACGCCCGTCGCCGGAGAAGTCGCCGACCGAGATCAGGTTCGCCATGGCGTTCCAGCCGCCGGAGCCGACCAGCTTGCGGGTGCCGAACTTGCCGGTCGTGGTGCCGGGGTAGAGCCACAGCTTGCCGGTGGCCGCCTCGCGGGCGTACAGGTCGGCACGGCCGTCGCCGCTCACGTCGCCCATGCCGACGAGGGCGTTCATGCTGTTCCAGCCGCCCGACCCGATCAGCCTGCGGGAGCCGAGCGTGCCGGTCGTGGTGCCCGGGTAGAGCCACAGCTTGCCCGTGGACTTCTCGACCGCGAGCAGGTCGGAGCGGCCGTCACCGGTCAGGTCACCGAAGGCGGTGATCTTGCTCATGCTGTTCCAGCCGCCCGCGCCGATCAGCCGGCGGCTGCCCAGGGAGCCGGTGCCGGTGCCCGGGTAGAGCCACAGCTTGCCGGTGGCGGCCTCGCGGGTGACGAGGTCCTCGCGCCCGTCGCGGCTGAGGTCACCGTGCCGGGTGAGGGTGTTCATGCCGTTGAAGCCGCTGCCGATGAGCCGGCCGGTGCCGGTGCCCGGGGTGAACCACAGCCGCCCCGCGTCGTCGCGGGCGATGACGTCCGCCCGGCGGTCCCCGTTCATGTCCCCGAAGCCCTGGGCCTTCGGGGCGATCTCGGAGTACCAGCCCGGGTAGGCGGTCTGGCCGCACTCACGCTCGGTGTGGACGAACTTGATCGAGCTGGTGGTCGCGTCAGGGCCCGAGCTGTACTCCCCCGCCGAGTTCGGGTCCTGGGCGAAGTAGCCGCCCCACGGCGAGTAGTTCTTGTCCTCGTAGACGCAGGCGAACACCTTCGTACGGTTCACGTACGAGCGGATCTTGTTGTCCCAGGCACCCAGGTCCGCGACGCTCTTGCTGGTCTTCCACATCGAACCGGTGGCGCTCTCGCCCGACCAGCCGCAGAAGTAGCCGGCCGGGCAGTCGTACGAACTCGCCGCCGCCGGCGTGGCGTTCACGACACCGAGACCGAGACCGGTGCCGGTGAGCACGAGGCCGGCGAATGCCGCCGCGCCTCGGGTCAAACGATTCTGCATGTGCTGCGTTCCCCTCCATGTCCTGCGCGGCCGCGGCCCTTCCCCTCAGCACCCCGGATTCCCGGGACTTCCCGGACCGTCACTGCCGGTCCCAGGCGGCCTTTCGACGCGAGTCAGGTGATCGTAGAACACGGCCGGACCGTCCGCCTCGGACCACAACGGTGGGCTTGGCGGTGCCGACCCGATGAGGCGCGGTCGGCGCGGAATCAGCGACCGGTCGTGCCGTCGACGAGTTCGCGGAGGATGTCAGCGTGGCCCGCGTGACGGCCGGTCTCCTCGATCATGTGGGTGAGTGCCCAGCGGACGCTGGGAGCGGGGCGGTCCGACCGAGGCCGGGGAACCGGTGCGCCCAGATCGGCGCACCCGTCGAGAACGACGTTCGCCTGCCGGACCGCGTTCCGGTAGCGGGCGACGACCTCGGCCACGCTGTCCGTCGGTGCGGCCTGGAACGTCGCCTGCCAGTCGGTGACGTCGTCTCCGAGGAACATCGAACGCTCGACGAACGTCAGGTGGTTGAGCAGGCCGAGCGGGTTCGTGCCGGAGGGCACCGCTGCTGTGCGCACCTGCGGTTCGGGGGCGCCTTCGGTCTTGGCGGCGATCGAGGTCCGCAGGTAGTCGAGGAACCCGCGCAGGGTCTCCGTCTCGTCGCCACCGGTCCGGGGCGGCGGAGTGTCGCGGCGGCGGTCGCGCCGCCGCGTGGTGCTGGGCATCGTGGTCTCCCTTCCTTTGTCGGGGGCGGGCGCCGGCCGCCCTGTCAGGCGGTCGTCGGGGGGCGGGCGCCGGCCCCTGGGCCAGGCGGTGCGGCGGATGACGAGGATGTGGTCGGTGACCTCGGCGGTGCGCCCGTCCGGTCCGGTCGCGGTCCGGACGGATGCGTCGGCCCGCTCAACCGTCCATGTCCGCGGGGCCAGGCCGATCCCCGCGGCAGCGCCGACGGTGGCGCGGTGGAACTCCTCATGCCGTTCGGGCTGCAGGGGGTACGTACGCTCTCGCGGCGAGCCGCGGGCCGTGCCCGGCTGGGCCTCGCGAGGCGGTGCACGGCGCCGCTACGCCCCGGTGCGGTGCCGGCCGGTCGCACCGGGGCGTGCGCTGTCACCGTTCGTTTTGCCGGAACGGCAACAGAGGTGGCGTGCCGGGGACGTACCGGGCGACGGTGGAGCCGTGACCGACGACATCGCAGCAGCAGCGCACTCATCCGACATCCCCTTCTCCCCCGACGGATACGTCGGGGATCCCGCGGTGCGGGCCGATTGGGACAACCGCTACGCCGACCGGCAACGGCTGTGGAGCGGCCGGCCCAACGGTGCGCTCGTGGCCGAGGTCGCCGGGCTCACCCCCGGGCGCGTGCTCGACGTGGGCTGCGGTGAGGGCGCGGACGCCGTCTGGCTCGCGCGTACCGGCTGGGAGGTGACCGCGCTCGATGTCTCGGGCGTCGCACTGGAGCGGGCGGCCGGGCACGCCCGGGACGCCGGCGTCACCGTGAACTGGGTCCATGCCGCACTGACGGAGGCGGCGACGGCACCGGCCTCCTTCGACCTGGTCTCCGCCCAGTACCCGGCCCTGCTGCGCACCCCCGACGCCGCGGCCGAGCGTGCGCTGCTCGGTGCCGTCGCACCGGGTGGTGTGCTGCTGCTCGTGCACCACGCGGGAATGGAGACCCAGCAGGCACACGACAACGGCTTCGACCCGGCCGACTACGTCTGGCCCTCCATGGTCGCCGCCCTCCTCGACGACGACTGGGTGGTGGAGGTGGACGAGCAGCGACCGCGCGTGGCACCCGACGGCGGCGCGGGCGCGCACCACACCGACGACCTGGTGCTGCGCGCCCGCCGACTGCGCGGGGGCCGCTGACCTCGCGTCCGGCCAGGCGGAGTAGACGCTCCCCCAGCTCGACGAGGGCCGCGCGGCGCTGGACGCCCCCCACACACGGCCTCACCGGCAGGCCGCCGACTCCCTCGGGCCGGCCCCCGCACGAGTGCGGAGAGCCGATTCGAGCGTCTGGAGCGCGACCCCGCCGGCCACCGCCACCCCGGGAGCCACGTGCGGGGTGGTGCGTAGCGAATGCCGGATCGACCCGTTGCCACGAAACCAGCGAGCAGGGTGAGGAACAGGGACGCCAGCCAGGGCCGGGAGACCGGTAAGCCGTCATGGTTCCGGCACCGCGCGCGGCGGCCGTGCCACCGGCCCCGGCGATGACCCGCTGCACGGAGCAGCAGGTGCCGAACCGCGACATTCCAGAAGTCGTGGTCCAGGGAAACGGCGGCGGCAGTGATCGGCCCCGCTGCCTGCCCGCACGCGCCCTACAGGGGGGCTCTCAGTGACACAGAAGCCCGTGGGCATCGGGGAGAATTACGGACCCGATGGCACCGGAAGGGTGGCGGACGGCTCATTCCCGTATCCCGGCCTGTCTCAGTACTCAGCGGTGCTGCGGTTCAACAACAACCCGGGAGGCTGGGTGGACTCCCCTGTCCAGGCCACCGCGTTCCAGCAGTGCACCCGATGGGACCGCAGCCTTCCGGTACGTCTGCTCTTCGGGGTCAACGACCCGAAACTCGATGACAACGGCGGCATGTGGAAGTTCCGGGTGCCGATCTACAAGGCCTCCGTATCCGCCACGAACGCCATGGACCGGTGCAGCAGAAGGGCGCCCGCGAGCAGCCCCGGAGACCGTGACGAACTGGTCAGCGTATGGGGAAAGGAGGCCGGAAGCTTGCCCTCCGGGCCCAACCCGGGAAACGTCCTCGCCCAGGGGAACGTCGTGCGGATCATCCCTGACCTCAGGAGCACGATCACCATCGACTACTGGAACAACTGGGTGTACCCGAACGGCAACCTCCTGGCCGCACCGCCCAGCGGGTGGCCCTATCCGGAGCTGTTCCAGTTCTCCGCCGTACTCAGGTTCAACAACAACCCGGGCGGCTGGGTCGGCCCGCCGGCTCAGGCCACGGCGTTCGGTGGCTGCATGACCTGGACGGACAGTCGGCCCGTGCGGCTGCTGTCCGGGGTGAACGATCCCGATGTCAGCGACAACTCATCCTCCCAGTACCCGGGCGCCCCCTCATGGAAGTTCCGGGTCCTCGTCTACAAGAGCTGACCACGACACCATGCGGCTGTTTACAGCCGATGGTCCCCCACGGTCCCGCTCCCCGGCGGGACCTGCCGGACGAAGACGGCGGCCGGGCTCGGGGCCCGGGAGCGGCGCGGGTCACTCGGTGTCGAGGCCGTCTATGAGCCGGCCCAGGAATCGGGTGAAGGTGGCTTCGGCGGTGACGGGGCGCACGGGCGCGGAGAGGGCTTCGGCGAGTTCCGGGTGGTGACCGTCGGCGGCGACGGCGGCGAGGTAGCGGGCCTCGGCCGCGGCCCTGTCCGGGGACCGGGAGACCGCGGCCTGCGCGACCTCGTGGGCGACGTGCCCGGCCACGAACGCGGTGAGCTGGGCGAAGATCTCCAGCTTCGCCGCACCGTCCAGCCCGGTGGGCCGCAGGACGGCGAGCGTGTGCTCCAGGAAGGCCAGCGTGTTGGGGCCCGGTACGCGCCGGGTGGACAGGGCGGCGGGCAGCCAGGGGTGGCGCAGCATGTGCGCGCGTTGCGTGTGGGCGATGGCCTTCAGGTCGGCACGCCAGTCGCCGCTGGGCGGGGCGGGCGCCGTCAGCTCACCGCTGACGTGGTCGACCATCAGTTCCAGCAGTGTCTCCTTGTCGGGCGCGTAGCTGTAGAGCGACATGACACCCGCTCCGATCTCGGCGGCCACCCGTCGCATGGTGACCGCTTCGAGTCCTTCCGCATCCGCCAGGGCGACGGCCGCCGCGGTGATCGCCTCCCGGCTGAAGGAGGGTCTGCGGCCCCTGCGGGGTTCGCCGGAACGCAGCCAGAGCTGTGCTGGGTCCACGCCGGTGGTACCGGGCGTGCCGTCACTGGACACGGGCTCGCTCACCTTTCCCCTGGTTGTCGAGGCAGTTCTCGCCGGACCATCCAAACATGGTCTATTCTCGTACACCGTACGGAATAAAGGAGGGGAACCATGCCACCACGCATGTCCGACGCCGTGACCGGCCCGGCCTGGGCGTCGCCGGCCGGGAAGCCGCCGCTGTCCTCGCGGATGATGAGGGCGACCTGGCGGGGTCTGCCGGCGAAGCGGTACGAGGTCGGGTGGGAGCCGGGACTGGTGGTGCCGGCCGGCGACGGCAGCCCGCTGATCACGGACCACTACTTCCCGCGTGCCGAGGGGGACTTCCCCACCCTCCTCGTCCGCTCGCCTTACGGCCGAGGCCTGCCGTGGTCGCCCCAGTACGGCCTGCTCTTCGCCGAGCAGGGGTTCCACGTGGTCCTGCAGAGCTGCCGCGGCACGGGCGGTTCGGGCGGCGTGTTCGACCTGTGGCGCAACGAGGCCGCCGACGGCCGGGCCACGGTGGCCTGGCTGCGCCGGCAGCCCTGGTTCACCGGGACGCTGGGCACGGTGGGCCCCAGCTATCTGGGCTATGTGCAATGGGCCCTCGCGCTGGACCCGCCGCCGGAACTGAAGGCCATGGTGGTGCAGGTGGGGCTGCACGATCCGTACGCCCTGTTCCACGCCGAGGGTGCGCTGCGGCTGGAGAACGTCCTCGCCGTCGGCCTGGGTATGACCTACCAGCACCAGGGCATGGCACCGTTCCTGAGGGCGACGCTGCGCCTGCAGCGCCGCCTGCGCGAGGCCACCACCGCACGTCCCCTGCGCGGGGCGTACGCCGCGGCCCTCGGCGGCGAACTCCCCTGGCTGGACGACGTGATGACACATCCGGACGCCGAAGACCCCTACTGGCGTGGCGCGTCGACGGCAAAGGCGGCGGAGCGACTGCGCGTACCCACGGCTCTGATCACCGGATGGCACGACGCACTGGCCGACCAGACCTTCGAACAGTACGAACGGCTGTGCCGGGCCGATTGCGACACCGCACTGCTCGTCGGTCCCTGGACCCACACCTCCGCCCTGCAGCAGGGATGGCCCGAGGTGTTCGCCGAGAGTCTCGCCTGGCTGCGCGCTCACCTGCACGCCGACACCTCCGGCCTGCGTCCCACCAAGGTGCGCGTGCACACCGGCGGCGAAGACGCATGGCGGGATCTGCCGGACTGGCCGCCGGCTCTCACCGGCACCTCCTGGTACCCCGCCCCGGACGGACATCTCACCCGGCAGGCCTCCACGGACTCCGCCCCACTGGCGTCGTTCCGCTACGACCCGGCCGACCCCACCCCCTCCCTCGGCGGCCCGCTTCTCTCCCGCACCGCCGGCCCACGCGACAACGGCACCCTGGAGGCCCGCGATGACGTCCTGACGTTCACCGGCCCACCGCTGACGGAGGCCGTCGATGTGCTGGGCCCGGTCTCCGCACGGCTGACCGTCTCCACGGACACCGGGTACGCCGACGTCTTCACCCGCCTGTGTGACGTCGACGAACAGGGCCGGTCCGTCAACGTCTGCGACGGGCTGGGCCGGATTCGCGCGACCGGACACGCGTCCTCACAGGTCACCGTGGCGATGAGTGCCACGGCCCACCGCTTCGCCGCGGGTCACCGGATCCGCTGGCAGATCAGTGGAGGCGCCCATCCGCGCTACGCCCGGCATCCCGGCACAGGGGACCCACGGGTGGACGCCATCACCTTCACACCGGTGCACATCACACTCCACACGGACTCGACGCTGATCCTCCCGTCCGGTCCTCCGCTCACCTGACTCGCAGAACCAGGCCACGCGCGGCGCGGCGACGGCGCGCCGCTCACGCATGAGCGCGTCGTCGAGCGGATGACCCCGCGAATAGCGCATCAGGGCCCAATACTTGTCGCCGCCGAGGAAACAGCCGCCGGTGTGATGCAGGTAGAGGAATCGTCCCACCTGGTCGATGAGGATCGTCCCGCCGTCGTACGTGTCGTGCGCGACGGGGAAGACCTTCCGTGTCCTCGGGAGAGGTGTGCAAGGGCGCCACGAGACCGACGTGCTCACGCAGGAAGTCGAGAGCGGGCGCGATGACGTCCAGGCTGCCGCCGTCGTTGCGGAAAGACTCCACTGCGCTTTCCGCCTCGGCAGCGGCGATGCCGTCGCACCGGCGTCCCGGGTGCCATCCGGCCTTGGTCAGCCAGGCGTCCACCGCCTCCGGCGACTTCAATGCGGGCACGGTTCTCGTCCTCTGGCGGTGACGGCCCGGGTTCGGCGGACATGGCTCGCGGCACCTGTCGGAACGTCACTTCCGGGGCCAAGATAGCCGTGTGAGCGGGGACACACACGGCGGGGACCGGATCGACTTCAGGAACGGGACGTTCCGAGGTGAGGCGATCGGGAAGAAGGTGGAGCATCACCACCACTACGGACCGATGCCGCACGTAGAGGACGCGCTCCCGCCGGCAGCTTTCGAGTTCACCGGGCGCGACGAGGAACTCGGCTCGCTGCTGACGGCCTTGGCCCCCGCCGGCGCCGGCCGCGCTCCGGTCCCGGTCACCGCGGTGGTCGGGCTGGGCGGTGTGGGCAAGACCGCTCTGGCCGTGCGGGCCGCTCACACCGCCAGGGAACGCGGCTGGTTCCCGGGCGGCGCGCTGTTCGTCGACGGTCACGGCTACGACGAGTCACCCGCCGGATCCGAACAGCTCCTGGAGGCCCTGCTGCGCGCCCTGGGCGTGGCGGCCGCGCACGTGCCGGGCACGCTGGACGAGCGCGCCGGGCTCTACCGCTCGGTCCTGGCCGAGCGGGCCCGCACCAGCGGCCGCGTGCTGATCGTGGTGGACAACGCCTCGCACCCCGGGCAGGTCAGACCACTGCTGCCCGGTCACACCGCGCACCGGGTGCTCGTCACGTCGCGCGACACCATGCCCCAGCTCGGTGCCCACGTGCTCCATCTGGACATCCTCGGCCCGGAGGTGGCCCGGGACGTCCTGCACGGCGCGCTGCGCACGGCGGCCCCCGCCGACCGACGCGTCCTGGACGACCCCGGGGCGACCATGCGGCTGTGCGAGCTGTGCGGGGGGCTGCCCCTGGCGCTGCAGATCGCGGCCGCTCTGCTGATCACCGATCCGGGAAAGCCGGTGGCGGAACTCGTGTCGGAGCTGGCCGGCTCCGCCACGCTCCTCGATCACCTGGACGACGGCGAACGGGGCGTGCGGGCCGCCTTCGACCTGTCGTACCGCCGCCTGGACCCGGAACCCGCGCGCCTGTTCCGCTTCTTGGCCCTCGCGCCGGGATCGGAGACGAGCGACGAGGCGATCACCTTTCTGTGCGGAGCCGGCGCCCTGCCGCGGCGGGAGCTCAACGTCCTGATCCGCGCCCACCTGGTCGCTCCCGGCAGCGTGCGGGGCCGCTGGACCCTGCACGACCTGGTACGGGCCTACGCGCTGGACCAGGTCTCCGGGCAGGAGGCGCTGCAGCAGGAGGGTGCGCTGGCCCGGGCCCGGCTGCTCGCCCAGTACCAGCGGCGGGCCGAGGCGGCCGACTGGTATCTGCAGGCCCGGGTGGGCCGGGCGCCGGCGGCCGGCTTCAGCGGCCGGGAGGAGGCGCTGAGCTGGCTCGAGCGGGAGCGTACCGGTCTCGTCTCCGCGGCGCTGTGGGCGGCCGACCCCGCCTACGCCCGGGCCGGGCTGGGACTGGCTCTGCGCCTTCACGGGTATCTCAGCTGGCAGCGGTACTTCGACGACGCCGTGTCCGTCTTCCGGTGCGCCGTGGAGACGGCGGGCGCGCTGCGCGACGGCCTGAGCGCGGGCAAAGCGTGGAACTGTCTGGGACTGGCTCTGCGCAACAACCGCAGAATCGAGGAGGCCGTAGCGGCGCACACCCGGGCGTGCGAGATCCACCGGGAGCGTGGCGACCGGCTCGAGGAGGGGAGGACCTGGGACATGCTGGGCATCTCCCTGACCGAGGCGCGCAGGTTCGACGACGCGATCGCGGCCCATGAACGTGCCCGTGAACTGGTGCACGCATGCGGAGACACCCAGGCCGAGGCCTCGGCCTGGAACAACCTCGGGCGCGCCCGGTTCAAGCTGGGCCGGTTCGAGGAGTCGGTCGTCGCGCTCACCCGGGCCCGCGAGATGTTCCGTTCGGTCGGCGACCGGTTCCGCGAGGCCACCGCGGCCAACAACCTGGGGCGCTCCTTCCGGGAGACCGGGCGCCTGGAGGAGGCGCTGGCCGCCCACACCACCGCTCGGGCGGTCTTCGAGGAGCTGGGCACCCGCGAGCGCGTCGCGACGGCATGGAACGACTCGGGTACCGCCCTGTCCGCGCTGGGCCGATGGGGCGAGGCCGTCGACGCGCATCTGCGTGCCGTACGGGCGTACCAGGACCTGGGCGACCGGCATCGGCAGGCGGTCGCGGGCAACGACCTCGGGGTCACGCTCCGGCGCGCGGGCCGCCGCGACGAGGCTCGCGACGAGCATCTTCGTGCCCTGCGCCTCTTCCGGGAACTCGCCGACCCGCACGGTGAGGACGAGACGCTCCGGCACCTCGCCGCCGTGGCGGAAACCGAACGGCTCGGGGAAGCGGGGAACCGATGAGGCAGCCGCCGCTGCGGCCTCGACTGGCGAGGACGAGTTCCCTCGTGCTGGTCCAGCCGACACCGCTGTGCAACCTCGACTGCCGCTACTGCTACCTGCCCTCGCGGGGGCTCGCTCGCGTGATGTCCCACGAGGTCGCCGACGCCGTCGCGGAAACCGTCGCCGCCTGGTCGGAGCACCACCCTGTCACGGTGCTGTGGCACGGCGGCGAGCCGCTCACCGCGGGGGTGTCCCGGCTGCGGGCACTGCTGGACCGGTTCCCCGCGGGCCGTGAGCATCTCGTGCGGCACGCCGTGCAGACCAACGCATCGCTCATCGACGAGGCGTGGTGCCGGCTGTTCACGGAGCGGCGCATCAGCGTCTCCGTCAGCGTCGACGGTCCTGGACCCGGTTCCGCCCGGCTGGACCGCGGCGGCCGGGACGCCACCGACCGCGCGCTGCGGGGTGTCGGGCTGCTCAAGGAGCACGGCATCGCGTTCGGCGCCATCGCCGTCGTGGCCGACCCGTCTTCGCGCAAGGCGGCCGAGCTGCACCGGTGGTTCGCCGCTCTCGGCTGCCGCGTTCTGGGGGTGAACCTGGTGGAACGCAAGGGCGTGAACGCCTGGACCGTCCGCGACGACGAGAACGTCGCGGAGTTCTGGGCCACGCTGGCGGCCCGCGGGCGTGCCGACCGGCGCATGTCCCTGCGGGATGTGGAGCACGCCTGGCGGTACGTCAGGGCGGAGCTGGCCGGAGTGACCGGGCGGTGGGCCGACCAGCCGGTCGATCCGTTGCCCATGGTCACCTGGGACGGGCAGGTGGTTGCCCTCAGCCCGGACCTCGCGGGCTTCTCCTCCGCGCGCCACGGTCCGTTCACCGTCGGCGATGTGCGGGAGTCCGGGCTGGCCGGCTGTCTGGCCCGGGCCGAGGAGACGCCCTGGGTCGCCGAGGCCCTCGACGGGGTCGGCTCCTGTCGCGCCGCATGCGATCTGTTCGCGTACTGCCGGGGCGGTCAGGCCGCCAACAAGTACTTCGAGACCGGTCGGCTGGACGCGACCGAGACCCGCTTCTGCCGCAACGGCAGAAAACTCCTGATGGAAGGACTCCTGCGCGATGCGGAACGAGTTGCCGGAGAAGCCCGGGATTGAGGAACGCATCCGGTCTCTGGGCGCGGACCAGTTTCCCCAGCCGGATGCCGAGGCCTGCGAGGAGTGCGGCGACGCCGCGTGCGCACACCCCGGCGTGCTCTATTCGGGCGGCACCGAACCCCCGATCCTTCCCGCGCCCCCTCGGTGAGTCCGGCAGATCCCGTCGTACAGCGCGCTGATCCTGTCGCAGCGACCCTTCACCGTCCGGCGCACGAGTCACGAACACCTGCGCACGAGTCACAGATCGGCGCACAGGGAGCGGGCGGCCCCCAGATCCTTCTGCACCGCCGGCTCGGCGAAGTCAGCGAAGCGGAGCTGCTGATTCTGCACCCGGCGCATCGCTTCGGCCAACGGCTTGTACTCGTTGTCACCCGCGGCCGCCGCGTCGGACAGGACGACGGCGGCGGCGAAGCGGTTGAGGGCGACGTCTCCCTCGGCCCCCTTGGCCCCGTAGTCGGACTCGTCGAAGCCCTCCAGGGCGTCGCAGGCCCGATGGGCGTCACCGGCCGCGCCGCTGCCGGTGGAACCGTCGCCGCCCCTGAGCGCCCAGGCAGCGCCGACCCCGCCCGCGCCCAGGACGAGCCCCGCGACGAGGGCGGCGACCACGGCAGGACGGAACCGGCGGGCCGGCGGGGTGGGGCCGAAGTTGCCATAGGGGGCGCTGTAAGCGGGCGGTGTTGGCGATGACATGCCAGCAGCGTACCGACCGCGAGGCGGCGGGCAACCTTGTGGGCGGGTTGTGAGTCTCCTGAGCGATCACGTCGTGATCGGACCCCCGAGGAGACCATCATCAGCACCATGCACAAGACCCTGACCGCCGCCGCCGTCACCGGTGTCGTCCTCGCGGGCGCCGCCGCCTGCGGCACGATGGAGCAGCTCTCCGCCGGAAAGAAGCTCGACCGGGCCTTCGAGAAGCTCGGTGAGAAGAACACGATCTCCTTCGAACTCGACCTGGACACCGACGCCGCCTCCTTGAAGGCGCTGGACGCCGAGTCCGAGCCGGAGCCCGGTGAGGAGATACCGGACGAGGCCGCCGAGCTGCTCAGCGGGGTGAAGATCAAGGTCACCGTCCAGTCGAAGAAGCCGATCGCCGAGTCCGGCGAGAAGGACCTCGTGGGTACGGCCGTGAAGCTCAGCGGACCGGACGGGGACATCGCCGAGTACCGGGTGATCGGCGACTACACCTACTTCCGTTCCGACCGTGATGCCGTCAGCAGGGCGACGGGCAGCCCCATGCCGGCTCCCGAGGACCTGCCCCCGCAGGCCGGGGCGATCAAGGACGTCCTCGAGGGCAAGTGGGTGAAGTTCAACACCAAGGAGATGCGGAAGACCGCCGCCGAGGGCCAGGGGGCCGAGGAGGGTCCCGCGCCGGCCCCGTCCGTCGACGCCAAGACGCAGAAGAAGCTCGTGAACGCCTTGCGCAAGGTGATCGCCCATGAGGTGCGCTTCAAGACCGCAGGCGGCGAGGACGGCACCGAGCACATCACCGCCACGGCTCCCTTCCGCACCCTGGTCACCGAACTGCTGCGAGAGATCCGGCCGCTGGCCGATGACCTCCCGCCGGGCGTGGAGCTGCCGACCGAGAAGGACCTGAAGGATGCCCCCGTCGCCAAGGCGACGGCGGACTTCACGCTCAAGAACGGTGAGCTGTCCGAGGTGGACGTCGACCTCGCCAAGCTGGCCGACAACGCCAAGGTCAAGAAGCTGGGCCTGACGCTGCGGATGGGTGGCGGCACCAGGCCCACCGCCCCGGCCGGTGCCACGGAACTGGACCTGGAGGAACTCGCGCAGGGCTTCTTCGGGGCCCCTGAGCCGGATGATGCGGAGTTCGACACGAGCGGCCTCGGCGACCCGGACTTCCCGCAGGACGAGTACTGATCCCCCGCACGTGAACCACCGGTCGGCTCCGGCCCGTTCTCCTGTGCACAGAGGGCCGTTCGCGCGGTCCCCGGTCAGCGGGACCGGCGGCCCAGGAGTTCGATCAGCCCCACCGGCAGGTACGCGGGCCGGTGGGGCCGGCCGACCTGGTACGGCACGAAGCCCAGCGAGGAGGCCACCGTGACCTCTTCGGCCGTCTCCGCCTGGTAGACGACTCGGCAGCGGCCCGAGCCGGCCTTCGCGCGCTGCCAGAGGACCGGAGCCGGCTTGCGCTCGCTCTCGGTGCGCGGAGTGAGGACGCGGTCCCCGAAATCCTCCCAGGCGAAGGGAGCCGGACCCCGCCACGTCGCGTCGACCTCCGCTCTCAGCCTGGCGGCCCGCTCGGCGTCGGTCGTGCCCCAGGAGGACGGAACATTGGTGATCAGGCCGACTTCGATGTGGCGTTCGCGCAGGGCACGCAGATAGGAGGCCGCGCCGGGCCGGTAGTCGGTGCTGCCGTCGTCCGCGGTGTGTACGAGGGTTTCGCCCAGGTCGAAGTACACGACGGGACAGCGGCGTTGGCTGCTCGCTGCGGCGACGTCCGCCGCCGTGTCTCCCCTCGTGTACTCGGGGGCGGCCCCGCTCGCCGGGGCGCACAGCACCGTCGACAACAGGACCGTGCCCAGCACGAGGCTCGCACGGCTCAAGCTCTTGGAACCAGACCAGTCCATGGCGTCGTCGCCCTTTCTCGCCGGGGACATGGCACGATATCCGGCCTGTGCACCGGTGGTGGGGTGAACGCCGGCATGACCGGCGGCCGAACGGTCCGGCACGGGCGGGCAAGGCTGCCGACGGGCCGCCCCTCCCCTCGCTGTTACTCTCTGCGGGATCCAACGACCCAGGGGGAAGTCCGTGCTCACGTCGGTCGTCACGCAGTGGCCGTGGCTGTTGGCCATCACGGCCCTCGTGATCCACTGCTCCGCCCTGGCGAAATGGGTACCGATCCAGAGGTTCTGGACGGTGTACCCGTTCATCTGGGTGGTGTGTGGCACCGGAGCGGTGTCGTACGGCGCGTGGCGCGGGTTCGCCGTGGAGAACATGCTCGTCGTGTGCTCGTCCGCGCTCACCGGACTGACGATCGGCATGTACCCGACGCGCAAGCTGTTCGCGGAGTGGGCGCACGAGATCAACCAGGGAGAGACGCGCGAGCGGTACGACTACCCGCGCACGCACCTGGCGTTCTGCGGCGCGTCCGTGCTCGTCATGATGGCCGGCGCGATCCTGCTGACCCGCTGAGGGCCCCGGGGACGGCCGGCACGGAGGCCCCCGACGGCAGGGCGAGCGGCTCCAGGCAGCCGTCGGCCGGGGCGGTACCCGCGGGCCGGGTCCGGTCCAACGAGCCGCCCCGCCCTCGTCGGCGTGGTCAACGCCCTACCGGCACAGGCGGAGCGGGCGGCCGGGGCTGGTCAGTGGATGACGTCGAAGATCTGCTTCTGCAGGCCGTTGGCGTACGCCTCGTGCTCGACCAGCTTCAGCTTCCGGGTGTCGTTGTCGGCGCTGCTGAACAGACGCTTGCCCGCGCCCAGCAGCAACGGGAAGACGAGCAGGTGGTAGCGGTCGATCAGGCCGGCGTCCGAAAGGGCGTGGTTCAGAGCGGCGCTGCCGTGGACGATGATCGGGCCGCCCTCCGTCTCCTTCAGCGCGGCGACCTCGTCGAGCGAGCGCAGGATCGTGGTCTCGCCCCAGTTCGACACCAGGTCGTCCTCGGTGAGGGTGGTGGAGACGACGTACTTCGGCATCTCCTTGTAGTCGGCGAAGTCCGCCATGTCGGGCCACACCGGGCTGAACGCCTGGTAGCTGACCCGCCCCAGCAGCATCGCGGTGGCTTCCTTCTGCTCCCGGCCCTTGATCTCGAAGGCCTCCGGGAGGAACTCGGTGTGCTTGAAGGTCCAGCCGGAGTTGCGGTAACCGGGCTCTCCGCCCGGCGCCTCCACGACGCCGTCGAGCGAGACGAAAGCGGTGCTGATCAGGGTGCGCATCTGGGTTCCTCGGTGTCTTGTGCGGGGTGGTGCCGAGTGCGGGCCGGCCGCGTGTGCCGAGCATGTGGGCCGTCGCTCGTGTGCCGGTCGTGGTTGTTGACTGCCGGCCCCGTGAAAAATCATCGCTCGCCGGTCAGCGCCTTGTCGACATGATCGAACGCGGTGTCTGATCCCGCCGGCCGGAGCGTGGCCGCAGGCGTCAGGCTCGCAGGTGGCTGAGGACGGCCAGGACCCCGCGGTGTGTCCGGTCCGTGGGGGGCAGGTCCAGCTTGGTGAGGATGTTGCCGATGTGCTTGCCGATCGCGGCTCGCGTCGTCGTCCTGGTGCGGGGCGTAGAAGATGGCCGGCTTGGCGGCGGCCGACGCCGCCGGGGCCCGGCCCGCCTGGTAGGCCAGGGCAAGTCCAACGGCGGGTCGGTGTTCATGCGCACGGCCAGGTCGGGGTTGCGGCCGTTGCTCACCAGCACGAGGTACACGGGCCGGCCCGCGGCCTTGTGCTCCAGGATCGACCCGGCCAGGCCGGGTGTGCGGCGGTCTGCCGACGGCGGGTGGTCGGCGCCGCTCCCGCACCCGCTCAGTCCCCGGCGGCTGTCCGCCGAAGGTGTGCCGAGCCGGGTGCGTGTGTCCGGAGGGCGTCCCGCGTCTGCCTTCAATCGATCATTTCCGGTCTGCCTCGCCCAGGCGGTTCTCCCGGCAGAAGTGCCGTCGGCCATACTTCTGCCGAGGGCTCGCGCCGGACGAGCCGATGGATCGGGGGACATCGACGGTGCGCGACGGCACGCCCTCCGCAGGGGACTTCGGGCAGCGGTTGCGGAGCCTTCGGGTGCGCGCCGGGCTGAGCCAGGAGGCGCTGTCGCATGCGGCCGGGGTGAGCGTCAGGGCTCTGGCCGACATGGAACGCGGGCGTACCCGGGGGCCGCAGCGCCGCACGGTGCAGGCGTTGGCGGAAGCACTGGGACTGGACGACTCCGAGGCGGTGAGCCTGGAGAAGTCCGCCGCCGCCGGCCGTCCGCGTGCCAGGGCCGCGACCGGCGCGGCGGGCTCCGGCGCACTGGCCCTGCCACGCGACATCCAGGACTTCACCGCGCGCGGCCCGGCCCTGGCCGGGCTGCTGGAGTTGGCCCGGGAGGACGGTCCGGGCAGGCCGGCGGTCACCGTGGTCACCGGACAGCCGGGCCTGGGCAAGACCGCGTTCGCGGTGCACGCCGCGCACCGGCTCGCCCCGCACTTCCCGGACGGGCAGTTCGCCCTGGACCTGCACGGCATGGACCCCGAGCCGACCACCCCGCGGGACGCGCTGGCCCGGCTGCTGGGCGCGGTCGGGGTGGCCGACGCGGCGATCCCGTCGGGCACCGACGACCGCGCCGGTCTGTGGCGGTCCCTGGCCGGCGAACGGCGCGTACTCGTGCTGCTGGACAACGCGGCCGACGAGTCCCAGGTCGGCCCCCTGCTGCCGGGCCCCGGCCCCACCCTGACGATCGTCACCAGCCGCCATGTCATGGCGGGTCTGCCGTCCGTCCACCGCACCGATCTGGCCCTGCTGCGGCGCGAGGAGGCGGTGGAACTCCTGACCCGCATCATCGGCCCGGACCGGGTGCGGGCGGAGGCCCAGGCCGCGCGCGACCTCGCCGACCTGTGCGGACACCTGCCGCTGGCCGTACGGATCGCCGGCCAACGGCTCCTGAGCCGGCCGCACGAACGCCTCGGCAAGCTCGTCGCCCGGCTCGCCGCCGAGGGCCGCAGACTGGACGGCCTCCAGGCCGGAAGCCTGCGGGTACGTGCCGCCTTCGCGCTCTCCTACCGGCAACTTCCCTCCGATTCACGGACGTTGCTGCGCCGTGCCGCGCTGGCCGCCGGAGCGGACTTCAGCCCCGAGACCGGCGCCCTGCTGTCCGGCCTGGCCTACGACGAGGCGGTCGCCTGCGCGGAGGAACTCACCGACGCCGGGCTGCTCCAGAGCGACCCCGCCGCCGAGCGGTACCGCTTCCACGACCTGCTCAGGCTCTACGCCGCCGAGCAGGTCGACGCCGAGGACGGCCCCGGGGTCCGCGGCGCCGCCCTGGACCGGACCGCGGACTGGATGCTGCGCCGGGCCACCGCCGCCGCGCTGCACTTCGACGTCGACCACGAGCGGACCGCATCGCCGAGCGACCCGGACCCGGACGGAGCGCCCACCGGCCGGGAAGAGGCGCGGGCCTGGCTGGAGGCGGAGCGGGCCCAGTGGCTCGCCGCCCTGCGCCACGCCCATGACGCGGGCCGGCACCGACAGGTCCTGGACACCGCTGAGGCGATGCACTGGTTCTCCGATCTCAACCAGCACTGGGAGCAGTGGGTGGAGATCTTCCGGCGCTCCGCCGACTCCGCCCGCAGTCTGGGCAGCAGGCAGGAGGAGGCCGTTCACCTCAACTACCTCGCCTGGGCCTACAACCTCTGTGTGCACGACCCCCATGCCGCGCTGACGGCCGCCGACGGCGCGCTGGCGGCGGCCGTCGAGTGCGGGGACGGACTCCAGCAGGGCTGGGCGCTCGGCTACGGCGCGGGCGCCCTGCACCGGCTGGGCCGGATGGAGGAGGCCCAGGCGCGGCTGCGCGAGGGGGCCCGCTGCCTCGCCTCGCAGGAGTCCCCGCAGAGCCGGCTGGCCGAGCTGACGATGCTCAACAGCCTCGGCACCCTGCTGCGCCAGACCGGCCGGCCGGCCGAGGCGCTGGAGATCCACCGCCGCAGCGAGAGGATCTGCCGGGACGGGGTCCCGGGCCGCACGGAAGAGGTGATCGCGTTGTACCAGGCGGTCGCCCGGCAGCAGATCGGCAACGACCTGGCGGCCCTGAAGCGCTGGCACGAGGCCGAAGCGCCGCTGCGGCAGGCCCTCGCCGCCTTCGACGCCGCGCAGATGCCGATCTGGTCGGAGCAGGCCCGGCTCGACCTGGGGCAGGTGCTCGGCGCCCTCGGGCATCCCGAGGCGCGGGGGACGCTGCTCAGCGCCCGCGACGCCCTCGCCGCGCTGCGCAACCCACGACAGGCCGAGGCCGCCGAGGCACTCGCCGCTCTCGACGAAGCCGGCACCGGCACCGGCACCGGCTGACGCGGGAGCGGTTGCGGACGCGGTGGATGCCCGAGCCCACCGGTGCCGGGGCTGATTTCCTTACGCGTAGCAGCCGTTGACGGTCGCCGCGAGGCCGTCCATGGCGTCCTTGATGGCGTTCGGGTCGGCCGTGGAGCCGTTCTCGACGAAGGAGAACACCTTCCACTTGCCGTCCTTGCCCTGCGTCAGACCGCTCAGCGCGATGGCTCCGGTGAGGGTGCCGGTCTTCGCGTGCACCTTGCCCACCGCGCACTTGGAGTCGGCGTCGTCGAACCGGCCCCACTCCGGGCCCAGCGTGCTGCCTGCCTCGCCGGAGACGGGCAGGCCGTCGAGGATGGGACCGAGGGTGTGCGCGTAGCGGGGCTGCGCCGGCAGTTCGAGGATCTGCGCGAGGGTGGCGGCCGGGATGCGGTCGGCCCGGGACAGGCCACTGCCGTCGTAGAGCTCGAAGTTGGCGAGCGAAACGCCGTACACCCGGCTCAGCACATGGCGCACGACCTCGGTGCCGCCCTCGAAGGTGGCCGGACGGCCGGCGCCGAGGGCGGTCATCCGCAGCAGCGTCTCGGCGATGTCGTTGTCGCTGCGCTTGAGCAAGGTGTGGACGATGTCCGACAGCGGCGCCGACCTGTGCTGGGCCACCGGGACGTCCGTCGGGCGCGCGGTGGAGCGGGTGACCTCTCCGGTGACCGTGACGCCGGCCGCCGCGAGTTGCCCGGCGAAGGCCTGCCCGGCGTCGATGGAGGTGTCCTGCACGCCGTGCCCGTCGACGACCAGCGCGCGGACCGGGGCGACGGAGTCCGGGTAGTAGCCGTCGTTCCAGCCCGTGGCCAGGGTCGGCTCCGGGAACAGGCTGTCGTCGACGGTGACCTTCACGGTGGTCAGGCCCGCGGCCTTGAGCCCGGCGACCGCGGTCTTCGCCAGCTCTTGGAGGTCGGCGGTGGTCAGGGTGCGGTCGCCGCCTCCGACGAGCGTCAGAGTGCCGTGGCCGTAGACGACCTTCGTGGTGAAGCGGTGCTTCGGGCCGAGCACGGTCAGGGCGGCGGTCGAGGTGGCGAGCTTGGCGTTGGACGCCGGCATCAGCGCGGTGGAGGCGTTGTGACCCCAGATCGTGGTGTGGGAGTCCGCGTCGACGACCACGCCGCTCACGTTCGGCCCCAGCCGCTGATCGAGCACGCGGCTCTGCAGATTCTTGGCCATCTGCTGGTCGGCGGTGTCGAGGTCGTGGGGCGTGGCCGTCGTACCGACACCCTTCGGTGCGGCGAAGGCGGACGGACCCGCCAGGGCCGCGGACGCCACGGGCACGGCCATGGCGAGAACGAGGGCCCGGCGCAGGCCGGTTCGCCTGCCCTGGTGCCGGAGGGCTCGGTGCCGGCGGCGACCGCCGGGGAGGAAGGTGTTCTCGGGCATCGTGGCGGTTTCTTCGGTCATCGGGTTTCAACGCTTTCAGGAGTCGGGGCACTTCAGTAACGGAACGTCACACACGCCGCCTCGGCCATCGCACGGTCGCTCGGCCGGGGCATGCGTCATCTATGCCTGGGTTGCGCACAGTTGATCTGAGGTCGGACCGCGGGACACCACGCCGGCAGGCGTCGCAGCGCGGCGACCAACGCCACGTGGTCCGTGCTCGGTGCGGGAACCGGGCCCGGCGATCAACGCGCGGAGCGCGTGGGGCGGACCGGTGGGACGGGGGGTGGTGCGGTCGGCCGAACGGTCCACGTCCATGTGATCCCCCGAGTGTGGTGCAGCATCGCCTCTACTACGCACGGGCCCACAGGCAGGTTGCATCGCCCCGCGACCTTTTTTTCCGGCCGGCCGGCAGTGCTCGCGGCCCGTACCTAGGGGTGCTCGTAGAGCTGGAGGACGCCGGCCACGGAGAAGCACAGGGCGCCGGTGAGTGTGCCCCAGTTGGCGACGTCGGCGCTGATCAGAATGCCGGTGGCGGGGCGGGTGTAGGCGGCGAGAGCGGCGACCATGAACAGGACGGAGCCGAGCTGGTTCACGGCGACGATCCACCAGCCGAGGCCGCGCGGACGGAGGCGGGGCCGGCCGTGGCAGATCTCGACGAAGCCCAGGTGCCCGGAGACGAGGAACAGCACACAGCCGACCACGTCGGGCACCCAGATCAGCCGGTTGACCTGCTGGACGCTCAGGCCCCGCAGGAAGGAGTCCAGCAGGTTGACCGCGAACACGAGGGTGCCCAGGAAGAGGACGAACGTGCTCAGCCAGTCCACCCGCATCGGCTCGTAGCTCCACCACCGCCAGCGGTGGGTGGCCAGCCGCCCTCCGTCGGCGGCGGTGTCGTGGCGGGGTGCGTTGATGACCTGGAGAAGCGAGACGTAGCCGCCGGTGTTGAAGAAGAGACCGCCCGTGAAGTAGATCGACGCGCACTCCGTCGCATCACCGGAACCGAACAGGGCGACGGCGGCACCGGCCGCGAAGAGGGCACCGCCGACGACGAAAGCGGTCGCCGCGATGGCGTTGAGTCTGCGCAGCCGGCCGATGGCGACGGCATCCGCACGGACCTGACGGCTCCGCGTCGCGCCGGGCGGTCGGACGGCGAGCGCTCCGCGCCGCCGCGCGATCCGTGACTCCCACACCGCCATGTCGCCACTGGGAAGGTGCCAGCTCAGTCTGGTGATGAACGGTCCCGCGCCCTCGGCGTGCTGCTCCGGCTGTCCCACGGGCCGAGCCTAGGCATCGGGCGGGCCCGGCAGGCGTACGAAACGCCGTCCGGCCGGGACCAGCGGATCACCCGGCTGCGCGGACCGCCGGACCGGCGAACCACTGGTGAACAGGTGCTCGATCGGACGGCGCGGGTCCGCGGGCCGCCCACGGACATCGGCGCACGGCCTTGAACGGCCCCCGCCGTGCGTACAGTACGAGCCGACCCGCCCGTCGCCGCCGCGCAGCCCGGCACCGTTGAGGAGAGCAGGCAATGCCAGAGACCAGCTACGACGCCGAGGCCGCCGCGGCGTACCGGGAGGCGCGGGAGGTTCCCCGCGAGGGCCTCGCGTCCTGGCGGCAGGCGGTCGCCGAGGAGGCGGGGTTGGCGGCCGGGATGACCGTCCTGGACGTCGGTGCGGGTACCGGTGGCTTCGCGGCCGCGTTCCGCGACTGGTTCGGGGTGAGCGTGCTGGCGGTCGAACCGGCCGCGGCGATGCGGGCGTTGATCCCGGCGGGCGGGGGCATCCGGGCGCTGGACGGACGCGCGGAGGCCCTGCCCGTGCCCGACGCCTGTGCGGACGCCGCCTGGCTCGGCTCCGTCATGCACCACATAGGTGACCTGGAGGCCGCCGCCCGCGAGCTGCGCCGCGCGCTGCGCCCCGGGGCGCCGGTCCTGATCCGCAACACGTTCCCCGGCCGCGGCGAACGCGACCTGCGCGTCCGCTTCTTCCCCGAGACCGCGGACAGTGTCGCCGGCTACCCCACCGTCGAACAGGTGGAGGCGGCCTTCGGCACGGCCGGCTTCCGGCGCACCGCGCTGCACAGCCTCCCCCAGGAGTCGGCGCCCACCCTCGCCGCCTACGCCGACCGCATCCGCCGCGACACCGACACCAAGCTCCGCGCCCTCAGCGACGACGCCTACGCCCGTGGACTCGCCCGCATCCGCGAGGCGGCGGCCGCCGACCCCGGGGAACCGGCGATCAGTTGGATGGACCTGCTGATCCTGCGCTGACCGCCGGTACGAGCCCCGGGCCGGTGCCGGGCCGCCTCTCCATTCCCATGACGCCGGAGGCTACTGGCCGCCCCGGCGGGCGCCAGCGTGGCCGCGGGCACCAGCACCGCGCGCTCTGCCTCCTGACGCCCCTCCCGCAGGAACGTGAACGGTGACGGGTTCGCCGACCGCTTCGGCCAGCCCGAGCACCCTCGGAAGGCGGCGTTCGAGGAGTTCCTCGCCCGGCAGGCGTCCCTGGGCGCGCAGTGACACGCCGGGTCAATTGACCCGTTGATGTGGCATCAAATTGCACTCTTCGACCGGTCTTTCAGCCCCATAGAGTGGTGATCACAACGACGGCGAGCACCTTGCAGAACCGAGGGAGACACCACCATGGACAGCAACGACACGAACCACGCCCCCGTCCTCACCCGCGCCGACGAGGCCGAGACCTCCGCCGACCCCAGCAGCGTGATGACGCTGCTGGCGGACACCGACGGACCGGGCGGCGGCTTCACCACGTACCGCTCCACCTTCGCCGAAGGAGCGGTCGGCGCTCCCGCGCACTTCCACACCAAGGCCACGGAACTCTTCTTCGTGATCAGCGGCTCCCTCCGGGTACTGGTGGGTGAGGAGATCACCGTCCTCAACGCCGGCGACTTCCTCGCCGTACCCCCGCACACACCGCACGCGTTCGCCGCGGCACCCGGCTGCAAGGCCGACGTTCTGTTCACCTTCACGCCGGGCATGGCCCGTTTCGACTACCTGCGCCTTCTCGGCAGCGTGATGCGCGGCGAAGCCGACCCGAAGAAGATCGCGGAGTCGTCCGAGCGCTACGACAACCACTACGTCGACAGCCCCGTGTGGCGGGACGCGCTCGCCGCGTCGTGAGCAGACGACTTGGGTACCCGGGAAAGGCGCCCCGGTGCCCCCGAGAGGGCACCGGGGCGGCGGCGGGTCAGTTGGCCGGGACCAGGTGGAACATCACGCTTTCCGCCGGGACGCTGATGGGGTGCTGGGCCACCAGCCGCCAGCCGGCCTCCTCGAAGACCGGGCCCCACTCGTCCAGCGTCGGGAGGTAGTCGCCCATCACGGCGTGGGCGAACTCGAAGGCCATGCTGAAGACGGGCATCTCGGAGTCCGGGTAGGAGGTGGTGCGCGTGGCGTCCGCGAGCAGGAAGTGCTTGAGGTCGGGGAAGACCTCCCGCATGCGCCGCAGCGACGCGACCGCTTCGGCGCGGGGCCAGAAGTCGTGGCCCATCATGAACGACGTGAGCAGGTCCACGCCCGCGTACTCGGGTCGCGGCTGGAGTGCTGTGGCGTCGTCCTGGGTGATGCTGATGCGGTCCGCGAGGCCGGCCTCGGCCACCGACTTGGTGGCGACCTCGATCGCCCCGTCGGCGGCGTCGATGCCCAGGCCCCGCACACCCGGTCGCGACCGGGCGAGGCGGATGAGCCGCTCGCCGCTGCCGCAGCCGAGGTCGGCGACGTACTGGAAGTCCAGGTCACGGACGACCGGCAGGAAGATCGGGTCCCACCACTCGGCGTTGATCTCGCGGCAGGCGACGCTGATCGCCGCGGCGTCCCGCCGGTAGAAGTCGCCCACGCGGTTGTCCTTGCGGATCAGGTCCGGGAGGGTGTCGAACAGTTCGCCGCAGCCGCGGGTCATCCAGTGGAAGAGGGACTTGGTACGGTCCGCCTCGGCGAAGTTCGGGCCGGGCCGGACGGTGTCGCCGTCCCGGCTGACGATGTCCGCGGCGGAGAGGGCGCGCGCCAGTTCGCGGAGCGATCCGGCGTCGAGTCCCCGCTCGGCCGCGAAGCGGTCGAGGTGCACGAGACCGTGCTCGCGTATCGCGTCGAAGACGCCGGTCTCCCATGCCGCACTGATCGACCATGCCGCGAGTGCGTGGTTGTACACCTGGGTCATCGTCGTACCGCTGCTGTTCATGTCGCTTTCCTTTTTGTCGAGTTGAGCACGTTCTCGGGACGCCGACCCGTCCGCTGCGGGTCCGCGTGGGTCGCGGGTGGGTGTCACGCGGTCATCGACCGGAGGCCGTCGGTGACATGGCCGATGACGGTCTGCTGGTGCCGGTGGAGGAAGAAGTGGTCGTCGTCCACCGTGTGCAGGGTGAAGGGACCGTCGGTGTGCCGTCGCCAGTCGGCCACGGACCAGGTGGGCACCTGGGGGTCGCGGGTGCCGGCGAGGGCCGTGACCGGCATGGGCAGCGGCGGGCGGGGACGGTAGCGGTAGCTCGCCAGGACCGAGAAGTCCGCGCGGATGCGGGGCAGGCACAGATCGAGGAGGTCTTCGTCCTCGAACACCTCCTGCGGGGTGCCGTTGAGGTTGCGCAGCCGTTCGACGAACTCGTCGCGGGGCAGGCCGTGGATGCTCCAGTCGGGCCGCTCGACGTCGGGGGCGGCACACGCGGAGACGGTGAGCAGCTCGGCGGGGGTGCCGGTCAGCTCGTGCAGCCGGTGGGCGATGTCGTAGGCCAGCAGGCCGCCCATGCTGTGCCCGAAGAGGGCGTACCGTTCCCCGGTCCACGGCGCGATCCGGCGGGCCAGTCCGCCGGCGAGGGCGTCGAAGTCCGTCTCGGGCTCCTCCGTCATCCTGTTCTCGCGGCCGGGCAGTTGGACGGGGACGAACTGCGCGCCCGCGGCCGTGTGGCCGGCCCAGGACCGGTAGAGGCCGGCGCCACCGCCCGCGTACGGCAGGCAGAAGACCCGTACGAGGGCCTCGGTGTCGGGAAGGCCGAAGGGGAACAGGGCGGCGGGGTCGTCAGCTGCGGTGGTCATGGGACTCTTTCTGCAGTATCCGGTCGAGGGCGGCGGCGCAGCCGGCGACGGTCGGGTTCTCCATCACCACGCGGACGGAGAAGTCGGCCTGCCATTCCTGGCGGATGCGCGACGCGATGCGGGTGGCCTTGATGGAGTTGCCGCCGAGCGCGAAGAAGTCCTCGTGCGCGCCGACGCTCTCCAGGCCGAGGGTGTGGGCCCACAGTTCGGCGATCCGCTGTTCGAACGGGGTCGTGGGCCGGGTGCGTGTGTCGGTGGTCAGGGCACGCTCGTGGGCCGGCAACGCGGCGTGGTCCAGTTTGCCGTTGGCGGTCAGGGGCAGGGAGGGCAGCGTGACGAAGGCGTTGGGCACCATGTAGTCGGGGAGCTTCTGCCGCAGGAAGTCCCGCCAGTCCGCCTCCTGATGCGTGTCCTCGGGCGTCATGACGAGGTAGGCCACCAGGAGTTGGTCGCCGTCCGCCGCGCCCGCCCGGACCTGGACGGCGGCGTCCTTGACGGCCGGGTGCTCGCGCAGCGCGCTCTCCACCTCTCCGGTCTCGATGCGCAGGCCGCGGAGTTTGGTCTGCCCGTCGGCCCTGCCGACGAATTCGAGACGGCCGTCGGGGCGCCAGCGCAGCAGGTCGCCGCTGCGGTAGATCCGGGAGCCGGCGGTCGGGTCGAAGGGGTCCTCGGGGAAGCGCTCGGCGGTGAGGCCGGGCCGGTTCAGGTAGCCGCGGCCGACGGCGACACCGCCGAGCCAGAGCTCGCCGGGCAGGCCGACCGGAACGGGGTTGCCGTCGCCGTCGAGCAGGTGGAGGCGTACGCCGCGCACCGGGACGCCGGCGGAGGGGCGGCGGCCGTCGGCGGCGCACTCCTGCACGGTGGCCCAGATGCTGGTCTCCGTGTGGCCGTAGACGTTGAAGACCTGACGTCCGGGGCACCAGCGTGCCATCAGTTCCGGGGACAGCGATTCGCCGCCGAGGACGATACCGCGCAGTCCGGGGAGGCGGCCGGGGGCGTCCGCCGGGAGGGCCGCCAGCGCCGAGGGCGCCATGACCAGCCAGGTGATGCGCTCGCGTGCCATCAGGTCGACCAGGGCGGGGCCGGGCAGGAGTTCCTCCTGAGCGCCGAGGCACAGGGCCGCTCCGGCGCCGAGGGCGAGGAAGACCTCGAACACCGAGGCGTCGAAGCTGGGGGAAGCCCACTGCAGTACCCGGTCGTGCGGGCCGACGCCGAACACGTCGCGCTGGGCGAGGCAGCTGTTCACCACGCCCTCGTGGGTGAGGAGGGCTCCCTTGGGGCGACCGGTCGACCCGGACGTGTAGATGACGTAGGCGAGGCTGCCGGGCGGGACGTCGCCGGCGAGGGGGGCCGGGTCGTAGCTGTCGAGGTTCTCGTGCTCCTCGTCCAGTTGGAGGCAGGGCACGTCCAGGCCCGAGAGGTGCCGGCGGGTCGTGCGGTCCGTCAGAAGCAGGGAGAGTCCGGCGTCCCGGCTCATGAAGTCGAGGCGGTCCCGGGGGTAGGCGGGGTCGAGCGGCACGAAGGCGCCGCCCGCCTTGAGCACACCGAGCAGCGCGACGACCAGGTCCGTCGACCGGTCCAGGCAGAGTCCCACGCGTGCTTCGGGCGTGACGCCCCGCTCGTGCAGCAGACGGGCCAGTCGGTTGGCGCGCTCGTCGAGTTGACGGTACGTCAGGAGGCGGGAGCCGTGAGTCAGTGCGGGGGCGTCGGGTGTGGCCCGGGCCTGTTCCTCGAAGAGCCGGTGGAGGGAGATCGCCGGACGCTCCGTGACCGGTCCGCGCCCCCAGGCGTCGATGGTCCGCCGTTCCTCGTCGGTCAGCAGGCTGATCCGGCCGGGCGGGCGGGTGAAGTCGGCGGCGACGGACTTCAGGACGGTGACGAAGTGTCCCAGCAGGCGCTCGATGGCGGCCGCGTCGAAGCGCGTGGGGTCGTAGCCGATCCGCAGGTTGATCTCCTCGTCCGGGACGACGAGGACGGCCAGCGGATAGTTGGTGTGGTAGCGGTACTCCCCACGCCGGACGGTGAGTTCACCGGCCCGCTTGCCCAGGTCGCCGATCCTGGGCACGTTGAGGATCGTCATGATGCTGTCGAACAGGGGCTCGCCGGCCTCGGCGCCGCTCCACTGCTGGACGTCGGCGAGGGCGCTGCCGAGATGGCCCCGTACGCGGGTCTGCGTGGCCTGCAGCTCGGCGCACGCCTCCGCGAAGGGGCGCTGCGGGTCGAGGTGGGCGCGCAGCGGGAGGGTGTTGATGAACAACCCGAGCGTGTCCTCGATGCCGTCGAGTTCGGCCGGACGGTGGGTCATCGTCATGCCGAACACCACGTCGGGCCGGCCGGTGTAGCGGCTGAGGACCAGCGCCCAGGCGGTCTGCAGCACGGTGCTGAGGGTGAGCCGGTGGTCGCGGGCGAGTCGTTTGAGGGCGTCGGCGGTGTCGCTGTCCAGCACCCGCGACAGCTCCGGGTTCTCCCGCTCCCCGCTGCCGGGTTCCGGGCGCTCGGGGGCCGGCAGGGCGATGGGTTCGGGCCGGAAGCCGGCGAGTTCGGTGCGCCAGAACTGCTCGGTCCGGCTCGTGTCCTGGCTTCGCAGCCAGGTGACGTAGTCGTGGTAGGGGCGTGCCCTGCGGAGGGCCTGCGGCTCCGCGCGCACCAGGCTGTCGTACGACGTGAAGGTCTCGTCCAGCAGCATCAGTGCCGACCAGGCGTCGAGCAGGATGTGGTGGTAGCGCAGGACGAAGATGTGGCGGCGTTCGGCCACGCGGAGCAGGTGCAGCCGCAGCAGCGGCGGGCGGTCCAGTCGGAAGCCCCGGCCGCGGTCGGCGCGCAGGAAGCTCTCCAGCCGCTCCTCCAGAGCGTCGCTCCCGGTGGTGCGCCAGTCGTGTCGTTCGACGGGGGCGACGCCCTGGGCGTACACGACCTGTGCCGGTTCCTCGATCTCCTCCCAGTGGAAGGAGGTGCGCAGGATGGCGTGCCGGTCGACGACCCGCTGCCAGGCCTGCTCCAGCGCGTCGGCGTCGAGGTCGCCGTCGAGGCTCTGGATGATCTGGTCGACGTAGAAGGACGTGCCGGGGTCGAGGATGGTGTGGTAGAGCAGGCCTTGCTGGAGCGGGGAGAGGGGGTGGACCCCCTCGACGCTCGTGGTCATCCGTTCTGCCTTTCTGTGCGTGCGTCGGCCTGGGTGGCGTGGGTGGCCACGGGATCGTCCGTACCGGCCATGACGCCGCCGATCCGGGACAGCAGGTGCCGCAGGTCGCCCTCGGCGAGGTGGGTGGCGGGGACGCGGGCGGGCGGGGTCCGGTCGGTGGCCGGCTGCGGGTGCGCGGTGGTTCCGCCTGGTTCGGGTGCCGGGCTCCCGGCCGGCGGGGACGGGGGTGCGGTGGTGGGCGAGGTCATCGCCGCCAGCTGCGCCACCGTCGGGTGGGTGAAGAAGTCGGCCTCGGTGAGCCGGATGCCGGCCTGCTTGGCGCGGCTGATGATCCGGAGGCTGGTGATCGAGTCGCCGCCGAGCTGGAAGTAGTCGTCCTCGGTCCCGATGGGGTGGATGCCGAGCAGTGACTCCCAGATCGAGACGAGGGTGGCTTCGGTGGTGTTGCGTGCGGCGGTGGCGGGGCCGAGTCCCGCGGGCCGGTCGTACACGGTCTGCCGTGCGGCGGCCGGGGTCCGCCCGTGCGTCCGGGTGCGGGCCGGCGTCCCGTCGGGGCGGGCGTCGGTGGCCTGGCCGGCGTGGACGTAGGCGTGGTGGGCGCCGGAGCGCACGAGCTCTTCCAGTGCGCGGAAGGCGGGTTCGGGTTCCAGCATGCCGAAGCCCTTGCCGTGGACGCGGCGGGTGGCGTGCTCATCGAGCGTGGAGATCATTCCGGCGCCGCTCCACGGGCCCCACGCCACGCTCGTGGCGGGCAGGCCGCGGGACCGCCGGTGGTGGGCGAGGGCGTCCAGGAAGGCGTTGGCGGCCGCGTAGCCGCTCTGGCCGCGCGAGCCCATGAGGGCGGCGACGGACGAGTACAGGACGAAGAAGTCCAGTTCGGCGTCCTGTGTCAGCTCGTGCAGGTTCCAGGCGCCGGACATCTTGGGGGCCATGACCGTGCGCAGCCGCTCGGCGGTCTGCCGCTGCAGGGCTCCGTCGTCCAGGACGCCGGCGGCGTGCACGACGCCGCGCAGGGCGGGCAGGGAGCCGTTCACGTCGGTCAGGACCCGGCGCAGGGCGCGGACGTCGGCGACGTCGGCTCGGTGGACCGCCACCCGGACCCTCTTGCTCCGCCAGGCGTGGATCCTGCGCTCGGCGGCGGCCGAGGGGGCGCCGCGTCCGATCAGGGCGAGGTGCCGGGCCCCTCGGCGTACCAGCCAGTCCGCCGTGTGCAGGCCCAGTGCTCCGAGCCCGCCGGTGACCAGATAGGTGCCGTCCGGTCGTACCGGGCCGGTGTCCGCCGTGTCCGCCGGGGCGGCCGGGGCGGCCGGGGCCGTCCCGGCGACGTGGCGGCGGCCGTCGCGGAGGGCGACCTGTGTGTCATCGCCGGTGCCGAGGGCCTCCGCGAGGAGACCGGCAGCCGCGCTCGCCGGGGGTTGCCCGTGCGGGTCCAGGTCGACGAGGGTGCATCGGACCTCGGGGTTCTCGGCGTTCGCGATGGCGGCGAGGCCCCACAGCGGGGCGTGGGCCAGGGCGCCGGCCGGTGTGGCCGGCGTCGTGTCCGGCGACTGGGCGCCACGCGTCGCCACGAGGACCCTGGCCCCCTCCCCGGTGGTGGCCAGCGTCTGCAGGACGGTGAGCAGGGCGCCGGTTCCGTGCCGCTGCGCCTGGTCGAGGACGTCCGCGGTGAGCGCGTCCCCGGGTTCGTCGAGGCCGCGCAGGAAGGCCACGTTCAGCGGGCGGCGAGGGCCGGGGGCCGCGGCATCCGCTGTCCGGCCGGTGTCCGCGGCGCTCAGCCGGTTCAGGGCCTCCCGGATCCGGGCCGCGTCGGTGTCTTCGCCGCCGGCGTCGCCCGCGGGCTCGGCGAGGACGACCGAGTGGCCCGCGTCGCGCAGTTGTGCGGCCAGGGCGGCCCCCACTCCCCCGCGGTCCGGGAGGACCAGCCAGTTCGCGGCGACCGTGGCGGCGGGAGACGCGGGGGGCGTGGCCTGCCACACCGGGAGCTGGATGACGGCGGTGTCCCGGCGCAGCAGGGCCGATGCCGAGACACGGCGGACCCACAGGCCGTCGAGTTCCAGGACGACCTCGCCGCCGGCGTCGAGCAGCGTGAGATCGGCGACGGTCGTGTCGCCGTCCGGGCTGAGGTCCGGCTGTTCCTCGACGCGGCACCAAAGGCCTTCGCCGGAGGGCGCTTTGTGCAGGCGCAGGGCGTCGAGCCGGATGGGGACGCGGACGCCGAGCGCGGCATCGGGGCGGGCCGACCACGCCAGGGCCACCACGGCCTGGACGCACGCGTCGACGAGACCGGGGTGCAGCAGGAACGGGCCGTCGGCGCCGTCGTACTCGGGTGTGTCCATGCGGATCAGCAGTTCGCCCTGACGGCGCCGTAGCCGTCCGAGGCGGCGGAAGCCCGGGCCGAGGTCGGCGCCGGAGGCGTGCATGGCCGCGTAGAAGGCGGTGCCGTCGAAGCGCTCACCGGGCTCGTCGAGGGGGTCGGCGGGTCCGTCGAGGAGGCCGGCGGGCTCGTCGAAGAGGTCGGCGGGCGGGGTCGAGCGCGGCCGGGTCGCGGGGGCCGGCGTCGGGCGCAGCGTGCCCTGGGCGTGGCTGGTCCAGGTGCGCGGACCGCTGGTGCCGGCGGGTGCGCTGACGACGCGGAAGGTTCTGGGCTGTGCGCCGGCCGAGGCCGGGGTGTGCTCGGGTGTGTCCGGTTCCTCGATGATCAGCTGGACGTCGCGGCCGGTGCCGGACGGTGTCAGGGCCTGCGGGAAGGAGACTCCTTCGAGCAGGACGCCCCCGCCGGCGGGGCTGAGGTCCTGGACGGCGGCCGCCAGGGTCATGGCGAGATGGGACGCGGCCGGGACCACCACCTCGTCGAAGAGGACGTGGTCGGCGAGGAAGGCCGGGGCATCGGCCGTGAACCGGCTCTGGTACACCGTGCCGGTCAGCGCGGGCGAGCTCAGCGGGGTGCCGGGGAAGACGGGGGTGCCGACGGGCCGTTCGGAGCGTCCGGTCCGGGTGTCCCGCCAGTAGCGCCTGCGGTCGAAGGGGTAGGTGGGCAGGGTGACCCTGGCGGCCGGAGTCCCCGCGTGCACGGCCTGCCAGTCGATGTCGGCCCCGGCCTGGTAGAGGCTGCCCAGGGTCTGCAGGACCTGCTGCCAGTCGTCGGTGCGGCGGGTCAGGGAGGGCAGCCAGAGCCGGTCCTCGCGGGTGTCCAGGCCCTGCCGGGTGACGAGGCGGGTGAGCACGGCGTCGGGGCCGATCTCCAGGGCGATGTCGAAGCGGCGCTCCAGCAGGGCGCGGACGGCCGGCAGGAACCGGACCGGCTCGCGGACGTTGCGCCGCCAGTAGTCCGCGGCCATGTCCTCACCGCGCAGTGGTGCGCCCGTCACGGTGGAGATGACCGGGACCGTGCCCGTGCGGGGGCTCAGGCCGGCGGCCCGGGAGCCGAACGCCTCCAGCATCGGGTCCATGAGCGCGGAGTGGAAGGCGTGCGAGGTCTCCAGGCGGCGGCCGCCGATGCCGTGGTCGCGGGCCGCGGCGAGCAGGTCTTCCAGGGCGTCGAGGGGGCCGGACACGGCTGTCTGGAGGGGGCCGTTGACGGCGGCGACGCAGAGGCGTCCCGCGTGGGGGGCGAGGAGGTCGGTGACGGTCGCCTCGTCCGTGGCGAGGACGGCCATGCCGCCGCCCTGGGGCAGCTCACCCATGAGCCGGCCGCGTTCGGCGATCAGGGGCAGGGCCTCTTCCAGCCGCAGGACGCCGGCCGCGCAGGCGGCCGCGTACTCGCCGATGCTGTGTCCGAGGACGAGGGAGGGTTTCACACCCCACGCCTGCCACATGGACACCAGCGCGTACGCCACCGAGAACAGGGCCGGTTGGGCGTACTCGGTCCGGTCGATCAGGCGGGGGTCGGCGTCCGGCCCGTACAGCAGGTCGGTCAGGGACCATCCGTAGCGCTCGTCGATCAGTGCGGCGCAGGTGTCCAGGGCCTGGCGGAAGACCGGCTGGACGGCGTAGAGCCCGGCGCCCATGCCGAGGTACTGGGAGGCCTGTCCGGTGAAGAGGAAGGCGGTGCGCAGTTCCCGGCCGGTGCCGCGCGGCGTGGCCGGTGTGGAGGGTGCCTGCCATGCCGCGAGCTGGGCGGTGAGGTCCTCGGTCCGGGAGGCGGTGAAGAAGGCGCGGTGGTCGAAGTGGGTGCGTCCGGTGTTCGCGGAGTACGCGAGGCCGGCGAGGTCGAGGTCCGGGTGCGCCGCCAGGTGGCGCCGGTACTGCTCCACGACGCGGCGCAGGGCGGGCTCGTCCGGGCCGGACAGGGTGAGGGGGTGGTGGCCGGGGCGGGCCCGGCCGGCCGGGGCGGAGGGGGGCTGTGGGGGTGCGGGCGCCTCCGCCACGATCACGTGGGCGTTGGTGCCGCCGATGCCGAAGGAGCTGACCCCGGCCAGTCGGGGTCTGTCGCCCCGGGGCCAGGGCAGGGGCCGGGCGGGCACGTCGAGGAGGAGTTCGTCCCAGGACACGTGCGGGGTGCGGGCGCGCAGGTGGAGGTGGGCGGGTATCCGCTGGTGCTGGAGGGAGAGCACGACCTTCATCAGCCCGGCGACGCCGGCGGCCGCCTCCAGGTGGCCGAGGTTGGTCTTCACCGTGCCGATCCGCAACGGGCGTTCGGGGTCTCGCCCGGGCCGGTAGGCGGCGCCGAGCGCGTTGGCCTCGATGGGGTCGCCGATCGGGGTGCCGGTGCCGTGGGTCTCGACGTAGTCGACGTCCGCGGGGGCGGCTCCGGCGGCCTTGAGTGCGGTGGTGATGAGGGCTTTCTGGGCGTTGCCGTTGGGCACGGTGAGGCCGCTGCCGCGGCCTCCGTGGTTCACGGCGGAGCCCTTGAGCACGGCGAGGACGGTGTCGCCCGCGGCCTGGGCGTCCGCCAGGCGCTTGAGGACGACGATGCCGGCGCCTTCGCCGCGGGCGTAGCCGTCCGCGTCGGCGTCGAAGGCGCGGCTGCGGCCCTGCGGGGAGAGGACTCCGGCCTGGGAGAGGTCGATGGTCATCTCGGGGGCGATCATGAGGTGGACGCCGCCGGCGAGCGCGAGGTCGCACTCGCCCGAGCGCAGGCTCTGCATGGCCAGGTGGACGGTGACCAGGGACGAGGAGCATCCGGTGTCGACGGCCAGGGACGGGCCGTGCACGCCGAGGTGGTAGGAGATGCGGCCGGCCGCCGTGCAGAAGAGGTTGCCCGTGGCCATGTGGCCGTCGAGCCGGGCGGGGTCGCTGGTCTGCAGCAGTTTGTAGTCGTCGATGCCGATGCCGACGAAGACGCCGGTGCTGCTTCCGCGCAGCGCCGTGGGGGCCTGTCCGGTGTGTTCGAGGGCTTCCCAGGCGACTTCGAGGAGCAGCCGGTGCTGCGGGTCGAGGGTCTCGGCCTCGCGCGGGGAGATGCCGAAGAACTCGGCGTCGAAGGTGTCGATGGAGTCGAGGAATCCGCCCCGGGTGGAGCGGGTGGAGCCGGGGCGGGCCCCGTCGGGGTCGTGCAGGAGTTCGGCGTTCCAGCGGTCCGCGGGGACGGAGCGGGTGGCGTCCGTCTGAGCGGTGAGCAGGTTCCAGTACGTCTCGGGGTCGGTGACGCCGCCGGGGAAGCGGCAGCCCATGCCCACCACGGCGATCGGCTCGGGAGTGGCGGGGTCGGTCTTCTTCCGGCGCAGGCGCTCCTCGATCAGGGCCCGCTGGGCAGCGGGAAGGGCTGCGATGCGGTCGGTGATGCTAGTCATGCGTCTGGTCTCCTGCGAGCTCGTCACCCAGCGTCAGCTGGTCCAGGTACCGGGCCGCCTGGTCGGCGGAGAGGTTGTCCACCTCGGCCAGCAGTGCTTCGACACCGGTGTCGTCATGGTCGTCCTGGGTCTCCCCCGGGCCGGCCTCTTCCGGCTGGGCCGGGGCGGTGAGGGCCAGTTCGTCGAGGAGGTGGGCGGCGAGGGCGGCGCACGTCGGGTGGTCGAAGGGAAGCGTTCCCGGGATCGTGATCCGGTCGCCGAGTTCCTGGCGCAGCCGCGTCACGAGTTTCAGCTTCATCAGGGAGTCCAGGCCGAGCTGGAAGAAGCCGGTGTCGGCGTCGACCTCGTGGTCGGCGGCGAAGCCCGCGATGTCGGCGACCAGGGCGGTCAGATGGCCGATCAGGGAGTCGAGCCGGTCGCCGGGTTCGGTGGCGGCCAGCCGGTCGGGCAGCGACCGGGCGTGGCCGCCGTCGGGTCGGGCGTCCGTGCCGGGTGTGTCCGGTGCGGCCGCGGTGGCCGTGCCGGCCGGGGGGTGGACCAGGGCGAGCGTGCCGCGATGAGCGGTGGCGGGCAGCCAGTCGTGGTAGGCCGTCCAGTCGACGCGATAGACGCCGAGCTGGGCCGCGTCGTGACCGAAGATCTCGTCGAGGAGGCGGGCGCCGTGGTCGCGGTCGATGGTGCGGGCGCCGCGCTCGTTCCAGCGGTAGTGTGCCGCGGCTGTCGAGTCCGTCATGCCGACGCCCTGCCACGGGCCCCAGTTGACGCTGGTGGCGGGCAGTCCCCGGGCCGCGCGACGGTGGGCCAGGCTGTCCAGGGCGGCGTTGGCGGCCGCGTAGCTGCCCTGTCCGGGCGAGCCGAGGACGGCGACGAACGACGAGAAGAGCACGAAGAAGTCCAGCGGCAGGTCGCGGGTGCAGGCGTCGAGGTGGCGGGCGCCGCTCACCTTGGGCGCGAGGACCGCCAGGTAGCGGTCCCAGTCCTGCTGGAGCATCGTGCCGTCGTCGAGGACGCCGGCGGCGTGGACGACGCCGCGCAGGGGCGGCCGCTGCGCGCCGAAGGACGCCACCACGTCGCGTACCTCCTCGGCGTTGCGGACGTCGGCCGGTACGACGTCCACCCGGGCGCCCGCCGCGGCGAGATCGGCCAGGACGGCGCGGGCGGCGGCGTCGGGCGCGCGGCGGCCCACGAGGACCAGGTGGCGGGCGCCGGCCTCGACCAGCCGGCGGGCGACCACGAGGCCGATGCCGCCGAGTCCGCCGGTGATGAGGTAGCCGCCGTCGGCGCGCACGGTGACCGGTTCGCCCGCCGTGGTGCGCCGCGGCGCGGCCTCGATGCGCGCCACGTGGCGGGCACCCGCGCGGAAGGCCAGCTGGTCCTCGCCGTCGCCGGTGAGGAGTTCGGTGACGAGGGCGGTCGCGTTCGGGGCCGGCTCGCCGGAGTCGAGGTCCACGAGTCCGCCCCAGAGTTCGGGGTGTTCGAGTGCCAGGACGCGGCCGAATCCCCACAGCGCGCTGTGGCCCAGGGGGCCTTCCACCGGGTGTCCGGGCACGGGCTGGGCGGCGGTGGTGACGAGCCAGAGCCGGGGGGCCGGTCCGTCCTCCCAGGCGGCCAGGGCCCGTACGGTGGCCAGGGCGGGGCGCAGGACGTGCGCGAGGTTGTCCTCCGGGCCGGCGTCCGAGGGGACTGCGGCCAGGTGAAGCACTCCGTGGCAGGGGGTGCGGGCGGCGCGGACGGCGTCGCGCAGCGCGTCGGCGAGCCGGGGGCCGGCGTCGTCGCCGACGGGCAGCAGGACACAGTCCTGGCCGGCGGCGCGCAGCGCCTGTGCCGTCGCGCGGGCCTGGGGGCCGTGCGGATCGTCGGTCAGGGCGATCCAGGTGCCGGACGTGGTGGTCGCGGCCGTCCTGGCGAGCGGCTGCGGGTGGAAGGTGAGGTGGTGCAGCCAGTCGGCCGGGTCCTCGGCGGCAGGCGGTGCCAGCCGGCGCAGGACGGCGGGCAGCAGGGCTCGTTCGGCGTCCGTCAGGCGGCCGTCGCGGGCCAGCGCGTCGGCGACGCCGTCGATCTCGCCCTGGGCCAGCCGGTCCAGGAGCGGCGTCCGGGCGGTCCCTGCGGTGGGCAGGGGGGCGGGGTCGATCCAGTACCGTTCGCGCTGCCAGGGATAGCCGGGGGTGGACAGCAGGCGTCCGGGGCGGGTGCCCACGGCCTTCCAGTCGATGTCCTGGCCGTGCGCCCACAGGGTGCCGGCGGCCTCGCGGAGCGTTCGCCGCTCTCCGCTGTCCCGGCGCATGGTCGCGACGACGACGCCGGGGTGGCCGCTCTCCTCCAGGATCTGGGTGGTGGGGGCCACGAGGACGGGGTGCGGGCCGAGTTCGGCGAACGACCGGTGCCCGGCTGCGGCCAGGGCCGCGACGGCGGGGGCGAACCGCACGGGCTCGCTGATGGTGCGGACCCAGTACGCCGCGTCGAAGTGCTCGCCGTCACGGAAGTCGCCGTCGATGGTGGAGAACACCGGGATGTCGCCCGGCCGGGGCCGGACGGCGGCGAGCAGCCGGCCCAGTTCCGGACCGTACTCCCGCATCTGGGCGCTGTGTGAGGGGTAGCCGACGCGCAGTTCCTTGCGGAAGACGGCGGGGTCGAGGCTGTCGAGCAGTTCCCGCAGTGCTTGCGTCTCGCCGCTGAGCAGGGTGGTGCGGGGGCCGTTGACGGCGGCGACGCACACGTCGCCGGGGCGCCGGCGCAGGAGGTCGGCGACCTCGTGCGCGGCCAGGCCCACCGCGGCCATGCGCCCGGTGCCGGTGGCCTTCTGCAGGATGCGGCCGCGGTGCAGGGCGACCAGGAGGGCGTCTTCCAGGGTGAGGGCGCCTGCGCAGTGGGCCGCCGCGATCTCGCCGGCGCTGTGTCCGGCGACGGCGGCCGGCTGGACGCCCCAGGACCGCAGCAGGGCGTCCAGGCCGGCCTGCACGGCGAAGAGGGCGGGCTGGGTGATCTCCGTCTCGTCGATGCGTGACGACTCCGCGGCCGTGTGCAGTTCCGCGATCAGCGACCAGCCCGCCTCCTGGGCCAGCCAGGCGTCGCAGCGTTCGACGACCTCCCGGAACACGGGTTCGTGGGCGAAGAGTTCACAGCCCATGCGGGCGCTCTGGGCTCCCTGGCCCGAGAAGAGGAAGACCGGGCCGGCCGTCGCGCGCCGGGCCCTTCCGGTGGCCAGGTGCTCCGTCTGCCGGCCGTCCGCGCAGGCGTCGAGGAGGTCGCCGAGTTCCGCGGGCGACTCGAACACGGCGAGTGCGCGGTGTTCGTGCCGGTCGCGGGCGAACGTCGCGGTGTGGCACAGGTCGTCGAGATCGACGAGGCCGGGCGGGTCGAGCAGTGCCTTCGTCTCGCGGGCGAGTTGGCGCAGTGCCGGTCCGGAGTGCGCGCTCAGCGGGAGCGTGCGCGGCCGCTGCTCCGGCTGGGACGGGGAGGCGGAGGCGGTGAGGTGCGCGGGAAGGGGCGCCGGGCGCAGGTCGGCCGGGAAGACCTTGCGCCAGCTGAGGTCGCGTCCGGCGCGGTGGAGTTCTCCGAGGGTGTGCAGCATGACCTCGCGGGCGTTCCTGCCGCGGTGCTGGGAGAGCAGTACGTTCACCGTCGTGTCGCGGTCCCGGGCGATCGCCGTCACCGAGGTGGCGAGCACGGGGTGCGGGCTGACCTCGATGAAGTGGTCG
Source organism: Streptomyces echinatus (assembly GCF_014203595.1). GTDB lineage: Bacteria > Actinomycetota > Actinomycetes > Streptomycetales > Streptomycetaceae > Streptomyces > Streptomyces echinatus. Next base: position 128,233 of record NZ_JACHJK010000016.1, read on the forward strand.
TAGCCGTGTTCGAGCAGCAGCTCGACGGCGTGCGCGAACAGTACGGGGCGGCGCAGGTTGTCCGCCCAGTAGCCGGCGCCGAGTTCGTCGCCGTCGACGAAGCCGGCGGTCACCGAAGACACCATCGCCACGGTGGTCCGGCGCGGCCGTATGCCGTCCAGGCCGGCGCGCAGGGCGGGGAGCAGCGGGTCGCACTGTCCGCTGTGGGAGGCGACACCCATGTTCACGCGCCAGTGGCGGATGCCGCGCTCGTCGAGGCCGGCCAGGCAGGCGTCGAGTGCCGCGGTGTCGCCGGACAGCACGGAGGTGGTGGTGGAGTTGGCGCCCGCGGCGTGGACGCCGGGGTGGGCGGCGGTCAATTGCGGCAGGTCGGCGAAGGGCACTTCGACGACCGCCACCGAGCCCTCGCCGTCGATCCGGCTCATCTGGCGGCTGCGCTCGCAGACGACCCGCACCGCGTCCTCCAGGCCGAGTGCGCCCGCCACATGGGCTGCCGCCACTTCGCCGAGGCTGTGGCCCACCACGGCGTCCGGTGTCACTCCCCAGGAGCGCCACAGGGCGGCGAGGGCGACCTGGACGGCGAAGACGGCGGGCTGCAGCACGGTCGTCTCGTCCAGCCGGGACGCGTGGGCGGGGCGGCGCAGTTCGTCGACGACGGAGATCCCGGACCGCGCGCGGATCAGGTCGTCGCATTCCTCCAGGGCCTGCCGGAAGACCGGTTCGCTGTGCAGCAGGTCCAGTCCCATGCCGCACCACTGCGAGCCCTGTCCGGAGAACACGAAGGCGGTACGGGGGCCGGCGGCGGTGGTGGTGGCGGGTACGGCGCCGGAGGCGATGTCGTGCAGGGCGGCGCACAATTGCGAGGTGTCGCGTACGGTGGCCGCGGCCCGGTAGGGGTGGGCGCTCAGGTTCAGCGCGGTGGCCGCGCACCAGTCGGCGGCCGCGTGCGCCGGGTTCTCCTCGACCGCGTCCAGCAGTGCCCGGGCGCTGTTCCGCAGCTCTTCGGCGGTGGGTGCGGACAGCGGGAGCGGATGGGCGTGGGCGCCGGGGGGTCCTTCCACGACGACATGGCAGTTGGTGCCGCCGAAGCCGAAGGAGCTGATGCCGGCCAGGAGGCGGTCGCCGTCGGCCGGCCACGGGACGGGCTCGGTGGGGACCGCGAGGCGCAGGCCGTCGAAGTCGATGTCGGGGTTCGGCGCGTCGTGGTGCAAGGTGGCGGGCAGCAGGCGGTGGCGCATGGACAGGGCGACCTTGATGAGCCCGGCGACTCCGGCCGCCGCCTCCAGGTGGCCGATGTTGGTCTTGACCGATCCGATGAGCAGGGGTGCGTCGGCGGGCCGGCCCTGGCCGAGGACCGTGCCCAGCGCGTGGGCCTCGATGGGGTCGCCGAGCCGGGTCCCGGTTCCGTGCGCCTCCACGTACTGCACCTCGTGCGCCCCGACGCCGGCACGTGCGTAGGCGGTGCGGAGCATGGCCTGCTGCGCCGCGGGGTTGGGGGCGGTCAGGCCGTTGCTGGGGCCGTCGTTGTTGACCGCGCTGCCGCGGATCAGGCAGTGGATCCGGTCTCCGTCGGCCAGCGCCGTCGACAGCCGCTTGAGTACCACGACGCCGCCGCCCTCCGCGCGGACGTAGCCGTCGGCGGAAGCGGCGAAGGCCGCGGACCGCCCGTGCGGGCTCATGGCGCCGAACTTCGACATCGCGGCGCTGCTCTCGGGGGCGAGGACGAGGTTGACGCCTCCGGCGAGCGCGAGGCCGCTCTCGCCGGAGCGCAGGCTCTGGCAGGCGAGGTGCAGCGCGACCAGCGAGGACGAGCAGGCGGTGTTGACGCCGATGCTGGGCCCTTGCAGGCCGAGGGTGTAGGAGATGCGGGCCGGCACGATGCTCGGCTCATGGCCGGTGGCCGTGTGCTGCCGGACCGCGTCGAGACCGCGTCCGGCGAGGCGGGCGTAGTCGCTCCACAGGGTTCCGAGGAAGACGCCCGTGCTGCTGCCGTGCAGGGAGCCGGGCGGTATCCCCGCGTCCTGCAGGCCGTTCCAGGCGAGTTCGAGGGCGAGGCGCTGCTGGGGGTCCATCTCGGCGGCCTCGCGCGGGGAGATGCCGAAGAACCGGGGGTCGAACCGGTCCACGTCGGTGAGGAAGCCGCCGCGGCGGGTGCTGAGCCTGCCGGGTGCGGCCGGGTCCGGGTCGTAGAGAGCCGCGGAGTCCCACCGCTCGGCGGGGATGTCGGTGACGGCGTCGGTGCCGGAGCGCAGCAGGTCCCAGTAGCCCTCCAGGTCGGGGGCGCCGGGGAAGCGGCAGGCCAGGCCGACGACGGCGATGGGTTCGTCGGTCGCCGGCAGGGGCGCGGCTTCGGTCGGCGCGGTGCGCTGCGGCGAGGTGGCGCCGCCTTCGCCGAGGGCGTCGGCGAGGGCGGAGACGGTCGGGAAGTGCCAGGCCACGGTGGGGCTGAGCGACGTCCGGAGGTACTCGGCCAGCCGCACGGTGAGGGCGGTCAGACGCTCGGAGTCGAGGCCTAGGTCCCGGAACTGGGTGTCCAGGTCGAGATCACGCAGTTCTCTCCCGACCTCGTCCCCGATTTCCCTTTTCAGCCACGCGGTTATGTCGCCCGCAGCGCGCACTTCTCCCCCTGCCGGTATGTGAAGAATGAAAAACGTCGCACAGCGCAACTCGAAGTCGACGGTAAAGTCGATTTTGCGCCATCAAGATCAATTACTTTCTACCCCACCACGCGAAGGACCGTCAAGATCGTTTCGGAGGGGTGGCGACCCGGCCGCCCGGAGGCGCACAGGTGCTGCAAATCTCCCGCTACGGCGCCGATTCGGCGGAAGCCTGAATGGCATGCCGGTGCACTGCGTGCCGGGACGCGCCGGGCGCAGTGGGCAGGGTGAATGCGCGTGGATAGCGGCTTCGACCAGGAGTCGCGACGGTGAGAAATGCAGGGCCGAGCGCCGGACACCTCTCACCATTGTGAAGATTCCGTGAGTGAGATGACCGGGCGGTTTGTCGCGCCGTACGCCCGCAGCTCCGAAGACCGGAAATCAGCGGGTGATGCGCCGTACGGAACACACGGCGGTACCGCACACCGCGCTCGCCCGCCCGAGGCGGGACGACGGTGCTTCGCGGGCGCCGTGAGGCGGTGCCATCGGGCGGACGGGCGGAACTGGCCGCGCCGACGGTCACGGCCGGGCCCGCGGCGGCCGCGGGCCCGGATGTGCCGGGCCCGCGGGCGCCTCACGCATCCCGCTACGGTCACCGCCGCGCAAGGCGTGCCGGGCGGGCGGACCGGCGCGGTCGCCGCCGGCGGGTCGCCGGGTCAGGAAGAGGCGTTCGGGGGCTTGTCGTGCGTGGGGGGCCCGAGACGGGGCAGGATGCGGTCGCCTTCGAGGCATTCCAGCGCCTTGGCCATGGTGCGGATGTGGATCTCCTTCTCGTGGCGTTCGAACATGAGAGAAAGAGCATCACGCAGTGCCCGTGCGTCGGACACGAGCGCCTGCGCCGCCCGGAGCGCCGAATAGGTGCCGGTCGTCTGCGCGGGGTTGACACCGCTCAGGCGCTTCAGCACGGCCATGTAGGCGTCCACCACCTGGCTCTCCGCCTCGGTGAGGGCCGGGACGCGAGGCCCTTCCGGGGACATCACGGACTAACCACCGCCTTGCGTTCGTCGACTGCGTCGGCCGCCGGGCCCGGGCACCTCAATGGCTGGAGCGGGGGGTGATGACCTGGTCCACGATCCCGTACTCCAGAGCCTGCTGGGCGGTGAGGATCTTGTCCCGCTCGATGTCCTCGCGGATCTTCTCGATCGGTGTGGACGAGTGCCTGGCGAGCATCTCCTCCATCTGCTGCCTGATACGCATGAACTCGTTCGCCTGGATCTCCAGGTCGGAGATCTGGCCGCGACCCGTTTCGGTGTACGGCTGGTGGATCAGAACCCGCGCGTTGGGCAGGGCCATCCGCTTGCCGGGAGTGCCGGCCGCCATCAGCAGGGCGGCACCCGAAGCGGCCTGCCCCAGGCACACCGTCTGGATGTCCGGCTTCACGTACTGCATGGTGTCGTAAATGGCCGTCAGCGCCGTGAAAGAACCACCCGGGCTGTTGATGTAAATGGAGATGTCGCGGTCCGGGTCCATCGACTCCAGGCACACCAGCTGGGCCATGATGTCGTTCGCCGAGGCATCGTCGAGCTGCACACCGAGGAAGATGATGCGCTCTTCGAAGAGTTTGGCGTAGGGGTCGTATTCACGGACTCCGTTCGCACTCTTCTCGACGAAACGCGGAATCACATACCGCCCCTCGGCACCGGGAAGCTGGGCGGCGGGACGGGCGGGAAAGTGAAGGCTCACGTATTTCTCCAGATGGGCTGTAAACGCCGGACGGGCCGGACGAAGGGGCTTTGCCTGGGTGGGTGACGACCTGACGGTGTGCCTGCCGGGCACTCTCACGAACTGACGGGCGACGGCCGCACGACGCGTTCCCGGGCCGGGTGGGGCGCTGCCGCCCACTCCTCGATCGCACGGTCGACGATGCGGGCGATCCCGGGGAGCCGGTGTTCGTCCATCAACGTGTAGTGCGTTCCGGGAGCCCGCACGACGGGTACGGCGCGGCCCACGAGCGCGGACCATCCCAGGCACTCGGGCTCCGCGTTCCAGCCGGTCTCGTCCTGCGCCCGGACCATGAGCAGCGGTGCGGCGCACGGGCGGGCCTGCCAGCCGTCGTCGAAGATCCCCTGATGCCAGACGTACACGTCCCAGAAGGGGCGCAGGTCCGCACCCGTCAGTCCCGGGGTGTCGCTGGCCACGGCGATCAACTCGGCGGCTTCGTCGAGCAGTTCGTCGACCGACCGGGCGTCGGTCGCGGACAGGTCGAGCCCGAGGAGTCCGCCGATCTCCGCGGCGTGGTCGGCCGTCCGGCCGCGCAGGGCCTCCGGGGGCGCGCTGTCCAGGAGGATGACGCCTGCCGGTCCCCGCCCCTGCTCCTCGCCGAGGCGGGCCATCTCCACGACGACCGGGCCGCTGAAGGACCACCCGACGTAGATCGGCGTCGCGTCGGGGGCGGCGGCCTGGAACTCCGCCAGGTACGCCTGCGCGATCCCTTCGATCGACCGCGGGCGGCCGGCGTCGACACCGGTGGCCTGGAAGGCGTAGACGGAGAAGTCCCCGCCGAGGTGCGGCTCCAGGGCACGGTACGAGGCGGCCGACCCGCTCGCGGGATGGATGAGCACCAGCGCGTTCGGCCCGGTGGACTCTCTCAGACGGACCAGGTGGTTCCCCCGCACTCCAGCTCCCTTTCGGTGGTTCACGTGCACAGCCGGCCGACATGGCGTCGAGTGATCGTCCCGGCGGCAGCAGCCTAGCAGAAATGTACAGGACGTACAGAATGTAGGATGCGCTCATGGCCCATGAGATTCCCGTGACGCAAGCCCGTTCCGAGCTGGCGGAGCTGATCAACCGCGTGGTCTACGGCGGCGAGCACGTCGTCCTCACCCGCCACGGCAAGCCGCTCGTCGCTCTTGTGTCCGCCGCCGATCTGGAGCGGCTGGAGTCCGCCAAGCAGGAGCAGGACGAGGTGATCGGCACGGTCTCCGTCGTGATGGACGGCCTGCCCTCCCAGGGTGAACCGAACCGCTTCGGCCTGGTCGCCGGGTTCGGGGGCCCGTCGGAGCCCTACCGGACCCACTGACCCACTGACCCTTTGCGGGCCCGGCACCCGCTGGACGAGGAGCGGTGCCGGACCGGCGGCCTCATTCGGCGGTGGGCCCGGGCTCCGGGAGGAAGTGGACGTCGTAGCGGTCCTGTTCCGGCAGCAGGCGGTCGAAGGGCTCCCGCCCGGACCGGACGCGCCCGAGCGCCCGGAAGTAGTCGAAGCGGTCGACACCCGGGGTCAGGATCGCGAGCAGGTCCGCGGTGGAGTCGGCGGCCGCCCCGAAGGAGTGCGGGGTGCCCGGCGGGACGCAGACCAGACCGCCGGCGGCGATTGTCGTCGTGGTGCCCGCCACGGTGAACCACATGGTCCCGTCCAGCACGTGGAACAGTTCGGCCGACCGTGCGTGGTAGTGGGTTCGGGCCCCGGTCGTACCCCGGCCGAGGGCGAGGCGGTTCGCCCCGAGCGCCCCGCCGGTGTCCGACCCGTCCGCCAGCAGAACGAAGCCGCCGCCGTGAGGAAGCGGGACCCGCTCGGCCTCCTCCGCGGCGGTACGGCCGTGCCTGGTCTCATCGGTCCGGCCGGGGTGGGATGCGGCTCGGCCATCAGCGCGGACGGGCCGGACCGACCGAGACGAAGGCGATGGTGAGTTGCTCGAACAGGGGCGCCGCGCAGGGGTGGGCGGCGCGGGGTGGCGTGATCGTGCAGATGCCCCGGTCGGGGGATCGACGAGCCCGACGGTCGTGACGTCGGTCCGCAGCGCGCCCGACAGCGGGCCGGGGATCAGCGCGATGGCGTGTCCGGTCGCGACCAGGGCCGGCTTGCCGAGCAGATCGGCCGCGGTGAGATCGATGCGGACGCTTCGTCTCATGGCGCCTGGACGACCACTGCGCCCTCTTCCGGGGCCGGCCGGCCCCGGACGAACCGGCTCGCTCCCGCCGCATCGACGCGGTCGATGTCCACGGCACCGTCGCGACCGCGGCCATGACGCTCGCGCACGGCGCGGACACGTTCACCGACCTCTTCCTGCTGGTCCGCGCCGACGGCGCATGGCGCATCGCCGACAAGGCCTGTCACCGGCACTCCTGCGGGGCGCTCGCCGCCGAGGAAGGCCACGCGGCGGGACGGCGTCTGAATTGTCCTCTGATCGTCCTAGGAGCCCGTCGGCAGTGGCTCCCCGCCTCCTTCCGCGGACGCCGCGCCGGGGCTGTGGGCGGCCGTCTTCCGGTGCGGTGTGCCGCTCGCGCGCGGGCGCCGCACGACCAGGCTGCTCACCTCGAAGGTCATCTCGGTCGTCCCGGGAGACGGCCGCGGATGGTAACGCCCGGCGCAGACGGAGAGGTTGACGATCAGGTAGGCGTACCAGAAGGGGCCCACGCCCCGCCCGTCCGCGAAGACCCGCTTGCCGTTGAGCCACCACACCACCGAACGGGCCCCGAACTCGGTGCGCAGGTCCACCCAGGCGCCCGGCCGGACGGCGTCGGAGTGCAGGTACCGGTTGGCGCCGTACACGTGGTTGGTGAACTCCAGCACGTCCTCGTTGTCCGGGTGGTATTCGAAGACGTCGATCTCCTGGTCGCCGTCGCGCCAGGTCCAGATGGCGGGCCAGGCGCCGATCTCCCGGGGCAGCCGTACGCGGGTCTCCAGGACGTCCCCGGTCTGGACGGTGAAGTCCTCCTCGCTGCCCTCGGTGGTCAGCAGTCCGGTGTCCCACCTTCCGTCCGTCCGGCGTGTGGCGCGGAAGACGCCCGACCGGCTGTAGTCCGCGTCGCGTACGAGGTGGTCCAGTTTGTCGTCGCCCGGATTGACCGGGCCGCCTCCCGGATAGGCCCAGGAGCGGCCTGCGACCCACTGTGCCGTGGAGGAGAAGTCGGCGGTGAACACGAGGTCGGACGGCGGTGGGTCGCGAGGGGCCGGCAGCGGGCCCCGCGATGTCGGTTCGTTCATGTCCGATTCCTCACCGGTGGCGGCCCGGTCATGCGCCAGGGTGCGCTCGGGGCGGCCAGATTGATCCGTCCGGGTGAACGGTGCCGCTTCGCGGGCCCGTGCCGGACACGGAACGGGGGTCGGAGAACGGGTGGGCGGGCGCGGCGGCTACGGGGCGCTTTCGGCGAGTCGGGCCAGTGCGTCCGCGGAGTCGGGAGCCAGCCGGTAGAAGCCCTGCAGGCTGACCGAGTGCTCCAGGCGGCCGTCCACCACGTACTTCAGGTTGCGGGTCCGGCCCCGGCGGTTGCGCCAGGTGAGCGTCGCCAGCAGGTCACCGGGTATCCGGGTGTCGAAGCGCACGGGGGTGGCGTCCACGTGCACCGCGCTCGCTCCGCAGCCGCCGGCACCGAGCATCGACCAGTCACCGTGTCCGGGGAACGACGGGGCCTGCCAGGTCGCCGGGGCGGTGCCGCAGCAGTCGGCTCGTTCCATGTCGATCACTCGCATCCTGGAGACGACGAACACCTCGCAGCGGTTGACGTGCAGTGCGTACACCTCGTCACCGGCACGGGCGCAGGACCAGGCTGGCAGGGACGTGTGCACGCCGGAGAACGCGACCGGCGGCCGCTCGCCCACGCGCCCCGCTCTGCGCAGCGCTCGGCACGTGTCCTGGGTCCACAGGACGGTGAAGGCATCAGACATGCGGTGATCCTATGAACGAGGACTGACAGCCGCTGCGCGGCTCCGGCTGCGGAACCGGGCCGCCGCAGCGGCGGTCGACGACAGATCGACAGATCGACACGCCGACAGGTCGGCGGAGCAGATCGTTCAACCCGCTGCCGACGCAGCGCACTTGTCAGTCGACGGCCGGATCTGCCGGTCAGTCACCGTCGCTCACCCGCCCTCGTACACCGATGCCTCCGGAAACCCTGAGGCGAACGCCTGGTGCTCGGGTCCGGTCTCCTCGCGGGCGGCCTCCCGGAAGAGGCGGATCAGTTCCCGCCGGTCCTCTTCAGGTGCCTGGTCCAACCGCCTCAGCCACGATCCCCGCTGTCCGGTGACCCCGCGCGGGGCGAGGCCTGGCGGGTGGCCCGGCGCCGGGCCCTGCACCTCGTGCTGGACGCGATCGCCGCGTCACGGTGGGTGGACGCGCTGGTACTGCGGGGCGGCGTGCTGATGTCGGTGTGGCTCGGCGACGCCGCTCGCGAGCCGGGTGACCTGGACTTCGTCGTCGTACCCCCCACCTGGCGGATCGACGACGGCCGCACGGACGGGATGCTGCGCGGGATCGCCACCGCGGCGCAGGCGCCGGCCGACGCGCGGGGAGGCGAGATCGGGATCTCGGCGCGGGGCGCGGTGGTCGAGGACATCTGGACCTACGACCGGGTCCCGGGCCGCCGCATGCTACGAGCTGCTGCACGAGGTGTTCCGGCTGTCGGGCGAGTGGCCGTACCCCCACCGCGAGAGAATCCTGCTCGAAGACGTGGCGCAGGCGGTCGGGTATGGGGGGGGTGGGACCACTTCGTCACCGAGTACCCGCGGTTCGCGGACGCCGAGCGGGAGTACGCCGAACGGCTGGTGCGGGCCGTGACCCCGACGTTCGATGGCGTCGCCGGCTGATCCGGCTCACACCGCTTCCCGTTCGGGGTGCGACCGCCCGCACGCGGCCCTGGGCCCCTGCGTTCAGGCGGCCGGCTTCACGGTCAAGTCGCCGTTCGTCGTCGACAGATCCAGGCGGAACCTGCCTGACGGGTCGTTCTCGAACGCCACGTGCTTGTCGCCATGGGAATTGTTCGCCGAAACGCGGTAGCCGGCGGGCGGGGCCGTGACCGTGAGGCCGCCGTTGGTCGTGCGGGCCCTGATGTTCTGCGGGACGGCCGTCCGGATCGTCACCTCGCCGTTCGATGTCTGCGTGTCGATGCCTCCGCCCTTGACACCCTTCACGTCGACGGCACCGTTGGACGTGCGCAGCTTCACCGGGCCCGTCGCGTCGGTCACCGCGATCTCGCCGTTGCTCGTGTGCACGTCGACCACGCCGACACCGGTCAGCGCGAGAGCGCCGTCGGACGTGCCCCCCGTCACCGGGAGGCCGGCAGGCACTTTCACGATGTAGTCGACGCCGCAGTCCTCTCCGCAGCCGGAGAGCGTCAGGACACCGTCGGTGACGTGGAAGGACGTGCCACTCGGCTTGTCACCGCGATAGTTGACCCTGCGGTGCACGGAGATCGTGGAGGCGTCGGCCGAAGCGTCCACCTTCACGCCCCCGTTCTCGTTGTCGAGTCGGATCGAGGTGACTTTCCGAGACACCTCGGCATCGTCCTCGAAGGTCTTCTGGCTGAGGGCTGAGCACGCGGACAGCCCGCCGACGGTGAGAGCGGCCAGAGCCACTCCGGTCAGAGTGCGCGTCAGTGGGCGTCGCATGGAAATCCCCCGTGTGGAGCGAGTCGAACGGTGATCAGTCACCACGATCCTACGCAGCCGCACTCCGGCCCCCACGGGGGAAAACCCCCCAATTCCCGGACCGGGCCGCCCCCTTGCGAGGAAGCCGGCTCAGCTCCGGCCCTCCGCCGCCGTGGTGGCCCGTGACCGCTTCACCCGCGCCCTGCCGCGATCCCGTGCGTTCCAGCACGCGCGGTGCCAGTGCCGCCGCTCCTGCGCACCCTGGTGCTCACGCCATGCCACCACATGCGGGACGCCGGAGGGGATCGTCTGTTCACAGCCGGGGCAGCGGTACGCCTTGCCCCCGGCGCCCGCCACCTGCCGCACGGCCCAGTCCTCGCCCCGCCAGACGCCCGACGACTCCTCGGGAGACCGTCCGCCGCGGAGCCGGCGCAGCATGCGCACACACCATGGGTACAGGGACGTGGAGGCCGCCCAGGTCAGCGATACGACCAGCAGAACCGCCACGACTGCCTGCGGCCACCCCCAGCGCGCCAGCCAATGCCCCATCCGCGCCGCCGGATCACCGCCCGCCGCGGGGTCGACGGGCAGTGTGCCGGTCCGTGCCCACTGCGCGGTGAAGGCGGCGAGCACCACCCCCAGAAGGGTTCCGAGAGTCACCCGCAGGGCGACGACCGCGCGGGAGACGTGGGTGGCGACGGTGCCCGGCGCCGCGCCCATCACCTCGGCCGTCTCCGCCTGGGTCAGTCCCAGCGCCTTGTTGCACCACACTGACGTGCGCTGCCGGGGCGGCAGGGCGGTGAGCGCCGCGCCGAGGTCCAGGCGCAGATCGGCCGCGGCGCACGGGTCGGCGGTGCCGGCGGCCGTCTCCAGCCGTACGTCCGCGTCCAAGGACGCGTAGCCCTGGCCGCCGAGGTAACGCCGCTGCGCGTGCCGGACCTCGTTCTTGATGGCCGTGAAGAGGTACGGGCGCAGCCGCTCGATCGGCCCGGGGCAGGCCAGCACGCTCGTGAGGGCGTTGTGCACGACGTCCTCGGGATCCGCCCACGACCGTGGGACCCCCGAGTCGCACAGCCGCTTGCGGGCGAAGCCGACCATCTGCCCGCGCCGCTCGGTGACCAGGGCCGCGAGCGCCTCGGCACGCCGGGCCCTGCGCTGTTCATCCATGCCGCTCCTGCCTCCCCTCGCGTGCGCTGAGCTTACGGCCGTCCCGTTCCCGCTCGGCCCGTACGAGTTCGGCCTTCCCGGCCGCTCGGAAGCGGTACGCGATGCTTTCCAGCACGCTGGTCAGTCCCGGCGCGAACAAGAGCACCAGATACACGGCGACGCCCAGGCTGGTCGTCTCCACCGAATTCACCCCCCGGTCTGCGGCCTTCGAGCGCCTCACCGTGAAGCGGCGGCCGTACACACCCCCCACAGCCGCCCGGCCCCCGGATTCTTGACACGACGACCAAGATTTTCTGCCGAGGGCCCGTGCGGGACCGGCCCGGGCCCGCCTGATCCGGAGCCGCTTGGGTGCCGGACACGGCGGGAGCTGCCGGGTCAGGTCGTGGTGGTGGGGCCGGGGGGCAGGTGGACGGTCATGATCAGGTGGCAGGTGTCGTCGCCCGCGCCGCGGTAGGTGTGGGTGACGTCGCCGCGGAAGGCGGCGGTCTGTCCGGCCCCGACGGGGTACTCGGTGCCGTCGACGACGAGGGTCATCCGGCCGGCGGTGACGCTGACGGTCTCGACGACGTCGGCCTGGTGGGGGTGGCTGGGGTACTCCTCGCCGGGCTCCAGCGTCCAGCGCCGGACCTCGGTGGGCGCCGGGCCCGTGGTGGTCAGCATGAGCCGGGCCTCGCCGCCGTGCTCTCCCTTCCACAGGGGCATGACGGCGGCTCACCGACGGCACCTGGGAGCCCGCCGGCGAGAACGACCCGCGCATCGAGGCCTGGTACACCGCCTACCGCTCCTTCGGCACCAACCCCCGCCGCATCCGCCCCAGCGTCGACGCCCTCGGCCGGCGCATGACCAAGAAGGGCGCACTGCCGCGGATCAACCCGGCCGTCGACTCGTACAACGCCGTCTCCGTCCGGCACGGCCTGCCCGCCGGCGCCTTCGACCTCGACCACGTCACCGGGGACATCGAGATCCGGTACGCGGACGGGCGACGAGAAGTTCACTCCGGGCCGCTTCGTCGGGTACCGGATCCTCCGCGCACCGGCCGGGGGACGGTGACGGGGTCATCACGGCGATGTCGTTTTTTGCATGTTGGATGACATTGCCGACGCACGATCCTGGCCATAGCGTCATAGGCGCAGGTCACCGGACCGATGCGTGCCGGCCCCAACTCCCCCCTCACAGGTGGTACTCCATGCCCAGAACGACGCAGCGTCAGCTCGATTCGTTAGACGAGACGCCGGCCGAGCCCGTACGGGGTCGTCGTGCCGTCCCCGGAAGGTCCCGGCCGACGATGATGCCGCTGCGGTCAGCCGTCGCGCTGTGCACCGCAGCCGTCCTCGCGGCCACCGTCGCCGGGTGCGGCGGCGGTTCCGAGGCCGCCGCACCCGGGAGCGAGCCGTCGGCGCCCGTCGCCCGGGCGAACGTCGCCGAGGACACCACGACGCTGAGGCAGCTCAACGGCCTCGACGAGACCCCGGCCGAGCTGTCCGACGCGACGCTCATCCTCGTCGACTACCAGAACACCTACACCGACGGCGTGATGGAACTCGACGGCTGGCAGCCCGCGGTCGACAACGCCGAGGCCCTGCTGAAGCGGGCCCGCGAGGCGGGCACCCCGGTCATCCACATCGTCGACAAGGGCTACGACCTCAAGTCGAAGGCCGGTCGGATCATCCCGGCGCTCAAACCCGTCAAGGGTGAGCCGGTCGTCGTGAAGAGTGTTCCGAACGCGTTCCACGACACCGGTCTCGCCGAGAAGGTCAAGAAGGCCGGGCACAAGAATGTGATCGTCGCCGGGTTCATGACCAACATGTGCGTGCTGTTCACCGCACAGGGCGCCTTCCTCAACGGTTACCGGCCGACCGTGGTCGCCGACGCCTCGGCCACCCGGCCGCTGCCGCTGAAGGGCAGCCCGAACGGCATCCCCGCGAAGCAGGTCCACGAGGCCGCTCTCGCCACGGTCCAGGACCTCTACGGAGTCGTGGTGCCGTCGCAGAAGTCCCTGACCTGAGAACGGCGTCCGGTCGGCCGGCGCTCTCCCCACGATCGAAACCACTTCCGGGCCTCCCCCACGCCTGTCCCCCCACCCTGAACTCCCCCCACATCTTTCCCCCCACCCCGCAGAAACCGATCACTCACCATGGAAAGACGGGGCATGGCAACTCGTAGAGGATTTCTGGGTACCGTTTCGGCAGCAGGGGCAGCCACCTTCCTCACACAGACACAAGCGGCCACCAGCGCGTCGGCCGCACCGGCCGCGACCGACGAGAAGGCGGCACGGGACGCGATACGCAACGTCAACGCCGGAATGCGCTCCAACTACGCGACTCTCAAAGCCGAGTTGGTCAAACACCTCAGCCCGGTCATCATCGTTCAGAACAACGCCGTCGGCGGGCGTTTCACCCTGATCAACAACGGGGTGCGGGTCGAGACGGTCGACCCGGTTCCCGAGTACTTCGAGCTGGCCAAGTCCATCGCCCACATTCCCCTGGGCATCTACTCCGTGCTCGCCGCCTACCTCGGCGACCAGGTGCCCAACATCCCCAACGCGGAGCGCATCGACCCGCACGACCTGGACATGGTCGCGTTCAAGACCCCGGGCGACAAGGGCTGGATCACTCCGCTGAACACCTACCGGACCACGCTCGGTTCGGCTCTCACCAAGCTCCCCACCGCGAACCTCCCGGACGACCTGTACACCTCCTGCGACAAGATCCTCACGGAGGCCGTCAAGTTCATCGACGCGATCGTCAAGGCGCAGTCGTTCGACATGGTGACGTACAACCGGTTCGCGGCGAGCGTCTACCCGTCCATCCGCGTCAACATGACCTTCGCCGCCACCGCGCAGATCACCGGCATCGAGGGGCTGATGAAGCGGTGGCGCACGCTGATCGGTGAGCAGGCGTGGAGCGACCTGTACGTCACGGTGCTGTCGATCTGGACGACGTCCGAACTGAACCAGGCGTCCATCATCATCCGCCGCACCATGAACCAGGCGAAGGTGGCCACCCACCTGATCGACCTGCCCACCGTGGAGACCCCCTCGGACCCGATCGCGGTGGCCCTGGACAACCTGGCGCGCATCGTCCAGGACAACGTGGCCGCCGAGATGGTCTTCAACGCCGACCTCGAAGTCGCCGATGCCCTCAAGGGCAAGGAAGACCTGTTGTCGGACGAGATCCTGAAGCAGATCGGCGGTACGGCGCCCGCCGCCGGGACGGCCGCCTTCGGCACGGCGGCGGCCGCGGGGGCCTGCCCGGTCACCGGGCGCACCGCAGCCGTGTAGTCGGCCGCAGCCGCGATCACCGGACGCCCCCTGGCTCCTCGCGGGTCAGGGGGTGCGGCGGCCTGCGCACCGCACGGAGGCACGCCCCTGGCGCGAGCGTCGCGGCGACTCCGCCGGGCCGGATCAGCTTTCCAGTGAGGACACCGGAACCTTGGGCTGGTCGGCTCCGGGACGGTCGGGGATCGCCGGGGCGGACGCGGGAGCCGGAAGCGCGAGGGCGGGCCGGGCCCCTCGCGGGGGCAGCGGGGAGCCTGCGGTCGTGCGTCGCGGCCGCACCCCTCGGCCGTGCAGAAGCCCGAGGACGATCGCCGTGCCGACGGCGATCAGATGCTCGCGGCCGGCCAGGTTGGGAACGGCGAAGGACTCCCACACCATCGAGCCGCCGGTCAGCGTGAACAGCACGGGCGCGCGCCGGATCACGGCGAGGTAGGTGAACAGGCCCACGACGGCCGCGGAGGGACCGGTGTCGAGCACATGCCCGGCCTCGGGCGGCAGTCCGAACCCCCACAGCCCGGGCCCCGTCGCGACCATCAGCCGGGCGGTGAAGGTGCCGGCCAGGGTGGCGGCGTAGGCGACCGCCAGCGTCCTGGCCCGGCCCAGGGTCAGTTCGGCGAGGGCGAAGGCGAGGAAGAGCTGGGTGATGCCGCCCCACACCGGCAGGTCGAGTGCCGGGACGTACAGCGACACGGGGGTGCGCAGCAGGGACAGCCACAGCGGCAGGTCGGCCTGGACACCGCCGAGCCGCCGCACCCACACCTCTCCGGCGGGGTGCTGGGCGATGTCGTGGAAGAGGATCACGCCGAACGCGGCGACGAACGCCAGCAGCAGCCCGGACGGTCCGCGACGCGCGAGCCGCCGCACCGGTTCGACGACGATGGAGTGCCACTCGGCCCGCAGCGTGCGCCAGGTGAACCGGGCGAGGCGCGCGGGAAGCGGGCGGACGCGCGCGGTGGGCCCGTCAGGGGTCATGCGACGCGGCAGCCCATCACCGTCGGCTCCCCCGTCATGCGCCTCTCCCCCCTGGCCTCGCTCCCGGTGGTCCGACCGGGCGAGGCGTTTGTCCGTCATCGGTTTCTTTCCGTCACCATCGTACGGATGTACGGATCACGACCCTGGTCAGGGACAGTTCAGCGAGCCGGCAGGCAGGGGTCAAGTTCCGTGGCGCACCCCGCGGGTGTGGGAAGACCCACAGGCGCGTGGCGCGAAAAATGGAGGTCATGCAGGCAACCCGCGCCCTCGCGTTTCCGTCCCCGGCCGGGCCGTCCTCGGCAAACGTCGAGGCGCGGCCGAGGCGAGGCGAGGCGGGGCGCGCCTTGACTTCGTGTGCGCTCCAACTCGTAGCGTCACGGACAGCGCGCAGGCCCCCGGGCCCGGCCTCTCCCACGGGATGCCGGGCGCCGGAATCCGTCGCTAGATGGAAGGAGGCCTTCGCGCCCGGGAGAACGACGAACGAGTGTGCACGAAAGGACCTCCCATGCAGAAGCGCAGCCTGCGGGACCTCCAGGTATCGGCCATCGGCCTCGGATGCATGGGGATGTCCGCCTTCTACGGCACCGCGGACCAGGAGGAGGGCGTCGCGACCATCCGGCGCGCCCTCGACCTCGGCATCGACTTCCTCGACACCGCGCAGGTCTACGGCCCGCTCACCAACGAGTCGCTGGTCGGCGAGGCGATACGCGGGCACCGCGACGAGTACGTGATCGCGACGAAGTTCAACTACCGCATGGACGACGCCGTGCCCGGCGACATGAGCACGCTCGGCCGCCAGGACGGCTCGGCCGAGCACGTCCGCAGCTCGGTGCACGGGTCGCTGGAGCGGCTGGGCACCGACCGCATCGACCTCTACTACCAGCACCGTGTCGACCCGGACGTGCCCATCGAGGAGACGGTCGGCGCGCTGGGCGAGCTGGTCGCCGAGGGCAAGGTGCGGTACATCGGGCTGAGCGAGGCGAGCGCAGAGACCATCCGGCGTGCCCACGCCGTCCACCCGGTCACCGCCGTGCAGAGCGAGTACTCGCTGTGGACGCGGGACGTGGAGGCCGAGGTGCTGCCGGCCTGCCGGGAGCTGGGCATCGGGTTCGTGCCGTACTCGCCGCTCGGCCGCGGGTTCCTCGCGGGCCGCTTCACCTCGCCCGACGAGCTGGACGAGAACGACTTCCGCCGCAACAATCCGCGCTTCACGGAAGCCAACCTGAAGGCGAATCTGCGGCTGGCGGAGAAGGTGAAGGAGATCGCGGCGGAGAAGGACGTCACGCCGGCCCAGCTGGCCATCGCCTGGGTGCTGGCGCAGGGCGAGGACCTGGTGCCGATCCCGGGAACCAAGCGGCGCAGCTACCTGGAGCAGAACGCCGGTGCGGTCGGCATCGAGCTGACCGAGGAGGACCTGGCCCGCATCGACGCGGAGCTGCCCGAGGTGGCGGGTGAGCGGTACGACGAGGCGGGGATGCGGGCGGTGAATCGCTAGCGGTCGCTGGGCGGGCCGTCGCGGGACGTGAGTGCGGAGCGTTGCCGGCGGGCGTCCGCGGGTGCGTCGTGGCCGGTCGCGCAGTTCCCCGCGCCCCTTTCGAGGCGATCCGGTCGGCCCCCTTCTGATACCGGCCGGTGCGGCTGGCTGCCGGTGGGCGTGGCTTGGGGCGTGGTTCCTCGGTGTCCGTTTTGCAGGGTTTCCCGGCGTGGTGTTGGTCACGTGCGGTGGCCCTTCACAGGGCCGGGGCGGGACTGTCCGGGAGGGGCTGTGAGGAACCCCACGCGTCGGTCAACCGGCGTGTGGGCCAGGTGTGTTCGGGGCTTCGGGGCGGGGCGGCGGACGTCTGGGCGGTGGTCGGGGCGACCCGTCTGCCACGATGGTCTTCGCCCTGACCAGGCGGCCCGGCCGTGCAGCGCAGCCGGACCGAAGGGATCCGCCGGTCACTCCCCCTCTCGGTTGTCGAGTACCTCTCCGTGGCCTCTTCCTCTGCCCTGCCCACGTCCACGCCCCCCACCGCCCCGGCCTCGCGTTCGCCGTGGCGGTCCCTGCGCCACCGGAGCATGCGCTGGTGGTCGGCGGCCAACCTCGTCTCCAACGCCGGTACCTGGATGCAGCTCACGGTGCAGAACCTGCTCGTGCTGCACATCACGGGCTCGGCGGCGGCGACCGGTCTGTCGATGTCCGTCCAGGCGGCGCCCGCGCTGTTCGTGAGCCTGCTCGGCGGCGCGGCCGTGGACCGCTGGCCCCGGAAGCTGACGGTCGCCGTCAGCCAGGCCCTGCTCGGCGCGGTGGCCTTCACGACGGCCCTGCTCGTGGCGCTGGACCGGATCGACCTGACGGTGCTCATGGTGCTGGCGGCCGTGACCGGCATCATCGCCACCGTCGACGGGCCCGCCTGCGCCCTGCTCGGCAACGATCTGGTGCCCGTGGCGGACGTGCCGTCCGCGATCGGGGTGGGCGCCCTGGTGCACAGCGCGGGCCGGCTGGCCGGCACCGCCCTGGCCGGGATGACCGTCGCCTTCCTCGGCACCTCCGCCGCCTACGCCGCCAACGGGCTGTCGTTCCTGTTCGTGGCGTCGGTGGTGCCGTTCCTGCGCCCGGCCCCCGGGGCCGCACAGGAGCCGCCGGCCGAACCCCGGAAGGCGCCGGCGTGTGCGGGGATGACCGTGCGGGAGGGCCTGACCTTCTTCGTGCGCAGGCCCCGGCTGGTCGCCCTCGCGGGCATCACCGGGATCAGTTCCGTCTTCGGCCGCAACTACGGCCTGACCCTCGCCGTCCTCGTCACCGGGCCGCTGGCCGGCGGCGCCGGGGCGTTCGGCACGGTCTCCACGGTGCTGGCCGTCGGCGGCATCCTCGGCGCGGTCCTGGGTGCCCGGCTGCGCAGGCCGTCGGTGCGGACCGTGGGCCTGCTGGCGGCGGCGGGCGCGCTGCTCCAGGTCGTCGCGGGACTGTCGCCGTCGCTGGCCGTGCTGCTGGTGCTGGTGCTGCCGATGGCGATCGTGGAGTCCGTGTCCGACACCGCCGGTACGGCCGTGCTGCAGACCGATCCGCCGCCGCATCTGCGCGGCCGGGTGCTCGGGGTGTGGGCCAGCATCGGCACGGTGTGGGGCCTCGGCGGGCCGCCCTTGCTGGGTCTGCTCATGGAGTGGGCCGGGGCGCGCGGCGCCCTGGTCGCGGGCGGGCTGCTGATCGCCGGGTCGATCGGCGCGGGCCTGCTGGTGCGCCGTCGCGGCGGCACGGTGGCCCTGACGCCGGCCCCGAAGTGCGGCGACGTGACCGGCCGGGAGGCCCTGGGCACGGCGGCCTGAGCGGCCCCGTCCGGCGTCAGCCGGACCGGCCGGGCAGGTGGTACACGTGGAAGGCCTGCCCGATCACCGGCTGCGCGACATTGCGCACCCGGACGCCCCCGCTGGTCATGCCGTGCTCGGTGCCGGCGTGGGCGTGGCCGTGCACCGCGAGGTCGGCGCCGCCGGTGTCGATGGCCTCCGCGAGCAGATAGCTGCCGAGGAACGGATAGATCTCCAGCGGCTCCCCGGCCAGGGTGTCCGGGACGGGCGAGAAGTGGGTCAGCGCGATCCGCACGTCGCAGTCCGACTCCTCCAGGTCCTTCAGGGCTCCGTGCAGCGCGTCGGCGCACCGGCGGGTGTAGCGGACGAACTCCTTCATGAGCGGTTCGCCGAACTCCCCGGCGCAGCGGCCCACGAAGCCGCCGCCGAAGCCCTTGGTGCCGGCGACGCCGATCCGGGCGCCGTCGGAGGTGACGACGGCGGCCTGCCCTTCGAGGACGTGTGCGCCCGCGTCCCGGAGGATCGCTGTGACTTCCTCGGGACGTTCGTCGTGGTGGTCGTGGTTGCCGAGCACGGCGACGACGGGCACCTGGAGGTCCTTGATCTCCCGGGCGACGATCGCGGCCTCCTCCGGTGTTCCGTGCCGGGTGAGGTCGCCGGCCAGCAGCAGGACGTCGGCGCAGCGGGGCAGGGTCTCGAAAGAGGGGCGGAGCGTGCCCTGGCTCTCGGGGCCCATGTGGATGTCCCCGACGGCCGCGACGCGGATCATGTCAGGTCCTCTCCGTGGTCGGGCGAGGAGGTACCGGCGATGAGCAGGTCGCTGTGGACCGGATGCCCCGCCAGTTCCTCTCGGGCCATGCGCAGGATGTGGTCCCGGCACTGGGTGGACGGCACCGTGCCGGTCAGCAGGACCGCGTCACCGCGCAGCTCCAGCCGCACGCCCAGTTCCCCGAGATCCGAGGAGGCCAGGTGGTCGGCGAGGTGGGCGACGAGGTAGTCCAGGTTCCCCTCCGCCGACGGGGGCGGTGGGCTGGTGTCGGTCATGGCTGCCCCTTCCGGGCGTCGATGACGTTCAGCCGTTCGAGGAGGAAGAGGAAGGCGGCGGGCATGGGCTGGTCGCCGCAGGCGGCGCGTACCACGTCCCAGTCGACCTTCTCGCGGACGGCGCGGACGACCGGCAGGACCGATCCGAAGTCGCAGTAGTGCTCGGAGAAGGCGCTGATCAGGCTGTGGATCAGGTCGGTCGGGCACAGTACGGGCATGAGCACCGAGTCGACCGGCAGGACATGGGCCCGGTCGAGCATGTCCCGGGTGACGGGCTGGTGCGCCAGCTCGAAGATGATGTCGACGTTCTGCCCGTGGCAGGTGGTCTTCAGCAGCCAGTCCTCCGGTGGGACGCGCACGTCGAGGCCGGCCTCGCGCAGGGTGCCGGCCACCGCGTCGGCGTCGTCGGGGAGGATGGCGAAGTCGGCGTCGTGCTGGAGGTAGCGGCTGCCGCCGTGGGCGT
Source organism: Streptomyces echinatus (assembly GCF_014203595.1). Taxonomy (GTDB): domain Bacteria; phylum Actinomycetota; class Actinomycetes; order Streptomycetales; family Streptomycetaceae; genus Streptomyces; species Streptomyces echinatus. The sequence continues at coordinate 148,404 of NZ_JACHJK010000016.1, forward strand.
AGACGGCCACGCTCCCGGCGAGCGCGAAGGGGTGTCCGGCGCGTTTGAGGATGGCACCGATCTGCTTGGCGGCCTCCAGGATCGCCTGACTGCGGTCCTGTGGCAGTGCCGTGGGATCCGCGGCGGACGACGCGCACGCGCACGCCCCCCGGCCGGGCCCGTCCGAGGCGAGGCGGAGTTCGGTGACCTCCGATCGCCGGAGGGGCGCGGTTTCCTCCCCGTTCTCCGTCATGACCTCTCCATTCGGCACCCTTCGGCCCCGGGCGGCCGGAGCGGCCCCGGGGCAGTACGGGTACCCGGCGCGCTGCCACCGACACAGCGCGCGGCGGGCCTCAGTCCTCGACGACGAGCGCCGGGGTTCCGGCGGTGAGGACCTGCCCGCGGAAGAAGGCCGGGCTGCGGCGCCGCGTCACCAGCATGATCACCAGGCCGAGGAGCAGCAGGCCGACGCCGATGACGAAGACGGAGCCGACACCGAGGACGGCGGAGCCGCTGCCGTATGCCGGGTTCCCCATGTCGTACAGCGTCTTGCCGAACACGGCGGTCAGCAGCAGGCCGCCGAGGACCGGGAAGAGGCCCTTGAAGAGGGCGTCGCGGGCGGAGCGGGTGAGGTCGTGGCGGAAGAACCGGGCGCAGGCGAACGCGGTGAGCGCGTAGTAGAAGCAGATCATCAGGCCGAGGGCGTAGATCGTGTCGACCAGGACGTGCTCGCTGAGGAGTGACATGACGGCGTAGAAGACACCGGTGGCGGCGCCGGCGGTGACGGTGGCCCGGCCGGGGGTGCGGAACCGCTCGTGGACGCGGGCGTAGGAGGCGGGCAGCGCCCGGTACGTCGACATGGCGAGGACCGTGCGGGCGACCGGGATGAACGTGGTCTGCAGGCTGGCGGCGGCGGAGGCGAGGACGGCGGCGAAGAGCAGGATGCCGAGGGCGTGGCCCATGACCGGGCCGGCCAGGGCGGCGAAGACGTTGTCGGAGGTCGCCGGGTTGGCCAGGCCCAGTCCCTCGGTGCCGGAACCGACGGCCATCTGCGCGGCGACGGCGGTGGTGAGGTAGGAGCCGACCAGGACGACCATCGCGATCAGGGCGGCGCGCCCGGGTGTCTTCTCGCTGCCGATGGTCTCCTCGTTGGCGGTCAGGCAGGTGTCCCAGCCCCAGTACATGAAGATCGACAGGGAGAGGCCGGCGCTGAAGGACGCGAAGGACTTCACCGCGAACGGGTTCAGCCAGGACCAGGAGAAGTCGGCGTGGCCGGGGAAGGAGCCGGTACGGGCCTGGTGCAGGGCGAGGACGACGAAGAGGGCGAGCACCACGAGCTGGAGTCCCACCAGCGCGTACTGCACGCCCTTCGTCGTGGTCATGCCGCGGTAGCTGACGGCCGTGGCCGCGGCGATCAGGCCGAGACAGGTCAGGATGTGGACGGCCTTGTCGCCGTCGAGGTCCGCGACCGCGCCGCTGCCGGTGATCGCGCCCGCCAGGAGCCAGAAGTAGGAGGTGGCGACCCCGGCGAGGTTGGACAGCACGATCACGGTGGCGATGACCAGGCCCCAGCCGCACATCCAGCCGACGTGCGGGCCGAACGCCTTGACGGTCCAGGTGAAGGAGGTGCCGCAGTCGGGCACGGCCTTGTTGAGTTCCCGGTAGGCGAAGGCGACCAGCAGCATCGGCAGGAAGCCGGCGAGGAACACGGCCGGCATGTGCAGGCCGACCTCGCCCGCGGTGGAGCCGAGCGTGGAGGTGAGGCAGTAGACCGGGGCCACGGTGGAGACGCCGATGACCGCGCTGCCCAGCAGGCCGATGGAATTTCCGCCGAGGCCCTTGCCCCGTACTCCGTCACCGGATGCCGTGTCGTGGGCGTCCGGCCTCATCGCCGTCTGTGTCATGACACAAGACGCTAAATGCTGCGATTTCGGTAGAGGGTGCCACAGAACGCCTCACCGAGAACCTTAGTTTCGCAGGCCATGCAGTCATATCAACCAGTATTTGAACGGAGGATTACGCTAATCGATCCATTGTATGAAGGCAAAACGATCACCGTCCGGTATCCGGGAATCGAAGAGCCACCCGGAATGCCCGATTCTGATTCTTCCGTGTGACGTACGCCGCTTCCGGGCGGGCCCGGCGGTGAGTGGCCGCTCCACCTGCCCGGGCGCACGCTGGTAGGCATGGAACCCCGGGTCCGGCGCACGGGCCGGTGGCGGCCGTGGCAGTCGGCCCACGCGCTGCTGCTGTTTCCCGTCGCGCTCATCGTGGTGATCACGGTGGTGGACCTGCGCACCCCCAACGACATCCACCTCGGGCCGGCCCTCGTGATCGCACCCGCGCTCACGCCTTCCTTCGCCGGGCCCCGGACCACGGCCGGCGTCGGCGCGCTGGCGGTCGTCGCGCAGATCTTCATCGGTATCCATCACGGCGGGATCGGCACGACGAACCACGTCGTGCAGATCATCACCCTGTCGGTCCTGGTGGTGCTCACGATCGTCTACAGTGCGCTGCGCGAGCGCCGCCAGGCCCAGCTGGCGCAGGTCCGCACGGTCGCCGAGGCCGCGCAGCACGTCCTGATGTGGCCGCTGCCCGAGCAGATCGGCACGCTGCGGATCGCCTCGCTGTACCTGGCCGCGGAGGACGAGGCCCAGATCGGCGGGGACCTGTACGCCACGACGCTCAGCGACGGCGCCGTACGGGTCCTGATCGGTGACGTCCGCGGCAAGGGGCTGCCCGCCATCGGTGAGGCGGCGCTGCTGCTCGGCGCCTTCCGGGAGAGCGCGCACCGGCACATCCCGCTGGCGGACCTGGCCACCGCGCTGGACCAGAGCATCACGCGTTACGCGGCCGAGCTGGAGTCCCCCGAGGAGGAGGGCGAGCGGTTCGCCACCGCACTGCTGGTGGAGATCCCGGACAGCGACCCCGTCACCCGGATGACCAGCTGCGGCCATCCGCCGCCGCTGCTGCTGAGCCCCGGCCATGTCGTCACCGTGCCGAGCCTGCACCCGTCGCCGCCGCTCGGGGTCCACAGCGGCACCGACCACACCCTGGACGTGTTCTCCTTCGAGCCCGGTGACACGCTGCTGCTGTACACGGACGGGGTCGTGGAGGCCCGGGACGAGCGCGGCCGGTTCTATCCGCTCACCGACCGGGTGGCGCGGTGGACCGACGACAGCCCCGAGGCGCTGATGCACCATCTGCGGCGCGATCTGCTCGCCCACGCCGGCGGCCGGCTCGGCGACGACGCCGCGCTCATCGCGCTGCACCGCACTCCCACCGAGCGCCGTCGGCACCACGTCCGCGCCGACACGATCCGGCAGGGGTGAGCCGCCCCCGCGCCGGGGAGCCACCCCGGCACGGGAGAGCCGCCTTCCCACGGGCACGGCAGCCCCCACCCCGGCACGGGAAAGCTCCCCGGGGGGAGCCGCCCCGGCACGGAGAAGACCCCGCGCACCCGCTCGGCCTCCGACGTCGGCGCCGGCACCGGCACCGGCACCGGCACCGACGTTCAGCCGGCTTTGCGGCAATGTTCAGTTCGGAGGGTGGCCCGGCCTGCCGAGGCGTTGCGAGAATCTGCGGCGCCTCGACAACAGGGAGCCCCCGTGCGTCACTTGACCTCCGCGCTCGCCGCCGCCCTCGGCGCGCTCACCCTCGTCCTCACCGCGCCGGGCGCCGCCGGTGCGAGCGTCCTGCGGCTGCTGCCGCAGAACGCCGACGGCCTGGAGCAGACCTTCTCCCCCGCCTACGACTACGACGGTGACGGCTGCTACGCCACGGCCGCCATCGGCGGCGACGGAACGATCAACCCGGGCCTCAGGCTGGGCGGCGACGTCAACGGCCACTGCCACGACCCCGCCCAGCTCGCCAACGCCAACACCTACTCGCGCGAGAAGTGCGACAACGGCTGGTGCGCGGTGATGTACGCCAGCTACTTCGAGAAGGACCAGGCCACCCTGGGGCCCGCGGCCATCGGGCACACCCACGACTGGGAGCACGTCGTGGTGTGGATCAAGGACGACACGGTCCAGTACGTCTCGGTGTCCCAGCACTCCGGCTACCAGGTGGCGAACCGGTCCGCGGTGCGCTTCGACGGCACCCACCCGAAGATCGTGTACCACAAGGACGGCGCCTCCACGCACTGCTTCCGCTTCGCGAACACGAACGACGAGCCGCCGGAGAACGTCACCGGCGGCTGGTTCTACCCGCGCCTGGTGGGCTGGAACGGCTATCCCGCGGGCTACCGGGACAAGCTGCTGAGCGCCGATTTCGGCGCGGCCACCATCAAGATCAAGGACGGCGACTTCCAGTACGCCCTGGCGCACTCCATGCCGTCGGGCATCCCCTTCGATCCCGGCGCCTGACCGGCGGGCACACGCGCCGCCCCTCCCGACCCGAGTGAGGTACCCGATGTCCGCACGACACCCGACCGTACGACACCTGCCCGGACGCCCGGCGGTACGGCGCCTGCTCGCCGGCCTGGCCCTGCTGCCGGCGCTGCTGTCCCCGGTGACCGCGCACGCGGCACCGGGCGGGCACGCGAAGGCCCGCTTCGACCTCCAGGCGCACCGCGGCGGCCTCGGCCTGACGACCGAGGAATCCCTGGAGGGATTCGGCAAGGCGATGCGGCTCGGAGTGTCCACGCTGGAGCTGGACACCCAGATCACCAAGGACCTGAAGGTGGTCGTCAACCACGACCGGCAGATCAGCGGCGTCAAGTGCCGGGACACCGGGCCGGTCACCCCCGGCGACCCGATGTACCCGTATGTCGGCAAGTACCTCAAGGACCTGACGCTGGCCCAGGTCAGGACGCTGGACTGCGGCTACCGGCAACTGCCCGGCTTCCCGGAGCAGGAGGTCGTCGAGGGATTCCGGATGGTGCAGCTCAAGGACGTGCTCAACCTGGTCAGGCGCTATCACGCGTGGGGCGTGAAGCTGAACGTCGAGACCAAGGTGGAGGCGGGCGCCCCCGAACAGACCGCGCCGCAGGAGGTGTTCGTCCGCCGGGTGTACGAGGAGATCCACCGCTCCGGCATCGAGCGGCAGGTCACCATCCAGTCGTTCGACTGGGGCGCGCTGCGGGTGATGCACCGGCTGGCGCCGAAGTGGCCGCTGGTGGCGCTGACGAACTACGACTTCCTGGAGGTCGGCCGGCCCGGTGCGTCCCCGTGGCTGGGCGGGATCGACGCGGACGACTACGGCGGGGACTTCGTGCGGGCGGCCGCGACCCTGCCCGGCGTGACGGCACTCTCCCCCAACTACGGTTTCCCGCAGAGCGGCAAGGTCGGCGACCCCGGCTTCCGGTTCTACGCCGACGCGGCGATGGTCGGGGAGGCGCACGCCCGCGGACTGAAGGTGGTCCCGTGGACCTGTGACGATCCGGCGACCCTGGAGGCGCTGATGGACCTGGGCGTCGACGGGATCATCACCGACTACCCCGACCGGGTACGCCGGATCATGGCCGGCCGCGGCATGCCGCTGCCGCGGCCCTATCACCCGCACGGCCGCGGCTGACCCGCGTGGCGGGTGTGAGCCCCGCCCCGAATGGGGCGGGGCGGGGCCCACATCCGGTGTACCCCCGGGTCAGCCGGCCGGCATCAGGTCGGTGATCTTCAGGGTCTGCAGGCCGCCCTGGGCGGACGGCACCGCGGCGGCACGGGGGCACGGCTCGCTTGAGGCACCCGCGAGGGCGGGCGTGACGGCGGCGAGGGTGAGACCGGCGGTCGGGGCGGCGGCGACGAGAAGGGTCTGACGGCTGCTCACGGACATGCGTCTCATTCCCCCGGCATACGTACCGACCGGGTTGATCCCGGCCTTCGGCGGACCTTAAGACCGGATTTCCCACGGCCTGGTTCCGCTTCTTCGCCTTTCTTTCCGGACAGGAGCCGGTGGACGGCGAACGGGGACGCCTGCACGTGCTCGGGGGCTCTTCGTACGGCCGGGGCGGGGCCGAGGTCCGGGAGGTGGGTCGGACCCCGGCCCCGGGTCTGTCACGGCTTGCGGGCGACCGCGCCGTACATGGCGATGTCCTCGTCCCGGATGCCCTGCTCGCCGTTGCCGTCGGGGTGCCACTTGTGCACCTGGACGATGCCGGGCTCGGCCAGCTCCAGGCCCGTGAAGAACTCGTGGGCCTCGTCCAGCGTGCGCAGCCGCATCGGCATATTGCGCGCGGCGTACTCGCGGGCGACCCGGCCCACCTCCTCGGGGGCGAACTCGGCGGTGCCGATGGACATCGCGAGGTAGCTGCCGGAGGGCAGCGGCTCCAGCAGCCTGCGCACGACGCCGACCGCGTCGTCCGCGTCCAGCATGAAGTGCACGATCGCGATCACGGTGAGGGCGACGGGCCTGCTCAGGTCCAGGGTCTCGCGCAGCTCGGGGGCGTCCAGGATGGCCGCCGGATCACGGAAGTCGGCCTCGACGTACGCGGTCCGGCCCTCGGGGGCGCTGGCCAGCAGGCCCTGGGAGAGGGTGAGGACGATCGGGTCGTTGTCGACGTAGACGACCCGCGACCCGGGGGCCACGGACTGGGCGATCTCGTGCAGGTTGGGCGAGGTCGGGATGCCCGTGCCGATGTCCAGGAACTGGCGCATGCCCGCCTCCTCGGCGAGCCAGCGCACGGCGCGGTTCATCCAGTCGCGGTTGGCGCGCATATGGACCGGGAGCGCGGGCCACTCCCGGGCCATGGCGTCGCCCGCTTCCTTGTCGGCGGGGTAGTAGTCCTTGCCGCCGAGTATGTAGTCGTAGATGCGGGCGGAGTGGGCGTTCTCGGTGTCGATACGGTCGGCCGGCCATCCGTTGTCGGGCAACGCCGTGTCTCCCATTCGAGTCGGGGGTCGGGGCTCGCGTCAGCGAGTGCGGGGCGCGGGTGCGGGTGCGGTCGGCTGGTACGGGCGGCGGTCACCACTCCTTGCGCAGAGCGGCGAGCAGGTTCTCGGTCATCTTCGCGGACGCGGCCTGGGCGCTCAGCCGGTCCAGGGCCTCCCGGTAGACCACGACGTCGTCGGCCTTGTCGAGATAGACCGCCCCGGCCAGACCGTTCAGGTAGGCGATGTCGGGCAGTTCACGGGCCCGGAACCGGAAGAGGTGGTACGCGCCGGCCCACAGCGCGGGATGCGGCCCGTTGGCGAACGGCATGAGCTGCACGGTGATGTGGGGCAGCCGGCTGACCTCGACGAGGTGGTCGATCTGCGCGCGCATCACCTCGGGGCCGCCGACCGGCCGGCGCAGCACGGTCTCGTCCATCACCACCCACAGCCGCGGCGGACCCTGCCTGGCCAGCAGTTCCTGACGGCGCATGCGCAGGGCGACGCGGCGCTCGACGGCCTCCGCGGACGCGTGCGGGCCGGCCGCGGTGAGCAGGGCTCGGGCGTAGTCCTCGGTCTGCAGCAGGCCGTGCACGAACTGGTTCTCGTACGCGCGGATCTGCACGGCCGCCTGTTCCAGACTGAGGTAGGCGGCGAACCAGTCGGGCATGACGTCGCGGTACGCGTGCCACCAGCCACGCTTGTTGGCCTCGCGCACGGACTGCAGGAAGGTGTCGATCTCCTCCTGGTCGGTGACGCCGTAGACCTGCAGGAGCTTCTCGGCGTCCGCGAGCCGCAGCCGTGCCACCTTGGCGGCTTCCATACGGCGGATCGTCGAGTGGCTGACCCCGATCGCCGCGCCCGCCTCGGCATAACTGAGCCCGGCCCGGGTGCGCAGTTCCTCCAGCTGTCTGCCGAGGATCATGCGCAGCACGGAAGGGGCGCCGCCCCAGTCGGTCTCCGCGGTCACGCCCACCCCCCTCGTCAGGTCCACGGGATCGCCCTCGCACGCGATCGGTTTCCCCGTCCATTCGATCACGTTCTGGCGGATGCAGCATGCACTTGGCCAAATGAAAATTTCAACTTGCCGGTTGCGATGCGTCATTGGCGGATGCCAAAGTGGACTTACCGCTCCGGCCGATCCAGGGAGCGGGCGACGCGGCCGACTTGGGGGAGACAGGCCGCCACCGCCGCCTCCCGTGCGGCGGTGAACGTCCGCTGTCAGGGCGGCCGGCCGGACATCCGCAATCCCATCCGCGAGGCCGGACGAAAGGCGCACGGCGATGGCTCCGCCCTCCCTCCTCCGACCGCTCGACCGACCGCTCCCCCCGGCGGGCGACGAGCACAGACCGGCGCGGACCGCTTCGCGCCGCGGGGAGTCGTTCCGGGGCGCCGTGGTGCCCGGGCACCGGGCGGCGACCGCCTTCGCACGTCGCCGCCGAATACCGGACGGCGGGCAGTCGCACCGGCTGCCGGCCCCGGACCGCGTCCCCGGACCACCCGGAGGCGAGCGACCTGGTCGACTCCCTGGGCCGGCCGGCCCCGACCGGCTCGCCTCCGGGTCCTCACTCCCCGACTCCGGCGACGGCGCCGGCCGCCCCCGGTCCGCCGGCCGAGCGGCCGTGGGCACCGCTCCCCACGGCACAGGCGGACTCCCCACCGCCCGCTGACCGTCCGCCGGAGCACAGCGGCACCGGCGGGGCCTCGTCCGCATCCGCGCACCGAGACCCCGTCGGCCCTGTGTCCTCCTCCCCCCTCACCGCCCCGGACCATCCCCCCACTCGTCCGAAGGACAGCCCCATGCACCTCATCGCACCCCGCCCGGTCCCCGCCCCGGCCGCCGCCGACCCCTCCTGGACCCGCACCCGCCCCAAGCCCGGCTCGCAGGAGCAGCTCGGCTGAGCGGCACCCGGCGCGCCGCCCTCCCCGGTCGGCGACAGGCCGTGCCCCCGCGTACGGCATCCGGCCCGCGACCCGCTAGATTCACCGCCGGTGCGGGTCGTCCGCACCCGTCGGCAGGGCGGTTCCGGTGACGCGTCCCGCGTCCGCCGCACGTGCCGTACCGCCGAGGGGTGCCATGGTCTGGTCGCTGATCCGCCGCCGCCGGACCGCGTCCGGGCTCCCCGAACCAGGGAGTTGCGGGCCCGGCCGGCACGTGCTGGCCACCGAGCGGCTGCTGCTGTTCACACCGCGGACCCGGCTGGACGTGGTCGCGGGGCTCGCGGCGAGCGCGGACGCCGAGGCGCAGCGGTGGCTCGGCACCCAGGCGGACGAGGTGCTGCCCGACCCGGAGCTCCGCCGGCGCCTGCTGGCCTGGCGGCCCGTCGGCGGCGACGCCCGCCGGATCCCCCGGATCCTGGCCGAGCCGTACGCGCCCGGTCCGGACGACCCGCTCTTCCTGGTCTGCGTGCGCCGGTCCGACCTCAGCTATGCCGGCGGACTCGAACTCCAGCACGTAACGGGTGAGATGGGCGGCTGGCTGGCGCCGGACTGCCGTGGCAAGGGCCTGGGCGGGGAGCTGTTCCGCGCGGGTGTGGAGCTGGCTCACACCCATGCCGGTCTGACCACGGTGCGGGCCGGGGCCGAGCCCGCGAACACCGCGAGCCGACGGGCCCTGGCCAACGCGGGCTTCGTCCCCGACCGGGGGCCGGCCCGGCACACCCTCCCCGACGGCCGCGTCATCGACGCCGTCTGGCACCGGCACGACAGCACGACGGCCCGCCGCTGCCACTGACCACGGACGCACCGGTGGACCGCACCACGGTCACCGCCGAGATGCACGACGCGCGAGGGGGGGGCGATCGCGACGTGGACGACCGGGAGCGGCTTCGAGGAGGAGGGCACGGTCGGCCCCGCCGCCGTCAGAGCCGGTCGTCCACGGAGCGGCGCTCACGCGCGCACCCGTGCTGCCCCGAATGCCTGTCCGACGTGCGGCGTCCCCGGGCCGGTGGCTGAATGGCCGTCATGGAGTTTCTCGCCGCGTACGACGCGGTCCCCGAGGACGACGTCCCGCAGCGAGTGGCCCTGCTGCGGCAGGCCATGGTGACCGGCAGGGCGGCCCTCTTCGCGGAGCTGCGCGCGCACCGGCCGGCGTTCGCCACGCCGGTCGGCGTGTTCGTCACCCGGCACCCCGATGTCCTGGAGGTGCTGTCGGCACCTGAGACGTTCACCGTGGGCGTGTTCGGACCGGCTCTGGAGGATGTGCTCGGGGCGCCGTTCGTCCTCTCCCGGGACGGCGCCGACGTGCACTGGCAGGAGCGCGGGTTCGGGCAGCTGATGCTCGCCGCCGAGGACGCGCCCCGGGTGCGGAAGCTGACCGCGCGGATCGCCGACGAGGTGCTGGACGAGGCGATCGCCGGCAGCCCGGACACCTTCGACCTGATCCAGGACTACGCCCGCCTGGCAGCCGCCCGGGTCGCCGACGCCTACCTGGGGTTCACCGGCATCGCCGAGGAGACGCTGCACTCCTGCACACGCCGGATGCAGTGGGCGTTCGCCGTCAACCCCGACCGGGACCCGGAGATTCACGCGGCGGGCGTGGCCGCCGGTCGCGAACTGCGCGAACACGTGGCCGGCCTGATCGCCCGCCGCCGGACCGCGAACCCCGGGGACGGCCCCGACGACGTGCTCGGCCGGATGCTGCGCACCCGGCTGCCCGGCGAGTACGGCTTCGACGACGAGCGCATCGGCACCAACCTGGTCGGCTATCTGACGGCCTACCAGCAGAACGCCACCCAGTGCACGGCCGCCGCGCTCAAGGAGCTGGCCGTGCGCCCCGGGGTGCTGGCCGAGGCCGAGCGCGCGGCCGGCGAGGGCGATCCGGCCCGCTTCGACGCCTACGTCTGGGAAGCGCTGCGCTTCCACCCGTTCGTGCCGATCACGCCCCGGCTGTGCGTGCGGGACCACGTGCTGGCCGCCGGCACCCCGCGGCAGACGGTGATCCCGGCCAGAAGCGTGGTGCTGGCCTGCTTCGCGTCGGCGATGTTCGACGAGGAGGTGCTCGACGCCCCCGCCGAGTTCCGGCCCGGACGCCCGCCCGCGCACAACCTCGTCCTCGGCTACGGCGCGCACGACTGCGTCGGCAGGTACGCGGCCCGGGTCATCGTGCCGGAGCTGGTGCGGCGCGTGCTGCTGCGTCCCGGCGTGCGCCCGCTGCCCGGCGCCGAACGCGGCCTGGACTACGCGGGCACCCCGTTCCCGCAGCACTACGCGGTGCGGTCCGGCCGTACCGCCGTGGCCACGGCCGCGGCCACGGCCTGACATCCCGTCGGCCCGCCGCGCCGACGCCTGCCCCGGCGGTACGGGCACCGGGGCACGGGCCGCCCAGGCTCCGGGGCACGGAATGCTCGGGCGCCGGAGCACGGGATGCTCAGGCGTCGGGGCACGGAATGCTCAGGCGTCGGGCATCAGACCCGCCGCGACGGTGGCGCCCAGTTCCCAGCACGCCTGGGTGCCGGCCTTGCCCGGCTCGCCGGTGACGGTCACCGGTTCGGCCGACCGGCGCCAGCCGAGTCCGGTGGTGACGGTCTCGATGGCACGGACGGCGCCGGTGACGTCGTTGCCGCCGTGGACGTAGAAGCCGAAGGGCCGGCCCCGGGTCTCGTCGAGGCAGGGATAGTAGATCTGGTCGAAGAAATGCTTGAGGGCGCCGGACATGTAGCCGAGGTTGGCGGGCGTCCCGAGCAGGTACCCGTCGGCTTCGAGGACGTCGGAGGCGGTGGCCGACAGGGCCGCCCGGCGTACGACGCGGACGCCCTCGATGTCCGGTGTGGTGGCTCCGGACACCACGGCCTCGAACAGCGCCTGGCAGTTGGGAGAGGGAGTGTGATGGACGATCAGCAGGGTAGGCACATCCGGCACCCTGCCGTGCGCCCGCCGCCCTTGCAAACGGCGGGCCGGGGCGGGCGTCGTCAGCGGCGTGCCGAGGGGCGCGCCCCATGGGAGGACGGGAGGAGCTGTCGTGGCCGAGGAGGACCGCCGGGCACCGGCCGCCGTGGTGTTCGACGCGCTGGGGCCGGCCTACGAGCGGGCGTTCGCCGGCTCCGCACCGCACCGGGCGTCGCTGGACCGGCTGCTGGAGCTGCTGGCACCGGGCAGCCGGGTGCTGGACGTGGGCAGCGGCACGGGACGGCCCACCGCGCAGGCCCTCGCCGAGGCCGGCCACCGGGTGCTGGGCATCGACGTCTCCCCCGTCATGGTCGGCCTGGCCGCCCGACAGGTGCCCGGCGCCGAGTTCCGGCTCGCCGACATCCGTGAGACGCCGTTGGCGGAGGGTTCGTTCGACGCGGTGTGCGCGTACTTCTCGCTGCTCCAGATGTCGCGCGCCGAACAGGCGGACGTCGTGGCGAAGCTGGCCCGGGCCGTGCGGCCCGGCGGCCCGGTCGCGCTGGCCACCGTGCCGCTGGACCTGGAGGGCGCCGAGGGGCTCTTCATGGGGCAGCCGGTCCGGGTGACGAGCTTCACCGCGGAGGCGTTCACCCGGCTGGTCGCCGACGCCGGTCTGACGGTGCTGTCCGAGGAGCAGGCGCTGTTCACCCCGGATCACCCCGAGGCCGTACCCGAACCGCATCTCTTCCTGCTGGCCCGGCGCGAGGCGGACTGAGCCGAAGCCGGTGGGCCTGCGCGCGAAAAAACGCCGTCAGCGCCGTCGGTGCCCTCGGTTACAGTGGCGGCTCTGAACCGAGAGGGAGACGACAGTGCAGGTCAGGGTGGGGACGGTCGGGGGCCGTATGGCCGCCGCGACGGCGCTCGCGGCGGTGCTCGCCGGGTGCGCCGGATCGGCGGAGGACGACGGGAAGAAGTCCGTGAGCGCGTCGCCGAGCGCCAAGGGCGCGGCGGCCGGCGGTACGGCGGCGAAGGACACGGCGGCGGCCCGCGGCGGCACGGTCGGGCCGGCCGGATCCGCCTGCGAGCTGCCCGTCACGTTCGGCCTCGCCCAGCACTGGAAGGCGAAGTCGATCGACGCCGAGAAGGAGCTGTCCAAGGCGGCGAACGGCGAGGACGGCGACCTGAGCGGGGCACTCGCCGAAGCATTCCTGCGGCAGGGACCGGTCACCGCGGCCTGCGAGATCGACGCCAAGCCGGCCGGCAACATCGGCTTCCTGCGCGTGTGGACCGGCAAGCCCGGCGACGCGGACGCGGGCAGCGTGCTGCGGGGGTTCGTGGCCGCCGAGGACAACGTCAGCAAGCCCGAGTACCACTCCTTCAGGACCGGCAGCGGCCTCGCCGCGGTGGAGGTGGAGTACCTCTGCACGAGCAAGCTCCTGGAGGAGACCAAGAAGGAGAGCGCCTTCGCCGTCAGCACGCCCGACGGCCCGGTCGTCCTGCACCTCGGCGGCATGGACACCGACGAGCACGAGGAGATGCGGCCCGCGTACGACCTCGCCAAGCAGACCCTGACGCTCTCCTGAGACCGGCCGCCCGCGCCCCGCTCGTCGCGCCTCGTGGCCCGGCCCAGGTAGGTGAGCGGGCCGGCGTCCACGACCGGGATCTCATGGAAGCCGACCCGGTCGTAGAACGCACGGGCGGCGGTGTGGGCGGTGACCATGCCCACGTGGACGGCCCCGGCACCCTGCCCGTGCAGCGCGTCCAGGAAGGTGTGCATCAGGCGGCGGCCGTACCCGCGCCCCTGCCAGGGCGGCAGCAGGTCGAGGTGCAGATGCGCCGGGTAGGCCACGAGTTCGGGCACCAGCATCCGCTCGGGCCGGTGCAGGAGGCCGATCATCTCCTCGCTGGGCGTCCCGGGCGGCCCGGCGGGCTCCGGATAGCGGCCGGCCAGCCCGGGTATCCAAGTCCGCCGGAAGTCCTTCACGAAGCGTTCGGTGTCGGCGGTGCCGAGGATGTACCCCACGGCCCGGCCCGTGCCGTCGTCCAGGACGAAGGCGAGTTCCGGGGCGAAGTGGCAGTACGGCTCGGCGAAGATCGACGGCATGAGGCGCTCGTCGGGGTGGATCGACCGGGAGTCGCCTCCGAGGTGCGCGGTGCGGACGCAGACGTCGGCGACGGCGTCGCGGTCGGCGGGGCGGTACGGACGGATCCCGGGGGCCTGTTCGAGGGACGGCATGACTCCCATCCTCATCCCTTTGGGAGCGCTCCCACAAGGGGCCGACGGCGCCGGAAACGCGTCACGGCGGCCACCCCTCGGACGGGTGGCCGCCGTACGCGGACGGTCGGGACGTCCCGGTCTCAGGTGCCCGGGGCGTCGCGCGTGCCGGTCAGTAGCGCATGCGCCGGGCGCGGAGCAGCATGAACAGCCCCGACAGGGCGAGCAGCGTGCCGATGGCGGCGGGCCACAGATGGGCCCCCGTCTCCGCCAGGCCGCCCCCGGCAGCCTGGGGTTCGGTCTGTCCTGCCGTCGGCGGGACGTCTCCGGCGGCGGCCTGGCCCGGCGCGGAGGAGCCGGACGCGGCCGGGGCCGGTGCGGAGCGCGTCGCCGCCGAACGCGCCTTCGTGGAACGGGGTTCGGCGGACTCGGCCGGTGCGGCCTTGGCGTCCGTGTCGCGCTTGGTGGTGTCGGCCGGTGCGGTCGTCACGTCGTTCCCCGGGGCGTCGCCGGGCGGGGAGACCGACGGCGCCGGCGAGAGGGTCACGCCCCCGCCGGGCTCTTCGGTGGCGCCGTCGCCGTAGCCGGTGCCATCGCCGGTGCCGGTGCCGGTGCCGGTGTTGCCACCGTTGCCGCCAGTGCCGGTGTTGCCACCGTTGCCGGTACCGGTGTTGCCACCGTTGTTGCCGGAGCCGTCGCCGTTGCCCGGGCCGTCGCCCGTGTTGCCACCGTTGCCGGTGCCGGTGTTGTCCCCGTTGTCGCCGCCGCTCGCGTTGTCGCCGCCGTCGCCGCTGCCGTCCGGACCGCACGTGCGGCCGGAGTTGATGCAGTCGACCATCTCACTCATCAGGTCCTCGTCGAAGACGTTGATGAAGTCGCCGTGATCGGTGACGGGCTTGTGCAGCTGCTCGGGGAAGGAGTCCACCGCGAACAGCGGAACGGTACGGCCCCCGTCCGCGACGCTCGGCGCGGGCACGTCGTAGACGATCCGCTGCACCAGCTGCGGAATGGGCTGGAAGCCTGCCGGACAGGAGCCGTCCTCGGCGGCGAAGGCCACATGGGTGCGGTGGTTGGCGCTGTCGATGTTGCGGCCGTCCCAGCAGCTCTGGAACCGGAAGGTGCGTACCACGTCGCTGCCCTGCGGGCACAGCGGGTACTTGTCCTTCAGCTGCCGGTCCTCGAAGCCGGTGCAGCTCCAGGACGCGTTGGCGTTGCCGGGGCCGTTGACGAACGCCTTGGCGTCGCCGGTGATGATGCGCAGCAGGCGCGGCATGGCCGTGACCTTGCCGCGCGGATTGCCCTCGAAGGTCAGCGTCACCTGCTTGGGCGTGACGATCTGGCCCGCGTTCCCCTCCGTGCCGCCGCCCGGGGCTCCGGCGTCCCGTTCCTGGGTGCCGTTCTGCAGACGGAGCACCGGCCAGTAGTACGTCGACTTGTCGCCCTGGTCCACGCAGCTCGTGTCGGCGTTCGCCAGGTCCTCGTCGCTGGCGAAGGCGGTGTTGCTCTGGTTGCCGATGTAGTCGTGGAAGTGGTGGGCGCCGTTGGAGACGCCCGGGGCGACGATGACGTTGTCGGAGTTGAACAGGCCGCCCGCGTTGACGCCGCAGTCGGAGGTGAAGGTGCCGCGCGAGGCGTCGTCCTGCGGGGACGGGGCCTGCGCGTCGGGCTGCGTGGTGGTGATGTCCACGTAGTCGGAGACGACGGGCCCGTTGCCGCCCTGACCCGCACCCCCCTGCCCCTGACCGTTCTGCCCCTGACCGCCCTGCCCTTGGCCCTCGCCGCCGCCCGGCTGGGTGCCGTCGCTCTGCGAGGCCGTGGGCTGGGTGCTCTCACCGGGGCGCAGCGTGCAGGCGGCCAGGGAGTCCAGGCCCTGCGGCCGCTCCCCCGCCCGGTCGATGGCGTCCACGATCCGCCCGATGGACGCCGACCGCTTCTCGTTCAGCGGGTTCATGATCGTGTCGTCGGCGGAGTCGCCGTCCCGGCCGCCGCTCCCGCTCCACTGCTGAAGCTGCCGGTAGGCCTCCGCGGTCTGCTGGTCGAGCAGGGCGAGTTCGCGGTCCACGTCCGCACGGGCCGCGTCGGGCACCGCCGTCAGCCGGCTGCCGACATCGGGGCAGTCGACGGTCGGCATGCCGGTGGACAGGACGTGTCCGGCGGAGTCCGTGCCGGATCCGTCGCCCCAGCCCTCGGAGGCCGAGGCGTAGACGTTCACCGCGACGAGCCCGGCTCCGCCCAGCATCAGGGCGACCGCTGCGAGGGTCGCGCGTCGTGCGCCGGTCGGGCGCCTGCGCCTGTTCCGTACCAAGGTTGTCCCCTGTGTGTGATCGCCGGTGGATGTGGTCGCCGGTCGGGCATGGAGTTCCCCGGCTTCATACGGGGGGCGGCGCCACCGTGTTCAACGGAATCGCGAATTCACCGGAGGCTCACAGGAAACCATGACCTCCACCCCTTCCCTGTCGAACTCCACTGCGAACATCACGAATATGTATCGGACATTTCACACCTCAACCTTCACATGAGGCACACACGTTGGCTAGGTTGACGCCAGGCCGCCGCCAGGTATCGCCCCGGCGAGCCGCCCAACCGCCCTGCGGGGCAAGGAAGGAGCACGTCTTCCATGGCGCCGGAGAGCCGCGACGAGGTTCGGCAACGGATCGACTCGCTGTACGACCAGGCCGAGAACGCCACCGGTAACTTCAACGCGACCCGGGCCATGGCCCTGCGGACGCGGTCACGGGGCGTTCCGCTGGCCAAGAAGCCTGCCCGGCGCTCGGATCCGGCGCTCGACCAGATCGCCCAGCGGTGGTTCGACTCGGCGCGCGGCAGGCTCGGGCCGACCGTCCCCGCCGCACTGCCCGCCGACCGTCTGCCCGATCCGGTACGCGAATTGCCGGCCGCCCCGGTCCGTTCCCCGGACCTGAACGGGGGCGGCGCCCTCACCGGCGGTGAGCGGGCAGCCCTGGAACCGGCGCCCTCGGCACCGGCACCCCAGGCCCTGGAGCGGGGCGTCGGCGGCACGACGGCCGAACTCCCGCCCCCAGGCACGGTGGCCGCACTGCCCGCCGCGGGCGCGGTGGCCGCACTGCCTGCGGGGGGTGCCGTGGCCGCACTGCCCGCCGGAGACGCGGTGGGCCCACTGCCCGCCGGAGGTGCGGCGGCCGCACTGCCGACGGGCCTCGCCGTGGGCGTATCGCCGGCGGTGACGTCGACGGATGAGTGGGGGGTGCCGGCCGGCGCCGAGTCACACCCGCCCATGGGCTACGCACCCGAGCCGGCCGGCGGGCCGACGGCGGCACCGGTCGGCCTGGAGGCCCCCGCCGCAGGACCGGCGACACCGACCACACACGGCGGCTTGGCGTACCTGCCTGGCCCGCCAAGCCTGTCGGGCTTGCCTGGTGCATCGGGTCTGTCCGAGTTCGGGGAGCCGGAAGCGGTCGGCGGCGTTCCCACGGGGCCGGCCCTCCTCGCGGCCCCGGCTCCGCCCCACCCCCGGGACCAGGGCCGGGCACCCAGGCCGCTGCCCGGTACCGCCGGGTTCGGCAGCTTCTCCCCCGCCGCGGCCAAGGCGGCCGGCCGGAGCAGGCTCGCCACCGCCGGCGAACTCCTCACCCGTCACACCGCCCCGCCCACCTGGTCGGCCCAGGCGGTCCAGGCGCCGGCCGCACCCGGACCGGTCCCGGCCGCCGACCTGCCGCCCGCCACCGTCGACGGGACGACCGGCACGGGCACCTTCGCGTACGCCACCGACATACCGGGCACCAGCACGTACGCCACCGACCCGTCCTTCACCGGCGCCTCCGCCACGGGCGCGAGCACCATCACCCCCTCCGCCACGGGCGCGTACACCATCACCCCCTCCGCCACGGGCCCCTACGCCGACGCCCTCTCCGCCGTCGGCACCTACACCGGCACCCCCTCCGTCACCGGCGCGTACGCCACCGATCCCTCCGCAACCGGCACGTACGCCGAGGCCCCCTCCGCCACCGGCACTTACGCCACCGGTACGTACGCCGCCCACCCCTCCGTCACCGCCCCCTTCGCCACCGGCTCCGGGTCCGTCCCGTATCCGGCCGCTCCCGGCGCCGCCCTCGCGCCCCCGACGGGGGTCCCCGCGGATACACCGGCGCCGGAGTCGCCCCGCGCCCTCCGCGCCGCCAAGGCGATCGCGTTCGCCCGTGCGCAGATCGGGAAGCCGTGCGTGTGGGGTGCGACAGGGCCGGATTCGTACGACTGCTCAAGCCTCACCCAGGCCGCGTGGCGGGCCGCCGGCGTCACGCTGCCGCGCGCCGCGCACGAGCAGGCGGTGGCCGGGACCCAGGTGACGACGGGCGGGCTCGAACCCGGTGATCTGGTCCTCTTCTTCGACGACGACCGGCACGTGGGCCTCCATGTCGGCGGCGGCATGATGGTGCACGCCCCGGGGCCGGGTTCGACCATCCGCGAGGAGTCGGTCTACGGCGCCGGGGAGGCGGCCATCCGCCGGATCGTCCGGCCGGCCTGACCGCGCTCGGCCCAGGCGTCGCCGGGCGCGCCGGCCCCGCGGTGGTCGAGCGTGTCTCGGCCACGGGGCGCCAGGTGAGGCCGGATTCTCGGACGCTCCGGCCGGCGTCGGCACGGAAGCGGCTGCCGAGGTGACGGCGGATGCGGTCACGGGTGAGGCCGACGGCCGGGGCCCAGGACCCCGCTTCCATCCGCCTTCGTACCAGGTGGCGCCACCGAAGCCGCCGCCGGCCGTCGCCGCGACACTCGCCCCCGGCGCGACCGCCCCGTGTGCCCGCCGACGCCCGCTCGCCCCGCGCCGCCGGCCCGGCCCCCGGGCATGCATAAGCAACCCCTGGAAAGGCCATAAGATCAGCTTATGAGGTCATAGACCCGACCCCCGTACCAACTTAGGTCTGCCTTAGTTTAGGCTTCCTGATCAAGTCGCCCATTCACTCGAAGGGAACCTGATCATGCCGCGCCCCCTGCGGGTAGCCATCGTCGGAGCCGGCCCCGCCGGGATCTACGCCGCCGACGCCCTGCTCAAGTCCGAGGTGGCCGCCGACCCCGGCGTGTCCATCGACCTCTTCGAGCGGATGCCCGCCCCGTTCGGCCTGATCCGGTACGGCGTCGCGCCGGACCACCCGCGCATCAAGGGCATCATCACCGCCCTCCACCAGGTGCTGGACAAGCCGCAGATCCGTCTGTTCGGCAACGTCGACTACCCGACGGACCTCAGCCTGGACGACCTGCGCGCCTTCTACGACGCGGTGATCTTCTCCACCGGCGCGACGGCCGACCGCGCGCTGTCCATACCCGGCATCGACCTGGACGGCTCCTACGGCGCCGCCGACTTCGTCTCCTGGTACGACGGCCACCCGGACGTGCCGCGCACCTGGCCGCTGGAGGCCGAGAAGGTCGCCGTGCTCGGCGTCGGCAACGTCGCCCTGGACGTGGCCCGCGTCCTGGCCAAGACCGCCGACGAACTGCTGCCGACGGAGATCCCGCCGAACGTCCACGACGGTCTGAAGGCCAACAAGGCCGTCGAGATCCACGTCTTCGGCCGCCGGGGCCCGGCGCAGGCGAAGTTCAGCCCGATGGAGCTGCGCGAGCTGGACCACTCCCCGAACATCGAGGTCATCGTCGACCCCGAGGACATCGACTACGACGAGGGCTCGATCGAGACCCGGCGCGGCAACAAGCAGGCCGACATGGTCGCCAAGACGCTGGAGAACTGGGCGATCCGGGACGCGGGCGACCGCCCGCACAAGCTGTTCCTGCACTTCTTCGAGTCGCCGGCCGAGATCCTCGGCGAGGACGGCAAGGTCGTCGGCCTGCGCACCGAGCGCACCGCCCTGGACGGCACCGGCAACGTCAAGGGCACCGGTGAGTTCAAGGACTGGGACGTCACGGCCGTCTACCGCGCGGTCGGCTACCTGTCCGAGAAGCTGCCCAAGCTGCCCTGGGACCTCGACTCCGGGACCGTCCCCGACGAGGGCGGCCGGGTGATCGAGGAGGGCGGCACCCACCTGCAGTCCACCTACGTCACCGGCTGGATCCGGCGCGGCCCGGTCGGCCTCATCGGTCACACCAAGGGTGACGCCAACGAGACCGTGGCCAACCTGCTGGACGACTACGCCCACGGCCGGCTGCACGCCCCCTCCGCGCCCGAGCCGGAGGCCGTGGACGCCTTCCTCGCCGAGCGGAACGTCCGCTTCACCACCTGGGACGGCTGGTACAAGCTGGACGCCGCCGAGCGCGCCCTGGGCGAGCCGCAGGGCCGCGAGCGGGTGAAGATCGTCGAGCGTGAGGACATGCTGCGGGAGAGCGGGGCGTAAGTTCCCTGCTCCTCTCGGGCCCCGGGGGGCCGGCGCCGCGCCGGCCCCCCGGGCGGTTCAGGCCCCCGCCGCCTGCGCGAACAGCTCGTGCAGCGGCACCGGGGACAGCAGCCGGGTGAAGGGGCCGTCCAGACGCTTGCCCGCCCGGACCGCGCCGTGGGTGTCCAGCTTGCCGCTCTCCACGGGCAGATGGGGGGCGTCGAGTGTCTCCCAGGTGCCGTGGGCGAAGGCCGTGCGCCCGGCCCTGGCCCGCCGGCCGGTCTCCACGGCCCCGACCGCCACCAGCTCCGCCTGCGCCGCCTTGTGCCGGTCGGCCGTCCAGCCGTTCCAGCGGCGGACGTTGCGGTCCGTCGGCCGGGCGAGCGCGTGCAGCTGGAGATGGAGCGCCGCGGCGTCCGTGCCGACCCCGAGCCGCCCCGCGACCGCGGCGACCAGGTCGGGCACGCTCAGCGCGGGGTTGGCCTCGTAGCCCCCGACGGGCACGGGTGTCCCGTCGGCGCGGGCCGCCATCCGGGCGAGGCCGTCGAACAGGGCCCGGGTGCGGGTGAGTTCCCGCCGGAGTCCGGGCAGGTCCAGCCGGTCGCACAGCTCCAGCGCCCGCGCCACCTTCTCCGGTTCCGCGAGGGCGGCCGTACGCAGAAAGACGTCCCCGCTCGGGACGGCGACGACGAACATCCCGTCGTCCACCGCCGTGGGAGCCTCCGGCACGGTGTCCGGGAGCGGTTCGGGGCACGGGACCACGGTGCCCGCGTAGGGCCGGAAGGCCGGATCCCCCGCGGCCTTCCGGGCCAGGGCCGGACAGCCCGGCAGCTCGACCAGCGTGTCGGGCGCGGCGGACCAGTCCCGCAGGCCCTTGTGCAGTCTCAGCGCGCCGTCGGCCGCGGGGTCGCCGGCCGGCCGCTCGGTCAGGGCCCAGGCGATCACGGACAGCGTCTCGGTGTGCGGGGCCCGGTCGCGGCGTATCCATTCGCCGGGTGTGCCGTCCGGCTCCGCCCGGTGCAGGTGGAGCCGGCCGCCGCGGCTGACGGCCAGAACCTGTGCGCCCGGTTCGGCCGGCGGGCGGCCCGTGGGCAGGGCGCGGGCCCAGTCGGCGGGCAGGCCGAGGTCCGCCTCCAGGGTTTGCGCCAGTTCCTCGTCGACGTAGGGCCGGGTGCCGAGCAGTTCGGCCCAGACGGCCGCCATGCGTTCCGCGGCCCGGGCCAGGCCGTCCGCCGTCCACAGCTCGGCCGGGTCCTCGGGAAGTCCGGCGGCCAGCAGCGCGCGCCGGCCGGGGGCGCCGAGCCGGTGCCGGAAGCCGTCGTACTCCGCGGCCGTGGTCCTGTTCGCCTTGTAGGGCTTGGAACGCAGCATCCTGGCGTGCTCCTGGTACCCCTCGCGGCTCGGGAGGCCGCCGAGGGCCAGGGTGGCGACGGGGCGCCGTACTCCGGTGCGCCAGGCGAAGACGGCGAGGGCCTCCGGGGTCAGCTGGACCGGTCCGTCGCGTTCGACCAGGTCCAGGAGGCGGAGCAGGCGGGCGGCGTCGTCCCGGGTGATCGTGACGGTCCGCTCCTCCTCGGCGCCGGCCGGGGCGGGTGCGGCGGCCGGCTGCACGAAGCGGGAGAGGCTGCCGCGGACGGGGCCCGCCGCCGTGTCCCGCACGGCGGCCGCCTCCTCCCGCGGGGCCCGGCCGGTGCGCCAGGTGCCGCCGGGTTCGGCGAAGGGCTGCCGGCTCCAGGTCCGCAGCAGGGCGTTCAGCGCGGTGCGTTCGTCCGCGGGTGTGGTCTCCACGGCGGCCCGCCAGGCGACGGCGTCGATGTGGCCCAGCAGCACCTGCCATTCCGCGGGACGTGCGGGCGGGGCCAGGCGGCGGGTCTCGTCGTCGATCTCGCCGCGCAGGAAGCGGCCGTCGGCGGCGAGGGCGGTGAGCGTGCCGGGGTGCCGCCCGGGGACGTGGGCCTCGTAGGCACGCAGGTCGGGCAGCAGTCCGGACAGGGCGGGGAGGAGCGCGGTGTCGGGAACGCCGGCGGGGAGGTCCACCACCGGGCCGGAGCGCATGATCCCGACGCGCCGGGACAGCTCCTCACGGCGGCGCAGGACGCCGGCCGCGAGCCGGGCCGCGCGGACCACTCCGTCCCGCACTCGGGCGTCGCCGGCCTCGGGCAGCAGCCGGGCGACCCGCTCGCGCAGCCCTTCGTCGTCCGGGGTGTCCAGGGCGGCGTCCAGGAGGGCGCGCACGGTCGCGCCGGAGACGGTGCGCAGCGCCTTGGAGGAGCGTTCGTCACGGGGGGTGAGGAAGTGCCAGAACGCGGGCGGCGGGACCGGGCCGGCCTGCTCGCCGAGGGTGGGCGGATGATCGCGGTCGCGTCCGGAGGGCGGGGCGAAGCCGTGCACCTGCCACAGCAGCGAGTTGTCCGCGGAGGCGTGGCAGCGGATCGTCGTCTCGCCGACGGTGACGGCGTCCTCGCCGACCTCGGGGAGGCCGATGATGCCCCACGGGTGGCGGCCGAAGCGGCGGCTGCGGTAGCGGGCGGTGCGGCCGTCGACCGACTCCAGCAGGAACTCGGTGGGTGAAGGGCCCTGGTAGGGCGTGCGGTTGAGGACGCGGCAGCCGACCAGCTGTCCGTCCTGGCCGAACGGGGAGGCCGGGGCCTCCTCCGGCAGCTCGGCGAGGAACTGACCGCCTTCGAACTCCTCCATGCCGGGCGGGAGTTCCCGGTCGCGGTGGAAGTCCGGCAGCGTGCGGTCGGCCGCGGGGGCGCCGGTCACGGGGTCGTGGGGCGTCCAGTTGCCGCGGGTGTGGAACACCTCGGCGCCGAAGAACCGCCGGCCGTCGCTCAGCTGGAAGTCATGGCCGCCGATGCCCTCGCGCCCGCCCGGCCGCAGCACCCGCTGCCCGTCGAACCGGCCCTGACGGTCCGGCGTCTCGAACTGGTACCCGAACCCGCCTCGGATCAGTCCGCCGTACGGCCGCAGCCCGAAGCCGTCCTCCGGGGTGAATATCTCGTGCGGCCGGTCGGTCCAGAACGCCCCTTCGGCGGACGACGACTGGCGGTCGCCGGGGCGCCAGCTGACGAGGAATTCCCCGCCGGCGTAGTGCACGGTGTGCGAGGCCGCGTCGTCCGGCACCCGGAAGGTGCAGGTCGCCCGGGTGCCGGCGGGGTCGACGGCCACGGCGCGGCCGGCGCCGAAGACGGTGAGGACGGGCCAGGTGCAGGTGACGCGAAGCGTGTCGGCCGGGTCGAAGCCGGCGAGGGCCGCGTCCAGGGCGGGCCAGCCCAGCTCCTCCGGGAGCCCGGCGTGCAGCGCGCGGGCCAGCGGGCCGGTGAGGTCCAGCCCGGCCAGCGCCTCCTCGATGCCGTCCAGGGCGACGGCGGTGGGCCGGTCGAGGAGGCCGGCCAGTTCGGTGACCGCCTCGTCGGCGGCGGCGAGTCCGCCGCCGCGCAGCGCGCCGAGCAGTCCCTCGACACGGGTGTGCACCTCGGCGGTGATGCCGGCGTTCTCCGGGAGCCGGGTGATCGCCGTGCCGGCGCCGCGCAGACCTTCGTGCACCGTGCCCTCCAGGCGGCGGCCGAACACCGGGTGCGCGGCCAGGGCCTTCAGGTCGCGGCGTGACCGGTCGTCCCAGAAGGTCAGACGCACGGCGTCACCCGGGTCCTCGACGGCGATGCCCTCGGCGAGGCAGGCGTCCAGGAGGTCGGCGTCCAGGTCCGGCCAGCGGTACCGGTCCTCGTGGATCACCACGGGTGTGGCCGCGGCGCGCAGCCGGGGGGCGAACCGGGAGAGGATGTCGAAGAGTTCGGCGGGCATGGGCTGGCGGGTCACGCCGCCGTACGCCACTTTCCGGTGCCGGTACGTGCGCGTGTACCGGCGCAGCCAGCCGGCCGTGCCGCCCTCCGGATCGAGGTGGCCGGCCGCGGCCGCGTCCACGATGCCGCCGCGCAGCAGCAGGCGCAGCCAGGACGCCGCGTCCTTGCGGGACTCGGGGAACAGGTCGAGCAGAGCGGCCCGCACCCGCGGTTCTTGCGGATGGTCGCCCAGCGGGCCCGCGGCGGCCTCCAGCAGGGCGTCCGGGACCGCCTTGCCGTGTGCGGCACCGAGGACGTGTCCGAGGACCCGGGCGTCCTCGTCGGTGCCGAGGCCGGCGGCCCGGGCGGAGGCCGCGATCCGGCGGGCGAGGTCCGCGGGGAGGTCTCCGGGCGAGGCCGCCCAGGCGGTGAGCACGCGCACGTACTCCTCGTGTGCCGTGACGGGCGGCAACTGCCCGGCCAGCCAGCGCTGGTGGTCGCTCAGCTCCTTCACCGGCAGAGCTCCACGCGTCGCGAACAGATACGCGTTGGCCCGCCGCCAGTCCGGGTCGACGGGCAGCGCGTGCTCCTGTTCCGCCTTGCGGGCCAGGGTGTACGCCTTGGCGGCGGCACCGCCGGGGTAACCCAGCAGACGGTGGCCCACCGTGTCCCAGAACCAGGGCTGCCGGGCGGGGGGAAGGCCGCTCGCCGGCCGACGCAGCCGCTCCAGGCAGCGCCCCATCCTGGGATACGCCGCCGACACGGCCGACGAGACCTCGCCGAGCAGGGCGACGGCGGCGGTCTCCGCGCCCGGGTCGTGCGACGTGACCCAGCGCGCGTAGGTCGTGGACCGATGGGGTTCCGTGGGCAGCAGGTCGTGAGTGAGCATGCGGCGATCTTGACACGGGGGCCCGACACCCGGTCCGGGCCTGTGGACAACCGCCGGAAGCCGCCGGCCCACCCCTGTGGACGATCAGGGCCGCGTCCGGGGCCGTTCCGGGAAAACCCCCAACCCGGTTCCGGATAAGCCCTGTTAGGGTCCTGCGATGTTCTCGTTGTCCGAACCGGCCTTCTTCACCCGCCTGCGCGAGGCCCGTCGCGTGCTCGTCGCAGGCGCCGGCGGCGGCTTCGACGTCTACGCCGGGCTTCCGCTCGCCCTCGCGCTGCGAGCGGCCGGCAAGGAGGTACACCTGGCCAGCCTGTCCTTCGCCGATCTGTACGGCCTGGGCCTGGAGAACTGGGTCGACGTGGACGTCGCGGCCGTCCGTCCGCAAACCCCGCTGCGCGGCGACTACTTCCCCGAGCGTTCCCTCGCCCGGTGGCTGCGGTCCCAGGGCCTGCCCGACGTCGTGTACGCCTTTCCCCTCACGGGAGTCGCGCCGCTGCGGGCCGCGTACCGGGCGCTCCTGGACCACCTCGGCGGGGTGGACGCGATCGTGCTGGTGGACGGCGGCACGGACATCCTGATGCGCGGTGACGAGCACGGGCTCGGCACTCCGGAGGAGGACATGGCGAGCCTGGCCGCCGTCGCCGGGCTGGCGGAGGTCCCGCACCGCCTGGTGGCCTGCCTGGGCTTCGGGGTGGACGCCCACCACGGGGTCAACCACTCCCTGGTCCTGGAGAACCTGGCCGCTCTGGACCGCGCGGGCGGCTATCTCGGCGCGTTCTCCCTCCCGCGCGAGAGCCCTGAGGGTGCCGCCTACCTCGACGCGGTGGCCGACGCCCAGCGCTGCCACGTGAGCCGTCCGAGCATCGTGCACGGGTCCGTCTCCGCGGCGGTGCGCGGGGACTTCGGCGACGTGCGGTTCACCGAACGCACCCGGGGCAGCGAGCTGTTCGTGAACCCGCTGATGTCGCTGTACTTCTGCGTCGACCTGCCCGCGCTGGCGGCCGCCAACCTCTACCTGTCCCGGCTGGAGAACACCGTGCTGATGCGGCAGATCAGCACGGAGATCGCCGGGTTCCGGGACGAGGTGCCCCGCCAGCGGCCGCCCCGCGCGTTCCCGCACTGAGAGCCGGCCGGGCCGGGCGGCGGCGCCCGGTACCAGTGCGGTCGGCGGCGCCCGGTACCGGTGCGGGAGGTCAGCGCCGTACGAGGTCGCGGCCCGCGATCACGGCCAGCGCCGCGGTCAGCAGGGCGAGCACCGCCGTCTGGCCGATGCCGCCGCCGACCAGCGCGCCTGCGCCGGGCACGTGCAGCCAGGGGTAGAGGGCGGCGACCCGCACCGAGAGGACGAGCAGGCCGAGCGCGGCCAGGGCGAGGGCGGCACCCGGGGGCGTGCGGTCCGTGCGCCGGGCGCGCCACAGCAGCCAGCCGAGGGCACCCACGGCGAAGCCGGTGGCGGGCGCCCAGACCGTGTCCACCGCGGCCGGCACCAGCACGACGGACCCGCCGGTCACCACGCATCCGGCCAGGTACACCAGTCCCGGAGAGCCCGCGGGCAGGCGGGCCGAGGGCGCGTCCCGGTGCTGGGCGGCGCACAGGGCGAGCACCGGCAGCCAGGCCAGCAGCGCCGTCGGGGTGTCGTACCAGGGCATCCACGGTACGGCTCGGTCGTCGGCGAGCGAGCCGGCCAGCGGCCACAGGGTGGGCAGGGCCGCGACGAGCGCGCTGTACCGGGCCGCGCGGCGGTGGTCGTGCAGCAGCGCGAAGTAGGCGACCGTCCACAGCAGGGGCAGCGTCCAGGTGAGCACGGCGACGACCGTGTCGGTCGTGTCCCTACCGGTGAACCCGGTGAGGAACAACCGCCGTTCGTCGGCGCCCCGGGTGAAGGACCAGGTCAGGCCCAGGGCCCGGTCCACGACCGCGGAGGCGGCCTGGAGCAGCACGGCGAACAGGGCGAACTGACGGACGGCGGAGCCCAGGAGGGCGTACGGGCGCGGCGCTCCGGGCCCGCCGAGCCGGCAGCGCACGGCGAGTGCCGCGATGCTGGCCACCTCACCGAGGGTGGGCCGGCTCTGGTCCTGGGTGTCGCGGTCGAGGTCCCACAGGTATGTCTCGACCATCTCCTCCTCCCGTTCCCGCCGGTAGTAGGCGGGGAGCAGGCGCAGGACGGCGCGGTAGCGGGCTTCCAGCAGGGTGGTCATGCGTAGCCTCCCGCGAGTCCGGGCGGGGTGGGGAGTTCGAGGCCGGCCGGGCCGTCGGCGGCGGGACGGGCCGGGGTGCCGGCGCGGCGGCCCTCGGCGATGCGCCGTTTGGCGGCCCCGGCGCCGGCGGCCATCCGTTCAGCCTCGGCGTCGAGTGCCGCGACGCCTTCGTCGGTGAGCCGGTAGTAGCGCCGCAGCCGCCCCTGCTGCACCTCTTCCCGGTCCAGCACGATCAGGCCGTCCGCGGTGAGCCGGTCGAGCACGCCGTAGAGCGTGCCGACCCGCAGCTGCACCTCTCCGTCGGAGAGTTCCTCCACCTCGCGCAGGATGCCGTAGCCGTGCCGGGGCTGGTCGGCGAGCGCCGTGAGGACGAGGAACGCCGCACGGGTCATGCTCTTCGCTGTCATGCGCCCATAATATATCGGCTGCCGATATATATCGCGCAGAGTGACACGCTCGGGTGTGCCGTGTACGCCGTCCGGGTGGATCCTCGGGCGACCGCGCCGAGGCATCCGCAGCAGGTGAACAGCGACGGTGCCGGGGCCCCCGCGCGGGGTGAACGGGGACCGCCCCTAAGCGGATGGACGGACGGGCCCCGTTCGCCGGACCATTGTGGCGGCCGTGCACGGCGGCCGGGCACGGGTGAACCGTGGGCACCTGACGCGTACCGCGCGCACCCCGGGCGTACGCCGCACACCCCGTGCGCCGGTCGCGCTCCCGGGCGACGCGCGGGGCCGGGCCCCGGCGGCCGTGTCGCACCCCCCAGCGGTGATACTGGGAGACGCACCCGCCCCCATCAGCAGATTGGCTCATGTCGAACTCCGCCACCGACCACGCCACCATCCCGCAGACCCTCTGGGCGGCCCGGGGCCGCCACACCGGTCCCGCCCCCGAGGAGGTCGTCCGCCGCACCCTGCGCCGGCACAAGGAGAACGGGGACATCGACGACTTCGCCGAGCCGCCCGCAGACGGCGGCCCGGCCCGGCGGGTCTTCGAGGCCCGCTGGCGGGCCGGCGGCACGGTGACCGTGCGGTCCCGGCTCACCCTCGTACCGCCCGACGGCCGGCCGCAGGGCCACGAGTGGCGGCTGGTCGCGGAGGCGGAGCGGCCGTGGGACGACGCGTGGCCCTCGCCCGCGACCCTGTTCTGGCCCGAGACTTCCGCCCACGAGGGCGCCGACGACTCCTGGGACCATCACCCGACGGTGGCCGGTCTGCGGCTGCGGCAGGCGAACGCGCTGCCCGAGGACGACAAGGAGATGCGGCGCCGGCTGCGGGACGCGGCCCGTGAGGCGTGGTGCGTCCATGTCGTCGTGCACGAGGCGATGACCCCGGACGAGCGGGGCCGGCTGCCGCTGACGCGGCTGCTCCCGTCCGGTCTGCGGCACCGTGTGGTCGAGCACCGGGCCGCACCGCAGCAACTGCGCGGCGTGAACTGGGCGCTGAAGGACCTCGGCGTCGAGGTGCCGCGCGGCGGCGCGGTGCTGCTGCCGCCGGATCCGGCGGCGGCGGGGTACGACGGCCGCGAGCACAGCGTGCGCAATGTCTTCCTGGACGGTTCGGAGCCGGCCGAACTCGTCGCGGCCCTGCGGCGTTTCGTCGCCCTGCCCCGGTACCTGCCGCGGGACGCCGCAGAGGCGCTGACGGACCTGCGCGAGAACTGGACCCTGCTCACCCTTCAGGAGGAACTGGAGCGCGAGCGGAAGCTGGTGGCGATGTACGCCGAGGCGCTGGACGCGATGACGAAGTCCCGGGACCTGTACAAGCAGGCCGCCGAGCAGGCGCTGGAGGCGCTGGCCGCCTACCGTGACGTGCCCGCGCCGGCCCTGCCCCAGCAGCGGCCCGGCCCCCGGACTCCGGGCGCGCTGCAGCAGCTCACGCGTACGTTCGAACGGCTGAAGCTCACGGCCAAGGGCCGGCAGCAGCCGGAGCCCGCCACGGGTGCCGCACCCAACGGCACGCCGGACGGCACACCGGAGGGCGCCACACGGGAGGAGAAGCGGGAGAAGCAGGGTAAGAGTTCCGACGGTGAGGCGGACGACGGCTCGTCCTAGCCGTCCCCCTACCCCCCGGACGAGGAGCGAGGATGGACACGACCACGACCCTGCTGGTGATCGCCGCCTGCGTCGCGGCGGTGCTGCTCGCCGTCGCCGTCGCTCTGCTGGTACGGCTGGTGCGGGCGCGGCGGACGCTGCGGCGGGCGGGTCTGCCGACGGGCCCGCGCTGGGTGTTCTGGGGCGCGGTCGCGTATCTGCTGCTGCCCACCGACCTGTTGCCGGACCCGGTCTACCTGGACGACATCGGCGTCCTGCTCCTCGCCCTGCGCAGCCTGCGCACCGCCGGGCCGCTGCCCCGGCGGACGACCGGGGCCTGACCGGCCGCGGCCTGCCGCACCACGCGCGGCGCGGCCGGCGCCCACCGGCACACCGAGCGCCCCGACAGCCCCGGCCCGGCCCGCGGGACGCGTTCACCACGGCCGCCGCGGCGCCGAGCGGGTCCGGCCGCAGCCGTACGCGGCGGATGCCGAGACCGGGGACGGTCCCGGCATCCGCCGGCACGGCGAGCCCGGTCCGCTCAACGCACTCCCTCGCGCTGGGCGTCGGCCAGGGTCAGGCCGGTCAGCAGGACCGACAGTGCCCCGAGGGCGGCCGCCGCGGCCACCGGGCCGGCCAGCCAGGACGGGGCCAGGGTCGCCGCCTGCAGCCGCGCCGGGTCGGGCAGGCCGAACCGTCCGCCGAGCACGTGCCCCGCCGCGAGCGCCGCCGTCACGCCGACCGCGGCCGTGGCCGCGACGAGCCGGGCCGACGCCGCGCGCGCCGTGAGGGCGAGCGCCAGCAGTCCGCACACCGCCGAGGCGAGCAGGGTGGCCCCGAGCACGCCGTGGGACAGCCCGGCCCAGTAGCGCGGGACGTGGGCCAGCCCGCACAGGAGCACCAGCAGCGCGGCGCCCCGGGCGGCCCACACGGAGGCGCCCGGAAGAGGGCCGTCCCCGGCACGTGCGTCGGCCACCCGCGGCTGCCTCGGCTGCCGCGTCTTGTGCTGCCGTGCCCCGGCGGGCCGGACCCGCAGGGACGACGCGAGCCCCGGTGCCGTGGCGGCGGCCGTGGACCAGGGGCCGGCGGGCTCGGAACCCATCGGCTCGGCCGGCGCCCGCTCGGGACACGCGGGTGCGACGCCCGGCGGTTCGAGGTTCGTCGGCCGGAGGTACGCGGGGCCGGCACCCGGCGGCTCGACGACCGGCGGCTCGCCGTTCCTCGGCTCGGGGTCCGTCGGGCCGGGGCTGACCGGCCCGGGGTTGACCGGCCCGGGGTTGACCGGCCCGGGGTTGACCGGCCCGGGGTTGACCGGCTCGGACCGCCGGCGCTCGAACTCCTTACGGTCCTCGGCCAGCCGGCCGATCAGCTCGGCCAGCTCCTCGACGGGCCGGTGGACGGCCACCGCCCGGACGGCCTCCTCCCAGCAGTGCGGTTCCAGCGGTCTGCGGTGCAGCAGCTGCATCAGGCGGGAGACGTCCTCCAGCGGCCGGCGCTCGGCGGCGACGCGGATCGCTTCGTCGGCGCTGCCCGTCTCCCGGGGCGGCTCGGTCAGCAGCGTCACCAGCCGGGCGAGGTCCTCCACGGACCGGTCGACCGCGACCGCGCGCAGCGCGTCGGCCTTGATCCGGGCGTGTTCGGGTGAGCTCTCCAGCAGCGTGATGAGCCGGACGACGTCCTCCAGCGGGCGGTCGGCCACGGCCGCGTGGACCAGGCCCTGCAGGGGGTCGCCGGACTCGGGATCGTCCGCGGGCTGGGCGTCGGGAAGTCCCTCGGGCGGCCGCAGGGGCCACATCAGGAGCTTCGGGGGCGGGGTGGCGAGGCCGGTGGCGGCCGGTGCCGGAGTTATCAGCGAGTCGTCGGGACAGGGGGACGAAGGGCGGGTCGTCATCTCGGCTCCAGGAGAGGCGGCGTGCGACCGCACCTGCGCCCCCGCACGCGGTCGCGGCGTTACGGAGTCCATTACTAGGAGCGGGCCCGGGACGCCGCCACTCGGGCGGGGCACTGGTGTGAGACGACCGGGCGCCCTCCCCCACCGGTCCAGCCTGCGCGCCCCCGTCCCGGGCACCGGCCACCGGCCACGCGCCCCCAGCCCGGCCCGACCGCCGACCGCGTCCCCTCTCCTCGCCCCCGCCGCCGCGTGAACTCCTCCCTGCCCTCACCACCCACCGCACGCCGCCCGCCCGTGGCCCCCGCCGCCAACCGCGCACGCCCTCCCGCGTCCCGGCCGAGGGTGCCGCCCCGCCGTACCCGGAGGGTCCGCCCGGGCGTGCCGACGGGACGGGGAGACGGCACCGGTGCGGGAGGATGCCCGGCCCTTCCTCTTTTCCTCCGCCGCCCAGGTGCGTCCGGTGCGTCTCGTGGCGCATTCTTGCTGTGTCAGCCACCGGAGGCGCACGGGACGAGGTAGAGCCGATGGCTGGGAGCGACGAGGCGGTCCGTACGCGGGACCGGCTGGCCGCGCTGCTGGTCGACGCCTCGACCAGCGCCCTGGGTGCGGCCGGCGGCCGGGTGGCGGGCGTGTATCTGCGGTCCGGCACGCCGGGCCTGCTGCGCCTCTCGGTGCTCGCGGGTCTGCCGGGACCGCTGTTCAGGCCCTGGTGGCGGCTGCACGTCGACCGTCCCTTCCCCGTCGCCGACGCCTACCGGCTCGGCGTCCAGGTGATCCTGCCGAACGCCACCGAGACCATGCGCCGTTATCCGCAGTTCGCGGCCGGGCTGCCCTTCCCGTTCGGATCGGTGCACGTGCCGGTCCCGGGCGGCACCGAGCCGCTCGGCGTGCTCAGCGTGCTGCGCCCGGCGGTGACGGACACCGTGGACGAGCTCCTGGACCGGGAACCGCTCGCCCGGCTGGCCGAGGGCCTGGGCGCGGAGCTGCTCGCGCTGGCCGACGGGGACGAGAGCGCGGTGTTCTGGGACGGGGAGCCGATGTGCGTCCGGCCGCCCCCGGACCGGCCCGCGCAGGCCGCCGCGGGACGGTTCAGCTGGGACCCGGTGACCTCCGTGGTGTGCGCGGACGACCGGCTGCACGCCCTCCTCGGTCTGCGCCCCGGCGAGTTCGCGGGTACGGACGCGGCTCTCGCGCAGGCCGTGGCCCCGGCCGACGCGCACCGGATCCTGGCCGCGCTGCGCGAAGCAGCCGCGGGAAAGCCGCCGAACGCGCCGCTCGTGCTGCGCGCCGGGGACGGCACGCAGCGGCTGATGGACCTGTGGCCGGAGGGTGCCGGGGACGACGAGTCGCCGGTCGCCGGTGTGATCTTCCACCCCGGTCCGGCCGCCTCCGCGGACGGCGCGGCCGACCTGCTGCCGCAGGGCGTGTTCTGCCTGGACCGGCTGGGGCAGATCGTCTACGCGAATCCGGCGATGGCCCGGCTCACGGGCCGGGCACAGGAATGGCTGCTCGGGCGTGAGCTGTGGGACGCGCTGCCGTGGCTGGGCGGGCCGCCGTACGACGACCATCTGCGCGGTGCCCTGCTCGCCCCGGATTCGGTGCACTTCCACGTGCAGCGGCCGGCCGGCGAGCGGGACGGGGCCGGCGAGGGCGACTGGCTGGCCGTGTCGGTGCATCCCGGCACGGACCTGCTGACCTTCACGCTCGCACCGGCCAGTCGCATGGACACCACGGCCGAACCGGTGCCGGTGCCGCGTGCGAGCGGGGACACGGTGGTCGGCGACCGCTCGCTGGCGCCGCTGTACCGGCCGATCGCGCTGGCCATCGCGCTGACGGACGCGGTGACCGCCCGGCAGGTGTCGGCGGTGGTCATGCAGGAGCTGCTGCCCGCTTTCGGCGGCCGGCGACTGGCCATCTACCTGCTCCAGGACCGGCATCTGTACCTGGCCTGGGAGAACGGGTTCCCGCAGGGTTTCCTGGCCCCGTTCGACGGTGTGGGACTCGACGCGCCCATCCCGGGCGTGGAGACCCTGACCACCGGCCGGCCCCTGTTCTTCGAGTCCATGGAGCAGCTCGCGGCGGCCTACCCGGGGCTCGCGCTCGACGCCGACGTGGGAGCCCGTGCCTTCCTGCCGCTGATCGCCTCCGGCCGGCCGGTCGGCTCCTGCATCCTCGGCTTCGACCGCCCGCGCGGCTTCAGCACGGAGGAGCGTACGGTCCTCACGGCGCTGGCCGGGCTGATCGCGCAGGCGATGGAGCGGGCCCGCCGGTACGACAGCGAGGCGGCCCTCGCCCGTGGGCTGCAGCAGGCCCTGCTGCCGCGCCGGCTGTCGGCGCATCCGCAGGTGGAGACCGCGGGCCGCTATCTGCCGGGCACCCAGGGCATGGACGTGGGCGGCGACTGGTACGACGTGGTCGAGGCCGGGGACGGGCTGGCGCTGGTCATCGGCGACGTGCAGGGTCACGGGGTGCAGGCCGCGGCCACCATGGGCCAGCTGCGCAGCGCGGTCCGGGCCTTCGCGCTGGGCGACCGGCCGCCGGACGAGGTGCTGAGCGGCACCAACCATCTGCTGATCGATCTGGACCCGGGCCAGTTCGCCAGCTGCTGCTATCTGCGTCTGGACCCCGCCACCGGCCGGGCCCGGATCGCCCGGGCCGGTCATCCGCCGCCCCTGCTGCGCTGCCCGGACGGCCGCACCCGGGTGCTGGACATCGCGGGTGGTGTCGTGCTCGGGGTGGATCCGCACGCCCGCTACCCGGTGACCGAGCTGCCGCTGGAGCCGGACGCGATCCTCGCCCTGTACACCGACGGCCTGGTGGAACGGCCCGGCACCGACATCGACGACGGGATCACCGCGCTGCGGCTGGCGCTGGCCAAGGCGGGCGCCGCCGCCTGCCGGCGCGGCGGGCGGACCCTGGCCGCGGTCGCCGACCGGCTCACCGCCACCGCCCGGCTGGCCACCGACCGCCCGGACGACGTGGCCCTCCTCCTGGCCGCCCGCCGCGCGGCGGCCTCCCGGGACGGCCGGCGGAGCCACTGCGCCCGCGGCCCGGCAGCCGCGCACCGGTCATGACCGGGCCCCACCGCCCGCACGGCGCGGGTGCCGGTCCTGAGCCGTCCGGTCGGCGGTCGTCACCTCGGGTGACAGTCTCGCCTGACGGCGCCCGGCAGTGTAGACATGGGCACATGGTGCGACTGCCCGGCCGGCCCGCGACTCGGCCGCCCCGATCGTCTGGGCACCCACGCGCACCGCACAGCCCGTCGGAAGCGGAGGGCGGCACGGACGGCGGCAGGTCCGGGGTGCTCCGGTCGGCGGTGACCGGGCGCAGCGTGGCCGGTCAGGTGTTCGTCCTGCAGGTGGTGATCGTGCTGCTGCTGGTCGTCTCGGCGGTGGTGGCCCAGGTGCTCCAGGTACGGCACGACAGCGACGTCGAGGCGGCGAATCGTTCCCTCGCCGTGGCCGAAACGTTCGCTCACGCGCCCGGCACGGTCGCGGCCCTGCGCTCCCCCGATCCCACGGCCGTGCTCCAGCCGCGTGCGGAGGCCGCCCGCAAGGCGACCGGCGTGGACTTCATCGTCGTGATGGACACCGACGGCGTCCGCTACACGCACCCCAACCCCGACCGCATCGGCAAGAAGTTCGTCGGCGACATCACCCCGGCCCTGGAAGGCCGCACGGTCACCGAGCACATCACCGGCACCATCGGGCCGCTGGTGCAGGTCGTGGTGCCCGTGAAGGACTCGGCCGGCACGGTGGTGGGCCTGGTGTCCGCCGGGATCACCACCGCGCACGTGGGCGGGGCCGCCGACCAGCAGCTGCCGCTGCTGGTCGGCGCGGCGGCCGTCGCGCTCGTGCTGGCCACCGGGGGCACCGCCCTGGTCAGCAGACGGCTGCTGCGCCAGACGCACGGTCTCGGGCCGTACGAGATGACCCGGATGTACGAGCACCACGACGCGGTGCTGCACGCGGTCCGGGAAGGTGTGCTGATCGTCAGCGGCGACGGCCAGCTGCTGCTCGCCAACGACGAGGCCCACCGGCTGCTGAACCTGCCCGCGGACGCGGAGCGGCGGCATGTGCAGGAGCTGGGACTGGACGAGGAGACGGCGGACCTGCTGGCCTCGGGACGGGTCGCCACCGACGAGGTGCACCTGGTCAAGGACCGCCTGCTGGCGATCAACCAGCGGCCGACGGACCTGCGCGGCGGCCCGCCCGGCAGCGTCACCACGCTGCGCGACTCGACCGAGCTGCGCGCCCTGTCCGGCCGGGCGGAGGTCGCCCGGGAGCGGCTGAACATGCTGTACGACGCCGGGGTGGGCATCGGCACCAGCCTGGACGTGACCCGGACCGCGGAGGAGCTGGCCGAGCTCGCGGTGCCCCGGTTCTCGGACTTCGCGACGGTGGACCTGTTCGACGCGGTGATCAGCGGGGAGGAGCCGCGGCCGGGGACGGCCCTGCGCCGCACGGCCGTCTCGGGTATCCGGGGGGACGCCCCGCTGTACCCGGTCGGCGAGCGGATCCGGTGGGTGGCCACCTCGCCGCAGGCCCGTTCGCTGACGACCGGCCAGTCGGTCGTCGTGCCGGAGCTGCGCAAGGAGCCCGGCTGGCGGGCGCAGAACCCGGAGCGCACGGACCGGGTGCTGGACTACGGCATCCACTCGCTGATCACCGTGCCGCTGCGGGCCGGCAGTCTGGTGCTGGGCGTGGCGAAC
This sequence comes from Streptomyces echinatus, assembly GCF_014203595.1. GTDB lineage: Bacteria > Actinomycetota > Actinomycetes > Streptomycetales > Streptomycetaceae > Streptomyces > Streptomyces echinatus. Next base: position 184,033 of record NZ_JACHJK010000016.1, read on the forward strand.
TTCTGGCGCGCGCAGAGGCCGCAGCCGTTCGACGCCGAGGAGGTGGCGCTGGCGGAGGAGCTGGTGGCGCGGGCCGCGGTGTCCATCGACAACGCCCGCCGCTACACCCGTGAGCACAGCATGGCGGTGACCCTCCAGCGCAGCCTGCTGCCGCGCACCCTGCCCGAGCAGGGCGCCCTGGACATCGCCTACCGCTACCTGCCGGCCCAGTCCGGGGTCGGCGGCGACTGGTTCGACGTGCTGCCGCTGTCCGGTGCCCGGGTGGCCCTCGTGGTCGGCGATGTCGTGGGGCACGGACTGCACGCGGCGGCGACCATGGGCCGGCTGCGCACGGCGGTGCACAATTTCTCCTCGCTCGACCTGCCGCCGGACGAGCTCCTCGGCCTGCTGGACGAGCTGGTCGGCCGGATCGACCAGGACGAGAACCCGGCGGGGGACGCGGCCCTGGTCACGGGCGCCACCTGTCTGTACGCGATCTACGACCCGGTGTCCCGGCTGTGCACCCTGGCCCGGGCGGGGCATCCGCCGCCCGCGCTGGTGCGGCCGGACGGTGGTGTGGAGTTCCCGGAGGTGCCCGCCGGCCCGCCGCTGGGCCTGGGCGGGCTGCCGTTCGAGACGGCGGAGCTGGAGCTGGCGGAGGGCAGCCGGCTGGTGCTGTACACCGACGGTCTGGTGGAGGACCGGGAGCGGGACATCGACGAGGGGCTCGCTCTGCTGAGCGACGCCCTGCGCCGGACGCCGGGCGCCTCCCCGGAGGACACCTGCCGTGCCGTGCTGGAACGGCTTCCCGCCCGGCCGAGTGACGACGTGGCGCTGATCGTCGCCCGGACCCGGGTGCTGGGTTCCGACCGGGTCGCGCAGTGGCAGGTGCCGTCCGAGCCGGCCGCGGTGTCGCAGGTGCGGTCCTCGGTGACCCGGACCCTGTCCGACTGGGGACTGGACGAACTGGGGTTCACGACGGAGCTGGTCCTGAGCGAGCTGGTCACCAACGCCATCCGCTACGGGCGCGGCCCGATCGGGGTACGGCTGCTGCGCGACCGCACGCTGATCTGCGAGGTCTCCGACAGCAGCACGACCTCGCCGCATCTGCGGTACGCGGCGAGCACCGACGAAGGCGGCCGGGGCCTGTTCCTGGTCGCGCAGCTCGCCGAGCGCTGGGGCACCCGGTACAGCCCGCACGGCAAGGTGATCTGGGCGGAGCAGCCGCTGCCCTGAGCGTCCGGCGCGGGAAATCCGTTGAGGACACCTCGGCCGCGGGCCATGTGCTCGCGCAGGAATCGCCGTCTGATCCGCCCGCGGTCACCCCGGACAGCGTCGCGCTGCTGTACCAGTCGGGTGGTGGCGCCGTGGGGCGGCCAGCTGCGCCAGGGGCCGGACGCCGGGGACGGCGCGGGCACGGCGGACGGCGCCGCGGAGTTCACCGCGTTCGCCACGGCCGTCGGGGGCACATGGCTGCGCGGTGACCGGGCGCGTGTGCGGTCCGCCGGGCCCGTTCCCAGTTCCCGGTTCGCCTGAGCGGGGCGGCGGTCAGCCGCCGTTCAGCCGGGAGCGCAGCAGCTGCTTGCCCAGCTCGGCGCCCTTGCGGCTGTCGGACTGTGCCTTGCGGAACAGGTCCGCGACCTCGTTGTCCTTGTCGCGCTCGGCGTCCTGGATGTACTGCTCCAGCCGCAGGGCGTTGTTCAAGCACGCCTCGACGTACCAGATCAGGTTGTAGTCCTTGTCGCGGGTGCCGGTGACGTCGCCGGTCTCGCTGGTGCTGGTCATCCGGGGTCTCCTCCTTCTGTCGACCCTGAGTCGATTCCGCTTTCCGGACACCCCGGGTACCCCTGCGACCTGCGCACACACAGCCCGATCGGAGCCGGTGCCGGCGGACGGCTCAGCCGAGGGCGCGGTCCAGGTTGAACGCGGCGCTGATCAGGGAAAGATGGGTGAACGCCTGCGGGAAGTTGCCCTGTTGCTCGCCGGTGCGGCCGATCTCCTCGGCGTACAGGCCGAGATGGTTGGCGTAGGTCAGCATCTTCTCGAAGGCCAGCCGGGCCTCGTCCACCCGGCCGGCCCGGACGAGCGCCTCGACGTACCAGAAGGAGCAGATGGAGAAGGTGCCCTCGTCGCCGCGGAGGCCGTCCGGGCTGGCCTGGGGGTCGTAGCGGTAGACGAGGGAGTCGGAGACGAGGTCCTCGGTGAGGGCGTCCAGCGTGGACAGCCACTTGGGGTCGGTGGGGGCGATGAACTTGGCGAGCGGCATCATCAGCAGCGAGGCGTCGAGCACGTCGGCGTGCTCGTACTGCACGAAGGCGCCCCGGCGCTCCGACCAGCCGTGGTCCATGATCCTCCGGTAGATGGTGTCCCGGGCCTGGCGCCAGCGCCGGTGGTCTGCGGGCAGTCCGCGGTGGGTGGCGAGGCGGATGGCGCGCTCGATCGCGACCCAGCACATCAGCCGGGAGTACAGGAAGTTCTTGCGGCCGCCGCGGGTCTCCCACACGCCCTCGTCGGGCTGGTCCCAGTGGTCGCACACCCAGTCGACCAGGTGGCACACGTCGTCCCACTGGCCGCTGGAGATGGGCTGGGCCCACTTGTCGTAGAGGTAGATCGAGTCGATCAGGGCGCCGTAGATGTCCAGCTGGAGCTGGTCGGCGGCGGCGTTGCCGACCCGGACCGGCGCGGAGCCCAGATGTCCCTCCAGGTGCGGCAGCTCGCGTTCGGGCAGATCGGCCCGGCCGTCGATGCCGTACATGATCTGCAGTGGTCCGGAGGCGGCACCGTCGCCGGGGCTGATGTGGGTGGTCAGGAACTTCATGAAGGCCGCGGCCTCGCCGCTGAAACCGAGCCGGAGCAGCGCGTAGACGGCGAAGGCGGCGTCGCGGACCCACACGTAGCGGTAGTCCCAGTTGCGCTCGCCGCCGAGCTGCTCGGGCAGGCTGGTGGTGGGGGCGGCGACGATGGCGCCGGTGGGGGCGTAGGTGAGCAGCTTCAGGGTGAGGGCGGAGCGGTGCACCATCTCGCGCCAGCGGCCCCGGTAGCGGGACTGCTGCAGCCACTTGCGCCAGTAGGTGACGGTGGCGTTGAACTCGTGTTCGGCCTCGGCGTGGGCGCAGCCGCGGGGCATGACCTCCTCGCCGATCTGGTCGAGGGCGAACACCGCCGTCTCGCCCTCGCTCAGCTTGAAGTCGGCCCACGCGTCCCGGCCGTCGTTCTCCACCGTGACGGTGGAGGTGAGCGCCAGGGACCGGCCGGGGGACTCGAAGACCTGCATGCCCTCCGCCGCGGTCAGGGTGTGCGGGTCGGCGCCGTAGTTGAAGCGCGGGGCGATCAGGGCCCGGAACGGCACGGTGCCGCGCACGCACACCACGCGCCGGATCACCCGGTGCCGGCGCACCTCGCGCGACTCGTCGCAGCAGACGGGCATGAAGTCCTGGACCTCGCCGACGCCGTCCTCCGTGAAGAACCGGGTGATCAGCACATTGGTGTCGGGGAAGTAGAACTGCTTGGTGCGCGCCGGTACGGCGGCGGCCAGCTCGAAGCGTCCGCCGCGCTCGGCGTCGAGGATCGCCGCGAAGACGCTCGGGGAGTCGAAGGAGGGGCAGCAGTACCAGTCGATCGTGCCGTTGGTGCCGACCAGGGCCACGCTGCGCAGGTCGCCGATGAGTCCGTGCTCGGCGATGGGCGGGTAGCGGGGGCCGGGGGCGTCCCCGGCGAACGGCGTCGCGGCCATCGGCGGCCTCCCGGTGAGCGTGCGGTGCGGGTGTCCGCCCGGGGCGCGTTCCCCTCGTGCGGTGCACTGTCCGATCCGGCGGAGATTTCTCCCTGCTTGCCGTACTTTCTACCACTTACGGTGGATTTTCCAGTGTGCGGGATGTTTTCCATGGTGGAGACGCGTGGTTTCGTGTGCGGTGGGAAGGTGCTCCACAGCCGATCCCCGGGCGCTTCCGGATGCAGGGTGCGCCCGGGAGGGCAATGGTGAGAGTGTGCCCCGTTCGAAAGGCACCGGAACGGATGCGGTCATCCGGACCGAGGAGGAGGCATCATGGCGACATCCACCCCTGAAGAGTCCCGTTCGTCGGACGACGTCCGCACCCCGGACGCCCTGCTCCACTCCGCGCCGTCGAGCAACGTCACCCCCGAGGACATGGTGATGGCGTCGGGCAGGGACGTCACACCCCAGAACCTCGACTGGGCGCGTCGCAAGCTGGAGTCGGAGGGCCCTGCGGCCATCGAGAAGCTGCTGCCCTAGGGCGGTCCGGGGACGAAGCGAACGAACGGGGAGGCGGGCCGGACGGCACCTGACGTCCGGCCCGTCCGGCGTGCCGGGAATTCCGATCGGCGGCCGTCTCTTCCCCGGGACGCCCCCTGGCTGCCAGACTCCCGAGCGTGCCCGACTTCGACTTCGACATGCTCGTCATCGGATCCGGACCCGGCGGCCAGAAGGCCGCCATCGCCGCGGCCAAGCTCGGCCGCCGGGTCGCCGTCGTCGACCGCCCCGACATGCTCGGTGGGGTCTCCCTGCACACCGGCACCATCCCCTCCAAGACGCTGCGCGAGGCGGTGCTGTACCTGACCGGCCTCACCCAGCGCGACCTGTACGGACAGAGCTACCGGCTCAAGGAGGACATCACCGTCGCCGACCTGACGGCGCGCACCCGGCACGTGGTCGGCCGTGAGGTGGACGTCGTCCGCAGCCAGCTGACCCGCAACCACGTGACCGTGTACTCCGGTACGGCCCGCTTCACCGACCCGCACACGGTGGCGGTGTCGGAGATCTCCGGCCGGGAACGGCTGATCGGCGCCGAGCACGTGGTGATCGCCACCGGCACCCGGCCGGCCCGCCCGGGCAGCGTCGAGTTCGACGGGCGGACCATCATGGACTCCGACAACGTGCTCTCGCTGGAGCGGGTGCCGCGGTCCATGGTGATCGTCGGCGCAGGGGTGATCGGCATGGAGTACGCCTCGATGTTCGCCGCGCTGGGCAGCAAGGTGACCGTGGTCGAGAAGCGTCCCGGCATGCTGGACCTGTGCGACGTGGAGATCGTGGAGTCGCTGAAGTACCACCTGCGGGACCTGGCCGTGACCTTCCGGTTCGGGGAGACCGTCGCCGCCGTGGAACGCCACCCGCGCGGCACGCTCACGGTGCTGGAGAGCGGCAAGAAGATACCGGCGGACACCGTGATGTACTCGGCGGGCCGGCAGGGTCTCACCGACGGCCTCGACCTGGACCGGGCCGGCCTGGCGGCGGACGCGCGCGGCCGGATCGAGGTCGACGAGAACTACCGCACCGAGGTGCCGCACATCTACGCCGTCGGTGACGTCATCGGCTTCCCGGCGCTCGCGGCGACCTCGATGGAGCAGGGCCGGGCCGCCGCGTACCACGCGTGCGGCGAGCCGGCCGGGCGCATGCACCAGCTCCAGCCGATCGGCATCTACACGATCCCGGAGATCAGCTTCGTGGGCCGGACCGAGGACCAGCTCACCGAGGACCGGGTGCCGTTCGAGGTGGGGACGGCGCGCTATCGGGAGCTGGCCCGGGGGCAGATCATCGGGGACTCCCACGGGATGCTGAAGCTGCTGGTGTCCCCCGTGGACCGCACCCTGCTCGGGGTGCACTGCTTCGGGTCGGGCGCGACCGAGCTGATCCACATCGGGCAGTCCGTGATGGGGTGCGGGGGGACGGTGGACTATCTGGTCAACGCGGTCTTCAACTACCCGACGCTCGCGGAGTCGTACAAGGTCGCCGCGCTGGACGCCACGAACCGGCTCCGCCAGGTCGACCGCCTGGACTGAGGGCTTCCGCCGGGGGTCCAGGGATGGGCACGGGGGCCGGTGGTCCGGTGCGGGATGGCTGTGGCTGGGCGCGCGCAGTCCCCGTGTCCCCTTGGCCGGACCGCTGCCGTCGGCCGAGGGGTCAGGGTTCTTCCTCCACCACGTGGACCGCGGCCTCCTCCGCTCCCGCCGCTCCCCCGTCGATCCCCACGTCCTCGGCGACCTCCTCCTTGACGGTGTGCGGGTGGGCGCCCTCGTCCGGGGCGACCAGGCGGCCCGCGCGGAACTCGCCGGCCTCGGGGTCGACCGGCTCGCCCTCGCCCCCGGGCAGGTCGCCGACCTCGTCACCGGCCGGCGGGGTCACGTCCGGCACCTCCTGGCCGAGCCGCTGGTCCAGGGTCTCCCCCGCCTGCTGCTCACCGGCGGTGGTGCCGTGCTTGGTGACGCCCAGCGGGCGTTCCGGCGGGGAGTAGCCCTCGTCGAGCATGTCGTCGTACGTCCGTTCACCGACCGCGTCCTGCAGGTCCAGGGGCCCGGCGTCCTCCTGTTCCTCGTTGGTTCCGGTGGGCTGGTAGGCGTCGTCCGCCATGGGGGTCTGCTCGGACTGCTGGTCGCTCATGGTCGCCTCCCTCGGGGTTGCGGGCGGTCCCGGTCCGCGTTTCCCGGGACCGGATCATTAATCCCGCCGGCCCCCGGTCAGGTCGGCCGGCGGGCGTGCCGACCGGTGACGTGCGGGTCAGGACGAAGCGACGTCCGGGGTCAGGAGGAAGCGACGTGCCGGGTCAGGACCGAGGGGGGCCGGCCGCCGGCCCTGATCCGCTCCTGTCGCGTCGTGGAGCCGGGGACGCGGTGCCAGGCCGAGCGGGTGGCGTCCGGCCTGAGCGGGGAGGGTCGGAGCGGAATCAGGGGCGGCCGTCACAGAGGGAATCCTCCGTCGGTGACACGGGTACGGCTGCGCTCCACAGCCTTGTGCCAACTCCCCCGCATTTGCAAGAGATATGCAGTAAAGGTCGCGGCAGGCCTTCCCCATGGAGCGGGAAAACCTGCCGCACACCCAGCCGCAGGGGGCGTCCTACTCGGCCTGCAGGCCCTTGCGGATCGTCTGCGCGGTGGCGGCCGCGTCGTAGCCCTCGGGGACCCCCGGGACCAGGATGATGTCGCCGTCGATGTGCCGCGAGCGCAGGGGCGCGATCTCCTGGTAGGCGGGCGAGTCCCACCAGGCCTGCGCCTGGGCGACCGACGGGAAGAAGATCACCACGACGTGCCCGGGCCAGCCGCCCTCCTTCACCTCGTGCTGCGCACCGTGGACGAGGAAGCGTCCGCCGTACGGCTCGAAGGTGCCGGTGATGCGCTCGATGTACTCGGCGATCTCCGCGTGCGGCGCGGCCTCCTGCAGGTGACCTATGACGTAGGCGGTCATGATGTCCTTCCGGTGGACCGGGCTGGCGTACACCGAAGATCGTGCCACGGAGCCGCACCGAGATCGATGACCCGGCAGGTAATCGTCCCGGCGTACGGCCGTGTCGCGGCCTCACCCGTCTCGCGCCGGCCCGGACCGGAGTCCGGTGCGGCCGATTCCCCGTCCGTCACAGGGACTTGCGCCGTACCAGCAGCCCGAGCACCAGCAGGCCGGGGAGCAGCGGCAGCCACACGGTGAGCAGCCGGTAGCCCAGCACCGCGGACGCGGCGGCCGCACCGGGGGTGCCGGCGGCGGTGAGGGCGAGGGCCAGCGCGGCGTCCAGTGAACCCAGACCGCCCGGAGTGGGCAGCAGGGCGGCGGCGCTGCTGGCCGCGAGGTACAGCAGGGCCACCTGGAGCGGCGCGAGCGGCAGCCCGACGGCCCGGGTGACGGCGATGAGCACCAGCGCGTGCAGCGCGGCGAAGGCCAGGGAGCCGCACCACAGGGCCGCCGCGCGGGCCGGACAGGCGTGCAGCGCGCGGATGTCGGTCAGGACGGCGGCGAGCGCGGGCCGGCAGCGCGACCACAAGGGGGTGGCCAGCAGGACCGCCGCCAGTACGGCCACGCCCAGGGCGACGGCGACCGCCGCCGGGGAGACGCGCGGCAGGCGCAGCAGCCCCGGGCAGGCCGGGGCGAGCAGCGCGATCAGCGCGAGGCGGACCGCGGCGCCCGTGGTGGCCTTGACGGCGAGCGCGCCCGCCGCCCGCGCGGCCGGCAGTCCGCAGCGCATCAGGAAGCGCAGGTTCACCGCGCCCGCGCCGAGCCCGGCGGGCAGCAGATGGTTGGCGGCGGACGCCGCGAACTGGGCGGCGACCAGCCGGACACCGGGCAGCCGCCGTACGACGGCACCCTGCTGGGCGAGGGCGGAGGCCGCCCAGGTGCCCACGGCCGCCGCCGCGCCGGTCAGCAGCCAGCCCTGGTCGGCGACCGCCAGCCGCCCGGCCCCGCTCTCCAGCGCGGGCCAGTGCCGACGGGCCAGATACAGCGCGCCGGACAGTACGGCGAGGCAGACACCGGCGTGCCAGCAGGCGCGCCGGCGGCCGAGGGAGGCGGCGAGGCCGGCCGGGGACGTCATGAACCGGCGCCCGGTACGACGTAGTAGAGCCGGACGGCGCCGACGACCACGGACGCCCAGTTCCGGGCGTGTCCGGGCGGCGCGGAACCGGCCGGCACCAGCGTGGCGACCGGCATCCGCCGGGCGGCCCGGGCGATGCCGTCCGCGGTGGTGTTGGCGTTGGGGCCGGCCGTCGCGGCCGAGGCGCAGCCGGCGGCGAAGGCGACCGGAATGGCCTCGTGGCCGGTGAGCAGGCAGGGCGGGCGGACGCCACGCCGGTACAGCTCGGTCACGGTACGGGACCAGGTCCGGTGGAGGGTGCCGGCGCTGCCGACCGCCCGCGTGACGACGTCGAGCTGCACCGCGAGGTGGACGGCGAGCCCGGCACAGACCAGTGTCACGGCCGCCGGGCGCCGGGTCGCCGTCAGCCGGACGAGCGCGTCCGCGACCGGGACCGCGAGCAGGGCGTAGGCGGGGAGCAGGAAGCGGGGTGCCGCGTAGCCGATCAGGAACAGGTAGGGGAAGGCGGCGGTCGCGGCACAGGCGAGGGACAGGGCCGTGGCCGTCGGGCGCCGGGCGCGGACGGCGACGGCCAGGGCGAGGGCGGCGAGCAGGGGCAGCGCGAACCACCAGAGGGTGAGCAGCGGGTACGGCAGGGCGCCGGTGCACGGCCGGCACAGCGTCCGGCCGCCCAGGCTGCGCAGTTGGTCCACGACGGCGAGGTGCCAGCCGAACCCGCCCTGGATCGCCGCGCCGTCGGACAGCCGGCGGGCCAGGCCGCCGTACCCGGTGTACGCCTCGATCACCCACGGCGCGGCGCCCGCGGCGAGCCCGGCGAGCAGGACGGCCGACGCCCGCCGGCCGCGGCGGGCCGGGCCCAGGGCGAGCAGGGGCAGGGTCACCCAGACCGCGTCCACCGGCCGCATGCACGCCATCAGGGCCGCGCTCGCCGCCAGGCCCCACAGGGCACCGCGGTCCGTCCGGTCGGCGCGGGCCCGCAGGAAACAGGCGACGGCGGCCAGGGCGGCGACGGCGACCCAGTAGTTGGGCATGGCCTGGGGGCCGTAGAACAGGGTCACCCACAGCGAGGCGAACAGGGCGCCGGCCAGGGCGAGTACACGGACGGGGAAGAGGGTGCGCCAGACGCGCAGGGCGAGGAACAGCGCGAGTCCGGAGAGCAGGGCCAGGTGGAGCCGCAGCAGTGGCGTGGACGAGGTCCAGGCCGCGACGGGTGCGACCAGCAGGGAGACGCCCCGGGCGCGGGGTGCGCTGAAGAAGGCCGCGGGGGCGTGTCCGCTGACCTGGCTGACGTACACCGTCTCGTCCCAGCCGAGTCCCATGCCGGGCCCGACGAGGAGCAGTTGGGCCAGGGTGAAGGCCGCGGCGACGGCAGCGAGCGGCCAGGCGGCCCGCGCGGCAGCGGCGGACGCGGGGCGCGGGCGCCCCCGCCTCACCGCGTCGAGTGTCGCGTGCACGCTGCCGGCCATGACCACCCCTTTGTCCCTACAGGTCGTAGGGCCCACTGTCACCCCATGGCCCGTGAAGCCGGTGAGTAAACAGCGAAAAACACGGTCAAACCAGTGCGGATCACCCGACCGTGCCCGGCAGGCAGGGCCATCCGGCCGACGCCCCTACGCGCTGTAAGGTTGGTGCATGGCTGGCACAGGTTCCCGCGGCAGGGCGGAGCGGCGCGGCGCCGGGGAGCTGGAGAGCGCGGTGCTGGCCGCGCTCTGGGCCACCGAGCGGCCGCTGACCCCGGCGGAGATCCAGCAGGACATCGGTGGCGCACTCGCGTACAACACGGTGCACACGATCCTCAAGCGCCTGTACGACAAAGGGCTGGTGCTACGGGACGCGGACGGGCGGCGCGGCGCGTACCGGCCGGCCAAGAACGCGGCGGAGCTGACCGCCCAGGCCATGCACGCGGCGCTGGACCGGGGGCCGGATCCGATCGCCGCGCTCCGGCACTTCGTGACCGGGCTGAGCACCGAGGAGGAACGGGCTCTGCGCGCGCTGCTCGCCGAAGAGGGCCTGTGAGGTTCGCTTCCGCGGGGTCTCGGGCCGGACGCCGGGTGACCGCTACCGGGTCCCTCTGCGCCCGCTCAGCGCGTGATCTCCACGGCGGGCGGGACGGTGATGGTGCACAGCCGTTTGGTGGCCCGGGTGAGGGCGACGTACAGGTCTCGCTCACCCCCCGGGCGGGCGGCGGTGATCCCGTCCGGGTCGATCACGACGGCGGCGTCGAACTCCAGGCCGCGCGCCTGTGAGGCCGGCACCAGTCGGGCATGCCGCTCGATCCCCGCGGCCGCGAGCTGCTCCATCCTGTCGTCGGCGCAGATGACCCCGGTCAACTCGCCCGGATGCGCGGCGCCCTGCTCGCGCAGCTCCCGCAGGAGGGTGGTGACGAGCGCGTCCGGGGCCGTGGCGACGGTTCGGGGCGGCTCGCCGCGCCGGATCGAACGGATCGGTGGCCGGCCCGGGGCGATCCGGGCGAGCAGGTCCTCCGTGGTGGCGAGGATCTCCTGTGTGGTCCGGTAGCTGACGGTCAGGGTGCGCAGGTCGAAGCGCCGTCCGAGATGCGGGCCGAGCGCCTCCTGCCAGTCCCGGGCCACCGTCGCCGGGCCCGCCTGTGCGAAGTCTCCGACCAGTGTCATCGACCTGCCCGGGCAACGGCGTACGATCATCCGCCACTGCATGACGGTGAGTTCCTGTGCCTCGTCGACGACGACATGCCCGAAGACCTGCTCGGGCGGGCCGTCGACCAGGCTCGCCGCCTCGTCGAGAAGCGGCACATCGGCGTCCGTCCAGGGCGCATCGGGCGTTCGCCGCAGCAGGGCCCACTGGTCGTCGGTGAACTGCACCGGGTGCGGCGGCTCGTCCCCGTCCGTCAGCAGGGCGCGGACCACGTCGCCCGGGGTGAGGCGCGGCCACAGGTCCTCGACGGCCCGGTCGATCAAGACGTCGTCCAGCAGGTCGGCGCGCACGGCGTCGGCGTCGAACTCGTCGGCACCCGAGGCGGGTGCGTCGTCGATACCGAGGCGGCGCAGGTCCGCCGCCGCGGCCTTGTCCAGGTCGAGACCCGTCAGTTGCGCCACCTCGGCGTCGATGCGTTCGAGCGCCTCGGCGCCACTGCGGGCGAGTTCCCGGACGAGGGCGTCGACCAGCAGCTCCTTGAACACCTGACGCGCCCGGTTGTGCGCGAGGCCGCTGGTCCGCGCCGACTCCCGCGCCTGCGCGACATCCCCGCCGGGCAGACGAATCCACTCCTGCCCGACCCGGACGTCGAAGTCACCGTCCGGGGCCTGCCGGGAGCGGACCACGGCGGCCAGCGCGTCGGCCAGTGCGCCGCTCCCTTTCAGGCGGGCCACCTCGTAGGGGTCCGCGGCGCCCGGAACGATGCCGGCCAGCTCCTCGCACGTCGCCAGCACGACGTCGTTCTCCCCGAGCGAGGGCAGCACCTGGCAGATGTAGTCGAGGAACCGCGCGTTCGGCCCCAGTACGAGCACGCCGCGCTCCGACGCCTTCGGGAACGCGTACAGCACGTACGCGGCGCGGTGCAGCGCGACCACCGTCTTTCCGGTGCCCGGACCACCCTGTACCACCGTCACCCCGCGGTGCGGCGACCGGACGATCGCGTCCTGCTCGGCCTGGAGCGTGGCGACGGCCGTGCCCATCCGCCCCGTACGCCTCGCCTGGAGTGCCGCCGCCAACGGACCGTCGCCGACCACGTCCTGTCCGGTGGGCGAGGAGCCGTCCAGCAGCTCGTCGCTCACCGCCTCCACGGTGCGGCCCGTCAGGCGCAGATGGCGGCGGCGGCGCAGCCCCATGGGATGAACCGGTGTCGCCTCGTAGAAGGGCCGTGCGGCCTCGGCGCGCCAGTCCACCAGTACCGGCAGTTCGTCCGCATCCCTGTGCAGCCCCAGCCTGCCGATCCGCAGGACGGTTCCGTCCGCCAGGTCGATCCGGCCGAAGACCAGCCCGTCCTCGGCCCCCTCCAGACGGCGGATCTCCCCCGCCAGCCTTCCGGCGGCCACCTCCCTCTCGTACGTCTCGCTCGCGCCGTCGGCCGGCGACGCGAGCACCCGCGCCAGCTGCTCCCGCGTCCCGGTCAGCCGCTCGTCGAACAGCTCGCCTATGACGGAGACCTGAAGCCGCTCGGACTCCACCTCGCGCGCGGCAACCTCGTTGATCTGAGACAAGAAAAGGCCCTCTCCGGCTCAATCCGCCACTATTTCGAGGCGCCACTATGCAGACGGTTTCCGGAAAAGTAAACGTTGACCAAACCCGGTGGAATGTGTCCCTCGATGCATTCTCCCCGCACGAACAGCCGGAAGTTTCCTTGCCGTTCGGGGGAAAGGGTGCCCCCGAGGATCCCGGCACCGCACATCCAGCCCGGACGCCGTCACCCGCGTTTCACAGGAAGCGGCGGATGGGGGTGACGGCGGCCTCCTTGGCGCGTTGGAGTACCGCCCGTCGATTCCACCGGGCGAGGTCGATGTCGACGCTTCGTCTCAGGTCGGCGTCGTAGTCGCGGTCGAGCGCCGCGGTGAACTCCTCGTCCAGGACGGCGAGCATGACCTCTTCGTCGTGGTCCAGGGAGCGGCGGTTGAAGTTGGTGGACCCGATGAGGGAGGCGACCGAGTCCACGGTCATGATCTTGGCGTGCATCATCGTCGGCTGGTACTGCCGGATACGCACTCCTGCCTCCAGCAGGCGTCTGTAGTGGTGCTGGCCGGCCAGCTGGCAAGCGCGCTGGTCGGTGTGGGGGCCGGGGAGCAGGATCTCCACGCGCACACCACGGCGAGCGGTTCGGCACAGCAGGTCGACGAAGTACGTGTCGGGCGCGAAGTAGGCGGTGGCGAGGCGGAAGCGCTCCTCGGCGGAGGTGAGCATGACCCGGATGAGGGTCTGCATGTCCTGCCAGCCGAGGCTGGCGGAGCCGCGCACCACCTGGACGACGGACGAGCCGGCCTGGTGGTGCTCGGTGAAGCGGTCGCGGTCGTCGAAGAGTTCGTCGTGGCACTCGGCCCAGTTCTGCGCGAACGCGGCGGCGATGCCGTCCACGGCCGGGCCGCGCACCTGGACGTGGGTGTCCCGCCACTCGCCGGGGTTGCGGGCGCTGCCGCACCATTCCTCCGCGATGCCGACGCCGCCGGTGAACGCGGTGTGCTCGTCGACGACGAGGGCCTTGCGGTGGCACCGGTGGTTCTGTTTGAACGGGGACAGCCAGACCGGCTTGCGGAACCATGCCACCTGTACGCCGGCGGCCTCCATGAGGTCCAGCAGACGCCGTTCGATCTCCTTGGCGCCGAAACCGTCGAGCAGCAGCCGTACCCTCACTCCCGCACGGGCGCGGTCGGCGAGGGCGGCGGCGAAGTCGTGGGCGATCTGACCGCGCCAGTACACGAACGTCATCATGTCGATCGTGTACCGGGCCGAGCGGATCGCGCCGAGCATCGCGGGGAAGATCTCGTCGCCGTTGCGCAGGGGCCGCAGCTCGTTCCCCTCGGTGGCGGCCACCCCGATCAGCCGTTCCAGACGGCGGCGCAGGTGTTGCTTACGGGCATCCGTGTCAGGGGCGGTGCCACCCTCGGCGGGTGCCGGTATGCCGTCGAGGATCACTCGAGTCTCCCGTCGGACCAAGCGGACGAAGTGGTGCGGGCAGCCGGTGGAGCCCAGGGGGCGGATGCCCGGGTACCACCGTCTCACTCCCGGTATTCACCCGGACCGGCGCGCGGCGCGCGATGTCACGCGCCGGTGCGTACGGTGATCAGGCAGGGGCAGACGAGCCTCCGGAGGAGATGTCCGCTCCGTTTCGACCGTGGCGCCGGCCGGCAGGTGCGCGCACGGAGGCCGCGGGACCGCGGTGACGGCCCGCCCTGGAGAGAGGTTGTCACTGTGTCGCTGCCCGCCGAGAAGGAACTGCGCTCGTTGCTGGCCCGCTTCGCCGATGCCCGCTTCCGCCACGACCTGCGGCCCACCGGCCGCTCGAGCCGCGAACTGGAGGACGCCTCCCGGGCGTTGTGCGTCATGACCGGCACCCGGTCGGTGGACCGGGCCCTCGCCGCCGCCGACGATCTCCTGGAGAAGCTGCGAACGGCCCGCTGTGCGGCCGCCCGGGCGCCCCGGACCTTGGCCGCCTGACCCGGACGAGCCTCGCAGGGCCGGAATAATCCTCCGCTCGGGTTCCGTCGGCCGCATGCCGGGCAGACGGGACCTAGTACGCGGCGGCTGAAGGAGAGACCGTGGTACGGAACTCATCACTGAGGGCTGTGGGATGGGCGCGTTCACTGCCGGTGAGCAGCGGGGTGAAGGCGGCCAGGGACTGGACGCGTGCGCATCTGGCCACGCTCGGCTGGGAGCGGGCGGCACCGGATCTGGTGGACTCGGTCGTGCTGACCGTCTCCGAGCTGGTCACCAACGCCCACGTCCACGCCCACAGCACGGCGAACCTCATCCTCACCTGGGACGAGGAATGCCTGCACGTGACCGTGCACGACGCCTCGCCCCGGCTGCCCGAGCAGCGGGACCGGAGCGACGACGCGCTCGGGGGACGCGGGCTGCTCCTGATCGACGCGCTCGCCGACGACTGGCAGGCCCAGCGCTGCCCCCGCGGCAAGGACGTCACCGCCTGCTTCCAGCCGCCCACGGCTCCCCGGCCGGAATGAGCGGCCGCGCCGCATCCCGTCGCACCCCCTTCGTCTCCAGCGCCGCGCGCTTCCGGCTCCGCCCGGGCGCCCGCGTGCGGACGGCCCGTCCGCGAGCCCGCACGTGAGCGGGCGTCGCCGAGGCGGGCGACGGCGCGTCCTTGAGGACCCGGGGATGAACTCCCTGCCCAGCTTCCGCTAGAGAGGTGTCCTGCCCATGGCCGACGAGGCCCTGCTGTTCGTTCTCCCCGAGCGCCATCCGCGTCTGGGCGCGGCCATGTCCGCCGTGGGCGAGTTGGAGTGTTCCCAGAGCCCGGCGGTGCTCGGCTGGCTCGGCGCTCACGGGATCCCCGCTTCCTCCGAGCGCGTCAGGATCGTGCCGGCGGGGGCGGAGGTCCTCGTCCCGGAGGACGCGGAGCGGCTGCCGGTGCCGCTCAGCGAGGAGGAGACGCTGCGGGTCGAGCACGCGTGCGCACCCGAGTCCGTGACGGACATGGAGTCCGAGCTGATCGGCTTCCGGGACACCACCCAGGACTGGCGGTCGCTGGTCCACCGCGCCCTCACCGCAGGGATTGCCGCGCCGCGCATCGCACAGCTCACCGGCCTGGATCCGCGGGACATCGTCCAGGCCGTCGACGACTGATCCGCCGGGCCGTCCCGCGGGACCGGTCGCCGGGCCCACCGGTCCGGTCGCCGGTCCCGCCGGTCAGGCCGGTCAGCCCGGGTCGGTGCAGCCGAACAGGCCGGCGTGCCCGGGTGGCAGCTGGGTGAGCAGACGACGCAGCAGAGCCTGGTCCGCGATCTCGGCCAGGGTGGGCAGTACGGCGTCGATCTCGCGCCTGGCCTCGGCGAGGTCCTCGTTGCTGCGGTCGGCCACGGCCTCGACGAACGACGCGGGCGTCAGCGGTTCGCTGCCCGGCACGCTCGCCGTCAGCAGTGATCCGCACCCGCCGGGCAGCAGGGCGGCCAGGTCCGTGCGGTCGTCACCCACCAGGTGCGCCCCGAGGACCTCCAGCACGTTCTGTACGGCTCTGGCTCCCTGTTGCGGCCTGTCGTAGCCCGCGCGTTCGGTGACCTGGGTGAGAAAGGCGTCCAGGCTCCGGTCCATGGTGGCTCCTGTCGTGGATCTCTGCTCCGCGGCGGCACGGATCGCCCCGCGGCCGGGTCTTCGCGAGGGGGACGCGGGCGTCACGCGGGGGTGGCGGATACCTGCAGGAGCGCGAAGAGGACCTTGACGGCTTCCTGGTGGGCGGACTCGATGTGCTCGACGGTGTCGGCGTCCTCGAAGGAGACGAGGACGGGGTGCACCGAGGCTCTCTCGGCCTCGCCGTGAGCGATCATCAGGTGCGCGAAGTCGTGCAGTGCCGTCTGACGGTCGGCCTCGGTGCTGCGCATCAGGCGGAGCAGGTCTTCCATCGTCCGGTGATCCTCGAGGATCAACTCGACGACGTCCCGGGTCGGTGTCATGTGCGCCTCCTTGCTGGAGTGGCTTTCACCTCCCGATACCCGCAACCCTGCCGCGAATTCTCCGCTTTGCCCCATTTGCCCAGGCTTCCCAGGTCAAACAGGCCTCCGGTGCTGCCGACTTCGCGCCCTCCTGCACGAGAGGCGCCTGACGAGAAGCGGGGCGGAGCAGACGGCGGCGCAGGCCGGCCCCGCACACAGCAGGGGCGTGACCCAGAACCACACCGTTTCCGTGCTGTGGCCGCTGGTCCAGTCACAGGTGACGGACGGAGGGAAGGCGTCCACGCACACCGACGTCAGGCCGAAGTCCCGCCCGGCATCCCGGTGGACGCCGTCGCCGGTCTCGTCCCCGCACACGTCCAGCGGATGCGTGAAGGCGAGCCCGTAGACGGTCCCGGTACTTCGGCCACGGGGACGCCGCCGGTGCGCCCCGCCCGGAACGCGCCGAGGCCCGGACCTGGTGGTCCGGGCCTTCGCCGTGCCGCGTGCGTCGTCCCCCCGTGAGGGCGCCTGGTGGGGGTGGCTCAGTAGGCGGAGTTGACGTTGTCGATGGAGCCGTAGCGGTGCGCGGCGTAGTTGGCGGCGGCGGTGATGTTCGCGACCGGGTCGGTGATGCTGTGGGCGGTGCCGTTGACGTGGTAGGCGTTGAAGGTGGGGTCGATCACCTGCAGCAGGCCCTTGGAGGGGATGCC
>NZ_JACHJK010000017.1 GCF_014203595.1 Streptomyces echinatus
CGCAACGCCTTCGGACGGCAGAACGAGTCCTTCGAGGCCGCGGTCGACATCCGCGGAGTCGACGGCGATCCCGTGGAGGGCGTCTTCATCCGCGCTCCCTGGGTCGAATCCGTGGGCGCCGGAACCGAGGTGCTAGCCGAGCACGACGGCCACATCGTCGCCGTCCGGCAGGGCAACGCGCTCGCCACGTCGTTCCACCCGGAGCTGACCGGAGACCACCGAGTGCACTCCCTGTTCGTCGACATGGTGCGCGCCGACCGGACACCGGAGTCCTTGTAGGATCTCTGGAGTTCGTTGCAGAGATGGGTTACGCGAAGGAGACAGGCAGATGTCCGGCCACTCTAAATGGGCTACGACGAAGCACAAGAAGGCCGTGATCGACGCCAAGCGCGGCAAGCTCTTCGCGAAGCTGATCAAGAACATCGAGGTCGCGGCGCGGATGGGCGGCGTCGACCTCGAGGGCAACCCGACCCTCTACGACGCCGTGCAGAAGGCCAAGAAGCAGTCGGTTCCCAACAAGAACATCGACTCGGCCATCAAGCGCGGAGGCGGCCTTGAGGCCGGCGGCGCCGACTACGAGACGATCATGTACGAGGGCTACGGTCCCAACGGCGTCGCGGTGCTCATCGAGTGCCTCACCGACAACCGCAACCGCGCCGCCTCCGACGTGCGCGTCGCCATGACCCGCAACGGCGGCAACATGGCCGACCCCGGTTCCGTGTCGTACATGTTCAGCCGCAAGGGCGTCGTCATCGTCCCCAAGGGCGAGCTGAGCGAGGACGACGTCCTCGACGCGGTCCTGGACGCGGGCGCCGAGGAGGTCAACGACCTCGGTGAGACCTTCGAGGTCATCAGCGAGGCCACCGACCTGGTCGCGGTCCGCACCGCCCTCCAGGAGGCCGGCATCGACTACGACTCCGCCGACTCCAGCTTCGTGCCGTCCGTCCAGGTCGAACTGGACGAGGAGGGCGCGAAGAAGATCTTCAAGCTGATCGACGCGCTGGAGGACAGCGACGACGTGCAGAACGTCTTCGCCAACTTCGACGTCAGCGACGAGATCATGGAGAAGGTCGACGCGTAGCGCCGCCGCGAGCTCAGCACCTTCTTCGGCGGGCCGGTGGGACACATCCCACCGGCCCGCCGTCGTTGTCAGTGGCAGCGGATAGCCTGGCGTGCAGGAGAAAGATCACCGTCCGCGGTCCGCGGACACCGGCCGCGGAACGACGGCGGTGTCCGGCCGGGTCCGCGGGAGCGGCGGCGGTCCGGCCACGGAGAAGGGGAGGGGCGCGTGCGCGTACTGGGGGTGGACCCCGGCCTGACCCGGTGCGGGGTCGGCGTCGTCGAGGGGGTCGCGGGCCGTCCGCTCACCATGATCGGTGTCGGGGTCGTCCGGACCCCCGCCGACGCGGAGCTCAGCCACCGCCTCCTCGCCGTCGAGCAGGGCATCGAGCAGTGGCTGGACGAACACCGGCCGGAGTACGTCGCCGTGGAGCGCGTCTTCAGCCAGCACAACGTGCGCACGGTGATGGGCACCGCCCAGGCCAGCGCCGTCGCGATGCTGTGTGCCGCCCGGCGCGGCATCCCCGTCGCCCTGCACACCCCCAGCGAGGTCAAGGCCGCCGTCACGGGCAGCGGACGTGCCGACAAGGCGCAGGTCGGCGCCATGGTCACCCGGCTGCTGCGGCTCGCCGAGCCGCCCAGGCCCGCGGACGCCGCCGACGCCCTCGCGCTCGCCATCTGCCACATCTGGCGGGCCCCCGCCCAGAACCGACTCCAGCAGGCCGTCGCCCGGCATGCAGTCCACGCAACGAAAGGCCGTACGGCATGATCGCCTTCGTCAGCGGCACGGTCGCCGCACTCGCCCCCGACGCCGCGGTCGTCGAGGTCGGCGGCGTCGGCATGGCCGTCCAGTGCACCCCGAACACCCTGTCCACGCTGCGCCTCGGTCAGCCCGCCAAGCTGCACACCTCCCTCGTCGTCCGCGAGGACTCGCTCACCCTGTACGGCTTCGCCGACGACGACGAGCGCCAGGTCTTCGAACTGCTGCAGACCGCGAGCGGCGTCGGCCCTCGCCTCGCCCAGGCCATGCTGGCCGTGCACACCCCGGACGCGCTGCGCCGCGCCGTGGCCACCGGCGACGAGAAGGCCCTCACCGCCGTCCCCGGCATCGGCAAGAAGGGTGCCCAGAAGCTGCTGCTGGAGCTGAAGGACCGCCTCGGCGAACCCGTCGGCGCCCCCGCGATCGGCGCTCCGGTCAGCCAGGGCTGGCGCGACCAGCTGCACGCGGCCCTCATCGGCCTCGGCTACGCCACCCGCGAGGCCGACGAGGCCGTGACCGCCGTCGCACCGCAGGCCGAGGCCGCGGGCGGCACCCCGCAGGTCGGACAGCTGCTGAAGGCGGCCCTGCAGACCCTGAACCGCGCCCGCTGACCCCGAACACTGACGAGGCACATTCATGAACTGGGACGACACGACCGACCCCTCCGCCGAGGAGCGGCCCGTCGGTCCCGCCGAGGAGCGGCTGGTGGGCTCCGTCGCCGACCGGGAGGACCAGGCCGTCGAGGCCGCCCTGCGCCCCAAGGACCTGGGTGAGTTCATCGGCCAGGAGAAGGTCCGCGAACAGCTCGACCTGGTCCTGCGCGCCGCACGCGCGCGGGGCGCCACCGCCGACCACGTGCTGCTCTCCGGCGCGCCCGGGCTCGGCAAGACCACCCTGTCGATGATCATCGCGGCCGAGATGGGCGCCCCCATCCGCATCACCTCGGGCCCCGCCATCCAGCACGCCGGCGACCTCGCCGCGATCCTCTCCTCCCTCCAGGAGGGCGAGGTGCTCTTCCTCGACGAGATCCACCGGATGTCCCGGCCCGCCGAGGAGATGCTCTACATGGCGATGGAGGACTTCCGCGTCGACGTCATCGTCGGCAAGGGCCCCGGCGCCACCGCGATCCCGCTGGAGCTGCCGCCGTTCACCCTGGTCGGCGCCACCACGCGCGCGGGCCTGCTGCCGCCCCCGCTGCGCGACCGCTTCGGCTTCACCGCGCACATGGAGTTCTACGAACCGCACGAGCTGGAGCGCGTCGTCCACCGCTCGGCGCACCTGCTGGACGTCGAGATCGACCCGGACGGCGCCGCCGAGATCGCCGGCCGCTCCCGGGGCACGCCCCGCATCGCCAACCGTCTGCTGCGCCGCGTCCGCGACTATGCGCAGGTCAAGGCCGACGGGGTGATCACCCGCGAGGTCGCGGCCGCCGCCCTCGCCGTCTACGAGGTCGACACCCGCGGCCTCGACCGCCTCGACCGCGCGGTCCTGGAGGCGCTGCTGAAGCTGTTCGGCGGCGGACCGGTCGGCCTGTCCACCCTCGCCGTCGCGGTGGGGGAGGAGCGGGAGACCGTGGAGGAGGTCGCCGAGCCGTTCCTGGTCCGGGAGGGCCTGCTCGCCCGTACCCCGCGCGGCCGGGTGGCCACGCCCGCGGCATGGGCGCATCTCGGCCTCACCCCGCCGCGCCCGCCGGCCGGGGGAAACGGACAACAGGACCTGTTCGGGGCGTGATGGCCGCCGCCCGGCGAGGGCGGTGGCCCAGCAGGAACCCAGGTGCCATGCTGAGCGTTGTTCCATGCGAGCGGACTCGCTTAGACTCCGCCGATGCCGCCCTTGCGGGCGGCGCCGACCCCCGCCCCCATCCAACAGGCCGCTCACCGCGCGGTCGCGCGAAGGAATTTCCGTCCCGTGAATGCCTATACCCTTCTCCCGTTCATCGTGCTCATCGCGGCCATGTTCCTGATGACGCGCTCGGCCAAGAAGAAGCAGCAGCAGGCCGCCAACATGCGGAACGAGATGCAGCCCGGCTCGGGTGTCCGCACGATCGGGGGTATGTACGCGACGGTCAAGGAGGTCAACGAGGACACGGTCCTCCTCGACGCCGGACCGGGCGTCGAGCTCCTCTTCGCCAAGAACGCCATCGGCGCCGTCCTCACCGACGACGAGTACAACCGCATCGTCCACGGCGTCGAGCACGACCTGAAGTCCGGCGCCGGCATCGTCCCGGACGACGCCTCCTCCCTCACCGAGACCGACGAGACCGACGGTTCCGCCGCCGCTGCCGCCGCCGACGGCAAGCTCGACCTCGGTAAGAAGGACGCCGCCGAGCGCGGCGAGGACGCGATCCAGGCCGCCGAGGACAAGGCCGACGCCGCCGAGGCCAAGGCGGAGGACGAGTCCAAGAAGACCGACGGCGACTCCGACGCGAAGTAGTCACGCCCCGGGAGGCGCGGCGGCGGCATGACGGCGCCCCCGCGAGTCCCGGGCGCGTCTGTTCCCGCACGGGAGCCCGACACCATGTCATGGCCGACCGCGCCGACCGGGCGCGGGGCGGCCCGAGAGGGAGTACGAGAAGGTGGCAGCACCTAAGAGGGGCCGTAACGCGAGCGCCCCGAGCAAGCCAGGGCGCTCGCTGGCCCTCATCCTGATCGCCATCGTGGCGCTCACCGGGGGGATGTTCGCCTCCGGGCACAAGACTCCGCGTCTCGGCATCGACCTCGCCGGTGGTACGAGCATCACGCTCAAGGCGAAGGCCGACCAGGGGTCCGCGATCAACAAGGCCAACATGGACACCGCGGTCGACATCATGAACCGCCGTGTCAACGGTCTTGGCGTCTCCGAGGCGGAGGTGCAGACCCAGGGATCCGACAACATCATCGTCAACATCCCCAAGGGCACCAACTCCAAGGAGGCCCAGGAGCAGGTCGGCACCACCGCCAAGCTGTACTTCCGGCCGGTCCTGGCCCAGGAGGCCAGCGGCCCCGCGGGCAGCCCCTCGCCGAGCGCGTCCACCGGCGGCAGCTCCTCGCCCAAGCCGAGCGCGAGCCCGTCGTCGAGCGCCTCCTCGAAGCAGAAGGGCTCCTCGTCCGGCTCCCCGTCCCCGACGGCCACGGCGACCTCCCAGGGCCGCGCCGTCACCGACGCGCTGAAGGCCGGCTCCACCCCCTCGCCGAGCGGCTCCGCCTCCGGCAGCGGCAAGCCGTCGCCCAGCCCCTCGGCCTCCTCCGGCAGCGGCTCGGGCGCGGACACCAAGCAGCTCCAGGCGCAGTACGCCGCCCTGGACTGCACCAAGCCCGCCGACCGCGCCAAGGCCGGCAAGAACGTCAAGCCCGGCGACCCCACCGTGGCCTGCGGCCAGGTCGACAAGGCCTGGTACAAGTACCTGCTCGGCCCCGCCGGCGTGGACGGCACCGAGGTGAAGAAGGCCCAGGCGGTCTTCGACACCCAGGGCGCCTCCGGCTGGCAGGTGCAGATGACCTTCACCAAGTCCGGTGCCGACAAGTTCGCCGACATCACCGGCGAGCTGGCCAAGAACCAGCAGCCGCAGAACGAGTTCGGCATCGTCCTGGACGGCGAGGTCGTCTCCAGCCCGTTCGTGCGGACGGCCATCACCGGCGGCCAGGCGGAGATCTCCGGCAGCTTCCAGCAGGACGAGGCGCAGGGCCTGGCCAACATGCTGTCGTACGGCGCCCTGCCGCTGTCCTTCCAGGAGCAGTCCGTCACCACCGTCACCGCCGCGCTCGGCGGTGAGCAGCTGCACGCCGGTCTGCTCGCCGGCGCGATCGGTCTCGCGCTGGTCGTGATCTACCTGGTGGTCTACTACCGCGGCCTGTCGGTCGTCGCCATGGCCTCCCTGCTGGTCTCGGCGATGCTCACCTACCTGATCATGACGCTGCTCGGCCCGGCCATCGGGTTCGCCCTGAACCTGCCGGCCGTCTGCGGTGCCATCGTCGCCATCGGTATCACCGCGGACTCGTTCATCGTGTACTTCGAACGCATAAGGGACGAGATCCGCGAGGGCCGCACGCTGCGTCCCGCCGTCGAGAGGGCCTGGCCGCGTGCCCGGCGCACCATCCTGGTCTCCGACTTCGTGTCGTTCCTCGCCGCCGCGGTGCTGTTCATCGTGACCGTCGGCAAGGTGCGGGGCTTCGCGTTCACGCTCGGCCTGACCACCGTGCTCGACGTGGTCGTCGTCTTCTTCTTCACCAAGCCGCTGATGACGCTGCTCGCCCGCCGCAAGTTCTTCGCGAACGGCCACAAGTGGTCCGGCCTCGACCCGAAGAGCCTGGGTGCCAAGCCGCCGCTGCGCCGCACCCGCCGTCCCGCCGGTCCCGCCGCCGGTTCCGTCGACACCAAGGAGGCGTGAGCATGTCCAAACTCGGCGACCTCGGCGCACGACTGCACCGCGGCGAGATCAGCTACGACTTCGTCGGCAAGCGCAAGATCTGGTACGGCATCTCGATCCTGATCACCATCACGGCGATCGTCGGCCTCGCGGTGCGCGGCCTGAACATGGGCATCGAGTTCCAGGGCGGCGCGGTCTTCACGACGCCCACGAAGATGAGCACGTCGGTGGCCCAGGCGGAGGACTACGCCAATCAGGCCTCCGGCCACCAGTCGGTCGTGCAGAAGCTCGGAAACGGCAGCCTGCGCATCCAGATCGCGGGCATCGACACCGACCAGTCCAACAAGGTCAAGCAGGAGCTGGCCAAGGACCTGAACCTCGACCCCGAGAAGCTCGCCGCCGACCTGGTCGGCCCGAGCTGGGGCGAGCAGATCGCCAGCAAGGCCTGGGAGGGCCTGGCGATCTTCATGGTCCTCGTGGTGATCTACCTGGCGATCGCCTTCGAGTGGCGGATGGCCGTCGCGGCCCTGGTCGCGCTGATCCACGACATCACCATCACGACCGGTATCTACGCCCTGGTCGGCTTCGAGGTCACGCCCGGCACGGTCATCGGTCTGCTGACCATCCTCGGTTACTCGCTCTACGACACGGTCGTCGTCTTCGACAGCCTCAAGGAGCAGACGAAGGACATCACCAAGCAGACCCGCTTCACCTACAGCGACATCGCCAACCGGTCGATCAACGGCACCCTGGTCCGCTCCATCAACACCACGGTCGTCGCCCTGCTGCCGGTCGCCGGTCTGCTCTTCATCGGCGGCGGCTTCCTCGGCGCGGGCACGCTCAACGACATCTCGCTGTCGCTGTTCGTCGGCCTCGCGGCCGGTGCCTACTCGTCGATCTTCATCGCCACGCCGCTCGTCGCCGACCTCAAGGAGCGCGAGCCGGCGATGAAGGCCCTCACCAAGCGGGTCCTGGCCAAGCGCGCCCAGGCCGCCACGGACGAGGACGCCGCGCAGGCCCGCACCGGCGATGACGACACCGACGACGCGGCCCCCGCCGTCGTCGGCCCGCGCAACCAGCCCGCGTCCCGCAACCGGGGCCGCGGCCGGACCTCGGGGAAGCGCCGATGACCGAGCTCGCGGACGTCCCGGCGCTGCTGCTCAGCCGCATCCGTGATGTCGCCGACTATCCGGAGCCGGGCGTGATGTTCAAGGACATCACCCCGCTCCTGGCCGACCCGGCGGCCTTCACCGCGCTCACCGACGCGCTCGCCGGGATCGCCGCCGGCACCGGCGCGACCAAGGTCGTCGGCCTGGAGGCCCGGGGCTTCATCCTGGGCGCCCCGGTCGCCGTCCGCGCGGGCCTGGGCTTCATCCCCGTCCGCAAGGCGGGCAAGCTGCCCGGAGCGACCCTGCGCCAGGCGTACGACCTGGAGTACGGCTCGGCGGAGATCGAGGTGCACGCCGAGGATCTGGCCGCGGGCGACCGCGTCCTGATCGTGGACGACGTCCTGGCCACCGGCGGCACCGCCGAGGCCGCGATCCAGCTCATCCAGCGCGCGGGCGCCGAGGTCTGCGGCCTCGCGGTCCTGATGGAACTGGGCTTCCTGGGCGGCAGGGCCCGCCTTGAGCGGGCGCTGGGCGGGGCCCCGCTGGACGCCCTGCTGCAGGTCTGAGCGATCCGCACGGCGAAACGGCCGCCCCGGGATCCCCGGGGCGGCCGTCGCCGTACGGACACCCGCCGCACACCCGGAGAACCCCCCGGGGACATCTCCAGGAATCCCAGGGGAGTCCCGCGCGTTGCACGGGTAGTCGGTCCTCACAGCCGCCTGCAGGCGATGAGCGGGCGCAGGATCGCTACCATGGGGTCTCCGGAGCCTGACCGGGGGACCCGGATCGCGCACGAGGAGCCCTCTTGCCAGACGAGGCCCAGCCACTGACCGCCGCCAAGCCCGAGCCCGCCTCGGCCGCCACGGCCAAGCCCGCGCCGAGCGCTTCCCACGTGAAGAACGACACCCGTGGGACGGTGGAGCACGCCCAGTCCGCGCCCGTCGAGAAGAGCGCCGAGTCCGCGCGCCCCAAGCCGGCCCCGCCCGAGCGCCCGGCGCAGCCCCCGGTGGTGCGCCAGCCCGCCGCGCCCCCCACCCGCTCCGGCTCCTCCAACCGCGTGCGGGCCCGCCTCGCCCGCCTCGGCGTCCAGCGCGCGAACCCGTACAACCCCGTCCTGGAGCCGCTGCTGCGGATAGTGCGCAGCAACGACCCCAAGATCGAGAACTCCACGCTGCGCCAGATCGAGCGCGCCTACCAGGTCGCCGAGCGCTGGCACCGCGGCCAGAAGCGCAAGAGCGGCGACCCGTACATCACGCATCCGCTCGCCGTCACCACCATCCTCGCCGAGCTGGGCATGGACCCGGCCACGCTGATGGCGGGGCTGCTGCACGACACGGTCGAGGACACCGAGTACGGCCTGGAGGACCTGCGCCGCGACTTCGGCGACGTCGTCGCCCTGCTCGTCGACGGCGTGACCAAGCTGGACAAGGTCAAGTTCGGCGAGGCCGCCCAGGCCGAGACCGTGCGCAAGATGGTCGTCGCCATGGCCAAGGACCCCCGCGTCCTGGTCATCAAGCTCGCCGACCGCCTGCACAACATGCGCACCATGCGCTACCTCAAGCGCGAGAAGCAGGAGAAGAAGGCGCGCGAGACCCTGGAGATCTACGCGCCGCTCGCCCACCGCCTCGGCATGAACACCATCAAGTGGGAGCTGGAGGACCTCGCGTTCGCGATCCTCTACCCCAAGATGTACGACGAGATCGTACGGCTGGTGGCCGAGCGGGCACCGAAGCGTGACGAATACCTGGCCATAGTGACCGACGAGGTCCAGACCGACCTGCGGGCCGCCCGCATCAAGGCGACCGTCACCGGCCGCCCGAAGCACTACTACAGCGTCTACCAGAAGATGATCGTGCGGGGCCGCGACTTCGCCGAGATCTACGACCTGGTGGGCATCCGCGTCCTCGTCGACACGGTCCGCGACTGCTACGCCGCCCTCGGCACGGTGCACGCGCGATGGAACCCGGTCCCCGGCCGGTTCAAGGACTACATCGCGATGCCCAAGTTCAACATGTACCAGTCGCTGCACACGACGGTGATCGGCCCCAACGGCAAGCCGGTCGAGCTGCAGATCCGCACCTTCGACATGCACCGCCGCGCCGAGTACGGCATCGCCGCGCACTGGAAGTACAAGCAGGAGGCCGTCGCCGGCGCCTCGAAGGTCCGCACCGACGTCCCCAAGGCCGGCAAGAAGGACGACCACCTCAACGACATGGCGTGGCTGCGCCAGCTGCTGGACTGGCAGAAGGAGACGGAGGACCCGGGCGAGTTCCTGGAGTCCCTGCGCTTCGACCTGTCCCGCAACGAGGTCTTCGTCTTCACCCCCAAGGGCGACGTCATCGCGCTGCCCGCCGGTGCCACCCCGGTGGACTTCGCGTACGCCGTGCACACCGAGGTCGGCCACCGCACCATAGGAGCGCGGGTCAACGGCAGGCTCGTACCGCTCGAGTCCACCCTGGACAACGGCGACCTGGTGGAGGTCTTCACCTCCAAGGCGTCCGGCGCCGGCCCGTCCCGCGACTGGCTCGGCTTCGTCAAGTCGCCCCGGGCGCGCAACAAGATCCGGGCCTGGTTCTCCAAGGAACGCCGTGACGAGGCGATCGAGCACGGCAAGGACGCCATCGTCCGCGCCATGCGCAAGCAGAACCTGCCGATCCAGCGCATCCTGACCGGCGACTCGCTCGTCACGCTCGCGCACGAGATGCGCTACTCCGACATCTCCGCGCTGTACGCGGCGATCGGCGAGGGCCATGTCTCCGCACCGAACATCGTGCAGAAGCTCGTCCAGGCCCTCGGCGGCGAGGAGGCCGCCAGCGAGGAGATCGACGAGGCCGTCCCGCCGTCGCGCAGCCGCAGCCGCAAGCGCCGTTCCAGTGCCGACCCGGGTGTCGTCGTCAAGGGCGTCGACGACGTGTGGGTCAAGCTGGCCCGCTGCTGCACGCCGGTGCCCGGCGACCCGATCATCGGCTTCGTCACGCGCGGCAGTGGCGTATCGGTTCACCGCAGCGACTGCGTCAACGTCGACTCACTGTCCCGCGAGCCGGAGCGCATCCTCGACGTCGAGTGGGCACCCACCCAGTCGTCGGTCTTCCTGGTCGCCATCCAGGTGGAGGCCCTGGACCGCTCCCGTCTGCTGTCGGACGTCACCCGGGTCCTGTCCGACCAGCACGTCAACATCCTCTCGGCGGCCGTCCAGACGTCCCGGGACCGGGTGGCCACCTCGCGCTTCACCTTCGAGATGGGCGACCCCAAGCACCTCGGCCACGTCCTGAAGGCCGTACGGGGCGTGGAAGGCGTGTACGACGTCTACCGCGTGACGTCCGGCCGCAGCCGGTCCTAGGCACCCAGGGCCGCAGGCACCCACGGCAAAGGGCCCCGTACGACCGTACGGGGCCCTTTCACCTGACCGGCGGGCGGATCAGCCGCCGAACTCGTGCAGGCCCTTCAGAGCCTGGTCCAGGAGCGCCTGGCGGCCCTCCAGCTCCCTCTCCAGCTTGTCGGCCTTCGCGTTGTTGCCCTGGGCGCGCGCCTGCTCGATCTGCGCCCTCAGCTTGTCCACGGCGGCCTGCAGCTGACCGGTGAGGCCCTCGGCACGCGCGCGTGCCTCCGGGTTCGTCCGGCGCCACTCGGCCTCCTCGGCCTCCTGGATCGCCCGCTCGACGGCGTGCATCCGGCCCTCGACCTTCGGCCGCGCGTCCCGCGGGACGTGACCGATGGCCTCCCAGCGCTCGTTGACCGAGCGGAAGGCGGCCCGCGCGGACTTCAGGTCGGAGATCGGCAGGAGCTTCTCGGCCTCCTCGGCCAGCTCCTCCTTCAGCTTCAGGTTCTCCGACTGCTCGGCGTCCCGCTCGGCGAACACCGAGCTGCGGGCGGCGAAGAACACGTCCTGGGCACCGCGGAAGCGGTTCCACAGGTCGTCCTCGTGCTCGCGCTGGGCGCGGCCCGCGGCCTTCCACTCCGCCATCAGCTCGCGGTAACGGGCGGCCGTCGGCCCCCAGTCCGTCGAACCCGACAGCGCCTCCGCCTCGCCGACCAGCCGCTCCTTGGTGCGACGGGCCTCCTCGCGCTGCGCGTCCAGCTGCGCGAAGTGCCCCTTGCGGCGCTTGGAGAACGCCGACCGGGCGTGCGAGAAGCGGTGCCACAGCTCGTCGTCGGACTTGCGGTCCAGGCGCGGCAGCCCCTTCCACGTGTCCACCAGCGCCCGCAGCCGCTCACCGGCCGCCCGCCACTGGTCCGACTGGGCCAGCTCCTCCGCCTCGACGACCAGCGCCTCCTTGGCGTGCCGGGCCTCGTCGGACTGCTTCGCCCGCTGCGCCTTGCGCTCCTCGCGGCGCTTGTCGACGGTCTCCACGAGCTTGTCCAGCCGGGCCCGCAGCGCGTCCAGGTCGCCGACCGCGTGGTGCGCCTCCACCTGCTCGCGCAGGTGGTCGATGGCGACCTGGGCGTCCTTCGCCGACAGGTCGGTGGTCTTGACTCGCTTTTCGAGGAGGCCGATCTCGACAACCAGGCCCTCGTACTTGCGCTCGAAGTAGGCCAGCGCCTCCTCGGGGGAGCCGGCCTGCCAGGAACCGACGACCTGCTCGCCGTCGGCCGTACGCACGTACACGGTCCCCGTCTCGTCGACGCGGCCCCACGGGTCGCTGCTCACAGCGCCTCCTCCACATGATGCCTGCGGGGGGCCTCAGCACCCCCGGGCATCGTCCACAGTTTCGTCACGGCCAACATAGGCGACCAGCGGGTGGCCTGTCCGCATCCAGCGCGACCGAAATTCCGCTACCTGCCACGTCGACCTCGACGTGCGGCATCGGCTCCGGCCCGCGGGGTCGGGACGGGGGTCAGGACTTGGCGACCGTGGCCTTGTCGATCACGACCGTCGCGTTCGGCGCGCCGTCCCCGCGGCCCGTGTTCTCCCCGGCCTTGGCGATCTTGTCGAGCACCTTCATGCCCGCCGCGTCGATGGTGCCGAAGGGGGTGTAGCTGGGCGGCAGCGGGCTGTCCTTGAACACCAGGAAGAACTGGCTGCCGCCGGTGTGCGCCTGTCCGGTGTTGGCCATCGCCACCGTGCCCGCCGGATAGGTGTTCTTCTGCAGGCTCTTGTCCTTGAGGTTCTCGTCCGGGAGCGTGTAGCCGGGACCGCCCGTGCCGGTGCCCTGGGGGTCGCCGCACTGCAGGACGTAGATCTGCTGCGTGGTCAGGCGGTGGCACTTGGTGTGGTCGAAGTAGCCCTCGCCCGCGAGGAAGTCGAACGAGTTGACCGTGTGCGGGGCCGCGGCCGTCTTCAGCGCGATGCCGATGTCACCGCACGTCGTCGCGAGCTTCAGCGTGTACTTCGCCGACGTGTCGATCTTCATCGCCGGCTCCTTCTTCCAGCTCAGCTTCTTCACCGAGCCGGCCGCCGCCTTCTTGCACGGGTCCGCGGGCTTCTCGGCCGGCGTGGGACTCGGCGTCGTCTCGGCGGCGGCGTTGGTCTTCTTGTCGTCGTCCTTGAGCACCCCGGTCGTGTACAGGGCGACACTGCCGATCACGACGACGCCCAGTACCGACGCGATCACGGAGTTGCGCAGACGGGCCTTGCGCCGCGACTCGGTGCGCCGCTGCTGCTGCCGCAAGAACTTCTCCCGGGCGAGCTGACGCCGCCGCTGCTCCTGGCTGACCACCGGGTTCTCTCCTATGCGTGTCGTGTGTCGGACGGGACGCGTACGTCCTCGTGGGCCGACCGCTGCGTGTAGCCCCGTACCGTATATGGGTTCGCTGAGGAAACGGCAGCGCCGGTAGGCTCTGAGAGCAGCTGAAGCCGCCAGTAACCGACATTACGAAGGACGATCGTGCTCATTGCCGGGTTCCCCGCCGGGGCCTGGGGGACGAACTGTTATCTCGTCGCCCCCGCCGCCGGTGAGGAGTGCGTGATCATCGACCCCGGCCACCAGGCCGCCGAAGGCGTCGAGGAAACGCTGAGGAAGCATCGTCTCAAGCCCGTCGCCGTCGTCCTCACCCACGGCCACATCGACCATGTGGCCTCGGTCGTCCCCGTCTGCGGAGCGCACGACGTGCCGGCCTGGATCCACCCCGAGGACCGGTACATGATGAGCGACCCCGAGAAGGCGCTCGGCCGCTCCATCGGCATGCCCCTGATGGGCGAGCTGACCGTGGGGGAGCCGGACGACGTCAGGGAGTTGACGAACGGCACGACCCTGCCGCTGGCCGGGCTGGAGTTCTCCGTCGCGCACGCGCCGGGCCATACCCAGGGGTCGGTGACCTTCGGCCTGCCCGAGGCGGCGGACATCCCGCCCATCATGTTCTCGGGCGACCTGCTGTTCGCCGGCTCCATCGGACGCACCGACATGCCGGGCGGATCCATGGAGGACATGCTGCGGTCGCTGGCCCGTGTGTGCCTGCCGCTCGACGACTCCACCGTGGTGCTGTCCGGCCACGGCCCCCAGACGACCATCGGCCAGGAGCGCGCCACCAACCCCTACCTGCGGCAGGTGGCCGCCGGCCAGGGAGCCGCGCAGACTCCCCGACGAGGATTGTGACGAGAATTTCCGTGAGCACTTTCAAGGCCCCCAAGGGCACGTACGACCTTCTGCCTCCGGACAGCGCCAAGTTCCTGGCCGTCCGCGAGGCGATCGCCACCCCGCTGCGCAACTCCGGCTACGGCTACATCGAGACGCCCGGTTTCGAGAACGTGGAACTGTTCGCGCGCGGCGTCGGTGAGTCCACCGACATCGTGACGAAGGAGATGTACGTCTTCGAGACGAAGGGCGGCGACAGGCTGGCCCTGCGTCCGGAGACGACCGCCCCCGTGCTGCGCGCGGTCCTGGAGGCCAACCTCCACAAGACGGGCAACCTCCCGGTGAAGGTCTGGTACTCGGGCTCGCAGTACCGCTACGAGCGCCCCCAGAAGGGCCGCTACCGCCACTTCTCCCAGGTCGGCGCCGAGGCGATCGGCGCGGAGGACCCGGCGCTCGACGCCGAGCTGATCATCCTGGCCGACCAGGCGTATCGCACGCTGGGCCTGCGCGACTTCCGCATCCTGCTGAACTCGCTGGGCGACAAGGAGTGCCGTCCCGTCTACCGGGCCGCGCTCCAGGACTTCCTGCGCGGCCTGGACCTGGACGAGGACACCCGCCGGCGCGTGGACATCAACCCGCTCCGCGTCCTGGACGACAAGCGTGAGTCGGTGCAGAAGCAGCTGACCGGCGCGCCCCTGCTGCGCGACTACCTGTGCGACGCCTGCAAGGCGTACCACGAGGAGGTCCGCGAGCTGATCACCGCGGCGGGCGTCTCCTACGAGGACGACCCGAAGCTGGTGCGCGGTCTGGACTACTACACCCGCACCACCTTCGAGTTCGTGCACGACGGCCTCGGCTCGCAGTCCGCGGTGGGCGGCGGCGGCCGGTACGACGGCCTGTCCGAGATGATCGGCGGCCCCGCGCTGCCGTCCGTCGGCTGGGCCCTCGGCGTCGACCGCACGGTCCTCGCCCTGGAGGCCGAGGGAATCGAACTGGCCATCCCGTCGGCGACCAGCGTCTACGCGGTCGCGCTCGGCGACGAGGCCCGGCGGGTGCTCTTCGCGAAGATCACCGAGCTGCGCAAGCTGGGCGTCGCGGCGGACTTCGCCTACGGCGGCAAGGGGCTGAAGGGCGCCATGAAGAACGCCAACCGCTCGGGCGCCCGCTACACCGTCGTGGCCGGCGAGCGCGACCTCGCCGAAGGCGTCGTCCAGCTCAAGGACATGGAGTCCGGTGAGCAGACGGCGATCGGCGTCAACGAGATCGTGGCGGAACTGGAATCCCGTCTCGGCTAGCGACCACAGGGGCGCCGGATCCCTCCGGCGCCCTTCTCGGTGGCCGGGCGGTCCGTGGCCCATGGCGCCGCTGACGGCCACGGTGTGCCGCCGGGGCGGTCATCCGCCCGGATGAGCCGGGTCACAGCCGGACCCACGGGCCCGTCAACGCGGCGGGCGGCGATTCGTCCTGCCGGACGATCCCCGCACGGGATCTCCCTGCGCGCGTGGCCGTCGCCGGGCCGGTGCTCAGGACGGTGATCCCGCCGGCGTCCGGTGAGCCGTTGCCCCGTAGGACCTTCGGTGTGGTGGTCTCGCCCGCGCCATGGGGTCCGAGCAGGCCGAAGACCCTCCCGCGCCGGATCGCGAGACCCGGACCGTCCACCGCGGACGGGTCCCCGCACCGCTCGCGCGGCCCCCCGCGCGTTCGTTCGCGTGTGTGCTCATGCCCTCGGGCCCCGGCCGGAACCGAGCGGTCCGGGCCCGCCGTGCGTACCTTCTTATGTCCACCGAACGGTGGAGGCACAGGCCTGTGCGGCACAATGGCCGGTGCCCGAAGATGGTCCGACTCTCAAGTGACGGAATCGGCGTGATGAGCAAGACCACAGTGAACGACGTCTCCGCGGAGCCCGGTCCGGAGCGGGCCGCCGACGCCCCGCGCGCGGTGGGCGGCAGCCGTGCCCTCGCCATCCTGCTGGTGATCACCGGCGCGGCCGGACTGCTGGCCGCCTGGGTCATCACGATCGACAAGTTCAAGCTCCTCGAGGCCAAGGTCGCGGGCAAGAGCTTCACCCCCGGATGCAGCCTCAACCCGGTCGTCTCCTGCGGCAGCGTCATGGAGAGCAAGCAGGCCGCCGCCTTCGGGTTCCCCAACCCGATGCTCGGTCTGGTCTGCTACGGCATCGTCATCTGCGTCGGCATGAGCCTGCTGGCCCGCGCCCGGTTCCCGCGCTGGTACTGGCTGACCTTCAACTTCGGCACGCTGTTCGGCGTGGCCTTCTGCACCTGGCTGCAGTTCCAGTCCCTGTACCGGATCAACGCGCTGTGCCTGTGGTGCTCGCTGGCCTGGGTCGCCACGATCACCATGTTCTGGTACGTCACCTCGTTCAACGTCCGCAACGGCTTCCTGCCGTCCCCGGGCCGGCTGAAGTCGTTCTTCGGCGAGTTCACCTGGGTGCTGCCGGTCCTGCACGTCGGCATCATCGGCATGCTCGTCCTGACCCGCTGGTGGGACTTCTGGACCAGCTGACGGCCCGGGCGGGATTGTCAGTGGGGTGTTTTAGGGTTTCAGCGTGGAACCCGACCTCTTCACCGCCGCAGCAGAAGAACGCCAGGAGAAGGACCCGGCAGGCAGCCCCCTGGCGGTGCGCATGCGACCGCGCACACTCGACGAGGTCGTCGGCCAGCAGCATCTGCTGAAGGCCGGCTCGCCCCTGCGCCGCCTGGTCGGCGAGGGCTCCGGCGGCCCCGCCGGACCGTCCTCGGTGATCCTCTGGGGACCGCCCGGCACCGGCAAGACCACTCTGGCGTACGTGGTGTCGAAGGCGACCGACAAGCGGTTCGTGGAGCTGTCCGCGATCACCGCGGGCGTCAAGGAGGTCCGCGCGGTCATCGACGGCGCCCGCCGCGCCATCGGCGGCTTCGGCAAGGAGACCGTCCTCTTCCTGGACGAGATCCACCGCTTCAGCAAGGCCCAGCAGGACTCCCTGCTGCCGGCCGTGGAGAACCGCTGGGTGACCCTGATCGCGGCCACCACGGAGAACCCGTACTTCTCGGTGATCTCCCCCCTTCTCTCCCGCTCCCTCCTGCTCACCCTCGAACCCCTCACCGACGGCGACATCCGGGGCCTGCTCGAGCGCGCTCTCGCCGACGAACGCGGCCTGAAGAACGCCGTCACGCTCCCCGGGGACACCGAGGAGCACCTGCTGCGGATCGCCGGCGGCGACGCCCGCCGCGCCCTGACCGCCCTGGAGGCCGCCGCCGGGGCCGCCCTGGACCAGGGCGAGAGCGAGATCACCCTGTCGACGCTGGAGCAGACCGTCGACCGGGCGGCGGTGAAGTACGACCGCGACGGCGACCAGCACTACGACGTCGCCAGCGCCCTCATCAAGTCCATCCGCGGCTCCGACGTCGACGCGGCCCTGCACTACCTGGCCCGCATGATCGAGGCCGGCGAGGACCCCCGGTTCATCGCCCGCCGCCTGATGATCTCCGCCAGCGAGGACATCGGCCTCGCCGACCCGAACGCGCTGCCGATCGCGGTCGCCGCCGCCCAGGCCGTCGCCATGATCGGCTTCCCCGAGGCCGCCCTCACCCTCAGCCACGCCACCATCGCCCTGGCCCTCGCCCCCAAGTCCAACGCGGCCACCACCGCGATCGGCGCCGCCATGGAGGACGTGCGCAAGGGCCTGGCCGGCCCGGTGCCGCCGCATCTGCGCGACGGCCACTACAAGGGCGCCGCGAAGCTGGGCCACGCCCAGGGGTACGTGTACCCGCACGACCTGCCGGAGGGCATCGCCGAACAGCAGTACGCCCCGGACGCCCTGAAGGACCGCGAGTACTACACGCCGGGCCGGCACGGTGCCGAGGCCAGATACGCCGACGCCGTGGAATGGACCCGTAAGCGCCTCGGTCGCAGGCGGTCCTGAGCACCCTGTAGACTGCCCCGAAGTGCCGAGTCCCGTGCCGTCAGAGCGGGACAGCCGGCCGGAGAACCGGTCCCTCGCGGACCGGCTCCAGGAGCGTCGCGCACCGTCGAACGGTGTCGCGGGCAGCCCACCACCACCCGAATCCCGGGAACGGTCGGTGGGCCACTCGCGTGCTGCACGTATGTGCCCAGACCAGGGAAGCGGCTGCCCGGCAGGTCCCCTGCGGACCCGACGGGTTTTCCCGGCTGCGGATGCGACCTCCCTAACTCTGGCAAGCCGGAAACTACGAAAGAGAAGAACAAGTGGCGAACCAGTCCCGCCCCAAGGTCAAGAAGTCGCGTGCCCTCGGCATCGCGCTGACGCCGAAGGCCGTCAAGTACTTCGAGGCCCGCCCCTACCCGCCGGGTGAGCACGGCCGTGGCCGCAAGCAGAACTCGGACTACAAGGTCCGTCTGCTCGAGAAGCAGCGTCTGCGCGCGCAGTACGACGTGTCCGAGCGCCAGCTCGTCCGCGCCTACGAGCGTGCCTCCAAGGTCCAGGGCAAGACCGGTGAGGCCCTGATCATCGAGCTCGAGCGCCGTCTCGACGCGCTGGTCCTGCGTTCGGGCATCGCCCGCACGATCTACCAGGCCCGCCAGATGGTCGTCCACGGCCACATCCAGGTCAACGGCCAGAAGGTCGACAAGCCGTCCTTCCGTGTCCGTCCGGACGACGTCGTGCAGGTCCGCGACCGCTCCAAGGAGAAGACGCTCTTCACGATCGCCCGTGAGGGTGGCTTCGCCCCCGAGGGTGAGACCCCGCGTTACCTCCAGGTGAACCTCAAGGCCCTGGCGTTCCGCCTGGACCGCGAGCCGAACCGCAAGGAGATCCCGGTGATCTGCGACGAGCAGCTCGTCGTCGAGTACTACGCCCGCTGACCCCAGCCCAGGCGCAGCACCTCAGCCCGCCGTCTCCCCGCCCTTCCGGGTGGGCGAGGCGGCGGGTTCGCGTTTTTCCGCCTCACCCCGTTTTCCCGGCTCCCCCTCCGTCCCGGCCTCCCCGCCGCCCTGCGCCACCGGCCCGCGCGGCGACGGCAACGCGGACAGCGCCCCCGCCTCCCGGTGCCGCAGCGCCCGGGCCACCGCCGCCTCCCGGTCCAGCCCCGCGCCCTCCCGTACACACTCCGCGTACCGGGCGTCGCCCAGCGCCTGCCGGGCGGCGGCCTCGCACTGTTCGTGCGGGGCGTTGTAGAACGCCGAACCGAACAGCGGCAGTCCGACCGAGGGCCACAGCCGCCCGGCGGCCCCCTGGAGCACCGCCGCCTCCACCGGATCCCCCTGCGTCACCGTCACCAGCGCCAGCAGCTCGATCGAGAGCACCGAGCCCAGCAGGTCGCGGAAGGCGTGCGCGTTGTCCAGACAGTCCGCCAGCAGCACCCGCGCCCCGGCCGGGTCCCCGTCGAGCCAGGCCGCGTAGGCCAGCACGTACAGCGCGTACGACCGCGCCCAGCGCTCCCCGTGGTCCTCGCAGACCTGACGCACGTCCTCGCACAGCCGCACCGCGTCCGGCAGATCCCCCTGGAACGCCCGCGCCATCGCCAGCTCGACCTGGCCCATCAGGACGTTGCTGTTGAGCTCGCCGATCTCCCGATAGCGGTGCAGCGCCGACCGCAGCAGCGTTTCTGCGCGGGCCATGTCATCCGTGACCAGGGCCAGACAGCCGGTGCGGTGCTCGGCGTACGCCACCGCCGTCGGGTCGGCCGACCGTTCCGCCTGCTCCCGGCATGCCCGCAGCGCCTGCAGCGCCGGCACGGTGTCGCCCTGCAGGATCGCCACGTAACCGAGCACCCACAGCGCCTTCAGCCGGGCCTGGTCGTACTCCGAATCCAGCTCGACGCTGCGCTCCAGCCAGCGCCGCCCCTCCGAGAGCCGGCCGCAGCCCACCCAGCAGAACCACAGCGAACCGGCCAGGTGCTGGGCGAGATGCGCCTCGTCCGGAACGGTCAGACAGAACTCCAGCGCGGTCCGCAGATTCGGCAGCTCGGCGTCCACCCGCGCGGCCACCTCCCGCTGCCGGGGCGAGAACCACTCCAGCTCGCACCAGGTAGCCAGGCCCAGGTACCAGTCCCGGTGCCGTCTGCGCAGCCGGTCCGCGTCCCCGGTCGCCTCCAGCCAGCCGGCGCCGTAGGCCCGCACGGTGTCCAGCATCCGGTAGCGCGGGCCCACCGGGGTCTCCTCACGGGCGACGACCGACTGGGCGAGCAGCTCCGACAGCACGTCCAGGATGTCCTCGGCGGGCAGCCCGTCCCCGCTGCACACATACTCGGCGGCCTCCAGGTCGAAGGTCTCCGCGAACGCCGACAGACGTGCCCACAGCAGCCGCTCGGCCGGCGTGCACAGCTCGTGACTCCAGCCGATCGCCGTGCGCAGCGTCTGGTGCCGGGGCAGGGCGTCCCGGCCGCCGCCGGTCAGCAGCCGGAACCGGTCGTCGAGGCGCTGCAGAAGCTGCGCCGGGGACAGCGCGCGCAGCCGCCCGGCCGCCAGCTCCAGCGCCAGCGGGATCCCCTCCAGCCGGTGGCACAGCTCCCGTACCTCGGCGCCGTCGGCCACCGGCACACCCTGCGACCGGGCCCGGTCCGTGAACAGTTCCACCGCCTCGTCCCCACCGAGCGGCGCCAGCGGGAACAGCCGCTCGCCCGCCAGGCCCAGCGGGCGCCGGCCCGTGGCCAGCACGCGCAGCTCCGGCAGCTTCCGCAGCAGCTCCGCCACCAGATCGGCGCAGGCCGTCACGAGGTGCTCGAAGCCGTCCAGCACCAGCAGGACCCGGCGGCCGGCCAGATGCTCCAGCAGCGTCTCCCGGGGCATGCGGGTGGTGTGGTCGGTCAGCCCCAGCGCCTCCACGACCGCGTACTCCACGAACTGCGGATCGCGCACCGGCGCCAGCTCCACCCGCCCCCGGTCCGCCGCGGGCAGGCCACGCTCCGGGTCACCCGACGCCCACCGTGCCGCCGCCCGCACCGCCAGCCGGGACTTGCCGACCCCGCCCACCCCGGTCACGGTCACCAGCCGCGCCCGGCCGAGTGCCGCGGTCAGCTCGGCCAGCTCGGCCGAGCGCCCGACGAAGGCGGTGAGTTCGAGGGGCTGATCGCCGTCCGTCCAGGAGCCGGCGCTGTGAGGACCTCGCATGGGACACGGAGCGTACTGAACCGTGTTCATTCCGTACAATCGCTTCCCGTAACTCCCCTCGCACCGAGCCGGTAATCCGGTACGGAGCCTCCGCCCCGGCGCGATAGGCTCGGGACACTGCTTTTTCATGGTTCCGATGTTCAGAGCACGTTTCAGGGAGCGGGTGCGCACAGTGTCCGGTGGAGAGGTGGCCGGGATCCTGGTGGCCGTCTTCTGGGCGATCCTGGTCTCCTTCCTCGCCGTGGCACTGGCGAGGCTGGCCCAGACGCTCAAGGCGACCACCAAGCTCGTCGCGGACGTGACCGACCAGGCGGTCCCGTTGCTCGCCGACGCCTCCCAGGCGGTGCGCTCCGCGCAGACCCAGATCGACCGGGTCGACGCGATCGCCTCCGACGTCCAGGAGGTCACGTCGAACGCCTCCGCGCTGTCGACCACCGTCGCCTCCACCTTCGGCGGCCCGCTGGTCAAGGTCGCGGCCTTCGGCTACGGCGTCCGCCGGGCGCTCGGCGGCCGCAAGGAGGAGGACGTGCCCGGGAAGTCGCCCCGGCGTACCGTGATCGTGGGCCGGACGGTCCCTGCCGCACGACGCAAGCGGAAGTAAGGACTGAGACCGAGCGATGTTCCGCCGTACGTTCTGGTTCAGCACCGGTGTCGCCGCCGGCGTGTGGGCCACCACCAAGGTCAACCGCAAGCTCAGGCAGCTGACCCCGGAGAGCCTGGCCGCCACCGCGGCGAACAAGGCGCTGGAGACCGGCCAGCGGCTGAAGGACCGCGCGGTCGGCTTCGCGCTCGACGTCCGCGACAACATGGCGCAGCGGGAAGCCGAACTGGGCGAGGCGCTGGGCATCGACGCGGACCCCGAACTCCCCGCGCCCCGGCGCCATGCCGCCATCGAGAACGACCGCAGCAGCCCGAAGTACATCGAGAACACGACGTACTCGCACAACCGGAATGAGGACCACTGATGGAGTCGGCCGAGATTCGCCGCCGCTGGCTGAGCTTCTACGAGGAGCGCGGGCACACCGTCGTGCCTTCGGCGTCGCTCATCGCGGACGATCCGACCCTGCTCCTCGTCCCCGCCGGCATGGTCCCCTTCAAGCCCTACTTCCTGGGTGAGGTCAAGCCGCCGTTCCAGCGCGCCACCAGCGTGCAGAAGTGCGTGCGCACGCCCGACATCGAAGAGGTCGGCAAGACCACGCGCCACGGCACGTTCTTCCAGATGTGCGGCAACTTCTCCTTCGGCGACTACTTCAAGGAAGGCGCCATCAGTTACGCCTGGGAGCTGCTCACCACGCCCCAGGACAAGGGCGGTTACGGCCTGGAGCCGGAGAAGCTCTGGATCACCGTCTACCAGGACGACGACGAGGCCGAGCGCATCTGGCACGAGGTCGTCGGCGTGCCCAAGGAGCGCATCCAGCGCCTGGGCATGAAGGACAACTACTGGTCCATGGGCGTGCCCGGCCCGTGCGGCCCCTGCTCCGAGATCAACTACGACCGCGGTCCCGAGTTCGGCGTCGAGGGCGGGCCCGCCGTCAACGACGAGCGGTACGTGGAGATCTGGAACCTCGTCTTCATGCAGTACGAGCGGGGCGAGGGCATCGGCAAGGACAACTTCGAGATCCTCGGGGAACTGCCGAGCAAGAACATCGACACGGGCCTCGGCCTGGAGCGGCTCGCCATGATTCTGCAGGGCGTGCAGAACATGTACGAGATCGACACCTCCATGGCCGTCATCGAGAAGGCCACCGCGCTGACCGGCGTCCGCTACGGCGACGCCCACGACTCGGACGTGTCCCTCCGTGTGGTCACCGACCACATGCGCACCGCCACGATGCTCATCGGCGACGGTGTCACCCCGGGCAACGAGGGCCGCGGCTACGTCCTGCGCCGCATCATGCGCCGCGCCATCCGCAACATGCGCCTGCTCGGCGCCACCGGTCCGGTCGTCCAGGACCTGATCGACACCGTGATCGGCATGATGGGCCAGCAGTACCCCGAGCTGATCACCGACCGCGAGCGCATCGAGAAGGTCGCCCTCGCCGAGGAGAACGCCTTCCTCAAGACGCTGAAGGCCGGCACCAACATCCTCGACACCGCCGTCACCGAGACCAAGCAGTCCGGCGGCACCGTCCTCGCCGGCGACAAGGCGTTCCTGCTCCACGACACCTGGGGCTTCCCGATCGACCTCACCCTGGAGATGGCCGCCGAGCAGGGCCTCTCCGTGGACGAGGACGGCTTCCGCCGCCTGATGAAGGAGCAGCGGGAGCGCGCCAAGGCCGACGCCCAGGCCAAGAAGACCGGCCACGCCGACATGGGCGCCTACCGCGAGATCGCCGACGCCGCCGGTGCCACCGACTTCATCGGCTACACCGACACCGAGGGCGAGACCACGATCGTCGGCATCCTCGTCGACGGCGTCTCCTCCCCGGCCGCCTCCGAGGGCGACGAGGTCGAGGTCGTCCTCGACCGCACCCCGTTCTACGCCGAGGGCGGCGGCCAGATCGGCGACACCGGCCGGATCCGCGTCGACACCGGTGCCGTCATCGAGGTCCGCGACTGCCAGAAGCCGGTCCCGGGCGTCTACGTCCACAAGGGCGTCGTCCAGGTCGGCGAGGTCACCGTCGGCGCCAAGGCCCACGCCTCCATCGACGCCCGCCGTCGCACGGCCATCGCCCGCGCCCACTCGGCCACCCACCTGACCCACCAGGCGCTGCGCGACGCCCTCGGCCCGACGGCCGCCCAGGCCGGTTCCGAGAACCAGCCGGGCCGCTTCCGCTTCGACTTCGGCTCCCCGTCCGCGGTCCCGACGGCCGTGATGACCGACGTCGAGCAGAAGATCAACGAGGTGCTCGCCCGCGACCTCGACGTGCACGCCGAGGTCATGGGCATCGACGAGGCCAAGAAGCAGGGCGCCATCGCCGAGTTCGGCGAGAAGTACGGCGAGCGCGTCCGCGTGGTCACCATCGGCGACTTCTCCAAGGAGCTGTGCGGCGGCACGCACGTGCACAACACCGCCCAGCTGGGTCTGGTGAAGCTGCTCGGCGAGTCCTCCATCGGCTCGGGTGTCCGCCGTATCGAGGCCCTCGTCGGTGTGGACGCCTACAACTTCCTCGCCCGTGAGCACACGGTCGTGGCCCAGCTCCAGGAACTGATCAAGGGCCGTCCGGAGGAGCTGCCGGAGAAGGTGTCCGCCATGCTCGGCAAGCTGAAGGACGCCGAGAAGGAGATCGAGAAGTTCCGCGCCGAGAAGGTGCTGCAGGCCGCCGGCGGTCTCGCCGAGTCCGCCAAGGACGTGCGCGGTGTGGCCCTGGTCACCGGTCAGGTCCCGGACGGCACCACCCCGGACGACCTGCGCAGGCTGGTCCTCGACGTGCGCGGCCGCATCCAGGGCGGGCGCGCCGCCGTGGTCGCCCTCTTCACGGTCAACAACGGCAAGCCGCTGACGGTCATCGCCACCAACGACGCCGCCCGCGAGCGCGGTCTGAAGGCCGGTGACCTGGTCCGTACCGCCGCCAAGACCCTCGGCGGCGGCGG
Organism: Streptomyces echinatus; assembly: GCF_014203595.1. Classification (GTDB taxonomy): domain Bacteria; phylum Actinomycetota; class Actinomycetes; order Streptomycetales; family Streptomycetaceae; genus Streptomyces; species Streptomyces echinatus. The sequence continues at coordinate 24,406 of NZ_JACHJK010000017.1, forward strand.
TGGCGGCAAGCCGGACGTCGCCCAGGGCGGCGGTCAGAACCCGGCCGCCGTCGGCGACGCCGTCGACGCCGTCGAGCGGCTCGTCGCCGAGACCGCCAAGTAGGGAACGGTCGAGAAACCATGCGCAGAGGACGTCGGCTCGCGATCGACGTCGGGGACGCCCGGATCGGGGTCGCCTCGTGCGACCCCGACGGGATCCTCGCCACCCCGGTGGAGACCGTCCCCGGCCGGGACATCCCCGCCGCCCACCGCCGGTTGCGTCAGCTGGTGGAGGAGTACGAACCGATCGAGGTCGTCGTCGGCCTGCCCCGCTCCCTCAAGGGGGGCGAGGGCCCGGCCGCGGTCAAGGTCCGCGCCTTCGCCCAGGAGCTGGCCCAGGGCATCAAGCCGGTGCCGGTGCGCCTGGTGGACGAGCGGATGACGACCGTGACGGCCAGTCAGGGACTGCGCGCCTCGGGCGTGCGGTCCAAGAAGGGCCGCGCGGTCATCGACCAGGCGGCGGCCGTCATCATTCTGCAGCAGGCCCTGGAATCCGAACGGGTGTCAGGCAGAGCACCCGGCGAGGGCGTCGAAGTGGTCATCTGATCGCGATACGGTAACGTTCCGCGCGATGCGCCGGTGTTCGAACAGCCGGGGCACAGCAAGAGGCGGAACGGAAGCCGGCCCACCGGCCGCGTGACCGTCGGCCTCGCGGCTCTAGGGGATCGATGACTGAGTATGGCCGGGGCCCAGGCTCCGAACCGTGGCATCCGGAGGACCCGTTGTACGGGGACGTCGGATGGGGAGGACAGCAGGCCCAGGCGGGTCAGCGGTCCCCCTACGACGGGCGGCCGCAGCAGTATCCCCAGGCGTCGCAGTACGGCGACTGGAGCCAGGAGCAGCAGCCGGGGTACGGCGGGCAGCAGCACCAGCAGCACCAGCACCAGCAGCAGCACCAGCAGTACGACACGTCCGGTCAGCCGCAGTACGACCAGCAGTTCACCGGCCACCCCCAGCAGCAGCAGTTCCACCAGGGCGGCTGGGACGCGACCGGCACCCACGGCCAGGTGCCGTACGCCGCCGACCCCGGCGACCCGTACGGCCAGCAGCCCGTGGCCTACGGCGGGGAGCAGCCCGACTTCTACGGCACCGAGGACGCCTACCCGCCGCCGGAGCCGCCAGGCCGCAGGCGCCCCGAGCCCGATCCGGAGCCGGCGGCCGACGCCGAGGAGGAGCACGGAGTCCTCCCGGGCGACGACGAGGACGACGAGGAGCACGAGCTCCAGGGCCGGCGCGAGCGGCGCGGCAAGGGCCGCAAACCGGTCAAGAGCAAGAAACGGCGTACCGGCTGCGCCTGCATGGTGGTCGTCCTGGTGTTCGGCGGCGGCCTGGGCGGAGTCGGGTATTTCGGCTACAAGTTCTACCAAAATCGTTTCGGCACGGCTCCGGACTTCGCGGGCGAGGGCAGCAGCCAGACCGTGACCGTCGAGATCCCCAAGGGCGCGGGCGGCTGGGAGATCGGCCGCCGCCTGAAGGAGGCCGGGGTCGTCAAGAGCGCCGACGCCTTCGTCCACGCCCAGGGCACGACGCCGGGCGGCGACGGGATCCAGGCCGGCGCCTACCTCCTGAAGAAGGAGATGTCCGCCGCCAGCGCCGTCAAGCTCATGCTGGACCCGCGCAGCCAGAACAACGTGGTCGTCACCGAGGGCGAGCGCAACACGAACGTCTACGCGGCCATCGACAAGCGACTCGAACTGCCCGACGGCAGCACCAAGAAGATCGCCCGGAAGCAGTACAAGAGCCTCGGCCTGCCGTCGTGGGCGGAGAACAACAGCGACATCATGGACCCGCTGGAGGGCTTCCTCTGGCCCGCCACGTATCCGGCCGCCAAGGGCATGAAGCCCGAGGCGATCCTGAAGCAGATGGTGACCCAGGCCAAGCAGAAGTACGCCGCCTACGGACTCGACGGCAAGGCCAGGGAGCTGGGTCTGAACAACGCGTTCGAGCTGGTCACGGTCGCGAGCCTGGTCCAGGCCGAGGGCAAGACGCACGACGACTTCCGCAAGATGGCCGAGGTCGTCTACAACCGCCTCAAGCCCACCAACACCGAGACCAACCGGCTGCTGCAGTTCGACTCGACCTACAACTACCTGCTGGGCAAGAGCAACATCCACATCTCCGAGAAGGAGATCAACAGCAACCCGAGCCCGTACAACACGTACACCCACAAGGGACTTCCGCCCGGCCCGATCGGCAACCCCGGCGAGGACGCGCTGAAGGCGACGCTCAACCCGACGGACGACGGCTGGATCTACTTCGTGGCGACCGACGGCACGAACAACACCGAGTTCGCCAAGACCTACGCCGAATTCCAAGAGCTCAAGGACAAGTTCAATGCCAGCTCGGGCAACTGACGGCCGCCGGGCCGCCGTGCTCGGTTCGCCGATCGCCCACTCCCTGTCCCCGGTGCTGCACCGGGCCGCGTACGACGCGGCGGGGCTCACCGGCTGGTCGTACGACAGCTTCGACGTCGACGAGGCCGCCCTGCCCGGCTTCCTGGACGGGCTCGGGCCGGAGTGGGCGGGACTGTCACTGACCATGCCGCTGAAGCGGGCGGTCATCCCGCTGCTGGACGAGATCAGCCACACCGCCGCCTCGGTCGACGCGGTCAACACGCTCGTCTTCACGGAGGACGGACGCCGGCGCGGCGACAACACCGACATCCCGGGCATGGTGGCCGCCCTGCGCGAGCACGGCATCGAGCAGGTCGACTCCGCCGCCATCCTCGGCGCCGGCGCCACCGCCTCCTCCGCGCTCGCCGCGCTCGCCCGGATCTGCACCGGGGAGGTCGTCGCCTACGTCCGCGGCGAGGCCCGCGCCGCCGAGATGCGGCGGTGGGGCGAGCGGCTCGACGTGGAAGTCCGCACCGCGGACTGGGCGGACGCGGCCGAGGCGCTGCGCGCGCCGCTGGTCGTCGCCACCACGCCCGCCGGGGCCACCGACGCCCTCGCCACCGCGGTGCCCGAACGCCCCGCCACCCTCTTCGACGTGCTCTACGACCCCTGGCCCACCGAGCTGGCGGCCCGCTGGTCCATGTTCGGCGGTGCCGTGGTCAGCGGCCTCGACCTGCTGGTCCACCAGGCCGTGCTCCAGTTCGAGCAGATGACCGGGCACGCTCCGGGCCCGGTGGACGCCATGCGCCACGCCGGGGAGAAGGCACTGGCCGGCCGCTGACGCCCCGCTCGCGGCCCCCTGGCTCCTCGCGCACGGCCCCGTGGTGTCCCGCACCCGGTCCGCCGGCGTCCGCGCGCGCGTCCGCCTGCTGGACCGGCGGCCGGACATCGCCGCCGGACGTGGGAGGATCGGAGGTGGCGGACCGGGGTCGCGCACCCGGTGACGCCGTCGCCGTACGCGAGCACGCGCGTACGCAGGGCAGTACCGGGCGCGAGCACTGAGGAGCACCGTTGAGCAGGCTGCGTTGGCTGACCGCGGGGGAGTCCCACGGTCCCGCACTTGTCGCGACGCTGGAGGGTCTTCCCGCCGGCGTGCCGATCACCACGGAGATGGTGGCGGATCACCTGGCGCGGCGGCGGCTCGGCTATGGCCGCGGTGCGCGGATGAAGTTCGAGCAGGACGAGGTCACGTTCCTGGGCGGTGTCCGGCACGGCCTGACCATGGGCTCCCCGGTGGCGATCATGGTGGGCAACACCGAGTGGCCCAAGTGGGAGCAGGTCATGGCGGCCGACCCGGTCGACCCGGAGGTGCTGGCGAACCTCGCCCGCAACGCGCCGCTGACCCGCCCCCGGCCCGGCCACGCCGACCTCGCCGGCATGCAGAAGTACGGCTTCGACGAGGCCCGCCCGGTCCTGGAGCGCGCCTCCGCCCGTGAGACCGCGGCCCGCGTGGCGCTCGGTGCGGTCGCCCGGTCGTACCTGAAGGCGACGGCCGGCATCGAGATCGTCTCGCACGTCGTCGAGCTGTGCTCCGTGAAGGCCCCGCAGGGCGTGTACCCCACCCCGGCCGACGTCGAGAAGCTGGACGCCGACCCGCTGCGCTGCCTCGACGCGGACGCGTCGAAGGCGATGGTCGCGGAAGTCGACCAGGCGCACAAGGACGGCGACACGCTCGGCGGCGTGGTCGAGGTCCTCGCCTACGGAGTCCCCGTCGGCCTGGGCTCGCACGTGCACTGGGACCGCAAGCTGGACGCCCGGCTGGCCGGTGCCCTCATGGGCATCCAGGCGATCAAGGGCGTCGAGATCGGCGACGGCTTCGAACTGGCCCGGGTGCCCGGCTCCAAGGCGCACGACGAGATCGTCAACACACCGGAGGGCATCCGCCGCGTCTCCGGCCGCTCCGGCGGCACCGAGGGCGGTCTGACCACCGGTGAGCTGCTGCGGGTGCGGGCCGCGATGAAGCCGATCGCGACCGTGCCGCGGGCCCTGAAGACCGTGGACGTGTCCACGGGCGAGGCGGCCCAGGCCCACCACCAGCGGTCCGACGTGTCCGCCGTGCCGGCCGCCGGCATCGTCGCCGAGGCCATGGTGGCGCTCGTCCTCGCGGACGCGGTCGCGGAGAAGTTCGGCGGCGACTCGGTGACCGAGACCCGGCGCAACGTCCAGGCGTACCTCGACAACCTGGCCATCAGGTGAGCGTCATGCCGGCGGTCGTACTGATCGGCCCGATGGGCGTGGGCAAGTCCACCGTCGGGCGGCTGCTCGCCGAACACCTCGGCGCGGGCTACCGGGACACCGACGAGGACATCGTCGCCGCCGAGGGCCGCACCATCGCCGAGATCTTCGTGGACGAGGGCGAGCCCGCCTTCCGCGTGAAGGAGAAGGCGGCCGTGCGGGCCGCGCTCGCCGAGCACGAGGGTGTCGTCGCGCTGGGCGGCGGAGCCGTCATGGACCCGGAGACCCGGGCGCTGCTGGCCGGGCACCGGGTGGTCTACCTGTCGATGGACGTCGAGGAAGCCGTCAGGCGCACCGGTCTCAACGTGGCCCGCCCGCTGCTCGCGGTCAACCCGCGCAAGCAGTGGCGCGAGCTGATGGAGGCCCGTCGGCACCTGTACGAGGAGGTCGCCACCGCCGTGGTGGCGACGGACGGCCGCGACCCCGAAGAGGTCACGCAAGACGTGCTGGACGCACTGGAGTTGAAGCAAGGATGAGCGAGTCAGTCACCCGGATCCAGGTCGGCGCGACGGCGGGCACGGACGCGTACGAGGTGCTGGTGGGCCGGCAGCTGCTGGGCGAGCTGGCCGGGCTGATCGGGGAGCGCGCCAAGCGGGTCGCGGTCATCCACCCGGAGGCGCTCGGCGAGACCGGTGAGGCGCTGCGGGCAGATCTGGCCGGGCAGGGGTACGAGGCCGTCGCCATCCAGGTGCCGAACGCGGAGGAGGCCAAGACCGCCGAGGTCGCCGCCTACTGCTGGAAGGCGCTGGGCCAGTGCGGGTTCACCCGCACCGATGTCATCGTCGGCGTCGGCGGCGGCTCGACCACGGACCTGGCCGGGTTCGTCGCAGCGACCTGGCTGCGCGGGGTGCGCTGGGTCGCCGTCCCGACCACCGTGCTGGCGATGGTGGACGCGGCGGTCGGCGGCAAGACCGGGATCAACACCGCCGAGGGCAAGAACCTGGTCGGCTCCTTCCACCCGCCGGCCGGTGTCCTGTGCGACCTGGCCGCGCTGGACTCCCTGCCGGTGCACGACTACGTCTCCGGTCTGGCCGAGGTCATCAAGGCGGGGTTCATCGCCGACCCGGTCATCCTCGACCTGATCGAGGCCGACCCCGAGGCCGCCCGGACCCCGGAGGGCCCCCACACGGCCGAGCTGATCGAGCGGTCGATCCGGGTCAAGGCCGAGGTCGTCTCCTCGGACCTGAAGGAGTCCGGCCTGCGGGAGATCCTCAACTACGGCCACACGCTCGGCCACGCCATCGAGAAGAACGAGCGGTACAAGTGGCGGCACGGCGCCGCGGTCTCGGTGGGCATGCACTTCGCCGCCGAACTGGGCAGGCTGGCGGGCCGGCTGGACGACGCGACGGCCGACCGGCACCGCAGCGTCCTGGAGGCCGTCGGGCTGCCGCTGCACTACCGCTACGACCAGTGGCCCAAGCTGCTGGAGACGATGAAGGTCGACAAGAAGTCCCGGGGCGACCTGCTGCGCTTCATCGTCCTGGACGGCCTGGCCAGGCCGACCGTCCTGGAGGGCCCCGACCCGGCGGTCCTGCTCGCCGCGTACGGCGAGGTCGGGCAGTAGGTCCCCTCCTGTTCCGTCCGTCCGATTCCCTCCCCGGACCGGGCACTTCGGGCCGCCCCCGGCCGTTTCACCAAACGACGGCCGGGGACGGTACCGTTCGGTAGGAAGCGGGGGCACGCCCCCCGCTTCCCGCACCACAGCCCTGTACGAGACGGAGTTGGCAACGGATGCAGCACGCAGTGGGGTCTCCGCTGCCGCCGCCCCACCAGCCGGGGCAGGCGCCGCACGCCGGCTGGGTGCCGGCCGGACACCACCCGGGCCCGCACCCGGGAGCCTCCCAGGGGTCGGCCCCCGTGCCCCCGCCGGCCTCGGGCTTCCCGGCCCCGGTCGCCCCCGTGCCCCCCGCGCCGCAGCCGCCCCCCGCCCACCCGGTGCCGCCGCCCGCCTCCCCGCAGTACGGCTCCGGCCCGCCCGCCCCCGATACCACCGGGCACGTACCGCTGCCACCCGGCGGCCCGGTCGGCGTGCCCGCGCCGCCGCCCGCCGCGGCCGCGGTCCCGGACCCGACGGCCACCACCCTCGCCGTTCTCCTCATCGGCCCGGCCGGTGCGGGCAAGACCAGCGTCGCCAAGTTCTGGGCGGACCACCGCCGCGTCCCCACGGCCCACATCAGCCTGGACGACGTGCGCGAATGGGTCCGCTCGGGCTTCGCCGACCCCCAGTCCGGCTGGAACGACAACTCGGAGGCCCAGTACCGCCTGGCCCGCCGGACCTGCGGATTCGCGGCCCGTAATTTCCTGGCCAACGGCATCTCCTGCATCCTGGACGACGCCGTCTTCCCGGACCGCCCGGTCGTGGGCCTCGGCGGCTGGAAGCGGCACGTGGGCCCCGGCCTGCTCCCTGTGGTCCTGCTCCCGGGCCTGGACATCGTCCTGGAGCGCAACGCCGAACGCACCGGCAACCGCCGCCTCTCCGACGAGGAGGTGGCCCGCATCCACGGCCGCATGGCCGGCTGGTACGGCTCCGGCCTCCCCATCATCGACAACTCCCAGCTGGACGTCCCGGGTACGGCCCGGGTCCTGGACGAGGTCCTGGCGAGGGCCATAGCGAGCCCGCCGAGCTGGTAGGCGGGGCCGTGGCGAGCCCGCCGAGCCGGTAGGCGGGGGAGCAGCGTTCCCGGCCGGGAAGGGCGGGGGAACCGCGCGACGAGCCACGGGCCACCCGCACCCGGCCGGCACCCGCGCCACCCTCCGCGAACCCCACTCGGCCCCTCCCAATCGGCACGAACCGCACAAAACTCCTACGCTCATCTCATGTCAGAGGTGTACGCGAACCGCCGATCCCGGCTGAGGGACCACGTCAACGCGGCCGGCACCGCGGCAGCGCTCGTCACCCGCCCGGCCAACGTCCGTTACCTCGCCGCCGCGGCACCGCAGGGCTCCGTCCTGCTGCTCGGCCGGCAGGAGGACCTCCTGGTGTGCGCCGGCCCGCCGGACGACCGTCCCCACGAAGGCAGGCCGGACGAGCATGTGCGCCTGCACATCCTTCCGGTGAACGGCCCGGGCAACGGCGGTGACGCCGCGGTGGCGGCGGCCGGCCTCGCCGCGGCCCAGGGCGCCGACTCCCTGGCGGTCGAGGAACACCACCTCACCGTGGCCCGCCACAGAGCCGTCGCCTCCGTCGCCCCCAAGCTCCGCCTCAGCGACCTCGGCGGCGCGGTGGAACAGCTCCGGGTGGTCAAGGACGAGGAGGAGATCTCCTGCCTCCGCATCGGCGCCGAGATCGCCGACCAGGCCCTCGGCGAGCTGCTGGAGTCCATCCTGGTCGGCCGCACCGAACGGCACCTGGCGCTGGAGCTGGAACGGCGCCTGGTCGACCACGGTGCCGACGGCCCGGCGTTCCCCACCTCCGTGGCCACGGGACCGCACGCCGGACGCCGGGGCCACCGCCCCACCGACCGGCGGGTGGAGGAGGGCGACTTCCTCTCCGTCTGCCTGGGCGCCACCTACCGCGGCTACCGCTGCGAGATCGGCCGTACCTTCGTCATCGGCACCTCGCCCGCCGACTGGCAGATCGAGCTGTACGACCTCGTCTTCGCCGCTCAGCGCGCCGGACGGGAGTTCCTCGCCCCCGGTGCCGCCTACCGTGACGTCGACCGCGCGGCACGGCAGGTACTGGACTCGGCGGGCTATGCGGAGGCACTCCCACCGCTGATCGGACACGGGGTCGGACTCGAAATCGACGAGGACCCGCAGTTGGCGCCCGCGGCAATGGGTAAACTGGACGCTTGCGTGCCGGTCACCGTCGAACCGGGGGTCCACCTCCCGGGCCGGGGCGGTGTCCGGATCGATGACACGCTCGTCGTACGCCCCGAGGCGGACGGCGGACCCGAGCTACTCACCATCACGACCAAGGAGCTGCTCGCCCTCTAGGCAGGTGCGTGCACCGGGGTCGTACGTCAGTCCAGGAGATTCCGCAACCGTGGCTTCCACGAACGACCTCAAGAACGGCATGGTGCTCAAGCTCGAAGGCGGCCAGCTCTGGTCCGTCGTCGAGTTCCAGCACGTCAAGCCCGGCAAGGGCCCGGCATTCGTGCGCACCAAGCTCAAGAACGTGCTCTCCGGCAAGGTCGTCGACAAGACCTTCAACGCCGGTGTCAAGGTCGAGACGGCCACTGTCGACAAGCGCGACATGCAGTTCTCGTACATGGACGGCGAGTACTTCGTCTTCATGGACATGGAGACCTACGACCAGCTGCACATCGACCGGAAGACCGTCGGCGACGCCGCGAACTTCCTGATCGAGGGCTTCGAGGCCACCGTCGCCCGGCACGAGGGCGAGGTGCTCTTCGTCGAGCTGCCGGCCGCCGTCGAGCTGACCATCCAGGAGACCGAGCCCGGCGTCCAGGGCGACCGCTCCACCGGTGGCACCAAGCCCGCCACCCTGGAGACCGGCCACCAGATCCAGGTCCCGCTCTTCATCACCACCGGTGAGAAGATCAAGGTCGACACCCGTACCAGCGACTACCTCGGCCGGGTGAACAGCTAACCGTGGCTGCCCGCAACACGGCCCGCAAGCGCGCCTTCCAGATCCTCTTCGAGGGCGACCAGCGCGGCGCCGACGTCCTGACGGTCCTCGCGGACTGGATCCGGCTCTCCCGGTCCGACACGCGCCAGCCGCCGGTCAGCGAGTACACGATGCAGCTGGTCGAGGGCTACGCCGAGCACGCGACGCGGATCGACGAGCTGATCGCCCAGTACGCGGTGGGGTGGACGCTGGACCGCATGCCGGTCGTCGACCGCAACATCCTGCGGCTGGGCGCGTACGAGCTGATCTGGGTCGACGAGACCCCGGACGCCGTCGTCCTGGACGAGATGGTGCAGATGGCGAAGGAGTTCTCGACCGACGAGTCGCCCTCGTTCGTCAACGGCCTGCTGGGCCGGCTGAAGGAGCTCAAGCCCACGCTGCGGCGGGACTAGCCGGAAAGGCCGCGAGAGGGGCGCCGGGGAACGGTGGCGCGGCGGCCGCGGGTCGTCCGTGGCTGATCGCGCGGTTCCCCGCGCCCCTTCGGCATGTCCGCGCGCCCCGGCACCTGGAAGCGGCCGGAGCCCTCATGGCCCCCACGCAAAAGCCGCCGGGGTGGCCGGAACCACTTGGTTCCGGCCACCCCGGCGGCACGTTTCTGCTGAGCTGGGAAGCGGTTACGCGTCTTCGTGCGTGGCCACCGCGCGGCGCGCGTCCGCGTCCAGCACACCCCAGCTGATCAGCTGCTCGGTGAGGACCGAGGGGGACTGGTCGTAAATGACGGCAAGGGTGCGCAGGTCGTCCTGGCGGATGGAGAGCACCTTGCCGTTGTAGTCGCCGCGCTGGGACTGGATCGTCGCCGCGTAGCGCTGCAGGGGTCCCGCCTTCTCGGCCGGCACGGTGGCCAGCCGCTCGAGGTCGAGGACCAGCTTCGGCGGCGGCTCGGCGGCACCGCCCGGCGTGGTGCCCGGCAGGAGTTCCTGCACGGGGACGCCATAGAAATCGGCCAACTCGGCCAGGCGCTGCACGGTCACGGCACGGTCGCCGCGCTCGTACGAACCGACCACCACGGCCTTCCAGCGACCCTGGGACTTCTCCTCGACACCGTGGAGGGAAAGGCCCTGCTGGGTGCGGATGGCCCGGAGCTTGGCCCCGAGCTGTTTGGCGTATTCGCTGGACATATAGCTCCCCGGACACTGTGTCGACGCGGCCGGCTGTTTTCCCGCCGCGCGGCTGGTAACTCACTGTGAGGTTACGCAGCGTGACTCTTGTGCGTCAAGCCGAATGGTCCACACCGACTCTTCCGTGGTAGCGACAGTCGACTGGGCCAAGTGGGTGAAAGCCGGATGTCAGGGGGGTGACGGGGGCCTGACCGGTGACCTGCTACCGTGGATGGCGCAATTCCGACGTCCTTTAAGGTCCGTCCCGTGAGGCGGAGAAGGAGGTCCGTTTCGTATGGACAAGCAGGACACGCAGGACACGCAGGCGAATCCGCAGGCGTCCGGTGCGCGGCCCGTTCTCGAGGGCCCCGACATCGCGCGGGTGCTGACCCGCATCGCCCACGAGATCGTCGAACGCGCCAAGGGCGCCGACGACGTGGTGCTCCTCGGCATTCCGACCCGGGGCGTCTTCCTCGCCCAGCGGCTCGCCGTGAAGCTGGAGCAGATCACCGACCGCAAGATCCCGGTCGGCTCCCTCGACATCACCATGTACCGCGACGACCTGCGCATGCACCCGCCGCGTGCGCTGGCCCGCACCGAGATCCCCGGTGACGGCATCGACGGCAGACTGGTCGTCCTCGTCGACGACGTGCTCTTCTCCGGCCGCACCATCCGCGCCGCCCTCGACGCCCTGAACGACATCGGGCGCCCCCGCGCGGTGCAGCTCGCGGTCCTGGTCGACCGCGGCCACCGGGAACTGCCCATCCGTGCCGACTACGTCGGCAAGAACCTCCCCACGTCGCTGCGGGAGACGGTCAAGGTCCAGCTCGCCGAGGAGGACGGTCGCGACACCGTGCTGCTCGGTGCCAAGCCGGCCGGCCAGTAGCGAGTCAGGCGCACGGCCCGCTTCGGCGTGCCCACACATGCGCCGGTTTGCCCGAATCCTCCCGAATGAACTGCCTTACGGAGCCTGACAGATGCAGCGTCATCTCATCTCGGCCGCCGATCTCACCCGCGACGACGCCGTCCTGATCCTCGACACCGCCGAGGAGATGGCCCGGGTCGCCGACCGGCCGATCAAGAAGCTGCCGACCCTGCGTGGCCGGACGATCGTCAACCTTTTCTTCGAGGACTCCACGCGCACGCGGATCTCCTTCGAGGCCGCCGAGAAGCGGCTGTCCGCGGACGTCATCAACTTCACCGCCAAGGGCTCCTCGGTGTCCAAGGGCGAGTCCCTGAAGGACACCGCCCAGACCCTGGAGGCCATGGGCGTCGACGCCGTGGTCATCCGGCACGGCGCCTCGGGGGCCCCGTACCGGCTCGCCAACTCCGGCTGGATCGACGCGGCCGTCATCAATGCCGGCGACGGCACCCACCAGCACCCCACCCAGGCCCTGCTGGACGCCTTCACCATGCGCCGCCGGCTGGTCGGCCGCGACGCCGGGCTCGGCCAGGACCTGTCCGGCAGGCGGATCACCGTCGTCGGCGACGTCCTGCACAGCCGGGTCGCCCGCTCCAACGTCGACCTGCTGCACACCCTCGGCGCCGAGGTCACCCTGGTCGCCCCGCCCACCCTGGTGCCGGTCGGCGTCGAAGCCTGGCCCTGCGAGGTGTCGTACGACCTCGACAGCACACTGCCCAAGTGCGACGCCGTGATGATGCTCCGCGTCCAGCGCGAGCGCATGAACGCCGCGTTCTTCCCGACCGAGCGCGAGTACTCCCGGCGCTACGGCCTCGACGGCGACCGCATGGCCAAGCTGCCCGAGCACGCCATCGTGATGCACCCCGGCCCGATGGTCCGCGGCATGGAGATCACCGCCGAGGTCGCAGACTCCGACCGCTGCACCGCCGTCGAGCAGGTCGCCAACGGCGTCTCCATCCGCATGGCCGTCCTGTACCTGCTGCTCGGCGGCAACGAGCCCGCCGTCAGCCACGCCCGCACCAACGAGGAGAAGTAAGACCCATGAGCAAGATCCTGATCCGTGGTGCGAAGGTGCTCGGGGGCGAGCCGCAGGACGTGCTGATCGACGGCGGGACCATCGCCGAGGTGGGCACCGGCCTGTCCGCCGAGGGCGCCGAGGTGGTGGAGGCCGACGGCAAGGTGCTGCTGCCGGGCCTGGTCGACCTGCACACCCACCTGCGCGAGCCGGGCCGCGAGGACTCCGAGACCGTGCTCACGGGCACCCGCGCCGCGGCAAGCGGCGGCTACACCGCGGTGTTCGCCATGGCCAACACCTTCCCGGTCGCCGACACCGCCGGCGTCGTCGAGCAGGTCTACCGGCTCGGCCGCGACCACGGCTACTGCGACGTGCAGCCCATCGGCGCCGTCACCGTCGGCCTGGAAGGCAAGAAGCTCGCCGAGCTGGGCGCCATGCACGAGTCCGCGGCCGGCGTCACCGTCTTCTCCGACGACGGCAAGTGCGTCGACGACGCCGTGATCATGCGCCGCGCCCTGGAGTACGTGAAGGCCTTCGGCGGTGTCGTCGCCCAGCACGCGCAGGAGCCGCGGCTGACCGAGGGCGCCCAGATGAACGAGGGCGTCGTCTCCGCCGAGCTGGGCCTGGGCGGCTGGCCGGCCGTCGCCGAGGAGTCGATCATCGCCCGGGACGTGCTGCTCGCCGAGCACGTCGGCTCCCGCGTCCACATCTGCCACCTCTCCACCGCCGGCTCCGTGGAGATCGTCCGCTGGGCCAAGTCCCGCGGCATCGACGTCACCGCCGAGGTCACCCCGCACCACCTGCTCCTGACCGACGAGATGGTGCGCACCTACAACCCGGTCTACAAGGTCAACCCGCCGCTGCGCACCGAGCGGGACGTGCTCGCCCTGCGCGAGGCGCTCGCGGACGGCACGATCGACATCGTCGCCACCGACCACGCCCCGCACCCGCACGAGGACAAGGACTGCGAGTGGGCCGCCGCCGCCATGGGCATGGTCGGCCTGGAGACCGCGCTGTCAGTGGTCCAGGCGACCATGGTGGACACGGGTCTGCTGGACTGGGCCGGCGTCGCCGACCGCATGTCCGTCAAGCCCGCGCGGATCGGACAGGCCACCGGGCACGGCCGTCCCGTCTCGGCTGGTGAGCCCGCCAACCTCACCCTCGTCGACACGGAATACCGTGGCCAGGTGGACCCCGCGGGCTTCGCCTCGCGCAGCCGCAACACCCCGTACGAGGGACGTGAGCTGCCGGGCCGTGTGACGCACACGTGGCTGCGGGGCAAGGCCACGCTCGTCGACGGGAAGCTCACGTGACACCTGTAATCCTGCTGGCCGAGGCGGAGAAGTCGGCCGAGGTCACCCACTGGGGCGGCCGCATCGGCTGGCTCGTCGGACTGGTCCTCTTCATCGCGCTCGTCTACTGGCTGATGCGCGAGGGCTGGAAGTGGCGCGGCACCCTCCAGGGTGACCTGCCGGAGCTGCCCAGCGCGCCGGAGGAGACCGGCCCGGCCAGACTGAGCATGAGCGGCCGCTACCACGGCTCCACCACCGCCGGGCAGTGGCTGGACCGGATCGTGGCCCACGGCCTGGGCACCCGCAGCCGGGCCGAGCTCACCCTGACCGACGCGGGCCTGGAGGTCGAGCGCCCCGGGGCGACCGACTTCTTCGTGCCCACGGCCGCGCTGCGCGGAGCCCGCCTGGACAAGGGCATCGCCGGCAAGGTCCTCACCGAGGACGGACTGCTGGTGGTGACCTGGGCGCACGGCGACAAGCTGATCGACTCCGGCTTCCGCTCCGACCACGCGGCGGAGCACACCGAGTGGGTCGACACCCTGAACCAGATGATCAACGACACGGAAGGCGCACGATGACGACCTCCACCAGGGGAGCCGCGAGGGTTCCCGCCGTACTCGTCCTGGAGGACGGCCGCAGCTTCCGCGGCCGCGCCTACGGGGCCGTGGGGGAGACCTTCGGCGAGGCCGTGTTCTCCACCGGCATGACCGGCTACCAGGAGACCCTCACCGACCCGTCGTACGACCGCCAGATCGTCGTCGCGACCGCTCCCCAGATCGGCAACACCGGCTGGAACGACGAGGACGACGAGTCGAGCCGCATCTGGGTCTCCGGCTACGTGGTGCGCGACCCCGCGCGCGTGCCGTCCAACTGGCGGGCCAAGCGCTCCCTGGACGACGAGCTGGTCGCCCAGGGTGTCGTCGGCATCAGCGGGATCGACACCCGCGCCCTCACCCGCCACCTGCGCGAGCGCGGCTCCATGCGCGCCGGCATCTTCTCCGGCGAGGCGATCGCCCCCGAGACGGAGCTCCTGGCGCGCGTGCAGGCCCAGCCGCACATGAAGGGCGCGAGCCTCTACGAGGAGGTCGCGACGAAGGAGGCGTACGTCGTCCCCGCGGTCGGCGAGAAGCGCTTCACGGTCGCCGCCGTCGACCTCGGCATCAAGGGCATGACCCCGCACCGCATGGCCGAGCGCGGCATCGAGGTGCACGTGCTGCCGGCCACCGCCACGGCCGACGAGATCTACGCGGTCGAGCCGGACGGCGTGTTCTTCTCCAACGGGCCCGGCGACCCGGCGACCGCCGACGGCCCGGTCGCGCTGATGAGCGCCGTCCTGGAGCGCAAGACGCCGCTGTTCGGCATCTGCTTCGGCAACCAGATCCTCGGCCGCGCGCTCGGCTTCGGCACCTACAAGCTGAAGTACGGCCACCGCGGCATCAACCAGCCGGTCCAGGACCGTACGACCGGCAAGGTCGAGGTCACCGCGCACAACCACGGTTTCGCCGTGGACGCGCCGCTCGACAAGGTCAGCGAGACGAAGTTCGGCCGCGCCGAGGTCTCGCACGTCTGCCTGAACGACGACGTCGTGGAGGGGCTGCAGCTGCTCGACCAGCCGGCCTTCTCCGTCCAGTACCACCCCGAAGCGGCAGCGGGCCCGCACGACGCCGCCTACCTGTTCGACCGCTTCGTTTCCCTGATGGAGGGCCAGCGTGCCTAAGCGCTCCGATATCCAGTCCGTCCTGGTCATCGGCTCCGGCCCGATCGTCATCGGCCAGGCCGCCGAGTTCGACTACTCCGGCACCCAGGCGTGCCGGGTGCTCAAGGCCGAGGGCCTGCGCGTGGTCCTCGTCAACTCCAACCCGGCGACGATCATGACCGACCCGGAGATCGCCGACGCCACCTACGTCGAGCCGATCACCCCCGAGTTCGTCGAGAAGATCATCGCCAAGGAGCGCCCCGACGCCCTGCTGCCCACCCTGGGCGGCCAGACTGCCCTGAACACCGCGATCTCGCTGCACGAGAACGGTGTGCTGGAGAAGTACAACGTCGAGCTGATCGGCGCCAAGCCCGAGGCGATCCACAAGGGCGAGGACCGCGACCTGTTCAAGGACGTCGTGGAGGAGGTCCGCCGCAAGACCGGACACGGCGAGTCCGCCCGCTCGGTCATCTGCCACACCATGGACGACGTCCTCAAGGGCGTCGACACCCTCGGCGGCTACCCGGTCGTGGTCCGCCCGTCCTTCACCATGGGCGGCGCCGGCTCCGGCTTCGCGCACGACGAGGAGGAGCTGCGCCGCATCGCCGGCCAGGGCCTCACGCTCTCCCCGACCACCGAGGTGCTCCTGGAGGAGTCCATCCTCGGCTGGAAGGAGTACGAGCTGGAGCTGATGCGCGACAAGCACGACAACGTCGTGGTCGTCTGCTCCATCGAGAACTTCGACCCCATGGGCGTGCACACCGGCGACTCGATCACCGTCGCCCCGGCGATGACGCTGACCGACCGCGAGTACCAGGTGCTGCGCGACGTCGGCATCGCGATCATCCGCGAGGTCGGCGTCGACACCGGCGGCTGCAACATCCAGTTCGCGGTGAACCCCGAGGACGGCCGCGTGATCGTCATCGAGATGAACCCGCGCGTGTCGCGTTCCTCGGCGCTCGCCTCCAAGGCCACCGGCTTCCCGATCGCCAAGATCGCCGCCAAGCTGGCCGTCGGCTACACCCTGGACGAGATCCCGAACGACATCACCCGGGAGACCCCGGCCTCCTTCGAGCCCACGCTCGACTACGTGGTGGTCAAGGCCCCGCGGTTCGCCTTCGAGAAGTTCCCGCAGGCCGACTCCACGCTGACCACGACCATGAAGTCGGTCGGCGAGGCCATGGCCATCGGCCGCAACTTCACCGAGGCCTTCCAGAAGGCGCTGCGCTCGCTGGAGAAGAAGGGCAGCCAGTTCACCTTCGTCGGCGGGACGGGGGACAAGGAGACCCTGCTGCGGGAGGCCGTGCGGCCCACCGACGGCCGGATCAACACGGTCATGCAGGCCATCCGCGCGGGTGCCACGCCGGAGGAGATCTTCGAGTACACGAAGATCGACCCGTGGTTCGTGGACCAGCTCTTCCTGATCAAGGAGACGGCGGACGAGCTGGCCGAGGCGCCCGAGCTGACCGCCGGCCTGCTCGCCGAGGCCAAGCGGCACGGCTTCTCCGACCAGCAGATCGGTGAGATCCGCGGCCTGCGCGAGGACGTCGTCCGCGAGGTCCGGCACGCCCTCGGCATCCGCCCGGTCTACAAGACGGTCGACACCTGCGCCGCCGAGTTCGCCGCGCGGACGCCGTACTTCTACTCCTCCTACGACGAGGAGAGCGAGGTCGCGCCCCGCGAGAAGCCCGCGGTGATCATCCTGGGCTCCGGCCCGAACCGCATCGGCCAGGGCATCGAGTTCGACTACTCCTGTGTCCACGCCTCCTTCGCGCTGTCCGACGCCGGGTACGAGACCGTGATGGTCAACTGCAACCCGGAGACCGTCTCCACCGACTACGACACCTCCGACCGGCTGTACTTCGAGCCGCTCACGCTGGAGGACGTGCTGGAGATCGTCCACGCGGAGCAGCAGGCCGGCCCGCTGGCGGGTGTGATCGTCCAGCTGGGCGGCCAGACCCCGCTCGGTCTCTCGCAGGCCCTGAAGGACAACGGCGTGCCGGTCGTCGGCACGTCCCCCGAGGCCATCCACGCGGCCGAGGACCGGGGCGCCTTCGGCCAGGTCCTCGCCGAGGCCGGCCTGCCCGCCCCCAAGCACGGCACGGCCACCACCTTCGCCGGCGCCAAGGCGATCGCGGACGAGATCGGCTACCCGGTCCTGGTCCGGCCCTCGTACGTGCTCGGCGGACGCGGCATGGAGATCGTCTACGACGAGACCCGCCTCGCCTCCTACATCGCCGAGTCGACCGAGATCAGCCCCTCCCGGCCGGTCCTCGTCGACCGCTTCCTGGACGACGCGATCGAGATCGACGTCGACGCCCTGTACGACGGCGAGGAGCTCTACCTCGGCGGCGTCATGGAGCACATCGAGGAGGCCGGCATCCACTCCGGCGACTCGGCGTGCGCCCTGCCCCCGATCACCCTCGGCGGCTTCGACATCAAGCGGCTGCGCGCCTCCACCGAGGCCATCGCCAAGGGCGTCGGTGTGCGCGGCCTGATCAACATCCAGTTCGCGATGGCCGGCGACATCCTCTACGTCCTGGAGGCCAACCCGCGCGCCTCCCGCACGGTCCCCTTCACCTCGAAGGCGACCGCGGTGCCGCTCGCCAAGGCCGCCGCCCGGATCTCGCTGGGCGCGACCATCGCCGAGCTGCGCGCCGAGGGCCTGCTGCCGAAGAACGGCGACGGCGGCGAGCTGCCGCTGGACGCGCCGATCTCCGTCAAGGAGGCCGTCATGCCCTGGTCGCGCTTCCGCGACATCCAGGGCCGTGGCGTGGACACCGTCCTCGGCCCGGAGATGCGCTCCACGGGCGAGGTCATGGGCATCGACTCGGTCTTCGGCACGGCGTACGCCAAGTCGCAGGCGGGTGCCTACGGCCCGCTGCCCACCAAGGGCCGCGCGTTCATCTCGGTCGCCAACCGCGACAAGCGCTCGATGATCTTCCCGGCGCGCGAGCTGGTCGCCCACGGCTTCGAGCTGCTCGCCACCTCCGGCACCGCCGAGGTCCTCAAGCGCAACGGCATCAACGCCACGGTCGTGCGCAAGCAGTCCGAGGGCACCGGCCCGAACGGCGAGCGGACCATCGTCCAGCTCATCCACGACGGCGAGGTCGACCTCATCGTCAACACCCCGTACGGCACCGGCGGCCGCCTCGACGGCTACGACATCCGTACGGCCGCGGTGGCCCGCTCCGTGCCGTGCCTGACGACCGTCCAGGCGCTCGCGGCGGCCGTCCAGGGCATCGACGCCCTCAACCACGGTGACGTGGGCGTCCGCTCGCTCCAGGAACACGCGGAACACCTGACCGCGGCCCGCGACTAGCAGCCCTGAGGGGGACACCGGAAACGGTGTCCCCCTCTTCACGAGGACACCCATGTACAAGATCTTCTTCAATCTCGTCTTCAAGCGCATGGATCCCGAGAAGGCCCACTACCTGGCCTTCCGCTGGATCCGGCTGGCGGTTCGGATCCCGGGCTTGCGCACCTTCGTCGCCGCCGCCCTAGCGCCCCGCCACAAGGAGCTGCGCACCGAGGCCTTCGGGCTGCGGATGCACGGCCCGTTCGGGCTCGCCGCCGGCTTCGACAAGAACGCCGTCGCGATCGACGGCATGTCGATGCTGGGCTTCGACCACGTCGAGATCGGCACGGTGACGGGGGAGCCGCAGCCCGGCAACCCCAGGAAGCGGCTGTTCCGGCTCGTCGCGGACCGGGCGCTGATCAACCGCATGGGCTTCAACAACGACGGCTCCCTGACCGTGGCGGCCCGCCTGGCCACCCGCGAGCCGGTCTTCAGGACCGTCGTCGGCGTCAACATCGGCAAGACCAAGGTCGTCCCGGAGGCGGAGGCCGTCGGCGACTACGTGAAGTCGGCCGAGCGGCTCGCCCCGTACGCGGACTACCTGGTCGTCAACGTCTCCTCGCCCAACACTCCCGGCCTGCGCAACCTCCAGGCCACGGAGGCGCTGCGACCGCTGCTGACGGCCGTGCGCGAGGCCGCCGACCGCACGGTCGCGAACCGGCGCGTCCCGCTGCTGGTGAAGATCGCGCCCGACCTCGCCGACGAGGACATCGACGCGGTCGCCGACCTCGCCGTGGAGCTGGGCCTGGACGGCATCATCGCCACCAACACCACCATCGCCCGCGAGGGACTCGGCCTGACGTCGGCGCCCTCGCTGGTCAAGGAGACCGGCGGCCTGTCCGGCGCCCCGCTCAAGGCGCGCTCCCTGGAGGTCCTGCGCCGCCTGTACGCGCGCGTGGGCGACCGGATCACCCTGGTGGGTGTCGGCGGCATCGAGACGGCCGAGGACGCCTGGCAGCGCATCCTGGCCGGTGCCACGCTGGTCCAGGGCTACAGCGCCTTCATCTACGAGGGCCCCTTCTGGTGCCGCGCCGTCCACAAGGGACTCGCCTCCCGCCTGCGCACCAGCCCGTACGCCACCCTCGCCGACGCGGTCGGCGCCGACGTGAGGAAGCCCGCATGAGCCCCCTGGAGCCCTTCGGTGCCCGGCTGCGCCGCGCGATGGACGAGCGTGGCCCGCTGTGCGTCGGCATCGACCCGCACGCCTCCCTGCTCGCCGAATGGGGGCTGAACGACGACATCGCGGGTCTGGAGCGGTTCAGCCGCACGGTCGTCGAGGCCATGGCCGACCGGGTGGCCGTCCTGAAGCCGCAGAGTGCCTTCTTCGAGCGGTTCGGCTCGCGGGGCCTCGCCGTCCTGGAGAAGTCGGTCCAGGAGGCGCGGGCGGCCGGTGCCCTGGTCGTGACGGACGCCAAGCGCGGCGACATCGGCTCGACCATGGCCGCCTACGCCGAGGCGTTCCTGCACCCGGACGCCCCGCTGTTCTCCGACGCCCTGACCGTCTCGCCCTACCTCGGCTACGGCTCGCTCAGCCCGGCCGTGGCCCTGGCCCGGGAGAGCGGCGCCGGCCTGTTCGTGCTGGCGCTGACCTCGAACCCGGAGGGCGGGGAGGTGCAGCACGCGGTCCGCGCGGACGGCAGGAACATCGGCGCGACCATGCTGGCCCACCTGGCGGCCGAGAACGCGGGGGAGGAGCCGCTGGGCTCCTTCGGCGCGGTGGTCGGCGCCACGCTCGGCGACCTGTCCTCGTACGACCTGGACATGGGCGGCCCGCTCCTCGCCCCCGGCATCGGCGCCCAGGGCGCGACCCCGGCCGACCTTCCCGGGGTCTTCGGCGCGGCCGTCCGCAACGTCGTGCCCAACGTCAGCCGGGGTGTTCTGCGTCACGGTCCCGACGTCAGCGCGCTGCGCGGGGCGGCCGAGCGGTTCGCGGAGGAGATCAGGGCGGCCGTCACCGCGGCCTGAGTCCCGTGTCAGGTGCTCGGCTGAGCGGTATCGCGCCGACTTGAGCGTGAATACATTCTCAAATCGAGGGCAATATGTCTGAAATGTCCGGCCTGACGGAGGCTGACCAGGACTTTTCCGCTGTTCTCGCTGACTCTGGCGGACTTGCCCGCTAGTCTCCGAGCAGTGGGGGCACCTCCCACGCCCTTCAGGCAGTGGGGGAGAACGGGCAGCGTGTTGCTCGTAGCTCCCCAGGTGTGGGGCGACTAGGTTCCTCACCGGTCCGTATCCGACAGTTCGACATCCGAGGTGACGTAGGCGTGGCTCTTCCGCCCCTTACCCCTGAACAGCGCGCAGCCGCGCTCGAAAAGGCCGCCGCGGCTCGCCGGGAGCGGGCCGAGGTCAAGAATCGACTCAAGCACTCCGGCGCCTCCCTGCACGAGGTCATCAAGCAGGGCCAGGAGAACGACGTCATCGGCAAGATGAAGGTCTCCGCCCTGCTCGAGTCCCTTCCGGGCGTGGGCAAGGTCCGCGCCAAGCAGATCATGGAGCGTCTGGGCATCTCCGAGAGCCGCCGAGTGCGCGGTCTCGGTTCCAACCAGATCGCTTCCCTGGAGCGTGAGTTCGGCAGCACCGGCTCCTGAGCCCGACTCCCCGTACGCGGGGAGTCGGACCGGGAGTCCCGGGCACTCCGGGATTGCTGGAATAATCGCTGCATGGCTGCAACATTCCGGGGGACGACCCCCGAGCCCCCGGACGTACGTCCGCGGCTGACCGTGCTCTCCGGCCCCTCGGGGGTCGGCAAGAGCACGGTCGTCGCCCATATGCGCAAGGAACACCCCGACGTCTGGCTCTCGGTGTCGGCGACCACCCGCAGGCCGCGCCCCGGCGAGCAGCACGGAGTCCACTACTTCTTCGTCACCGACGAGGAGATGGACAAGCTGATCGCCAACGGCGAGCTGCTGGAGTGGGCCGAGTTCGCCGGCAACCGTTACGGCACGCCCCGCGCGGCCGTGCTGGAGCGGCTGGAGAACGGCGAGCCGGTCCTGCTGGAGATCGACCTCCAGGGCGCCCGGCAGGTCCGCGCGTCCATGTCCGACGCCCAGCTGGTGTTCCTGGCTCCGCCCTCCTGGGAGGAGCTGGTGCGCAGGCTGACCGGCCGGGGTACCGAGCCGCCCGAGGTCATCGAGCGCCGCCTGGAGGCGGCGAAGACCGAGCTGGCGGCCGAGCCGGAGTTCGACGAGACCCTGGTCAACACCTCCGTCGAGGACGTGGCTCGCGAGCTGCTAGCCTTGATGGACGTTGTGTGATCGTGACTGTGATCACGATGTCTGATTCTTTCCCATCCATCGGAAGGTAGAGCGTGTCCTCTTCCATCACCGCGCCCGAGGGCATCATCAACCCGCCGATCGACGAGCTTCTCGAGGCCACCGACTCGAAGTACAGCCTCGTGATCTACGCGGCCAAGCGGGCCCGCCAGATCAACGCGTACTACTCGCAGCTCGGCGAGGGCCTCCTCGAGTACGTCGGTCCGCTCGTCGACACCCACGTCCACGAGAAGCCGCTCTCCATCGCCCTGCGCGAGATCAACGCCGGTCTGCTGACCTCCGAGGCCATCGAGGGCCCGGCGCAGTAGTACCGTCAGATTGCGGTTGACTTATCCACAGGCCCGGCAGTCACGCTGCCGGGCCTGTGGTGTGTCATGGAGTCGTACGGTTCCGTCGTACGTTTTCGAGTCCGGGGAGACACGGTGGACAAGCCGAGGGTCGTGCTGGGGGTCAGCGGTGGCATCGCCGCGTACAAGGCCTGTGAGCTGCTGAGGAGGTTCACGGAGTCGGGCCACGACGTGCGCGTGGTGCCCACCGCCTCCGCGCTGCACTTCGTCGGCGCCGCCACCTGGTCCGCGCTGTCCGGCAACCCGGTCTCCACCGAGGTCTGGGACGCCGTGCACGAGGTCCCGCACGTCCGCATCGGGCAGCACGCCGACCTGGTGGTGGTGGCCCCGGCCACCGCCGACATGCTCGCCAAGGCCGCCCACGGCCTCGCCGACGACCTGCTGACCAACACGCTCCTCACCGCCCGCTGTCCGGTCGTCTTCGCCCCGGCGATGCACACCGAGATGTGGGAGCACCCGGCCACCCAGGAGAACGTGGCCACGCTGCGCCGCCGCGGCGCCGTCGTCGTCGAGCCCGCCGTCGGGCGCCTGACCGGCGTCGACACCGGCAAGGGCCGGCTGCCCGACCCGGCGGAGATCTTCGAGGTCTGCCGCCGCGTGCTGTCCCGCGGGGCCGTGGAGCCCGACCTGCGGGGCCGGCACGTCGTCGTCTCCGCGGGCGGCACCCGCGAGCCGCTCGACCCGGTCCGCTTCCTCGGCAACCGCTCCTCCGGCAAGCAGGGCTACGCCCTCGCCCGCACCGCCGCCGCCCGCGGCGCCCGTGTGACCCTTGTCTCGGCCAACGCCGGCCTGCCCGACCCGGCGGGCGTGGACGTCGTCCCGGTCGGCACCGCCGTGCAGCTGCGCGAGGCCGTCCTGAAGGCCGCGGCGGACGCCGACGCCGTGGTCATGGCCGCCGCCGTCGCCGACTTCCGCCCGGCCGCCTACGCCGCCGGGAAGATCAAGAAGAAGGACGGCCAGGATCCCGCCCCGATCGCCCTGGTGCGAAATCCGGACATCCTTGCGGAGATTTCCGCCGACCGGGCCCGGCCCGGACAGGTGATCGTCGGCTTCGCCGCCGAGACCGACGACGTCCTCGCCAACGGCCGCGCCAAGCTCGCCCGCAAGGGCTGCGACCTGCTCGTGGTCAACGAGGTGGGAGAGCGCAAAACCTTTGGTTCCGAGGAGAACGAGGCCGTCGTGCTGGGCGCCGACGGCAGCGAGACCCCGGTGCCCCACGGGCCCAAGGAGGCCCTCGCGGACACCGTCTGGGACCTGGTCGTCGGGCGACTGGGCTAACGTCCGGCGCGCGATCGGGCGAACTCCTGACCAGATCGCGCCAGGCTCAAATCGGGTGTGGCGGCCCTGGCCAAGGCCGCTCGCCATTGTGCACAATGCCCGTGCCGCAGGTCACAGCGCTCCCGAGAGGCGAGACGGTGGCCCATTGGTCGAGTACGACCGATAAACTGTTCACGGTGGACGCCGGGCCGCAGCCCCGCGTCCTCCGCAAATGATCAGCCAGCAGCCGCTGCAACCACAGGGAGCGTTGTGTCCCGTCGCCTGTTCACCTCGGAGTCCGTGACCGAGGGTCACCCCGACAAGATCGCTGACCAGATCAGCGACACCATTCTCGACGCGCTTCTTCGCGAGGACCCGACCTCCCGGGTCGCCGTCGAGACGCTGATCACCACCGGCCTGGTGCACGTGGCCGGCGAGGTGACGACGAAGGCCTACGCGGACATCGCGACCCTCGTCCGCGGCAAGATCCTCGAGATCGGCTACGACTCCTCGAAGAAGGGCTTCGACGGCGCCTCCTGCGGCGTCTCGGTGTCCATCGGCGCGCAGTCCCCGGACATCGCGCAGGGCGTCGACACGGCGTACGAGAACCGGGTCGAGGGCGACGAGGACGAGCTGGACCGGCAGGGCGCGGGCGACCAGGGCCTGATGTTCGGCTACGCGTCCGACGAGACGCCGACCCTGATGCCGCTGCCGATCTTCCTGGCGCACCGCCTGTCCAAGCGCCTGTCCGAGGTCCGCAAGAACGGCACCATCCCCTACCTGCGCCCCGACGGCAAGACGCAGGTCACCATCGAGTACGACGGCGACAAGGCCGTCCGCCTCGACACGGTGGTCGTCTCCTCCCAGCACGCCTCCGACATCGACCTGGAGTCGCTGCTCGCCCCCGACATCCGCGAGTTCGTCGTGGAGCCGGAGCTGAGGGCGCTCCTGGACGAGGGCATCAAGCTGGACACCGAGGGCTACCGCCTGCTGGTCAACCCGACCGGCCGCTTCGAGATCGGCGGCCCGATGGGTGACGCCGGCCTCACCGGCCGCAAGATCATCATCGACACCTACGGCGGCATGGCCCGCCACGGTGGCGGCGCCTTCTCCGGCAAGGACCCGTCCAAGGTCGACCGCTCGGCCGCCTACGCCATGCGCTGGGTCGCCAAGAACGTCGTGGCGGCCGGCCTGGCCTCCCGCTGCGAGGTCCAGGTCGCCTACGCGATCGGCAAGGCCGAGCCGGTCGGTCTCTTCGTGGAGACCTTCGGCACCGCCAAGGTCGACGCCGAGAAGATCGAGAAGGCGATCGACGAGGTCTTCGACCTCCGCCCGGCCGCGATCATCCGCGACCTCGACCTGCTCCGCCCGATCTACTCCCAGACGGCGGCGTACGGCCACTTCGGCCGCGAGCTGCCCGACTTCACCTGGGAGCGCACGGACCGCGTGGACGCCCTGCGCAAGGCCGCCGGCCTGTAACCCACCCGCTCTCCTCACCGAGGCCCGGCTTCCCTTCGGGGGGCCGGGCCTCGGCGTGTCGCGCGGGGGAGCCGCAGCCGGGCGGCAGCCGTGATGATCCCGGGCGGACGCCGGTTGTCGGTGCCGTTTGGTAAGAATGCAAGCGTGAGCAGCGAGAACGGGGCGTCCCGAACAGAGGGGGGCGGCGGGGCCGAGGGGGCGCCGCCGGAGCAGCTCGCGCTCATCCGGGAGAGCGTGCGCCAGGCGAAGACGCCCCGGGCCAAGCCAGGGACCTGGCGCGGGGCCGCGCTCGCCAAGGAGCTGCCCGTCGCGCGGGTGCTGGTCGACAAGGGTGTGCTGCATCTCGACCGGTACTTCGACTACGCCGTGCCCGAGGAGCTGGATGCTGAGGCACAGCCCGGTGTGCGGGTGCGGGTGCGGTTCGGGGCCGGCCGGCACCGGGTGCGCGAGGGCCGCCGGGAGGGCGGCGGGCTCATCGACGGCTTCCTCGTGGAACGGCGGGCCGAGTCCGACTACTCCGGACCACTGGCCGCGCTCGCCCAGGTCGTGTCGCCGGAGCGGGTGCTCAGCGAGGAGCTGCTCGGCCTCGCGCGGGCCGTCGCCGACCGGTACGCGGGCAGCCTCGCCGATGTGCTGCAGCTGGCCGTCCCGCCGCGTAGCGCCCGCGCCGAGCGGCGGACGTCCCCGGAGCCGCTGCCCCCGCCGGAGCCGCCGGACCCCGGCTCCTGGACGCGGTACGAGCACGGGCCGGCCTTCCTGGACGCCCTGGCCTCCGACGGGGCGCCCAGGGCCGTGTGGAACGCGCTGCCCGGACAGCTGTGGAGCGAGGAGCTCGCCCGGGCCGTCGCCGCCACCCTCGCCTCCGGACGCGGCGCGCTCGTCGTCGTACCGGACGGGCGGGCCGCCGCGCGCGTGGACGCCGCCCTGACCGGGTTGCTCGGCCCCGGCCGGCACGCGCTGCTCACCGCCGACGCCGGTCCCGAGAAGCGGTACGCCCAGTGGCTGGCGGTGCGGCGCGGTTCCGTGCGGGCCGTCGTCGGGACGCGGGCCGCGATGTTCGCACCCGTGCGGGACCTCGGGCTCGTCGCCGTCTGGGACGACGGGGACGACAGCCACAGCGAGCAGCACGCCCCGCAGCCGCACGCCCGCGACGTGCTCCTGCTGCGTGCGGCGCTGGACAGGTGCGCCTTCCTGCTCGGGGGTTGGAGCTGCACGGTGGAGGGCGCCCAGCTCGTCGAGAGCGGCTGGGCCCGGCCGCTGGTCGCCGGACGGGAGCAGGTGCGCCGCACGGCCCCCCTGGTCCGGACGGTCGGGGACGACGACCTCGCGCGCGACGAGGCCGCCCGCGCCGCCCGGCTGCCCACCCTCGCCTGGCAGGTGGCCCGGGAGGGGCTGCGGCACGGGCCCGTGCTGGTGCAGGTGCCCCGGCGCGGTTACGCGCCCCGCATGGCCTGCGCCCGGTGCCGGGAGCCCGCCCGCTGCCGGCACTGCGCCGGCCCGCTCGAAGGACAGGACGGGGGCGTCCTGCGCTGTGGGTGGTGCGGGCGTGAGGAGAGCGCCTGGCACTGCCCGGAGTGCGGCGGCTTCCGGCTCCGCGCCCAGGTCGTGGGCGCGCGCCGGACCGCCGAGGAACTGGGGCGGGCCTTCCCCGCCGTACCGGTGCGCACCTCGGGGCGCGAGCATGTGCTGGACACGGTCCCGGACACGCCCGCGCTGGTCGTCAGCACGCCGGGCGCCGAACCGGTCGCCGAGGGCGGTTACGCGGCGGCCCTGCTGCTGGACGGCTGGGCCATGCTCGTACGGCCCGACCTGCGGGCCGGCGAGGACGCGCTGCGCCGGTGGATCGCGGCCGGTGCGCTGGTGCGGCCGCAGAGCGAGGGCGGCACCGTGGTCGTGGTGGCCGAGCCGACCCTGCGGCCCGTGCAGGCACTGGTGCGCTGGGACCCCGTCGGGCACGCGGTGCGGGAACTGGCCGAGCGGGCCGAGCTGGGCTTCCCGCCGGTGTCGCGGATGGCGGCCGTGTCCGGTCAGCCCGCGGCCGTCGCCGAGTTCCTCGCGGCGGCCGAACTGCCGCCGGACGCCGAGATGCTGGGGCCGGTGCCGTTGCCGCCCCCGCCGCCCGGCCGGCCGCGCAGACCCGGTGCGCCGCCGCCGGGCGAGCACTGGGAGCGGGCACTGGTCCGGGTGCCGCCGGGCAGCGGCGCCGCGCTGGCCACCGCGCTGAAGTCCGCCCAGGCCGCGCGCATGGCGAAGGGCAGCGGTGAGGCGGTGCGGGTGCGGATCGACCCGCCGGACATCGGCTGAGACGCCGCCGTCGTGGGCCCGGCCTTTCGTCGCCGGTGGCATGGGCCCTTGCGCCGTGAGCGGCTCCGGGGGCCGCCGCGTCGTCAAGGTTGCCGGACACCGGGTCGTCAGGTGCCGGACACCGTGCCGTCAGGTCGCCGGACACCGTGCCGTCAGGAGTGCCGGGCATCCCCGTCAGGGCCTCCCCGACGCACGGCTGCCCTCCCGGACGGCCCGGGAGGGCAGGCAGAACGGCTGCCGTCGTCAGCCGTTGCGCGGGCCGGGAAAGGCAGTCGGCCGGGCGTCGTCGCGAAGGGCGGGGCTGCCCGCGGTCGGCTGGGTGGGCATGGAGCGGGCCGCGGGGACCGTCGGCATCGTGGGCATCGTGGGCAACCCGGTGTTCACGTCGAGCGTGCGGGTGCCGGACGGCTCCGTCGACCGCTCCGCCTCGGCGGCCGCCTGGGCCGCGGCGCGGCGGGCGCCGTACCGGCGGTGCACCGCCTGCTTGGTGACACCGAGCGCCGAGCCCACCGCGTCCCACGAGAAGCCGAGCGAGCGGTCGAAGTCCACGGCGGCCGTGACCAGGGTTTCGACGCTGTCCCGGAGCTCCTGGGCCAGGCGCACCGTCGGGGCGGGGGCGCGTCCGTAGACGACGAAGCCCGTGGACGGGCCGGAGCGGCGCGGGCGATAGACGTTGCCCAGCTGGGCGGTGAGCGTGCGCAGCGCGTCCACCTGCCGGCGGACCCGCTCGATGTCCCGCACCAGCAAGTGCAGGCTGGCCCGGGCCTGGGCGTCGTGGGTTGCGTGGTCGGCCATGAACAAGCCTCTCGAACCGGCGTTGAAAGGAATTGGGCCGCCAAAGCGGCCCGATGTGGTCAACTCTCTCTTGACCAACGCGCTGACGCTCCGCTGGTCACGGGGTGGGGGCGTACGGGCATATGCGTACGCCGCCTGCCCACCCGCGCGCCGTCAGTCCCCCGCCCACCCGCGGGCCACCCTTCCCCGGCCGGCCGGAGTGCGGGCGGCCGGTGGGCGGTCGCTCGCCGTCGGCGGCCTTTCGCCGGTGGTCATAGACTGGTGCGCTGCCCGCCCAACCCCCGCCCGAGAGGCCCGATCCCGCCCATGAAGCTCGTCTTCGCCGGTACCCCCGAGGTAGCCGTTCCCGCTCTGGACGCTCTGCTCGCCTCCGGGCGGCACGAGGTGGCCGCCGTCGTCACGCGGCCCGACGCGCCGGCCGGGCGCGGGCGCAGGCTGGTCGCGTCGCCCGTGGCCGAACGGGCGGAGGAGGCCGGCATCGAGGTGCTGAAGCCCCTGAAGCCGCGGGACCCGGAGTTCCTGGAGCGGCTGAGGCAGATCGCCCCGGACTGCTGTCCCGTCGTCGCCTACGGCGCCCTGCTGCCGAAGGCCGCCCTGGACATCCCCGCCCACGGCTGGGTCAACCTGCACTTCTCGCTGCTGCCCGCCTGGCGGGGCGCGGCGCCCGTGCAGCACTCCGTCATGGCGGGCGACGAGATCACGGGCGCCTCCACCTTCCTCATCGAGGAAGGGCTCGACTCCGGCCCCGTCTACGGGACCGTGACCGAGCAGGTCCGTCCCACCGACACCAGCGGCGACCTGCTGACCCGGCTCGCCTTCGCCGGCGCCGGGCTGCTCGCCGCGACCATGGACGGCATCGAGGACGGCACCCTGAAGGCCGTGCCGCAGCCCGCCGAGGGCATCACCCTCGCGCCGAAGATCACCGTCGAGGACGCGCAGGCGGACTGGACGACGCCCGCGCTGCGGGTCGACCGGGTGGTGCGCGGCTGCACCCCGGCGCCCGGCGCCTGGACCACCTTCCGCGGCGAGCGGCTCAAGCTCATCCAGGTCACGCCCGTGCCCGAGCGGACGGACCTCGCCCCCGGCCGGCTCGCCGTGGGCAAGAACAGCGTGCACGTGGGCACCGGTTCGTACGCCGTCGAGCTGCTGTGGGTGCAGGCCCAGGGCAAGAAGCCGATGCGCGCCGCCGACTGGGCCCGCGGGGTGCGCATCGCGGACGGCGAGACGCTCGGCGGCTGACGCCGGGACGACGACGGCGACGGCAGCGGCAGGGCGCGCCCGACCGTGGGCTTGGACGGCCGCGCCCGACCGCCGGGGTGGCCGGCCGCGCCTGATCGTGGGGGTGGCCGGGCGCGTACGGGCGTGGGCGTGGCCGGCTGTGCGCGAGCGCGGGCGTGGCCGGCTGTGCACGGGCGTGAACGGCCGAGCCCTGTCGCGCCGGGCGGCGG
Organism: Streptomyces echinatus; assembly: GCF_014203595.1. Classification (GTDB taxonomy): domain Bacteria; phylum Actinomycetota; class Actinomycetes; order Streptomycetales; family Streptomycetaceae; genus Streptomyces; species Streptomyces echinatus. Next base: position 53,946 of record NZ_JACHJK010000017.1, read on the forward strand.
TCCTTCGCGTCGTGCGCGGCGGTACCCGGCCGCGCCCGGCGGCCCGGGCGGCCGGTGCCCCGGACGGCCGGGGCGCGGGGGCGCCGACGTAGGCTGGAGACGCATCCTCTTCTTCACACCCGGAGCACCTTTTTCGTGAGCGAGCAGTCCCGGCGGCCGCGCAAGCCCGCCAAGCCCTACCGCCGTCCTCAGAAGGACCCCGTCCGCATCCTGGCCTTCGAGGCGCTGCGCGCGGTGGACGAGCGGGACGCGTACGCCAACCTCGTGCTGCCCCCGCTGCTGCGGAAGGCCCGCGAGAAGGGCGACTTCGACGCCCGGGACGCCGCCCTCGCCACCGAGCTGGTGTACGGCACGCTGCGCCGTCAGGGCACGTACGACGCCGTCATCGCCGCCTGTGTCGACCGGCCGCTGCGCGAGGTCGACCCACCGGTGCTCGACGTGCTGAGCCTGGGCGTGCACCAGTTGCTCGGCACGCGGATCCCGACGCACGCCGCCGTCTCCGCGTCCGTGGAGCTGGCCCGGGTGGTGCTCGGGGACGGACGGGCCAAGTTCGTCAACGCCGTGCTCCGCAAGGTCGCGCAGGACGACCTCCAGGGCTGGATCGAGAAGGTCGCGCCGCCCTACGACGAGGACCCCGAGGACCACCTCGCCGTGGTGCACTCACACCCCCGCTGGGTCGTCTCCGCGCTGTGGGACTCCCTCGGCGGCGGCCGGGCCGGCATCGAGGACCTGCTGGCGGCGGACAACGAGCGGCCCGAGGTGACACTCGTCGCCCGCCCCGGGCGGGCCACCGCCGAGGAACTGCTCCGCGAGGACGCCGCCGTACCCGGCCGCTGGTCGCCGTACGCCGTGCGGCTCGCCGAGGGCGGCGAGCCCGGAGCGGTCGAGGCCGTGCGTGAGGGCCGGGCCGGCGTGCAGGACGAGGGCAGCCAGCTGGTCGCCCTCGCGCTGGCCAACGCCCCGCTGGAGGGCCCGGACGAGAAGTGGCTCGACGGCTGCGCGGGGCCCGGCGGAAAGGCCGCGCTGCTGGCCGCCCTCGCCGCCGAGCGCGGGGCCGCGCTGCTCGCCTCGGAGAAGCAGCCGCACCGGGCCGGCCTGGTCGCGAAGGCACTGCACGGCAACCCCGGGCCGTACCAGGTCATCGCCGCCGACGGCACCCGCCCGCCGTGGCACCCCGGCTCCTTCGACCGGGTGCTGGTGGACGTCCCCTGCACCGGTCTCGGCGCGCTGCGCCGCCGCCCCGAGGCCCGCTGGCGCCGCCGCCCCGAGGACCTGGACAATTTCGCCCCGCTCCAGCGCGCCCTGCTGCGCACGGCCATCGACTCCGTACGCGTCGGCGGAGTCGTCGGCTACGCCACCTGCTCCCCGCACCTGGCCGAGACCCGCGCGGTCGTCTCCGACGTCCTCAAGCAGCGCCCGGACACCGAGCTGCTCGACGCCCGCCCGCTCCTCCCCGGTGTGCCGGACCTGGGCGAGGGCCCCGACCTCCAGCTGTGGCCCCATGTCCACGGCACGGACGCGATGTACCTGGCCCTGATCCGCAGGACCGCCTGACGCCGAAAGGGTCCCCGCGCCCGGAAGGGGCGCGGGGAACTGCGCCGGCAACCCACGACGGCCCGCAGCCGAACGACGACCGAAGGGCCCGCGGCTACAGACGGGCGCGGCGGCATGGCAGGCTTGGGTCATGGCCGTGCAGATCAACCCCAGCATCCTGTCCGCCGACTTCGCCCGACTCGCGGAGGAGGCCAAGGCGGTTCAAGGCGCCGACTGGCTCCATGTCGACGTCATGGACAACCACTTCGTCCCGAACCTCACGCTCGGCGTGCCGGTCGTGGAGTCCCTGGCCCGTGCGACGGACACCCCGCTGGACTGCCATCTGATGATCGAGGACCCCGACCGGTGGGCGCCCCAGTACGTCGAGGCGGGGGCGTCGTCCGTCACGTTCCACGTGGAGGCCGCCGCCGCCCCCGTGCGGCTCGCCCGGGAGATCCGCGCGAAGGGCGCCCGCGCCTCGATGGCGCTGAAGCCCGCCACGCCGATCGAGCCGTTCGAGGACCTGCTGCCGGAACTCGACATGCTGCTGATCATGACGGTCGAGCCGGGCTTCGGCGGCCAGGCGTTCCTCGACATCATGCTGCCGAAGATCCGCCGTACCCGTGAGCTGATCGGCAAGCACGGTCTGCAGCTGTGGCTGCAGGTCGACGGCGGTGTCTCGGCCTCGACGATCGAGCGGTGCGCGGACGCGGGAGCGGACGTGTTCGTCGCCGGCTCGGCCGTCTACGGGGCACAGGACCCGGCGGAAGCGGTACGTGCTCTGCGCGCCCAGGCGGCCACGGCCACCGCCAAGGCGTCCTGGGCATGCGACCACGGAGCCACGGCGAAGTGAACGCTTGAATGAACGGCGCCCATCAGGGCGATTCAGTCGCGCCGAATCTGCAAGGATGAACGGCGAATCCAGAGTGTGAACAGCAGTGAGGAGATCGCCGTGTCGGGTATGTCGGCGGGCCGGTCAGCCATGCGGATGGGACCCGCTGAGCTGGTGCAGGCGGCGGCCATGGCCCGCCGCTTCTACCTCGAGGGCAAGTCCAAGATCCAGATCGCGGAGGAGTTCGGCGTCAGCCGCTTCAAGGTGGCCCGGGTCCTGGAGACGGCCCTCGAACGGGATCTCGTGCGCATCGAGATCCGCGTCCCGGCCGAGCTGGACGCCGAGCGCTCCGACGCGCTCCGCGCCCGCTACGGCCTGAGGCACGCCGTCGTGGTCGAGTCCCCGGCCGAGGCCGAGGAGACCCCCGATCCCGAGAACCTCGGCGAGGTCGCGGCCGACCTGCTCGGCGAGCTCGTGAACGAGGGCGACGTGCTCGGCCTGGCCTGGGGCCGGTCCACCATCCACATGGCGGCGGCGCTCGACCGGCTGCCGCCGTGCACGGTGGTGCAGCTGACGGGCGTGTACGACGCCGGGACCGCCGAGCGCGGCTCGGTGGAGGCGGTCCGCCGGGCCGCCCAGGTGTCGGGCGGCGACGCGCACCCGATCTACGCGCCGATGCTGCTGCCGGACGCGGCCACCGCGGCGGCGCTGCGCAACCAGACGGGGATCGCCCGGGCCTTCGAGTACTTCGACAAGGTCACGGTTGCCTGCGTCTCCATCGGCTCCTGGGAGCCGGGCATCTCGACGGTGCACGACATGCTCAGCGACGAGGAGCGCGCGCACTACGCCTCGCTCGGTGTCGCCGCCGAGATGTCGGCGCACCTCTTCGACGCCGAGGGGCGCCGGATCGGGCGGGACCTGGGGGAGCGGTGCATCACGGTCAAGACCGACCAGCTGCGCCGTATCCCGGAGGTGGTGGCGATCGCGGGCGGCCAGCGCAAGGCGTCCGCGATCGACGCGGTGCTGCGCTCCGGGCTGGTGACCAGCCTGGTGACCGACACCTCGGCCGCCGACCACCTGATGACGACGGGCCCGACGCCGAGGCCGGCGCTCAGCCGCGCGGACCCGGACGGGGCCTGACCGCGGGGCGCGGCACCGTCGTGACGGGACGGCCGTGGCAGCATCGGCGGCATGCTGCTGCGGCTCGTCCCCCGCGTCCCCGAACCGGGACGGCGCTGTCCCGTGCGCTCGCGGGGCTGCTGGTCTGTCTGTCCGTCCTGCTGACGGGATGCTCGTCCGGCCCGGACACCGCTCCGGCCCCCGGTGTGTCCGCTCCGGAGTGGGCCAGGGACATGGCCACCGTCCGGGAGGCCCGGCTGCCCGCCGAGGCGCGCCGCACGCTCGCCCTGGTCGACCGGGGCGGCCCGTACCCGTACAGCAGGGACGGGATCGTCTTCGGGAACTTCGAGGGGCGTCTGCCGAAGCACCGGCGCGGCTACTACCACGAGTACACCGTGCGCACCCCCGGATCGCGTGACCGCGGGGCCCGGCGCATCGTCACCGGACAGGGCGGCGAGATCTACTACACCGATGATCACTACGAGACGTTCCGGGCGGTGCTGAGATGACGGAAGACCTGGGCGGCCGGTACACGGTCACCCTGGACCTGGAGGGCGTCACGGGCAAGGCGGGCCTGATGGACCGCGTCGCGAAGGCCCTGGCGCTGCCCGACTGGTTCGGCCGGAACTGGGACGCGCTCGCCGACTCCCTCGCCGATCACACCGTCTGGCCCGAGGGGGCCGTGGAGCGGGGTCTGCTGATCGTCGTACGGGGCTGGCGGCCGTACGCCGGGACCCGGCCGGACGAGTGGCGGACCGCCGAGGAGGTCTTCGCGGAGGCGGTGGACCGGACGCCGGCCCTCACCGTGGTCCTCGCCCTTGGAGGAAGCTCCTAGGTGATCGACGGCCACCCTGGATGTTCTGTCGGGGCATGACACCGGCACCGCCATGGGACAATGAAGTACGTGCTCTTTCCCCCTGGCACACCTGTCCGGGGGTCACCTCTGATCGACTGGGATGTGCAGCACGTGCGTTTCCTCAATGACATCCAGCCCGCCTACGACCTGACGTACGACGACGTCTTCATGGTGCCGAGCCGCTCCGCGGTGGGCTCCCGTCAGGGCGTGGACCTCGCCGCGCCGGACGGGACGGGCACCACCATCCCGCTCGTCGTCGCGAACATGACCGCCATCGCCGGCCGCCGCATGGCCGAGACGATGGCCCGTCGCGGCGGCCTCGTGGTCATCCCGCAGGACATCCCGATCGACGTCGTCACCGACGTCGTCTCCTGGGTGAAGAGCCGCCACCTGGTGCTGGACACTCCGATCGTGCTGGCCCCGCACCAGACCGTCGCCGACGCCCTGGCGCTGCTGCCCAAGCGTGCGCACAACGCCGGTGTCGTCGTGGACGAGGACCAGCGCCCCGTGGGTGTCGTCACCGACGCCGACCTGTCCGGCGTCGACCGCTTCACCCAGCTCGAAGTGGTCATGTCCAAGGACCTGCTGCTGCTGGACGCCGACATCGACCCGCGCGAGGCCTTCAACACCCTCGACCACCACAACCGGCGCTACGCCCCGGCCGTCGACCAGGACGGCAGGCTCGCCGGCATCCTGACCCGCAAGGGCGCCCTGCGCGCCACGCTGTACACCCCGGCGGTGGACGCGAACGGCAAGCTGCGGATCGCCGCCGCCGTCGGCATCAACGGCGATGTGGCGGGCAAGGCCAAGCAGCTGCTCGACGCGGGCGTGGACACGCTCGTCATCGACACCGCGCACGGTCACCAGGAGTCGATGATCAGCGCCGTCCAGGTGGTCCGCGCGCTCGACCCGCAGGTGCCGATCGTGGCCGGCAACATCGTCTCCGCCGAGGGCGTCAAGGACCTCATCGACGCGGGCGCGGACATCATCAAGGTCGGTGTCGGACCGGGCGCCATGTGCACCACCCGCATGATGACCGGCGTCGGCCGCCCGCAGTTCTCCGCCGTCCTGGAGTGCGCCGCCGAGGCGAAGAAGTACGGCAAGCACGTGTGGGCCGACGGCGGTGTCCGGCACCCGCGCGACGTCGCCATGGCCCTCGCGGCCGGCGCGTCCAATGTGATGGTCGGCTCCTGGTTCGCGGGCACCTACGAGTCGCCCGGCGACCTCCAGCAGGACGCGAACGGCCGCCTCTACAAGGAGTCCTTCGGCATGGCCTCCGCGCGTGCCGTGCGCAACCGGACGTCCGAGGAGTCGGCGTACGACCGTGCCCGCAAGGCGCTGTTCGAGGAGGGCATCTCGACCTCCCGCATGTTCCTCGACCCGGCCCGCCCGGGCGTCGAGGACCTGGTCGACTCGATCATCGCGGGCGTCCGCTCCTCCTGCACCTACGCCGGCGCGGGCTCCCTGGAGGAGTTCGCCGAGAAGGCGATCGTCGGCATCCAGAGCGCGGCCGGCTACGCCGAGGGCAAGCCGCTGCACGCCAGCTGGAGCTGATCGCACCACCCCTGCCGACGGCCCCCGTCGTTCCCGCCATCCCGGGAACGACGGGGGCCGTCGGCGTGCGCCCCGACCCGCCGTCCGCCACCCGCCCGGTGCCGGGAGCCGGGCCGCCGACGGACCTGTCCGGCACCCGTGCGCGTGGTATCTACACCTTTCTCGGTGAGGGGGTGCGGAGAGGGCTCACGAGGGGGTTGTGCAACGGTCGACAGCTCTCGCGCAACGATTTGTCATTCGGGCCCGATGAACGCAATGATCATCCGGGGACGCGCAAGGTTGCTGCATTACGCCCGTGAAGGCCCGCCTCATAGGGTGCTGCGCTAGTACGTGGTGTGGCGGGGACCCCGCTCGGTGGGTTCCTGCCCTCGCAGGCCCATCGGTCCCCCTCCACGAGGACCGGCGGCCGTGCCGGTCCACCACCGCAACCGACCGGCAGCGAGAAGGAGCCAACGCGTGCTCGACCAAGGCGCACCCCCGCAGAACCCGATACCGGCCGCCCCCGCGTCCCAGGGCGTCGCCGCGCGCCTGATGCGTCGCAAGCCCGTGGAACGCCTGGTCGCAGAGGGCGGACAGGGTGAGGGGGGACAGCTTCGGCGCTCCCTCGGGCTGTGGCAGCTGACCATGATCAGCATCGGGGCCACGCTCGGCACCGGCATCTTCGTCGTTCTCGGCGACGCCGTTCCGGAGGCCGGTCCCGCGGTCACCCTGGCCTTCGTCATCGCCGGACTCACGGCGCTGTTCTCGGCCCTGTCGTACGCCGAACTGGCGGGCAGCATCCCCGTCGCCGGATCCTCCTACTCGTATGCGTACGCAACGCTGGGCGAGCTGGTCGCCTGGGTCTGCGGCTGGTGTCTGGTGCTGGAGTACGGCGTGTCGGTGGCCGCCGTCGCCGTCGGATGGGGCGAGTACCTCAACGAGCTGCTCGACGGCACCATCGGCGTCACCATCCCGAGCGCCCTGTCCTCGGCGCCGGGTGAGGGCGGGATCATCAACCTGCCCGCCCTGATCGTCGTCCTGCTGGCGATGGTGTTCCTGCTCGGTGGCGCCCGGGAGTCCGCCCGTGCCAACACGATCATGGTCTGCGTGAAGATCGCCGCCCTCGTGCTCTTCTGCTCGATCGGCTTCATGGGCTTCAAGTCCGGCAACTACCGCGACTTCATGCCGCTCGGCATGTCCGGTGTGAGCGCCGCGGGCGCCACGCTGTTCTTCTCGTACATCGGCTTCGACGCCGCCTCCACCGCCGGTGAGGAGGCGAAGAACCCCAAGCGGGACCTGCCGCGGGCGATCATGCTGTCCCTGATCATCGTGACCGCGCTCTACGTCCTCGTCGCGGGCGTCGCCGTCGGCGCGTGGAACTGGAAGAAGTTCGACGGCTCGGAGGCCACCCTCGCCGCGATCATGAACGACGTCACCGGCCAGTCCTTCTGGGGCACGATGCTCGCGCTCGGCGCGGTCATCTCCATCGCCAGCGTGGTGCTCACCGTGCTCTACGGCCAGACCCGCATCCTCTTCGCGATGTCCCGCGACGGCCTGGTGCCCAAGGCGCTCGGCAAGGTCCACCAGAAGACCGGCGCCCCGCGTCTGAACACGGTCCTCGTCTCCCTCTTCTGCGGTGTCCTCGCCGCCCTCATCCCGCTGGGCAAGCTCGTCGACGCCACCAGCATCGGCACGCTGTTCGCCTTCGGTCTGGTCAACATCGCGGTGGTCGTGCTGCGGTACCGGCGCCCGGAGCTGGAGCGCACGTTCAAGGTGCCGTTCGGCCCGGTCCTGCCGGTGCTGGGCTTCCTGTTCTGCGCGTACAACATGTTCAGCCTCGACACCGTCACCTGGGTCGTCTTCGGATGCTGGATGGCCGCGGGGCTCGTGTTCTACTTCCTCTACGGCTATCGCCGTTCCCGTCTCGCGACCAATGAGGATCTCGCGGTGACGGCAGAGAAGTGACCGAACCGAAGAAGTGAACCACCCCCTGTGCTGAACGATCTCGACGAACGCATCGTGCACGCCCTCGCCGAGGACGCCCGCCGCTCCTACGCGGACATCGGGCAGATGGTCGGCCTGTCCGCGCCCGCGGTGAAGCGGCGCGTGGACCGGCTGCGGGCCACCGGAGCCATCACCGGATTCACCGTCCGGGTGGATCCGGCGGCCCTCGGCTGGGAGACCGAGGGGTACATCGAGATCTACTGCCGGCGCAACACCTCGCCGGAGACCATTCAGCGGGGCCTGGAGCGGTATCAGGAGGTCGTGGCCGCGTCGACCGTCACCGGCGAGGCGGACGCGATCGCCCAGGTCTTCGCCTCCGACATGCGTCACTTCGAGCGGGTGCTGGAGCGGATCGCCGGCGAGCCGTTCGTGGAGCGGACCAAGTCGGTGCTGGTGCTGTCGCCGTTGCTGCGGCGCTTCTCCTCCGGGGCGCCGGGGTAGGGACGGATCACCTCGGGGGGCGTCCGGGAGAGTGCCGGGTGCGGGTGGTTTCCGGCTGGTCGCGAACCACGACGGGCCCGCACCCGGCACTCCCCCCGAGCCCTATTCCGCGGTCTTCCGCGCCAGCGGATTGTTGCCTATCGAGTTGTGCACGCTGAAACTCACCGCGTCCGGCCGATAGCGGTCGTCCGACCACTCCACCGGACGCCCCTCGCGCGTCGTCGTCACGCGCCGCACCCGCAGCAGCGGACTCGTCCGGCGCACCCCGAGCAGCTCGGCGTCCAGCGCGCCGCAGGCCACCGCGTCGATGATGTGCTCGCCGTACGCGAAGACCAGACCGGTGTCGTCGTACAGGCGCTGGGTGACGGACGGGCAGTCGGGCTCGATCGCCTCGACCGCGGGGGAGATCCATTCGGCGTACACCGTGCGTTCGAGCAGCACCGGCTCACCGTCCAGGCCGCGGACCCGCAGGACGTGCAACACCGGGGTGCCGACGGCCAGTTGGAGGCGTACCGCGTCCTCGGAGGTCGCCGGGTGGTACTCCTGGGAGACCACATGGCCGGTGGCCTCGCGGCCCATGGTGCGGGCCCACTGGGCGAAGCTGCGCAGTTCGGCGAAGCTCTGGCTGCGGCGGCTGGCGAGCACGACCCGGCGGGCTCCCTGGCGGGAGCCGATGAGCCCTTCGGCGGTGAGGGCCGCGACGGCCTGGCGGACCGTGCCGCGTGAGACGCCGTAGTGCGCGGCCAGCTCCGACTCCGAGGGCAGCCGGCTGCCGACCGTGTACTCCTCGCGGTCGATCGCGTGCCGCAGCTCCTCGGCGATCGCCTCGTGTCGCGCCGTCATGCTTCCCCTCTGCGTAGGTCGCTGTGCACAGCGTGACCAGCCTAATCGACATCCTGCGGTGATCCGTGTCAACCGGAAGTGTGCAGGGAAACGGGGGTCGGTGTTTCTCCGGCGTTCATGAACACGACACCGGGGCCGGGCGTACTGAGGCCAACTTGTTCAGACAAGTTCTCCCTCACTTCTCATGTGTCCCCCTGGAGAGACCGTGACCGTGTCCCCGAGAAACGCCGTCCTCGGCGGCTCCCTCGCCGTCGTCGCCGCCCTCGCGCTGAGCGCCTGCGGTGCCGCCCCCGACAACGCGTCGACCACCACCAAGGACGGAAAGAGCGCCGCCACCGCCACCTCCGCGGCCGCCTTCGGCGGCATGGACGCCCTGGTCGAGGCGGCGAAGAAGGAGGGCACGCTGCACGCCATCGCGCTGCCCCGCGACTGGGCCAACTACGGCGCCCTCATCGACGGCTTCCAGAAGAAGTACGGCATCAAGATCGAGGTGGAGAGCCCCGACGGCTCCAGCCAGGACGAGATCAACGCCGTCACCTCCCGGAAGGGCCAGGACCGCGCCCCCGACGTCCTCGACCTCGGCAGCTCGTTCGCGCTGAGCGCCGCCCAGCAGGGCCTGCTCGCGCCGTACGAGGTGGCCTCCTACGGCGACATCCCCCAGGCGCAGAAGGACCCGAAGGCCCGCTGGTACAACGACTACGGCGGCTACATCTCCATCGGCTGCGACGCCGAGCGGGTGAAGTCCTGCCCCACCACCTTCAAGGATCTGCTCAAGCCGCAGTACAAGGGCCAGGTCGCCCTCAACGGCAACCCCACCAAGTCCGGCTCCGCCTTCGGCGGCGTCTACGCGGCCGCGCTCGCGCACGGCGGCTCCTTCGACGACATCCAGCCCGGCCTGGACTTCTTCGCCGAGCTCAAGAAGAACGGCAACTACACGCCGGTCGAGTCCACCCCGGCCACCGTCGAGAAGGGCGAGACGCCGATCTCGATCGACTGGGACTACCTGAACGCCGGCTACGCCGACGAGTTCAAGTCCAAGGGCGTCGACTGGAAGGTCTCCATCCCGGCCGACGGCCAGTACGCTCAGTACTACTCCCAGGCCGTCAACAAGGACGCCCCGCACCCGGCGGCCGCCCGCCTGTGGCAGGAGTACCTGTACAGCGCCGAGGGCCAGAACCTGTGGCTCAAGGGCTACGCCCGCCCCGCCCTGATGACCGCCATGGACAAGGCCGGCACGCTCGACAAGACGGCCGCCGCCAAGCTCCCCGCGGTGACGGGCAGCCCCTCCTTCCCGACCGAGGACCAGCAGAGCAAGGCCAAGACGGCCCTCGCGCAGGGCTGGGGCAAGGCCGTCTCCGGATGACCGCCGCTCTCCCGCGCGCGGACGTGGCGCCCGTCGCTTCGGCGAAGCGGCGGCGCCGCGCCCCCGGCTGGCTCGCCGTACTGCCGCTGCTGGTGTTCACGGCGATCGCCTTCGGGCTGCCCGCCGTGGCCATCGTGGACGGCGCCTTCACGGTCAAGGACGCCACCACCGGCGCCGCCGGCTACACCGGCGCCAACCTGACGGCCTCGCTGCAGGGGCCGTACCTCACCGCGCTGCTCGGCAGCGTCAAGCTGTCCGCGGTCTCCGCCGTGCTCGGCGTCCTGCTCGGACTGCCGCTCGCGCAGGCCGTGGCCGGCTCCCGCTCCCGCGCGCTGCGCGAGGCCGTGCTGACCGCCTCCGGCGTGCTCGCCAACTTCGGCGGGGTCCCGCTGGCCTTCGCCTTCGTCGCCACCCTCGGCAACGCGGGCGTCCTGACCATGCACCTGGGCCTGAAGGACAGCGGCTGGAACCTCTACAGCTTCTGGGGCCTGGTCCTCGTCTACCTGTACTTCCTGATCCCGCTCATGGTCCTCACCATCACCCCCGCGCTGGACGGTCTGCGCACCCAGTGGCGGGAGGCCGCGCTGAACAACGGCGCCACCGGCGCGCAGTACTGGCGGCACGTGGCCCTGCCCGTGCTCGCGCCCTCCCTGCTCGGCGGCCTCGTCCTGCTGTTCGGCAGCGCCTTCGCCGCCTACGCCACCGCCGCCGCCATGGTCGGCAGCGCCGTTCCGCTGGTCACCCTGCAGATCGCCGACGCCCTGTCCGGCAACGTGCTGGTCGGCCAGGAGAACGTCGCCCTCGCCCTCAGCCTCGACATGGTCCTGGTCGCGGGCCTGGTCATGGCCGTGTACCTGCCCCTTCAGCGACGGAGTGCCCGATGGCTCGACGCCTGACCCTCTGGCGGTGGGTCGTCCTCGGCCTCGCCGCCCTGTACTTCCTGGTGCCGCTCGCCGCGTCCGTGATCTTCACCGTCGACGTGCCCGGCCACGGCGTCACCTTCGACGCCTACAGCAGGATCCTGTCCACCGAGGGCTTCGTCTCCAGTCTGCTGCTCTCGCTGGAGCTGGCCGTGGCCACCATCGCCGTCGTCCTGCTGCTGATGGTGCCCGCCGTGGTAGCGCTCAGGCTCGGCGCGCCCCGGCTGCGGCCGGTGGTGGAGGTGGTGTGCTCGCTGCCGCTCGTGGTGCCGCCGATCGCCTTCGTCGCCGGCATCGTCAACGTGCTGAAGTGGGGGCCGGAGCACCTGTCCAGGACCCCGCTGTTCCAGACCTTCACGGCGATCCAGGACGAGGACTTCCCGGTCGTCCTCGTCCTCGCGTACGTCGTGATGGCGCTGCCGTTCGTGTACCGCGCGCTGGACGCGGGCCTGCGCGCCGTCGACGTGCGCACCCTCGTCGAGGCCGCCCGCAGCTGCGGCGCCGGCTGGCCCCAGGCCCTGCTCCGGGCCGTGCTGCCGAACCTGCGTGGCGCCCTGATGAACGCGGCCTTCCTCACCCTGGCCCTGGTCCTCGGTGAGTTCACCGTCGCCCAGCTGCTCGGTTTCCGCCCCTTCGCGGTGTGGATCTACAACATCGGCGGCTCCCAGGCCCAGATGTCCGTCGCCGTCTCCGTGCTCAGCCTGCTCGTCACCTGGGCCCTGCTCCTCGCGCTCGCCGGTGCCGGCGGCGGACGCGCCCGAACCGCTTCTTCCCGGGGATGACCCACATGACCGTCACCACGCTTGAGAAGGCCACTCAGGAAAAGGCCGCGACCGTCGAATTCCGCTCACTGCGGCGCGAGTTCGGGACGACCGTCGCACTCGACGGCCTCGACCTGACCGTCCGCCCGGGGGAGTTCCTGGCCCTGCTCGGCCCGTCCGGCTGCGGCAAGACCACCGCGCTGCGCATGCTCGCCGGGTTCGAACACCCCGACTCCGGCGCCGTGCTGGTGGACGGCGAGGACGTCACGCACGTCCCGGCCCACCGCCGGGACGCCGGGATGGTCTTCCAGTCGTACAGCCTCTTCCCCCATCTGAACGCCCTCGACAACGTCGCCTTCGGACTGCGCATGCGCAAGGTCCGCACCGCCGAACGCAGGGCCCGAGCGGCCGAGTTGCTGGAGCTGGTCGGGCTCGGCGACAAGGGGGAGCGGTACCCGCATCAGCTCTCCGGCGGCCAGCAGCAGCGCATCGCGCTGGCCCGTGCCCTCGCCCTGCGCCCGCGCGTGCTCCTGCTCGACGAGCCGCTGTCCGCGCTCGACGCCAAGGTCCGGCTCAGCCTGCGCGAGGAGATCCGCCGGCTCCAGCAGGAGCTCGGCATCACCACCCTGTTCGTGACGCACGACCAGGAGGAGGCCCTGTCGGTCGCCGACCGGGTCGCCGTCATGCGCGCCGGCCGCCTCGAACAGTGCGCCGAGCCCGCCGAGCTGTACGGCCGCCCCGCCACCGCCTTCGTCGCCGAGTTCGTCGGCACCATGAGCCGGATCCCGGGCGAGCTGAAGGACGGCACCGTGGAGGTGCTCGGGCAGCGGCTGCCGGCCGACGGCGAGGTGCCCGACGGCCCCGTCGACGTGCTGGTGCGGCCCGAGGCCGTACACGTACACGCCGACGAGCGGGGCGACGCCCGGGTCGTCGCCACCGCCTTCCTCGGCGCGGTCGTCCGGGTCACCGTACGGCTCGCCGACGGCACCGAAGCGAAGGCCGACCTGCCCGCGCACCAGGCCGCCGGGCTCGGCGCCGGAGCGGCCGTCGGCGTCTCGCTGCCCGAGCGCCCCGTACTGGTGGCCGAACGTATCCAGAAGTGAGGAACGACACCGACGTGACCCCCCACACCCCCACCCTCCCGCTGCAGGCGGTCCTGTTCGACATGGACGGCACGCTCGTGGACACCGAGCGCCTGTGGTGGGAGGCCGTCGAGCAGGTCGCCGGGCGCCCGCTGACCGAGGCCGACCAGCCGGACGTGCTCGGCCGCCCGGTCGAGCACACCGCCGCCTGGCTCGGCGCGTCCACCGGCCGCCCCGAGGCGGAGCTCGCCGCCGTACTGCACCGCGAGTTCGCCGAGCGCGTCCGCACCGGGATCGTGCCCCGCCCCGGCGCCCTGGAGCTGCTGGACGCGCTGGCCGCCGCCGGCGTCCCCGCCGCCCTGGTCACCGCGTCCCCGCGCGCGGTCGCCGACGTCGTCCTCGACGCGCTCGGCGCCGGACGGTTCGCGGCCTCCGTCACCGCCGACGACACCGCCCGCACCAAGCCGGACCCCGATCCCTACCTCGCGGCCTGCCGCGCCCTCGGCGTCGAGCCGGCCGCCTGTGTCGCCGTCGAGGACACCGAGACCGGCGTGGCCTCGGCCGAGGCCGCCGGATGCGCCGTACTCGCCGTCCCGTCCCTCGCCCCGATCGGCGCGGCTCCCGGCCGGACCGTGCGGGACAGCCTGGCCGGCGTCACCGCACAGGAGCTGAGCCGCATGGTCGCGCCCGAGCTGACGGTCATGACCTGGAACCTGTGGCTCGGCGGCAGCGAGGTGGACGACCACCGCGCCAAGCAGCTCAAGGCGATCCTGGACAGCGGCGCCGACGTCGTCGGACTGCAGGAGACCGCCGGCACCGCCGCCCAGGAGCTGGCCGGGGCGCTCGGCTGGCACCACCACCGGGCCGGCGAGAACCTCGGCGTCATCAGCCGCCACCCGATCACCGCCCGGCTCGGCGACCCGGACGTCGGCTTCTACGGCGCCGCGGGCGTCCGGATCGCGGTGGCCCCCGGCCGCGAGGTCGACGTGTGGACCGCACACCTGCACTACACGCCGTACGGACCGTACGAGGCCGCCTTCGACGGGCTGCCGGCGGCCGAGCTGATCGCCCACGAGGAGCTGCGGCTCGCGCAGCTGCGGGACGCGCTGCGGCGGATCGCCGAGGCGTCGCGGGACGGCGTGCCGGTCGTCCTCGTCGGCGACTTCAACTGCCCCTCGCACCTGGACCGGCCGCAGGTCGAGTGGCCGGTGACGAAGGCCGCCGAGGAGGCGGGCCTGCGCGACTCCTACCGGGAGGCCCACCCCGACCCGGCCGCCGCACCCGGGCACACCTGGTCCCCGGTCCACCCCGTGCACGAGGACGGCAGCGGGCGGCCCGAACCGCAGGACCGGATCGACTACGTCCTGCACCGGGGCCTGGCCGTGCTCGACGCGCGAACCCTCGTGACGGGCAGCCCGCGCCCCTGGCCGGACGTGGCGGGCAACGACTGGCCCTCGGACCACGCGGCGGTGCTCACCACGTTCACCCTGCCCCCTGCGTGACCCGGGGTTACCGCAGGTCACCATTGCGGTGCGGGGTGACCGTCCCGTAGGTTGTCCCGCACTCTCTACTGACTGGTAACACCGGCAGGTACCCCATGCGCTGGCCCCTCGGCCGTTCCACCACCGTCCGTTCGCGGATCGTGGCGCTCGCGCTCGCCCCGGCGCTCGCCCTGATGGCCCTGTGGAGCTTCGCCATGGTGTCCGTCACCGCCGAACTGCGCGCACTGGTCCGGCTCCAGGGGGTGTACGAGGACTTCGGCACCCCCGTCGACACCGCGATCGGACAGATCCAGATCGAACGCCGGATGTCCGCCGCCTACCTCGGCGCCCGCCCCGACCCGGCCGCCGCCGGGAACCTGCTCGGCCAGCAGCGCCGCACCGACCGGGCCGTCGACGCCATGCGGCGGGCGATCCGGGACGGCGACCGGGACCGGCTCAGCCGCCGGCAGCGGCAGTCCCTGGACGCCATGGCCGGCGCGACGGACCGGCTGGAGGGGCTGCGCTCGCTCGTGCTGTCCCGGCACATCTCCTGGGACCGGGCCGTCGAGCGGTACAGCGCGCTCGTGGAGCCCGGCTTCGACGTGCAGTCCACGCTCACCGCCCTGCAGGCCGGGCAGCTCGCCCGCGAGGCACAGGTCGTCGTCGAACTGGTCCGGGTGCGCGAGTTCGTCTCCCGCGAGGACGCCCTGGTCGCCGGGGCCCGGGCGGCCGGCAGGCTCACCGACCGGCAGTACGACACCCTC
The DNA here is from genome assembly GCF_014203595.1 of Streptomyces echinatus. Classification (GTDB taxonomy): domain Bacteria; phylum Actinomycetota; class Actinomycetes; order Streptomycetales; family Streptomycetaceae; genus Streptomyces; species Streptomyces echinatus. Next base: position 69,478 of record NZ_JACHJK010000017.1, read on the forward strand.
ACCGCGACCATCGAGGACCGGCGCGTCTTCGAGCGCACCTATGTGCCCGACCTGCCCGCCGACTCGCGCGCGCTGTTCGAGGAGTTCGGCCGCGACGAGCTGCACCGCTCGCTGGTGCGCGGCGAGGACGCGCTGCTGCGGGCCGGGGCCGGCGGGGCCGGCCGGGCCGTCTCGGCGGACGGCTGGCGGTCGACCACCGACCGGGCCGTCAAGCGGTACATGCGGCTGTGCACACGCTCGGCGGAGAACTCGGCCGCCCGCGGCCGGGACTTCGCCTACCGGGAGCTGGCCAAGGCGGCCGTCGTGGGCGCCGTCGGACTGGCCGCCGTGGGACTGTCGCTGTGGTTCGCCGTCCGGGGCGCCCGGCGCGTCTCGCGCCGGCTGGAGACGCTGCGGGACGCCGCCGACCTGCTGACCACGCAGCAGCTGCCCGACGTCATGCGGCGGTTGAGCGCCGGCGAGGACGTGGACGCGGTGACCGAGGCGCCGCCGCTGGCCGCCGACGAGGTCCGCGACGACGAGATCGGGCAGGTCGGCCGGTCCTTCAACACCGCGCGGCTGGCCGCCATGGAGGCCGCGGTCCGGCAGGCCACCCTGCGCCGGGGCCAGTTCGCGGTCCTGCTCACCATCGCCCGCCGCAACCAGGCGCTGGTGCACCGGCAGCTGAAGCTCGTCGACACGCTGGAGCGGCGCACCGAGGACCCCGACGTCCTGCGCGAGCTGTTCCGCATCGACCACCTGACCACGCGCATGCGCCGGCACGCCGAAAGCCTGATCATCCTCTCCGGTGCCGCCCCCGGCCGCCGCTGGCGCCGGCCGGTGCCGGTCGCGGACGTCGTCGCCTCGGCCGTCGGCGAGATCGAGGACTACGCGCGCGTGGTCGTGCCGCCGATGCCCGAGGCCGGGGTGGCGGCGGACGCGGTCGCCGACGTCGTCCACCTGATCGCCGAACTGCTGGAGAACGCCACGGTGTTCTCGCCGCCGCACACCCAGGTCACGCTGCGGACCGGGCGGGTCGGCCGCGGGTTCGTGGTGGAGATCGACGACCGCGGGCTCGGCCTCGACGCCGAGGCGCGCGCCCTCGCCGAGCGCACCCTCACCGACCCGGACGACTTCGACCCCACCCGGCACGACCGGCTCGGCCTGTACGTGGTCGGCCGCCTCGCCGCCCGCCACGGCATCGAGGTCACCCTCCGCGATTCCCCGTACGGCGGCACCACGGCGGTGGTCCGGCTGCCGGAGCGGATGCTGGCGCGGCCGGAGACGGAGCCCGCGAGGACGGCCGGCGGGACCCGGCACGGCGGCGTCCCGGCCGAGGCGCCGCGCACGACGGGAGGACGGGCCGAGGCGCAGGGCACGGCGGGAGGAGGAGCCGAGGCACAGGGCACGGCGCGGCACCTGCCGCCCCGGCCACGAACCGGACCGACGCCCCTGGACCCGGCACTCCGGCCCGCGTCCGAGGCTGCGCCCGTGTCCGAGGCTGCGCCCGTGACTGAGGCTGCGCTCCTGCCTGAGGGCGTGCCCATCTCCGAGGCCGTGCCCGTGTCCGAGGCCGTGCCCGTGTCCGAGGCTGTGCCCATGTCCCGGGCCGTTTCCGAGGGTGCGCGCTCGGCCGGGTCCGGTCCGGTGCCCGGGCGGGGTGGTGCGGGCGCTCCCGCCCTGCCCACCCGTACCCGGCAGAAATCGCTCGCTCCGCAGCTGCGGGATGATCCGCCGGAGCGTGGCACCGGACGCGAGCTCGACGCCGAGGAGATGCGGGCGGTCCTCGGAGCCTTCCAGCGCGGCCTGGACCGCGGCCGCAAGGGCCTGCCCGTGCCCGATGACGTCCACGCCGAGAGCGCCGGCGCCGCGGACACCCCCGACGACGAGAGGACGGACACCGACGATGCACGGTGACGAGCAGACCCCGCGGCAGCCCGCCGTGCCCGCCGGAGCGCCCGGTACGGATCTCGGCTGGCTGCTGGACGACCTCGTGGCCCGCACCGAGCACGTCCGCCAAGCGGTGCTGTTCACCGCCGACGGCCTCCCGCTCAGCAGCTCCGACGGCATGCGCCGGCGGGACATCGAGCACCTGGCCGCCGTTTGCTCCGGCTTCCACGGCCTGGCCCGCTCCGCGGGGGAGCGGTTCGGCGCGGGCGCGGTGCGGCAGACGATGGTGATGCTGGACGACGCGTTTCTCTTCGTCACCCCCGCCGGGCACGGCAGCCGGCTCGCTGTGCTCAGCGGGGCCCGCACCGACGTCGGCCAGCTCGCCCACGAGATGGCCCTGCTGGTCCGCCGCCTCGGCCGCCATCTGGACGCGGCGGCCCGTACCACCTCATGATCCCGCGGTGAGCGACGAGCACTGGTACGAGGACGAGACCGGGCCGATGGTCCGCCCCTACACCGTGACCCGGGGCCGTACCCGGCCCGCCGGCCGGCACACCGCCGACCTGCTGTCCCGGGTCACCGCGCTCGACGCGGACGAGCCGGCGGCACAGAACCTCGATCATGCCCCGGCGGCCCTGCTCGCCCTGATCCGGCGCGGCCCCCGCCCCCTGGTCGAGCTGGCCGCGGACGCCGACCTGCCGCTCACCGTCGTCCGGGTGCTGCTCGGCGACCTGGCCGAGGCCGGACTCGTCCGCATCGACGCGCCCCGCCGCCCGGCCGCGGGTCCCGCGGCCGACCCCGCACTGCTCCAGGAGATCATGACCCGGCTGAAGGAGCTGTAGCCCGGGAGGACACGGTCAGCGGCGCACCAGCTCCGCCAGCAGGGCGGCGGTCGGCTCGTCGGCCGGCAGGAACGCCTCCAGCCGCAGCTCGGCCACGGTGACGTCGGTGGCCGTACCGAAGTGGGTCAGCGTGGTGATGAGCGTCAGCACCCGGTCGTCGTCCGGCCCGGTGGCCCGCAGGCGCAGGGGCACGGCGAAACCGAGGTGATCCGGTGAGTCGCCCGGCCGCCGCGGTGCCAGGGCGGTGAGGTCGGCGGCCAGGCGGGCCAGGCGTTCGTCCGGGTTGCGTACGCTCTCCGCCCGCACCCGGTCGACGATGTGCCACGCCCACTCGCGCAGGTTCACGATGCGCGGCGCGAGGCCCTCCGGGTGCAGCAGCAATCGGGGGACGCTCACGGGCGGGGCCAGCAGGTGCGGGGCCACGCCGGCGGTGAGCGCGTGGAAGCCCGCGTTGGCCGAGACGAGGTCGCCGTGCCGGTCGACGACCACCGCCGGACAAGGCAGATGACCGTCCAGGATCTGCCGGAGCGCGGTGCGGATCGGGCCGAGCCGGGGGTCGTCCAGGCTGCTGCGCGGGTACACCGGGGCGTATCCGGCCGTGAGCAGCAGCTCGTTGCGCTCGCGGATCGGGACCTCCAGGGACTCGGCAAGCCGGATGATCATGGATCGGCCGGGGGAGGACCGGCCGCTCTCGATGAAACTCACGTGCCGCTGCGTCGTTCCCGCACGCGTGGCCAGTTCCAGCTGGCTGACGCGCCGACGGGTGCGCCAGTCGCGCAGCGCGGTTCCGAGCCCTCCGACGGGCGATTCGCTGATCACTCCTCCTGTGTAACCCGCGGGATGGCCGCGCGGCCATTCCCCGGGGGGAATTGCCGCGCGACGGCCGGCGCAGCAGGGTCATGGCCGTGGAAACCGATCAGGAACGACACGGAGAAGAGCGATCATGACTGTTGCCACCGGCCTCCAGGACCTCACCGACCGGTACGTCGCCGTATGGAACGAACCCGACGCGGAGCGCCGCCGGGCCGCGATCCGGGAGCTGTGGTCCGCCGACGCGGTCCATACGCTGCAACCCCCCGGGGATCTGCGGCGGACCGCCCAGGGGCTGGGCTTCGGCCGGCTCGTCCTGGAGGCCCGCGGGCACGACGCACTCGACGTCCGGGGGACGCGCGCCCACGAGGAGTTCGTCGCGCCCGGCGACTACCTCTTCCGGTCGTGCGGCGACGCCGGCCGGCTGCACGACGTCGTCAAGTTCCACTGGGAGATGACGTCCCGGGACGGCGGCGAGGTCGCCGCGGTGGGCCTGGAGATCCTCCTCCTCGGCCCCGACGGGCGGATCACCGGCGACTACCAGTTCATCGAGGGGTGAGCGCGATGCCGTACACCCTCCCCACCGCGGTGCGCAGTTATCACCTCGGCGCCGGCGAAGGGACCGGGAGACTGTCGCTGCGCACCCGCCCACCGCGCCGGCCGGGACCCGGCCAGGTGGCGGTCGCGGTCCGTGCCGCCTCCCTGAGCTACCGGGAACTGCTCGTGCTGCGGGGGCGGTACGTCCTGCCGGTCGCACCGGACGTCGTCCCGGTCTCCGACGGCGCCGGTGAGGTCGTGGCCGTCGGACCGGACGTACACCGGGTGCGCCCGGGCGACCGCGTCACCGCCAACCTGTTCCCGCTCTGGCTGGACGGCCCGCTGGAGCCGGCCCGGCTGCCCCAGCTGGGCGGCACGCTCGACGGCATGCTGACCGAGCTGGCCGTCCTGCCCGCGGACGCCCTCGTACCCGTCCCCGAGCACCTCTCCTACGCCGAGGCGGCGACGCTGCCCTGCGCCGCCGTCACCGCGTGGAACGCGCTGACCGGCGACGGCCGCGGAGTCCGGCCCGGCCAGACCGTGCTGGCCACCGGCTCGGGCGGCGTCTCGCTGTTCACCGTGCAGTTCGCGAAGCTGCTGGGCGCCCGGGTGATCGTCACGACCGGCGACCGGGCCAGGGAGCGCCGGCTGCGCGAGGTGGGCGCCGACGAGGTCGTCGACCACCGTGCCGTGCCCGACTGGCACACCGCCGCCCGCGAGCTGACCGGCGGGCTCGGGGTCGACCGGGTCGTGGACACCGCGGGGACGCTTCAGCAGTCGCTGCGGGCGGTCGCCGTCGACGGGCACGTCGCCCTCGTCGGGTCCGTGTCCGGAGACTGGACGCCCGTCGACCCCCGGCTGCTGTTCGGTGCCGCGGCGACCCTGCGGGCGGTGGCCGTGGGCAGCCGGGCCCAGTTCGCCGCCATGAACGACATGATCGCCGCGCACCGGACGCGGCCGGTCATCGACCGGGTGTTCCCGTTCGAGGAGGCCGCGGCCGCCTACCGGTACTACGAGACGGCCCGTCCCTTCGGGAAGGTCGTCATCGAGGTGCGGTAGGCGTGGCTCCCGGCACCGGAGGCCGAGGGTGAGAGCTTCGGCCGCCACGGGACCACCCGGAAGTCGCCGATGTCCGTCTTCACCTCCTCGAACGGGGCCCGACGACCGGCAGGGGCCCGGCGCACTCCGGGTGGCCGGACCCTGCCGCAGGTCATGCGCCCCGGGGAGGACGGACGCCCGGGCGGGGGTGCGCAACGAATCGCCGCCGGACCCCCGCTCCACGCAACGAACCGCGCACCCGCGCGCAACGGCTCCTTCTTGTCCGGCCGAGCACGCCGACCGTACGGTCTTATCGGCCCCCCAAACCCCTCGTACCGGTGAGGATCCCGCATGCGCACCGCCCTGCTCCAGAGCTCCGGCCGCCCCGGCTCCGTCGCCGAGAACCTCCAGGTCCTCGACGAGGCCGCGGGCCGTGCCGCCGCCGGGGGCGCCGTGCTGCTCGCCGCGCCGGAGATGTTCCTGACCGGGTACGCGATCGGTGACGACATCGCGCGTCTCGCCGAGCCCGCCGACGGCGACTCCGCCGACGCGATCGCCGGGATCGCCGCCCGGCACGGGCTGGCCATCGCCTACGGCTACCCGGAGCGCGACGGCGAGACCGTGTACAACTCCGCCCAGCTGATCTCCGCCGAGGGCACCCGGCTCGCGAACTACCGCAAGACCCACCTCTTCGGCTGCGCCGAGCGCGAGCACTTCACCCCCGGCGAGCAGTCGCTCGTCCAGGCCCGGCTGGGCGGCCTGACCGTCGGCATCATGATCTGCTACGACGTCGAGTTCCCGGAGAACGCCCGCGCCCACGCCCTGGCCGGCACCGACCTGCTCGTCGTGCCGACGGCGAACATGCACCCGTTCCAGTTCGTCGCCGAGTCCATGGTGCCGGTGCGCGCCTGGGAGAACCAGATGTACGTCGCGTACGTCAACCGGGTCGGCACCGAGGGCGAGTTCGAGTTCTTCGGGCTCTCCGCCCTCGCCGGGCCCGACGGGATCGCCCGCACCCGCGCCGGCCGCGGTGAGGAGCTGGTCGTCGCCGACGTCGACCCCGCCTTCCTCGCCGCCTCCCGCGAGGCCAACCCGTACCTGAAGGACCGCCGCCCCGGCCTGTACGGGTCCCTGGTCTGATCCCCCCGAGCCCTCCCCGATCCACCCCCGCGCAAGGAGTCCGTACCCCATGACGTCCACGGTGCCCAACGCCGTCGAGCACACCGACGAGCAGCAGCCGCCGATCACCATGTTCGGCCCGGACTTCCCCTACGCCTACGACGACTTCCTCGCCCACCCGGCGGGCCTGGGCCAGATCCCGGCGACCGAGCACGGCACCGAGGTCGCGGTCATCGGCGGCGGTCTGTCCGGCATCGTGGCCGCGTACGAGCTGATGAAGATGGGCCTCAAGCCCGTCGTCTACGAGGCCGACCAGATCGGCGGCCGGCTCCGCACGGTCGGCTTCGACGGCTGCGACGACTCGCTGACCGCCGAGATGGGCGCGATGCGCTTCCCGCCGTCCTCCACCGCGCTGCAGCACTACATCGACATGGTCGGCCTGGAGACCACGCCGTTCCCGAACCCGCTGGCCGAGGCCACCCCGTCCACCGTCGTGGACCTCAAGGGCGAGTCGCACTACGCCGAGACCGTCGACGACCTGCCCCAGGTGTACCGGGACGTCGCCGCCGCCTGGAACAAGTGCCTGGACGAGGGCGCCGACTTCTCGGACATGAACCGCGCGATGCGCGAGCGGGACGTCCCGCGCATCCGCGAGATCTGGGCGAAGCTGGTCGAGAAGCTCGACAACCAGACCTTCTACGGCTTCCTCTGCGACTCCGAGGCCTTCAAGTCCTTCCGGCACCGCGAGATCTTCGGCCAGGTCGGCTTCGGCACCGGCGGCTGGGACACCGACTTCCCGAACTCCATCCTGGAGATCCTCCGCGTCGTCTACACCGAGGCCGACGACCACCACCGCGGCATCGTCGGCGGCTCCCAGCAGCTGCCGCTGCGCCTGTGGGAGCGTGAGCCGGAGAAGATCGTCCACTGGCCGTACGGCACCTCGCTGAAGTCCCTGCACCTGGACGGCGAGCCCAAGCCGGCCGTGACCCGGCTGCACCGCACGGCGGGCAACCAGATCACCGTGACCGACGCGAACGGCGACATCCGCACCTACCAGGCGGCGATCTTCACCGCCCAGTCCTGGATGCTGCTGTCCAAGATCGCCTGCGACGACTCGCTGTTCCCGATCGACCACTGGACCGCGATCGAGCGCACCCACTACATGGAGTCCTCGAAGCTCTTCGTACCCGTGGACCGGCCGTTCTGGCTGGACAAGGACGAGGAGACGGGTCGGGACGTCATGTCGATGACGCTCACCGACCGCATGACCCGCGGCACCTACCTGCTGGACGACGGCCCGGACAAGCCGGCCGTGATCTGCCTGTCGTACACCTGGTGCGACGACAGCCTGAAGTGGCTGCCGCTGTCCGCGAACGAGCGGATGGAGGTCATGCTGAAGTCCCTCGGCGAGATCTACCCGAAGGTCGACATCCGGAAGCACATCATCGGCAACCCGGTGACGGTCTCCTGGGAGAACGAGCCCTACTTCATGGGCGCGTTCAAGGCCAACCTGCCCGGCCACTACCGCTACCAGCGGCGCCTGTTCACGCACTTCATGCAGGACCGGCTGCCCGAGGACAAGCGGGGCATCTTCCTCGCCGGCGACGACATCTCCTGGACGGCCGGCTGGGCCGAGGGCGCGATCCAGACCGCGCTGAACGCGGTCTGGGGCGTCATGCACCACTTCGGCGGCGAGACCGACGCGACGAACCCGGGCCCGGGCGACGTCTACGACGAGATCGCGCCGGTGGAGCTTCCCGAGGACTGACCCGGGAACGGACCAGGGCGCGGGCGGCCGGCCTCAGACTCCGGCCGCCCGCGCCTTTTCAAACACCTCGGCGGCGACGTCCGTCAGCTCGGCGGCGTCCCGCGCGGTGCCCTGCAGGTCGATGAGGATCTCGTCCAGACCGATCGCGGCGTGCTCCACGAGGTCCGCCACGATCTGGTCGACGCTGCCCTGGAAGGGCCGGCGGTCCGTGCCCTCGTACGGCTTGGCCCCGCGTTCGGTGTTCACCCGCAGCACGGTCCGGATCGGCTCCGTGCGGCCCCGCTCCTCGGCCAGCTCCCGCAGCCGGCGCCACTGGCCGGCGATCTGCCCGGCCCCCATGCCCACCGGCAGCCATCCGTCGGCGTGGTCCACCAGCCGGCGCAGGGCCCTGCCGTTGCCCGCGGCCAGCAGGACCGGAATGGGCCGCGCGGGCTTGGGACCGACCACGGCGGAGCCGATCTTCGTGAGCGGGCCCTCGTGGACGACCGGATCCGGGCCCCACACGGCACGGCACACCGCGATGATCTCGTCCAGGGCCTCGCCGCGTTCCTCGAAGGGCCGGACGCCCGAGGCCGCGTACTCGTCCAGGGACCAGCCCGTGCCGAGGCCGGCGACCACCCGGCCGCCGCTCGCCGCGTCCAGGGTGGCCAGGGCCTTCGCCAGCTGGAACGGCAGATGCAGCGGAGCCACCAGGACACTGGAGCCCAGCTCCGCCCGCTCGGTGGCCGCCGCGGCCAGGGTGAGGGTGACCAGCGGGTCCGCCACGCTCCGGTACGCGTCGGGCCAGGCAAGGCCCTCGATGCCGTACAGGCCCTGGGTGGCGGGCTCGGGGAACAGGGCCCGCTCGAAGACCCACAGGCTCTCGTAGCCGATCTGCTCGGCGGCGCGGGCCACCTCGGGGACGTCCTTGCCGATCGAGTACTGCCGCATCTGGGGAAGACCGAGACCGAGCCGGGTCGCCATGCCGTTGCTCCTCTGCAATCGGGTGCCTGACGGTCAACGTGTCACGGTCACGGGGGAGTTCCTCGGGCGGCACGCCCAGGGGCGAGATCCGGCCACATCAGTCGGGGAGCGGGGTCAGCAGCATCCGGCCCGCGAACCCGACCGCCGCGTCCAGCCGTTCGGTGAACTCCTCGGCGACGTCGGCGCAGGTCCGCAGCGCCCACAGGGCGCGGGCCGCCGCCCAGGTCGCGTCCCGGGCCCGCTCCAGGCTCCAGGAGCCCAGCAGGTGGGTGAGCGGGTCGGCGATCTGGAGCAGGTCGGGACCCGGCATCAGATCCTCGCGGATGCGTTCCTCCAGTGCCACGAGGAGCTCGCCCACCCGGTCGAACTCGTCCTCCAGATCGGCCGGCCGGCAGCCGAGCGTGCGGCAGGCGTCGACCACGGCGAGGGCCAGGTCGTGCCCGATGTGGGCGTTGATGCCGGCCAGCGCGAACTGGAGCGGCCGCACCCCGGGGTGCCGGCGGAGCTGGAACAGGGGTCGCCAGCAGGCGGGCGGGCGGCGGTCCGCGGCGGCCGTGTCGACCGCCGTCAGATACCGCTCGGCGAACCGCACGCTCAGCGCGCCCGCCGCCCGCGGGTCCGGGAACTCCCCGGAGTCCAGGCGCCGGCCGACCTCCTCGGTGACGGCGAGGTAGACGCGGTTGAACACGGCGACGCCGTCGCCCGCGGGCAGGGCCGCGTCGAGAGCGCGCATCCGCGCGACGACGGCGTCGACGGGGGTGATGAGGTGTGCCGGCTGCGCCATGGGGGAAGCGTCCCAGCCCGCGGCCCGGCCGGCGCGCCGACCGGCCCGGTGCTTCGCCGGAACGAGGGAACGCCGGAACGAGGGAACTCCGGACCGGGCCCGCCGGAACGAGAGCGCCGTACCGCGAGCGCCGTACCGAGAGCGCCGGTCCGGGTCCGTCGTGCCGGGAGTGCCGCCGGTCCCGGCACCCGGACCGGTTGCGCCGGCGGCGTCCGCGCGCCTACGGCTTGGCGCCGGGCGTCTGCGCGTCGTAGGACGACGTGCCCTCGTCCAGCAGCGGTTCCTGCTTCTTCAGATGGGCCGGGGCGAAGGCGCGCAGTGCGTGGTAGCCGGTGATGACGACCAGGGTGCCGAGGGCGATGCCGCTGAGCGAGAAGGTGTCCGTGAACTTCATGGTGACGTTGCCGACGCCGATGATGATGCCCGCGGCGGCCGGGACCAGGTTCAGCGGGTTGCGCAGGTCGACCTTGGCGTTGATCCAGATCTGGGCGCCCAACAGGCCGATCATGCCGTACAGGATGACGGTGATGCCGCCGAGGACCCCGCCCGGGATCGCGGCCACGACCGCGCCGAACTTCGGGCAGACGCCGAAGAGCAGCGCGAAGCCCGCGGCGGCCCAGTAGGCGGCGGTGGAGTAGACGCGGGTCGCGGCCATCACACCGATGTTCTCGGAGTAGGTGGTGTTCGGCGGGCCGCCGACGGCCGTCGACAGCACGGAGGCGACGCCGTCCGCCGAGATCGCCGTGCCCAGTTTGTCGTCCAGCGGGTCGCCGGTCATCTCGCCGACCGCCTTGACGTGACCCGCGTTCTCCGCGATCAGGGCGATCACCACCGGCAGCGCGACCAGGATCGCCGACCACTGGAAGGACGGTCCGTGGAAGGAGGGCAGGCCGATCCAGTCGGCGTTGGAGACGCCGGAGAGGTCCAGGCGCCAGTGGTCGGTGACCTTGCCGCTCGGGCTCATGGAGTGGATCTTGCCGAAGATCCGGTCGAACGCCCAGGAGATGCCGTACCCGAAGACCAGGCCGAGGAAGATCGCGATGCGCGACCAGAATCCACGCAGGCAGACGACCGCCAGACCGGTGAAGAGCATCACGAACAGGGCCGTCCACTGGTCCTGCGGCCAGTAGGTGGACGCGGTCACCGGGGCCAGGTTGAAGCCGATGAGCATGACGACCGCGCCGGTCACGATCGGCGGCATGGCGGCGTGGATGATCCGCGCGCCGAAGTACTGCACGGCGAGGCCCACCAGGAACAGCGCGACGCCGACGACGAGGACCGCGCCGGTCACGGTCGCGCTCGTACCGCCCTGGGCGCGGATCACGGCGGCGACACCGACGAACGACAGGGAGCAGCCGAGGTAGCTCGGCACCCGGCCGCGGGTGGCGAGCAGGAAGATCACGGTCGCGACACCGGACATCATGATCGCGAGATTGGGGTCCAGGCCCATCAATACCGGGGCGACGAAGGACGCTCCGAACATGGCGACCACGTGCTGGGCGCCCAGGCCCACGGTGCGGGGCCAGGAGAGCCGTTCGTCGGGGCGTACCACCGCTCCGGGCGCGGGCGTGCGCCCGTCACCGTGCAGTTTCCAGCGCACGCCGAGGTCCATGGTGGGTTTCGCTTTCTTACGTACGTGAAGACGGTCCGGACCATTGTCAGGGGTAACCGGTGGCTTTACGCTCGCCCGATCCTACTTATGAACTGAATTCACATATCTGATCAGCGGTAGATCGGAGTGCTCGATGAGTGGAGGGCCCGGGCGGCCAGCGACCCCGGACTGCGGCGCGCCCTCGCGGACCTGACCGACCGCGCCGACGCCCTACGTCCAGCGCGACGGACAGCGCAATCCGGAGATCGACAGCGGCACGGACCGCCAGGACGCGGAGAAGGTCTTCGACTCGACGTACGACCTCGCCCTCGCCTGGTACTACACCGGCCGGCGCGACTACGCCGAGAAGGCCGGGCAGATCCTGCGCACCTGGTTCCTGGACCCCGCCACCCGGATGAACCCCGCCCTCGACCACGCCCAGTTCATCCCGGGCGATCCTCGCGACCGGCGCGCCCGGCTGGACGAATACGCCACCGGCGACACCGCCCTCGCCCGGCGGACCGTGCTCGACGCGCGCGCCCGGCGGATCGCCCCGCAGATCGCGGCCGACGGCAGTCAGCCCCAGGAACTCGCCCGCACCCGCAGCCGGCACTACTCGGCCTTCGATCTGGTCGCCTACACCCGGCTCGCGGCCATCGGCCGGCACGTGGGCGTGGACCTCTGGGACTGCCGCGGGCCGGAGGGGGCAGAGCCTGTTCCGGGCGGTGGACCACCTGCTGCCGGCCGCGACCGGCAGCGCCGCCCGGCCGCACCCCGAGCTGGAGTTCCACCGGTACGCGGCGACCGATGTGGTGCACGCGGCGGCCGACGCCGGCGACCCGGCGGCGCCCGGGCGGCCGTGCCCCGCCTCCAGGTGCCGCCCGGGGGAGACCTCTGGGCGCTGCGGCCCGCCGCCGAGCAGCTGGACTCCATAACCGGCTGACCGCGCCGGCCCCGGGCCTCCCGGCCGGGTTCCTGAGCGGTCGCTTAGTATGTGCGGTGCCCGGGGGTGCCGCCACCCCGCCAGCGCTGCTCAGGAGCCCCTGCCGTGACCGCCGAAGCCCCGACCGCCACCACCGTCTCCCATGGCCGGCTGATCCCCGTCACCGTCCACTTCGACGATCTCGACGCGCTCGGACTGCTGCACAACGCCCGCTACCCGCTGATGGTCGAGCGCGCCTGGACCGAGCTGTGGAACGAGTACGGCGTCCGCTTCGACGGCGACTGGGCGGCGGCCGGCGACGCCTGCAACGCGGTCCGCGAACTGCGCATCGGCTACGAGGCCCCGGTCACCCGCCCCGGCACCTACGCCGTCCACCTCTGGCTGGAACGGCTCGGCACCACCGGCCTCACCTACGGCTTCCGGTTCTGCTCGGCCGACGGGACCCGGACCTACGCCCAGGGCGCCCGGGTGCTGGTCCGGCTGGATCCGGTGACCATGCGCCCCACGCCCTGGACCGAGACCTTCAGGGCCGCGGGTCGGGCACTGCTGCGGCCCGCGGACTGACCTCCGCGCGGCTCCCGCGCTCGGCGGTGCGCAGCACGCCCGCGAACAGCGCGAGCCCGCACGCCAGTACCGTCACCACGCAGAAGGACACCATCAGGCTGGTCGCCTGGGCCACGCCGCCGATCAGGCTCGGCGCGATCAGCCCCGAGGTGTAGGTGATGGTCGCCACGCCCGCGATGGCCTGACTCGGGTGGGGGCCGGCGTGCCCGGCCGCCGCGAAGCAGAGCGGTACCACCACCGCGATGCCGAGCCCCATCAGCGCGAACCCGGCCATCGCCACCGCCGGGTGTCCGGCGAGCACGACCAGCAGCCCGCCCAGCCCGGCGAGGACACCGCCGGCGCGCACCGTACGGACCGCGCCGAAACGGTTCACCATGGTGTCCCCGGCGATCCGCGCCACGGCCATGGTCAGCATGAAGCCGGTCGTGGAGGCCGCCGCGAGGCCGGCCGAGCTGTCCAGCCGGTCCCGCAGGAAGACCGCCGACCAGTCCAGGCTCGCGCCCTCGGCGAACACCGCGCAGAAGCCGACCGCGCCGATCAGCAGCGCGGAGCGCGGCGGCAGCGCGAACCGCGGGGGCGGTTCCTCGTCCTCGGCGGGCTGCAGGTCCAGCACCCAGCCGCAGGCCGCGAAGCCGAGCAGGGTCAGGACGGCCGACGCGAGGGCGAAGTGCAGGCGCGCGTCGGCGCCGAGGTGCGCGGCCAGCGTTCCGGCCGCCGAGCCGATCAGGGCGCCCGCGCTCCACATGCCGTGCAGCCCCGACATGATCGACCTGCCGAGCAGCCGCTCGATCTCCACACCGAGCGCGTTCATCGCGACGTCGGCCATGCCCGCGGTCGCGCCGTAGGTGAACATCGCCAGGCACAGGGTGACCAGGTTCGGCGCGACGGACGGCAGCACCAGGGACAGCGTCCACAGCGCCAGCAGTCCGCGCAGGGCCGTACGGCTGCCGAAGCGGTGGCTGATGCGGCCCGCCAGCGGCATCGCGCAGGAGGCGCCGAACGCCGTGAAGGCCAGCGCGAACCCCAACTGGCCCGTGCCGAGCGAGGTGTGCTCCTGGACCCACGGCACGCGCGTCGCGAACGAGCCGGTCACGGCGCCGTGCACGGCGAACACGGCCGCCACGGCGTACCGGGCGCGCCTCACCTCGCCGCGCGCGCTTCTCACGTCACTCATGTCCCAGTCCCTCCCCAAGGGTGCCCAGCCGGCTCTGCCCGCAACGCGGCTTTCTCGTGGTGCGGCTTTCCGGCCTTCCCGCCACGAGGCCCTTCCGGCGGCCCGTAAACTATCAGGAACCCTGCCTGATAGATAGCGTCTTTTCGCGCCGCACGCGTGCCGGCCACGCCCCGCCGATCTGGGAGGATTCCCGTCATGCCCGCATCACCCAGCACCGCCCGGGCCCTCAACGACCGGCTGGCCCTGCGGCTGCTGCAGCAGCAAGGCCCGCTCACGGCAGGGCAGTTGAAGCAGCTGACCGGACTGTCCCGGCCGACGGTCGCCGACCTCGTCGACCGGCTCACCGCCTCGGGGCTGATCACGGTGGTCGGCGAGTCCGGCGAGCAGCGCCGGGGGCCCAACGCCCGGCTCTACGGCATCGTCGCCGACCGCGCCCACCTCGCCGCGCTGGACGTCCGTACGGAAGGCGTCTTCGTCCTGGTCTCCGACCTGGTGGGGCGGGTGCGTGCGGAGGCATCCGTGCCGATCGGCGGTGACACCGGCACCGGCCCCGCGGTGGAGCAGGCGGTGGCCGCGGTGGAGAGCGCCCTGAAGGAGGCGGGCGCCGACCGGCTGCACACCGTCGGCATCGGCGCGCCGGGGCTGATCGACCCGGCCACCGGCGACCTCAGGGACTCGGCCGGCCTGCCCGCGTGGCACCGCCGGCTGGCCGCCGCCCTGCAGGACCGGCTGCCCGGTGCCCGGGTCACCGTCGAGAACGAGACCAACCTGGCCGCGCTGGCCGAACAGCGCGAGGGTGCCGCCCGTGACCGGGACACCTTCGTACTGCTTTGGCTGGGCCACGGCGTCGGCGCCGCGGTCGTCCTGGACGGCACCCTGCGCCGCGGTGCCTCCGGCGGCACCGGTGAGATCGGCTTCCTCCCGGTCCCCGGAACGAGCGGACTACCCTCGGCGACCGACTGCGACGGGGGCTTCCACTCACTCACCGGCGCGGCGGCGGTCGTCGCCCTGGCGGGGGAGTGCGGCCTGCCGGTGCCGGCTGCCCCGGACGGCCCGGGAGCGGCGGAGGCGGTGCGCGGAGCGGTGGCCGAGGTGGGGTCGGCGGAGGCGGTGCGCGGCGTGGTGGCCGGGGTGGGGTCGGCGGAGGCGGTGCGCGGCGTGGTGGCCGGGGTGGGGTCGGCGGAGGGCGCGGTCGACGATCGTCCGGCGAGCCGCTTCCTCCGGGCCCTGGCCGACCGGATCGCCGTCGGCGTGGCCTCGGTGGTGGCCGTCCTCGACCCCGGATGCGTGGTGCTCGGCGGGGAGGTCGGCCAGGCCGGGGGCGCGGTGCTCGCCGAACTGGTGCGGGAACGGCTGGGCCGGATGTCGCCCCTGGCCACCGAGGTGCGGGCGAGCGGCCTCGGCGGTGCGGCCGTGCTGCGCGGAGCCCTGCTGACCGCCCGGGAACGGGCGCAGGACGACCTGTTCACGCCCCCGGAGCGCTGACACCCGCCTCCCAGACCTCCCCACCGCGCCGCCCCAGCTCCCGTGGGCCGGGGGTCAGTGATCGTGACCGGTGCCGAAGCGGCGGGTCAGGTGGTCCTCGAAGGTCACCTTGCCCAGCGCGCGGTCCGGGGCGAGGTGGCAGCCCGCGCGGAAGGCGCGGTACGCCTTGCCGAACAGCGGCACCCGCACCACCGGCCGGCGCCGGCCGGTCGCCCGGAGCCAGGCGCGGGCCAGCGAGTCCAGCCCGTGGACCTCGGGGCCGGCCAGATCCGGCACCCGCCCGGCCGGTGCCGCGAGCGCCAGCTCCACCAGCTGTTCGGCCACCTCGGCGGCCTCGACCGGCTGGTCCGCCACTCCCGCCGGGACCGCGAGCACCGGCAGCCTGCCCAGGCTCGCGCAGAGCGTGACCAGCAGGTCGTGGAACTGCGTCGTGCGCAGCGTGGTCCAGCCCAGCCCCGACTCCTCGACCAGCCGCTCCACCGCGAGCTTGGTCCGGTAGTAGCCGAGCGGCACCTGGTCGACGCCGACGATGGAGATGTACACGAGATGGCCCACCCCGGCCCGCCGGGCCGCCGCGATCAGATTCCGGGCCGCCTCCTCGTCGCCGCCCTTGGGCGTGCTCGCGCAGTGCACGACCGTCTCCACGCCGGCCACGGCCGCGTCCAGGCCGGCCCCGCCCGCGCGCAGGTCGACGGCGTACGGCTGCGTGCGCCGGCTGAGCACCCGGACCTCGTGCCCGTCCGCCCTCAGCCGCTCCGTGACGAGCCGGCCGAGGGTTCCGGTTCCACCGGTCACCAGGATCGTGGTCATGCTGTTCTCCGTCCCTCCGGACACCCGGGCGCTCCCCGCCGGAGCGCCCTTCGCCGAGTGGGACCGGAAAGCCACCCGGAAATGTGACATCGCCCGGCGAACTTTTTCCGCAACGGCCGGGCGGGGCGGCCGAGACGCGGTTCCCGGGGCCGGCCGGCCCCGGGAGAGTCCCTCCACCAGCACCCTGGCGGCCCGGCGGCGGGCAAGGGCCGTCGTCACCGCCACCGGGCCCGTCCGCACCCTAAAAGGACTAGACCAGTTGGGTCAATGGGTCCGCGCCGAGGTCAACGCGCTTTCCGTGGCCACCAGTTGACCCGCATGACTGCATGGCGCGAAACCGACGGCACGCACTGTGAGCCAGCCCACACCGATCACCCGTATGGACGAGTGCCGGACGTGGCACACTGGCCCTGTACCAGAAGCAGCGCACTCCGGGGTCGGTGAAAGTCCGAACCGGCGGTTACAGTCCGCGACCCGGTCGCTTCCAGCGGCCGGTTGACCAGGTGAAATTCCTGGACCGACGGTTAAAGTCCGGATGGGAGGCAGTGCGCGGCGGGCGGGCATGCGTCTCTTCCGTGTGCGCGCCGCCGTATCTGGACGCGTTCGTATGCGGACGTGTCCCTTTCCGGCGACGCCCCGGTGTGTGCTCATCCGTACAACTGTCGTCATCGACAGGCCCCGGAGTCCGTGCCCGAAGAGGCAGGAGGACCCGGGAAGTGTTCACCGGAATCGTCGAAGAGCTGGGTGAGGTCACCGCCGTCGAGAATCTCGGCGACGCCTCCCGTTTCCGGCTCCGCGGCCCCGTCGTGACCGAGGGCGCGCAGCACGGCGACTCCATCGCCGTGAACGGGGTCTGTCTCACCGTCGTGGAGCACGAGGGCGACGAGTTCACCGCCGACGTCATGGACGAGACGCTGAAGCGCTCCAGCCTCGGCGCGCTCGGCGTCGGCTCCCGCGTCAACCTGGAACGCCCCACCGCCGTGGGCGCCCGCCTCGGCGGACACATCGTCCAGGGCCACGTCGACGGCACCGGGCAGGTCCTGGCCCGCACGCCCTCCGAGAACTGGGAGATCGTCAAGGTCTCGCTGCCCGCGGAACTCTCCCGGTACGTGGTCGAGAAGGGCTCCATCACCGTCGACGGCATCAGCCTCACCGTCGTGGAGGCCGGTCCCGACCACTTCACGGTCAGCCTCATCCCGACCACCCTCGCCCTGACCACGCTCGGCCACAAGCAGCCCGGCGACCCGGTCAACCTCGAGGTCGACGTCATCGCCAAGTACGTCGAGCGGCTCCTCGGCGACCGCGCCCAGGGAGCCACCAAGTGAACTGGCTCAACTCCGAGGCGTTCACCCTCTTCGGCCAGCACATCATCTGGTCGGACATGGCCGGCAACATCCTGGGCCTCATCACCCTCGCCCTCGGCTGGCGCCGCTCGCTGTGGACCTGGCCCGTGCAGTTCCTGTCCGGACTCGTCCTCTTCGCCGCCTTCTACGGCCACCTCACCGGCAGCGCCGGCAAGCAGGCCGTCGTCATGGCCGTCGCGCTGTACGGCTGGTGGCAGTGGCAGCGCGACAAGGACCGGTCCGAGGACGGCCACATCGCCCCCCGCTTCGCCACCGGGCGCGAGCGAGCGGCCATGCTCGCCGCCGCCGCCGTCGGCACGGTCGCCGTGGCCCTCCTCTTCAAGGCCTACCCGAGCCTGTCCTGGGACCCCTGGCCCGACGCCTACATCTTCGTCGGCACCATCGTCGCGATGTACGCCCAGGCCAAGGGCATGGTCGAGTTCTGGTTCGCCTGGCTGCTCGTCGACCTCGTCGGCGTGCCCCTCAACTTCGCCAACGGCTACGCCTTCTCCGGCTTCGTCTACGTCATCTACGGCGCACTCGTCCTGTGGGGCATGCGCGACTGGTGGCTGCGCTCCCGCCGGGGCCCGCAGCCCGCACTGGAAGGAGCTCCGGCATGACCTCGGCACCGCTGCTGTACGACACCGCCGACCTCGAGGACTTCACGCTCGACCCGGTCGAGCGGGCCATCGCCGACATCGCCGCGGGCCGCCCCGTGGTCGTCGTGGACGACGAGGACCGGGAGAACGAGGGCGACCTCGTCATCGCCGCCGAGAAGGCGACCCCCGAGATCGTCGCGTTCATGATGAGCGAGTGCCGGGGCCTGATCTGCGCCCCCATGGAGGGCGAGGAACTGGACCGGCTGCGCCTGCCGCAGATGGTCGAGGACAACACCGAGTCGATGAAGACCGCGTTCACCGTCTCCGTCGACGCCTCCGCCGCCCACGGCGTGACCACCGGCATCTCGGCCGCCGACCGCGCCACCACCCTCCAGCTGCTGGCAAGCGGCACCGCCGAGCACACCGACCTCGTCCGCCCCGGCCACATCTTCCCGCTGCGCGCCCGGCCCGGCGGCGTCCTGGTCCGCAACGGCCACACCGAGGCCGCCGTCGACCTCGCCCGGCTCGCGGGCCTGCGCCCGGCCGGCGCCATCGTGGAGATCGCCGGCGAGGACGGCAGCATGCTCCGCCTGCCCGAGCTGATCCCGTTCGCCCGCAAGCACGGCCTGACGATCATCTCCATCGAGGACCTGATCGCCTACCGCCGCGGCAGCGAGCCCACCGTCCGCCGCGAGGCCGAGACCCGCCTGCCCACCCGGCACGGCACCTTCACCGCCTACGGCTACCGCTCCACCGTCGACGGCGTCGAGCACGTCGCCCTCGTGCACGGCGAGATCGGCGACGGCGAGGACGTCCTGGTCCGCATCCACTCCGAATGCCTCACCGGCGACGTCTTCGGCTCCCAGCGCTGCGACTGCGGCCCCCAGCTGGACACCGCCCTGCGGCGCATCCAGGACGAGGGCCGGGGAGTCGTCGTCTACCTGCGCGGACACGAGGGGCGCGGCATCGGCCTGCTGTCCAAGCTCCGGGCCTACGAACTCCAGGAGCAGGGCCACGACACGCTCGACGCCAACCTCGAACTCGGCCTGCCCGCCGACGCCCGCGACTACGGCGCCGGCGCCCAGATCCTCGCCGACCTCGGCGTGCGCGGCGTCCGGCTGATGACCAACAACCCCGACAAGTCCGACGCCCTGCTGCGTCACGGCCTGAAGGTCACCGGCCGCGAGCCGATGCCCGTCCAGGCCGGCGAGCACAACCTCCGCTACCTGCGCACCAAGCGGGACCGGATGGGGCACGACCTGCCCTGGCTCGACACGCCCGCCGTGTCGGCCTGCAGCAACCAGTAACGAAGCACGAAGGAGAGACGTGAGCGGCAAGGGTGCACCGGAACTGTCCGTACGCAACGTGAGCGACCTCAGGGTCGCCGTCATCGCGGCGCAGTGGCACGAGAAGGTGATGGACGGTCTGGTGAACGGCGCCCTGCGCGCCCTGCACGAACTGGGCATCGACGAGCCCACGCTGATCCGGGTCCCCGGCAGCTTCGAACTCCCGGTCGCCGCCAAGGTGCTGGCGGGCCGCGGCTACGACGCCGTGGTCGCCCTCGGCGTCGTCATCCGGGGCGGCACCCCGCACTTCGACTACGTGTGCCAGGGCGTCACCCAGGGCCTCACCCAGGTCAGCATCGAGACCGGCGTCCCCGTCGGCTTCGGCGTGCTCACCTGCGACACCGAGGAGCAGGCGCTGGACCGGGCCGGCATCGAGGGCTCCAACGAGGACAAGGGGCACGAGGCGGTGACGGCCGCGGTGGCCACCGCGGCCACGCTCCGCTCAGTATCTGAACCCTGGCACTAGGGAGCCGCGCGAACCGCGTAGGGTGGGCAGCACCATGTCCAAGAAGACGTTCGAGGAGCTCTTCACCGAGCTCCAGCACAAGGCAGCCCACGGCGATCCCGCCACCTCCCGCACCGCAGAGCTGGTCGGCAAGGGTGTCCATGCCATCGGCAAGAAGGTCGTCGAAGAGGCCGCCGAGGTCTGGATGGCCGCCGAGTACGAGGGCAAGGAGGCGGCCGCCGAGGAGATCTCGCAGCTGCTGTACCACGTCCAGGTGATGATGGTCGCCCGCGGGATCTCCCTGGACGACGTCTACGCCCACCTCTGAACCCGCCAGCTCCCACCCACACCACTCCACGCGAAGGAAGCCGACCTCATGCTGCGCATCGCCGTCCCCAACAAGGGTTCCCTGTCCGGCCCTGCGGCGGAGATGCTGCATGAGGCCGGCTACCAGCAGCGCCGCGAGTCCAAGGAGCTGCGGATCGTCGACCCGGAGAACGAGGTCGAGTTCTTCTACCTCCGCCCCCGCGACATCGCGATCTACGTCTCCTCCGGCCGCCTCGACATCGGCATCACCGGCCGTGACCTGCTGATCGACTCCGGCGCCGACGCCGAGGAGATCCTGCCGCTCGGCTTCGCCCGCTCCACCTTCCGCTTCGCCGCCAAGCCGGGCACCGCGAACGGCATCGAGGACCTCAAGGGCAAGACGGTCGCCACCTCCTACGAGGGGATCGTCGCCGGACACCTCGCCGACAGCGGCGTCGACGCCTCCGTCGTCCACCTGGACGGCGCCGTCGAGACCGCCATCGAGCTGGGCGTCGCCGAGGTCATCGCCGACGTCGTCGAGACCGGCACCAGCCTGCGCAACGCGGGCCTGGAGGTCTTCGGCGAGCCGATCATGAAGTCCGAGGCGATCGTGGTCCGCCGCACCGGCGCCGACGCCGAGGAGCCGAAGGTCCAGCAGTTCCTGCGCCGCCTGCAGGGCGTCCTGGTCGCGCGCACGTACGTGATGATGGACTACGACTGCCGGGTCGAGCAGCTGGAGAAGGCCGTCGCGCTCACCCCCGGCCTGGAGTCTCCGACCGTCTCCCCGCTGCACAACGAGGGCTGGGTCGCGGTCCGCGCCATGGTCCCCGCCAAGGAGGCCCAGCGGATCATGGACGACCTGTACTCCATCGGCGCCCGCGCCATCCTGACCACGGCCATCCACGCCTGCCGCCTGTAGAGGGACACGCCGACCGATGTCCGACCTGCCCACCCTCCCCGTCACCTTCCGGCCGGGCCGCACCCGGGTGATCCTGCTCACCGCCGGTGTCGTGATCTTCGTGGTGATAAGCGCGATCGCGCTGCTGCTGGAGCACATCGGCCCGGGGTCGCGGCTCACCTTCATCCTCACCGGGGCGCTCGGCTTCTGGGCCCTGGCCCAGCTCGCCCGGGTGAAGGTGGTCGCCGACGACTCCGGTGTCACCGTGGTCAACATCGCCGGCAAGCGGCGCCTGGCCTGGGAGGAGATCCTGCGGGTGAACCTCCGGCCGGGTGACCCCTGGGTGTTCCTCGACCTCAGCGACGGCACCAGCCTGCCCGCGCTCGGCATCCAGCCGGGCATCGCCAAGCAGCGGGCCATCGCTGACGCCAAGGCCCTGCGCGCCCTCGCCGAGGCCCACTCGGGCACGTCCGCCCTGCCGCACGAGCCCAGATCTTGATTAATCTGGTGGGCGGAGGCCTTCCCGCTGTGCCTCCGCCCCTGCGCACCGCCCGGTGCCCGGGGGTTCCTGCTACCCGAGGAGTGAATCCCTCCGGCGATGGACGGATCGTCCTGTAGTACCTGCGCCACCCCTGCCCGACATACCGGGAAGGCGGTGGCAGCGTGACCACCTCTCTGCTGCTCCTCGGAGCGGCGCTCCTGCTGATTCTCGCCAACGGATTCTTCGTGGCCGCCGAGTTCGGCCTGGTGACGGTGGAGCGCCAAGACGCCGAGAAGGCCGCCGCCGACGGCGACCACCGGGCCCGTACGGTCGTGGAGTCGCTGAAGGAGCTGTCCTTCCAGCTCTCCGGCACCCAGCTCGGCATCACCATCACCTCCCTGGTCGTCGGCATGCTCGCCGAACCGGCCCTGGCCGGGCTGCTGCACGGCCCGTTCGCCGCGCTCGGCATCCCGGCGGGTGCCGCCTCCGGCGTCGCCGTGGTCGTCGGCATGCTGCTGGCCTCCGCCATCCAGATGGTGATCGGCGAACTCGTACCCAAGAACTGGGCGGTGTCCCGGCCGCTGCAGGTCGCGCGCTTCGTCGCGGGCCCCCAGCACCGCTTCGCCCGGCTGTTCCGCCCGGTGATCTCCGCGCTGAACACGGTCGCCAACCGGCTGGTCCGCGCCCTCGGCGTCGAGCCCGCCGAGGAGCTGGCCTCCGCCCGCACCCCCGGCGAACTCGTCTCGCTGGCCCGGCACTCCGCCCAGGCCGGCGCCCTGGAGCAGGACACGGCCGACCTGTTCGTCCGCACCCTGTCCCTGGGCGAGCTGACCGCCCAGCACGTCATGACCCCGCGCGTGAAGGTCAGCGCCCTCCAGGACTCGGCCACCGCCGAGGACGTCGTCAACCTCACCCGGGCCACCGGTCTGTCCCGCTTCCCCGTCTACCGGGAGAAGATCGACGAGATCGTCGGCATGGCACACCTCAAGGACGCACTGGCCGTCCCTGTCCACGACCGGCTGCGCACCCCGGTGAGCCGCATCGCCCGCAAGGCGCTCCTGGTCCCCGAGACCCTGCCCGTCCAGCCCCTGCTCACCCGCCTGCGCAGCGAGCAGCCCATCGCGGTCGTCGTGGACGAGTACGGCGGCACGGCCGGCGTGGTCACCCTGGAGGACATCGTCGAGGAGCTGGTCGGCGAGGTCCGCGACGAGCACGACGCCAAGGACATGCCCGAGCTGGCCCCCGCACCGCCCGAGGACGGCAGGCCCGCCTGGGACGTCGACGGCAGCTGCCGCGTCGACATCCTCCAGCGCATAGGCCTGGACGTGCCCGAGGGTCCGTACGAGACCGTCGCCGGCCTGGTCGCCGATCTGCTCGGCCGGATCCCGGCCCCGGGCGACCGGGCCGAGCTGCCCGGCTGGCGGCTCTCGGTCCGCCAGGTCGGCCACTACCGCGCCGAGCGGGTCCGTCTGGTCCGGACGGCCCCGGCGGCGGGCGTGCTGGAGGCCGCCCGATGAGCGTCCTCCAACTGGTCTTCGCCGCAGCTCTCGTGCTCGCCAACGGCTTCTTCGTCGGCGCCGAGTTCGCGCTCGTCTCCGTCCGCCGCAGCCAGATCGAACCGCTCGGCACGGCCCGGGCCCGCCAGGTGCTGTACGGCCTCGAACGCCTGCCGCAGATGATGGCCGCCGCCCAGTTCGGCATCACCGTCTGCTCCCTGACGCTCGGCGCGGTCGCCGAGCCGACGGTGGCGCACCTGCTGGAGCCGCTGTTCGAGTGGATCCGCGTCCCGCACGGCATGGTCCACCCCCTCGGCTATGTCATCGCCCTGGCCGCGGTGGTCTTCTTCCACCTGGTCATCGGCGAGATGGTGCCGAAGAACCTCGCCATGGCGGCGCCCGAGAAGGCGGCGCTCTGGCTCAGCCCCGGCCTGGTCTGGTTCGCCCGCCTCTGCAAGCCGATCACCGCGGCCCTCGGCACCTGCGCCCAGGGCATCCTGCGGCTGTTCCGGGTCGAGCCCAAGGACGAGGTCGAGGCGGTCGTCACCACCGAGCAGCTCAACCGCCTGCTGGAGGACTCCGGCCAGGCGGGCCTGCTCGGCCCCGAGGAGCGGGAGCGCCTGGAAGACGCCCTGGAGCTGGGCTCCCGCCCCGTGACGGACGTCCTGCTGCGCCGCGAGTCGCTGGTCACGGTGGCCCCGTCGGTCACCCCGGGGCAGATCGTGGAGCTGACGGCCCGCACGGGCTACTCCCGCTTCCCGGTCGCGGCCGGCGAGAAGGGCCCCTTCATGGGGTACGTCCATGTGAAGGACGTGCTCGATCTGGAGGACTCCGACCGGGCCGTCCCGCAGCACGTCTGGCGCCCCATGGCCACGCTCCGGGCCGAACTGCCGCTGGACGACGCCCTCACCGTGATGCGCCGGGCCGCCACGCACCTGGCCCAGGTGGCCGACGCCGGCGGCAGGGTCCTCGGCCTGGTCGCCCTGGAGGACGTGCTGGAACTCCTGGTGGGCGAGGTGCGGGACCCGGCGCACCGGGAGGTGTCCGACGTGACCCTGACGGAACCGAGGACGAGCGGGGAGCCGGAGCAGGCGCTGGCCACGTAGCCGGTGGTCACCCCGGGGTGCGTGGGGATCGCCCGCGCGGATCCCCACGCGCCCGCGGACCGCCGCTACAACCCCGGTGGATCCTGCGGCCCCCGCCCCGACAGCACCTCCCCGTACGCCTGCATCAGGTCGGGCAGCCGCAGGGTCGCCAGGTCCGCCCGGGACAGGGATCCGGTGTACGCCGACAACCGCAGATCCCGGTAGGCGCAGCTCTTCTCGTACAGCGTCCGCAGGAACCGTCCGTTGCCCAGCTCGTCGATCCAGCCCTGGTCGACCACGTGCCCGGCGATGGAACGCAGCTCCTCCAGCGCCTCCTCGTCCCACAGGTCCCCGTTCTCCGCCGCCAGGACCTTGCCGATCTCGGTGAGTTCCGGTGGCCGGTAGGAGGGGAAGTCCACCCGGGTCGTGAAGCGGGACGACAGGCCGGGGTTGGCGGCGAGCAGACGGTCCATGCCCTCCGGATAGCCGGCCAGGATCACCACCAGGTGGTCCCGGTTGTCCTCGGCCCGCTTCAGCAGCACCTGGAGCGCCTCGTCGCCGTACGCGTCGCCCTTGCCGTACCCGGTGTTGGACAGCGCGTACGCCTCGTCCACGAACAGCACCCCGCCGATCGCGGAGTCGATCAGCTCGTTGGCCTTCACGGCCGTCTGCCCGAGGTACTCGCCGACCAGGTCGGCCCGCTGGGCCTCCACGAGGTGGTCGCCGCCGAGCAGGCCCAGGGCGTAGAACACCCGGCCCAGGATCCGCGCGACCGTGGTCTTGCCCGTGCCGGACGGACCGGAGAAGACGAAGTGCCGCTTGGGCGGCTGCACCGGCAGCCCCTGCCCGGCCCGCAGCCGCGCCATGTTCAACTGCGCGGACAGCGCCTTGACCTGGCGTTTCACTGGTTCGAGCCCCACCATGCGCTCCAGTTCGGCGAGCGCCTCCTCGAGCAACGCGGGATCGGTCGGCCCGGCCGGGATCGGTGAGGTGGTCACCCCGGCCGGCCCCGTCCTGACGCGTACCGAGGGGTCGGCGACCGACGGCAGCGGCCCCGTCGGCAGATCGGGCTCCGGCAGCCGCAGATCACGGCCCTCCGTCCCGAACAGCGGATCGAACCCGTCGGGTCCGTCCACCGTGTCCTGGCCCGCGCCGGTCAGCGTGATCGCGGCGAAGCCTGCCGCGTCGTCGTAGCCGTCGCCCTCGGCGATCGCGGCGAGCCGGGCGGAGGTGTCCATGAAGGCCGGGTCGACCCGGTGCACCGCCCGGTACAGGGGGAGCGCGGCGGCGCTGCGGCCGGTGCCCTCGTGGGCCCGGGCCAGCCAGTAGCGCAGCTCCTTGCGCTGCGGCTGCTCGCTGCGGCACCGCATCAGCGCCGCCGACAGCAGCGGCTCGGCCTGGCCGTACATCTCCAGCCGGACCCGGGCCATGCCGCCGAACAGGCCGGCCTCGATGCCGAGCATGGGATCGTCCAGCAGCGGGTCGGTGTGCCGGACCAGCTGCTCCCAGTCCTTGACCAGATAGGCGCGGCAGGCGTGCAGGAAGCGGACCTGGGCGTCGGCGTCGACCGGGGGCAGCCCGGCGAGGGCGCGGTCCAGCTCGGGCACGTGCCGGCCGTCCAGCCAGTGGGAGGCGTGTGCCAGCAGCAGATCACGCGGGCTCTCCAGCACCGGTTGCACCCACCAGCCCAGCCAATACCAGGAGTTGAGGGTGCGGCGGTGGCGGGTGCGCTGTTCGCCGAAGCGTTCGCGGTGCCGGAACATCCGCAGCAGCGCGGTGGTCGTGTCGATCCGCAGCGCGTGCAGCCCGAGCCAGGCGTCCGCCATGCCCGGGTCCATCCGCACCGCGGTGCGGAACTCCTCCTCCGCCTGCGGGTAGGCGCCCATCGTGTAGGCGTCCACCCCCCGCAGCCAGGCGAGGTCGGCCGGGGCCTCGGGGCCCTGCGTGCCGAAGTCCATCACGTCCCCCCACAGACCGTGTCCCCGTGGTTCACCACCGGGCGGTCGCCCGACGGCCGCCGCGGTCGAACCGCTGTGCCGCGGACCGGAGTTGCAGGTGCGCGAGGCAGTCGCTCGAAGGTCGCACCGAGGGCATCGTACCCGCGGTACCTGCGCGGGCCGAAGGGTGCCGCACGGGCCGTTCGGCGAGGTGGGAGCAGACGGGGCGCACGGCGTTTCGTGACCGAGGGTGAGAGGATCGGTGCGGGGGGCAGCCGGAAATCCCGTCCCGCGGGCAGAACGAAGCCCCCGGTCACGGGGGAACAACCGGGGGCTTCGTGTCGAGGGGCGGCTCCGAAAGCCGCACATTGAGAACGTAAGTCCTGTACGGCCCCCGGGTCAAGCACAGTTGAGGCACTCGGATAACTTGCCCCGCAAGGCTCTTCACCACTTCACCACATCGAGGACGGTCCCTCACTCAGCGTCACGCCCTGTCCGGCTGCGGGGGTCGCGCCGGGTCCCGGCAGCACCTCGTACCCCTCTTGTCGCTGCAGCACCAGAAGATCGGCATGGGGGCGCGAGGGGTCGGCGGCGAAGTGCGCCCGCTCCGCCGCGATCCAGCCGTCCCAGAACTCCCGCTGTTCCACTCCGTCCCGCCGGCGGCCACGCGCCCACGACTCCTCCTGGGGCAGCTCCATCCACAGCAGTCCCGCGAGATGCGGCCGCAGCGCGCGACGGCCGGCGCCGACGCCCTCGATCAGGACGACGGGCGCGGCCGGCAGCGGACGCGGCATGCCGAAGGCGCGGGCCCGCCAGTCGTACGGGGTGAAGTGCGCGCGCTCACCGCGCGCCAGCGGTCCGATCACCTCGGACATGAGCCGGCCGGTCCAGGCGAAGAGCTGTTCATGGCTGGCGATGTCGTCCAGGTGGAGCACTGGAGCCCCGTCCAGCGCCCGCGCCAGCCGCCCGGCGAAGGTGGACTTCCCCGACCCGGCGTGCCCGTCGACACCGATCAGCCGGACCGGTCCCAGCGAAGGGGGGAGCCCGCGCAGCCGGGCGGCGAGGTCGTGAATGGCGATTCCCGAGGTGTGATGCGGTGTGGGGGGTTTTCCGTGAAACAGTCTAGTAGCGGCCCCCGGGTGACCGGTCCGGCGG
Source organism: Streptomyces echinatus (assembly GCF_014203595.1). Taxonomy (GTDB): domain Bacteria; phylum Actinomycetota; class Actinomycetes; order Streptomycetales; family Streptomycetaceae; genus Streptomyces; species Streptomyces echinatus. The sequence goes on from NZ_JACHJK010000017.1 coordinate 96,866, forward strand.
GCACTCCGCCCGGGGAAAAGTCGCGTATTGAATCACCGGCTGGCGGCCAGTCAATCGCACCGATAAACACGACGAATCCCCTGACCGATATGTCGAATTCGGCGTTTCGGGTGTGCCCCACGCTGAGTAAGGTGCCTCCTGCGCAACGTGATGCGACGAGCGGGGACTGGCGGGGGGACATGGCCGCGGAGTTATTCGAGGGGCACTACGTATGGCATCCGGCGGCCGACGACCGCGTCCTGGCGAGCGTCTGCGTCGACGTGCGCGCCGGACGTTATCGGTCCGCCCACGAGGCGCTCGCCGAGACCCGCTCCGACCTCGCCCTGCGCGCCCACCGCTCGCTGGTCCTCGCCTCCGAGGCGGCCGGCACCGACCTGGTGGAACGCTGGCTCGCCGAGGAGGCCACGCCCGAGGCCGCGCTGATGTGGGCCCGGGTCGCGGTGCAGCGCGCCCTGCGGGCCGCCGACGCGCGCGACGACCGCGCCGGGGCGCTGGAGCGGATCGCGCTGACCGCCTGCGACCGGGCCGCCGACGCGGCCCCCGCCGACCCCACCCCCTGGGTCGCCCGGCTCGCGATGGCCCGGCTGCACCGGCTGCGCGACCCGGCCCCGCAGGGCCTGCTCACCGCCCCGCCCGGCCCCTGGCGGCTGTTCGCGCACATCCTGTCCCTGGACCCCTGGCACCGCGAGGCCCACCACCGGTTCCTGTCCTGCTTCTTCACCCGGTACGGCGGCTCGGTCACCGCCGCCTGGGACGTCGCCGCCTTCCTCAGCCAGCGGGCGCCCGGCGACTCCGCTCTGCGGCTGCTGCCCCTGGTGGCCCTGGTGGAGAGCTACAACCCCACCCAGCTGCTCGCCGAGCAGATCTGGGAACAGCCCCAGTGGCGCTCCACCGCGCTCGCGATCTACCAGAACTGGCTGCCCACGGTGGCCGGTTACCGCTTCACCCCGGTGCTCGACCTGGCCTACCTCGCGCACGCGCTGGTCATGGGCCGGCGCGAGTTCGAGGCCCGGGCGGTCTTCACGGCGGCGGGCCCGTACGCCTCGCGCATGCCCTGGAGCGCCTTCGGCGATCCCGCGGAGCAGCTCTCCCGGGCCCGGCGCGCCTGCGGCCTGCCCGTGCCGGGGTCCGGCTGACCCCGTTCGTCCCTCCTGCCCACCAAGAGATCCGTCCCCTGTCCCATCGAGAGAAAGGCCGATCCGTGTCGGAACGGATGCCGACTTCCCGGGCGCACGCCCGGGCCGCGGACACCGTCGTGCTCGACGACGACGCCACCCTGCATGCGATGGGTTATCCGCGGAAACTCACCCGGCGCTTCAAGGCGTTCGACAATTTCGCGATCTCCTTCACCATCATCAATATCCTCTCGGGTATTTTCTCGTCCTTCGGATTCGGCCTGAACGCGGGCGGCCCCCGCATTCTCGTATTCGGCTGGATCGGCGTGTCGGTCATGGTGCTGCTCATCGGCGCGGCCATGGCGGAAGTCGCCTCCGCCTATCCGACGAGCGGTGCCCTTTACTTCTCCGCGGGCAAACTCGCCAAGCGGCACAAGGGCGCCTGGTCCTGGTACACCGGCTGGCTGAACTTCGTGGGCCAGATCGGCGGCACCGCCGCCACCGGCTACGCCGCCGCCACCTTCATCCAGGTGTTCGTGCAGCTGCAGTGGCCCTCGTACGAGCCGACCGCGCACCAGACCGTTCTCATCACGGCACTGATCATCGTTCTGCAGGGACTCGCCAACACCTACACCGTCCAGCTCGTCGCGGTCCTGAACCGCATTTCCGTGTGGTGGCTGCTGATCGGACTCGTCGTGATCGTGGGGGCACTCATCGTGATGCCCGACCAGCATCAGCAGGCGTCCTTCGTCACCCATTTCGAGAACAACACCGGCTTCACCAACGGGCTTTACGGCGGGATGCTCGGCCTGCTGGTGACCAGCTGGACCTTCACCGGGTTCGACGGCAGCTTCCACATGTCCGAGGAAACGGTCCACGCGACGGTCAGCGCCCCGAAGGGCATCACCCGCGCCATCGGATATTCGGCGATCACCGGTCTGATCCTGATGCTGGCACTGGTCTACAGCATCGGCGACTACGCCGAGGTGGCCGGTGCCGCCGCGCCGCCCGTCCAGATCCTCATCGACGGCCTCGGCCTGCGCACCGCCAAGGTGATGCTGCTCATCGTCATCGGCGCGATGCTGTTCTGCGGTCTCGCCAACCTCACCAGCAACACCCGGCAGATCTTCGCCTTCTCCCGGGACGGTGCCATGCCCGGCTCCCGCTGGTGGCACTCGGTCTCGCTGCGGACCCGTACCCCGGTGAAGGCCGTGTGGCTCGCGGTCGCCTGCTCGCTGGCCCTGGTCGTGCCGGGCTGGTGGTCGCACACGGCGTTCACCGCCATCGTCAGCGTCAACGTGGTCGGGCTCTTCCTCGCCTACGCCGTGCCGATCTTCCTGCGGCTGCGGCTCGGTGACGCGTTCCAGCCGGGGCCCTGGCACCTGGGCCGCTGGGGCAGGCCGATCGGCTGGCTCGCGGTGGTCTGGATCCTGCTCAGCAGCGTCCTGTTCATGCTGCCGCAGGCCTCGCCGATCACGGCCGACTCCTTCAACTACGCGCCGATCGCGCTCGCCGTCGTCCTGCTGGTGGCCACGGTGTGGTGGTTCGCCACCGCCCGCCGCCGCTTCCAGGGCCCGGTCAGCTACGGCCGCCCCGACGAGGTCGCCGCGATGGACCTGGTCTGACCGGGCGGTCCGGCCCGGGCGGCCGCGCGTCGCGGCCGGGTGCGGGGGCGTGGGGACCGGTCGCGTGGTTCCCCGCGCCCCCTCGGGGCGCCGGCCCGTCCCACCGGCGTTCCAGTGGCCGAGACCAATATTCGTGCCGCGGCATGCGCCGAAGTGCTGGCAGCGGAATCCGGCCTGCTCCATAGTTGGCGCACAACGTGCACCGGACCAGCCCGACTCGGACACCCTGGGGGTCATCGCGCCCATGAGCAGAGTTCAAGAGCCGTCCCGAAGAACCGTTCTGGCGGTGGCCGTCGCAGCGGCGGTGACCGGCACAGCGGCCCCCGCTGCCGCCGCCGCACCGCGACCCGCCGCCGACGCCGACGGACCCGGCGGGGCGCAGGCCCGCCCGATCGACTATCACGCCTGGACGACGCACCGCGAATGGCGCAGCGGGACCGCCCAGGGCACCCGGGCCGTCTCCGGCCGCCGGCCCGGCGTCGTGATCGGCGCCCCCGCCGGGCGCACCGACTACACCGACCCGCACACCGGCACCACCGCCGCCTGGGACTACGCCACCTGGACCTCCCCGGTGCACCGGCTCGCCGTGCCCGCCACCGAGGCCGTCGCCTCCTGGAACGCGCACACGCCCGACGGCACCTGGATCCAGGTCGAGCTGCTCGGCACGTACTCCGACGGCACGGAGACACCCTGGTACGTGATGGGCCGCTGGGCGGCCGGCGACCAGGACATCAAGCGGACCTCGGTGGACGACCAGACCGACGGCAGAAGCACCATCTGGACCGACACCTTCGCCATCGACGACGCGAGCACCGGCCTGCGCCTGACGGCGTACCGGCTGCGCCTCACCCTGTACCGGCGGCCCGGCACGCACCTCACGCCGACCGTCTGGCGGCTCGGCGCGATGGGCTCCGACATCCCCGACCGCTTCACCGTCCCGGCCTCCACCCCCGGCCTCGCCCAGGAACTGGCCGTCCCGCGCTACTCGCAGGAGATCCACAAGGGCCAGTACCCCGAGTACGACAGCGGTGGCGAGGCATGGTGCAGCCCGACCTCCTCGCAGATGATCGTCGAGTACTGGGGCGGCAGGCTCACCCGCGAGCAGCTGTCCTGGGTCGACCCGTCCTACGCCGACCCGCAGGTCGACCACGCGGCCCGGTTCACCTACGACCACCAGTACGAGGGCTGCGGCAACTGGCCCTTCAACGCGGCCTACGCGGCCACCTTCGAGGGTCTGCAGGGCGTGGTCACCCGGCTCGCCTCCCTCACCGACCTGGAGACGCTGATCGCGGCCGGCATCCCGGCCATAACGTCCCAGTCCTTCCTGAAGACCGAGCTGACCGGCGCCGGGTACGGCACCTCCGGGCACCTGATGACGGTGATCGGGTTCACCGCGGACGGCGACGTGATCGCGAACGATCCGGCGTCGGCGGACGACGCGGCGGTCCGACGGGTCTATCTGCGCCGGGAGTTCGAGAACATCTGGCTGCGGACCAAGCGGTACAACGCCTCCGGGAAGGTCGTCTCCGGCACCGGAGGGGTCTGCTACCTCTACTTCCCGGCCCACCCGAGCCCGCGCCAGCGCAAGGCGCTCGCCCTGGTGGGCGTGCACTGACCCGCCGACGGGCGTGTGACCAAGCTCATCGCCCCGAACGCCGTCGCGGGTGGCAAGGTGGACGGGTGTACGGGGGGATTCGACCATGTACGTCCGACCTCTGCGAGTAACACCATGACCGCACACCCGGCCACCGCCACCCGCGTCCGCACCGGCGGCCCCCAGGAAGACGGCCCGAAGATCGTCGAGCACGTCATGGGCTGGGTCCTCGTCGCGGTGCTCGCGATGCTCGTGACCCAGCTCGGCCTTCTCTGAGCCGACGCGCGCACGTCCGCCCGGTCCCGCGCGCACGTCCGCCCGGTCCCGCGCGGGTGTCCGCCCGGCCTCGCGCGGGCTCCGGTGCCGAGCCACGCGGGCTCCGGGACGGTGCTCTCGTACCGCCCCCACGCTCCTGAACCGACCGCTCAGACGGTTCCGTACCGACCGCCTCCGCGCGCTGCATGTTCTGACATACTGCGGATGTCTCGCCGCGCCTAGACAGGGTCGATCTTGAACATGCCGCAGCAGCGTGCCGCCACCCCGGTGCGCGGCACCGAGCGCTCCACGGCGCGTCGTGCCGAACTCATCGCCATCGGGCGGAAGTTGTTCGCCGACACGTCCTACGACGCCCTGTCCATGGACGACATCGCCCGGCACGCCCACGTCGCCAAGGGCCTGATCTACTACTACTTCCGCTCCAAGCGCGGCTACTACCTGGCGATCATCCAGGACTCCGTCGCCGACCTGGTCACCTCCGCCGCCGGCGGCCTCCGGCTGCCCGCCGTGGACCGCGTGCACCGCACCATCGACGGCTATCTGCGCTACGCCGAGAACCACCAGGCCGCCTACCGCACCATCGTCAGCGGCGGTGTCGGCTTCGACACGGAGGTGCACGCGATCCGCGACGGCGTGCGCGAGGCGATCGTCGCCACGATCGCCGAGGGTGCCTACGGCCGCCGCGAGACAGCCCCGCTGGCCCGGATGGGCCTGCTCTCCTGGGTGTGCAGCGTGGAGGGTGCCACCCTGGACTGGATAGACCGCCCCGGGCTGTCCCGCGACACCATGCGCGAGCTGCTCGTGAAGACGCTCGGCGGGGCCCTGCGCGCCGTCGAGGAGCTGGACCCCGCCTACCCGGCCCCGCCGCCCGCCCGCCGGGACGGCTGAGCACCGCCCGCCTGCCGGGACGGCCGGGAACGAGGAAGCGGAGGCCCGTGACCCCCGCTCCGCCGTCCCCCGGTGCGGGGCTAGTGGATCGCCTTGATCAGCTCACCGTTCGCGGTGTCGCCGCTCAGCTCCCAGAAGAAGGTGCCGCCGAGCCCCTGCTGGTCCTTGTACGTCATCTTCGTGGCGATGGTCGCCGGGGTGTCGTAACTCCACCAGTCGTTCCCGCACTTGGCGTAGGCCGTGCCGCCCACCGTGCCGGTCGCCGGGCACTTGGCCTTGAGCACCTTGTAGTCGTCGATGCCCTGCTCGTACGTGCCGGCCGCCGGGCCGGTGGCCGTGCCGCCGGGCGCCGCCTGGGTGACCCCCGTCCAGCCGCGGCCGTAGAAGCCGATGCCGAGCAGCAGCTTGGAGGCCGGGACGCCGAGCCCCCTGAGCTTGGCGACGGTCGCCGAGGAGTGGTAGTTCGCCTTCGGGATGCCCGCGTAGGAGTTCAGCGGGGAGTGCGGGGCGGTCGGGCCGGCCGCGTCCCAGGCGCCGAAGTAGTCGTACGTCATCGGGTTGTACCAGTCGACGTACTGGGCGGCTCCGGCGTAGTTGGCCGCGTCGATCTTTCCGCCGCTGGTGGCGTCCGCGGTGATCGCCGCCGTCACCAGGTTCCCGGAGCCGAACTTCGACCGCAGCGCGGCCATCAGGTTCTTGAAGGCCTCCCGCCCGCTGGTGTCGCAGGTGTTGCCGCAGGCGTTCGGGTACTCCCAGTCGATGTCGATGCCGTCGAAGACGCCCGCCCACTTGGAGTTCTTCACCAGGTCGTAGCAGGACTGGGCGAAGGCGGCGGGGTTCTTCGCGGCCTCGCCGAAGCCGCCCGACCAGGTCCAGCCGCCGAAGGACCACAGGACCTTCAGGCCCGGGTGCTTCTTCTTCAGCTTCAGCAGCTGGTTGAAGTTGCCGCGCAGCGGCTGGTCCCAGGTGTCGGCGACGCCGTCGACGGACTCGGCCGCGGTGTAGGCCCGGTCGGTCGCCGCGTAGGAGTCGCCCATCGCGCACCTGCCGCCGGTGACGTTGCCGAAGGCGTAGTTGATGTGGGTCAGCCTGGCCGCGGAGCCCGAGGTCTCGATGTTCTTGACGTAGTACTTGCGGTCGTAGGTGCCCCATTCGGTGAAGTAGCCGACGACCTTGGAGCCGGCCTTCACCTGCGGGGCGCTCGGTGCCGCCGCGGTCGCCGTGCCCGTGCCGGCCAGCAGGCCCGCGCCGAGGGCGGCGGTACACGCGGCCGAGACGAGCGCCCGGACGAGGGTGCGGTGGGGAGTGTGCATCGGTGTCTCCTCGTGGGGGAGAGGGGAATGCGCGCCGATTGGCATGAACGCGGTAAAGCGTTGGTCATGCACAGTAGGAGGACTAGACCATTTGGTCAATGGTTCGGACCAATATCGGCCCTGATGGGTGCCCGGACTGGATTCCTGAAGTGAGCGGTCGTTAACTGGTGACGGGAGGTCGCCGATCGGGCATACTCACAGCGCATGCCGCTGGTCAGCAGCTTCCGAGACCCGGGAGCGGGCGCCTCCGGCACAGCGATCAGGCGGAGCCGCCCCCACCACGGGCCGATACCGCCGGTGTCCGAACAGGGAGGAGCCCGTCGCCATGTCCGTCCGCGACCCGCAGCCGGTGGAGCGTCAACTGCCGACGGAAGAGGCGAGGGATCTGCTCGCCCTCGTCCGGGAGATCGCCCAGCGCGAGATCGCGCCGAGGGCCGCGGAGGAGGAGGACGCGGGACGCTTCCCGCGCGAGATCTTCACCCTGCTCTCCGAGTCAGGCCTGCTGGGCCTGCCGTACGCCGCCGAGTACGGCGGCGGCGACCAGCCCTACGAGGTCTACCTCCAGGTCCTGGAGGAGCTGGCCGCGGCCCGGCTCACCGTGGGCCTCGGTGTCAGCGTCCACACGCTCGCCTCCTACGCGCTCGCCACCCACGGCGCCAAGCAGCAGCAGGTCGAGCACCTGCCCGCCATGCTGGGCGGCGGCCTGCTCGGCGCGTACTGCCTGTCCGAGCCGTCCTCCGGCTCCGACGCCGCCTCCCTGCGCACCAAGGCCGTCCGGGACGGCGACGAGTGGGTCATCGACGGCACCAAGGCCTGGATCACCCACGGCGGCATCGCCGACTTCTACACCGTGATGGCCCGCACCGGCGAGGACGGCCCGCGCGGGATCACCGCCTTCCTCGTGCCCGGTGACGCGCCCGGCCTCAGCGGTGCGGCGCCCGAGAAGAAGATGGGCATGAAGGGCTCGCCCACCGCACAGGTGCACTTCGACGGCGTCCGCGTCCCGGACGACCGGCGCATCGGGGAGGAGGGCCAGGGCTTCTCCATCGCCCTGTCGGCGCTCGACTCCGGCCGGCTCGGCATCGCGGCCTGCGCCGTCGGCGTCGCCCAGGCCGCCCTCGACGAGGCGGTCCGCTATGCCACCGAGCGCCGCCAGTTCGGCCGTCCCGTCGCCGACTTCCAGGGCCTGCGCTTCATGCTCGCCGACATGGCCACCCAGATCGAGGCGGGCCGCGCGCTGTACCTGGCCGCGGCCCGGCTGAGGGACGCCGGCCGGCCGTTCGCCAAGCAGGCCGCCATGGCCAAGCTGCACTGCACCGACACGGCCATGAAGGTCACCACCGACGCGGTGCAGATACTGGGCGGCTACGGCTACACCGCAGACTTCCCGGCCGAACGCTACATGCGCGAGGCCAAGGTCCTGCAGATCGTCGAGGGCACCAACCAGATCCAGCGGATGGTCATCGCCCGTCACGTGGCGGGGCCAGAAGGTCGCTGAACTGGCCCGTCAGGACCGTCGGGGCCGCCAGCCTGCTCCACTCCGGGTCGTGGCGGCCCGGCAGGGTGCGCCCCCGGTCGGCCCAGACCCGCATGAGGTCGCGGTAGATCGGCGGATCCTGCGGCGCGGGCGGCGGAACCGATTCTGCCGGGCGCGGCACGAAGATACGGCGCTGACGCCCGGTCGCCGGGTACGTGGGGGTCATACCTGGGCAACGCGGCGACGTCCGGACAGGTCACCCCCCGATGGAATCGAGCGTCAGTCCACACCCGTCCGGTTCGCCCTCTGGCCTCCTCCGGAGAGCTGACGTACCGTCAGCTCTCCATCGCCCAGGGGGTGTCCGTGGCCGACGACCGTCCCGTACCGCTCGACGAGTACCCCGTGCACCAGGTGCCGCTCTCCATGAAGCATGTGGCGACCGGTGACCGGAACGCCTACGACCGCTGCATCTTCCACGTCCTGGACCACGAGGGCCGCGCACTGCTCATCCTCGGCCTCGGCGTCTACCCGAACCTGGGCGTGATCGACGCCTACGCCACCCTCCGCGCCGGGGACACCCTGCACGCCGTGCGCGCCTCGGACGCCCTCGGTGAGGACCGGATGCGGCTCGCCGTCGGACCGCTGCGCATCGAGGTCACCCGGCCGCTCGAGAAGCTGCGCCTGATCTGCGAGGACGAGCAGCTGTCCTACGACCTCACCTGGACCGCCGCCTTCCCCGCCCTCTGGGAGCCGCACCACCTCCAGCGCCGGGGCGACCGGCTCACCCTGGAGGGGCGCCGCTTCGTCCAGGCCGGCACGGCGGAGGGCGTGATCCACGCCGGGGGAGCGGAGTTCCGGGTCACCGCCGACGACTGGACCGGCACCCGGGACCGCAGCTGGGGCGTGCGGCCGATACCAGGCGAGGACGGAGGCCGGCTCGCCGCCGACCACCCCGCCGAGGGCTTCCACTGGATCTGGTGCCCGGTCCGCTTCGGCGACCGCTTCCTGATGGTCATCACCCAGGAGGACGCCGACGGCCACCGCTCCCTGAACGACGCCACCCTCGTCCGCCCCGGCCACCGCGACCGTCAACTGGGCTGGCCGCAGGCCGAGATCGGCTACCGCTCCGGCACCCGCCATCCAGAACGGGCGGTCGTCCACCTCGGCGACGCCCGCACACCGCGGAGGCTGGACGTCGAGATCCTCGCCTCCTCGCCGCTCGCGCTCGGCGCGGGCTACCCGCCGGCGGACGACTGGCAGCACGGCACCTGGCGCGGGCCCGGCTGGACCGACCGCCGCGCCTACGACATGAACCTGCCCCACCCTCTGGCCGGCTACGGCGTCACCGACCACTCCGCCCGCTTCCGGTTCGACGGGCGGACGGGGTACGGCATCTTCGAGCACGGCTCGTTCGGCCGGCACGACCCGAGCGGCTTCACCGGCTTCGACTCGGTCGCGCCCTGAGGGAGGACGAGATGACCACGGCCCCGCGTCCCCGCACCAGCACCCGGGACCCCGAGGAGCTGACCCGGCGCCTCACCGCCTGGCTGGGCGCCCGGCTGCCCGGCGCCGAGGCGGCCGGCGTCACCGTACCGGCCTCCAACGGCATGTCCAGCGAGACCCTGCTGTTCGACATCGACCATCCCCGGCCGCCCGTCGCCTCCTGCGCGTTGCGGCTGGCGGCGGACCCGGCCGCGTACACCGTCTTCCCCGAGTACGACATGGCCCGGCAGTACCGCACCCTGGAGCTCGTCGCCGGGCACACGGACGTGCCCGTGCCCCGGACGCTGTGGCTGGAGGAGGACCCCGGCCCGCTCGGGGCGCCGTTCCTCGTCATGGAGCGGGTCGCCGGCCGCGTGCCGCCGGACGTCATGCCGTACACCTACGAGGGCAGCTGGCTGCACGCGGCGAGCGACGCCGAACGCGAGCACCTGGAGGCGGCCACGGTCGGGTTGCTCGCCCGGCTGCACGACCAACTCCCGGCCTCCGAGGCCGGGTTCCTCGCCCTGCCGGGTGAGGGGGACGCACTGCGCCGGCATGTGACGGCCCAACGCGCCTACTACGCCTGGGTGATCGACGGTCTCGCCCCCTCCCCCCTCATCGAGGCCGCGTTCGACCGGCTGGAGCGGCTGTGGCCGCGTGAACCCGGGGAACCCGTCCTCACCTGGGGAGACGCCCGCATCGGGAACGTGGTCTACGACGGCTTCGAGCCCGTCGCCGTACTGGACTGGGAGATGGCGGCGCTCGCCCCGCGCGAGGTGGACCTCGGCTGGACGATCTACCTGCACCGGTTCTTCCAGGACCTCACGACCGGCTCCGGCCAGCGGGGGCTGCCCGGCTTCCTGCGCCGCGACCGCGTCGAGGCCCGCTATGCGCGCCTGACCGGTCACACCCCGCGGGACATGGACTTCTACACCCTGTACGCCGCCCTGCGGCACGCGATCGTCATGCTGCGCATCGCCTACCGTCAGGCGTACTTCGGGGAGGTCGCCGTCCCGCGGGATCCGGACACGCTGATCCTGCACCACGGCAGTCTGCGCGCCATGGTGCAGGGCACGTACTGGGAGGGGTGAGGCGGCTCAGGCGGCCTGGCCGCGCATCGACGGCACCCGCATCGGGCGCGAGCCCGGGCCGCCGACGTGCGAGAAGGGCTGCGTCCGCCAGTCCAGACCCTGGGGGAGCGTCAGCAGCAGGGCCGTGTCCTGCTCCTGCGGCTCGACGGACTCGTCCGCGGGGCGGGCGTCGGACGCCGAACGGCCCGTACCCGCGCACACCGTGAGCCCGAACGGGTTCCACGGCGAGGCGCACAGCGCGTGTTCCGGCAGGGACTCCTCGTCCGCCAGCAGCGCGATCGGCTGCGCGCAGTCCGGGCAGATCACCCGGTACATCTCGAAGGTGTCGAAGGCGTCCAGTTCGTCCTCGAAGGCGTCGGGTTCGACGCCCTCCGGCTCGGGCTCCGCGACCTGCTGCTGCCGTGTGGACGCGGATCGACCAGGGCGATGGGTGTTCTGCATGGGTTTCTCCCCCTATGGATGGGCCGAGAAGGCGCTGCGGCCTCGACCACAGCAAGCACTTCCCGTCCGCCCTCGGTGGTAATCACGAACGCATCACGGAGCCCGTCCCAGTCGTGTGGTGTTCATCACATGTCGTCCGCACGTGCCCGTCCCCGAGCCTTTTCCGCCGAACGCGGAGTGACCTGGGCCTCTCAGGTATCCGGAGAGATCAAGCGCACTGTAGGTTTTGGCGACATGGAGGAGCTGGACCGTCAAATCGTGCAGCTGCTCGTCAAGGACGGGCGGATGAGCTACACAGACCTGGGCAAGGCCACGGGCCTGTCCACGTCGGCCGTGCACCAGCGGGTGCGCCGGCTGGAACAGCGTGGCGTCATCCGCGGCTATGCCGCGGTGGTCGACCCCGAGGCCGTCGGGCTGCCCCTGACCGCGTTCATCTCGGTGAAGCCGTTCGACCCCAGCGCTCCCGACGACATCGCGGACCGCCTCGCCGGCGTCCCCGAGATCGAGGCCTGCCACAGCGTGGCCGGCGACGAGAACTACATCCTCAAGGTGCGCGTGTCCACACCGCACGAACTGGAGGAACTGCTGGCCCGGCTGCGCGGCCTGGCGGGCGTGTCGACACGGACGACGGTGGTGCTGTCGACACCGTACGAGGCCCGCCCCCCGAAAATCTGACGACGGCCCCACCTGCCCCGCCCCACCACCGCACCGTCCCGTCACTTCACCGCCCCGTGGCTCCGCCGTGCCGTTGCTCCGGTGTCCCGCCCTGCCGGGTGCCTGCCCGCGCGCGCCCCTGGTGCGGTGCCGTGTGGACGGCGAGAGAGACTGTCGGTCATGAGCAACCGCACCGCCGAGCCCGCCAAGACCGTCCTCCTGCGCCGCGGCGAGGTGCACAGCCCCGCCGACCCCTTCGCCACCGCGATGGTCGTGGAGCACGGCCAGGTCGCCTGGGTCGGCTCCGAGGGCGCCGCCGACGCCTTCGCCGACGGCGTGGACGAGGTGGTCGACCTCGACGGCGCCCTGGTCACCCCGGCCTTCACCGACGCCCATGTGCACACCACCGCCACGGGCCTGGCCCTGACCGGCCTCGACCTCTCCGGCACCCCCTCCCTGGAGACGGCCCTCGCGCGGATCCGCGAGTTCGCTGCCGCCCGCCCCGGCGACCGGGTGCTGCTGGGCCACGGCTGGGACGCCGCCCGCTGGCCCGGCGGCCGGCCGCCGACCCGCGCGGAACTGGACGAGGCCACCGGCGGACGCCCCCTGTACCTGTCCCGCATCGACGTGCACTCCGCGGTCGTCACCACGGCCCTGCTGGACATGGTCCCCGGTGACGTCCCCCGCGAGGACGCCCCGCTCACCCGGGACGCCCACCACGTCGTCCGCGAGACCGCCCTCGCGGCCATCACCCCCGCCCAGCGCGCCGAGGCCCAGCGCACCGCCCTGGCCCACGCCGCCTCCCTCGGTATCGGCACCGTTCACGAGTGCGGCGGCCCGCAGATCTCCTCCGAGGACGACTTCACGGCCCTGCTGCGGCTCGCCGCCGGGACACCGGGGCCGCGCGTGGTCGGCTACTGGGCCGAGCAGGACACCGAGAAGGCACGCGAGCTGGGCGCGGTCGGCGCCGCGGGCGATCTCTTCGCCGACGGCGCCCTCGGCTCGCACACCGCCTGCCTGCACGAGCCCTACGCCGACGCCGGCCACACCGGCACCGCCTACCTGGACGCCGACGCCGTCGCCGCCCATGTGGTGGCCTGCACCGAGGCGGGTCTGCAGGCCGGCTTCCACGCCATCGGCGACGCCGCCGTGTCCGCCGTGGCCGAGGGCGTGCGCGCCGCCGCCGAGAAGCTGGGCCTCGCCCGCATCCGCGCCGCCCGGCACCGCGTCGAGCACGCCGAGATGCTCACCCCCGAAACCGTCGCCGCATTCGCCGAGCTGGGCCTGATCGCCTCCGTCCAGCCCGCCTTCGACGCGCTGTGGGGCGGCGAGGACGGCATGTACGCCCGGCGTCTGGGCGCTGAGCGGGCCCGCACCCTCAACCCGTACGCCGCCCTGCTCCGCGCCGGCGTGCCGCTCGCATTCGGCTCCGACAGTCCGGTCACCCCGCTCGATCCGTGGGGCACCGTCCGTGCCGCCGCCTTCCACCACACGCCGGAGCACCGCATCTCCGTCCGTGCCGCGTTCACCGCGCACACCCGCGGCGGCTGGCGGGCCGTCGGCCGTGACGACGCGGGCGTCCTGGCCCCGGGCGCGCCCGCCGACTACGCCGTCTGGCGGACGGACGAGCTGGTGGTGCAGGCCCCCGACGACCGGGTGGCCCGCTGGTCCACCGACCCGCGCTCGGGCACCCCCGGCCTGCCCGATCTCTCCCCGGGCCGTGACCTGCCGGTCTGTCTGCGGACCGTGGTGGGCGGACGGACGGTGTTCGTACGGCCGGGCGAGTGATCTCCCGGGGCGGCGCGGCGGCGGGCCGCCGCCGCGGCCCCGCCGCCCGACCTGCGCATCCTCCGCACGGCCCGCCGTGCCGGCGCTGCCCCAGCAGGTCGGAGGGCTGTTGACAGTCGGCGGCCGGGGGCCGGTAGGTTCGTCCGAGTCCACCACCGGACGCCCGACCGGGGAGCGTTCAGACGGCTCGTCGCAGCGCCGCTGGGTCAGGGACGGTGTGCCGCACCGGGCACCGCCACTGGGAGCCAGGCTCAGCGCCCGCGCCGACGAGGGAACGTTCCAGCTGGTCGGCCAGGTGTGACCCGGGTGGGGCCCGGGCGCTCAGTAGACAACGGCTTTCGGTCGATCCGCAGCCAGCGGGTCCCAGGTCGGCCCGAAGGGCGCCGGGCCCCCATCCGCCGTGGTGCGAAGATGCCGGGAGTACCGTGGGGACAGCCCGAAAGGCACACTCTTACCCCGCTCTCGGGGATTCGACACCGCCGGACGCGCACGATGTCATGTCTTCCCAGGCCGTGCCCACTATGGTGGACCCCTGCGTACAACATGAAGGGGCAGCAGTGAACGACGGCGACGGGACCCTCGCGGCCAAGGCCCACGGGAGGCAGTTCGGCCCGCTCGGCACGGCCTTGGTGATCATTCCGACCTACAACGAGGCGGAGAACATCAAGACCATCGTCGGCCGGGTGCGCAGGGCCGTCCCCGAGGCGCATGTACTGATCGCGGACGACAACAGCCCCGACGGCACCGGCAAGCTCGCCGACGAGCTCGCCGCCGAGGACGACCACATCCAGGTGCTGCACCGCAAGGGCAAGGAGGGCCTCGGCGCCGCCTACCTCGCGGGCTTCCGCTGGGGCCTGGAGCGGGACTACGGCGTGCTGATCGAGATGGACGCCGACGGCTCCCACCAGCCCGAGGAACTGCCGCGGCTGCTCACCGCCCTCAAGGGCGCCGACCTGGTCCTGGGTTCCCGCTGGGTGCCCGGCGGCCGCGTGGTGAACTGGCCGAAGTCCCGCGAGTTCATCTCCCGCGGCGGCAGCCTCTACTCCCGCCTCGCCCTGGACCTGCCGCTGCGCGACATCACCGGCGGCTACCGTGCCTTCCGCCGCGAGACGCTGGAGGGCCTGGGCCTCGGTGAGGTCGCCTCGCAGGGCTACTGCTTCCAGGTCGACCTGGCGCGGCGCGCGGTCAAGGCCGGCTACCACGTCGTCGAGGTGCCGATCACCTTCGTCGAGCGCGAGCTCGGTGACTCCAAGATGAGCAAGAACATCGTCGTCGAGGCGCTGTGGCGGGTCACCGCCTGGGGCGTGGGCGACCGCGTCGACAAGATCACCGGCAAGGACAAGCACGCCTAGGGCCTCTCGTCCGGACCGGGCCGGGCTCGCGGGCCCCGGTCCGGCCCGAGCAGGACACGGCACGCCCGGCGCACGGCGTCCGGAGCGGGCCGGCGCACGGTGCCAGGAGCAGGCCGGCGCACGGTGCCCGGAGCGGGCCGGTCAGCCCCTTATCCCGCGCTGAGCCGCGCCCAGGCACACTGGGAGCATGACGACTGGCGCTCCCACCTCTCCGTACACCGCCCGCCGCCGGCCCTCACGGCTGCGCAGGTACCTGCCGCTGGGCATCGCCGCGTGGCTGGTGCTGGAGATCTGGCTGCTGACCCTGGTCGCGGGCGCCGCGGGCGGCCTCACGGTCTTCCTTCTGCTCGTCGCGGGCCTCGTGGCCGGCTCCGTGGTGATCAAGCGGGCGGGCCGTCGCGCCTTCCAGAGCCTGAACGAGGCACTGCAGCGGGGCGGCTCGCCGGAGCGAGGCGGCGGCAACGGCCTGATGATGCTCGGCGGTCTGCTGCTGA
Source organism: Streptomyces echinatus (assembly GCF_014203595.1). Lineage (GTDB taxonomy): Bacteria > Actinomycetota > Actinomycetes > Streptomycetales > Streptomycetaceae > Streptomyces > Streptomyces echinatus. The sequence continues at coordinate 112,456 of NZ_JACHJK010000017.1, forward strand.
TGATCCCCGGCCTCGTCTCGGACGCGGCCGGTCTGCTCCTGCTGCTCCCGCCGGTCCAGAAGGCGGTGAGCCGCTTCGCGGAGAACGCCTTCGACAGGAGCCTTCGCAAGGCCGCTCCGGGGAGCCTGGGCGATGCGTTCCAGCAGGCCCGCATGCACCGGCCCGACGGCAAGGTGGTCCAGGGCGAGGTCATCCGGGAGGACCGCCCCGAGCCGGGGGAGCAGCGGCCTCCGCTCACCCGCTGAGTCCGCCGTCCGCGGGGGCCGGGCACGGCCCGCCGGGCCGCTGCCCCAGGGACTCCGGGCAGCACGAAACCGCGGGCGCCGTACATCTGCGTACGGCGCCCGCGGTTACTTGTGCTGTATGCGCGCCTTATGCGCTCTTGCGGCTGTCCCTGGGGTGGACCGCGATGTTCATCGCCCCCGAGCGCAGCACCGCCAGACGCTCCTCGAGGACCTCTTCGAGCTCCTCGCGGGTGCGTCGTTCCATCAGCATGTCCCAATGGGTACGCGCGGGCTTGGCCTTCTTCTCTTCAGGGCCGTCGCCGTCCACCAGGAGTGCCTGGGCCCCGCAGACCTTGCACTCCCACTCCGGCGGGATCTCCGCCTCGACCGAGAAGGGCATCTCAAACCGGTGCCCCTTCTCACATGCGTACTCCACGGCCTGGCGCGGGGCCAGGTCGATACCGCGGTCCGTCTCGTAGCTGGTCACCACGAGGCGCGTACCGCGAAGAGCTCGCTCACTCATGAATCGTGCCTCCCGGGCTTGTCGCCCACAGGACAGGTGTCGCTGTCGTCGTCATCCGGTCAACGTCCGGTCGGCGGTAAAGATTCCCGTTCCGGGTCATGCGTCGCCGTCGTAGCCGCCCCTTGTTCTACCCACAGGCGCCCGGTTTGTCACATCTGCTAGCAGATGTCACCCAGCGTTCCGGCATCTTTGACGCGCAGTAACGGTACGCCTGGCAGGCCAAACGCGTACACTACCGCCCTTTCGCGCCGAGTGCTAAATCGACGCTAGATCTTTTCCGGAAGCGGGTTGCCCGCCTCGCCGATCGCCCGCCGCACCGGGACCCGCGCGAGCAGCGCGAAACCGAGGACGAAGAAGGCCACCAGCGACACGATCGCGGAGCGGTAGCTTCCGGTCAGCTGGTACGTCACGCCGAACAGCAGCGGGCCGAGCCAGCTCATCCCGCGGTCGCTCATCTCGTACGCGGAGAAGTACTCGGCCTCCTTGCCCGGCGGCACCAGGTGGGAGAACAGGGACCGGGACAGCGCCTGGCTGCCGCCGAGGACCAGGCCGATGCCGGCGGCCAGCACGAAGAAGAACACCGGCGCCCCGGCCGGCAGGAAGTAGCCCGCCGCCAGCGTGACCGTCCACGCCACCAGCGAGCCGAGGATCGTGCGCTGCGCGCCGTACGTCCGCGCCAGCCGGCCCATCGCCAGCGCGCACGCCACGGCCAGCACCTGCACCAGCAGCACGGCCACGATGAGCGTCGACTGGCCGAGTCCGAGCTCCTCGGAGCCGTAGACCGACGCCTGGGAGATCACGGTCTGGATGCCGTCGTTGTAGACGAGGTACGCCAGCAGGAACGCCAGCGTCAGCGGGTACCGGCGCATGTCCCGGACCGTCGCCGCGAGCTGCCGCAGCCCCGGTGCCGTGCTGTGCTCCACGCGCGCGTGCCGGTCGCGCAGCCGGCGCAGCGGTACGAGGGTGAACGCGCCCCACCACAGGCCGGCCGTGGCCAGGCACACGCGGACCGCGGCGGTCTCGGACAGGCCGAAGGAGTCGTGCGCCGAGTACAGGACCAGGTCGGCGACCAGGACGAGGGCGCCCGCCGCGTAGCCGAGGGCCCAGCCCCGGGAGGAGACCGCGTCCCGCTCCTCGGGCGGGGCGATCTGCGGGAGGTAGGAGTTGTAGAGCATCATCCCGACGGACTGCGCCGCGTTGGCCACGACCAGCAGTGCCCCGCCGAGCAGATACCGGTCGCCGTCCAGGAAGAACATCCCCGTCGTGGCCGCCGCTCCGGTGTACGCCGCCGCGGCGAGCAGCGGCTTCTTGCGGCCCGTGCGGTCGGCCGCGCTGCCCACCAGCGGCATCAGGACGACCGCGAGGACCACCGACAGGGACACCGAGTAGGCGAAGAAGGAGCCCGCCCGGACCGGGACGCCCAGCGGGTGCACATAGCCGTCGCCGTCCGCGGCCCGCTCGGCGACCGAGGTGAGATACGGGCCGAGGAACACCGTGAGGACGCTCGTGGAGTAGACCGAGCACGCCCAGTCGTAGACGTACCAGCCGCGCTGCTCGCGTCTGCGCCCGGCGGTCTCGTCCGCCGTCCGTACCCGCACGGTGTCGGTGCCCACCCGTGCCCTCGCTTCCCCGCTGTACTGCGAAGGCTCGGGCCGGGACGGCCGGGCGGTCAGGCCCAGACGCCGCGCTCCTCCATGACCTTGCGCAACGTGTCGATGTGGTCGGTCATGATGCCATCAACGCCCAGGTCCAGGAGCCGGTGCATCCGCTCCGCCTCGTTGACGGTCCACACGTGCACCTGCAGCCCGCGCGCGTGCGCCACACGGACGAAGCGCTGGTCGACCACCTGCACGCCCGACTGGGCCTCCGGCACCTGCGCGGCCACGGCCGACCGGCGCACCGCGGCCGGCAGCCCCCAGGAGCGCAGCCGCAGGCTCAGCACCCCGCGTGTGCCGAACGAGGTGGCCAGCCGGGGCCCGGCCAGCCGCTGCGCCCGCAGCACCCGCGCCTCGGAGAAGGAGCCCACACAGACCCGGTCCCAGGCGTCCTCGCGCTCGATCAGCTCCAGCAGGGGCCGCAGCGCCGCCTCCGCCTTGATGTCGACGTTCCAGCGCACCGTGGGGAAGGTGTCCAGCAGCTCCTCGAACAGCGGCACCGGTTCCCGGCCGCCCACGCGCGCCTGCCGTACGTCCGCCCACGGCAGGTCGGCGATCCGGCCCGCGCCGTCGGTGACCCGGTCCAGGGTCGAGTCGTGGAAGGCGACCAGCCGGCCGTCGGCCGTGGCGTGCACGTCCGTCTCGATGTACCGGTAGCCCAGCTCCACGGCGCGCCCGAACTGCGCCACGGTGTTCTCCAGGCCGTCGGCCGCACCGCCCCGGTGGGCGAAGGCGATCGGCCCCGGGTGGTCCAGGTAGGGGTGGCGCAGGGGTGGTGTCGTGAGGGTCACGGACGCAGTATGACCCGCTCTGGTGTCGCGGCGGCAACGACCGTGCTGCCCCTTGGTGCCGACGGGACGGCGAACCACCGCAGGAACACCTGTGCCAGCGGGCCGATGGACACGGCGTACAGCACGGTGCCCACCCCGATGGTGCCGCCCAGCGCGAATCCGGTGACCACCACCGCCACCTCGACCGCCGTCCGTATCAGCCGGATCGACCGGCCCGTGCGCCGGTGCAGCCCCGTCATCAGGCCGTCGCGCGGACCCGGGCCGAAGCGCGCCGCGATGTACAGTCCGGTGGCCATGCCGTTCAGCACGATCCCCGCGACCATGAGCGGGATCCGCACCGCGAGGGAGCGGAGGTCCGGCAGGAGCGCGAGCGTGCCGTCCATGGCGAGACCGATGACGAAGACGTTGGAGACCGTGCCGAGCCCGGGCCGCTGGCGCAGCGGGATCCACAGGAGCAGCACGGCCGCGCCCACGATGATCAGCACGGCCCCGATGCTCAGTCCGGTCAGCTCCGCGAGCCCCTGGTGCAGCACGTTCCACGGCTCCAGCCCCAGTCCCGCCGCCACGAGCAGCGCCGAACTCACGCCGTACAGCGTGAGTCCGGCGTAGAGCTGGACCAACCGTCGTCCGAGACGGCGACCGGACACGGACGCGCCGGGAGTGGACACGAGATACCCCCCTGGGTGGTGGAAGTGGCCTGACGCATGACACTCTGTGGCTTGGAAGCAATCGTCATCCATGGCCAATCCGGGGAAGGTGGACTGATCTCCATGGCGCAGTGGACCTCGGCGGTGGGGGCCGCGCAACTCGCCCGGCTCCTCACCTCCCAGCAGGACCGCCCGGCCGGTCCCGGCACCCGCCGTCCCCCCGCCTATCGCGCCCTCGCCGACGGCGTCCGGCTGCTCGTGCTGGAGGGCCGGGTCCCGGTGGCCGCGCGGCTGCCCGCGGAACGCGAACTGGCCCTGGCCCTCTCCGTCAGCCGTACCACCGTCGCGGCGGCCTACGAGGCGCTGCGCGGCGAGGGCTTCCTGGAGTCCCGGCGCGGAGCGGGCAGCTGGACCGCCGTGCCGGCCGGCAATCCGGTCCCGGCCCGCGGCCTGGAGCCGCTCCCGCCGGAGTCCCTCGGCTCGGTGATCGACCTCGGCTGTGCCTCGCTGCCGGCCCCCGAGCCGTGGCTGACCCGGGCGGTGCGGGGTGCCCTGGAGGAGCTGCCGCCGTACGCCCACACGCACGGCGACTACCCGGCCGGGCTGCCCGCCCTGCGCTCGATGATCGCCGAGCGCTACACCGCGCGCGGGATCCCCACCATGCCCGAGCAGATCATGGTGACGACCGGTGCGATGGGTGCCATCGACGCGATCTGCCACCTCTTCGCGGGCCGCGGCGAGCGCATCGCCGTGGAGTCGCCGTCCTACGCCAACATCCTCCAGCTCATGCGCGAGGCCGGCGCCCGGCTCGTCCCGGTCGCGATGGCGGCGGGCCTGTCCGGCTGGGACATGGACCGCTGGCGCCAGATCCTGCGCGAGGCCGCGCCGCGCATCGCGTATGTGGTCGCCGACTTCCACAACCCCACCGGCGCGCTCGCCGACGAGGACCAGCGGCGCCGGCTGGTGGACGCGGCCCGCTCTGCCGGCACGGTCCTGGTCGCCGACGAGACGATGTCCGAACTCTGGCTGGACGAGGACTTCCGGGACGGCGGCATGCCGCGCCCGGTGTGCGGCTTCGACCCGGCGGGCTCCACGGTGATCACGGTCGGCTCGGCCAGCAAGGCGTTCTGGGCGGGGATGCGGATCGGCTGGGTGCGTGCGGCGCCCGACGTCATCCGCAGCCTGGTCGCCGCGCGCGCGTACGCCGACCTGGGCACGCCGGTGCTGGAGCAGCTGGCCGTGAACTGGCTCTTCAGCACCGGCGGCTGGGCGGAGGCGGTCGAGCTGCGCCGGGTCCAGGCCCGCGAGAACCGCGATGCCCTGGTGGCCGCCCTCCGCCGGGAACTGCCGGACTGGGAGTTCGAGGTCCCCCGGGGCGGCCTGACCCTCTGGGTCCGCGCCGGCGGCCTGTCCGGCTCCCGCCTCGCGGAAGCGGGCGAGCGGGCCGGTGTCCGTGTGCCCTCCGGTCCCCGCTTCGGCGTCGACGGCGCCTTCGAGGGCTACGTACGGCTTCCCTTCACCGTCGGGGGAGCGGTCGCGGACGAGGCGGCGGCACGGCTCGCCGCGGCGGCCCGCCTGGTGGAATCCGGCGCCACGGGCGGCGCGGAAGCACCCCGCACATTCGTGGCGTGACCGGGCACGCCCGCCGGTGCCGTGAGGCCGACGGTGCCGGCGGTTCCCCAGGGGCGCGGGGAACTGCGCGCCGGGCCGTCGGCGGCGCGCGGTCGCCGACGATGCCGCACCGGCCGAACCGGTGGGCGCTCACCCGGCGGCCGGTGGAGGGTCACGGATCCCTCAGCCCTCGGCCGGCACGGCCTCCGCGGTCACCGGTGTCTTCTCCTCCACCGGCTTGGTGAGATCCGGCTCCGCCCCGCCGGCAGCGGTCCGCGCCGGCAGCAGATCCAGCACCGCCTGCCGGTCGGCATCGCTCGTCGCGTCGTCGTAGGGGTCCGGCGTACGCGGCACCTGGAGCCGGTGCACCGGACCGGACCCCAGCCGGGCGTATCCCCGCCCGGGCGGCACCTGCGCGGGCGGCGTGGTGTGCGGCGGCGCCCCGAGCACCGCCTCCACCTGCTGCGGCGCGGCGGCCCCCAGCACGACACGCGCGCGCGTGTGCTGCCGTACCGCGTCGCTGAGCGTCTCCGCGTTGTCGAACTGTTCGGCCACGACCACGGTCACGTTCGCCGCGCGCCCGTGCCGCAGCGGCACCTGGAGCAGGGCCTGCGGATCCTTGCGGCCGTCCGCCGCCGCGAGGTGCGCGAACACGCCGGGCCGGTCCAGCAGGACCCACAGCGGGCGCCGGGTGTCCGCGGGCGGCGGGTCGCCCGCCTGCCGGGCCAGATTGATCGCGATCAGCCGCCGCTCGGTCTCCTGCGCCGCCCACTCCAGGCTGGCCAGCGCCCCGGCGAGGGAGCACTCGACGGCCAGTACGCCGTCCCGGCCGGTCAGGCAGGCGTACTCGCCGGTGCCGCCGCCGTCGACGATCAGCACGTCGCCGTACTGCAGGGCCTGCAGGGCGATGGAGCGCAGCAGCGTGGACGTGCCGCCGCCGGGGTGGCCCATGGCCAGCAGGTGCGGCTCGGTGGAGCGGATGCCGGTGCGCCAGACGACCGGCGGGACGTCGATCTTCTCCTCCCCGTACGAGAGAGGGAGGGTGCGCTGGACCTCACTGGGGTCGGTGTAACCGAGCACGGTCTCGCCGGGCGCGGTCACGAAGCGCTGGGCGGGAACGTCGGCGGGCAGCGGGGCGAGGACGGTGACGGCGAGCCGATTGCCCTCCTCGTCCCAGTCGAAGTGGTACTCGCGGCTCCGCCCCGCCTTCACGGTGAGCAGCTGCTCGATCCGCGCGCGGGCCGAGGGCTCGCCGTCCGGGAAGTAGGCGGGGTACCGGATCTCGAGGTGGGCGAAGCGCCCGGAGTCGTCGAACTCGTGCGCGGCGAAGGCCTTCTCCCACTCCCCGCCGTGCGCGTACAGCGGAGCCGGGTCGTCGGGGCCGGAGAAGTACGGCACCAGGGCCTCGTACAGCGCCTGGAGCCGTTCGGTCTGGGACTCGTCGGGCCCCTCGGACGCCGACGGGGCGCGGTCGCGGCCCTGCCAGCCCGCTGCCGCCATCAGGGTGATGACGGCGAGCAGCGGGCCGTACGGCACCAGGGCCACGACCAGGACGACGGAGGCCGCCAGGAACAGCAGCGGCCCGCGTTTGTCCTTGGGCGTGTCCGCCCATCTGCGCCGGCCGGCCGCGGCCAGCAGGCGCAGCCCGCGCGTGACGGTGATCAGCGGGTGGAGGACGTCGGTGGCGCTGTCGGCCGCCGTCCGGGCCAGCTCCCTGCTCCGGGCGAGCTGCATCCGGGCGATCTGGGCGCTGTCCTTGCTCAGAATGCGGGGGAGGGGGCGCCGGGCCACTGCTGACTCCTGATCGTGCGTGCGGGTGGGGTGGGCGGGGTCAGAACTTGAGGCCGCCGAGGAGGCTGGCGAGACTCTCGCCGCCGGCCTTGATGCTCGGCGCGATGGCCGTGCTCGACAGGTAGAAGCCGAACAGAGCCGAGACCGTGGCGTGCGAGCCCTTCAGTCCGTCCTTGCGGAAGAAGAGAAAGACGACGACGCCGAGCAGGAACACGCCAGACAGGGAGAGGATCATTTCGGGCCTCCTGGTGTCGAAGGTGGGGGACAGTCACCATGAGTTCTTCCAGGATCACAGGATGTATCCATACGATTAAAGGTGCAACCGGGTGAAAAACGGCAGATTTCCCTCACTTGGCGGAGCCGGCTCCGCCCCGGTTGACCAGGCATGTCGCCCGCCGTGAGGCCCGTCGCTGATCTTTACCTCGGGCACATCGGGTCATGTGCCGCGCAAGCCAGTACGCTGGCGATTCACTCGTACGGCTGCGTTCCCTCGCTGTCGTACGCTCGCTCAGTTCCCCAGCAGTCCCCGAACGTGCAAGGAGAGGCGGTCCCGCCGATGAGTGAAGCCCCCGACCCCGAGGTCGTGGAGCTGGCGACCAAGATCTTCGATCTGGCCCGGCAGGGGCAGACCGAGGCGCTCGTGGCGTATGTCGACGCGGGTGTTCCGGCCGACCTCACCAACGACCGCGGCGACTCCCTGGTGATGCTCGCCGCCTACCACGGTCACGCCGACGCGGTGCGCGCGCTGCTCGCCCGCGGGGCGGCGGCGAACCAGATCAACGACCGGGGCCAGACCCCGCTCGCGGGCGCCGTCTTCAAGGGTGAGACGGACGTCATCAAGGCCCTCCTGGAGGGCGGAGCCGATCCTTCCGCGGGCATGCCGTCGGCCGTCGACACGGCCCGGATGTTCGCCAAGACGGAACTGCTGGAGCTGTTCGGAACACACTGAACCACGTGTCCTGACCAGGTACGACACAGATAACGGGGGAGGCGGTAAAGGGCCGCCGGAAATACGGTCGCGGCAGCACACAGCGCGGGTCATCATGACGTCGTGATTCACGGACGCGATGGCTGGGCAGGTGTTGCCGCACCGCGCGGACCGTGACGCGGTCCGCATGGGCCACCGACGAGAGGCAGAGAGAGATGGTCTACAGCAAGCAAGAGACGGCGGGCGCTCCGACGTTGTGTCACGCGGCCAGGTAATGCGTGTTTCCCGGTTGCGTCGACGCTTGATGTGAGGCTGTTTCCCATGTTCGATCCGGTCATAGCGCCCAGCGGTACGCTGCTCGGGCTGCTCCAGCGCGGCCGTGGCGACGGCACGCTGCACGCGCTCACCGCCCCGCGCGCCGAAGCGCTCGCGGCCCTCAACCACTGTGTGCTGCGCGATCCCCGCCACGACTGGCAGGTGGAGAACCGCTCCCTGTACTACGCGCGGCTCTACCTCGACCTGAACGGCGAGCTGGACGCCGTCGAGGCGCACCTGTTCGCCGCCGAGGACGTCCTCGACACCGAGGAGTCCCGCACCGGCCTGGCCCTGGCGGTCCTCGGGCACCTCGCCTCCTACGGCAGGCGGGACGCCCTGGAACTGCTGCGCAGGTACGCCGCGCACGGTTCCAACTGGGCCTGGGCCCTGGACGAGCTGGCCCTGCGGGACGACGACGCGGGCCTGCGCGCCCTCGCCGCCCCCGTCCTGGCCCGTTTCACCACCGACGCCGAGGGCGAGGCCGAGCTGGCCGCCGCCGTGCGCGACGCCTTCGAGCCACGGCCCTGGCGGCTGTGGGCCGACGACCCGCGCCCGTCGGTCGCCACGCGGGTGCGTGCCGCCCAGGAGGCCGGCTGCTTCGACCGCTGGCAGCGGCAGATGCGTCCCACCGGGCCCCGCCCGGGCTGGAGCGTCCGCGCCGTCTTCGAGTGGGCCCAGCAGGGCATGGAGCGCGGTGCCGCCCTCCATGTGCCCGCCGCCCGCTGTCTGGCCGCCGTGGCCGGCCCCGAGGACCGGCCCGAGATCCTCCAGGCCGCCAGGACCGGCATCGACGGAGCCCGCTGCACCGCTCTGCGCTACCTCGCCGACAGCGACGACCCAGGCGCCCTCGACCTGATCGAGGCCGCGGTCGCCGACGGCACGACGGCCGTCGTGGAGGCGGCCGTCGACGCCTTCGAACGGATGCGCGGTGTCGCCGCCGTCGACCGCGCCCGCGGCTGGGCCCAGCGCCCCGACGTGCTCGGCGCCGCCGCCGGCCGCATGCTCGCCTGCCGGGGCGGCGCCCGGGACCGCGACCTCGTCCTCGCCGCCCTCCGCGAGGCCGTGCGCGGCGAGGGACCCGACGCGGCCACCCTGTGGACCCTGGTCGACGGGACCGGACGCCTCGGCATCGCCTGCGCGGCCCCCGTCCTGCGGCACGTCTACCGCGAGACGGCCTCCTCCCACCTCCGCGGCCGCGCCGCCCGCGCGCTGGCCGCCACCGACCCCTCCTTCGCCACCGGCTTCGCCGTCGAGTGCCTGTGGGACTGCGAGGAGACCACCCGCGAGATCGCCGCCCGGCACGCCGAGACCGGTGACACCCGGGTCGTGGAGCGCCTGCGCCGCCTGGCCGCCGACCCTGCCGAGGAGGACGAGGTGCAGACGGCGGTCCGCAGCCGCTTCGGACCCGACGCGACGCTCGGCTGAACCACGCACCGGCGCGGCCACGCACCGGCGCGGCCACGCACCGGCGCGGCCACCCACCGGCGGGGCCGCACACCCAGGGCCGCACACCGGCCGGGCCCTGAGCGGGCCGAGCCCGCGCCGGCCGGTCCGCACCCGCACATCCGGCCCGGGCGGACGACCGCCCGGGCGGTGAACACCGGGTGACTCGCAGGTCAGGCGGCCATGACGGCAGCCTGACCTGCTCGGGTGGGCAGCCATACGCTCATGGGACGTTCCCCGCGCGGAAAGATCGAAGTCGACGCGGGCACGTCCGGCGCGGCGACAACACCCGTATGCGTGTCGTCATCGTGACCGAATCCTTTCCCCCCGATGTGAACGGCGTGGCCCACTGCGCGCTCCAGACCGCCCGGCACCTCGTAGATCGCGGTCACCATCCGCTCGTCGTCGCCCCCGCTCCCGCTCCCGGCAGCCGCCCGGACACGGACGCCCCGTGCCCGGTCGTCCGGATCCCCTCCCTCCCGCTCCCCGGCTATCCCCAGGTCCGCGTCGCCCTGCCCAGCCGGCGCCTGGCCGCGGCCCTCGTCTCGCACCGCCCCGACGTGGTCCACCTGGCCAGCCCCTTCGTCCTCGGCGTCCGCGGCATGGCGGCCGCCGCCCGGCTCGGCACCCCCGCCGTCGCCGTCTACCAGACCGACCTGGCCGGATACGCGCGTACCTACATGGGCGCAGGAGAGGCCGCCGCCTGGCGGCGGATCCGCTCCGTGCACGCCGCCGCCGACCGCACCCTGGCCCCCTCCAGCGCCGCTCAGTCGGACCTGGAGGCGCACGGCGTACCGCGGGTGCGGTTGTGGCCGCGCGGCGTGGACACCGCACGTTTCCGGCCAGAACACCGCGACGAGGCGCTGCGCCGCGAACTCGCCCCGAACGGTGAACTGATCGTCGGCTACGTCGGCCGGCTCGCCCCCGAGAAACACGTCGGACTCCTCTCCGGAGTCTGCGGGCTGCCCGGCCTGCGGCTCGTGGTCGTGGGCGACGGTCCGAGCCAGGCGCACCTGACCGAGGCCCTGCCCGGCGCCACCTTCCTGGGCCGCCGCACCGGCGACGAGCTGGCCCGGATCTTCGCCTCGCTGGACCTGTTCGTCCACACCGGACCCTTCGAGACCTTCTGCCAGACCGTCCAGGAGGCCATGGCCAGCGGTGTCCCGGTGGTCGCGCCCGCCGCCGGCGGCCCGCTCGACCTGGTCGCCCACGGCCGCACCGGCCTGCTCGTCCCGCCGTGCGACGCCACCGCCGTCCAGGAGGCCGTCCGGGCCCTGGCCGCCGATCCCGCGCGGCGGGCCGCGTACGGCGCCGCCGCCCGCGCCATGGTCGAGGGCCGCACCTGGGCCGCGGTCGGGGACCAGCTGATCGCCCACTACGACGACGTTCTCGCGACCCGGAAGACGGCGGTGGCGGCATGACCGGAGCATCCCTGCGCATCGTCCGCCTCGCCAACTTCGTCGCCCCCGCCTCCGGCGGCCTGCGCACCGCCCTGCGCGAACTCGGCAGGGGCTTCCGCGCGGCCGGCCACGAACCCGTCCTGATAGTGCCGGGCGAACGGCACACCGACCACGACACCGAGCAGGGCCGCGTCATCACCCTGCCCGGCCCGCTGCTGCCCGGCACCGGCGGCTACCGCGTCCTCACCGACAAGCGGCGCGTGGCCGCCCTGCTGGAGGAGCTGGCCCCGGACCGCCTGGAGGTCTCCGACCGGACCACCCTGCGCTGGACCGGCCGCTGGGCCCGCCGCGCGCGCGTGCCCGCGATGATGGTCTCCCACGAGACCACCGACGGCGTGCTGCGCACCTGGGGACTGCCCGAGCAGCTCGCCCGGCGCGCCGCCGACTCCCTCAACACCCGCACCGCGCACGTCTACTCGCGCGTGGTGTGCACCACCGAGTTCGCCGAGCGCGAGTTCGTGCGCATCGGCGCGCGCAACGTCGTACGCGCCCCTCTCGGGGTCGACCTGATGGAACGCCACCCCGCTCTGCGCGACCCCGGCCTGCGTGCCCGCTACGCGCGCGCGGACGAGGAGCTGCTCGTGATGGCCTCCCGGCTGTCGGTCGAGAAGCGCCCCGGCACGGCCCTGGACGCCCTGGAGGCGCTGCTGCGCCGCCGACGGCGGGCGGTGCTCGTGGTCGCCGGGGACGGGCCGCTGCGGGCCCGGCTGGAGCAGCGGGCACGGGACCGCGGGCTCCCCGTGACCTTCCTGGGGCACGTCTCCGACCGGGCCGCCCTCGGCGCGCTGCAGGCGTCCGCCGACGTGTGCCTCGCGCCCGGCCCCGCCGAGACCTTCGGACTGGCCGCACTGGAGGCCATGGCGTGCGGCACGCCCGTGGTGGCGAGCGCCTCCTCGGCACTGACCGAGGTCATCGGGTCCGCCGGGGCCACCGCGAACGACACCGGAGAGGCGTTCGCGGACGCCGTGGAGCGGCTCCTGGACCGCGGTACGGCCGAGCGGCGGGATGCGGCACGCGCGCGTGCGGAGTGCTTCGGCTGGGGAGCCGCCGTGGAGGCGTTCCTGACGGCCCACGACGCCGAGGTCCTGCGCCGCGCCGGCGGCCGTCCCGCCGTGCCGGAGGCCGCGGCATGAGACCCGTCCGCTTCGTGTCCCTCGGGGACTCGCTGACCGAGGGCGTGGGCGACCCGGTCGGTGCGGGATGGCGGGGCTGGGCCGCGCTGCTGGCGTCCTCCCTCACCGAGGACGGCGAGCAGGTACGGTTCACCAACCTCGCGGTCAGCGGGGCACAGACCCGGGACGTGCTGGAACGGCAGACGCCGGCCGCCCTGGAGCTGCGCCCCGACCTGGTGTCCGTGGTCGTCGGGGTCAACGACACCCTGCGCCGCACCTTCGACATCCACGCCGTGGCCGCCCGCCTCGACCAGGTCTATGCGGCCTTCGCCCGCCAGGGCGCCACCCTGCTCACCGCCTGTCTGCCCGACCCCGGGGCGATGCTCGGGCTCCCGGACGCCCTGGCCCGTCCGCTGGCCCGCCGGCAGCGGGCGGTCAACGACGTCGTCCACGCGCTGTCCGACCGCCACGGCGCCGTCCACCTGCACGCGGCGGACGGGATCTGGGTCACCGACCGCACGCTGTGGAGCGCGGACCGGCTGCACCCGGGCGAGCGCGGTCACCGGCAGCTGGCCGCCCGCTGCCACGCGCTGCTCGTCGAAGCGGGCCGGGCGACCGGACAACCCCCCTCGCCCGAGCCGGAGTTCCCCGCACCGACCCGCACGGCGAGCCTGTGGTGGCTGGCCACGGCCGGGACCGGCTGGGTGGTGCGGCGCTGCAACGACCTGCTGCCGCAGCTGCTGCGCCTCGCCGCCGACGAGCTGCACCACCGCGCCCGCGGCATCGGCGCCCGCCTGGACCTGCGCGCGTCGGCGGACGTCTCCGCGGCCCTCGCGGCCCTGCCGACGGCCCCCGGAGCCGATGCCGGGGCACACCGGTGCCGCACCGGCGAGCGCGCGGCCGAACCGGAACGGACGGCCTTCGAAGCCGGGCCGGAACAGGCGGCCTCCGAAGCCGTGCCGGTGCAGCGGTGCCGGACCGGTGAGCAGGTGGCCGGGCCGGAGGAGGTGCTCGCGGCCGTGCCGGTGCGGCGGTGCCGCGCCGGCGGGAGCGCGGAGGCGCCGGAGCAGGACGCCGAGGCCGTCGGGGCTCAGCGCCGCCGCACCGGCACGAACCGGACCGGGGTGCCCGGCAGCGCCTGTGCGGCGGGCGGCAGGTCGCCGGCGCGGACCACTGCGATCACCGGGTAGCCGCCGGTGGTCGGATGGTCCGCCAGGAACACCACCGGGCGCCCGTCCGGCGGCACCTGCACGGCGCCGAGCACCATGCCCTCGCTGGGGAGTTCACCGGGCCGGGCCCGCTCCAGGGCGGGCCCCTCGGTGCGCAGGCCGATGCGGTTGCTCGCGGCGGAGACCCGGTACGCGCGCGTGCTGAGGTCCCGGACCGCCCGTGCCGTGAACCAGTCGGCGCGCGGCCCCAGGGTGACCCGGAGCACGAGTTCGGCGGGCGGACGCGGCTGCGGCACACCGTCCACGCGCGCGGGCGGCCCGGCCGGGGCGCCCAGCGGCAGCACCATGCCGTCCGCGAGCGGGGCCGGGCCCAGGCCGGACAGCAGGTCGGTGGCACGGCTGCCGAGGACCGGCTCGGCGGCGATGCCGCCGGAGACGGCCACATAGCCGCGCACACCGGCCGTGGCGGCGCCCACCTCCAGGAGCTCGCCCGCCGGTACCACGACCGGGGCGCCCCAGGCGGCCGGGCGTCCGCCGACCGTCACCGGACAGGGCGCACCGCCGACCGCGACGCGCACCATGGAACGAGGGCGCAGCGCACAGCCGTCGAGGGTGGTCTCCAGGACGGCGGCGTCCGGCGGATTGCCGACGAGCCGGTTCACCAGAGCGGCGGCGGACGGGTCGAGCGCTCCGGAGCGGGGCACACCGAGATGCGCGTAGCCCGGCCGTCCACGGTCCTGCACGGTGGTCAGGGCCCCGGCCCGCACCACGAGGAGCGCACGGTCGGTCACGCGCCCTCCACCGGTACGAACCGCACACGTGTCCCCGGCGCCAGCAGCGCGGCCGGCACGCGCGCGTGGTCCCAGAGGACCGCGTCCGTCGTGCCGATCAGCTGCCAGCCGCCCGGCGAGGAGCGCGGGTACACGCCCGTGTACGGCCCGGCCAGCGCCACGGCACCCGCGGGGACCGCCGTGCGCGGGGTGGCGCGGCGCGGGACGTCGTAGCGGTCCGGCAGCCCGGTGAGGTAGCCGAAGCCGGGGGCGAAGCCGCAGAAGGCCACCGTGAACTCGGTGCCGGCGTGGATGCGGACCGCCTCCCGCTCGGTCACCCCCCAGTGCGCGGCGACCGCCGCGAGGTCCGGGCCGTCGTAGCGCACGGGGAGTTCGATCAGCGCACGCGCGCGTGCGGTCGATTCCGGCACCTGAGCGGCGGTCAGTTCCGCCGCCCAGCGGGCCGGGTCGGCCAGGCCGTCGAGCAGCACCGTGCGGGCCGCCGGGACGATCTCACGGACGGCGAGCGCGCCCGCCGCGCGGCGGCGCAGCAGCTCCGCGTGCAGATCCCGCGCCTCCGCGCCGGAGGACACCTCGACGAGCAGCGCGTCGTCGCCGACGAGGAGCGCCCTCACGCGAACGCCTCCACCCGTACGCCCGCCGCCAGCAGCCGCTCGCGTACCCGGCGGGCCAGACCGACCGCGCCGGGCGTGTCGCCGTGCAGGCACAGCGACCGGGCGCGCACCCGGATCCGGGCGCCGGAGTGCGCGACGACCGCACCGGAGCGCGCGAGGCTCACCGAGCGTTCGACGACGGTGTCCGGGTCGGTCAGCACGGCGCCCTCGCGGCCGCGCGGCACCAGCGTGCCCTCGTCGGTGTACGCCCGGTCCGCGAAGGCCTCCGTGACGGCCGGCAGCCCCGCCTCCGCGGCCAGCTCCAGCAGCCGCGAACCGGGCAGGCCCAGCACCGGCAGCGAGCCGTCGGCCAGGCGTACGCCCTCGACGACCGCGCGGCCCTGCTCCGCGTCGTGCACCACCCGGTTGTAGAGCGCGCCGTGCGGCTTGACGTACGCCACGCGCGCCCCCGCCGCCCGTGCGAACACCTCCAGGGCGCCGATCTGGTAGGCCACTTCGGCCGCCAGTTCGGCGGGCGGTACGTCCATCGCGCGCCGTCCGAACCCGGCGAGGTCCCGGTAGGAGACCTGCGCGCCGATCGTCACTCCTCGCTCGGCCGCCAGCTCGCACACCCGGCGCATGGTGGCCGCGTCCCCGGCGTGGAAGCCGCAGGCCACGTTGGCGCTGCTGACGACGGACAGCAGCTGCTCGTCATCGGTCAGCCGCCAGCGGCCGAAGCCCTCGCCGAGGTCGGCGTTCAGATCGATCGCGGTCATGGTGTTCTCGTGTCTCCGGTTCTCGTGGGAATTCCGGGCGGGCCGGACTCAGCCGACGCCGGCCAGCCGGTACTGCTCGTCGCGGGCGTCGGTCAGGAACATCCGACCCGGTGCGTGCGTGATCGCGAACGGCGGCCGGGAGGCCGTCACGGCCGCCTGCGGAGTCACCCCGCAGGCCCAGAACACCGGGATGTCGCCGTCGGCGAGGGCGACCGGGTCCCCGAAGTCGGGCCGGTCCAGGTCCTCGATGCCGAGGGCCGCGGGGTCCCCGCAGTGCACCGGGCCGCCGTGCACGGCCGGCAGCAGACTGCTCTCCCGGATCGCGGCACCCAGATGCTCGGGCGGCACCGGACGCATGGACACGACCATCGGCCCGCGCAGCCGGCCCGCCTCCCGGCAGGCCCGGCCGGTCACGTACATCGGCACGTTCCGGCCCTGCTCGACATGCCGGATCGGCACGCCCGCCCGGGCCAGCGCCCACTCGAAGGTGAAGCTGCAGCCGAGCAGGAACGACACCAGGTCGTCTCGCCAGTACGCGCGCGCGTCCGTGGGTTCGTCCACCAGCTCGCCGTCCTGCCACACCCGGTAGCGCGGCAGGTCGGTGCGCAGGTCGGCGCCCTCGGCGAGGACGGTCCGCGGGGAGCCGGCGTCCGTGACGTCGAGCACGGGGCAGGGCTTGGGGTTGCGCTGGCAGAACAGCAGCATGTCGTAGGCCCAGTCGGCGGGCACCGCGATCAGGTTGGCCTGCGTGTGGCCCGCCGCGACCCCGGCGGTGGGTCCGGCCAGGCCCTCGCGGAAACGGGCCCGCGCGGCTTTCGGGCTCCACGCGTGCGCGTGGGCGTCGACGGTGAGGACGGGACGGTCGCCGCTACGGTTCACCCCGGTCACGCCAGCTCCTTCCCGCGCGTCTCCGGCAGTCCGAGCAGGGCGAGCGCGGCGAGGCCGTAGCCGATCGCGCCGAAGACCAGCGCGCCGCCGACGCCCCAGCTGTCCGCCAGGAAACCCACCAGGGTCGGGAACACCGCGCCCACCGCGCGGCCCGTGTTGTACGTGAACCCCTGCCCCGTGCCGCGCACCGCCGTCGGGTACAGCTCGCTCAGATAGGAGCCGAAGCCGCTGAAGATGGCCGACATGCAGAAGCCGAGCGGGAAACCGAGCACCAGCAGCAGGGTGTCGGCGCCCTGCGGGATGTGCGCGTACGTCAGGACGCACAGCGCCGACAGCAGCGCGAACAGCCAGATGTTGGCGCGCCGGCCGAGCCGGTCGGTCAGCTGGCCGCCGGTCAGGTAGCCGAGGAAGGCGCCGGAGATCAGGAAGGTCAGATAGCCGCCGGTGCCGACCACCGACAGACCGCGTTCGGACTTCAGGTACGTCGGCACCCAGGTCGCCAGCGTGTAGTAGCCGCCCTGTACACCCGTCGACAGCAGGCTCGCGAAGACCGTGGTGCGCAGCAGGCCCGGGGCGCCGTCCCGGGCCGGCCGGAAGATCGCCGCGAACGAGCCGCGCCGCGGGTCCTGTTCGCGGGCCGCCGCCGCGGTGGGGGCGTCGTGCACCCGGCGGCGCAGCCACACCACGAGCAGGGCCGGCAGCGCCCCGGTCCAGAACATCACCCGCCAGGCCAGGTCGTCGCCGGCGAAGGAGAAGACCAGCGTGTAGACGATCGCCGCCAGTCCCCAGCCGATCGCCCAGGAACTCTGGACCGCGCCGAGCGTACGGCCCCGGTGGCGCGCGCTCGCGTACTCGGCGACCAGGATCGCGCCGACCGCCCACTCGCCGCCGAAGCCGAGGCCCTGGAGGGCACGGAAGACCAGCAGGGTCTCGTAGGTGGGCGCGAAGCCGCAGGCGACGGTGAAGACGGCGTACGTGATCACCGTGATCATCAGGGCCCGGACCCGGCCGACCCGGTCCGCGAGCACGCCCGCCGCGGCGCCGCCGACCGCCGAGACCACCAGCGTGACGGTGGTGAACAGGCCCGTCTGTCCGCTGTTCAGGCCGAAGTACGCCGAGAGCGCCACCATGCTCAGCGGCAGTGTGAAGTAGTCGTAGGAATCCAGCGCATATCCGCCGAAAGCTCCGGCGAACGCGCGCCGCCCGCGAGGGCCGAGGGCGTGCAGCCAGCCGAACGCGCCGTCCTCGGCGGGCTGTTCGGCCGGCGCCGGCCGTACGCCGGCGGGTGCGGATCCGGGCGGTGGGGTCGTGCTCATGGGCACCTCGCAGAGGGGGACGGAGGGTGCGGGGAAGTGAGCCGTGCGGAGCACCGTAGAGGATCGTTCAACGATCCTTCAATACCCGCGTTGTCTCGTCCCGGTGTCTGCGATTGAATTCCGGGCATGGCAGAGCAGCTGACGGGACTGGCCGGCGACCGTGTCCTCCTGGGCCGGACGAGCACCGCGGAGCGGGTTTCGGACATCCTCAGGAGCCGCATCTCCGAGGGGTACTTCCCGCCCGGCACCCGGCTGTCGGAGGACAGCATCGGCGGGGCGCTCGGCGTCTCCCGCAACACCCTGCGCGAGGCGTTCCGGCTGCTCACCCATGAGCGCCTGCTGATCCACGAGCTCAACCGGGGCGTGTTCGTCCGGGTCCTGACCGTCGAGGACGTCGAGGACATCTACCGCACGCGCTCCCTCGTGGAGTGCGCCGTCGTCCGCGGCCTCGGCGAGCCGCCGTACCCGCTCCAGGGACTGGCCGCGGCCGTCGCCGAGGGCGAGCGGGCGGCCGTCGACAGTGACTGGAAAGCGCTGGGTACCGCCAACATCCACTTCCACCGGGAACTGGTCGCCCTCGCCGGCAGCGAGCGCACCGACGAGCTGATGCGCAGCGTCTTCGCCGAGCTGCGGCTCGCCTTCCACGTCGTGGACGACCCGCGCCGGCTGCACGAGCCCTACCTCACCCGCAACCGCGAGCTGCTGCACACGCTCCAGGCCGGCGACCGGCGGGGCGCGGAACGGCTGCTGGACACCTACCTCGCGGACTCGCTGGAGCGGGTGGTGGAGGTCTACCGGCGCCGGGTGGGCGAGGACGGCACCGGCGCGTCTTGAGCCTCTGTGACGGCCGTCGCTTCTGCGTCGTTTGGGTTGTTGTCAGACCGAGGACCTAATCTGTGCACCGTGACTTCGCCTGCATCGACGGACAGCGTTCCGCCCCAGCTCAGCGCGGGGCCGCGCCCGGCTCCGGGTCCGGCCGCCGACGAGGGGCTGGCGCGTCGGCTGCGCGCGCTCGCCTGCACCGCGCCGCTGCACGACCTGGACGCGCGCAAGGCCAACCTGGCCGGCGAGTACTCGGTGTACGGAATGGCCGAGGTGGCACTGTCCGCCATCGACCTGGTCACGCTGAACATGGACTTCGACACGGGCGCCGACCACGAGCAGATCGTGGCCCGGCTCGTCCCGCGCATCGCCGCCCAGGCCCCGCACCGGCCCGCCGCCGAACACGAGCGGGTGGCCCGCTGGGTCCTGGAGAACCTGATCAACGTCGGCAGCGTCGACCGCGGCTTCCGCGCCGTCTACGGCACCTTCGCGCCCGACGGCACCTACGTCCGCCGTGACTACGACTTCAAGCTCATCGAGGAGGTCCCCGGCCCCGGCGGCACGGTCTACCTCCGCACCACGGACGAAGCGGTCAACGTCCTGGTCGGCGCCCTCGACACCGACGTCACCAGCGCCCAGATCGCCGCCGAGGTCAAGCTGGAGGTGCTGATCAGCCGCGGCCGGCTCGCCGACGCCCAGCTCGCCGCCGAGCAGGCCCGCTACCGCACGGTCCAGTACTCCGAGACGCTCCGCCGGGCCCTGGACGCCACCCGGCGCAACGTCCGCGCGGTCGACTGGCTGAACGCCGTCCCCGACATGATCGCCGAGGCCCTGGACCACGTGGCCGAGCGCTACCGCCACGAGAACGCCATCCTCACCAACATCCGCAAGGCCCGCGACGAGACCGAGGACCCCGAGAACAAGCGCCGCGCCGCCGAGCTGGTCGACATCGTCAAGGACTGCATCCGGCGCCACACCCAGCTCCAGTCCCGCCTGCTGGAAGCGGGCCCGCTGTTCCGCGCCGAGCAGGACCGGCAGGCCTTCGCCACGCCCGCCACGACATCCGGCACCGACCTCTACGGCCATCTTGTCGCCCCCACCCTGCCGCTGCCCCTGGAGCAGGCGATCCGGGTCACGGACGCGTTCTTCGCGCACGGCACGGGACTGCGCACACCGGTGTCCGTCCGGGTCGCCGACCTCGTCGACATACTGCTGACGCCCCCCGTGGAACGGGAACACCTGGGCGCGGAGATGCCCGAACCCGACCTGATCGCGACACCGGACGACAGCCGGTTCAGCGAGGAACAGCTGGCCGCGGCGACCGACCTGCTGGACCTGCCGGCGGACGCGCCGCGGAGACTGTCGGGGCTGCTCGCCGAGGCCCGCCGGACCGGCGACCCCGACCTGGCCTACCTCGTCGCCCTCCTGGCGGTCCACGCGGCCAGCCCCGCCGTCGGCACCGCCTACCGGCAGGGCGAGCAGAAGCTGCTGTTCGCCGTGGACGACGGGACCGAACTGGACGATCCCGAGTTCGGCGGCGCGGACCTCATCGTGGGAACCGCGCTGCTGGACGCGGCGGGGATGGCCGCCGACCGGACGGAGGCCGCGTGATGGTCGCGCCGGTGGCCGGACGGCGGTCCGCCGCGGCCGGTCGCGCCCCGCGGCGAAGCCGCGGACCGATACGGCCCCGCGCCCTCCACGGGGCGCCTGTCCCCAGCCCTGTTCCCGAGACCGAGGAGTTGCAGTCGTGAGCGAGCCCGCCGAGTGGAGCGAGGCGGAGCCGTCCGCCCCGCCGGCGTCCCCCGCCGTCACCCCGGCCGACGCCGCTGACGCGGCGCGGCTCGTCGCCTTCGGACTGCAGCCCAAACTGGCGCCCGCGCGCGACCAGGAGTACACCGAGCTGCTGCGGCGCCACCGCGACGACCCGGCGTTCGCCCGGCTCGCCGACGCCGTCGCCGCCGGCCTCGGGCTCGTCGTGCTGGAGGTGTCCCCGCGCGCGGGGATGGCCGTGACCGCCGCCGAGGACTCCGTCTTCGCCGTCCGCATGGGCGACTACGCGCGTCGCACCGCCGCCGACTCCGGCGACCGCTTCCTGCACGGACTCGCCCATCTCGCCGCCGCCGCGCTGGCCTTCCCGCGCCCCGAGGACCTGGCCGACGACTCCTACATCGGACGCGTCACCGTCAACGGCGTCGACGCCTTCGTCCGGCAGGCCTGCCGCCGGCTGGAGGAGCGCGCCGCGGAGCAGGGCGAGAACACCGACCCGGCCACGGAGGCACCCGGTCTGGAGGCCGCCTGGCGGATCTGGGCCAGACGCAGCGCCACCGGCGCCACCAAGGACGCCCGCCGGCCGGCCGCCTCCACCACCGGCATCGTGGCGAAGGCCCTCGCCTTCCTCACCGACTCGGGCTTCCTGCAGCGCACCGGCGACGAAAGCGGCGGCACCTACCGCACCACCGCCCGCTACCAGCTCCAGGTCCGCGACATGGCCGGCAGCGCCGCCCTGGCCGAACTGCTGGAGCTGGGCGTCGTCCCGGTCACCGACGGTACGGCCACCCTGCTGCCCGCCGAGGACACCGACGACCTCGACCTGGTCGCCGACGCCGGTCTGCCGTTCCACTCCTGAACCACCGCACCTTTCACCAGACTTACGAGAGTCCGCCATGTACGAGCTGTCCCGGGTCCGCCTCTACTCCATCGGTCCCGCCGGTGCGCGCTACGCCGACACCGTGCTTGACCTGCGGGGTGTCGGCGAGCCCGTGCCCGACCCGGCGCCCACGCAGGCGGAGTTCTTCGAGGAGGAGCCGTCCGGCCCGCCGCGCCGGCCCGCCCCCGCGGGCGTGCTGTTCCTGGAGAACGGCGGAGGCAAGTCCGTCCTGCTCAAGCTGATCTTCTCGGTGATGCTGCCGGGCCACCGCAACACCCTCGGCGGCGCCAGCTCCGGTGTGCTGCGCAAGTTCCTGCTCGCCGACGACTGCGGCCACGTGGCCCTGGAGTGGCAGCACGTGCAGACCGGCGAGTGCGTGGTCGTCGGCAAGGTCAGCGAGTGGCGCGGACGGCAGGTCTCCAACGACCCGCGCAAGTTCGCCGAGGCCTGGTACTCCTTCCGGCCCGGCCCCGGCCTCAGCCTGGACAACCTCCCCGTCGCCGAGGCCACCGCCGTACGGCCGGCCGCCGAGGGCACGTCCGGCGCCCAGGGCCGCCGCCGCACCATGAAGGGCTTCCGCGACGCCCTGACCGAGGCCGGCAAGGCATACCCCCACCTGGAGGTGCACTGGGAGGAGATCCACGACCGGTGGATCGAGCACCTCGGCGACCTCGGCCTCGACCCCGAACTCTTCCGCTACCAGCGCGAGATGAACGCCGACGAGGGTGAGGCGGCCGGTCTCTTCGCGGTCAAGAAGGACTCCGACTTCACCGACCTGCTGCTGCGCGCCGTCACCGACACCCGCGACACCGACGGCCTCGCCGACCTCGTCGGCGGCTTCGGCAACAAGCTCGGCCGGCGCGCCGAGCTGATCGCCGAGCGCGACTTCACCGCCGGTTCCGTCGACCTGCTCGGACGGATCGTCGAGGCGGCCGGGACACGCGCGCGTGCGCGTGACGTCCACACGGGTGCCGAGCGCCGCACCCGCACGCTGGCCCGGCGGCTGTCCGCGCGGGCCGTGCGCGAACGCGTCCGGGCCGCCGACCTCGCCCAGCGGGTCACGGCCGCCGCCTACGCCGTCACCCATTCCGAGGGCGCCCGCGAGCGCAGCGCCCTCATCGCCGCCGAACTCGCCTTCCGGCACGCCTCCCTGGCCCTCGCCGCCGCCGAGAAGTCCGCCGCCGCGCAGAAGCGGGAGCTGGCCGACGCCCGCACCCTGCACTCCGCCTGGCAGGCCGCCGAGGCCGTGCTGCGGCACCGCGCCGCCGCCGACCGCGTCGCGCGCGTGTCCGCCGCCATCCAGGAGGCCGAGCGGGACGCGGCCCCCGCGCTCGCCGCCCGCGCCAAGGCCGCCGTGGACCTGGTACGCGCCCTGCACGCCGCCGCCGCGAACGCCGAGGCCCTCGCCAACGAGGAGGAGGAGCGGTCCGCCGCCCTCCAGGAGGTCAGCGACTCCGCCTACCGGGACTCCACCTCCGCCGCCACCGAGGCGCAGCGGGCCCGCAGCGAGGCCGGGCACCTGCGCCAGCGGCTCGCCGAGGTCGAGCAGGAGACCGCCGAGGCGGTCCGCGCGGGCTGGCTGGACGACAGCGCCCCGGACGCCGACCCGGCGCGGGCCGCGCTCGCCGCCAGCGACGCCGAGAAGACCGCCGTGGCCGCCTGGGACGCGGCCCGCGAGGCCGCCCGCAAGGCCACCGAGCACGCGCGCGAGGCCGCCTCCGCCGAGTCCCGCGCCGAGCTGACGGCGGCCCGCGCGGCCGACGCGGCGACCGCGGCCGAGCGGGCGCACGAGGCCGAGCGGCGCCTCGCCGAGTCGCTGGCCGCCGAGGAGCGGCTGGCGGAGCTGCTGAGCCTGCCCGGCACACCCGGCGCGGCGCGCGTCCCCGGACCCCGCTCGGGAGCGGACGACGGCACCCCGGCCCCCGAGGAGCGCCCCCGGACCGCCGGTGAGGGCGCGTTCGGACCCGAGGAACTCGACCGCTTCGCCGACGAGTTGCGCGAACTCCTCGACGACGCCGTGTCGAGCGCCGAACGGCACCTTTTCGACCTGCGTACGGCCGCCGCCGACGACGCCCGGATCCTCGGCGCCCTCGGTGACGGCGGACTGCTGCCGCCCGGCCCGGACGTGGTGGCCACCGTCGAGTTCCTCGGCGAGCACGGCATCCCGGCCCTCCCCGGCTGGCGCTACCTCGCGCAGGCCGTCGACCCGGCCGACCACGCGCGCGTGCTCGCCGCCCGCCCCGAACTGGTCGACGGTGTGATCATCACCGACCCGGACACGCACGCGCGTGCCCGCGAGGCGCTCGGCGACGCCGCCCTGCTGCCCCGCTCGGCGGTCGCCGTCGGCACCGCCGCCGCGCTGCTCGCCCCGCCCCCCGCCGCCGGAGCCACCCCCGGTGACGTGTTCCTCGTACCGCCGAACCCGGCCATGCACGACGAGCACGCCGCCGACGAGGAACGGCAGGCCCTGCGCGCGCGGGCCACCGAGCGCGACGAGGAGATCCGCTTTCTCGCCGCCCGCCTCGGCAAGGACCGCGAACTGGCCGCGCGGGTCGCCTCCTGGCGCACCGGCTGCCCCGCCGGGCACCTCGTCGGGCTGGCCCGGGCCGCCGAGGAGGCCCGCGCCTTCGCCGAGGAGGCCGAGGCCGAACTCGCCGAGGCACGGACCGTGCGCGCGGAGGCCGACGAGACCGCGGCCGAGGCCACGCAGGTCCGCGACGAACGGCAGGAGACCGCGCAGAAGGCCCGGCGTGCCGCCGACGCCCTCGCCGGCCTCGCCTTCCGGCTCCGCGAGCGCGCCGGCTGGCAGGCGAAACTGCGCGAACTGGCCGACGACGCCACCGAGTCCGAGGCCCGCGCCCAGACCTGCCTGGAGCGCGCCCGCGCCGCCGACGAGGACCGCCGTGCCACCCAGCGCGCCGCCGACGACGCCCGCCGCACCGCGCGCGCCCTGCGTGCCGAGCGCTCCGAGATCGCCGGTGCCCCCGACGACGTACCCGTCGACGAAGTGGACGCCCCGC
Organism: Streptomyces echinatus; assembly: GCF_014203595.1. Taxonomy (GTDB): domain Bacteria; phylum Actinomycetota; class Actinomycetes; order Streptomycetales; family Streptomycetaceae; genus Streptomyces; species Streptomyces echinatus. The sequence goes on from NZ_JACHJK010000017.1 coordinate 136,978, forward strand.
AGGCCTCGCTGCCCGCCCTCCGCGAGGCCTACCGGGCCGCGTCCCAGCTGTACGAGAAGGTCGGCGTCGGCGCCGACCTGCGCGCCGAGCAGGCCCGCGCGGAGAGCGACGAGAGCGCCGCCCGCGCCGAACTGGACCGGCTCAGCAACAAGGTCCGTACCCGCGCCGAGCAGCTGCTCCAGTCACCCGACGGCTCCGACGGGCCCTCCCGGCAGGCCGCCGCCGCGCGCGCGGAGGAGCTGGTGCAGCTCCTGGAGACCCGTATGTCGACCGCCAGCGAGCAGCTCGGCCGGCTGCGCGGCGAGGCGGAACGGCACGCGCCGGAGGACGGCGGGGCGCACACCGAGCTGCCCGGGCAACTCGTCCCGCGCGACGCCGAACACGCCCAGGCGCTGCTGCGCACCGCCACGGCCGAACTCGCCGCCCGCACCGAGGCGCTGGCGGAGGCCCGCGGGGCGCACGCGGAGCTGCTGGACGCCCACCGCGCCGCCGAGGACGCGGCCGGCGGCTTCGACGAGATCGCCGCGATGCTCCGCGACCTGCTGCGCGAGCACACCCCCGAGGAGGAGCAGGAAGAACCCGAGGCGTACCCGGGCAGCCTGGAGGAGGCCCGGCACTCCGCGGCCGAGGCGCGCCGCTCGCTGCGTGGCTGTGCCGCCGATCTGTCCGCCGCCGAGGCGGCCGTGCGCGAGGCGAGCGACGTCCTCGTCCGGCACGCCAACTCCACGCGCTACGAGCAGGTCCGCACCCCCGCCCGGCAGCAGATCCGCGAACTGCCCGCCGCCGCGCTGCCCGAGCACGCCCAGAAGTGGGCGGACGCGTTCGCCCCCCGGCTGCGTGTCCTGACGGACGAGCTGGCCCAGCTGGAGCGCAACCGCGACTCGATCGTGGACCGGCTGCGCGGCCTCGTGGAGTCGTCCCTGGCGACCCTGAGATCCGCCCAGCGGCTGTCCCGGCTGCCGGAGGGGCTCGGCGAGTGGTCCGGGCAGGAGTTCCTGCGCATCCGTTTCGAGGAGCCCGACCAGGCCACGCTCACCGAACGGCTCGGCGAGGTCGTCGACGACGCCACGCGCGCGGCCGTGAAGAAGAACTCCGACCTGCGCCGCGACGGCATGTCCCTGCTGCTGCGCGGCGTCGCCGCGGCACTGCAGCCGAAGGGCGTGGCCGTCGAGATCCTCAAGCCCGACGCCGTGCTGCGCGCCGAACGCGTTCCCGTCGGCCAGATGGGCGACGTGTTCTCGGGCGGCCAGCTGCTCACCGCCGCCATCGCCCTGTACTGCACGATGGCCGCGCTGCGGTCGAACGACCGGGGGCGGGACAAGCACCGGCACGCCGGCACGCTGTTCCTGGACAACCCGATCGGCCGCGCCAACGCCACGTACCTGCTGGAGCTCCAGCGGGCCGTGTCCGACGCGCTGGGCGTCCAGCTGCTGTACACCACCGGCCTGTTCGACACCACCGCCCTGGCCGAGTTCCCGCTGGTCATCCGGCTGCGCAACGACGCCGACCTCAGGGCGGGCCTTAAGTACATCAGCGTGGAGGAGCACCTCCGGCCCGGTCTGCCCCAGCAGCCCCGGGCCGGAGAGGCGGTCCACAGCGAGATCACGGCGACACGGATGTTCAAGAAGCCGGCACCGAACGCCCCCTAGGGGCGCGGGGAACTGCGCGACCGACCACATCGGACCCGCAGCCGCCCCACGTCCTCGGGCGGCCGGGCTATGACGCGTCGGCCTTCAGGAGGTCCGCGCACTTCTCCCCGATCATCATCGTCGTGACGCACGGGTTGACGGCGATCAGGTCGGGCATCACCGAGCCGTCCGCGACGCGCAGCCCCTCGACCCCCTTGACCCGCAGCCGCGCGTCGAGCGGGGCCGCGGGGTCGTCGTCGGCGCCCATCCTCACCGTGCAGGAGGGGTGGTAGACGGTGTTGTGCGTCTTGCGGATGTAGTCGAGGAGTTCGTCGTCCGTCCGCACGTCCGGACCCGGCGCGAGTTCCGCGCCCGCCCAGCCGCTCAACGCCGGCTGTGCGGCGATGCGCCGGGCCAGCTTCAGCCCGTACGTCATCACCCGCACGTCGTGCTCGTCCGTGAAGTAGCGGGGGTCCACCCGGGGCTTGTCCCGGTAGTCCCGGGTGCGCAGCCGCACCGTGCCGCGCGACCTCGCCTTCGTCACGTTGGGCGTGAGGCAGAAGGCGTTCTCCGAGGTCGGGTAGCCCCAGCGCGCGGTGTTCATGTCGAACGGCACGGATCCGTAGTGGAACATCAGGTCGGGCCGGTCCAGGCCGGGCTCGGTGTCGTAGAAGATGCCCGCCTCCCACCACTGGCTGGAGGTGGCGGGCATGGGCTGTCGGGCCTCCCACATGATCACGCCCTCGGGGTGGTCCTGGAGGTTCTCGCCGACGCCGGGGGAGTCCGCCACCACCTCGACACCGGTCTCGCGCAGATGCCCGGCCGGACCGATACCGGACAGCATCAGCAGCTTCGGTGAGTCGATCGAGCCGCACGAGACGATCACCTCGCGCCGCGCCCGTACCGTGCGCGTGTGCACCAGATCGGGGTCCAGGTACTCGGCGCCCACGCACCGGCGCCCCTCCAGCACCAGCCGCTTGGCCCGTACCCCGGTCCGGACGTCGAGGTTCGGGCGCTTGCCCAGCACGGGGTGCAGATAGGCCACGGAGGAGGACTGACGGATGTTGTTCTCGTCGGAGTTGATCTGGAACCAGCCCGCCCCGCGCACCACCGTCTTCCCGGTGTTGAACGGGACCGTCGGTATGCCGGCCTGGGCACACGCCTCCAGCAGGGCGGCGCCGCACGGGTCCCCGCCCTTCAGCGTGCGCAGCCGCACCGGGCCGGTGCGGCCGTGGTGGTCGCCGGGCGCGTCGTTGTTCTCCAGCCGCCGGTACAGCGGGAACAGGTCGGCCGCGCTCCAGCCCGTGCATCCCCGGGCCGCCCAGTCGTCCAGGTCCTCCGCGGGCGCCCAGAAGGCGATGCAGGAGTTGTGCGAGGAACAGCCGCCCAGCACCTTCGCGCGCGCGTGCCGCATGAAGCTGTTGCCGTGGGCCTGCGGCTCGACCGGGTAGTCCCAGTCGTAGCCGGACTCCAGCAGCCCCATCCAGCGCTCCAGCCGGAGGACGTCGTCGTCGCCGACGTCGCTGGGGCCCGCCTCCAGCACGCACACCGTCACCGAGGGGTCCTCGGAGAGCCGGGCGGCCACGACGTTGCCCGCGGTGCCGCCGCCGACCACGACGTAGTCGAACTCATCGATGCTCATGTGACCTCCTGGCCAGTCGGAATCAGGCGTGATCAGGCGTGATCAGGTGCGATCGGGCGTGATCGGGCGAAATCAGGCGGGGTCAGTCGGACGCCGGGGCGGCGAGGGGAGCGTCCGGGGCGGCGGGCGCGGCCTCCAGGCGGTGCTCGGCGAGCACGCCGGTGCGGTGCCGCTGGACGAACCAGTAGTAGGCGAAGCCCCCGCCCGCGATCACCGCGACGAAGAGGACCGCACCCCAGCGCAGGTACCAGTGGTACGGCGCGGCCGCGTTGTAGACCGAGGCGCGCGGCCAGATCAGGTTGACCGTCATGGCCGCGCCCCAGACCACGGCGACGATGTTGACGAGCAGCCCCCAGCGGCCCAGCGAGAACCGGCCGTCGCCGGCCGGCTGCCACCTTCCGCGCAGCCGGGCCACCAGCATCGGCGCGGTCACACCCAGATAGGCGAGGTAGATCATGATGATGCCGATACTGGTGACGACCGTGAAGATCTGTGGCTGACGGATGTTGACCACGAGGATCGCCAGCGCCAGCACGCCGATGATCACGGCCGGCAGCACCGGGGTCTGGAACCGGGGACTGACCCGGGCCATCAGCGAGGACGCGGGCAGGTTGTTGTCCCGGGCCATCGCGAACGCCAGCCGGATGGCGGCGGTGTGCACGGCGAGCGCGCAGACCGTGACCGCGATCAGCACGCACCACAGCATCGCCTTGCCGGCCGTCGGTCCGAGCACGTCGAGCACGATGTACTGCAGGCCGTCCGTGGACAGCTTGTCGCCCTTGAGGCTGGAGACGCTCATCAGGGCCAGCAGGAGCACCAGGCCGCCCAGGACGAACGAGGCGACGATGGCGCGGATGATCGCGCGCGGGGCGTTCCGGGACGGGTCCAGGGACTCCTCACCGAGCGAGGCGGCGGTGTCGAAGCCGTACATGACGTACGCGGACGCCAGCGAGGCCACCAGGAAGGCGCCCAGGTAGCCCGTTGAGTAACCCGATCCCGTGTGGTTCGTCTGCATGACGACCTGAGGACCACGGGTGATGTGGACGGCGAACAGGATGATCAACACAACGGTCGCGATCAACTCGATGAACACGCCCGCCGTGTTGATCGTGGCCATCAGCTTGACGCCGAACGCATTGACCAGCGTCGTGAAGAGAATCAACACGGTTGCCAGGACGACCGCGTTGGTCGCCACGTCGTACGTGCCCGTGCCGTCCCCCACGAACTGGAACACGGACGAGATCTGCGGCAACGTCAGCTGATAGGCCAGGGCGACCGCCGCGATGGACACGATGGACGCGATCAGCATCATCCACCCGGCGAGCCAGCCGAGATGCGGACTGCCGATCTTCTTCGACCAGTTGTAGACCGAGCCGGCCACCGGATAGCGGGCGGCCAGTTCGGCGAAGCACAGGGCCACCATGAACTGGCCGGCGAACACCATCGGCCACGACCACCAGTAGGCCGGACCGCCGCTGCCGTATCCGAAGTAGAACAGCTGGAAGGTACCGGTCAGGATCGAGATGTAGCTGATCCCGGCGGCGAAGGTGTGGAAGTTGCCCAGAGTGCGCTTGAGCTCGGGCCTGTAGCCGAACTCGGCGAGTTCGGTGTCGTCGTGGTGGTGGGGGCCTGGTGATTGCTCGGTGGTCGTCATGAGCGGACTCCTCTGGCTGTCAGTCGAACCAGCCCTGGGGTGCCGGCGCGGTGTTGCGCCAGATGTGTTTCGTCTCGCGGTACTCGGCGAGCCCCGCCGGTCCGAGTTCACGCCCGAACCCGGACTGCTTGTAACCACCCCACTCGGCCTGCGGCACGTACGGGTGGTAGTCGTTGATCCAGACCGTGCCGAGCCGCAGCCGGCCCGCGACCCGCGCGGCCCTGGCCTCGTCGCCGGTCCACACGGCGCCCGCGAGGCCGTAGACCGAGTCGTTGGCGAGCCGGACGGCCTCCTCCTCGGTGGTGAACCGCTCGACCGTCAGCACCGGCCCGAAGGACTCCTCACGGACCACCGACATGCCGCTGGTGCACTCGTCCAGGACGGTCGGCAGATAGTAGAAGCCCTCGTCGTAGCCGGGGCCGGAGGGCCGCTCGCCGCCGCACCGCAGGACCGCGCCCTCGGCGAGCCCCCGTGCCACGTACGCCTCGACCTTCGCGCGGTGCGCCGCCGAGATCAGGGGTCCGGTCCGCGCCCGCTCGTCGAACGGCCCGCCCGGCCGGATCCGCCGCGCCCGCCGCACCACCTCGTCCACGAACCGGTCGTGCAGCGCGTCCTCGACCAGCAGCCGGGCCCCGGCCGAGCAGACCTGCCCGGAGTGCAGGAACACGGCCGTCAGCGCCATGTCGACGGCCGCCTCGAAGCCGGCGTCGGCGAAGACGACGTTGGGGTTCTTGCCGCCGAGTTCGAGCGCGACCTTCTTCACCGTGCCGGCCGCCACCGCCATCAGCCGGCGGCCGGTCTCCAGCCCGCCGGTGAACGAGACCAGGTCGACGTCCGGATGTCCGGCGAGCGGGGCGCCCGCCTCCGGACCGGCCCCCAGCACCAGGTTCGCCACCCCGGGCGGCAGCCCCGCCTCGGCCAGCAGACGCACCAGGTGGACGGCCGTGTGCGGGGTCAGCTCGCTGGGCTTGAGCACGAAGGTGTTGCCGGCCGCGAGCGCGGGGGCGACCTTCCACGCCGTCTGCAGCAGCGGGTAGTTCCACGGGGTGATCAGGGCGCAGACGCCGACCGGTTCGTGCACCACCCGGCTGTCGACGTCCGCCCGCCCGGTGTCGATCACACGTCCCGGTTCGCTCGCGACCAGCCGCCCGAAGTAGCGGAAACAGTTGACGACATCGTCAATGTCGTACGCGCTCTCCACCAGCCGCTTGCCCGTGTCCAGGGACTCGGCTCGGGCCAGGGCGTCCTTGTCCCGGGCCAGCAGACCGGCGACCCGCAGGAGCAGATCGCCGCGCTCGGCGGCCGGCGTGTGCGGCCAGGCCCCGGTGTCGAAGGCGCGCCGGGCCGCCGCGACGGCCTCCGCGGTGTCCTTTCCGCCGGCCTCGTCCACGACCGCGACCAGGGAACCGTCGGCGGGACACCGGATCTCCCGGGTGCGCCCGTCCAGGGCGCCCCGCCACGCGCCGTCGATGAAGAGATCAGGCATGGGTCTCTCCCAGCCCGGCCAGCAGCCACTCGTGGAAGATGCCGATGTGGTGCTCGTTCGGGACCAGCACCCCGCCCCCGCGGTACGCGCGCGAGGCCATCGCCGGCTGGGTGCGCTCGCAGGCCTCGAAGTCCTGGACGTTGACGCGGTGGAACAGCTCCACGGACTTGGACACGTCCGCGCCCGAGGCCACCACCTCCGGCGCGTACAGCCAGTCGCACTCCACCACCGTGCGGTCCTCGGCCAGCGGGAACATGCGGTGCAGGATGACGTGGTCGGGAACGAGGTTGACGAACACGGTCGGCTTGATCGTGATCGCGTAGTAGCGGCGGTCCTGGTCGGCGGTCACCTCGGGGAGCCTGCCGAAGCCCGCGCTGCCGTCCACGGTGAAGCCCCTGATCCCCTCGCCGAACTCGGCGCCGTGGCCGACGTAGTACTGGGCCGCGTAGCCGTCGGCGAACTCCGGGAGCACCTCGGTGAGCTCGGGGTGGATCGTCGCGCAGTGGTAGCACTCCATGAAGTTCTCGACGATCAGCTTCCAGTTGGCCTTCACGTCGTAGGTGACGCGCTTGCCGAGGGCCAGCCGCTCGGTGCCGTAGTGCTCGATCGCGGCGGCGTCGCCGAGCCGCTCCACGGCCGCGTGCATCACCGTGTCCTCGAAGGAGGGCGGTTCGTCGGCGAGGCACACCCAGGCATAGCCCAGCCACTCGCGCAGGGCCACCTTGATCAACCCGTACGCGACTCGATCAACGTCGGGCATCTTGATCAAGTTGGGCGCGGCGATCAACGTGCCGTCGAGGTCGTACGTCCACGCGTGGTACGGGCACTGCAGGCTGCGCCGCACCTCGCCGGACTCCTCCGTGCACAGCCGCGCGCCGCGGTGCCGGCACACGTTGAGGAAGGCGCGCAGCTCGCCGGTGCGGGTCCGGGTGACGACGATGTTCTCGCGCCCCACCTGGACCGTGCGGAAGGCGCCCGGCCTGTCCAGGTCGGCGCTGCGCACCGCGCAGAACCACAGGGACTCGAAGAGGTTCTCCTGCTCCTGGCGGAAGACGTCCGGGTCGGTGTAGTAGTGGCCCGGAAGTGTCGCGATGAGGCTGGGAGAGATCTGACTCGGGGGCACAGGACGCCTCCTATCGGCGGATGCGGGTCATCTCCGGGTCGAACAGCGGCTCGTCGGCGACGGTGGCCGGGACCTTCTCGCCGAAGTACTCGACGTGCACACCGGTACCGGTGGCGAGACCGGCCGGCAGCCAGGCGTAGGCGACGCACCGGCCCAGCGTGTAGCCGTACGAGGCGCTGGTGACGTAGCCGGCCGGTGCGCCGTCGGCGTAGACCGGCTCCTTGCCGAGGACCACGGCGGCGGGGTCGTCGAGCAGCAGCGGGGTGAGCCTCCGGGAGGGTTCGCCGGCCCGCTGGAGCGCCGCCTTGCCGACGAAGTCCTCCTTGTCCATACGGACCGCGAAGCCGAGGCCCGCTTCGAAGGGGGAGTGCTCGTCGGTCATGTCGGTGCCCCAGGCGCGGTATCCCTTCTCCAGCCGCAGGGAGTTGAAGGCCGAGCGGCCCGCGGCGACCACACCGAGGTCCTGCCCGGCCTCCCACAGCGTGTCCCAGAGCCGCAGGCCCAGGTCGGCGGTGGTGTACAGCTCCCAGCCCAGCTCGCCGACGTAGCTCAGACGCATCGCCGTCACCGGCACGTGTCCGAGGCAGGTCTGCTTCGCCCGGAAGTAGCCGAACCCCTCGTGGGAGAAGTCGTCGCCGGTCAGGGGCTGGACGAGGGCGCGGGCGAGGGGGCCCCAGACCCCGATGCAGCAGGTGCCGGAGGTGAGGTCGCGGACCTGCACGCCGTCGGGGGCGTGACGCAGGAGCCGGTCCAGGTCGGCGGGGGAGTTGGCGCCGACCTGGAAACGGTCGGGGGCCAGCCGGGCGACGGTCAGGTCGGAACAGATGCCCCCGGTCTCGTCCAGGAGCAGGCTGTAGGTGACCGCGCCCGGCTTCTTGCGGAGGTTGTTGCTGGTCATGCGGTCGAGGAAGGCGAGGGCGCCCGGACCGGTCACCTCCAGACGGCGCAGCGGGGTCATGTCGTACAGGGCGACCTTCTCGCGGGTGGCCCTCGCCTCGGCGGCGGCGACGGGGGACCAGTAGCGGGCCGACCACGCGTCGCGCTCGGGCAGGTCGCCGAGGGCGTCGACGAGCGGGGCGTTCGCCTCGTACCAGTGCGGGCGCTCCCAGCCGTTGCCCTCCAGGAAGAAGGCGCCGAGCTGCTGCTGGCGGGCGTGGAAGGGGCTGACGCGCAGGGGCCGTGGCCGCTCCATCGGCTGGAGGGGGTGGAGCACGTCGTACACCTCGGCGAACTGCTGCGCGCCGCGCTCGCGGACGTACGCCGGTGAGCGCTGCGCTTCCTCGAAGCGCGTGAGGTCGCATTCGTGCACGTCGACGGACGGCCGACCGTCGACCATCCACTCCGCCAGCGCCTTCGCCACCCCGGCCGAGTGGGTCACCCAGACCGCCTCGGCCAGCCAGAAGCCCCGCAGCGGCCGCGCCTCGCCGAGCACCGGCATGCCGTCCGGCGTGAAGGAGAAGACCCCGTTGAACCCGGTCTCGATCTCCGTCCCGCGCAGGGCGGGCAACAGCCGGCGGCAGTCCTCCCAGCTCGGCTCCCAGTCCTCGGCCGTGAAGGGGTGGGAGGACGGCATCTCCATGTCCCGGGCACGCGCCTCGTCGTACGCCAGGACGGAGAACGGGTCGACCGGTATCGGCCGGTGTGCGTACGAACCGATCCCGATGCGGTCGGTGTGCTCACGGAAGTACAGGTCACGGTCCTGGAAGCGGAGGATGGGACGGGACGCCTCGGCCGTGGCACCGCTCAGCTCGGGCAGCGGCCGCGTCTTCGCGTACTGGTGGGCGAGGGGCTGCAGCGGTACGTCGAGACCCGCCATGCGGCCGATGACCGGACCCCAGAATCCGGCCGCGGACACGACGTGGTCGGCCGGGAAGGCGCCCCGGTCGGTGACGACGGCGGTGACCCGGCCGTCCCGCCGCTCGATGCCGGTGACCGTGTGCCGGTCCAGGAACCGGGCGCCGCGTGCGGTGGCGCGGTCCGCCTGGGCGCGGGCGGCGAGGAGGGCCCGGGCGAGGCCGTCGTCCGGGGTGTGGAAGCCGCCGAGGACGACCGAGTCGTCCAGCAGCGGCCACAGTTCCTTGCACCGGGCCGTGCTCACGATCTCGCCGCGGATGCCCCAGGAGGCCGCGTAGCCGGCCCTGCGGTGCAGATCGGCCAGGCGCTCGGGGGTGGTCGCGAGTTCCAGGCCGCCGACCTGGTCGAAGCAGCGGACGCCGTCGACCTCGAGGGAGCGGAACTTCTCGACCGTGTACCGGGCGAACTCCGCGAGGGTCTTGGACGGGCTGGTCTGGAAGACCAGCCCGGGGGCGTGCGAGGTGGAGCCGCCCGGGGCGGGCAGGGGGCCCTGTTCGAGGACGGTGACGTCCGTCCAGCCGCGGGCGGTCAGCTCGTCGGCGAGGGAACAGCCGACGATGCCGGCTCCGATGACGACGACACGGGGTCCCTGGGACCGTTTTTCGGGGGTGCTGGACATGCCCCTCCTTGTGGCGGGGATGGCGGGTGCGGGGAGGCCGCTCAGGCGGCGGGGACGTTCGGCCGCTCGGCGGCGATCGTCGTGTCGGGGCCGTGGCCGGTGTGGACGACGGTGACGCCCGGAAGGGTCAGCAGCCGGGTGCGGACGGACGCCTCGACGGTCGCGCGGTCGGAGCAGGGGCGGCCGGTCGCGCCGGGGCCGCCGTGGAAGAGGGTGTCCCCGGTGAAGACGGCGTCGAGGAACGGGGCGTACAGGGAGCAGCTGCCCCAGGTGTGGCCGGGGGTGTGGAGGACCCTCAGTTCGATGCCGGCGACGGGCAGCACGAGGCCGTCCGACAGTTCGCCGTCCGGCTTGCGGGACGGATGGGTGCGGAGCCACAGTTCGTGGTCGGCGGGGTGGAGCAGCACGGGCGCGCCGGCCAGCAGGGAGAGCGCGGGCGCCGCGGCGATGTGGTCGTCGTGGGCGTGGGTGCAGACGACGGCGGTGACCCGGCGGCCGGCGACGGCCCGGTGGATCGCCTCGGCGTCGTGCGCGGCGTCGACCACCAGCACCTCCTCGTCGTCGCCCACCACCCAGACGTTGTTGTCGGCCTCCGACGTCTCACCGTCCAAGGTGAAAGTGCCCGAGGTGACGACCCGTTCGGCCCGTACGGGCCCGCGCACGCTCACAGGACCACCACCGAGCGCAGCACCTCACCGCAGTGCATCTTGCCGAACGCCTCCTCCACCTGGTCCAGGGCGATCGTCTCGGACACGAAGGCGTTGAGGTCGAGCAGGCCGTAGAGGTACTGGTCGATCAGGAACGGGAAGTCCCGGCTCGGCAGACAGTCGCCGTACCAGGAGGACTTCACGGCGCCGCCGCGCGAGAACACGTCGATCAGCGGAAGCTCGATCTTCATCTCGGGTGCGGGGACGCCGACCTGGACCAGCAGGCCCGCGTGGTCGCGCATGTAGAAGGCCTGCAGGAACGTCTCGGGGCGGCCCACCGCGTCGATCGCGATGTCCACGCCGTGCCCGTCGGTCAGCTCCCGGACCGCCTCGACCGGGTCCGTGCCCCGGGAGTTGACGGTGTGCGTGGCGCCGAACTTCTCCGCCTGGTCGAGCTTGCGGTCGTCGATGTCGACGGCGATCACCTTCATGGCGCCGTTCAGGCAGGCGCCCGCGATGGCCGCGTTGCCGACGCCTCCGCAGCCGATCACGGCGACCGAGTCACCGCGGCCGACACGGCCGGTGTTGACCGCCGCGCCGTAGCCGGCCATCACCCCGCAGCCGATGAGACCGGCCGCCTCGGGCCGCGCGGCCGGGTCGATCTTCACCGCCTGGCCCGCCGCGACCAGCGTCTTCTCGGCGAAAGCGCCGATTCCGAGGGCGGTGGTGAGCGGGGTGCCGTCCCGCAGCGTCATGGGCTGTGCGGCGTTGCGGGAGTCGAAGCAGTACCAGGGCCGGCCGCGACGGCAGGAACGGCAGCCGCCGCACGGCGCGCGCCAGGCCAGTACGACGTAGTCACCCGGCTTCAGGCTTGTGACGCCCGGGCCGACCGCCGCGACCGTGCCGGCCGCCTCGTGACCCAGCAGGAAAGGGAAGTCGTCGGTGATCGCGCCCTCCCGGTAGTGGAGGTCCGTATGGCACACCCCGCACGCCTGCACGTCGACGAGCACCTCACCGGGTCCCGGATCGGGGACGACGATCGTCCGCACCTCCACGGGTGCGCCCTTCTCCGCAGCGACTACGGCACGGACCTCGTGTGGCACGACAAGCTCCTCTGCTGTTGCGCATTGCACGATGGGTTGCGTGATGGGGAACATATTGAGAACGCCGTCACGGGGCCGTCAAGGGGCGCGCGTTAACCCTTGGCAAAAGCAGGGCGGGCGGCGAAACCTCTCGGACACACGACGGCGCGGGACCGGAACGACCCGGTCCCGCGCCGTCGTTCGGGCCGTGCGCGCGGGGGCCCGTCGGGGCGGAGCGACCGGAGGGGGAGTCCGGCGCGGCCGGCGCGGCCGGAGCCCGGGACCCGGGCCGCCCCGTGGTCAGAAGCCGTAGCCCATGCGCCGGGACAGCTCGGCGCCCGCCGCGACCGTCCGCTTGGCCACCTCCGGCAGCCGGTCGGCGTTGAGCCGGTACACCGGCCCCGAGACGCTGACCGCCGCGATCACCTTGCCGTCGTGCGAGCGCACCGGCGCCGCGACGGCCGCGAGCCCCAGCTCCAGCTCCTCGATCGTGACGCCGTACCCCTGCTGGACCACCGCCTCCAGCTCGGCGCGCAGCATCGAGGCGCCGGTGACCGTACGGTCCGTGAACCGGGGCAACGGCCGCGCCAGCAGGCCTTCGCGCAGGGTCGGCGGCATGTGCGCGAGGAGCACCTTGCCGCTGGAGGTGGCGTGCAGCGGGGTGCGTCTGCCCAGCCAGTTCTGCGCCGTCACGGACGCGGTGCCGCGGGCCTGCATGATGTTGACCGCCGCGTCGTCGTCGAGCACGGCGATGTTGACCGTCTCGCCCAGCTCGTCGGCGACCTCCCGGCAGACCGGGACGCCCTCCTGGGAGATGTCGAGGCGCACTGCCGCCGCCCCCGCCAGGCGCAGTACGCCGGCCCCCAGGTAGTACTTCCCGCGGTCCTTGGCCTGCGCCACCAGTCCGCGGTTCTCCAGGACGCCGAGCAGCCGGAACGCCGTGGACTTGTGGACGTCCAGTTCCTCGGCGATCTCGGTGACGCCCGCCTCGCCGTGCCGGGCGAGGATCTCCAGCACGCTCACGGCGCGGTCCACCGACTGCACCGCACTGGCCGCTCCGCGGCCGTTCTGCCTCTCCGGGGCCTCTGGGTTCCGCGTGGTCTCCTCGCTGCGGTCAGACTGCTTCTGCGTGCGGGTCATGGCTCAACTCTCACCACCTGACGGCCCGGTTCGGGCCGCATCTGCGGGAAGCCCTTGACGCGACGGTCGTCCCGCCCGGATTCTGTTGCGCATAGCGCCAGATCGTGCGCTATGCGAAACATCATGTTACCGAAGCGTCCGGATCCCGGAAGGGTGCCGGACCACCCGGACCGATGACGGTCCGTCACTCCCTTGCCGCTTCACCGGGCCGGACCGATGTGGGTCCGGATGCCCGGCAGCACCCTGACGCCTGCATCGAGCAGGTCCCGGACCGGGCGTCCGGGACCGAGAGGGGGGCCCGTGATTCCCGTCTGCCGCCTCGAAGACCTCCCCGAGGGCGAGTCCGTCCGCGTCCCGACCGTGCCACCGATCGCCGTCTTCCACACCGAGGGCGGCGAGCTGTACGCCATCGACGACACCTGCACCCACCAGGACGCGTCGCTTTCCGAGGGCTGGCTGGAAGGCTGTCTGGTCGAGTGCCCGCTGCACGCGGCCTCCTTCGACCTGCGCACCGGCGAACCGGCCTGTCTGCCGGCCCGGCGCCCCGTGCGCACCCACCGCGTCACCGTGGAGGACGGCGTCGTGCACGTCCACCTGGGCGCGGAGGAAGGCACGGCCGCATGAACACCGCCGGACCTCCCGCCCCGTCCGTGACCGGCCGTCCGGCCGGTGCGGCACCGCCCCGGCCACCCCGCTCCACCGCCCTCGACGCCAGGAGCCGCGCCCTATGAGGACCGTGACCATCGTCGGCGCCTCGCTCTCCGGGCTCTACGCCGCACGCGAACTGCGCGCCCAGGGCTTCGACGGCCGGCTGGTGATCGTCGGCGAGGAACCCCACCAGCCCTACGACCGCCCTCCTCTCTCCAAGGACTTCCTCGTCGGCCGCGCCGACGAGAGCAGCCTGGCCCTCACCGACGCCGACGAGACCGCAGGACTCGACGCCGAGTGGCTGCTCGGCGTCCGCGCCCGCGGGCTCGACGCCCGTGGCCGCACCGTCCTCCTCGACGACGGCCGGACGGTGCCCACCGACGGCGTCGTCATCGCCACCGGCGCTGCCGCCCGCCGGCTGCCCGGCGACGGCCTGGCCGGCGTGCACACCCTGCGCACCCTGGACGACGCCCGTGCCCTGCGCGCCGACCTCGCCCGGGGCTCCCGCGCGGTCGTCGTCATCGGCGGCGGCTTCATCGGCGCCGAGACCGCCTCCTCCTGCGCACGGCTCGGTCACACGGTCACGGTGGTCGAGGCCGCCCCGCTGCCGCTCCTGCCTCAACTCGGCGCCGACATGGCCGCGGTGTGCGCCGCGCTGCACCGCCGTAGCGGCGTGAAACTGGTCACCGGGACCGGCGTGGCCGCACTCCGGGGTGCCACCACCGTCACCGGAATCGACCTCTCCGACGGCCGCACCCTGCCCGCCGACATCGTGATCGTCGGCATCGGCGCCGTCCCCAACACCGCCTGGCTGACGGGATCGGCCCTCGTCCCGCACGACGGAGTGCTGTGCGACGACGGCTGCGTGACCGCCCTTCCCCAGGTCGTCGCGGTGGGCGACGTCGCCCGTGTGGGCGGTGTCCGGGCCGAGCACTGGACCTCCGCCACCGAGCAGCCCCGCGCCGCCGTGACCAACCTGCTCGCCGGCCGCACCCTCGTGACCGCCCGGACCGTGCCGTACTTCTGGTCCGACCAGTACGACTCCCGCATCCAGTTCACGGGCCGGCACCGCGAGGGCGACACCGTGCACATCACCGAGGGTGGGATCACCGAAGACGGTCTCCCCGGCGAGTCCGGCTTCCTCGCCCGCTACGAACGGGAGGGCCGCACCGTCGCCGTACTCGGAGTGGACCGGCCCCGCGCCTTCCTGCGGGCCCGGCGCGAACTGCAGAGGGAGCGGCGCCGGGACGAACACCCCGGGCAGGGGCGGCGGACGCCGGAGACTGCCGTGCTGTGACGGGCGGTGCCGACGCCAACGCCGGGGCCGGGCCGCTCTGGCTGCGCTCGGCCCGCGCGCCGACGCCGGGTGCCGCCCCGACCGGTCAGGAGTGCGACAGCTGCCCGGCGCCGCCCCTCCGGCGTATCCGCTCCTGGTCCCGCAGGGCCGCCCGCTCCCGGCGGTGGTGAGCGCGCCGCTCCCGGCGAAGGGCCCGGGCCGTGCTGCTCGGCTCGGAGACCACGCCGTACCGCTGGCTCCACACCTGGCGGGTCACCCACACGTCGACCACCGCCCAGGTGGCCGCCACCGTGCTCACCACACCGCTGATCACCATCGGGAACGCCAGCCAGGAGCCGGCCAGCGTGCACAGGAACGCCACCATCGCCTGTATCAGCGTCACCGCTATGACGAGGACGGCGCGCACCGCCGCCGCCCGCACCGGGTCCGGCATCGGATGCCGGCGAGCCGGCACCTCGACCCACAACGGCCGGTAGTCCTGGCGCTGTTCGTCCCCGGCCGGCTCCCCGGCGCGCCCGGGGCCCGGACCGCCGTGATCCGGCGACCTCCGGCCCCATCGTGCCTGCGAGCGTCCCGCCACGCTCTCCTCGGGCGACTCACGCCGCTCCGCCGTGCCCATCACCGTGTCACTCCCCACCGCCGACAGACCTCCCGCCCGGGCGTCCGAAGACCCCCGCTCCCCAGTGGGTGCCCGGCTTGCGCTGCTTTACGCCGCCGGGGCGCGGCATGCGGCTCCTGTGGCCCATTCCGCCCCCAATTCCCATAGAGAAGGACGAACGAGACCGCGCGAAGATTCCCAAGTTGCGAAAAAATCCGGCCAACCACCCCTGCGTGAGGGCATCGACGACCGGAAATGCATGCTCGGAACACGGTGGCAATCTCCCCCAATGCCCGGACAACTCGCCATGTCTCGACGCCGGTGCGGAAGTTCACCTTCCGGACGTGTCTTCGAGTTAACTGTGAGGCGGTAGTAGGCTCGCGCCGTTTGTTGACGGACATGAGCACCCCCGGCCGGCGGGGGTCGAGCTGGGGGAGGCCATGCGCTTTCGCGGGAAGTCGATCCGCCGGAAGATCGTGGCGCTGCTTCTCGTGCCGCTGGTGTCCCTGACCGCCATCTGGGGCTTCGCCACGGTACTCACGGGGCGCGAGGCGGCCCAGCTGTTCCGCGTGTCCGATGTCGTCGAGAACATCGGCTACCGCACCGAGGACACCGTCCGCGTCCTGCAGCAGGAGCGCCGCCAGACCCTCGTCTACCTCGCCGACCCGAGGGCGTCCGAGGCCCTCACGGCGCTGCACCGCACCCGCACCGCCACCGACCGGGCGATCACCACCATCCGCGGGAACGCCGAGGACCACCGGTCCGGCCTGGACGACGACGACAGCGAACACCTGACCGCCGTCCTGGACGCCTTCGACGGGCTCGACTCCCTGCGCCGCAGCGTCGAGGAGGGCACCGTCACCCGCGCCCAGGCGTTCGACCTGTACAACCGCCTCGTCGACCCCTGCTACGCGCTGCTCGCCTCCCTCGACGGCATCGACGACGTCGAGGCCGACAAGCAGGCCCGCGCCCTGGTCAACGTCACCCGAGCCCGCGAGCTGCTCTCCCGCGAGGACGCCTTGCTCGGCTCCTCCCTCGTCGTCGGCCGGCTCACCCCCGACGAGGCCCGTGACATCTCCGACCTCGCCGCCCAGCGCACCCTTCTGTACGACATCAGCCTCCCGCTCCTGCCCTCCGCGGAGCGGGAACGCTATGAACGCTTCTGGAAGAACGCCACCACGGCCCCGCTGCGCGTGGCCGAACGGGCCGCCATCGCCGCGGACTCCGGCACCCCCCGCGGTGTCACCGCGAAGGGCTGGGACTCCGCCGCGGCAACGGTCCTGGACGAACTCGGCACCCTCGACGACCAGGTGGGCGACCGCTTCCAGGACCGCATGCGCCCCGTGGCCGTGACCGTCATCGTGCAGGCGGCCGTCGCGGGCCTCCTCGGGCTGGTCGCACTCCTGGTCTCCGTCGTCCTCTCCGTCCGGGTCGGCCGGACCCTCATCCGCGACCTGCGCCAGCTCCGCATGGAGGCACACGAGGCGTCCGGTGTGCGGCTGCCCAGCGTGATGCGCCGGCTGTCCGCGGGCGAGCAGGTCGACGTCGAGACCGAGGTGCCCCGCCTGGAGTACGACAAGAACGAGATCGGCGAGGTCGGACAGGCCCTCAACACCCTGCAGCGCGCGGCCGTGGAGGCCGCCGTGAAGCAGGCCGAACTGCGGTCCGGGGTGTCCGAGGTCTTCGTCAACCTCGCCCGCCGCAGCCAGGTGCTGCTGCACAAGCAGCTCACCCTGCTCGACAGCATGGAGCGCCGGACCGAGGACACCGACGAGCTCGCCGACCTGTTCCGCCTGGACCACCTCACCACCCGCATGCGCCGGCACGCCGAGGGCCTGGTGATCCTCTCCGGCGCGGCGCCCTCACGGCAGTGGCGCCGGCCGGTGCAGCTGATGGACGTCGTCCGTGCCGCCGTCGCCGAGGTCGAGGACTACGAGCGCATCGAGGTCCGACGGCTGCCACGGGTCGCCGTCACCGGACCCGCCGTCGCCGACCTCACCCATCTCGTGGCCGAACTCCTGGAGAACGCCACCGTCTTCTCACCCCCGCACACGGCCGTCCAGGTGATCGGCGAACGGGTCGCCAACGGCTTCACCCTGGAGATCCACGACAGGGGCCTCGGGATGACGGCCGAGGCGCTCCTGGACGCCAATCTGCGCCTCGCCGAGACTCCCGAGTTCGAACTCTCCGACACCGACCGGCTCGGCCTGTTCGTGGTCAGCCGCCTCGCCCAGCGCCAGAACGTCCGCGTCTCCCTCCAGCCGTCACCGTACGGCGGCACCACCGCGGTGGTGTTCATCCCGGACGCGCTGCTGACCGACGACGTCCCCGACACCAACGGCATCGGCTTCCGGCTCGACCGCGAGCGTCCGGCACAGGGCACCGGCCAGACGCCGGGCCGGCTGTCCGGGCGCTCCGAGGCGCCGCTGCAGCTGCCCGGCCTGCCGACCTCCCTGCTGGACGGACCGGTGGAACTGGAGGCGCCCGTCGATCTCGACGCGCTGGACGGCTTCCCCGGCGCCCTCGACGACGAGGACAGCGAGCGCGGCGGCCTGTTCCGCTCCCGTGGCTCCCGCCCTGCCGAGGACGAGCAGGCGGCCGCCGCGCAGGCCGACCGGGGGAGGCGTGCCGAGAGCGGCGGGCCCCTGCCGCTGCCGCGGCGGCAGGCACCCAAGCTCGTCAGCTCGCACGGCAAGCCCGTCACCGACCAGCGGCCCCGCCGCGGCGAGCCGGACCGAGCGCCCTCCGCGGCTGCGCACCGCCCCGACACGGGAGGACTGGCCCCGCTGCCGGCCCGCCGCCGTGGCACGGGCTCCCGGCGCCCCACCGGAGTCACCGGCCAGCCCGAGGACCGCCCGGCGACGGCCGCCGAGACCGCCGGGGAGACCTCGCAGGCCCCGGCGCTCCCCAGGCGTACCCGGCCCGAGGCGCCCGGCACCCACGGCCCGGCGGACACGGCAGCGCCCCTCGCCGGCGGCCCCGCACCCGCCGGGGACACGAACCCGGAACCGGCCGCCGGGGCCCTGCCCCGGCGCGTACGCCAGGCCAGCCTGGCTCCCCAGCTCAAGCAGGACACCCAGCGGCGCACCGAGCGCACGGCACAGCCGGCCGACCGCGATGCCGACGAGGTCCGCAGCCGGATGGCCTCGCTCCAGCGCGGCTGGCAGCGCGGCCGGGAGGAGAACGCCGCGGGCGACGGGGCCCGGGACGGCACAGCACAAGGAACGACTAAGGGGGACGGTCGATGACCGCACCGAAGGCCACCGGCCACACGCCGACGAACACGGGGGAGCTGAACTGGCTCCTCGATGACCTCGTCGACCGGGTCGCCAGCATCCACAAGGCCGTCATCCTGTCCGGCGACGGGCTGCCGACAGGGGTGTCCAAGGACCTGACCAGGGAGGACGGCGAGCACCTGGCCGCCGTGGCGTCCGGCTTCCACAGCCTCGCCAAGGGCGTCGGGCGTCACTTCGACGCGGGTGGCGTCCGGCAGACGGTGGTGGAGCTGGACAGCGCCTTCCTCTTCGTCACCGCCGCCGGGGACGGCAGCTGCCTCGCCGTCCTCTCGGACGCCGACTCCGACGTCGGACAGGTCGCCTACGAGATGACGCTCCTGGTCAAGCGGGTCGGCGCGCATCTGGGCACCGCCCCACGCACCGATCTGCCCGCAGGCGGGTAGTGGGATGACATGAGCGGAGACGGTCAGGGAAGAAGCCACTGGTTCGACGACGAGGCCGGGCCGGTCGTCCGGCCGTACGCCATGACGCGTGGCCGTACCACGAGCGCGGCCCAGCACCGCCTCGATCTGATCGCCGTGGTGGTCACCGAGCCCGGCACCGGCGACCCCGAGACGGACCCGACGCTGTCCCCCGAGCATGTGGACATCGTCGGGCTCTGCCGGGACGAACCGCAGTCGGTCGCCGAGCTCGCCGCGGAGCTCGACCTGCCCATCGGTGTGGTCCGCGTCCTCATCGGCGACCTGGTGCACGCCGAACTCGTCCACGTGTCCCGGCCGGTGCCCCCGGCCGAGCTGCCGGACGAAAGTATTCTGCGCGACGTGATCAACGGCCTCCGGGCGCTGTGAGCGGCGTGGAAGCGAGGTAGTGACATGACTGGCTGGCAGTTCTGGGTCGACCGGGGCGGTACCTTCACCGACATCGTCGCGCGTCGCCCGGACGGCCGGCTGCTCACACACAAACTGCTGTCCGACAATCCGGCCCGGTACGCCGACGCCGCCGTGGCCGGGGTGCGCGAGCTGCTCGGCGACTCCCAGGACCCCGTCGACGCCGTCCGCATGGGCACCACGGTCGCCACCAACGCCCTGCTCGAACGCAAGGGCGAGCGGACCCTCCTGGTGGTCACCCGCGGCTTCCGCGACGCCCTGCGCATCGCCTACCAGAACCGCCCCCGAATCTTCGCCCGCCGCATCGAGCTGCCCGAGCTGCTCCACGAACGGGTCGTGGAGGTGGACGAACGCCTCGCCGCCGACGGCACCGTCCTGCGCGCCCCCGACCTGGACGCCCTGGCCGGCCCGCTCCGGGAGGCGTACGACGACGGGATCCGCGCGGTCGCCGTCGTCTGCCTGCACAGCCACGTCCACCCCGGCCACGAGCGCGCCATCGGTGAACTCGCCGCCCGTACCGGCTTCCCGCAGATCTCGCTGTCCAGCGAGGTCAGCCCGCTGATGAAGCTCGTCCCGCGTGGCGACACCGCCGTCGTCGACGCCTACCTCTCGCCCGTGCTGCGCCGCTACGTGCGGCACATCGCCGATGAGCTGCGGGGCGTACGGCTGATGTTCATGCAGTCCAACGGCGGACTGACGGAGGCCGGACGGTTCCGCGGCAAGGACGCCGTCCTCTCCGGCCCGGCGGGCGGCATCGTCGGCATGGCCCGCATGTCGCAGCGCGCCGGATTCGACCGCGTCATCGGCTTCGACATGGGCGGCACCTCCACCGACGTGTCGCACTTCGCCGGCGCCTACGAGCGCGTGTTCACCACGCGGATCGCGGGCGTCCGGCTGCGCGCCCCCATGCTCGACATCCACACGGTCGCCGCCGGCGGCGGCTCCGTCCTCCACTTCGACGGCTCCCGCTACCGGGTCGGCCCCGACTCGGCCGGCGCCGACCCCGGCCCCGCCTGCTACCGGGCCGGCGGCCCGCTCACCGTCACCGACGCCAACGTGATGCTCGGCCGCATCCAGCCCGCCCGCTTCCCCGCCGTCTTCGGACCCGACGGCGACCAGCCGCTGGACGCCGCCCTCGTCCGTGACCGGTTCAGCGCGCTCGCGCGTGAGATCCACGACCGCACCGGCGACGACCGCACTCCGGAGCAGGTGGCCGAGGGGTACCTGCAGATCGCCGTCGCCAACATCGCCAACGCCGTGAAGCGGATCTCCGTCCAGAAGGGGCACGACGTCACCCGCTACGCCCTGACCACCTTCGGCGGCGCAGGCGGCCAGCACGCCTGCCGCGTCGCCGATTCGCTGGGCATCCGCACCGTCCTCGTACCCCCCATGGCCGGCGTCCTCTCCGCGCTCGGCATCGGCCTCGCCGACACCACGGCCATGCGCGAGCACTCCGTGGAGGCCCCCCTGGACGCGGCCGCCATGCCGGCCATCCGCAAGACGGCCGAGGACCTCGAGGCCGCCGCACGCGCCGAACTCCTCGCCGAGGACGTCCCGGAGGACCGCATCCGGGTCACCCACCGTGCCCAGCTCCGCTACGACGGCACCGACACCACCCTCACCGTCGAGCTGGCCGGGCCCGACGCCATGAGGCACGTCTTCGAAGAACGTCATCGCGCCACGTACTCCTTCACACTCGACCGCCCCGTCGTCGTGGAAGCCCTCTCCGTCGAAGCCACCGGCATCACCGCACCCCCCGATCTCTCCGCCCTCGCCCCGTACGAGGGCCGCTCGGGCGCGCCCGGCACCGCCCGCCTCCACACCGGCGGCGGCTGGCGCGACGTACCCCTCCACCGCCGCGAAGCCCTTCCTCCCGGCGAGACCGTCACCGGCCCCGCGATCATCACCGAGGCCGGCACCACGACCGTCGTCGACGACGGCTGGCGGGCCGCCGCCACCGATGACGGGCATCTGCTCATGGAACGCACGGCGATTACGCAGAGTTCCGATCTCGACACGGAAACCGATCCAGTTCTGCTTGAAGTCTTCAACAACCTCTTCATGTCGATCGCGGAACAGATGGGCGCGCGGCTGGAGTCGACGGCCCAGTCCGTCAACATCAAGGAACGCCTGGACTTCTCCTGCGCCCTGTTCGACCCGGACGGAAACCTGGTGGCCAACGCCCCCCACATCCCCGTACACCTGGGCTCCATGGGCACCAGCGTCAAGGAGGTCATCCGCCGTCGCGGCTCCGCCATGCGGCCGGGCGACACCTACGCCGTCAACGACCCCTACCACGGCGGCACGCACCTGCCGGACGTCACCGTGATCACCCCCGTCTTCGACACCGACCGGGCGGCGGACACGCAGCGTGAGCCACGGCTCCTCTTCCATGTCGCCTCCCGCGGCCATCACGCCGAGATCGGCGGCATCGCCCCCGGCTCCATGCCGGCCCACAGCCGCACCATCGAGGAGGAGGGCGTCCTCTTCGACAACTGGCTCCTCACCGAGAACGGCCGCTTCCGCGAGGAGGAGACCCGCCGGCTGCTCACCGAGGCGCCGTACCCCTCCCGCAATCCGAAGACCAACCTCGCCGACCTGCGCGCCCAGATCGCCGCCAACCGCAAGGGCGTCGACGAGGTCCGCCGCATGATCGAGGAGTTCGGTCTCGACGTCGTCCAGGCCTATATGCGGCACGTCCAGGACAACGCCGAGGAATCCGTCCGCCGCGTCATCGACGCCCTGGACGACGGCGAGTACGCCTACGAGACCGACTCCGGCGCCGTCGTCCGGGTCAGGGTCCGGGTCGACCGGACCGGACGCCGGGCGGCCATCGACTTCACCGGCACCTCCGCGCAGCTCGCCACCAACTTCAACGCGCCCTCGGCGGTCGTCGACGCGGCCGTCCTGTACGTCTTCCGCACGCTGGTCGCCGATGACATCCCTCTCAACGACGGCTGCCTGCGCCCCCTGGACATCATCGTGCCGCCCGGGTCGATGCTCGCTCCCGAACCGCCCGCCGCCGTCGTCGCCGGCAACGTCGAGACCTCGCAGGCCATCACCGGCGCCCTCTACGCCGCCCTCGGCGTGCAGGCCGAGGGCTCCGGCACCATGAACAACGTCACCTTCGGCAACGAGCGGCACCAGTACTACGAGACCGTCGCCTCCGGATCAGGCGCCGGCGACGGCTTCCCCGGCGCCGACGTGGTCCAGACCCACATGACCAACTCCCGGCTCACCGACCCGGAGATCCTGGAGTGGCGACTGCCGGTCCGGCTGGAGGAGTTCGCGGTCCGGCGGGGCAGCGGCGGCGCGGGCCGGTGGCGCGGGGGAGACGGCGCCGTGCGCCGCGTCCGGTTCCTCGAACCGATGACCGTCTCCACGCTCTCCCAGCACCGACGCGTGCCGCCGTACGGCATGGCCGGCGGTGCCCCCGGAGCGCTCGGCGCCAACCGGGTGGAGCGGGCCGACGGCTCGGTCACCGAACTCGGCGGGAGCGGCTCGGCCGACGTCGCACCCGACGACGTACTCGTCATCGAAACCCCCGGTGGCGGCGGCTACGGCCGACCGTCGCCCGAACCCCATCAAGCAGGAGAAGAGACCGATGATCTTCGGGCGTTCTGAGCGCGGCAAGCCTCCGGTCGAGCCCGTCACGCTCAAGATCCTGGTGGCCGGCGGCTTCGGCGTGGGCAAGACGACCCTCGTCGGCGCGGTCAGCGAGATCAGGCCGCTGCGCACCGAGGAACTGCTCACCGAGGCCGGGCGGCCCGTCGACGACACCGCCGGCGTCGAGGGCAAGCACACCACCACGGTGGCCATGGACTTCGGCCGCATCACGCTGCGCGAGGACCTCGTGCTCTACCTCTTCGGCACGCCCGGGCAGGAACGCTTCTGGTTCATGTGGGACGAGCTGTCCGAGGGTGCCCTCGGCGCCGTCGTCCTCGCCGACACACGCCGTCTGGAGGACTGCTTCGCGGCCATCGACTACTTCGAGCGGCGCTCCATACCGTTCCTCGTCGGCGTCAACTGCTTCGAGGGGGCCGACCGCTACCCCGCCGAGTCCGTCCGCCAGGCCCTCGACCTGGACGACGACGTGCCCGTCCTGCTGACCGACGCCCGCGACCGGGAGTCGGTCAAGGAGGTGCTCATCGGGCTCGTCCGGCACGCGATGGAGTACGCGGCCGACCGCCGCCGGGCCGTCACCGGCTGACCGGCCGGACCGGACCGTCGGCGCCGGCTCACAGGCACGGCCCGTACCCCCGCCGACCGGGGTACGAGCCGTGGTCCTGTGCGGAGTGCGCACGCGCGCGTGCGGCGCCGCTGCGCCGTTACACCCCGTCCTCCTCCAGCCAGCCGAAGCTCTTCTCGACCGCCCTGCGCCAGTTGCGGTACTCGCGGTCGCGGACCGGCGCCTCCATCGCGGGTGTCCACTCCGCGTCCTTGCGCCAGTGCGACCTCAGCTCGTCCAGGTCGTTCCAGACGCCCGTGGCCAGCCCGGCCGCGTACGCGGCACCCAGACACGTCGTCTCCGGCACACGGGGGCGGATCACCGGCACGCCGAGGACGTCCGCCTGGTGTTGCATCAGCAGGTTGTTCCGGGTCATGCCGCCGTCGACCTTCAGCGCGGTGATCCGCACACCGGAGTCCTGGTACATCGCGTCCACGACCTCCCGGGTCTGCCAGCTCGTCGCCTCCAGCACCGCGCGCGCGAGGTGGGCCTTCGTGACGTACCGGGTGAGGCCGGTGACGACTCCGCGCGCGTCGGAGCGCCAATAGGGCGCGTACAGACCGGAGAACGCCGGCACGACGTAGGCGCCGCCGTTGTCGTCGACGCTCGCCGCCAGTGTCTCGATCTCGTCGGCGCTCCGGATGATCCCGAGCTGGTCGCGGAACCACTGGACCAGTGCACCCGTTATCGCTATGGACCCCTCCAGGCAGTACACCGGCGGCTCCCCGCCGATCTTGTAGCCCATCGTCGTCAGCAGCCCGTTCTTCGACGGCACCGGCCGGTTGCCGGTGTTCAACAGCAGGAAACTGCCGGTGCCGTAGGTGTTCTTCGCGGTGCCGACGTCGTAACAGGCCTGCCCGAACACGGCGGCCTGCTGGTCGCCCAGCGCCGAGGCCACGGGCACCCCCGACAGCTGTCCGACGGCCGTGCCGTACACCTCGGCGGAGGACCTGATCTCCGGCAGCACGGCCTCCGGCACGTTCATCGCGGACAGGACGGAGGGATCCCACTGGAGGGTGTCCAGGTTCATCAGCATGGTGCGGCCGGCGTTCGTGACGTCGGTGACGTGCCGGCCGCCGTCCGGGCCGCCCGTGAGGTTCCAGATCAGCCAGGAGTCGATGGTTCCGAACGCGATCTCACCGCGCTCGGCACGCCGGCGCAGACCGGGCACCTGGTCGAGCAGCCAGGCCACCTTCGGCCCGGAGAAGTAGCTGGCCAGCGGCAGCCCGGTCCGCTCGCGGAAGCGGTCCTGGCCGTCCGCGCCGCCCAGTTCGCCGCACAGGGCCGCGGTGCGGGTGTCCTGCCAGACGATCGCGTTGTGGACGGGCTTGCCCGTGGCGCGGTCCCACAGGACCGTGGTCTCCCGCTGGTTGGTGATGCCGAGAGCGCTCAGCCGGCCGGCGTGCAGCCCCGCCCTGGCGAGCGCCCCGGCCACCACGGCCTGCACCTTGGACCAGATCTCGGTGGCGTCGTGCTCCACCCATCCGGGTTTGGGAAAGATCTGCCGGTGTTCGCGCTGGTCGACGGCGACGATCGCGCCGCTGTGATCGAAGACGATGCAGCGGCTGGACGTGGTGCCCTGGTCGATGGCGGCGACATACGTGTCGGCGGTGTCCGTCATGGCTGTCCCTGGGTCGCTGGGTCGGGTCGCTGTTCCGAGGCCGCGGGGATCGGGGGCCGGGGTGGTGGAAGCGGGGAGGGGGGAACCGGTGGGATCAGAAGGCCGCGTTGTAGAGGAGGCCGGCGAGCGCTCCGCCGATCAGCGGACCGACGACCGGTATCCAGGCGTATCCCCAGTCCGAGGTGCCCTTGTGGGGGATCGGCAGGAAGGTGTGCACGATGCGCGGGCCGAGGTCGCGGGCCGGGTTGATGGCATAGCCCGTGGGGCCGCCGAGGGAGAGACCGATGCCCACGACGAGCAAGGAGACGATCAGTGCGGTGGTGCCGGACTCGCCGAGCCCCTCGGTGAGCCCGAAGGCGAGGATCGGCAGGACGAGCGCGACGGTCGCGATGACCTCGGTGACGAGATTGGCGAGCGGGTTACGGATCTCCGGGATGGTCGAGAAGATGCCGAGGGTCGGAACGGGTTCGTCGGCGGTGCCCTCGGTGGTGCCCTCCGTGCGGACGTTGGCCTGGAACTGGGCGAGATACACCAGATAGGCCAGCACCGCGCCGAGCATGGCTCCGACGATCTGCCCGAGCAGGTAGACCCAGACCTTGCCCCACTCGCCGGTGTCGATGGCGATCCCGATGGTGACCGCCGGATTGAGGTGACCACCGGAGAGGGGCGCGGCGGTGTACGCGCCGGCGAGCACACCGAAGCCCCAGCCGAAGGCGATCACGACCCAGCCCGAGGCCCGCGCCTTGGAGTACCTGAGGGTGACGGCGGCGCAGACTCCGGCACCGAAGAGGATCAGAATCGCGGTGCCGATGATCTCGCCGACGAAGATGTCTCCGTTGCTCATGGCGGCTCCCTTGGCGCCGTTAGGGGGCGATCGGCCCCGGCCCTGTCGTGCAGGACGGTTACCTTGGCGACTTCAGCCGAAGGCAGGGAGGGCCCCGCGCCCCGCCCGGCGTCCGTGACGAGCGTGCCGTCGCAGCCGGATCGCCCTGGAGAGCCGGGTCGTGGAGCAGGACAGACCCGCGCCGCGGTGCCTGATAACACCGAGAATGTATGGCGATGTCGGCTGACACCGGGAAGTGTTCACCGGCGCCCCGGGGGCGTCAAGGTTGCCGACGGCGACGGTGGCACCGACCTTCGCTCCGGCGTCGGCGAGGCGGGTGTGCCGCAACGGACATAAGGGCCTGGGACGTTCACCACCGAGGCTCGGCGGTCGCGTATCCGGCCTGCGCCGGTGCCGGTCCCGGGCCGCCGCGCCGGACCTCGTGGCCGGGGAACCCGGCGCGCCCGAGCACCCAGCTCGCGCCGTTCAGCTCCTTGGCCGCCTTCTTCAGCGGAGCGAGCTGGGCGGCGGCCTGGTGATGGTCGCTCACACTGCCCGGACCGCAGACGACGGTCGCCAGGGACAGCGTGACGGACCGGCCGCCCGCCGTCCAGGACGCGTCCAGCACGGCGGCCACCAGCGGATCGAGCGCCTCCTCGTCGGCCAGCACCAGGAAGTCGTCCCCGCCGATGTGCCCCACGCGCGCGTGCCCCGCGACGGCCCGCTGGAGCGCGCTGCCCACGGCACGGATCAGCTCGTCGCCGGCGGCGAACCCGGCTCCGTCGTTGACCTGCTTGAAGTGATCGATGTCCAGCCAGCTGAGCGCGAACGCCCGTCCGGCCGAGATCCGCCGGTCCACCTCGCCGACGATGGTGTCCGAACCGGGCAGCCGGGTCAGCGGGTTGAGCCCCGCCGCCTCCTCGACCCGGCTCTCGGCCAGCGCCCGCACCAGGTCGGCCAGCCGTACGACCCCCACGCACCGGCCGTGTCCGTCGAGCACCGCCACGTCGTCCGAGGTCCGGTCCCGGCCGCCGACCGCCACCACGTCCAGTACCTCCCATGCCGTCGCGTCGACGCCCACCGTGCGGGGCGCGTCGCTCAGCTTGAAGGCCGGCCGGTCGGCGTACAGGGCGTGTCCGTAGCGGCCGGACATGGACAGCAGGAAGCGGGACCGGTGCACCGACCGGACGGGCCGGCCGAAGGGGTCCGCCAGCAGCACCCCGGAGACGTCCGGGGAGCCGGTCAGCAGGGCCCGTACCTGCCCGGCCGAGGCGGTCAGCGGCAGCACGGCGGCGGGGCGCACGAACTCCCGCACCGACGGCCCGGAGCGGGGCGCGGTCACCGCACCGGGAGCGAGGGGCGGTACGTATACGTCCGCCGCGGGAATCCGGGCCGGGGGTGCGAACAGCTCGCCCTGGGCCAGCTGCGCGCCGGCGGCCAGGGCCGCCGCGCACTGGAGCTCGGTCTCCACGCCCTCCACCGCGACCAGGGCGCCCAGTTCCTCGCACAGCGTCCGCATCGCCCGCACGGCGGCCGGCCGCGCCAGCAGCGAGGCGTCGAGCTTGACCAGGTCGGGGGAGAGGTCGGTGAGCAGCCTGAGCGGTACGTCCCCGTCCCCGATGCCGTCCGCGCTGATCCGGAAGCCCTGCTCGCGCAGCGAGGCCACCGCCTCCAGCAGGGCACGCTGCGGCACGTGCGTGTAGGGCGGGACGATGTCCAGGGTCACCTCCCAGGGCAGGCGGCCCGCCGCGCGCACGGCGTCGTGCAGCGGGGTGAGACCACCCAGGTCGGCGAGCGTGGCCGCGAACACGTTCAGGTGCAGCGGCAGCAGCGTCTCCTTGTGCGCGGCCGCCCGGAGGGCCAGCACGGTCAGCCTGCCGTCGAGTTCCGGGTCCCGGCGGGCCTCGGCCAGGACGTCGCCGGTTTCCGGGCGGGCGAGTGTCTCCAGTGCGGTGACCGCGCCCGTCCTCAGGTTGACCACCGGCTGGAAGGCGAAGCGGAGAGTATCCGTCCAGGAGTGCACGGGAGCATGATGGCGCTGCCCGCGCACGCCCAGGCCCAGTTCATAAGACGTTCACGCAGGATTCCGGGGTGATCACACAGCGTGCGCGACCCCATGGTTCCCTCGTGTCGCAGAGGGCGCGCGCCCGGTGTCGCTCACCGCACGGCGACCACCGAGGACCCGTGCCCGAACAGCCCTTGGTTGGCGGTGATGCCCACCCGCGCCCCGGCCACCTGGCGGTCGCCCGCCGCACCGCGCAGCTGCCAGGTCAGCTCGCAGACCTGGGCGATGGCCTGGGCGGGCACGGCCTCGCCGAAGGAGGCCAGGCCACCGCTGGTGTTCACGGGTGTCCGGCCGCCCGGGGCGGTCGCGCCGTCCCGGAGCAGTTTGGCGCCCTCGCCCTCGCCGCACAGGCCGAGGTCCTCGTACCACTGCAACTCCAGTGCGGTGGACAGGTCGTACACCTCGGCCAGGGACAGGTCCTCGGGGCCGATGCCCGCCTCTTCGTAGGCGGCGCCGGCGATGGACGCCCGGAAGGTCTGGGCCGGGGGTGCCACCGAGGCCGCCGAGTCCGTGGCGATGTCGGGCAGGTCCGGCACCGTGTTCGGGAAACGGGGGGTCACCGTCGACACCGCCCGGATCCGCACCGGCCGGGTGACACCGTGCCGGTGCGCGAAGTCCAGGCTGGACAGCACCAGCGCGGCCGCGCCGTCGGAGGTGGCGCAGATGTCCAGCAGCCGCAACGGGTCGGCGACCACCGCCGAGGCGGCCACCTCCTCGGCGGTGACCCGCCGGCGGTAGCGGGCGTACGGGTTGAGCGCCCCGAGGGCGGCGTTCTTCACCTTGACCAGTGCGAAGTCCTCGGGTGTGTCCCCGTGCACCGCCATCCGCCGCCGCGCGTACAGCCCGAAGTACGCCGGATTCGTCGCGCCGAGGAGGCGGAAGCGCAGCCAGTCCGGATCGTCGGGGCGGTCCCCTCCGGCGGGCCGGAAGAAGCCCTTGGGGGCGGCGTCCGCGCCCACCACCAGGACCGTGTCCGCGAGGCCGGCGAGGATCTGGGCGCGGGCCGCGGCGATGGCCTGGGCCCCGGATGCGCAGGCCGCGTACACGCTGGTCACCCTGGCTCCCTGCCAGCCCAGGGCCTTGGCGAACGTGGCTCCCGCGACATACCCGGGGTATCCGCCGCGCACCGTGTCCGCGCCCACGACGGAGCCGATCTGGCGCCAGTCGAGACCCGCGTCCACGAGGGCCGCGCGGGCCGCCGCCGTCCCGTACTCCACGAAGCCGCGACCCCACTTGCCCCAGGGATGCATGCCCGCCCCGAGCACCGCCACGTCCGCTGTCATGCCGCCACTCCCGTCGGCCGCCAGTGCCAGATGGTCCAGGTCGTCTCCGCGTCCTCGTGGAGCACTCCGGGGACGGCCTCCACCTCCATGCCCACCGTCAGGTCGGCGACGGTGACCCCGGGAGCCGCCTGCCCGAGCACCACGATCCGTTCGGCCTCCAGCTCCACCGCGATCAACGCGTACGGCTCCCACGGAAGTTCCGGGTTGCTCACGTAGGGTGACGGCGGACGGTATCGGCTGTCGGTGTACGACCAGATACGCCCTCTTTGTGACAGCGGGACCTCTTCCAGCGAACCGTCCGGGCAGTGCGGATTGCGGCAGTGGACGTCCTCGCGCGGGAAGAAGACCGAGGCACAGGCCGTGCAGCGGGTGCCCAGGAGGCGGAAGCCGTCACCCTCACCGGTGAACCAGCCGGCGACCGCGGGCTTGCGTATGTGCGGCAAGGACCCTCCTCATGACGTTATCTGACGAAGCGTCAGAAGTGTGCCACGGGCAACCGTAAATGGGCAGGTGGATTCTGTGAACCGAACGGCCCGGGACGGCGTCGTGATACAGGAGGGGCGGCCGGGACCGACGGGGGTGATTCCGGCCGCCCCTCCTGATTCGCCCGTTCCTGCCTCGTCACCACCGGAACACGTCCCTCCCTGATCGGCTACAGTCCGCGCGTGTCCGAAACTCAGCACCCAACTGTCAACTCCGCGCCCGGCGCATACTGTTCGAGTTGCGGAGCGCCCTATGGAGAGGGCATCTCCGGCTGGCCGCGCACCTGCCCGTCCTGCGGGGCCGCCGCCTACCGCAACCCGCTGCCGGTCGCGGTCGCGCTCCAGCCCGTGTACGACACCAAGGGCACGGCCCTGGTCGTCATCACCCGAACCATCGCCCCCGCGCGCGGAGGCACGGCCCTGCCCGGCGGCTACATCGACGACCGCGAGGACTGGAAGCACGCCGTCGTCCGCGAACTCAAGGAAGAGACGGGTATCGAAGCGGCCGCCCGCGACGTGCGGCTCGTGGACGCCATGAGCTCACCCGACGGCCACCTCCTGCTGTTCGGCCTGCTGCCGGAACGCCCGGCCGACGGACTGCCCCCCGCCGGTCCCACGGACGAGACCGAGGGCCGGCGGCTGCTGCGCAGGCCCGAGGAACTCGCCTTCCCGCTGCACACCGTGGCCGTCAGGGCCTGGTTCGAGGGCCGCTACGGCTGAGCCGGGCGGCTCAGCCCAGCCCCCGCACACGCACCGGGTAGGGCGGCTCCGTCACGCCGTCCTCACCCTCCCGGGTGACCACCACCCGGGCGCCCTGCCGGCGGGCGACGTAGCGCTCGATCTCCGGCTCGTCCCACCCGTCGCCCGCGTCCGGCACCACCAGACCGCCCCCGGTCCGCCCGCGCGCGGGCGCCCACACCTCCAGCTCCAGCCCCCCGTCGGCGCCGCGCACGGGCAGCACCGCCCCCGCGCGCGCGAGCACCGGTATCCGGGACAGCGGGGCGTCCACGACCACCCGCGCCGGCCCCTCGTACGCCTTCTCCGTCACCGTGTGGTACCAGCGGCCCCGCGGCAGCTGCACCGTCCGCCGCTCGGCACCCGGGTCAAGGACCGGCGCCACCAGGAGACTGTCGCCCAGCAGAAACGTGTCCTCACTGTCGCGCAGAGCCCGGTCCTCCGGCGCCCCCCACCACGACGGCCGCACATAGGGCGCGCCCGTCCGCCGGGCCAGATGCGCCAGCGTCACGAAGTACGGCAGCAGCCGCCGGCGTTCCAGCAGCGCCACGCGCGCGTGCTCCAGAACCTCGGCACCGAACTCCCAGGGCTCCCTGCGCCCCGCCCGCAGACTCGCGTGCGTCCGGAACAGCGGCAGATACGCGCCCAGCTGGAACCAGCGCAGATACAGCTCCGGTGACGGACTGCCGTCGAAACCACCCACGTCCGGACCCGAGTACGGCACCCCGCACAGTCCGAGCCCCAGCACCAGCGACAACGACGCCCGCAGCCCCGGCCAGCCCGTCGCCACGTCCCCCGACCAGGTGCCCCCGTACCGCTGCAGCCCCGCCCAGCCCGCGCGGGAGAACACGAAGGGCCGCTCCCCGGGCACCAGCTCACGCAACCCTTCGCAGGCCGCCCGGGCCATGCACAGCGCATACACGTTGTGCGCCTCCCGGTGGTCACCGCCGTGCCCCTCCAAGGCGTGCCGGGCCGAACGCGGCAGCGTCGACTCACCGAACGCGCTGAACGACGTCGGCTCGTTCATGTCGTGCCAGAACCCCGCGAAGCCCTGCCGCAGCCGCTCCTCGTAGAGCCCGCCCCACCACGCCCGCACACGCGCGTCCGTGAAATCCGGGAACACCGACTCGCCGGCCCACACGACACCCCGCACCGCACGGCCCTGCGCGTCCCGCACGAACGCGTCCACGGCCGAACCACTCTCGAAGACGGCGTCGCCCGGCGTCGCCCGCACCGCCGGATCGACGATCGACACCAGCCGGATCCCGTCCCGGCGCAGCTCCTCCGCCAGCACCGGCAGCTTGGGGAAACGCTCCTCGTCGACGGTGAACACCCGGTGGTCGTCGTAGTGATCGATGTCGAGGTGCACGGCGTCCAGCGGCAGCCCACGCTCCTGGTAGCCCGCGATGATCCGGCGCACCTCCTGCTCACTGCCGAAACCCCACCGCGCGTGATGGTGCCCCAGCGCCCACGCCGGCGGCAGCGCGGGCGCACCGGTCAGCGAGGCCCACGTGTGCAGCACGCGCGCGGGAGTGCCGACCATCACCCAGCAGCGCAGCGGACCGCCGTCCATGCGCACCTCGCAGCGCCCCGCCCGGTCGTGCCCGGAGCCGGCCCCCTCCGCGCCCTCCCGCAAGACCACCGTGCCGTCCCAGGTGGTGTCGTGGAACACCAGATGCGTGCCCGCGTCAGCCACCACCACCTGCACCGGCATCGTCAGATACAGCGGATCTTCACCGGGGCCGAACGCACGGCCGGGATCGGTGTTCCACAGCCGGTACCCGCCGTCGCGCAGCCGGGGACCGGACGCGCGCCCGCCCAGGCCGAAGAACCGGGCGTCCGCCGCCACCTCCGACCGCTGCAACCACCGCCCCGGACCCCCGCCGACCGGCTCCCACCAGCGTGGCGGCAGATCCCGCCGCAGCGTCACCCCGCCCGGCGTGCACACCTGCACCGCGCCGTGCCGCGACACGACGACCGTCACCCGCTCGGCCACCACCCGCCAGCCGCCGTCCTTGTCCGGCTCCAGCACCGCCCGCGGATCCGGCTCGGGACCACTACTGCCCGCGAGGGCGTACGACGGCCGCGCACCCGCCCCGTCCCACCCCCAGAAGACCGCCCCGTTCACCGCCACGACGATCCGCAGCTCGGAGCGGCTGAACCGGATCAGACCACCACCCGGACCGGGCTCCACGCCCTGCACCTGCCCCGGCACCCGGGCCCGCTCGGGTCCACGGCGCGGCAGCCCCGCGGCGTCGAGACGCCTCCTGCGCCACGCCGCCCGGACGGTACGCAACCCCCGAGCCGCCCTCCCCGAACCGACCACACTCACCGAACGCACCAGGTCACGACCGTCCATGCTGCTCACCCTGCCACCGAGCGCCCCGCGCGCGCGTGTCGTTCAACTGCCGTTCACCCATGCCGCGACCACATCTTCATGACGTGGACTATGTGGGGCGCACCCTGGTGTAGAAGTCGATCACATGGCATCGTCCCTGTCAGCCGCGTCACGCGCACACCCCAGCCCGTGCGCGGACCGACGCCCACGACGCGCACAGCCCGGGAGCCTCCCATGTCGACCGCGAACCCCCAGCCGCTCTGGCAGCCTGATCCCGAGAGGATCGCCCAGGCCCGCATCACCCAGTTCCAGGCATGGGCCGCCGAGCACCACGGAGCCCCGGCCGAGGGCGGCTACCCGGCCCTGCACCGGTGGTCCGTCGACCAGCTGGACACCTTCTGGGAAGCCGTCACCGAGTGGTTCGACGTGCGCTTCTCGACGCCCTACGCGCGCGTGCTCGGCGACCGTGCCATGCCCGGTGCCCAGTGGTTCCCCGGCGCCACCCTCAACTACGCCGAGCACGCCCTGCGCGCCGCGGCCGACCGCGCCGACGAACCCGCCCTGCTGTACGTGGACGAGTCCCACGAGCCGCGCCCGGTGACCTGGGCCGAGCTCCGCCGCCAGGTCGGCTCCCTCGCCGCCGAACTCCGCGCGCTCGGCGTACGCCCCGGCGACCGCGTCAGCGGCTACCTCCCGAACATCCCCCAGGCCGTCGTCGCCCTCCTCGCCACGGCCGCCGTCGGCGCCGTCTGGACCTCCTGCGCCCCCGACTTCGGCGCCCGCAGCGTCCTCGACCGCTTCCAGCAGGTCGAACCCGTCGTCCTGTTCACCGTCGACGGCTACCGCTACGGCGGAAAGGAGCACGACCGCCGCGAGACCGTCGCCGAGCTGCGCCGCGAGCTGCCCACCCTGCGCGCCGTCGTCCACATCTCGCTGCTGGGCACCCAGGCCCCCGAGGGCGCCCTGGAATGGTCGGCACTGACGGCCGGCACCGCCGAGCCGGTCTACGAACAGGTGCCCTTCGACCACCCGCTGTGGGTGCTGTACTCCTCCGGCACGACCGGCCTGCCCAAGGCCATCGTCCAGTCGCAGGGCGGCATCCTCGTCGAACACCTCAAGCAGCTCGGCCTGCACTGCGACCTCGGCCCCGAGGACCGTTTCTTCTGGTACACCTCGACCGGCTGGATGATGTGGAACTTCCTCGTCTCCGGCCTGCTCACGGGCACCACGGTCGTCCTCTACGACGGCAGCCCCGGCTACCCGGACACGGGTGCCCAGTGGCGGATCGCCGAACGCACCGGAGCCACCCTCTACGGCACCTCCGCCGCCTACGTCATGGCCTGCCGCAAAGCCGACGTCCACCCCACCCGCGACCACGACCTGTCCTCCGTGAAGTGCGTGGCCACCACCGGCTCCCCGCTGCCGCCGGACGGCTTCCGCTGGCTGCACGACGAGGTCCGGGACGACCTGTGGATCGCCTCCGTCAGCGGCGGCACCGACGTCTGCTCCTGCTTCGCCGGCGGCGTACCGACACTGCCGGTGTACACCGGCGAACTCCAGGCCCCCAGCCTCGGCACCGACCTGCAGTCCTGGGACCCCAGCGGCCGCCCCCTCATCGACGAGGTCGGGGAACTGGTCGTCACCAACCCCATGCCGTCCATGCCGATCCACTTCTGGAACGACCCCGACGGCAGCCGCTACCACGACAGCTACTTCGACACCTACCCCGCTGTCTGGCGCCACGGCGACTGGATCACCCTCACCTCACGCGGCACCGTGATCATCCACGGCCGCTCCGACTCCACCCTCAACCGGCAGGGCGTCCGCATGGGCTCGGCCGACATCTACGAGGTCGTCGAGCGCCTGCCCGAGATCAAGGAATCCCTGGTCATCGGCATCGAACAGCCCGACGGCGGCTACTGGATGCCGCTGTTCGTGCACCTCGCACCGGGCGCCGTCCTGGACGAGACACTCCTGGACCGCGTGAAGCGGGCCATCCGCGAACAGCTCTCGCCCCGACACGTCCCGGACGAGATCATCGAAGTCCCCGGGATCCCGCACACCCTCACCGGCAAGCGCATCGAGGTCCCGGTCAAGCGACTCCTGCAGGGCACCCCCCTGGAAAAGGCGGTCAACCCCGGCTCCATCGACAACCTCGCGCTGCTCGACTACTACGAGGAACTGGCCCGCAAGCGCGCCTGACACACCGGACGACAACCCTCCGCACACGGTCCCGGACCCGCTTCACCCGGCAGCGGTGTCCGGCACCGCGTCCGCGGTTCGCCCTCACAACGCTGTGACCTGCGCAGTCAGATATTCACCCCCCGCACGGTGACCGCCGGCGGACGGCCATTGTCAGTGCCACCGATTACGGTGAGTGAGCATTGATCGTCCGCGCATTGGGGGAAAACATGGCGCACACCGACCACCAGACCATGCGACGCGTCCTGCGCCGCGAGATCGCCGGCACCATCGGCGTGCTCACCGACGACCACGACTTCCGCGCCATGCGGCGCTACCGCAGCTTCACCTTCGACGATCACACGACCTATCTCCGGCAACTGGAGACGGTCCTCAGGGCCCGCGCGGCCGAGGGCACCCACACCACGCTCGCCCTGTTCGACCCCGAGGACTACGCGGCATACTGCGCGGACACCGGCCTCGACCCGGAGGCCCCGGCCAGCCGCACCCGGTTCACCGCGGAACTCGCCGCCACCGGCTGCACCATCCCCTACGACGGCCGCCCGCTCGCCGTACTCCTGCCCGCGCTCGTGGACGAGGCGGTACGCCAGGCCACCTGGGAATACGCCACCACCCTTCTGACCCGCCTCGGCCCCTGCCCGACCTGCGGCGAGGACATCGGCAGGGCAGCCTTCACCCGCGCCTCCAGCCTCCTGCTACGCATCCTCGACACCGCCCCGCCCGGCGCCCGGCACCTCGTCTGCACGGTCTCCGGGCCACCGGAGACCCTCGTCTCCGTCCTCCACGGCGACCAGGAGCTCCACGGCCCGACCCACCTGGACGAGGCCGAAGCCCTTGAGTTCACGAGCGTGCTGGCCCTCGGCCTGGCCACCCGCAGCCCCGGCGGACTCGTCATGCGCATCAGCGCCGCCGGCACGGCCGACCGCGTCCACGGCTGGCGACTGCGCGGTGGCGCCCTCGAACCGCTGACGGCGTCCGAAGTCTTCGACGCCTACTGCACCGACGCCGAATCCGGCGAGCCCATCCCACCGGAGCCCGGCGTCGACTACCGCGAGCCGCCCGACCTCGGGGACGAGAGCACGGCACCGGACCACCGCCACTAGCCCCGGACCACGGCCCGGAACACACCAGGGGCGCCCCGCCCGAAGGCAGGACGCCCCTGAACCGGCACACCCCAGGTGCCGCCGGTACGGCTTACTCGCCCGACAGCACCGCCTGGGCCGCGCCGCGCGCCTCCTCGGCGCTGTCCGCCGCACGAGCCGCCGCCGCAGCCCGCTCGCACTGCGCCAGCGTGTACTTCGCCAGCGTGGCGCGGACGTAAGGAATCGACGCCGAACCCATGGAAAGGGAGGTGACACCCAGACCGGTCAGCACACACGCCAGCAGCGGATCGGACGCGGCCTCACCGCACACCCCGCAGCTCTTGCCCTCGGCCCTGGCCGCCTCGGCGGACAGCGCGACGAGGTCGAGCAGCGCCGGCTGCCACGGGTCCTGCAGGCGCGACACCGCACCCACCTGCCGGTCCGCCGCGAACGTGTACTGCGCGAGGTCGTTGGTCCCCAGCGACAGGAACTCGACCTCCTGCAGGATCGAACGCGCCCGCAGCGCGGCCGACGGGATCTCGACCATCGCGCCGAACTTGGCCCGCAGCCCCGCCTCGCGGCAGGCGTCCGCGAACGCCTTGGCGTCCCTGCGGTCCGCCACCATGGGAGCCATCACCTCGAGGTAGACGGGCAGCCCCTCGGCGGCCTTCGCCAGCGCCGTCAGCTGGGTGCGCAGCACCTCGGGGTGGTCGAGCAGCGTCCGCAGCCCCCGCACACCCAGCGCGGGATTCGGCTCGTCCGCCGGCGTCAGGAAGTCCAGCGGTTTGTCCGCGCCCGCGTCCAGCACACGCACGACCACACGGCCCTCGGGGAACGCCTCCAGCACCTGCCGGTAGGCCTCCACCTGCTTCTCCTCGGAAGGAGCGTTCTTGCTGTCGTCCAGGAACAGGAACTCGGTACGGAACAGACCGACGCCTTCGGCGCCTGCCGCGACCGCGGCCGGTACGTCCGCCGGCCCGCCCACGTTGGCCAGCAGCGGCATCTTGTGACCGTCCGCGGTCGCTCCGGGCCCCGTCGCGGCGGCCAGCGCGGCCTTGCGCTCGGCGGCCGCGGCCCGCAGCTGCGCCTTCTTCTCCTCGCCCGGGTTCACGAAGACGTCGCCCGTGCTGCCGTCCACGGCGATCATCGTGCCCTCGGCCAGCTCACCGGCGCCCGGCAGCGCCACGACGGCCGGCACACCCAGCGCCCGCGCCAGAATGGCACTGTGGCTGGTGGGACCACCCTCCTCGGTCACGAAGCCGAGAACCAGCGACGGGTCGAGCAGCGCCGTGTCGGCCGGGGCCAGATCCCGGGCCACGAGGACGTAGGGCTGGTCACTGTCCGGTACGCCCGGCATCGGAACGCCCAGCAGCCGGGCGACGATCCGGTTCCGCACGTCGTCGAGGTCGGCCACGCGCCCCGCGAGGTACTCACCGGCACCGGCCAGCAGCTCCCGGTACGCCGCGAAGGCGTCGTACACGGCACGCTCGGCAGTGCTGCCGACGGCGATCCGGCGGTCCACGTCCGCCATCAGCTCGGGATCCTGGGCCATCATGGCCTGCGCTTCCAGCACGGCCTGGGCTTCGCCCCCCGCCAGATTGCCGCGCGCCATCAGGTCGGCGGCCACCGCGTCGACGGCCTGGCGGGCGCGCCCCTGCTCCCGCTCGGCATCCTCGGTGGGGATCTGCTTGGCCGGCGGCTCCAGCACCGCCGTACCCATGTGCCGAACCTCGCCGATCGCCACGCCATGGCTCACGCCGACGCCTCGCAGCGTTGTCTCCATCTCACCCGTCTCCGATAGTGCGGCGGGTCCCGCCGCCGCGGTGGTTGTCCTGTTCGCCGCCCTGAGACGGCACTGCCGTCAGTTCCAGGAGAAGAGGCTGTCGCCGGCCTTCACGTCACCGCTGTCACGGAGGTCGGAGAGGGCCTCGGCGGTGGCTTCGAGCGCGACGATCGGGCATACCGGGGATTTGCCGGCGGCCTCGACGGCGGCGGGGTCCCATCGCACGACGGCTTGGCCGCGGGTGACGGTGTCCCCCTTGTGGACGAGCAGCTCGAAGCCCTCGCCGTTGAGCTGCACCGTGTCGATGCCGAGGTGGGTGAGCACGCCGTGCCCGCTGTCGTCGACCACGACGAACGCGTGCGGGTGCAGGGAGACGATGACGCCGTCCACCGGCGACACCGCCTCGGAGGCCTCACGTACGGGGTCGATCGCGGTGCCCGGGCCGACCATGGCCCCGGAGAAGACAGGATCCGGCACTGCGGCCAGTCCGATGGCCCGTCCGGCGAGCGGGGACGTCACGGTGGTCATGGGAAGCCTCCCAGGAGTGGAGCTGCAGGTAGGGCCGTCACTGCCTGTCCCTGACGGCACACTGAGCAGCAGGGTATGTCAAAGGAAGCGGCGGTTCCGTATGGAACCTACCAGCAAGTGGTCTAGACCACCAACCCACTCGATTTGCACGGTCTCGGAGGCCCCGTGTACAGTCGTACTCCTGCTTGGGGCGGAGCGACGCGAAAGCGACTCCACCGAGCAGAATCCAAACTCGTCAGATCCTATCTCGGATCACCTTCTGCATGTCCGCAGTGAGGTGGTCAGGGAGACGGAAAAACCCTGATAGAGTTTGAAACGCCGAAGGGAAGCCCGGAGGAAAGCCCGAGAGGGTGAGTACAAAGGAAGCGACCGTTCCTTGAGAACTCAACAGCGTGCCAAAAGTCAACGCCAGA
>NZ_JACHJK010000018.1 GCF_014203595.1 Streptomyces echinatus
CCTGATCGCCGTACCGACCGGCGTGAAGTTCTTCAACTGGATCGGCACGATGTGGAAGGGCTCGCTGTCCTTCGAGACACCGATGCTCTGGGCGGTCGGCTTCCTGATCACCTTCACGTTCGGTGGTCTGACCGGTGTCATCCTGGCCTCGCCGCCGATGGACTTCCACGTCTCCGACTCGTACTTCGTGGTGGCCCACTTCCACTACGTGGTCTTCGGTACGGTCGTCTTCGCGATGTTCTCCGGCTTCCACTTCTGGTGGCCGAAGATGACGGGCAAGATGCTCGACGAGCGCCTCGGCAAGATCACCTTCTGGACGCTGTTCGTCGGCTTCCACGGCACCTTCCTGGTCCAGCACTGGCTGGGCGCCGAGGGCATGCCCCGCCGGTACGCCGACTACCTGGCGGCCGACGGCTTCACCGCCCTGAACACGATCTCGACGATCAGCTCCTTCCTGCTCGGCCTGTCGATCCTGCCGTTCCTCTACAACGTGTGGAAGACGGCCAAGTACGGCAAGCCGGTCGGCGTCGACGACCCGTGGGGCTACGGCCGCTCGCTGGAGTGGGCGACCTCCTGCCCGCCGCCCCGGCACAACTTCCTCACCCTGCCGCGGATCCGCAGCGAATCCCCGGCGTTCGACCTGCACCACCCTGAGATCGCCGCGCTCGAGCAGCTCGAGCACGCCGGTCACGGCACCGCCGTCGCGGGCAGCAAGGAGGCCGGCAAGTGAAGATCCAGGGTCGGATGTTCATCTGGCTGAGCGTCTTCATCCTGATCATGGCCATCGTGTATGGCGTGTGGTCGAAGGAGCCTGCCGGTACCACCGCGCTCTTCCTGGCCTTCGGCCTGAGCGTCATGATCGGCTTCTACCTGGGCTTCACCGCCCGGCGGGTCGACGCGGGCGCCCAGGACGACAAGGAGGCCGACGTCGCGGACGACGCGGGCGAGCTGGGCTTCTTCAGCCCGCACAGCTGGCAGCCGCTCATGCTGGGCTTCGGCGGCGCGATCGCCTTCCTCAGCATCGCGATCGGCTGGTGGCTGATCTACTTCTCCGCGCCGTTCATCGTGGTCGGCCTGTTCGGCTGGGTGTTCGAGTACTACCACGGCGAGAACCGCACCCAGTAGGGCGCGCGCCGAACGCACCGGGAGCCCGGACCTTCCTGACGGAGGGTCCGGGCTCCCGGCTTTTCCCGGCGGCCCGGAGCGGGTCCCTCCGTTGCCGGAACGCCGTTCCCTCGTACGAGTCACTCACCGCGCCAGTGAGCTCTTCATCTCATAGCGTGATCATATGAACCACACTGCGCGGACCCGCACCGTCGTCAGCTGCACCCTGCTGGTGACCGCCCTCGGTGCGGGCGTCACCGCTTGCGGTTCGGACGGCAACCCCCTGTCGGCCAGGCCGTACGACGCAGCGGACCTGATCTCCTTCAACGGCCCCACCGAACCGGGGAAACGGGCCGATCCGGACAAGCCCCTGGAGGTCACCGCGAACAGCGGTGAGGGCCGCATCACGGACGTCACCGCCCGGGACTCCACAGGGCGCTACGTGACGGGCGAACTGGCCGCCGACGGCAGTCGCTGGCACAGCACCTCCCCGCTGGCCGCCAACGCCCACTACACGCTCACGGTGAGCACCGAGGACGAGGACGGCGCGCCCGGCCGCAAGGTCCTCACGTTCGACACCAGCAGACCCACCAGCAAGAAGCGCCTGGGCGTCACGTTCGGACCGGGCACGGGCACCTACGGCGTCGGACAGCCCGTCACGGCCCAACTCGACCAGGAGATCAAGGACAAGGCGCAGCGCGCCGTCGTGGAGCGTGCCCTGAGGGTGGACTCCGTGCCGGCCGTGCAGGGCTCCTGGTACTGGGTGAGCGCCAAGGAACTCCACTACCGCCCCAAGGACTACTGGCCCGCCCACGCGACCGTCCAGGTGCACAGCAACCTGGACGGCGTCAGGATCAGCGACCGGCTGTGGGGCGGGAAGTCCAAGGCGCTGAAGCTCACCATCGGTGACCGGATCGAGGTGGTCACGGACGCCGCCGCGCACCAGCTCACCTACTACAAGAACGGCCAGCAGGTCGAGCAGATCCCGGTCACCACCGGCAAGTCCGGATTCGAGACCCGCAACGGTGTCAAGGTCGTACTGGAGAAGCAGTACTTCGTACGGATGCGCGGCGCCACCGTCGGCATCGCCGAGGGCAGCTCGGACTCCTACGACCTGCCGGTCTACTACGCCACCCGGGTGACCTGGTCCGGCGAGTACGTCCACGCCGCCCCCTGGTCCGTCGGGTCCCAGGGGTACGAGAACGTCAGCCACGGCTGCACCGGTATGAGCACGTCCAACGCCGAGTGGTTCTTCGACAACATCCGGGCGGGCGACGTCGTCAAGGTCGTCAACTCCAACGGCGCCGCCATGGAGCCGTTCGGCAACGGCTTCGGCGACTGGAACGTCGACTGGGCGAAGTGGCGCAAGGGCAGCTCACTGTCGAACGGCACCCCGGACGGCCAGGCTCCCGGGGACGCGGTGCGCCTCCAGCCGACGGCCGTGTGACGCGCGTGAAGGGGCGCGGGGAACTGCGCGGCGGGCCGCGAAGGACCGGCGGCCGCGCAGGACCCGCGCGCCCTTCCCCGCTAGGCGCTCAGCAGCCTCTTGCGCCGCAGCAGAGAGGCCAGGGCGGAGGCGAACTCCACCGGGTCCACCGGCAGCGTCACAGCGGCGTCGGCGCGGCTCCACGTGGCCAGCCAGGCGTCCTGCGGGCGCCCCATCAGCAGCAGCACGGGCGGGCAGTTGAACACCTCGTCCTTGATCTGCCGGCACACCCCCATGCCTCCCATCGGCACGGCCTCGCCGTCCAGCACGCAGACGTCGATGCCCCCCTCGCCCAGCTCCCGCAGCACCGCCTCGGGAGTCGCGCACTCCACGAACTCCACCAGGGGCACGTCCGCGGCCGGCCGGCGTCCGGTGGCCAGCCGTACTTGCTCGCGGGTGTTGGAGTCGTCGCTGTAGACCAGCACCGTGGCGGTCGGCTGCATTGTTCCTCCGGGACGTCGGCGTCGTACGGACGGGACGGACAGGGCCGTTTGGGCGGATGTTACTCCCATGAACACCACGTCAGCACCGGTTCGGCGGGCGGCAACACTCCGAACGGCACCCCCCGGAGTGAGGGCGGGATAAGCGACCGACATAATGTCGGTCGTGGCGACAGCAACGACAGTAGAAACCGGGCACGCGCACCCGTCGGTCAACCGGCCGAACCTCACCAGCGTCGGAACCATCATCTGGCTGAGTTCCGAGCTGATGTTCTTCGCGGCCCTCTTCGCGATGTACTTCACCCTCCGGTCGGTGACCGGACCGGCCCACTGGAAGGAGATGGCGGAGGCACTGAATGTGCCCTTCTCCGCCACGAACACCACGATCCTGGTGCTCTCCTCCCTCACCTGCCAGCTCGGCGTGTTCGCTGCCGAGCGCGGCGATGTGAAGAAGCTCCGTGGCTGGTTCATCCTCACCTTCATCATGGGTGCGATCTTCATCGGCGGTCAGATCTACGAGTACACGGAGCTGGTGAAGAAGGACGGCATCTCGCTGTCCTCCGACCCGTACGGCTCGGTGTTCTACCTGACCACCGGCTTCCACGGCCTGCACGTGACGGGCGGCCTCATCGCCTTCCTGCTGGTCCTCGGCCGTACCTACATGGCCAAGAGGTTCACTCACGAGCAGGCGACCGCCGCCATCGTCGTGTCCTACTACTGGCACTTCGTCGATGTCGTCTGGATCGGCCTCTTCGCCACGATCTACCTGATCAAGTAGCCGGGACCGCTCCCGCACATCCAGAAGCACCGACGCAGAAGATCCTGACACCGGGGTAATCCGTGAAAAAGCTCTCCGCACGACGACGCCATCCGCTGGCGGCGGTCGTCGTCCTACTCCTCGCGCTGGCGGCCACTGGGGGGCTGTACGCCGCGTTCGCGCCCGCGGGCAAGGCGCAGGCCGATGAGACCTCCCAGTCCCTGACCATCAAGGAGGGCAAGAAGCTCTACGCTGTCGGCTGCGCCAGCTGCCACGGCACCGGTGGCCAGGGCTCCTCCGACGGTCCGAGCCTCGTCGGCGTGGGTGCCGCCGCTGTCGACTTCCAGGTCGGCACCGGCCGTATGCCCGCCGCCACCTCGCAGGGCGCCCAGGTCCCGAGCAAGAAGACCATCTACACGCAGGCCCAGATCGACCAGCTCGCCGCGTACGTCGCGTCGCTGGGCGCCGGCCCGAGTGTGCCCACCAAGCAGCAGTACGGTCCCGAAGGCGCAGACATCGCCGCGGGTGGCGAGCTGTTCCGCACCAACTGCGCGCAGTGCCACAACTTCACCGGCAAGGGCGGCGCCCTGACCAAGGGCAAGTACGCGCCGAGCCTTGAGGGTGTCGACCCGAAGCACATCTACGAGGCCATGCAGACGGGCCCGCAGAACATGCCGTCCTTCCCCGACACCACGATGTCGGAGAAGAACAAGAAGGACATCATCGCGTACCTGAACGCGGTCGACGGCAGCAAGACGGAGAACCCCGGCGGTCTGGAGCTGGGCGGCCTCGGGCCGGTCAGTGAGGGTCTGTTCGCCTGGATCTTCGGCCTCGGCGTGCTGATCGCGGTCGCCGTCTGGGTCGCCGCTCGGACCGCAAAGGCCAAGAAGTCATGAGTAGCCAAGACATTCCAGAAGAGAACCTGCCCGCTGAGCAGGACCACGCACACGGCGCGGTAGGGATCGCGGACGAGGAGAACCCGTTCGCCGACCCGGGACTGCCGCCGCACGAGCACCGGATCCAGGACGTCGACGAGCGGGCCGCCAGGCGGTCCGAGCGCATGGTCGCCCTGCTGTTCACGGTGTCGATGCTGGCGACCATCGCCTTCATCGTCTCGTACCTGGTGATCCCGAACGACAAGTCGATCTTCGTCTTCCCGATCGGGCACCTCAGC
Source organism: Streptomyces echinatus (assembly GCF_014203595.1). Classification (GTDB taxonomy): domain Bacteria; phylum Actinomycetota; class Actinomycetes; order Streptomycetales; family Streptomycetaceae; genus Streptomyces; species Streptomyces echinatus. The sequence goes on from NZ_JACHJK010000018.1 coordinate 4,962, forward strand.
GCGATGAACTTCGCGCTGGGTCTCACCCTCGGTGTGGCGCTGTTCTGCATCGGCGCGGGCGCGGTCCACTGGGCCCGCACCCTGATGTCCGATGTGGAGGTCGCCGACGACCGTCACCCGATCGAGGCCTCTCCCGAGGTCCGGGCGAAGGTCCACGCGGACTTCCGCGAGGGCGCCAAGGAGTCGGCGCTCGGCCGCCGCAAGCTGATCCGCAACACCATGTTCGGCGCGCTGGCCCTGGTGCCGCTCTCCGGTGTCATGCTGCTCGGCGGTCTCGGCCCGGCGCCGGGTTCCAAGCTGCGCCACACCATGTGGACCAAGGGCAAGCGCCTGGTCAACATGAACACGAACGAGCCGCTGCGTCCCGAGGACGTCGCGGTGGGCTCGCTGACCTTCGCCATGCCGGACGGCCTGGAGGAGCACGACGAGGACTTCCAGACGGAGATTGCCAAGGCCGCGCTGATGATCGTCCGGCTGCAGCCGGGCAACATCAAGGACAAGCGCGAGCTCGACTGGTCGCACCAGGGCATCGTCGCCTTCTCGAAGATCTGCACCCACGTCGGCTGCCCGATCTCGCTGTACGAGCAGCAGACGCATCACGTGCTGTGCCCGTGCCACCAGTCCACCTTCGACCTCTCCGACGGTGCCCGAGTGATCTTCGGCCCCGCCGGCCACGCCCTGCCGCAGCTGCGCATCGGTGTGGACAGTGAGGGTTACCTCCAGGCGCTCGGCGACTTCGAGGAGCCCGTCGGTCCTGCATTCTGGGAGCGCGGATGAGTACTGCACCCACCGAAGAGGCCCGCTCTCGCGGGAAGGCCCCGGCCGGCGAGCGGATCGCCGACTGGGCCGACGGCCGGCTCGGGATCTACTCCCTGGCCAAGGCCAACATGCGCAAGATCTTCCCCGACCACTGGTCGTTCATGTTGGGTGAGGTCTGCCTCTACAGCTTCATCATCATCATCCTGACGGGTGTCTATCTGACGCTGTTCTTCCACCCGTCGATGAACGAGGTGGAGTACCACGGCTCCTACGTCCCGCTCCAGGGACAGCTGATGTCGGAGGCGTTCAGCTCGACCCTGCACATCTCCTTCGACGTGCGCGGTGGTCTGCTCGTCCGGCAGATCCACCACTGGGCCGCCCTGATCTTCCTCGCGGGCATGTTCGTGCACATGATGCGCGTGTTCTTCACCGGCGCGTTCCGCAAGCCGCGTGAGATCAACTGGCTGTTCGGCTTCCTGCTGTTCGTCCTCGGCATGTTCACCGGCTTCACCGGTTACTCGCTCCCGGACGACCTGCTCTCCGGCACCGGTGTCCGCTTCATGGAGGGCGCGATCCTGTCCGTGCCGATCGTCGGCACGTACCTGTCGTTCTTCCTGTTCGGCGGCGAGTTCCCCGGCCACGACTTCGTCGCCCGGTTCTACTCGATCCACATCCTGCTGCTGCCGGGCATCATGCTCGGCCTGATGGTGGCGCACCTGATCCTGGTCTTCTACCACAAGCACACGCAGTTCGCGGGTCCCGGAAAGTCCGAGAAGAACGTCGTCGGCATGCCGCTGCTGCCGGTGTACATGGCGAAGGCCGGAGGCTTCTTCTTCCTGGTCTTCGGTGTCATCGCGGCCATCGCGGCGGTCGCCCAGATCAACCCGATCTGGGCCATGGGCCCCTACCGTCCGGACCAGGTGTCCACCGGCGCCCAGCCCGACTGGTACATGGGCTTCGCCGAGGGTCTGATCCGCTTCATGCCGGGCTGGGAGATCAACCTCTGGGGTCACACGCTCGTCCTGGGCGTGTTCATCCCGCTGGTGCTCTTCCCGGGCGTCCTCGCGGTGATCGCGGTCTACCCGTTCATCGAGTCCTGGGTCACCGGCGACAAGCGCGAGCACCACATCCTGGACCGCCCGCGCAACGCCCCGACCCGTACCGCGTTCGGTGTCGCCTGGGTGACGATCTACATGATCACCCTGGTCGGCGGCGGCAACGACCTGTGGGCCACGCACTTCCACCTGTCGATCAACGCCGTCACCTGGTTCGTCCGGATCTTCTTCTTCGCCGGACCGGTCATCGCGTACATCGTGACCAAGCGGATCTGCCTGGGTCTGCAGCGCCGCGACCGCGACAAGGTGCTGCACGGTCGCGAGACCGGCATCATCAAGCGCCTGCCGCACGGTGAGTTCATCGAGGTGCACGAGCCGCTCAGCCAGGAGCAGCTGCACACCCTCACGTCTCACCACCAGTACGAGCCGGCCGAGATCGGCCCGACCGTCGACGAGAACGGTGTCGAGCGCAAGGTGCCGGCCTCGGAGAAGCTGCGGGCCAAGCTGTCCGACGCCTACTACGGCGAGGACAGCCAGATCCCGAAGCCGACCGTCGAGGAGTTCAAGGAGATCACGAGCGGCCACGGCCACCACTGATCCCCGCGTCGCCACGCCACGCCGAAGGGCCCCGTCCGTACCCCGGACGGGGCCCTTCGTCATGCCCCGGGCTGGATAGGGTGGTGTACGACGTTTCGGGACTGTCTACGAGGAGCGGCTGATGAGCGCTGTGAACCCCGCTGGAGGCGACACCGCGGCGGGCCGCTCCTGGCCCGCCCTGCTGAACGGCCTGCTGGACGGCCGGAACCTCACCGCGGACGACACCGCCTGGGCGATGGACCTGATCATGCGCGGGGAGGCGACCGACGCCCAGATCGCCGCGTTCATGGTGGCGCTGCGGGCCAAGGGCGAGACGGTCGAGGAGATCACCGGCCTCGTGCGGACCATGTACGCCCACGCGAACGTCATCGAGGTGCCCGGCCCGGCCGTCGACATCGTCGGCACCGGCGGCGACGGCGCCAAGACCGTGAACATCTCCACCATGTCCTCGATCGTCGTCGCGGGCACGGGCGCGAAGGTCGTCAAGCACGGCAACCGCGCCGCGTCCTCCGCCTCCGGCTCCTCCGACGTGCTGGAGAAGCTCGGGATCAACCTGAACCTGACCCCGCGGCGGGTCGCCGAGGTCGCCGAGGAAGCCGGCATCACCATCTGCTTCGCGGTGCGGTTCCACCCGTCCCTGCGCCATGTCGCCCCGGCCCGCTCGCAGTTGGGCATCCGCACCACCTTCAACGTGCTCGGTCCGCTGACCAACCCCGCTCAGGTGCGGTCGCAGGCCGTCGGCGTGGCCGACCCGCGCATGGCGCCGATCGTGGCCGGGGTCCTCGCCGAGCGCGGCAACTCCGCCCTGGTCTTCCGGGGCGACGACGGCCTGGACGAGCTGACCGTCACCGCCACCTCCCGGGTGTGGGTGGTCCGTGACGGCAAGGTCGCGGAGGAGGTCTTCGACCCGCGGGACGCCGGTATCGCCCTGGTCCCCGTGGAGGCCCTGCGCGGCGCCGACGCGTCCTACAACGCCGAGGTGGCCCGCCGGCTGCTCGACGGCGAGCAGGGGGCCGTACGGGACGCCGTGCTGCTGAACTCGGCGGCGGCGCTGGTGGCGCTGGAGCCGGCGGACGCGCCGCTGGCCGAGCAGCTCCGCGCGGGCATGGCGAAGGCCGCGGAGTCGATCGACTCGGGGGCGGCGAAGCGGACGCTGGAGCGCTGGGTGGCGGCCAGCAACGCGTGACGTGAGTGACCGGTGGTCGTCCCGCGATCCGGACACGGGTTGCGGGACGGCGATCAGTTCACGTACGTTCCTGTACAGGTCATGAGTGACAGTCATGAGGCCCCGGCCGACTGTCCGGCAACCCTCCGTCCGTGGCGGGGTGCCCCGGGTGAAGACCAGGTCGTAGGCAGCGAGGTCTACGGCAAGCGCGGACCCCTCACACACCAGGGGTCCTGGTCGTCGAGGGAGCCTTCTGTGAGCAAGCGAATGCGATAGGGCGTAGAGCCCCGCCTCCGCGTACCCCTTTCACCTTTTCCCGTGCTCGAGCCGTACCCGCTCGCACGGTGATCCGCTGTGCCTCTCACAGGAGTTCGCCATGTCTGCCACCACCGCTGCCGCCGACCGGACCGTCTGCCGTGCCGTCCCGGAGGCGCTGCCCGTTCTGGGCCGGGACGTCACCGTCCCGCTCGTGACGGGCGGCGAGGTCACCTACGCGGCCCTCGACTACGCGGCCAGCGCCCCCGCCCTCCAGCGCGTCTGGGACGACGTCGCCGCGTACGCCCCGTACTACGGCAGCGTCCACCGCGGTGCCGGCTACCTCTCCCAGCTCTCCACCGACCTGTTCGAGAACGCCCGCGAGGCGGTCGCCGGGTTCCTCGGCTGCCGCCCGGACGACCAGGTCGTGTTCACCCGCTCCACCACCGACTCCCTCAACCTGCTCGCCCGCGCGCTCCCGGCCGGCTGCCGGGTCTTCGTCTTCGAGACCGAGCACCACGCCTCCCTGCTGCCCTGGCAGGACGCGGACGTCACCTGCCTCGACGCCCCGCGCAGCCCCCGGCAGGCCGTGGAGACCCTGGAGCGGGCCCTCGCCGACCGTGACCCCCACGGCCCGGCACTGGTCTGCGTCACCGGCGCCTCCAACGTCACCGGCGAGCTGTGGCCGGTGCGGGAACTGGCCGCCGCCGCGCACGCGCACGGCGCCCGGATCGTCCTGGACGCCGCCCAGCTGGCCCCGCACCACCCGGTCGACATCACCGGTCTGGACGTCGACTGGGTCGCCTTCTCCGGCCACAAGCTGTACGCCCCCTTCGGCTCCGGTGTCCTCGCGGGCCGCGCCGACTGGCTCCGGGCGGCCGAGCCGTACCTCGCGGGCGGCGGCGCCAGCCGCAAGGTCACCCGGCGGCAGGACGGCGGGGTGGACGTGGAGTGGCACGAGAGCGCCGCCCGCCACGAGGCCGGCTCCCCGAACGTCATCGGCGCCTACTCCATCGCGTCGGCCTGCAAGGCGCTCACCGAGGCCGGCTGGGACGCCCTGATCGCCCGCGAGGAGTATCTGATCGCCAAGGTGCGCGCGGGCCTCGCCGCGGTCCCGGAGGTGCGCGTCCTGTCCCTCTTCGGCGACGACGCCCCGAGGGTCGGCGTCATCTCCTTCGTCGTGGAGGGCTGGAACAGCTCCCACTTCGCCGCCGCGCTCTCCGCCGAGTACGGCATCGGCGTCCGCGACGGCCTGTTCTGCGCCCACCCGCTGGTCCGCACCCTGCTCGGCACCGGCCCGCAGGCCCAGGGCGAGTGCGGCGCCCCCGAGGCGGCGCCGGGGGAGAAGTCCCTCAATGCCATCCGCGTGAGCTTCGGCGCGGGCACCCCGGACGAGCACGTCGAGCGGTTCGTGACCGCCGTCGCGGAACTGGTCCGGGACGGCGCCCGGTGGGAGTACCGCACGGAGGAGGGCCGCTGCGTCCCGGTGGTGTGAGCGGCGCCCCTCAGGGACACGGGGCCGTGCCGCCGGGCGGATCCGCCGCGCGGGCGGGCTACGGGGCGCATATAACCTCCCTCTGACACCACATCGGACAGGGGGATCCCGGAGTGCAGCCGTTGCGCGCAACCGACCCGCGCCTCATCGGCCCGTACGACGTCACGCACCGGCTGGGCGCGGGCGGCATGGGCGAGGTCTACCTCGCCCGGTCCCGCACCGGACTGCGGCTCGCCGTGAAGGTGGTGCGGACCGAGCACGCCGAGGACCGCACCTTCCGCGCCCGCTTCCGCCACGAGGTCCGCGCCGCGCAGACAGTCGGCGGCGCGGGCACCTACGCCGCGCGGGTCGTGGACGCCGACACCGAGGCCGAACGTCCCTGGATGGCGACGGAGTTCGTGCCCGGCCCGAATCTGCGGGACGCCGTGCTGGACCACGGCGCGCTGCCCGAGCCCGCGGTGCGGATCCTCGCCGCCGCGCTGGGCGAGGCGCTGGCCGCCATCCACGCCAAGGGCCTGGTCCACCGTGACCTGAAGCCGTCGAACATCCTGCTGGGCCCGGACGGGCCACGGGTCATCGACTTCGGGATCGTCCGGGCCCTGGAGGCCACCTCGCTGACCCGCACCGGCGCGGTCGTCGGCTCGGTGGGTTACGTCTCGCCGGAGCAGATCCGCAACGGCGGCCAGGTCGGCCCGCCGAGCGACGTCTTCTCCCTCGGCGCGGTCCTCGCCTACGCGGCGGCGGGCCGGGAGCCGTTCGGCGAGGGCCAGGACTCGGTGGTCCTGCTGCGCATCCTCACCCGCGACTTCGACCTGTCCGGCGTGCCGGAGGGGGTGCGGCCGCTGGTGACGGCCTGTCTGCGCGAGGACCCGCTGCGGCGCCCGGAGCCGGCGGAGGTGGTGGCGAGCGCCGGTTTCGCCCCGGACACCCTGCGCGCCGGCATCCGCCCGGGCTGGTACGGCCCGGCGGCGCGGCCGCGCCCGGCCCCCGACGACCGCCCCAGCGGCGTGGAGTACCTGGCGCCCGCCCCGGTACCCGCCCCCGCCGCCCCCACGGACACCTCCGCCGCCCCCACGGACCCCGTCGACCGCACCGGCTCCGTGGACCGCCCCGGCCCCGCCGGTCCCGGCTCCCTCGACCGCCCCGGCCCGGCCGGTCCCACGGGCCCCTTCCACCGTGTCGGTCCCGCCGATCCCACGGGTCCCCTCGACCGTGCCGGCCCCGCCGATGCCACGGGTTCCGTCCGTCGGTCCGGCCCCGTCGCCCCCGGCCGCCGCCGTCTGCTGACGGCCCTCGCCGGCGGGACCGTCGCGGTGGCGGGCGTGGGCGCCGGCGGCTGGCTGTGGCGGCGGGGGACCGGCACCGAGGACATGACCGGCACCTACCGGTCGCCCGACGGCTCCGGCCCGGCCACGACGGAGAGCCGGGCCTCCGCCCGGTCCGCCGTGCTGCGCTGGCAGTACGACCTCGGGGGCGTGGGCGGCCTGGACGGCCCCTGCTGCGCGCTCTCCCCGGACGGTTCCGTGGTCTACGCCGGCACCTCGGGCGGCGTGCTGCACGCGATCTCCCGGGACGGCTCCAGGCGCTGGAAGGTCCGGCTCGGCGACGACGTCTCCAGCCCCGTGGTCACCCGGGACGCGGTCTACTGCGTGGTGGGCCTGCACGCCGACGACGAGCGCCGGCTGACCGCGGTGAGCCCGTCCGGCAGCCCGCTGTGGACCCGCACCCTCGGCGGCCTGTCGTACGCCGTCCCGGTGCCGCTCGGCTCGGACGTGCTCGTCACCGTCGGCGGCACGGACGCCGGCGGGCTGCGCCGGTACGGTCCCGACGGCGCCGAGGTGTGGACCGCCAAGACCCCGGCCGGCCCCACCGGCACGCCCCTCGTCTCGGGCGACGTGGTCTGCACGGGCAGCTACGGCGACACCCTGCTGGCGCTGGACGCGCGGGACGGCTCGCGCAAGTGGCAGGTGCCCGCGGGCACCGACGTCACCGCCGTCGCCCTCGCGGGCACCACCCTGTTCGCGGACGCCCCCGCCCTGCTCCAGGGCTTCCGGGTGGCGGACGGCCGGCGGCTGTGGCGCCGTGAGGCCGCTTCCGCGGTCTTGACCGGGGGCGGCCGCGCGCTGGCCGTCGGCACGGATTCGGGCACCGTGTTCGCCGTCCGGGCGGCCGACGGCTCCCGGGCCTGGGAGTACGGCCTCGCGGGCGACGCCCGTGCGGTGGTGGCCGGCGGCACCGTGTACGTCCGTGCCGCCGACCGGGTCTGGGCCCTGGACCTGAACGGCCGCAAGCGCTGGAGCGAGAGCCTGGGCCAGGATCCCGGCGACGACCAGCACCTCCCGGTCGTGCGGGGCGGCCGCCTCTACGTGCCCTCGGGAACCGGCATCGCGGCGGTGGAGCTGAGCGGCTGAGGCCTGCCGTCCGGACCGGGCCGGCCCGGCGTGCGCCACCCGGCCCGGCGTGCTTGCGCGGCCCTAGTTGTCGAGGCCGATCGCGAACGCGGCCTCCAGGTCGTGCTGGGAGTAGGTGCGGAAGGCCACGTGCGTGTCGGTGCCCTCGACGCCGGGGATCTTGCTGATGCGGCCCGGGATGACCTCGGCGAGGTCCTCGTGCTCCCGGACCCGGACCATGGCGATGAGGTCGTAGGTGCCGGTGACCGAGAAGACCTCGCTGACGCTGTCCAGTGCGGCGATCTGCTCCGCGATCTCGGGGATCCGGTCCACGCTGGTCTTGATCAGAACGATCGCGGTGATCACGGCTGTTTCTCTCCCTCGGTGACCGGAGCTGGGGCGGCTTTCACTCTAGCCCTCCCGTCTCCCCCGGCCTTCCCTCCGAGGCCGCCCTCGCGGCCCTTCCTCCTGCCGTAGCGCGTCCACGCGTAGCCGAAGCCCAGCCCGAAGCCCACCAGGTGCGCCAGGTACGCCACCCCGGGGCCGTCGGAGGCGCGCCCCGCCGCCAGCCACTGCAGGGCCGCCCAGAACGGCAGCACGACCCAGGCGGGGAAGCGCAGCGGCAGGAAGAACAGGAACGGCAGGAGACTGGTCACGCGCGCGCGGGGGAACAGGTAGAGGAACGCTCCGAGGACCGCCGAGATGGCCCCGGAGGCACCGACCAGCGACTGCTCGGAGGCGGCGTTGGCCGCCGCGTAGCCCAGCAGGGCGAGACAGCCGCAGCCGACGTAGAACAGGGTGAACTCCACCCGGCCCATCCGTTCCTCGGTCATCACCCCGAAGACGAAGAGGAAGAGCATGTTGCCGAGCAGATGTACCCAGCTGCCGTGCACGAACAGCGCGGTGGCCGGGGTGAGCGCCGCTGCGGCCGGTCCGTCGAAGAGCTGGGCCGGGACCACGCCCCAGTGCCGGAAGTACGCCCGCTGCGCGGCGAGCAGGGCGTCCCCGGAGCCGTATCCGGGGACCAGCCCGGAGGCCGGGCCGAGGGCGAACAGCAGGCAGCACAGGGCGATGAGGCCGTACGTCACGGGCGCCGGGGTGCCCCGGACCGTCCTGAGTGTCCTGCCGGCCGCCGTGCTCCAGGTGCTGATCATGACTACAGAGCATGACGTAACGGGACGCAAGCTGACAGACCGCCTCGCCGCCGTGGACGGACGGGCGGCGAGTCCCCGCCAGGCCGTAGGGTTACGACCCACACGCGTCGGGTAGCGACGCGGACGGACACGAGAAGGAAGCGAACAGTCACCATGACGGTTCCTCTGCCGACGGCCACGACACGCTGGCGCTGCACCCTGTGCGGCAATCTGACCCGGTTCGACGTGACCCGCTCGTCGAAGGTCGTCGAGTACATGCACCTCGATCTTGCCGGGGAACCGACGGTGGAGGAGCGCGAGGTGGTCAGTGAGACCATCGAGTCGGTGCGGTGCCGCTGGTGCAACGCGGTGGACCAGGTGGAACTCGTGGACAGGCCGGGCGCCGACTCCTGAGCGGAGCGGCCCCCGGAGAGGCTCTTTTCCGGTATTGGGGTGTGACGGATGGTGGAGACCGCAGGCGGGGGGCCGGGCGACGGCACCGCTGAGGTGCTTGACCGTCCGCTGCCCGACGGCGTGCGCCGACGGGTCGTCCAGATCGTCTCGGACGGCTTCGGCGGGCTGACCGTGACGGAACTGCCCGCACAGCTGAGGCAGTACGCCCGGTTCGCCCCCAATCGCCGGGCGAAGTTCGCCGGGAACGCGATGGCGGCGGCCCTGGAGACCGATGCGCTGTTCCGGCAGCGGATCGGGGAGAAGTTCAGAGAGGCGCAGCAGGAACTCGCCGGTGCCCTGGACTCCGGCTCCCCGCCCCCGGCCGCGGACCCGCTCGATGTGGCGGCCGCGGCCTATGTGCTGCGCCCGGCGGGCTGGGTGAAGCTGGTGACCGCGGCCGGCGAGGAGGCCCAGCGCGCGGACGCCGAGCGGGCCGACGAGGAGAGCCGGGCCGAGCTGGAGCGGCTGCGCGAGGAGCTGGCGCAGGCCCGTGACCACACCCGCGCCGAGACCGAACGGCTGCGGGGGGAGCTGGAGTCGGCGAAGCGGGAAGCGGAATCGCTTCACCGCAAGCTGCGTTCGGCGCTCAGTGACGTGAAGCGCGGCGAGGCCGCGCTGCGCAAGGCGCAGGGGGAGGCCGACGCCGTGCGCGCCGAGACGCAGGCGCAGGTGTCGGCGGCGGAGAGCGAGTCCCGGCGGCTCAAGGCCCGCCTGGGCGAGGCCGAGGCCGCGCTGGAGGCCACCCGCCGGGCGGCCCGGGAGGGCCGCAGCGTGGAGGACATGCGGGTGCGGCTGCTGCTCGACACCCTGCTGGACGCGACCCAGGGGCTCCGGCGCGAACTCGCCCTGCCGCCGGTGTCGGTGCGGCCGGCCGAGACCGTGGACGCGGTCGAACCGGGACGAATGACCCCGAAGGACATCGCGGCGCGCGCCCTGTCGGAGAACGATCCGGCCATCCTCGACCAGCTTCTGGCGCTGCCGCAGGCACATCTGGTCGTCGACGGCTACAACGTGACCAAGACCGGTTATCCGCAGATGCCGCTGGAGAAGCAGCGGCTGCGGCTGCTGGGGCAGCTCTCGGCGCTCGCCGCGCAGACCGGGGCCGAGGTGACGTGTGTCTTCGACGGCGCCGAACTGGCCGCGCCGGTGCTGCTCGCGCCGCCGCGCGGGGTGCGGGTGCTGTTCTCCAAGCCGGGCGTCACGGCCGACGAGCTGATCCGCCAACTGGTGCGCGCGGAGCCGCCGGGGCGTCCGGTCATCGTCGCGTCCACCGACCGGGAGGTCGCCGACGGCGTCGCCAAGGCGGGTGCCCGACCCGTGGCCTCTGCGGTGCTTCTGAAGCGACTGTCCTGAAGGTCCAACGGGCATAGGTAATGCCCGAATTGGTCGGATCGTCACGCAACGTAGCGTCAGGCGGGCATCACTGCATGTGAGTTGTGTGCAAAGAATGCATTGCGTGACGGGATTTTTCGCTGTGAGGATTTGAACTGATCACAGCTAGGTCACTAGGGTCTGGGCTCGAACCTCCGAACGGGTGATCACTCACAAGAAGGAGTTCGTCCTCCGTGGCGTCCCACCGTCGACCCAAGCAGCCGAGCCGCACGCGCGTGACCGTGCTCACCACCGCTGCCGCAGCTGCCGTCGCGCTCAGCGCCAATGCCGCCAACGCCGCGCCGAGCGAGAAGCTCAGCAAGAGCGAGGTCAAGGCGAAGGTGGACAAGCTCTACGAGCAGGCGGAGCAGGCGACCGAGAAGTACAACGGCGCCAAGGAGAAGCAGCAGAAGCTGCAGAAGGAAATCTCCACGATCCAGGACAACGTCGCCCGCGGCCAGGAGGAGCTCAACAAGCTGCGCGACGGCCTGGGTTCGCTGGCCACCGCCCAGTACCGCTCGGGCGGCATAGATTCCTCGGTCCAGCTGTTCCTGTCCTCCGACCCGGACGACTTCCTCGACAAGGCGTCCACGCTGGACCAGTTGAGCAGTCAGCAGGTCGACGCGCTGAAGAAGATTCAGGACAAACAGCGCGAACTCGCCCAGGAGCGGGCAGAGGCCACCGAGAAGCTCAAGGACCTCTCGGCCACCCGCACCGAACTGGGCAACAAGAAGAAGGAAGTCCAGGGCAAGCTCGCCGAGGCGCAGAAGATCCTGAACACCCTGACCGCCAAGGAGAAGGAGCAGCTCGCCCAGGAGCAGCAGCGCGCCAACCGCTCCTCCACCGACCGGGTGGACCTCGGCGACACCCCGCCCGCCTCGGGCCGCGCCGCGGCCGCGTTCTCCGCCGCCCAGAGCAAGATCGGCACGCCCTACGTCTACGGCGCCTCCGGCCCGTCCTCCTTCGACTGCTCGGGCCTGACCTCCTGGGCCTACGCCCAGGCCGGGGTCTCCATCCCGCGCACCTCGGAGGCGCAGGCCGGCATCGGCACCCGGATCGGCTCGTCCAGCCAGCTGCAGGTCGGCGACCTGGTCTTCTTCTACGGCGACCTGCACCACGTGGGTCTGTACGCCGGCAACGGCCAGGTGCTGCACGCCCCGCACACCGGTGCCGTGGTCCGCTACGAGTCCATCAACAACATGCCGTTCCAGTTCGGCGTCCGGGTCTGACACGCCCCTGGCACCCGGACACGATGGCGCCCGAACGGGCGAATCGCCGGAACCGAAACTGACTCCACGCCCCGCCGGTGACCTGCGTCAGCGGCGGGGCGTCAGCGTGTGTTGACTCCGAGGTCTTTGGTCCGCGCCCGTCCGCACGGCTACTGTCTGCCGCGTTTCCCCGACGCCGGGGCCTCCCCGTCCCCGGCGCCGGGGAACGGTCTGTGTCCGCCAGCAGAAGGACTGCCGTGGGGTCCCATCGCCGCCTTGCACCGTCCGGATTCGACCGGGGCGCCGCCGCTGCCCTGTGCGTGCTGTCCGCCGCGGCGGCCGCGCTCGGCGCCGTACCGGCGCAGGCGGCACCCGGCGCCGACACCCGCACCGAGGTGGACCGCCTGTACGTGGAGGCCGAGAAGGCGACCCAGGCCTACGACAAGGCCGACGAGCGCGCCGGCGAACTGCGCCGGGAGGTCCGCGCCGCCCAGGACCACATCGCCCGGCAGCAGCAGCGCGTCAACGACCTGCGCGAGCAGCTCGGTTCGCTGGCCGGCGCCCAGTACCGCGCCGGCGGCATCGACCCGGCGGTCGCCCTGCTCTTCTCCGCCGACCCCGACGACTACCTGGACAAGGCGGCCACGCTCGACCGCATCGGCGCCCGCCAGGCGGGCCGGCTCAGGGAGTTGCGGTCCGAGTTGCGGGAACTCGCCCAGGAGCGCGCGGAGGCGGCCGGGAAGCTCGCCGAGCTGGAGAAGAGCCGCAAGGCCGTGGCCGCCCACAAACGGACCGTGGAGCGCAAGCTCGCCCGGGCCCGGCAGCTGATCAACGCCCTGCCCGCGACCGAACGCGCCGCCTACGACCGGGCCTCCCGCGGCAGCCGCGCGGACCTGCCCGCCCCGTCCGGTGCCGACGTCCCCGACGGCCGCGCCGCCGCGGCCCTGGCCGCCGCCCGCTCCGCCCTGGGCCGGCCCTATGTGTGGGGCGCCGACGGTCCCTCCGGCTTCGACTGTTCGGGCCTGATGCAGTGGGCGTACGGGCACGCCGGGGTCCATCTGCCGCGCACCTCGCAGGAGCAGCGGTTCGCCGGCCGGCAGGTCCCGCTCTCCCAGGCCCGCCCCGGTGACCTGGTCGTGTACCGCTCCGACGCCAGCCATGTGGCCATGTACGCCGGTCACGGCCAGGTCATCCACGCCCCCTACCCCGGCGCCCCGGTGCGCTACGACCCGGTCGGGATGATGCCGGTCTCCTCGGTCACCCGGCCCTGACCGCGCCGCTCGCCGTACGATCGGGAAGTGGCTGGTCGCAGACGGGCGTGGAGCATCGGGGCCGTGGGGCTCGGTCTGCTGCTGCCCCTGGCAGGCTGTGGCGCCGGGACGGCCGGCGACCCGGCCCGCTCCGAGGTGCAGCACGTGCTGGACCGGCGCTCGGCGGCCCTGCTCGGCCACGACGAGACGGCCTACGGCGCCACGGGCACCCGCATCGAGTACACCCGGCTGCGCGCCCTCCCGCTGGCCTCCTGGAGCTACCGGGTCACCGCGCTGCACCGCACCGCCTCCGGCGCCACCGCCGACGCCCACCTGCGCTACCGCGTCGCCGGCTACGACCGGGCCCCCGTCGACGCCCGCCGCACCCTCACCCTCGGCCGCACCGCCGACGGCGGCTGGTACGTCACCGCCGACCGGCCCGCGCGGAAGGCCGGGCAGCAGCTGTGGGACCAGGGCACGGTGACCGCGGCCCGGGGCGCGCGCAGTCTGGTGCTCGGCACCGGCGGATCCGGCGCCGGACTGAAGGAGTTCGCCCGGCTCGCCGACCGCGCGGTCCCGGCCGTCTCCGGGGTGTGGGGCACGGACTGGAGCCGCCGGGTCGTCGTCCTCGTCCCGCGGACCCTGGCGGGGATGGCGGCCCTGCTCGGCTCGCCCGCCGCCGAGTACCGGGGCATCGCGGCCGTCACCACGGGAGAGGCGGGCGGCTCGGGCCGGGCGCCCGCGGACCGGGTGGTGGTCAACCCGGAGGCGTACGCCGTGCTCGGCGACGTCGGCAAGCAGGTCGTCCTCACCCACGAGACCACCCATGTCGCCACGCGGCCGGACACCACCGCCGCCACCCCGCTGTGGCTCTCCGAGGGCTACGCCGACTGGATCGGCTACCTCGGCACCGGCCGGACCGCGCGGGAGGCCGCCCCGGAACTCGGCCGGGCCGTGCGCGACGGCGAGCCGCCCGAGGCGCTCCCCGCCGACGCGGACTTCGGCTTCACCAGCGATCCCACGAAGCTGGCGCAGGCCTACGAGAGCGGCTGGCTGGCCTGCCGGATGATCGCCGACCAGTGGGGCCCGGACCGGCTCGGCGCCTTCTACCGGGCCGTCGGCGCCCACGGGAAGCGGGCCGGCGCGGTGGAGGCGGCACTGAGGAAGGTGCTGGGGACGACCCCGGAGGAGTTCACCGGGCGCTGGCGGGACTACGTCACGACGCAGCTCGGCTGAGCGTGTCGACGGCCTCCCGCAGCCATTCCCGTTCGGCCTGCCCGGTGGCCCGCGCGACCCGGAGCATGCCCTCCCGGAAGAGGTCCCCGGCCCGCTCCGCGCGCACCGGCTCGCCCGCCCGGTAGAAGAAGCTCGCCGGAGTCTCCAGGAAGTCCAGCCGGCGGCGCAGCACGGCGGCCTGCTCCGCGGGGTCGTCCAGGTGGCGCAGGAAGGCCAGGACCGTGTTGAAGCGGACCTGGTCGGTGATCTCCGCCTGCTTGGGGGAGCGCAGCCGCGCCAGCAGTTCGGCCCGGCCCTTCCCGGTCAGGGACAGCACCCGGCGCGGGGCGGCGCTCGCGCCGTCCTCGGTGTGCTGGTCGAGCAGGCCGGCGGCGACGAGCCGGTTGATGGCCGGGTACAGCGCGCCGTCACTGACGGGGCGGACGTGTCCGCTCAGCGCCTTGATCCGCTCCTTCAGCTCGTAGCCGTGCAGCGGTTCCTCGGCGAGGAAGCCCAGGATCGACAACTCCAGCACGCGGACTCCTCCTTGCAGCGGGCGAGGGTCTCATGCTAGCTCTTATCGAGCTACCTCGATTCGAGGTAGCTCGACAAGGGGGACCTCGTGAACGCCCACCGCGCACAGCTCGTCTCGCTCGCCCGCCCCGTCTATCTCTCGCTCCTCGCCTCGGTCGCGTCCGGGATCATCAACACCGTCTGGGTCTCCCGCTGCGGCGGCGCCGCCGTGGCCGCCGTCGCCGTCGCGACCAACACCGAGAACGTGCTGCTCGGCGTCGCGCTGGTCTTCGCCTCGGGCACGACGGTGCTGGTGGCGCACGCCCGCGGGGCCCGCGACCCGGCGGCCCTGCGGTCCGCCGTGCACGGGGGCCGGGCGCTGTGCGCGCTGGTCACCCCCGTGGTCGCGGTGGCCGGATTCCTGCTGCGCGAGCCGCTGGCCGCCCTGGTGCTCGGCGGCGCCGAGGGCACGGCCCGGGACCTGGCCGCGGCCTACTTCGCGATCTCCCTGCCCGGCATGGCCGTCTTCTTCGCCCAGCAGCTCGTCGACGGCATCCTCAAGGGCGCCGGCGACACCCGCACCCCGATGCGGCTCGCCCTGCTGGCAGGCGGGCTGATCCTGCTCTGCGACCCGCTCCTGATCCACCGCTACGGCGTCCCGGGCGCCGCCGCCTCCACCGTGCTGTGCCGCGGCGTGGCCCTGGCCGTCGGACTGCGCGCCCTCGGCCGCTGCGCCCCCCTGCGCGCGGCGGCCGGGACCCGCCCCGCCGAAGGCGTCCGCGCCGCCCTGCGCCGCACCCTCGCCACCGGGCTGCCCATGTCCGCCGACTTCACCGTGCGGCAGGGCTCCGCCCTGGTCCTGGTGGCGATCGTGGCCCGGCTCGGGGTGACGGCGGTGGCCGGGTACTCGATCGCCTACAAGGTGCTGTACGTCGCCACCATGGCCTTCTACTCGGTGCGCCAGGCCGCGGCCATCCACACCGCGCACACCCGCGGCACGGGACGGGACGCGCGCCGGGACATCGGCCGCCAGGCGGTGCTCCTCTCCGGCGCGCTGGGCCTGCTGTCCGCCCTGCTGTTCGCCGTGGCCGCCCCCTGGATCACGGCCGCCTTCGGCGCCGGCCCCGAGGTCGCCCGCCAGGGCGTGCTGTTCCTGCGCTGCATCGGCCCCTGCCTGCTGCTGATGGCCTGCTTCATCGCGCTCGGCGGCGTCTTCGAGGGCGGCGGCGCAGCGCCCGCGCTGCTCCGGGTCACCCTGCTCGGCACCGCCGTCCAGCTGCCGCTGGCGTACGTCCTCGCCGGCCTCGGCCTGCCCGGCGTCTGCCTGGCGCTGACGCTCGCGATGGCCGTCCAGTGCGCGGCGGCCGTGGTGCTGCTGCCCCGCCGGACCGGGCGTCAGGAGGAGACCGGGGTCTCCTCGGCCCGGGCCGCCTGAGGCGGGAAGGGGGCGGCCGCGCCCTGCGGGACGGTCGCCCGCCACAGCCGGCGGGCCGCCGTGACCGAGGCCGCGACCAGCAGGCCGTTGCGCAGCACCAGCAGCGTGATGCCGTACCAGTCGCTCAGCACCACGTGCGAGAAGCCGAGCGGGAACTCCAGGACCGTCACGAAGGACGCGAGCAGGACCAGCACCGCGGGCGGGCCCATGCGGCTCGCCCGGTGCGACAGGCACACGGCCGCCAGGCCGACCAGCCACACCAGGTACTGGGGGCTGATCACCCGGCTGGTCACCGTGAACAGCAGCACCGCCGTCAGCGCCGCGTCGGCGAGGACGTGCGGGTCCAGACGGGTCGCGCGCAGCCGCCACAGCAGCAGCCAGCCGAACGCGACCCCGGTCAGCGCCAGCGCGGCCGTGCTGACCTGGTCCACCCGCGGGCCCAGGAACTCGATCGAGCCGTAGTTCAGCAGCACCGCGCCGTCCCAGCCGAAGTGCCGGCCCACGTGGAAGACCAGGGCGCCCAGCGACTCCACCTCGGTGCCCCGGTCCCGCTGGAAGGTCAGGAACGCGAAGGCACCCGGCATGGACACCGTGAACAGCAGCGCGACGCCCGCCGCGGTCACCACCGCCGACGCCCAGGCCCGCCGGCGCACGGCACCGACCAGCAGCAGCGCCGGCCACACCTTCACCAGCGCCCCGAGCGCGGTCAGCGCACCCATCACCCGCGGGTGCCGGACCCCGGCCAGCAGCGCCGCCACGGCCACCGCGGTCACCATCACGTCGTAGCGGGCGTACACGGTCGGCCCGAGCAGCGGCACGCCCGCCACCCACACCCAGGCCCCGCGCGGCGACCGTCCCGGGCCGCGGCCGGCGTACCGCAGCAGGGCCAGCACGACGGCGTCGGCCAGGCAGGCCAGCACGAAGAAGGCGTGCGCGTAGGACAGGAAGGGCAGGGCGGCGGGGGAGAGGACCGCGAGCGCGGCGGCGGGCGGGTACTGCCAGGTCACGTCGTCCAGCGGAAACGTTCCTTGCCGTAGCACCTCGTACCAGCCGCGGTAGATCACCGACACGTCCGAGGTGACGTCCGGGCCCGGGAAGGCGTACACCCGGAACACGAACAGCAGCAGCATCACGCGGGTGACGCCCCAGGTCGCGAGCAGCCATGCCGACGACCGCCCGGTGCCCTTCGTGTCCACGTGATCCCCTGCCGTCCGATTTCCATGTCGTTCGAATACGCTTCGAGCGACCATGATGTCCCGGGACCCTGTGCGGGAGCCAGGGACTCGGCCGCGCCCGGCCGGGCGGGGGCCATTCGGTAGGGTCGGCGGCGATGCACAAGACCCTGATCGTCACCAACGACTTCCCGCCCCGGCCGGGCGGCATCCAGGCCTTCCTGCACAACATGGCCCTCCGCCTGGAACCCGGCCGGCTGGTCGTCTACGCCTCCACCTGGAAGCGCGGCCGGGAGGGCGCCGAGGCCACCGCCGCCTTCGACGCCGAGCAGCCCTTCACCGTCGTGCGCGACCGTACGACCATGCTGCTGCCCACCCCGGGGGCCACCCGGCGGGCGGCCGGGCTGCTCCGCGAGCACGGCTGCACCTCGGTGTGGTTCGGCGCGGCGGCCCCGCTCGGCCTGATGGCGCCCGCGCTGCGGCGGGCCGGGGCGACGCGGCTGGTGGCCACCACCCACGGGCACGAGGCCGGCTGGGCCCAGCTGCCCGCCGCCCGGCAGCTGCTGCGCCGGATCGGCGAGTCCACGGACACGATCACCTATCTGGGCGAGTACACCCGCTCCCGGATCGCCGAGGCCCTGACGCCACAGGCGGCCGGCCGCATGGTGCGGCTGCCGCCCGGGGTCGACGAGAAGACCTTCCACCCCGGCTCCGGCGGTGACGAGATCCGCGCGCGGCTCGGGCTCACCGACCGGCCGGTCGTGGTCTGCGTCTCCCGGCTGGTGCCGCGCAAGGGCCAGGACACCCTGATCCGGGCCATGCCCCGCGTCCTCGCCGCCGAACCGGACGCCGTGCTGCTGATCGTCGGCGGCGGCCCCTACGAGCGGGACCTGCGCCGCCTCGCCCGCGAGACGGGGGTCGCCGGCTCGGTCCGCTTCACCGGTGCCGTGCCCTGGTCGGAGCTGCCCGCGCACTACGGCGCCGGGGACGTCTTCGCCATGCCCTGCCGCACCCGCCGCGGCGGCCTGGACGTGGAGGGCCTCGGCATCGTCTACCTGGAGGCGTCCGCCACCGGTCTGCCGGTCGTCGCGGGCGACTCGGGCGGGGCCCCGGACGCGGTCCTGGAGGGCGAGACCGGCTGGGTGGTCCGGGGCGGCTCGGTGGAGCAGACCGCCGAGCGGATCACCGTCCTCCTCGGCGATGCCGGGCTGCGCCGCCGGATGGGCGAGCGGGGCCGCCGGTGGGTCGAGGAGAAGTGGCGCTGGGACCTGCTGGCGGAGAAGCTCGACGCGTTGCTCTGAAACCTGACGGGGACCCTAGGCGGAACCGGAAAATCCGCACATGCTGCGCGCATGGCAGCAAAACTGATGCAACGTCAGCTGACGCGACGTCACATACTCGGAATGGCCGCGCTCCAGACCGCGGCCTCCCTCGGCCTCACCCGCATCGGCCTCCAGTCCGCCCGGGCCGCCGAACCCGCCCCCACCGACAACTCCCCGGCGATCGTGGTCGGTTCCGGCTACGGCGGCGCGGTCGCCGCCCTCCGCCTCGGCCAGGCCGGCATCCGCACCCTCGTCCTGGAGATGGGCCGGCTGTGGAACACCGCCGGCACCGACGGCAAGGTGTTCTGCTCCACCACCGCCCCCGACCAGCGCGCCATGTGGTTCCGCACCCGCACCGAGGCCCCGCTGGCCACCTTCCTCTGGCTGGACCTGGTCAACAAGGACATCAGCCCCTACCCGGGCGTCCTCGACCGCGTGCACTACGACAACATGTCCGTCTACGTCGGCCGTGGCGTCGGCGGCGGCTCCCTCGTCAACGGCGGCATGGCCGTCACACCCCTCAGGTCGTACTTCACCGAGCAGTTCCCGACCGTGGACGCCGAGGAGATGTACGGCACCTACTACCCGCGCGCCCGCGCCATGCTGGGCGTCAACACGATCGACCCGGCGTGGTTCGAGTCCACCGAGTGGTACCGGTTCACCCGCACCTCGCGGAAGGCCGCCGGCAACGCGGGCCTGAGGACCACCTTCGTGCCGAACGTCTACGACTTCGGCCACATGCAGCGCGAGGCCGCCGGCACGGCCCCGAGGTCCGCGCTCGCGGGCGAGGTCATCTACGGCAACAACCAGGGCAAACGCAGCCTCGACCAGACCTACCTGGCCGCCGCCATCGGCACCGGCAACGTCACCGTCCACACCCTGGAGAGGGTGAAGTCGGTCAGCCGGGCGAGCGACGGGTCGTACGTCCTGACCGCCGACCGGATCGACACCACCGGCGCGGTCGTCGAGACCAAGGAGTACAGCTGCACCTACCTCTTCCTCGGCGGCGGCAGTATCGGCACCACCGAACTCCTCGTCCGGGCCCGGGACACCGGGACCCTGCCGGACCTGGACGCCGCCGTGGGCGCGGGCTGGGGCACCAACGGCAACACCATGCTCGGCCGCGCCAACCACGTCTGGGACACCGTCGGCGCCAACGAGTCCACCATGCCGGTGATGGGCATCGACGACTGGGCCAACACCGACAACCCGGTCTTCGCCGAGATCGCCCCGCTGCCCATGGGGTTCGAGCACTGGATCAGTCTCTACCTGGCGATCACCAAGAACCCCGAGCGGGCCTCCTTCACCTACGACTCCGCCTCCGGCGGGGTGAAGCTCGGCTGGACCGCCGCACAGAGCGCGGTGTCGGTGCGCATGGCCAAGAAGCTGTTCGACCGGATCAACCTGGCCAACGCGACCATCTACCGCTACGACCTGTTCGGCTCCAAGAGCAAGGTCTTCGCCGACGACTTCACCTACCACCCCCTCGGCGGGTGCGTCCTCGGGAAGGCGACCGACGACTACGGCCGGGTGAAGGGCTACCGGCGCCTCTACGTCACCGACGGCTCGCTCGTGCCCGGCAACATCGGGGTGAACCCGTTCGTCACCATCACGGCCCTGGCCGAACGCACGATGGCGCGGGTCCTCGTCGAGGACACCGCGCCATGAGGCACCGCCGGGGTCACTTGGCGTAGAGCGCCTCGATCTCGTCCACGTAGTCCTTCGCCACCACGTTCCGCTTGAGCTTCAGCGACGGGGTGAGGTGGCCCGACTCCTCCGTGAACTGGGAGGACAGAATGCGGAACTTCCGCACCGATTCCGCCTTCGACACCGCGGCGTTGCCGTCGTCCACGGCCGCCTGGATCGCCGTCTGCAGATCCGCGTCGTCACGCAGCGACGCCGCGGTGGAACCCGCCGGCTTGCCGTGCTCGGCGGCCCACCGGTCCAGGAACTCCTCGTCGAGGGTGACCAGCGCGCCCACGAACGGCCGCCCGTCGCCCACCACCATGCACTCCGCGACCAGCGCGTGCGCCCGGATCCGGTCCTCGATCACGGCCGGGGCGACGTTCTTGCCGCCCGCCGTGACGATGATCTCCTTCTTCCGGCCGGTGATCCTCAGGTAGCCGTCCTCGTCGAGGGTGCCGATGTCACCGGTGTGGAACCAGCCGTCGGCCAGCGCCTCCGCGGTCGCGCCCGGGTTGTTCCAGTACTCCTTGAACAGGTGCTCGCCGTGCAGCAGCACCTCGCCGTCGTCCGCGATCCGCACCACCGAGCCGGGCAGCGGCTGCCCGACCGTGCCGATCTTCTGCCGGTCCCACGGGTTGAACGCGGTCGCCGCACAGGACTCCGTCAGGCCGTAGCCCTCCAGCACGGTGAAGCCGATGCCGCGGAAGAAGTGGCCGAGCCGCTCGCCCAGCGGGGCGCCGCCGGAGATGGCGTACTCGCCCCGGCCGCCCAGCACCGCGCGCAGCTTGCTGTAGACCAGCCTGTCGAAGACCTTGTGCTTGACCTTCAGACCGAAGGACGGGCCCGACGGGCTGTCCAGCGCCTTGCTGTAGGCGATCGCCGTGTCCGCCGCCTTGTCGAAGATCCCGCCCTTGCCCTCCGCCCGCGCCTTGGCCCGCGCCGAGTTGTAGACCTTCTCGAAGACCCGGGGCACACCGAGGATCAGGGTCGGCCGGAACGCGGCCAGTTCGTCCGTCAGGTTCTTGATGTCCGGGACACAGCCCAGCTTGATCGGCGCCATCATCGGCGCGATCTGCACCAGCCGTCCGAAGACGTGCGCGAGCGGCAGGAAGAGCAGCACCGAGCACTCACCGGTGCGGAACAACGGGCGCAGCCGCTCCACGATGTTGCCGCACTCGGCGAAGAAGCTGCGGTGGGTGAGCACACAGCCCTTGGGGCGCCCGGTCGTGCCGCTGGTGTACACGATGGTCGCCGGATCGTCGGCCCGCGCGATCGAGCTGCGCTCCTCCACCGTCGCGTCCGACACGTCCTGCCCGAGCCGGCCCAGCTCCGCCACGCCCCCGGCCTCGATCTGCCAGACGTGCTTCAGCGCGGGCAGCGACTCGCGCACCGACTCCACGGCCGCCGTGTGGGCGTCCAGCTCCACGACGCAGGCGGTCGCGCCCGAGTCGGACAGGATCCACTGCACCTGCTCCGGCGAGCTGGTCTCGTACACCGGCACGGTGATCGCGCCCGCGCTCCAGATGGCGAAGTCGAGCAGCGTCCACTCGTACCGCGTCCGGGACATCAGGCCCACCCGGTCGCCCGGCTGCACCCCGGAGGCGATGAGGCCCTTGGCGGCGGCGCGTACCTCGGCCAGGAACTCCCGGGCGGTCACGTCCTGCCAGGCACCCCCCGACTTGCGGGCGATGACGGCGACGTCGGGGTGCTGCGCGGCGTTTCTGCGGACGATGTCGGTCAGATTCCCGTCCGCAGGGACCTCGTACAAAGCCGGAAGGCTGAACTCGCGCAAGACTGCTGCTCCTCATAGGGCGCCGGCGCCACGACGTTGTGCGATGCGACGGTGCGGTCCAAGGCTCGGGCAAGTGCTCGGGAACTTCGGTGGTTGAAATCCAGAGCACGACTGGACTGCCCGGACGTTACCCGCCGGTATGGCGTTCAGGACAGGGGGTCCCGGCGAGATGTTCGCTGCGTCACACACGTGGGCTTTCCTTCGCGCACAGTAGTCCACGGCCGAACCGACCGGCCAGTAACCGCAGCCCCGGCCGGCACTGTTCACCTGGACCGCACACGCCTACCCTTGATCGCCATGGCATTCACACGCTCCGGCAGCCGGCGGACCCGCGTCCACGTGGTCAGCGACGTGCACGGCAACGCCCGTGACCTGGCCCGGGCCGGCGAAGGCGCCGACGCCCTGGTCTGCCTGGGCGACCTCGTCCTCTTCCTCGACTACGCCGACCACTCGCGCGGAATCTTCCCCGACCTCTTCGGCACGGAGAACGCCGACCGCATCGTCGAGCTGCGCACCGCCCGCCGGTTCGCCGAGGCCCGCGAATTCGGCGCCCGGCTGTGGGCCGGGATCGGCACCGACCGGGCCGCGGCCATCGAGAAGGCGGTCCGCAAGCAGTACGCCGAGCTGTTCGCAGCGTTTCCCACACCGACGTACGCCACCTACGGCAACGTCGACATGCCGGCGCTGTGGCCGGAGTACGCCCGCCCCGGCACCACGGTCCTCGACGGCCAGCGGGTGGAGATCGGCGGGCGCACCTTCGGCTTCGTCGGCGGCGGCCTGCGCACCCCCATGCGCACGCCCTACGAGATCGGCGACGAGGAGTACGCGGCGAAGATCGAGGCCGTCGGCGAGGTCGACGTGCTGTGCACCCACATCCCGCCGGAGGTGCCCGAACTGGTCTACGACACCGTGGCCCGCCGTTTCGAGCGCGGCAGCCGCGCCCTGCTGGACGCCATCCGCCGCACCCGGCCGCGGTACGCGCTGTTCGGGCATGTGCACCAGCCGCTGGCGCGCCGCATGCGCATCGGCGTCACCGAGTGTGTGAACGTGGGGCACTTCGCCGGCACCGGCACCCCCTGGGCGCTCGAATGGTGAGGCCCTGGAGACGGGGTGAAGTCGGCAGGTCGGCGGCGCGGTAGCCTTCACGCTGCACACACGTGCGCAGACCGGCGCACACAGACCTCTCAACACGGCCCGCATCTGGAGGAGCCACGGCGATGGCGGAACACACCAGTTCGAGCATCACGATCGAGGCGGCTCCGGCCGACGTCATGGCGGTGATCGCCGACTTCGCGCGCTACCCGGACTGGACCGGCGAGGTGAAGGAGGCGGAGGTCCTCGCCACCGACGCGCAGGGCCGCGCCGAGCAGGTCCGCCTCGTCATGGACGCCGGCGCCATCAAGGACGACCAGACCCTCGCCTACACCTGGACCGGCGGCCACGAGGTCTCCTGGACCCTGGTGAAGTCCCAGATGCTCCGCTCCCTCGACGGCTCCTACCTCCTGAAGCCGGCGGGCCGGGGCGCGACCGAGGTCACCTACTCCCTCACGGTCGACGTCAAGATCCCGATGCTCGGCATGATCAAGCGCAAGGCCGAGAAGGTCATCATCGACCGGGCCCTGGCCGGCCTGAAGAAGAGGGTGGAAGAGGAGAGCTAGTCCGGCCGGCGGCACGCGGGACAGACCGCGAACCGCGGCCGGGCCGCGGAACGTGGTCCCCGGGCGCGGACGTGCCGGGCCGCCTCGGGCCGGCGGCGCGACCGAGGACGAGGCCCAAGCCGTCCGGGGGCGCGCGGCCCCCGGGCGCGGACGTCCGCCGCCGGGCCGCCTCCGGCCCGCGGCACGCCCCGGTAGCGTTCACCCTCATGCGCACCATCCTGATCACGGGCCCGGGCGGCAGCGGGCGTACCACGATCGCCGCCGCCACCGCACTGCGCGCCGCGGCCGACGGCACCCGCACCCTCCTCCTCAGCGCCGACCACACCGACACCCCGGGCGTGGCGCTGGGCACCGGAACAGGACCGGTCCCGGCGGAAGCCGCCCCGAACCTCACCGCCTGGCGGCCCGACGCCACGGAACGGTTCCGGCAGGACCTCACCGCCTTCCAGGACCGCGCCGCGAACGTGCTCGACCTGCTCGGCGCCGCCCGGCTGGACGCCGAGGAGGTCACCCCGCTGCCCGGCGCCGAGGAGCTCTCCTTCCTGCGCGCGCTGCGGGACGCGGCCCTCTCCGACCGGTACGACCTCCTCGTCGTCGACCTCCCGCCCCTCGCGGGCGCCCTCGCCCTGCTCGGCCTGCCCGAGCAGCTGCGCCGCTATCTGCGCCGCCTCCTGCCGCCCGAACGGCAGGCCGCCCGCGCCCTGCGCCCGGTCCTCGGCCGGCTGGCCGGCGTCCCCATGCCCGCCGACTGGCTGTACGAGACGGCGGCCCGCTGGGACGTCGAACTGGCCGCCGTGGAGGCCGTCCTCACCGACCGGAACACCGCCGTGCGCCTGGTGGCCGAACCCGGCCCGGCCGGCGCCGACGCCGTCCGCGCCGCCACCCTCGGCCTCGCCCTGCGCGGACTGCGCACCGAGGCCCTGATCGCCAACCGGACCCTGCCCGAGGCCGCCCCCGACGGCTGGCTCGCGGGGCTCCTCGCCCAGCAGCGCAAGACGCTCGCCGACTGGCGGGAGTCGTACGACGTCCGTCCCGTCCCGCACCTCGGCCGCGACCCGCACGGCCCCGACGACCTCACCGCTCTCGCCGTGCCCGCCGTCAACCCGGCGCCCGACCCGGTCGAGTGGCCCGTCGGCGACCGGATCGCCGAGGACGGTGTGCTGGTCTGGCACCTGCCGCTGCCCGGTGCCATACGGGAGGAGCTGGACCTCGTCCGGCGCGGCGACGAACTCCTGATCACCGCGGGCCCCTTCCGCCGGATCGTCCCGCTCCCCTCCGCCCTGCGCCGCTGCACGGTCGCCGGGGCCGGACTCAGGGACGGCGAACTGCGCATCCGGTTCGCCCCGGACCCGGCCCTGTGGCCCAGCACCGGACGGTGAAGGGGACACGCCCGTTCGGGTACCGTCGTAAAGGCGAACCGTAGTCAGGAGTCCGCCATGAGCGAAGAGCGCCCCGCACCCGAACCCGAAGAGGAGCGGGCGGCCGACGCCGACGCCTGGGCCACGGCCTGCGCCGAGGACCTCGCCGCCGAGAAGGCCCGCCGCCGTGCCGAGCACGGCCCGCCGCCCGGCTCCGCGGCCGAGGAGCTGAAGAAGCTCGTGGACACGGTGGCCGACAAGCTCTCCGGCCTCCGGTCACCGCTCCTCGGCGGTCTCGCCGGACCCGCCGCCCAGCAGGTGGTGCGGCAGGTCGTCCAGCAGGCGAAGGCCGCCGTGGAGCCCGTCATGGACCGCAACCCGGACGTCTTCGACCATCTGGCCGCGGCCGGCGGCGAGCTGCTCGCCGCCTACCGCTCCGCCGTCCAGGGCCAGGAGCAGCGCTGGACCGCCCGTACGGCCGACCCGGCGGACGACCGGCCGGACCGGCGGGACCGCGGTGAGGGCACCGGTCCGGGGGAGCGCATCGACCTGGACTGAAGCCCTTCCGCGGCGGGGCCTCGGGTACGGTTGGCCGTAGCGGGGCTCGACCGGAACTGAGGGATTCATGGGACTCACCATCGGCGTCGACATCGGCGGCACGAAGATCGCGGCCGGCGTGGTCGACGAGGAAGGCAACATCCTCTCGACCTTCAAGGTGCCGACCCCCACCACGCCCGAGGCGATCGTGGACGCCATCGCCTCGGCGGTGGAGGGCGCGCGGGCCGGGCACGAGATCGTCGGCGTGGGCATCGGCGCGGCCGGCTACGTCAACCGGCAGCGTTCCACGGTGTACTTCGCGCCCAACATCGACTGGCGCAACGAGCCGCTCAAGGAGAAGGTCGAGGCCCGTACCGGCCTCCCGGTCGTGGTCGAGAACGACGCCAACGCCGCCGCCTGGGGCGAGTACAGGTTCGGCGCCGGCAAGGGCCACCGCAACGTCATCTGCATCACGCTCGGCACCGGCCTCGGCGGCGGCATCATCATCGGCAACAAGCTGCGCCGCGGCCACTTCGGCGTGGCCGCCGAGTTCGGCCACATCCGGATGGTCCCGGACGGCCTGCTGTGCGGCTGCGGCTCGCAGGGCTGCTGGGAGCAGTACGCCTCCGGCCGCGCCCTGGTCCGCTACGCCAAGCAGCGCGCCAACGCCACCCCCGAGCGCGCCGAGGTGCTGCTCGCGCTCGGCGACGGCACCCCCGACGGGATCGAGGGCAAGCACATCTCCATGGCCGCTCGCCAGGGCTGCCCGGTCGCCGTCGACTCCTACCGCGAGCTGGCCCGCTGGGCCGGCGCGGGCCTCGCCGACCTGGCCTCCCTGTTCGACCCGTCCGCGTTCATCGTCGGCGGCGGTCTCTCCGACGAGGGCGACCTGGTCCTGGACCCGATCCGCAAGTCCTACAAGCGCTGGCTGGTGGGCGGCAACTGGCGTCCGGTGGCCGATGTGATCGCGGCCCAGCTCGGCAACAAGGCGGGCATGGTCGGAGCGGCCGACCTGGCCCGCGAGCCGGACCCGATCATGTGACGCCCACTTCGTGAGCACACCTGCGCGGCCTCGGGGCGCGGGGAGCCGCGCGGCCGGCCACGACGCACCGGCGGCCGCGCACGCTCCTCGCGCCCCGAGCTGTTGGGCGTACATTGATCCACATGGCGCTGCTCCCCAACTCCACGACAGAGCCCGACGGTTCGGCCGTCATCCGCGTCCTGAGCTACAACATCCGCTCGATGCGGGACGACACGGACGCCCTCGCTCGTGTCATCACCGCCTGCGCCCCCGACCTGGTGCTCGTCCAGGAGGCCCCCCGTTTCTTCCGCTGGCGCAAGAAACTCGCCCGGCTCGCCGCCGCCTGCGGCCAGGTGATCCTCACCGGCGGCGCCACGGCGGCGGGACCGGCGATCCTGTGCGACCTGCGCGCCACCGTCGAGCGCACGGAGGACGTCCTCCTGCCGCTCACCCCCGGCCTGCACCGCCGCGGCTTCGCCACCGCGGTGGTCCGCTTCGGCGGCGCCCGCCTCGGCGTGCTCAGCTGTCACCTCAGCCTCCAGCGCGACGAACGCCATGAGCAGGGCGCCCTGCTCCTCGACCGGCTGTCCGGGCTCGGCGTGGAGCACGCCGTCGCCGGCGGCGATCTCAACGAACGCCCCGACGGCCGTACCTTCCGCCGTCTGGCCGCCGGTCTCCAGGACTGCCGTACGGCCGCGCCCTGGGGCGGCGAGTACACCTCCACCCCCGCCGACCCCCACCAGCGGATCGACGCGATCTTCGCCACCCAGGGCATCGAGGTGCTCGGCTGCGGCGTCCCGTCGGACCTGCCGGGCGTGACCCGGGCCGATCTGACCGCGGCCACGGACCACCTGCCGGTGCTGGCGGCCCTGAGGGTGCCGGCCGCCTGAACGACCACCTGGTCCCCTCACGGGCGGCACCGGCCGGCGCGGAGACACCGGGTGCGCGATCGAGGTCCCCCCCGCGGGTCAGACCACCGCGCCGCGCCCCGGGTCGTCGTCACCGTCGTCGTCCGTTCGCATCCGCGTCACCAGCGTCGCGAAGCCGCCCAGGAAGCCGCCGATGCCGAGGGTCGTCAGCCACCAGGTCATGTCCCAGCCGAGTACCACCGCGAGCAGGATCAGGACGGGACCGCCGACCACCCCCAGCCAGGCGAACCTGGCCGTCGTGTCCGTGGTCGGCAGCGGCGGCGGCTCCGGCGGTACGAAGTGGCCCTCGTCGTCCTCGTCGAAGTCGTCGTCGGAGGGCACGGACACCGAGTAGTCGCGCGGGCCGACACCGGGCGCGAAGGAGACCGAGCCGCCCAGCGGACGGCCGGGCCGGCGGCCCGCGGAGTCGTCCGGGCCGGGCCGGGACTCGCTCTCCGGGTCCTTCACCGGGTCCTTCCCAGGGTCGGTCGCCGGGTCCTTCACCGGGCCCTTCCTCGCATCCTTCCCCGGGTCGGTCGCCGGGTCCGGTTCCGGCAGCGCGAGATCCTCCACCGCCCTGAAGGGCCGGGAACCCGGCGGGTCCGGCGGTTCCGCGCCGTACCCGGCGACGATGGCCCGCCAGGCGGCGTCCTCGTCGAACGGCACCTCCTGCTTGTCCGGCTCGCTTCCCTCGCGGTCCTCACGGCCCCCGAGGTCCTCACGGTCGGAGTCGTGCTCAGCCAACTGAGGCCGTCCCTTCC
The DNA here is from genome assembly GCF_014203595.1 of Streptomyces echinatus. Taxonomy (GTDB): domain Bacteria; phylum Actinomycetota; class Actinomycetes; order Streptomycetales; family Streptomycetaceae; genus Streptomyces; species Streptomyces echinatus. The sequence goes on from NZ_JACHJK010000018.1 coordinate 33,471, forward strand.
TTGCCGACACTGGGTGCGAGCCGGCCCATGAAGGCGAGGCTCTCCTCGAAGATCCGGTCCGCATCCACGTCCAACGTCGCCACGTGGTAGCTGTGTTCCAGCACGATCTCCGTGACGTCCGTCGACGACACCCGGCTCAGCACCCGTGCCGAGTCGGCCGCCGGGACGACATGGTCCTGAGCGCTGCGCAGCAGCAACAACGGCTGGGTGACCTGGGGCAGCTCGCCGTCCAGCCGGCGCAGGAACACCCGCAGGGAGTGCGCCGCGTGCAGCGGCACCCGGTCGTACCCCAGCTCCGCCGCGCCCTCCTTGGCGATGTCACTGGCGATGCCCTTCGTCGTCCGCACCAGATGCCGGGCGACCGGGAGGGCGTACGCCGACAGCCCGTGCACCTTGTTCGCCGGGTTGACGACCACCGCGCCGATGACCCGCTCACCGTGCCGGGCGGCCAGCCGGAGCGCCAGCGCACCGCCCATCGACAGGCCGGCGACGAACACCCGGGAACAGCGCGCGGTCAGTACCCGCAGCTCGCGGTCCACCTCCGCGTACCAGTCCTGCCAGGCCGTCAGCTGCATGTCCTCCCAGCGGGTGCCGTGCCCGGGCAGCAGCGGCACGGACACGGTCAGTCCGTGCGCCGCGTGATGCTCCGCCCACGGGCGCAGCGACTGGGGCGAGCCGGTGAAGCCGTGGCAGAGGAGGACCCCCGTCTTCCCGCCCTCGTGGCGGTACGGCTCGGCTCCGGGGAGAACTGGCATGTGCCTCACCGTACGCGACCGCACTGACACCGACCAGGGTCGTCGGACCCATTGGCGGTCCTCCGGGTTAAGGTCTCCTCGACGGAAACAGGAGGCACAAGGGTGTTGTACGGCACGATGAAGGTCGCGATCGGCGGACCACTGAAGGTCGCCTTCCGGCCTTGGGTGGAGGGCCTGGAGAACATTCCGGACACGGGTGCCGCCATCCTGGCCAGCAACCATCTGTCCTTCTCGGACTCGTTCTTCCTGCCCACGATGCTGGACCGCAAGGTCACCTTCATCGCCAAGGCCGAGTACTTCACCACTCCCGGCGTGAAGGGCCGTCTCACCGCGGCCTTCTTCAAGGGCGTCGGGCAGCTCCCGGTCGACCGTTCCGGGGCGCGCGGCGCGGGTGAGGCGGCGATCAAGAGCGGTATAGAGGTGCTGGAGCGCGGTGAGCTGTTCGGCATCTACCCGGAGGGCACCCGCTCGCCCGACGGGCGGCTGTACCGGGGCAAGCCCGGCGGCCTCGCCCGCGTGGCGCTCGCCACCGGCGCGCCCGTCATCCCGGTCGCCATGATCGACACGGAGAAGATCCAGCCGCCCGGCAAGGTGATGCCGAAGCTGATGCGGCCCGGCATCCGCATCGGCAAGCCCATGGACTTCAGCCGCTACCAGGGCATGGAGCACGACCGTTTCGTGCTGCGCGCCCTGACCGACGAGGTCATGTACGAGATCATGAAGCTCTCCGGCCAGGAGTACGTCGACATCTACGCCACCGCGGCCAAGCGGCAGATCGCGGAGGCGGCCAAGGCGGCCAGGGAAGCGGAGAAGGCGGAGAAGAAGCAGGCCGACTCCTAGACGGGGGAACTCGAGGGCCGGGGGGACCGGGGGAGATGCCCAAGCGCGAGCGTGAGGGAGCCGTGGGGCGCGCCGGTGCCGCACGCGTCAGGAAACCGGTCGTCCTGCGGATGTCGGTCGAGCTGCCGCTGTGGCGCGCGCTCGCCGGCTACCGCGTCCTGACCATGCTGTACGCCATCGGTTTGTGTGCCACCGCGTACGACCACTTCGTGCGGCCCTGGGTCGCCGTCGCCTACTACGCCGTCCTCGCCGTATGGACCCTCGCCACCCTGCCCAGGGTGGCCAACGCGGCGAGCTGCACCCGCCGCTTCCTGGCCGCGGACCTGTCCGTCGCCCTCGCCGGCATCCTGCTCACCCCGCTCGCCGACAGCCACGAGCGGATCGCGGGCGGCGGCCCCACCCTGCCGTCGATATGGACCGCCGGCGCGGTGCTGGCCTTCGCCGTCAAGGGCGGCTGGCGCTGGGCGGCCGTCGCCTCCACGGCCGTGGCCGTCGTCAACCTGGTCGAGCGCGGCCACCCCGCCCGGGACACCGTGCACAACGTGATCCTCGTCTGGGTGGCCTCCATCGCCATCGGCTACGTGGTGGAGGTGGCCCGCGCCTCCGAGCGCACCCTCGCCCGCGCGCTGGAGATCGAGGCCGCGACCCGGGAGCGGGAGCGGCTGGCCCGGGACATCCACGACAGCGTGCTGCAGGTGCTGGCGATGGTGAAGCGCCGGGGCACGGCCCTCGGCGGCGAGGCGGCCGAGCTGGGCCGGCTGGCCGGGGAGCAGGAAGTGGCCCTGCGGACGCTGGTGTCGGGCGGTCTGGTGCCGGTGTCCCGGGTCTCGGAGGACCTGGCCGAGGGTGCCGTCGTCCGGGTGGTGGAGGAGCCCGCCGAGGACGAACCGGCCGGCCCGGTCGACCTGCGCCTGCTGCTCGCCCCCTACGCGTGCGCCCGGTTCAGCCTCGCCGAGCCCGGCGCGCCGGTGCTGCTGCCGCCGGCCGCGGCCCGCGAGGTGGCCGCCGCCGTCGGTGCGGCCCTGGACAATGTGCGCCGGCACGCGGGGGAGGGGGCCCGCGCCTGGATCCTGGTGGAGGACGAGCCGGACGAGATCGTCGTCACCGTCCGGGACGACGGCCCCGGCATCCCCGAGGGCCGGCTGGCGCAGGCCGAGGGCGAGGGCCGGCTCGGGGTGGCCCAGTCGATCCGGGGCCGGCTGCGCGACCTCGGCGGCAGCACCGAGATCTTCTCGGTGCCCGGGCAGGGCACGGAAGTCGAACTGAAGGTACCGAAGGGCGCCGCAGGGGCGCGGGGGAAGAAGGCGGAGCAGCGATGACACAGCAGCAGGACCCGATCAGGGTCATGGTGGTGGACGACCACCCCATGTGGCGTGACGCGGTCGCCCGTGACCTGGCCGAGTCCGGTTTCGACGTGGTCGCCACCGCCGGCGACGGCGAGCAGGCGGTCCGCCGCGCCAAGGCCGCCGCCCCCGACGTCCTCGTGCTGGACCTCAACCTGCCCGCCAAGCCCGGCGTCCAGGTGTGCAAGGAACTGGTGGGCCACAACCCGGCGTTGCGCGTGCTCGTCCTCTCGGCGAGCGGCGAGCACGCGGACGTGCTGGAGGCCGTGAAGTCCGGCGCGACCGGCTATCTGCTGAAGTCGGCCTCCACCGAGGAACTCCTGGACGCGGTGCGCCGGACCGCCGTCGGCGACCCGGTGTTCACGCCCGGCCTCGCCGGACTGGTCCTCGGCGAGTACCGGCGGCTGGCCGCCGAGCCCGTCCCCGCCCCCGACACCGACGAGCCGGGCGCCCCCCGGCTGACGGACCGGGAGACGGAGGTGCTGCGGCTGGTGGCGAAGGGCCTGAGCTACAAGCAGATCGCCGAACGCCTCGTCATCTCCCACCGCACGGTCCAGAACCACGTCCAGAACACCCTCGGCAAGCTCCAGTTGCACAACCGGGTGGAGCTGGTGCGGTACGCGATAGAGCGTGGACTCGACGACGAGTAGCCCGGATTCCGGCAACGCGCCCGAATCACCCTTCCCGCCTCTCCCGATGTGACGCGGATCACCATTAGCGTGACTGAGCGTCAGGCCAGCATGGTGAAGGGACATTTCATGCGAGTCGGAGTACTGACCGGAGGCGGCGACTGCCCCGGGCTCAACGCCGTCATCCGGGGCATCGTGCGCAAGGGCGTGCAGGAGTACGGCTATGACTTCGTCGGCTTCCGGGACGGCTGGCGGGGTCCGCTCGAGAACGACACGGTCCGCCTCGACATCCCCGCGGTGCGCGGCATCCTGCCCCGCGGCGGCACCGTCCTCGGCTCCTCGCGGACCAACCCCCTCAAGGTGGAGGGGGGTATCCGCCGCATCAAGGAGAACCTCGCCAAGCAGGAGGTCGAGGCACTCGTCGCGATCGGTGGCGAGGACACCCTGGGCGTCGCCGCGCGCCTCGCCGACGAGTACGGCATGCCCTGCGTCGGCGTGCCGAAGACCATCGACAACGACCTGTCCGCCACCGACTACACCTTCGGTTTCGACACCGCCGTCAACATCGCCACCGAGGCCATCGACCGGCTGCACACCACCGCCGAGTCCCACATGCGGGTCCTCGTCTGCGAGGTGATGGGACGGCACGCCGGCTGGATCGCGCTGCACTCGGGCCTGGCCGGCGGCGCCAACGTCATCCTCATCCCCGAACAGCGCTTCGACCTCGACCAGGTGTGCGCGTGGATCACCTCCCGCTTCAAGGCGTCCTACGCCCCGATCGTCGTCGTCGCCGAGGGCGCCATGCCGAAGGACGGTGACATGGTGCTCAAGGACCAGTCGCAGGACTCCTTCGGGCATGTGCGGCTGTCCGGCGTCGGTGAGTGGCTGGCCAAGGAGATCGAGCGGCGCACCGGCAAGGAGGCCCGCACCACGGTCCTCGGGCACATCCAGCGCGGCGGCACCCCCAGCGCCTTCGACCGCTGGCTCGCCACCCGCTTCGGCCTGCACGCCATCGACTGCGTGCGCGACGGCGACTTCGGCAAGATGGTCGCCCTGCGCGGCACCGACATCGTCCGCGTCCCGATCTCCGAGGCGACGGCCAGGCTGAAGACGGTGGACCCGAAGCTGTACGAGGAGGTCGGGGTGTTCTTCGGCTGACACCCCGGCCCGGGCCTGGGGACCGAGCGGCCCCCAGGCCCGTCGCCTCACCGCACCGTGCTCGCCCGCAGCCGGCCGATCAGCTCCTGGACGACCGCCGCGCCGTTCACCGTGAGGACCGACTCGGGGTGGAACTGCACACCGGCGAAACCGGGGCCGCGCAGCGCGTGCACCTCACCGTTCGCCGCCCGGCTCACCTCTACGCCGTGCGCGGCCAGCTCCCGGGCCGACTCCTCGTCGCAGCGCGCGACGAAGCTGTTGTAGAAGCCGACCGTCTCGCTCCGCCCGAACAGGTCGATCTCCGTCTGCGCGCCCTGGTGCGGCACCTCCTTGCGGACGATCTCCAGGCCCAGTTCCGCCGCGATCAGCTCGTGCCCGAGGCAGACGCCGAGCACGCCGTGCCGGTGCGTCCGGATCACCTGGGCGGCCAGGTCCCGCAGGAACCGCATCTTGGGGTCGCCGAGGTCGGCGGGGTCGCCCGGACCGGGCCCGAGGACGAGGGGCCCCTCGTGCGCGAGCACCGCCTCCCGCAGCCCGGGCTCGTCGTACCGCCGGACGGTCACGTCGAGACCGGCCGACCGCAGGACGTGCGCGAGCATCGCGGTGAAGGTGTCCTCGCCGTCGACGACGAGGGCGTGGCCCGCGAGGGCCCCGGTCCGCTCCTGCATCCGCAGCCAGAACGGCGCGAGCGCGGCGCGCCGGCCGTCCAGCGCGGCCCGCACCCGCGGGTCGTCGGCCAGCCGGGGCCGCTCCCGCTCCCGAAGCGGCCGGGACGGCCGTACCCCGAGGGCGGCCAGCACGCCCGCCGCCTTCGCGTGGGTCTCCGCGACCTCGCCCGCCGGGTCGGAGCCGCGCACCAGCGTCGCCCCGACGGGAACGCGCAGCCGGCCGTCGGCGCCGATGTCGGCGGTGCGGATCAGGATCGGGGAGTCGAGGGTCTGCGCGCCTCCGGAGTCCCGCCCGAGCAGCGCGAGCGCACCGGCGTAGTACCCGCGCCCGCCGGCCTCGTGCCGCTCGATCACCCGGCACGCGTTCTGCACCGGAGACCCGGTCACCGTCGCCGCGAACATGGTCTCCCGCAGCACCTCCCGCACGTCCAGGGAGGACTTGCCGCGCAGCTCGTACTCGGTGTGCGCGAGGTGCGCCATCTCCTTGAGCCGGGGACCGACGACGACGCCGCCCATGTCGCCGACGGTGCACATCATCTTCAGCTCCTCGTCGACGACCATCGACAGCTCCTCGATCTCCTTGCCGTCGGCCAGGAAGGAGAGCAGGTGCTCGGGGGACGGGCCCCCGGCGGGATAGCGGTAGGTCCCGCTGATCGGGTTCATCACGACGGTGCCGCCGGACATCCGCACATGCACCTCGGGGCTGGCGCCCACCAGCGTCCGCCCACCCGTCTCCCACCGCCGCCCTTCCGTGGAAGGCCCTTCGGGCCCTTTTTGATCTCCGGTATGCACCACGAACGTCCAGTACGCGCCCCGCTCGCCCTCGAGCAGCCGCCGGAACAGGGCCAGCGCGTCGGCGCGGCCGAACCCGGGGATCTCACCCTCGTAGGTGCGCCGGATCACGAAGTTCGCGCCCTCGCCCCGGCCGATCTCCTCGCGCAGCACCCGGCCGACGATCTCGCCGTACTCCTCGTCCCCGACGTCGAAGCGGCCGCCCTCCACCCGCACCTCGTGCGCCGGGAGCCGGTCGAGCGCCTCGGCGAGCGGGACGGCGTACGACTCCTCGGGCGTCAGCACCAGCAGGGGGGTGCCGTCGTCGCGGACGTCGAAGCCGCGCTCGCGGATCTGCCGGAACGGGACGAGGGCGAGACCCTCCTCGGGCAGGTCGGCCAGCCGGTCACGGCTGGTCACCGGGCCGAGCAGCACCTCCACCAGCTGTTCGTCGCGGCCGGGGGTGCGGCGGCGCAGCAGGGCGAAGGGGCGGGGGTCGGTGAGCAGGTCCTGCAGGTCCACGGGTCGGGCTCCTTCTCGATCGTCCGACGGAACGTCCGGCGGATGTGCTGACGGAGAGGAACGGCCCCGGGAAACGCCGAAGGCCGCCCCTCGGGCGGCCTTCGCGAAGTCTTGTCGTACGCGCGATCAGCGGGCCGCCGGAGAAGCGGTCCACCACCAGTTCTGGATCGAAAGCGCGAACATGCCGGAAACCCTACCCCACCCGTCGCCCGTCCACCCGTCAGTCACCCCGTCTCACCCTTCGAGCAAGGGGAAAAAACATCGCACACGACCCCGTAATGTTTACGGGGTGACCGTGAACGCTAAGACCAGCCCGAGCGCTGGCAACACCTGGCGAAACCTGCCCGCGGCGCAGCAGCCCGAGTACCCCGACGCCGAGGCTCTGCGCGCAGTGATCGCGGACCTCGAGTCGTATCCGCCGCTCGTCTTCGCGGGCGAGTGCGACCAGCTGCGCGCCCGGATGGCGGCCGTCGCCAAGGGAGAGGCGTTCCTCCTCCAGGGCGGCGACTGCGCCGAGGCTTTCGACGCCGTGTCCGCCGACCACATCCGCAACAAGCTGAAGACGCTGCTCCAGATGGGCGCCGTCCTGACCTACGCGGCCTCCGTGCCCGTGGTCAAGGTCGGCCGCATCGCGGGTCAGTACTCCAAGCCCCGCTCCAAGCCGACCGAGACCCGCGACGGCGTGACGCTTCCGACCTACCGGGGCGACTCCGTCAACGGCTTCGACTTCACCGAGGCCGCCCGGATCCCGGACCCCGAGCGGCTGAAGCGCATGTACCACGCGTCGGCCTCCACGCTGAACCTGGTGCGCGCCTTCACCACCGGCGGTTACGCCGACCTGCGCCAGGTGCACGCCTGGAACCAGGACTTCGTGAAGACCTCGCCGTCGGGCCAGCGCTACGAGCAGCTCGCGCGGGAGATCGACAACGCGCTGAACTTCATGCGGGCGTGCGGCACCGACCCGGAGGAGTTCAAGACCGTCGAGTTCTTCTCCTCGCACGAGGCGCTGCTGCTGGACTACGAGTCCGCCCTGACCCGGGTCGACTCCCGCACCGGCAAGCTGTACGACGTCTCCGGGCACATGGTGTGGATCGGTGAGCGCACCCGGCAGCTGGACCACGCGCACATCGAGTTCGCCTCGAAGATCCGCAACCCGATCGGCATCAAGCTCGGCCCGTCCACCACGGCCGAGGAGGCGCTGCAGTACATCGACCGCCTCGACCCCGAGCGGGAGCCGGGCCGGCTGACCTTCATCGTCCGCATGGGCGCCGACAAGATCCGCGACAAGCTCCCCGAGCTGGTCGAGAAGGTCACGGCGTCCGGTGCCACGGTGGCCTGGGTGACCGACCCGATGCACGGCAACACCTTCGAGGCGGCCTCCGGGCACAAGACCCGCCGCTTCGACGACGTGCTCGACGAGGTCAAGGGCTTCTTCGAGGTCCACAAGGCGCTCGGCACGCACCCGGGCGGCATCCACGTGGAGCTGACCGGCGACGACGTCACCGAGTGCGTGGGCGGCGGCGACGAGATCTTCGTCGACGACCTGCACCAGCGCTACGAGACGGCCTGCGACCCGCGGCTGAACCGCAGCCAGTCGCTCGACCTGGCGTTCCTCGTGGCGGAGATGTACCGGGACCAGTGATCACCCGGTACCGCTGAGCGTCCTGGGGCGCGGATCACACCGGATCCGCGCCCCGCCCACTTTTCCGGGTGCCGCGGGATGGGTAAGGTTAGGTTTGCCTCACCGGGAACGGGACGGCAAGAGACAGCGATCCCGTCGGGAGGTGAACCGCGTGTACGTCTGCAGTTGTTTCGGCATCACCGAGCAGCAGGTCCGCCGGCACGCGGAGAACGGCGCCTGCACCCCGCGCCAGATAGCCTCCGCGTCCAAGGCCGGTACGGACTGCGGCTCGTGCGTGCGCCGCATCCAGGCCCTCCTGGGCCGCGGTGCCTGCCCCCGCCGGGAGCTGATCGAGCGGCGCGCCCCGGCTCTCGAAGCGCTGGACGACGCCGCCTAGCGCCCGCGGCCGCTCCCTAGGCGTCGGGCTGGCTCTGCTCGATCAGGGTCGAGAGGTAGAGCGCCTCGCCCAGCTTGTCCACGAGCTCCAGCTGGGTGTCCAGGTAGTCGATGTGGTGCTCCTCGTCGGCCAGGATCACCTCGAAGATGTTCGCCGACGTGATGTCGTTCTTGTCGCGCATGATCTGGACGCCGCGGCGCAGCCGGTCGATGGCCTCGACCTCGATCTGCCGGTCGGCCTGGAACATCTCCGTCACCGTCTGCCCGACCTGGACGTGGCCCAGTCGCTGGTAGTTCGGCAGGCCGTCCAGCAGCAGGATGCGGTCGGTGAGCACCTCCGCGTGCCGCATCTCGTCGAACGACTCGCGCCGGGTGTACTCGGCGAGCTTGGTCCACCCCTTGTGGTCCTGGAGCTTGGAGTGCAGGAAGTACTGGTTGATCGCGGTCAGCTCGGCGGTCAGCTGTTCGTTGAGCAGTTCGATGACCTCGGGGTCGCCTTGCATGCGACGGGCTCCTTCCGGACGACTGTGTCGGTCGTTAGCGCCGCATGATGGCACCGCCCGTGAAGATCGTCCAGTAAGTGCATACTTAGTAAGTTAGTGCTGACTTGCCCTAGTTGTCCTATTGGTCGAATGGTGGTCAAGGGCACTGCCCGAGGTCTGTCAGGATGGATACATGGGTCATCCGGTGGAGCGAGAGTCTGGGGCAGTGGCAGGGTCCGAGCTTCCGCCGGGTCAGCGGCTCCAGCGCGGCTGGCCGGTCACGCACTACGGGCCCGTCCCGAAGTTCCGGCCCGAGCGCTGGGAGTTCCGGGTCTTCGGGGCCACCGCCGACGGTGACAAGCACACCTGGAACCACGAGGAGTTCACGGCCCTGCCGTACACCACCGTGGTGGCCGATCTGCACTGCGTGACCAAGTTCAGCATGATCGGCGCGGAGTGGGGCGGGGTCCCGGCCCGCGTGATCCTGGACCTGGCCCCGCCGGCGCCGGACGTCACCCATGTCATGGTCTGGGCGGAGTACGGCTTCAGCTCGAACCTGCGCCTGGGGGACTTCTCCTCCGACCGCGCCATCTTCGCCACCCACAAGGACGGCGAGCTCCTCACCGCCGAGCACGGCTTCCCGGTCCGCCTGGTCGTGCCCCATCTGTACGCCTGGAAGGGGCCCAAATGGGTCCGGGGCGTGGAGTACATGACCGCCGACCGCCGCGGCTTCTGGGAGGAGCGCGGCTACCACAACATCGGCGACCCCTGGAAGGAACAGCGCTACTCCTACCAGGAAGGGCCCGGGGAGGGCCCCGAGCTCTGACCCCCGGCCCGCTCAGTGGTGGTACTGGTGCACCACCGCGTGTCCCTTGCCCCGGCCGATCATCCACTTGTTGACCGGGGTGGTCACCACGAAGGCGGTCACGAGCGAGATCGCCAGCGAGATCCAGAACAGCGCGTCGCTCAGCATCGCGTCCATCGCGGACGGCCAGACCAGGATCACGCCGTTGTCGATCAGTTCCATCACGGCGATGGAGAGGGTGTCGGCGGCCAGCGCGACCCGGAAGGCCGTGCGGAAGTCCACGCCGGCGCGCAGGATCCCGCGCAGGGTGAGCGAGTAGCCGAAGACGAAGGCCAGGACGATCGCCAGCACCATCGTGGGCAGGTTGCCCCAGCCGAAGGCGGTGCCCAGGATCATGCCGAGCACCTCGCCGATGGCGCAGCCGGTGAGGCAGTGCAGGGTGGCCTGAGCGGCCGCCTGCCAGGTGGCCGCGGGCGCGTGGCCGTGGTGCTGGTGGTGCCCGCCGTGCTCCGAGTGCTGCTCGTGCCCGTCCTGCCCGTGTCCTTCGTGCGTCTCGTGGTGCTGGTGGTGGGTCTGCGCCGAGTGCTCCATGGTTTCCCCCATGCCGAGTGGCGGTTCCTGCGTCTGACAGGAACCGTATACCCCCCAGGGGTATTCCTCAACGGGGATTCAGGAATCCCGGAGTCTCTTCAGCCGCTCCACGTCCGCCGCGTGCCCCTCCTTGCCGCCGGGCGTCTCGATGATCAGTGGGACGCCCTCGGTCGCGGGATGGGTCATGAGCGCGCGGAACGGATCCTCGCCGATGTGACCGGCGCCGATGTTCTCGTGCCGGTCCTTGTGCGCGCCCACCACGTCCTTGGAGTCGTTGGCGTGGATCAGCTTCAGCCGGCCCGCGCCGACGGTGTCCACCAGCAGGTCCAGGGTCTGGTGCATGCCGCTCGGCCCGGTCAGGTCGTGCCCGGCGGCGAAGATGTGGCAGGTGTCCAGGCACACGCCCAGCTTCGGATGGGCGTCCAGCGCCTCGAAGTACGGCCCGAAGTCCCAGGTCCGCGAGCACAGCGAGGCACCCTGCCCGGCGGTCGACTCCAGCAGCAGGAACGGGTCGTCGTCGTGGCTCAGCTCGTCCAGCAGGGGAAGCAGGTGCTCGCGCACCTGCTTCAGCGCCACGTCCCGGGCCCGGCCGCCGGTCGCGCTCCCGGTGTGCACGACCACACCCAGGGCGCCGATCTCCCGGCCGCGCCGCAGCGAGTGCCTGAGCGACTCCACCGACCGCTCCACGGTCGCCTCGGTGTGCGAGCCGAAGTTGATCAGGTAGGGGGCGTGGACGTACGCCGGGACCGACTCCTCGGCGCACGCCGCGCGGAACGCCTCGTCCTGCCGCGGGTTGCCGGCGGGGGTGGCCCAGCCGCGCGGGTTGGCGACGAAGACCTGCACGGTCTCCGCCTTCAGGTCACGGGCGTAGGACAGCCCGACGGAGTGCAGTCCGCCGGCCACGGGCACATGGCCGCCGACGGGGTTGCGGGGGAGGGAGGACTGAACGGGACTCACCCGTTCAGGGTGTCATGTCCGCCCCCGCAACCGGGCCGCGGTCCCCGGTGAACCCGGTCACCGGATGGTGATCGTGATCGTCGACCCCTTGGGCGCCCGGTCGCCGCCCTCCACCGACTGCTCCTTCACGGTGTCGCCGAACAGCCCCAGCAGACCGCGGTCCTCGTCCACCTCGAAGCCGGCGCCCTCCAGGGCGTCGTGGGCGTCGTCCACGCTGTCCCCGACCACGTCCGGGACCTCGATCATCTCCGGGCCCTTGGACAGCGTCAGCGTCACCGTGTCGCCCTCCGCGGCCTGGCTCCCGTCGCCCGGGCTCTGCCGGGCGACCTTGCCGTCGTCGAACTCGGAGTTGACCCGCCCGGCGGCGATCCGCACCTTCAGGCCGGCGTTCGTCAGCTCCTCCTTCGCGCTGTCCAGGTCGTCACCGGTGACGTCCGGCACGTCGATGGGGCTGCCCTTGCTGACGACCAGCGCGATCGCCGAGCCCGCGTGCCGCTTGGTGCCCGCGTCCGGCGTCGTACGGATCACCGAGCCCTTGTCGACGTCCTCGCTGAACTCGCGGGTGACCATGCCCGGCTCCAGGCCGTCCGCCGTCAGCCGCGCCTGCGCCTTCGCGAGCGGCTTTCCCTCCACGTTCGGCACGTTCACCGTCTCCGGGCCCAGCGACACGGTCAGCGTCACCGAGTCGTGGTCCCGGATACGCGCGCCCGGCGCCGGGTCGCTGCCGATCACCGTGCCCCGCTTCACGGTGTCGCTGTAGGCACGCTTGACCTGGCCCACGTCGAGCCCGGCCGACTTCAGCCGGGCCTTCGCCTGCGTCTCGGTCTTCGTCAGCAGGGGCGGCACCTTGGTGAACTGACCGGAGTTGATGTACCAGATCCCGGCGCCCACGCCGAACACCACCAGCACGGCCGTGATCAGCGCCAGCACCGCGTGCCGGGGGCGGGCCGGGCGCAGGCGGCCGGGCACCGGCGGGCTCTGGAAGCGGGCGGTGCGGTCGATGCCGTCCCCGGCGCCGTCCGGGACGTCCTCGTCGACCGGCAGCGGCCGGGGCACGGTCAGCGCGCGCGGGATCACGCTCGTCCGGTCCTCGCCGTTGTCGTGCTCCGCGGTCAGCGCCTGCGGCGGCAGCGCGTCCAGCTGCTCGTCGGTCAGCGGCCGGCGGGCCTCGCGCACCTGGGCGAGCAGCGCCACGGCGTCGTGCGGCCGGAGGTCCGGGGTGCGCGCGGTGGCCGACGCGACCAGCTCGTCCAGCTGGTACGGCAGCCCGGGCACGAGCGCCGAGGGCGGCGGTACGTCCTCGTGTATGTGCTTGTAGAGCACCTGGGCCGGGGAGTCCCCGGAGTGCGGCTTCGTGCCCGTGAGCATCTCGTAGAGCAGCACTCCGCACGCGTACACGTCGACACGCGGGTCCGTGGTGCCCTGCTCGATCTGTTCCGGCGCGAGATAGGAGACGGTCCCGAGCACCGCACCGGTCGTGCTGGTCACCGTGTCCACGGAGCGCACCAGCCCGAAGTCGGCGACCTTGACCCGGCCGTCGTCGCCTATCAGCACGTTCTCGGGCTTCATGTCGCGGTGCACGAACCCGGCCCGGTGCGCGGCACCGAGCGCGGCGAGCACCGGCTCCAGGATGTCGAGCGCGGCCCGCGGCTGTACGGCGCCCCGCTCCCGCAGCACGTCCCGCAGGGTGCAGCCGGCGATGTACTCCATCGCCAGGTAGACGTACGACCCGTCGGTGCCCTGGTCGAAGACCTGCACCACGTTGGGGTGGTCGAGCCGGGCGACGGACTTCGCCTCCCGGATGAACCGCTCGACGAAGGACCCGTCGGAGGCGAGCGTCGGGTGCATCACCTTCAGCGCGAGAACGCGGTCCAGGCGGGTGTCCAGGGCCCGGTAGACCGTGGCCATCCCGCCGGCCGCGATCCGCGCGTCGACGCGATACCTGCCGTCGAGCAGCTGCCCGACGAGGGGGTCCGAAAGGGTCGTATCCACGAGAGGCGAGTCTACGAGGGAGTACCGACACCACCGCCCCGCTCACCGGCATTGGAGCGCGACTGAAGCCGACCTGTGACGCTTCCCACGCCCGGCACGCACCGGAGGCGACGACCCGGCCCCACGCCCCGCACCCGCCCCGACCCCGTCGGCCGCCGACGGCGAAGGCACGGCCGGGCCCTCCCCTGCCCGGCGGCCGCCGGTGGTGAAGAGGTTCTGGTGAAGGGGTTCTACGGGAGAGCCCCCTCCGTCAGGTGACCGTGACGGGCGGGGCGTGGGCGGGAGGGCGGTTCCGGTGCCGGTCAGAACGCGGGGCGCTCGGGATCCAGCACGGCCAGGCCCTCCGCGGGAGACGACGCCTCCGCGAGGTACCGCCGCGGGATCCGCCCGGCCAGCCGGGCCAGCCGGCCGCCCTCCACCGCGTGCCGCATCGCGGAGGCCATCAGCTCCGGCTCCTGCGCCCGCGTCACCGCCGACGCCAGCATCACCCCCGCGCAGCCCAGCTCCATCGCCAGCGCCGCGTCGGACGCCGTACCGGCCCCCGCGTCCAGGATCACCGGCACGCGCGCGTGCTCCACGATCAGCTGGAAGTTGTGCGGGTTGCGGATGCCGAGCCCGGAACCGATCGGCGAACCGAGCGGCATGACCGCCGCACAGCCCACGTCCTCCAGCTTCCGCGCGAGCACGGGATCGTCGTTGGTGTACGGCAGCACCGTGAACCCGTCGTCGACCAGTGTCTCCGCCGCCTCCAGCAGCTCCACCGGATCCGGCAGCAGCGTCCGTTCGTCGGCGATGACCTCCAGCTTGACCAGGTCCGTGCCCAGCGCCTCCCGGGCCAGCCGCGCGGTCAGCACGGCCTCACCGGCGGTGAAACAGCCCGCCGTGTTCGGCAGCACCTGGATTCCGAGCCGCTCCAGCACCGACAGCACCGAGCCGTGCACGGAGGGGTCCACCCGGCGCATGGCGACCGTCGTCAGTTCCGTACCGGAGGCGATCAGCGCCCGCTCCAGCACCTCCAGGCTGGGCGCCCCGCCCGTGCCCATGATCAGCCGGGACGAGAAGGTCAGTCCACCGAGGACCAGGGGATCGTCAGCCATGGTTCAGCCTCCTTGCACGGCCGTGAGGACTTCGACGCGGTCGCCCTCGGCCAGGGCGGTCGTCGCCCACTGCGTGCGCGGGACGACGGTCTCGTTGACGGCGGCGGCCACCCCGCGCGGCGCCGCGGTCAGGGTCCGGACGAGGGAGTCCAGCGCGGTGCCGGCGGCGACCCGGCGGGGTTCGCCGTTGACGGAGATGGTGACGGAGAGGTTCATACGGGCTGCTCCAGGTGTTCCGTCCGGTCCAGGGGCGCGGCGCCGAACCGCCGCGGGGTGAACGGGCGCGCCTCCTCCGGGAGCCCGCCGGTGACCAGCGCGTGCGCCAGCGCGTCGCCGGTGACCGGGGTGAGCAGCACGCCGTTGCGGTAGTGCCCGGTGGCCAGCAGCAGCCCGGCCAGGCCGGACGGGCCGAGCAGCGGCGCGTTGTCCGGGGAGCCGGGGCGCAGCCCGGCCCGGGTCTCGGTGAGCGGAAGCTCGGTGATGCCGGGCACCAGCTCGTGGGCGTCGCGCAGCAGCTCGTACACGCCGCCGGCCGTGACCGTCGTGTCCCAGCCCAGTTCCTCGGTGGTGGCGCCGACGACCAGCTCACCGTTCTCCCGGGGCACCAGGTAGACATGGCTGCCGCGCACCACGGCCCGCACGGTCCGGCTCAGGAACGGCGCGTACCGGCGCGGCACGGTCAGCCGCAGCACCTGCCCCTTGACCGGCCGCACCGGCGGCAGCAGCTCGTCCGGCACGCCCGCGAGACGCCCGCTGAAGCTTCCCGCGGCGAGCACCACCTGCTCGGCGCGCAGCCCGGTGCCGTCCGCCGTGGTGACCCCGACGGCCCGGTCCCGCACCACGTCCAGCCGCTCCGCCCAGACGCGGTGGAAGACCACGCCCGCCCGCTCGCAGGCGGCCACCAGGGCCGCCGCCAGCCGGCGCGGATCGATCTGGTGGTCGCCGTCGACCCGCAGGCCGCCGCGCACCCCCGGCGCGAGCATCGGCTCCAGCCGCCGGGCCTCCCGCCCGGACAGCCACTCCGACTCGAGGCCCGAGCGATGCTGGAGCGCATGCAGTTCCCGCAGGTGGGCACGGTCGTCGGCGTCGAGCGCGACGGCGAGGGTGCCACAGCGGCGATAGCCGAGGTCGTGGCCGGTCAGTTCGGCCAGCTCGGCCGCGAACGCCGGGTAGCGGCGGGCCGACTCCAGGTTCAGGGCGAGCAGGGTCTCCTCGCCGTAGTGCAGTTCGGTGACCGCGGCCAGCATCCCGGCCGCCACCTGCGCGGCCCCGCCCCCGGGCGTGGGGTCCACCACGGCCGTGGCGAGCCCGCGCTGCGCGGCCCGCCAGGCCGTGACCAGGCCGATGATTCCGCCCCCGATCACGAGGACGTCGGACGTACGTGACGACATGGGCGTCCAGCCCCTCCCTTCGCCGGCATGACCCGGATCAGGTTCGTACGGTCGGAGGCCGCCAGCCTCCCTCTCAGCCCGGTGCGTCCGGGCTCCCGCGAGTGCTTGTACGGTGGCCACCCTAGCTCGCCGTCCTCGTCACTCGTAAGGGAGCCCCGCCTCATGGCCCGGTCGCTCGACGGACTGACCTTCGCCCCGGTGTCGGACCAAGCCCCAGGTCAGGTGGGTACCCGCACCCGGTTCGCCTACCACGAGGAGGCCGGCGGGATCTGGGCCGAGTACGCGGGCGGTGACGTGGTGCGCGGCTATCTGGTCGGCACCCGCGAGGGGGACCGGCTGGACTTCCGGTACGTGCAGCTCAGGACCGACGGGACGACCGCCTCGGGGCACTGCGTGTCCACGGTGGTGGAGCCGGCGGACGGGCGGCTGCGGCTGGAGGAGACCTGGGAGTGGGAGTCCCGGCCGGGCTCCGGCACGAGCGTTGTGGAGCAGGTCATCGAGCACGCCCCCTGACTGACGGTTCGTCATGTGTCTATGGTGATCGGGTGAGCGAGCAGACAGCGGAAGAGGGCACGTCGCCGGGGCGGCACGTGGTCGTCGCCGGTGCGGGCATGGCCGGGGTGCAGACCGCGGTCGCCCTGCGGGAACAGGGTTTCCGGGGCCGTGTGACCGTCATCGGCGCCGAGCCGCACCAGCCGTACGACCGGCCGCCGCTGTCGAAGGCCGTGCTGCTCGGCAAGGCCGAGGACTCCGCCTTCGACGTGGACTTCGAGGCCCTCGGGGTCGAGCTGCGGCTCGGCTGCGAGGTGCACGGCCTCAGGCCCGCCGCGCGCGAGCTGGACACCGAGACGGGCCCGGTGCCGTACGACGTCCTGGTCCTCGCCACCGGCGCCGAACCGATCACACTGCCGGGCACCGACGGCGTGCCCGGGGTCCATCTGCTGCGCACCCTGGACGACGCGGAACGGCTGCGGCCCGTCCTCGCCCGGCAGCACGACATCGTGGTCGTCGGCGCCGGCTGGATCGGCGCCGAGTTCGCCACCGCCGCCCGTGAGGCCGGCTGCGCGGTGACCGTGGTGGAGGCCGCCGACCACCCGCTCGCCGGTGCCCTGCCCGCCGAGGTGGCCGCGCCCATGGCCGCCTGGTACGCCGACAGCGGCACACTGCTGCGCACCCACGCGCGCGTGGAGCGCGTCGAGCCCGGCGTGGTGGTCCTCGCCGACGGCACCCGGCTGCCCGCGGACGCCGTCGTCGTCGGCATCGGCGCCCGCCCCGCGACCGGCTGGCTGGCGGGCTCCGGCGTCGAACTGGGCGCGCACGGCGAGGTCCTCGCCGACGCCCGCCTGCGCACGTCCCTGCCGGACGTGTACGCGGTCGGGGACTGCGCCTCCTTCCCCTCGGCCCGCTACGGCGAACGGCTCCTCGTCCACCACTGGGACAACGCCCTGCAGGGCCCGCGCACGGTCGCCGCGAACATCCTCGGCGAGACCCCGGCGGTCTACGACCCGGTGCCGTACTTCTGGTCCGAGCAGTTCGGCCGGTTCGTGCAGTACGCGGGCCACCACGCGGCGGCCGACCGCATGGTGTGGCGCGGCGATCCGGCGGGGCCGTCCTGGACGGTGTGCTGGCTGCGTGAGGGCCGTCTGGTGGCCCTGCTGGCCGTCGGCCGTCCGCGTGACCTGGCCCAGGGCCGGCGCCTGATCGAGGCGGGCCGGCACATGGACGCCGAGGCCCTGTCCGACCCGGCCAGGCCCCTGAAAGGCGCGACGGCGGACTAGCGGGCCGTCCCGGGTGGACCTGCCCGGCTTCCGACTGTCAGCGGGGGATGGCAGGCTTGTCCTCGTGACCGAGATTGACGCAAAGATCGATGCTCTCGTCCCCGCCTGGCTCACCCTCCCCGACATCGCCGAACAGCTCGGCGTCGAGGTGACGCGCGTGCGGCAGCTGGTCAAGGACGGCCAGCTCATCGCCGTACGCCGAGGTGAGAACAGGGCGCTGCACGTCCCCGCCGCCTTCATCGACGGGGACAAGGTGGTCAAGGGCCTGTCCGGGACCCTGACGCTCCTGCGGGACGACGGCTTCACGGACGAAGAGATGATCGAATGGCTCTTCACCCCTGACCCGACCCTGCCCGGCACCCCCGCGCAGGCCCTGAGCGAGAATCGCGGCACGGAGGTGAAGCGCCGCGCCCAGGCGCTCGCCGTCTGAGCCGACCCGCAGCAGGAGGTGGCGTGCGGGCCCGGCGCCCGCACGCCACCGCCCCGCACCACCGGGGACACCGACCAGGGGGGACCCACGCATGTCCGACACCGCCCGCGCCGCGCTCGCCGACGCCCGTCTGTACCTGTGCACGGACGCCCGCAGGCGCCAGGGCGACCTGCCCGAGTTCCTGGACGCGGTCCTGGCCGGCGGTGTCGACATCGTGCAGCTGCGGGACAAGGGCATGGAGGCCGCCGAGGAGCTGGAGCACCTGAAGGTCTTCGCCGACGCGTGCGCCCGGCACGGCAAGCTGCTCGCGGTCAACGACCGGGCCGATGTCGCCCACGCCGCCCGCGCCGACGTGCTGCACCTCGGACAGGGCGACCTGCCGGTCCCCGCGGCCCGTGCGGTGCTCGGTGACGGGGTGCTGATCGGCCGCTCCACGCACGCCGAGGCGGAGGCCGCCGCGGCCGCCGTCCAGGAGGGCGTGGACTACTTCTGCACCGGCCCCTGCTGGCCCACCCCCACCAAGCCCGGCCGCCACGCCCCCGGCCTCGACCTGGTCCGCCACACGGCGGGCCTCGGCACCGACCGTCCCTGGTTCGCCATCGGCGGCATCGACCTCGGCAACCTGGACCAGGTGCTGGACGCCGGTGCC
This sequence comes from Streptomyces echinatus, assembly GCF_014203595.1. GTDB lineage: Bacteria > Actinomycetota > Actinomycetes > Streptomycetales > Streptomycetaceae > Streptomyces > Streptomyces echinatus. The sequence continues at coordinate 52,346 of NZ_JACHJK010000018.1, forward strand.
CGCAGGGTGGTGGTGGTCCGCGCGATCACCGAGGCGGACGACCCGGGCGCGGCGGCGGCGGAGTTCACGAAGCGGCTGCGACAGGGCTAGAGCAGGGGCGGTGGAGGTGATCCACTGTCCCGGGTTTTTGTCCAAGGGGTGGACAGGAAGCCGACAATTCGGGCAAATTTCCTATGTATGGTTGGGGGACCGCCCGCCCCTGGCTAACCTGCGGGTATGGCCCTCGGAACCCCGTCCACCAGGACCGACCGCGCACGCACCGTGCGCGACATGCTCGCCACCGGCAAGGCGACGTACTCGTTCGAGTTCTCGGCGCCGAAGACCCCCAAGGGTGAGCGGAACCTGTGGAGTGCGCTCCGGCGGGTCGAGGCGGTCGCTCCCGACTTCGTCTCCGTGACCTACGGAGCCGGCGGCTCCACTCGCGCGGGCACGGTCAAGGAGACCCAGCAGATCGTCGCCGACACCACGCTGACCCCGGTCGCCCACCTCACCGCGGTCGACCACTCCATCGCCGAACTGCGCAACATCATCGGCCAGTACGCGGACGCGGGCATCCGCAACATGCTCGCCGTGCGCGGCGACCCGCCCGGCGACCCCATGGGTGAGTGGGTCCCGCACCCCCGGGGCCTGGCCTACGCGGCCGAACTCGTCCGGCTCATCAAGGAGTCGGGCGACTTCTGCGTGGGCGTCGCCGCTTTCCCGGAGATGCACCCGCGCTCCGAGGACTGGGACACCGACGTCGCCCACTTCGTGGACAAGTGCCGTGCGGGCGCCGACTACGCCATCACACAGATGTTCTTCCAGCCGGAGTCGTATCTGCGGCTGCGCGACCGCGTGGCCGCCGCGGGCTGTGCCACCCCGGTCATCCCGGAGGTCCTGCCGGTCACGAGCGTGAAGATGCTGGAACGGCTGCCTAAACTCAGCAACGCGCATTTCCCGGATGCCCTGAAAGAGCGGATCCTCACAGCGAAGGACGATCCGGCGACGGTACGCTCCATCGGTATCGAGTTCGCCACGGAGTTCTGCGCGCGGCTGCTGTCCGAGGGAGTGCCCGGACTGCACTTCATCACGCTCAACAACTCCACGGCGACCCTGGAAATCTACGAGAACCTGGGCCTGCACCACCCCCCGCGGGCCTAGACCGGCCGCACCGCAGTACGACACACTGCGTAGCGGTCACTGGGAGAGGGGCGTACATGGGCTGGACGGTCCTCTACATCGCGTTCGGCGTCGTCGCGCTGTGGTTGCTCGGCGAGGTACTGCTGCAGTACAAGGCACGGCTGCGCTGGCGGCTTCTGGCGTTCGCCGGGTTCCTCGGCGTCGTGCTCGGCGTGCTGATGCCCTCCGTCATCGTGATCGGGCTGGGCGCGATCGCCTTCGCGACCGGCCAGACCTACGTCACGCTGTCGTTCCGCCGCGGCTTCGCCGCCGGCTGGGCGGTCAAGCGGCCCGACGCCGGCACCGAGGCCGCCGGCGGCAGCAAGCGCCGCCGCGGCAGGGCGGACCGGCACGAGGCGGGCGGCCAGGACACCGACCCGGAGTTCGCCGGGACCGCCGACGACCGGGGCGCCGATCACGACGACGTCCACGACCCGAACGGGCACGGTCAGGCGTACGGCGGCTTCGACGACGACTACGACCGCGACGACGTCTTCACCCCGGCCGGGGCCCGCACGATGGAGCCCACCGCCGCCGAGGCCACCGCCGTCTACGCGCCGCAGCCCCTCCCCGAGGACACCGGCAACTACGGCGTCTACGCCGAGACCGCCACCACGGACACCGGCGGGCAGAACTACGCCTACGACTACTCCGGCTACGCCCAGCAGGGCTACGGCTACGAGTCCGCGGGCCAGCAGAGCTACGCCAACTACTCCGACCCGTACATCGGCAGCCAGTCCTACGGCTCCTACGACCAGGGATACGCCCAGCAGTACGGACAGCCCGGCTACGCCCAGGACCCGTACGCCACCGGCGGCTACGGCGAGACCCCGTCCGGCGGTGTGTGGGTGCCGCAGCAGCGCACCGACGAGACCTACGGCGGCGAACTCCCGCAGGAGCAGCCGTATCCGCACCAGCAGGGCGGGCAGCAGCCGCAGCCCGGCGCCGGGTACGACGAGCAGTACCGCTTCTGACGGCCCGGAGCACCGGGCCCCGGGCCGCCGAGCTCCGGGCCACCCGCCGGCGGGGGTCCGCTCACTGTGAGCCGCGGAAGTCCGGCCCCTCCACGATCAGTCCGGCTACCAGCGCGCCCGACATCCCGGCGTGCGGGAGGCCGCCGCCCGGGTGGGACCAGCCACCGACCCGGTACAGCCCGGGCAGCCGCGTGGTGTTGGCAGGGTGCAGGAAGCGCCCCTGACCGGCGGCGAGCGCGGGCGCGGGCACGGACCCGGAGCCCGTCTCGTCCTCGACGTGTGCGGGTGTGCGCACCTCGTGCCACAGCAGACGCTCGCGCAGACCGGGTACCGCGCTCTCGGCCGCCGCGAGGAGGAAGTCCGTGTACCGCCGGACCGTGCCGTCCTCGTCCCAGGCGGCCTCGGCGGACACCGTCGCGGACAGCACCACGGACTCGTGATCGCCGTCGGGCCGCAGGGCGGGGTCGCCCGGGCGCAGCACGGTCACCGTCGGACAGCGGGGCTCGTCGCCACCGGGCGAGGCCAGGAAGTCCCACTCCGACTCGGGGGCCGCCGGATGGACGACCGTGCGGTGCGCGGCTCCCGGCTCCCGGCCGCCGCGCAGGGCGAGCAGCAGCGTGAACCGGGTGGGCGGGGCGGCGCCGGGGTCGGCCCGGACATCGCCCTCGTCGTCGAGCGGACGCTCCGTCAGGGTCCGCAGCAGCGCGGGGTGCACGTCCGCCACGACATGGTCCGCCTCGGCGACACTCCCGTCGGCCAGCTCCACCCCGGCGGCCCGGCCGTCCTTCTCCAGGACCCGGGTGACCTCGGCGCCGAAGACGAACTCCACCCGCCGCTGCAGACAGCGCTCGTACACCGCGCGCGCCAGCTCGCGGATGCCGCCGCGCACGTACCAGGTGCCGAAGGCGTGCTCCATGTACGGCAGCACGGCCGCGCTCGCCGGAGCCGACCAGGGGGCGAGGCCGTACGCGAGCGCGTGGCTCATCAGGATGCCCTCGAGGCGGTCGTCCCGCAGCTCCCAGAAACCGATCTCGGCCAGCGTCCGGGCGCGCCGCGTGCGCAGCAGCCGCTTGTGCGGGACCGCCGGATACGGCTCCTTCCCGGCCAGCACCTGCCAGTCGGGCCACAGCGGCTCCTCCAGCAGCGGCCGGCGCGTGCGGTCCCACGCCTCGCGGGCGCGCACCAGGAAGTCGCCCCAGCGCCCGCCCGCCCCCGCGCCCAGCGCCTCGTCCAGGGCCGAGACGACACCCGCGCGCGAGGCGTTCGGGAGCAGGACCTCGCTGCCGTCCGGGAAGACGTGCCGCGCCGACGGGTCGACCTGGACCAGCTCGACGCGGTCCTCCAGCGGCTCCTTGCCGGTCTTCACGAACAGGTCGCGGTACACGGCGGGCAGCGTCAGCAGTCCCGGTCCGGTGTCGAAGCCGAACCCGTCCCGCTCGAACCGGCGCACCGCGCCGCCGTACGTCTCCGTACGCTCGTACACCACCACCCGGTGGCCCGCGACGGCCAGCCGGGCGGCAGCCGCCATCGCGCCCATCCCGGCGCCGATCACCGCAATCCGTGCCATGCCGGCGACTTTATCGACCGCCACCGACATTCCGGCTGCCGGGTGGCTCCGGCGCAGGTCAGGGGGACCGCGAGGCCAGACGCCGCTCCTCGCGCCGCTGGGCCCTGCGGCGCAGGAAGCGCCGGATCCGCGAGGCCAGGAACAGCAGGGCCAGCAGCCCGCCGGCCAGCAGCAGACCCGCGACGACCGCGGCCGCCACGGGATGGAACATCGCGAACGTCACGACGCCCGCGACCCCGAGGTCCTCGGCGAGGCTCAGCACGAAGTTGCTGAACGGCTCGGGCGAGGTGTTGACCGCCATCCGCGTCCCGGCCTTGACCGTGTGGCTGGCCAGCGCCGTCGAACCGCCGAGCAGACCGGCCGCCACGTCGGAGAGCGAGCCGCTCTGCCCGGCGAGCAGCGCGCCCACCCAGGCACCGGCCAGCGGACGGACCACCGTGTGCACGGAGTCCCACAGCGAGTCGACGTACGGGATCTTGTCGGCGACGGCCTCGCACAGGAACAGCACGCCCGCGGCGATCAGCACCTCGGGGCGCTGCAGCGTCTGGGGAACGTCGTCGCTGACCCCCGTCGCGCCGAAGAGGCCGAGCAGCAGCACCACCGCGTAGGCGTTGATGCCGCTGGCCCAGCCGCTGGTGAAGACGAGAGGGAGTACGGACACGGAGGCGATCGTAACCAGCCGCCGGGCCGCCGTCGTGGGCACGCGCGCGGACGGCTGAGTACGCGTACTCAGCCCGCGGGATGAGTATCCGCGCGGATGGGACGACGGGCGCCGGAACGAGAGAGTGGGGGCACGGCAGGGGGCGTGCCCCGGCACCGCCGACACGGGGCGGCGGAACGGAGCCCGCCCGCCGGCCGCTCCTTCCGCCGATCCGTCGGCGGAAGCGAGACACGGGGGCCTCGGGGAAGACCACCACGGGGGTCCGCACGGGGGAACCCGTACGGGGGAGTACGGGACGGAAGTACGGGGGAACGCGGGGGGAGCACGGGGGAAGGAGAGGCGCCGGTCCGGAGCGGACCGGCGCCTTCCTCGTGTGCCGGGGGTGCGCCCGGGGCCTCAGACCCTGCCGCTGACCCGCCCCTGGAGCAGCCGGGACAGGGCCGCGTGCACGTCGTCCAGGGAGCGTTCCGGCTGGAAGGACTTCCAGTCCAGGGCGGCCACCAGAACCATGCCGACCAGCGCCGCCGCCGTCAGCTGGACGTCGATCTCGTCGCTGAACTCACCGGCCGCCACGCCCTCGCGCAGCACTCCTTCGACCACCGCGACCGCCTCCTGGCGCACCACCATCAGGGTGGACTGCCAGGCCCGGTTGGTGCGCCACAGCTCGGCGACGTACAGCTGGGTGAAGGCCGGGTAGCGGTCGATGAAGACCAGGCCCGCCCGGATCATCGCGTCCAGCGCGTCCACCTTGCCGCCGCCCGCGCGTGCCGTCCCCTCGGCCGCGTCCTTGAGTGAGGCGGTGAGCAGGCCGACGCCGTGCCTCAGCAGCTCCTCGAAGAGAACGGACTTGCTCGCGAAGTTGTAGTAGACGGTGCCCTTCGCGACCCCGGCCCGCTCGGCGATCTCGTCCACCGTGGTCGCGGAGAAGCCCTGCTCGGCGATGAGCGTGACGGCCGCCTCGTAGAGCTTCTGCCGGGTGGCCTCGCGGCGCGTGCTGCCGCCGGACCTGGCGCTGCTGCTTTCCATGGCCCCGATTCTCACAGGTACGCGCGCGTGCGGGCGCTTCCCGGGGATCACAGGCTCAGCTCCGGGTGCAGCCGGTCCAGCGTCCACACCTGGCGGCGCCGCGCCGACAGTGCCGTCAGCGCGAGGGCGCCGGCGGTGAACGCGGCGAGCACCCCGCACGCCTGCCACACGGGGCCGAGCCCGCCGCCCGTGATCAGCCGGCGCAGCGCCTCCACGATGTAGCTCATCGGCAGGAACGGGTGGATCGCGCGGAAGAACGCCGGGCTGGTCTGCACGGGGTAGGTGCCGCCCGCCGAGGTCAGCTGGAGCATCAGCAGCGCCAGGACCAGGATCCGGCCCGCCGCGCCGAAGCGGGCGTTCAGCCACTGCACGAGCGCCGCGAAACAGGCCGTGACCAGGCACAGGAAACCGATCGTGCCGGCCGCCCTGGTCAGCTGCAGACCGACCGCCCAGTGCAGCACGGTCATCAGGGCCACCACCTGGAGCACGCCCACGGCGACCACCGGCAGCCAGCCGGCGAGCGCGATCCGCCAGGCCGGTGCGCCGGCCGCCAGGGCACGCCGGTTCAGCGGCGGGATCAGCATGTAGGCCACCATCGCGCCGACCCACAGGGACAGCGGGATGAAGTAGGGGGCGAAGCCGGTGCCGTAGTTCGGCGCCTTGTGCAGGTCCTGGGAGGCCAGCTGGACCGGGTCGGCCATCACGCCGGTGCGCCGGTCGCGGTCCCGCTTGTCGTAGTCCGGGATCTTCCCGGCGCCGGAGTGCAGTCCGCCTGCCAGTTTCCCGGAGCCGTCGGACAACTTGTACAGGCCGCCGCTGAGTGTCTCGGCGCCCGACTTGGCGGTGCCGAGGCCCTTGTCCAGCGTGTCCGCGCCGGTGTGGGCGGTGCCGAGTCCGGTGTGCAGCTTCTCGGCGCCGGCGGCGACCTTCTGCGCGCCGGTGTTCAGCTTGTTGATCTTCTTGACGGCGTCCTCGACGTCCTCGGAGAGGTGCGGTGCGCGCTCGGCGAGGTCGTCGGCCTTCTCCCGGAGCGTGTCCAGGTTGTCCCGCATCGTCTTCAGGTCGCCGTCCTGGTCCGCGATCAGCGTGTTGAGGTCGTCGGCGACGACGGCCACGTCGGCGGCCGCGGTCCTGGCCCGCTTCAGGTCCGGGCAGACCGGGTCGGGAAGGGTCGCGGGCTCGCACCGCCTCTCGTAGATCCTGTCCAGGAGGGCGGAGGAGGCGTGGGCGGCCCTGGCGGCGCCCGGCGCGTGCTCCACCAGCACGTCCAGGTTGTCCTTGACCGTCTTGGCCGAGTCGGAGACCAGCCGGGCGGTGTCCCCGATGGTCTTCTCGTTGTCCTTGATGAACGGGCCGGCGTCGGCATTGACGCCGTTGACCTTGTCGGCGAGCTCCTGGGTGCCGTCGGCGACCTGCCGCGAACCCTTCTGCAGGTCGCCGGCGCCGGTGTCGAGCTTCTTCAGGCCCTTGGCCAGCTTGCCGCTGCCGCTCTTGGCGTCCTTCAGCCCGTCGGCGAGGTCCTTGGAGCCCTTCTCCGCCTTCCCGATGCCGCTGTTCAGCCGGTCGGCGCCGGCGGCCGCCGTGACGGTCTTGTCGTGGATGTCGGAGAACGACACGAAGATCTTGTCCAGGAAGGTCCGGGAGGCCTTCGTGGACGCGGCCGAGCGCACCTCGTTGAAGACGGTGCGGGAGATCTGGCCGACGATGTAGTTGTTCGCGTCGTTGGTGCGCACCCGGAGGGCGCCGGTCTCCGGCGAGTCGCCCGAACTGGACGCGATGCGGCTGCTGAAGTCGGCCGGCATGGTCAGCGACAGGTAATAGGTGCCGTCCTCGACGCCCCTGCGGGCCTCCTCGTCGCTCACCTCGTGCCACTCGAAGGTCCGGCTGTCGCGCAGCCCGTCGACGATGTCGTCACCGGCGTGGATCTTCTTCCCGCCCGCCGTGGCGCCCTCGTCGTCGTTCACCAGGGCCACCGGGACGCGGTCCAGACGGCCGTACGGGTCCCAGAAGGACCACAGGTACAGGGCGCCGTACAGCAGGGGCAGCACGAGCAGCGCGACCAGTGCCGCGCGCGGCAGCCTCCCGCGCCCGAAGCGCCTCAGCTCAAGCGCGGCCAGCCTCGGTGAGCGCATCGGTCTCCTCCTCGGGGTCGCTCTCGTCGTTCTCGTCGTCGTTCTCGCCGGCGCCGCCGGTGGTGGCGCCGGTGGTGGCGCCGGTGCCGGCGGTGGTGCCGGCGCCGGGCGCGGTGGACACGGACACGCAGCCCTCCGGCGCGGTGCGGCAGACGGCCACCACCGTCGTCCCCGCGCGCGTCAGGGACCGCAAGCCGTCCCAGAGTTCGGCCCGCTCGGCCTCGGAGAGCAACATGTCGACGTCGTCGACGCCGAGCAGCCGGGGCCGGCCGAGCAGGGCCAGCGCGACGGACAGCCGTACCTCCTGCGGCCGTTCGAGGTCGCGCACGGCGGTCCGGGAGCCCTTGGGGAGCGTCTCCGGGTCCAGTCCGGCGGCGGCCAGTGCCGCGTCGACGCGCAGCCGGGCCTCGTGGACCCGCCGGGGCCCGGGCCGCAGCAGCTCGCGCAGCGAGTCGCCGAAGCGCCGCTGCATCAGGGCCCGTTCGCGCAGGTGCTCGCCGACGGTCAGGGCCGGCTCCAGGTCGGTCACGCCGGCCACGTTGGCCACCGCGCTGATCCGGCGCAGCGCCGCCATGCGGCGGGGAAGTTTGAGACCGCCGACAACGGCGACTCCTTCACTGGGCCTCATCCGCCCCGCGAGCGCGAGCAGCAGGCAGGTGCGGCCCGAGCCGGACGGTCCCTCGATCGCGATCAGCGAGCCCGGATCCGCGTCGAGGGTGACGCCGCGGAAGGCCCACCCCCGTGGGCCCCTGAGGCCGAGCCCCTCGGTCCTGACGCCCGCGCCGGCCGTGTCGCCGGTGCCGTCCGTGCCGTCCACAGGTTCCCCCTGGGGCTGATTTGAACTGACTGGTCAGTGCAAAAATACGCCCGAACCTTCGCTCGAGGCAAAGCCCGAGGTCAGAACGGATTGTCAGTGGCATACCGCACGATGGGCACATACGGCATTCGTGCCGTCACCCAGACGACAGGAGGTTCGTCATGGCCCACTCGTCCGCAGCCGCCACCCCCCGGCGCCGCGCCACCGGCCCTGCCCCCTCACTGACCGGCCCGGCAGGCGACGTGCACCCCGTGCTCCGCCGGGCCACGGCCCCGCCCGCCGCCCTCGACCTGCTCGCCCAGGCCCGCGCCGCACTGGCAGAGGCCGCCGTCCTGGAAACACCGAACGAGCGCTACGCGACGGCCCACCTCGCCGCCCTGCGCACCGCCGCCGCCGTGCTCGCCGCCCGGGGCCGCCCCGAGACCTCACCGCGCCGGCGGGCCCGGATCCGCAGCGCCTGGGAGGTACTGCCCGAGATCGCCCCCGAGCTGACCGAGTGGAGCGCGCTGTTCGCCTCCGGGGCCGCGCGCCGAGCCCGCGCCGAGGCGGGCATCCAGGGCGCGGCCGGCTCCAGGGACGCCGACGACCTGATACGCGATGTGGCGATGTTCCTCCGCATCGTGGAACGCATGCTCGTCCTCCAGCCGGTCCTGCCCCAGCCCCGCCAGGACACCGGAGGTCCGGACGGCCCGGCGGCGCGGACCACGGGAACGCGCGGCGACCTGCCGGACGCGGGCTGACCACCGCCTCCTCGCACCGCGCGCCGTGACGGCCGGACCCCGGCGCGACGACCCGGGACGGCACGGGGACGCGAGAGGGAGGCGAGAGGGACGACCGAGTGCGGCGCGGAGGAGGGAGGGAGGAGAGAGAGGAGGGAGGGACGCTCCGGCACGGCGCGGGAGGAAGGAGGGATGACCTGGTGCCGTGCGGGAGGCAATAGGGTGGAGTCGCCTGAAGCCCTCCAGTCCTGCCGAGGAGTCAACTGCCGTGTCGGACCCGTCGCGCCCCCGCGCCTCCCTCCGTACCGCCGTGGTCTGGGAGGTCCTGCAGGACGCCCTCGACCGCCGGGTCAAGGCCACGGGCAGCAACTCGCTGGACGTCCTCGACACCGGGGGCGGCAGCGGCAAGTTCGCCGTGCCCGTCGCCCTCCTCGGCCACCGGGTCACCGTGGTCGACCCCAGCCCCAACGCGCTGTTCGCGCTGGAGCGCCGCGCCGCCGAGGCCGGCGTCGCGGACCGGGTCAAGGGCGTGCAGGGCGACGCCCACGGCCTGTTCGACGTGGTCGAGCGCGGCGGCTACGACGCCGTCCTGTGCCACGGCGTCCTGGAGTACGTGGACGACCCGGCCGAGGGCGTCCGCAACGCGGTCGCCGCGCTGCGCTCCGAGGGCGTCCTCAGCCTGCTCGCCGCCGGCCTCGGCGGGGCCGTGCTCGCCCGCGCCCTCGCCGGCCACTTCACCGAGGCCCGGCAGGCGCTCGAGGACCCCGACGGCCGCTGGGGCACCGGCGACCCGATGCCCCGCCGGTTCACCGCCGAACAGCTCACCGCGCTGGTCGAGAACGCCGGCCTGCGGGTCGGTGCCGTGCACGGCGTGCGCGTCTTCGCCGACCTCGTGCCCGGCGTCCTGGTGGACACCGAGCCCGGCGCCGTGGACGCGCTGCTGAAGCTGGAGGCCGCGGCGGCCGAACTGCCCGCGTTCCACTCCGTCGCCACCCAGCTGCACGTGCTCGGCGAGACGGCGGAGGCCGCCGAGGCCTGAGCGCACCGCCGTGGCGAGCCGCTGATCAGCGGCTCGGCCGCACATGGAGTACGCCACAAGCCCCCCGAACGAGGGGTTTGCGCCGTATGATCGAGGTACACCTTCCGGCATGACAGGTCGGTCGTCGGGGAATGGAAGCCTCAGCGAACCGGACGCCCATGACGGACTCCGGTTGGCCAATTGGCGTAGAGGGGCGGGTTTCACGGGGGCGATTCCCTGCCTATCCTGAAGGGACCCCCCGGGTCGCCCCGGCGACTGCACGATGAGGAGGACTCCGTGCCGCTCTCGGAGCACGAGCAGCGCATGCTCGAGCAGATGGAGCGAGCGCTGTACGCCGAAGATCCCAAGTTCGCGTCGGCGCTTGAGGGAAACGGGCTGCGGACGTACACCCGGCGGCGGGTCTACCAGGCGGTCGCGGGCTTTCTCATCGGTATCGCGCTCCTCATGACCGGCATGGTCATGCAGCAGATCTGGGTCAGCGTGGTGGGCTTCCTCGTCATGCTGGGATGTGCCGTGCTCGCCGTCACCGGCTGGCGCAAGGCCCCGAAGCCGGGCGAGCAGCCGCAGGGCGCCGCCCGACGGCAGGCGCGGCCGAAACGCTCCGTGATGGACCGGATCGAACAGCGCTGGCAGCGCCGCAGGGACGAACAGGGCCGCTGACCGCTCCGCGCCCCGGCGCCGGTCACCCCGGAACAACGCCGATCACGCGGCCCCACGCCGACGGCAGCAGACATATGTGAGGGGCGGCCACCACCCGGTGGCCGCCCCTCACGTGCGCGTCCGGCCCCGCCGCCGCGTCCGCTCAGCCCCGCTGACCGGACGTCCGGCGCAGCGTCGGACGGGCCGCCGTGACCCTGGCCCGCAGCGCCGACCAGCGGGCCGAGACCGTCCACAGCACCCGGACCGAGGAGCGGGGCAGCAGCAGCGCCCGCAGCCGTGCCCCGGCACTCACCGTGCCCCGCAGCCCCTCGACCACCCGGCGCACGTCCTGAGCCGCTCCCGTCGCCGGGCTCGGCCGGGGCGCGTACAGCACCTGCTCCACCGCGTCCGCCACCCGGTGCACGGCCGCCCCGGCCGCCGGATCCAGCCGCCCGAGCCGGACGATCCTGGCGGCGGCCTTGCGCGGGGTCAGCGACTCGTCCGGCGTGATGCCGTGGTCCCAGGCGCTGTCCGTCAGCTCCTGCCAGACGGCCAGCGTGTGCACCGCCGCCCCCTGCGCGGTCCGGGCGTGCCCGCCCAGCCGCAGCGCGCGCACCCGCGCCCGCCACAGCAGCGGCGACAGCGGAACCGCCAGGACCGGCAGCGCGCCCAGCCCGATCAGCAGCCACCACCACGGGCCCGTGCCGTCGTCGTCGTGGTGCGGGGCCGCCGCCGCGGACGGGCTGCCGCAGGCCTGGAGCCTGCGCAGCTCACCGGCGCAGCTCTCGCTCGGCGAGGCCGCGGCCGAGGGCGCCGAGGACGCGCCCCTGGAGGGCAGCGCCTCGTCCGGCAGCGAGGTGCCGGGGGTGTCCGACTGGGTGTAGGACGGGGTGGTGCCGCGGGTGGGCGTCGGCTCGAAGCGGGTCCAGCCCACCCCCTCGAAGTACAGCTCGGGCCAGGCGTGCGCGTCCTTCTGGTTCACCGAGATCGTGCCGTCGGCCTGTGGGGTGCCGGGCGCGAAGCCCACCGCGACCCGGGCCGGGATGCCGAGCGTGCGGGCCATCGCCGCCATCGCGAAGGAGAAGTGGACGCAGAAGCCCTCCTTCTGCTTCAGGAAGTTCGCGATGGCCTCGGGACCGCGGCCCACCTTCACCGAGGTGTCGTACTGGAAGCCTCCGGTGACGGCGAAGTAGTCCTGCAGTTTGACGGCCTCGTCGTAGTGGCTGTTCGCGCCGGCGGTGATCTCCTTGGCCGTCTCGGCCACCACCTGCGGCAGCGAGGACGGCACCTTGGTGTACTCGCTCCGCAGCGAGGCCGGCGGCTGCGGCGCGGCGGCCAGCTGATCCGCCGTCGGCCGCACGGACAGGCTGGTCACCTGATAGGTCTCGCCGCGCGTGGTCTGGCCGTGGTCACCGACGAGGGTCATCCCGACCGGTTCGTAGCGCCACCGGCCGCTGACCCGTACAGCGCTCGGCGGGTAGGGCATCGGCAGCCAGTTCTGGGCGTACGTGTCCGCCGCCGTGACGGTCGTGCGCACCTCGCCGCGTCCGACGTCCGCGCCCAGGCCCATGGGCGTGGGCAGCCTGTCCGGCACACCGACGACGTGCCGCTGGGCCGGCGTCCAGGTGGTGCCGTCGAACTCGTCGAGGGAGACGATCCGCAGATACAGGTCCGAGATGTCGGTCGTGGTGGTGCGCAGGGACAGCACCTGGCGGTCGTCGTTCGTGTTCAGGTTGTCCCGCAGCGACACCAGCGGGTTGACCGCCGAGATCGTGCCCCCGTGGCCGTTGCCCGCCCCCACGCCGGCGCCCGCGGCGTCCAGCAGGCCCCCGTGCATCGCGGGCAGCGCGAGCGGCACCATCAGGGCCACGCCGAGCGCGACCGCCCCGATCCGGCGGCCGGTGCGCACCGGTGCCAGGGCACCCGGCTCGGGGTGGCCCGGCCCGCGCGCCGCGCCGCCGAACACCCGGCCCCACTGGGCGAGCCGCTCCCGGCCCTCCGCGAGCAGCAGCATCAGATAGCCGGCCGCCGCCAGCAGGAACCACAGCCACTCGGCACCGCCGTCGGACAGGCCCGCGGCCACCGAGTACAGCGCGAGCAGCGGCAGCCCGGCCGGGGCCGCGCTGCGGAAGGTCACCGCGAGGACGTCCACCAGCAGCCCGATCAGCAGCGCGCCGCCGATCAGCATCAGCTTGATGCCGTCGGTGACCGGCGCCGGTATCGCGTACCGGTTGACGTCGTCGCCGCCCTGCTGGAGCAGCTCGGCGAGGTACCGGAAGGTGTCCGGGCCGGGGACCAGTCCGGCGATCGCGTGCTGCCGGGCGAACACCAGGGTCAGCAGCATCAGGGTCACCAGGGCCTGCGCCGCCACGGTCAGCGAACGGCCCAGCGGCACTCGCCGGGCCGCCGCGCCCACCCCGGTCTGCACGGCCAGCAGCGGAACCAGCTGCAGCAGCCAGGTCGGCTCGGCGACCAGCGGCAGCAGCGAGCAGGAGGCCATCAGCGTGGCCGCCGCCGCGCACAGCGCCAGTCGTGCCCGCCCGCTCATCCCAGTGCCTCCCCGCTCACCGAGGCGAGGCCGGAGCGTTCCCGGTCCGCCTGCCGCCACAGTTCGTCCAGCGAGCCGCCGCGCGGCACGCTCAGTGCCGTCCAGCCCGCCTCGCGCAGCAGGCGCAGCCGCTCCGCATGCCGGTCGTTCGGCCGGGGCACGTCGGTCGGCTCCCGCACCCAGGTGTCCGGGTCCAGCACGAAGGCGACGGCACCGCCGCTGCGCCGGCTCATCTTGGCGACCGTCGTGGCCTGCTCCTCGTCCAGGTCGCCGAGGAAGGCGACGAGCAAGCCCTCGTTTCCGCCGCGCAGCATGTCGTAGGCCCGGGACAGGCCGGTGCCGTCGGAGTGGTCGATCACCGCGAGGGTGTCCATCATCAGCCCGGCCGCGTCCGCCGTCTCCTGGCCGCTGCCCGCGAAGCCGTCGCCGCCCTCGCCGGGCACCGCGCTTCCGCTGTCGGTCAGCAGCCGTACCGAGAAGCCGCGCTCCAGCATGTGCACCAGCACCGAGGCGGCGCCGGACACGGCCCACTCGAAGGCCGAGTCGGGGCCGGCGCCCTCGTAGGCCCCGCCCCGGGTGTCCAGCAGCACGGTGCAGCGGGAGCGCCGGGGCTGCTCCTCGCGGCGCACCATCAGCTCGCCGTAGCGCGCGGTGGAGCGCCAGTGCACCCGGCGCAGGTCGTCACCGTAGCGGTACCCGCGCGGGATCACGTCGTCCTCGCCCGCGAGGGACAGCGAGCGCTGCCGCCCGTCGCCGTACCCCGAGGCCTCGCCGCCGAAGCGGACCGGGGCCAGCGGCTCCACGCGCGGGACGACCGTCAGGGTGTCGTACGTGGAGAAGGAGCGGGTCAGCTCGCACATGCCGAACGGGTCCGTCAGCCGCAGCTGCAGCGGGCCCAGCGGATAACGGCCCCGCAGGTCGGAGCGGACCCGGTAGGACACCTCACGGCGGCCACCCGGCTCCACCCGGTCCAGCACGAACCGCGGCCGCGGCCCGAGGACGTAGGGCACCCGGTCCTGGAGCATCAGCAGCCCGGTGGGCAGCCGGGAGACGTTGTCCATGCGCAGGTGCACCCGGGCCTCGCTGCCGGCCGGGACGCGCGCGGGGGAGAGGTGGCGGCTCGCGGCCACCCGGTAGCGCGTGCGGTACAGCACCGCCGCGCAGACCAGGGGCAGCACGGCGAGCAGCAGGCCGACCCGCAGCAGTTCGCTCTGGCCCAGCACGAACGAGCAGACCGCGGCGGCGATCCCGGCCGCGAAGAAGGAGCGGCCGCGGGTGGTCAGACCCGCCAGGGCCGTGCGGACTCCGCCCGTCTCCCCGCGGTCGTCCTCCGCCGGCCCGGCCCCCCCGGGGCCCATCACAGACTCCGCGGAGGCTGCTGGGGATAGGCGGGGATGTTCCGGCCGAGGCCGCCGAGGCCGTGCTGCTGGCCCGGTGCCGCGGGCACCGGTGTGCGCTGCAGGATCTCCAGCACGACCTGCTCGGCCGTACGGCGGTTGAGCTGGGCCTGTGCGGTGGGCAGCAGGCGGTGGGCGAGCACGGCGGCGGCGAGCGCCTGGACGTCGTCCGGCAGCGCGTACTCCCGGCCGGCGAGGGCCGCGGACGCCTTGGCCGCGCGCAGCAGGTGCAGCGTGGCACGCGGGGAGGCGCCGAGTCTGAGGTCGGGGTGGGTGCGGGTGGCGGCGACCAGTTCGACCGCGTACCGCCGGACCGGCTCGGAGACGTGCACCCCGCGCACCGCCTCGATGAGCTTCACGATCTCGTGCGCGTGGGCCACCGGCTGGAGGTCCTCCAGCGGGCTGACCCCGCCGTGGACGTCGAGCATCTGCAGCTCGGCCTCCACGCTCGGATAGCCGACGGAGACGCGGGCCATGAAGCGGTCGCGCTGGGCCTCGGGCAGCGGGTAGGTGCCCTCCATCTCGACCGGGTTCTGGGTGGCCACGACCATGAAGGGGCTGGGCAGTTCGTACGTCTGCCCGTCGATGGTGACCTGCCGCTCCTCCATGGACTCCAGCAGCGCGGACTGCGTCTTGGGCGAGGCGCGGTTGATCTCGTCACCGATCACGATCTGCGCGAAGATGGCGCCCGGCTTGAACTCGAAGTCCCGGCGCTGCTGGTCCCAGATGGACACACCCGTGATGTCCGAGGGCAGCAGGTCCGGCGTGAACTGGATGCGCCGCACCGAGCAGTCGATGGACCGCGCCAGCGTCTTGGCGAGCATCGTCTTGCCCACTCCGGGGACGTCCTCGATCAGCAGGTGGCCCTCGGCGAGCAGTACGGTCAGCGCGAGTCGTACGACCTCGGGCTTGCCCTCGATCACGCCCTCCACCGAATCGCGTACCCGCTCCACCGTGGCGGTCAGATCAGTGAGGCTCGCTCGATCGTCATAGGTCGTCACCCGGCCCTCCTCGGCCCGTTCTTTCCGGGCCGACGCTCTTCGTGCGAAACCGGCCCACCCCGAAACACGGACACCACGCGGGAAAGGTTCCGCGTGACGCCACACCCCGCATTCTTGCCGCCGTTACCGATTCGTGTCACTCGCCTGGGACAACTGCCCCCGCGATGTCGGTCTTACGACGTTTCCGACCGCGTTCCCGGCACGGACGGCGGGACGCGTCCCGGAGCGGCCGGTACCCCCCGTCAGGCCGGGTCGACCTCGCGCAGCAGGCCGGTGCGCACGTCGAAGACGAAGCCGCGGACGTCGTCGGTGTGCAGCAGGAAGGGCGAGGTGCGCACCCGCTGCATGGACTGGCGCACGTCCTGGTCCGCGTCCTGGAAGGCCTCCACCGCCCACGCCGGCCGCTGCCCGACCTCCATCTCCAGCTCGGTGCGGAAGTCCTCGGTGAGGGACTCCAGGCCGCAGCCGGTGTGGTGGATGAGCACGACGCTGCGCGTGCCCAGCTTGCGCTGGCTGATGGTCAGGGACCGGATGACGTCGTCGGTGACCACACCGCCGGCGTTGCGGATGGTGTGGCAGTCGCCCAGCTGCAGGCCGAGGGCCTTGTGCAGGTCGATGCGGGCGTCCATGCACGCGACCACGGCGACGTGCAGCACGGGGCGGGCGTCCATGCCGGGGTCCGTGAACGCTTCGGCGTACCGCCGGTTGGCCTCCACGAGGCGGCCGGTCACGGTGCCGCCGGTGGTTATGGCGCCTTCGGTTCCAGTGGGTGCAGCTGCGGAAGTCGTCATGCCGACGACGTTACTGGTCACGCAGCGGTCCGGCCTGCTGTGAGAGGGGACAAAGAGCGTCAGCGTGGCGCGTTGTGAGCTAACCCACAGGGAGGGCAAAGGTGAGCCGAACGGGTGGATCGGTGCGAATGGAGGTTCCCGTCGGGTTGCGGTCCGCGACGCGCAGTGCGGTTGATTGACCAGGGGACAGCGTGGACTAAAGTGGCGCGAAAGCGGGAGACGAGTCTCTCCCCGCTGGTGAGACCCCCGGAGGCCCCGGCGCACGCCCGGACCCGCCTCCTCGCGCGCGCGGCGCGTACGTACGGCTCGGGGGACCGACGGTGCGTACGGCCCGCCGGAACTGAGAGGCCCCCTTGAGCCAGAGTCGACACGTCCCGGTGATGCTCCAGCGGTGCCTGGACCTGCTGGCGCCCGCCCTGGAGCAGCCGGGCGCGGTGGTCGTCGACTGCACCCTCGGCCTCGGCGGGCACAGCGAGGCGCTGCTCACCCGGTTCCCCGGCGCACGTCTGATCGGCCTCGACCGGGACAAGGAGGCGCTGCGCCTGTCCGGCGAGCGGCTGGCGTCCCACGGCGACCGCGCCACCCTCGTGCACGCCGTGTACGACGAGCTGCCCGAGGTGCTCCACCGGCTCGGCCTCGCGCGCGTGCAGGGCGTGCTGTTCGACCTCGGGGTCTCCTCCATGCAGCTGGACGAGGCCGACCGCGGCTTCGCCTACGCGCAGGACGCGCCCCTGGACATGCGCATGGACCAGACGACCGGCATCAGCGCCGCCGAGGTCCTCAACACCTATCCGGCGGGCGAACTCGTGCGCATCCTGCGCGCGTACGGCGAGGAGAAGCAGGCCAAGCGGATCGTCTCCGCGATCGTCCGCGAGCGCGAGAAGGAGCCGTTCGACAACAGCGCGCGGCTCGTCGAGCTGATCCGGGACTCCCTGCCGCAGGCCGCCAAGCGCACCGGCGGCAACCCGGCCAAGCGGACCTTCCAGGCGCTGCGCATCGAGGTCAACGGCGAACTGTCCGTGCTGGAGCGGGCGATCCCGGCCGCGGTGAAGGCCCTCGACGTCGGCGGGCGGATCGCCGTCCTGTCGTACCACTCGCTCGAAGACCGGCTCGTCAAGCAGGTGTTCGCGGCCGGCGCCGCCTCCACCGCGCCACCCGGACTGCCGGTCGTGCCCGAGCGCTACCAGCCGCGGCTCAAGCTGCTCACCCGCGGTGCCGAACTTCCCACCGAGGAAGAGATCGCCGAGAACCGCCGGGCCGCACCGGCCAGACTGCGGGGTGCCGAGCGCATCAGGGAGGACGTCGAGTGAGCGAGACGGGTCGGAGGGTTCCCCCCGCGCACCGGGGGAGCGGCATCCCCCACGCACCGGGGGAGCAGTGAGCAGGAAACCCGAGCTGAAGGGGAGGGCCGCCCGGCTCGCCCGGCTCCTCCCGGCCGGCCGCGCCCAGGCGGCCCGCACCCCGTTCGTCCTCCTCGTCGTCGTGCTCCTCGGCGGCGGCCTCATCGGCCTGCTGGTGCTCAACTCCGCGCTCAGCGAAGGCTCGTTCCAACTCGACGACCTGCGAAAGCGGACGAAGGCCCTCACCGACGAGCAACAGGCCCTGCAGCGCGACATCGACGCCTACTCGGCGCCCGACGCCCTCCAGCGCCGCGCCGGCGAACTCGGCATGGTCCCCGGCGGTGACCCGGCCTTCCTCGGCCCCGACGGCCGGATCAAGGGCGTCCCCGGCGCCGCCCCCCGCACCGCCGCCCTCTCGGGCCCGGCCGCCCCCGGGGGGCTGCTCCCGCCCGCCGGCGCCTCCGCCACCGCGGCCCCCACCACCGCCCCCGGCACCGCGGCACCCACCGCCCCCGGCACGCCGCCGCCCACCGTCGCGCCGGCCCGGCCCCAGGGGCCCCCCGCGGCCTCCGCGCCGCCCGCCGCACCCCAGCCCATTGCCACCCCGACCCCCGGCAGGTGACGGAAGTGTCCGACAGGCAAGCGCCGCGCCGCCGTGTGCCCGGGCCCGCGGGGCCTCCCCGGCCGCGGAGCGCCGTCCGGCAGCCCGGGCCCGGTGCCCGGCCGGCCCGCCGCCCGGCCGGATCCCGGCCCATGCCCCCGCGCCCGCTCCGGCTCGGCAGCCCCCGGCCCCGGCTGCGCCTGGTCGGCCTCGCCCTGACCCTGGTGCTGCTCGTCTTCGTCGTACGGCTGCTCCAGGTCCAGGCCGTCGACGCGAGCGCCTACGCGGCCCGGGCCGAGCAGAACCGGTACGTCGTCCACACCCTCGCCGCCGAGCGCGGCGAGATCACCGACCGCAACGGCGTCGCCCTCGCCGTCAGCGAGGACGCGTACGACATCACGGCCGACCCGACCATGTTCGGCGTCAAGCAGCTGAAGATCCAGGACGGTCCGGAGCGCGCCGCCGCGCTGCTCGCCCCGATCCTCGGCCAGGACCAGGCCGCGCTCCTCAAGAAGCTGCGGCCCGAGAACCGGAACTCCCGCTACACCCGGCTCGCCGCCCGGCAGACCCCCCAGGTCTGGAAGCAGATCAGGGACCTGAAGACCGCGCTCACCAAGAAGGGCGAGACGGACCGGTCCACCGTCAACGTGCTGGCCGGGGTCTTCGCCGACCCCAGCAGCCAGCGCGTGTACCCCAACGGCGACCTGGCCGCCGGGATACTGGGCTGGGTCAACGCCGACGGCCAGGGCGGCGGCGGTGTCGAGCAGCAGCTGAACAAGCAGCTCACCGGGAAGGACGGCAAGCTCCGGTACGCCCAGTCCGGCGGGCGCGAGGTGCCCACGGCCGGCTCCACCGAGACGCCCGCCGTGCCCGGCTCCGACATCGAGCTGACCATCGACCGCGACATCCAGTGGGCCGCCCAGAACGCGATCAGCGAGCAGGTGAGGAAGTCCCGGGCGGACCGCGGCTACGTCATCGTCCAGGACACCCGCAGCGGCCAGATCCTGGCCATGGCCAACTCACCCGGCTTCGACCCGAACGACCTGTCGAAGGCCGACGGCGACGCCATGGGCAACGCGGCCCTCCAGGACGCCTACGAGCCCGGCTCCACCGCGAAGGTGATGTCGATGGCGGCCGTGCTGGAGCGGAAGGCGGCGACCCCGCTCACCCATGTCGTCGTACCCAACCGGCTGCACCGCGGCGACCGGCTCTTCCAGGACGACATCGACCACGCCACCTGGTACCTCACCCTCAACGGCGTGCTCGCCAAGTCCAGCAACATCGGCACCATCCTGGCCACCGGCGAGCTCGGCAGGAGCCAGCCCGAGGCCAACAAGGTCCTCCACTCCTACCTGCGCAAGTTCGGCATCGGGAGCTACACCGGCCTCGGCTTCCCGGGGGAGACCCCCGGCATCCTCGCGCAGCCGCAGAAGTGGTCCACCTCGCAGCAGTACACGATCCCTTTCGGCCAGGGCTTCTCCATCAACGCGATGCAGGCCGCCTCCGTGTACTCGACCATCGCCAACGGCGGCGTCCGCGTCGAGCCGTCCCTGGTGCGCGGCACCAGGGACGCGGACGGGCGCTTCACCCCGGCGCCGAAGCCCCCGCAGACACGGGTCGTCAGCGCGAAGACCGCCAAGAGCGTCGCCCAGATGCTGGAGTCCGTGGTCGACGACGAGCAGGGCACCGGCATCAAGGCCCGCATCCCGGGGTACCGGGTGGCGGGCAAGACCGGCACGGCCAACCGCGTGGATCCGGCCACCGGCCGCTACCGCGGCTACACCTCGTCGTTCGCCGGCTTCGCCCCCGCCGACAACCCGCGGATCACCGTCTACTGCGCCATCCAGAACGCCACCTCGGGCAGCTACTTCGGCGGCCAGATCTGCGGTCCCATCTACAAGCAGGTGATGGAGTTCGCCCTGAAGACCCTCCAGGTCCCCCCGACCGGGGCGAAGCCCGCCAGCCTGCCCGTCGACTACAAGCCCTGATCAGCCACGGAATCACCAGGAACGAGCTCGTGACAACGATCACCCCCGGCGCCGGGGACCACGGGGCCGAGAGCCCCTCACTTCGCCCCGGAGCGGGTACGCCCGGTACGCTCACCGCCGTGCCACACGCTGATCAGTCCCAAACCACCCAGAAGGGCGCTTCCGTGACATATCCGGGACCGCCGCGACCGGTTCAGGTCTCCGCCACACCCCTGGCGGAACTCGCCGATCAGCTGGGTGCCGCCGCTCCGGCCGGCTCCGCCGAGATCACGGGGATCACCCACGACTCGCGCGCCGTCCGCCCCGGCGACCTGTACGCCGCCCTGCCGGGCGCCCGGCTGCACGGCGCCGACTTCGTCACCCAGGCCGCCGGCCTCGGCGCGGTCGCCGTGCTCACCGACCCGAGCGGCGCCGAGCGCGCCGCCGCGACCGGCCTGCCCGTCCTGGTCCTGGACGACCCGCGCGCGCGGATGGGCGAACTGGCGGCGACGATCTACGGCCACCCCGGCCGGGATCTGCTCCAGATCGGCATCACCGGCACCTCCGGCAAGACCACCACCGCCTACCTGGTGGAAGGCGGCCTGCGGACCGCCCGCGCCACCGGTCTCGTCGGCACCGTCGAGATGCGCATCGGCGACGAGCGCATCAAGTCCGAGCGCACCACCCCCGAAGCCACCGACCTGCAGGCCCTGTTCGCCGTCATGCGCGAGCGCGGCGTCGAGGCGGTCGCCATGGAGGTCTCCAGCCACGCCCTGGTCCTCGGCCGGGTCGACGGCTGCGTCTTCGACATCGCCGTCTTCACCAACCTCAGCCCGGAACACATGGAGTTCCACTCCGACATGGAGGACTACTTCCGGGCCAAGGCACAGCTCTTCACGCCGGAACGCAGCAGACTCGGCGTGGTCAACGCCGACGACGAGTACGGCCGCCGGCTCGCCGAGGAGGCGACCGTCCCGGTCGTCACCTTCTCCGCCGAGGGCCACCCCGACGCCGACTGGCGCGCCGAGGACGTGCAGGTCGGCCCCATGGACTCGACGTTCACCGTCCTCGGCCCGAACGGCGAGCGGATCCACGCCAGGTCGCCGATCGCCGGCCCCTTCAACGTGGCGAACACCCTCGCCGCCGTGGTCGCCCTCGCCGCGGCCGGCCTCGACCCGCAGGCCGCCGCCGACGGCATCGCCGCCGTCCCGGGCGTCCCCGGCCGGCTGGAGCGTGTCGACGCCGGGCAGCCCTACCTCGCGGTCGTCGACTACGCGCACAAGACCGACGCGGTCGAGTCCGTGCTCAAGGCACTGCGCAAGGTCACCAAGGGCCGGCTGCACGTCGTCCTGGGCTGCGGCGGCGACCGCGACCAGACCAAGCGCGCCCCGATGGGCGCCGCCGCGGCCCGGCTGTCCGACACGGCCGTACTGACCTCCGACAACCCCCGCTCCGAAGACCCCCTGGCGATCCTCGCGAGCATGCTCAAGGGCGCGGCCTCGGTGCCCGCGCACGAGCGCGGCGAGGTGCTCCTCTTCGAGGACCGGGCCGCCGCCATCGCCGCCGCCGTGGGCCGCGCCCAGGCCGGGGACACCGTGCTGGTGGCGGGCAAGGGCCACGAGCAGGGCCAGGACATCGCCGGCGTGGTCCGTCCCTTCGACGACCGCCAGGTGCTTCGCGAAGCTATCCAGAAGACCCAGGGATGAACTTGTGATCGCCCTCTCTCTCGCCGAGATCGCAGCAGTCGTCGGCGGGCAGACGCACGACATACCGGATCCGTCCACGCAGGTGACGGGACCGGTCGTCCGGGACTCCCGCGAGGTGGTGCCGGGCAGCCTGTTCGCCGCTTTCGTCGGCGCGCGCGTGGACGGCCACGACTACGCACCGCAGGTCGTCGAGGCCGGCGCGGTCGCCGTGCTGGCCTCCCGGCCGGTCGGTGTCCCCGCCATCGTGGTGGACGACGTCCAGACCGCCCTCGGCGCTCTGGCCCGGCACGTCGTACGCCGGCTCGGCGCGACCCTCGTCGCCCTGACCGGCTCGGCCGGCAAGACCAGCACCAAGGACCTCATCGCCCAGGTGCTCCGGCACAAGGCGCCGACGGTGTTCACGCCCGGCTCGCTCAACAACGAGATCGGCCTGCCGCTGACCGCCCTGTCCGCCACCGAGGAGACGCGCTTCCTCGTGCTGGAGATGGGCGCCCGCGGCATCTGCCACATCCGCTACCTCACCGAGCTGACCCCGCCGCGGATCGGCCTCGTCCTCAACGTCGGCACCGCCCACATCGGCGAGTTCGGCGGACGCGAGCAGATCGCCCAGGCGAAGGGCGAACTCGTCGAGGCGCTGCCCTCCGCGCAGGACGGCGGTGCGGCGATCCTCAACGCCGACGACCCGCTGGTCCGGGCCATGGCCTCCCGTACCAAGGCGAAGGTGGTCCTTTTCGGAGAGTCGGCCGAAGCGGACGTACGCGCCGAGAACGTGCGACTCACGGACAGCGGACAGCCCTCCTTCAGGCTTCACACACCCTCCGGTGCAAGCGATGTGACCATGCGCCTGTACGGTGAGCACCACGTGTCGAACGCGCTCGCCGCGGCCGCCGTCGCCCATGAGCTGGGCATGTCCGCGGAAGAGATCGCCCTGGCGCTCTCCGAGGCGGGCACCCTCTCCCGGTGGCGCATGGAGGTCACCGAGCGCCCGGACGGCGTGACCATCGTCAACGACGCCTACAACGCCAACCCCGAGTCCATGCGGGCCGCCCTCAAGGCGCTCGCGGCCATGGGCAAGGGGCGCCGCACGTGGGCGGTGCTCGGCAAGATGGCCGAGCTGGGGGACGAGGCGCTCGCCGAGCACGACGCCGTCGGACGGCTCGCCGTCCGGCTCAACGTCAGCAAGCTCGTCGCCGTCGGGGGGGTTGAGGCCTCCTGGCTGCAACTGGGCGCATATAACGAGGGTTCGTGGGGTGAGGAGTCGGTGCACGTGTCCGACGCACAGGCGGCGATCGACCTGTTGCGCAGCGAGTTGCGCCCGGGGGACGTCGTACTCGTGAAGGCGTCCCGTTCGGTGGGGCTGGAGAGCGTCGGCCAGGCGCTCGTCGAGGCCGGTACCGGGCGTGGGGTTGATGCCCGATGATGAAGCAGATCCTGTTCTCGGGTGTCATCGGCCTCTTCCTGACACTGATCGGCACCCCGCTGCTGATCAAGCTGCTCGCCCGCAAGGGCTACGGCCAGTACATCCGTGACGACGGCCCCCGGGAACACGCCAGCAAGCGCGGTACGCCCACCATGGGTGGTATCGCCTTCATCCTGGCGACGATCGTCGCGTACTTCCTGTCCAAGGTGATCACCGGTCAGACGCCGACGTACTCGGGCGTCCTGGTCCTCGGCCTGATGTTCGGCATGGGCCTGGTCGGCTTCCTCGACGACTACATCAAGATCGTCAAGCGGCGTTCGCTGGGTCTGCGGGCCAAGGCCAAGATGGCCGGCCAGCTGATCGTCGGCATCGCCTTCGCCGTGCTGTCCCTGCAGTTCTCCGACGCGCGCGGCAATACCCCGGCGTCCACGAAGCTGTCGTTCATCACCGACTTCGGCTGGTCGATCGGCCCGGTGCTGTTCGTGGTCTGGGCGCTGTTCATGATCCTCGCGATGTCGAACGGCGTGAACCTGACCGACGGTCTGGACGGTCTCGCCACCGGAGCCTCGGTCCTCGTCTTCGGCGCCTACACGTTCATCGGCGTCTGGCAGTTCCAGGAGTCCTGCGCCAACGCGCAGACCCTCACCAACCCGGGTGCCTGCTACGAGGTGCGCGACCCGCTGGACCTCGCCGTGGTCGCCTCCGCGCTGATGGGCGCCTGCCTCGGCTTCCTGTGGTGGAACACCTCGCCGGCGAAGATCTTCATGGGTGACACCGGTTCGCTCGCGCTCGGCGGTGTCCTCACGGGCCTGGCCATCCTCTCCCGCACGGAGCTGCTGGTGGCCATCATGGGCGGCCTGTTCGTCCTCATCACCATGTCGGTCGTCATCCAGGTCGGCTCGTTCCGGCTCACCGGCAAGCGCGTCTTCCGGATGGCACCGCTCCAGCACCACTTCGAACTCAAGGGCTGGTCCGAGGTCCTGGTGGTGGTCCGCTTCTGGATCATCCAGGGCATCTGTGTGATCGTCGGACTGGGCCTCTTCTACGCGGGATGGGCAGCGGACAAGTGACCTCCTCCTCGGAGCTCTTCGACTTCCAGGGCAAGCACGTCACCGTCGCCGGGCTCGGTGTCTCCGGCGTCCCGGCGGCGAAGGTGCTGCACGCGCGCGGGGCCGCCGTCACGGTCGTCAACGACGGTGACGACGCACGCGCGCGCGAGCAGGCCGCCGAACTCCGGGCGCTCGGCATCACCGTGCGCCTGGGGGACGGGGCGACCCTGCCGGAGGGCACCGAGCTGATCGTCACCGCGCCCGGCTGGCAGCCCGACAAGCCGCTGTTCCTGGCGGCCCGGGAGGCGGGCGTGCCGGTCTGGGGCGACGTGGAGCTTGCCTGGCGGCTGCGCGGGCCCGACGCGGCCCCCTGGCTGGCCGTGACGGGCACCAACGGCAAGACCACGACCGTCCAGATGCTCGCCTCGATCCTGACGGCCGCGGGCCTGCGCACGGCCGCCGTCGGCAACATCGGCGTCTCCCTGCTGGACGCGGTCCTCGGCGAGGAGCGGTACGACGTCCTCGCCGTCGAGCTGTCCAGCTACCAGCTCCACTGGGCGCCCTCCCTGCGGGCGCACTCGGCGGTGGTCCTCAATCTCGCGCCGGACCACCTGGACTGGCACGGCTCCATGGAGGCGTACGCGCGCGACAAGGGCCGCATCTACGAGGGCAACAAGGTCGCCTGCGTCTACAACGTCGCCGACGAGGCCACCGAGGACCTCGTGCGCGAGGCCGACGTCGAAGAGAGCTGCCGGGCCGTCGGGTTCACCCTGGGCACGCCCGGCCCCTCCCAACTCGGTGTGGTCGACGGCATCCTGGTCGACCGCGCCTTCGTGGAGAACCGGCAGAAGAACGCGCAGGAGCTGGCCGAGGTCTCCGACGTCAATCCGCCGGCCCCGCACAACATCGCCAACGCCCTTGCGGCGGCGGCCCTCGCGCGCGCCTTCGGGGTGCCGGCCTCCGCCGTACGGGACGGTCTGCGGGCCTTCCGCCCGGACGCCCACCGCATCGCGCACGTGGCCGACATCGACGGGGTCGCGTACGTGGACGACTCCAAGGCGACCAACACCCACGCCGCGGAGGCCTCCTTGGCGGCATATGAACCGATTGTATGGATTGCGGGTGGCCTGGCGAAGGGCGCGGCCTTCGACGAGCTGGTCGCCAGGTCGGCGAAGCGGCTCCGCGGTGCGGTCCTGATCGGTGCCGATCGGGCCCTGATCCGCGAGGCCCTCGCGCGACACGCCCCGGAAGTACCCGTGGTCGACCTCGACCGGACCGACACTGGGGCGATGCTTCAGGCGGTGACGGAGGCGAAGCGGCTGGCTCGGCCCGGCGACACGGTGCTGCTGGCCCCGGCCTGTGCCTCCATGGACATGTTCACCAACTACAACCAGCGCGGTGACGCGTTCGCGGCGGCGGTCCGCGAGCTCGGAGCCTGACCCCGGCCGCCTGCCGGGCGGATCTTGGGAGGGACGCGTGGGACGGTCGACGTTCAGTGGAGGCGCCGATGCCCGGTAGCCGTACCGGCCGCCCGCCCGTACAGCGGGCGTCCCGCCGTCCCGCCGTCGCCCGGACCCCGCGCGACAACCCGGTGCGGCGGTTCTACACGCGCGCCCGCAAGGCCTGGGACCGGCCCCTGACGGCCTACTACCTGATCCTCGGCGGCAGCGTGCTGATCATCGTGCTGGGGCTGGTGATGGTCTACTCGGCCTCCCAGATCACCGCGCTCCAGCTGTCGCTGCCCGGGTCGTACTTCTTCCGCAAGCAGGCCCTCGCCGCGCTCATCGGCGGCGCACTGCTGCTGGTCGCCTCCCGTATGCCGGTGAAGCTGCACCGGGCGCTGGCCTACCCGATCCTGGCCGGTGCCGTCTTCCTGATGGTCCTGGTGCAGGTGCCCGGGATAGGGATGGCGGTCAACGGCAACCAGAACTGGATCTCCCTCGGCGGCTCCTTCCAGATCCAGCCCAGCGAGTTCGGCAAGCTCGCCCTGGTGCTGTGGGGCGCGGACCTGATCGCCCGCAAGCAGGAGCGGAAGCTGCTGGCCCAGTGGAAGCACATGCTGGTGCCGCTGGTCCCGGTCGCCTTCCTGCTGCTCGGGCTGATCATGCTCGGCGGCGACATGGGAACCGCGATCATTCTCACAGCGATCCTCTTCGGCCTGCTGTGGCTCGCGGGGGCGCCGACCCGGCTGTTCGCCGGCGTGCTCTCGGTCGCCGCCCTGATCGGCGTGCTCCTGATCAAGACCAGCCCCAACCGGATGGCCCGGCTCTCCTGCATCGGCGCCACCGAGCCCAAGACGGGCGTCGCCGACTGCTGGCAGGCCGTGCACGGCATCTACGCGCTGGCCTCGGGCGGACTCTTCGGCTCCGGGCTCGGCGCGAGTGTGGAAAAATGGGGTCAACTGCCCGAGGCCCACACCGACTTCATCTTCGCCGTGACCGGTGAGGAACTGGGCCTGGCGGGGACGCTGTCGGTGCTCGCCCTGTTCGCGGCTCTAGGCTATGCGGGTATCCGCGTGGCCGGACGCACGGAGGACCCCTTCGTGAGGTACGCCGCGGGAGGCGTGACCACCTGGATCACCGCCCAGGCGGTGATCAACATCGGTGCGGTGCTCGGTCTGCTGCCGATCGCCGGCGTCCCCCTCCCGCTGTTCTCCTACGGAGGGTCCGCCCTGCTGCCGACCATGTTCGCCATCGGGCTGCTGATCGCCTTCGCGCGCGACGAGCCCGCTGCGCGGGCAGCGCTTGCGATGCGGCAACCTCGCTTTGGTAAAAAGCGGGCGGGAGGCTCCGGTGCCGAGCGGGGGCCTCGGAGATGGAACACGATGCGACGGCGTGCCTCGGCGGCGCGTTCGTCCGGAGAGCGGTGAATTTCGGTGCATGTCGTACTCGCCGGCGGGGGGACCGCCGGCCACATCGAGCCCGCGCTCGCCCTCGCGGACGCCCTGCGCAGGCAGGACCCGACCGTGGGAATCACGGCCCTGGGCACGGAGCGCGGTCTGGAGACCCGGCTCGTCCCGGAGCGCGGCTATGAGCTGGCGCTGATCCCGGCGGTGCCGCTGCCCCGCAAGCCCACGCCGGAGCTGATCACCGTCCCGGGCCGGCTGCGCGGCACGATCAAGGCCGCCGAGCAGATCCTGGAGCGGACCAAGGCCGACTGCGTGGTCGGCTTCGGCGGCTATGTCGCCCTGCCCGCCTACCTGGCCGCCAAGCGCCTCGGCGTACCCATCGTGATCCACGAGGCCAACGCCCGCCCGGGCCTGGCCAACAAGATCGGCTCCCGGTACGCGGCCCGGGTCGCCGTCTCCACCCCGGACAGCAAGCTGCGCGACGCCCGCTACATCGGCATCCCGCTGCGCCGCTCCATCGCCACCCTCGACCGCGCCGCCGCCCGCCCGGAGGGCCGGCACCGCTTCGGTCTCGACCCGAACCTGCCCACGCTGCTCGTCTCCGGCGGCTCGCAGGGCGCCCGCCGCCTCAACGAGGTGGTCCAGCAGGTCGCCCCGTGGCTCCAGCAGGCCGGTATCCAGATCCTGCACGCGGTCGGCCCGAAGAACGAACTGCCGCAGGTGCACCAGATGCCGGGGATGCCGCCCTACATCCCGGTAAGTTACCTGGACCGGATGGACCTCGCGTACGCCGCGGCCGACATGATGCTCTGCCGCGCGGGCGCGATGACCGTCGCCGAACTCTCCGCCGTCGGACTCCCGGCCGCCTACGTCCCGCTGCCCATCGGCAACGGCGAACAGCGGCTGAACGCCCAGCCGGTGGTCAAGGCCGGCGGCGGGCTCCTCGTCGACGACGCGGAACTCACGCCCGAGTGGGTGCAGCAGAACGTGCTGCCCGTGCTCGCCGACCCGCACCGGCTGTACGAGATGTCCCGCGCGGCAAGCGAGTTCGGCCGCCGGGACGCCGACGACCTGCTCGTCGGCATGGTGTACGAGGCGATCGCCTCGCGCCGATAGGACCGTATGACGAAGGGGCAGTGAGGGTGGCCGGACCGACTACCGCCGAGCGCGGTGAACGCCAGCAGGAGTCGTCCGGCCCGCCGCTCGTCCGCGGGCTCAGAAGGCCACGCGTTCGTAGGATCGTCATCCTGGTCGTGCTCGTCCTGCTCCTGGGCGGCGGCGGGTTCTGGGCGCTGTACGGCTCCCAGTGGCTGCGGGTGCGGCATGTCTCCGTGTCGGGCACGCTCGTGCTGACCCCCGCGGAGGTCCGGCGGGCGGCTGCCGTGCCCGTCGGGGCGCCGATGGCCTCCGTCGACACGGACGCCATCGAAGCCCGACTCCGCCGGAAACTGCCCCGGATCGACACCGTGGACGTGGTGCGCTCCTGGCCTCATGGAATCGGACTGAAAGTGATCGAGCGCACTCCGGTGCTGTTGGTCCGAAAGGGCGGGAACTTCATCGAAGTCGACGACGACGGTGTCCGTTTCGCCACGGTTCCGCAGGCGCCGAAGGGCGTTCCCACGCTGGAACTGTCCGCCTCCCGCAAGGGGCCGGGTGCCGCGAGTTTCCGGCGCTTCGGCACCGGCCGGCTGGTGCGCGCGGCCGTCCGGGTCGCCGGCGACCTGCCCCCGTCCGTCGCGCGGACCACCCGGACCGTCCAAGTCCGCTCCTACGACGCCATCTCGCTGCAGCTGGGCGACGGCCGCACGGTGGCATGGGGAAGCGGCGAGGACGGCCGCGCCAAGGCACGGGCCCTCACGGCTCTCATGAAAGCAGCTCCCGGCGCGCGGCACTTCGATGTCAGCGTTCCCACCGCCCCTGCGTCATCGGGGAGTTGACGCACATCAGCGCAGGCCAGCACCCTGGTTGGGCACTGCTACGGCTGATCACATAGGGTGAAAAGAAAAACGGGAGGTTCGGCGTGTTCGTTGAACGGGCGCCACTTGTCGACTTAGTGTCCTGTTCAGAAGACTCCAGGGAACAGACACACTGGTAACCCTAAACTTCAAGGTTAGGGTTCGGGTCGGCGCTACGGACCGTCCCATTCGGCATCTGTCGTCCCGGCGCGGGGCACCGCACGGCGACGGCAACGTAATTCGAGGCGAGAGGCCTTCGACGTGGCAGCACCGCAGAACTACCTCGCAGTCATCAAGGTCATCGGTGTCGGCGGCGGTGGTGTCAATGCCATCAACCGGATGATCGAGGTCGGTCTCAAGGGCGTCGAGTTCATTGCCATCAACACCGACGCGCAGGCGCTGTTGATGAGCGACGCCGACGTCAAGCTCGACGTCGGCCGTGAACTCACCCGCGGACTCGGCGCCGGAGCCAACCCGGCCGTCGGCCGCAAGGCCGCCGAGGACCACCGCGAGGAGATCGAGGAGGTCCTCAAGGGGGCCGACATGGTCTTCGTGACGGCCGGTGAAGGCGGCGGCACCGGCACCGGCGGCGCGCCCGTCGTGGCCAACATCGCGCGCTCGCTCGGCGCCCTCACCATCGGCGTGGTCACGCGCCCGTTCACCTTCGAGGGACGGCGCCGCGCGAACCAGGCCGAGGACGGCATCGCCGAGCTCCGCGAAGAGGTCGACACCCTCATCGTCATCCCGAACGACCGGCTGCTGTCCATCTCGGACCGCCAGGTCTCGGTCCTGGACGCCTTCAAGTCCGCCGACCAGGTCCTGCTCTCCGGTGTTCAGGGCATCACCGACCTCATCACCACCCCCGGCCTGATCAACCTCGACTTCGCCGACGTCAAGTCGGTCATGTCCGAGGCCGGTTCGGCCCTGATGGGCATCGGCTCGGCCCGCGGCGACGACCGCGCGGTGGCCGCGGCCGAGATGGCGATCTCCTCGCCGCTGCTGGAGGCGTCCATCGACGGCGCCCGGGGCGTGCTGCTCTCCATCTCCGGCGGCTCCGACCTCGGCCTCTTCGAGATCAACGAGGCCGCCCAGCTGGTCAGCGAGGCCGCCCACCCCGAGGCCAACATCATCTTCGGCGCGGTCATCGACGACGCCCTCGGCGACGAGGTCCGGGTCACCGTGATCGCGGCCGGCTTCGACGGCGGCCAGCCGCCGGCCCGCCGGGACAACGTCCTCGGCTCGGCCTCCGGTTCGGCCCCGGGCCGCCGCGAGGAGCCCGCCCCGGCCCGGCCGAGCGAGCCCAGCCGTCCGTCCTTCGGCTCGCTGGGCAGCGTCAAGCCGAAGGAGGAGCCGGAGCCGGCGCCCGAGCCGGTGGCCGACATCCCGGTCACCCCGCCGGTGACGCCGTCGCCCCGGACCTACTCGGACAGCACGGCCGAGGAACTGGACGTCCCGGACTTCCTCAAGTGATAGGACGGCGCGAGAGCGTGAGCGGCGCGCACTTCGCCTTCACCGACCGGTGGGGCGGGGTGAGCGCCGCTCCGTATGAGGAGCTGAACCTCGGCGGCGCGGTCGGCGACGCCCCGGAGGCCGTGCGGGCCAACCGGGAGCTGGCGGCCAAGTCGCTCGGCCTGGACCCGGGCCTGGTGGTCTGGATGAACCAGGTGCACGGCGCCGACGTCGCCGTGGTGGACGAGCCGTGGGGCGGCACCGCGGTGCCGGAGGTCGACGCGATCGTCACCGCCCGGCGCGGCCTCGCCCTGGCGGTCCTGACCGCCGACTGCGTGCCGGTGCTACTGGCCGACCCCGTCGCCGGGGTCGCCGCCGCGGCCCACGCCGGCCGGCCCGGCATGCTCAAGGGGGTCGTCCCCGCCGCCGTACGGGCCATGGCCGAACTCGGCGCCGATCCGGAGCGGATCGTCGCCCGGACCGGACCGGCCGTGTGCGGCCGGTGCTACGAGGTGCCGGAGACGATGCGCGCCGAGGCGACCGCCGTCGAGCCGGCGGCGCACGCCGAAACGAGCTGGGGTACGCCGGCGCTCGACGTGAGCGCCGGAGTGCACGCGCAGCTCGACCGGCTCGGGGTGCACGACCGGGCGCAGTCGCCGGTGTGCACGCTGGAATCGGGCGACCACTTCTCGTACCGCCGCGACCGCGCCACCGGGCGGCTCGCCGGCTACGTCTGGCTGGACTGATGGGACATGACGGACCGTAAGACCGAACTCGCCGCGAATCTGGCGAAGGTGGAGGAGCGCATCACCGCCGCGTGCGCGGCGGCCGGGCGCCGGCGGGAGGAGGTGACCCTGATCGTGGTCACCAAGACCTACCCGGCGTCCGATGTGCGGATCCTGTCGGAACTCGGTGTGCGCCATGTCGCCGAGAACCGCGACCAGGACGCGGCCCCGAAGGCCGCCGCCTGTGCGGATCTGCCGCTGAAGTGGCACTTCGTGGGGCAGTTGCAGACCAACAAGGTGCGCTCCGTGGTCGGGTACGCCGATGTCGTGCAGTCCGTCGACCGGTCCCGGCTCGTGGGCGCGCTGTCCAAGGAGGCCGTGCGGGCCGGGCGCGAGGTGGGCTGCCTGATCCAGGTCGCGCTGGACGCGGACGCGAGCGGCCGGGGGGAGCGCGGTGGTGTGGCCCCGGGCGGAATCGAAGAGTTGGCCGACCTCGTCGCCGGCGCGCCGGGGCTGCGGATCGACGGGCTGATGACCGTCGCTCCGCTCGCCGGGGAGTACGCGGGGCGTGAGCGGGCGGCGTTCGAGCGGCTCATGGATTTGTCGACTGACCTGCGCCGAGCCCATCCGGCTGCAACCATGGTGTCGGCAGGGATGAGTGCGGACCTCGAACAGGCCGTGGCAGCCGGGGCGACACATGTGCGCGTCGGCACCGCGGTACTCGGAGTCCGCCCCAGGCTCGGGTAACGTCGCCAGGAAGTCGGACCACAGCAGAAAATATGGTCAATGCCCGTGAAATTGGGCACAACGGCCACGTGGATCGCGGGCACTTGGCAGTCGTCAGTCGATCCACCACAGAGCGGAGGACTCAGAGCATGGCCGGCGCGATGCGCAAGATGGCGGTCTACCTCGGCCTCGTGGAGGACGATGGGTACGACGGCCGCGGATTCGACCCCGACGACGACTTCGAGCCCGAACTGGACCCGGAGCCCGAGCGGGACCACCGACGGCACGAGCCGTCCCATCAGCTGCACGGCGCACATCAGTCCCAAAGGGACGAAGAGGTGCGAATCGTGCAACCGCCCGCGCCGCGCGAACCGGTGGCCCGTGCGACTTCGCTCGGCGCGGAATCCGGACGCCCGGCGCGCATCGCGCCCGTGGCATCCATCACACAAGAACGCCAGTCCCTGGAGAAGAACGCACCGGTGATCATGCCCAAGGTCGTGTCGGAACGAGAGCCGTACCGGATCACCACGCTTCACCCCCGGACCTACAACGAGGCCCGTACCATCGGGGAACACTTCCGTGAGGGCACCCCGGTGATCATGAATCTGACTGAGATGGATGACACAGACGCGAAGCGACTTGTCGACTTTGCGGCCGGTTTGGTGTTTGGTCTTCACGGCAGCATCGAGCGGGTGACGCAGAAGGTGTTCCTGTTGTCTCCTGCTAACGTCGATGTCACGGCGGAGGACAAGGCCCGCATCGCAGAGGGCGGGTTCTTCAACCAGAGCTGAGACGCATGACCGGACCGAAGCACGGAAGAGCACGGGAACAGGGGAGAGGGAACGACAGGCCATGAGCGTGTTCGCGCAGGTGATCTACATCGCGCTGATGGTGTTTCTCGTCGTCCTCATCTTCCGGCTGGTCATGGACTACGTCTTCCAGTTCGCCCGCTCGTGGCAACCCGGCAAGGCGATGGTGGTCGTACTGGAGGCCACCTACACTGTCACCGATCCACCGCTGAAGCTTCTGCGGCGGTTCATCCCGCCGCTGCGTCTCGGGGGCGTGGCGCTCGACCTGTCCTTCTTCGTACTGATGATCATCGTCTACATTCTCATCTCCATTGCGCAGAATTTCGTGAGATGAGGGTGGACGATCCGGTCTTGCCGACTGCCGATGACTACGTTGAGGTGAAGAGATGCCGTTGACCCCCGAGGACGTGCGGAACAAGCAGTTCACGACCGTCCGCCTCCGAGAAGGCTATGACGAGGACGAGGTCGATGCCTTCCTCGACGAGGTCGAAGCCGAACTGACCCGTCTGCTCCGCGAGAACGAGGACCTGCGCGCCAAGCTGGCCGCGGCGACGCGAGCCGCCGCGCAGAACCAGCAGAACATGCGCAAGCCTCCGGAGCAGGAGCAGCAGCAGGGGATGCCGCAGCAGGGCATGCCGCAGCAGGGGATGCCTCAGCAGGGCATGCCGCAGCAGGGCATGCGAGGTCCCGGCGCTCCGGTGCCCGCCGGCATATCGGGCCCGCCGCAGCAGCAGATGGGTGGCCCCATGGGTGGTCCGCCCCAGCTGCCGAGCGGTGCCCCGCAGCTGCCCGCCGGCCCCGGCGGTCAGGGCGGCCCGCAGGGTCCCGGCCCGATGGGCCAGGGTCCGATGGGTCAGGGCCCGATGGGCGGCCAGCCGCCCATGCAGCAGCAGATGGGTGGCCCGATGGGCGGCCCCATGGGCGGTCCGATGGGCGGCCCCGGTCAGGGCCCCGGTGGCGACAGCGCCGCCCGTGTCCTCTCGCTGGCCCAGCAGACCGCCGACCAGGCGATCGCCGAGGCCCGCTCCGAGGCCAACAAGATCGTCGGCGAGGCCCGCAGCCGCGCCGAGGGTCTGGAGCGTGACGCCCGTGCCAAGGCCGACGCCCTGGAGCGGGACGCGCAGGAGAAGCACCGCGTCGCCATGGGCTCCCTGGAGTCCGCCCGCGCCACGCTGGAGCGCAAGGTCGAGGACCTGCGCGGCTTCGAGCGCGAGTACCGCACGCGCCTGAAGTCGTACCTCGAGTCCCAGCTGCGTCAGCTGGAGACCCAGGCCGACGACTCCCTGGCCCCGCCGCGCACCCCGGCCACCGCGTCGCTGCCGCCGTCCCCGGCGCCCTCCATGGCCCCGGCCGGCGCGAGCGCCCCGTCCTACGGCGGCAACCAGACGATGGGCGGCTCGCCCGCTCCGTCCGCCCCGTCCTACGGCAGCCAGCAGCAGATGACCCCGGCCATGACCCAGCCGATGGCCCCGGTCCGCCCGCAGGGCCCGTCCTCGATGGGCCAGGCACCCTCGCCGATGCGTGGGTTCCTGATCGACGAGGACGACAACTGAGCACCGGGCACTAGTACGACAACGGCGTCGGCAGCGCCCAAGGGCGGGGCCCCGGATCCAGTGATCCGGGGCCCCGCCCTTTTTACGCGGGTTGCGCGGGGAGCGTTCCGGTGCGCACGGGGAGCGTTTCCGGTGCGCGTCCGGCCCGGCCCGGGAGCCCGGCCGTGCTTCGCCGGCTTCCCCGGCTTCCCTGACGCCGAAGGCCCGGCCCCCTGACGGGGACCGGGCCTTCGGCCTGTCCGGTGGTTACGCCTTGCGCAGCCGGAACGTCAGCGCCAGTCCCTCGTCGGTGAACGGCTCACCGAAGCCGCCGTCGGCCTCGCCCTGCCCGAAGTCGGTCGACAGGACCTCGTCGGCGATCAGTCCCGCGTGCTCGGTCAGCGCCGCCACGACCGCGGCGTCCGTCGACGTCCAGCGCAGCGCGATCCGGTCGGCCACGTCCAGACCGCTGTTCTTGCGGGCCTCCTGGATCAGCCGGATCGCGTCACGGGCCAGCCCGGCCTGGCGCAGCTCCTCGGTGATCTCCAGGTCCAGGGCGACCGTGGCACCGGAGTCGGAGGCCACCGACCAGCCCTCGCGCGGGGTCTCCGTGATGATCACTTCGTCCGGAGCGAGGGCGACCGTCTCACCGTCGACCTCCACGGACGCCGTGCCCTCGCGCAGGGCGAGGGAGAGGGCGGCCGCGTCGGCGCCCGCGACGGCCTTCGCCACGTCCTGGACGCGCTTGCCGAACCGCTTGCCGAGCGCCCGGAAGTTGGCCTTGGCGGTCGTGTCGACCAGGCTGCCGCCGACCTCGCTGAGCGAGGCCAGCCCCTCGACGTTCAGCTCCTCGGTGATCTGCGTGTGCAGCTCCGGGTCCAGGGACTCGAACCCGGCGGCCGCGATCAGGGCCCGGGACAGCGGCTGACGGGTCTTGACGCCCGACTCCGCGCGCGTGGCGCGGCCCAGCTCCACCAGCCGGCGGACCAGGACCATCTGCTTCGACAGCTCCGGGTCGATCGCCGACAGGTCCGCCTCCGGCCAGCCGGCCAGGTGCACGGACTCCGGCGCGCCCGGGGTGACCGGCACGACCAGGTCCTGCCACACCCGCTCGGCGATGAACGGGGTGATCGGCGCCATCAGCCTGGTGACCGTCTCCAGCACCTCGTGCAGCGTGCGCAGCGCGGCCTTGTCGCCCTGCCAGAAGCGGCGGCGCGAGCGGCGGACGTACCAGTTCGACAGGTCGTCCACGAACGCGGACAGCAGCTTGCCGGCGCGCTGGGTGTCGTACGCCTCCAGCGCCTGGGTCACCTGGTCGGTCAGCGCGTGCAGTTCGGACAGCAGCCAGCGGTCCAGGACCGGGCGCTCGGCCGGCGCCGGGTCCGCCGCGGACGGCGCCCACTGCGACGTACGGGCGTACAGCGCCTGGAAGGCGACCGTGTTCCAGTACGTCAGCAGGGTCTTGCGGACGACCTCCTGGATCGTGCCGTGACCGACCCGGCGCGCGGCCCAGGGGGAGCCGCCGGCCGCCATGAACCAGCGCACCGCGTCCGCGCCGTGCCGGTCCATGAGCGGGATCGGGTCCAGGGTGTTGCCCAGGTGCTTGGACATCTTGCGGCCGTCCTCGGCGAGGATGTGGCCGAGGCAGACGACGTTCTCGTACGACGACTTGTCGAAGACGAGGGTGCCGACGGCCATCAGGGTGTAGAACCAGCCGCGGGTCTGGTCGATGGCCTCGGAGATGAACTGCGCCGGGTAACGGCTCTCGAACAGCTCCTTGTTCTTGTGCGGGTAACCCCACTGCGCGAACGGCATCGAACCCGAGTCGTACCAGGCGTCGATGACCTCCGGCACGCGCGTGGCCGCCTTGCCGCAGCCGTCGTGGCGGCAGGCGAAGGTGACCTCGTCGATGTACGGGCGGTGCGGGTCCAGGTCCGACTGGTCCGTGCCGGTCAGCTCGGTCAGCTCCGCGCGGGAGCCGACGCAGGTGAGGTGGTCGTCCTCGCAGCGCCAGATCGGCAGCGGGGTGCCCCAGTAGCGGTTGCGGGACAGCGCCCAGTCGATGTTGTTGTTCAGCCAGTCGCCGAAGCGGCCGTGCTTGACCGTCTCCGGGAACCAGTTGGTGCCCTCGTTCTCCTGGATGAGGCGGTCCTTGATCGCCGTCGTGCGGATGTACCAGGAGGGCTGCGCGTAGTAGAGCAGCGCGGTGTGGCAGCGCCAGCAGTGCGGGTAGCTGTGCTCGTACGGCAGGTGCCTGAAGAGGAGGCCGCGCCGCTGGAGGTCCTCCGTGAGCTTTTCGTCCGCCTTCTTGAAGAAGACGCCGCCGATCAGCGGGACGTCCTCCTCGAAGGTGCCGTCGGGGCGGACCGGGTTCACCACGGGCAGGCCGTAGGAGCGGCAGACCCTGAGGTCGTCCTCACCGAAGGCGGGGGACTGGTGAACCAGACCCGTGCCGTCCTCGGTGGTGACGTAGTCGGCGTTCACCACGTAGTGCGCCGGCTCCGGGAACTCCACCAGCTCGAACGGGCGCCGGTACGTCCAGCGCTCCATCTCGGCACCGGTGAAGGTCTGGCCCGTGGTCTCCCAGCCCTCGCCGAGCGCCTTGGCGAGCAGCGGCTCGGCGACGACGAGCTTCTCCTCGCCGTCGGTCGCGACGACGTAGGTCACCTCGGGGTGCGCGGCGACCGCCGTGTTGGACACCAGGGTCCAGGGGGTCGTCGTCCACACCAGCAGCGCGGCCTCGCCGGCCAGCGGACCGGAGGTGAGCGGGAAGCGGACGTAAACGGACGGGTCGACGACCGTCTCGTAGCCCTGCGCCAGCTCGTGGTCGGACAGACCGGTGCCGCAGCGGGGGCACCAGGGGGCGACGCGGTGGTCCTGGACCAGCAGGTCCTTGTTGAAGATCTCCTTCAGCGACCACCACACCGACTCCACGTACTCGGGGTCCATGGTGCGGTAGGCGTCGTCCAGGTCGACCCAGTAGCCCATGCGGGTCGTCAGGTCGGCGAAGGCGTCGGTGTGCCGGGTCACGGACTCGCGGCACTTGGCGTTGAACTCGGCGATGCCGTACGCCTCGATGTCCTGCTTGCCGGAGAAGCCCAGCTCCTTCTCGACGGCCAGCTCGACGGGCAGGCCGTGGCAGTCCCAGCCGGCCTTGCGGGCCACGTGGTAGCCGCGCATGGTGCGGAAGCGGGGGAAGACGTCCTTGAAGACGCGCGCCTCGATGTGGTGGGCGCCCGGCATGCCGTTGGCGGTGGGCGGGCCTTCGTAGAACACCCATTCAGGGCGGCCCTCGGACTGCTCCAGGCTCTTGGCGAAGATCTTCTGGTCGCGCCAGAAGTCGAGCACGGCGTGCTCAAGAGCGGGCAGGTCGACCTGTGCGGGCACCTGGCGGTACGTCGGCGCTGTCATCTGCGAGCATCCTCCAACGGACTTGCTGCCTTCCGTCGGAGGGACGAGAGCCTTCGTTCCTGTCTACGCCGTGTGCGGCGCGCTCCCGCGGTACCACCCTCCTTGGCCCTCCGCCGCGCCCTACGCGCCGGTGAGCCCCCTCATTGGGGTCGCGAAGCCGGCTCTACTCGCCCCAGCGTTCCGGCTGCGGCTTTCTTCCGGCGGCTCCGGGGTGATCTTCACGTCGCGCTCGCCCCCGGGCTCACACCGTCCCCGGGTCGCTCTCGGCCGCGTACGCCGCTACTCGTCCCCATCCACGCTTCTCGCTCCGCCCAGTGTACGGCGCCGCGCGGACAGCGGCGGACCGGTTTTCCGCGGGTCGGGGGCGGGCGGGGGGTGACCGGGCCGCGTGACCCGAACGGCGAGGGGGCCGGGGCCCGGGATCGGCGCGGGCCGGTCCCGGCGGATTACCCGGCGGGGAGCGGGGCACAACGGATGCAGGCCCGTGGCTCGGGGGGTGCGGGCGGGCGAATCGGGCGGTGTGCCCCGTTGCCGCGGGACTCAAGTCGATTTATCGTCCCAGCACGATTCGCGAGCAACGTCACACTGCGTGAAGGGGTCGCGGCCATGGTGGCGAAGAAGACCGCCGTACAGCAGCCGGCGACCGGGAAGACCGGCGCGAGGCCTGCCACCGGGAAGACGGCTCCGGGCACGACGGCCGCCGGGAAGCCGGCCGCCAGGAACTCGGTCGCCACGGAGGCGGCGGGGAAGAAGACCCTCGGCAAGAAGGCGGCCGGGAAGGAAGTGGTCGGCAAGAAGGCGGCCGGGAAGGAAGCGGCGGCGGAGATCCCGGCCGCCGAGTCGCCGGCGGCCGGGAAGAAGGAGGCCGCCGGGAAGAAGGCCGCCGGCCGGTCCGCCGCGGCCGCTGCCGGGGAGCCGGCGCTCGCGGGGACGGCCGGGAGGAAGACGGCCGCCAAGAGGACGGCCACGGGGAGGACGGCCACGGGGAGGACGGCCGCCGGGAAGACGGCGGCCAAGAAGGCCGTCGCTGAGAAAGCCACTGGTCAGAAGGCCGCGGTGAAGGGGGCGGCCGGGAAGAGCACGGCCAAGAAAGCGGGCGCGGCGCACGCCGCGGAGCAGACGGGAGCCACGACGGTGGTTGCGAAGAAGACTCCTGGCACGGCCACGGCGGAACAGACCGCCGTTCCCAAGGCGCGGGTCGCCGCGGTGGAGCCCGGCGAGCTGGCGGTGCGCCCCGGCGAGGACCCCTGGACCGAGAAGGAGGTCGACGAGGCCCGCGCGGAACTGCAGTCCGAGATGGAGCGGCTGCGGGAGGAGATCAGCTCGTCCGAGGCGTCCCTCGTCGGCCTGATGCGGGACTCCGGGGACGGCGCCGGCGACGACCAGGCCGACACCGGCACCAAGAACATCACGCGCGAGCACGAGCTGGCCCTCGCCGCCAACGCGCGCGAGATGCTCACCCAGACCGAACGGGCCCTGGAACGGCTGGACGCGGGTACCTACGGCCTGTGCGAGAACTGCGGCAACCCCATCGGCAAGGCGCGTATGCAGGCGTTTCCGAGGGCCACGCTGTGCGTGGAGTGCAAGCAGAAGCAGGAACGCCGTTCCTGAGCGTGAGGCGGCGCCCGGCCGTGCCGTAGTCTCGTCCCCAGTCAGGCACCTAGGTTGAGGGACTCACGTGGCAGAGGCGGAGCGCATCATCGGTACGCCGGACACCCCGGACGGCGACGACGAGCAGACGGCGGCGGCCGGAGCACCCGCCGGCTCCGGCGCGGACGGCGGCCCCGGGGAGGCCGGCGCGGACGAGCGGCGGGCACCTGAGCCGCCGCGGACCGGCCGCGGGCGCCGCATCGCCGTGCTGTTCGCGGTGGCCGTCTTCGCCTACGCCCTCGACCTGGTCAGCAAGCTGCTCGTCGTCTCCCGGCTGGAGGGCCACGCGCCCATCCGGCTCGTCGGGGACCTGCTGGAGCTGCACGCCATCCGCAACCCGGGCGCCGCCTTCGGCTTCGGCGCGGCCTTCACGATCATCTTCACGCTCATCGCCGCGGCCGTGATCGGGGTGATCATCCGGCTGGCCCGCAAGCTGTACAGCTTCCCCTGGGCGGTCGCGCTCGGCCTGCTGCTCGGCGGTGCGCTCGGCAACCTCACCGACCGGATCTTCCGCGCGCCGGGCGTCTTCGAGGGCGAGGTGGTGGACTTCATCGCCCCCAAGGGCTTCGCGGTCTTCAACCTCGCCGACTCGGCGATCGTGTGCGGCGGCATCCTGATCGTGCTGCTGTCCTTCCGCGGCCTGGACCCCGACGGCACGGTCCACAAGGACTGAGCGCCGGGCACTTGTCCACAGGCTCGTTCGGGGGCGGCGGAGCCGTCCGGCATACTCGACGGGTGAGCACGATTCCCGAGATCCGTACCCTGCCCGTGCCCGACGGCCTGGAGGGCGAGCGCGTCGACGCCGCCATCTCCCGCATGTTCGGCTTCTCCCGCACGAAGGCCGCGGAGCTGGCCGCGACCGGCAAGGTCCAGGTCGACGGCGCGGTGGTCGGCAAGTCCGAGCGGGTGCGCGGCGGCGCCTGGCTCGAGGTCGAGATGCCGCAGGCGCCCGCACCCGTCCAGGTGGTCGCCGAGCCGGTCGAGGGCATGGAGATCGTGCACGACGACGATGACGTGGTCGTCATCGTCAAGCCGGTCGGCGTGGCCGCGCACCCGTCGCCGGGCTGGTCCGGCCCGACCGTCATCGGCGGTCTCGCCGCCGCCGGGTACCGGATCTCCACCTCCGGCGCCGCCGAGCGCCAGGGCATCGTGCACCGCCTGGACGTCGGCACCTCGGGCCTGATGGTCGTCGCGAAGTCCGAGTACGCGTACACGTCGCTCAAGCGCCAGTTCAAGGAGCGCACGGTCGACAAGCGGTACCACACCCTCGTCCAGGGCCACCCGGACCCGACGAGCGGCACGATCGACGCCCCGATCGGCCGGCACCCCCAGCACGACTACAAGTGGGCGGTCACGGCCGAGGGCAAGCCGTCGGTGACCCACTACGACCTCATCGAGGCCTTCCGCGCCGCCTCCCTGCTCGACGTGAAGCTGGAGACCGGCCGCACCCACCAGATCCGGGTCCACATGGCCGCCCACCGCCACCCCTGCGTCGGAGACCTCACCTACGGCGCCGACCCGACCCTCGCCAAGCGGCTGCGCCTGACCCGCCAGTGGCTGCACGCCGTCCGGCTGGGCTTCGAGCATCCCGGGGACGGCCAGTGGGTGGAGTTCGGGAGCGACTACCCCGAGGACCTGCAGAAGGCCCTCGAACAGGTCCGGGAGGAGACATGGGCGTGAGCCCCTCCTACACGCTCCGGATCGCCGAGGACCCCGCCGACCGCGAGGCGTGCTTCGCGGTCCGCAAGGAGGTCTTCGTGGTCGAACAGGGCGTCGCCGAGGACATCGAGTACGACGCCCACGACGCGGTGGCCGTGCATGTGCTGGCGGTCCGCGAGGACGGGCTGCCGCTGGGCACCGGCCGGCTGCTGTACGGCGAGTCCGCGGCCGAGAAGACCGGCGGGGACCCGGCGGTCGGCTCGCTGGGTCGGCTCGCCGTCTCCCGGGCGGCGCGCGGGCTCGGCGTGGGCGCGGCCCTGGTGCGCGCCATCGAGGACGCGGCACGCGAGCGCGGCCTCGCCTGGGTGGACCTGCACGCACAGACCCAGGCCCTGGGCTTCTACGAGCGCCTCGGCTACACGGCCTACGGCCCGGAGTTCCCGGACGCCGGCATACCCCACCGGGCGATGCGCCGGGCCCTGTAGGGGCACGGCGCTGCCGCCGGGACGCACGACGGGCGCTTTTCGGGGAGCGGCCCGCCGCCCCGGCTCATCCGGCCCGGCGGAGCAGCGCCGCGAAGTGCCGTGCCTGCTCGGCCGTGTCCTCGTCCACGTCGGTGCGCAGCAGGAGCAGCTCGACGATCTCCTGACCGTGGCCCTTGGAGGAGTCGGAGACGAGGCGCGTCTCGTATCTGCGGAGCCACGACAGCGCGTGGCCCGCGGCCTGACGCGCCTGGTCCCCCGGGAGCTGCTCCAGCGCGAGCAGGGATCTCAGGACCAGACGGGACTTGAACTGCGGCATGTGCCGGCCCAGCCAGTCGAAGGACCAGGTCACCACGGAGGTGAGCCGGTCGGCCGGCAGATCGCGCACGCGGAGCAGGGCGTCGAGGAAGAAGCAGGTGTCGAAGACGGTGGGGTCGGCCCGGATCCAGTCGTAGGCGAGGTCGACCGAGGCGGCCGAGACCTGGCTCGGGATCTCCGCACGGCACACGACCGCCTTCAGCAGCCGGGGCGCACTGATCTCCCCGAGATTGCCGTCGCTCCAGCGCAGGGCGCAGGAGGCGACGCGCCGCAGCTGGTCGGGGGTGAGTTCGGAGTGCTCCAGCAGGGGTTCGAGAACGGACTGGATGTCACGGCCGCCGCGCTCGGCGTTCACCCAGGCCAGCGAGTGCTCCACCAGGGCCTCCAGGTCCTGCCGGGTCAGCCGGGGCGAGGCGTTGAGCGGGCTCAGTACGTGTGCCGCCTGGTCACTGCCGTCGTGCGACCCCAGCCACCGCAGAGCGGTGTCCACCACCTTCCGCTGTTCGGCCGGGGCCAGGTCGCGGCGGGCGAGCAGCCTCTTGAGCACGTACTGGGCGTCGCCCAGGGTGGCGTGATCGCGCAGCCACAGTTCGGTGACGGTCAGCGCCGTCCGGAGCCGCTCTCCGCCGAGGTCCTTCCGGTCGAGCAGGCCGGCCAGCACGGTGCTGGCCTGGGTGGCCGGGACATGGCGCCGCAGCCACCGCTCCGCCGTGGCGAAGGCGCGGTCCAGGGGCAGGCCGGTGAGCCGCTGCCTGCTGAGGAGGAAGCCGAGGTGGAAGGCGCTGTCCGGGCTGTCCGGGTGGGACTCCGTCCACTCCAGGACGACGGCGGCGATCGACTCGAAGGCGTCCTGGCTCAGTTGCCGCCGGCCGAGCAGGTCCCTGAAGAAGTCGAACGCGGGCAGTTCGCCGTTGCTCTGTTCGAGCCGGGCAAGCGCCTCGGAGATGGAGTCCGCGGCTTCCGCGGCGGCGGCGGCCCTGTTCCTGGCCGCGTGGACGGCGGCGTTCTTCGGGCTGTCCGGGTTCACCGCCACCCAGCGGGAACCGGCCTCCTCGACCTGGGTCCGCTGTTCGTCGGTGAGGTCCGTCCGGCCCAGCAGTTCGATGAGGACGTTGGCCGCGATCGGGTGCTCGCCGTGCGTGTGCGCCCACAGGGTGGCCAGTTCGACCACGGTGCGGCTGCCGGCCTCGTCGAGCTCGTCGCGGCGCAGCAGGGCCCGCACCGTGCGTTCCGACCAGTGGTTCTCGACATGGTGCCGCGCCCAGGGCAGCGCCCGGGAGATGGCCTGCTCGATCTCGGGCGGTTCGAGGTCGGTCCGGAACAGCAGGCTGCCGAGGACACGCCCCGACATCGGCACGTCGGTC
The DNA here is from genome assembly GCF_014203595.1 of Streptomyces echinatus. Classification (GTDB taxonomy): domain Bacteria; phylum Actinomycetota; class Actinomycetes; order Streptomycetales; family Streptomycetaceae; genus Streptomyces; species Streptomyces echinatus. Next base: position 95,826 of record NZ_JACHJK010000018.1, read on the forward strand.
TCGTGCAGGTCCAGCCACGCGAGGGACATGTCGAAGAGCGTGCGCAGCTGATCGCCGCCCGTGTCCAGCCTGTCCACGTCCCGCCGGAGGAGCAGGTTGAACAGGACGATGCCCGCCGTGGGTTCGAGGCCGTTCGACGTCAGCCAGGTCAGCGCCCCGGAGAGCGTGGCCGGGACGAATTCCGCCGGCAGGTCGGACCGGGACAGCAGGGCTCCGAGGACGAAGCTGGTGCCGGCGCTGGACGGATGGTGGTCGAGCCAGGCCAGGGCCACGACGCAGGACCGGGACATGACGTCGTAGGTCAGGTGCGGCCGGTCCAGCACGGCACGGACGACATGGCTGGCCGAGGGGCTGGTCCCGTGGGTCGCGAGCCAGTCGAACGCGGCCGACACGTGTCCCGCGGCCTCCTCGTCGGAGATGTCGCGCTGCCCCAGCAGCCTGACCAGGGCGAAGCTGTTCTCCTCGTCGTGCGGTTGGCCTTCCAGCCGCCGCTCGGCGTACCGGGTGGCCATACCGCGTTCGTCCGCGGTGAGGTGGCCGTACCCGAGCAGGAAGTTGATGATGCGGTCCGCGTTGTGCTCCAGCGCGTGCAGCCGCAGCCAGGCATCGGCGTAGGCCACCGTCCGCCGGATCTCCCCGTCCGTCAGGTCGGGCCTTTCGAGCACGGTGCGGATGAAAAAGTCCGCGGCGGTGTCCGTGACGTGATGCTCCAGCCACTCGTCGGCGAGCCGGACGGTGGTCGCGCGTTCGCCGTCGGTCAGATCGGGCCGCTTGAGCAGCAGTTCCAGTACGTACGTCCAGTTGGCCTCGATCGGCTGGGCCCGGGTCCAGGCGATGCCGGAGCGGACCGCGCCGCGCAGCTCGGTGTCGCTCAGGTCGCCGCGGGTGAGCAGCCTGCCGACCACGTGACTGGCCTCCTGGCGGTGGCCGTTCGTGCCGAGCCATTCCTCGGCGCGCCGGAAGGTCGTCTGCCGCATGTCCCGGCCGAGGTCGTCGCGCGCGAGCAGCTTGGCGATCACCCGCCAGGCCTCCGGCCATGTGCAGAACTCCCGCAGCCACAGCTCGGCGGCCCGAACGGCGTTGCGCGCGCTCAGCCGCAGAGCCGGGTGCTCGAGAAGGGGGGCGAGCACGTACGTGGCCTCGCGTTTGCCTTTGTGGTGATCGAGCCACCGGAGGGTGGCGGCGACGATCCGCTGCTCCTGGAGCGGGGTCAGGTCCCTGCGCGTCAGCATCTTGGCGAGCAGGTGACTCGACTCGGGGAGCGAGGAGTTGTCGGCGAGCCAGGTCACGGTCGCCTGCAGGACGTCCGGGAGGAACGGCGCGCCGACCTCGTCGCGCTCCAGCAGGATGGTCAGTACGAAGCTTCCCTCGCGGCGCCGGTGGTGCAGTTCGAGCCAGCGCAGCGCGGTGGGCACGAGGCGCTGGGCGGCGTCGGTCGGCAGGTGCCTGAGGCCGCGGCGCAGGACATGGCGGGCGTTGACGGTGTCGCCGTACTCCTCCAGCCAGGGGGCGACGATCTTGGTCCAGTGCTCCGCCAGGGAGCCCGCCCACGGCGGCCCCGAGCAGATCGCGCCCAGCGCGTAGCCGCCGACGTCGGGGTCCCGCTGCATGACGTCACCGATGGCGGCCGCGTTCCCGGCGAACCAGTCCGCCAGCACATCGCCGACCTCCGCGTCCCGTTGCCGCAGTGCGAGGTCGTCGAGCAGCCGGGCGAGGTTCGTCGCGTAGCGGCCGATGGTGCGGGCCTCGGTGAAGCAGCCGGACAGCAGGTCGTGGGTGCGGAGCCGGTCGACCCGGGTGCCGTCGGGGCGGATCACCGAATCGGTCAGCTGGTCGCAGACGATGTCGTGCGCCACCTCCAGATGGCCGCCCTCGCCCTCCAGCCAGCCGAGGCCGATCAGGGCGTCGACGACGGTGTCGGCCCGCCCGGCGCCGCTGGCCGTCGAGGCCAGCGCCACGCGGGCCGCCTCCCGGATCTCGGCCTCCGGCTGCGGGCACGCCGCCGCGGCGGCAGCGGCGGCGACGAGGTCGTCGGTGGCGTGCGCGCCGTCGAGGGGTGATGGGGGATCGGGCACGGTGAGAGCGTCTTCGTGCAGCCGGGCGTGCAGCCACTTGGCGAGCTCTCCGCCCTCGCGCATGCCCGCGATGCTGGGCGGGTCGAGGCCGCGGGCCACCCGGCGTTCCACCTCGGAGGCGATGAGCAGGGTGAGGATGGGGCGGCGCCCGCACAGGCGCCGCATGTGGGGCAGGCCGAGTTCGGCCACGGCCGTCTTGGCGAGGTGCTGCAGGCCCTGGTCGGCGACGGCCCGCATGAACTCCTCGTCCTGCCGCAGATGCACCTCGCCGAAGAAGGACCGCAGCCGGCTCCTGTGCTGCTGCAGCCAGCCGGGGCGCACCGAGGCGAGGAACCGCACCTCGATGTTCTTCTTCGCGGCATCGGGCAGCAGACGTCCCCTGACCGCCTCCAGATCGAGCGGTGACTCGCCTTCCTTGTCGGCGATGAAGAGATTGAGGTAGTCGATGACGACCAGGACGTCCTCGGAGCCGGCCAGGACGGCCTCCGCGATCTCGTCGACGAGTGACGCCGTCCCGCCGGGCCTGACGTGCAGCACCCGCCAGCCGGCCTCGAGGGCCACCCGGCCCACCTCGATGCCGGTGCGCGTCTTGCCGGTGCCGGCCTGGCCGACGAGCAGCAGTCCGGTCTCCTCGCCTTCCAGGACGCGGCTCATGATCATGCGGGGGTGGGCGTCGTGCCCGGCCCCGGGAGAGACGAACGGCAGGTGATCGGAGATCAGGTTCCTCTTGAATCCCGTCAGGCCGGCGAGCAGGTCCTCCTGGTCGACGACCGCGGCCAGGGAGAGGTCGCCGGCCTGCTGGACGAGGAGGGGACGGGGTCTGGTCGAAACGAGGTCCTTCAGCAGCGCGGCCCTGAAGTCGGGCTCCTCCGCCAGGGCCCGGGCGACCGGTTCCGCGTCGACGCTGCCCGTTCCGGCCGCGGTCAGGCGCCTGCTCTGCACACCGACGAGGTGGTGCCGGTCCTCGGTGAAGAAGGCGGCACCCGACATGCCCTTCCACGGATCTGCACCGGGCTTGGTGACGGGGGGCGGATTCGAGACCGCGATGTCCAGCAGGCCGGACTTGAGGTTCGAACCGAGCCGGATCACCCCATGGGCGGCCAGGCTGTCGCGCCCCGCGAGGCCCGGCGTCTCCGTGCGGTGGGCGGAGCGGGGGAAACCGATGCCGGACACCGGCACGGTGCCGGGCCCGGCGGGGAGGCTGCCGAAGTGAACCGCCTTCACGCCGGGTACGGGATCACGCAGCCTGAGCAGTGCCAGGTCGTACGACGTGGAGCACCACTCCACGTCGACGGGCAGCTCCTGCGGCCGGACGCCGAGCAGGACGGTGACGGCGCGCGGCCGGGCGGCGTCCGTCGTCTGCAGGAGGTGCCTGGCCGTCAGTACCAGGCTCTTGCTGATGAGAAAGCCCGAGCCGTACTCCGTCTTCTCGCCCTGCCGTACGAGGACCTCGGCCACTCGGTCCGCGTGCTCGACCCCGCCCCCCATGCCCGTCCCTAGCCGATCAGGTCGGAGACGTCGTCGCCGGTCAGCACCGTGGTCGGCTGCCCCTGGGCGTCGTACGTCTCGGGGGACAGGCGCAGCTTGATGACGTGGGTGCGGGTGTTCTTGGATCCGCCCGTGAGGTCGCCGGACAGCACCCAGAACTTCACCCCGCCCTTGACCTGCTTCGTCTTCTCGACGGCGACATGGAGTTCCAGGTCGACGGACTCGATCTTGAACCGCACGTCCTTGCCGTCGGCCTCGGTGCGGGCGGTCTCGATCTCCGCTCGCAAGGACGCGAGGAGCTCGGAGAGTTCGATGTCCACTGTGACCTCCAGAGGGTGCCGAGAACGGCGACCGGCGCGACGGGACACTGCCCGAGTCCGCTGACAAGATGTCAATCCTATGCGGACCGACGGGTGTTGGCGGCCGTGCTCTGATGTGTCCGTGGTGGGCGAGCAGTGTATGCGAACACGCGGGTCTGACCAAGCGGTTCGTGGGGAATCCGCAGGTCGTGGTGGCAGACTTGAGGTCTGCCGTGTGATCGTCGACCCCCGGAGCGCCGTCCGTGGATCAGCTGGCTCTGTTGTTCGTACTGCTGCTCGGGGCCCTGGTGAGTGTCCCGGTGGGGGACCGGCTGGGGGTGCCGGCGCCGGTGCTGATGACCCTGTTCGGCGGGGTTCTGGCCGTGGCCGACTTCGTGCCCGACGTGAACATCCCGCCCGAGCTGATCCTGCCGGGGCTGCTGCCGCCGCTGCTGTACGCCGCCGTCCGACGCACCTCCTGGCGGCAGTTCGCGGCCAACATCCGCCCGATCTTCCTGCTGGCCGTCGCCCTGGTGTTCGTGACGACGGTGTGCGTGGCGTTCGTCGCCAACGCGATCGTGCCGGGGCTGCCGATCGCCGCAGCCGTCGCGCTCGGCGCCCTGATCGCGCCGCCCGACCCGGTCGCCGCGACCAGCGTCGCCGGACAGCTGGGGCTGCCGCGCCGTCTGGTGTCGATCCTGGAGGGCGAGGGACTCTTCAACGACGTCACGGCCATCGTGCTGTACCACGTGGCGATCGCCGCCGCCGTGAGCGGCACGTTCTCGCCCTGGCGGGCCGGACTGGACCTCGTGCTGTCGGCCGTCGTCGCGGTGGCCGTGGGCCTGGTGCTGGGCTGGGGCGCGAACAGGGTGATGGACCTGCTGGGCGATCCGACCCTGCAGATCGGCATGACGCTGCTGGTGCCGTACGCCTCCTACGTGCTCGCGGAGAAGCTGCACGGCTCCGGGGTGCTCGCCGTGCTCACCACGGCGCTCTTCCTGGCCGAGTACGCCACCGACGCCGACGACGTGATGACCCGGCTCGCCGGGCACACCTTCTGGGACATCATCGACACCCTCGTCACGGGCGTCGCCTTCGGGCTGATCGGTCTGGAACTGCACAACGCCATCCGCACGGCCCAGGGGCGGTGGGGCGAGATGCTGGGCTGGGCGGCCGCCGTCGTGGGGGTGGTGGTCGTCGTCCGGCTGGTGTGGCTGCTGCCGGCGGCCTGGCTGACCCAGCGGCTGCACGCGCGGCGGGACTACGACGAGGAGATCCCCGTGAGCCGGCGGGAGACCGTCGTGATGTGGTGGTCCGGGATGCGCGGGGTGGCGTCGGTGGCGCTGGCGCTGGCCGTGCCGCTCAAGACCGGCGACGGCTCTCCCTTCCCCGACCGGGACGAGATCATCTTCATCGCCTTCGGGGTGATCGTCGCCACGCTCGTGGTGCAGGGGCTGACGCTGCCCTGGCTGGTGAAGCGGCTGGGGGTGCAGGCCGACTCCGAGCGGGAGAAGGAGTTCGAGAAGGAGCTGGCGGTACGCGCCGCGAAGGCGGCGAAGCGCCGGCTGCGGGAGATCGAGCAGGTGGAGGAGCTGCCCGAGGAGCTGTCCGAGCAGATGCTGCGGCGCGCCTTCGACATCGGGATCCGGATCAGCCCGGACATGGGGGAGGCGGAACGCCGGGAGGCGCAGCAGCAGCGGGTGAAGCGGCTGAAGCGGGTGCGGCGCATCCAGGGCGAGATGCTGAGCGCCGCGCGGCACGAGGTGCTGGCGGCGCGGAGCGAGCCCGGGGCGGACCCGGAGGTCGTGGACCGGGTGCTGCGCCACCTCGACGTGCGCAGCCTGCGGTGAGCGGGTGAGCGGGTGAGCGGGTGAGCGGGTGAGCGGGTGAGCGGGTGAGCGGGTGGGCGGTGCGTCCATCCGTGCCCGATCGGTCATACGAATGTGTCGATCCTGTGGATGACTCCCGCCCTCACCGGTGGATCGCTCCTACGCTCGGATCATGACGCGCAACATCGTGATCAGTGGGGGCGGCACGGGGATCGGACGTGCGGCGGCGCACGCCTTCGCCGCGGCCGGGGACCGGGTGCTGTTGCTGGGGCGGCGTGCGCAGGCGCTGGCGAAGGCCGGGGTGGCCGGGGCGCTCACCTACGCCGCGGACCTCTCCGAACCCGGCCAGGTCCGCGGTGTCGCCCGGTTCGTCGCCGAGGAGCTGGGCACCGTGGACGTGCTCGTGCACAGTGCCGGCGGGGCCGGACATCTGGAGCCGCCGGCCGGCAGCGAGGACCCCCTCGACCAGGTGGCCCACCGCTGGACCGTCAACTTCCGGCAGAACACCCTGACCGCGGTGCTCCTCACCGAGGCGCTGAAGCACCGGCTCGCCGAGCCCGGCGGCCGGGTGCTCTTCGTCAGTTCCATCGCCGCCTACCGCGGCTCGGGCACCGGAGCCTACGCGGCGGCCAAGGCCGGCCTGCACCCGTACGCCCACGACCTGGCCCGGGAGCTGGGCCCGCACGGTGTCACGGTGAACGTGGTCGCCCCCGGATACATCGAGGACACCGAGTTCTTCGGCGACACCATGGACGAGGCCCGGCGGGCGAGGCTCGTCGCCGGCACCTCGACCGGCCGCGCCGGCATACCGGGTGACGTGGCCGAGACCCTGCACTGGCTGGCCTCGCCCGCCGCCGGGCACATCACCTCGCAGGTCATCCAGGTGAACGGAGGCGCCGAGCGCGGCCACTGAACCCCGGCCGGCCGGCGCCGGGCGGTCAGTGCCTTCCGGTGCGCGGGAACTCGTACGCCCTGCGGAGGGAGGCGCCGTCGGGGGAGGGGATGTGGTGCGGCGGGAGCACGGACTCCGCCGTGTTCACCCGGGGCAGCGCGTAGGGGTGCTCCGTGGACAGCCAGGTGATCATCTGCTCGCGGACCGTGACCCGGACCGTCCAGATGTCGTCCGCGTCCTTCGCGGTCACCAGGGCCCGCACCTGGACGGTGTTCGGCGTGGTGTCGGTCACCTGCAGGCTGCAGGCGCGGCCGTCCCAGGCCGGGCACGCGCGCAGGACGTCCCGCAGCTTCTCGCGCATCGCCTCCATCGGCGCGCTGTGGTCGAGGTGCCAGTAGACGATCCCGGTCATCTGCGGGGTGCCGCGGGACCAGTTCTCGAAGGGTTTGGAGGTGAAGTACGACACCGGCATGGTGATCCGGCGCTCGTCCCAGGTCCGTACCGTCAGAAAGGTCAGGGTGATCTCCTCGACCGTGCCCCACTCGCCGTCCACCACGACGGTGTCGCCGAGCCGGACCATGTCGCCGAAGGCGATCTGCAGCCCGGCGAACAGGTTCGACAGCGTGGACTGGGCCGCGACGCCGGCCACGATGCCGAGGACACCGGCGGAGGCCAGCAGCGAGGCGCCGGCCGCGCGCATCGCGGGGAACGTCAGCAGCATCGCCGCCACGGCGACCACCGCGACGATCGCCGCCACCACGCGCATGATCAGCGTCACCTGGGTGCGCACCCGCCGGACCCGGGCGGGGTCGTGGTGGGCGCGCGCGTAGCGGGTGTACGTCGTCTCGACCACGGCCGCCGCGATCCGGATCACCAGCCAGGCCGCAGCCCCGATGAGCACCAGGGTCAGTGTCCGGCCGATGCCGGTGCGGTGCTCCAGGAACAGCTCGGCCTCGTCGTAGGAACCTCTCAGCAGGGCCGCGCACAGCACCATCTGATACGGCACACGGGCACGTCGCAGCAGGCCCCACAGCGGGGTCTCGCTGTGGCGCGCGTCGGCCTTGCGCAGCAGTACGTCGGTGGCCCAGCCGATGAGGACGGTCAGAAATACGGCCACGCCGACCACGGTCACGGGGCGGAGTACGTTCTCCATGCCCCGGAACCTAACCGGCTTCGGCGGGGCATGAACATGTGAGTTCGGCGCGCGTCTGGGTACGGGCCGCGAACGGCCCGGGTGCCCTGCTGGCACCATGGCCTCATGAACATCATGCTCTTTCACTCGACCTACGGGCTCACGGCCGCGGTGCGCGACGCCGCGGACCGGCTGCGCGCCGCCGGCCACGAGGTGTGGACGCCGGACCTCTTCGAGGGGCGCACGTTCGGCACCGTCGAGGACGGCATGGAGTTCAAGGAGGCCGTCGGCAAGGAGGAGCTGTTGAAGCGGGCCGTGCTGGCGGCGGCGCCGTACTCCGACCGGGGGCTGGTGTACGCCGGGTTCTCGCTCGGCGCCTCCGTCGCCCAGACCCTCGCCCTCGGCGACGCCAAGGCACGCGGGCTGCTGCTCCTGCACGGCACGTCGGACATCGCGCCCACCGCGCACGTGGACGAGCTGCCGGTGCAGCTGCACGTGGCCGAGCCGGACCCGTTCGAGACGGACGACTGGCTCGGCGCCTGGTATCTGCAGATGGGCCGGGCCGGGGCCGACGTGGAGGTCTACCGGTACGCCGGGGCCGGGCACCTCTACACCGACCCCGAACTGCCGGACTACGACGCCGAGGCCGCCGAGGCCACCTGGCGGGTGGCGCTCGGCTTCCTCGACAGCCTCTAGCGGCGAAACCCCCTAGACCGGGTCGTAGGTCCGCTCGATCTTCTGCGTGCCGGAGCGGGTGCGGTACGAGCGCGCCCAGCTGGAGCCGGACTGCGGGTCGGTGCGGTCGGCCAGGACGTAGTAGTCCATCTGCGCCCGGTCGGCGGTGATGTCCAGGATGCCGTAGCCGTGCCGGTCGGTGTCCACCCAGTGGACGTGCCGGTTGGCGGCCCGGATGACCGGGGAGGCGATCGCGGAGACGGTGCCCTCGGGCACCTTCACGATGTCGTCCAGGTTGTCGGAGGTCACCGAGGTCACCACGAACTCGGTGGCCGCCGACGCCGACAGCGGGTAGGTGCCCGCGTCCACCGGCACGTCGTTGGCCCACGCCATGTGGATGTCACCGGTCAGGAAGACGGTGTTGCCGATGGCGTTGGAGCGCAGGTGGGCCAGCAGTTCGCGGCGGTCGTCGGTGTAGCCGTCCCACTGGTCGGTGTTGGCGGCGATGCCCTCCTGCGGCAGCCCGAGCAGCTTGGCGAGCGGCTTGAACAGGTCGGCGGAGAGGGAGCCGAAGGAGAACGGCGAGATCATCACCGAGTTGCCCACCAGCCGCCACCTGGTGTCGGAGGCCCTCAGGCCGGCCTTCAGCCAGTCCAGCTGGGCGCGCCCGGTGAGCGTGCGGTCCGGGTCGTCCACCGAACCGCTCGCCGTGGACGCCTGCTGGGAGCGGAACGAACGCAGGTCCAGCAGCGACAGGTCGGCGAGCTTGCCGAAGCGCAGGCGCCGGTAGGTGGTGCCGGCGACGGCCGGGCGGACCGGCATCCACTCGAAGTAGGCCTGCTTGGCGGCGGCCTGACGGGCCGCCCAGGTGCCCTCGGCGCCCTCGGTGTGGTTGACCGCGCCGCCCGACCAGGCGTTGTCGGCGAACTCGTGGTCGTCCCAGATCGCGACGACCGGCGCCTTCAGGTGCAGCGCCTGGAGGTCGGGGTCCGTCTTGTACTTGGCGTGCCGGATCCGGTAGTCGGCGAGGGTGAGGATCTCGTTGGCGGGGGCGTGCGGACGGACGACCTTGCCCCGGGCCGCGTATTCGCCGGACTTGTACTCGTAGATGTAGTCGCCGAGGTGCAGCCAGGCGTCGAGGTCGTTGCGGGCGGCGAGGTGCCGGTAGGCCGAGAAGTAGCCCGCCTCCCAGTTGGCGCAGGAGACCACGCCGAACCGGAGTCCGGACACGGCCGCGTCCGCCGCCGGCGCGGTACGGGTGCGCGCCACCGGGGAGTCGGTACCGCCGGCCGAGAAACGGAACCAGTAGTCCGTGGCCGGCGCCAGGCCGCGGATGTCGGCCTTCACGGTGTGGTCCGAGGCGGCCGTGGCGGTGGTGGAGCCCTTGGCGACGACGTTCGTCAGCGCCTTGTCCCGGGCGACGACCCAGCTGACCTCGGTGTCCGGGCCGGCCCCGGAGCCGGGTATCGACTCCGGGGTCGGGGTCACCCGGGTCCACAGCAGGACACCGTCGGGCAGCGGGTCGCCGGAGGCGACACCGTGCAGGAAGGCGGGGGTGTCCGTGGCGGCGCGGGCCGGCAGCGCGGCGGCCAGCGGGCCGGCCAGGACAGCGGTCGCCGCCGCGGCCTTGACGACCGTACGGCGGCGGGGCGAGGACGGAACGAGGCCGTTGGAGGCCTCGGCTGATCTGTATCGACTGGTCACGGACGATCAGGTTACTGATCGGTACGCGTCAAGGCGGGCGAACCCGCAAAAGTTCGCCCGCCGTTCGACGTGATGTCGGTTTCAGCCCTTGAGGGCCGCCTCCAGCGCGGTGTTGAACTCCGCGACGGACATCGGCGCGTTCTTGCCGTCGGCGCCCGTCAGGTTCTTGCCGTCCATCTTCAGGGTCGGGGTGCCCCTGACGCCGTCCTTGTCGAAGATCTTGGACTCCTCCAGCGCCCACCGGTCGTAGGTGCCGTTCTTCACGGCCTTCTGGAACGCCGCGTTGCCCTTCAGGGCGGGGACCGTGTCGGCGATCTTGATGAGGTAGGCGTCGTCCTTGAACTTGTCGTCGGTCTCCGCGGGGTGCCACTTCGCCGAGTACATCGCGGACTTGTACTCCGAGAACGCCTCGGGGCTGACGTTCAGCGCGGCACCGAGGGCGCTGAGCGCGTTTTTGGAGCCCTCGCCCGGCAGGCTGTTGTCGAGGAAGGTGGCACCGACGTACTGGATCTTGAACTTGCCGGCGTCGAGGTCCTTCTTGACCGTCGGGCCGACCGCCTGCTCGAACGTCGCGCAGACCGGGCAGCGCGGGTCCTCGTACATGACCAGGGTCTTCTCGGCGCTGCTCTTGCCGAGGACGATCGTCGTGCCGTCCTTGCCCGAGGTGTTGGCCGGCTTGACGAGCTTGTGGTCCTTCGCGGCCTCCCAGTAGGCGGGCTTGTTCATCTGGACGACGGCGTAACCGATTCCGCCGGCCGCGGCGAGCACGGCCACGACCGAGCCGGCGACGACCAGCTGCCGCTTGACCTTGTCGCGCTTGGCCTGCCGCTCGCGCTCCTCGCGCAGCCGCTCCCGGGCCGCCGTCTTCGCCGCCTGGCTGTTCCGCTTGCTCATAGTGGTGTTCTCCATATGGGACGCGCACACGTCGTACGCGGATACGTGTGGGGGACTGCTTGTGCTCAGTGCCGCCGACCGTGGGGGAGCGGTGGTCGCTCCCCCGGGAGCGGTCGTCGCTCAGCCGAGGACGGCGGCAGCGGAGCAGGGCGGTCCACGCCGTCCCAGGGAGTGCGCGAGGAGCCGGTCGCGGGTGGCGGCGCGGCGCGGAGCCGGACGGGGCAGCCGGCGGGCCGGCAGCGGCGGCACGGCGACCACGGCCACCATCAGCAGCAGCGGCCGGAAGGTGGCGGCGGCGACCGCGCTCAGCAGCTGGGCCAATGCCCGCTCGCCCCGGCGCAGCCAGGCGGCGGCGAGCAGGCCCACCCCGACGTGCGCGGCGAGCAGCAGCCAGGCGGCGGCCGGGCTGGCGTGGGCGAGCAGCGCCCCGGTGTGCCCGGGATCGCTGGTCACCTGGGCCAGCGGGGTGCCCACCTGCCCCTCGCACAGCACGTCCAGGCCGACCGCGCGCAGCGGTCCGGCGACCGGGCCGCCCGCCCGGCCGTAACAGGTGTGCTGGCCGGTGGTGAACACCGTGTCGGCGGCCAGCTCCAGCGGGACCAGCAGGGCCGCGATCCGGCCGAAGCCGCGCTCGCGGCCCGCCAGCGCGTACGCGGTCAGGAACACCCCGGCGGCGACGGCGCCCACGGTCGCCGCCGGCAGCGGGGCACGGGACAGCAGCACGTGCGACGCGGTGCTGAGCGTCACGACGAAGGCCGTGAACAGCGCCGCGCGCACGGCTCTGAGCGGAGTCCCGGATATGTCCATAGCGAGAGCAGAGTCTGTCACGTACGCGGGTAAGGGACCCCTAAAGGGTGCCTGTGAACCGGCGGGGTCTACAGCCCCGGGATCCGGCCGTTGCGGAACAGGTCGAGGAAGATCTGGTGGTCCGCACGCGCGCGTGCGCCGTAGCCGTGCGCGAAGTCCACCAGCAGGGACGCGAAGCCCTCCTCGTCGGCGGCGAGCGCCGCGTCGATGGCCCGCTCGGTGGAGAACGGCACCAGGGACTCGCCGGAGGTGTCGTCCGCCGCCGCGTGCATGGTGGCGGTGGCCCGGCCCAGGTCGGCGACGACCGCGGCGATCTCCTCGGGGTCGTCGATGTCGCCCCAGTCCAGATCCACGGCGTACGGCGAGACCTCGGCGACCAGCTGGCCCGCGCCGTCCAGCTCGGTCCAGCCCAGCCACGGGTCGGCGTGCGCCTGCAGGGCGCGCTGGGAGATCACCGTGCGGTGGCCCTCGTGCTGGAAGTACTCCGCGATGGCCGGATCCGTGATGTGCCGGGAGACCGCCGGGGTCTGGGCCTGCTTGATGTAGATCACGACATCGTTCTCCAGGGCGTCGCTGTGGCCCTCCAGAAGGATGTTGTACGACGGCAGGCCCGCCGAGCCGATGCCGATGCCCCGGCGGCCCACGACGTCCTTCACCCGGTAGGAGTCCGGGCGGGCCAGGGAGGAGTCCGGGAGCGTCTCCAGGTAGCCGTCGAAGGCCGCGAGGACCTTGTAGCGGGTGGCCGCGTCCAGCTCGATGGAGCCGCCGCCCGGTGCGAAGCGGCGCTCGAAGTCGCGGATCTCCGTCATCGACTCCAGCAGCCCGAAGCGGGTCATGGAGCGGGCGTCACGCAGCGCGTCCAGCAGCGGACCCTGCGCGGTGTCCAGCGTGAACGGCGGCACCTCGTCCCGCTTGGCGCCCGTGGCCAGGGCGTGGACGCGCTCGCGGTAGGCGGCGGCGTACACCGTCACCAGCTCGGTGATCTGCTCGTCGCTGAGCGCCTTCGCGTACCCGATCAGCGCGACGGAGGCCGCGAAGCGCTTGAGGTCCCACGTGAAGGGGCCGACGTAGGCCTCGTCGAAGTCGTTGACGTTGAAGACCAGGCGGCCGTTGGAGTCCATGTACGTGCCGAAGTTCTCGGCGTGCAGGTCGCCGTGGATCCACACGCGCGAGGTGCGGTCGTCCAGGTACGGGCCGCCGCGCTTCTCGGCGTCGAGGTCGTGGTAGAAGAGGCACGCCGTGCCCCGGTAGAACGCGAACGCGGAGGCCGCCATCTTGCGGAACTTGACCCGGAACGCGGCCGGGTCGGCGGCCAGGAGCCGGCCGAAGGCGGTGTCGAAGACGGCGAGGATCTCCTCGTCGCGCTGCTCGTCGTTGAGCTGGGGGACCGACATCGCGGGGTGCCTCCTGGTGCGGGACGGGTGGTGCGTGAATGTGCGTGAATGGGTACGACAGCGCTTCCGCCGTCTTCAACGGGCGACGCCGCGCGGGAGTGCCCGGTTCCCGGATGAAGGTACGCGTCCGGCGCCCGCGAGTGTCAGTGCCGGGGCATAGACTTCGACGCTGTCCCCCAGACCGTCCGCAATCGGTCCACAGCCGGTCGGAAGATCGTCGACGCCCGTTTTCCTTGGAGGCCGAAACCGTGTCGAAGCCGCCCTTCACGCACCTGCACGTCCACACCCAGTACTCGCTGCTGGACGGTGCCGCGCGGCTCAAGGACATGTTCGAGGCCTGCAACGAGATGGGCATGTCGCACATCGCCATGTCCGACCACGGCAACCTCCACGGCGCGTACGACTTCTTCCACTCCGCGAAGAAGGCCGGAATCACCCCGATCATCGGGATCGAGGCGTATGTCGCCCCCGAGTCCCGGCGGAACAAGCGCAAGATCCTCTGGGGCCAGCCGCACCAGAAGCGGGACGACATCTCCGGCTCCGGCGGTTACACCCACAAGACGATGTGGGCCGTGAACAGGACCGGCCTGCACAACCTCTTCCGCCTCTCCTCCGACGCCTACGCCGAGGGCTGGCTGCAGAAGTGGCCCCGGATGGACAAGGAGACCATCGCCCAGTGGTCCGAGGGCATCGTCGCCTCCACCGGCTGCCCCTCCGGCGAGGTGCAGACCCGGCTGCGCCTCGGCCACTTCGACGAGGCCCTGAAGGCCGCCTCCGAGTACCAGGACATCTTCGGCAAGGACAAGTACTTCCTGGAGCTGATGGACCACGGCATCGAGATCGAGAGCCGGGTCCGCGACGGCCTGCTGGAGATCGGCCGGAAGCTCGGCATCCCGCCGCTGGTCACCAACGACTCGCACTACACGTACGCGCACGAGGCCGGCGCCCACGACGCCCTGCTCTGCATCCAGACCGGCAAGAACCTCTCCGACCCGGACCGCTTCAAGTTCGACGGCACCGGCTACTACCTGAAGTCCACGGACGAGATGTACGCCATCGACTCCTCGGACGCCTGGCAGGAGGGCTGCGCCAACACGCTCCTGGTGGCCGAGATGGTCGACACCACCGGCATGTTCGAGGCGAAGAACCTCATGCCGAAGTTCGACATCCCCGACGGTTACACCGAGGTGACCTGGTTCAAGGAGGAGGTCCGCCGCGGCATGGAGCGCCGCTTCCCCGGCGGCGTCCCCGACGACCGCCAGAAGCAGGCCGAGTACGAGATGGACGTCATCATCCAGATGGGGTTCCCGGGCTACTTCCTCGTCGTCGCCGACTTCATCATGTGGGCCAAGAACAACGGCATCGCGGTAGGCCCCGGCCGAGGCTCCGCGGCCGGGTCGATCGTCGCCTACGCCATGGGCATCACCGACCTCGACCCGATCCCGCACGGCCTGATCTTCGAGCGCTTCCTCAACCCCGAGCGCGTCTCCATGCCCGACGTCGACATCGACTTCGACGAGCGCCGGCGCGTCGAGGTCATCCGGTACGTGACGGAGAAGTACGGCGCCGACAAGGTCGCCATGATCGGCACCTACGGCAAGATCAAGGCCAAGAACGCGATCAAGGACTCCGCGCGCGTGCTGGGCTACCCGTACGCCATGGGCGACCGGCTCACCAAGGCGATGCCCGCCGACGTCCTCGGCAAGGGCATCGACCTGAACGGCATCACCGACCCCTCGCACCCGCGCTACGGCGAGGCGGGCGAGATCCGCGGGATGTACGAGAACGAGCCGGACGTGAAGAAGGTCATCGACACCGCCAAGGGCGTCGAGGGCCTGGTCCGGCAGATGGGCGTGCACGCCGCCGGCGTGATCATGTCCAGCGAGACCATCACCGAGCACGTCCCCGTCTGGGTCCGGCACACCGACGGCGTGACCATCACGCAGTGGGACTACCCGAGCTGCGAGTCGCTCGGCCTGCTGAAGATGGACTTCCTGGGCCTGCGCAACCTCACGATCATGGACGACGCCGTCAAGATGGTGAAGTCCAACAAGGACGTCGACATCGATCTGCTGAGCCTCCCGCTCGACGATCCGACGACCTTCGAACTGCTCCAGCGCGGCGACACCCTCGGCGTCTTCCAGTTCGACGGCGGCCCCATGCGCTCGCTGCTGCGTCTGATGAAGCCCGACAACTTCGAAGACATCTCCGCCGTGTCGGCCCTGTACCGGCCGGGCCCGATGGGCATGGACTCGCACACCAACTACGCGCTGCGCAAGAACAAGCTCCAGGAGATCACCCCGATCCACAAGGAGCTGGAGGAGCCCCTCGAAGAGGTCCTGGCCGTCACCTACGGCCTGATCGTCTACCAGGAGCAGGTGCAGAAGGCCGCCCAGATCATCGCGGGCTACTCGCTCGGCGAGGCCGACATCCTCCGCCGCGTGATGGGCAAGAAGAAGCCCGAGGAACTGGCGAAGAACTTCGTCCTCTTCCAGGAAGGCGCCCGGAAGAAGGGCTACAGCGACGAGGCGATCCAGGCCCTGTGGGACGTGCTGGTCCCGTTCGCCGGCTACGCCTTCAACAAGGCCCACTCCGCCGCGTACGGCCTGGTCTCGTACTGGACCGCGTATCTCAAGGCGAACTACCCCGCCGAGTACATGGCCGCGCTCCTGACCTCGGTCAAGGACGACAAGGACAAGTCGGCGATCTACCTCAACGAGTGCCGCCGCATGGGCATCAAGGTGCTCCCGCCGAACGTCAACGAGTCGGTGCACAACTTCGCCGCCCAGGGCGACGACGTGATCCTCTTCGGCCTCGAAGCGGTGCGCAACGTCGGTACCAACGTGGTGGAGTCGATCATCAAGAGCCGCAAGGCGAAGGGCAAGTACACCTCCTTCCCCGACTACCTCGACAAGGTCGAGGCGGTCGCGTGCAACAAGCGCACCACGGAGTCGCTGATCAAGGCCGGCGCCTTCGACACCATGGGCCACACCCGCAAGGGGCTCACCGCGCAGTACGAGCCGATGATCGACAACGTGGTCGCGGTCAAGCGCAAGGAGGCCGAGGGCCAGTTCGACCTCTTCGGCGGCATGGGGGAGGAACAGAGCGACGAGCCCGGCTTCGGGCTCGACGTGCAGTTCACCGACGAGGAGTGGGACAAGACCTATCTGCTCGCCCAGGAGCGGGAGATGCTCGGTCTGTACGTCTCCGACCACCCGCTCTTCGGCCTGGAGCACGTGCTGTCCGACAAGGCCGACGCGGGCATCGCCCAGCTCACCGGCGGCGAGCACGCCGACGGCGCGGTGGTCACCATCGGCGGCATCATCTCCGGCCTCCAGCGCAAGATGACCAAGCAGGGCAACGCCTGGGCGATCGCCACCGTGGAGGACCTCGCGGGCTCCATCGAGTGCATGTTCTTCCCCGCGACCTACCAGCTGGTGTCGACCCAACTCGTCGAGGACGCCGTGGTGTTCGTCAAGGGCCGGCTCGACAAGCGGGAGGACGTGCCCCGCCTCGTCGCCATGGAGCTGATGGTCCCGGACCTCTCCAACGCGGGCACCAACGCCCCCGTGATCCTCACCATCCCCGCGGTGAAGGTGACTCCGCCGATGGTCAGCCGCCTCGGCGAGATCCTCAGCCACCACAAGGGCGACAGCGAGGTCCGGATCAGGCTCCAGGGCCCGCGCAAGACCACCGTGCTGCGCCTGGACCGGCACCGGGTCAAGCCCGACCCCGCCCTGTTCGGCGACCTGAAGGTGCTGCTCGGCCCGTCCTGCCTGGCCGGCTGAGCCCGCCACGGCATGAAGGGGCGCACCCGAGACGGGTGCGCCCCTTGCGTGTGCCTGGGCTTCAACTGCCCTTTAGTTGTGGCCGAAGCTCTTCTGCTTCTTGCCGCGAGCACCGTCCGAAGGGCTGCCCGGGACGTGCGCCATCTGCGGCTCGTGCTCCTCGGCCGAAGGACGCTGTGCGTGCTCCGGCTGCTGAGCGCGGTTCTGCGGGCCGGCCTGCTTACGGTTCTTGTTCTTGGCCATGGTGATGCCTCCTGTGGGGGATCTAGGGGCCAGGGCCGGGACCAGATTCACATACGCTGACAACAGGCGCATTTCGGATAATTACCGTGTGTGACAGGGCGGCTGGGCGGACGGGAACCGGAAACGCCACGCCGAAGATCGAGTTCGGGCCGTTAACCCCCGCGCGGTCGGGCAGACTCGAAGGAAGTCCGAAGCAAAACCTCCCGGGAAGAGGGTGAGTCGCGTGGACCGCTGCATCGTCCTGGTGGACGCCGGGTATCTGCTGGGTGCCGCCGCCAGCCTCCTCGCCGGTGAGCCCTCGCGATCCCGGATCACCGTCGACCACGCCGCGCTGATCCAGGCACTGCGGGATCGCGCGGAGTCCGACACCGAGCGCCCGCTGCTGCGCATCTACTGGTTCGACGGCGCCCCCGACCGGGTCCCCCAGCCGGAGCACCGCCGGTTGCGCGTGATGCCCCGGGTCACCGTCCGGCTGGGCGCCCTCACCCGCAGCGACGGACGCTGGGCCCAGAAGGGCGTCGACGCCGCCATGCACGCCGAGCTGACCGAGCTGGCCCGCAACCGCGCCTGCTCCGACGTCGTCCTCGTCACCGGCGACGGCGATCTGCTGCCCGGCATGATGGCCGCCAAGGAGCACGGCGTCGCCGTCCACCTGTGGGCCGTCCAGGCCGCCGACGGCGACTACAACCAGTCCGAGGACCTGGTCGCCGAGGCCGACGAGCGGCGCGTGCTCGACCGCGCCTGGATCACCCAGGCCGTCCGCGCCAAGGAGCTGACCGGCGTCTGCGCCCCGCCGCCCGCGCCCCGCCCCGAGATCGCCGCGATCCTCTCCGCGCCGCTGCCGGAGTCCGCGCCCACCACGTCGCCCGAGCGGCCCGCCGAGCAGCCCGCGCACCCGCCGGCCGCCCCGGCGGCGGAGAACGGCGCCGCGGAGCGGGTCCCCGCCCCCAAGGGCGTCCCCACCCCCAAGGACCTGGCCGCCCTGCGCGCACCCGGTGCCCCGCCCGTGCAGCACCCGGCGACCGCGACCCTGCGCTGGTCCTCCGACAAGGGCTGGGTCGACCGGCCGGGCGCGGTCTCCGAGCCGCCGGAGGTGGCCTCCATGCCGACGCTGGCCCAGCTCACCACCGCCGAACAGCGCTGGGCGGACCGGGAGGAGGACATCACCACCGTCGGCGGCGACCCGTACGAGGTGGGGCAGGTCTTCGCCCGCCGCTGGATGTCCCGGCTCGGCGACCAGGGCCATCTGCAGCGGCTGTCGCAGATGTATCCGCGCGTCCCGCACCGGATCGACGGGGAGCTGCTGCGGTACGCGGCACGGTTCGGGCTGCTCGCACACAAGGACGACCAGATCGACGAGCACGACCGTTACGCCATTCGGGCGGGCTTCTGGCGGGAGTTCGACGTCCCGGCGACCGCCGAACCGCACGCGCCGACCGCCGACTGAGTCCCGGTGGCCGCCCCCGAAGGCGAGCAAGGGCCCCCGACCCCGTAGGCTCGTCCCTTGTGATGACGCGCGCGGCACAGGCACTTCGGTACGACGACGTCGTCGTACGCGTGCGCGGGCTCGGCAAGACCTACCCGGCCGTGAAAGGCCGGCGGGGCACGCCCGGCACCCCGGAGGTCCGGGCCACCGACGGGGTGGAGCTGGACGTGCGGCGCGGGGAGGTCTTCGGGCTGCTCGGCCCGAACGGCGCCGGCAAGTCCACCCTCGTACGGCAGCTGACCGGGTTGCTGCGGCCGGACACGGGCAGCGTCGAGATCCTCGGCCACGACATCGTGAAGCACCCCGAGCGGGCCGCCCGGATCCTCGCCTACCTGGGCCAGGAGTCCACGGCCCTGGACGAGCTGACCGTCTCCCTCGCCGCCGAGACCACCGGACGCCTGCGCGGCCTGGACGCCCGGCGGGCGCGGGCCGAGCGGGACGCCGTACTGGAGGAGCTGGGGCTCACCCCGATCGCCGGGCGGGCGCTGAAGAAGCTGTCCGGCGGGCAGCGGCGGCTCGCCTGCTTCGCCGCCGCCCTCGTCGGGCGCCGGGACCTGCTGGTGCTGGACGAGCCGACCACCGGCATGGACCCGGTGGCCCGGCGGGCCGTCTGGGCGGCCGTGGACCGGCGGCGGGCCGAGCACGGTACGACCGTGGTGCTGGTCACCCACAACGTCATCGAGGCCGAGACGGTCCTGGACCGGGTCGCCGTCCTCGACCAGGGCCGGGTCATCGCCTGCGACAGCCCCGCCGGGCTCAAGGCACAGGTCGCCGGCGAGGTGCGGGTGGAGCTGGTGTGGCGGGAGCGGGCGCCCCTGGAGGTGCCCGAGGTGGCCGTCCTGCGCGCACGGGCCGTGGTGTCCGGCCGGCGCTGGACGCTCCGGCTCGCGCCCGAGGAGGCCCGCGCCGTCGTGGCCACCGTGACCGGCGGGGCCGCCTTCGCCGCCCTGGACGACTTCACGCTCGCCACGCCCAGCCTGGAGGACGTCTACCTGGCGCTGGGCGGCGAAGCGCGGCAGGGCCTGGTGAGAGCGTGAGCGAGCGGGCCGCGGAATGCGTATGGGTCTGCGCGACTGCCGTAGGGAAGAGGAGCAGCTCGTCGTGAGTGTCGTACCCGCCGAGGTCCTGCCGGGCGGCGCCCGGGCCGTACCGGAGCCGGCGCCCCGCGCGGCCGAGCTCGGCCCGCCCGCGCGGCTGTGGCCGTCGCTGGCGGCCGTCTACCGGGCGCAGCTGTCCCGGGCCCGGGTGGCGCGCATCCCGCTGCTGTTCGTGGCGACCTTCCAGTCCGTCGGCATCGCCGTGATGATGCGCGGTGTCGTCGACAGCGGCCCCGAGGCCCAGTCCGTGGTGGCCGGGTCGTCCGTGCTCGTCGTCGCGTACGTGGCGCTGAACCTGCTCTCGCAGTACTTCGGGCAGCTGCGGGCCAGCGGCGGACTCGATCACTACGCCACGCTGCCGGTGCCGCCGGCGGCCGTGGTGCTGGGAGCGGCGGCGGCCTACGCCTCCTTCACCGTGCCGGGGACCCTGGTGACCGCCCTCTTCGGCTGTGCGCTGTTCGGGCTGCCGCTGTCCAACCTGTGGATCCTGGTGGCCGTGATCCCGCTCGCCGGGGCCGCGCTGGCCGGGCTCGGCGCCGCCTGCGGGCTGCTCGCGCCCCGGCCGGAGCTGGCCACGCTGCTCGGGCAGCTGGGCATGTCGGCGGCGCTGCTGCTGGGTGTGCTGCCGGCCGACCGGATGCCGGAGGCCGTACGGCTGGCCCGTGATCTGCTGCCCTCGACCTACGGCGTGGAGGCCTACGCGCGGACCTTCGGGGCCCACCCGGACTGGGCCGTCGTCCTCGCTGACCTGGGGGTGTGCGCGGGTGTCGGAGTGGTGTCGCTGGCCGTGGCGACCTGGGCCTACCGCAGGGCCGCCGTCCGGTGACGCGGCGCACAGGACGACCTGGCACGATGGCAGGGTGACCGCACCGTTGACTCCCTCGCCGCCACCGCACGACGACTCCCCGCACCAGGTCCGGCCGGCCTCGCCGTCCGCCGGGGCGTTTGCCGGGGGTGAGTACGGCCAGGACGGTCCCGGCATGCGGACGGAAGTGCTGGAGGGCGCCGTGATCACGGTGGCGTCGGCGGTCGGCGGGCTGCTGCTCGGGCTGCTGTGGTGGTGGCTGGCGCCGCACGTGCCGCTGGTGGGCGACGAGATCGACCGGAACTGGGTCGTCTACCTGAAGGACTCCGAGGGGGAGCAGGCGATCGGGGTGGACGGGACGTTCACCCTGCTGGGCCTGGCCTTCGGGCTGGTCAGCGCGGTCGCGGTGGTGCTGTGGCGGCGGCGCGGGGGTGTGCCGCTCGTCGTGGGACTGGGCCTCGGCGGACTGCTGGGGTCGCTGGTGGCGTGGCGGCTGGGGGTCTGGCTGGGTCCCGGGTCCGACGTGCTCGCGCATGCGCAGGCCGTGGGCAAGGGGGTGACGTTCTCGGCGCCGCTGAAGCTGTCGGCGAAGGGGGCGTTGCTGGCGTGGCCGCTGGCCGGGGTGCTGGTGCATCTCGGGCTGACCGCGCTGTTCGGGCCCCGGGACCCCGAGCCGCCGTACCCGCAGCAGCCGTAGCCGGGGCTTCGACCCGGACCCCGTTCCCGCTTTCCCGACCGCCCACCCGACTCGGCCGGCAGCAAGGGCACCGTCCACCGGCCGAACCCCGCCGAACAGGCGCACGCACCCGGGACCCCGGCCGCCCGGCCGGAACCCCGCGCCCCCGTCACGGCAGGCTCACCGGGACCCCCCGTCCCTGTCTCGGTCGGCTCGCCGGGGGTGTCAGCCTCGGCCGATGGGGGCCAGTACCGCGTTCGTGAGGGTGGTCAGGTCGGTGGGGGAGAGTTCGACCTCCAGGCCCCTGCGGCCCGCCGAGACGCAGATCGTCGCGTGGGCCCCGGCCGAGTCGTCCAGGACCGTGCGGAGCCGCTTGCGCTGGCCCAGCGGGGAGATGCCGCCGCGCACGTAACCCGTGGTGCGTTCGGCGAGGGCGGGGTCGGCCATGGCCGCCCGTTTGCCGCCCACCGCCGCCGCCAGGGCCTTCAGGTCCAGGGAGCCGGCCACCGGGACCACGCCCACCACCAGGGAGCCGTCCACGTCGGCCACCAGGGTCTTGAAGACGCGGTCGGGGGAGACGCCCATCGCCTCCGCCGCCTCCTCGCCGTAGGAGGGGTGGGACGGGTCGTGGTCGTAGGAGTGGACGGTGAAGTCCACACCCGCCGCCGTCAGGGCGACCGTGGCGGGCGTCCCCGCCCGGCCCCCGCTTTCCTGCTGCTTCTTCGGCTTCTTCGCCATCGGAGTGTCCCGGCCTCGGTCTTCCCGCTGGTCCTCAGTTCAGGCTGGTCGGCGCCCGCGTCAGCTCGAACGCGGGCAGCGACGGCAGGTTACGGATGATCGCCGTCTCCGCGCGAAGGAGTTTCAGCTCGTCCCGCAGCCGGGACGCGGTGTCCGGCGCCTGGAGCAGCCGCTGCTTGGTCGGCGTGTCGTGCACCATCGCCGCCGCCACCAGGTACGACACCACGCCCGGATCGTCCGGCAGTTCGGCACTGGTGGACAGCGAGCGCTCCCGGGCGCCCGCCAGCCGCTTCTGGTACTGCCGGAAGGAGCGCAGGACGCCCTCGGCCAGCGCGCCGGCCTCGTCCCCGGGCTCCTCGGCCAGCTCCTCCAGCTCCGCGGTCAGGAACGGTCCCGACGCGTCCACGGACAGCAGCCGCGCCCGGGTCGTGCCGGTCGCCAGCACCTCGAACGTGCCGTCGGACCGCTCCCGGACGGTCGCCGCGTCCGCGATACAGCCCACCCCGTGGAAGGCTTTGAGCGGGTCGGGGCCGAAGCCGGCGGCCGGGCCCCGTTCGGGCTGTGCCGTGGGATCCGGCATGCCCGAGGAGCTCGGCGCCACCTCGTAGCCGTCGCGGATGGCGACGACCGCGAACCGGCGCGGCTCGTCCTCCGGGGTCTTCATCAGGTCGCGCATCATGGCGCGATAACGCTCCTCGAAGACGTTCAGCGGCAGCACGAGCCCCGGGAACAGCACCGAGTTCAGCGGAAAGAGCGGGAGACGGACGGTGGTCACGGCGCCCCAGCCTAATGGTCGGCGGCGCGGGCGTGTCCGCGCCGGCCGTCGAGGGACTCCGGCGGCCCCGTCAGCAGCCCCGCCGGAGCGGCTCCCGGGCCCGCCGTCTCCAGGTGTTCCCGCAGGCGCAGGAAGTGGCCCAGCGGGTCGTCGGAGAACCGGCCCCAGGGGAACGAGGTGGCGTACGGGCCGATCAGGCGCAGCTGGACGCGGGCGTCCTCCCAGCGGTCCAGCCGCAGCAGCACGTACAGCAGCTTGTTGCGCACCTCGGCGGGAGCCGGGTCGGCCGCCGGGAGGCGCCCGGACAGCTCGATCGCGCGGTCGGCCGCCGCGTCCAGCCGGGCGCGCGGCACGGCGGGGCCGCAGCCGTCGGTCAGGTAGCCGAAGGCCGCCCGGGCGGGCAGGGCCTGGACCAGCGAGTCGGCCGGGGCGTCCTGCGCGGCCCGGTCGGCGAAGTCGAAGCACTCGCGGTGGGAGCCGTGCCAGGAGGCGGCCAGATAGCGCAGGGCGGCCACATGGCAGCCGTAGTGGTGCGGGGCCCGCCGGACGGCCGCCTCCCACAGCTCCTCGAAGTAGCGGTGCCCGGCCCGCGAGCCGCGCGCGTGGTCGAGCGCGATCCGCCAGGGCACCGGGTCGAGGCCGTCGGCGCGGGCGGCGGCCGTGATCAGCGGGCTCACCTCGCCCAGCAGCTCGGCCCGGGCCGGCGAGGGCCAGGCCCGGTCCACCGCCAGCTGGGTCCCGACCAGCAGCGCCCCGGGGTCGTCCGGGGCGGCGCCGAGCCACTCCTCGTACCACTCGGTGCGCGAGCGGGCGAAGGCGGCCAGGCGCCGTACGTACCGGTCGCGCCACTCCCACTCGGCCGCGGCGCGGGTGGCGGCGAGCAGGCCGGCCGCGGTGGCGTACTCGCCCCGGCCGGCCGCGACGAGCGCGGGCGAGAGGAGCTCGTCGGGCGCGTCGAGCACGGCCTCGTCCCTGGCCGGTGGCCGGCCGGCCGGGCGCGCGAAGCGTTTGGTCATCCGGGTGGGGCGGATGAACGAGGGCAGCAGAGCCATGGTGACGACCATTGAAAGTCCGCAGGTCGGGGCGGCGCCAGAGGGTTGTGGCAAGTCATGGAAGGTTGTACGGCGTACGGTCAAGGGCCGGTAAAGGGTGAATGTTCGTATTGTGTGCGGGTGGTGTCGGTGAGGGGCGTGTTCCGCCGGTGACGGCGATCCGGCCGCGGCTCCGGCCGGGGCGTACCCCTCGGCTCCGGCCGGGCGTGGCCGTGCGCTCCGGCTCCGGCCCGGGCGTGGCCGTCAGCTCCGGCGCAGCAGCCGGGTCGCGCCCGCCGCGACCGTCGTCGCCAGGACCCAGCCGAGCAGGACCATCGCCGCCGCGAGCCACTGCCAGCCGGCCCGCAGCTGCCACTGGCCCACCTGGCCCAGGTCGATCACCGGCAGCAGCAGGTCCAGCGTGAAGAGCGCCGGGTTCCAGGCCGGGTGACCGCCGGGGTTCATGGGCGGATGCCCGGCGTGGGCGAACGCCAGCGTGCCCGCCGCCCACAGCACCGCCATCCACACCGCGGCGCGGCCCGGACGGTAGCCGTAGGCGACGGTCCAGTCCTGCACGAAGCCCCAGACCTTGGCGGCGGGCGGCAGGGTCTCGCGCCGCCGGCGCTGCTTGGCGAGCAGCACCTCGCGCGCGTCCTCGTCCTCCCCGGCGGCCCTCAGTACCGAGGCCAGCCGCTCGTACGGCTCCGGGGCGTACTCCGCGGTGGCCGCCGCCACCCAGTCCAGGCGCCGGGTCAGCGGGAACGGGCCCTGTGGCACCAGGTTCTCGTAGGTGAACCCGCCCATGTGCAGGTTGCCGGCGTCCGGCCAGCTGCTCGCGCGGTCCACCAGGGTCGTGATCCGGGCGCCCGACAGCACGACCTTGCCGCGCTGCGGCTTGTCCCCGAGGAAGCGCAGCTCCGGGGTCTGCGCCCGGCGCAGGGACAGCTCCTGGTCGTCGGTGAAGACGAACCGGGCCCGCTCCAGGTCGACGGCGTCCCCGAACCGCCCGTCGTCCAGCCGCACCCCGCCCCGGCACTCGAACCGCTGGATCCGCGTCCCGCGCGCGGGTGTCGTGCCGCTCAGCTGCGGGCTGCCCACGCCCGCCGGGGTCAGGTACAGGGTGCGCTCGACCGTCATCTGGGGCGCGTTCAGGGCGAAGCGGGAGTAGGGGTTGGTGAGCCGCGCGCCGCGCAGGCTGAGCGAGACGCCGATCTGGGCGCCGCGCAGGCTCATCTCGCCGTGCGACTCCAGCATCTCCGCCTGGAGGTCCTGGCCGACGGTCATGCCGTCCGCCGCGATCGACCGGCCGCTGCGGTCGCGGTGCGCGACGGCCTGGTTGAGGAGCAGATCGGTGCCGATGTGCGCGTCCGTCAGCCGGACCCCGCTGCGGAACCGGCAGCGCGGCAGATGCAGGTCACCCTCCGTGTGCACCCGGGCCGCCTCCAGGCGTGGCACCGAGCAGTCCACCATGCGGACGGTGGTGAACCGGGCCTCCGGCAGCCGGACCTCCTCGTCGAAGCGGCAGCCGCGCAGCTCCAGGTACGGGGTGACCTGGCCGCCCGCCAGGTCCAGGGCGCCGGTGATCCGCACGCCGACGAGCTTCAGCGCGGACACCCGGCCGGCCAGCGCCGGCGGGCCGTCCAGCAGCAGCCAGCACACGATGCGGGCCCGCACGGTCCGCTCGGGACCCCAGGGGTGCCCGCCGTGCGGATCGTCCACCGTGAAGTCCCCGCTGCTCAGGTCGTACACGCTGCCGTTGCGGAAGGCCTGCCACATGCCCGCCTCGGGCGCGGACAGGTCGTCCGGCAGATCCCCCGTGCGGATGCCGGCCCCCTCGGTCACCGCTCTCCTCTCTCCGTTCGGTGGTTTTCGTACAGCCGTTCATGCCCGCTGCGTGACCCCCGGAACACCACACGTGAAGGTGATCTTCCGAGTTCCGGCCAGCCTATGTACCAGTCATTGGCCCACGTTCTGTATCAGCCATTGATACGCGCGGACGGCCCCCGACGGCGGTCTGAGAGAATTGGGACTGTGATTTCCCGAATCGATCTGCGCGGCGACGCCCTTCCCGAGGGCCCCGCCCTGCGCGACCTGCTGCCCCGAGCCGACTTCGACGTTGCGGCCGCCCTGGAGAAGGTGCGTCCGATCTGCGAGGCCGTGCATCATCGTGGCGACGCGGCGCTGATCGACTTCGCCGAGAAATTCGACGGAGTACGGCTGGAATCCGTCCGTGTCCCGGCCCGGGCGCTCACCGACGCGCTCGCCGGTCTCGACCCGGCCGTGCGCGCCGCCCTGGAGGAGTCCATCCGCCGCGCCCGGCTGGTCCACCGCGCGCAGCGCCGTGCCACGCACACCACCCAGGTCGTCCCCGGCGGCTCGGTCACCGAGAAGTGGGTGCCGGTCGAGCGCGTCGGTCTGTACGCGCCCGGCGGCCGCTCGGTCTACCCGTCCTCCGTGGTCATGAACGTGGTGCCCGCGCAGGAGGCCGGGGTCGAGTCGATCGCGCTCGCCTCGCCGGCCCAGGCCGCCTTCGGCGGCCTGCCGCACCCGACCATCCTCGCCGCCTGCGCCCTGCTCGGCGTGGACGAGGTGTACGCGGCCGGCGGCGCCACGGCCGTCGCGATGTTCGCCCACGGCACCGAGTCCTGCCCGCCCGCCAACATGGTCACCGGCCCGGGCAACATCTGGGTCGCGGCCGCCAAGCGCTACTTCACCGGCAAGATCGGCATCGACGCCGAGGCCGGCCCGACCGAGATCGCGATCCTCGCGGACTCCACCGCCGACCCCGTGCACGTCGCCTCGGACCTGATCAGCCAGGCCGAGCACGACCCGCTCGCGGCGGCCGTCCTGGTCACCGACTCCGTCGAGCTGGCGGAGGCGGTGGAGAAGGAGCTGGAGCCGCAGGTCGCGGCCACCAGGCACATCGACGACCGGATCGTGCCCGCGCTGAAGGGCAGGCAGTCCGCGATCGTCCTGGTGGACGGCGTCGAGGAGGGCCTCAGGGTGGTCGACGCCTACGGCGCCGAGCACCTGGAGATCCAGACCGCGGACGCGGCCGCGGTGGCCGACCGGGTGAAGAACGCCGGCGCGATCTTCATCGGCCCCTGGGCCCCCGTCTCGCTCGGCGACTACGCGGCCGGGTCCAACCACGTCCTGCCCACCGGCGGCTGCGCCTGCCACTCCTCGGGCCTGTCCGTGCAGTCCTTCCTGCGCGGCATCCACATCGTCGACTACACGAGGGACGCGCTGGCCGAGGTCGCGCATCACGTGGTGACGCTGGCGGAGGCGGAGGACCTCCCGGCGCACGGCGCGGCGATCAAGGCGAGGTTCGGCTGGAAGGTACCGACGAGCAAGTGACCGGCATCGACGATCTCCCCGTACGGGACGAGCTGCGCGGCAAGTCCCCCTACGGCGCGCCCCAGCTGGACGTCCCCGTACGGCTGAACACCAACGAGAACCCCTACCCGCTGCCCGAGCCGCTGGTCGAGCGGATCGCGGAGCGGGTGCGGGAGGCCGCCCGCGACCTGAACCGCTACCCGGACCGGGACGCGGTCCAGCTCCGCACCGAGCTGGCCCGCTATCTGACGAGGACGGGCAAGTACCCGCTCGGCACCGAGCACGTGTGGGCCGCCAACGGCTCCAACGAGGTCATCCAGCAGCTGCTGCAGACCTTCGGCGGACCCGGGCGCACCGCGATCGGCTTCGAGCCCTCGTACTCGATGCACGCGCTCATCGCGCGCGGCACCGGCACCGGCTGGATCTCCGGTCCGCGCAGCGAGGACTTCACGATCGACCTCGGCGCCGCCCGGCGGGCCATCGCCGAGCACAAGCCCGACGTCGTGTTCATCACCACCCCCAACAACCCCACCGGCAACGCCGTCCCGCCGGAGACGGTCCTCGCGCTGTACGAGGCGGCGCAGGCGGCCAAGCCGTCCATGGTGATCGTGGACGAGGCGTACGTCGAGTTCAGCCACGGCGACTCGCTGCTGCCGCTGCTGGCGGGCCGTCCGCACCTGGTCGTCTCCCGGACCATGTCCAAGGCGTTCGGTGCGGCCGGCCTGCGCCTCGGCTACCTCGCCGCCGACCCGGCGGTGGTGGACGCCGTACAGCTCGTCCGGCTGCCGTACCACCTGTCGGCGATCACCCAGGCGACCGCGCTGGCCGCGCTGGAGCACACCGACACGCTGCTCGGGTACGTCGAGCAGCTGAAGTCGGAGCGGGACCGGCTGGTCGCCGAGCTGCGCGCGACCGGCTACGACGTCACCGCGTCCGACGCGAACTTCGTGCAGTTCGGCCGGTTCGCGGACGCCCACACGGCCTGGCAGAAGATCCTCGACCGGGGCGTCCTGGTCCGGGACAACGGCGTACCGGGGTGGCTGCGGGTCTCCGCGGGCACCCCGGCCGAGAACGACGCGTTCCTGGACGCGGTACGCGATGTGAAGAAGGAGCTTGAGGCATGACTCGCGATGTCCGCGTCGGACGAATCGAGCGCACCACCAAGGAGACCTCGGTCCTGGTCGAGATAGACCTCGACGGCACCGGGAAGACCGACATCGCCACCGGCGTCGGCTTCTACGACCACATGCTCGACCAGCTCGGCCGGCACGGTCTGTTCGACCTGACCGTGAAGACCGACGGCGACCTGCACATCGACTCCCACCACACCATCGAGGACACCGCCCTCGCGCTCGGCGCCGCCTTCAAGCAGGCGCTCGGCGACAAGGTGGGCATCTACCGCTTCGGCAACTGCACGGTCCCGCTGGACGAGTCCCTCGCCCAGGTCACCGTCGACCTCTCCGGCCGCCCGTACCTCGTGCACACCGAGCCCGAGAAGATGGCGCCGATGATCGGCGAGTACGACACGACGATGACCCGGCACATCCTGGAGTCCTTCGTCGCCCAGGCGCAGATCGCGCTGCACGTGCACGTGCCGTACGGGCGCAACGCGCACCACATCGTGGAGTGCCAGTTCAAGGCGCTGGCCCGGGCGCTCCGCTACGCCTCCGAGCGCGACCCGCGCGCGGCCGGCATCCTCCCCTCCACGAAGGGCGCGCTCTAACCCATGAACGGTCTGTCGACCCTCCTGATCGTCGTCGGCCTCTTCCTTGCCGGCGGCATCGTCTCCTTCGTGAAGCAGAAGATGCCCACGAGCCTCATCGTGCTGCTCTCCATCGGCGCGGGCATGTGCCTGGTCGCGGGCGTCCTGCGGCTGGAGGTGTGGAATTGAGCGACAAGAAGGTCGTGGTCTTCGACTACGGCTTCGGCAACGTCCGTTCCGCCGAACGCGCCCTCGCGCGCGTGGGCGCCGACGTCGAGATCACCCGTGACTTCGACCGGGCGATGAACGCCGACGGCCTGCTCGTGCCGGGCGTCGGCGCCTTCGCCGCCTGTATGCGCGGCCTGCGCGACGCCCGCGGCGACTGGGTGGTGGACCGCCGGCTGTCCGGCGGGCGCCCGGTCATGGGCATCTGCGTCGGCATGCAGATCCTGTTCGCGCGCGGCATCGAGCACGGTGTGGAGGCCGAGGGGCTGGACGAGTGGCCCGGCACGGTCGAGCCGCTCCAGGCCGACGTCGTGCCCCACATGGGCTGGAACACCGTCGACGCCCCGGCCGGCTCGCAGCTGTTCGCGGGCCTGGACGCCGATGCCCGCTACTACTTCGTGCACTCCTACGCCGTCCGCGACTGGCGGCTGGAGACCCACAACCCGTTGATCGAGTCGCCCAAGGTCACCTGGTCGACGCACGGCGAGCCGTTCGTGGCGGCCGTGGAGAACGGCGCCCTGTGGGCCACCCAGTTCCACCCCGAGAAGTCCGGCGACGCCGGCGCCCAGCTCCTCACCAACTGGATCGGAACCCTGTAGACCATGGCCACGCTCGAACTCCTCCCCGCCGTCGACGTCCGCGACGGCCAGGCCGTCCGCCTCGTCCACGGCGAGTCCGGGACCGAGACCTCCTACGGCTCGCCGCTGGAGGCCGCCCTCGCCTGGCAGCGCTCCGGCGCCGAGTGGCTGCACCTGGTCGACCTGGACGCCGCGTTCGGCACCGGTGACAACCGCGCGCTGATCGCCGAGGTGGCCAAGGCGATGGACATCAAGGTGGAGCTGTCCGGGGGCATCCGCGACGACGACACCCTCGCCGCCGCCCTCGCCACCGGCTGCACCCGGGTCAACCTCGGCACCGCCGCCCTGGAGACGCCCGAGTGGGTCGCCAAGGTCATCGCCGAGCACGGCGACAAGATCGCCGTCGGCCTGGACGTGCGCGGCACGACCCTGCGCGGCCGCGGCTGGACCCGCGACGGCGGCGACCTCTACGAGACGCTGGCGCGCCTCGACAAGGAGGGCTGCGCCCGCTACGTCGTCACCGACATCGCCAAGGACGGCACCCTCCAGGGCCCGAACCTGGAGCTGCTGAGGAACGTCTGCGCGGCCACCGACCGCCCGGTCGTGGCCTCCGGCGGCGTGTCGTCCCTGGACGACCTGCGCGCCATCGCCGAGCTGGTACCCCTCGGTGTCGAGGGCGCCATCGTCGGGAAGGCGCTGTACGCGAAGGCGTTCACCCTGGAAGAAGCACTGGAGGCCACCTCTTGAAAAAGGACACGGTGTCATGACGTCCGAAGCCGTACGGCGGGTGCAGAGCGGAAGTCCCTGGGAAGAGAGCTTCGGATTCGCACGCGCCGTCGCGGCGGGTGACCGGGTGCTGGTGGGCGGTACGACGTCCTTCAAGGGCAACGTGCTGTACGGGGAGGGCGACCCGTACGAACAGGCCAAGGTGGCCTTCACCAGCGCCCTGGAGGCGATCGCGGAGTTCGGGCTCGGCGTCGAGTCCGTGATCCGTACGCGCATGTACCTGTCCCATGTGCGTGACGTGGACGCCGTCGGCCGGGCCCACAAGGAGCTGTTCGACTCCGTGCGTCCGGTCTCGACCCTGCTGGTCGTGGAGGGGTTCGTGGATCCGCGCATCCTGGTCGAAGCAGAAATCGAAGCATTCAGAGGAGCCTGAGCAGTCATGACCCTGGCGGTCCGAGTCATCCCCTGCCTGGACGTGGACAACGGCCGGGTCGTCAAGGGCGTCAACTTCCAGAACCTGCGCGACGCGGGCGACCCCGTCGAGATGGCGAAGGTGTACGACGCCGAGGGCGCCGACGAGCTGACGTTCCTGGACATCACCGCGTCCTCGGGCAACCGGGAGACGACCTACGACGTGGTGCGCCGCACCGCCGAGCAGGTGTTCATCCCACTGACGGTCGGCGGCGGCGTCCGCACGGCCGAGGACGTGGACAAGCTGCTGCGGGCGGGCGCCGACAAGGTGGGCGTGAACACCGCCGCGATCGCCCGTCCCGACCTGATCCGGGAGATCGCCGAGCGCTTCGGGCGTCAGGTGCTGGTCCTCTCGGTGGACGCGCGGCGCACCGGGTCGGGCTCCTTCGAGGTGACCACCCACGGCGGTCGCCGCGGTACCGGCATCGACGCCGTGGAGTGGGCGCACCGGGCGGCCGAGCTGGGCGCCGGCGAGATCCTCCTGAACTCGATGGACGCCGACGGCACGAAGGACGGCTACGACCTGGAGATGATCGCGGCGGTGCGCAAGCACGTGACCGTCCCGGTGATCGCCTCCGGCGGCGCCGGCAAGCTGGCCGACTTCGCGCCGGCCGTCGAGGCGGGCGCGGACGCGGTGCTGGCCGCGTCGGTGTTCCACTTCGGCGACCTGCGGATCGGCGAGGTGAAGGAGACGCTGCGCGGGGCGGGTCACCCCGTCAGATAGCAGCCGGGCAGCAGCCATGGAGAGCCCCGGCCAATGGGCCGGGGCTCTCTCGTGCCCAGATACGAAAGGGAAGTTGCGCAAAACTTATTGCGCAACTTTTCTTTCGCATCTAGCCTCGGATCATGCCGAGCGAAGAGAACCGCACGATCACGGACGTGGGCACGCTGAAGGCCTTCGCCCACCCCCTGCGCGCGAACCTGTACCGCCTGCTCTGCGTGGAGCGCGTCGCCACGGCGTCCCAGCTCGCCGAGCACGTGGACGAGGCCGTGTCCCTGGTCAGCTACCACCTGCGCAAGCTCGCCGGGCACGGGCTGATCGAAGAGGCGGAACCGCAGACCGGCGACGCCCGGGAGCGCTGGTGGCGGCCCGCCTCGGCCGGCGTGACCATCCGCAGCGCCGACTTCCGGGAGGAGCCGGAGAAGGCCGCGGCCCACCTCGCGGCCACCCGCCTCTTCCACGACCAGCGCACCGACCGCTACCGGCGCTACCTGGACGAACGCCCCGCGTGGAGCGCCGAGTGGAACACCGCGGCGATGGACAGCGAGTCCTGGATGCGGCTGACCCCGGCGGAGCTCACCGCACTGAAGGAAGAACTGCTGGCGCTGCTGCGCCGGTACGACGAGCAGGGCCGGGCCGCCGAAGCCGAGGGCGGGACCGAGGAGCGCGAGAACGTCGCGCTGTTCACGTACGGCTTCCCCTTCCGCGTCTGACCGAGTCCGAGAGGCCCCTCCATGACCGCCACCGCCACGGCCCCCGCCGCCGCCACCACCGGTGACCGCCCCGCCCACCGTGACCCCAACGTCCTGCGCTGGCTCGGCGCCTACACCTCCTCGATGCTCGGCGACAGCGTCTACTACCTCGCCCTGTCCTGGGCCGCCGTCCAGGCCGGCAGCCCCGCCCAGGCCGGCCTGGTGATGTCGGCCAGCGCGGTGCCGAGAGCCGTGCTGCTGCTCGGCGGCGGAGTGATCGCCGACCGGCTCGGCCCGCGCCGCGTCGTCATCGGCAGCGACGCCGTACGCTGCGCCGCCGTCCTCGCCGTCGCCGCCCTGCTCTACCTCACCAGCCCCGGCCTGTGGCCGCTCGCCCTGCTGGCACTGGTCTTCGGCACCGTCGACGCCGTGTTCATGCCGGCCGTGGGCGCCCTCCCGGCCCGGATCACCGGCAAGGGCCAGCTCGCCCGCGTCCAGGGCATGCGCGGCCTCGCCATCCGGTTCTCCAGCGTGGCCGGCGCCCCGCTCGGCGGCCTCGGCGTGGCGATGGGCGGCGCCCCCCTGGCCTTCGCCCTGGCCGGCCTGCTCATCGCCGTCTCCGTGCCGCTGCTGATCTCCGTCCGCATCGGCGACCGGCCCGCCGACCAGGGGGCGGCCACGAGCGGCACCGCGTGGAACGACCTGAAGGCCGGCCTGCGCTACATCCGCGGGCACCGCGTCCTCGCCCCGCTGATGCTGGCCATCGCCCTCGGCGACCTGGGCTTCGTCGGCCCGCTGAACGTCGGCCTGACCCTGCTCGCCGACCGGCGCGGCTGGGGCGCCTCCGGCATGGGCTGGATCCTCGCCGGGTTCGGCGTCGGCGCGGGAGCCGCCTCGCTGCTGCTGGCCGTCCGGGGCCGGGTGCCGCGGGCGGGGCTCGTCACCGGATGCGCGTGCGCCGTGGGCTCCGTGGCCATCGGGGCCCTCGCCTTCGTGCCGAGCCTGGCCGCCGCCGTCGGCACGGCCCTGCTCGTCGGCCTGCTCGCCGGGCTCAGCGGCGCACTGTGCGGGGCCCTGCTGCAGACCCAGTCCGACCCGGCCTACCTGGGCCGCGTCACCGCCGTCTCCAGCCTCGTCAGCCTCGGCCTCACCCCGCTGAGCATGCCCTTCGCGGCCGCCGCGATCGGCGCCTTCGGGCTCGGCCCGGTCTACGCCGTCAGCGCCGCCGTCTGCGCACTCGGCGGGGTCGTCGTCCTCGCCGTGCCGGCCCTGCGCCGCGCCGAACTCCCCGGCTGACGGCCCCCGCCGACGGCGCGGCCGCTCAGATGCCCAGCTGCCGGGACTCGTGCAGCCGGGTGATCGCGTCCGCGTCCCCGTCCAGATCCACCCTGGCCACGTCCTGCCGGCCGTACGCGAACATCAGCAGCTCCGAGGGCTCCCCGGTCACCGTGACCACCGGGGTGCCGCGGTGCGCCACCACGGTCTGGCCGTCCGGACGGCGCAGCACCAGGCCCGTCGGCACGCTCCGGCCCATCAGCCGGGCGGCACGCTCCAGCCGGGACCACAGCGCGTCCTGGAACACCGGGTCCAGCTCGCGCGGGGTCCAGTCCGGCTGCGCGCGGCGGACGTCCTCCGTGTGGACGTAGAACTCGATGATGTTGGCCGCCTCGTCGACCTGCTTCAGCTGGAAGGGCGAGAAGCGCGGCGGGCCGGTACGGATCAGCTGGATCAGCTCCTCGTACGGCTTCGCGGTGTAATCCGCCATCACCTTCTCCAGGCGCGGCGCGAGCGGTTTGATCAGCGTGCCCCCGGCCGCGTCCGGGCGGCGCTCGCGCACGATCACATGTGCCGCCATGTCCCGGGTGCGCCAGCCCTCGCAGAGGGTCTCGGCGTCCGGTCCGACGGTTTCCAAGAGGTCGGCGAGCAGGAGCCGTTCACGCTTGGCGAAGGTCGACATGCTGTCAGCCTACGACCAGGTAACGAGTCCGCGCACTGGACGCGGCACCGGCCCGGCCGGTCCCGCGCGGCACAATGGCATCCATGACCAGTACGACCGGTACCCCCCGGCCCAGCAGCCTCGCCCCGGAGATCGCCGCGCGGCTGAAGCGCAGTGCCGACGGGCTCGTCCCCGCCATCGCCCAGCAGTACGACACCGGAGAGGTGCTCATGCTCGGCTGGATGGACGACGAGGCGCTGCACCGCACGCTGACCACCGGCCGCTGCACCTACTGGTCCCGCAGCCGCCGCGAATACTGGGTCAAGGGCGACACCTCCGGCCACTTCCAGTGGGTGAAGTCCGTCGCGCTGGACTGCGACGCCGACACCCTGCTGGTCAAGGTCGACCAGCTGGGCGCCGCCTGCCACACCGGCGCGCGCACCTGCTTCGACGAGGACGTTCTGCTCAAGGACTCGGATTCCGCCGTTCCGGCGTCCGGTCAGTAAGGTCAGCCGCCATGGACCTCGAGACCTTCCGCAAGCTGGCCACCGACCGTCGTGTCATCCCGGTCACGCGCAAGCTCCTCGCCGACGGAGACACCCCGGTCGCGCTGTACCGCAAGCTCGCCGCCGAACGCCCCGGCACCTTCCTGCTGGAGTCCGCGGAGAACGGCCGGTCCTGGTCCCGGTACTCCTTCGTCGGGGTCCGCAGCGCCGCCACGCTCACCGCGCGGGACGGACAGGCCCACTGGCTCGGCACCCCGCCCGTCGGCGTCCCCACGGACGGCGACCCCCTGAAGGCCCTGCGCGCCACCCTCCAGGCCCTGCACACCCCCCACCAGGAGGGCATGCCGCCCTTCACCGGCGGCATGGTCGGCTATCTGGGCTACGACATCGTCCGCCGGCTGGAGAAGATCGGCCCCGGCGAGCGCGACGACCTCCGGCTCCCCGAGCTCACCATGCTGCTGACCAGCGACCTCGCCGTGATGGACCACTGGGAGGGCTCGGTCCTGCTGATCGCCAACGCGATCAACCACAACGACCTGGACACGGGCGTCGACGAGGCGTACGCGGACGCCGTGGCCCGGCTCGACGCCATGGAGGCCGACCTCACCCGCGCGGTCGCCCAGCCGCCGGCCGTGCTGCCGCCGTCCGAACTGCCCGAGTACACCGCCCGCTGGGGCGGCCCCGACTTCCAGCGGGCCGTCGAGGACGTCAAGGAGCGCATCCGCGCGGGCGAGGCCTTCCAGGTCGTGCCCTCCCAGCGCTTCGAGACCCCGTGCACGGCGAGCGCCCTGGACGTCTACCGGGTCCTGCGCGCCACCAACCCCTCGCCGTACATGTACCTCTTCCGCTTCGACGGGTTCGACGTCGTCGGCTCCTCCCCGGAGGCGCTGGTGAAGGTCGAGGACGGGCGGGCGATGGTCCACCCCATCGCCGGCACCCGGCACCGCGGGACCACCCCGCAGGAGGACCAGGCCCTCGCCGAGGAACTGCTCGCCGACCCCAAGGAGCGCGCCGAGCACCTGATGCTGGTCGACCTCGGCCGCAACGACCTCGGCCGGGTCTGCGAGCCCGGCTCGGTCGAGGTGGTCGACTTCATGTCCATCGAGCGCTACTCGCACGTGATGCACATCGTCTCGACCGTCACCGGCAAGGTGGCCGCCGGCCGCACCGCCTTCGACGTGCTCACCGCCTGTTTCCCGGCGGGCACCCTGTCCGGCGCCCCCAAGCCCCGCGCGATGCAGATCATCGACGAACTGGAGCCCTCCCGGCGCGGCCTGTACGGCGGCTGCGTCGGCTATCTGGACTTCGCCGGCGACTCCGACACCGCGATCGCCATCCGTACGGCCCTGCTCCGCGACGGCACGGCCCATGTCCAGGCCGGAGCGGGCATCGTCGCCGACTCCGACCCGGTCGCGGAGGACCAGGAGTGCCGCAACAAGGCGGCCGCGGTGCTGCGGGCGGTGCACACGGCGAACCGCCTGGGGCGGTAGGGCGCTTCTCATAGCAACCCCGGGTGACGCTTCGCCCGGGGTTCAGGCGATAGTGGACTACGTGACTGCCGTACCTCACCCCCGCTCCGAAGCCGCCGCACCCGCCCGGTCCGGCCGGCGGAGCCTCGCCGTGGCCCTTCTGTCCGGTGCGCTCGGCGCGGCCGTGACGCTGCTCGCGACCCGGCAGCGCTGGGCGGAGGGCACCGCGACCGTGGCCGGCGGCGCGTTCCCGCTGACCGCCAAGGGCAGCGACGTCACCGGCGTCCCAGCGGCCCTCGCCATAGTGGGCCTCGCCGCGCTCGTCGCCGTCTTCGCCGTCCGCAGGGCCGGCCGCCTCGTCGTCTCCGGGCTCCTCGCGCTGTCCGGTGCCGGGATCGCCGCCGCGGCCCTCATGACCGCCTCCGACGGCTCCGCGCTGGACGACAAGGCCGCCAAGGTCAGCGGCGACACCTCCGCCACGGTGCACGCGCTCGGCCACACCGGCTGGCCCTACGTCGCGGCCGTCGGCGGGCTGCTGATCCTGCTCGCCGGACTGCTCGCCCTGCGCTACGGCAGCCTGTGGCCCGCGATGTCCGGCCGCTACGAGCGCGGCACCGCGGGCCCCCGGCGCACGGCCCGCCCCGCCGACCCGGAGCGGCCCGAGGAGATCTGGAAGGCCCTCGACCGGGGCGAGGACCCGACCGGCGCCTGAGCCGCCGGCCGTCCCCCCGGACAGGCCTCCCGTGCCCGGCGGGCGCGAGGAAACGATGTGGCGCATCAGACGCCACCCCCGCGTCCGTCGCGCGCTCGGGTACGGGACAATGAACTACGAGCGTCCGGCTCGGACAGTGACGGCGGGCCCGGAACCGTACGGACACGTACGACGCCTACTACGACACGTACACAGCAACGAGGAGCAAGTCATGGCGGGCAGCAGCCACGGTCACACCCCGGCAGCCTGGACCGGTGTCACCATCGCCTTCATCGGGTTCTGCGTCGCGGGCGCCTTCATGGTGATGGCCCAGCCCGTCGGCTTCTGGGCCGGCATGGCGATCGTGGCCGGCGGCGGTGTCGTCGGCGGCATCATGCGGTCCATGGGCCTCGGCATGCCGAAGCAGCCCGCCGCGCTCCCGCACACCGCCCCGTCCGCGACCCGCGAGCCGGCCGGCGCCGAGAGCTGAGCGCAGCGCTTCCCCGAAGGGCGGCCCGGCACCGGCGAGGTGCGGGCCGCCCTTCGCCGTCCCCGGACCGCGCCCTTCGCCGTCCCCGGACCCTGCCCTTCGTCGTCCCTCGTCGTCCCCGGACCGCGCCCCGACCGGACCCGCTCCGCGCGCGCGTGCCGGAGCGGCGCGGCAGAATTCCCGCGTGAACGCCGACAGCCGCACCGTCCCGCCGCAGGCGCCCCGGAGCGAGGGGAGCCCGGTTACGCCGCCCCCTCCGCGGCGGCGGCTCGCCGTCCCGCTGGGGCTGTTCGCGGCCGCCGCCGGCGCCCTCGGCTACGTCGGTGCCGTCGACCCGAACGAACCCGGCCACTACCCCGTCTGCCCCCTGTACCGGCTCACCGGCCTGTACTGCCCCGGCTGCGGCGGACTGCGCAGCGCGCACGCCCTCGTCCACGGTGACCTGCTCACCGCGCTGCGCGACAACGCGGCGGGCGTGGCGGCCTGCCTCGGCCTCGCCGTGCTGTGGGCCCTCCGAACGGTCCGCACGGCGCGCGGCCGGCCGCCGCGGACCGTCCCCGGACCGGCGCACCTGTGGACCGTGGGCGCGTTGCTGCTGGTCTTCACCGTCGTCCGGAACCTGCCGGCCGGTGGCTGGCTGCGTCCCTGACCGGACGGTGAACGTCCAGGTGGTGGGACCGGCGTCCACCGGATGCGAGGCCTCGGCGCTCGTGCGGATACCATCGCAATTGACCACAGGTTTTCGGAACCTGAAGGAACCACCGTCTGGAAGGGGGCCGCTCGCGTGAGTGTGCTCGACGAGATCATCGACGGAGTCCGTGCCGACCTCGCGGAGCGGCAGGCACGTGTGAGCCTCGACGAGCTCAAGGAGCGCGCGGCCAAGGCCCACGCCGCCAAGGACGGGGTGGCCGCGCTCAAGGGCGACGGCGTCAAGGTGATCTGCGAGGTCAAGCGCTCCAGCCCCTCCAAGGGCGCGCTGGCGGCGATCGCCGACCCGGCCGGGCTCGCCGCGGACTACGAGGCGGGTGGCGCGGCCGTCATCTCCGTCCTCACCGAACAGCGCCGCTTCGGCGGCTCGCTCGCCGACCTGGAGGCCGTCCGCGCGCGCGTGGACATCCCGGTGCTGCGCAAGGACTTCATCGTCACCTCGTACCAGCTGTGGGAGGCCCGCGCGTACGGCGCCGACCTCGCGCTGCTGATCGTGGCCGCCCTCGACCAGCCGGCCCTGGAGTCGCTGATCGAGCGGGCGGTGTCCATCGGCCTGACCCCCCTCGTCGAGGTGCACGACGAGGAGGAGGTCGAGCGGGCGGTGGACGCGGGCGCCAAGATCATCGGCGTCAACGCGCGCAACCTGAAGACCCTGGAGGTCGACCGCGGCACCTTCGAGCGGGTCGCCCCGGAGATCCCCGACCACCTCGTCAAGGTCGCCGAGTCCGGCGTCCGCGGCCCGCACGACCTGATCGCCTACGCCAACGCCGGCGCCGACGCGGTCCTGGTCGGCGAGTCCCTGGTCACCGGCCGTGACCCGAAGGCGGCGGTGGCCGACCTGGTGGCGGCGGGCGAGCACCCGGCGCTGCGGCACGGGCGCGGCTGACCCCCCATTAAGCTTGGGACCGATGACTCTCACCATGACGACCGTGGACCGGTACGCCCGCCTGGCGCGCGGCTGCCGCCCGAGGGGCTGCCGCGCCCCGGCGAGGCGTGTCCACGGCCGCCGGGTGCGCTACGTCATCGGTGACGAACCCGGGCAGGTCAACGGCATGCGATGGCAGCGCCCCGAGAGGGGCGCGGGTCGGGCCTGACAGGGCGGCTCCGTCGCGCGGCGCG
The DNA here is from genome assembly GCF_014203595.1 of Streptomyces echinatus. Classification (GTDB taxonomy): domain Bacteria; phylum Actinomycetota; class Actinomycetes; order Streptomycetales; family Streptomycetaceae; genus Streptomyces; species Streptomyces echinatus. Next base: position 135,024 of record NZ_JACHJK010000018.1, read on the forward strand.
ACCGGACACCACGGTCCCGCGGTCGGCCGATCACCCCGACGCCCCACGGCGAACAGTGTCTCTTCACACGCACTCACCGTGAGGTTCTGGCATGTCCAGCGATTTCTTCTTCCCTGACCCCGCGGGTCAGGTGCCCAGCGCCGAGGGCTACTTCGGCGCGTTCGGCGGCAAGTTCATCCCGGAGGCCCTCGTCGCCGCCGTGGACGAGGTCGCCGTCGAGTACGACAAGGCCAAGCACGATCCCGAGTTCGCCCGGGAACTCAACGACCTGCTGGTCAACTACACCGGCCGGCCCAGCTCGCTCACCGAGGTCCCCCGCTTCGCCGCGGAGGCGGGCGGCGCCCGGATCTTCCTCAAGCGGGAAGACCTCAACCACACCGGCTCCCACAAGATCAACAACGTGCTCGGCCAGGCCCTGCTGACCAGGCGCATGGGCAAGACCCGGGTGATCGCCGAGACCGGCGCCGGCCAGCACGGCGTCGCCACGGCCACCGCCTGCGCGCTGTTCGGCCTCGACTGCACCATCTACATGGGCGAGATCGACACCCAGCGCCAGGCCCTGAACGTGGCCCGCATGCGCATGCTCGGCGCCGAGGTCGTCGCGGTGAAGTCCGGCAGCCGCACCCTCAAGGACGCCATCAACGAGGCGTTCCGGGACTGGGTCGCCAACGTCGACCACACCCACTACCTGTTCGGCACGGTCGCCGGCCCGCACCCCTTCCCGGCCATGGTCCGTGACTTCCACCGGGTCATCGGCGTCGAGGCCCGGCGTCAGCTCCTGGAGCGCGCGGGCCGCCTCCCGGACGCGGCCGTGGCCTGCGTCGGCGGCGGCTCCAACGCCATCGGTCTCTTCCACGCCTTCATCCCCGACGAGGGCGTCCGCCTGATCGGCTGCGAGCCCGCCGGGCACGGCATCGAGACCGGTGAGCACGCGGCCACCCTGACCGCGGGCGAGCCCGGCATCCTGCACGGCTCACGCAGCTACGTCCTGCAGGACGAGGAGGGCCAGATCACCGAGCCGTACTCGATCTCGGCCGGCCTGGACTACCCGGGCATCGGCCCCGAGCACTCCTACCTGAAGGACTCCGGCCGCGGCGAGTACCGCGCGGTCACCGACGACGCGGCCATGCAGGCCCTGCGCCTGCTGTCGCGCACCGAGGGCATCATCCCGGCCATCGAGAGCGCCCACGCGCTCGCCGGTGCCCTGGAGGTCGGCAGGGAACTGGGCGAGGACGGCCTGATCGTCGTCAACCTGTCCGGCCGCGGCGACAAGGACATGGACACCGCCGCGCGCTACTTCGGCCTCTACGACACCGACGCCGAGGTGGCCGCCGACCAAGCCGACACCGCCGAGATCGAGGGGGATGCCAAGTGAGCGGGAACCACCAGCTGTTGACGGACACCCTCGCCGCCGCCAAGGCGGAGGGCCGGGCCGCGCTCATCGCCTACCTCCCGGCCGGCTTCCCGACCGTGGACGGCGGCATCGAGGCGATCGAGGCGGTCTTCGACGGCGGCGCCGACGTCGTCGAGGTGGGTCTGCCGCACAGCGACCCCGTGCTCGACGGCCCGGTCATCCAGACCGCCGACGACATCGCCCTGCGCGGCGGGGTGAAGATCGCCGACGTCATGCGGACGGTCCGGGAGGCGCACCGGGCCACCGGGAAGCCGGTGCTCGTCATGACGTACTGGAACCCCATCGACCGCTACGGCGTCGAGCGCTTCACCGCCGAACTGGCCGAGGCGGGCGGCGCCGGCTGCATCCTGCCCGACCTGCCGGTGCAGGAGTCGGCGCTGTGGCGGGAGCACGCCGAGAAACACGGGCTCGCGACGGTCTTCGTCGTGGCACCGAGCAGCAAGGACGAGCGGCTCGCCGAGATCACCGCGGTGGGCAGCGGCTTCGTCTACGCGGCCTCCCTCATGGGCGTCACCGGCACCCGCGAGTCCGTCGGCGCGCAGGCCGAGGAACTGGTCCGGCGGACCCGCGGCACGGGCAGCGGCCTGCCGGTCTGTGTCGGGCTCGGCGTCTCCAACGCGACCCAGGCCGCCGAGGTCGCCGGCTTCGCCGACGGGGTCATCGTGGGCTCGGCGTTCGTGAAGCGGATGCTGGACGCCCCGGACCACGCCTCCGGCATCGCGGCGGTCCGCGAGCTGGCCGGCCTGCTCGCCAAGGGCGTGCGCGGACGGGCGTAACCGTAGGTGATGTCCCGTTTCAGATGATTCGGTCACTCGAACGAGTGGACCTCCGGCCGGGGAGGCGCGCTGCGCCTCCCCGGTTCGTTCTGGGGGTGTGAGCGAGAAGAACCGTGACGGAAAGCGCACCGCCCGCGAGCGGATGGCGGTCGAGCGCGAGAAGCAGAAGGCCGCGGAGAAGCGACGGCGCACGCTGATCGTGGGCGCGAGCGTCGTCTGCGTCCTGGGCCTCGCGGCCGTGATCGGCGTGGTCGCCGCCAACGCCGGCAAGGACAAGAGCACCGGCGCGGGCCCGGCCGTGGCCCCCTCGGGAGCGAAGGGCAAGGACAGTCTCGCCATCCCGGTCGGAAAGGACGGCGCCAAGTCGACGCTCACCGTCTGGGAGGACTTCCGCTGCCCGGCCTGCCAGGCCTTCGAGGCCGCGTACCGGCCGACACTCCACGAGCTGTCCGACGCCGGCAAGCTCAGGGTCGAGTACCACCTGGTCCGGCTGATCGACGGCAACCTCGGCGGCAGCGGCTCGCTCCGCGCGGCCAACGCCGCGGCCTGCGCCCAGGACGCCGGGAAGTTCCGCGACTACCACGACGTGCTGTACGCGAACCAGCCCAAGGAGACCGACGACGCCTTCGCGGACAACGACAAGCTGATCGCGCTGGCGGGCAAGGTGAAGGGCCTGGACACGCCCGCCTTCCGCAAGTGCGTCAAGGAGGGCACCCACGACGCCTGGGTGGAGAAGTCCAACCAGGCGTTCCGGACCGGCGGCTTCAGCGGCACGCCCACGGTGCTGCTCGACGGCAAGAACATCTACCAGGACCAGACGATGACCCCGGCCAAGCTCAAGCAGCTGGTGGAATCGGCCCACCGAGGGTGAGCGTTTCTTACGCCCCCGTTATGGACCCGTAGCCGGGCTGCTTGCGGTCCCCGGGGCCCGGCACGGTAGCGTCGGACTTGCCATGAACCTTGCCTACATCCCCAGCCCGTCGCACGGGGTGCTGTATCTCGGCCCCATCCCGCTGCGCGGCTACGCCTTCTGCATCATCATCGGCGTCTTCATTGCCGTCTGGTTCGGCAACAAGCGCTGGATCGCCCGCGGCGGGCAGTCCGGCACGGTCGCCGACATCGCCGTCTGGGCCGTACCGTTCGGCCTGGTCGGCGGCCGGCTCTACCACGTCATCACGGACTACGAGCTGTACTTCAGCGAGGGCCGTGACTGGGTGGACGCCTTCAAGGTGTGGGAGGGCGGCCTCGGCATCTGGGGCGCGATCGCGCTCGGCGCGCTCGGCGCGTGGATCGGCGCGCGGCGCCGGGGTGTCCCGATGCCCGCCTACGCCGACGCCGTCGCGCCCGGCATCGCGCTCGCGCAGGCCATGGGCCGCTGGGGCAACTGGTTCAACCAGGAACTGTACGGCCGGGAGACGCACGTCCCCTGGGCGCTGCACATCACCTCCTCCGAGGGCGGCCGGGTGCCGGGCTACTACCACCCGACCTTCCTCTACGAGTCCTTGTGGTGCGTCGGCGTCGCCCTGCTGGTGATCTGGGCGGACCGCCGCTTCACGCTGGGCCACGGCCGGGCGTTCGCGCTGTACGTCGCCGCGTACTGCGTGGGCCGCGGCTGGATCGAGTACCTGCGCGTCGACGACGCCCACCACATCCTGGGCGTCCGCCTCAACGTGTGGACCGCGCTGATCGTGTTCCTGCTGGCGGTGGTGTACATGGTGGTGTCGGCGAAGAAGCGGCCGGGACGGGAGACCGTGGTCGAGCCGGCCGCGGTCGCCTCCGGCGGTGCGGCCGACGGGGTCTCGGAGGGCGCCCCCGACAGCGCGGCCGAGGGCACGCAAGCCGTGGCCTCAGGCGCGGACGGGGCGGAGGACGCCGAGGACGCCGGAGAACCGGTGAAGGACGAGGCGGAGTCGGCCAAGAAGAGCTGACCGCCGCGGCTACGACACCGAGGGCGCCCGGGACCTCCCGGGCGCCCTCGGTGCATGCGGGACACGGACGCCGATGGTTCGCCACCGCCGGCCACCGCCGCCGTGGCCGGTCGTCGGCGCGGTGGAAAGGGGAGCGCCGATCGGCGTCGCGTTACGTCCGGTAGGTCAGGGACAGGGTTCGTTGGGCCATGGCCACCACTGCCGCGTCGATGAAGCGGCCGTCGGGGAGGGCCTGGGCGCCCTGGTCGGACGCGGCCGCCTTGGTGATCGTCTCCGCGTGTTCGATCTCCGCCGGCGTCGGCAGGTACGCCCGCTCGATCACCGGCAGCTGCCGGGGGTGGATCGCGGCGCGCCCCAGGAAGCCTAGGGCGCGGCCGTGGGCACAGGACGCGGCGAGGCCGTCCAGGTCGCGGATGTCGGGGTGCACCGACTGCGGCGGTGGGGCGAGACCCGCCGCGCGGGCGGCGACGACCACCCGGGAGCGCGGCCAGTCGAGACCCGCGTCGGCCCGCACCCCGAGGTCGGCCCGGAGATCCGCCTCGCCCAGCGAGATGCCCCGCAGCGCGGGGTGGGCGGTGGCGATGGCGTAGGCGTGCTCGATGCCGAGGGCCGACTCCAGCAGCGCGTACAGGGGGACCGGCGTGGTCACCGCGGCCTGCCGCACCTGGTCCGGCGAGGTCACCTTCGGCAGCCGCAGCCCGGACAGGCCCGGCAGACCGGCCAGGGCGGTCAGGTCGGCGGCGGCCCAGGGCCCGTCCAGGGCGTTGACGCGGACATGCACCGGCACCGGCCGCGGCTGCGCCAGGAGTTCCGCGGTGGCCGTGCGGGCGTACTCCTTGCGGTCCGGGGCGACCGCGTCCTCCAGGTCGATCACCACCACGTCGGCTCCGGCCACCAGGGCCTTGGCCACCACGTGCGGGCGGTCGCCGGGCACGTAGAGCCAGGTCAGCGGGTAGCGGGTCACAGGGCGCCCTCCGAGCGCAGGGCCGCGATGTCGGCCGCGGTGAGGCCGAGCTCGGTGAGCACGGCGTCCGTGTCGGCGCCGTGCGGACGGCCGGCCCAGCGGATCGCGCCGGGCGTGGCGGAGAGCCGGAAGAGGACGTTCTGCATGCGCAGCGGGCCCAGCTCCGGGTCGGTGACGGTGGTGACGGTGTCCAGGGCCTGGTACTGGGGGTCCGCCAGCACGTCCCGGACGTCCTGCACGGGGGCCGCCGCGGCCTCCGCCTTCTCGAAGGCCGCGAGCACCTCCGCGAGCGTGCGGACGGCGATCCAGGAGCCGACCGCCTCGTCCAGCACATCGGCGTGGGCGGCCCGGTCCGCGCCCGTGGCGAACCACGGCTCCTCGGTCAGCTCCGGGCGCCCCACCAGCCGCAGCACCCGTTCGGCGACCGACTGCGCGGAGGTGGAGACGGCGACCCAGCCGCCGTCGGCGGTGCGGTAGGTGTTGCGCGGGGCGTTGTTCGCCGACCGGTTCCCGGTGCGCTCCTGGACATAGCCGAGCTGGTCGTACCAGGTGGGGTGCGGGCCGAGGACGGACAGGATCGGTTCGATGATCGCCATGTCGACGACCTGGCCGGCGCCGGTGCGTTCGCGCCCGGCCAGCGCCGTCAGCACGGCGTACGCGGTCGCCAGGCCCGCGATCGAGTCGGCGAGACCGAAGGGCGGCAGCGTCGGGGGCGCGTCCGGTTCGCCAGTGACCGCGGCGAAGCCGCTCATCGCCTCGGCGAGGGTACCGAAGCCGGGGCGGCGCGCGTACGGTCCGTACTGGCCGAAGGCGGTGACCCGGGTGAGGACCAGCCGGGGGTTGGCCGCCGACAGCTCGGGCCAGCCGAGGTCCCATTTCTCCAGGGTGCCGGGGCGGAAGTTCTCGATCACCACGTCGGCGGTGGCGGCGAGCCGCAGCAGGGTGGCCCGGCCGCCCGGCGTGGACAGGTCGAGCGTGACGGTCCGCTTGTTGCGGCCGAGCACCTTCCACCACAGGCCCACGCCGTGCTTGGCGGGGCCGTGGCCGCGGGAGGGGTCGGGCCGCCGGGGATGCTCGACCTTGATCACCTCCGCGCCGAAGTCACCGAGCAGGGTGGCGGCCATCGGCCCGGCGAAGAGGGTCGCCAGGTCCAGTACCCGCAGGCCGTCCAGCGCCGGGAGCGTCCGTGTCGCCGTACTCATGCGCCGTACTGCTTCTCGATCTCCGGGCGGTACGGCATGGACACCGACGCCCCTTCCCGCTGGACGGAGATCGCCGCGGCGGCGGCCGCCCAGGACAGGGCCTCCCGTACCGGTTTCTCCTCGGCGAGGGCCACGGCGAGCGCCCCGGCGAAGGTGTCGCCCGCGCCCGTGGAGTCCACGGCGGTCACGTGGGGCGCGGGCACCACCAGGGGTTCGGCGCCCCGGCGCAGGTACAGGCAGCCCGTCGCGCCCAGGGTGACGACGACCTCCGGCACCAGGTCCAGCAGGGCGGCCGCCGCCTCGCGCGGGTCGGTGCGGTCGGTGAGGAGGACCGCCTCGTACTCGTTCGGCACCAGCAGGTCGGTGACGGCGAGGAGTTCCGGCGGCAGCGGCTGCGCCGGGGAGGGGGTGAGGACCGTGCGGACGCCGTGCCGGCGGGCCGCCTCCGCGCCCGCGACGACCGCCGCCAACGGGATCTCCAGCTGCAGCAGCAGCGCGTCGGCGGTGGCGATCAGCCCCTCGTCACCGGGGGAGAGGTGGTCGACGGTGCCGTTGGCGCCGGGGATGACGACGATCGCGTTGCCGCCCTCGTCGTCCACCACGATGTGCGCGGTGCCGGAGGGCCCCTCCACCGTGCGCAGGAAGTCGGTGTCCACGCCGGATTGTTCGAGGGTCTCGCGCAGCCGCAGGCCGTAGGCGTCGTTGCCGACCGCGCCGATCATCGAGGCGGTGGCGCCGGCACGGGCCGCGGCGATGGCCTGGTTGGAGCCCTTGCCGCCGGGGATGGTGCGGAACTCCCGTCCCGTCACGGTCTCCCCGCGCTGCGGGGCCGTGGCGACATAGGTGACGAGGTCCATGTTCGTGCTGCCGAGGACGACGATATGGGTCATGAGCGGGTCGCCTCCAGGTGGGTGAGGTGGGCGAGGGTGTCGAAGCCGGTGCCGTCGAAGTCGCCGACAGTGGTGGCGAGCCGGTTCTTCAGCGGGGCCCGCCAGCGGTCGGGGAGCGCCGTGGGGGACCCGGCGAGGAGACCGGCGATGCTGCCGGCGGTGGCGCCGTTGGAGTCCGTGTCCCAGCCGCCGGACACGGCACGGCAGACGGAGCCGGTGAAGTCGCCGTCCGCGTGGGTGAGCGCGGCGGCGATCAGGGCGGTGTTGGGGAGGGCGTGGACCCAGTGGTGGCCGGGGCCGTGGACGGCGTGGAGTTCGTCCACCACCCGGTCGAAGTCCCGCTCCGAGGCCGCGAGGCCGACGGCGTGGTCGAGGGCCGCCGCCAGCCGGGAGCGGGCCGGGACCACCGCACGGCCGGCGCGCAGACAGGCGTGCACGCCGTGCGTGCCGGAGGCGGCCGTGGCGATGGCGGCGGCGGCGAACATCGCGGCGTAGACGCCGTTGGCGGTGTGGGTGAGGACCGCGTCGCGGTGTGCCTGTTCGGCGGCGGCGGCCGGATCACCGGGGTTGCTCCAGCCGTGCATGTCGGCCCGGATCAGGGCGCCGATCCACTCGCGGAACGGGTTGCGGTGGCGGGCCGTGTGCGGGGGCTCGATGCCGGCCAGGAGATTGCGGTGGGCGAGGCGCTCGGCGGTGAAGGTGCGGCCGGGCGGAAGCTCCTCCAGCCAGAGCCGGGCCACGTCGTCGGTGGTGAAGTTCCGCCCGTGGCGCTGGAGGAGGAGCAGATTCAGCAGGGGATAGTTCAGGTCGTCGTCCTCGGGCATGCCGTCGATGTTCTCGGCGAGGGAGGTGGCGGCCGAGCGGCGGTTCCAGGGGTGGGCGGCCAGGAGGTCCGCCGGGACTCCCCGCGCGGAGAAGTAGCCGGCGAGGGGCCAGTTCCCGGTCGCCCCGGCGAGGGCGCGGATGCCGTCGAGGGGGAGTTTCTCCACGGGCTTTCCGAGCAGGCACCCGATGGCCCGGCCCAGCCAGGCGGCTTCCAGGGCCGCCGGACGGAACCCCGCGGGGACGCGCGGCTCCGCCACGACGGAGGAGCCCGCCCCTCCGGACGGGGCCGGGCACTCGGGGCGCGGGCCGGCCGCCCGCTGCCCGTGACCACCCGGCGCCGGTTCCGCGCGGCCCGCCCGCGCCGGCCAGTTCGGGCACAGCGACCTGATGCGGGCCAGGTCCGTCGGCTCGTGCTCGGCCAGCGCGCTGGGCAGATCGGCCAGTTCGTCGAGCAGGTCCTCCGCCAGCAGGCGCAGATAGCGTGAGACGCCGCGCGCTGACGCGCCCGCCCGCTCCGGCGCCTCCGGGCCGCCCGCCGCCCGCCAGCGCGCCTCGACCGCCGACGGCTCGCGCCCGTCCAGGCGGGCCTGGCGCAGTTCGTGGCCCAGCAGGTCCTCCGGCTGGACCCAGGTCAGACGGAGCACGGCCGGCCTCCGAGCGCGCGGAACGCCTGCTCATGAGCGCGCCGGCGGGCCACGTCCCGGTCGAAGATCTCGCACGTGACCTCGGTGAGCGTCCGGGCGGGCGCCCACAGGTCCAGACGGCTGGCGTCCGCGACCGTCTTCGCCCACTCCTCGGGGACGGGCGAGCCGAGCGCGCCCGCGAGGGCGCCGGCCATCGTGGCGATCGAGTCGCAGTCGCGTCCGTAGTTGACCGAGCCGAGCACGGCGTGCCGGTAGTCGCCGCCGGAGACCAGCAACATGCCCAGAGCGACCGGGAGTTCCTCGATCGAGTGGAGGCGGGAGGGGCGGCGGGCGGCCAGGGAGGGCGCGCGGTAGTCCGGGCCGACCGTGTCGTAGGGGGCCACCGCCGCGCGCAGCGGGCCGAGCGCCGACTCGAACTCCCGGTGGCGGGCGGCGACTTCGCAGACCTTCTCGATCGCGGTGCGGGTGCCGTCCTTGGCCAGGGACAGGCAGGCGGCCACCACCGTGTCCGGGGTCGCCCCCGGGGCGGCCGCGGCGGCCACCGCCGCGGCGAGGACACCGGCCGCCTCCCTGCCGTACGACGACTGGTGCGCACCGGCGACGTCCAGCGCCTCGGCGTAGGCGGCGGCCGGGTCGGCCGCGTTGACCAGGCCGACCGGGGTCATGTACATCGCGGCGCCGCAGTTGACGATGTTGCCGACGCCCGCCTCCCGGGGGTCGGCGTGACCGTAGGCCAGCCGGGTCACCAGCCACTTCTCGGCGAGGAAGAGGCGGTGCAGCGGCAGGGCCTCGGCCTCCAGCTCCGGGATCCAGCGCGGGGTGGTCATCAGGTCCGGGACCAGGTGCTCGGCGACCGCGTACGCGTCGAGGTGGTCGCGGACACGGTCGTAGACCCGGATCAGCGCGTGCGTCATCAGGGTGTCGTCGGTGACATGGCCGTCGCCCTTGTGGTACGGCGCGATGGGGCGGGCGGTGCGCCACGCCTCGCCGTGCCAGGGGCCGACGATCCCGCTGACGCGACCGCCGTGACGTTCGGCGATCTGCTCGGGGGAGTAGCCCTCGACCGGGCCGCCGAGGGCGTCGCCGACAGCGGCACCGACCAGGGCGCCGGTGACGCGGTCGGCGAGGCCGCTCGGACCCGGGCCGCTGCTTTCTTCTTCTTTGGGCGTCATGCCCCGAATCATCCTCCCGGGCGGGCCGGTTGTGCGGCTTCCAGGAGTCCGGCGAGTTCCACCAGGTCGGTGCCGGTGAGACGGGGCAGGGTGCAGCCGGGCAGGACGCGGCAGGCCTCCCGCCAGGTGTCCGGGATGGCGGGGCCGCCGCCGAGGGCGCCGGTGAGCGCGCCCACGAGGGCGGGTGCGGAGTCGGCGACCCGGGACAGACAGGCGGCGGCCGGTACGGCCTCGGCGATTCGGCCCCGGGCGGCGGTGGCCAGGGCGAGCGCGACGGGGACGGTCTCGGCCGCGGCGATGCCGTAGCTGTAGACGTGGTCGACGATCTGGTGTTCGAGGAGGGGGATCAGGGCGAACGCGGACGCGCTGTCCTCGGCCAGGGCGAGCGCGTGGCGGGTGTTGCGGCCGATCTCCGTGTCCGCCGGGAGTTCGGCCAGCGCGGCCGTGACGCAGGCGTCCGTGTCCGCGCCGGCGAGGGCGAGCGAGAGGGCCGCCGCCATGGCGCGGGCGCCGTGCACCCCGTCGCCGTCCTGGGTGTAGCGGGCGTCGAACTCGGCGAGCGCGGCGGCCTGTTGCGGATCGCCGGGGTGGGCCACGGCGAGCACGCAGGCGCGGACGCAGGCCGCGTCGTCGAAGTAGTGCGGATTGTCGTGGCCGGTGGCGGGCGGGCGCAGGCCGGTGGCGAGGTTGCCGAGGCCGGCGCGGACGGAGATACGGGCGCGCAAAGGCAGGACGGCGGACTCGATCTCGGGTGCGCGGTCCGCCGCGGCGGCGACCTCCGCGGCCACGGCGGTCCAGGTGAGGTCGATGGCGGCGCGGGTACGGCGCTCCCGGCTGAGGTCACCGAGGACGTCGGCGTCGCCGGCCCGCAGGACCGCCTCCGCGGCGAACACCGCCCACTCGGCGTCGTCGGAGGGGCCGAGGCGGAGGGGCTCGGGGGGCTGGTTGAGGGCGATCGGCACCGGGAGGGTGGTGGTGGCGTTCTGTTCGGCGAAGGTGTCCAGTTCCCGGGTGAGGCGGCGGGTCCACTCGGGCATGCGGGCGGCGCGGTGCCGGGCGGCGGGCCAGCCGGCGGCGTCTCCCGCGGCGAGGCCGAGGAGGAGGCCCTCGATACGGCGCGTCGTCATGACGGACCCTCACTGTCCGCCTGCCCGGCATTCCCGGCTCCCACCAAGGGACTCCGGCTCCTGTCGGTGCGCTCCGCCGGGCCCCCCGCCCACTCGCCGTCCGGCTCGGGCGTCCGGCCCGCCGGGGCAGGGGGTGAGGCGGGCTCGGGGGGCTCGGGGGGCGGACTGAGGGCCGGTGGGAAGGGGACCGGGCCGGTGGCACGGGTGGCGGAGGGAGGGGTCCGCTCGGCGGGCGGGGCGGCGGCCGGTGGGGGTGGGAGGGGAGCGGCCGGCTGGAGCGCTGCGGCCGGGGGTGGGAGGGGAGCGGCCGGCTGGAGCGCTGCCGCCGGGGGTGGGAGGGGAGCGGCCGGCTGGAGCGCTGCCGCCGGGGGTGCGTTCCGTGCCGGATCCGGCAGCATTCCGGCCAGCACCACCACGTCCGCCTCCAGCGCGAGTGCCTCGCCGACACTCCCTGCCGCGAGGATCGGCTCCGCCCCGATGGCAGCCCCTGGCGTGGCGATGAACTCTGCTTCGGTGGCGGTGCCTGGCACGGGGACGACCTCTGCTTCGGTGGCAGCCCCCGGCATGGGGACGATCTCCGCTTCGGCGGCGGTCTCCGCCATCGGGTGGGACTCTGCCTGGACGACGGTCGCCGCCGACGCCGTCGTGGCCATCTCCGCGGCAGGCGCCACCGGAACGGCTCGTACCCGCTCGGCACTCCCCGCTGCTCGGAGCACCACAGCCTCCGCGACGGTCGCCGCCTCCTCCACCACTCTCCTTTCCCCGATCACCGGCCCTTCCCCGATCACCCTCGCTTCCACGATCACCCGCACCCCGCTGGCCGGCCCCGCGTCCGCCGGCTCCCCGGCCTCCCGGCTCACCAGCAGGTCCGCCACCTCCAGGACGTGGTGGCCCGCCATGGAGGGCAGGCATCGCCCCCGTACGGGACCGATGGCCGTCGCCCAGGCCGTGGGGATCGCGGCGAGACCCTGGGTCGCGCCGGACAGGGCGCCCGCCACCGCCGCCGTCGTGTCCGCGTCGCGGCCCATGTTGACGGCCGTCAGCACCGCCTCCCGGAAGTCGCCGTCGGCCGCCGCGTACGCGCCGAACGCGAGGGCCACCGCCTCGGGCGCCAGATCGGTCCAGGGGTAGCCGCCGATGACGACGGCGGAGCGGACCGCGCGCTCGCCGTGATGGGCGACCGCCACCGCGCGCCGCAGCGACCGGGCCGTCCAGGAGTCGTCCGGGACGACGGCGAGGGCGGCGGCGATCACCACCGGAACGGGGGCGCCGGTCATCGCCGCCGCGACCCCGGCCGCGACGGCCTGACCGCCGTAGATGCCCTCGCCGTCGTGGCTGACCGAGCCGTCGACGGCCACCAGACGGGCCGCCTCGGCCGGGCGCCCGGCGGCGAAGACGCCGAAGGGGGCCGCCCGCATCGCCAGGCCGTCGCTCCAGGCGTGCCGGTGCTGGGCCGAGATGGGGGCGGCAAGACCCCGGCGCAGGTTCTCCAGGGTGCCGCGCTCACTGAAGCCCGCCCCGCGGAAGGGGCCCTCGGCCCGGTCGGCGATCCACTCGTGCCAGGCCGCCTCCACATGTGCCGGGGTGAGCGCCGAGCCGTGCCGGGCCAGCAGCAGTCCGGAGAAGATCGCGTACTCGGTGTCGTCCGTGCCGCACGGCTCGTCGGTGACGTAGCCCGTGATGCGGCCCCAGCGGGCGCGGATCTCGGAGGGCCTGAGGTTCTCCGCGGGTGCTCCCAGCGCGTCGCCCACGGCCAGACCGAGCAGCGCCCCGCGGGCCCGCTCGCGCGGTCCGGCGGCGTCCCCGGGCGCCGGGACCGGGGGAGTGCGGGCGATCGATGCCATGGACGGCCTCCTTCGGCGGGGTCGCACGGGACCCTTTGCGGATGTGTCCCACGGGTGGCGTCCGGACGAGCCGGGAGCGCGTCTCTGTCACCCGCTCGGCATCTGAGCCAGCATTCGCACACCTGAGCACTCACCAGCAAAAGCGCAGGTTAGCCCAGCCTTTCCTTGCTGGCGAAGAGGGAATCACGCGAGTAGGTTCTGTGTTGTCGAAAAGTAGAACTCGTCCAAAGTTAGCTTTGGCTAAGCTTCCCTGGGGGACCCGTCATGGCCATCATCGAGACCGAGGCCGCGCTGCATGTGGCGCACCGTGACAACCACACGCACCGCGACGTCAACGGCGGCTGGCTGCGTCCCGCCGTCTTCGGCGCGATGGACGGCCTGGTCTCCAACCTCGCCCTGATGACGGGCGTGGCCGGCGGGTCGGTGAGCCAGCAGACCATCGTCATCACCGGTCTCGCCGGCCTGGCCGCCGGTGCCTTCTCGATGGCCGCGGGCGAGTACACCTCCGTCGCCTCGCAGCGGGAGCTGGTCGAGGCTGAACTCGACGTCGAGCGTCGTGAGCTGCGCAAGCACCCGCAGGACGAGGAGAACGAGCTGGCCGAGCTGTACGTGGCCCGCGGGGTCGAGCCGGATCTGGCCCGGCAGGTCGCCCGGCAGCTGTCGAAGGATCCTGAGCAGGCCCTGGAGATACACGCCCGCGAGGAGCTGGGCATAGACCCCGGCGACCTGCCCTCTCCCCTGGTCGCGGCCGTGTCGTCCTTCGGGTCCTTCGCCCTCGGCGCCCTGCTGCCCCTGCTGCCGTACCTGCTCGGCGCGACCGTGCTGTGGCCCGCCGTGCTGCTCGCGCTCGCCGGGCTCTTCGGGTGCGGTGCCGTGGTGGCCAAGGTGACCGCGCGCAGCTGGTGGTTCAGCGGCCTGCGGCAGCTCGCGCTCGGTGGTGCGGCGGCCGGTGTGACGTACGCCCTGGGCAGCCTGTTCGGAACGGCCGTAGGATAGGCGACCGGTACCTATGCGATGGGCCGCATAAGTACCCGTTACCCGTTGGTTTCGAGTGCTCGACCACGGGGCATGAGCCGTAAGCACCGTGGGCAATGACGCCTGCTGCACCCCTGCGGGGTGGGCGATGACGCCCTCCCCGGCCCCTTCGGGCCGCCGGACGCCGATCCGACCGATCCTGTCCGCGCCGGTCCCCGCACACGTCTGGCCGCCCGCGCGGCACCCGCCGCCCTCGCGCGGCACCCCCGCCGCCACCGGGCGGCACCACCGCCGTCACCGCACGGCACCCCGCCGTAACCGCACGGCGACACTGCCGCAACCGAACGGCACTCGCCGCGTCCGCATGCACCTCGGCCGCGACCGCGGCGTCCGCATGTTGGAACGGCCTATCCGGTTCCCGGAAACCGCCCCATCATGTAATCTGCACGAAATTTTGATCTCACGCAGAGGGCCAACGTCGTCCCTCGGCACTTGCCACATGCCTCATGACGACGACGGGAGAGCCGATGCGTACGCCGCGCCAGCCGTCCCAGCATTCCTCGAATGGCCAGAACTGGTCGTTCATGGATGCTCGCCCTGCTGCACAGGGTATGTACGACCCCCGCAACGAACACGACGCGTGCGGCGTCGGTTTCGTCGCCACCCTTACCGGCGAGGCGTCCCACACCCTGGTCGAACAGGCGCTCACCGTTCTTCGCAACCTGGAGCACCGCGGTGCCACCGGCTCTGAGCCCGACTCGGGCGACGGCGCGGGAATCCTCTCCCAGGTGCCGGACGCCTTCCTCCGTGAAGTGGCCGGATTCGACCTTCCCGCGGCCGGTGCCTACGCGGTAGGTATCGCGTTCCTGCCGGGGGACGGGACCGAGGACGCCGTCTCACGTATCGAGACGATCGCCGGCGAGGAGGGGCTGACCGTCCTCGGCTGGCGCGAGGTCCCGGTCGCCCCCGAGCTGCTGGGTGCCACCGCCCGCTCGACCATGCCGGTCTTCCGGCAGGTCTTCGTGGCCGACGGCGCCAGCGAGGGCATCGCCCTGGACCGCAAGGCGTTCACGCTGCGCAAGCGCGCCGAGCGCGAGGCCGGTGTCTACTTCCCGTCGCTCTCCGCGCGCACGATCGTCTACAAGGGCATGCTGACCACCGGCCAGCTGGAGCCCTTCTTCCCGGACCTCTCCGACCGCCGCTTCGCCTCGGCCGTCGCGCTCGTCCACTCGCGCTTCTCCACGAACACCTTCCCGTCGTGGCCGCTCGCGCACCCCTACCGCTTCGTCGCGCACAACGGTGAGATCAACACCGTCAAGGGCAACCGCAACTGGATGCGCGCCCGTGAGTCGCAGCTGGTCTCCGACCTCTTCGGCGACCGGAACCTGGACCGCGTCTTCCCGGTCTGTACGCCGGACGCCTCCGACTCCGCCTCCTTCGACGAGGTGCTGGAGCTGCTGCACCTGGGCGGCCGCTCGCTGCCGCACTCGGTGCTGATGATGATCCCGGAGGCGTGGGAGAACCACGACTCCATGGACCCGGCCCGGCGCGCCTTCTACCAGTTCCACTCCACGATGATGGAGCCCTGGGACGGCCCCGCCTGCGTCACCTTCACCGACGGCACCCAGGTCGGCGCCGTGCTCGACCGCAACGGTCTGCGCCCCGGCCGCTACTGGGTCACCGACGAAGGCCTCGTGGTCCTCGGCTCCGAGGTCGGCGTCCTGGACATCGACCCGGCCAAGGTCGTCCGCAAGGGCCGCCTGCAGCCCGGCAAGATGTTCCTCGTCGACACCGCCGAGCACCGCATCATCGAGGACGACGAGATCAAGGCGTCCCTCGCCGCCGAGCAGCCGTACGCCGAGTGGCTGGAGGCCGGCGAGATCGAGCTGGGCGACCTGCCCGAGCGCGAGCACATCGTCCACACCCACGCCTCGGTCACCCGCCGCCAGCAGACCTTCGGCTACACCGAGGAGGAGCTGCGCGTCATCCTCGCGCCGATGGCCCGCAGCGCCGCCGAGCCGATCGGCTCCATGGGCACCGACAGCCCGATCGCGGCCCTGTCCGAGCGCCCGCGGCTGCTCTTCGACTACTTCACCCAGCTGTTCGCACAGGTCACCAACCCGCCGCTGGACGCGATCCGCGAGGAACTGGTCACCTCCCTGCGCTCGTCGCTGGGCCCGGAGGGCAACCTGCTGGAGCCCACGGCCGCCTCGTGCCGCTCGGTGACCCTGCCCTTCCCGGTCATCGACAACGACGAGCTGGCCAAGCTCATCCACATCAACGCCGACGGCGACATGCCCGGCTTCAAGGCCGCGACCCTCTCCGGCCTGTACCGGGTCTCCGGCGGCGGTGACACGCTCGCCGCGCGCATCGAGGAGATCTGCGCCGAGGCCGACGCGGCCATCGAGAACGGCGCCCGCCTGATCGTCCTGTCGGACCGGCACTCGGACGCCGAGCACGCGCCGATCCCGTCGCTGCTGCTCACCGCGGCCGTCCACCACCACCTCATCCGCACCAAGCAGCGCACCCACGTGGGCCTGCTGGTCGAGGCCGGCGACGTCCGCGAGGTCCACCACGTCGCGCTGCTGATCGGCTTCGGCGCCGCGGCCGTGAACCCGTACCTGGCGATGGAGTCCGTCGAGGACCTGGTCCGCGCGGGCACCTTCCTGTCGGACATCGAGGCCGAGCAGGCCATCCGCAACCTGATCTACGCCCTCGGCAAGGGCGTCCTGAAGGTCATGTCCAAGATGGGCATCTCCACCGTCGCCTCCTACCGCGGCGCCCAGGTCTTCGAGGCCGTCGGCCTGGACGAGGCCTTCGTGGAGAAGTACTTCAACGGCACCGCCACCAAGATCGGCGGCGTCGGCATCGACGTCATCGCCGAGGAGGTCGCCGCCCGCCACGCCAAGGCGTACCCGGCCTCCGGCATCGCCCCGGCGCACCGCGCGCTGGAGATCGGCGGCGAGTACCAGTGGCGCCGCGAGGGCGAGCCGCACCTGTTCGACCCGGAGACGGTCTTCCGCCTCCAGCACTCCACGCGCACCGGCCGCTTCGACATCTTCAAGAAGTACACGGACCGCGTGAACGAGCAGTCCGAGCGCCTGATGACGCTGCGCGGCCTGTTCGGCTTCAAGTCCGACCGGCAGCCGATCTCCGTCGACGAGGTCGAGCCGGTCAGCGAGATCGTCAAGCGCTTCTCCACCGGCGCCATGTCGTACGGCTCCATCTCCAAGGAGGCGCACGAGACCCTCGCCATCGCCATGAACCAGCTGGGCGGCAAGTCCAACACCGGTGAGGGCGGCGAGGACCCGGACCGCCTGTACGACCCGGCGCGCCGCTCCGCCATCAAGCAGGTCGCCTCCGGCCGCTTCGGTGTGACCTCGGAGTACCTGGTCAACGCGGACGACATCCAGATCAAGATGGCCCAGGGCGCCAAGCCCGGCGAGGGCGGCCAGCTGCCCGGCCACAAGGTCTACCCGTGGGTCGCCAAGACGCGTCACTCGACACCGGGCGTGGGCCTGATCTCCCCGCCGCCGCACCACGACATCTACTCCATCGAGGATCTGGCCCAGCTGATCCACGACCTGAAGAACGCGAACCCGCAGGCGCGGATTCACGTGAAGCTGGTCTCCGAGGTCGGCGTCGGCACGGTCGCGGCCGGTGTGTCCAAGGCACACGCGGACGTCGTCCTCATCTCCGGCCACGACGGCGGCACCGGCGCCTCCCCGCTGACCTCGCTGAAGCACGCGGGCGGACCCTGGGAGCTGGGCCTCGCCGAGACCCAGCAGACCCTGCTGCTCAACGGCCTGCGCGACCGCATCGTCGTGCAGACCGACGGCCAGCTGAAGACCGGCCGTGACGTGGTCATCGCCGCGCTGCTCGGCGCCGAGGAGTTCGGTTTCGCGACCGCCCCGCTCGTCGTCTCCGGCTGCGTCATGATGCGCGTCTGCCACCTGGACACCTGCCCGGTCGGCATCGCCACCCAGAACCCGATCCTGCGCGACCGCTTCGCCGGCCAGGCCGAGTACGTCGTGAACTTCTTCCGGTTCATCGCCGAAGAGGTCCGCGAGATCCTCGCCGAGCTGGGCTTCCGCTCCATCGAGGAGGCCGTCGGCCACGCCGAGGCCCTGGACGTCGAGCGCGCGGTCGACCACTGGAAGGCGCAGGGCCTGGACCTGGCGCCGCTGTTCCACGTGCCCGAGCTGCCGGAGGGCGCGGTGCGCCACCAGCTGGTCGAGCAGGACCACGGCCTGGAGAAGGCCCTGGACAACGAGCTGATCAAGCTCGCCGCCGACGCCCTCGCCGCGAACGACGCGACCGAGGCCCAGCCGGTGCGCGCCCAGGTCGCCATCCGCAACATCAACCGCACGGTCGGCACCATGCTCGGCCACGAGGTGACGAAGAAGTTCGGCGGCGCGGGCCTGCCCGACGACACCGTCGACATCACCTTCACCGGCTCCGCCGGCCAGTCCTTCGGCGCGTTCCTGCCGCGCGGCGTCACGCTGCGCCTGGAGGGCGACGCCAACGACTACGTCGGCAAAGGCCTCTCCGGCGGCCGGATCGTCGTCCGCCCGGACCGGGCCGCCGACCACCTCGCCGAGTACTCGACCATCGCGGGCAACACCATCGGCTACGGCGCCACCGGCGGCGAGATGTTCCTGCGCGGCCGTACCGGCGAGCGGTTCTGCGTCCGCAACTCGGGTGCCCTGGTCGTCTCCGAGGGCGTGGGCGACCACGGCTGCGAGTACATGACCGGCGGTCACGCCGTCGTCCTCGGCCCGACCGGCCGCAACTTCGCGGCGGGCATGTCCGGCGGCGTCGCCTACGTCATCGACCTCGACCGCGACAACGTCAACGCCGGCAACGCCGGCTCCGTCGAGGCGCTGGACGACACGGACAGGCAGTGGCTGCACGACGTGGTGCGCCGCCACGCCGAGGAGACCGGCTCGACCGTCGCCGAGAAGCTGCTCGCCGACTGGGACACGGCCGCGGAGCGGTTCAGCAAGATCATCCCCAGCACGTACAAGGCAGTGCTCGCCGCCAAGGACGCCGCCGAGCGAGCCGGTCTGACCGAGACCGAGATCACCGAGAAGATGATGGAGGCGGCGATCAATGGCTGACCCGAAGGGCTTCCTGAACCACGGCCGTGAGGTCGCCAAGACCCGTCCCGTCGGTGAGCGCGTCAAGGACTGGAACGAGGTCTACGTCCCCGGCTCCCTGCTGCCGATCATCAGCAAGCAGGCCAGCCGCTGCATGGACTGCGGCATCCCGTTCTGCCACAACGGCTGTCCGCTGGGGAACCTGATCCCCGAGTGGAACGACTACGCCTACCGCGAGGACTGGGCCGCGGCCCAGGAGCGCCTGCACGCGACCAACAACTTCCCGGAGTTCACCGGCCGCCTCTGCCCGGCCCCCTGCGAGTCGGCGTGCGTGCTGGGCATCAACCAGCCGCCGGTCACCATCAAGAACGTCGAGGTCTCGATCATCGACAAGGCGTGGGAGACCGGGGACGTCGCCCCGCAGATCCCCGAGCGCCTGTCCGGCAAGACCGTCGCCGTCATCGGTTCGGGCCCGGCGGGCCTCGCCGCCGCCCAGCAGCTGACCCGGGCCGGCCACACGGTCGCCGTCTACGAGCGCGCGGACCGCGTCGGAGGCCTCCTCCGGTACGGCATCCCCGAGTTCAAGATGGAGAAGCGGCACATCAACCGCCGTATCGAGCAGATGCGCGCGGAGGGCACCCGCTTCCGCACCGGTGTGGAGATCGGCCGCGACCTCAACGCCCGCGACCTGAAGAAGCGGTACGACGCGATCGTGATCGCCGCCGGCGCCACGACCGCCCGCGACCTGCCGGTGCCCGGCCGCGAGCTCAAGGGCGTCTACCAGGCGATGGAGTACCTGCCCCTGGCGAACAAGGTCCAGGAGGGCGACTACGTCACCACGCCGATCTCGGCCGAGGGCAAGCACGTCGTCGTCATCGGCGGCGGCGACACCGGCGCCGACTGCGTGGGCACCGCCCACCGGCAGGGCGCGGCCTCCGTCACCCAGCTGGAGATCATGCCCCGCCCGAACGACGAGCGGCACGCGACCGGCCAGCCCTGGCCGACCTTCCCGGTCCTCTACAAGGTCACCTCGGCCCACGAGGAGGGCGGCGAGCGGATCTACTCCGCCTCCACCACCCACTTCGAGGGCGACGAGGACGGCAACGTCCAGTGGCTGCACCTGGCCGAGGTGGAGTTCGTCGACGGCAAGCTGACCTCGAAGCCGGGCACCGAGCGCAAGATCCCGGCGCAGCTGGTGACCCTCGCGATGGGCTTCACCGGCACCGACCGGGAGAACGGCCTGGTGGAGCAGTTTGGTCTGGACCTCGACGAGCGCGGTAACATCGCCCGCGACGCAGACTTCCAGACCAACGTGCCGGGTGTGTTCGTCGCCGGTGACGCCGGCCGCGGCCAGTCCCTCATCGTGTGGGCGATCGCGGAGGGCCGCTCGGCCGCCCGCGGAGTCGACCGCCACCTGACCGGTGCCAGCGATCTGCCGGCCCCGATCCGCCCCACGGACCGCGCCCTGGCGGTCTGACGGCACCCCGAGAACGTCCCGTACAACGGCGTACGGAACACTGACGACGCCTGCCCCGTCCCCGACCGGACCCGGGCAGGCGTCGTCGCATGTCCGCACGCCGAGGGGGAGCCATGGCCGCGATCAGTCTGCGCAAGGTGGAGGAGACCGCGCCCGCCCTCGTCGGCGCCTACCGGTCGGCCGGGGTGTCGCTCACCAAGCACGGCCTGGACGGAGTGCGCGCCGCCGTCTACCTCGTCGTCGACTACTCGGGCTCGATGAAGCCCTACTACCAGGACGGCAGCGTGCAGGCCCTCGCCGACCGGGTCCTGGGGCTGTCGGCGCACCTGGACGACGACGGGCGCGTGCCCGTGGTGTTCTTCTCCACGGACGTCGACGCGGTCACCGACATCGCCCTCGCCGGGCACCGGGGCCGGATCGAGCGGATCGCGGCGGGTCTCGGCCACATGGGCAGGACCAGCTACCACCTGGCGATGGACGCCGTCATCGACCACTACCTGGACAGCGGGGCCACCGCCCCCGCCCTGGTCGTCTTCCAGACCGACGGCGGCCCGATCAACAAGCTCGCCGCCGAGCGCTATCTGTGCAAGGCCGCCCGGCTGCCGCTGTTCTGGCAGTTCGTCGGGTTCGGAGATCCGGGCAGCCGGCAGTTCGAGTTCCTGCGGAAACTGGACGAGCTGGCGGTGCCCGGCAAGCGGGCCGTGGACAACGCGGGGTTCTTCCACGCGGGCCGGGACCCCCGGCAGGTCTCCGACGCCGAACTGTACGACCGGCTCGTCGGCGAGTTCCCCAAGTGGCTGTCGGCCGCGCGGGCCCTGGGGATCGTACGGCCCTTCTGACCCCGGCCCGGCGGTCGGGCCGTGCGGCCGGGGTGCAGCCCGCCGGCCGCTCGAACTGTTCCCCGGTGAGGGCGAGTCGCCTCCCTGGCCCGGTGCCGGCCGCCCCCTAGAGCCCCTCCGTCAGCACCAGCTCCCGGCACTCCTCCGGCGTCCCCCACGCCGAGTGCAGCGCCCGTGCCCTGGTCAGCCACAGGGACAGGCCGTACTCCGCCGTGTACCCGATCGCGCCGTGCAGGTGCAGTGCCGTACGGGCCGTACGGTACGCCGCCTCGCACGCCGTGAGCTTGGCCGCGGCCACCTCCGCCGGGCGCAGGGACACCGCCGCTCCGAAGAGCAGCGGGCGGGCGAACTCCAGGGCCGTCTTCGCGTCGGCCAGGCGGTGCTTGACCGCCTGGAAGGAGCCGACGGGAACCCCGAACTGGGTGCGCTGCCGTACGTGGGCGACGGTGCGGTCCAGCAGGGCCAGTCCGACGCCGAGGGCCTGGGCGGCGGTGGCCAGCCGAATCCAGGTGAGCGCCCGGTCGTACGGCGCGGCCGGGGCGAGGAGTTCGCCGCCGGGGGCGAGCGGGGTCAGCCGGCGGGCGGGATCCAGCGAGCGGCGCACCGGTCCGGGGGCCGCCGTGGACAGGTACAGGCCGTCGGGCGCCGGGGCCAGGCGCAGGGAGGCCGCGTCGCCGTCGACGGCGTGACCGCCGGGCGCCGCCACCGTCGCCACGTCCTTCCCGGCCGCCAGGCCGGGCAGGAAGCGCCCCGCCAGCGGGGGACCGCCGAGGAGCACGGCCGCCCCGACCGTCTCCGCGAGCGGACCGGGCACCGCGTGCCGCCCCAGCTCCACGAAGGCCACCGCCAGTTCCACCGGATGCGGCCCCAGCCCGCCGTACTCCTCCGGCACCGCGAGGCCGAACACCCCGGCCTCGGCGATCCGCGACCACAGCGCGCGCCCGCTCGTGTGGTCGCCGCGGCTCCAGTCCCGGACCACCGCCGGGGTGTCCGCGGCGGTCAGCATCGCGTGCAGCGAGGCGGCGAAGGCGCGCTGGTCGGCGTCGAGGAGGAAGCGCATCAGCGGCGTCCCTTCGGCAGGCCGAGCAGCCGCTCGGCGATGATGTCGCGCTGGATCTCGTTCGTGCCCGCGTAGATG
The DNA here is from genome assembly GCF_014203595.1 of Streptomyces echinatus. Lineage (GTDB taxonomy): Bacteria > Actinomycetota > Actinomycetes > Streptomycetales > Streptomycetaceae > Streptomyces > Streptomyces echinatus. The sequence goes on from NZ_JACHJK010000018.1 coordinate 157,338, forward strand.
GGCCCGGCGAGGGAGAAGACGTATCCCTCGGCCCAGGCGCCGTCGGCCAGTTCGCCCTCCAAGCCCAGCAGGTCGAGCGCCGTCTCGTGCAGGGCGAGGTCCAGCTCGGACCAGAACACCTTGTTCATGCTGGACTCCGGGCCGAGCCGGTCGCCCTCCTGCACCCGGGCGGCGGCGGCATAGGTGAACAGCTGGTAGGCGCGGGCCGCGATCAGGGCGTCCGCCACCCCGGCGCGGGCGTGCCCCGGTGATCCCCGGTCCCGCCACAGGTCCCGCAGCCGCGCGGCCGAGGCCAGGAAGCGGCCCGGGGAGCGCAGGGTCAGCCCGCGTTCGTCGGCCGCCGTGGACATCGCGATCCGCCAGCCCTGCCCCGGCTCGCCGATCACGTCCTCGTCCGGGACGAACACGTCGTCCAGGAACAGCTCCGCGAAGGCCGGCTTGCCGTCCAGCCGGCCGATCGGGCGGACGGTCACACCGGGTGCCCGCAGGTCGAACATCAGGTACGTGAGCCCCTGGTGCGGCCTGGGGGCGCCGGGGTCGCTGCGGAACAGCCCGAAGGCGCGGTCCGCGAAGGCTGCCCTGGACGACCAGGTCTTCTGCCCGTCGAGCAGCCAGCCGCCGTCCGTCCGCACCGCCCGGGAGGAGAGCGCGGCGAGGTCCGAGCCCGCCTCCGGCTCCGACCACGCCTGCGCCCACACCACCTCGCCGGTGGCCATCGGCGGCAGCACGCGCGCGCGTTGCTCCGGCGTGCCGTACGCGAAGAGGGTCGGCGCGAGCAGGCTGACGCCGTTCTGGCCGACCCGGCCCGGCGCGCCCGCCGCCCAGTACTCCTCCTCGAAGACCAGCCGGCCGACGAGCCCCGCGTCCCGGCCGCCGTACCGCTCCGGCCAGGACACCACCGACCAGCGGTCCGCGGCCAGTTCCGCCTCCCACGCACGGTGGGCCGCGAAGCCCTCCGCCGTCTCCAGGGACGGCAGCGGTGTGCGCGGCACATGCGCGTCCAGCCAGGCCCGGGCCCGCGTGCGGAACTGCTCGTCGGCCGGGGAGTGGGTCAGGTCCACGGTGACGTCACCGTCCTTCCCTAACAAGTGTTTGGTAGGTTAGCGTGGTCGCATGACAGACGTCGAGAGCCCGGCCTACGTCCCCGGGCACGGACTGCTGCGCGGGCGCACCGCCGTCGTCACCGCGGCGGCCGGCACCGGCATCGGCGGAGCCACCGCGCGCCGCCTCCTGGAAGAGGGCGCACGGGTGCTGATCAGCGACGCCCACCCGCGCCGGCTGAAGGAGCACGAGGCCGCACTGGGGCGGGAGTTCCCCGGCGCGGTCACCGCGGTGCCGTGCGACGTCACCGACGAGACCCAGGTGCGGGCGCTGTTCGACGCGGCCGCGGCCACGCACGGACGGCTGGACATCGTCGTCAACAACGCCGGCCTCGGCGGCACTTCCACCCTCGTCGACATGACGGACGAACAGTGGACCCGCGTCCTGGACGTCACCCTGAACGGCACCTTCCGCTGCACCCGGGCCGCCCTGCGCGCCATGCGCGGGACCGGCGGCGGGGTGATCGTGAACAACGCCTCCGTCGTCGGCTGGCGCGCCCAGGCCGGACAGGCCCACTACGCCGCCGCCAAGGCCGGTGTGATGGCGCTGACCCGGTGCGCGGCGATCGAGGCCGCCGCGTTCGGCGTACGCATCAACGCGGTCGCCCCCAGCCTGGTGACCCACCCCCACCTGGAGAAGGTCACCTCCGCCGGCCTGCTCGCCGAGCTGACCGAGCGGGAGGCCTTCGGGCGGTCCGCGCTGCCCTGGGAGGTGGCCAACGTGATCGTCTTCCTCGCCTCCGGCTACTCCTCCTACATGACCGGCGAGGTCGTCGCCGTCAGCAGCCGGCACCCGTGAGGACCGGAGCAGACCACAATGGGTGCGTGCCGACCAAGAAGAAGCCCCAGGTGACCGCGGCAGCGGCCCGGCGCGGCGAGCTCCTCAGCACCGCTGCCGAGGTCTTCGCCGAGCATGGCTACAACGCCACCACCGTCCGCAGGATCGCCGACCACGCCGGGATGCTCGCGGGCAGCCTCTACTACCACTTCGACTCCAAGGAGTCGATGCTCGAGGAGATCCTGCGGACCTTCCTCGACGAGCTGTGGGACGGCTACGACACCGTCCTCGCCTCCGGACTCGGGCCCCGCGAGACGCTGGAGGCCCTGGTCACCGAGTCCTTCCGGGAGATCGACCGGCACCGCGCCGCCGTCGCGATCTACCAGAAGGAGAGCAGACAGCTCGTCGCCCAGGACCGGTTCGCCTTCCTCGCCGAGTCCCAGCGCCGGTTCGAGGAGGCGTGGCTCAGCACACTGGAACGCGGGGTCGCCGACCGGGTCTTCCGCGCGGACCTGGACATACGGCTCACCTACCGGTTCGTACGGGACACCGTGTGGGTCGCCGCCTCCTGGTACCGGCCCGGCGGCCGGCACAGCCCCGAGGAGATCGCCCGGCAGTACCTGTCGATGGTGCTGGACGGGATCGCCGTACGCGCATAGCCCTTTCCTGTGAGGGAGTTGCCATGGCCGAGGCCTACATCGTCGAAGCGGTCCGCACGCCCGTCGGACGGCGCGGGGGAGGACTCAGCGCGGTCCACCCGGCCGACCTGGGCGCGCACGTGCTGAAAGAGCTGATGGAGCGCTCCGGGATCGACCCGGCCGCCGTGGAGGACGTGGTCTTCGGCTGCCTGGACACGGTGGGGCCGCAGGCCGGGGACATCGCCCGCACCTGCTGGCTGGCCGCGGGCCTCCCCGAGGAGGTGCCCGGCGTCACCGTCGACCGCCAGTGCGGCTCCTCCCAGCAGGCCGTGCACTTCGCCGCGCAGGCCGTGCTCTCCGGCACCCAGGACCTGGTGGTCGCGGGCGGCGTGCAGAACATGTCCCAGGTCCCCATCGCCTTCGCCTCCCGGCAGGCCGCCGTCCCCCTCGGCCTGACCGACGGCCCCTTCCTCGGCAGCACCGGCTGGCGCGCCCGCTACGGCGACCAGCCCGTCAACCAGTTCTCCGGCGCCGAGATGATCGCCGCCCGGTGGGGCATCGGCCGCGAGGAACAGGAGGAGTTCGCACTGCGCTCGCACCGGCGGGCGATCCGGGCGATCGACACCGGCCGCTTCGACCGCGAGACCGTCCCCTGCGGCAAGGTCACCGTCGACGAGGGCCCCCGCCGGGACACCTCCCCGGAGAAGATGGCCGCGCTCAAGCCCGTCCTCGACGGCGGCACCGTCACCGCCGCCTGCTCCTCCCAGGTCTCCGACGGGGCCGCCGCCCTGCTGCTCGCCTCCGAGCGGGCGGTACGGGACCACGGGCTGCGCCCCCGCGCCCGCGTCCACCACCTCTCCGCGCGCGGCGAGGACCCCATCCGCATGCTCTCTGCCCCCATCCCGGCCACCGCGCACGCCCTGAGGAAGACCGGCCTGACCCTCGACGCCATCGACCTGGTCGAGATCAACGAGGCCTTCGCGCCGGTCGTCCTCGCCTGGCTGAAGGAGACCGGCGCCGACCCCGGCAAGGTCAACGTCAACGGCGGCGCGATCGCCCTCGGCCACCCGCTCGGCGCGACCGGCGCCCGGCTGATGACGACCCTGCTGCACGAACTGGAACGCACCGGCGGCCGGTACGGCCTCCAGACGATGTGCGAGGGCGGCGGCCAGGCCAACGTGACCATCGTCGAACGGCTCTGAGGACAGCCCGGGACACCGCCCCCGAACCCGCGCGCCGAGGGGGCCGCCCGGACCGCCGACGCGAACCCCGGGGCTCAGGAGCGCATCGGAGCACCCCCCGCCCGCAGCGCACCGATGACCTCCCCGGCCTGCGCCATCACCCGCTCCACCAGCTCCGCGCACGACGGCAGGTCGTCGATCACCCCGGCGACCTGCCCGGCCGCCATCACGCCGAGGTCCGTACGCCCGTCCACCATCGCCGACCTCAGCAGCATCGGCGTGTTCGCGGCGAGCAGCACCTGACTCCAGGACAGCTCCTTGGCGTGTCTGAGGGCCAGGCCGTCGCGGATCAGCTGCCGCCGGCCGAGCCCGGACAGCCGCCGGAAGCGGGCCGCCTCCCGGACCGCGCGGCCGAACGCCCGTACGCGGCCCGACCGCTCCAGCGCGTCCACCAGCTCCGAACGCAGCATCCGGTGCGGCAGCCCGTCCACCGCCCGCGTCACGGTGACGTCCCGGACCGTTGCCGCCAGATACCGGGCCTTCACCGCGTCCGGCACCGTCGAGTCGGAGGTGAGGAGGAACCGCGTGCCCATCGCCACCCCGGCCGCCCCGTACGCCAGCGCCGCCACCAGGCCCCGCCCGTCGAAGAAGCCGCCCGCCGCCACCACCGGTATCCGCACCGCGTCCACCACCTGCGGCAGCAGCACGCTCGTCGCCACCTCACCGGTGTGCCCGCCCCCCTCGCCGCCCTGCACGATCACCGCGTCCGCGCCCCAGGCCGCCACCTTCTCGGCATGCCGCCGGGCGCCGACGGACGGGATCACCACCACGCCCCCGGCCTTCAGTTCGGCGATCAGCTCGGGGGAAGGCGCCAGGGCGAAGGAGGCCACCCGGACGCCCTCCTCCAGCAGGATCCGCACCCGGTCCGCCGCATCGCCCGCGTCGGCCCGGAGATTCACCCCGAACGGCGCCCCGGTACGGGACCGCACCTCCCGTATCGCGTCGCGCAGCCGCTCGCGTGTCATCGTCGCCGAGGCCAGGATGCCGAGGGCGCCGGCCTCCGCCACCGCCGAGACCAGACGCGGTCCGGCCACCCACCCCATCCCCGTCTGCACGACCGGATGGCGGACCCCGACCAGCCGGGTCAGCGCGGTCTCCATCATCCCCCTGCCCCCTCCGGCACCTCGCGCGAGCGCGCCCCGTCCGGGTCCAGCACCTCACGGATCAGCCGCAGCTCCGCCGCCCCGGGCTCCCTGGTGCACGGCACCTCGTCCGGCACGGCCAGCGGGAACCCCGTCGCCTCCCGCACCTGCTCCACGCTCACCCCCGGATGCACCGAGACCAGCCGCATGGAGTGGTCCGGGGTCGCGAAGTCGAGCACACCGAGGTCGGTGACGACCCGGACGATGCGGTGGAAGCGCGCCGCGGCGCCCAGCCCGGCCGCCCGGTCGTACCCCACCCCGCACACCAGGTCCACCCGCTCCACGAACACCCGCCGGGAGTGTCTCGGAACCCAGTAACTCGTCGGGTTGTTCAGTGTGTTCAGCGGAGCCCCGCGGACCCCGAGCAGCTGTCTGCGGGGGCGCTCCCAGTCGCCGATGCAGGAGATGTTCTGGTTGCCGTACCGGTCGAGCTGGCTCGCGCCCATCATCACGTGCCGCCGCCCGCCCGCCACCAGCTCCAGGTGCTGCCGGTAGGGCAGCCAGCCCTCCGGGGTGCCGTCCGGGCGGACCAGCAGGGCCTCGCCGTCCGTCAGCAGCAGGTCCGGCGCGAAGGTGAGCCGGGCCAGCCGCGCGCCCAGCGAGGGGATGAGGCCCATCGGGCTGGCCAGGATCTCCCCCGCCCCGCGCCAGGCCTCGGCGCAGGCGATCACGCAGTACTCGGCGCGACCGGCCCTCATCGCTCCCGCCCCTTCCGCCATTCCCGGACCGCCGTCCGGTAGCCCGCCTCGTCCCCGCCGAGGAAGCGGCCGGTGAACTCCGGCCAGGGCGTGGCCGTGTACAGCCGCTGGAACTCCTCGTCCCTGCCGTACTCCGGTGCGCAGGACGTGAAGTGCGCGCCCTCCGGCGCCTCCACCACCCCGGTCACCGCGAGCCGCTTGAGCAGCAGCGACTGCGGGGCGGCCGCCTTCGTCAGCTCGGCGGTGTCCACGATCCGTTCGCAGGAGACGTAGGCCGCGTCCGCCGCCTCGCAGAACAGGTCGTCGAAGTACGGGTCCGGACCCAGACACTGTCCGTTGCCCAGCCGGTCGGCCCGGTTGACGTGCACGAGCGCCGCGTCCAGCCGCAGCGCGGGCATGGCCGTGAACGTCTCCCCGTCCGCGTACGGCGACGTCACCGTGCGCAGCTCCGGGTTCACCCGCATGACGTCCGAGCCGATCCCCGCCCGCACCGGCAGGAAGGGCAGCCGCTGCGCCGCCGCGCGCAGCCCCCACTGGAACATCCCCTCGTCGACCTCCGTCAGCTCGAAGCCGCCACGCTCGCGTGCCGCCCGGTAGTGCGGTTCGAGCGGGACGGAGTCCAGGGTGACGAAGGCGGTGACCAGCTTGCGGATCCGGCCGGCGGCGGCCAGCATGCCGACGTCCGGACCGCCGTACGAGACGACGGTGAGATCGCCGATGCCGGACCGCAGCAGCGCCCGGACCAGCGCCATCGGCTTGCGGCGGGAGCCCCAGCCGCCGATGCCCAGGGTCATGCCGGAGGCCAGCCGGGAGACCACCTCCTCGGCGGTCATCGTCTTGTCGCCCATCTACACCTCCTCCTTCCCGAACGTGTCGCGGACCCGGTCGGCCAGTCCGCTCAGATTGGCCTCGAAGGTGAAGCCCTGCTCGAAGCGGTAGCTGCGGCGCACATCGACCGGATCGATGCCGTTGAGGGCGGACTTGGCCATGCGCAGCAGCCTGCCGTCCTTGGCGGCGATCTCACGGGCCAGCTCCCGTGCCGCCCCCGGCAGCTGCGCGCGCGGCACCATACGCCAGACCGAGCCGTGCCCGTGCAGCTCGGCGGCGCTCGCGGTGCGTCCCGTGTAGTACATGGTGCGCATCAGGTGCTGGGGGACCAGCCGGGCCAGATGGGTCGCGGCGCCCAGCGCGCCCCGGTCCAGCTCGGGCAGCCCGAAGGCGGCGTCCTCGCTCGCCACCACCGCGTCCGCGTTGCCCACCAGGCCGATCCCGCCGCCCAGGCAGAAGCCCTGCACGGCCGCGACGACGGGCGTCTCGCACTCGTAGACCGCGGCGAAGGCCTCCGCGCAGCCCTGGTTGGCGTCGATCAGGGCCTGCCGCCCGGTTGCCTGTATCTCCTTGATGTCCACGCCCGCGTTGAACCCCCGCCCCTCGGCGGCCAGCACCACGCACCGCACCTCCGGGTCCCGGCCGGCCTCGCGCACGGCGTCGGCCAGGGCGAACCAGCCGCGCACCGGCAGCGCGTTGACCGGCGGATAGTCGACGGTGACCACGGAAATCCCCTTTTCCGGGGACGAACGGGAGACACCCATGGGCGCATCAGCTACCTTTCCACCAAACATTTGTTAGGTGCGAGGGTTCGAAGCTAGCAGTCGGCACGGACAAGCGGGAGGGCCTGTGGACAACTCACTGCGCGGCAGCACCGTCGTGGTCACCGGAGGCACCCGGGGAGTGGGCGCCGGCATCGCCCGGGCCTTCGCCGAGGCGGGCGCCCGCGTCCTCGCCTGCGCCCGCAGACCCCCCGAACACCCGCTCGCCGGCGTTGAGTTCACCCCGCTGGACCTGCGCGACCCGCCCGCCGTCCGGGCCTTCTTCGCCGGACTGCCCCGGCTGGACGTCCTCGTCAACAACGCCGGCGGCACCCCCTTCCGGCGCCTCGCCGACGCGGGCGCCGAGCGGCACGCCAAGGTCATCGAACTGAACCTGATCACCCCGCTGACCGCGTCCCTCGCCGCCTACGAACACCTCAGGCGCAGCAGGGGCTCGATCCTGATGGTCGGCAGCGTCAGCGGCGGCCGCCCCTCGCCCGGTTCGGCCGCCTATGGCGCGGCCAAGGCGGGACTCGCCAGCCTGGCCTCCTCGATGGCCGTGGAATGGGCGCCGGAGATCCGGGTCAACACCCTCGTGGCCGGCATGGTCCACACCGACTCGTCCCACCTCCACTACGGCGGCCCCGACGGCGTCGCCGCCGTCTCCCGCACCGTCCCGCTGGGCCGGCTGGCCCTCCCCGCCGACGTCGGAGCCGCCGCCGTCTTCCTCGCCTCCGACGCCGCCGCCTACATCAGCGGGGCGAGCCTGCACGTGCACGGCGGCGGGGAACGGCCCGCCTTCCTGGACGCCGCGACCGCCGGCCCCGACGTCCCGGACACCCCGACCGCCGGCAAGGAGAGCTGAGATGAGCGGAATCTGCACCGGCCGGGTCGTCGTCGTCACCGGGGCCGGCCGCGGACTCGGCCGCGCGCACGCCCTCGCCTTCGCGGCCGAGGGCGCCCGGCTGGTCGTCAACGATCTCGGCGTCGCACTGGACGGGGCGCCGGCCGGAGCGAGCCCCGCGGACGCCGTCGTGGCGGAGATCCGCGCCGCGGGCGGCGAGGCGGTGGCGCACGGCGGGGACATCGCCACGGCCGACGGCGCCGCCTCCCTGATACGGACCGCCCTCGACACGTACGGCCGCCTCGACACCCTGGTGAACAACGCCGGTTTCCTGCGCGACCGCATGCTGGTCAACCTCGGCGAGGACGACTGGGACGCGGTGATCCGGGTCCATCTCAAGGGCCACTTCCTGCCGATGCGGCACGCCGCCGCGCACTGGCGCGCCGAGGCCAAGGCGGGACGCGTCCCGGTGGCCCGGGTCGTGAACACCAGCAGCGGAGCCGGCCTGCTGGGCTCGGTCGGACAGGGCAACTACAGCGCCGCCAAGGCCGGGATCGTCGGCCTCACGCTCGTCGCGGCCGCCGAACTGGCCCGCTACGGCGTCCAGGTCAACGCGGTGGCACCGGCCGCCCGGACCCGCATGACGGAGCGCGCCTTCGCCACGGCCATGGCGGCCCCGGCCGCCGGTTTCGACGCCATGGCACCGGAGAACGTCTCCCCGCTCGTGGTCTGGCTCGGCTCGGCCGGGAGCGCGGAGGTGACCGGCCGGGTGTTCGAGGCCGACGGCGGCCGGATCACCGTCATGGAGGGCTGGCGCCCCGGCCCCACCACCGACAAGGGCGCCCGCTGGACACCCGCCGAGGCGGGCGAGGCGACCCGCGAACTGCTCGCCGCGGCCGAGCCGCCGGGGCGGGTCCACGGCACATGACGCCACCGCGGCGCCACCACGACCGGCGACGACACGGCGGTGCGGGCACGTCCCCCTCGGGCGAAGCCGGCAGCGGGGGAGCGGTGCCAGGGCCCGCGAGCCGACATGATCCGCACGAGCGGGCCCGAGGTGACCGTACGGCCCCGGGGGTGGACGTGCGGCCCCGGTGGTGACCGTGCGGCCCCGCCCGTGTCCGGCGGACTACGTGTCGCACTCCAGTACGGTCCGGCACAACCCGCACCGCGCCCTGACCCGCCCCCGCACCGGCACCCTGATCCGCTGGTGGCAGGTCGGGCAGGGAAACGAGACCCGCAGCCGGCCGGCGGGATCCGGGGTGAACGCGTAGGGGACCGCCGACGGGGCGGTGGCGGCGTGCCGGCGGTCGTGCGCGTAGCGGCGGCGGCCCGCCCAGCCCGCCCCGGTCAGCGGCGGCTGCTGCCCGTCCTGGCGGGCCCGGGCCAGCCCCTTGACGTAGGCGGTGTACGCCTGCGGGCTGGTGAACCACACGGAAGGGTCCTCCCCCAGCAGCAGGGCCCGCTTGGCCAGGACGTAACCGAACTCCTCCGGGGTGAGATAGCCGAGCTTCTGCGAGGAGACCGCGTCCTCCCGGTAGGCGTCCAGCAGCAGCCAGCCCGCGCCCAGGTAGGCCGTCGTGGTGTCCGTCAGGATCTCGTTCTCCGCCGTCGTCGGGAACGACAGGCCCAGGCGGTGCAGATAGACGTGCGCCACCTCGTGGGCGAGCGCTGCGCCGATGTCCCCGCGATGGGTGCGGAAACGGTCGTTCAGTTCCACGAAGTACTCCGGGCCCGCCGTCAGTTCGACGTTCGCCGCGTGGGTCATCTCCCGGAAGCCGACGATCAGCCGCGCGTCCGGCAGCCGGAAGTGCCGCACGATCTCCCGGGCCACGCGCTGCGCACCCAGATGCAGGTCATCGGTGTCGCAGAAGGCCACGTCGGCGGGGGCGACGCTGGCCGAGAACGTCTCGATGGTGTCCCGGGACAGACGCCGGTACAACGCGGTGACGGCGGCCCGCACCGTCTCCAGGTGCGGGTACCCGTGCTCGACCGGTCCGCCGTTCGCCACCTCGGCACCCCCAAAGACGCCGGAACTCCGCCCGGCCTCCACTGTAGGCGCGGCGGGCCGCCGGTCACACGGGCAGCAGCCGGGGCGCCGGCCGGTCCGGATCCACCCCCTGCAGCTCCAGCACCCACACCTCGTTCTCCCCCTCCCGCAGCACCGGCCCGGGCACGTACAGGGACCGCTGCGGGCCCACCGACCAGTAGCGGCCCAGGCCGAACCCGTTGACCCAGACGAAGCCACGGGTCCAGCCGGGCAGCTCCAGCCGCGCGTCCCCGGCCCCGCGGACCGTGACACCGCCCCGGTACAGCCCCGCGACGCCCTCCCCGGGCGGCGCGCCGTACGGCACCGCCGCCACACCGCCGGCGAAGGCGTCCAGGTCCAGCCCACGCGCGCGTACCCCGTGCAGATACTGCCGCTCGTGCAGGATGCCGCCGGTGATCCCCTTGGCCTCGCCGAAGCGCGGCCCGTAGTTCACCCTTCCGAGGGACTCCACCCACAGCTCCACGCACGCGGGACCCGCGACGGGCTCCTTCAGCCGGGGCTCCTCCTCGGTGAGCACCCCGGCCCGCTCGCCGTCGACGTACACCACCGCCAGGTCCCGCAGCCCGCGCACAGTCAGCGGATACGGCTGCCGGGGCCCAGGCACGTCCACCTCGTAGCGCACCAGGCCCCGGGTGACGCTCAGTTCCTCGAAGGTGGGCGGCACCGGTGCCACCGTCTCCTCGCCGCCCAGCGTCCGAAGGACGTCCCCGAGGGAGGACCAGCCGTCGAGGGTCACCTCCGCCGGCCGGCCCAGCGGCGCGGGCCGCTGCGGCGGTTGGGGCAGGGGACCGGCGTGGTACTCCGCCAGCACCTCGCGGAAGCGCCAGAACTTCTCCGTCGGGCGGCCGTACTCGTCCACGGGCGCGTCGTAGTCGTACGACGTCACGTCCGGCTCCAGCGGACCCTCGTGCAGAGCGCCGCCCCGATTGGCGCCCGCCCAGCCGTCGAAACTCGTGCCGCCGTGCGCCATGTAGAGGTTCACCGACGCCCCGCACTCCAGGATCTCCCGCAGCACGCCCGCGGCCTCCCCGGGGTCCCGCACGGCGTGCTCGCCGCCCCAGTGGCCGAACCAGCCGCACCAGAACTCCATGCACATCAGCGGGCCCGTGGGGCGGTGCCGGCGCAGCGTGGCGAACGCCTCGCGCGCGTGGGAGCCGAAGTTCACCGTGGCGAGCACGCCGGGCAGCGAGCCGCCGGTCAGCATGTGGTCCTCGGGGCCGTCCGAGGTGAACAGCGCGGCCGTGACGCCCTGGGCGCGCAGCAGACCGGCCAGCCGCTCCAGATAGCCGGTGTCGCTGCCGTAGCTGCCGTACTCGTTCTCGACCTGCACCAGGATCACCGGGCCGTCCCGATCGATCTGCCGGGGCACGATCTCCCGCGCCAGATGACGGAACCAGCGCCGTACATGGGACAGATAACGCTCGTCCCGCGTACGCGCGCGCGTGCCCGGCTCACCCGTCACCCAGGGCGGCAGACCGCCGTTCTCCCACTCGGCGCAGATGTAGGGGCCCGGCCGCACGATCGCCCACAGGCCCGCCTCCCCCACCGCGTCCAGGAACCGGCCGAGCGCCCGCACGTCCCGGTGGGCGCCCGGCACCGGCCGGTGCAGGTTCCACGGCACGTAGGTCTCCACGCAGTTCAGGCCCATCGCCCGCAGCATCGCCAGCCGGTGCCGCCAATGGCCCTCGTGCACCCGGAAGTAGTGCAGCGCCCCGGACAACAGCCGTACCGGCCGCCCGTCCAGCAGGAAGTCCGCTTCCCCCACCGTGAACTCGCTCATGCCGCCCACCCTCATCCCTTCCGGTGATCAGCGCCATGGACGAAGATCGGCGCTGCTTGGACAAAAGTCCGCGGGCCCGGCCCCCGAGAGCCCGCGGGCACGGCCCGTGAGAGTCCGTGAGAAATCGCGGGCACGGTCCGTGAGCGTCCGCGGACACCGAATCCGCGGGAGCCCGCCGGCACCGAATCCGCGGGGACCCGCCGGCACCGGGAGGAGCGCCGATGTACCGGACCTGGATGCGGTTCTTCAGCCCCGCCCCCGCCCACCACCGCCTCGGCCTGGTCTGTCTGGGCGTCGGCCTGCAGCACGGCGCGCTGCCCACCGTCGGCCCACGCACGCTCGACCACCACGTGGCCGTGGTGATCAGCTCGGGCGGCGGCTGGTACCGGGGCGCCGACGGCCGCCGTACCACCGTCACCGCGCCCGCCCTGCTGTGGCTCACCCCCGGCGTGCCCCACCACTACGCGCCCGACCCGGACACCGGCTGGGACGAGGGCTTCGTCGACTTCGCCGGACCCGCCACCACGGCCTACCGCGAACTCGGCTACATCGAACCCGACCGGCCCGTCGTCCCCCTCTCCGACGCCTCCGGCCCCCGCGCCGTCATCACCCGCATCGCCCGCGCCGCCCGCCGCGGCAACCCCCTGCTGGAGGTGGAGACCGGCGCCGCCGTCCACGAACTCCTCGTCGCCCTGCGCCGCGCCCGCGCCGACCTCGCCCCCGACGGCGACCAGGTCCTCGCGGCCCTGGCCCGTGACGCCTGCGCGCCGATGAGCGTCGCCGACCACGCCGCCCGGCACGGCATGACCACGGCCGAGCTGCGCGGCGCCGTCCGCCGCGCCGCCGGATGCAGCCCCAAGGACTACCTGCTCGGCATCCGCCTCGGCCGCGCCAAGGAACTCCTCGCCACCACCGAACTGCCCGTCGCGGCCGTCGCCCGCCGCGTCGGCTACGACGACCCCGCCTACTTCTCCCGGCTGTTCACCCGCCGCGTCGGCCTCGCCCCCGTACGGTTCCGCGCCCAGCAGGGCCGCGCCGTCCCCGGCGGCTGGAGCGACCGCGTCCCGGACCCCGGCGACCCACCGATGATCCACTCCCCGGACGCCCCGTAGGGCCGGGCCGGTCCAGCACATAGGGTTGACCCCCATGACCACCAGCAACACCGGCACCGGTGCCGTGGACCCCGAGGTCCGTCAGGAACTGGAACGGCTGCGCGACAGCATCGACAACATCGACGCGGCCGTCGTCCACATGCTCGCCGAGCGCTTCAAGGCCACCCAGCAGGTCGGCCGCCTCAAGGCGCTGCACCAGCTGCCGCCCGCCGACCCCGGCCGGGAGGCCCGGCAGATCGACCGGCTGCGCCGCCTCGCCGAGAACGCCAAGCTCGATCCCGCGTTCGCCGAGAAGTTCCTGAACTTCATCATCGCTGAAGTGATCAGACACCACGAAAGCCTCGCCGACGAGGCCCTGACCAGCAACGGAACCTCAGAGT
>NZ_JACHJK010000019.1:0-3534 GCF_014203595.1 Streptomyces echinatus
GCTCCCACAAACTGTCAGGCACCAACCGCTCGACAAGCTCGCTCGCCATACAGCCAGCATCCCGCAAGATCACACCAAACGAAATGGCCTGTTAGCCGTGCAGAGCCGGGGTTCGTCACCCCAAGATGACACAGGACTGCTGAACGTCCCGTCCGATGCCACGCTACCGAGGCGGCCCAACTTCCATCGGATGAACCCCCTGGTGATCAGCATCCGAAAAACCGGGAAAACCCCAGGTCAGACGTTCTGCCGGCTCTCACGCTGGATGAACAGGGCCGATGACGGCCCTCGCCCCCGCTGGTCAAAGCAGTTCGCCCTGGCTTCGCTCGGGGCGCTCCACCTCGACCAGCGGCTCGCAGCTATCGAGGAAGGCCCACCCCTGCCCGTCACGATGCCGGCAGACGGGGTGCTCCCCGCGCTCGTGAACACCGACTGCGGCGCGCTCGGTCGGCTGCCCCCGCCAGGACCCCCACCCGCACCGGCACCGGCACCGGCACCGGCACCGGCCGGCAGCGACGGCACCGCACCTCCCCCGACAGGTGCATACCGCCCGCCGCAAAGGCGCAACTGCCGTGCCCGTCTCCCGGGGGCATCCACCCCACACACCCACCCCCACGCACCCGCCGCCGGAAAAGAGCCGTCAGCCGCGGCATCCTGCCCGTGCCGCCGCGAAAGGCAGCGGCACCCCCCGGCGGCTCCCACACCCCCCAGCCCCCACCCCTCGGCCCCCGGCCCCGGCCCTCACCCGACACGCCCCCGGCCCTCACGGCAGCCCGGCCAAGGACACAACGCACCCCCCGGGGAGCCACACGCCGCCGGTGTGAACTGCGGTCGCCTCCCGCCCAGTTCACCCCCGGGAAGCCGGCCGCCGCCCCCAGAACAAGGGAGCGGAACACGGCCGCGGTCACGGCACGGCCGGCCGCGCACTCTGTACGGGTGACATGCCCGTGTCGTTCGGGATAGGGAGAGACGATTTACGACATTTTGGTCCGGCAAGCAGGAAATTCCTCTCTGCTTTCTCCCGCACGAAAGGGCTGCTGTGAAACGGGTCGGTATCTACGCATCCCTGTCTATTGCCGCCGCCATGGCACTGACAGGCGCAACAGCGAGCCAGGCTTCCGCGGAATTCCGCTACGATCCCGCACCCCCCGCCCAATATACGATCATCTTTAATAACGGCGGATTCGTCGGGGACATCACCAACAACGGCGACGGCAACAGCAATAACGTCCAGGTGGTCGGCAACGGCGGCACCGGCGGCACCCAGGGCGGCACCGGCAACACCCAGGGCGGCACCAACAACACCCAGAGCGCCGCGCAGGGCGGCACCCACAACATCCAGGGCCCCGCCCAGGGCGGCACCAACAACGTCCAGGGCGGCACCCAGGTCGACGGCAAGAACAACACCCTCGGCGGCACCGTCGGCGGCACCAACAACATCCAGGGCGGCACCCAGGCCGGCACCCACAACGCCCAGGGCGGCGCCCAGGGCGGCACCAACAACGTCCAGGGCGGCACCCTCAACGGCACCCGCAACACCCTCGGCGGCACCCAGGGCGGCACCAACAACACCCAGGGCGCCACCCAGGGCGCCGGCGACAACAACACCCAGGGCGCCACCCAGTCCGGCACCAACAACACCCAGGGCGGCACCACCGGAGCCACCAAAACCCTCGACGACACCAAGACCATCGACGACACGACACACCAACTGATCACCGACTCCCTGAACACGGCCGGCGACCAGGCGACACAGCAACTCATCGCCGACTCCCTCCAGCTGGCCGCCGACCTGGCCGCCGACGCGATGAGGTCATAGACCACCACCCCGACCAACCAGGCCCCCGGGAACACCGGCGACAGGGACCACACCCCACTCCCCTGCCACCACCCCCGGGGGCTCCACCATGCCCCCGCCCCCAGCCCCGGCCCTCACCTCCAACCCCGGCCCGGCCCCGGGCTCCGCCCCCACAGGCAGAAACACAGCACCCCGCGCCCACCCCGCAGCCCACGCCCCGCACTCGACCCGCGACCCGCGACCCGTGACCCGCGACCGGAGACGCAGAGACCAGCGACCCGTGACCGGCGACGCAGGAACCGGCGACCAGCCACCGGCGACGCATGGACCGACGACCTGCGACCCGGCGTCCGCCGGGAACCGCAGGGCAGGCACCCGGCGGACGCGTGAGGCCGGTGACACGCGCGGGCGGGACTTGTCTGTACGCACCTCATCCGGGCCCCACCGCGCCAGGTTTTTCGGGGGACCACGGATGCACCAAGGTGTTCCGGCCCGCCCGCGGTGGCTACGCCAGACCGCCGTTGCTCATCAGCAGCTGGCCGTTGATCCACCCGCCTTCCCCGGAACACAGGAAATCCACCAGGTGCGCGGTGTCCTCAGGAGTGCCCAGACGGCCGAGCGGGGTGCTGCGGACACACTGCTCCCGGACTTCCCCGGACATCCAGCCGGTGTCGACCGGCCCGGGGTTGATCACGTTGGCGGTCACACCGAGAGGGGACAGTTCACGGGCGGCGGCCAGGACGATCCGGTCCAGGGCTCCCCTGCTCGCCCCGTAGGGCAGGTTGCCGACGGTGTGATCACTGGTCAGGCCGATGACCCGGCCCGACCCCGGGGCTGAGGCGAAACGGCGGGCGAACTCACGGATCAGCAGCCAGCTGGCACGGGCGTTCACCGCGAAGTGCCGGTCGAAACTCTCCACCGTGGTGTCCAGCAGACCGGAGCCGACCGACTCGCAGTGACACATCACCAGCGCGGTGACCTTCCCCAGACGCCGCTCGGCCTCGTCGAACACACGCGCCGCAGCGGCCGGGTCCGCGAGATCCGCCTCGATCGCCGCGGCGGACGCACCCAGCCCGGCCAGCACCCCGCCGACCGTCTCGGCCGCGCCCGGCTCCCTGCCCCACGACATGCGCTCGTCATAAGACGCCCAGAAGGTGAACGCGATGTCCCAGCCCGACGCCGCCAGCCCGCGAGCGACACCCGCACCGATACCCACCGAGCGGCCCACACCGGTAACCAGCGCCAGCGGACGGCCGGCCCCGGACACCCCTCCACCGGCCGGACGCTCTCCCCCACTGCTCATCACAGCCCGCGACCGTCCACGACCCCCACAAAAACATCAAACCCATTTCCCGCCCCAGCCCTCCCACCACCCACCCACAACCGGGAGGGACAGCGTTCAGCCGCCCCGAAGACGGCCACAAGGACCTCCCCCCCCCCAGCCATACCGGAAGCGCACCACCCACCCACACACCGAAAGACCAGGCCACATCCACCACGAACCGAACCACCCGCACGGACGCACACGCCAGACGCCAGACGCTGGAGCGGACTGCCCACCATCCCTCCAAAAGACCGGATCACGTCCGCCACGAGCCGAGCCGCCCACACGGAAGCGGGGCCACGGGAACGGGAACCGGCCGCCGCCGCGGGATGCGCACACAGGCCACGAGCCGGGAACGGGACACAACCCACGGGCCGGGCGCGCCAGAACTGGGGGGCGGGGCGCGGGAGCT
>NZ_JACHJK010000019.1:3627-6246 GCF_014203595.1 Streptomyces echinatus
CGGAGCAGGGCGCCGGAGCAGGGCGCCGGAGCAGGGCGCCGGAGCAGGGCGCCGGAGCAGGGCGCCGGAGCAGGGCGCCGGAGCAGGGCGCCGGAGCAGGGCGCCGGAGCAGGGCGCCGGAGCAGGGCGCCGGAGCAGGGCGCCGGAGCGGGGCTGCAGGATACGCGGACGGGACGCCGCAACGGGACAAGGCCCGCGAGCCGGGCGCGGCAGGGAGTGCGGAGGCAGGGCGCGCGGGCGGAGCGCGGCGGGAGTGCGAGGGCAGGGCGCGCGGGCGGTGACCGGGTGCACGAGCGATGGCGGGATACCCGATGCGCGGGCGGGACGCGGGCCGGGAACAGGCCGCCCGGCCCGCGGGCCGGGAGGCAGGAATGCCGGGGGCAGGACGGGCCGGGAGGGTGGCCGAGTGCACGAGCGGTGGGGATGCGGATACACAGGCGGGACGCGGTCGGGAGCGGGACACGGTCCGCGAACCGGGCACGGCAGGAATCCGGGGCGGGCCGGGGGTGGTGGCCGGGTGCACGACCGGCGGGGATGCGGATACACGGACAGGGCACAGGGCGGGCGCGGGGCAGTGCACGGACCAGGCACGGGAGCACGTGACCCCCACGCCGGCAGACGGGCCCCCTTAAGACAGCAGCCGACCAGACGGGAAGGCTGAAGCGCGAATGACCGGGAGTGGGATCCGACCTGCGACTCACCGGCCGACGGACAGCTCCGCCCGAACCACCGACGGGCTCCTGCACCCGGCGGCGACGCCCGGCCACCCGCCACCCGCCACCGGCCCCGGACCGGCGGCATACCGGCCTGACACCCGGCGCAGGGGCAGGATGCACGGACCAGGCACGGGAGCGCGTGACCCCCACGCCAGCAGACGTGCCCCCCTAAGACAGCAGCCGGCCAGGCGGGAAGACACGGGGCGGGACAGCTGGGGGCTGGGGTGAGGGCGGGCCTGGGGCGGGGCAGGGCCTGACGGCCGAGAGACGCCGACCCACCGGCACGCCCGACCAGGCAGGACACAGCCGCCGGCAGCACACACTCCGACCTGGGACTCACCGGCCGGCAGCCCCCTTCCGCCCGGAACACCGGCAGGCACCCGGCGGCGGCCGGCCAGACAGGCGGAAATACGGTCGCCGGAGACAGGGGCGTGGGGGCAGGAACCGCAGGCAGTGCAGGACCCGACGGCCGGGGACCGTTCACCGACAGGCACCACCCCAGACGCCGGACACGGCCCCGCCAGCACACACTCCCACCCGCAGCACACCCGCAGCACACCCTCCCACCCGCGAACTCACCGGCCGACAGCCCCCTCCGCCCGGAACACCGGCAAGCACCCGGCGGCGGACGGCCAGGCAGGACGGCGGCGGAGAGCCAGGCAGGACGGCGGGAGCGGGACGGCTGGGAGGGGCGTGCCGGGGACAGGGCCCGCGGGGACGGTGACGGGGTGCACGAGCGGTGAGGGGATGCCGATGCGCCGGCGGGACGCGGGGTGGGTGCCGGCACAGGATGCACGGACGAGGCACCAGGTCCGGGGCCCCTGCGGCAGCAGGCGCGTGTAAGGGGGCCGCAGCCGGCCGAGCGGGGGCGAAGGGCTGGGATACGCCGGGCCTGGCGACAGAGGGGGAAGCCGACCGACAGGCCCGGCCCCAGAAGCCGGACACACCCCCGACCGCACGCGCCCCGCCCCGCGCACTCACCGGCCGACGGACAGCCCCACCCGGCTTCGCCGGCCACCGCCCGCACCCGCCACGGCGAAGCCCAGCCCCCCCACCGGCACTGACCCCCGACCGGCAGCCGGCCGGGCCCGGCACCCGGAACGGACACCGCGCCCGACACCGGGCCCGGGCCATGACACACCGGTCCACGGCCTCCTGACCCATGCCGCCGGCCCAGGGCCGGCACGGGCCCGCGGACAGGCCGCTCCCGGGCTCCTGGCGGACACCCCTCCTCCGCCGGCGAACCGACGGACAGGTCCACCGCCCGGTCCACCGATCAGGGGACACACCACAGCCCCCGCAGCGGCTGAAATGAATTACGCAAGTTCATCCACCAGGAACTGCACCCCCACCCAAAGACCAAGAAATACGAGGTTTTCTCATGTCCATCTCTCGTCGTTACATCGCCGCCCGCATCGCCGGTATTTCCTGCATCGCCGCTCTGGCCGCCGGAGGCCTCGGCATGGCAAGCGCCCAAGCCGCACCCATGAACCACCACACGGCCTCCCACGCCTCACACAATCACCACCAGCAGCGCTACCAGGACATGTCCTACAACCACCGCATGAACGGGAACACGCAGGGCGGCACCCAGGGCAACGGCAACGGGAACACGCAGGGAGGTACACAGGGCAACGGCCGCGGCAACACCCAGGGCGGAACCCAGGGCAACGGAAACGGGAACACGCAGGGAGGTACGCAGGGCAACGGCCGCGGTAACACCCAGGGAGGCACCCAGGGCGGCGGCAACGGCAACACGCAGGGAGGTACACAGGGCAACGGCCGCGGTAACACCCAGGGAGGCACCCAGGGCGGCGGCAACGGCAACACCCAGGGCGGCACCCAGGGCGGCGGCAACGGCAACACGCAGGGAGGTACACAGGGCGGCGGCAACGGCAACACC
>NZ_JACHJK010000019.1:6343-121000 GCF_014203595.1 Streptomyces echinatus
CCCCAGGGCGGCACCCAGGGCGGCGGCAACGGCAACACCCAGGGCGGCACCCAGGGCGGCGGCAACGGCAACACCCAGGGCGGCACCCAGGGCGGCGGCAACGGCAACACCCAGGGCGGCACCCAGGGCGGCGGAGGCGGCAACACCCAGGGCGGCACCCAGGGCGGCGGAGGCGGCAACACCCAGGGCGGCACCCAGGGCTGAACAGTAAAGGGGAAAAGAGAGGGCGGCGCCTCGCGGAGACACTCTCCACGAGGCGCCGCCCTGCCACGTCCACACCACAAGACCCAGCCCGGACAACGGAAGACCACCACCACACACACCGCCCCCCACCCCCGCGCCCCCACCCCCCGCGACCACCCCCTCACGGCACACACCCCCACCAGCCACCCCGACACCACGACAAACCGCGCACCGGACTCACCCCGCGACAACCACACAAGGTCTTCCGGCTCCTGCACGGGCGCACACCGCGGCATTCACGGTGTGCACCCTCAAGCCGGCCGGACTCAAAAACCCGCCACCCGGCCGCGTCCCACACCGGCCCGCCAAGCCACCACCCCCACACATGACCCATCCCGCTGCAGCAACAGGCGCGCCCCGCACCCGCCGCGCCCCCTCCACAGACGCATCAGTACCGCGAGGAGAAACCCTCGCAAGACGCGCACGCGCCGCCTTCTACGGTCCGCAACGACCCACACCCCCCAGGCCGCCCGAGAGCCGACCGGGCACAACGACCCGCACCCCTGACCGCACATCACAGCCCCCGGACACCGGCCGCCACCCACACCAGCCCCGCAGCACCACCCAGGGCCGGCACCGCACCGGCAATTCCCGCAAACAGGCGGCAGGAGCCGACAATGGAACCGCCACGGCCGCACAGGCCACGCCGCACAACGCACCGAAAGACCACAAAACCCATGGGATTGACGCAAGGCCAACGCGTGAAACTGACGCAGGACATCGCACTCGCCGACGCCGTCACAGGCCCCTCACAGACCATCATCGGATCCCTGTCCCTGCCGGCCGGCACCACAGGCACCGTGGAACACATCGACCACCAGCCACCCGACAACCACGAAACCCACGAAACCCGCGAATACGAACGGCTGACCTCACTCCTCCACGACTACGGCCACACCATGCCCCAAGCCAGCAAAAACCGCCTCAAGGAAGAAATCGCCACCCTCGAACCACACTGGACCACCCACCAGCAGCGCGACACACCCACAACAATCCGCGTCAAACTCGACAACGGATTCCTCCTCCACAGCACCGACCACACCTGCCTCACCCCCCTCTACCCCCCCACCCCCACCCCACGAAAAGGCACCCCACACCCAACCAGCCCACAGAACACACCGCACACACTCCCGACACGAACCACAAACCCAAAGCACACACACCGGGACCCCCCCCAACGAACAACCACCCCACCGAAACACACAGTCACACGCAGCCGGACAACAAAGCGGCAGGCATGTCTGATGCCGTCGGCTCGAGGACCTTCTCGGCGGGCCCGTTAGCGCTCGCCTTGGCTAAAGCCCCGTCCACGAAAGCCGGGGGGCGGGGATGGGGCGGTGCGCAGGTTTTGTCGATGGGGTAGAGGGCGAGGGCAGAGACAGTGGGTATGCCCTGTTGCTGGGCTCCGGTGCCTCGATCGCTTCGGGAGTGAAGACCGGCTGGGGGGGCGTACAGGACCTAATCGGCAAGGTGGCCGCGGCACAGCGGGCGTCGGTACCGGCACCGCCCGCCGACCCGGACGTGGCGCCTGAGCCTCCGACTGGCGGCTCACTGGCCCGGCAGGCTCGCGACGCCCTCAGTTCCTGTTGCGTGCGCTGTGCCGCACGTAACGGCTAGCTGCTCCGCGTCCTCCGCACATTCCGGTATGCAAGTCAGCCGCCGGAGCACCCCGTACAGCGCGGTCCCGGTCAGACCGTGGAGTGAATCGGAGTTCCGGGCGCCCGTCCTCAGAGGGCGACAGCAGGCGGCGGCCATCCGCGCACGTGCTGCCAGCGAGTATGGCCTGCATCTCGCTGCTGCTCTCGCCGAGGACAAGGGCGTCCGCCAGTCGCCTCAGGGCGTCGAACGCCTCACAGGCGGCCCAGAGCCGGCGTCGGCTTGGTCGTCGTCCAGCGCGGGGTCGAGCCCGATGGCGCGGGCTGCCCCCGGGCTGCCCAGGAAAGGGCGGTCGGTTTGCGAGGCGATGGAAGGCCCGGAGCAGCTCCCATCCGGACCGCGCACCGGAGACCCCCAGTGCAGGAGCGCGCACACGTGCAGTCGTTGGTGCTTGGCGAAGGCCACAACACCGGCCGGTGCCCCTGTCGTTCGCCCCGGTCACCGTGATGTCAGCGCCGTGAACCTGCCGGCCCGTGCCCTTGCCAGTTCGGCTCCATACGCTGAGCAGAACCGCAGCGGGACGGTTGCGTGAGTTACCGCTGGTCCTGGTCCTGGTTGAGCTCCGCATAGACCATCTCGACCAACTCGTCCGCCTCTGGCGTTCGGGAGTCGTCGGGAACTTCGTAGTATCCGCCCAGGGTGGTGATCACGTCCTTCTCGGAGTTGTCGTACTCGTGGAGACGGTCTTCCCGCTCCTTGGAGGTTTCGGGGTGGAGGTTTTGCCACCACCACACCTGGTTCCGGATCTCGTCCTTGGAGAGGGGGCCTTTCAGGACGATGTCTCTGCCCTGGACCTTGCCTGTGATCCTGAGGGAGTTCGTATCGGTGGCCATGCCCCATGTCTCCTGTCGTCGAAGGGAGCCGCCCTTCCGGGCCTGTCCTGTTCAGGCAGCGCATACCCAGTGGAGCGCATCCCTCACGGTCCGACCACGCTCGTAGCGAGGTCTCCTCCTGACAGAAAGCGTGGGCAGGGGCACGATCACGCGCTGCTCGATGCCGACGCGTCCGCCCTGGAGTCCGATGACCCGCTGCTGCCCCAGCACGAAGCGGGGGCCGCGGCGGCCTCGGTCTGGCAGGCAGCAGAGCAGGGCTTTGCAGATGGACGCCGCGTCAACTTGAGGAAGCGAAGATCACCTCTGGAGTCCTATGCGACAACAAGTCCGCCTACGTGACATGTGTCGTGCTTCGGCTCAGCGAATGTGCCGAGACTCGGTAGTTGTCACCAACGGCACCGCATAGCCTGCACAGAAACCAGGTCGAAGCAGCCGGGCTGTCACCAGGGAGGCGCTGGAGTTGCCACACATCGCCGGTCACTGGCCTTCCTGTCGCCGGGGCGCAGTGTGACTCGCGACGACCTCATTGCCATGCTCGGCGAGCAGACTCCCGCGTGCGGACCTGCACGTAACGCCTTGATCGCCGGGGCTGACTTCGTCGTCTGGGACGGCCTGGTCCCGGCCAACCGGCACGCGGGCGTCTTCCGGGGTCGAATGCACCGCTCCTTGAAGCGTGGCCGCACGATCTATGGCCTGGCCGAAAGTGTCGACATCCTTCTGCGAGCCGGGGAAGAGCCGCTTCGTACCGGATCCATCGACGCGGTGGACAAGTCATCCTGGTTCACGATCTTCCTGAACTCCATGGCGACAGCAGTGGTGGCCTGCTGCGGCGGACGGCGAGCCACCACCATGGAGTGGGCCGTCTCCTCCGAGTCCGGCGCCTAACCTCGCAGGTGACAACAAGCCTGCCTATGTGACAACCATCGCGCTTGGGCTCGCGAATTGAGCCGAAGCAGGATCGTGGTCACCGGTAGAGCCGGGTGGCGTGGCGAATGCGGCCGTCCGAAGCAGTGTGGTTGTCACCGACGAGGCACGCGGCTTGTCACCACTGCTCATTCAGCAGCCTTTCTGTCACCAGTCCGGCGTCCAGCGGCTGGAGGGGTGCGCAGCCGTAGACGTTCTCCTTGAGGCCCGAACATGATCAGATACTCGACCGGTCCGGTGGATCCGGCGTTTGCGACTCCGTGGGGGATGCGGGTTTCGAACTCGACGACGTCCCCGGCAGTCAGGACGAGGTCCTGGTTGCCGAGTGCGATCCACAACCGCCCGTACAGGACACACAGCCACTCGTAGCCTTCGTGGGACACCTGGCGGGGCCGCCCGGGCTGCTGCGCGACGGCCGGCAGCACGTGCTTGTGGGCGTGCAGGCCGCCGACGTACCGGGTCAGCGGCAACACCGCCTTGTCGTCGCCGAAGCTGTGCGGCGCCGCGCTGCGGGGCTCGGCCGCGGGGGCGGGTGCGGTGCCGGCCAGCTCGTCCAGGGCGACTCCGTATTCCTTGGCCAGATGCAGCACCACCTCCAAGGTGGGCTTGCGTCGGCCGGTCTCGATCCGCGACAGGGTACTGGGCGAGATGCCGGTCGCGCAGCTGACAGCGGCGAGGGTGACGCCACGGCGCTCGCGCACGGCCCGCAGCCGCGGCCCCATCTCCGCCAGCGTCCGGGTCACGTCGTCACCTGCCACCGTCCTCGTTCCTTCCGCCGTGCCGCTTCACCGCTCTTATCCTGCAACCTTGCCAGAATGGCAACGCTGATCGCGCCGAGTGGCCGCAGCGCCGCATGATCGATGGGTTCCCGCCGGCCGCCCATGAACCGAGGAGAAGGCCCCCATGCGATCCGAGTCGACCGCGTCACTGTGCCACCGCATCGTCCAGGCCCCAGCCGGGCGCCTGCACCTGGTAGAGCAGGGCACCGGCCCGTTGATCCTGCTCGTGCACGGCTTCCCCGAGTCCTGGTACTCCTGGCGCCACCAGCTCCCGGCCCTCGCCGCGGCCGGGTACCGGGCAGTGGCGATCGACGTGCGCGGCTATGGCCGCTCCTCCAAGCCCGCCGCAACCGACGCCTACCGAATGCTCGACCTGGTGGAGGACAACGTCGCCGTCGTGCGCGCCCTCGGCGAGGAGAGCTCGGTGATCGTCGGCCACGACTGGGGCTCCAACATCGCCGCTGCCTCCGCCCTGCTCCACCCCGCAGTCTTTCGCGCGGTCGGCTTGCTGAGCGTCCCGTACGCGCCGCCCGGCGGCCCCCGCCCCACCGACGTCTTCGGCCAGATCGGCGGTCCGGAGCAGGAGTTCTACGTCTCCTACTTCCAGGAACCCGGCCGCGCCGAGGCGGAGATCGAGCCCGACGTCCGGAGCTGGCTCGCCGGCTTCTACGCCGCGTTGTCCGCTGACACCATGCCCGCCCATGACGAGCCCGACCCGCACTTCGTGGCCCTGGGCGGACGGCTGCGCGACCGTTTCCCCGCCGGCCCGCTCCCGGCATGGTTGAGCGAGGAAGACCTCGACGTCTACGCCGGGGAGTTCGAGCGCACCGGTCTGACCGGCGCCCTCAACCGCTACCGCAACATGGACCGCGACTGGGAAGACCTCGCCCCGCACCGCGGAGCTCCCATCAAGCAGCCATCCCTGTTCATCGGCGGCGCCCTGGACCCCTCCACCATCTGGATGTCCGACGCCATCGGCGCCTTCCCCACCACCCTCCCCCGCCTGTCGGCCTCCCACCTCCTGGCAGGCTGCGGCCACTGGATACAGCAGGAACGCCCCGACGAGGTCAACAGCCTGCTGACCGACTGGCTCGCCACGCTTCAGAACTGAACCAGACGGGCTACCTGAGCAGCCTGGCGGTGCTTTTCGGATGGGCCGCGCCGAGGCAGCGCATGCCGGTCTGCTCGGTGATGCCGAACAGTCGCACCGCAAGTACTTCACTACGCCGGTGACAACACGCGTGCCTACGTGACAACTACCGTGCGTCGGCTCAGAAGAGCGCAGCCGGGCAAAGCAGGAGAAGGGTGTCAGTGGTAGAACTCCAGGAAGTCGGTGCGTCCCAGCGTGACTTTTCCCTTCGTGTGTCGGGGTCGGTCGCGGTACAAGTAGCAGGCGCCGAGTGCGTCGCTGAGGACGTCATGCAGTTCTGCCTCTGCAACGTCGTCGTGTTGGGCGGTGAACAGGGGCTGTGGGTATGGGGCGTCCAACGAGCTCGTGCACGGTAGGCGGTGAGACGTCGAGCTCTTGATCGCTGATCATGGGTGTGTGGGGTGGGGAATGCGACTCGTGCAGCGATCATCAGCGACTGGAGGATCACGGGTCTGTCGGCCGACGTGATTGCAGAACCCGTCGCGGATATAGGACCGTTGTGGCATGAGCGGCAGCAGGCAAGGCCTGTGTACCGGCCGAGCAAGCGGGCTGTGGGAGCCGGCGCGAAGCACCAGCTGGTGTTCGTCGACCGGCAACTCGCCACCCTCGTGCATCTCCGCCACGGGTGCCACGCATGACGAGCTGGCCTGCTGGTTCGGCGTGGACCGCTCCACCATCACCCGGGCCATCAGCGAGGTGCGACCCCTGCTTGCCGAGCGGGGATGCTCCGTCAGCCCGGGGGTTCGTCTCCAGACCTTGGACCCGGTCGTGGACCATCTCGGCTAGCCGAGGGCGAACGACGCGTGGCTTTGGAGATCTATCTGGACCGGCACGTCGACGACCCGTGTGCGCCGGTTCTGCGGGCCTTGCGTGAGGGACAGTGGCCGCTGGACGAGGCACGATACGCGGTCGCGCTGGACGCGCTGGCCTGGCAAGTGGTGCGCACCCAGGCGTTCAGGTCCTTCGATGAACAGGTGGGCCGGCATCTCTTCCCGGCCCTGTGGGCGCAGGAGGCAGTCGGGTACTGCGAGGAACGGCTGGGCCGGCCGCTGTCGGAGGCGGAGCGGCTGGACGTGTTCTGGACGGCGGTACGGACGGCTCCCGACCCCTCGTTGATCGCTGACCCGCGCTCGGTGCTGCGCGCCATGATCCGCGCCTTCGAGCGCACCCGCGACCATCTCGCTGCCCCGGGCCGGCGCCTGGTGCTGCTGCGGTCGGCCTCGGCTGGTCCTGGCCGACAGCGGAGTGGCCCTGCGCCGCAAGGACGGCACCTTCAGCCTCACTCCCCCGCTGCTGACCGAGACGATCGAGGTCTTCGCTCCGCTGTCACCGACGTGTCTGCTGATCTCCACACCCCGCGCGCACTACCGCCCTGATCAGGGCCTCACCCGCAAAATCGCCGCCAAGGCCAACGCCGGGGCAGCAGCCTGGTCCCAGGACGCCGTCTACCGAAAGGTGAGCCCGCCCCCCTCGGAGCAGGTAATCGAAATGCCAGGATGGACGGTCGCGTCCGTCTTGGCCTCACCGGGGTAGAGGTCGGCGATCCGCCGCATCGTCAGCCCGGTCAGGTAGGCGACCGGGCAGCCCATGTCCCTCGCCACCGCCAGCGGCAGGGCCCCGATCGAGGCCGGCTGGTCGACCACGACCAGCACCGTCGGGGCGTGTGAAATCGGCTGCGATGTGCACCCGGGGCCATTCACGCCCTTTGGCTTGTGGGGCACGCTCTACGAAGCGAGCGAACCGTTCAGAACCACCAGACTCAGTCACCTGAGCACTCGACCCCTTCGAAAACCCGACGCGTTCATCATCGCCGACGCCCCCCGCGCGATGCCCCACACGCTGCGGGCCATCGACAGCGAGGACGAGACGATCGCCGAGCTGGAGATGATCGTCGGCTTCGACGACGACCTGGCCGGCGAGGCAACCCGGGTCGCCAACCGGCTGCATGGCCTGCTCACTCAGATTCATCCGTCGCTGGAACGGGTGCTGGGGCCGCGGTTGCAGCACCCGGCCGTCCTTGCGCTGCTGGAGCGTTTCGGGTCTCCGGCCCAAATCCGCAAGGCCGGCCGACGACGGCTGGTCACGCTGTTACGGCCGAAAGCGCCGAGGATGGCCGAGCGGCTGGTCGACGAGATCTTCGACGCCCTGGACGAGCAGACCGTGACTGTTCCCGGCACCGACGCGGCCGCACTGATCGTCCCAAGCCTGGCCGCCTCCCTGACAGCCGTGCTTGACCAGCGCAGACTGCTGGCCGGGCGGATCGAAGAACTGCTGGAGGCCCACCCTCTTTCCAAAGTCCTGACGTCAATGCCCGGGATCGGCGTCAGGACCGGAGCCAGAATCCTGATCGAGGTCGGCGACGGCAGCACCTTCCCGACGGCCGGCCATCTCGCCGCCTACGCGGGTCTCGCCCCAGCGACCCGGAGCTCGGGCTCCTCCAGACGGGGAAACAAGCAGCTCAAACGGGCGTTCTTCCTCTCCGCGTTCGCCGCCCTGGGTGACCCGGCGTCCAGGCCTACTACGACAAGAAGATCGCCCAGGGCAAGCACCACACCCAGGCCCTGCTCTGCCTCGCCAGGCGCCGGGCCGACGTCCTCATCGCGATGCTCCGCGACGGAACCTTCTACGAACCTCAACCCGCCACGGCCAGGTGAGGAGTTCCGACCGATCAGTCAGTCCTCCGGCCGAAGCCGCCGACGAGCGGCCTCAGCCGCTGGTCATAGTCAGGCGCGAACAGCTCAGGAACCGCTTTGTCCAGCGTTCCGGCAATCCGATGGATCGGTGCCCACACCGCCGGGTCGTCGACGACGCGACTGAGGTCCGTCATCTGCAGCTTCTCCAGCCAGCGCGACAGCACCAGTGCCTCGTCACTCGTGAGCTTGATCGTGACCTGGCTATCGCCCATGCGCACCCCTACGGCTTGGCCCCCACCCTCAGTCACACGAACCTACTGGCCTTCGACCTTGACCAAACACATAGGGGCCCCCGGATGGCGGGTCATGGATCGCTTCGCGGCATTCAACCCTGCATGATGCAATGATATAGACATCGGAATGCGAGTCAGCAAAGAACAGGATGAACATGGGCCTGGTTGAATGCAGAACCGACCTCACTGGCGCCCAGTTGGAGGCCGCGTTCAAAGAGTTGACCAATGATAAAGCAATGCGTCTGGTCGATCTCTGCGGCTATGAAGTGAACGGACAGGCGCTCTACTCTGCCATCTGGGAGCCTTCGAAGGCGTCGGACCCCGTCCATGACTATATCTACTACTATGCAATGAATCCCACTGATTACTTCCTAAGTAACGATCTGTGGATCGTTCAGGGGTACAGGCCAGTACGGGTAAACGGATACAGCGTCGGCGAAAAAACGTTCATTGCCACCATCTGGGCGAAGGGCGGAGGGTCGGACAACAGCACCAATATCAGCCATCCCAACATCCTCAACCTGCCACAACACCTCCGTGAGGTCCGGGCACAAGGGAATCGCATCGTCGACATCAATTGCTATGCGGCGTACGAGCCCAACCCGGATTATATGGGGCCTGGGCCCGCGCCGCTTGTCTGGGTCACTCGTTTCGCGACGATCTGGACCCGCTCTGACGGGCGGGACTGGGACGTGAGCCTCCCAGCGGACAGCGCTACGTACCAAACGATCTTCGACCGTCAGGTCAGCCTCGGTCGTGTCCCGACGAGAGTCAGCGGTTTCACCCAATTCGGCAAGCAGAGATTCGTCACCCTTTTCGAAGGGATTTCGGGAATCGACTGGGGAGCTCGCCACGACAGATCGCCTGTTGACTACGGGACGGACCGCCTACAGTTCGAGAACGAAAGCTTTCGACAGACTGCGGTAGGCGGATTTTCCGTCGGCCACGGGACCGGAGCAGTGCAGCGGTTCAATCCCGTCTGGGTACGCCGAGACTCGAACAATATCATCCCTGGGCTAGCGAATGCCTTTCTGCGGGATTTCAAGGCCCCCGGTCTGTCGCTCGCCGTGGCGAAAGACGGCCGACTGGTCTACGCAGAGGGGTTCGGAGTCGCAGACAAGATCACTGGAAAAAGGGTGACCGCGTCCAGCCAGTTCCGAGTCGCCAGTATCTCAAAGCCAATTACGGCGGCGGCCGTGTACAGACTGGTTGCCGACGGCCGGCTCGATATCGAGCAACGAGTCTTCGGACCCGGCAACCTTCTCAGTGGGCTCGGGACTCCCGTGGACTCACGCGCCGTGAAGATCAGCGTGCGCCATCTCCTGGAGCACTCCTGCGGAGGCTGGTCCCACGACCCACCAGACCCGATGTACACAAAGCCCGAACTCAGTGCTCGCGCTCTCATCACCGATGTAGTGACCAGCCGGGCCCTGGAGAATGCTCCGGGGACAGCTTTCGCCTACTCCAACTTCGGTTACTGCGTACTCGGCCGAGTCATCGAGCAAGTCACCGGTCAGACCTACGAACAGTACGTGCGGCAGCATATCCTGGCGCCCTGCGGAGTAGAGAACATGTTCATCGCGGGAAACACCGCAATGGAAAGACGGCCGGAAGAAGTGACTTATTACGGCCTTGACGGCCTCGACCCTTACAGCCTCCCGGTCCGCCGGATGGATGCGCACGGAGGATGGCTGGCCACACCGACCGACCTATTGCGCCTGGCTGTACGTGTCGACGGGTTCCCGGCCCCTCCCGACATCTTGCCAGGGAGGCAGATTGCCCACATGACCTACCCCACCGGACTGCCTGGATCTAATGGCTACGCGAGGGGCTGGTACGTGAACAGCAATGGCACCTGGCTCCAAACTTGGTATCACCCAGGCAACCTTGATGGGACAGCATCGATCCTCGTACGGACAAAGGATGGCTACTGCTGGACGGCAGTGACTAACACGGGGCGCGGGAACGACGCAAGCACCTGGTCGGGTCTCGATGAACTGATGTGGAAAATCCACGACCGGGTCGATGTCTGGCTGTTCGACGGGTCGCTGTGAAGGACGGCTCACACATCCGAGCACTCAAAGGGGGACCACGTCCTGGACGACGAGCAGGTGAGGGTCTATTTGCGGTCCTTGTCGGTCTCGGTCACAAAGGTGACCGCGCCGTGGGCAGCAAGGACGGCGAAGGGCGCCGCGAGGCGGGTGACCGCTTGATGCTGTGGGAAGTTCCCCAGTCAAGCTGCGAACGCCATCGTGGCAAGGTGGATCGCTGCGGCGGTGAGTAATCCGCAGGCCGGTCAGGAGCTAGCCGAAAGCGGGGCCGGTGCCATTTGGGGTCCTGTGGTTCTCCTTGTGCCTGCTGGAACGGTTCCAGGCGTTCCCGGTGTCTTCCATTGCCGCCTTCGGAGGGCAGGCCAGGCGGACATGCTGGATTCGCGGCAGGGAGTCGACCGGCCGACCTTCTGCTGCAAGGACCAGTCGAGCGTGTCCTGGACACGGCCGCGGGCGGTGGTGATGCGGTTGTCCACGCGCTGGCCTCATGTGCTGGTCCGGGTTTGGCGCAGTGGGCCCGGCTGCTTGGCGAACTCCGGCGGCCCGCCCGGTGACCGTCTAAACCACCACGCGGGACGCCGTCACTCCGAGGGCGGGGCCGGGCATGAGTTTCATGCCCGGCCCCGCCCTCTCTTTCAGCCGTCGTTGAGTACGACCGCCTTGGCCGACGGGCCGTGGGAGTCCCGGTACAGGAACACAATCCGGCTACCTTTGCCACCGAGGGCATTGGGGGACGTGCTGTCTTCGTAGAAGTTCTTGTTGCACACCACGGTCGAGTGCCGATACCACTCGCCGTAGCAGTAGCCCTGCCGGTAGATCTTCCAGTCGCCTCGCGCGTTCTTCAGTTCGTTCCACCACTCGACGCGCGGGCTGCCGTCGACCGTGTCACCGACGTTCACCAGGAACTTGTCCCCGGACCGCTCGAAGCAGGCCCAGCCCGGCTCGTGGAAGGGCGGCGCCGTGCCGCCTCTCCAGGTGTCGTCGCAGATCTCAGTTGTTAAGCTCCCGTAGTCTTCCTCCAGCTCAACGGCTTGCGCAGACGTGGCCACTGTCGCCGGTAGAACGCACGAAGCAACAGCTACCGCAACTGTCCGCGCGATGCGATGCAATCTCATCTGTACGACATTCCTTTCCCTCGAATGTCATCGGTACCTCGCGCCCCACTCGGTGCGCTGAGAACGGGTACCCGTAGTCGTTGGCGACCCTGGAGCGGTCTGGTTCACTGCTCGCATCACCGAGTTCAGCAGTTGGCGAATTGTTCGGCAGGCTGTTCTGCCAACCGAACAATGGCCGGGCGTGATCCTTCTGGGAGCGGGGAGGGCACATAGCTTTGCCGCCGGTATGTCTAGAGCGACATAGCGGGGGTGGGGCGTGGCGGGGCGTCGTGAGGTGCCAATAGCGGGACGGGCGCCTGGGAGGATCTCCTGAGCACCCGTAACGTTGCCTCAGGAGACGGCAGGCGGCCGGCGGGCGGCACCGCCGTGCGCCCGGGGGCGGTGCCGAACTGCCGGTCCGCTGTCGGCGGCCCGTGGCGGTACTGCTCGGCCCGGTGCCTGGACATGGCGCCAGCCTAGGAGCGGCCGCTGACGAGCCACCGGGCGGCGCATGACGGCTGTGGCCAGGATGTGCCATCGGGCTGCAGACCGGGCGGCTTGTCGGCGTCGGGCGAGGAGGTCGCGCCCGGCCAGGCGTTCGCGGCCTTCGGCGCCGAACGCTTCCCCGACGCGCGCCAGCGCGGACACCACCGCGACGGTGGAGGGCCGGGCTAGTGCAACATCCCTAAGTCTCTTGCCCCTTGGTGTCCACGCCTCTAAGTTAAGCGCGCCATTAAGTCCATTTAACTGAACACTTAGCGAGGTCGCCGTGACGCACCGCGCAAGACCACGTACACGCTGGATCACCGCCGCCACGGCCCTCCTCGCCGCGGTCGCGGCGCTGGCCGGGGGTACGGGTTCGGGGACGGCCGAGGCGGCCGCCCCGGGACAACGCACCCAGCACATCGAGTACTTCGCCGGCCCCGCGGCCGAGCCCCGCCAGGTGAGCGTCCCGGCACGACCGGCGGAGCACGACCAGGCGGCCCGCCGCCCGGCCCGTCAGGCCGCCGTCCCCGCGGTGCGGCCGCTGGAGCGGACCGGACCGGTCTCCGGGCGGCTCGACCTGGTCGTGATGGGCGACGGCTACACCGCCGACGAGCAGGGCGACTTCGCCGCCGACGCCGAGGAGAAGCTGGACGCGATCTTCGCCGTCGAGCCGTACCGGAGCTACCGGGGGCTGTTCAACGTCTGGCTCGTCGACACCGTCTCCGCCGAGTCCGGGGTCTCCGGCGACCCGACCGCCGACGTCGGGAAGGACACCGCGCTCGGTTCCGCCTTCTTCTGCGACGGCCTCGAACGCCTGCTGTGCGTCGACACCGACGCGGTCGCCCGGTACGCCCGCCTCGCCCCGGACGCCGACATCGTCTTCGTCGTCGCCAACTCCGCCAAGTACGGCGGTGCCGGCTACTCCACCGCCGACCTGCCGCCGACCTCTCCGTTCCACGGCGTGGCGACGATGTCCTCCGACAACGAACGGTCGTACCTCATAGGAGCCCATGAACTGGGCCACTCCATAGGCAAGCTGGCCGACGAGTACCAGTACCCGGGCTACGGCGCCTACCCCTACGCAGAGGAACCGGCCACGGCCAACCTGACCCTCACGCGCGACCCGGCCACCGCCAAGTGGAGCCGCTGGGCCGGTGTCCAGGACCCGACCGGCTCCATCGTCGGCACCTACGAGGGCGGCGGCTACTACGAGACCGGCATCCACCGTCCGACCGACACATCCCTCATGCGCAGCCTGGCGTCGCCCGAGTTCAACGTCGTCGGGCGCGAGGCGATGATCGCCGGCTTCTACGCCTACGCAGACGCCCTGACTTCCCCTGTGCCCACCACCGAGCCGGTCCGCGGGAACCGGCCGATCCCGGTGCGCCTCGCCCCGCTGACCGGCCTCGCCGACCTCCACCTCACCTGGTACGTGGACGGCAGGGAGGTACCCTGGGCGGCCGGCGCCCGCGTGGTGACGCCGCACGCGCTGGGCGTCCACGGGCACGGTCACCGGGTCACGGCCACCGTGACCGACCGCTCGGCAGCCCTGCGTAACCCCGTGGCCCTCGCCCGGGCGACCAACTCACTGACATGGACGATCCGCTAGGAGTCACGTCTCCGCGGGACAGGGGGCGCTTCCCCTTCACTACGGCCGGGGCAATCAGGGCGGTGGGCACAGCCGAGCGAGCGTTCTGTCGCCGGCGTGGCATGGCCGCCCGCCTGGCCCGCGAGCACGGCGGCGCTGAACACAGCTGGCGACGCGCCATGGCCGATGCCCGCGCCCAATTCTGATGCAGCCAGGGGCACGGCGGCTCGGTCGGGGGCGCAGCTGAGCAAGCGGTGCCCTGACGACTGCCGCGATGTGCAGGCCTTCCGTACGCGATTCGTACGGAAGGCGTACGCTTGCCCGTCAGTCGACCGGGCCAGGGCTCGCAGGCAGGACACAGGCGCACCGGCAGCCTGTCGAAGGTGTCGACAGAGGCTAGTGGTGCCGCCCGGGAAGTGCAGATTCGGGGTAAGTGTTTGCGCGGCGCCGCAGCATGAGCGCGAGCTGAATGACGCGGTCGAGCCAGGGTGGCCCGGATAGCGGCCGGGGCGACCTGCAGGTCTGGAACCAAACCGATGCGCCTGAGGTATCGCATCACCAAGCAGCGGATTCACATGCGCTGTCGTGCAGGGGGTAAGTGTTGCCACCGCTGTAGTAGCGGCCGGTGACTAGTGTGCACCACTTCTGGTTCCCGGATTGGTTGTTGGCGATCGCAGTGGCCGACAGCTGGGGCGCAGCTGCAGCTGTTTCGGCGGAATCGACCTCTGCGCCGTCTCGTGTCAGGACCACATCGATCTCGATGTCCGTGACGGTGGCGCAGTAGATGTGGCCGGTCGCGTGGACGCTCGGCGATCGGTACCAGGGGGTGCCGGCGAAGCGAAGCAGGAAGTAGCGGCGGAGATGTATGCATCCCCACTCGCGTAGGTGGCACTCGATACCACCATCGTTGCAGTGATCGCCGTGAGGGTGGCGAGGCTCCAGGAGACTCGCTTGGTCATTTCTCCTCCTTGAGTCATGGCCATGGCGACGCTCGCAGAGCGTACGGTTTCACCTGTTTAGGGAGCAATGGGCCGATACCACCTGTTACAGCCGAATCGTGTTCAGCTGCAACAGGTGAGGGAATCAAGGTCCCTTCGAGACCAGTGGTGGGCGCGTCGTCGTCCGCCCCGAGTCGGATCGCGTCTGCGGCTCGTTTGGGCGTTACGTCGGGTCTGACTTGCGATACGTGCGGCGTCCTGGCCCGACAACGCAGCCGGGCATAGAACGTCCTCGGGATCGGACGTGGAGCAGGACCCAGCCGCCGGTAGCTGTCTCTTCGGCAGCCGAACGAACGCGAGCCGGACGAGAGATCAGTTGAAGGGGTGCGGTACGTCCCATCCACCGCAATCTGTCTCAACGCCGTCGTCGACGATGCACTCCTTGACCTCGAAGGGCTGCTCTGTGTCGGCTTCCCAGCGGTACCAGCTGTCACTACGGGACTTGCTGTTGCCCTTACCTGAAGCGGTGAGCTGCCAGGGGGTGCTAAATCCCCCGCTGATTAGGCGCCACCGGAAGTACATACGCGCGCTTGCGTAGTCACCCTTGGTGTCCTCGACGGTCGCGTGCACGGTCCATGTGTCTTTGTCATAGCCGGTGAGCGCATAGTCGCCGTGGGCCCATGCCCCCACGACGTCGGCCTGAGTGTCGGTCGCGTTCCAGCTGGTGGCTGCGGCTTGTGCACTGCTGCCCATGGCGAAGACCGTCGCCAAAGTCAGGGCACTGGCGGCTGCGGCCAAAGAGACCTTTTGTCCTGTGTTCTTCAAGAGGAGCACCTCCAGAGGCGGGTGTCACACGCTTCGACTGCCGGCGGGACAGCTGAACTCGGTAAAAGAGCCTGGCTTCCTCGTACGGTTCCGGTTGGCCTCCGCAGGCATCTCTGCACGGCGGAAGCTGATCCGGCTCCCTCTCCCGGCAGGCTCCCTTGACCGGCCGGCTGTCGCGGGCTGGACGGGTTTGCATCACTGATTTCAGCGGCTCTCGCATTGTTTGGCGGTCCTGTTCTGCGGACCAAACAATGGCTGGTCACGATCTCGCGAGGGCGTTGTGAGGCTCCGTAGCGTCGCCACTGACCTGGTCGTGAGGCTGCTGGAGGGGGCGGGAAGTGTGGCGGGACGTCGTGAAGTGCCGGTGGATCCTGCCGCAGGACCGGCGCAGCGGTTCGCGCAGGAGCTGCGCAAGCTGAGGCAGGAGACCGGCGGCCTTACCTATCGGGTCATGGCTCAGCGTGTGGAGTATTCGGTCACCACGCTGTCCCAGGCGGCGGCGGGCCAGAAGCTGCCTTCTTTGGAGGTGACGCTGGCCTACGTGCGCGCCTGCGGCGGTGATGAGGATGAGTGGCGGGAGCGCTGGCGGCAGGCGGCTGCGCTGGCGGCAGCTGTGCCCGGCGAGGGTTCCGGCACGCCGCCGCCCTATCGCGGCCTGGCCCGCTTCGAGCCGGTTGATGCCAAGCTGTTCTTCGGCCGTGAGAGGCTGACCAGCCGGCTATTGAACCTGTCCCGTGACCGCCGCTTCACCGCTGTGTTTGGCCCCTCCGGGAGCGGCAAATCCTCGCTGTTGCGGGCCGGGCTGATTCCCCGATTACGTGAAGGTATTGACCCCGCACTGCGTCCAGCGGCGATCCGCGTCCTGACTCCCGGTGAGCACCCGGTGGACACCCACGCATCCCGTCTGATTCCGGTGCCGGACACTGACGGGGACACCTGGCTGATCGTGGACCAGTTCGAAGAGCTTTTCACCCTGTGCCGGGATGCGACCGAACGCACCGACTTCATCAACCGGCTGCTCACCTCCCTCACTTCTGGCAGCCGGCTGCGCGTGGTCGCCGCGGTCCGGGCCGACTTTTACGCCCACTGCCTGGAACACCCTGGCCTCACCGCGGTGCTGCGGGACGCCACCGTTCCGGTCGGACAGATGAGCCGTGAAGAACTACGAGAGGCGATTGTCGGACCGGCCGCCGCAGCCGGGCTCGTCGTGGAGCGCGCTCTGACCGCCCGGCTGCTGAACGATGTCGAGGGCGAGCCGGGCGCGCTTCCGATGCTGTCGCACGCGCTGCTGGAGACCTGGCGCCACCGCACCGGCCGCACGCTGACCGAGAGCACCTACGAAGCCGCCGGCACCCTGCACGGTGCCATCGCCAAGACCGCCGAAGGCGTCTACAACCGCTTCACTGAAAGCGAGGCACACACAGCGCGCCGTCTCCTGCTGCGTTTGGTCACCCCTGGCGACGGAGCCCCCGACACCCGCCGGCCCGCAGAACGTGCCGAGCTGCAAACTACCAGCGGTCAAGCAACCGCCCAGGTACTGGAGGCTCTGTCCGCCGCGCGCCTGCTCACTTTTGACAACGACACCGTTGATCTCGCTCATGAGACCCTGCTGACGGCCTGGCCACGACTGCGCGGCTGGATAGAGACCGACCGCGAGCGCCTTCGCGCGCACCGGAAGCTGACCGAAGCCGCCCGCGTATGGGAAGAGCTCGCTCGCGATCCGGGGGCTCTGTACCGGGGCACCCTCCTTGACACCGCGCAAGAACACTTCGCTGGCGGGTCCGCGCAGGACCTGACCGTTCTGGAACACGATTTCCTCGTCGCCTGCCTCACCGCACGAGAGCAGGAACAACACCGCGCGGCCCGTACTGCCCGGAAGCTGCGCCGGTCCGCTGTCGCTCTGTCCGTCCTGCTCGTCCTGTCCCTCATCGCCGGTCTTACCGCCTTTCGCCAGAGCCAGTTCTGGAAGCGAGAGCAGCTGCGGGCCGAGGCACGCCGTATCGCAGCGCTGGCCGACGGCATACGTTTCGAGGATCCGAAGAGAGCCATGTTGCTGAGCGTGGCCGCATGGCGGTTGGCGGATCTTCCCGAGACGCGATCGACGTTGCTCGCCGCGGCGTGGCAGAAGGAGGCGGACGCTTTCACGGTGTCTGGCGGTGATCCGGCCGCAGG
Source organism: Streptomyces echinatus (assembly GCF_014203595.1). GTDB lineage: Bacteria > Actinomycetota > Actinomycetes > Streptomycetales > Streptomycetaceae > Streptomyces > Streptomyces echinatus. Next base: position 24,009 of record NZ_JACHJK010000019.1, read on the forward strand.
CCAGTTTCTCGACTTGGACGGGCGGACCGTGATCAGTGCCGGAAGGAAACGGGTGAGGCAATGGGATGTGTCGACGCATCGGCAACTGGCCTCCTTCGCAGGCCTTGGAGCGTACGCCGACGACTATCCCGAGGTGAGTCCCGAGTCGCACACTGCCGTGCTGAACAGCGACAGCGGCGTGCGACTGTGGAACCTGGCCGAAGGCCGGCCGGCAGGTCGGCCGCCGGTCCGCGGGGCTGTAGGACAGATGAGCCCCAGCGGGCGGACCGTCATCGTCTACGGTGCGGACCACAGCGTGCAGCTGAGGGAAATCGCCAGTGGCCGTCTGCTCCTGGAGCGGCGTGCCGGTGCCGCCGACGGCCCTGTCCGGGGCAAGGCGAGCCCTGATGATCGTTTGCTGGCGTTGTGCCGCGGCAGTTCCGCCCGGCTGGAGGTGTATGACACGAACAGTCGGCGGGAGCTGACCGCTGCGCAGTTGTCGAAAGCCCGATCCGGATGCCGCGGCCTGCAGTTCTCCTTCAGCCGGGACAGCAGGGCGCTGCTGACCCTCACCGCGGACAAGATTCTGTTCTGGGAAGTGGCCTCGGGCAAGCTCCTCCATACCGTCGGGCACCCGGGAACCGTCGAAGCGGTCCTGAGCCCGGACGGGCAGTTCCTGGCGGCCATCGACCCGGACGAAATCCTCGTCTGGCGGGTCAGGGGCCCTGCCGGTCCGGTGTTCCGTCACTCCCTCGTCGGTGAAACGGCCAGTTCACTGCGCTGGGCTCCCGGCGGCCGCACGCTCCGCTATCTCGCAGGCCTCCACGCATCCACGGTCAGAACTCTCCAACTCGGCCCTGTTGTGGACTTCGTCTGGTCCCGCCGACCGCACATGCAGGTGGCTTTCACCGAGGACGGCAATGTTCTGACCACTGCTCACTCCTCCCCAGACGGTGACACCGTCCTCTTCGGGTTCCGTGACCTGCGCAGCGGCCGCCTGCACCGCGCTGACATGCACTGTCCCGCCGCCGCGGCGGGACCGGACGCCGGTGGGCGCTGTCATAGCCTTGTCGCACTGACCCCGGACGGACGGATGCACGTGTACGGCGTCACCCGCGCGACCGGTTCCCGTCAGCAAACAACCCTGGTCGCCGGCGGCGCTCAGGAGGGCAGGCGGCTGGACATTGCAGTCTCCGGCACGAAGACGAAGCCCATCCGGGACATCGAGGTGAGTCCAGACGGGAGGCTTCTCTACCTCCCGCGCTCCCAGGACGACCGCAGGGTGACCGACGCCCAGTTCATCGCCGATGACCAGCGCCTTGAGATCTGGGACCTACACCGCCGGAAAAGGGTCCGAGTCCTTCCCGGCGTGGGAGGAGATCTACTCGCGCTACGCCCGGACGGCAGATTGCTCGTCACCTCTTCCGGGCAAGTGGTCGATCTCCCCTCCGGACGGGTCACGCGCCGTGTGCTGAGTCAGGACACGGTTCGGGCTCTGTCCTTCAGCAGCGACGGGAAACATCTCGCGGTCGGTGACGCAGCCGGTCGCGTCACCGTCTGGGACAGCCGGGTAAGGCGGCGGACGTTCTTCGCTGCCACCAGGGGCGGCACCGCAAAGAGCACCACGGCGGTTTCGGCTCTGGCGTTCTCTCCGGACGGCCGCACGCTGGCAGCGGGTACCCGCGACACCATCCAGTTATGGGACACGGCCTCGCCTCAGCAGTACGGCTTCTCGCTGCCCAGCACCGGTGATACGCCCTTGTCCATGGCCTTCACCCCGGACGGAAGAAGGCTCAGCACAGCAGGGGGCCTCACGCCGCTGTACACGTACGTGACAGACCCCCACTGGGCAGCCGACCGGACATGCCGACGCGCCGGACGAACCCTCTCGCGCGCTGAATGGAAAGCCGCCCTTCCCCGCACCCCGTACAGGAACGTGTGCCAAGAGCACTGAGCCGGTCGTTGCGGTACGGGTACGCACCAGAAGCGGTTCCGCTTCCTGCTCAACGGCCGATCGGGAGGCGCAGGATGAGCACCCCTGCCAACGCTGCCCTTCGCGGACCCGTCACGCAGACAGTTTCCCAACGGTAAAGCTGAAATCGCCCCACCTGCCGCTGTTGCCGTGCCCTGCGTTCAGGGAGTCAGGCAGCTCTCAGGTCGGGGGCCGCGGGCCGTACCACGACACATTCGTATGTGGGCGGAGCAACGCGGCGGCGCAGTCATTCGCCGTGCGGGCGGTGTCGACCCACTGCGCGCCGGAGGCGGCCGCGCAGACGGCCGCCTCCGGGATCGTCCGGCACCGGTAGGTACCGAGGGCGAGTTCTGCGGTCACAGTAGGCTCTCCACGGGCGCAGCCTGCCCGGCAACGAGCTCCTGGGCCAGGGCGGCGACGTCCTCCAGGGCGAGGCCGGCCGTCTCCGCGAGCGTGGCCAGGTCCACGGTCCGGCCGTCGGCCAGCGGGCGCAGCACCGCTTCCGCCTCGGGCGCGCATTCGTACACGGTGCCGACGGCGGACGGCGTCACCGTGTCCTCGCCGACGTCCAGCACCGCGCGGGCCGTCGTCAGCCGGACCCCAGACCGCCGTCGTGGCGATGGCGATCACGGACAGGACGCGGATGCGGGCGGCGCGGGTGTCGCCGCTCATGCAGGCGCGGATTCCGTCCTCGTCCAGGTGAGACCAGTAGGGGAATGACGCCCTGGCGTAGCCACCGAGGCGGGGGCGGATGACCCGGCCTCCAGGAGCCAGGCGCGGTCGACATGCAGGATCACGCGGCGGCACCGCCGGCACCGCTCGTGCCGACCGCCTCGTCGAAGGCCGGCCCCCAGGCGGTGACGAAGCCGCCCACGGCCGTCACGAACCGGCGCCGGGCGACATCGTGCTCGAGGACCCGTCCGGCCAGTTCCGGCACCGTGACGCCGGTCCGCTCGGCCTCCTCGACGAGGGCGTCGTACGCCGCGTCGTCGACCGGTACCTGAATCTCTCTGGCCATATCGGCAGACTAGCAGCGGCCCAAGCCCGCCCAGAGAGCTTCGCAAGACGCCCCCCGGGGGGGACGTACAGGCGGCCCTGGGCCCGGACTGAGCAGGGTCGAAACTGTCGGCTTGCGTGGGAGGCGAGGTCGTCTCGACCGGCCTGGGGAGAGGGGCGCGGCATGCGCTGCTGTCCGGGCCTGTGGGCCTCGCACGCGGTGCGTAGCAGGGGTGTTGTGTCGGTGGGGGGCATGTAGCGTTGGCCGGCAACCGAACTCGCAGCAGGAATCACCATGCCACTCACCGGGGAGCAGTCCGCTTCCGTCGCCGTGCCGGTCGCGCGGCAGCGTCGGCCGCGGCGGCCGCGGCGGTCGACGGTCCGTCACGGCCAGGCGTCGTGCGCCGACTACGGCTGCGCCCGCGCTGAGTGCCGCCAGGCAGCCTTGCGTGCCCGCCGTCGGCGCGACCAGGACCGCGCGCGCGGGCTGTCCGCCCGTGTCCCGCCGCATGCCGCCGCCCGGTGGGCCGTCCGGCTGCGCGGGCAGGGCATGTCCGCGCAGGACATCGCCGACCGGGCCGGCCTGTCCGTGACCCTGGTCCGCCGCGTCCTGCGGACCCCCGCGCACGACACCACGGTCCCGGATATCGCCCGTACTTCCGCGGACGCCATCCTCGGCATCCCCCTCCCCCACCGCCGCAACCCCGGCGCCCCTGGCCTGACCGACTCGGGGGAAGCATCCCGGCTGCTGGGCGACCTGGCACGGGCCGGATGGCCCGCCACCACACTCGCCCACCGCTTGGACGTCAACCCACGCACTGTCGCCGAGGTCCGCGACAAACGCCCCCCCTCCGCCTCGAGCTGGCCCTGCGGATACGCCGTCTGCACCGCGACCTGATCAACCTCAACCCGGCCGGCTACGGCATTCACCCCACCGACATCGCCCGCACCCGCGCCGCAGCCGCCCGCCGCACGGCGGCGACAGCCAGCTGAGGCAGGTAGCTCCCCACACGATCCTCAGCGCCGGAGCGAACCACTCAGATCGCTGACCTGCATATTTCTGTGAACTGGTTTTCTTGCGGCGTAAGTTGGCCAAGCGGTTTGGCCAGTGGGCTGTCGACTGCGTGCAGCAGGAGTTGGCGGGGCGGTGTTCCAGCCGTGATGCACGGCTCCGGGTTGTTGCACGTCAGGGTGGCTGCCGGCCGGGAACATCGCGCGGGATGGGGGGGATCTGGTCGACGCGAGTGATGACAGGCAGCGTTCCTCGTCGTCGCCCGCCGCCGGTGGGCCCGGCAGGGCGGGCGAGGGGACGGTAGGGGGCGCGTGCCTTAGCCGGGCAACGGGTCCTGCGCAGTCAGGGCCAGGCGGTTTCGTTTGGATCACCGAACTCGGCTCCATCAGCGCGTGCGGCTCCCGAGCGGAGGCGGCCTCGACGCAGTCGGTGACCCCGCTGGTCCGCGGGGACGGGGATCACTGCGCGCATACGCGCTTCCGCAGGTGCTCGCGGATGGCGCGCGACGAGTACGCCTTGTGGGCCAAGACCATGCCGGGCCGGGTGCGGGGCCGTCCCCGGCGGCGCTGGACGCGTATGCGTACCCTCACGTCCGCGAATGCGGGTGCGTCGCCGGCCTGACCCGCAGTGAGGAAGAAAGCCAGGGGGCGTCGGAGCACCAGGCACGGTCCGGCGGATCATGTGACCGTGAGGCACCACGTTGGTTCTCCCGGGCCGGCCTGCGCCCGTTTGTGAGGCGTGTCTACGCCTCGCGTACGGGCAGGACCGCCAGTGCGGTGTCCGCAATGTTCCGCAGCGTCTCAGGGTCCAGGCCGGCCTTGCCTACCGCCTCGATACCGCGGACCACCGTCAGCAGAAGTGCCGCCAGCCGCTCCGGATCCGCGGCGCTGTCGATGTCGCCGTGGCGCTGGGCGGCGCTGATCTCCGTCCGCAGCAGGGTCAGCAGCGCCGTCATGGTCTCGGCCGACCGCCCGGCGACCGTCGGATCGTGCTGGGCCAGTTCCGCCGCGCCCTTGGCCAGCAGGCACCCGCGGCGCTCGGTGTCGGAGGCGGTGTTCTCCGCCATCAGGTGCACGTACCCCGACAGCCGGGTCAGGGCCTCGGCGTCCGGGCCGCCTGCCAGCTGCCCCTCGGCCACCTCGACGACTGCGGTGCACCAGTCGCCGAACACGCGGTGGAACAGCTTGCCCTTGTCGCCGAATGCGCCGTACAGGCTGCCCTTGCCCAGGCCGGTCGCCTGGGCGATGTCGTCCATCCGGGTTCCCGCATAGCCGGTCGCCCAGAACTGTTCCCGGGCCCGCTCCAGGACCTGTCGTTCGTCGAATGCGCGTGGTCTCGGCATGGTCTCAGCCTATCCATTCTTGACTCGATCGTCCATTACTGTCTACGTTATGGACGATCGATTCCATAACTGAAGGGGTTCGACATGCCAGGCGTGCTGCAGGAGAAGGTGGCCGTGATCACCGGAGGGACCAGCGGGATCGGGCTGGCCATCGCCCACCGCTTCGTCCGGGAGGGCGCACGGGTCTTCGTGACCGGCCGGGACATCGACCGCCTCGAAGCGGCGGTCAAGGAGCTGGGCCCTGCGGCCACCGGCGTACGATCCGACGTCTCGGTCCTGGCCGATCTGGACGCGCTCTACACGCGAGTACGCGAGGAGACCGGACGCATCGACGTGCTGGTGGCCAACGCAGGAATCGTCGCGGACGCCGCGCTCGGCGGCCACACCGAGGCGAACGTCGACCTGACGCTCGCCGTCAACGTCAAGGGCCCACTGTTCACCGTTCAGAAGGCGCTTCCGCTGCTGGCGGAGAACGCCTCCGTCCTGGTCATCGGTTCGAGCAACAGCGTGCGGCCCAATGAGCAACTCGAGGTCTACAGCGCCTCGAAGGCGGCGGTGAGCAACCTCGTGCACAACTGGGCCCGGCAGTCGCGGGAGCGCCGATTCCGGGTCAACGTCCTCAGCCCGGGACCCACCCGGACCCCTGCCCTGCTGCGCGCCGCGGGCCAGGACGCCGACCGGTTCGCCGAGGCTGTCGTGCCACTGGGGCGGCTGGCCGACGCCGAGGAGATCGCCGAGGCCGCCCTCTTCCTGGCTTCGGACGCCTCGTCGTTCGTCACCGGTGCCGAACTCTTCGCCGACGGCGGCTACACCCGGGCCTGAACGACGGCCGGCGGTGCGCATCCGGTCGCCTCGAAGCGATGGGGCGCCCTCCCGGCCGCGCGTGTGCGTCGTACGAGGCCCAGTGCGCAGGAAGCAACGAGAGTGGCCTTGCCTGCGCCGAGGTGGCCAGGCCGAGTCCGCGGCCGCCCGCCATCCCGGCGGCCGGCCGCGGACACACTCCGTGACCGGGGTGAGCTGCGGGGCGTCGCCCCACTGCCCGGGGTGATCAGCAGGCGAGCGGGGGCGACGTCCGCCCTCACCGGCAGGGTGGATCTTGCAGGTCAGGCCGCCCCGTGAGCGCCCCAGGCCCTCATCGGGGCGGTGCCGCAAGGGCGTGTGCCTCTTCCCGGAAGCCACGGGGGTTTCTCAGGACCCCGACGCCGATCGCCTGGTACCTCGGTTGCCCGGAAGCGGACGCGGTGTGTGCTCGATGTTGTCGTGTGGCGCTGAGGTTCCGGGCGAATGGCGCGGTGGTTCAAGTGCGTGGCACGTCAGCTTCCTAAGCTTCGACGGCAGAGGGGGAAAGCGGGCCGTACCAGACGGTACGCACCGAGGATGAGAGAGGCGTGAGCCAAGAGGAGTCCAGCCGCGTGGCCGTACGCGGGTAGCGGGGCCGAAAGGAATATCCGTAGCGGGGCGAACGGTCGTGGCCAGGCTTGCCGTGCCTTGGCCCGTCGGATCGAGGCGCCTGTCTGCCGCCGGGTCGCCAGGCGTCCGTCAGCGCCCGCGACGTGCGTCTGCGAGTGGAGCCTGGCCGCGGCCGGGCCGGGCCGGGCACCGACCCGCGTGAGAACGCCCTCCCTCCCTCTTTCGGTCCCCTCTCGTAGGTGAACGTCATCAGCTCTTCGATCACCGAGGAGCTGCCTTCTGAAGCCCGGTGGTCGGACAGCGCTGCCGTGGGAAAGCGGAGACATGATGGGCAGACAACTCTATGACTACGTCGTGGTGGGGGCGGGTACAGCGGGCTGCGTGATTGCCTCGCGGCTCTCGCAACGCCCCGGCGTGCGAGTCCTGTTGTTGGAGGCGGGAGCCCGGGACGCGACCGAGGCGATGGCATCTCCCTGGGGATTCCTGGAGTTCGCCCCGTCATCCCTGTGGCTGAGCGCCTCGACCGTACAGGCCGGTACCGGCCGGACCGCCGACGTGCTGCGGGGCAAGGCGCTCGGCGGATCCTCGAGCATCAACGGCCTCTACCACCTGCGCGGGCACCGCTCCGGTTACGACGAATGGCCCGGGCTCGGTGCTCCGGGCTGGGGCTTCGACGATCTGCTGCCCTACTTCCGCCGCAGCGAAAGCGCGCGCGGTCGTGACGCCTCCGTACGGGGCACGGACGGGCCGGTCCAGGTCGCCCCGGTCCCCGAACCTCACTCCCTGGCCGCGGCGGGCATCGAGGCCGCGGCGCAGGCGAGACTTCCACGCGCCGCTGACATCGGCAGCGGGCTGGAGACCGGCTTCGGGTGGAGCGACATGAACCTGCCCGGCGGCGCCCGCCAGAGCGCGGCCGACGCCTACATCCGTCCGTTCTTCGACCGGCCGAACCTGGACGTCGTCACGGACGCGACCGTGCTACGGCTGCGCACCCGCGCGGGCCGCTGCACCGGCGTCGAATACACCAAGCGCGGCGAGCACCTGGCAGTGGAGAGCGCCGAGGTGGTCCTGACCGCGGGGGCCATAGGTTCTGCACACCTCCTGATGCTGTCCGGGATCGGCCCGGCACGACACCTGCACGAACACGGGGTCGATGTCGTCGCCGATGTACCGGGAGTGGGCTCCCATCTGCAGGACCATCCGCTGGCGGCCGTGGTGTACGAGGCCAGCCGGCCCGTACCGTTCGTTCCCGCCAACCCGCCGGCCGAGATGATGGGCCTCCTCTACAGCGATGCCTCCGCGGTGCGCCCGGACCTCCAGGTCTACGTCGTCGCCGCACCGCTCCCTTCGGCAGGGGGCCAGGCGCCGGCCAACGGCTACTCCATCGCCTTCTCGGCGATGGCGCCGCACAGCAGCGGCACCGTGCGCCTGGCGGACGCCAACCCCGCCGGCGCTCCCGTGGTCGACCCCGGCTACCTGAGCGATGACCGCGACCTGGAGGTCATGCGCAAGGGTCTGGCCCTGGCACGCCGCATCGGGGAGGCCGACGCGTTCGCCGCCTGGCGCAAGCAGGAGTCGGTACCGGGCCCCGGCACGGGCGGCGATGACGTGGACGAGTTCCTCCGCAAGGCCACCGGACCGTACTTCCACTTCACCGGCACCTGCCGCATGGGAACCGACGCCGATGCCGTCGTCGACCCGGCCACCCTCCGCGTCCACGGAATGGGCGGACTGCGCATCGCCGATGCCTCGGTGATGCCGTCCATCCCGTCGGCCAACACCAACGCGACCGTCTACGCCATCGCCGAACGGGCCGCCGAACTGCTCGACTGAGCCCCCTGCAGCTCGCCCACGGCGCCGCCTCCTCAACACGCGCTCACCCCCGGTCCTGGGGCGTGTGGCCCGACCTCGGCTCAGCAGCCCGTCGAGCGCGACGAGCAGACCCGCTTCCATCTGCCCTGCGCATCGCGTCGCCCCCTCGACCTGCCCCTCACCCCTCCTCAGACAGGAGTACCACCATGTCCGCAACCCTTCCGAGCATGGACGTCGCCACCTCCGACGCCGAATTGCTGGCCCACACTGCCGTCGCCGTGCGCACGGCCGGTTCGGCGCTGCGCGAGCGCTTCGGCCAGGTGGTCCGCTATGGGACCCGCGAGGAGCTGATGAGCGCGCTCGCCGCCAACGACGACACGGCCCTCGACGTCCTGCGCCCCCGCCTCACACGGCTGCGCCCGGACGCCGGCTGGGTGGAGGAGGAGCTCGACGGCGGAGCACTGCCGCCCGGCGAGTGGTGGGTCGTGGACCCGGCCGAAGGCAACGTCAACCACCTCCACGCCCTGCCCGAGTGGGCGGTCACCGTCACCCTCGTACGCGAGAACCGGCCCGTACTGACCGTGGTCCACCTGCCGTTGACGGGCGAGACCTGCACGGCGCTCGCGGGAGCCGGCGCCCACCTCGACGGACGCCCGCTGTGCGTCTCCGAGACCGCGGAGCTCGGCCTGAGCATCGTAGCCACCAGCCAGGCCCGGCCGGACGAGGACGCGAAGGTCGTACGCCTCATAGGGTCCTCCGTCACTGCGATGCTCTTCGACGCGCTCGTCGTGCGCACCTCCGTGCCCGCGACCCTGCACCTGGTGAACGTGGCCGCCGGCCGGCTCGACGTCTTCTGGCAGTTCGCCGGAGCCCGCGCGGACCTGCTGCCCGGGGCGCTGCTCGTCACCGAGGCGGGCGGCCGCATCTCCGATGCCGAGGGCCGCCCATGGACCCCGCAGAGCGAAAGCTTCCTGGCCGCCGCGCCCGGCGTTCACGCCGAGGCCGTCGCCACCCTCTCCCGCTGACCCGCACCACACAGTCCACGCACGGAAAGACCGGATCACCATGACCACGATCGCAGTACTCGGAAACGGCCGCGTCGGCGGCAACCTGGCCGCAGCCCTCACCCGGGCAGGGCACGAGGTGACGGTGGCCGGCCGAGAGCCGGGCGCCGCCGCAGACGCCGCCCGCACAGCCCGGGTCGTCATCAATGCCACGCCGGGCGCCGGCTCCCTGGAACGCCTCGCCGCCCTGCGCGACGAACTGCACGGCAAGATCCTCGTGGACGTCTCCAACGCCACCACAGACGGACCGGACGGCCTGCCCGCCGACCTGATCCACCCCGGCTCAAGCCTCGCCGAGCAACTCCAGGAAGCCCTCCCCGAAACGCACGTCGTCAAGACCCTCAACACCATGCTCTTCCCGGTGATGACCGCGCCGGCCACGCTCACTCAGCCGCCCACCGTGTTCCTCTCCGGCGAGGCCCCGCCGGCCAAGGAGACCGTCCGCGAACTGCTCACCGACCTCGGCTGGAGGAAGGAGTGGATCACCGACCTCGGCGGGATCCGGACCGCCCGCGCCGCTGAGGCCGCGATCCTGTTCGTACCGCACGTCATCCGCACCAGCGGATTCACCCCCTTCGCGATCTCGATCGCCCGCTGACCGCCTGGCCGTGCCGACCGCACGGAACGGCAGCCGGCGCGGTGTCGACCGGTTCCCGTAGGGGTGCTCGACCGATCACGGCGACTTCGGCACCGTCAGGAGCGAGCGCGAAAGCGACCCGCGGCCCCTGCTGCGCAGGCCAGGAGAAGCCTGAACAACAGGGGCCGCCTCGCCCGTTGCCGAAGCTGATCTGTCCGGCACGGAATCCTCAGCTCCGCCCCTCGACCGCCTGCCCCTGTGCCGTCCGTAGGAAGATGGGCCCAGTGCCCACATGAGCCATGCCGGCGTCCTACGGAACACGATCACCACAGGTTGGCGTTGAAGCAATGAATACGAGGGACCGCAGAGGGATACGTCGCACCGGAGCGGGAGCCGACGGCGCCCGCGGGGTCTTCACCGTGGACTCGACCGCGCCGGGTGCCGCACCGCGGGGACTCGACGCCTTCCGGCGCGGCTGGCAGACGCAGATCGGCGACGACGTCTTCCAACTACCGGCCTTCAGCGCGGAGACGATCGGCGACTTCCGCGTCAAGGGCAACGTGACCAAGGTGCACGGCGCGGCGATCGCCGACCTTCACGCCGCCTCGGCCACCCGGACTGCCGACGTTCCGGGCGGCGATCAGGATCTGGTGGCCATGTACATCGTGCGGCGCGGCGCATGGACTCTGGGCGGAGCGCCCGGACACGGCGACCGGGCGGTGTCGGCCGGGCAGTTCCTCGTCCGCCACCTCGGGCGTCTGACGGCCTTCGAGACATCGGCGGACCTCACGGCGAAATTCCTCGTCCTCCCACCCGGCGAGCTCAAGCCCCTGCTCGGGAACCGGGCCGTCACCGGGCCGGCGGAATCGGCCGAAGTGCGCTTGCTGACGGCCCTCACCGACATGATCCACACAACCGTGGCCGACCTCGGCCCGGCCGGTGTGGCAGCCGCTCAGGGCACCCTGATCGAGTTGGCCAAGGCGGTGGCGAAGGGCCGATTCGACGATGTGGAACCCCGGCTGGCCCCCGCCCTCACCCAGGCCGCCAAGGACCTCGCGGACCGCCGCCTCACTGATCCGGAACTCTCTCCGGCGATGCTCGCACGTGAACTCAACGTCTCCGTCCGTACCCTTCACCGGGCATTCGCCGCGGTGGGCGAGCCGGTGGGCACCTACATCCGCCGCCGGCGCCTGCACGAGGCCCGCCTCGCCCTTGCCGCCCCGTCACGACTGAGCGTCTCTTCACGCGTGCCTTCAAGAAGCACTTCGGCCAGACTCCCACCGAGTACGCCCGTGCTACCGAAGCAGCCTCGCTCTCGCCGCACCAGCCCCCGCCGAGCCACGCGCCGGCCGAAAGCGCCTGACCTAGCTGGGCTGTCCCGGGACGTTGGTGACACGCGTGCTGGGTGCTTGAACAGGTGAGGGCCTTCCGGGTTCGGTGTGCACTGCGACATCTACGACCGACCGCAGGAGGCCCTCGTGTCCCACCGTCATGGGCGGTGGACGCGGCGATGTTGCAGCGGGCCGCCAGGCGCACCGGTCCGATCCGGTGTTCCGCGGCGCAGATGGACGACGTGCGCCTCGATCGCGGGCGCTGTGCGGCGTGGCTGGTGGTGCGGGCGGCTGGAACGGTCGCGCATGCCCTCGGCGCCCGACAGCCGGTAGCGGCCGGCCCACCGGGCCGCGGTGGGTGTGGCTGACCTGGAAGCGTTCCGCGGCCCGCCGCGACGGTCGACCGTCGTCCACGACACACCGGGCCAGACGCAGCCTGCCGGTCGGGCCAGCGGGGCGGCCGCCTGCGACCGGGCCACCGGCGAAACCAGTCCGCCGCTACGAACGCTCCCGGCCCGGCGAACCGGCCTAGACCGATCTGACGCCCGTGGCGGTTGGGTTCAGCAACGAGGAGGGCGCGTTGTTCCAGCAGCCCTTCTGGGGGTCACTGTCGCTGACCGGCCGGATCGACGACTTGCCGCGGGACCCGCGGGACTTGAACGGCCTGTCGCTGCGTGAGCCTCTGCGGCTGGCAGGGGGAGATCTGGACGCCCTGGAGACCGCAGCCTGGCCGCCGGGATCGATCGCGGCCTACCTGAGCTGCACATCGAGCAGGGGCCCGTGCTGGAGCGGACCGGCTTTCCCATCGGGGTGGTCGACTCGATCGTGGGTCGTACCGTCATCGACGTCGACATCACCGGCCAGGCCGGCCATGCCGGTACCACTCCGATGCCGGGACGCCGGGATGCCCTCGTCGCCGCCGGTCACATCGTTAAGGCAGCGGAACGCCAAAAGCCGCGACCGTCGGCCGGTTGTCCCTGAAGCCAGGGTTGACGAACGTCATCCCCGGCGCCGTGTCGTTGACCGCCGAGCTGAGGGACGGAAGTCGGTGGCGACTCGTCACGGCGGAGCGGGAATTCCGGGGCGAGGTCGCCCTGATGGGGAAGCAGACGGCTACGAGGTGAAGGCGAAAGCCTCTCTGCGCATCGACCCCGAGGTCGCCGATCCGCGCATTCGTGACATCGTCGCGACGGCGGCCTCCCGGCTCGGACTCACGCACACCACCACGCCCAGCGGAGCCGGGCACGACGCGGAAGTGATGGCGAGTGCGGCACCGTTCGGCATGATCTTCGTGCCCAGCCAGGAGGGACTGAGCCACGTTCCGGGCTTCCGCTCCATCTGCATCAGCGGCTACTGACTCCTTCGGGCCGCCGCAGGGCATGTCGGACAAGCGGTTCAGTGCTTGCACCGCCGACTCTGGTGCCGCCTACGACCCGCAGACCGGCTACAGAGGAGTGCAGGCCCGGGTGTGCTGGGGCGTCGCTGCTCGTGCGTCAACGCTGGCAGCTTCCGAAGGTGACTACGTACGTACCGGCTCCGCTCGCGCCAGCTCCGGCCGGGTCGGCCGCTCCGGCCTGTACCCCGCGCCCGATCTCACGCAGTCCGGGATCGAGGATGTTCGCCCGATGGGGCGGTGAGTTCATCCACCAGTTGGCGGCGGCGTTCGGCGTACCCGAACCGCCCCAGCCGGTGTAGGCGATCTCGGCGACCCGCCAAGACACGGGGTTTGGGCAGTAGCCGGCCCCCAGGATACGGCTCTGCGGCGTCGAGCCGGTCTGCGGGTTGACGTGCGGGTTTCTGCCCGGCCCCCACCACCTCTGCTGCACGGCCGCGAAGGCGTGCTGCTGAGCCGCTGTGGTCAGGTTCTGATTGAGAGTCAGGGCTGGAAGACCGCGTTGTGTGCGCTGGGCATTGATGAGGCACACGACATCGGAGGTCGCGCACGCCTGAGCCCAGGCCGGCGACGCGGTGAACGGCACGAGTGTCGTCGACAGGGCTCCGGCCACCACGACGCCCACTGCGGTTCCGGTAAGGGAGACCCGGTTCCTCATGGAAGTTCCACCTCCGCGATCACGAAACAGTAGGTGTCGGTCGGTGTGAGGAGCTCCCCAATTCTTGGATCCACCTCTCAGACTGCCACCCGGCTCCCCTGATCGCTATCCAGTGCGAGAGGGCGACCCAGCCCACTCCGGCCGCTACCCCTCCCGCCAGCGCAAAGCCCGGTACTCCCCCTCCGGCGCCGGACCCCGGTACTCCCCCACTCCAGCGCAAAGCGGTGAGAAGTTTCGCGGCTCGCTGTCGTGCAGACAGCGCCGCTCAGCGCGCCACCTGCGTCGCGCCGGACTGGGGAATTCGACTTCGGTCGGCACACCGTCCCGGGCCAGGCGGGGCAGACCTGTGGCGACCAGGGACCCGAGGAACGCCACCGCAAGAGCTTGGCGAGCAGTGCGGGGCCGGCAGGACCCGGATCACCGTACCCAGGAGGTCGTCACCCGGCTGCCACAACCTGGTCGGCTGTGACCTGCGAAGGGTTGAGGAGCAGCGACGTGAGGTCGTCCCGTACGAAGTCCGCCGACCGACTCCTCGGCCCCACCCCAGTCTTCGAACAAACGAACCCCTGCCCGCCGCCATGGGCAGTGGAGCCTAGGAGGAAGTCCTGTCCCCGGCCGCCAGGTGGGCAGCCACGTCATGGTTGGCGATGCGTCCCGCCAACACCCGCGGGCTCACGCCATGGCCGTTGTCCCGGTCAGGGTCGGCGGCGGCCTCCAGCAGCAGCCGGATCGTCGCACCCTCTCCCTGCGAACAGAACACCGCCCTCCACAACGGCGTATTGCCATGGCGGTCCACGGCATCAACCGCCGCACCCGCGGCCAGGAGTACCTCGACGACCGGTGGGGCCTGAGCCTGAGCCGCGAAATGCAGCGGCGTCCAGCCCGCATCATCGGCCACCCCCGCGGCGGCACCTCCGGCCAAGAGCACCCTCAGACCATCCGCGTCCCCATCGGCAGCCACATAGTGCACCGCCGTCCGCCCCAACCGATCCCGATCCGTCACGCCGACCATCCTCACCCGGCTCGACCGAACAGACAGGGGGCACCGCCCGAAATCCCGACGAAGCCGGTGACTGCCTGGGAAGCGCGCAAGACCAGTCGGATGTGGGCCTCCGATCGCAGGTGATGACCGGTCGCCCGCGCCTTCGGGGGGAATCTCGTGGCACAGCTTGTCCGCGAGCAGCACGTAGACGTGTGCGTGAGTGACTACCCGTTCGGGCTGCAGGAATCCGACGACGCCCTCCTCGATCTGCTGTTCCCGGGCGACTTCGACGTCGGCACGTTCCTGAGCACGCACCCGGGACGCCTGGACATCACCAGCGCTGGGCACACCCACACCGCTTCCGTCACGGTCGAAGTCTGGGACGGGCCTGCGCCGGCGCAGGACCCGGCCGACTGGGAGGAGCAGGCGGAAGCGGACTTCGAGTCGGTCAGCGGCCAGGTCGCGATCTGGTCGATGAACGTGGGCCGGCTCGATGACCTGATCACGCTGGCGGACCAGGGCGGATCGTGGCGCGTGCGCATCAGTTCCTCGGGCCGGGCTGCGGTCCGGGCTTTGGCCGAGAGCGAGCAGAGCATCGAGGCAGTAGAGCGCTATCTCGTGCAGCTCTGGCCTGCACAGCTTTTCGCGGTCCACCGGTGGACCCGCCCGCCCTCTGGCCGCCGCCCGGGGCCTTAATGATGCAACCATCCACGGATCTCTCGGACAGTTCCAGGCCGATCAACCGGTCGTACGCTTCCAGCACGAGAACGTGCACCACTTCGGATGTGCAGGGCGATCGCGGTGGACAGCGGATCACGCGCCCGCTGCGGTGAGGCCGGCGCGGTCTGCCGCATCCGAGTCACTCAGCGTCGGATAGTCGGTGTAGCCCTCGGCTCCGCCCGTGTACATCAAGCCGTAGTCGCGCACCTGGTTGACGGGGGCACCGGTGCGCAGCCGGTGCACCAGGTCCGGGTTGGCCAGGAATGGCCGGCCCAGCGCGATCAGGTCGGCGCCCGCGGCGAGCAGCCGCCGGGCGGCGGCCTTTCCGCCGTCCTCGGGCAGCGGGCCGCCCCAGCCCAGCACGGGGTTGGCGATGAGCGTGCCGGGCCAGGCCGCGCGCAGTTCGCGGAACAGCGCCTGGTCGGGGTCGGCGAACACGACGTGCAGGTAGGCCGGGCCGATCTCGGCGAGAGCGGCGACCAGCTCCGGGTAGATGGCCTCGGTGTCGCCTTCGGCCATGGCGTTCGCGGTGACACCGGGGGCGATGCGGACGCCGACCCGCTCGGCACCGATCGCGTCGACTACGGCGCGGACGACCTCGACGGTGAACCGGATGCGGTTGGCGACCGGTCCGCCGTAGGCGTCGGTGCGCCGGTTGGTGTCCTGGCCGAGGAACTGGTGAAGCAGGTAGCCGTTCGCGGAGTGCACCTCGACTCCGGCGAAGCCCGCGGCTATCGCGTTCCGTGCGGCGTTCGCGAAGTCCTCTACGGTGGCCCGGATTTCGTCGACCGTCATCTCGCGCGGCACCACCGACGGACGCGAACCGGAGGGGGTGTGCATCGGGTCGGGGTACGGCACCGGGGAGGGCGCGACGGGCTGGAGTCCGCTGGTCTCCGGGTGGCCGATCCGGCCGCCGTGCTGGAGTTGCAGGAACATCCGGCCGCCCGCGGCGTGCACGGATTCGGTGACCGCCCGCCAGCCCTTGACGTGCGCATCCCGGTAGATGGCCGGGATGTTCGGGTACGTCGCGCCGACTTCGCTCGGGGTCGTGGCCTCGGCGATGATCAGCCCGGCGCCGGCCCGCTGTGCGTAGTACTCGCCCATGATCGGCAGTGGAGTGCCGTCGGCGGCGGCCCGGTTGCGGGTCATCGGGGCCATCACGAGGCGGTTCGGCAGGTCGAGCGGGCCGAGCCGGGCGGGCTCGAACAGGTCACGGGCGGCGGAGGTGGCGGCGGGGATGGGGTTCGCGGTCATGGCAGGGGTCCTTTCAGGATCCGAGATCTGAGATCCGAGATCCGGGTTTCGGGTCTCGGCTTCGGCTTCGGCTTCGGCTTCGGAGAAGGTACGGATGCGTCGGCGCGTGTGGAGTTGACGCTCAGTCCTGGGGCGCCGGATGCGGCCTCGGCCGGCCGCCGCTTGAGCTGAGGCCGCCGTCGACGGCGAGCACGGTGCCGGTGGTGAACGTCGCGTCGGCGGCCAGGAAGAGCGCGGCGCGGGCGACTTCGTCGACGGATCCGCGGCGCCCGAGGGGCGGTGCTGTGTAGCGCCCGGGGCCTCGGGCAGCGACTTCGGCAAGCGTGTCGATGGCGCCCGGCGACACGGCGTTGACGCGGACACCGCGGTCGGCGAGTTCGACCGCGAGTGCCCGGATGAAGGCGTGCACGCCCGCGTCCGGCATGCCGGACCGGCAGGTGTCCGCCGTCACCGTGGTGAAGACGATGGCGCCGTCGTCGGCGACCAGTGCTGCCAGCGCCGGGACGGGAATGTACGCGCCCTTCGCGGCGGCGGTGGACTGCCGGTCGTAACGCTCAG
The DNA here is from genome assembly GCF_014203595.1 of Streptomyces echinatus. GTDB lineage: Bacteria > Actinomycetota > Actinomycetes > Streptomycetales > Streptomycetaceae > Streptomyces > Streptomyces echinatus. The sequence goes on from NZ_JACHJK010000019.1 coordinate 41,069, forward strand.
TCCCGGACTTCGCCTCCGGCTCCGCGAGCCGCTCCACGGTGCCGGACTCGGCGCTGAAGAACAGCATGTCGACGGTGCCGAAGGCGCTCTCCGCCGCCGAGGCGAACGCCGCGACGGCGCCCTCGGCGGACAGGTCGCAGGCGACCAGGGAGGCCGCGGAGCCCAGTTGGCCCGCGACATCCGTGAACCCGTTCCCCGCGCCGCCGGTCAGCAGCACGCGGGCGCCGCCTTCGACGAGGCGCTTGGTGATCGCGAGGCCGATCCCCGTGGTGCCGCCGACTACGACCGCCTTGCGGCCTGTGTACTTCGGCATGATCCGCTCCCTCCGGTCGCTCCGACGTGCCGTTCTTCCGACAGGGACGACTCTGGCCGCGGGTGCTTCGGATCGGCTGATGATCCGCTGACGGTGCCCCGGGACGCACTGTGTAACGTGCAGATATGCGTTTCGGGGTGCTTGGGCCGCTTGCCGTGTGGGACGCCTCGGGTGACCCGGTGAAGGTCCCCGAGGCGAAGGTCCGCGCGCTGCTGGCCGCGCTGCTCGTCCAGGAGGGGCGGGTGGCCTCCGTGGACCGGCTGGTCGACGAGCTGTGGGGGGACGAGCCGCCCGGTAATGCGGTCAACGCCCTCCAGGCCAAGGTGTCCCAGCTGCGCCGCGCGATCGGCCGGGACCGCGTGGTGCGGCAGGGCGCCGGCTACCGGCTCGCCCTCGCGGCAGCCGACGGCTGCGGCGATGCCGGCGAGGTGGACGCCTCGCGGTTTCTGGCGCTGGTCGCCGACGCCCGCGCCGTCACCGACCCCGAGGAACGCGCCGCCCGGCTGGCAGCCGCGCTGGGGCTGTGGCGCGGCCCGGCGTACGCGGACTTCTCCGACGAGGAGTTCGCCCGTGCCGCGGCCTACCGGCTCGACGAGCAGCGCCTCGCCGTGCTGGAGGAGCACGCCGAGGCCCGCCTCGAAGCGGGCGACGACCCGCTGCTCACCGGTGAACTCGCCGGCCTGGTGGCCCGGCACCCGCTGCGTGAACGGCTGCGTGCCGTGCAACTGCGGGCTCTGTACCGGGCGGGGCGGCAGAGCGAGGCGCTGGCCTCGTACGCCGACCTGCGCAGCCGCCTGGCGGACGAACTGGGACTCGACCCAGGGCCCGGCCTGGCCGCGCTGCACGACGCGATCCTTCGGCAGGACCCCTCGCTGGAGGCGCGGACGCAGCGGAGGGAAGGCGCCGCGGGCGCGGCGCGACCGCACGGGCAGTCCATCACTGCGGCCACTGGCATCGGCCACGCACACGGTCCCGTCGACGGCAGCGCGTCGCCGGCGGAGTTCGGTGCGGTCCCGGGCAGCGACGCATCCCTTACGGTCCCCCCCAACCTCCCGGCGGACCTCACCCCGCTGATCGGACGCGACGCGGTGCTGGCACAGGTCGCACGGCTCATGGACGAGTCGCGTCTGGTGACATTGACCGGCCCCGGCGGGGTCGGCAAGACGCGGCTGGCGATCGCCGCCGCACGGCGCCTGACGGGCGCCGGCCGCTCCGCCGCGGACGACCTGCACCGATCACGGACGTCGGCGCAGGCCTTGTCGGCAGGCCTCGAACCGGGCACCCCGGACGGGCGTCCGCCCGTCGCCGCCGGTGCCGCGGCCCCGGCGTGCCCGCGGCTTCCCGACAGCGTCAGGTTCGTCGAACTCGCCGGGAGGCACGGCGATGCCGCCGATCTGGCGGCCGAGGTCGCCGCCGTCCTCGGCATCCGCGACGACACCCCCGCGGGCGCTCCGCGCCTCGGCATGCCGTCAGCGCCCGCCGAACGCCTGGTCCAGGCGTTGCGAGACCGGTCCGTGCTGCTCGTGCTGGACAACTGCGAGCACGTGGTCGAAGCCGCCGCGGAGTTGGCCGCCCTGCTGCTGCGCGCCGCGCCGGAAGTAAGGATCCTGACGACAAGTCAGGAGCCGATTGCGGTCGCCGGCGAGGCCGTCGTGCTGATCGAGCCGCTCGAATCGGCGGAGGCACAGGCGCTGTTCATGGCACGGGCGGCGGCCGCCGCACCGGGGTTCGGGCCGTCCGAGGACGACGGCGACCTGGAAGCGGTGGCGGAGGTCTGCAAGCGCCTGGACGGCATCCCGCTCGCCCTCGAACTGGCCGCGACCCGGGTTCGGGCGCTCGGCGTCCGCGGTCTGGCGGACCGGCTCGGTGACCGGTTCCGGCTTCTGACGTCCGGCCGCCGTGACGCGCCCGCGCGGCAGCGCACGCTGCGCGCCGTGATCGACTGGAGCTGGGAACTGCTCGGCGCGCCGGAACGCATCGTGCTGCGGCGACTGGCCGTGCACCGCGACGGCTGCACGCTCGACGCGGCCGAGGCGGTGTGCGCGGGCGACGGTGTGGACGGGACGGACGTCCTGGACCTGCTGACCCGGCTGGTCGAGCGGTCGTTGGTCGTGGTCGTCACGGGCCCGACAGGGACGCGCTATCGGCTGCTGGAGACGGTCGCCGCCTATGCCCTTGACCAGTTGCACGAGATGGCGGACGCGGCCGACACCCGGTACCGGCATCTGCGCTACTACCAAGCGCTCGCCGAGGACGCGGAAGCGAAGCTGCGCGGCGCGGACCAGCAGCGCTGGCTGACCGTGCTCGACGCCGAGGCGGCGAACCTGCGCGCCGCCCTCGATGAGGCGTTGGACCGGCCGGAGCCGTCCGATGCGGCCCGGCTCACCGCCTCGCTGTGCTGGTGGTGGCTTCTGCGCGGCCGCCTCACCGAGGCCCGGCGCCGCCTCGACGCCGCCTTGAAGGCCGCCCCGGGCGATGCCGAACTCTTGCTGCTTCACTACGCGTTCGCCCGCATGACCGGAGAAGGCGCGGCGGCCGTCGACGGCACCGCCGACGCCGTGCCGGACCCGGTGCGCCGCGGCCGGGCACTGTGGCTGTGTGCGTACGGAGAGTTCAGCGCGGGTGGCCTGGCGGCGAGTGCAGAGTTGAACGACGCCGCGGTGGCACTGTTCGAGGCGGCCGGGGACCGCTGGGGCGTCGCCGCCGGGCTCGCGCTGCGCGCGATGCACGGGCTCTTCACCGGCGACCTGGCCGCTCTCGACCGCGACGGCGTGCGCGCTGCCACGGCCTTTCAGGAACTCGGTGACCGGTGGGGCGAGTTGCAGACCGTCTCGCCCCTGGCCGCGCACGCGCAGATCATGGGCGACTACGACAAGGCCGAGCGCCGCCAACAGCAGGGCCTGACGCTGGCTGAGGAGCTCGATCTGCACGCCGAGGTGTCCGCACGGCTTTCGGGGCTCGGCCGCCTCGCGCTGCTCGCCGAGGACTGGTCGCGCGCCGCCGAACTCCACGAACGGGCACGGAGGTTGGCCGCCGCTCAAGGCTATCGGTTCGGCGAGGCGGCCGCCGAGACCGGCCTCGCGCTGGGCGCGCGCCGCTCCGGCGCGCTCGACGAGGCCGAGGCACGGCTGCTCAGCATGCTGGCGCGCTTCGCGTCCCCGGCCGGCGACCACCTGCGGCATGCCGAGCTCGGCTTCACCGCCGAGATGCGCGGCGACCGCGGCACGGCGCTCGCCCGCCATCTACGCGGTCTGGACTACGCGTTCGATCTCGCCGAGCCGCGCGCGTTCGCGCTGTCGCTGGAAGGCCTGGCAGGAGCCGAGTCGCTCGCGGCCGGCCCCGACGGCCCGGCCCGCGCCGCGGTGCTGCTCGGCGCTGCCGACACCGCGCGGCGCAGCGTGGGCGCCCCGCTGCCCACCGCGGAACGCGCCGACGTCGACCGGATCACCGCCCGGACGACTGCCGTCTTGGGCGAGAAGGCTTTCCGGGAGGCGTTCGAACGCGGCGCGGGCATGGCACCGGAGGAGGCCGCCGGGCTCGCCCGCACTCCGACGTCGGACTGAGCGCACCTGGCACTGCGCCGGCTCTGATGCAGACTCCCAGCGCTGCGCCAGACCCCGATCAATCCCGCCCTTTCCTGAGCGTGGCGCTTGCCCTGCAACGGCCGGCCTTTGTCTGTCCCGACCTTGGCGCCTCATGTCCTTCCTCGGAGTCCCACCATCGAGGAGTCCTCCGCCAAACCGGCGCCGCACACGAGATCCGCCACGCGTGCCTCCCCTGCCAACTCGCAACCCCAGCCCCGCAGCCATCCCCGAGTGCACCTCTACTCGACGGCTGCCGCGGCCTGCCACGCACCCGGGCGCATGCCGGTCGCCTTGCGGAAGAACACCGAGAAGTTCGATGCGTCGGGGAAACCGAGCATGGCGGCGCAGCGAGCCGCGGTGAGGCGGTCGTGCGCGAGGAGCCGTTTGGCCTCCAGGACGATCCGGTCGACGATGTACACCTTCGCCGTGCGGCCGGTGACCTGTTGCACCGCTCGTGAAAGGGTGCGCGGCGCGTATCCCAAGGCACGGGCGTAGTAGCCGGCGGCGTGGTGCTCCCTGAAGTGTGCTTCGACGCTGGAGCGGAACTCCTGGAACACCGGGTGCGCGGACAGGGCTTGGGCCTGCGGTGGCCGCAGCCGGGCAATGAGCGCGGAGAGCAGAATCGGGGGCAGCTCCGTCGGGGCGTTCTCGGGGACAGCGGACGCCTCGAGGAGGAGATGGTCGCGCGCCATTTCGACGAAGGGCCAGTCGGCGTCGGGGACGCTCCAGTGCGCGACGAGGTCCGGGGACGCAACGAGCTCCCGGGTGGCGTGGGTGACCGGCGCGGTCGGCACGTACAGCACGAGGTGCCCCGCCACACCGGCGATGTCGTCCCACCGGTGTACCGCGCCGGGTGGAATCCATACTGCGGACCGTTCCTTGAGCGGGTGGTGGCGGAAGTCCACCGTGACTGTGCCGTGCCCGGCGTCGACGACGGCGAGGACATGGAAGTCGGCGCGCTGTGTGCCGCCGTCGTTCAGCTCGCGGAGGCGGTCGAACGTCATCGTCTCGACCGCGGCGGCGCGGTGCCCCGAGGGTTGGTAGGTCATCTGCCGGATCACGCGCACGAGTCCATTTTTCACCATGGGGTGACCAGTCGCGCCGATGCCCCGGCCGGGTACGGAGTGTTCGATGAACACAAGGGGCGATCGCCCAGCACGCCGACCGGAAGAGCCACTGTGAACACGCCGCAGCAGACGCACCTGCCCGCTTACGACCACCGGCCCGGGACCGGGCCGACCCTGGTGTTCCTGCACTACTGGGGTGGTTCCGGCCGCACCTGGGACCTCGTCGTCGACCGCCTCGCGGACCGTGACACGCTCACGGCCGACTTCCGAGGGTGGAGCCGGTCGAGCGGTCTGCCCGGCCCGTACACGCTCGGTCAGCTCGCCGACGACATGCTCGCCGTGCTGGCCGACGCGGGGGTCACCGACTACGTCCTGGTGGGGCACTCGATGGGCGGCAAGGTCGCACAGCTGATCGCGGCCACCAGGCCCGCCGGCCTGCGCGGCATCGTCCTGGTCGGCTCCGCTCCGGCGAAGCCCGCCGCCGCACAGATCACTGACGAGTACCGGGAGACCCTTTCTCACGCCTACGACTCCGCAGAGTCCGTCGCCGGGGCACGGGATCACGTCCTCACCGCGACCGAATTGCCCGCGTCGGTCGAGGCACAGATCGTGACCGACTCGCGGAACGTCACCGAAGCGGCCCGCACCGAGTGGCCGCTGCGCGGCATCGCGGAGGACATCACCGAGCACACGCGCATGGTCAGCGTTCCCGCCCTCGTGATCGCCGGGGAGAACGATCAGGTCGAGCCTGTCGATGTGCTCCGGTGCAATCTGGTGCCCTATCTTTCCCACGCCGACTTCATGGTGATCCCGCACACCGGTCACCTGATCCCGCTGGAAGCCCCGGCCGACCTCGTCGACGCCATCACGGCCTTCCCGCCGGCATCCTGGCCATCCGCGCGGCCTGGCGACTGACTTCGTCCCTGATCACGCGCCTGACTCCCCGCATGACAGGCCATGCCCTTGTCCCGTCGCAGGACTTGCACTACGTGAACCTGTCCACCACCAGCGCCGGGCGCGGACAGGCGCGCCAGAGGCGGCGGCTACGGACCACTCACTCGGCATGGCCGCAGTGCTTGAAACTGGTGCGCTCATATCCGGTGCGGCGGCGGCCGGGGCGGCGTACTTCTCCTTAGCCGACCGTGGCCTTTTCCGTTCTGCCCCCGGCCGTCCCTGAGCGGTCCCTGTACGGACCCGGAAAAGCCCCTGACGCGGGCAGCACATGGGCGGCAGTGCGTCTAACGTGACGACGGTGCCCCGGCCGGGTCCGCATGTCAGACACAACTGCTCTCTTCACGAGGGGGATCCATGCCGTTCAGGGGTAGATCCGCACTGCGGCGCGTCGTCGCGCGGGGCACGGCCCTGGCCGTGGGAGCCGCCATGGCCGCCATCACCGGCCTCGCCGCCGCTCCCGCGGTCCACGCGTCGCCGTCTCTCACCGGGGTCCTCCGATGGGCACCGTGTGACGACCCGACAAAACCGGGAGCCGAGTGCGCGACTCTTTCAGTGCCGGTCGACTGGGCCCACCCGGACGGGCCGAGCCTCGACCTGGCCGTGGCCCGCCGCAAGGCCACTGACCCCGGCGCACGCGTCGGCTCGATGGTGTTCGGTCCCGGCGGGCCCGGCGACTCGGGTGTGGAAACGGTGGTGCGCCGCATCAGCCGGTTCAGCCCCGAGATCCGCCGCAGGTTTGACATCGTCAGCTTCGACCCGCGCGGCGTGGGCGGCAGCAACGCGGTGACCTGCTCCGGTGACGTGCTCGCCGAGCGGCCGTCACCGGAGCTGAAGAGCCAGGCGGACTTCGACGCCACGATGGCGTACAACAGCCGTCTCCGTGCCGACTGCCGGGCCCGTACCGGACCGGTGTTCGACCACCTTGACACCGCCCAGACGGTCCGGGACGTAGACGCTCTCCGGGCCGCCCTCGGCGAGCGAAAACTGACCTTCCACGGAAGCTCGTACGGCACTCTGCTCGGCGCGCAGTACGCCGAGACCTTCCCTCACCGCGTGCGTGCGATGGTGCTGGAGAGCGTCATGGACCACGGTGTCCCGACCACCCGTGACTTCCTGCGGTCCGAGGCGGCCACGGCAGAGGATTCATTCCAGGAGTTCGTGCAGTGGTGCGAGGGTGCCTCGGAATGCGCGCTGCACGGCCGTGACGTCCGCGCCGTCTGGCAGGGCTTGTTGGCCCGGGCCGGGCGCGGCGAGCTGGAGGACCCTGCGAAGCCGGGAACCTCGCTTTCGTCGTCGGATCTGGTCAACAAGATCGCGTTCCGGAGGTTCTACGGTGCCGACTACGCGGGCCTGGCGACGGCGGTCGCGGGGATGGACGCGAGCAAGCCGCTGCCCGCGGCGCCCACTTCAATAGCGCCGCTGCATCCGGCTACCCCGGTCTTCTGCTCGGACTGGCGTCTGCCAGTGCGCGACTACCGGGAGTACTCCTCGCTCGTCGCCATGATGAACAAGACCGCGCCTGACCTGCCTTACCTGCTGCCGATACATATGGCAGCGGCGTGTCTGGGCGCGCCGACCGCCAACCCGCAGCACCGGTTGGACGCACACGGTGCCCCGCCGGTGCTGGTGTCCAACGCGCTGCACGACCCCGCCACCGGCTATCCGTGGGCGGTCTCGGTGGCTCGGCAGCTCGGCCGCAGCGGTGTGCTCCTCACCTACGAAGGCCACGGCCACGGCAGCGTCACCAGCGGCCCGTGTATGGAGGAGGCCGTGAACAGTTACCTCACCGACCTGGCAGTCCCACCACGGGGCACCAGCTGCCCCGCCGTGCCGTCCTGACAGTTGCCGCCCCGGATCCGCCCGGAATGCGGATCCGGAGCGGAGGGGGCTGGTCGATCCCGGTCCCCACCAGAGGTGACCTGTGTCGTTCTGGCGCCGGGATTCGCCAGCCGCAGCGTGTACGACCAAGGAGCTGCCGACGGCGTACGTCGTTGCGATGGCGGAGCGGCGGTGGTCGGCCAGTGTGGAGTGCAGGCTTCGTGCAGCCGAGGGTGGGGGTGAACTGCACCGCCAGGCCGGCCGCTGTCGTGGAAGTACACCTCGTCCAGGCCTTGGCAATGATGCCGCGCCGCTGCTGTTCCCCGGCGCCCGCGGCTGTGGGCCACGAGCCGGCGCCGGACGTGGGCAGGTGGGAAATGAACGGTCAGGCGGCGCAGCCGACAGTCGTCGGTGGAGCCGGGGACGGCGGTGCACCCGAAGCGGGCAGGGGTCTCGACGCGGACCCGGTATAGGTGGCAGCCTGCCGCCTGGCTGCCGCAGAGGGCCGCGGAGAGATCCCGTGCAATGAGGCTGCGGGCACGGCGGAACAACTGGGCGACGAGACCACGCTGAAGCTGACGCCCAGGGGTCGGCATCACGGCGCGTACGACCAACCCGGCTGCGTTGCGCCCCCCGCGTACGACTACCTGCTGAACGGCAAGTTCCCCCATGGACGGGGCGGGCCGCTCCTGAGGGATGACGATGGATACACTCCTGCGCCGGAGGCGATCACGGGGTGAGTGACATGAACGAGGCGCCCGCGGAGCCGGGTTGGCTGCGCCGGACGCTGCCGCACAGCAGGCGCGGCCGGTTGGTGCTGATATCCGCGCTGGTGCTCGTGCTGGCGGGTACCGGGCTCGGTACATGGGCGGCGGACACGTGGCCGTGGCCGAATGACCGCTACTGCTGGGGCGCCTGGGAAGAGGACAGCGGTCCGGGCTTCCTCGGCGACGAGGCCTTCGGCGATGATGACGACGGGTCACGCACCGGCAGGGAGACGGCGCCCACGCGCGAGCGTCCGACCGGCAGCTGCGAGGTCGCCATCGCCAGCGACTACAAGAGCAGTTACGACGGCGACAAGGTCACCACCGACCAGAAGGTGTCCGTCGAGTACGGCCCGGTCCCCAAGGCCGCGGAGGCCCGGCTCGCGATGGTCCAGGACGGTTTCCTGGGCGGTGACATGGTCCCGCTCCCGGACGGCCTGCCGGGCACGGTGAACGGGCGCGGTGGCCTGCTGGTGCTCCCGAAGTCCTGCGATACGCAGGATGGCCGGCCGACCGTCGTCACCATGCACGCGTCCGGCACGTACACCAGCGGCCCCTCGTACACCAAGAATGATCCGGCCGACCTGGGCGGCGCCCGGCAGGCGGCGGTACTGCTCGTCGCGGCCGCCAACCGAGCGATGACGGCGGCCGGTTGCGCGCCGGACGAGCCGCTGAGGGTCAGCTCGCCGCTCTACGACCTGCCGGGCAAGCAGGAGCGCCACTTCAGCCCCTCCGACGACGTCTGCGGCATCCGCGGCCTGCGCCTCGGTACGGCGGACACCGAGGACCAGATCGGCGCGGTCACCCGCGACCTGCAGACATGCAGTGTCCGTGGCAATCGCGACGGCGTGCCGTACCTGAACCTGGCGATGGTCGCGCAGCCCCGGCTGGCCGCGGTGTTCGACGGCATCGCGGGCGAGCGGCCCGCTGCCCGTGGCTGGCGCGGCACGGGCACCCTCGGCAAGGAGCACGCAATCGTACGGGCCGACTGCGCCGGCCGGCCCGTCATCTTCTTGATGGGCCTGTCCACCGACCCCGGCCACCTGGCCGTCTTCGCCAACGCGGCCGCGGCCCGCCTGGGCTGCGCCCCCATCGCCCCCAAGGGAGCCGACCGGTGAGCAGCACCGCGGACGAGCCGAACCGATCCGAGCAGCCCCCGCCCGCCGAGCGGGAACTGCTCGGCCAACGGCGCCTGCACTGGTGGCACTGGCGCAGGCTGCTGCGCGGTCGGATACGGCCACTGCTGGCCGCGAGTCTCGCCGGGATGCTGCTCGGCGCCGGCGGCATGGCATGGCAGACACAGGCCGGGCCGTTCGCGCCGGACGAGGTGTGCTGGGGCGCGCTGTCCCGCGACGACCTCGCCGCAAGGTTCCGCGAGCCGGACGACGTCAAGGCCGTCGAGGCTCCCGTGCTGGACGGCGGGCAGTCCATGGACGGTCCCACCGGCAGTTGCCAGTTGACGAACAGCGACGGCGACGCATGGGCGCTCACCGCCCGGGTGCACCGGCTGGATGACCGCAAAGGCGACGACGGCCAGTGGGCCGACGAGTTCCTCTCCGCCCGTCTCACCCCGCTCGGCGGCGGCCTGCTGGGCATGGCCTCGGACAACCGCGCGTGGCTCGCCCTCCCGGACGGCTGCCTGGGGCGCCCCTCTGACTTCGACGGGCCGACCGTCGTGGACATCGCCCGGGGCAGCTGGATCAGCGACATGGAGCCGCGTACCGAGGAGCGGGACTGGATGGCCCGCGTGGTCGTGAAGCTCGTCAACAAGGTCAGCGCGGACCTGGGCTGCACCGGCACGATCGCCGATCCGGTAGAACGCCTGCCGAAGGCCGCCCGCTACACCCACACGGAGAAGCCGGACGCGCTCTGCGGCATCAAGGGGCTGACCCTGGGCAAGAAACGCAAGCCGGCCCATTACCCCATGATCACCGACGGACACGGCCCGGTGCGCACCTGCGACCGCGACATCACCGGCTCGCAGCCGGAGGAGCGCCTGATGACCGTCGAGGACCCGCGGCTGGCCGCGATCTTCACAAGAATGGCGCTGCACGAGGGCGACCAGGTGAGCTCTGCCGTCGGCTACGGCAGCCTCGGCTCCAACCTTGGTATCTTCCGGGTCCGTTGTCAGACGGGTGAGACAGTGTTCCTCGTACAGATCAACAAGGGTGAGATGAGCGCGGACTTGCGCACCCTCTTCCCCCGCTACGTCGAGACCGAGGCCGCCCGCCTCGGCTGCGGCCCGCTGAAGCTGAACCTGCCACGGCCGGGCGGGGGGCGCTGACTCCCACCCGGCCGCCGTGCCGTCCGCTGCCGCAGGTCTGTCGGCCAGGGTGAGGCGGGGCGACGGCGTTTCACAGCCACACTCGCCCGATTCGCCGCCTTGTTTCGACCGAAACCAGGCCATCCAACTTTGGCTTCGCTGAGGAGAAGTTGGGGGGCGGCTCCTACGTTACGAACATGCCGTACGCGCTTGAACAATCCGCAGATAGTGTCAGGCACTGGTCCCTTGGGCCACATGACAAGCACCCTGGCGATCAATCTGCACCCAAGATGAGCAACTGGCTGGCGTGGTCGTGTCGCACAGGGCCGAGCCCCATCCGGTCGGAAGGACCTCCCGGCTGTAGGGCGGCGGGTGCAGGGCAAGACGTCGTAGATCCGTGCAAGTTCCACGTCCGCTGAATGCGTTGTCGTCCACCACCTCGTCACCGCGCTCGACGCTTTGCGGGCGATGGTCAGGAGAACGAGGATGCATCGGCGTGAACGAACGCATCGCCCTGGGCGAGGTCGTCGATCTCCTCGGCCCGCACGGCGGAGAAGCCGGCCAGCCGCAGGATCCCGATCAAGGCTGGCTGCATGAGGACAATGACTTCGGCATGGCGCTTCCACTCCGGCGCCGCCGGGTCCTGCCGTTCGATCACTGCCTGCCTGGCAGCCTCCGCCAGTTCTGGGGCACTCCAGCGCACGTAGAGACCACCGGCGTGCTCGCCCAGGCTGTCGTTGACCTCCACCAGCGCGCCGGGCTGACTCACTACTTCGGGACGCTGGACATACGCGGGAAGACCGGCGCGGTGGAGTTCGCGGCAGACCCGGCCTGCCAGCTCGTGCCCAGCGGCAATGACCTCCTCCGCAGCAAACGGGTGACCGTGTGCCTCGGCTTTGGCCCGAGTCTCGGGGTCTATGTACGTCACCGACTATCTCCAGGTGCGAGGTCATCTTCGATGGTTAGGGTTGAAAGTCGTAGTCTCCGGTTGGGAGCGAATCTACGGCGGCTACCGTGGCACCGGCCTGCTCATCCCGCACCGCCGTGAACGCGACCAAAGCTTGTCCCGTAGCAACCTGTGTGGGATCAGGCTTGGTTGCGGTCCGGTGAGGCTGCGCACTCCAGCCACTCTTCCACCACGTCGTGGGACTCGTCCAAGGCTGGATCACGAGTTCCATCAGGTGCGTATGCCGGAGTCCGGTCTGCGCGCAGTGGCAGGTGGGCGCAGTACCAGGCCCGCTTGGCGCCCGCTCGCTCTGCGTCCGTACCGGTCTGTAGATAGTTGAGCAACGCCGTCATGACCCGGCGCCGTCCGAATGCGTAGAGCGCCGGCTCGACGAACCAGCGGCAGAAGCTGGGGTCCGGGTCGTAGACGGCTGCGGCCATCAACGGCATGAAGATCTCTTCGGGCAGACCGGCGCGTTCGAGAAGCGGCTTGCGCACCGCATGGGCCAGGTGCCGCGCCTGTCGGTCTTCCGGCACGCTGGCCGCGTGGTCGATGTTGAGCAGCCGAGCAACCTCGGTTGCTGATGACAGGAATGTGGGTGCTTCTGCCTCGTATCGCTCTTTGTCGGCCATGGGCATCATTCTGGGCCCGATCCCGGACCAAGGGGCGACGCTGGTTGCTGATCCGTGGACCATGGTCGACTGCTCAGCGGCCTCGCCCCGACTGAAACGATCGCAGTGTGGCTGGAGTGATCACGGCGTCGGTGCCGTCCTGGATAGGTCCCTTCACGGCCATGAGCCCGTGCTGCTTCGGCAAGTTGATAGCTGAAGTACGACGTGAGCAGACTGCGGATCACCGGCGCGGCTTGAGGTCAAAAAAACGGATGCCGGAGAGAACGTCGAGCGAGCCGGCCTGGGCAGCGCGGATGCTGTGCGCGGCCTGGGGTCCTGCGCCAAGGGTGCGGCGGCCTGTCACGCCGTCAGCGTACGGGCAGCGCTCCGGTGGCCAGCGGCGCTTGTGTTCAGCGGTCGCGGGCCAGTTGGTCCAGGTGCGCGTCCAGCAGGACCTCGTGCAGCCGAGGCCGCACATCGGTCTCAGTCCACGCTCAACCAGCCACCGCCGGCGACGGGTCATGCCCGAGCTGGCCTGGATCATGCACGCTCGTCGGTATGTGCGGGACTACGAAAGGCTCTTTCAGCATGTCGTTGATCACTGAACAGGCATCACACTCATGACCAGGCCAATTATCCGCCCAAGCTCGCGCCAGAAGCGGACGGCCGGCGTCACGCGAAGCCCAGGCAGCCGCGGTGGCCGAGCACGGCCAGTGGGACGGTGTCCTGCCGCAGCACCGGCTACTGGCCGAGTGGCACCCCAGCGAGGACGAACCGACCCGCTTCTGGCTGTCCGACCTGCCTGGCAATACCTTGAGCGCGCCACTGCAACGGCGCACCGGCGTTCGTGTGCGCGCCGTCTACATGCCGGTGGAGAAGTCCATGGGGATCGGCGGCGGTGTCGGGATGTAGTGGCGAGCGAGGTCGGCGTCGCGGTTGTGAGGACCCTGACGACGAGCCTCCGGGTCGCCATACTCCTTGAGAGCCTGGCGTCCGGAAACGACGTCCCGAACGCGCATCACAACTCGGCCGAACAGGGTCTTCATCGGCGTTCCCCCTAGTGAATGTGGTCTTGTTGAGGAGAATGCACCGGCGGCCGGGGCGGATTCCAGCGACTTGAGCCGATCTTGAGCCTGGGCCGGTCCTCCAACGGATGTTCAGCTGCGCGGCTTCACCCATCGGCCTTCCTCGTCCACGCACCGATCGGGCCGTTCCCGGCTATCGGCGTTCGCGTGCAAGTGCACAGGGCGGTACGCGGAAACGTGCGACCCCTGTCGTGCGACGCAGAGCCTCAGTGGCCGATGGCTGTGGACTTCCGGCCCCACTCCCATCACTGGCAGATCATGCGGGAGGTGCGTGCTTCGCAGGTAGAAGCCGAATCCGTGGAACTCGGTGGTGCCCAAGTGCTGTGCTCAATGACGACTTGGGGTGACGGCTTCTTCCCGGTGATGGCCGATCTGCATTCGTCGGGTGACCTACCGCGCGGCATGGGTACGTAGCGCCGTATCTCGGTGAGCACTTTCATGTGTACGCCGACACCGGCCATCCTGCCGTTCGGCCACCGAGCAGACTGATCCAATCGACAGACCCCGTCCGACCGGCGCAGCCCTGGCTGCTGTCGCTCCTGTGCAGGCGCCGGCTCCCGTCGCGGTCACACTCACGTTCGTGACGGCGTCCAGGGGCCGCAGGCTGAGTACCATGCACACCCACGATTGAGTACCTGGCCCACTGTGCCGGGTCCGCTGAACGGCGTTGGATCGAGGCATGAACGCAACAGCCCACTCCCCAACTCCTCCGGCCCAGACGACTGTGGGAAAGGACCACTCTGGTTTCTGGTCCATTCTGTGTGCCGTCCTCTTCGTGCCAGCGGCTCTCACAGCCGGTGTGTTGACGCTGGCCTCCGAGCGAGCGTCGCGTTGCCTGACATACGGTCAGCAGTGCGTCTCGGGACTGCCTTCTTGGCTGTTCAATGTGGGCGTCGGCCTCGGTGCCGTCGCCTGTGTCATCGTCCTGGTTACGTCCGTCGCACGGGTGCGGCAGGTGGCGCTCGCCGCCCAGATTCTTGGCGAGTGCATGGCGCTGCTGGTGATCCTCAGCCATGTGTGACCCGATGGCTCGATTCCTTTCGGCGGCGGGGCATGGTGGGTCTCACCAGGTCGGCACGTCACTTGTCACCAACAGCACGGAAGGCACGGCAGTTGTCACCGGTTGGAGTTCTCGGCCGTCATCTGGCTTGCACGACGAGTCCGCGTGGCCGAGCGACTCAGCTGTCTCATAGAGCCTTCTTGCCCAACCGCTAGGAGTCGAGGGGGACGCTGTTGCGTCGGGTCTCGGCGAGGTGGATGTCGATGTACCGCGCCAGGATCAGTGCGTCCTGAGGCTCGTCGGCCTGGAAGGCGACGCGACGCAGCAGGCTGACCCCGTCGAGCGCGACGCCCTCGCGGGCGAGGACGAAGAGAAGGGCGAGGAAGGCGGACCGGGCGTTGCCGTCGTCGAAGGGGTGAAAGAAGCACACGTCGAGATAGGCGCGTGCAGCCCGGGCGGTGAGGGGAAGGGGCCGCTCGGTGTGGCGCGCGCTCTCGGCCAGACAGGCGTCGAGGCGGGCGCGGGTGTCCGGGCTGACGCCATAGCGTTCCCGGCCCCCCTTGGCGAAGGCCGGCAGGTCGCGGAACGGCGGCGGCTGCGATGTGCCCAGGACGTACCGTTGCCAGCGCTGGAGCAGTTCGAAATCGAGCAAGGCGCCGCTCGCCGCGTCGGCCCGTAGCAGTTCCAGGGCTGCGAGCAGGCCCCGTGCGCGGGCGGGATCCAAGGCGCCGTCGAAGGCGCGTATGTCCTCCGCCGCGCCGTCGCGCGAGGGGGCCACCGGTTCGTCCCCGCCGCCGTCCGGGGCCTCGTGCCAGGGCACGGTCGCGCGCACCGCGATCCAGCGCTCGAGGTGGTCCGGCACGGGCCCGGCGGATCGTGCGCCGTCGTCCGGCCGCAGCGACTGCGCGAGCCGCTCCGCGACATCGTCCACCAGCACCGGGTCGGGGCCGGTCCAGCTCTCGAACCGGCCTCCGATCGCCTCGTCGACCAATTCCTCCGCGACCTCGGAAGCAACGCCCCAGCGGCTGAGGAACCAGGTGAGCACTTGGTGGCAGTGCCCGTACCAGCCGCTTCCGCAGCCGGTGCGGTCGGTCACCTGCAGGATCAGGTTCCGGGCGGCGCGCTCCCACAGGATGCGCTGGTCCTCGACCTCGGTCAGGTCCAACGGGTACGCGTCGAACCACCCGGCGAGGCTTTCCAGCCACTCTCGCCACTCGCACAGGGCCGCGACGACACGGGCGAGCGTCTCCTCAGGGGCGGTGATCGAGTCCCGCGGGCAGCACCAGTTCCCGACGGGGCCTCCGTCGAAGTCGCCCTCGTCGTGAGCCCAGCGCCAGCCCACGGTCCAGCGGCCGTAGTGCTCGGCGAGGGCGTGCGACATGGCGTCCGCCCAGGGTCGTCCCTCGCCCCGGTTCCAGGCACTCATCGCCGGGTCGCCGAAGGCGACGTCGGGGCGGCTGGGCACCCTTCGGGCAGGCCCGAGCGACCGCACCACCTGCGGCGCCGACGTGCGATCGAACAAATGCCGGGCAGGGCTCACATCGTCCCAGGTCAGAAAAGTTGGGGCCAGCTCCACAATCACCGCGCAAGCCTGCCCGTCCACCCGACTGTGGTTCAAGCGGAGCACCGCAGGGCCTGGATATTGTTTCGGCTCACACATCTGGGCAGGGCTGTTCCGGCCGCGGTTGCTACAGGTCGAACTCGACGCGCTCGATGTCGGTGAAGCGGACCTCCTCCAGCGATCCGGCGCGTCGGCCGCCGTCCTGGAAGTACATTTCCCTGAGGCCTTCGGCGGCGATCTGCTGGAGCTGCTGATCGCCGGCGCCGGCCTGCTGGGCGTCGAAGAGACGCGCGGCGTACTGCGGTGGGAGCGCGACGGTCAGGTGTCGGATGCGGGCGTCGTCGGTCGAGCCGATCGGCGCGGTGTAGCCGATGCGGGCGCGGGTGTCGATGACGATGCCGCCAGTCGTCGCGGCTTTCTGCCGGGCCTTGGCTCGGATCTGCGGCTGCCACCGCTTCTTCACTTCGCGTTCCATCCGGGCGGCGAGGTCCGGGCGGGGCTTCTTGATCTGGCCCTTCACGTACCGCTCCACGGTGCGCTGGGAGATCCGAAGCAACTGAGCAACCGCCTTGGTGCCCTTGAGCTGTGTGACCAGGTACCGCATCTGCGCGCCCGCGCTCTTGGGCGCGGGGCGGGTGAACGCCTTCTGCACCGCGGCGTCCAAGCCGTCCCCGAACAGGCTCATCGTCGCCCTCTCCTACTCTCCGTTGTCGACGTCCGTGACGGTGCCGTCCTTGATGTACCGGGCGAGGTTGAGCTCCGGCGCGTCGAACCGCTCGCGGACCTCCTCGCCCCACAACACGCTCTGGGTGCCCTCGTGCTTGACCAGGCCCGGGTTGACGCCGAGCTTGAAGCCGCCCGGCAGCGGCTTGCCCTCTCGGTACGGCAGGAAGTCCAGCGGCGAGGGCCCGCCTGCCGCGTAGACCACGCAGTCGGACAGAATCGCGACCGGGTACTGCCCGGTGAACGCCGCGTGCTTGACGATCTTCCGGTGCAGGTTGATGCGGGTGCGGGAGATGACGGCCGCGCGGATGTCCGGCCGCCAGGTGGGCCGGGACAGGGCGCGCCACGGCTCGCCGGGCCGCCAGCCCTCGCCCCGGGGCCGCTCGCGCAGCTTGCCCAGGCCGCCCTTGACCGTCGCCTTGATCGCCGAGACGACGATCGCCAACTCCGGGTCACGGCTCTTGTGGGCGTCCATCGCCGCAAGGAAGTCGGTCGGTGTGAGGGCGGCGTCGACGCCGAGGTCGGCCATCGTGGCGAGGTAGGCGTCACGCAGCCGGTTGTACCAGCCGTCCAGGTAGCGGCCGTTCTCGTAACGCACCCATGCCTCCAGCGGGTGCACCTCGTAGCCGAGTTCCACCGCGTACGCGACGGTCGGTGTCGCGTACCAGGCCGGGCCCTCGGGCCGGTCGCCCTTCGGCGTGAACGGGCTGGGCAGCAGGTCGGCGTTCAGCTCGGCCCACTTGTCCTTGCCGGTCTTCACCCGGGACAGGTCGACGTGGGAGAGGTCCACCAGCCACGAGCCGGGCAGCTTGGGGTCGAACACCGGCGCCTTGACGTGCGTCGGCGCACCGAGGCCGACGGTCAGGCCGTTGGCGCCGGCCGCGAAGGCCATGTTCACGTCGATGCCGACCAGGTGCCGCAGAGTGCATTCGTCATCCGTCATCGGCCGCGCCCAGTCGTACGCTTCCTCGAACAGCTTCTCCGCCGGGCCACGACTGTGGAAGCGGGGCAGGTCCTTGAGGAGCGGGTGCCCGTCGGGGGCTTCGCACGGGGCGCAGTCGACCGGGTCCTTGCCGAGGCTGCCGGGGTTGTGCTCGGAGTGCCGGCGACCGTCGGCGTCGGGATCGGAGGCGCGGGTCGGCGGGTGCAGCGCGGTCATGAGCTCCAGACCGGTGACCGCGGTCGAGCCGCGCGGCGTCATCACCCGAGACGCGTACAGGCCCAGGATCCGGGCGAGTTCGGCCGGCGGCAGCTGAGCGGCGTCGCCCCAGTGCCGGGAGTCGAGGGCGTGCCAGGACGGGATGCACAGCTGCACGCAGGCCCGCTCCGAACCGGTGGCGGGGCGGTAGATCCGCGCCCACGGCCCGAACCCGCGCTTGGTCAGCTTCCAGTCGGCGCGCGTCAACTGCTTGATGACCTTGTGGGCCTCCGGGATCCGCCCGGCGAGCCGCTCCTCATCTGTCAGGGTGACGGGCAGGCCGTAGCGCCCGAGGGCGGCCTCGGTGAGCACGAGCAGCGGGTCGGCGTTCTTGCCCGGCCCGGACAGTTTCGGCTGCCCGAGCTGCGCGTCCTTGAGTGTCCAGTCGACCAGGGCCGGGATGGTCTTGGCGGGTACGTCCAGGACCAGGCCGCCGACGCAGTACGCCAGCATCTGCCCGTCGGCGTCGACATCGATGACCGCGAGCGGTCCGTTCTCGAAGCGCGGATGGGTGTGGTTCGCCGCTGTGTTGGCGGGGTCCGCCTTCGGCGCGGCCGGGCGGCGTGACGGTGAGGTGCTTCTGGCGGTGGGAGCCGGACGCGAGGCCCGCTCGGCAGGGGTGGCGGGGGCGATCAAGGGGGTTCCGCGCGAGGTCCTGACCGCAGCGTCCGAGGCTGAACCTGGGGGCGGAGTCTGCTCCGCCGGGGTGGCCCCGTTGGTCAAGGTCTGGGGCGCCACTGCGTCCTGGGTGGCGGAATCTCGATCGGCTGGGAACCGCTCCGCCCAACCATCGAGGAGTCGCTGGTAAGCCTGCCGGCGCGGGGGGCGCGGTTCGGAGCGGCCGGCCTCCCAGTTCTTCACGGTCTGCGTCGTCGTCTGCAGCACCTGCGCGAGCCGCGCCTGCGTAACCCCTGCCGCTTCGCGCAGGCGGGCGCGCTCGGCGGGCCCGGGCATCTCCGGCTCGCCAGCCAGTAGGGCATCCACGGCAGCGAACAGCTCGTTCTCCGTCGGCATGCTGCACCTCCATCCCAAACACTAGCATCACTTATCCTCAGATTTGCGTTCTCTTTATTCATGGATTTATCCTCCCTGTCAGCATCGTCCCCGAAGATGACGCGGTGACCGCCTGCGAAGCAACCTTCCAGGAGATTGCCCTCGACGCCGGGCAACGCGTACATCACTGCTCGGCGGGCACGGCGTGACAACGGCGTGCGCTGGCGGTGCCGTCCCGATCGTCCGCTGGCGTGCTACCGGAACGGCGTGGAACAACGAGCGCTCCCGGCGGCACCAGACCGGCGACTCCGAGGGCAACCGAGTGGCCGAACCGCGCGACACCCGTACCTGGGACGAGGAGGACGTGCGCCCGCCGCTCAACACGCGTGGCCGCGTACGGCTCACGCGGCGCCGTCGCCCTGCCCGGCCGCGGCGGCCAGGCCGGGCTGGAGCCTGCGGGCCGCGTTGAGGTGGTCGACGGTCCAGATGATACGGACGGCCGTGTCGGAGGCCCGGCCCTCGTCGTCGCGCAGGTCCTTGCGGACCGACTCGACCAGGCTCGCCTCGGCCGCCGGGTTGCGCGGCAGGGGCTCACGGACGGCGGTGTGAGCGGTCAGGCTCAGGGCGAGGTCCCGGTACCAACCGGACACCCGGCCCGCCACGCTCAGCAGCACCAGGCGCGCCTGGGCCCGGTCCGTACCCGAGTGCAGTTCGTCCGCGCGCTGCCACAGTCCGAGCACCGCGTCCGCGGCCAGCCGCAGCCCGACGATGCCGGTGACCAGGGTGGTCAGGTCCGCCAGCGGTACCGGTTTGGCGCCGCGCTCCGCCAGGAAGCTGCGGAAGGCGTCGTCCAGCCGGCGCGCGGCGGCCGCCGCCTGGAGCCCCTCCGCCAGCGGGGCGTCCGCCGTCGAGGGCCGGTCCCCGCAGCGGCGCACCCCGTACGCGACGGCCCGCGCGAGATAGCGGGCGCTGCCCGCGTACGCCTCGGCGAGTGCCCGGTCCACGGCGGCTGCCGCACCGCGCGGCCAGAAGAACAGGCCCACGAGCACGCTGACGGCGCAGCCGAGCCCGATGTCCTGGAGGCGCAGCAGCACGATGTGCCAGTCGGGGTTCTGCCCGATGTTGAACAGGATCGCCAGCGTGAGGGTGAAGGCGGCCTGACCCGCTGCGAAGGACACGGCGGCCGGTGCGATGCCGGCGTTCAGCACCGCCACGGGCAGCAGGAACCACAGCGCGGTGCCGTGATGGCCGATGAGCTGCAGCAGCGCGGCGCCGACCACCGAGCCGACCAGGGTCCCGCCGAGCGCGCGGACCGCGTTCTGCCCGGTGCTGAGCGCGTTCGAGCGCAGTACCGACAGCGTCCCCAGCAGCACCCAGAACGAGTGCTGCAGGCCTGTCAGCTGCACCAGGGCCACCGCGATGCCGAGACCGGCCGCGCCGCGCAGACTGTTGTGCAGCCACACCGAGTTGGGCCGCAGGTGCGCGACGGCCCGCTCGTGCGCCGCGGCCAGCGGCTGGGAAGGGCCACCCGGCTCGAGGCCGAGCAGCCGCTCGGGCCAGCTGCGCCGCTCCGCCGCCGCCACCAGATCCACGTTGTCCGCGATCTGGAGGGTGGCGAAGCCCAGTTCCTGGGCGCGGAACGACAGGTCCAGGGTCGAGAGGAAGGCGAGCACCTCCGGCTCGCTGTCCGGACCGGGCAGATGGACCGGGAGCCGGGTGGTGGCACCGCGCTCCATACGGCTCATGGCCTCGCGCAGCTCCGCCGTCCGGGCGCGCAGCGCCCGCGGGGAGCCGTGCGGTTCCTCCAGCAGTCCGGCGGTCAGCTCCAGCACCGACGCGGCCGTCAGCCGCACCGTGCGGGCGTCGGGGTCGCAGCGCGGGTGGCCGTCCGGCGGTGGAGCGCTGTCCGTCACGATGGCGCTGAGCCAGGTCAGCTCGTCGACCAGGCGCACCAGGGCGCGTGAGCCCGAGGACAGACCGGTGGGCCGGTAGGGGGTGTCCTGGAAGGCGCCGCGCAGTCCGGCCGTGGCGGCGGCGGTCTCGTCGGCGGCCCGCCGGCACGCGGGCAGACCCGGCGCGCCGGGGCCGTCCGTCAGGTGCGAGGTGTCCAGGCGCAGTTGTGCCGCCGCCGCCCGGCAGACCCGGGCGGCGGGCGCGCTCAGCGGGTCGGCGGTGGGCCGCGGCCACAGCAGCGGGACGGCGAGCAGCGCCGCGGCGGAGGCGAGGCCCGCGCCGGCGAGCCGCTCGGGCAGCTGCGACAGCGGCGCGGGTGTGGTCACGGGCAGTACGAAGGCGAGCAGCAGCGCCGTCGAGGCGCCGGCGAGCACGGAGCTGACGACCCCGGAGAACAGCACCACGAAGGCGACCACCACCGTGGCGGCGACCGCGACCGCGCTCTGCCGGGCGGCGAGGGTGCCCAGGCAGATGAGCACCGCCCAGGCCACCGCGAGGCCCAGGTGGGCGCGCAGCCGCTGCACCAGCGGTCCGGTGAACTCGACCAGCAGCAGCATCGAGAAGGAACCGAACGCCGCGTACGTCGCCATCGGCGGGGAGTGGAACACCTGACCGCACAGGGCGAACAGGGCCGGCATCACCAGCGCGGTGCGTGCCGCGCGGCGGGTGGCGGCGAGCCCGGGGTCGTGCGCTCGCAGCCATACCGGGACCTTGCCCAGCAGGGTGAAGGAAGCTGCTGACCGCATCCGCCGTGCCCTTCCGTCCCGGAGTGCCCGCGCGTCCACCGACGTACCGAGTATCCGCCGCGTTCGGCCACGGGGGCGATCGCACGGACGGACGAGGGCAGGCATCCCGGGCCGGGGAAAGAGGAAACCGCTCACCCATGCACATCGATCTCTCCGGACGTACCGCCCTGGTCACCGGCTCGACACCAGGGCATCGGCGCGGCGATCGCGGCCGGCCTCGCCCAGGCCGGGGCCCGGGTGGCGGTGGCCGATCCGGTGCCGGTGGCCGCCGGCCTGTCCGGCGAGGAGGGCGCGGAGCAGGTGGCGCGGGCGCTGCCCCGGGTCCGTGCCGAGGTGGTGTTCACCTACCAGCGCCTGATGCCGGTGGAGAAGGTGATAGCGGGCGACTGGCGGTAGCTCACTGGCTACGGCGCCACCGTGCCGTAGTCACGCGCGATCTTCTGCAGCGAGGATGCCGGGCTTGGCCTCGTTCAGGCGTGCACCGTGGAAGGCGAGGGTCGCGATGAGCAGGGACGCGGCGAACCCCGCTCCGCACAGCGCGCCGCCGGCGATTGCCGCTCCCCAGCAGACCGGAGGGCGCAGCCGCCCGCCGGAGGCGAGCGTGGCAAGCGCGCCGGACCCGACGATGCCCAGTGGCTTGCCCAGGACGTAGGCGATGAGGATGCCCAGGGTGACGGGAGAGGTGAAGGCGCGTGCCAGCTGGTCGCTGCTGATCTCGATGCCGGCGTTGGCCAGGGCGAACAGCGGGACGGCAAGGTAAATGCTCCAGGTGGCCGGCCGCGAGGAGGGCGCACGGCAACCGCGTCCACCCCAGAGGTGCACCGGCACTCGGACCATCGGCCCTGGTCTTCGGTGGCCGGCAGCGCTGTCGCGGCCGGGTGCCGTGGCAGGGACCCGGGGACTGTGAAACGCTCGGAAACAGTGGCATATCCGTCCTTCACCGCACGTCGACGGCGGACGAGAGGGCCGGCCCGTCCGTGACGGGGTTCACCCGGTCCCTGGCCCTGTGTTCGCCGAGTGGGGAACACACGATGACGACGACCGAACACCCGCACGGCCACGACGGCCACCAGGATCCGACCCTGTACCGCACCCCGGCGGACGCCGTCGCCGCGCCCGGGGAGAAACTCGCCTACGTCGTCGGGTTCGATCCGGCCGGAGCGCGCCCGGACGCGCTGTTCACCGTCGGCACCGAACCCGGCTCCTCGGCGTACGGCCGGGTGATCGCCCGCGCCGAGGTGCCCGGCGTGGGCAACGAACTGCACCACTTTGGCTGGAACGCCTGCTCGAGCGCGCTGGCCCATGCCGGTCACCACCACGCCGCGCGCCGCTATCTCATCGTCCCCGGACTGCGCTCCTCCAGGCTGCACGTCTTCGACACCGTCCCCGATCCGGCCCGCCCCCGCCTGGTCAAGACGGTGGAGCCCGGCGAACTGGCCGCCCGGGCCGGGTACTCGCGCCCCCACACCCTGCACTGCGGTCCCGACGGCGTCTTCCTGTCCTGCCTGGGCGGCGCGGACGGCGCGGACGGGCCCGGCGGCGTGGCGCTGCTGGACCACGAGAGCTTCGAGGTGCTGCGCGGTTGGGAGAGCGAGCGCGGGCCGCAGCACCTCGCCTACGACGTCTGGTGGCACCTGGCCCAGAACATCGCCGTGACCAGCGAGTGGGGAACCCCTTCCATGATCGAGGACGGTCTCGTCCCCGAGCTGCTGCTGGGGCGCCGTTACGGCCACTGCCTGCACTTCTGGGAACTCGGCACCGGCCGGCACCTGCAGCAGGTCGACCTGGGCGACGCCCACCAGATGGTGCTGGAACTGCGTCCCGCGCACGACCCCGAGGCCACCTGGGGGTTCACCAACACCGTGGTCGACGTCGAGGACCTGTCGGCCTCCGTGTGGCTTTGGCATCGCGACGGCGAGGACTTCCGCGTCACCAAGGTGATCACCCTCCCGGCCGAGCCCGCCCCGGCCGAGGACCTGCCCCCGGCGCTCAAGCCGTTCGGCGCCGTGCCGCCGCTGATCACCGACATCGACCTCTCGGTGGACGACCGGTGGCTGTACGTCTCTGCGTGGGGCACCGGCGACCTCATCCAGTACGACGTGAGCGACCCGCGGCACCCCAGGCGGACCGCGGCCGTGCGGCTCGGCGGCATCACCGCCCGCCGGCCGCACCCCGCCGCGCCCGGCGTGCCTCTGACGGGCGGGGCCCAGATGGTCGAGGTCAGCCGCGACGGGCAGCGCGTCTACCTGACGAACTCCCTGTACGCCGCCTGGGACGAGCAGTTCTATCCCGCGGGCATCGAGCCGTGGATGGTCAAGCTGGACGCCGATACCTCACGCGGCGGGCTGTCGGTGGACGGCCGTTTCTTCCCCCACGGCGAGGACTTCGCCGGCCTGCGCGTGCACCAGACGCGCCTGCAGGGCGGCGACGCCTCCTCCGACTCCTACTGCTACCGCCGCTGACCCCAGGGCCGGTGAATACGTCGGGGGGGGGCGGCGCCGGTGCGCCAGGGCGCCGCCCGCGCGGCCCGCCGCTGACCCGGGAGAAACCATGCTCTGCGCCTTCGAAGCGGCCGGCACGCACCTCGTCGGCGATTCGGCCGGGCTGCTGCCTCCGGCCGCGTCGCTGGTGGCCGCCTCGCTGGTGGCTCTGGCCACGGTGGCGGGAGCCTGGGCGGCGCGGCGGGCGCCGGGCCCTACCATGCTCGTGCCGGCCGCCGCGTCCGGGATCCTGCTGGTCATAGCCGTTTTCGACCTACTGCCCGACGCGTGGGACGAGGCCGCCGAGGCCGGCCTGCCGCCGTGGGCGGTGCCGTTCGCCGCGCTCACCTCGTTCGCCCTCATGGGCGCCCTCGCCCGGACCGGCTGCCCGTGCAGGCGGGACCGTGCCGGCGGCATCGGCGCGGCAGCAGGACTCGCCGTGCACCGCTTCGTGGAAGGCGCGGCCCTCGCCCTGACCACCTCGATCGCCGTGATGACCGCGCTCCTCGTACACGCCGCCGCCGAAGGCCTGGCCCTGGCCGCGCTCCTGGGCGCCCAGCCCGGACGGCGCACAGCTTGCTGGCTCACCCTCGCCTGCCTCAGCCCGCTCGCCGGCGTGCTCGTCACGAGCGCCGTCCCCCTCCCGGACGGCCTCCTGCCCTTCCTCCTCGCCGCCGTCGCCGGCGTCCTCACCCAGGCCGCACGGGTGGCACTCGGCCTCGCCCACCGCCAGCGCCCCGCCGAACGGCGCGTGCGCACGGTCCCGGTCACCGCAGCAGTGACCCTCGCGGCGGTCGCCACCGCACTCGCCCTGCTCATCACGGCCGGCCGCTGAACGCGACACGAGCACGGCTCGGGTACCTGAGAGCATCCCGACACGAGCACGGCTCGGGTACCGGAGGGGGCACCGCGCTTCAGGATCTTCGCGCAGGGTGTGGCGCTTGGTGGGTCGAGGCTCCACGACCGCTTCAGCAACACGCAGCGACTGCCACGCGCGCATGGAGGGCCACTGCCGCCGCAAGAGCAGAGACTCGGCTTCGGACCACGCGGTGCACACCCCGTTCTGCGCTCGTAAGCCATGTGCGCAGAGTGCGTTCTCACCCGGACACGAGACGTCTGTGAGGGCGGTCTTCCGGGCGTGCTCATGGGCTGCCGAAGCATGCGCAGGGCACCCCGACGCAGGCCGAGTACGCCGAGCGGGCCGAGCTGGCCCGTGCCGAACTCGCCTCCGCTCTCGGCAGCGCGCCGAGCCCGGAGGCCGAGGCGAAGGCCAAGGCCCTGCTCGTGCGTCTGGGCGGCGCCGCGCACAGCCCGAAGGCGGCCGCGTAGTGGCGGCGATCGCGGTCGTCCTGGACCACACGACCGCGGGTGCGTTGCTGTGGCGGACCTTCGACGAGGTCACTGCCCGGCGGATCGCCCAGAATGCCGCTGACCACGTAGGCGGCCGGGTGTCACGCGTCGAGGCCACGGAACACCTCGGTGCCCCGCTGTACCGAGTCCGGGTCGAGCGGGACGGGCAGGAGTTCGCCCTGATACCCGGCGGCCGGGTGTCCCTGGGCTTCGACGTCGACACCTGGCAGCCGACCGCGCAGCAGGCCGCCGACTACACGGAGAGCCTGGAGCAGGGCTACGGTTACGGGCCCGATCTGCGGACCCACCTCGCGCGGACTCTCAGCGCTCGCCGCAGCGTTCACCTGGACACCGTCCTCATGGCCGTGGAGGACGAGAGCCTGACCGAACCTCCGGCAGACATGCCGGCTGCCCTCTCCGCCCGTGGTCTACGGATGCCGAACTCCGACGAGTGGGAACACGCCTGTGGCGCCGGGTCGGGCACCCTGTTCCGGTGGGGCGACGACTGTCCCCTCGACCGCATCCCCTACGGGGACGACACCGGCCCGCACAACGAGCTGAACGCCTTCGGCCTGCACATCGCCTACGGCACCTACCGCACCGAGCTGACCAGTGATGCCACCGCGATCCACGGCGGCGACGGGGGCGAGTCAGTGTGCGGCGGCTACGGCCACCTGCTGGCCTGGCTCCCCTTGGCGACCGCCAGCCGCAACCCCGGGATGGCCGAGTTCGTGTACGGACCGGACGGAGAGGACATGTACGAAGACTTCTCCACGCGACCGGTACTCACGCTCTGAGCGACCGCGTGCGGACGGCCCGGTCGACGACCGCGTGCACGGTCGCTGGAGGGTCTGTAATGACTGATGCCCATAGTCCGCGTCGATGCCGCGAAAGGCTCCGGTCACCTCCAGCGCACGCAGCAGCCACGGGGCGGACGCCGCCACCTGCAGGTCTGTCTGACCGTGCCATGCACTGTTGCCCGGTGCTCGCTGCAGAAACTCCTCGGACTCCTCCCGGGTGGGCACGAGAAGCCCGCCTGAATCAGAAGTCCAACCCTCGCGACAACAAGGGCAGGTGGCGCTCGTACAGCGCCGCCAGGTCCTCCTTCCCGTCGCCCTCCACCCAGTGCCGTACGAGAGTGGTGAACACGGCGATGAGGGCGGCGGCCGCGCACCTGACCTCCAGGTCTGTCGCCTCGCGGCCGGTGCGTTCGGCGATGACCTCGGCCATCGCCCGCTCGCTGCGTTCCTGTTCGGCGACGTTGCGGGCCCGGAGCGCCGGGTCGTTGAGGGTCAGCCGGGTGCGCAGCAGCAGGCTTTCGCGGTCCTGCTGGAGCATGGCGCCGAGGGAGCCCTTCAGGGAGCCGAGGATGGCGTCGACGATCGGTTCGCCGGTGGGGCGGGCGCGGACGGCCTCCGCGAGGGCGGGGTCGTACTCATCCTGGATGACCACGTCCTCCTTGGTGGGGAAGTACCTGAAGAACGTGCTCGACGAGATCTCCGCGGCGTCCGCGATCTGGTCGACCGTTGTCGCCTCGTACCCGTGCTCGGTGAAGAGGCGGTAGGCCTCGCGCCGGACACGCTCACGGGTCTTCTGCTTCTTGCGCTCCCGCAGGCCGAGTGGCGCGGTGGAGGTCTCGTGCGTCGTCATGCGACCGATTGTGCGTGTTCGGCGGCGGACCGGGCCACTGTGCGGGAGCAGGTCGAGCGGCCCGGCAGGAACAGCGCGGCGAGAACGGCGGCCAGCAGGGCGATCGCACCGCAAGCCAACAGGACCAGGTTCATGCCGTGCACGAAGGCCTCGTGGGCCTGGGCCGCGAGGGCTGGGTCGTGCAGCTGGGCGGCCACCGCGTCGGCGCCGGAGACCGAGTCTCGGGCCGCGTCCGCCGCCGCGCCGGGCAGACCAGCGGTGTGCAGGCGGCCCAGGTAGCCGTAACCGAGCAGGCTGCCGAGACCGGCGACGCCGAGCACCGAGCCGAGCTGCTGGACCGTCTCCAGGAGACTGGTGCCGGAGCCGGTGTTGCCCTCGGGGAGCGCGCCCATCACCAGGCTGGTCGCCGGGACGACCGCGAGGCCGAAGCCGAGGCCGGTGAGGGCGAGCCACAGGGCGGTGAAGCCGTAGCCGTCGGAGGTGTCCGTGGTGGCGCCGAGCAGGGTGCCGATGGCCATGATGAGCATGCCGAGCGGGACGACCGTACGGGCGCCCAGGCGCGGTACGACGGACTCGCTCGCCGTGGCCGCCGCCATCAGCCCGCCGATCAGGGGCAGTACGCGGATGCCGGTGCCGAAGGAGTCGTTGCCGAGGACGGCTTCGAGGTACTGCGGGACGACGAACAGGATGCCCATCACCGCGAAGTTGACAAAGACGGCGATCAGTGAGCCCCACAGGAAGCGGCGGTCGGCGAAGAGCTTCAGGTCGACGATCGGGTGCGCGGCGCGGCGCTCGCGCAGGACGAAGCACGTCAGCAGGACGACGGCCGCGGCGAGCGAGGCGGCGACGGGCGGGGACGTCCAGCCGTCGCCCGGGATCAGGATCGTGCCGTAGACGAGTGAGACGATACCCAGGCCGCCGAGGACCGTGCCGAGGGTGTCGAACGGCGCGGTGGTGGCACGCGGTTCGTCGTGTGGCAGCAGCCACAGGCCGGCCAGCAGGGCCAGGACGGCCACGGGCAGGTTGAACAGGAACACCGAGCCCCACCAGAAGTGGTCCAGCAGCCAGCCGCCGACGACCGGGCCGACCGGCATGCCGAGCGCAGTGGCCGCGGTCCATACGGCGATCGCCTTCGGCAGCTCGTCCTTGGCGAAGACACGCGGCAGGATCGCCATCGACAACGGCAGGATCGCGGCGGCGCCCAGGCCGAGGACTGCGCGGGCGGTGATGACCTGGACGGGAGTGGTGGCGAGTGCGCCGCCGAGCGAGGCGAGCCCGAAGAGGGTGATGCCGGACAGCAGCAGCCGCTTGTGACCGTAACGGTCGCCGAGCAGGCCGACCGGGAGCATCGCAACCGACAGGGCGAGCAGATAGCCGCCGCCGATCCACTGCAACTGGGCACTGGTGGCGGGCAGTTGGCTCGCCATGGTGGGCAGAGCAACGTTGATGACAGTGCCGTCCAGGCCGACGATCAGCACGCTCAGTGTGAGCGCGGCGAGGGCGAGCCAGCGACGGGGGGACGGGAGCGGCACGAGTTCGGTCATGGGAACCTCCGACGAGGAAGCGATCTCAAATGAGAGACTACTCCCAAATGGAAGTCCACTGTCAATATTTGGGATGAGTGAGATGGTGGCTACATGTCGTTCAGGTGCTGATGGCGATCCGACCAAGCGCCTGGCCGCCCCGCCCCCGCTGGACGAAGAATCCCCCTGGCCTGGGCAGTCACCCGCCGTACCGGTGTACAGAGACGTGCGGCCGAGGCCGTGTCAGCCGAGCTGATGACAACGTCGTGCGCCACTCTGCACGTGAGGCACGCCGCGAGCGGCGGCATAGCCAATCTCCATGCAGACGCCGTCGTCCGGGCTGAGCCCGTGGACGATGTCGATCAGGGCGCGGATGCGGCGCAGGCGCTCCCGGTCGAGTTCAAAGAGCCGCCGGCCTTCGACGTCGGCGACGAGGTCCTCCTCGCCCGGTGTCGCAAAAGGGCAGGAAGACGTGGTCTTCACTCGGAAATTACCGCTGCCAGTTGCCTGTTGCCCGGGCGGGGCCGTCACCATTCGATGGAGTCGGATCACTTCCGACGTTGCCATCCGCATGTTGTGGACGCAGAGGTGTACCGCTGTGAGGCATCATGGGCGTCCAGCCATCCATGCGTCGGACTCGTTGAGGCCGGAAGGGAGTCGAGTCCCGGACGACTCAAGCCCCGAAGCTGCCGTCTACTGACACCGAGGTCACGACGCCTCATCGCGGCCTTCGCGTTGGGCGACAACTGCCGCGAGATCGATCCGGATCGCCCCCGTGAGGGGGTCGTCCTCGCCCAACGCCCGAACGCAGTCGGCGAGCGTCTGCTCGTACAGGGAAATGGCATGCTCCAGGTTCCCCGCCTCCCTGTGGGACCGGGCGAGGTTGCCCTGGGTGGCGAGGGTCCCGGGGTGATCAGGGCCCTGCACGCGCACCATGTGCTCTACCAGCTCGGCGTAGGCACCTGTCGCCCCGGCTGTGTCCCCCGCCCACGCCCGCACGCCGGCGAGGTTGTTCAAGGTTGTGAGAGTGTCGGGGTGATCGGCACCCAACAACCGCTTCTGGACGGCCAGCATCCTGGCGTAGGCTTCCACGGCCTCGGCTGCGTCCTCCTGCATCCGGGCTAGGCTGGCCCGGATCGTGAGAGTGTAGGGGTGATCCACGCCCAACATCCGCGTCACGCGCTTCAGCAGGTCACGGCCAGTCTCTATGGACCCGGCCTCGTCCCCTGCTTCCCCCATTTTCGCGGCAAGCTTGGCCTGAGTGGAAAGGGTGTGAGGGTGATCGGCGCCCAGCACCCGGGTCTGGTCGGCCAGCAGCTTCCGCGGCCCCAGCCGCATCTCCCATAGCCTCCCGCCAGACGGCGAGGTTGTTCCGGGTGGTGAGGATGTCAGGGTGGTCGGGGCCCTGTACGCGCAGCGTGTGCTCCAGCAGCTCGGCGTAGGCTCGCGCGGCCCCGACCGCATCCCCTGCCAAGCCCCGCCACTGGGCGAGATCGCGCCGGGCGGTCAGGATGTGAGGGTGGTCGGGGCCCTGTACGCGCAGCCTGTGCTCCAGCAGCTCGGCATAGGCTTCCGCGGCCCCGGCCGCATCCCCCGCCAAGCCCCGCCACTTGGCGGCGAGGTCCCCGCTGTGAAAGGTGTCCGGGGAATCAGGGCCATTTACCCGCACACGGTGTTCCCACAGGTCAGCGTAGGTCCTCGCGGCTCCGGCCGCATCCCCCGCCTGCCCCTGCCAACGAGCGAGATTGAACCTGGCTTTGAGGAAGTGGGGGTGATCGGCGTCCAGCACCCGCTTCATGTGTTCCAGTAGGTCGGCGTAAGCTTCCGCGGCCCCGACCGCATCTCCCGCCCGGCCTCGCCATCGGGCGAGGCTGTTGCGGGTGGTGAGGGTGTGTGAGTGATCAGCGCCCACTACCCGGATCATGTGCTCCAACAGTTCGGCATAGGCCGTCGCGGCTCCGGCCGCATCCCCTGCCTGTCCCCGCCATCGGGCGAGGTCGGCCCGGGTGGTGAGGGTGTCAGGGTGATCGGCCCCCAGCACCCGAGTCTGCTCGGCCAGCAGCTCGGCATAGGCTTCCGCGGCCCCAGCTGCGTTCCCCCCCTTCCCTCGCCGTCGGGCGAGCCTGGCCCGGGTGCTGAAGGTGTCAGGGTGATCGGCCCCCAGGACCCGGATCTGGTCGGCCAGCAGCTCGTGGTAGAGATGCGTGGCATCAAAGCCGTGATCACGCTCCAGCATGGCGGCGAGGCCCGCCCGGGTGGCGAGAGTGTCGGGGTGGTCGGCACCCAGCACCCGGGTCCGGTCGGCCAGCAGCTCGCGATAGACATGTTGGCCCCCGGCCGGACTCCACTCGCCCCACACCCGGGCCAGGTCGGCCCGGGTGGCGAGAGTGTCGGGGTGGTCGGCACCCAGCACCCGGGTCTGGTCGGTCACCAGGTCGGCGTAAGCCTTCCCGGTCGTACCCTCCGCTTCCCCTTCCCAGCGGACAAGATGGCGCCGGGCAGTGAGGGTGGCGGGGTGATCAGCACCGAACTGTTGGAGTACGGCCTCAGTGACGTGGCGGAAGTGGTCATGGGCCGCGGTGGCTTGGCCTGTCTCGCCAAGGCTG
The DNA here is from genome assembly GCF_014203595.1 of Streptomyces echinatus. Classification (GTDB taxonomy): domain Bacteria; phylum Actinomycetota; class Actinomycetes; order Streptomycetales; family Streptomycetaceae; genus Streptomyces; species Streptomyces echinatus. The sequence continues at coordinate 72,257 of NZ_JACHJK010000019.1, forward strand.
GTGCCCATCCGGTACAGCACCGTATGCACGTCCGACTTGTATAGGACCGACCCGGCATGGTGGGCCAGGGCTTGTGCGTTGGCCCGGAGGGTCTGGGCAAAGGCGGTATCGCGTTCGGTGGTCGGCCAGGCGGCGACGAGAGCGTCGGCGGCAGCTAGGGCGGTCTGGTCGTGCTGATGGGCAGTCAGGGCATCGCGGGTGGCGCGCTGGATGAGCTGGTGCACGCGGACGGCCTGCTGAGGGCTGTCGGGGGTGTGGTCGATGAGACTGAGCCGGTGCAGGGCCCTCAGGGCGCGCCTCGCGTCCTGAGGGGAGACTGTGACCGGTTCGTCGCTGGGCTCCGCGCCGGTTGAGGTGCGGTGTGCGAGGCACGCCAGCGCGGGCTGGCTGGTCAGGACATCCAGGGGGATGCCGTTGGCGTTGAGGAAGGCGGTGAGCTGGAGCATGGGGCGGGCCAGCCCGACGGGGCGCAGCGTGTCGGCGCGCTCGATGGACAGTGACCAGGCGGCGGCCAGGGGCAGGGTCTGCTCGTCGGGCAGGACGTCGGGGGCGGCGTCGATGAGTTTCTTGGTGCGGTCGGCCAGCAGTTCCCGGTAGGCAGCTACGGTCTCACCGGAGTCGACGATGTAGGCGGCGGCCTGGGCGAGGGCGAGCGGCAAGTGGCCCAGGTCTTCGGCGAGGGCGGCGAGTAGATCGTCGTTCTCGTGACGGTGGTGGTCGGCCAGCGCGGCGGTGAGGTAGGCGAGGGACTCTTCGGGGGTGAACAGGCCGACCTCAATCAGTCGGCGACCGTGGCCGGAGAGGGCGCCGTCCTTGCGGCGGGTGGTGACCAGAGTGCGGCCGTGTGGGCTGACCGGCGGCCACAGTCCGTTCAGATCTGCCGGGTCGGTGACGTCGTCGAAGACGACCAGCCACCGCAAGGGTTGTTTCTGCGGTTTGGGCTGTAGCCGGGCTAGGAAGGTCTGCGCCGCCTGCTGCGGGTGCTTCGGGTCGGCACCGTAAACCTCAATGCCAGCCTGTGCGCAACCCGACGCGGCCGCAGTGGCGTTGTTGGCCGTGATCCACACCAACAGGTCCACCTCATCGCTCTCCCAGGCGCTGCGGGCGTAGTGGGCGGCCAGCTGGGTCTTTCCCACCCCGCCCATCCCTGTGAGCACCCCGGCCGCAGAGCCGACGACGGTGGTCCCGCCTCCGGTCAGGGTCGCAGCCAGCCGTTCGGCTTCGGCCCGGGTCTGGAAGCAGTTGGCCTGTGGCGGGATCCTCCCGACCTGATACGGCAAGGCGGCCGGCCCCGGCCCGAAGTAGTTGTTCTGAGTGCCTTTGCCTAGCACCGGCCCGTGGGACGTGCTGCGCCGAAAGTCGATGTAGTCACCGTCGCCGCTACCGGGGCGGTCTTCAGTAGTACTCACCTCGACCGGCCACCGTGATTGTGCCGGGTGCCCTTGCCCACAACCGGCCCATGGAGCGGACTGTGCCGGAAGTCGACGTGGTCCCCCGCCCCGGCTTCCGCTGCCGGTTCCCTGGCCCGCAGTTCCTCCACGAGCTGATCAAGCGCCGTAGCTAACTGCTCATCCGGCTCAACGGCGTCCTCCAACGAGTCCGTCAGTCGACGCCGCGTACGCTCCGTGAGCTCCTCCCGCGCCGTCTCGGCTTCCTCTACAACAGCCCGCTGCAGTGCCGGGTCCTGATCGAGTTTGCGGCTGACCAGACTGACCAGGTCGTGCAGCCGGTCCATCCCCCGGGTCGACCTCGGCGTCCACCCGTCCCCATACCCGGCGGGCCTTACCCACCGGCCACGCACACACGTACCCGACTGCAATCCCCACGCCCGTCATCACGCCCCCCGGCCCGTCTCCAGTGACAGCAGATCCGACCGTACCCGCACTGTACGGACCGGGACTCCCCTCACGACCGAACGGTCAAACCCGAAACCTCAACGATCGCAACCCGGCCACACCTGTGAGAGCGGAGTGTCCCGAGTCCGGCGGAGTCACATCGTTTGGATTACCGCTGCAGGTGCTTTCCCATAGTTCGAACTCGCCTGAAGTGAGCACCTCCAGGGCCGAGTGGGCGGTGCCCTCCACCCTGCAGGCGAACCGGTGCCCGGGGGGACCACCCGCTGGAACAAGGTCCACAGATCTTCCGGCGCCATCCGCTCAACAAGCACAGCAGTCATCACCCCAAACTGCGGCCATATCACACCAACTGAAATGGCGTCGTACGAGTTGGTTCGTGATAAAGGGTGAGATGTCGTGCCCGGTGGATGGCATGATCCCGCTGTGGCGATCATGGTCAATCGGGCGGTGCTGGCGCATCGGCTGTTCACGGGGCTCCCTCGGCATCATCTTGCGTGCCTGGTCCAAGAGTTGGCCGAGCCGTGGCACGCCGGGGTCGAGGGTCGTCGCCATGCTGCGCGAGGCGGGGCCCCGCAAGCGGGCCGAAGGTGCCGGCGCCCGCCATCAGCTGGTGTTCGTCGATCGGCTGGTGGCCACACTGATCCATCTGCGGCACGGCCTGCCGCACTCGGTGCCTGGGGCTGCTGTTCGGTGTCGACCGTTCTACCGTCACCTGGGCGATCGGAGAGGTGCGCACCCTCCTGGCGGAGCGGGGGTGCGCGGTTCCCGACCGTCCCGGCCTGCGGCTTCGGACGCTGCCAAATGTGTTTGCCTATGCCCAGGCCGAAGGCGTCGAGCTGCGTTTGGACGCCAGGCCCGGGGCGTGTCCAGCAGATCGGATGCTGCCGGACACGCCCCGGGCCGGAATACCTCAGCGCTTGAGCGTGAGGGTGAAATCACGTGAGAGCCTGCCGCTCAGGTGCACTGTCGACACGAGGTCCCCTCTCCGACCAGGCCCTCGGCTCGCGGGAAGCCGACCTTTGGCAATCAGTCGCACCGGCGAGACAGGTGTCCGCGCCGCAAAGCGGACCGAGACCTGGCCAGCACCGGCACAGTCACCCACCGGCCGCGGTGCGCCCGGTGCGGCGGCGGACCGTACGGCGACTGCCAGGCCGGCCGCCCCGCTCGAACCGAGCCACCCACGCCGCGTCGCCCAGCGACCGGGTCTTTAAGCAGCTCGGCTGCCAGGCCGGGGTCCCTGTCGTACCGCAGGTTCAGGAGCTCGGACCGCGCGGAACGCACGTATATCCGCTCCAGGCCACTGAGGTTGGTGGTGCCCCCGCACCCGCTGCACAGGGGGAGGGGCCAGGCGTGGAGGAGTTCGTGGTCCGCATGGATGCGGAGTTTGCTGCGTGCACGGGAACGCACGGAGGCGCACCTGTTGCAACAGCGGAGAACGATCGGCAGGCAGGTGGGCACGGCAACCCAGTTTTTGGACACAGAAATACACCGGTTCCAGTGAGAAGACGGCAGCGAAAAGCAGCGCGGCACACGTGTGCGACGCGCGACGGATCAGCGCTCGGGGGTTCTCACTTGGTGTACAACGGCACGTCCTTGTCAGGGCAACTGCGAGCGGGAGAACGGTAACGGCACACGGGAGTGCGGCACCACTGATTTCCGGTCGGGCAGGCAGCCCCGGTCTCGTGCATGAGTCGCCCCTCCTGCGGCTCCGGCGCGCGTGCAGGAGTTGAGCGTGGCAACGGCTCGCTCGACACGGGTTCGGACCCTTCACATGCGACCGGTTGACGGCCTGTTGGCCGATGGAGAGCGTCTCCCACCGGCCGCGTAGGGACCGTGACAGATGAAGTGGTGCAGCCGGACGTCATGATGGGGGTCGTTGTCGATGTCGCCTGGGGCAGCGCAGGGCGGTGGCGGCATCTGCCCGCGCCCAACGCGTGGGCGTGGACGCCGGTGGCCCAGGTACTGCTGCTCGGCGAGTGACTCGCACTGGCCGACACGCGGTCAGCGGGAGGGCCCACTCAGCAGCGGGCCGGGATCGCGGCTCAGGCGCAGCACCTGGGCGCCGTCCAGCATTGTCTCGATGCCGACGTGGTACGGGCTGGGCTGCGGGTCGGTGACCGGTTCGGTCGAGGTTGGCGCCTTGTGTCGCTGATGCGGATCAACGCGTCGGCGGCGAAGCTCCGGGGCCCTCGGACAGGTCACTTCGGCACCGCACCCGTGCAGTTCTCCGAAGCTCTCACCACGCCAAAGACCCCGGGTAGCCGGTGATCTGTCGGTTCGGTCCCGGCAGCGAGTTACAGATCTTCCACGCCGCCGGGTCGTCCACCGCCCGCCCCCTCTTCGACACCGGCCCGGTCCTGTCCGGACAGGCCGGCGCGTGCGGGGGCGGAGGTCAGATCGTGTTCTGTACGGGGGTGGTGCCCGTGCCGTTGTCCGTGATCGCGGGGGTGCCGGAGCCTCGGGCGGTGAGGTCGTTGCCGACCAGCCAGGTGCCGCTGGAACCGGCCATCACGCCGATCGCGGCCCCCGAGGCGCCGCCGGTGACCGCGCCGACGGTGGTGGACTGGACGAAGGTGCCCACCGCGTTGCCACCGACCCGGACGGCGTAGCCGGTGGCTCCGGTGATCCGGTTGCCGCGCAGGGTGGCGCCGTTCACGCCCGTATTGATGCCGGGACCGGTCGTGGTGAGGACGGTGTTGTCGGTGACGAGAGCACCGGTGGAGCCGCTGTCGACACCGATGCCGTCGCCCTGGATGTCCGTGAGGCTGTTTCGGGCGATGACGGCGTTCGGGGAGCTCTGGACGTGGATGCCCTGGCAGTTGCCGGTGGCGCTGAGGCGCAGGGTGGTGGTGACGGTGTTGCGGGTGACGGTGAGGCCATCGGTCTGCGCGACGTAGATGCCGGCCTCGCCCTTCACCGACTCCACGGTGTTGCCGGAGACGGTGATGTCGCGGTGGCGGGCGCCGCCGGCGGCGACGGTGGCGGAGATGCCGCCGCTGCCGTCGACTCCGCGCACCGTGTTCCCGGTGACGGTGATGCCGCTGAGGCCGTTGCCCTGGGGCGAGTTGAGGTAGATGCCGTGGAGGGCGACGTCGGTGACGGTGTTGTCGGCGATGACGGAGTCCTGCCAGTCGGCGGCGCGGATGCCGAACGCGCCGCTCTTCTCGACCGTGTTGCCGATGACCCTGATCCGCCGGTGGAACACGCCCTTGGCGCCCCAGTGGTCCCCGCACAGGGCGCCGAACGGCCCGGTCGTGGTGCCGGCGCGCAGGGTGCAGCCGGTGATGAGGATGTCCTCGCAGGGGGTCGCGTCGTAGGCGGGGGCGGGCAGGTTGCCCTCGGTGGCGCAGGTGATCTGGACGGCCTCCTTGGTGGTGAGGCTCGCGCCGTCGCCGGGGTGGTGGCCGTCGAAGACGCAGTTCACGATGGCCACGTTACGGACCGCGTTCAGCTCGACGGCGTGCGCCGAAGGGGTGTCGACGAAGGTGCAGTCCTTCACCAGGACGCCTTCGCAGTGGGCGAAACCTATGGCGTCGCTCTGCTTGCTGAACTGAGCCCCGCGCATGTCCCAGATGCCGCCGAGGACGGCGATGTTCCCCGCGCCCCCGTAGCCGTACGCGGGGGTGACCGAGTCGAAGTTCTTGAGCAGCGCGCCGCTGTCCTTGATGCGCACGACGCGTGCGCCGTAGGCGGACACGGTGGTGCCGGAGCCGAGGACGAGGCTCACGCCGACCGGGTACGTGCCGGGCGGCACCAGCAGGGTGGCCCCGCCGGGCGCGGCCTTCACCGCGGCGAGGGCGCTCTGGAAGGCGGCGGTGTCATCCGTCGTGCCGTCACCCTTCGCGCCGTGGGCGGTGACGTCCACGACGACCCCGCCGCCGGCTGCCGCGGCGGACGGCGCGCCCAGCACGGACGCGCCGCCCCAGGCCCCTACGAATCCGCCCATGGCCAGCATCAACGCACGGCGTTCCATGCGCCCCTCCCTCGATCTTGTGACGTTCGGCAGGAGCGTACGTCAGGGGCCCATCACGGGACGGGGCGGGCCGGGTCAGCGACCGGAGCGCGACGCAGCCGGAGGGTCAGGGTCGGCGGTCGGCCGGAGGCAGCGAAGGAGACGCAGCACGACGAGCACTTCTCGCTCTCGTCGCGGGTGACGAAGAGGCCCGAGCCAGCCCGGGAGGTGTGCTGTGGGATCTCGGCCCCGGCGCAGCCTGCTCGCCGGCGTCGATGCTCAGACTCCAGCGCAGCTTGTCGGCCACCCAGTCGGTGAGGTACTTGCAGCGGTAGCCGGCAGCCGGCGGAAGCCAAGTGCTGGGGTCCTGGGCGCCGGGGACGGCTCCGGGCTGGGCGCGCCCCGGCCCTGGGGCATGGAACGCACCTTCGCTCACTTGCACTGGTTCTTGAGCGGCTCACACAGCCGCGTTCCTGGCGAGAAACGGACGTGCCACGGGCAGGGCGAGATCGAGGCGCAAGAACGTCTCGAAGTGGCCACAACCTGCCATTTCGGCGCAGGTTGCACCCGGAATCCGGGCAGCGGTGTCCTGGATCGACTGTAGTCGGGAGTCACGGTCGCCGGCGAGCAGAAGCACCGGCGTAGAGGTGCGTACGAGCCTTTCCAGGACGCCCTCGCGGAAGCCGAGGGCGGCAGTCAGCGCTGCCAGCGCATACGGGTCGGCTGCCTGCATCGCCGCGCGCATCCATGCCGGGAGTGGTCCTTGACGTTCCAGCATCTCGATGAAGGGAGCCGTTCCCCGAGAGCGGAACAGTCCGATCTCCTGCTGAATCTCCGCCGGAGCCGCCGTGACAGGTCCGCCGTGTGCCCCGCCGGCAATCAGCGCGGTCAGCCGTTCGGGGTGCCCCGCCAGCAGGTTGAGGCCGATGATGCCACCCATCGACGCACCCCAGAAGGCCGCCCGGGAGATGTCGAGTGCGTCGAGTACGGCCACGACATCGCCGACCTGACGGTCGATCCGGTAGCTGTCCACGTCATGGGGCGAATCGCTGCCGCCGTGACCACGGGCATCGATGAGAACGAGGCGATGGCCTTCCGCGAGCGCGTCGACGTAGCCGGCGGACCGCCAAGTCGTGCGATCCCCGAAGAAGCCGTGCAGCAGCACCAATGGCGGTCCGCTGCCCACCACCTCGAACGCGATCCGAACTCCGTCGTCACTGGTGACCCGCACCGTCAATCGCCCTGCGACGGAACGGGCGTGGCCTGGTGGTAGTACATCCGCCAGCCCATCCCCTCCCCCGACCTGCGCCACAGCGAGCTCCGGCGCGCCCGCCGTCCTTCGATCGTGGTCTCGTACGTCAGGTGCACCACGCCGGGAGCCAGCACGACACCCGTCATGTCTGAGGGCACGTAGCGAGGGCCCTGGTCCGAGTTGCCCGGCATTTCCGGCAACTCGGCCAGCATCTCCTCGTACGACCACCGCCGGCCCGAGGCGCCGACCTCCACGAACTCCGGGTCCAACAGCTGCCTGGCCTCCGCCCGCGACGTTCGCACGCTGGGATCTATGAGCCGCAGCTCGCCCTTGATCGCCTCTTCCACTTCATTCGCTTCAGCACGCACCTCCGCATCATCGCCTAACCCACCGGGCTCATCGCAACCTCATAACCCGTGCTCAGTGCCTGAGTCATGATCTGTCCGCGCTAGGGGCTAGTTGGGTGGGGGCGGGTGACCCGCGCTGTCCGGCCCGACAGCGGCTTTGATCCCGTCGGGCGGCGTCGTGAGCAGTGTGCCTTCGTGGGAAGGACCTGTACGGCGGTGGTCAGGGGACCGAGGACGTCGTCGACCGGCGTGTGGTGAGGTCGTCATCGGGTGCCTGGGCGGTGGTGAAGGCGGGAGGGTGCGCCCGCAGACTGGGCGCCCTCCTCGCCGAGGTTCATGACGTTGTCGTCTGACAGCTCCACGACGTACACGTGCCCCTTCTCGCAGGTCAGCAAGGACGCTGCGCGGTCGGTGGGGTGGCTTGTGACCGCCTCGAGAGTGGCGGTGGTTCCGCGTACGCCCCGTAGTTCGAGCGCTTCGGTGCAGCCCACCTCGCGCTCTGTGTCGGCCTCTGTCACGTTGCTGACCTGCTTGCCGGCCAGTTCTCCGACCGCGGCGGTGTGCAGGGTCAGCGTGACCCGGAACGAAGTGGTGCGGGGCGTGAGTCGTCCGTCGGCACGTGGGTTGCCCGGCCCGGTGCCGATCCAGACTCCCGTCCACCGTGGGGGGAGCGTCGATACGGTCGCCGAGATGGAGGGCGTGGGGCGTCCGCCCTCTTTCGTGTCCGTTCTCCCCCGGTCCTCACGCCCGTCGAACGGGTGCAGCAAGGCGACCAGGGCCGCGACGACGGTCGCTGCGGCCGCGGCAGCTATCCACCACGTGCGCGATGTCGAGGTGGCGGGCTGCCGGGTGCCGATGGCGGCGGACGATACGCCCATGGGACCGCTCGGTCTCGGTCCAGGGGAAGGCGGGGGGCCGAAAGCGCCCCCAGGGCCGGCGGCGGCCGCGAGTGGCGGAGCCGTTCCGCCGACGGGTGGCGGGGTGGCGGTCCGGGCCGGCGGTGGTGGAACCGTCGCGGCGGTGGGCGCCATGACGGTGGGTGCTGTGACCAGGCGCGCCACTTCCGCCTCGCGGGTGGCGAGTTCGTCATGGAGGCCGGGTGGCAGGGTCTGGCTCCAGGCCGAGCCGGACCGGCGGGGCAGCAGATCGGTCAGTTCCCTGCTGGTGGGTCGCTGCTCGGGCTGCTTGGCCAGGCAGCGCCTCACCACGGGCAGCAGCTCCGGGGGCAGGGCGCCGAGGTGAGCCGGCTCGTGCACGATGCGGTACAGCAGCGAGGCTGCGGAGACCTCCTCTCCCGGGTGCTGGAAGGGGCTGCGTCCGGTCGCCGCGAACACGAGGACGCAGCCGAGGGAGAAGACGTCACCGGCCTCGGTCACGATGCCCCGGGAGATCTGCTCGGGCGCCAGGTAGCCCGGAGAGCCGATGACGCCTCCGCTGTGGGTGTGCCGTGAGTCGTCGGCTGCCCGCGCGATACCGAAGTCGATGAGCATGGGCTGTTCGCGGCCCAGGAGGATGTTGGACGGCTTGATGTCCCGGTGCGTCAGCGAGCAGGCGTGCACTGCCGCGACGGCGGCAGCCAGTTCACCGGCCAGGGCGCGCAGGGTGACCGGCGGAAGCGGCCCATGTGCTGCGACCCACTCGGCCAAGGCCGGCGCCGGGACGTACTCGGTCGCCAGCCACTGGGGGCGGTGGCCGGGCGGGCTGAAGTCGATGACGGAAACGGTGAACGGCGACCGGACGAGGTCGCTGTTGCGGACTTCCCGGGCGAACCGTGCCTCGAAGTCCGGCGCCTCGGCCAGATCGGGGCGCACGGTCTTCAGCGCGAGCGGACGTCCGGCCGTCGTACGGGAGAGATAGACCTGGCCCATGCCTCCGGCGCCCAGCCGTGCCAAGATCGGGTATCCCCCGACAGCAGCCGGATCCGTCGCCTCCACCGGTCTCATGCGGCCCCTCCCCCGGTCCTGCCCTCTCCCCGCGGCGACTGCGCTGCGCGGATCTTGCGGGCGGCCAGCAGGATACGCGGACGGCATGACGGAAGAGCCGCTGACGGCACGGTCGACCTGGGCGCCCAGGGGCGGACGCACTGGCGGGGACGTCCGCCGCGTCCGGGCTGAGGGTGGGCTGCCTCCGAGTAGGGGCGGCCCACGATGATGCCGCGTCCAGTGCGAGCAGTTGGTGGATAACTGTTTCCAGACAGTTCTGCTCTGAAAGCATTCCAATGGCCGTAAAGAGCACGGCTGTTATGGCTGTTTTGAGGGCTTGATATTCCCTTCGCCCACCTCATGCGGACGGGCTGATTCCAGCTCGCATGAGGCGTGATTTCGAGGGCACGCCCACATCCTTGTGCGAATCCTGTGACAGGTTGTGCGGGCTCGGTGACCAACGAGGTAGCCGGGCCTCTTGGCCTCTCATGGGGGATTCACTCATGCACTCGCGTGCTTCGGGCATGCCGTCCCGGTATGCCCAAAAGAGATCAATGCGTCTGTCAGCGCTGGCTGTTGTGGCCTCCGCCACATTGGCGGCGGCGGCCTTGCCCCTCGCTCAGCCTGCTGCCGCGGTGCCGGCGCCGGCGTCCGCCTGGGGCAAAGGCAGCCCCCATTTCACGATGCCGCCGGTGAGGGTCGGTGCGAACCGTCCGGTGAAGTCGCAGCCGTCGAAGGACCCCAACGACTCGGTGTACCTGCCGTGGCTGCGCGAGCAGCGCGCACACGCCAAGGACCCCGCCTCTGGCGGGTCCGCCAAGAAGCCGAAGGCGGCAGGTATGGCGGCGTCCGCATCGGTGCGGAACCTCGTGCCCGAGGGGCAGGGCGACGTGCCCTGGCACCGCTATACGAGTTTTGCAATCACGGACGCGTTGACGGCGAAGATCGACTATTCAACCGGCAACTTGATGCTGACGGCGACGGACTTCGACATCGCCGGTGTCGGACAGCGCCTGCGACTGGCGCGGACGTACAACTCGCTGGACGCTCCGTGGGGCCGGGTGTCGCAGCGCTGGTGGCAGCAGTACGAGCGCTACCTGTCGGTCTCGTCCTCCGAGGTCATCTTCTACGACGCCTCGGGCGCGACGGTCCGTTTCGAGAAGAACAGTGACGGCTCCTTCACCACCCCGAAGGGCTACTCGGAGGACCTGAAGAAGAACTCCGACGGCACCTACACCCTCACGAACTGGAAGTCGGGCTCGAAGGAGACGTACAACGCGAACGGTTGCCTGACCAAGGTCACCGACCGCAACCACGGCACGATCACCGTCGAACAGCACGACGAAAACGGCGAGAACAAGGGATTCAAGCTCACCGACAGCCACTCCGGTCGCTGGATCGACCTCTACAAGACCTACGCGTCGCAGTGGCAGGCCAAGGACAACACCGGCCGCACCGCCGTCTTCGACCTCGACGAGGACGGCAACCTGGCCGCCACCACCGACACCGAAGGCAAGACCATCTCCTTCGGCCATGACACCTCCGGCCGCATCGAGAGGATCACGACCGCCGAAGGCCGGGTGACTGTCTTCACTTACGACGACAGCAACCGGGTGACGTCGATGCTGCGCGCCACCGGGTTCAACGGCTCTGGCGACACGGGCCCGACCTGGACATACGGCTACAGTGCCGATTCCCCGACCGCGGCCGGCACCACCACGGCCACGGACCCGGAGCTGCACGCCACGAAGTACGAGCACGACAGCGACGGCCAGGTCACCGACGTCACCGACGCACTGCAGCACCACCGGTCGACGAAGTTCGACGCCAATCACAACATCGACTCCGCCACCGATGCCATGGGCTCGGGCACCACCCCGGGCAATGCCACCGACTACGGCTTCGACGACCGCAACAACCTCGAGACCGTCAAAGCCCCCACGGGCGGCGAGACGGTCAATCACTGGCAGACGATCGCAGGCGGGGACGTGCCGTCAGACTCCACGAACCCTGACGGCGAGAAAACGCAGTTCACGTACGACACTGTGGGCAACACCACCTCCGTCGCGCAGACAGGCACCGGCGGCGGCAACGTCTCCTACGACTACAACCCCGCCACGCCCACCTGCGGCGGCTTCGAGGGCCAGCGCTGCAAAGCGAAGACTAAGATGACCGCCTCCAAGACGGTCACCACCGACTTCCACTACGACGCCAAGGGCAACCTGGACAAGGTCTCGCCCCCTGCGCCGCTGGACAAGACGACGTACACCTACGACGACCTGGGCCGCACCAAGTCCGTCACCGACGCACGCGGCGTGACCGTCAGCTACACGTACGACAACCTCGACCGCATCCGCACCGTCACCTCACCGAACACGGTGAAGGTCGAGTACTGGTACGACGGCGACGGCAACCTCGTCCAGCGCTCGGACGGCACCGGAACGGTCAAGTACGAGTTCGACCCGCTCCAGCGGGAGACCGTCCGCACGCTCCAGGACACCTCCCAGACCCTGCTGGCCTACACCCCGGCAGGGAACGTCGACTACTACCAGGACCCGGCCGGCAAGATCGACTACTCCTGGAACGAGGTCAACAAGCTCAAAGAGCTCAGGGACTCACAGGGCCGCGTCACGACGTACGACTACGACAAGAACGACGTCCGCACCACGACCACCTACCCCGGCGGGACGGTCCAGAAGGTCGACGTCGACCCCTCCAGCCGCCCGAAGAACATCAAGGTGACCTCCGCCCAGGGCACCCTGGTCAACCTGGACTACACCTACAACTACGGCACCGACGGCGAGAGTGACGGCAGCAAGATCCGCACCAGCACGGACAACGTGAGAGGGCTCAAGCGCACGTACTCCTACGACGGCGCCGGCCGCTTCTCCTACGCGAAGGAGGAGAAGGCCGGCAGCATCACCGACTCCTGGCAGTACTGCTACGACCTCGCCGGAAACCTCACCTCCCAGGGCACCGACCCCGGCTGCCCGCGCGGCACCACCTACAGCTACAACGACGCCCAGGAGCTGACCGCCAAGTCCAGCACCAGCGGCACCTGGTCCTACGACCAGATCGGCAACGAGACCGCCGGCGCCTCCACCGACGACTACCTGCGGACCGGCGGGCAGTGGACCGACCACTCCCAGATGTCGTCCATCACCATCAACGGCAAGGCCTACGCGGGACAATACGGCTCCACCGACCAGAGCGAACGCATCAAACTCGGTGACACCTACTTCCACAACGGACCCCTCGGTCTGTCCGCCAAGACCACGGCCGGCGCGGACATGGGCTTCAACCGGGAACCCGGGGGCACCCTGAATTCCATGACGACCGGGGGCAAGAGCTACTACTACCTCACCGATGCACTCGGCTCGGTCATCGCTCTCGCGGACATCGCCGGCAACAAGGTTGACAGCTACGCCTACAGCCCGCGAGGCGTCCGCGTCCTGGCCCAGTCGTCCGAACCGGTCGCCCAGCCCTACCGTTTCGCCGGCAACTACCAGGACCCCACCGGCCTCTACCACCTCCAGGCCCGCTACTACGACGCCAACATCGGCCGCTTCACCCAACCCGACCCCTCTGGCCAGGAACAGAACCCCTACCTCTACGCCGGCGGCGACCCCGTCAACCGCATCGACCCCATCGGAACCTCCTTCATGAGTTTCGCGGAGTCCGCGTCCAAGAAGGTCGGCTTCGCGTCCGACGTCATCAGCATCGGACAGATAGCCAGTCAGGTCTCCCAGGGCCAGTGGAAGGAGGCGGCCGGCACAGCGCTCTCTTTCGCCGCGGACAAGGCCTTCACGGCAGGTTGCCTGTACATCACCGGCGGTACCGCGGCCCCTGTTTGCGCGTTCGGTGGGACGGCAGCGGGAAATGCGACCCAGGAAATCTACGATCGAGCCACCTAGTGAGGTGAAATGAACCACGTAACCCTGGCCTACAAGGGATGGCCGTCCGGAACGCCGATCACAGTTCTGGTGATCGTCATCATTGCCGTCCTCGCGGTCGCAGCCCTGATAGGGCGCACCAAACGCAAATAGGTCTCACATGGCACCACCGGTGAATCCGTGCGTTCACCGGACAGGCATTCCGCGGTACGGCGCCACGTTTGCACCATGCCCGCACCACGTCGGCACCCCCGACGCAGTGACAGCGGGGCCGGACGGGATCACCCCCTCCGGCCCCGCTCCATTCCCGGTGCGGAGCCGCACACTTCGTGACCGGCATTTTCGTCGGTTGCCCAAGCCGGCTCCGGCACCTCCGGCTTGTCGGCCGGGTCCGGGCCGTGTGCGACGGCGTCACCGTCACCGGGGACTGAGGAGGGCCCGGCCGCCGCCCGGCGCTACGAGCGTTCGACTACGCTCACGATGCAGCTGAAGAACAGCACCTCGCCCACGGTCCACACGGTGGTCGCGAGTCCCCTCAAACGCTAGGTCGCCCGCGAGATCTACCGGCAGATCCAGCCAGCGACAGGCCTTCGCCGACCCCGGCGACCTGATCACCACCGTCCGACGCGGCCTACGCCAGCTCCAGTACCGCCACGACGTCCTCGACGGCTGCCTCACCGGCACCAGCCTGCCGAAACCGCCCGGACGACGGGCAGGTCAACGGTTGTTCCTGTGGTCGTTGCCGTTCAGCGGCAAACCCAATAGCCCTGGTGCCAGTGGTGGTATGTGTCGTACCAGCCACTGTGCCACCAGCAGCCCTCGGGAACCGAGGCGGTCGTCGTGGTGGGGGCGGCTGCTGTGGCCGTGCCCGCCACCCCAATAGCGGTGCCGCCAACCAGCAGGAAGCCGGCCGCGGCGCAGACGAAGGCGCGCTTGGCGCGATGTGCTCGCATAGCCTTGCTCTTTCTTCCTCGTTTTCGCGCTGTCCCCGCCACGAAAGGGATGGCCGTAGCCTGACGCCGAAGCGCGAGGTCCGGCGAAGGCTGATTGGCGCCGCTCGGAGAGGGATGCAGCGCTGTCGTCGAGGTCGCTTCGTGAAAGCGAGGGCTGCAGTCGCCCACCAGCAGGCCCACCCCCACCGACGTGGGAGCCTGCTGCGGGACGTGTCCTGAACCGCGACCTCATCCTTTTTAGAGAGTAGTGGCCTATCCGCTGACTGGCACCTCGAGCCCCCAGCGCGAGCGCCCCTCTTGGTTTCACTCACGCGTCCGCGGCCCCCGCGGGATCGTACGCGTGGGACGCGACGCCTCGGTCAGGGCCGGGACGGTGATCCGCCACCTCGCCCGGTGAGCACGCCCCCACCGGCCCGCGCCGGCCACCGGTACGGCGCCGGGTCTCCGCGAAGTGTCGCGCTCCCAGCTCATCCATGGCTGGGCCGTGGATGTCACGGCGGCCGACCGCGCCCGGCTCGCCACCCCCGCCGACGCCCCGCGCGGCTAACGGGACCAGCCCCGCGGACGCGGGGAGCACCTAGTGCCGCGTCAGAGAACGTTTGCCCTGCCGCGTTGTCAGGCGGGGCAAGCTCCAGGGCGCGGCGGCGCGGCGGGGAAGAGGTTTCCTAACGCGACGCTACCGTCGTGAGGGTGACTGGAATCAATGCCGACCGGCGGTGGTCCGAGTCCATGCCGGCGGCCTATGAGCAGTACCTCGTACCGGCTGTCTTTCGGCCTTTCGCCGGGGACCTGGCTGCCCGAGCGGCGGCACTCCGCCCTTGGCGAATCCTCGAACTGGCTGCAGGTACTGGAGTCTTAACGTCTGCCCTGCTCGCGGCGGTACCGTCGGCCGAGGTGACGGCCACCGACCTGAACGATGCCATGGTCGCTTTCGGGTCGGCCCGGTCCCCGGGTGCAGTATGGCGGCAGGCCGACGCGCAGCGGCTGCCGTTCCCGGACGAAGGCTTCGACCTGGTGGCCTGCCAGTTCGGCGTGATGTTCTTTCCCGACCGGATCGGGGCCTTCACCGAGGTCCGCCGGGTCCTCGCTCCGGGCGGCCGGTTCCTGTTCAACACCTGGGGCCCGCTTGAGGCGCACGCCTTCGAAGTCGCGCTCCAGGCCGGGCTGGAGCGGGCCTTTCCGGTCGACCCGCCGCAGTTCTTCCGGACGGTTCCGCACGGCTACGCCGACCCCGCTGTCGTGGCCACTGATCTGGAGGGGGCCGGGTTCGCCGTTGAGGGCGAGCAGGAGCTGACGCTTCAGGGCCGGGCCGCGTCGACCGCCGACCTTGCCGCCGGGTACCTCACCGGAACACCGGTGCGCGCGGCCGTTGAGGAGCGCGGCGACGGACCGGCCGTCCGCGCCACCGTCATCGAGGAGATGACGGCCCGGCTGGGCCCGGGGCCGGTCACCGCCCCGATGACGGCCTATGTCTTCCGCGCTGGCCTGAACCGCAGCCCGCGCCCTTGTCAAGGATGGGTGTGAGTCGATCTCGACGGGGTGCGTCCCGCGGAGGTCTGATGCCCATCAGGCAACGTTGGCCCTGTCGACGACTTTACGAAGTCGTTCGTCCGCGGCGTGCTTGTTCCGCCAGATGATGTAGCGGCGGTCATGTTGCCCTGTTCCTTGTGGCTGGCGTGGTCGGTGCCGTCCAGAGCGAAGTGGCGCAAGGCGGTGAACTGGGCCTCGATGCGGTTCAGCCAGGAGCTGTTGGTCGGCGTGTAGGCGAGCTCGACGTCGTTCGCCGCGGCCCAGTCGCCGACCCGGGTGTCCTTCTTCGTGGTCAGGTGCGGGGAGAAGTTGTTGTCGAGCACGATCGCTATCCGGACCTCGGGCGGGTGGAGGCTGCGCAGGTACGCGATCGCCGACGGCGAAGTCATACCCGAGGAGGGCGAGCCAGAAGTTGTCTTCTGCATGGATGAGTTCGGCCGCCGGGCCCGAGGCGGCCACTGCGGTGACCCGAACGGCGGTAAGCCCCTGCACTGGATGATCAACAACGCTAAGAAGAACGCCAACCGGAAGCCGAACCCGACGACGGCCCGCTCACACTGCCCACCGGGCAGCTGCCGGCCTGGATGCGGATGCGCCTGTACTGCCGTACTGCCACCCCCGAATTCGGCGTCGGCGGCCGCGGTGAGCGCCACCTGATCCAACTGTGGGCCACCCCAGAAGAACCACCAGTGCACCCGGAACTGACCGAATCTGATCTGACTCAACGCCGCTGCTACAAGGAGGACTTTCACCGGAGCGCCGCCGCCTGGAGGACGTAACGTGCGCCGACCGCGGCCACAATCAACGGCGGGCCTGGGTGCTCCTGACTCAGCGTTCCCGTGCTGGCGCGGTCAAGAGACCACGGCCGACATCGGTGTCTGAGGCTGGGATGAGAGCGCAGCGCTGCGGCGTCTGCCAAGGTGTCGAGCGTGAGTTGGCACCGTGGGCGCTCATGCTCTCTTGGGCGCGGTGTCGCGGATCGGTGCCCTCCGGGATGTGCTTGGCTCCGGCAGGTCGATCACCGCCCATGCGAAGGGCTCGGGTCCCTACGGACTGCCGTAAATGGCTTCCACCCGTACCTCTGCGTCGGATCTTTCTCTACCGTTGAGTTCAAGACCCGGCTGGGGGGATCTCGGTGAGATGGGCGCACACGGCCTCATATTCCACCGGAAGCGCCGTCAATATCCCGACGGTGGGGCCGCCTTCGCTGTCTGTCACGTCAACGACCTCAACCAACCCGCTGTCACGTGGTATCCCACCCCCTTGGCACTCGCTTCGACCGCGGACGTCTGGCGGGCACCGACTGGTCCGCCGCACTGGCGCAGACCGGTGAGGGCAACGCGGCGGCGGCCGTGATTACCGAGCGGGCCTACAACTGGCTCACTCCCGACTACCTGCTCTTCGTGGGTGTGGTGCGGACTGAGGGACGACATCGAACTCGGGGATGTCGTGATTGCCACCCGCGTGTACGGCTACCTCGGAGGCAAGGTAACCGACGACGGCTTCCACGCCCGCCCTCGCGCCTGGGACGCCTCGCATCCCCTGGTACAGGCCGCCCAGCGTGCCCGGTTCGGCCCCGAGCTGTCGGGGCGGGTGCACTTCAAACCGGTGACCGCTGGTGAAGTGGTCCTCAACTCTCGTTCCTCGACGCTGTCTGAGCAGCTCAAGCACCATTACAACGACGCCGTCGCCATAGAGATGGAGAGCGCCGGAGTCGCGCAGGCCGCCCATCTGACCGGCTCCCTGCACACGCTCACCATCCGCGGTATCAGCGACAAAGCCGATGGCCAGAAGCACACAGCCGACGCCTCCGGCTCCCAGCAGCGAGCCGCGGCGAACGCGGCAGCGGCCGCTGTGGCCGTCCTTGCAGAAATCAAATCCAGGAAGGGCGTCACCGGCAAGGACGTGAGCTACCGCTCCCCTGGCCCGGTACCTGTCGCCACATCGTCACTGCCCGCCGAGCCTTCCGCGTTCAGCGGCCATAGTGCGGAAGTGGTGGCACTGCTGGATGCTCTCCGGCCGACCCCCGACCGGGGCCGAACTCGCCGACTCTTGGCGGCCGCCTTTCTTTTCGGCTTCGGCAACTCGTGCACCTCAGCAGGTCCGGCGTCCTCGCTCCGGGACGCCTTGGCCTTCGACACCGACTCCTGCAGTGCGGCCATGAGGTCAAGCACCGGGGCCGGCTGCTCCGGCTCAGGCACCTCCGGCAGAGGCCTCTCCCCGCGCTTGGCCTCGATGATCTGCGCGATGGCCTCGGTGTAGCGGTCGCGGAACTCCTCCCCCACAAGCTGGCCGACGGTCATGGTGTCCATCAGGGCCAGCGCCCCCTCGATCTCGGCCTCGGACACCTCGGTCGGCGGCGGCAGCAGCTCCGCAGGGTCGCGGATCTCATCAGGCCAGCGCATGGCGTGCAGGACCAGGACGTCGTCGCGGACGCGCAGCACACCGAGGCGCTCGCGGCCCGACCAGGCGTACTTCGCCACGGCCACCTTCGACGACCGTGACAGAGCCTGGACCAGCAGCTTGTACGGCTTCGCGGCGACCTGCCCGGCGGGCTGGAAGGTCAGAACCGCTAAGACCACACCGCATTCGGCCGGTCTCCAGCGCCGTACCGGCTGGGCTCTACCGCACGCAGGTCATGACGAACCCGCTGCGCGGCGCTGTGGGGATGCGCTTCAGGGGGATGCTGAGGTCCTGGGCGGGGACGTCGTAGCGCAGCGCGGCCAGGCGGGGGGCAAGGGTTTCGAGGACTGTCAGGGTGACGTCCTCGCCGGGGCAGCGGTGGTGGACCGCGGGATCGCCCCCTCCCTGCGGCACGAGGGTGTCACGGTCGGGCTCGCGGCCCAGAAAGCGGCTGGGGTCGAAGGTGACGGCTCCGGCCACAGATGCGGGTCGTGGTTCTGTCCGTAGAGGTCGAGGAGAACCATGCTGCCCGCGGGAATGTCCTGACCGTCCCAATGCAGGTCGGTCGCGGCGAGACCGCCGACAAACGGCGCGAAGGGATAGAACCGGCGGATCTCATGGGCGAAGGCGCGGGCAAAGGGGGCGTCACCGTCGGCGAGCAGCTTGCGGTGCTCGGGCCACCGGTGCAGGGCGTGAGCGGCGAAGGTCAGGAACCAGGTGACCGCGACGGTCGGCCGGATCACGTTCAAGACCTCGACCGCTGCTGTATGCGGATCAAGGGGGCAGCCGTCGGCGCCGCGGTGGTCCGCCACCGTCTGTAGAACCGAACCGTCGGGAGCCGATTGCGTTCCGCTGCGGATTGCCACGACGAGCTCGGCGATCCGGGCCTCCTGACGGCTGCGGGCACGGCGGGCCCGTGCCTGGCGGGGTCCGGCCGAGGCGAAGCCGTCGACCATGGCGACGAGGTCGCGGGCGGTCTCCTGGGCAGCGCCGTCGGTGAGCGGGATCCCGGACCAGTCATAGATCGCACGGGTGAGGAGAAGGCTCGACTCCTCGAAGAGGACGACCTGGTCGCGGTGCGCCCATCGGTCACAGGCACGCTCCCACTGAGTATTGAGGTGCCCTGCCAGGGAGTGGAGGCCGCCGCGGTCCTTGAGCAGAGCCATGAACAGGCCCTTGCGCACCCGGTGGTCGGGGCCGTCGAGCGTGTGCACGGCCCCACGCCCGAACAAGGTGTCAAGGACAGGCGCGGGCAGCGCCCCGTGGCGGTGAATGTGGCCCTCGTCGTAGAAGAAGCGCACCGCTTCCGGACCGTGAATAGCCACGGTCTCCTTGCCCATGAGACGGGTGCGCACCGGTTTCCCGCCGCTACGGCGGCGACGGTCGGGCAACCATGCGTATCCGGTCGTCATCAAGGCCAGGGTGCTGTCGATCACGTGAGTCTCCGTTCACGGTCAGGCGAGGTCAGGGCCGGCGCCTTGAGGTGTCTTCCTGCTCGTCCTGGTCCGGGGTCAGCGCATCCGCCGCATCGCCGTCCCGGCCCGGCGTTCTCCGTCGTCCACCACACCCTCTCGGCTCCCTCCACCGCGTGGAACAATTCACCGACGCAGATCCTGGGGCCCTCGTCGTGGTCGGCGGGCTGGTGGGGGCCGGGCGATTGATCGCTCTCCCCGCAGTACTGCCACTCCCCGACCGGGTGGCGGCGGATGTCTCGTTTCTCTTGCAGGATTGGGGTCAGCGCCTCTTTACAGGATTGGGGTCAGCGCCTCTTGCAGGATCGGGGTCAGCGGCCGAGTGCCTGGGCCAGTTCCTTCTTGTTCATCGACGAACGACCGTCGATACCGCGCTTCTTGGCCTCTGCGTACAGCTGGTCCTTCGTCGGCCCCTGGGCACCGCTGTGGGAACGCTCGCCGCCCCGCCGGGAGGCGGACTTCTTGTCCTGCGTCGAGGTCTTGCTCGCCGTCTTCGACTCTCCGGCACGGGCGCGTTCCTTGTTCACCGTGCGGGCCGCGATCTCCTTGGCGCGCCCCTTCGAGCTGCCGCGCTTCTCGGCACCGTCCTTGATGTGCTCGTACTGACGCTCACGTTTCGCGTTCGAACCCTGTGGCATGACGCCCTCCTCCAGACCGGTGCGTCCGCACCCGCTTCGAGATGACCTTCGCGTACCCCTCGGCTGAGGCTTCTCACTCGCGACCGGATCGATCCCATCTCACGCGGTCCACTACGGGGTGCGCGAGCAGACGGCGGCCGAACGGACGAGCAGGCTGGACATGCGCACAGTGCGCCGCCCGGGCACTGTGGACGCGTCCACCGCCGTCTGGACGGCATGCGCCCGATGCACTGTTCAAAGCACGCGGGGAGGGGAACCCCGGTGCTCATGCGCGCTCTCGTCATCAACTGCACCCTGAAGCCGTCCCCGCAGCCCTCCAACACGGAGGCTCTCGCCGACACCGTCATCAGCGCCCTCAAGAGCCACAGCGTGGAGGTGGACATCGTGCGCGCCGTGGATCTGCACATCAGGCCCGGCGTGGAGACGGACATGGGCGAGGGTGACGAGTGGCCCGCCGTGCACGAGAAGGTGCTGTCGTCGGAAATCCTGATCATCGCCTCGCCCACGTGGCTCGGCCGTCCGTCGTCGATCGCCCAGCGTGTGCTCGAGCGTCTGGACGCGATGCTCAGCGAGACCGACGACCAGCAGCGGCCGGTCGCCTACAACCGGGTGGCCGGTGTGCTGGTCACGGGCAACGAGGACGGCGCCCACCACGTGATCAGCGAGATCAGCGGCGCCCTCGGGGACATCGGGTTCACCATCCCCGGCCAGGCGTGGACGTACTGGCATCTCGGTCCCGGAGCCGGCCCCGACTACCTTGACGACGACCGCGGTCACGACTGGGCGGCGTCCACCGGCCGGGCCATGACCTCCAACCTCGTCCACGCCGCACGCGCACTGGCCGAGAACCCTCTGCCCGCCCCGCCGTCCTGAATCGATCACACGGAAGAGACGGAAGAGAACGTGCCATGAACGATGCCAAGCCTCTCGCCCTCGTCACCGGCGCTTCCAGCGGCATCGGACTTGAACTGGCCCGACAGCTGGCCGAGCGCGGCTACGACCTCGTCATCAACGCCGAGGACGACACTCGCCTCCTGCACGCGGCCGCCCAGATCAGGGCGGCCGGCGCGCAGGTGGACGTGATCCAGGCCGACCTGCGTGAGTACGACCAGACCGAGCACCTCGTCGACACCATCGAGGCCATCGGGCGGCCGCTGGACGTCGCGGTGCTGAACGCCGGCGTCGGCAGGGGCGGCGCGTTCGTCGATATCGATCTGGCGGACGACCTGGAGGTCATCGACCTGAACGTCAGGTCGACCGTGCACCTGGCCAAACGCGTCGTCCGCGACATGGCCGCTCGCGACGAGGGCCGCATCCTGGTGACCTCGTCCATCGCATCGACCATGCCCGGCTCCTTCCAGGCCGTCTACAACGCGTCCAAGTCGTTCCTGCAATCCTTCGTGCAAGCGCTGCAGAACGAGCTCAAGGACAGCGGCGTCACCCTGACCTCGCTGATGCCCGGCCCGACCGAGACCGACTTCTTCCACCGCGCGGACATGGACGACACCAAGGTCGGCCAGCAGGACAAGGACGACCCCGCGCAGGTCGCCCGGCAAGGCCTCGACGCGCTCCTCGCCGGCAAGGAAAAGGTCGTCGCAGGCTCCGCCAAGACCAAGGCTCAGGAAATGGCGAACAAGATCCTGCCCGACAAGGCCAAGGCCGAGGCCCACCGCAAGATGGCCGAACCCGGATCGGCGGAGGACGACAACACCGACTGACAAACCACGAATCCGACAGTCACCGCAGGCCGAGCCTGTACGGGGCGCCGAACCAGCGTCACGCAGAACGCGCGGAGAAACCGCGAGGGCACTGTCGTGGCGCGGCAAGGCCGACGTACGGATCGACTGGTCGACTCGATCCCACCTGCGCCTGTACGAGATCTTCGCCCCGCTCCTGGAAAAGCGACATCTCCCCAGGAGCCCGTGGACCTCCCCGCACCCCGCCCCGGTGAACCTCCATCTGCCCCTCCGGCCTCCCCGCCAGCGCGCCGCTGATCGTGGTGAGCGGGAGAAGAGATTGATGATGCGGGCCTTGGGCACACGGTCGGTGTACTACGCAAATAGCGGCGCTGAGGGGGCTCCCGATGCTCATGGCACACCCGGCTGTACTGAGGAATCTGATCGCACAGTACGAGACGCTGCGCGCACTCCACGCGGAGGAAGGCACCGAGGCCGTGCGGCAGCGGATGAACGACGTCGCCTACACCTTGTGCGTGTCGACCGGCACCCGCGATGTAGACACCGCCCTCGTCGCCGCCCGCTACCAACTGCCCGGCGCTCGTCCCGAGGACGACTCCGTGCTCACCGCCTGACCTCGCCCTATCACGCAGCGCCGCCATGAGTACTGTCGCCCGTCTGCCGACTTTCACCAGTCTCAGTGAGCTGACCAGGCTCGTCACCCGCCGCCGCCACCTCTACGCACGCTGGTCCCACGGCCCCGAGCGCGACCTGACGGCCGTCAGCAGCACCGACGACCTGACCGGTGTGAGGCTGCCAGGACTGTCAGCGAGTTCCCTGGACCTCGAGGACTGGTGGGGCGAGCGGCCGGCGGACATCTGGGTGGCCCGCCGGCTGTACGACTACTGCCACCTGCCCCGGGTCAAGGATGAACGGACGCGGCCGTGGATTCTGCACGGCCGCGAGGCAGCCCGCGGACCGGACAACGAGCCTCTGGTACGGGACATCGAACCCATCGGCTGGATAGCCGACTGCGTCATCACCGAGGCATCACGCATCGTGACCGCCCAGCCCGGCAGGTGGGGGCCCCTCGACCGCGGCCTGGCGGGATGAGGGGCACACCATCCGCCCGCCCGACGCGTCTGGCCTGCTGTTCGTTCAGCCGAGGCCTTCGGGGCTTTCGCGGGGCAGTGGGGCAACTCGCCCTGTGAGGGGCCGAGAAGCCAGCGGCGCAGGGGGCCGCGGGACCAGCTCAGGATGTCGGCGCGGTCCGTCCGTGTCCGAGCGCCCGAGTCCCGCGACGGAGTAGCCGACCGCAATGAGCTCGGCGACGACGGCTGGGCCGGTGCGACCTGAGCGGTGCCAGTGGCGACGACACGCACGAAGATGGTGGCATGTGCTTCTGCCGCAAGGGGTCCGGCCGACGGGGATGGCGCGCTCACCGAGTTCGTGTAGGTGACGTACGTTCCGCAGCGGTGAGCAGAACACGACGAGCCAGCTGATGCCGATCAGGACGGCGCCGGTAAAGATCGCGGCCCGGATCCCGACGCACGTGCCGATCAGCCCGGCCAACAAGGCGCCGACCGACAGAGCCCCGGTGAGCAGGAACCGAAAGGTGGCGTTCATCCGGCCCAGCATCGCCGCAGGGGTCACCGTTTGGCGGGTGCTGACCGCGAGGACGTTGGCCAGGCCGGTCTGGACGATGGTGATCATCCAGCCGGCCGCGCCCACCCACAGCAGGGGGCCTGGGGCCATGAAACCGGTGAGCAGGGCGAAGGGGCCCGTTACCGCGCCGACGATCCACAAGGCCCGGCCGTGCCCGAGGCGCCGGCCGACGGCGGGCGCGACGATCGCGCCGAGCAATCCGCCGATGCCACCGGTCGACAGCACCAGCCCCAACATCCCGGCCGACAGGTGCAGTTTCTCGGTGAACAGCACCACGAACGACACCTGGCACAGCTGGATCGCGAGGTTGGTCACGGCCCCCTTGGCAGCCAGTGCTCGCAGCATCGGATGACCGAGCACGAAGCGCAGCCCGGCGGCCGTCTCCCGCCAGAGCCGGGGTCTGGCCGTGGCCGTACGTTGCGGGCTCGGCTCGGCGGCCCGGATCCGCGCGATGGACGACGCCGACCAGAGAAAGCCGAGCGCGTCGGCGACGATCGCTGCCGCCGGTCCGACGAACTGCACCACCAGGCCGCCGATGCCGCGTCCGGAGACGTCCGCGGCCTGATTCAGCCCGGAGAGGGTGGAGTTGGCGGCTACGAGCCGGTCCCCGCCGACGAGGTGGGGGACGTACGCCAGATGTGCGACATCGAAGAAGACTGTCGCCACCCCGGTGAGGAACACGACCACGTACATCTGGGGAAGAGCGAGCGCTCCGCAGGCCCAGGCCACGGGGATCGAGCCGGTCAGTACGACCCTGCTCAGGTTGGCCGCGACGAGCACGGTCCGTTTGGGCATGCGGTCCACCCATGCCCCCGCGGGCAGGCCGATGAGCAGGAAGGCCACGGTGCCGAGCGCGGACAGCACGCCGACTTGCCCCGGCCCTGCGTGGAGCACGGTCTGCGCGAGGACGGGGAGCGCCAGGAAGCTGACCTGTGCGCCGAGCCTGCCGGCCGCGTCTGCGGTGTACAGAAGCCGGAAGTCACGGTCGGCGAGCACGCTGCGGTGCCGCCGGTCCACGGCGGCGGGTGTGGGTGTGGGTGTGACGAGTGCGCGAGTCATGGCGCCAGAGGCTGGCGGACGTTCCGCACGGCCCGCCATGGGTTCAGAAATACCTAAACTCAGTGGATGCTTGAGCTCAAGTTCACCACCGAGGACCTCGCGCTGACCCGCTTGGCGATCTCGCCGCTGTGGGAGGCGATCGCGAGCCTGCGTGTCCTGACGCAGCCGGAGGCTCACCCACTGCACGGCCCGTGGCTCGCGGCCGTACGCCCTCGATTGGCACGAGCGCGCCTGGACCTGCGGCCGGTCACCGAACTCGTCACGCCGAGGGTGGCCGCGTTCGTCGCGCCTGCTCCGGTGATCGCGGCCCCGGACATCCGGCTCGAACTCGCGGCGATGCGTACGCACCCGGTGGAAGAAGTCCAGGCCGACCTCGATGTCCTGGGGCTGCCCCGGTACGCGGAACCCGCCGCAGCGATGGAACGGGTGGCGACCACCATCGAGGCCTACTGGGAGCTGGCGGTGGCACCGTACTGGCCGCGCATCCGCGCGGTACTCGAAGCCGATGTAAGGCACCGGGCACATCTGCTGTCCACCGGCGGCAGCCGCCAGCTCTTCTCCGACTTGGACCCCAACCTCCGCTGGGAGGACGGCAGACTCGGAGTCAGGCTGCGCAGCAACCGCACCGGTACCGTCGAGTTGGACGGGCGGGGCCTGGTCCTCGCGCCGTCCGCCTTCGCCTGGCCCCGAGTGTCACTGCTCACCACACCTCCCTGGCAGCCGCTCCTGCGCTACCCGGCCCGCGGCACCGCCACCATCTGGGAGTCACGCCCCGCCACTCCCCCGCACGCACTCGCCCGAGTGATCGGCAGACCCAAGGCGCGCCTGCTCGCCCTTCTCCACGAACCCGCGACCACCACCCAACTCGCCGCGCTCACGCGGCTCACGGTCGGCGGCGCGTCACAGCACCTCACCGCGCTCCGGGACGCGGGCCTGGTGCGCCCCACCCGGATCGGCCGCAGCATTCTGTATGCCCGGACCGAAACGGCCGAGGCGCTCATGGCCGAGGCATCCCCACACTGACGCGAGAGCGGAACCGGCGGCGACGAGTGCGAGGCCTAACTCCCGCCGTTGCGGGCGAGCGAGTGCTGAGCGACAAAACCAGGTCGACGGTGGTCACTGCGGTACCCGATCATGCACTCATGCCCCTGACAGACACCCTTGCCCGAGTCGATGCAGACCTGACCGCCGGCCGGGTCCCCGTCGCGCGCCAGCGCCTGCGCGGGCTGGTGTCGTCCTTTCCGAACGACCTGATGCTTCGCCGACGCCTGGCCGAGGTGTACCGCCTGTACGGAGAGCCCGCAGAAGCGGGCCGCTGGATGTACCTCGAACGGGACCGGGACACGGCTGAGGCCGCCGCCTTCGAGGCGACATACCGCACAGCTCCGCAGCGCATGCGGGCACTTGCCTGGCGGGGCCCGGAGTCGCTTGCCGGAACAACCTTCGCCAGAGAGTAACTGGCAGCAGTAAGAGTTGCCTGCTCCGATGCCATGGGACGCCCCGTCGACTGGGACACGGGGCCATCTGACGAGGAGGCAGACAGCAGGGAAAGCGCCTTCGCCGGCTTCCTGGCCGGTGCCGGATGCCTGGGTGGCGGTCCTTGTGTTCCTCGCGATCCGGGTAAACGGACTCGTTGCCCTCTTCGACTGACTCAGGTCGCCTGGACCTGCGGGAACGCCCTCGACGTTCGGTGGGACTGCCCAGAACTGCCGTGACCCGGCAAGCGGTCCCGCAAGTCGCCGCCGGTCGGCCCTGCCCGGCAACCGCAACGACTGCAAGGCGTGAAACTGTCCGGTGCGAAGGACGCGGTCGGCGGGACGACCGTGATCGCGGACGGCGGCTACCGGGGCACCGGCCTGCTCATCCCGCACCGCCCTCTGAGGCAGCCAACGCCGTGTGACGGGCCGCGACCGCTCCTCAAGATCCGTGCCGGAGCCTGAAACTCGCCGACGTCGATGCCGCCGAGACGTGCTCGGTCAGTGCCTCGAAGAGCAGGAGGCCCTGATCCACCAGTTCCGTGCGTGAGACGTGCAGAACGCCGTTGAACCAGCTCAGCAGCATCTCGCTGATCGCGCCGACGAGCGCCACCGACATGGTTGCGGTGTCGATCCTGGGGTCGTCAACCCTCTCCCGCAGAAGAGATTCGACGAGGCCGCTCATGCGACGCATGCCCAGTCGCCGTTCGTGTGCCGTGAGAGGACCGGCGCCCAGCGATTCCGCGAGCTTGACGCGCCCCTTCCGCGGATCTTCCATAGGGAGTCCGACGACGACGTCGATCATGTTCCGGGCCCGGTCGCGCAGCGGCTCGCCCGTGCTGATCACCTCTGCACAGCGGGTGATCTGCTCCTCGTAGATGTCCCTGATGAGCGCCGCCATGAGGTCATCGAGGGAGGCGAAGCTCTCCGCGAAGTATCTGTCCTTCAGTCCGGCATGGCGGAGCACCGCGCTGATGGAGGTGTGCGCGTACCCGTGGCTGGAGAAGAGTTCGAGGCCGCTGTCCATGAGGCGCCGGCGTCTCAGTTGCGCGCGCTGCTGGGCCGTAGCTCCGCCGTATGTCCTCGCCATGTGCCACCTCTCCTGAGGTGCCCTTTGGGGCGACGCGCAAGATTCTTCAGACGCATTTCACCTATCTGGTGACACACTACCCCAGATAGGTGTAATGTCGCATTTATTAGGCCTCGGATCATGAAAGAACCCCTTGCGGAGGCCGGTGTCGCCCGGGAAAACCGGAGCGGACGTGTCCGGTCCGCAGGTTCGCCGATGGTTCCAAGGTCCTGCCCCAGCGGGAGATGTCACCATGGATCCCAACCATCTGTTCATCGGCGGGCGCTGGGTCCGCGCGTCCGGCGATCGCGTCATCAACGCCGTGTCGGCGAGCACCGGCGACTACCTAGGGAGCGTGCCGTACGGCGCCGAGAAGGACATCGACCGGGCGGTCGCGGCCGCCCGCGCTGCCTTCGACGCGCCGGACGGCTGGGCCACCTGGGCGCCCGGCCAGCGTGCGGCCGCCATGATCCGCCTCGCGGACGCACTTGATGCCAGGCAGGCGGTCACGTCCCACGCCGTCAGTGCGCAGAACGGCATGCCGATCAGTGTCGCCCGCCTCTTCGAAGGCGCCGTGCCATCGGCTCTTCTTCGCTACTACGCGGGTATGGCCGAAAGCGCGGCAGCGGAGGAGATGCATACCGGGCTGCCCCGCGGCACGACCTTGGTCCGCCGGGAACCCGCGGGCGTCGTGGCCGCCATCATGCCCTGGAACTTCCCTCAGACACTCGCCTTCTTCAAGACGGCCCCCGCCCTGGCGGCCGGTTGCGCGCTCGTCCTCAAACCGGCGCCGGAGACGGTCCTCGACTCGCTACTGCTCGCAGAGGCGGTCGAGGAGGCCGGCATCCCCGACGGTGTGATCAATATCGTCCCGGGCGGGCGGGACACCGGCGCGTACCTGGTCTCCCACCCCGGCGTGGACAAGGTGGCGTTCACCGGATCCACCCGAGCGGGACGTCAAGTGGCCGCCGCATGCGCCGAGTTGCTGAGGCCCGTGACCCTGGAACTGGGAGGCAAGTCCGCCGCCGTCGTCCTCGACGACGCCGACCTCGCCTCGACCGCCGAGCAGTTCTTCATGGCCAGTCTGCTGAACAACGGTCAGACCTGCTTCGCGAGCACCAGGATCCTCGCTCCACGCGGCAGATATCACGAAGTGGTGGAGTTCTGCACCGTCATGGCCAGAGACGCCGTCGTGGGGGACGCACTCGATCCCGCCACCCAGATCGGCCCGCTGGTCAGCCCTCGGCAGCGAGAGCGAGTGCTCGGTTTCATCAAGACCGGTCTCAGCGAGGGTGCCCGGCTCACCACGGGAGGAGGGCGGCCACTCGCCCTCGACCGGGGCTGGTTCGTCGAACCCACCGTGTTCGCCGACGTCGACAACACCTCGACCATCGCGCAGGAGGAGATCTTCGGCCCGGTCCTCACCGTCACGCCCTACGACGGGGAGGACGAGGCCGTGCGCCTGGCCAACGAGTCGCAGTACGGCCTAGGGGGCACCGTCTGGACCACGGACCTCGACCACGGTGCCCGGGTGGCCCGCCGTATCAAGACCGGCACCATCGGGCTCAACGGCTACCTGCCCGAGCTCACCTCCCCCTACGGAGGCAGGAAGTCCAGCGGACTCGGCCGCGAGCTGGGGCCCGAGGGCCTTCAGGCGTACCAGCAACTCCAGTCGATCTACCACCCCTGACGGGGAAGCCCGGCATCCGTCCTCGTGGCTCGGACGAGTCAAGGGACGGCCGCCCGCCGGGCAATGGAGCCGTCATGACCCCCACCGGAACAGAAGCATTCGACTACGTCATCGTCGGCGCCGGCAGCGCCGGCTGCGTGCTCGCCGACCGACTCAGCCGCGACCACCGTGCCCGCGTACTCCTGCTTGAGGCGGGCGGCCCCGACAGCGACGAGCTCATCCACACGCCGGCCGCGCTCGGCATGCTCTTCGGATCCACCGTCGACTGGAGCTACCGGACGGTCGAGCAGCCCGGATCGGGCCGCACCTTCTCCTGGCCCCGAGGCAAGGTACTGGGCGGCTCGTCGTCGACCAACGTCATGATCTACATCCGCGGCAGCCGGCACGACTACGACAGCTGGCGCGACGAGTACGGCGCGAAGGGCTGGGGCTACGACGACGTCCTGCCCTTTTTCGTGAGGTCCGAGTCGAACGACCGCCTCGGTGGGCCCTACCACGGATCGGACGGCCCCCTGCACGTCGAGGACCGCGTCTACAGCCACGAACTGTCCCGGACCTGGCTGGAAGCCGCCATGGCGTCGGGCCTCGACCACAACGATGACTTCGCGGGAGCGTCCCCGTTCGGCACCGGCCTGTACCAGGTGACCTGCCATCACGGGCGCCGCTGGTCCGCGGCCGACGCCTATCTGCGGCCGGCCCTCGAACGGCCCAATCTCACCGTACGCACCGGTGCCACGGCGACGAGGATCATCCTCGACGGATCGCGCGCCGTCGGCATCACCTATCTGTGGGACGGACAACAACGGGCCGTCCACGCCGACACGGAGGTTCTTCTCTGCGGCGGAGCCATCAACTCCCCTCAACTGCTGCTCCTGTCCGGCATAGGCGACCCGGACGAGCTGCATGGCATGGGCGTGGAGGTGCGCGTTCCCCTGCCGGGCGTCGGTCGGAACCTTCAGGACCACCTGATGGCTCCCCTCGTGTGGGAGACCCGGAATTCCACTGACATCGTCCGGGACCTGCTCACCCCCGACAACCTCGTCAGATGGCAGACCCACGGCGACGGCCCCTTCGCCTCCAACTACGGAGAGGTCGGCGCGTTCCTCGACACGACCGACGGGTCCGAGGAGACCCGCCCCGACGTCCAACTGGTGGGCGGAGCCACGGCGCTCATTCTCAGCGGCGAGGAGATGCCGGACCGGGCCGTGTTCACGATGAACGCCGTAGCCCTGCACCCGCGGACGCGCGGCACCGTCCGTCTGGCGTCAGCCGATCCGCAGGCCCCACCGCTGATCGATCCGCGCTACTTCGATGCGCCCGAGGACATCTCGGTGCTGATCGCCGGACTCAGGGCGAGCATGGACATCGCCGACCAGTCGCCGTTCGCCGCATGCGTGACGCGGCCCTATCTGCCGGCCACCGACGACCTGGACGCCCTGGACGACGCGGCTCTCGAAGAGCACGTCCGTAGATGGAGCGCAACCGCCTATCACCCGGTGGGCACCTGCGCCATGGGCACGGGGGAGGACTCCGTCGTCAATCCGGACCTGCAGGTCCACGGTGTCGAGCGGCTCCGTGTCGTCGATGCCTCGGTGATGCCGACGATCACCAGCGGGAACACCAACGCACCCACCATCATGATCGCAGAAATGGCGGCCGAACGGATCGGCGCGCACCTGGGCTGAAGCCCAAGCGGCCGCGGCCCACCCTGCCCGGCACCCCCATGGCCCTGCCTGTCCTCAGCCGCCTCGAAGCGATCATTGCCTCGCTGCCCAGCGCCCAGTTCCGAAACGAGCCGTCTCACATGCGTCGCTGCAACGTTCGATGCACGCTGGTGGTGGAGAGGACTCTTGCGTGGGCAACCTGCGTGCCGCGACGACCCGGCCGTCGGGCATGGCCCGAAATCAGGTGGAGATCGAGTGCCGGCCTACGGGTGGTGAGTTCCCCTCTCCGCGAGTCGCGCATGGACCTGGAGCGAGCCAGTACATGGTCCGAGGCAGAGCCTCCCGCGCAGGGTCGTCCTTCGCTGATGGGCAGGCGGCAGCGGGAAGGAAGCACGATGGAGATCAAGAGATCGACTGCCCCGGTGACGGGAGCCGATCGCGACATCGGCTACGCATGCGCCCGCGCACTCGTCGCGCGAGGAGCAGCGAGGGTCTACGCCGGTGTCCGGGATCCGGCGAGGGTGGGCGACGAGAACCTGGTTCCGCTGCGTGTGGACGTCAGCGTGCCGGAGGAGGTCGCCGCGCCAGATGCCGCTGCTGGGGATCAGCTGCCCCGGGGCGTGGGCCGTGTCCCGGGCCCTATCGCGGTTCTGGCGCGAAATATCGGCAAGGCCGCAGAGCAGGAGGTTTCATCATGGCTGTTGAGCCACCTGCGGGGGTCGACTCCCGCGATCAGGCCCTGCACGGGCAGACCCTAGTTGTCATCGGCGGGAGCGCGGGTATCGGGCTCGCGACCGCACGGCTCGCCCGGCACCAGGGCGCCCGCGTGATCCTCACCGGACGCGACCCTGAACGGCTGCGGACCGCGGCCCAGGAGGCCGATGCACTCAGCACCGCGGCCTTCGACGCCTATGACCCGGTGCAGCTGGAGCGGTTCTTCCAGCAGCTGCCAGGGCCGATCGATCACGTGCTGGTAACTGCGGGTGGTCCCTCCTACGGCCGCCTTTTGGACATGGACGCCGAGCAGGCGCGCCGGGCGTTGAGCGACCACATGGTGCTCGCGCTCGAGGCCGCGCGCCACTGCGCCGATGCCGTGCGGGCGGGCGGCACGTTGCTGCTGATGGGCGGCACGGGAGCCCGCCGGATCCGGGCTGCTCTCGGTGTCGCCCCTGCGGTCACTGCCGCGATGCCCGCGTTCACGGCCAGTCTCGCGCTCGAGCTCGCACCGGTCCGGGTGAACCTGCTCGCCGCCGGCTTCGTGGACACGCCGTTGTCGGCCCGGCTGCTCGGCGCTGGACTCGACGCCCGCCGCGAGGAGCTGCGAGCCACACTGCCGATCGGGCGCGTGGTCGTGCCCGAGGACGTGGCGGCGCTCGCTGTACACATCATGGCCAACACCGCACTGACAGGTGCGACCTATGACGTCGACGGAGGCCAGCAGTTCGTCGGCTGAGCCGCACGCCGATGGCGGTCATTTGCCGGGCGCCGCGGTCGCGAGGACGGGCAGCGTCAGCGGGCGCGTGTTGCGCTGCTGGTCCTGGGCGCTCCCCGATGGGCGCATGTCAGTGGCAAGCAGTGACAGGCGGCCCGCTAGGCACCATGGCTACGAAGAGTGACAGCGCACCACGAGCAGATCCCCACGTTCGCCGAACCTCATGCTCAGCCGTGTTCCGCGCTCCGCAATCGGACCGATCCGCCGTCGACGCGCGGACCGCCGACTGTGTGGTGAGACTGGAAGTGACAGGAGGAGGCAGGTATGAGCCAGACGGCGCTTTGCGTCCGCTTCACGCTGCGTGACGGTGCTGGCGAAGCGTTCGACGAGTTGGTCCGAGAGGCTGCCGCGGCGGTCCTCGAACACGAGCCGGGCACCCTGGTGTACGCCTGCAGCGAGGTCGAGGGAGCGCCTCACCAGCGCCTCTTCTTCGAGCTGTACGCCGACCGCGCCGCGTTCGACGAACACGGACGTCAGCCCCACGTCCGTCACTTCCTCAGCCAAAGCGAGAAGTACGCGGAGAGAATGGAGATCGACCATCTCCAGCCGTACGCCGGCAAGTACCCCTCCCAGTCCGCATAGTACGCCTCGTGGTCGGCACGACTTGGCCACCATCACGGTGATCCCCCGCACCACTCCCTGACCGAGGACCTGGCCACAGACGACCGCATCCCCCGGACGCCTTCAGGCAGTAAGGCACTGTCCCGCAACTGCTGGTCGCAGTGGACCGGTATCGCCCGCCGGCGTCAGTCGGGTCCGTCATCATCGGGATCCCCTCGGCCTGTGCCGGCCACCGCCGGAACACTTTGAAGCCGGTGTAGGACCAGACGGCCACAAACCCCTACCGTCGCAGGTCTACAGCTGTCTCATCCGACAGCCCACGAGCAGGAAGAACGCGTCATGACCCAGAAGATCCTTCAGCGAGCCGCCGGATACGAAGAACGGTTCAACACGCTCTTCGAGGAGTACTTCGACACCGTGAGCGCCGGACTCGACGCGCCGTCGTTCAGCCGGTTCACCCCGGAGTGCCTGCGGCTGCTGCGGGAGTTGTCCTTGCGGGGCGGCAAGCGCATGCGGGTCGTCGTACTGCATGAGGCGGCACGTCTGGTCACGGACGAGCGAGTCGAGGCACTCGACGCCGCCGCGCTGAGCATCGAGCTGCTGCAGACCCACGGACTGGTGCACGACGACCTCATCGATGACAGTCCCGTCCGTCGCGGCGGGCCGTCCACCTACTACGCCTACCGCGAGCGGTTTCCCCGCCACTCGCAGACCGCCCTCGGTCTGACCGTGCTCGCGGGCGACCTCGCCCTCGCCCTGGCGCTCCAAGTGCTCCTAGAGGCGAAAGTACCCGTCGCCATGCGCCAGGCTATGGTCGAGGTGCAGACCCGGGCGGCGGCCGACACCTTCGTGGGCCAGATCATCGACATGGAACGCGACTTCGCTGCCGCACCGGACGAGGAGATCCTCCACTGCGTCGCCGACTACAAGTCGGCCCGCTACTCGATCCTCGCGCCCCTGCAGCTCGGCCTCCTGGCCGCGGGCGAGCAGCCGGCACTCGTGGCGAGAGAGCTGCGTGAGTACGCGCGGCTGGTGGGGATCTGCGGGCAGATGCGCGACGACTACCTGGACTTGTTCGGGGATGCGGTGGTCATGGGCAAGCAGACCGGCACTGACCTCCGCGACGGCAAGCACAGCTACACCGTCCGTGCTCTGCTGGCGGCGGCCGACGACACCGAACGTCGCGTGGTGCAATCCGCGCTCGGTGACCCGGCCTGCACGCCGGAGACCATTGCCGCCGTCCGGGAGATCGGGGAGCGCCGCGGCGTGCCGGGCAGCATGCAGGCTGACATGCACCGCTTTGCGCAGCAGGCGTCCGCTGTGGCTGCCGGCTGGCGGTCACGGTGGCGGGAGGAAGCGGTCACTTTCTTCGAGCAGCTTCCGCTGTGGAGCGTTGAACGAGCCATGTGAGCAGCACGCGCAGGACGGGCGGGACAGGCGTGGCAGGAGGGGTAGGCCAGGGTGGACTGGTCCGCACCGGCCACTCCCATCCGGCCGCCACCGGGCATCGGCCGCGCCACCCGTGTGCGTCGTGGCCGCTGACCCGCTGACCCTCATTCGCCGACGGGAGGCGTCCAGCCGACGTGACTGTTCAGCCGACTGGGCCGCTCGATCAATGGCGCCGTCGGGCGACGGGACAGGGCGGCACCGGTGGGTGCGTCCGGCGAATGTAGGGGGCTCGCTCCCCCAGTGGATCCCCCAGCGGGAGGACCGTTCATCCACGGCCGGCGGGAGAGTCTGGGGCCTCCAGGGCGTGAACCGGGATGTTCATGTCCATGTTCATACCTTTTGGAAGGGGCATGAGATGAAGCTTGGAAACCGTTCGGTTTTGGTGGCTCTGGCCGCCGTGTCCGTAGTGGGTGTATCCGCTGGACTCGCGTCAGCGGACAGTGCGACCCCGTCGGCCACCCGCAGCGACAAGAACTTCGTGGAGTTCCTGGGCAACGTCAACGTCAGTGAGATCGCGGCGGGAGGCAATGCCCAGAAAAACGCCACCACCGAGTGCGTCCAGCAGGCCGGCCGCGTTCTGCACGACAACCATACGCAGCTCGAAAAGAAGCTGGAGCCGGTCGCGGCGTCCTTGGGGGTTCACCTTCCGAGCGGCCCCACCAAAGCCGACCAGGCGATGTTCGCCCCCGTATCGGACAAGGCACACACACCGGCCTACGACACGGCCTGGCTGAACATGATGTTCAAGGGCCACAAGGCGGTACTGGCCAAGATCGACCAGGAGATAGCGAGTGCTCAGAACAGCCAGGTCAAGGCCTACGCCGAAATGGCCCGTCCCGTCATCCAGGCTCACCTGAACATGGTGAACGGCGGCCAGTGTCACACCCCGCCGCCCGCCCGTTGACCCGGTCAGGATGACCCCTGTAGGCGCCGGTCCCTCCCCCTGGACGGTCGGCGCCTCTTTCCGCGCCTACACGTTCGGCAGGATCAGTGCCGTACACCCTCGTCGCGATTGCCGTCGCCCTCGCCATCACCACGCCGAGATCACACCGATAGGTACGGTCCGGAACAACCGGACGGACGTCCAGCACACGGACAACCGGGGTGCCGTCCGCAGCACCATCACCATCGACGAGCGGTTCGGCGAGGCCTGTCTCCAGGGTCTGGAGGGGTTCTCCCTGCCATCGAGTCCGTCCACGGCCGCGAACTGACGGTGGTGGGCCTCGACGCGGTCTCCGGCACGCCGGTCAGCGGTCTTTGTCGCCGTGCCTTAGGGCTGGAAGTACTCCCGCATCAGGCGGCTGACCCCATTCCGGCTGCTTGATGTCCACGGGGCGGAACTCCTCCATGGCCGGCTTCAGCTGACGGCGGGAGCTGTTCGCGCACCCACGCGGGGTCGGGGTTGGTGTGCGGCCGGCCCGCCACGACGACGGTCGGCACGGTCTCATCGCCACCATTGGCTTCCCTCACCGCCGCCGCTCCAGCCGGGTCACGCCAGACGTCGACCCAATGCAACTGGCGGGCGCCGCGGCCCAGTCGGATGCGCAGTCGCAGGCAGTACTTGCAGCCCGGCCGCCAGTAGACGACCGGCCGGCCGTCGGCCGCGCTGCGGCGTTGCGCCTCCGACGCGCCGATAGATCGCCAACACGAACGCCACCAGGAGTGCCGCGGCCTCGCCGGGGCTCCCTCTGAAGGCCAGCGCGGCCGCTACGGCTGAGCCGCAGAGCACGAACAGCATCGGCAAGATCCAAGCGCGCATCACGATCACGCAGACTATCGGCGAGTTGGCAGCAAGTGGTCCGCGCCCGCACAGCCAGGGCCCGTGGGGCGTCGGACCATGCGCCGCGGAATGCGGGACACATCGTTCCCAGCAGCTGGAACGCCGAGTTCAATCTTGAAGCGGGGCGAGCTCAGCCGACGGCGGCCGCGTTCAGGGACTGCATCAGCCCCGCGGGGGCTGATGCAGGAACACGAGAGGGGTCAGGAGGAGAGGGGTCAGGAGGACTGCGACGTGGAGGCGTGCGCACGGCGGTAGGCGGCGACGTCTCCCACCGAGATCAGGTGCAGCCCTTCACGCTCGGCCAGTTCTCGCAGGTCGCCGAGGCGGGCCATGGCCCTGTCGGGCCGCACGACCTCGCACATCGTGGTGACTCCGGACAGTCCCGCGAGCAGGGAGAGGTCCACGGCTGCCTCGGTGTGCCCGTCACGTTCCAGTACCCCGCCACGCGCGGCTCGGACGGGGTAAACGTGGCCCGGACGCGCGAAGTCCGCAGCCTGTGCGGCCGGGTCGGCGAGCGCCTGAAGGGTGCGGGCGCGCTCGTCGGCGGGAATGCCGGTGGTGCCGCCTGCGATGAGGTCCACGGACACGGTGAAGGCCGTGCCGTGCAGCCCGGAGTTGTCGTCGACCATCTGCGGCAGGTCGAGGTCTGTGCAGCGCTGGTACGCCAGCGCCGCACAGACCACCCCCGAGGTGTGGTCCAGCATGTACGTCATCGCGGCCGTGTCGGTGTGTTCGGCGGCCACCATGAGGTCGCCCTCGTTCTCTCGGGATTCGTCGTCGAAGACGATGACGAAGGCCCCGCGACTGAAGGCCTCGATGGCCTGCCTGACGAGATTCAGACGGCCGGTCGTGGTGTGAACTGCGGTTGCCATGTGCTCTCCTGCGGTCGGGACCGCCCTGACGGATATGTCCGGGCGATGCACTGAACTGCGAGAGAACGCGGCCACACGGCAGGCACGCGTCTGCGCACGGGCACACGACGGCCTGCCATGATGGACGGCGTGCCATGCGGGGGGAAAGCTGGCGGATGACGGCTCGCCCCCGTGCACGGACACCGTTCCGGGGATAGCGAGCACCAGGCCCCGCGGCCGGCGCGAGAGGCCCGACCGGGGAACCATGTGTCGCCGCGCACTGCCTTCCATCCGGACTTTCACCGTCGGTCCTGGAGTTCCACCAGGTCAACCAGCCGATGGCTTCGACTGGGTCGCGGACTTTCACCGCCGGCTCGGAATTACACCGACCCCGGAGCGCGCGAACACTCAGCGCCGATCATGACACAGCGGTCTCGCCCTGTGGCGTGCTCCGCATCACTCGCTATGGCACAACGCGCCGACCGCCTACGCCGCTGGACGGTCAAGACCCGCCGCGGATCCGGCCTTCGTGACGCGGCCCTGGACGGTACGAAGGATCGCCGATCAGTCTGTTGAGCTGCTCGAAACGGCATCGGGCGTCCCGCCACCGGGGATTGGTGCCTTGCGGAGGCCGTTCTCGACACGCGCCTGGTCCGGGAGCGCGCCTCGCTCGGCGTCTCCCGGCTCGCCCTGTAGCAAGTTCAGGACGCCCTGAGCGCCGACGACGTCGGCGCTCGCGGCCTCGCCACGATCCACCTAACCGGCCCCAGGCTCTCTCGCTCGACGTCCTGCGCGGCGTCGTCAGTGACGACTTCCCTGTGTTCAGCGTGATGAGCGCGCGCGTAAGCGATGCCTCTGATGCAGGAGTTCCCCTGGCTGCGTCCCACCATGTAAGCCCTTCAAGGCGAGGACATGGCTCTGCTGCCCTCCTTGGAGGATCCTTTGACTGACCCTTCGGGGCTGGCTCCTGATCACTTGGAGGCTTCGTGTTAGAGGAAGCGATGACGACCTTGGCTCTGACAGGCGCGACAACTGTGGGGGCGGCGATGGCCACTGACGCCTGGGGGACCTCTCGCACCGCCGTGGCCGGTTTGTTCCGCCGTGAAGGCCAGGACCGGCAGACAGCCATCGAAGCGCAGTTGGACAGTGACGCCGACCTGGTGGCCCAGGACGACGATGCCGAGGGCGCTCGCCGGGACCTCGTCCCGATCTGGCATCGGCGGCTGGCCACGCTACTGCGGCAGTACCCCGGCGCTGCGGACGACCTGCGGGTTCTGATCGCCGAGATGCAAGCCGCGCTGCCCCCGGCTCAGCAGCAGGGCGTGCAGACCAACATCGCCCGGGACAACGGTCAGGTATTCGCCTCCCAGGGTGGCAACGTCTTGGTGGACACCCGTCCGGATTCTGGCCGACTGCGACCTCCCCCATCTGCTGCTGGTTCTGACGAGGGCTCCGGGCAGGCCGGGTGAGTGCGGCAATGGCCGAAGGGGACGAACCGCCCGGTTCTCGTCAGGTGGTGCGGGCGGAGGGGGGCTTCGCCTACGGGGTGATCGGGGCGGACATCCATGTCTTCGGCGACGGCACGCCGGTGTATCTGCTGGAGAACTGGCGCCTCCCGGCGGAGACGGACCCGCAGTGGCTGCGGCAGTTGCCCAGCCGGATGCTCAACGCCCGCCATGCGGTGGTGCCCTTCACCGGCCGCGAGGCAGAGCTCGCCGCCTTGCACCGGTGGCGTGCGGAGGGGCCGCGGCTGGGCGTCCGCTGGCTGTACGGTGCCGGCGGACAGGGCAAGACCCGTCTGGCCGCCCACTTCGCCGCCCAGACGGCCACCGAGGGCTGGAAGGTCGTCACCGCTACGCACGGCCCAGGCACCATCCTTCCGCCACCTGGCAGCCAGGATCTCCGCCTGGACGGCGCCAGTGGTCTGCTGCTGATCGTCGACTACGCCGACCGGTGGCCTCTGACTCACCTGACCTGGCTGCTCAGCAACGCCCTGCTCCACCAGACCGCCGTACGTACGCGCATCCTGCTGCTGGCGCGGACCGCGGAGCCCTGGCCAGCGGTCCGCGCCGCGCTGGCAAACCACCAGGCGGACACGTCCACGCAATTACTGGAGCCACTACCCGCGCAGGAGGCCGGGCCCCGCGCTCGGATGTTTGCCGTGGCCCGCGGCAGCTTCGCCGCCCGCTACGGGTTGACCACGCCGGACGGGATCGGCCCGCCCGCCTCACTGGAGCATCCGGACTTCGGGCTCACTCTGGCCGTGCACATCGCCGCCTTGGTCGCCGTCGACGCCCACGTCACCGGCCGGCGTCCCCCGCGTGACATGGCCGGCCTGACCATCTACCTCTTGGACCGCGAGCACCTGCACTGGGCCTCCTTGTACGGCGACGCGGCCCACGGCCTCAACCCTGCCGAGCGGACGTATGCAACTCCGCCACACGTGATGAACCAGACGGTGTTCACCGCCGCCCTGGCCGGCGCCCTGGAGTCCTCCGTAGGCACCACCGTCGTGGAGACGCTGCAACTGCGACCTTCCCCCGGGCGGATTCTGGCCGACCACGCGGTCTGCTATCCCCCGGCCGACCCCGCCCGAGAGACCGTCCTGGAGCCGCTGTACCCCGACCGCCTCGCCGAGGACTTCCTCGCCCTCACCCTGCCCGGTCACGAGGCCGACTACCCCGCCCAACCCTGGGCAGCGCCCACCACTGCCGCTTTGCTCACGCACG
The DNA here is from genome assembly GCF_014203595.1 of Streptomyces echinatus. GTDB lineage: Bacteria > Actinomycetota > Actinomycetes > Streptomycetales > Streptomycetaceae > Streptomyces > Streptomyces echinatus. Next base: position 111,635 of record NZ_JACHJK010000019.1, read on the forward strand.
ACAACGGCCACACGCCGCCCACTTGGGTTCCTCGCACTGTCACGTTCCTCATCAGTGCCGCACAGCGCTGGCCCCACCTCGGCCCTTGCCACCTCTACCCCCTGCTCCACACCGACCCGCAGCTCGCCCTCACGGCCGGCAGCACCGCCCTCACCGCCCTGGCCGGCCTCGACGACATCGATCCCGCCCTGCTTGAAGCCATCGCCGCCCACTTCCCCGACCACCGCCACGCCGACCTCGACCCCGGAATCGCCGCCGTCACCGCCCGCCTCGCCCCATACCGCCTTGCCCACACCGACGACCTGGCCGAACGCGCCCGCATCCAGCAGAGCCTCGGAGTTCGTCTGTCCTGGGGCGGCCGACCAGCCGAGGCTGTGACCGCAACCGAGGGCGCCATCACGGCGTGGCGGCAGCTCGCCCGGGTCAGCCCCCCGGACCACGGGCCTGCCCTCGCCACCTCGCTGATCAACCTCAGCAGCGAACTGGCGCTGGCGGGGCGTAGGTCCGAGGCTTTGACCACCGCCGAGGAAGCCGAAACGGTGTGGCGGCGGCTGAGCGAGACCCACTCCGCCGCTTTCTGGGACAACGCCGCCTTCGCACCCGGGCTCGCCAACGCCCGGTCCAACCTGAGCAACCGCCTGTCCGAAGTGGGTCGTCGAACCGAGGCGTTGGTCGCGCAGGAGCAGGCAGTGGCTCTCTACCGGCCGCTGGCCGAGGGTAACCCGGCAACCTATGAGACCGAGAAACTTGCCGCGGCGCTGTCCAACCTCGGGGCCCGCCTGTGGGAGGTGGGGCGGCGGGAGGACGCTCTGCGGGCCACCGAGGAGGCGGTGGACGCCTACCGGCGGCTGGCCGCGAGCAACTCCGCCGCACACGAACCCGACCTTGCCCAGGCGCTGTCCAATCTCGGCGTCGACCTGTGGGAGGTGGGCCGATGGGAGGATGCTCTGCGGGCCACTGAGGAGGCGGTGGGCGTCTACCGGCGGCTGGCCGAGGGCAACCCCACCGCGCACGAACCCAGCCTTGCCGCCGCACTGACCAACCTCGGCGTCTACGTGTGGGAGGTGGGTCGGCGGGAGGATGCTGTGAGCATCTCTGAGGACGCGGTGGTTCTGAGCCGACGGCTGGCCGAGCGTAACCCAGCGGCGCACGAACCCAACCTTGCCGCTGCGCTGACCAATCTCGGCATGCACCTGATCGAAGTGGGTCAGGACCAGAAAGCGCTGTCCGCGGCCGAAAGCGCAGTGGCTGTCTATCGGCGGCTGGTCGCCGCTAACCCCGCCGCACACGAACCCAACCTTGCCGCCGCACTGACCAACCTCGGCATCTGGCTGCTGGCGACTGGGCGGCAGGAGGAGGCACTGTCCCCCACGGCCGACGCGGTAGCGATCTACGAGCGACTGGCCAAGGCCAGCCGTGCGGCCTTCGAGCCCAACCTGGCCAGAGCACTGTGGGCGTTCGCACAGGCTCGGGTCGACGGACAGGGAGAACACGACCTGCCTCTGGCCCTGGCAGCGTCAACAAGAGCCATGGAAATCTACGCCGAGCTGGCTGCTGAACAGCCCGCGAGATTCGTCGGAAAACTGTACGGCACGTCGAAGACGCTGGTGGACGTGCTCGACCGACTCGGCTTTTCCGCCGAAGCCGAGATGATCCGCCGCCAGTTCACCCCCGAACCGTCAGACGGATGATGAAAAGCCATGAGCGAGGGCGATCAGACGTTGGGGACCTGCAGCTCGTCCCAACTGGATCTGCCGGGGATGCCGTTGGCATGGTCACCTTTCAGGCCGAGCTTCCGCTGCCAGGCGGCGTAGGACTTCACATCTCCTGGGCCCCATACGTCGCTGCTCGCGCTCGACTCGTACCGGTTGCAGCCTTCGGCGACGAGCCGATCATGCATTGCGGCGATGATCCGCGATTTCCGTCCGGTGTGGAAGAACGACGCCCCGGGGAACGGCTCGGTATCCGCTCTGGGGACGGGGTGCGAGCCCTTGAAGTGGTCGTACGCCTCCTGAGCCGCCGCGAGGACCTTGTCGTAGATCTTGTCCATGTGCGGGCCGGCGCAGGCGGTCGAGGACCAGTGATGGTGGTAGAAGAGGTTGCTCCTGCTGGGGCGTTCACCGATCACCTTGGCGAAGTGCCAGCCAGCGAGACGTGCGGCGTTCTTCCAGGTCGCCTCGGCCACCGTCCACCCCGGCTCGAGCGTTGCGTTCGCCATTTCGATGCTGATCGTTCTCTGGTTGCCGGCCATGTTGCCGACGGCCCAGGCGTACTCGTTCACCTTGACGTACTGAGCGACGGCACCGGTGGCGTCCACGTCGAAGTGGGCCGAAGCCGGACGCTTCTTCCAGACGTCGAGCACACCCCGGTGCGAAAGTCGGCCGCCATTGTGGTGGAGAGTGACCGACGTCTTCTTGTACGACTTGTGGGTGACGTGGCCCGTCGCACTCAGCTCGTCGATGAGGTTCAACACGGCACGGTCGTAGGCGATGGTGGCGGTCACTTGAGGTCCTCCGCGTCGTTCTCGACGCCGTCCTCGGCGAAGGCGACGAAGTCGCTTTCAGGAAGGTCGTCCAGGTTGTCGGTGCCGGGTCCATCGCCGGTGTCTGTCTTCTCGAGAGCCACCCTCACGTCGTCGTCATCGAAGTTCTTGTGGCGCATGACGCCGTCCTCTCACAGCCGTCCACATCAAGATCAAATTCGTTTTCACGAACGATGAGTCTGGTTTCGAATCTGATGCCACCGAGTCGAGTCGTGGAACTACTGGTCGATGCAGCAGCCGAATCCGAAGGACGATCTCTGCGACTCGTCCCAAACTGGTCTTGGCGGCAACGCCGCTGACAAGGACCGGGAATTAGTCGGGATTCTCGACCCGGGAGGAGGTACTGCCGAAGTGTGATCACTGCGCCTGCGGGACTAATTCCCACTGCGAGCTTCTCCTATTGGCGCGTATACGTATAGGAGGTCATGGATTTCTCTTAGCCGCGCCTCCGTGATGCGAGACGGCTTTCCGAGATGCGAGAGATCACTCATTGCCACTATATGACACTGTCAGGGATCGGGCAAACAGAGTGCTAACGAGCTCGTGCGCGATAGGCGGTGAGATGTCGGGGACTTCCCGGATACGTCGCGAGGAATGCGCCCTGCGCTGTCCGCGCAGCTAGCGGGCTTGGCCGGGCTGCGCTGCCCGTGCGCGATGCGAACCCGTGGGGACGAGCCGCCGCCACTCTGGAGATCTGCACCTACACCCCTGCTCTCACGCAAGCATTGATCCTTGATCAGGAATCAGGCGACCATGACTCGAGACCGCAGCGAGGACCGAACTGTGGGACGCGGCGCTGAGTGCCCCTGGATGCGCCAGATGTTCGGCCGGGCCGGCTTCGCACTGCTCCGCAGGCGAGTCCTGTTGGCTCGCTGATCGATGTCAGATGCGCGCGATAGCTTGCCGGCATGGGTGTTTATCTGGTGAATGTCGGCGCGGAGGAATGGTTCGGTGACGGGGAGGACGGATGGGGTGAGGTTGCTTCGGCGCTCAATGCGGAACTCGGGCGGCGGGGCCTGCCGCCCTACGAGGACCTCCCACCAGAGACGGACTTCGAACCTGGCTCAGGGCAAGCCTTCGAGGAGAAGCTGGCACCCTCTATGGCCGGGTTCCTCGCCTTGTGTCAGACGCACCTGTCACGAGAGGAAACGGAGATCCTCTGCGGCTGGACGGTGATCGTGCCCTTCTCTCTCGATGAGGAGATCTGGTTGCCCATCGACTCCGCCGACCACGATTCCATGGTGGCCGGCGCTCCTCAGGTACTACCGCTCGCCGAGAAGCTGGCGGCAACCATCGATCTGCCGGCCGAAACCCCGGCAACATGCGACAACCTCGACCTGAGCACATGGTTCAGGCACCAGGCAAAAGAACTGGCCATTACTCGAACAGGACCGTGGAGCAGGGACCTGGACACAGCCTTCTACGTCGCACTGTTCCTGCGCGCTGCCCAGCACTCGATCCGACGTGGCTGCCCCATCGTCTACACCTGAGCCCCACCTTCGGTCCCACTGGTCTCCCAGCGCAGATCACCCACCGTGCACGCCTCACGGAAAGCGAGCCAGAACCCGACAAGGGACAGCAGATGTCCATCACTTCGGGGGATGCCCGAGAGCGGCAGCGTTCGCGGTGTTCATGAGCCGCGGCAGCACCGGTTACCGGCGCTCAGTGGCGGTACGCGGCTGTCGCGATCTCGACGAAGGATCGGATCAAGGGGTTGGCGTCACCTTCGTTCCACACCACCACCACTCGGCTCGGTGCCATGTCGAGCAGCGGCACCACGGCCAACTCCGCGGGCAGGTCGTGCCCGAGCGGGGCCAGGCCGACCGTGCCGTTCCACAGCACGGCCTGCAGGCATTCCTGGACGGCGCGCACCACGGGGCCTTCACGCGGTCTGCCGCCGTTCCAGTACGACTGCCAGCTGGGGTCGGTTCCCTGCGGGAACTGGAACCAGCGGCGGGCGCTCAGCTCTGCCAGCCGCAGCCGGTCGCGGCGGGCCAGCGGGTCATCGGCGCGCAGAACCACACCGACCGGATCGGTCCGCAGCGCACGCACCGTCAGGGCCGTCTCGTCGAACGGCGCTCGGGTCAAGGCGACGTCCACCAGTCCGGCCCGCAGCCCGCACGTCGGGTCGGTCAGATCGGTGTCGCGGATGCGGACGTCGATGCCGGGGTGGCGTCGACGGTAGGCGGCGGCCAGCCTGGTCACTCCCGGGTCGGTGCCGTCGCCCAGGATGCCGACGGTGAGGGTCGTGGCGCCGGCCGCAGCGCTCACGCGTACATGGACGCGGTCGGCATGGTCGAGCAGTGCCCGGGCCTCTTCGAGCAACACCGTGCCCACCGGTGTGAGCGCGACGCCGGCAGGCGAGCGGGTGAACAGCAGGGCCCCGACATCGGCCTCCAGCTGCTTGATCGCCCGGCTCAGCGGCGGCTGGCTCATGTGCAGCCGGGTGGCGGCCCGGCCGAAGTGAAGTTCCTCGGCGACCGCCACGAAGTAACGCAAGGATCGTAGCTCCACGCTGCAACGATACCCACCAGGTATCGGCACCGCGGGATAGGTCTTGGACACTGACGAGACCCGGGCGGTGCACTCGTGAGCATGACCGATGAAACCGAGACCAGCGAACCGCAGGCCGACCCCGCCGTATCGGTGGTGGGTCGCGGCGACGGCGAGACGATCGTTCTGGGCACCACGCGCATGCGCGTTCTGGAGGACGGCAGCCACACCGAGCACCGCCTCGCGATCGCGGAGTCAGTCCTCGCCCCGCACACCCAGGGACCGCCCCAGCACCGCCACGCCCGCCACGACGAGGGCTTCTACATCATCTCCGGCACGGTCCGGTTCACCGTCGGTGACGAGGACTACGACGCGACCAGCGGCACGCTGGTGATGGTCCCGCCCGGTACCCCGCACACCTTCGCCAACCTGACCGACCAGCCCGCCGTCATGCTCAGCACCTTCACCCCGGACCTGTATGTGCAGTACTTCCGAGACCTCGCGGACGTGCTCGCCGACGGCCGGCGACTGACGCCTCAGGTCAACATCGACACCATGAACCGCTACGCGACCGAGCCCGCCTGAAGCCGCCGGGCCGCACGGCCCGGCGGCTTCCCTTCCGACCGGCCGGGCCGCGGCGCTGTTCGCTTTACGCGGTCCGGGCCCCTCGGACTGGGCCTTGTTCAGAGCTCTTCTGGCACTCGACGCAATCGACGGGGCCCCGGCACGCCGGTGGCCCATGAACGGGAACCATGAACATCGCCTATTGGATCGTCGCGGGACTCCTCGCCCTCTTCTACCTGTACGCGGGCGTGATGAAGGTGATCCGCAGCCGCGATCAACTCCGACCCATGATGGCCTGGGTCGACCGCATGCCGTTGCCCGTCGTCAGGGCGCTGGGGACGGTTGAAATACTCGGCGCGACCGGGCTGATCCTGCCGCCACTGACCGGCATCGTTCCCTCGCTGGCGCCGGCCGCGGCCATCGGCTTCGTCTTCCTGCAGATCGGTGCGGTCGCCGTCCACCTGACCGGCGACGACCGCCGGATCACACTCAACCTCGGACTCCTTGCCACCGCGTCCGTGACCATCTGGCTGGCCACCGGGCGGTGATCGAGCACGGTTCACGATCGGTGGATGTGCCGGCTGCCGACCACCCCACGGTCGGCCGCTGTCCTCTCTCAGGCTCTGGCTCAGACTCTGTGGTTTGGCCACGTTGACTGGAAGCATTGTCAGAGCGATCCGCAGGATGGGCTTGAGTCTCCCGTAGGGGGAGACGTCAAGGTGGGGGCATGGACAGCGACAGGCTCTCCTCGATCGGCGGTCGGTGGAGTGCTGGTTCTTCGAGCCGGGTCAGGAGTGACGGCTTCCGGCTGGGGAGCCGGTCCTCGCTCACAGGTCCCTGAAGCTCCCGCGGAGGCGGGCTGGTGTCAGCTGGATCGGCTCGGTCGGCCTTGCCCAGGGGCGTCAGAGGTCGGTGCCGAGCGGGCGAGCCAGGCGGAGCTGAGAGTGGGAGGCGATGACGAGCCAGGTGTCAGCGGTCGTAGCGCATGTGCGCGCCCGCGGACTGCCGGCTCTGCCTGGTGACAGCTCCCGCCCGGCACAGTCGAAGCCGTCCCGCACGACGGCCATCGGAACGCAGTCCTTCCATGCCTTCCATGGACGCCTGTACGGGCCCGTGAGGGCCGAGCACCAGGCCGCCCTCAGCCAGCCGGACTCACACACAGCCATGACGACAGGCGTCGGGTATTTGATCACCGGCGCGCCCTGGAAGCAGCAGTGAGCGGCGGGGCGTCGATCGGATCCTGACCGGGGGCGCATGCCAGTGAGTGCAGCGCTCCTGCTCTTGTCCCCGGTGCGCTCTCCATCCGAGTGAACCGTGAGGCCGTCGGCGTGTCGACGTGGAAGGGCTTTAGTGCCGGAGGCAAATGCCTCTGAAGCGAAGCTTGGCCGAACGCCGTCCGAGACCGGTGCGGTCGGCCAGTCGATGCCCGGCCCGGGCCAGGAGGATGCTGCTGTGGCTGTACCTGTGAAGATCGATCACCGTTCCACCGACTACAGCCTCAAGCGCGCCTACTGGCTCGCGCTGGCCTCGGATCTGGCGTACAAGGACGAGGCCACGATCGAGGCGCAGTCCAGGCAGTGGGGGTTCGACAGTGTCCGGCACCATCAGACCCGGTTCACCCCGCCGTTCCCGCTGCAGGACACACAGGCCTACACCATGGCCAGCGACGACATGATCGTCACCGCGTTCCGCGGCACCGAGCCGCAGCAGATCAAGGACTGGCTCTCCGACGCCACGACTCCGCCCCGGACCGGCCCGGCCGACACCGGCTACGTCCACGACGGCTTCGGCGAGGCCCTCGAGTCGATCTGGCCCGACGTGAAGAACACCCACGCCGAGCTCCGCACCAACGGACAGACCGTATGGCTCACCGGGCACAGCCTGGGCGGGGCGCTCGCCATGCTCGCAGGCGCCCGCATGTATCTGGAGGACCCGCGCCTGGCCGCGGACGGCGTCTACACCTACGGCCAGCCCCGCACCTGCGACACCATCCTGGCGAAGGCCTACAACAAGGGCCTCAAGGGCCGGATGTACCGGTTCGTCAACAACAACGACATCGTTCCCCAGATGCCGCCCGCGCCGCCCTACTCCCACGTCGACGCCCTGCGCTACATCGACTCCCACGGCAAGGTCCGCGAAGCGATGCCGCTGATCGGCGGCCTCACCGACCATGCCGCCGGCCTGCTCGCCGACCCCCTGGCACCCGCCAGCGACGGCGTCCGCGACCACTTCATGCACAGCTACCTGACCGCACTGGAGAAGAACCTCTCCTGACCCCAGCACAGCGACGCCGTCCATACACCTGTCGCGGCCTGGAAGAATCCGCCCATGGGCAGCACGGTCGCCCAGGCCTCGGACGTTCTGACGCACGGCTGCTGCTCTTCGGCGCGTGCGGTGGGTACTGGGAGTGGGCGCGTGGCAGGTGAACGGCCAGGCGAGGCAGTTGGCCGTCGTCACTGCTGCCTGATCGGCGCAAAAGCCGCACCGACGCGAAATGGTGATGCCGCTGCAGGTGGCGGCCTGGCGTGTGGCGTGCGCGCGGAGACAGGTGCCCGATCGCCAGAACGTGGCGTCGGTGCGCTTCTCGCCGTCGTGTGGGCGCCACCAGAGGCATGGCGGACCAGATCGGCGTGCTCGGTCTGGTCCTCAACTCCCTCGTTCTTTTCCGCACCCGCTGGATGGAAAGCCGTCGTGGACCGGCTCCGTAGCGATAGCTTCGACGTCCGTGACGAGGTCGTCGCGGACGGCTCTCTCCATACGTCCGCCATCGCACCGACATGTCCGGCCGCTGTTCCTTCAGCTTCCGAGTTGCCCGGTCGTCTGCGGGCCCGTGCTCCCGGCTCTACCGACGAGGCGTGGCAGATTCACGCCTCGGGTTCGTGACGGCGGGTGTCGTGGGGGACGGCGGCGACGGCGCCGGCGACCGGCGACGTGGTCAGCAGGCCGAGACCGATTCCCAGGGCGATGAGGGTGGGCAGCAGCGTGGGAGAGGGCGAGGGCGAGGTGACGGTGGTGAGAAAGGCCATGCCGGCCGCCCCCAGGAGGAGGCCGGCGCTCGCGGGCAGACGGGGACCGAAACGCTCACCCCGGCCTCGCCGAGGTGGGTGAGATCGGAGTGACGTTGACCGACACTCCACGAGATCGCACACGACAGCAAGCGCGCCGCTCCTTAATCGCTGGGATGAGCGAAGTGGCTTCGCCATACTGGTGCGATGTGCTTCCGTGGGGGGACACCCAACCGGCATTACGTGTGCTTGCCCTGCCGCTCTTCGTTCAAGAAGCGTGGCACGTGGGCAAGCGGATGCCCGCGCTGCGGTGGAGAGTTGATCGACGCGGGTCAGGACCTCGCTGTGCCGAAGCGGCGCGACTCCGCTGGGTGGCGGACGCTGACCGTCCTACTGAACGCGGGTGTCACGTTCCACTCCGGCTGCTGTGATGGGCCCGGCTGGCGGCCTCGGACACCGCGCGAGGTACGCGAGCGGCTGGCCGCTGCGGCCGGCACCGGCGTGCCGCTGAGCGTGGCGCTGACGACTGTCGACACCGACGAACTCCGTTCCAGGCACACGGCACGCTGAGCCGTCGGCATGGCCCGTCCCGTACTCGGCGACACGCTCCAGAACGACGCCCTCGTTCGACTCCCCCACCTCAAGGTCGGAAAGACAACGGCTACTTAGTCGGGTAGCCGGGTCACGTCGCCGTGACCCGGCCCCCTCAGAACCGGACGTGCCAGTCATCCCGGCATCCGGCTCAAGCAAGCCCCACGGGCT
>NZ_JACHJK010000020.1 GCF_014203595.1 Streptomyces echinatus
AGCCCGTGGGGCTTGCTTGAGCCGGATGCCGGGATGACTGGCACGTCCGGTTCTGAGGGGGCCGGGTCACGGCGACGTGACCCGGCTACCCGACTGCGCATTTCCCGATCCCAGCTGTGCAGGAAAGAGGTCAGGGCCTTGGCCACTGAACTCTTTTCTCTCCTCCGACAGCAGGCGAGTGATCGTGTCGCCGATGTCGTCGACGGTGAAGATGACCCGGTGCGGGCCCAGAGTGTTCGGTGGCGGGCCGAGTGGTCCGGCAGTGATCGCCGCGGGCCACTTGAGCCGCGCTGAGTCGGACGACGGAGACCTGCTGCCCGAGCGGACAACGGTCTCTGTGCCGGGCACCGCCTACGAGCCTCGGTGAGCCGTGTCCCTGGGCGTGGCCGAGCAGGTGAGGGGGGCCGCTGTGCGTAGGGCTCAGGGCTTGGCCGCTGTGCGTACGGCAGCATGCACGGCCCGTGCCAGTCGGGCGCCCCACAGGGAGCGGGGCCCGGCGAACTCCTGGACCTCCTCGCCGGGACACGGGATACGCGCGGCTACGCAGACGGCGTCGGTGGGGGTGCCGGAGCAGTCGTAGCCCTCGTCGAGGAGGGCTTGCACCTTGGCTTCGGTGGCCGTGGCGACCGCGTTGACCAGCGCTGCGTCGGACAGCGCCACCGGGAGCGCGGCAATGATGTTGATCGTCCCCGGCGCTGCCGGCGAGGTCGTGCCCCTGGCCGGGGAGGCGGCCCAACCGCGCACGCCGAGTCCGACAGTGGCGACCGCTTCGGCGCCGCCATCGTGCGCGCGGCCGTGCGCCTGGACGTCGGCCGCGGTCATCAGGCCGACTCCCGCGCCGTGCGCGCCGGCGTCATGGGCGAGGGCGGCCAGGTGGCGAGCGGGGTCGGTGCGGCGGTAGCCGTGGGAGACCTGGGCGTTGAGGACCCAGGCCCGCTTCCCGATTCCGCCGCCGAGGACGGCGCTGCTGATCATCTGCCAGCCGGTACCCGCCCGCCACAGCAGGGCGTGCAGTTGCTCGCCGTCCTCGACACGGGTCACCAGCTGGAGCGGCAGCACGCCGGTCATGGTGCGCGGCGGCGGGATCACGGTCACAGGACGGGACTCCTCAAAGGGCTTGGGGGACCCGGTGATCGTACGCAAAGCCGCCACGGCCGCTACCGTGGCCGTGCCACGTGAAGGAGACCCAGCATGACGCTCCAGCGGATGGACAACGTCCTCATCGTCGTCGACGACCTTGATGCCGTCATCGCGTTCTTCGTCGAACTCGGCATGGAGCTGGAGGGTAGGGGGCCACTCGAATGGCGCGGGGCGGAGCGTGTCATCGGGCTCGACGACGTCCGGCAGGACGTCGCCATGCTGCGGGTCCCGGACGGCCACGGGAGAGTGGAGCTGGCGAAGTTCCACCGGCCGAAGGCCCTCACTCCCGAACCGGAGGACGCGTCGGCGAACACGCTCGGCCTGCGCCGCATCATGTTCGCCGTCGACGACATCGAGGATGTCGTCGCCCGCCTGCGGGACCAGGGTGCCGAACTCGTCGGCGAGATCGTCCAGTACGAGAACATCTACCGACTCTGCTACGTCCGCGGCCCCGAGGGCATCGTCGTCGGACTCGCCGAGCAGCTCAGCTGAAGGCCACCGCAGGCGGCCCGCGTCCTGATTCGTGCACGGCCCTCTGTGCGGGGGCGGCCAGAGGCATGGAGCACCGGGCGTCACGCCGGTCGTGTGGCCTCCCGAAGGCGAGGGAAGAGCGGCTCTGCCGCGGGCAGACGCCCCTCGACCGCTGTCAGCCGTTCGGTGATCCGCGTCGCGGCATCCGGGACAAAGGGAAGAAGTTCATCGGCCAGCACCAGACATGCGGTGACCAGGGTGACGAAGACGGCGTCGAGCCGCTTCGCCGCTTCCTTGTCGCCCTTCCGCTCATCCCGGGCCAGTTCCCATGGCCTGGTCAATGCATCGGTTGGCTTCCTCCACGATGTCCCAGACGGCGCGGATGGCACGCCGGAAGACGTCCAGCAGTGCCGGCCCACTGGACTCGTCAGGTGCGGAAGTGGGGACGATGCCGCCGCGAAAGCGGTGAATCATGGTCACGATGCGGTGGACGAGGTTACCCAGTCCTCCGGCGAAATCCGCGTCCGTGCCATGGCTCGCGGCCAGCGCGACCGGGTCGACGGTGGTTCCCCCCGACTTGCTGATCTTGCGGCCGTCGACGGTGACGCAGTCGTGGACCAGGATGTCGGTGGGCAGCGGGAGCCCGGCCGACAGCAGCATGGCCGGCCAGTACACGGCGTGGAAGCGCACCACTCCCTTGCCGACCAGGTGGACGCGGCGCTCGCTGGTGGTCCACCACTGGTCGTAGGCGGTGTCATCGGTGCCGAAAACGAGGCTGGTGACGTAGTTGCCGAGTGCGTCCCACCACACGTAGACGGTTCACCGGTCGAGACCAGCTGATGGAGGCGGTCGGCGTATCGGGACAGCCGGAAGAACCAGTTCTCTTCCGCGACGAGCTGAGGTTCGGTGCCGTGCTCGCCACACCGTCCGTCGGCCAGTTCGTCAGGGGTGTAGAACTGTTCTGCGGCGAACGCGTCGGCGTTGCGGTCGACGAACGACTGCACGTCGACGCCGGCCGCTTCGGCGGCCAGGACGTTCTTCAGCGAGTTGTCGTCGGTTCCGCTCAGCAGCCGGACCCGCTCGCCCCGCAGGCGATGGTGACGGGCCAAGGTGTCCGCTTGGACGAGCTTTTCGCCCCCCTCACGGCAGCCACGGCAGGGGGCGCCGAGGACAGAGCAGTTGCCGGGCTGGAGCAGGATCAGAACTACGGCGCCCACGCAGTGGGTTGGCCGGGCCGGGCACCGCGGTCCCTTAGGTGGCCGCGGAAGGAGCCGGCGCCATGAGCGCCGGCTCCCTGTTCGTACGAGGGGAAGGTCAGGCGCTGCCGTACTTCGGCAGCGTGCACTTCTTCTCGGAACCCTTCACCAGGCACACCCGGAGGGCCACGGGGGTGTCTTCCTTGAGGTTGCCCGACTCCTTGTCGCAGTACGGGGAGTCGTGGCCGCGCGTGCTGGCGATGCGGTCCGCGCTGAAGTCGTAGGGGCTGAGGGGGTTGGGGTTGATGTCGAGCTCGGCCTGGACACCCCAGCCGTCCTTGTTGCTGTCGCAGGCCATGACGGTGTCACCGGTCAGGTTGCGGTACGGGTCTGCGGTCCAGTAGCCCTCGCTGCCCGCGCCGTAGCTGACGAAGATGTCAGAGGACGCAGAAGCCTGGCCCTGTCCGCCGATCACCAGCACCGCGGCCCCCGCCACGGTCACCAGCGCCTTCTTCATCCGAGGTGTAGGAAAACCCATAGTTCCCCCCAATGTTCAGGGCAGGGCGGAATCAGACCGCCCGCCAGGTCGAATTGATGGCCCGAAAGGCGGCTCGGGCCGCCGGGGCAGCAAGACAGTACGGCACGCGATCACATTCGGACAACTGGCCAGTAACTTACGGGCGGTGAAGCCACCTCTTCACCCTTCCTCCACGCAGGTCATTTTGCATTCCCTTTTGCAACCTTCGATGAGCTGGCTCACGACCTGGGCAAACCCCGTTGGCGCAGGGGACGTTGAGAGTGGTTCAATCCCTGCGACACACACAAGATGCACACAAGGGGCGCACATCGGTGCCCGTGTCATCCCGAGGCAAGGTGCCGGAAGACAGATGAAGCGTGAGACCCCCAGCCACCTGAGTTGACGCCAGATCCTGCAGCGCGTCGGCGGTTTGGCGGCGGCTGCCGTAACCGGGTCCGTGGCCCTCGCCCAGACGGGTACGGCGTCGGCGGCCGTGGCCGCGTCGAAGCGCTTCGACCTCACCGACTCCTCCGACGAATGGTTCCGGGAGATCCTGCTCAACGAGAGGCGGATCCTTCAGTCGTTCGCGTTCGACAACACCAACAAGCACCTGTACACCGCCCAGTTGGTGCAGGGTGGCCGCATGCTGGCCGGCGAGTCACAGGCCTACACCGATGGGGAGCGATCCAAGAACGGCGATCTGTGCGTCACCCGCCTGGACTGGCAGGGCAGCATCATCGGCCGGATGTACCTGAAGGGCTTCGGGCACGGCGTGTCCATCGGCGTGGAGCCCTCCGGCAGCAGCGCCTATCTGTGGAGTGAGAGCGACTCCGTGCCCGACAGCCAGAACAACGGCTACGGCACGAAGATCGCCCGCTTCAAGTTCGCCAACGGCACCGTCATCCGGCCCGACTCGCCCCAGGTCACCCGCTACACCCCGGTAGCCGACTCCGACCACAACAGCGTGGCCATCGACCCCGTCACCAACCGGATCGTCCACCGCTACCGCGCCAACGGCAGCACCTGGAAGTTCAGCCTGTACGACCTGGCCTCGTTCAAGGCCGGCACCTTCACTCCGCTGGCCACCATCACCCAGCCCTCGGTGCTCACCGGCCCGACCTTCCAGGGCTACACGTCCATGGGCCAGTACCTGTACACCCTCGACGGCGACGCCTACAGCTACGACGAGAACGGTGTGCAGACCAGCACCAGCAACACCTATGTCACCTCCATCGACTGGAACGGCACGGTCTACGAGCGGCGGCTGAGCAATGCCGGCAAGAGCCTCTTCTACCGCGAGCCCGAGGGGCTGGCCATCCAGATCCCCGACACCAGCCACCCCACCGCGGCCCGCCTCCACCTGGGCTTCGGATCCGAGGAATCCCTCAGCCTGACCGACAAGAAGGCCAGCTTCTACTACAAGGACCTCCTCGTCTGACCGGCCGGGCGAGTCGGGACGGACCACACGGTGCCACGCGTCCGGCTGGACGTTCCTCCTGTGACCGGATCGGTCCGTACCCGGACTCGATGAGGCCTGTCGCCGCTCCGGCCCCGTCGGTCAGGCTTCGGGGCATGACCCGAGCACTGATCGTCATCGATGTCCAGGAATCCTTCCGCGCCCGCCCGCTGTGGGAGACCATCTCCAACCCGAAGATCGCCGACCAGGTGGACCGACTGGTCCGGCTCGCCCGCGGGGCCGGGGACCTGGTGGTGTGGGTGCTGCATGCCGAGCCCGGCAGCGGCGATGTCTTCGACCCCGCCCTCGGCCATGTCCGGCTGATGGACGAGCTGCGGCGCGAGGACGGGGAACCGCTGATCCACAAGACGTCGCACAACGCCTTCACCACCACCAACCTGCAGCAGCTCCTCACCGAGCGCGGCATCCGCGAGCTCACTGTCTGCGGCATCCGAACCGAGCAGTGCGTCGAGACCACCACCCGTGTCGCGAGCGACCTCGGCTACCTGGTCACCTTCGTCGTCGACGCCACCGCGACCAACCCCATCCCGCACCGTGACGCTCCCGCCGGCCAAAGCGTCGCCGAACTCCTGTCGGACCCCCGCACACTGGGCGCCGACGAGATCATCAGGCGCACCGAGTACGCCCTGGCCGGACGCTTCGCCACCATCACCACCGTCGGACAACTGGAGGACTCGGCCGGTCCTCGGGCATGATGACCGGATCGTGAGCCACATCGTCTTCCTCCTGGTGCCCGGAGTCCATCTGCTGGACCTGGCGGGCCCCGCGCAGGCCTTCTCCACGGCCGCCGACTTCGGGCACCCCTACACACTGGGCTACGTCGCCGAGCAGGCGCTGCTCCCCACCGCTCAGGGCCTGCCCCTGGTGGCCCGGCTCGACTGGCCCGAGCTCGGCCCCGAGGACCTGATCGTGGTGCCCGGCTGGCGGGCGCGCACCCTGGCCGGGAGTCCCGCCATCGGCGCGGCCTTCCTGCGGTCGCTCCGGGACCACCACGACAGGGGCGGGACCGTCGCGAGCGTCTGTGCCGGAGCCGAGGCGCTCGGCCGTGCCGGCCTGCTCGACGGCCGCCGCTGCACCACTCACCACGATGTGCAGGACGAGCTCGCACGCCGCTACCCCAGGGCGACGGTCGTTCGCGATGTCCTGTACACCGCCGACGACCGGGTGGTCACCTCGGCCGGTATCGCCAGCGGCATCGACCTGGCCCTGCATCTGATCGCCACCCGGCACGGGCCCGCGGTCGCCGCCCAGGTGGCCCGCGACATGGTCGTCTACGCGCGGCGCAACGGCCATGAACCGCAGGCCAGCGCGATGCTCCGGTACCGGTCCCACCTCGACGACACCGTGCACCACGCCCAGGACCTGCTCGACGCCCGTTTCGACCAGCCGTTGCCCCTGTCCGCACTGGCCGCGGCCGTGGGGGTGAGCGACCGTACCCTCACCCGCCTCTTCACCCGCGCCACGGGCCTCACCCCACTGCGCTACCAGCAAACTCTCCGTCTCGAACGCGCCGAGCACCTCATCAGTCACGGCACCACGGTCGATGCCGCCGCCGGCGCGGTCGGCTTCGCGGACGCCCGTATGCTGCGCCGCCTGCGAGCACGCGAGCACTGAGCAGGAGCGGCGCACGCCAGGACGGTGCCCGGGCCGGCGGCACAGCCGAGCAGTGGGATCTTCCCCCGGCGGCCGGGGGCCGGCCGCTGTGGCTTGAGCGCCCCGGTCGTCCCGGCGTGGTCGACCGGAGCGGTCGCCGGAGAGGCCGCGGCGCCCCGGCGTCCGGTCAGCTGGTCGCGAGGAGCTGGAGCGTGTCGATCACGCGGTTCGAGAAGCCCCACTCGTTGTCGTACCAGGCGACCACCTTGACGTGGCGGCCGTCGACGCGGGTGAGGGCCGAGTCGAAGATGGAAGAGGCGGGGTTGCCCGTGATGTCGGACGACACGAGCGGGTCGTCCGAGTACTCCAGGACGCCGGCGAGCGGCCCCTCCGCCGCGGCGCGGTACGCCGCCAGCACGTCGTCGCGCGTCACGTCGCGGGCGACGACGGTGTTGAGTTCGACGATCGAGCCCACCGGCACCGGTACGCGGATCGAGTCGCCCGACAGCTTGCCGTCGAGGTTCGGCAGCACCAGGCCGATCGCCTTGGCGGCACCGGTCGTGGTCGGCACGATGTTGACGCCGGCGGCCCGGGCGCGACGGGCGTCGCGGTGCGGACCGTCCTGCAGGTTCTGCTCCTGCGTGTAGGCGTGCACCGTCGTCATGAACCCGTGCTCGATGCCGGCGAGTTCGTCGAGGACGGCGGCCAGCGGCGCGAGCGCGTTGGTGGTGCAGGAGGCGTTCGAGACGATCGTGTGCACGGCCGGGTCGTAGGCATCGGTGTTGACGCCGAACGCGAGCGTGACGTCGGCGCCGTCCGACGGCGCGCTGACGAGCACCTTCTTCGCGCCCGCGTCGAGGTGGGCGCGGGCAGCCTTGGCCGAGGTGAAGCGGCCGGTGGCTTCCAGGACGATGTCGACGCCGAGTTCGGCCCACGGCAGCTGCGCCGGTTCACGCTCGGCCAGCACCCTGATCCGACGGCCGTCGACCACGAGGACGTCCCCGTCGACGGTCACCGGGCGCCCGAGCCGGCCCGCCGTGCTGTCGTAGGCGAGCAGCCGGGCGAGCGTGGCGGGCTCCGTCAGATCGTTGACGGCGACGATCTCGAGGTCGCTGTCGCGCTCGAGCAGTGCGCGCAGCACATTGCGTCCGATGCGGCCGAATCCGTTGATGGCGATGCGAGTCATGAGTGAGGTCCCTTCCCTTCGCCACCAGGCTCGCGCGCGGCTCGCGCCACGGACAGTGGCGGGATCGCCATGGTTCAAAAGGATCCCGCCAAGTGCTACTCGCCCCGGGTGAAAGTGCGCCGGTACTCGCTCGGTGTGGTGCCGAGGATGCGCTGGAAGTGCAGGCGCAGGTTCGCGCCGGTGCCGAGGCCCACGTCGGCGGCGATCTGTTCGACGCTGCGCTGCGAGCGTTCGAGCAGTTCGCGGGCCAGGTCGATGCGCGCGCGCATCACCCACTGCATCGGCGTGTAGCCGGTCTCCTCGACGAAGCGCCGGGAGAAGGTGCGCGGCGAGACCCCGGCCTGCCGCGCCAGTGTGTCGAGGGTGAGGGGCTCGCCGAGCCGGTGCAGCGCCCACTCGCGTGTGGTGCCGAAGCGCTCGCCGTGCGGCTCGGGGACGCTGTGCGGCACGTACTGGGCCTGGCCGCCGCTGCGGTAGGGGGCCGCGACCAGGCGCCGGGCCGCGTGGTTGGACGCGGCCACCCCGAGGTCGCCGCGCAGGATGTGGAGGCACAGGTCGATGCCGGAGGCGGCGCCGGCCGAGGTGAGCACGCTGCCCTCGTCGACGAACAGCACGTTCTCGTCGACCTGGATGAGCGGGTGTCTGGTCACGAGTGCCCGCGTGTAGTGCCAGTGCGTCGTGGCGCGTCTGCCGTCGAGCAGGCCCGTGGCGGCGAGCGCGAAGGCGCCCGTCGAGATGGCGGCGAGCCGGGCGCCCCGTGCGTGGGCGGCGATCAGTGCGTCGAGGACGGTCTGCGGCGGGTCGTCGCGGTCCGGGAAGCGGTAGCCGGGGACGAAGACGAGGTCGGCCCATGCGAGTGCGTCGAGACCGTGGGCGACGTAGTACGACAGGCCGTCGCCACCGGTCACGAGACCGGGTGTCGCCCCGCACACCCTCACCTCGTACGGCATGCTCGCGCGGGTCGTGAAGACCTGCGCGGGAATTCCGACGTCGAGCGGCTTCGCGCCTTCGAGCACGAGGACGGCGACGCGATGCAGGCGAGTGGCTGGCACAAGACGAGGTTACGTGGGGCGTGACTCCGATACGCCCGCTGTGTGGACCGGGCGAGGAGGCCGCACGCGCGGCGTGGCTCTCGCGATGGCCTGACGCCCCGTTCCGCAACGCGTTCTGCGGCGGGGAACACACCCGACAAAGGCGGTGCGGAAACTGTCGGGTGATCGGGACCGGTGCCGCTGCACGCTGGGGGCATGGATGAAACGACCTGGTGTCCCTCTTCCTCCGCGACGGCTTCGTGAAGTTGGAAGGGGCCGTGGCGCCGCGGACTGCGCGCGGCTGCTGTGGCGGGAGACGGGCTGCGACCCGGACGATCCGGCGACGTGGACGCGGCCCGTGCACTGGGTGGCCGGTATGGCCGAGGGGCCGTTCGCCGCCGCACCCAACTCCCGGCCGGGCGTTGCTGATGCTGTTTCCTGTTCAGCGAGGTCGGCCAGGAGGAACGCCCCGAGCCGGATCCGGGTCGGTTCACACCTAGACGTGCCGAAGGTGCTGGAGAAGTACCGGGGGGGACGGGGCGAGCGGGCTGACCCTCGCCCCCGATCTGGTGGCGGCGTCCGACCACGAACTGGAGCGGGCCGACGGCGCGTACTCACCCGTGGAGATCGCGATCCGTCGGGGCCCGGGAGAGGACACGCGGTCACCGGCCTGCGCCGAGAAGCGCTCGGTCGTCACTGCGAGAGGTCATGACCGGCCGGACGGGCCCCGGGCTGACCCTGTGGCACGGCCTGAAGGTGCTGGGCGGCCTCGGCGGCGGTGTAGGAGGAGGCGAAGGTGAACGCGCGGGGGGACGGCCCGTTGGCCCGCAGGTCCGCCAGCCGTTCCAGGGCCTCGTCGACGGTCGGGAGGTGACCCGCGGGGACCCACCAGAGCACCAGGTGTGCCTCGACGTGCCGTTCGAACCATTCGCGGCGCCGCCGCATCACCTCCAGGTGCCCGCTGCGGTACGTGAAGTCCCACAGCGCCTCCGACGTCTCCCACACCGTCAGGTTGACGATGACGTTCTCGCCCGCCGGCCGCAGGGCGGTGGCGTCGCCCGTGCCTTCCTCCACGAGACGCCACACGAAGCCGGGCGTGCCGTCGGCGGCGGTGTTGACCGGGTCGAGCATCTCGACGAACGGCGCTGTGCGCGGGTCGTCGAGGGGGTGCAGCAGCGTGGCGACGTTGAGTTGGGCGAGGTGGGCGTCATGCACGGATGCGGTCATGGCCACATCTCAGCACCCGGCCACTTTCTATGTCAATCAATATTGTTTTTAGAGCTCTCGACCACCACACAGCACTCCCCCGGCCGGGCGTCCATCCGGGCGCGGACGGCACCGTCCGCGCCGAACAGCCCTTCCAGGAGCGCGAGGTTCATGCCGCAGACGAGCGGCGGGAAGCGTTCGGCGACGGCATGGAAGGGGCAGTTGCGCATACGCACGACGGCCGCGGCCTCTCCGGTCGTCGCCTCGGCGCCCTCGGCGCCCTCGGCGTCCTGAACACCCGCGGCGCGTTCCAGGTGTGGTTCGTAGCCGCGGGCGGCCAGCATCGCCATGGCGTCTTCGAGGCCGCCGCAGGGCGCCGCCGAGCCACGCAGGGCCTCGCCCCGACGATGTGCGGCCGCGCAGAGCCCGGCGTCGAGCCCGGCCTGCTCCGCGGCCTCGGCGAGCAGTTCGGCGGCGGTGCGGTAGTCGCGGGCGGGCAACGACACCGCCCGTTCACCCCGCGCCCGTGTGTACACCTTGGCGGGACGGCCCGCACCCGGCCCCGAGCGACCCGTCAGGCGGCGACTGCCGCTCTCCAGCAGCCCGACCTCGGTCAGCCTGTCCAGGTGGTGCGCGGCGAGTGTACGCGCCACCCCGGCCCCCTCGGCAGCCTCGTTGCGGCCGACTTCACGGCCCTGTGCCACCACGTACTCGTACAGACGGCGCCGGACCGGATCCTGCAACGCCGCGATCGCCTCGATGTCCTCCATCCGGCCATTCTAGGAACAACGCAGGTTCGCGATAGAAGGACGAGACGCGGCCTCGCCTGACGGTACTCGCCTTCGGGTCCGTCCCTTCGGTGCCTGGTACGAGAAGGGGGAACCCGCAGGAGGGCGGGTGAGGGTACGGGGCAGAATCGGAGTCGCCGGGAGCGCTTCGATCCGCAACGCCGTCGTCGTGACCGCTTCCGCCCGCAATGAGTTCCACGGCGCCCGTGCCACCAGCGAGTTCGGAGTTCCGGCAGTGCTTTTCGACGTCACCCGCAGCGAACTCGCCGACATCTTCGGCGAGGACCGGCTCGCGACCATCCCCGCGACCGCCTTCCCGTCCTCCACCGCGGACACCGAGGGCGCCCGCCTCCTCCAGACCGTCGGCGTCCCCGATGGGACGCTGCTGCTGCGTCAGCCCGACGGGGACGACGGCTCCCTGCCCCGCGTCCAGGACGTCGTCCACATCGAGGACTTCGAGGACGCCGCCGAAGGCGCGGGGGACTGGCCCGTCATCGGCTGGCTGCTCAACGCGCACCTCGCCCTCGACCCCGGTAGCGGCAAGGTGCACGCCTTCGACGCCGACGGGGAGACCGTGCAGGAACTCCACACGGACGTCTCATCCCTGGTCCAGGTCACCCTCCGGTTCCAGCGCCTGCTCGAGGAGTTCACCTTCGGCGACGACGGCGACGAGGAAGCCGGCTTCGAACGCCTGGAGCGCGAGGTGGAGCGTATCCGGGAGGCGACGAGCAGCATGGATCCGCTCCCCTTCCAGGACGACGAGACCGCCTGGTCGGTGGTCGGCGAGGAGATCGCCGCGGGCCAGCGCTTCAAGGGCGACAGCCCGGGAGCCCGCTCGCTCTACGGGTGAGCGGGCCGGCCGAACCGCGCGGTGCACGCGGTGCGCAGGGGGTGTGAGGCGAGGGGGTGTGAGGCGCGCGAACGCGTCCGGAAGGCCTTCCCCTGCCGCGGCCCAGGGGGCGGGCCGGCCTGGGCGGCCATGCCCGGCAGCGGCCGGCAGCGGGGGCGAACATCCGCTACCGGCCCGGGGCCGGCGCGTTCCGCTCGGGTTCGCCGGTGCTCCAGTCCCAGCCGGTGATGGTGGTGCGCATCAGCCGGGCGGCGGCCGACAGGTGGCCGCCGGCACCCCAGCACAGGGTTACCGTGCGACGGCAGTCGGGGCTGTCGACGGGGATCCAGGCGACGGGGACGGCCGCGGCCTTGCGCCGGGCGAAGGAAGGGACGAGACCGATGCCGAGCCCGGCGCTGATCAGGTCCGCGATAGCGCTGTGCTCGTCGCTTTCGCAGACGATTTTCGGGGTGAGACCTCGCGCGGCGAAGAGCCGGTCGAGCAGCCGGCGCAGCCAGTGCCCCTCGCGGGCGGTGATGAGGGGCTGGTCGGCGAGTTCGCGGATGCTCACGGACGTACGGCTCGCGAGCGGATGGTCAAGTGGCATGCCCACTCCGACCGCCTCGTCGAACAGGTGCGCTGTCGTCAGGCCCTCGCCGTGGACCGGCTGCGAAGCGACGCACAGGTCGACTTGCCGGGCCCGCAGGAGGCGGGCCATGTCCTCGGCCGGCGACCAGTGGAGTTCGAGCTCGACGCCGGGATGGGCGCGCTTGAAGGCGGCCAGCGGGCCGGTGAGGGTGAGGAAGGTCTCCGACGCCAGTCTCACGGTGCCAAGGCCCTCGGCCGTGGCCTCGGCGACGGCGCGTTGTCCGGCCTGGAGCTCCCCGAGGGCTCGTTCGACGTGATCACGGAAGAGCCTGCCCGCGTCGTTCAGCCGAAGTCGGCTGCTCCGGTCGAACAGGGGCGCGCCGAGTTCGTTCTCCAGGCGGGCGATGGTCCGGCTCAGCGACGGCTGTGCGACGTGCAGTTCGTCGGCCGCTCGGCTGAGGTGCTCCAGTCGCGCCACGACCAGGAACTGCCTGAGCGAGTTCAGCTCCATCATGCCTCCACGAACATGACTCCATAGCGATATTGATCTTAGACAGCATGACGTTCTGGTCATAGCGTCGAGGTGTTCGCACAGGGAGATCACAGTCAGGAGGATCCGCCATGGCCACCGACAGTCCGGGATCTGCTGCCGGGCAGCGCAAGGTCCGGGGAAACAGCACCACCCGAGCGACACTCAAGAGGCTCCTCGCCGTATCGCTGGTCGCCGCCGTGGCCGGCGTGGGCGCCGTCGGCAGCGCGGATGCCGACACCGCGGAGCGAGGGCACGTCGAGGTCCTCGAACTCAGCATCCACAACGATCAGTACGCGGCCAACGATCTCGGCCCGGCAGGACCGAGCCTGGGCGACATGGACGTCTACTCGGGCACCGCGATGAAGGACGGCCGCAGGGCCGGGCGTGGGGGCGGGTCGTGCCAGGTCGTCCACATCGACGGCGAAGAACGGACGACGCAGTGCCTGATCACCATAGAACTCGAGCGTGGTTCGCTGACGATGCAGTCGCTCTGGGCGAGCGGAACGGACGTGCTCGACATGGCCATCACCGGCGGTACCGGCATCTACGGCGACGCGCGGGGCACTGCCCGCTACTGGGACATCGCGACGCCGAACGAGCGGATGCGGGCCGAGATCCTGCACTGACGGGTG
This sequence comes from Streptomyces echinatus, assembly GCF_014203595.1. Classification (GTDB taxonomy): domain Bacteria; phylum Actinomycetota; class Actinomycetes; order Streptomycetales; family Streptomycetaceae; genus Streptomyces; species Streptomyces echinatus. The sequence goes on from NZ_JACHJK010000020.1 coordinate 13,187, forward strand.
ACGTGAACCCGAATCCTGGTGTCAGGGCGCCCGGCGTCAGTCGGCGCCCGTCAGACGGCGGCGAGCAGCCGGTTGCCGACCGGGCGGAAACCGACCCCGTCAGGGGCGGGTAGGGGCCGCCGGTGCGGGTGGGGTGGGGGCCGTTGGCGCGGGTGGGAGTGGACCGTCGGCGCGGGCGCGGGTGGGTGCGGGCCTTTTCCAGGCTCGCGCCGTCGTCATTTCGGTGGCGCTGGTCAGGGTGGGGGCGCGGTGGGTGATCCGGGGGCCGCCCGCGGAGGGGTGCGTGTCTCGCCGAGGACGGCGGCGATCGCGGCGAGGAGTTCGATCACGGGGCCGTCCTCGCGGATCGCGGCACGCGACCGGGTCTCGCCCGTGCACCCGGCGGCCAGTTCCCGGTGGCGGCGGGTGTGGAGGTCGTCGAGGTAGAGGGACATCTCGTCCAGGTCGTCGGTGAGGGCGTCGAGGTGGCGGGCCGTCTGTCCGGCGTGCCTGCCGGACAGGGCCGCTGTCGCGTGGCCGGTGTAGGAAGCGAGCGCGGGGATGCGAGCCGTGCGCGGGGTGACGTGCGTGGTCAGGGCGGCGGTCAGCACGACGAGTCTGTCCAGCGTCCACAGGAGCCGGGCTGCGTCGTCGAGCGCGGTCGGGTCGTGGCCGGGTTCGCGGTGCGCGTTCTGGCATGTGGTGTGGGCCTGGGCGAGTGCCTTCTCCGCGGCGCCGCGCGTCGTTGCCGCGTCCGGCCGGCGGGTGGGGCGGCCCAGGGAGCCGAGGACGGTGTCCAGGTAGGCGGCGGTGGCCGTGGCCGCGTGGGCGGTGTGCGCGGCAAGGCGTGGGTGTTCCCAACTGGGCCACAGCAAGCGGCTGCCGAGCAGGGCCGCACTCGTTCCCAGGAGGGTCATGGCGATCCGCACGGCCGCGTCCAGCCAGTCCCCGGGGTGGGACACATCGCCGATCAGCAGCACCAACGGGGTGCCGAAGACGACCCAGAAGGCGTAGTTGACCGGCCGCAGCGTGAATCCCGCGCTGATCAGCACGAACAGGATCAGACACAGAGCGGCCGGCTCGTGCACCACGGCGATCAGCACCGCGGCGCACCCACCGCCGACGACGTTGCCGATCACCCGTTGGGCTACACGTTCGCGGGTGACGGCGTACTGGGGACGCAGCACCCGCAGTACGGCCAGGGTCGCCCACTCCCCGTGCGACAGCGCGGCCGCCTGGGTCAGGAGGAACACCACACCGGCGACCGTGGTGGTGCGCAAGGCGTGCCGCGAGGTGCTCGCGGGAAGGGCCGGCGCACCGCGCATCCAGCGGAGGCCACGCAAGCGGGCCGACCGGCGGAACGCCGACGCGGCGGCGGGGACGGAGGCGGGCGTGACGGTGTGAGCGGGGGCCTGTGTGGAGGGTGGCGCGGCCGGTGTGGACGGTGGCGCGGCCTCCGTGGTGGGCGGCACGGCGGAGGGTGCGGAGGCCTCCGCGGCGGGCGGCGCTGCGGGTGTGACGGGGAGTGCGGTGGCCCGGGTGGTGGGCGGTGCGGCCTCCACGGTGGGCGGGCGGTGGGGGGTGGGGGAAGCCGGGTCGTCGCCAGGGCGAGCAGGGCGCGGGCGTCCTGTTGGGCGGCGGTGATGGCGGTGGTGATACGGATCAGCAGGTGGCGCTGCCGGCCGGCGCGGGCCGAGTCGGCGTACGGCAGGGCGCCGGCGGCGACCTGGGCACGCATGCGGTCGCAAGCGGCCTCGAGCGCGGCCAGAGCGGCCCGGGTGCTCTGCGCGGTCTGGGCCGTGTCCGGGTCGTTCTCCGCACCCGTCGAGGGGCGACGGGTAAGGGTGTCCACCAGGCGCTGGAGTTGCTGCTCTGCGCCACGGATGACCGCGGTGCAAGGCATGCGGACGGCGGCGGGGGGCGGACCGGTCGCGGCCAGCGCGACCGTCAGGTCTGCCAGAGCGGCGGCACGGCCCACGAGCGGGTCGGCCAGATCCGCGAGGCGCTCACTGCCACGCGGGCCGCGAAGTTCGCGCGCCGCCCCCTCCGCCCTGCGCAGCGCGGCAGCGGGATGCGGGCGGGCCGTATCCGCCGGAAACACAGCCGACGGACAGGCGGCAAGACTGCCCAAGGACCGGCCGATGAGACGGTAGGGCTGAGCGAGCGGGCCGAGCACGTCCCGCATCCGGGCGGGCGGCGTCAGTACCGCGGTCGCCGCCGCGTACCACAGGCCTCCGAGCAGGACCAGCACACTCGCTCCGGACATGGGCGCCCCGGTGGCGGCGCTGCCCGCGGCGACGAGCAGCGCGGTGGCCGGCATCGTACCCAGCCGCTCCAGCACCGGATGTATGCGCGAGCCCGCCGCGGCGAGGAAGACCAGCACGGCGAGCAGAACCAGCGTGACGGGGAACCACGCGGCGGTGGCCGCACCCGCGGCGAACACGGCACCGTCCACGACGGCAGCGACCAGCAGACCCCAGGTACGCGGCCGGCGGGCACCGCCCTTGTTGGTGAACGCCGCCAGATACGCTCCCATCGCCGCCCACGCCCCTGCCGCCGCGTCCCCCGCAGCGACCCCGGCCAGCAGCAGCACACCGATCGCGACCCCATTGGCCAGCCCCGCCACCACAGCCGGCCGGCTGCCCGACACAGGGGCGAACAACGCCGGCAACCCCGCCCCGCGCCCACGCCCGAACCGCCCGGTCACACGCCCTCAAGGCGGCCCCTACCCACCGCCCGCCCCTTCACCACGGCCCACCGCCGGGGGTCCCGTCCCCGGGGCCTCAATGACCCGACCTCCCGCCGCGCGGACGGAATCCCGGTTCCCATACCGTCATCGTCCCGCACACCGGCCGAACAGGCCGACCTCGCCGGAACCGATTTCACCGGGTGACTCCGCCAGGACCGGATTACTCCGCAGGCACCGCCACTCGGCCTCTCCCTCCCCCGTGCCACCTACGTCGTAATCCCCCACGCACTCCCCCGGTCGGCCGATCAGCCCGGCCCGGGGGTCGTGTCCAGACTGTGAGCAGGTCCACCGGCGGACTCCTCTCCGCCCCTCCCCCCACGGCACGGAACACAGGGATCACCATCATGACCACTCAGTACGCTCCCGCCCCCGGCCGAGACGGCTTCAGGATTCAGCAGATAGCCGACCGTTTCGAGGTCTACAGCCCCCGTGGTGAGTTCCTCGGGGAGTACCTGGTGCGGGCCGCGGCAGAGAACCGGGTAGCCCTCCTCGTCGAGCATGCCCGGCAGAGCAGCCGAACCGTCCGCTGAGCGAGCCCCGCGTCCCTGCCTGAAGAATCCGTGGATCACCGGGATCACCGGGGGGGCGCTCCGACGCACGGAGAACGACGTATCGGTCATCGTGCATCACAGGACGCACCCCGCCTAGCTTCCTGATCAGCCCTGGTGCGGCCCCTAGCAGCCAGGCAAGCCGTCGCCGAGCGGCTTCCGGGCATCCTGCCCTGCCACCTCACCGAAGCACAGCCCGGTTTCCCCCTCGCCCTGTCGGGCCAACGTGCGTGATGACGTGGGCTGTTCTAGCGTCAGAGACAGGAGGGGCCGCCCTGCCGAGCCGATGAACGCCCAGGGCCTTGGCCCTCGGTGGTGCACCGGCCGCCTCTACAGCCCGGCGCGCGAATCCCGCGACAACCCACCCCCGCAGAGCAGGTGCTTTCCATGCGCATGCCAGCCTGTATCCCCGCTGTCCTCACCGGTGTCACCCTCGCGATCGGCGGCATCGGCCTTACCGCCCCCGTAGCCCAAGCAGACATCCCCGCCTGCACGAACATGGTTCAGCAGACGGGTGTGTCCGTATCCGACGCCGTCACGGCCGCGTGCACCAGAGGTGTCCACAATGACCTCCAGGCCTGCGTGAGCGCCCTGACCACAGCCGGCGTTCCGGGCGGCGCCGCCACCGGTGCCTGCCGCATGGCGGCCAACCCCCCGTGACCAGCCTCAGCTCGACCGAAATGCTGGTCAGCCACGCCTGAAGCGTGACAAAGCCGGTACCCCGCACAGGCTGCCCTGTGCGGGGTACCGGCTCTCCTTCGCCCCTTAGCCCTGGGTACCGCCCTGGGTGTTCCCGCTCCCGCCACCCTGAGTGCCGCCCTGGGTGTTCCCGCTCCCGCCACCCTGGGTACCGCCCTGGGTGTTCCCGCTCCCGCCACCCTGAGTACCGCCCTGGGTGTTCCCACTCCCGCCACCCTGAGTGCCACCCTGGGTGTTCCCACTCCCGCCACCCTGAGTACCGCCCTGGGTGTTCCCACTCCCGCCACCCTGAGTGCCACCCTGGGTGTTCCCACTCCCGCCACCCTGAGTGCCACCCTGGGTGTTCCCACTCCCGCCACCCTGGGTACCGCCCTGGGTGTTCCCGCCCTTCACCGGGTTCTTCGACCAGTTGCTGTTCTTGTACTGTCGTGCCGCGAGTTGCTGTGCTCTGAGCTGTCGTACCTGCCGGAACCGCTGCGGTGCGAGCTGTCGTACCGCGAGCCGTGCTGGTGGTGGCTGGTGTAATGCGTCGCCCCGTGGTGGTGCACCATCGGCGCCGCCTCGGCACTGGCCACACCGAAGCCTCCGGCGGCCAGAGCAGCGATGCAGGAAATACCAGCGATACGGGCGGCGTGACGTCGGGCGTTGAACATGAGAAACCTCGTGATTTTCCGAGCTTCAGGGGAATTGCAGTTCCGGTTGAACGAACCTGCGTAATTCATTTCAGCCTCCGCGCCAGCCCCCGGGTGTCCCCCAGCCGGGGGACCAGCTGGTGGACACTCCCCCTCACCTTCCCGACCGAGGCACAAGACCGACCGGCCCCCCGGAAGACCGACGGGGGCCGAGAGGGCCCGGCTCCCATCCCCGATGCCGTCACCTTGCCGGCGCCCGGATACGGGCACCTGCACGCACGCCCCGTCATCCGTTCGGACCGCCCGGCACGGCACACGAGTGCCTGCGCGTGCGGGCACACAAGAGCACGCGAACGCTGGAACTCGCGAACTTCGGGACGAACGGCGAGGGCGATGATCGTAACGGTGGTGTCGATGCCAGAGGTGATTGTCACCCGGACGGATGCCGCGGAAGCACGCACCCGGCTGGACAGAGACCCCTTCGTACTCGTCGACATCGAACTGCCCGAGGAAACGCCCGCAGAAGCACCAGAGCAGCCACAGCCACCAGCACATGGGCAGGCCCAGCAGCAAGGAGAGCCGGAAGCGGAGTCACTCGCCGAGCAGCTCGGCCTGGACGCCGAGAGACTGGACTGGTTCGGCAGGGCAGGTGAGCCCGCGCGGGCCGAATACCGCAAAGAAGGCACAGGCCTCGTCGTACCCGTGGTCCACGAGGAACAGATCATCCACATCCACGCAGTGGTCACCGAACGCTTCCTGGTCACCGCACACAGAGGCCAGGCCGACCTGGCCAGGACCATCACCGACGCGCTGCAGCACGAACGGCCCCCTGACCCCGTGGCCGTGCTCTTCCTCCTGCTCGGAGAGGCTCTGGGCACCTTCCGCCAAGCCGCCGTACAGGCTCTGCTGGAGACCGAGGAACTCGAAGACGAAATGTTTGAGCAACGCAATCCCGCACAGGTTTTCCGCCTGGCCCAGCTACGACGTCATTCCGCCCTCCTGCATCATTCCCTGCGCCCCTTCCTCGAAGTCACCGACCAGATCCTCACCCGGCGGATGACAAGCCCCAACTTCCCCGAAGAACGACAGCGCTATGCCAGAGAATTCCAGACCAGCGGGCGACTGGTGCTGGCAGACATCGAGTCCCTTCAGGAAGCCACTCGCCGCGCCTTCGCCAGTTACTCCTCACTTGTCGCCGACGAACAGAACGGCGTGATCAACCGCCTGGCCATCGTCTCGGTTGTCTTCCTCCCCCTGTCATTCCTCACCGGCTTTTTCGGCATGAACTTCACCTTCCTCACCGACAGACTGGAAAGCAGGGACGAATTCTGGCTGCTCGCCGTAGGTCTGCAGGTACTGGTACTTTTCGTCTCCCTCTACATGCTCCATCGCACCCGAATCTGGCGCAGACTCCGCGAAAACGACTAGCAAGACGGCTGGTTCTTCCTGTTCAGCCGCTTACCAGCCGCCTTGGCCACTGCCGGCGCCTAAAATGGTCATTCCGACCAGCGCAGCCACCTCGGCGGCCATCACCCCGGCGATGCCCGGCACACACGCCCGCTCGCACACCCCTGGCCCTCGCGAACTTCGGCAGACCGCAGCGGACCCTGGCGGACCCGTTTTCCCCACGCAGCCACGGCCGGGAAGAGGACGACATGACACCTCCGGACGCGTTTCCACCCGCCGATGCCCCCGCGCCCACCCCGGGGAACGCCCCCGACATGCCGGCGTTGCACCTGCAGCGGTCCTTCAAGTGGCAGGCCCTGCTCCGCCTCGCCATCGTCCTCGCGTGCGTCACCGACCTCGCGGTGTTCCCGCCCGACGAACAGCTCCCCCTCTCCATCGCACTGGCCGCCGCCTACACCCTGTGGACCCTGGCAACCCTGTACACGGCCTTCACCGCACACCGCCCACTACCCAGCTGGGTCTACCCACTGACCGACCTGACCCTGCTCACCGCGCTGATGGCAGTCTCCGGGAACTTCTCCGACCCGAACTGGAGCTCACCGCTGTCAGCCGACATCTTCCTTTTCATCCCCGTTCTCGCCTCCTTCCAGATGCGCCCGGCCCTCACAGCCGCCTCGGGAATCCTCGCCGCCGCCAGCTACGCCCTGGGGACGGGCATCGGCCACCTTGCACAGCCCTACTGGCACTACACCATCATCCACACTCTTTTCATCCTGGTCGTCTGTGCAGGCTGCGTTCTTCTTTCCGACGTCCAGCAACACCGCGTGCAATCCATACGCGAACTCGCCGAACACCGCCTCCGTCTCCTCGACCGCATCATGGCGGCAGAAGAAACAGAACAGCGAAAGATCGCCGAAACCCTCCACGACGGAGCCCTGCAAAACGTCCTCGCCGCCCGTCATTTCATCGACGAAGCCGCCACCAACCCCGAGACAACCGACACCGCCCTCGACCGAGCCGACGAAGCCCTCACCGAAGCCAGCAGACAACTCCGCTCCTCGGTCCACACCCTCCACCCGGAGGTCCTCGTCACCGGAGGACTGGTGCCCGCCCTCACCCACCTCACCCGGCAGGCATCCGAACGAGGAAAGTTTCATATGGAAATCCACACCACCATCACCACCGCCGGCACCGCCGACCGGCCCCTTTTCTGGCTCGCCCGAGAACTCCTCGAGAACGTCGTCAAACACGCCCACGCGAGAAACGTCACCCTGACCCTCACCGAAAATGATCACGACCCCGCAAGCGTGCGACTGACCATCACCGACGACGGCATCGGAATAACGCAGGACGCCCTTACCAAAAGCCTTTCCCAAGGGCACATCGGCATCGCTTCCCACCGCGCACGTATCGAAAGCATCGGCGGCACCCTCACCATAAGGAACAATGCCACCGGCGGCACGACCACCGAAGCCGTCATACCCCGTACATAAGCGGGCCGGCGATGCACGATCGGCCACTCCGGCGGCACCTTGCCCTGCCCAGTCGCCGGTCCCCGACCCGCCGTCACGCCCCACGCCCCGCACACGGCAGGAAAAGCTCACCTACGCTGAAGCCAGAGCCAGCCAAAGCCGCCGACGACCACACACAGCAGCACTCCGCAGACGAAAGGCCGGACTGCCGTGGCAACGCCGAACCCCCGCATCACCGTGGTCATCGCCGACGACCACCCCCTCTTCCGGGAAGGCATCTCACGCGCACTGCAACTCAGCGGAACCATCGACGTCATCGCCGAGGCGGAAAACGGCCGCGACGCCCTCGACATCATCCGCAGGGAACAGCCTGACATCGCCATTCTCGATCTCCGCATGCCCGAACTCGACGGCATCGCCGTTCTCCACGCCGTCACCAGAGATGACATCCCCACTCGCGTCCTCCTCCTCTCCGCCTTCACCGACAGCACCTCCGTCTACCACGCCATCGAAGAGGGAGCCGCCGGCTACCTCACCAAGGACAGCAAACGCACCGACATCATCGATGCGGTCCGAGCCATCCACCACGGCCAGACCATCGTCCCACCCGAACTCACCACCAGCCTGGCCAAGGAGATCCGCACCAGGCGCGCCCAGAACGCCCCCACCCTCACCCAACGCGAACAACAAGTTCTCAGTGCGATGGCCCGCGGCCTCACCACCCCCCAAATTGCCCAGGAACTCTTCCTCGGGGCCAGCACCGTCAAGACCCACACCCAACACCTCTACGAAAAGCTCAACGTCAACGACCGTGCCCAGGCCGTCGCCGAAGCAATGCGACGCGGACTGCTCGAATAAGTAGCTTTGATTTCAGGACATAAATCCCGGCGATCCCAGCAAACGCAGAGCATCGGGGGAACCCCGCATGGGCAAGACCGCACTGATCATCATCGACATGATCAATACCTACGATCATCCGGACGCCGAGCTGCTGCTTCCGTCAGCGCGGAGGGTCGTGCCGGTACTGACAGATCTGCTGCGGCGTGCGCGGCGCCACGGGGCCCCCGTGATCTACGTCAACGACAACTTCGGCCAGTGGCGCTCACATCATGGCGAGCTACTGGACCATGCCCTGAGCAGTCCCCATGCGGCCCTCGTCGAGCCGCTGCGACCCGACCCCGACTCCCTTTTCGTGCTCAAGGCCCGGCACTCCATCTTCTACGAGACGCCCCTGAGGTATCTGCTGCACCAGGAGGGAATCGGGCAGCTGGTGCTCTGCGGACAGGTGACCGAGCAGTGCGTCCTCTACTCCGCCCTCGACGCCCACATCCGCCACCTCGAGGTGATCATCCCCCGGGACGCAGTGGCACACATCCACGAAGACCTCGCGGATGCGGCACTGCGTATGACGGAGAGGAACATGGGCGCACGCGTGTGCACGAGCCAGGAACTCTGGACGTGACTCGGGCACCTGGTGTTCACCGGTGACGGTGCGAGGCGCCGGTGCCCGGTGATCCGCAGGGTCAGGCGCCGGTCAGCGCTGCTGGTGCGCCGTCCGTCTCCCGGAGGGAGGCCGACAGCGCGCGGGCCTCATGCTCGGTCATCCGGGAGGTGTCGTACGGAACGGCGTTGACCCAACGCTGCGTCAACCCGGCGATCCGCTCGCCGTACCGCCGCGCGGTGATCCGGTCACCGCGCGAGCCGGCGTGCTCCGGCCCCTGATCGGCGTGGCTCTGGCTCATCAGCCCCAGCCACGAGCCCAGCCGGTTCACATCGTCCCGGGAGCCGCCGCTCCAGTTGTTGCCCGGCATGTCGCCCACACCGATCCACTGCATGCCCATCTGCGCGCCGAAGACCGCCAACTGCTCCAGAACCGCCAGCTTGTCGCCGCTCTGCGAGGCGGACATCGTGAACCCGCCGGCCAGCTTGTCCTTCCACGCCTGCGTCGTGAACGGCGTGAACGCCGCTTCCATGAAGGCCTTGAACACGGCCGACACGCTGCCCATCAGTGTCGGGCAGCCGAAGACGATCGCGTCGGAGCGTTCGAGCAGCGCCAGCACCTCGGCGTCGTGCCAGCGGCCCGCGGTGACGTCCTCGGCCCGGATCTCGGCGAGGTGCACCCGGGCGCCCGGCACCAGCCGCGCCCCATCGGCGAGGTGTTCGGCCAGAATCCGGGTGTGCCCGTGCACCGAGTGGTAGACCACGGTCACTGTGATCATCGGTGCCTCGTGCTCACGGTCAACGTCATTGACTGTCATGTGCTCTTCTCTGCTTACGGTCGTAGGAAGGCCCTGCTCGCCCCTCCATCACAACCTGCGCACGGCACGGCATCAACGCCGGACTCCGGCGCGCAGCGATCGGTCACGCCGATCGATCGGGTTAGCCTGGGCGGCGTGGACAGGATGGAACTGGAAGCATTCGTCACGGTCGCGGAAGAGCTCCACTTCGGCCGCGCCGCCGCCCGACTGCACCGGGGGCAGCCCACCGTCAGCGACGCCATCAGGCGGCTGGAAAGCAGCCTGGGCGGGCGGCTGTTCCACCGCACCAGCCGCCGGGTGTCACTGACCGGCCTCGGTGAAGCGCTGCTGCCCGACGCCCGCGCCACCCTCGCCCAGCTGCGCCGCTTCCAGCAGCGCGGGCGATCCCTGGCCGCCGGTGAGCAGGCCCGCACCACCCTCGTCGTCGCCCACGCCGAATACACCGGCCAGCAGTTGCTGTTGCGTTGCCTGCCTCAACTGCGCGACCTCTTCCCCGACATGACGATCGTGCCGGAGAGCATGCCGACCACAGCCCAGCTCACCGCCTTGCGGGCGGAGACCATCGGGCTCGGCATCGGCTGGGCGACCGGGGACGTCACCGGCGTACGCGCGCGGGTGCTCTCCACCGAGAGGTTCATGGCGCTCGTGCCCGCGGCCCACCCCCTCGCCGGTCACGCCGAGTTGAGCGCGTCCGAACTGTCCACCAGCGACCTGCTGACCTGGCCCCACCAGATCAACAGCGGCCTCTGCGACCGCCTCCTCGCCGCCTTCCACATCGGCGGAGCCGACCTGCGCATCATCAGAACCGCCGACAGTGTGAACGCCATCGCCGCTCATGTCGCCGCGGGAACGGGCATCGGCATCGCCGTCGAGTCCGCACTCGACCACCAGCCTCCTGGCCTGCGAATCATCCCCCTCACCGGCCCCTCGACCAGCGTCGACCAGGTCGTCCTCACCCCCGCCGAGCCGTCGGACGCCGCCACTGCACTGCGCGACCTGCTGCTGCACGCCTCGGCAGGGCCGTCCTCTTTCGGTTCACCGTCGCCGGCCGAGGAGACCCTGCCGATCCGCCGATGAGTGTCCGGCACCGGCTGATCGTAGGCGGCATGGAGTGAGGAGGCACGCGCTCAGCCACCCGTCCCCCCGACCACCCGCGAAAAACTCCGATGAATGGCAAGCACATTCATGAGAGTGTCGGTCTTCGCGTGACAGGAGAGGCGGAGATGGCGACGTTCATTCTGGTTCCCGGTGGCTGGCATGGCGGTTGGCACTACTCGGGCTTGGCCGACAGGCTCAGGGCCGCGGGACACCGGGCTCTGCCCGTCACGCTCACCGGCCTCGGGGACCGCGCGCATCTCAGTGGTCCGGCGGTGAACCTGGAGACCCACATAGAGGACGTGCTTGCCGTACTGGCGTCCGAGCAGGTCTCCGATGCCGTCCTCGTCGGGCACAGCTACGCGGGCATGGTGATCACCGGCGTCGCCGACCGCGCCGCTCCCGGCCTCGTCCGCCGCCTCGTGTACAGCGATGCCTACGTCCCCGAGAACGGCCAGTCCTGCTGGGAGCTCACCACGGAGGCGTTCCGGCAGATCTTCCTCAGCGGCGCCGCCGCCGACGGTTTCTCGGTTCAGCCCCCACCCGGCCTGGACCCTCGCACGACAGCACACCCCCTTGCGTCCTTCCTCCAGCGTCTGCGCCTCACCGGTGACGGGCTGGGGCGGATCGCGACGCGCGACTACGTCTACTTGTCCGGTTGGACCGGCACTCCGTTCACCGAGCTCCACGAGCGTCTCGCCAAGGATCCCGAGTGGCGCACACACGTCCTGGACTGCAGCCACAACGTCGTCCGCGACGCCCTGGACGACTTCCAGCGGATCCTCCTGCTCGACGAGTGAGCCTCGTCCGGGTGCCCCCGGCTCATCGGCGAACCGTATCCAGCCGTAGCCTGGGATCATGACTGACGCCGCCCCTGCCACCCCGCGCGAAGCCTTCGATCTGCTCCTGGCGGGCAACCACCGCTTCGCCGACGGCACACCCCGACACCCGAACCAGGACGCCGCCCGCCGCGCCGGCCTGGCCTCCGCCCAGCGTCCGTTCGCCGTGCTGTTCGGATGCTCCGACTCCCGGCTCGCCGCCGAGATCATCTTCGACCAGGGGCTGGGAGACCTGTTCGTCGTGCGTACCGCGGGGCACGTGGCGGGGCCGGAGGTGCTGGGCAGCATCGAGTACGGAGTGAGCGTGCTGGGCTGTCCGCTGGTCGTGGTCCTCGGCCACGACTCCTGCGGTGCTGTCGCGGCGACCCGTTCCGCCGTGCAGGACGGTACGACCGCCCCCGGGTACCTCCGCGACGTGATAGAGCGGGTGACGCCCAGCGTGCTGGCCACTCAGGCCGCGGGGCTGAGTCAGGACGACGACTTCATCGCCACGCATGTCCGGCACACCGTCGACTTCATCTCGGAGCGCTCCCGGGTACTGGCGGACCAGGTCGCCTCCGGACGTACGGCAGTCGTGGGCCTGTCCTATCGTCTGACCGAGGGCAGCGCTCGGGTGGTCGCTTCCCGGGGTCTGGATCTGCCCTCTGAGCAGGGCCTCCGCTCCGACGCCACGCCGGCCCCGAACAGCTGATGGGTCAGTCGCACCCGTCTGAAGAGCACCCGCCCCCGTCCACCGCGGCCGACCTGACCGTCGATGGCACAGGCCTGCTCTGCGTCACCCTCCTGCTCCGCCTGCGCAAGCGGATCGACGGTGCGCCGCCGGGCACTCTCGTCCACGTCATGGCCACAGACCCCGCCGCCCCGCTCGACCTCCCCGCCTGGTGCCACATGACCGGCCACACCTACCTCGGTCCCGTCCCCGGCGAGCAGCCGGTCTACGCCCTCCGCCTCGCCGCCGGCGCCCGCTCCACCCGCTCCGACGCGCCGTGGCATCCGGTGGACGAGCACAGTGAGATCTACGCCGGGCATGGTGAGTAATCGAACAAACCAGTGGGAGAGGGCGGTGGTCCTCTGCGATTCTGCTCCCATGTCCGCACGAGATCGAAAACTGCCCCGGCACCGTGCCTGGCCCCTGACCACCACCGACATCACCGAGTGCCTGGGCCCTTACATGAGCCGTGTCACGGACCTGCGGTTCCTCACGGGGCATGACAGCGGATCCATCGCCCTGGGAGCGGCATGGGTCGCCCCGAACGCCCGTAACTACGGTCGCGGCATCCATCCGGACACGGTCGGCTTCCGCATAGACGTTCACCCGGTCGATGCCAGTGAGCGTGCTACCACCCGCGCTGTTCTACGAGCGCATGCTCTCCCTCAACTCCACGAGTGGATCACGGAGGCGATCACGGCTGACGAAACCTGGCGATTGACCGGGCACCAGCGCTACTGGCGGCTCACCGAGGGCCGCCTCATCCACCACGACGAAGCGTGACACCGCGTTCGGACGGTACGCACGCCCCACATCAGCGGGATCACCCGCGCGGGCACAGCGACCGGATCGGATGTAAGAGATGATCTGTCGAGACGGCGTCAGTCGGTCCGTTCACGCGTCGCCTCGTGCAGGATCGCGGCCAGTTCGACCGGGGCGGACAGCATCGGCCAGTGCCCGGTAGCCAGGTCGAACCGGCGCCACGGCGACATGTTCAGGCTGGCAAGCAGCGGCTGGCCGGCGTCCAGCATCGCGGTGAAGTCATGGCAGGCGACGACCACTCGGTCCACCTCGGGGCCGGGCGTGACCGCGCTGATCAACGGCTGTTCGAAGGTGCGGAAGGGTTGCGGCGCTCCCTGGGCCCGCAGCAGCCGGCGCTGTGTGGCGCCGAGCCCGTCGAGGGTGCGCTCGGATCCCAGTTCCTCGAACGGAGGCAACGGCAGCCGCCAGCCGTCCCCGTCCTCCGCGACCTGTCGGCGGATCCTCGCCACCCGCTCCGGCGGCATCAGCCCGAGCATGCTCATGCCCTCGCCGAACGGTGCGCTGTCGACGTAGACCAGCCGCCGCAGCCGTCGGCCGAGCCGGCCGGCGGCGCCGCTCACCGGCGCTGCCGCGTAGCTGTGCGCCACGAGCGTCACATCGGACAGGTTCCGCGTCTCGACAAAGTCAGTGATGTCTTGGACATGGGTGTCCAGGTCGGTGTCGGGCGCGCCGAGCTGCGCTCGTTCGCCCAGCCCGGTCAGGCTGAGCGGCAGTGCCCGGTGACCCAGCTTCGTCAGTGCGTGGGCTGTGTCCTGCCAGACCCAGGCGCCCAGCCAAGCGCCGGGAACCAGAACGTACGTCGCCATGTCGTTCACCTTCCAGTCGGGTGTTGCACGGACAGCGCCGCCCAACAAGGTCGAACGAAAGGTAGGCCCGATCTAGGACAAGCGTCGTCCTAAACAGGGGCCCCGGGAGGGACGGCAGGGAGTTGGATGCCGTCGAGCGGCTACATCGCGAAGTAGCTCTTGTTCGCGGCGAAGGTGCCGCTTGCCGCCTGGATGAGCGTCGGGTCCGAGGCTCTCTCCCTCTCGCACCAGTGCTTGACCTTCGCCTCGAACTCCGTGATTCTCTCGGCGGATGCGGCCTTGGCCTCCATCTCGCCGCTGGAGTCCTGGTAGTTGTTGCGCTCTACCTGTAGCAGGGAGCGCACCGCCTCTCGGCGCATCGGTTCGTCGTCACTGGCCAACCACTCGGAGCACGGCATCGATCCGTAGTAAGGGGCTTCGGTGGCGGTGTCGTTGCCCTTGGAATTGAGGCGGATGGCGAGGCCCACTGCTAACGCAACCACCACTGCGGTCGCGGCGGTGGCTAGGAGCCTGGCTCTGGTCACTGGGTTCCCTCCCCCGAAGGCGCCAGTCCCCAGATGGCGCCGTGTTGTTTCATCGTAGGCTGTCCTGCCGCGTTGTCGCCCTTCGGTCCTTCTCCGGTCGCCGAGCCACGCTGGGAGAGGTCGAGGGGGTCCGCGGCCGGAAGATCGACGGCCGTGTCCGAGCGGGGTGGAGCGATCAGGCCCACCAGTCGTCGCCGGTGTGCCAGTGCCGCACCCACTCCTCGAAGCCCCATGCCTGATCGCCGGGCGCCGGGACGGCGCCGACGTCGGCGACCCATTCCGGTGCGGAACCGGGGCTCAGCCTTGCCGAACTTCGCCTGGCACGCCCGGACATCCCTGGTGACGACGGCCCTGCGCCGGGCCCCGCTCGCTTTCGGCCCCTTCGGCCCACTGTCGATGTACATCGCAGGTGCGTCAATCGGTCCCACTCCGGTGTTGGCGCTGGACTCCGCCTCCCTGGCAGTCTGCAGGCTGTGTTCGATGAACTGCTGGAGCGGTCGGCGCTCCGGGCAGCCGACTGCGATCCGTCTGGTGGAGGAAGCCTGTGGACATCCGCGAAACGAAAGACGGTTCGGTTCGGGGCATTCGGCCGGCCTCCGACATCGTGGCGTTCCTCGGTATTCCCTATGCTGCCGCGCCCTTCGGGATCAACCGCTTCAGGGAGCCGCGTCCGGTTCAGGCGTGGGAGGGCGTCCGTGAGTGCCGGGACTTTGGACCGGTGGCCCCGCAGTCGGCGCGGCTTCCGGGGGCGCCGTCCTGGTCGCCCGGCGACGAGGACATCCTCACGCTCAACATCTGGGCTCCGGCCTCCGCCGGCGGTCCGTTGCCGGTCCTGGTCTGGATCCACGGTGGTGCCTATACCTTCGGCTCTTCGGCGCAGCCCGACTTCGACGGCAGCGCCCTGGCCCGTGCCGGTCTCGTGGTGGTGACCTTCAACTACCGGCTTGGCTTCGAGGGCTTCGGTCACATCCCGCCCGGTACCGAGCCGCCGTACCCGGAGAACCGGGGCCTGCTCGACCAGATCGCCGCGTTGCGGTGGGTGCGCGACAACATCGCCTCCTTCGGCGGCGACCCGGCCGATGTCACCGTGGCGGGGCAGTCCTCCGGAGCGTCCTCGGCTGCCTGCCTGATGGTGATGGACCAGGCACGCGGGCTGTTCCGCCGGGTCATCGCCCACAGCGTCGTCGGCCCTTGCTATGCGAAGGAACTCGCAGCCGAGACCACCCGGAGGGTCGCCGCGGCGGCCGGCATCCCCGCCACCTCCACGCATCTGATGTCCGCGACCCCGCACGCACTGGTCGCGGCCTCCGATCGTGTCGTCGACAGCTACCGCCGAGATCCGGGTTCCGGGCCCCGCCACTACAACCCCGTCATCTACGGTCCGGTCGTCGACGGAGACATCCTGCCCAGCGACCCTCTGACGGCGCCGGCGGCCAGTGCCCCGGAAGCGGTGGACCTTCTGGTGTCCCACACCACCGAGGAGTACTGGCTGATGGACGCCGTCGGCAGCAGCGCGAAAGTCACCACCGACGAGCAACTGGCCGACTTCGCCCGAGACTTCCGCCTCCCCGACAATCTGGTGCGGGGCTACCGGGAGCTGATGCCCGGTGCCCCCGTCAGCGACATCTACCTTGCGATCTTCGGCGACCTGCTGTTCAGCGAGTACACCAGCCGGCTGGCGGAGCGGCACGCCGAAGCCGGTGGCCGAGCATTCACGTCCAGCTTCGCCCGTCACCGACAGGGCCCCGAGGGCGTGGTTCGTGCTTGGCACTCCTCCGACATCCCCTTCGCGTTCGGCAACCACACCCTGGAAAGCGTGGAGTTCCTCATCGGAGGTCCGCCCAATGCGGCGGATCACGAGCTGTCCCAGCGCATGATGCGAGCGTGGGTCAGCTTCGCCACCACTGGTGACCCTGGCTGGTCCCCCCTCAACGGCCGGACGACAACCCACCATGTCTGGACCACTGCGGACAGCACCGCCGGGATGCGGCACAGCGCGATCCGCGCCCTGTGGCGCCAGGCGGACTATTCGCCTCTTCGCCCCTGAACCGCAGCTCGCGCCCCCTCCTGCGTACTCGACGGCGATGGGGACGCCGTTCGGGGGTGCCGGGTCGGGGGCCAGGTGTCAGCCGGTGGCCGGGGCGGCGGCGTACTCGCGGCCGGCGTGGGGGGTCAGGGCTTGAGGAGGGCCGTGATGGCGCGGCGCTCGTCCATCGCCTTGCAGCCTCGACGACGCGCTCCCGGGCAGGGTGAGGTCGAAGAACCGAGGGCGTACAGGAGCAGCAGCGGCTTGTGCGGAGCGCGGGCCCCGTTGCTGGTCCACTGCCTCGGCTTCGCGGCGCGTGCCGGCCAGTCCATGGCCGGTGATCATAGTGGGGCCCGGCCCAGAGGGGTCACGTCACCGCGGTCAGCGTCGCGTAGACCACGACGTTGCCCAGGTAGCCGGTGCTCTTGGTGTAGCCGCCGCCGCAGGTGATCAACCGGAGTTCGGGCCGGCCGGAACTGCCGTAGACCTTCTTGCTGGGGAACTCCTGCCTGTCGTAGAGCTCGACGGCGCGCACGACGAACACCGCTGTCCGCCGGTCCGCCCGGCTGATCTCGATGGTGGCGCCCTCGGTCAGGGCGCCCAGGTCGTAAAAGACCCCGGGGCTGCCGGTGGGTGTGTCCACGTGCCCGGCGGCGATGGCGGTTCCTGCCGAACCGGGGGTCGGGCCGTCGCCGTACCAGCCGGCGAAGCCGGGTTTGTCACTTGGTGGAGTCCGTAGCGCCCCTGTCGCGTCAAGGCCCACCCGTGTCATCGGGGCGTTCACGCCGATGGCGTCGATCCGGAGCCGGACCGGATCCGCGGGAGGCAGTGAACGGACCTCGGGGCGGGTGGGGACCGCGGACGTCGAGAGGGCCCGGGACGGCGGTGGCTGCGGTGGCCGCTCGTCGCGCCCGCCGCCGATGAGCAGCACCGCCCCTGCCGTCATGGCGCAGGCCAGGAGGGGCACCGCGCGGATGAACGGATCTTCGGAGGCGCTGGTGTGGTGTCTGGGTACCATCGCGTTCGAGCCTTTGCTCCACAGGGACGGGGCTGTGCAGCGGGGGGGGGACGGCCTTCGCCACCGGATCGACTTCGTCGCGGAAGCCGGTTCCGGCCGGAGTGGACGTATCCGGTCGGTGGAGTCGGTCGGTCAGGTTCGGTTGCCGTTCGGGCGGCGGCACATCCAGAGCACACCCCCGGCGGCGGCCATGGCGAGCAGCGCACCGCCCAGTGCGCGCCCCACACCCGTGTCTTCGGCCGGTCCGAAGCCGGCGTTGACCGAGCCGTTCGGGGCGTGGCCGGTGACCTGGTACGTCCCCGTGACCTTGGTCAGGGGCGGACACTTCAGGGTGACCGTGTCGCTTCCCGGCTCGGTGCCCTCCGGGATCTGGAACTGGCCGGTGAGCACCCCCTCCTCGTCGCCTTGGAAGAGGTGGAACTCTCCTGCCGCCTCCGACCAGCCCTTGCCGTAGTCCGCGTCGGAGTCACAGACGCTGGTACTGACCGTGACGGTCGAGCCCGGGGACGCGTTCCACGGCTCGATGCTGACGTCTGAGTCCTCGGCCGCGGCAGCTGCCGGGATCTGCAGTCCGAGGGCACCGAGAGCCAGGCCGATACTCGCACCCATGTGTGTGTAACGCATGCGAATCCTCCAACGGAACAGTGACCGGCCTGTCTGCGCGGCGCCTCTCCTGTGTTTCCGTTCACGAGGCAACCGACAGTCCATCAGTTCCGCAACCTGACGAGACGCCACATGTGTCACCCAGTCAGGTGCGTCGGCCTCTCCACTTGATCGCTTGCCGCAGGTCACCGACGCGAGGATCAGCGAATCAATCACCCGGCGCCCCGTCCCCATAACGGTGAAAGCCGCCCCTCCTGCGACCGTGGCCGACGCCCCCTCCACCCAGGGCTGAAACCCGGCCTCAGGCCGGCTTGCGCCACACGGAGATGTGCTTCGCGGAGTCCTGGGTGAACGGCGTCCCGTCCCAGTCCGCGACGCGGCGTTCCAGGTCGAGCCCGGCGATCCGCGCCATCAGGTCGAGCTCGGCCGGCCAGGCGTACCGGTGCCGGGAGAGGTCGCGGCGGTAGCGGCCGTCGTCTCCGTCGCGGGTGAAGTGGTGCGAGACGAGGATCTGCTCGACCAGGTCGAAGGTGTCGAAGCCGAGGTGCTGCTCGGAGACGTCGAACGGCACCGCGACCTGGCCGGGCGGCAGGGACCGCAGCGGCGGCACGCCCAGCTCGATGACGAATCGGCCGCCGGGCGCCAGATGACGTGCGGCGTTGCGGAAGCACTCGACCTGCTCGTCCTGCGAGAGCAGGTTCGAGATGGTGTTGTAGACCAGATAGACCAGGGTGAACTCGCCGGGGACGACGGTGGTGGCCATGTCCCCGACGACCACCGGGAGCGTGTCCTCGTCGGCCTTGCGCCGCAGGACCGCTGCCATGTGCTCGGACAGTTCGATGCCCGCCACCGGCACGCCGCGTTCCCGGAGCGGGACGCCCACTCGTCCGGTTCCGATGGCGAACTCCAGGGCCCGGCCGTCTCCGGCGAGCTCGGCGAGGAAGGTGAGAGTCGGTTCGAGAACGGCCGCCGAGGACATCTCGCTCTCCTCGGCGTCGTAGCGGTCGGCGGTCGCACGGGTCCACAGCTCACTGCTCGTCACGGGCGGCCACGATGGCAGGTACCGGGGGGCGCTGTCACCGCATTTAACTTCCCCGGTTCCGGTTCCTCGGCCCTAGGAGGCGATTTCGGCGGGGGTTCTCAGTCCGGGGGTTCGCACAGGCGCACGGCAAGGGCGGCGATGTCGTCGTCGAGGTGTCCTCTGGTGTAGTGCAGGAGGTCTCGGTGAAGTGCCGTGAGCAGTTCATGGGGCGGCGTCTGGGGCTGTCGGCGCATCCAGGCCGCCAGCGGGAAGAACTCGCCGTCGTGGGCGCGGGCCTCGGCGACCCCGTCGGTGTAGAGAAGCAGCAGGTCGCCGGGGGCGAAGTCGAAGGTGTCGACGTTGTAGTGATCGCCGATCAGCTCCGCGAGGTTGAGCAGTGGCGAGGGGGCCGTGGGCTCGAGGGCACGCAGTTCACCGCCGTTCAGGAGCAGCGGCGGGGGATGTCCGCAGTTGAGGATCTCGATGCGCCTGCCCCCGTGCGGGATCTCGACGAGAAGCGCGGTGGCGAAGCGCTCCATCCGCCCGTCGGGAGGAAACGCGGCGTTGTAGCGGGTACTGCTGGCGTCCAGCCGGCGCGCGACACTGACCATGTCGGCCTCGCTGTAGGCCGCCTCACGGAAGGCGTTGACGATCGCCGCGGCCGCCCCCACCGCGGGCAGGCCCTTGCCCCGCACGTCACCGATGAGCAGCCTGACCCCGTAGCGCGTGTCGACCACTTCGTAGAAATCACCTCCGATGCGGGCCTCCGCCGCGGCCGCGAGATACAGCGACTCGATCTCGACGCTGCCGAAGCGGCGCGGCATGGGACTCAGTACGACCTGCTGCGCGGCGTCGGCGACGAGCCTCACCTGGAAGAGGGTCCGCTCCCGCTGGAGCCGGACATGACTTCCGTAGGCGGCCGCCACGGTGACCGCGATGATCCCCGCGGCCGTCCACCACGTCCCCAGTCCGGGGAACACGATGCTGAGGCCGATCATCAGAAAGAGGCAGACCGTCCCCAGCAGCACGGTGGGGAGCACCGGCCACATGGCGGCGGCGAGGGCCGGCGCCGCGGGCAGGAGGCGGCTGAAGGCCATGTCCGGGGGCGTGGAGTACGCCAGGCTGGCGATGACGACGGTCAGGATGACCGGCGACAGCCGCACGAAACTCCCCCGGCCGTAGCTGCGACGGAGCCGCGGCCGTCCAGACTCGATCACACTCCACAGAATATCTACGCAATGAGGGCATAGCGCTTTGACGGATCGGAGCCGGGCACCCGTCCGGGACCCTTCGCCGTCAGGGCCGGGGGACGTGGCGGAGAAAATCGAACACATGCTTGAATTCAGCCATGAGTCCGATTCCCGACGACCTCGCTCACGCACAGGACGAGTGGCACGCCACCTACCGGCACCTCGCGGCACGCCCGCGTACCGCGCTCCGGAGGCGACTGATCTCCCTGTCGTCGCAGGTGCTGTTCCACCCGTACTGGCAGGGCCGGCCGTCAGCGGGCTGGGCCGCGCTGCACGGCGCGCGCCATGCCCGGACCACCCCCTGAGCTGCCGCTTCGCTCGTCAGTGACCGACCGGACCCTGGCCCGTCGGCCGGCCGACGGCTGCCCGACGACTTCCGCAGGGTCACCGAGCGAGCCTCTGGCCCCCGGCTCATGCTGGAGGTGAGGGGGCTGGGACAACGGAGGAAGTGGTGACGATGCGGACCGTTGTCGATCTCACCCGGTGCCAGGGCTATGCGCAGTGCGTGTTCCACGCGCCCGAGGTGTTCAAGCTGCACGGGGAGGAGGGGCTGCTGTACGCCACGGCCGTCCCCGACGACCAGGTCTCGCGCGTTCGCGAGGCCGCGGCGGCCTGTCCGGTGCAGGCCATCCTGCTCGGAGAAGAGGTGAGCGGCGGTGCCCGATGACCTGAAGGACGGCCGTATCGTCATCGTCGGCGCGTCCCTGGCCGGACTGCGGGCCGCGGAGACGCTGCGCGAGGAGGGCTTCACCGGTTCACTGACCCTGGTCGGGGACGAGCCGCACGCGCCGTACGACCGGCCACCGCTGTCCAAGCAGGTGCTCCTGGGCCAGGCGACGGCGGACACCACGGAACTGCCCATGCGCCGGGACCCGGAGGCCGAGTGGCGCCTCGGCGTACGCGCCACGGGTGTGGACCGGCTGGCGAAACGGGTGCTGCTGGAGGACGGGGAGTCGCTGCCGTACGACCGGCTGCTGATCGCCACGGGAACCCGTGCGCGGCCCTGGGGAAACCCGGACGAGGCCGCCATGGACGGAGTGTTCACCCTGCGCACCCGTGAGGACGGCGCGGGTCTCGCCGAACGCCTGGCCGCCGGACCGGAGCGGGTGCTGGTCATCGGCGCCGGCTTCACCGGCTCGGAGATCGCCTCGGCCTGCAGGGAAATGGGGCTCCAGGTGACGGTCGCCGAACGCGGCCCCGCGCCCCTGGTGGGCGCGCTCGGTGCCACCCTGTCGAAACTCGCGGCCGTCATGCAGCGCAACCACGGCGTGGACCTGCGCACCGGGGTGACGGTGACCGCCCTGACCGGGAACGGCGCCTTCACCGGCGCACAGCTGTCGGACGGCAGCCGCGTCCCTGCCGACGTGTGCGTCGTGGCGCTGGGCGCCGTCCGCAACGTCGAGTGGCTGGCTGACTCCGGGCTGGCGGTGGGCCCCCGCGGGATCGCCTGCGACGCCGGGTGCCGCGCCTTCGACATGTACGGGATCGTCACCGACGACATCTACGTGGCCGGCGACGTCTCCCGCTTCCCCCACCCGCTGTTCGGCTACCAGATGCTCTCCCTGGAGCACTGGGGCAACGCGGTGGAACAGGCCGAGGTGGCGGCCCACAACATGGTCAGCCCGGGAGCGCTGCGGCGCCCGCACCTGGCCGTGCCGACGTTCTGGTCGACCCAGTTCGGGCTCAACATCAAGTCGGTCGGCGTACCCACCTACTCCGACTACATCGTCATCGCCCAGGGCTCACTCGAGGCGCGCCGGCTGGCGATGGTCTACGGCTACAAGGGCCGGGTCACCGCCGCGGTCACCGTCGACATGTCCAGATCGCTCGACTACTACAAGCACCTGATCGAGACGGCCGCACCGTTCCCGCCCCCGCCCGGCGCGGCGGACCGCGCGATCGCAGCCGACATCACGATCCCCTCCGCCGTACCCGATCCCTCGGTGCTGTCGCACGGTCCGACCGTCGCGCTCACCGGTCACCTTCCCGACCGCCGGCTGACGGTGGTGTGACCACCGGCCGACCCATCTCCTGCCCCACCGCGAGGAGCCGTCATGGACTCGGAGACCCTGCTGGCCCGGATCAGCGACTACGCCAGCCGCCCCAACCCCTACCCGCTGTACGCCGAACTCCGCGAGGCCGGTCCCGTGGTGTGGCAGGCGGGCGGCAACTGCCTGATCGGCGGCTACCACCACATCGCCGCCCTGCTCCATGACCCACGCATGAGTGCCGACCCCCGCACCCGGGGCGAGGAGACCCAAAAGCCTCCGTTCCTGCGGCTCGACGACCCCGAGCACCACCGGCTGCGCACGCTGGCCATGCGGCCCTTCGGGCCGCCGCACACGCCCGGCAGGGTCGACAGCATGCGCGGCGAGATCGACCGGATCACCAAGGAATTGCTGGAGCCCTTCGAGACGGGCGGGCAGATCGACATCGTCGACGACTTCGCCTACCCGCTTCCCGTCACCGTGATCTGCCGCCTGCTCGGTGTGCCGCGCGAGGACGAGCCGCTGTTCCGGGGATGGTCCGACGCGCTCGTCGCAGCCGCTGACCTCAAGCCCGACCAGGACTCGACGGACACCCGCAAGGCGGGCGACCAGGCGCGGATCGAGATGGGCGGCTATCTGGTGAACCTGGCCGAACAGCGCCGCGGCCAGCCGAGCGGCGACCTGCTCTCCGCCCTCGTCAACGAGCCCGATCCCGCCCTGCGGCTCACCCGGGAGGAACTCGCCGAGACGGCCGTGCTGCTCCTCATCGCCGGACACGAGACCACGGTCAACCTCATCACCAACGGCGTGCTCACCCTCCTGCGCCAGCCCGAGCAGCAGGACCTCCTGCGGCGGGAACCCGAACTGCTGCCGCGGGCCGTGGAGGAGCTGCTGCGCTACGAACCACCGGTTCACATGCGCGAGCGCATCCCGCACTCCGACATCGACGTCGCCGGCACGCGCATCCCCGCGGGCACCTCCGTCATCCTGGTGCTCGGCGCGGGCAACCGTGACCCCAGGCGGTTCCAGGACCCCGACCGGTTCGACCCCACCCGCACTGACACCCAGCACTTGGGATTCGGCAGCGGTATCCACTTCTGCTACGGGGCGCCGCTCGCCCGCCTCGAGGCCTACACCGCCCTCGGTGCGCTGCTCCCCCGCCTCGCCGAGGCCCGCCTGGTCCAGGACCCGCCCCCCTACCGGCAGAACGCCATGCTCCGCGGCCCCCGCCACCTGCCCGTCCAGCTCTGAAATCCCGGCCGGGGCGGAGACGCCGGGCGAGGGGGCTGGAAGGGCGTGCGCGGGTCGGGGCCATCCGCTTCGGCCCGCACCGGCACCGGCGTCGCAAAGACAGGACCTGCCAAACGCGCTGCGCAGCCGGAAGAGAGCCGCTCCGGCGCCGGGTTGACCCTCGACCTGGTGCAGGGCCCAGAGTGCTGGGTGTGGAGAACGACATGCGCAGCATCGGGGAGATGGCCCGCGACAGCCGCCTGGGCGTGAGCGCCCTGCGGTTCTACGACCGGGCCGGTGTGCTGGTCCCGGCCTGGGTGGATCCGGTGACCGGTTATCGCTGGTACGAACCCGAGCAGCTCGAAGAGGCGCGGCTGCTGTTCCGCCTGCGCCGGGCCGGGATGCCGCTGGCGGACATCCGGCTGGTGCTGGCCAGCTGGTCCGGCGCGGACACCGATCTGGTCCGGAAGCTGCTCAAGGCGCACCTGGGCCGCCTCGAACAGGGACTGTCCGACGCCCGCAGCGAGTTCTCCGCGCTCCGAGCACTACTCGATCAACGGGAGAACGTCATGACCTCGCTCCGCATCGCCACCGTCCGGCTGTCCAGCCCCGCGCCCGAGCTGGCCGCCGCGCTGGACACGGTCCGCTTCGCGGTGAGCACCGACCCCGAGCTGCCAATGCTCGGCGGGGTCCTGTTCGACATCGAGGGCGCCAGCCTGCACGCCGTGGCCACCGACCGGTACCGCATGGCTGTCGCGCAGGCCGGTATCGAAGGGCACGACGGGGACCGAGTGCAGGTCATCGTGCCCACCGCGCTCGCCGACGCGATGCGGGCGCTCCTGGACGGCGAGGGACCCGTGCGGCTCTCCGTCGACGGTGACCGGGTGACACTCGAGGCCGCGGACAGGCAGGCCGCCGGCCGGTGCCTCGACCACGACTTCCCCGACTACCGCCGTCTCCTCCCCCAGGCCGGGGGGCGCCGCGCCGTCGTCGAGGTGGCGGCCCTCCGGAAGGCTCTGGAGTCCGGTCCTGTCCGTGCCGGGGAGGCCGGAGCGCCCGACCTCAGCGTGCTCAGGGTGGAGGACGGCGACACCGTGACCGTCTGCGCCGACGGTGACGAAGACCCCAACCGCATCGCCGTCAACCGTGAGTTCCTGCTGGACGCGCTGGCAGCCGGGGCCCGGGACCGACTCATTCTGGAGCTCGGCAACCCCACAGCGCCGATCGGGATCCGCCGGCTCGACGACGAGGACGCCTTCTCGATCCTGATGCCGTTCAAGCTGGAGGACTGACCACGCATTCACCCTGATCCGGCCCGCCCAGACCCGTCGCACGCGGCCGGATCGGGGTGCTGGGGCACTCATCGACGGCGGCGGATGTGCTCGGGGTGGGCACGGCGCCGTCGCCCATGCATGCCTGGTTGGGCCCCCACTCGCGGCGCGGCGTGAGGACGGCTGCACTTCTGGCAGCTCGCTGCGGCGGACAGCGGTCCCGGCGGGCGACACGGTACGCATCTCACGGTCCACGCGCGTACGGTCCTCTCCTCCTCATCGGCGCGATGTGCGACCTCTCCGACGCCCTCGGCCGAAGGTGTCACCGGCACCACCCTCGATCCGGTGTCCAGGCCCAGGGACGCCGGCCCGGGCCGGCGGCAGGATTCATGACGTCGGCGCACGGACCGACGCGGAACCCACCCACGGACTCGGGGGAACTCCCATGAACGAAAGCTTCGCCAGGCGCCTGACGGGCGTCGCCGGCATCGTCACCGCTGTCGCCCTCATCGTCGAAGTCCCGTTGTACTTCGTCTACTCGGGCCCGCCGCCGGACGCCAACGTCCTGAGCAGGCTGCTGCTGGGCATCGTCGGCCTCACCGGCCTGGCCGTGTTCGTGACCGCGTTCCGGGAACTGGTCAGGCGCACACGTCCCGACTACGAGTGGGCCGGCTCGCTGGCCTTCGCCGTCGGCCTGGTCTACTCGGCGATCGCCCTGGTCTCCACCGGGCTGGAGGCCGGTACGGTGATCGCCGTCGACCGCCCGATCGATCCGACGATCACGGTCAGCGGCACCTACATCCTCTACGGCTCGATCTCCCGGCTGCTGCTGGCGCTGTTCCTGGCCACACTGGGCCACGTCGTCTCGCGCACGGACCTGCTGCCCCGCTGGGTCGGCCGGTCCGCGTACATCCTGGCCGGCTGCAATCTGGCGTTCGTGCCGTCCTTGTTCTTCGGCAACACCCCGAGCCATTTCTACGCGGCCAACGGCTGGGGCACCACCGCGCTCATGGGGGCCCTGCTCAGCTACTGGCTGCTGGCCGTCGGCATCTCCACGTACCGCAGCTCCTCCCGCCACCATCTCTCGATGGACGCGTAGCGATCGGGATCCCGACGCGCAGTGGGCATACGAGCGTATCGGAACCCTGGAGGCCCCACCGACGCCGATCGCCCTCGTCGCAGAACCACACCTGAGGCCAGATGCGGTGACCCCATTCGAACGCAGCGGCGCGCGCTACGAACGACTGTGCAGGTGATCTGTATCGTCCCGGCGTAAGGCACCTGGTAGTTCACCTGACCTGCAGCGCACTGGCCCGAGCGGAGGAGAATGCGATGGCCGATCCCAGGCACGGAGCCACGCCGGGCAGTGGACTGGGATCGGGGGCGCCGGAAGGTCATGGCCCGAGCGCACACGACACGGTGCGTCTCGCGCTGGTCATCGGCGCTCTCGGCGTGGTCTTCGGCGACATCGGCACCAGCCCGATCTACACCCTCCAGACCGTGTTCGACCCGAGCGACCCGCACCCCGTCCCGGTCGGCACCCAGAACGTGTACGGCGTGGTGTCGCTCGTGTTCTGGTCAGTGATGATCATCGTGACGGTCACCTATGTGCTGCTGGCGATGCGCGCCGACAACGACGGCGAAGGCGGCATCATGGCGCTGATCACCCTCGTACGGCGGTGGGGCTCGCAGCGGAGCCGGCGGACCACGGCCGTACTGACCGCGCTGGGCGTCTTCGGCGCTTCGCTGTTCTTCGGCGACAGCATGATCACCCCGGCGATCTCGGTGCTCTCCGCCGTCGAGGGGCTCAAGGTCGTCCAGCCCTCTCTGGAGAGCGCGGTCGTCCCCATCACCGCGGTGATCATCGTCCTGCTGTTCCTCGTGCAGCGCAGAGGAACCGCGGCGGTGGGCCGGTTGTTCGGGCCGGTCATGGTCGCCTGGTTCGTGGCCATCGGAGCGTGCGGCGTGGCCGGCATCGTCGGCCATCCGGCGATCCTCAGGGCGCTGTCGCCCACGTACGCCCTGGGTTTCCTGACCGGTCATTTCGGCACCGCCTTCTTCGCCCTGGCCGCGGTCGTGCTCTCGGTCACCGGCGCGGAAGCGCTGTACGCGGACATGGGGCACTTCGGCCGCAGGGCCATCACGCGCGGCTGGATGCTCCTCGTCCTGCCGGCGTGCGTTCTGAGCTACTTCGGTCAGGGCGCGCTGATCCTCGGCGACCCGCACCACATCAGCAGCCCCTTCTTCCTGCTCGTCCCCCACTGGGGCAGATGGCCGATGGTCCTGCTGGCCACGGCGGCCACGGTGATCGCCTCCCAGGCCGTGATCACCGGCGCCTACTCGGTCACCTCCCAGGCCGCCCAGCTCGGATATCTGCCGAGACTGCGGATCGCGCACACCTCCGAATCCACCATCGGCCAGATCTACGTCCCCTGGATCAACTGGCTGCTGATGGTCTCGGTCCTCACCCTGGTCTTCGCCTTCCGCAGCTCCACGGCTCTGGCCTTCGCGTTCGGCATGGCGGTCACCGGCACCATCACCATCACCACCTTGCTGTTCTTCTATGTCGCCCGTGCGAAATGGGGCACCCCCAAGTGGCTGATCGTCATCGGCGCGACCGTGCTGCTCTTCGTGGACCTGCTCTTCGTGGCGGCCAACCTCACGAAATTCGTCCACGGCGCGTGGCTGCCGCTGCTGATCGGCCTGACCGCGTTCACCGTCATGACCACCTGGCAGCGCGGCCGCGAACTCGTCACCGCCGAACGAGTACGCCAGGAGGGCCCGCTGCCCGAGTTCATCGATCGTCTGCGCAGTGGCGAGGTGTCGACGCTGCGGGCCCCCGGGACAGCCGTCTTCCTCAACCGCGGCAAGCAGACCACGCCCCTGGCGATGCGGGCCAATGTCGAGCACAACCATGTGCGTCACGACCAGGTCGTGATCCTCGCCCTCAAGACCGAGCCGGTGCCCCGCGTCCCGGCCGACCGGCGGATCGTCGTCGACGACCTCGGCTACGCCGACGACGGGATCATTCACGTCACCGCCCGGTTCGGCTACATGGAGACTCCGGACGTACCCAGCACCCTGGCCATGCTCGAACCGGCCCGGGCCGAGGGGCCCTTGCGGCTCGACCAGGCGTCCTACTTCCTGTCGAAGATCGAACTACGGCGGGGAAAGGCACCGACGATGGCGCCCTGGCGCAAACGACTGTTCATCGCCACCTCGTACATCACCGCGGACGCCGCCGAGTACTTCGGTCTCCCTCGTGACCGCACGGTCATCATGGGCTCGCACATCGAGGTGTAGCGGCCCCTACCAGCACCTCGCCGAAGCGGATGGACAGTGACCCGCTGCGGCGAGGACGCGAGGAACTCCCCTCGGATGGGAGCGTTGATGGGCAGCGGCACGACCAGCACTGCCTCTCCCGCGGACAGGGAATCCTCCCCAGCCCGGGGCGGCGTCGCCGGCTGGTCAGCGGGTGGCGTTCCCGGTGACCGGCTTCGTTTCGGCGGCCGGACGTCGTGCCGTGGCGGGCGAGCGCAGCAGGGTGGCGGCGAGGAGGAGAGCGGCGCCGACGATGCACGAGCCGATGCGGAAGGCGAACTGGTAGCCGCCCGTGAGTGCCGAGGTGGCGTCGGCCCCGTCGTCCAGCAGGGCATTGGTGTGCGAGGCGGCGAGGGTACTGAGGGCTGCCAGGCCGAAGGCGCTGCCGACCTGCTGCATGGTGTTGAACATGCCGGAGGCGACCCCCGAGTCCCGGGGCGTGGCCGCTGACATAGCGAGTGTGGCCAGCGACGGCATCGCGAGACCGAAGCCGACCCCGAGCGGCAGCAGTGCGGGCAGGACGTCCACGAGGTAACTCCCGCCTGCCGGTACGCGGCCGAGGACGGCCAGACCCGCCGTGATCAGCAAGAGCCCTGGAAGGAGTACGGCACGGGGGCCGAAGCGGGAGATCAGCCTGGGTGAGAAGCCGAGCGACAGCGCGCCGATCGCGACCGAGACCGGGAAGATGCCGAGGCCGGTGTGGACCTCGTCGAAGCCGAGCACCTTCTGCAGGTAGAGCACGCACAGGAACTGGAAGCTGAACATCCCCGCCACCATGAGGGCCTGGATGACCATCGCTCCTGAGACGTTGCGCGAGCGGAACACGCGCAGCGGCAGGAGCGGGTGACCGGCCTTCGCCTGGCGGGTGACGAATGCGAGGAGCAGGGCGAGTGCCGCGGCGCCGAAGCCCAGCGTGTGCGCGGACGCCCAGCCGTGGCTGGTGGTCTCGACGATCGTGTAGACACCGAGCATCAGTGCGCTGGTGACCAGGATCGCGCCCGCCGCATCGACCCCCTTGCCGAGGCCGACACCGCGCTCGGACGCGAGCACGCGCCCGGCCAGCAGCGCGGCCACGAGGCCGATCGGGACGTTGACGAAGAAGATCCAGTGCCAGCTGATGCTCTGCGTCAGGACACCGCCGGCGAGGAGGCCCAACGAGCCACCGGCGGACTGGACGAAGCTGTAGACGCCGATGGCCTTGGCCCGCTCCTTCGGCTGCGGGAACAGCGCGACGACCATGCCGAGGGTGACGGCGGAGGTCACCGCGCCGCCGACGCCCTGGACGAACCGGGAGGCGAGCAGCATCGCCGAACCCTGCGACACACCGCACAGCAGCGAGGCGGTCGTGAAGATGCTCAAGCCGGTGATGAAGACGCGCTTGCGCCCGATCAGGTCGCCGAGCCGACCGGAGAGCAGCAGCAGACCACCGAAGGGGACCAGATAGATGTTGACCACCCAGGCCAGGCTCGACGAGGAGAAGCCGAGGTCCTGCTGGACGGCGGGCAGGGCCACGTTCACGATGGTCCCGTCGAGGATGACCATCAGCTGCCCGGCGCAGAGCACGGCCATTGCCGCCCAACGGGATGTCTGTGCTGATGAGACGGTTCTGGGCACGAGGCCCCCTTCCAATGGTGCACGACTTGTTACAGCCGTCATCTTCTGTAACCATGACGCGCGACGGAAGGAGGCACTTTCGTGTCACGCAGTCACACCGATGTGTCCGACCAGGTCAGCAACGAGGCGTGCCCGCTCACCGAGGTCCTCGACCGTGTCGCGGGAAAGTGGAGCATCGGAATCCTTGTCGCCGCCGCGCACGGGCCGGTCCGGTTCACCGAGTTGGAACGCGCCATCACGGGCATCAGCCGACGCATGCTCACCCTGAACCTGCGCAAGCTGGAACGCGACGGCCTGCTCATCCGGACCGTCTACCCCACGGTGCCGCCCAAGGTGGAATACAGCCTCACGCCCATGGCCCGCGAACTCCACGCGACCCTCGCCGGGCTCGTCGGCTGGGCGGAACGCCACCGAGCCGACATCACCGCTGCCCGCGCCACCTACGACGCCGCCACCACATCGGCTCCCTGACGCCTGGAACTCCGGCGACCGCTGGAGTCCAGCCGACTGTCGTGCGGCGACACACATGCTGTCCGCTGCGAGGCGATCGGCACGGGATCACGTCTCAAGCCCACACCGCTTTGACCACGGCGAGGCCCGCCGAAGCCGCACGCCCGTAGAACCCCTGGAGGCCCCTGTGCTGATCGAGGAGTTGCTCCCTGACCTGTGCCTCGTCCTGGCCGTGGCCGCCCAACTTGGCACCGGCAACGTTCCACAACTCGTCGAAAGAGACAGTCCCGAGGAAGTCTGCGGCCTGTGACACCCCGGGCGGCTCAAGAAGCATCAGGGGTGGGTGGGAGGGGTCGGCGTCAGCGCTGTGTGCCACAGGGCGGCCGCCGTAGACCGGCAGAGTCCAGGGCTCATCGGCGTCGGCTTCAAGGACACCGGCTGCGGCGTAGAGGTCATTGACGGAGTCCCAGATCTTGTCGATCGAGTCGGCGATACCCGCCGCGTACTCCTCAGGGTGGTTGTCCCAGGCTTGGGACATGAACGCCGCAAGGAAAGTGTGGTCGTCCCGGATCTCGGACTCCGCGACGGCGCGTAGGTGCAGGTGGATGCTCACCGCGACAAGTCCCCCCAGCTCGGCAGCCCGTCTGTCGGGCCGAACGAGCAGAACGTACGCGACGGCACTGACAGCACGACGGCCGCCCGCGCCGTGGCACGCCGGCCTCATGGAGAAGGAGAGCGTCGATGCGGCTTGAGCGCGGAGCGACTGGGTTTCGGGGCCCCGGTGACGCACGGGTTCCGGAGACGGACGCGACGCTCTTTCGCAGTGCCTGCTGGAACGCCGCGAGAGGGATCGGTGGCCGTGTCAGCGAGCCGGCCCGCGCCGAGGCGTCCAGCTTCCACTGGGTCATCGTCACCAGCCGTGCGGCACCCTACGTCGTTCTGTGTCACGCGCATCTGCCGATCGTCGCCTTCGCCGCCGCATCTCCTGTGCCGGGACAGCCACTGTCAGCCTTCGTGGACCCGCCGCCGTGGGGGGCCGGCTTCGAGGTCGCCGGTTTCCGCTGCCTGCTCGCTGACCACCTGAATACGCCGATGTCGCGGTTGGATGTGACCGGACTGGCGGAAGCGGAGCTCATGCAGATCCGCTACTGGCGTCCGGAAAAGCTGAGCGACCTGTTGTTCAACTGGTGGGACTGAAGGGGCGGCGAGCGCTGTCGCCCTGTCGTGTCGAGCGTCGGCGCATACACTCGGGCACCTAACGGATCGCAGACGGGGTGTTGACGGCCGTGCCGACTGAAGCCAGAGGGAAAACTGCCACGTGGGCGAAGGTTTTCGTCCCTTGGTGACATGTCGCTGTCCATCCTGAGGAAGCGCGGCACCGTGTGATGCCGAAGTCGTGCCTCGATCAGAGCGGACCGTCACCGGTCGGCCGGAGTCGGTCTCGTCAGGGCCCGCGTCGGCCGGGTGGGGGCCCGGGTGACGCGGGGTGAGTCGGCTCGTCGGATCGTCATGCAGAGGGCGCAGGGCAGGCAGCACCGCTCGCACCGCGGCCCGGTCGTCGCATGCCACCTTGCCGATCAGAGCCGGCACCGCGTGCGGACCATGGCCGGAACGAGAAGAGTTGACCGGCGATCGAACGCGTGCCACGCGGCCGCAGGGGGGCCGCCGGCCGCCCTACTGGATCAGGCTGTGCGTGAGCCTCATCAGGCGCTCGCGGGCCTCGGTGTCGTACGCCTGCTCATGGGCCCGGGTGTCGGTGAACTGGTCGAAGTAGCGGCCCGTGGTGGTGGCGAGTTCGGGGGCGAGGAGGAGGCGCACCGTCGGGCGGACGCCCTCCTGTGTGCTGGTGACGGGGGTGAGGCCGTACTCGCGGACGCCGTTGGTGTCCATGAGGTGAGCCGGGTGCAGGGTGTTCACCGTGACTCCGGTGCCGCGCAGTTCGGCGGCCAGGTCGAAAGTCGCCATGATCATGGCGAGCTTGCTTCTGCAGTAGGCGCGCAGGCCCTCGTAGTCCCGCTCCAGCATGACGTTGTCGAAGTCGATGGCCTCCTGCCCGATGGAGGCGATGTTGATCACTCGGGCGGGGGCTGAATCGGTGAGCAGGGGCAGCAGGTCGCGGGTGAGCGCGTAGGGGGCGAGATGGTTCACGGCGAAGCGGAGTTCATGGCCCTGCCGGCTGAGTTCGCGTGTGAGCGGTTCGGCGCCGCCGCCCGCCACCGCGTTGTGGATCAGGCCGTCGAGGTGCGGTTCGGCCGTGCGGATCCGGCCGGCCATCGCGTGCACCTGTTCCAGGTCGGACAGATCGGCCAGATAGGTGCGGACAGTGGTGTCCGGGGCGGCGGCGCGTGTTTCCTCGGCCACAGCCTCCAAACGGGTGCGGTCCCGGCCGTGCAGCAGGACGGTGCCGCCGCGCGAAGCCAGGTCGAGCGCGAGAGCGCGGCCCAGCCCCTGGGTGGCGCCGGTGATCAAAGTGGTGTGCTGTGTCATGACATCCACAATGGCTATGTGGCGCGATGACACGGGAGAGTGTGCCGCACCTGGTGTTCTCGCCACCAGGCTGGCTGCGCCGACGTCAGTCGCCGTCACGTTTGCCGGTCAGCATGCGTTCGATGCGGTCGAAGCGCTCGTGCAAGGCCGCGGTCTCCTCGCGCAGATGGTGCCACGTTCCGCCCCTGCGCTGTTCCCGGCCCACGAACCAGGTCGCCAGCGCGGCTGTGACCATGCCGTACGTCGTGATGCCGACGACCATCACGATCGCGGCGACGACCCTGCCCCAGACCGTCACGGGGTAGAAGTCGCCGTAGCCGACGGTGGTCGCCGTCTCGATCGACCACCACAGCGCCCGTGGATACGAGGTCAGGTTCGCGCGGTGGGCGCCCTCCTCCACGGCCACGACGGCCCAGGATCCGCAGAGCATCACGACCACGAGGACGATCGTCGCGCCACCCGCGGCTCTCAGGTGGAGCGACCGCCCTTCCCTGCCGAACAGCACGGCGATCATTCTGGTGAACAGTGCGGGAAGCATGGTCACTCCTTCCGGTCCGCGGCCAGTGTCCGTGCCGCCGGACGTTCCGGCACACGGGACAGCCCGTTCGGGTGGCTGCCGCGGGCCGTCCGGGGGGTGGGCCGGGCTGGAACGGCCGCACAAGTTTGCGTGGGCCCGCTGTCAGGGGCCTTCCGGAACCAGCCCCCCACTGCCCGCATCTAGTTACGTGGTGAGACAGGAGCGGTGGCGCCGGGTCCCGCAGGGTGTCTTCCCCAGGGAGTTCTCATGGCACGGCGGACACGGGCGGTCTCCGCTCTCGGCCTCGTCTTACTGCTGGGCACCGCAGCCTGCGACACCGATCACGGTTCTTCCGACGCTCGTCCCGTCGCATGCCGAGCGTCCCAGCTCGGCTGGAAGATGACCCGTCTGCCCGGCAAGCGGCAGGACACGCCGGCAGCCACGCTCAGCGCCGAGAACAAGGGAACGAAGTCCTGCACCTTCGACGGCTACCCGGACATCGACGTGTACATCGGCAAGGGACCGTCGGCCGGCGGGAGGCCGAAGAAGGGGGCCGGGCCGGTACGCCTGCGTCTGAGCCCCCGCCACACCGTCGAGTTCCCCCTCTTCTACGAGGCGACGGCCGCTCCGGGTGACGGTTGCGAGGTCTCGGCCGAGTACGACCCCAGCATCACCGTCGCACCCCCGCACGCCAAGGCCGGCTCCCTCGTCAGAATGACGGATGCGAGGGGGAAACATGTCCGGGCGCAGGTGTGTGACATCGACATCGAACTGGGCTCGCCTCAACTGCGCTGAAGCGCAAGCGCGTTGCGCGCGCTCGAACAACCTTTCCAGAAGGTGCCGAAAGTCACATGAGGTCTTCAACTGCCGTCCTTTTTAGCTCGGTTCGTACTGTGGACGGCATCGCGAGACTGGAGGTGGCATGGACGGGATCAAGCGGGAGTCCGGATTACGCAGACCGGCCGCCCCGCGTTGGCTGTTGCGGACGAGGCGCCGGGCTACGCGGTCGAGGACTTCGCCCTGTTCAACGGCCAGTCCGGAGGACAGCTCGCCGCCCAGAGGCCCATGTTCGGGGGTACCAGCTGGTCCAGCTTCCTGCTGCTCACCTGACAGGTACGCCGGAGGATCCAGCGGGTCCGTCAGGGTCTTTCATTCGGATCAGGCCGGATCAGGCCGGATCAGGCCGGAACCTGGCTCGGCCCGAACGAGAGGCCCTGGCCACGCCGAGGAAATTGCCGGGTGGCCACGGACGTTGATCGAGTCATGACTCAAGGACCAGCGCCTCGCCCACTGTCCGAGCAAGCCCTCTCGGACCTGCTCGGCACGCAGCAGTTCGGCACCCTCGCCACCGTCAAACGCAGTGGCCACCCCCATCTGACCACCATGCTGTACAGCTGGGAACCCGCGACCCGCACGGTGCGGTTCTCGACGACGGCGGAGCGCGTCAAGGTCAAGCATCTGCGGCGCAACCCACGTGTGGCGCTGCATGTGCAGGGCGGCGATGTGTGGTCGTTCGCCGTCGCCGAGGGCGAGGCCGAGGTCTCCGAGATCACGACGGTTCCCGGCGACGCGGTCGGTCGCGAACTGCTCGGGATGATCCCGGTGGCGATGCGGCCCGGGGACGAAGACGCCTTCCTGACGCAGCTTGTCGCCGAGCGCCGGGTGGTCATCCGGTTGAGGGTGGACCGGCTGTACGGCACCGCGCTCGACGTCGACGGCTAGGACGCAGCAGGTCCGTGCTGGTCACACCCCCCATCGAGGCCCGCGAAGAACGCGACGAGCAGGGCGAGCGCGACGAGGAGTCCGCTTGCCCACAGCGGTCCGAGATCCCCGGCCGGGGTGCCCAGGGTGGTCGCGGCGACGAGCGGGCCGGCCGCGGCGCCGATGTTGAGTGCGGCGGTCGCGTAGGAGCCGGCCATGGTGGGCGCCCCCGCCGCCTCGTAGAGGACGCGTGTGATCAGCGTGCTGCCCAGCGCGAACGACAGCGCGCCCTGCACGAAGACGAGGGCGAGCAGAGCGACCGGCTTGTCGGCCAGCACGGCCAGGGCCGGCCAGCCGACGAGCAGTGCCGGACCGCCGAGCGCGAGGACCGTGCCGGGACGCCGGTCGGACAGCCGTCCGGCGACGGTGACGCCGGCGAACGAACCGACGCCGAAGAGGACCAGAGCCGCGGAGATCCACAGCTCGCCGAGCCCGGCGGTGCCGGTCACCACGGGGGCGAGGAAGGTGAGGCTTGCGAAGGTCGCCGCGTTCACCAGCGCGCCGAGCAGCATCACCATGAGCAGCCGCGGACGCTTGAGCTGCCCGAGTTCCGCTCGCAGGGTCGGCCCGCCGGGCTCGTCCGTCTCGACGGGACGTGCTGGGATTCCCGTGAGGACGCCGATGGCCGCGGGCAGACAGAGAGCGGCGACTGCCCAGAACGTGGCCCGCCAGCCGAGCAGTGTGCCGAGCACCGATCCTCCGGGGACGCCGGCGATCGTCGCCACCGTGGTGCCCGACAGCAGCACGGCCAGCGCGCGTCCCTTCTTGTCGGGCGGGACCAGTGCGGCGGCGGTCGTGAGGGCTACGGCGAGGAAGCCGGCGTTCGCGAGCGCCGCGACGACCCGGGTCGCGACCAGGATCGGGAAGCTCGAGGTGGCGGCGCCCACGGCGTGGGCCGTCAGGAACGCGAGGACGAACCCGAGCAGGCTCGACCGTGCGGGCCGATCACGGGCGAGTACCGCCATGAGTGGGGCCCCGACGGTCATGCCGATCGCGAAGGCCGATGTGAGCGTGCCGGCTGTCCCGACCGTGACGTCGAGGTCCGAGGCGAGGTCCGGCAAGAGGCCGGCGAGCATGAACTCCGAGGTGCCCATGGCGAAGACCGCCATGGCAAGCAGATACAGCGGGAGAGGCATCGAGTGGCTCCGAGGTGAGGAGAAGCGCGAGAAGGTCATCTCGTCACCGCGGCCAGCCCCGGGGGCACGCTCGTACGGCCGCAGAGTGCGGCGCTGCGGCAGGCTAGGAGCTCACTGGTTCAGGGGGCTGACGGCGTGACCGAAAGCCCCCACCCTGTCCGACTCAGGACTCGACATACCCCGCACGCTATCCGACCGACGCCCGCCGAGGCACCTGGATTGCCCTGCTGTCGGCTGCGAACCGGCGGCAGGGAGGCCGAGCCCGATGTCATGGGCGGTCAGCTGTCGCGCCGGGCCCTTCGGAGGGCCCCGGACGGGCCATGCCGTCACACCTGAGTGGGCATATTGTGCCTATATGAGTGACGCGCGGTGCGGCTGGTGCGGTCCGGCACTGCCGGAACCGACCGGTCGTGCCCGCCGGTACTGCGCTCCGGTACTCCGGCAGGCCGCCTGGCGGGCCCGGCATCGGTGGTCGGCGGCCTCTCACGAGCCGCTGGCGACGGCGGTGGCCGGGCGGGAGCCGCTCACCCGCGGCCAAGCTGTGGCCCGCACTCACCGAGTGGGGTGAAACATGTGCCCCTCCGCCACCGGAGCCCCCTCCCCGGGCTGCACCTCGGAGGAGCTGGATCGTGTCCTGACCCGGCTTTCGCAGGAGACCGGCGCCTACGCCAGCGCCCTGTACCTGCTCTCCCCCGACCGGCGGGTGCTCCAGCTCGCGGTGCTGAGCGGAGTGTCGCGGCGGATCGCCACGCCCTGGGCGCGAGTGGCGCTCGCGGCCGCGAGCCCGGTGAGCGACGCCGTCCGGGAACACGGGCTGGTGTGGATCGGCAGTCAGGAGGAGCTGGCACGCCGCTATCCGCAACTGGCTCTCGCCCTGCCCCATCCCTTCACCGTGGCCGCTGCCGCGATCACCACTGGCCGGCGGGTGTGGGGCGGCCTGGTGCTGCACTGGTCCAGCGGGCACATGCCCGCGCTCAGCGCCGCTGAGCGGGAGGCGGTCGCCGACGCCTGCCACCGGCTGGGGCTGATCCTGCGGCAGGCCGCGGACAGCGGTCACGCCGTGCGGGCCGGACCAGAGCCGCACATCCCGCCCGCGCTACGCAGGCGCACCGCCACTCCCGCCGAAGCCCAGGCGGCGGTCGACTTCGCCGAGCGCCTGCCCAGCGGCTGCTGCGCACTCGATGTGGACGGCCGGATCGCCTTCCTCACCACCACCGCGGCCGACCTCCTGGGTGCGGACATGGCCGACCTGCTGGGCGCCCGTCCGTGGCAGGCGATTCCGTGGCTGGACGACCCCGTCGCCGAGGACCGCTACTGGGCCGCGGTCCTCAGCCGCCGGCCCACCTCCTTCACCGTCCGACGCCCACCCGACCAGTGGCTGTCGTTCCACCTCTACCCGGACGCCTCCGGCACCAGCGTGCGCATCGTGCCCACCACCTCGGCCGATGACGTGCCGCCTCCCCATCTGGTGCATCCCGCGCCCGCCGCCGGACCCGGCCGGGCCACGGCCCTGTACCACCTGACGCATCTGGCCGCCACCCTCACCGAGGCCATCGGCGTCCACGACGTGGTCGAAAGAGTCTCCGACCAGATCCTGCCCGCCTTCGGCGCCCAGGCCCTCGCCCTGATGGCCGCGGAGGAGGGCCGTCTGCGGATCATCGGCCACCGCGGCTACCCGACCGAGCTCATGCACCGCTTCGACGCGGCCCCGCTCACCTCGGACACCCCGGCCGTACACGTTCTGACGACCGGCATTCCCAGCTTCTTCGACACCTTCGCCGATCTCAAACGGGCCTATCCCCCTGCCGTGCTGCAGGACGGCATGGCCGCTTGGGCGTTCCTCCCGCTGATCACCTCGGGGCGCCCGGTCGGCTCGCTGGTCCTCGCCTACAGCCGGCCTCGCGCCTTTCCCCCCGAGGAGCGCTCCTTCCTCACCTCGACCGCCGGGCTGATCGCGCAGGCACTGGACCGCGCCCGTCTCTACGACGCCAAACACGAGCTCGCGCACCGTCTCCAGGCCGGCCTGCTGCCCACCACGCTGCCGACGGTGTCGGGTCTGGACGTGGCCGCCCGCTATCTCCCCGCCAGCCACGGCATGGACATCGGAGGCGACTTCTACGACCTCATCCGCCTCGGCGAGACGACGGCTGCCGCGGCCATCGGCGACGTCCAGGGCCACAACGTCGAGGCCGCCACCCTGATGGGCCAGGTCCGCACCGCCGTACACGCCACCGCCGGCGCGTCTCCCGGTGAGGTCCTCGCCCGCACCAACCGCCTGCTCACCGACCTCAACCCCGGCCTGTTCACCAGCTGCCTCTACGTCAGTCTCGACCTCTCCCGTCACCAGGCCTGCCTGGCCACCGCGGGACACCCGCCGCCCATCCTGCGCCACCCCGACGGACACACCGAGATCCTCCCCCTCTCCCCCGGGCTCCTGCTCGGCATCGACCCCGCCGCCGACTACCCCACCACCCATATCGCCCTGCCGGCCGGATCCGTACTGGCCCTGTACACCGACGGACTCGTCGAAGCCCCCGGCATCGACATCGAGGAGGCGATCACCACCCTCGCCGACCGACTCGCGCGCGCACGGCACCAGACCATGGACGCCCTCGCCGACACCCTCGTCAGCCACGCCCAAAGCTCCGCGTCCCGCAGCGACGACACCGCCCTGCTGCTCATCAGCCCCCGTCGAACGGAACCCCACACCGGCACATAGGTGTGAGGACGGTCAGCCGACCGTGGGAGCCCGGCGTTCGGGCCCCCGTGGTGTTTCGGCCGGGCTGCCGTCCGGGAGCGACCGCAGGTCGATTCAGCGCACTGTCCGGCTGTTACTTCCCTTCGATGCCCTTCTCCCCGATGTGGAAGATCTTGTGGCTCCCGCGGGTCATGTCGACGATCAGCTTGGTCGAGCTGGACTTGCTCCAGGTGAGGGTGATCACGGCCTCCGTGTAGTCGGCGGTGCCGTTGTCGGTGACCTTCCAGGCGAGGGGCACGTTCTGGGCGCGCAGGACGCCGTTGGCGTGGTTCTTCTTCTCCCAGGCGTTCAGTTCCTTCTGGAAGGCGGGGGTGAGGTAGTGGCCGCGCAGGGCCTGCTGGAGGCCGCCGCTGCCCTCGTCGGTCACCGCGTCGATGTAGGCGCCGTAGAAGTCGGCGATCCGGGTGATGTTGTCGGACGGCTTGCCGCTGACGCTGCGCGGGGTCCCGGCGGAGGCCTGGACGGTGGCGCCGATGCCGAGGGCGACGGTGAGGACGCCGGCGGTGAGGGCCATACGGGTCTTGCTGTTCATTTCCGTTCTCCGTTTTCGAGTGACCCAGTGGTCGACAGGTCGAGTGGTCAGTGGTCGAGTGGTCGCGCTGTGCTGCCGTCGGCGGCGCCGGGCCGCCCTCCCGACCCCCGTGACGGGAGGGCGGCAGTCCTGGACGGCCCCGTCAGCGGAGCTTGTTCACGGCCTTGGTGGTCGTCTTCTTGAAGGCCTTCACCGGAGCGCCTTCGAAGCCGCCGAGCCGGCCCCAGTTCACAACCGTGACGGTGCGTCCGTCCCGGCCGACCGACAGCAGGCGGACGTCGCTAGCGCCCCAGGAGGTCTCGGTGTGGACGCCGTAGACGTGGGCGCCGTCCTCGACGGACAGCTTCCCGTAGTCCTTGCCGGTGGCCTCGGTGCCCGGGTCCAGCCGCTCGATGCGGGCCGCGCAGGACTTCATGTCCTTGTTCAGCCGCGTGGTCAGCTGCGTCGCCGAGCGGGTGTCGGGCAGGACCACGGTGATCTGACGGGCGTTCGTGTCGAGGTCGGTGCGGAAGTCGCGGTGCCAGGCGGACCCTCGGCCCGGCAGCGCCCGCAGGCAGGTGTCCCAGGCCGTCTCCCCCGGTACACCGGCGGTGACCTTGCCGGCCGTCCAGGAAGAGGTGGGGTGCGGTGGCAGGTCCGCGGCCGCGAGGAAGCCGGGCGCCTTCGGAGCGGCGGTGGCCGGTCCGGCGAGCGCCACGGCCAGACCCGTGACGGCGAGTGCGAGGAGCGCGCCTGCTCGGGTGCGCTTGGGCATGGGTGTCCCCCGTGAATGAGTGCGGTGAGTGCATGCGTGCGGTGCATGCGAGTCGTACGTCGCCCGACGCCGGTTGGCCGGTCAGGCGCTGGTCGGTGCGACACCAAGAGGATTGCCGGTCACCGGAGTCCGGTGCAACGACTGCCGCCGTTTTGGCGACGGTGGAACCATCCCAGCCCATCTGACGTGCAGGTATATGTGTGCCTGGGATACGGGATCGCGGGCGGACGACGGGGGAGCAGTGTCGACTCGGGACGATGTCGGGGAGTTCGCGGCGCTCTTGCGCCGGCTGAAGGACCGGACGGACCGGAGCTACGGCTCCCTGGCCCGCCGCCTCAACATGAACACCTCCACGCTGCACCGCTACTGCGCGGGCGAGGCGGTGCCGCAGGACTTCGCGCCCGTGGAGCGGCTCGCGGCCTTCTGCGAGGCGACGCCCGACGAGCGGCTCGAACTGCACCGGCTGTGGCTGTCGGCGGTGGCGGCTCGGCAGCGGGTGCGTACGGCCGGTGCGGCGGAGGCCGCGGTTCCGGCGCCGGAGCCGGGCGCGGACGAGGCACTCGTCGAGGAGAGCGGGCCCGCGGGACAGCCGGGGGACGATGTCGATCCGGACGGGGCGGCCCCCGCGCCCGCTCCTCGCCCCTGGTACCGCCGCCGACGGTCTCTGGTGTCGACCGCCGTCGTCAGCGCGCTGCTCGCCACCCTGGGCATCACGTCCGTCCTGCCGGACGACCGCTCCTCCCAGGCGAACACCTCCCGCTCCGCGGGCCCACGCTCTACCGCCCCGGGCGCGCCCCACCGCTCGGCGGAGCCGTCGGCCGGCGCCTCCCCCTCTCCTTCAGCTTCTCCGTCCGCTTCCGCTTCCGCTTCCCGGGACTTGGCGTCAGCCGGCGCCCGGGAGAAGACCCCCGCTGCGTCCGCCACCGGCGGCGGTCCCACCTCGGTCGCGCAGCCGGCCGGCGGGCTGCCCCTCACCTGGAGCGCCGACTCCCAGGTCTGGAACATGGGCTGCGGTCACGACTACGTCATCGACAAGCCGCCCCCGCGGGTGCCCCCGCCGCCGGTGGAGCAGGACGCCGGGGCGTGGGCGGCGACGCAGGGCGCGGTGCACGGGCGACAGACGATGGTGCAGATCTCGGTGCAGGGGCGGTCGTCCACGGCCGTGGTCCTGGAGGCGCTGCGCGTCCGCGTCGTCAGCCGTGGCGACCCGCTCGGCGGGAACGCGTACGCCATGGACAATGGCTGCGGCGGCGAGCTCACGCCCCGCCGCTTCACCGTGAACCTCGACGTCGACCGCCCCATCGCCCGCCCGAAGGACGGCGCCGACAGCGAACACACCATCCCGGCCGTGCACTTCCCGTACCGCGTCTCCGCCGAGGACCCGCAGGTGCTGCTGGTCGACGCGACCACCCAGGCCTACGACGCCCGCTGGTACCTCGAACTCGACTGGTCCTCCCAGGGCCGGACCGGCACGATCCGCATCGACGACCACGGCCGCCCGTTCCACACCACCAGCATCAAGGGAATGCCGCGCTACTGGTACGGCACGAACGAGGCGAACGGGCGCGCCTGGGTCCCGTACAACAGCTAGGGGCCGTCGTACCGGGTCGTGGCGAAGCCTCGCCGCTGCCCGAGGCGGCCGGCGGAGGCCTCGGTGCAGGCCGCCATTCGTCCGGGTCCGCCAGGCGCGCCACGGCCCGCGCGGGTCAGCGGAGCTTGGTGGGGTCGAGGATCCGGCCGGGCGGCGGCGGGGTGGTGGCGACGGGCTCGCCCTGGTCGGTGAAGGTGCCGGCCACGGTGGCATCGGCTTCGCGAGTGATGTCCTCGTCGGACGCGAGGCTCGACTTCATGCGGTCCGGCCATGTCCCGTGCCCGGTGGGCTGCGCCGGGCGGGTGGGAGGGGTGCTCGTGCGGCCCACCCGGGCTGCGGCATATGCCGCGGGTGGCTGATGCTGGCCGGGATCCCTGACGGACACGCGCGTACCGAAGGAGGAGTCGTGACCGTCCTGACCCG
This sequence comes from Streptomyces echinatus, assembly GCF_014203595.1. Lineage (GTDB taxonomy): Bacteria > Actinomycetota > Actinomycetes > Streptomycetales > Streptomycetaceae > Streptomyces > Streptomyces echinatus. The sequence continues at coordinate 55,477 of NZ_JACHJK010000020.1, forward strand.
GATTCCGCTGGAGGGCGGGGGCTTCGTCCTGGTCGAGTCGCCGACCGGAGTGGAGGGGCCGGTGAAGGCCGGGCGCCTGGGCGACTTCGTCCGGGAGGCGCCGGCCACGCTGCAGGATGCTCTGGAGCCGGTCACGAAGGCGGCACAGGCGGCCCTCGACCAACTGCGGAAGGCTCGGCCCGACGCGATCACGGTCGAGTTCGGCGTGGACCTCTCGGTCGCGGCGGGCGCGGTGCTCACCAAGGGGACGGCCGGCTGTCATCTGCAGGTGACGGTGTCGTGGAAGGGCGACGGTGGCTAGCGCCGCGCGCTGGCTGGACGGCGCGACCCCGTCGGACCTGCCCATGGCGGTGGCCCAGATCCTCGGGCCGGACGGAAGGGTCGCGGGAGCCGGTTTCCTGGTGGCCGAGAACCTCCTCGTCACCTGCGCGCACGTGATCCGGGCGGCCGGTGCCGGACCCCAGGGCCGGGTGCCGGTGGCCTTCCTCCGTGTGACGGGTGCCGACCTGCTGGAGGGGCACGTCGAGCAGTGGCGGGAGTCCGGGGGAGAGGACGTCGCCTTCGTCCGGCTGCCCGAAACGCCGACCGGCACCTGGGTGTTGCCGCTGGGCTCGGCCGAGGGGTGCGGCGGCCACAAGGTCCGGTCGTTCGGCTTCGCGGCCCAGGCGATGCCGGGCGGACATCTCGGAAAGGCCGAGGTGGCCGGACTGCTGAAAGCCTCGCGGGTCGGGCCCGAGCGTCTTCAGCTGACCAAGGCCAACGACCTCACCACCGGGTTCAGCGGTGCGCCGGTGCTGGACGAGACGACCAGCCTGGTCATCGGAATGCTCACCGAGATCACGGCACCCGACGAGTACGAACGGGGGCAGGGCATCGCGTACGCCACGCCCACGCGGGTCCTGCGCGAGATCATGCCCGCCCTGGCCGAGCACCAGGTGTGCCCGTACCGGGGGCTGGAGCCGTTCACCGCCGCACACGCGCGCTGGTTCAAGGGGCGGGACAAGGCGGTGGAGCAGGTCCTCGCGAACCTGGCCGGAGAGCGCCGTCTCACCCTGCTGCTCGGCCCGTCCGGCTCGGGCAAGTCGTCCCTGATCCAGGCGGGCGTGCTGCCGGCCTTGGCGCAGGGGGATCTGCGGGGCAGTGAGAGCTGGCTGCCCGTGCTGGCGCGGCCCCGGCAGGACCTGCTGACGGAGATCGAGCGCGCCGGGCTGCCGGGGGCGCGCCACGGCGGGCTCATGGCGGCGGCGGACCGCCGGCTGGCGAGCGAGCCCGACCGCCGGCGTGTGCTGCTGGTCATCGATCAGTTCGAGGAGCTGCTGGTCCAGGGCGCTGACGGGCGGCTGCGGGAATTCCCCGCCGTCATCGACGAGATCACCACGGTCGCCGATTCGGACGGCGACCTCAGCGTCATCCTCGTCATGCGGGACGACTTCTATCCTCAACTCGCCGCAACCGCCGGAAGGTTGCTGGAAGCGGCGATGCCCGGTCTGCTCAATGTGCCCGGCACGCTGGGCCGGAAGGACCTGTACGACATCATCGTCGAGCCCGCCCGGAGCGTGGGGCTCGACTTCCAGCAGGGGCTGCCCGAGCAGATCATCAGCGACGTCCTGGAGACCAACCCGGAGCCGGCGATGGGCCGTCAGGCGCCCGTGACCGTGCTGCCGCTGCTGGAGATGACCCTCACGGAGCTGTGGCGGCAGCGGAAGGACGGCTACCTCACCCACGAGGCGTACCAGCGCATCGGAGCGGTCGGCGGGAGTCTGACCGCATGGTGCGAGAAGGCGCTGAGGGAACTGTCGCCCGATCAGCAGGGCATCGCGAAGAACGTCCTCACCTGCCTGGTGCGCCCCGCGGACACCCAACGCCGTATCCCGCCCGTCCGCGCACAAGTACCCCTCGACGAGCTGCGCGGTCTCGCGGCCGGCGCCGACAGTGCGCCCGGTGACGACGTGGACGCCGTCATCGCCACTCTGGCCCGTCGTCGCATCATCACCACCACGCAGACTCTCCGCGGCCCTGAGCGCCCTGAGGCCCCACGTGAGCCGGTCGCGGAACTGATCCATGACGCGCTCATCCGCGACTGGGGCAGGCTGCGGAAGTGGGTGAGGGAGGAACACGAGTTCCACGAGTGGCTCGAGCGGACGCGCGAACGGCAGCTGCGCTGGGCGGAGGAGCAGGATCCGGGGGACCTGCTCGCCGGTACGGCCCTTGCGGACAGCAACAGACTGTCGCGGGGTCGTGGCCTGCCGAAGGAACTCGCGGACTTCCTCACCGCGAGCCGGCAGCGTCAGGAGACGATCGCCCGGCGGCGCAGACGGCTGATCACCGTTCTGGCCGCGTTGCTGGTGCTCGCGCTGCTCGCCGGCGCGGGGGCGCTCTGGCAGTGGCGTGCGGCGCTGGCCGAACGGGAGGCGGCCCTGTCCCGGCAGCTGGCCGTCGAGTCCGGCACGCTCATCGACGTGAACCCCGAACTCTCCTCGCTGCTGGCCGTCCAGGCGTACCGCACGAGTCACACGAGCGAGGCCCTGTCGAGTCTGCGCACCGACGCGTACCTTCCCCTGGGCCGGCGTCTGCTCGGGCACACCAAGGCGGTGAACGCGGTGGCGTTCCACGGCCGCACCCTCGCCACCGGAAGTTCCGACGGCACCGTGCGCGTCTGGGACACCGCCACCGGCAGGACCCGCGGCAAACTCACCGGTCTCTACGGTGAGGTGAACGCGGTGGCGTTCAGCCCGGACGGCCGCACGATCGCCACCGGCAGTTCCTACAGCGCCTGGTTGTGGGACGCCGCCACCGGCAGGGCCCGTACCCCTCTGACCGGGCACACCGACACGGTGTTCTCCGTCGCGTTCAGCCCCGACGGCCGAACCGTCGCCACGGCCGGCGCGGATGGTAGCGCTCGGCTGTGGGACGCCACCACCGGCAAGCAGCGGACCAAGCTCACCGGACACGCCAACACCGTGTACTCCGCCGTGTTCAGCCCCGACGGCCGAACCGTCGCCACGGCCGGCGCGGACGGCAGCGCTCGGCTGTGGGACGCCACCACCGGCAAGCAGCGGACCAAGCTCACCGGACACACGGCCCAGGTGGTCTCGGTCGCGTTCAGCCCCGACGGCCGCACCGTCGCCACGGGAAGTGGCGACGGCACCATGCGGCTGTGGAACGCCGTCGACGGCAAGCCCGGCCCCGAGGTGGACGTGCTCACCGGCACGGTGCTCTCCGTGGCGTTCAGTCCCGACGGCCGCACCATCGCGATCGCCGGCACCAACCGTCTGACGCGGCTGTGGGACGTGGCCACCCATGCGATGAGCAAGTCACTGATCGGTCATACCGACTCCGTGAACGCGGTGGCGTTCGGCCCCGACGGCCGGACGCTCGCCACCGGAAGCGGTGATACGACCGCACGCCTGTGGAAGGTCACCGCGACCGGCGACACGTCCCTGGTCGGGCACACCGACATCGTCTACTCGGTGGCGTTCGGCCCCGACGGCGGCACCGTCGCCAGCGCCGGTGCCGACAGGACCGCGATCCTGTGGGACGTCGCCACCGGCAGGAAGCGCCTCAGCCTCGACGGGCACGAGGGCGCGGTACTGGGAGTCACGTTCAGCCCCGACGGACGTACGGTAGCCACCGCCGGCGCGGACGGCACCGCGCGGTTGTGGGACGTCACCACGGGCAGACCCCGCCTGACGCCCCTGAGCGACACCGCCCCGCTGCATTCGGTGGCGTTCAGTCCCGAGGGCCACACCCTCGTCACCGGCGGACGCGACGGCACCGTGCGGTTGTGGGACGCCGACACCGGCAAGCCCGGCAAATCCCTGGAGGGGCACACCGACGCCGTCTTCTCCGCGGCGTTCAGTCCCGACGGACGCACCCTCGCCACCGGGAGCGCCGACAAGACCGTGCGCCTGTGGAACGTCACCACCGGCAAGGCCCACACCATCACCACCCCCGACCAAGTACACGATGTGACGTTCAGCCCGGATGGTCGCACCCTGGCCACCGCCGTCGGTGACTACACCGTACGGTTGTGGGACGTCTCCACCCGCACGACCCGCACCACCCTCGCCGGACGTGCCGACGTCGCGGCGTCGGTGGCCTTCAGTCCCGACGGCCGTACCCTCGCCACCGGCGACGCCGGCTGGACCACGGGGCTGTGGGACGCCACCACCGGCAAGAGCCGCATGACCCTGATCGGGCAGCACGCCGACGAGGTGACGTCGGTGGCGTTCAGCCCGGACGGCCGGGTCCTCGCCTCGGGCAGCGTCGACAAGACCGTGCACCTGTGGCGTGTCGCCCTCCCGGAACCCGCCGAGGCGATCCGGACCATCTGCCGCGCCGTCGGCCGGGACCTCACCAAGCAGGAACGGACCGCCTACCTCCCGGGCCGGTCAGGGGACCCCGTCTGTCCCTCTCAGCTCTAGCGGCTCCGATCCGGCTGGAGTGCTAGCGCGCCGTCCGGGTGATCAGGCGGGCGAGTTCGGTGACGTACGGTGGCTCGAAGAGGGTCAGGTGGTCTCCTTCCAGGACGTGGCGGGTGAGTTGTCCGGGGGCGCAGACGCGGGACCAGGTGCGGGTCGCCGCGTCCAGGAGGTCCGGGTTCTGTTTGTCGGCCTGGACGAGGGTCACCGGGCCCGCGTACGGTGCCGGGCGGTAGGCGCGGGCTGCTCGCAGATGGGCACGGTTGGTGTGCCGACGCAGTTCCACGCGGAGACGTTCCGCCGCGCTCGCTCCGTCGTGCGGGATGTACAGGCCGGGTTCCTCCTGGTCGTCGGTGTCGTTGCTGTCGTCGGTCCGCGGGAGCCGGTCCGCCGGATAGCTCTCGACGAGGAAGAGCATTCCCGGCCGTTCGCCCCGCTGTTCCAGCAACCGGGCCATTTCGAAGGCCACGAGACCGCCCATGGACCAGCCCAGCAGAAGGTACGGCCCGGTCGGTGAGACGGTGCGGACGGCCGCCAGATAGCGGGCGGCCAGCGCCTCGACGGTGTGCGGTGCGGCCTCCTCCCGGCCCTGCTCACCCGGCGCGGCGGGCGGGCTCTGGAGGGCGAAGAGCGGGCGGTGCAGTTCCGTGCAGGCGGCCAGATGGCGGAAGCCGGTGATCTCGCCGCCCGCCGGATGGACGCAGAAAAGCGGGGTTCCCTCGCCCCGGGACCGCAACGCGACGACGTCGTCCGCGGCGCCGGGGTGAGCGGCAGTGCCCTCCGTCAGCAGGCGGGCCAGGTGCCGCACGGTCGCCGCCCTGCCGGACTCCTCCCGTTCCGGATCCGGCTCGGAGAACAGGACGGGTACCTGCAGTGCGGTGCCGAACTCAGCGTTCAGCCGTGCGATCAGCCGTACGGCGAGCAGGGAGTGGCCGCCGAGGGCGAAGAAGTCGTCCTCCGCCCCTACCGCGTCGGTGTCGAGCAGTTCCCCGAAGATGCGGGCCACGGCGGCCTCCACCGGGTCATCCGGCGCTGTCCCGGTACGGCCCGCCGCGGGGAGGGCCGCACCGGTGCCGTCCGTCCGCGCGAGGACCGAGCGCACAGCGGCCGTGTCGACCTTGCCGTTCGGGGTGAGGGGCAGCGCCGCGACCTCGGCGAAGGTCCGCGGTACCAGGGGAGCGGGCAACCGCTCGGCGGTGAAGGCCCGCAGGTCCTGCGGCGCCGGTCCGGCGGAGTCGGTGACGACACACGCGGCGAGATGGTCGCCGCGCGCCCCGTCCGCCACCAGGACCACCGTCGCGTCACGCACACCGGGGTGGCGCACCAGCACGGAGCGGACCTCCTCGGGCTCGACGCGGATCCCGTTCACCTTGATCTGGTCGTCCACTCGGCCCAGGTACCGGATCAGACCGTCCGGGCCGACACAGCCCAGGTCTCCGGTGCGGTAGAGCCGGCTGCCGGGCTCCGTTCCGAAGGGGTGGGGCACGAACCGTTCCGCGGTGAGGCCGGGGGCGCCCAAGTACCCCCGGGCGAGGCTCGTTCCGCCGATGTAGATCTCCCCCGGTACGCCCACGGGCACCGGTTCGAGGGAGTCGTCCAGCACCAGCACCTCGGCGTGGTCCATGGGCCGGCCGATCGGGACCGGGCCCTGGACGTCCGCGGGGCCCACCTCGTGGACGCAGACGCCCACGGCGGTCTCGGTGGGGCCGTACTCGTTGAAGATCCTCGTGTCCGGAGCGTGGGTCCGCCAGGCGGCCACGGCCTCGGCCTCCAGTGCCTCACCGCCGACGACGAGCGATCTCGTCGTGCCGGCGAGGTGTTCCGCGGCCAGGCCGTGGTTCACCACCTTCAGGTGTGACGGGGTCAGTTTGAGCATGTCGAGGCCGGACCGGCCGGCCAGGTCCGCCGAGAGGGCGAGAGCGTCGCGGCAGGCGGGGTCGAGATGGACGGGACGGCCTGTGATCAGCGGCAGGAACAGACTGGTCACGGTGAGATCGAAGCCGATGGAGGAGTGCGCCATCGCTCCCCCGGCCGCGTCACCGCCGCCACGACCACGGCCGTCGCCCTCGCCGTCGGCGTACGTGCGGGCGCTCCACAGCAGGTAGTCGCACACGGCGCGGTGCGGGAGCATCACGCCCTTCGGCTCGCCGGTGGAGCCGGAGGTGAACATGATGTACGCGAGGTGGTCGGGCTCCGGCTCGCGCGGCGTGGCGGACTTCGGCTCGCGCGGCGGGGCGGGGTCGGCCGCCGGGTCCGTGTCCTCGGCCGGCAGTGCGCCCAGCTCGACGTACTCGATCTGCCCGGCGACGGGCGGCTTCGGTGGCCGGTCGGTGAGCAGCAGCCGGCAGCCGCCTCGCTCCAGCAGTTCCCCGGTCCGCAGGGCCGGGAGTTCCGGATCGAGCGGCACGTAGGTCCCGCCGGCCTTGAGCACGGCGAGCAGCGCCACGACCAGCGAGGCCGAGTGTGTGGCGCTCACCGCCACCGGTGTCTCGAGGCCGACGCCCCGTGCGCGCAGCGCCCGGCTCCACCGGTTCGCCCGCGCGTCGAGTTCCCGGAAGGTCAGCCTCTCGTTCCCCGCCACGACGGCGAGGGCGTCCGGAGTCCGGCGCGTCTGCTCCTCGACGAGCCGGTGCAGCACATGTCCGGCGGACGGCGTGCGCGGTCGGTCCCTCATCGGGGGCCGGTCCGTGAGCGGGTGTCGGTCCTGGAGTGCGCCGGGGACGGTCGTGGGCTCCAGGCGCGCCTGGTCCACGGGGGCGGCGGGCGCGGCGAGGAGCCCGGCGAGCAGCGTCGCGTACTGGCCGGCCAGGACGCGGACATAGGCCTCGTCGAACTGCTCGCCGTCGTAGTACCAGGTCGTCGTGGCCCGCCGGTCGCCCAGCGCGCAGGTCAGCCGCAGCGCGTGCTGCTCGGTCTCGACGTCCTGCCACAGCACGCCGAAGGTCACGCCGTGTCCCGGGCGGTCCACCGTGCGGACGGCCCCGGCGGTGTCGTCGCAGACGAAGCCGATGCCGTGGCCCGCCGGGGCGGCAAGACCGGTCGAGGGAGAGTCCTGGAGGTGTTCCTCGGCTTCGGCGAGGGCGCGTTCGGCCCGTGCGGCGAGGGCGTCGAGGACGGGCACGGGGGCGAGCCGGGCCGTCACCTCGGCCCACTGGGCGAAGTGGCCGAGACCGTTCGTCGTCTCTTCGAAATCGCGGCCGGTGAACTGCGCGGCGACGGTGATGTCGTCCTCGCCTCCGATCCGCCACAGCAGTGTCTGCCAGCAGGCCAGCAGCACAGCGCCCGGCCGCACGCGCCGTCGGCCGGCATAGGCGTGGACGGTGGCCACGAGACCGTCCGGCAGGGGCGCGGTGACGGTGCGGTGATCCGGCCGACCGGCGCCGTGGTGCCGGCGCAGCGGCATGGCCACCCGCCGGGCGGTGGTGTCGTGCGGTGCCGTGAGCGGGGGCGGCGCCCCGAACTCCTGGTGCTGCCATTCGGCGAACTGGCTGTACTGGAGGACCTCTTCGGCGGGTGGGCGGCCCGCGTACCGTGCGGCGAGCTCGTCGGCGAGCAGGCGGAGCGTACGGGCGTCGGCGGCCAGGGGGGTGGTGGTGAGCAGCAGGGAGTGCTGCCGTGGGCCGAGGGTGAAGAGGGTGGCACGCAGGACCGGATCGTCCGGTCCGCCGTACGGCAGGTCTCGCAGAGTGCGGGCCTCAGCGTCGATTCGGCGCTCCCGGGCGGCCTCGTCGAGGTGGTGGAGGTTAACCACCGACCACTCGGGGCGCAGCCGGTCCGTGTCCCGGACGACGAGCAGGGCGGTACGGACGCCGGGTACCCGCTGATAGGCCGCGCGGAGGATCTCGTGCCGGTTCACCGTCTCCCGCAGCGCGGCCGTCAGGCGGTCACCGTCGAGGTCGCCGCCGATGGCGAGGCGCAACTGCGCCCAGCCCGGCGCGGCGTGGAGTTCGGCGAGCCGCCACAGCCGCTGTTGCTGGTACGACAGGCGGTACCCCTCGACGGGTCGTTCCTGGCCTCCGTACTCGTCCTGGCGGGTCTGCGTCGTCACTGGAACCTCACCATGCCGCCCATGGCGACGAGGAGTTCGCGTTCGCCCCGGAAGGGATTGCGGGCGTGGGCGGTGAGGATGTTGTCCAGCAGCATCACGTCCCCGCGTTCCCAGGGGAAGCTGATCTCCAGTTCGCGGTAGACACGAAGGATCTCGTGCATGGCCTCGTCGGGTATCGGGGTGCCGTCGCCGAACCGGCAGGTTCGCGGGAGTTCCTCCGGTGACATGGTGGCCAGCAGGGACTCGCGGACGTTCGCGCTCAGGCAGGCGGTGTGCCAGTGCTGTGCCTGGTTGAACCAGGACCATTCACCGGTGCGCGGGTGACGCAGCACGGCGGGGCGTACGGCGGTGGTGCGCAGCCGGTCACCGTGCCACTCGTAGCGCAGTCCCTGCCGGGCGCACCGGGCCTCGGCCTCGGCTCGGTCGCCGGTGCGGAACACACTGCGCCAGTCGAGTCCGAGTCCGGTGCCGTAGGTGCGGACGTACATGACTCCCTTGGCGGTGAACTCCTCGCGCAGTGCCGGGTCCAGCCGTCGGTGGACGGCGCGGCTGTCGACCACGGGGGTCTCGCCGCCGGATTCGGCCGGGCGGGCGCAGCAGAACCAGATGCGGGTCGGTCCCTCGTCGTTGAAGGAGTTCTCGTTGTGCCAGAGCAGCTTCTCCTCCGGCGGGAAGAACACCGGGGTGTAGACCTTGCCGCCGAGTGCGGCGCGCGGGTGTTCGCCGTTCTCGCCGAAGAGGTCGTCGACGAAGACCGAGGCGAATCGCTCCAGTGCGTCGGGGTGCGTGATCCCGAAGCCGCGGAAGAGGAGGGCGCCGTGCCGTTCGAGGTCGGCGTCGAGGCGGGCGCGGTGGGCGCGTGCCCAGGTCGCCGGATCGACGTCGGGGTGGGCGGGCCGCAGGACGACCGGCAGGTCGGCGCCTTCCCGCAGGGCCTCCCGTACGACGACGTCGTCCGAGGCCATGGCCACCCGGGTGGGCGTGATGCCGCGCAGGGTGCCGGGACCGCGCCGCCTGCCGCGGCCCGGTGCGGTCCCTCCGCTGTGGTCGGTGGGTGCGGTCGTGGGCAGGGGTGCGTCGGCGATCGAGGCGTCGGGGCGGGCTGCCATGTCGGCGACCAGCGCGAGGTACTGCTCCCGCAGTTCCGTCATGGTGGACGCGTCGAAGAGGTCGGGGTCGTAGTTGAGGAATCCGGCGATCCCCTCGTCGTCCTCTTCCAGGACCAGGGTGATGTCGAACCGGCTGGTGTCGATGAGGGCCACGGGGAACGGGCCGAGTTCCAGCCCGGCCATGGTGTCGGCGGGTCGCCGGTTGCTGTTCAGCACGAACTTGATCTGGAACAGCGGGCTCTGGTTGCGGGTGCGGGGCGGGCTGAGGGCCTTGACGACCTCCTCGAAGGGGAGGTCCTGGTGGGCGTAGGCGTCCAGGGCCAGGTCTTTGGTGCGCCCGAGCAGTTCGCGCCAGGTGGGGGCGCCGGTGAGGTCGGCGCGCAGCACGATCTGGTTGACGAAGAAGCCGATCAGCGGTTCGGCCTTGGTGTCGGAGCGGCCCGCGACGTCCGAGCCGACCACGAGGTCGGTTTCCCCGGTCCGCCGGTTGACCGTCGCGTACAGGGCGGCGAGCAGCGCCATGAACAGGGTGCTGTCCTCGCGGCGGCACAGGGTGCGCACGGCGTCCGCGGTCGAGGCGGGGATGCGGAACCGGACGCCCTCCCCGCAGTGCCGGGGATCGGCGGGTCGGGGCCGGTCCAGTGGCAGTCCGGGCAGGTCGAGGATTCCCTGGAGGCGCTGGGTCCAGTGCTCCACCAGCCGGTCGAAGTGGCCGGCTTCGGCGAGCCGGCGCTGCCAGATCGCGTAGTCGGCGTACTGCACGGGCAGTCGGGGCAGCCGGTGCGGCCGTCCTTCGCGGGCCGCCGTGTACAGCTCGGCCAGTTCGTCCCGCAGCACCGCGGCGGACCAGCCGTCCACCGACACATGATGGGCCGTCATCAGCAGGACGTGGTCGGTGGGTCCGAGCCGGAGCAGACCGGTTCGCAGCACGGGGCCGACGGCCAGGTCGAAGGGCTGCCCGTAGTGTTGCCGGGCCAGCCGCCGGGCCTCCTCCTCACGCTGCCCGGGCGGGTGTGCGGTCAGGTCCGTGACCGGCAGCACGACCGGTTCGCTGGGCAGTACGGTCTGGTACGCCTGCCCGTCGCGGGAGGTGATCACGGTCCTGAGCACCTCGTGCCGCCGTACGATCTCCGTGACCGACCGCCGCAGCACGTCGACGTCGAGCTCACCGGTCAGCCGCAGGAAGACGGGGAAGTTGTACTGGGCGGTGTCCGGCTCCAGTTGGTGGAGGAACCACAGGCGCTCCTGCGCGAAGGAGGCCGGCGTGCTCTCCTCCCGCTCGACGGGCGCCAGCACGGGCAGTGCGGGGCGCTGTGCCTCCGCGATCAGGTCGTCGACGAGGGCGGACAGCGCGCCGAGGGTGGACGCGTCGAAGGGGCCGCGGACCGGCACCTCCACCTCGAACTCCTCGCGCAGCCGGAAGACCAGGCGGAAGGTGAGCAGGGAGTGGCCGCCGAGGTCGAAGAAGTCGTCCTGGGCGCGGATGCCGTCGCGGCCGAGCAGTTCGCTCCAGATGGCGGCCATCCGTCGCTCGGTCGGGCTGAGTTCCCGCCCGGGCTCCGCTCCCGGGCCGGTTCCGGTGCCGTCCTCGGCCAGTGTCCCCGAGACGGTCAGGAGATCCGTGAGTGCGGCACGGTCGACCTTGCCGTTGGCGGTGAGCGGTATCCGGCGCAGCACCACGTACCGCGACGGAAGCAGGGGTTCGGGCAGCCGGTCGCGGAGCCTTGCCTCGACGGCGGGCAGCGCGGCGAGTGCGGCGGGGCGCCACAGCGGTTCGGTTGCGAACCGGTCGGTGGGCGCGGCGGTGCCGAGCGGTGGCAGGGGTTCGGGGGCCAGGTCCGCGCGGTGCAGCAGGACGTCGAAGGAGCCGTCGGGGCGTCCCGCGGCCCAGCTCGGTTCGGCCCGGTAACCGTGGCGCTCGGCGAGCAGGCACAGCTCTTCCGGGTCCACGCCCGGGGCGACGGCCTCGGGGGCGGCACCGGAGAGCCGGGCCAGCAGGCGAAGGTCGTTGTCCAGGCGGGCGTTGGGGACGGCGTGCAGCGCGAGCCGGTCCGGCCGGTCGGCGTCGAGCAGGGCCGCCAGCGCGCCGAGGTCCAGCGCCTCCGCCCGCCAGTCCCGCCACTCGGACGGCGCAGGGGGTGCGGCGGCTGCGGTGCGCTCGCCGGCGACGGTGATCACGACGTCGTAGCGGTACCGGTTCAGTTCGTGGCCGGCCGTCCCGCGTTTCAGCAGGACGCGTACGGACTCCACGCGCGGCAGGCGAGCCGGCAGTGCGGCGAAGAGCCGGGGGTCCAGGCAGAGTTCGTTCTCCGCCTCCATGCGCCAGGCGGTCGCGGCGCGCAGCACGGTGTCGGGGGTTCCCGGCCTCGTCCGGTGTGCGGCCACCGAGGCGTGGAACGCCTCCAGCAGGACGAGGCTGCGCAGGTCGCCGAGGAACACGTGGCCGCCGTCGGGCATCGCCTCGAAGGCCTGGTGGAGAACGTCGAACAGGTAGTCCACGGACGGGAAGTACTGCACGACGGAGTTCAGGATCACCGTGTCGTAGGTCTCGCCGGGGCGGACCGCTCGGTGCGCGGGGCCGGTCCGCAGTCCGATCCGTTCGCCGCCGTCCGGCCGGGCGTCGAGCACCGCCCGCAGGTTGCCGACGACCCGCTCGGACAGGTCGACGCCCTGGTAGTGGGCGCAGCCGGGGGCGACCCTGGAGAGGATCAGACCGGTGCCGCAGCCGATCTCCAGGACCCGGCCGGGCCGCAGCGACCGGATGCGGTCGACCGTGGCGTCCAGCCACTCCCCCATCCCGGCGGTGTCGATGGGCTCGCCGGTGTAGCTGCTGTTCCAGCCCGCCAGGTCGAACGACGGATCGGCGGGACGCTCGGCCGCACCGTAGGTGTCCTCGTACAGCGTCTGCCAGCGGTCCACCCAGTCGGACGCGGCGGCCGGGTCCGAGACGCCCGCCTCGCCGGAACGGGGGCTGACGAAGGCGACCAGTTGCCGGGACTCCGGTGTGGCGCCGTACGCGATCACGGCGGCGTCGCGGACGGCGGGGTCCTGGGCCAACGCGGCCGCCACCTCGTCCGGTTCCACGCGATGGCCCCGGATCTTGACCTGGTCGTCGAGCCGGCCAAGGTATTCGAGGTCTCCGGAGGCGAGCCTGCGCACCCGGTCGCCGGTCCGGTACAGGCGCGCGCCCGGCTCGTCGCCGAAGGGGTCGGGCACGAAGCGTTCCGCCGTCTGGCCCGGACGGTTCCAGTAGCCGTGGCAGACGCCGGCCCCGCCCACGTACAGTTCGCCGGGCGCGCCCTGCGGAACCGGGTTCATCCACTCGTCGAGGACGTACAGCCGCGTGTTGTGCACGGGCGTGCCGATGGGGATCCGGCCGAAGCCGCCCACGGGTTGCGCGCTGTCGTAGGCGGCGCAGGCCACGGCCGTCTCCGTGGGCCCGTACTCGTTCACGAGGCGCGGGCCGCCCGACGCCGTGCGCCAGGCCGCGAGCCGCTCCTCGTCGAGTTCCTCGCCGCCGACGACCATGGTCCGGGTCCAGGCCGCCGCGCGGGCCGGTGCCGCCGAGTCCTCGAGCATCCTCAGGTGCGAGGGGGTGAGTTTGACGAAGGCGAGGTCCGTGTCGGATGCCGCCGACGCGCGCAGGGCCTCGCCCGGGGTGCCGGAGTCGTCGGCGAACAGCAGCCGCCTGCCGGCCAGCAGGGGTGCGAACAGGCTCGTCACGGTCAGGTCGAAGGAGAGCGACGAGTGCACCGAGACGGCGCCGTCGGCCGCCGGCGGCAGATAGGTCTCGACGGCCCACAGCAGGTAGTTGGCGACCTGGCGGTGGGAGAGCATGGCGCCCTTGGGTCCGCCGGTCGAGCCGGAGGTGTACATCAGGTACATCAGGTCGTCGGGGGTGCCGTCGGCCTCGGGTGGCGTCCCGGCCGCCTCCCTCTCCACGGCCTCCGGGTCGACGGTGACCATCCGGACGTCCGGGCCCTCCGCCAGGTCCCGCAGCCGCGCGTCGGCGAGGACGAGCGTGGCGCCGCTGTCCCGCAGCATGTGGGCGAGCCGGACCTTGGGGTACGCCGCGTCGAGGGCCACGTACGCGGCGCCGCTCTTCAGCACGGCGAGCAGCGCGATGACCGCCTCGGGGGTGCGCGGCAGCAGGACGGCGACGACGGTGCCCGGGCCCGCGCCGAGCGCGCGCAGCCGGTGGGCGAGTCCGTTGGCCCGACGGTCCAGGTCCCCGTATGTAAGGTCGGGGCGCCCCGGGGCCGTGGCGGCGACCGCGTCCGCGCCGGCCCGTGCGCGTGCGGCGATGAGCCGCTCCACGCGTACGTCTTCGGGCCGGGCCGCGCGGGTGCCGTGCCCGGTGCGCAGCGTCCGTTCCGTCTCCTGCGGGGTCATCAGGGGAAGTTCGCCGATGCGCGCGGCCGGATCGGCGGCCGCGGCGGCGAGCAGGAGGGTCAGGGAGCGGGCCAGCCGCTCGCCGGTGACCGCGTCGAACAGGTCGGTGGCGTGGATGAGCCGGCACTCCAGGCCGGCGTCGGTCTCCCAGATGTTCAGGTCGAGGTCGAAGCGGGCCCCGTCGTGGTCGAGATGGTCCAGTTCGCTGACGCCGACCCCGCCCGGCAGGGTGCGGACCGGGCGCGGCGGCGTGTTGTGCAGGGTGAAGTTGACCTGGTAGACGGGGTTGCGGCCGGGAGCGCGTTCGGGGTTCAGCCGCTGGGCGATCAGGTCGAGGGGGACGTCCTGGTTCTCGTACGCCTCCAGACAGGTGGCGCGGACCTCGGCGAGGAAGTCCTCGAAGGACGCCTCGCGGCGGATCCGGGAGCGCAGCGGGACCGAGTTGGCGAAGAATCCGACGAGATCGTGGAAACCACGGTAGCGGCGGTTGGCGACCGGGGTGCCGACGACGACGTCGTCCTGTCCGCCGTAGCGGGCCAGCACGATCTGGAACGCGGCCAGCAGCACCATGAACAGTGTCGTGCCGGTGCGCGCCGACGTCTGCTTCAGGGCGTCGCGGACGTCGACGGGAAGCGTGAACACGGTCGACCCGGCCCGGCCCTCCGGCTTCGGCGGCCGGGGACGGTCGGCGGGCAGCGGCATGGGGTCCGGGGCGCCCGCCAGCCGGCGCTCCCAGTAGTCCAGCTGGTTCGCCGCCTCGGCGCTGTCGGCCCACTCGTGCTGCCAGCGGGCGTACTCGGCGAAGTCGACGGTGAGAGCGGGCAGTTCGGGCGTCCGCCCGTCGAGGCGCGCGCCGTAGGCCTGTTCCAGGTCGCTCAGCAGGACGCCGAGCGACCAGCCGTCCACGACGGCGTGGTGCAGGACGAGCACGAGCAACGCGTCGTCCACCGCGAGCCGCAGCAGCCGGAACCGCGCCGGCTCGTCGACGGCCAGGTCGAACGGTTCGGCGGCGTCGGCCAGCGCGATCCGTTCGGCCCGCGCCAGGCGCTCGGGCTCGGGAAGGCCGGTGAGATCGACGACCTCCAGGGTCCGGTGCCGGTGCGGCAGCACTCGCTGGACGGTGCGGCCTTCCCGCACCGGCAGGACCGTGCGCAGTACGGCGTGGCGCACCAGCAGGTCGTTGAGGGCGCCTTCGAGGGCGGTGACGTCCAGCGGTCCGGTGAGCCGGTGGACGACGGGACTGTTGTAGGCGGGGCTGTCCGGATCCAGCCCGGCCAGGAGCACCATGCGGCGCTGGGTGAACGACGCCGGGGCCTCACCGGCGTCATCCGTGCCGGGCAGTCCGGTGGCGGCGCCCTTCTCCCACATCCGCTGGCGCAGCAGGGCCCGCTGCTCGGCGGGGAGCCTTGCTATTCGCTCCCGCAGGTCGTCGTCGACCGCGGCGGCCCGCTTCGTCGTGTGCGTCATGTGGCTCCCCCGTTCATCCCTCGGCACGCCGGGTCTCGGCGTGCCGCTCCAGTTCGGCCAGCAGGCCTTCCAGTGCGTGCGCGGTGTCGTCGGGCGGTGTGCCGGGCGTCCCGTCGGCGGGCGTCCCGCCGCCGGCGCGTTCGATCTCGACGGCGAGTCCGGCGATGGTGGGAAGGTCGAAGAAGGTCCGCAGCGGCAGGGGGACGCCGAGCCGTTCGCGGACCGCGGTGCGCACCACCGAGGCGAGCAGGGAGTGGCCGCCGATGACGAAGAAGCTGTCGTGCACGCCGAAGGCCCGCACTCGCAGCGCGTTCGCCCAGATCTCCCACAGCGTCCGCTCCGTGGCGGTCCTGGGCGGCACGGCGGACGTGTCCCGTGGATCGGCGTCCTGGGCGCCGATGCCGGGCAGCGCCCGTGCGTCGATCTTGCCGCTCGGTGTCGTCGGCAGCGTCTCCAGCAGGATCAGGTGGCCGGGCACCATGTGGGACGGCAGCCGGTCCCGTAGGCCGCCCAGCACCTCGGACGGCGTGGGCGAGCATCCGGCGCGCGGGACCACGTAGGCGATGAGACGCCGGTCGCCCGCGACGTCGGTCGCCCGCACGATGCACTCACGTACGTCGTCGCGGTCCAGCAGCGCCGCCTCGATCTCGCCCGGCTCGATCCGGTAGCCGCGGATCTTGACCTGCTCGTCCGCCCGGCCCAGGAAGTCCAGCGCGCCCTCCGGGAGCCATCGCACCAGGTCGCCGGTGCGGTACATGACGGCCCCCGGGCGGGCGGCGAAGGGGTCGGGCAGGAAGCGCTGCGCCGTGAGGTCCGGGCGGCTCAGGTAGCCGCGGGCGACGCCCTGTCCGCCGACGTACAGCTCGCCGGCCACGCCGATCGGTACGGGACGCAGTTCCGGGTCCAGCACGTGCAGGGTGGTGTTGGTGAGGGCGCGGCCGATCGGCACGCCGGTGGCGTCGTCGGGCAGCCGGTCCACCCGGTGGGTCGTGGAGAACGTGGCGTTCTCGCTGGGGCCGTAGCCGTTGTGGAGGTGTCCGGGCGGGGCGCCGCCGCGCAGCACCGCGCGGGTGCGGCGGGCGTCCATCACCTCTCCGACGACGAACAGGTGCCGCAGTCCGCCGAAGGCCCGCGGGTCGATGTCGGCCACCCGGTTGAAGAGGGTGCCGGTCAGGGAGACGACGGTGGGCCGCAGTTCGCGGAGTGCGGCCAGCACCTCGTCGGGGCCGAGTGGTTCGTCGCCGGGCAGGACGCAGACCCGGGCGCCGTTGCACAGCGCCCCCCACACCTCGAAGGCGGTGATGTCGAAGGCCGGGTCGCCGAGGTGCAGCAGCACGTCGCCGGGGCCGATGTCCACGTAGTCGGTGGCGGTGATCAGCCGGACGACCGCGCGGTGCGGGATGCCGACGCCCTTGGGACGGCCGGTCGAGCCGGAGGTGTGGACCACGGCGGCGAGGCTGTCGGGACGGCTGCGGTACGGCGGCGGCACGTCGGGCGCCCCTTGGCCGTGACTGCGGGACGGCGGCGGCGCGTCGGGTACCTCGGGGGTGTCTTCCGGTACTCCGGTGGATCGGGGCGGCTCTCCGGTGTCCCGTTCGGCGTCGGTGAGCCGGAGCAGGGGGACGCCCAGGTGGTGCAGCCAGGCCGGTGGTGCGTCCCGGCTCAGTACGGCCGAGATCCGCGCGTCGTCGGCCATGAGGCGCAGGCGTTCCTCGGGGTGGCCGGGGTCGAGCACCAGATGGGCGCCGCCGGCGAGGAGGACGCCGAGCATGCCCGCGACGAGGTCGGCGGAGCGCTCCAGGTGCAGGGCGACGGGAGAGTCGGGGGTGACGCCCGCCTCGGTGAGCGACCTCGCGATGCGGACTGCCCGCAGCCGCAGTTCCGCGTAGGTCCAGGTTCCGGTGCGGTCGGTGAGGGCGACGGCGTGCGGGGTCCGGGTCGCCCAGGTCCGGAAGAGGCCGTCGACGGTGGCCGGTTGCGGCAGGGGGCGGTCGGTGGCGTTCCAGGTGTCGATCCGGGCCCGGTCCTCTGCCGGCAGTACGGGAACGTCGCCGATCCGGGAGTCGGGGTGCTCGGCGAGGGCGAGGAGCAGCGTACGGAGGACGGCCGTCATACGATCCGCGGACTCCGGCAGGAACAGGTCGGACGCGAGCCGCAGTTCGACGGCCGGGCCGCCGCTCGCGCCGTCCTGCTCGGTGACGGTGCACAGCAGGTCGTAAGGGGTCAGGTCGTCGTCTTCGGGGGTGAGCGGGGAGGTGGTGAGCCCCGGTACGGTGAAGCCGGTGCCGACCGGCGGTGTGGTGGCGAAGACCGCCTGGCAGAGCGGGTGACGGCTCAGGTCGCGCTCGGTGTCCAGGAGGGAGACGAGCCGGCCGAAGGGTACGCCGGCGTGCGCCGCCGCCTCCTCCCGCGTCGCCGCGAGTCTGCGGACCACCTCCCGGAAGGTGGGTCGTCCCGTCAGGTCGGTCCGCAGGACCAGCAGGTCCTCGTAGGGACCGAACGCCCCGTGCGCGTCATGGGGTGGGCGGTGGTCGACGGGGCGGCCGAACACCACGTCGTACCGGCCGGTCCAGCGGGCCAGCAGCACGGCGAAGGCCGCCGCCGGCACGGTCCAGGCGGGAACGCCCTCCTCGCGGGCCAGCCGCCCCAGCCGGTCGGCGTGCCCGCTCCCGAGACGAAGCCGTCGGCTCGTACCCCGGTGGCTGCGAGTCCTGGGCCGGGGCCGGTCGAGCGGCAGATCGAGCGGCTGGAGCCCGTCCAGCCGCCCCTTCCAGTACGCCAGGCCTTCGTCCGGTGCCTCCCCCGCCGGGGTCGCCCGGCCCGCGTACGGGACTGGGCGGGCCGGCTCCGTCCGGCCGTACTCCGTGTAGCACTGGGCGAGTTCGCGTTCCAGGAGGGTGAGCGATGCCCGGTCGGCGATGATGCGGTGGGCGGTGAGCAGCAGGACGTGCCGGTCCTGTCCGGTGCGCACCAGGGTGGCGCGGAGCAAGGGTGCGGAGTCCAGGGCGAACGGGCGGGCGCGCTCGTCGGCGAGGAGTTCGCGCAGCTTCGTGTCCGGCACGGTCTCGCCGCTCAGGTCCACCTGGCGCAGCGGGAGGTCGGCCGCCGGGCGGACGGTGCGGCGGGGGCCGTCGCCCCGGTCGGCGACGGCGCTGCGCAGCAGGTCGTGGCGGGAGGCGCAGATCCGCAGGGCCAGGGCCAGGCGGCCGGGGTCCAGCGGGCCTTCGACACGGGTGGCGGAGGAGAGGTGGTGGACGGGATGACCTGGGGTGAGCTGCTCCAGGTACCACAGTCGTTCCTGGCCGTGGGTGAGCGGCTGCCGGACCGCTGGGCCCGAGCCGGCGATCGGTCGTGTTTCCGGGACGTCGTGCACGGTTGCCTTCCCTGGGTCGCGGTGCGGCGGTGCGGTGACGGACCGGGAGTCAGCCCGCCCGGCCGGCGCCCTCGGCCGCCGGCCCGGTCGGCGCGGCCGGCCGCGGACGGCCGCGCAGGCTCAACGGGCGCATGTCGGTCCATACGTCCTTGATGTGCTTCAGGCAGTCGCTCTTCGGGCCGGACCGGCCCGCGTCGGACCAGCCGGCGGGGTTCTCCCGGTCGGCGGGCCAGATGGAGTACTGCTCCTCGTGGTTGGCCACGACCTTGTACAGCCGGTCGTCATCGTCGGGCGTCCGTGTCATCGCCATGGCTCCCTTCTTTCGCCGCCGGGGGTTCGGTTGGTGGTCGCGCCGTTCCTGCGGCGATCCGCTCGGGGTGGCGCCGGCGGATCGGGGTGAAGGCCGCGACGGCGGTCACGCCCAGGAAGACGACGGCCACGCCGGTCAGCGGTCCGCGTGCCCCCTGTCGTCCGACCAGGGCGGTGAGCAGGGCCGCGCCGAGGGGCGCGAGGCTGCCGTGGATCGTCCAGAACGCGGAGGTCACGCGGCCCAGCAGGTGGTCGGGCGTCACTTCCTGGCGCAGTGACATCGAGCAGATGCCGGCCAGCGCCATGCCGAAGGAGTACAGGAAGATCGTCACGGCCGCGACCGGCACCTGGCCGGCGCTGCCGAGTACCAGCACCGAGACCGAGCACAGCGCCATAGAGCCGAGCCAGCAGCGGCCGAAGCCCCAGGACCGGCGCAGCCGCGCGGTGGCGGCGGCCGCCACGCAGGTGCCGACTCCGCCCAGCGCGATCACGTAGCCGACCGTTCGCTCGTCCTGCCCGAGCCCGTGCCGCAGGTGGTAGATGAACACGTCCGTCATGCCCAGGCTGAGGAAGGTGGTGACGGTCAGCAGCCCGGTCAGTGCCCGCAGCACGGGCAACCGCCACAGGAAGGCCGCGCCGGTGAGGAAGCCGGTGCGCAGGTCGTGCGCGGTGGTGGTGCCGCTCACCGGAGCCGCGGCGTCCGGGTCCGGGGCGGTGCGCCGGAGCCGGATGAACGCCAGGCCCAGCAGGGAGATCCCGAAGCTCGCCGCGTTGATCGCGACGGCGGCCGTGGGCCCGAACAGCCCGGACACCAGACCGGCCAGGGCGGGCCCGGCGATGTAGGCGACCGCGTTGGTCGCTTCGAGACGGCCGTTCGCCGCGACGATCTGGTCCTTGTCGACGAGGTTGGCCACGGCGGTGACGTACGTGATGTTGAACAGCATCTCGAAGACCGCCGCCAGGCCCATGACCGCGTACAGCAGCCAGACCTGTGGGCCGAGCACCGTCCAGCAGACCGGGACGGCGCCGTAGAGCACCAGGCGCGCCGCGTCGCAGAGCATCAGCAGACGTCGCCGGTCGAACCGGTCGGCCCAGGCGCCCCCCACCAGACCGGTCAGCAGTGAGACGGCGCCGGCGACGGCGGTGAGCAGCCCCATCTGCGCGGCCGATCCGGTGGTGTGCAGCACCAGCAGCGGCACGGCCACCAGCGAGAAGGCGTTGCCGGCCTCGGACAGCGCCTGAACGGCCCAGAACACGCAGAAATCGCGGTTGGACCAGAGCGAACGCGCGGCCATGCGAGAACGGACTTCCCTTCCTTACGCCGGTCGGTCACCGGTGTGCGGCTCGGCCATGGCGACCGAGATCCGGCGGGGGCCGGTGAACGGCTCACGGCCGTGCGCGACCAGCATGTTGTCGATCACCAGGATGTCGTCGGCGCGGTAGTCGAAGCGGGTCGAGGCGCCTCGGTAGCAGGCCCGGAGATGGTCCAGCACGTCGTCCGGGATGGGCGCGCCGTCGCCGTAGTACGTCTGGCTCGGCAGGTTCTCCTCGCCCAGCATCTCCAGCAGCCCCAGCCGTACGCTCTTCGGCAGTGTGGTGGCGTGGAAGACGGTCGCGTGGTTGAACCACACCGGCTCCCCGGTGACAGGGTGCCGGTGCACGGCCGCGCGCACCGCGCTGGTGCGCAGTCCTCCGCCGGGCAGCCATTGCGCCGCGATGTCCCGCTCCCGGCAGTACCGCTCGACGTGTGCGCGGTCGTCGCTGCCGAAAGCCTCCTGCCAGGGCAGTCCGACCAGATCGCCGTAGTTGCGTACGACCGTCCAGCCGCGCCTGGTGAACTCCTCGCGGACGTCGTCGTCGACGGCCGCGAGCACGCGCCGGGTGTCGGCCAGCGGGGTGGCGCCCTGGGTCAGTGGGGGCCGGACACAGTGGAAGTACAGCGTGAGCGGCCAACTCGCCTGGTACGAGTTCTCGTTGTGCAGGAAGATCTCTTCGCCGGGCGGATAGTCCGTGGAGGTGTAGACGTGTCCCTTGACGACGCTGCGTGGTGAGGAGCGTTCGGTGTAGGGCAGTGGCTCACCGGACAGGGCGCGCACCGCGTCCGCGAAGCCGTCCGGGCCGCGGACGTCGAAGCCGCGCAGCAGCAGCGCGCCCCGTTGCCGCAGGGCGGCCCGCAGTGCCTCCCGGTCGGCGTGCAGCCGCTCGGCGGGCGGGCCGCCGTCTCCCTCCACGACGACCGGCAGTACCGGTGTTCCACCGGTCATCGTGACGCCTCCGACAGCAGCGGCAGCAGGCGCCTGACACCGGTCCCCACGGCCCCCTCGTCGGACGGCTCCTCGGATCCGTCGTCCGACTCGGTCAGCACCAGGCTCAGTACCCGGCCGTTCTCCGTGAAGAGGAAGCGGTGGCCGGCGAGATCGGCGAGGCGTTCGCTGAGGTCGTCGGGGCCCTCCGGCCAGTCCCGGGCCAGCTGGTCGGGCTTGGCCGGCGAGGACAGCCGGCGCAGCAGCCGGCCGGTCGCCGCGTCGACCGGATGCACCCGCAGGACACCGGAGCGGGAGTCCCGGACGGCGAGGCCGCCGTCGTCGTCGGCGACCAGGCGCAGTTCCGCTCCCCGCTCGCCGTCCCAGGCCGCACGCCACTCGGCCACCAGCCGGCTCAGCTCGTCATGCCGCTCGACCGCGTTGAGCATGTACTCCGCGAGGTTCTGGTCGGCGAAGAAGTAGGCGAGGTCGGACAGGGCCGCCTCGTCGAAGGGGTAGGTGAGCGCGTAGTAGTCCACCGGCTTGAGCGAGAGTCCGTACTCGTCGCTCCGCTTGAAGTAGGGGCTGAAGCGGTCGAAGCGGACCATGTAGACGCCGTGCGGGGGTATGAGGTGGGCGAAGTCCCTCAGCTCCTCGGCGTACTTGCGGTAGACCGCGGGGTCCTCGCCGGGGAAGCCGATCAGCAGGTTCCACTCCGGTCGGATGCCGAACTCCGCGCAGTTCTTGAGGAACTGCAGGTTCTGGAAGGCGGTGGTCCCCTTCCCCATGAGCTTCAGCGTGGACGACGCCAGCGCTTCGATGCCGGGCTGTACGACGGTGACGCCGGCGTCCGTCATGGCCCGCAGGTCCTGACGGCTCAGGGGGAGCTTCACCTCGTAGAAGATCTCCGTGCCCGGCGGCGGGTCCAGCCGTGGAAAGACCTCGCGCGGGTAATTGCGCGGCATCACGTTGTCGGTACAGAAGAAAGACGTGTACTCCGGCGCGAAACCGAAAAGCCAGGTGAACTGCTCGACGGCCAGATCGGGCGCCATGGCACGAAAGGCCATGCTCTCACCGTTCAGCCCGCAGAATGTGCAGTGCGAACGCTGTCCCCACCAGCAACCGCGGGACGTCTCGAAGAAGAGAATCGGTTCGCTGGTCCCGGTGCGCCGCAGCTCCGCATGGTCGTCGAGCGCGTCGAAAAAGCTGGCGTAGTCGGGCAGGAAGAAGTCGTCGATGTCCCGTTCCGCGCCGATGGCCGCGCGAAAGCGGGGGTTTCCGCAGTTTCGGCTGGAGAGGATACCGGGAACCGCGTCGGCCCGTTCCACGTCGTCGTCCAGCACGCACTGCACGAATTCCCCGAAGGTGGTCAGCGCCGGACCGGAGAACACGAAGTCGACCGCCGGGACGTGCTCGGCGACCACCGCCCCCATGGGTGCCTCGCAGTTGGCGCCGCCCAGGACCACGAGGCCGCGCGGGTTGCGCTCCTTGATCAGCCGGGCCAGGGCCATGCTCGGGACATGCTGGGCGAACATGGAGCTGAAGCCCACGATGTCGGCCTCGTCGAGCCGGTACCGGTCGATCAGTTCCTCGCAGAACGAGAGCAGCCCGTCCCGGGCCCGCAGGATCTGCGCGCGGAAAACCTCCCACCGGGCGCCCCGGTAGTACCGCTGGAAGTACTCAGCGGTGGTGTCGGGCACACCGGGAAAGGCGATGTGCCGGAACAGCCAGTCCCCGATACCGGTGTCGACATGGTCGTGACTCACCGACAGGGACTCGTACAGACGTGCCCCGAAAAACTCGGCCATGTCCTGGTTGAGATAGCACACGCGCGCTCGCGCCCGGCCGTCGAATTCCCGTTGGACGAGAGTCGACAACTGCCCCAAGGCAAAGGAAGGGCGATTCCAGTCGGCAAAAGGCATGTTGACCAGAGCGATCTGCAACAACAGAGACCTCCGTGGCGATTGCTCCGAAGTCTAGGTTGCGCCTTGATCCGTCCACAGGGGAGTTTCAGGCCAACGGGAAAATTTGTCACCCGCACGTGCCGGACGCTGCGCGACCGCGCTGCCGGCGCGTACGTACGCCCTGGTCCCCGGGCCGTCGCGGAGAATACCGATCTTGGAAAGGAGCGGCCGGCGGCTCCCGTTCAGCCGCCGGCAAGTGCACGGTCCCGGCCAACCGGTCCGGGCGGCGGCAGTGCGGACCGCGGCGGCCCGGACCGGTGGGGGGGCTTGGGGTCAGCCGGTGCGGCGCACCTCGTAGCCGTACCCCTTGTCGGAGTTGGTGTCGAAATAGAGCGACGGATGGTCGCCGCCCTTCGCCACCTGCAGGAGGGTGGATTCCGAGTCGTCGCGGAAGGAGCCCCCGGCCGCGAAGCGCAGCTCGATGCTGTCGCTGCGCCGGGTGTCGCCCTCCAGTTCCCAGTTGCCCCGCCCGGACAGCCGGCCGTTGCCCGGCGGGGGTTTGCTGAAGCCGAACTCGATGGCACCGCGTGGAATGCCCGACATCCGGAAGCTGCCGTCGCTCTGGAACTCGACGCGCCCGCCGCCGGAGCCCTCCCAGACTCCGGCGACCTGTCGCGGTGCGAGCTTGTCCCGGCCGTCGCCGGCACAGCCCCCCAGCAGGAGGGCCGTGCCGAGGACGGCGAAGACGGTGACGGCGGTCGCGCCCCCACGAACCACCTTCATGTTCCGCCTACTTGTAGATCGTCTCTTGCCACTTGATCTCGACGCGGTACCCGGCGAAATAGCCGCCGGTGTACTGGGGCGTCTTGTTGAAGATCTGCTGCCACTTGCCGTGGCCCGGGATGAACGACTCGTTGTCGATGTCGGTCCAAGCCCTGTACTGGACGGTCAGTGTATCTCCCTTGGTCTTGGTGACGTGGTACTCCAGCGAGTAGGAGCCGAGCACGCCCTGGGCCTTGCGGTCGTCCTTGCCGACGGCGAGTCCGCCCAGGTCGGAGACGTAGACGCCGGCCATCTGCAGGGCATTGAGGTCCTCGCCCTCGCGGTTCTTCGTGACGCTGTAGTCGGCCCTGCCGCTCTTCTTGCCCTTCAGGTCGTACTCCACGGCGACGGCCGCCCGGGCGTCGGCCATGCTGGTGCTCTTGATCAGGTACTGCGTCATCTCGTCGTCCCCGTCGAAGTTCACCTGCTTGGTGGTGTTCTTCAGCTCGGGGCTGCCCCACAGCCAGCGCAGGGCGAGACTCCAGGGACCGCCGCTCTTCACCTTTCCGTCGCCGCCGTGGTTGTCGTTGGCGAGGTGACCGATCGGGCGGTTGGCCATCTGGCTCTCGATCATCATCCTGAGGAACTTGGCCGTCGCGCCCTTCTCCTTGTACTCCACCGGCAGCGGGTCCGGTCCCATGAGCAGGACCACCGTCTGGTACGGCTGGAGCAGCGCCGGGGGCATGCCACCGCTGGGAATCACCGACGGCGATCCCGCCGTCCCGGAGGTTCCGCCGCCGCCCGAGTTGCCGCCGGGGAACGGCGAGGCCGCGTTCTCCTCGGTTTCCTCCCAGCCGTCGGGGCAGTCCACGCCCATGGTGCACGTGATCGAGCCCTGACCACTGGGGTCGGAGAAGGTGACCGGGTTGTTCTCGGCGTAGCCGTAGCCGTTCAGGGACTGGTGCTTGGCCGTCTCCAGCAGCGGGTCCACGCTGATGAACTGCCCGAGGCCGGCGTCGTACTCACGGGCGCCGATGTGGGTGAGGCCGGTGTCCTTGTCCAGTGTCTTGCCGAGGAAGCCGCGGTCGGTCACCCAACTGCCCGTGCGTTCCTCGCCGAAGGCGTTGAGCAGACGCCGGGTGACGGCCTGGCTGCCGGACTCGACGGCCAGGCTCGCCGTGCCGTGGTGGTCGGCGGCGATGAAGTAGAGCTTGTTGGCTCCGCTCTGGTTGGTGCGTACGGCGACGGTCAGTTCCTGGGTGCCGTAGTGGCGCTGCGCCCAGGTCGTGCCGTCCTTGCGGAGATGGATCTCGGTCGAGCCGGCGTACAGGACCCGCTCGCCGCCGCTCGCCGAGCGCACCAGCAGGTTGCCGTCCGCGTCGTAGACGTAGTCGGTCGACCTGGTGCCCTCGGTGAGCTTGCCGAGCCTGCCCTCCGCCGACCAGGTCAGCTCCTGCTTGCCCGAGGCGCCGGGACGGTGCCAGGTGTTGCCGGCCTTGTCGTAGTCGTAGAGGCGTTCGGGGCTGGTGCAGTCGCCCTTGGTGGTGGTGCCCGTCACGGCGTGCTTCGCGGTGCCGGTGAAGCACGCGGTGGTCGTGGTGTCACCGGTGGTGGTGTGCTCGGTCTCGGTCTTGCGCTGGCCGGCGTCGGTGTAGGTGTAGCTGCTCCAGTACGGAGCGGGGCCGCCGAGCGAGCCGGCCGCGCGGGTGTCGGAGCACTTGCCCGCGGCCGGGGTCCAGGCGTCGGTGAGCCGGCGGAAGCCGTCGTAGGCGAAGCACTGGGTGTCCGGCTTGGCGCCGGCGGCGGTGCTCGGGTCGCTGACCGAGGTGATGTTGCCGGCGTCGTCGAAGGTGTAGTTGAGGTCCTGGATCAGTCCCCGCGAGATGTCGGTGACATAGCTGCGCAGCAGCCGTCCCGTTCCTTCCTCGAAGGTGTTGTTGACGTAGGTCTTCTTCGCGTCCTCGGTGTTGGTGGTGCCCAGGACCAGCTGCTGCGGCTGGCCGAGCATCGAGTAGTCGGTGTCCAGCAGGTAGCCGGTGGAGCCGCTCACCGACTTCACCTGGGCGAGTTCGGTGTAGCCGAACGACACGGTTTCGGCGGGCAGTCCGCCGAGGGCCGGCTCCTTGGTGTTCTGCAGCGTGCCGTCGAGGTTGTAGTAGCTGCTGAAGTCCAGGGTCGGCGGGACGCCCGCCTTCACCAGGGCGTCGTCGGCGGGCAGGACCAGCTGGGTGGCCACCGCCCGGTCGAGGCTGTCGTACTGGGTGACCTTGCGGGTGTACGCCTTGCCGGCCACTCCGCCGACGTAGCGCACCGACTCCGACGGCTTGCCCTTGGAGACCTCGTCGTAGGTCTGCTTGGTGAGCCGGTTCGCGTCGGTCTTGGAACCCTCCCAGGTGCCCGTGATGCGGCCGATCTCGTCGTACTCGGTGAGCACGGACTTGTTGTTGGCGTCCGTGACCTTCACGACCTGGTCAAGGGCGTTGTAGTCGGTGTGCGCCGCGCCCTTGTCCGGGTCGGTGGTGTCGGTGCGGCGGCCGAACAGGTCGTAGCCGTAGGACCACTTGGCGCCGTCCGGGCCGGTGACGTCCAGTTCCTTGTCGTCCAGCGTGTATCCGGTGTGCACGGCGGTGAACTCGGCGGCGACGGTGGCACCGTAGTCCCGGTCCGCGGGGCTCTGGGCCGCGTAGTCACGGGTTTCGACGGTCCGCCCCCGGGCGTCCACGATGGTGCGGCGGGCGGTGCCCCCCTTCAGGGCGGAGGTGGCGGTGGAGTCACCGGTGTACTCGGTGCTGCTGGTCCACCGCTGCTCTCCGTAGAAGGAGACGGCACGGCTGATCTCCCGTTCGGCGCCGTCGTACGTGGTGCGCGTCTGGGTGGGCGACTGGCCGTACTCGGTACGGGTGTAGGTGCCCGTGGGGGTGCTGGTGTTGTCGAAGATGTCCGCGTACGTCTCGTAGGGCAGGCCGCGCGAGTCGTAGCGGGTGTCGGTCAGGATGCGGCCGGTGCCGCTCGGGGTGGGCGACTGGCTCTGCAGCTTGCGCAGCAGCGCGTCATACAGGTCGTAGGTGGTGGTGTAGGTCTTGCCGTCCGCCTTCAGCTTCGAGGTGGCGACCCAGGACGGCTTGGAGGCGCTGACCTTGTACGCGAAGGTGCTGCTGGCGGCGTCCCCGCCGGTGCGGCTGCGGTTGGGCAGCCAGACCGCGGTGAGCCTGCCCATCGCGTCGTAGGCGAGTTCGGTCTTCCTCAGGTTCGCGTCGTAGGTCCGGTCGGGCTGGCCGCGGCGCGGGTCGATGAAGGTGGTCGTCTTGTGCTGCTTGGCGTTGATGACCACGGTCTTGGTCAGCGGACCGGCCGCGGGCGGGGTGTACTCGGTGCGGGTGGTCTGGTGGTCGGCGTCGGTGACGGCCGTGGTGCGGCCGAGCGTGTCGTAGGCGGTGGTGTTGACGGTCTGCCAGCCGCTGGGCCGGCGCAGGCCCTGCGCGTCGGCCGTGGCGGGGTAGCCGGTGGCCCGGCCCGTCCAGGTGACCAGGCCCTTGGTCGGCGCCTGGTCCTCCTTCCAGCCGGTCGCCTGCGGGTCGTCGAACACCGAGGCGGTGTCGGACAGGACGTCGCCGCGCTTGTCGCTGCCGGCGGGCAGCGCCAGCGAGCCGTCGCCGACCGAGCAGTTCTTCCCGACGGTACGGACGCGTGAGGCCAGGCCGGTGATGCCGGCGCTGTCGTTGCGTGCGTACCAGGTGCGGGTGCAGGTCTCGTCACCGCTCTTGGCGGCGTCACCGCTGTCCTCGGCCGAGACGATCATGCCGTAGTCGTCGTAGCTGTTGGAGACGGTGCGGGCGCGCCAGCTCTTCGGTGCGGTGAGATAGGTGTACGTGGTGTTCTTGGCGGGGCGCACATAGCGGGCCCGGTGGTCGGCGGCGCCGGGCACCGACTGGTGCGCGGTCTCCTTGGACCAGGCTTCGCTCGCGGTGGCCGTCACGGGCGCCGAGCCCGCGTAGACGACCCGCTCGCGCAGCTGGCCGGCGAACTCGGGGCTGTCGGCCAGGGTGGCGAGGCCCAGTCCGGGAGCGGTCAGCGGTGCGACGTCCACCGAGCGGCTGGTGCCGTCCGCCTTCTTGTCACCGTCCATGCCCTGCAGGTAGAGGGAGACGGTCTTGGAGCGGGTCGTGCCGGTCGCGCCCTTGTAGACGGTGACCTGGCGGTATCCGCGCCAGTCGGACCAGGTGCGCTCGTCGGCGGGGACGAACGGGTCGTCGTTGTGGTGCCAGGCGGCGCCGGAGTAGTCGTAGGAGTTCTCCACCGCCACGTTGTTCGCGGCCGGGTCGGCCGTGGTCACGGCCAGCACCCGGTACTTGTGGAACCAGTCCACGGAGGCCTTCTCGGCTCCGTTGATGTTCCAGAACTGCGGGTAGCAGGAACGGGTGTTGGTGTCCTGCGGGGCGTTGAGGACGGCGCTGCGCACGCACTCCTCGGGGGACAGCGTGACCGTGGTCACGGCGCCGGTCTCGGAGGTGACGGTGGCGATGCGCGGCCGGTGCATGGGCAGGATGTCGTCGGTGCCGTCGACCCGGTTGGGGCGCATCTGGTAGGTGAAGCCGATGGGGTCGGAGGCGATCTCCGTGGTGCCCGCCTTGGCCGTCCGGCGCAGCTCGGTCAGTGTGAGCGTCTGGTCGCTGCTGTCGCCGATGTCGCCGCCGTCGAGGTACTTCTGCACGAACTCCCAGGTGTCCACCGGCTTGTAGGTGCTCTCGGCGGCCGACCAGGAGAAGGTGCTGATGCCGGTCAGACGCTTACGGGTGAAGAACGCGGGGCCGGCGGAGTTGCACTCCTTGTCACCGTCGGAGCAGATCGCGTCGAAGGGGACGTCCGGCCAGTTCTTGGCGGTGTCCTTGGTCAGCGAGGAGCAGTCGGTGGCGGTGCAGCGCTCGGCGTGCGTGAAGGTGACCTTGGCGTCGGCGTCGTCGGTGAACAGTGCGTCCTTGCGCAGGCCGTACTTGATCTCCTTGAGGTAACCGCCGCGCGTGTAGGCGGTGTCGGCGGTCTCCGCCTTGTTCTTCCGGTAGTGGTTGGTCTCCTCGGCGTACCAGTAGGTGGCGGCGTTGCCCCTGGGGTTCTCCACGTAGTCGAGGTTCCACCGCCAGGCCTGGGTCAGTGCGCGGTCGGCGAAGGCGTCGCCCTTGTCGTAGCCGGGCTCCTTGTCGTCGTCGCCGAAGACGGGCACGGTCCAGGTGGAGTTGGTGCGCTGGTCGGTGGCGCCGTCGAGCTTGTCCAGGCCGAAGACGTACTTGGTGCCGTCGCCGGTGGTCACGGTCCAGAACTCGCCGTTGTCGTCGCCGTTGTCGGCGCCGGTGCCCCGGGTGACCTTGGAGGCGTCGTCGTCCTCCAGGTGCCAGCGGCCGTTGTCGTCGTCCTTGATCAGCCGGGTGGACTTGCCGTTCAGGACGAGGCGGGCGTTGTCGTACTTCCAGCAGCGGTCGAAGACGTCGGTGTGGCCGTCGTCGTCGCAGCTGCCGTACGTCCGCTCGATGTAGGAGTCGGTCAGGCCGAAGCCCTCGCCGACCGCGGTGCCCTGGTTGTTGGTCGTGGCGGTACGGCCGTCCACGCTTCCGGAGTCGTAGCCGAGGGTCAGCGTCGGGCTCGGGTCGGCCGCGGCGGGCGGCAGCGGGAACTTGTGCGTCCAGGTGAAGGAGCCGGAACTGCCGCCCGCCTCCCAGGTGGAGGCCGGGGACAGGGCGGTCGCGGAGTAGTCGCCGGTGCCGGCCGGTGACTGACCGGCGCCGGCCGCGGCGGCGGTGACGGCGAGCACGGCGGGCGCGCCGGCCGTGGCGCCCTTGCCGGTCGCGCTCGGGTGCGCGGAGGTCGCGGGCCGCGGGATCTCGGTGGAGACCGTGCGGGCGCTGACGTCGTTCGCGGACTTCAGCGGGGTCTGCCGGCGGCACTCCGCCTTGTCCGGCGTGGTCAGGGCGCAGGCCGGCAGCTGAACCAGGCGCAGCCGCTGCGCCCAGCCGCCTCCGATGGCGCCGGCGAAGGAGTCGTAGCCGACGGTGACGCGGACGCGCTCGGAGGTGGCGGTACCGGCGGTGAGCAGGACACCGGTGACGCCGGCCCGGCGGGCCGCCTTCTGGTCCAGCACCCGGACCTGGGCACGACCGCTCTGAGCACGCGCACCGGCCTTCGAGCCCAGCTCGGCCTTCGAGCCCGGCTTGGACCGCAAGCCCTGCTCGGCCTTCGTGCCCGGCGTCGGCTTCGTGCCCGGCGTCGGCTTCGTGCCGGTCGCGGACCTCGCCGTGCCGACGGGGCGGAGCGTGACCGGGATGTCGGCCGGCTCGGCCGTGGCGGCCCGGTCGCCGTCGAGGGTGACGTCGGCGCGGCCGGCCTTGGGCCAGGCCGCCTCGCGGTCCTGGGCGCCGCGCCGGATCTGCTCGGCGTTGGCCGCGCGGAACTCGGCCGCTTTCCGCCGGGCCGCTTGCGCGCCCGGGCCGGTGATCGCCCTGACCTTGCTGACGCGCTGGTCGGGCACGCCGGGCCGGCCATGGGTGCCGGTCGCCGCCTCTGCCGTCGGGGCGAGGCCGAGAGGTGCCACCAACAGCAGTGACACCGTCACGGTCAAGAGCCGCGCGTCACGCCGTATGCGTGACGCGCCCCTGCCAAATCTCATCGTTCGACCCACCGTTCTCCCCGGCTCCCGGCCGGACTGCTGTTTCGTCAGGTCCGGGCGCGCCGCGCGCGCCCGGTCACGGTGGGGCGGCGCCGGTCGGGACGCCGCCCCTGCCCCGCACGCCCTCAGTCGCCCACGCGCGCGTCGATCTGGTCCGGGCTCGCCATGGCACCGGCCCACAGCCGGACCTCCGCGATCCGTCCGGGCAGGTAGTGCTTCCAGGCGCCGCCCGTGAAGCCCTTGCCCACCGCGAACTCGCCGCTTCCCGCCTGCGCGGTGAACACCAGGTCGTCACCGTTCTGGTTGTGGCCCAGGTAGAGGCTCAACGTGCCGTCCTGCGCGTTGAAGACGCCGGTGAGACGCACGACGCTGTCGGTGGCGGCGGCCTCGTCGGAGACGACGGAGTCGAAGCCGCCGTCGGCGCGCAGCCGGCCGAAGTGCCACTTCCCGGACGAGACGGTGCGCTCCTCGCCGGTCTCCTCGTCCAGCACCGTGTCCTTGCCGGTCAGCTCGTACCACAGCCCCCAGCCGGAGCCGTCGGCCGTGCGCTGGCCCAGCACCTGTCCGGTGTAGCCGACGCTCTTGCCGGCCAGTTTGCCCCCGTCCAGCTCCACGGCCGTGGTCACGGTGAAAGAACCGGTGTCGTCGACGATCGGTCCGCTCGCGGTGGCGGCGTCGTCCACGCCGTCCAGGACGATGGCTTCGCCGTCCAGCGAGGCTCCGCCGGTCAGGCCGAGCTGCTTGCCGTAACCGGAGGTGGTGTCCGCCACGGTGGTGCCGGAGCCGCGGTCGGCACTCCAGTCGGCGACCAGTTCGGCGCCCGCGAAGCCCTGCGAGGTCAGCAGCCGGGCCTCGTCGGCGATCTCCGTGTCGCCCAGGGCTCGCTGCCAGACGGCCACTTCGTCGACGGAGCCGTTGAAGTAGTCGGTGTTCTCACCGAGCCACCTGGCCCGGCCGATCTGCAGTGCACCGCTCGCGGCCCACGGAGTGCCGGCGTCCGTCTCGGCCTGGAGCACCCCGTTGAGGTAGAGCCCCACCTTGTTGGTCTCACCGTCGTAGACGGCGGCGACGTGTGTCCACACGCCCCTCGGGGTGGGCTGCTTGGCGCGCACCGTGCTCCAGGAGCGGGTGGTGCCGTTCAACGTGAGCGTCCGCATGCTCCACGCCCCGGAACCGTCCAGGTTGTAGGACAGGTAGAAGGGGGTGTAGGTGCCGCCGTCCTGGCTGAGCACCGTGGCCGTGCCCGTCTGGCCGGGGTTCACCCTCGTCCAGGCGGAGAGCGTGTACGACGACCTGGTCTCCAGCACCGGGCCACCGGTGGCCGCGTAGCCGGTGCTGCCGTCGAGGGACAGGCCCCGGTCGGTCACGGGCTCGTCGAGCGGTACGCCGGAGGCGTCATGGGTGATCAGTCCGCGTCGGCCCCGGTCGTCCCGGGTCGCGCCGCCGGCGAGGGTGGCGTCGTGCCGGGTGGTGCCGGGCGCGTCGGCCGAGTCGACGGCCGCGCCGCTGCTCTCGCCGAACTGCCAGCGTCCGACGGCCCGCTGGCCCGCGTCCACCAGGACGTCGACCACGTTCTGGGCGCCGGGCCGGCCGCTGCCGACGTTGTCGACGGCTCTGGCGTAGACGCGCAGGGTGCCGGAGTGGTTGGGGAGGACCGTCACGTTCGGCTTGCTCGCGGGCAGCGTCGACGACCAGGGCGCGGACGTGCTCAGCTTGTACTGATAGCCGGCGATGTTGGTGTCACCGGCCGCACCCTTGGCGAAGGTGAAGGTCATCTTCTGGCCGGGGCCGCCGTGCGCGGTGCAGTCGCTGGTCGTGCACAGGGTGTACGGCGAGGAGACGCTGATCTGCGGCGCCTTGGGGGCCGTCGGGTCGACCTTGAAGTAGCACCATCCGGTCGTGGACGCGTTCGACGGTCCGGCCAGGTAGCTGTCGCCCTTGTTGTAGTAGGACCGCACCCACGCCCGGTACCGGTAGAGGGTGCCCTCCGTCAGCTTCGGCCAGGTCAGCGACACGGCGGCGTTGTCCGTGGCGTAGGCGGGCGCCGAGGGCCGGATGTCGCCGTTCGTCGCGATGGGAGCGTCCGTCCAGGTGTCGCCGCTCTTGGCGTCGACGTCGAAGGCCACTCGCAGCTGGGCGTCCTTCTCACCGCCGGACGCGGTCTGGGCGGTGGCCCGGAGCAGGGGTTCGGGGCTGGAGACGATGGCCGGGTCCGACTCCTTGGTCTCACACACGGTGCCGGTGCCGGTGACGACGCCGATCGAGGTGGGCTTGGCGGGCAGTCCGACGAAGTCCACGGAGAGCACGCCGTCGTTCTTGAACCGCTTCCAGGCGCCGGTGTCGCCCTCGTCGTGCGCGCGGATCTCCAGGGTCAGCCGGGAGAACTTGCCGGCCGCGAAGTCCCGCACGGTGGGGGTGAGGTTCTCGTTCGACTCTTCCGGGTTGTCGTTGAACTCGATCGGTGCGTCCGGCGAGTCCGGGTCGCACAGCGAGCCGCGGCCGGCCGAGACATGCCGGTCGACCATCCAGTCCTGCTCCTTGGGGCGACCCGACCAGGTGGTGGACGAGGAGATGTTGTCCGTGCGCACGAGGTCGACCCAGCGGGGGTCGCACTGGAACGCCCAGGGTTCGGTCACCCGGAAGGTGGCGTCGAGGACCCGCTTGCCCTTGAGGCTGGCCGGCGAGAACTCGAAGTACAGGCGCTGCACATAGCCCGGACCGCAGTAGTACGAGTTCCAGGTGCCGCACTTGCCGACGCCCTTGCCCAGGCCGTCGTCACCGTTGCCCCAGCCGTAGGACTCGTAGCCGTCGCTGCGCAGCAGGGTGCGCTCGGACTCGCTCCAGGTCACGTTCGGGTCGATGAACAGCGGGTAGTGCTCGGCGGCCGTCTTGCCGAGCATGGTCGCGTCCGGGGTGACGGACAGCGAGTCCTTGGTGATCTCGACGTCCATCTTGGCGACCTTGTCGCCGGCGCCGGGCTCGGTGGACTCGGCGGCGGCCGCGGCGGCGAGGTCGGTGGAACCGGCGGCGGAGGGCGGCGTGGAACCCGCGGCGGCGGACGGCGTGGAACCGGCCGGGGTGGCGTTCTTCGCCGGCGACGTGGCGGTCCGCGCGGCCGCACCACGGCCGGGAGCGGCCGACCCGGTCGCGGTCCGGGAGACGGGCGCGGCCGTGTCACCCGCGGAGTCCCACATCTGGGCCGGGGGCGCACGGAAGACGGTCTGGCCGTCGCCGTCGACGGCCATGAGGTTGCCGGCCTTGCCCTCGTGCAGGTCCAGACCCGAGGCCTTCAGACCGTAGGTGACCTGCTTCAGCCGGGGGCTGGCCGCGGCCTTGGGCGACTTGACGATGAGGACGTGCTGGAAGCCCTCGGTGGACGCCGTCACCTTGAGGTCGACGTCGGGCAGGACGTCGGGGTAGAGGGCGCTGGGTCCGTCGAGCTCCGGCTTCGGCAGCCCGCCCGGCCAGGCGAGGGCCAGCGACCGCCCCTCCCCGGCGATCCTGACCAGCGGGTCGTCCTTACCGCCGCCGGAGAACTCCATGTCCACCGCTGCGGCCTTGGGGGCGATCGTGCCGTCCGCCCGGACCTCCAGGGTCGGGTCCGGGGTCTGCCAGCCGCCGTTCTCGTTCCGCACCCGTACCGGAACGGACGACTCCTCCAGATGGAAGGAGCTGCCGTCCGGGTTGGCGAACACCGTGGTGTGTTCGGTTCGCCGGCCGGGGAGTTCGACCCGCTCGCCGGTCTCCTGCGCCTTGGAGAGCGCCTGCTGTTCGGCCGTCAGCCGTGGCTCGTCCTCGGCCCGGGCCGTCGTCGCGGGCACGAGCAGTGCCGACGACAGGACGATTCCCAGCCCAAGAGCCACTGAGCGTGGCCGTCTTCTTCTCATTCTCGGTCCGCCGTCGGCACGGCGCCCCCGCTGATCGCTCACAACTCCACCCCGGAAAGTCACAGCTGACACACAAAGCCCACAGAGGTAATAAGAAATTCAAAGGAACCTCAAGTGTGCGCTGCATCACATCGGGCCAACTGGCCGATTCTCAACGCCCGGACGGGTTGCGGAAGAGATCACTCCATGTACCCGTATCCCCTCCTCGGCCCTGCCTGGGCAGCCGCTCATCGCCGTGCGTGATCTCCCTGCGGGGGTGCGGTCGGCCATGAGGCAGCACTCAACTCGCAAGGATGGCCGAATCGTTCGCCCCGAAACGGCGACACGAGAGGGGGAGCCGAGGAGGCCGGGCCGGACGGAGCGGGAACGAAGGGTGACGCAGGGGGCGGGGACGCAGGGCGGGCGGGAGGCGGCGAACGTGGGCAGGCCCGGGCATCGGTCGTCCGCGACGCCCTACGGGGGTGGCGGTGAAGTTGCCCTCGCGGCCACCTCGTTCGCGTCGGAAGACGACGGTGATCTCGCCTGTCAGTCCGCCCACGGCACCGGCGGTTGTTGGCCGCTGAGCCCAACCGCGTTGCCGGTCACGGGAGTTCCGGGAGCGGCGGAGCATCCGCTCCGCCGGCCGCACGCGCCGCCCACGCCCTCTCAGCCCTCGTGAAGGATCCGGAAGCGATCGGGGTGTACCGGGTCCCGGTCGACGACTTGGACCGGCGCCCACGCCCACTGCCATACACCGATTCCTGGCGTGCGGGTGAACTGGATCCGGCCGCGGGTGCCTTCGACCGCGACGTGCGGCCAGGATCCGGCGGTGCGCGCCCGGTCCGTGCCGTGAGTGCGCAGCGCCTCGGCGAGGACGGTGACCGTGTCGTAGCCCTCGAAGGCGACGAACGAGGGCGCCTCGGCCAGCCGTTCACGGAGGGCCGTCTCGACTCGGACACCGAGGGGGCCGAGGCGCTCGGGGAGGTAGCGCAGGAACGGGATCGCGGCGCTGTCGCCGCCCAGCAGTGTCGCCCATTCGGGGAACTCCGGTTGTCCGGCCGGAGCACCGATCGTGATACCGGCGAGGCGCTGGTCGCGGCGGACGCACCTGACGATCGACACTGCCGGCTCGGGGTGGCCGACCAGCAGCAGGAGGGCCGACGCGCGGCTTTCGGCGAGTTCGTCGCACACGGCCGCGGGGGTGAGTGCGCACAGGTCGAGTTCGCTGACGGTGCCGCCGCGCGGGGCGAGGTGGTCCCGCAGGATACGGGTCCCGGACGCCCACCATGCTGCTCCTGAGCCGCGTCCACCACCAGCAGGTGCAAGGACATCAACCTGAAGCTGGACGGGATCCGCAGTGTGAGGACCTGCTTCAAGACAACGGGCTGCAACGGCTGGCGGACGCTGAGGGCCGGCAACTGGGGGGTGGCCGCCACCGACGTGCTCGACGGCACCAAGTTCTACCTGCAGTTCGCGGGAACGAGCCGTGCCACGGGCCTGATCGACTACTGAGGTCCTGAGGCACGCCGGACGACGGAAGCCACCTGACCACGGGCGGCCCTTCGCAGACCCCTCCCACGGGCGTGCGGAACGAGAGCCGTAGCGTGCCCGATCGCCACGCCTGGGCCGGAGCGCCGTCCTCGGTCCCGTCACGATGACCGAAGACGCGGTGGCGTTCGGCGTGGTGTCACCTCGCCCAGCCCGGCGTCCAGCTCCCGGCGGCGCCGGTGCCGCTCGCGCCGTGGCCGGCGGCCGTGGTGGCGAGGTGGGCGCGCAGGGTGGCCAGCGCCGGGTGGGGGTTGTCGCGGTGCCAGAGGAGCGAGTGCGGGTAGACGGGTGTCGGGTCGGTCACCGGGATGAGGCGCAGACCGTGGCCGGCGGGCCAGATCAGGCGGGTGTCACCGCCCATGAAGGTGGCCAGGGCCGGGGTGTCGGCGACGGTGTCCAAAAGCGCGTCGGAGCCGAAGTTGGGGCCGGTCGCCTCGATGGTGAGACCGAACTCGGCGACGAGGTCGTCGTAGTAGGCGGTCCACTCGGCACCGGGGACGAGGCCGGGCATCCAGATCCGGTGCCCGGCGAGCTGAGCGACCGTCACCGACCGGGCGCCCGCCAGCGCGTGGCCGGGGCCGGTGAGCAGCTGGAGCGGCTCGTCGAGCACCCGGACGGACTCGATGTCCTCGGGAAGGGGGCAGCCGGGCGCGGCGACGGCACGGAAGGACGCGTCGATCGCACCGGACCGGATGGCGGCGACGGCCGCCTCGATTTCGAGCAGCATGAGCACGTCGAGGTCGATATCGGGGTGCGAGCGGTGGAAGCCGCGCATCAGGCCCGACGCCGCGCCGCGCGAAGCGATCACGTCGACGCGCAGCGGCCGGCGTCCGGTGCGCACGGACGCGACCGCGCGCTCGGCGACGCGCACCATCTCGCGCGCGTGGGGCAGGAAGGCCTGACCGTCGATGGTGAGCGCGACGCCGCGCGCGGTGCGGCTGAACAGCCGCACACCGAGCTTGCGCTCCAGCGCGGCGATCCGCTTGGAGACGGCCTGCTGGGTGACCGCCAGCTCGGCGGCGGCCTCCTGGAACTGTCCCGCGTCGGCGGCGGCGACGAAGGTGCGGACGGTGTCGAGGTCCATGACTGACACTCTACGTCCACAACCATTGGTTGTGGCTGGGCGGCCCTGTGGTTGTTTGACCCCCGCATACGGTGCTCGCTTTGATGCTTCCGATCGCGGATCGGTTGTACGGGTGAGTGGCGGGGAGTGTCGGGCATGGCGAGCGGGCACCGGCTGGGGCGGCGGTTCGGGTGGTTGTGGGCAGCGTACGGGACCAGCGCGCTCGGCACCTGGCTCGCCTTCGGCGCGTTCCCGCTGATCGCCGTCCGGGTGCTGCACGCCGGACCGGCCGAGGTCGCGGCGCTGGCCTCCGTGGGCGCCGCGGTGGGAGCGGCCGTGGCGGTACCGCTCGGACCGTGGGTGGAGTTCCGCCGCAAGCGGCACGTGCTGATCGCGATGGACCTGGTGCGGTTCGGGGCGCTGGTGACGATCCCCGCCGCGTACGCGCTCGGGGCGCTCACCTTCCTTCAGCTCCTGCTGGTCTCCGTCGTCGTAGCGGCGGCCGACATCGGCTTTCGCTCAGCCTCCGGCGCATTCCTGAAGGCGCTGCTGCCGGCCGAGGACCTGCTGGCCGCCAACGCCCGCTTCGAGTCCACGGCCTGGACGACGACGATCATCGGACCGCCGCTGGGCGGCGCGGTGATCGGGGTCCTCGGTCCGGTGGCGACGGTGGTGGCCGACGCGGTCAGCTACCTGCTCTCGGCCCTGGGTATCCGCGCGATGGGCGAGGAGGAGCCGCGGCCCGAGCGCCCGGAGGCCGCGCGCATGCGGGCCGGGGACCTGTTCGGCGGTTGGCGGTACATCCTCGCCGACGCCGCGCTGCGTCGGCTGTTCTTCAACACCGCCCTGTTCAATGGCCTGGTGATGGCCACCCAGCCGCTGCTGGCCGTCCTGATGTTCGACCGACTCGGCTTCCCCGCGTGGCAGTACGGCCTCGCCTTCGCGGCGCCGTCCATCGGAGGGCTGCTCGGCTCGCGGCTGGCGCGACCGCTCGTCACCCGGTTCGGGCAGCACCGGGTCCTGGTGGCGGCCGGGGCGCTGCGTGCGCTCTGGCCCGTCGCCCTGGCCTTCATCGGGTCGGGCAGCGGAGGGCTGCTGCTGGTGATGGGCGTCGAACTCGGGCTCATCTTCTGCTGCGGGGTGTTCAATCCCGTCTCCGCCACCTACCGCCTCGCACGCACCGCGTCCGACCGGGTAGCCCGCACGCTGACCGCCTGGGCGGTGACGACCAAGGCCTCGACCGCACTCCTGACGGCCGCGTGGGGCGTGCTGGGCAGCCTGTTCGGCCCGCGTACGGCCATCGGACTGGCCGGCGTGCTCCTGCTGGCGACCCCGCTGCTGCTCCCCCGCCGCGCGGCGGCACTTCCCATCGAACGGGAGCCGGCAGCGAGCCGTGTCTGAGGGGCCGCGACGGTCGCCGGCGTGATCGGCAGGGGTGCCGTGGAGATGCTGGGGACGGTACCGGTCGAAGTCAGGCGGCGACGCGTTCGATCTCGATGGCCAGGACGCCGAGAGCCTCCTTCTCGGGGCCGTAGATGCCGCGGATGCTGCTCAGCTGTTCCTCGCGCGAGGCGTCGGGATCGACCCTCGCGGGCCCCTCGGCGTCGAGCATCTCCTCGAACGAGGTGTAGCGGGCGACCCGGACGACGCGGACGAGACATTCGTCCTGACCACAGGCGAAGCGGAGGTACCGGCCGGCTGCGAGGTCGCGGAGGCTGGGGTACTGGACCCGGACCTCGACGGTCTTGCGGCCGGCGGCGACCAGGTCGAAGTAGCGGCGGTACAGGTTCATGGGCCGGGCCCCGCATCCCTGTTCCGGGCGATGGCTAGGATGAGTCATGGAATCGAACTCCGTGCATCAGGGAAAGAGTTGGGCCCGCAGGCGCACAGCGGTGCTGGCTTCCCTGCTGAGTGCGGCCGCCCTCGTATGGACCGCGGTCGCGCTGAGCGTGCGCTCGACCGGCTCGACCGCACTGGACCCCGACAGTGTGACCGATGCCGACCTGGCCAGGCTGGGTGCTGCCGTGATGGCCGGCATCGCCGCGGTCGCCGCCGGACTGTGGTGGCGCCACTGGGCGACCGTGCGCCGGCCGGTGATCGGCGGGCGCTGGGCGCGGGGGGCGTTCGCCGTCTCCGCCGTCCATTCGATGTTCGTCATACCAGTGATCTTGTTCGCCTCCTGGGACTGGAAGGCCCCTGTGATCGCGTTCACGTGCGCGGTGCTCGCTGCCGGCGTACGGGAGGCCGCAGGGCTGACCGTACGGGGGCTCGCGGAGACGGTATGAGCGACGCGCTCCTCGTCATGGACGTGCAGCGGTCCATCGTGGACATCGTCGACGACGGCTCCGGATACCTCCCGCGTCTGCGCCGGGCGATCGACGGGGCCCGGGCGGCGGGCATCCCCGTGATCTACGTGGTCATCGCGTTCCGTCCCGGCTTCCCGGAGGTCGGCACGCGCAACCGGGCTCTCGCCGCCATCGCCCGGGCCGGCCTCTACGTCGAGGGCGCCCCGGGCACCGAGATCCATCCGGGGATCGCGCCCCGGCCGGGTGACGTGGTGGTCTCCAAGAGGCGGGCGAGCGCGTTCTCGGGCAGCGATCTCGACGTGGTGCTGAGGGCGCGGGGTATCGACAGCCTGGTGCTCACCGGCATCGCCACCAGCGCTGTGGTGCTGTCCACGCTGTGCCACGCGAACGACATGGACTTCGGCCTCACCGTGCTGTCCGACGGGTGTCTGGACCTCGACCCGGAGGTGCACCGGGTCCTCGTCGAGCGGCTGTTTCCACAGTGGGCGGATGTCGTCACCGTCGACGAATGGCTCGGCGCGATCGCACCCGGATAGCGGCGAGGCGGCCGGACACGCACGTCCCCGGCCGGCCGTCAGCACGGGGAGGCACCGAACGCGGGCCAGGAGCCGGGGCGGTCCCGGACCGGCTCAGGCCCTGCCTGGCCGCGGTGCCGGTCAGGGACGTGGTCCCGTACGAATTCCGGTGATCCCGCGGTCGCCACCCGGTTATCCTGCCTCGTCCCGAACAGGCCAGAGAGGGTCCCCGCCATGAGCAGCGCCACGTCGTCCTTTCCCGAGCGGATCGAGCTCTCGGGGGAGGGTCTCGTCCTCCGCGACTGGACGGAGGCGGACCTGGCCGCGATGCCGGAGCTGTTCGACCACCCCGACATCGCGTACTGGACCCCGATCGTCTCCCCCTTCGACGCGGCGGCCGCCCGCGCGCGGCTGGACCGGGACCGGCAGCTGCGGGCGGAGGGTACGGCCGTCCTGCTCGCCATCACCGTCGACGGTGGCGCACCGCTCGGTGAGGTGATGCTGCGGCGTGCCCCCGAGGGCACTGAGCTCGGCTACGCGGTCGGCCCGGCGCACCGCGGTCAGGGGCTGGCGGCGCGGGCGGTGCGGGTCATCGCCGCGTACGCCTTCGAGGAGCTGGGCGCGGAGCAGGTGATCCTGGAGCTGGAGGCGGAGAACGCCGCCAGCGTCGCCGTGGCCACGAAGGCGGGCTTCCGGCTGCTCGACGTGCCGCTGATCAGTGGTGAGGAGAAGGGCCGGCCCTACGCCCTGCAGACGTGGGGTCTGGCCCGTTCCTGACGTCACCGGGTGCTTCGCGCGGTCTCCGGCGAGGCGCTGTCGCGCACGCGCACCGCGAGGGCGGCGACGTCGTCGTTGAGTCCACCGCCGCTGTGGTGGAGCAGATCCTTGTGCAGCGTGTCGAGCAGAGCCCTGGGTTCGGTCGAGGTCTGGCGGCTCATCCAGTCCTGCAGGGCGAAGAACTCACCTTCGCCGTTGCGGCTCTCGATGACGCCGTCCGTGTAGAAGAGCAGCTGGTCACCGGGGGTACAGACGATCGTGTCGGTGCGGTAGTCGGCGCCGAGGAGAGCCGCGAGGTTCAGCATCGGCGAGGCGGTGGTGGGGTCCAGGACCTGAAGCTTGCCGCGGTGCAGGAGCAGAGGGGGAGGATGCCCGCAGTTGAGCAGCCGGATGCGGTCGCCCTGGTGCGGGAACTCGGCCAGCACGACGGTGGTGAACTGCTCCAGCAGGTCCCCGAGGGGAAGCGTGCAGCTGTGCCGGGTGCTGCTGGCGTCCAGGCGGCGGACGATTCCCTCCAGGGTCGACTCGTCGTACGCGGCCTCCCGGAAGCAGTTGACCACCGCCGCGGCCGCTCCTACCGCGGGCAGGCCCTTGCCCCGTACATCCCCGATGATCAGTCTCACGCCGAATGGCGTGGCGACGGCTTCGTAGAAGTCGCCGCCGATCCGGGCCTGAGCCGCGGCCGCGAGGTACATCGACTCGATGTCGACGTGCCCGACCCGGCGGGGCAGGGGACGCAAGAGCACTTTCTGAGCGGCGTCGGCGACGAGGCGGAGCTGTAGAAACGCCTGTTCCCGCTGGATGCGGACACGGCACGTGTATGCGGCGGTCACCGTGACCGCGGCGATGGCGCCCACGGTGAACCAGGTGCCCAGATCGGGATAGACAAGGCTCAGCGCAACCATGATCGCTACGCAGACCGCGCCCAGCAGAAGGGTCGGCAGCACGGGCCAGACAGACGCTGCAAGGGCCGGGACGGCGGTCAGAAGGCGGCTGAAAGCAATCTTTCTCGGAGTGGAGAACGCCAGGCTCGTGATGACCACAGTCAAGATCAATGGTGAGAGCAGGGCGAGACTCCACCGCCTACGGAACGGACCACGAGGCCACAACCACCCAGTCCAGAGCACGGAAGACAGCATAACGGCATATACCCGGCATAGTGACTCGGAACGCAAGCGCTGCCGTCACTTGGCGTACGGCGGAGCGCCCGCCGGGGGCCTCATCGTTCGAGCGCACCGCCACGACCGTTGATGCGGAAGTACTTTTGTATCGCGAAAGTACATGCAACAATGAGGCGCAAGCGCCACAGCACGGAGAAACGGGGAGTTCATGTCGAGCAGCGAGTACTACGCCTCAGCCAGGGCCCGGGGCGATCTGCGGGCCGCGGAGCGGGCCCGGCTGGCCGCCAACACTCCGCCTCCCCTGCCCGCGTGGTGGGCGCCGGTGGCGGGCATCACCCACGGCCTCGGGATGGCCCTGGCCGCGGGTCCTCTCTTGTACGAGGCGGACGGCACGGCCCGCGGGCTCGTGCTGCTGCTCGTCATGGTCGCGGCGCTTGCCGCCTTCCCGGTCATGTGCGTGGTCCGGGTCCTCCGCATGCGGGTCCGCTCCTGGCCACCGCGTGGCGCCGGGAGGCAGCGCATGCTCCTCGAAAGCCTTCCGGTGGCTGCCTACGGGATCGCCGGCCTCGCGTTCC
Organism: Streptomyces echinatus; assembly: GCF_014203595.1. Classification (GTDB taxonomy): domain Bacteria; phylum Actinomycetota; class Actinomycetes; order Streptomycetales; family Streptomycetaceae; genus Streptomyces; species Streptomyces echinatus. The sequence goes on from NZ_JACHJK010000020.1 coordinate 97,931, forward strand.
TCACGTTCGGACAAGGCGTGGGCGCCGTCGTCCTGGGAGTACTCGGCGGAGGTTCCCTCTGGTGGCGGGAGACCCGCAAGAACGCCCTGGCCGCCGAGGCGCGGGCGACACCGGGCACCTCGGGGAGCGCGGAGTGAACCCGGCCGAACCACCGGCGCTGGACCAGGTCATCCACCATCCGACGCGACTGACCATGATGGCCTTCCTCGCCGGATGCGCCGAGGCCGAGTTCGCCGCTGTCCGCGCTTACTGCCAGGTCTCCGACGCGAGCGTCAGCCGCATCGCGACGGCCCTGGAGGAGGCCGGGTACCTCAAGATCCGCAAGGGAGCGGTCGGCCGCCGTCCGCGCACATGGCTGTCGCTGACCCAGGCCGGCCGCAAGGCGCTCAAGCAGCACCTCGCCGCGCTCCAGACCATCGCCGACGCCGCGGAGGCGGCGGGCGCGGAGGCGGCGGGCGCGGACGCGGCGGGCGCGGACGCGGCGGGCGCGGACGCGGCCGAGGCACACGAGCCGGGCGGCTGAGCCGTGCTCGGCGGGGCGGTCGGGCCGTCGGCTCCTCGCCGCGTCGGGCACATCGCCGCGGCGGGCGGGGTGCCGCCCCGCGCCCCGCCGAGCCGTAGACTGCGACGGCGGCCGCGGCCGCCTTGCCGATCGATCCTGCCGCCGTCGCTCGGACAGGCTCAGGCTTCAGCTCCCCGGCGCTTCCGCCGTCGAACTGGGAGCCGGTCTTCGTCCTCGAAGGCCGGCAGATGATCTGGCCCGGCAGCGGACTGCCCGATCAGCCTCCTGCCGGGCCCGAGACCGGTGTGGTCGAGCTGGGCGCGGAGAGTGTGCCCAAGAGGCTCGGCCTCATCGCCCGGACCCAACCGGGGCCGTTCCGGCCGCGCACCCATGAGCTCGGTACCTATCTCGGCATTCGCGACAACGGCACCCTGGTGGCGATGGCGGGCGAACGCCTCCGTCCGCCGGGCTGGACCGAGATCAGCGCGCCCTGCACCGCCCCCGAGGCACGCGGGCGAGGCCACGCGGCCCTCCTGGTGAGCGCCCTCCTCGCGCGCATCGCCGCTCGGAACGACCCGCAAGAGCGTGACCTTTCGCGGATTCCGTACTCCGTGACGGCCTCCCGCCCACCGTCTTCAGCGTGGGGCGCGCGTAGCCCCGGCTCGTCGGCGAGACGTCGGCCAGGGTCCGGTCAGCCGGAGGGCAGCGGTCGGCTCCCGTCCGGGTACAGGCGGTCGGTGAGGAAGGCCAGGATCTCGTCGCGGGCCCGGACCGTGGGGTGCCCGGCCTCGTCGACGAGATGGGCGGTGACGACGCTGTGCGGGGTGCCGACCAGGTCGGCGAAGAAGGGCGGCGGGGCCGGGTTGGCGGCGCTGTCCGGGAGGACGCGCCCGTCGAAGGCGTCGCCGAGCAGCGCGCGGTAGGCCGCGAAGCGCTGCCCCGTGCACCAGCGGTCGCCCTCGAAGCGGTAGGCGAGGACGGTGAGCCCGTCCCGGTCGAGCCGCTCGCGCACCGCGCGCGCGTCCGCCGCGTCGAGTTCCAGTCCACCGGGGTCGTCGAGCGGCAGCGACGGATGGTTGACCACCGGTGCGATCACCGCCGGCTCCAGGGCCATGGTGAGGGCGAAGTTGCCGGTGAAGCACAGGCCGATCGCGCCCACCCCCGGCCCGCCGCACGTCGCGTGGACCTGGCGTGCCAGGCCGCGCAGCCAGACCGTCACCGGGCTGGTGCCGCCCCCGGCGAAGGCGCGGAACTCCGCGCTGACACAGGCGCGGCGTACGACCTCCCGGCCGCCCTCGGCCGTGGGGAAGGCACCGTCCGTCCCGAACAGGGAGGGCACATGGACGGTGAAACCCGCGTCCCGCACCCAGCGCGCGAGCCGCAGGACGTCGGGGCTGATGCCCGGCATCTCGGGCAGCACCACGACGGCCGGCCCGGCCCCGGCCACGTACACCGTCTTCTCCACCCCCTCCACGGCCATGCTCCGGCGGGTGAAGTCACTGATCGGATCGTCGTCGCTCATGGGGGCCAGCCTGGTCCCCGGACCGGCCGCCGGGTGAGGGGCGGGATCGCCAAGGCCAGGGGTAATCTCGCCACGGCACGAGAGGCGAGCGGTACCCGGCCGTCGGCGCCGGGCCGGGGACACCAGGGGGTGCGGGAGCGGTGGCGGAGGCGGCACGTCAGGCGGAGGACGGTACGGGTCCGGGCGCCGGGCCGGGGGCGCTGCGGGTCGGGGTGCTGGCGTACCCGGGCTGCTTCGCGTCCGAAGTGTTCGGCGTCCCCGACCTGTTGACGATGGCCGGGCATGTCGCCGGGGACGCGCCCGCCTACCGGGTGTCGGTCGTCTCGCCCCGACGCCGGGTCACCGCCTCGGGTGGCGCCATCCTGGACGTACGTCCCCTGCGCGAGGTCGACGTCCTCGTGGTCCCCGGCTTCGAACTGCGCCCGGACACGGACCTGGACGCGCGGCTCGCCCGACTCGCCCCCGAGGTCGCGGCGATCCGCGCGCAGGCCGCCGCCGGCACCGCCGTCGTCTCCCTCTGCGTCGGCGCGTTCCTGCTCGCCGAGGCCGGACTCCTCGACCGGCGCCGGGCCACCACCTCCTGGCTGCACGCCGGTGAGCTGGCCAGGCGCTGCCCGGACGCCGATGTGCGGCCCGAGCACCTGGTCGTCACCGACACGGGGGTGACGACCACGGCCGCCTTCAGCGCCATGTACGACTTCGCGCTGGACCTGATCCGCCGGCACCACGGCGAGCGGGTGGCCCGCGCCACCGCCCGGCTGACCCTCGTCGACGACGCACGGACCTCCCAGACCCCGTACGTCGACCCGCGGCTCCTCCCGCAGCCCGGCCGCGAGTTCTCCCATCAGGTCATGCGGCGGCTCGATCAGAACCTCGCCGAGCGGTACGACCTCGCGGCCCTCGCGGACGCCTTCCGGGTCAGCACCCGCACGCTGCTGCGCCGCTTCGCCGAGGAGACCGGACGCAGCCCGCTGGCGCATCTGCAGGCTTCCCGGATCCGCCGCGCCCGCCATCTCCTGGAGACCACCGACCGCACGGTCGCCGCCGTCGCAGCGGCCGTCGGCTACCAGGACCCCGGCACCTTCGCCACCCTCTTCGCCCGCCACACCGGCCGGCGCCCGAGCGCCTACCGGTCCGCCTTCCGCCGCACGGCCCGGGCGACCGCCGCGGACGACGGCGTCCGGAACCGGCTCGGAAGGCGCCCGTAGAGCGGTCCGCTCTCACCTTCGCGGGGTGGTACCCGACGGCCGAAAGGTCAGGCCGCGCAGTGGGCGGCAGCAGCCCGCCGCCGAGGAGGGAGTCGGCGACGCCCGGCCCGCTCAGCCCTGTCGCAGCTCGTCGAGCATGTCGCTCGCGAGTTCGATGTGACGGTGTCCGGGTTCCAGCACACGCCGCGCGTCGCGGAGGACCTGAGCGAGGTCCTCCCCGGCCTCGGTGGTGCGGCCTTGCGACAGCAGCGCCTGGCACCTTTGCAGGCGGGTATGTATCACGTGTGGATGCTCGGTGCCGAGGACACGGCTCCGGTCGGTCACGAGCCGGCCGAATGCCGCCGCCGCCTCGGCGGCGTGACCCGCTCGGGCAGTGAACACCGCCTGGGTGCTGACGATCGCGAGTGTGTGCGGGGAGTCCGGCCCCAGGCATCGCCGCGCGTCCCGCAGAAGCAGGCGCAACTCCTCCTGGGCGTCAGCGAGAGTGCCCGTGAGGCTGGAGAACCAGATGAGGCTGCGGCGCGTGGCGAGAACCTGAGGGTGATCGGGGCCCTCCTCGCGTAATCGGTCGGCCAGGAGAGTCCTCAACTGCAGGACCGCCGTGCGCGAGTCGCCCGCCTCTCCGGTGAAGTAGGCGCGCTGATGCCTGGCGGCCAGCGTATCGGCATGGTTCGGCCCGAGCGCCGCCGTCGTGTCGACCACCAGTTCACCGAACGCCGCCGCGGCCACGGCCGTGTCACCGGCCTCCCCTCTGAAGAAGGCCAGCTGATGTCGCGCGGCGAGCGTGTCGGGATGGCACCAGCCGAGTTCGGCGCGTCGGCGCCGCACGACGTCCTCGAGATCGCCGACTGCCTGGCGGGGCCAGCCACGGTCCCCGACGGCGATCGCCAGCAGGTAGTCCGCGCCGGCCGCTCCCCCGCTCCGGGCCAGTTCCAGGGCGGCGACCGCACGCGACAACTGGTTCGCCTGATGGGCGACCAGCCCCATGTCGTAGGCGTCGGTGGGATCCACTCGGGTCAGCAGCGCCTCCCACAGGTGATCCGGCACGGGTGACAGCCCCGGCTTGTTCAGCAGGTAGTCGAATGCCAGGTAGCCCTGACTGTAGTTGCCGACCAGCAGACCGCTCGTGGCGTAGGCGGCCTTACAGGCCCACTGCATCGCCTCCTCGAAGGGCTCGGGCTGCAGGTCGGGCCCACCGCGCTCGACGAGGTACGGCGGATGGAGTTCCTGCAGCCACTGCCTGCTCACCGGACGCAGCAGCCCCGCCCGCCGGCAGTCGACGGCGGTGGCCACGACGGCCGCGCCACGGGGGTTGGCCCCGGGCGCCCAGGCGTTCTCCCACGCGGCCAGCAACTCCGGCCCCGCGGCCACCACTTCGGCGACACCGAAGCGGTCGCAGCTCTTCAGAGCGAGCCTGATCCGTGGGTCGGCCTGATACCGCGTGGCACGCTGCTGCTCGGCCGGTGACCAGTGGCGAGCGAGGCGAATCTTCCTCGCCCGGTCCAGTACCTCCCGCTCGACCCGCCACGCGTCCCGGTCGGAACCGGTGAGCCTGCTCTCCTCCCGGGCGTCGTAGCGGCGGTACTCCTCGGACCGCATCGTCGCCAGGACCACGGCACGATCGGTCCGGCCCTGGAGCAGACCCGCCAGCATGGAGGAGGTCAGTCCGTCGGCGCCCAGGTAGTTCTCCAGGTCGTCCAGCCACAGGACGGCACGCTTGCTGCGCCGGGTCTCCTCGATGGCGGCGGCGAGAGCGGATCTGTTCAGGGGGCGTACGAAGGCGTGCCGGGGAAAGAGCGCCCGCGTGACCTCGTACGCCAGGCGCGTCTTGCCGGCGGTCGACTCCCCCAGGATGAGGACGAAGTCCTCCCGCGCCAATGCCGCGCGCAGCACGGGCTCCGCATCGCGTTCCACGTACGGGGGCGCCGACCGGTCGAGTTGGCCGTCCGCCGGGTGCACGCCGGCCAGTTCCGGGCGGACCAGCTGACCGCATCTGGGGATGCCTCCCGACGTGGTCCGCAGCAGGGCTCCGGCGTGCGAACGAGACCGCTGCGGCCGCATGTTGTCCGCGACGAGGGTGTACACGGCCGTGACCGCCGCACCGATTCCGGTGGCGAGCGGACCGGTGGTCCAGGTGGCGGCGAGCCCCAACGCACCGGCACCGAGGCCTACCGCCGTCAGGTATCTCAGCCACCCTCGGCCGCGGCCCTCGCGAAGATTTGGCAACACGCCGACCCCCATCGCGCGATGTGGGTACCCATTCTCCTCACCGCATCGGCCCTGTCGACCGACCGCGTCGACACCACATGGTGCACGGGGCGAGTCGCACGGCCGGTGTGCCTGCCGAGGCCCGTTCCACCGATCGCCGGGCGCCCGGAACGGCGACGGCCGCGAGGCGGAGCCCGAGGGCCGCGCCCTCGCGCGGGCGCCGCGAACCTGTCAGTTCAGGTCAGTCCTCGGGTCCACGGACCAGTGGTTGGTCCTGAAGACCCGCCCGGCGAAGGTCACGTCGGTCTCCGAGACGAAGCGGAAGCCGACCGAGCGGCAGATGCCGTTCGAGGCGGTGTTGCTCGTCGCCGGGAAGGCGTGCACGACTCCCCAGCGGTTCTCGTCCCGGGCCTGCTCCAGGAGGGCGCGGACGGCGCGCTTGCCCAGTCCCCGCCCTTGGAACCGGGGCAGAACCATCCAGCCGATCTCGGAGATCGGTCCGTCATCGGTGTGGTGGGACCAGAGGGTCACCGTCCCCGCCACCACCTCGGGGACGGCCGGATCGGGGACGATCATCTTGATCCAGGCAAGGCCGGCAGCCGCCTGCTCGGCATCCCGGCGAACCTTGGCCGCCATCTCCTCGCGCGGCTGGGGGCCGCCGAGGTCGGCCATCATGACGGGATCACATCGCATCCGGACATAGGCATCGACATCGTCCGGCGATACGTCGCGCAACCTCACTGGACCCTCCTCGTGTTCGACGAGGATCGTCGCACAGCCTCGGTCACGCGCCCCGGAGCGTGCGCCCGGTTCAGTCCTCGGCCGGCGCTGGCCGGGGCGCGGTCACGAGTGCGGTGGACACCGTGCGGATCGAGGCGTTCTCGAACATCCGCGCAAGGGGCAGCTCGTGGCCGAACTCCTCGGACAGCCGCTGCCGGACGGCGATGAGCTGCACGGAGTCGGCCCCGAGGGCGAACAGGTTCTCCGTGACGCTGACGCGGTCACGCCCGAGCGTCTCGGCGACGATCGCCGCGACCCGCGCCTCTGTCTCGGTTGCCGGCTCGACCGTCTCGACGCCGGTCTCGGGCCGGCCGGCCAGTTCCTCCAGCCGACGGCGGTCCACTTTGCCCTGGCCGGTCAGCGGTAGCTCGTCGATCACCCGGATCCTGCTCGGCACCATGTGCGCGGGCAGCGCGTTCATCGCGAGCTCGCGTACCCGGCCGACCAGGCCTTCCGGCCCGATCGGCCCCGCCTCCCGAGGCGACGGGACGTCGGCGGCCATGGCTTCGCCCGGTTCCTCGAGTCCCACTCCGCCGAGCAGGCTGTGCAGCAGCACTTCGTCCTCGCCCAGGGCGAAGAGCGTCCGTAGCGGATTCTCGTCCCGCAGCAGACCGATCTGGCACAGCCCGAGCGGGCCCTCGGTGGCCGACTCGGCCAGCAGCTGACTCATCGCGCCCGCCTCGATGAGGCAGAAGTCGTGGGCGCGCCGGCCGTACATCGGCTCGACCTCGGCCATCGGACCGACGAGGAGCAGGAGGAACGCGGCCGAGGAGAAGGCGTCCTGGTTCATCGAGAGGTGTATGGAGGCGGGCAGCTCGACACCACCGCGTACGGTGCACAACCGGTGTGCCAGTGGGTCGTAGTAGTAGCAGCCGCCGGGCAGCCCGGCAACGCGCCCGGGGTGGACGTAGACGTATGTCCGCACCGGGTACAGCGCTCCGGCCGAACCGTACCGGTACTTCGGCACCGCGCGGTGTCCGGCGCCGACCGCCCGCAGACAGGCCAGCAGCCGGGCGAGTTCGGCCAGCGGAACCTCGGTCGCCGCGAACCGCCGATGGCTGCGCCGCCCGTTCCACCGGCGTTCGGTCCGCTCCGGGCCGAGGAGGTCGGGCAGTGCGGTTGCCGGCGAGGTCAGGTCGGCACGCCGGCCACGCTGGGCCATGGTGACGCTCGCGCGGTGGGCGGGATCGGTGATCACGGCGCCGAGCAGGCTCTCGTACTCGGCACCGTCACCGACGGCTTCCAGGGCCGGGGCCGGCCGTTGCGCACGGTCCGGAACGACGAACGTGGTGAGGTACGGGTGGTGGCGGGTCCCGGTGGCGGTGGTGACCGCCCTCGCGATCGCCGGGTGCTGGGCGAGCGTGGCGTCGATCTCGCCGAGCTCGATCCGGAAGCCACCGAGCTTGACCTGGCCGTCCGTCCGTCCCAGGAACTCGATCGTGCCGTCCGGCCGCCACCGGCCCAGATCCCCGGTGCGATAGAGCCGCTCTCCGGACACGGGGTGGGTGATGAACCGCTCCGCGGTGCGCACGGGGTCACCCCAGTACCCCTCGGCCAGCCCCAGGCCGCCGATGTACAGCTCGCCCACCACCCAGATCGGGCAGTACTCCAGCCGGTCGTCGAGGACATGGACACGCTGGTTCGTCAGCGGCCTGCCGTACGGGATGGAGTCCCACTCGGGGTCGACCTCGCCGATTTCGTAACAGATGGACCAGATGGCGGCCTCGGTGGCCCCGCCCAGCGAGACCAGCCGGCACCGGGGGGACCACTCGCGCCAGCGGTCGGGCAGGCCGACGGGGATCCAGTCACCGGACCACAAGGCCACCCGGACACCGGCCAACGCAGCGCCCTGCCGGCCGCCGGAACCGGTGCCGGCACCGGCACCGGCACCCAGATGAGAGACGACCATTTCCGCGACCGCGGGCACGCTGTTCCACACCGTCACCCCGTGCTCGGCGACCAATTCCAGCCAGTGTTCCGGATCCCGCTGCGAACCGGGACGCGGCAACACCAGCCGGCCGCCCGCCCCCAGCACCCCGAACACATCGAACACGCTCAGGTCGAAACTCAGCGACGACAGACCCAGCACCGCGTCGTCGGCCCCGATCCCGAACCGGTCGCAGACGTCCGTGCAGGTGCCCAGCGCCGCCTGATGCGAGACCGTCACCCCCTTGGGCGCGCCGGTGGAGCCGGAGGTGAAGAGCACGTAGGCGACGTCCGTGGCCTTCGCCGGCGATTCGGCGAGCCGTCGGGCCCGGTCCCGGCAGTCCTCCACGGCCACGACCCGAACCGTGTCGGGCCACTGCCGGTGGTCGTCGCCGGCGCGGACGAGGACCACCGAACAGCCCGCGGCCGCGAGCAGTTCGGCACGCCGCCGCGGCGGCAGCTCCACGTCCACCGGCAGATAGGCCCGGCCGGCCAGATGGACGCCCAGCGCGGCCACCACCTGCTCCGCCGACTTCGACATCCCCACCGCGATCAAGGCGCCCGGGTCGGTGTCCGAGCCCAGGAGGGTTTCCGCGACCCCGGACGCCCACCACCCCAGATCCCCGTACCGCAGCACGCCGCCGTCGGCCGTCACCACCGCCACCCGGTCCGGCTCACGCGCGGCCCAGCCCATCACGCCGTCGGCCAACGACGCCGACGGCACCGCACCGTCCGTGGCGTCCACCCGGGCCACGAACTCGTTCAGGCCGGCAGGGCAGACGTCCACGCCGCCCGACCAGGCCCCGGCGTCGACCAGGCCGTCGAGCAAGCGGCAGTAGGCGTCGAACATCTCGTCCCGCACGCCGGGCAGGAGCGCGTCCGCCGGCGAGTCCCAGTTGAACTCCAGCGCCCCGGCGTTCTCGTACACCTGGTGGTCCAGCAGGACCTGCGGGGTCTGCGAGATGCTCCATGTGGTCCGGCCGAGCCAGTTCTGGCCCAGCGTTCCGGTGTCCTGACCGTGCTGGTCCCAGCCCTGGTCGCGGGCGCTGGCGAAGACCACCGGACAGTGCGGGACGCCCGTGGCCGGGCGTGCCTTGGCCAGCTCGCGCTGCACCGCCACCCCGTCGAACGCGCCGTGTTCCAGGTCGCGCCACAGCTGCCGGTGGAGCCGCTCGGCCAGTTCGGCGATGCCGGGGCGGCCGCGGAGGTCCACTTCGAGCAGGACCACGCTGGTGAAGTCGCCGATGAGAGCGTCGACGTCCGGATGCACCCGGCGCCGGCTGAACAGCGGCAGGTTCAGCAGGAACCGGTCGGTCGTGGACCAACGCCCGAGCACCGTGGCGAAGGCCGCGAGCAGTACCGACGTCGGCGTGAGCTCGTGCTGGAGCGCCAGTTGCCTGATGCGTGACCAGGACGAGGCCGGCAGCCGGTGAGCCCTTCTGCTCCACCGTGCGGGCGCGGTCGCGCCCCGCCGCCAGGGCAGCTGCGGCCCCTCGGGGAGGCCGGGCACCCGTCGCAGCCAGTAGTCACGCGCGGCGGCGTATTCCGGATCTCCCGGATCGACGGCGTGGGCGTTGACGCAGTCACGAAAGGTGGTCCGCAGCGGTGGCAGCCGCTCGCCGGCGTAGAGCCGCCGCCAGTCGTCGAAGAACAGTCTGATGCTGGCCACGTCGGCGATCAGCAGGTCGATGCTGATGTGCAGACGGATGCGGTCGCCCGGCAGGATCAGCGCCCGTACCTCCCACATCGGCCACCGGCCGATCGGCCTGATCTCGTGGGACAGTTCCTCGCGTACGGCGGCGGCGGTCCGCGGGCCGGACGCCGCGGAGCAGTCGGTGACCGAGAACGGGACCGGTGTGGCGTCCGATTCCGGAAGCACCCGCTGGGTGCCGTCCTCCGCCACCACCGCGCGCAGCATGTCGTGCCGGGAGACCAGCGCGGTCAGCGCCGTCTCCAGCCGGCGCAGGTCCAGCTCGCCGGCCTCGATCTCCAGGTACAGGTGGGTCGCGACATCGCCGCGTCGGTCGCCGGCGCGCCTGCCGACGAGGTAGGCCTGCTGGAGACCGGTGAGGCGGAAGGGCTCGAACCGGTGCTCCGGGTCGGCGTGGAACGGCTCGGGCGTCTCGGCCGCAGCCGACGCGTGCCGGCCGTCGAGCCGGTGGACCATCAGCTCGGTGAGCTCAGCCACGGAAGAGCGCAGGAAGGTGGCCAGCGGTAGATCCACCTGAACGTCCCGCTCCAGCAAGGCCCGCAGTTCCATGGCGCGTATCGATTCCAGGCCCAGGGCGACCAGCGGCACGGCGGTGGGAACGTCGTCGGTGGGAACGTCGAGCAGTTCGCCGAGGCGTCGCCGCAGTTCGGCCGAGATCACGCCGGCCCGCAGGGACGGGTCCAGGGCCGCGAGCAGGCCGGGCAGGGTGACACTCCCGCCGGTGGATCGGGCGTTCACCGGCCGAACCGGTGCGGACCCGGACGGCGGGCCGGCCCGGAGCGGTTCGAGCAGTGTCTCGAGCTCGCCGGCGAGATAGCGGCGTCGGCACTCGCCGCGTTGGATCTTGCCACTGATCGTCTTGGGTATTTGAGCAGGCTCCACCAGCACCAGGTGGTGCACATCCACCTCGTGCGCCGCGGTCACCGCGGCGCGGATGCGCCGGGCCAGCTCCGACAGCGAGATCGGGAGCGCGTCCGCGTCCGGCACGGACTGGACGAGCACCAGTTCCTCGCCGGTGTCGCGGTTCACGGAGAACGCCGCCGTCGGCGCTCCGCGCAGCGCGGGGTGTGCCCGCTCACCGGACGACTCGATGTCGTGGGGGTAGAGGTTGCGCCCCCGCACGATGATCATCTCCTTGCGCCGGCCACACAGCACCAGCTCACCGTCGTGCAGGAAGCCCATGTCGCCGGAACGGAGGTAGGGTCCCTCACCGTCGGACAGGCGCGCGCCGAACGTCTCCTCGGTCAGCCCCGCACGGTTCCAGTAGCCCTGGCACACCACGGGGCCGCGGATCCACACCTCGCCGACCTCGTGTTCGCCGAGCCGCCGCCCGCGCTCCGGATCCACCACGATCACCTCGGAGTACGGACCCGGCTGGCCGACGCCGACCAGACGCAGCGTGCGTTCGCCCCCGGCGGCGGCTCCGTCCGGGGCCGCGTCCGGCTCGCCGAGTACCACCGCTCTGCCCCGTTCCAGCTCGGCCGCGTCCACGTCCAGTACGAGCGGCCGGCCCCGGCGCTGCCCGGTCAGCACCATGGCCTCGGTCATCCCGAAGCCGGGGCACATGGCGGCCGTCCGGAAGCCGTACGGCTGGTAGGCCTCGATGAACCGGGCCATGCTGTGCGCCTGGACGCGCTCGGCGGTGTTGAGCGTGGTGCGCCAGCCGGACAGGTCGAGCCCCGTGCGCTCCTGCTCGCTGATGTGGTCGGTGCAGAGACCGAAGGCGAAGTTCGGCGCGCAGGACAGCACGGGTCCCGGCGTGTCGGAGATGGCGCGCAACCAGCGCAGCGGGTGTCCGACGAAGTCCTCCGGCGCCAGGAACACCGCCTGGCCGCCGAGGTACTGCGACAGCATGAGGTGCACGACGATGCCGAGCGCGTGGTAGGGCGATATCCAGCTGACCACGTTGCTGCCGGGCGGGAGCTGGAAGATCGTCGCCGCCTGCGGCAACTGGTGCACCAGGTTGTCGTGGCTGATCATCACGCCCTTCGGCCCGCCGGTGGCCCCGGAGGTGTACTGCAGCAGGGCCAGATCGCTCCGGTCGGTGGCGGGGACCGCGAAATGCCCGCTCCCCGCGGGTTCCACGTCGTCCACCGCGATCCATGGCACGTCGCCGAACCGGCGGCGCAGCTCGCCGAGCCGGTCCCGGACCTCACGGGTCGTCACCACCGCCGACACCTGCGCGTCGGACGCGATCTGGACCGCCCGCTCGGTGCGTGGATCGCTTTCGTCGCTCAGGGGCGGCGGGCAGGTCACGGCGACCGCGCCGGCGTAGAGCGTGCCGAACAGAGCGACAATGAAGTCCAGGCCCGACGGCGCGAGGATCAGCACGCGGTGGCGCGCGAGTTCGTGCGCGGCCAGCGCGTCGGCCAGCGCGCAGCACCGGGTGTCCAGCTCGGCCCGGCTGAGCGAGACGCGCCGCCCGTGCTCGGGGCCGCCGGCCGGGAACGTCAGGTGGCTGAAGGCGACCGCGTCCGGATCGCGCACCGCGTTGGCCCGCAGCATGTCGACGACGGTGCCACTGTGGACCGTAGCGGGGACATCGGTCACTGGACGCTCCTGTCGGTGGTCGGCCCTGCGACCGCCGGACACGTGCCACAGTGGTCCGTGCCGCGAGGCGAGCGACAGGGGTCGGAGTCTCCTCACCGTGTCAGTCGGCCGCCACGTCCTGGCCACGGGGGAAAGATCTCGGCAAGACATCGGCCCGCGCGGGGCACGGCACGGCGACGATGCGGGTGACGAGGGTCCGGGGCGGGACCGCCGACCGGTCCCGGCGACGAGGGAAGTGATCATGATCGATGGCTTCGTCCCGTGGCCCGACGGACTCGCCCAGGAGTACCGCCGGGCCGGCTACTGGCTCGGTCGTCCACTCGGCGATCTGTTCCAGGAGTCCTGCGCGCGGCACGCCGATCGCGTGGCCGTCGTCAGCGGTGAACGCGAACTGACCTACGCCGAGCTGTGGGACGACGCGCAGCGGCTGGCGTACGGGCTCCTGGAGCTGGGCGTCGGACCGTCGGACCGGGTCGTGGTGCAGATGCCGAACGTCCCGGAGTTCGTCGTGCTGGTCCTGGCGCTGCTGCGCACCGGTGCCATTCCCGTCCTGGCCCTGCCCGGGTACCGGCGCGTCGAGATGGAGCATGTCTGCGCGCACAGCGGCGCCGTCGCGTACGTGGTCAAGGACGCGTTCGGCGGCTTCGACTTCCGGCAGCTCGCCCGCGAGGTCTCCTTCGCCGGGCCTGTGCTCGTCAGCGGCGACGCCCAGGAGTTCGTCGCTCTCGACGCGCTCGCCGGTGCCCCGCGGGAGCTGCCGTCGGTCGATCCGTCCGCCCCGGCGCTGTTCCTGTCGTCCAGCGGGACGACCGGGCCGCCCAAGCTGATCCCCCGGACCCATGACGAACTCGCCTACCTCATGCGGGCGACCGCCCGGGCGATGGGGGCGGGCTCGGACCTGGTCTACCTGGCGGTGAACCCGGTGTCGCACGCGGCGGCCCTCGCCTGTCCGGGGGTGCTGGGGAGCCTGCTGCTCGGCGGCAAGGCCGTGCTCACCTCGAGTGTGCGGCCCGATGAGGTGTTTCCGCTGATCGAGCGGGAGAAGGTCACCGTCACCTCGCTCGTGCCCGCGGTGCTGCGGCTGTGGGCCGACACCGGCCGGCCTCACCACGACCTCTCCCGGCTGGTGCTGCAGATCGGCAGCGCCCCGCTCGACTCCGCCCTGGCGACACGGGCCCGCAAGGTACTGGAGTGCGGGCTGACCCGCTGGTTCGGCACGACCGAGGGGTTCCTCGCCCACACCAGGGTGGACGACCCCGAGGAGGTGATCGAGAACACCGAGGGCCGGCCGCTTTCCGAGGCCGACGAGCTGCTGGTGGTGGGGCCGTCCGGGGAGCCGCTGCCCGACGGGGAGGCCGGCGAGCTGCTGGTGCGCGGGCCGTCCACGATCCGCGGGTACTACCGGGCGCCGGAACAGAACGCGCGATCGTTCACTCCCGACGGGTTCTACCGCACCGGCGACCTGGCCTGCCGGCGTCCCGACGGAAACCTCGTGATCCTCGGAAGGATCAAGGACGTCATCAACCGGGCGGGCGAGAAGATCTCTCCGGAGGAGGTGGAGCGGCATCTGTGCACGCATCCCGCGGTGCGGGACGCGGCCGTGGTCGGCGTGCCGGACCGCACCCTGGGTGAGCGGACGTACGCCTTCCTCCTGCTGCGGACCGACATCCCGCCTGCCGCCGTCAAGACCCACCTGCGCGAGCGCGGCCTCGCCACCTACAAGATCCCTGATCGGATCGTCACGCTGGCCGACCTGCCGAAGACCGCGATGGGCAAGCCCGACAAGGAAGCGCTGCGCGCTCGGGCGCGCAGCTCGTGAGGCGTGCCGACACCCGTCGAACGTCGAGAGACCCGGAAGGGGTGGACGTGTTCGTCCCCGCTGCCTACCGTCAGCCGGATCAGAGCTGGACCCTGGACATGATCCGATCGAATCCGCTGGCGCTGCTGGTCACCGCGGACCCCCTGGGGCGGGGTGTGCACGCCACCCACATACCCGTCATCCTCGATCCGGCGGCGGGCGATCCGGCAGTCGACGATCCTACGGCGGGCGATCCAGCGGCCGGCAATCCGACTGCCGACGATCCGACGGCCGGCGATCCGGCGGAGATCGTCCTGCTGGGCCACATGAACCGCGCGAATCCCCACTGGGCGGCGGTGGACGCGGGCGAGGCGCTCCTGGTGTTCACCGGTCCGCACTCCTACGTCTCCCCGACCATCTACGGGACCACGCCCGCGGCGCCGACCTGGAACTTCACCTCCGTGCACGTGCGCGGCCCGGTGCAGCGCATCGGCGAGAGCGAGCCCACGCTGGCCGTCGTGCAGGAGACCGTGCGCGCCTACGAGGCCGAGTTCGGCACGGGCTGGGACATGTCCGAGTCGGTGGACTACTTCCGCAAGATCCTGCCCGCGGTCGGGGCCTTCCGCATCCACGGCCGACGCACGGAGGCGATGTTCAAGCTCAGCCAGGACCAGCCATCCGAGCTCAGGGAACGCGTCCGGGAGTCCTTCGGCGGCGACCCGGCCGGCCGCCGCGGCGAGGTCGCCGACCTGATGTGCCGCTGGCAGCGGGAATCGGGGCCGGCCGCGCGGTGACGGACTGCTCGCCGCCTCAGCGCCGCGCTCGTTTCGCCGCCGCGACCGAGTCCGCGATCTCGCCGCTGCGGATCGCGATGTTCGACAGCAGCGACGAACTGAGGCCGTGTGTGTGCTCAGTGCCGCCTTGCAGGTAGACGCCGCAGGTCAGATCCGAGGCGGTGACCAGCCGGTGGTCGCGACTGACGCGGTACCGGCCCTCCTCGTCGCGGGCGAAGCAGCCGTCCATCCCGCCGAGCAGTTTCGAGGGGTCCATGGGGTCGTAGCCGGTGGCACAGACCAGGACGTCGAGGTCGAGGTCGTAGGAGCTGTCCGACACCATCGAGTAGACGGTGACGCGGGTGTCGTCCGCCACCCGCTTCGCGCTCTCCACCCTCGTCATCGTGCGGAAGTGCAGGCGGTTGCGCCCGGACGTCTCGTCGTCGTAGGCACGCTGGTGCAGATCCCGGATGAGGGCGTCGTCGGCCACCGAGTAGTTCGTGTTCTTGTGGTACTGCCAGATGGCCGACTTGGTCTGTGCCGGTGCGAAGTAGAAGTCGTCCATCGCCTTCGGGTCGAACACCCGGTTGGCGAACGGCGTGCTGTCCGCCACCGAGTACCCGTACGACGGTACGAACGCGAAGACCTCGGCGTCGGGCAGCTCGTCGTAGAGGTACCGCACGAGTTCGGCCGCGCTCTGCCCGGCACCGGCCACACCGACCCGGCGCAGCGGTCCTCGTGCCGCACGGTAGTTGTCCAGGAATCGCGAGCTGTGCCAGACGTACTGGTCCTCCGCGATGCCGGGCGGCATCCTCGGCACCAGCCCGGTCGAGATGACGACGTTGCGCGCGTACACCGCGGCGGCACCGGGCGGCTCCCCGGTCAGCACCCGCATGACGTCGCCGTTCCCGGTCGGTTCGATGCCGGTCACGGTCACTCCGCGCCGCACCTGGTCGGCGAGACCGGCTTCGGCCCAGTCGAGGTAGGCGTGGAAGTCACGGCGCGTGGTGAAGAAATCCCGGTTGTTGACGAACTGCGCCAGCCGTCCGGTGTGATGCAGGTACGCCACGAAGCTGAACCGGGAGACCGGATTACGGAACGTGGCGAGGTCCTTGAGGAACGCGACCTGCATCTTCGCGCCCGGCAACAGCATTCCGCCATGCCATCTCATCGACGGTGCCCGGTCGAGGAAAAGGTACGTCAGATCGTCGGCATGCTCGGTCAGCGCGACGGCGAGCGACAGGTTGGCCGGTCCGAAGCCGACGCCGACGACGTCGTGCACCACGCTCTCTGACACCCGTCCTCCTCGTCACCGAGATCTCTGCGTGGAAGGCTACGCACCCGGTTCGTCACCGGGACGGTTGGCGGAAAGAAGCTGGAAAGAGTGATCCTGTGACCGGCCGGTACGTGGTGAACTCCGGCTATGGGAACGCGACGCCCGTACCGCCGCTCGGCCTTTCGGCCCTCATCCCGATTGCGACCACCCGCCGAGCGCTGACGGAATCAGGCGGCCGGCCTCGGCGTCCTCCGCCGGCACGTGATGTCGTGCTGTCTGACACTCCATAAGCACACATCGAGGTGAATGGAAATGCCCTCGCTCGCCCTTTCGGCCGCGCAAGAACGTATGTGGTTCGCTCACGCCATATCGCCCGACGTGCCGAACAACGGTATGGCTTTGTGGCAGATCGACGGCGAGGTGTCCCGCACGGACCTCACGTCCGCGATGCGCAGGGCCGTGGCGGAAGCACGCACGCTGCTGGTCAACTTCCGCGAAGACGACGGCGGCCTCCGGCAAGTGCTCCGGGAACTCGGCGACTGGCAGCCGTTCTCGATCGACGTCTCCGGACGCGCCGATCCGCACGCCGCCGCGGAAGAGATCGTGTCCGATCTGGTGGGACGACCGTTCGATTTCGGGTCGGACCTCCTGATCCGCGCGGGTGTGATCGCCCTCGCCGACGACCGGCTGCAGCTGGTGGTGGTGTGCCCGCACCTGATCTCCGACGGCTTCGGGATCTTGAACCTCCTGTTCCAGCGAATCGCCGCTGTCTACGCGGCCCTGCGCAAGGACCTGCCGGTCCCACCGAGTACCTTCGCCGCACCCGAAGCCTTCCACCGGGCCGATCGGCGGTACCGCGACTCGCCCCGCTCCACGGCCGACGCGGCGTTCTGGCGCGATTACACAGCGGACGCCGATGAAGTGGTCCGGCTGCCGAACGGCGTCTCGAAGACCGACGTCACGGAACGGGAACCGCCCCGTCTCTCGACAGCCGCGCGGCTCGGGATGCGTGAATTCGAAGCATGCGTTCCCGCAGCGGAGTACGCGAAATGGCAGGAGGTCGCAGCATCCCTGGGCGTCGCCGTGACATCGCTGACCACCGCCGCTGTAGCGGTGTTCTTCCGCCGGATGTGCCGGCAGTCCGAACCGCTGTTCTCGCTCAGCGTGAACAACCGGTTCGGCGAGACGAGGGCGACCCCGGGGATGGTCCAGAACGTCCTCCCGGTACGGATCGCGTTCCAGCCCGGCATTTCCCTGGCGGAGCTGGCCCAGGTGGTCACCTCCGAAACCCGGAGGATCTACCGCCACTCTTCGCTGCAGATATCCGGCATCCGGCGTGACGCCGGCTTGAGCCATGAACCCCGCAGTCCCTTCGGTACGATCCTCAACCTCATACCGTTCCTCGAACCGGCCGACTTCGACGGCAGCCCGGCACGCCTGGCCGGCAGCTCCTTCGGTGTCACCGACGAGCTGATGATCTCCATCTATGTCGACGGCACCAGTGCCACGGGCGACCTGTGCGTCCGGTTCGACGCGCCTGCGGCTCTCTACGATCGCGACGACCTCGTGGCGCTGTGTTCCCGGCTGATCGAATGCCTGCGGTCGGTGCTGGCCGACCCGCACGCACCGGTGGACGTGACACAGACCCTCAACGCGGCGGAACTGTCCTGGCTGGCCGCGCGCGAGGACACGACGGCACCGGTCCCGGACGCCACCCTCGTGTCGCGGTTCGCCGAGCAGGCGAGCGCGACGCCCGATGCGACGGCGCTGGTGTGCGACGGCGTCACCGTCTCGTACGCGGAACTGGACCAGCGCGCGAGCGGCCTCGCACAGGCGCTGGCAGCGGAGGGTGCGGGCGAGGGACGGTTCGTGGCCGTGGCGCTGCCACGCTCGATCGACCTCGTGGTCTCGGTGCTGGCGGTGCTGAAGACGGGGGCGGCCTACGTACCCGTGGACCCGGGATATCCGGCTGACCGGATCGCCTTCATGCTCGACGACGCCGAGCCGGTCCTGGTGATCACACGCCCGGACGTCGACCTGCCCCCGACCGCGCACCCGCGGATATCGCCCGACGAACGCGGCGGAGGAGTCGCGATCCCGCCCCGGCACGGCGAACAGCCCGCATACCTCATCTACACCTCGGGTTCGACCGGGGCTCCCAAGGGCGTAGTCGTTCCGCACGCGAACGTGACGCGTCTGTTCGCCGCCACCGAATCATGGTTCCACTTCGGTCCTGATGACGTCTGGACGTTGTTCCACTCGCCGTCCTTCGACTTCTCCGTCTGGGAGATCTGGGGCCCCCTGCTGCACGGCGGGCGACTCGTCGTCGTCTCCCACGAGACCAGCCGCTCCCCCCGGGAATTCCGGCGACTGCTGGCCGCCGAAGCCGTCACCGTGCTCAATCAGACGCCGTCGGCGTTCCAGCAGCTGGCCGAAGCGGACGCCGACTTCCCGGACGATCTCGCGTTACGGCTCGTCGTCTTCGGTGGCGAGACCCTCGATCCGCGGACGCTCAGCGGGTGGTACGCACGCCACGGCGACCGGAAACCGCGGCTGGTGAACATGTACGGCATCACCGAGACGACCGTGCACGTCACCTACCGGCCCCTCGACGCGACCACGGACGGCAGTGTGATCGGCACTCCGATCCCGAACATGCGCGCGCGTGTGCTGGATTCCGGTCTGCGTTTGGTTCCGGTCGGTGTCGTGGGTGAGTTGTATGTGTCCGGGGTGCAGTTGGCGCGTGGCTATTTCGGGTCCTC
>NZ_JACHJK010000021.1 GCF_014203595.1 Streptomyces echinatus
ACGCACCCTTCGAACAACTCGTCGAACTCCTCAACCCCACCCGCACCACCGCCCACCACCCCCTCTTCCAAACCTCCCTCGCCTTCCAGAACAACGTCTATCCGACCTTCGCCCTGGGCGACATCAAGATCGACTTCGAGCCGATATCGTCCGGCACCGCCAAGTTCGAACTGCTCTTCAACCTCTCGGAACTACCCCGCGACGAAGACCATCCACTCGGCTATGTGGGGTACGTCGAATACGCCACCGACGTGTTCGACCGGGAAACCATCGAGCAGCTGATCACCCGGTTCAAGACAGTTCTGCGCACGGTGGCCGCCACCCCGGACACACCGCTGCGAACCCTCGACGTGCTCCTCCCCGACGAGCGCCACCAACTCCTCGAGACGTGGAACCGGGTCGGCGAGGACGCCGCGATTCCGGAGGGTTCCGTCCCCCTCCTGTTCGAACGGCAGGCGGCGCGGACACCGGACGCGGTCGCGATCTCCAGCGGCGGCGAGGACATCACGTACGACGAGCTCAACGTGCGCGCCAACCAGGTCGCGCACGCGCTGCTCGCGCACGGCGTACACCTCGAATCAGTGGTGGCGGTCGCACTCCCCCGCTCGCCGGAACTGATCATCGCCATCCTCGCAATCCTGAAGGCCGGCGCCGCCTATCTGCCCATCGACCCGGCCTATCCCAGTCTGCGCAACGGTTCCCTCCTGGCCGACGGCAAGCCGGTTCTGATCGTGACGAGCAGTGCCGTCGACACCCGCGACGTGCTGCCCGATGAGAGCATCCCCAGGCTGTATCTGGCGGACATCGTCGGCGGAGAGCGCACGGACCCGCCCCGAGACGGACTGCGCCCGGACCATCTGGCGTACGTCATGTTCACGTCGGGTTCGACGGGACGGCCCAAGGGAGTCGCGGTCTCCCATCGCAGCGTCCTCAACGATGCCTGGCACGGCTGGCCGGAGGGACCGGGCGACCGGATTCTCCTCCAGTCGTCGATCGCCTTCGACGCGTCGGTGTACGAGATCTGGCCGGCGCTCCTGCGCGGCAAGACCCTCTTCCCGCTGCCGGCGGACCGGGAGTCGCCGGCGCAACGCCTCCAGTTCATCGCGGAGAACGAGATCGACACACTGTGGGCCACCGCCGGTCTGTTCGATCTCATGTCGTCGGAGGAGCTGCCGGGCCTGCGGACGCTGCGCTACCTGGCCACCGGCGGCGACAAGGTGCCGACCGCGGCGGTCGACCGGGTTCTCCGGGCGAACAGCGATATCCGGGTCGTCAACATCTACGGCCCGACCGAGACCACGGTGAACGCGACGACTCATGTGGTCTGTGCCGCCACCCGTCAGCGGTTCGACGATCCGGTGGTCCCCATCGGCGTCCCGATCCGCAATGCCCGGGTCTACGTTCTGAGCGGTGAGCTGGATCCGGTCGCCACCGGTGTCGTCGGGGAGCTGTGGATCGCCGGCGCCGGCCTGGCGCGCGGGTACTCCGGGCGGCCCGGGCCGACCGCGGAACGTTTCGTGGCGGACCCCTACGGTCCGGCGGGTTCGCGGATGTTCCGCACCGGCGATCTCGCGCGCTGGACGCGCGAGGGCGTGCTGGTGTTCATGGGCCGGGTCGACGATCAGACGAAGATCAGCGGATTCCGGGTCGAGCCCGGTGAGATCGAGTCGGTCCTGCTGGCGCACCCTCAGGTGGCGCAGGCCGCGGTCGTCGCTCGTGACATCGCCGGACAGGACGTCAAGCAACTGGTCGCCTATGTCGTCCGGAACCAGGTGGCGTCCGCCGACCGGCAGGAGAGCCGCGAGGTCGAGCTGGTGGAGCAATGGCGGGACACCTACGACGATCTGTACCGCGGAGAACACCAGGCCGGTGACACCGCCGACGCCGGCTTCGGTGACGACTTCCGCGGGTGGAACAGCAGCTACACCGAGAAGCCGATTCCGTTGGCCGAGATGCGGGAGTGGCGCGACGCGACCGTCGCGAGGATCCGGTCCCTGCGGCCGTCGAAGGTGCTGGAGATCGGGGTGGGCACCGGCCTCCTCCTGGCCCGCCTGGCCCCGGAATGCGAGACCTACTACGGCACGGACTTCTCCGAGTCGGTGATCGACGGGCTCCGGCAGCACCTCGCCGAGGCGCCGGCGGACTGGGCGGACCGGGTCAGGCTGCTCGTCCAGCCCGCCGATCGGCTGGATCTGCTGCCGGAGCGCGACTTCGACACCATCGTGCTGAACTCCGTCGTCCAGTACTTCCCGAGTGTGCAGTACCTGGTGGACGTCATCGAGAAGGCGATGGGCCTGCTGGCGCCCGGCGGCGCGCTGTTCATCGGCGACATCCGGAACAAGGCACTGCTGCGGGAGTTCGCCACCATGGTTCAGATCCGCCGACTCGGTCACGAGGACGTGGGCGACCTCGACGAGACCGAGCGGGGCAGGATCCGCGGCACCATCGCCACGGCGATCGCCATGGAGACCGAGCTCGTCCTGCATCCGGACTTCTTCGCGGCACTGCGGGACAAGCTGCCGTCGGTCGGCGCGGTCGACGTACAGATCAAACGCGGCTGGTACGACAACGAACTGAGTCAGTACCGCTACGACGTGACGGTGCGCAAGGCACCGGTTCCGGCACGGTCCTTCACTGCCGTCCCCCGCCTGCGATGGAGCGAAGTGGGCGGCCTCCAACAGCTGGAACGGCACTTGCGGACGCGGCGGCCCGAGAGTGTCCGGATCGTCGGTGTGCCCGACCCGGCCCTGGCGACCGCCGTGCGCGCCACCGGCCTTCTGCACGCCGAGCACAACGCGCCGGCGGCCGTCGGAGCGCTGCGCGAAGAGCTCTACACGCTCGGGGAGCGGCTGGGCTATTCGACGGCGGTGACGTGGTCGCAGGTCGCCGGACACCTGGACGTCGTGCTCGCGGCACCCGACGGTGCCGGCACCGTCCGCACCGATGTGTACGCGCCTGGTTTCACACAGGCGGGACCACTGACCGTGTACGGCAACGTTCCGGTCGCCGACCAGGCGGTGGACCTCCGTGCCTTCGTGAGCGGCCGGTTGCCCGCGTACATGGTCCCCTCGGCGGTGATCTTCCTCGACGGTCTGCCGCTGACCGCCAACGGAAAGCTGAAGAGGGAGGCCCTGCCGGCGCCGGAGATCACCGGCGGCTCGTCGCGGCGGGCACGGAACGCGCACGAGGAAGTGCTCACCGGCCTCTTCTCCGAGGTGCTGGGCGTACCCGACGTCGGGATCGACGACGGCTTCTTCGAACTGGGCGGCCACTCGCTGCTCGCCACCAGGCTGCTGTCCCGCATCCGCACCGTTCTCCGGATCGACGTCCCCATCCGGACGGTGTTCGAGTGCCCCACCGTGGCCGACCTGGCGCCACGGCTGCTCGGCATGGCACCGGACGGCCGCGACGAGACCTACGCGCCGCTCATGACCATCCGCTCCGGCGGCACCGAACGCCCGCTCTTCTGTCTGCACCCGGTGAGCGGCGTCGGCTGGTTCTATCTCAGCCTGGCCCGCTACGTCGACGACCGGCCGATCTACGCGCTGCAGGCGCCCGGTCTCGATCCCACCGGCCCCGAACCCATGCCGACGTCGATGGCCGAGCTCGTCCAGACCTATCTCGCCAGGATCCGGTCGGTTCAGCCGCACGGACCGTACAACCTGCTCGGCTGGTCGTTCGGCGGCTTCGCCGCGCACGCCATCGCCGCCGAGCTCCGGGCCCGCGGCGAGGAGGTCGAGCTGCTGGCGATGATGGACTGCTACCCGGACACCGCCGTCGAAGCGGGGAACCTCGGCGGCCAGGAGATCCGTGAGGGGTTCGACCAGTTCCTGCGGCACAGGTACGCCGACGCGGACTCGCTCGATGTGGACGCGATCTCCGACCTCGTGACGGGGATCAGCGTGGAGCACATCGCGATGCTGACCGGATATCTGCCGCCGGAATTCGACGGAGCCGCGGTGTTCTTCAAGGCCGGCGCGGTCACGGTGGACGGCGGCGAGGACTCCTCGCGGCTCGATCCCGCGGGCGCGTGGCGGGGTCACATCCACGGCCCAATGACCGTCCACGTCGTTCCGACCAGCCATCAGGACATGGACCGGCCGGAATCCATGCAGGTGGTCGGCAGCGTACTGAACCAGGCTTTCCGCAACCGGACCGCGGGGAAGGACACATGACCAAGAGGGAACAGAACCACAACCGCTGGTTCGCCACCGTGCCGCCGGACGACTGCAACCATCTGCTGCTGTGTTTTCCCTATTCCGGCTGCGGCGCCTCCATGTACCGCCAGTGGCCCGACCGCATCGGGGACACGGCCGTGGTACCGCTGCAACTGCCCGGCCGGGAAACGCGGATGAGCGAGGCCCACTACGGAACCTACGAGAACCTGGCCGAGCGGATGACCGCCGAGCTGGGCCCGGTCCTGGACCGCGACTTCAGTGTGTTCGGGCATTGCGGGGCGGCGCTCGCGGCCTTCGAGTTCGCGCGGCACATGGCGTCCGGCGACAACAGGTCACCGACCACCTGTTTCGTCTCCTCACAAGTGGCGCCGGACGACGGGCCGTACGGCCGTTTCCTCGACATGGACGAGGACGAGCTGAGGGGCGTGGTCGTGAACCTGCTGGGTCTGGTCACGCCGACGAAGCGCCTGGTCGACTTCTTCGTCAAGGTACTCGTGGACGACCTGGCGGCGAACAAGGCCTACCGTCCGGAGCGGTCCGCGACGGATTCCTTCGGGATCCGGGCGATCGGCTGGTCCGCCGACGAGGAGATCCCGCACGGGTTGATGGCGGGGTGGGCACGCTGGGGACGCTGCACGTCGCTCGTGCTGGAGGGCGATCATCAGGCGTTCGTGAAGGCACCCGGTCACCTCGTCGACGCTCTCCGAGCCGGTGTCGAAGCCGACACGCGGGCGCTGTGACATGGCGGCGGATCGGACGGTGCGCATACCCGCCAGGTACAACGGCCCGCCGGGCACGGCGAACGGCGGCTACGCCTGCGGCGCGTTCGCGGGGCTGGCCGCGGGCCACCAGCGCCGACCGGTCGCCGTGACGCTGCTCGGGGCGCCACGGCTCGACCACGCCCTGGAGTTCCGTCCCGGAGCACGGCGCTCCCAGATCTGGGACGGCGACCGGCTGATCGCGACCATGACCACCTCCGCGGCGGAGTTCCCGGCCGTGGAAGCGGTGCCGCTCCGGGCGGCGGCCGAGGCGAGCGCACGCTACCGGGGGCGTGTGGGTCATCCGTTCCCGACCTGTTTCGTCTGCGGACCGAACCGCGAGCCGGCGGACGGCTTCCCGGTGGCGCCGGGCGAGGTCGCCGGTTCGCCCGGTGTCGTGGCGTGTCCCTGGACACCGACGGCGGCGTCGTCCGACCGGCCCGAGCTGGTGTGGAGTGTCCTGGACTGTCCCGGCGGGTGGACCACGGATCCGGTCCGGGAGCCCATGGTGCTCACCCGCATGATCGCGGTCCTGCGCAGGCCGCCCCGTCCGCCGGCACCCCATGTCGTGGTCGCACGCCGATGGCGCCGGCAAGGCCGCACCGCGACGGTCGGCACCGCTTTGTACGACGACCGGGGCGAGCTGGTGGCCAAGGCGACGGCCCTGTGGACCGCTGTCGGCGTCCAGGAACCGGCTGACGTCCGAGAGCAGGGAGACCTCGATGAAGCTGAGTGAGCGAACCGCGCTGGCACCTTCCACGGATCTGGACTCCCTGGATCTCCTGGATCCGCGCCTGTACGGTTCCGGTGACCCGCACGCGATCTGGACCACACTGCGTGAGCGCGCCCCGGTGCACCTCCGGTCGCTGCCGGACGGTCGCCGATTCTGGTCGGTCACCAGGTACCACGACGTCCGCGAAGTGCTCCGGGACCACACCAGGTTCACATCGAGCCGGGGGACCCTGTTGTCGGTCCTCGGCGGTCGGGACCCGGCCGGCGGCAAGATGATGGCGGCCAGCGACCCGCCGGTGCACACGATGCTGCACGAGCCGATCGCCAGGCTGCTGTCCAGGAGGGCGCTGGAGCCGTTCGTCCCGAAGGTCCGGCAGGTGGCCCACCGTCTGCTCGAACGACTGGCCGACGGCCCCCGGGACCTGGCCGAACTCGCGGCGGGATTCCCGATGGCGTTCACCGGCACGCTGATGGGCATTCCGGAGCAGGACTGGGCGCGGCTGACGGTGCTCACCACCACGGCCATCGCACCCGAGGACCCCGATTTCCGGCTGGGGAACCGGCTCAACACCTTGGCGACGGCGCATCACGAGCTGTTCTCGTACTTCTCCCGCCGGGCTCGCCGCGCTTCCCGGGAAGACGGTCTGATCGGCGCGCTCCTCGGTGTGGAGGTGGGCGGGCGCGGACTGCGTCACGACGAGCTGGTCTACAACTGCTACAGCCTGCTGCTGGGTGCCAACGTGACCACCCCGCACGCGGTCACCCAGACGGTGCTGGCGTTCATCGAGAACCCCGGGGAGTACCGCAAGGTGGTCGACGATCCGGGACTGGTGTCCGGCGCGGTGGAGGAGGGTCTGCGCTGGTCCTCGCCGGCCAATCACTTTCTGCGCCACGCGGCTCAGGACACGACGTTGCGCGGCCGACAGGTGCGTGAGGGCGACGCGGTGGTGACTTGGCTGGGTTCGGCGAACCGGGACGAGGAGGTCTTCTCCGAGCCCTTCCGGTTCGACGTGACCCGCTCACCGAACCCGCACGTCGCGTTCGGCTTCGGGCCGCACCACTGTGTCGGGGCCGCCTTGGCGCGGATGGCGCTGAACGCGCTGTTCGCCGAGATCGCCGGCTCGGTGGAGCGATTCGACCTGGCCGGCCCGGTGGAGCATCTGGCGTCCGACTTCGCGGCCGGCATCAAGCACATGCCGGTGGTCACGAAGTTGCGCACCGCCTAGGGTCATGTGCACGAACGCAGTGCCTCGACGACTGTGAAGATGTCGGTGTAGGAGATGTAGAGGCTGTTGAACCCGAAGCGCAGCAGGCTCGGAGGGCGCACGTCGCCGATGATCCCGTGCTGGTTCAGGGCCCGCATGATCTTCTCCGCCTCCGGATGGCGCAGCGTCACCTGGCTTCCGCGCCGATCGCCACGGCGGGGCGTGACCAGCTCGAATCCGCACCCCGCCAGGTGGGCGTCGGCCGCCTCGATGAAGAAGTCGCCGAGCGCCAGGTTCTTCTCGCGGACCGCGGCCATCTCGACGTCGTCGAAGACGTCGAGTGCCGCGTCCAGTGCCAGCATGGACAGGATGTTCGGAGAGCCGACCCGCAGCCGTCCGATTCCGGTCGTGGGCTCGTAGTCGGGCACCATCGCGAACGGTTCGGCGTGTCCGTGCCAGCCGCACAGTGGCTGATCGATGCCGCCGTGGTGGCGGCGGGCGGCGTAGACGAACCCCGGGGCGCCGGGGCCGCCCGACAGGAATTTGTAGGAGCACCCCACCGCGAAGTCCACGCCGTCCGCGTCGAGGGTCAGCTGGAGGGCGCCGACGGCATGGCAGAGGTCCCAGACGGCGACCGCGCCGACGTCGTGCGCCGCGGCCGTGACCGCGCGGACGTCCCAGAGTTCGCCGGTGCGGTAGTCGACGGCCCCCGCGGTGACGACCGCGACCCGCTCACCGAGCCGGCGGAGGGTGGATGCCATGTCGGGCATGGGTATCCGGCGGACCTCCAGCCCGAGTATGCGGGCGACCGAGGCGGCCAGGTAGTGGTTCGTGGGGAAGCCGCCTTCTTCGACCAGGAGCAGTCGGCGATCCGGACGCAAGCGGGCCGCGGCCGTCAGCACGTTGAACAGGTGGACCGAGGTCGAATCACCCACGACGGTCTGGCCGGCCCGCGCACCGAGCAGATGCCCGACGCGGTCGCCGACCCGCAGTGGCACGTCCCACCAGCCGTCGTCGGTCCAGACGTTGATGAGGTGCTGTCCCCAGTTCTCGACGATGGCCGTCCGGACCGCCGCCGGCACGCCGACGGACAGGGCGCCGAGGGAATTGCCGTCCAGGTACACCACGCCCTCCGGCAACGAGAACCTCGTTCGCATCGCGGCCAGGGGATCGGTCCGGTCGAGCCGTTCGGCGGTTTCCCGACTGGGGGTGGGCATGGCTGTCTCCATTCAGGTCTCTGACGGCTGGTCCGGCGGGGGCGCGTCGCGGGGGCACAGTGCGGGCCGGCGCGCCGCCTGCTCGGGCCACACGTTGTACCGCCGTCGGCCGTACAGCAGCGGGTCCCGTCCCCTGTGCAGGGTTACGTCGCTGACCTCGCCGAACACGACGACGTGGCTTCCGCCGTCTCCCGTGCGCGCGACCCGGCAGTCCGCGATGGCGTGCGCGTGCTCGGCGATGTGCGGCCCGCAACGGCCCATCGACCAGTCCACCAGGTCGAAGCGCCCGGTCTTCGCCGGTGACCCGAACAGCTCGGCGACGTGCTGGGCCTCGGCGTCCAGGAAGTTGACCGCGAACCGCCCGCAGCGGGTGACCGCGTCGAGTGTCGGGCTCTCCCGGCGCAGGCAGACCAGCAGGGTCGGCGGCGCACCGGTGACGCTGCACAGGGCGGAGCAGGTCATGCCGCGGGGCTCGCCGTCGGGGTCGAAGGACGTCACCACGGCGACCCCGGTCGGGAACTCCGACATGAGCGACCGGAAGGCGTCCAGCGACACGACGTCGGCGGCTGAGGGTGTTTCGGGCACCGTGTTCCTCCGCGTCTCCCTGTGTCCGGGCAGTGTCTCGGCGCCGGGAAGCGGTTACTTCGCGTGGAGCCGACGTAGGTAGGTGTGCATCGGGGGCAGGGAGTCGAGCAGTTCGTCCCGTCGCCGTTGGACCTGGGTGAACACCGCTTCGGCGGATTCGACGGACTCCGGTCGGTAGCCGAGCGGTGTGGGATCGTGTTCCGGCATCATGCCGAGTCCGGAGAACACGCAGTAGTAGTTGGCGTTGCTCCAGAAGTTCCGGAACTCGGCCTCGAAGTTCCCGTAGTAGGTGGTCTCGTCGGTCACCGGTAGGTCCACCCCGAGGCCGGCCTTGTACATCTCGACCTTGTGGACGAACTCCGGTGCCAGCTCCAGCTCCTTGCACGCCCGCCAGAACGGCGTGTCGTCACGCGGCGCGAAGCTGAAATGGCCCTGGATGAAGTCTCTCGTGTCGTCGAACATCGCCTCGATCTCGCTGTTGAACCTTTTGCTCAGCACCGGATCGAAGCGCTTGTCCGGGAAGTGCTTCACCAGTTGGTAGAGGGCGGCGTAGGTGAAGTAGATCCCGGTGGACTCCAGCGGTTCCAGGAAACAGGACGAAAGTCCGATTCCCACACAGTTCTTCACCCATGCCCGCCGGTTCCGGCCGACCCGGAACCGGACGTGGTTCATCGGATGCGTGTCCGGGGAGATGCCCCACATCCGGCAGAACTCCCGGGTGGCCTCCTCCTGCGAGGTGAACCGGCTGGAGTACACGTACCCGGTGCCGAAACGGCCGAGCATCGGTATCTTCCAGGACCAGCCGGAGCTCATGGCTATCGAGGAGGTGAACGGCTCGACGCCGTTCTCCTCGTCGTCGTGCTCCACCCTGGTGGCCACCGCCCGGTCGTTGAGCAGGTGGTCGCTCATGTCCAGGAACGGTTCCTTCATCACCTGGTTGATCAGGAGGCTGCGGAAACCGGAGCAGTCGATGAACAGATCCGCCTCCAGCCTGCGTCCTGACTCGGTGGTGACGGCGACGATGTGGCCGCGCTGATCGGTCTCCGCCGCGATGAACTTGTCCTCGATGTGTGTCGCCCCCTGCTTGACGGTGGCGAACCTGCGCAGGAAGTCGGCGACGAGGTCGGCGTCGAAATGCCAGGCGTAACTCGCCACGCGGCGGCCGTCGAGGAAGCGCGGGGAGAGTTTCCGGTCGAAGATGGCCGGCTGCGGGTAGCAGGCGCGGTCGAACGGCTCATCGGTCAGTCCGTGCAGCTTCTTGTACGTCCAGTAGTGCGACAGCGGCAGGTTGTCGTGGTTGGGAAGCAGGCCGAAGAGGTGGTCGAACTGATCCCCGTACCGTCCGTAGGGCCGTGGGCGGGACATTCCGGCTCCCGGAGTGCGCCAGTTGATGAACCTGATGCCCATCTTGTAACTGGCGTTGCACTCCGGCATCCACTCTTCTTCGGTCACGCCCAGGTAGTCGAAGAACACCCGCTGGAGATTGGGGATCGTGGCCTCGCCGACGCCGATCTTCGGGATGGCCGGCGCTTCCAGCACGGTGATCCGGACGGTCGGGCCGAGCGCTTTGCCGAGGTAGGAAGCGGTCATCCAGCCTGCCGTACCGCCGCCGAGCACGAGTATCTTCTTGATCAGGTTGTCGCTCATGTGCTTCCAATGTCTCGGTGGGATCGGACGGAGTCGCCTGCCGCTCTTCTGGATGCCCGCCCGGGCAGCCCGAGCCGGTGGAGCACCGCGGCGCCCAGGTCACTGGCGGGATCGTCGAGGTCGAAGGTGATGTCGAAGTGGTTCCGGTGCGTGATCACCAGATCGTGGACGGCGGCCGAACGGGGCGTGGCGGCCTCGACGAGCGCGCGGTGCTGGCGGGCGAACTCGGCGGTCTCGGCGCCGCCGCGCGCCACCACCAGCGGCGGCAGCCGGTCCGGGAGGTGGCGGATCGGGCTGAGCCTGGCGGCCGCCTCGGAGTCGAGTCCCAGCGGTTCGTTGACGTAGGTGAGCCGGAGCGGTTCGAGGTCGTACACGCCGCTGAGCAGGACCGCTCCGGCGATCACGTCCGCCGGCTGCGTGCCCCCGGGCATCCAGCCGTCGAGCAGTGCCATCAGCGCCAGATGAGCGCCGGCGCTGCTTCCGGCGAGCACGATCCGCTCGCCGTCGAACCCGAGGTCCTGTGCGTGCTCCACGAGCCACCGGACGGCGCGTCGTACCTGGTCGACGATCTCGTCGAGCTGGTACCGCGGGGCCAGCCCGTAGCCGATCGCCGCGAACGCGGCGCCGGCCGGGACGAGCCGGCGTGCGGGAAAGGAGGAGTCGTCCTTGCCGAGTTCCTGCCAATAGCCGCCGTGCACGAACACCAGCAGCGGCGCCCGTGGGCCGCGCGCCGGGAAGAAGTCGAGGCTTTCGCAGGGCAGTGCGCCGTACCGGATGCCGGCGTGCACCGGCAGCTCGGTCCTCGTCAGCGCGCTCCGCGTCGTGTATTCGGCGAGAATGGCGGGCATGTCGTCCGCACAGGAGCTCGGGGAATACTGGCGGTCAAGCTCGGTCTGGTCATATCGGCGGTAGACGAGGAAACTCAATGATCTCCCCCAAATCACCGGGAAATCGGCGTCAGATGGCGGTGCGGGCGGCCAGCAGCTCGGGGAAGAAACGGTGTTCGGCCACCTTGCGCAGCCAGTTGACGCCGGAGGTCCCGCCGGTGCCGGGTTTGTGGCCGAGTATGCGTTCCACGGTCAGCAGATGGGTGTAGCGCCATTGCGCGTGCAGATGGTTCAGATCAGACAGCGATTCGGCCAGGGCGTACACGTCCGGATGCTCGCGGGGTGACTGGTAGACCCGCGCCCATGCCTGTTCGACCGCGGCGTGCGGCTGGTACGGCTCGGCGAAGTCCCGCTCGACACAGTGGGCCGGGACGCCCAGGCCCCGGCGCTGGAGCACTCCGAGCGCCGCGTCGTACAGGCTCGGTGCCCGCAGCGCGGCCATGACCTGCTCGTACGCCCAGCCCACCGGCCGGTACGGTTCCGTCATCCGGGGAGCCTTGTTGCCGAGCGCGAATTCGAGTTGCCGGTACATGTAGGACTGGATGCCCGACGCCGAACCCAGCTCGTCGCGGAAGGCCGCGAACTCGGTGGGCGTGATGGTGCTCACCGGCTCCCATGTCGTCGTGAGCACCCGCTGGACGCGCTCGACGCGCCGCAGATACCGAAGGGCCTCGTCGAGGCTGTCCGTGAACAGCAGGTCTCGGATCCGGTTGACCTCGGTGAACAGCAGCTTGAACAGCAGTTCCTGGATCTGGCCGGTGATGTAGAACGACAGCTCGGCGGGTTCGCCGGTGCGCGGATGCTGGAGACCGAGCAGGACGTCCACGTGGTGGTATCCGATGTAGGCCGTGCTCTCGGAGTCGTTCGTGACATCGAAATCGAGCATCGGCTCACCGCCGGTGCTCTCCGCCCGCCGCCGTCGTTCCTCCTCGGTCAGCGGGGTGTAGGAGCGCGGGTCCGTACGCTCCAGCTTCATTGCGACATCAACTCCCAACCGATCGCGGACGGCATTCGAGGCCCATGACCGGAGCATTGCACGCCGGTGCGGATACTGATCAGCAATCTTTCGCTTCTCATTCATGGGCGGACTTTCGGTCTTCAGTACTCCTCGTGCCGCCTATTCACGGGCGCCGGCGGCTATCAGCTCGGCAAGCTCGGCGATCGTCGGACAGGCGTAGAAATCCTGCGGGTCGATCTCGACGCCCGTGCGGCCGCTGATCTCCACGATGATCCGGACGGCCATCAGCGAATGACCGCCGAGCTCGAAGAAGTCGTCGTCGACGCCGACGGGGGACGTCTGGGTGAGGTCGCCCCACATCTCGGCGAGCCACTGTTCCACCGGAGTGCCGGGGCCGCGGTAGTCCGAACTCAAATCCCCCCGGCCCGGCGGCGCGTACGCGGTCAGCGCGTCCCGGTCGACCTTGCCGTTGGCCGTCAGGGGCAGGGCCTCCAGCCACACCAGGCCCGCCGGGATCATGTACGGGGGGACAAGGGTTCCCAGGTGCGTGCGCAGGTGTTCGGAGACCAGCGGTTCGTCGGCGACGTAGAACCCGACGAGGGAGCGCTCGTCACCCGACGACGGGGCGACGATCGCGGCGTCCACCACGTCCGGGTGTGCGCGCAGAGCGTGTTCCACCTCGCCCGGTTCGATCCGGAAGCCGCGGATCTTGACCTGCCGGTCCTCCCGGCCGTGGAAGTCGAGCGCACCGTCCGCATCGCGGGATCCGAGGTCTCCGGTGCGGTACATGCGGTCCCCCGGTACCGCCGAGAACGGGTTCGCCACGAATCGCTGAGCGGTCAGCGCCGGATCGTTGAGATAGCCGTGCGCCAGACCGGCGCCGGCGGCGTGCACGCGGCCCGTCTGCCCGTCCGGTGCCATCCGGAGCTCGTCGTCGAGCACGTAGACCGAGGTGCCGTCGATCGCCGGTCCGATCGGCACCCGCGGCGCCTTGACCGGTTCGGTCAGGGCCGCGCAGCAGGTGAACGTGGTGTTCTCGGTGGGGCCGTAGCCGTTGATCAGCGTCGTGCCGTCGAGTTCCGCCATGGCGGCGTTGACCGCCTCCACCGACAGCACGTCGCCGCCGGCGAGCAGGAACCTGAGGCCGCGCAGCCGTGCCGCGAGGCCTGACGCGACCAGGTGGTGGAACAGCCCGGCGGTCAGCCACAGGATCGTGACACCCTCGCCGCGCACCAGGTCGGTGAGTGCTTCCAGGGGGAGTTGGTGTTCCGGCGCGACCACCAGTCTGCCGCCGCCCAGCAGCGGCCCCCAGATCTCCAGGGTCGCGGCGTCGAAGGCGAGGGGGGCCAGTTGCAGGAAGACGTCGTCGGCCCTGATCGGCAGATAGTCCGCTCCGACGACCAGCCGTGCGATCGCCCGGTGCGGCACCATGACGCCCTTCGGCTTCCCGGCCGATCCGGAGGTGTACGCGATGTAGGCGGTGCTCTCCGCCGAGGTACGGGTCACCGGGGGCGTCGTCGGCCGTCGCGAGGCGCACGCCGACAGCTCCGCCAGCAAACACCAGGGCGGATCCCCGGCCGTGGCGGACGGCGGCTCCTCGTCGGTGACGACCAGCGCCGGCCGGGCATCGAGCAGAACCGTCGTCCGGCGCTCCGCCGGCAGGCGGGGGTCCAGCGCCAGATAGACACCGCCCGCCTTCAGGACGGCCACCAGGGTGACGATCAGATCGGCCGAGCGGCGCATCAGCAGCGCCACCGGGACCTCGGCGTCCACTCCGCGGGCGCGCAGTTCGTGAGCCAGCTGGTTCGCCCGGTGGTCCAATTCGGCGTAGGTGAGCTCACCGCGGGCGTCGCGGACCGCGATCTCCTCCGGGCGCTTTGCCGCCTGCTGTTCGAAGATCTCGATGACAGATGCCGCTGTACCGGACATCCAGGATTCCTTCCTCGTACGCCGGGCAGCCCGGTCCTTGCTGCGGCGACGGCGTCCGGGCGCCGGCGGCCGGTCGACGCCTGGTGTGTGACGCCTGGAGTCACGCGGAGTCGGCCCTGACGAGGTCCGTGGTGATCGTTTCACCGACGCTCAGCCCGGCCGCCGCTGAGGGGAAGCGGTCCGGCCCCGGCGGCGTACTGCCGCTCGCAGGCGCAGAAAAGACCGGTCAGTTGCCGTCCGCTGGTGGGATGTTGTGGGTGAACCGGAACAGGTTGTGCGGGTCGTGCAGCTTCTTCACGCGTCGCAGCCGCTCGAAGTCCTCGGCCGCGAAGAGTTCCCGGACCTGCTCCTGGAGGACCGGGGCGCCGTCGTGGTAGACGGAGTTGAGGGCGCGGCCGACGGTCCACTGCTTCAGGGCGTCGTAGACGCGCTGATGGACCGGCCGGGCTGCGGTGGACGGCGCGGCCGTGCCGCTGGTCATCACTCGCAGCATGTACGCGGCGTCACGGCCGCCGACCGCGCCCGGGTCGGCGGGCCGGCGGGCGAAGGCCCCGCCGAGGTGGCGGATCTCGACGATGCAGGGCACGGCCGCACCGGGTCCGGCCACGTCCACGACGGTCCGCAGGGCCGCTGGATCGAGTTCGCGCAGCAGGACGTTCCCGCCGAAGTAGGCGTGCGGGACCCGCGGGTCCTGATAGATGGTGCCGACCTCGGTGTACGGCATCTCCCGGACGGTGTCGATCAGACGCGGGCCGAGCGCGCGCAGGGGTGCCACGAGCCGTTCGCCCTCCGCGGTGGAGCCCGTGAAGGCGATGCGGACGTGCGCGACGTAGCGTCCGCGCAGTGACTCGGGGACGGACGGCGACGACGGCCAGGTCATGAGGCCGATCGAGGAGGTGAGTTCCTCGGGCAGCGTCAGGGTCCATGCTCGGTAGGCGTGCAGCAGGTCGACGGGCTGGTCCGCGGCGAAGTGGAGGCCGCCGCCGTAGAGCCGGGTCACCGGCACGAGGGCGGTCTCGACGGCGGTGACGGCGCCGAAGTTGCCGCCGCCACCGCGCAGCGCCCAGAACAGATCGGGGTCGGAGCCGGCCGTGACTCGGCGCTGCACGCCGTCGGCGGTGACGATGTCGAGGGCGCGGACGTAGTCGCTGGCGTATCCGGTCCGGCGGCCGAGCAGGCCGACACCGCCGCCGAGGAGGTAGCCGACGACGCCGATGTGCGGGGCCGATCCGTTGACCGGGGCCAGGCCGTGCGGGGCGGCCCGCTCGATGACCTCTCCCCACAGCACGCCGGCCTCGGCCCTGACGGTCCCGGCCTCCGCATCCACCGTGACGGCCTTCATCCGGCGGGTGGTGACGAGAACGCCCTCACCGTCCAGGGCGGTGACGATGCCGTGTCCGGTGGACTGCACGGCGACGGGCAGTCTCCGCTCGGCGGCGAAGCGGACCGCGGCGCGCACGTCCTCGGGGCGGGTGGCGCCGACGACGACGGCGGGTCGGTGCCGGAAGCCGGCCTGGAAGCCGCTCCGTTCCTCGTCGTACTCCCGGCTGCCGGGCAGCAGGACGGGTCCTCGCACCTCCGCGGCCAGCGTCTCCACGTCCGCGCTCATCCGTTGTCCTCCTTCCGTGGACGGCGGGCCGCCGTCCCGCGTGTGCCGCTTCGGCCGACCGGTCCGCTAGCGCAGGTACGAGTTGTCCTGCACCCAGTGGAAGCCGCGGCCGACCAGCGGGAAGGAGCCGAGATCGCGGCGCCGTAGGTGCAGGCGGAGGTGGTAGCCGTCGGCGTCGCCCTCCAGGATCAGCCGGTCGTCGGCCGGGCGCTCGAAGGCGAACGTCACCTGCCACTTCGGGTCGGCCATCTTGGTCAGTGCGACGGACCGGGCGTTCATGTCGATCGCCGCCATGCAGGGGTCGAGCGAGTCGTCCATGTGCTGGATGGCCACGGCGTCGGCGGAGTCCACGACGACTCGGCGCCAGCGCTGGCCGTCGGTCGTCACGGGCGGATGCTGCTCGCCGTCGATGGAGAAGTCGGTGACGTCCCAGACGCCGTACAGCTCGGGCTTTTCCCGTCCGCCGCCGTGGTTCTTCCAGAACGACCAGTCGTTGCGCAGTTGTGTGCCGAGCAACCAGAGTCCCGCCCCGGCCTGCAGGGCGGTGGCGATCCGGTTCGCCCGGCGGGAACGGAAGAGGTCCGCGGGGGCGGCCGCGGGGAGCGGGCGCTCCGTCAGCAGGGCCCCGGCCAGGCGGGGCGTCCGCGGGGCCAGCAGAAGCACGCTGAGCAGGAGCAGGTGGAAGGAGTGGACCTTGACGGGGACGTCGAAGGTCATGTTGAGGAGGAACACCTGAGCCATCTCCGCCGCCGACAGCGCCGCGCCCAGCGACGCCGTGCGCGGCACGATGAGCAGCAGCCCGCCGGCGATCTCCGCACAGCCGAGCAGCATCTGGTACGGCTTCGAGGACCCCGTCTGCGCCCACAGCAGGCCCATCGGGCTGAGGTCGCCGAGCGGCTCGACGAGTTTGGACGGCGGCAGCTGGAACTGGAGCGGGACGGCCTTGGCCGCGCCGTAGGAGAACATCTGCCCCGCGAGGCAGAAGCGGGCGGCCAGGTGGAACCACTTGGCCGGTGTCGCCTGGTCCGTCCGGTGCCGGTCGAGCAGGGACCAGACCGGGACGGCCGCGGCGGCGCCCGCGAGCCAGCAGAGCTGCCCCGCCCAGGTGTGCGGGTCGTCGCCGCCGTCGAAGCGGTCACCGAGCTCCTTGCCGAAGACCCGGACGGACATCCAGTTCCGCACCGGGTGTATCGCCCAGAGCTTCGCCCAGGAGTCGGCCGCTTCCTGGAGGCGCCCCATGCCGCCGCCGCGCAGTGCCAGATAGACCTGCGGGCTGGTCAGGCAGTACAGGCCGGCGTAGACGGAGCCGAACCGGTAGGCGGTGCGGGCGGCCCCGGCCCAGCGGGGCGGGGCCGGGGAGGTGCCGGCCGACGGGAGCGCGCGTCTGGCCGCCCGGCCGGCCGGTGAAGACGCGACGGTCCGCAGCCACTTGCCTACTCGCACCTTCATCGTTGATCACCTTCGCAGGAGCCGTGTTCGGTGGTCGCGCTCAGCTACGGCGGAAGCGTCCGAGCCAGGCGTGCACGTCGAGGAGTTCCGACGTGGTCGGGATGACGCCGCGCATGAGGGCCTCGTCGATCGACTCGACCGTCCAGCCGTCGGCGAAGCCGTCGCGCAAGTGGTCGGCGGAGCGCTTGAGGCCGGGCGGCTCGTCGTCGTCCGGAAGCGGCGCGGGTATCTCCTCGATGGCCTCGGCGAGGCGCGTCTGCATCTCGGCGGACCCCCGGTCGCTGATCGAGAGGATGTGCGCCACCGCCCCCGGGCGGCAGGCCCGGTGCAGGGCCGCCGCGTAGGAGCGCAGCATGTCGCCCTCGAAGGTGTGGGCGAGGCCGGAGTCGATCACGGTGTCGAAACGCCCTTCGTAGCCCTCGAGCCGGAGGGCGTCGGCGACTTCGAAGACGGCGTCGAGTCCGCGTGCCGCGGCCTTGTCCCGGGCGAGGGAGATCGCCGTCGGGGACAGGTCCAGCCCCGTGACCGCGTATCCCTTGCCGGCCACGTGGAGGGCGTCCTCGCCCGTGCCGCAGCCCGCGTCGAGCACCGCGCCGCCGATGAGCCCCGCTTCCTCCAGGGCGACGTAGGCGGGCTGAGGCGCCCCGATGTCCCACGGCGGGCGCTTGCCGAACGGGCTCTCCCCGCGGTAGACGGCGTCGAACACCTCGGTCATCGCGGCAGGTCCGTCGGGTGCGCCGACAGGTTCAGTCATGGCTGCCATGATTGCGTCGCCTCCTGGTGCGTCCTCGGTCTCTTGCGAATTTCTGTCACGGGCGCAACGGCCGCCGGTCAGCGCGAGCCGTACTTGCGGACCGCGAGCGGGGCGAACACCGCGATCAGGCCGACCGACCAGGCCACGGTCTGCAGGACGTAGCTCGTCGCCGGCCCCCCGGTGAACAGTGCCCGCAGCGCGTTCACGGCCGCCGTCATGGGGCTGTGGGCGGCGTACGCCTGCAGCCAGCCCGGCATCGAGCCGGTCGGTACGAACGCCGAGGAGATCAGTGTGAACGGGAAGATCCACACACCGCCGACCGCCTGGGCGGCTTCCGGGTTGCGCACCGACAGCCCGAGGTAGGCGGCGAACCAGGACACCGCGTAGCCGAAGAGCAGCAACAGCAGCAGGCCGGCCAGCGCGGGCAGGAGTCCGCCCCGGAACCGGAAGCCGACGAGCAGGCCGACTCCCACGGTCACGCCGGCCACGCCGACGTTGCGGAAGATCTCCGACAGCGTGCGTCCGAGGAGCACGGCGGTACGGCTCATCGGCATCGAGCGGAAGCGGTCCATGAGGCCCTCGTGCATCTCGGCGGCGACCCCGATGGTGGTGCCGGCGGCGGAGCCGTAGAGCGCCATCTGGACGAGGATCCCGGGCAGCAGGAACTGGGCGTAGCGTTCGCCGCCGACATCGATGGCGCCGCCGAAGACGTACGTGAACAGCAGGATGAACATCACCGGTTGGACCAGCGAGAACATCACCAGCTCGGGGCTGCGCAGCACGTGCCGTACGTTGCGCAGGGTCATCTGCCACACGTCGGAGCACCACCATGCGAGGGCGTTCCGCGACTGTGTGCAGGACGTGCCGCTCTCCCACGTCAGAGTGGTGGAGGTCATGGCCGCTCGGTTTCCTTCCCACTGGTGCGCCGGTCGGTGCCGTGATCGGCGGATCGGCCGGTCACGGAGAGAAAGACGTCGTCGAGGGTGGGCCGGCGGAGCGCCACGTCGCCGACCGCGATCCCCGACTCCCTGAGCAGGTGGAGCAGGTCGGGCAGGGTGCCGCCGTCCGGCAGTGGCGCGTGGACCTGCATCTTGTCCGGGTCGGCGACCGGGTCGGTGCCCAGCCGCTCCCGCAGGATCCGGACCGTGCGCTCCATGACTCCCGGGTCGAGGAGCGTGATGCCGACCCGGTCCTGGCCCACCTGGGCCTTCAGCTCGTCCGGGGTACCGCTGACGATGACTCTGCCCTGGTCGATCACGGACAGGGAGTCGGCGAGCTGGTCCGCCTCCTCCAGGTACTGGGTGGTGAGCAGTACGGTCGTACCGTCCGCGACCAGTTCGCGCAGGAGCCGCCACACCTCCATACGGCTGCGCGGGTCGAGGCCGGTCGTCGGCTCGTCGAGGAAGATGAGCCTGGGCCGCGCCATGAGGCTGGCCGCGACGTCGAGCCTGCGCCGCATCCCGCCCGAGTACGTCTTGGGCTGCCGGTCGGCGGCGTCACCCAGGCCGAAGCGTTCCAGCAACTCGCTCGCGCGTGCCCGGCAGTCGGACTTCGACAGCCGGAACAGCCTGCCGATCATGTGCAGGTTCTCGCGCCCGGTGAGCAGTTCGTCGACGGCGGCGTACTGGCCGGTGAGCCCGATGACCGACCGGACCCGCCGGGGGTCGTCGCGCACGTCCACGCCGAACACCTCGGCCGTTCCCTCGTCCGGTGTGATGAGGGTGGCCAGGATCCGGACGGTGGTGGTCTTGCCGGCGCCGTTGGGGCCGAGCAGGCCGTGCACCGTGCCCTCGGGCACCGTGAGTTCGAGGTGGTCGAGTGCGGTGAGCGAGCCGAAACGCTTGCACAGTCCGGCCGTTCTGATCGCTGCTGGCATCTGCCGTGATTCCTTTCCTGATCCGACGCGCCCTGGCGTGGGTGGTGGCGGGGCGGCGACCGGTTCAGTGGTGCACGGCACCGAGCAACGCCGACATGTGGATGGCGTCGGCGGCCGCCGCGCCCGCCGCGGTCGACACGGTGACGGACTGCTTCCAGCGGCTGGTCAGGTCCCCGGCCGCGTACAGGCCCGGCACGCTGGTGCACTGAGAGGCGTCGACGCCGACGAATCCGGCGTCGTCGACCGTCAGCTTCAGTTCCTCGGCCGCGCGCTGCACGAGGGGTTGCTGTTGCTGTCGCGGCGTCCACACCAGGGTCTGCCGCTCCAGGATCCTGCCGTCGGCCAACTCGACCGCCTGCAGGGCGCCTTCGCGGTGGTGCAGGCGGCGGACCGTTCCCGCGACGACGTCACCTCCCCTGCTTCGCGCGGTCGCGCGAGCGGTCTCCAGGCCGGGCATGGACTCCTGGCAGATCGCGATCGTGTCCTCGCTCCAGGCCCGGAAGGCCACGGCCGACAGCGCCGCGAGTTCCGCGTTGTCGGCGACCGTCGCCCAGCGCCCGCCGGCGTTCTCCTCACCGTGGCAGAACGGGCAGTGGATCACGCTGCGGCCCCAGCAGGCCGCGAAGCCGTCCACGTCGGCCGGATGGACGTCGACGACACCGGTCGCGAGCAGGACGCTTCGGGCCTCGACGGCCTCACCGCCGCCGAGGGTGACCCGGAAGCCCCCGCCCGGGGCGAGGGAGACACTTTCGGCGTCGGCCTCCAGCCGCTCCACGGTCGGGTAGCGGGAGAGTTCCCGCCAGGCGCGCGCCCGGAACTCGGCGGGCGGGACGCCGTCCATTCCGACGTGGCCGTGCACCCCCGGCGACGCGCTGTTGCGCGGTGCCCGCGGGCTGTCCACGACGGTCACCGGGTGCCGGTACCTGGCCAGGCTGAGCGCCGCGGTGAGCCCGGCGGGGCCGGCTCCCACGATCACGGTGGTGTGGTCGGCGTGCGAGGACATCGGTCTGATCCCTTCCGTCGGGCGGTGCGAGCGGGGTCCGTCCGCCGCGGGGAGCGGTCCGGCCGGTGCGCGATGGGGAACGCCGGGACGGGCTGCCGGCGGGAGGAGGCCGTCGGCCCGCATTGTGGTCGCCGCCGCGGTACCGGAGAGGGGCGGGCGAAAGAGGTGAGCCAGACAGTCGTGCGCCTGCGGCGGTAGGGGTGAGGCCGGCTCCCGGCCCGGCGGGAGCCGGCCGCGGTCGACGCCCCCGCCCCTGTCACCGGGCGGGGGCAGGCGACGGGCCGCGTCGGGTCAGGCGCCGACGTACTGGGCGAGGTGCTCGCCCGTGAGGGTGGAGCGGGCGGCGACGAGTTCGGCGGGCGTGCCCTCGAAGACGATCCGGCCGCCGTCGTGGCCGGCGCCGGGGCCGAGGTCGATGATCCAGTCGGCGTGCGCCATGACCGCCTGGTGGTGCTCCACGACGACGACCGTCTTGCCGGCGTCCACCAACCGGTCGAGCAGGGCGAGCAGTTGCTCGACGTCGGCCAGGTGCAGGCCGCTGGTCGGCTCGTCGAGGATGTAGACGCTGCCCGTTCCTGCCATGTGACCGGCCAGCTTCAGCCGTTGCCGCTCGCCGCCGGAGAGGGTGGTGAGCGGCTGGCCGAGGCTGAGGTAGCCCAGTCCGACCTCGGCGAGCCGGTCGAGGACGGCACACGCGGCCGGCGTCCGTGCCTCACCGCTGCGGAAGAACTCGGCGGCCTCGGCCACCGGCATCGCGAACACCTCGCTGATGTCCCGGCCGCCGAGCCGGTACTCGAGCACCGAGGCCTGGAACCGCTTGCCCTCGCACTCCTCGCAGGTGGTGGCGACGCCGGCCATGATCGCCAGGTCGGTGTAGATGACTCCGGCGCCCTTGCAGGTGGGGCAGGCGCCCTCGGAGTTGGGGCTGAACAGGGCGGGCTTGACGCCGTTGACCTTGGCGAACGTCTTGCGGATCGGTTCGAGCATGCCGGTGTGGGTGGCCGGGTTGCTGCGCCGGGAGCCCTTGATGGGCGACTGGTCCACCGTGACGACGCCGTCCCGGCCCGCTACCGAGCCGTGGATCAGGGAACTCTTGCCGGAGCCCGCGACGCCGGTGACCACGGTGAGCACGCCGAGCGGGATGTCCACGTCGACGTCGCGCAGGTTGTGGGCGTTGGCGCCGCGCACCTCCAGCACACCGGAGCGCTCGCGCACGGACGGCTTCAGCGAGGCCCGGTCGTCCAGGTGCCGTCCGGTGACGGTGCCGCTGGTCCGCAGTGCCTCGACGGTGCCCTCGAAGACCACCTCGCCGCCCTTGGTGCCGGCGTAGGGTCCCAGGTCGACGACGTGGTCGGCGATCACGATCGTCTCCGGCTTGTGCTCGACGACCAGCACGGTGTTGCCCTTGTCGCGCAGTCGCAGCAGCAGCTCGTTCATCCGCTGGATGTCGTGCGGGTGCAGGCCGACGGTGGGCTCGTCGAAGACGTAGGTGACGTCGGTGAGCGCGGAGCCCAGGTGGCGGACCATCTTGACGCGCTGGGCCTCACCGCCCGAGAGCGTGCTGGAGGACCGGTCGAGCGAGAGGTAGCCCAGGCCGATCCGGACGAACGAGTCGAGGGTCTGGCCGAGCACGGTGAGCAGTGTCCTGACCGACGGGTCGGTCAGACCGCGGACCCAGGCCGCGAGGTCGCTGATCTGCATGGCGCAGGCGTCGGCGATGCTGAGGCCGTCGATCTTCGCGGACCGGGCGGTCTCGCTGAGCCGGGTGCCGTGGCACTCGGGGCAGGCGGAGAACGCCACCGCCCGTTCCACGAAGGCGCGGATGTGCGGCTGGAGCGTCTCCTTGTCCTTGGACAGGAACGACTTGCGCACGCGCGCGAGAAGGCCCTCGTAGGTGGTGTTGACGCCCTTCACCTTGACCTTGACCGGGTCCCGGTGCAGGAAGTCGTGCCTTTCCTGCTCGGTGTAGTCGCGGATCGCCTTGTGCGGGTCGAGGAAGCCCGATTCGGTGAAGGACTGCACCACCCAGCCGTCGGGCTTCCAGCCGGGGACCGTGACCGCGCCGTCCGCGAGCGACTTGGAGTCGTCGAAGAGCTGGGCGGGATCGATGTCCGAGACGGTGCCCATGCCTTCGCACCGCAGGCACATGCCGCCGACGACGCTGAAGCCCTTCTCGATCTTCTTGCCGTTCACCACGAGGACGCCCGACGCGTCGGCCGAGGCGACGTTGAAGGCGAACGCCTTCTGCGTCCCGATGTGCGGCTGGGCGAGCCGGCTGAAGAGGATGCGCAGCAGTGTGCCCGCGTCGGTGGCGGTGCCGACCGTGGAGCGGAGACTGGTGCCCATCGGCTGCTGGTCGACGAGGATCGCGGTGGTCAGCCCGTCGAGCACATCGACCTCGGGCCGCGCCAGGGTGGGCATGAAGCCCTGGATGAAGGCGCTGTACGTCTCGTTGATCAGCCGTTGCGACTCCGCGGCGATCGTGTCGAACACCAGGGAGCTCTTGCCCGAGCCGGAGACCCCGGTGAACACGGTCAGCCGCCGTTTGGGTATCTCGACATGCACGTTCTTGAGGTTGTTCTCACGTGCCCCGTGCACACGGATCAGATCATGGCTGTCGGCGGCGCACAGCGCGGGAGTCTGGGTGTCGGTCTCCGTGCCGGCCGTCATGGTGTCCCTCCCGTTGGTCGGACGCAGCACGTCTTCGTCATGCGACGTGGTGACGAGTTCCTGAACGTCCCGGTTCATGGGACTCAAGCGTATACCTGCAAAGTCGGTTGAGGGTTTGGCGGAAAACACCCGGAGATCTTGGGATAAAGTCTCAAACCGTGAAGTACCTGCGTCCGTTCGACCTGGCCCGTGAGCACGGCATCTCCACCCAGGCGGTGCGCAACTACGAGCGGGACGGGTTCATCCCGCTCGCCCGGCGCACCCCGTCCGGCTACCGCACCTACACCGAGACCCACGCCGCGGCCCTGCGCGCCTATCTGGCGCTCGTCCAGGCCTACGGGTACGCCACGGGCGGGGAGATCATGCGGACGCTCAACACCGGCGACCTCGACGCCGCGCTGACGGCCGTCGACCGCGGCCACGCCCAGCTGTTGCGCGACCGAAGCACGCTGGACGCGGTGGGGCGGGCGGTGGAGCACCTCACCTCCGGGCCCGCCCCCGGCCCCGCCCACACGTCCGCCGGCAGCGAACCGCTCAGCATCGGCGAACTCGCGCGCCGTCTGGGGGTGACCGCGGCGACCCTGCGGAACTGGGAAGCGGTGGGCATCCTCACCCCCGCCCGGGAGCCGGTCACCGGCCACCGCTCGTACGGCGCCACGGACGTGCGCGACGCCGAGCTGACCCATCTCCTCAGGCGCGGGGGCTACCCGCTGGAGCACATCCGCACGGTGGTCCGGCAGATCCGCACGGCCGGCGGCACCGAGGCGCTGTCCGCCGCCCTCGACGACTGGCGGCGACGGCTCACGGCCCGCGGTGTGTCCATGCTCGACGCGGCGGCCCAGCTCGGCGGGTACGTGGCCCTCCTGGGGGTCGCCCCGGCCGGACCGACGGCCGGCGCGGAACCGGCTCCCGCGCCGGGGTACTCCCCGACGGTTTGAGACCTCGCGGCCCGGCGGGCCCGCCCGCCGCACCGACGGCATCGCCGTAAGCCTCAACGGGTCTTTCAATGATTCGATTGACAGACATGAGCAAGGACTTTCACGACCTTCCCGTGGCCTCGTGCGCTGTACTGGCGCTCGGCGAACCCACCCACCGGGAACCCGCCTTCGGGTGGGTGCGCAACGAGCTGTTCGCCCGGCTGGCCGGCCTCGGCTTCCGCTCGATCGCCCTGGAGACCGACCGCGTGGCCGCGCTGCGCGTCGACGACTTCGTCAAGGGCGGCGACGGGGATCTCGACGAGGTGGCGCGGGACGGCTTCTCCCACGACTTCGGGAACCTGGAGACCAACCGGCGCCTCGTCGCCTGGATGCGGGACCACAACGCGGGCCTGCCGCCGGAGGAGCAGCTGAGCTTCTACGGCTTCGACGCCCCGACGGAGACGACCAGCGCCCCCAGCCCGCGGCGCTTCCTCGAACACGCCCGGGACTATCTGGGGCTCGACCTCGACCTCGCCGGGCTGCTCGGCGCGGACGAGCAGTGGAGCCGTACGGAGGCGGTGATGGATCCGGCCATGTCGGTCGGCGCCACGCCCGAGGCCGAGCGGCTGTGGTCCCTCGCCGACGACATGCTCACCCTGCTCCACTCCAACGCCGCCGAGCGGATCGCGCAGACCTCGGGCGCGGAGTGGCTCCGGGCCAGGACACATCTCACCGCCGGCCTCGGTCTGCTGCGCTACCACCGGCAGGCGG
The DNA here is from genome assembly GCF_014203595.1 of Streptomyces echinatus. Taxonomy (GTDB): domain Bacteria; phylum Actinomycetota; class Actinomycetes; order Streptomycetales; family Streptomycetaceae; genus Streptomyces; species Streptomyces echinatus. The sequence goes on from NZ_JACHJK010000021.1 coordinate 25,146, forward strand.
CCCAGCGCCTGGAGAACAACGCCCGGCTGTCCCGGCTGTTCGCCACCCGGGACGCGCTCATGGCGCAGAACCTCCTCGACATCCGCAGCATCGAGGGCCGCCGGGGCGCGACGCTGGTCTCCGCCCACAACGTGCACCTCCAGCGGACCCCGAGCAGCTGGAGCCTGGGCGACCTGAGCGTCAGCTGGCCCGGGGCCGGCACCGTCGTGGCACCGCTGCTGGGCGAGCAGTACCTCTTCGTCGTCGGCAGCCTGGGCCGCAGCGAGGCCCTCGGGCTGGGCGACCCCGAGCCGGGCACCTACGAGAGCCACCTGCAGGACCACGTCACCGACTGGGCTCTCGTCCCCGCCGGCACGGTCGCCGCCGGCCGGTCCCGGACGGACACCACCCCGCAGCAGGGCTACTTCCCGCTCGACCAGACCACCCTGGCCACCGCCGACGCGGCCCTGCACGTCGGCGACGGCGCCGCCGTCACCCGGTCGGGGGACCGTCGGCGCGTACCCGCCGGCGCCGGGAGCGGCCACTGACAGAGACGGGAAGGATTCGCCGGGCTCCCCGGTCGCCGGAGATTAGATTCGCCGTCGATCAGGGAGCCTCCCGAAGGAGCTGACTGCGCTTGAACACGGTGCCGGCACTGTTCGAGTCAATCGTCGCCCGCCGGGGCGGAGAGCCCGCCCTCATCGACGGCGACAGCACCCTCGGCTACGCGGAGCTGAACACCCGGGTCAACCGGCTCGCCCGCAGGCTCATCGCGCACGGTGTCGGACCCGACTCTCTCGTCGCGGTCGCGATGCCGAAGTCGAACGAGCTGATCGTGGCGATCCTGGCGGTGCTCAAGGCCGGCGGCGCCTACCTGCCGCTCGACCCGGGATATCCGGCGGAACGCCTGTCGTTCATGCTGTCCGACGCGCGGCCGGTGCTGCTGCTGCGGTCCTCCTCGGTGGCGCCCCTCGGGGTGGGCCCGGAGGAACTCGTCCTCGACGACCCGGCGTTCCGCGCGCAATGCGCGGCTCTGCCGGGGCACGACGTCGCCCAGCACGAGCGCCGTGCCGCGCTGCGCCCCGAGCACCTGATGTACGTCATCTACACCTCGGGGTCGACCGGAACGCCCAAGGGTGTCGCCGTGCCGCACAGCGGAGTGCGCGACATGGCCGACACACAGGCGGCCTTCCTGCGGGCGGGCCCGGGCGACCGCGTGCTCCAGTGGGCGTCCATCAGTTTCGACGCCGCCTTCTGGGACGTGTCCCTGGCGCTGCTGTCCGGGGCGGCCCTCGTGATGGTGCCCGCCGACGACCTGCTGCCGGGCCATCCGCTGTGGAACACCTTGCTCAAGTACGGCATCACCCACGCGGTACTGCCGCCGGTGGCGCTCAGTGAGACCGACGCCGAGGACGTACTGCTCGGCGGGACCGTCATGTCCACAGGGGACAGCTGTACGCCGACACTGGTGCGCAAGTGGTCACCGAAGCGGCGGATGTTCAACGGCTACGGTCCGACCGAGGTGACCGTCGGGGCGACGATCGGCGGCCCGGTGCGTGACGCCGGTGACATCGGGATCGGCATGCCGTGGATCGGCAACGAGGTGTACGTGCTCGACGAGTGCCTGAGCCCGGTGCCGCCCGGCACGGAGGGCGAGCTGTACATCGCGGGCAGCGGGCTGGCGCGCGGCTATCTCAACCGGTTCCAAGCGACCGCGGCGAAGTTCGTGGCCGACCCGTTCGGTCCGCCCGGCAGCCGGATGTACCGCACGGGCGACCTGGGCCGCAGGGGGCGGGACGGCGAGCTGTTCTTCGCGGGCCGCGCGGACGGCCAGGTGAAGCTGCGCGGTTTCCGCGTCGAACTCGGGGAGATCGAGACCCGGCTCGCCGCCCATCCCGCGGTGGACGTCGCCGTCGCCGTGGTGCGGGGTGAGCTGGCCGACGCGCATGTGGTCGGCTACGTCACCACCACGGCGCCGGTGGAGCCGGGTGACCTGCGCGCCCATGTCGCCGAGGCGCTGCCCGCGCACATGGTGCCCGCACGGGTCACGGTGCTGGAGCGGTTCCCGACACTCGCCAACGGCAAGATCGACCGGGAGGCCCTGCCGCGGCCGGACGCGGCGGCAGAGGGACTCCGGGACGGCGAACGGGCGCCGGACGCCGTCGAGGCGGTCGGCTGCGCGGCCGTGGTCTGCGCGATCGTGCGGGACGTCCTCGGGATCCCGGAGGCGAGCCTCACCGACAACTTCTTCCAGCTCGGCGGGCACTCCGTGCAGGCGACCAGGCTGGCCGCCCGGATACGGGAGCGGTTCGAGGTCGCGCTGTCGATCCGGACCGTGCTGGAGGCGGCGACGATCGGCGAACTGGCTGCGGCCGTCGAGAGCCGGCTGTCCGGCTGACGGCCGTCAGCGGAAGTCGACCGGCAGGCTGCTGTAACCGTTCAGGAAGTTGGAGTAGATCGGTGTGGGCTCGCCGCACACCTCGATCCCGTCGACCGACTCGGTGAGTGCGCTCAGCAGTGCGCGCAGCTCCGCCCGGCCGAGGAACGCGCCGACGCAGAAGTGCGGGCCGTGGCCGAAGGAGAGGTGCTTGTTGGGCGAGCGGGCCGGGTCGAACCGGCGCGGCCGGTCGAACACCTCCTCGTCGTTGTTGGCGGAGGTGTTCCACAGCGTCACGATGTCGCCCGCGCGCACCCGCCGGCCGCCGATCTCCATGTCCCGGATCGCGGTGCGGGCGAAGTGCCTGGCCGGCGTGGCCCAGCGCAGGACCTCCTCGACCGCCGTGTCGATCTCGGACGCCCCTTCGCGCAGCGCCCGCCACTGGGCGGGATGCTCGGCGAAGGTCTTCACCGCGCAGATCGCGGACACGCGGGAGGACTCGTCGCCGCCGAGCACGAGGCTGTAGCAGTTGAGCGCGACCTCCTCCAGCGTCAGCGGGCCGTCTCCCACCTCCGCCGTGGCGATCATGCTGATGACGTCGTCGCCGGGGTCGGCGCGGCGGTGCCGGGCGAGGTCCATGAAGTAGCCGATGAGCTCGTTCCGGGCCTCCAGGGAGTCCAGCCGGTCGGACTCGGCGTCCTCCGAGGAGAGGGCCAGCTTGTTCCAGCGCAGCAGCTTCTCGCGGTCCGCCTCCGGAATGGAGAGCAAATCGCAGATCGTGTTCATCGGAATGTGCTCGGCGACCTCCGCCGCGAAGTCGAACTCACCCTGCCTGGTGACGGACTTGATGAGCCGTGACGTGCGTTCCCATATCTTCTGTTCGACCGCGCCGAGTACGCGCGGGGAGAAGGCGCGCAGCATCAGGTTGCGCAGCTCGCGGTGGCGGGGCCGGTCGGTGACCGCGAGCATCTTGCCGCCGGCCGAGTCACCGCCGCTCAGCAGGACGTCCAGCACGGTCCCGCGCGCGGAACTCAGGGAGCGTACGTCGGCGTAGCAGGCCAGCACGTCCGCGTGGCGGGCGACGACCCAGAACCCGGGGTCCCCCTCGTGCCAGTACACGGGCCGGGACTTCCGCACCTGACGCCAGAACTCGTATGCGTCGTGCCGTACGAAGGCGGTCGCGTCGGTCAGGTCCAGCTCGGTCAGGGTGGTCATGCCCGAATCGTGACATCGGCGGCGCCGGCGCCGGGAATTTCTTGCGCGGGTCTTTCCTCTTGAATGAGAGACGAAAGATTGCAGATCAGCTGGTTCCTTTCCGTGTCACGCTCAGGCACATGGGTCGACGGATGCGCCGGATTGTCCGGCCGCGACCGGCCGGCCACCTATGACGAGGAGGCGGCGTCTTGGGCACTCTGACATACGCGGGATATCTCCAGATGGAGACTCTGCTTTCGCTCCAGGAGCCGCGGACCCCACATACGGCCGGCCGCGCGGTCCTCCTGGCCGAGCAGTTCTTCATCATCACCCACCAGTCCTGCGAGCTGTGGCTGAAGCAGCTCGGGACCGACCTGGACGCGGCTGCCGAGGCGCTCCTGCCGCCCTGTGACACGCACGATCTGGAGCTGGGGCTGGAGTTCCTGCTGCGGGCCGGCGAGGTGATACGGGTGCTGCAGCAGCAGACGCTGGTGCTGGAGAAACTGCCGCTGCGGTACTTCGCCGAGTTCCGGGCCTATCTGGACACGGCGAGCGGCGCGCAGTCGACGCAGTTCCGGCGGCTGACCACGCTGCTGGGCAACAGCCACCACCAGGGTGCTCTCTACGAGGCGTTCGCGGCGGCGGTCGAGTACCACGGGCAGTCCGTGAACGACGTGTGCCGGCGTGGTGTGGAGCTGGGCGTGCTGCACCGCCTCGCGGAAGCGCTGGTGGACCTGGGGAACGGGTACTGGCACTGGAAGGTGGCGCACCTGGCGCTGGTGTCGAAGATGGTCGGGGAGCAGAGCGGGACCGGCGGGTCGAGCGGTGTCGACTTCCTTGCCCGCCGAGTCACCCGGCCCTTCCCCGAACTTCGCCGGCTGCGCGGGAAGGTGCACCACCCGTAGCCGTGAGCCGCCGGCGCTGCGGGGCGGAGTCGGCGGGGCGGCACAGTGGGAAATGAGGGCCTTCCGGGGTCGGGCGTGGATGTCGCGGTCCACACCGACCCCAGAAGGCCCTCACCTGTTCAGGCACCCGTCACACGTGTCACCGCGTATCGAGACGGCACACCTAGCCGGCCTCGGTGTCCAGCGCATAACCGCGGCCCCAGGCCGTGCGTATGACCAGGCCGGTCGGTGACAGACGGCGGCGGAGCCGCATGATGTGGAGGTCGAGCGAATTCCTGGTCGGCCTCTGCACGCGTTCCGCGAGCCGCTGTGCGAGTTCATGCCGGTACACCACCTCGCCGAAGTGCTCGATGAGCAGCTCCATCAATTCGGTCTGGACATTCGAGATGGTGATCGAATGCGGACCGAAGCTGAGTGTTCCGGCGGAGTCGAGGGTTGGTATCTGCCGGCTGTCGAGCCGGTTCTGGAGAGCTCTTACCCTGGCGTCGAGATCATCCCGTGAGATGGGCGCTCGGACCCAGTCCTCGAAGGGATCGTTGCACACCGGCGGACGGGCACCTGCCTCCACCACGAGGAGACGGGGTACGCCGTCCCTCTTACATCGGTTCCGAAGGTCTATTTGTGCCGGCCATCGGACGAACATGACATCGCTGGTTGTGCATCCCACAGCACACGCCTCCCCGTGGACGCAAATAAATGGTCACTGTCATCGCCGGCCGACGGGGTCTTCCGTCGGCCGGACAGGTGTAAAGGGCCGCAGGCCGTGGTGGTCTGGATCGGTTGCCACGGCCTCGGCCCTCAGTGGCGCCGCGTTTCCTCAGGTCAGCGGCCGGAGCCGCGCTTCACGGCGCGGACCTAGCCGTTCATCGCCTCTCGGAGACTGCGTGGCCGCATGTCGGTCCAGTGCTCCTCCACGTAGGCGACGCTCTCCGCTCGTCCGGCGGGGCCGAAGACGCTGCGCCAGCCGGCGGGAACCTCGGCGAAGGCCGGCCAGAGGGAGTGCTGGTCCTCGTCGTTGACCAGCACATGGAACTCGCCGTTCTCGTCGTCGAACGGATTGGTGCTCACCTGTGTCCTCCAGATCTCGTTCCACCGGTTGGGGGGTCGAACAGGGTCACTGCGCCGCCCGCAGGATCCGGTTGATGGCGCGGCTGATCTCAGCCGCGTTCCGCGGCCAGTACATCTCGTTGTGAGCGCAGGCGATGTCGATGCGCTGCACACGACCGTCGACGTGCTCCCTCCAGAGCACGTCCAGTTCCTCGTCCAGTTCCCGCTTGTCGTGGGTCTCCGGGTCGAGGAGCGCGTTGAAGAAGACGACGTCACCGCGGTACCGCGGTGAGGTGAACCGCCGCATCTGCTCCATCTGTCCGATGAAGATCGAGGAGGCGGTGGTGACCAGCGACGGGTACTCCTCCATCCCCGCCAGGTGCCCCATGTAGTTGGCGAGGTAGCGGCGGACCGTGGCCTCGTCCAGCGCTTCCAGGTCGGCGAAGTGGCTGGAGGGGGCGGCGTCCAGCAGTGCCAGGAGTGCCACCTCGTGTCCGCGGCGCTGCAGTTCGGCCGCCATGGCGTGCGCGAGGGTGCCGCCGAAGGACCAGCCCAGCAGGTGGTAGGGGCCGGTCGGCTGGACCTCGAGCACCTGCTCGAGATAGTCCTCGACCATCTCCTCGATGGAGCCGGCCGGCGGGGTGGTCCCGTCGAAGCCGCGTGCCTGGATGCCGTACAGCGGCCGGGACGGCTCCACATGGCGGGCGAAGCCCAGGTAGGGCCAGCTCAGCCCGCCGCCCGGGTGCAGCCACCACAGCGGGGGCCGGTGGCCCTCGGTGCGGATCGGCAGCAGGACGGCGAACGGGTCCTCGAAGTCGTCGGCCTCGGTGTCGGCGGACAGCTGTGCCGCGAGTGCGGCGACGGTCGGGTACTGGAACACCGTGCGGATGGGAACGTCCACGCCCAGCTTCTCGTGGATCCGCCAGACCAGGCGCGTCAGCCGCAGGGAGTGGCCGCCGAAGGCGAAGAAGTCGTCGTCGATGCCGATCCGGTCCAGGCCCAGTACCTCGGCGAACAGCGCGGCGAGTTCCTCCTCGCGCGGGGTGCGCGGAGCGCGGTGGTCGCCGCCGCCGGCGTCCGGCTCGGGGAGCGCGGCCCGGTCCACCTTGCCGTTCTCGGTGAGCGGCAGCCGGTCCAGGACGACGATGTCGGCGGGCATCATGAACTCCGGGAGCCGGCCCGCGAGCCGTTCGCGCAGCACGGAGGGCAGCCGGGAGACGCGGCGGGAGACCGCGGGCACGTTCGTCGGCCGGCCTGAGGGGGCGCCGACGGGCCGGTACAGGCCGTCGAGGCAGACGGCGTCGACATCGGGCACGACGGCCGCGTCGAAGCAGTCACCCGCCTGTGCCGACCAGGTGCAGTACACCGCGAGGCCGCGCCGGGCGCCCCACTCCTCCAGTTCGGCCGGGTCCAGGGTGCCGCCCAGTTCGGCGGGGGCGCCCCACTCAGCGGCCTCGCCGGCCAGGCGGGAGTTGGGGACGCGGGTCAGCCGCAGCCGGCCGCCGTGCCGGGCCAGCGCGGCCTCCAGGTCGGCGACCTCACGGACCTCGGCCCCCCAGGCCGCCTCGGGCAGGTCGCCGAGGTCCAGCGGCTTCGCCGGCGCCTTGTGCAGCACGACCTCGTAGCGGTGGCGTGTCAGCTCGTTGTGGTGGGTGCCCTGCTTGAGGCGGATGTCGGCGGCTACGGCGTCCGGCCTCGCCTCGGCCCAGCGGGTGAAGAAGCCCGGGTCGACGACGAGTTCCTTCTCGCCGAGCACGGCGCGTTCGACGGCGGCCTGCACGGCGGCCGGTCCGTCGTCGGGCTGCCGGCAGCGGTGGACCGCGGCGGCGAACGTGCGCAGGGTGCGGTGGTTGCGGATGTCGCCGAGCACGACGCGTCCGCCGGGCGCGAGCCGCTCCATCGCGAGGTCGAGCACCCGGGTGAGGTACCCGGCGTCCGGGAAGTACTGCACGACCGAGTTGAGGATCACCGTGTCGAAGTACCCGGCGGGCAGGCCCTCGGCGTCGTCGGCGGGCTGACAGCGCAGGGTCACCTTGTCCGACAGCCGCGGGTCGGCGCCGGTCTGGGCGCGCAGCCGTTCCACGACGGGCGCCGAGAAGTCGGTGCCCCAGTACTCCTCGGCCTCCGGCGCGAGCGGGCCGAGGAGCAGGCCGGAGCCGACGCCGACCTCGAGCACCCGGCGCGGGCGCAGGGACCGTACCCGCCGCAGCACGGCCTCCCGCCAGTCCCGCATCTGCGGCAGCGGGATGGGCCGGCCCGTGTAGGAGCTGTTCCAGCCGGTGAAGTCCTCGCCGACCCCGTCGGTGCCGACCTCCGTCCCGCCGTACATGGTGTCGTAGATCTCGCGCCACTCGCCGACCTGGTCGGCGGCGTCCCGGCCGGTCGACGCGGAGCCGTCGGGCACCACGTAGGCGACCATGCGGCGTTCGCCCTGCCGGTCCTGGCGCACGGCGACCACCGCGTTGGCCACGCCGTCCTCTTCCCGCAGCACCGTCTCCAGCTCGCCCGGTTCGACGCGGAAGCCGCGCAGCTTGAACTGGTCGTCGCTGCGGCCGATGTACTGGAGGTGGCCGGCGGCGTTCCAGCGCACGAGGTCACCGGTGCGGTAGGCGCGGGCTCCGGGCCGTCCCGACGGGTCGGGCACGAACCGGGTGGCGGTCAGATCCGGGCGGCCCGCGTATCCGCGCGCCACGCCGTCGCCGCCGATGTAAAGCTCGCCCACCACGCCGGGCGGCACCGGCCGCAGCCGGTCGTCGAGGACGAGGAGCCGGCTGCCGTCCATGGGGGTGCCGATGGGCAGCGGGTCGGCGCATTCCGCCGCGGAGGCCACCCGGTGACGGGAGGCGAAGGTGGTGGTCTCGGTCGGGCCGTAGCCGTTGACCACGGTGATGCCGGGACAGGCGTCGAGGACCGCGCGGACGGCGGTGGGCGAGAGGACGTCGCCGCCCGCCCACACCTCCCGCACGTCGCGGAAGCACGCGGCGTGCTGTTCGGCCATCACGGCGAACAGTCCGGCGGTCAGCCACAGTCCCGTGATCTCCCGCTCGGTGATCACCCGGGCGAGCTCCGCGGTGTCCGGCCGGCCGGCCCGGGCCACCACGGCCGTGCCGCCGCCGAGCAGCGGCACCCACATCTCGTACGTCGACGCGTCGAAGGTGTGCGGCGAGTGGAGGAGGACGCGTCGGTGGGCGCCGGTGACGAAGGAGCCGTCGACGGCGAGGTCGGTCACGTTCCGGTGGGTCACCTCCACGCCCTTGGGGCGGCCGGTGGAGCCCGAGGTGTACATCACGTAGGCGACGGAGTGCTCGCCCGTGCCGTGCGGCGCGGGCGGCGAGTCGGGCAGCGCGTCGAGGTCCTCCCCGGCGAGCGACTCGTCCACGGTGACGGCCGGGTCGAGGTCCGAGAGCAGGAAGTCGATGCGCTCGGGCGGGTAGGTCGGGTCGACCGGCACGTAGGCGGCGCCGGTCTTGAGGACGCCGAGGACGGCGGCGACGAGCAGCGGCGAGCGTTCCAGCACCAGCGCGACACGGCTGTCCGGGCGGGCACCGCGCGCCCGGAAATAGTGGGCGAGGCGGTTGGCCCAGCGGTCCAGTTCGGCGTAGGTCCAGGCGAGCGTGCCGTCCGCGGAGACCAGCGCGGTCGCGTCCGGGGTCGCCGCGGCCGTGGCGGCGAACCGCTCGTGGAGGGTACCGGCCTCGAACCGGGCGTCCCGGCCCCGGCCGCCCCAGCCGCTGAGCGCCGTGCGCTCGTGCTCGGCCAGGACGCCGACGGAGCCGATGGGCGTCTGCGGCGCGGCGACCACCTGGCGCAGGAGGTGCAGCCAGCGGTCGAGGAGCGTGCCGACCGTCGCGGCGTCGAACAGCTCGGTGGCGTACTCCGCGAAGCCCTCGATGCGGGCCGGTGCGCCGTCCTCGTCCCGTTCGGTGACGCTGATGAACAGGTCGAAGCGCGAGGTGCCCGGGGAGAACGGCTCCTCGGTCACGGTCAGGCCCGCCAGGTGGAACTCCGGTCGCGCGTTGTTCTGGAGCGCCAGGCACACCTGGAACAGCGGGTGGTGGGCGGGCGAGCGGGCCGGGTTGAGCTTCTCGACCAAGTGCTCGAAGGGGATGTCCTGGTGGTCGTAGGCGGCGAGGCTGCACTCGCGGACCCGGCCGACGAGTTCGGCGAAGGTGGGGTCGCCGGAGGTGTCCGCGCGCAGCACCCACGTGTTGACGAAGAACCCGACCAGCCGGCCCAGCACCTCGTCGGTGCGTCCGGCGATGGGCGAGCCGATCGGCACGTCGGTGCCCGCGCCGAGCCTGGTGAGCAGCGCGGCGAGGGCCGCCTGGAGCACCATGGACACCGTGGCGCCGGTCTCCCGGGCCAGCCTGCGCACGCCGTCGGTGAGCTGGGCGTCGAGGGTGAGGGGCACCAGATCGCCCGCGTACGACGCGACGGCGGGCCGTGGCCGGTCGGCGGGTGGCGTGACGGTCTCGGGCAGGTCGGCCAGCTGGGTGGTCCAGTAGTCCAGCTGCCGTCGGTAGAGGCTGCCCGGTGTGTCGCTGTCGCCCAGCAGTTCGCGCTGCCAGAGCGTGTAGTCGGCGTACTGGACGGGGAGCGGTTCCCACTCGGGTGCCCGGCCCGCGCGGCGGGCCTCGTACGCGGTGGTGAGGTCCTCGGCGAGCGGGAGGGCGGACCAGCCGTCGGCGGCGATGTGGTGCGCGCCGATCAGGAACACCGCCTCGCGCTCGCCGGTGCGCAGCAGCCAGGAGCGGACGGGGATCTCGGCCGCCAGGTCGAACGGGCGGCGCGCCGCCTCCCGCAGGACGCCGGGCAGCTCGGCCTCGGTGACCTCGCTCTCCTCCCAGGGCACTTCGACCACGGCCGGTTCGACGATCCGCTGGTACGGCTGTCCGTCCGCCTCGCCGAAGACGGTGCGCAGTGATTCGTGCCGTACGACGACGTCGTGCACGGCGCGGCGCAGGGCCGCCGCGTCGAGTTCGCCGCGCATCCGCAGGACCAGGTTGACGTTGTAGGTCGCCGAGGGTCCCTCGAAGCGGTGGATGAACCACAGCCGCTGCTGGGCGTAGGAGAGCGGCAGCCGTTCGGGCCGGGGGCGGGGCAGCAGCGGCGGGCGGACGTCGCTCAGGGTGGTCAGGTGGGCCGCCAGTTCGGCGACGGTGGGCGACTGGAAGACGAGCCGGATGGGGATCTCCACGCCGTGCTCGTCACGGATGCGGCTGACCAGCCGGGTGGCCAGCAGTGAGTGGCCGCCGACGGTGAAGAAGTTGTCGTCCACGCCGACCCGGTCGAGACCGAGGACCGCGGCGAACAGCGCGCACAGCGACTCCTCCTCCGGTGTGGCGGGGGCCCGGCCGCCACCGGCCGTGTAGTCGGGCTCGGGCAGGGCGCGCCGGTCGGGTTTGCCGTTGTCGGTCAGCGGCACGGAGGCGATGGGCACGATGGCGGCCGGGATCATGTACTCGGGCAGGGTCTCCCGCAGATGACCGCGCAGGTCGGGCAGCAGCGCCGTGACGGCGGCGGCTGCCGCGGGGTCGTTCGCCGGGGTGCGTCCGTCGGTGGCCGGCAGGTATGTGCCGGTGAGGGTGGTGCCGGCCGCCGGGCCGTCGCGCAGCACGACGACGTCGAGCAGGTCGACCGCGTCGGCGGACCAGGTCGGCACGGCTTCCCAGCCGTACCGGGCGGCCCAGGCGCGGATCTCTGCGGGGTCGAGCGGCGGCTGCTCGGGCGCGGCGGAGTCGTCGAGGCCGAGGGCGCGGGCCGCGGCGGCCTCCTCGGTGAGGCGGGCGTTCGGGACTCCGGTGATCCGCACCGCCGGTTCGGACCGGTCGCGTACCCGGTCGGCGAGCCGGTCGAGGTCGCCCTCCCAGGGCAGGGTGGGGACGGCGTCGAGCCGTCGCGGGGCGTCCGCCGGTGCCGTGCCCGGCTTGTGCAGCACCACCTCGTAGCGGTGCCTGGTCAGCTCGTTGTGGTGGATGCCGTTCTTGGCGCGGATGTCGGTGCCGGCCGCCCCGGCCCGGTGTGCCCAGCTGAGGAACCACTCGGGGTCGACCACGAGTTCCTTCTCCAGCAGGACGGCCTGGTCGACGGTGGTGCGCAGTACGGCCGGTGCCGCGTCGGGGTGCTTGGCCCGCTGGATGCCCGTCTGGAGCGTGCGCAGGGAGGCCGCCCGCCGGATGTCGCCGAGGACGATCCGGCCGCCCGGGGCGAGGAGTTCCCAGGCGCCGTCCAGGACCCGGGCGAGGTAGCGCTCGTCGGGGAAGTACTGCGCGACGGAGTTGAGCACCACGGTGTCGAATCCGCCCCGGGGCAGTCCCGCGAGGTCGTCGGCGGCCTGGCGGCGCAGCCGGACCCGGTCGGCCAGGCCGGCCCGGGTCACCTGGTCGCCGAGCCGGTCGATCACGGCCTGGGAGAAGTCGGTGGCCCAGTACTCCTCCACCCGGGCGGCGATGTGCGCGAGAAGGAGTCCGGTGCCGACGCCCAGTTCGAGGACGCGTCGGGGTGACCGGCACAGGACGCGTTCCACGGCGGCGTCGCGCCAGGCCCGCATCTCCTCGAGCGGGATCGGCTCACCTGTGAAAGAGCTGTTCCAGCCGGTGAAGTCCTCGCCGAATCCGTGTCCGCTGTCGTGGGAGTAGGCCTGGTCGTAGACCTCCTGCCACTCCCCCACCTGTTCGTCGGCGTCGCCGGCGGGCCGCAGGGTGCCGGTGTCGGGGACGACGTAGGCGACCAGCCGCAGGTCGCCGGGGCGGTCCTCACGGGCGGTCACGATGGCCTGGCGGACGGCCGGGTGGCGGACCAGGGTGTGCTCGATCTCGCCGGGCTCGACGCGGAACCCGCGCAGCTTGACCTGGTTGTCGGCGCGGCCGAGGAAGCAGATGTTGCCGTCCGGGAAGAAGCTGGCGCGGTCGCCGGTGCGGTACAGCCTGTCGCCCTCGCGCGTGCTGAACGGGTCGCGGACGAAGCGTTCCGCGGTCAGCTCGGGCCGGTTGACGTAGCCGACGCAGAGACAGTCGCCGCCGATGTACAGGTCGCCCTCGACGCCGACGGGGCACGGCTCCATGTTCTCGTCGAGCACGTAGTAGCGGGCGTTGTCGATGGGGCGGCCGTAGGGGATGCTGCGCCAGGACGGGTCGATCTCCCGGACCCGGAAGTAGTTGGACCACACCGTCGCCTCGGTGGCGCCGCCCAGGCTGACGATCTCCGCGCCGGTGAACACCCGGCGGACCTCGTCGGGCAGCGACAGCGGGGTGTAGTCGCCGGAGAGGTACACCAGGCGCAGGTCGTCGGCGCCCTCGTACCCGCCGTCCTCGGTGAGCAGGGAGGCGACCTGGTTGAGGGTGGTGGGCACCGAGTCCCAGAAGGTGATCGGTTCCGTGAGCAGAATGTCCAGGAGCAGCTGCGGATCACGCTGCTGGACGGCGTCCGCGATGTAGACGCCGCCGCCGCAGCCGAGCAGGCCGAAGATGTCGAAGACGGAGAGGTCGAAGCCGAGCGAGGTGACGCACAGGACGACGTCGTCGGGGCCGAACGCGAAGGTGCGGTAGCACCAGTCGAGCAGGTTGTGCACCGGACGGTGGGTGACCGCGACGCCCTTCGGCTTCCCGGTGCTGCCGGAGGTGAAGATGATGTACGCCGTGTTGTCCGGGCCCGCGGCCGGTTCCGGATCGTGGTCGGGGCCGGTCGATTGGGCGTCGGTGAGTTCGACGAGGCGGACGCCGTCCGGCAGGGCCCAGCGTTCGGTGTCCGGTGCGGACAGCACGAGGGAGCACGCGGCGTCGTCGAGCATGCCGGCCACGCGGTCGGCCGGCAGCGTGGGTTCGAGCGGCAGATAGGCGCCGCCCGCCTTGAGCACGCCCAGCACGGCGGCGATCATGGCCGGGCCGCGCGGGACACCGACGCCGACGACGGTCTCCGCGCCGACGCCGTGTTCCTTGAGGTCCCAGGCGACGCGGTTCGCCCACCGGTTCAGCTCGCCGTAGCTCATGGTGCCGCCGGCCCAGCGCAGGGCGGTGGCCTCCGGTCGCCGTGCGGCCTGCTCCTCGAAGAGCAGGTGCACCGGTCCGGGGCAGTGGACCGGGCGGGCGGTGTCGTTCCACTCGACGAGGATCTTCCGGCGTTCGGCGGCGTCGAGAGCGGCGCCGGACCGGCCGGGCCCGGCCTCGGCCGCCACGCCGACGGTGGTCTTCGGGTCGCCCACGACCTCCTCGACGACGGCCGTGAACCGTGCCGCGATCTCCTCCACCGTGGAGCGGTCGAAGAGGTCGGTGGCGTACTCGATCTCACCGACGACGGAGCCGGTGGACTCGTCCGGCGCCAGGTTGAAGAAGAGGTCGAACTTCGCGCTGCCGGTGGGCAGCGGTTCCATGGTCACGGTGAGGCCCGGCAGGTCCAGGTGCGGCGGGGTGTTGTTCTGCCACGCCAGCACGACCTGGAACAGGGGGTGATGCGCGGTCGAGCGTTCCGGCCGCAACAGCTCCACGAGCCGCTCGAACGGCACATCCTGATGGTCATAGGCGGCAAGCGCCTTCTTCCGTACCTGTTCCAGTACCCACTCGAAAGGCCGGTCCGCGGTCACCTGCACGCGCAGCGTCCAGGTATTGACAAAGAAGCCCACCAGTTCATTCAGTGCCTCCTCCGTACGGCCCGCGATCGGCGAGCCGACGGTCACATCCTTGCCTCCTCCCAGCCGATGCAACAACACCACCAACGCGGCCTGGAGCACTATCGACGTCGTGACACCATTGGTTTGCGCCAACTTTTCGACCGCGGCACGCAGTTCGGTGGACAACCCGACCGGAACCGATCCGCCCCGGAAACTCGCCACCTCGGGGCGGGGCCGGTCCAGGGGCAGGGGAAGAGGTTTGGACACACCCGCCAGTTCGTCGCGCCAATAGGCGCTCTGCACCGAGACGACACTGTCCGGATCTTTTTCGTCGCCCAGCATTTCCTGCTGCCAGAGGGCGTAGTCCGAGTACTGGACGGGCAGTTCGGGCCAGTCCGGTGCCGTGCCGGTCACCCGGGCCCGGTAGGCCGTCGAGACGTCACGTGCCAGCGGGGCCAGCGAGCCGCCGTCGCCGGCGATGTGGTGGATCACCAGGACGACCAGGAATTCCTCGTCGCCGCTCTGCAGGACGCAGCCGCGCAGCGGCACGTCCGTCGACAGGTCGATCCAGCTGCCGCTCACCGACGCCACCACGCCGGGCACCCGCTCGGGGGCCACCCGGCCCCAGTCCTGCCAGGGCAGTTCGATCTCGGCGGGGTCGAGCACACGCTGGTACGGCTGGCCGTCGGTCTCCGCGAAGACGGTGCGCAGGACCTCGTGGCGGATCATCACGTCGCGAAAGGCCGCCCGCAGCGCGACCGTGTCGAGCGGGCCGTGACAGCGCAGGAGCAGCGGAATGTTGTAGGTGGAGGAAGGGCCTTCGAAGCGGTTGATGAACCACATTCGCCGCTGCGCGTAGGACAGGGGGGTCATGGTGTTTCCTACCTTTCGGTCATCCTCCGCAGCGGCTTTCGAGTGGAGGCCGACATCTCGTTCCAGCGTGCGGTCAGTTCGGCGACGGTCGGGGCGGTGAACAGGATGCGCATCGGGATTTCCACGCCCATTTCGGCGCGTACCCGGGCCACGAGCCTGGTGGCCAGCAGTGAATGGCCGCCCAGGACGAAGAAGTCGTCGTCGAGACCGATCCGCTCGACGCCCAGGACCTCGGCGAACAGCGCGCACAGCGTCTGCTCGCGGGGCGAGTCGGGAGCCCGGTACTCGTCCCCGCCGAACTCCGGGCGGGGCAGGGCGGAACGGTCGAGTTTGCCGTTGGGGGTGAGCGGCAGTTCCGGGAGCGTCACGAACGCGGCCGGGATCATATAGGCCGGCAGCCGCTCTCCCACCGCCTCCCGCAGGAGTTCCGTGGTGGGCGTCTCGGTGTCGGTCTCGGGGACCACGTACGCCACCAGCCGGCGGTCGCCCGGCCGGTCCTCTCGGGCGATGACGACGGCCCGGCGGACCGCGGGGTGGCGGGTCAGGGTGTGCTCGACCTCGGCGGGCTCGATCCGGAAGCCGCGCAGTTTGATCTGGTGGTCGGAGCGGCCGAGGTACTCCACCTCACCCGTGACCGTCCAGCGGGCCAGATCCCCGCTGCGGTACATGAGCGCGCCGGGTGGCCCGAACGGGCAGGCCACGAACCGCTCCGCGGTCATGCCCGGCCTGTCGTGGTAGCCGCGGGCCAGGCCCTCGCCGGCGATCCAGAGGTCACCGGCAGCGCCGGGCGGCACCGGGCGCAGCGCGTGGTCCAGTACGAGGATCCGGGTGCCGGCGACCGGGCCGCCGACGGAGGGGGGCATGCCGGAGCGGCCGGGGAGCAGCCGTGCGGCGGTGGCGTAGACGGTGGTCTCGGTCGGGCCGTAGAGGTTGGTGACCTCGGCGGCGTGCCGGCACAGGGTTTCGGCGAGCGCCAGGGGCAGGGCCTCGCCGGTGGAGATCACCCGCAGCCCGGTCAGGCAGGCCGGTGCGTGGGTGACCAGGCTCTGCCAGAGCGCGGGGGTGGCCTGCATGACGGTGATGCCGGACCGTTCGACGAGGTCGAGCAGTGCGGTCGGCTGGGTGATGTCGTCCTTGCCGGCCAGTACCACCCGGGCGCCGGCGAGCAGGGGCAGGAAGAGTTCCAGCGCGGCGATGTCGAACGCGATGGTGGCGCAGGCCAGCAGCCGGTCGTCCGGCGTCAAGGCGAATCGATCCTGCATACCGGTCAGCAGGACCGCCAGCGCACCGTGGCGGACCACCACGCCCTTGGGCGTCCCGGTGGAGCCGGAGGTGTAGATGACGTAGGCGGCATGGTCGGCGCCGACCGGAACGCGCGGGCCGTGGGCGGGGTGGGGGGACCGGTCGGACAGGTCCACCCCGGCCAGTCGCTCCTCGTCGAGGACCAGCACCGGTGCGCTGTTCTCCACCACGGCCCGCACCCGGGCGGCCGGATACTCCGGGTCCACCGGCACATACGTGCCGCCGGCCTTCCACACGGCCAGCAGGGCCACCACCAGGTCGGCCGAGCGGGGCAGCAGCACCACGACCCGGGACTCCGGGCCCACGCCCTGCCCGGCCAGCCAGTGCGCCAGCCGGCCGGCCCGCTCGTCCAGCTCCCGATAGGTCAGCCGGTGCCCGCGGAACTCGACACAGACCGTGTCCGGCGTCGCCGCGGCCCGCGCCGCGAGCAGGTCGGGAACGGTGCGCTCGGGCGGCGGGACCATGGTGTCGTTCCAGCCGTGCAGCACCTGTTCGCGCTCGGCGTCGGACAGCACGTCGAGCGCGCCGACGGTGGTCCGCGTACCGGCGGCGAACTGCCGCAGCACCCGCACCAGCCGGTCGGCGAGCGCCTCCACGGCGGCCCGCTCGAAGACGTGGTGCCGGTACTGGAAGGAGATCCGCAGCAGCGGGTCGGCCGCCGCGATCACGGTCAGCGGGTAGTGCGGCGGGGCGTACGGGCGGATACCGGTCACCACCGGGTGCGCCGACGCGCCCGCCGCCGAGTGGCCGGACCGGTCGACGGGGAACGACTCGAACACCACCAGCGTGTCGAACAGCGCGTTCAGCCCGGTCGCCCGCTGGATGTCGGCGAGCCCCAGATGGTGATGGTCCAGCAGTCGCGCCTGGGCGTCCTGGAGCCGGCCGAGCACCTCCGGAACCGGGTCGGCCGGCGTACACCGCACCCGTACGGGCACCGTGTTGATGAAGAGGCCGATCGTCGTGTCGGCGCCCGGCAGCCCGGAGGGCCGGCCCGCGACCGTGGCGCCGAACAGCACCTCCTCGCGGCCGGTGAGCTGCGCGAGCACCACGGCCCACGCGCCCTGCACCAGGGTGTTGGCAGTCACGCCCCACTCCGCGGCCCGGCGCGCCAGCCTGGTGGCGTCCTCGCCGGTGAGCGGCACATCGATCTGTCCGCTGCCGCTGCCGGCCGGCCGGTCCGCGGGTGTCGTGGGCGCGAGCAGGGTCGGCTCGGCCACACCGCTGAGCTCCTCGGCCCACGCGCGGGCCGAGCGTGCCGTGTCCTGCTGGGACAGCCAGCTGAGGAAGTCCCGGTAGCCGTGCGGGCGCGCCGGTGCGATGGCGGCGCCGTCGGCCTCGTAGAGGTCCATCAGCTCGCGCTCGACGAGCGGCACCGACCAGCCGTCGAGCAGCACGTGGTGGGCGGTGAGGGCCAGTTCGGCGTGCCGGGGGCCGAGCGTGACGAGGGTCAGGCGCAGCAGCGGCGGGCTGTCCGGGCGGAAGCGGGTGTCCCGCTCCTCGGCGAGGATCTCCTCCAGCCGCGTGGCGGCGTCGGCCTCGCCGGTGAGGTCGAGGTGCCGCCAGGGCAGCGGGACGTCGTCCACGACGACCTGCACGGGCTCACCGGTGGCGCTCGGCTGGAACGCGACCCGGAGGTTCGGGTGCCGGTCGAGCAGGGCCTGGCCCGCGGCCCGCAGGCGCGCCGGGTCCAGTGCGCCTTCGAGCCGGAACACGAACTGCGTCTGGTACGCCTCGGACGCGCTCTGCGCGAGCATCGTGTGATACAGCAGCCCGTCCTGCAACGGCGTGAGCGGCCATACGTCGCCGACGCTCCCGAAGCGCCGTTGCCAGCCGTCCAGTTCCTCCTGGCGGACGGTGACCAGCGGGACGTCGGACGGGGTCAGTCCCCGTCCGCCGGACGCGACCAGGCTCCGCAGTCCGCGCAGGGCGGCGCACCAGGTGCGGGACAGGGCGCGGACCTCGTCGGCGGTCAGCACTCCGGTGGCGAAGGTGAACAGGGCGGTGAGGCGCGCGTCGTCGCCGGTGCCGGTCACCAGGGCGTTCAGTTCGAGCGCGCTGGGCGTCGGCATGTCCGCGGCGGGTGCGGCGACCAGCTCGGCGCATTCGGGCGCCGGGGTCCATCCGGGGCCGTGGGCGGGGTCCTGGCCGGGCGCCGGCTCCGGGCGTTCGAAGGAGAAACGGCCCAGGAAGTTGAATCCGATGTCCTCCGCCGGATACGGGCTCAGCAGCGCGGCGGTGTCGTCGTTGAGGTAGCGCAGCAGGGTGTAGCCGATGCCCTGGTCGGGCAGGGCCCGCCGCTGCTCCTTCACCCGCTTGAGGGCGTCAGCGGCGGCGGCTCCGCCGGTGATCGCGGCCTCCACGTCGATCCCCGAGACGTCGAGGCGCACCGGGGTGACCGTGGTGAACCAGCCGGCCGTGCGGGACAGGTCCGCGCCCGGCACCAGTTCCTCCTGCCGGCCGTGCCCTTCGAGCCGTACGACCGTCGTGCCGTCGGTGAGCCCCCGCCGTTCCCGGGCCAGCGCGAGGACGAGGGCGGTGAGCAGGACGTCGTCGGCGCCGCTGCGGTAGGCCGCGGGGACGGAGGTCAGGATCGCGTCGGTGAGGTCGGCCGGGAGTTCCACCCGGACGGTGTCCGTGGTGGAGGTGAGGTCCCGTCCGGGGTCGAGCGGCCGGGAGCCCACGGGTGCGACGGGGGCCGCGAGCAGGTCGCGCCACAGCGACACCTCCGCCACCCGTCCGGGGCGGGCCGCCTCGTCGGCCAGGGCGTGCAGCCATCGCCGCAGGGAGGTGCCCACCTGCGGCAACGCGGGGGTCAGGCCTTCCTGGACCTGGCGCCAGGCCGCGGCCAGGTCGGGCAGCAGCACCCGCCAGGACATGCCGTCGACGACCAGGTGGTGGGCCACGACCAGCAGCCGCCCGGGCCCGCCCGCGGCCCCCTGGAACCAGACCAGCCGGAGCATCCGCCCGGCCCGGGCGTCGATGTGCCGCACGGCCTCGGCCGCCTCGGCGCGCAGCAGGGTCTGCCACGCCTCGCCGTCCCAGTCCCCCGGACAGTCGACCCGGTCGACGAGTGCGCCGGCGTCCGCAGTGCCGGGTGGCTCCACCAGCAGGCCGTCGTCCGTCAGCCGTGAGCGCAGGACGTCGTGCCGGTCGAGGACGGCGCGCAGGGCCGCGGTGAGGCCGGCGAGGTCGACGGCCGGGGGCAGTTCCAGCACCAGCCACTGGGCGAGGCGGTCAAGGCCGGGGCCTCGCTCGGCGTACAGCCGGGCCATGGGGGGCAGCGGCAGCAGGCCGACGCCCCCGCCCTCGAGTTCGGCGAGGGCCGGCGGTGCGGTGTCGCGGGTCGCGGCCTGCGCGAGCGCGGCGACGGTGCGGCACTCGAACACGGTGCGCGGGCTGAGCGCGAGACCGCCGGCGCGGGCGCGGGCCACCACCTGGATCGCCCGGATGCTGTCGCCGCCCAGAGTGAAGAAGTCGTCGTCGATCCCGATGTGGCTCAGGCCGAGCACCTCGGCGAACGCCGCGGCCAGGAGGCTCTCGTCACCGGTGCGGGGCGGCCGGTGGGCACGGCCGGTGACCTCCGGCTCGGGCAGTCCGGCCCGGTCCAGCTTGCCGTTCGCGGTCAACGGCATCCGGTCCAGCGCGACGAAGGCGGCGGGCACCAGGTGGGCGGGCAGCCGGGCCGCGACGAAGCCCCGCAGCTCGGCGATGTCCAGACCGGCGTGCAGGTCCCAGTCGGTGCCGGTGCCGCCGCTGCCGCCCGAGGTGACCGGGACGACGTAGGCGACGAGCCGCGCGGCTCCGTCCGCGGCTCGGCCGGCCCGGGCCACGACGGCCGCCCTGAGCACTCCGGGGTGGGCGGTCAGCGTGTCCTCGATCTCCTGGGGCTCGACCCGGAAGCCGCGGATCTTCACCTGGTGGTCGGCGCGGCCGGCGAACTCCAGCTCGCCGTCGGCGTTCCAGCGCGCCAGGTCGCCGGTCCGGTACATGCGCCGCCCGGGTTCCCCGAACGGACAGGCCACGAAGCGCTCCGCGGTCAGGGCCCGGCGGTCGTGGTAGCCCCGCGCGAGTCCGGCGCCCGCGATGTAGAGGTCGCCAAACACGCCGGGCGGCAGCGGTCGCAGCCGGCTGTCGAGGACGTAGAGCGCGGTGTTCCAGATCGGGGTGCCGATCGGTATCGTCCGCGCCCCGGGCCGGTACTGCCATTCGGTGACGTCGACGGCCGCCTCGGTCGGCCCGTACAGGTTGTGCAGCGGCACGCCGAAGGTCCGGTGGAACCGCGCGGCCAGCTCGGCCGGCAGTGCTTCTCCGCTGCACACGACGCGGCGCAGACCGGTGCACGCGGCAGCCCGCTCCTCGGTGACGAACTCGGCCAGCATCGACGGGACGAAGTGCGCCGTCGTGACGCCGGCCCGCCGGATCACCTCGGCGAGGTAGTCCGGGTCGCGGTGCCCGTCCGGCCGGGCGACGACCAGGGTGGCGCCGGTGATCAGCGGCCAGAAGAACTCCCAGACGGACACGTCGAAGGAGGCGGACGTCTTCTGCAGGACCCGGTCGGTTCCGTCGAGCCGGAAGCGGTCCTGCATCCACAGCAGCCTGTTGACGATCGCGTCGTGCGTGACGACGGCGCCCTTGGGCCGTCCGGTCGATCCGGACGTGTAGATCATGTACGCGGGGTGGTCGAGACGGTGCGCGGCGGACGTGACGGGCCCCTCGGTGAGCGGGGCGTCGTCGACCATGACCACGGGGACGTCCGTCCGGGGCAGCCGGTCCGCGGTGTCCTTGACCGTCAGCAGCAGCGCGGGCGCGGCGTCGGCGAGCATGAACTCGACCCGTGCGGCCGGGTAGTCCGGATCGACGGGGACGTAGGCGGCGCCCGCCCTGAGGACCGCGACCAGGGCGACGACCAGTTCCAGGGACCGGGGCACCGCGACGGCGACGAACCGCTCGGGCCCGGCGCCGCGCTCGGTCAGCAGGCGGGCCAGCCGGCCGGACCGCTCGGCCAGTTCCCGGTAGGTCACCCCGGTGTCCTCGAAGGTCACCGCGACGGCGTCCGGGGTGGCGCGGGCCTGTCGGTCCAGCAGTTCGGTCAGGGTCGCCGGCGGCGGGGTCACCGTGGGACCGGCGTACTCGGTGAGCAGCGCGCGGCGTTCGGCGGGGTGCAGCGCGGAGACGGTCCCGACCGGGGCGTGCGGATCGGCGAGGGCCGTACGCAGGAACGTCACGAACCGCTCGGCGAGCCCGGCGATGTCCTGGTCGTCGTACTCCGCCCGCGGCGCGTCGAACCGGACGTACAGGTCGCTGGCGGCCCTCCCGTCGGTGTAGACGCAGACCATCACCTCGTCGATCACGCCGAAGGTGCCGCCGGCGAAGTGGGCGGTGGCGCCGGCCAGGTCGAGTGCCTCGACGGAGGGGAGCACGTTGACGACGGCGCCGAACGGGCTGCGCACGTCAGCGGTGTGGCCGGTGGCCCGTTTGATCAGGGATATGTCGTGCCGGGCGTGCCGCAGGACACGGCGCCGTGCCCGGCCGAGCTCCTCGGCGAGTGCCACGAAGTCGGCCTCGGGGTCCACCCGCGAGTGCAGCGGCACCCGGTTGGAGAGCAGGCCGAGGGAGCGGCGCAGCGCGCCGACGCGGTGGTTGACGGTGATGGTCAGCAGCGGCTCGGACAGTCCGCACATGTGCCCCAGGAAGGCGGTGGCGGCCGAGGCGATCAGGTCGGGCACCGAGGTCCCGGCCGCGGCGGAGGCGCGTTCCCAGGCGGCGAGTTCGGCGGCCGGGACCGTCGCGGTGCGGGTGGCCATCCCCTGTGGTGCGGTGAGGCCGTCCCAGTGGCCGGGCTCGCCGGCGGGGGCGTCGGCGCCCGGACGGACACCGACGGGCAGACGGGCGGCGGGCAGATCCTCGGCGAGGTAGTCGCGCCAGAACCGCTCGGCGTCGGCGAACCGCTCCGACGCCCGGTGGGCGGCGTCCTTGGCCGCCGCGTCCTCCGGCGGGTTCGGGGCGCCCTCCGGTGACGGGGAGCCTGCGCGCAGCGCGCGGTAGATCTCGGCGATCCGCTGGGACAGCAGGGTGAGAACGCCGAACGCGTCGGTGAGGATGTGGTGGAAGACGAGCACGAGCAGGTGCCGTTCGGGGCCCAGCCGGATCGAGCCGATCCGCAGCAGCGCGTCCTCGGTCAGGTCGAAGGGCCGGCGCACGAGATCGGCGACGACGGTGCGGGCCGCGTCGGCGGGGTCGGCGGCATCACCGACGTCGAGACGGAACGGCTCCCACGCCCCGAGGTCCCGGGCGACCGCCCGCAGCCCGTCCTCGTCGCGGCGGAAGTTCACCTTCAGGGCGTCTGCTTCCGCCACCGCCGCCCGCAGGGCCGCGGCGAGCAGGCTGGTGTCCAGGTCTCCGTCGATGTCCCAGAGAGTGGCCACGTTGTTCGGTACGTCGGGAGTGAATTCCTGCGCGAGCCACATGGCTTCCTGTGCGGATGTGACGCCGGTACAACCCATCCAGATGCCCCCAGCAAAAGTGGTTTCCCGGTCAACGGCCCTCGCCGTGCCGATGCTTGTCGCGGCCCGTGCGGTTGAACAACCGGGATGAAAGATGTTGGCCAGAGATCGAAAGGGAATTGGCCATCACCGGAACAGCTCAGCCCTGCCCGACCACTCGGGCCGGCCTCCGTCCGGCCCGCGGCGACCGCCCTCGCAGGACGTCTTTCGATCGCGGTCCGCGCGTTCCGACGGCCGTCCTCCGTCGCCTGCTAGCGCGGCTCCTCGGCCGCCGCGGCCGGGCTTCCGTGGTCGTGCGCGCTGGTCCGGACCACCTCGGCGACGGTCAGCTCGTAGGCGGAGTACCACTGTTTCCTGCCCAGTCGCTGCGCCACCTGGTGCTCGGGGTCGCAACGCCACTTGTCCAGCGTCTCCTCGTCCTCCCACATCATGACGGCGAGGCGTTCACCGTCCTCCCCGGTGTAGTGCTTGACCTCCACCGGGTCGGACCCGGCGATGGCGCGGACCCGTTCCTGCATCCGCTCCTCGGTGGCGTAGTAGTCCTCGCCGGCCTGCTCGGACAGGCGCGACTTGAACAGGATCACGAACATCCGG
Organism: Streptomyces echinatus; assembly: GCF_014203595.1. Classification (GTDB taxonomy): domain Bacteria; phylum Actinomycetota; class Actinomycetes; order Streptomycetales; family Streptomycetaceae; genus Streptomyces; species Streptomyces echinatus. Next base: position 48,525 of record NZ_JACHJK010000021.1, read on the forward strand.
GGTCCTCCAGTGTTGCTGTGGTCGAGATGGGGGAAGGGGTGCAGGCGCGCAGCCGGTCGTCCGGTGCCGAGACCAGTTCGGTGCCGTGCCGGGCCAGCAGATCCGCCACGAGCCGGTCCAGACGCTGGTCGTCGCGGAGTATGGAGGCGTAGCTCTCCTCGGTGAAGGCGCACCGCTCGTACAGCGGAACGAACCGGTCGGGGAAGAGGGCGGTCAGCCGCCCGCGCAGCACCTCCTCAGCGGTCTGCTCGCGAGGTGGGTTGGCCATGGTGAAGTAGTGCCGGTAGGACAGCAGGGAGATCGCGTCGGCGTCCTCGGTCCGCGACTTCTCGTAGGCGGCCAGGCCGGCCGCCCCGTCCGCGGCGGCGTCGAGGCAGTCGACGAGGACCCGGGCGTCCTCGAAGCCGCAGTTCATGCCGTGCCCCATGAAGGGCGCCATCGCATGACAGGAGTCACCGAGCAGTGCGAAGGTGTCGCGCCAGACCCATCGGTCGCAGCGGACGGCCGTGAGAGTCGAGACGGCCTTGGCGGCGAGCTGTTCCGCGATGTCGGGGATGATCCCGGTCAGTTCGGGGAAGAGGGCGGTGAACATCTCGGGCAGGTCCTGGCCGCCGCGGGCCGCCGCGTAGGACGGGGCGGGGCCGTCGAGGCGCATGAACAAGGATCCCGAGAGCTTCCCTGACGGCAGGGGGTGCGCGGCGAACATCGCCTTCCCGGTGGGCCAGAAGTGCGTGATGGTCGGGTCCAGCCGGCCGGCCGGTACGTCGATCTCCTGGTAGGCCAGGTCCAGCGTGCGCACCTCGGCCCGGGCGCCGCGCGCCTCCAGGGCGGCCCGGGCCGCGGAGTGCGCGCCGTCGCAGCCGAGGATCCGGCGGCACGTCAGCCGGTGCGTGCCGTGCCGGTCCTCCACCAGCACCGCGGGTTCGTCCAGGTCCACCGAGCGCACGCGCTGCCCGAAGCGGATGCGCACGCCGGGGGTCGCCTCGGCGGCGTCCAGCAGCATGTGGTGCAGCCGCCGGCGCTCCACCGCCCAGATGGGCTGTCCGTCCCGGCCGTAGGGGGTCATCCGCGTCCGGCCGTCGGGCAGATGCCCGCAGCGTGCGTGCAGCGGGACGCATATCCGGCGTACGTCGTCCGCGAGGCCCAGGTCCGACAGGGCGCGCCAGCCGCGCGCCGACAGCATCACAACGAGTGACCGGCCTTGTCCACCGGGCTCCCGCCTGGGGTCCGCCCGCTTCTCCAGCAGGGTGACCGGTCCGTAGCGGGGCGCGAGGTAGAGAGCCGTGACCGCGCCCACCAGACCGGCCCCCACGATGACGGTCTCCGGGTTCCCGTCCGTGCGGTCCGTGCCGTTCCCGTTCATGCCGTCTCCGCCCCTCGTCCGTTGCTCCGCCCGCGGTTCCGCGGTCGTGTCCGCGTCCGCGCCTCGCCAGGGTCCTTCGTCGGGATCGGGCCGGATCAGAAAGCGGGGCCCGGTGCCGTGCGTCGCACGGCGGAGGCGGGCGCCATGGCGGGGCCACAGCGACCGACGACAACGCGGCGAGGCACGGTGCCAGGGCCCGCGAGCCCGGCCTGATCCGGACGACAGGCCCTAAGGCCGCCGCAGTTCCGTCAGGACCACGGTGCCCACCTCCTTCGTGCTCAGGGTTCCGCCGAGGTCGGGGGTGACGCGGCCCGCCGCCACGGCCGCGGCGACCGCCCGGCGCACCGCGTCCGCCTCCTCGGTCCGGCCCAGGTGCTCGACCAGCAGGGCCACGGAGAGGATCGCGCCGAACGGGTTGGCGACGCCGGTGCCCGCGATGTCCGGGGCGCTGCCGTGCACGGGCTCGAAGAGCGCGCGTCCGGTCACGGGGTTGAGATTCGCCGAGGCCGCCACGCCGAGGCCGCCGGCGAGCGCGGCCGTGAGGTCGCTCAGGATGTCCCCGTAGGAGTTGTTGGTGACGATGACGTCAAAGGCGGTCGGATCGGTGGCCAGGCGCAGGGCGGCGGTGTCCACGTAGAGGTGGGACGCCTCCACGTCCGGGTGCCGTGCGACCGCCTCGCTCCAGCACCGCTGCCACAGTTGGCCGCCGTTGCGGACGGCGTTGGCCTTGTCGACGAGGCACACCGACCTGCGCGCCACGGAGAAGGCGAACTCCAGGACCCGTGCGACGCCTTGGCGGGTGCTGAGGTCCACGTCGATGGCGATCTCGTGCGGGGTCCCGGTGCGCGTTCCGCCGCCGATGCCGCTGTAGAGCCCCTCGGTGTTCTCCCTGACGATCACGCAGTCGATCGCCCGGCGGGCCGGGTCGCGCAGCGGGCTGAGCCTGTCGTGCCAGAGTCTGGCGGGCCGGTAGTTGACGTAGAGGTCGAGTTCGAGCCGCAGGGTGGTGAGGACGCCGCGCACGTACGCGGTGTCGCTGAGCCGGGGATCCCCGACCGCGCCGAGGAGCGCCGCCTCGCTGGACCGGATCCGGTCGAGGTCGGCTCCGGTCAGCGCGGTTCCGGTGCGCAGGTAGGTCTCCGCGTTGACGTGGTCCAGGACGTCCGTCCGCACCCCGAGGCCGAGCGCGTCGAGGACGTCCAACGCCGGCCCGATGACCTCGGGGCCGATGCCGTCACCGGGGATCACGGCGATGGTGGTCAAGGCCGCCTCACTTCCGGCCCTGGCTCAGCACGTCCGCGACGAGTTCCTCGACGTCGGTCGTCACGTGGAAGTGCCCGCCCGGCCGCACGGTCCCGGTGAAGCCGCCGGAGGTGACGCTCGCCCAGCCCGCCAGCTGGGCCTGCTCCACCAGCGGGTCGCCCTCGCCGTGGTAACACCGCACCGGGCAGGACAGCGGACGGGTGCCGGGGCGGGGCCGATAGGTCGCGTGGGCCCGCAGGTCGGAGCGGATGACGGGCAGCAGGAGGTCACGCAGCTCGGCGTTCTCGGCGACCGCGGGTTCGATGCCGCCCAGCGCGCACAGGGTCGCCCAGAACTCGTCGTCGGGCGCCAGGTGGACCTCCCTGTTGTTCATGCTTCCGGGCGGCAGGGCGGCGGACACGCAGAGCGCCAGGGGCTCCTCGCCGGCATCCCGCAGCAGCAGGGCGGTCTCGTAGGCGACCAGGGCGCCCAGGCTGTGCCCGAACAGCACGTGATCGCCCGGCGGCAACCGCAGCAGCTCCGCCGCCGCGCAGCCGGCCATCGCGACCACGTCGTCCACGGGCGGCTCTGCGAAGCGGTCGCCGCGGCCCGGGTACTGAACGGCCATCAGCGACACACCGGGCGGCACCGCGGTGGACCACTCGCCGAAGGTGATCGCCGAGCCCCCCGAGTGCGGGAAGCACACCACCCGAACACCGAGGGGGTCACCGGCGGTCATCGACCGCACCCAGCCGCGTTCCCGTATCCGGCTCATCCTCGCCGCCTTTCCGCTCGGCCGTCGCTTCCGTCCGCACCATGTTTTCCACTCGTCGCGGATTCGCGGGGCCCGCGACAGATCTCGGCAAGAGATCGCGGCGCGGTGCATCGCGGCGCTGACGATGCCAAGGGACGACAAAGGACCGCAGGCACGCCGCCGCACCGCACCAGGCTCACGTCGCACGCGGACGTCGCGCACCACCGCACCGGACACCGCCCGCCACCGGGGTAGGCACCCGCCCTTCACCCGCGTCGCCGCCGTCCCACGGCCGGGACGCAGCGAGCGCACCCACGGCTCCACCCGCACCTCCGCGCCCCCTCGATCCACGCCTCGACCGACTGCCGAAAGGGAACGCGATCATGCTTGACGGTTTTGTGCACTGGCCCGAACAGCTCGCGGCGGACCTGCGCCGGACAGGGGTCTGGCGCGGCCGGCCGATCGGCGACTTGTTGCACGAGTCGTGCGAACGGAACGCCGAGCGGGTGGCCGTGGTGTGCGGCGAACGCCGGATGACCTACGCGGAGCTGTCCCGGCGGGCGGACCGGTTGGCGGGTGGCCTGATCGGACTGGGCATCAGGCCCCTGGACCGGGTGGTGGTGCAGCTCCCCAACATCCCGGAGTTCGTCGTCCTGGTCTTCGCGCTGCTGCGGGCCGGAGCGATCCCGGTGCTGGCGCTGCCCGGTCACCGCAGGGCCGAGATCGCGCACCTGTGCGCTCACTCCGGGGCTGTCGCCTACGTGGTGAAGGACGAGTTCGGCGGGTTCGACTTCCGTACGATCGCCCGCGAGATCCCGTCGCTCCCGCACGTGATCGTCAGCGGCGACGCCCAGGAGTTCATCCCGCTGGAGTCGCTGGACGCCCGGGACGTCGCGCTGCCCCGGGTGGACGCGTCCGACCCCGCGCTGTTCCTGCTCTCCGGGGGGACCACCGGGCTGCCGAAGCTGATTCCCCGGACCCATGACGACTACGAGTACGTCATGCGGGCCTGCGCGGAGGCGATGCGGGTGGGTCCGGAGGTGGTGTACCTCGCCGTCAACCCGGTCGCGCACCAGGCGGCCCTCGCCTGTCCGGGCGTGTTCGGCAGTCTCCTGCTGGGCGGGAAGGCGGTCCTGACGTCGAGTGTGCGGCCCGACGACGTCTTCTCGCTGATGCGCCGCGAGGCGGTCACCGTGACCACGGTCGTGCCCTCGGTGCTGCGGCTGTGGGCCGATTCCGGACGACCGCCCGGCGAGCTGTCCCGCCTGCTGATCCAGGTGGGCAGTGCTCCGCTCGACCCGGCCCTGGCGCGCCGCGCGACCCAGGTGCTGGGCTGCCGCATCCAGCGGTGGTACGGCATCAGCGAGGGGCTGCTGACCTACACCCGGCTCGACGACACCGAGGAGGTGGCCGTCAACACGGACGGCCGCCCCATGTCACCCGATGACGAGGTCCGGATCGTCGACGAGTCGGGGAACCCCGTGCCCGAGGGGGAGGCGGGTGAGATGCAGGCGCGGGGCCCGTACACGATCCGCGGGTACTACCGGGCCCCCGAGGAGAACGCCCGCTCGTTCACGCCGGACGGTTTCTTCCGCACCGGCGACCTCGTCCGGCGCAGGCCGGACGGCAACATCGTGATCGTCGGCAGGACCAAGGACGTCATCAACCGGGCCGGCGAGAAGGTCTCCGCGGAGGAGGTGGAGCGGCAGCTGCGCACCCACCCCGCCGTGCAGGACGCGGCCGTGATCGGTGTGGCGGACACCGTGCTCGGGGAGCGGACGTACGCGTTCGTCGTCCTCACCGAGGCGGACGTCCGCCCGGCGGCCATGAAGGAGTTCCTCCGGGGCCGCGGCCTGGCCGCCTACAAGATCCCCGACCGGCTGATCGCGATGCCGCAGCTGCCGCGCACACCGATGGGGAAGGTCGACAAGAAGACACTGCGCGCAAGGATCGCCGCGCCGGAACACTGACGTCCCCCGGGGCGCGGGCCGGATTCCGTGTCCGTTCCGCGCCTGCCCCGGACGGTCGGCCGGCGCATCCGGTGCTCGTACGCCGACGGGTGCGGCGTCTTCACGGGCCGGCGGTGAGCGCGAACGGGAGCGACGAGGCCCCACTCCCGGCAAGGCCTGCCCGGAGACCCGAGGATCCGCGCAGCGGAGCGCGGGCGCCGTCGCACACGATGCGCATGAGTTGCTCCGCCTGGCTCTCGGAACCGGCTTCGTCGCGGAGGGGCCCGTAGTGCATCTCGATGACGACGGTTCCGACGCGCGCCCTCGACATCAGGTTCTGGTACTCGTCGGCGACCTGGTACGAGGTCGTCGTGCTCTCGTCGCCGAAGCCCGGCGCTACGGAGGTCGCCCGTGCCGGGCAGGTCCGTCAGTCCCGGCGCGCGCCGGACGAGGAGCACACCGTTCCGCGGGACGGTCCGAAACACCGTCAGGTTCTGGCCGGACCACACGTGTACGATCACGCCATCGTCATTACATGTACACATAAAGGAACGCCCCGATGAAGCACCTCAAGGCCCTGCGGAACGGCGTGGTGGGCGCCGCCGCCGTGGCCCTCCTGGCCGCCGGCACCACCACGGCCCAGGCCGACCCCGGCAACCCGACCGTCGGCTACGGCTACCCCAACTACGCACGCCAGGTGGCCTGCGTACAGTTCTTCGTGAACTGGTACACCGGCATGCGCATCGCGGTGGACGGCAAGTTCGGCCCCCAGACGGGGGCCGGCGTCAAGCGTCTCCAGGAGATCTCCAACCGCACCTGGGCCACTCAGGAACTCGACGTCGACGGGGTCTTCGGTCCGCGCACCGGCCAGGTCGTCCTGACCCACGCGAAGAACGACCGCGGGATGGACCAGATCCGGGCCGCGAGCTGCAGCCACGCCGTACCGTCCTACAGCGTGGTCTACTGACCCGAGCATGCGAGCCCTCTTCCCAGGATCCTTCGACCCGGTCACTCAAGGGCACCAGGACGTACTCCGGCGCGCGGCCTTCCTGTTCGACGAGGTCGTCGCGTGCGTGATGGTCAATGCGAAGAAGACCGGCCGTTTCCCCGTCCCGGAACGGCTGGACCGGCTCCGCGCCGCAGCAGCCGACTTGAGCAACGTCACGGTCGACTCCCACACCGGCGGCCTGCTGGTCGACTACTGCCGCCGGGTCGGGATCGACGTCGTCGTCCGCGGAGTCCGCGGTGTTCACGACCTGGACCACGAAATGCCGATGGCTCGCATGAACCACGAGCTGGCGGGGGTCGAAACGTTCTTCATCGGTGCCGGCCCCGCCCTGGCCCACATCTCCTCCACCCTCGTCACCGCGATGAGTCAACAGGATCCAAGCCGGCGCTCGGGGGTTGACAGCAACTCAGAGGATTGACCCGGGCGCAGAGATTCACCACAGGTCAGTAGGGTGTGCGGATGATCGAACGCAGCGTCAGGCCCATACGGGAGGGGCTGCCCGCCCACGCCGTCGAGGTCGGAACCGAACCGCTGGACCGGCCGGCGCGGAACTCGGTGGGTGGCCGGCCCTTCCTCGACGGCTCCCAGGACTGGCCCGAGTGCTTCTGCGGCGAGCGGATGGCCTTGTTCTTCCAGCTCGACCTTCCCCCGGACCTGGGGCCCTTCGGCGGCGACCACCTGCTGGTCTTTCACTGCCGTGCGCACAACGACGCGGCCGAAGCCCCTTATGCCGACGGCCGGCTCGTACCCCGCTACTGGGAGGCTCCGCAACCGCCCTACCCCGGTCCGTTCTGGCGGGTACTGCTCCAGCGCCGCGCGACGGACCCCTTCCCGGAGGCCGAACCGTCCGTGCGTGCCCTGCCGCTGACGCTGCGGCCGTTCGTGGACACCCCCGACACGCGAGGGATCGGGGCCCAGGCGTTCAAGGTGGGCGGTACGCCGTCCTGGGCGCAGGATCCCGAGCACCACAGGTGCGCTTGCGGAACGGACCTGGTGTACCTCTGCCAGGTGCCGGAGGGCATGGAATTCGCCGTCCACCCCGGCCAGCCGGAACAGCCCTACAGCCTCGGGGACGACAGCTACTGGCTGTTCCTGGGCAACGAGGTCTACCTGCTGGCCTGTCCGGCCCACTGCGACCCGGCGGCCGTCTGGCCGGTCAACCAGAACTGACCGTTCGAGGCCCCCCGGTCTTCCACCCCGTCGAGGAGGTGGCGAAGGCCCGGCCTAGGATCCTCGGCATGGCGAAGCGTGCGGTACATCGACGGGCCCGGAAGATCGTGGGCGAGGAGCCCGTGGCACTGGTGTGGTGCGAGATCCACAAACCCATCCCCGCACCGCCCAAGGACGTGCACCGCGCGGCAGGAAAGGGGCGGCTGAAGCCGGGGCACCACTGGCTGCTGTACGTCGGCGCTGTCGTCTTCTTCTTCGTCGTCGTCCCGATGATGCTGCTCGACAAGCTGGGCGCCCGTCTGGACGGGTCGTCCCGGCCGCGACGCAACCGTGCCGCGCGGACCGGACAGCCGCAGACCCCGGGTGATCCCCAGCGTGCCGCGACCGATCCCGAGCGTGCCCGCGATCGCCGGGAGGACCCGGCCGACGGCGTCTTCGACGGCGACTGGAGCAGGACCGCGGGCCAGCTGCTGCTGCGCTGGTACGGGCACTCCCCCAACCCCAAACGCCTGGTCATCCTGGCCGGCGGGCACGTCAGCATCGCCACTTCCCCGCGCCGTCGGCTCTCGCCCACCAAGGCCGATGACTTCCGTACCTTCGCGGAGTTCCCCCTCGACCAGGTCCGCATCGAGGGCGAGGCGGGTCAGCCGCGCGGATTCGCCACTTTCCGGCTCTCGTTCACCGACGGCTCCTGGCTGGAGCTGGGACGGCTCGCCGAACCCGAGGACGCCGACCACTTCCTCCGCACGGTCAGCGGCTGACCTGTCGTCATGCCAGGCCGGACGCCTCAGGTTCGGCAGCCGTGAAGTCGTACACGACGAAGTCCGTGATCCGCTCGTATCCGAGGCGCTGGTAGAGGGCGTTGCTGGTCGGGTTGGCCGAGTTCGTGAACAGCACGACCTCCTCGGCCCCCGCGGCGAGCGCGGCGCGGCTGACCTCGACCGTCACGGCGGCCGCGTAGCCGCGGCCTCGGAGGTGGGCCGGCGTGTAGACGGGGTCCACCCGGACCTGGCCGGCGACCAGAGGGTTCACGCCCGCCATGGAGACGGGGGTGCCGTCCGGGGTCTCCCAGTAGGTGTACCGCTTCTCGGCGAAGCGAGTGCCCTCCCACGAAGCCGCGTCGATGGTGACGGCCTCTCCCACGTCCGCGGCGAACTCACGGCACCAGCGCATGAGATGTTCGTGGTCCTGCTCCCCCACGAGGCGGCCCCGTCCTTCCGGGAACGGCTCCGGCGGGGTGAGCGTGCCGAGGCGGTACAGGTGGAGCCGGACACGGAGCGTCGAGGTCGCCCCCGTGTGCCGTCGCCAGGCCTCGGCGAATGCGGTGGCGGTGCCGTGGTCCGCGCTGACGTAGGGCAGGGGACGACCGAGGGCGACCAGGCGGGCCGCGAGGGTATCGGCCTGCTCGGGAGTGAGAGAGGTGACGCTCAGCCCACGGGACGGGAAGCGGTGGAAGGTGGCATGGACCTCACCGTCCCGCTCCAGCCGGCCGAAGACCGGACCCCGGGTGCCGGATGCGGCCGGCCCGAGTGCGCGTAGTTTCTCGGTCAGTGTCAGCGGCATGGTGTGCAGGGCGGGGCGCGAGCGCAGGAAGTCCCCGGCTCGGGCCAGGAAGTCTTCGACGTCTTCGGTGAGGTGCCAGTCATCCGGGCGCATGCTGCATGGTCCCTGACGCACCCGGCCGTGGGGAAGGCGAAGGATCGCCGCCCCTCGGGCTTCACCCGCCCACGACCCCCGTCACCGTCACGGCTACGGTCACGGCAGCGACGAGTCCACGTCCGCTCGCTGCCAGCCGGCCGCGACCAGCGTGTCCACGGCGGTGGCATCGCCCAGCGCCAGCGCGGCCGCGGCCGCGACCTCCGGAACCGGATCTCCCGTGGCGAGCGCCCGCAGCAGCACGTCCGCCCGCTCGTCCCGCTCCTCCAGCGCCGCGACGAGCAGGGCTCCCGCCGTACGTGTGACGGGATCCTTCTCCTCCAGCATGTCGGGGACAACGTGCGTGATTCCGTCGAGGAACTCGCGGCCGACCTCGTGCCAGCGTCCGTCGGCCGCGTACACCGCCCCGACGATGCGCAGGGCCAGGCCCAGCACCCGGCGCCGGACGTGACACGGATACGCCCCCACTCCGACGGCCGAGCCGATCTGCGTCAGGTACGCGATGGCCAGGACCGCGGCCGAACACAACTCACCGTCCGGGGCGAGGAGTACGTCCAGTTCGTCCATGGCGCGCCGCGCGACCTCGGCGTCCCACGACAGCAGCCTCGCGAGGCGCTGAGGTACGACCTCCGGGTCGGTGTCCGTCACACAGGCCGCGTCCTCGAAGGAGACCACCCGCAGCATGAGCTCTCGGGCCGGCCAGAGCATGTCCACGTCGAGCCGGACGACCGCTCGGCCGCTCGGCCCGCCGACCGTCAGCCGCAGGTCCTCGTCCAGACGCACCGCGGTGATGCCGGGTCCGAGGTCGAGATCGGCGCGTTCGCCCGAGGCGATGTCCCACAGCGCCACCACGTCGTCCCGCCAGCACGCGGCGAGAGCCGTCCCGGTGGCGGTGGCGGCCAGCGCGAGACCGGAGACCTTCGGGCGCTGCCGGGCGACTTCCAGCGGCCCGTCGCCGGAGTCCGGCATCCACACGAACAGCCTTCCGTCACGGTGCCCGCTCGCGATCAGCGGTCCCTCGCCCGGGAGTTGGATGCAGGCCAGGGCCGTCGCGGGGCCGGCCTCCGGGTCGGCGGTGAGCGGAGCGGCGTCGGTGTCGAGCCGGCGCACCCGCAGGGTGCCGTCCTCGTCGCTCGCGACGGCGAGCGTTCCGGACACGGTCCAGGAGTCGCCGTCACTCTCCGGTGACCGATCCGTGCCGGACTCCATGGGGTCGGGGGACGTCGAGAGCACTCTCCAGCGGTCGGCCTCGTCCGAGTCACCGGCGACCAGTGCGATCGGTTCGGGGGCCTCCTCCACCGAGCGGGGCGTCTCGATCCGGTCCGTCCAGTCCAGTCCCATGCGGGTGCCCAGTGCCAGCAGCGCCTCCTCGGTGCGCCCGCGCACGATCAACTCGAAGTCGCCGTACCCGGTGTCGTGGAACACGAGTGCGTCGAGGGCGCCGTAGACGGTGACGTGCTGCCCGAGTTCACGCCATGGCCGGAAGCCCAGCGTGGGCAGTTCGTCCTTCACCCACGCCAGGATCCGCTCGGTGTCCTCGCCGCCGTACACCGTCCAGCCGTAGTACGACGGCAGTCGCTGCACGGCGAGTTGCAGGAAGAACTCCGAGAGGGAGCCCGCCTGGAGCGCCCACTCCCCCTCTTCCACCGAGACCAGCACCCGTGGGTCCGGCAGTGCCGCCTCGGCCGCCGGATACCCCCACTCGTTGCAGTACTCGTACTCGGCCTTGAACACGCACACCCGCCGGTCGGCACCGGCGGGCACCAAGGCCGAGTCATCGGACAGCCCGCCCGCGACGCCGTATCCGCCCGGGTCGGGCCGCAGTGTCGGCGGGTACTCGGGGTTGGTCCAGTACAGGCGCGGGCTGTGCGTGAAGGAGTTGAACGGCAGCTCCCACCACTCGTCCAGCGCGGCCGGGATCGGCAGGCTCAGGTCCACGCTCTCGAACGGGTCGTCGTCGCCGTCCTCGCCCCGCGCCTCGCTCTTCAGCCGGCGCAGGTACTCCCGGTGCTCGCTCTCGGACCAGCGCTGCCACGGGACGGCGTCCTCGGGAACCTCGTAGCCCCACTCCTCCTGGAAGCGGCGCAGGAGTTCCCAGCGGGGTGCCGTGTCGGCGAGATGTGCGGCGAACTCGTCCGGAGTCGTCCGGTCCTGGTCACTCCACCGCGGCATCACGCTCCTGAGGCGTTCCGCGAATCTTCCGTAGTCGATCATCCCGCTCATCGAGGCAGCCTATGACATGCGCCTGCCGGCACGGCCGCCGCCGACCCCTTACGTCCCGGGTAATCGACCAAGCACTCACGAATGAAGGAGAGTTGGCGCAGACGCAGGGAAACGTCACCGACGGGGAAGGACACGACCACCATGCCGTACTTCGAAGGCTCTGACGGAACAAGCCTCTTCTACACCGACTGGGGCCAGGGAAAGCCGGTGGTGTTCGTGTCCGGGGCGTGGATCAGCAGCAGTTCATGGGAGTTCCAGATGCTCCCGCTGTCCGAAGCGGGCCTGCGCTGCGTCGCGTTCGACAAGCGGGGCCACGGCCGCTCGGACTGGACCGGTCACGGCTTCGACTACGACACCCTCGCCGATGACCTCGCGGCTCTGCTCGACCACCTCGACCTGAGCGAGGTGACCCTGGTCGCGCACTCCATGGGCGGTGGCGAGGTGATCCGTTACCTGTCCCGGCACGGATACGACCGGGTGAGCCGGGTGGTGCTGATCTCGGTGACGGCGCCGTTGATGATCTGGACGCCGGACAACCCCGAGGGTGTTCCCCAGAGCGCCTTCGACGCCCTGGAGGCGGAACGGACCAAGGACCGCCCGAGGTGGATGGCGCAGAACGCGCAGGCGTTCTTCGCGACGCACCTGGGCAACAGCGTCTCCAGCGAGCTGGTGGAGTGGATGGTGCAGCGGTGCCTGGACTGCTCCGCCAAGGCCGCCGTGGAGGTGGTCAGGACCGGCTGCCGCACCGATCTGCGTGAGGAGGTGGGCGCGCTCCGGGTACCGGCCCTGATCATTCACGGCGACGCCGACGCCTCCGCCCCCGTCGACCTCTGCGGGCGGCGGCTGGCGAAACTGGTGCCGGACAACATCTACAAGGAGTACCCCCGGGCCGGGCACGGGATCTTCGTCACCCACGCCGACCAACTCAACCAGGACCTGCTCGACTTCATCGGGGGCACCTTGTCCTGAGAACCTGGTCGCGTGGTTGCGTGGGGGTCCGGACGGCACCCGCTCCAGCACCGTCAGCGGGTGCGCAGGGCGCCGCTGTACACGTCGGTGCGGTTCCGCGGAGCCCCGGGGTCGGTCTCGGTCAGGACGGCCCGTACCCCGTCCCCGGCGGCGGCCAGACCCTGGTAGTCGCCGAGGAAGTACCCCCCTGAGTTCGGTGCTCGCAGCCAGTCGAAGATCCGGGAGATACGGCGCTCGGAGCGCAGGCGCGGGTCACCGTGCGCAAGAGTGGCGAGCTGGTAGGCGGTGGGCAGGGTGGTCGTGTCGCCGGGCTTGAGGAAGCGCAGGTCGTAGTAGGTCAGTGCGACCGTGCCCCGCTTGTCGACGGCGATCGACGGTGAGAAGGCCGGCACACCCCTGGGGCTGATGAGCGCCGGCGTCCCGCTCCACGTGTGTCCGCCGTCGGTGGAGCGCACCAGCTGGACGGAGTCGTACGCGCCGCCGGAGAAGTCCGACCCCTCGTAGGCCATGTACAGCGCGCCGGTCCTCGGATCGATGGCCGGGCTGGGCAGGGTGGCCGCCGCGCGCAGCGTCTTGGCGGGGTCGTTCGGATCGACCTCCGGCACAGAGGTGTCCCGGGCCACGGTGGTCGGAGCGCTCCAGGTCTCGCCGGCGTCGGTGGAGGTCACCACGGCGTAGTGGGCCTCGGCGACGGTGGTCAGGTCGTCGGCGTAGGTGATGTGGTCGAAGAAGTCGTACAGGGTGCCGGTGCGCGGGTCGACGACGATCACATGGCCGATGGTCTGTGTGTTGGGCACGGTGCTGGTGTCGACGAACAGGCGCGCCCGGCTCCAGGTACGGCCCCCGTCCCGGGTGAGGGAGATGTAGCCCGGACCGTCGAGTGAACTGGGGCCCGGAGGGTCGTTGTCGAGCCGGTCCCAGACCTGGTAGGCCGTGCCCTTGCGGATCGGGTCGGCGGTGATCGAGGGCTTGTCGTTGAAGAACGGCTGCTCGTCTACGTGCGTGGTGGTGAGGTTCTGCCAAGTGCGGCCGCCGTCGTGCGAGGTGACGGTCAGCAGGGCACTGCGCGTGCTCTTGGTGAAGTCGACGCCCTCCCCACTGGCGTAGACGGTACCGTCCGGCCCCGTGCTCACCCAGGGGTCGGTGGCCCGCTCGTAGTCGGCGCCGCCCGGGGCGCACGCGCTGAAGGGCAGCGTGCTCTCGTGGAAGGTGCGGCCGTCCCTGGTCCAGCCGGCCACCAGTCCCCGCGCCGCGCCGTCGGACCAGCGGTCCTGCTGGAAGGCGGTGACCACGCGCTTCGGGTCACGCGGGTCGACGGAGAGGTACGGCTCGACCTCGGTGCCGGGGTAGACGACGCTGTCGGGGGACCTCGCGCCGATGGTGCAGTTGGCGTACGGGTCACCGGAGGAGACCCTGTCCAGCGCTCCGTCGACGTGAGCGTGCTCGGCCGCGGCAGGGGTCGCGCCGATGACCGCGGTGAGCAGGAGCCCGGCGGCAGCGGCGGCGGTGATGGGCAGGCGTACGGGCATGCGAGGTCTCCTCTGGGCCTCGGCCGCCGAGGGACGGCACCGCGGGCATCGGGGCTGCGTGAGCGCAGAGTCATGCCGAACACCCGGAAGGGACGACTCCGCTCGATCTCTTTCGGCGTCACGACCGGTGATCTTGATGGGCCGGACGGCGGAGTCATGGGTCTGGCGCCGTCATCGGTCACAGGTAGGGCCACAGCTCACGGAGGAGCCCCACCGGTTGCGATGACCGGTGGGGCACCTCTGCCCGCCTGAGCGGGTCGGCGAGGCTCGGCCGCTCGCCTCGCGCGCCCTCGCCCCGACGGTGGGCGAGACGTGATCCCGCGCGGTCACCCCTGGTAGCGGACGGCGAGGGTCCGTACCGTCTCGGCGATGCGGTCGCGGAGTTCGGCCGGTGCCATGACCTCGATGTCGCCGCCCAGCCGAAGGAACTCCCCGTGGGCGTGGTCGAGCGATTCGATGGGCACCCGGATCTCCGTCCACCCGTCGCCCGCGGGTGTCACGCCGAGGCGGCGGCAGCCCTCCGGGGTGAGCCGTACCAGGGCCTCCCCGGTGTGCAGCCGGGCACGGAAGTCGGCGAGATAGCCGTTCCAGTACGCGGCCAGGTCGAAGCCGTCCGGGATGCCGAACGCCCCGTCCTGCGAGCGGAGTTCGATGATCTGGTCGACCCGGTAGGTGCGGATGCCGGACGGTCCCCCGGCGACCAGGTACCAGCGGCCGGCCTTGAGGACGAGCCCGTACGGCTCCACCCTGCGCTCGATCTCCTCCGGTGCCCGCCAGCGCCGGTACCGCAGGACCACCGCCCGCCGCTCCCACACCGCGGCGGCGACCGCGGCCAAATGGGGCGTGCGGTCCGCGTCGCCGTACCAGCCCGGGGCGTCGAGCAGGAAGCGTTCCTGGATCCGGCCGGCGTGCTCGCGCAGTTCCGCCGGGAGGGCGGCCCGCAGTTTGAGCTGGGCGGCGGCGAGCGCCTCACCGAGACCCAGTTCGGCGGCGGTGCCGGGGAGCGCGGCGAGGAACGCGGCCTGGGCCTCGTCCGCGGTCAGTCCGGTGAGACGGGTGCGATAGCCGTCGACCAGCCGGTAGCCGCCCGCGTGCCCGGCATCGCCGTACAGCGGGATACCGGCACCGGCGAGCGCCTCCACGTCCCGGTAGACCGTCCGGACGGAGACCTCCAGTTCCTCGGCCAGCTGCCGGGCCGTCATCCTGCCCCGGTTCTGGAGCAGCAGAAGCAGGGTGACCAGCCGGCTCGCACGCATGCCGCCCAGTATCCACTGACACTGGATGTCAGTGGAGTGTCCCTAACCTGCGGCGCATGAACGACTTCGACTTCCTGGACCATGGACCTCACCCGCGGGCGGGCCGGCGCGTGATGATCGTCGAACTCCGGCAGTACACCCTGCGTCCGGGAGACCGTGAGACGCTGATCGAGCTGTTCGAGCGCGAGTTCGTGACCGGTCAGCAGGCCGTCGGCATCACCGTGGGCGGCCGGTTCCGGGACCTGGACGACCCCGACCGTTTCGTCTGGCTGCGCGCCTTCCCCGACATGGCACGGCGTCGCCGCGCACTGGAGGCCTTCTACACCGGCCCGGTCTGGCGGAAACACCGCGACGCGGCCAACGCCACCATGGTCGACAGCGACGACGTCCTGCTGCTGCGTGGTCCGGGCTTCGCCCCGCCGCCGGGGAGCCACGAGGTGGTCGCGACGCTCTGCCTGCCGTCCGGCGCGGCCGCCTTCGACGCGTACGCCGCCCGGCACCTGAGGCCGGACCATGCGCTGCACCGCACCGAGCACGCCGAGAACGACTACCCCCGGTTGCCCGTCCGCACCGGGCAGGACGTCCGGCTCTGGTTCGGGCCGGCCGAGCCACCGCCCTGGCCGGTCCGGCGGCTGCGGCTGGAACCCGTGACGGCGTAGCGCCGGGCCGCCGGTCACCTCGACCGCCTGCGTCAACCGGTACATGTCGTACCAGGACTTGCGCTTCAGTGCTTCCCCGAGGCCGGCCGGCCCCGCGTCGGCCTCCGGGCGCACGGCGCCCGAGCCGTGCGCCCACTTCCGGCAGAGGCGGGCGTACGGGTCGCTGACGGCATACCCGCCAGAAGCACTGTCCGGTCGGAGCGCGGGTGACCGAGCACCGTGGTGGCGGAGACGTCGGGGACGGATGCGCTGAGATCTTCGTGTGTGCCGAGATCTTCGTGCGACCGCATGCCGGCCATGTCCCGCATGCCGGGAGCGCCCGAGCGGCTGCGGGCAGTAGCCGAGGGTCGGGGATCCGCAGACCTTCGGCAGGCGTGACGCCGGGACCGGGGGGCGAAAGTCCTGCCGTCCGCCGGCAGGCAGCGACACGCCCCGTCGTCGCACCGGCACGGCGCGGCGTCGGCCTGGTCCGCGCGGCCACCTAGGGCAGCCCGTTCCGTACCCTGGCGGCATGCGCATGCGCCCCACTCTGAGCTGGACCCCGAGCAGCGACCTGCCGCCGGGCACCACGGATCTCACGCCGGTCGCCGATGCGCTGAGCACCGGTGGTGTGCTGGTGCTCAGCGGAGCGGGCATCTCCACGGAGTCGGGCATCCCCGACTACCGGGGCGAGGGCGGGAGCCTGAGCCGGCACACCCCGATGACCTACCAGGACTTCACCGCCGCCCCTCAGGCCCGGCGCCGGTACTGGGCGCGCAGCCACCTCGGCTGGCGCACCTTCGGCCGTGCCCGCCCCAACGCCGGGCACCGGGCCGTGGCCGCGTTCGGGCGGCACGGCCTGCTCTCGGGCGTGATCACCCAGAACGTCGACGGACTGCACCAGGCCGCCGGCAGCACGGACGTCGTGGAACTCCACGGAAGCCTGGACCGGGTCGTCTGCCTCTCCTGCCGCGCCTTCAGCCCGCGCCGCGAACTGGCCGAGAGACTGGAGGAGGCCAATCCGGGCTTCGCACCGGTGGCCGCCGGAATCAACCCGGACGGTGACGCCGACCTCACCGACGAGCAGGTCGCGGACTTCCGTGTACTGCCCTGCACGATCTGCGGCGGCATCCTCAAACCGGACGTGGTGTTCTTCGGCGAAACCGTTCCGCCGCAGCGGGTGGAGCACTGCCGCGAACTCGTCCGTGAAGCGGCGTCGCTGCTGGTCCTGGGATCTTCACTGACGGTGATGTCAGGGCTGCGGTTCGTCCGCCAGGCAGCGCAGGCCGGGAAGCCGGTGCTGATCGTCAACCGGGACCCGACCCGCGGCGACCCGCACGCCCTCACCCGCGTCGGACTCCCGCTGGGAACGTCGCTCGCCACCGTGGCCGGCCGGCTGGGCATCCCCACCGACGACCCGGCGGCGGCCGGAACGCGGCCGTGATCGGTCGACGCCCACGAACTCGGGGCTGCCGTACGGGCGCTTGAGAGCGTCGTCGACGAAGTCGGCCGGCCGGCACCCTCGTTCTGCCTGGAACAGGGGGCGCTCCGGTGTGTGAGGGCGACCTCCGTGGTGGCCGGGCCGCCTTCGGCGACCGCTCGCCCACGAGGAGACACGACCGGGGCTGGGAGCTGCCGGGACCACGTGCGGGCACGTCCGCTCCGGCCTGACGTGGAAGGGCGGACAGCGGCCCGGGACAGCGTTCACCCGGGAGGTGACGCCGATGCCGGACGAGCAGAATGCCGTGCCGACAGCCGCTGCGGAGCAGGCGATCACCGTCGAGGAGACTGGGGCGTCTTCTGAGGCGCAGGCCAGGGCGTCGGCGATTCTCGCCGAGGAGACCCCGAATCCGATCCCCGGTTGCAGCACACGTTGATGACTCGGTCAGAGGGTGAGCAGCCGGACCAGCAGCACTGTCACCGTGCCGGCGGTGAACATCGCCCCCAGCCCCGTGAAGAGCAGGTGGAGCCACTTCACGTCCCAGCCCTCGATGGTGAACCGCTGCGGAGTCTCAGGGTCGTATCGGACCGTGACGCGTGCCCCGACGCCGAAGGAGCTTCCCACCTTTGAGCGGCCGAACCAGGACGAGTACTCGCACCTGGTTCCGTCCTGGGCCGTCCAGGCCGCGACCGGGTAGTGGAACGTGCCGCCCCCGTCGTGATCCCGCCTGCTCTCGTGGCGGACGATCCGGGCCTCGGCATCGACACCGCCGCGGCGCAGCGCACTGGCGCGGCGCCGACCGTGCACACCGACACCGAGGAAGACCAGTCCGATCGTCAGGGGGATGAGAGAGACGAGCCATTCACGTTCCATATGCCATGCGACGCGTACACCGGCGCGTTGGTTGCGCACGCTTCCTCGGCGCGTGCGCCGGCACGTCGGTCGCGGATGCGTCGGTGGGCGCGTGCGCCCGGCACGTCGGTCGGGCGTGCGTCCGTGGGATCCGGGCGGCGCGGCCGCGGTGGTGGACCCGCGGGGTCCCGTGCACCGGGCCGGCTCAGGCGTCTGCCCGCGCCCGGTGGCCGTGATCGCCGGGCCGCCTTCCTCCGGCCTCCTTCTCGGTGCCGACGGCGGAGGCGGAGAGCAGCGTCGCAGCGGCGAGGCTGCCCCAGAGGGCGGCCGGGCCGTGGGGTGCGAGTGCGGTGATGACCGCCGGGGAGACGGCGAGGCCGAAGCCCGTGGAGAGTTCGAAGCGGGCGAGGGTGCGTCCCAGGACGCGGGCGGGGGCGAGGGCGGTGACGAGCGCGGTGGCACTGCCGGCATAGCCGATCTCGCCGATGGTGCAGATCACGGACACCGCGGCGACGGCCGGGGCACCCCAGCCGGGACCCAGTGAGGTGGCCGCGAGGAAGCCGAGGTAGGAGGCGGTGAGCACCACACCGGCGAGGGCCAGCACGGTCCGCCGGGAGAAACGGGACATCAGCACGGTGACCGGAACCTGCAGGGTGACCACCAGCACCGTGTTGGCCACGAAGACGACTGCCGACCACACCGGGGACGCGTGCAACTGGGTCACCAGGACCAGGGGGAGGGCGATTTCGGGGACGTTGAGGCAGAAGACGTAGACCACGTTCGCGGCCAGCAGCGCGCGCATCCGGGGTACGGGGGCTGCTTCCCCGCCCTCGGCCGGGGCGGCGACCGGATGCGCGTGGAGGTGAACCGACCATGCCAGGGCCGCCGCGGCGAGATAGGCGAGCCCGGTGACGGCCGCCAGTGCCCGCAACGCGGAGGTGCCGCCCGCCAGGCACACGGTGGCGAGGAGCGCGCCCGCGCCCAGGCCGGCATTGCGCAGGGCGCGGCCTCCCGCGAGAGCCGCGTCGCGGTCCCGGCCGTGGGCGACCGTGGCCACGAGCGCCGCGTGGGCGGCCGGCCATGCCTGGTTGCCGACGGCGAGGAAGAGCGCCGCCGTCGCGAACAGCCAGACGTGCCCTGCCGGGGTGGCCAGCAGCAGCGCCACGCCCACCACCCGGACCAGCATCGACGCCGCCACGACCGTGCTGCGTGCGCCCCGGTCCAGCCATCGGCCCACCGCGGGCATGCACACCAGCCCCGCGACGACCCCGGCCGTCATGGCGGTGCCGGTGACCGGCGCGGACAGCCTCAGCACCGTCACCCCGTAGAGCAGCAGGAACGGCCGCAACAGGCCGGTGCCGAGCGCGTCCACGGCCAGAGCGACGGCATAGCGGGGGCCTCCGGAGGCACGGACGAGGGCTCTGGGCCGGATCTTGGTGGTGGTTGCCATGGCGTCACACCGTGCGTGCCGCCGCCGGGCCGGGCACGTCGGTTGACGGACACCGTCAACCGGCGCGGTCGCGGGCCGTCCGAGCGGTGATGATGAAGGGATGACCTTGAGGATCGACATCGGCGGCCTGCCGGCCGAGCCAGTGCGGTTCGCTCCCTCGCCGCTGGCCGAGCTGACCGCCATGCTGCACGTGCTGGCCGAACCCGGTCATCATCCGCAGCTCGCCGACTGGGCCGGGGGTGTCTGGGCCGGGCTGCGGCCGGAACTGGCCGAGCGGCTCAGGGAGGCGGAGTGCCTCTGGCGTTCCTCGCAGGCCGACTTCCTGCTCCCCGCCCGGCCTCGGTCGACCCTCGCCGAGGAGCTGGACGACGTGGACCGGATCGACGACGAGACGTACGTGACCGCGGCGCTCGTCATCACGTGCGGCGGCAAGCGGGTCCGGCTCGCGGCGCCGTCGCCGCTCACCGACGCGGCCGCGCGCGAGCGGGCCCTGGACCTGGCCCAGGCCCGCGGCCCACGGCAAGAGGCCTTCACGGAACGGCTGCTCGCGGACCCGGCCGCAGTGCGGGCGCGAGTGCGGGACACCCTCGAACAGTGTGCCGAGGCGTTCTTCGACGCGGCCTGGGCGGACGTCACCGTGCGGCTCGCCACCGACCTGCGCCTGAAGAACGACCTGCTGAGGCGCCAGGGCGTCGGCGCGGCACTGGCCTCGGTGTCCGGCGCCGTCTCCCTGGCACCGGACGGCGACTGCATCATCGTGGACAAGCTGCAGGACAAGGCGACCGCCGCCCACGGCGGCGGGGTCACCTTCATACCCAGTGTGTTCGGCAGTCCGCACCTGGTGGTGGTCCACGCGCCCGGATGGCATCCGGTGGTGCAGTACCCCGTGGCCGGGCCGAGCCCTTCGGAGCCGGTGTCGCTGGACACGGTCACGCTGCGGCTGGAGGCCCTCGCCCATCCGGTGCGGCTGCGGCTGCTGCGTACCCTGGCCCGCGGCCCGCACACCACCGGTGAGCTGGCCCACTCCTGGGAACTGTCAGCGCCGGAGGTCTCCCGCCACCTGGCCGTCCTGCGCCGTGCGGGACTGCTCACGGCCCGGCGGCACGGGCGCTACGTCCGTCACACGCTCAATCTGAGCGAACTGACGGCGCTGGGCACCGACCTGCTGACCGCCGTACTGCGCTGAGCGGTACCGGCGTGACCGCCTGTGGTCTCGACGCTCACCAGTTGGGCCTCTCAACGTTGCCGTAGGACCAGCTGGGACCCTTCGACATCTCGAAATGCAGGTGCGGACCCGTGACGTTGCCGGTACTTCCGACCTCGCCGAGCTGCTGGCCCGCGCTGACCTTCTGGCCGGCCCTCACCTGACGCTGCGAGAGGTGGCAGTAGGTGTAGACGTGGCCGTTGTCCGCGTGCAGGCCGATCCACTGGCCGTAGGCGCCGCCCGCGCCGTTCGACCACTCGATCCTGCCGTCGCGCACGGCGACCACCGGCGTGCCGGAATCTGCGGCGAAGTCCTGGCCGGTGTGCCGGCCGACGCCGTCCGGCTTCCAGGCGTACGGGCCGCGTGCGAAGAAGCCGAACGTCACCCGGTGATCCGGCACGGGCGACGGCACGCGACGCTTGCCCGGGGTGCGGCCGTTGCCCCCGCGGGTGGGCGGCCCGGCACTGGTGCAGTCGACGCTGAAGCCGGCATGGCGGCCGAGGGCGGTCAGTGAGGCACAGCCGGGGATGCCGTCGGCGGCCGCTCCCGTGAAACCCTGGGCGCGTTGCTCGGCGCGGTAGGCGGCTTTGGTCTGTTCCCCGAAGTGACCGGTGGCGCCGTCGGGAATCTTGTGCCCCCGGGCGATCAGGGCCTTTTGCACGATGCGTATGTCGGCGTTGGTCTTTCCGAACCGAACGTTGGACAGAGCGACCATGGCTGCTCGCTTCCTCTCGTCATTCCCATGGCGTCACGGCCACGGCTCGGTGCGTGCTCACCCACGGCCGGGCCGAGGGCAGCCGACCGTGCATACGACCGGTGGACAATGACGATTCGGGCCGTCGCGCAGATGCCCTGCGGCAGTCGCGCGTCACGGCCGGGTCCTCGAAGCCCGCCCCTCACCAGGGAGGATGGTGACTGAGGAATCGATTCCCACTTTAGTGCCGACCAAGAAGGCGTGCCACCGGAGTTGTGACCGGTTCAGTCTCCGGACCAACCCCAGAAGTAGATCTCCTGTGGCGTCCCCCCGTCGTCGTGCAGTACCGCGCAACGGCCGTGCCCGCGCTCGCCGGCGAGGCCTTGTATCGCCGGGACGTGTGCGCGGGTCAGCCGTTCGGTGCCGGCGCTCCTGCGGGCCTCTTCGGCGGTCACCGGCTGCACCGCGCAGATCTCGGGCTCCTCGTCCTCACGCTGAATGTGGAACACATCGAGAATCGAGTGGGTTCCCGAATGCTGTGTCCACTCGTCGGCCCACAATTCGTCCAGGGACGAAGGCCGGGGGCGGCGTCCCTCCTCGGGAAGCCAGTCGCCGCCGCGCACCCAGTAGTAGTCGCCGGCGAGGAACACGCTTTGCCGCAACTCCTCCAGCGCGGCGCCGAGATCCTCCTGATACGGCACGTAGTAGTCCCATGCCGAAGCACCCATCCCACTGCCCTCCGAGTCGGCCGCCGTCGCGGTGGCACGTCGGGAAAACGCTAGCGGGCACCTCTGACAGACCAGGTTCATCGCCTGCCGTGAGGGATCGGGTGTGCTGCGCTCGACCGGGCACAGGGACGCCACGCCGCACGGCATCCGGCTGCGGAGGGGCTGGGGGACATGCCGCGCTGGTCGGCGTGGTGCACACCCTTGCGGGATGCCGACGGGGCGATTCCGGCGCTCGCCTTCCGGGGCAGGTCCGGCGACTGAGACGGTCCGGCCGGCCGAGCCGGGTTTGATCTTCATGGTCCCCCGTGCACGTACGGGTGGCCGCAGCGAGCCGATCAGTCGTCGATCGGCTTGCGGCAGCGCACGTGCTCTCCTGGGCGGCAGAGCGAGAAACACCAGGTCATCACCCTTTTGCCCCCCGTCTCGGCACCTGGTCCGCGGTGACGGCCGTGATGCGCCCGCGGCCGGAGGATCCGGCCGCCATGAGACGCGTGGCCTCCCCCCAGGACGAAGATCACTGGGGCTGGCGCAAACGGTCTACGCGCACATGCTTGACCGATCGACCTGCGGCATCGTAGCTTCGAACGAACCGACTCGTGGAGCTGCTGGAAGGAGGCGAAGTCGGATGTCGATCATCTCCGAACTGTCTCGCCTCGCTCACCAGATCGCCTGGGCTCCGGGTCGCGTTGCACACGGCTGCTGAGCGGCCCCCCTTCGTCGGCGTGCCCTTTTGCGGCCCCGGCTTTTTCTGATTTCTGTCACCGGCTGCGGCACGTCGTTGCGTGCTGATCAACGCTCCGGGTTCTTGAGTTGCGCCACCGAAAGAGAAAGCTCCTCACATGGCGACTAGGACATTCAGGTCGATCGCACACCGAAGTGGTGATATGCCATGGTAGCGGCACGCATCACAGTGAATGGGGAAGAAAAGCAGATTTCCCCGGCTGCGCCCCACACCACGGTGCTGGACTTCCTGCGCGATCGTGGCCTCACCGGCACCAAGGAGGGATGCGCCGAGGGTGAGTGCGGCGCCTGTTCCGTCCTGGTGGCCCGTCCCGGGGTGAACAAGCCGACCGACTGGGTGGCGGTCAACGCCTGCCTGGTCCCCGTCGCGTCGCTCGACGGTCAGGAAGTCATCACCTCCGAGGGTCTCGCCACCGCCGGCGAACCCGGCACACCGCCCGCGCTCCACCCGGTGCAGGAGGAGATGGCCGTCCGTGGCGGGTCCCAGTGCGGATACTGCACACCGGGATTCGTCTGCAGCATGGCCGCCGAGTACTACCGGCCCGACCGTTGTGCGCACGACGAGGGTTCGGCCGACCACGCCGAGGGCGACGCCGAGCACGGTCCGAACGGTTTCGACCTGCACTCGCTGAGCGGAAACCTGTGTCGCTGTACCGGCTACCGTCCCATTCGCGATGCCGCGTTCGCCGTCGGCGAGCCCACCGACGAGGACCCGCTGGCCCAGCGCCGCGAACAGGCCCCGCCTGCCGCGGTCGCCACTGAGTACTCGCAGGACGACAGCACGTTCCTGCGCAAGGACACCCTGGCCGAGACGCTGCAGGTGCTGCGCGAGCGGCCCGACGCGGTGGTCGTCGCCGGCTCCACCGACTTCGGCGTCGAGGTCAACATCCGTTCCCGCAGGGCGGAGTGTGTGGTCGCCATCGACCGGCTGCCCGAACTGCGGGAGCTGCGCGTCGAATCCGACTACATCGAGATCGGGGCGGCGCTGACGCTCACCGAGATCGAGCGCCGCCTCGACGGCGATGTCCCGCTCCTTGCCGAGCTGTTCCCGCAGTTCGCCTCCCGGCTCATCCGCAACAGCGGAACCCTCGGCGGAAATCTGGGCACCGGTTCGCCCATCGGCGACAGTCCGCCGGTGCTGCTGGCGCTCGAGGCGTCGCTGGTGCTCGCCGACGCCGACGGTGAACGCGTGGTCCCGCTGGCCGACTACTTCACCGGCTACCGGCAGAGCGTGCGCCGCCCCGGCGAGCTGATCCGCGCGGTGCGCGTCCCGCTGCCGCTGTCGCCGATCACGGCCTTCCACAAGATCGCCAAGCGGCGCTTCGACGACATCTCCAGCGTCGCGGTCGCCTTCGCGCTCGACATCGAGGGCGGTGTCGTCCGCAAGGCGCGCATCGGCCTGGGCGGCGTCGCCGCCACCCCGATCCGCTCCTTCGCCACGGAAGAGGCGCTGGAGGGCAAGCCCTGGTCGGCGGAGACGGTCGAGGCCGCGGCCCGCGTGCTGCGGGGTGAGGGCACGCCGATGAGCGATCATCGCGCGAGCTCCCTCTACCGTTCCGCGATGCTCGGCCAGAGCCTGCTGAAGCTGTACGCACAGACCACCGAGGCGGTGTCGTCATGAGCCATCTGTCCGAGCGTCCCGAGAAGCCCGTAGTCGGCGTCTCGATGCCGCATGAGAGTGCCTTCCAGCACGTCACCGGCACCGCGCTGTACACCGACGACCTGGTCCAGCGCACCAAGGACGTGCTGCACGCCTACCCGGTCCAGGTCATGAAGGCCCGCGGCCGGATCACCGCGCTGCGCACCGAGCCCGCGCTCGCCGTGCCCGGTGTGGTGCGGGTGCTGACCGGCGCCGACGTGCCCGGCGAGAACGACGCCGGCATGAAGCACGACGAGCCGCTGTTCCCCGACGAGGTCATGTTCCACGGCCACGCCGTCGCCTGGGTGCTCGGCGAGACCCTGGAGGCGGCCCGGCTCGGTGCCGCGGCCGTCGAGGTGGACCTCGAGGAACTGCCCTCCCTGGTCTCGCTGCAGGACGCGATCGCGGCCGAGAGCTATCACGGCGCCCGGCCCCTGATGGTGCACGGCGACATCGACGCCGGCTTCGCCGACTCCGCGCACGTGCTCACCGGCGAGTTCCAGTTCGCCGGCCAGGAGCACTTCTATCTCGAGACGCACGCGGCGCTGGCCCTGGTCGACGAGAACGGGCAGGTGTTCATCCAGAGCAGCACCCAGCACCCGTCCGAGACGCAGGAGATCGTCTCGCACGTGCTCGGTGTGCCCGCCCACGAGATCACCGTGCAGTGCCTGCGGATGGGCGGAGGCTTCGGCGGCAAGGAGATGCAGCCGCACGGCTTCGCGGCCATCGCCGCGCTCGGCGCCAAGCTGACCGGTCGTCCGGTCCGGTTCCGGCTCAACCGGACGCAGGACCTGACCATGTCCGGTAAGCGGCACGGGTTCCACGCCAAGTGGAAGATCGGCTTCGACGCCGATGGCCGCATCCAGGCCCTCGACGCCACCCTGGTCGCGGACGGCGGCTGGAGCCTGGACCTGTCCGAGCCGGTCCTCGCCCGCGCGCTGTGCCACATCGACAACACGTACTGGATCCCCAACGCGCGCGTCGCCGGTCTCATCGCCAAGACCAACACGGTCTCCAACACCGCCTTCCGCGGCTTCGGCGGACCGCAGGGCATGCTGGTGATCGAGGACATCCTGGGCCGCTGCGCGCCGTTGCTCGGACTGGACCCGATGGAGCTGCGGGAACGCAACTTCTACCAGCCTGGCCAGGGCCAGACCACGCCGTACGGACAGCCGATCACGCAGGCTGAGCGGATCTCCACCGTCTGGCAGCAGGTGCAGGACGACGCCGGCATCGCCGATCGCAAGCGCGAGATCGCGGCCTTCAACGCCGCTCACCCGCACACCAAGCGGGCCCTCGCGATCACCGGCATCAAGTTCGGCATCTCGTTCAACCTCACCGCCTTCAACCAGGGCGGCGCGCTGGTGCTGATCTACAAGGACGGCTCGGTCCTGATCAACCACGGCGGCACCGAGATGGGCCAGGGCCTGCACACCAAGATGATGCAGGTGGCCGCGACCACGCTGGGCATCCCGCTGCACAAGGTGCGGCTGGCCCCGACGCGCACCGACAAGGTGCCCAACACCTCCGCCACCGCCGCCAGTTCCGGTGCGGACCTCAACGGCGGCGCGATCAAGAACGCCTGTGAGCAGCTGCGCGGGCGGCTGCTGCAGGTGGCCGCCTCCCAGCTGGGCGGGAACGCCTCGGACGTGCGCATCGTCGAGGGCGTGGCGCGAGTCCTGGGCAGCGACAAGGAGCTGGCCTGGGACGACCTGGTGCGCACCGCGTACTTCCAGCGGGTCCAGCTGTCGGCGTCCGGTTTCTACCGGACCGAGGGGCTCCACTGGGACGCGAAGTCGTTCCGGGGCTCGCCGTTCAAGTACTTCGCCCACGGCGCCGCCGCGACCGAGGTCGAGGTCGACGGCTTCACCGGCGCGTACCGCATCCGCCGCGTGGACATCGTGCACGACGTCGGCGACAGCCTGTCCCCGATGATCGACATCGGTCAGGTCGAGGGCGGTTTCGTGCAGGGCGCGGGCTGGCTGACGCTGGAGGACCTGCGCTGGGACACCGGTGACGGCCCCAACCGCGGCCGGCTGCTGACCCAGGCGGCGAGCACGTACAAGCTCCCGAGCTTCTCGGAGATGCCCGAGCAGTTCAACGTCACGCTGCTCGAGAACGCCACCGAGGAGGGGGCGGTGTACGGGTCCAAGGCGGTGGGTGAACCTCCGCTGATGCTGGCGTTCTCCGTGCGCGAGGCGCTGCGGCAGGCCGCCGCCGCGTTCGGGCCCGCGGGAGCCAGCGTGGACCTCGCCTCGCCCGCGACGCCGGAGGCGGTGTACTGGGCGATCGAATCAGTCCGTGGGGCCGACGCGAAGCGCGACGTCAGCGAGATCCCCGCCGGCGTGACCGCTCTGAGCAATGCCTGACATGACGTGGGTGGCCGCGGTCGCGCGGTTGCGAGCTCGCCGGGAACCCGGCGTGCTCGTGACCGTCGCGACCGTGCGCGGCCACGCGCCCCGCCTGGCCGGTGCCAAACTCGTCGTGGGTCTGACCGAGACCTGGGGTTCGATCGGCGGCGGCAACATCGAGGCCGTGGCGATCGACCGGGCCCGCGAACTGATCGCCACGCCCGATCCGGAGCCGGAGCTGATGGAGTTCGCCCTCAACGACAAGGTCACCAGCCGGCACGGCGTGCAGTGCTGCGGCGGAGCCGTCTCCGTGCTGCTCGAACCGCTGCCGGTGGTGCAGGCGGTGGCGGTCTTCGGCGTCGGTCACGTCGGGATGGAGCTGGCGCGCATCCTGGCCCGCCACAGCCTGGATCTGCACCTGATCGACACCCGTCCCGACATGCTCGCCGACGAACGGCTGGGCGTGCTCGCGGACGCGGTGGCGCAGGTCCACGTGCACCACGTACCGCTCCTTCCGGAGGAGGTGCTCGCGGAGCTGCCCCCCGGCACCCACGTCCTGATCATGACCCACGATCACGCCGAGGACGCCGCACTGTGCGACGCCGCCCTGCGCACCTCCGGTCTCGGCTCGATCGGGCTGATCGGCTCGTCCGCCAAATGGGCGCGGTTCCGCAAGCGCCTGGCCGACGAGGGCGGCCACGACGCCGCCACCATCGACCGGATCAAGACGCCCATCGGCCTGACCGAGATCACGGGCAAGGAACCCGCCACGATCGCGGTGAGCGTCGCGGCGGACCTGCTCCGGACCTTCGAGCAGGACCACCAGTGGGCGATGCTGAACTCGGTTCCGGCGGTACCCGAACGCTCCGCCGGCCGTTAGAACACATCCCGGCCGCCGGGCACCAGGCGGCCGGGCACCGGGCGGCCGGGCACCGGGCGGCCGGGTGAACGTCCGCGATCGAGGCGTACCCTCTCGGCGACGGGACGCCGAAGTCGACATGCCGACGGCGTACGCGTGCCGGCCGGTCGTGCCCGAGTCCGACGGGGCTGAACCTGCGCCGACGGTGCCGCCCTCGGCCTCGGCGGCCGCCCCCCACCGGCGCTACGCCGCCGCCATGCAGGACCCCGAGGGCAACGAATTCGACGTCGTCTGAGGGCCGTTGCGACCGGTGCCGGCCACAGCCAGGCGCCTCGGTGAACTCGGCCCCGGCGAACCGGGCATGGCCGATGCTGATCCTGGCCGCGAACGGGTCCGTGACGGCTCGGAGCACTTCGTTCAGCAATTCCTCCGTGAGGTGAGTGCCGCGGTGGTCGAGGTCCGCACCAGGGTGGAGGGCGGCGAGACGGCCGGCGCGGTCGGCCTCGCCGAGATGGGCCAGGCAAGCGGTGCAGGGCTCGGCGAGACGGCCTCGGCACCCGACGTGGTCGGCGGCCGCGGCACCGTACCCGCAGTGCGGCCAGGCAGGGGGGTCCACGGCTGCGCCGGCCCACGCGGCCTCAGTAGCGCTGTGCCTTGGCCAGGACCGGGGTCAGTTTCGGCTCTGCCGGCTCATGGCTGAAGGCGATGGGCTGCTCCTTCTTCCCGGGCGCGAGATTCTCCGCGCCGACGTACCGCGTCTCGACCACCTTGCCGTCGGAGTTCTTGAAGTCGATCTGCACGGCGTAGGAGGCTTTGCTGTCGGTCTTGTTGGTGATCGTGACCAGTACGGCCAGCACTCCCCCGCTCTGTGCCCTCGGAATCCCCGTCATGCCGACCTCGGAAAGGGCATTCCCCCGGCCTTCGACGTTCTTGAGTTCCTTTTCCGCTGCCGCGCTCCGACGCTGGGTCTCGGCTTCCACCGATGCCTCGAACTCGGAGGCGCGCGCCGAGGCGGACGACGCCGCGGCGGAGGCGGAAGCCCGGGCCGAGCCGATCGCCGAGGCGGCCGAGGACGCCAGGGCCGACGGCGGCTCGCCGGAGAACGATGAGGCGTTCGGCGTGCGGGTGGCGCCGGCCGTGGGCGAGGCACCTGCGCCCTCGCCGTTTCCGTCGCCACAGGCCGTGAGCCCACCGGCCAGCAGAAGGCCGCCGAGAGCGCTTCCCACGAGGATCCGGCGGCCGGCCCTTACAGAGCCTTTGTGTCGGGTCACAGACATGGTGCCGTCCCAGGGGTGCGAGGGGACGGGGTGCCGTCCCAAGGGTTCGTTGGTCCTGGTCTCCATCGTCGGCACCGGGTCCGGCACCCGCGAGTCGGGGACGGCCGATCCGCGGCGCCCGCGAGTGACCGGATGACTTCGCCGGGTGTGCACTCGTCGCGTGTCAAGTCCCGAATATCAGGAACATGTGCCGTCTCGCCCGCTTCGGCGTAATGGAAGCAGGCCGGAAACACCAGCCGGCCCGCCAGAACCGTTTCGGAGAATTCCTGGCGGGACCGACCGGCTGGACCGGGGACCGATAACAGGGCTCCTGAACCCTCAGGGGCTGACAGTAATCGTTTCAGCAGAGGAGAAAATCATGAACCGCATTTCTCGCAAGCAGCGTTTCGCCATGCTGGCCGCCACGGCCACTCTGGCCGCAGGCGGAGCGCTTCTGCCGTCCGGCGCCTTCGCCGCACCAGCCGCCCCGCACCCGCAGGTCGTAGCAGCGGCCGAGGCCAACGCCCACCAGCTCACAGATCAGAACAAGATCACAACCGTCATCAAGACCTCGACCCGTACCAGTACCAAGCAGCTGCCCGGCGGCAGGCTTCAAATCACCATTACCAAGACCACGACCGTCATCAAGATGAAGGATGATCAGGTGATCTCGAAGAAGGTCACCACGGTCAAGCGCCAGAAGACCGTCGACATGGAATTCCACAACGGAAATCACCACCGCCACAACGATGCGAACGCGGATGATGAATAGGGAATAGGTCGGCCCTTCCGACCCACGGCCGGCCCTGGCCGGGCGCCACGAAAGGCAGCCCGGCCAGGGTCGGACCGGGCGACCCGCGCGTGGACCGGAGCCGGGTGCCGGTGGGCTCGTCAACCGCCGTGTGCCAAAAAGCCCGCGATCGGCATGTGCGCCCTCATGACCACCGCCACGGCGGCGCCCGACCCGGTGCCGGCTCGGGCCGGGGAAGCCGGGACGGCAGCCTCCGGCTATCTGAACCTGCAGCAGTGCGTGTACTACGCGGCATCGCTCACCGATCACTTCACGACGGTGCTCACGCCGAGCGGTGACGGCCGGTACTCCACCGGCACCAAGCTCTCAGGCACCCCGGACACCCAGCCCTCGTGCGGCCCCGGCAACGGCAACGGCAACCACGTGCCCATCACCCTGCTGCCGGGCGTCAAGGCGCTGGACCTGCGGGCCGGCCGCTTCCTCAACCTGCACCAGTGCGACTACTACTACGGCCGGAACACCGACCATTTCGCCGGCTTCGTCACACCGAGCGGCGACGGCCGGTACGCGACGGGTACGAACGTCTCCAACTCCCCCGACACCGCCGTGACGTGCGGCCTCGGCAACGGCAACCACGTGCCCCACCAACCGCTCTCGGGCGTCGAGGCCCTGGACCTGAGCGCGGGCCGCTACCTCAACCTGCACCAGTGCGTGTACTACTCGGAGGCGGACACCAGCCATCTGACGACGGTGGTGCCGACCTCCGACAGCAGGTTCGCGACCGGGACGAAGGTCTCCGACAGTGCCGGCACCAGGCCTGCCTGCGGCCCCGGCGACGGAGACCACGTGCTCGTACCGCTGCTGTCCAGCGTCAGGAGCTTCCCGCTGGCCTGAGAGCAGCCCCGTGCCCTCTGGCCACAGGTACGCGGAGGACACTCAGTCGAGACAGAACTCGTTGCCCTCGATGTCCTGCATCACGATGCATGAGTCGTTGCCGTCGTACAGCAGCCGCTGGCGTACCGCGCCGAGCGGGACCAGCCGCGCACACTCGGCTTCGAGCGTGGCCAGGCGCTCCTCGCCCACGAGGCCGGTGCCGACCCGCACGCAGAGATGCACCCGGTTCTTGACGACCTTGCCTTCGGGAACGCGCTGGAAGAACAGTCGCGGGCCCACACCGCTCGGATCGACGCAGGCGAACCATGCACCCTGATCCTCAGGAGGCCGGGAGCGGTCGAACTCCTCCCACGTGTCGAAGCCTGCCGGCGGCGGCGCCACGACGTACCCCAACACCTCGCACCAGAAGCGAGCGACGCGCTCGGGTTCCGCGCAGTCGAAGGTGACCTGGAACTGCTTGATCGATGACACCGGCGCACCATAACAGGAGACTCGGACGCCCATCTCCCGGCAGGGGTCTGCTTCTTGACCTCGACGGGCGACGCGCGGACCGGACCAGGTTTTCCGCGCGGAACTGGACCTCACTCCTGGGCCGGTGCCCGCCTAGCGTCGGAGCGAGTGATCAACAAGCCCGCAAGCGACAGGTGGTACGCCGGTGATCGTGATAGCCCATCTCAGCGACACTCACATCGACAGTGAGCCGCGCAGCGTCGAGCGTGCCGAGGCCGTCATGCGTTACCTGGAGGACCTGCCGTACGACCTGGACGCGGTCCTGGTGACGGGAGACATCACCGATCACGGCCTGCCGGCCGAGTACGAGCGGGCCCGTCGGCTGTTCGCCTCGCGCCACCCGGTGATGTTCTGCCCGGGCAACCACGACAGGCGTGCGGCCTTCCGCACCCACCTCCTGGCCGAGGCGAGTGCGACGAGGCCGGTCAACCAGGCGCAGACGCCGGTCAACCAGGTGCATCGAAGCGCCGATGTGGTCATCGCGATGTGCGACTCATCGGTTCCGGGGAAGGACGAGGGGTTCCTCGCGGACGAAACCCTGGCGTGGCTCGAAGACGTCCTGGACCGGACCTCCGACGAGACGCCCGTGCTGATCGGGTTCCATCATCCGCCGGCGCGGTTGCACATCCCGTTCATCGACGGCATCCGCCAGTTCGGTGCCGAGCGGCTCGCGGCCCTGGCCGACCGGCACCGCAACATCTCGGCATTCCTCTGCGGCCACGCGCACACGGGCGCGGCGACCGTCTTCGCCGGACGCCCGCTGCTGGTGGCCCCCGGAGTCGTCTCCACCACGCGCCTGCCCTGGGAACAGCGTGCGCACCCGCAGGACCATGTCCACCTGGGCCACGCCCCTGCGCTCGCCTTCCACATCCTCGACGACGCGGGGCAGCCGACCACGCACTTCCGTCAGATTCCCGTGTGAGCGGGGCCGGACGGCGCCCGCCCCGGTGCACCCCGCCGCGGCACGGTCCGCCGGTGCCGCGGGGCAAGCGCACAGGAGGGGCTGCGTCCCCGTGTGTGGTGGCCGCATCGGCAGGCGCCGCACGCGCCACCGGTCCGGACGCCTGGCCTCACAGAGGCGCGCCCGTCACGTACGAGGTCATTCACCGACTCCGCCAGGAACGCCCGGGAGTCACCGACGACGACACCTTCCATCAGAACGGCGATGTCCGGAAGGCAGCGGGACCGGTCGATCGCCGTCAACCAGCCAGGAGGTTCGCCTCGGCCGTGCGGCGGAGGGCGTTACGTCTCCGGTATGACGCGGCCGGACACGGCGGTCGACGAGGGTGGGGTTCTCACTGTTGCGGAGGAGGGAACCCTGATGGACTGGCTGGACCGGGCCGGCCGGCTCGCCGCGTACGGGGCGGCGCTGGTGATGACGCCCTACCTGTTGATCAAGGTCTCCTGGGTGGTCGGCGCCCTGTCGGGACTGCTGCCGATCGGCGACGGATTCGAGCCGGCCGGCTGGGTGGTGCTCAACACGGCGACGATCGGCATGGCGGTCCTCGGGATCACCATGGCTCTCGCCCTCGTACGGCCCTGGGGAACGCGCATACCCGGGCCCCTCGTGGCGTTCGTCGCCTGGGTGGGTTCTGGATTCCTGGTCGCCCTGTTGCCGTACGCCGTCCTGGACTCCCTGCTGGGCGGGTCGGACGGTGAACGGCCGAGCGACAGCCACGGCCCGTCGATGCCGGGCTGGGAGGACGTGCTCATCCAGATCAGCTTCGTAGGGATGGGGCTGGGTCTGGCGATCGCCCTGCCCGCGTACGTGCGGCGGCGCTGGCCGCACGTGTTCGCCGGCCGGTCCGGCTCGGGCGGCCGGCGCGCCGCGCTGGCGGCGGCGGGCGTCGGGACGGTGATCGGCGTCGTCTGGCTCTACTGGGCGGTCGGCGGCCCGGCCGGTATCGCTCACCCGGCCGGCCGGGCGATCAGCTGGCGCTTGCTGAACGGCGTGTGCGGGCTGTGGGCGCTGACGGCTTCCGCTGCCACCTGGTCGCTCGTGCGGAACCGGCCCACCCGGCTGCCACGTCGGGTGCCCGTGACGCTCGGCTTGCTGGGTACGGGCTCACTCTTCGCATGGAGCGGCTGGAAACTGCCTCTCACGCTGTACGTGGCGACGGCCCGTCCCGTGGGCACGTCGCTGCCCGAGAACCTCGCCGTCGCGGCCGTTC
This sequence comes from Streptomyces echinatus, assembly GCF_014203595.1. Taxonomy (GTDB): domain Bacteria; phylum Actinomycetota; class Actinomycetes; order Streptomycetales; family Streptomycetaceae; genus Streptomyces; species Streptomyces echinatus. The sequence goes on from NZ_JACHJK010000021.1 coordinate 81,824, forward strand.
TGCATGCCGCCGCCGCGGCGGCGGGCGCGGTCATGTGGCCGGCGGTGATCGGGAGGCGGACCCGCGAAGGCACGGCACCCGGTCTTCCTCAGACCTCGCCCGGACCCGCGGACTGACGGGATGAACCTTTCCGGGCCCTCCGGCGTCACAGGGGTGACCGAATCGAAGGGGCTACCATGATCGCCGGACGTTTCCGTTCTCGTTCCCTGTCCGCCGCGGCGCTGACCGGGACTCTGCTGTGCGTTTCCACCGCCTGTGGGGACGCGCACACCGCGATCTCCGCCAAGACGCCCGGGAGCGCCGGTGCACGGAGCGCGGCGGCATGGCGGGAACCCGCCTCGTACGCCTACACACTGACGTCGACCACACAGGTTCTGGCGGGGACCTTCCGGATCGAGGTCCGCGACGGCGCGGTGACGAAGGTCGTCGGGCTCGACGAGGACAGCCGGCGCCAGGCACGGGAGCAGCGCATCGAAGTGCCCACGATCGGCGAGCTGTTGGACAGGCTGGAGAAGGCCCGCGAGGACAACGCCGAGGAAGCGGACGCACGGTTCGCGGCCGACGGGCGGCCGGTGCGGATCTCACTGGACCGGGACAGGAACACGATCGACGACGAGGCCCTCTACCTCATCAGCGCCTATGAACCGGCCCCCGCCGGCTGACCCACGCCGGCTGCCCCACTCCGACAGTGGCCGTCGGCCGTGGGGTATCGGCCGGTTCGCCCGTCGGTGCAGCCTCGGGTGATCCGCTCCGCACGCACACCCCGCCCTCCCGCCCTCCGGTCTCGCGGTCAGGCGCGAGTCTCTCCTTCGGGGGTTCGCTCGGTGCGGCCGACCGCGAGGCGGAGGAGCCGTCGCCAGTTCACCGGCTCGGGGACCACGACGCCCGGGCGGTCGCGCGGCACGAGGACCCGCAGTGCGCCCGGGCGCAGCGAGCACACGACCGGCGTGGGCATCCTGAGCGCCTCGCCGTCCACCGCGACGGCGATCTCTCCGGCGGCGGAGGTCACCTCGACCCGCTGCGCCGTCGTGACGGTCAGTCCCGTGGACTGCGAGCCCCGCACCGCGAGGTCCGCGGCCTGCGCCGCGCTCTCCACCCGGATCCCCAGCACACCCAGTTCACCTCCGTCGAGCCGGGGCCGGCGGCCGCCGCCGGCGAACTCGTCGGGTGAGACGTACGGGTTGTTGCTGACCAGCAGCGCCTGCTGGGACGAGAGCGCGGTGCCGTCGATCGTTGCGTCGAGTCGCCGTACCTCCTCGCCGAGCAGGTCCGGCATGAGGTTCAGCGCGGTGCCCGCCTTGTCGTCGCGGTACTCGGGGCGCTGTACGACGTCCGCGTAGACCCCGAACGACACGGTGTTGACGAAGGCCCGGCCCGCGACATCGCCGAGATCGACCCTGAGTTCCTCGCCGTCGGTCAGCGCGTCGAGACAGCGGACGGGTGCGGTCCGGTCGAGGCCCAGGTCCATGGCGAAGTGGTTGCGGGTGCCGGCGCAGATCACGAGGAACGGCAGGTCGTGCTCTGCGGCGACCGCGGCGACCAGCGCCTGGGTGCCGTCGCCGCCCGCCACGCCGAGCAGGTCCGCGCCCTCGGCCACGGCGCGGCGAGCCAGCGCGGCGACGTCGGGCCGGACGGCGGGGTCGAGCAGGATCACCCGCGCGCCCAGGTCCTCGGCCCGCTCGACGAGACCGAAGCGGCCCACCTTCCCGCCACCGGACTTCGGATTCATGATGAGCACCGGCCGCACCGGCCGGGGCGCGGCGGTCGCCCGCATCGGCCGCTCCGGGGACGACACGCGCAGCGCCGCCCGGGCGCAGACCAGGGTTCCGCCCCAGCACAGGCTGGAGACCAGTGCCGTCAGCCACAGGCCACCCTGGGTGAAGAGCACCAGGACGCCGATGGGCGCGGCGACCGCGGTCAGCGCCCCGAGCAGCCGCACCGCGCCGCGGTGCGCGAGGAACCACCAGAGGCCGGCGGCGCAGACCATCAGCCCGAGGAGTCCGGCCCCGGCGATCAGCAGCCCGCCCTGGCCCAGCGCGCGCATCAGGACGGCCGCGGCGCCGATCGCCGCCAGCACGGCGAGGCGTGCGAGCAGCCGCGCCGTCGCGTCCCCTCGGGGCCGGGCAATCCGGGTCCCTTTGATGTCACCCTCCCGCGTCGTGGTGATCCGCTCGGCCGAGTCCGTTGTACCAGCTGTGCTCTCCCGAAGCCGACAGCGTTCCCGCCAGGGCGTCCGTGGTTCGTCTTGGGTACGAGCCGTCCTTGCCGGCCGCCCGAGGCGCACGGCTCGGACGGTTCGGCGCGGCCGCCCCGTGCCGGAGCCGGTCGGGGACACGCGTCGTCCGGGGCCGGTTTCAGCTGTCCCCCGCCGGCGGGGCTTCCGGCCGGGCGGACCGGTCGCCGGTCGTCGCCGCGGACCGTGTGGCTACCAGTTGTGCGGCGGCGTTGTCCAGCAGGGTGTCCAGGACGACCGGGTAGGCGCTGTGGGGCATGCGGGCGGCCAGCAGACGGGCGGTGGCGGCGATGTGGGGGTAGGACTCCGCGGGGAGCCGGGCGTACGTGGAGGTCCACATCTCCTCGTCCGTCGTACGGGCCTCCTCCGCCAGGGCGAGGGCTCCGGCGTCGAGGGCGGCGAAGGCGAGGCTCAGGTCGATGAAGGCGTGGTAGAGGCGGACCGCGGCGACGTCCGGGAAGCCGGCGGTGCGCAGGATGCCGAGGATCGTCTCGTCGACCGCGATCTCCCGGGGCCGGCCGGTGACCCGGCTCGCGGTCAGGGCGGCCGCCTGCGGATGGGCGAGGTACGACGAGTGGATGGCGAGCCCGAGGGCGCGCAGGTCGGCGCGCCACTCGCCGGCCGCGGACCAGCTGTCCAGCGCCCGTCCCATCAGCTCCTCACCGATGGCGCGGGTCAGGTCGTCCATGCCGGCGAAGTAGCGGTAGAGGGTGCTGGGGTCGGCGCCGAGCGCGGTGCCCAGCCGGCGCGCGGTGAGGCCGGTACTGCCGTGCTCCCGCAGCACGCGCAGGGCGGTGTGCACGATGAGCCGCTCGGACAGCACCGTGCCCTGCTGAGTCGGCCGGCGCCTGCGCCGCGCCGGTTCCGGCACCACTTGCTTGGCCATGCCCACCACTCCACCTCGTCGCCACGGCGGCGATCCTTATGCCAACACAGTTGACCCTACCTGGAGCCGTGCCGTTGCATCAGGGCATCTCGTTGACGTGTGTCTGAGAGAGGTGTGTGACATGCGAGTACTGCTCGTGGGCGCGGGCGGCGTCGGAACCGCCGTCACCCGGATCGCGGCCCGCCGCGACTTCCTGACCCGGATGGTCGTGGCGGACTACGACCTGACCAGGGCCGAGGCAGCCGTCGCCGCGCTCAAGGAGCCCGGGGAACGGTTCAGCGCGCGGCGCCTGGACGCCTCCGACGAAGAGGGCGTACGCAGGCTGCTCGCCGAGGAGGGCTGCGACGTCCTGTTGAACGCCACCGATCCGCGGTTCGTGATGCCGCTGTTCCGCGCGGCGCTCGCGGCGGGTGTGCACTACCTGGACATGGCGATGTCCCTGTCCGCCCCGCACGCCGAGCGCCCGTACGAGGAGTGCGGCGTGAAGCTCGGCGACGGTCAGTTCGAGCTGGCGGACCGATGGGCGGACTCCGGCCGGCTGGCTCTGGTGGGCATGGGGGTGGAGCCCGGTCTGTCCGACGTCTTCGCCCGGTACGCCGCGGACGAACTCTTCGACGACATCGAGGAGATCGGTGTCCGCGACGGAGCCAACCTGACCGTGGAGGGCTATGACTTCGCCCCCTCCTTCAGTATCTGGACCACGATCGAGGAGTGCCTGAACCCTCCGGTGGTCTACGAGAAGGACCGTGGCTGGTTCACCACGGAGCCGTTCAGCGAGCCGGAGGTCTTCGACTTCCCCGAGGGCATCGGCCCGGTCGAGTGCGTCAACGTGGAACACGAGGAGGTGCTGCTCATCCCGCGCTGGGTGGACGCGCGCCGGGTGACGTTCAAGTACGGCCTGGGCGACGACTTCATCGCCAAGCTGAAGACCCTGCACGAGCTGGGCCTGGACTCCACCGCGAAGGTCACCGTCCCCGGTGAGGGCCGTCCCGTGGGGGTGTCGCCGCGTGACGTGGTCGCCGCCTGCCTGCCCGACCCCGCCACCCTCGGCGAGCGGATGACCGGCAAGACATGTGCGGGCACCTGGGTGAAGGGCACCAAGGACGGCGCTCCGCGCGAGGTGTACCTCTACCACGTGGTCGACAACCAGTGGTCGATGCGTGAGTACGACTCCCAGGCCGTGGTCTGGCAGACGGCCGTCAACCCGGTCGTCGCCCTCGAACTGATCGCCACCGGTGCCTGGTCCGGTCAGGGCGTCCTCGGCCCCGAGGCCCTTCCGCCCCGCCCCTTCCTCGACCTGCTCGTCGAGTACGGCTCGCCGTGGGGTCTGCGCGAACAGGGCTGACACCGGCAAAGCGGCGGCGCGCCGCCGGGGTCCTCGGAGCGAGGGGGCCAAAGCGGCCGGCGGCCGCGGGAGCCCCGGGACGGCGCTGTCGCCCGCCGGTGTCCGCCGGTGGCGGGCGGCCGGCGGCGGGGTCCCCGGCTCACCGGCGGGGCCGGGTCGGCCCGGCCGGGGGTTCCTGCGCCAGCTTCTCCTTCTCCGCCTTGAGCTTGCGCCACACCGTGCCGAGGGCCTCTATGTCGTCCTCGTCGAGGAGGTCGGTGAAGACCGGCGCCAGGACCTCGCGACGGGTGGCGTCGGCCTCCTCGAAGGCACGGCGGCCCTCGGCGGTGAGCGAGACCTCGATCGACCGCGCGTCGCGCTCCGAGGGAGTACGGGTCACCAGCCCCCGGCCCTGGAGGGCGTCCACGACCCGGGAGACCTGGCTGCGGCTGAGCATGGTGCTGTTGCCGAGGACGGAGGCGGGCACGGGATCGGGACTGGACGCCAGCCAGAGCATCACCTCGAACCACGAGACGGGCAGATCGTGGGCCTTGACGAGGGCCCGGTCCACGCGCTCGGTCATCACCGTGCCGGCCCAGACCAGGCCGTAGAAGGCGTAGTCGGCGGCGGGCATCTCGGCCTGGGGCAGCTTCTTCGGCATGGGACCGAGTATAGGCGTGTTGCGTGCGCACACACATAAAGCTATGTTGTGTGTGCACGCACATAAACCGCTGTGAGAGGCTCCGCCATGTCCGCCACCCCCCGCACCGTCCTGATCACCGGCACCTCCTCCGGCATCGGCCTCGCCGCCGCCGTCGCCGCCGCCCGGGCCGGCTGGCGCACGGTCGCCACCCTCCGCGACACCTCCCGCGCCGGCGCCCTGCGCGAGGCAGCCGCCGAAGCGGGCGTCGAACTCGACATCCGACAGCTCGACGTCACCGACGAGGCCTCCGTCACCGCCGCGGTCGACGGCGTGATCGCCGACTACGGCCGCCTCGACGCCGTTGTCAACAACGCGGGCGCCGGCCACCTGGGCACCCTGGAGAACGACTCCATGGAAGACATCCGCGACGTGATGGAGGTCAACTTCTTCGGTGTGCTGAACGTCTCCAAGGCCGCGCTGCCGCACCTGCGCGTCGGCGGCGGCCGCCTGATCACCGTCACCAGCGTCGGCGGTGTCATCGGGCAGCCCTTCAACGAGGCGTACTGCGCGGCCAAGTTCGCCGTCGAGGGCTACATGGAGAGCCTGGCCCCCGTCGCCCGGACCCTGGGCGTGAGCGTGTCCGTCGTGGAACCGGGCGCCGTGGCCACCGAGTTCGTGAACAACATCGGCGTGGACATCGAGGCCGACCTCGACGCCGGGCCGTACACGGGCGCCCTGCGCCGCTACATCGACCGTACCGTCGAGCAGTTCCTGGACGGCAGCGCCCAGACCCCGGCCTCGGCGGCGGAGTCGGTCATGGAGGCCCTCCACGCCGACCGGCCCGCCTTCCGGATCCAGACCACCGACTGGGCCCGCACCTTCGTCGGCACCAAGCTGGCCGACACCGACGGCTCCGCGGTCCAGGGCCTCACCGGCGCCTGGGTCGCCTGACCGGCCCGGCACTCGCCTCCGCCGGACCACGGGCCGTCGTCGAGGCGGGAGGCGTCACCGGTTGTCCGTGGCCACTGATAGCGTGCCGCCTCCTGCCAACAAGATCACGAAAGGACGGCGGCCATGCCGGAAATGACGCGCCACGAAGTCGGCGAACAGCGCATGACCGAGGCCCTCGACGACATCGCCGGACGGGCCCGGCGACGGTGGCACGGGATGCGCTACGGCGACCCGTCACCACGGCAACTGCAGCAGCTGGGCGACGAACTCGTCGACCACGTCGCCGCGCGCACGGTGCGGGCGCCCGCGCTCGACGAGACGTCACGGGTCGCACTGGAGACCGCGGCGCACTGTGCTCTGGGGGCGCTGAGCATCGGGTGCTTCCCCAACGGCGACCAGGAGGTCGTCCTCCCTCTCGTCGGCGAGCGGCTCAGCAGCGAGGACATCGCCTTCGGTGACGTGGTCGACCACGCTCCGACGGCCAGGACCTGGCTCGACGCCTTCGAGCTGTGTCTGGTCAGCGGGCTGGTGTGGGACTGGCAGCGGGTGATCGGCCTGCTTCTGCGCGGTGACTACGCGCCCGCGATCCGCGACGGGGTGCCGTACTCGGAGCTGACCTCGGCGTCCGACCCGGCGGATCTGGCGGCCATGGACGCCCTGTGCGGCTACCTCACCGAGGCGCAGGGCCACCTGCCCCGCGACTGGCCCACCGTGCCGCTGTGCAAGCCGGACGCCGACGAGCGCGCCGACGCCGCCCGGAACCTGGACGCGGCAGGCTCGCCGACGCCCGACCAGCGCCTGCTGCGCGTGCTCCTGGACGACGACCAGGCCGCCTTCGAGCAGGCACTCACGGCCCGGCTCGACGAGCACCGGCGGAACGTGGGACCCGACCCCGCCCCCGGTTCCCTGCTGCCGCTCGGCACGCTCGCCCTTGCCGCCCTCGCGGTGCAGGCGCACGGCTGGGAGCTCGGCGTCCGCTCCGGCTACCTGCCCGACGACCTGCTGGGTTCTCCCCAGGCCCTGCAGCAGGCGGAGGCCATCGGCGTCAACGACCTGGGCTACTGGGCCGCCAAGTAGCCGCCGGGCGAGGGCCTCGGCCGACGGGCGGTGACCCGCAGGCCCTACGACGGCCCCGGGCCCCGGCCACGGCGGTACAGCCCCAGCGGAAGGGCACCTCACCACCGGCACCGGGGTGACGGATCCCTCACGCGCCGCTTGCGAAGAGGTCTGGACCCGCCCTCTCGCCGGGGCCGATCGTAACGACATGAGCGATCCCCGCACGGCACCCGTCGATCCCGCCGGGTCCCACCACGCCCACGATCCCTCGGACGGTTGCGGGGCGCCGGGGCCGGCCTCCGGTTCGCGAGCGGCCACCGGGGACGGGGCTTCGGTCGGCGAGGCCGGTGAGGTCCGCCGCTTCTGGGGCCGGCTCGGGCTTCCCGGGCTGGTCGACGTCCACACGCATTTCATGCCCGAGCGAGTCCTGCACAAGGTCTGGGACTACTTCGACGCGCAGGGACCGCTGACCGGTCGGCTCGAGTGGCCGATCACCTACCGGAAGGAGGAGGCGGAACGCACCGCTCTTCTCCGGGAGTTCGGCGTCCGTGCCTTCACCGCGATGCTCTACCCGCACAAGCCCGGCATGGCGCGGTGGCTGAACGCATGGGCGGCCGACTTCGCCCACCGCACACCCGACTGTCTGCACACCGCCACCCTCTTCCCCGAGCCGGGCGTCGAGGCGTACGTACGCGAAGCCGTCGAAGCGGGCGCGCGCGTGTTCAAGGCACATGTGCAGGTGGGGGCGTACGATCCGGCCGACGAGCTGCTCCAGCGGGCATGGGGAGTGCTGGCCGAGGCACGGATCCCCGTGGTGATCCACTGCGGCTCGGGACCCGCGCCCGGCAAGCACACCGGGCCCGGGCCGATGGCGCGGGTGATGGCGCGGCACCCGAAGCTGCGGCTGATCGTCGCGCATCTGGGGATGCCCGAGTACGAGGAGTTCCTCGGCCTGGCCGAACGGTACGGCGAGGTCCGGCTGGACACGACCATGGCGTTCACCGATTTCACCGAGGGATTCATGCCGTTCCCCCGCCACGCGCTGCCCCGGCTCGCCGAGCTCGGCGACCGCGTCCTGCTCGGCTCCGACTTCCCCAACCTCCCCTATCCCTACGTGCACCAGCTCCACGCCCTGGAGCGGCTGGGTCTCGGCCGGGGGTGGCTGCGGGCCGTGTGCCACGACAACGCGGCGCTGCTGTTCGGACTGTGAGGAGGGCCCGCACAGCACGTCGACTTGTCGGGCAGGCGACCTTGCCTATCCTGTGGGTGTGGTCCACGGCCTCTTCGCGGCGACCGAGCATGCGGCGGCGGATCGCCGGGCATCGGCTGGGCACGAGACATCCGCGCCGGAGGAGAACAGCCCATGAAGATCCATCTGACCAGCGTCTTCGTCGATGACCAGGCCGAAGCCCTGCGTTTCTACACCGAGGTCCTCGGCTTCGTGAAGAAGTACGACGTCCCGGTGGGCGAGAAGGACCGGTGGCTGACCGTCGTCTCCCCGGACGAGCCCGGCGGCACCGAACTCCTCCTGGAGCCCGCGGGTCACCCCGCGGTCAAGCCCTACCGCGACGCGCTCGCCCAGGACGGCATCCCGGTCGCCCAGTTCGCGGTCGAAGACGTGGAAGCCGAGTACGAGCGCCTGCGCGCCCTCGGCGTCCGCTTCACCCAGGAGCCGCAGGAGATGGGCCCCGTCACCACCGCCGTCTTCGACGACACCTGCGGCAACCTGATCCAGATCGCCACACAGCCCCGGTAGCCGGGTACAGCACGGCCGGGAGCGGTCGCCGGGCGGCGGCGAATATCCGGTCGAGGCCGGGAGCGGTCATTGTTTAGGGTGTCCCGTCAGGTCAGTGGGAGCACATGGGGGAGATTCGATGACCGCTGTCTCGCAGCGCATACCGACGAGCATCGCCACCGAGCGGCTGGTTCTGCGCCTGTTCGCACCGAGTGACCTGGACGACCGGTACGCGTACCAGTCCCTGCCGGAGGTCGCGCGCTTCCTCTACCGTCCGCCGCTCACCCGCGAGGGCTGTGCCGAGTCCATCGCCGCCCGGGCCGGCGGGACCGCCTGGCAGGCCGACGACGACGTGCTTCTGCTGGCCGTGTGCCGGGCGGACGAACCGGGTGTCATCGGCGAGGTCGTCCTCACTCTCACGAACGCGCGCGCCCGGCAGGCCGAGATCGGCTGGGTCTTCGACCCGCGGCACGCCGGACAGGGCTACGCCACCGAAGCGGCGCGCGCCCTGGCCTCGCTCGCCTTCGGCCAGTTGGGCGTCCACCGGGTCTTCGCCCGCCTCGATGCCCTCAACACCGGCTCGGCCCGCGTGTGCGAGCGTCTCGGCATGCGCCGCGAGGCGCTTCTGATCGACAACGATCTCGACGGAGACCGCTGGGGAACCGAGTGCGTCTACGCGATCCTCGCCCGTGAGTGGTCGGACTGACGCCGACCGCCCCTGGGCATCAGCCCTGCGCCCGGCCTGATCCGAACGAGAGGCCCTGGTCCTCCACCAACGCCGCCACCAGGCGCGTCATGGAGGGCCGTGGGTCAGGTGTGCCTGCCCAGCTGGTCATCAGAAGGTGGTGGGCGGTACCGACGACGGCGAGGGCCACGGTGTGCGGGTCGCTGGTCCGCGCCAGCCGGCCGAGCTTCTGCTCGTCCTCCAGATAGCCGGTGATGGACTCCTGGATGGCGGCGAAGCCGGGCGCCCCGCTCTCCAGAGCCTCGCGGATGCGCAGCGCGGCCGCGGGACGGGTCATGGCGAGGCCCGATATGGCGGGGCCACCGGAGTCGAAGAGCGCGAGCGCGACGGCGTCGAGATTCCCCGCCACCGTGCCCTGCCCGGCAAGCCCCGACAACGCCCGTGCCTTCGCCGCCGTCCGCGCGAACCGGTCGAGACAGAGCTCGGCCACGAACTCGTCGAGCCCGGCGAAATGCGCGTGCAACAGGCCCTTGGCGCAGCCCGCCTCGGCGGTGACGGACCGGCTGGTGAGCGCGCCGGGGCCGCCCTTCTCCACGACGCGCTCAGCGGCCGCGAACAGCCGCTCGCGTACGTCAGGCGTCGCCACTCCGCGCGGTGCCATAGGTCATGCTCCTGTTCCTCCCAAGGCCCAACTCCTCCGATGATAGCGGGGATTGCCAGTATGGGCAGCTGCCCATACTGTTTGGGCGTACGCCCATACCCGGTCGTCCACCACAGGAGGCACCCGTGCCGGAGGTCGTCAACACCGAGCAGGCACAAGCATGGAACGGCCCCGAAGGCGCCCACTGGGCCCGCCATCAGGACCGCTGGAACGCCGTCAACGAGGGCTTCGACGAGCCGCTGCTCGACGCGGCCGGAGTCACCGGGGATCACCGGGTCCTGGACCTCGGCTGCGGCTCCGGGCAGACCACCCGCCTCGCCGCGCTCCGGGCGTCCCGGGGCAGCGCGCTGGGCCTGGACCTGTCCGCCCCGATGCTGGCCGAGGCGCGGTCCCGCGCGGAGCGCGAGGGCATCACCAACGTCTCCTTCGCCCAAGGCGACGCGCAGGTGCACCCCTTCGAGACGGACGCGTTCGACACGGCGATCAGCCGCTACGGCGTGATGTTCTTCGCCGACCCCGTAGCGGCGTTCCGCAACGTCGGCCGGGCCCTGCGGCCCGGCGGGCGCCTGGCGTTCGTGTGTCCGGCCGAGGCCACGCTCAACGGCTGGGTGACGGCGATGGCGTCGCTGCGCGGCCTCCTGCCCCTCGGCGACTTCGGGAGGCCGGGACTGCCCGGCATGTTCTCCCTGTCCGCGCCGGACCGCATCCGCGACGTCCTCACCACCGCCGGATTCACCGGCGTAGCCGTCGACCGGGCCCAGGCCCACGGTACTTGGGGACACGGAGCCGAGGACGCCGCGGAGTTCCTGCTGGGCACCGGTCCCGGGCGCCACCTGATGGAACAGGCCGACGCGACCGCACGGGCCCGCGCCCGCCGCACCCTGACGGAGCATCTGCGCGACCATGTGGTGGCGGACGGCACCGTCCGGCTGCGCAGCACGTCATGGCTGGTCACAGCCGACCGCCCGGCCGGCCCGTCGGACCGGCCGTAGGCACCGCCCGCCGCCGGGACGCCACTCCCCCGCCGCGGCACCGGTGCCCGGCCCGGCGCGACGGCCGCTCCGGCCGCTCAGCCGATGACGACGACGCGCGCCCAGGGCGGCGGGGTGTCCGGGACGTAGTCGGGGTCGTCCTCGTCGACGGGAGCGCCGGGGCGTGGGAAGAGACCGACGACGGTACGGCAGGGCGGCTGCGCGGAGGGCCACGGTGTCTGGCCGTCCGTGAGGGCGACGATCACGTCCGGACGGGGCACGGAACGCAGCGCCCGGGCGAAGCCCGAGCGCAGGTCCGTTCCCCCGCCGCCGATCAGTTCCATGCTCTCGGCGCGGCAGAGCGGCACGGCGATCCCGGCCGCCGCGTCGCAGGAGACCACCGAGACCAGGTCACGCCGCCCGCCCACCGCCCGCGCGATCGCCGCCACCTCCAGCAGCGCGCTGCCCAGCTCGGCGTCGCTCACCGACCCGGAGGTGTCGATCACGACACAGACCCGCGGTGGGGTACGGCGCAGGCTCGGCAGCAGCACTCCGGGGAGTCCGGCCGACCGCCGGGAGGGACGCCGATAGCTGTGGTCCTCGCCCACGCCCGGCGCGGATGCCGCGGAGCGGACCGCCGCTCCCAGGATCCGGCGCCACGGCTGCGGCGGGTGGAACGCCTCGTCCGCCCAGCGGCGCCACCCCTCGGGCGCGTCGCCCGGCCGGCCCTTGATGGCCTCGGCGACCCGGAAGCGTACGGCGTCCCGCTGCTGTCTGCTCAGCCCGTGCGCGCCGCCCTGCCCCAGCTCCCACGGCCGGGCCTGCCCGTCGGCACCACTGCCGCAGTCCAGCCAGGCAAGGTCCGCGGCCGCCCCGGACATCGAGGCCGTCCGCAGGTACTCCTCCATCAGCAGTCCGGCGGGCAGCCGCAGCAGCGACGGGCCCACCGCGCCGGCGGGCACGGGCAGACCGTGTCCGTAGATGTCGTCGTTGATCTCGAAGTCGGCGGCGATGTTCCGCCGCAGCCGCTCGCCCGGCCCGTACTCGCCGTTCTCCCGGGCATACCGCTCGCTTCGCCCGTGGTGGTCCCGGATCAGGTGGGAGACCTCGTGCACCCAGACGCCGGCCAGGTCCTCCATCGGGGTACGGGCCACGAAGCCGGGGGAAACGTAGCAGCGCCAGTGCGCGTCGACCGCCATCGTGGGCACCGACCGGTCCTCCACCACGTGCAGCGCGAAGAGGGCGCCGGCCAGGTAGGGGCGCACCTTCACCGCGTGCAGTCGCGCGGCCAGCAGCTTGTCCCGGTCCAGCGGCAGCCCCGGCGGGGTTTCCGGCCCGCCGGGGGCGGCCGGGCGCCCCGGCAGGGTGGCCCGCACCGGGCGCGGGAGCGCGGGCGGGGGCATGGGGCGGGGCAGCGGACGCGGACGCCGCGCGGTCCCCGTCATCGGCGCGCACCCGTCGCCCGGCCGGCGCCGCGCGCGGCGGCCCGCTCCACGGACTCGTCCGCTTGCCGGGCCAGGCCGATCACCCCGGCCAGCCGCTCCACCGCCGCCGGTACCCGCCAGTCGTCGTGCCGCAGCGAGGCGAGCACGGCCGCCGGGCCGACCAGAAGGTCGGGGGCGCCGGTTTCCAGGGCCCGGACCAGTACCGCCCAGCCCGCCTCCCACCGCTGCTTCGACGGTCGTGCCCCGACGGCGGCCACCACCGCCTCTAGCGCGGCCTGACGCAGGTCGCCCCGTTCCGGCAGCTCGGCGGAGGCCGGATCGGCCAGCAGTGTTTCCGGGTCGGGCAGGTCCATCCGGTCGAGATGGGCGAGCAGTTCGAGCCCCGGCCCGTCCCCCACCGCGCCCCGCACCAGCAACGCCAGCACCTCCCGGGAAGCGGAGGCCGCGGTGGCGAAGGCCAGCAGGGTCATCGCGGCCTCCCAGCTGCGGGGCGAGGGCCAGGCGCCGCCGCGCCGCGTCTCGGTGGTCGGCAGCCGGTGGATCAGCGTGGGCCGGGCCTGCAGGAAGCCGGGGACCGCACGCCTGGCGTGGGCCACCGCCTCCGGCAGCCGCTGCGGCACGAGCCGGGGCAGCTCCGCCCGGGGCCAGACGCCGCCCAGGCCGCGCACCACCACCTCCCGGTCGTGCACCCAGTACAGATGCACGAACCGGTTGGCCAGGGGCGGGCTCAGCTCCCACCCGTCCGCCGCCGAGGCGCGTGGGTTTGCGGCGGCCACGATCCGTACGCCCGGCGGCAGTTGGAGCGCACCGACCTTCCGTTCCAGGACCACCCGGAGCAGTGCGGCCTGGACGGCCGGGGTGGCGGTGGAGAGTTCGTCCAGGAAGAGCAGCCCCCGCCCGGCGCGAACGAGTTCCACGGCCCACTGCGGCGGTGCCATCGGCACGCCCTGTACCGCGGGGTCGTCGCCGACGATGGGCAGCCCGGAGAAGTCGGAGGGCTCGTGGACGCTGGCGATCACGGTCGTCAGCGGCAGGTCGAGGGAGGCGGCGAGCTGGGTCAGGGCCGCGGTCTTGCCGATGCCCGGCTCGCCCCAGAGCAGCACGGGCAGATCGGCCGCGACGGCCAGGGTGAGTGCTTCGAGCTGTTCGTCGGGGCGTGGCTCCGTGGTGGTCGTCCGCAGGAGGGTCAGCAGGTCGTCGGCGAGGGCGAGTTGGGTGCCGGGTCCGGACCCGCCGACGCGGACGGTTGCGGGGTCGTCGCCGGCCGGGGCCGGGGCGGGCAGAAGAGAGCTGGAGGTCATGGTCATCACCTGGGGTTGAGGAGGTACGGGAACGGGTCGGCCCGTAACGGATGTCGTGGGGTGTGGCATCGGCGCACAACGGGCTCGGCCGCAGGCCGACAGACGCACCGACAGGCATCCCACACGGCCGGAAGGCCCACCGGCGGGCAGGTCCACCGGAAGGAAGACAGGCAGACAGACAGGCGGGCGGACAGGCAGGCGGGCGGACAGGCAGGCGGGCGGACAGGTCAGCGGTGCAGGCCGGTGCGGGGCCGGGCCCGGCTGCTCTTCTTGCGGTGCATCGCGGCCGGCACGCGGCGGTCGAGCCGGGGGCGGTGGTCGACCTCCGCATGGCCGACGCCCGAGCCCTTCCGGTCCTCTCCCGCGTCGGCGGCCGGGTGTACGGCGACCAGCCCGGCGCGGAAGAGTCCGTGGTCGACACGGCGGGCCGCGGCCGACTCCAGCGCCTCCCGGAGCGGGCCGGCGCGCAGCACCGCAGCCGGACCGAGCAACCCCTCGACCACGGCCAGCGCCCCGGCGGTGTCGCCGTGGCAGAGCCGCTCCCGGACCGCGGGCAGAGCCTCCGGGCTGCGGTGCACCAGGTCGATCGCCCGCAGGCAGGGCAGCGCCGGTCCGCCGAGCGCCACCAGCAGGTCCTCGCGGCGCAGTTCGACCGGGTCGTGATCGATCGCCGTCAGCACCCCGTTCCGCAGCGCGATGCGGTGGACCTCGCCTCGGCATTCCACCCGGTGCGGATCTCGGGGCTCGGGGGCGAGGGCGGCCGCCGGTGCCGTGGCGAACCCGGCCAGTGCCGCGGCGACCAGGGGATGCAGCCGTTCGGCCGGGACCAGCCCGGCTTGCAGCAGTTCCAGGTCCGGCAGGGTCCGGGCCGCCGCCTCCGGCAGTACCGGCAGCGCAGCGGCCTCCTGTCGCGGCAACGCCTCGCGCAGTGGCCGGAACGTCGGGGCGTGGCTGTCGTCGGGGGCGACCAGTTCGAGCACGGCGCGGCTGCGCGCACCCAGCCGCACGGTGAACGCCCCGCGTGGGCGTCCCTCGCTCCCCAGCAGCAACTCGGCCTCGGCGGCCCAGTTCTGCACCGCCCACGAGGCATCGTCAGCGGTGGCTGCGTCCGGGAGGCCGGGAGGGGCCGCACGGCCGGAGGCGCGGGTCCTACCGAAGGGTGCCACGGCGGGTGCCGGGCCTCCCCCGCACCGCCGTGCCAGCTCACCGCTGCGTTCCCCGTCCCAGAGGTGCCGGTGCAGGTCGAGGCGGAAACGCCGGTCGGGATGCGGGTGCGGATGGTGACGACCGGCGGACCCGTCGCCGGGCCCTTCCCAGAGGGCCAGGGACATCCGTTGACCGGCGTCCGCCCGGGCCGGCGGTGTCCGCACCACCAGTTGCAGCGGCACACCGCCCGAACTTTGGTAGTGGGACAGTGAGACGGTGAGGGCGGGCCGGAGCCGCCCGTCCGGGGCGATCCGGGGCATGTGCCAGCGCAGCAGGTCGGGTGCCAGCCGACGCAGGTCCGTACGGAGGTGGTTGGCTACATCGGGGCCGTGGCGGCCGCGCACGGCGCGGAGATCGAAATCGACGTCGATCCGGGCGGCGGCGCAGGCTCCGGCCCAGTCACCGGCCGCACGACGCGCGGTCGCTTTCTCGATCATGGACGGTGGCACGGCGTACTCGCGCACGCGCTGCCACATCAGCAGGCGGGGCGGAATCCCGTTCGCGTGGTGATGTGCCATCAGCACTCACCTTGCGCGGACGATTCCCCCAATCCGTATGAGGATAAGGTCTTCATCCCGGGCATCGTAACCACACCGCCGTCGGTCTGTCTCCCGCTTAACGATCGCCCCCGACTCCGTCGCGGCGGCGCCGACCGGAAGCGTCACCGAAGTGGCGCGCGGCAAGCCCGCTCCCGACCTGTTCCTCTACGCCGCCGAGCGGATGGGCGTCGCTCCGGCCGCGTGCGTGGTGGTCGCGGACAGCCGCCCCGGGGTGCAGGCGGCCCGCGCCGCCGGCATGCGGGCCCTCGGCCACGCCGGCGGGCTGACCCCGGCCGAGCGCCTCGAGGGTCCCGGCACGTCGTCTTCCACGACATGCGCGAGTTGCCCGCCCTGCTGCGCGAGCTGTGACGGAGGCCTTCGGCGTCTGCCCCGAGGGGCAGGAGGCCCGCCCGCCGTCCAACGGGCGGCATCGTCACGCAGCCGCACGAGGGTGGAGAGGTCGGTGCCGGCAGCCGGGCGGAAGCGTAGATCGTTCATTCGCCGATCCTCACATGGTCGCCTCGTGCGGCATCACGTGGTGTCCGGGCGGCCGGACATCTCGACGGAACAAGGCGGGCCGGGTCGGGCACGGCGTGGCCGAAGCCGTCACATCCCGGCCATGCCGCCACCGGTGAGGCCCGGTGCCAGGGCCGGGAACCAGAAGACGGCGACGGCCAGGGCGATCGAGGCGAGCCCCACGACGCGGGCCACCACCGGGCCGGCCGGAGCGAGTTTCTCGGCGGTGATCACGGCGGCCAGCACCACCATGGCCCACAGGTTCATCACACCGAACGCCGCCAGCAGCAGCATCAGCGACCAGCAGCAGCCCAGGCAGAAGGCCCCGTGGTGGGCACCGGCACGCAGATCGCGCGAAGGTCCCGGATACGAGGCGTAGCGCAGCATCAGGCCGATCGGCGAGCGGCACCTCGCCAGGCAGCGGTCCTTGAGGGGCGTGAGCTGGTAGACGCCGCTGACCGCGAACACGGCCGCGGCCACCGCGGTCCCCGCCTCGGCGGGGAGGTTCGCCGCCCGGCCCAGGCCGGCGGCCAGCGCGTACGCCGGCAGCCCCGCCGCGGCCCAGACGAGCAGATAGGCAACGGTGAAGACAGCCATGCGTGACGTCTGGCGCGTGGTGATGGTGCGCGCGTACAGCGCGGCGACGGATGCCGTGGCGGGCAGCATCATCGCGGCCATCATCAGCGTCCACACGGCCAGGAACACGGGCAGGTCCAGGCCCATGGTGCCGGGCATCGCCGGCATACCGCCCCAGCGGGTGACCAGCCAGATCCAGGCGGCGGCCGCCGCGACCAGCAGCAGCCCGGCGAACGCCGTCCCGCGGGGAGTGGCTACCGGCCCGCCGGTCACGCGGACCATGCGAAGGGCGCCGAGTGTCCGTTGCCGCCGGTGAAGTCCCAGGACCGGCCGTACACGCCGTCGCCCGTGGCCCGGGTGGAGCGGGCGATCGTCAGTGTGCTGTTCACCGGGTGGAACACGCCGGTCAGGCCCATCACCGGGCCGTCGTCGCCGTACTGCGGGGCGACCTGGTCCTCGATCTCGATGTCGATGGCGTCACCGATCCGCGCGGCGTGCCGGCGGCCGTCGTCGCGGTAGTCGATCGGGGTCCGCTCCACGCCGAGGACCTCGCCGATGAGCGGGGTGAGGGCCGCCATCGGCCCTCCGGCCTGGCCGGAGAAGACCTTGCCCAGCGCCTCCGCCTGGCGGTCGTCGGCCGAGGCGTCGACGTACAGCGCCACCTGCCAGCCGCCTTCGGCCATCACCTGGGGCGCGTCGATGAAGACGGCGACACTGCGGTCGGACACATCGACGCCGTCGACGTCTCCGCTCTCCACGTGGAAGGCGAAGGTCACTTGGCAGCGCTCGTGGTCGGCCGGCGCGGTCAGGCCGGAGGTGGTGCAGGGGCACACGACGTCGCAGTTGCAGCTCTCCAGGTATGTGCCGTTCAGATTCCAGGGCATGGCTCTGTCTCCCTGTTCGCGTCCCCCCAGGGCGGCGGGGAGTGCACCGGGAGGTCCGTCCCGTGCCGGCGCCGCTCTCTTCCAGGCTATTCCCGGCGCCGCCGGTCGGCCTGCCCGCTCGTTCCCCGGCGGTGTCTCTCCCGGCCCGATTTCCGGCATCGGTCGCCACTCAGGGTCGTAGAGCCGCTACGCTCCCGGTGGGGGATCGGGAGGATCGCTGCTGCTGCCATCACATCGTCATGCCGTCAGGAGCAGTGCGTGATGTACCGCCTCAAGTACGACCCCGCGGCCGAGGCCGTTCACGAGGCCATGCCGGCCATCGCGAGCGAGCCCCTCACGCTGGCGCTGGCCGCCGCCTGTCATGATCCCGTCGTCGCGACGGAACCTTACGGCGAGGACGACGGTGTCGTGCGGATGATCGTCACCGACCGTGCGTTCGCCGTCCTCCTCGTCGGACACGCGCTCAAGACGCTCAAGGTTCTGCAGGTCACCTATCTCGGCTGACGGATGCCGCTCCGTGGGTCTCCGCCCGGCACGGGGCTGCGAGATGATCGCGGCATGACTGAGATCGTTCTGATGTCCGACCCGAAAGTCGCGGCCGTACCGGTCCAGGAGTGCGGGGAACGGCTCGTGGACGTGCGCCGGGACAGCCCCCTGCTGGTCGACGAGCGGAAACTGCTGGATTCCGGCGGCGCTTTCGCCGCCGAGTAGCCGGGGGGAATCTCACCCCCCGGCCCTCACAGAACCGTGCGTAAACCTCTCGATTTACACGGCTCGTGTCGTCCTGATCATCAGA
>NZ_JACHJK010000022.1 GCF_014203595.1 Streptomyces echinatus
TCCCGCGTGCAGTGGAGCAGGGGGCGCGTCAGCGTGTTGCTGTAGGAGGTGCCGTCGGGCCAGGCGATCTCGAAGCTGATGCTCAGCGTCGAGTCGGCGGGCGGGTAGTCGATCGTGTAGTTGAAGACGGCGTTTGCCCTGGCGGGGTCGTACTGGCCGAAGAGGGTGCCGTATTTGCCGGTGCCGGGGATGGTGTAGACGACGGTGATCTTGGACCCGGCGGGGTCGTGGTCGATGGATTCGAAATTCAGGCTGAGCCGGTCCACGGGCACGGCGACGGCCGTCTTACCGCTCCCGACGGTGTCTATGCCGCAGTGCTGGTCGATCCAGGGATCCCGCCCATCGATGCCGGCGAAGGCGGGCGACGTTCCGGCGGCGGTCAGGCCGATGAGTACGGCCAGACTCGCGATCAGCGCTCTCCAGGTTCTCCAGTCTCTCCAGGTCATCGCGGATGCTCCCTCAGATGGTCGGTGCCGACGGTGCCGTCCACTTGCGGCGGCAGAGACGCCGCCACGGGACACCCGGTTCCGGCTCCCGCCGCCAGCCGATCGCGGGTGCGGGCCAGGAACAGGCCGAGTGGGGTGCTCGGTGCGTCGGATGCTGAGGTGCCGGTGCCCAGCGCAACGGTGACCCGTCTCCAGCGGGCTGAACCGGCGGCGCCAGCGGCTGCGTGACGCCCTGCACACCGCGCTTCGCGCAGCTCAGTGCTGGCAGCAGCTCACCGAAGAGCCGACCCCGGGTTCGCTGCCGGCATCCTGGCCCTCCTCGCGCACGGCGTGAACCTGCGCTTGCGCGCCGGCGCGGACGCCCAGCAACTCCAGGCGACCGTCACGGCGGCGGTCACCGCCGTGACCCGCAGGCAGTGACCTGCCCGGCCCGCCGCGCCTTCGCCCCCTGAGTCATGCTGCCCGGACAGCAGGCGGGGCCGCCCCGGTCGCTCCGGCCGTGACCGATGGCTGAATGTGACAGAACCCGGTCGTTGCGGCCACGACCCTGGCGGCGGAAGGATCTGGGCATGCCCGAACCGCGCACCGTCGTCATCGCCGCGTTCCCCGGAGTCGAGTTGCTGGAGGTGACCGCCCCGGCGGAGGTCTTCTCCGTCGCCTCCCGCCTGGTGAAAGGCGACGCGCCCGCCTACCGGGTCGAGATCGCCGCCGCACAGGCCGGCCCGCTGCCGACCGCCGCCGGGATCAGCCTGGTCGCCGAGCGGTCGCTGGCCGAGGTGAGCCCGGGCGTCGACACCCTCCTCGTGGCCGGCGCCATGGACCACGCCGACGGCCGCTACCAGGCCGTCGTCGACCGGGACGTCGTCGGATGGCTGGCCACGGCGGCTCCGGCCGCACGGCGCGTGGGCGGAGTGTGCGCGGGCGTCCACCTGCTCGCCGAGGCTGGGCTCCTCACCGGCCTGCCGGCCACCACCCACTGGCTCACCGCCGGCCAACTGGCCGCACAACACCCGGACATCGCCGTCGACCCGGAGCCGATCTTCATCCGGGCCGGGCGGATCTGGACGTGCGCGGGCGTGACCGCCGCCATGGACCTCGCCCTCGCGATGGTGGCCGAGGACCACGGACCGGCGATCGCCCTCGACGCCGCCCGCGCCATGGTGATGTACGTCAAACGTCCCGGCGGACAGAGCCAGTTCAGCGTGCCGCTCTCCCTCCAGGCGAGCGCCGACGACCGCATCGACGAACTCCGCCGCTGGATCGACGGCCACCTCGCCGAGCGGATCCCGGTCGAGACCATGGCCGCCCGCATGAACCTGAGTGTGCGCCACTTCGCCCGGGTCTTCCGCGACTGCACCGGCCGCACCCCGGCCGGCTACCTGGAGGCGGTCCGGGTGGAGGCGGCCCGCCGCCTCCTCGAGGAGACCGCCCGCAGCCTGCCCGACATCGCCGCCGCCAGCGGACTCGGGTCGGTCGAGACCCTGCACCGGGCCTTCCGCCGCCGACTGGGCGCCACCCCGGCCGAATACCGGCGCCGGTTCCGCCCCCACGCCACCGCCCGCTGAACCTCATCACTCGCAGTCTTTCCCCTGAGGAGCACCCTGTTGTCCCGCACCAAGGTCGTCCCCATACCGGTCCTGGGCCGGCACGCCGTCAACGCCTACCTGCTGCTCGGCCGCCACCCCGTCCTCGTCGACGCCGGAACGCCCGGCAGCGGCCGGCGCATCGCCGAGCAGGTCGCCGCCCACGGCGTCGACCCGCAGGACGTCCGCCTCGTCGTCGTCACCCACGGCCACATCGACCACTTCGGCTCCGCCGCCGAACTGCGCCGCCTCACCGGCGCGCCGATCGCCGCCCACGCCGCCGACCTCGGCCCCTACCGCACCGGCCGGGTCCGCGAACCGTACCTGCCCACCGGGCCGATGGGACGGCTGATGGCACGCAACCCCAAGCTCCACGAACAGGCCGAACCCTTCGACCCCGACGTCCTCGTCCACGGTGAGACCGGCCTGGCGGACTTCGGCGTCGACGGCCGGATCATCCCCACCCCCGGCCACACCGCCGGCTCTGTCTCCGTCCTCACCGACGACGGCGACCTGGTGGCCGGCGACCTCATCGCCAACTCCTTCATGGGCCTGATACCCGGCCGCCCCGCCAACCCGCCCTTCCACGACGACCCGCTCGCCAACCTCGCCAGCCTCCGCGCGATGCTCGACCTCAAACCCACCCGGCTCCACGTCGGCCACGGCACACCGCTCGACCCCACCCGCGCCGGCCGCTGGGCGACGACGGAACAGCGCAGGCTCGAACGCCGATCCGCCCGCGGAAAGCTACGGGTCAGGCCCCAGGAACCCGACGGGGAACCGGCCCGGGCCGCCGAGCGAGCCTAGCCCCGAGCCCGCGGGCCGGCAGATCGTGCCCGCCTCCGAGACGCAGCGCCGGTGCGTACCGACGCCGGTCCGCGGCAAAGGGGGCCGGTGCAGCACGGGCGCGGCTGCACCCGTACTGCTTCACACCGCTGCTGCACGCCGATGGACGAAGCGCTGTCGCTTCCCGCCGGCTGCGGCGCGACACCGAGGCGTGCCGCACCACCGGCACTGCTGCGTCTGCTGCCCGCGTCACCGGCCCGTCGCTGCAAGCTGTGCCGCCTCTGCCCGATGCACGAAGAGCCTGCCCGGTCGCTACCAGCGGACAGCGGCATGAACGGGTTCAGGCAGTCTGGCGGCGCGCTCGGCCTCATCCCTTGGCACCGCTGCCGAACGCGCTGCCGCGCACCCCGGCGGCAGGGGCACGCTCGCGCCGCTCGCCCCGCAGACGTGGCAGGACCACAGGCCCTCCTCCCGCACGCCGCGCCCTGCTCCTGGCCGCCGGCTTGACCGGACACCTGCCCGTGCTCGGGGCCGCCGTGCGACTGCGCAGCGCGCAACACCGGCGACGGACGCGTCCGGACACCGGCCGGCGTCCCGCCCCGGGGAGACGGCGTCCACCGGTCCGCGCCGCGTTCGCCCTGCTTGTCGCCTCGGCTCCCGGCATCGAGGTCGTCGGCGAGGCCGGCACGGGCCGTAAGGCCATGGAACTGGTCCACGCCCGCCGGGCCGACCCCGTCGTCATGAACGTCCGCATGCCCGACCAGGACGGTGGCCGAGCCGCTCGGCGGCTCCCAGCGATAGCGAAGTGCTGCGTGCAGCACCCGATCCGCCGGCCCCGCGCTGACCTCGCCGAGCGCCTGGCCGACGTCATCCGTGCCTGCCGGCAGCCCGGCAACCGCGAACAGGCCGGGCGGCAGGCAGCCATCAGCACTGCGGAGCAGGGGCGCTGCGCCGGCCGGCTCGGGCGTAGTAGTGCCGGGGCGCCCGGGGGGCGGGCGTCGGGCGCGTGCCGAGCTCCGGTGCTTTGTGTTCGTCACATCCGGGCGTTTGGTCCAGTACGTAGCGGTCTGGGGGGTGTGGTCCCGGCAGAGTGGCGGTCGCGATGAGGTCCCGGTCGTCGGGGCATCACCGGACGTGAAGGAGCATGATGCGAGGCTTGAAGACTCTGGGGGCGGGCGCGTTGGTGGTGGCCCTGGCGTCGGGTGTCGGGTGGGCGGCGCAGGCGTCGGACAGCCAGGCGCCGGCCAAGCCGGAGGCGGCCCGGGCGGCGGCCGCGGTGGTCGACGGGTACCAGGTGGTGAAGCTGCCGAACGCGAATGTGCCGAACTTCCAGCGGCGGACGGTGTACTGCCCGGCCGGGAAGGTCGCCGTCGGCGGGGGCGCGGAGGCGCAGGGCGAGGACGCGATCCTCGTCGGCTCGTTCCCGACGGATGACGGACGCGGCTGGATCGGCCTCGGTCGGCAGACCCGGTACGGCGACGTCGGGATCTCGCTGTACGCGATCTGCGCCAACCGCTGATCGGCCCCTCCACTGCGCCCCGCCCTCCCCTCGAGGGCGGGGCGCAGTGCCGTCCGGGGGGCCGCTCTTCCCGGCCAGGAACACGACAGCGCCCCGCTCCGTGGTCCGAGAGGGCTGGTGCTCCGCCCGACTGTTCGGCGTCTCCCGCGGCGTCCGCCCCGGTAGCGTCGCCGCCGTGACTCCAGCAGATCTCGCGGCCGTCATCTCCGACGGCGTGCACACGGCCGTCCAGTCCGGACGCATCTCAGCAGAGGTGCCCAAGGAGATCCGCGAGGAGCGCCCCGCCACCGCAGCCACGGCGACTACTCGACCAACGTCGCCATGCAACTCGCCAAGTCCGCGAGTATCCCCACCTCATCGTCGACCGCCAGGGCCTGCCCCTGTCGATCGGCATCTCGGGTGGGATGCCGCGGACCAGCGGGATGAGGGCCTGGCTGTCGTGGAGGTTGGCGGCGGGATTTTCGATCCCTTCTTGCCGCGATCAGTCGGATTCGGTCCTGTCAGCTGCCCCCTTTGAGGGCCCGGACGCTGACCGAGTCGATCGCGCACCGCGACCAGTCCAGCTCACCTCGGGCACCGAGTTCATCCAGGACCAGGCGGTGAAGTTTGGCCCACACCCTGGCCTCGGTCCACTCGGTGAACCGGCGGAAGACCGTCACACCCGAGTCCAAAGCCTGGTGGCAGTTGATTCCAGGTGCAGCCTGAGGTGGCCACGAAGATGATGGCGGCCAGCACCTCGCGGTCCCCTTGCCGCCGGTGTCCTCCACCCTGAGGGCGGACCGGCGCCGACGGTACCACCCGCTGGAACAACACGGCGACGGCACGGGCGTACCCAGCGCCGCGCCTACGACAGTGGGGGACAGCGACAGTGTTCGCCGTCATGGCCGTGATCTTTTGGATCGTCTTCCTGGTGCTGCTGCTGGTGTGACGTCTCCCGGACGCCGCGGACCAACGCCCCACGTCACCTCCCGTGCCCGAGGCGCCGTCCCAGAGGAGGATTCGGGCCCGGTACGGCGCGGTGAAGGTGCACCTCAGCCCCCCTCCTCGACCACACCGATGACCTTTTGGAAGCCAGCGGCGAATGCCTTGCCCCCCGGATCGCTCTCCTCGCGAGCGACTTGCCGGAAGAGGCGGACGAGTTCCTGCCGGTCCTCGTCCGGCACCGGCTCCAACCGTCTACGCAACGTCCCCGTCCACGCCTCGGTGATCCGGGCAGCGTGCTCATCGTCGATGAGGTCCGCTTCGGCCAGCTCGATGCTGCCGAGCAGTGCCACGTACGCGGCCGCGAGTAGTTCGCGACGAGTCGCCGGTGTGCCGGTCACGATCAGCGGTGCCCGGGTGGCCAGGCAGAGCTCATCGGGGAGGTCGAGCAGCGACCGGTCCGCCTCCCAGGGGCCGCGGCACGCCATGTCCTGGCCGTACATCGCTTCGGCGAGCCTGCGCAGGACACGGGCGAGTTCCTGCCGGTCGTCGTCGGGCAGAAGGTACTGACCTTCCTGCACGATCCGGACGCCTCGCCCGGTGAGCCGGTCCCTGCCTTCCGCGCTGTCGCCAGCCGCCGGATCGGAATCGGTGCTGCTGGAGCGGATTGCCGCGATCAGGCCGAGCACGCCTTCCGCGAGGACGTGCTCGATGTACCACTGCCTCGGCAGCCGACCCGCGACATGCGTCCCCGGGGCGAGGTCGTTCAGCTCGACGGCGTCCTGAGTGCGGAAACCGACGAACGCGAGCACTCCTCTGATCGTCTCGTCCATGAGCGAAACGATCTGCGCACCGTGCGCGATCACTGGATCCGGGAGATCGAGCCCGTCCGGCTGCATGCGTGCGAAGACGGCCTCGGTCAGGGTCTCACCGGCGTTCCATTCGACATGGACGCCACCCGCCGGGCCATCGATGGTGTCGACGTGGACGCGAGCGCCGGCCTGCTGGCTGGCAGGGGCGCCGAGGGGTGACATGTGAGCTGGGAGCCCCGCACGCCGCAGCTCCAGGCATACCGACTCCGCCAGCGCAACCCACTCGGCGATGACCTCCTCCGCGGCGTGCGGCATGCCGTTCTGCTCGGCGTTGGCGCGTTTCTGAGGATCGATGTATGTCAAGGATTCTCCCGGGGAAACCGTCCCGCAGCGAATGGGCTTTGGATTGTCGATTCTGTCAGGGCGCGGGCAAAATCATCTGCCGCCCCAACGGACGGCAAAGGGCCTTCGAGGGAAGACCCCGTCGGGATGGGTGGTCTCGACGGGGCCCGACAACGGCTCGATCATCGGCCCAGGTCAGTTGGTTTCCTGCGCCTCCGAGTCCGGTGCGTTCAGCCGGGATCGCTTCAACCCCGTTCCGTTGGCCTGCTCGACGTAGCGCGCGAGAAGAGCCTTCGAGTATGACGCGATCTCGTCGGTGTAGGGAACGGAGTAGGTGATCGGGGTGCCCTCCTTGAGGGCCTCCTCGAGGGCGGTGGAACAGCCACCGCACGGCTGCCGTTCGGTGTACAGTGCTTCGATCTTCTTGGGATCGATATTTTTCGCCTTCAGCTTGTCAAGGATTTCCGTCTCGGAGTGACCGCTGAACTTGCTGTTGGCGATCAAGTAGTCACCTGTTTTGGGGTCGTTCCAACCAGGTACCTTCGCCACGGCCACGTTGTGATCTGCACCGTAGAACCCGTTCTCCACACGGTACCTGTATGCGAGGTGGCTCATCTCGTCGCTGTTGTAGAGGACCATCCGCAGCGGACATGCGCTGCCAAACACGGACTTGCGCGCGGAGAGCGGCGCACGCTGACTGCTGGTGCACGTCTTGACGAACTTGTCGAGAGCCTTGGAACCTATGCCGACCTTGGCCGCCTCGGACAGGCCGTCGAGGGCGCGGAGTGCCTTGAAGGCGTCCTCGAAACCGATGCCGGTCCTGGCGGCGGCATCGAGTGCCTTGACGGCGCGTGCGATCGGGGCGAGCAGGTTCTCGACCGGGGCGTAGGTGGCGATGCTCCAGGCGCAGGCGGTCTTGTCGCCGTGCCAGCAGTCCATGAGGTCTTCGGCGAAGAAGGCGAACAGGATCGATCCGGCCACGTCGCCGAAGAGGCTCTGCCATCCGGCGCGCATGATGTCCTTGCCGGAGAACTTGTGCTTCCAGCCGTCGATCTCGACGTCCTTCAGCGTCTCCCGCTGCAGGAACTGCCATGCCGACTTGGGGCAGTCATCGGCCGTGACCTCGGCCTGGCCGTTGATGCACAGGTAGAAGTCGGCTTCGTAGGTGACGACGAGGTCGTACTGCGCGTCGCAGCCCTGGAAGGCCGCTTCGGGCATGCCGGGGCAGGTGCCGATCTGCTTGCTGCTGACGATCTTGACGGTGGACTCGTCCGGGACGGCGAACACACCAGGGATGCCCGTACCGGCCCCCTGGGAGCGCTGCTTGTCCGCCGTCGCCTTCTCGGCACGGTCGGCGGCTTCCTGCGCCTCCTGCGCGTATTTCGCGGCGTCCTTGGCGGCCTGTTCGGCTTCGGTCGCGGCGGCGTCGGCGCGGGTGGCGGCGGCGCGGGCGTCCTTGGCGTCCTGTTCGGCCTGGCTGGCCGCGGAGCGGGCGGCTTGGGCGTCGAGTTCGGCGGCGTCGGCGGAGTCGCGGGCGTCCTTGGCGTAGCCCTCGGCCTTGCCGGCGGCCTTGTCGGCGGCGGCGGCGTCGTCGGCGGCCTGCTGGTCGTAGGTGATGGTGCGGGCCAGTGACGCCTGCGCGGCCGCGGCGGCCTTGGCGGCGTCGGCCGCGTAGCCCAGGGCCTCCTTGGAGTAGGTGCGGGCGTCGGCGGCGTACTTGGCGGCGTTGGCCGCGTGCTGGTAGGCCTCCTTGGCGTCGCCCTTGGCCTGGTCGGCGATGTTCTTCGCGGCGTCGGCCTCGGCGGCGGCGTTCTTGGCGTGCGCGTCGGCGACGGCCTGCTGCTGCTCCGCGATCGTCTTCGACGACTGGCCGGCCAGCACCACCAGGCCGGCGGTGGAGTCGGTGTCGACATACGGGGAGCCCAGCTCCACAGCATCATGGGCGGGCGCGGCGACCTGCTTGGCCGCCTCACCGGCGTCGACGGCCGCCTGGGCGGTGACGTGCGCGAACCCGGCCGCCTTCGCCGCGGCGGCGAGCGCGACACCCGCCTCCTTGTTCGCCGCGTCGGCCTGGGACTTGGCGTCCTTGGCGTGCTGCTCCGCCTCGTCAGCCAGCTTCACTGCCAGCTTCGCCTCGGACGCGGCGTGCTGCGAGGCCGTGATGGCGTCGGCGGCGGCGCTGGTGGCCGTCTTGACGGCCGCGTCGGCCTTCAGCTTGGCCGCCTGGGCGGCGTCCGCGTCGGAGCGGGCGCGCTTGGCGGCGGCTTCCGCGCGGGTGGCCGCGGCGTCGGCGTCGGCCGCGGCCTGGGTGGCGGCGTCGGCCTCGGAGCGGGCCCTGCCCGCCGCGGCCTCGGCGTTGTCGGCCGCCGTGTCCGCCTCGTTCGCCGCCGCCCGGGCCGCGGTGGCCGCATCACCGGAGTCAAGGGAGTCGGCGTAGGCCCTCTTCGCGTCCGCCTTGGCGCGCGCCGCGTCCGCCTTCTGTTCGGCGTCCCAGGCGTCGTCGCGCATCTCCTTGGCGTGGTCCTTGGCCTTGACCGCGTCGTCCCGCCGGTCCCCGGCGGTCTTCTCGGCGGCCTCGGCCTTGTCCTTGGCGTCCTTCGCCTTCGTCGCCTCGGACTCGGCGTTCTTGCGGTGCTCGGCGGCCTCGGCCCGGCTGGCGGCGGCGTTCTCCTTCTCCGCCTTGGCCGTCTTCTCCTCGGCCTCGGCCGCGAGCCGCTTGGCGTGCGCGTCGGCGGCGGCCGCCTTCGCATCCGCCTCGGCCTTCACCGCGACGGCCAGCTTGGCCTCCGCGGTCTCCTTGTCCTTCTTGGCGTTGTCCCGGTGCACCTTCGCCGCGTCCGCCGCGGCCTTGGCCTGCCACTCGGCCGCCTCGGCGGCCTTCTTGCGGAACTCCGCCTTCGACTGCGCCGCCTGCGCCAGCGCCCGCTGCGCGATCGTCGCGCTGTCACCGGCCGCGGCACGCGTCGCTGCCTCCGCCGTCTCACCGGCCTTCTCCAGCGCCGCCAACGCGGCAGCCGCACCCTTGGTCACCTGGTCCTTCTGCAGACCCACCAGGAGGCCACGGCCCCGCGGGGCGCCCGCCGCGTCCGCGATGCCGTACGCCGCCTGCAGCGCCGTGTCCGAGGTGGCCGCAGCCCTCTGCGCGGTCGTCAGCTGCGCCTTGACTACAGCGAGTTGCTTCTTCGCCTCCGCCTGCGCAGCAGTGATGCCGGCCTTTGCCTTGGCCACGTCGGCCGCCGCGGGGGCGCTGCCGGTGTGGGTCTTGGCCACGATCCTGAACTTCTGCGCCGTCGAGCCGTTGCACGTCGACGACACCGCGTCCTTGCCGATGTCGAACGTCGCCAGGTGCACGCATTTGCCGGTTGCCGCGTTCACCAGCGGGCCCGTGCTGCGCACGTCGAACTTCCACTGCTGCGCCTTGGCGCTGCCGCAGTCCTGGATCTGAACCTTCGTGCCGTTGGTGCTGGCGCCGTTGAGGATCTCCAGGCACTTGTTCGCATTGGTGTTGCGCAGCTGGTAGCCGTTGTCGTAGTACAGCTCCCACTTCTGGGCAACGCCGCCGTTGCAGGTGTTGACCTGGACCGGGGTGCCGTTGGCCTTGCTCGCACCCTGGACTTCGAGGCACTTGCCGGCAGCGCCCGGCACCTGGATCTCCAGTCGGCCGTCACGGATCCAGCCGAGGCCGCCCTCGGTGTAGTAGTCCAGCCACCGGGTGGAGTAGTCGGCGATCCACGACTGCCCCAGCAACTTGCCCAAGGCGAAGGTGCCGTCCTGCAGTGCCTTGTTGGCTGTGCTGCTGGCGGAGAGGATCTGGTTGCGCTGCGTGGCCTGGGCGGTGATCTCCTGCTGCCACTCGGCGGATGCCTGCGCTACCTCCTTGCCGAGCACCCGGTCGGGGTCGATCGGGTCGTGCCACGAGCACGAGGCGAACCGAGTCTTCAGGTCCTCGACCGCAATGCGGTACTCCGGGGTGTCCGGTGCCGGCGCGGTCCTGGGGAAGCCCCCGGAGGCCAGGAAGATGCGGGCGTCGTCGTCGAAGACCCGCGGGACGAAGAGCTGGTTGGGGACGATGGGGCCGGAGTTCTTCTTCCAGAGTTTCCAGGCCTCCTGCTCCTGGCTGGTGCCGCCGCTGGTGTACAGCGGGTCACCGATCGCCAGGGCCGCCTTCTTCGTCGCGTCGTCCGCCTGCGGTGACGGGTCGTAGAACGGCGACAGCAGTTCGGCCGGCTTCCAGAACGACTGATAGATCCAGGGAAGCAGACCCGTCTTGTCGAAGAAGTCCTCTTCCTCGGCGGAGCCGGGGTAATCGTCCAGACTCGTGACGGCGTTGCCCCACGACTGGCGCGTCGCCTCAGTCCTCTTCAACCAGGCGTCGGCGTCATCGCTGTCCTTCTGCCACGCCTGGGCGAACGCGCCGGTGTCATAGGTGCGGTCCGCCTTCTGATGGAGCTGTTCCGCCGGCAGCGGCAAGCTGGTAGTGGCCAGGCCGAACACATTCGGCCCACCTCTGCGCAGGCCGTCGGCCATCAGGCACTGGTCGAAGCGCAGTTGCTCGGCGGCCTTGGCGTCGAACCCATCGTAGGAGTCGGCGACCGGCCCGCTGCGCGGACCACCGGTCACGGCCGAAGCCGGCTGCACCGCTACGGTGGCGAGGAGAGCCAGCGAGACAAGCGGGACAACCGGCGCTGCTACGGCCCTCATCCATCTCCGACGTCTACCCTGATGGCGTACAGCTCTAGGTAACACGCGTATCCCTCCGCGTAAGGGGTGGCTGGTGTAGGCGCAGCCCAAGGAGGGAAACGTCGGCCCCATGCATGGGTTCCGTGTGGTGATGGCGCCCCCCGCGGACTCGCCGGACACTCCCGGACAAACAGACTGGTCAGGTCCACCCAGGAGCGAACGACACCATAGGCACGCCAGCGATTTCCGCGGCAAGAACGTTGCGTTCGCCGCAGCTACGTTGCGTAATCAATATGCATGCGATGGAGTCGCGCCGATCGTGTGTACGACTAGTGAAGGGCGCCTTGCCTACCCTTTACTGAAATCACGCTGGCGATCACCCTCTGTAATCATGAGATCAACATCACAGTCAATGTAGCGTCAAGGGAGCGGAAGGCCGGCAAGCGCTGCTTCGCTGCCGGACAGTCCCGCTGACCCTGCTTCCGCCGCAATCGGAATATCACCTTCCGCCACTACCGCCTGGACGTCCGCTCCACCGTCCGCGTCCACACCGGTGTCGGCCGCGACACCCGCACGGACTTGGCCTCCATTCACCCCCCCGTTAAGTGCTCCCCGCGCCCGCGGGGATGGTCCCGAGCACGTCGCCCGGGCACCGGGTGCGCAGCGGTGCTCCCCGCGTCCGTGGGGCTGGTCCCGTCTGATTCTGTCGGTGAGAAGCGGCCACGTGTGACGCTGAGTTCTGGGAACGCTTGGGGGCTCGCCCGCCGACACGTCGATGAGTTTTAGCAACACCTGGCGGGCTCCCGAGCCGTTCCGGACGGTCATTTTCGGATGCGGCATGCCCATGCTCCGTGGTGAGATGCGCGGCATGAGCGACTCGCTGTGTGCCCGTATCGAGCAGTACTACGCCGCCGTGCCACTGCTGTTCGCTGACGCCGAAGAGTTCGGCCCGTTGCGGCTGTTCGTGCGAAAGGAACCAGGAACCCCTTACTACGGTGGCCCGAGCCACGCTCAACCCATCGCAGAGAGCTCCGGGATCACCACCGCAGCTGACATCGCCCGGGTGCGTGCCCGGCAGCGCGAACTCGGTGTGCCGGAAGCATTCGAGTGGCTCGCCGAGGCAGCGCCAGCGCTTCGTGCCCGTGTCGAGGCCGCTGGCCTGCCGGTGGAAGAACGCCCGCTGATGGTCCTCGACCCGCACCATCCGGTTCCCCCGCAACCCCTGCCGGACGGTGTCACGCTCCGCGTGCTGACGGCCGACGACCCGGCCCTTCCCAAGGCACTCGCTCTGCCTCGCTTGGCTTTCGCCGAGCCGAGCGCCGCTGTTGGCCCGGCGGGCCCCGCGGAACTGTCGGCGGCTGCTGAGGAGCTGGCCGCGGACGACACGGTCGAGGTGGTCCGGCCCACGATCCGTGCCGGGCACAAAGCACTCATCGCTGCCCTTGCCCCAGACGGCACCCCCCTCGCTGCCGGCCACTACCACCCGGCAGGCGGCACCACGGAGATCGGCGGCGTCGGCACCCTCCCCACCGCTCGCCGTCAGGGCCTGGCCGCGGCCGTCACAGCGGCCCTGGCCATTCATGCCCGCAACCACGGGGTGCGGACCGTCTTCCTCGCCTATGCGGAGGACACCGTCGCCCGCATCTATGCGCGTTTGGGATTTCGGCCTGCGGACGTCACCCTTCTGATCGCCAACCAACCCGCACGGTCATAAGGTGCAGGTCACCGCTGGGCAGCGCGCCCCAGGTGGTGGAGGACCCGGCCGACCGGTGCGTGCAGGAACTCGGAGAGGTACCCGGCCTGCTCCCGGCTGATGGCGGCAGCGGGCAGACCGGTGGGCAGAGCGTCAGGGGTGGCGTCGGCGGGGAACTCCGGCAGTCCGGTGGCGAAGTAGCCGACGCTCGCACGCTCGAGGCCCCTCACGCGGCTGATGAGCAGCTCGGGCGCAGCTCCGTCCCATGCCCCGACGGTGTGCATCGACGACAGCGCACGGTACTGCCCCGCACCCGCAAAACCTCGTAGAAATCCGGCACGAAACCGCGTAGGCGCGCATGCCTTGGTGGGCGGCAACGGCGCGCACGTTGCTGCACGATGAACTGCGCGCTAGCAACCGCCAGGCGCTTCCCGTGCTCGTGCTCTGCGCAAAAACAGTCCCGGATCCCAAACGGATACGTCCTCGAAATCCGTACGGAAACTAGCTACCACCTGCGAATACGTCGGTGGCGCCTTCGGCTGGGCGGTGTCAGGGTGCCTGCCGGGCGCAACTCGGCGCCCCTCAAGCAAGGGGGACCCATGGACGTCATCATCGCGGCCACCATCAGCGCCGTCGGCGGCATCATTGCCACGATCATTGCCACCCGGCGCCGCGGTTCAGGAGACGATGCTCAGTGAGGTGACGTGACGCGAATCCGCAGCTCTGGGCGCGTCACGTCACCTCGTGGAGAGGCGACCAAACAGGCTGCGCCCGGCGGGCCGCAGGTGCCGGTTGGCTTCGGCGTCGAGGTACGTCCGGCGGGGGCGAAGGAACGGCATCGACATCATGGGGGCGGGTTCGGGAGCACCGGCGGGTGCGTCGACGTCCAGGCCGTCGACGAGGCGCCTGCAGTCCTCGAGGAGCTGCCGGGCAGCGTCCAGCACCGCGGTACTGCCCTCCAGTGCGATCCGCCCCAGGTGCCCCTCGAGGAGATGCAGGCGGGCGCGGGCCATCTTCTGTTCCCCGTGGCGGGCGGGCGCGGAGAGAGCGGGCCACAGAGCGGCCGTGGCGGCGATCTCGTCCGCGGCCGTGGCGAACTCGGTGTACGTCTCGGCGCGCCGCTCGTGCGTACGCCTTCACGCCGGGCCGTCGACACGGAGCCGGGGGATGACTGCGGTCGCACCGGAACGGGCCGCGAAGAAGGAGACCGAGACCAACTCGCTCACCCCGCCCGCCGCGTCCGCCGTACTTCGAGGAGCCCGTCCAGCTCCTGGAACTCTTCCTGCACCGCGAAGGCCGCCTCCCCGCCGCCCGCAAGGCCATCCGCGTCGACGGCGCCACCGTCAAGCTGGGCGCCTGGCAAGGCCCGCACCAAGCACCGCGCCGGCCAGTTCCCCGACCATCACGCACGCCTGGTGGCCGCCCTGTTCGAGGGGGGGGCTGGACGGCTGAGGACGCCATGCCGGCCGTCCTGGTGTAGGCCCGGCCCCGGCCCGGTGCTGCCACAGGGAAAGCCCATCGGGCCCGGCCCTCCACCGGAGGACCGGGCCCGTGACGGGAATGGTGGCCTGCGGCCAGTTCCTGTCAGAGGCGCGTGATGACGGTGTCGTTGGCGGTGACCTCGCCGGTCTTGATGTAGCGGGTGAGGTTGGCGACGTGGCCATCACCGGCGAGCTGCCGCTCCCTCCTGGACGAAAGTGCTTTTCTTCCCCTGCTGACCTGGGAGATCAGCTCTTTATGCTTTCGTTTGTGACGAAAGGAGTCTGGGCCCGGACACCCGGGATGCCTGTGTGCAGGACACGGCAGCGCAAGCGGAGGTCCACGAGACGGCACGGGTACGCGAGCAGCTGCTGGAGCACACCTGTGAGTGGTGTGGCGAGCCGGTCGCCCAGAGCGGCCGGGGCCGGCCGCCTCGCTATTGCTCGCCGGTGCACCGGCGCCGAGCGTGGGAACTGCGCACCGCCGAGTCCCGTGCTGACCGACCCGTGAGTCAGGGCGGCCGGACCCGCGAGCCGGTACGGGAAGTGGTGCAGCGCACCGAAACGGTGGTGCGCACCCTTCCGTATCCCGACGCCGCCGCGGCGCCTGAGCGGCGAGCCTGACACGCTTCCTGAGGACGCCATCGAGTAGATCGAGGCCCTCGCGTCATAAAAGGTCGCTGAGTGTGCTCCCCGCGCCCGCGGGGATGGTCCCAGCATGTCGAGGTCGCCTTTGTCGGCGACGGCTGAAAAGTGGACCGGTAGCGACGCTTGAAAGTTGACCCCCTCCAGGGGGTCTGGCTCGTTGAGTCAGGCCGGGAGGAGTGGTGATCAGCGTGGAGGACTGGGCGGAGATCCGCCGGCTTCACCCGGCCGAGCAGAGGGGCGATGTCGTGGTGCTGGTGCCAACGGCGGGACCACCCAGCCTGGCCGCGCCTTTGCCCGGCAGTAGCGGCTGCATCTTGACCGTCACGTATTGGCGTCGTGGGCCGCTGGTTCGAAGCCATTGTGGGAACTGCTGCCCGCCCTGCCCTCGCCTCGCAGACCGTCACAGCTCTCCTGAGTCCACTCGTGAGGGCTGCCGAGAACACCGTGGGACCGGCGGGTGCGCCGACCGCGCAAGGGACGGCGTCGCCATCGCCGACGAGGACGGCTGGGCCGGCCGCTTCCCCCCGGTTCTACTGGCTCGTCCCGCCCGAGCCCTCCGCCCGGTGGGAGCCGCACGCCCACGCCATATGCCTGGGTCGCCCCCTACGATCCTGTTCTTTCCCTGACCGGAGAGCGCCCCTATGGGGCGGTGGGGTGCAGGTGCGCTTACCACCGGCTTCTCCCTCGGGGCTGGGCTGCCTGCTCGAGGATGCGTCGGCGCGTCCACCGCCGGCGACCGCCCTTTTCCGTGAGTGCGTCGGGGGTTTCCAGCAAGGGCAGGTTGCTCTGAGACAGGCTGCTGGAGAAGGAGGACGGCGGGCAGTGCGGAGACGGCACGTGTTGCGCCGGTGTGCTTGCCGCGGCCGGGCCGGGTGGCCATCCAGTCCAGGAGGGTCTGCACGCGCCACAACTGCCGGCGGTAGGGGTTGTCGGCGGTTCCCCTCTCTTCGACGACGTCGGGCTCGGGGAAGTACCCGGGGTGATCACGGACGAAGGTGGTGACCTGCTTGGGGTTCTTGTAGCCGAGGAACCTCGACGCCTCGACGCCTCGGCGGCGTTCAGCAAGTCCTGCGCGTCACGGGCGGGCGGTGTGTGCCCGCGGAGTCGTGCCGACGGACGGTGGCGAACCATTCGGTGACCTGTGCGTGATCCCATAGGCGGGCGCGGCCGCGCATGCCGGCGATTTCAGGGAAGCCGTTTGCGGTGCGGTCGTTGTAGAGGCCGCTGATCCGGGCGGGCGTGAGGCCCTGCTCAGCCGCGATCTCGGCAGCGTCGGCCAGGCGAGGCTCACGACGCGAGGTCGTGGCAGAACCGTCCGTCCTGTGGGAGGTGAGCCGACCTGCCCGACTCACAACTCACATAATGGCGGGAGTTTTGGATGAGGTCCAGTTCACCCCTCCAGGGGCCCGTCTTCGAAGTGGATACCGGGCCGCACACACCGCCACCCCCCGTCCCTGGCGCTAACGGCTCGACGGAGCCGCGTCAGTGCGGATGTCGATAGGGTCCGGGCATGTCAGACGCGATAGCGACCGCGATCACTGCGGCGGCGGGCCTCGGCGGAGCGCTTCTCGGCTCGGTTCTCCCGCAACGCTTCAACGCCCGCGAACGCGCCGCCGAGGCCGAAATCGCCGACCGGAGAAGGTCCTTCGAGGAGCGGAGAGAGGCATACACGGCCATGAACCGTGCCTCCGAGCAATTCCACACGCTCCTCAAGGACGCCCTACACCGCGTCCATGACGGCGTCTATGGCGAGGAGGACCGCACCCGTCTTGAGGATTCCCGCAGGGAGTACCGCGACCGCTACGCGGCAGCCCAAATGATCGTCCCCTTGCGGATCATGGAGGCCTCGCGAGAACTCAACAAGGTGCTCGCTGAGGTCGACGCGGCGGCCAAGCGCATTGACCGCGGCCTCGCGCGTGACGGCGAGAGTGCAGAGCACCTGCTCGTCGAGATAAAGCAGGCGGAGCCCCGGCTGGTAGCGATGCGGACCCTGATGAGGGAAGACCTGGGGATCCGGGACTAGAGATCGCCTTCATAGTTCAGATCCAGAGCAGGATTGAGGCGATGGTGACGGCGGCCTCGAAGGACCCGCAGGCCTTGTCGTAGCGGGTGGCCAGGCCGCGCCATTGTTTGCGGCGGTTGAAGCAGCGTTCGACGATGTTGCGGAGGCGGTAGACGGCCCTGTCGAAGCCGGGCGGTCGGCCGCCGGCGGGTCCACGTCGTCGGCGGCCGGCGGCTTGGTCCCTGCGTTCGGGGATCGTGTGGCGGATGCCGCGTCTGCGCAGGTAGGTGCGGATCTCGCGAGAGCTGTACCCCTTGTCGGCGATCACGTGGTCCGGTGTGGTGCGGGGACGGCCGGGACCGGTGCGAGGGACGTGGATCTCGGTCATGACCTGCTCGAACCGAGTGCAGTCGTTGGTGTTGCCGCCAGTGAGAACGAATCCGAGTGGGCGGCCGCGTCCGTCGCAGGCGAGGTGGATTGTGGAGCTCAGAGTCCACCACGGGATCGGCCGAGGGCATGATTACCCGCTACGCCCCGATCGCCAGTCCCCTTTTGCCGCCCGCGGCGTGTTGGTGTGCCCGCACGATTGTGGAGTCGACCGACACCAGCCAGTCGATGTCGCCGACCGCGTCCTTCTCCGCCTGGATCGCCCGCAGCATGCGACCGGCCGTCCCGTACAGGGCCCACGTGTGGAAGCGCGTGTACAGCGTCTGCCCCGAGCCGTGGCGCTCCGGCACGCCCCGCCAGGCCGACCCGGTCCGCAGCTTCCACACGATCTCGTTCAACACCACCCGGTCATCCATCCGGGGCCGCCCAAGACCAGCAGGCGGGAGGAGTCGGGACAGCACTTCCCACTGCGCATCCGAAAGCTCATGCCGACGCACCACACACGACGTGATCTCTCATCAGATGATCCACTTTGAAGACGGACCCTGGGCGCTCCCAGCGGGTGCAGTTCGGGGTAGCTGGGGTGTTCGGACATCAGGAGGGCCCTGCGTCCTTTTCCGGACCAAGAGATCGCCCTTGGCTGTACATGCCGCAGGGCCGGGGCGGCTTCGCGGTCTCTCTCCCCCCGCGCCGTTGCCGATTGCGGGCTGAAATGTCTTCATTTGTGGTCGTGCAGGAAAGTAGGGATCTCGTCGCGGGTCGGGTAGTTCGGCAGAGGTGCTGGCTTGCCCTGAAGGAACGCAGTGATGACGGCGACGGCCCGGTCGTTGTTGTCGTCCAGGCCGTTCCACATGTGGTGTCCGACTCCGGGCATGTACTGCGTGCGCTGAATGGCGAGGTCATTGGCAAGGACGGTGGTCTCCCATTGACGAAGCTGGGAGGAGCACTCAGCGATCATCAGCATCGCGGGAGTCCGGGAGCGCCTCAGCTTCGAGGCGATGGAGGGGGAGTCCTTGACCGTCTGCTGGATGCGGAGGCTGGCGGCGGGGCTGAAGGAGAAGTTCTGTGCAGTGTCCTCGGCGGGGATGCGGTGCGCGTCGCGAGCGCAGTAGGCGGACGCGGTGTCGCTGCCGAGGTCTGCGGCGGTGAAGGCATTGTCGCCTTCGGCCTGTCCGATCAGTCCGGTGTCGGGGGTGAGGAGTCCGAGTCGCATAAGGCCGAACGCCACGGCGTACCGGGGGACGTGCGTCGATCGCGGTCCGGTCATGGCCGGCGCGAGGCCCCGTGCGGATTTTCGGCCCTTGTGCCCGGAGGTGCGTGCGGTGGGGCCGTCCATGGGGCCGGGCTCAGCGATGATCGCCCGGTGCAAGCGTGCGGCGATGCTCGGGTCGGCCAGGGCTCGGGTGAGCACGGCCCCGCCTGACGAGAATCCGAGGATGTCGACCTTGCCCTTGTTCAGGCGGTCGACGAAGGCTGCGAGGTCGCGGACCGGCCTGGAGATCGTGTACTGGCTCATAGGGAGCAGGTCGCTTCGTCCGCCACCGGCCTGTTCGTAGGCGTAGACGTCGTAGCCCTGGCGTGCCAGGAGTTGCAGGAACCGGTGGTCGAGCACCGAGATGCCGCGGACCGGTCCGCCGTTGAGGTACACGAGCGGGATCGGATGCCGGGTGCCGGGGTTCGCGGGCGGGTAGTGGTACACCGCTACCCGGCTGCCTGTGGCCAGGCTCCAATGCTGCGTGGTCACGAACGGCAGGGCGGGCGGGTATCGCCGGGCCGTCGGCACGGTCGGGATACAGACCGACGCCGTCAATGCTGCTGCGACAACCACCGGCAGGAACGGCACGAGGCGCGCCGGCCAAGTGCGGCGCCGCCCCAGCCACATCGCCAGGACAGCTCCGACTCCAAGGGTCGTCAACCATGCGGCGAGCCCCGAGCCTGCTCCATCTGTGAGGGCGATCAGTGCGAGAAAGACGACGACCAGCGTCGTGACGGCGGCCAGGGCCAGCAGTAAGCGTCCGGTGAAGCGGACGAGACGTATGACGGACGTGGGCACGGCGGACCTCCGACAGTTTCAGAACGCTGTTTCAAAACGACGTTATCAGAGGGGGTAGGCTGCTGGCCGTGGGTAGGCCGAGAACAAACGACGAGGCCGTCAAAGAGCGGCTTGTGGAGTGCGCGACCGAGATGCTCGCCACCCGTCCGCGGGAGTCGCTCACGGTCCGCGCTGTGGCGGCTGCCGCCGAGGCGTCGACGACGGCGGTGTACTCCCTGTTCGGCGGGAAGGATGGGCTGATCGGTGCGGTGCGCGACAGAGCCGTCGCCGGCCTGTTCCAGGACGTGTCGGCGGTGCAGAGCTCCGCGGACCCGCTCGCCGACCTCTACGCGCTGGCCGTCGCCTACCGTCGCTGGGGGCGAGGACACAGCCACCTGTACACGGTGCTGTTCGGTGGCGTGCAGTCCTTCGACCCGTCGGGGGAGGTCGGTGCCAGTGACCCGATCCGTCCGCTCCTCGCGGCGATCGATCGCGCCGTGACAGCGTCCGTCCTCGTCGGCGAGGCAACGTCGATCGCACTGTCGATCTGGGCCACCCTCCACGGGCTGGTGACTCTTGAACTGGCTGGGGCCTTCGACGCCGCGACGGCCGAGGCCGCATTCCGCTCGGCGATTCACGCCACGTTGCGCGGATGGACGACCCCGGCTGTGTTCGGCAGCCTTCGCCAAGCAGAACTCGCTCATTGACAGGATCAAGAGCCGGTTATGGGGGCCCTCCGGTCCCACTGACCCCCCTGCCGACTCCCTGCCATGTCTGAAATGGGGTAAAATGTCAGGTTGAGTGTTGAGGGGAGGTGGGGTGGGTGGTGTCGGAGGTGGAGTTGTTCGCGGCGGTGGATGCGCTGCTTGAGGAGGGGGAGCCGGTGTTGCCGCCTTTGGGGGAGCGTGCGCGTTTGCGTGAGGCGGCCGGGGTCAGTCAGGCGGGTCTGGCGCGGGTGATGAGGTCGACGACGCAGACGGTGAAGAACTGGGAGAACGGCCGGTCGGAGCCTCGGGGGCCGCGGTTGTCGGCGTACCGGCGGCTGTTGCAGGGCTGGGCGGTGAAGTACCCCGCTCCCGCCGGACGCGGGTCTGCCGTTGCTGCGGCCGTGCCGGGCATGCAGACGCTCACGGGCCCCGCCGGCTCGGTGAACGAACAGGCACCCCAACGCAAGACCGGCCCCATGTCTACGTCCGCGCGTCCGCCCGCGACACCCGTCGTGACGGATCCGCGGTTCGAGAACGGTCCGCTTGTCGTGCTGGACGGTGACGGTGCCGCCTATGGCAGTGGTGGCGTCGTGCTCGGCTGCCCGGCGACCACGATCCAGGCATTGTTGGAGTGGGCGGTGGCCGAGTCCGGGCTCGGTGCACCGCGTCTTCACCGCTACGGCCGCGACACCGATCCACTGATGGTGCTCACCGCGTCCGCGGCCGTGAACCTCGGGCTGCCCGAGCACCTGGAGCGTCACGGCAAACACCCAAGGCGCCTGCCCGGGGACCATCCGGTGGTTCAAGAGCTGGCTAAGTCGGGCTGGCACCTCACACGCCGCGGCTTCGGCCCATGGACGAAGGTCTACCGCACGGCCGCAAGCGGACGGCAGGGCGTCCGTATCGCGGTCCTGCCGTGGAACGCCTTCGACGAGCGCTCCTGGCCGGGCGTCCCCGGGATGGACCCGGCCGGTATGGCCCGCACTCTCGGCGTCTACGTCCAGCGGGTGATCACCCCGCGGGGTTCGCCGGCCCTGGCGGGCCTTGACCTGATGACCGCGTTGCGCCCACCCATCCGCCCGGTACGAGACGAGAGCACCGGGAACTGGGTGCCCGCCCCTCACCCGGGATCGCTCGGCACGGAGCCGATGGACCCACCGCCCCCGGAAGCCGGCCCCGAGCACCCCGTGGTCGTCGCCTCCGGCTGGACGGCCGGGTTCCTGGAGGAGGAGCCGCTCCAGTGGGTCCGCGACACAGGCCTCGTGACCGACGAGGAACGCCGCTGTCCCTACGCGGTGGGATTGACGGTGAACATGGCCTTCTGCGCGGCCGCCGACCGCCTCATCGTGGGCCTCTCGGAGCCCGTGCACGTCACGAAGCCGCCCTTCGACCCCAAGATGCCAGGCTCGTGGCTGGTCGACCTTTCCCACGTGGAGGTGGATCCCCGTCTGCCCAGCCCGTTCACCCCGACCGGCCGGCGCCCCCGAGCCCCGGCCTGGTATGAGACGCACACCGTCGCCTACGCCCAGGAACTCGGCTACGACGTCCAGCCCGTCCAGGCGTTTGTGCGTGAGGAGAGGGGGCCGTATCTGCAGCCGTGGCACGACCGCCTCCAGACCGCCTACCTCGACACTCTGGCCGACCTCGGGGTCACCCGGGACCTTTCCGACGCCGAGTTCCTCGCGGCGATGGACCGGGCGCAGGTGCCCTCCGACCCGGCGCTGGCCGCCGTTCTCACGGCCATCGAGGCCACCGTCGAAGGAGGCATCGGCAAGCTGCGCGAACGCCCCCACCTCAAGCGCTATCAGGAGGGCGAGCGGTGGCCGGCCCTCGAGCGTCCCACGTGGCGGCCGGACATCCGCGCCGCGGTCGTCTCCAGAGCCCGCATCACCATGCACCGCAGACTGATGGCCATGGCGGCGATGACCGGCAGGTGTCCGCTGGCGGTGTGGTCCGACTGCGTCGTCTACCCCAGCCCCGGCCCCTCATTGATGGAGATCCTGCCCTACAGCGCCTCCGGCAAGCCCCAGCCCGCCGGCTTCCGCCTGGGACCCGCACCCGGCATGGCCAGGCCGAAGGGAGCCCAGCCGATGCCGTGGGCGCTCGATCTCATGGAGCAGGGACACAACCCCGCCCGCCGCATCGAGGACGGCGCCCCCCTGCACGACTAGGGCCCACCTTTGCCCCCGCATTACCCCTGCCATGCAAGCCTTCGGGAATGCGGTTGCAGCGGTGAGGGGGACAGTTCGTGCGCGCTGCTTTCGGCGGAGCGGGCAGGAGGTGAGGGGACGGTCGGTGGCGTCCGGGTCTTCCTCGGGGCGCCGGGTCTACTCGGCCGCTGCCTCCAGGGTGGCGTGCCAGAGCGGGCTGTCGACGTAGTGGTTGTCGTACAGCTCGGAGGAGTCCTTGATCTCCTGGGGGCTCGCCTCGCCGCGCATGACGCGGCCGAGCAGGCGCAGGTAGTCGAAGCGCGGCATGCCGGGCGTGAAGGTGAACAGCACGTCGGCCGTGGAGCCGGGGGCCGCGGCGAAGGCGTGCGGGGTGTGCGGCGGGACAAGCAGGAAGTCGCCCTCGTTCAGCGTCTTCACCTCGTCGTCCACCAAGACCTGGAGCGCGCCGCCGATCACGTAGAAGAGCTCCGAGGCCCGCGTGTGGAAGTGCGCCGGGGCCCCGACCGCGCCCTTCGCGAACGCCGAACGGTAACTGGTGATCGGGCTGCCGTCGGTGCCGCAGTCGGCCAGCAGCGTCATCGTGCTGCTCGGGTCACTGGTCGTCTCCGCCTCGGCGGCACGGGTCAGGACGGGCTTCAGCATGTTGGTGCTCATGGTGGTATCTCCCCTGTTCAGCGGCCGTTCCGGTGTTCCCTCCCGGCCGTGCGTCCACAACTCTACGATTGGAAAAGGCCCATGAAATGGTTCATTCCTGATGGTTGATCATGGGTCAATCAGCCGACGCCGGAGGGGCCCTGGCCGTCGGAACCGGCTCCCTCACGTGGCCGCGGCCTGTTCCTGGTTCGCAACCAGGGGGCGGACCTTG
Source organism: Streptomyces echinatus (assembly GCF_014203595.1). GTDB lineage: Bacteria > Actinomycetota > Actinomycetes > Streptomycetales > Streptomycetaceae > Streptomyces > Streptomyces echinatus. The sequence continues at coordinate 23,073 of NZ_JACHJK010000022.1, forward strand.
GTCAGCATGAGGCGCAGGAACTGCTCGGGGTGGCGGAAGGAGGCGAAGTGGCTCGCGTCCTCGATCAGCGCGAACTCCTTGTGCGGGGCCTGCACGTCGTCGAAGAACCGCTTGGCCCGCTCGGTGGGGGTGAGGACGTCCCGGTCGCCCTGGAAGATGAAGAACGGCATGTCGAAGGCAGTGCCGTCGGCCCAGTCATCGAAGCCGGCAGTGGCGGGCAGGACCTGCTCGGAGAGTCTCATGCCCTTGCCGAGGGCGCCGAGCTCGGCGAGCGAGTGCAGCGGGGAGAACCAGAGCGACTTCATGACCACGGACTTCATGGTGGAGAAGGTCAGCGGGTCGCTGGTGGCCGCGATCTTGGCGTAGGCGCCGAACTGCTCGGCGGTCCAGGTCCGCGTGTCGGCGCCCGTCTCCTGGAGGGCGGCGAGTTCCTTGCGCTTGCCGGCGGTGTGCAGCCGGCCGAGCAGCGCGCGGTGGGCGGTGTCGTCGCGGCCGGCGTCGTGGATGTTCTGGTCGGTGCCGACGTAGGCGGAGTACAGGTCGGGGTATTGGCGGGCCAGGCGCAGTCCGAAGGTGCTGCCGAAGGAGTTGGCCACCAGGACGACCCGGTCGACGCCCAGTCTGGCGCGCACGTGGTGGGTGACGTCCACGGCGTCCTCGTACATCCGGGCGAAGCTCAGCTCGCCCTGGCGGTCGGCGCCGGAGCGGCGAAGGGTCTTTCCGGTGCCGCGCATGTCCCAGCGGACGATGGTGAAGTGCTTCTCCCAGGCTCGGGTCCGCGGTCCGTAGATGGCGTTGGAGGCGCCGGGTCCGCCGTGGATCTCCAGCACGACCGGGTTGTCGCGGTCGTCGCCGCGGACCGAGATCCACTGCTCGACGCCGCCGATGCGCACGAACCCCTGCTCGTCGATGCCGCTGGGCGTGTCGATCCGCATCAGCCGTGCGCCCGCGGCCTGCTTGAGCCGGCGGTGGCCGAGGGCTCCGGCGACGGGCGCGGCGAGAGCGGCGGCGGATGCGATGAGAACGGCACTGATCACGGTTACCCCCCAGAACTGTGTATCGGATACGCAATTGAGTGTATGTTATACACAGTTATGACGGAGCGTCAATCACCAGCCGGAACACACCAAGGAGGGCATGGCTGTGAGCAAGGCGAGCAGGGAGAAGAAGCGCGACCCGAAGGCGAGCCTGACGCTGCTGTGGGGAGAGCAGGAGCAGCCGCGGCGCGGCCCGAAGCCCTCACTGACCGCCGAACGCATCGTCGCCGGTGCCGTCGCGATCGCCGACGCGGAAGGCCTGGACGCGGTCTCCATGCAGCGCGTCGCCGCCGACCTGGGCGTCACCACCATGGCGCTGTACCGGTACTTCCCCGGTAAGGCCGAACTGACCGACCTGATGGTGGACTCCGCCCTCGGCGTCCCCTCCGAAGCCGTCGCCGAAGCGCACGGCTGGCGCGCAGGGCTCACCGAGTGGGCCCGTCAGTGCTGGGCGCTCTACCGCCGCCACCCCTGGATCCTGACCGCCACCGCCATGCGCCGACAGCTCATGGGCCCCAACCAGCTCGCCTGGCTCGACGCTGCGCTGAACGCCCTCGCCCCGGCCGGGCTCACGGCCGCGCAGCAGCACGACACCGTCCTGCTGATCATCGGCCACATCCGCAGCCTCGCCCAGCAGCTCGTCCATGCGGACGAGGAAGGCAACGAGGAGTGGAACCGGCTTGCCGGCGAAGTACTGGAGCGCCACGGACACCGCTTCCCCGCGCTCGCCGCGGCCATCGCCGCCGGCGCCTTCGACCCCCACGGCGGCGACCCACTCGACTTCGGCCTCGACCGCATCCTCGACGGCATCGCCCACCTGATCGACCACCCCTGAATGGCCGGGCCGACGCCTGCCGCACCCCCCCACAGACCACCACGCCCACCAGGCGGCACCCGCAACCGCCCCTGCCCGTCCCCGTTGTGGCCGTGCCCGACCAGCGCGGCCGGCCGGCCCCCGCAGTCCACGAAGGCAACGCCCACGCCAGATGCGCCGCAGGCGTCCGGCACCAGCCGGCCAGCTGCTGCTGCGCCGCCTCCTCCAGCAGCACCTCGCCGTCGGGGCGCGCACGCTTTCGGCGGTGCAGCGGGCTGCCCACCGCCACGCTCCCGCCAGGTCGGTGGCGTGCAGCCGGTAGGCGGCCGCCACCCGGTGCAGGAAGGAGTGTCCGGCTGCCTCCGGATCGGGGACAGTAGCGTCGTGTCCCCAACAGCGCTCCGCAGGCAACGCGGAAGCTGCGCGGGCCGCTCCTCATCTGGGCCGCAGACGCGCTGCTCAGGCGAGCGAGACGAAATCAGTTCCTCCGGGGTGGCGTGCCGGCCCCGGAGGTCTCTGACTATCCACCGACACGTCCGACGCCATGGTCGGTGGACACAACCGAATACCTTGCGTGCCAGAGTGGCGCCGGGAGCGGTCGGCGAGAAGTGCGTCGGGCCGGTGCCGCCGGCCGGCACAGCCTATGCGTGGCGGAGCTCCGGCACCGTGGTCATCCGGTAGCGAGCCAGCTCACCACCGTCCTCAGCGGGCACGGTCTCGAACCTGTCGAAGCCGGCCTTTTCCAGGACGCGGACGGAGGCCGGGTTCGACAGTGCGACGCCGGCGACCACGGCGTGGACCCCGGGCGCGCCGAGGGCGAACGCGGCGAGTGCCGTGGCGGCCTCGGTGGCGTAGCCGCGGCCCTGATGGGAGGCGACGACGCCGTAGCCGAGCTCGAGAACGCCGTCGGAGGGCGGCCAGAACAGGCCGATCGAACCGACGACGAGGCCGGTGCGCCGTTCGGTGATCAGCCGGTGGCCGTATACGCCGAGCCAGTCAGGGTTCGTTTCGAGAAGCCCTGCGATGACGCGGTCGCCGTCGGCGGGAAAGTCCGCGGCCCAGTGGGCCGGCCGGCGGTCGACTCCGGCGAGGACGGCACCGACGGCCTCGGCCGTCCACGTGGTCAGCACCAGCCGCTCGGTGGTGAGTTCAGTGAGGTCGTTCGAGAGTGCGAAACGCACGCTTGTCTCCAGATCGTTCGGAACGACCGGGCCGCGTCGCGTCAGCGCGCGGACCGGAAAAGGGCATGACGAGGAAGGCCGGTGACGGCCATATTCATCAACCTCCCTGATCCGGAACCGTGTTCGCGCGCGTTGGGCACGCCGTCGCGACCGTAGCAGAAGTCGTCGACCGCACCCCCACCGAGGCAGGCTGTGCGGATGGCAACCGCTCTCTCCGAGTGCCGGGTCACTTCCTGCGAGCCGTCACCAGGGCGAAGGAGAGGTATTCGCCTGCGTCCTCGGTGATCATGTCGATCACGGCCTGCTGTGCCGCCGCGCCGTCGGGGCGCTGCTCCGCGCAGGCCCGGCTCCACAGCAGCCAGTCGCGCCAGGCATCCCCTTGGAGGCGTGCGGACGTGACATCGACGAGCCCGGTGATCTCCCACTGAAAGCGCCACCACTCGGCGGTGTGCCAGGCGATGGCCTCCCAGCCGACCACACGCTCGACGTGGGCGGGGATCGCGCCGAGTTCGCGGACCTCCTGCGTCATGGCGGGCGTGGCGATGCCCAGTTGGCCCCCCGGGCGCAGGAAGCGCGTCAGGTAGGGCAGGTAACCGTCCGCCGTGCCGAAGTACTCGAAGGCGTCGATGCTCACGATCGCGTCGAAGCTCTCCGGTTCGAACGGCAGGACGTGCGCCTCCGCCCGTACCGCCTCGACCCGGTCGGCGACTCCGGCCTCGGCGAAGACGGCGGCCGCGTCCTCGGCAGGAATCCACCAGTCGGCGGCCACGACGTGGACCCCGTACTCGCGGGCGAGGAACACTGACGTGGCGCCCTTGCCGGAGCCCAGATCGAGGACCCTCATGCCAGGGCGCAGGTCGAAGTTCTGGGACAGGTCCTCCAAGAGCCACAACGGGTTGGGGCCCATGTCGAGGCCGACCAGCCAAGCGGGGTCGTAGCGGGAGGAACGGGGGTAGCGGTCCGGCCGTACAAGATCATTCAACGCGGTCACGGTCACGCACTCAAGCCGACTTCAAGGGCGTACACAAGCCCTTTGTGACGGGTGGGGCCCGTCTGGATGTGACCGGGGTCCGCCCGCGGGGCGGCCAGGTCAGTGCGGCCGCGCCGTGATTCCGGCCCGCGCGGGTGGGTCGGGTCCACCGTGCTCCAACCCTCCCCGCACCGCGCGTCGCCAAGCGCGCCGACGAAGTAGCGACACGAGCAGGCGAGTTGGGAGGGGTGCCCGCTGTGGCACCTTCGGCGTCGCCGTGCACGACCACGCATTCGAGGAGGTGAGTTCGATCAACACTGTGACAGTCCGGGACTCCCTCCCCCCTCCTTCGCATGGCCTAGCTGAGGAGCCCGCACCAGGTCCCGAAAGGCTCCAAACGCCCATGCACTTCATTTCCACGTCGTCGTCCGACGGCGTCACCGAGCAGCACTTCACCCTCGGCGAGGTCCCCGGCATCCTGTGGATGCCCGACGGCGGCTTCGGCACTCTGCCGCTGATCCTGCTCGGCCACGGCGGCGGGCAGCACAAGGCCGCCCCCGGGGTGGTAGCCCGCGCCCGCCACTACGCCTCCGAGGGGTTCGCGGTCGTCGCGATCGACGCTCCGCACCACGGTGAACGGCCGCGGGACGAGGAGTTCGACCGGGTCCTGGCCGGGCTTCGAGCCGACATGGAGTCCTCGCCGTACAAGTACCGTCGGAAAGACGCCAAACCGGTCCGGCTCCCTTGGGCGGCTTGGAGATCGCCGGTATGGTCCGGTTCCTGTTAGCAACAGGTAGGACCGTGGACACGGTCGCTCCGGCCGGCCTCCGCCCGAACGGCGTAGCGAGGAGCGGGGGATGGTGGCCGCCGAGGGGGCGCTGTGGTGGTCGAGCAAGGGTGGCCGTGCTCGTTGCGGTGGCGGTGCAAGGTCGACGCCTTACCGACGGTGGTGTTCATTGCAAGCGTTCGGTGAGGCTCTGCTGAAGTTCCGCCGTGCGGCGCACCTGACGCAGGAGGAGCTGGCCGAGGCGGCCGGGCTGACCGCACGGTCCATCAGGGACCTGGAGCGGGGCCGTCGCGACCGGCCCCAACGGCGCACCGTGCAGATGCTGGTCGCTGCGTTGGGGCTGGAGGGCGCCGACGCCGCCGCCCTGCTCACGGCCGGGCGCTCCGGCCCGCCTGCTCCTTCGGCTACCAGCGGTGAGGAGACGAGGGCTGCTCTTGCCGAGCGGACCGATCAGTTGGCGGTGCTGGCGCGCGCGGCGCGGGCGGCGCGTGCCGGTCAGGGCACAGTGGTGCTGGTGCGGGCGGACGCGGGTATGGGGAAGACCTCCCTGCTGAACGCCTGGGCGGCCGATGAGCAAGAGCAAGGCCTACGGGTGGTGCGGGCCAGTGGCGCAGAGCTGGAGCAGGACTTCGCCTTCTCGGTCGTCCGGCAGCTGGCCGAGCCGTTGTTGGCGCGCACCGATGACGCGGGGCGGGAACGGTTGCTCTCGGGACCCGCCGAACCGGCGTCGCACGCCTTGCGCGTGGAGGGCACCGGTGGGGGAGAGGAAGGGCTGTCAGCGGAGTCGACGCTGAGTGTCCTGCACAGTTTGTACTGGCTCATGGTGCATGTCACCGACGACGGGCCGCTCGCGTTGGTGATCGACGACGTTCACTGGGCGGACGGGCCTTCGGTGCGCTGGCTGGAGTATGTGGTGCGGCGGCTGCGCAGCCTGCCGTTGATGGTGGTGCTGGCGGCACGTGCGGGCACCGGGTCAGAGGCCCAGCCGTTGCTGCAACGCATCGCCGCACAGCCGCACTGCAGGAAGATCGGGCTGCCTGCGCTCACTGCCGACAGCGTCGCGTCAATGGTGCGGACGGCTCTGGGGCACGACGCCGATCCGCAGTTCGTCTCCGCCTGCACGGCGGCGACGCAGGGAAACCCGCTGCTGCTACGCGAGTTGCTGCGTACCCTGGCCGACCACGCGGTCACCCCCAGCGCCGAACACGCTGCCCGGGTCGCCGAGTTCCAGGGTCAGATCCTGGCCGTAACCGTGGTGGAGCGGCTCAGCAGCCAGCCGGAGGCGGTCCGGCAACTGGCCCGGTCTCTCGTGGTGCTCGAAGACGGGGTCGCCTGGCACATCGCGGCCGAACTCGCGGGACTGGCCGAGGCGGAGGCCAAGGAGCAGGGTCACCGCTTGCAGAGGATCGGCGTCCTGGCACCGGGTGACGTGCCGCGGTTCGACCATCCCCTGATCCGCCGGGCGATCACCGACGCCGTGATGGGACCCGTCGAGCTGGCCACCGGACACGCGAGGGCAGCAGAGTTGCTCAAGCGCGAGGGGGCGGCGGGGGACAGGGTGGCCACCCATCTCCTGCTGGCTGAACCCAGCGGTGAGCAGTGGAGGGTGGACACACTACGGGAGGCGGCCCGCCTCACACGCAGCCGGGGAGCCCCGGCGGCCACCGCCACTTACCTCCGCCGGGCACTGCGGGAACCCATGACCGTCGCACAACAAGGTCCTCTGCTGCTGGAACTGGGCGCCGCTGAAGCACTGGTCGACGATACGGCGGCCATGCACCACCTGACGCAGGCTCTCTCGACGCTGACGGATCCCTACGCGCGGGCACAGGCCGCCCACGTGCTCGCCGGTGTCCTGTTCGTCGGCGGGCACGAGCACGCACGTGCCGTCGACGTGCTCGCGCGAGCCGTCGAAGAGCTGCACCAGGCGGATGACGGCACCGGGCTCGGCCGAGAGGTGTCGTGGTATCTGCAGGCGCAGATGCTGCTGATCGGCTACGAGGACATGTCCACACTGGCGGTGGCCCGCAGGCACGCCGAGAAACTACGGGCATACGACCTGCCCGGTGACACACCCGGAGAGTGCGCGGTTTTGGCGGCGCTGTCGGCCGCGGCCGTCACGGGGGACGCAAGCGCCGCGGTCACCAACGACCTTCTCGACCGGGCGCTGCGAGGCGGGATCGCCGTCAGGGACGGCGCCGAAATGCTCGTCAGTCTTGCCGGTATGGGATACGTGACCACTGACCGCCTGGACGACGCGGCGGCGCGGTTCGCCCAGGTGGCAAGCCTGGGGGAGCGGTGGGGCTCCTTCCGGCTCGTTTCCGCGGCCATGATGTGGCAGTTGACCGTCCGCACCCGCCGTGGCCGACAGGTCGGGCTCACTCCGGACTTCGGACACCCTGGTCAAGAGGCCGCCGGGGGGCTCGAACGCAGAGTCGGGCTCGGCATGACGGCTCTGGTGGGTGAATCGCTGATCGAGCGGTGTGAATGGGCCTTGGCGACCGAAGCGCTGGCCTCGGAAGCGGAAAGCGGGCACGCGGGGTGGCTCTGGCAGGGGCCGACGCTTCTGGTGCGCAGCCGCCTGCTGGCGGAACGGGGCGAACACAGTGCCGCCCTCGCCGTCCTGCTGGACTACGGGGCTCAGGAGAGATACGCGCACGTCACGAATCCCGCCATGATGCCCTGGCGGTCGCAGGCCGCGACCTGTCTGCTGGCGCTCGGACGGCAACGGGAGGCGCGTGAGCTCGCCACCGAGGAAGTCGAGCTGGCTCACCGGTGGGGCACCGATCGAGCGATCGGGACGGCGCTGCGCTGTCTGGGCGTGGTGACGGGAGGCCGGGAAGGACTGGCTCTGCTGGAAGAAGCCGTGACCACGCTGGAACGTCCACCGGCACGCTTGGAGCTGGCCCGTACGTGGTTCGAACTGGGAGCCGGCCTGACGCGGACCGGTGAGAGCGATCGCGGACGCCGGGCACTGACCGAGGCACTGGAGCTCGCCGACACCTGCGGCAGTGTCCTTCTGGCCGGTCGGGTGCGCCGGGCGTTGAATGCAGCGGGGATCTGGCCCCGCCCTTCGCCCCCCATGACTCCCGCCCTGTCGGTGACCGAGCACCAGATGCTGGAGATGGTGCGAAGCGGCCACAGTGACCGCAGGATCGCCCAATCGCTGCTGCTGACCGACCACGAGGCGACGGAACTGCTGGCTCGTTTGCGCCGTACCTCGGGGGTGATCAGCCGCGTGGAAACAACGGCTCTGTCGAAGGCCAGGACCTTCGCGCCGACCAATGGGGCAGGTCCCGAGGCGTTCCGCGCCCTCTGAGGCCGGAACGCAGCGTGCCGTCCCCCGCCGGCGGACGTTCCGAGCATCGGGCTCCCCCTTCGGCCTCGGCTGCGCTGACACGGTCTCGGGCTGCGCGTTCACGGGCCGAATGCTGCTCGGACCGCGGTCAAGGTACGCGCCCGCGCACAGCACACCACCCGGGCAGTGTGTGCGCCAGGAAAAACTCAGGGAAATCTGACCGGAAGAACAGTGAGAAGGAAATCCGGAAGGAATTGGGAAGGAATGCCGGAAGGGAATAGGGGAAAGTGCTGTGGCGCGGAATTTCTCCCACGCGCCGTTGTTATGCACATGTCGCACGGGTAGTGTTCATGGCGCGGCAGCTCGGTGAGGCGCTTTTACGGGGCACTTGTTTCCGCCCTTTCCATAAAGGGCCGGTACATGAGCAAGCCGAAAGTCAGCCCGCGGGCCCTGCCATCCGCAGTGCCCTCCCTTCCAGCCATGGAGCTGAATCATGTCGATCAACAGAACCATGTCCGCGCGTCGCGCCATCGCCACCGTCGTGGCCTCACTCGGCCTGGGAACCGCGCTGCTCGGCACGACGCTCGCCCCCACCGCCGGGGCCGCGGAGGCGACGGCGTCGTCCGTCGCCAGGTCGTCCATGGGCATCCCGGGCGCCGTCATCATCGAGAGCGCCGCCTTCCCGGGAAAGATCCTGTGCAGCACCCCGGCCGACGATTCGCTGCTACTGAAGACCGTGAACACCCGGGACCGCTACTGCCAGTGGTTGGTGACGAAGGGGTCGGATGACGAGGACAACGTCTACACCCTGTACAACCCGGCCAAGGATCAGGTCATGGCCTACACCGGCGGTAACGAGGGAGCCGTGGTCATGGCCGACTACGACCCCTCGCAGAGGGCACAGGAATGGAGCTGGGGCGGGCGGGAGGACTGGGGCGGCCGTGCCCTGCAGTCCTTCATGGACAAGGGACAGAACGTCGACGCCAAGTCCCGCGACGGGGAGGGGCCCACCTCCGAGGCCATCCACACCCGGGGCTGGCGGCACGGCCACCAGCGTGAACTGACCTGGAACACCGTCACTCTGTGACAGCCGCCCGATCCCCTGCACGGCGGACGAGAGTCCGCAGTGCAGGGGGCGGTGCAGTGACGGTCCGGGCCGGCCGGGCTGCGGATGGGCCGCCCTGCCCCTGCCGGAGCCTTCGACCACCCGCTGGACCCCTTGGCCCTCCTTGCCCCCGCTGCGGCTCTGAACGCCCCTGCGTGGCGGCGGCAGCGCCGCCACCGGCGATCAGTCCGAGCGCTGTGCGACGTTCCATGGAATGGACCTCATATTCGATCGGTGGAGGGAAGAGGCGCGACGGTCGGTGGTGTCGTGACCGAGGCACGGTTCCAGGAGACCGTTTCTGCGCCGGGCGTGACAGGTCGGGTTTGTGGGGGGTGCAAGCTCAACCCCCCAACTGCACAGGGGCGTTCGCCGCAACCATGGCGCGGCAAGGACTCCGTCCCACGGCCGACGCGGTGGGTGAGCGGGCAGGTCAACGGCCCCGTGCAAGCTGCGGCGGCGCCTCGCCCGTGACTACGACCACCGGCCGCGCACCGCGGCCTCCCGCGTGCACTGGGCGTCCACGTCCCCCTCCGCCTCCCTCTCGGGGAGGTACGCCTACGGCCCGGACCCCACCCGACGTGGCACGCCGGGTGGGGTGCGTGAGGTGTGGCTCGAGCCTGTCGAACAGGACTGGGCTCGGCTTCTGAGCCCCTCCGGCGAGCGGTGCCGGGTCAGTTCTTGACGAGGACCTTGAGGCTCTTGCGGTCGGCCATGTCCTGGTAGCCGGCCGGGACGCCGTCGAGGTTCGTGGTGGTGTCGAAGACCTTCCCGGGCTCGATGGTGCCGTTGAGGATGTCGGGCATCAGTTCCTCGATGTAGGCGCGGACCGGTGCGGGTCCGCCGGCCAGGCGGATGTTGTGGCGGAACAGGCTGCCGAAGCCGATCGGTGCCTCCTCGTACTGGGGTACGCCGACGCGGCTGATGACGCCGCCGGGGCGGACGATCCCGGTGGCCTGCTGGTAGGCGGGCATGTTGCCGACGCACTCCAGGACTACGTGTGTGCCGTGCCCGCCGGTCAGCTCCCTTACCTGAGCGATTCCTTCGTCGCCGCGGGCGGAGACGACCTCGGTGGCGCCGAACTCGCGGCCGAGGTCGGTGCGCGCCTGGTGACGGCCCATCAGGATGATCTGTTCGGCACCCAGCCGCTTGGCGGACAGCACCCCCAGCAGGCCGACCGCGCCGTCCCCGATCACGGTCACGCGGGTGCGCTCGTTCACGCCACCCGCCACGGCGGCGTGGTAGCCGGTGCCGAAGACGTCCGAGAGCGTCAGCAGGGACGGGATGAGGGCGGAGTCGGGGGCGACGGGGAGTTTGACGAGAGTGCCGTCGGCGAGCGGGACGCGGACCGCTTCGGCCTGGCCGCCTTCCTCGGCTTCACCGTCCCAGAAGTTGGCCTGGGCGTGGGCGCAGGAGGTGTGCAGGCCCTCGCGGCAGAACTCGCAGGTGTTGTCGGAGATGGCGAACGGGGCGACGACCAGGTCGCCGCGCTTGACGGTGGTCACTTCCGAGCCGGTGTCCTCGACGATGCCGATGAACTCATGGCCCATCCGGGCGGGGCCGTCTTCGGGCTTCATCGAGGCGTAGGGCCACAGGTCGCTGCCGCAGACGCAGGAGGCGGTGATGCGGACGAGGGCGTCGGTGGGGTGCTTGATGACGGGGTCGGGGACGTTCTCGACGCGGACGTCGCCGGCGCTGTACATGAGGGTTGCGCGCATGGGGGTGGTGCTCCGTTTCCAGGTGGTGCGTGAGGGGGGGTGGGGATCAGTCGCCGGTGGCGAGCAGGATCTTGCCGATGGTCTTGCGGTTTTCCAGCAGGCGGTGTGCCTCGGCGGCGTCCGCCAGCGGGAGGACGCGGGAGATGCGGGGTGTCAGCCAGCCGTGCTCGATGCCCTCCATCACCGCGCCGGCGCGGTGGAGCATCTCCTTGCGGGTTTCCATGAAGTGCCACAGGTCGCCGCCGGACAGCGACAGCGAGCGTTCCATGAGCACGTTGGGTGAGATGGGTTCGGCGGGGCCGCTGGCCGCCCCGAAGATCACGATGTGTCCGCGCAGGGCGGCGGCCTTCAGGTTTCCCGCGAAGGTGGTCGCTGCGACGCCGTCGATGATGAGGTCGGCGCCGTGCCCGTCGGTCAGGCGCAGCGTCTCTTCGGCGAAGTCCTGCTCGGTGTAGAGGATGACGTCGTGGGCGCCCGCTTCGCGGACCGCCTGCGCCTTCTCCTGTGTCGACACCGTGCCGATGACGCGGGCCCCGAGGTGGCGGGCCCACTGGACCAGGAACAGGCCCACGCCGCCGGCGGCGGCGTGGACGAGGACCACGTCGCCTTCGGAGGGCTTGCGGAACTCGTGGATCAGGTAGTGGGCGGTCATGCCCTGGAGGGGGAAGGCGGCGCCCTGCTCGAAGGGCACGTCGTCGGGCAGCGGGATCAGGCTGTCGGCCGGTACGAGGGTGGCTTCGGCGTAGGCGCCGATCTGCTGGGCGTAGGCGACGCGGTCGCCCGGCTGGACGTTGCTCACGCCGGGGCCGACGGCCTCCACCACACCGGCGCCTTCCAGGCCGGGGGTGAAGGGCAGTGGCCCGGGCTTGAGGCCGCGGCGCATGTAGATGTCCACGAAGTTGACGCCCGCCGCGGCCAGGCGGACCAGGACCTGGCCGGGTCCGGGAGCCTTCAGGTGGACGTCGTGAGCGGTGAGGGTGTCCGGGCCGCCATGAGCCTGGACGACCATCGCGCGGACGTCTGTCGTACGGGGAGAGTCAGCCATCGCGGCAGTCCTCCTAAGCGTGCTGTCGGGGGTGTGAGCTGGTCGTGATCACTCTCGTCGGTTTGATTTGGTCCAGCCGTATTTGCGGGGTCTGTCTTCGTGCCCTTTGCCGTGCGGGTGTCCGCAGTGGCCTAGGCGGCTGCTGCCGTGCAGCGGCGCTGGAGGAGCGCGATGAGGATGGTGGGGATCAGGGTGAGGGCGGCGATGACGGTGCCGACGATGGCCGGGCCGGTGGTGCCGAGCGAGGAGTCGAGGGTGTGGCCGGCGATCCCGGAGCCGATGGCGGTGCCAAGGTTGAACGCCGAGACGGTCAGGGCGGAGGCCAGGACGGGTGCCTGCTTCGCGAAGCGGACGGCCAGGGCCATCAGTACCGGGTTGGCGCCCAGGCCGAAGAAGCCGAGCAGGGTGACCAGGATGATGGTGGGTACGGCGTAGCCGGCCAGCAGGGAGATCGCCAGGAGCAGGAGGGTGGCTCCGGCGGCGGCCACGATCGTGACCGTGTGCGGGCGGCGGTCACCGAGGCGGCCTCCGACCAGCGAGCCGGCCAGGGCGCCCAGGCCGAAGCCGACCAGCACCAGCGGCACTATGCCGGACGCGATCCCGGACCGGTCGGTCAGCAGCGGCGCAATGTAGGAGTACGCGGCCAGGACGCCGCCGGTCGTGGTGGCGCAGGCCGCCAGCACCAGCCACACGCGGCCCGAGCGCAGCGCGGTCAGCTCGGAGCGCACCGACACCGTCTGCTGGGCCGGTCCGTCGTGTGCGACGGTACGGGCGATCAGCACGATGGCCGCGGCGGAGAGAGCGGCCAGCGCCCAGAAGGGTCCGCGCCAGCCAATGAGCTGTCCGGCGAACGCGCCCACCGGCACGCCGACGACGTTCGCGAGCATCGCACCGGCCCCCACGAGGCCGAGGGCGCGCGAGCTCGCGGCGGGGCCCGCGGCGTTCGCGGCGGCCACGTTGGCCACCGCCCAGAACGCTCCGGTGGCGATCGCGGTCAGGAACCGTGCCGCCAGCAGCACGGTGAAGTCCGAGCTGAGGGCGACGATGACGTGCCCAACAGCGAAGACGGCCAGGGCGAGCATCAGGGTGAGCCGCTTGGGCAGCCGCAGGGTGAGCATCGCCATCAGCGGCGCCCCGATGATCATCCCGACCGCGAAGACGGTGATCATCAGGCCGGTCCGGGCCACACTCACGCCCAGGTCGCCCGCGATCTCGGGCAGCAGTCCGGCCACGACGAACTCGGTCGTGCCCATCAGGAACGTGCCAAGCGCCAGAATGTAGACGACGAGCCGCAGACGGGCCGGTCCTGCCTGCCCAGACGGTTCGGTCCGGACCTCGGCGGGAGCCTGGAGGGTTCCTCCTCGCGTACTCACGGTGCATCTCCATGGGGTTGTGATCGGGGTGCGTCATCCAGGAAACCGGCCGCCCCACCCTTGAGGAAGGTCGCGTTTATGGGGGGTACAAGCTCAACCTCCCTCCCCGGGTGAGCGTGGCTACCGTGGAGTACATGGATGACCAGCACGATCACCGCACCGAGATCCGGGACTTTCTCGCCAGCCGCCGCGCCAAGATCACCCCGGAGCAGGCCGGGCTGCCCACCAGCGGCCGGCGCCGGGTTCCCGGGCTGCGGCGCGAGGAGGTCGCCGTCCTGGCGGGGGTGAGTACCGAGTGGTACACCCGGCTGGAGAAGGGCCACATCAGCGGCGTCTCCGAGGACGTCCTCGCCGCGGTCGCCCAGGCGTTGCAGCTCGACGAGGACGAGCGCACCTACCTGTTCGACCTGGCCCGCGCCGCACGCCCCGCCCGCCGCACGCCGTCGCGCCGCCGGGACGTCGCCGTACCGCCCCGCATCCAGTGGCTGCTGGACTCCATCACGATGTCGGCCGCCTTCGTACGCAACGGCCGCCTGGACGTCATCGCCCACAACGCGCTCGGCCGCGCCCTGCACGCGCCGATGTTCGACAGCCCCACCACCGACAAAAGCGGCCGTCCCAACTTCGCCCGCTACCACTTCCTCGACGACACCTCCCACGACTTCTTCGTCGACTGGGAGGCCGGTGCCGCCGCCACCGTCGCACTGCTGCGCGCCGAGGCCGGACGTGAACCGCACGACCGAACCCTGCGTGAACTGATCGGTGAGCTGTCCACCCTCAGCCGTGACTTCCGCACCCTGTGGGCGGCGCACGATGTCCGCATCCGCCACGACGGCGTCAAACGGCTTCAGCACCCCGAGGTCGGCGAGCTGGAGCTCACCTACCAGTCGGTGGACCTGCCCGTGTCCCAGCGGGCCGTGCACGACCTGAGCCTCTACACCGCCGAACCGGGCAGCACCTTCGAGGATCACCTCAAGCTGCTGGCCAGCCTGGCCGCTACCGCGCACCGCGCCGCGAACACCGACACGCCCCAGACTGATCAACTGCACTGACCGGCAGGAGGCGCCACGCCCGGCACCACCGGGCACGCCTGGTGGTGCCGACGCGCAGTGTCGCATCAGGCGCCACGTCGGGCGGTGGCCATCCGGGTCGCGGCCAGAGCGGCGAGGAGGGCGACGGCGGCGGCCAGGGCGAGACTGATCCGCAGGCCGTGCCCGAAGCCGGCCGGGGCGGAGATCAGGGCGCCGAAGACGGCCACGGACAGGGCGCCGCCGACCTGGCGGCTGGTGTTGAAGACGCCGCTGGCGCCCGGTCGTGGTGACCAGGAGCAGCGCGGGAACAGTGTCGCCTCACCCCAGGCGCGGGCGGCATGTCCGGGGTGAGGCGACAGAGTGCCGGTGAGGTGCGGTTTCAGGGGCGGAGGGGGCCGGACCAATTCACAGCCCCGCTAAGGAGTCACCATGCCCACCCCCGACGCAACGGCCATCGCGAATCTGCGGAAGGCTCACCGCGCCGCCTACCTTGACGTCATGCTCGAAGGGGACACCGCAGCTCTCGGCGACCTGCTCGCGGACCGAGCGGGACAGCACGGTGACGTCGGCACCCATGGCCTTGGCCATCTTCACGCCGAGGTGGCCGAGACCGCCGAGGCCGACGACCGCGACCTTGGTGCCGGGACCGTGGGTGAGGCGGGACCTGGCCGTGTGATCAGGTCCCGCCGAGCGAGCTCTGCCGAGAGCTCTTCCGGGGCGGCGGCGAATGCGTATGCCTTGGCACGGGTTTGGGTTGACCGGCACTGCGTCAGTACACCGACGATGTCGAAGCCGGCCGCGTGCTGTACTTCGTCACCGCCCTGGCCAGAGCTGGAACCCTCGCGCAAAGGCCCCTTCCTCCTGCTTGTGGCCGATCCGCCACAAGCAGGAGGAAGGGCGGTTGAGCGGTGGGTCGCTCGCCTGGGTTGTCAGCCCGCCCTGCCGGTCGCTCAGGCGCCGCAGGGGGTGTCGTTGTTGCGAAGGCTGTGGGTGGTGTCGTTGAGCTGGTAGGAGCGCAGGTCGCCGATGGTGCCGCCCTCGCGTCCGACACAGACATTCCGGCCGACGTAGTTGTCCTTTGGTCGATCGCCCGGCCCCTGCGACGCGGCTCCTCGCGCTAGAGCACCCTTACAAGGGCGTTCTTTCAGTGCCTACATCCAGATCAGGTGCGCAACGACTGTTGCCGACTCAACCCGCGGTGAAGGTGAAGGCCTGGCTGGAGGATCCGGTGCAGTCGGTCTGCACGGCTTCGGCGCCGTCTGTGACCGGAGGGAGGAATCCCACGCACAGGCCGCTGTGCAGTGGCCGGAGCCGGTATCCGTCGCCGGAAAACCCTGGTCGAACGCGCCACCCGCTACGTCACGCTCCTGCACCTGCCCGACGATCAACTGCCGAGGCCGTCCTTGCCGCACTGACAGCCACGGTCCAGACTCTGCCTACTCAGCTGATGCGGTCCCTGACCCGGGACCAAGGCTTGGAGATGGCCCGGCACAACGAGTTCACCCTGGCCACCGACATTCCGGTCTACTTCTGCGACCCTGCCAGCCCCTGGCAGCGCGGCTCGAACGAGAACACGAACGGCCTGCTGCGGCAGTACTTCCCGAAGGGGACCAACCTGTCCATCCACAGTCCCGAGCACCTGACCGCCGTCGCCGACCAGCTCGACCGCCGCCCACGCAAAACGCTCGGCTGGGAAACCCCAGCCGAGCGCCTGCATAAACTGCTCGCCGCCTGATCAACACGACAACGTGTTGCAACGACCGCTAGAAACCGCCGAGTAGCGGTTCGTGCGAACCGGGATCTGGCCGTAGCGGTCGACCCGCGGGGTGAACAGCCGCCCGGTTTCGAACGGCTCCTTGGGCAGCGGCATCAGCAGCGGCTGTTCGAGCGCGAAGTCCTCGGCGATGGTCCTGGACCTGGAGCCGATCCTGCGGGCGTCGTCACTCATCGACAAGTGCCTTCACAACTGCTCGCCAAAGCCAATCCCGGCGTCTGCGGGAGCGATAGCCGGGCATACGGGCTTCACCCCCTGGTGAGAGGAGCTCGTCATGCTTGGCGTAGTTGCGGCGGTGTTGTTCTTCTTTGCGTTTTTGATCAACGCGGCTGATATCAGTACCAACGATGCGTTTTCTTCGACGAACGTCATGCTGCTGGGGCTGACCGCTCTGGCTTTGCATGTGGCCGGAATCGGTGCCGGCTGGGCCCGCAGACGCTGACCCATGCCTGTGGCCTCCGGTGACAGTTCGCCACCGGGAGCCAAAGAGCTACGGGATGCCTCGGTCCTTCTGCCACTGGCGCGGGCCGGGCTGGGGGCCACTCCTGCCGGACGTCCGGGGCGGCCTGCGGCGGACCGCTGCTTCCCGTCGGGTTGTGGTTGGGGATCCCTTGAGCCCCAACCACAACCCGACGGCGCCCGGTACGCTGGCCAGCAACGCCGGTCACGGTGATGACCAAAGACTGCAGAAACCCCCAGCAGTGTCGGGAGCTCGTGCCAGGCGTGAGCGGTGCTGTCGGTTGCCGTTGTTGTCGCCCGGCGACCTACCAGTGTGGATGTTCTGTCCCTCCGCGGTTACGCGGACGGTGGCCCTCTCCACTGACGGTGTGTCGGCCCCATGCCAGAGGCACCGCCCCGTCCTGACGGACGATCCAGCGGCCGGACTTTTCGTGGAGCGCGGCCCAAGAGCCAGTCTCGGCGTCGAACATCCTCGTTCTGCTCCTTCAGCTGCAGGGACAGGCCTGCGCAGTCGGTACGGCGAACTGTGTGATGAAGCGGATCGTCGCGCCGTACGTCGGCGCCGATGCTAGTTTCGCGTTCCTTGCCTGCAGAGAGGTCGGGAAGCAGGCCAAGCGGGGGGCGCCAGGTGGTGCCGGGCGAGCATGAAACTCACGTGTCCGCCCAGCACGGGACCAGATGCTGTGCCGTCGTCGTTGATCCTTGCGGGCGCATGCGTTCAGCCAGCCGCTGATGGTCTGTTCCAGCCAGGCCGTCGGCACTGTACGCACGGCGCAGGTTCGCGGTATGACCGGGACACGAAGCGGATCGACATCACTTCGGGTTCTTGCCGGGCATAGCTTCAGCGCACCCACCTCTGATTACAAACACCGCTCGCGGACACCGCACTCGCCGCGGTAGGGCTGAAACGGGCCCTGGAAGGTTAAGGAATGGGATAAGTTTCCGGTTAAGCGATTCGAGTCTACGGCGCGGGTGTGATCCACACAGGCGTCCGCTGCCTGTGCGTAGCCGAGTCCTCGACCCCTTGCGCGTGCCAGCCGGTGAAGCGGCCATGGACGTCGGTGAGGCCGGGTGCGAAGCAGCCGCTCAGGCCCGCGAGCGGCACCGACCAAGCCGCATTCCGCTGGAGCGCGAAACGCACCCAGACAGCGCATCGAAGGCCCCGCCCCGGTCGAGAGTCCTGCGAAGCGGTGCTCCCGGGGGAAGAGCTACCAACCCACCGAAAGAGGGCTTGAGGAGCGTGGTACCAACTAGGTACCATCGGCTCATGCCATCACTGAACGTGTCCTTCTCTGATGAGGAAATGGAAGGCGTCCGCGCCGCCGCCGCCGCCGAGGGCAAGAGCCTCAAGCAGTACCTGCACGACCTTGGCGTACGCGAGATGCACCGCAAGCGGTTCGTCGCCGGCGCCACCGCCTGGGCCGACAGGCTGCGCGGGGAGTTCGACGAGGCCTTCCCCGAGGAGATTCCGCCCTCTCAGCGTGGCGACGAGGCTGCGGCTGCCTGATGGTTGTGCACATCGACGTCTCTTGGCTGCTCGACGTCCAGGAAGCCGCCCTCGGACACGAAGACGTGACCGTAACCGACTACTCCGCGCTAGTAGCGGCCGTCGCCCGGCACAAGACCCGGATGCCGACGCTCGAGACCTCCGACCCGGATGCCGCCTGGCGCGCGGCCGCACTCCTACACACGCTCGTGCGCCTGGAGCCGCTCCCCCACCGCAACAGCCTCTTCGCCGCCTTCGTGACTGCCCAGTACATGGATCAGTCCGACGAAGGCATCGACCCCCCATACGGCGCCCTGTCCGACCTCGTCAAAAAGGTCCGGGACACCCGGCTGAGCGTCTACGCCGTCGCCGAGACCCTGCGGTCCTGGCGCATCTGATCCAGGCTCGTCAGGCGGCGGGCCCGCCCCGCTGCACGCGGCACTGCGGCTCCACCAGGTAGGCGTTCAGGAGTGGGGCTGGACGGCGAGCTGGTGGCGTGGGAGTCCGGCCGGCTGCGTACGAGCGGCTCCAGCAACGCCTCGCCCGCCGTGGGGCCGGTGCGGTGGAGGCGGCGTGCCCGTGGCCGGCGCCGCCCTGCTCAAGCGGCACGGCACGGGTGGACCTGCCGGGTCCCGCCCGGCGTGCGATCGAGCGGGACGAGAACGCCGCCGGCCATCCGCACCTGGTCGCGCCGAGGGCACACCCCCGTGGTCCGCGTCCGGGGCCGCTCGCGCCGCCGCTTATCGGTGGCCGCCCTGGCCTGCTACAAGGCCGGCAAACGATCGCCGCTGATCTACCGGCCTGCCCGGACGCCCGGCCAGACGGACGCCTGCGGCCTGATCCAGACCGCGCACCGGCAGCTCGGCGGCCCTGTCGTGCTGGTCTCAGACCCGACCATCAACCCAGTCAAGGGCATCCTGCCTCCGGTACCAGCCACCGTGACGACATCACGTATGAAGGTCAGTAACACCCCCCCTGCAATCAGCCGCTGTCGTGGCACTCGCGTTCGGTGGGGGACTGGCAGGCCTGGCACAGTTCGTACCGCCCCTGGAAAGTGATCACGCTTCCCCAGCCGTTGCACACCTCGCAGCCGTCAGCCAAAGCGGCGTTGGCGCGGGGGTTGGACTCGGGAGCGGCCATCGTTCCGTAGGTCATTGAGATTCTCCTGGCGTCGGGACTCTCCCGGTGATGCCCCCCTTTGGCTACATAACGCCCATTTTATTCCGTTTCATGCCTACTTGTGCCCAGTTGTGTAGATTTTATGACCGCTTTACCTGTAGTGGCAGCCGGACTCGCCTGCGGCGGGGGAATCGATCCCTGAAGTGGTGCCGTGGCGGGGTGGTCGGACGACGGTCGAGGGGGCGTGCGCAAGCAGGGTCATGCCACTCTCGCGCCAGAACGGACGGGGACTCACGGGGAGCCGAGGTACACAGAGGTGATTTCCCACGGGCTCTGCCCAAGCTAGGAAATCCGCAGGTCACACCCACGATCACCCAACCTCGCTCCTTTAAAGCGAGTGTCGCGGGTTCGAATCCTGCCAGGGGCACAGACAGAAGGGGGCCAGCTCGGGAGGGTTTCCCTCCCAGGCTGGCCCTTAGCCGTTTCAGGCGCCGTGCCACGCGCGTGCCACTACGTCTGCCTCCCCGCCCTGGGCGCCCCACCGGCACGGGGGCGAGAAGCTGCATAGCAGGTCACTCTCTACAGCCCGGCCCGCCCCAGTCGGCGTCTTCCGCGTGGCTGGGTGTGGGGTGGCGCACTGATCTGCGGGTTCTCAGGTATGGAGCCGGGTGGTCAGGTGGTGTCATCTTCGCTGAGCGGTGTTCAGGTTCAGTGATCGTTGGTATCGGCGGTGTCGCGGCGAGCTGTCTGCGTGTCACTGCGGGCATGACGTCGGCCTTGCCCAGCGCCGTTACCGCCCGTTGGCAGCCCCGCACCGCGCGGCAGCCAACGCCAGGCCGCCACCCGCACCGGGATCACCAACGAGACCCGCGCCCCGGGTTCGGCTTCACTGCCGCACCCCGTTGGCTGTGCCCGGTCTGCCGTCTTCCCGTCGGTCGGCGGCCCTGGGACGGGCCTTCGTTTGCCGGACGGTTGTGGGGGAGTGCGGGGGTCGGACGGCTGGTGCGAGGGCTGGTGCCTACTGCCAGGCCGTGTGCCGGGGCACGCGTCAGGACGCGGAGCAGGCCGTCGCCTCGGTATGCGGGAGCAGGGGCGCGCGGGTGATGGTGGTGGTCGCCCGCGTCACAGGCGATGGCGCAGGTGATGGTGCACCGCACGGCCGCCCAGGCGTTGTGCAAGCGTTTGCCTGGCGCTCTGGGAACAGGTGCGCCCACCTGCGGTCGCCGCGGCGCGCTAGGACCTGCCGTGCCCAGGCGAAAACGCGCAGCAGCCTGTGCATGATCGCTTAGATCAGGGGGCTGGCGAAGTGCAGGCCGATGCAGCTGGGCCCGTCGCCTGTGCGTCGGGGTGCGTTTGGTGCGGCAGTGGGCCGAGCGCCGGGGTAGACACCAGGGCTTCGCCGCTACAACCGCCCAGCTCCTGGCATCCCGCATCCATGAGCCTTTATGCGTCGGGCCGGCCTGGTGGGCGTAGGGACTCGCGAGCGTCTCGTGTGGGGTCTTGTACGGGGGCTTGCTCCTCCAGTGAGCCGGGGGCGGCTCGTTCCGGGGCGGCGGGGCTGTTGGCGCTTTGCGGTGGCGGTGGCGGACTGTGGTCGTCGGGGGTGCCGGCTCCGGCCGGTGGTAGGCGCAGGGTGAGCAGGGCGGTGTCGTCTTCGTGGGGGGCAAGGCGTTGCAGGAGTTGGTCGCAGAAGTCGTCGATGGTTCGGGCGTGTGGTGGCGGGCGAGGAGGGAGGCGTGGTGGCGGAGTCTGGCCATGCCGGCGTCGATGGGGCGTTCCCGGCTCTCGACGAGCCCGTCGGGGTAGAAGAGGACGGTGGCCTCCGGGGGGAGGTCTTCGAGCGCGTCCGGCCAGGTCAGGCCCAGGTGCAGGGTGGAGCTCATCCCGGTAGTGCCCGGTCCGTCCCGGTAAGGGCAGTTTTCTGGTTCTGCCGTATCGGCCACACGCACCCCAACTCAGCACCCGGCATGCCTCAAGGGCACCGCGCAGAACCTCGTACGCGGTGGTGTGCGGGGAGGTCCTCGACCCGCGTCCTGATTGGGCGGGCTGGTGGACGGCGACCTGGCGGGTCGAGGGGGACGAGGTCGTCTGTGCTGTACGTGGTCTGGCCGTGTTCCCCTGGGGGCGGGCTCGCCCCGTGCCCTTCTTCTGGGCATGGCGGGAAGGAGGGGGTATGGACGATTTCGAGGTGGACGAGGTGGTCCAGCGGGCGCTGGACCGGCTGACTCTTCTGGCGGAGACCACCACCGCCATGACCAGCACGCTCGATTCCTACGCTGCGGTTGGTCGGGTGTGCCGCATCCTGGTGCCTCAGCTGGCCGACTGGTGCGCGGTCGACCTGCTCGACGACGACGGCCGTCCCCGCCGGGTCAGCGTCGTCCACCGCGATCCCGGCATCCTGCCGGTCGGCGGCCTGACCGGCCTGCTGCCCGACGTCCCGGAAGATCCGGTCGGCCCGCTCTCACGCGCGCTCAGGGGCGCCGGCCCCCTGCTGCTGACCGCGGCCGACATCCTCAGCCCCGGCAAGGCTGCCGACCCGCTGGACGCCCGTCAGCTCGAGCTGTTCGATCAACTCGGCACCGACACCGCCGTGGTCGCCCCCGTACGCGCCCGCCGCCAGGTCCTCGGCGCCCTGACCATCGGCCGCTCTGCCCACCGCGCCCCCCTCACCTGCGACGACCTGGCCATGGTGGAGGACCTGACCCACCGCATTGCCCTGGGCGTCGACAACGCCCGGCTGCACCGCGAGACCCAGCACATCGCCGAACGCCTCCAGCGCTCCCTGCTGCCCACCCTTCCCCAGACCGGCCTGCTGCAGATGGCCGCCCGCTACGCACCCGCCGCCACCACCGCCGAAGTCGGCGGCGACTGGTACGACAGCTTCCCCCTGCCCAACGGCAGCACCACCATGATCATGGGCGACGTCACCGGCCACGACCTGCGAGCAGCGATCACCATGAGCCAGCTGCGCAACATGCTCCGAGGGATCGGCTGCGACCGCCAAGAGCCCCCCGGGAAGATCCTGCACCGCCTCGACCTTGCCCACAACGCCCTCTATCCGCAGGCCACAGCCACCTGCCTGTACGCCCTCCTCGACCAGGACGACGGCGGAGACTGGACGATCACCTACTCCAGCGCCGGGCACCCACCGCCCCTGCTGGTCACCCACGAAGGCGACACCCGCTACCTCAAGGGCGGCCGCGGCCTCCTCCTCGGCGTCGACCCCACCCTCTCGCGCCATCACGCCACCGAAACTCTGCCCGCCCGCTCCACCGTACTCATGTACACCGACGGGCTCATCGAACGCCGCGGCGAAGACCTCCATCACGGCATGACCCGCCTACGACAGCACGCCGCCGCCCTCGCCCGCGAAGACCTCGACACGTTCTGCGACGAACTCCTCGCCGGCATGGCCGCCGACCACGCCGACGACATCGCCCTCCTCGTCGCCCGCACGCCCGCCCCGTCACAGCAATTCAAGTGACCCTGTAACCGGAGAAGGTCGTCGTTCCTCTTCCAAGCCGCGGTCCTGCCAGACGAGCCACCAGCCGGAATCCGTCCCCCTGGGCTCGCCCGCCCAGCCAGGACGCGGATTTGGAACCGGCCCGGACACGCTCAGGGCCTGGGCACAGGCCCGTCGTCGGCGGACACGATCCTGGTCGAGCATCAGGATCTTCCCCATCCGGCGCGATCGGAAGACGGCTGCATCGAGCATGCCCGCCCCCTTCCAGGTGAGGAAGGAGGGGGCGTAGGTCTCTTCGTCTTCGGGTCTAGTCGTCTTCGATGGGGCGCAGGGCGCCGGGGTCGCCGAACACGATCATGGTGTCGCCGGCCTGCACGGCGGTCTCGGGATCGGGGTTGGGTTCCAGGGCGCCGTCGGCGCGGCGGATCAGCAGGGGCAGCGCTCCCCCGCAGGCCTGTCGCAGGGGCCGGCCCACGAGGCGGGAGTCGGCATCGAAGCGGATCTCCTCGATCCGGACGTCGGAGCTGCCGGCCCGGGTGAACTCCAGGAAGTCCACCACGTGCGGGCGGACCGCCAGCAGAGCCATCCGCCGGCCGCTCGTGATGTAGGGAGAGACCACGCTGCTCGCGCCGGCGTGGGTGAGGCGTTCGGCCGACGCCGCCTCCGAGGCGCGCGAGACGATGGCGAGCGAGGGGTTGAGGGAGTGGGCGATCAGGGTGATGTAGACGTTCTCGGCGTCCGAGTCGACCGCGCAGACCAGGCCGCGGGCGTACGTGATGCCCGCGCGGCGCAGCACCTGCTCGGAGGCGGCGTTGCCGATCAGGTAGGGCGCGCTCACGCTGCAGCTGCTCTTCCAGGGCGGTTTTGTTCTCGATGACGACGAAGGGGACGCCCTCGGCTTCGAACTCGCGGGCCACGGCCTGGCCGACGCGCCCGTAGGCGCAGACGATGAAGTGGTCGCGCAGCGTGTCGATGCGGTGCTGCATGCGCCGCTTCCTTCCCGCGGGCCCGAACCGCCCCTCCACCAGTGCTGTCCCGATCAGCCCCAGGGCCGCGACGAAGACCGCGACCCCCACCACCGCCAGCGCGGCGGTGAAGGGCTTGCCGGCCTCGGTGAGCCGGTCGGAGCCGGAGAACCCTTCCGTGGTCAGCGTCATCACCGTCATGTAGACGGCGTCGGGCAGCGAGAACCCGAGCAGCGCATACCCGCCGACGCCAGCTACGAGCAGCGCCAGGAGGGCGAACGCCGCCAGGAGCACCCGCCGGCCTGTGCGTGGCGGCCACACAGCACCTCCTGACCCTTCACCTTTGTCTTCAGTGTCCCCTCCGGGTATCGGGGAGCAACACGGAAGCGGTGCGGCGCCGTGGGGGCGGGCGGGGTACGCCGGATGCGCGGTGGACGTACCGGGTGGACGCGAAGGGAGCGAAGGGGGGCGAAGGGGCCTGTTCAGTGCAGGATGCTGACGGCCCGCGCGATCACGAGGAGTGAGGTCAGGAGCGCGGAGATGCTCTGGATGGCCATCAGGGCCTTGGCGCGGGTCGACAGCGGCATGGTGTCGGTCGGGCTGAAGGCGGTGGAGTTGGTGGTGGACACGTACAGGTAGTCCATCAGGGTGGGGACCCAGTCCGAGGTGGCACTCGCGCCGTCGGCGACTTCCTGGACGGCGTCGTCGTTCTCATCCTGGGAGAAACGGAAGTCCGCCAGGGGCAGGGCGGAGCGGGGCGCCTGGGTGCGGCTGACCGGACCGCCCCGATCCAGCTCCCAGTAGGCCAGCCCGAAGACGATGATGTTGGTGAGCCAGACCTGCAGCGCGGCCACCAGCAGGGACCGGCCGTCCTTCACCCCGGCGTACACCAGTTCGTGGATCAGGATGGCCAGCGCCACGAGGTTGCTGACCGCGATGACGCCCACGAGCGTCAGCGACAGCACGCGGAACGTCTTCGTCTGCCGGGTCAGCCGTTTGGGGTTGATGGCGACGAGCGGGATGAGCAGCAGGCATTCCAGGGCGGGCAGGACGTACCGGGGAGCGATCAGCAGCCGCTGCGGCAGCACCAGGTACAGGGCGATCGCGGCGAGGGTCGCGACCACCGCCGGAAGCCGTGCCTCTCCCCTGCGCTCATGCCTCGGATGCCGGGCACTGGCTTCCGCCCGCGTATGTGCCATCCCACCCGGCCTTCCGGTCGTTGCCGCAACGGACCGTGACAACGGCACCTCGCACACCTTCTGCCGTGCCGGGCGCCGCGCACTCCCAGCATGTACCCCGAAGCACGCGGGCCGTGCCTGCGCGGGAAGGACACCGCCCGGCCGGGTGCCTGCCGGCCACGCGAGCCGACTTTCGCTGCCCGGGGGTGCGTCTTTCAGACGACGCGTCATGGACGTCGGGCCCGGTGCCGTAGACCGTCGGCGGACGGCGGTGGTGGGGCGGGCCCGGGCAGGGTGGGCCGTATGCAGAAGCTGGATGAGCGTGAGCAAAGGGATCGGGGGCTCACCCGGGCCCGGTTCCTCGCCGGCGTGGCCGGCGCGGGGGTGGCCGCGGGACCATCGAAGTCGCCACGGACGAAGGCCCGCGCAACGACTTCAAGTAGCCGCGCAGCTCGACCCGAAGATCCTCAGCCTCCGGTCCCGGTCCCACTCAGGTGACTGGGACCGGGGCTCTCCACTTTCGAACGCCCGTGCAAGCCGGCCCCGCCTCTCAGCGCCTGGCGGCTTCCGGCCAAGGCTCGCGCCGGAGCTCGGCCACCCTCGCTGCTCGCTCAGGGGGCGCGAGCGGGCCGGCGTAGTTTCTGGACGCGCGCCTGCACGGTCCATGTGCCGCGCGCTGCCCGAGCGCTTGCGCTGCTTGGCGCCGCCGAGGTCACGATGCAAAGGGCGGGCGGTCAGGCGTCAAGGTCGACTTCGGGGTGCGTGAACCGCACAGCCTTGCCCAGCGACCGGGCGTAGGCGATTTCGGCTCGGGTGCTGTCTCCGATGTAGTCGCCAACTACGAGCACCTCATCAGCGAGCCGGATCTTCGCCCGGTGCAGACCGTCGAGTCGAGCCTTCAGCGCCTCGGCCTCGACAGGAGCGGACCAAGGTTCGTGCGGCGACTTCATGTCAGTGCCCGGTTTGACGACAATCTTTCCGGCTTTGGTCTCCCGCAGATCGGCCTCGTTCATCTCGGTCATGAAGCGGGTGGAGCCGCAGATCACGACGATATGCGGGAGGCTCAACAGCTTCTTCGCATCGGCGAGCTTCTTCTCGGCGGTGAGCAGTTGCGGGTATGACACTGGTTCCTCCTGGTGGTGTGGTCCAAGGGGTGCCTGCGGAGACGAGAACGAGGGTGCCCAAGATCGGTCCTCGAAGTCGCGGGGGCCAGAGCGTGTCTCTTTGATGGGTTGGTCAGTTGATCGGATGTGTCTGTCCGATTAGTGATCACTGATGCGATGTGGGACCTGATCGAGCCGCTCAATGCCGGCCGATCCGGTCCGGGGACGGCGCTGGGCCGATCACCGCGGCACGCTCGAGGCCATCGCGTGGAAGTACCGCACCAACTCGCCCTGGCGGGACCTCCCCGACGAGCTCTAGGCCATGCTCCTGCGTGGAAAGGGTTTATGCTCGCCGGCGACGCGGGGGAGTGAACGGCATCCCGGGAACCCGGGATGCCCCTTCCTTCCTGCCGGTACCAGGATTCTCCCAAGGTGACTGAGCAAGACGCTGTAAATCTAGGGGGACCCATGACCCAGCTGCCCGACGTCGAAGTCACAGCCGCCCGCCCGCAGAACAACACGGCTCGCCTGTCCAGACTCGCCGCCGGCGTTTCGGTGATTCTCGCCGCGTGCGTTTCCTTGACATTCGTGCTTGTGCTGCTGACGCGGTCGGCCCAGCGGCCGGAGTGGCACCCGTGGGTCTTGGCCCTCAGCGATCCTTTGATGATTGCCGCCTTCGCGGCACCAGGCGCAGTCGTAGCCGTCCGTCGGTCCCACAACCCCGTCGGGTGGCTCCTGTTGGCGACAGGTTGCGGCATGGCCGTGGACAACCTGGCACGGGCGTACGGCCTCTATGCTCTCCAACACCACCTGCCCGGCGCTCTTTTGGCGGTCTGGATGTCGACCTGGGCATTCGTCCTGGTCAGCTATCCGATCTTCTTCCTCCTCCTACTCTTTCCCAACGGCCGTCAGCCTTCGACGACCTGGCGGGCCGCGGCGTGGTACACCGGCATGTGCGCGGCCATCGCTTTCCTGGTGGCAGCCTTCATGCCTGGTCCGCCCAGTGACGGCTACTTTCCCTCGAGTGACAACCCACTCGGCGTGTCGGCCTTGTCGTTCATGCGCGACCTCACGGGACTGGTGACGATTCCGCTTACCCTGATCCCTTTCCTGCTGTCGGCAGCATCACTGATCTACCGTTTCCGAACCAGCCGACGGCCGGTGCGTGAGCAGCTGAAGTGGGTCGCCCTATCCCTGTGGGCGGCCGTGGCCCTCATCGGCGCAACCCTCACCGTCCACGGACCGCTAGCAAGCATCGCCACGGGCATGGCCACAGTGATCTTCAGCACCGGCGTGATGATCGCTATCGTGAGGCACCATCTCTTCGACATCGACCGGCTCCTGAGCCGCTCGCTGCTCTACACCGCTCTCACCGCAAGCGCGATCGGTTTGTACGCCGGAATAGTCAGCCTCCTCGGCCTCTTCATCCAAGGCTCCGTGCACGGGACGGCATCGCTGCTGGCGACGGGTCTGGTAGCCGTAGCGCTTCAGCCGCTGCACCGCAGCCTGCAACGCCTCATCAGCCGACTCATCTACGGGCTGAGGGACGATCCCTATACGGCACTTGCCACCCTAGGGAGGCAAATGGAGGAAAGCACCGCGCCCGAGCAGATCCTGCCGATGGCCGCGGTGACGCTGGGTGAAGCCCTACGTCTTTCCTATGTGGCAATCCACCTGCACAGCGACACGGACGGCCCGACCTTGTCGACAGCTCGATGGGGAGCAGAGGCCCGTGATCCGCTCCGACTGCCACTCATCCACCAGGGCGTAGAAGTGGGGTCCTTGGTTGTCGGCGCTCGCTCTCCCGAAGAGCCTTTTACGGCAGCCGATCTGCGGCTGCTGAGGGATGCCGCCCGGCACATCGCACAGGCAGCAGCCGGAGTCCAGCTGACACTGGCCCTTCTGCGCTCGAGGCAGCAACTGATTGCCACCCGCGCTCAGGAACGCCGCCGCCTGGGCCGGCAACTGCATGACGGAGTCAACTCGGCGCTCAGCGAGGTCGTATGGGGCCTGCAGGCCGCACGCAAATGGCACCGCACCGATCCGGAGAGGGCAGACGCGTTGCTGGATGCCGGGATCACCCGAGCCCGCCAAGGCATTGAAACCGTCCGCGGCATGTCGCGGGGACTGCGCTCCCCCCTGGACGGTATCGGCCTGCTGGAAGCCATCCGCATCCAGATCGAGCGGTTCCCCCTGCCCGTAACAGCCGACCTCCCTGACGAACTGCCCGAACTTCCCGCTGCGGTGGAAGAAGCCGCCTACTGGATCGTGGTCGAGGCCATGACCAACGTTCTGCGGCATGCCCAGGCGTCACGCTGCGAACTCCGCCTGAGCATTGACGAAGACGCGCTGACGGTCGAAGTCGCCGACGACGGCCGTGGCCTGCCCACGCCCCTACGCCTCGGAGTCGGCGTGGGCTCCATGCGCGAGCGCGCCGCCGAAATCGGAGGCACCTTCCAGATCCGCCATCGCCCCGATAACGGTACCGAAGTTGTTGCCTACCTGCCGCTCACCCTTCCGGGCATCGACACCGGGGGCCGCCGAACTCCGAGGAGCCGACCGTGAATCAACCAACCCGCACCGGTGCGGACCCACGCGTACGCGTCCTGGTCGCAGACGACGAGCCATTCGCCCGTTTCGCCCTGCGCATGCTCCTGGAAGCCGATCCCCGCATATGTGTGGTGGCAGATGCTTCCACCGGCCGAGAGGCGGTGCAACGCACAGCGGAGTACCACCCCGACGTGGTCATCATGGATCTGCGCATGCCCGAGAAGGACGGCGGACCCATCATTGACCGGGCAGGCATCACTGCGACGAAGGAAATCGTCCGCATGCGGCCCCAGACCCGAGTACTCGTGCACTCCAGCTATGACACAGACCCGCTCGTGGCAGCCGCGATGCGCGCCGGCGCGGCCGGGTACTTACGGAAAGCGGACAAGCGGGAGGAGCAGCTGGCCATGCTGGTCCTCGTCGTCGCCAGCGGTGCAGCAGTTTTCAACTGGAGCAACGAACGCATGCGTCACCTGTTCGACACCGCCTACAACGCGCAGCGTCAATCAGCCCTCCCACAACTCACACCCCGCGAGCGAGACGTCCTCAACCTCGCCGCAACCGCAGAGGAACCATCCAACCGAGTCATCGCCCGCAAGCTGGGCATCGGCGAAGGCAGAGTTGCCACCTATCTCTCCGAAGCCAAAGTGAAACTCGGGGCAGTCGACCGCAAGGACCTCATTGCCCAGGCCCGCAACGCCGGCCTGGGCATAGAACTCTGACTCTCGGCCACCCGGAACTCCCATGTCATGACGACGGAAGTGCAGCAGGCGCACTGTTCTTCCAGACAAGGCCGTCCGGCGGCACCCACAAAGGGCGCCGATGAGGGCGATCGGCTCGGGGGAAGGTGCCCTCGGGCGCATGCATGGGGAGGAAACACAATGGGCGAGGAGCAGCGTCAGCCCGCAACCCGGACCAAGAGGCCACCGCACCCGCGCCGCTGGAGCAGGGCAGTGCGCCTGTGGACGCCAACGGTGACAACCTGGCTCGCAACAGCGGCAGCGGCTTACCACAGCTGGCGTGGCTGAACCGATTGGACCGACCGGCCGACGGAGGCCCTCGCTGGTCTGAGGGGAGAGGTGCGGCGGCCGTGCCCCGGCTGGCCGTGGCACCTCTGCCCGAACACGGCCTATCCATCTCACCCCGTACCGAGCAGGTTCACGCGCCCGGCGCGGGTGTTTGAGCCGAATACGAGTGCGAAAAGCCACGTCCACATGGCTTTCGCTGCGCGGGATTCCGTTTCCCACGCCGGCAATCACTCATGGGGAGTTTCCAGCCGGTCCCTGGAATCGCTGCGACTGTTGGAAGCCGGCCGTGGATGCGGGCTCGGCGGGGCGGTGGCCGCACAGCGGAGGACGGCGTCGGGGGTACAGCGCGCCTGTGCCGCGCCGCTTGGACGTGCGGGCCACTCAGCGGAAACCGGTCGTACCGACCGCCGAGGAGTCCATGACTCCACGAAGGAGGGGAGATATCTCGGATTCCTGGGAGGGTCTTCCCTTGCGGCCGGGATCGCGGCTCGTCGACGGTGAAGGAACCGATGGCTACTGAGTGTCCAGGGGGAACGATGCAGGAGCTATCCATGAATCAGCGGGCTGAACGTAGTGCCCCAAGGGGCGCATCAGCCACGGTGAGGACACGGCTCGCATGTGCACTGTGGGCGCTCATCGCAGTGATCGCCGGCCTGACCCTTGTCTTCGTGATGCTGACGCGGTCGGCGCCACGGCCCGATTGGCATCCGTGGATCATTGCTGCGCTGGAGCCCGTGGCGTGCCTCGCCTACGCTTTTCCAGGATTCGTGATCACGAGGCGCCGGCCCCGCAACCCGATCGGATGGCTGCTGCTGGTCTCCGGATTCGGCGCGGCCCTCGATGCACTGGCGCACGCGTATGCGCTCCACGCGATTCCGCGGGATCTGCCGGGGGCCACCCTCGCGGCTTGGTCCTCGAACTGGGCATTCGTCGTCGATCTGTTCCCTTTGTATTTCCTGTTGCTGTTCTTCCCGGACGGCCGGCTGCCGTCAGTGCGGTGGCGGATTGCGGCTTGGTTCGTCGGCGGGTGCGGTGTTTGGGCGCTGCTGTTCTCGGCTTTTGTCCCGGGACCAATTGACCGCCAGTACTTCCCCACAGTAACCAATCCCTTTGGAAGTTCGCTGGTGCCGTTTGCAGACCCAGCAAACGAAGGCGTGTTGTCGATCCTCTTTGTCGCGTGCCCCTTCTTCCTTGCGGCGGCCTCCCTGATCCGACGGTACGTCACCAGGAGCGGCACGCCGCGCCAGCAGATCAAGTGGGTGGCGTTTGCGGCGCTGGTGGACCTGCTCATGGTGCTGATGATCACGCCGTTCCACAAAGAGGCCCTGGGGACGGCCGCGATGGACTTGGCCAGTGTTGTGCTGAGCACCGCGATAGCGGTCGCGATCACGCGGCACCGTCTCTTCGACATCGACCGGCTCCTCAGCCGTTCACTCCTCTACACGGCACTCACCGCCGGCGCGATCGGCCTCTACACCGCCTCCGTAAGCATCCTTGGGGTCGTCATACAAGGCACGGTCCCCGCGACGGCGGCGCTGCTTGCGACGGCCACAGTCGCCGTCGCCCTCCAACCCATGCACCGAGTCCTGCAACGCATCATCAGCCGCTTCATCTACGGGCTGAGAGACGACCCCTATGCGGCACTGGCGGGGCTGGGACGACAACTGGAGGCGACCACCGGACCAGAAGCCGTACTGCCCCAGGCGGCAGCAACAGTGGGCCAGGCGCTGCGTCTGCCCTACGTGGCGGTCGAGCTGAACGGTCACGATACCGACACGCTGCCTGTGGCCCGCTACGGTAGCGAAGTGCCCGACGTATTGCGCCTTCCGCTGGTCTGTCAGGGCGAGGAAGTCGGCGCTCTGGTATTGGGCGCGCGCACGCCCGGTGAACCGTTCACCGCAGCGGATCTACGACTGCTGCGCGACGTGGCCCGGCACATCGCACAGGCCGCGGCTGGGGTCAGGCTGACACTGGCACTGCTGCGCTCGAGGCAGCAACTCATCGCCACCCGTGCCCAGGAGCGTCGCCGCATAGGACGCGAGCTCCATGACGGCGTCAACTCAGTATTGAGTGAGGTGGTATGGGGCTTGCAGGCTGCCCGCAAGTGGCTGCGCACCGAACCGGGCAAGGCCGACGAGCTGCTGTCCGCCGGGCTCACTCGCATCCACGAGGGCATTGAGACGGTGCGCCACATATCCCGGGGACTGCGCTCACCTATCGACGGAGTCGGCCTGTTGGACGCCCTCCGGGACTACATCGAGCGATGTCCCATGTTCGTGGACGCCGACCTTCCCGAAGAACTTCCTAAACTGCCGGCCGCAGTAGAAGAGGCTGCGTACTGGATCGCGGTGGAAGCTCTGACCAATGTACTGCGACACGCCCACGCTTCCTGCTGCCGCGTGCGCCTGGATGTCACGGACGATTCGCTGAGAGTCACGGTTACAGACAACGGTCGCGGTCTCCCGGTGCCTCTGCGTCTCGGAGTCGGTCTCGGGTCCATGCGCGAGCGAGCAGCAGAGATCGGTGGAACCTGCCAGGTGGACAGCAGTGCGGAAGGCGGAAGCGAAGTGGCCGTGCAGCTGCCGCGAGTACTGCCTGGGGTAGAACTCGACGACCCGGCTTGACCTTCAAGGGAGCGGTTATAGATCAGAACAGCGTCGGTTGCCGCCCGCGCGCCGGCATGGTGGGGCCCAGGGGCTGGTGGTCCCCAGTGCCAGATACCGGCGGCCAGGGAGAGGCGTCATTGGGCTACTGCGGGCGAAGACGAAGGCATTCTGAACGATCAAAAGGCGGACGGATGGTCTTTGAGGCGGGCCCTGAGGGAGTTCTTCGTATTGGACCAGTCAGGGCCGGCCGGTGATGCTGTGGAGCGCGGAGTCCCGGATCCAACTGTCACCGCCTGCCCTGTCCCGGCGCGGGCGGCGGCGTCGGTTCCCCGTCCGATTCGGCGAGTTTGCGGGCTTCCAAGGCGACCGCATCGGCGGTCAGGACCCCCGCCCGGTGGGCGGTTGCCAGCCCGGCCACGACCTGCTCGTGGCATGCGCCGGGCCAGCAACAGTACTTCGGATCAACGCTGGGGTGTCGGCGAGGTCGCCGTGGGCGGTATTCGCTGCCGACCACCACTTGTCGTGAACAGGGGTGAAACGGCCCGCGGAACGGGCCTGCTCCAGCGCGGTCGACCCGGGGAAGGCACCCGGCTTGCGCAGCAGCGCTTCCAGATAGTGGTCCAGGACCAGGCGGGAGCCGTTCCGGCCGCCGAGACGCTCGTGCCGGGTGACCACGTTGCGGCCGTCATAGACGATCAGGTCGTTGGCGTGTAGCAGCACTCGCAGCTGGCGGCCGATGAAGCGGACCGGCACCGAGTAGACATTACCGAGTAGACATTGTCGCGGACGCTGATCCGGCTGAACCGGTCGACCCTCGGGGTGAACCGGCGTCCCGTCTCGAACGGCTCGGTCGGCAAGGGCGCCAGCAGGTGCTGTTCGGCCGCGAAGTAGTCGCCGATGGTGCGGCCTCGCAGCCGTCGTGCTTCGTCATCCTGGTCCCACTGGTCGACCAGCTCGTTCAGCTCGGTGAGCGAGGCGACCTCAGGAACGGGAACGAAGTGGTTGCGGCGGAAGTAGCCGATCTGCCCTCGACACCAATCTTCTCGTGGGCGCCCTCGATACCAGGCCGGCAGTGCAACGCCTCGACGCCCCAGTGCGAGCGGAACGCCCTCCAACGGTCCACCTCCATCCGGCCCTGGTAGAAGCCCAGCACCCGCTCGACCGTGGCCCGCAGGTTGTCGTAGCGGATGTGCCTGCGCGGAAATGCCGCCCAGGACCAGAAACGCGTGCACGTGACAGCACCTCGTCACACCTCATGCCGGCGACGACCTTGGCGCGGGACGCGGAAGTTCTGCACGGCGTCGACTGCCTGTGCGGAAACCGCTCATTTCGGGGCCGCGACTGGACGTGCGGAGGCCACCACCGGTCAGAGGGACGGGCAGGGGTCTCAAGGCCTATCAGCGGGTACCTACCTCATCCGTGCGGCGCCAGGCGTTGTGAGCGCGTCGGCCTAGGCTTTCCGGTGGCGCCCGGCCGTCACGCTGCTGGCGGGCCTTGCCTGGGACCCTCTGCTGTGAGGCTGGCTGGTCTGGGATGCTTCAACGCGATGACCGCCGCCACTCCGCCGCACAGGCCGCCCACCGCGGAAGCTGCGCCGGTCGCCGCGGAGATGACATCCGTTGTGGTGTGTTGATCGGCGGGCGCGGCGTGAGTGAGGAGATCCCGCACATCCGTCTGCGAAGCGCAGTTCTCCGCTGGCTTTATGGCTGGGCTCAGCGAACTGCCTGCCACTTCGTGCCCCAGCAGCCCGACCCAGAGCAGGACACCGCCAGCGGCCAAAGCGAGAGCAGAGACGATTGCCAACCACACGGCCCGCCGCCTGTTTGATCGTCTCGGATTCATGACTTGAGCCCTCACACAGTCAGACTCGTTGGTGCCGTCAGTTTCAGTGTGGGAGCTACGGCTGGAGGCAGCGATTCGGGCTGGACCCGCCGAGTGCACCGGAGGGCCGAAACCCGAAACTTCGCAGGTCACGCCCAATATCGGACGCGAAACCGGTTTCGGGTTGGGGTGAAACCTCAGGCTCTTCCCCAAAACGGCGCGCGAGCCCCTACTCGCCGTCCTCGACGGCCGGGAGATCGGCGTAGTGCAGGCCCTTGGCCCCGCCGCAGCAGTCCCGAATGGTCAGCTGCCGGATCGACACTTTGAAGGGCTTCAGCGCCGCACTGAGCGCCGTCGAGGCGGCTGCCGCGTCCATCTCCGTCCACGGCTTGTACAGGCCACGGCTGAGTGTCGCCGGTTCCCCTGGTTGGCCGACGATCCGACTCACCCACCGACCGGGTCGGGCCGCTACCGGTGCGCCGGCGAGTCACCCGGAGGACGCCACGGCGAGCACATGGTGATTGTGTCCTCGATGGACGCCGAAGGCCGCGCCGAGGGGTGTGCTCGCCCGTGACGGGCTGCTCAGCGGGCCGTAATGCAAGCAGGTCCGCATGCCCGCGGGCGCCCGCGACACCGGGTACCGCTACCGTGACCGGTACCTGTGGCTGACGGAGGACCGGGACACCGCCTAGGTCCGCACGTCCTCCGGAGTGGAGGCCTGGCCCCGGGCGGCGCGGGAGGTCGCCTGCAAGTGACCGGTCACCGGCTCCGGTGCAGTGCGACCAGCAACTGCCAGACCTGGTCCGCGACTTCCTCCGGCGCGGCCCGCAGCAGCCCGTGCAGCCAGTCCGCGAGGACACCCGCGAAGGTCGCCGCCACCGCCGACGCGACCAGCGGGGCGTCAGCCGCGCCGGCCAGTTCGCGCTCCTCGAGGCTGCGGGCCCGCAGGTCCCGGTGCAGCACCCGGCCGAGCGGCCCGCCGCCGCCCGGCGCGAGCAGCGACCGGTACAGGGCCGCGTGCGGGGACAGACCGGTGAAGAACTCCCGCAGCGCGGGCGGGGCGTGGACCGGATCGGGCCGCCCCCGCCAGGCGTGCAGCGCGTCCACCGCCTGCCGTACGACGTCCGCGCACGCGTCGATCGCCAGCGCCTCGATGCCGTCGTAGTGCACATAGAACGTGGCCCGGCCCACCCCGGCCCGGCGCACCAGCGCGGCCACGGCGACCTCCGCCGGCGGTCGCTCGGCGCACTCGGCGAGCAGGGCGGCGCGCAGCCTGGCGCGGGTGCGCGCCGCCCTCGGGTCCTCGTGTGGCGCCCCGCTCATCGTGCGGCGATGACGGCGGCCAGCGCGAGCGCGCCGGGCAGCGCCTGGGCGAACAGGATGCGGCGATTGGCCGTGGCGGCGCCGAACACGCCCGCCACCACCACACAGGACAGGAAGAACATCTGCACCCGGAAGCCGGTCGGGTCGGCGGCGAGAAGCCCCCACACCAGTCCGGCCGCGAGGAAGCCGTTGTAGAGGCCCTGGTTGGCGGCCAGCGGAGCGGTCACCCGGGCCGTCTCCGGGTCGAACCCGTGCAGCCCCCGCCCTGGCTTCCGCTGCCACAGGAACATCTCCAGCACCAGGATGTACATGTGCAACACGGCCACCAGGCCGACCAGCACGTTCGCCACGATCTCCATGAGCAGCGAACCCTCCCCTTCTTGGACAGGTGTCCAGGATAGCTGGACACCTGTCCAAGAAATTACCGGGTCCCGTCGGTCGACGGGCACAGCACCCACGGCGGCGCGCTCATCTCAAGCCGGTACGCCCAGGCCCACATCTCCTCCGCGGCCTGGGCCATGAGCGGATTCTCGACCGACGGGTCGAAGGGCATGGGGTAGTCGGGAAGCCTGAGCGGGGCCCGGGCCGGTGAAGCGGTCACCGGCTCGCAGGCGCGGAACTGTTCCGCGACCCGGGCCGCTGATGTCCCCAGTCCGCTGGGCCGCCACGGTGATGTGCTCTGCATGGATCTCCCTCGCACACTGCTCTGCCTGCACCCACGTACTCGGCTTCACCGGTCACCGAGCCGGCCGACGGCCAGCCGGGTCAGTGACGTCTACCGACCGTCCGAGTGTCTCGGCCCGGTGGCGGGCGGATGTTGTTCCTCATCGGAAAACGCTCGTAAGAGGACACCGCACCCTGACCACAGGTCCCTGGCACCGCGGTTGCCGAGGCGATGCGGCCGCGCGTGCGGGGGAGCGGGGGGAACCAGGCCGGCGCCCGGCAACCTGTGCCTATGCCCCGTGGCCCGCGGAAGTAACTCACGCTTTGTGGGCTTGTCGGCGGAAGGTAAGGGCACCTGGTGGCCAGGAGGTTGATAACGATGGTTCCCCTGCTTCTGGTTCTTCTGCTGGCTCTGATCCTCTTCGGTGCGGGTTTCGCACTGAAGGCGCTGTGGTGGATCGCGGTGATCGTGCTCGTCGTGTGGCTGCTGGGCTTCGTCGTCCGCACCGCGGACAGCGGTGGCCGCAAGGGCCGCTGGTACCGCTGGTAGTCGATAGACGCCAGGCGCGATGAGCGCGCCACGCTGCGCGAGGTGATGGGGCCCGGCCGTACACGGCCGGGCCCCACTCGCGTAAGGAGACCTCCTGTGCGGGTGGTTGGGAGGGATCGGGCGTATCGGGCGCATCGCAGGGTACGTGAGTGATGCACCGGCCCCGCAGGCCCAGCAGTGGAACCCTGCTCCTCCTGCCTGCGGGGCTGCTGCGCCCCAGCGGCCGACAGCTCCCTGTTCAGTCCTGACAGCTCGATTTTTCCGACCGCCACGGGCCCGCGGCAGAGGCTGCTCGGGCGGCACCCGCTCAGGTAGCCTGCCGTCTCCCGGCCGCGGAACATGCACGAGGACGATGAGGTGATGGGGCATGCGCTCGTCGTCATGGGGCGCCGAACTGCTGAGCGGGCTCAGGCCGTTGTCCCGGGTGGTGCTGTCGGTCTGCCTGTGCGGTCTCGCAGTGCCGTTGTGGTTCGCCGCGCAGAACACGTACCGGTTCGTCGAGGGCCACCACACGAAGACGGAAGGGTACGTGCACTGCGAGTCGGGCGGCCCGTGCCACGGCGCGTGGCGCCTGCCCGGCGGGCAGCGCGGGAACGGTGAGATACGCGGTCTCCCCTTCGCCGCCGACGAGGAACTCCTGACGGACCTACCGCTGTACGCGGGCCGGGACTGGGCCGTCGCCGACCGCTCCGCCCTGCTGGCAAGCGCGGCCTGGGAATACGCCGGCACGGGGATCGGCGCGGCCCTCACCTTGTCGATCGCCTGGAACCGGTCCTACAGCAGCGGCTCGCGCGATGACGTGTGTCGCCGGCGCCGTCGCCGCGGCCACGCCTCCACCGCCGCAGCCGGTCACGAGCATGACCGGGGGAGAACATGAGCCGACCACTGCTGTTCCTCCATGCCGCGGCAGCGGGCTGCGGCACCGCGGCGTCCTCCTGCTCGGCACCCGTGCTCTCGGAGGCGGGACAGAGCTTGCCGAGCCTCCCGCTCCGGCGGCCGCGGCTCGGTGCCTGGCCCACGCCGACGCGCCGCGCCGTCTGACAGCCGCCGGCGAGATCGACCCGAACCAGCCCCTGGACGCTGCTGCGCGGCGCGCTGGAGAACTTCGCCACCGGCCTGGGGCTCCTCGACGGCGCCGGGCGCAGTGAGCGCCGACGTCGCGCCCTGTCGCTGTGGAACGAGGACATGCGCTCCCGGCAGCCGCACGAGACGGACACCGGCCACCTCCCGTCCGGCGGCGGCCTGACCGGTGCGCAGCGCCGGACCGAGATCCGCGCCCTCGCCGACCAGCTCGGCCCTGGCCCCGCTGACCGCACCCAGGACCAGGACCCATACCGACGGTCGCCTTGTCGGTCCCACGGTCTCCGTGTGGGTACTGGGCCGGTGGGTAGCCGGTGAGCGTGACCGCATCCGCCATCGCCGTCCTCGACATCGACGGGACACTCATCGACTCCAACTACCACCACGCCCTTGCCTGGTACCGGGCACTGCGCTCGGTGGGCGAGATCTATCCGGTGTGGCGGCTGCACCGGCTGATCGGGATGGGCGGGGATCAGGTGGTCACCGCTGTCGGTGGCGAGGAACTGGAGCGCCGGGTGGGCGACCGGGCCAGGGAGCAGCAGGGCAGGGAGGTCGACGAGCTGCTGGAGGAGATGGCGCCGTTGCCCGGTGCTCGCGATCTCCTCGTGGCGGTCAAAGAGCGCGGTCACCGGCTGGTGCTGGCCAGCTCTGCTCAGCAGCGTCACGTGGAGGTCTTTTTGGACATGCTGGACGCCCGTGACGTCGTCGACGACTGGACCACCAGCGCCGATGTGGAGTCCTCCAAGCCGGCGCCGGATCTGCTGCACGTGGCGCTGAAGAAGTTGGGAGCGCCGCCCGACGCGGCGAGTGTGATGGTCGGCGACTCGGTGTGGGACGTCGAGGCGGCCAAGAGAGCGGGGATGCCGGCGATCGTCGTCCGTTCCGGCGGGTTCGGGGACGACGAGCTGCGGAAGGCCGGCGCCATCGCCCTCTACGACACCCCCGGCGACCTCGCGAAGGCACTGGACGACACCCCACTCGCCTGACGCCCCCACCGTCGTCGCCGGGCCCGCCCGGTTGCGGTGCCCGATACCGGCCGCGCGGTGAAAAGCATCTACCGTCCCACCCCCAAGGGAGTACCGCCACCGATGACCGCCAATGAGGCAGACTCTGCCGCCGAGGCGAAGAGCACCCGCCCCGAGGCTCCCGCCGAGGCCGCGAGCGACGCCCCCACCGGCAACCCCTTCCAGCCGCACCCCACCCTCCCCGAGGGGATGGGCGATCTCGACCGACGCGCGATCGACACCGTGCGCGTGCTGGCGATGGATGCCGTACAGAAGACCGGCAACGGCCACCCCGGCACCGCGATGAGCATGGCCCCCACCGCCTACCTGCTGTTCCAGAAGTGGCTGCGCCACGACCCGGGCGATCCGCACTGGGTCGGCCGTGACCGCTTCGTGCTGTCGATGGGGCACTCGAGCCTCACCTTGTACATCCAGCTCTTCCTCTCCGGCTACGGCCTGGACCTGGCCGACCTTCAGGCGCTGCGCACCTGGGGCTCTGCGACCCCGGGCCATCCCGAGGTCAACCACACACCGGGGGTGGAGACGACGACCGGCCCGCTCGGCCAGGGCGTCGGCAACGCCGTCGGCATGGCGATGGCCGCCCGCCGCGAGCGCGGTCTGCTGGACCCCGACGCCCCCGAGGGCGAGAGCGTCTTCGATCACACGATCTGGGCGTTCGCCTCCGACGGCGACCTGGAGGAGGGCGTCAGCGGCGAGGCGTCATCGCTGGCCGGCACTCAGGAGCTGGGCAATCTGGTCCTGGTCTACGACGCCAACCGGATCTCGATCGAGGACGACACCGACGTCGCGTTCACCGAGGACGTCGGCAAGCGGTACGAGGCGTACGGCTGGCACGTGCAGCACGTCGACGACGGCGAGGACCTGGCCGCGGTCGACCGCGCGCTGGCCGCTGCCCGGGCCGAGACCGGCCGCCCGTCGCTGATCGTGCTGCACACGATCATCGGCTGGCCCGCGCCGAACAAGCAGAACACCGGCGCGGCCCACGGATCCGCGTTGGGCGAGGACGAGGTCCGGGCGACCAAGGAGATCCTCGGCTTCGACCCCGACAAGACTTTCGAGGTCGACCCGGAGGTGCTCGAGCACGCCCGCCGGGTCGCCGGGCGCGGCGCGCAGGGGCACGCGACGTGGCAGCGGCGCTTCGACGCGTGGCGGGCCGGCAACCCCGACGGTGCCGCGCTGCTCGAGAGGCTGTCCACCCGCCGGCTGCCGCAGGGGTGGGCGGACGGCCTGCCGGTCTGGGACGCCGATCCGAAGGGCGTGGCGACCCGGAAGGCTTCCGGCGAGGTCCTCGCCGCCCTGTACCCGGTCCTGCCGGAGCTGTGGGGTGGTTCCGCCGACCTGGCGGAGAGCAACAACACCGCGGTCAAGGGGGAGGCTTCGTTCCTGCCCGAGAGCCGGCAGACCAAGATGTGGTCGGGCGGCCCGTACGGGCGCACGCTGCACTTCGGTGTCCGCGAGCACGCCATGGGCGCGATCATGAACGGCATCGCGCTGCACGGCGGGACCCGCGTGTACGGCGGCACGTTCCTCACCTTCTCCGACTACATGCGCGGTGCGGTGCGGCTGGCCGCGCTCATGCAGCTCCCGGTCACCTACGTGTGGACGCACGACTCCATCGGGCTGGGCGAGGACGGCCCCACCCACCAGCCCATCGAGCACTACGCGGCGCTGCGGGCCATCCCCGGCCTGGACTTCGTCCGCCCGGCCGACGCCAACGAGACCGCGGTGGCCTGGCGCACCATCCTCGAGCACAACGACCGCCCGGCCGGACTCGCCCTGTCCCGGCAGAACCTGCCCGTCCTGGACCGCACACGGTTCGCGTCGGCCGAGGGCGTAGCCCGGGGCGGCTACGTGCTGGCCGAAGCCTCCGGCGGCAGTCCCGAGGTCATTCTGATGGGCACCGGAAGCGAGGTGCAGATCGCCGTCGCCGCCCGGGAGACGCTGGAGGCCGACGGCATCCCGACGAGGGTCGTGTCACTGCCGTGCTGGGAGTGGTTCGCGGCCCAGGACCGGGCCTACCGCGAGCAGGTGCTGCCGCCCGCGGTGCGCGCCCGGGTGAGCGTCGAGGCCGGCGTGCCCATGGGCTGGCGGGAGTTCGTCGGCGACGCCGGCCGCATCGTCGGCCTCGACCACTACGGCGCCAGCGCGGCCTACACCGTGCTGTACGAGCAGTTCGGGCTCACCGCGGACGCGGTCGTCGCCGCGGCCCGGGAAAGCCTTGCCGCCGCCGAGGCACCGCCGCTGGCCCCCGTCGGCCCGGACAGCGCCGGCGCCCTGCAGGCCCCCACCGGCGATCGCTGACCCGCCTGCCCCGCCCGGGCGGTCGACGGTCTCGGACGTCGGGATGTTCGGCGAGGGCGCGACCCACGGCGGCCCGCGTCCGCGCTGCTCGTCGTCACCCAGCGCCGGCTCACCACCGGCGCGACCGGCGGCGCCGTCAAGTGAGGGCGCGGCCGGTCACCGCTCCGCCGGCGCTCACCAGCGGAGCCCGGTGAAGTCGACCGGGCGGGGGCGCAGCAGACGGGTGCGGTCCGCCAGGGCGTGCAGCCGCCGGGACATCTCGTCGGCCGGCAGGCGGCGCCGGTCCCCGTGGCCCGGCAGCACCCACTCGAACCGCAGCCGCCCTGCCGTCCTGGCCAGGGACGCGGCCAGCGCCTCGATGCCAGATCACGCTCTCGGCGACTTCCCGGTCAGCGGTCGTACGCGACCAGAAGAAGCTGTCGCCGCTGAAGCAGTACCGGTCGTCGGCGAGGTAGAGGACGCTGCCCCGGGTGTGCCCGGGGAGGGGGTGGGCGGTGACGCCCTCGGCGATGTCCAGCGGTTCGAGGCCGCGGATCACCTGGTCGGCGTCCGGGGCGGCGTCGAGGTCGTCCTCGTGGATCCAGAGCCAGGCGCCGAAGTGGTCGGCGTAGCGGCGGCCGTGTGCGGCGTGGTCGCGGTGGGTGAGCAGCACGTCGGTGACGGGGCCCGAGGCCGTCCAGCGCTCGGCCAAGGCGCGGCTTCAGCGGGGCGTGTCGATCATCATGCTGGTGCCGGAGGGCCGCGGGAGCAGGTAGGAGTTGGCGCCCGCGGTGTGGGGCGAGTTGTGCCCACAGATCAGCACCCCGTCGTCCAGGTGCATCGGGAACGGGTTCAGCGACTGGTCCGCCCGGCCGGTCAGGGGCCGGATCGAGCGGGTGGGGCAGGCGAAGACGGCCGCGTGTAAGCGCCGGTTCTCCGCGTCGTCGGCGGGCGGGCGCAGGACGACGGATTTCCCGTCGGCCTCGCCGATCAGCCCGGGTGCGAACTGCCGGGCCACATCGCAATTCGTGCAGCGGTCGTCCACGTACCATCCGTCCACGGCCGGACTCCTTCCACGGGGATGCGGCCTCGGCGGAGGCCTCCCCACCAGGGGTACCCCGCCCCCCGCCGCACCGGTAGGCCCCGCCGACCTTGTGTTTCCGGCGCCGGGCCGCTCTCACCAGGGGGTTCCCGCTGGGACGCGAAGCGGCCGAGTCCTTGCCAAGACCGCCGCGCCGTGCCGTGCCGTGGCCGGTGCCGTCGCCGGGCGGGCCGCCCTGGTCGTGGAGTTGCTGTCGTCGGGGCGTTCTGGCCCGTCGCGATCCCGGATGGCGTGCTGCTGCTGTCGGGCCGTTGGGCTGGCATCGGCCGCCGGTTCGCCGCTGTCGGGGTGCTCGGTCGCCGCTTGGGCCGCGGGTTGTCATGCCGTTCGGTAGGGGCGGCCGTTCCGGTGCGTCGGGCCTCACCCCGTCGGGCCGTTGCCGGGCCGCCCCGCCGGGGCCCTGCCCGTCGGCCGTTCGCCTCGTTGGACCGTCGCTGTGCTGCCGCCCGTGGACCCACGGGCTGGGAGGTCGAGGGTCGGCAGCTCACGGCGTCGACCCCGGACCGGGTTCGATCACCGGGCGCGTTCGATCAAGCGGTTCGCGTTCGTGTTGCC
Source organism: Streptomyces echinatus (assembly GCF_014203595.1). Lineage (GTDB taxonomy): Bacteria > Actinomycetota > Actinomycetes > Streptomycetales > Streptomycetaceae > Streptomyces > Streptomyces echinatus. The sequence goes on from NZ_JACHJK010000022.1 coordinate 65,559, forward strand.
GCCGCGCCACCGGGTGCGGGCCGCCCAGGCCGCTCCGCCGAGGGCGAAGCCGTAGACGGAGACCAGGCCGTGGCCGTTGTCCTGGGCGAGCCACATCGCCAGGCCCAGCACCGGGACGCCGATCGCCAGGGCGAGTTCTTTGGGGAGGCGGGTGCGCGTCAGGAAGGCCAGGGCGAGAGTGGCGCCGAGGAAGTAGGTGGCGCCGGAGCTGCCGGCGAAGTTCCGGGGGTCGGTGCTGGGACCGTCGGCGAAACCGAGCAGAGAGTCGATCCGGCCGGGCAGCACGATGCCGGCGACGAAGAAGCCGAGGGTCAGCGGGCCGCCCCAGTACCACTGGGCGAGCGCGGCGACGACGGCGAGGGTGACGAGGTTCCACAGGGCGCCGAAGACGCCGCCGTTCTGCAGGAACACCGAGGTGAACTCGCGCCACCAGCCGGACCGGGTGGGGTCGGCGTCCAGCGCGGGCATGGCGCCGGACCAGACCATCTGGAGCAGCACGCCGCCGACGGCGATCGCGGTCAGGATGACAGCCGCCCACGGGATCGGGCGCCCGCGCACGGTGTCTCGGCCGACCACCCCGAGACCGCAGTTGACCATCATGATCATCAGTGCAGCCGTGGTCACGTTGAAGACGATCGCCCCCATGCCAGCCACCCCCCGGTTCCAGCGTTTCCAACGCCGTTCGAAATCTGACGGCGCAAAACTAGCACTTTTCGAACAGTGTTGGAAAACGCTGTACGGTGAGCTCATGAAGCTCACCAAAGAGCGCATCGTCGACGCGGGCATGGCCGTCTTCGCCGAGGTCGGCTACCAGCACCTGTCCATGCGTCAAGTCGCCGACCGTCTCGACGCCCACGCCGGCAGCCTCTACTACCACGTACGTGGCAAAGAGGAACTGCTCGCCCTGATGGCCGACCGGGTCTGCCGCCGTGCCTACGACGCGTGTACCGCCGTCCTGGCCGCCCTTCCGCCCGACGCCCCCTGGCAGGACCGCGTCGAAGCCCAGGTCACCACCCTGCGCACGGAGCTCAAGCAGCACCCCGGGGGCGCCCAGCTCCTCGCCGAGAGTCCCGGCATGCTCAGCACCGGTGCGTTCTCCCTGATGGAACGCCTGCTGCGGACCCTGCTGGACGGCGGACTGCCCGCCGCGCACTGCGGCATCGCCGCCGACACCCTGCTCAGCCACGTCACCGGCTTCGTCCTCCAGGAACAGAACCAGCCGACCGCGCCACCGACCGTCACCGCCGGCCTCCATGCCGACCTGTGCGAGCAATTCCCGCTGGTCATGGGCGGCCTGATTCCGCGGCTGAGCCATGACGAGAAGTTCACCCGGAGCATCCGCCTGCTCTGCACGGGCTTCGCGGCGCTCAACCAGCCGTAGAGGCCGGGCGGCGGCCGTCAACTGGTGAGAGACCGATGGGTGGTACCGGCTGCTCCCGGCCGCCGCCGTCACCCGCTCCGACCTTGATGGAACAGCCACAGGAGTGCGAACGACGACGGGGCCGCATCTGTCTCCTCCGGGGAGCCGAGGCGGCCGGTGGAACGATCACCGCACCCCGATCAACGGAATCCTGTTCCAGATCCGCACCGGTGTCCCGTGGCGTGACCTCCAGAACGCCACGGCTCTTGGTAAACCGTCCACGAACGGCACCGGCGTTGGTCGGCGGACGGCACGGTCACAGGCCCGGCGTCGGCCCCCACCCTGAGGACGCTTCACCTCGGCCGGCGGCACCACACGCCGGAACAGCACCCGCACGGCCTGCTCGCCGACGTCGTGCCGCTCGGCCGCCGCTTCGGTCCCGCTGGTCTGCCGGTCAACTCCGCCTGCCCGCGATGCCAACGCTGCCGTGGTGGGGGCATCCCGTGCCCGGCCCCTCAACGCAGACAGCAGCACGCACACGGCCTCGTCCAACGTGAAGGAGGCCGCAGCGGTCGGTATTGGCTTCAGGCGCTCAAGGGCGGCCCCCGGACGGCCGATGGCGGTGGCATGGAGACACGTCCTGTCACGCGTCGTGCTGTGTCCTGCCGCATGCTCGGGGCGGCCGCCGGGCTGCTCGCTGTCCCCTGGGCGGTGGTGCCCGGCCGCCGGGCCGGAGCGGCCACTTCCGACACCTGTCGCCTGGCGGGGGAGGGGGAAGAAGCATGCCTGCGTGTGTTGTTCGGATCCGAGAACCGAGTGTTCCGCGCAGACGAGCGGGTGGCAGCGGTGACGTTCAACGCGGCCTGGAACGACGCGGGCCTCGACGTCATCCTGGGGGAGCTCGCCCGCCGGCACACGCCTGCCACGTTCTTCCTGACCGGCGACTTCGCCGACCGGTACCCCGAGGTGGTGAGGCGGGTCGCGGCTGCGGGGCATGGGCTGGGCAACCACTCCTACAGTCACCCCTACTTCGAGGATCTGACCGCGGACGGCAGGCGCCGTGAGGTCCAGGCGGCGGACCGGGCTCTGCGTGCGGCCGGCGCGGGCGGAGCACTGACCCCGTTCTTCCGCTTTCCCTACAGCGAGACCAGTCCAGCCCAGATCAGGGAGGTCAACGAGCTGGGCTTCGCTGACATCGAGTTCACCACCGACACCAACGGGTGGATGGGCACCGAGGGCGGCATGAGCGTGGACCGCGCGGTGCGCAGGGCGCTGGATGCCCTGTGCCCAGGGGCGATCGTGCAGATGCACGTCGGTACGACCGAGGGCCAGAGCGAGGTGATCGACGCCAAGGCGCTGCCACGGATCCTCGGCGCGATCGCCGCCCGCGGCTACCGTGTCATCGACCTTCGCACCCTCCTCGCTGGGGTGTCTCTCTAGCGCTTGCCTGCTTCGCCTTCGTGGCGGTCGAGTTCGGACAGCAGGCGCCGCAGCGATGTCCTGGTGGTGTGGATCTCCTCGTCGGGGATGGCCGCGAAGAGGGTGCGGTGCAGTTGTTCGGCTCTGGCGGTGACGCGGGCGAGTGACTCCCTGCCGCGGGGCGTGAGGGTGAGGAGGGGGGAGCCGCGGTGGTCCGGGTTGGACTCGTAGGTGGCGAGGCGCTGGGCGACGAGGTCGTTGGCGACACGCTGAACGTTCTGACGGCTGACGCCGAGCCGCCGCGCGGCCTGGGGCACGGTGAGCGGGTCCTCTGAGGCTGCGCTGAGGACCTGCCATCGGGCCTGGGTGAGGCCTTCCGCGGCGGCGGTCTGCTCGCCGAGCCGGCGCAGGGCGCCGGCTGCCTCGAAGACGTCGGCAATCTACCGGAACGTGCATATGGGACAGCGTGCGCGGCTGTTCGCCCTCGCCACCGAACTCGGCACCGCGGACATCACCCACAGCGGCGCCGCCACCGAGCAGGCGCAACGCTGCCTGGCCATGACCCAGGAACTGCGCGAGCACGCCGACCACGAGGACACCTTCATCCACCAGCTCCTGCGGGAGCGGGCCCCCGAAGCGGCCGACGCTCTGGACGCCGAGCACATACGCCTCGACGCCGCCTTCACCACCCTCGACGAGCGGGCACGATCGCTGCCCGACACCCCCGCCGAGGACCTGCTGGAGGCCCAGCATGCGCGCGCCTACCTCGCACACCTTCACCTCGAGGAGACGGTCGCCATGCCGGCGCTGTGGCAGCACGCCGCAGACACCGAGCTGGGCGCCGTCCTCACTGCCTTTCGTGCCTCCCGCACCCCCGAGGAGGCTCTTATCGACCTTCGCCGGATGCTCCCCGCACTGCCGCCCGCAGTGCGGGCAGTGATCGCACGGGCGGTCGTCGAGGCGGCACCGGGCCAGGAGGCCGGCCTCCTGGCCGAGGCCACCACCACCCTCAGTCCCAGCCAGCGCCAGCGGCTGTACGACGACCTTGGCGTGCCGGAGACCTGGGCCCTCCAGACCCAGCCCTGACATGCCCACGGGTGCGGTCCCTCCAGTCCCACCAGCGCCGACACCTGGCGCGCGCTCGGCCACGCACGGGTCCCTGTCAGTTCGCCGGAGTAGGCGGGAGAGGGCCGGCGAGCACGCACCGGGCCCGTGCCGGGCAGCGACACCGCGGAGCTCACGGCCCAGTTCTCCGCCGGCAGGGGGGAGCGCCGCCGGGCCTCGGCTTTGCCCGCCGGTGCGGGCGGTATGCCGCTTGGACCGGCCAGCGGCCAGGCATGTGCGTACGGTCGGGGTACGGCTTATGTACGGCTCTGGTGCGGTGCGGGGGTCGGTCGAGGGTGCGGCGCGTATGGGGGGCGCGGACGCCATGGCAGGGGCAGGGGGCGCGGACGCCATGGCAGGGGCGCCGCAGCGCTAGATCCCGCTAGATCCCGCCCGGTCCCGGCCCGCCCCCGATGGGCGAGTCCTGGTACGCCGGGAGCCGCACGGCCTCCCACAGCGCTGGCGGGCGACGGCATCAGGGGACGAGGAGCTGGGAGGGTCCTGGCCGCCGTCCGCCGAGGGCAGCCGGTGCCCGTGCCGTGCCGCCGGTACGTCAAGCAGCTCCTCGCTCATCCCGTCGGCTCGTTCAGGCGTTGGAGCAGTTTCAGCAGCGTCCTCCGCTCCCCCTCCTCCAGCCCGGCGAAGCACTCCGCCAGCACCCGGTCCGCCACCTCGTGCCCGGCCGCGAGCACTCGCTCCCCGGCTTCCGTCAGGTGGTGCTCGATGCGGCGGCCGCGGCCCGGGCGCCGGTCGACCAGGCCTTGAGACGTGAGCCGACCCGCCAGCGTGCCGAAGGCCTGTTCGGTCTGGAAGGTGGCCGCGGCCAGCTCGCGGGCCGATGCACCCGGCGTCAGGCTGATCGCGCGGAGTGCGTCCCACTGGGCGAGCGTGGTGCCGACCTCGGTCAACGCGCCGTCGAGCGACCGGTGTTGGCGGTACTGGGTCTGCTTCACCGCCCGGCCGAGAATGTGGAGCTGAACGTGCAGGTCATCGCGCATGGGCCAAGCCTACCCCGCAGACTAAGCTAGCTTATATAAAGATGTTTAGTTACTGTGGCGCCATGACTACCGACATCAAGCCCTCAGACCACGCCCGCCGACCCGTCCTCGTCCTGCACGGCGGCGGAGGCCCCGCCACCGTCGCAGGGCTGGCCCAGCACTTCTCCTCGGCCGAGGCGCCCACCCTCGCCCCCGTCCACCCCGGCTGGGACGGCACGCCGCGTCCCGACTGGTGCACGGGCATCGACGACCTCGCCCTCACCTACCTGCACCTCCTGGAGGACAGCGACCTGACCGACGTGGTGGTCGTGGGCTCCTCCCTCGGGGGATGGGTCGCCGCCGAGATGGCCGTACGGGACAACGCCCGGCGCATCGGCCGGCTCGTGCTGATCGACGCCGTCGGCATCGACGTCCCATCCGAGCCGATCACCGACTTCTTCGCGCTCGACCCGCGCGCCGCCGCCGAACACTCCTGGCACGAGCCCGACCGCTTCTACGCCGACCCCGCCACCCTCCCCGCCGAGGAACTCGCGCGCCGCCAGGGGAACATGGCCACCATGCGCCTGCTCGCCGGCGACCCGTACATGCACGATCCCAAGCTGATGCGACGCCTGGGGCGGGTACGGCAGCCCGCGCTGCTCGTGTGGGGGGAGAGCGACCGGATCGTCACGCCGGAGTACGGGGCGGCGTACGCGAAGGTCTTCGGGAACGGACGCCTGGAGGTCGTGCCCGAGGCAGGTCACCTCCCGCACATCGAGCAGCCGGACGCCACCTTCGCCCTGATCGACGCCTGGCTGCGGGCCTAGACGGCGTTGGTCGTGGCGGTCACCTTCCTGGTGGCCTCGGCACCGCTGTACGTCGGTGGCTACCACGGTTGCGCTCTTGTCGGAGCAGTCATCGCCGTGTGCCTCTGGCAGCGCCGGGACCGGCCTCCTTGCAGAGGGGCCGATCCGGCCACCACCACACGGCCCCGTCTGCCTCTCTTGGTGCACGGTCCCGGCGGGGTATGGTCCGCATCCCCTGGCCCGCACCGCCCCCCGCCGCGAAGCTGGCCGCCTGGCACCGCACGCTCGACGGACCGCCCTCGCCGCCGGGCTGCGCGCGCTGCGCCTGACCCTCAGCTCCTACTGCGCCCTCTGCCCGCCGGCACCGCGGCGGCCGCCGACCGCGCCGAGGTCTTGGCGCTGCCGGAGAAACTGCACGCCCCATCGGCCAGTTGGGGTTGAGGCGCTCTTGCCGACCGGTTCTACGCTGGATGCATGGCCACCGATCCCTTACTCAGACATGGCCCCGACTCGACGGATCTGGTCCTGCGCGGCGGCTCGCCGGCCGGGCCGGCGCGGATCGCGCTGAGTTCGGCGGGACCGGCGCTGTTCACTCCGCTCGCCCTGGTCGTGCCGACCCTGCTCGTCGCCTTCTGGATGGCGTTGGCCGGGGCGCGGGCGTCGACCGTCTTCGTGGTGGTGGGGGTGATCGTCGGGCTGGAGTACCTGCTCGGTTGGTCGGCGGTGGCCTTTTCCCGAGCCCGCCGCATCCTGCGGGTGGAGTTCGCGCCCGCCGGGGTGCCCGCGTCCCTGCGGTTGGTCCGGACTGCCGGGCCGGACGACTGGCTGCCCGTCGACACCCTGCGCGAGGTGCGGCTGACGCACGAGGTGGTGGAGCCGTACGAGGGGGACCGCAAGCCGGCCGTCTCCACGCTCGTGCTGGAACTCGTCCTGCGGGGCGGCCGGGAGCGGCTCGTCCAGCTCCCGTTCGGCGGCGACCCGCAGCGGCTCGCCGACGCGCTGGAGGCCCTGCTCGGTCCGGCCGGGGTCGTGGTGGAGCTGCGCTCCGAGCACAGCACGCGCCCTCGGCCGCTGTCCAACTCCAACTGGACCTCCGGTGGTTCGGCTTCAGTCGGCTCGGCCGGCGGCTGACCCCAGGCTGTCCGTGGCGCTCCCCGGCCGAGGAGCGGCGCGGGATCCGGGCAGTGATCCCGCAGCCCGTCGACCAGGCCGCGAACCCGCAAGCGGCGCGGCCGGCTCGGTGGCCGTCCGCCGGCCTTCGACCCCGAGGCCTACAAACACCGCAACACCGTCGAGCGGTGCATCAACAGGCTCAAGCAGTGGCGCGGCCCAGCCACTCGCTACGACAAGAGCGCCACCATCTACCTCGCCGGACTCCACATCGCTGCCATCTTCATCTGGTCAGCAAGATGATCCGAAAGAAACTGCCCAGGTGAACCGGATGATGAGCAACCACTTCACCACGACGCAGTGCGCGGACATGGCGTCCGACGCCGCACCCCCGAGCACCTTTGGCTGGGCCGGCATCCGGCGCGGTGGGCCAGGGCAGGGCTGTCAGCGTTTGACGCGGTTGCGGACGGCGAGGACGGCCAGGCCCATCAGGACGGGTTCGGTCAGGCGGGAGACGTCGGGCCGCTGGGGCGCGGCTTCGGTGGCGGGTTGTCGTGCCGTTCGGTCGGGGCGGCGGCGTGGGTCGGGCCGCACGCGCCTCACCCGTCGGCAGCGTCAGGCGCTGGCGCGCACCGCGTGCTCTGGCTTCATCGCCGGCGCCACCCGTGCCTCGTCACGTGGCTCCATGGCCGCTCTGCCCGTCCGCCGTCCGGTCGCCGGTTGTCGCCCGCCGTCTGGTGCTGCCGCCGCCCGCCCGGTCGTCGGCAGCCGCCGTGCTGTCGTGCCGCCGTCCCGCTGCCGGGCCGTGGTCCCGCCGCCTGCCGGCGGCCACCCGCCCGTGCTCCGGCCGTCCGCCGCTGCGGGCCGCTGTGCGCCGCCGTGCCGCTGTGGGCTGGCTGGCAGGCGGCCGTGGTCCCGCTGCCGCGGGCCGTCCGCCGCCGCTCGGCCTCTGCTGCCCTGGGTCCGTCTCGTGCTGCTGCCTTGTCGGCGCCGTCGCGCTCTGCCCGGCCGCGGCCCGGTCGCCGGTTGTCGCTCGCCGTCTGGTGCCCGTCGACTTCTACGGCCTTACCCAGATCCGCATGACCGCCCAGCCGAGGGTGAAGAACCCGCTGGGGTCCTCCCCGCCGGCGCGGGAGTGCCGCGGGCCTCGGCCCGATGATCTTCACTGCCAGGATCATCACGTTGGTGCGTCGCCCGGCCTCAGGGCCGCCCGAAAGGTGCGAACTCGTGCGGTGCGGGGGTGCGTCAGGGTTCAGGTGGGTGTGGTGAGTCGTGTGAGTGCCGCGTCGTACCGTGCCTGAACTTCTGGGTTCGCCGATGCCCGCAGGAGGGCGGTGAGTGCCCGTAGCGCGCCGTCGTCGTAGCCGGCCGATTCCGCTTCCCGGGCGGCGAGGTCGAGCTGGGTGATGCCCTCGGCCTGTTTTCCGAGTCCGAGCAGTGCTTCTCCCTTGATGACGAGCAGCAGGATGTGGGGGATGTCGGTTGTCCCGGGTCGGCGCTCGAAGGCCAGGGCGTGGGTCGCAGTGGCGAGGGCTTGGTGCCAGTGTCCGGCGTCGGCCTGATGGCGGGCGAGGTGCTGTGTGGCGAGGCGTTCCATCCTGCGGTCGCCGATCTGGCGGGCCAGGTCGGCCGCGCGTTCGCAGCAATGGGCGGCCTCTTCGAGGCCGCCCAGGGAAGCTTGGGCCATGGCCAGCACGATCAGGGCGTTGGCCTCGGCGAACGCGTCGCCGGCGCGGGCGGCGAGTGCGGACGCGGCCTCGAGGTGGACGAGTGCTTCCGGGGTGCGGTCTTCCTCGGTCAGGACCCAGCCGAGGATGTTGAGCACCCGGGCCTCGCCGTGCTCGTCGGCGTCGGCGCGCGTGGCCGTGAGGGCGGTCTGCAGGAGCGGGGCCCAGCCGTCGCGCACGCGCCACACGATCAGCGGCCACATCGTCATGACGATGCGCCAGGTCCTGTCGTGCAGTTGGGCGGCGTCGGCCGCGGCGACCGCTTGGGTGAGGTTGTCGCGCTCGGCGGCGTACCAGGCCACGGCGGCGGAGCGATCGTCGAACCTTCGCACCGCAGCGGGCGGGAGAAAGTCGGACGGGAGCGGGAAGCAGTCCTCAGAGCCGGGTTCGGCCGCCGCCACGGCCCCGGTGGCCGTGGCGATGTAGTGGTCGAGAACGCGCTTGAGGGCGTCGGGGTGGGCGTCCAGGCCGCGGGCGTAGAGCCGCACGAGGTCGTGCATCGCCCACCGGCCGGGCGCCGTTTCGGTGAGCAGGTGCGCGGCCGTCAGATGCTCCAGGGCGCTCTCGACGGCCGCCGGATCCGTGCCCGCCAGGGCGGCCGCCGCGTACCGGTCGACGTGTGTGCCCGGGTGACGGCCGAGATGGGCGAACACCCCGGAGATGTGCGCCGGAAGCTGCTGCAGTGTCAGGTGCAGTGCGGCGCGGACACCGGTGTCCTCCAGGTCGAGCAGGCTCAGGCGGCGTGTTCGGTCTGACAGTTCGGCGGCCATCGAGTCCAGTGACCAGTCGGGCCGGCCGGCGAGGCGGGCGGCCACCACCCGCAGGGCCAGCGGCAGCCCGCCGCACAGCTCGGCCAGGCGGAGCGCGGCCGCCGGCTCGGCGTGCACCCGGTGCGTGCCGAGGACCCGGGCCAGGAGAGCGGTGCCGTCCGGGGGAGCGAGGACGTCGACGGCGACGGGCCGGGCGGAGTCGCTGACGATCAGCCCTGGCAGCCGGTGCCTGCTGGTGACGACGGTGACGCAGCGGTCACCGCCAGGCAGGAGCGGCCTGACCTGTTCGGAGTCGCGGGCGTTGTCGAGGACGACCAGCAGCCGGCGGTCGGCGGCCAACGACCGAAACAGTGCGGCCGCGCCGTTCTCCGACTCCGGTATCCGCTCAAGCGGCACGCCCAAGGCCGCCAAGAACTCGCGCAGCACCTCGACGGCGGCCGGCTCGCCCATGTCGCTGAAGCCGCGCAGGTCGGCATAGAGGCGCCCGTCGGTGAGTCCGGCGGGGTCGCCGTGGGCCCAGCGCAGGACCAGGGCGGTCTTCCCCACCCCGGCGGGCCCGACGACCAAGCAGACCGGGGCCTCGCCCGCGGTGGCCCGGGCCAGGGCTGCGAGCTCCGACGCCCGGCCGTGGAAGCCGCGCGGTGCGCGCGGCAGCAGGTCAGGTGCACGCGTGGTCATGGCGGCCGCCGGCTCGGCGGCGGACAGCCGGTCGGCGTCCGCCGACCGGCAGGGGCGGGGCCGGCCAAGGCTCGCGGCCTCCTCCAGCTCGCCGGCCCCAGCCGCATCCAGGCCCAGCGCCTCCGCCAGCGCCCGCACCGTACGACGCTGGGGGCCCCGGGTCCGCCCGCGCTCCATGTCGGCCAGTGCCCGCACGCTCACCCCGGCCTCGTGGGACAGCGCCTCCTGGCTCAGTCCGGCGTTCACCCGCAAGGCCCGCAACCGCTGCCCGAAGTTCCGGCCCGACAACGTGCCGTCGTGCACCGTGGATTTCCCCGATCGTCCCGCTCGTCCGGCTGAGAGCCCCCGGCAGAAGTATCGCCGACCGTACTTCTGCCGGGGGAACCGCCTGGGCGAGGACAACCGGAAGTGGTCGACTGAAGGCCGACACGGAGTGCCTGTTCACGGGCCTGCGCGGGTCCGGCCGTCCCGGCGGACGCAACCGCGGGGCACAGGGCGCACGGGCCGGGATCCCCTCCGTCGTCGACCGACCGGCATCACCATCCGGGCCGGCGGCACCGCGCCGCGGCCCGCACCACACACGGGGGGCCTCTCCATGAACACGCTGCACCGCTCCACGCTGCTCGCCGTCGCGGGCACGGCTCTCGCCCTGTCGCTCACCGCCTGCCAGAGCGACTCCGGCAGCACGTCCTCGTCCCGGCCGGCCACCTCGGCCACGGTGGCGTCGTCCCCGGCGGCCGGCGCGACGACGGCCGCCAAGGACACGGTCGCCTCCGAGAGGCCCGGGCCGGCCGCCTCCGCGCGCTCGGCGGGGGCGAAGGGCTCCACCGGTGCCTCCTCGACCGGCGCCACCGGCTCCACCGGTGGACGCGGGACGGCCTCCACTCCGCTCTGCACCGCGCGGGACGTCCGCGTCACCGCCGCCACGCAGGACGGCCCGCCCTACACCCACATCGTCCTCACGGCGCGCAACACCTCCGGGCACTCCTGCCGGCTGACGGGCTTCCCGCACATCCAGTTCCTGGAGAGCCACAAGCAGGACGTCCCGGCCGTCGCCAAGAGCAAGCCGGTCACGCCGGTCGTGCTCACGGCCGGGGCCCCGGCCTACGCCCTGGTGAAGCTGTCGGACGGCGGGGCCGACGAGGACAACGAGCCCGTGTCGGCGTTCTCCGTGCAGGTGGAGGGCGACTCCACGGTCATCGCCGTCACCGCGCCCGGCAGCGGCGGCATCGCCGTCGACCCGGCCAAGGCCCTCACCGGCTACTGGACCCCGGAACTCCGCAACGGCGCGGACGACTTCTGAGTCCCGTCGGCCGAACCGGCGCAGGAGTCCTGGCTCGCACCCGCGCCGGTGCGCCCGCGGCCGACGGTCCGCGGGCGGCCGCCGTGACCGCCCCGAGCCACCGGCCGCCGTGTCCGAGCCGAGCCACCGGCCGGGCATTCGGCGCATGCGAGGAAGCCAACGGTCCGCCGGTGTCCGCCCCGCTCCACCGGGTCGGTGACCGGCCCGGACCCGGGGCCTCGCACCCTCGACGCCATGCCGAGGGCTGGGCGACGCCAGAGGCGTACTCCGAGCCGTCGAGCAGGCGAACGCCGATTAAGGGAGCCGGCAACCACCACGTCGACGTCGGCCTGTCGCCGGTGCTGCTCCGGCGAACCAGCCGTCCTCGAACCGCGGCTCGGACCCGTGCGAGGCTGCTCTCAGACTCAGGTATGGGCGCCGGCCATCGCCCCGGACGTCCTCGACTTCGGCACGCTTCAGGCCGCGGTGGCCCGGCACGCCGACAAGGTGATGGACCGGCCCGTGTACGCGCAGATCCACCACCGTGCGGCCGCGCTCATGCACCAGCTGATCCGCGTGCCGGCGCTGGAGTACGCCAACGAACTCTTCGGCGCGATTGTCGCGGCCGCGTATCTGTCGGCGTCCGGCGCGATGGTGACGGTGGATCACAAGCAGGCCGCGGACCTGGCAGAGCGGATCGCACGGGACGGGCTTGATGTGCGGGAAGTCGCGGACGAAATCAAGGGATGGACCTCCCGGCCGCAAGGCTGAGACGTACCTACGGAACTTGCCATGGCGGCAGATGGAGTGCTCCCGGTCGCGGGGATGGGTTCCTACCGTGCCGTCGGCCCCAACATGAACGGCCGCTGCTCCCCGCGCCCGCGGGGATGGTCCCCAGACCGTCACGCAGTCCACCAGTACCCAGACGTGCTCCCCGCGCCCGCGGGGATGGTTCCGAAGTGGGCCCGTTGGCGCAGTCGGCCAGAGGATTTCTGCGCCGCCGCGGCTGCTGGTCCGCGGGTTGCAGGGTGTGGGTGTGCGGCCGACCGGCTGCACACCAGCACAATGCTCCTCGCTGGCCTGTGGTTTCCACGGCGGGGTGCCCCGAGCGCTGGAACGGGTAACCGTCGGCTGTTCGGGCACACGAGACGTCATGCACGGACTACATGCGCGTCCCACCAGCAGCAGTCTCACCGGCCAGGTCTCCACAGCTGAGACCTCGCCGCCCGGTCACGACGGCGCCAAGCACTCACGCCGAGGCCGGCGCACCGGCCGCCTGCGGCGCCGCGTCCTCGCTTACCGGGCAATCGATTTCCTGTCCACGCACATCCCGGACGACCCCGGCCCGGGCGACGAATGCCTGCTCCTCGTGCACACCCGCCAGGTCGTCGGCCAGGTCCGGTACCGGATCTGCACTGACTGCGCCCAGGGTCTCATCACCGCTGTCGTCATCGACGAGCGCTTCCACAGCACCGGCCTGGGCACCCGTGCGCTGTCGCATCTGCGGTCCCGCCACCCGGGACTGAACTGGCGCAGCACGCTGCGCAAGCGCACCACCCGTGATCTCCTGCGCCGGATGCGTATTCCCACAACCACTTCTGCCACGCCCTGCCCCCACGCTCACCAGGCACTCCCTGCCCCGGCCGGCCCGATACCCGCCAGCGGCTGACCTCAACGCCGGCGGAACAGCGCACCTGCCAGCTCAGCGGCGCAGCGCACCTGCCGGCGCAGTAGGCCATGGACGGTTAGCCGTCGTCGCGCCACTCGGCGAACCGCTACATCACCGCGCCGCGCGGCGGCGCCGGCATGGGTGAGAGGTGGCAGGGCATCCGAGGTGAAGGGTGGGCTGACCGCGCTCTCGGTGCCGCCCGTCGACGTCAAGAGCCTCTTAGGAGTGAGAAGGTGAAGGGCTTCCGCAGCTTCATCCTGCGCGGCAACGTGGTCGACCTGGCCGTCGGCATCGTCATCGGGGCAGCGTTCACCGCGGTGGTGAACGGCTTCGTCAGCGCCTTCCTGACACCACTCGTCGGGCTGGCCACCGGCGCGACCGGCGACATGAGCCGCAAGACCTTCACGGTAGGCGCCACCACGTTCCCCTACGGCGCCTTCGTCAACGCGGCGATCAGCTTCCTCCTCCTCGCCAGCGCCCTGTACTTCCTGGTCGTGCTCCCGATCAACAAGCTCCACGAACGCCTCGCCCCGCACCAAGACGTCCAGGCCCCCAAACGGGACTGCCCCGAATGCCTCAGCCCCGTACCCGCCCAGGCCCGACGCTGCGCCTCCTGCACCGTCTCCCTGCCCGCCGTACCCGCTCAGGCCGGGGAGACAACCCAGCGCGCCGGGTGACCCCGGCCTCCATGGCCCGGCCTGGGTTGCCGGGCCCGTCGCGGGCACGTTCAGGCTGGCTGTCGGGCGCGTCGCCGCCCTCTCGCCAGGGCAGGCCGCGACCGGCTCGGTTGAGCAGCATCAGCCAGATCGCGGCGATCGCCAGGGAGGCGGGGGCCAGGCGGGCGGCGTGCAGACCGGGTGAGAGCTGGGTGCCCATCACGACGACGGCCAGGACGACCACGACGAGCGTGCCCTCCAGGACGAGTTGGAGGTTGGCAGCCAGGCGGGGTCAACGGGGCACGTGGCCGTACACCGGCCGCGTCCAGGATCGCCAGGACGACGGTCTGGATGGCGATGCCGCCGAGGATGTTGCCGACGGCGACATCGAGCTGGCCGGCCAGGGCGGCGCTGACGGTGATGGCGATCTCCGGGAGGTTGGTGGCGATCGCCAGGAGTATCAGCCCGCCCAGCGCGCTGCCCAGGTGAAGGCGCTCGGCGAGCACGTCCGTGTTGTCGGACAGCTTGATACCCGCGTACCAGATGACGGCCGCGGCACGGTACCTGTCGGCCTTCGCGCCTGGCTGGTGCATCACACTAGGTGACCCGCGTGGGCTACGGTTCGACGGTCCTGGCTCGCCGCCAGCACGTCCGGAAGCGGCAGAGAAAGCGCCTGGGCCAGTTCCGCGAGCTCTTCGGCCGTCGGGCGGATCGGTCCGACGGCTCCGTCTTCGACGAACGCTTTGATGCGAGGGACACGGATGCCGGTCGCATAGGCGAGCGCCTCGGCACTCAGGCGCTGGCCCCGCATGGCGTCTGCGAGTAACTCGGTCAGGTCCACTGGTCAACCTCCTTCAGCCGGCATGGCCACGGTGTACCCCGGATGTGCCCGCGCCTTCTACTTGGCTGGGCACACGTGTCCCGTATGCCCGGCCTGTGCCGTGGCATGAGCGAGCAATGGCTGCGCGTCTAGGTCGTGTCTCCCAACTTGGGCGGGGCATCAGGGGCTTCGTCGATTCTCGTAGACTCATGACGTGGCATTCATGAGCACCCCGCACTGCTGCTTCCTGTGATCGGAAGGCGCTGAGGGCGATGCCGGACGGCGTCGCCCTCCTTGGTGTGCCTGCTGCGTGAACCACGTTCCCAACGCTGCCCGCTCCTTCCTGAGGCAGTGACACTCTGCGCGCGCGTGCAGGCACGGACTCTTCCCTTCACCCTTGCCAGGAGTGCCTTGTGCCCGTGTCGCTTCCCCCTGCCCTTGAGCTGTCCCTCGACCTGCTGCGTTGCCCAACGTGCCGCACGCGCCCCCTGCACCCAGACCGCGGCGCACTGCGCTGCCCGGTGGGCCACACCTTCGACATCGCCCGCCACGGCTACGCCAGCCTGCTGACGGGCACCCGCGCCACCAGCGGCGACGACGCGGCCATGGTCCAGGCCCGGGCTCGGTTCCTTTCCGCCGGCACCTACGCGCCCATCCGCGAAGTCGGGGCTCGCCTGGCGGCCGACGCCGTGTCTGAGCAGGCCACAGTTGTGGACGCAGGGTGCGGCACGGGCTACTACCTGGCCGGCGTACTCGACCAGCTGTCCGGCGCCCGCGGTCTGGGCCTGGACACATCAGTACGCGCACTTCGCTCGGCAGCCCGAGCCCACGAGCGAGGCGCCGCGGTGGCCTGGGACGTCTTCCGTCCCCTCCCACTGGTAGATGGGGCGGCTGATGCCGTGCTGAACGTGTTCGCCCCGCGCAACCCGGCCGAGTTCCACCGCGTGCTGCGCCCGACCGGTCGGTTGATCGTGGTCCGTCCCACCGGGCGGCACCTGGCGGAGCTGCGCGGCCGGTTGCCTGCGATGGTCACGATCGACCCAGCCAAGGAACATCGCCTGCACCGGGCGCTGGACCCCTTCTTCGAGGCATCCGTCACCGAACAGGTGGAGTACCCCGCGACCCTGTCCAGGCTGGATGCCCTGGACCTGGTAGCGATGACGCCGAGCGCACGTCACGTGAGCCGCGCAGACCTGAATGATGGCCGCTTCCTGCCAGATCAGGTCACCGTCTCCGTGCTGGCCACCGCCTACCAGCCTCGGTGACCACGAGCGGGCGCATGCGCCTGCTGACCGACGAGCAGTGGGCGCGCCTGGCGCCCTGTCTTCCCCGCAACGCAGGGGAGACAGGGCGCCCGTTCGCCGACCACCGTCGCATCATCGAAGGGATCATCTACCGGTACCACACCGGAATCCCCTGGAGGGATCTACCCCGCGAAGAGTTCGGTCCCTGGCAGACGGTATGGAAGCGTCATCGCAGGTGGGCGGCTGACGGCACCTGGGACACGGTTCTGGCGCAACTGACCGCCCAGGCGGATGCCCTCCGCCGTCGCCCCCTTCGGCGGTGACCAGTGATGCTCACGCTCCTCGTCGGCCTCGCGTTCGGCGGGGCCGCGGTCTACGCGGCCTACCGAGACCAGAAGCTGGGGGCAGCCATAGTCGTCGGCCTCACCGTGGTGACCGTCTTCTTCCTCCTGATGGAGAAGAACCCATCATCGGCCACACCACAGACGGTGGCCCCGTCGACACCCGTGACGACGCCGACGCCCCCCGCGCAGTCGAGACCCCCGTTCCGTAGGAGGCCCTGTCCATGCGCGTGCCCGTTCCACGGGCACGCGCGGCAGCCGTGGCTCGTGCAGCCCGCGGCGATCGGCGACATCGTCACCCGGGCCGGGCAACGCGCGGAGATCGAGATCTGCTTCACCGGCCATCCGCGTCGGCCGCTCCGTCTGCGAGCGGTGACGGGCTACTCGGTCGGATCCTCCTCGGCGTGACACACCGTTGTCTTCACAAGCTGCTCCAGCTCGTATCGGTTGGCCCCGGTCTCGTCGGCGTGGGCGGTGATCGCGGCCTGCACCGCCTCTGTCGCTTCACGACAGCGGCGCCACTGCACGTCGTAGTCCTCACCGGGAGAGGCCCGCCAACCGCGGCCGATGTCTCCTGCAGCGCCGCCCAGTACAGCATCCTGTGCTGAGGTGAGCGTGAAGGCCGTCACCAACGCTGCGACTGAGCGAGACGACCGCATCCGCCAAGCCATCGCCGAAGCGTCCCCTTGGCGAGACGCTGCTGAAGACGCTCGAACGCCAACCGGCCGGCCTTCCACAGGAGCAGCTCGCCGTCGACCCCGGTCCCTCGGGAAGTTGTGCGAGTGCGGCCGCCCGGTTCTCGGGGAACGTTGCCGTCATGTCCGTGCTCTGCCGGGAGCGCAGCAGCACCTGCCTGTCCGCGTGTACGGCGAGCTGGACACGGTAGCTGTCCCCTTGGCTCTCAGGCCGCCAGGGCCTCGCGCAGTGCGCGTGCATCGGTCTCCTGGTGATGGTGAGCGGGGGTGCGGTGGTACAGGTCGAGCGCGCGGCGGCGGACGAGTCCGCAGCGGTAGGCCGCCGGGAGGTCGGACAGGACGGCGACGGTGCGCTGGCACGCTTCCTGCGTGTGGCCGTCGTGGTGGACGCAGGAGGCCGCGTCGATGGCCAGCAGGGCACGGGTCATGGTGCTGGTCGGCGCGGACAGCTCCCGTGCCCGCTGCTGGCTCTCCGGACCCGTCGGGTGTCGCCGAGCGCGGTGAGCGCGTGGACAGGGGGCCGTGGTGCTCTGCTCGCCGTGGGTGAGCCAGGTGGCGGCCCGCGCGCCGGCGTCGAGGTGCTCCATGTACCTGTCGGCGTCCGCGAGCGCGTTGACGGGCCTGGTCGGGTTGCTGGGAGGGCGTAGGGGCGGGCGGTGACGGCGGCCGCCAGCGTCGCCGCGGCGGTCGGCTGTGGCCCGGCGATCTGGCGGGCCTCGTCCTTGGACTGTGTGGACGAGATGCTCCGTCCGATCGCTCGGCTCGCCGAGGACATCGAACGGATCCTGCGCACCCGCGTCTAGGCCAACCTGCACGCCTCCTGGAAGGCGACCGAGGGGTTCGGCGTCCACTCTCGCAGGACGCCCGAGATAAGGTCCGCGAACTCTTCCAGGAGGTACGTCCAGCCCGCTGAACGGCAGCGGATGGCGGCGGCCCGACTGGCGCGGCGTACGGCGCACAAGACCGGGGCGTGGATCGGACTTTAAAATGCTCGAAAGGCGGCACAAACCCACTGTGAAGCGCCACGCGTTTCTCATCCAGCGACCACCGCTTACGTCAATGCAAAGGATAGCCTCCGATGGGACGACTATCCGCGGGAATCAGACCTGAGTCCGGGAGATCGTGCGTGACCACCCCACCTCCAGGCCGCGTCAATACATTTACCGCATAACTGAAGTTATAAATCGTACTTCTCAGAAGGCCGATTTCTGCAGTAAGGATCAGACACTGAGGCGCCCCCTCAATGCCGGTCAAGTGCTGGTGCTCAAGGGCTACAGACGCCGTGTCGACGGCGAAGATGTTTGCCTCCTCCTCCGCCTCAGCAACGGCTCCAAGGGCCGCCATGACGGTGGTATTGACGATCGCCCCGTTCTGTTTCGAACCCACAGGCACATCTGGGTAAAACCTTACAGATTTACCCGTTTCGACTGGAAGATAAGCCTTGAGTCGATTATGCTCTAGAATAGATCCACCTTCCATCATTACGCCAATCCACCCTGTATAAGTTTCGAGCCGGAGCGGGTTCCTTCCGTCGCCTACTTCGTCGACCCAGGCGACCATGTAGCCAGTGGACCTAACCATGTTGAATGGGATGCCGTAAGTAGCCATGAAAAACCTTCGTGGCGCAGGTACGAGGTCACTGAATTATGGGCAGCGATCACGTGTTGTTGCGATCCGTGATAGTCCGAAAGTGGCGAAGGTGTTACAGGTGGACGCGCTCCTGGCCGCTCACCACCCCGGTCTCGACCCAAATGGTGCCTGCGCGGGTGCGATGTGTCGGGTTGGTGTCGGTGGGTGGGTGTCAGTGACGGCACGTCAGGACTGGGTGTCTTCGCTGGTGGGGTGCTGAGGAGGGGCGTGGTCACTGTCGTGGGGCGGTTTTTTGTAGCGGTGTGGCTGTCATGGGGCGGTACACCCCACTCCGCTCCACTGTCTTGAGAACGGAGCTTCTGATCCTTCCGGGGGCTGCGCGGCGGCACGGTGGTCGGTGACGGTCTTGCGCGGGTGGAAGGGTTCTGGGGTGGGGGAGCCGGGCGCGTGGGGTGAGGTTACGGCGGGGCTGAAGGTGTCCAGGCCGGTGCTGGTTGCGCGGCTGCTGGAGCTCGATGCGGCCGGGGCGCTGACGACGGCGCACGTGCGTGCGGGCGCCCAGGTCGGCGGGGTGAATGCGCGCACGGTGCGGCGCTGGTTGGAGGCTGCGCGGACGGAGGGCCGCATGGAGCCGAGGCCGCGGGCCCGGCTGGAGCTGTCCGACCAGGCGTGGGAGGTGCTGGCTCAGGCGGGCGGGAACGTTGCGGCGCTGCACCGGCATCTGAAGGCGGCCGGGGGCGAGGTGCCCGCTGGCGTCGTTGCACCGGGTGGTGCGCCGGGACCTTCAGGCCGGCAGGGTCCTGCCGGACCGTGCGGTGGTGCGGCGGGAGCGGGATCAGCAGCAAACGCGGCAGGCACTGGCTGACCTCGCCCTGGCCGGACCGAGTGAGGCAGGCGCGGCGAAAGTGGCTGCGCGCCGGCTGCCGCGTCTCGCACCAGAGGCGAGCAGCGGCTTGCCGGTGGGGGAGAGCGGCGCGCTGGCGGGTGTGGCGTTGCCGGCGGGCGCGCAGCTGGTGCGGACGTCGTCGGTGCGGGCGGTGGCCGAGGCGGTCGGGCAGGCGATGGCGACGCAGGGTGCGGTGTGTGTGTTCGGCGACCCCGGGCCGGGGCAAGACCGCGGCCGTGCGGATGGCGCTTGGCGAAGTGCCCCCGGGCTGGAAGGTGACGTGGGTGCCGGTAC
This sequence comes from Streptomyces echinatus, assembly GCF_014203595.1. GTDB lineage: Bacteria > Actinomycetota > Actinomycetes > Streptomycetales > Streptomycetaceae > Streptomyces > Streptomyces echinatus. The sequence continues at coordinate 84,987 of NZ_JACHJK010000022.1, forward strand.
CGGTGCGCCCGTCGGTGGCCGGCATGCGGCGTGCGGTATTCGACGCGCTGGCGCTGGCGGGCCGCTTCCCGCACACGTCGGCGCTGGCCGACGCCGCGGTCACGGGGGCCTTGAGTGAGGCGCGGGTGCTGGTGGTCGATGAGGCACAGCGCCTGCCTGTGCCGTGCCTGGAGTACCTGCAGAGCCTGTGGGACCACCCCGGCACCCGGATCACGCTGGTGCTGTGCGGCCCCGGACCTGACGTGGATCGACCGGTCGTGCGCGCACGGCACGTTCCGCACGTGGGCCGCTTTGACCGCGCACCTGCAGAACGCGCTGCTCACCACCGCTGACGCAGTCGTCGACCGGGCTTTGCTGAGGCGGCTGTTCCAGCGGGTCGCGCCGCCGCTGTGACCGGAGCGCTCCTGCAAGAGACGGGAGGGCGATCGCATGCTCCCGGCCAGCGGCAAGCACACGACGTCCCATCCGCGTGAGGGGAGCTGACATGAAGGACGGCGGCGCCATCCGCCCGGACGGCGGACTGCCTGCGGCGTCGAGGACGGCGCTGCGTGGGCCGGCTGTGCGGCGGCTGCTCGCACTGCGGGCAGCCAAGAAGCTGACAGCAGGCCATGTGCGGTTGGCCGCGGACGCGCTGGGGTGTCGGAGCGCACGGTGTGGCGGTGGCTGGCCGCCGCTCAGAGCGATGAGAGAGCGGCCGCCGACCCCGGCGCACGCTCCCGGGTCGATGCAAGGTTCACCGTCACGCCCGAGGTCCGTGGACTGTTGGCGCTGTGGAAGGGGAACGTGCGGGCGGTTCACCGCGAACTGGTCCTGCGTGCTGTCAGGCAGTCTCCGCCTGCAGACGCATCGTCGCTGACGACGCTGCACCGGGCGATCCGTCGTGATCTGAGCCCGGGGGAGCGGGCCGGTCTTGCGGGTGGGGAGCGGGCGGCGCGTAAGCATGATGTGTTCCTGGCCCGGCCGCGCCCCTGGCGTAACCAGGTGTGGGAGACCGACCACATGCAGGCCCCGGTGCTGGTCGATGTCGACGGCCATGCTCGCAGGCCGTGGATCACCTGGTTCACCGACTGCGCGACGAACGCGATCACCGGCGTCGCGGTCACGCCGGTGCGTCCGTCGCGGGAGTCGGTGCTGGCCGCCCTGCGCTCCGCGGTCCTGCGCGATGAGCCTTACGGCCCGTTCGGCGGTTTGCCGGAGAGGGTGCGGGTGGATCGCGGCAAGGACTTCTTGTCCCGGACGGTGACCGCCGCTTTCGATCTCCTGGATGTGACGGTGGAGGACCTGCCCGCCTATACCCCGCACCTCAAGGGCACGGTGGAGGGGCTGAACCGGGCGGTGGAGGGCATGTTCCTGGCCGCGTTGCCCGGCTACGCCCGTCAGCCGCGCCCCGGCAGACGCCCTTCCCGGCCGAAGGACGAGGTGCTGCTCGGCTTTGAGGACTTCACCGCCCGGCTGCTGGACTGGACACAGTGGTGGAACACCGAGCACCGTCCCGAACCGCTGCGTGGAAAGACTCCGCTTCAGGCGTGGCAGGAGGACCCCACTCCACTGCGGGACGTGCCGGCCGCGGATCTGTGGACGTTCACCCTGGAGGACGCCGGTATCCGCACGCTGACCACCCGCGGCGTCCGCTTCCGCAGACGCGACTACGTGGGCGCGTGGATGACCGGACAGGCCGGGATCCGGGTCCGTATCCGTTTCATGCCCCACCACGACCACCGCATCGAGGTCTACCACGCGGCCACCGGCCGTTACCTGGGGCCGGCGGATCTGGCCGATCAGGCCACCGAGGAACAGGTCAGCGCGGTACGGCGGGCACGGGCCGCCCGCAGCCGCCGTCTGAAGAAGGACCTCAAAGCTTCCCAGCGACAGCGCTACGCCGCTGCCACCCGGGCCGAGCCTCCTCGGCAGCTCGGCGCGCTGACCGGTGCACAGGCCGACGCCGAACTCGCCCAGAGTGCCGACGCTGGCCTGTCGCAGCTCGCGCTGCCCGACGTCGTCCCGCCCGCCGCACCCCCGGCCGACTGGCGCACCCCAGCTTCCCTGGCTGCGCTGACCACGCCGGCCCGGTCTGCCCCGTGCCCGTCCGGCCGCGACTCCACCGCTACGGCCCCGGACGGACGGGCCGCACGTCCCACCACAAAAGAAGACGGAGACCCCTCGTGACTGCGGCCACCTACCAGTACGTCGACCTGCCCGACGCGTCCGTGGTCACCACCCGGGCTCTGCTCACTGCCCGGGACAACATCGCCGACACGGTCGCTGCCCGCGCGATGATGTGCATCCACGGCGGCGCCGGCTTCGGCAAGACCCTCGCCGTCAACACCTGCCTGCGCGAACTCGAACCCGGCGAGGATGTTCGAAAGATCACCTTCCGGGCCCGTCCCACCGCCCGAGCGGTGCGCTACGAACTGTTCACCGCCCTCGACCTGGCCGGTGAACCACCGCGCCACCCGAGCGAGTTCGACCGCCTGCTGAAGATGGCTCTGGCCGAACGCCCCCGCACCTTCCTCGTCGACGAGGCCCAGTGGCTCAACGGTGAGGCGTTCGAGTACTTCCGCTACCTGGGGGACGAACCCTCAACCCAGCTCGCGATCATCTTCGTCGGCGGGGAAGGCTGCCACACCGTGCTGCGCCGCGAACCGATGCTCTCCTCCCGGATCTTCATCTGGCAGCACTTCACCCGCCTCACCCCCGGCGAGGTCCTCGAAGCCATCCCGCTGTTCCACCCCATCTGGGCCGACACCGACCCCGACGACATCACCTTCGCCGACAGCCACGCCGCACACGGCAACTTCCGCGCCTGGGCCCAGCTGACCGCCCACACCCGCACCGCCCTGGCGCACCGGCCGCCCCCGCGTCGACCAGGAGCTGCTGCGCTGGGCCTTCAGCCGCCTCGCCTGACCCCCACCGTCCATGCCTCCTGCCCGGCCGCTGCCGTCCGTCACCGTGGTTCTCGACCGCCACGACGACGTGCTGCACACCCACACCGCTCTGGCCGCCCACCATCCGCCGTCCGGCCGGATCACCCTGCACCCTGGCCCGGGCACCACCAGCGAAACCGGCCTCGCCCACGACCTTCTCGCAGCCCTAGGCAAACCACCCCTGCTCCCGGGCCGCTTTCCCGGCGGCCGCCAGCCCGCATGGGAAGCCGCCACGGCCTGGATGACCGCCCTGCCCGTCACCCGACTGACCGTCCTGCGCGCTCATCGCCTCACCGCCCGCCGCACGACGCGCCTCCTGCAGCTACACGTCCGCACCGGCATCCACCTGACCCTGGTCTGCCACCGCCCTCACCTTCCCGCCGCCCTGCACCAAGCCCTGCGGACGGCCGACTACTCCCTCACCGCCGACATCGAGGCCGCCCGCCGCCACTACTACGGCACCCCTGTCGCCGAACCCCCGCCCCCAGACGAACCCGCCGCGCCGGCCAGCCGGTGGCTCACCCTGCCCACACTGGACCGCCTCGTCTCCTACGACAGCCCCAGACCCTGTGCCGACCCGTGCACGCCGCCCCCGATCATCTGGCGGCACCGCATACCGCCTGCGCCTCTCACCGCGCCCACCGCCCAGCGGGTCGCTCACCGGCTTCACGCGGCGACCGCTCACCCTCGTCTGGCCGCGGCCGTCGCCGCCGCGCTGTTCACTGGCGCCTCCCTCCAGCAACTTGCCACCGCCCGCCCCCACGACTACGACACTGCTGCGGCCACGCTCGCCCTGCATGACCGCGCCCGCTACACCGATGGCTGCGCCGCCTACCCCGTACCGCCCTGGGCAGGCGTCTTCTTGCGGGCCGCGGCCTGCTTCACCCGGCTCCTCTCCGGCGGGGACCAAGAGCTGCTCGCCGCGCCAGGTGACCGCGGACACTTGCTGCGAGTGGCGGAGACGGCCAGGCTGCGCCCGCCCCAGCCGCCCACAGCCCGCCGCAAAGGCCCGGTCGGGCGTGCGGAGTGGGACTGGCGCGAGCGGCAGGAAGCCGAGAGGTACGAAGCGATTCCGGCCGACCGAGCCAGGCGGTCGCGACGCTGACCACCCTGCCGTGCTCGCTCGATGGGCCAGGCTCAGCCGATCGAGAAGTCGACGAACTCGACGTCCCTGAAAGTCACGTGCAGGCCGTGGGCCCGGCGGCCCCACTCGCGAAAGTAGGCGTGTCCCAGCGCGCGGGCGAGTATCGCCGTCTGCTGCTGCTCGCCCGCGCCGGCATCCCGAGCGGCGAACAGCTCCCGGGCTACCTCTCCCGGCAGGTCCTGGGTGATCCACCGCACCCGCGGATCATCCGAGGACCCCGCAGGAGCCGCGAACCCAAGTCGCGCACGGGTATGGAAGATGAAGCCCTCCGCCTCTGCCTGGGCACGCCGACGAGCCCGTACCCGGGGCTGCCACCGAGCCAGAACCGCTTCGTCGATCGCCCGGACCTGCAGCGGATCCGGCGGACGACGTGCCTCCGCTCTCTTCGACACCCACCGCTGCACAGTGCGCTGCGAGACCCCCAGCATCGTGGCCACCTTCCGGGTGGAACCCCGGTTCCTCGCCAGGAGGAACCGCAGGCGGGCTTCGGTGCTTGAGGGGATGGGCCGGGTGTGTAACGCGCGCTCCAGGCCCTGCTGAATCTGTCCCATATCAGCCTCTCCAAGTGGCCAGCCGACAGGGCCCCCCGCAGTCAGTAGCGTCAGTTCTCCCACGCCGGCCGGCCGTGCCGGCCAGTTCCGGCATTTTCGCGACAGCACGGGCTGGGGCAGGCTACGAGGCCCCGGGGGAGCACGAACTACAGCAGTGCGGACAGGGACGGACATCGCTGAACGGGCCGGAGAGAGGCACTCGCCGAACCACCGACGCCTGCTGAGCCGCGCCGGACGCCGGCCACCGCGCGGCCCGGCTTTCGGTCGTCCCCTGCCTTTCCCTCGATGCCCGACTCACTCCCGGGGCCGCCGAGGGTGGCGGTGCGGGCGGCGTAGTGAAGGCGGCCCGCCTCGTGGTAACTGCTGAGCGGCCGTGGGGCCGGTGGCAATGCCGACGATCGCCTTGTTTGTCTCGCGGTCCTGTACTTCTGCCACCCTCACCGACGGCGTGTAGGGGGCGCCCAGCATGTTGAAGACTACTTCCGACCGGCGTACCACGTCAGCCACTTGCGCCGCTGACCGTGGCGGAAGGGAAGCACCTGCTGCCGCGCGGTGGCGGGCGCATCATGTGGTCGCTCCGCGTCGCTGCGGTCCGCACGGAGCTGAGGGGCGCGTCGTCGGGGACTCGTCCCTGACCCCGAGTGCTGCCGGAACGGCCGCGGCGGCTACCTCTGCCAAGAGGTAGCCGCCGCATCGCTGAAGTTCTCACCCACTCCCTCTCATGGAGAGAGTTCAGGGATCACCAATAAGGTTCGCTCAAATACGCCTTCCACCGTCCGCGACTTGGTCTGGGTTGGAAAGGAACTGCTCGATCTCCCCGAATAGATCGTCCAGTTCAGCTTCCGCCATTTGCTCACGGCTGCAGAAACGCCGCAAGAGTCTTACCTGAGGGACAGTGAAGTGTTCGCGAAACAGCCTTCTAGATGTGGCCGCATCGTCTGGAACATCACTCACCCCCAACTCCTCTTCGAGGATCTCGACATAGTCTTTCGCGTCCTCGTCGCCGCTGGCAGCAGCCCTTCGCCACCAACCGTAAGCTGCTTTTAGATCGCCGAAAGCCTCGGCGATTTCGGCGACTCGTCGTTCTTCGGCGGGCTCTAGCTGGTTTTTCGTGTCTTTGTTGAGCAGCTTGAAAAGCTCGCACAGTCGATCCCGCTGACGCCGGTCGCGCAGCAGGTCGCGCACCCGAAGCGGGTTCTCAACCGTCACGAGGCAGGCCCCGGCCGGGGGCCGGCCCGAAGGCCGGCCCCCCTGGTTGAGGGTGAGGCGAGAGACCTCACCCAACCGGTTTTCCTCGCGCAATGCCTGGTCAAAGAGCTCCAGCAGGACCAGGCGGCCGAACGCTTCGCGCTCCTCATCGAACATCCAACTGCTCATGCTGACACCTCCTCGGATGACGCAACCATTGCCTTCTCCAACCGCCGACGGGCCGCCCCGAGATACCTCCGGACGGTATCCACTTCGACGTCCATCTCCTTCGCCACTTCCTCCAGCGGAAGTTCCCTCACAATAGCGAGGTCGACAACCTTCCGTTGAGCCCTGGGCAACTCGGTGATGAACTTGTAAATCTCGGCTCGGAGTTCAGCAACGAGCACTGACTCCGGGATTCCGATCGATGAAGTCCCCTCGGGGAGAACCTCCGGAGGAACCGGGATAATGGGGATCTTCTTGTTATTCCTGAATTCGTCAACGATTACGTGTGACAGAACCTTCCGACTGTACTGCACTAGTCGACTGTCACTGATGAGACCCAGGTCCGGAAATCTTTTGAATACTTTTTCCATGGTGATCTGGACCGCATCTTCAGCGAAGTTCCGGTCAGATGCTTTCGCCATGGCTGCCGACATGAGAGGACGTCTCAGAGTCGTGAACCTGTCGTTCGGATCACTATTAAAAGTGGGCGAGTACGCTTCGTCGGTCACGGTGACCTCCGACCACACATCGCCCACGGCGGCGTACCGTGGCAGGCGGTGTATACACCGGCTTCCCACGGGATCCCAGGCCAAGCCATCAGGCTCGGCTCCCTTCTGTGAGGTGTCTTCAGCGGTGAAGGCAGCGCCTTCACCCACCTACACGCTGGAAGGGCCTGAATCCGGATGCCCGCGGACGGACTTTTTCCAAGTTTCTTGAAACCGCAGGTCAGTCCACCCGCCGGTCAGACGCATCTGTGGGACGGACGCCGTCACTGTGACGGCGTCCGTCCCACAGATGCCCGCATAAGCGGCCTCCAGCGCGGTCGCCTCCGGCGTCAGGTCCAGAAGGAACTGCACGCCGCACGCCGCCGCGCTGGAGGCCCAACGCTTGGCGGGCACTACAACTTCAAGAACGCCAGGAGCGCCACGAAGGCGGCCACGCCGAGGGTGATGGCCGGGATGAGGGCCGGACTGGAGATCGCGAGGTAAGCGGCGAAGGCCGCACCCATCACCGCGATCGCGATGGGCGTGCGCTCGTTGCTGGGCACTGGACTGCCTCCAAGGCATCGTGGGCGAACATGCGTTGGAGGGCCCGGAACTGTTGCCCTCCCCCCACTTACACGGCGCAGGACCCCGGAGCCGGATGCCGGAATGCTAACCAGATCACAAGCGCGACTGGGTACTTCGCCAGCATCACCGACGCCGCATTCGGCGCCGACAGCACCTGCACTTCAGTTGCCTTGCTCAGCTTCGACCGGAGCACGACAGCGCTCTGTGGTGGTGAGGGTTTGCCACCACCTGCACCACCGGCTGCGCGGCGCCGACCACTCAGGCGTAGGGCCGGGAGCATGACGCTCCGCTCCCGGCCCTACGCCCGCCGACAGCGGCATGCCCATTCGATGCCCAGTTCCCGTCGCGCCTGCAGCCGCTCCGCGCTGAGGCTTCACGACCACCGGCTCCTCCTGGCCGTCGACCGTGATCTCTTCGGCGTGTCCGCGCGGCACCGGCCGGCCCGCACCCTCTCGCTCCGTGAGGCCGCCAGGCCCCGCTGGAAGGCCTGCTGCGCTTTGCTCGACGGGCGCCCGCTTCTCTTTGCCGCGTGAGCCATCGTCCGATGTCGTCGCCCTCGAACACCACCCCGGGGTCGATGGTCGGCAGGACGCAGTCGGCGTCGACGAGGTCGGAGAGGACGCGGTAGTGCCGCTGCCAGTCGAGCGGCCAGGGGCAGTTCCAGTCCGGGTCGATCCCCCGCCAGCTGTGCCGCGCGCTCTGCGGCCCGCAGGCTCCAGTCCCTCATCGGTCTGTCCCATCGGCGAACGTCAGCTGCGCCCGGAAGTCCGCTGCATCCTGCTCGCTCGGATGGAAGACCTTGCCCAGCGCTGGCTACCAAAGCCTGGCTGTGATCTGCCGGTGTCGGGAGAGCCGCTGGGGAGAAGCCGCACTGTATTGCTTCTGCCGGTCGTGACGGCCCTTTGTACACAATCCGCCCGCTAAATGTGCGCTTCATGGCACAGCCGCTGCGCCTGGGCGGTCGCGCTTGGTGGCGGTCATGTCCATCGCATGCCGATGGCGGAGAGCTGCTCGACCCGCTCCGGGGACAGGGACGCGGCTCTGGAGCGCTGGTTCCCGACCCATGCCCCGAGCTTGATCTCTCGTTCCTCCTGCTCACCGCCGTTCTTGCCGTCGCGACTGTCGTCCCCGCTGGCGCCAACGATCCGCTCGATGTGCTTCCTGGGTACTCGGAGGTGTCCTTCGCGCTCGTAGTACTGCTTGGCGGCGGCGAGGTGCATCGCCCATTTGTCGGCCTGACTCATGCGCGGCTTGGGTTTCTCGTCGTCAGTGGCGGGTGTGATGCCAAGGACGTGCTCCAGCATCCACTGCTGCACGCCTGTGAGCTTGTCCCAGCCGAGCCGTTGTGCTCGGACCCATCGGCCGAGGTCTTCGCCCTGGCGTACGACGTCGCCCGGCGACGTGGGCAGCGCACGGCCGGCCTCCAGGTGGAGCCGGACGAGGTGGAAGGCGCGCTGCCATTCGATGGGCCATGCTGGGCACCAGGCGGGGTCGATGTCGTCGAGCTGCTCGCGTCGTTCCTGCGGCATCGCGCCGACGGCCGACTTCATGGGCAGGCCTTCGGCACGGCGCTGCTCGTTCTCCTGCGCCCGCCGGGCGGCAGCCCTGGCATTCTTCAACCAGATGCCGACCTTGTATCCCTGGTGGGTGGCGTCGGTCGGGGCCAAGAGGTGCCCGTTCTGCTCGGCCCATCCGCGCGCGGCTGCCAGGCCCTCTTCCCATGCGACGTCGTAGTGCGACCAGACCATGCCGAGCTTCTCCAGCTGCTCGACGCGGTCCTGGTCCATGTCTCCGCGGGCGTAGAAGCGGCGCGCGTCGCCAGTCCACTGTCCCAGCGGGAATCCGGCGAGAGTGGCCGGCCAGCCCTCGGCTTCCGCTTCCCCACCTGTCGGCACGCGGTAGGTGAACGGGACCTTCAGGTCCCCGTGCAGCCGGTGGTAGATGACGGCGGCCTCCACGCCACGCCGCCAGTGTGCGTGCTCGGGGTTGAGGACGCGGAGGTTGATGAACGCGGCCAGCTGTGCGGGGTCGCGCGGGGTGGAGAACTTCAGCAGTTCCCTGGCCGGGACCGACAGTCGCTCGCTTCGGTCGCCCGCGGCTTCCTCACCCCCGCCGCTGCCCAGATGGGTCTGTACGCCTCTGACACGGCTCCGCGCTTGCGGCTCGGCCAGAGCTTCCACGACGCGGGCGTCGTGAGCCCGCAGCGCTTCCAAAAGCCTGGCCAGGCCGCCGAAAGCCCGGGAGGTGAGCATGTTGTCGACGGTCTCTCCGGGCCCGAGCAGGACGGGCACCACGAGGGAGGCGACCTTGCCCTCACCGGGCTGGATCCGTAGCGCGCGGCCGACGGCTTGGACGAGGTCGGGCATGGAGCCGCGGACGTCGGCGAAGTAGACGGAGTCGCATTCCCGGGTGTCGACGCCCTCGCCCAGCACCTTCACCGACCCCAGGAAGCTCTTCTCCACGACGGTGCCGTCCCCGGCGATGCCGGTGGCGAACTCGCCAAGCACACGGCGCCGGTGATCGACCCGGTGCTCCCCGCACAGCCAGTCGGCCCAGACCGTGCGTGGGTACAGCCCAGGATCGGCCGTGTGCAGCTGCTGGGCGACGTCTGGGAGGCCGGCCGCGAACGCCTCGGCCTCCTTCACCTGGTGGTGGAAGACCAGCGTCCTGCGGAAGCCTTCCTCCGCCGAGGCCTTCACCAGCGCCGTCTGCAAGGCTGCGAGCCGCGCCCCGCGCACCTCGTCCGAGCGCGCCTCAGCACCCAGCAGCTGCGCCGCCTGAAGGTGGGTATCGGTGATGTCCAGGCACACCACCTGATACGGCGCGCAGATACCCCGGTCGATCGCCTCCGACAGCGTCAGCGTGTAGCAGCGCGCACCGAACGGACCCTCCGGGTCGTCCTCCATCGAAGCGGCCAGCTCACCCGGCGCGCCCGGTGCAGTCTCAAAGTCCTCGTCCAGCTGCCACAGCCTCGGGGTGGCGGTCATGTAGAGGCGGCGCAGGGCGGGGATGCGGGTGTTGTCGTGGACGACCGCCCACGGCTTCCCGATCCGGCCCGAAACCCTGTGCGCCTCGTCCACGACGATCAGCGACCACCCCGGAAGGCCGGCGGCGTGCGCGCGTTCCAGGGTGCCGAGCCCGAGCGAGGCGTACGTGGCGAACACGGTGACCCTGTCGAGCGGTCGCACCCAGTCGACCAGCTCGCCCACGTCCGTGGTGTTCGGGAAGCCCGCCTCCGCACCCCGCAGGGACGAGACCCCGATCATCGGCCCCGTGCGCCCGCCTGCACGCCATGCGGCCTCCGTCTGCGCCAGCAGATCCAGCGAGGGCACGAGCACCAGGACACGGCCCGCACGCAGCTCCTCCGCGCTCCGGGTGGCCACCAGGGTCTTGCCCGATCCGGTCGCCATGACCACCTGCGTCCGTAGACCCCGCTCGGGCACTGTAGATCTTGCAGGCAATTCGAGTGCCCGGAGTACCGCGTCCACGGCTTCTCGCTGATGAGGACGGAGTGCCTTCACCGTCATCTCTGTCCACCCTCTCCCACCACCCGGACAACACCGGCACTCAATGAACTAGCCTCAAACAGCGAGGGTTGAACCACAGTGTCCTCACCGCGACACCGGATCCACGCCCTGGCACGGGACACAGCGCACCACTTCCGAGCGGGCCACACACCCCACGGCTCTGGAGCCATCCAAGTCCAGAGTCTATCGGAGCTTCAAAATGAAGCAGACCTCCCTGAGATTCGACACGGAAACCGCGGGTACTCCGCACTCATCACAGCCCACCCGTCCGAGGAGAGTCATGACAGCGGAAACCGAGAACAACAAAGGCAACCGGTTCTGCAAGGCCTGCGGCACGCCCGCCGAAGACGGGCAACTGTGCAGCCACTGCGGCGCCGTCCTGGACCTCCCCGACGGTGCAGGACTGGTCGAAGACCAAGGCGCAGCTGTACGACGCGACTTCGAGGGGCGCACCCAGCAGCAAGAGCAAAAGTGAACGAATCAGCAGAAGCAAACCCGGTCTGCTGAACCGCGTGCCCCGGGGTACACGGGCCGGCATGGCATCCATGACTGATCGCATCATGTCTCTGCGGGCCGTGCGGCAGCTGCGCCGGGTCCGCGCCTTCTACGCGGTGGGCGCCCTGATGTGGGCGACATCGACGGCCTGGACCGGCTGGCAGTCTCCCGGGAGCAGGCAGATGTGGGTCTCCGTCCTCCTTCTAGTTATCTTCACCGGCCTCCTGCTCACGGCTTCCCTGTGGCTCCAGCGCCTTCAGGGCACGGGTTCGGCCGTCCCTGCGCATCACGCCGCGCCACGGCGGGCGGCCGGGCCGCACCACGCGCATGCCTGACTCACCGCGAGCGTGGCCCGGGCGTCCCGGCGTCTGCGGGAGCGATAGCCGGGCATACGGGTTTACCCCCTTGTGAGAGGAGCTCGTGATGCTTGGCATAGTCGCTGCGGTGTTGTTCTTCTTTGCGTTTTTGATCAACGCGGCTGATATCAGTACCAACGATGCGTTTTCTTCGACGAACGTCATGCTGCTGGGGCTGAC
>NZ_JACHJK010000023.1 GCF_014203595.1 Streptomyces echinatus
CGGCCCGGTGGCTGTGCGGCGACGAGGAACATGGTTAGCGGCGCGCCACGGCCAGGGCAAGAATGTGACGTACTACCCGAGATAGGGGATAGTGCACAAATCGGTCATCTGGCGGGTTTTGTGCCTGTTCGGCGCGCTGTGTGTCTACGGCCCCGTTTAGGACGTGATATGGCCCCTATGGGCCGCGTCACCCGTTTCCCGCCGAAAACCGGCCCCCGGGGCGAGCCGGAGGCCCCTTCCGAAGCCGTGCCACCGGCCGTCCCGTGGGCTTCACAGACTGAGACGTTCGCGGTCCCCCATCACCACGACGGGGTGCCGCGCCGGGTCCAGGGTGCGCAGGAGGGTCTTCATACCGGCCTCGGGGACGGTGACGCAGGCCGAGGTGCCGTCACCGTGGTCCAGGTGGAGCCAGATCCCGCCGCCCGTCTCCACCCCGTCCGGGCGGCTCCAGTCGAAGGGGGGTACGCCCTGGAGCCGGTTGTAGTCGATGGCGATGACGTAGTCGAAGTCATGGGTGTGGGCCGGCCCGGGAGGCAGCATGGTCGCGTAGGCATGATCGTCCCGCCAGTACCTCAGCCGGCTCCCGGGGTCGGCGAGCGCGCCCCCCGCGTCGGTCAGCGTGAACACACCGACGGGACTTTGCTCGTCGTCCATGCGGTGGTCGTCCGTCCAGCCCAGCCTGCCGTTGTGCGCGGGCCAGCTCGCCGTCCGCACCCACGTCGAGTCCCGCTTCTCGTAGAGCACGACGAAGCTGTCGGGGGAATCCGGGTGCTCGCCGTAGACGACCACCGCCTGGCCGGTGTCGGCCGGCACCTGGCTCCACATCCGGTCTCCGACGCCGGGCAGGCGCCCGCCCAGAGTCTGACCGGGACGGGCGGACGCCGCGCCGGGTGCGCCGCCGGAGACCTTCCGCTCGGCTCCCGGGCCGCACGCCGTGGCACCGGCCAGCAGGACGCCGCAGGCGAGAGCCGTGGATATGACGTGACGCACACCTCCGCGCCACGTCGGCCGACGACAGGACGAGGTCACCGTTAATGTCCGCATGGTCAGGATCTTGTGACGAGGCGGATACGCCGCGCATCCGGACGCGGCATCCGGCCCAACTGTTCACCTCCGCCCGGCGGCGCCACCCCTCACGTGGCGCCCGGGGCGGACCGTGCGGGTCAGAGGCCGCCGGTGTGGAGAAGACGGTTGGGGGTGTCGGAGCGGACGCCGCGCACGACACCGGGGGTGGCCGTGTGGTCGAGCCAGACGTGGACCTGGTTGGCCGTGGCGTGGGGGTGTGCCGACAGGTACAGCGCGATCACGCCGGTCGCGTGCGGCGCGGCCCAGGACGTCGCGCCGTCGGTCTCCGTGGTCGTGCCGCCGCCGGCGAGGGCGGCGGTCACCTTCTGGCCGGGGGCGTAGAGGTCCACGCACCGTCCGTAGCCCGAGCCGTAGGAGCCGGTGTCGCTCCACGCACGGTCGTTCGAGGTGGAGGCGGCCACGACGATCGTGCCGGGGACTCCGGCTGGGGAGTGCTTGCAGGCGTCGTCATGGAAGTTGCCGGCCGAGACCACCGTCGGGATCCCCGCGTCGACCATCTTCTTCACGGCGGACTCCACGGCCGCCGACCGGTGCGCGAAGTTGAGCGACATGTTCACCACCGCGGGCTTCTGCGCGTGTGCGGTGACCCACTTGACCGACTTCACCACGGCCGCCTCGGCCTCCGCCGCGGAACCACCGCCCTCGCTCTCGCACGTGACGCCCTGGACCCGCACGAGCTCCGCCTTCGGCGCCACCCCGTACTTCGCCCCGCCGATGATGCCCGCGACGAACGTGCCGTGGCCCATCCCCGCCTCGCTGAAGCAGTCACCGGAGTCCTTCGGACCGACGAAGTCGGCGCCGAGGTGGGCGCGTCCGCCGAACTCCTTGTGGGCGATCTCCATCCCGGTGTCGATCACGTAGACGTGGACGCCCTTGCCCGTGGCGGTGGTGGTGAGCTTCCCGTTCAGGGGCCGCGAACGCTGGTCCAGGATGTCCAGGTTCCACGGCACGTGCCGGGTGGTGGGCGCCGCCGCGGCCCCCGCGGCACCGGACAGCTTCTCCACGGCACCGAGAGACGTCCGCGCCGAGCCGGCGGACGCCCCGTCCCCGGCGGACGCCACGGTCTCCGCCGTGCCGTGCGCGGGGAGCTTCCCGCCGCCCCCGGCCCTCGCGCCGGCGTCCCCGCCGCAGGCCGTGGCCCCGAGCACCGTAGCCATGGCCACCACCATGAGACCGGCCTTCGTCACGTTCCGCGTCACATCGTCCCCCTTGTTTCGTGCACGGTCAGCGCACAAGACGGCCCCAGGGGGCGGGCGGTTCCCGCTGGCCGTACGGGCGGCCGGCGGGCCGAGGCCGGGAGGGGCCGCCGGTCCGCACCCGCCTGTTCCGGTCCGCGCCCCGGACGGGCACGGTCACTTCAGGGTCAGGCAGAACGGGTGGCCGGCCGGGTCGGTGAGGACCCTGGCGTTGTCCCCGTTCGGCTGGTGGTCCGGCTTGCCCGCGCCCAGTTCCAGCAGCCGGGCCTCGGCCTCGTCCAAGTCCTCGACTTGGAAGCAGAGGTGAAGCTGCTGGGGTACGGTCTGGCCGGGCCAGCTGGGCGCCCGGTAGTCGTCGACTCTCTGGAAGCCCAGGAAGAGTCCGTCCTCCCGGTTGAGTCCGGCGAATTCTGCGTCGGATCGCGGGTGGGGTTCGAGGCCGGTCGCCTGCTGGTAGAACGCCGCGAGAGCCGGCGGATCGGGGCAGTCCAGCGTTATCGCGATCAGGTTCATCCGCATGGACAGAGCCACCTCCGGGCCGGTTGACGGTCGGTCGTGAGCCCTCCCTGAAGGGGCCCCGCCGCCCCGCACCGTTTCACGACCGACGGCGCCCTCGCACCTTGTTTCGGCTCGCTGAACCGATACCTCCTCGGGCGGTTCCCGGTCCCGAACGATCTCAGGCGGGCGACGCCCGCTAGGTCAGGCCTCGTTGGCGAGTTTCTGGCGCACGACGATCGCGTCGAGCCGGACCGCGAACGGCGCGGTGTCGGTGAGGCCCAGGGTGCCGACGCGGGACCTGCCGAAGCCGATGGTGACATCGGTGCAGAAGGCGACGGCGTACAGGTACGGGCCGGCTTCCTCGTCCTGGAGGGCGAAGAACAGGTCGCGGTAGTAGCTGGTGTGGTCCGGCCCCTCCTCGTAGTAGGCCAGTCCCGGGGCGCCCTCCTGCCCGGCGAGGCCGGTGAAGGCGTGCGTGAGGTCGCGCTCGATGGTGTCCCAGAAGGTCGCCTGCGCCGCCTCGGGCGGGAGCGCCTGGCGGACCGCCTCCTTGAGGGAGAGCACCATCACGAGGATCGGCGCCTCCTCCTGGAGCCGCCAGCCGCGGACCATCTTGACGATGTCGCTGTCGGGAAGCCTCGCGGCGGCATCGCGGATGTGGCCGAAGTCGTAGTTGACGGTGGCGGGTGCGATCGCCTCCTGGAAGGCGCGCCCCAGGCCCTCCGCCTGGGCGAGGTGAACTTCCCCCACCTCGGTGACCGTCCTGAAACAGGCTGCCAACTTCCCCTCCTTCAACAAAATGTTGCACTGGCGAGGCGTCAGTATGCCCTACGGTTCGCGGCCGTGGCCCCCGGGGCGCCCGGGCGGCGTGGCCAGGGGCGGCACCCGGGTGGGTCCCGGGTGCCGCCCCTGGTGGTGGTGCGGGGGTCAGCCGACGGCGACCGCGGTCCAGGCCGCGGCGACCGTCTTGGCTTCGGTGCTGTCCGCGCCGTACAGGTCCGTCGCCGCCTTCAGGGTGCCTTCGCGGGCCGCCTTGTAGTCGGTCGTCGACGTGAAGTACGTGGTCAGCGCCTTGTACCAGATCTGCAGCGCCTTGTCGCGGCCGATACCGGTGACCTTGGAGCCGTCCTTGGTGGGCGAGTCGTAGCTGACGTCGTTGATCTTCTTGGCGCCGCTGCCCTCGCTCAGGAGGTAGAAGAAGTGGTTGGCGACGCCGGAGGAGTTGTGCACGTCCTTGTTGCCGACGTCCGCGGACCAGTAGTCGGCGGAGCCGCCGTCCTTGCTGGGCTTGTCCATGTAGCGCAGCGGGGTGCCGTCGCCGTTGATGTCGATCTTCTCGCCGATGAGGTAGTCGCCGACGTCGGAGGAGTTGTTCGCGTAGAACTCCACACCGGTCCCGAAGATGTCCGAGGTGGCCTCGTTCAGGCCGCCGGACTCGCCGGAGTACTCCAGGCCCGCGGTGTTGGCGGTGACACCGTGGCTCATCTCGTGGCCGGCGACGTCCAGCGAGGTCAGCGGGTCGGAGTCGTTGGTGCCGTCGCCGTAGGTCATGCAGAAGCAGCTGTCGTCCCAGAACGCGTTGACGTACGCCTTGCCGTAGTGGACACGGGAGTAGGCGCCGACACCGTCGTTCTTGATGCCGCTGCGGTTGAAGGTCTTCTTGTAGAAGTCCCAGGTCTCCTGGGCGCCGTAGGCGGCGTCGGCGCCGGCCGTGGCGGCGGTCGCGACCTTACCGTCGCCCCAGGTGTCGCTGTCCTGGGAGAACAGCTTGCCGGTGCCGTCGGAGCCGTGGTCGAGGTCGTAGGTCTTGTGACCGCCGCGCGAGGCGTCGGTGAGGGTGTACGACGACCCGGACTGAGTGGACGTGAGGTCCACCTTGCCGCTGTAGTGCGTGTTGCCGACGCCGGTCTCGATGCCCTGGTACTCGAAGAGCTTCTTGCCGGTGGCGGCGTCGGTGATGACGTGCAGCCGGTTCGGGGTGCCGTCGTCCTGGAGGCCGCCGACGACGGTCTCGTAGGCGAGGACGGGCTTGCCGGAGCCGGCCCAGATCACCTTGCGGGCGCCGTCCGCCGAGGCCTTCGCGGAGCCCAGGGTGTGCGCGGCGGACACCGCCTGCTTCTCGGCCTTGGCGGCGCTGATCCGCGGCGTGAGCGAGGCGACCTCGATGGCGGACCCGACGGCCTTGGTGACGCCCTGGGTCCTGCCGGACGCGGCCGTGTGGACGATCAGGTCGCCGCCCAGCACCGGCAGGCCCGCGTAGGTGCGCTCGTAGCGGGTGTGCACGGTGCCGTCGGCGTCCCTGACGACGTCCTTCGCGACCAGCTTCTCCTGGGCGCCGAGACCTATTCGCCGGGCGGTCCCGGTCGCGCCCTCCTGTGCCTTGTGGATCAGCGTGGTGCGCGTCGCGGCGGACAGGGTGGTCGGGGCCGCCGCGAGCGGCTTCGCGGACGTGGGTCCGGCCGGGATCTGTGCGGAGGCACTGGTGGTCAGACCAGTGGAGAGGAGGGCTCCGGCGGCCACTGCGGTGGCAATGACCAAAGTGGTGCGCTTGTGACGCACGTTGAGGAGTCTCACGGAAAAAGCTCCTTGCTGTGGGGGGATCGTCGCCCGGCCGGTATGGGGCCGGCCAGGACTGCCTGGGACATGAAGTCCTGTTCGAACAGCGGGTGAACAGAGACTTACATCTATGACGTGTACATGTCACGCACTCGTGAGCGATGCCGGTCGGAAATCGGCCGACCGTCTTGAGCAGGGAAAACGGCACACGGACACCGCCGCCGCGCATCGGTGGAGCCGACAGCGGTCGGCGCCGCGTGAGACGGCCGGGACCGCCCTGCCCGACATGTGCCGCGGAGCGGCACCAGGGGGCGGACTTCGGCTCGTTCGCATCCGGGGGTCTTCCCCGTGCCCCTCGGTAACCCGGGGACCCTCAGTTCACCGTGGAGGTTCCGCGGTGGTCAGACCTGTCTGGCACACCCCTGCCGAACCAGCCGGAGCTGAACGGGTACGGGCAGGCCCAAGCAGGCGCGGCGCATGAACTCTCCATGGTGTGTGGGGGGTTGGAGATGCATGCACGAGAAAACCCCAACCGCGGTCCCGCGCGCCACGGGCGTGGATCAGATACGACAAGTCCCCCACGTCTCCTCCACCGCGTGGTCACCCGTCATCACAGACCCTTCAGCCGGATCCGTCACCCGGCGTCGCGCAGCCGGAGAAGGTACGTCGCCGTCAGAGCGACGGCGCGATCCGCGTCGTGCGACAGCTCCGCCAGGGCATGGGTCGCCCGCGTGCCGGGGATGCCCGCCAGTGCCTGGGTCAGCCGTCCGCGTGCGGGCGCTCCGGTGGTGTGGTGGGCGAGGCGTCCGACGAGCCCGGCCGCGATACGGTCCGCCGTCCCGGTGTCGCTCGCCAGCACGCTCAGCGCGTCGGCCGCGTCGGTGTCGTTCCGCCCCTCCACGATCATCTCGACGAGCGTCGGGACCGCGTCGGCCACACCGCCCGCACCGAGCGCCAGAGCCGCGTACCCGCGGACCACGGCGTCGGGATGTGCGAGGGCCTCCCGCAGATACCCTCCGGCCTCGTCACCGGGCATCTCGGCGAGGGACTGCACGGCACGTTCCCGCACCGCGGCCACCGGTGAGCCGAGGCCCTTTGCCAGCAGTGCCGGGACGCCGCCGCCCGATCGCGCCAGCGCCCATCGAAGGGCCCCGGCGACGTTCGGCTCGGTCTCGCTCAGCACCGCCTCGACCAGGGCCTCCGCCGGCACCTGAACCTGATCGGCCGAGGCGAGGGCGGCGCGCTGACGAGTGCCGGCGCTCTTGGATCCCAGTGCCTGAAGCAGCGCGACGACCTGGAGGACGTCCTCCCAGTCGGCCGGGTCCGCGGCATCGATCCGGCGCAGCCGGGTGAGCAACTCGGTCTCCGCCGCGAGGCGTTCGCGCGACTGGCGGACGAGGTCGCCGACGAGCGCCGAGGGCGTGAAGCCGGGGTCGTCGAGCGCGCGACCGATCTCGCGCAGCGACAGCCCCAGCGAACGCAGGCTCTCGATGTGGAAGATCCGCCGGATGTCCTCCCCGGAGTACTCCCGGTAGCCGGAGCCGCTGCGGCCCGAGGGCCGCACCAGACCGAGCGACTCGTAATGCCGGAGCATCCGGGCGCTGACCCCGGACCTTCGCGCCACCTCACCGATCAACACGTCCTATTGTCCCCCGGGAGCGGACCCGCCGAGGGCCACGACGCGCTTCGCCTCCTCGATCGCGAACCCGAAACCGGTGTCCGGGTCGCGCAGCAGCCGCTGGGTGGCGAGTGCGTGCGCGCGGGTGCCCGGGTCGGGGGCCGTCGTCGCGGCGAGCAGCACCGGCTCCGCCGCTTCCCCCAGCGTCACCAGCGCCCGGCTGAGGCTCAGTTGTGTCTCCCGCCCGCCGCGCCCGAGCTGTGTCGCCAGTACCGCGGCCAGCGCGGACTCCTCGCCTTCCGGTACGAGCACGGCCGCGGCCCGCCAGGCGCTCCGCGCCACCTCGATGTCGGCGTCGGACAGGAGCGTCCGGGTGATCGCCGGCCACGCCCGGCGGTCCCCGATCTTGGACAGCGTGTGCAGTGCCTGGCTCCGCGCCTGTGCTCGTTCCGAGCGGACCTCACGGAGCAGCGCGGGAAGCGTCAGCGACACCGGGTGCCGGGTGAGCGCCCAGGTCAGCATGTCGCGGACGAAGAACTCGGGCTCGACCGCGCTCCGTTCGACGAGCTTGCCGACGAAGCGCGGGTCGGGCGCCGTACCGACCGCCAGAGCGGCCTGCAGCCGCACGGACGCACTGCCGTCCTCCAGCCCCCGCAGCGCTCGTACCGCGTCCGCGTCCTGTCCCGTGACCGTCATCGAGACCACCTCCTGGGCAGCCAGTGAAGACCTTGTCACCGTGTCAAGGTCAAACAGGACCAGCGTCGCCGCCCTGGCGTCCGGCGCCGCCGGAGGGCCGGCTGCGGGCGCGTGCTCACCGGCCGGCGCCGGTGCCACGGCCCGCGCGGTCCCTTCTCGCCGGCTGGAGCGTGTGTCCGGAGATCATCGAGGACGCGCTGCTCGTGCCGGTGGCGCCCGGTGTTCCCGTGGGGGGTTCCGGGCGCCCTCGGCCGGTCAGCCGTCGTCGCGTGTCATGCCGTCGATCATCTCCCTCAGCACGGTCCGCCGGTCCTCGCCGGGGTGTGCCCGCAGGGGACGCGCCAGGCGTGCGCTGTCGTAGACCCAGCGGTGATCGAGATCGCGGGGGACCTCGTCCGTCTCGCGGAAGTCCGCGCGGGTGCCGAGCAGTTCCGTGAGGTCGTGCGCCAGGTCGTGCCAGGAGACGTGGCCGCTGCACGCGTTGGCGACGCCGTGCACGGGCCGGTCCAGACACTCGGCCACGGTCCTGGCCAGGGCGGCCGCGTGCACCCAGGCGGCCCCGTACCAGTGGTGCCCGCCGGTGCCGGGGCGGGGCAGGTCGATCGGAGCGCCCTTGCGGGCGGCCTGGTAGAGCCCGCCGACGGCACCCCAGCGCAGCTGTTCGCGCAGCCGGTCGTGGGCGCCCCAGACGATCGGCGACCGTACGGCGCTCGCTCCCCCGCGTCCCCCGGTCCCCGCGGCGCGCAGCAGCATGGCCTCGCAGTCGAGTTTGGCCCTTCCGTACGGGCTGACCGGTTCATGGGCCGGTGACTCCTCGGCGACCCGGTGCGTCTCGGGGTGTCCGTAGGCGTCGACGCTGCTGACGAAGACGAACGGTCCTCGCCGCCAGGCTCCGGCCATCGCCTCCATGGCCGCCAGGTCCACCTCGTGGCGGGTGAAGGTGCAGGCGGCGTGGACGATCGCGTCCGCGCCGGCGACGGCGTCCCGCAGGCCCGCCAGGTCCGTCAGGTCGCCCTCGACGACGTCGATGCCGTCGCCGGCGACCAGATGGGCGGACTCGGGCCGGGCCAGGGCCAGCACGGGCCGTCCCTGTGCGGCGAGTTCACGCAGGACGAACGCGCCGACGCCGCCCGTGGCACCGGTGACGAGCACCGTGCCCGGACGCGCACCGCGCGAGCGGGCCGGCTTCCTCGTGTTCTTCGCTGCGCTCTGCTGTGCCGCGCGTTCGTCGAGGAGTGCGGTCAGTGCCCGGGGGGTGCGTGCCTGGAGCACGTCGAGGCCGGTGAGCGGCAGGGCGAGCCGGGTGCGCAGCCGTTCGGCCAGCTGCACGGCCAGCAGTGAGTGGCCGCCGAGGGCGAAGAAGTCGTCGTCCGGCGTGGGCACGTTCCCGAGCAGGGCGGCGAATGTCTCGACGACGGCCTCGGCCCGGGGTCCGGACGACGTGGCCGGGGTGGGCGCCCCGGGCAGCCGGGCGGGATCGGTCGCGCCGGTGGCCGTGCGGGGCAGCGCGTCGAGCAGCGTGACCGCGGCCGGACAGGCCTCGGACGGAAGCGACCGGCGCAGCAGGCCGAGCAGTTCGTGGGCGGAGGGGCCGACGCTGTCGCGCAGGACGGCGTAGGCCACGGGCCGTCCCTGGGCGGGGTGGACGACGGTGGCGTCGGCGACCTCGGGGTGGGCGCGCAGGGCCCGGGCCGCCGGGTGGCCGGCGCCGTCCCGGGCGTCCGCAGGCGGGGTGCCGGTCCCGGACGTGTCCCGCGCTTCGGCGTGCGGGTCCGGGACGTGCCGGGGCTCACGGTCGCCGGCTCGCGGCGGCGGGCCGAAGCCGGGAAGCAGGCTCAGCGGGGTGTCCGGGTCGGCCGCGGCCGTGGCGAGCAGGTGTGCGTAGTCCCGGGCCGTGGTCCCGGCCACGGCGTCGTCCAGGGCGTTCGGGTCGTACTGGACGAGTGCCGTGGGCCGCGCGGGGTCGGCGAGGTCGAGTCCGTAGGACACGGCGAACTTGGCGTGGCCGATGCCGACGTCGACGTACTCGGCCGACGTGCCCGGCAGCCGGAGCACCGTGGGCTCGCCGAGGACGTCGGAGGTGACGCGGATCAGGGCGGTGCCGTCGGTGCCGCGTGCCTGGGCGCCGAGGCGTTCCAGGACGAGGTCGAAGGGGATGTGTCCGTGCCGCTGTGCCTCCAGCAGCGCGTCGCGCACCCGGTGCAGCAGCTGGGTGAAGGACGGGTCGCCGGAGGTGTCGACCCGTACGGGCAGGGTGTTGACGCACAGGCCGACCAGTCCGCGCATGGCGGTTCCGGTGCGGTGGGTGCTCGCCACGCCGATGACGAGGTCCTCGTCGCCGGTGAGCCGGTGCAGTGTGGCGAAGGCCGCGGTGAGCGACACCGTGAAGAGGGTGGCGCGCCGTTCGGCGCCGAGCGTGCGCAGGGCGTCGGGCAGGGTGGGTGCGAGGGGCACGGTGTGGACGGCGGCCGGCCGGGCCGCCGGGTCCCCGGCGGCGGTCGCCGGCCGGGGCAGCCCGGGTGGGGCGGCGTCGGCCAGCAGGTCGCTCCAGCGGTCGAGTTCGGCCCCCAGGCGGGGCAGGGCGTCGTGCTCGCGGAGCGCGTGGTCGGCGTACTGCGGTGGCACGGCGAGTGTGTCCGGGCCGCCGGCCGCGTCGTGGAGTGCGGCGAGTTCGGCCGCCACCGTCTCCAGGGAGCCGCCGTCGACGGCGATGTGGTGGAAGGTCAGCAGCACGGTGTGGTCCTGCGGTGCGTGGCGCAGCACCAGTGCCCGCACGGCCTCGCCGGCCGAGAGGTCGAAGGGGCGGGCCGCCTCGCGCCGCAGCGCTTCGGGGGCGTCCGTCGGAGCGGTGTCGGCCACGGGCACGGAGACGGTCCGTGGCGGCGGGAGCACCTCCTGGCGGGGCTCGCCGTCCTGTTCGGTGTAGCGGGTGCGAAGGATCTCGTGCCGGGCCACCAGCGCGGTGAGGGCGGTGGCGAACGCGGCCGGGTCGAACGGGCCGCGCACCCGTGTGGCGAACGGCACGTGGTAGGAGTCGCCCGCGCCGCCGAGCCGTTCCATCAGCCACATGCGGCGCTGGGCGCGGGAGAGCGGGAGGCTTCCGCGCCCGACGGCGGCGGCCGTCCGGGGGCCCGGTGCCGCGTGGCCGCTGTCGTCCGGGGCCGCCGCGCCGCCACCGGGGGCCGCCGTGGTGCGCCGGGCGGCTCCGGCCCGGGCCCGGCGCAGCAGTTCCTGCTGGAGTTGCTGCCGGGTCCGCGCCGTGGAGTCGGCGTCAGTGGACATCGCTGTGCTCCGGGGTCTCGGGGTGCAGATCGTGGTGGGCGGTGAGCAGCGCCCGTTCGACCAGGGCCGCCTGTGCGGCGACGGTCGGGGCGGCGAAGAAGTCGGCGAGGGCGAGCTCGACGCCGAGTTCCTCGCGCAGGTCGTCGGTGACGGCGAGGGCGAGCAGCGAATGGCCGCCGAGGGCGAGGAAGTCGGCGTCGGCCCGGGTGACCTCGCTGCCCAGGGACCGGCTCCAGACCTCGGCCACGGCCTGCTCCAGGGGGGTCATCGCCGTCGCCGGTGTGCCGCTGCCGCCGTCGCCGGCCGCCTGGGCCAGGTCGGCCAGCGCGCGCCGGTCCACCTTGCCGGTCGGGGTGAGGGGCAGCTGGTCCACCAAGGTGACCGCGTCGGGCACCAGGTGGGCGGGCAGCACGGCGGTGAGCCGCTCGCGCAGCGCGGCGCCCCCGCCCGCCGGTGCGGGCGCGGCGACGGCGAAGGCGACGAGGCGTGCTTCGGCGCTGCCCGCCCGGTCGACGGTGACGGCGGCGTCGACGACGTCGTCCTGCCGGCGCAGGGCGTGTTCGACCTCCGCGGGTTCGATGCGGAAGCCGCGGACCTTGACCTGGTCGTCGTTGCGGCCGTGGAAGTCGAGGGTGCCGTCGGGCCGGAGGGAGACGATGTCGCCGGTGCGGTAGAGCCGGCCCGTGGCCGCGTGCTCGACGAACCGTTCGGCGGTCAGTTCGGGCAGGCCCGTGTAGCCGTGGGCGAGCCTGCTGCCGCCGACCCACAGTTCGCCCCGCTCCCCCGCCGCGACCGGCCGGCCCTCGGCGTCCAGGACGTGCGCGGTGGCGCCGGCGATGGGGCGGCCGATCGGGACGGGTGCGTCGCAGTCGCGGGCGGTGACCCGGTGGGCGGTGGCGAAGGTGGTCGTCTCGGTCGGCCCGTAGCCGTTGACCAGTTCCAGCCAGGGGAAGGCGGTGAGCACCTCGCGGGCCGGTGCGGCGGCCATGGCCTCGCCGCCCACGACGACCGAGCGGAGCTGGGCGAAGACGCGGGAGCGGCGGGCGGCGAGCTGGTGGAAGAGGGCCGTGGTGAAGAAGGCGACCGTCACTCCGTGGCGTTCGACGTGCCGGGCGAGGTCCTCCAGGGAGGGCCGTTGCTCGGTGCAGACGACCACCGCGGCGCCGTTGGCGAGGGCGACCCAGACCTCGAACGTGGAGGCGTCGAAGGTCATGGGCGAGTGGAACAGGACGCGGTCGCGGGCGGTGACGGTGACGTAGTCCGGTGCGGTGACCAGCTCGGCGATGGCACCGTGCGGCACGACGACGCCCTTGGGGCGGCCGGTGGAGCCGGAGGTGAACATGATGAACGCCGGGCCGTCCGGGTCGGAGTCGTCCAGCGCGCCGCCGTCCGTGAGCGGCTCCTCGGGCAGCGCGAGGACGGGCGAGGCGAGCGCGGCGGCGTCCAGGAGCTTGGCGTCGCCGACGGTGAGCGTCACCTCGGCGTCGACGATCATCGCCTCGGTGCGCGGACGGGGCTGGGCCGGGTCGAGGGGCACACAGACGGCCCCGGCGAGCCAGAGCGCGAGCTGTGCGACGACCGTGCGGGCCGACCGGGTCGTCAGCAGCGCCACCCGGTCGCCGGGGGTCACCTCGTGCTCCCGCAGGCGCGCGGCGAGGGCGCGGCCGGCCTGGACGAGACGGCCGTAGGTGAGGGTCGTGTCACCGTCGACGACGGCCAGGGCGTCGGGGGTGAGTTCGGCACGCCGGGCGAGGAGGGCCGGCAGGGCCGTCGCCCGTGCCGGGCCGGGTACGGCGGCCGGGGCGCCGGACCGCGCCGGGGCCGCGGGCTGCGGGGTGGTGGAGGTCATGTCAGGCTCCTGCCGGTCGCGGGGTCAGGCGCTGGTCGACGAGTGCGGCGAAGGCGCGCAGGTCCTCGCTGCGCAGCAGTTCGTGGGCGCGCGGCCGTATGCCGGTCGCACCCTCGACGGCCGCCAGCAGCCGGGCGGCGACGACGGAGGTGCCGCCGGCGTCGGTGAAGTTGTCGCCGAGCGTGGTCTCGGGCCGGCCGAGCAGGTCTCGTACGGTCGTGAGGACGAGGTGTTCGGCGGGCGTGGCGTCCGCGAGGTCGTCCGCGGCGGGCGCGGGCGTCTCGACGGCGGCGGACAGGGCGACCCGGTCGACCTTGCCGTTGGCGTCCAGGGGGTAGCCGTCGACGATCCGCACGGTGGCGGGCACGGCCTGCTCGGGGAGCCAGGCGCGGACCGCGGTCTGCAGGTCGCCGGCCGCCGGTCCGGCGCCGTCGGCGGGCCGTACGTGCGCGACGAGACGGGCGTGGCCGGAGTCGTCGCGCAGCACGGTGACGACGGCGCTGCGGACACGGGGGTCCTGTTCGAAGGCGGCCTCCACCTCGGCCGGTTCGATCCGCACCCCGCTGATCTTGACCTGGTCGTCGAGGCGGCCCAGGAACTCCAGGGTGCCGTCGGCGGTCATCCGTACCCGGTCGCCGGTGCGGTAGAGGCGGTCGACCGCCGGGGTCGCCGCCTGCGGGTGCGGGGCGGTGAAGCGGCGCGCGGTGAGTTCGGGGTCGAGGTAGCCGAGCGCCAGGCAGTGGCCGCCGATGCGCAGTTCGCCGTCCTGGCCGCGGGCGACGGGGCGGCCGTCGTCGTCGGTGACGACGACGGTGACGCCCGGCAGCGGGGTGCCGATGGGCGGCGGGGCGGGGTCGCCGGCCTCCGGGTCGCCCGCGCGCATGGCGTGGGTGGTGGTGACGACGGTGGCCTCGGCGGGGCCGTAGGCGTTGTGGACGGTGGCGGTGACGTCGGGGCCGGGACGGCGGCGCATGCGGTCGCCGCCCACGACGAGGTGACGCAGCTTCAGGTCGTCGGGCCACGGCCGGTCCAGCAGCGGTTCGACGGTGGGGGTGGCCGCGACGGCCACGGTGACGGCGGCGTCGCGCCACCAGTCGGTCAGCACCTGGGCGTCCCAGCGGGTGTCGTCGGGCGCCGGGACGAGGGCGGCACCGGAGGTCAGTCCGGCCCACAGTTCGAGCAGGTGCGGGTCGAACGCGACACCGATGAGCAGGGACTGGCGGTCCCCGGGTGCCAGTGCGGTCTCGGTCCGGTACCAGTCGAGGGCGACGGACAGCGAGTCCTCGGACACGGCCACGGCCTTGGGGCGGCCGGTGGATCCGGAGGTGAGGACGGCGTACAGGGCGCCCTCCGGGGCTCGCCGCGCGCCGCGGCCGTGCGCGGCGAAGGCCGCCACCGCGACGGCGGGGGCGTTCACGCCGTCGGTGGGCAGGGGCAGCGGGGTGTGCTCACCGCCGCGGTGGGCCTCGGGCAGCACGTCCGGGTCGCCGACGAGGCAGGCGACGTCGAGGTCCTCGGTGACGGCCTGGGTGCGGCGTTCACCGGGGCGGGGGCCGAGCGGCAGGTAGACGGCGCCGATCCGGGCGAGCGCCACGGCGGTCACCACGAGGGCGGTGGAGCGGTCGAGGCAGACGCCGACCAGGTCGCCGAGGTGCACTTGGTCGCGCAGGGCGTCGGCGACGCCCGTGGCGGCGGTGTCGAGGTCCTGGTACGTCCAGGTCCGGGCGCCGTCGATCACGGCGGGTGCGGTCGGGGTGCGCCGGACCCAGTCCTCGAAGCGGGCGAGCACGGTGGTGGGTTCGGCGGCGGGACCGTGGGCGACGCTCGGCGCGGCACCGGTGACGGCGGCGGACGCGGCGGGGTGGGCGGTGCTCGGAGCGGTACCGGTGTCCGCGGTGACGGCGGCGGGTGCGCTCGGGGTCTGGGTCATCACGACTCCGTGGAGAGGGTGGCGCCGGCCGCGAGGGCGTCGGCCTGGTCGGCGAGTACGGGGTTGCGGAAGAGCACCTTGAGCGGCGGGCGCGTGCCCAGCCGGGGCTCCAGCCAGGCCGCGAGCTCGGCGGCCAGCAGGGAATGGCCTCCGCTGCGGAAGAAGTGGGAACGGGTGTCGAAGCGGCTGTGCCCGAGGACCTCGCGCCAGCCCTGCGTCAGCAGTGCCGTCATCGGATCGTCGGACTCCGCGGCCGCCGGCGCGGACCCGGTCCCGGCCTCCGGTTCGGCCGGGGTGACGGCCACGGGGTCGAGCGCGGCCGCCCGGCGGGCCAGGGCCGCACGGTCGGGCTTGCCGCCGGCCAGGGCCGGCATGGTGTCCAGCCGTGCCCAGCGAGCGGGCACGAGGGGGCCGGGCAGCCGGCGGCTCAGCTCCACGTGGAGGGCCTTCTCGTCGAAGTCCGCGCGGTCGGCGCCGTCCTCCAGGAAGCCGACCAGGCGGGGTGCGCCGGGGCTCTCGCGGTCCAGTACGACGGCGCACGACCGGCCGCCGAGGGCCGCGGACGCCGCCGCCTCGATCTCCTCCAGCTCGATGCGGTGGCCGCGCAGCTTGATCTGGTTGTCGCGCCGGCCCAGGAAGTACAGCAGACCGTCCAGGCCGCGGTAGCCGAGGTCGCCGGTGAGGTAGACGCGTTCCCCGTCGAGCGCGTCCACGGTGACGAACCGGGCGGCCGTCACCTCGGGGTTGCCCGCGTATCCCTCGGCGAGGCCCGGCCCGGCGATGGCGAGTTCACCGACGGCGCCGGACGGCAGCGGCCGGTGGTGGGCGTCCAGGACGTGGACGCGCTCGCCGGGGAGTTCGGTGCCCAGCGGGATCTCGGCGCCGTCGGCGAGGGCGTCGCGGGAGATCTCGTGGACGGTGGAGCTGATGGCCGCCTCGGTGACGCCGTACACGTTCAGGACGGTGGCGTCGGTGTCGGCGAGGACCTCCCGCAGCGCCTGGGCGGGAAGCCGCTCGCCGCCCAGGACCAGCAGCCTCGGGGCCCAGCCGCCGTCGCGCAGGACCGGCCGCAGCTCCTCGCGGGTGGCGAGGAAGTAGCTGGTGGGCAGGTTGGCGACGGTGACCCGGGCGGACGCGAGCAGGCCGGCGAGTTCGGCGCCGGTGGGCACCTCGTGCTCGGGCAGGACCAGACACGCGCCGGAGTGCAGGGTCGGCAGCACCTCCTCCAGTGCCACGTCGAAGGAGGGCTGGGCGAACATCAGGACGCGGTCGGCCGTGGTGAGGCCGAACCGGTCGGCGGTCGCGGTCAGATGGTGCACGAGCGCCGCGCGGCCGACGGCGACCGGCTTCGGTGTCCCGGTGGATCCGGAGGTGTGGATGACGTAGGTGGTGCCGGGCAGCACGCCGGCCGCGTGGGCGGCGGGCAGCACGGGGGCGTCGACACGGGCGGCCGGCAGTCCGTCGGGCAGGGCGGCGCCGCCCTCGCCGGTGAGGACCAGCGCGGGCGCGAGCCGCTCCAGCAGCAGGGCGAGCCGGGCCGGCGGGTCGGACGGGGACAGCGGGCAGTAGACGGCGCCGGTCCGCAGGCAGGCCAGCAGGGCGACGACCGAGTCGGCGCTCCTGGGCAGGACGACGGCCACCGGCTGCCCGGGCGTCACACCCGCGGCGCGCAGGCGGGACGCGAGCGCGCCGACCCGCTCGTCGAGTTCGCCGTAGGTGAGGCGGCGCGCGCCGCTCAGCAGGGCGGGCAGCGACGGGTGGTGGGCGGCGACGGGGTCGAGCGGGTCGCGGTCGGCCGGGACGGGCACGGCCTCGGCGGCCGGCTCCGGCGCGGCGGGGGCGAGGTCGGCCAGCGGTGCCTCGGGGGTGTCGAGATAGGAACGCAGCAGGTCCAAAAAGCGGCCGCAGAGCAGCCGGGCGACGTCCTCGCCGAGGAGGTCGGCGTCGTAGTCCCAGACCAGGGTCATGCCCGGGGCGCCGTGGCGCGGGGTGACTCCGCGCCGGTCGTCCGGGAGCAGCACCACGTCGAGGTCGAAGCGGGTGGTGCCGGTGTTGAAGCCCTCGAAGAGGGTGATGTCGAGGCCGGGTACGTCGATCTCCGGCAGCGGTGCGTCGTGGGCGCTGAACATGACGGAGAACAGCGGGTTGTCGGCGCCGGAGGTGTGCATGCCGAGGGCCCGGGTCAGCTCCTGGACCGGCACGTCCTGGTGCGGCAGGGCGCGGATGAGGGTGTCGGTGACCTCGTCCATGGTGTCCTGGGCGGGGGCGGCGGCGTCCAGGTCGAGCGGCAGCGGGATGGTGTTGACGAACATGCCGACGGCCTGCTCGTAACCGCGGGGGCGGTTGCCGACGGCGGTGCCGACGACCATCTTGGAGCGGCCGCTGTGCCGGCGCAGGAGTTCGGCGAACAGGCCGAGGAGCGTGGCGAAGGGGGTGAGGCCGCGCGACCTGGCGTGCGTGCGCAGCCGTTCGGCGAGGTCGGCGCCGATCGTCTGGCGCAGCTGTCCGCCGTGGTGCCTGCGGCGGGCGCCGGGGCGGGCGAGGCCGGGCAGCGGCAGGTCGTGGGGCTGGTCGAGCAGTTGGGTGCGCCAGAAGTCGAGGGACTCAGGGGCGTACGCGGCCTCGGCCTGGGCCCGGACATGGTCCGCGTAGGACGGGGCGGCCGGGAGTTCGAGGGGCTCGTCGAGGACGTGGGCGCGGTAGGTGCGGAAGACGTCGTCGAGCAGGATCGCGAAGGAGTGCCCGTCGTGGATCAGGTGGTGCTCCACGTGCACGAGCCGGTGGTGGCGCTCGGCGAGGCGTACGAGGGTCCAGCGGATCAGCGGTGCCTCGAAGGTGTCGAGCGGCGTCTCGGCCTCGGTGCGCAGCAGGCGCGCGAAGGCCTCCTCGATGTCGTCCGCACCGGTGAGGTCGGCCGTGCGCAGCCTCGGGGCGCACTGCGGCGCGACGCGCTGTCCCGGTACGGACCCCGTGGACTCGACGAGTTCGAGCCGCAGACCGGGATGGCGTCCCAGCGTGGCCGCGAGTCCCCGGCGCAGCGCCTCGGTGTCGAGGGTGCCCCACAGGTCGAGGGCGGCGGTGAAGTTGTAGGCGCGGCTGCCCGGCTGCATCTGCTCGTGCAGCCAGACGATCTCCTGCGAGGAGGAGAGCGGAAGCATGGGCGATCCCTGAGGTCGTCGGGTCGGATTTCCGGTGCCGGTCACGGTCGCGGCCGGCGGTGGTGCGGGCGGCTCCGCGGGTCACGCGGTGACGCTTCGGACGTGGGTGGTGCGGGGGTGCTCCGCGGCGTCGCGGGGCGGCCGGGACGGCTGCGTCACTTCCCCGGCCGGGGAGGGCCGGCGGTCGCGGCCCCCCTCCGGCAGGCGGCGGGCCGCGCGTCCGGCCGGCGGTTCAGCGCGGGGTCCGCTCCGCCGGGCGCAGGGCCCGGGTCAGCGATTCGAACGCCTCGTGCGCGGTGGCGTCGTCGAGGATCGCGCGGTCCCACACCATGCGCAGTCGGATCTCCGCGCCCTGGGTGACGGAGACGGCGAAGGGGCCGCGCACCGGTCTGCCGTCGATGTCGGTCTCCCGTCCCTCGACGCCGGCCAGTACGAGCGGCGGGCGGCGGCTGTCGTCGTCCACGGTCAGCAGTCCGTCGAGGCGCCCGGTCCAGGCCGAGCCGGCGGACCGGGCGGCGACCACGACGGAGTCGAAGGGCGCGTCGGCCCGGTCGAGGTCGTCCCACCAGGCGTCGGCCGTCGCCTCGGGGCCGGGGCCGTCGCCGGTGTCGGCCGGGAAGACGACGGTGTTGAGGAAGCAGCCGACCACCGGTGCGGCACCGCTGGGCCGGCCGCCCCACGGGTAGCCGAGCGGGACGACGTGGCCGGGCCCGTACAGCGAACGGGCGACGGAGCGGCAGGCGTCGAGCAGCCCGGGGAACGGCACGCCGTCCTCGCGGGCGGGCAGCCGGGCCTGCGCCGCGCCGCTCGGCAGGGTGCCGCCGGACACGCGTTCCGGGCGGCTGTCCGGTGCCTGCGCGCGTACGGTGCGCAGCCGGTGGGCCCAGTACGCGGCCGCCTCGGGCGAGTCGGCGCGTTCCTCGGCGGCGAGCTGGAGGAGGACGGCCTCCCGGTAGGCGGCGAGTTCGGCCTCCGCCTCCTCGGGTGCGCCGGTGCGGGCGGCCGCGGCCTCCGTGTACGCGGTGCCGAGTTCCTCGACGATCCGGGCCAGTGAGCGGCCGTCGCAGACGGCGTGGTCCAGGACGACGGCGAGGAGGTCCTCCCCCCGGTTCTCGTCGTCCCGCGCGAGGAACAGCCGCAGCGGCGGCCCCTGCGGGTCCCAGGCGGCCAGCGCGCGCCGGAGCGTGTCGGCCGGGCGCTCGCCGGGTGCCGGGGTCGGCCGGGTGACCTGGACATCGGGCTCGCCGACCCGCAGGACGGGGGTCCCGCGGACGACGGCGGGCCGGGAGCGCAGGGCGGTGTGCCGGGCGGCGAGCAGACGGGCCGCCGACCGCAGGCGCTCCAGGTCGACGGAGCCGTGGGGGAAGGCGAAGAACATCGGCACCACGTCGGGGCGTCCCGACGGGTCCAGCGAACGCACCAGTACGAAGCGGCGCTGTGCTCCGGTGACGGGCAGCAGGGTGCCCGTCCGGTCGCCGGCGGTGAGCTGCCGGTAGCGGGCCAGGTACTGGCTCGTGATGCTGAGCACGTGGTCCTCTCTGTCGCGGCCGCGGTCGCGCGGCTCGTGGCGGTGGGCCGGTACGGGCGGTGGAGCGCGTTCTGCCGTACGGACACGGGGTGGTGGCGGGTGCGGACGGTGCGCGCCGGGTCCCGCCCGTCGCGGTCGCGGTCCGCCACGGCGGGCGGCGGCCGGTGTTCCGGGGCGGTGCTGTCCGGGGGCGGTGGTCATGGGGTGGGCGTCATGGGCCCCGGGTGTCACGCCGGGGTTCTCGCGGAGCCGTTCAGCCGGTGGGCGTCGGGGCGGGCGTCTCGTCGTCGTCCGGTGTGCCGGTCGCTCTCGCGGCCGCGGGCGCGGGGTCCTCGGGGGTGGGGCCGTCGGGTCCGGGCAGGTCCCGCATCCGGCGCAGCGGGGAGAGCAGCAGGGGCAGCGGTACGGCGAAGAAGCCGGCCGCGCACCAGGCGAGTGCCGTGCGCGGTCCGTAGGCTCCGGCGAGGGCACCGCCGAGGAGCGCGCCGAGCGGCAGGGTGCCCCACATGAGGAAGCGCAGGGTGGCGTTCATCCGGCCGAGCAGCCGGGGCGGGCACAGCCCCTGGCGGAAGCTGACCTGGGCGACGTTGTAGACGACGGCGCCGAAGGAGACGACCGTCGATCCGGTGGCGAAGAGGACCGCGCCGAGGGCGCCGTGGCCCGACAGGGGCCACAGTACGGCGAACGGCCCGGTCACGAGGACGGACAGGACGATGACCCGGGCCTGTCCGAGCCGGGCGGCGAGGCGTCCGGCGCACAGGGCGCCGAGCAGTCCTCCGACGGCCGACGCGGACAGCACCAGTCCGAGCGCGCCCGGCCGCAGGCCGACGACGCGGACGAGGTGGACGGTCTGGGTCGCCATCAGGACGGCCGCGCACAGGTTGGCCAGGGCGGTGGTGACGGCGATGACGCGCAGGAGCGGGTGTCCGGTGACGAAGCGGATGCCCTCGCCGATGTCCTTGCGCAGGGAGGAGCCGGCGGCCGGCTCGGGCGGTTGCTCGGGCTGCTCGACGCGCAGGAGGAACAGGGCGGACAGCGCGTAGCCGACGGCGTCCGCGATGACGGCGAGATGCGCTCCGGCGAGCTGGACCAGTCCGCCGCCGAGGCCGGGGCCGGTCACCTGGGCGGTGGACCGTACCGTCTCCAGTGCGCCGTTGCCCGCCACGAGCTGGTCGCGGGGCACAATCTGCGGCAGGTAGCTCTGGTGGGCGACGTCGAAGAAGACGGTCGCCACGCCGGTCACGAGCGCGACGACGTACAGCTGAGCCATCGTCAGGGCGTGGGCGAGTGCCGCGGCGGGGATGCTCGCCATGGCCAGGGCCCGCACCAGGTCCGCGCGGATCATCAGGGGGCGCTTGCGCATCCGGTCGGTCAGCGCGCCCGCGGGCAGGCCGACGAGCAGGAAGGCGGCGGTCTCCGCGGCGGTGAGCAGGCCGACCTGGAAGGCGGGGGCGTCCAGTTCGAGGACGGCCACGAGGGGCAGGGCCACCAGCGTGACCTGGGCGCCGAGCTGTCCGGTGGCCGCTCCCGCGAGCAGCAGACGGAAGTCGCGTATGCGCATCGGGCCGCCGGTGGCGGCTCGGGTTGTGGCGGGCATATGACCGACACTCACCGAACGGACGATCGGGAGTCAAAAGACCCACATCAGTTTCGGTCGATTCTTGCGTCCGTTTGCATCAACACAGGAAAACTTTCGACAGACCCTCGGTACGTCCGCATGAATGCGCGTCACCGCCCAGGCGCCGCGCCCCAGACGCCCGTAAGCGGGCACGGGCCCGCCGGGCGCACACCGGCCGGCACCCTGCACGGAGAGTGATCTTTTCGAATCCTGACCGAAAACAACCACTCCCGATCATGTTGGTGCGGAACTGCTCATTCCGCCAGCTATGAAACGTACGTTCCGTCGGTCCGGGTGCTCCCGGGTCATCCACCACGGGACGTCGATATGGGCCGGCGGACCTCCCCCGCCGCCTCCAACCCGTTCGGCCATTCCTGCGTGGCGAGGACCTCGGACCGTGCCGACGCTCCTGACGGTCGGCGCCTCGACGGGGCCGGCCCGGCCCGAGCCCACTCAACAACCCCCTCAGGGGAGGCCCATGCCCATATTCCCGGACAGCCATGAGTGCACATCAGGCAGGCGTGCGGAAGGGAGACCGCCACGGTCGCACCATGGCCGCCGCGCATGGCTGGCGGGAGCCCTGGCGGCGGTGTGCACCGCGCTGCTGCCAGGCATCGCCCCGCATGCGGCGGCAGCCGACCCCGCCCACCCCAAGCCCGTCAGCCGCGCCTACGTGACCAACTTCGACACCGACACGGTGACGGTCGTCAACACCGGCACCAACACGGTGGTCACCACCATCCCCGTCGGTGACGGCCCGATCGAGGTGGCGGTGGACCAGGGCCGCGCCCGCGCCTACGTGGTCAACCGCGACGCCGACACGGTGACGGTGATCAACACCGACACCAAGACCGTGGTCACCACCATCGCCGTCGGCAACGCCCCGCAGGACGTCGCGGTGGACCCGGGCCGCGCCCGCGCCTACGTCACCAACGCGGGCGACGACAACGTCTCCGTGATCAACACCGGCACCAACACCGTGCTCACCACCATCCCCGTCGGCGACACGCCGTTCGGGGTCGCGGTGGACCCGGGCCGCGCCCGCGCCTACGTCACCAACAGCGAAGCGGACACCGTGTCGGTGATCAACACCGACACGAACACGGTGCTCACCACCATTCCCGTCGGCGACCGCCCGTTCCGCGTGGCGGTGGACCCGGGCCGCGCCCGCGCCTATGTGATCAACGAGAACAGCGACTCGGTATCCGTGATCAACACCGGCACGAACACCGTGCTGACCACCATTCCCGTCGGTGACATTCCCACCGGGGTGGCCGTGGATCCCGCCCGCGCCCGCGCCTACGTGGTCAACTCCGAGGACGACACCGTGTCGGTCATCAACACCCAGACCAATACGGTGGTCCGCACCCTGACGGTCGGCGACGAACCGGCCCGCGTGGCGGTGGACTCCGCCGGCGCCCGCGCCTTCGTGACCAATTACGCGTCCGACACGGTGTCAGTGATCAACACGGCGACGGACAACGTGATCGGCACCCTCACCGCCGGCGACGGCCCGGTCGGGGTGGCCTTCCTGAGCGCCGGCCGAACGGGCACGTGCCCCTGCGGCTGAGCCGACGGACATCGTCGTGGAAAGGGGTGCCCGGGCTCACCGGGCACCCCTTCCGCCCGGCAGGCCGCCCCACCGCGCCCACAGACCGGCACCGTCCCGGGTCACCCGCGATCGGGGACTCCCGGGCGCGGCCGTCGGCGGTCACCCGGGCGTCGGCGGCATCGGCTCGTCCTTGAGGGAACTCCGGGAATACCGCGGCCGCTGCGCCGTGTTGCCGCGATCATGAAGCCGAATGACCCACTGCCCGAGGTTCTGCGCTACACCGCCTTCTCCAGGGACCCTGAGGGAGGAAACCCCGCCGGGGTCGTGCTGGACGCCTCCGGCCTGGACGACGCCGACATGCTCGCGATCGCGGCCGACCTCGGATACTCGGAGTCCGCGTTCCTGACCCCGCCGCCGGAAGGCATCGAGGGCCTGGGTGACCGGGCGTTCGGCATCCGTTACTTCAGCCCCAAGGCCGAGGTGCCCTTCTGCGGGCACGCCACCGTCGCGGCCGCCCTCGCGCTCGCCGAGCGGACCGGGCCCGGGGAGCTGGTGTTCGCGACGCCCGCGGGCACCGTGCCGGTGGAGGTGACCGAGGAGGGCGGCGCGCTGCGGGCCACGCTCACCAGTGTCGCGCCGCACATCGAGGAGGTCTCCGCGTCCGACGTCGGTGAGGCGCTGGCCGCGCTCGGCTGGCCGGAGGCCGATCTGGACCCGCTCTTCCCGCCCCGCATCGCCTTCGCCGGCGCCCGCCATCTCGTCCTCGCGGCAGCCACCCGCGAGCGCCTGGCCGATCTCGCCTACGACTTCGCGCGCCTCGAGACCCTGATGCACCGCCTGGACCTGACCACGGTCCAGCTGGTGTGGCGGGAGTCGGCCGACGTCTTCCACGTCCGCGACCCGTTCCCCGTCGGCGGCGTCGTCGAGGACCCGGCGACCGGCGCCGCCGCCGCCGCGTTCGGCGCGTACCTCCGTGAGTTCGGCCTGGTCCCCGAGCAGTCCGTCCTCACCTTGCACCAGGGCGAGGACATGGGCCGCCCCGGCGAGCTCACCGTGACCCTGCGCGCGGGTGACCGGCGGGTCCGGGTGAGCGGCGCGGGCACCCGTATCGGCCAGGACGCGTCCGGGCGATCACGCGCGTAGCCGGACGTCCGCGCCGTCCGGACCTGGTCCGGGCGGCGCGACGGCCGTCTCCCGCAACCGCACGGCCGATCTCCGCGTCTCTCCCGGAAGGTCAGGCTCCGGGGCGATCCGGTGCGGAACAACCACGGTTCGGGAGAAGCGCCATCGACACGTTCACCGCCGGCCGGCCCGGCCATACCGCGCGGCCGGCCCGGTCAAGGGCGGCAGTCGTCATCACCTTCCTGTCGGGCATCCTCGCGGGTGTCGTGCTGACCGTCGGCATGGTGACCGCGCTGTGGTGGCCGCGGACCGAGGTGACGTACCGCAGCACGGCGCCCGCGTCACTCGTCTACGCCGACCGGTCGCCGCACTATCTCGGGCTGGTGCACGAACACACCCTGTCCGGACGGCACACCTACGAGCTGATGATCGGCCGGGACCCGGGCCTGTCCTACGGGCACATGGTGCACGTCGGCCCGGACCTGGGTCCCCGGGGCGTCAAGTCGACCACCTGGACCGCCTCGGGGGTGCGGGTCCGCTTCCCCACGGGCCACGAGGTCTTCGTCCCCGCCCGCTCCTTCCTGTACGGAAGGTGAACCGGCCGTCGGGCAGGCGGCATCGAGCCGGTTTCCTCCGGGAACCCGGGGCCGTTCAGGACCGTGCGGTCCGTTCGGGGACCGTCGGCAGGACCTTCTCCGCGATGCCGACGAGGACGCTGTCGTCGGGGAGGGCGCCGGACTCGCTCCACACGGTGATGTCGTAGTAGCCGCCCCGGTCCTTCGGGTCGAGGGCCACGGACAGGGTCCTGGCGAGGGGGCCTTGTTCGACCGGTCCGCCGGATCCGCCGCCCCCGAGGTCGATCTCGAACTTCATGGTGTGGTCCGAGGAGAAAACCGCGGGCCGGCCGAGGACCGTGAGCGTCTTGACCTCCGTGTCGCCCCCCATCTTCATCAGCTTCACGTACTGGGCCGTCGGCAGGTCGTTGTACGTGGCCGAGAGGTGCACGGTGTAGGTGTCGAACCCGATCTCGGCCTCCGGCTGGGCGACCTTGCCATCCGTCAGGAGCGCGGTGTCGTTGCTGCCCGAAGCGGTAGTCGCGGTCTCCTGAGGCGTCCCGAGGAGCACGGCGAGGTCGGGCCGGTTGAGCGCCTGGCACAACTGGTCACCGGTCACGGCCCGGGGCGTCATCTTGTAGGCCTTCGGCAGCTTCTCGTCCTCTGCGCTCGGACACGAGACGGAATGCGAGGCGTTGTCGTCGGACGGCAGCACGCGCGGGGCCAGCCAGAGCGCGGCGGCGAGAGCGCCGAACACGGCCACCGCCGCGACGGCCTGCCCCCACACGTTGGGCTCCTTCTCCGGAGCGGCCGGACCCGGAAGCGGCCCGGCTCCGTCCTGCGCCTGGGTCTGGGCCGGTGCCTGCGACTGCCCCTCCACGGAAGCCGCCGGCTCCTTCACGGAGGCCGTCGGGCTCGGGTTCCCGCGTGCGCGCAGGGCCCGGACCACCATGTGGACGCGGATCGCGGTGAACAGCAGGAACACCGCGGCGAAACCGGCCGGGGCCCATTCGTGATCTTGAATGGCGATATACGAGAGGCGTACGCCGAGGACGGACCCGAGCACGATGAGCAGGGGTTCGCGGACCCAGAAGGGCAGCAGGCGCAGGAGAAGACCGAGCATCCGGTGATCACTACCAGGCCTGCACCTGATGCACCGTGACGGAAGCCACAATTCCGGAACCCGCGGGGCCCCGCGGGTTCCGGGCCCGTGCCCACCGCGTGGACCGGGCGGCCGGCCAGGCCCGCGCACGGGTGCGGCGAGGGTGCGGGGCGGCCCTACCCCTCCGTCAGCGCGACGGCCAGTTCGTCCAGTCCGTCGAACCGCCGATCGAAGGCGTCGGCACTCGTCGGCGGATCCCCGACCGGTCGCCGGACGTATGCGGTCCGCATGCCCCTCGCCTGTGCTCCGCGGAGGTCCCAGGCGTGGGCGGCCACCATGAGCACGCGGTCCGGCGGGCACCCGGCGGTGTCGATGGCGAGCTGGTAGACCTCCGGCGCCGGCTTGTAGGCCCCGACGGCTTCGGCGGACATCGCCTGGTGCCAGCGCAGCCCGGCATGTGCGTTGAGGTGCAGCAGAGCCGTACGGCCGGCATTGGAGAGCCCCAGCACGGGGAACCGCCGGGCGAGCCGCTCCAGACAGGCGACGGAGTCGCTCCAGGGGGGCAGGCGCCGGCCCGCCGTGGCCAGCCGGGCGACGGCCGCCGGATCGGCGAGTCCGGCACGCCCGGCCACCAGCGCCGCCGCCTCCGCGTCGATGGCCGCCGTGTTCGCGTACGCACGACGCCCTTGCCCGATGCGCCGCTCCTCGACTTCACGGTGCCGCTGCCACAGGGTGAACAGCTCCTCGACGAACGCGTCGTCCGACGCGGGCACCACCTCTCGAATCGCGGCCCGAAGCCCGCTGGGCTCGTCCACCAGTGTTCCGAGGACGTCGAAGACGACGACCTCGATGTCGCGGATCCCGGCCATGCGTGCTCCCGTTCCTGCCATCGTCACCAGTTCGGCAGGTGACGATGTTGCCGCCAGACTCGTCACCGGTCAAGAGGGTGACGCCGCCTGCCCGATCCCGAACGGCCGGCCCGACCGGTCGACCCGCGCCCCGCCAACACCCCCACGACCGCCGCCACTTGCCCCGCGACCTGCGTGAGCGCCGCTACCTGCCGGGCCTGAACACGCCCTCCGCCGGGTGCGCGAACGCCTTCACCGTGGTCTCCTTCCCGGCCACGGTTCCCTCGAGCGCGAGCTGCCCGCCCATCACCCGCAGGTCCAGCCAGAAGCGCACCACGCCGCGCCGGGCCTTCAGGCCGTGCACGCGGAAGTCGGTGTAGCCGAGCTCGTTCAGCTTCCGCCGAACCTGGGTCGCGGTGGGCCTGTTCAGCCCGGTCAGCGCCCGAAGGACGCGTTCGCCGTGCGCGCGGCCCTCACAGGCCTCCACGCCGTTCAGCGTCGGCCGTTCCGGCGCGGCCGTGGGGGACGGCACATCCGTGGGCGGCTTCTCGTCCACCGGCAGCGGCCCACTCGGCCGCGTGGGCGGCCGCTCGGCCGGATCCGGAACATCCGTTTCCGTCACCGCCGGAGCATCCGGCACACATGGGGCACCCACCCGCTCCAGCATCTCCATGAACGCCACCTGCGCATCGGGACCCGGCCCGGGGACCGCCGCCCGCGCGTCCACGGCGTGCACGGTGTTCCGCTGCCGCTCGCCGCCCCGTCCGCTGCCGCACGCGGCCAGCGCCACCACGGCCAGCGCGGCCGCACCCGTGCCCATGAAGAACCTGTTCAGCGTCATGCCCGCAGTCTCGTTCCACGCCTCGCCGACAGGCATGAGTACGCGTGCTCATGTGTTCAGTCACTCAACCCCATTGCACGGGTGCCGACTTGCCCCAATACGGAGTCACCGGCAGATCCCCGCGGCCGCTCAACGGCCCTTGGCGCACAGGGCCGCGTCCACCGCCCTCTGGAGGTGACGCAGGCTCGCGCCCTCGGCCGCCCAGGTGGTGGTGTACACGGTCACGGTGCCGCGGCCGGCCGAGGCCCGGCCGCCGCCCACCGAGTCGCCCGGCAGGTCCCCGCCGTGACCCCAGTAGACGCCCCCGCAGCTGAGCGGGATCGAGGCGACGCCGTATCCGTAGCGGCTGCCCGCCGGGTAGACGTCGCGGCCGCCGACGTCGGTGGTGTCCCGGGTCATCAGGCGCAGTGCCCAGCCCGGCAGGAGGCGGCCGCCGAACAGGCCGTCCCAGAAGGCGTTGAGGTCCCCGGGCGTGGAGACCAGCCCGCCGGACGCGCCGAACTCGTACCCGGGGAGTTCGGTCACATCCACCCGGCCGGCTTGCGGGTGCGCCGGGTGCACACCGTAGTTGTGGGCGTGCGGGCCGCGCAGGGACAGCTCGCCCGGTGCGGGCCAGTAGGTGTCGTCCAGGTGCAGCGGACGCAGGACCGTGCGCTCGATGTAGGTACGGAAGTCCGTCCCCGAGACCTTGTCGATCAGCATGCCGAGCGCCAGGTAGTTGGTGTTGGAATAGCCCCAGTCGGTGCCCGGTTCGAAGACGGGTTTCTCGGCGAGCGCGAGGGCCAGGTAGTCCTCGGAGGTGCCGGGCCGCCCGTTCCAGTCGACCAGCGAGGAGTACTCGGGCAGTCCGCTGGTCTGCTTGAGCAACTGGCGTACCGTGATGCCGCGTTCCGCGAGTTGCGGCAGGTAGGTGCCCGCGCGGTCGTCCAGCCGTATCCGCCCGTCCGCCACCAGGCGCATCACGGCGACGGCGGTGAACGCCTTGGTGTCGCTGGCGAGCCGGAGCCGGCCCCGCTCGCCGACCATCGGACGGCCCGTCTCCAGGTCGGCGACACCGGCGGTACGCGTCACCCTGCCGTCGTAGGCGAGCGCCCCCGGCACTCCGTCGCGGTCGACGAGCAGGTCCAGTTGCTTCTGCACGGGATCGGCCGGGCGGGCCACCGCCACGGGAGCGAAGGCCCCGGTGAGGGTGACGGCGAGCACTGCTGCTGCGGCGAGGCGTCGGCGCGACATGGATCTCTCCCTGGTCGTGGCCCGGTGGGCGCGGAGTGGTCTGTGACTCGCCGACAACCCTGCCGGGAATCCCACGCAAGATCATTCCGGCCGGCCCCCGCATCCCGGGTGTACCCCACCCCCTTGACAGGACGGCGGACGTGGCCGTCCGGCGCCGTCGCCGGCCCGGGTCAGTCGCCGTTGGGGGTGCGGTGGAGGGGCTGTTCGGGGGTGGGCCGGCGGGCCGCCGGCGGTACGGCCCGGACCGCGGGTTCCTCGGTGCCGACCGTGACCGGCTCGCCGTGGTGGCGGAGCGTCAGCGGCTCACCGTCCAGGAGCGCGTACGTCACCTTGTCCGCGCCGATGTCCACGCGCAGCCGGCGCCCGCGGAACTGGACGTGGAAGGCGAGCCGGCGCAGCCGCTCGGGCAGCCGGGGCGCGAACCGCAGCAGGTCGCCCTCGCGGCGCATGCCGCCGAAGCCCGCGACCAGCGCCATCCAGGTGCCGGCGAGCGAGGCGATGTGCAGTCCGTCCCGGGTGTTGTGCTCCAGGTCCTGGAGG
Organism: Streptomyces echinatus; assembly: GCF_014203595.1. Classification (GTDB taxonomy): domain Bacteria; phylum Actinomycetota; class Actinomycetes; order Streptomycetales; family Streptomycetaceae; genus Streptomyces; species Streptomyces echinatus. The sequence continues at coordinate 28,808 of NZ_JACHJK010000023.1, forward strand.
TCCATCAGCGCGGCCTCGGCCGTGTAGGCGTAGGCGAGGTCCAGATGACCGGTCCTGGCGGCCATGACGGCCTGGCAGCAGGCGGACAGGGAGGAGTCGCGGACGGTCAGCGGCTCGTAGTAGGCGAAGTTCCGGGCGATCTGCTCCTCGTCGTACTCCCGCTCGAAGTGGTCGCCGCACGTGTACATGGCCAGCACCAGGTCGGCCTGTTTGACGACCTGCTTGCGGTACAGGTCGAAGTAGGGGAAGTGCAGCAGCAGCGGGTACTGGTCCGCGCGGGTGCCGGCGAAGTCCCAGCGCTGGTAGCGGGTGAACCCGGCATGCTGTTCGTGGACGCCGAGCTCCTCGTTGTAGGGGATGTGCATGGCGTCGGCGGCGTCCCGCCAGGCGGCACTCTCCTCCTCGTCCACCCCGAGCCGCCGCGCCTCGCGCGGATGGCGTTCCACGGCATCCGCGGCGGCACGCAGGTTCTGACCGGCCATCAGGTTGGTGTACGTGTTGTCGTCGGCGACCGCGCTGTACTCGTCGGGGCCGGTGACCCCGTCGAGGTGGAAGACCCCGTGGCTGTCGTGGTGCCCCAGCGACCGCCACAGCCGGGCCGTCTCCACCAGCAGTTCCACGCCGGTCTCCCGCTCGAAGTCGGTGTCGCCGGTGGCCTCGACGTACCGGACGACGGCGTCGGCCACGCCGGCGTTCACGTGGAAGGCGGCGGTGCCGGCCGGCCAGTAGGCCGAGCCCTCCGGTCCCGCGATGGTCCGCCAGGGGAACGCGGCGCCGGCGAGGCCCAGTTGGGCGGCGCGTTCGCGGGCCTCGTCCAGGGTGCCGTACCGCCAGCGCAGCGCCTCGGCGACGGCCCTCGGCGCGGTGTGGGTGAGCACGGGCAGCACGAACATCTCGGTGTCCCAGAAGGCGTGCCCGTCGTAGCCGGAGCCCGTCAGCCCCTTCGCCGGGATCGCGCGCCGCTCGGCGCGGCTGCCCGCCTGCAGCACGTGGAACAGCGCGAACCGGACGGCCTGCTGGATCTCCTCGTCACCCTCCACCTCGACGTCGGCGCGGGCCCAGAAGTCGTCCAGGCAGGAGCGCTGGTCGGCCAGCAGCCCCTGCCAGCCGTCGTGTGCGGCGGCCGCGAGCGCGGCGTCGACCTGGTCGGCCATCGCGGGCAGCGACCGGGTGGCGGACCAGCCGTGGGCGACCAGCTTCTCCACGCGCAGGGTCTGTCCGGGCTCCAGCACGGAGGTGACGGTCAGCCGGGCGACGTCGATGCCGCTCTCGCTGCGGCTGGTGGTGCGCTCGGGGCCGGTGACCACGTGATCGGCGGCCACGGCGACCCGCAGGCCGCTGCGCCGGGTGCGGTGCACCAGCCGCAGCCGCTCGCCGGCGGCGAAGCCGTCCTCCTGCTCCAGCGGCGACTTCAGCGCCTTCGCCGCGCGCGGGTCGCCGCCCGGTTCCGGCAGGCTCTCGTTGGCGACCAGCTCCGACTGGATCACCACCCGGCTGCGGCTGCCGACGGCCTCGACCTCGTAGGCCACCGCGGCCACCGCCCGCTGGGTCATCGACACCAGCCGGGTCGAGCGCACCCGAACCGTCGAACCGGCCGGTGAGGTCCACTCGCAGGTCCGCTCCAGCACCCCGCGGCGCAGGTCGAGGACGCGTTCGTGGGCGACGAGCCGGCCGTAGCGCAGGTCGAACGGCTCGTCGTCCACCAGCAGCCGCAGGACCTTGCCGTTGGTGACGTTGATGACGGTCTGCCCGGACTCCGGATAGCCGTAGCCGGCCTCCGCGTACGGCAGCGGGTGCACCTCGTGGACGCCGTTGAGGTAGCTGCCGGGCAGCCCGTGCGGTTCGCCCTCGTCCAGGTTGCCGCGCCAGCCGACGTGCCCGTTGGACAGGGCGAACACCGACTCGCTCTGGGCGAGCACGTCGAGGTCGAGGGCGGTCTCGCGGACGGTCCAGGGTTCGACGGCGTAGGACCGGTCGGTGATCACTGCTTGCCTCCCAGTTCGGCGAGGTCCCCGACGACGATGTCGGCGCCGTGCGCGTACAGCGCGTCGGTCTGGCCCACCCGGTCCACGCCGACGACGTACCCGAAGCCGCCCGCGCGGCCCGCGTCCATGCCGGCCAGGGCGTCCTCGAAGACGGCCGCGCGCGACGCCTCGACGCCCAGGTCACGGGCGGCGGCGAGGAAGGTGTCGGGGTGCGGCTTGCCCGGCAGGTTCCGCTCCACGGCCACCACGCCGTCGACGCGTACGTCGAAGAGGTGCTCGGCGCCGACGGAGCGCAGCACGTCCCGGCAGTTGGCGCTGGAGGAGACGATCGCGGTGCGCAGTCCCCCGGCGCGGACCGCCTCCAGGTACCTCAGCGTGCCCTCGTACGCCTCCACTCCGCCGGTGCGGATCTTCGCGAGCAGCAGTTCGTTCTTGCGGTTGCCGAGGCCGTGCACGGTGCGGGCGTCCGGCGGGTCGTCGGGGCCGCCCTCGGGGAGGTGGATGCCGCGCGAGTCGAGGAAGGACCGGACGCCGTCGGCGCGGGGGCGCCCGTCGACGTACTCGTCGTAGTCGGCGACGGCGTCGAACGGCCGTCCTCGCGCGCCCTGGTAGTCGTGCAGGAACGCGTCGAACGTCTCCTTCCAGGCCGCCGCGTGCACGACGGCCGTCTTGGTGACGACTCCGTCGAGATCGAACAGACATGCCTGGACGGTGTCGGGCAGACCGAGCTGAGTCATACCCCAACTGTTCCCCGCGCAGCGGGCCTCAGCGGGTGGCGCACGCCACACGTCCGGCGGGCGGCCGGTGACACACTCTGCTGTGTGCCGCTGACTTTCGACGACCTCCTCCTGCGCGCCCGGGCCCTGCCCCGAGGCGGCCGGCGCGCCCTGCTCGGCATCGCGGGCAGCCCCGGCGCGGGCAAGACGACGCTGGCCGAGCGCCTGGTCGGCGCCCTGAACGGCGACGGCCCGCCCTGGGCCGCGCATGTGCCCATGGACGGCTTCCATCTCGCCGACGCCGAACTGGACCGGCTGGGGCGCCGGGACCGCAAGGGCGCGCCTGACACGTTCGACGCGGCCGGGTACGCGGCGCTGCTGCGGCGGCTGCGCGCCGAGACCGGCGAGGTGGTGTACGCGCCGGGGTTCGAGCGGGTGCTGGAGCAGCCGCTCGCGGGTGTGATCCCCGTGCCGCCGGAGGCCCGGCTGGTGGTGACCGAGGGGAACTATCTGCTGCTCGCGGAGGGGCCGTGGGCGCGGGTACGGCCGTGTCTGGACGAGGTGTGGTTCTGCGAGACCGACGAGGAGGAGCGGATCCGCCGGCTGGTCGCCCGGCACGAGGAGTTCGGCAAGGACCACGCGGCGGCCGTGGCCTGGGTGCTGGGCACGGACCAGCGCAACGCCGACCTGGTCGCGACGACCCGGGGGCGGGCGGATCTGGTGGTACCGGCCGCGGCGCTCCCCACCGCGCCCCTGCCGGAGGCCTGACGACCGGGCGCCGGCGGCCGGCGCGGAGGCCGGAGGGGCGGCCGTCGGCGCGAACGCCACGGGAGCGGACGTCGGCGGAAGCCGCACGCCCTGCCGTCGGTACGAAACCGGCACGGCCCGGCGTCGTTGCGGAAGCCGCGGGGCCGGGCGGGCGGGCGGAAGCAGTGGGGCACCGGAGAGCGCGAACTCGGCTCGGGGACGGGTGGTTCGGCGGGAATGCCGTGCGGCGGGCGTGGCGCTCGGTGTGCCGCGTTCGCCCGCCGGGTCCCGTCGCATGCGGGGCGCGTCACCCGCGGTGTGCCGGTCATCGGGACGGGGGCGGCATGGGGTGGCCGGACCGAACGGCCGGGCCCGGGCGCGTTCGGGTCCGTGGACTCTGAACCACGGCCGGTTGCGGACCGTACCCGTGTGCACGGCAGAAGGTCTGTCGGTACGACTCGTGCGGTGGTGAACGCCGGCGATGGCGTGAGCGGTGCGACAGTAGGGTCATGATCCGGCCCCCCAGCTCCCCCTCCGCCGCGCGGCGGGTGGCACCGCGGGGCGGATGATGGCGCGCGAACAGCACCCGGTCCTCACACCACCCGAGGCTCCCGCCGAGGGACCACCGCGACAGGTCCGCCCGGACCGGTACGCCCGGCTGCGCCGGCACCGGCACCGGCTGCCGCCGCTGCTGGCCGTCCTGCTGCTGGGACAGATGGCCGTGGCGATGGTCACCACGGCCGTCCAGCAGACCCCCACCATCGACGAGCCGGTGTACGTCGCGACGGCCACCGACTATCTGCACGAGCACCGGGTGCGCTACAACCCCGAGCATCCCCCGCTCGGAAAGCTGCTGATCGCGGCCGGAGTGGCGGCCGCCGACCCGCACTACGACCCGTCGTACACCGGCACGCAGGGGGAGGTGGGCCGGCATCTGCTGTACGAGTCGGGCAACGACCCCCGGCGGCTGATGCTGTGGGCACGGCTGCCGGTGATCGCGCTGACCCTGCTGTGCGGGCTCGTGGTGTTCGCGTTCGCCCGGGACCTGACGGGTCCGGCGGGCGGGTCGGCCGCGCTCGCCCTGTACGCCTTCTCGCCCGATGTGATCGCGCACGGGTCGCTGGCCACGCTGGACCTGCCGGCGACCGGGTTCGTGCTGACGTCGGTCTGGCTGGTGTGGCGGGCCCGGCTCCGGCCTGTGCCGTGTCTGGCGCTCGCCGGTGCGGCGCTGGGCGCGGCCGTGGCGACCAAGATGAGCACCCTGCCCGCGGTGCCGGTGGTCATGGGGCTGGCGGCGGTGTCGGTCACGGCCGCGGGACGCTCCGGCCGGATCCGCCGGTGGCCCGCTCCCGCCGCCCCGCCGGCCGAGCGGCCGGGGCGGGTACCGGCGGCGCTCGGGCGGGTACCGGCGGCGCTCGGGCGTGGGCGGGCGGCGGCACGGTGGGTGCCGGCGGCGGCAGGGCGGGTACCCGCGGCGGTGGGCGGCGCGGCCGTCGTGGCGGTCGTGGCCCTGGCCGTCGTGTGGGCCGCGTATCTGGCCGTCGACCCCCGGCTGCGGTTCTCGCCCGCCGAGCCGGTGCCGGCCGTGCCGGGGCTGCGCGGGCGGCTGGTGGAACTGCTGCCGCTGCCGCCGGCGTACCGGGCCGGGATGCTGGTGCAGTTCGGCCTGGAGGACCAGCCCTGGCAGGGTTATCTGTTCGGGCACCTGTACACCGGCTCGCACTGGTACTACCTGCCGGCCGCGCTGCTCGTGAAGACGCCTCTCGCGCTGCTGGCGGCGGGGGCGGCCGGTGCCGTGGTCCTCGTGGCGCGGCGACGCACCCGGCCCGTGGCGCCGTATCTGCTGGTGCCGCCCGCGGTGCTGCTGGCGGCGGCGATGACCGGCTCGCGGGACTTCGGCACCCGGTACGCGCTGTTCGTGCCGGTGTTCCTCGCGGTGGCGGCCGCGTGCCCGCTCGCGCTCCGGTGGCGGTGGAACGGGCTCCTGACCGGCGCGCTGGTGGTGTTCGCCGCGGTGAGTTCGCTGCGCACGTTCCCGTACTACCTGCCGTACGCCAACGAGGCGTTCGGCGGCCCCGCGCACACCCACCGGCTGCTGCACGACTCGAACGTGGACTGGGGGCAGGACCTGGGCCGGCTCGCCGACCGGCTGCGTGAGCGGTATCCCGGTGAGCGGGTGTGGCTGGTGTACAAGGGCAGCGGGGTGCCGTCGTACTACGGCATCCACGCCGCCGATCCGCGCACGGTGCCGCCGGACCGGGTGCACGGGCTGCTGGTGGTGTCGGACTCGGCCGTCGCGAAGGCGCGCGGGAGGCTGGCCGAGCTGATCACGAGCAGCCGGCCGGTCGGCGAAGTGGGCCATTCCATCAGCCTGTACCGGCGGTGAGCCGCTCGCCTCAACCCCCTGGTCACGGCAGTCGGTGAGCTATGTTGAGTGCTCGTGGCAGACAAAGGAGGCCGACCCGTGCCCTCGCCGCAGCAGGCACGCGCGCAGGCATCAGCGATCACGTCGGGCAAGACGGTGCCCGCGACCGAGGCCGCCCCGACCTCGCGGCTCAGGGAACTCTTCGACGGCCCCCGTCTGTCGCCGGGGCAGCGGCGCATCGCCCAGTACCTGATCGAGCACATCACCGAGGCGGCGTTCCTGTCGATCACCGAGCTGGCCGACCGGGTCGGGGTCAGCCAGCCCTCCGTCACCCGCTTCGCCGCCGCCGTGGGCTTCAGCGGTTACCCGGCGCTGCGCGAGAAACTCCAGTCCATCGCGCTGAGCAGCCTCGCCGGCGGGCCCGGCGAGGAGGACCGGGCCAACGAGCTGCAGGCGGCCATCGACGGTGAGATCCAGAACCTGGAGAACCTGCGGCGCGACTTCGCCGACCCCGACCGGGTCATCCGCGTCGGCCGCGAGCTGTCCCGTTCCACCCCGCTGACCGTCCTGGGCCTGCGCATCTCGGTGTCGCTGGCCGAGTACTTCGGCTACGCCGCCCGCCGTATCCACCCGGACGTGCGGCTGGTGACCCTCGGCGGCAGCGTGGCCTACGATGCGCTCCTGCAGGCCCGCGAGGCCGGCGGCAGCTGGGTGCTGGCCTTCGCCATGCCCCGGCACTCCCAGGAGACGCTGAACGCCGTCCGGGTGGCACGCGGCGCGGGGCTGAAGGTCGCCCTGGTGACCGATCTGGCGCTGGGTCCGCTGGCCGACGAGGCCGACGTCACCTTCGCCACCGGCACCGGGTCGCGGCTGGTGTTCGACTCCTATGCCGCGCCCGGGGTGCTGGCCGCGGCCCTGCTGCAGGCCATGACCGACGCCGATCCGGAGCGCACCCAGGCCCGCCTGGAGAAGTACGAGCAGCTCTCCGAGCAGCACCAGTTCTTCCTCAAGGACTGACCACCCCGGCCTGAGCCGAGCAGGACCTCCGCCGGGGGCGGTGCCGGCGGTCGATCCTTCCGCCCGCGCCCCGGCATTCGTGAAGATCTTGCGGTCCCGAACCACCTGGACGGGGACCATTCACCTCAAATCACGCATGAATGTTTTCATACGTCTTGCAAACCGGACGGCATATATAAATACTGCTCGCCGGACTCACCGCACGCACACCGCCCCGAGAAAGCCGACGGACCGCCCATGCGCACGCTCCACCGCACGCAGCGCCGGTTCCCCGCCCCCGGGGCTCCAGAACGGACACTCCCTGCCGCCGTCCCCTACCCACGTCGGCGTCCGGAGTGTCCCGGGGCGCGTTGTCTGCGCGACGCGCCCGTGGCGGCCCCGGCCATCCCCTAGGCCGGGGCCGCCCCCACCCGTCGACCACCCTCACGACGCCGCACACCGGAAGCGATGATCATGACCCTGACCAGCACGCGTATCAGCCCCGACTGGCCCTGTCAGGTCAAGACGCCGGGCAGCTACGACTGGGAGCGCTCGGCGGCCAAGTGGCTGCGCGAGCTGATCCCCGCGCGCTACGCCAGCTATCCGGCGCTCATCCGGCATCCGGTCCTGCTCGCCCGGCACGCGCAGATCCAGGTGCAGCAGGAGATCCGGGTCGCGCGGACCGCCCTGCAGACCGCGCGGGCCGAACTGCCGGTCCTCGGCCTGCCCGAATCGGTGATCGAACACACGATCAAGCTGTACGCGGCCGAGGTGCTGCAGCTGCAGCACATCGCGCGCAGCGTCCGCGCCGTCAGCGAGGCCCTGGCCGGCCGCGGCACGGGCCGCTGACCCCTCACGGCACGGGCCGCCCGCCCCCCTCAGGGCCCGTCCCCGGCGCCCCGTGTCCCCCGTCGTCCCGGACCGCTCCGCCACCGCCCGCGCCGTCACCCGGGTCCCGCCCCGGCGCCCGCCGCCCCCTTGCCCGCGCCCCCTCTTCACGCTCGCGGAGCGCGTATGCAGGTCGTACGAATCCGGACCCGGCAGACGAGTGATCGAACGGGCCCAGGTGTGCAATGCTCAACGCGTGACGAGCGAGCCTCTGCCTCCGATGGACAGCCATACCAGCGCGGAGCTGGCGGCGCTGGCCAAGGTCGTGGCCCGGCAGCGTGCCGAGATGGAACGGCTGAGGGACCTGGCCGCGACCTCGGCGGTGCTGGAGCGCGCCAAGGGCGTGCTGATGGCCGTCACCGGGTGTCCGCCCGACAGTGCCCACGAGGAGCTGCTCCAGCGCGCCAAGGACGGCCACCGCACCCTCCTCGAACAGTGCTGGCTCACCCTGGGGGCCCTCCCGCCCAAGGAACGCCCCGCACCCGCACCGCCCGCGACGGCACCCTCCGTCGGCTCCTGGGCCGGCGCGCCCGCCGGCACCCTGGACCTGGCGGACGTGCTGGGACACATCGGCCGCGACCTGGTCCGGGTCGGCTCACCGCACGAGCTGGCCGGCTGCCTGCTGGACCACCTGGGGCCCGAGGTGGACGCCGACGCGGTGATGCTCTACGAGCGGCAGCCCGAGGGCGGACTCTCACTCATCGGGTACGCGGGCATCGACCCCACGCTCGCCGCCCAGTGGCGCCACGTGCCTCCGGTGACCGGTATGCCCGCGCTCGACGTCCTGCGGTCGGGGGAGCCGCGCTGGCTGGAGAACGCCGCCCTGGACGGCGCGCGCTACCTGCTCATCGGGGCGCCGACGGAGCGCTGGCTCAGCCGGGCCTGGCTGCCCGTGCCGACCGGGGACACCGCGCGTGTCGCCCTCGGGGTGCTGCGCCGGCGCGACGGACCGTTCGCACCGCGCGAGCGGGAGCTGCTGCGGGCCGTGGCCCGGCTGTGCGCGGGCCGGCTGCGGGCTTTCGACGGCCGGCAGGACGGCACCGCCGGGGGCGTCTCCGGGACCGTGCAGGCCGTGTTCGACGCGCTGCCGGGCGCGGTGATCCTGCTCACCCCGCTGCGCTCCGCCGCCGGCGAGGTGGAGGACTACCGCATCGAGGCCGCCACCCCGGAGGCGGTCGACGTGTTCGGCAGGACCGGCCGGGACATGGTCGGCAGGCACATCCTGGAGAGCTACCCGTCGGTCGCCGGCGAACCGCTGTGGCAGGGCTATCTGCAGGCCCTCGACACCGGAGAGCCGTTCGAGGGCGAACCGTTCGCCTACCAGGACGTGGTCGGCGAGGTGCCCGTGACCGCCACCTACACGGTGCGGGCGGCCCGGCTGGGCGACGGCCTGGTGGTGAGCTGGCTGCGGCACGACCCGACGGAACGCCAGGAGCAGCGCCTGGCCGACGTGCAGCGGCTCGGCAACCTCGGCTGGGCGAACTGGAACCTGATCACCCAGGAGATCTCCTGGGCCACGCAGACGTACGCCGTGCTCGGTCTGCGTCCCGGACATCGGCCGGCCCGGCTCGAACAGCTCCCCGAACTGGTCCTGCCGGACGACAAGGGGCCGCTCGCCCACGCCATCGCCGGGCTCGTCGCCCACGGCCGCCCCTTCGACGTGCCGTTCCGGACGGAGACGTCCGAGGGCGTCCGGCACCTGCGCATGGTCGCGGAGGCGGTCATGGCACCCGACGGCACCCCGGTCGAGGTGCACGGCTTCGTCCAGGACCTCACCGCGCAGCGGAGCGCGGAACTCGCGCTGGTGGAGAGCGAACGCGCGATGCTGCTGCAGCGGGGCATCCTCCAGGCCGAGCGGGCCCTGGCGGCCCGGCTGCAGCACGCCCTGCTGCCGCTGCCCGACAAACCCCGGCAGCTGGCCGGGCTGCGCGTCGAGGTGGCGTACCTGCCCTCCCAGACCGGCATCCACGTCGGTGGCGACTGGTTCAGCGCGGTCGAACTGCCCGACTGCGACGCGCTGTTCGTGGTGGGCGACGTCGCGGGCCACGGCATCGACGCCGTGGCCACCATGGCCCAGCTCCGGTTCACCGCCAAGGGCATGGTGAGCACCGGTTCCTCGCTGACCGGCGCGCTGGCCCGGCTCAACCAGCTGTTGCTGCACTCCCGCGACAGCCAGACCACCGCCACCATGTTCCTGGCCCGCTACAACCCCGACCGGCGTGTCCTGGCCTGGGCACAGGCAGGGCACCCGCCGCCGCTGCTGGTGCGCCGGGGCGAGGTGCGCTTCCTCACCCGTCCCCTGGGCATGCTGCTCGGCGCGACGAGCGCCCCCGTCTACGAGTCGCTGGAGCTGCGGCTGGAACCCGGTGACCGGCTGCTGCTCTACACCGACGGCCTGGTCGAGCGCCCCGGCGAGGGCCTCGACGCGGGCTTCGCCCGGCTGGCCGAGGCCGTGCGCACGCACGGCTGCGGCGAGTCCGGCTCCCTGGACGCCCTGCTCGCGACGCTGCTGGCGGACGAGCGGCGCGACGACGTGTGCGTGCTCGACATCCGGATGCCGGCCGAGGAGGCGCGGGACGCGGAGGACGGGGCGCCGTAGCCGTCGTGCTCAGTCCACGGGGTGGCCGGCTTCGATGGTGACGGCGTCGGAGAGCCGGAGCAGCGGTCCGTCCGGCCCCTCGCCCCACTGCACCGGTTCGAGGACATGCCCGACGTGATCGCCGCCGTCGACGCGGTGCACGACGGTGCCGACGAACCAGGCCGCCGCGCCGTCCAGGACGATGGCGCCGGCGTGTCCCTCCCGCCAGTCCAGCCCCGCGAACTTGTCGATCTCGTCGCCCGTCTCGCCGCCGAAGAGCCGGGCCAGGTCCCGCTGGTCGCGGGTGAGCAGATGGACGGTGAGGCACCGCGCGGCCCGGGCGACCCGGTAGGTGTGGTTGGCCTTGGACAGCCACACGGCGAACCGGGGCGGCCGGATCGAGACCTGCGAGGCGAAGCCGACCAGACAGCCGGCGCGCTCGCCCCCCGCCACGGCGGTGACCACGCACATGTCCGGGTCCAGCCGCCCGAAGAAGCCGTCCGGCTCCGCCCCCTGACCACCACCCGCCCCCGCCGCCCCGCCCCCGCCGGACGTCGCCTCCCCACCCTCACTCGGAACCACGTCGCCACCGCCTGCCCCCGACTTCCCGCCGGCGCCGGGCGTCGCCTGCCCATCAGCGCCCGGGACCGCGTTCCCGCCGCCCGGAACAGGCTCCCCGCCGCCGCTCGCATCCGCCGCCCCGCCGCCGCTCGGATCCGCCGCGCGGGCGGGATGGGCGTTGGGCCGCTCGGCCGTGGCCGGTGTGCCGTCGGCGTTGCGCGTGCCGTTCTCGTCCGCCATGCAGTCCGCTCCCGTCCACGCCGCCCGGCCCCGCTCCGTACCCGGCCGGTCATCGGCCGGGTGGGGGTCGGCCCTGCCTCCGGTGTGCCCGGTGTGCCGTTCATGAATCATCGCGGGAGCCGGTGCGGGACTCCAGCGCGCGGCGCGTGTCGTCGCCGTAGACACCCGTCTCGTCGCCGCTGATGCCGTACCAGAGCTGGAAGCGGGCCACGGCCTCGGTGAGCGTGGCGTCGTAGGTCCCGTCGGCGGAGCCGTCGCGGTAGACGTCCGGGATGCGCAACAGGCGTTGTTGCAGTTCGGTGACCTCGGGGCCGGTGTCGCCCTGGCGGAGTGTGCCGAGGCCGTCGGGGTCGGCGGCGCCGGTGGGGTCGGCCGATGCGGCGGGGGGTGGCGCGGCCGGCCCGGAGGCGGGCGGCGCCGAGCGGGTGGGCGCCTCCGACGCGGTGGGCGGGGCGGTCGCGGCGGCCTGCTGGCGGCCGGGAAGCAGCAGGGCACAGCCGAAGCCGACCAGAGCCGCCGCCGGCACGGCCACGGCCACGACGGCCCGGCGTCCGGGGCCGAGGCCGCGGACGCCCGCGGCGGAGAGGTCGGCTGAGCGCTGCCGGGCGCGGCGATCGTGCGCGGCGGGGGTACCTGCGCGACCGGGGTCCGCGGCGCGGGCGTCCGCCGGGTGAGGAGCTGCGAGGCGAGAGTCCGCACGGCCCGGAGTCACGAGGCCCGGAGTCACGGAGCCGGGGGTCGCGGGGCCGGGGGTCGCGGGCCCGGGCGGGGGGACGGGTGGGAGTTCTTGGGTGTCCGCGTCGGTGGGGCGCGGCGGCGCCGGGCGCGGGCCGGCCGGCGTACCGCGGGGCTCGTAGGTCACCGGGTCCGGCCGGAACTCGCGCATCAGCTCGGCCAGGGCGTCGAAGCTGCGATGCCGCACCACCCGAACGGGTTCCAGGACCCGTCCGTCCGGCGGCTCCTCGGAGTCGGGCGGTGTCGGCACCGGATTCTCCTTCCGTCCCGCGGGCGGGGGCCTCCACGCCCCCGCGCGCTGAGATACGAGACCCGCCCCGCCCCCGTTCAGCCGCCCCCTTTCCTCAACTCGACGCGGAGCGCCTGGCGTTGGAGCGGGCACGTGCCGGTGGCCGCCGGCAGGACGGCTCCCGACGGCCGTCGTGTCCCGCGCTCGCCCGGCCCCGTACATCGGTCACAGCACCGCCCCGGCGGGGCCGGCCGGCGGACCGCGGTCAGGCCGTGCTGAGCGTCTCCTGCGCGAACCTGCTCAGGGACGCCGTGAACGCGGCGACGAAGGCGTCCACGGCCTCCTCGGGCAGCGCGTCCAGGGACAGATAGGGGTTGAGGTCCTCCAGTTCGACCAGCAGCAGGCCGCCGTCGGGGGCGCGGCAGGCGTCGACGCGCTGGATGCCGTACCCGAGGTCGTTCCAGTCGATGAAGCGGCGGGCGAACTCCAGGTCGGCGGCGGTGGCCGGGTAGGGCCGCAGCTCCCAGCGGCGCGCGGGGTCGGGGGCGTACAGGGCGTACTGGAAGTCGTCGTCGACGAAGTAGAAGGACACCTCGTAGGCGAAGTCGACGCAGGGCTGGACCAGGACGTCGCCGGCGAGTGCCCCGAGCCGCCCGGCGGGGACGATCCGCAGGCCCAGGGAGTCGGCGCCGAGCTTCGGCTTGACCACGTACCGCTCGGCGGGCGGCAGCAGCGGCAGGTCCTCGGCACGGTCGACGGTCGGGATCACGGGAAAGCCGGCGGCGGTCAGGTCGAGGAGGTACTGCTTTCCGGCCATGTCCGCCTTGCCGGTGAGCGGGTTGTACACGCGGGCACCGGTGGCCAGCGCCCGCGCGCGGAAGGCGTCGTACGCGTGCTGGTAGCCGAGGACGGGCCCGCTGTTGCGGACGACGACCGCGTCGAAGCCGTCCATCAGGGCCGCGGCGTCCAGCGGATGGCACAGGGCCAGGTCGAAGCGCTCGCGCAGCCGTGAGGTGAGGTGGACGTCCTCGTCGCAGTAGCGGCGCCCGCGGGCCTGGTACGCCAGGTCGGTGACGTAGAGCAGCCGGGGGCGGGCGGCGGGCATGGGGGCTCCTCGGGGGCGGCGCGGGTGGTACCGGAGAGGGTGCGGACCGGCGTTGTCGTCGTCGGCGGCGGAGAAAGGTTACGCCGCGGGGCACGGCCCCCTTTCGGCCACCCCCGGTGGGCGTCCGCCCCGCCACCGGCGCGCGGGCGGGCGACGGCGGCGCGGGGACACCGGCGGGTCCGGCCGGCGGCGCGAGGACGCCCGCGGGTCCGGCCGGCCGTCGGGGCGGGTACCGGCGGCGAGTCCCGGCAGCACTCAGTTCCCCCACGAGACCCCTCCTGCTGCACTGAGTGTCACGAATTCGATCCGGGTGCTACGTTCCCGTCCATGAGCTCCAGCAGCGCGGCGCCGGCCGCGAAGCCGCCGATACGGGACGCCCTGGTGGCGGCGGCCTTCCGGCTCTTCCTGGAACGCGGGTACGAGCAGACCACCGTGGACGACATCGTGGCCCTGGCCGGGGTCGGCCGCCGCTCCTTCTTCCGCTACTTCCCCTCCAAGGAGGACGTGGTCTTCCCCGACCACGAGGGCTGCCTGGCCGACATGACCGCCTTCCTCGCGGCGAGCGGCGCCGAGCACGAGCCGGTGCGCCGGGTGTGCGACGCGGCCCGGCTGGTACTGCGCATGTACGCCGAGAACACGACCTTCTCGGTGCAGCGCTACCGCCTCACCCGGCAGGTGCCGGGGCTGCGCGCCTACGAACTGTCGGTGGTGTGGCGCTACGAGCGCGCGCTCGCCGAGTATCTGCGCGGCCGGTTCGCGGGGCGGCCCGACGGGACGCTGCGCGCCGACGTGATCGCGGCCGCGGTCGTCGCCGCCCACAACAACGCGCTGCGCTCCTGGCTGCGGTCCGAGGGCGAGGGGGACGCGGGCGCGGCCGTGGACCACGCCCTCGGGTACGTGCAGAGGACGTACGCCCGCCCGGCGGACGCCCCGGCGGCGCGCGCCCGGACCGGCGCGGCCGGCGCGGACCCGCGGGAGGCCGACGACGTGCTGGTGCTGGTCGCCCGCCGGGACGCCCCGCTGTGGCGGGTGGTGCAGGAACTGGAGACGGCACTCGGCCGCGGCTGACCCCCTGAGCGGGCCACCGGCGGCAAATAGGGGTACGGAGTGCCTTTACGAGTGACACTCAGTGCCATACTCTGTCGGCGTGCAGGGTGGCACGACAACCCTGCACACGCGTGCCCGGTCCGCCCCGGGCACGCGGGATTCCGGCCGAGCGCAGGGAGTTGACCAGCGTGTACCACCACTCAGCAAGCACCTCGCACCCGGCGGCCGGATCCGCGACGGGTGTTCTCGAACCCTCCGCCGCGGACAAGGACGCCATCCACTTCCAGCGCTGCACCTGGTGCGGCACCGCGACGTACCACCGGCTGCTGTGTCCGGTGTGCCAGGGCAGTGAGCTGCGCACCGAGCGCAGCGAGGGCGCCGGCACGGTCCGCCACTCCACGGTGGTGCACCGCAACACACCGGCGGCGCGCAATGTGTCGCTGATAGAGATGGCCGAGGGGTTCGTCGTGCGGGGCCGGGTCATGGGCCCGCCGATCGGCATCCACAGCGGCGACCGCGTCCGGCTGTCCACCACCCAGGACCCGGTGCGCGGCGAGCCGGTCTTCCAGCTGGTGGACGAGCCCTACCGGGCCTGGACCTGACCCCCCGCAACACCGCAGCGACCACGTGGGTCGCCTCACCGGCCTCCAAACGGTCCACCGCGTCCAACCGCACCCGTTCTCGGACCGCTCTCTCCGGGTCGGTCAGGCCCCACACTGCGCACACCTCACACAGATTGCCCTACCCGGCGCGTGAGCCCGTGCTCAGCACAACCTCCCGGCATCACTCATGCGGAGGTTCAGTAGGCAGGTTCCGGTAATCCCGCGGGGTGAGGCCATAGGTCCCGCGGAAGGCTCTGCTGAAATCGGCCGCGCGAGGGAAACCCGATCGCGCGGCGATGCGGTGGATGGGAACGGTGCGCAGCGCTGGGTCGGTCAGCTCACGGCGGGCGGCTTCCAGCCGACGCCTGCGAATCCAGACAGCGACGGTGGCATCCTCACCCTCGAAGAGACGATGCAGGTAGCTGACCGAGATGTGGTGTGCGGCCGCGATAGTGGCCGGGCTGAGCTGTGGGTCTTGCAAATGTTGCTGGATGTGGTGCTTGATGCGGAGCACGAGGGTGCGCCGCCGTGTGTCAGGCGGCAGCAGGTTCTCATTCTCGATGGCGTGTGCGAAGAGTGCGGCGACCAATTCGGCGGCGACTCTGCCCAGCCGCGCTCCGTCGCTGGGCTGGTAGCCGGCGGCGTCCTTGGTCACTTGGATGAGGAACTGCGACAGCAGCGTGCCGATTCCTGAGCCGGCGGGAATTCGTCGTGGCAGCGTGCGCCCTGACATCTCACGCGGGAGCGCCAGCATCGACTTGGGAACCTCAAGCCCCACCGCGGTGACGGGATCCTTGCCGGTGCGGATCTCCCACGGCACGGACGAATCGTTGAAGTGCAGGTCTGTGGGTCGGTATGCGGCCTGGTGGTCTTCCCACGTGGCCGTGCCGGTCCCCTTCATCACCAGCGAGACGTGATACAGCTCCGGGTCGGACTGCCGAATCAGTTTCGGGGTGCGCTGGATGACAACCTGTTGGAAGAACTGGGGCAACAGCGAAACAGCCCCTAAGTCCAGCACACGCTGTTCGGCCTGGAAGTCGGCGGGCGACTCGCTGTTCATCCGCACCGGTGCGTGCGTCCGCCCCACACACTCCGCCCAGTACGCCAGCCGATCCGCCGCCGGCACATCGTCACACCGGATGACCGTCTCATTCAGCACGCCTCATTCCCCCAGGCTCGTCACTTCGTTCGCGGTCAGCAAGGACGATAGACGAGGCAGGAGCAACCCTTGCGCGCGACCAGGGGCTGTGCAGCAATGATCGCGCGGGTCGGCGCCGCGACCGGCCCATGGGTCCGGTTCCACGACTGTTCCGACGCCGGCAGCGCGACGACACGTGGCCACGGCTCGTCGCCGCGCTCCCGGCTGAGGCCGAGTGGAACGCCCGGAACGCATGGGACGTGACGTCGACTCCACCTCCTGCCGGGCCCATCAGCATGCCGCCGGAGCGTCGAAAACGGGGACCTGCAAAAGGAGCCGCCCGGCGGTCCGACCGTCGAGCCGCCCGACCACGCCCCGGTCAGCTCTCGACACACCAATTCCGACACCCGGCGAGGATCTGGCGATCTGCACGGAGACTGCACAGGCCTCCACGATCGACGCTCAGCTAAGTCAAGTGTGGACTGAGAGCTAACGCTTTCGCGCTGACCATCAGCAAGACTCGCGGCGTGCGGTACATCCGCGCGCCATACCGGGAATTGCTCTAGGGGGAAATCAGCATGAACATATCCAGGACCAAGGTTTTGGGGGCGTGTGCGGCCGCGGTCGCGTGCGTGGCACTTGCGAGCTCACCGGCCTCCGCCGGCGTGAACACGCCGCACGCGCGCGGCATGGGCCACCACGGATGCAGCTTCAACGCAGAGGGCTGGTTCGTGGCCGACGGCGACAAGTTGTACATCAAGGACACCTGCGCCGAGGGCTGGTCCGCGGAGCTGAAGGTCGACGTGGCTCCGATGAAGCCGGACGAGTGGGACTACGACCACCTGATCACCAACAACAGCGGCAAGGGAACCACGAAGTTCGAGAACGGCTTCAACTTCCCCGAGGGCAGGAAGATCTGCGTCTCCGCGGGTACGTCGACAGGCGGCGAGATGGGGGGCTTCGGCTCCTGGCAGTGCGGGACCACCTGAGCCCGGTCCCTGCCTGCGTCGCGTGACCGGCGCGCAGGCGGGCCATCGTGACGGTCAGCGGCTCCTGGAGGGGCACCACCCGCTCCTCGCGTAGTTCGGCGCCGGCGCGGCCGCTGACCGCCGCCCGTCGGGCCTCTCGCGGCCGGCAGGCGGTGAGCCGTTCCCGCGGTGGCCCCCATGTGATCCATCACTTCCTCTTCACAGGCAACCCGCAGCCTCCCCTCACCATCCTCCGGGAGCGAGGGACGCCCGGAACGCCGGGACGTCCGAGGTCGGGGTTCGAGGAGGAACAGTGGTCCGTGCCCGGCGCATATGGGTGGCCGCCGCCGCGTTGCTCGCGGTGGCGGGAGCATCCCCGGGGGTGGCAGTCGCCCACTCCCAACCAGCGGGCAGAACAGGAGAGTTGACGGCCCAGGACGGCACACCGCTGCCGCCGGGGTGGCGGCTGTCCGGCGGAGGTTCGGCGCCGCAGCTGGTGTGGCGGTCGGACCGGCCGGTGCCGATGGGGGACGCGCGCGTCGAATTCCGGTCCGGGGGCGAGCTGTTGGGCGTGCCGCGGCCGGGCGCGGACGGGCACACGTTCCGGCTGCCGCTCGACGGGCGGCGGCCGACGGAACTGCGCGGGCTCCAGGTGTGGTCCGGCGGGCAGCGGTTGGACGCGCGGGCGACGCACGGTGCCGCGTCGGCCGCCCGGTTGCCGGCCCCGCTGCCGGCGAACGGCGTCGACCCGGGCAGGCCCGGCGCCTACCGGACCAAGACCGGCGAGTACGCGCTGACGTCGGTCCGGCTCCCGGGCTTCACGGCTCCGGTGGAGATGCGCGCGGTGGTCGTCGCGCCGGTCGGCGCGTCCGGCAAGCGCCCCCTCGCGCTGTTCCTGCACGGCCGTCACTACACCTGCTACAAGGGGCGCGAGGACATCACCGGTGACTGGCCCTGCAAGGGCGGCACCAAGCCGGTACCGAGTCACCGCGGCTATCTGCGGGACCAGAAGCTGCTGGCCTCGCAGGGCTATGTGACGGTGTCCGTCTCGGCCAACGGCATCAACGGGCAGGACTTCGCGGCGGAGGACGGCGGCGCGCAGGCGCGGTCGTCGCTGGTGCGGCTGCACCTGGCCCGCTGGGCGGGCTGGGCCGAACACCCCGAGACGGCGCCGAAGGTGGTCCGCGAGGCGCCCCGCGCCGATCTGTCGCGAGTGCTGCTGGTCGGTCACTCTCGGGGCGGCGAGGGCGTCAACCGGGCGGCGCTGGACAGCCTCGCCCCACCGCCCGCCGAACAGGACGGCTACCACGGGCCGGTGCGCTGGCACATCCGGGGCACGGTCCTCATCGGCCCCACCCTCTTCGGCCAGAACCCGGTGCCCGACGTGCCCTCGGTCAGCATCCTGCCGGGCTGTGACGGTGATGTCTCCGACCTCCAGGGCCAGGTGTACGTCGACGGGACCCGCGCGGTCGGCAACGGCACCGCGCTGCACAGCGCGGTGTACGTGATCGGCGCCAACCACAACTTCTTCAACTCGGAGTGGACGCCGGGCCAGGCCGCGGCGCCCGCCGAGGACGACTTCTCCGACGATCCGCAGCACCACGACCCGGTGTGCGGCAAGCGGGCCGCGACCCGGCTGACCGCCGACCAGCAGCACCGGGCCGGTTCCACGTACATCGCCGCCGCCGCGCGGCTGTTCCTCGCCGGGGACGACCGGGTGCGGCCGCTGCTGGACGGCTCCGGCAGGCGGGCACCGTCCGCGGATCCGGCGCGGGTGCTGAGCCACGCGGTGGGTGCCCGCCGGGCCGGCGGATTCCTGCCGGACGGCGGAGTCTCGGTGACGGGCGGCAAGCTGTGCGCCGCGGTGGACCCGCGCCCGGCCAGGACCTGCCTGGGCGCGACCGCCAAGGGCTCCTCGCCGCACTTCGCGATGTGGGAGACGGACCGGGAGGCCGGCCGGCACGCGATCGCGCTGCGCTGGACGCGCGCGGGCACGCCGGCCCGGGTGACCGCCAAGGCGCCGGTCACGCTGTCCGGTTCCACGGCGCTGGCGCTGCGGCTGTTCGTGCCGCCGAACTCCCGGGGCACTCAGCTGGACGTGTCCCTGACCGACGCCTCCGGCAAGAAGGCCAGGCTCGGCCGGATCAAGCGGGACGGGCTGCCCGGCAGTGAGCGCACCGCCTCGTACTGGGCGCAGGAGGTCCGGGTGCCGCTGACGGCGGCGACCCGCGCCGGACTCGACCTGGGATCGGTCAAGTCCCTGGAGCTGACCTCGCGTTCGGCGACGGGACGGGCCTGGCTCATGGATGTGTGGGGCTGGCGGCCCGGGACGCCCGCGGTGCGCACCGACGCGCTGCCGCGGGTGGACGTCGGCCGGGCGACCGTCGACGAGGGGGACTCCGGCGTGCACACCTACCGGGTTCCGGTGCGGGTGACGGGCCGGGGCGGCAGCGGCCAGGTCCGCCTGTACGTCATCGACCCGGTCTCCGGCACGGTCAAGGGCCGGCTGGTGACGGTGCCCGCCGGCAGTGACGGCATCGACGTACCGGTCGAGGTGAAGGGCAACACCCGGTACGGCACCGACCTGTCGTACGACGTGCTGGTCAAGGCGGTTCACGGCGTGGTCGTGGGCTCCTACGGGGGCGGGCTCACCGTCCACGACGACGACCCGGCGCCGAAGATGACCGTCACACCCGTCGCCGGCAAGGTGACGGAGGGGCGGTCGCTGAAGTGGCGGGTGTCGCTGTCCGAGCCCGTGGACGTGGACATGAGCGCCCTGTTCCAGGTGGCGCCGGCCACCGCGCCGGAACTGTCCACGAAGGACGTCCCGGCACGCTGGCTGCGGGACATCAGCGGGGCGAAGCCCGACCCCGAGCGTCCGCTGTCCAAGGTGGACGGGCTCTACCTGTGGGCGGATGTCCCCGCGGGGCGCACCAGCGTGGACGTCGTCCTGCCCACGGTCAAGGACCGGGTGCGGGAGGCCACGGAGAAGGTGCGGTTCCGGCAGACCGACCCCCGGACCGGGGAGCCGCAGGCCGGTGGTCTGGAACTGTCGGGCTCGGTGCTGAACGCGTCGTAGGACGCGCGTCCCGGGTGGCCCTCACTCCCCGAGGGTCACCCGGATGCCGACCGTGCCGTCCGCACCGCGCCGGAGCCGGCTGCCCAGCAGGGTGAGACGGCCGATGAGGCCGTACTTGCGGGCGATCAGGCTCCGGTAGCGGGCGGTGGTGGCCGGGTCGGTGAGCTCGGCGGTGGCCGGCAGCTGGTCGCCGGTGGGGTTGCCGCGCACGTCGCAGGGACCGACGAGGACGTCGGGGCGGCGCCGGATCCGCTTGACCTTCCAGCTGTCGGCAACCGTCCACACGCCCAGGGCGCCGTCGTCCCGGACCACCCACACCGGGGTGGCGACGGGGGTGCCGTTCTTGCGGAAGCTGGTCACCAGCAGGTATTTGCCGGAGCCGAGCCGGCCGAGCCGCGTGTCGTCCATACCCGCAGTCTAGGAGCCGGCCCGCCGCGCGAGGAGGGGCCCGGCCCGGCGGGCGGTGCCCCGGCGGCACCCGTGGGCTCAGGCCAGGGCCGCCGCCATCCGCCGTACCGCCTCGGTGAGGACCTCGGGCGACGTCGCCAGGTTCAGGCGTGCGTGCCCCGCGCCGCCGGTGCCGAAGGGCAGGCCGGAACTGAGGGCCACCCGGCCGCGGTCGAGAAAGGCGCGGGCGGGATCGTCGCCGAGGCCGAGGGCGCGGCAGTCGAGCCAGGCGAGGAAGGTGGCCTCGGCGGAGTGCGGGCGGATGCCGGGCAGCCGGTCGGCCAGCAGCCCGGCGAGCAGGGTCCGGTTGGCCCGCAGTCCGGCCAGCAGGGCGTCGAGCCAGCCGGTGGCGTCCCGCAGGGCGGCGGTGTGCGCGATGACGCCGAGGTGGCTGGGACCGTGGCTCACCTCCTCGGGCAGCCGGGCGAGGTCGGCGGCGGCTTCCGGCCCGGCGAGCGCCAGCGCGGCCTTGAGGCCGGCCAGGTTCCAGCCCTTGGAGGCCGACATCAGGGCGAAGGCGCGCTCGGCGCCGGCCACGCTCAGGTAGGGCACGAAGGGGACGCCGGGGGTGACGAGCGGGGCGTGGATCTCATCGGCGACGACCCGGACGCCGTACCGTTCGGCGAGGGCGGCGACGGTGGTGAGCTCGTCGAGGGTGTGCACGGTGCCGGTGGGGTTGTGCGGGCTGCACAGCAGGTAGGCGGCCCGGCCGCCGCGTGCGGTGGTCTCCCGGAAGGTGTCCTCCAGGACGCCGGGGTCCAGGCGCAGTCCGGGGCCCAGAGGAGCCTCCACCACCCGGCGGTCCATGTGGGTCACGAACTGGAAGAACGGCGGGTAGACCGGCGGGTTGACGATCACCGGGTCGCCGGGCCCGGTGACCAGTCGGAGCATCTCGACCACGCCGAGCATCACGTCCGGGACGACCGCGGTCCGCTCCGGCGTGATGCCGTGCCAGTTCCAGCGTGCGGCGGCGAAGGCGGCGAGCGCCTCGGCGTAGGCGGTGCCGGCGGGGTACCCGGTGTCGCCGAGGGCGAGCGCGTCCGTGACGGCGCGGACGACGGGTTCGGCGAGCGGGACGTCCATCTCGGCCACCCACAGGGGCAGGACGTCCTCGGGGTAGGTGCGCCATTTCATGCTCGTACGACGTCGCAGCCGCTCCAGGCCGAGCGCGCGCAGCGGATCCGGTTCGCCGGGTGTGTCGTGCGGGATGCTGGTCATGGGGCTCAAGATAGGGGGCCGTGCGGCGTACCGCCCGCGACCGTGCGGCACTGGTCGGCGCGGGTGACGTGCGCGGCCGGGTCCGGCACGCTCCGGCCGGCGAAATCCCGGGCCGGGCCGCGGAGATCGACCGGGGCGTCTAGATTGCGTCCTGCACGGTGCATCTCTCGTCAGGCATCTCATCAGGCATCCAGGAGCTGACCCCACGTGACCGACAACCCGGCAGCCACCAATGACGTGGCCGTGTCGCTGCGCGCCCGTATCAACACCGGCCAGCCGCACACCGCCCGGATCTGGAACTACTGGCTGGGCGGCAAGGACAACTACGAGGTCGACCGCGCGGCCGGCGACCAGATCCGGCAACTGCACCCGGGCATCGGGGAGTACGCGCGTGCCGACCGGCTCTTCCTCGGCCGCGCGGTGCGCCACCTGGTGCACGAGGTGGGCATCCGGCAGTTCCTGGACATCGGCACCGGGCTGCCCACCGCCGACAACACGCACGAGGTGGCGCAGCGGATCGCGCCGGAGTCCCGGATCGTGTACGTCGACAACGACCCGCTCGTCCTGGCGCACGCGCGGGCGCTGCTGACCAGCACGCCCGAGGGCCGTACCGACTACCTGGACGAGGACCTGCGCAACGTCGACGCGATCCTCGAACACGCGGCGAAGACGCTGGACTTCAGTGAGCCGGTGGCGCTGATACTGCTCGGCGTGGTCATCTTCATCGGCGACGACGAGGACCCGTACGGCCTGGTGCGGCAGCTGACGGACCGGCTGCCGTCGGGCAGCCACCTGGTGCTGTCGCACACCATCACCAGCCCGTCGATGCCGGACGTGGACGAGGCGGTGAAGTTCTGGAACGAGCACGGCACTCCGAAGCTCACGCAGCGCACGCCGCAGGACGTGACCCGGTTCTTCGACGGTCTGGAGCTGCTGGAGCCGGGCGTGGTGTCCTGCTCGCGCTGGCGGCCGCAGCACGCTCACGGGGCCGAGCCGGAGGAGGTCGCGATGTTCGGCGGGGTGGCTCGCAAGAACTGAACACCGCCGTCGGTGAACGCCGCCGTCACCGAGGCCGTATGGAGGAGCGGGCCCCCGACGATCCGGGGGCTCCGCGGTGCCGGTTGGGGCATCGCGCGTTCGGGTTCGGCTTCGGGAGCCAGGCATGCGGCACGCACGACGACGGGTCGTCCGGCGAGTGACACGGCTGGCGGCGGTCGGCGGACTCCTCCTGGGGGGCGCCATGGTCGCCCAGGCGGCCATGGCGAGCGAGACTCCGCCGGCGGCCGGCAGAACGCTCAGCTCCGCCGGGGACACCGGTGCCGGGCTGGTGGCGCGGCTCGGCACGGCCCGTACGGCGGGCAACTGGATCGGCGCCGACGGGCGACCGGTCGTGGCGGTGACCGACGACGCCGCGGCTCGGGAGGTCCGGCGGGCCGGGGCCGAGGCGAAGGTCGTGCCGCACAGCATGGACGAGCTGAGGTCGGCGACGGCCACACTGCGTTCGGCGCCACGGGTGGCGGGCACGGCCTGGGCGGTGGACTACCGGACCAACCGGGTCCTGGTACGGGCGGACAGCTCGGTGTCCGCCGGCGACTGGTCCCGGCTGACCGGGGTCGCCGAGAGGATCGGCGGTTTCGTGCACATGGAGCGCACGCGGGGCTCGTTCACCACGCGGCTGAACGGCGCCCAGCCGATCCTGTCGACCGGCGGCCGCTGCTCGGCCGGGTTCAACGTGACCAACGGGCAGTCCGACTTCATCCTGACGGCCGGACACTGCGGGCCCGCCGGTGCCACCTGGTTCGCCGACAACCAGGGGAACCGGCAGCTCGGCTCCACCGTGAACAGTTCCTTTCCCGGCAGCGACTTCTCGCTCGTGCAGTACGCGGGCGGCAAGGCCGGGGAGGGTGCCGACGTGGTCGCGATCGGGGGCGGCAAGGGTGTGCGGATCACCGGGGAGGGCGAAGCGGCGGTCGGGCAGCGGGTGTTCCGCAGCGGCAGCACCAGCGGGCTGCGCGACGGCCGGGTCACCGCGCTGAACGCGACCGTCAACTATCCGGAGGGGACGGTCACCGGGCTCATCGAGACCGATGTGTGCGCCGAACCGGGCGACAGCGGCGGCCCGATGTTCTCCGAGGGCATCGCGCTCGGGGTCACCTCGGGCGGCAACGGTGACTGCACGACGGGCGGTACGACGTTCTTCCAGCCGGTGACCAAGGCGCTGTCGACGCTCGGTGTCCGCCTGATCGTGTCGGCACAGAACGCGGGCGGCGCCCAGGGCGGCGCGTCCTCCCCCGCGCCGTCCGGCGCCGCGAACCAGGGCGCCATGGCCCCCAGCGCGGCCTCACCGGGCTCCTCGGCGCCGGTCACGGGCGTCTCCTCGGAGGGCAGCACGCTGCTGGCGCGGCTGACGGACACCCGGAACGTCGGGCCCGGCCTGCTGGTGATCGCGGGCAGTCTGATAGCCCTGGTGGCGACCCGCTACATCCGGGCGGAACAGGACCGCAAGGCGTACCAGCGGTACTACTCGGCGACGTGGGGCTGACCGGCGACGGCGGGTCCGGCGCGGCCGGGGTACGACGAGAAGGGCACCCGTGCGGTCACGGGTGCCCTCGGTGGTACGGCGCGGTGGTGCGGGGTCGGTCAGGCCGCCCGGTGCGACTGCGGGGCCGCGGCGGCCCACTCCATCACGAGGCGCTGGTACTCGGCGCGCTGCTCGGTGGTCAGTGTCCCGCCCGACCGGCGCCACAGGGCCCGGATCTCCTCGTTGACCTCCGCGGCCGATCGCTCGGAGACGGCTTCAACAGTGGTGGACATGCTGTGAAGCATATGCCGACCGAGGTGAAGGCGCTGTGAGTAAGTACCCGCGATACGGACATTTCGGACCGTGTTACTCATCACGTCAATGTGTCAACCGGAAGCGAGAGTTCACTGGCCGGAGACCTTCGTCTCCAGATCCACCGGGGCGGCCGGCGGGTGCCGGTGGGCGCGGACCACGACCGGCAGTCCGGTGCGCTCGCGCACACGGACGCCCCTGGCGGCTCCCGGCCGCCCGGCCCGCCCCGGCGGCCCCCACCAGGCCCCCACCACTTCCTGGTGGACGACTTCGTCACCGCCGTCACCACGCACACGCCGCGGCCGGTCCACGCGTGGGTGGCCGCCCGCTGCACCCTGCCGGGCATCGTCGCGCACGAGTCGGGCACGGCAGGGCGGGGTGCGGCCGGCGGTCCCGGACCTCGGGGACTCCCCCGAGGCGTGACGGGACCGGCGCGGGCTCAGGTGCCCGGCTTGCGGCCGTAGACGAAGACGTCGTCGCCGTTCTTCAGCAGCGACCAGTACTTCTTGGCGGTCGTCGTGGTCATGTTGACGCAGCCGTGCGAGCCCGGCGGGTTCCACATGCTCAGGCCCACCGAGTGGAAGGCCTGGCCGCCGTCGAAGAACTGGCTGTAGGGCATCGGCACGTTGTAGATGTTCGAGACGTGGTCGATGTCCCGCCAGTAGATCTTCTTCAGGCCGGTGCGGGTCTCGTAGCCGTCGCGTCCCGTGCGCACGGGCACCGGGCCGTAGACCAGCCGGCTGCCGTCCTGGATCCAGCTCAGCTGGAGCGAGAGGTTCACGCAGGCGATCCGGCCCTTGTTCGTCGGGCACTTGCCGTCCCTGTTCGGCTTGTTGCCGACGGCCTTCTGCTTGTTCATCAGGTCCATCACGCCCCAGGTGACGGAACCGGCGTAGCCGATGTTCGGCGTGATGCCGTGCTTGTTCTGGAAGGCCTGGATGGCCTTGCAGTCGGCGGTGGACTGCTTGCCGTCGACCGGACGGCCCAGGAACTTCTCCACCTGCTTCTGGTACGGCCCCGTCGTCGAGGTACAGCTCGCGGCCTGAGCCGGTGCCGCGGTGACGGCGAGCGCGAGCGGCGCCACCAGTCCCGTGACACCCAACGCGATGACGCCTCGTCTGCCTATGCCCCCCATGGCGGCTCTTCCCTTCCGGTTCCCTGGTGGTTCGCCCGGTCCTCCCCCGGGTGTTCCCCCAGCGCGATTCCCGTGGTCTCGGACTACTAGACCCGGTCGGGCAAGGCATGGTTGTGTTTCCGGTCAGGCTGTGACGAAACGGTGAAGTTCAGACCGTACAACACGCCCTCAGCAGCCCGACCGCCCGGGTCAGGGTCTCCGGTGTCGCCGTGAACGGCAGGCGGAGGTGGCGGCTGAGGGTGGTGCGGTCGGCGCTGAACCGGGGGCCGGGGGTGACCGCGAGGCCGCGTGCGGCGGCCCGGGCCGCCAGGTCGACGGCGCCCGGTCCGGCGGCGCCCAGATACAGCCACAGCGTGAGCCCGCCCGCCGGGACCGTGTACGTCCAGCCGGTGCCGGCGAGCAGCGCGGCGAGGTGGTCGCGCTGGGCGCGCAGCCGGGCGCGCCGGTCGTCGAGCACAGCGGCGAACGGCTCGCCGAGGAGTTCGGCGGCGACGAGCTGTTCCAGGGGCGGCGGCGCGAGCTGGGCCTGCAGCGGACCGGTCCGCAGCTGTCGTACGAGGTCCGCGGTCGCGCGGATCCAGCCGACCCGGAGCCCGCTCCACAGGGTCTTGCTCGCCGAGCCGATCTGGACGACCCGCGCCCCCGCGAGGTGGGGTTCGGTGCCGGGCGGGGTGCGCAGGTCCAGGTCGCGCATGGTCTCGTCGGCGATGACGGTCAGTCCGTGGCGGCCGGCGAGCTCGGCGACCGTCCGCCGGGCGCCGGCCGTCATGTGGGCGCCGGTCGGGTTGTGGAAGTCCGGGACCAGGTAGGCGAGTCGGGGGCGGTGCCGGCGCACGGCGGCGGCGAGGTGCGCGATGTCCCAGCCGTCCGCGGCCGACACGGGGACCGGCAGCAGGCGGGCCCGGCGGGCGCGGAGCACGGCGAGGGCGCCGGGGTAGGCGGGGCTCTCCACCATCACGGGCGCCCTGCGGTCGGTGTGCAGGTGGTCCAGGAGCAGGGTGAGGGCGGCCTGGGCGCCGGCGGTGACCAGGATCTGTTCGGGGCGGGTGGGCAGACCGGCACGGGTGTAGCGCTCCGCCAGGAGTTCGCGGAGCCGGGGCAGGCCGGCCGTGGCGATGCCCGAGTCCACGAGCAGGGGTGCGCTCAGCTCGGCGGCGCGGACCAGGGCGGCGCGGTAGGCGTCGTGGGGCGCGGCGGTCACCGCGAGGGTGAGATCCAGGCCGGCCTCGGGTGCGCCGCCCCGGTCGAGGGACCAGGGGGTGGTGCGCTCGGTGAGGCGGGCGGGCAGGCGCACCTCGCTGCCGCTGCCGTGCCGGGTGCGCAGCCAGCCGTCGGCGCGCAGCAGGCTGAGCGCGGCCACCACCGTGCCGCGGCTGAGGTGCAGGATGCGGGCCAGTTCCCGTTCCGAGGGCAGCCGGGTGCCGACGGCGAGCCGGCCGTCGGCCACGGCGTCCCGGACCGCCGCTGCCAGGGTGCGGGCGAGGGGTCCGGGCCGGGTGCGCCAGTCGCCGAGCGCGGCGACGAATCCAGAGTCCACCGGTCCATTTTTACTGGTCCAGTCGGAGCGGATTGGACCGGGCGCAGGGGGTGCGCCGCGGTCTACGCTGCGGCGCATGCACCCTGTTCTCGCCGACGATCTCTCCCGGCTCCCCGAACTGCTGCAGGCCGTCCGTGACGTCGCCGCCCGGGAGGTGGCGGGGCTGGCGGGCCGGCCGGTCGCCGCGCCCGGCCGAAGCCCCGGGCGGGCCCCGCTGCCGGCCGAGGGCGCGGGCGGCGACGGCGCCCTCGCGCGGTTCGCCGAGCGGTGGGCGCCCGGCTTCTCCGGCTCCGCCGGCCCGCGCTACCTCGGCTTCGTCACCGGTGGCGCGACGCCCGCGTCCGTCGCCGGGGACTGGCTGACGTCCGTGTTCGACCAGAACCTGTCCGGGGCCGGGGGTTCCTGGGCGCAGGAGCTGGAGCGGGAGACGGTGGCATGGCTGCGTGAGCTGTTCGGGCTGGGCGAGGCGCACAGCGGGGCGTTCGTGACGGGCGCCACCGTGTCCAACGCGGTCGGGCTGGCCGTCGGCCGGGAGTGGGCGGGGGAACGGCTGGGCGTGGACGTCTCCCGGGAGGGTGCCGCGGCGCTGGGCCCGCTCGACGTGCTCTCCGGCAGTCCCCACTCCAGCATCGCCAAGGCGATGTCGGTGCTGGGCCTCGGCCGGGACCGGCTGGTGCGGGTGCCGCTGCTGCCGGGCGGCCGGGAGGCCGTCGACGTGACCGCGCTGGAGGCGATGCTGGCCGAGCGGGCCGGGCGGCCGGTGATCGTCGTCGCGAACGCGGGCACCGTGAACACCGTCGACTTCGACGACCTGCGGGCGATCGCGGCGCTGAAGGAGCGCCACGACTTCTGGCTGCACGTGGACGGGGCGTTCGGTGCCTTCGCCGCGCTCAGCCCGGAGCACGCCGCGCTGGTCGAGGGGCTGGACGCGGCCGACTCGGTCTGCGTGGACCTGCACAAGTGGCTCAACGTCCCCTATGACGCGGCCGTCCAGTTCACCCGGCGCCGTGATCTGCAGGTGGCGGTGTTCCACAACGCCTCGCCGTATCTGGGCCTGCCCGAGGACGAGCCCGACTTCCTGCATCTGACCCCGGAGAACTCGCGCCGGCTGCGGGCGTTGCCCGCCTGGTTCTCGCTGATGGCGTACGGGCGGGCCGGGCACCGGGAGATCGTGGAGCGCAACGTCGTCCTGGCCCGCCGGCTCGGCGCGGGCGTCGAGGCGCTGCCGGGCCTGCGGCTGCTGGCACCCGTCCGGCTCAACGTCGTCTGCTTCACCCTCGCCGGGGACCCGTCGCCGGAGCGGGTGGCGGAGCTGGCCCGGGCGGTGGCCGCGACCGGGGAGGCGTATGTGACGCCGACGGTGTACGGCGGGGTGCCCGGGCTGCGCGCCGCGTTCAGCAACTGGCGCACCACCGAGGCCGACACCGACCGGGTGCTCCGGGCGCTGGCGGCGGCCTCGGGCTGAGGCCGGTGCCTGCGGCGGGCTGGGCCCGGCGGTCAAGACGGACGCCGGACGGCCGCATGGAAGCCGGTGTTGACGGCGGTGAGACCGCCGTCGACCACGAGGGTGGTCCCGGTGATCCAGGCGGCGTCGTGGGAGGCGAGGAAGGCGACCGCGGCGGCGACGTCCTCCGGTTCGCCGACCCGGCCGAGCGGGTACAGGGCGCGGACGGCGTCGAGATCGTCGTCCCGCCCCGCCCACGCCGAGGTGCGGACCGTGCCCGGCACCACGAGGTTGACCCGCACGCCCCGGGCCGCAGCGTGCCCGGCGAGGGTCCGGGTCAGGGAGCCGAGGCCGGCCTTGGCGGCGCTGTAGGCGTGGTTGCCGAAGTCCTGCAGGCCGTTGACGGAGCCGATGCTCACGATCGCCCCGCGTCCGGAGGCGGCGAGGTGCGGCAGGGCGGCCCGGCAGCAGCGGTGGGCGCCGGTCAGGGTGACGTCGAGGTCGCGCGCCCACACCTCGTCAGGGTCCTCTTCGAAGAGCGGGGTGTCCGGGCTGCAGTGGGCGGCGCTGTTGACCAGCACGTCCAGCGCGCCGAACGCGGTGACGGCACGGTCGACGGCCGCCTCGACGGCGTCGCGGTCGGCCACGTCGCAGGCGAACGCCTCGGCGGCGAGGCCCTGTCGGCGCAGGGCGGAGGCGGTCCGCTCGGCCTCGGGCAGGTCCCGGTCGGTCACCAGGACCCGGCCGCCCTCCTCGGCGAGTCGCCGGGCGACGGCGGCGCCGATGCCGCGGGCGGCGCCCGTGACGAGAACTCCGTGTCCTGCGAAGCGCTTGAGATCGGTCATGGGTAGACGGTACGAGCGCGGCGGTCGACACCACGGGTAGCGTGCTGCCATGGCGGCCTTCCTGCAGCAACTCCCGGCTCTGATCGGCGTCGTGATAGGCGCGCTGGGCTCGTACCTGGCGGTGGTCCGCAGCGACCGGGCGAGGTTCCGGCGCGAACGGGCGGCCCGCTGGGAGGAGAGGCGGCTGGCGGTGTACTCCGACTACGCCCGCACGCTCAAGCGGGCGGTGACGCTGACGTACCGGGTCGCCGCCCACCTCGGCAACGACCCGCACCCGCATCCGTTGTCGGCCGAGGAGGCGGCACCGCTGATGGCCCAGGCGGCCCTCGACCGGGACCCGGCCGGGGAGTCGCTGCTCCTGCTGGGCAGCGCGGCCGTGGTGGAGAAGGCCCGCACCTGGGTCGTGACCGTGATGGAGATGGAGCGGTTCCTGCGGGAGGAGACCCGTGATCCGCGGGCGTGGCAGGAGCTGCTGGAGCGGCAGCGCGCCGGCCGCGAGGGGTATTACGCGGCCGTGCGCGAGGACCTGACGCTGCCACCGGGGCACCCGGCCCGATGGCCGCTGCCGGCCGCGAGCGCTCAGCGGTAGCCGGTGGTGTCGGCCGGCTTGCCGGCGTCCTGCACCTCGACCAGGTACCGCCAGGCGTCCGGCCGGCTGCCGTCGAGGTCGGTGAAGCCGTACTCCCGGGCGAGGCCGCCGCTGGAGAGCGACCGTCCGTTGAAGCGGGCCACGCCGGGGTCGGCGGCCAGGGCGGCGACGGCGCGGCCGGTGTAGCGGGGGGTCTCGGAGATGGCGAAGTGCGGTTCCCGCTCCAGTGCCCGCCGCCAGTCGTCCTCGCGGACGCCGTACGCCTCCAGCATGATCTCCGAGCGCATCCAGCCGGGGGTCAGGGCCACGGCCGTCGCGCCGCGCGGGCCGAGTTCGTGCCCGAGGGCGAACGCCATGCGCAGCACGGAGGCCTTGGCGAGGTCGTAGAAGAAGTTCACGCGGTAGGTGTCGCGGTTGTAGTCCGCGGTGCCGTCGGTGACCTCCACGACCAGGCCGCCGGGCCGGCTGAGCAGGAGCGGCAGCGCGCAGTGGCTGGTCACGGCGTGTGTCTCCACCGCGAGGCGGAGCAGCCGGAGCCCGTTGTCGAGGTCGTGCTCCCACACGGGGGTGTTCCACTCGAAGAGCTTCTCGCCGCCCCAGATGTCGTTGACGAGGACGTCGAGGCGGCCCTGTTCGTCCGCGATCCGGGTCACGAGATCGCGGACGGCTGACCTGTCCAGGTGGTCGACCGGTACCCCGATGCCCTTCCCGCCGGCCGCGGTGACGAGATCGGCGGTGTCCTCGATGGTCTCGGGGCGGTCGTACTCGGAGCGGCGGGCGCGGGTGCTGCGTCCGGTGACGTAGACGGTGGCGCCGGCCGCGCCGAGTTCGAGGGCGATGCCCCGTCCGGCGCCCCGGGTCGCCCCGGCGACCAGCGCCACCTTGCCCTGCAGCGGTCCTGTCATGTCCTGCCTCCCGTGTGGTGCGACTGCTCTCGTGCTCCACTGTCACCGGGAAGCCGGACATCCTCTGTCTGCTTTTACGGCGGCGCGTCGGTGACCTGCTTCACGCGCCGCCGGTGGTGGTCCGGCGCCGGTCAGTGCCCGCGCCGGATCCACTCCTCCAGGTGGGGTGCCTCCGCGCCGATGGTCGTGGCGTCGCCGTGGCCGGTGAGCACCTTGGTCTCGGGCGGGAGGGTGAGCAGCCGGTCGCGGATGGACTCGATGATCGTCGGGAAGTGGGAGTAGGAGCGTCCGGTGGCGCCCGGCCCGCCCTGGAAGAGGGTGTCGCCCGTGAAGACGGTGCCGAGACCGGGGTCGTACAGGCAGACGGCGCCCGGGGCGTGGCCGGGGGTGTGCAGGACGGTGAGGTCGGTGCCGGCCGCCTCGATGACCTGGCCGTCCTGGAGGTGCCGGTCCGGGTCGCGGTCGGGGTGGGTCTGCCTCCACAGCGGCAGGTCGTCGGGGTGCAGCCAGACGGTGGCGCCGGTGAGTTCGGCGAGGGCCGGCGCGGCGTTGACGTGGTCGTTGTGGGCGTGCGTGCACACGATGGCGATCAGCCGCCGGTCGTCGACGGCGTCGGCGATGGCCTTGGCGTCGTGCGCGGCGTCGATGACGATCACCTCCCGCTCGTCGCCCACGATCCACACGTTGTTGTCGACGTCCCAGGTGCCGCCGTCGAGGGTGAACTGCCCCGAGGTGACCAGACGTTCGATGCGCACGGTCATCAGAGCACCACCACCGAGCGCAGCACGTCGCCCTGGTGCATCCGCTCGAAGGCCTGCTCCACCTCGTCCAGTCGGATGGTCTCGGTGACGAACGCGTCGAGCGGCAGGCGGCCCTGGAGGTGCAGGTCGATCAGCACGGGGAAGTCGCGGCTGGGCAGACAGTCGCCGTACCAGGAGGACTTCAGCGCGCCGCCGCGTCCGAAGACGTCCAGCAGGGGCAGTTCGAGTTTCATCTCCGGCGTGGGGACCCCGACCAGGACGACGGTGCCGGCCAGATCGCGGGCGTAGAAGGCCTGCTTGTAGGTCTCGGGACGGCCGACGGCCTCGACGACGACGTCGGCACCGAAGCCGCCGGTCAGCTCGCGGATCGCCTCGACCGGGTCGGTCTCCTTGGAGTTGACGGTGTGGGTGGCGCCCAGGGAGCGGGCCTTGTCCAGCTTGCGGTCGTCGATGTCCACGGCGATGATCTTCGCCGCGCCGGCGAGGTTCGCCCCGGCCACGGCCGCGCAGCCGACTCCGCCGCAGCCGATGACGGCGACCGAGTCACCCCGGCCGACGTTCCCGGTGTTGATCGCGGCGCCGATGCCGGCCATCACTCCGCAGCCGAGGAGGCCCGCGACCGCCGGGGAGACGGCCGGGTCGACCTTGGTGCACTGGCCCGAGGCCACCAGCGTCTTCTCGGCGAAGGCGCCGATCCCGAGGGCCGGGGAGAGTTCCTGCCCGGTGGCGGCGAGTGTCATCTTCTGCCGCGCGTTGTGGGTGTTGAAGCAGTACCAGGGACGCCCGCGCAGACAGGCCCGGCACTGCCCGCACACCGCACGCCAGTTGAGGACGACGAAGTCACCGGGGGCGACGTCGGTGACGCCCTCGCCGACGGACTCCACGACGCCGGCGGCCTCGTGGCCGAGCAGGAAGGGGTAGTCGTCGGAGATGCCGCCCTGCTTGTAGTGCAGATCGGTGTGACAGACCCCGCAGGCCTGGACGCGTACGACGGCTTCGCCGGGCCCCGGGTCCGGCACCACGATCGTCTCGATCCGTACGGGCTCGTCCTTGCCCGGTGCGATCACGCCGCGTACTTCCTGCGCCATGGTCTGGTCCCTTCTACGATTGCCTTCGCCGCCGACCCTACGCGCGACCGATCGGCAGCGGGACGGACCACGACGGTGATCGCGGATCTTTCGCCACGCGCAACGGCGGTTGCGGGCACTGCCCGAGGCGCGCGGCGCGTCCCGTCCACCCACCCGTCCCGCTCGGCGGTGGGGGCCGCCCGGCCGGGACGGCCCCGCGACCGGCGGCGGGTCAGGCCTGGACGGCGGGCAGCAGGCCGGTCACGGGCGCCACCGGACCGGCCACCTGCCACAGCTCGTTGAGCCGGTTCAGCTCGTTGACCTGGTTCAGCGCGCGCGCCTGCTCGGAGACCCGCGGCACCTCCTCCTTGTACTGCGCGGGGATGTCGCTGACGGTGAGCGAGTCGAGCACGGCCATGGGGCTGAGCTGCCCGGTGTCCGGTGCGCTCGCCTCGGCCGCGTTCGCCAGTGGCGCGGCAAGACCGGTGACCCCGGCGGCGAGGCCGAGGGCGGCGACGATACGTCGTGTTGAGATCATGTCCTCAGCAACGGCGGCGGGTCCCGGCCGGACACGGGCGGCGGTATCCGCTCACCCGTGAGGCGGATCGTGGCGGCTGCGCTTGCCGAGGCCACCGGGGCGGAGGAGTCTCGAAGACGGGACCCGTGCGGCTCGTTCCCGGACGGGCCGCGGGCGTCTGAAGGAGGTCACCATGGGTATCGCGACGGGGTCCGCTTTCGACACCGAGACACTGCGCCGGGGCATCGAGGGGAACACCGGCAACAACCTTCTGTCGCTCTACGCGGACGACGCGGAGATCCGCATCGTCGACCGCAACAACCAGCCCAGCCACCCCACGGTCCTGCACGGCCGGGGCCAGATCGCCGAGTTGCTGGACGACATCTACAGCCGCGACATGACGCACAAGCTGGAGCGCTGTGTGATCCAGGGCGACCAGGCCGCCTACAGCGAGTCCTGCGAGTACGAGGACGGCACCCGGGTGCTCGCCGAGTCGATGATCACCCTGCGGGACGGCAAGATCACCGATCAGCTGATCATCCAGGCCTGGGACGAGTAGGACCCGGCCCGGTAGGGCAGGCGCCGGAAGGAGAGTGGCGCGGGTCCAGGTCAGCTCGCGGCTGACCTGGACCTTCTCGGTGCGGGCCGCCCTGCTGCGGGCGCACCGGCGGCACCCGGAGCCGGTGCCCGCGGCCCGGCTGCCGGTGCCGGCCGCGCTGCTCCGCTCGGCACCGCGGGCGGCGCGGCCGCGGGCGGTGCGGGTGCGGCGGCCGCGCCGCGGGCGGTGCGGGTGCGGCGGCCGCGCCGGCGGTGAGGGGCCGGCCCGAGGGCGGGCCCGGGGGGGCGTACGGACTCTCGGTTACGCTGTACGCGGGCCGTGACTGGCGCTGAGGTGGAGTACCACCGGGGAGCGGTCCGTGGTGGTTGCCGCGCGCCTGGGCGAGGAGAGTCGATCCAGCTCAGGAGTGTGCAGCATGACCCAGGCCCGTCTGATGGACGGCACCGCGCTCGCCCGCCGCATCATCGAGGACACCGCACGGCAGGCCGCCGGTCTCACCGAGCGGACCGGACGGGCGCCGTGTCTGGCGACCGTACTGGTCGGTGAGGACCCGGCGTCCGTGACGTACGTCCGGATGAAGCAGAACCGCTGCCGCAAGGCCGGCATCGAGTCCCGGCACATCGCGCTGCCCGCCGGCACCACCACGGCCGAACTCGTCGGCACCCTGCGGGAGTTGTCGGCCGACCCCGGCGTGCACGGCATTCTGCTGCAGCACCCGGTGGGCGACCACGTCGACGAGCGCGCCGCGTTCGAGGCGATCGCGCCGGAGAAGGACGTGGACGGGGTCACCTTCGCCTCGTTCGCCACGATGAGCTTCGGTCTGCCGGGCTTCCTCTCCTGCACGCCCGGAGGCATCGTGCGGCTCCTGGACGAGTACGGCGTCGACCCGGCCGGGAAGCGGGCCGTGGTGGTGGGCCGCAGCGCGATCCTCGGCAAGCCGGTCGGCATGCTGCTGCTGGCCCGCGACGCGACGGTGACGTACTGCCACTCGCGCACCCGGGACCTGTCCGCGGCGGTCCGCGAGGCCGACATCGTCGTCGCCGCGGTCGGCCGCCCGCGGCTGATCCGCGGGCAGGACATCAAGCCCGGCGCGGTCGTGATCGACGCGGGCTACAACCCGGGCAACGTCGGCGACGTCGACTTCGGCTCCGCGGTGGAGCGGGCCTCCCTGATCACCCCGGTGCCGGGCGGGGTCGGGCCGATGACGATCGCCACCCTGCTGGAGCAGACCGTGCGGGCCGCCGCCGGGCAGCTCGGGGCATAGCGGCTCAGCGCATCCAGGCGGAGTACTGCATCACGTCCCCGGCGTCGAGGCCGTACTCGGGTTCGGCCCGGGTGGCGGTCAGCTCCAGCCCCAGGACGGCCCCGGTGGACGGGTCCATGATCAGCATGCGCCGGGCGCCGCTCCGGTCCTGGTGCACATAGGCCTGTCCGGTGCGTCCGAGCCGGTCCGTGACCCGGCCGGCGGGGTTCAGTCCCGGCGTGTCGGCCAGGAGCCGGGCGAGCGCCGCGTTCTCCCGGGCGCCGAGGGTCCAGTGGTCGAGCAGGAGGTCGACGGCGTCGAGGAGTTCGCCGGGGGTCATCCCGCCGTGGAGGGACGCGGCCTCCCGCAGGTAGCCGCGCAGCCGTGCGACATCGTGCGGCGGCGGCGCCTCGGGCGGGGCGTCGCTCCAGCTCGGCGGGTAGGTCCCCCGGCTGATCACATGGCCGTCGGCGACCGGCCGGGGCTGCTCCCCCTCGTCGCTGAGGACGGGCCGGCCGGGGTGGCGCGGATCGGTCGCCACGACGAGTTCGGTGTGGCTGCCGTCCGGCTTCCAGCGCACGATGGTCTCCTGCGGCAGGGTGACCGGCGGCGCCTGGTCGCTCATGCCCATGCTCCAGGACTGGACGTGGGTGCCCTTGCGCAGGCCGGACGGGTCGTCGGCCGCGGCGGCGGCGGCCCGGTCGGCCAGCAGCGCCAGGGGTTCGGGCGTGGAGCCGGCCCGCACGACCAGCGGGCGGGGCGCGGCCACGGCGGGCTGCGGGCTCGGGCCGCCGAGCAGCGCGGTGAGGGCGGTGGCCAGGACGACGCCGGTGGCGGCGAGGCCCCACAGCAGGCGGGGCCGGGCGGCGCGGCGGAGGCGGGGGCGGCGCACGGGGCGGGGGGCGGGTTCCTGGTGCAGCAACCGGTCCAGCCGCCGCTCGGCGCGGTGGTCCAGCGGGCCGTCGCCGTAGTACGGGCCGTCGTCCGGGACCGGGTTGGCGCGGCGCAGGAGTTCGAGTTCGTCAGGCATGGCGGGGGTCCTTGCGGGGTGTGGCGTCGACCGGGGACATGGGCTGCGCGGCCGCGGTCCGCAGGCGGTCGATCTCGGCGCGGAGCCGGCGGCGGGCCCGGTGCAGGCGCATGGCCGCCGCGCGCCGTCCGCAGCCGAGGGCGACCGCGATCTCCTCGGCGCCGAGTTCCTCCCAGGCGGCGAGGCGCAGCACCTCCCGGTCGGCCGGGGCGAGCCGGTCCAGCGCCTCGTGCACCCAGGCGCCGGGCGCCTCGGATTCGGGTCCGGCCGCGACGTGCCGGCCGTGCGCCGCCTCGTCGTTGCCGAGCCGGTCCACCAGCCGGAGCCGGCGCCCGTAGCCGCGTACCGCGTTCGCCAGGCAGTTGCGGGCCACCCCGTACAGCCAGGGCAGCGGCGTGGCCGGCAGGTCGGCCCGGCGTCGCCAGGCGACCGTGAACACCTCCGCCACCACTTCCTCCACCTCGTCGGCCCGCCCCTGCAGTCGCCTCGCGACATAGCGGCTGACCGCCCAGTAGTGCTCGCGATAGGCAGCGGCGAAGATCTCGTCGTTGCTCATGTTCGGTTCGTGTCCGGCACTCCCCGGATCGTCACGCCCTTCTTCCGTGATGCTCCTCGCGCCGTCCGAGTGTGACGCGGGGGACGGGCACGGACACAGGCGGGGTGTGAAGAGGATCCGAGACACCAGGGCCGTGCAGTGGCTCACCAGCACCGATCACAAGACCATCGGAACGCTCTACTTGGTCACCGCGTTCGCGTTCTTCCTGATCGGTGG
The DNA here is from genome assembly GCF_014203595.1 of Streptomyces echinatus. Classification (GTDB taxonomy): domain Bacteria; phylum Actinomycetota; class Actinomycetes; order Streptomycetales; family Streptomycetaceae; genus Streptomyces; species Streptomyces echinatus. Next base: position 65,689 of record NZ_JACHJK010000023.1, read on the forward strand.
CGTGATGGCGCTGCTGATGCGCGCCGAGCTGGCCCGGCCGGGTCTGCAGATCATGTCGAACGAGCAGTTCAACCAGGCGTTCACGATGCACGGCACGATCATGCTGCTGATGTTCGCGACGCCGCTGTTCGC
>NZ_JACHJK010000024.1:0-51844 GCF_014203595.1 Streptomyces echinatus
GCGATGATGAAGTTCAGGAACTTCTCGGCGGGTTGGCATGCAACCCTCCGACCCCGCATGCAACGAGCAACAGCCCAGGTGGAGGCGGGAGCCGGGCACGGCCTCACACTTCCGCGTGCCGCCAGTGCTACGCCAGTGTCGCGGCGGTGCGCGCCAGAGGTGCAGACACTCATCTCCTAAATCTCCCCTAAACGATCAAGCCATCGTTGCACTTCAGAGGGGTCGGACGGCCCCCTGCTCTCCTGCGTCGCCGGGAGGGCAGGGGGCCGCCCTAGTGCCGGGCCCCCGTCACCTCGGGGGGGCAATCCACTGGGCGACGGGGCCGGCACGTCTGGATGCTTCGACCTTCCGGGTTGCCCGGCGATGCAGGTCGATGCCGCAGTTCACCTCTTCGGGTGAACATGCGTTCGATTGATGGACACTACAGCGAGCCTCACGGCATATGCCAGATCAGCCGTAGGGCGCCAGGCGATTTCAAGATCACATAATGCCCGGTAAACCGGGCTGACTTGTGATCATCTTCGGCAGAGCGTTTATCGAGTGCCGACCCTGCCCGACGACGACGCCTGGCTCCGCCGCGAGCGGCAGGCCATCGGCGACCGCATCCGCGTCCGCAGGCTCCGCGACAACCGCACCCAGGAGAGCATCTTCCTCGCCGCCGGCCTGAGCCGCTCCGCCTATCAGGAGGTCGAGTCCGGCGCCGCCGATGCGCGCGTCAGCACCCTGCTGAAGATCGCAAAAGTGCTGGGCGTGCACGTCACCGACCTCCTTCGCGACTGACTTTGCGTCAACGTTTACCGGAAGACAACATCTTGTTGACTGTTCACGCAAGGGCCTGAGGCGCATTTATCTGACCCGTTACACGCATCCGGTGACGCACCGCACATGGCGTGGCCAGGGCTTACCCGCTCGGCAAGATCAGCCCGAGTTACTTACCTCGGGGGCAGGCCGACCGCGCCGCAGGAGCTTGTACGCCTCCCACAGCACCTCGGCATCCGTGCACGGCTCGCCATCGACGCTTCGGCAGACGGTGCAGCCGACGGCATGGGAGACGTAGTCGCTGTATGCCTGCCGCGTCGGGCTCAGGTCGGCTCGGACGGATGGGTCCGCCGGGGGGCTGTCGGGTCTACGCTCGTCCACGCTGACGCTCCGATCGTCGGCTGCCCCTGAGGCTGCCCGCCTGCGGCCTCGGGGGCGCATTGCTCCGCAGGTCTACTGCGGTCTACCGCACTGTACTGCGGTCGCGCGGTGTACTGCGGCTACCTACGGTCAAAGGGTGAGCGTTGATCTTGACCGGACCCGGCCGATCTGGAGACAGATCGCGGCCGTCATCGTGGGCCGCATCGAGGACGGCACCTACCCAGTCGGCGTGCGGGTGCCCTCGGTGGTGGAGCTGTCGACCGAGTTCGGCGTCGCAGCATCGACGGCACAGAAGGTCTTGGCGCACCTGAAGACGGAGGGCTTGGTGCGCGCCGAGGTCGGGCTCGGCACGTTCGTAGCGGACCGGCCGAACTCCTAGGCCGCTGCCAGATGGGCGGCCTAGGATCGTGACCATGTCCACCACTCCCCCGCCCCCGGGCCAGCCGAGGCCGGCCGCGGTCGTGCAGGCGGAGATCCGTGCGCTGATGCAGGAGACGGGCGGCTGGCTGTGGGGGCCCACCCGTGAGCGGTACGAGCAGCTGCGGGACGAGTGGCTCGCGGCCGAGCGCGGGGAGATGGCGACCGCGGCGTGAGAATGCCCGCCCCTGTCTCTTGCTCACGAGGGCGGGCATTCCCATCCTGCCACTAGCCCGCGGCTTCTGGCAGAATCTCACGACGGATGCCGTAGAGGCATGAGCTGACGTGGGCCTTCATCTGAAGGTCCCACGCCATGCGAACGGCGCTGGCCTGGTCCTCTTTGACGGCAACGACAATCTCCGGAAAGACCTTCGCTTCATCGCCCTGCGGTTCCGCATATACCTCATACCGAGCCACTCTCTGCCTCCTTGATCCTGGTGTAGCTACACCGTAGGCTGGGTGTAGCTACACCGCAAGTACCCGCGAGAAAGGATCAAGGAATGGCTGTCGTAGCTACACCCGGCTACGGTTCACGCATGCCGAACCAGCCGAAGACCCCCGCCCGACAGATGCGCATCGGCGACGAGTGGTACGACTTCGACCTCGCCGCCAAAGCCCAAGGCAGCGAGCGTGCAGCCGTCATCCGGGCCTTCATCGACTGGTACATCCGGCGACCCGACTCCGAACTGCCCGAACGCCCCGAAGCCAGCTACTGGCGGAAGGCGCAGACGGATGACTGAACCAATCGACAACTGCATAGAGTGCGGCAAGCCGAAGTCCGAGGAGCGCCGCCAGAGCCTTACCCGCGGGCGGTGCCGGAACTGCTACCAGCGGCACGTGTATGCCCTGAAGAAGACGGGAGGGTTCAAGGCCATACAGCCCGCTCCCGCTCTGGAGCGACTGTTCAGCCGAGTCACCCCAGGTCGCAACGGATGCATCATCTGGACCGGCCCAGTCAACCCGATCACCAACTATGGGCAGGTATCGCGGGACCTGGATGCAGCCGGCTACGCACACCGAGCCGCCTATGCACTCCTGAAAGGCGAGATACCCGTGGGGCTCGTCATCGACCACGCGTGCCACAACCGGGACCCGGAGTGTCCCGGCGGCAACTGCATCCACCATCGGTGCATCAACCCGCACCACCTGGACGCTGTCACCCAGAGCGAGAACCGACGCCGATCACCGCACACGAAAGCAGGCGCCCGCCGGACTCACTGCAAGCATGGTCACGAGTTCACGCCGGAGAACACGCGAGTTCGGACGACCGGGGCCCGAGTCTGCATCGCCTGCCACAAGCGCCGCCAGCGCGAATTCACAGCCAGGCGACGAATGGCAGCCGAGGCCTGACACGCAACGCCCCGCCGGGCATCACTCCGGCGGGGCGTCATTCGAGTAACTGTCGCACCAGATAGCGCGGACAGAAGTAGACCCATCTTAGGCGGACTCACTGACAACGCCGGGGCGCGACGACTGGTGGTCGTCGACGGGTGGCGCTTCGCCGTAGACGTCGGGCCAGCCGTCTTCTTCCTCGGCCGCGGCGGGCTCTTCCTCGTGGATCATGCGGCCAGGATGGCAGACGCTCAGGCGTCCTCGGGCCACTCCGTCAACTGCTCGCCGCTCTCCTCGTCGGTGAGGGTGATGCGGGCGCCGGGCATCGCGCCGAACTCTCCGACCCAGCGGATCAGCTTCCGGCGGGCGGTCGCCTCGTCATCCCACCAGCCATGCGCCACCGGCCGGCCGCCGGATTCAAGGAGCAGGTGGTAGCGGCCGGGGCTGTCAGCCACGCAGCAGCTCGGACGCCGGGACCTTGAAGCGGTGACCGCACGGGGTGAAGTCGACGAGCAGGCCATCGTCGCCGATATCGGCCGTCCGGTCGGTGATCTGCGTGGGCTGCACATCGCAGTCCGGGCACTCAGGCAACGGCGGGTAGTCCGAGACCTGCAGCAGGTTGTGCGTGATCTCGTGCTCACGCTCGGCCATGCGCTGCTTCAGGTAGTTGATCCAGTCGATGGGCATCTGTTCGCGGTCGGTCATGCCCTCAGGATGGCAGAGGTCACCGACACACCTATTATCGAACGCGTGAACGATTCACTGTCCCGCCTCGAGCTCCTCCGCTTCCTGGAACGCGTCCAAGAGGCCGACCTCGAGCGCACCCGGCGGTGGATCGCAGACGAGGAACGCCGCCAGCTCGAGCGACAGCAGGGCGAGCAGGCCCGGCCGCCCGCACCGGACTGGGTCCTCGAGCTCGGCCTTAACCGGGACGCACCCGCCGTGTACGTGCACGAGGGCGGCTGCTGGAACGCCGGGAAGCGCAGCAAGGGAGTCGACCGGAGCACTGCGCTACGGGCCCTCGCCGAGGGAGTCGCCGCCTGCCCGCACTGCCGGCCCGACTCGGAGCTCGGCTACCTGGAGGCGTAGAGCGGAAGGATCCCCGTCCGAGCATGCCGACCGCTACGGTGTCGCCCTCAGTACACTCCCTGGGGGGACCATGAAGATCTTCTTGCTGCTGTTCGCCGTGCTGCTTGGCGGCCTTGCTCTCGCTGGCGTCCAGCGCGCCACGCACTACCCGGACGTTCCCACGCTCGTCGGCGACATCATCATCAGCCTGCTTCTGCTGGCCGGCGCCTGGGCCTGCCTCACCCGCGTCAACCACCTGAGCGAGGCGAGGAGGACAAAGCCGCAAGAGCCCAAGTAGGGGCAGCCGCAGGGCCTCCCGTGGGGAGCCGGGAGGTGCGGCGGGCCCTGCCGTTTTCAGGTCGGCAGGGCCCAGGGAGGGGCATTCACCCGGGGGTTGGTCGGATCACCCGCATGCACACCATGCATCACGAACCAGCCACCGCGGAAGCCGTCGGCTGAAAATGAATGATCCGGTGCACGACCCGTGACAGGCGGGCCAGTTGCGGCATAACGTGACCGGGCGGCCTGCCTCGTCCGCAGCGACCCCCTCGGGGGCGTGGGGAGTACCCCGCAGGCAGGCCGCACCCTATGCTGACGCAGCGACGCCCCGCCCACTTACCCTGGGCGGGGCGTCGTGCTTCAGGCGTCAGGCGTCGGGGATCTCTTCGGCGTGCACCGTCTCGAAATGCCACCACCTGCCGTCAGACCACTGCATGACCTTCGCGGTGTCGGCGCCAGAGCGAAGGGCCGCGCGGACGTGCTCGAAGGCCTTGGCTTCACTGGTGTGCTCGACTTCGGCGAGCTGGACCCCGTTCTGAGTCGGGATCACGCGCCAGGGCTTGCGGGGCTTGGCCGTCATGATCGTGATTCCTCCCTTTCCAGGTATCTGTAGATGGTGGTGCGGGCGACGCCGAGTTCGTCGGCGATGTCCTGCACGGTGTGCTTGCGCTTGCCGTCGTCGCCGAGCTCGTCGTACATCTCCTGGGCAAGCTGGACCTGCCGGGGCTTGAGTGCCTGCTTCCTGCCGCCGACCCGGCCTCGCGCCCGGGCGGCGGCGAGGCCGTCCTGGGTGCGCTCGACGATGAGAGCGCGCTCGAACTCGGCGATGGCACCGAGGATCTGGAAGAACATGCGACCGGCCGGGGTGCTGGTGTCGATGCTCTGGTCGAGCACGACCAGGTTGACACCCCTCTTCTCCAGCTGCTCGGCGAGCTCGATGAGGTTCTTCAGAGAGCGACCGAGCCGGTCGAGCTTGGTGATGACGAGCTCGTCGCCTTCACGTGCGGCGATGAGGGCCTTGTCGAGTTCGGGCCGCGAGGCGAGCTTGCCGGAGGCCTTGTCGACGAAGACGGGGTCGCAGCCGGCGTCCCGGAGTGCGTCCTCCTGTGCGTCTGGGTTCTGGTCGCGGGTCGAGACGCGGCCGTATCCGATTCTCATGGACTCAGAGTATCGATTCCGAACCCTTTGCGCTACATAGTTAGTGACACGAGTTTCCGACAACTTCGTGCTGCAGAAACGGCGTTGCTTGCCGATCCGTCCGTAGACGGTCGTTTCTCGACATGACGAAACGCCCCCTCCCGAAGGAGGGGGCGTCGTTCAGTCTTCGTCGTCGGCCGGCGGCCAGGGCGGCGGTTCGAGGAACGGCCAGCGGGACAGCCACAGGGGGGCCTCAGGCTCTGCGTCTTCAATCGGGGTCACGGCGGTCACCTCAGCCAGTAGTTCGCGGCGAGCTGCTTCAGGCCGGCCAGGTCGTAGGCCGTCAAAAACTTCCCGGCGCCGGTGCTGGTCCGGTAGCCGCCGTTCGGGGCGCACTCGACCGGCAGCCAGCCGGCATCACTGACCACGCACTCGAAGTCCTCGACCGTGCCGTCCTTGTCGCGGTCGTAGTTCGGGTGGTCGAGGCCGAAGATATGCCCGAGTTCGTGGCTGACGACGTTCTTCCGGTAGATGTCGTTCAGGGTCGCGTTCGTGGAGAACCAGTTGCTCGAGGTCCAGTACTCGCTGTCGATGAGGAGGTGCCCGCCCCACGCGGAGTCGTCTGCGGTGTCGTGGCAGGCGAGGGCTTTGCTGACGCCGGCCTTGCCGGTGGGCCGGTACAGGTAGTGGACGACGATGGCATGCCGGGACGGGCAGCTGCTGATCGGGGTGTCGTCGAGGGCGGTGGTGACGGTGATGGGGACGCCGACGCTGGTGGTGACCTGGTTGGCCGGCGTCTTGAAGTACGGGGCGAGCTTGGTGCGGGCGGTGTCGTCGGCGAAAACGATCGTGTAGCCGTCCGGGGCGAGGCTGTAGATGCCGTTGGCCGTCCACGCCCGCCAGCCGGTGCCCGAGTACACGGGTGTCGCGGCGGAGGCCTGGCCGGGCGCGACGGCCAGCAGCAGGGCGGCCAGGATGGCGGGCAGAGTGAGTCGGGCAGCGCGCATGCGGTCTCCGGAAAGGCGAAAGCCCCCGCCGGGTTGGCGGGGGCTGCGGGTGGTCGGTCAGGCCGGGACGTCGCCGGCGTCATACACGGGCGGCGGGGGCGGCTCCGGGGAGGCGACGGGCGGCGGCTCGGCCTCGCCGATGGCGATGAGCACCGTGATGTCGGCGGCGCCGGGATCCGGCCGAGGCTGTACCGGCCGCGGCGGTTCTGCCATGTCACACTCCAGTTCGGTTGTACTCCTCGACCAGCGGATGTGGCGGCTCGGGCTCGATTCCCGCACGCGTCATCTGCCGGCACCAGCGATCGGCACTCCAGGAGAAGGCCCGCAGCAACGACTCCAGCCGGGACTGCTTCGTCCGCAGCTCCCCGTTCTCCTTGTCGACGCGCTCCACCGTGGCCTGCAGCACCGACAGGTCAGCGGTCCTCTGTGCCGGGGCCACCTGAACCTGCGCTGCCGCCTGCGTGGCCTCGGCCGTGGCAGCGGCTGCCTCCCGTGTGGCTCGCGCGGCGAACCACCCGGCGACGATCATGCCAAGCGTTCCGAACGCAGCTGTGATGCCCGCCCACAACGTCATGGCGCCTTGCCTCTCCGGGCAAGCCTCGGCACGTGGGGGACCGAGTACTCGGGCACCGTGGCCGCCCACATGATGACCCCGCAGTGTGAGGTCAGGTACCAGATCGCGACCCAGATGCCGCGAGAGTAGGTGCCGCCGACGACTGCGGCGCTGTAGGCGATGGCCCACACCGTGGGGGGAATGAGCGCGGCCATGAAACCCGCCCAATCGCGGCCGACCTGGAAGAAGGCAAAGGTCGTCGTCACGAGGCCGCAGATGATCCAGAGCCAGGCCCAATGCCTCAGCCCGGCGAACTGCGTGAGCAGGTGGAGCCCTTCAGGCCCCGGCGGATCCACGAGAAACCCGACGCCCCAGCACGTCTTCCCGACGCCGAGGATGAGCAGGAAGTGGCCGCGGCGGCCCAGCATCGTTCGGATCCGCCGGGCCGCACGGCACGCCACTCAGACCGCCGTCGGGCCGGTCGGCGCGGTGGGACTGGACGGCGTGACCTGGGCGCGGGTCAGCAGGGTGAGCCCGGCGAGGACGAGCGTGTTGATGGCGCCGATGGTGGCCTGGCTGACGTCGTATCCGAATGCGGCGACGAGGACGGCGCCGGCTGCGACGACCGCGGTGAATGCCTGCGGGGCGACGGGCCGGGTCAGGGCGGCGGCGATGGCGCCGAGGATCGCGGAGACGGCGGCGACGATCGCGCCGGCCTGGTCCGCGGTGAGCCCGGTGAATCCGAGCGACACGATGAGGCCGAGGACGGCCGACAGCGTGTTCAGGACGACGACCGGCTCTCTGCCGAAGATCTTCATTGGGGTCTCGTTTCTTCCAGGTCAGGCGGGGATCCATGCCCCGTCGCGGACGAAGCCGTGCGTGCCACAGCACCGCCACAACAGGGAGGGTTCGAGGTGCAGCGGCTCGCGGGACACGAGGGTGTGCGCGCTCGTGCCAGCGGCCACCCAACAGCCGCCATACACCTTGCGGTCCTCGGGAACGCCTTCTAGTGCGCTGCACCAGTGCCAGAAGGTTGGGTTGCCTTCTTCCGCCAACCAGCCGAAGCAGATGTCATCGGTCAGCTTGGTCATGCCGACCATTTCCATGCCGGGCCAGTCCGACGGAGGCGCCGGGCGTGACGCGCTCACGCAACGACCTTGAAGCCGTAGCGGTCGCCGAGGTAAGTGAGGGATGCCTTGCCGGGGATGCCGTCGGCGTCGGAGCCGCTGTAGCCGAGGTGCCGCTGCAGCTTGGCGTAGGCCTCGACGGTGACCTTGCCGTAGTGGCCGTCCGAGTAGGCCTTGGAGAGGTAGCCGGCGTTGACCAGGGCCGCCTCGACCACCTTGACGCCCGAGTAGGTGACGGGCTGGCCGGCCGCGGACGGGTTGGACTTGGCGGCGGCAACCAGCTTGGACAGGTCGACGGTCGGCTTTGACGGAGTCGGTGCCGGCTTCGTGGGTGGCTTGGTACCGAGGCGCGCGGAGATGCCGGCGAGGACGTCGTCCCACTGCATGCCGGGACCGCGGGGGTCGACCTTGCCGGGCTGCCAGTCGAGGTGCCGGATAACGGAACGGGCCGTCCAGCCGTGGTGGCGGCAGAGCGCGGCAGCCACCTTCTCGATGGCTTCGATCTGCTCCGGCGGCCACGGGTCCTTGTCGTCGCCCATGTTCTCGCACTCGAAGCCGTAGAAGTGCCGGTTGCCGTCGACGGACGCTTCGTCGTCGGTGGGCGGCTTCGTCTCGGCGATGACGGCGGCGAGCACGTCGGGGTCGCCGAGGCCGGCATGGTTCGCGCGGCCGTAGCCCACGAGGTACACCTTGCCGTCCTTGGCGATCATGCCGTGGCAGAGCGGGCCGGGCAGCGCGGTGTATCCGTCGCGCACGATCTGCACCGTGTTGGCGGTTCCGCGGGTGACGGTGTGATGGATCATCACGCCGTTCACGGGACCCCACGGCCCCTTTGTGTTGCGGTTATGGGTCTCCCAGTCGCCGACCTCGACGACGGAGACGCCCTCGGCGCGCAGCAGCGCGGCGAACGTGGATGCGCTAGGTGGAGTGGCCAAGGCAGGCCCCTTTCTGGGCATGGCGAAGGGCGCCCAGGTCCGGGGCGCGGGCGGAGCGGGGGTGGGTCAGGGGGCGGGGGCGACGATGAGCTCGCGCAGTGCGAAGGACGCCGTCGTGCCGGACTGGCTGGTGCGGTGCAGCAGCCGGGTGTTGTAGTTGGCGCCGGGCGTGAGGCCGGTCAGCAGGTGCGTGGCGGTCGCCCGCATGAAGACGGTGCCGTAGCTGCCGTAGCCGTTGATGTCGAGGGCAGCCTCGACAATGGAGCCGGATCCGATGCTGCTGCCCTCGCGGGTCTCAGGGGCAATGAGGCTGCCGGCGGTGGCGGAGGTGTTGTCGACTCGGGCGCCGGTGGTGATGAGGACACGGCCGGACAGGGGCGCGATGAAGGAGACGCCGCAGGTGGCGTAGCTGCCAGTCGATGAGCCGGTGCCGTAGGTGGTGATGGTCGTGCCGAAGCTGGCGGTCTGCTGGTCGCTGACGGCCGCGCCGCCCGGGACGGGCAGCCAGGCGGATCCCGTGTAGACGGTGAGCAGGTTGGCGTCCTTCAGCCACGCGACCATGCCCTCGACGGGCGCGCTGGGGCCGGTCAGTGCAGCGCTGCGCGCGGAAGCGGACGCGAATCGCATCACCGACCGCTGCACGATGGCGTTGGCGATGTTCTTGGCGAGGGCCTCGGCGTTGGGGGCGTCGAAGAGGGTCGCGATGCTGACGCCCTGGCCGTAGTCGTCCGTGGTGGCCATGCTGCTCCCTTACACGAGGCGGTATCGACTGAGGGCGTCGAACTGGGCGTACTTGGTGCCGGTGGCCAATGGCGTCGGGTTGTAGTCGGTGAGCGTGATCGCTCCGCCGGACGTGACGGTCATGACGCCGAAGTAGCCCGGGGCCACGCTCACGGTGACGCGGGAGTTCTTCAGGGGCGTCGCCTCGGCCGGCAAGGTGGCAACGGTGACCCCCGCCGCGATCGCGCCGGACATCGTGCCGATGCCGCACAGGCCGGCCGTGCCGTCCGGGTACAGCCTGTAGGAGGGCGTGTTGTAGGAGGCGATCGCCGTCCAGCCGGACGCCAGCGTGAACGGGGTCCAGCCACCGTCGCCTGTGGCCAGCCGTCCGGCGGCGAGCCAGTTACCCGAGCTGGAGATCGTGACGATGATGACGTCCCCGGCTGCCGGGCCCGGGTAGCTCTGAAGGCGGCGGGCCACGATCCCGTCGGTCGTCGTGACCGTGCCGTCGGTCCCGACGGTCTGCACGACGGCCTGCCGCCAGTCGGAGCCGCGTACCGTCGGCGTCCGCTCCCCCACCCTGCGGGCCTGCTGCTTGATGGCCCAGGCGAGGTCTCGGTGCCCGCGCGGTGACGGCGTCGTCATGCGCCCTCCTTCGCGGAGATGGTGCTGATCGGGAAGTCCCCGCCGACGTCGAGCGGCACCGTGAAGGATGCGGCCTGGTGCAACTCGGGGGTGCCGTCCGGGTGTACGACCCGCAGGATGTCGCCGGCCTCCAGCGCCGGGTTGGGCAGGGAGGACAAGTCACCCGTGGCGTTCGGGGCCCGCAGTTCGGCGAGCTTCAGCGTGGCCGCATTCTGGCAGGCGGCTGTGGTGGTGAGGGTGGCTGAGGTGTAGAAGAAGGGCCGTCGCCCGTAGGGGCCTGACCAGTAGGTCGGCGAGGAGGGGTCGTCGTCGACGACCAGGGCGGAGACCGGTGCGATGTTGTCGCTGGTGTTTTCCCCGCGGGCAAGGACCCCGTTGTACACGGCGTCGCTGCTCATGCCGCGGCTGGCCTGGATGTAGGCGCCGCCCTCCCCGGCGGCGATCTCCCAGACCGGAGCGGCAACGGCGATGTCGGGCAGGGTAGCGATGATGAACTCGCCGTCTGGGGTGGCGTACACCTCGGCGCCCGCGGTGGCGGCTATCTCCTGGCAGGCCGCCCAGGGGTCCGCCTCGACGTCGTAGGTTCTGCGGCCAATGGTGACGGTGCCGATACTGCTGATGACGGAGGCGTCCGGCAGGGACCGTTGGATCAGGGCGGTCACAGCATTCGTGACCGTGCCGGTCGCCGAGTATGGGGCGGTGAACTTGTCGTCCGCGATGCATGCGGACAGGTCTTTGCCCTGGAGGGTGACGGGTCCGTCGTTGATGTCGCCGTCCACGCTGTCGAGCCGGAACAGTCCGAGCGGCACCAGCTCGAACGAGCCGTCGCCGTAGTCGACGCCGCGGCTGATCCGCAGCCGGGCCCCGTAGGTGGCGAGCTGATCGACAGGGGACCGCGGAATCAGGGTGGGATCCGCAACGGTGACGGTGCAGGTCCGGCGGATCGCCTGCGAGCGGTCTACCGACACGCTGCCGCCCGTGATCTCCAGGTCGATGACCCTGCCATCCGTGAGGAACAGCTCGACACTGATGAGCGGGCTGTGGGACTCGACGATCCGGTCCAGGAAGCGGTCGGATACCGGGTACACGCGTCACCTCCGGCGGTCGAGGAGCACGTCCTCCCACGTCGCGTAGGTGGTCAGGACGTCCTGCCAGGTCGCAAACTCGGTGAGCACGTCTTGCCAGGTCCGTCCGCGCGCGCCGCCGATACCGACCGTGACCGGCATGTCGGCCTCCACCAGCGGCAGCGTCCACGCCCGCCACTGCTCCTGCGCGAGCGGGCTGATGCGAGCCTCGGTGATCTGAGCGACGGACACGTACATGTCGTCGACACCCATGCCCGGGGCCGCCTGCCACAGCAGGACATTGCCGGAGTCGAGGAGCAGGTGCAGGGCCTGGCGCTCCTCGTCGGAGCGGGTCCAGATGGCGAGGTCGCCCTCCAGCCCCTGCCGGTGGCCGCTCAGTATGACCTTGTTGCGTCTGCCGCGGACGACGTAGCTGGCCTGCTCGACCGGCCGCTGCCAGTCCGGGGCTCGCGCCACCAAGACCCGGAGGTTGCGCTGTGGGTTGCCAGGATCCTTCAGCCACGCCTCGCTGGCGTCGGCCAGGGTGAGCGCCACGACCGTGGAAGTCCGGGTCGATGCGAGCGTCCCGGGCGCCGAGTACAGCTGGATGTAGTACGACACCGGCGAATCGAGCGGCACCTCATGATCCTCGATGACGACGGCGTCCGAGGCGATGGTGTCCTGCTCGATGAGGCCGTCCGTGCCGCGGACCAGCGTGCGGGATCCATCGGCAGCCACCCGGGTGACCGTGATCAGCTGGCCTACCGGCAGCTCGCGGAGGGTGAGCTGGATGTAGCCGTCGGCATCGACCGCCTCGACCGCGGTCTGCGGCAATACCTGCCACAGTGCGACCGCGTCCACGTACATCACGCTCGACGTCGCGGACGCTACCGCGACCACCTCGACGGCGGCCTGCACAGTGCCGTCGGGGGCCACAGCATCGGTGACAAGCTGATACCAGCCCCCGGCCGGCAGCGAGTACACGGTGCCGGTACTGGCGCCGAGATCACCCCCCAGGCCGTCGTACCAGCGGACCTTGACGGCGACCGTCGACCACGAGCCGGCGCCCGCCTTCGCGACGATCTGCGCCCGCCAGTTCAGGCCGGGCGCGTTCGGCACGCCGAACTTTGGTGAGCGGATCGTCGACGAGGTGGCCGTCGCGGAGGACACCGCGAGCGAGTAGCTGCCGTAGTAAGCAGCCGCCCCCCACGGCGTGGACCGGGCCAGTGTCGCCACGCCGGTCGGCACCGTCCACCCGCCGGTGTCCTGCTCGAAGCTGCCGTTGGTGTACGGAATGACCGTGCCCGCCATGATCGCGGGAGCGGTCTTGACGACGATAGTCTCCAGGCGCAGCACCTGCCCGGCGGACGCGCCATCCAGGCCGGCCGCAACGCCGCACGTGACGGCAGCCGCGGGAGCGGTCGCCGTCAGCAGCTGGCGGTGCATGCCGGTGCTCACCGGCGCCAGGTATGCGCGAGTGGCCTGGATCTGGTTGTTGTTGGCGTCGTAGAACCGCAGCTCCAGCCACGCCTGAGCCGACAATACGGGCGGCTGCAGGTAGGCATAGGCCAGGTACTCGACGCCGGGCGTCACCGTGGGCCGGTCGACGGCTGCGACCGCCGCGTTACCCCCGGCCGTGACGGTCATCGCCAGGGTGTGGCCGCCGGCGTAGTACCAGTCCACGGGCCAGCCCTGGGCGGGCACCTGCCGGGAAATGGTGGCGTTGACCTCGGCTGCCCAGCCGGATGCATCGACCTCGGTCGACTCCACACTGAACGGAAAGAGGTTGCCGAACGACCTGATCGGCAGCCCGAAGTACACGTTCTCGTAGTAGGAGTAGACGTTGGCGGCGGCCGGGGTGGACGACAGGATGACCTGCGCCCGCGTGGTCCCGGTCGGTGCCGTCCCGGCCACGCTGATCCGGTGCCAGGTGGTCGAGGCGGCCATCGTGGTCAGCGACCATGTGGTGCCGAGGACAGTGCCAGCGTTGTTCAGCCAGCGGATCCCGATGCGCTCGGGCACGGTCCCCCCGGACGCGTCCGCGAACGCGTAGTACAGGGTGCCGGCGGTGACGAGGACGGAGCCGAGGAGACGTGCCTGCATCTCCCCGGCAGCCTTGCTCTTCACGGCGAGCACGCCGTCACCGACCCGGCCCCCGCTGCCCTTGCTGATGGTGCAGTTGAGCTGAGGCGTCCAGCCCGTCACCACCGGATCCATGGACGAGGTGGCTTCGCTGAGGTAGTTCCCGGGGATCGTCATACGGGGAACCTCCTCAGCTCGCGTTCAGCACCTGCACCAGCTGCTGCTGGTGGTCCTGGACTCGGATGTCGATGAAGCCGGCGAGCGCCTTGTCGCGAGTGTGGACCTCGACGACGACCGGTGACCGGTCGGCGGCGGCCGTCATTGTCTGCCACTGCCCGCTCGTCAGGATGGCCTCGGGCTTGCCGGTGAGGTTCACCGCCGTCGTCACCCCGGGTGGCAGCCAGCCGCCCGCGTCGTAGCCGGCCGGGGGCCGGTTGGCGTTGGCCTGCTGGACGTTGGTGATGTTGCCGTACCGCCGGGTGATGTAGCGGACGGCGGCGGCCACGTTGGCGACCGGGTCGAGGATGTTCCACGACGTTCCTGGTACGTGGTTGGAGGCGAACGTCGGCGGGATCACCTGGGCCAGGCCCTGTGAGGGGATGCCGTTCTGGGCGTTGATGTCCCACCGGTTGATCGCGTTCGGGTTCCAGCCGGACTCGCGCGAGATCAACGTGTTCATACCGGCGAGCCACTGCCCGACAGCACCCGGCGGCGGGACGTGCGCGGCGGCCAGTGCCTGGCTGATGATGCTGCGGCGCCGGCCCGACGGGATCGTCCCGCCGATCGATCCGCCACCCCCTCCCCCACCGTCTCCGCTGAAGGTGACCAGATCGACGAGGCCCTTGACGAGGCTCTTCGGGATGCCGATGGCCAGCTTCCCGAACGCGGTGTCCTTGATGCTGTCCAGCGGCTTGATGAGCTTGCCGACGAGGCTGCGGATCGCCTTGGCCGGATCCCGCAGGAACGCGGTGGCCGAGGAGAAGAACCCCCCGATCTTGCCGCCGATCTTCCCGCCGAAGTCCTTCAGCTTGCCGAGGATGCCGCCGTCGGCCATGAGCTGGCCGCCGGCCTGCTCCCACAGCGACAGGGCGCGGGCCCGGTAGCGGGGATCGGTGGGGATGACGAACTCGGGATGCTGCGGCCGGCCCTCACCGACGATGGCCGTGGGCCGGTTGAACACGCCGGGTCGGGCCGGGACGGTGCCGCCCTGTGCGAGCAGCGGCAGAGTCTTCAGGTCCGGGACGCCCGGGATCCAGCCCGCGATCTTCTTCCAGACGGAGACGATGCCCTCGTTCCACACGACCCTGATCACCCAGTTTATGGGCGCCTTCGTCAGGCCCTTGATCCGGTCCCAGGCCTTGCCGATGGCATCCTTCGCGTCGGAGAACGCGGTGGCCACGCGCCCGACGGCGGTCTTCAGCGCGTCGAAAGCGGGCTTGATGCCCTTCCGCCACACGCCGTTGATGGCGCCGCTGATCCCGCTCCACACCGGGACGATGACCTTGTCGCGCAGCCACTTGTTGATGTCGGCGACGCCCGTGATGCCCAGCCGGATCGCGGTGAACGTGGGCTTGATGATGTTGTCCCAGGACCATTTGATGGTGCCCCGGATGCCCCGCCAAACCGGCTGGATCACCTTGTCGTTCAGCCAATGAAACACTGCTGCGAATGGGCCCGCGATGTAGGCCACTATGTCCGGCAGGATGCTGTGCCCGATCAGCACGTCGTAGAACCACTGAAAGATGTCGACCATCAACTTGACGGCGCCGTCCACGATCAGAGCGAGCCCTTGGATGATCGGCCCGACCACGTCGCGGACGAAGTTGACGAACGTCGTAAGCCAGTCAAGCACCGTCGTGATTCCGCCTGCCAGCCCGTTTGCCATCAGGCTCACGAGGTCCAAGAGGGGGGGCATCAACCAACTGAGCACGTTGATGGCCAAGGTCACGACTAGCGCCACCAGCTCGGCCAGCGGCGGCACGATCGGCAGCAGCGCCAGAGCGAGCTGCACACCGGCCTCGGCCAGCTGCAGCAGCGACGGCAGCAGCTGCATCAGGACGTCCGTGCCCATCTCCAGCAGCATCCCGGCGATCTCAGAGATCACCGGGAACAGCGGGATGAAGGCATCCACGAGAGTGAGCAGGGCCTCGGCCAGCGGCGGCAGAGCCTCCGCCAGCGTCGTCGCGATCAGCCCGGCGAACTCGCCGAGGATCGGGGCGATGTCCGAGAGGATCGGGGCGAGCTGCTGAGCCAGCGATGCCCACACGTCCCCGAGCGGGCCGATGATCGCCAGCAGGGCCTCAGCGATCACAGTGAACGCATCGCCCAGGGTCGGCAGGATCGGAGTGAGCGCATCGAGCACCGTGGTGATCAGCTGCATGCCGACCGGGATCAGCGGCTCCAGCGCACCCAGAAGCTCGGTGAGCGCCGACGCAAACACAGTCGCAATCAGCCCGGCAACCTGCCCGAGGAGATCAACGAGCGGTGCGAGGAAAGGCTCCAGCGCCTGGAAGACGGCGGCGATGACGTCGCCGACCATCACCAGCGCAGGAGTGATCGCCCGCACCACATCGGTGAGCGGGCCGACCAGCACCTTGACCAGGCCGGTCACCACGTCGATCACCGGCGTTAGGGCGGGCGCCAGCGCGTTGATGACAGCGGCGATCAGGTCGGCGATCGGCTGCAGCAGCGGGATCACCGACTCGACGATCTGGATGATCGCAGTACCGACCGTCACCAGGACCGGGCCGAGCGCCTGAATGATCGGCATCAGGGCTGCGCCGAGCGCCGTCGCCAACTGCTGCAGGACCGGCCCGAGGGCCTGCGCGAGTTGGGCAACGAATCCGACGAGTGCCGTAATCAGGGGGACGGCCGCTTTCACCACTGCCCCGATCACGGGGACGATGGCGCCGACGATCTGCGCGACGCTGCCGAACAGCTGCCGCAGGCTGGCCTGCATCTCCGGCGAGGCGAGGATTTTCTTCAGCTCGCCGAAGACGCTTCCGAGCACGCCGATGATCTGACCGCCCGCATCGGAGGCGGCCTTAAAGATCTGCACGACGACGCCGAGCGCGTTGCCCAGCAGGGTGCCGAAGCTCTCCAGGATCTTGAACGCCGTATCGATGGCCTCCTTGAGACCGCCGGAGGCGAACGACTTCGCAATGCCGTCGGTGAAGTGCTTGATGGCGTCAGCGAAGTGCTGCATCAGCCCGTTGAAGGCGGGCTGGGCCGCGACCGTCAGCTGGCCGAACGCCGTAATAAGCTGGCGTGGGGTGTCCTTGAAGACGCGCAGGTTGTCGTTGGCACCCTTGAGGATCTTGTCGAGCATCCCCGACTTGCCCATGTCGGTGAGGGCGCCGGCCGCGGACTTGCCGATGCTGTTCCAGATGCCGCCGGTCTCCGTCAGCCGCTTCTGCAGCACCGGGAGCGTCGCCCCCGCGAGGGTGCGCACGGTGCCATCCAGGCCCTGGAAGAGAGCGTTCTGCACCGACAGGCGCATGTGATCCCACGCAGGCGCGAGAGCTTGCACCGCACCCACGAAAGACCGGGCGTTCGGCGACAGCTTGGCCATCGCCTGGTCCAGCTTGGACGTCTGCGCCGCAGCCGCGGCCTGTGCGTCGGCTACCGCCTGCGCGGCGTCGGCGACGGCCTGCTCGGCGTCCCGTATCTGCCGCGCGCCGTCCTTGCGGGCCTCAACGACGCCGGCCTGCGCATCGGCGACCTGCTGCTGGGCGTCAGCGACCTGCCGGGCCCCGTCGACCGCGGTGCGGCGGGCCTCCTCCCGCGCGTCGCCGACCGCACGCTCGCGCTCCTCGACGTTCTTGTTCGCCTCGGAGATGCGGTCCTTGGCGTTCTTGACCTGCTCGGAACCGTCGACGCCGGCCTTGTTCGCCTTCTTCGTGTCCTCGGAAAGGCGCTTGGTCTCGGTGCGCTGCTCTTTCAGGTTGAGCTTGGCCCGCTCGTAGGCCAGCTGCAGCTTGGCCAGCTGCTCCGGGGTCGTGCCCGGATTGGCCCGCGCCTTAGCAAGTTCCCTCTGCGCCTCGGTCAGCCGGATTGCGGCCTCACGCTCGTCGAGCTTGGACTCGGCGAGCCTGTTGTTCATGTCCTGCAGTGCCCGCGTGGCTTCCTCGCGGGCACCGTTCAGGGCCTGCTGCGCTTGCAGGGCGTCCTGCTGGGCGCTGCGCAGATCCTGCTCGGCGTCACGGACCTGCCGCTGCGCGTCCGCCTGCCGCTGCGCCGACTCCTCAACCGTGCGCGCAAGGCTCTGCTCGGCGTCCGCGACGGCACGCTGAGCCTCGCGGACGCGCTCGGCCGCCTGCACGCGCGCGTCCGCGAGGCCCTGCTGCGCCTTCGTCAGACCGCGCTGTGCCGACTCCACCGCGCGGGTCGCCGAGGCCGCCGCGTTGGCCTCCGCGGTGTGGTCGGCGAACGCCTGCTTGAACGCCTCCCCGACCCCGGACAGGCCCAGCTTCAGCGCGCCTGCCGCCGCACCCGCGGTAGCGAGCGCGGGCGCGAGAGCCGCGGCACCGGCAGCAGCAGCCGACAGGTTCGCGCCGATCGCCACACCGGCCAGCGCGCCCAGCCCCTTGAGGCCGGCACCGAACGCCTTGGAGAAGGCGCCCGCCCCGCTGCGGCCGGCGCTGGACGCGCGGGCGTTGACGGAGCGGGACCAGTCGCCCTCGAACTCCGGGCGGATCGAGACGTATCCGCGCCCGACGAGAACACCACCAGCGGCCACCGCGCACCCCCATCACTGGTTCGCGGCGGGCCTCCCGAACAGCCCTGCCAGCTGTCGCGCTCCGGAGCCGTGCTTGCCTCCGAAGCGGATGACGTTGCTCTTGGTGCGCTGCTCCACGCCCGGTCGCGGGATCGGATCCGGTGGGCGCAGACGGCTCGTCTTCTTCGGGTCGCCGTGCAGCTTGACCATGGCGAAGGTGTTTTCACGCTGCGCGTCGATCAGAGCCGCCAGCAGATGCCGGTCCAGCGTCCACGCCTCTTGCTCAGGCGACGCCCCGCGCACCGCCCGCGCGGTCGCCGAGTCCTGCGGCAGGTACCGCAGGAAGACGCGCAGCTCACGCCACGACATCTCCCCGCGATACAGCTCCAGCAGCGAGCGGCCGGGCCAGTAGCGGGCGACGTCCCACTCGACGGCCTCCCCGTACTCCGTCAGGAAGCGGCGGAGGCCGGTGATTCCCCCGGCTCCAGCCCGGACCGCTTCTGCCACTCCTGGGCGATCAGCTCGATGTCGAGGAACGTGAACCCAGCCTCGTACATCTCGCGGAGCTTCTCAGCGCCGAGGACGTCCCGCAGCACGCCAGGCACGTTGTTCAGGTCGCCGACGCGCTCCTGCAGCTCGAACGGCAGCAGGCGCATCGGCGGCAGCGTGAAGGTGACATCGTGCAGCTCGTAGGTGGTCGGCTGCGGCAGTGCGTCGCGGCGCTGCTTGGCGAGGGAATCGAGGGAGACGACTTCCGTCCCCGCCGGCTTGCTGGTGGCCATGGGTTCTCCTAGCGGGTTCGCGGGTTGAACCCCGGCAGGCGACGACCCGCGTGCGTGCCTGCCGGGGAGAAGGGTTACGCCGCGGCCCAGGCCGGGTCGTTGGACAGCCACACCGCGATCTCAGGGGCGGCGTCGGCGTAGGCCGAGACGGTCATCGGCAGGGACACGGCGCCCGACCGGGCCAGCGTGATCGAGTCTCGGTTGGTGACCTCACCCCGGGAGACGATGAGCCGGTTGACGATGTCGCCGTCCGTCCACTCCAGGCCGATCGCCCGCTCGTCCGGGTCCGGAGCGGCCGGGATGGCCAGCTTGTGCACGCCGGTCGTGACGTCCGTCATCGTGGCGGACGGGAAGTAGAGCGTCACCGTGCTGGTCTTCAACTCGATGCAGGTGAACCCGAGCGTCATGTCCACACCGGTGAGGATCTTCCGGACCGGGGACAGGGACTGCCACGCGTTCACGTCCTCGGTGTCCGTGCTGTAGCTCAGCTCCACACCGTCGTCGGACAGGTAACCGAGATCCACCCAGCCCGCCGGCCAGGCCGAATCCAGGTCACTCGGGGCGGTGGTCCCCTTCGGGGCGATGTAGACGTTTCCGTTCAGGCCAACGCGCACGTTGTCAGCGTCGAGAGCCACGGGATGCCTCCAGGCATAGCGAGGACCCGCACGGCCAGACGCCGACGGGTGAAATGGTCAGGTACAGGTGCGGGTTGGGTCGTGCTATGCGGGGCGGACCACCATGCTCATCACGAGCACGTACCGCGGGATGGTGTCCGTCTCGGCCGAGGCCTGGTACGGCAGCCAGATCAGGCTGGTCTCGTCCACGCCGTAGATGCGGGCGCCCGGCTGCGCCGTTCCTTGCGCGGCGATGAGCCGGGCGGAGACGTCGGCAGCAAGGGTGAAAGCCTGCTTCTTCGTAGCACCGAGGATGTCGATGTCGATGGTGCGGTCCGCGGTCACGGCCTTGAGCCGGGAGCCGCCGCCGCCGAGGGTCACGGAGACCACGCCGCCGGCCAGCTTGGACGCCAGGTTCGCCGGCCACTCGGTACCCACGCTCGTGCCAGCGGGCAGGCTGGCCTTGAGGATGGCGGCGACAACCTGCTCGACGTCCGGCATTGCCTCTGTCGGCAGGCTGCCGCTCACCGCTTCTTCCGGCCCGTCTCCGGCTCCGGCTGAGCGGGTTCCTCCACCGTCTTCGACGGCGCCTGCTCCTCCTGCGCCGTCTCCTCGACCGGCTCGGCGACGAGCCCGTCCCGGCGCAGAGCCTTCGCGGTGACCTCGTCGACGTCGATCTCCTCGCCGGGGGCCTTGTCCCCGTACCAGGAGGCGAGCTTGATACGCATCAGGCACTCCTCAGTGCGTCCAGGGCACGCCCGAGCGTGCGCGTCTTCGGAGACCAGCCCGCCTGGGGGCGGTCCCGGGATGTGGCCGGGCGGCCCGAGCCGAACTCGACCTGCCCCCACCAGGCCGCGGTTGCCCCGAACTCGGCTCGCCAGCCGTTCGGCCGCATCGCCGCGGCCGAGTAGATGCTGTTGCGGTACTCGCCGTGCCGCTCCACCGTCGGGTCATAGGTGGGGCCCGTGTAGGACGGGGCGATGGCGCGGGCCACATCGGCGCCACGGTCCGCGGCATCCATCAAGGCGTCCCGCATCTGCGAGGACCGGGCCAGCTCGTCATACATGCGCGGATTGGGCACGAACCGGAAGGTCGCGCGGGCCATCAGGCCACCTCCCTCAGATCCGCCTCCACGTGGTGGACTCCCCCGCCCGGCGCGGGCCAGCGGGCCACCTTGCCGATGACCTGCATCGTCGTCCCCCACGCCTCAATGCGGTCCGTCTCCCGCAGATCGATGTCCATGCCGCGCGGCGTGTACAGCCGCCACCCAGTGACGGTGACCTGCTTGTCGTCCGTGTCCTCCGTCGACCCGCCGGCCGGCTGCACATTCACCCCGGACACCGGAATGCGGGTCGCCCCGTCACCCCAGTCCTCCTGCTCGTTGCCGTACTCGTCCCCGGTGGTGCCGGGCCGGACGATGACGATGCTCTGCAGGTACAGCATCAGCGGCTCCGCAACTGCACGCTGCCCGCAGTGCGCCGGTACCGGTCCAGGACGCGCTGCTCCGTCTTCGACAGCAACACGCCCAGGTACTCACCGACCGCCGGGATCAGATAGGTGACGGACTCGCCGCCCACCGTCTCCGACCGGATCCCGGACGGGTTGACGATGACCCGGTTCGCGGCCTGCATCACAATCGCCTGGATCTCCCCGGGGACCGGGTCCCACCCGTGCGTGTAAGTGACCGTCACCTGCGGCGGCCGGTGCGCGGCAGGAGGCAGGCCCCACGTCCAGCCGCGGACGAGGAGATCGCTGCCGTCCTGCCACCAGTCCGCCGACACCACGTCGCCGATCTTCACCTCGGTGATGTCGACGACCGGACGCTGCGGCAACGTCACCATCCCGCTGCAACGGTGCAACACCGGGTCCGCGCGGCGCATCGTGAACGTGTCCGTCGTCGTCGCCCGGGTGATGTCCTGCCGGACGTAGGCGCGGACCACGCTGGACGCCTGGTCCAGCAGGGCCTGCGCCTGCTGCTCCTGCTCGGTCGTGAACGTGCGGCCGAGCAGGGCGGCGAGG
Source organism: Streptomyces echinatus (assembly GCF_014203595.1). GTDB lineage: Bacteria > Actinomycetota > Actinomycetes > Streptomycetales > Streptomycetaceae > Streptomyces > Streptomyces echinatus. Next base: position 21,639 of record NZ_JACHJK010000024.1, read on the forward strand.
TCGGCCACCGTCGCCAGCGAAGGAAGCACAGCCACGGCAGCCTCCCCTGTCAGCGCGCGCGGGCGTCGTCGTCGAGCTTTTGCCGGACCTCGCGCGCGTAGTCCGGGTCCGTCTCCGGCGTCGGCGCCCCGGACACGACGCCCTTGAGGGTGTACGCCTCGTTGTCGGTCGGGTCGACCTTCGTGCCGAAGAATCCCTGCTCCTCGGCCTCGTCGGTCGCCTTCTGGATGGCCTGGGCGGCGCCGTCGTTGGGCGTCTCCTGCGTCGTCTTGGACTGCCTGCTGCTGGTGCTCTTGGACTCGGCCACGGCCGATACCTCCCATGACAAAGCCCCGGCACCGAATCGGTGTCAGGGCGACGTGTGCGGGTTCGGTCAGGCGCCGACGGTCTTCAGGACGCCCACCGGGTAGCGGGAGGCCTCGGTCGGCTGGTCGTTGTTCAGGGTGTTCGCGACCTGCCAGCCCACGCGGAACGTGAGCCGGATGGCGGTCATGTCCTGTTGCGGCAGGTTGTAGACGATCGCCCCGGTGTTGTCGGTGATGACGGCCTGGTCCAGGACCTTCATGGTGATGTCCTGGCGGACGCCGACGATGAACTGGTTCCAGTCGCCGGCGAACAGGCGCACGCCGTCCACGCCGACACCGCCGGCCACGGGGAACAGGCCCCGCATCGGGTACATGACGGGGTATCCGTCGATGGCGTCGAGGGAGCCGGAGACGCGGCCGTCGTCGAGCTTGCGGCCCTGGCTGTCACGGGCGGCCCGCAGCTTGGCCTTCGTCGAGGTCGCGGCGACGAACCCGGTGACGTCGAAGCCGTCCTGCTCGACCACGCCGTAGACCTTGTCGATGTCGCCGAAGAAGCCGCCCTGCGTAGCAGTCGATCCCTCGTTGACCGAGTTCCCGGCCGCGGTCGCCGCCGACAGCAGGTTCGTCGGGAAGCTCGCGGGCGCGTTCGTGCCGAAGAACACGGCGGTGTCCAGTACCCGGCCGAATGCTTCGACGAGCAGCGGCATCGCGCTGTCCCAGATGTTCGCGTCGACGTCGGCGAGGACATTGTCCGGCACCGGCATGATCGTCGCGATTTCTTCGACGTTCAGGTACTTGTTCGTCCAGTTGACCTCGGTCGTCTGCTTCAGACCCGTGTCACCGGTCACCCAGTACGCCATCGGCAGCGCCGACAGCACCGGGAAGCGGACCTGCCCGGCCGACACAGGCACCCGGCGGAACAGCTGCAGCACCGCCGACTGCTCGGTCGCCTTGCCGAGCATCTCGCTAGAGACCTCTTCGGGGATGAGCGCCTGCGCGTCGGTACGCGAGGTCAGGTTGTTGTAGGCCATGGTCCGGCCTCCTCCTTCAGGGATACCGGCCGGACCGTGCCGTGCCGGGGGTCAGTCAGCCCCGACCGGCCGTCTGCCGGATCAGGTCATTCATGGAAGTGGGGCGGGTGGACTGCCGCACCCCACCGTCGTAGCTCGGGGCGTTCCGCTGCTGCTGGGCGCCAAGATCGGCGAGCAGCTTCTCCGCGTCCGCTTCGAGCTCCTCCTTAGTTGAACCCTGCAGCCGCTGAGCCCAGCCAGCCGGGAGCTTCTTGTCCGCGGCGACCTCGTAGCGCAGGAGCTTCGCCGTCGCCCTCGCCGCAGCGGACTCGGCCTCGTTGGCTCGGTCGGCGAGCTTCTGGGCCTCGGTCTTGTCGCGGTCCTCGAACTCCTTGAGCTTCAGGCGAAGAGTCTCGGCCTCCTTGTTGGCCTTCCGCAGCGCCCGTTCGACCTCCGGGGGAACCTTCGTCTCACCGGAGTCCTTCGGCTGCTGAGCAGCCTGTGCGCCCGCAGCCTCGGTCACGCCCGTCTCGGGCGTCTCCTGGGCTTCCGGGGTGGTGCTGTTCTCGTCAGCCATCGCGGCCGACTCCTTCCAATCGCCCCGCCCTCGCGGCGGGGGACGCTTCGCGGCTACACGATGTAGCCGTACCGGCGCAGCAGCTCGATCTGCTCATCGCGCTCCGGCGCCCGCCGGAAGATCTCCTGCGGAGTAAGGCGTGACTCGCTCGCCCGCGCATACCGCTCACCCGGAACGCGGGCGAAGCCGCCTCCAGCTCGCCGTACCGATCGCCCATACAGGCCTCGCCTGGTCACGCCCTCCGTAGTGGTTGGCCTGTAGCTGCGCCCCCGCACGCCGGCCAGATCCATGCCCCTGCGGGCGTTGACCACCTGCCCGATGTCCGCACCGCGGCTGATCGCTTTCGCCCCATCGACCGTGAACACCCGCCGCTGCTCCTTCGGGGACATGCGGGCAGCCAGCTCCTCCGGTGTCGGAACGTTGGGCCACTCGCGCTCACTCAGCGGGAGCGTTTCGCAGTCGCAGTTCGGGTGGCGCATGAAGCCCTCGCTGTAGCGGTACATCTGGCCGGACAGAACGATGCAGCGTGCGCAGGCAGGCAGCTGAACCACCCGCACATAGGCCACGCAGGACCGATTCGCGGCCATGCTCACTTGGTCAGCAGCGCGAGCTGTGTCCGCGACCGCCGTGGACGCATACCTGGCCATGTCCGCCAGGCCGCCCAGCATCGCCTCATCCGGAGCCATCCCGATCGCCAGACGACGCCGCACCCCTATGGCCGGTAGGTACAGCAGGGTCTCCAGTGGACCGCCGTCTGGCGCGATGCCAGCGAACGCCGCCGCTACGAGCGTGGCCTCCGCCAGCGCCGAGCCACCCTGGGCGACCATTTGCGCGGCAATGTAGGCCTGCGCCGCGTCCGCCACAGTCAACTGACCTGTAGTGACAGCCGCGATGATCGCCGCGCCGGTCGGCCCTTCCAGGTCGGTCTCGACGGTCGCCGCAGACATGTCCTTCCAAAGCTCCTGCACCCGCTCTACAACGGACCGGACGACAGAGGACACCTGCTCGTAGCGGGTGCGGCCCAGCTCAACCGGCGTCGCCATCAGCCACCGCCGGGTCCGTCGACGTCACGTCCGGCTTCGGCCCGAACAGGGCCGCCGGATCACCGCCGAGGATCCGCGCCGCCTGCTGGTCAGCCAGCTGACGCCACTGAGCGATCTCCGTCTGCGAGGCGCCCCAGCGCTCCCACAGCGCCTCCCGGGGGACCCCGAGCGTGGACATCTTCAGCAGCGCGTCCACCAGCTCGCCTTCCGTCCTGAACTCGGGGTTATGCCAGATCACCTCTAGCGCCGAGAGGTCCCGGGCATCGCCGGCAGCGTGCAGCGCCAGGCGCGCGATCTCCTCCAACCCCTCGCCGAGAGGACGCTGCCTCTGCCGCACCTTCGCCACGAGGCCGGACTCCGTCGCCTTTAGCGTCTCGCCGTTGACGTTGGACAGCTTGCCCAGCAGGTACTGGGCCGGGGTGCGCGTGCGCGCGGCCATGTGCTGCACGTCCGACTCGATCGAGTCGAGGTACGGCCGCAAGTCCGTGGCTTGGAACTCACCCACCTTGACGTTCTCGTCCTCGATGACCCATAGCCGGTCCACGGCCGCCTTGAACGGCTCGATCGGCTGCCCGTCGTCGTCGGTCGGCACCTCATAGCCGGTCATCCACCGCTGCCGGAAGGCGCTGAACTCCTGTGCCATGAGCCGGTCGATCAGCGTCTTGTTGATGCGGTCCTGGTCGTCGAGGACATCCTCGATCTCTGAATGCGCCTCGCCCAACAGGTCGGGCCTGTTCGGGATCTCCACCAGCGGCACCACGTCCAGCGGGTTGACCGCTGGCCAGTCCTCGCCGCGGACCTCGCGCGGCTCCCACCGTGGTGTGCCGACAGCGCCCGTTCGCGGTTCGGGCGCCCGGTACTTGAAGATGAGGCCATCGGCGAACAGCGTCGTCCACAGGTCTCCGGTCCAGTCGTCCGTGAACGTCTTCAGACCCGCCCGGCGACGGCGACGGCTCCCTGTCTCGTAGGACACGATGGCCTGCGTCGCATCCTCGGCTGTGATCAGCGGAGTAGCGACGTCCTCTGGATTCGGCGCCACCAGCGCGAACGAACGGCCGACCTTCACCGCTTCCGTCAGCTGCAGGTCCGAGTCGGCGTCCATGCTGTTCGCCTGCCAGATTCGCCACAGCTCCTGGTCGCCGACGTTCGCAGCCCCCAGGCGGAACCCGTCCACCTGTAGCCGTTCCGCAGTCGCGTCCACGACGAGCCCCACGTAGTTGGAACGGGCCTGCTTCAGCAGCCGCTGGAATCCCGGCCGCGCCTTCTCCTGGATCATCGGCAGTGGGTGGTCTCCCGAATAGTAGCGGCGCATTTTCTCCGCGTACTGCCGGCGTTCAGCCAGCTGCTTCCACAGCCGGTCCACCCACCACAGCGGCTCACCCGGCTGAGGCTTCTGCGACGGGGCCACGAGCACCCCCTCGCATCAGAATCCGACCGCCACCCGGCTCTTCGCCTTCGGCCGCCGTAGGTATCCATCCAGGCCCATCACCGTCGCCGCGATCCCGTCGATGCGGGCCTGGCTCTTACGCCTGTCCGGCTTCGTCGGCCGGTAGTTGTCGTTGCCGTCCGCGATCGTCTCCACGCAGCCGGCCATCCACCGCAGGATCGGATGCCCGCCATGCCGGAACCGCTGCTCCAGCAGCAGCCGGTCCAGCTCCTTGCACGCGGGCGACAGCCCCAGGAACGTCTGGCTGATCGGCGTCACCTTCACGCCGCGCTTCGTCTCCCGGTCCACGTTCTGCACTAGCTGACCGGCGAACATCCGGTCGTAGCCGATCCACTGCACGTCGAAGTGCTTGCAGTCCGCCAGCACCTGCTTCTCGATCGTGTCGTAGTCGACCGCATCGCCCTCGGTCAGCTTCAGGAAGCCCTCGCGGGCCCACTGCGCCAGCGGCACCTGCAGATGCCGCTGCAGCTCCTCCAGCCGTTCCGACGGCAGCCAGAACCGGGACACCAGCTCGACCTCGACACCCGGCTGCTTCGACTCGACCGCCAACACCCAGGCACTCAGGTCGGACACCGCAGACAGGTCCAGGCCGCCCCACGCGCGCCGCCCCTTCAGCGCCTGCTCGTCGACCATGCCCGCCACCCGGTCCCAGGAGCGGACGTCGATCCATCGCGTGGACGCCTTCTCACGGATGTTCAGCGACAGCCGCAGGAACGTCGGGTAGTAGCTCGGCGTGGACTTGGCCTTCTCGGCCTCGCGACGCATGTAGGCGAGCGACGGACTAACTCCCAGCCCTGGGTTCGCCTTGGCCCACGTCTCGGGGCTGAAGGGGTCGTCAGTGTCCTCCGCTGCCCACACGACACCGTAGTGCGCCGGGTCTGTGACTACATGCTCAGCGACCTTGCGAGTGTACGAGTGCAGCTCGTCGTAGATGCTGCCCTCTTGGGCGTCATCCGCCGTCGTGATGAAGAAGATCATCGGCTGCGTTCTAGCGCCAACCCCAGTGGTGATCGCGTCGATGAGATCGCGATTCTTGTGCACGTGCACCTCGTCCACGACCGCGGCGTGTGGGCTGAGACCATGAGCAGTCTCGGCGATCCGGCTGAGAGCGCGGAAGACTCCGCCCGTCCTGGGGACGCGAATAACGTTCGTCAGAACTTCCGCTCGGCCTCGCACCGCCTTCGACGTTTGGGCCATGCGCTTGGCGTCGTCGAACACGCGCTTCGCCTGCTCAAGCGAGCCGGCTGCCGCGTATACCTCCGCGCCGATCTCCCGGTCCGCGAGCAGCATGGTCAACGCAACGCCAGAAGAGAGCGTGCTCTTACCCGCCTTGCGTGGCACCTCGACCCACACAGCTCGCGCCACGCGAACTGGTAGCCCGAGCTCCTCGTCATGGTAAAGCCATCCGAAAATCGGCAGAATCACCCAAAGCTTCTGCCACCCGGCCAGCTTCAGCGGAGTCCCTCCCCAGCGCCCGCGCGTATGCTTGAAGCTTTCAATGGCACGTAGTGCACGCTTCGCCGCATCGACGTCGAAGTAGGCGCCGGGATGTTCGGACAGTTGGTTCGCAACGACGAGAGGACGAGCTGCGGCAGCCGCCGCGATCTCGTCATCCGTCATGCCAAGCTCAATTAGCGCCTCATATGGGACTGGGAGTCCATCGCGGGCCTCCGGCATCTCCGGCCCCCTCACTCCGGGCCTGCCGCCACAACATGAACTCCAGGATGCTTTTTGCCTTCTTGGAGGAGTTGCAGGATTGGCACGCCCGCGCCAGGTTCGTCCATCGATCGCTGCCGCCGACGTGTACGGCTTCGATGTGGTCAACAGAGGTAGAAAGGGCTCCGCAGTAGGCGCAAGGGTCGTTCGCTATCAGTTCCCGATACTCAAGAGCCTCGGAGATCTCGTCGCGCGTCATTCCTGCAGCCACCTGCTCGCGGCGACGCGACTGATAGCCGGCAATGCGCGCCCGGTTCTTCTCCCGCCACACGTCGTCGTAGTGCTGACGACAGACACCATGAGCGTAGTACTGCCTGTCGCAGCCCTCTTTGCTGCACGACCGGCGGTCCCCCTTGGACAGCCCTTCAGTCCCGTGGGCCATGAGTCTGCGGTAGTGCTTGTTGCACAGGCCCCGCGCGACCGCTTCTGTTACGCACTGCTCTACCGCGCACGGGGAGGGCCTGTGCATGAGCGGCTCGGTCGAACCGTGGGCTCGCATTCTCCGGTAGTGCCGATCACAGAGCCCCAGGGATACCGCCTTGAGGTCGCAGTCTGGCGCGTAGCACCAGCGCTCCCCGCGCACTTTCTGCACGACGTTCGGGTCTCCGTTGACCCTCCAGCGCCGATAGTGCATCGGACACATACCGCGTGAGAGGTGAGGCTTGTCGCAGCCACCCACTTCGCATACGGACCGATACTGCGCAACCGGGTCCGTATGTCCGTTCCGTCGCCAGCGCGAGTAGTGCATCTTGCAGTAGGGCTGTCGGCCGTGACGCGTGCGCTCGCAGTCGGCCACGCCGCATGTACCGTTGTTCACGTCGACCTCTCACCAGGTTGACCATGCCCCGGGACGGTTGCCGCCGTAGCCGGGGTCTCCCTAATCGAAGACGCTGTCCTCGTCGTCCTCATTCCCCTCCGGCGGTGTCAACCGACCGCGCGCCGACGGGCTCAGGCCCAGCTCCCCAATGTACGCCTTCAGTTGGGTCCGGTACTGCGACGCGATCGTCGTCAGCGGGTTCCGGCACGGACCGCGCTGCCCCATCGTCACCAGGCCCTCGATGGACAGCTGCCGCTCGCACCACTCCAGCCGGGCCACGCACACGCAGTAGTCCACGGCCGTCGACCGGTCCACCGACGTCAGCCCAGCCATCATCTGCAGCACCGGCACGACCCGAGCCCACTCGCGCGAGGCAACCTCGCGGCCGAACTGAGCGGCCTCCTGGGCGAGCTTCAGCCGCTGCCAGACCTGGACCTCGCGCCGGTACTCCTTCAGCTCCTCGTCATCCGCGCCCCGCGGCGCCCGCGGCTTGGCAGGCAGCCGTGAGGCAGGGAAGAACGACGACCAGTCCGGCTCGACCAGCTCGGCCGGCGGGAGCTTGACGCCCTCGCGGACCGGCCGCTTGCCCGGGTTGCCCTCGCGGACGACCTGCAAGGCCGGCTTCGGCTTGCGGCCAGGCACAGCCATGCAAGATCACCCCCGATCAGAAGGCTCTGAACTGCGGCGTCACGAATTTCCCTCCCCGGCGGTCCCCCGTGCGCGCACGCGCGGGTGCGCCCCCACCCGGGTGCGCGCGCGAGGATTCAAACGGAGATCATTCGCCTCGCGTTTTCCGCGTCCGGGCGGCCTTCTTCGCCATCCGGGATCGATCTTCGTGCGTCTTCCCCGCGTTGGCGATCTTGGCGGCGCGGGTCTTGCCCATGCGGGCCTTCAGGGCCTCGTACACCCTGCCGCGGCCGGCCACGATGCCTCGGATGCGTCCGCCCTTGCCCTTCGGCATGCTGATCACCTCGCCCGTCGTGTGGCCTGCTGCTCGGCGTGCCAGCCTCCGCGCTGCTCAGGCGTGGCGGCGGTCTCTGTGCTGTGGCAGGGCTTGCACAGGCCGCGGCCGTGCTGCGGATCGTCGGCGTCGAGACCCTCGCGCTCCAGCTGCTGCCTGGACTTGGGCCAGTGGTCGGCCTCGGTGGCTGGCGCTCGCCGGCAGACGACGCAGACGGGATCGCGGTCGAGTACGCCGCGCCTGAACCGGTCCTCGTGCCGTTGGCCGTAGCCGCGCTGTCGTGCGCTGCCGCGTGGCCTGTTGTCCCGTCCGTGTATCGGGCAGGGCTTGGTCTGGTCACAGCCTGGCTTGCTGCATGGAGGCTTGAGCCGAGAGGGCATCGCTACCTCCTGCCGTGCACTAGCCTGCCGTCTCCAGGAACCAGGGGGGTTCCAGAAGCGAGGGGGCTTTGATGGCCAGTGGGTGCCGTGACTGTGGGACGTGTACGAAGCCGGGGCTGGCGAGGCTGCTGCAGAACTGGAGCGCAGGCTTCCTGCACCTCTGCTCGTGCGGGATCAGCCTCGCTATCAAGCGGGGCGCGATGCGGCACTGCCCGCAGTGCAAGCATCTGCTGTCCAACCACCAGCGCCGTCAGGACGGGTCCTTCAGGGACTGACGGTCCGCGACCTCGTAGTTGACCATCGGCTGGTTCGCCGGGATCTCGACGGTGTCCTCGAAGATCAGGACGGCGCGCGCACCGAGCTGGTCACGCAGGTTCTGCTGCAACCCCTGGTGAAGCAGGCCCGTCTCGTCGACGAGCGAAGAACCGGCCTGGTCGATGATGAGCGCGAACGGCGTGATCATATCGTCGCCGTGATGTTCGGTGGGCAGTTCGAGGATCTGGATACGGGCCATTGCGGGTTCCTCTTGGCGGGCTGGGAAGGCTCAGACGTGCACGGCCTGGATGGTGACCTCGGCGTTGCTGACGTCGAAGGCGAGCACGCTGCCGTAGTCGTTGGGACTGAACGGGCCGAAGACCTGCGTCTCTCCGGCCGGAATGGATTCCTGCCGGGTGGGGTTGGTGAGGCCGTCGACGGAGTGCGACGTCTGGAACGTGATCGTTCTCGCGGTGCTGGCCCCGTTGGTGTTCTTGACGATGAGGATGACGCGGCCGTCGTTGGCGATCTGGTTGCCGTTGGTGGCGTCGCCGGCGGTGGCTGCGGGCAGCGTGGTGCCGGCTCGGGACGCCTGGATGGCGGTGAGGCTGGTGCGGGGCATGACGGTCTCCTCGGTCAGCTGGCGCCGAGCCACACGTTGTTGGCGTCGGGGGTGTAGCCGGACAGGGTGATGCTGGTGGGCAGTGACGTCTGCCCGGCGGCGGAGCGACAGAAGCGGTAGCTGCCGGCCGAGAGGTTGGCGTTGCCGGGGGTGAAGGTTGCGCCCAGCGTGGAGCCGGCGGCGAACGTCGGGCTGGTGGTGCCGTTGAAGAGCAGGGCCAGGTAGTACTTGCCGGCCGCCGCCGAGTACGAGGACGTGAGGCTCATCGCCTTGTTGCCGGCGCTGGTCCACGTTGTCGACATGTCGGCTGTCACACCGCGGCGTGTGCCGGTCGTGTCGTACAGGCCGGCGAGGCACTGGTTCGCGGTGAGCGTGGCCCCGGCGGTACCGATGACCGCGTTCACCTTGGCGATGGTGGCAGCCTGCCGCAGCACGATCTCGATCAGGTAGATGAAGCCGGCCGACAGCGTGGTGCCGGTGGTGGAGCAGCAGGCCGGGTCGAAGCTCCAGGCAATCAGCCCTTGGTCGGCGGGTGTCCAGACGTTGCCGTAGGCGGCGACTGTCGTGTACGTGGCGGACAGGTCGGGGATCTGCGCGGCCGGGATCTTCGTGGTGGCGTCGAGGCTGGCAACCCCGTTTGCAGCGGCGCGCTGGGCCGCGGTCAGGTAGGTGGCGCTGAGGTCGGGGATCTGCGCCGAGGGCACTTTGGTGGTGCCGTCCAGCGATGCGACTCCGTTGGCGGCGGCCCGCGCGGTCGCGAGGAGATATCGGCCATCGCCGGTGGTCTGCGTGAGGGCGCCGATCGCCGCGGGGGTGACGGGGTCGCTGCCGCCGGAGGCGTGGCTCGCGGCGTGCGCGGTCGGTGTCCGCGCATCGGTGAACCGCGAGTCGTTTCCGGCGGCGACCGTGGCCGCACCGGTGCCGACGTTCAGCACTGCGGCGCCGCCGAGCCCCAGGTTCGTCCGCGCGGTGCCGGGGTTGACGAGGTCGCTGAGGTTGGCCGTCTTGGCGAGGGCGTAGGCGCGGTCTCCGTGCGGGTCGGTGGCGGCCGTGTGCGTCGCTACGGCGGCGGAGGCGGCGCCCGCGGCGTCGGCTCCGACATCGGCCGCGCCAAGGAGGACGGCACCGGTCTGCCCGTTGACCGAGGTGACGCCGCCGGTCGAGATCGTGGTGTCGACCTCGATGACCGTAGCTGGCTGTCCACCGGCGACGTTGATCGCGTCCGGGGCATCCTCGCCCGTGACCTGGATCCTCACCGGGTCACCTCCGGCGATATGACGGCCCGGCCCTGAAGGATCCGCACCACCGTGCTGCCGTTGACCATCTCCAAGTCCCACACGCCGTTGCGGGTGAGCGCCTCAGTCTGTGCGGCGGGGATCGCAAGCCGCACGGCCGGACCGAGGACCGTCAGGTAGGGGGTGAGGTTGAGGAGGAGATCGCCGTCATCCGCGGGCGCGGAGCGGATCTGGGAGCGCGCCGACCAGCCGTCCCACGTCCAGTCAGCCGGCTCGGACACGGTGAACAGTTGCATGAACGTGCTGCCCTGCTCGATGCGGAGGTCCCAGCGTCCGGCTGACATCTCGGCCACCTCCGGGATCGGGGAGCTCGCAGCGTCGGCCATGAGCGACGATTCGGCGGCCAGAGCGGCGGTCGCACGGGTGGAGAGCACCGGGGTCGCGGTCAGCGTGCTGTCGGCCGTCAGAGCGCTGTCAGCGTGCGCGGACAGCTTCACGGCCGCGGCCAGCGTGGTCGCCGCGGTCAAGGCCGCCGCGCCCGTCCAGACTGCGCCGTCGCTCAAGGTGTTGACGTTGTCGTAGGCGGCGTAGTCGGTGGTGCCGGCGTCACGGTGGGCCCACAGGTCGAGGCGGCACTGGTCGACGGCGTCGACGACCCAGGCGGGCGTCGCGGCCGAGCGACGGTTGGTCCACGTCGTACCGTCGGGGCTGGTGTCCCAGTAGACGGTGCCGGCGCTCTCGCGGAGCCGCAGCCAGCGATGCGTCGTCGAGTTGTAGGCGATCTCAACGGCGTTGTCGTCCCAGAAGCCCGTGTTCGACTCGATGCGGAGCATCCCGCTGACGGCGTTGTAGTGGAAGCCGATCGAGGTTCCGGGCGTGGGTGAGGTGACGTGCATGTTGCAGCTAACGTCGCTGCCGCCACTCGCCGCGGGGACGGCCGCGAGCTTGAGGAAGACGGTCGCTCCGGCGAACGTCCAGCTGGCGCCGGTTTGGTAGCTGGCGAACCCTCCGGCGACGACGGGCACGCGGGCTTGGCCGCCGGTCTCGTTGGCGCCGCCGTAGGAGTCACCCCAGTCCGGGCCGATGACACCGTCGTTGAAATTATCCGTCAGCGTGGACAGGGACGGCACGGGCGCCTCCCTACGCGAGCGAGAACGTCAAAGCCCCGGCGACCAGCCTCATCTCGTCACCGGCGGCGACGGTGCGGGAGACGGTGAGCGGCCCGTACCAGAGCCGCACTGGAGTGCCGGCCGAGTCCCACACCTCGACGCCGACGACGGTCGATGACGGCATGTTCGTCCACACCAGGTCGGCGCTGTTCGAGGTGGCCCCAGAGACGGCGGCGCCGACGGACAGGGTCTGCCGGGCGTAGCCGCCGCCGGTCACCTCGGTGCCCGCCGTCGCATCGTCGCCGGCCGCGGTCACCAAGGCCACCTTGAGCGGGGTGGTGGGGGCGGTCGGGCTGCCGCCGAGGATCCAGTCCAGGGCCCTGTTCTCTGCCGTATTGGTCAGGTTGTCGGCCACGCGCGGCCTCCTTCAGCTGGGCGCCGCGTGGCGCACGGTGGAGCCCCGCCGCCCGGGACGGAGTACGGACGGCGGGACGATCAGGCGGCGCGCGGCCGGCCGGGCTTCACCTTGGCGGCCTCGGCGATGGTGGGGAGGTGGTAGAGCGGGCGGTCGTCGTCGAGTCGAACCCGCTCGATCTTGCCTCTGCTCTCCCAGACGCGGATGGTGCCGGGCTTCACGCCAGCCACGCGGGCGGCCTCCCAGAGGTCACCGAGGTCGCGTTGGTAGAGGTCGTACAGCTCGGGGTTGGGGAAGGTCGGCACGACCACCTCCCCGGTACGAGCGAACCCCCGCCGGTGCGTTCACGGCGGGGGTTCGGGTGGCCCTTGTGATGGGTGTTCCACCATCAATTCCGGAGGTTACAGTTTGAGCGATCAACTAGCAAGCGTGACTACGCGTCGTCCGCTGCGAACCAGTTCTGTCCATCGGGAACCAGCGACTGCGTCCACGCGGGCGCTCCGTAGGAATTGCGGAGTCCGACGATGTGAGACTGCAGCGTAGGACCGGGATGAAAGTACTCGCCGCTGGCCCGCAGTTCGGCGAACTGGCGGTGCCGTTTGGTCTCGGTCTCCTGGCCGCCGGGCTCCAGGGCGAGGACCTCGTTAGGCCTGATGGTCGTGAACCGCTGTGCCAGGTCTGCCGTGTATCCGATCTTGATGAGGTGACCGCAGCGGACGTAGTAGACCTTCCAGGCGTCCCGCACGGCGAGGACCCGGGCCCGCAGTTGCTCGTCCCTGCCCTCTCCTTCGACCTGATCCTCTTCGTACTTGCGACGGCCGAGCTGGGTCGCGATCTCGACGGCCCTGTCGTCGATCTCTACGCCGGAGATCTCCATGCGCCGCAGGGTGATGAGGATGTAGGAGCGGGCCGGGTCGTCGTGGGCCACCTTGTCCGAGTGGGGTATGCGGTCGCCTTCGTTCGAGGAGCGGTCGCCACCGAATGCATTGCGGGCCATGCGGTCATTCTCCTTCAGAGTCCTCGCGCGTCGGCGAGTTCGGCGGCCCGGCCGAGGGCGAGGACGACGGGCCGCGGGCCGCGCTGGGCATCGTTCCACGACGGCACGGTCTCCCCGCCGAACTCCTGCCGCACGATCTCCAGCAGGAGTGCGCAGGCGTCGTCGGCCTGGTCCCGGCTGTCGGCCTCGATGCGGATGGCGCCGATGGCGCAGCGCCGGCCGTCCTCCCGGAGCGCCCCGCGCGCCCAGCCGTCGGTCTCGATGCGGACCCGGGCCCGGTGGAGGAGGGCGGCGAGCGGTGTCCGGTACGGGCTGGGGGCGGCCGGCGGAGGGGTGTCGACGGGCAGGCGGATGACGTCGGCGAGGTCGAGCTGGGTGGTGGCGATGCGGGCGTCGACGGCGAGGGCCGCGAGCTTCAGCCGCTCGTCGAACGTCAGGGGCCGGGGCGGGCTTGTCGTTGGGGCGGTGATCGTGGTCATGTGGGTCTGCTCTCTGCGCTGGTGCGTGGATGGGTGGCGGGGCGCCCCTGGGTTGCTGGCAGGCTTCAAGGGGCGCCCCGGCGGGGCTAGCCGCGCTGGCGGCGCATCTCGGCGGCGATCTCGTCGGAGTTGGCTCCCGCAGCGAACGCTCGCTTGATTGCTTCCATCGGGATGCGCGGGTTGGTGAGGCAGTCCGGGCCGCCGTGGGCGAGGCACTCGCGGGCGGCTTCCTCTACAGCCTTCTGCTTGTCGGGCACGGGTGTTCCTTTCGTTGGGCTGGCTGGTGGTGGGGTCTATCGGCGGCCGGCCTTGGCGCGGTCGCCCGCGCGGAGCCGGTCAAGGACGCTCTGCGAGCTGGGGCCGGCGACCTGCGGTCCGGGGGTGCCGATCTCACGCCGGTCGGGCTTCTTCTCGTAGACGGTGCCTTCCTGGGCGAGGAGGCCTTCCGCGGAGAGATGGCCGGTCATCAGGTTGCCGGTGATCGGGGAGCGCCAGTCGAAGGTGTGGGCGGCATACAGTTCGGCGTCCTCGTAGGGCGCGACCCTCTGGGCGGTCTTGCGGATCGTGTAGACGGTCGTGCCCTTGCGGATGAAGCGGTTGAGCTCCTTGGCGCCCTTGCGGGTGGGTTCCCAGCTGCGTCCGGCCATGAGTGATCTCCTGTCAGATTTGTGGTGGTTTATACCCGCTGATCAGGTCTGCTCAGCGGGAGTCGTTGCAGGTCAGGGCTGCTCTGGGGTCTGATCAGGGGCTGCTCAGAGCAGTGGGTGAGCAGGTCGTGAGCAGCCGTCTGAGCGGCTGTGACCTGCGGGTTTGTGGTCTGATCAGGGCTGAGCAGGCCCTGATCAGGGGTGCATACTTCGCGTAACGGTCACAGCAGGGCGGTGAGCTTCGCGAGCTTGTAGCCCCGCGGGTTCTGCTCGTCACCGAGCCGGCCGAGCGTCTCCGGCGCCCCGGCCCCGGCCTCCTTGAGCCGAGTCTTCAGACCGTCGACGGTCCAGTGGTCGTAGGCGCCCTCGTAGTCCCGGAGGGCGAGCAGGAGCGCCTCAGTCTTCATCCGGTCGACGCCCCTCTTCTCCATGACAGCGACCGCGTCCTCGACCGTGACGCGAGCCGATCCCTCGGCCGCCGCCCCCTCGGCGGGGTCGGCGTCACACAGGCGGAGCAGCTGCTCCCAAGTAAGGAGTCGCGGCAGCGCCGTGCCCAGGTCCGGGAGATCGACGTCGGCCATGGCGCGCAGCGAGTCCTGGTCGGGCTCGACGAGTCCGGCGTCGCGGCGCTCCGCGGCCAGCTTGCGCAGCGTGTCGGACGGGGTCGGGTGGATGGCGTACTCGATGGGCTCGTCGGCCATGCCGGGCACGCCCTGCACGAAGACGTGGCCGGCGTCCTTGGGATCGGTGTCGGTGGCCGGGGACAGCTTGTGCGGCAGCCAGCCCTCGGCGACGGCGCCGTCTCCGAACACGGCTCGGGTGTCGCCGACCTTGCACGGCCCGACGGCCTTGAGGGCGATCATCTGGGCGATGTTCTCGCCGAGGTACAGCTTGGTGCCGCCCTGCGAGGCGATGATCAGCGTGACGGCTTCCTTGCGGCCGACGAGGAGGAGTTCGAAGGCGAGCCGCTTGGCCAGCTCGGAGCCCTTCGGGAACTCGTCGAAGATGACGGTGAAGTGCGGGTGCTCCTTGCTGATCTTCCACTTCTTGCCCATGCCGAGCTTGGCTCGCAGCCGGGCGCGGCCCTTGGACAGCATGAGGAAGAACAGCAGGACGTTCTCGATCTGCTGGTGGCTGCGCCCGGTGACGCGGACGGCGTCGTAGAGGTCTTCGAGGCCGTCGCCGTGGGGATCGAGGTCGATGGTGATGTTGTCGTAGCAGGCGGTGGTGACTTCGCCGATGGCCTGCAACATGCCGGTCTTGCCACCGCCGGATGCGGCGACGACGAGGCCCATGACTCCGGCGAGCGCGGCCTCCAGCGGGTCGCCACCGACGGAGGTGCCGAGCCGGGACTTGTCGGTGATGCTGATGGACTTGGGTGCCCGGTAGGGCAGGCCGGGGGCCGTGGCGAACGGGTTGCCTTCGACGAGGCGAAGGATGGCGCAGGCTCGGCGCTCGACCATGGGCTGCGGCCGGACGCCGTTGGTGGGCAGGTCGAAGCGGGTCTCCAGTCCGCCGGCCTTGGCGATGATCGCCTCGGGGGTGTTCTCGCCGACGCGGACCTTGCACTGCCAGCCCCACGGCTGCCGCTCCATGTCCCACACCTCGACGACGGGCACGTTCTCGGCGACCATCGCCAGCAGCACGCACACCGCGGCCTGTTGCGGGGTCTCGGCCCGGCGGATCGGGACCGGCTTGGCGCCTTCGGGCAGGTCGGTGAGGGTGACGGAGCCGTGGCCGCGGATCGTGTCGTCGGCGGGCAGGCCAAGCACGGTGTCGGTGTCGGGCTGGCTGCGGTCGCGGCCGTGGAAGGCACCGAGACCCCAGGCGCCGAGCCCGGCTACCAGGTCGAGCCACAGGCTGCCGGTGACAGCGCCGAAGCCGACTCCCCCGGCGACCGCCCCGGCGACGCCGGCGGACTTGCCGGTGAAGGTGAGGCGGTGCCGCCGGTATTCGTCCCGCAGCTCGGCGCGGCGCTCCTTCAGCTTGGCCTCGCTGTGGACGTCGCCGACGGCGTCGCGGATGGCCCGGTCGGTGGAGGCGATCAGCTGCGGGTAGTCGTCGCGGAATCGGGTGAGCCAGCGGCGGCCGAGCTCCCGGTAACCGCGAAGCGTGTGCGGCAGCAGGGCCAGCTGGGCGACGCGGTTGGTGTGGCCGGCGACCTTGCGCACGGAGTCGAGCCGCTTCGGGCCGGCCGGTTCGTCCTTGAAGACGGGCGCATCGGCGACCGGCGGAACGAGGGTGAGCGTCGGGCGCTCCTCGGGCAGCGGGGTAGCCATCACTTCTCCTAGTGAGCGTGGCCGTTGACGGCGACGTGCTTGCGGGCGGTGTCGGCTGCGGCGACCTTGGCGGCCTGGTGGTAGGGAGCGGTGTCGCCCTTACGCCTGACGGGCGGAACGGGCTTGAAGCGCGGGCCATTCTTCGGCGTCTTCTGCTGGCCGCTGGACGGCCTCTCAGAGGTGGGGGGGATTTGGTTCGCCACCTGCGAAGATCCAGGCACGGACAGGAGCGCTGAGGGGGCCGGGTGAAGCCTTGTGAGGAGGCGCCCGCGGACGCTTATCGGGGCCCCATTCGCTTCGTCCATCGCTACGGAGAGCGAGCGGCGGGAGGCAACCTGCTGAGCGTGCAGAGCCGGGGTCATGCAGGGGGTGTCCGTGCCGTAGAAGATCTCCCACGCGGCGGCGAACGCCTTCTCGAAGTCGAGCGTGCCGTAGGGGGCGGCGGACACCAGCCGGCGGGCCAGCTTCACCACGTCCTCGTGGTCCTTGCGGCGCTGCTTGGCGTGCTTCACTCGGGCCTTGGCCTCAGCCCGCCGCTTACGCTCCGCCGAGTCGAAGGTCAGCGTGGTCACCCACTGGCGGACCTCGAAGAACAACGGGCCGAGCAGGGACACCGCGGCCAGGCCGTAACCGACAGCCGGCGCGGTCTGCACGCCGTATCCGTAGTTGATCCAGGCGGCGTATCCGGCGGCAGACAGGCACATGGCGCGCAGCAGCCACCGCACCCAGGCGGGCAGCCCCTTCTCGTCGGCGTACATGACCCCGAAGGCCGCCACCCAGGCCGCGCCCTCAAGCGCGAAGGGGACGGTGATCAGCATCAGGGAGATGCCAGCGAAGTGCGCCACCTGCGCGGGCAGCGACGCCAGCACGGAGGCAGTGACCAGGGCAACGGTGCCGCGCGAGTACAGGGCGCGGGCGGTGGTGTTCTTCGCCCAGGCCTGGGCGCGTTCCCGGCGGCGCTCACGCTTGTCGCGGCGCTTCTGCGCCTTAATCTCCCGCTCTTCCTCTCGGTCCATGCGGCGCTCGTCGCGGCGCAGCCTGGCGTCGAACACGCGGTCCTCTCGCCGCTGCTGGGCACGCTCATCGAACCAGCTGCTCACGGTGATCGGTTCCTTCCTGCTCTAGCTGGCGGTGACGCGGGCGCGTCGGTAGGTGCGGGAGTCCTCGCCTTGGCGGGGGCCCGGCTCCGGGGTGATTCCGTGCCAGGTGGATCCGCCGGGTCCGGTGGACTGCCAGGCGCGGGTCGGCTTGGGGCCTCGGTTGTCGTCGGTGCGGGCGGCGCCGCCCTCGACTTGGTTGCGCCACTTGGCCATCAGTCGGCCACCACCTGGGCGGGGGCGGGCCGGTTGCGGAGCCAGGCGATGACGCCGAGGCCGAGCCAGGCCGGGCCGGGGATCAGGCCGACGATCACGGCCAGGCCGGTGACAGCGGCGCCAATCGGGGCGGCGGCCGGCGGCCACAAGCCGATCGCGACGAGGTAAAGCCCCAAGAGGGCGACGGCGATGATGCGGAGCATGGCGACCTCACAGGTCAGATACGGGTGGGTTCCTGCGCCAGTTCTCCAGGGCCCGCGTGCGAGACGCGGGCCGAGGGCAGCCGGTCAGAGCGGAGTTAGGAGCGGCGCTTCAGCTCGTCGTTGATCTCCTTGAGCCTGTGCTGGTAGCTGGCCATGTTGGTGTCGGCGTACATGTGGGAGCTCGGCGGCCGGACGGCGTCGAACTTCTCCTCGGCCGCGATGGACTTCTTCACCGTCTCGGCTTCGGCGCGGAGTTCGGCGGTGGAGGTGCGGTTGCTGAACAGGCCCATGAGGGCTCCTCTCGGTTGGGGTGGAAGCGCTGGCGCGGTTCCCCTCACCGCCCGCACAACGTCGGGCGGATCGGGCAGCCGGTCAGTCTGCGCAGTTCGGGCAGTTCGGGTCGTCGCAGAGTTCGATGCGCCCGCAGCCGATGGCCTGCGACACGCGGTTCGCTGCCCGGCTGCCTCGCTCGCCGGCCAGACTGCGGCCGACCTGCTGAAGGCGGCGGGCGGTCCGCTCCTGTGCGCTCATGGGCTCGTCATTGCGGTTGCGTCGGAACATCGGGGGTCCTTCCTGGGCCGGGCCTGTCCCGGCTCCCCTCACCGCCGGTGCGGGACCGGCGGATCGGGCAGCCGGTCAGGCGGCGGCCGGGAGGTGCAGGCCGTCGAGCTCGTCGACGAGGCGGGGGCCGAGCGGGGTGACGGAGTCGACGGCGACCGCGTGGTCGCGGATCAGCCGGCGCTGCTCCGGGTCGGCGTCGATGTAGGCGGCGATCAGGCGGGCACGGTCCTGGATGGACATGGGGGATCACGGATCCTCTCGGGATCGAAGGGCTGGGGGTGGATGGTCAGGCGGTGGCGGAGGTGATGGAGGCGAGGACGTCGTCGACGTGGTCGGCGGGCAGCTGGCCCTGGTCGATGGCGGCGAGGGTCCGGAAGCCGGCGGCGATGCGCTCCAGCTGCCCGGCGAGGACGGTCGCGTCGGCCGGCGTACTGCCCGCTGCGGCCTCGTACCGGGCGGCGGCCTCGTGCAGCTGGCCGGCGGCGGCCTTCGTGACTCGGGACATGACGGATCTCCTCGGCTGGTCAGGCTGGGATGGGAGGGGGTGCCGCGGCCGGCTGGCGGGGGATGGGTGAATGCCGGCCGCGGCGGTATGGGGGCCCTACTTGGGCAGGGGGTGCTCGCTGCGGCCATTGACCTCGGCGAGACGGCGATGCATCTCGGCGCGCCGCTCGGCGCTCACGACGCGTCCCGGACCGCGCGCAGGCGACGGACACCCGGCTCGGGTCGGGGCCGGGGCGCCGCCGCGGTGGCCGGGACGAACCAGTGCCCGAGACGCTGCCGGGTCACCGGGTCGATGACCGTCACCAGCACGGACGGCGACTCGCCGTCCCATGCGGGCAGGCCGGCCACGATCTCCTGCGCCGTCGCCTGCAACAACTGCAGACGCTCACGCTCGCCGCTCACGACTGCACCTCGTCGTCCATCGGCGGGTAGATCGAGGCGCGGATCGCACCGCGGACACCGTCGCGGTCGCCCTGCCGCCAGAACTTGGCGTACAGGCGGGTCACACCACCTGAGTCGGTCCGCTCCGGCATCACGTCGGCACCCAGGTACTGGGTCCACGCTGCGAACGCGGCCCGCTGTTCGTCAGGCGTCGACGTCAGCGAGTCGACGTCCCCGACCAGTGCGCCAGACACGGGGATCGACCAGGAGACGGCAGGAAGGTCGGCCTTCAGGAACTCACCGAGCGCCTGGTGGGCGGCCCGCTGCCAGCGGCGCATGTACTCCTGCGAGGCCATCACGCCACCACCACGAGGTAGCTGTCGGAGGCCAGGTCCATGACGACCTCGGCGGCGACACCCTGGCGGCGCTGCTGCTGCGCGAACTCCTCCGCCGGCCAGCTGCCACGCGGGGCGCCGGCCGGGAACCGCTCCAGCACCTTGCGCTGCGGCTTGACCGGCTCGGCGGTGCGGACCGGGCCCTGCGCTGCGAGACGGGCCGCCTGTTCGGCCGGCGAGTACGTTGCGGTGCTCATGCGACGACCGCCTTCGCCTCGGCCGCCTCGTTGTGCAGGCGAGCGGTGCGGGCGTTCTCGTCGAGGGCATCGGCCAGCCTGCGCAGGTCGGCCGCCGCTGCCTCCGCCATGTCCGGCGTGAGGTAGGCGTCGACGGAGCCGGCGTCGCCGACGACGACGTGCGCGGCCCGCATCTGCGGGTCCGACGACATCGGGTCCGAGCCGACCGTCGCGCTCAGCGTGTAGACCGGCTTGTCGCCGTTGAAGAACGACCCGACCTCGACGGCGAACGCGTCGCCGGTGTGGTTGAGGTCCTCCAGGAAGTGGACCCACTCGCTGATGTGGTTCGTGCGGCACCAGTCCGGCTCCGACACGAAGACGATCTTCTGGTCGGGGCCGGGGGCGCCGAGCGCGACCGGGGCGAGGTGGTGGCCCGGCGCGACAGCCGGGATGGAGGTGGGGTGATTGGTGCGCACGGACGCACCGCTAAGCTGGTCTGCAGCCATCAGGGTCTCCCTAGCAGGTACCTGATCGGTTAGGCCTCGGTCAGCGAGTGGAGTCGCTGCGCCGAGGCCGTCTTCGTTTGTGGGTGCCGGTGGAGCGGCAGTGATGCCTTCCGGGGGTGGAGCCCCGTCGGCTTCAAGAGACATCTTGGAGCGGCGCGAGCGACCCTGTCAAGGGGTCTCTTGTAGTGGCAGCATTTCGCCCCTACGCTAGGTGCATGACAGAAGCGCTCACCTCCGCCATCGAGTCCGAGACGGGACGACTCGCACAGATTCCCGACGCCGTCGAGCGCTTCCATGCAGCCCGGAAGCTGCGCGAAATCCTGACCGCCGCAAACCGCCAGACCCAGGAGGTCGAGCGAGGCGCGGTCAGTGAACTCAAGGAAGGCCGACCCTGGCGTGTGGTCGGCGAGCTTCTTGGCGTGTCCGGCTCTCGGGCCGAGCAGATCGCCAAAGGGCGGTAATCGGGTTCGGTCCATGGCTACAAGGTGACATCGCGGAGTCACCGGCCGCGACGACATCGCAGGCGACATTCCGGCGACATCCCGCTACCGTGAGTGCATGACCACCCCTAACTCCACGCTCCGGGCGGTTCGCATCTCCATGATGCTCAGTCAGGACGACTTCGCCACCGCGCTCCGAGAGGCCGGCGCGCGCGCCGGATCCCCAATCGAACCCAGCAAGCGGCTCGTTCAGCGCTGGGAGTCCGGCGCCATCGCCGCCCCCAGCCCCCGCTACGCCCGCGCCCTTGAGGCCGTCACCGGCATGCCGATCGACACCCTCGGCTTTGCCTCCCCAGCCATGGCCCGGGTTGCCGAGGACGGCTCCGGCGGCCACGACGTCCACCCATCGACAGCTGGCGTAGCCGCGCCCGTCCCCGGCCCCACCCCGGCGGCCTCGCCGCGGGCCCACTACAGCGGCGTCTGGCTGTCGCGCTACGAGTACTTCTCCAGCGGCCGGGACTCCAGCTTCATCGGCATGCACTACGTCGTCGTGCTCCAGCACGGCAACCGGCTGACGGTCCGTTCGCTGCCGGAAGCGTCCTCGAACCCCGACTCGCCGCTGACGATGGACCTGACGGTCGACGGCAGCGTCATCACCGGCACTTGGGTGGAGCAGACCGCGACCGACGGCTACTACCGCGGGGCCCGGTACCACGGCGCCATCCAGATGCTGGTTGAGCCGACCGGCACCCGCATGGCCGGCAAGTGGGTCGGCTTCGGCAAGGAGATGGACATCAACACGGGGCCGTGGGAGCTGCGCCTTGAGGACCCATCCACCAACCAGAAGACGATCGGTAAGTACAGCCGGAGGCCCGAGTGACCCGGCGCCCGTACAAGAACATGCCGGACCAGGGCCGCACCAGCTTGTACCGCCTGCTCGACGCCGCAGGCCGACTCTTGTACATCGGCATCTCCTGCAAGCCTGAGAAGCGGTACGACTCGCACCGGTGGCACAAGCCGCACGCGTGGCGGCACGACATCGCCAGCTACACGAATGAGTGGTTCGACACCCGAGAGGAAGCCGAGGCCGCCGAGATCACGGCGATCCGCTCCGAGCTTCCGCTGTACAACCGAATGCATCACCCAGACTGCGATGACGAGCCCTGGAGCGGCTACCCGAAGTCAGCCGCATGATCCTTCGCCCCCAGCCTGCTGGCTGGGGGCGTTGTCGTGCGCCCCGCCATGCGCCCTTGTGGCTGTACTGCCCCGCCGTGACCGTGGTTTGCGGTTGCTGTTGTCCTCAACGCGAGGGGGATTGCATGAGGCGGGGTTGGAACGATGCGACCGGCTGGCTGCTGCTCGGCCTGGCGGCGGTGCTGGAGCGGGTGATCGCGAGTAAGACGGCGGTAGCCCAGTGGAAGCTGCGCCGGAACCAGGTCGTGCGGGCAGCACACCGGCGGGGTGTATCGGTGGAGGTGCTGGCGGCGAGGCTGGGGCTGACGCCGAGCTGGATCCGGAGCGTCATCCGGGACCCGCGGAAGGCCGCGCTTGAAGAGGCCGCCTGACCGGACATGCGTAAAGGGGCCCACCGCCCGGATGGCGGTGGGCCCCTTCGTCATGCGGTGCGCTCGATGGCTAGGCAGTCGAGGTTGTCGGCTTCGAGGTCGATGGCTTCTGCGGCGCCGCGGAGGCTGCAGTCGGGGTCGTCGGCGAGGTTGCGGCAGGATTCGGCGATGGCGCGGAGGAGGGCGACGACGGCGTCGGCTCCGATGTAGGCGTGCCCGTCGGTGGCGGTGACGATGGGCAGCTGGCTGGTGGCGTGCTCGACGGGCTCGTCGTCGGTCATGCCGCCCGCCTGGTGGGGGTGAGCTTGAGCATCTCGCCGTGCCCGTATTCGCTGCCGCAGTGCCGGCATTCGATGCCGTCCATGTCGAGGCTGACGCGGAGTATCTGGCCGCAGCGGCAGGCGACGGGGACGCGGACGGGGGGCTTTTCGGCGCCGGTGGCGGTGCGGCAGCGGCGGACGATCGTCCACGTCTCGTCGGCGAAGTCGGCGAAGGCGGGGTGTTGGCCGGCGGCCCAGGCCAGGTTGAACCGGAGGGTGCCGACGGCGTGGTTGAGGCGCTGCTGCAGGGTGCCGGTCTCGTCGACCGTGGCCCGGCCGTAGGCCTCCCAGTCCCGAACCCAGCCTTCGAGGGGGCCGAGGACGGGCCCCCGCTCGGTCATCGCGTTGAGTACCTCCAGCCGGACCGGCAGCGGCGCTGTGCGGCTCCCGGACACCACGGGCCCGCCGGATCCACTCCCGGGGTGCAGTGAGTCGGCGAGGCGGGCGTACAGCCCTTCCGGTCCGGCGAGCGCAGCCAAGTTGGCGGCCACGCGTTCGGCGCAGGGCCGGCAGGTCTGCGCTTCGTCGTCGTACAGGGCGGCCGAGCAGACGATGCAGATGCGGGCGGCGTCCATGGCGGGCTCCTTGGTGCGGGTGTGCGGGCGGGGCTAGAGCAGGTCGCCGACGACGTGGACGTCGACGATGCGGTGGTACTGGCGGGCGGTGACCCCTTGGTGGCGGAGGTCGCGCCAGCGTGGGCCGGTGGGGTCGGCGAGTTCTTCGGCGCCGCGCTGGCAGAGTTCCTCCCAGTCGGACCAGAGCGGGTCGCAGTCGCCGAGGGTGAGCTGGACGGTCACGGCGTCTCCCGGTAGCGGTGGTCCCAGGCGAGGTGGGGGCGGAGGATGTCGAGGGCGCGCTGGATCGGGGTGGGTGCGGGCGGGGTGTCGGGGTCGATGAGCTGCCACTCGATGGCGAGCTCCCTGGCGAGCGTGACGGGGGTGGCGATCTTCCGGGCGGCGGTCACTCGCCCTCCTTCTCCAGCGGCCAGCGCCGGTCGTGGGCGGCGGCTTCGGAGTCGGTCGGCCCGGCCGCGGGGTCGGGGGCGGGCGGGTAGAGGACGGCGCGCCAGCGGGCGACGGTCTTCTCGGCGATCCATCCGGTCTGCAAGCAGGGCTCTCCGGGGTGGCCCTTGTGAACGAAGTGACTGAGGACTTCGTGCAGGGTCGTGCGGGTCTCTGCGAGCCGCTGCTCGGCGTCGCGGAGTTGGTCGCCGAGGAGCTGGCCGTGCGGGAGGATCACGCCGAGGACGGCGGTGACGAGTTCGTCGATGATCCGGAGTTCCTCCGGCTTGAGCAGCATCCGATCCATGGCGAACACCGGGATCATGGCGCTGGTGAGTTGCTCGCGGAGCGCGGACTTCTCGGTCATGCTGCTGTCTCCTGGCTGGTCTGTCGTCGGTTGCTGCGGCGTGCGGCCCGGTAGGCGATCTCGCCCTTGGCGCAGTCGTCGCAGGGGGTTTCGTGGCGGCGGAGGTGGGCGGTGTAGCCGGCGTGGTCGCCGTGCCGTTGAGGCCGTCCGTCGAGGAGGCCGGCGCGGCAGCCGAGGAAGACGGCGTGCGCTGCGGAGGTCGCGCCGAGCTTGGCGAGGATCTGCTTGTTGATCGAGCCGACGCCGTTGATGCTGATGCCGAGGTCGGATCCGATGCGTGCCCAGGGCTGGCCTTCGGCGATGCGCTTGAGCACATCCAACTGTCGGGCGGTCAGCGGGTTCACGGTCGCCTCCCCTGCTGGGGTACGAGCCGGCCGCGGCTGTTGAGGATGCCGTCGGCGCGGGCGAGGAGAAGCAGGGCGCGGCGGATGACTGCTCCGGCTCGTTCGCCGCGGCGGGCGTAGGCGTTGAGGATGGCGGCGCTGCCGTCGTCGGGGATCCAGCGGATCGGGGTGCGGGTCACTGCTGCTCACCGCCTGCCGTGGTGCGCCAGTCCTCGACAAGTTCGAGTACCAGGGCCGCGCGCTCGGGGTCGTAGCCGATGACCTTGTACAGCACCTGCTCGGCGATGTTGACGTGGTCGGCGTCCTGCATGCGGGTCCCCCACCATCCGCCGTTTGCTAGGACTGTGAGGGCCATGAGGGTGCGGGGTGGGGCGGTGTCGACGACGATGCCACGCCCTTGGTGGCGGCTGAGTTGGATGTCGGTGGGCTCGGTCATGGGTCTGCTCCTGGTGGTGGGCGGGGTGCGGGCTACGGCTGGGTGTTGAGGGCGCGGGCGATCGCGAGGGCGCGGACGGACGGCGCGCCGGGCCCGGTGGTGAGGAACGCTTCGCGGCCGGCGGGGTCGTCGCGGAACACGTCGGCGGCAGCGCGGACCCCGGCCTCGTAGTAGCGCGCGGCTTCATCGAGCCAATCAGCCAGCAGGAGGCCGACGGTGGGGTCCATGGCGGCGATGTAGTCCGCGTCGGCGCGGCCCTGGTCACTGTCGTCGGCTTCGACTCCGGCGCCCGGACTGCTGAAGCTGACGCTCCACCCGTAGTCCCCGATGCCTGTTTGCCGCCATGGGCCGGGTGTTGCTGCGGTGGCGAGCGTCCGGAGCTTTTCGGCGGCCTGCTTGATTTCGTCGGCGGGTGTCACGGTGTCTCCTCGATGCTGGATTGGCGTGGCGGGGGCTGTGGGGCGCTGTGAGGGGCTGGACCCTCCGGGACTGCCCGCGCGGGGAGTTCGTGGCTTAGGCGGGCACACAGGGCCGCCTGAGGCTCCGCCGTGGGGTCGTGGGCGGGCACGACCCCACGGCAGGCAGACGGTCAGACGGACGGCGGGGGCATGTAGCCGTCGAGCGCGGCGGCGATCCGCTTGGCCGCAGCACCCCGAGTGATCTCGTCGTCCGGGGACGTCAGCTCCGACGTCGCTTCGAGGCTGTCGTGCAGAGCACGCACCCGGTCGACCGTGGCTCGCAGTTCAGCGTTCTCCCGGCAGGCGATCTCGTAGTGGCGCTTCTCGTCCCTCAGGGCGTTCGCCACGTTGACGGCCAGCGACGCGAGCTGGGTGCGCGCCTCGCTGTTCGTGGGCTGCTCGCCAGCCAGCCGACGCAGCTCGGCCGGGCACTCGGCGGCCGTGTAGTGCATCGCGCCCTCCCCGCAGTCACACGGCCCGGACAGTCCCTCATCGTCGGTCGCAGGGGGCGGGCCGCTCATGATGCGGTCGATGAGGGTGAGGGTGTCGCGGGCTTGGTCGATGGCCTGCACGCGGACCGAGGCTTTGATGGTCAGCTCGCACAGGCGACGTACCTCGGCGAGCGCGACGGCGGCCCGATCCACCTGCTCGGGCAGCACGGCCAGTACCGCGTCGGTCAGGGCGTCCACGTCGTAGGCGCACAGCGCACACCGAGCATCGAACCGGTGGTTGCGGTGGTCCGCCTTCACGTTGAGGTCGGCGTAGTCGGTGCGCCGGGTGGTGAGCAGCGCCTCGGCGATGCGGTCGCGCAGGGCGTCCCGGGCGGCGGGCGACTGCGCCGCGTCGGCGGGGTTCATGGCGGACTCCAGCAGGAGCCGGGCCGTGATGTGGTTGCCCGCTCGCAGCGCGACCAGCGCGCGGGCGACAGTGGTCCGATCGACCGCGGGGCCGGGCTGTCCGATCGGGCACTCAGGGTGCGGGTGGACTTCCTCGCCTTGCTCCTCGTAGCAGTGGCCACAGTCGAGCAGGCGGGCGGGCTGGGCGGTCACGAGTTCCTCCGGGCGCGGCGGGCGGTCATGCGATCGCGGATCTGATCGGTCGTGGGCTTGGTCCACTGGTGAAGCCCTGCGGTGGGGTGCCACTGCTCTCCGTGGTGGTGTTGTTCGTCGCCGCACCAGCGGCAGCCGTAGGGCGTGGCGGCCGGGTCGTCGGCGGTGGGGTCGGGCTGGTTCATCGGGGCTCCAGGTGCTGGGTAGGGTTCGGGGTGCACGGCCGGCCGCATAGCCCGCGGCCGGCCGTCGTCGCGCGGGAGGTCACTCGTAGATCCGTGCCGTGGCTTCGCGGTGCCGAGCCGCCCGGATCTCGTCGACGGTCATGCGGCGAACTCGCGCGCGGCTGCGGTCGTCAGCCTCGAACGCGGTGATCACCCAGATGCCGGGGCTCAGTGGCCCGGTCTGCTTCTCGATCTCGATGGGGTCGCCGACGCTCAGCTCCTGCAGCATCACGTCGCCGCCGTCGAGTTCGATCTGGTCGGCGTTGATGATGGCGGTGTCGTTCATGGGGTTCCTTCCGGTGGTAGGCGGGTGGTGGGCGGCCGTCGTCGTGCGGGGCCGGCTCACGCGGAGGCGGGGTGTGCGGTCCGCGGCTGGCGGCAGTGCTTGCAGTTGGCGAGCCGGCGCTTGGCGTCGCTGACGCCCTGGTACTCCTTCTCGAAGCCGGGGCAGGCGGGCTCGTCCTCGGTGACGGACTCCAGCAGGCTGTGCAGCTGGTCCCCGGCGGTGCTGACCTGGCTGGCCCAGATCTGGCCGAGGTCGTCACGGACCGCGGCGGCTTCCTCGACGGTCAGGGCGACGTGGACGGTGCCGTTGCTGGTGCGGTTGATCTGCATGGTGCAGGTCTCCTTGGGTGCGATGGTGTGTGGTGATCAGGCGCCGGGCCGCGACTGGGCGGCGGGGTCACTCGCTCCAGCCGATGAGGCGGAACTCGGCGCCGTAGCGGTCTTTCAGCTCCTGCATCGACACGGCCTGCTCGCTGGCCCACACGAGGCGAACAACGCAGTCAGAGGCCGGGACCGTGCGGTACTCGCCGTAGAGAAGCCCTTCCTCGTCGACGTACACGGCGTCGTGGTCGTCGGTGGGGCGCTCGGTGGAGGGGGCGATCCCGGCTTCGACGGCGGCGCGGAGCCAGGCGGCGGCCTCGTTGGTCAGGTACTCGCGGAGGCTCGGGTCGAGGTTGTCCCAGGCGTCGGCGGCGGTGGCACCGTAGCCGTTGCGGTAGCGGGCTTCGGCGAGCTGTCGGATGCGGGGGTCGGTGGTCATGTCTGGTCCTTGTCGGCTGGCGGGTCAGGCGGCGGGGTGGCGGGCTTCGTCTGCGTCTTCCTCGGCGCTCCATCCGCAGGTCCAGATGAAGCCGCAGGTGGGGCAGCGGTAAGTGGCGAGGATGGAGCCGGGTCCGTTCGGTGTGACCTTGACGGGCGCTATGGCGGGACTGTCGTCGGTGAGGCAGCGGTCGCAGGTGTCGCGGTAGTGCACGGCGGTTCCCTCTCGGCTAGGTGTGGGCCATGTCGACGAAGCGGGAGTAGTGGCCCTGGAAGGCGACCGTGATGGTGGCGGTGGGACCGTTGCGGTGCTTGGCGACGATCAGGTCTGCCTCGCCGGCCCGCGGGGTTTCCTTGTCGTAGGCGTCCTCGCGGTGCAGGAGGATGACGATGTCGGCGTCCTGCTCAAGAGACCCCGACTCGCGCAGGTCCGAGACCATCGGTTTCTTGTCCTGCCGCTGCTCGGGCCCGCGGTTCAGTTGCGACAGGGCAACGACGGGGACCTGGAGGTCCATGGCGAGCGTCTTGAGGCCGCGGCTGATCCGGGAAACTTCCTGCTGCCGGTTGTCGTTGCGGCCGAGGCTCTCGCCGCCCATCAGCTGCAGATAGTCGATGACCACAAGGCCAAGTCCGTGCTGCCGCTGGACGCGTCGACAGTGGGAGCGGATCTTGGCGAGGGTGACGCCGGTGTCGGGGACGATGAACAGCGGCGACGACTGCATGTCCTTGCCCGCCTCGACAAGCTTGTCGATCTTGGCGTTGTCGAGTGGGCCCTTGGTCTTCATCCAGTGCAGCGGATAGCGGGCCTGCGCGGACAGGAACCGCTTCTCCAGCTCCTTGCGGCCCATCTCCAGGGAGAAGAACAGGGTCGGAACGTCGTTGCGGATGGCGGCGTAGCGGGCGAAGTCGCCGGCAAGCACGGACTTGCCCATGGCGGGGCGGGCTGCGATGAGGACGAACTGGCCGGGCAGCAGGCCGCCGGTGAGGGAGTCGAAGTCGGTGAAGCCGGTCTTCAGCCCTTCCTTGGGGCCGTTCTCCCGGATGTCGACGACCTCGGCGACGGTGTCCATGATGTCGACGCCGACGGCCAGGTCGTCGTCGGCCGCGTCGGTGAGGCCGGCGAGTCCTTCGAGGGTGTCGTAGGCGTCCTGGATCAGCTCGTCCGGGGAGTGCTGGCGGCTGTGAACGCCGCGGGCCATGCCGGTGGACGCTTCGAGGATCTTCCGGAGGATGGCCTTCTCGTGGACGATCGCGGCGTGCGTGCGGGCCTCGCCGGAGATGACGACCGAGTTGACGAGCTCGAAGAGGTAGGCGCGTCCGCCGCAGCGGGTGAGGTCGCCGTTCTTCTCCAGGCGGTCGCCGAGGGCGATCGGGTCGTGGGCTTCGCCGTGGCTGTGGAGTTCGACGATCGTGCGGAAGATCGTCTCGTGGGCGGGCCGGTAGAACTCGTGCGGCTGGAGGAGTTCGGCGACGTCCTCGGTGGAGCGGCGGGAGGAGATCATGTCGCCGAGGAGTGCCTTCTCGGCGTCGAGGTCGAACGGCGGCTGCTGGCCGTCGGGCTGCTCGTCGAAGTCGTAGGTCACGATGCCTTCCTGAAGTCGGTGCCGGTGAACTTGATGAAGGTGGAGCCGCCGTCGGCGAAGCGGGATGTGGTGCGGGGGCCGAGGGGCTCGAGCGTCGGCAGGTTGGTGGAGATCAGCGTGGGCAGCTGGTTCTGCCAGCGGACGTCGATCAACTGGGCCATGGCGTCGACGGTCCACGGGTACAGCTGGGTGGCGCCGAGATCGTCGAGGGCGACCAGCGGGGCCTCACGCCAGGCCTGCAGCTTGTCGAGGTTGGCCGGCCGGTCGGCGGCGGCTTTGAACTCGAAGTCGCTGACGAGGTAGTAGCGGCCGTACCAGCCGCGGCGGATCAGGGTCTCGCCGATCTTCCACAGGTGCCAGGTCTTGCCGGTGCCGGGGGTTCCGAGCAGCAGCAGCGAGGCGCGGGAGCCGTCGAGGTAGTCGCTGATCCACTTGTTGACGTCGGGGTGGACGGGTCCGTCGGCTGCGAAGGCGGCGGGCCGGCGGCCGAGGTAGCGGTCGAGGGTCTGGTTGCGGATCTCGTCGCGGGCGGCGACTCGTTCGGCGTCGTAGCGGGCTCGCCGTTCGTCGGCGGTCGTCATTAGAAGGGCTTCGCTTTCTCGTAGTCCTCTGCGGTGGGCGCGGGGGCGGAGGCGCCGGTGGCGGGGTGCGGCCGGTTGGGTGCGGTCCAACCGCCGGAGACGGCACGGAGCGGCGGCAGGTCGGGCTCGTCGTCGTAGCAGCCCTTGTTCAGCCAGTTGGCCGGGAACTTCGTGTACTGGGGGTCCTTGCCGGCGCGCTCGCGGGCGTAGGCCTGGGCGGCGTCGACGATGCGCTTCGGCTCTACGCCGCGCTCGATGGCTGCGATCCACGCCTTCTTGGCTTCCTCGCGGTCCTTCTTCTTCGGGTAGTTGCTCCAGAAGGCACCGAAGGCGGCGAGGTGATGGTCCGTCTTCTTGCTGCTGATCTCGCGGATGGAGGCGTCACCTGTAGAAGAAGTGTTCTTCCTAGTGTTCTCACCGTGTTCTTTAAGAGACGTACCAGCGTGTGGTACGTCGGTGCG
>NZ_JACHJK010000024.1:51941-64004 GCF_014203595.1 Streptomyces echinatus
CGACGTACCAGCGTGTGGTACGTCGGTGGAGCCGTCCGACGTACCAGCGTGTGGTACGTCGGTCCCACCTGCGGAAACGCCCGTTGTTCCAGGTCGCTCCGACGTACCACCGTGTGGTACGTCGGGCTGAACTGCGGAAACGTTGGTGATGGTCAGGACGGTGCCGTACTTGCCGCCCTCCAGGAGCTCCCGGTTCGCCGTCAGGTAACCGTGCTCCTTGAGCTCTGCGAAGGCAGCGCGGAACGCCCGCCGGCCGGGGCTCGCCTTGCCATGCTTGGCGACCGAGGCCCGCCACATGTCGTCGGCGGTGGCCTCCCATCCGTCGGGCCGGCTGAGCAGCTCGACGAGGATGCCGCGCGCCATGTGGCTCAGGCGGTCGTCGCGCACTGTGGCGTTGGGGACTTGCAGGAAGTCCCTCGTCAGCCTCTGGTGCCGGATCCTCACGTCTGCCTCTTCTCGGTGGTGCGGCTACAGCGATGGGGTCGGTGTGCTGCTGGCTAGGGCCGGTCGCGCGGCCGGCGGCCCGCGGTCATGCGGCGAGGGCCGTCTCGGGCTTGGCGCGGGCGAGCAGGGCCGCGCGTTCATCGGGGTCCGGGACGGCTCCCGCTCCCCATTCGCCGGTGGTGACGAACTGCTGGCCGATGTAGGCGGTGTAGGCGGGCGGGATGGCCTCGGTGAGCTCCTCGTGGACGTCGGTCCACGTGATGCCCATGGCCTGCTGCATCTCGGCGACGGTGCCCTTGCCCCCGCCTTTGCCGTAGGCGGCGATGTATGGGCCGTCGCGGTAGACGCCGTGCCGCCAGCCACGGACGGGCCCCCGGTGCTTCTTGTGCTCGGGCTGCCGCGCGGACGGTGAGCCGATCCAGCCGATCTCGAACTTGCGGTGCCGGATGACGCCGAGCCCGAACATCTCGCCGCACAGGTTGAGGTCGACCCGCATGGGAGCGCCGGCCACGTTCTCGATGACCCAGTCGACGCCGTACCAGAGGCAGAGCTCGCGCATCTCGGTGAGGAAGTCGGCGTACTCGCGCCCCTTGTTGGTGCCCTTGGTGAGTGCGGTGTGCGGTTGGCAGGGCGGGGAGGCGTGGACGAGGTGGAACTCTTGGCACGTCTCCTGCATGACGTCGAGGGCGTCGCCTTGGATGAAGGTGAACGGGTATCGGGGCCGGGGCTGGATGTCGACGCCGACGACGTCGAAGCCGGCCTGCCAGTAGCCCATTCCTGCGCCGCCGGAGCAGCAGAACAGGTCGAGGACGCGAGGGCGGATCATGCCGCCACTCCCATCTCGGCCCGGCGGCGGGCGCGGGTAACGGTGCGCTTGTGGCAGCCGAGTTCGTCAGCGATCTGCTGCGCGGTCCGGCCTGCCGCGGTGAGTTCGGCGACACGCGAGACGTCGGCGATGACCCGATTGCTGCCCTCCTTGGCGGTGGACCTGCGGGCGGCTTCCGGCTTGCACTTGGGGTCGTCGATGTCGTCCCAGGCGAGCGGGCCGTGCCAGCCCAGCGCCAACGCGCGCTTCCTGGCCTTGGCGCTGGCGCCAATGCGGGTGGACAGCGTCGCGTAGGCGCGGCGGATGCCGCGGTCGGTGGCGGCCTCGACGGTTTCGTACCGGCCGTTGGCGACGTGGCTGATGGTGGAGGGGTCGAGGCTGGCGGCGGCGCCGATGACGGTGGGGTTGTGCCCCAGGACGTAGAGGGCACGGAGTCGGCGGATCGCCATGAAGGACGGCCGGTAGGCGGAGGCGTCGAAATCGGCCGGCTTGACGGCGAGGATGCGCAGTGCCTTGTCTCGCTTCGGGTTCTTGGTGATGCCGCGCACCAGGTAGGTGATGGTGGCGTCGGAGACGCCGGCGCGGCGGGCAATGAGCGCGTAGCTCATGCCGTACTCGTTGTGCAGTGTGTTGATGTGCGCGACGACGGGGGCGCCAGGATGGAGGGGGCCTTCGCCTCGGAGGCGGGCTAGTGCGCGGGCTTTCCCGCCGCGCGCCTGGGCCTGTGTGCACCTGGGGCAGCGGCAGCCGGGCCAGGAGCCGTCAGTCGGTCCGCGGTAGCGATACTCGGTTCCGTGGGGTGGGAGGTTGCGGGGCGTGGTGGTCACGGCTGCTCCTTCCGGCTGTGGCGGGTGGCGGGCTGGTGGGTGAACTGCTCGAACTGCCGGATCCCGTGGTGGATGCGGGCCTCGCGCACCAGATGCCTGATGGCGGTGGGGGCGAGGACGAGGACCAGGACGGCGACGTTGAAGACGACGCCAGGGAGGACCCAGAGGGCGAAGCGGAAGGCGGCTTCGAGGGGTTGGCCGGTCACGGCCGCCTCCCGCGGGCCCAGTCGGCGATGCACCGGCCGGCGGCTCCGAGGGCCCCGCCGATCGCGCCGATGACGACGGCGGCGGGCACCACCCACCAGAGGCTGACGTGCTGCAGACGGTCGAGATCCATCACGCCACCTTCTGCTGCTCGGCGCGGGCGGCACGACGGGCGGCGCGCTCCTCGCGCCGGCGCCGGGCGACGGCCTCTCGATGGGCGACGGGGACGCCTATCCACACGTAGACGAGGCTCTTGCGGGCGCGGGCGGACGGCCCGTAGCCGTGGTGGCGGATGATGCCGGCGTCCTGCAGCCGGGCGGGGAGGCCGCCCCACTGGCTCTTCGGGTGCGGCGGGTCCGGCAGTTGCTTCTTGCGGGCGACCTCGTCGATGGTGAACGGCTGGCCGCTGTCGGCGGCTTCGACGTAGGCGGGGGTGACCTCGTCGACCCAGGCCTCGTAGTCGTCCATCACGCGGCGGGTGGCGGGGGCCGCGGCCTCGAGCTCGATGCCGTCGAAGGCGGGCTGGATGTGGCTCATGACGTCCTCTCGTTGCTCTCTGTTCGGCA
Organism: Streptomyces echinatus; assembly: GCF_014203595.1. Taxonomy (GTDB): domain Bacteria; phylum Actinomycetota; class Actinomycetes; order Streptomycetales; family Streptomycetaceae; genus Streptomyces; species Streptomyces echinatus. The sequence continues at coordinate 54,809 of NZ_JACHJK010000024.1, forward strand.
GCAGCGGAATGCGGCAGCTCGAGAAATGCCCAGCCGGTCGGCTATCTGACGGAGGTTGAGGCCGCTGTCGCGCAACTCCCGCGCCTGGGCCACTACGTCGGGGTTGTTGCGGACGAAGTTCGCTCGGTGAGGCGGATAGATGCGCGCCTTCGGTACGGGCGGCTCGGTGACGTGAGTCCAACCGATGCCGCGTACCGCACGGTGAGCAGACGTGTAGTCGACGCCGATCTCTAGCGCTAGCGAGCGGATGGACCGGCCGCTGCGGACCGCGCGACGCATCTGGGCAACCGTCTCGTCATCCAGGACCGCGTTCGGTCGCCCCGCGCCCTGCGGCCAGGTCTTCGGTGTGCGGCGTCGACGCTCGTAGACATCACGCACGTTTTGAGCGACAGAGCCGGCTTCCAGGTGGTCCGGCCGCACGCAGAGAGGCGTGTCGCATCGGTGTCGGATGACAGCGACCTGCGGCAGAACCTTCCTGTTTGTGATCACCCAGGAGACTCGGTGCGCCAAGAGGCGGCGCCTCTGCAGAGTCAGCTGGCCATACTGGCCGGCCTTGCCGCCGGTCCAGAGCCAGCAGTTCTCCGACTTCTGCACTCGAGCCCAGAAGCGACTGACGAACTGGGTGTCGTTAGCCGCGTTCAGCAGCTGCCCTTGCAGTGCCTCATATGCTTCAGGTGTGAGGCGGGCCATTTTCGTCCTCCTTTCGTTGCCCGGCTGCCGGCCGCGATTCGGGCGCGGCCGGCGCCTCGGGCGGGTTACTCGGTGGGCTGCTCGGGCTTGGCGTTGAGCCAGGCGAGGAGCGGGGCGGCGATGTCGCGGGCTCCGACGGGCCGCTTGATGACCTTGCGGTGGAGGTCGGGGCAGCGGGACTTGAGGACTTCGAGGGTGTTCTCCAGGTCCATGGCCACGGCGACGTCGAATTCGTACTCGATGCCCTTGCGCTGCTCGGGCCTCATCCCGACCCGCTCCGGCTTGCCGCCGTTCAGCACCCACTCCGTGTAGGAGCGCATCGAGCAGACGACGTGCCCGGGGTAGGCGAGGATCGCGGCGACCATGTCGTTCTGGATGGGGGTGCCGTCCTTCCAGCCGGCGAACTTGTTGCCGCCGTACCGGCTGCTGGCCTTCTCGACCTGGTCGAGGGTGCCGTCAGTGCCCTTCCAGAAGTGGGAGAGGCTGTCGACGAAGACGGTGGGGTAGCCGGCCTTGGCGGCGGATTCGAGGATGCGGATCAGGTCGCGCGGGTCGTAGCGGTCCAGGGAGACGGCGTCGAACTGGATGCCGCCGATGCCGGCGTACAGGCTGGCGGCTCCGCCCTCGGTGTCGATGACGCCGAACTTGTTGCCTTCGGACAGGCCGTGGGCGATGGACAGGCCGGTCCAGGTCTTGCCGGATCCGGACATGCCCTGGACGGACAGGCGGGCCTTGCGTCCGGCCTTGCTCGCGGGGCGGAACGCGAACTCGTCGGGGGCCCCGTTCTGTTCGGCGGCGGGGCGGCCCGTGCGGACGGGCTGCGGAAGCTGGGACACGGGGTGCTCCTAGGCGTACTGGCGCTCGACCCAGGCGGGGAGCGAGATCATCGGGTTGGGCAGGTAGCCGGGCCACTCACCGCGGTCGCGGCAGATGGCGTAGGTGTTGAGGGCGACGTCGTTGAGGTGGCGGCCGATGCCGCGGGCCATCGGGTCGCAGGTCGTGACGACCACCAGATAGGGCGGGTCCTTCTCCTGGACCACGAACTGCATGGGCCGCTCGGGATCGGCGACGCCGAGGGCCTCACCGCCGTCCTCGTACCAACCCTGTTGCTGGTGATAGCCGTGCTCGTTGAACGCCTTCTCCAAGTCCTCCCGGCGGCAGGAGCGGGCGGTCTTGTAGTCGACGATCTGGCCGTCGTCACGGAGCCAGTCGAAGCGGCAGCGTCGCCAGACGCCGTGGTCCTCCCAGAACGCGGACATCTCGGCGAGTCCGGAGCCGGGCTCCAGCAGGGCAGCGGCCTCTTCGTTGGCGCGGAGGGCGGTGGCCATGGCGTGGACCTGGTCCAGCTCGTGGAGCTTGAGCGGGATGTCACCGGCCGCCCGTATCGCGGCGACCTCGGCCTTGATGCTGTCGGTGTCCCACCGCGGGGCGTCGACGAGGACCAGCTCGGGGCCGTCGTCGAGGACGAGCTTGTGGGCGGCGGTGCCGAGGTCGAGGGCCTTGGTGTGGGGCTGCGGGTTGTCGAGCCAGTGCTTGAACTTGGCCGGGCACTCGGTGGCGAGCTTGCGGGCGCCGGTCGACGACAGGCTGCCGCCGGGGATGGGATCGGCGTGGTACTGCTCGGCGGGGATGTCGTACAGGCCGGGCTCGACCTCGACCGGCGCCCCGCTCATGCGACGCCGTCCAGCGGCATCGGGCGGGCGCAGGGTTCGCACAGCTGCTCGTCGGTGAACGGGCCGTCCTCGTCGCCGCAGCGGGTGCAGCGGATCGGCTGCTGGTCGGTGGCCATCAGAACGGGTACTCCTCTCGGATCGGTCGGCGGGGCCAGAGGGGCAGGCGCCAGGTGCGGAGTTGGTCGAGGCAGGGGCATTCGTCCCAGTCGGCGCCGAAGCCGTTACGGGTCCAGCCGCCTTGGTTGCCGCGGCAGTCGGGGCAGTTCGGGTTGGGCTGCCGGGTGAGGTGCAGGGCCCGGCGGTGCAGTTCGATCTGCCAGCGGCCGAAGGTGCGGGCGAGGTGCATGGGTCCTCGTTTCGGGGTGTGCTTGGGGTGGGCCTCCAGCCCCGTCGGGGGGTGGCGGGGCTGGAGGCCCTGGGCGGCGGCGCGGAGTGGGGGCTCGACGCGCACGCCGGCTACAGGGGTTGTGGCTTGCGCGCCCGACCGGGGCCCTAGGTCATGCGCCGGCCGGGCGCTGGTCTAAGCGGCCCCGACGTCGGCCTGCTTCTTGCTGGCCGGGTCGACGCGGAACTCCTCGACGCTGAACAGCCCGTCGTCCTGGGGCGGCAGGTCCTTCACCGCCTTGCGGATCTTGGCGAACACCGCGTCGTAGCAGAGCGGGCACATCGCCGCGAGACGTCGGGCCGGCAGCGAGGCGGCAGTCGCGAAGTCGCCCTCGTTGATCGGGTCCCGCGGCATCGCGATCAGGACTACCTCGCCCTTCTTGCTGATGTGCTTGCCGTTCTCCAGGTCGCAGCGGCCTTGCGTGCGACTGCCGCTCGCCGAGTGCCTCTTGCCGCAGGCGCCCCGGCACTCGCACCGGTGGCCGGCGCGGTTCATCACCGCGGTCCACACGGCGGCGCCGACTATCGGGGGACGGACGGTCATGACGCACTCGCCACCTCTGTTGCCGGTTCGACCCGCAGGCCATCCATGACCCGGATCAGCTCACAGCCGGGGCACTCACAGCGTCCGAGGTGGGAGCCGAGGTCGGCGTGGTCGCGGTGCAGCCGCTGCCCCTGCTCGACCAGGACGCTGCGTAGTCGCTGGATCTCGGCGGCCTGGGCCTCGGCCAGCTTCACCTCGGGGTCCCGTTCGGCGACCTCGTCGAGCACCTTGTCGGTGACGACGCCATCGAGCGTCCACTGGGCGCGGCGGGCCGCGGAGCGCAGCTCCTCGACCACCTTGGGGGCCGGTCGATCAGGCAGCTGGGAGATGCGGTAGAGGAGGCCGGTGATGGGCGTGGCGGCCCGACGGACGATGACTCCCAGGTACAGGCCGCCGCGTGCGATCTGCTGATCGGCGGCCTCCCGGCGGGCGGCGGCGTAGACGGACCGGTCGTGCTTCACCTGGTCCTGCAGCAGCGAGCTGTAGGCGTTCTCGTGGCGCCGGGATTCCTTCTGCGTCCGCTCGACTTCGCGGTTGAGCAGCTCGGCGTCGGTCAGGTGGTCGACGGGCTCGCCGAGCCGCGCGTACTCCTCGCGCAGGGCGGCGACACGGTCGGCGGCGTTCATGCGATCTCCTTGGTGGTCTTCTGCGCCTGCAAGAGGGCGTGGTCGGGGCCGGGTTCGGCCATCGGCGACTGGTGCAGCGGCACCGGGACGACGACGGCCATCTCCTGCGTCTTGGCGACCGCGGCGTGAGCCCAGGTGCGGACGTCGAGCCGCCGGTCGCGATCGGCGACCTGGCCTTCGAGGTCGTGGACGTAGCGCTCCAGGGCGTCACGGTCCCGGCCGATGTTGATCAGCGCGTCCTGCGTCTCCTGCAGCCGCTCGGTGAGCCGCTCGTTCTCCGTCTGCAGCTCGCCGAGCTGGACGGCCTGCCGCATGATCAGCGCGTCGGCGTCGTCGAGCCGCTGCTGCAGTTCGGCGAGTTCCTGCTCCCGCTGGGCGAGCCGGTCTATGGCGCGGTGCTTGCGGGCCGGCCTGGCGCTACGGCCGGGGAGTGTGAGACTCACTGGTCCCCCAGTTGTCGAGGTCGAGGGTGATGTGGCCGGCTTCGACGCTGGCCTTGAAGTTGCGGCTCGTCTCGGCGGCCTGCTCAAGCTCGCGGTTCTTGGCGGCCAGCCGCTTGATCTCGGCTTCCAGCTCCCCCACCCGGTGGCGGAGGCGGACCACCTCGGCGGCCGTCGCCGTCACCGGACGGCCTTCTTCGTCAGCAGGTAGAAGCGGCGGTCATCGGCGCCGCCCTGGATGAGGAGGCCGGCCCGGTGGAAGGTGCGGATGTCGTGGCGGGCCGTCGTCCGCTTCGGGGCGCCGAGGTCGCGGTTCACCCGGTGCACGCGGTCCGTGGTCACGACACCGCGGCGGCAGCGGAGGATGCCGAGCAGCTGCTGCTGGCGGGCGGTCAGCTCAGCCATGGCTGGCCTCCCTGGCGCGGCGGTTGTCGGCTTCGCGGGCGGCGATGTACTCGGCCCATCCCGGGTAGTCCGCGTCAGTGGCGCAGGCTTCGGGGTGACGGACGAGCCAGGCGTCGAGCTGGTACACCAGCTGGTCCTTCGGGTCCGTGGCTCGGGCTGCGGCGGCCAGGAAGCAGGCGTCGGCCTCGACGACGGGCAGCGGCACGTCCAGGCGGGACAGGTCGACGGTCATCGGGCCACCTGCTTCCGGGCCGCGTCGTACTGGGCGATGCCCCAGGAGGCCGCGTAGCACTGGTAGACGAAGTGGTAGTCCAGCTTGTGGACGCGCCACTCGCAGACGTCGGAGAAGCGGAAGCCACCCGTCTCTCGGGTCTTGACCTTGTGCTTGTCGCCGTCTTCCTTGTGGCTGAGCACCTTCCAGGTGATTGCGTCGCCGTAGGAGTCGAAGTCCTCGAAGAGGCCGCACTCACACTCTGCGCGGTACGTCATTCCGTGCTCGAACTCGGCGACCAGCTGCATGGCCATGTCCTTGCTGTGCAGCCAGTCACTCTCGAGGATCTGCTCGCGGACCGCAGCCCGCAGGCCGCGCGGCGCACCCTCCTTGACCGCCTCGGCGACCTCCTCCTTGACCTGCTTCACGAGGCGGTCCTGGTCGTACTCGCGAACCGAGTCGACCCCGTTGACCAGCTTCGACGCCCACGACCTCGGCTCGACGCGGATGCCGCGCAGCCAGTCGAACATGTCCTCGGTGTCCGGGCCGAACCGCTCGAAGTGGAACGAGCCGTGCGAGCCGGCGACCAGGAGGTTGTACGGCCACGTCACCAGGATGATCCGGGACCACCCCTGTAGGGCCTTGAACTCGACGTGCCGGAACACACCCTCCTCGCGGAGCTCGATCAGCTTGCCGTCCTTCACGTCACGGGCGACGTGGGCGGCGATCTCGGCGTACTCGCTCATGCGGTCACCTCGGGCAGCGGCTCGTAGGAGATGCGGCCGTCGCCGTACACGGTCACCGAGGCGACCGCACCTGGCATGGCTTCCGGCATGCCCTGCGTGCCGTGGAACACGACCTGTAGCCGGTTACCGAACCCCGGCATGATGTGGATCTCGGTGACGTCGGAGCCCAGCGGCTCGATCAACGGGGACGTGGGGTGAGATGATGCAGGCATAGGTCTGCCCTTCTTCTTCACGGATGGTGTGGGTGGATCTGGCCGTCTCGGGTCGCAACCGGGGCGGCCTCTTTGCTGCCGTCAGGCGGCGGCGCGGGCCGGCTTCTCGAACGGGCGAACGGTGTAGCGCTCGACGAGGGCCACGATCTGGGCGCCGGTGAGGTAGTTGTCGCGGCCGTTGAAGACGTAGTCGATTTCTCGCCGCCGGATCAGGTCGATGAGCGTCCGGTACGAGAACGGCGTCCAGCGGGCGGCTTCGGCCGGCGTGTAGTGGAAGTAGAGGCCCTCGGCTGTCTGCGGGGCTGGGAGGTTGTCGCGGACCTTGGGGGCGGGCCGCTTGCTGGTCGCGGTCTTCGTGGCCTTGGGGGCGGTCACGGCTTCTCCTTGTGGGTGATGTCGTCAGGGGTGACACCCAGGGCTTCCGCGACCTTGGAGATGTTGTCGTCTCCGAGTCCGGCAAGGCCCCGCTCGACGCGGGAGAGATGGCCTTTGTTTATGCCGGTGAGCTTTGAGAGCGTGGCAAGGCTCATACGTAGAGCCCCCCTTCTGAAGCGGATAGCGCTGGGGTGCGGTCTCACGCTCTAGAAGCTAGACGGTAGTGCAGCGGTAAGCAAGCGGTAGAGCAACATTAGGGCTCTACTTTCTAGCAGCAGGGGGCGCGAAGTCCCATAGCTGCCGCTCCGCCGCGTGCGCCCCATGCAACCCAAACGCTCTATTTGCGGTCAGCGATGCTGGTCAATAGGCCTGAACCCGGCTGGGCGGTTGCATGGCAGTAGTGCATGATGTGGAGACATGGACCGTGAACGAGAGTGGAATCTCTCAAACTGGGAACGGCTCGGCCGCACCTTCGCCGCCGCACGCCGGGACAAGGGCCTCACGCAGCAGGAAGCTGCGGACGCACTCCACGTTTCCCGCGCACCGATCCAGGCCATCGAACGCGGTCGCCAGTCCAACGGCACCGACTTCAGCAAGGTCACGCGCACCATGCGGGACTACGCGCGCCTGGTCGGCTGGACGGCCGACTCTCCGAGCCGCATCCTCGACGGCGAGGAACCGGAGCCCGACGTGCAGCCCGTCCCGGTCCAGCCCGAGCCTGCCCCATCCGATCTGCCGCCGGCTGTCGACCGTGAGCTCCGCTCGGGCAAGACCCTCGATCACACCGTGGTCCACATGGGGAGCGAGGAGGATGACGACACCCGCATCATCGTCGTCCTCAAGGGGGCCGAGGACATCAGCGAAGAGGAGCTCGACGAGCTCTGGCGGAAGTGGCGCAGGACTCGGCGTCACCTTCAGGCGATGCCCGGCGAAACGGACGCCCCGACGGAGTCGTGAGATTGTTTCGGCCTCAACAGGTCGACTGTGACTCAATAGTGTGCTTCGATCTACATACCGTCACCGAGGGGGGGCACTGCTCGGATCGGGGTAACTGCGCATGTGGGTTATGCACGTTGAGCGTGTCAAGGGTGACTACGTAGAGCCCGAGATCATCGATCTCGAAGACGGCAGCGGGTGCGTATTCCGGCTGCACGAGACAGACATAAGCGAAGACGGAGCCGAGCCGCTCTCGCGCCTGCTCACCGAGCAGGCCCAGTTCTGGGCCCCCCGGCCGCCCGGCTCCCCGCTCGGCCCCGTCGTGCTCGTCACCTGGGAGCGCATTCCCAAGCCGGCCGACCGGCTGGAGATCGGCGTCGAGGACTGCTCGAAGTCCATCACCTACACGGTGGACCCGTCGCTTCTCAGCCAGCGCGCCGCGGACTACCTCGGCCGGCTCGACACGGAGCGCTCTCCGCACTGGCAGCGAGTACCCAAGGGCTACCACGACAGCGACACTGGTGCCGATAGCTGATCGCAAGGGGGCACCGTGGCCTACGCCGAAAAGGTCTTCAAGGTCCGCAACGGGAAGAAGACCACCAAGTTCACGTGGCGCGTCAAGTACAAGAGACCTGACGGCAGCTGGGGCTCGGAGTCGGGCTTCCCCACCAAGAAGCTCGCAGAGGACTGGGGCGACCAGCAGGAGGCTGCGATCCGTGAAGGCCGCTGGGTCGACCCCGACCTGGCGCGCACCACGTTCGGCACGTTCGTCGCCGAGTGGATGGAAGCACAGAAGCCGCGCGGCCGGACGACGATGAACCGGTGGGAGCGCCTGGAGACGCACCTCCTTCCCAAGTGGAAGGACACGCCGCTCATCGCGCTCAACTGGTTCGACGTCGAAGCCTGGGCCCGGGTGCTGGCGCTCACGGTGGCCCGCAGCACGGTGCGGGACTGCGTGCAGCTGATGAGCCGCATCGTCAATGGGGCCGTCGACAAGCGCTACCTGACCGTGAACCCGCTCGCTGGCCGTCGCCTCACCGGCCTGCCCGCCGACATCGTGAAGAAGAAGTCGGACGAGGAGCAGGTCTTTGAGCCTGAGGTGGTGCTGCAGCTGGCCCGGCGTCTCGGCCCGGTGTACGGGCTGCACGTCGTCACCGCCGCCTGGACGGGGCTGCGGTGGGAAGAGCTGACGGGCCTGCACCGGCGCAACGCGCTGCTGGAACGGCGGCAGAAACACGACGGCGGCGAGTTCACCTGCCCGGTCATCCGCATCGACAAGACCGACGGCGCGCTCGCCGAGTACACGGTCCGCACCAACGAAGGCAAGCGGAAGGCATACCGCGGCCTCGAGCCACCGAAGAACCAGAAGAGCGCCCGGGATGTGGACGTGCCGCCGTTCCTCGCCCAACTGCTGGAGAAGCACCTCGCCGACTGGCCGCACGACTTCGTGTTCACGACGAAGAAGGGCACCTGGTGGTGGCGCAGCTACTGGTTCGAGGTGCTGCGCCCCGCCGCCGACGGGCGGGACGAGCGCCTCCCGGGCCGCGGCCGGCCCGCCTGCCCGGAGTGGGAGCCGATCGCGCGGGGCCTAACGATGCGGGACCTCAGGCACACGCACGACTCGTGGCAGGAGCAGATCGGGGTGGCGCCGGTGCTGGGGTACGAACAGATGGGGCACAAGTACCCTGGCATCAAGGGCACGTACCGCCACCCGACGCCGCCGATGCGCAAGCAGCGGTTGCAGGGGTTGCAGGAGCTGTATGAGCGGGCGATGCGGAACCTGGGGTGGGGGAGCATCTGGGAGGGCTAGTCTCCTGAATCTCTCCTAAACGATCAGTTTCCGCAGTGGACACGTCAAGACTCTGAGGTTCCGTTGCTGGTCAGGGCCTCGTCGGCGAGGCTTTCGTGGTGTCTGATCACTTCAGCGATGATGAAGTTCAGGAACTTCTCGGCG
>NZ_JACHJK010000025.1 GCF_014203595.1 Streptomyces echinatus
GTGCCGCCACCGAGGAAACGCGCGTCCGGATCGGCACCGAGCAACGCGACCGCACCCGCGACATCGGTGGCCCGCCGATAGCCGAACTCCCTCATACCGCCACCTCCTTCGCGGCCGCGCCGGGATGCGCAGGCCCCTCGTCCGGTCGGGCCTCGTCGGCGGGCCAGGACCGGCCGTCCTGCCGCGCCCCGGCCGCGCGGGCCACCGCCTCGACGATCGAGACGTACGCGCCACAGCGGCACAGGTTGCCGCTCATCCGCTCCCGGATCTCGTCGTCGGTCAGGGGTGGTGGTCCGGCCTCGGGCCGGATGTCCCGGGTGACGGCGCTCGGCAGGCCTGCCGCGTGTTCCTCGATCGCCCCGATCGCCGAGCAGATCTGTCCGGGGGTGCAGTATCCGCACTGGAAGCCGTCCAGATCGAGGAAGGCCTGCTGCACCGGGTGCAGACGGTCACCGTCGGCGACGCCTTCGATGGTGGTGATCTCGCGGCCCTCGGCCGCGACGGCGAACTGCAGGCAGGCGACGGTCCGGCGCCCGTCCAGCAGGACGGTGCAGGCTCCGCATTGTCCCTGGTCACAGCCCTTCTTGGTGCCGGTGAGATCGAGGCGCTCGCGCAGTGCGTCGAGCAGGGTGGTGCGGTGGTCGACGGGCAGGGTGTGAGCCTCGCCGTTGATCCTCAAGGTGATGACGCTGGACGTCGGTGAGTCCATGAGCTGCTTCTTTCGCGTTTCCAGGACGGTGGGGGCAGCTGGGTTACCGCGCGGCGCGGAGAGTTGTGGACCCGGGCCGCGAGGGCGAAGCGAAGGTGCGGGATGCTGGGCCCGGACAGTGACGGCCGACGGCTGCCGCCGGGGCACGTCCGCGGCTATCGTGGACGGAAAGCGGACAGCTGTCCGCTACTAGTTCCAACGTAACGGACAGCTGTCCGGTTAGCAAGGCGGGGTTCGGTGGGGATCCCTTGATCGAGGAGGACGAGTGCCGCAGCAGAAGGACTCACCCCGGCGCTCGGACGCACAGCGCAACCGCGAGCGCATCCTGGAAGTGGCACTCGCCGAACTGTCGCACTGCGCGAACGCCCCGCTGAGCGCGATCGCCAGGAAGGCGGGCGTCGGGCAGGGCACGTTCTACCGGAACTTCCCCAACCGCGAATCACTCGTCCTGGAGATCTACCGCCACGAGATGCAGCAGGTGGCGGACACCGCGACCCACCTGATCGAGACCCGGGCGCCCGACGAGGCCCTGCGCGCCTGGATGGACCGGCTCGCCGAGTTCGCCATGACCAAGGCCGGACTGGCCGACGCGATCCGGCAGGCCACCGGCACACCCGGCGGCCCGGCCAAGCCGCCCCACACCCCGGTGACCGCCGCGGCCGAACTCCTGCTCCGCGCCAACGAGGAAGCCGGCACCATCCGTCCCGGTGTCACCGCGGACGACTTCCTGCTCGCCATCGCGGGCCTCTGGCAGCTCGAACCGGACCATGACTGGCGGCCTCGCGCCGCCCGTCTCCTCGACCTCGTCATGGACGGCCTGCGCGCGGGAACCGCCGGCGGGTGAACGCCGCGCCGCCTACGCGATTCCCGAAGCGGACGCGGCCGCCCTGCGACACCCCTGACCGCGCAATACACGGGCGAACGGACCGTAAACCAAAAGCCTCATAATTTCCCCCGGTCGACGCACGGACACCCTCGACCTAGGCTGGTCTGGGCGAAGAGGGCGGTCGTACGGCCGCCCGCCCAGGCCACTTTGTCGGCGGTTGCCTCCCAGCACCGCGACAGCAGGCCGCACGGCCCGGCCGGCGCAAGCCGGGCGCGCGGCTGCTTCCGTGACGGGTGAGGCCCGCCGGCAGTATCTGCCGCTCTCTCTGCGACCAGGGGGTCGCCATGAACAAGCCGACTTGGGTACGTCATCAGGCCGTAGCCGTCATCACGGCCGGACTGATGGCCGGAGGCGCGATGCTCGCGACCAGCGCCTCCGCAGCCGTCTCCGACGTCAGCGCAGCCGATCAGCAGACCATCGTCAACGAAACCAACAAGGTGCGCGCGGAGGCCAAGGCGCCCCCGCTGACCTGGGACGACAGCATCGCCAAGGACGCACAGGCCTGGGCCGACAACCCGGACTCCACGAGCGGGGGTTCGCTGAAGCATTCTCCCTCGTTCAACGGTGCGGAGAACATGTCGTCCGTCGGGCCGGCCGGGGCCACCGCACAGTGGGCCGCCGAGAAGAGCAAGTACGACGCCGACCCCAGCAAGGACCCCAACAGCGAGGCTTACAAGACCCAGTGGGGTCACTACTGGAACATGATCCAGAGCCGGTTCACCAAGATCGGCTGTGGAGCACGAGAAGGCGTGACGGTCTGTCAGTACAAGCCCTGACCCGTCCGGCACCAGTCCCGCCAGAGCAGAACCGCAGCCCCCACTCCGCCTTGGATCGGGGGCTGTTGGCGACTACTGTCTCGGTGCACCGCCGGCGCGCCTGGAGATCACGGAGTCACTGCCGGTGCTGGCGGCCCGGCTGGGCGCGCCGTCCATCTCGGGCCCGGTCAGCTGGCGCCCCGCCATCGGCATCACGGGCCCCAACGAACTGCCCCTCCGCTTCGGCTGATCCCCGGCCGGCCCGCACCCGGATCCCACCACCGGCCGCACCACCTCTCGGCCACTCCGACGGGGCTTCCTCACCCGGGGTTGCCCTGAGACGGAGACCAGCGGGAGACACCACGTGAAAGAGGCGGAACGGCCGGCGCCTTGTCGTCGGTCGGCTTCGATGTCAGACCCGGGCACTACCGTTGGTGCATGACATCTCTCAGCCTCACACCGTGGTCCGGTCAAGGGTACGACCTGCTCCGGCGCCAGAACTCACCGGAGATGACCGAACACCTGGGCGGCCCGGAGACCGCTGAGCAGCTGCGGCGCCGCCACGAGCGGTACCTCGCTCTCACCGACGGTCAGATGTTCCTGGCGGTTCTGGGCGACGAGGTGGTGGGATCGGTCGGGTACTGGACGCGGGAGTGGGCCGGGGAGCCGGTCTACGAGACGGGGTACGGCATCCTCCCCGAGCACCAGGGCCGGGGCTTCGCCGTCGATGCCCTTCGTCTGTGCGCGGAACGGGCCGGCCAGGACGGCTCGCGCCCCTGGCTGCACGCCTTCCCCTCCGTGCACCATGACGCGTCCAACGCGGTGTGCCGGAAGGCCGGCTTCGAGTTCGTGGGAGCCTGCGAGTTCGAATATCCGCCGGGAAACGCCATCCGGTGCAACGACTGGCGGCTCGCGCTGACCCGGCCGGACGCCGGTTAGGCCCTTACCGCCTCGGGAGGAACCCATGGCCGTCACCTACCTGTTGCTCGCCCGGCTGCCGGAGGGACGGCTGAGTGCCTTCGACGCCTACGAGAGCGCCGTGCTGCCGCTTCTCGCCGAGCACGGCGGCCGGCTCGAACGGCGACTGCGCGCCCTGGACGACCGTACCGAGGCCCACCTCCTGAGCTTTCCCAGCGACGAGCACGTCGCGGCCTACCGAGCAGATCCCCGACGCTGCGCCGCCGCACCGCTCCTGGAATCCTCCGAAGCGGCGGTCGAACTCCTGGCGGTGCGCGACGTGCGATGACGGGATGATCGGCATCGCACCGTCCACCGGCCTCGTGGCACCACCGGCTGTTGCCGACGACGGCGGGTGGCGCCTTCCGTGGCGCGCGGGCGGGCGGCGGTGGTCGCGCCCTGCTTCGACTTGTCCGTGGTCGGACATCTACGCTCGGTGCCTTGCGGGGCGGTGATCGCTCCGGACGGGCTCGAGCGGGGAGTATGTGGTGCACACGGGCTGGATCAGGCTGTGGCGGTGGACGGCGTGGGCCGGGATCGGGCTGAGCCTGTACGCGGGCTGGCTGACGGCCGACGACATACGCGACCGCGCTTCCAGCGAGCGCGACATCGACGCTGCGTGCGGTCGGCTCGTGTCCGGGGCCGACGTGATGGATCTGCAGGGCGGCATGGTCCGGGCGAAGGCCGCCGAGGACGACAGGATCGATACGCACGAGCCGTCCGGCCACTGCACGGTCTACAAGGTGCCCGGCCCCGGCGAGAGCACGAGCCTGTTCACGCTGGTGGTGCGGAGCAGTGACGGTTCCGATCCGTTGCACTGGATCGGCGACGACATGGCACTCGATCCGTTCAACACCGCCGATGACAGCGGCGAGCGTGACGACGTCACCGCCGTCGCGGACCGGCTTCCCGAAGCCCGGCCGGTGGGCGACGGCACCTTGGGCTGGTACGGCGACTGGTACACCGCCGTCCGCGCGGAGTGCGGCCCCGGCAGCAGCGCGACGGCTCCGAAGCTGCTGCACGTCACCGCTCGCGCCGACTACGACGACGTCTCCGCAGCGGACCGTCAGCGCCTCGCCCGCATCGCCCGCTCGGCCACCGAGACACTCACCGACCGGATCGGCTGCCGGGCCCACCTGCCCGCGCTGCCCGACGAGCGGCTGGCACCCGTGCCGTCGGCACTCGGTCCCGCACGGACGGCGGACGGTTCGTGCCGCTGGTTCGCCCGGCACATCCATGAGCAGGGGCAAGGCACGCTCCCGGACCGTGCCCTCGCCATACCCGTCCTGGACACGAACCCCGTCGAGGGCTGCCTGCTGGCGGTCAGCCCCCGCCAGGTGGGCCACATCGCCGGCGGCTTGCCCGAGGACAAGCGTGAATGGGCCGACGGTGCGGTCACCCACTCGCCCTGGTGGCTGCGCACCCGCTCCTACTTCGGCGCGGAGGCACGCGCGGTGGGGTACGAGGAGGACTTCCGCACCGAGGAACAGATCAAGCCGGGAACGGCCGGGCACACCAGGGGCGGATGGTGGGCCTCCTCCGTCTGCGACGGTGAGCCCGCCCTGCACACCCTCAGCTCCAGCTACACCTACGACAACGTGCTCAGCGCCCGGACCCTGGCCGCCCTGTTCCGCGCGTACGTCGACGACATCACCGAGCGGCGCGGCTGCACCCATGTCACCTTCCCGCCCGCGAAGGACTTCCGCGTCTCCTGACCATCACCGGCGTCGGGCCCGGGCATCCGGCGCGGGAGGCCGACGCGGCTGTTCGGCCGACGCGTCTTCGGCGCTCGGCCGCCTGACACCCGAGGGGCACGGCTACCCCTCACGCGGGCGCGACGCGCCGACACGGCTCGGGACACGGATCCGTCGACCGGGGGAGGCCGCGAATTGGGCCACTGACACGGGCACCGATTGGGTCTACTCGGCGGTCCACCGGGCCTCTAACGTCATCGGCATGACCAAGCGACCGCAGCGCCTGCTGGCCCTCGCCCAGCTCGCCAACTCCGTGGGCGACGGCGCCTATTACGTGACGTCGGCGCTGTACTTCACCCAAGTCGTCGGCCTCGCTCCCGCCCGCGTCGGGCTCGGGCTCACCCTGGCCTGGGCGGTCGGCTCCCTGGTCGGGGTGCCGCTCGGGCGGCTGGCGGACCGGCGCGGGCCCCGCGGTACCTCGGTGCTGCTGGCGCTGGCCACCTCGGCTGCGATCGTCTGCTTCCTCCTGGCACAGGGTTTCGTACCGTTCGTCCTCACCGCCGCCGTCTACGCCTCCGCCCAGTCCGGGCTCGCGGCGGCCCGCCAGGCCCTGTTGGCGGGGCTGGTGCCGGCCGGGCAGCGGACGGGGCTGCTGGCGCGGCTGCAGTCGACTTCGAACGGCGGACTGGCGGTGGGCGCGGCGCTCGGCGGCCTCGCACTGAGCGCCGGGACGGCGGCGGCGTACCGGGGTGTACTCGCGCTGGACGCCCTCTGCTTCCTGGGCTGCGCGCTGCTCCTGCTGCGACTGCCCGCCGTGACCGGCACGCCCACCCCGACCTCCGGGACCGCCACCACCCTGACCGCCACGACCGCTGCCGGCACGGACGCCGGGGGCCGGCGGTTCGCGGTGCTGCGCGACCGGCCGTACGCCGTTGTCGCACTCCTCAACACCGTCCTCCTGCTGCGGCTGCCGCTGCTCAGTCTCGCGCTGCCGCTGTGGATCACCGAGCGGACCGCCGCGCCGGCCTGGCTGGCCTCGGGCCTGTTCGTGCTCAACACGCTGGCGGTG
Source organism: Streptomyces echinatus (assembly GCF_014203595.1). Lineage (GTDB taxonomy): Bacteria > Actinomycetota > Actinomycetes > Streptomycetales > Streptomycetaceae > Streptomyces > Streptomyces echinatus. The sequence continues at coordinate 6,071 of NZ_JACHJK010000025.1, forward strand.
ACGCTGTTCCAGGTGCGGGCGGCCAGGGCCGTGACGGGGCTCGGCACCGCTCTGCGGGTCCTGCGCCGGTCCGGGCTCGTGATGTTCGCCTCCTGCGCGGTGTTCGCGCTGTCGCAGGGGCGGTCGGCCTGGCCCGCGGCGGCGATCCTCATCGCGGGTGCGGTGCTGCAGGTCGTGGCGGAGATGCAGCAGTCGGCGGGCTCCTGGCAGTTGTCCTTCGATCTGGCACCGGCCGAGCGGATGGGCGAGTACCAGGGCTTCTTCGGCACCGGGGTGACGGTCGCCCGCACTCTGGGCCCGCTGATGGTGACCTGGCTGCTGCTGGGCTGGGGGACGCCGGGCTGGCTCCTGCTCGGCGCGGTCATGCCTCTCGCGGCGTACGCGATGGGACCGGCCGTCCGCCGGGCGGCCGGCCACCGTACTCGCCAGGAGGCCGGAGAGCCCGTACTCGCGAGCTGAACGGCAACGCGCCCTGGCCGCCGCATGGTCGACAGCCGCGGCGGGAACCGGCGATGACCGCACCCGTGGTCCGCCGGCCACCGGCACGGGGACACGACACCGGTGGCCGGGAGACCACGGACCACGTGTCCGGCCGACCTCCGCCGGCGGCGCGCGCCGGGTGGAGGTCCGGTCGTGAAGATTTGGCCCCCGCGGGCCCGCCGCCCCGGGACGGGCGGGCCGGCGCCTCGGGAGGCGCCGACGCGGGGTAGTCGGAACCTACGCTTCCGCCCGTCGAAAGGGAAGACCCCTCCGCTGTTGACCCGTGCCGGGCGCTCACGCATCCTGAGCCCCACGCGCCTCGGCCGGCCGTACGGCGCTGTCACGCCGACGCGATGACGACCGGCGTTCACGGCCCGGCACGTCCGGGCCGCGTGCCCCACGAGAACGGAGGCCTCCCCACGGACCGTGCCGCCGGAACCGCGCACCGAGATCGTGCGCCATGAACCGTGAGCCATAGAGCGTGAACCGTGGGCCCTGAGCCGTGGACCGTGGGCCATGAGCCATGGAGCGTGAACCGTGGATCACGTTGCCGGTCCGGAGCCCGTATCCCACCGAGCCGCTCCCTGGAGCCCCCGTGCCCGTACCCCTGGGCGAGGACGTGGTGACGCTGCTGCGCCGCCCCAGCACCTGCTACCTCGCCACCACGATGCCCGACGGCTCGCCCCAGCTCACCCAGACCTGGGTCGACACCGATGGAGAGCATGTCCTGATCAACAGCGTCGAGTCCCATCAGAAGACCCGGAACATCGCGCGTGACCCGCGGGTCGCCGTCGCCGTCTCCGACCCCTCGGACCCCGCCTCCTACGTCCAGATCCGCGGACGGGTGGTGCGAGTGACCACAGAGGGGGCGGTCGACCACATCGAGGCGCTCGCCCGGAAGTACCTCGGCGGGCCCTACCCATGGTTCGGCGGCCGCGACCAGGTCCGGGTGATCTTCGTGATCCAGCCCGAACGGATCAGCGGCCCTCGGGGCTGACCTCGGCCGCGAGACGAAGCGGTCTCGACCGGCGGACGCACGCGGCGGCTCGGGGACTCGGTCGGCGAGCGGGGTGATGACGGCTGCGGTATTGGACAATCGGGGCATATAGCCCATATCTGCCAACAGGACGGATGTGGTCCATGTCTGCCCCGGGAGGCCTGATGAGCCAGCAGCCGGTCCTTCTCCCCTATGCCGACCCGGCCTTCGTGGCGGACCCCTTCCCGCTCTACCGACAGCTGCGCGAGGACGGCCCCGTCCGGCGCGCGGTCATCGCGGGCGGCCTGGACGCCTGGCTGGTCACCCGTTACGAGGACGGTCTCGCCGCCCTGTCCGACCCGAGGCTGAGCAGCGACGTCCAAGACGCCTCGGACCCCCGCCTGATCAAGCAGCTGCCCCGGTTCGAGCGCGAGTCGATGATGAGCAACATGCTCCGTTCCGACCCGCCCGACCACACCCGGCTACGCCGCCTGGTGTCGAAGGCGTTCACCGCACGCCGGGTCGCCGGGCTGCGGCCCCGGATCCAGGAGATCACCGACCGGCTGCTCGACGCGGTGGTTCCGGCCGGCCGGGCCGAACTCGTGGCGGACTTCGCGCTGCCACTGCCGGTCACCGTCATCAGCGAGCTGCTCGGCGTGCCGGCGGACGACCGCCACGACTTCCAGCGCTGGACCGACGCCATGCTCGTCCGCGGGGAGAGGCTGCCCGACCCGGTCGTCGTCGACGAGGCGTGGCAGCAGATGCGCGGGTACCTGACGAAGCACCTCGCGTCGAAGCGGGACCGGCCGGGGGACGATCTCCTCAGCGCGCTGATCAACGCCCACGACGAGGAGCGGCGGCTGAGCCACGACGAGCTGATCGCCATGTCGTTCCTGCTGCTCGTGGCCGGATACGTCACCACGGTCAACCTGATCGCCGGCGGCATCGCCGCGCTCCTCGCGAACCCCGACCAGCTGACCCTGCTGCGAGAGCGTCCGGAGCTGCTGCCCGACGCGATCGAGGAGTTTCTCCGCTACGACGGGCCGGTCAGCCCGGGCATCGCCCGGTTCGCGCGCGAGGACGTCGAGATCGCGGGTGTGACCATCCCACGGGGCGCGACCGTGCTCGTCGCGTCCGCGATCGCCGACCGTGACCCGGCCCGGTTCCCGGACCCCGACAGGCTGGACATCACGCGGCGCGACAACGGCCACCTGGCCTTCGGGCACGGCATCCACTACTGCCTGGGCGCGCCGCTCGCCCGGCTGGAGGGCCAGATCGCCGTGGGGACGGTCCTGCGCCGCCTTCCGGACCTGGCCCTGGCCGTACCGCCGGCCGAGCTGAGCTGGCGGCCCGGCGGCCTGCGCGGCCCGGCACGGCTCCCGGTCACGTTCGCCTCCCCCGGTGACCGGGCGGGCTGACCCGCGCCCCGCGCCCGGCAGTAACTCCGACCACAGGGGGAAACCGGAGAATCCATGGGCGCGGGGGCCGGTTCACCGTACGGAGGACGACAGGCGGTAGGACCCGGCCAGCTCTCTCACCTCGACCGAGACGGCCGACTCCCGCACACCGGCCGACCGCAGATGCCCGTCGAGCAGGGTCAGAACGCTCTCCGACAGCCGTGCCTTCTGTTCCTCGGGGCGGCCGGGCATGAGGCCGACCTCCAGATGTACGAAACCGGCTTCCCCGCTCGACAGGTCGCCGATGTACGTCCCCGCCGGACGGATCAGTGTCTTGCAGACGCCCGCCGAACCGGACTCCTCGAGGACCACCCGATGCAGCTCCTTCACGAGGCTGTGCGCGTCGAGGACCCCGGTCAGATGGGCGGAGCAGTCGATGGTGAGGTGCGGCATGCGGGGCCTTCCACGTCGTTCTAGTTTCTCAGGGCAACCATTTTCCCCCATGGTCCCGCGGGCACCGCGCGCGGCTCGGCTCGGGGCGGCTGCCACCGGGACGACGTATGGGCGTCGAACGTGTCACCGGGCTGGTGGGCTCTGTACTGAGCGGCATGGAAGCCGGCAGTCCCAGCGCACGGGAGTGCTGTTCCAGCGGCCGTAGGCGATGTCGTCGTCCGTCAGCGCCACGACCTCGGCGGTGGGACAGGGCGTGGAGTCACTGGGCAGAGAGCGCGTGACGCCGTCCCGGACCAGCCACAGCTCGGGGTCCGGCGAGGTGCGTACGACCACCGAGCCGTGCCGGTCGACCCCCTGCGGCTCGCCGTCACCGAGTACCACCGGCTCGGCGGCGGTGCGCCCGACGACGCCGTCCCCCCGGCTGCCGTGCTCGCCGCCGGCCACGGGCCGCGGAGGAGTACGACGGCCACGATCCGTGTAGCGGTCACCGTTTCTCAACGCTCGGCAACGGCCGTGCGAAGCCCAGGCGTTGTATGTCACGGCTTGGCCAAGCCCTTCCCGCGCGTTGGTCACATGTTCACCGCCCCCACCTGATGCGCCCCGCCGTCGCGGGCGAAGGATGACCGACGGCCCGTCCGCCTGCCGGGCCGGCCGTCACTCCGGAGCGCTTCCCCCGCTCAAGAAGGGGCCATCATGGCTGAGTTGACACGCCGTAGACTTCTGGGTTCCGCCGCGGGCGCGCTCGGTGGCGCCGCGGCCCTCTCCCTCCTCCCGCCCAGCGTCCAGAAGGCCGTCGCCGCGGGCCCTCCCCGGACCGGCTCGCTGCGCGACATCGAGCACGTCGTCATGCTGATGCAGGAGAACCGGTCGTTCGACCACTACTTCGGCACCCTGTCGGGCGTCCGGGGCTTCGACGACCCGAACGCCCTCCGGCTGGACAGCGGGCGCAGCGTCTTCTACCAGCCCGACACCCAGAACCCCAAGGGCTATCTGCTGCCCTTCCACCTCGACACGCACACGTCGAGCGCCCAGGCCATCCCGTCCACCAGCCACGCCTGGTCCGTGCAGCACCAGGCCTGGAACGGCGGCAAGATGGACCAGTGGCTGCCCGCACACCGCAAGGCCGACGGCGCCAACGGCCCCTACGTGATGGGCTACTACACCCGCGAGGACATACCGTTCCAGTTCGCGCTGGCCGAGGCCTTCACCATCTGCGACAACTACTTCTGCTCGGTGTTCGGTCCCACCTGGCCGAACCGCCTGATGTGGATGACCGGCACGATCGACCCCGGCGGCACCCGGGGCGGCCCGGTGATCAACAACACCGCGCCCACGCCGTACCGTTGGACGACGTACGCCGAACGGCTCCAGGCGGCCGGCATCAGTTGGAAGGTGTACCAGCAGGACGACGACTACGGCTGCAACCTGCTGGAGCAGTTCGCCGCCTTCAGGAACGCGCGGCCGGGCTCCGACCTGTACGAGCGGGGCGTACGTCCGCAGCCGGAGGGCACCTTCGAGGACGACGCCCGCAACGACCGTCTCCCGGCCGTGAGCTGGATCATGCCGACGAGCCACCAGTCGGAGCACCCCGACTACCTCCCGGCGGCCGGTGCGGACTTCGTGGCCTCGAAGATCGAGGCGATCGCGTCGAACCCGAAGGTGTGGCGCAAGACCGCCTTCATCCTCAACTACGACGAGAACGACGGGCTGTTCGACCACGTGCCTCCGCCCACCGCGCCCGCGGGCACGGCGGACGAGTACATCAAGGGGCTGCCGATCGGCGGCGGCTTCCGCGTGCCGGCCATCATCATCTCGCCCTGGACGGTGGGCGGCTGGGTCGCGTCCGAGCCCTTCGACCACACCTCGGCCCTGCGGTTCCTGGAGCGGTTCACCGGGGTGGCCGAGCCGAACATCAGTGACTGGCGGCGCGCCACTTTCGGTGACCTCTCGACCGCCTTCCGCTTCCGTGACGCCCGGCCGCGCGCGCCCCGGCTCCCCGACGACACGGCGGAGCAGCTGGAGCAGGCGCAGGAGGAGGTGGCGACGCTGCCGAAGCCGACGCTGCCGGGAGCGGACCAGACCTTCCCGCACCAGGAGCGGGGCCGCCGTCCGCACGTGTGACACCGGCCGCCGTCCGGGAGGGCCCGTGCCGTCCGCCGGCCGGGCCCTTCGCCCGTCCGGGACGGGGCGGACGGTCCCGGAGCCGATCGGACCCGGTCGGGATGCCGGGACGCCCGAACGGTGATTCCTTGGTCGCAGGCGCCTCCCGTCCGCCGGCCGATGCGCCGCGGACTGGCGTCCTCGGGTGGAGCGGGTCTTCGACGCCGTCGTCGAGGAGTCCGGCAAGGTCGACTACAGCGTCAACACGGCCGGGACGGTGCTGAAGACGGCTCGCGCACTTCACCCGTGCCCTGTCCAAGGAACTGATCGTCCCGTGGGTGCGCCACCTGCTCACCGACGGCTGGTGGGCCAACGGTCAGACCCTGTTCCTCAACGGCGGCTACACCACTCGCTGACCCCTCCTCGACCCCCACCGTGTCCCCGGTCCCGGCGGCAGACGGCTGTGCCGGGCCTTCTACTCTGAGGAGTGACACGAGGTCCAGGGGGCGAAGAGCATGACCACATGGGGACTTGTCATCGAGACGACCGTGGGTGCCGGGGAGCGCAAACACGTGGAGGCGTACGTGGTGGCGCACTTCACCGGCTCCCGTGCGGACGCGCTCGCGGAACTGGAACGCCGGGCGCGGAGCCATTCGCCCGAGCACCCCAGGAGCCCCAAGCGCCGGCGGCTGCTTCGGGACGGCGACGGCTTCCTCCTGGTCATCGACGGAGCCTGGCAGTCGTTCGTCACGCGGTTCTCGGTGGCGGAGCTGCTGGAGGACTCCGCCGGGCCCGTCGTGCCCGAACCCGCGGCGGAGGTGCCGGTCGTGCCACCGGCCGAGCCGGCGGCGGACGTCGAGCGGTACCCGGACGGGGTCCCGGTCAAGCCGGCGTGGCTGGGGCGCAACGACCTGCCCTGAACGCCCCGCCGGCCTGCCCTGAACGCCCCGCCGGCCGGCCCTGAGCGCCCCCGCCGGCCGGCCCGCGGGTGTCCCACAGCCGTCGGAGGGCGGTCGGCTCAGGAGGGCTGGGGACGGACGGTGAGGATCTGCTGGGCGTGGCCGACGGGTCCGGCGGTGTCGTGGAGGACGGTACTGGTGACGCCGTGACCGGAAGGGCCGAAGGTGACGGTGGTGTCGAGGCCGGTCCAGCGGCCTTCGGGCCGGCGGTGCAGGTGGATGGTGAGGTCGACGTTGGGGAACATCCAGGCGGTGGGCGACTGGCGCGCGGCGATGCCGTTGGCGGTGTCGACGAGCGCGACGTAGGACGCGAGTGGGCTGCTCGGTTCGCCGGCCACCAGGTCGAGGCCGGTGGAGATCCAGGCGGTGGCACGGCCGGGCCGTGGGGGTGCGAGCGGGCGGACGTCCAGGGAGGCGATGTAGCCGCCCGGCCATACCGAGTGCAGCGGCCATGAGGCCAGGGCCCCGGGTGGCGTGAGCGCCTCGGCGCCTCCGCCGGCGACGGCGGTGGTGTCGCAGGAGGCGAGGCGCCACGCGCGGGCCGTGACGACGGGCCGGCCGGCGATGAGCGCGACGGCCTCCAGGAGTTCGATGGTGCGGCCCGGGCGGATGGTCTCGACGCGGATCTCGCATTCGCCGAGGGCGAGACGGCCGAGGATGTCGAAGCCCAGCCGGGCGACGGTCAGCCCGCTGTCCGGCTGACCGGCCACGTGCTGGTCGATGGTGTGGACGATCAGGCCCGCGAGCGGGCTGACGTGCTGTTCTGCGGGATCCCACGCTCCGCTCGCGTGGTCGGTGGGCTTGTAGCGGTGCTCGTCGATCCGCTCGTAGTAACTGCCGGGGCTCACCGGGTGTTGCCCTCGGACGGCGGACAGGGCGGGGTCCTGCGGAGCCGGAACGGCCACGGACGCGGAACGTATGCGCATGGAGACATCCTAGAAAGATTCATGGCACATTTAGTTGCGCATCATGGCTCCGTCCTGGGCCGTCGGGCAATGAGATCTGCCTGTACGGCGTTGACCGAGAGTTTCTGCCCCTCGACGGCGCCGGGGTTCGCCCGGCGGACCGCGAGCGGTGCCGCGAGGCCCGCCAGGGCGAACATGGCTCCCACGGCATACCATCCGGGCCGGCCCCAGCCGATGCACAGCGCGATGAGCAGTCCCGGTCCGAGGGCCTCGGCCAGTCCGGCACCGAGGCCGAAGACACCCAGGTACTGGCCGGTGGCGTGCCGCGGGGCGAGGGCGAAGGACACCTCGAACCCGGCGGCGGAGTGCCACAGCTCGCCGACGGTGTGGACCACCACCGCGGAGATGAGCAGGGTCGCGGCGGCCCATGCCGGAATCCCCGCGGCCAGCGAGATCATCGAGCAGGAGACCAGAAAGGCGACGCCTGCCCGCCGGTAGGCCTTTCCGCCGGCCGCGGGGGAATCGACGCCCCGGCTCGCCCGCACCTGGAACGCGACGACGATGACGGTGCAGGTGAGCATGGTGCCCGAGATGAGCCAGTGCGGGGCGCTGGTGGCACCGACCAGCCAGAGCGGGACGGCCACCGTGAGCACCTTGAACTGGATGGCCATGATGCCGTCGAGGGCGGTGAGCAGCAGGTAGGGACGGTCCCGGAGGGCGGTCCAGCGGGGGCCGCCGGCGGCGGGGACGGGTGCCACGGGCGGGAGGAGGAGCAGGAGAGCCGCGGCGACGACGAAGGCGACCGCGTTAACCACGACCATGAGTTGGTAGGCGGTGAGGGTGCCGACCTGGACCACCCATCCCGCTCCCACGGCGCCGAGGGAGATGCCGACGTTCGTCACCGCCCGGAGATAGGCCCGGAACTCCTGTGGCCGGGCGCCTCCGTAGTGCCTGATGAGCGGGCTGCGGGCGGCTGTTCCGGCCGCTTTCGCAGCGGCCGCCGCGCAGATCACGAGGACGAACGGCCAGAAGCCGTCGGCCAGTACGAAGCCGGCCGTGGCCAGTGCCTGGACGAGGAGGGTGCCCGCGTAGACACCGCGTGCGCCGCATCTGTCCGCCAGATGACCGACGGCGACCCCGAGGGCCAGCGCGAGGAGACCGGCGATGCCGAGCCCGATCCCCACCTGGTCCGCCGGAAGATGGACCGCCTCGGTGAAATAGAGGACTCCCGCGGTCAGGTAGAGACCGCTGCCGACGGTGTAGACGAAGTTCGAGGCCGCGAGGACGCGCTGTGGTCCTGGGGCAGGCAACAGGCGGGGCATGACAGGCTCCAGGTCACAGCGGGCCGGTAAGGACCCGCCCAGCTTCTTGCATATTACTCGCAAGAGCAAGAGAGTTGCGCCACGAGGAGTTCAGGCGGCTCTGCAGCCCCGGCGCCACACACGGGAGTGCGGGGCATGTCCATCGCGTCAACGGACCCTGAAAACAGGACGACTTGGGACGCCGTCGCGCCGTCGCCGTCGTCAGTGGCCCGCGACGGCCTCCGCCTCGGCGGTGTAGAGCCGGGCCGGGTCGAAGCCCATGCCGGTGAAGTGCCCGGCGAGTTCGAGGGAGAGCACGCCGTGCAGGCGGGTCCAGAAGGCGAGGGCGCGCCGCAGTGCCGACGGCGGGGCCGGGTGCTGCCCGGCCCAGTCCCGGTGACCGGCCAGATGGGTCTCCAGCGGTGACGGCGGCGCGGCGGGCGGCTGTTCCGCGGCGCAGGCGTCGAGAAGTACGGCCATGATCTCGGAGGTGATCCGGGTGGTGTCCTCGGGGGCGTGATACCCGGGCACGGGCGTGCCGTAGACGAGGAAGTACCGCTGGGGGTCGTCCAGCGCCCATGCCCGCAACGCGTGCGCCAGGCCGTCGAGACCCGCGCCGGCCTCGGCCCGGGCGCGGAAGGTGTCGGCCAGGCTGCGGTAGGCGTCCCTGATGAGCTCGGTGATCAGCTCGTCCCGGCCGGCGAAGTACCGGTACAGGGCCGGGCCGCTCATCCCGATCCGCTTGGCGATCGCGTTGAGGGAGAGGGCGGAAGCCCCGGCGGTGGCGATCTGCTCCCACGCGTGCTTCTTGATCTCCTCCCGCACCTGAGCGCGGTACCGCTCCCTGGGAGTGCTCGCCTCCGGCTTGCTCATGACCTGCCACCCGCCCTCTCACTCACCGTTGGTTAGAACCTATCACGGACGCTATTGACGCTCACGAAGCTCATGCGTTAGAACTTATAACGAACACGAGAGCTTCTAGAGAGAGGAAGGCGAATCGTGAACGACGAACGTCTCGTCCAGGTCGTACTGCCGGGCATCGTGGCCCCGGAAGGACTGCAGATCCGGCACTCGGCCCTACCGGAACCCGGCCCGGGACAGATCGTGATCGCCATGGAGGCGACCGGCGTCTCCTTCGCCGAACAGCAGATGCGCCGCGGGCGCTACTACGACCAGCCGCCGTTCCCGTTCGTGCCCGGCTACGACCTGGTCGGGCGGGTCTTCTCGACCGGCCCGGGAGTCGACCCCGCCCTGGCCGGACGGCGCGTGGCCGCGCTGGTCAAGGTCGGCGCCTGGGCCAGCCATGTGCTCGTCGACGCGCAGGACGCGGTCGAGGTCCCGGACGGCGTGACCGCCGCGCAGGCCGAGACCGTCGTGGTCAACGGCATCACCGCCTGGCAGATGCTGCACCGCACGGCCCGGGTGCGCGCCGGGCAGACGGTACTGGTGCACGGCGCGGGCGGCGGTGTGGGCTCCGTCCTGGTCCAACTCGCCCTGGCGGCCGGCGTCAACGTCATCGGCACGGCCTCCTCCTGGCACCACGACGCGCTGCGGGAGCTGGGTGTCACGCCGCTCGACTACCGCGCCGGAGACGTGCCGGCCCGGGTCAGGGAGCTGGCCCCCAGGGGAGTGGACGCCGTCTTCGACCACGTCGGCGGTCGCAGCGTCATCGACTCCTGGCACCTGCTCGCCCGCGGCGGCACCCTCGTCGCCTACGGCAGCGCCTCCACCCGCGACGACACCGGCTCCAAGCAGTGGCCCGTACTGAAGATCCTCGCCCGGACCTGGCTCTGGAACACCCTGCCCAACGGCCGCCGCGCCCACTTCTACAACATCTGGGCCGGCCGGGCGCTGAACGAGGACCGCTTCCGCGCCCGTCTGCGGAGCGATCTCACCGAGGTCTTCGCGGCGGTCGGGCGCGGCGACGTCACCGCCCGTATCGCCGCCCGGCTGCCGCTGACCGAGGCCGCCAAGGCCCTGCGCCTGGCGGAGTCCGGCACCGTCGGCGGCAAGATCGTCCTCACTCCCTGACCGGCGCGCTCCCGCACCCGACCGTTCGCCCCGGAGAGGAATCGCCATGTCCGCCGTACGCAACGCCGGCCTCCGCACCGCCCTGCTGACCGTTCCGCTCGCCGCCGCCCTGCTCGGCACCGCCGTCGCACCGGCCGGCGCCGCTTCCCGCCCGCCCGTCAAGTCGCTCACCTGCGGCGGGAAGGGCGTCGATCCCCGTGCGCAGGTCCGCCACCGTACCGAGACCCTGATCCACGCGCCGTTGCGCACCGTCTGGAAGCTGCAGAGCGAGGTGGAGCACTGGCCGACCTGGCAGGCCGCCGTCACGACCGCGGAACGCCTCGACCACGGCCCCTTCCGGCAGGGATCGGCGTTCCGGTGGACCACCCCCGTACCGCCCAACCCCACGCCCGCCACCGAGCTGGATATCACCTCGACGGTCGAGCAACTGCGCCGCGGCTCCTGCATACGCTGGACCGGGCCCGCGCTGGGCGAGGGACTGCGCATCGACGGCGTCCATGTGTGGAACTTCGTCCCGACCGGGGACGGCGTCCGTGTGCGCACCGAGGAGACCCACACCGGCCCTCAGGTCGACGCGGACGTTCCCGCCGCGACCGAGATCCTCCGTCAGGGGCTCGAAGCGTGGCTACGGGACCTGAAGACCGCCGCCGAGGCCCCGGCCCACGACCGACGCCACCCGGCTCGGGCCGGCCTGCGATGACCCGCGGGGAAGGACCCTAGCGGCCGTGATCGGTCCGGGTACCGACACCCGTACCGGCGCCGCCCGGGGCCGCCGGCTTCCGACGCGGTTCGCTGTCGTCGTCCAGCCCCTCCAGGAACCCGGCCAGGACGTCGGTGACCTCCTGCAGGGTGCGGGCGCTGAAGAGGACCGGTTGATAGCCGCGGATGTCGTACGTGGTGGTGAGCATGGCGTCGATGTCCAGCGGACGTACACGGGCCGCGCCCAGCCGGCTGATCTCCCCGAACGACGACAGCAGGGCCGCGCCGTACGCCTTCGGTGTCCCGCCCTCGTCGAGGACCCCGTACTCCAGGGTGAACCAGTACACGTCACTGACCATCTGCAGGACGTCCTCGCGCTCGACCCGCATCGCCGCCCGCCCGATCAGGCGGTAGATGTCGGCGAAGGCCGGTGAGGACAGGTGGATGCCATGGCCGAAGACGTCGTGGATGACGTCGGGTTCCGGGGTGAAGAGCGGCACCGCCGGGTGACGGACGAACTGCACGGCGTGGAACCAGCCGTCGGCCATCGAGCCCAGGAACCGCTTGTTCTCGACCACTCCCCCGGCCAGGGTGAAATCGAAGTCCGTCAGCTGCCGCAGCTGCGCGCCGACCTCGGCGTGCTGCGGGATGTGGTCCGCCGGCACGGGGGCGTACTCCCTGGCGTCGAGCGCGGCGCGGCACGCGTGCTCGCCCTGGGCTTCCCACAGGGCCCGGTGGACGGTGCGCCAGGTCCGCTCCTCGCTCGCGCTGTAGTCCACCAGCGGGGACGGGTCGCCGACCCGGTGGCCGCGGGCGAGCGCGGCGATCGCCCGTCGCCGCGGCAGGTAGTCCGGATCGCTGAACCCGGGGTGTTCGGGAGCCTCGCCGAGCCGGCCGTCGGCCGTGACGGGCGTTCGCACCTGGATGCCGCTCATGAACCGATCATTCCTTCCCGGCCCTGGTCGGTCAGATGGTCGCTGGTGGAAGCGGGGCTGGGGCGCTGGGCGGCGCCGGCCGGGCGGGCCGGTCCGATGACCGGGCCGCCGCCGGTGGCGCCGGTCGACTCGACCGGGTCGAACGTGAGGCGGACCTTCCAAGGCCAGTGTCCGAGCGGTGCCGCTCGTCGGCCACCGGACCGCACCGGCGCACACCGTGGGCGCTCCGCGCGTCACCGTCCGCGTCCGCGTCCGGCGGCAGGCGGGACCCGTGCCGCGCACCCGAGGCACACGCTCCCGTCCGGCTCCGGCATGATCGGCGGGCCGGACAACACCCCGATGGCAGGGAGGGGCACCTCGACGGGCCTCTCCCGTACCCGCACACACTCAGGGAGCACGCGACCATGGCCGACCCGGACCGCAATTCCCTGGACCGTCGGGCCCAGCGGCCTGAAGAGCGGCGACGGCGGACGCGGCGGCGCCGCGCGGTGCTCGGGACCGTGGCCGTGGTGCTCGTCGCCGGGGCCGCCTGGCGCCTCAAGTCCGCCCATGACGCCCAGCCGCGGCTCGCCGTCGTCTCCTCCCGCTCGGCACTCGTCGGCACGTGGAGAGCGGAGGACGGGCCCGGCCAGGTCGAGTTCACCTCCGACGGACGGTTCTCGGCGGTTTCGCTCACGGTCGACGTCTCCTGGAACGGCGAGCTCACCGGCGCGGGAAGCTGGTCGCTCGATCACCGCGGCGGGTCGCTGTCCCTGCGGCCGGACCACCCCCCGACCGGCATGAGTTCGGACGCCGGCTTCGCGGTCGTCCGCGCCGACGGACAGGTCCGGTTGTGTGTCACCTCCGCTTCGCCAGGGGTGCTGTGCGACGCCCTGCTGCGACGCGTCGCACCCTGAGGACCGGGGAGGGTTGCGCCTCCCGACCCGCGGGCGTTATCTGGAAGTACCGGCGGTGAAGCGAGCGCACGGGCCACGGCACAGTCCAAGGGCCTCGCCTTCGTGTGGCCCCGGCAGCGGCCAGCCCTCGCTGCCGTCTCCCAGCGCTCGACGCGGAGGTGACACAGGTGAAAGCCGTTGTCTACGAAAAGCCCTTCAGCGTCACGGTGAAGGACGTCGACGATCCACAGATCCAGCACCCCAACGACGTACTCGTCAGGGTGACCTCGTCCGCGATCTGCGGTTCGGACCTGCACATGTACGAGGGGCGCACGGCGGCCGAGCCGGGCATCGTCTTCGGACACGAGAACCTCGGGGTCATCGAAGAGGTCGGCGACGGTGTGGCCACCCTCTCCGTGGGCGACCGCGTCGTGATGCCCTTCAACGTCGCATGCGGATTCTGCAAGAACTGCCTCGCCGGAGAGACGGGATTCTGCCTGACGGTCAATCCCGGATTCGCCGGCGGGGCGTACGGATACGTCGCCATGGGCCCCTACAAGGGCGGCCAGGCGGAGCGGCTGCGGGTGCCCTTCGCCGACTTCAACTGTCTGAAACTGCCACCGGGAGAGGAGTTCGAGACCGACTTCGTCCTGCTCGCCGACATCTTCCCGACCGGGTACCACGGCTGCGAGCTCGCCCAGGTCTCGCCCGGCGAGACCGTGGCCGTCTACGGCGCCGGACCGGTGGGCCTGATGGCCGCCTACTCGGCGCTGGTGCGCGGCGCGGCAAAGGTGTTCTCGGTCGACCGGGTGCCCGAGCGGCTCGCCAAGGCGGAGGAGATCGGGGCCATCCCCATCGACTTCACCGCGGGTGACCCGGCCGAGCAGATCAAGGAACACATGAAGGGGGAGGGAACCGACAAGGGAGTGGACGCCGTCGGATACCAGGCCCAGGCGCACGACACCAGCCACGAGGAACCCGCCATCGTCCTCAACGAGCTGGTCGAGACGGTGCGGGCGACCGGCAGGCTCGGCATTCCCGGCCTGTACGTGCCCTCCGACCCGGGCGGCCCCGACGAGCACGCCAAGCACGGCCAGCTCCTGGTCTCGATCGGCAGGATGTTCGAGAAGGGCCAGAAGATGGGCACCGGCCAGTGCAACGTCAAGCGGTACAACCGCCAGTTGCGCGATCTGATCATCGCCGGGCGCGCCAGGCCCAGCTTCGTGGTCTCCCACGAGCTGCCGCTGGAAGACGCTCCGCAGGCGTACGAGAAGTTCGACAAGCGCATCGAGGGGTACACCAAGGTCGTCCTGCACCCCGGCCACGCCCTCGCCGCGTGACACCCCAGCGGCGCCGCGTGCGGTGCCGCCCCGGAGCCGGAGCGGGAAGGCGACTTCCCGCTCCCCACCGAAAAGGACCGGCCCCCCGCTCCCGTCCTGCCCGGAGCGAGGGGCCGGCGTCGCTGCCCGTACGCCGTGACGGGGCGGCCATGGACCTGCGTGGCCTGCGGGAGAGGCCGTGGAGCGGTGTGGCCTGCCGGTGGGTCCGGGGTCGCGGTCGTGCGGTCGTCGGGCAGGGCTGGTACGGGGCGGGTCTGGGACCATGGCTTGGTGGACGGGAATCCGGCTTCCGGCGGGGCCGCACCGGTGGACGCGCTCACCGTGCCGCCCACGCCCCGGACGGCGGTGGCGTGGCTGCCGCCGGACGAGCTGTGGCCGGCGATCCAGGACATCCGCTGGGAGCACGATCCGCAGGTACGGCGGTGGCCGCCGCATGTGAATCTGCTGTTCGGGTTCGTGCCGGAGGAGGAGTTCGCGCGGGCCGTACCACTGCTGTGCGCCGGCGCGGCCCGGAGCGGGGCGTTCGCGGCGCGTCTGTCCGGTGTGCGCTCTTTCCGGCACCGGCACTACGCCACGGTGTGGCTCGATCCGGCCGCGGCGGGATCCGTACCGTGGGCGCGTCTCCACCGGGAGCTGGAGGCCCGGTTCCCTCTCTGCCGGGGGCGGGGCGGGCGCTTCACCCCGCATCTGTCGCTCGGCCGCACCCAGGATCCCCAGCGACTGGCCGCCGAGTGTGCCGTCCGGCTCGGGTCGCTGTCGGCGGACGTCGGGGAGGTGGTCGTGCTCTCCCGGCGCGACGAGGGGCCCATGCGGCCCCGGGCGGTGATCGCCCTGGGCACCGGTGAGGTCCGCCCGCTCCGGGAGTACCCGGGCTGACCGCGGGCCGTTGCCGGGGACGCACGGGCACGGGTGTGGTCCTACGGCCGGCGCGGCGCCGCGCGGCCGCGGGCGGACAGCCGTCGGGCGACGCAGGCCGTGATGGCCGGGACGACCGTGGTCATCTCCGGTCGCCAGCCCGGTACGGCATTGACCTCGCAGATGCTGTAGGTGTCCCGGGAGGCGAACAACAGGTCGACCCCGGCGATGTCCAGGCCGAGGACGTCGGCCGCGCGCACCGCCAGTTCCTCCGCCCGCGGATGGCGGCCGCTGCACAGGGCCGCGGAACCGCCCTTGGCGATGTTGGCGGCGAGGGTGCCGTTGCCGGAGGTGTGCAGCACGGTGCCCACCGGTTCGCCGTCGACGACGACCACGCGCAGGGTGCGGCCGTGCGAATGGGCCACGTGCTCCTGGAAGAGGAACGGCGTCTCGCGCGTGAGGCTGCCGGCCACCTCCCGCAGGAGGTGCGGGTCTGGGGCGAGGAAGACCTGCCCGCCCTTGGCACCGGCGACCGACTTCACCACGCACGGCGTGTCCAGGCGGGGGCTGCGGACGACGCCCTCCAAGGGGGCGGTGGCGTAGGAGAGGGTGTCGGGCACCGGGAGTCCGGCCAGGGCGAGTTCCTGCAGCTGCCAGATCTTGTTCCGGGACTTGAGCTGGGCCTCGACCGTGTTGACGAGGGTGCTGCCCATGCGCGTGAGGTGTCGCAGCAGGGTCACCTCGCGGTCGCTGTGCATGGGGCCGGCCACCTGTCGTACGCACACCACCTCGGGCGCGGGAAGCTCCGCTCCGCCCAGGGTCTGGAGTGTCAGCCGGCCGCCCTGGACGCCGAAGAGCAGCTCGTCGGTGTGCCAGACCGCGAAGCGGGGGCCATGGGCCTCGGCGAGCGCCGCCGCCAGTTCCTGCGTGGACCGGCGCGGTACGGCCGGCCGCTGCCGCACCAGCATCCACACATCGGCGGGGGCCGGAACCCCCGGCTGGGCACGGTGCTGATCGACCACTCTGGCTCCTCGCCTCTACGCTGCCCACCACCCGCGGGCCGTCGACGTGGGCCAGTTTCGCAGTACCGTGATCGTGGTGTCACGGGCTGTGGAGCGCGGCGCGCGGCGGCCGGGCACTGGACGGTGCCGGTGGCCGTGTCCCGTGCGGGGCCGCCGTGCGTCCGGGTCAGTTCAGCGGAGCGGGTGCCGGGGTGCCGTAGAAGGTGACCGGCGGCCAGCCCTTGGAGGCGGCGAAGTCGCTGAGCAGCTCGGCGATCTGCTGCGGGGTGATGGCGCTGGCCGCCGGCGCCTCGGGGTTCCTGACGCTGAACTTGATCTCCAGGTCGTAGGGCATGTCCCTGTCGGCGTTCAGCGACGCCCTGCCCTCGAAGAGCGTCCCCTGGGGGAACTCGGCGGCCGTGGTCCGCGTCTCGGACTGGGCGGCCTGGGCCTGCGGCGCCGAGGCCGTCCCGGCGATCATCGCGCCCGCCGCGGTCGTCCCGGAGTATCCGAGCAGTGATCGCCTCGAAATCCTGGTCACGCTTCCCCCATTCTTCACCGGCCGTACGGGTGTCTCCCGTGGCCACCACATGATCGTAAATACATTCGAGGAGGGCCGGAGCTGAACGAGGACATCCGCTTCCCGGCCGGCCCGTGTGCGCGGAGACCCTTCCCTCCGGCCCGGTCCGGGGTGTTGGGTGAAGGGCTCGAGGTCCGCGGGACACGGCTGCCGGACGTGTGAGGAGGGAAGGTTGCGCATCGAGTGGATCTGGCTGCTCCCCATGGGCACCCTGCTTCTCGTGGGCTTCGACTACGGGGGCGTCGCACGCCTGATGTGGGACATGCAGCCGGCCGCCAGGCACATCGAACGGCTCGGTCGGCTCGGTCCCGTGTGTCTGCGCGTTCTCGCCGCGATCCTGGCGTTGGCCGCGACCGCGTCACACCTCGTCCGTCCGGCCGGCGGCTGAGGACCGCCGACCGGCGTCGGAGCAGGGCGTGTCGGACGGGAGCACGGATCGCGGACCCTCGTTCAGCGTCCGCGGACCGGCAGTGCACGGCCGCTGGTCGCGTCGGTCACGGTCCTCGACCCCAGGGCGGTGTGCAGGACCACGCGGGCCGGGCCGAACAGGGCCGAGGCCGGGCAGGCGATGTCCGGTCCCGTCCGGGTGGCGATCCGCACGGTGAGGGCGACGGTCGTGGTGCTCTCGGAGGCCTCCAGACGAGGAGTCATGTCGCACCCGCCCGACTCCACCATGACGGTGAGGGTACGGTCACCGCCGCTGACGCTCACCGGCCGGGTGATCGGCTCCTTCCTCGTGACGGTCTCCGGTCCGCTCCGCGCTCCCGAACATCCCGTCAGGGCGACCAGGGATGTGACGATCACTGACACAACACGACGGTCAATCATTTGAGTTTTCACAGCAGATCGACGCCGTCGGGCACCGATTCGTTCATCGCGGATCCGCCGGCGGTCGTACGCCGCTCAGCGTGAGTGGTTCGCCAGGGTGAGCAGGAGGTGCGCCGATTCCGGACGTACATGGTCGGAGTGGGCACCGGCCGGGTTCAGCCGGCCGCCGCGGACGTACACGTCGGAGGCGTCGACGTTGACGAAGCGGTGGTCGAGCGCGGAGAACGGGTACGGCTCGTCGGGCCGTGGGCGGGGTCGTCGGTCAGTTGGCCGTGCCTTGCGTTCGGTCCGTCAGGAAGGCGGCCAGTGCCCGCGCCGTTTCCTCGGGGGCTTCGAGCTGCGGATAGTGGCCGACGCCGGTCAGCACGGTGAAGTCCGCCCGGGGGCATCGGCGGCGCAGGCGGTCCAGGACGTGGGCACCGCTGACGGGGTCCTCGGGGCCCCAGACGAACAGGAGCGGGCCCTCGTACCGTTCGAGGGAGCCGGTCCAGCGGTGGAAGTGGGCACGGCGGTCGTCGATGTACCGGAGCAGACGCGGGGCCAGGTGATGGCCGTTGTCGTGGGCGACGGACGTCCACATGTCGTGCAGCACCTCGTCCTGGACGGGTCTGCCGAGGACGCTGCGCAGGTTCGCGGTGAACCTCTTCTCGTCGGTGAGGCGGGCCAGCAGGGGCCCTACGCGGCTGTGCAGGAGACGCTGCATCGGGATCGGGCGGTGGAGGTCGGCGTAGAGGCCGCCGTTCAGCAGGGCGGTGCGGGTGATGCGGGCGGGGTCACGGGCCAGCAGCTCCTGGGCGACCGAGACGCCGTAGTCGTGGGCGACCAGCGCGGTCTCGCCGATGCCGAGGTGCTCCCAGAGGGCCTCGATCAGGTCGGCCTGTTCGTGGACGGAGTAGCGGTGGCGGGGCGGCTTGTCGCTCTGCCCGAATCCCAGCAGATCGAGCGTGGTGACCCGGTGTCCGGCCGCGACCAGTTCCGGGACGGTCGGCGCCCAGTCGTGGGACGAGGTGGGGAAGCCGTGCACCAGCGTCACGGGTCTGCCGTCGCCGTCCTGGCGGACGAACAGGCGATGCCCGTTCAGCTGCACCCGCGCACCGCCCGCGGTCCAGTCGGCCAGTTTCATCGGGGGTCTCCCATACCGTTGAGCAGAGCGGTCAGCCCGAAGGCGAACTCCTGGTCGCCGTCGGGGAGGTTGAGCGGCTCGGCGAGCTCCCGTACCAGCGGGTACTGCGGCAGCCCGGCGAACAGTTCCGTCATCGCGGTGCGCTCCTCGACGCCGCGGGCCGCGCCGCCGGCATCCAGCAGCGCGGTGCCGATCACGAAGTGAGCGACCGTCAGATAGATGTGGACGGCCCGCGCGGGTTCCCAGCCGGCCCGGATCAGCAGGCCGAGCCCGAACTCCCGTCCCCGCAGGGCGTTGGGCCCGAGCAACTGCCCCATGGTCAGCAACGGCACGACTGCGGGATGCGCGAGCAGGACCCGCCGGAACTCCCCGGCCGCCTGTTCCATGTCCGCCCGCCACCCGCGGCCGGTCGCCCCTGGCACCACCTCGCCCAGCACATGGTCGACGAGTTCCACCAGCAACTCGTCCCTGCTGGCCACATGCCGGTACAGCGAGGTGTGCCGTACTCCCATGTCCTCGGCCACCCTGCGCATGGTGAGCGCGGCGAGCCCTTCGGCGTCCACGATGTCCAGCGCCGCTCGGGTGATCCGCTTCAGTTCGAGCCCGCCCGGGCGCGGTCGCTGACGCCCGCGTGCCGCGTACCGCGCCCGCCACCATTCCGCCGATCCCGCCTTCACCCCGCAACTATGCGTCCAGTGGACGCATAACGCAAGAGTGCGCTCCGACGACGGCGGGCGGACTGCGGCCCGGGCGCGCCCCACGGCCTGCCCCGGCTCAGGCGGCCGCCGATCTTGACGCGTCCCTCATGGTGAAAGCTTCGACAACTCCTCTTCTCCCGCCGCAGCATCGAAAGCACCACGGTGTACGCAGACAGGAGCCCTCCCGATGACCTCCCCCACGGCCGAGCACGCCCGCACGATCTCCCTCGTCACCGGGGGCAACCGTGGCATCGGACGTGAGGTGTGCCGCCAGCTCGCCGCCCTCGGGCACACCGTGCTGCTGACCTCGCGCTCGCCGGCGTCGGCCGAGGCGGCGGCCCGGCAGCTCGCCCGGGACGGCTCGTCCGTGCACCCGCTGCAGCTGGACGTCCGCGACCCCGACAGCGTCGGCGCCGCCGCCCGCGAGGTGGCGAAGGACTTCGGACGCCTGGATATGCTCGTCAACAACGCCGCGATCATGTACGACACCTGGCAGCGCGCCCCACCGCCGATCTCGCCACCGTCACCGAGGCCGCCGAGGCCAGTCTCTACGGCCCCTGGCGCACCACACAGGCCTTCCTGCCTGCTCCGGCAGAGCCCGCACGCCAGGATCGTCAATGTCAGCAGCGAGGCGGCGTCCCTGGCCGGCCTGGGCGGCGGCACACCCGCCTACACCATCACCAAGGCCGGGCTCAACGCCCTCACCCTCATGCTCGCGGCCGAACTCCGGGGCGACCGCATACTCGTCAACGCCGTCTGCCCCGGCCGGGTCGCCACCGACATGGGCGGACCGGGGGGCCGTCCCGTCCCGGAGGGCGCCGCCGGCATCGTATGGGCCGCCACACTCCCCCACGACGGCCCCACCGGGGGCTTCTACCGCGACGGCCTCCCCATCCCCTGGTGACACCCCGCGGGTGCGCCGGGTCCGGCCCCCCGGTCGGACAGCGGCACACCCGCCGCGCCGCGTGCCGCACGGCGGCGACTGTTCTCGGTCGAAAGCGGCGCCTCGCCGATGCACCCGAAGGGTTCGCACCCGCCGCCCGGACCTCCGGACCGATCCGGCGAGGCGCAGACCCTGACACGCATTCCCGCTGGAGGAATAGGGGCTCCATTCCGCCCTCGCACGGAATGATCACCTCTATTTGCGTGTATGACGGACCTTTCCTTCCGCACCCCCTCACGACATGAATCCGGCCATGCGCTTCCGGCTCTTGTGACGCCTGTTCACGCCCGCCTAGGATCCCGCTCGCTTCGCTTCCGCCACACTTTCTGCACAGTTTCGCCATACCGGTGAGGTGCTTTCCGTGGAACGGCCAGTGTCACCCGCACGACCGTCCCACCAACGGGCGGAATCAGCCGACTTCAGACTCCTGTGGTGGGCCGGCGCGGCCGACGGGATCGGCAGCCAGGCCTCCGGTACCGTCCTGCCGCTGCTGCTCCTGGGACTGGGCAACTCGCCCCAGACCGTGGGACTGGTCGCCGGTGCCTCCACCGCCCTCGGGCTCCTCCTCGGACCGTTCGTCGCCCTGCCCGCCGACCGGGGCGCCCGCAAGCGCGTGATGATCGGGTCCGCGGCCGTCTCCGCCCTCGCCATGGGCTGCGTGGTGCTCACCCTGAGCACCGCAAGGCCTCCCCTGGGCCTGATCCTCGCCGCCGTGCTGGTCGAGCGGGTGGCGACCGCCTGCTTCGAGGCGGCGGCACGCGGAACGGTCGCGCTGGTCTGCCCGGGCCCCGAACAGCCCCGCGCCATCGCCCGGCTCACCGCCGCCGACCAGGGTGCGCTGGTCGCCGGCCCGGCCCTGGGCGGGCTCCTCTACCAGGCCGCCCGCGCGCTGCCGTTCCTCGCCGACGCCCTCTCCTACGTCGTCAGCGCGCTGTGCGTCACCGCCATGCGCGCGGACCTCACGGCGCCGGCACCGCGGCAGCCCGGCGAGGGAGTGCTGCGGGAGAGCGCGGCCGGGCTGCGGCTGGTGCGGTCCTCCCCGCTGCTGCGGCTGGTGCTGGTGTGGGGCACCACCGTCAACGCGGTCGTGGTGGCGCTGTACTACGGAGCCGTCTTCACCCTCCAGCGGGACGGCCGCTCCGGCGCCGTGCTGGGCGTGATCCTCGCCCTCTCGGGCGCCGCCGGTCTGGTGGGCGCGCTCACCGCCCCGAACGTGGCCAAACGTTTCGGCGCCTCACGGGTCGTCACCGGTGTGACCTGGCTGCTCCTCCCGCTCGCCGTCGCACTCGCCGCCGTCTCGGACGCATGGGCGTACGGACTGCTGTTCAGCCTGGTGTGCCTGCTGATGCCGCTCGCCTCCGTCGTGCTCCAGGCCCGTGCCCTGCAGGCCACCGCTCCCGCGCTGCAGGCCCGTACCGGCGCCGTCCTGGCCACCGCGACGACCGGTGCGGCGGCACTGGCTCCCGTCCTGGCGGGCGCCCTCGCCGACCGGGTCTCCCCCGCCGCGCCCGCGGTCTTCTGCGGTGTGCTGCTGACCCTGCTCGCCGCCCACAGCTCCCGGCGCCCGGTGCGTGGTGTCCTGAGGGCGGAGGTCTCCGGATGAGCGACGGCTACCAGGTGTACCGGGCCGCCCTGCCGGACGTGTGCGCGGCCGACCCCGCCAGGATGGTCTTCACCGCGGACGCCGAGGGCCGGTGCGAGGTGTTCACCTGGGACGCCGGCACCCGCCGCGCCCGGCAGGTCACCCGGCGCCCGCTGGGCACCCTGCACGGCGCCATCGACCGGGACGCGTACGTCTGGTGGTTCGACGAGGACGAGCACGGGGCGGGCAGCTGGCGGTTCCAGCCCTTCACCGGCGGCCCCGACCGGCCCGGCCTGACGAACGTCCCGCCCGGCCTCCCCCGGGGTCTGGCCGTGAGCGACCACGGCACCGTCGCGGTCGCCGTCGCGGCCGGGGACGGCGACGCCACCACCGTGCACGTGGGCCCGCGTGGCGGCGCGGGCCGCGCGGTGGCCAGGATCCCGGGCCACGTCACCCTCACCGGCATCACGCCCGGAGGCCGGCTGCTCGCCCTTGCCGGAGCGGGAACCGTCACCGTTCTCACCCACGAGGGTGCCGTACGGGCCGTCCTGCCCGGCGCCGGAGACCCGGGCCGGCTGTGGTCCCTGGGCTTCGCCCCCGCAACGGACGACGCGGAACTCCTTCTCGTCCGCGAGGACGGCGACCGGTACGTCCTGGCGTCCTGGCGGCCGGCGACCGGGCCGGTCACCCACGACTGGTGCGCCTTCGACACGGAGATCACGGCCCGCTGGGAGTCGGACGGCCGGTCCGTCCTGGTCCGCCAGGACCGCCACGGCCGCTCCACCCTGCACCGCGCCGACCTCGCCGCGCACACGCTCACCCCCGTCCCCACCCCGCCGGGAACCGTGCTGGACGCCGCCACCCGGCCCGGGGGCGACCTGCACTACCTCTGGACGGCCGCCGGCGACCCGCCCCGGCTGTGTTCCACCCGGGGCACCGCCCTGCCCGTGCTGCCCACCCTGCCCGACCGGTTCCCCGGCACCCACCAGGACGTGCGGACACCGGGGCCCGACGGCCCCGTGCACACCCTCCTCAGCCTGCCCGACGCACCACGCGGCCCGGTTCCGGCGGTGTTCCTGGTGCACGGCGGGCCCGCCGACCACGACCGGGACGCCTACGACGGCATCGTCCACTCCCTCGTCGCCTCCGGCTTCGCCGTGGCCCGCGTCAACTACCGCGGCTCCACCGGGTACGGGCCGCGCTGGCGCCGCGCCTTCCGGGACGGGGTCGGGCTCACCCAGGTCGAGGACCTGGCGTCGGTCCGGGCCGACCTGGTCGCCCGCGGGCTGATCCGCGCGGACGCCGTGGGCCTGTGGGGCACCTCCTGGGGCGGCTACCTGGTCCTGCTCGCCCTCGGCACCCGTCCCGGCCTGTGGCAGGCGGGGGTCGCGGTCAAACCGGTCGCCGACTGTGTGGCCGCCCACCGCACCACCACTCCGGCGCTGCGCGCCCTGGACGAACGGCTCTTCGGCGGCACGCCCGAGGAGGTCCCCGAGCGGTACGCGCGCAGTTCGCCGATCCACTACGCCGCCGCGGTCCGCGCCCCGCTGCTGGTGGCGGCGGCGACGCACGACGCCAAATGCCCGCCCGGTCAGATCCACGGCTACCTCGCCGCGCTGCGCGCCGCCGGTGTCCGGCACGAGGCGCTGTGGCTCGACTCCGGCCACGACGGCTACGACGGCGGTGACCACGTCACCGTGCTGCGCCGGGCCGTGGTCTTCCTCGACCGGGAACTGCGCGCCCCCGCCCGGCGCCACCCACAGACGCCCCGCTCCGACCGGAGCGGGGAGCACCACACCGCCGTACACACCACGGAGAGGAGAAGGACCCATGCAGAAGGACGTCATTCACAACGACCCGCTCGCGGGTGACGAGGAGAACCGCAAGCCGAGCGTCGGCATCACCGTCACCGTCCCGTTCCGCAACGCCGAGGACGCGGAAGAGGACTGACCCCCGCCGGCCGGCCCGGTACCACTCCGGGCCGGCCGGTACCCGATTTTCCGAGGAGCCGACATGCGTGTCCTGCTGGTCAACATGCCCTGGTCGCCCATCGACCTTCCGTCCCTCGCCCTGGGAATCCTCAAACGGAGCGTGGACGAGCGCGTGCCCGGCGCCGAGGCCGAGGTCCTGCACGCCAATCTCGAATTCACGGACTGGATCACCGCACGGGCCGAATTCACCGGTGACGACTACGAGTACTACTCCCTTTCCTCATATTTCATGGGCTGCGGCGACTGGGTCTTCTCCTCGGCCCTCTACGACGACCCGCACTGGCGCGAGGAGGAGTTCACCGCGGTGATGCGCGGGAAACTCAAGAAGTCGCGTATGGCCATGACCCACGCGCTGCACCAAGTGGTCCCGGAGTTCGTCGACGAGATCGCGCGGCGGATCGTCGCGCACGCACCCGACGTCGTCGGCTTCACCTCCACCTTCCAGCAGAACGCCGCGGCACTCGCCGCCGCGCGGCGGGTCAAGCAGCTCGCCCCGCACATCGTCACCGTCATGGGCGGAGCCAACTGCGACGGGGCACAGGGCGCCGCCGTGCACCGCAACTTCCCCTTCGTCGACCACGTCGTACGAGGAGAGGGCGAGGCCGCCTTCCCGCAGTTGCTGACCGCCCTCACCGAGGGCTCGGACCTGGCGGAGGTGCCCGGCCTGTGCCACCGGGGCCCTGACGGGGAGAGCGTCGCCAACGCGATGGCCACCCGTCCGCTGCCGCCCGCCGCGATCCTGCCGCCCGACTACAGCGGCTACTTCGAGCGCCTCGCCGCCTCCGCCGCCCGCCACTGGGTCGAGCCGAAGCTGGTCGTCGAGGGCGCCCGTGGGTGCTGGTGGGGCGAGAAGCACCACTGCACCTTCTGCGGGCTCAACGGCTCGTTCATGGAGTTCCGTTCCAAGAGCCCGGACACCTTCTACGAGGAGATCATCGAACTGGCTCGCCGCCACCGGGTCCTGGACATGTACGTCGTCGACAACATCCTCGACATGGGCTATCTGACGACCGTGCTGCCGCGGATCATCGACAGCGAGTACGACCTGCGGCTGCACATCGAGATCAAGGCCAACATGCGCCGCCAGCAGCTGCGTACCCTCGCCGACGCGGGGATGATCTACGTCCAGCCCGGCATCGAATCGCTCAACCACCGGGTGCTGGACCTGATGGACAAGGGCGTCAGCGGCTGCCAGAACGTCCGGATGCTCCGCGACGGAGCCGAGACCGGCCTGTCCGTCGCCTGGAACTACCTGCACGGCTTCCCCGGCGAGACCGCGCAGGACTACGACCCGGTCATCGCCCAGATACCTGCGCTCGAACACCTCGACCCGCCCGTCGACCTGTCGGCCCGGATCGCCATCGAGCGCTTCAGCCCGTACTTCGAGCGCCCCGAACTCGGCTTCACCGGCCTGCGGCCCGAGGAGCACTACCGCTTCACCTACGACCTGCCGGAGGAGGAGCTGTACGACCTCGCGTACGTCTTCGAGGCGCCGGCGCGGGGCATCGGCGAACCGACCGTCACCGCGCTGAACGACGCTCTGACCGCGTGGAAGAAACACCACGCCGACGCCCGGCTGACCCACACCGACCTGGGCGACCGGATCGTCCTGGTCTCCCGGCGCCGCGCCTTCGAGTGGCGGACGACCGAGCTGGCCGACCCTTTCGAACTGGTCGCCTTCCGCCTCCTCGACCAGCCGCACAGCGTCGCCGCCCTCACCCGCAAGGCCGCGGGCAAGGCCCCCGGAGCCGCCCGTGACGAGGCCGCCGTGCAGCGGCTCCTCGACCGGTGGGTGTCGCTCGGGATCGTCTTCACCGACGGCGGGCAGTACGTGCACATCGCCCCGGCCGCCGTCAACGAGGACCTGCTGCGGCTCGACTTCATGCGCCACACCCATGGGGCCCGGTCCGCCCCCGCCGAACCCGCCCCCGCCGAACCCGTCCACGCGTGACCGCGCCCCGCGGAGGAGTACGCCCATGAGCACGTCGAGCACCATGAGCCCGCCCAGCGTCCTCGCCTGGCGCGACTACGACCCCTCCGCCTGCGAACTCCCCGGCATGTTCCTGGGCGAACTCGCCCTTCCCGGCCCGCTGGAGGGCGAGAGCGAACGGCTGTGGCAGCTCGGGGCACGGCGCGTACGGCTGGACGCGATCGTCGACCTCACCCCCGGCGCGGGCGCCGAGCGGGCCGCCGCGGCGGTGGCCGCGCTGAGCCTGGTGCGCGACCTGACCGCGCGAGCCGTCCTCGTCGAGTGGGACGTGCGGCTTCCCCCGGCGCCGGAGGAAGCCTGGCAGGTCCTCAGCCACCTCCAGCCGCCCCGGCGCATCGAGGGACCCTCCGGGGCAGACGAGGCACTGCGCGCCTGGCAGCAGGGCCACTATCTGTGCAAGTGCCTGTGGCGCAAGGGACCCGGTTTCGTGCAGATCCGGGACCGCCGCTGGGGCGAGCTGCGCCGGTTCACCGCCGACGAGCCGCACTACGAGGACACGATCGAGCGGCTGGCGTACGGAGCGCCGGCGGCCTCCGTGCCGGCGGCGGTCCTCGACGACTTCCGCGGCGAGAAGCTCGTCCTCGACATCGGCCCGCTCGCCTGGTGGCTGCCGTACCGGATCAGCCGCTGGCTCCAGGAGCCGATGACCATCTGACGGCCGAAGCCGCGCCGAATTGACGGCGGTGACGGTCAAGGCCGGCCGGGGGCGCCCTCCGCGCAGGGGGCTGCCCCGGCCGGGCCGCCGGAGGGAGTCGCCGTCCGTCAGCAGGTGCGGCCCACGTAATAGGCGCCCTGGATGCTGGAGGCGGAGCCGAGCCAGCTCCGGCCCGGGCCCACACAGCGCTCGTAGTCGGGGGCCAGCGCCACCTCTACCTTGATCACCACGTGGGAACCGTCGGAAGTGCAGTGGTTGTAGTAGGCGTCGGAGCCGGTCTCGTAGAAGCCGCACGGATCCGCGGCCGCCGGCGTCGCGGTGGCGGCGCCGGCACCGAGGAGTCCCAGCGCGAGGGAGACGGTACCGAGAGCACTGGTCAGCAGGCGGCGAACGTACACGGCGAACTCCTCGTGACAGGTGGCGTGACAGGGGGGACAACGGTGTCGCCGGGAAGCGGATGACCGCTCGGCCGGGCACGCGCCCATGATCACGGATCAGCGGGGTGGATCGGCCGTCCGGCCTCCGCTTTCACCCGCCGAATCATTTCCTCGGTACGCCGAACGGATCACCTGTCTGGACGCGCGCCCCCACGTCGCGGTAGGGCGGCGCCCCGGCCAATCCGAAAGGGCGCGGCGGCCGTATCAGGAGTAGGGCCGCGGCCATGCCGATCCCCGCCGCGGCGGTTCGTCTCGTGCCGCCAGGAGTCGCACGAGGCGCGGGAAGGAAGGTGCGTCCATCATGCGAGCACAGCACGTACGGCGTGTCCTCGCGGCGTCGGCGGCCGGTGTGGTGATGGCCGGCGGCGCAGCGGTCGGCGCGGCAGGCACGGCCGTCGCCGCGGCGCCCGCCGCGCACACCGGCCGGGTGACCACGGGCGGCTGCTTCGGTCACGACGACTGGCGCTGCTTCGACGACGGCGGCTTCGGCCATGGTGGCTTCTGGCACGGTGGCTTCGACCGCGATGGCTTCAGGCACGGTGGCTTCGGGCACGGTGGCTTCGGGCACCACTTCGATCACCGATTCGACCGGGGGCCGTTCGTGATCATCGTGGTCCGGTAGGAGTCGCCCCGTACGACACCGGGCGCGTCCGTCCAGGGGCACGCCCGGTGTCGTACGGGGCAGCGGTGTCAGCTGCTGGCGCCCGCCTGACGCAGAGCAAGGGGCGTGTCGCCCCGACGGGTGACGGCTCGGGGCGATGCCCCGGAGGGACCGTCTTCACACCCTGCGCAGGACGACGAGGAGGACCAGCAGCACCGTGGCGCCCGCGCTCGTGCCGTGCGCGACGACGGCGGCGAGCGGGAAGTGCCGTTCGGCGGTGGCGGCGCCGTGCGCATGACGGCCGGAACTGGGCAGCCAGCGCAGCAGCATCATGAAGCCGAACGCGGCCACGATCAGGACCACCGCGCAGGCCGCCCAGGCGGAGCTCCTGACCCCGCCCAGCAGATACGCGCTCCAGGCGGCGAGCCCCGCCACGGCGAGCGCCACATGGCCGACGACCAGCCACAGCGGCAGCCGCGTCACGCCCGGGGTGCGCTGCCGTAGGCCGCCGTGCCGGATCCACACGACGGCGAGGTAGCCGCCGAGGCCCGCCGTCAGCAGCCAAGCGCACAGAACGAAGACACGCATCCGCCTTACCCCCTGCCCCGTGTCCGGCCGGCCCTGACCCGTCAGGGCTGCGCGCCCCAGGACACCGCACAGAACAGGAGCAGCCCGGACATCCATCCGCTGATTCACCCGTAGGTGTGAATGGTGGGGCGAATCGCATGCGCTTCGGCCCGCGCTCTGTCGTGGCGGATCCACCGCCCGCCCCCGATGTGCGAACCCCGTGCTGTTGCGGAAGCATCGGAAGGGGCGGTATGCGCACTCCGCGACGACGCGCGGGTGGGCACACCGCCGACCGGTGGACCGACGCCTTTCCAGGCTTGGGGGAAGCACCCGTCTCGGCGTCCGTACCGGAGTTCTCACATGGCGACGCACAACACGGGTCGGTCTTCGACCTTTCTGCGGCAGCCGGTCCCGGAGCAGCGGGTGACCGCCGGTGACTGCGGGCTGCTGCTTCTGAGGCTGACCTTCGGACTGTTCATGGCCGGACATGGCGCACAGAAGCTCTTCGGGCTGTTCGGCGGCCAAGGGCTGACAGCCACCGGCAAGGGATTCGACGCCCTCGGCTACCACCCGGGGAAGGTCTTCGCCGTGATCGGG
The DNA here is from genome assembly GCF_014203595.1 of Streptomyces echinatus. Taxonomy (GTDB): domain Bacteria; phylum Actinomycetota; class Actinomycetes; order Streptomycetales; family Streptomycetaceae; genus Streptomyces; species Streptomyces echinatus. The sequence continues at coordinate 34,970 of NZ_JACHJK010000025.1, forward strand.
GGACTCTCCGAGTTCCTCGGTGGCCTGGGCCTGGCCGTCGGGCTGTTCACGCCGCTCGCGGCCGCCGCGCTGATCGGCGTGATGATCAATGCCATGGTCACCGTCACCGGTGCTCACGGCCTGTGGGACACGGACGGCGGCGTGGAGTACAACGTGGCCATCGCCATCGTCGCCCTCGCCGTCGCCGCCATCGGCCCGGGCCGGCTGGCGATCGACCGGTTCTTCCGCTGGGGCGACGGCGGCTGGACGGCCGCCGCCGTCGCCCTGGGGCTGGGCGGCATCGCCTCCGCGATCTCCCTGACCCTGTGACTCCGAAGGGATGAGGGCGGATCGGCCGGGGCAACGGCGGCAGTGGGGCGGAAGCGCGCCCCGGGGCTCACCGCTCGCCGGCGGTGCCGGCCTCCGGGTCGTCCGCGGGTACCTGCTTGCCAACAGCTCCACGCAGCACGAGCCGGGCCGGGGGGCGAGCACCGCCGTCGTCCTGTCGCTTCCCAGCCCGTGCAGGTAGCCGGCCAGGAACGCCTGGTTGACCGCGCACACCCGTTCCGGGGCCCGGGCCGCCATGGGGTGGAAGGGGCAGTTGCGCAGCCGCGGCAGGGTGGGCCCGGTGCGCTCCGGCTCGAAGCCGGACTCCTCCGGGGTGTCGGCGGCCACGCTCAGTCCGCGCTCGGCGCCGAGGCGGCCGGGACGTAGCCGTTCGCGTTCGGCGCCGCCCAGGGTCTCTCCGCGGCGGTAGGCCACACGGAGGGCGGCGTCGCGGGCCGATTCCCCGTCCGTCTCGGTGAGCACGGCTTAGGTGAGGACGTCGGCCGGCATGCCGTAGCGGCGCTCGGGGATGTGCACCGCGATGGTCTCGTCGACCGGCTCGTACACCTTGGGCCGGCGGCCGACCTTGCGGATGCCCGTGGGCGCTTCGTAGTGGGCCTGGAGCAGGCCGGCCGCCACCAGCTTGTCCAGGTGGAAGGCGGCCGGCTTGCGGGAGATGCCGAGGCCCTCGGCCACCTCCTCGGGCGTCACCGGCCGCCGCTCCCGCCGGATGAGCTCGAACACGCGGCGTCGCGCGGCGTCGCGTGGCGTCGCGTGGCGTCGCCGGTGGTCACCCGCTCAGTGAGAACCCCCGAGTGGTGGGGTCGCGGCAGCCCACCCGGTCGTACGCCACTGCACCGCTCTGCGGCGCGCCGCCGCGGTCGAGCGCACGTCCCGGCCGGGTCCTGCGGCGCACCTCGGCCAGGTCGGTGCCGTGTCCCGCAGAGCGCACCGCACACGGCCGAGGGCCTGGCGGATCGACGTCCCCGGGACGTCGATACCGACACGCTCCTCGGCGTAGGCACGGACCAGCGTGTGCATGCGGAAGCGTCCGGGTTCCGTCTCCGCCAGAAGATGCGTCGCGGACAGCGCGTCGAGGTGCTCGCGCACGGTCTGTTCCCGTTCACCCGCGAGAGCGACGGCGCAGGCGACGCCCGTACGGTCACGGGGGTGAAGCGCCAGGAGGCGCAGCAACCGCCGGGCCCCCGGGGCGACCTGTGCGTCGGAGGCGGCCAGTGCTCGGCGTACGCCGCCCTCCAGGGCGAGGGTGATCACGGTGTCGTGGTCGTAGTCGTCGAGTGTCCATCCGGGGTGTCGCCGTATGTGGTGGCCGACGGCGGTCAGCGCCAGGGGCAGGTGTCCGAGGTCGTCGGCGATCCGCCGCAGGGCGGTGGGGTCCGCGGTGACGGCTTCGGCCCCGGCCGTCCGCCGCAGGAGTTCGACCGAGTCGGCCGCTGCCGGCGGTCCGACGGTGCGTCGGGTGGCATCGGGGAGGCCGTGCAGCAGACGGCGGCTGGTGATCAGGGTGGCGCTGGCCGGGTCGCCGGGGAGGAGGGGCCGGACCTGCTCGGCGTCCGCGGCGTCGTCGAGCACGACGAACGCGCCGGTGCCGGCGAGGAGTTGCCGGTAGCGGCGGGCCCGGGCCTCCGTGCCGTGCGGGATGCGTTCTCCGGCGGCGCCCAGCAGGCGCAGGAAGGTATCCAGCACCGCCGCGGTGTCGGCGGGGGGACGGTCCGGTGCGAAGCCGCGCAGGTCGGCGAAGAGGGCGGGGGCGTCGGCGTGCTTCCGGGCCTGTGCGCGGCGGGCCAAGTGCAGGGCCAGCGAGGTCTTTCCCACCCCTGCGGCCCCTTCCATGACCACGACACCCGGCCTCCCCTCGGCCGCGAGGGCGGCTTCGGTGCGGGACACGGGCCGGGACCGGCCGACGAGAAGGGACGGGCCCGCGGGCAGCCGGTCATAGGCGCAGACACGGGCAGATGCCTCCGCCTCGCCCAGGACCGTGCGCAGCGCCTGCCGCCACATGGCGACGGCCGCCTCGTCGCCGGCGAGCACCCGGACGACGGCCAGAAGCAAGTCGGGGTTCGGGCGTCGGCGTCCGACCCGGAAGCAGTCGCCGACGGTCGAGCGGGCCGGCCACTCGCCGCGCGGGCGTCCTGCACTCCGCCAGTCCTGATGCACGCGGCGGGTGATCTCGGTGATCGAGGGACTGCCCGCCCACGCCTTCAGCAGCCGCAACTGCCCGATGAACTCGTCCATCGTGCGGGCCTTTCCCTGATCCAGGAGCTGCGGCACGAACATCCTCCCCATGAGGTCCTGAGCCACCATTAACTTGGAACGGTCGTTTCAAGTTAGACGAGGAGGGGCCCGGCTTCAAGCGGAAAGAGCCCCGGTCCAGCGCCGACGCGCCGGGCCGGGGCTCGCCTCGTGGCCGTGTCAGGCGAGGGGCGATCGTCCGATGGAGTCGAGCGCCGCGGTCACGGTCCGGCGCAGCGCCTGTGCGTCGGCGCCCGCACGGGAACGCAGGTTCACGCCGTAGGCGAGCAGGGCCAGCAGGTCCGCGGCGGCCTCCGGGTCGGTTCCCGCCGCCAGTTGCCCCCGCGTCTCAGCCGCGGTGAGCGCCGTGTGCAGCGCGTCCCGCAGCTCCTGGTGATGCCGGTCGAGTACGGCGCGGACGTCCGGGTCGCCGTTCTCCGCGCCGGCGTGGGCGTTGGCGACCATACAGCCCCAGCGGGCGTACTCGCCCGAACACCGCACCGTGATCAGGCTGTCGAAGAACTCGGCGACCGCCGGCAGGCCGCGGTCGCCCTCCGCCAGCCGGCGGAACATCGGCCGTGACCGCCGCTCCCGATAGCGGTGCAGCGCGGCGAGGTACAGCTCCTGCTTGCCGCCGAAGGTGGCGTACAGGCTGGAGCGGTTGAGGCCGGTCGCGGTCACGATGTCCTGGACGCCGGTGGTGGCCACGCCCCGCCGCCAGAACAGCCGCACCACCGTGTCCAGGGTCTCGTCAGGATCGAAGTGCTTGATGTCCGGCATGCGCCACCCGCCATCTTGGAATCGTGATTCCAAGATACTGCGCGGGCACCGTGCGGCGAAGACCGTCCCGCGAAGGGGACCCGGCGCCGCCCCGGGTCCGTGCGCGGCGTCCAGGACCGTCCACGATGGGCCGCACCACGCGGCCGGCGCCGCACGCTGCGGCCATGAATCACATACCCGCGCTGTGGACGGTGGCCTACGACACCCGGACCCGCCCGCTTCCCCGCTTGCTCGCTCGCACGGCCGTGCGCCTGGCCGATTTCGTCCGCGCCCTCGCCCTGGCCGACCACCAGCCCTTCACGTCCCTCTGAACACCCTCGACGGGGCCGACGGCTCCCGGCCGCCGGCCCCGGCTCACGGCGCCGTCGGCGTGGCGGGTTCCCACAGTTCGAGCCGGTTGCCCTCGGGGTCGGTGACCCAGCCGAATCGGCCGACACCGTCCATGTCCTGGGTCTCCGGGGCCACGTCCGCTCCCTTGGCGCGCAGCTGCGCGAGCATCGCGTCCAGGTCGCGGACGCGGAAGTTGAGCATGGTCTGCTGGCCGCGGGACCCGAAGTAGTCGGTCCCGGACTCGAACGCCGCGAACACCGTCGGCCCGGGCTCCTGACGCCACAGACCGTTCTCGTCGGCGTCCAGGCCCAGGCAGTCGCGGTACCAGGCGCTCAGGGCCGCCGGGTCCGCCGCCCGCAGGAAGTATCCGCCGATACCAAGCACACGTTCCATGGCGCCATCTTGCCAGGACCGCGATCGGGCGGGGCCCGCACCACACCCGTCGCCCGCTCTCCACCCCGTCCCGACCGTGGTCCGGGGCATGGACGGGGGCCGGCCGCGAGTGCGGGGCGCGCGGCGCGTGGTGGAGCGGATCGGCGGGACGCCCGGCGGCGGGGCCCGGAGAGCCTCGCCGTGCGGAGACCGGCGCGGCGGGGCCCGGAAAACCTCGCCCAGCGGGAAAGCGGCGCGGCGGGGGCCCGGAGAGCCTCGCCGTGCGGGAAAGCGGCGCCGGACGGGAGGTGCGGCTCGGAGCGTGCGGCGGCCGGCGGCGCGGGTTCTCGTCCCGCTTTCGGCCATGGAGAGCACTTCTCCCCGGAGCACCGCCTGCCCACCCCGTCCCACCCGCCGTCCGCGACGGCCGCCGGACCCCCGCCCGCCCGCGCCGGGGCCGGTGCTTCCGCGCCCGCCTGGCGGACAACCGCCGGTCGGCGCGGACCGATGGTGACCGGGTACCCGCTTGCAGGGCCCCCGGCGCGGGACGAGCATGCTCCCACCCAGTGTTCGACAGGGGGTGGTCCATGCCCCCGAGCGCGCCAGTCGACAGTGGTGAACGCGGGCCGCACAGAGCCCACCGCACGTGGATGCCGGTGTCCTCAGTCTTCCGAAAGGGCTGGACGTGCCAGAGCCGCTTGATGCCGTGACCCCTGCCGCCGCCGGTGCGCCCATGTTCCCGGCCGAGGTGACCGCACCACCGACGGTCGGCGTGGAGGAGGAGTTCATCCTGGCCGAACGGCACAGCAGGGCGGCCGTGTACCGAGCCCCCTCCGTGGTGCGTGCCGCGCTCGGCCACCTCGGGGCCTCCCATGTCACCGCGGAGGTCTCGCAGGCTCAGGTGGAGACCGTCAGCGCGGTGTGCCGCACCGCCGCCGAACTGGAGGCGGAGATCGGCCGGTTGCGGAGAGGCGCGGCCACTGCCGCGGCCGAGCACGACTGCCTGCTGGTGCCCAGCGGCACCGCGGTCCTCGGCCGGCCCGGGCCGCCGCCCCTCGCGGACAAGCCGCGCTACCGCGCCTTCGCACGGAGCTTCGGACCGTTGATCCAGGACCAGGGGGTGAACGCCTGTCACGTGCACGTCGGCGTGGCGGACCGCGACGAGGCCGTGCGGGCGGTCAACCATCTGCGGGGCTGGATGCCCCTGTTGCTCGCCCTCACCGGCAACTCCCCCTTCAGCGACGGGACGGACACCGGCTACGAGAGCTGGCGCACCATGCTCTGGAGCCGGTGGCCCTCGGCGGGTCCCCCGCCCCACCTGCGGGGCGCGGCGCACTACGACCGGATCGTCGGCCGGCTCATCGCCACCGGAGCGGCGATGGACCCGGGGATGATCTACTGGCATGTCCGGCCCTCACCGCACCTGCCCACCATCGAGGTGCGCGTCGCGGACGTGCTGCCCGACGCCGCGGCCACGACCGCCTACGCGCTCCTCGTCCGCGCCCTCGTCGGCGGTGCCGTGGAGGCGGTACGCGCCGGTGAGCCCGCGCCCGAGGTCCCCGATCCGCTGCTGCGGGCGGCGTGCTGGCAGGCCGCCCGGCACGGGACGGCCTGCACGCTGCCCGCCACCCACACCCGCGACCACACCCCCACGGCCGTCGGCCGCCTGGTCGAGGAGCTGTGGAAGCGGGTCGAGCCGCAGCTCAGCAGCTACGGCGACGACCGGTGGGTGAGCGACTGGCTCGGCGCTGTCCAGCACGGGGGAAGCGGCTCCTCGCTGCAGCGGCGCGTCGCGGAACACCACGGAGGCAGCCTCCAGGCCGTGGTCGACGCGCTGGCCGTCGAGCCCGGCTGAGCGGATCCGACGGACACGGTCCCTACAAGTACTCAACTCACCTTCCGATGACGGGCGTTCCCGACGTCACCTCTTGACGGGTCTGGTCCGGACCTTTAGGTTCACGGGCCAGCGGCTTCTACACATACGCCTCACGGTCAAGTACGTGAACGTCTTCCGGGCCCCTCCCCCTCCCCCCCACCCGGCCTCCTCCCGAGGCCGGCCAAGAAGGGAACATCGGATGCAACAGGTGAGATCTGGTGCGGCGCGCGTCCCCCTGTGGCTCGCATGCCTGCTCGCGGTGCTGGCGAGCCTGGTGGCGCAGCCGCCCGCACGGGCCGCCGCGACCGCGCAGCCGTTCAGGGTCCTGGCGCTGTACAACGGCACCTGGGACGCCGCCCACATCAGCTTCGTCCACGAAGCCAACGCCTGGTTCCCCCGGCAGGCGGCCGCCAACGGCTTCACCTACACCGCCAGCGACAACTGGGACCTCCTCGCCGACGGCGGTGTCAGCAGCTACCAGGTCGTCCTCTTCCTCGACGATCTGCCCCAGTCGGCCGCCCAGCGAGCGGGCTTCGAGCGGTACATGCGCAACGGCGGGGCATGGATGGGCTTCCACGTGTCGGCCTTCACCACCGACGCGCGGAGCTGGCCGTGGTATCACGACCAGTTCCTGGGCAGCGGGAACTTCCGGTCGAACACCTGGGGGCCGACCACGGCCGTGCTGCGGGTGGAGGACCGCACCCACCCGTCGACAAGCAACCTGCCCGCCACGTTCACGTCCTCGGTCAGCGAGTGGTACAGCTGGTCCAACGACCTGCGCCAGAACCCCGACATCAGGATCCTGGCCTCCGTCGACCCCAGCAGCTTCCCGCTCGGCACCGACCCGAACCAGACGTGGTACGGCGGCTACTACCCGATCCTGTGGACCAACACCAAGTACCGCATGCTGTACGCGAACTTCGGCCACAACGCGATGGACTACGACACCGACACGGCGCTGTCCTCCTCCTTCGCGAGCGCGACCCAGAACCGGTTCCTCCTGGACGGGCTGAAGTGGCTGGGCGGTGCACCGGCCTCCCAGCCGCCGTCGGACGGCATCTCCGAGACCTCCTGGTACACCGTGCGCAACAAGGGAAACGGAACGTGCGTCGACGCCCGCGCGGCCGGCACCGCCGACGGGACGGTCGTCCAGCAGTACACCTGCAACGCGACCGCGGCACAGCAGTTCCAGTTCCGGTCCACCGACAGCGGCTACCGGCGCATCGCCGCCCGCGGCAATCCGCAGCAGGTCCTCGACGTGGCCGACCGCTCCACGGCCGACGGCGCTCCGGTGCAGCTGTGGTCCTACGGCGGAGGCACCAATCAGCAGTGGCTGCCGGTGCGCGAGGCCGACGGGCAGTACCGGCTCACCGCCCGGCACAGCGGAAAGTGCCTGACGGCGGCCGGTGCCGCCACCAACGGCGTCCAGCTCGTCCAGCGGACCTGTGACGGCTCCGCCGCCCAGAGTTTCCGGCTGTCGGCGCAGCCCTGACCGCCCGCCCGACGTCGTGTCCGCCCCCACCCCGCGGACACGACACGTCGATTTGCCTTCGAGTGGACTCCAGCCCCCACACTGATCCCGACGGAGATCCAGGCCGAGGAAAGAACGGCGGCACCAGATGGCGACGACGAGCGGAGCGGGGCACCCGCTGCCCTACGACACCTACCGCGAGGCGATCGAGCGGGAGACCCGCCGCTTCGCCGAGACCGTCGGCGGCGCCGACCACACGGGCGCCGTACCTCCTGTCCCGACTGGACGCTGGCCGATCTCACCCAGCACGTGGGAGCGCTGCAGCGCTGGTTCTGCGCGCTGCTGACGCGGCGGGTGCAGGAGCCTCCCCGCAGCAGGGAGGTGCGGCTGGGCCTGCCCGACCACGCGCGGGACTACGCCGGCTGGGTGCTGGCCGGGGTGCCCGAAGTGGCGGCCGTGCTGCGGGACACCGATCCCGACGCGCCGATGTGGGCCTGGGGCGAGGACCAGCACGCACGGTTCTGGGCCCGCCGGATGCTCTTCGAGACGCTGGTGCACCGGGCGGACGCGGAACGCGCCGTGGGCCGGGAGACGGACGTGGACCCCGTGCTGGCCGCGGACGGGGTGGACGAGTTCCTGGTCAACCTGCCCTACGCGGGGCTCTTCGCTCCGGATGTGGCCAAGCTGCGCGGCGACGGCGAGACCGTCGCGTTCCGGTGCACGGACTCCGGCGCGGCAACCGGCGAGGAGTGGCGGGTGCGGCTGGACCCGGACGGTTTCCGGCCGCTGCCGCGCACCGGCGGCGACACCGCGTCCGGGCCGGACACGGTGACGGTGCGCGGACGGGCGGCGGATCTTCTGCTGCTGCTCTACGGGCGACGGTCCTACCAGGAGCCCGTCTTCGACGTCACCGGGGAGGTCGCGGTCCTCGACCGCTGGTTCGCCCACACGGCCTTCTGATCCGCCGGAAGGCCGCCTTCGTCCGTGTCGCCGGCCGGGCTCATCCGGCCGGCGACGGAGGCGGCACGGCAACCCCGTCGGCGGGGCGCCAGACGGCCAGCGCCGCGATGTCGTCCTGCAGACGGTCGCCACTGTAGTCCATCAGGTCGTGGTGAAGCCGTTCCAGCAGACCCTGCGACGGCAGGGACCGCCAGGAACGCAGGCGCTGGAGCAGGGGGTAGAAGGAGCCGCCCGGGCCACGGGTCTCCGAGATGCCGTCCGTGTACAGCAGCAGCTGGTCGCCGGGGCGGAAGGCGTACGTGTCGACGTGGTACGGCTCCCCGAGCAGTATGCCCAGGTTCAGCGGCGGAGCCGAACGTCCGCTGTCCAGTTCACGCACCTCGCCCGACCGGATCAGGACCGGGGGCGGATGGCCGCAGTTGACGACGCGGATCAGCTTGGCCCCGGCGGGGACCTCGACGAAGACCGCGGTGACGAACCGCTCGCCGGCCTCGTACCCGCCCAGCTGCGTCGCCCTGCGGGTCATGCTCGTCTCGACCCGGTCCGCCAGGTCGGGCAGCGCGGGTTCGTCGTGCGCCGCCTCACGGAACGCGCCGAGCAGGGCCGCGGCGGTCTCCACGGCGAGCAGTCCCTTGCCACGGACGTCTCCGATGAGCAGCCGCACCCCGTACGGCGTGGGGACGGCCTCGTAGAGGTCGCCGCCGATGCGGGCCTCCGCGGCGGCGGCGAGGTAGAGGCTCTCCAGGAGGAGATCGCCGATCCGGTGGGGCACCGGTCTGAGCAGGACCCGCTGCGCGATGTCGGCCACGAAGCGCACGTCGGCCAGCGTGCGCTCCCGGCGGATGCGATGCGCGGCCAGGATGGTGCCGAGGACGCCCACCAGACCGGTGCAGAAGTAGGCGGCCACGTAGTAGCGCTCCCACAGGTAGCCGACCGGCCGGCCGGCACAGCACGGGGTTCCGGCCAGGATCCCCTCCATGAAGACCCCGAACACCGTGGCGCCGGCGACGGCGACGGGCCCGTGGGCGAACGCGGTCACCAGCGGCAGGGCGATCAGCACGAAGCTCACCGGCCACTCCACGGGCGTCACGGGTTCCAGCAGCAGTACACCCGCCACGTACAGGACCGGGAGCCAGCGCATCCACGCGGGCGGCGCCGGCAACCCCGTCCGCGCGCCGGCGCCGCCCTCCGCCTCTCGACCGGTACGGCCGGACTTCGGCACCCGTGGTCTTCGCACCCGGACTCCTGTGACAGCGACTCGACAAGACTCCCAGCCTGGTGCGCTCCACCACGGCACACCGGCATTGCTCCACTCAACGGCATGTTCCGCCAGGGCCATTGACTCCGCGGAGTCCTGTTGGTTGAGTGGCTGAGCCACTGAACCACTATGTCGTTGGAGGCCTGGGTGGAAGCACTGCCACGCGAGACGATCGTCGACGTGCTGGAGAAGAAGCTCCGCGAGGACATCCTCGCCGGGCGTCATCCTGCCGGGACCTATCTGCCGCCCGAACGCGAACTCGCCGACGGGTTCGGGGTCACCCGCACCACGCTCAAGCACGCCTTCGGCCGGCTGGCGCAGTCCGGTCTGCTGGAGACGCGCCACGGAGTGGGCACGCGCGTACGGGACTTCCTGCGCCTGGGCGGGGCCGATCTCCTGCCCATGCTGGTCCGGCACAGCCCGGACTGGATCGGCGAGATCTTCGAAGTCCGCCGCAGCATCGGTGCGTTGATCGCGGAGCGCGCCGCGGCCCGCGCCACACCGGCGCACGTCGGCGAGCTGCGCCGGCTGCTGGTGGCCGTGGGAGAGGCGGCCGGCGGCGACCCGGCACAGCTGGCGGACGCCGAGGTGCACCGGGCCCTGGCCCGTGCCACCGGCAACCGGGTGTACGTGCTGCTGACCAACACCCTGTTCAACGCCTACCTGCCGGTGCGCGCCGCGCTGGCCGGTCCCTTCGAGGACGCGCGGACCGCGCACGACCGCCTGGCGCCGGTGGTCGAGGCCGTCACGGCCGGCGACCCGGAAGCCGCGCGCACCGCCGCGGGAGACTACCTGTCGACGACGGAACGCCTGATGCTCGAAGGGCTCGCCCGCTCCGGCGGACGCCGGGGAGACGCCCGGTGACCGCCCGCGGAACGCTGTTCCGGGAGACGATGCTGGGCCGGGTCCGCCTGGCCGGGGAGACGGCCGACCGCCCGGTGCGGCTGGACCTCCAGGCCCGCGCCGACAGCCTGTTGCTGCCCCATCGCACGACCCTGGCGCGGCTGACGGGCCGCGTCCGGATAGCCGGGCGGGCCGACGACCCGGAGGCCGAGGGCGAGTTGGAGATCTCGCCGCTGGCGCGCCGCAGGATCCGCTACCGGCTCGGCTTCGTCCTGGAGGGCCGGCGTCTGCAGCTGGACGGCTGGAAGTCGGTGTCGTTCAGGCGCCCGCTGACCTCGATGACCGTACTGCCGTACACGCTGTACGAGGACGGCGAACGCGTCGGCGAGGGCACGCTGCGCTTCCCGCTCGCCACCGGCCTCGGCCCCTTCCTCGCCGGCTTCCGGTTCCCGCGGACGCCCGAGCCCGACGCCGGCCGGCACCTGGCCCCGCGCTGGGACGGCACACCGGGCAGGACGGAGGTCTGGTACACCACCCTGACCGATCCGGCGACGGGCAGCGGCATCTGGCTGCACCACGAGGTGGTCGCCCCGCACGACGGCGAACCCGCCTACGCACACGGCTGGTTCGCCGTGTTCCCCAAGGACGGCCCGCCCGAGCACGCCCGCTTCGGACCCACCCCCTGGACCGGCCCGGCCCACGGCTTCACCGCCGGGGAGACCCGGGTCACGCCCGGCCGCCTCACCGGCTCGGCCGGACCGTTCGCGTGGACGCTCACCGAGCGGCTGCAGGGCCCGCCGCTGCACACCTTCCCGCGCTGGTCGTGGCGCCGGCCCCGGCTGCCGGCCTCGCACATGCTGCCGGCCGCGCGGGCCCGCTACAGCGGAACCGTCCGCCACGCAGGCGGCGAGCTGCGGATCACGGACGCGCCGGGCGCGAGCGCCCGCATCTACGGCCACGGCAACGCCCGCCGCTGGGCCTGGCTGCACGCCGATCTGGGCGGCGGTGACGTCCTGGAGATCGTCGCCGCGGTGTCGATGCGGCGCGGGCTCGACCGGCTGCCGCCGCTGGTGTTCCTGCGCCTGTACCGCGACGGCCGCGTCTGGCCCCGGCGGGCCGAACGGACGGCCGTGGGCTGGGCGGGCGCAGGCCGGTTCCGCGCGGACATCGGCCTTCCTCGCTGGCGGGTCGAGGGCCGCGCGGGGCTGCGCCGCATCCGGGTGTCGGTGACCCAGCCGCCGGGAGCGACCCTCGCCCTCGACTACACCGATCCGGACGGTTCCGGCGCCGTGTGCCGCAACAGCGAGAGGGCGGACGCGGAGGTGCGCCTGGAACGCTGGTGGGGCCGCTGGCGGCCGGAGGCGACCTGGCGGCTGTCCGGCACCGCGCACGCGGAGGTCGGCGACCGATGACCCGAACCCCCCGGTCCCTGACGGGACTTGCCGCCGCTTTCCTGGCCGACGACGGAACGGCCGACTGGACCAAAGCCGTCCCGCGGCGCGCCGCGGCCCTGCTCACCGCCATGCCGGCTCCGGCGCGCGCGGCGGTGCACGGCGCCGCCGCCGCGATCGACGCCTACGCCGTCGCCCGCACCGGCAGACGGCTCGCCTCACTCGGCGCCGCGGAACGGGAGCGCGTCATGACGTCGCTCACCGCGCACCGGGCCCTGCTGCCGCTCCTGGACGCGCTGAAGGTACCGCTCCTGCTGGCCGCCGGCACCGAACGGATGCTGCACCGGGCGCCGCCGGCCCCGGTGTCCGCCCCCGAGGACCCGCCGCTCGACTGCACGCCCTCCTCCGACTGGCCCACGCGCTCCACCGCCGACGCGGTCGTGGTCGGCTCGGGAGCCGGCGGCGCGATGGCCGCCCGGACACTGGCCGCGGCGGGCCTGAGCGTCGTCGTCGTCGAGGAGGGCGCGCATCACTCCACCGCGTCGTTCGGACGGCGGGCTCCGCTCGACCGTTTCCTCGACCTGTACCGGGACGGCGGCGCGACCATCGCCGTCGGGAACCCCCCGCTGGTCCTGCCCGTGGGCCGGGCCGTCGGCGGTACCACCGTCGTCAACTCCGGTACCTGCTACCGCACACCGGGCCCGGTCGTCGACCGCTGGCTGAGCCGGTACGGATTCGCCGCCGCCGAGGACTTCGGCGGCCATCTCGACGAGGTCGAGCGCGCCCTGCGGGTGGCACCGCAGCCGCTGGACGTCCTCGGCGGCAACGGGCTGCTCGCACTGGCCGGGGCGGAGGCCCTCGGCTGGACCGCCGCGCCCCTGCGGCGCAACGCCCCGGGCTGCCGGGGCTCCTGCCAGTGCGTCGTCGGCTGCCCCACCGGCGCCAAACAGAGCGTCCAGCTGTCCGTGCTCCCCGATGCCTGCGCCGCCGGCGCCCGTATCGTGACCCACGCGCGCGTACGGCGGATCCTGACCGACCGCGACGGGCCGGCCGGCCCACGGGCCGCCGGGGTGCTGGCCCGCCGCCCGGACGGCAGCGAACTGGAGATCCTCAGCCCCCTGGTCGTCGTCGCCGCCGGGGCACTCCACACCCCGCCGCTGCTGCGCCGCTCCGGCCTGGGCGGACACCCGCGGCTCGGCCACAACCTCAGCGTGCACCCCGCGATCAGCGTCGCGGGCCGCTTCGGCCACCCGGTCACCGGCCGGCAGAACGTCCTGCAGAGCGTCGGGGTGGAGCAGCTGCGCGCCGACGGCATCCTGATCGAGGCCACCGCGGCGCCTCCGGGCATGAGTTCGTTCGTCCTGCCCGGTGTCGGCCGCGAACTGCGGGGCGAGCTGGAGCGGACGGAACGGCTGGCGACGCTGGGGGCCATGATCGCCGACCGGCCCTCGGGCCGCGTGCTCGGGCGTGACCGCCCGCTGCCGCGCTACGGCTTGGCGGCGCGGGACGCGGACCGGCTGCTGCGGGCCCAGCGGGCCATGGGACGCCTGCTGTTCGCCGCCGGCGCCGAGGAGGTGCTGACCGGCGTCGCCCGTCTCCCGCGCGCCCGCACCCCGGCCCAGCTGGAGGCGCTGCTCGACCGGGTGAGCGTGCGCGACCTGCACGTCTCCGCGTTCCACCCCACGGGCACGGTGGCGGCGGGCAGCGACCCGGAGCAGGCACCGGCCGACCCGGAGGGACGGCTGCGCGGGGTGCACGGCGTGCTGGTCGCCGACGGTTCCGTGCTGCCGGGCTGTCCGGAGGTGAATCCCCAGCTGAGCATCATGGCCGCGGCCCTGGCCGTCACGCGGCGCTTCGTGGCACGGACCGGCTGAGAGGGAAGCCCTACTCGACCTTCCCCGGCTTCGTCGGCCGCCGGTACGACCTCGTCACCACGCGTCCGCATGACCAGCCGGCCCGGCACGCTCTGCTCCGCCGTCGACGAAGCACGGTGGTCCCGTGGTGCCACGAGCCCCACCACCGAGGGGGCGGACTCCGGCGGCATCGGAGTCCGCCCGCACCCTTCGTCCCCGCCGTCGGTCAGGAAGGAGTGGCACCATGGCGCCCGTGTTGAACTACAACCTCGCCGTCCCGCACGTGGACGAGGCCGATGTCGTGTCCGCGCTGGCCCATGTACCGCATTCCTGGAGTCTGTCGCGGGCTGTGAACCGGTCTCGCCCCTGCTGCGAAGCCACGGCGGGGACAGCCTCATGGCTGAACAGCCGTCATCGGCCGCTGCCTACTGGCGGAAGCCGACGTCGGCAGAAGCGCGGCCCGCCTCACCGAGTGACCGGAAGGGCCGGGTGGGTGCACCCGCCGCTTCCAAGGACTTCCATCCACGGCAAGGACCATTCGCCAGATCCCCCTGGGTCTCGGCCGGGGGAACGGCATACTGCCCCGGTGCGACGCGTATTCGCCCACGAGGCGGTCATCCTGATGGAGCCGGACGCAGACCTGCAAGCGCCTGGGGCGGCCATCACCGTGGCACTGTGCGGGCACTGGGAGCACCCACCGCCCTGCCCACTGGCCTCGCACCATACGCGCGCCGAGCGGGCCGGGGAACGGGTGCTCCTACGAACGCTCTTCTCCACCGAACCCGCGGCAGAGCATGTCGTGCGCGACCGCATCAACACCGCCCTGTCCGCGTGCCAGTTGTCAGGGCCGGACGGAACGATCACTCGTTGGCGGCTGGAGCACGCCCGGCCCAGCGAAGTGACCGTTGCGGAGATGGACGCCGCCGAGCGCCTGACAGATTGCTGACTGCTCCTCACAGAGGGCGGTCACCCCGTTCTTCTACGGCCAGGAGACCCCGGAGCGGGTCGCCTTCCACAAGTCCCGGGCGGCGGGAGACCAGTTGACGAAGATCGAGGACATCGCGCCGATCGTCACCTTCCTGGCCACCGAGGGCTGGTGGATCACCGGCCAGATCCTCTTCGCCAACGGGCGGCTACACCACGCGCTGAGCCCCTCCGGCCGTCGCCCGGGACCGTTCGCGTCCCGGGCGGCGGCCGCCCCGTGGACACCGTCCCCCGCGCAGGGCTCGACCAGCCGCCGGGCCCAGGTGTCCTCCAGGCCACGAACGCCGTCTGCATGGGCCGGGGGACGCCGCGGACCGTGAAGCTGCTGCCGAACGGCGTGGCGCCGAAGGAGCGTATGGCCCAGAAGGTGCGCCACCAGGAGCAGGCAGGGAATCAGAGGCATCGCGGTGTGCACCGGTACGTGTACCGGCTGGGCCGGAACCGCCGGGAGCGGGAGGGCATGCGGCTGGGCCTGCCGGCAATCGGCGCCTTTCCGAAGACGCCGGACGGCCGGTGACCGCGTCGCCCGGACGTTCTGCCGACCGCGCGCCGCCGAGGCGGTCGGGCCGGTCGGGTCGGTCGGCCGGTCAGTCGGCGACGGCGGGCTCGGCCAGGCCGGCCGGGGCGTCGCGGACACCCAGGCGCAGATGCTCGACGTGGTACAGGGCCTGGTCAAGGAGCTCGGCGACGTGGTTGTCGTAGAGGGCGTAGACAATCGAGCGCCCGTGCCGTTCGCTTGTGACCAGGCCGAGGTTGCGCAGCAGGCGGAGCTGGTGGGAGCAGGCGGAGGTTCGAGGGGCTCAGCCGCCGGCGCCGGCCAGCGTGTGCGCGACCAGCGCGTTGGCGTGGCCGTGGCCCAGGCCGTGCTCGGCCTTGAGCCAGGCGACGAGTTCCATGTGTGTGGTGAGCGGCGAGGTGCGGATGAGCACGCGCCACTCCTCGATCGGGCGGCCGTACTTCTTCTCGATCGCGGGGAAGTAGCCGGCAGGGCCCTTGACCGGGGTGGTCATGCGAAAGCCTCCTGTAAGTCGGCGGTGGTCTCGGTGCGGTTTCTGAGGGCGGCGGAGCGGGGCGCTACTTCCGTGCGGGCAGGGTCAGGCGGGCGGTGACGGCGCTGAGCCCGAGCAGGCCCAGTCCTGCCCCGGCGGTGAATGCGGCGACGCTGGTGGCGGAGGCGGCGAATCCGGCGAGAACCCCGACCGGCACGAGGCGGGAGGCGAGTGCCCAGCCTCGCTGCCCACGGACAGTGAAGTGCCGTGCGAGCACGAGGAACGCGGCGCACAGCGCGAGGTAACCGGCCGTACCGGCCAACAGGTGGACGGTGCCGTGCGCACTCAGCGAGGTGACCCGTTCCTCGGGGGCGCCGGCGGGGAACCCCGCCCCCGGATCGGCGGAGAAGACGCCGGCGACCAGGAACGAGGTGCCGAACGCGGCGAGCAGTCGGGGCGCCCACGTACCGCCCGGCGTGCCCCGCAGCGTCCGACGTACCGCGATCGCGCTGCCGATGACCAGCAGGCCGGTGAGAAGGAAGACGGCGACCTGGATCCATCCGAGGGCGCCGAGGCTGAGCTGGCTGAGAGCGTTGCGGGTGAAGTCGAACCCGTCCCGCGTCAGGCCCTGGGCCACGCCTGCCGCGAGGAAAAGCGGTCCTGCCGCGATGCCGGCGGCGGACAGGAGCCGCGGCACCGGCCGGGCCGGGGGCGCATCGAGAGCGGTCGGCGCGTCGAGCGTCTGGGACATGGAGGAGTCCTTCCTGGTCGTGGGCGAAGTCGACGGCCGGGCGGGGGGGGGACTGACGGGGTGTAGCGGGCTTCGGCAGTGCCGTCGGCGAGGCCGCCGTCCTCGGTCGGGCGGCCGCCCTGCTGCGGCCTTGCGCCCTGCGGTCATGCGATCCCCCCGGAAGAGCTGCCCGCGAACCGTCCGCATCTGAACGAGAAGTGAGCTTGCATTTTGCAAGCACACTTTGTCAATGGAATTCTGAGCTAGAATCTGCATCATGGCGACTCGCGAGTACCGACAGTTCTGCGGCCTGGCCCGCGCGATGGAGATGGTCGGTGAACGGTGGGCGATGCTGATCGTTCGCGACCTGCTCAACGGGCCTCAGCGCTACACGGACCTGCGCAGGGGGCTGCCCGCCATTCCCACCAACATCCTGTCGACCCGCCTCAAGCAGCTCGAAGAGGCCGGACTGGCCACCCGTCGTGCGCTGCCCCACCCCGAGCGCGCGGTCGTCTACGAGCTCACCGAGTACGGGCGAGACCTCGAACCGGCACTCGTCGCACTGGGCCGCTGGGGAGCCCGGACCATGGCCGAGCCCCGCCCCGGCGAAGCCATCACCGCCGAAGCGGTGGCCATGTCCTTCCGCACCGCTTACCGGCCCGAGTCAGCCACGGGCGCCACCATCGGCTTCGAGGTCCGCATGGGCGAGTTCACCATCCGCCTGCAGATCACCGACGGAGCACTGACCGTCGGCTTCGGCACCCACCCTGATCCCGACCTCGTCGTCGAGCGCCTGTCCGGCCACCCGGTCCGCGAGCTGATGAGCGGCAGCAGGACCCCTACCGAAGTGCTCGCCGACGGCAGCGTGCGCGTGGAAGGCGACCCCGCCCTCCTCGACCGGTTCGCCGAGCTGTTCCGCTTCTGACCGCCCCCAAAGGGAGTCCGGCCAATTGACCGCCTGATCGGCGCGCTGTTTCGGGCGCCCGACCAGGTTCCGCATCGGTTACAGGTACGGGCGGGTGATCAGCTCGATCAAGTGACCGGCGGGGTCTTTGAAGTACACGCCTCGACCGCCGTGCTCGTTGTTGATCTCGTCCGGGCGGCACATCTGCGGGTCGGCCCAGCGCTCGATGCCGCGATCACACAGCCGCCGGTACGCGCGATCGAACAGTTCGTCGTCGAGCAAGAACGCGTAGTGCTGCATCTGGATCTCCACCGGCGGCTCGGCGAACTGCAGCAGCACGCCGTCGGTGAGCTGGATGTTGGTGAACGGGCCCAGGACGGCGCTTCTGAGAGTTCCAACAACTCCCGGAAGAACCAAGCCGACTCGTTGCGGTCCTTGGCGGCGATGATGGTGTGGTTGAACGTGGCTGTCATTCGGCTGACCTCGTTGTTGTTCGAGACGGAAAACGGACTCGCGGTGCGCGAGTGCCGGGAGGTCCGCGTGCCGAACTGAGGGGGTGCGTTTCCTGCACCCACCGTGCGATCAGCCCTCCACCGGGTGACCGATCCGTGCGTGGCGTAGCGCCGGTCCGGTGTTCACGACGGGGACCCTACTTGATCGGACCTACTGCCGTAACAGGGCTGCCACCGGCCGGGATTGGCTCGTCAGACGCCTGGGCCGGGCAGTCGTTCCCCGATCGGCCCCCCGCTGAGGCAGATCCAGGCCGATTCCACGAACGTCCGTGCTGCGGCACAGTGGTGGCATGACGGACGCGGACCACGCCATCGACGCAGCGACCCGTGCCGTTCTGATCGCCGAGGCGTCGGACGATCAGGCGGCCCAGGCTCACGCCCTCTACGCCCTGGCGCTCGCCCTGAAGGGAGGCGACCGCCTGGACGAGTCCGTGCTCATGTGTCATCTCGCCGCCCGGGCCGCTCAGGCGGCCGGCGCTCACGAGTTCGCGACCCAGGCCGGCGACGCGGGATCCGAGCTGCGGCGGTTCATCTCGCGAGGATGGCAGTACAAGGACAAACTCTTCGCGCTCGATGTCGTCCTTCGCGCCCACGATCAGGACTCGACGAGCTTCGCTCTGACCGGGTCCAGGACCGACCGGCCGCGCGAGGTGGACGCCCGGATCCGCCTCGAAGTGCAGCAGCGCTCTGAGGCCGTGTCGCAGAAGAGGGCCCGTGAACTGCAGCGCCGCGAAGAGGAGGAGGCGCGCAGCGGGATACACATCGGTCGGATGGAATCCCCGACCTATGCGGAACTGGCCGTCGGGTTCATCGCACTCAAGGTGCTCGGGCCGTTCGTCGAGGCATTCGCGACGAAGCTCGGCGAGCAACTGGGCGAATCCGTGGGGCGCGCTCTCGGCCGCATCAGCCTGTTCCGATGGGCCGGCTGGCTCAGGCACCTGGGCGTGGCGGTACCGAACTCGCGCGTGTGGACGAGACTGGAACTTCCCGAGGACCTCACCGAAGAGGCCCGCCTCGCCCTCATCGACCTCGACCCGACCGCCGACGAGGTTCGTGGGCGACTCCTGCACTGGGACGAGACCACGAAGACTTGGAAGTAGCGGACGCAGCCTGGCCCAACTCTGCCGACCACGCAACACGAGACCGACCCTTCGCCCGGCCACAGGGCCGCAGGTCCATGGTCAACTGATGGGTGTGTTCTCGTAGTCGTAGACGGTGGCGGCGATGTCACGGGCACTCAAGGTTCTGGTGATGATCGGCTCGATGCGTTCCCACTTGCCGCCGGCGAGGCCGCAGCCGAGGCGGGGCATGTGAACAGAAGCCTTGTTGACAAGGGCGTGCTCAGCGACGGCCCGCAGGCAGCGTTCGACGGCGTCGTATCGGATGGGCGGACCGCTGCTTCCCACCTTCATGCCGCGCTGCGCGACCATGTTTGCGACCCAGATGTCGGCTCGGACGCGGACCATCTGTACTGCTCCGAGGGCGAAGTCGTTACCTGCCCGCTCGCGGTGCCAGCGGCGGTACTCGCGCTCCGGTTCGGGCCAGTGACGCGAGATCGCCAGCATGAATCCCTTGCCCCATCCGCCGAGGTCATTGCAGATATGGGCGATGATCTTCGGGCCCTTCGCCTGTGGGTTGGTCGCGTCGCCCGCGACGATCTTCAGCGCCCGGGCAGTCGTTCACCCGGAACACGGCCCGGCCGGTGCCGGTGCGCGCCTGAGGCGTGCGTGGGAAATGTTCGAGGACACCTTTGCCCCTTTCGGGTTACAGGAGGCATGGGAACCGTTCACGTCCGAGGACTGGGCCTGCCACTGATCACCGTGGGCGCGGCCCACCGCACACCCGTTGAGGAAGACATGAGCGACACCCCTGCCGAGGAGATCCCCCTCTCCTGCTGCGCGTGATCCCGCAATCCGCCGACTCCATCGCCGGCCTGTTCGACCAGCCGGCACAGGCGGCCGTCACGAACCGGGACGCGGTGGTGCAGTTGTACGAGCTGCTGACCGAGTGCTTGACCACTCCGGTCCTGATGCCGCAGCTGACGAGCGACAGCCCGGACTCACAGCTGCTCAGCCGCTGCTGGGACTTCGTCGACCGCATCGTGGCCCACTCCTCCGTGTACGTCCGGGGAGCCGTCCACTTCGAAGTGCTGGAACCGCTTCTGGACGCCGAGGGCCTGCTGCAGAAACGCCTGGCCCTGCACGAAGGACAGAACCCGAACACGCACCCTGAAGATGCTGGACGCCTACGGCGTTCCCGTGCCGGGCTTCAGGCGCCCTTCCATCCGTACGGGCGACTCCGGATGCGGCATCCGCTGGCTCTGGTGACGATCAAGACGAGGGAGCGGCGGAGCCAGCCCTGGCCAGTGAACGGTTCCGGCGCGCTCTAGTGCCGACCGGAAGGAAGAGCCTTGGCGTATACGGCCCGCATGGGCGGGGGCTGCCTCCTGGCCGCGGCTCCGGCTGCGGCGGCGGGGCCGGTTGAGGCCGGTCGCATCCGCGACGCCGTTCATGGCCTGCCGGCAGCCCTGCGGCAGGCTCCGGGCTCGGTCACTCAGGCTGCGCGCGACACTCGACGAGCTACGGAAGACAGGCCCCGACAGGACAGCGGTGGAGTTCGGCCCGGACCTCGCGGTGGACGCCGGTTCCATGATCACGAAGGCCAGCGCCAGCTCCCGTGCCAGGGTGACGATGACGTGGCAGCGGAGCCGTCCTGGCGCTGCGGAAGGCGTGGAGTGATTCGGTGGACGGCATGCGTACGGTGAGCGCCGACGGCGAGGGAGCGTCTGGACTGCTCGCTGCTGTTGTGCAGGTCCTGAGACCGGAAGGACAGGTGGTCGGGGCTGGCTTCCTGGTCGCGGAGGACCTTGTCGTCTCCTGTGCACACGTCATGCTCGAGGCCGGAGCAGGACCGGGTGACACGGTGCAGCTCGCGTTCCCGCATGCGCCCGGTGCCCCGCAGGTCGAGGGGTCGGTGGAGGCGGGGGCGTGGCGCGCGCCGGAGGACGACGACGTGGCCGTGATCCGGTTGAGCGGCAGCGTCGAGGGCGTGACGGCGTTGCGGTTGGGCTCGGCGGCAGGCTGCCGAGGTCATGCGGTCCGCTCGTTCGGGTTTCCTGCCCAGGCGCCGGCGGGAGGCCACTTCGGGTTCGGTGTGGCCGGGGATCTGTTGCCGGCCACTGACAGCAGGGGGATGCATCTCCAGCTGACCGCCGCGAACGACCTGACCACCGGGTTCAGCGGCGCACCGGTCGTGGACGAGGTGACCGGCCTGGTCATCGGCCTGGTCACCGAGATCACCGCCCTCGACGAGCACGAGCGGGGACAGGGCATCGCCTACGTCACACCCACACAGACGCTTCGGGAGATACGGCCCGACCTGACCGAGCACGACGTATGTCCGTACCGCGGGCTGGAGCCGTTCACTGCTAAACACGCCCAGTGGTTCCAGGGCCGCGACGACGCGTTGCAGCAGGTGCTTTCGAACCTTGCTCACCAGCAGCGGGTGACCCTGTTGCTGGGACCGTCCGGCTCGGGTAAGTCGTCCCTGGTGCAGGCGGGTGTGCTGCCCGCTCTGGCCGCGGGTGCGTTGCCGGGCAGCGACACATGGCTGCCCGTTCTCGCCCGGCCGAGACAGGATCTGCTGGCCGAGCTGGAGCGCGCTGGACTGCCCGGGGCCGCCAGTACTGGTATCGCCGCGGCCGTTACCCGCAGGCTCGCGGCCGAACCAGGTCATGAGCGGCTCTTGTTGGTCATCGACCAGTTCGAAGAGCTGCTCGCCGAGCCCTACAACGGCCGCCGACAGGAGCACCTCGCCGCCCGTCTTGCCGCCACCGACCAGCTCACCACCGCGGTCAAGTCGCACGCCCGGCTCAGCGTGATCCTGGTCATGCGCGACGACTTCTACCCGCAGCAGGCCGCCCTCGCGCCCCGGTTGCTGGAGGCCGCGATGCCGGGACTCCTGAACATGCCGGGAACCCTGAGCGAGCACGACCTGCATGACATCATCACCCTGCCCGCCGAAGACGTGGGCGCCTGCCTGGAGTCCGGGCTGCCAGAGCGCATCATCGCCGATGTCCTGGCCACCAGCCCCGAGGGCACCCTCGTCCGCCGGGTGCCGGTGACCGTGTTGCCACTGCTGGAGCTGACGCTCAGCGAGTTGTGGAAGCGACGTCAGGACGGATGCCTCACCCATGACGCCTACCGGCGCATCGGCGGTGTCGCCGGCAGCCTGACCACATGGTGCGACACCGCCCTGGACCAGCTGCCCCCGGGGCACCAGCCCATCGCGCAGCGCACCCTCACCGCGCTAGTCCGGCCCGCCGATCCCGACCATCACATTCCCGCCATCCGGGCCCAGGTTCCCCTTCAGGAACTGCGCGAACTGGCCGCGGACCCCCACGGCGGCCCCGGGAGCGACCGGGTCATCGACGAAGTTCTCGCGGTGCTCACCCGGCAGCGCATCATCACCACGCATACGCCCAGTGCGTCGGGGCCTCCTGAGACCCCTCCCGCGCTCCCGGTGGCCGAACTCATCCACGAGGCGCTGATCCGGGACTGGAGCACTCTGCGTGACTGGGTGGGACAGGACCACCGCTTCCACGAGTGGCTCGACCACACGCGCGAGCAGCGGGCCCGCTGGGTCGAGACGCGCGATCCAGGAGACCTGCTCGGGGGCACAGCGCTCGCCGAAGGACTCGACTGGTCCCAGCAGCGCCATCTGCCAGCCGACATCACCGCATTCCTCGCGGCCAGCCACGAGCGCCAACAGTCCGTCATCCGACGCAGCAAACGTCTGAACGCGGTGCTGGCCACTCTGCTGGTTCTCGCCCTCCTCGCGGCGGGAGGCGCTGTGTGGCAATGGCACAGGGTCGCGGAGGAACGGCAGGCGGCGCTGTCGCGGCAGCTGGCGGCAACCTCTGCGACGCTCATCAGCGGAAACTCCGACGTGGCCGCGCTCTTGGCTATCGAGGCCTACCGCACCAGCCCCACTCCGGAGGCTGTCGAGACTCTGCAGAGGGTTGCGGCGCTGCCGCTGAAGAGGCGGCTGGTCGGCCACACGAGCTGGGTGAACGGCGTGGCGTTCAGCCCAGATGGAAAGACCGTCGCCAGCGCCAGCGCCGACAACACGGTACGGCTGTGGGATACGGCAAGCGGAAGGAACAGTGTCACTTTAGAGGGCCAGCAAGGCCCGGTGGAGGGAGTGGCGTTCAGCCCGGACGGGAAGACCGTCGCCGGCGCCGGCGACGACAAGACCGTGCGGCTGTGGAACGTAGCCACTCACAGGCCCATCGCCACCTTCAGGGGCCACAAGGCGGCAGTGGAGGCAGTGGCGTTCAGCCCCGACGGGACGACCGTCGCCAGCGCCAGCGACGACAAGACCGTGCGGCTGTGGGACGTGGAAAGCAGCAAGTTCCGGGCTACCTTGACCGGTCATGAGTCAGAGGTGTACACGGTGGCGTTCAGCCCTGACGGGAAGACTGTCGCCACTGGCAGCACAGACGCCACCGTGCGGTTGTGGGACGTGGCAACAGGCCGGTTCCGTGCCGCTTTGACCGGTCACGAGAACACCGTCTTCTCAGTGGCTTTCAGCCCCGATGGAGAAACCCTCGCGACTGGCAGCGCCGACCAGTCTGTGCGGTTGTGGGACGTGGCCGAACGCAAGAACCGCTCCACCTTGACGGGGCATACGGACTTGGTGATGTCGGTGGCGTTCAGTCCTGACGGGAAGACTCTCGCCACTGGCAGCAGCGACCAGACGGTGCGGCTGTGGGACGTGGCCACCGGCAGAACCCAGACCACGCTGACCGGCCACACCCAGGAGGTGCGGGCGGTGGCGTTCAGCCAGGACGGCAAGACTCTGGCCACGAGCAGCAGAGACTCCACCGTGCGGTTGTGGGACGTGGCCACGGGCAAGTCCCGCACCACGTTGACCGGCCATGCGGGTTGGATCTATTCGGTGGCGTTCAGTCCCGACGGAAAAACCCTCGCAACCAGCAGCAGCGACCAAACGGCGCGGCTGTGGGACGTCGCCACCGGCAAAATTCGCACCGTCTTGAGGGGGTATACGGGCTGGGTGAGGTCGGTGGCGTTCAGTCCTGACGGGAATACCATCGCCAGCGGAAGCAGCGACCAGACGGTGCGGCTGCGGGACGTAGCCACCGGAAAGACCCGCACCACGTTGTCCGGCCCCACTGACGAGGTGACCGCGGTGGCGTTCAGCCCAGACGGGAAGATGCTCCTGGCTGGCGGCCTCGACGGGAATGTGCGGGGCTGGGATGTGGCCACAGGGGCTTCCCTCGGTGAGCTGCCCCAGACCGACCAGGTCTATTCGGTGGCGTTCAGCCCGGACGGACACTACGTGGCCGTCGGCCTGTTCGACGACAGCGTTTTGCTGTGGCGCTTGGCTACCGACTCGGAACCTGTCACCCTGACCGGTCACGACGGCCCGGTGAAGTCAGTGGCCTTCAGCCCTGACGGAAAGACCCTCGCCACTGGCAGCTACGATCACACCGTGCGGTTGTGGAACGTGGCCACCCACAGGACTATTACCGCCTTGACGGGCCACACCGGGCCGGTGGCGTCAGTGGCGTTCAGCCCTGACGGGAAGACGATCGCCAGCGGAAGCTACGATCACACGGTGCGGTTGTGGGACGTGGCCAAACACAGGAGCCGCACCACCTTGACGGGCCATACGGACGAGGTGTGGTCCGTGGCGCTCAGTCCTGACGGGAAGACCATCGCCAGCGGAAGCAAAGATCACACCGTACGGCTGTGGGACACCGCCTTCGTCCAGCCTTCCGCAGCAATCGATAAAATCTGTCGCGCCGTCAACCGAGACCTCACCGCTGAGGAACGGAAGGTGTACCTTCCGGACTCCTCAGTCGGCCCCGTGTGCCCCACGCCGTCCACCTGAGTCCTGTTCGTAGCTTGAGCCAAGCTTGTTCTTCTCGATCCCGACAACGGTGCTGAGGACGCGACGCCGCTCATTTTGGAATGGCTCGGCGAGCGGGGCATGGAGGCCCCGATTCGGGTCGACGGTGGGGCAGGACGACGAAGCCTCTCGTGCCCTTGGGAAGACGGTGCGCAGGGTGATCCAGAGGCGTTCCCGGGTTTAGGCGCTGTTTCTCGGATCTCCCTGCGTGAGTGGGGCGTTGGGGGCAGGCTGGCTGCATGGGACGTGGTGACCTGACGAATGCGGAGTGGGATC
>NZ_JACHJK010000026.1 GCF_014203595.1 Streptomyces echinatus
GGCATCCCCTCCAAGGGCCTGCTGCAGGTGATCGACCCCACCTTCAACGCCTACCACGTCAACGGCACCGCCCACAGCATCACCGACCCGGTCGCCAACATCACCGCCGCCGCCAACTACGCCGCGCACCGCTACGGCTCCATCGACAACGTCAACTCCGCCTACTGAGCCACCCCCACACTCGGCCCACCCCGGGCCATGCCGCGACGTCCACCCGGCGCCCCCCACGGCGAGCAACGCCCGCAGTGCGGCGAAGGCCCGGACCGCCCGGACGCGTAGGCCACATCGGTGCTCGCGCGACGTCGGCCTCCCAGACCGCAACCGGATCTGGGAGGCCGACGTCGTCGTAGGGGGAGGGCGCCGGCGTCGTCGCGGCCAAGGGCGCCCGGGGGCGGAGCGGAAGGGCGCGGGCACGCCGGCCGCGCGAGGAGGTACGGCCCCCCTCCAGCAGGCTCGCGCCGCCGCCTCCGCGCCGGAGAACGTCATGCGGCGTGATCGGGATCGAGCACCACCATGAACCTGTTGCCCTCCGGATCCGCCTTGCCTTCCTCCCCTCCTTGAAGGAGGGGGATTGCCCTATGAGGGGGTTCGGCCGGTCGCCCGGCCTGCGGGTTCCTGCTTCACGGACCGGCTGATGCCGAGGTCTCCACAGGCTGACACGGCATGCCCTGCCGCGTTTTTGACGTTGATGGCCGCGTTCACGTCGGCGTGGGCGCGGTGTCCGCAGCCTTCAGCTTTGCACCGAAAGGCCGCTTGGCTCTCGCGGTTTCCTTCCGAGACGAAGCCGCAGGCGGAGCACCGTTGCGACGTGTACGCGGGGTTGACCTTCACCATGGTTGTGCCCGTGTGGCGGGCGGCGCCTGTGAGGGCGAGTTCGAGACGGTGCCAGTACCGTGTCCGCTCGGACCAGAGGCTTCACATCGGTCACCTGCCGGGACGGCCGCCCCCCCCGCGCCATGCCCCCGGGGGGGACGGTCCGTTCGCCCCTCACGTGCGGGTGCCGCAGGGGGCGGCGGTCAGTGCCGGCCGGTGTCCTTGAGTGACTCCTTGGCCTCGCGGGCGTCGCCCGCGGCCTCGGCCGCGCGGCCCTTGGCGATCAGCTTCTCGTTGCCGGTGGCGCGTCCGGCCGCCTGGGCGGCCTTGCCGACGGCCTGCTCGGCCTTGGCCCGGGCCTTCTCACTGGCGGACATGCTGCTCACCCTCCTCGGTTCGCGGTATGAGGTGCCGGTGGTGCGCATGACCCCGCACAGCGCCCGTAAACCCAGGGGCACAGATGTGCGTTGAGTGACCGGCGTCGCACGGCCGCGGTGCATCGGATGCCCCGGGAGCGGGAATCGTGGGCGGCACGCATGCCCTTCATCCCGTGGAAATAACTTATGTTTTATGAGCTTGTAGGGGCGAGGTAAGGGCATTCGGTGGCCAGGAGGTTGATAACGATGGTTCCCCTGCTTCTGGTTCTTCTTCTGGCTCTGGTCCTCTTCGGCGCGGGCTTCGCGCTGAAGGCACTGTGGTGGATCGCGGTGATCGTGCTGGCCGTGTGGCTGCTGGGCTTCGTCGTCCGGTCCGCGGACGGTGCAGGCCGCAGGGGCCGCTGGTACCGCTGGTAGGCGCACGCCCGTAGCGCCAGGAATGCTGCGGGCGGCGGTGGTTGACGTGGGGCCCGGTCAGGGACGGCCGGGCCCCACGCGTGCGCCCGCACCTCTCCTCTCCCGGACGGCAGGGATGGATCGGGCGTATCGGGCGCCCCAGGGGGTAGGTGTGCCCTGCACCGGCCCCGCGGAAGCCGCAGTGGAACCCTGCGCCTCCTATCTCTGCGAGGCCGGTGCGCCCGCCTCGCCGTCCGGGCCGGGACGGGGCCGCGAGCGGAAGGTGCGCCGGTAGGCGTCCGGCGGCACACCGACCGTGCGGTTGAAGTGCCGGCGCAGTGTCGTGGCGGTGCCCATGCCGGTGGCGGCCGCGATGGTGTCGACGGTGTCGTCGGTCGCCTCCAGCAACTCCTGTGCGCGGCGGATGCGCTGGGCGAGCAGCCACTGCAGCGCAGTGGTACCGGTCACCGACCTGAAGTGGCGGCCCAGATGGCGCGAACTCATCCCCGCCCGGCGGGCCAGGTCCTCCACGGTCAGCGGCCGGTCCAGTCGCCGCATCACCCACGGCAGGAGCTCGGCGAGCGGATGGTTGCCGGGAGCGGGGACCGGGGTGGTCACGAACTGGGCCTGGCCGCCGTCGCGATGGGGCGGCACCACCAGGCGGCGGGCGAGCGTGTTGGCGACCGACGAACCGTGGTCGAGGCGAACGAGGTGCAGACACAGATCCATCGCGGCGGCCTTGCCGGCCGAGGTGAGCACGCTGCCCTCGTCCACGTACAGGACGTCCGGGTCCACCGTCACCCGCGGATGACGCCGCGCCAGTTCCCCCGTGTGCGCCCAGTGCGTGGTCGCGCGCCGGCCGTCCAGCAGGCTCGCCGCGGCCAGCACGAACGCGCCCGTGCACAGGGAGGCCACAGGAGATCGGCGTCGGCGTCTTGGGGACGAGCCACTCCTGGACGCAGGACTTCGCGACGGCCCGCTGAGGCCGGCCGGCCGGCAACGCACTGCAGAGCAAGCCTGACCGAGGGAGCCGAGACGTTCCGGCGTGCGGCCCGCGTGCGGCCCGTGAGGTACGGCGCCTCCCGCAGCGAGCACAGGTCGCCCGCACCGTGCCGGTCAGCGGTGCGCTGCAAAGGCGACGGCGTCGAACGGCCGGGGTCCTGGTGCGGCCGGCCCCTGGCATGGGAGTCGTTCCGTGGCCGCACCCCGGGGGAGGTCGGCGCGGCCACGGGAACTCCAACCACCCCTCAAGGACCGGGGGGAGAGGCCTGAGGGGTGAAGCAGGCGCACCTGTGAGAGCGCCTGCACGGAAAAAACTATACCGCCGTCCTGGTTTATGGCCACCCCTCTCGGCTCCCTCTGTGGCGTCACCCGGCCCCGCCCATCGCACGCCCCGGCGGCATAAGCCGGCCCTCAAGGCGCCACGGGCGTCAGGGACTTGGTCCCGGACGCGACCAGGGCGTCGAGGCAGGAGGACTCGGCGAGCGCCGGCAGCAGCAGCCGCCAGAACCGGGTCAGCGGGGCGTGCGAGCGCCACCACGCGTCCTGGCGGCCCAGGATCCCGAGGCCCGAGGTGAACGCGACCACGGCCGTCGCCGCGTCCCGGGCCAGCGGCCCCGGCGCCAGAGCGCCCTCCCTGTCGGCCCGCACGAAAGCGTGCTCCACCCATGCCTGCCACTTGGCACGCAGGCCGGCGCCGTCGCGTACGTGCTCCAGGCGGTCGTTCAGGCCGAACCCGGCGCGCAGCACCACGTCGTGGTTCAGGTGCCACACCAGGGCGTGGGTGGCGTCGATCAGCATCTGCAGGGCGCCGCCGGCCTCCTGCCGGGTGATCACCTCCAGCCGCAGTGCAGCCGCCTGCCCCACCGCGTCGGCGAGTGTCGCCTTGCTGGTGAAGTGGAAGTGCAGCGCACCGCTGCTCACCCCGGCCCGCGCGCTGATCGTGGAGAGTGTGGCCACGTCGTATCCGTCCCGGTCGAACAACTCGGCGGCGGACTCGATCAAGGTGTTGCGCGTACGGACCGCGCGTTCCTGTGTGGCCATCTGAGGGCTCCGGTGAGGCAGAGGCAGCGGGGCGGACTGAGCCGGTGGGTCCCACTCCCGCACGGCCGCTGGTATCTCCGGCCGGGGCACGGATCGCGGCAGCCCTGCCAGCCGGTGCATAATAACAAACCGTAATGCTGGTTTCCAGGGGCTGAGTTATACGAACATACAACTGAGGTGCGGCAACAGCCGACTTGGAAAGCGTGGCGAGGCTGCGGAGGCGGCCGCAGTGCTCCTTCCGCGGAGCGCTACGGATCAGTCCACGGCCAACCGCCCGGCCGGGAAAGGCGCGAGGAGCGCGGAAAGGGCGTTGCCGGCTCCTGCTCGGGGGTGGAAGCCCTCGGGCGGCGGTGGGCGCGTCGTGCCGGACCCGGGACTTCTCCGCGGACCCCGGCCCCCCGCCGGCGGAACCGCCCGGGGCGTGCCGCTCAGGCCGAAGCGGGCTCCGCCGCCGTGTGATGCTGCTTCATGGCGGCCTCGTACACCCGGGCCCCCCGGTCCGGCCCGAAGTCGAGCCGTACGAGCACTCCCGGCGCCGCGAGGGTCGCCATCAGGTGCTTCTGGACGTCCGTCATGCGCTCGGTCATGTCCGTGTGTCCGGTCATGATCTTCGAGAGGATCTGGACGCCCGTGAAGGCGGCGACGAATATCTTCGCGGCCGCCGCGACGTCGACGTGGGGGAGCAACTCCCCGCCCTGCTTGGCGCGCTCCAGGATCTCCGCGTTGTGGTCGATCCAGTTCTGCATCGACGCGGCCCGGTCCAGGACGTCCTGCGACGTTCCCTGGTCGACGGTGAGCCGTATGCCGCCGCGCACCATCGGATCGCCCTTGCCCAGCAGGTAGGCGAGCATCAGCGATTCGTCCAGGCCTTCCTGCAGCACCAGTTCCTGCGGCGGCACTTGGGGCAGTGAGGAGAGCTGTTCCGCCAGCACGGCCTGGGCGAGATCGTCCTTGGACGAGAAGTGGAAGTAGAGGGCTCCCTTGGTCACCTCGGAGCGCTTGAGGACCTCGGCGATGGTGGCCGCGTCGTACCCGACTTCGGCGAAGACCTCGGCCGCTGCGACGAGGATCTTCTCCCGCGTTCTTATGGCCCGCTCCTGCTTCGCCACGTCACACCACCTCCGCACCCCCGAAAAAAAACCGTAGGGTTCGTATGCTAGCACCGGCAATGCTCCCAAAGAGGGGTTGCTGACGGGGGGTGCTGGGTGTCCCGGCGAGGCGATGTGCGGGGATCCAGGGGGCGTTGACCGCCCGGCCGAGCTAAAAGCAGGGGTAAAGCGGAAAACCAGCGAATCGGTTTCCCGGGCCTCTTTCGCCCTCGTCCCGCGCGCGCGGGAGCGGTGTCGCTGAGCCGGAGAACCTCTGGTGGGCCGCCCCGGCGGGGCCCGGCGCCGACGAGGAGGAGGGCCCGGGCGGAGGCCGGGGGGCAGGTGCGGCGCCGACGTCCGGGGGCCATCACCCTATAGCTTCGGTCAAGGGGCGGTCGGGGCCGGCGGCTGGAAGAAGGCTGCCGCTCGCGGGGACGGCGGGGGACACAACACCGCTGTCCCGCACGTCCGGTGAAGGTATATCAGTTCGCTGGGCGCCGTCTGTTTCCGAGGCATTTCCGTTCAGTCTCGCAAGACCCGTCCGCTCACTCGGCAAAAAGACCGCACACCCACTTCCGTCCTCCGTCGGCGATCGCCCGTGCGCCGACGGCCGGTGAAGCGGCCCCGACCCGACGGCGAACGGGACTGCGCCGCCGGGCCCCCGGCGGCGCAGTCCCGTTCCCGGGGCGGCGGCGTCAGGCCGCAGGGGACAGGATCACCGGCAGCTCACGGTAGGAGTTCATCAGGAAGCTCTCCATGGGCTCCAGCTCGTCCGGTGAGCAGGCCAGCCGCATGCGGGGGAAGCGTTCGAACAGAGCGGCGAAGGCCGTGGTCGCCTCCGCCTCGGCGAGCGGCACCCCCATGCAGCGGTGCGCCCCGTGCCCGAACCCGAGGAGGTCACGGTCCTTGCGCAGGACGTCGAAGCGGCCGGCGTCCGGGCCGTGGCGTTCGGGATCCAGGCCCGCTGCCGCGAACGAGACCAGGATCGGGTCGCCCTTGCGGATCACCACGCCGTCCAGGTCGATGTCCTCCACGGCGAACCGCATGGGCGAGTAGGCACCCGGCGTGTGGACGCGCATGGCCTCGTCGGACACGTCCTGCCAGCTCGCCCGTCCCGCGCGTACGTGCTCCAGCTGGTCGGGGTGGGTCAGCAGCGCACCCATGGCGTTGGTGATCAGCGCGGCGGTGGTGTCCTGCCCGCCGGCGATCATGAGGAAGAGGGTGCCGAGCAGTTCCTCCTCGCTCAGCCGGTCACCCTGGTCGCGCGCCTCGATCAGTGACGAGGTCAAGTCGTCCCCGGGCTCGGCCCGTTTGGTCTTCACCAGCTCCGCGAGCAGCAGGTACGCCTGCAGCCGTGCCGCCTCTATCTCCTGGCCGGGAATGGTGGTGCCGAAGACCTTGTGCAGCGCGGCGCACAGCGTGTCCGTGGCCTCGCCCTGCGGCACGCCGAACAGTTCGCAGATGACCCGCATGGGCAGCAGTTCGGCGAAGGCCGTCCGCAGCTCGACCGGCGTTCCGGCCGGAAGGGCGGCGAGCCGGTCGAGGAGTTCCGCGATGATCTCCGAGACCCGGGGGCGCAGCCTCTCGGTACGCCGCACGGTGAACGCCCCCGCGACCAGCCGGCGCAGCCGGGAGTGGCTCCTGCCGTAGGCGATCAGCATGTTCTCGTTCGCCACCCACGGGTACAGTGGCCACTCCTCGGTTATCCTCCCCTCGATGAATGCCGGCCAGTGCTGCCGGGCGTCCCTGGACACCAGCGGGTCGGTCAGCAACCGCTCGACGTGCCGCTGTCCGACCACGGCCCACGCGGTGACACCTCCCGGCAGTTCCACCGGGACGGCAGGGCCCTGCGCCCGCAGCATCGCCCCCTCCGCGGCCAGGTCGCGCCCGGTCACATCCAGGACGTAAGGGCAGCCAGTCGTCTTCATAGTCGTCTCTCCCCTGGTGGTCAGTGCATACGCCGTGTTGCGCCTTGCCCAGGGGGCGTGGCCCCCGGCCCTCCTTCGAGGGTGTCCGGCCCCGCCCGCATCCACCTGACAGGGCCGTCGTGCTCCGCCGCACCGTTCGCACGGCCGGCCGTCACCCGGCCGCGCGAGCCTCTCCGACGGCCGGGATCTCCTCGCAGGTCCCGCCCTGGTCGCGCAGTCTCAGCGCCGCCTCGTACACCCGGGCTCCCCGATCCGCAGCCATGTCGAGCTGCACGAGCACCGCCGGGACCGCGACGCCCGCCATCAGGTGGCGCTGCAGGTCCGTCACCCGTTCGGGAAGGTCCCCATGCTGGGTCATCACCTGGGACAGGACCTGGACACCGGTGAACGCACCGACGAACATCCGTGCCGTGGCCGCCACGTCGACGTGCGGCAGCAGTTCGCCGTGCTCCCTGGCCCTGCCGAGCATCCGGGTGTTGTGCCCGATCCACTGGCTCATCGGCACCCGCCGGTCCAGGACGTCGTGCAGGCCGCCCTGATCGACCGTCAGCCGGATGCTGCCCTGGGCCACCGGATCTCCCAGGTGGAGCAGATGGGCCAGCAGGAACGCCTCGTCCACCCCCTGCTGGAGCATCAGCTCCTGCGGGGGCGGAGCCGGGACCGCGGCGAGCTGGTCGGCCAGGACCGCCTGGGCCAGCTCGGCCTTCGAGGTGAAGTGGAAGTACAGGGATCCCTTGGTCGCGTCGGCCCGGTGCAGGATCTCGGAGATGGTCGCTGCCTCGAAGCCCACTTCGGCGAAGACCGAGGCTGCCGCGACGAGGATGGCGCGCCTCGTCCGGACGGCCCGTTCCTGCAGCGCCACCACACACTCCCGTCGTTCCCCCAGCGCTCCGAGAACCAAAGTAAACCAACGGGTTCGTTTTTGCCACACTGCTCTTCCGTCCGCCGGCGGTCGGTCAGCGATGCTGTCGCCGGCCGTATCGTGCACCTGCCGACGCGGGTGGTGCACCGCCCCCTGGCGGGCAGGAGGCGCCCGGCGCGATGGGCTCCGGTCCTGGCCGGCCGGCCCGCCTGCTCTCAAAACCGCTGGCTGCTGGGCTAGTTGACGTCATCGGCGGGTCCGGGGAGAGGCGCTGAAACACCGCCGGGCAAGGCTGCCGAGCAGCACCGTGCCCGCCTGGAGGTCCGCATGCCCCTCCGCCCGCCGGGCCGGACCCGACGGGCGAGCGGCCGACGGCCGAAGAGCGCTTTACTCTTCTTTACTTGAGATGCAAACCGATCGGCCCGTACTTTTTGGTCTGCACATCCCAGACCATGGATCTGCAATGACGGGGGATACGACATGACCGTTCTGGCAACCCACGTCGGCGGGCCTGCCGCACCCGACCGTGCAAGCCCTCCCACGGACGGTTCCCGGTCGCACCGGGCGGGCGCCGTCGACCACGTGACGGCCGCCGGACCGGCGGCGACGGACCCGCAGTCGGCCCGTGAACTGGCCCGGCTGCTCTTCGGCAGCGGCGACGAGCGGGAGAAGAACCACGGCATATGGCGTCGGCTGATCAGCCGGCAGACGTTCCGTCACCGCCCCGGCCGCTCCGCCGCGGAACAGGCGGCCCAGGCCTACACGTGGCTGCGGCTGGTGAACGACACCGTCGAGAACGCCGAGAGCCTCGCCCGGGACCCGAGCGTGCTGGCGAACCTCCACGAGTGGGCCGCGATCGTGGACGGCGGCGGAAGCCTGTGCACGGTGGCGAGCATCCACTACAACCTGTTCCTCGGCAGCCTCCTGGACCACGACCCCGACGAGCGCCGGGACCTCTCCGAGTTCACGTCCATGCGCCGCATCGGAACGTTCCTGTGCACCGAGGTCGACCACGGCAACGACAGCGCCAGCCTGGAGACCACCGCCGAGTTCGACCGCGAGAGCGGTGGATTCATCCTCCACACCCCGCACCCCGGCGCCCGGAAGTTCATGCCCAACACCAGCACCACCGGCGGACCCAAGACCGCGACGGTCGCCGCCCGTCTCCTGGTCGACGGCGAGGACCAGGGCGTTTTCCTGTTCCTGACCCCCCTGAGCGACGAACGCGGCCTGCTGCCGGGCGTCGAGGTACGTGAGTTGCCCTTCCGGGCCGGCGCCCCCGTGGACCACTGCCTGACCGCCTTCCACCACGTCCGGCTGCCGCGCGAGGCCCTGCTCGCGGCAGAGCACGGCCGACTCGGTCACGACGCCACCCTGACCAGCACCTTCGGCAGCCGCCGCAAACGCTTCCTGCACTCCATCGGCCGGGTCACCGTCGGAAAGCTGTGCATGAGCGGCGCCGCCGTCGGCGCCTCGCGGGCAGCGGTGAACATCGCCGTCCGCTACGGCCAGCACCGTCACGTCACCGGGCCGAAGGCCGGCGAACGTATTCCCGTCAACACCCACCGCACCCACCACAGCCGCCTGCTGAGGTCCACGGCCACCGCCTACGCCATGACCTTCCTGCACCGTTCGGTGCTCTCCGGCTGGGCCCGCCACACCGCCGAGAACCAGGCCGAAGCCGAACGCCAGGTGGCCATCGCCAAGGGCTGGATCACCTGGCAGGCCCGCGCCATCGCCGCGGAGTGCCGCGAACGCTGCGGCGCCCAGGGCCTGTTCGCGGTCAACGGCCTTTCCGACTACGCCCCGTACATCGAGGGGACCGTCACCGCCGAGGGCGACAACCTCGTGATCTGGACCAAAGCCGCGGCGGAACTCCTGCTCGGCCACCAGGACACCACCCCCTCGCCCTTGGGGGCAGCCGGCACCGGTGAGCTGACCGACCTCTCCTTCCTGCGTGCGCTGCTCGCCCGGGCCGAAGCGATCTGGAAGACCCGCGCCAAGGCCGCCCTGCGCCGCGACCGCACCGGCGGCTCGGTCGCCCGCTGGAACAAGGCCTCCTCGGCGGCGCTGGAAATGGTCTCCGTCCACGCCGCCCTGCGCGCCGCCGAGGCGTTCATCGAAGCGGTGGAGCAGGCTGCCGGGCCCCGGGCCCGCCACCTGCTCCAGCAGCTGTGCACCCTCTTCCTGCTCGACCAGCTCGGCGCCCACACCGGCGACCTCCTCGCCGCCGGCCACATCAGCGCCGACCACATCCGCGAACTGCCGCTCCTGACCGACTCGCTGCTCGACGACCTCGCCCCCCACATGACCACCCTCGTCGACGGCTTCGACCTGCCCGACCAGTTCCTCGACGCCATACCCATAGCGAACGGCGCCGGCATCGACCTGGCCGCTTACGCCCACCGGGGCGAGTGACAGCGCCCGACGCCCCGCTCCGTGTGCCGCGAGGCCCCCGCCCGGACCGGGCGGGGGCCTCGCGGCACACGGACCGGATCCGCTCGGCAGACCTTTCCTCCCGCCCGGCCCGAAATGGCCGGTGCGGCAACGACCCGCACCGGCCCCCCGTCCGCCCGGACGGCCACGGCAGCGGTCCGGTCACCGAACCCTCAATCGGGTAAAGAAATGGGAAGGTGCACCGCACCTCGTCCCGGCGTCTCCGAGTTCCCGCGACGGCCCGCCGTGAGGCGACGCCCGTATTGATGCCTCCGGGCCTTATGCGAAACGCATGAGGGTGCATGCGGAAAAACTATTCCGAGAGGCAACCTCCGGCGGATAGCGTCGAGGCAGTTACGTTGCCCTGGCATTGTGGCAGTGACGGGTGCCGAGTCGTCGGCCAAATCCCTTTCTTGGAGGAACAGGCTGTGCTGCGTCAAACAGTCACCCCCCATGCACCCTGGGAAGAGGTGGCGGAATCCATCGAGTTCGTACCCGCCGAGTATTCCCACAAGACCCAGCCCGAATCGACGGCGCAGGAAATGCTGAGGTGCGGCCCGGCGGACATCGACAGGCTCGCCGATGCGGGCCTGCCGTTCGAAGTCCGGTCGGGAGTGCGCCACTTCGACGTGAACGACCTCTACAACCTCGGCATGTACTCGGGCAGGGGAAACACACAGCCGGAGCTCGCGTTCCGCATGCTGTTCCGCTTCGCCGGCCGCCCGGTCGACGATCTGCTGCGCGAGAAGACCTGGGACTTCAAGGTCACACTGGACTGCGTCGCGTGCGAGGGGGAGGCGCCCTGGCGTTTCGCCGCGCCCGACGCCGCCCGCTTCGGCGGGCGGGTCGCCGGCGGACAGGCACCGCAGGCGAGCACGGGGTCGGCCCACTACCAGGCGAAGGTCACCACGCTCGGCGCCCGGACCCCCCTGCTCTCCGCCCAGCTGCGCCGCCTGACCCGCGACTACCTCGACTCCGGCTACCGCTGGCAGATGATCCCCGTCGCGATGCAGGCCGACTACGAGCTGGTGCACGCGCTGGGCGCGACGAGCTGCATCGCCGCCAGCCTGCTGCTCGCCGAGCGGTTCCGGTCGGCCGGGTACCGGGCCGAGGCGAAGCGGGGCTGGTTCTGCGGCGTGCTCGGCGGCGCCCTCGACCTGCCGCACGCATGCGTGGAGGTCGTGGACGACGACGGTGCGCTCAAGACCGTCGACATCGCCAAGGCGCAGCTGGCCGCACGCCTGTCACCGGACACCGGGGACTTCCAGGAGCTGTGCCTCGGGTCGATCTACAACAAGGTGATCCCGTCCACGGCTTGTGGAAACGCCTCCTTCGGGCAGCACGAATGCGGCTCCCGACAGCCGGTCCAGGTGCGCGCGGACATTCGATCGATGCAGGGAAGCTGAACTCTTGCACCACTGCGTTCGGAAGGGCGAGCAGAAAAATGGCGACACGTGAGATCGAGCCGGTCGTGCTGGACCTGAACCGGTTGGAGAACCTAGCCGAATCCGGCTACTACAACCCGTATTCGATGTTCGACTGGCCCGACACCATCGAGCCCGGCCTGCCGTGGATGAGCGAGAGCCTCACCACGCTGGCCGGCACCGAGATGTGGGACGAACTGACCCGCGAACAGCAGATCGCGCTGACCAAGTACGAGGCGATCAACTTCTTCAGCCTCAACATCCACGGCATCCGTGAATTGCTGAACGAAGTCGTGATGCGCATTCACGAGCGGACCTACGCGGATGTCTCGGAGTTCCTGCACCACTTCATCGGTGAGGAAAACGAGCACATGTGGTTCTTCGCGCAGTTCTGCCTGCGCTACGGAGGCCGGCTCTACCCCGCGCAGCCGACGCTCAAGGCCGACTCGGTCGAGCACCTCTCGCCGGTGGCCCGCGAACTGATCGTGTTCGCGCGCATCCTGATCTTCGAGGAGATCGTCGACTACTACAACGCCCACATGGCGACCGACCAGTCGCTGCCGCACATCGCCCGCGAGATCAACCGCGTGCACCACCAGGACGAGAGCCGGCACGTCGCCTTCGGCCGGATGATCTTCACCAACCTGCTCGCCCAGGTGTCCAGGCGCGACCCCGACGAGGTGCCGGCGGTCGCCGAGTACCTCGAGAACTACCTGCAGTACAGCATCGCCACCCTCTACAACCCGGCCGCCTACCGCGACGCGGACATTCCGGACGCGCTCGCGCTGCGGCGGCGGGCGCTGGAACACCCTGCCCGTGCCGAGGCGCACGAGCAGGTGCTGAAGCGGACCCGGAAGTTCCTGTCGAAGGCAGGCGTCGGCAGGGAGCTGATCAAGTGACGACCGAGCCCATGCAGGCGGTACGCGAGTTCATCGTGGGCCGCAACCCCGCACTCGACCACCTGTCCGACGATCTGGACCTCATCGACAGCCGCGCCATCAACTCGCTGGCCTTCGTCGAGTTCATCTTCCTGCTGGAAGAGCTGACCGGGGAGCCGATCGATCCCGAGGACCTCGATCTCGACGACTTCCGCACCCTCAGCGCGCTGAACGCCCGTTTCTTCAAGGAGGAGGCAGCCCGATGACCACGGCGACCGACAACGGCCTGGGAGTTCTCGACGGCAGCCAGCTGAGGGTGCTGCGGGCGATCGACGCGGTGTTCCGGCGCCTGGCCGAGGGCTGGGACGCGCCGGAGTTCCGGTTCCCGTTCCTGATGCGCTGCAAGGACCTCGACACGTTCGACTACTACGACAACTTCCCGCACCTGGGCCTGGCCGCGACCCGGCTCGACCCGCAACGCCTCGGCGGTCTGCTGACCGAGGCGGAGCGGCCGGTCGAGCGGATACCGGCCGAGGTGATGGAGCCGACCGCGTTCGCGCTGCCCTCGGCGGCCTGCTACTCGATCTACGTCGACCTGGCGGGCTCCACGCTGCCCGCCGAAGGGACGATGCGCACCACCGTCGGCACCTGCTTCCGCAACGAGACCCACTACGAGGGCCTGCAGCGGCTGCTCGGCTTCTCCATGCGGGAGATCGTCTGCGTGGCGCCGGAGAACGTGGCCAAGAACCACCTGCTCCGCGCCAAGGACGCCGTGACGGCCCTGTGCGCCGAACTCGGCCTGGACGTCCGTCTCGAGGCCGCCACCGACCCGTTCTTCGACAAGAACAGCGGCAAGGCGAAGATGCAGCGGCTGTTCCCGGTCAAGGAGGAGTTCGTCGTGGGCGGCCTGGCGATCGGCTCGGTCAACTACCACCGCAACTTCTTCGGCGAGCGGTGCGGCATCCTGGCCGGCGAGGACACGGCGCACACCAGCTGCCTCGCCTTCGGCCTGGAGCGCTGGGTGCACACCCTGACCGAGCGGTTCGGCAGCGCCGACGCCGCCGCGTCCGCGGTCGAGAGCCTGAGCTGATGCCGTCCGTGGCGGGGGTGCTCGGCACCGACGTGAGTCTGCTGCAGTCCGGCATGGGCGGTGTAGCGGGCTCGGAACTGGCCTGCGCGGTGTCCGACGCGGGCGCCGCGGGCTGCGCGGGCGGCTACAAGCTGGCCGGCGGCGCACTGTCGGCCATGCTCGCCCGGCTGACCTCGGGCACCGACCGGCCCGTCGGCGTGAACCTGATCCCGGAAGTGGTCGGGCCGGACGAGCTGGACCGGCAAGTGGCGCAGGTGCTCGACGAGACACCGGACCGCGTGCACCTGTCCTTCTTCGGCATGCCCCACGACGCCGTGTTCGACCGGGTCACCGCAGCGGGCCGGCACCTGGTGGTGCAGGTCGGGACGGTCGAGGACGGTGTCCACGCGGCCGCGCGGGGCGCC
Source organism: Streptomyces echinatus (assembly GCF_014203595.1). GTDB lineage: Bacteria > Actinomycetota > Actinomycetes > Streptomycetales > Streptomycetaceae > Streptomyces > Streptomyces echinatus. Next base: position 13,740 of record NZ_JACHJK010000026.1, read on the forward strand.
GTGGTGGTGGCGCAGGGAATCGAGGCGGGCGGTCACCTGCTCGGTACGTCGCGACGTGACGACCTGATGGGCGCACTGCGGGCACGGGTGCCCGACGCCTGCCTCGTCGCCTCGGGCGGAATCGGCTCGCCCGGGGAGGCCGCACGGGCACTGGCCGCCGGCGCCGACGGGGTGCTGCTCGGCACCGCCTTCGTCGTCGCTCACGAATCGCGGGCCCACGCCCGCTTCAAGTCGGCGGTCACCGACGCGGACGAGACCGACACCGTGATCACCGATGTGTACGAGATCGGGTGGCCGGGCCGACGGCACCGCGTGCTCGCCACGGCCGTCACCGCCGACCCCGGGCAGCCCGCGAAGTTCATCGGCAAGACGCTGGTCGAAGGAAAGCCGTACCTGGTGCCGCGCTTCAGCGCGGCGGTGCCCACCGAGGCGACCAGCGGCCGCATCGAAGAGATGGCGCTGTACTGCGGCCGGTCCTGCGGCGAGATCTCCGAGGAGGTCTCGGCGGCCGACGTCGTCGCCGCATTCGCACGGGTCCTTGCGGGGGCCGAAGTCGTCAACACCGAGGAGAAGGCGGAACATCATGTCGGCTGATGCAGTGCAGGACGAGTACTACCACGACCTGAGCTACCGCGAGGACACACCGCTGGTACGCACCCGGGAGGGCGTCGAACTCTACTGCGAGTCCACAGGTGAGGGCATCGCCATCACGACGCTCAACAACTTCTTCTTCACCGCCCCGTTCTGGCGCGACTACACCGACGAACTCGCCAAGCACTACCGCGTGGTCAGCTACGACCTGTGCAATCACGGCCACTCCACGCGCCTGGGACAGGAACCGGCCTGGGAGGAGCACGCGGCGGACCTGGTCGGACTGCTCGACGCCCTGGAGATCGACTCGACGTACCTGCTCGCCTCGTCGGCCTCCACCCAGCTCGCCCGTGACGTGGCCCTCACCTACCCCGACCGGGTCCGAGGCCTGGTGCTGGCCGGACCGGTCGTCGGCCCGCAGATACGGCGTCACCGGATGCTCCAGCGGGCCTGGCTGCGGACGTTGAACAGCCACGACATACCCGTGCTGTTCAGCCACATGTACCCCGAGTTCGTCAGCACGCAGATGATCGAGGAGTACGGCGTGCCGGGCTTCCTCGGCCTGCGGGAGAGCTTCCTCGCCATGTCGACGCCCGAGGAGCTCAACAACGGCCTGACGCTGGCCCAGCAGGGTGATCCCAGCACCGAGTTGCTGACCCGCATCCAGGCGCCGACGCTGATCGCCCTGGGCGACGACGACATTCTGCTCGGCCCGACGGCGGGCCACGAACTGGCCGCGCTGTTCCCGAACGGCCGCTGCGCGATCATGCCGAAGGCCGGCCATGTGCCCTTCCTCGACGACCCCGTGGGCTTCCAGGAGCTCGTGCACAAGTTCATCGACGAAGCGGAAGAGCATGTCTGACACGGCCGTGGAGGTACGGCGGCGGATCCGCGAGCTGCTGGTCGATGTGTTCGGCGGCCCCTCCTTCGTCAGCACAGTGCACGACGCCGTGTCGCTCCGCGAGGCCGGGGTCCCGTCCACCGCGCTGGTCGCTCTGCTGGTCGCGATGGAGGACGCGTTCGGTTTCGAGTGGGCCGACGACGTGCGGCCCGAGGTGCTGCGCTCGATCGATTCACTGGCAGGCCATGTCGTGGCGCTGCGCGGCTGAGGGGCTCACGGTGACCGCCGAGCCGGCCGTGCTCCGGAACGCGGCACCGGAGATGTCGATGGGGACGTCCCCGGTGCCGCCGCCCCACGGACCGGCCGAGCAGTTCGCGGCCGGCCGTCGTGCGGCCGCCGCGGCACTGGCCGCAGCCGGGTCGATCGAGCGGACCGTGCCCCGGGCCCGGGACGGCAGGCCGCTCTTCCCCCGGGGGTTCACCGGTTCGATCTCCCACACCGACCGGCTCGCGGTCGCCGTCGTGGCCCCCGGTGCCGAGGCGGTCGGCGTCGACATCGAGCCCGCGACCATCACCTCTCGTACGGCCGCGTTCATCCTGCGGGAACGGGAGCGGCGCCTGCTGCTCGCTCCGGCCGGCCCCTACACCGCGCGCGACCTGTTCGCCGCCAAGGAAGCCGCGTTCAAGGCGATGAACTGCCTCGGAACCCTGGGTGAGTTCCTGTTCTGGCAGATCCGCCTCAGCCGGTCCGGCGGGGCGCTGACCGCAGCGTACGGCGGCGAATCGGTGCCGGTGTGGATCCGCCCGGAGGCGGACCATTCGTTCGCCGTGGCGATACGGCGTTGACGCCGGCGGCAGGGGGAGGAAGCGCATCCGGCGCGCGCCCCGGACGAACGGGCGGCCTCGACGCACCGGTGGGGCGATCCCGCGGACCGGACGGCGGATCCGCCGGCCGTGCGGGCCGGCCAGGAAGGACGCGGCGCTGAACACCGCTTCGCACGCCGGGCCGCCCCACCCCGTCGCGACCCTCCGGCCCGGCCCGACGCCTCGACCCCTGTGCCCACCCGCCCGCGCGCGAGCGCGCACGCCCGCTCGTGCGAGGGCCGTTGCCCCCCTCTGGAGACCCTCATGACCGGCACACCCCCGCCCCAGCACAGCGCACGCTTCCAGCGCACGCTGACCACCCCCAAGATCGTGTTCATCATCATCGCCGCGGCCGCCCCCCTGGCCGCGATGGTGTTCACCGTCCCGCTCGCCCTCGCCATCGGCACCGGCCCCGGCGTGCCCGCGATGTTCCTCTTCGCGGGCCTGACCCTGCTGTGCTTCTCCGCCGGCTACGCCGCCATCGCACGCCGGATCAGCCACATGGGCGGCTTCTACACCCACATCGCCCACGGCCTCGGCCGCCGCGCGGCCGCCGGGGCGGGCCTCCTCGCGGTCCTCGCCTACAACGCCGCCACGGTCGGGGTTCTCGGCGCCTTCGCCTACTTCACCCAGAGCGTGGCCGCAGCCCATGGACTCGACCTGCCCTGGCAGGCCTGGGCAGGACTCGGCCTGCTCCTGGTCGGCATGCTCGGCTACCGAGAAGCCGACCTCAGCGCCCGGCTGCTCTCCCTGTGCATGGTGTGCGAGATCGCCATCCTGGTCGCACTGGACATCGCCATCCTGGCCCGCCACGGCGGCACGGCCCTCCCCGCCGCCTCCTTCGCCCCGCACGCGGTGCTCGCCCCCGGGCTCGGCGTCTCCGTGATGTTCGGCTTCGCCTCCTTCCTCGGCTTCGAATCGGCCGCCCTGTACGGCGAGGAGGCCAAGGCACCCCACCGCAGCGTGCCCCGCGCCACCGTCATCGCCGTGCTGGTGGTCGCCTCGTTCTACGCCCTGACCAGCTGGGTGGCCGTCGGCGCTCTGGGACCCGAGCGGGTACGCGCCCAGGCCGCGGACCACCTCGGCGACCTGTTCTTCCGGCTCAGCGACGGCTACCTGGGGAACCCGGCCACCGTCACCATGCAAGTCCTGCTGTGCACCAGCCTGTTCGCGTCCTGGCTGGCGCTGCACAACGCCGCCAACCGGTACATGTACGCCCTGGGCCGCGACGGACTGCTGCCGGGCAGCCTCCACACCACCCACACCGGGCACGGCTCCGTGCACCGGGCCAGCGTGATCCAGACCGTCTTCAGCACGGTGACGGTCGCCCTGTTCGCGGCCGCGGGCCTCGACCCGTACGTGAACATGTCGACCAGCATGCTGGGGCTGGGCACCCTCGGGATCATCCTGCTGCAGGCACTGGCCTCGGTGGCCGTGATCGGTTACTTCCGTCACCGGAGCGAGGGACGCTGGCAGACCGTCATCGCGCCGGCGCTGGGAGCCCTGGGGCTGATCACCGCAGCGATTCTGGTCGTGTCGAACTTCGACGTCCTGACCGGGACCACCGATCCCGTCGTCACCGCCCTGCCCTGGCTCCTGCTGATCGTCGCCGGCCTCGGTGTCGCCCTTGCCTCCTGGCTGCGCTCGGCCCGCCCGGACCGTTACGCGCGCCTGGGCGGCGCCACCGCGCCGGCGCCGCCCGCCGCCCCGGTCGGTGACCCTTCCGGCAGCCTCTCCCAAGCAGCGCCGTGACTCCGCCTCGCTCCGGAGCCGCGCAGTGAAAGGACCAGCTCCCATGCCTCGTGAAGCCGAAACGCACGCGGACATACCCTTCGGCCCCGAAGACACCCCGTGGCAGAAGACCTTCAGCGGCCTGCGGGTCGGCGGCGGCCGCCCCTACGGCACCCCGCCGTCCCTGGACCCCCGCACGGCCTATACCAGCGTCCCCGAAGTACCCCATCACAAGGTGCAGTTGCCGCCCACCGGACTGGACGCGGACCAGTACACCGAGGCCGAGGCACTGTTCCGCCGCCACATAGACACCCAGACCCGCAACTTCGCCGGCTACCAGGTCACCAGCGCCCTCGATTACGAACAGCGCCTCGGGCACTATCTCAACCGGCACCTCAACAACGTCGGAGACCCCTACCAGTCCAGCTCGTACACGCTCAACTCCAAGGTGCTCGAGCGGGCCGTACTCGACTACTTCGCCTCACTGTGGCACGCGAAGTGGCCGCACAACCCGCAGGACCCCGAGTCGTACTGGGGCTACGTCCTGACCATGGGCGCCAGCGAAGGCAACCTGTACGGCCTGTGGAACGCACGGGACTACCTGTCGGGCAAGCCCCTGCGCACGCACCACCGCACACCGGGCGACCGGGCCGTCGAGCAGGCCCCGCACGGCGAAGGCCCGCACGCCTTCCACCCGGTGGCGTTCTTCTCCGAAGACACCCACTACTCGCTGACCAAGGCCGTACGGGCGCTGGACATCGACACCTTCCACGCCCTGGGCTCCACGCGCTACCCCGACGACAACCCCCTCGCGCCGGGAACCCCCTGGCCGCGCGAAGTGCCCTCCACCGAGGACGGCGCCATCGATGTCGAACAACTCGCCGTCCTGGTGCGGTTCTTCGCCCGCCGCGGCCACCCGATCCTGCTCAGCCTCAACTACGGCTCCACCTTCAAGGGCGCCTACGACGACATCGAGGCGGTCGCTGCCACGGTGCGCGGCATCTGCGCCGAACACGGGCTGGACCACCGGCGCGTCCACCGCGGCCAGGACGGCGACCACGACGAGCGGTCGGGATTCTGGCTGCACGTCGACGGGGCACTCGGAGCCGGCTACGTGCCGTACCTGGAGATGGCCCGGGACGCCGGCCTGGTGGAACAGGCCCCCCCGGCCTTCGACTTCCGGCTCGGCGACCTGCACTCACTGACCATGAGCGGCCACAAATGGATGGGGACACCGTGGGCGTGCGGGGTGTTCATGACCCGCACCGGACTGCAGATGGCCCCGCCCAGGGCATCGGAGTACATCGGCGCCGCCGACACCACCTTCGCGGGGTCCCGCAACGGCTTCTCCTCGCTGCTGATGTGGGACTATCTGGCCCGTCACTCCTACGACGACCAGGCCCGGCTCGCGGCCGAGTGCGACGGCCTCGCCGCCTACGCGCACGCGCAACTCCTCGCACTGCAGGACCAGCTGGACCAGGACCTGTGGGTGGCCCGCAGCCCGCAGTCGCTGACCGTACGGTTTCGCCGGCCACACGCGGACATCGTCCGCCGCTACTCACTTTCCAGCGAAACCGTGCACGTCGACGGCGTCGCGCGCACCTACGTCCACCTGTATGCGATGCGCCACCTCACCCGGCAGCGTGTCGACGAACTCATCGGCGAGCTGCGACAGCCGGGCGCGTTCGCCTGAGCGTCGCGGACCGCGGACCCCCGGGCGGCGGGTGCCCTGCCGTGGCTGGTCGGTGGGAGCGGTGAGCGGGCCCCGTGCCCCCCGGGCACAGGGGCCCCTTCCGTTGCGCCGCGGGAGGGCCCGCAGCCGCCAGTACCGCGGCGGCGCGGTGCACCGGCACACATCCGACGGCTCGGGGAAGGCGCCGCGCCCCGTGCACGCCTCGCCCCCGCACACCTGCCGGACCAGGCAGATGCACGGGGGCTTGGGGCCGAGGCCGGGAGGCGGGTGTGGCCGGCGGGGGAGGGGCGCGGCGCCCGCTCGGACGCGGCGATGCCGTCCCGGAGGGGGCCGGGACGGCCGGGAGGGTTCTGTCCGCCTCACGCCGGCGGCGGATCCGAGGGGTTCGAATCCGCGCGGCCGGCCGTGGACGTGGCGGGGTTACGGCGACGCCGGTGCCCCGGTCATGGGCGAACTCACGGTGTGACGTCGGCGGGCAGGGCGAAGTCGGTGGTGGTCTCGGGCCACTCCGGTACCGACTCGATCTCCAGCACCGCCACGGTCACCGAGTAGCCTCCTCCGGTGCCGACCAGGAGCACGAGGTCGCCCGGGCCGACTTCCTTCTTCTCCACCAGGCGGGCCACCGCCGCGGTCAGGTCGCCTGCGCCCAAGTGCCCCGCGTAGCGGCCCCAGTTCCACAGCGTGCGCTCGGCCGGGATGTCCAGCGGCTTGAAGAACTGGGCCTCCATCATCCCGTGCCCCATGTTGGGCAGCAGGATCCTGGCGAAGTCGTCGAGCTTGTTCCCGGTCCGGCCGAGCACCTCGGAGATGGCGCTCATCAGCGTCTCCTCGGCGCGCTGCAGCACCGACTCCGTCCCGACCTCCTCCAGATACGACTTCTTGGGAGTGCGCAGATTCTCGTCGGCGACCACCCCGTAGGCGTTGGTGAACGGGGCGGTGCCACGGTGCAGCGGTTCCAGGGAGGCATCGGTGGCCGAGGTGATGGCATGGATGCGAGCGAAACCACCGGTCGTGGAGAGGACCATCGCCGTGGCTCCGTCGCCGAAGACGATGCCGTACGACCCCCGCCACCGGTCGAACCCGGGCGGACAGAACCGGTCGGCCGTGGTGACCAGCGCGCTGGTTCCCCGGCCGGCTTCGAGCCGGGCCATCGCCAGATCGATCGCCGCCATGCCTCCGTTCGACATCCCCTCCAGGTTCAGGGCGAAGGCGTCGGTGATGCCCAGCTCACGCTGGATGTAGGGAGCCGAGTTCCAGTGGTGGTCGCGGCCCTGGTGGTAGATCGACGCATGCAGGATCAGATCGACCCGGCCTCCGACCACGTCCGCGGCCCGGTCGAGGGCTTTTCGCCCCGCGATCGCTCCCATGTCGGGAACCGACACCTCATCAGTGGCCACCGGCAGGCACGGAATTCTGTTGGTGGCGTTGTCGTCGGCAGGGTAAATACCGGCAGCCACCGCTTCCGCCGCCGATTCCGCGGACGGAATCCAGGCCGCAGCCGACGCGATATAGACAGGGATGTTCATGGTCGAATTCTTCTTCCGAGTTCGATGCCCGTCCGGCAATGGTGTGCGTGAGCGCGGTCATGCTCCGCGAGTCGGGACCCGGATCGCGGAGGCCTCGTCGGGATGCGGTCACGCTACAATGCCGGCCCCGGTCCCTCGTAGATGCATTCCTCATGACTTCCGGCGGCATCGTCGTCCCCGGCCGGGGGACGAACTCTGCGACCAGGCCGGACGCGGGCGCGCGGAATGTAAACACCCCTGCGAATGCGTGAGGGAGTCACGGAAAGCCGCGCGTGATATGGGCGACCGACGCGCGGGTTGAATCCGAGACGTTGAACCGTTGTGCCCGCGACGGCCGTGCTCGCATGTGCAACTGCCCACGGAAGGCAGTTGAACGGTCAGCTCGCCCCGGCGTCCGGCGCTCCCGGTGTCTGCGTCAGGCACTGCGCGAGCAGGCCGTCGACGAAGGCGCGGAGCCCCTGCGCGAAGGTGTCCTGCCCGGCCAGCGCCGCCCACCGGTCGGCGATGGCGGCCAGATGCGAGTGCCGGAGCGGGCCGTCGGCGTTGCCGAAGTAGGGGTTGAGGCAGGTGGGGTCCTGTTCGTCCATCTTGCGGCGGCGGGTGTGCGCGCGCACGAGGATCTCGCCGACCGTGTAGTACCAGATGCTGCGGAAGATCCGGACGGCCTGCTCCCGGGGGCACCCGGCGTCGACGACTCCGGCCAGGATCGTCTCCACCAGCCACAGGAACGAGTCGCCGAGCCGGGCGATGAACCCGTCGGTGGTGAGCACCTCCGCGGCCCAGGGCCACGCCGCCAGGCCGTCGTGGATCGCGACGGCGGCCGTGGTGATCCGCTCCCGCGGCTCGTCCGGCAGCTCGGGGTGCGGAATCTGCTCCGCGTACTCGTAGATCAGCAGGAACAGCAGATCCTCCTTGTCCCGTACGTGCGAGTACAGGGTCGTCGTCCCGACGCCGATCTCGGACGCGAGCCGGCGGACCGTGAGTTTCTCCCAGCCGTACTCGTCGATGAGAGCGCGGGCCGCGGTCAGGATCTGTTCGCGGGAGGTCACGGGGGGACGGCCGACGGGCCGGCGCGGTGCGTTCGATCGGGGCATCGCCCCATCATGCCTCGCCGCGTCACCCGCTGTTCGACCTGCACGGTCGACACCTCTCCGCCTCCGCTGCTAATTTCGGAACACGGTCGGAAATTCTTCGGCACGACCAGACGCAGAGGGGCTGGGTGCGGTGGCAAGTACGCAAGTAGCGAGTGAGGAGACACGCGTCGCGAGCGGCGCGCGGCCTGGGACCACCCTCGCCGCGGTCTCCGTCGTGCAGTTCATGGTGTCGCTGGACCTGACGGTGGTGAACGTCGGCCTTCCCCGGATCGGCAGCGGCCTCGGCTTCAGCGAGGTGGGCCTGACCTGGGTGATCCACGCGTACGCCCTCACCTTCGGCGGCCTGCTCCTGCTGGGCGGCAAGATCGCCGACCGGTACGGGCACAAGCGCGTGATGCTGTTAGGGCTCGGCCTGTTCGGCATCGCCTCCCTCGCCGGCGGCCTCGCGCAGGCCCCCGGCCAACTGGTGGCCGCACGCGCCGCGCAGGGCATCGGCGCCGCGGCGGTCGCACCGGCGGCGCTGGCGCTGCTCGCCTCGACCTTTCCCGGCGGCAGGGAACGCGTGAAGGCCTTCGGTATCTGGAGCGCGGTGAACGCCTCCGGCGGCGCCGTCGGCGTCCTGGTCGGCGGACTGCTCACCCAGTACGCGGGCTGGCAGTGGGTGATGTACGTCAACCTGCCGATGGCCGCCCTCGCGCTGGCCCTGTCCTGGCGCGGCGTCGCCCAGGACACCCCCGCCGCGCGCCGCGGCCGCCCGGACGTGCTGGGCGCCGTGCTGGCCACGGCGGGTGCGGCCCTGCTGGTGTTCGGTGTCGTCCGTACCGACCAGCACCCGTGGACCTCGGCGACCACCCTGATCACCCTGGCGGTCGCCGTCGTCCTGCTGGCCGGGTTCATCCAGGTCGAGCGGACCACCAAGCGCGACCCGGTCATCCGCCTCGGCCTGTTGGCCAACCGCTCGGTCGCGGGCGCCAACCTCTACATGCTGCTGTTCGGCGGCGCCATGGCCTCGGCCCTGTACTTCGTCTCCCTCTACCTCCAGCGGGTGCTCGGCGGCAGCCCGGCCCGCGCCGGAGCCGAATTCCTGCCGTTCATGCTGGGCGTGGTCGTCGGCTCCACCCTCGCCGTCAAGTTCGGCTACAAGTTCGCCCCCCGGAACATGCTGATCACCGGTGGCACGCTGGCCGCGCTCGGCTACGCCTGGTTCGGACTGATCCGCTCCGACGGCTCGTTCCTGGTCGACGTCCTCGGCCCGTCCGTCCTGGCCAGCGTCGGCATAGGCCTGTGCCTCGCGCCGGCCGTCTCCATCGCCACCGGCGGCGTCCTGCCCCACGAGGCGGGTGCCGCCTCCGGCGTGCTCAACAGCACGCGCCAGATCGGTGCCTCGCTCGGCCTCGCGGCCCTCGGCACCGTCGCCGCCGACCGCACCGGCCATGCGATCACGCCCGGCCGCCTCAACGCCGGATACGCCCTCGGCATGCTGGTCGGCGCCGGAATCCTCGTCTGCGCCGTCCTCATCGCGGTCTTCGTCCTGCCCCGGCCCGCCCCCGCCGACGAAGCGCAGAAGCCGTGACCTGACGGACCGCGAGGCGGCACCCGGTTCGAACCTCACGGACACGGCCCCCGGCCGGCCACCGGGGCCTCTCCCGACGCCGATCGAGCACCGGGGACCGTGTCCCCGGGCGGTCGCCGACGGACCGACCGGGCCCGCGTGCCGCCGGCACCAGGAAGGACACCGCGTCACGGCGGCCACGGGCCCCTCACGGAGAAGGCACCCGGGCTTTTGTACAGACGGCATCCAGACTTCACCCAGTCGCGCTCCCCACAATGACGAGCTATCGAGCAACTACTCAGGGGGATCGCATGGGAATCGATGTCCTGGTGTCTGATGACCTGCATCTGTCCCGCTTCGCGCTGGCTGCACTGCTGGAGCGACGCGAGGAGGTCCGCGTCGTCGGACCCGCGGAAAGCAACTTCGCCGCGCTGCAATTCGCCGAGACGCACCGACCCGATGTCGCGATCATCGGCTTCGAGGGCGAGGACAGCGACGCGATCACCATCGCCGAGAAGATCGCGCACCTGGGATGCCGGAGCATGCTGCTCGCCACCGCGGTGACGCGGTCGGTCGTCCGCCAGGCATTCGATGCCGGTATCGCCGGCATCGTGGAACGCAGCGTGTCACCACGCCAGTTCGTCGAGGCCATCCACCGCGTGCACCAAGGAGAGCGGGTCTTCGACGCGGAGCTGACGGTGGCCGCGCTGAGCAACAGCGACTGCCCGCTCAGCGCACGCGAGTTCTCCGTGCTCGAACACGTCGCCCGGGGTGACACGGTCCGCGAAATAGCGGGCCGCATGCATCTCTCGCAGGGCACGGTGCGGAACTACCTCGCATCCATGGTGACGAAGATGGGGGCCCGCAACCGCATCGACGCGCTGCGCATCGCCCGCGACGCGCGCTGGATCTGACCGAAGGAAGCCCGGCGCCGGGTTCCGGGATGCCCGCTGACCGACGCATGCCGCCGGATCCGTGTGCCACCCCGCGGAAAGGCCATGGTGCGCGGGGCACTGCCTGTCGTTCCCGGGCCGGATTCCCGCCCGCCACCGCCGTGCCGCCCGGTGCGTGCCGAAACGCCCGCCGCCCCCGGTCCCGGCCTGGGCCGGGTACCGGGGGCGGCGGGCGGAGAGCGGCGTCGAACCGGGGCCCGCGCGTACGGGGTCAGGGCGCGGCGACCTGGAGATAGACGCCGGCCGTCGCTTTGGCGGCGTTTTCCATCGCCTCCACCGCCGTCCGGCCCAGGGCGATCGCGTAGCCCACGCGGTCCTCGGAGCTGTCCAGGTCCGACAGCCTCTCGCCGGGCGCGCGGTCGAAGCTCCAGCGCAGGACGTCGTCCGCGGGAGTGACGGCGACGGCCGTGAGGGTTCCGCAGGCGGGCGGCAGCACGAAGCTGATCGCCGCCCCCGGTGCGGCCGGGGCCGCGGTCAGCGCCGGGGCCGTTCCCAGCAGCGCCGCCACCGTACGCTCGTACTGGTCCTGACCCGTGGCCAGTTCGACGAGTTCCGGAATGCAGTCGCCGCCGACCCGGGTGTGCGTCTCGATGACGACGGGCCCGTGCACCGGATCCAGCCGCAGTTCGGTGTGGCTGGCGCCGCTGCCGATCTCCAGCCGGTCCAGGACGCAGCGCACCGCCTCCCGGAGCCGCTCGGCGTCGCTCTCGGCCAGGGGAGCGGGGACCATGTGTCCCGTCTCCACGAAGCCGGGGCTGCCCGTGGTCTGCTTCGCGGTGATCGCCAGCACGGTGTGCCGGCCCGCCGCGCTGACCGCCTCGACGCTGAACTCCGGCCCGTCCGCCCGGTGTTCGACGATGTAGCGGGAGGAGCCGCCCCCTTCCGCCGCCGTCCCTTCCGCCCCGGCGGCGGCCGCCGCCCCGGCCTGCCACCGCGCCAGCTCGGCGTACGACCGCAGAGCCGACACCCCGATGCTGCCCGCACCGTCAGCCGGCTTGACGATCCAGCAGACACCGTCCGGTTCGCCCCGCACCGCGGCGGCGACCTCGTCGGCGGTGCCGGCGGCGTACCGCCAGGCGTAGGGCGTGTCCGCGAGCAGACGGCGCATCGCCGCCTTGTCGCGGGCGCGGGCCGCGGCGGCGGGGGAGACGGACGGCAGCCCGAGGCCGGTCGCGATGCGCGCGCAGACCTCCTGGGCGTACTCGGTGAAGGACAGGACCAGACGCGGCGGCCCGAACTCGGCGATCAGACGGCCCACGGCCGCCCGCACCGCGTCATGGTCGGTGATCGGACAGAAGACGACGCGCTCCGCGTGCTCCGCCACCTCGCGCGGCACCGCCACGCCCGGGGTGACCAGCACCACGGGCCGGTGGCCGTGCAAGGCGATCGCCCTCGCCCCGCCGGGGCTAGGCCCGAGCAGACACATCCATGTCATGGTCATTCCCTTCTCCGTCGTGCACGTCGAGCGGCCCGGCGGACGACGAACGCCCGTCCCAGGCCATGGCCAGGCCGGTGAGGAGAGCGAGAGCGGCCGCACCCCAGTACGGCGCCGCCGCCGGCGAGAGCAGTCCCGCCCCGGAGTGGCCGACCACCAGAAGTGTCCCGAGCCACGCCCCCACCGACTCCGCGGCACCCGAGGCCACACCCGCCAGGGCATAGGCGGCCGGCAGGGACAGCGCCCCGCGGCGCTCGCTGACCTGGGCGTCGTAGAGCGGACTCCAGACCAGTTCGGACAGAGTGAAGAGCGCCATCGCCACGACCACCACGCCCAGGCCGATCGACCGGCCCAGCGCGAACAGCAGCACGGACACGGCGAGTACCGTGCCGGCCGCGGCCCACAGGATGCCGAAGCCGCCGCGCGGGGCGTCCAGCACCCGGCCCGACAGCCAGGACACCGGCACCTGCAGGGCGACCACCATCACGGCGTTCAGGGTGAACACCAGGCCCAGGTCGCGGGCGTCGACCGTGTCACCCAGGTAGGCCGGAAGAACGTCCACGGCCTGCGCGTACGCCACCCAGGTGCCGCACGCCAGCAGCGAGAAGACCACGAACCGGCGCCGCACGAGCCGGCGGCCCCCGCTGCCTTCGGCGGCCGGCAGGGCACGCTCGGACCGCCCCCGGGTGCCGGGCAGCGCCGGCACCGCGGCCAGCGCCACCAGGTGGAGCACCGCCGCCGAGAGCGGCAGCCAGCTCGCGTGCCAGTGCAGCAACTGACCCCCGATGACCGGGCCCACCGCGGACCCCGCGTTGACCGCCATGTTGAGGTAACTGAACCCCCGCAGCCGCTGATCCGCCGGGAGGGCCGCGACCAAGGCCTTCATCGCGGTCGTCGCCATCGCCAGGAACAGGCCGACCAGCGCGGCGAGCACCAGCCAGCCGGCGACCACAAGCGCCGGCCCCGTACCGAGCACGGCGAAGACCGCGACGGCCCCCGTATAGCCGGTGACCACCGAGGCCTTGAGCCCCAGCCGGTGGATCAGCGGTATCAGCAGCACCGCGCCGGCCCGGTTGGCCAGAATGGAGGAACCCACGACCAGACCGGCACTGCCACCGGACAGGCCCTGGGCGTCGACCAGCCACAGCCCGAGGTAGGGCAGTACGGCGAAGAACCCCGCACAGCTCGTGGCCCGCGCCACCACCAGGGCGGTCAACTGCCGTGCGGCCAGCGGACTCCCGGCGCCGGCCCCCGCCACGGCCGCGGCAGGCGTCCCGCTCACCATCGTCGTGTCTGCGCGAAGAAGCCGGGCAGCGGCATCAGCCGGTCCTCCTCCAGCCCGCGCCGGTACAGCCAGTGGCCGACCGCCAGGTCGAGGACGCCGAGCCCGAACGGCGAGAAGACGACAGGCCGGTCCGGGTGCCGCGCCACCTCCCCGCGCAGCACACCGGCCAGGGTGCCGGTGACGAACTCCCGCCCACCGGTGAGCTGTTCGGCCAGGTGCGGGGAGGTGTCCGCCTTCAGGCAGTGCTCGACGTCGTCCAGGATGTTGTCGGCCGCCAGCAGCGTCTCGGGCGCCAGGTCCCGCAGCGAGATGTTCAGCACCAGCTGGCCGGCGCGGAAGCGGTGCCCGGCCGGCACGTACGGGCTCGGAGCCGTGGTCGCGAGGAGCACCAGATCGCAGTCCAGGGCGGCCTCGAGGTCGCCCTCGCGGGCCCCCGAGCCGTACCGCTCGCGCAGGTGGCGGGTCAGGGCCCCGGCCGAGAGGGGGTCGAGGTCGTGGCAGCGGACCCGGTCGAGCGGGACACCGGTCGCGTGCAGGTACTGGCAGAGCGTGCGCGCGATCACACCGCCGCCCACGACACCGACGGTGGCGGGCGCGTCGCCGCCCAGCACGGTGCACGCCAGGGCCGCCGACGCCGCCGTGCGGGCCGCGCTGATCCCGGCCGCCTCCATCAGCGCCATCGGGCGGCCGGTGCCGTAGTCGTTGAGGACCAGCACCGCGGAGGCGCGGGGCTCGCCCCTGGCGACATTGCCCGGGAAGCTGCTGATCCATTTGATGCCCGCGACGCCGACCTCGCCTCCGAGGTACGCGGGCAGCGCGATGATGCGCGCGTCGGGCTTCTCGGGGAACCGCAGGAAGTAACTGTCCGGGTTGACGCTCTCGCCCGCATGGTGCGTCAGATACGCCGCCCGCACCTGCTCCATCACGTCCTTCTCGCGGCCCTCCAGCAGCGCGTGGACGTCACCGCCGCTCAGCACCGAGAACGCTGCCATCGGTGTCCCCTCGCCTTTCGTCATGCCTGCGCCTTCGTCCTGTCGGTGGGTTCGACGCCGGTCAGGTCCGTCACGCCGAATCGGTCGTACACCCAGTCGTCGTCGTACACGGTGTTCAGGTAGCGGTCGCCCAGATCGGGAGAGATGGCGAGCACGGTGGCACCCGGCGCGATCGCGTCACGCATGGACCGCACCGCGGCCAGCACGGTGCCCGTGGAGCCGCCGAGCAGCAGGCCATAGGTCCTGGCCACGTGACGGCACATCAGGACCGTGTCGCGCTCCTTGACCAGGACCTTGTCGAAGGACCCGTCGTCGATGAAGATCTCCGGCCGCCGGCTCGCTCCGAGCCCCGGTATCCACCGCCGTCCCGGAGGCCCGCCGAAGGTCACCGACCCCACGGTGTCCACGGCCACCACGCGGGTGGCCGCCCTGCTGTCCCGCACGTACTCGACGCACCCCATCAACGTGCCGCCGGTGCCCGTGCCGATGAACAGCCAGTCGGGCTCCCCGAAGCCCCGGAAGATCTCCACGGCGGTGCCGTCCCGATGGGCCCCGGGGTTGGCCGGGTTCGTGTACTGGTTGAGCCACACCAGCGACGGGTCTTCGGCGAGCAGGCGGTGGAGCAGGCGGATACGGGTCTGCAGGAATCCGCCGCCCGCGTCCTGCTCGGTCACGACCGTCACGTGCGCGCCCATCGCCCGCATGAAGCGGATGCTGTGCTCGTTGGCGTTCGGATCGGTGATCACCATCAGGTGGAAGCCCTTGGCGGCGCACACGGAGGCCAGCGCCATGCCGAGGTTCCCGGAGGTCGACTCGATCAGCCGGGCCCCCCGCTTGAGCACGCCGTCGGCCTCGGCGTTCTCCACCATCGCCCGGGCCGCCTTGAGCTTGATGGACCCGGCCGGGTTGAGTCCCTCCAGTTTCAGATGGGTGGAGAAATCCTCGGCGAAGTCGGGGAGTTCGAGGAAGGCGTGGGGCGCCCCCAGTTCGTAGGCACCCAGCGCCCTCACGGGCGGACCGCCTTTCGTATCTGCTCGGCCAGGAAGTCCGGCCGGGTCGCGTTGAGGTGATGACCGCCGTGACCGACGATGCTCAGGTCGAGCTCGCGGGTCAGCCGCGTCCAGCGGTGCACATGCTGTTCGTGGTCCTGGGTGAGCGGGTCGTCCGCGGCGAGCAGCAGCGTCAGGGAGCAGTCGAGCGCGCTGCCGGGCGGCATGGCCAGCAGCCGGGTCCAGGAACGGGCCGCGGCGGCCGAGTCCCGCCGGAAGTCCTGGGCGAGCCGGCGCAGCCCGGCCGCCGGCAGCACGGCCGTGTCCAGGCCGGTGTGCTGCCCGAGCCACCGCCACACCTCCTCGTCGCTCCGGCGCAGGGACGCCTCCGGGTCGTAGTCCGCGGGGTCGTCGGAGCGGGGCAGGGAGGCGACCACGAAGACGCGTGCGGGCTCCTGGTCCCTGCGGCGGAGCGCGAACGCGGTGTCCAGGGCCGGTGCGGCACCCGCGGAATGGCCCAGGAGCACCAGGGGCCCCTCCGCCCGGTCGGCTATCGCGGCGGCCAGCTCCTCCGCGCCGGCCCCGTCGGCCAGGGCATGACCGAAGTCGGCGGCCAGTACCCGCACGGGCGCGCCCGCCCGGTGCAGCGCCCTGGTGACGGTGAGGTAGCTGGCGGCCGTGCCCCCCGCGAAGGGGAAGCACACCACCGTGGCCGGGGGGCCGGAGGTCCGCAGCCCGGCGGCCGCGGTCAGATCGGTCAGCGGGGCGCCACGCCGAGCCGCCGCCTGCCCGCCTGCCGCCTGCCCGCCTGCCGCCTGCCCGCCTGCCGCCGGCCCGGTGGCCGCGCGCGGATCCGTCCGGGCGGCCAGCGCGGCCAGCGCCCGCGGCGTCGGATGGGCCACCACGTCCCGCAGGGCCACCCCCGGCAGCCTGGCCGCCAGCCGCATCGCGGCCAGGGAGTGGCCGCCGAGGTCGAAGAAACCGGCGGTGACCGAGACGGCGTGCTCCGGCACGCCCAGGATCCCGGCGAACGCCGCGACCATCGCGGACTCGGCGGGGCTCGCGGGAGGCTCGATCACGTCCGGGTTCCGGTCGGTGAGGGGACGGCGGCTCAGCGCGGCGCGGTCCACCTTCCCGTTCCGGGTCACGGGGAAGCTCTCCAGCCGCTCGAAGACGTCCGGCACCATGTACCGGGGCAGCATCCGGGCGAGCGCCGCGGACAGCGCCCCGGGCGATGGCTCGGCCGTGCCCGTGTACCAGGCGGCGAGCCGGTCCCGGCCGCTGTCGCGGCGTACGAGAGCCACGGCGTGATCCACGCCGGGCACCGCGGCCAGCGCCCCCTCCACCTCGCTCAGCTCGATCCGGAAGCCCCGCAGCTTCGTCTGGTGGTCGCGGCGGCCGGCGCAGTCGAGGACCCCGCCGGGCAGCCAGCGTCCGATGTCACCGGTGCGGTAGAGCCGCCCGGACGCCGAGGAGAGCGTGTCAAGGGTGTTCGGCACGAACGCCCGCGCCGTGCGCTCGGGGTCGTTCAGGTACCCGAGCCCCACGCCCGTCCCCGTCACCAGGATCTCCCCGTAGGTGCCGAAGGGGACGGGCCGGCCGCCGGAGTCGACGATGTGGATGTTGGTGTTGGCGATGGGGCGGCCCACCGGCACGCGTTCGCCGGTCGCAGGGCCCGTCAGCACGTGGTGGGTGACGTCGTCGGAGGTCTCGGTCGGCCCGTAGGCGTTGACCATCGGCACGTCGAAGCGCTCGAACCAGCCGTGGGTCAGCGCGGGCGGGAAGGCCTCGCCGGTGACCAGGTTCCAGCGCAGGGCGGACAGCGCACGCGGACGGTCGCCGAGTTCGCCGAGCAACGCGTCCAGGAACGAGGGCACCACCTCCAGCACGCTGACGGACTCCTCCTCCAGCGTCCGGGCGAATCCGGGCAGGTCGGTGACGAGTCCGGCGTCGAAGACGACCGTGGTGCCGCCCACCAGCCAGGCCGAGAGCAGCTGCCACACGGAGATGTCGAAGCACTGGGTGGCCACCTGCGCCACCACGTCCCCGGCCGTCATCCCCAGTGCGTCGACCTTGGCGAGCAGGTGGTTGAGCATGCCCTCGTGGTGGATCAGCGCACCCTTGGGCTCACCGGTCGAACCGGACGTGAAGATCAAGTAGGCCGGAGCGGCCGGACCGGGAGGGGCACCGGGCACCCAGGGCGCGGCCCGCTCGGCCATCAGCTCCTCGTAGCAGAGCACCACGGGCGTCTTCTCGCCGTCACCGGCCAGCCGTTCCGCCAGCATGTCCCGGTGCCCGGCGGCGGTGAGGACGTGACGGCACGCGGACCGGGCGAGCATGCCGCGCAGCCGGGCGGCCGGATCGGTCGGCTCCTGCGGCAGGTACACCGCGCCGAGCCGCAGCACGGCCAGGACACTGACCGCCCACGCGATGCCGCGGTCCATCGGGGTGGCGACGACATCACCCGCCCGCACCCCCGCCGCGTGCAGCCGGCCGGCCAGGCGGGCGGAGGAGGCGTCCAGCTCCCGGTAGGTCAACGCGCTCCGCCGGTGGCGTACGGCGATCTCGTCGGGCCGGGCCGCGACCTGTGCGGCGAACAGGCCGAGCGCTCCGCCGTCCGGCAGCTCCCGCACGGGTCCGGCCAGGCCCGCGGTGAGCAGCCCCAGCTCGTCGTCGCCCATCAGCGTCACCTCACGGTGCCCGGACTCGGGCTTTGTGGTCAGCAGTTCGAGGGCGCGCCGGTAGTAGCCGGCGATCCGCTCGATCTGCTCGGCCGGGAAGACGTCACGGTGGTAGTGCAGCGACAGCGCGACCTCGCCGCTGAAGGCGTCCTGCCAGAACTCGGCGCGCAAGGGGAACTCGGTCTCGCTGGTGACCCGGCTCCGCTCGAGGCGCAGCCCGTGCTCCCGGCGCAGATCGTCGAGCACATGGAAGTGCGTGAAGTTGAAGACGGCCTCGAACAAGGGCTCCTGGACCTGCCGCACGCGCTTCATCTCACCCATCGGGTAGCGCCGGTGCGGCAGCAGCGCCGTCTCCGCGCGGTACACCTCCCGTACCAGGTCGGCCCAGCTGCCGTCGCCGACACGGATCCGGAACGGCACCGAGTTCAGGAACAGGCCGGCGATCCGGTCGCCGCCGGCCACCTCCGGCCGGCCGCTGTGCTCGTAGCCGGTCAGCACGTCCCCGGACCCGGTGATGAAGGCGAGCACGGCCACGTGCGCCGCCATCAGGACCGATTTCACCGGTACGTCCAGCTGCCCGGCGACGCGCTCGACCGCGGCCGGGACCGGGTCCTCCAGCGCGACGTCGTGCATGGCCACGCCGGAGACGTCGGCGGGGGCGGCGGGGCCGAAGGGCCACCGGGGCAGCCGGACACCCTCGTGGCCGTCGAGGACCCCCTGCCAGAAATCACGGCTGTCCGCCGATGCCACCGCGGCGCGCTCCAGGCGCACGAAGCTCTGGTAGTCCGAGCCGAGCGGGGTGAACTCGGGGACCCGGCCCGCGCGCAGCGCCAGATAGGCGGAGAACAGATCGTGATGGACCACGCTGACGCTCCACCCGTCCAGCGCGGCCGCGTGGTAGCTGAGGCTGTACTGGAAGCCGCGCTCGCCCAGCAGATGCAGCCGGACACGCACCAGGCCGCCCTCCGCGGGACGGAAACCACGGGCCGGCTCACGCTCGTAGAAGTCGGCCAGCTCCCGTTCCTGCGCCGCCTGGTCCAGCTCGGAGAGGTCCGTGACCTCGACCAAATCCGCGGGAGCGGCGTGGACGATCTGCAGCGGCTCGCCGTAGCCGGACACATGCAGCGAGGTGCGCAGCAGGGGATGACGGGCGGCGACCACGTCGGCGGCGGCACGGAAGGCGTCCAGGACGAGGGGCTCACCGACGCGGTAACCGACCACGTCGTGGTAGAGACCGGGCCGGTTCCCGGTCAGCTCCACCTCGTACAGCAGCCCGGCCTGCAGCGCGGACAGCGGATAGGCGGCCTCGGCGTCCGGCGGCAGCCGGCGCGCGTCGTCGGGGCTGAGCAGACTCTCCTCCTCGCCCACCTCACCCTGGGGCGCACCCCGCTGCACGTGCGGTTCCAGGCCGGCGAGCGTGGGATGGGCGAACAGATCCTGGAAGGAGAAGCCGAGACCGCTGCGCTGCGCCTCGGCCAGCACCCGCACGATCTTGATCGAATCACCGCCCAGGGTGAAGAAGTTGTCCTCCAGGCCGACGGCCTTCACACCGAGCACGCGTGCCCAGATCTCCGCGAGCCGGACCGTGACCGGGCTCGTCGGTGCGGGGCCCGAGGCGCCGGCGGCCGGCCGGGGCGGCGGCGGGAAGGCCTTGACGTCGCGCTTGCCGTTGTGGGTGGTGGGGATGGCGGGCAGGACGACGACGAACTGCGGGACCATGTAGGCGGGCAGCTCGGCTGCCAGCCGGTCGCGTACCGCCGCTTCGTCATAACCCGTGCCGGGCACCACGTACGCGCACAGGCTGCGGTCCCCGCCGTCGTCGAGGGCGAGCACGGCACAGGCGGCGACACCGGGCGTGGACTCGGCGACGTGCTCGATCTCCGCGGTCTCGATGCGGTACCCGCGGATCTTCACCTGGGTGTCGATCCGGCCGAGGTACTCCAGCGTCCCGTCCGGCAGCCAGCGGGCCAGGTCGCCGGTGCGGTAGCCGCGCCCGCCCGGCAGAGCGGGGTCCTCGACGAACCGCTCGGCGGTCAGCTCCGGCGCGTCGAGGTATCCGCGGGCCAGACCCGCCCCGCCGATGCACAGCTCGCCCGGGGTTCCGACCGGGGCGGTGGTGCCGGCCCGGGTGCGCACCCTGAGGACGATGTTGTCGATCGGCCGCCCCAACGGGACGTTGACCCGGGGGTCGAGGTCCGCGCACGGGAAGTGCGTGACGTCGACGGCCGCCTCGGTCGGACCGTACAGGTTGACGAGCTCGGCACCCGACGGGCCGGTCAGCAGCTCCGCGAAGCGGACGGCATGCGCCGTGCCCAGGGCCTCGCCGCTGGCGAACACCCGTCGCAGCGATGCCAGCGCTCCGGCGTCGCGCTCCACGTACTGCAGGAACACCTGAAGCATCGACGGCACGAAGTGCAGGACGGTGACGCCGTGTTCACCGACCCGTGAGACCAGCGCCGCGGGGTCCTTCTCCGCACCCGAGGCAAGGGTGCAGACGGATGCCCCGGCGAGCGTCCACCAGAAGATCTCCCACACGGAGACGTCGAAGGTGAACGGTGTCTTGTGCAGGATCACGTCGTCGGCGGTCAGGGGGTAGGCGCGCTGCATCCACACCAGCCGGTTCACGACGGCCCGGTGTTCCAGCATGACCCCCTTGGGGCGGCCGGTGGAGCCGGAGGTGTAGATGACGTAGCACAGGTCCTCGGGTCCCGCGCCGCCCTCGGGTGCCGGCGCGTCGCCGTCCAGGACGCCGGGCTCGCTCACGTCGAGGAAGGTCTGGGCGGCCGGGACCACCTTCCGCGTCGCGCCGTCGCCGACCACGATGCCCGTCCGGCTGTGCTCCAGCATGTACGCGATGCGGTTGGCCGGCAGGGTCGGGTCGACCGGAAGGTAGGCGCCGCCCGCCTTGAGAACCGCGTAGATCGTGGTGAGGGTGAGCGGCGAGCGGGTGAGGCACACGCCGACGACCGTGCCGGGCCCCACGCCGGCGGAACGCAGCCGGTGCGCGAGCTGGTTGGCGCGCCGGTCCAGTTCCGCGTAGGTGGTGCCGTCGTCGCGGATCGCGACCGACTGCGGGGACCGGGCGGCTTGTTGCTCCAGGAAGCGGTGGAGCGGGACGTCGCGGGGGAAGTCGCGAGCGGTGGCGTTGAACCCGGCGATCGTGGCGGACTCGGCGGGGGTGGCGTCCAGCAGGTCGTCCACCGGAGCGTCCGGGTCGCGGGTGACCGCGTCGAGCAGCTGGACGCAGGTGCCGGCCAGCCGCCGTGCGGTCGCCATGGTGAACAGGTCGGCGCGATAGCGCAGCACGAGGTGCGGCTCCGCGTCGCGCAGCCGCACGTCGACATGGATCACGCAGCCGGCGTCCGCCGCCTGCGCGGCGGAGAGCTCCCCGTCGGCGCCGGCCGCGAGATCGGTGGGCAGGTGCCCCCGGGAGCGCATCAGGTGCGTCACGGGCACGTCCAGGTGCGCGGTCGCCTCCTGGTACGCGGACCGGGCGGAGGCGAGCAGCTCGCGCGGCGTGGTCTGCCTGGTGAGGGCCACCCCGACCGGAAAGGCGGCCTCCCGTGCGGTGGCCGGGTGCCGGTAGCCGGTCAGCACCTGCACCTGCTCGGTGTCGGTGGCGCGTGCGCCGAGCACCGCGACCACGGCCGTGACCAGCACCTGGGCGAGTGCGGGCCGGTCCTTGACCAGGCCGCGGCAGCGAGCCGCGCACACGGCGGGAAGCGGCACCGTGACCTGGCCGTAAGAGGGCTCGCCGGCATGGGCCAGAAAGTCGCGAGGCAGGACGGTGGGCTGCTCCCAGCCGCTCAGGAGCGAGGTCCAGTACGCGGTCTGCTCCGGGAAGGCATGGGTGGCCCCGCTGAGCTGGAACGCGGTGCTCATGGTGTCTTTCGTGTCCACGTCGGCGGCCCTCACAGGTCGAAGTCCGGCAGCTCGGCGGCCGGTGTCGGGCGGCTCGCCCGGAGCACGGGCGCCGCGGGATCGTCGAGCAGTTCGGTCACGGCCTCCACATACGCGTCGAGCAGCCACTGCGCGGATGCCCCGTCATAGAGGTCGGTCGCGTACTCCAGGTCGAGCCTCAAGGCATCGGGGCGCAGATAGGCCTGGAGGTTGAGGTCGAAGCGGGTGGTCCCCGGATTGACCAGTTCGGTACGGGCGGTGAGCGGGCCCCGGCGTACCACGTAGAAGTCGATGTCCTGCAGTGCGAACAGCACGTCGAACAGCGGGTTGCGCCCCGGCTCGGGCATCACCCCGAGCCGCTGCGCCAGCTGGGGGAACGGGGGCCCCTGGTGCGTGAGCGCCTCCCGGGCCAGCCGGTCCGCCTGCGAGACGAGATCGCCCAGTGTCGCCGAGCCGTCGTCCAGGCGCACACGCAGACAGGCCGTGTTCACGAACATGCCCACGACGGCGTCCAGATCAGGATGGACCCGCCCGCTGGTGGGGGTGCCGACGGTGAAGTCGCGGCGCCCGGAGACCCGGGCCAGCGTCGCGGCCCACGCGGCGAACAGCACCCCGAACGCCGTCGTACGGTGCCGGCGGGCCGCCGCGCGTACGCCGGCGCAGCGCTCGGCCTCCAGCACGGCGCCGACCACCGCTCCCCGGGTGGCCCGGACCGGCCCGCGCGGACGGTCCACCGGCAGCACCGGCGCCGTGGGCAGGTCCGCCAACTGCCGCAGCCAGTAGGCCTCGTCCGCCGCGTCGTCCCCGCCGGCGGCCCGGTCCCGGGCCCAGTGCGCCGCCGCGCGGTAGTCCGCGGGCTGCCCGGCGAGCGGCTCGCCCGCGTAGGCGGCCAGCAGTTCCTCGACCAGGATCCGAAGCGAGACCCCGTCGAAGACCGCGTGGTGGGTGTCGAGGTGGAGCTCGTGCCGGTCCGGGGCGCCGGCGCGCACCAGCAGGGCACGCAGCAGGGGAGCGCCGTCGGGCCGGCGGGGCCGGAAGGGACGTACGAAGGCGGCGACGACCCGCTCGTCGGGTGCGGGCAGAAACGTGAACTCCGGTGCAGTGGGCGGGGCCGGCTCCTGGCGGACCCCGTCGGCCTCGACGGTGAACTGCATCCGCAGCGCCTCGTGCCGGGACACCAGGGCGGCCAGTGCCGCGCGGAGCCGTTCGGGGTCCACCGGCCCGGTCAGCTCCAGGCGCACCGGGATGTTGTACGTCAGCGACTCCGGATCGGCCTGCCAGATCGCGAACAGGCCCTGCTGCTGGGGGTGGAGGGGGGCCGCACCCGGTGCCGGACGGGGGACGGCCGGCACCGGGGCGGAGTCCGTGGCCGCCACGGTGCGGGCCATCTGGGCGAGCGACGGCGCGGCGACCGCGTCGGCGTACCTCACCGCGAAGCCCTCCCGGGCCAGCCGGCCGATGAGGACACCCAGGAGCAGCGAGTTCCCGCCGAGTTCGAAGAAGTCCGTCTCCGGGCCGATGGCCTCGGCGCCGACGTCGAGGACGCCGGCCCACAGTCCGGCCAGCCGGGCCTGACCGGCCGTGAGCGGGTGGCCGCCGCGCCGCGGTGCCGGCCCGGCCACGGCCGGCAGGGACCGCCGGTCGACCTTGCCGCTCGACGTCAGGGGCAGCCGGTCCAGCATCACGAAGCGGTCCGGGCACAGGTACTCCGGCAGCCGCTCGCGCAGCGTGCGCCGCAGCACCGCACCCTCGACGCCGGGCGCCACCACATAGGCGGCCAGCGAGCGTTCCTCACCCGGCTCGCCGACGACTGCGGCGTACGCGTCGGCCACGCCCTCCAGCGCCTTGAGCGCCGCGTTGACCTCGGCGAGCTCCACGAGATGGCCGCGGATCTTGACCTGGTCGTCCTGCCGGCCGTGGAAGTGCAGCACCCCGTCCTCGGTGGCACGCACCAGGTCACCGGTGCGGTAGTGGCGCTCCCCGTCCAGCACGACGAACTTCCGTGCCGTCAGATCCGGGTCGGCCAGGTAGCCGCGGGCCACCCCGGCACCGCCGGTGTACAGCTCGCCGACGGTCCCGGCGGGCACCGGACGGCCCTGCTCGTCGCAGACGCGCACGGTCGTGCCGGCAATGGGCCGGCCGATGGGCAGCGGGCCGTCGGTGTGCTCCCGCACGGGGAAGGTGGTGGTGAAGGTGGTGTTCTCGGTCGGTCCGTAGCCGTTGACGACGGTCAGCGAGGGACTGGCCTCGCGCACCAGCCGCACATGGGCGGGGGAGACCACGTCGCCGCCGGTCAGCAGGGTGGCCAGCGAGCCGAAGGCCGTCGGGTCCTCCTGGGCCATGCGGTGGAACAGCGGGGCGGTGACCCAGGCGACACTCACGCCCTGCTCCCGGATCGCCCGCGCGAACCGCCCCGGCACGACGGCCGTCTCATGGTCCACCACGTGCAGCGACGCCCCGTTCAGCAAGGCGCCCCAGATCTCGAACGTCGCCGCGTCGAAGGCGAGCGAAGCGGCCTGGAGCACGCGCTGGGCCGGTGACAGGTCGACGTAGTCGGTGTCCTTGACCAGGCGCAGTACACCGCGGTGTTCGACCATCACCCCCTTGGGGCGTCCGGTGCTGCCCGAGGTGAACATCACGTAGGCCAGCGGGGAGTGCCCGGCACGGGGCGCGTCGTGCGGCGGCGCCGCCCCGCCGAGACGCAAAAGCTCCTCAAGTCCGCACGTGAGCGCCGGCTGCGGCGCCGTGAACCGCTCGCGCACCGGCTCCGGGCACACCACGAGGCGCAGCGCCGCCGTCTCGGTGATCTGGCGGACACGGTGCTCGGGATAGGCCGGATCGATCGGCACGTACGCGCCGCCCGCGAGCACGACGGCGAGCAGGGCCACGACCGAGTCGGCCGAGCGGTCGAAGGCCAGGCCGACCAGCGTCTCGCGCCGCACGCCGGCCCGGCGCAGCCCGGCGGCGACACCGGCCGCCCGGTCGTACAGCTCCTGATAGGTCAGCACGTGGGAGCCCGCGACCAGGGCCGTGGCCGACGGGCGGGCCCGGACCTGTTCGAGGAACGCGTCCTCGATGAGGCCGTCCCAGGACGAGGGGTGCGTCATCGGTGTTCTCCAGGTGCGGCCGGGGGCTGTGGGCCCCTCGAACACGGCGCGGGGGGCGGGTGAGGGACGGGGAAGGCCGGCGGTCTTCGAAGCACTCGCCGAACTCACAGATCGAGGACCAGGCGAGGGCCGCGGGACCGCGAGACGCAGATGAGCATCAGGTCACCGGCGTCGCGCTCCTCCTGGGTCAGGAGGCTGTCGCGGTGGTCCACAGTGCCCTCGAGGACCGTGGTTTCGCAGGTGCCGCAGGTGCCCTCCTCGCACGAGGCAAGCACCGCCACGCCCGCCTCGCGCAGCGCGTCGAGGACCGACGTCCCGGCGGGCACCGGTACCGACCTGCCGCTGCGCTCCAGGACAGCCTCGAAGCCCGTGTCATCGAAGCCCGTGTCCGCCCTCCCGGGGGCGGCGGCGCAGGCCCCGGCGGTGAACCGCTCGGTGTGCAGCGTCAGCCGGGGCAGCGTGGCGCAGCGCTGCTGCACGGCCTGGAGCAGCGGCTCGGGCCCGCAACAGTAGACCCGCCCGCCCGCCGGCATCCCGGACAGGGGCCCGTCGAGATCGAGCAGCCCGTACTCGTCCTGCGGAACGACCGTGACGCGATCGCCGTAGCGGGCCAGTTCGGGCAGGAACGCCATGGACGCCCTGGCCCGCCCGCCGTAGACCAGCCGCCAGCGGCAGCCTCTGCGTTCGGCCTCGGCGAGCATCGGCAGCAGCGGGGTGATGCCGATGCCGCCCGCGATGAACAGCAGGTCGTCGGCCGGCAGCAGCGGGAAGCGGTTGCGCGGCCCGGCGACTCGCAGGCGGGTGTGCACGGCGAGTTCGTCGTGCACCTCCACCGACCCGCCGCGCCCCTCCGGCTCACGCAGGACGGCGATGCGCCAGGTGCCGGCCCGGCCGTCGGGCGTGCACAGCGAGAACTGCCGTACCCGCCCCGACGGCAGCACCAGGTCGATGTGCGCTCCGGGGTCCGCGGCGGGCAGCGCGCCGCCGTCGGGTGCCACCAGTTCCAGGCCCAGCACACCCGCGGCGAGCTCGGTCCGCTCGCGGATCAGGACCTCAAGCGTGTCGCGAGCCATGTCTTCCGCCCTTCGGGCTCGGTGCGGACCGTTACGGGTTGATCTTGCGGAGCATCGCGCGCGCGGCCAGGCCGCCCGCGTCGATCTCGACACTCAGCTCCTGCGTCCCCGGCGGCTCGCTGGCCACGACCTGCTCCAGGACGGTCAGGGCGTCCAGGTCCTGCTGGACCACTTCCTGGTTCATCGTCAGCAGCGCCTGGCTCACGGAGTCGTCGTCCAGCGCGAAGTCACGGACCACGGCCCAGAAGTCCCACGTGCTGTTCTCGGTCTCCGGCGTGAGCCCGTGCAGGATCTTCACGTGGGCGCCGCCCTCGTCCCCGTTCGGGCCGACCGGTGTGCCCTGCGGTGCGACCCGCACGTTGTTCACCCAGAACGCGGGCGGCTGGAACGCCACGTCCTGCCAGCGGTCGATCGGCGTGGTGTAGCCGGTGGTCTTCTCGTAGAAGGGCGGGCACGCCACGGCTTCCATGTGGCGCGAGAAGGTGACCCGGTTGCGCGCGTCGTCGACATGGGTGGTGAACGGCGTGCGGGCGATCTCCGGCGTGCCGATCAGACCCGCATGCAGGTACGTCTCGTGGGACAGGTCCATGAGGTTGTCCATCAGCAGGCCGTACCGGAACGGCGAGTACGCCATGTCCTCCACCGAGGCCCACTCGGGGTCGTCCAGCCAGTGCGCGTCCGGCACCAGGGCCGGATCGGCCTCGCTCTGGTCGCCGATCCAGATCCAGATCCACTTGTCCCGCTCCACCACCTGGTAGCTCGGCACCCGCGCGGTGCGCGGCACACGGTCCTGACCGGGCACGAAGGTGCAGGCCCCGGAGCAGTCGAAGACGAAGCCGTGGTAGCCGCACTCGATGGAATCGTCCTGGAGCCGGCCGAGCGACAGCGGGTAGCGGCGGTGCACACAGCGGTCCGCCAGGGCCACGGGCCGGCCGTCGCGGCTGCGGTAGAACACGATCGGTTCGCCGCAGATCGTCCGGCTGAGAAGCTTCCTGCCCACTTCCCTGCTCCATGCAGCGACATACCAA
The DNA here is from genome assembly GCF_014203595.1 of Streptomyces echinatus. Lineage (GTDB taxonomy): Bacteria > Actinomycetota > Actinomycetes > Streptomycetales > Streptomycetaceae > Streptomyces > Streptomyces echinatus. Next base: position 41,074 of record NZ_JACHJK010000026.1, read on the forward strand.
TAGTTCTGCGGAAAAGCACTCATTGAGCTCTCCTGTAGATATCAGTGGGCGTCGCGCGCAAGTCGTCATTGAATCGACGGCCGAAAAAGTCCGTTCACAAGAAGCGGACGCATTACTGTGACCCGCCCATTGCCGAAGGGGGTGCGGGTTGGCGCAGCGCGATTCGACAGGGCTCAACGATACGTTCGCCGAACGCCGTGTCAATCACGTCCCGGCGCGCAACTTGTCCTCACCGATGGCTACTTGACATGCCCGAACCTTTCCGACTTCGATGTGGCGAGTCCCGTCGATCAGGCCTTCTGCCGCAGTTCTGGGACGATCTCCCATCCATCCGTCGGAGCGGCACGGCCGGGATGCGCCAGGGTGGTTGCGTCCGGCGTGAGAGGAATCTCCATGGAAGTGGTCCACCATTCCCCGGGAAAAAGTCTGCGGCTGAGCCGCCTCATCAATCCGGTGTCCGGCCGGACCTTCGTGGTGCCCCTTGACCACTCGGTCGCCGATGGCCCGATCGCCTCGGCCCCGGCCGTCCGCGACATCGCCCTCGCGGTGTCGCGCAACGGCGGGGACGCCCTGCTGGTCCACAAGGGCCGCATGCGGTTCCTGCCGGCGGACGTACTGCGCGGCACCGCGCTGGTGCTCCATCTGAACGGCATCACGCGGCACGCCCCCGACGCCAACGCCAAGGTGCGGCTCGCCGAGGTCGAGGAAGCCCTCGAACTGGGGGCCGACGCGGTCAGCATCCACATCAACATGGGCTCCGACACCGAGGCGGAGCAACTGGGCGACCTGGCCAGGGCGGCCGACGGCTGCGCCCGCTGGGGCCTGCCGCTCATCGCCATGGTCTATCCGCGCGGACCGCGGATGAGCGACCCGACCGACCCCGACCTCGTGGCGCACGCCGCGAACCTCGCCGCCGACCTCGGCGCCGACATCGCGAAGGTGCCCTACACCGGCTCGCCCGTCACCATGGCCGAGGTGGTGCGCAGCTGCCCGATCGGCATCATCACCGCGGGCGGCGCGCCGGTGGGCGGACGGCAGCTGACCCGGACCGTCGGCGACGTCGTGGCCTCCGGCGCGCTCGGCGTGGCCATGGGCCGCAACGTCTGGGCCTCGCACGACGTGGCGGGCACCGTGCGCATGGTCGCCGACGCCCTGCATCTGCCCGCCGTCGCCTCCACCGCCGGCGGCCTCACCGCCCGTGCCTCCTCCCACCCCGACCACGAGCTCGCGGCGGTCCATCCCGCACCCGCCCAGACCTGACCCGCACACCCATGAGGAGTTCGCAGTGAAGCTCACCTGGATCGACGTCCGCGGGCTGAAGGACCTCACCGCCCCCGTCATCGAGGAGGCCGTGCACGTCGGCATCGACGGGTTCGTCTCCGACGACCCGGAACTGCTGGCCACGATTCCGCCGAACAAGAGCAAGGTCGGTCTCGTACTGCCGGGCACCCCGCAGCCCGCGGCCGTGAAACTGGCGGAGATCGCCGACATCCTGGTGGTCGACCACGCCCTGGCCGGCAAGTACGAGCCCGCGTCGCCCGGCGCGGAAAAAGGCGTCTTCGTCACGGTCACCGGTGAGGAGTCGCTGAACGTCGCCTGCACGGTCGCGTCCACGGCGGCCTGGACGCTGGTGGAGTTCCAGCAGGACCCCAGCAAGATCCCGCTGGAGATCCTGCTGGGCGCCACGGACAAGGCCGAGGGCAAGCTGATCACGGTGGTCTCCGACCTGGAGGACGCCGAGATCACGCTCACCGTCCTCGAACGCGGCCCCGAGGGCGTCCTGCTGCGGCCCGACGCGGTGGGCCAGGCGACCACGCTCACCGAGATCTGCCAGGAGGGCACCGAGCAGCTGAAGCTGGAGGAGCTGACGGTGACCAGGCTCGCCCACGTGGGCCTGGGCGACCGGGTGTGCGTCGACACCTGCTCCCACTTCAAGCAGAACGAGGGCATCCTGGTCGGCTCGCACGCCACGGGCATGATCCTCGTCAGCAGCGAGACGCACCCGCTGCCGTACATGCCGACCCGCCCGTTCCGGGTGAACGCGGCCGCCCTGCACTCCTACAGCCTCACGCCGGCGAACCGGACGCGCTACCTCGCCGAACTGCGCTCCGGATCCGAGTTGCTGGCCGTCGACACCGAGGGCAACACACGGCGCGTCGTGGTCGGCCGCATCAAGATGGAGAGCCGCCCGATGCTCCTGATCGAGGCGGAATCACCCTCCGGCGGCAAGGTGAACGTGATCGCCCAGGACGACTGGCACGTGCGGGTGCTCGGCCCCGGCGGCAGCGTCCACAACATCACCGAGCTGAAACCGGGGGACGTCATCCTCGGCTACGCGCTCACCGACCAGCGGCATGTCGGCTACCCGATCCGGGAGTTCCTGCACGAGCAGTGATCCCGCGTCTCCCCCCGGCCCCCACGACCGCACCCGGTCGTGGGGGCCGGCACCTTTGCCCCACGCGCGACCCCGACGGCGCGTGCCGCGCTCACTCCACCAGCAGCGCCAGGGCGTCCTTCGTCGACTCGTCGGCCGGGAACCGGGCCAGCAGGTGGATGCGGGGGTCGTCCGCGGCGATCAGCTTGGACTGCCGCAGCGTCAGCCGGCCCGCCCTCGGATGCGTGAAGTGCTTGTGCACGGTCCGGTAGTCGGCCACCTCGTGCCGCTGCCAGAAGCGGCCGAAGTCGGGTGCGCCGGCCAGCAGGTCGGCGACGACCGCCGCGAACCGCGGGTCACCGGGCTCCTCGTCGGCACGCATGCGGAACTGGGCCAGGACCTGGCCGGCCTGGGCCTCCCAGTGCGTCATCAGCGAGCGCGCGGGCGGCCAGCCGAAGATGACCCAGAGCATGTTGCGGCGCTCGACGGGCAGTGCGTCGAAGTCCGTGAAGAGACCGGCCTCGGCCCGGTTCCAGGCCAGGACGTCCCAGTGCTGGTCGAGGAGCACCGCCGGGTTGGGTTCCAGCGCCCGCAGCATGGCGTCGAGCTGCTCGTCGGAGCCGGGACAGCCGTGCGGATCCCCCAGAGCCGGAGGCAGCTCGTCACACAGCCGGTACAGGTGCCGGATCTCCGGCGCGGACAGCCTGAGGGACCGCGAGAGAGACGCAAGAACCTGGCGGGACACCTTGATGTCGCGGCCCTGCTCCAGCCACGTGTACCAGCTGAGACTCACCCCCGAGAGCGCGGCCACCTCCTCGCGGCGCAGCCCCGGAGTGCGGCGGCGCGACGAGTCGGAGATCCCCACGTCGTCGGGGGAGAGGCGTTCGCGCCGGGAGCGCAGGAAGGCCCCGAGCGTACGGCGGCCGGAATCGCTGGAAGGTGTCGTGGCTGCCATCGGCGCAACCCTAACAGCCGGGCGTCACCCGCCCCGGTGGCGCGAGGCCACCGCACGGCGGCCTCGGCGCAGGTGTTCAACTGCCCCCCGGCGAGCACTTGAACACGCGCCGGGGACGGGCGGGCGCACGACGGTCCGGACGCCGCCCCACCGACCGCCCTGCCCGCGGGCAGGAACGAGAAAGGACACGACTGCCGCCGCAGCACATCACCTCAGCGGAATGGGATGACATTGAGCTGCGGCTCACGCACTGGTAATTTTCGCGTACGTCTTTCCGTGGAGAAGAGACGGGAACATGCCCGGAAAGCCAGGAGACGTTCATCCGGTGACTCCCTCTCGCTGCATATGATTCGGGCCGGGCGAGCGAGCGAACCCCGAATCCATCGATCTTTCCGTCGCGTCTGCATGCGTTCGTGAGAGCGAATCCCCGGGACGCTGCCCCGATACCAGGACGCGACGGCGCTTCCTCTTCTTCTTGCTGGTGCAGATCATTCCTGCGCGGAGGCTGCCGCCCTACGGGGGGAGCCGGCCGGAAAACCGCCGGAACCGTACTCCAGGAGGCGAATCACCCATGGCGACCGCTGGGGCGACCCTGCGCATACAGCTCCTGGGACCGGTGCGCGCGTGGCGCAACGGGACGGAGGTGGCGCTGGGCCCGCCCAAACAGCGGGCCGTCCTCGCCCTGCTCGCGAGCCGCGCCGGTGACGTCGTGGGTGTCGAGAACGTCGCGGACGCCGTATGGGGCAGTGTCCTGCCGCGAACGGCCTCGAACGGCGTGCACACATACGTCGCCGGCCTGCGCCGCGCGCTGGAGCCCGGCCGCGGCCGGAGAGCCGCCGGCGCGGTGCTCAGCTCTCAGTCCGGCGGCTACTGCTTGCGGACGGACCCCGCGGACGTGGACGCCACCTGCTTCGTCCAGCACCTCGGCGAAGCGCGCAGGTCACGGGGCAAGGTCCCCGCCGAGACCACCCTGCGGTGGTACGAGAAGGCCCTGTCGCTCTGGCAGGGCGAGGCGCTCCACTCGGTTCCCGGGCCCTTCGCCGTGCTGGAACGCGACCGGCTGCGGGACCTGCGGCTGACGGCCGTCGAGGAATGGGCCGCCGCCATGCTGGCGGTGGGCCGGCACGCCGAGCTGGTCACCGAACTGACCGGCGCGGTGGCCGAGGAGCCGCTGCGCGAGAAGCTGCGCTGGCTCCTGATCGCAGCGCTGTACCGAGGAGGCCGGCAGGCCCACGCCCTGCGGGTGTACGAGGAGACCCGGGAGCTGCTGCGCCGGGACCTGGGCATCGAGCCGGGAGCCGACCTGCGCCACCTCTACCAGCAGATCCTGTCCGGACGCCCGGAGCCCGGCGCGGACACCGGCCCCCTGCTGCTCACCAGCCGCCGGGCGACGCCCCAGGGCACGCCCAGGCCGGCCCAGCTCCCGCCCCTGGCCCGGGGTTTTTTGGGCAGGACCGCAGAACTGGCCTGGCTCGAGAACCTGGTCACCGGCGAGAGCGGCGGCGGCACGACACCCGTGGCGGTGGTCGACGGACCGGCCGGCGTGGGCAAGTCCGCGTTTGTCCTGCGGCTGGCGCACCGGCTCGCCGGCCACTTCCCCGACGGCCAGTTGTACGTGGACCTGCGCGGCACCGGACCGGAGGGCCGCACGGTCAGCGCCGCGGACGCCCTGGAGCAACTGCTGGGCGGCCTGGGCGTGGACGGCACACGGATACCGCCGGACCCGGCCGCCCGGGCCGCCCTGTACCGCAGCCTGCTGCACGGCCGGAAGATGCTGGTGGTGCTCGACGACGCGTACAGCCCCGGCCAGCTGCGCCCGTTGATACCCCAGGGCCCCTCCTGCGTCCTGGCCACGAGCCGGCAGCGCCTCAGCGGGCTCGCCGCGCGCGACGGGGCGCACCTGGTCACGATCGGCCCGCTGGCCGACGAGGAGTCGGCACGACTCCTGACCGACCTCAGCGGGGGCCGGCTCCACGGGCAGGGCCCGGCCACCGCCGGCCTGGTGGCCCGGTGCGGCGGGCTGCCGCTGGCGTTGCGCATCGTCGCGGAGCGCCTCGCCGCCAACCCCGGTGTGCCACTGAACGCACTGATCGAGCCCTACGCGGCCGGGCGCGGCCGGCTCGACTGGCTCACGGTGAAGGGTGACGCGGCGGCCAGCATGCGCGGCGCCTTCGACGCGTCGTACCAGGCGCTGCCCGCGGACGCGGCGCGGATGTTCCGTCACCTGGGCCTGTACGACGGACCGGTGACCGAGGAGATCGCCGCGACACTCGCGGGGACGGACCGGGCCACCGCCCGCCGGCTCCTCTCGGTCCTGTCCGCCCACCATCTGCTGGAGGAGGGGCCGGGCCACCGGTACCGCTTCCACACCCTCATGGGCATCTACGCCGCCGAGTGCGCGGAGCACGAGCCGCCGGCCCGCCGCCAGGAGGCCCTCGACCGGCTGAGCTGGCTGCCGCCGCCCGAGCCGTCACGTCCCGGCCCCGCCGGCACATCGACGACCAGGGCCGAACCCGGCACGGTCACACTCGGGGAGAGCCGTCCCGAGGGGCCGGGAACCCGGACCTGCCGGATGCCCGGCCAGCGGCGCACACTGAGCGGCCGGCCGGGGCGGTGACGGCCGGGACGCGCGCACGGCCCGCGCCGTCTTGTCCGGGCACGCCCCGCCGGGGCCGTCCCCGGACCGGTCACCGGCGGACGCGGCCCCACGGCGCCGGCCGAACGGCAGCCCTCGGCAGCAGGACTCCGCACGACGCACCGGACCAGCCGCCCGCCGGCCACCCGGCCGCAACTCCTCGGCCGGACACCTCGCCCACGGGGCCGTGTCCGGCGAACCCACACGCCGCCCCCGGCCCGCCCCGGACCGCCGGCCACCTCACGGAGGAACCCATGGACCCCAGGCACGGCCTCGGACCCCAACGCGCCTCCACCACCAGACTGTTCGTCCCGGTGCACAGGCGCAGGCACGTCCACCTCATCAGGCTCTTCCGGACTCCGCCGGGCGGCCGCACCGTCGTCGGCTTCACCTCGCGGGCCCGGCTGGCCATCGAACTGGGCGACGACCAGGCCTGCGTCGAACTCGCCGAGCCGATACTGCGGGCGCTGGCCGAACCGCTGGGAGTGACCCGCCTGACCGTCGATCCGCACCTGGTGGCGGCGCCGGTTTCGAGGGAGACCGTCCTGTCCTTCTCCCCGGACCGGCTGCCACGGGAAGCCCAGGCAGTGCCCCGCCAGGCAGCGGTCGCTCCCGTGGCGCACGGCGCGCGGAGCGAGGTCAGTCCACGGCGTCGCGCATCCGGCCCAGGATCTCCCGCAGAAGAGTGGCAGACGTACCGAAGTTGAGCCGGACGAAGCCCTCGCCGCCAGGTCCGAAGGAGCGGCCGTCGTTCAGCAGAACCCGGGCCTTCTCCAGGAAGAACGTGGCCGGGTCGGTGGGGAGATCCAGCGACCGGCAGTCCAGCCAGGCCAGGAAGGAGCCCTCCGGGACGGTGTACCCGATGCCGTCGGGCAGCTCCGCCCGCACCAGCTCCGCGTTCCGCTCCAGCACCCGCCGCAGCTGCGCCAGCCAGGAATCGCCCTCCCGCCAGGCCGCCAGGGTGGCGGCCACACCGAAGGTGTTGGGCTCTCCGTACAGATGGGTGGGGGACGCCAGCGCCGCGCGCACCTCGGCCGCACCGACATGGGCGACGGCGCAGCGCACCCCCGGCACGTTGAACGCCTTGGTCGCCGAGGTCAACGTCACCGTCCGCGCCGCCACCTCGGGCGAGAGGGAGGCGAAGGGGACGTGCCGGTGAGAGCGGTGCACGAGGTCGGCGTGGATCTCGTCGGAAATCACCAGCAGGTCGTGCCGGCAGGCGAGTTCGGCCAGCGTCTCCAGCTCGTCCCGGCGCAGCACACGCCCTGTCGGATTGTGCGGATTGACCAGCAGCAGCACCCGGCAGCCGCCGTCGGCCAGCTCGCCCTCGAGCCGGCCGGCGTCGAAGACCCATGCTCCGTCGCGCCGGACGTACGGGACGGGGCGCAGGCGCCGCTCCATGCCGGTCACCGTGGCCAGGAAGGGCGGATACGCCGGGGTGTGCACGGCGACGCCGTCGCCCGGCCGGGTGGCGACCGCCAGAACGGCCTGGAGGCCCTGGTTGATGTCGGTGAACTCCCGTACATGACCGGGGTCGAGCACCCAGCCGTGGCACTCGCGCATGCGCTCGGCGAACGCCGTCCGCAGCGGGATCTCCTCGGGGCGCCCGTCCCACGCGGGATACCCCAGGTCCTCCTGCACACACCGCAGGAGCGCCTCCCGTACGGCAGGGGCCGGCGGGAAATCCATCTCCGCGATCCACGCCGCGAGCACACCTGGTGCGGCCCGGTTCCACTTCACGCCCGGGCGGCGGGTCAACGATGAGAGCTCGACGTCCTCGAACACGGCCTTCTCTTTTCCTGTCCGCAATCGTCCCTCCAGCCGTTCCCGGACCGTCACCGACGAACTCCTGGAATGACGCCCGTCAAGTTCCGGATCAACATATCCCGGCAGCCCCCGGCTCCCGCCACTTCGAGAGGGGGAGCGCTGATGCTATGAGTTTTTGTCTCCTGGCTCTCCTCACGCGCCCGTCCGAGGCTGGAGCGACCAGCATTCGCGCTTCGCAGAGAGGCCCCCAGATGTCCCAGGACACCCGGCTCGGCAAGGCCGGTCCCGAACCGCCACGGAGCGTGCAGGCCGGCTCGACACCGCGTCCGCCGGAGGCCGGGCGTGTGCCGCCGGTCCTCAGAGTGGCCTGTTTCCTCAGCAACTTCGACCGGTTCGCGATCACCCCCCTGCTGGTGGCCGTCGCCGCCGGATTCGACGTACGACTCGACGAGGTCGTGCTGGTCGCGAGCGGCTACTTCTTCGCCTACGGGTGCGTCCAGCCGGTGTGGGGCATGCTGTCCGACCGGTACGGGCGCATGCGCGTCATCCGTTTCTCGCTCGCCGCCGCAGCGGTGTGCGGGCTGGCTTCCGCGGCCGCCCCGACGCTGACCGTGCTGGTGGTCCTGCGGATCGCCACCGGGGCCTTCTTCGGGGCCGTCGTACCCACCTCCCTGACGTATGTCGGGGACACCGTCTCCCCCGCGGTGCGCCAGCGAGCCCTGTCGGATCTGCAGGTGGCTCTCGCCATCGGCACCGCGGCCGCCACCCTGGTCGCCGGCGGGGTGTCCGAACTGCTCAGCTGGCGCGCGATGCTCGCCCTCTCCGCGGTGCTGGCGGCGGTCACGGTGTTCGCCACGCGCGGCCTGACGGAGTCCCAGTCCGCGACCACCCTGCGCCGCCCCACCGAGCAGCTCGGCTCGGTGCTGCGGCTGAGGTGGTCCTGGGTGGTCATGGGCTTCGGCCTCGTCGAGGGAGCGGTGCTGCTCGGCTGCTTCACCTTCCTCGCCCCGGCGCTCCAGGACCATGGGGTCGGCACGATGGGCGCGGGCGGGGTGACCGCCCTCTACGGCGCCGGCACCCTGGCCTTCTCACGGCTGCTCAAGCTGGTGGCGACGCGCCCGCCATGGACGCTGCTGGCCGCGGGCGGCGTGATGATGGCGGGGGGCTTCCTGACCGCGTCCCTGAGCCTGTCCGTGGCGGGCATCGGGGCGGCCGCGATCCTCCTGGGAGGCGGCTGGTCCTTCTTCCACTCCTCACTGCAGACCTGGGCCACCACCTTGGTGCCCGCGGCCCGCGGCACCGCCGTCGCACTGTTCGTGTCCGCCCTGTTCGTCGGCAGCTCGATCGGCTCGGGACTCGGCGGCCCGCTCACCGAGCACGGCCACTACCAGGAGCTGTTCGCCCTCGCGGCCGTCACCGCGGTGCCCCTGACCGTGCTCGCCGCCTGGCTGCGCACCCGGTACACCCCTACCGACTCCTGAGCTCGGCGGGGGCCGGCACACCGGACCCCAGGGCGTCGTCCTTCCCCCGGGGACGGCGCCCTGGCCCCCGGCGGGCGAGCAGCCCGTACATGAGCGCCGGCAACGCCAGGCCGACGATCCACGAGACGTCGGCGCCGCCGAGCCGGGCGACCAGCGGTCCGGTGTACAGCTCGGTGGACAGGAACGGCAGCTGGACGAGGATGCCGGCCGCGTAGGTCGTCAGCGCCCGCACGTTCCAGGCGCCGTAGCGGCCGCCGGGGTCGGCCAGCGCCTCGATGTCGTACCCCTCCTTGGACAGCAGATAGAAATCGACCAGATTGATCGCGCTCCACGGGGTGAAGAAAGTCAGAAGACACAGCAGAAAGGTCGAGAAGGACTCCAGGAAGTTCCCCCGGCCGAGCAGTGCGAGCGTTGTTCCCGCGAGCATGATGCCGCCGACGTAAAGACTTCGGGCAAGAGGACCCACCGGACGGATCCGCCGGAATCCGCTGACCCCGGTGACGATGGACATGAAACCGCCGTAGGTGTTCAGTACATTGACGGTCAACTTCCCGAAGGCGATGGCGAAATACAGCAACAGCGTGATGGCCGCCGAGCCCCCCATGCCGACGATGTTCCCGACCTCGTCGCCCTCCCCGCCGCCGTGCCAGGCCGCCGCGAGCGCCCCGAAACCCATCGACCACTGCGCGCCGAGCACACTGCCGCCCATCGTCGCCCCGAACACCGCGCCCGGCCGGGTGTCGCGCGGCAGATAGCGGGAGGAGTCCGCGACGTACGGGCCGAACCCCAGCTGCCACGAGGCGGAGAGGGACATCGCGAGCAGGAAGAGCGGTGCCGAGAAGTGGTGCTCCCCGAGGATCACTCCCAGCGGCGCGCTCCGCACCAGCTGAACGCCCAGGTAGACAAAGGCGAGGGCGCCGACCGCCGCCGCGAGCCTGCCGACTCGGTGGATCAGCCGGTAGCCGACCGCGGCCGTCACCGCGGTGGCGAGCGCGAAGACCACGATCCCGGCGGTCTCACCCGTGTGCGCGAGATGCCCCACGGCCTGCCCGGCGAGCACACTGCCGCTCGCGAAGAATCCGATGTACATCACGATCGAGCAGACCAGCGGGACCGCCGCCCCCCGCACCCCGAACTGGGCCCGGGAGGAGATCATTTGCGGCAGTCCGAGCCGCGGGCCCTGCGCGGCGTGCAGGGCCATGACCGCTCCGCCCAGAAGATTCCCGGCCAGAAGCGCCACCACGGACCACAGCGCGTCGAGCCCGAACACCACAGCGAGCGATCCGGTGACCACCGCGCTGATTTGCAGATTGGCGGCGAACCACAGAGCGAACAGACTGGAAGGTCTGCCGTGCCGCTCGCCGGCCGGGACGAAATCGATGGAATGCCGTTCGACGAGTCCACCCCGGGCCCTTACGCATCTGTCCTTCGGCATGAAAACTCCGCGGAAGAATTCGGTGAACAAGGGCCCCATGGTGGCCATGCCCGCTGAGTAAGTGTCAAGTGCACACAGAACGAAGGCCATTGCCGTCGCCATTGCCGAAAGCCTCGCCGGCACCCCGGGGTGGCCGACGATGCGGGCGGGTGAGTCCGGCGGCGATCGGCCGCGAGAAGCCGCGGAGCCGGAGGGGCTCCGCGGAAGCGGCCCGGCCGGCCGAGGCGGGGGAGCGCGGGCCGGGCCGTCCGGACGAATGGCCGGTACGTCGCTTGTGCGCCGTTCCCCGTGCGGCAGCCGGTGCGGCGCCCCGGATGGCGCGGCACCCCATCACTCCACCCGACGTGCCATCACCAGATGCCTGGTCAAAGGACTGTTAACCGCTCACGCGGTTGCCTCCCCGCGCCGTCGCGCGGTGCGCGGCCCTGCAGTACACCCAGAACAAGTCGGGACAGTCGGTTTAGTTTCTTGGTAGCGTCAGTGTCCCGAACCTTGAACCGACGATGCCTGAGGAGGCGTTGATGCTCGACGCGTCAACGGCAGACGGGGTCAGGCCGCCAGCGCCGGACACGTCTCAGCAGTCAGTCTCGGAACTGATCCCCATCAGCTCATTGGTGGCGTGCGACTCACCGCGAACGGCCGGGGGGAGCGCGGCGCACGCCGAGATGCTGGCCGAAGCGCCGACCCCGCTGCCGCCCATCGTCGTACACCGGCCGACCATGCGGATCATCGACGGCATGCACCGGGTGCAGGCGGCCGTGCTGCGGGGAGAGGACCGCGTCGAGGTTCGGTTCGTGGACGGCACGGCCGACGACGCCTTCGTGCTGGCCGTCCGGCTCAACGCCGAACACGGCATGCCGCTGTCGCGCCGGGACCGGGTCGCGGCGGCCGAGCGCATCATCAGCAGCCACGGCCGGTGGTCGGACCGGCGTATCGCCGAAGTGACAGGTCTTTCGCCGGTCACGGTCTCCGCGCTGCGCAGGAGGACGACCGCCGACAGCGACCAGGTGGAGGCACGGACCGGACGCGACGGGCGTTCGAGGCCGGTCGACAGCGCGGTCGGCCGGCGCCGCGCCGTCCAGGTCATCGCGGCCCGCCCGGACGCGTCGTTGCGTGAGATCGCGCAGGAGGCGGGGATAGCCCCGGCGACGGCCAGGGATGTCCGCCGGCGCATCCGTGAGGGCAAGGACCCGGTTCCGGCCAAGCTCCGCGGCACCGCGCAGGACAGCGGGGAGGCGGCCGGGAGCGGGGCGCGCAACCGGGTCCTCGCGGAGACGGCCGGCCATGGCCCGCGCATACGGTCGGAGCCCGTCGTGGTCGCGGGACCCAGCCGGTTCGCGAACCTGCGCAAGGACCCCTCATTGCGCTTCTCCGAGGCGGGCCGGGCGCTGCTGCAACTCCTCGCGGCGGCCAACGAGCTCGATGACGAGCGGTGGAGGTGGCTGATGAGCGCGGTGCCGGCCCACCGGCACGCCGACATCGCCCGGGCCGCCAGGCTGTGCGGCGAGCGTTGGCTGACCTTCGCCGAAGAGCTGGAACGCGGCAGCGGTATGCGTGCCAGCCGTGCCGTTTGAGCGAGCCGGCCGGGCATCGTCCCCGGCCGGCGATCCTCAATTCATACCGCTTCAGCGGTTTCCAAAATCGTTCGCCGGCGATCCGGCTCGACCGTCGGCGGACCCACGGCAACGCCGCGTCCGCCGGCCCCCGACAACGGGCGGTCCGGTCCGCGGACCCGTTTCCACCGCTCCGAAGCCGTCATCCACCTCGCGGTGATCGACCTCGCGACCCGCGGGCTCACCCGCACTTCGAGTACGCCGGAGGAGGAACGCGCTCCCCGAACACATCACCGGCGCACGGCGCGCCACCGCACATCCCCTCACATCGACCACGCCGACGCCCGGGGCGGCCGGAAGCGGCCGGCGCGGCCGGGGTGCGATCAAGACGGACGAGGGGTGCGATGGATACCCGGAGCCGTGCCGCGCCTCCCCCCCCCGGGGGACCGCCGGCTCCGCGACCCGGGCGCTGCCGTGCCGACCGCGGCAGTCCCCACCAGGCCGAACCGAAGAGCGGCGGTGACCCTCATGACCGCGCACACCGCAGCCGTGGCCCGACGCACCGGCCCGCGCTGCCGACGCACCGGCCCGCGCTGCCGACGCACCGGCCCGCGCTGCCGGGGCGCCGCACTCTACGCCGGCCTCGCCCTCCTCTTCGTCTTCGCCCCCGCGGCCCAGGACTGGCCGGTCGGCTCCGTGGCGTCCGCCGAGCGCTGCAGCCCGGGCTGGGTGTGCGGTTGGACCGGCCCCTCGTACACAGGTGTGGTGAGCCTCGCGGCGCAGGACATGCCGTACTACCCCGAGACGACCGCCTACGTCGGCTTCAACAACGCGGCGTCGGTGTGGAACGGCGCCGGGACATCGCGCGTCGGCGGCGAGCCCCGGGGCCGATGCGTCACCGTGTACAACGGCACCGCCTACAAGGGACGCGCCCTGACCATCGCCCCCGGCCAGGGCATTGCCCAACTGCCCGCATCCTTCGGCCACATCCACTCCAGCCGCTTCCACCCCTGCCGACTGCCCTGACCTGCGGGCCCGGGCCCGGGTGGACGAAGGCGTCGGGGCCGCGCCACCGCCCTCCGTCCCAGCCCTTGCTTCATCTATCGAAACTCGATAGCTTTCCATCGCATCTCGATGGAAAGTTGGGTCATGGGAAAGCTGACCGTGCGTGCGCTGCGCGCCGTGCTCGTGGCGGTACTCGCCGGCACCGCATTCGTGCAGGCAGCAATGGTGTGGACATTGGCCGGCGGGAACGACCCGGAGGACGGGTCGCTCCCGCTGACCCCGCTGCGCGTGATCACGATCCTGGGCATGGTGTCGGCCCAGGTCGCCCTGGTCTGCGTGTGGCGGCTGGTGACGATGGTGCGACGCGGCACCGTGTTCTCCCGCGCCGCCTTCCGGTACGTGGACAGGATGATCGGCGCGATCGTGGCGGCCGCCCTCCTGTGGTTCGCGGTCACGGCCGTCAATGCGCCCGGCCAGCGGGACGACCCGGGCGTCACCGTCATCATGGGCGGGGTGGGCGTGGCCATCCTGGGGGTCGCGCTCATCGTGCTCGTGCTGCGGACGCTGCTCGCCCAGGCGGTCGCGCGCGACGTCGAAGCGTCGCAGATGCGGGCCGAGTTGGACGAGGTGATCTGATGCCCATCGTCGTCGACATCGACGTGATGCTGGCCAGGCGGAAGATGTCCGTGGGCGAGCTCGCGGAACGCGTCGGGATCACGCCCGCCAACCTGGCGGTCCTCAAGAACGGCCGTGCCAAGGCGGTGCGCTTCGCGACGCTCGCCGCGCTCTGCGAGGTCCTCAAGTGCCAGCCGGGCGACCTGCTGCGCTGGGAGGCCGAGGACGCCGCAGCCGGATGACGTGCCCCAGACCGGTACCCGGCCACATGGGGCGTCGCCGGGCCTCCGGCAGCAACTCCTCGTGGCCGCCGGCGGCAAGGACGACACGACCGGGGAAGGTCCAACAGCGCCTTGCAGCGCTGGCGATGTACGGCAAGACCACCGAGTCCTGCCAAGCGGCCGTCCCACCCGCGCATCCACCCTGATGCAGGCGGGACTTGTGGGGACGCGACCTAGTCGTGGACGGTGGCGCGGGCAGCGTCGGCGATGAGGTCGGCCACGGCGCCGGGGTGGGAGACGGCGACGTCATGGGCCGAGCCGACTTCGACCGTGTGCGCGGCGGCACGCTTGGCCATGAAGCGCTGGGCGGCCGGCGGGATGGCCTGGTCGTGCGTGGCGACGAGGTACCACGAGGGGATCGTCTTCCACGCCGCCGCCTGACTCTTGGCGGCAAGGCTGGACGCGTCGATGGGGCGCTGAGTCGCGGCCATGACCGCAGCGGTCGAAGCGGGCACGTCGGCGGCGAAGGCCTCCCGGAACTTGTCCGGCTTGATGTAGAGGTCGGTACCGGTGCTTCCGTCGGCGTTCGGGTAGGGCAACTGGTCGAGGGCGTCGGGGAGTTTGCTGCCGGGGAAGGCGCCCAGGATGTCGTTGGCGCTCTCTCCCTTGTCCGGGGCGATGGCGGCCGCGTACACGAGGGCCTTGACGTCGGCGTCACCTGCGGCGGCGTTGGTGATCACCTCACCGCCGTAGGAGTGCCCGACCAGAACGATGGGCCCGCGGATGCCGTGCAGCACGCTGGCGAGGTAGGCGGAGTCGCCGGGCAGCCCGCGCAGCGGGTTGGCGGGAGCGATGACGCGATAGCCGCGGTGCTGGAGGTCCTTGACGACGCCGCTCCAGCTGGAGGAGTCCGCGAAGGCGCCGTGCACCAGGACGACGGTGGGCTTGGCGGGGGCGTGCGAGGGACCGGGGGATGCGACTGCGAACGCCCCGGTGCTGATCGTTACGGCGACACCCGCAGCTATGGCCACGGCCGCAATCTTGCTGTTGCGACGGATTTCCATGAGATCACTTTCCGTGAAGTCCTCGATGTGACTGCCTCAGGACGCCAAGCATACACACAATTAAATTGTGCACAACTCAATTGCCCGCCTCTCACTGTGCGGCCGTCGCGCTGAGCAGGGGGTCCCCCAGTCGGAGGCGGCCGCTCCACCGGCAGACCAGCCGAGTGGCCGACGGAGCGCCGCAGGGCAGGGCGCGAGATTGGACGGCAGGACAGGGGCTTGACCCCAAGCACCCATCAGCAGCAGAGGAGGCAGTCATGTCCGTTCACCCCGGGTCCCTGCCGCGCGAGGAGGTGGTGGCCGGCACCGCGCGGGTCAAGCGCGGCATGGCGGAGCAGCTCAAGGGCGGCGTGATCATGGACGTCGTCACGCCGGAGCAGGCGAAGATCGCCGAGGACGCGGGCGCGGTCGCGGTCATGGCCCTGGAGCGGGTCCCGGCCGACATCCGCAAGGACGGCGGCGTGGCCCGTATGTCCGACCCGGACATGATCGAGGGCATCATCGACGCGGTCTCGATCCCGGTCATGGCCAAGTCCCGCATCGGTCACTTCGTCGAGGCCCAGGTGCTGCAGTCCCTCGGCGTCGACTACATCGACGAGTCGGAGGTCCTCACCCCGGCCGACGAGGTCAACCACTCCGACAAGTGGGCCTTCACGACCCCCTTCGTGTGTGGTGCGACCAACCTGGGCGAGGCCCTGCGCCGTATCGCCGAGGGCGCCGCGATGATCCGCTCCAAGGGCGAGGCCGGCACCGGCAACGTCGTCGAGGCCGTCCGCCACCTGCGCCAGATCAAGAACGAGATCGCCCGCCT
>NZ_JACHJK010000027.1 GCF_014203595.1 Streptomyces echinatus
CTGTTCGGCGCGCTGTGTGTCTACGGCCCCGTTTAGGACGTGATATGGCCCCTATGGGCCGCGTCACCCGTTTCCCGCCGAAAACCGGCCCCCGGAACCGGCCGGCACCGCCCTCCGGACCGGCCGGCACCGACCTTCCGACCCGGCCTGCACCGGCCCCCGGGGCGAGCCGGGCGCCCCTCCCGGAGCCGCCACTCCCCGCCCGGCCCGGACACGGGAAGCGGGAGCACGGCTGCGCCGGGGGCCTTGGGGAGGCCCCCGGCGCGGCCGGCCGGACTACTTGCCCTTGTCTTCGGCGAGCGTGTGGGCGACGAGGGCGTTCGCGTGGCCGTGGCCGAGTCCGTGCTCGGTCTTGAGCCAGTTGACGAGCTCCATGTGCTTGGTCAGGGGCGAGGTGCGGATGAGGTCCGTCCATTCCGCGATCGGGCGGCCGTACTTCTTCTCGATCGAGGGGAAGTAGCTCGCGGGCCCCTTGGGTGACGCGGTCATCGTGCTCTCCTGTCTGCTGTTCTCGTGAAGTCGGTGGCTCTTGCGGTGGGCGGGCTACGCCGTGCGCAGGCGGGCGGTGGCCGCGGCGAGCCACAGCAGGCCGAGTCCGGCGCCGACGGTGAAGGCCAGGACGGCGGTGGAGGAGCCGGCGAATCCGGCCAGGACACCGACCGGGACGACCCGGGAGCCGACGGCCCAGCCCCGGTGCCCGCGGCCGCTGAAGCAGCGGGCCAGCAGGAGGAAGGCCGCGCACAGGGCGAGGTATCCGACCATGCCGCTGAGCATGTGGAGGGCACCGTGCCAGCTCAGCGAGGCGGAACGGGCGGCGGGGTCCCCGGCCGGGAAGCCGCCGCCGGGGTCGGCGGTGAACACCGCGGCGAGCAGGAACGACGCGCCGAAGACGCCGATCAGGCGTGGCGCCCACGTCCCGCCGGGCTCGCCGCGCAGCACACGGCGCAGGCCGGCCGCGCCGGCGATGATGAGCGCGCCGGTCAGCAGGAAGCTGGTCACCTGGATCCAGCCGTGGTCGCCGAGGCTGAGCTGGCTGAGGGCGTTGCGGGTGAAGCCGAAGCCGTCGCGCGTCAGGCCCTGGACGACGCCTGCGGCGAGGAACAGCGGGCCCGCCACGATGCCGCCGGCCAGGAGGGTGCGGGTCGCCGGCCTGGGCGACGCCGCGGCGGTGACCGGGGCCGGGGCCTCGATGGTGTGGGTCATGGTGGTGTCTCCCCCAGAACAGAACTAGACGGTGTGGTACTCGCTCGCTCTGACGGCTACAGTAGCCGCACAAGAACTAGACTGTCCAGTACTGAATGGGGAGGTGGGTATGGAAGCGAACGACCAGAGCCGCTCAGCCCGCAAGCACAGGGCGATCATGGATGCCGCGACGCAGGCGTTCATGGCCAAGGGCTACGCGGGCACCAGCATGGACGACATCGCGAAGCTGGCCGCGGTCTCCAAGCAGACCGTCTACAAGCACTTCGCCGACAAGGAGAAGCTCTTCGCCGAGATGGTCATGGCCACCACCGAGCGGGTCGACGCCATGGTCGCCCTGGTGGCAGACATCCCGGCCGACGCCGACCGGCTGGAGGAGAACCTCACCCGGCTCGCCGGCCAGTTCCTGGCCGCCGTCACCCGGCCCCAGGTGCTCCAGCTGCGCCGCCTGATCATCGCCAACGCCGACGCCTTCCCGGAACTCGGCGCCTCCTGGTACGAGCAGGGGTTCGAGCGGGTCCTGGCCACGCTCGCGGCCGCCTTCCAGCGCCTCGCCGACGAGAAGCTGCTCCGGATCGACGACCCGTTGCTGGCCGCCCACCACTTCTCCGGCCTGCTGCTGTGGATCCCGGTGAACCAGGCCATGTTCCACGGCGGCCCCCAGCACACCCAGGAGGACCTCGACCGCTACGCCACCGCCGGGGTGAAGGCGTTCCTCGGCGCCTACCGCTGAAGGCAACGGCAGGACGGGCCCGGACCACGGCCGGGCCACGGGGCGGACCACGGCCGGCCGCCCCTCCCCCGCTCGCGGCCGGCCGTTCGCCCGCCCGGCCGGTCAGCGGCTCGGCGGGCGAGCGGTTCCGGGCGCGTTCGCCTCGCCGTTGCGGCCCGGGCCGGTGCGGGGGCTTCCGTCGCGGGGCCCGCCGGCCGCGACGGGGCCGTGCCCGGACGGCCGGTTCATCCGCCTGCTTGCCCGCGCTCCTTCAGCCGGCCCAGGGAGTCCACGTACTTGAGCATGAGGCGGGCGAACTCCAGGCGGTCGCGCTCGGCCCAGTCGGCGGTGATGTACTCGAAGGCGGCGCGCTGGTGGCGGCGGAAGCGGGCCATCAGCTCGGTGCCCTCGGGGCTCAGATGCAGGACGGTACGGCGGCCGTCCTGCTGGGAGGCCGCGCGGAGCAGGTAGCCGGCCTTGATGTTGTCGGTGACCATGCGGCTCGCGACCGAGGGATCGACCCCGAGGAGTTCGGCGACCGCGCCGACGGTGATCTCCTTCTCGCTGTCGCGGGTGTGTTCCAGGACGAGGCCCAGCACCAGGGTGCGGCTCAGGTCCTTGGCCGAGATCGGGTTCTCGACCTCCAGCAGTGAGGTGCGGCGCAGCTTGCCGAATGCCGGGCCCACCGCGTTCAGCAGATCCTCGGCGGTCGGCTCCTCCGGCGCCCGCGCTTCCTGTGGCGTGCCGTTCGTCGTCATGCGCCCATCGTAGGTCCATGGACATCCGAAGGCATGTGTTGACGCACAATTACATGCATGTAAGCATGCATATGTCGCGGGGCGGTGAACGCCGCCGCGGCAAGTCGCCATCACGACCACGGGGGTTGCCATGACCGTTCTCATCACCGGCGCGCGCGGCAAGGTCGGCCGGGCCGTCACCAGCCGCCTGCACGGCACCGGCGTGCCCGTCCGCGCCGCCGGCGCCCACCCGGCCGAGCTGACCGTCCCGGCCGGCGTCGAGATCGCCGAGCTGGTCCTGGACCGGCCGGAGACCTTCCCGGCCGCGCTCGACGGCGTGCGCCAGGTCTTCCTCTATCCCCAGCCCGCGGGCATCGGCGCCTTCACCGAGGCCGCCCGGGCCGCCGGCGTCGAGCACGTCGTCCTGCTGTCCTCCTCCTCGGTCCTGGCGCCCGGCGCCGAGACCGACCCGCTCGCCGCGCACAGCCTCCGGGTCGAGCAAGCCCTCGCCGCATCCGGGCTGCCCTGCACCTTCCTGCGGGCGGACGCCTTCGCCAGCAACGCGTTCGGCTGGGCCCGTCCCATCGGCCAGGGCCTGCCCGTCCAGCTCCCCTACCCCGACGCGCACCTCGCGCCCGTCCACCCCGAGGACATCGCCGACATCGCCGCCGAGGCGCTGACCGGCACCGCCCTCAGGGGCCGCGCCGTCACCCTCACCGGCGGCCAGTCCCTCACCTTCCGCGAGCAGCTCGCCGTGCTGTCCGAGGTCCTGGACCGCGGCATCACCGTCGAGACGGTCACCCACGCCGAGGCCGAGCAGCAGATGAGCCGCTTCATGCCCGCCCCGATGGCCGGCTCCCTGCTCGCCCTGTGGGCCGCCGCGTGCGCCGGCCCGGCGCCGATCGCCGAGACCACCCGCACCCTGCTCGGCAGGCCCGAGCGCACCTTCCGCCAGTGGGCGGCCGAAAACGCCGCCGCGTTCGCCGCCCGCTGACCCCGCCGACCGACCGCCTCTCGCAGGAGCACACCATGAAGCCCATCGGCTACTGGCTCAACCGCACCGACAAGGCCCTCACCGCGTACATGAACGCCATGCTCGCCGGGTTCGGCCTCACCCGGACCGCCTGGCAGGTCCTCAACGTCGTCCGCGCCACCCCGCCGGGCACGCACGCCACCGACGGCGACGTCCGCACCGCACTCGCGGCCAACGCCGACGCCGGCGCCCTGGCCGCCGCCGTCGACACCGTGCTCACCGGCGGCTGGACGACGCGTCCCGCACCCGGCCGGCTCGCCCTCACCGCGGACGGCGAGCGCCGCCTCGCCTCCGTCGAGGAACGCGTCGACGCCTTCCGGGAACTGTCCACGGCCGGCATCACGGCCGAGGAGTACCGCACCGCGGTCAGCGTCCTGGAACGCATGACCCGCAACCTCGAAGGCCACTGACCCCCCGCGGATACGCGCCCCACCGCCGGCACCCGCCGCGGGCAGCGCCCGGAGACCTCCGCGAGGAACTCCGATGACTCACCCCGGAACCGGCCCGCTCCCCCGGCTCGACTGTACGAAGATGCTCACCCGCCAGGTGAGGTCACTCGGCGCGGCGGAACACTCCTAGCAGCCGGACCCGTCGAGCCGGCCGCCGGGAGCGTCGGTGAGGGGGATGCGGGCGGTGACGCGCTTGCCGACCGGCTCCCGCTGCGCCTGGAAACCCTGGGCGACGGCCATCACGATCTCCAGACCATGCTGACCCACCCGGCCGGCGTCGGCGGCCCTCGCCACCGGCAGCACCGGATCGGAGTCCCACACCGTCACCTCGACCGCACCGCCGTCGATGCGCAGGCCCATCAGCGCCGGACCCGGCGCGTACTTGCAGGCGTTGGTGACCAGTTCGCTGACCACCAGCTGGGTGAGGTCCATGCCGCGCTGCGAGACCGCCAGAGCGTGCTCGCTCCGTCCCCGGCTGAGGAAGTCGGCGGCCAGGTGGCGGGCCCGGGCGATGTCCGTGCCGTCCCCGGCCAGAGCCACCGTGATCTGCAAGGGGCAACCGGCCGAGGCCGCATCCCTCTCGCCCAGCGGCTCCGGTTCCCTCATCGCTGCCTTCGCTCCCGCTCACACGCCCGCGCGTACCCCCGGGGGACGCCAGGGGCGCCCAGTGCGCCTGTTCGTTGGCTCCGCCACCCAAGGGAACCGCCCCTACGATGCAGGGCGGCACTCTGGGCGAGGGGCCCGGCATGCCAGTATCACCGACAGTGCCAGGGGAGAAATGACGAACGCCGGACAAGGTGGGCAGCCGGGCCGCTTCTCGGTCGTCGTCACCGCCACCGACGGCATCCGCGTCCTCACCCTCACCGGAGAGATCGACCATCACACCGGCGACCGGCTGCGACAGGGGCTGGACGTCTCCGGCACGCCCCGGCCCCGCCTGGTGATCGACATGCACGGCGTCACGTTCATGGACTCCACCGGCATCAACATCCTCATCGCCGCCCACCGCACCGTCACCGAAGCCGGCGGCTGGCTGCGCCTTGCCGCGCCCACCGGGCCCGTGCGGCGCATCCTGAGCATCGTGGGCGTCGACGCCGTCATCGACTGCCGCGAAACCCTCCGCCAGGCGCTCAGCAACTCATAGCCGCCCGCCCGGCAGGCGCGCTCTTCCGCCGCGGCCCGTACGGCCTCACGAGGTGGTCTCTTCGGCGAGGCACCACGGCCCGCGTGCGCCGCCGGAGCCGGTGCTGCCGCGCCGCCGCGTCCACGCCGAAGGCGGCCGCCTCGCCGTCAGCGGGCCGCAGTCCCCACCCGCACGTGTGCTGCGGCTGCCCCAGACCGAGGAACTGTTCACGACCGGTGCCACCGGCGCGGCCGGCTCCGACGCGGGTGCCGACCGCTTGAGGGACGTCATCGCTTGAGGGACGTCATGCCCCCATCGGTCACCGGCCTCCTGTCCTGCCGGACGGGAGGGCGAAGGCACGACGAAGGGCGCGCTGCCACGCGCCCTGGCCTGCTCCTGGCAGTGCCCGGCTGACGACGACCACCCCGGTCCGGCGCGACGGCACGGGGCCGGCTGCGCCGGGACCGGACTCGGCGCGGGTGCGGTCCACAGCCCGTCCGCAACGAGACGCGACGTGCGCGGGGAGCGCGGGGAGCGCGACGACCTCCCTCTCCTCTGCACTAACCCGGCTTCCGTCCCCGTACAGCTCAGCCACACCGGTCCGCGCTCAGGTTTCGCGGTGTACCTCCGGGGGAGTCGGCGCGCGCGGACGGGACGGCTGATACGGGTGATCGGTTCGGTCAGATCGCTCCCGCCGCCCGACGGCGGGGAGCACGCCGCACGCCCGTGAGCGTCGGGCGTACACAGGCGTCCCACACTTTCGAAGGAGGCCGAAGATGAACGTCCTTCCGTACTCCGGCAAGCGCCGGCAAGGCACAGCCGGCGCCGGCGATGAGGGGAAACTGCTCGGGATCTATCTCAACGACCACCTCGCCGGCGCCACCGCCGGTACCCAACGCGCCGCACACCTGGTGCGTGCCACCCGGGGTTCCGCGCTCAGCCGTGCGCTGGGGCCTGTCGCCGCAGAGATCGCACAGGACCGGACAGCGCTGGTGGACCTCATGCGCAAGGTCGGGGTGCCCACTCGCCGCTACAAGGTGTGCGCGGGCTGGACGGGCGAGAAACTGGCACGGCTGAAGGGCAACGGCCGCCTGGTCCGGCGCTCTCCGCTCAGCACGCTGCTGGAGTTGGAAGCCCTCCGGCTGGGGGTGGAGGGCAAGGCGGCCGGATGGCAGAGTCTGCGCCGGCTCTGCGCGACGGACGAGCGCCTGGACCCCGTCCTGCTCGACAGGCTGCTCGAACGGGCCCGGCGGCAGCAGGCCACACTCGAGGAATGGCGTACCCGCCAGGTCGAGGCAACGCTGGCCGCCACGGCCGGCTGAACCATGGCCGCCGGGCACGGGCCGCTGTGCGGCGGAGCCCGCCGCACAGCCGGTGCGGCTGCTTCGGGCCGGTCAGCTCGAACTCGTCCACGTGCTCCCTACCGCCGGCCGCGATCCCCATGCGGTGGTCACCCGGGCTCCCGGACGCGCAGCAGTGCCGTGGGAACCGGCGTCCCGGCGCCGTACTCGTGGAACTCGTGTCGAAGTGGATCTCCCACGCCACTTCGATCCCCTGGCCCTTCTTCGGCTACCGGCCATTCGCCCGGCGCCCGGCAGGTCCGGGGAGCGAGGCCGGCGCACGGCCGGGCCCCCGGGCGTCGGGGGCGGGCGGGCTTGTGCCCGGGAGGCGGCGTTCTGCTCAAGGCTCGCGGTCCTGCGGCCGAGGCGGGGCCGGCAGGGCCAGACGGCCGGACGGCCCTCGCCGGGGCCGGTGGACGTGACCGGTCACCACGCCGACCGCTCCGTCGATGTCCCAACGGTGCGGTCGACGCCGGCGGGGACACCCTCACGGCGGTACGTCCGCGCGAGGTCAGCCGAGGGCGTTCCAGAACGCGCAGTGGTGGCGGGTGTGCGTCGTGCGGGTGGGGACGATGCGGTCCGGTGCCAGGGAGAGCACCGTGTGCCGGGGCCAGGGCGGCGAGGAGGGGCCGTTCGGGTCGGCGGTGCGGGCGAAGCGGGTCCAGTAGTCGATCATGGTGTCGGCCAGCCGGTGCTGTGCCGTGGTCAGGTCGCGGGGGCGGCCGCCCAGGTCGAAGAGGTAGGGCAGTTCGCTCGCGATCACGCTAGCGCGGGCCACTGACAACACGGCGAGCTCCGCCGCTTCGCGGCTCCGGCACGAGGACGAACTAACCCCGCCCTAAGGAACGGGGCTTGCGCTCAAGACATCCGGTCAGGACCTTCAGGGCCACGACGGGGTGGAACAGCAGGGCCGGTGAGGCGACCATGTTGACCACGCGTACGAACCTCGCCCACACGGCCGGGTCTTTCACCGCGACGTGGAAGAGGCGGGTGTTGTACCAGTGGGCGAAGCGCGCGGGCAGGGGCTGGCCTTGGGGCGTCCACATCAGGTCGGAGTTGGTGGAGAGGGTCCACGGGCCCAGCAGCAGTCGGCCCAGTTTCTTCTGGAAGGCTCCGGCGACGCCGTCCAGGTCTTTGGACGCCCGGCGCGCGGTCAGCATGCGCTGGAGCAGTTCCGCCTCCATCGCGGCCACCGTCAGGCCCTGGCCGTAGACGGGGTTGAAGACACAGACGGCGTCGCCGAGGGCGATGAGGCGGTCCGGCCAGTCCTTGACGGCGTGGTAGGGCCGCCACTGGTTGTCGGTGTTGGTGTAGCGGTGGGTGGGCTCCTGGCGGGTGCGCCGGCCGATGTGCTCGGCCAGGCGGGGGTTGTCCAGGGTCTCGGCGAACGCCAGGTAGCCCTCGTCGTCGGTCGGCGGCTGGTCCTGGAACCCGAAGAGCGAGCAGGTCCAGCGGTTGCGCTCCACGGCGAGCAGGACCCCGGCCCGGGGCACGCCGGGGGCGAACAGCATCTGGTAGGCGATGTAGTAGTCCGGGTGGCCGGGGTGGCCCTCGTCGGGCCGGTCGAAGTTCATCGACGTGTAGGTGACCTTGGCCTTCACGGTCCGTTTGGGCGGCACGCTGATCCCCGCGTCGCCCAGCCAGTCCGTCAGTGAGCTGGAGCGTCCCGAGGCGTCGACGACCAGGTCGGCGGCCAGCTCGAACGGCGCTGAGGGCTGGGGGGATTCCGTGTCATCGTGCGGCCGGCACGTCACGCCGCTCACCCGGCCGCAGGCGTCACGGGTCAGGCCCGTGCACCGGGTGGACGGCATCAGCGTGACCTGGGGCAGTGCGAGCACTTTGCGGCGCAGGCGGCGTTCCAGTTCGTCGCGGGTGAAGGTCTGGATGCGCACGCCCGTGCGGTGCCGTGGTGCGAGTCCGACGGGCAGCATGAAGTCGATGCCCTCTCCGTAGTCGAACACCGGTGCTCCCGCCTCGCGCAGTTCCGCGCGCAGTCCGGGGAACAGCCGCTCGAGGATCTGACCGCCCTTGGCCAGCATCGCGTGCGCGTGGTGGCCCTGCGGGGCTCCGGGATGGACGCCGGTGTCCTCGTCGACGGCGTCCCGTTCCACGAGGACGACCTCGGTGAAGAAGTCGGCCAGCACGCGCGCGGTCACCAGTCCCGCGTAACTGCCGCCGATGACAACGGCCTTGCCCCACGGGCGATCGGTTCTCATGGCGTCTCCCACGTGTCGTCGTCTCCCCTGCGTCGTCGGGGTGCGGGGCAGGGCCGTCCAGCCACGTCAACGGCCCCGTCCAGGCGCCCGGTACGGGGCTCGGGAAGCATCCGGGGAGCGCGTGCGGGCCCGGTCCGGCGCCGGCGCCCGGCACATCGTCAAGCATCGGTCCACGGACCCTCGCGGCGTACGGCCGGATTCGGTCGGCTGCGCCGAGGAGGGGGCTGCCCTTGACGGGCCGCCCTCGAACGCTGAACTCCCGCTGAGGGAGGCGGTGCGCCCGGGCGCCCCCGGTCGCACGCCGGACGGCGTCTTCGCCGGCACGGCGTACGGCGGCCGCAGGATCCGCGCCCGCCGGGGGCAGGCGCGGCATCCGTCACGTGGTTCCGGAGGGGAACGGCCACAGGGCCGCCCGCCTGCGACGGGGTTCGCACGGCGGGCGCCCTCCCGGCTTCGCCGTGGTGCACACAGATCGCAGCAGGCAGCCCGGGCCGCCGGGCAGGCCCGGGCGGTTCGCCGCCGTGGGCACCCCGTCCGGCAGGTGGGGGTGCGTCTGTCCCGGCGCCGTCACCGCCGCCGCGCGCCTCGTCCGGCTCCGCTCACGAGCGGGCGGGCGGAGCCGGGAGCGCGGCGAGTTCGCCCAGGGCGCGGGCCGCCGGTGCCGGGTCGGTCAGCCACTTCAGGTGACTGCCCTTGAGGGTGCGCACGTCGTAGGGGTTGTCCGGGGTCAGCGCGTTGCCCTCGCGGATCAGCCGGTCCTGCATGGCGAGCGGCAGGCTCGCGTCGTCGGCCAGACGCACGTAGGTCTTCGGGATCCGGCCCCAGGTCGCGGCCTGCGCCCGGTCGGCGGAGGTGCCGACGTCGAGGTTCTCGTCGGGCTGGAAGGTGTTCAGGAAGGTCAGGAACTCCTCGTCGGTGCCATCGGCGAGGAAGGCCGCCTTGAACGCGGCGAGGGCGCGCGGCTCCGCGGTGCGGAAGTTGACGCGGAGCAGGCCGAGTTCGGCCGGGTTCCCGGCCATCGCCAGCCCCAGGGAAGCGGCGTCGACCGTGGCCATCTCCGGCTCGGCGTAGTAGTCGTTGACGTCGAGGTCGACCGGGCACCAGGCCGAGACGTAGACGATGCGGTCGATCAGGTCGGGACGTGCGTTGGCCGCGGCGGTGGCCGTGATGCCGCCGCGGCTGTGCGAGAGAAGGATCACCGGCCCGTTCTCCTTGGCCCGCTCCAGGATCTGGATCAGATGCGCGGCGTTGTCGGCGAGCGTGACGCCCTTGATCGAGCCGGGCGCGGTGGCGAGCCCTTCGAGGTCCTGGGGCGTCTGATAGGCGTGCGAGTAGGTCGCCCCGAATCCGTGGCCGGGCAGGTCGACGGCGACCGAACGGTGTCCGAGGAGGCCGAGTTCGGCCTGGAGCGGCGCGAAGGAGAAGGAGTTCGCGAAGGCGCCGTGAACCAGTACGAAGGTCGGTTGCATGGGTTCTTGCTCGCTTTCTTGCCCCGGGCGTCGGTACGCGCAGTACCGTTCCCGCCACCGCGGGCCACCTCGCGGCCGGGGAACGGGCGTGGTGCTGCGCGCGTCCTCGCCGCGGGGACGTCTTCGGGCGTGGCAGGCGCCACGCGGTCGAGCGCGGAGTCTTGGGGGCAGCGCGGACGGCTGCCCGGCATCCGCTGGGTCAGCCTACGCAACGAAGATCATCCGCACTACCGCAGAAGCCCTTCCGTTTGTGCTTCGTACTGCCGTACCGCGGGGTGGGGGTGGGGTGCTTCGCGCGAGGGACGCGCCACCCCGTCCGCGCCTTCTGCCGGCCGGCCGCGGCAGTTCGTGCACCGGCTGCACGGAGTAGCGCCTGCGTCAACGGCCTTGTGGGGCAGCGGGGTTGCTTCCTGCACCGGGTGGCGCCGGGCGAGGGTGGGGGGCGAAAGCCGGTTGCTCTGCCGCCTGGTGCGGGGGAAGGGTCCAGGGTCATGGAGTTCTGCTATCACCGAGACCGGGCCGGCTCCGTGGCGTTGCGCGACGAGCTGCTGGAGGCGCACTGGTCCTACATGGACGGGTACGCGGCGCAGATGATCGCGCGCGGCCCGACCTTCGCCGGCGACGGTGAGACGTCCACCGGCAGCGTGCACATCGTCGACCTGCCCGGCCCCGCCGCTGCCCGCGCGTTCGCCTTCGACGAGCCCAACTACCAGGCCGGTGTGTACCGCGACGTGCTGCTGCGCCGGTGGCACAACATGCTGGGGCGCACCATGTGGGACTTCCCCGGCGGCCGCAGCGGCGGCAGCCGGTATCTGGTGATCGGTCTGGGCCCGGGGCGGGCCACGGGCCTCGCCGTGCCGCCGGCCGGCCGGGACGAGCTGATCGCGTTCGGGCCGCTGCTGTCCGACGACGGCGCCGCCCGGCTGGGGACGGCGGCGCTGGTCCGGGCGGCGGACCCGGACCGGGCCTGCGCCGTCCTGGCCCCGGACCGGTATGCGGACATCGAGGTCCATGGCTGGGAGTTCGGGGGGCGGCGGTGACGGACCGGGGCCGCCGCGCGTCCCGGGCGTGCGGCGGTTGGTGCTCGGCGGAGCCCGCCCGGGCCGCGTCCGGCGGCTGACGGACGGGTGCCCGGCGTTCTGGCCGAGGGCCCGTCCGGTGGCCTGGCGGAGCGCCTGGAGGGGGTGTCAGGGGTGACGGAGGCGGGCGGCGGTGTCGTGGAGGCGGGTGAGGGTGTCGGTGAGGTGGGGGTTCAGGAGCCGGCCGGCCTGTTTGACCGGGCGGCCGGCCACCAGGACGGTGTCGATGTTGCCGGGGTGGGCGCAGGTGACCACGGCGCCGACCGGGTCGTGGTGGGCGGCGAGGTTGACGGCGCCGGCCCTGAGGAGGATCAGGTCGGCCTGCTTGCCGGGGCGCAGGGAGCCGATGGTGTCGGCCAGTCCGAGGGCGGCGGCGCCGTCCTGGGTGGCCATGCGCAGCACGGTGGCGGCGGTGGGGCGCTCCCCGTCGGGGCAGAGGTGGCCGGTGGTCAGGGCGGCGCGCATCAGGGAGAACATGTCGCCCGCGACGGTGGTCACCACGTCGGCGCCGAGGCCGGTGGTCACCCCGGCGGCCCGCAGCCGGTTGATCATCGGCGCGCCGTGGCCCATGGCGGCCTCGACGGCGGGGGCGATCGAGGCGGTGCCGCCGGAGTCGGCGATCCGGCGCAGCTCGTCGTCGGGCAGTGAGTTGCCGTGCACGTACAGGGTGTCGGGGCCCAGCAGGCCGGCCCGGGCGAGCGCGTCGACGGGGCGTGGGGTGTCGGGGCTCGCGCCGGTGTGGACGGCGAGGCGGAGACCGAGTTCGCGGGCGAGCCGCCAGTCCTCGGTGACCGTGTCGATCGGGCTGTAGGAGGGGCCGAGCGGGGCGAGCGCGAAGGACACGAGCCCGGTGGCGCCGCTGGTGGTGTGCAGGGCGTGGGCGCGGCGGACGTCGTCGGTGCGGCGGGCCTCGGGGCTGAAGACGGGGTAGCCGTATCCGAAGACGGCGCGGATGCCGGCCGCGTGCAGGCCGTCCAGGGCCGCGGCGGTGTGGTCGGGGGTGTACTGGGCGTGTGAGAAGTCCTGCACGGTGGTGATGCCGGCGTCCAGGCACTCCAGCGCGCCGGCGAGGTTGGCGGTGCGCAGGTCTTCGGGGCGCAGGCGTGGGCCGAGTTCGCCCAGTACGTGGCGCAGGTAGCCGTCCAGGTCGGTGTCGACGGCGGCGGCGCGCAGCGGGGTCTGCCACAGGTGCCGGTGGGTGTCCACGAAACCCGGCAGGACGATGTGGCCGCGGGCGTCGAGGACCTGGGCGCCGTCGGCGGGCAGGCGGGGGCCGACGGCGGCGATGCGGTCGCCTTCGATCAGGACGTCGTGGTGCGGCAGGGCGACGGGGTGCGGCTCGGTGTCGATGACGCAGGCGTCGCGCAGGAGCAGGCGTGCGGGCGGTAAGGCGGTGGTGCCGGGCATGGTGGTTCCCCCTCGGGTACACCCCGAAAGCCTCTTCCATGAAAGCTTTTGAGAAAGCTATGTGGGCCATAACCTACCCTGCCCAGGTGAGTTCCTCCACCCCTCGCCCGGACCGGGTCGACGAGCTGCTCGACACCTGGCACCGGGAACTGCCCGCCGTGCTGGGGCCGAGCTCCGAACTGGCCAAGCGCGTCATGCTGCTGGCCGCCGCCCTGGACGCGGCGACCCGCCGGGAGCTGACCCGGTACGGGCTCACCGGCGCGGAGTTCGACATCCTCGCCGCGCTCCGGCGGGCCGGGAAGCCGTACCGGATGAAGCCGCACGAGGTCGGGCGCGCCGTGCTGCTGTCGTCCGGCGGAACCACCAACACGCTCAACCGGCTGGCCGCGCGGGGGCTGGTCGACCGCAGTCCCGACCCGGACGACGGGCGCAGCATGTTCATCCGGCTCACCCCCGAGGGCGTCGAGCTCGCCGAGCGCGCGCTCCTGGGCAACGCGGCGGCCCACGCCGAGGTCTTCGACGGCGTACCGGGCGAGGACCTGGACGCCGCGGCTCACGCCCTGCGGGCCGTCCCGCTGCCCGGCGACCGGGGGCGCCGCAGCTGAGAGGACGCCGGGGGTCACAGAACGCCGGCAGTCGAAGGACGCCGACGCCGAGAGGCCGCCGGCTGGGCGGGCGTGGCCGGGCGGCCCGCAAGGTGCGTCCCGCCGATCCGGGACCGGCCCTCTGCGGACGCGGGCGTGCCCAGCGGTGCTGCCGAAGCCCCGGCCCTCATCGCCCCGCCCGGTCCCTGTCCGGCCCGGACCGCGCCGACGTGACGTACCGTCACCACGTGC
Source organism: Streptomyces echinatus (assembly GCF_014203595.1). Classification (GTDB taxonomy): domain Bacteria; phylum Actinomycetota; class Actinomycetes; order Streptomycetales; family Streptomycetaceae; genus Streptomyces; species Streptomyces echinatus. Next base: position 13,602 of record NZ_JACHJK010000027.1, read on the forward strand.
CCCGTCACGTGCGGTTGCCGCCCGGCATCGCCATGGCCGGTGTCCTGGACACCGGTGCCTGCCGGGCGACGCGGGTCCTCGGCCTTCTACGCTCGTACGTGTTCGGGACCGGCAGTACCGGCTCACGAAGGAAGGCGGCGCATGGCGGGCGGGGGCACGGTGGGCGGGGGCGGTGCTGAGCGGTACTCCTGGCACACCGTCGAGGCGTGGGCCAGGGGCGGGCAGGCCGAGCGGATCGGGGCGGCTGGCGGGGCGCTCGCCGCGGAGGCCCGGCAGATCGGGGAACGGCTGGAAACGCTGCACCGTGATCTCGCCTTCATGCAGCGGGCGTTGGCGCTCACTCCGGGGCGTGCGTTCCTGCGGCGGCTTCTGTCGTTGAGCACTCAGGTGCGGCATTCGAAAGCGAGCGACGAGCGTCTGCTCGCGTCGCTGATCGCGGAAGCGCAGTCCCTCGACGACGCGCTGTACGTGCTGTGGCACCCCGAGGCGATCGAGCACCATGAGCTACGGGCCTGTCTCTTCCACGAGTTGCTGCTGCGCGGGGCGGACCCCGACGAGCTGCTCCCCCGTGCCGGCCGGCGCCCCGATTTCCGCCCGGGCCACTGGAGCGGGCTCTCCTGGCTGCCGGCCCGGCCGGCGGAGATGGAAGGGCCGGACCTGAGCGCGTGGCTGCCCAGCCGTGGCTATCTCAACAGCGCCAGCGGCTCGCCCGCGCCGATGAAGTCGCCGACGCCGGTCGGTGCGGCCGCACGCCGGGCCGGTGGGGTTCACCGGGTCCGGGAGGCCACGCCCGCGCAGCTGGTCGAACTGATCGGCAGGCCCGCCAGGGACGGCAGGTGGTGCGACCACGAAGCCCGGGTCTTCGCCCTGGACGAGCCCGTCACCGCGAGGGAGTTGCCGCACGTCGTGTCCGCGTTGCCGCTGGACTGCCTGCGCGGGCTGGGTGAGCGGGACCGGTTCGAGGGAGAGGAGTGCACGCTCGGCACGGTCTGGCTGACGTTGTTCATGACCGCCTCGACCGGAGGGATCGGCTCACCGGGTGTCCACGGCGCCTGGGGGCGCTTCAGCGCGTGGCTCGCCCTGTCGGGGCTCTGCGGAGCCGAGTACCCCGAGGCGAGCGCCCGTGAGGTCGAGGAGCGGGCCCGGGCCTGCAGCTGGTACCGGTTCGGGGCCGACACCGGATGGTTCCGCAACGAGGTGAGCGACTACGGCATCGCCGCCCTTTCCCCCGACGGCCGCCGTATCGCCGTACTCGCCGCGACGGACGCCGACTGAAGGCGTCCGGCCGCAACGGCCTTGACGCCGTTGCCTTCGGCGGCTCGGGCTACCCGCCTCGCCCCGCTCGCCCGGGGGTGGAGCGGGAAGAGAGCGGGCTTGCGTGGTGAAGTGGGGCACTCTGACAACTCTGACAACTCCGACAGCAGGGAGCGTTTTCTTCGATGCCCGCACAGTCCGCACGCCCTGAGCGCAGTGGTCCCGGGACCGCCTCGGTCATGGATGTCTCGCCGTTCAAGTCTTCTCTCGTCAAAGCGGTGTTCAGGGACGTGACCTCGATGCACGTCTCTCGGCCGGCCGCGTCGGCCGCCGCGTCGGTGACGCGGACAGTGCTGGCGGAGATCATCGACGGCGCGAGGAGAGCGGCGGCAAAGGAGGCCCGCAAGAAGCTGATTCCCGGGGACCTTCTCTCGGCGATCGACCGGAACGTCGAGCTCGAGGTCGCAGGCAAGTGGTACGACCACAGCCCGACGTTTCGAAGCCGGATCGGTGTCCTGTACGACGCCGAGGGTGTCATGGTGCCATCTCCCAAGCGCAGCAGGTCGCGCAAACCGAGTGCGGTGGTCGGCGCCCACAGGTTCGAGGCCGGGGTCAGGAAGCTGCTGTGGAGCCAGGGGGCGACGGCCGTCCCGGCGATGGTCCGCGACCTGGACGGAATCGCGAGCGTGTTCCTGACGAACCTCGCCCGGGACGCGGCCATGGTCGTCCGCGAGCGCGGGGTCAGACGTTTCGGTACGGTCACCCTGGCGATGCCGGGCGAAGCGGCCCCGCCCCCGTCCCTCAAGGACTCCCTCCAGGCGCTGTCCACCCGCAGGGGGGACGGGCGGACCATCGGCAGGGATGACGTCCTGGCCGCCACCACGATTCAGTTGTTCGGCGGCAATCTCAGGCAGCGAGCCCTCACCGAGGCACGCGAGGCGACACAGAACACATCGGCCGGCTGAGCGGGTACGACCGACAGCTCCGCCTGATCAAGGCCTCGACCGCGCGCTGAGGGAGGGGCGAACGGGCCGGGTGCGGTGCGGTGTGGTCGCGGAGGTGTGGGGCGTGCGGCTGTGTGCGCCGAGGGCGGTGCCGGGGGCCGTACGGCTGGCCCGGTTCGGCTCCCCCCGGCGCTCGGTCGGCCCCCAATGCCGCGTGTGTGGTGGGGGGTTGTCCGTTGACATCCTCCCGGCCCTGAAGGACCGGGATTCCCTTTTTCAGGTGGCTTGGCCGGTCGCCCGGCTGCCGGGTTCCTGCTTCGCAGACTGGCCAGTGCCGAGGTCTCCACAGGCTGACACGGGCTGCCCGCCCGCGTGCCGGATGTTCTTGGCCGCGTTGACGTCGGCGTGATCGACGTTGCCGCATCCGGGGTTCTTGCACACGAAGACCGATTGGCTCTCTCGGTTTCCTTCGGTGACGAACCCACAGGCGTAACAGCGTTGCGACGTATACGCGGGGTTCACCTTCACCAGCGTCGTTCCCGTGTACCGGGCGGCGCTGGTGAGGGCGAGTTCCAGGCGATGCCACCCCTTGTCGAGGATGGCCCGGTTGAGTCCTGCCTTCTGACGGACCCGGCGGCCGGGCTCGGCCACGGTTCCGGACGCCGAGGCGGACATGTTCTTGACCCGCAGGTCTTCGAGGACGACCAGGGCGTTCTTCTGCACCAGGTGTGCAGCCGTCTTCGCCCAGAAGTCTCCGCGCCGGTCCGTGACCCGGGCCACGATCCGGCCCATGGCCGTGATCACCTTGTGTCGGTTGGTGCTGCCCTTCTTGGTGCGGGCGAGGCGCTGTTGCAGCCGCCGGTACCGGGTGGTCTCGCCAGGCGTGATGAACTCCCGGTCGAAAAACTCGCCGTCCGAGGTGACGGCCGCCGCAGCAACACCCCGGTCCACCCCTACGGCCGTGCCCGGCATGGCATGCCGCTCAGGCGTGACCGCTCCGTCGTCCACGAGGAACGACACGAACCAGCGCCCGGACTTCCAAGACACGGTCGCGGAGCGGATCTCACCACCGAGCGGGCGCGACCACCAAAACCGGACCCAGCCCAGCTTCGGCAGCTTCACTCTCCCCCACTTGCGGCCCAGCCGCTCCACAGTGACCTGCTTGGCGTCGGGGAAGCGAAATGAGGGGGACCAGCGGGCCTTGGACCGCCACCGGACCTTGAACGTGCCGTGGTCCCGGCACGCCCGTCCAGATCCTTCAAGGTCTGCTGGAGGATGTGCGACGGCGCGGCCTTCAACCACTCATGCACACACTTGGCCTGGGCCAGCTCCTTGCACTGCGGCGCGTAGTTCATCCACGCCCCGCGCCGCCGGTACTCGCGGCGCTGCTCCAGACCGGTGTTCCACACCGACCGGCACACGTCCGCGAACTTCTCACACTGCTCTGCCTGTTCGGCCGTCAGCTCAAGCCGGTACCTGCGACCCGACAGCATAGAAACACCCCCCGCCAACTGATGTGATCACGCTAGCGCGGGCCACCGACAACACAGCGAACTCCGCCGCTTCGCGGCTCCGGCACGAGGACGAGCTAACCCCGCCCTAAAGGGCGGGGCTTGCGCTCAAGACATCCGGTCAGGGGCGGGATGGCGCGGTCAGCCCTTCTTGACGGTGTGCAGCAGGGTGACGCCGAGCCACGGGCCGCTGTACCAGTAGCCGGGGCCGAGTCCGCGCAGCGTTCCCTGGCCGATGTGCGCGGCATACTTCCTGGCCATCGGCCAGAAGTCGGCGATGATCAGCTGGCCGCCCGGGCGCAGCACCCGCATGGCCTCGTCCACCGCGCGGTAGCGGCTCTCGGAGGTGGGGATGTTGTGGATCGCCAGGGCGCTCGTCACGACGTCGAAGGAGTCGTCAGCGAAGGGCAGTTCGGTCATGTCGGCCGTGCGTACTTCCACCCGGTCGGCGACTCCGGCCGCAGCGGCGTTGGCGAGAGTTGCTTCGGGCCGGTTGCCGCTCTGGTCCTCGCCCGACCACAGGTCCACGCCCACGGCCTGTCCCCTCGGCAGCCGTCTGGCCGCCTCGATGAGCACCGCGCCGCGACCGCAGCCCAGGTCCAGCAGCCGTTCGTCGCCCGTCAGGCCGGCCCGGTCCAGTTCCCGCTGCCAGATGCGCAGTTTGCCGTGCAGGGTGGTGTGCAGGTAGACGCCGGTGCCGGCGAGCAGTACCGCCCCCGCGGTCGCCATCGCGTTGCGTCGCGGCCGCCACCGGCCGGCGGCCAGGCAGCAGGCCGTGCCGGCGGCGCCGAGTACCGCCGGGAACGCAGGAGCGTCAACGCCGTACCGCGGCCACCGGGGGCGCGGCGGTGGGGAGTTATCCCGGTTCTTGGACATACCCGCAGTGTTCCAGCTCGTCTGCGGGGCGTCTCGCGTGAGATCTGTTCCCCGCCACCGGCGCCGTCCGTGTCGCCCGTGCGGCCGCAGATCGTCGGGCCAGGCCTGGACGGGTGTTCGGGGGCGGGCGTCCACGTGTCGTGGTCGACCGCGGGCGATGACGCGACCGGAAACAGCCGTGGGCGTCGCACTGTCGAAGCCATGAGCGGACGACCGCATCACCCCTTGCCCGTCCGGTGCCGGACGGGCGGCGGCCGGGTCGGTCGGTGCCGGACTGGTGGCGGCCGGGTCGGTCGGTGCCGGACTGGTGGCGGCCGGGTCGGTCGGTGCCGGACTGGTGGCGGCCGGGTCGGTCGGTGCCGGACGCCCGCAGGAAGGTGTCCACGGCGGCGTCCGCCAGCGGTGTGCTGGTCCCGCTCCTGTTCTCGGCGGCTCCTGCGGCGGCACACCGCTCACCGTGATCCGCCGGCACATCGAAGGCCAGAAGCGGCCTCTTTGTCCGTCACCCCGGATCCGCAGCGACCCCGCGCCGCTTCGCGGCTCCGAACCAAGGACGCCTTCCCTCCCCGGCCGAACCCGGAGATTGCCTGCACGACCAGGAATGGACGGCCGCCCGGCTCGCACCGCTGGTGGACATACGGGTCGCGTGAAGCGTCCAGGCCGCGCAGCCGGCCCTCGCCGGTGACGCGGCGGGGGGACGCGGAGGTGTCCTGACGGGCGGGTGGGCCTTCGCTGGGTGAAGCTGAAGGCGTGAGCATCAGGAGCGAGCGTCCGGCGAGTGCGGAGCAGATCCACGCGGCGCTGGCCGCCCTGGCGGCGGAGCCGGCGGCAGAGCCCGGGAAGCGTCCCGAAGGGGGCGGGGAAGCGGACCGTCTGCGCCTGCTGGGCCGTCTGCTGGCGAAGACGGAGTTCGAGATCACCGTCGCGACCCGGCTGAGCGAGGAAGAGGAGGTCGAGGACGTCCTGGAGACGCTGCTCGGCTGGGGGGAAGGGCTGGAGGGCGATCCCGGCCTCGCGATCAACGTCGTGACCAACAGGCTGCAGCGCACCGCGCTGCAGGTCTCCGAACCCGAGGCGGAGGAGCTGCCGCCCGGCCGGGAGGCCGCCTTCGCCGCCGTCATGACGGCGGTGTACGCGCTCGGCGCCCAGCTGCACGCGGAGCGCGGTGACACCGAGGGGACCCGGCAGGCGCTGAGCGGGGCGGAGGAAGCCCTCATCGACATCCTGCAAGGCATGCATGACCTGCGCGTGGCCATCGGCGATGCGCCCGGCCCTGAGGACGAGACCGACGGCTGACCGCCCGGCACCCGCCCCGGGCGGTGCGTCGAAGGAGTGAGGGCGGCCCCGGCACGCGGCCTCCTGCCCGGCCCCTGGCGCCGGCGGCCGAATCCAGCTGCGGCGAGGGGCCGGCGGCAGGGGTGCCCGCGGGGCGGTCCGTCCGGGCGGGCGGGCGCTGAGCCGAATGGCGGGCCTCGTATCACGCGTCCGTGTCCCACCTCGCACGACCTTGTGGGGCCTGGCGGGACCGGGGTGGGTCGAGGGTCGGCTCAAGTCCTGGTGCGTCTGGCGTCCGGCCGGCGGCAGGCGGATCCGCCGGTCCGCGGCCCTGCGCCGTATCCGGGTGCGGCTGAGACCGAGCCCGCGCATGAGCAGTCGTTCGACGCGGTCCGGCACGGGCAGCTCGCAGCTGATCGGAGGGGGCGGGCGGCGTGGCCGTCGGGGGCCGGGAGCCAAGATCGATTGTCAGTGGTGCGTGAGACGGTGGGTTCATCGAGTCACACAGAGGGGGAGCTGCCATGTCCGGGAGCCAGAACTACATCAATCACGTCGCTCTTGTGCTGGATGCCAGTTCGTCGATGTCGCACCTGAGCGGCAAGGTCGTCGAGGTCGCCGACCAGCAGATCGCGTATCTCGCCCGCCGGTCGCAGGAGCTGGACCAGGAGACCCGCGTCACGGTGTACGTCTTCGCGGACCAGGTGGAGTGCGTCATCTACGACAAGGACGTGCTGCGGATGCCGTCGCTGAAGCAGCTGTACCGGGTCGGCGGTATGACGGCTCTGCTGGCGGCCGCGCTGAAGTCGCAGCGGGAGCTGGCGCAGACGGCCCAACTGTACGGCGACCACAGCTTCCTGACGTTCGTCCTCACCGACGGGCAGGAGAACGCAAGTCACCGCTGCCCGGACGCCCCGGCCCGCGATCAGCGTCAGCTGGTCCAGGCCGTGTCCCGGATGATCGAGACACAGGACGCCAACTGGACGCTGGCCGTGCTCGTGCCGGACCAGATGGGCAAGCGCGAGGCCATGCAGTGCGGTTTCCCGAAGGACAACATCGCCATCTGGGACGCCACGAGCACCCAGGGCCTGGAGGAGGCCGGGCAGGTCATCCAGCAGGCCACGGAGAAGTTCATGGTGGGCCGCACCAAGGGCATCCGGGGATCGCGGGCGGTGTTCTCCACGGGCGCGGAGGCGGTCAACAAGGACACCATCGAGGCGGCCGGCCTCACCCCGGCCGATCCGTCGCAGTACCAGCTGATCGCGGTGGCGCGGGACGCGGCGATCCGGGACTGGGTCGTGGAGTGCGGGCACACCTACCGTACCGGCGGTGCGTTCTACCAGCTGAGCAAGTCGGAGAAGATACAGGCGCGCAAGCAGATCGCGGTGCTGGAGAAGAAGACGGACCGGGTGTACACGGGGCCCGAGGCGCGGGTGCTGCTCGGTCTGCCGGACGCGGAGGTCCGCGTCAAGCCGGACCACAACGACGACTTCACGATCTTCGTGCAGAGCACCAGTGTGAACCGCAAGCTCGTGGCGAACACGCGGCTGCTGCTGATGATCTGACCTCGCGTCATTCCGTCAGGGCGCCGCCGGTGCCGTCACGGTGCCGCAGGGTCTCGTCGGGGCGGCACCGTGGCGGTCTTCCAGGCATGTCGTGTGTGTGCCGCGGTTCAGCGGGATCTAGCGAAAAACCCCGGGCGTTCACGCCCGGGAGGAATTCCTTCTCAAGGTAGGGGTGACCTGCACGGGCGCACGGGTCCGCACTGTTGATCTCATTCGGGACGCTTCTGGTGCGCGATGTACTCCTTCACCACGGCGAGCGGTGCGCCGCCGCACGATGCGGCGAAGTGGGACGGGGACCAGAAGTGCTCACCCCACAGGTAACACGTGTCGCGCATGACTTCTTCGCAGCGTTTGCGGATGTTGTCGGTGAACGGGCCGCGCCGGTACTTCGGCGTGAAGACCAAGTGCGCGTGCAGGGTGCGGACGACGCTACGGCCCCTGCGGATTCCGGGGTCTGGCTCCCATCGAGGTGACATAGAGCATTGTTAGGATCATCCCCTTGAAGATCGTGACGCAGGTGAAGCTGATCCCGGAGGCCGGCCAGGCCGCCGCGCTGGCGGCGACCCTGCGCACGGTCAACGACCTGGCCACCTGGGTGTCCGAGGTGGCGTTCGTCAACGACGTGCCGCGTGAGTATGAGCTGCGCAAGCACACGTACGCACACCTCAAAGCCTCCGGACTCGGGGCGCAGGCCGCGCAGCACGTGATCAAGAAGGTGCGTGACGCGTACACCACGCTGCACGCCAACCTCAGGGCCGGGAACTACGGCAAGCCCGGCAGCAAGCGCCGCCGGAAGGTCGATTCCAAGCCGATCGCATTCCGGTCCGATGCCGCGCAGCCGTACGACGACCGCTGTTTGAGCTGGCAGTACGACGCGCAGACGGTCTCCATCTGGACCACCGCAGGACGGATCAAGGGCGTGCCCTTCGCATGTTCGCCTCACGCGCTCACGACGCTCCAGCAGTATCGCAAGGGCGAGTCCGACCTGATCGAGCGTGACGGCAGCTTCTACCTGATCGCCACCTGCGAGATCCCCGAGGGCGCCCCCTACGAGCCGGACTCTTTCATCGGAGTCGACCTCGGTATCGTCAACCTCGCCACCACGTCCACCGGCTACCAGGCCGCCGGGCGCGGCCTGAACCGGTACCGCAAGCGGCAGCTCACCTTGCGGGCCAAGCTCCAGAAGAAGCGCACCAAGAGCGCCAAGCGCCGCCTGAAAGAGCGCTCCCGCCGGGAACAGCGGCACCTCAAGAACACCAACCACGTCATCGCCAAGACGATCGTGACCGAGGCTGAACGCACCTCCGCTGGGATATCCCTGGAAGAACTCAAGGGAATCCGGCGGAGGGTACGGCTCCGCAAGCCCCAACGGGTCACCCTCCACTCCTGGGCGTTCGCCCAGCTCGGAGACTTCGTCGTCTACAAGGCCAAGCGGGCCGGTGTGCCCCTGGTCTTCGTTGATCCCGCGTACACGTCCCAGACATGCGCCGAGTGCGGCCACATTGACAAGCGAAACCGCGTTGACCAGGGGCTTTTCATCTGCCGGGGGTGCGGGGTCGTTGCCCACGCCGACCGGAATGCTTCCCACAACATCGCCCAACGCGGCGTAACCGTGTGGAATGCGGGGCGTGAGTCACGCGTCCCGGCCACCCCATAGGGGTGTCTGGACGGAGGAGTCAATCCAGCAGCCAGTTGGGCGCTACCTCCAAGCCCGCTCCTTCAGGGCCGGGTCAAGTTGACAAGCCGCAGTACACGTCGCTGCCCAAGTCACTCAGGGTGTCGGTGCGCAGCCAGCCTTCCACGCCCGTACGGGTGTTGCGGGCGTATGTCCAGGCGTAGCGCTGCTCACCCTGCCAGGCTCCCCAGGTGTAGCAGTGGTAGTCCAGCACGTCGCCGCGTGCGGCCAGTCCGTTGATGTGGCAGCCGGTGCTGGAGCCCGAACGCATGTTGGCGCCGTTGGCGGTGGCGTGCCAGGTGCTGCTGTCCTTGTCGCCGACCCGCTTGCCGCAGGCGGCCACGGCGTGGGCGGGGCCTGCGGTGACGGCGGACGTGAACAGCGCCGCGGTGACGACGAGCGCGGCGGCGAGGACGCGTGGCGTGGCGATGCGCATGAGGAGCTCCCCCCGGGGGACTGGGCGGGTGCGGTGGACATCCCGCGCCCGCCGGGCCGTTCCTGACAGGTCGATACGTTAGGAAGCTCTCGCATCCGGCACGTCCACCCAGTTGGACGTGCGGTAAACCTCGGCGGTAGTCACCGGTGGGCGGTCTGTCACGGCCGGCCGAGTTGCCACAGGCCGCGCAGCAGGGTGGTCAGTCCTCCGGCGAGGGACAGCAGCATCACGGTGTGCCGGATCCATGCCTGCGACATCCGCCGGGTGAGGGCCTCGCCGAGGAGGGTGCCGGCCGTCAGGCCGATGGCCGTCGTCAACCAGGCCCGGCCGGTGAGTGCGGGCAGTCCGTTGGCTGCCGCGGAGAAGACGTTGAGGATGACGCCGTAGAACAGCGCGTTGGGGACGAACTGCCGTACCGGCCATCCGGCGTTCGCCGCGTACAGCGACAGGGCCGGTCCGGCCGACACCGGCCGCGGCGTTCATGAACCCGCTCGCCGCCCCGGCGGCCAGGGCTCCGCGGGTGCCGCACAGGGACGCCACCCGGACGCCACCCAGTACCAGCAGGACGGCGGCGCTCACCGTCGCTCCCAGGAAGGCGAGCAGGGCGGGTGCCGGCAGCCGGGTGGCCGTCCAGGTTCCCAGCGGGACGGTCAGACGGCCGCCGCGACCAGCACGCTCATCGCGGGCAGGTGCACTTGCCGCCAGGTGCCCGCCAGCCCGGCGGCGCTGACGACGCCAGCCGCGCAGTTGACCAGCGCGACGCCGTCTTCCGGGCTGAACAGCAGCGCCAGCGCGGGCACCGACACCAGGGCGAAGCCCATGCCCGTCATGCGCTGTACCGAGCGCCGACGGTGACGACGCCGCCCAGCGCCACGGCGGCGGCCGCATCGCTCAACGCCCTTCCCGGCGCTCTGCCGACGCGCCGGAGCGCCGTGCGGCGGGCGGGTGTGGGGCGGGTGCTGGCGGGGTGTGATCGGTCGGTGCGGGGTGGGAAGAGCCGTGCGGGGCAGCGGCCATGCTCATGCGCCGATCCCAGCAGTCTCGGCGGCCGGAGTGAATTCCTTTAGCATCCGGCTTCATGGTGCGGTTCGTACTCGACCTGGCCGGCCTGGCGTCGGCGGGTTTCGCCTGTTCGCCTCTGCAGGAGACGGTGCTGAGCCTGCGCATGTGGACGCATCCCCGCCAGTATCCGAGACAACTCCCCTGGTTCCGCCGCCTGCAGGACACCTTCACGGCTCTGGATGCCGCGCAGACCCGGCTGCTGTGCTCCCTGGTCGCCTCCAACCGGTGGCTGCCCGACTTCCTCACCCCCTGCCCTGCCTCCCCCGGCCCGCCTTCGGCGACGAACTCACCGCCCTGCGGGCCACCGCGCCCGGCCGCGTCGGCGCTGCGCGTGATGACGCACCACGCCGACCTGCCCTAGGTGGTGCTCTTGCCGCATGGGAACCCCCGGTAGGAGGGGCGAGCATGCGGGCGGTCAGGGCCGACCGCCGGGGCGTTGCGAAGCCTGCGATTCCGCCGCCAGATCATCCAGGTGATGCCCAGTGCGAACGGCTGCGACCTTTCCTGTCGGACAGCACAAGGCGTTGGGGCAGGTGGCGCAATCACCAACGAGTGATCGGTGGACTGTGCACCGGGTGTGAGCCGGGGTGCAGTGCTGTGCCCGCCCAACGGTTCGGGCCGTGGAGGACGATCCATGGCCTTGCGCCGGCTGTACTCTGCCGACGGCACCCGGCCCGAACGACGAGGCGGCGTGTGGTCGCGGCGGGCCGGCTACGCCCTACCGCTCGTGGGCGGCACATCGCCGCTTCGCCAAGAGGTTGCCTGTCCCAGCAGCCGAGGAGAAGGCAAGGGGGGTCGTCCCGCTCCTCGCCATGATCAATTTATAGCCCGGAGGGGGGCTTGCGGCAAGGCCCGGGTCGTGCAGCAGAATCGCCACTCGAAGCCACGACCTGCAGAAACGGGGAAGCACTTGATGATCGACGCGGTCGACGTGATCGTTGCCGGTGGCGGGCCGACCGGGCTGATGCTGGCCGCCGAGCTGCGGCTGGCCCGGGTACGGACGGTCGTACTCGAGAAGCTGACCGAGTCGGCCGGGCAGTCCCGCGGGCGCGGGATTCAGGTGCGCAGCGTGGAGATGCTGGACCAGCGGGGCCTGTTGGACCGGTTCCTCGCGGTCAGCGAGCAGTACCGGACCAGTGACTTCGGCGGTCTGACCAAGTTGCGGCCGGAGCTGTTGGACACTGCGCACCCGTTCGGCCTCGCGACTCCACAGACCGTCACCGAACAACTGCTGGCCGAGCGCGCCACCGAGCTCGGTGCCGAGATCCGGCGCGGCTGCGAACTGGTCGGGCTGAGCCAGGACGCGGACGGGGTGAGCGTCGAGCTGGCCGACGGCACGCGGCTGCGTGCGCGCTACCTCGTCGGCTGCGACGGCGGCCGCAGCACGGTGCGCAAGCTGCTCGGCGTTGGCTTCCCCGGTGAGCCCGCCACCGTCCAGACGCTGCTGGGCGACATGGAGATGTCGGAGGATCCGGCGAGGGTGGCCGCCATCACGGCCGAGGCCCGCAAGGTCCACGTCCGCTTCGGCACCGTCCCGATGGGGGAGGGTGTGTACCGGGTCATCGTGCCCGCCGGCGAGGTGGCCGAGGACCGCACGGCCGAGCCGACCCTCGATGAGTTCAAGGAGCAGCTGCGGGCCCACGTGGGCACCGACTTCGGAGTCCACTCCGCGCGCTGGCTGTCCCGGGTCGGCGACGCCACCAGGCAGGCCGAGAGGTACCGGGTCGGCCGGGTGCTGCTGGCCGGCGACGCGGCACACGTTCACCCGCCGACCGGCGGACAGGGCCTCAGCCTCGGCGTTCAGGACGCGTTCAACCTCGGCTGGAAACTCGCCGCCGAGATCAACGGCTGGGCCCCGGCGGAGCTGCTCGACACCTACCATGCCGAACGCCACCCGGTGGGCGCCGCCGTCGTGGCCAACACCCGTGCGCAGACCGCGCTTCTGCAGAACACCCCGGGCGCGGTGGCGCTGCGGGAGCTGTTCTCGAAGCTGCTGGACTTCGAGGAGGTGAACCGGTACGTGACCGAGATGACCTCCGCGGTCGGCGTCCGCTACGACCTCGGCGACGGCCACGAGCTGCTCGGCCGGCGCATGCGGGACGTCGCGCTGAAGCGGGGCCGCCTCTACGAACTGATGCACGCCGGCCGCGGGCTGCTCCTCGACCAGACCGGCCGGCTGTCGGTGGCGGGCTGGGAAGACCGGATCGACCACGTCGTCGATACCAGCGGGGAACTGGACGTACCCGCCGTGCTCCTGCGCCCGGACGGCCACGTTGCCTGGGCCGGTGAAGACCAGCAGGAGCTGCTGACCCACCTGCCCAAGTGGTTCGGCACCACCGTCGGCTGAGCCCGCGATCCGGAACCGGCCCTGCCGTAGCTACCCATCCGGGCCGTCCGCGATGAGGGATCGGGTTCGCAGGGTTCTTCAGGCCGCGACAGCTTCGCTGCCGACAGGGGCGCGTCTGGTGGCGGATGCGGGCGCGTTGCTGACCGTTCGGCGGCCAAGTCGTCGCGGTGACGGGCGTGGGCGTTGCGCCGCGGCCTTCAAGAGCGGCAGTCAGGCGCCGGTTGCCGCCCGTCAGGGTGTGCTCGGGCGGCAAGGCCCTCGATCACCCCGTCCAGCTCCGGGGTGGAACCAGGGCCGCGCTCTGGTGCCGGTGGTGATCAGCAGGCGGTCGTAGGGCACGGTGTCGCCGCCTGCCGGGCGTACCTGCTTGGCGGTCCAGGCTCTCGGCGGTGATGCCCAGAGCCATCGGGTATCGGTATCGCGTCGCCGCGGCAGCGCGGTGTCCTCGGCTCGGGCCCGCCGGAGCAGTGCCTGCTGGGACAGTGGTGGCCGGTCGTGGGGCTCGTACGGCTTCTCGCCGGCACCGGCATTCGAAAACCCGCCCCTGCGCGGGTCGCGACGGGCCGCGGGCCCACAGCCGTCTGCGTTCGTTCGGTTCATACGGTTCAAGGGCATGCCTCTTTGCCGGTATGGACCGTGGGCAGGGCGCTCACAGGGCGAGCGCCCTGGGGCCGGCGCGCGGCGAGCCGGCATGGCCGCGGGGGCCTGGTGCCTCGGCTGTTTCGGCGGACACCGTCGCGTCGGCAGCTGATGTTGGCGCAGGCGGGGCAGCGGGCGGCGGCTCTCCACGGTCTTGTCGCCGTGGGACTTGCACAGCCCGTGCGCCGCGATGGCCAACTCGGTCATGCAATGGGCTCCTTGGGTCAGAGGCTGCGGGCGGTGATGTCGCCGTGGGCGGTGGTGGCGTTAATGGTCAGGGCGGTGCCGGCGCCGTCGGTGGTGTGCAGCGCGTTGTGGATGCGGCCGTAGGCGGTGTGCGCGTCCAGGGAGGCGGAGACGCCGCGGGCGGCGCCGACCGAGATCCGGCCGGACTCGGTGCGCAGGGTGACCGTTGCGCGCACCGCCTCGGTGATGGTCAGGTCGCCCTTGAGGGTGCTGATCTCGGCGGGTCCGCCGAGGCGGCCGACCGAGACGTCGCCGGCCTGGAGGGTGAGGCGGGCACTGTCGGTCTCGTCGAGTTCGACCGTGGCCTGCGCGCCCTCGAAGGTGACGTCGCCGAGCCGTCCCACGCCCCGCAGCTCGGCGACGGCCGCCTTCGCCCGCACGCGGGAGCCGGCGGGCAGTTGGACGGTGACCTCGACCCTGCCGGAGTCGCCCAGGATCCGGTTGGCCGTCTGCGCCGCCTGGATCCGCAGGACGCCGTCGGCGCAGGCGACCTCGACCCGCTGTGCGGCCTTCACGTCACGGCTGCGGGAGGGGTCCGCCGGGAGGACCTCGACGGTGGTGTCGCTCCGGTCGGCGGCGATGAACCGGATGCGTCCCGCGGGGATGTCGAGGACGGCGTCCACCGGGGCGGGGGTGTCGAACTTCTGCATCGTGCGCTCCTTGTCCTGCGGCGGGCGTCCCATCGGCCCGCGCCGTTTCTGACATTGGAAACGCTACGTTGCGTTCGAGATTCAGGCAACACTGCCATTGCGTCTGATTGCCATTCGCGCAGGTAGTTGCTGTGAAATCGTTGCAATGTTTACAGTTCTAACGCAACGATATCCGCTTATGGTCGTTGCAATGGGTGAGGGTGAACGCTATGCCGCAGGGCCGGTCCGTCCGGTGGCGCATCCGGCACGAGGCCGGTTGTGCGGCAGGTGAGTCGGGCGTATATCTGGCTCACCCTGGACGGGCCGCGGCACGGCGGGCTGTGCCACGATGTCTGCCGTGTCCGGTGCAGAGCGACACCCAAGGGTCCCGTCGGATCCCGGTGCGTCCGCCGGCGGTGCCGTGTCCGGGGCCGGGTGGGGCCGGGGCGCGCTGACCGTGGGTGCCGAGGAGGAGTACCTGCTGGTCGACCCCGTCACACGGGAGTTGAGGGCGGAGGCGCACAAGGTGGTGGCCGAGGCGGCCACGGAACTCGGCGGCCGGGTCACCACGGAGATCACCTGCTACCAGGTCGAGGCCCGCACCGATCCCCACACCAGCCTGGCCCGGTTCGCCGAGCAGATCCGTTCCATGCGGGCCGCCGTGGCCCGGGCCGCCGCACGCCACGGGCTCGGCGTCATCTCCAGCGGCACCCCCGTGCTCAAACAGCCGCTGCCGCCGCCGATGACCGACGGCCCCCGGTACGCCAGGAGCGTGGCGATGTTCGGCGCCCTGGACGACGAGCAGAGCATCTGCGCCTGCCATCTGCACATCGGCATCCCGGACATCGGCCAGGCGCTCCAGGTCAGCAACCATCTGCGCAGCCGGCTTCCGGTGCTGATCGCGCTCGCGGCCAACTCGCCGTTCTGGCAGGGGCGGGACACCGGATACGCCAGCTGGCGCACGCTGGCCTGGGCCCGCTGGCCCGCCGCGGGTCCGCCGCCGTACTTCGAGTCGCGGGCGCACTTCGACGCGCTCGTCGCCGATCTCACCACCACCGGCACCATCATGGACCGCGGCGGGCTGTACTGGGACATCCGGCCGTCCCACCATGTGCCCACGCTGGAGATCCGGGCCCTGGACGCCGCCGCCACCTGGCAGGACACCGTCCTGCTCGCCGCGATCGTCCGGGCCCTGGCCGCCACCGCCCTCGCCGGCATCGACGCCGGCGAGCCCGCTTTCCGGCCGCCCTCGGCGATCCTGCGCAGTGCCTGCTGGCGTGCCGCGCGCGACGGCCTGAGCGGCGCGTCCGTCGACCTGCACAGCCGCCGGCTGCTTCCCACGACCGTGCTCGTGGAACAGCTGCTGGCCCAGCTGCGTCCCGCGCTGGCGCGGCACGGCGACCTGGAGACCGTCGAAGCGGGCTGGACGCGCCTGCGTGCCCTGGGCAACGGCGCCGACCGTCAACGCGCCGTCCACCGTGCCCGGCGCGGCCTCACGCAGGTGGTCGACCACCTGGCGCACGCCATGACCGCGGCCGACGGATCCCTCTGACCCGACGGCCCCGGAACCCTCCGGGGGACGGCCGGGCCCGGGGCCGTGGGGTGGCCGGGTGGCCGGTGCCCGGCGGTGACGCGCGGCCGGCCGACGAGCTGCAGGCCGGTGGGCTGCAGGGCGGCGGGCTGCAGGGCGGCGGGCTGCAGGGCGGCGGGCTGCAGGGCGAGTTGGTCCTCGTGGGTGGGCAGGTAGCCGAGCTGGTCGTTGACGCGCCGCATGGGTGCGGTGCCTGGGCGGTGGCGGTGAGTGCGGCGTGGCCGGCCGTGTCCAGGGGCAGCCGGGCATGGTTCAGGGCCAGTGCGGCACACAAGCCCCTGGCGGTGAGGAAGGCGGCTGCGGGGGAACCGGCCTCGGCCTGGGCGACGCACCCGCCACCGACCCATTGCCGCTGATCCTGCCCGAAGCCGGGCAGGATTCTTGATCTTGTTCCGTCGTGAGCCCTATCGTCCGTGCTGCCGCTCGCTCGGTGTCAGTCAGCTGTGCGGCACCTTTTTCCACGGCAGTTGACCGGCAAGGACGCGGTCCCTTCGGCGTCGGGGCGCGGTGGACCGGGAAGCGGGAAGCGGGCTGACAGCAGCCCCTGAGAGGGGCGGACATGGGCAAGGCGCTCGGCACGATCGAGCGGATCTGGCGGTATCCCATCAAGTCCACCGGCGGTGAGCTGCTGAGCGAGGCCGCCGTCGGTGCCCGGGGCGTCGCCGGTGACAGGCTCTACGCGGTGCGGGACGCCGAGGGGAAGTTCGGTTCGGGCAAGAGCACGCGCCGGTTCCGGCGGATGCCGGGGCTGCTGCGGCTGCGGTCCCGGTATCCCGCGGGAGTGGTCACGGAGGTGCCCGAGCTGCTGGGCCCGGACGGCGTCCCGGTACCCGATCCCACCGACTACGTGCGGCGCTACCTGGACCGCAACGACGTCGAAGTGGCCCGCGAGGGCACGGTCTCGCACTTCGACCAGCTTCCGCTGAGCCTGCTGACCACTGCCACACTCGACTGGGTCCGCGCGGCCGTTTCGGGCGTGCCGGTCGATGAGCGCCGGTTCCGGCCGAACCTGCTGGTGCGGACACCGCCGGGCACACCGCCGTTCGTGGAGGACGAGTGGTTCGGCGGCACGGCCCGGATAGGCGGCACCCTGCGCATCAGGATCGAGCGGTCCAGCGAGCGGTGCGTGATGACCAACGAGGCCCAGCAGGACCTGCCGCACTCCCCGCTGATCCTGCGAGCCGTCGCGCAGGCCCACGCCATGAGACTGGACGCACTGGCCACGGTCATCCACTCGGGACGTGTACGGCTCGGCGACACCGTCGAACTGATCTGAAGAAAACTGTTCTTTCCCCCCGGTTGCCGGGGGGCGGGCCGGGGGTTGGTGCCGGGTGTCCGCGCGGTGTCGACCGGGTGCCCTGCGCCGCCCCGGCGTGTGTCACTGCTGTGCGTGGTGTTTCCTGAGCCAGGTGAGCAGGTCGGCGAACGCGGGGGTCATGGCGGCGTCCGACTGCTCGAGGACCGTCACGCGGTCGCCGTCCTGCGCGGTGACCGTGTAGCTCATCGCGTCCCTGGCGCGGCCGTCGGGCTCCTCGGGGGGCGTGGCGGCGGCCGCCGCCAGCAGCCGGGCCAGTTCGGCCGCGGCCGCGGCGGGCAGGGCGGTGGTGTCCAGCACCTTGGGCGGGCGGCGCAGACCGGCCGCTGCCGCCAGCCCGCCGTAGGACTCCAGGGCCACCTTCACCTGGTGCCCTTCAGCTCTGCGACATCCTTGGCCAGCTGCGTGACCTTGTCGTTCAGCGTCCCGATCTGCCGGGCGAGGGCCGCCAGGCCGTCCTCCCGGCCCGCGCCGCCGCTGCCGTTGGCCGCGAAGCTCCGTATCCGGGCGACTCCGGTGGGAACGCCCCTGATCGGGACTTCCACCTCCTGCCACGCCGACAGCACGGCCGCCTGCTCGGGGCCGCCGGCGCCGAACAGTTCCCCGGCCTTCTGGAAGGTGGTGGTCGCGAAGTCCTGGAACTGGTCCTCAGCGCTGGACGCTTTGAGTGCCTCGTACCAGATGGTTCCGGCGGCCTCCCAGGCGAATCCGCCGATGCGCACGGCCGTCAGGTAGAACGCCTTGTTCGGGATACCGGAGTTGAAGTGCACTCCGCCGAAGTCCCCTCGTTTGGTGTCGGGCAGGTGGATGAACCTGCTCATACGGTCGGGCTGGGGGTCCTTCCCGAACTGCGGGTTGTTGTAGGCGCGCCCCGGGTCCTTCATCGACCGCAGGGCGTCGCCGCCGATACCCGGAGTCCACACGTCGGCCCCGATCAGCCAGTCCGCCTCCTCGGCCCGCTGCTTCAGCGACCACTGCTTGACCAGCGAGCCGAAGACGTCCGACATCGACTCGTTCAGGGCCCCGGACTGGTTGTGGTACACGAATCCCGAGGTGTGGTCGGTGACTCCGTGCGTCAGCTCGTGGGAGATCACTTCGAGGGAGCCGGTGAGGTTGCTGAACTCCTGTCCGTCCCCGTCGCCGAAGAGCATCTGCCGTCCGTCCCAGAACGCGTTGTTGACCTTGAAGCCGAAGTGGACGTATCCGTCCAGGCGCATCCCCTGCCCGTCGACCGAATTGCGCTGGAAGACCTCTTTGTAGAAGTCGCGGGTCAGACCGAGGGCGTCGAACGCCCGGTTGACGGCCGGGTCCGTGGACTCGGGGCCGTCCTCCGGCCGGGCCAGGACGGCGTTGCGGAGGAATTCCTCCTGCTCGCAGTCGAAGACGGTGCGCCGGCCGTCGCCGGGGGCGGCCGCGCCGGTGAAGGACGACCGGATCGCCCGCTCGCCCCGCAGGCGGGCGGTGAGCAGCATGGTGTCCAGGGCGGCCTGACGTACCTCGCTGTTCTCGCTGTCCAGGAGCTTGTCGAGAATGTACGGGGGGATGATGCAGTTGATGGGGCGTGTTCCGCTCATGGGACACCTCCTGGGTGAGAGGCACCGGCGGCCGGGCGTTCGTCATTTGGGCGGTGTGCTCGGCTGTTCCCGGGTCACCACTCATCGCGTTCAACCACCGGCGCAGGGACGGTGTTTCGGCGTGGGATGCGGCCGGTCGCCCGCGGCGTGCGCACGGCCGGCCGCAAACGACCCGCAGATGCCCGCTGGTGCAGCGGCAAAGGGGGGAAGCGTTCGGCGCACCGGCCGTCCCCGTGTTTTCTCCAGCGGCGCTGTCACGCTGGTATCACCAGTCTCCTGCCGTCCGCAGTAACCGGCAAACGCAGGCACCGGGAGCCGGGCCGCCCTGGGTACGCCTGAGCTGTGTGCCTGTGTCATCTGAGTAGAGGTGCTCATGTCCCAGCTGCGCCGGGGCCGTGAGACTCAAGGGCGCTTCCGGCGAGATCCGACCAGAAAGGCCTCAGCCCATGCCGACCTCCCGACGTGCCCGGATCGCCCTGGCGGCGATCCGGCTATCCCTGCCCTGCTCCGCAGCAGTCCGGTTCCTCCCCGGCCTGAAGGCCGGGGCATCCTCGGAGGGAACAGGTGAACAACTCCGGCGGTGACTGCATCCCCGACGGCGAGGAGCCGCCCGCGGGATGGGCCCGCTACCCGCAGGCCATGGTCCCCCAGCACGTGGGGGACAAGTGGGACCGCTACTGGTCCACCAGGACCCTCGACGAACACGGCGGCCGGCCCGTGCGGCGGGATGGCCCATGCGGCGGGGCGGCCCATGCGGTCACCGGGCCCTGGCCGGCCGGCGTCGGTCCCGCCACGCTGCGGTGAGCCGGCGTCGGTCCCGGGACGGGCGGCGTGCCGGCGTCCGGGGCCCGGGGGGTGGTGCGGGGAGGGGGGCCGCCATCGCGCGGGGCGGGGCGGCAGGCATGATCATCGCGTGATGAGTACGGGGCGGGGCGGGGCGGCGCGGTGGGCGATCGCCCTGGTGTGGTTCTACGAGGGGTTCTGGTGCAAGATCTGGCCGGGGCGGGCGGATCAGCGGGCGATCGTGGGGGACGTGCCGCTGCTGCCCGGGTGGGCGGTGACGGCGGTGCTCGCCGGGATCGGCCTGGCCGAGGTCGCGATCGGCGTGTGGGTGCTCAGCGGGCGGCGGGCGCGGGCGGCGGCGCTGCTGCAGAGCGTGCTGGTGGTGGCGTTCAATTCGGGCGGTCTGCTCTTCAGCCCCGGCCAGATCGAGGAGCCGGGACGTCTGGTGACGCAGGATCTGGCCTTCCTGGCGCTGATCTGGATGGTGACCTGGACGGTGGACGAGTGAGCGGGACACCGTGGGCGCGGGGCCGGCTGCTCGGCGGATTCGGCGGGCCGCGCCTGCTGTTCGGGCGGATGTATGAGGACTGGGGTGTCGAGCTCGCGGTGTTCCCGCCGCCGGGCGCGCGGGTGCTGTGCATCGCCTCGGCGGGGGACACGGCCGCGGCGCTGGCCGGGGCGGGGTACGAGGTGACGGCCGTCGATGTCAACGCGGTGCAGCTCGCCTACGCGCGCGAGCGGCTGGCCGGGGGCGCGGCCCGGGAAGGAACGGCGGAGGCGGTCATGCGCGTGGGCCGGGGCGCGGCCGCGCGGCTGCTGCCCGCGTGGCGGCAGGAGAAGCTGCGGGACTTTCTGGCCCTCGACGATCCGGCGGAGCAGGCCCGCCGCTGGCGGCAGGAGCTGGACACGCCGGGTCTGCGGCGGCTGATGCGCATCGGGCTGCGGCCCGGCGGGGCCCTGGCGGTGGCGCTGCGTCCGTCGTTCGCGGGGGTCGTGCCGGCGCGTTTCGACGAGGTGCTGCGCCGGCGTCTTCAGCGGACGGTGAGCCGGCATCCCAATGCGCGCAACGAGTGGCTGTGGCGTCTGCTGGCGGGTGCGCAGCCGCCGGCAGTCCCAGCCCCGCCACCGGAGCCGGAGCCGGCGGCGGGGGCGGGGGTGCGGCTGGTCCACGGCGATGTGGTGCACACGCTTCAGCGGGCGCCGCGCGGCGGCTACGACGCGGTGACGCTCTCGAACGTGCTGGACGGCCCGGACGCGGGCTTCGCGCGCCGGCTGCGGGCGGCCGTGCGGCACGCGGTGCGGCCCGGCGGCGTGGTGGTGCTGCGCAGCGCCCGGGAGCCGGGTGCGCACGGGCCGGGCTGGGCCGGGCAGGACCGCTCGGCGCTGTGGGGTGTGGTGCGGGCGGTGCGGCTGGGGGACGCCGCCGGGGACCGGAGGATCGAGCCGTGAGGTATCTGCTGCAGCGTCACCCGGTGGCGATCCGTGCCCGCTTCGCGCACTCGCTGGTCCTGACGTACGCGCTGCCGGCGACGGTGCTGCGTCCGCTGCTCGGCCCGGGCCTGGAGCTGGAGACCTACGGACAGCACGGGGAGGCAGGGGCGTACGGGTTCGTGGCGGTCGCGCTGGTGGACACCCGCGCGCTGCGGCCGGCTGTGCTGCCCGCGCGTTTCGGGGCGGACCACCTGCTCACCGGCTACCGCGTCTTCGCCCGTTTCCGTACCCCCGGCGGGCGCGTCATGCGGGGACTGCGGATCCTGCGCAGTGACACCGACCGCCGGCTGATGGCTCTCGGCGGCAACCTGCTGACCCGCTACCACTACCGGATGGCCCGCATGAGCAGCCGGGCCGTGAACGGCACGCTGGAGTTCTGTGTGGACAGCGCGGACGGCCGGGCGGATCTGCGGGTGCGGGCGGATCTGGGCAGTGCGCCGGCGCCCCTGCCCCCGGGCAGCCCCTTCCCCGACGCCCGTGCCGCCCGGCGGTTCGCGGGCCCGCTGCCCTACACCTTCGAGTACGAACCGCAGACCCGGTCCGTGATCGTGGTCAAGGCGTTCCGGGCGCACTGGGAGCCGCGGCCGGTGGCGGTCGACGTGCGCCGCCTGACCTTCTTCGACCACGGCCCGTTCGCCGGCACCCGGCCGGTCCTCGCCAACGCCTTCCACGTCGCCGACCTGGAGTACGGCTGGGAACGCGGCGTGCGCCGGACCGAGAGCGGGGGCAGGCGGTGATCCGCCGGTCGGGGGTGCGGGACGTGATCGCCTACAACTGGCCGCGGTACGCCGCCGCCCTGGCCACCGCGGCGGGCCTGGCCGCGGTGTCGGGCCGGCTGCCGCCCGCGCCGCGGGCGCTCGCCCGCGCGGGCTCGGCGGCCGCCGTCGGCCTGCTGGCCTCCGCCACGGCCGCGAGCTGGCTCGTCTACGACCGCTCCGAACTGTACGGCTACGGCTGGCTGGACGCCGTGCTGACGCAGGAGCCGGCCGCGCACCTGGTGGTGGGCACCGGCCTGGACGAGGCCAGCGACGTGCTGGCCGCCCGCTGGCCGGCCTCCCGGCAGACGACGGTCGACCTCTACGACCCGGCCGTGATGACCGAGGCCTCCGTGCGCCGCGCCCGGCGCCGGGTGCCGCCGCCGGCGCACGCGCTGCCCGGACGTCCCGACGCCCTTCCCGTGGCCGCGGCCGCGGTGGACGCGGTGTTCCTGGTCTTCGCCGCGCACGAGCTGCGGCGGGCGGAACAACGCCGGCGGCTGTTCGAGGAGTGCGCCCGGGTGCTGCGCCCAGGCGGCCGGCTGATCGTGGTGGAACACCTGCGCGACGGCGCGAACACGGCCGTCTTCGGGCCGGGCGCCTGGCACTTCTGGCCGCGTGCGGAGTGGCTGCGGCTGGCCGGCCACGCCGGTCTGCGTCCGGTGGCCGAGCGGCGTATCGCGGGCCTGGTCACGGCGTTCGCCTTCGCCCGAGGCGGGGCGTGATGCACCTGCTGACGCTGGCCGGGCAGTTGCACCTGGTGGGGGCGGCCCTGATCGGCATGGGCCTGCTCCACGTCATCCTGCCGCGCATCCTCGGCTGGCCGGGCGACCTCGGCGGCACCAGCCTGCTGACCCGGCAGGTGTCCTACGCGCACCTGTTCTTCATCGGTCTGACCTGCGTGCTGCTGGGCGCGCTGCCGCTGGCGTGCACGACGGAGCTGTTGAGCGGCGACCGCCTGCCGACCGTTCTGCTGTGCGGGCAGACCCTGTTCTGGGGCCTGCGCTGGATCATGGAGTTCGCCTACTTCTCCCCGCGGCTGTGGCGGGGGCACCGGCTGCGGACGGCGGGGCACGTCGCGCTGTCGGTGCTGTGGACGTGGGTGACCGCGGTGTTCGCCGTGGCGACGGTGCACGCGACGGGCTGACAGCCCGAAAACGCGAGCACCGGCCGCGGACCGCAACGCCACCCGGACCGGAGCCCTCCCGGCGGCCGGCAGGCATGGGACGGGACGCAGGCGGGTCGCCGGTCGGCTCGGGCCGCGCGGTGGAGCGGCTGGACGCCCCGCTCCGACGGCTCGCCGTTCGAGCCGCGCCTTTCCGCCGCCGGCTGACCGGGACGGAGCGCCGGAGGGTCCAGGAAATGGTTTGCCGACCCGGTGGCTGTGTGTCACCGTTCGGCCTGGACCGGCAGTTGATCATCGGCGGCCGGTCGATGCCGACATGTCGGCGGCCTCTTCGGGGATCCACCGGAGAGGTGACGAAACGAGGGGAACCGGTGCCGTGGGGAACAGTTACGAGGACGAGTGTCGCCGGTCGTTGGCCGAGGAGCAGGCGAAGAGCCT
Source organism: Streptomyces echinatus (assembly GCF_014203595.1). Taxonomy (GTDB): domain Bacteria; phylum Actinomycetota; class Actinomycetes; order Streptomycetales; family Streptomycetaceae; genus Streptomyces; species Streptomyces echinatus. The sequence goes on from NZ_JACHJK010000027.1 coordinate 37,131, forward strand.
TGCCGGGACCAACAACTGGGAACATGTGGACAGGGAGCGGGTCCACCAGGACTGGGACGTCCTGTACCGGGAGATCACGGCTTTCCTGGACGGCGGCTGCCTGCCAGGGGACCAGCAGATCCAGGAGCTCGTCCGCAGGCACTTCGACATCATCTGCCGGTTCTACACCCCCTCCAGGGAGGCTTACGTCGGCATGTCGCTCTTCTACGCCGAGGACGAGGCCATGAGGGCGTTCCACGATTCCTACCACCCCGGGCTGGTGGAGTTCCTGGGCGCCGCGATCAAGGTGTTCGCCGGGCAGGGGAGCGGGTTCGCCCCCAGCGCAGGGGCCGGGGCTTCGGTGTAGTCGGGCGGCGCGGGCCAGGACATGCAGGGGCGGGGTCCAGGCCCAGGGGCTGTCACAGCCCTTGGGAGGAGGAAGCAGAGACCGGGGTCTCGGGCTGGTGCCGAGGCACCCTCGTGCGTGAGGACGACTTCGTCTGCGTCTTCTGCGGGAGCGATCTGCCCGCGGCGTGGAGCGTGGATCCCGCTGCGTGAGACCGCGGGTCACAGCACTCGTTAAGGGTCGCGACGAGGATGGCCGCCTCGTGGCGGACGGCGAGCTTGTCGTATCGCGTGGCGACAGCGCGATGTCTCTTGAGGCGGTTGATCCCGCACCCGACCGCGTGACGCTCGCGGTAGTCGGCCGGGTCGAATCGCGGTGGCCGGCCGCCGCGGGAGCCGAGCTTGCGGCGGTTGGGCGCCTGGTCGGCCTTGTCCGGGACGGTGCAGCGGATCCCGCGTCGGCGCAGGTAGGCGCGGTTCTTGCGGGAGGCGTACGCCTTGTCGGCCCGCACCCGGTCGGGGCGGAGGCGTGGCCGGCCCGGCCCGATGCGAGGCACGCGGACCTTTCCCAGCATCCGGGCCCGGAACCGTATGCCGTCGATCAACTGCCGCCGAGGCCAGACGGGCGGCCGCCCCGCCCTCGTGCCCTTCGGCAACAACGGCTCCAGCACCGCCCACTGTTCGTCCGTGAGATCTCCCCCGACCCATGAACCGAGATCATTCACAGCTCAAGATCCACTTTCGGTACACGGCCTGGCGGCGCAGGAAGGTCCCGCCGTCGATGACCCAGAGGCCGGCCGCAACCGCGCCGCACCTGACGACTTCGGAAGCCGTCCGGGGGCTGGTCCGGTTCCAGCCGGCCCGGCGCTGGTGCTGCTCGTCGGCCGGGTAGAAGGTGAGACCGGCCTCGGGGTGCCGGCCCTCCTCGAAGAGGTACGGCTCGCCCCCGACCGGGGTGACCACGGTCCGCGAGATGGGCCCGGTCACGGTGATGGCGCCGTTCCCGTCGACGGTCAGGCAGTCGACGTCGAACTCGGCCCGGACGGTGCCGCTCTCCTCGAACACGTGCTGCACCACGACGTGCCCCCGGGCGTGGCCGTCGACCGTACGGGCGCTGACCCGCGCGGTGAGCCGCTCGCCCGGGTTGGGACCGGGGCCGTGCTCGTTGAGCAGGGTCCAGCTGTGCAGGGCGAGGTGCCGGGCCGCGACGGGGGTGGCGGGCGCGGCCGCGGCGGTGCCGGCCGCGAGGGCCACGGCCGCGGTGGTGAGCGCGAGGGCGCCGGTGAGCTTTCGCATGGTCAGTCCTCAGCGGGATGAAGGGAGTCGGGCTGTTTCCCGACCGCCTTCAGCCTTCCGGCTCACCCCGCTCGCCGCCTCCGCCGCGGGGAGCGACCGGCCCCCCGGCGGGTGAACCCCTCCTCCTCCGCCCGGCTCACCCAGGGGCGTGTCACGCGGCGTGGCGTGGCGTATCGCGCCCTCGCCCCCGGGCGGTTCTCGCCGGCCTCCGCCCGCGCCGGCCGGCCCTGTTCGCCCGCGGACGGGGAAGGGGGGCCGGCGTGCTACAGGCCGGGTTCCATGGGGGTCTGCAGGGCCAGGAGGGCGACGTCGTCGTGGCCGGGCGGGCGGACGCGGTGCAGGAGCTGGTCGGTGTAGGAGGGCAGGGGGCGGTGGGCGAGGGCCGCGGCGTGCTGGCGCAGTTGCCTCAGGCCGTCGTCGAGGGTGCGGCCGGGTGCCTCGATGAGGCCGTCGGTGTACAGCAGGAGGGTGCAGCCCGGGGGCAGGACGACGGTGGCGTCGCGGCGGGAGGTGGAGACTCCGGTGCCCAGGAGCAGGCCGTGGCCGTCGGTGAGGTAGTGCGCCAGTCCGTCGCGGGTGACGAGCAGGGGCGGGGGGTGGCCGGCGTTGGTCCAGGTCAGTTGCCAGTGGCCGGCGTCGGTCCGGGCGATCCGGGCGAAGATGAGGGTGGCCATGGTGACGTCGGTGATGGGCATGATCGCCTCGTCGAGCCGCCCGATGATCTGGCTGGGTGGTTCGTGGTGGCCCCAGGCGTAGGCGCGGAGCATGTTGCGCAGCTGGGCCATGCCGGCGGCGGCTTCCAGGTCGTGGCCGACGACGTCTCCGATGACCAGGGCGGTGGCGCCGTCGAAGAGGGTGAAGGCGTCGTACCAGTCGCCGCCGACCTGGGAGGCGTCCGGGGCGGGCAGGTAGCGGACGGTCATCGTCAGGCCGGGCACGTGGGGCATCTGGGGCAGCAGATGGTTCTGCATGGTCTCGGCGACCTTGCGCTGGCGCTGGTAGAGGCGGGCGTTGTCCAGGGCGAGGCCGGTGCGGCGGGCGATGTCCTCCAGGAGGGTGAGGTCGGCGGTGGTGAAGTTGCCCGGCTGGCGGGCGCGGCCCAGGGTGAGGGCTCCCAGGACCTCGCGGGTGCTGCGTATGGGGGCGATGGCCGCGGAGTGGATGCCGGTGGCGTCGAACAGGCGGCGCTGTTCGACCGCGATGCCGGAGTCCGGGGCGCGCTGGTAGGTCTCGGGCCCGGCGAGGGTGGAGGCGACGCCGCGCAGGGCTCTGGACAGGGGCATCGGGGATTTTTCGGGGACCGGCGGCATCGGCCCCTGAAGGTCTTCGTGGTGGACCAGGCGGTCGTGGTCGGCCTGGACGACGGCGGTGCGCCACACCTCGTCGCGTTCGGTGATCAGGTCGATGACGGCCCAGTCCGCCAGCCGCGGCAGGACCAGGGCCACCAGCCGGCGCAGCGCCTCGTCCACGTCCAGGGTGGAGGTCAGGCGGGTGGTGGTCTCGGCGAGCAGGGCCAGCCGCTGCAGTTCGCCCAGCGGTTCGGCGGCCTGCCCGGGGTGTGCCTGCGGGTCGGTGGCGTGCTCGGTGTGGAAGACGACGAGTGCGCCGGTCTCGCGGCCGGACAGGGCGTAGGGCGTGAGGGACCACGCCACGGGCAGCAGCGAGCCGTCGGAGCGGGCGAAGTGGTCCCCGCGGCCGTGCGCCGGGAGTCCGGCGTGGAAGGCCGGGCGCATGCCGCACTGCGTCACCGGCAGGGACTGGCCCTGCGGCCCGCGGTGCAGCAGGTCGTGGGCGTCCTGCCCGACGAGGTCGCCGGCGGGCCGTTCCAGCAGCCGTTCGGCATGGCTGTTCACCGCGACGATGCGGCCCTGCACGTCCACGGCGTAGGCGCCGGCCCTGATCGCTTCCAGGGCGGCGGCCAGCCCGGACGCATCCGCCGGGGGCCGGTTCAGGCCGGTCTCCGCGTTCTCCTGCCCTGCCATGTCCTCGCCTCCTGTGACCGGCTGCCCAGCCGGCTTCCGCCCGCCGCACGCGTTGCGCCGTGCGGGGTGCGCACGCGTGCGCCATGCGGTGTGCCCCGTGAGGGACTCCTCTATGCCCTGCACAGCCAAGAGTTCGCTCCCCCTCCCCGGGCCAGGGGTCTTCTCAGCATATGAATGATCTTTGTGGCAGGGCGCCGGCCGCACGGCGAGTCGTTCAGCGGTCGTGTGCCACCCTCCGGCCGGAGGGCGTCCCCGGGGGCCCTGGGCGGGGATCCGGGTGTGAAGGCGGGAGACCCCCGGGTCCCAGTCCGGGCTTCGGCTGGGCGGGAGGGCCGGATGCCCGGCCCGGGGTTCGGATGCCGCGGGCCGTGATACGCGATCCAGTCGGTGAGCGCACCCACCCCACCCGCCTCGTCCTCCTCTTCCCTCACTCCGGTCCCCTCACTCACCGCGGCCGGCCACTCCACTCAGTCACGCCCGCAGCAGCAGCCAGGGCACCGCAGCAGTGCCGGCGACGGCGAACCCGCCGGGTGCCGCCCCCGGGGGGGCATCCGCGACGCGGGGGCTCTTCGGCCTGGCCGGTACGGGCCTGGTACGGGCGGTGCGGCACGGCGAGGCTGGCTGCCTCGGCCGGGCCCGGCGTACCGATGATCCGGAGGAATGGCTTGACATCCTCCCCCTCCTACAGGAGGGGGATTCCCGCCTGCCGGCCGGTGGTGACCGGCTGGGGCTTCGGGTGGGTTCCCCGTTCAGCGGGCCGTGCCTGGCGCGGGATTGCCGCTTCAGGTCTTACCGGCCCTCCAGGGGCGTTTCGCCTCTCCGCCTGCCCGGCGGCGAGGATCACACGCGACGCATTGAGGTCACGATCATGTTCAGTACCGCAGCCTTCACACCGCCAGGTGCGAACGTGCAGCGGTTTCTTCCCGTCCACGGCCCAGCACACCGAACAGGTCCGGGACGACGGCAGCCACCGCGACACGACACCGACGTGCCGCCCGGCACGGGCGGCCTTGCCCTCCAGCACTCGCCGGAACATGCCCCACGCGGCATCGTGTACGGACTTGGCCAGGCGCGTACGTGCGAGTCCCGAAACCGCCAGGTCTTCGAGGTAGACCGCTTGGTTGTCGCGGACCGGCCTCGAAGCTGTCTGGTGGCACCGGTCACGGCGCGCGTCGGACACCCGGGCGTGGGCGCGGGCGACCTTGATGCGGGCCCTGGCCCGCATCTTCGGTCCCTTCGCCTTCCGGCTCAGGGCCTGCTGCGCTTTCCTCAGCCTGCCTTCGGCGCGGCGCAGGAAGCGGGGGTTGTCGATCACCGTGCCGTCGGACAGGACGGCGTAACGGGTCAGGCCCAGATCGATGCCGACCTCGGCCGTGACAGGCTCGGCCGGTTCCGGCCAGGCGTCCACGCCGAAGCTCGCGAAGTACCGGACCGACGACTCCCTGATCACGGTCACCGACGACGGAGGCGAGGGAAGCGGACGCGACCAGCGCACCCTTACGTCACCGGCTTCGCCAGATTCAGCCGTCCGCTGTCCCGCAGCCGGAACCCGTTCCTCGAGAACCGCACCGACTGCCGGGCGTCGGACTTCTTCTTGAACACCGGCAGACCGATGCGGCGCCCACGCCGCTTGCCGGTCACCGACGCGAAGAAGTTCGCATGGGCCGCATCCAAGTCCCGCAGCGAGGACTGCAACGCGTCCACGGAGACCTCGGCCAGCCACGGCCGCTCGGGCGTCCGCTTCGCCTCGGTGATCACCTTCCTGGCCGGCAGTCCCGTCGGGATGCGCGACCTGTCCGCCTGGAAGGCGGCCTTTCGCGCGGCAAGCGCATCGTTGTAGACCACCCGGGCGCAGCCGAACGTACGGGCCAGCGCGATGCGCTGACCCGGCGTCGGCTCGATCCGGAAGGAACAGCGCAGATGCATGTACTCAAGCTGCCGGCCGTCACTGACAACGCCGGTCCGCCCAGGGAGCGAACCGGCTTTCCCTGCCCTGCTCCGCAGGAGCTTCGCTCCCTCCCCCGGCCGAAGCCGGGGGAGGAAACGAAGGGGACTGGATAAGACAGCTCCTGCGTCGCCTCGTGGCGGCGGGCACGGTGGCCGTGGCCGCGGGCGCCGTCACCGTCGGTGCTCCGGCCCAGGCCGCGCAGGCGTCGACCACCGCCCACTGCCCGACGTCGACGTCCATCGCCCTGCTGCCCGCCGGCAGCGGATACCTCTTCCCCAACCTCTTCGCCTCGGCGTCGGCGTGCGGCTTCGTCAACGGCGGTGCGCCCTAACGCTTCACGGTCGACACGGCGACGTCGAACGCCCAGACACCCACCGGCCCGCACACCTATGTCGTGCACAACCTGTCGACGGTGTGCTCCACCGTGACGGTCAACGGCGATTCCCTGTTCGCGAGCGGCTGCCAGCCGGGATGACGGCTGCCGGCCACGGGAGAGCGGCTGCCGGCCACGGGAGAGGGGCTACGGCCACGGGAGAGGGGCTACGGCCGCCGGAGAGGTGCTCGGCTTCCAACGAGTGAATCCGGCGCCGTGGTGCGTGGCGGCCGGCGCAGGAGCGGGCAGTCCCCCTTGTGCACACCGCACGCCTCACGGGCAGGGAGCGCCCCCTATGCCGAAGTTCCTCATCCAGGCCGCCTACACGCCCGAGGGTACGAAGGGGTTGCTCGAGGAGGGCGCCGGTGGCCGTCGCGCCGCCGTCGACGAGGTCGTCACGGGCCTGGGCGGGACGGTCGAGGCGATGTACTTCGCCTTCGGGGAGGACGACCTGATGTGCATCGTCGACTTCCCCGACCCCGTCTCCATGGCCGCCGTCAGCCTCCGCGTCAAGGCCAGCGGCGCGCTCCGTACCCGGGCCACCGCCCTGCTCACCGTCGAGGAGATCGACGAGGCGGCCCGCCGGCAGGTCTCCTTCCGCCCGCCCGGCGCGTGAACCCCGCAGGGACGGCCTCTCCCCCGGCGGCCCTGGCCCGAGACGGGCTCGGTGGCCACGGGGGCCGTACACAGTGGCGGCGCGCTTGCGTCTGACGGCCGGTGTTCTCGTCTCCACCGGCGGCGGTTCGCAGGCACGGCGGATCCATCCGGTGGCGGTCGCGGCGCCAACCGGGGTGCGGGCCAAGGAGATCTCCGGCCGGCGCCGACCGTGGCCGCGCCTGTGGTGCCGGCCGGCCTCCCCAAGCCGCACCTGCGGCAGCGTGGTTGCCGCCGGCAGGCTGCGCCCTCGCCGTCGTGGCCGGCCGGCCGCCGGCACCAGGGTTCGTGCCGCTGCCGGCGGCAGGCGCACGAGCCGGCGGCAGGCGCCTGAGCCGGTCACGGCCGGCGTGGGAGTCCCACGGCCGGAATTTCCTTATCAGGTACCGAATCCGCAGGTCAGCGGCGTGCAGCGGTTGTTTTCAGCCAGATCTGTGCCGATGGCCACAGCGGACGGGGTGCGCGTGGGCTCATACTGAGCCATGACCAAGCCTGCTGCACCGAAGCGTCATCTGCCTACCAGCCCCTTCAAGGCCCCCGTCACACCAGTTCCCAAGCACTTCGCCGTGGGCGATCAGGTCACCCACGACATGTACGGCCTCGGCCGGGTGATCGGCGTCGAGGAGGGAATCGCGGCGCTCGTGGATTTCGGCTCGGCGCAGATGCGGATCTTGAGCCCGTACGCCAAGATGACCAAGCTGTAGGACCGCTGTGCCGCTTGGCACACCAGGCCCCCCCTTTCTTTTGAGGGCCTGCACCGAAAGAGAGACCTCTCATCGAACTGACATCGCTGTTCTCCGCCCCGGAAGGGCAGGCCCGCCGCTCCCCCGCGGCTTCGCCGCCTCCGGTGACGAACCCCTTCCAGGCCCCTGACTTCGGGGAGGACGAGACCCTGCCGCTCGGGAACGCACCGGAGTCCGCCCCGGGCAGGGGCGGGACGCGGCCCGAGGCGGCGTAGGCGGGGCAGGCGGCACGGATGACGGCGGCTGCGGCAACCGGCCGCGGGCCGTCCCGGAAGCTGCGCAGGAGTGTGTCCCTCGCGGCTTCCCGTCTTGCTCTCCGCTTGTTTCCCCTCCCGTGCACAGCCCGCTCAAGCCCCGGGATGCGGCCGGGTCCTTCTCTCCCGGGCCGTCTCCGGCGGCTCTTGGACGATCGCCGCAGGGGCCACCCGACGATCGCCGCGGCGGCCAGGACGAGGCTGCCGGCCCCTAGGGCCGGCGCCGTCCTCGATTCCACGCCGGCGCCGTCGCCTCCTCCGGCCCGGCCCTGTTGGGGTCCGGCCCGGTCGGTGACGGTCCGGTCGGGGGCGAGGCGCGGCCGGTTTTTCAGATGAGCAGAACCCGGCGTCCGCGCGTGTGGCCGGCCTGGCTGTCGGTGTGCGCCGCCGCGGCCCCGGCGAGCGGGTACGGCTTCTCGACCGGGATGTGGAGCTTTCCCCGCGAGATGAGGCTGACGGCCTCGGCGAGCGCGGCCGGCACGCTGCCGGCCACCCCGGAGAACCGGACACCGAGCTCGGGCGCACCGAGATCGGCGATGGAGATCACCTTGTGCGGGTCCCCGGTCAGCTCGACGAGTTCGCGGATCACGCCCGAGCCGGCCAGGTCGAGTGCCGCGTCGACACGGCCGAGCCGGCGCACCCGCTCGGTCCAGCCCTCGCCGTACGTCGTGGCCAGGGCACCCAGGCTGCGCAGGTAGTCCTGGTTCGCGGCCCCGGCCGTGCCGATCACCGTGATGCCGCGGTCGCGGGCGATCTGCAGCACCGCCGATCCCACTCCCCCGGACGCGCCGCTGACCAGCAGCGTCTGCCCGGAGCGCACTCCGCTCTCGCCGATGACGCGCAACGCGGTCTCCACCACGGAGGGATACCCGGCCGCCTCTTCGAACGTCAGGCCCTCGGGCATGCGGGCCCAGGCCGACAGCACGGCGAACTCGGCGTAGGTGCTGGTGCCTTCGCCGAACACCCGGTCGCCGGCCTCGACCCCGGTGACGCCCTCGCCGACCTCGTCCACCACCCCGGCGGCGTCCAGCCCGACCCCGGAGGGCAGCTCGACGGGGTGGGCCCCCAGGACCTGGCCTTCCCGGATCCTCCAGTCGACGGGGTTCACGCCCGCCGCCCGCACGGCGATGCGTATCCGGCCGGGGCCCGCGTGGGGCTCCTCGGCGTCCACGAGCTGCAGGACCTCCGGGCCGCCGAACTCGGCGAAGCTCACTTTCCTCATGCCGCCGAACGTAACACTAACGGTTAGTGTTTAAGAACCGTTTCGACTTTGGATCTGATAGTTTCCGGCCATGACCGTGCCGCCCGGACGCCGCGAACGCAAGAAGGCCGCGACCCGCCAGAAGATCGCCGGCACCGCCCTGCGGCTCTTCCTGGAACGCGGGTACGACGCGGTGGGCATCCGTGACGTGGCCGCCGAGGCCGACGTGGCCGTCACCACCGTCTTCTCCCACTTCGCCTCGAAAGAGGCCCTGGTGTTCGAGCAGGACGCCGGCTTCGAGCAGCGCCTCACGCAGGCGGTCGCCCACCGGGGGCCGCACGAGCCGCTGCTGCCCGCGCTGCGCCGCGAGATCCACGCCCTGGTGCGGCACTGCACGGCGGACAGCGCCGCCCCGCTCTGGCGCATGATCGGGGAATCGGCCGCCCTGCGGCAGTACGAGGAGTCGATGAGGCTGCGTCATGCACAGTCGCTGGCCACGGCCATCGCCGCCGGTCTCGGACTGGCACAGCCCACGACCGCGTGCCGGACGATCGCGCGGTTCGTGATCGACGCCTACTCGCTGGCCCGTGAGGCGGCCGACCCGCAGGCCGCGGTGGACGAGATCTTCTCGATGATCGAGGCGGCCTGGGCCGTCGCCCGCCCCTGCACCGAAAGCAGCCGGTGAGCGCCGCCGAGCCGTTCACCCGCATCAAGATCCGTGTCGCCGCGGCCCTGTTCCACGGCGACGAGATCGCCCTCATCCACCGCAGCCGGAACGGCCGGGACCAGTACACCCTGCCCGGCGGCAACGTCGAGCCCGGCGAATCCCTGCCTCACGCCCTCGCACGCGAGCTGGAGGAGGAACTGGCCCTGGACCTGGCCGAGGCGAGCGGTGCCCCGCAGCTGACCTGGCTCCAGGACGCCATGGTCACCCGCCCCGGCAGCACCCCGCCCCGCAAACTGCACCTCGTCTTCCGCGTCCACATCACCGGCCCCGTCCGCGCCCGCCTGCGCACCACCGAGTACGACGACACCGCCGGCGCCGGCCGCCTCCTCTGGCACCCCTACAAGGACACGGCCGGCCTGGCGCTGTTCCCGCCGGTCCCCCTCGCCGAACTCGCCGCCCCCACCGCGCCGCTCGACGCCGCCCGGGCCCTGCTGCCGGCCCTGGACGACACCACCTACCGATGGATCTGACCCGGCTGCCGTGAAAGGGGAGGACGACCGCGTCCGTCCGGGGGATCCCCCTCCGGCACCACCTGCCGGCGCAGAACCGTCAGCTCAGAGCGCGGCGACCACGCAGCTTGCCGAGGGATCCCCCGCCGGTGGTGTCCTGCACGACCGTGCCGTCCGCGCACCGGCCGGCAGCTTCGCAGAAGCGCCGGGCGCGCTGGTTGTCCCGCAGGACCCACAAGGGGGCGTGGGTGCAGCCGGCCTGTTCCACACTCGCCGTCGTGGCCGGCATCAACTGCCTTCCGGTCCCGGTGCCCCAGGCTTCGGGCACCGTGCAGAGCGTGCCGATCTCCGCGCCGGCAGGGGTTTGCCCGCACGGGCCGAACCCTTGCACCGGGCGCGTGGCGCATCACGGTCTTCCCGTCGAGCCCGCACGTCCCGGCCGGGAACGCATGCCCCTGCCGGGCCGTCCTCCCTGGGGGGCGTGACCAGCACGGCCCGTCTCCCCTGCGGCCACGGCCCACGCCGGCGGCCGCGCGCCATCCCGCAGGGCCCACCGCCGCAGGTCCCACTCGCCGCAGGGCAGATCCGCCGCAGGACAAGGAGTACCGATCATGGCATCCGACGGTCACGACCAGGCCGGCCGTTCCCATCCCCAGGCGCCGTGGTGGTGGGGGATCGGCCCGGTGGGCGCCTTCCTGCTGGTCGTGGCCGGGGCCGCCTGGGAGCTGTGGGTGTTCTTCGGCCGGTCCGCCTCCGCGGACACCCCGGCACCGCTGGCCTACCAGGCGAGCAAGGCCATCGCCATCGGTCTTGTCCTGCTGGGCGGCACCCTGCTGCAACGCCTGCGCGGTCGCGCTTCGGCCCCGGACCGGGCCAACGGTCAGGACCACGGGTAGGACCACGGGCAGGGCGAAGGCAGTCGCCCCGGCCGGCGCCGGTCATGGTCCGCGGACGTCCCGGACCCGCGGTTCGCCCCCCGGGCCTGTCGCCCGGCCGGGCGCGGTTGCCGGGCGCCCGGCCCCGTCGCCCGGCGGCTGCCGCCCGGCCTCGCCCCGGCCGCCAGCGGCTCCCGTCCGCCGTCCTGCGCACCTGTCGGCGGACGGGAGCGAGCCAGCACCCGCCGGCCCGGCTCCCCCGGAGCCGGCGGGCTGCGGCTGACGCGGTGCCGGACCGGCTCACCGCCCGGTCACTGCATCCGCTCCAGCAGCCAGGTGCACAGCTCCTCGGTCGGAAGCGTGTGCGGGGTCGTCGTGGAGGAGCAGCGGAACTCGTCCAGCCCGCTGTGGGCCGGGTCCATGCCGTCGACCTTCGCGTACAGGTCCTCCTGCCGGCCGAAGTCCGCGATGTCGACCGCGCTGACCGACGGGACGAAGCACACGTGCGGGTGCCGCAGGTCCGCCTCGCCGCCGGCCTCGGTCATCGACTCGGCGAGGATCTTGTACGTCGCGAGCGTGCCGCCGGGTGCGCCGTCCAGCTCCGGGAAGCCGTTGGTGGTGATGGTCCGCTCGGCCGGCGGGAACTTCCGGTTCAGGTAGGCGACCGTCACGTCGTCGCCCTGCGCCTGGGTGTAGAAGGTGGTGCCGGGGTAGCGGACGTCGAGCCGCAGTGCGACCTCGCCGGGCCCGGTGCCGGGCAGCCCGATGCCGTCGCCGCGGCCGTTGGCGACGGCCAGCTTGCGCGGGATCCGCGGCCACTGGCCGACCCGGTCCAGCTCGTTCAGCAGCGCCGTGCGCTCGGGGGCCACCCCGATCTTCTGGGTCTTCTTGTCGTAGTGCTGCCACAGCATCTGCCGCGCGGCGGGGCTGTTCATCTGCTGCTCGAAGGGGTGGGGCTTGAGGTCGATGCCGTAGGGGAGCAGATAGGCGAACGCCTGGACGCCGACGGGGATGGAGGCACCGCGGTGCGGGGTGTCGAAGGAGAAGTACACGCCTGTCTGGTGCTCGTCCTCGTGGAAGTCGCTCTCCATCCTGGCGAGGGTGTAGCGGGTGACGAGGCCGCCCATGCTGAAGCCGCCGACCACCAGCCGCTCGTTGCCCGTGCGGCGGTCGATGGCCTCACGGATGGTCCCCTCGACCGCCTTGGAGTTGGTCAGGATGGAGTCGGTGCGGTTGTCGAAGCCGAGGAGGATCACGTCCTTGCCGCGCCGGCGGAGTTCGCTGATGAGGGGGAAGTCCTCGCCCTCGAGGAACTCGTAGAACTCCTTGAGCTTGCTCCTGCCGTGGTTGAAGCCGTCGGCGATGATCACCGGCCGGGTCAGGGCGCGGTTGCCCTCGCCGTAGAAGACCCAGGTGAACCCCTTGTCCACGGTCCACTCTTCGTCGAAGTCCGGTACGGGGATGGGGCGGGAGGGCGAGTCGAGCGGGTCACCGACGGTGAACGGGATGACGGGGGGCTCCGTCGCTTCGGACATGGTCGTACTCCTCGGGGGAGGGGAAAGGGGGGAGACGAACGAAAACATCATGAGTCACATTTCGGGCACACTGCCTGCCGGAAATGCTCTCGTGCGTCGCACGTGTTTTCGGTGCTTCCGCAGGGGGGTCCGGGGAATCGCGGGGGTTCCGGCAAGCGGGGGCCACCCGCCCGGCGCCCGGTCACCCACCCGGCCCGCTCGACGCGTCTTCGCAGGTCAGCGGGTCGGGAAGAACCCCCCGCACCGCAGCGTCACCGGCGGGTACGGCCCTGGCCTGCCCGTCCGGACCCCCCCCGCCGCGCCCCCGCCGGCGACCCGGCCGGTTCCCCGCGCGCGACGTACGCCGGTCGGGTGACGCACCCCTGCAGCAGCCCGCCGCCGGCCCGTTCGCCTCCCCATGCCGTGCCATGCCGTGCCTCCCCATGCCGTGCCATGCCGTGCCGGTGCCTGCCGTGCCGTGCCTGCCGTGCCGGCCGCCGTGGCGCCCTCCCCCGCCGGCCCGTCCGGCCCGTCCAGCCCCCGGACACCGGCTCCCGGCTCCCGGCTCCCCCGCGGCCTGCTGAAGGCCGGGCGGGACGGCCACGCCGACGCCTCCCGCGGCGGGAAACGACACGGACACTGCCACCAGGTGCTCCCCCAGCACACGGGCCCGCCCGGGCCCGGGCGGGCCGGCAAGGGCTCGATCGGCATGACCGGACTCGGCCGGCTCGGTCCAGAGCACCGCGGCGCATCGGCCGGCCGCCGCGCACGTCCCCGGCCAGGGGGGGCGAGCGCCGAACTCGCCCGGTGCCGCCCGCTGATCGCTCTCACACATGAGACAAGCCCGGGATCCTTTGAGACGAGCCCGGGATCCCTGCCGTGCACGCTGCGGGCCGGCCGGCCCGGGGGGTGTTCCGACGCGTGCGCCGGCCGGTCCGGGACATGCCGTCGACACTTCTCGGGCGGCCTGGCTAGGGTCACGGACGTGACGATCAAGCTGAACGATGCCGCCCGCAGGCTTCTTGACGATGTGAACCCCGCGGTGCTGGCCACCGTGAACCCCGACGGCAGCCCGCAGACCTCGGTGGTCTGGGTCGCCCGGGACGGCGACGACCTGCTGCTCTCCTCGGCGGCCGGCCGCCGGAAAGTCACCAACGTGCAGCGCGACGCACGGGTCAGCCTGACCGTCTACGACCGCTCCGACCCGCTGCGGTACCTGGAGATACGCGGCACCGCGACGGTGACCGCAGACCCGGACCGGAAACTGGCCGCCGCACTGGCCGAGCAGTACGAGGGGCCCGGCGCGGGCGAGGAGTACCGGCAACTGCCGCCGCAGATCGTGCGGGTGGCCGTCAGGATCACCCCGCAGCGGCTGACCGGCACCTTCGCCGACTGAAAACCGCCCGCCCCGGCAAGCCGGGCCCGCACTCTCGCCCCTTCCGGCGATCTCCGCCGGCGCGTGGCGGGCCGGTCCCGGCCGGTGCCGGGCGCCCGCCGGCGTGCGGCTGCGGCGGCGCCTGCCACGCCCAGGGACTCCGGCCGCCGGGCCGGACACCCGGGCAGAGCACCCGGCCCCGCTGCCGCCGCCCCTCCCCCGAGCACCGTCGCCGCGCCCCCGGACGCATGCGTGCCGCGGACCGGACGGGCACCCGCCGGGTGTGATGCCCGTGCTGCGGACCGCCGTTGCCCGGCGCGGCGCGCCCGCACCAGACCGCCGGCCGCTCCTCGGCTGCTCCTCGGCCACGGCCCGGCCCCGGCCGGCGGAACCGGCCCGACACCGGCACCCGGCCCCGCCCCGCCCCGCCGGGAAGGCTCAGGGGCCCCTCCGGCGCACGGCGGGAGCACGGTGAACGTCCGCTCCCGGTGAGCGCTTCGCCGCAACCGGCTCACCCCCTCCCGTACGGTGGCCGGCCGCTTCGCCCCGGCCGGGCCCGCCGGCCGGGGGCGGCCCGTCACAGACCGTGCGGCCCGCCCCCACAGGATCATTTGCCGGGCCGGCCCCGGTGGAACCCGGTGCCGCCGGCGCCCCGGCCCCACCACGAGGGGGACGGCCGTCCCGGGCCGCCCGAGAGGGGGTGGCCGCTTCGGGCCGCCCGAGCGGGAGGTGGGCTGCCCGAGCGGGAGGGGGTGGCCGGGAGGGGTGGCGGCCGGGCAGTGGGCGTGGCGGTGGGCGCGGGCGGCGGCGGCCGGCCGGAACCGGGTGGAGGGCACGCCCACCGAAATAAGGCGCCGGGAAAACCGGCCCGTACGTCTCGTTGATCCACCGCGGACCGCGAAGCTGTGCTACCGTTTCGGTGTTGCAGTTGTGGTACCCATGAACCTATGTGCGCCTGACGGGAATGTTTCTCCTTCGGGCGCATTATTTGTTTTTCCGGCATCTCCGGATGGGGCCTCTGCCTATCAGAAGGAGAAGGTCATGGCACAGGGAACCGTGAAGTGGTTCAACGCCGAAAAGGGTTTCGGCTTCATCCAGCAGGACGGCGGCGGTCCCGACGTCTTCGCGCACTACTCGAACATCGCCACCCAGGGCTTCCGTGAGCTCCAGGAGGGCCAGCGGGTCTCCTTCGACGTCACGCAGGGCCAGAAGGGCCCGCAGGCGGAGAACATCGTCCCCGCCTGATCGCCGGACGCTTGAACCCGCTCACCGGGGTCGGCACCGTCATGGTGCGGACCCCGGTTTGTGCTGTGTGAAGGAAGGCAGAGAACCGCATGTCCCGCAGGCCCCAGAAGCCGAACCGGCGTGTCCCCTCCCCCAGGCCGTCCGCGTCGTCGCCGACGGAATTCCGGATGCCGGAAAGCACGACCCCCGCTCTTCCCGCCGTCGAGGACTTCGCCGGCCTGGACATGCCGGCCGCGCTGCTGAAGACCCTCACCGCGCAGGGCGTGACCACCCCCTTCCCCATCCAGGCCGCCACCCTGCCCAACTCGCTCGCCGGCCGTGACCTGCTGGGCCGGGGACGTACCGGCTCCGGCAAGACCCTGGCGTTCGGGCTGGCGCTGCTGGCCCGCACGGCCGGACTGCGCGCGCAGCCCACCGCGCCCCTCGCCCTCGTGCTGGTACCCACCCGGGAACTCGCCCAGCAGGTGACGGACGCGCTGACCCCGTATGCGACCGCGGTGAACCTGCGGCTGGCCACCGTGGTCGGCGGGCTGTCCATCACCCGCCAGGCCGCAACGCTGCGGCGCGGCGCCGAGGTGGTCGTGGCGACCCCCGGCCGGCTCAACGACCTCGTCGAACGCGGGGACTGCGTCCTGGACGACGTCCGGATCACGGTCCTGGACGAAGCCGACCAGATGACCGACATGGGCTTTCTGCCGCAGATCACCAGGCTCCTGCAGCATGTGCGGGCCGACGGGCAGCGGCTGCTGTTCTCCGCCACCCTGGACCGCAACATCGACCGCCTGGTGCAGCGGTTCCTGACCGATCCCGTGGTGCACTCCGTGGACCCCTCCGCGGGAGCGGTGACCACCATGGAACACCACGTCCTCCACGTCGCGGACGAGACCGACAAGAAGGCCGTCACCACCCGCATCGCCGCCCGCGACGGCCGGGTCATCCTCTTCCTCGACACCAAGAGGTCCGCCGACCGGCTCGCCAAACGGCTCCTGGCCGTCGGGGTCCGCGCCGCCGCCCTGCACGGCGGCCGTTCCCAGCCCCAGCGCAACCGCACCCTGGAACAGTTCAAGAACGGCCAGGTCACCGCCCTGGTCGCGACGAACGTCGCCGCCCGCGGCATACACATCGACGACCTCGACCTCGTCGTCAACGTCGATCCCCCCACCGACCACAAGGACTACGTCCACCGCGGCGGACGCACCGCCCGCGCCGGCGGCTCCGGAAGCGTGGTCACCCTGGTCCTGCCCGACCAGAAACGCGACATCACCCGTCTGATGTCGGACGCGGGCATCCGCCCCCGAACGGCCCGCATTACCTCCACCGACACCGAACTGGCCACCCTCACCGGCGCCCGCGAACCCTCCGGCGTGGCCGTCACCCTCGACATCCCCCAGCCCACCCCGCCCGCCCGGTCCCGCACCGACCAGAAAGCCACCGCCACCCCCGGCCGGCGCCCGTCCCGCCGCCGCAACGGCAACGGCAACGGCAACGGCGCAACGACCGGTACGGCGACCGGTACCGCGCCCGCCACGGCACGCCCGGCACGCCGCGGCACCACCCCCCGGACCGGGGCGAGCGGGACACCGGCCACCGGCAACACCCCCGCCAACGGCGGCCGCGCAACCACCCGCCGGACGAAGAACGGCACCACCAGCCCCACCGGCACCACCGGCACCACCGGCGGCCGCACCCCCAGCCGCACCCCCGCGGCCGGCACTGCCAACGGCGCTGCGAACGGCTCCGGCCGCTCCAGGACCACCCGCACCACCGGCCGGCGCCCCGCCGCCGGCTGACCCGCCCACACCGCCTCGCCGGCTGACCCGCCCGCACCGCCGCCACCCCGGCCGGCAGGCCACCACCGGCTGCCTCCAGGACCCCTGCGGCGGGACGCGGGCCGTGGGCCCGTCCGGGCCGCAGGTCCGCGTCCCGCACGATGCGGAAACGCTGACCAGCAAGCCGGATACGCGACTGGACCGAGATACGCAAAGCGGGACCGGTGAGGGGCCCGGCCGACCGGACACCGTTGGTGAATGGCCCCTTGGTTGCGTCCCGCTGCCGTCGGGCAGCGGGACGCAGTCGTCCGAAGCGGGAGATGCGGGTTCCGGCCCGGGGTGTCCCGGTGATCCAGGCATCAAGCCGGGCAAGGTTCATCGCGGTGGCGGTGAAGAGGTGCTGAAGGCGGGTCTTGGGATGGCCGCGGCATCGGGACCGCCGCAGGCCGAAGGCGCGGACACCTTGGTGAAACGGTGGCCTCGATGCCCTGTCGGTGCTGGTAGAGGCTCCACCTGGCTTTGTTCACGTGGAGGAGCAGCATTTCGACAGCGGTTCGGGCGTCGTCTTGCCGGCATCGATGGTCGGCAAAATTCGTGGGTGTGGGAGGCGCCGAGCCTTGCTGTGGTCGTCGTTTCCCTCTCACGGGGCGTCTTGTTGAGACCGCACCGGAAGGACGGAGCCGGCAGTCCGCCGCCGGCAGGGAAGGTCAGTGGCGCATGGATGCCGGCAGCCCTCGGACCCCGTCGAGCTTTGCACCGGACAACTGGGCCTTGCTCAGGTCCGCTCCGGTGAGGTTCGCTTCCCTGAGGTCCGCTCCGGTGAGGTCCGCGCCGCTGAGGTCCGCTCCGCTGAGGTCCGCCCCGTACAGGACAGCTCCCGTGAGGTCGGCGTCATTGAGGCCGGCGTTCTTGAGATCGGCAGCCGTGAAGTCGGCTTCGGTGATGTGGGACTCAAAGAGTTTGGCTTCGCGCAAGGTCGCTCCTGTGAAGGAGGCACCGCTCAGGAGCGACCCGGTGAGCTCAGCCCTGGTGAGATCTGTATCCCACAGCTGCGCACCCCTCAGGTCTGACATATGGATGAATGCGCCGGACAGGTTTGCCCCGTGCAGGGTTACACCACGCAGGTCCACCTGATCGAAGGACACGCGCCGCAGGTCCGCCCCGTCCAAGCGCGCGAACCTGAAGCCGGATCCGGAGTCCCTCAGGGACGGATATCCGTTCGGAAGCTTCAGCCGGAGATAGTCCCGCCGCCCATCCAGTGCCAGCCCACGCAAGTCCGCGCTGCCCAGGTCCACCGCCACCTGCTCACCGCCTCTGGAAGGCTGGCCGTTGAGGACGTAGACCGCGGCGTACACATCGTCAGGCGGCACGATCTCGGCTTGCTCGTCGCGATCACCTGCCTCCTTCACGAAGCCGCCCTTGGGAACGTGTGCCTTGTCGCGTACGTACGCGGACAGCACGACGACGATTGCGGGCTGGTCGCGCGAGGAGTCCTGCATAATCCGCTGCAGGGCGTAGATACCGCCCAGGCGCATCTCCATGGAGCCCGCCCCCAGGTGGCCCACAGCGTCATTGAACCGGCCGGATCTGCCCCTGTTCGGCGATCCGCATCTCCGTTCGGGTCTGCTGCACCGACATCCAGGTGAACACGAGTGCGACCATGGCGGTCAGACCGGGCAACGCAGCCAGCACAAGACTCAGCCGTGGGACGCGGCCAGTACGGCCGCCAGGCGCACCGAATCGGCGCTGATGATGCCCTCCACCGGCCGCGCGCCGATGCGCGATCCGTCTTACAGGCCATTTCATTTGGGGAGTCTGCGGTAGCAGATGAGTGTGGCAGCGATCGCGGTGAAGGCCATGAAGTGTTCGGCTTTGCGTTCGTAG
>NZ_JACHJK010000028.1 GCF_014203595.1 Streptomyces echinatus
CCCGCGGAGCGGGTCCCTCCTCGCTTCGCGAGGAGGACGTGAATGCGCTGCGCGCATTCTGGGAAAACGCTGCGCGTTTTCCAATAAACCCGCTCCGCGTGTTTAGGAATTCCCGCGTTGCGGGAATTCGGATTTCCGCTGCGCTCCAATCCGGCCCGGTCCGCTGCGCTTCCCGGGCGGGGGCGTCCGCTGCGCTCCCGCCCTACCGGCTACGCCGGGCAGCAGCAGGGAGAGTGAGGGTGCATCAACTCTGCTGCCAGGAGGATCCCGAACCGAGTGCAACCACTCCCGGAGGGCCGGGCCGGGCCCCGCCCGACACCCCTTCCTTGCACTGACCGGGCCCTCTCGAACCTCCGGATACCGTGGCCTGTTGAGTCTGAATCTTCCCAACATGCCAGCGGCGCATCCCGGATGCAGCACGCCCCTATGACCTGAATCAAACCACACGATCATCGGTGCTTCAAAACGAAGCATAGATGAAGACTGGACTCGGTCCCTATCAGTGATGCACCGGGTAGGTTCACGAACTAGCAGTACCCCCCTATCGCCCTCGGTTGCGCTCGATATGAGCCACCCACGTCACGGCCTGGACGGTGCTGGGTACCTCTCCGATTTGCTGTGCGGCGGCGCGGTAGCAGTCGGCGAGCACGTTGTAGCGGCCAGCTGCTCCCAATCCTCGGTCCCGCTGACCGTAGATCTCTCGTACCGCGATATCGTGCGCGTGGCGGTCGATCACTACGGCTTCTGTGTTCGCTGGGTCGGCAATGCACATGTAGAAGCAACCTGTCTTGATGTGCATGGGGAGAACTTGGCTTGGGTCCGTTCCGGCCAGGATTCGGTTTGCTTTGGTGAGGGCGTCGCGGACGTGTCCGCTTGCTTTTCCGTCGGCGAAGGCTTTACGGGCCAGTCTGCAATTTTCCGTCCAACTCTTGTTCGCGGATAGTGCGGCGAGGACGCCTGCGCCTTTTCCGATTTCTCCTGCTGCGATGTGAGCGGCGAAGTTGTGGGCCCTGATGTACCACTCGCGTCCGCGTCGCCTTTGGTCGGGGGTGGCGGTGGTCCACTTTTCGATGATGGCTTGGGTGTAGGCGGTGCGCTGTTCTTCGGTGCTTTTGACCGGGATCACGGGTGCCCTCTGTTTGTGGTGAGCGCGCGCGGAGGGGTGGTGAGGAGCGGGCCCGATGGGCGGCTCAACTCACGCGGCCGGCATGGCGCGGGAAGGGGGGCCGGGCAGGGGTGGTGAGCCCCTGCCCGGTTGAGAGCGGGAGACCCTTTCAGGTCTCCCGCCGTTGGTGATCCGGTGGGGTCAGGTGACCGGCTGGCCCAGGGAGCGCCGTGCGCGGGAGGGTCGGTCGTGCGCTCCCCGTGCACTGGTCCTTTCTCCGTCCGCCGTGAGCTTGTCCAACGCGGTCCGGAGTGCCACGGCGCGGACACTCGACGCGGAGCAGCGTTCGAGAATGACGCGGGCTTTCTGCATCATGAGTCCCCGCGAGTAGTCCTTACCGGCGGCCAGGATTTCTGTGAGTACCTGTCGGCACTCGTCTACGGTGGTGGGGTGCCGGTCGGCACATGTGCACGTTGACTTCTGCTGGGCCTGGAACTGGCGCAGCTTTTCGGCGTGCAGGTACGTGGGAATGCAGCTGGTATGCCGGTTTGCGGGGCGGGGGATGCCGTCGCCGTTCCTGCCTCGCAGGTGGGACCAGAACCTGCGTCCCTTCCATCCGCACAGGCGGCAGCGCATGTGCCAGGGGTTGTCCGCACCGGGGTAGCCGTGGAGCGGTTCCCAGCCCAGTTCAGCGAGTCGGGCCGTGGCCTCGGCCGCCCGGACCAGGTTGGGCAGGGTGAGGCGCAGCTCGGGGATGTGGAGTGTCACGCTGGAGATGGGGGCGGGGACGGGCCGGGCGTAGGCGGAGGGCTTGTGTCCGAGGTCGAAAATGCGGACCAGTTCGGCGGCGGCGGTTTCGCGGTCGGGGCGTCGAGTGTGGTGGGTCATGCCGGGCATCTCGGCCCACCAGCCGCCGTGACGGCGGTAGATGAATCCGGCCGGTCGGCCGTCGACGGTGACGGGGTAATGCCCCGTTGCCAGTCGCTTACCGATTTCGAAACGCTCTGCGCATTCCATGGTTCTTCTCCTTTCCGCTTTCCGGGCAACGCATTTACCCGGTGCCAGATTTCTGGTTTGCTGGTCGGGTGCCACTCCCTTCCAGCAAGAGAAATATATCGAATTAGGGCCGGGGAATCAAATACCGGAATAGGGAATTTGGGCAGCTGAATTACTTGCCTTTTCGGGGCGGGTGGGGCACGGCGCGCCGCCGGTGGTCGCCAACGACGAAGCGCAGCGGCGTCGGCAAGGGGGCGTGACCGCGCAGCGAGGAGGGAGCGCAGCGGACTCCGGTGTCCCGTCACCCGCAGCACGGGGCAGGGACCGCGCAGCGAGGGCGGGAGCGCAGCGGACGCCCGGGGCCCCTGCCCCGTGGGGCGGCCGCCGGGGGCGCGCCACGCCCCACCCGCCCCGAAAAGGCTTGTAGGGCTGTGCTGCGCCCTTGCGCGCCTGCTGCGCAACCTCCCGATGGCACGCCCGGTGAGGCTCGCTGAGGCGCTCGTATGCCCGTGCAGGCCGGCCGTTGGGGGCGTCGCAGCGAGAGGGTGAGCCGGTAGACTGACAGCGGATTCTTCTTCGGAAGATTTCTGGTTGGCCGACGCCCGTGCCACCCGCCTTGGCGGACTGAGGGCGTCGGCCGTTTTGTGCTGTCCCTGGCCCCGCCCAGGGCGGTATGGGCGGAGCGAGCTCGGATGGTATCTGCGAGTGCGGGTCCCGGCCGGTCTCCTGAGGACGGCAAACGGGACAGTCGCTCAGTGCGCGAGTGCCGGTGACCGCCGGCGGGTGCCCTGATGCCGTCGGGCGAAGGGCCTTTCGTCTGGCACGCCGGCCACAACGTGTGCCGTCCCTCGGCGGTGATCACGGGAGCGCGGCGGTAGCCTGCCCACTACGTCGCTTTCGACGGGGGCGGAGACGTTACGGCGCCGTTCAGGCTGTGCCCGTCGACCACCGCCCCCGCCACAGCAGGTGAATGGCTGGCGTAGTCGGCGGACGGGGTGGAAGGGCTGTTGTGGCCAGGATTTGCCGCTGACCGGTTGACCGCCCGGCGATCGGGCGGTGCTGGCCGATGAGGTGGTCGCTGCCGGGGCCGATGCTGACCGTCGCGGTGAGCTCTCCGGGCCTTGCCAAAGCCATGATCGTGCACCACTCCGTACGGATGAGAGTGCACCAAAGTTGATGCAGTGTCGGGTACGCGGGCACCCCCAAACCCCCAGCTCAAAACCCCAGCCAGGCGCCATCACCCACCCCACGAACCCAACACCTTTCGCACAGCGGCTGCGAGGACGAGTACGGGCAGAGCGAGTACGAAGAGGCGGTGGCGTGACGCGCGAGGTCACGCTGATCTCAGGAGTGACGAAGTGCCCATTCGGTGTAACGTCGTCTAACCGGACGCGTGACTGGAGTTAACCGGACGGTAACGAGAAACAGCAGAAGGTCCCCGGAGGCCGTCATCGCCGGGGGCGAGGACCAGAGGAGTTCGGACCTCCAGTGGTGCTTCCCCACCGCAGCGCGACGATGCGCTCCTCCGCGGCGCTGGCCGAGGCGACCGGATGAGCGCGCTCGCTATACCTGCGCACTTCGGTCAACTGCCCAAGCTTCACGTCTACGTGGACGAGACTGGAGACCGCGGGTTCAGCGAGGCGAGCCGGGCCAAGTCCCCGTTCTTCGCCATGACCGCCCTGCTCGTTCCTCAAGAGGACGAGTGGCACGTCAAGCTCACCGCGGGCGGCCTCCGCGCCCTGGTGCATGGCGCGCAGCCCCAAGAGATCTTGAAGCCGATCCACTGGGTCGAGCACTTCCGGCCTAAGCACAAAACCCGTCGGCGCCAGGCTGCCCAGGCACTGGCTCTTATACCGAGCGCAATGGTGGTCCATGTCATCGCTCACAAGGACACGGTGAAGGCCGACGCCGGAATGGCGAAGGACAAAGAGGTCTTCTACAACTACACCACGAGGCTGCTCCTGGAGCGGGTCGCGCTCGCCGCGAGGGAGTGGCCCGGGGGACCGCGTCTGGCAATCGTGCGACTTGGCCGCGTCAAGCACATGGACCATGCGGCCTCGGCTGCCTACTTCGACTACGTGCGCCAGGGGGCTGGCCTTACCAGCTACCCCATCCCCTGGAACTACATCTCCTGGCCGCCTACGTGGGAGAACACCCAGCGCGACGGCATCCAACTCGCTGACATCCACGCCGGCATCCTCAACTGCGCCCTCAGCGGCGATCCGCAAGATCGGGCCTGCGCGGAGAACCTCCTCCTCGTCAGCCACCAACTGCGGCGAGCCTGGAATGGTGCGCTGCTTGGCTACGGGGTCAAGGTCATCGGCGATCCCAGCTTCATCACGAGCCGAGTCTGGTGGCCGGACTGGAAGACACGCTGAAGCAAAAAGCCCCCTGGGGGACTCCCGGGGGCCACAACCACCTCAATGGGTGGAGGGATCCAGTTCCCTGGTTCCGGCCTTAACCCCGGCAGCCCACCAAGGGGCTCCTGCAACGTTCTTCATAGAAAGTGTACCAGCTATTGCACTAAATACACCTGCTTGAGGGGCCTGCAGCAGAGCCTGCGCGACAAAGAAACAGCAGGTCAGCGTGCCTACAGGTGAGGTCTCTGCGACTGTCAGCCACGCCACTCCTCCAGGCTGTCGCGCCTCGCTGAGCACGCCGTCACAGTCGGCCTCAGGGGTGTCGGCGGACTCAGACCGCACTCATCGCCAGCCTGGCAATCTCCCGGAACTTCGCCGCCTGCGACTCCAACTTCTCCATGCGAGCGGATGCCTTCGTCAGCTCGGCGTCGCGCTTAGCGCAGCCGGGACACGGGCCGGCTGCTGGTCTTCTGATGGCCCGTCCGGCAGAGCGCCCTGCTCGTAGAAGTCGGCGGGCGGTCGGATGCCGCGCAGCTGCGTGGCATCGAGGACGTCGCTGCGGCGGTAGCGGTTCTAGCCGCGCTACCCCCTACCAGAGCACGGTAGATCCACCTTCCTCACTTGAAGGAGGCTGGCCTTTCCGTGTCGGCCCGCCAGCTCCGAGGACGGGACAGAGGCCGCCTCCCTTCTCCAACGACCAGTAGGGCGGCCGTAGGGCGGCCGCGCGAAGGCCGGTCGCCGTTCCCCTCTCTCCCCAGCTTGGACGGCGTGCTGGGCCGGCACCGCCGCGTGGAGGGGCATCGAGTATCGATATGGACGAGGAAGCCGTTGGAGGCATGTATCCCGCCCACTAGTCATTATGGTGGTCGACATGACCAGGACCTTGGACAGTCGACGCGTGGACGAGATGACAGCACTTGAGCAAGATTTGGTCCACCTTGCGCGAATGGCGCTCGCTGGACGCGGTCAGGACGTGCAGACTCTCTTGCAGCGCCTGGCAAGGCGCTATAGCCGAACCAACGAAGCAACCAGCAAAGCGCTCCAGGCCCTCCTCCGCGAGGCGCCCAGCACCGATGCGCCCTTGCGCGGTCTGGGCAACGCCGCCCCGGTTCCGCTCGACGTGGACAGTCGGGTCCCTCTCATTCGCCCAGACCATCTAGCACCTGCAGTCACTCCGGTTCTTTCGACCAGCGTTCGCAGTGCGGTCGATCAGATCTGCGAGGAGCGTCTTAGGAGCGATCGACTCTTGCAGGCTGGTCTGACGCCCAGCAGCAGCGCCCTCTTTGTCGGGCCCCCAGGAGTCGGGAAGACCCTGGCCGCACGCTGGATCGCGAGCCGTCTCAATCTGCCGCTACTCGTACTTGACCTGTCATCAGTCATGAGCAGCTACCTCGGACGTACAGGCGGGAACATCCGGAAGGTCTTGGACTACGCGAAGGCCAGCCCTTCCATCCTGCTGCTGGACGAGCTCGACACGGTCGCCAAGAGACGAGACGACGGCGCCGAGGTGGGAGAGCTGAAGCGGCTTGTGACTGTCCTCCTGCAGGAGATTGACGACTGGCCGTCCAGTTCTCTGCTGCTCGCGGCCACCAATCATGGGGCCCTCCTTGATCCCGCCGTGTGGCGCCGCTTCGAGGTAGTGGTCGACTTTCCTCTCCCCGAGGCAGTGCAGCTCCGCAAGGCGCTTGACCAGTACTGCGAGGGCCAGGCGCCCGATGACGTGCTCACCGCCATCGCGAGGGCATTGAGCGTTCAGGGCTCTTCCTTCTCAGATGCACACCGCCTGGTGACAGCGGCACGACGACGTGCTGCTCTCGCTGAACAGCCTCTCGGAGAGACGCTGCTGAGCATGTGTGGCGAGCAGGTCAAGCAGTTGCCTTTTGCAGAGAGGGTGCGGTTGGCGCTGGATCTGGTGCAATCTGATCACATGTCGCAACGACGCGTGCACGAGCTGTCAGGGGTCAGCCGGGACACGATTCGAAGCCGTATGCGACGCGAGGAGTCTCAGGGGTAATTCTCGTGGGGGGAGCGGCCAGTGCCCGGACCGTACAATTTTCTGCTCGGCCATGGCGAAAGGCTCGTTGAGGCAGTCACGCTGCCCAGTGGTGGAGGGCCGACGACGCTGCCCTACACCGAAGAAGAGGCACGCTCACGCCTGCGCCCTCAGGTGAGGGCAGCGGTTCAACGCTTCGCCCAGCTCGCCGACGAAGCCTGTCCCGACGGGCAGGTCGTCGGCGTCCTGACGATGCATCCGCAGTTCATCGCGAAGAGCTACCACCCGCAGCAGTTGCTGGACGATCTCGGCCTCTCGTATGTCGGCGCGCGCAACGCTTTGGTGCAACCGGAGAAGTGGACCAACCCAGATCGTCGGCCGGCCCCGGCGGAAACTGCCGAACTGTTCATCTCCGGACGACGCGCGGCCTTCGGCCTGTGGGCCAAGCGCATGGCGGTTGGCCCGCTGCCTGGAGGCGACCAGCTGCAGAAGGTCGAGGCCTTCCGGGCCCCGACCGCCGTCGAGCGGCAGCGCAACATGCAACGCCTGGCTCCGGGGACGCCCCTCATCGAAGTGGGTCTCCATCTGCCTGCGCGCATCAGGGAGAAGATCCTCGCGAGTTTCAAAAGGTATGTGGAATCCCTTGGTGGTACCGCGGAGATCACTCACGCCTTGCAGATGCCGGGAATCGGCTTCGTCCCCGTGCGGGTGGCGCCCGAAGCAGTCGACAGACTGTCCCAGTTCGCCTTCATGCGCGTCGTCCGGCCCATGCCCAGGCTCAGGGCCTTCCACCCAGTCGAGCGCGCCGCAACAGCACACGGACTGAAAGCGTCGTCGCTACCAGCGGTGGGCGCTGTCGACCCTGCCGTGAAGATAGCGATCCTGGACGGCGGACTCGAAGAGGACGGTCCCATGGCGCCTTGGGCACGTTCCCACGAGGCCCCCCACGTCGGTGACGCCACGAGCGACTACCTCCAACACGGCCACAACGTCACCTCAGCCGCCCTCTTCGGACCGCTGGTCCCTGGCCAGTCAGCCCCGCGGCCCTTCGGAACCGTCGACCACTTCCGCGTCGTCGATCAGGACCCCGAAGACGATCTCGCTCTCTACCGCACCCTGGACCGCATCGACACCGTGCTGCAGGAGAACCCACACGAGCTCGTCAACCTCAGCCTCGGCCCCGACCTCCCGATCGAAGACGACGAGATCCACCCCTGGACGGCCTTGCTCGACTCTTGGCTGTCCGACGGCAAGCGCCTGCTCACCATCGCAGCCGGCAACAACGGCACGCTGGACCGCCCATCCGGCAATGCACGAGTGCAGGTTCCATCCGACTGCGTCAACGCTCTGTCGGTAGGAGCGGCAGACTCCACCCGGCCCTCATGGCGCCGGGCCTCCTACAGCGCGCTAGGCCCGGGACGCTGCCCCGGCATGGTCAAGCCCGATGTGCTCAGTTTCGGTGGCGATCAGAAGGAACCCTTCTTCTTCGCTGCCCCGTACGGCCAGGACGCGCCCCCGATGTCACTCGGCACAAGCTTCGCCGCCCCCAGTGCTCTGCGCATGGCCGCCGGCATCCGGGCACACTTCGGCTCCCTGCTCACACCACTCGCCCTCAAGGCACTGCTCGTCCACTGCGCAGAAGACAACGAGCAGGACACCTCCGAGCGAGGCTGGGGCCGACTACCGGGTGCGCTGGAGGACTACGTCATCTGCCCGCCCTACACCGCCCGTGTCGTCTACCAGGGCAAACTCGCACCCAAGCAGACCGTCCGCATGTTCCTGCCCCTACCGGAAACGGTCGCCACCGGCGATCTGCAGATCACAGCGACCTACTGCATCGCCTGCCCCACCGACCCCAGGGCTCCCCGCAACTACACCACCAGCGCGTTCGAACCCACCTTCCGCCCGAACATGGAACGGCTCAGCGCCTCAGGCAACGTCCCCAAGTCTGAACCGTTCTTCCAAGCCCGCGACTACATGAGCGAGCAGGAACTGCGCTCCGACGCCCATAAGTGGGAAACCGTCAAACACAAGACCGCCACCTTCAAGGCCGACCGCCTCAAGCGCCCAGCTTTCGACGTGCGCCACGTCTTCCGCCTGGACGACCTCCCGCCGGAAACCAGCCCCGAGGTGTCCTACGCGCTCATCGTCACCCTCAAGGCTCCCTCGGTTCCGGACCTCTACGACCAAGTCGTTCGCACCTACTCGGCCCGCCTCGAAATCCTCCAGCCTCTCGTGGAAATCCCCATCGCAGTGCGGCCGTAACAGCATCTGGGCAGAGAGCCCCGGTCCAGGCGACACAGAGGGCCAGCTACTCACGCGCCGAAAAGACCGCCCACCAGAGGGAGCCCCATGCAGTTGGGGTCTGGCATAGCTGGGAGGCCCTCAGCCAGCTATGCCAGACCCGAGCTCTGACTCGATGCTCCAGCGCCCAGAACCGGGGTGTCGGTTCAGCGCAGCAGTCGCCGATTTACCGCAGGGTCGACGGTCGGGGCGCGGGCGAGGGAAGGGAGAGCGTAGGGGCAGCTTCCGCTAGCTGGCCGGTATGCACAGCCGTCGCCCGGGCGCTGGTGGCGTACCCAGCCCGCCGGGACCGGCCGGACGGCCAGATGCCCTCTCCCCTACGGTCGAGCCGCTAGCATGCGCGGGCGGGGCTGTGCCGGCCCGCCGCCGGTAGAGTCCCGCGCCTCGTGTTCTCAGTGCGATAGCGCCGGGCGGTTCACTGCTGCACGCCGTAGGAGACTTTGACTCCCGCCTGCAACTGTTCGCGGCCCTTGATCACAGGGGCCCTGTCGCCGATCTGAACGCGGTACTGAGTAGTTCCACTGGGGACGCCACTGACGGACAGAGGCCAGGTGCAGCTGTCCCCGACGACTTCCCCCGCTATGCCATCGACGAGCGTGCCCTGCGCCAGCTTGTGCCCGTCCAGGTCGGACACGGTCACGGCTGTGCCGCCGCGCAGGTCGGCGAAGTCGTCTGTGCCGACGCATCCTTCACCATCCTGGCCGTTCACCCAGGAACCGAACACCGTGACCTTGCCGGTCGCCGTGAACGCAGGCCCGGAGGGAACGTCGGCGTCACTGGCCGAGGTCGCCCACCACACCGTGCCGGTGATCGCCGCACCGGCAACGGCTCCGAGCGCGGCGGCTAGCGCGGGATGGAAACGGCGGGAGGCGGTGGCTTGTGCGGCTATGCCCGGGGGCGGCGTCTGTGACATGCCGGGGATGATCGCAGGTATCCACGGCTTCCTACCCGCAGATATACGGGAGCGGTTGCGTCAGTCGGTCTGCATACAGGTGTGGGCCCGGGCGTACCGCTTGGCCATCCACCCGGCGGTGCCGGCGCGCAGACCGGTCGTCTTGCGGGTGCCGGATGCGCTGCCGCTGTCGTAGGCCAGGCGCACCCGCCACCAGTCCCCGTGTGCCTTGTCGGCGTACACCGTGTCACCCCGGTGGAGCAGGCCGCGGACGGTGCCGTTGCCTGGGCCTGTGCGCAGCCGCACGCCGTCGCCGGTCACCTGGTAGCCGCAGGAGTTGAAGTGCGGCCCGGCCGTGACTGTGGCGGAGGCCTGCGGCAGGCAGGCGGCGGAGGCAAGGACGATGGCAGCCGTCGTAAGGATGAGTCGTCGGATCATGCCGGGCAACCCCCAATCCGGCGTCCGCCGTCACGGGTACCACGGCAACGTCACCCACGCGAGTGCCGGGCGGCGCGGGCACGGCGCGCCGCCGGCGTCGCCGCGGCGCCGGTCCTGCGGAGTGTTTCGGTTCGCTGGGCGGAGTGCTGTACGTGCGGGCCGGCTGGGCAGGAGTGCACGGTGGAAGCGTGCCGTTCGGACAGAAGCGGATCCAGCATGGGTGAGCGCGACGACGACGGCCGTGAGGCCGCTCTGCAGGAGGAGATCGAGCAGCTGAAGGCAGCGCTCGAATCGCGTGCCGTCATCGACCAGGCGATCGGCGTCGTCGTGGCCCACGGCCGCCTGCCCTCCCGGCAGGCCCGCGAGGTCCTCATCGAGGTCTCGCAGCACACCAACACCAAACTCCGCGAGGTCGCGACCCACCTGGTGCAGTGGCCGATGTGCGCCTGGCTACCACCCGAGATCCGCACTGCCTTGGACGCAGCACTTCAACGCCGCACATCCCGCGACCGCACCGAAGAGCCACCCCCGGCCAGCAGCTCTTGAGGCGAGGCGCGGCGGGCGCCACCCCCACCCCGCAACGAGGACGGCCGCCGCCGCGGGCGGTGTCGTCCCGCTCTACAGGTCGAAGTCGACGTGCTCGACGTCGGTGAACTCCACCGCCAGGCCGGGGGCGCGGCGCCCTGCGTCGCGGAAGTACATCTCCCCGAGGCCTTCGGCGGTGATCTCGCGCAGCTGCTGCTCACTCGCGCCTGCCTGCTGGGCATCGAAGAGGCGGGCCGCATAAGCGGGCGGCAGGGCGATCGTCAGATGCCGCACGCGGGCATCATCGGAGGTTCCGGGTGCGGCGGTGAACCCGAACCGGGCGCGGGTCTCGATGACGAGCCCCGTGCTGGTGGCGGCCTGACGCCGGGCCTGCTCACGGACGCGGGGCTGCCAGCGTGCGCGGACGGCGTCGGCCAGGCGCTGGGCGAGATCGGCGCGGGGCCGGCGGATCTGGTCCTTCACGTAGCGCTCCACGGTGCGTTGGGAGACGCCGAGCAGTGCGGCCACCGGCCGGGTGCCCTTGAGCTGCTTCACCAGATAACGCATCTGTGCGCCCGCGGACTTCGGGATCGGGCGGGTGAACGCTCTTTGCGTTGCGCGGTCCAGGCCATCGGAGACCAGACCCATGGGAGGGACTTCCTTTCAAGATCGGCTGTACGGGCCCGTGAGGGCCGAACGCCGGGTCCGGCGGGGGAATTGACGCCGGGGCAGGTGATCGGCCGGGAGAGGGGCACTGACGGCGCTTGCGAGGTCTCCTGTCAGGTGTAGGCCATGTCCACGAACCGGGAGTAGTGCAGCTGCGCGGCCACGGTGACGCAGGCGGTGGGCCCGAGCCGGTTCTTCTCCACGACGAGGTCGACTTCCCCGGCCCGCGCCGATTCCTTGTCGTCCGCATCGGGCCGTTCGACCTTGATCACGACGGACGCGTCGTTCTTGATCGCCCGGGATTCGCGCATGAAACCGTCGTCGTTGAGCTGGGACAGGGCGATGACGTGGCAGCCGAGCTGGACGGAGAGGTTCTTCAGGCCCCTCGACACCGACGCGACGGCCTGTTCACGGGTGGTGTTGCGGGAGTGAGCGACCTCGACGAGTTGCAGGTAGTCCACGACGAGCAGGTCCAGGCCGTCGGCGCGGGCGCAGGCCCTGGCGGCCGAGGCGATGTCGCCGAGTGACGCGCCGTCGGGCCGGTAGACCCGCAGCGGCAGTGTCTTGAACAGCTCGGGGCCCAGGCGCCGGACGGTCTCCCAGCCTTCCGGGGTGAGGCCGCCCTGATGCGTCAGGTGGTGCAGGGGGATCGCCCCTTCGGCAGCGGTGATCTTCTGCATGAGTTCGGTGCCGCTCATCTCCAGCGAGGAGAACATCACCTTCGCGCCCGTCTTGGCGGCGGCCACGGCCGCGTTGAGCGCCAGCGTGCTCTTGCCGACGCCGGACTGCGCGGCCACGACGGTGATGTTGCCCGGCTGCATCCCCGAGGTGAGCGTGTCGAGATCGGCGAACCCGTACGTCAGACCGATCTTCTTGCCGTCCTGGATATCCTCAGTGTCCGCGACGAACTGCCAGTACAGGTCATCGACCGTGGGCGGCGCCTGGGAGAGGCCCGGGGTGCCCGCGATGATCCCGGTGAGCTGCTGCTCGACCAGGTCGCGCACCTCGTCCTCGTCCCCGGCCTCGCTGTAGGCGTACTCCAGGATGGCCTGCGCCGACTCGATGACCGCCCGCCGGTACGCCTTGGCCCGCACGATCTCGGCGTACTGCTGGCCGTTGGCGGGCGTGGGCACGGCCTGGACGCAGGTATGCAGGTAGGCCCGGCCGCCGACACGGGCCAGCTCGCCGCTGCGGGTCAGCGCATCGGCGACCGTGACCGGGTCCACCGGCTCGCCGGCCCCGCGCACCTCCAGGATCGCGCGGTGAATCACCTGATGCGCGGGCCGGTAGTACTCCCCGGCGACGATGCCCGTCTCCAGGATCTCGGCGAAGAACCGGTGCAAGCTGCTGCCCGGACTGCCGGACAGCAGCAGCGCACCCAGGACCGACTGTTCGGCCTCGAGGTCCTGCGGCGGCACGCGGGTGAACGCGGCAGCCGTCCGGCCGCCGTCCGGTTCGCGGGCATCGCCAGGGGTGTCGTGGTGCTGGGCAGGAACGCTGGTGGACACTGGGGGTCTCCTGATTCGGTCAAGGGCGTTCAGGGGAATCCACGGGCCGCTCCCCTGCACGGGAGCGGCCCGCACCAGATGAGTCAGGTGGCAGGCACGGTCATCGCGCACTCCACGCATCCGGCCCGGTAGCGGGCCGGATGATCCGGGCACCGCTCACGGCCGCCGGCCCCGCCCGCCAGACGCGGCCGGACCCTGTCGTAGAGGCGCAGGTCATCCACCCAGCCCGGCAGGCACTTCGTCCACGACACCGCGCCACGGGTGTTCTTCAGGATCTCCGTCTCCAGCAGCACCCGGTGCTCATCGTCCAACCCGGTCAGTGCCGGCCAGCCCTGCTCCCGCATCGCCCGCAGCAACCGCGGCGCACACCTGCGGGCAGTCGCCGCCCCCGCCTGCCACCGCTTCATGTGCTGAAGGAACGCCGCTGCCTCAGACAGCTCCGCCGGACCGAAGTCGGGAGCAACGTCGCCCTGCCGCTCCCGCTGTGACGGCAGCGACCGCGTGGGGTCGGTGAGGGGGTTGGGGGAGGAGGAATCCTCCTCCTCCGGGGGGTGTGGGGGGGGAGAGACGGATCGCGGGTTTTCCGCATTCCGGCTCTGACCTGGCGAAACGCGGGTTTCCGGATCGCGGGTTTTCCGCGATCCGGGTCCGGACTGCGGGTTTTCCGCATTCCGGCTCTGACCTGGCGAAACGCGGGTTTCCAGCGATCCGGGGTCCTGGGGATCGCGGGTTTCCCGCACTTCGGGCCTGACCTGCTGTGTTGCGGCGATGCCGAGGTCGACGTACTGAGCGTTGTTCGCAGGGTTGCGGTACACCCGGGTGACCCAGGTGGGGCGCTGAGTGGACTCGTCGAACACGCTGACGCGGGCAAGGTGGCCGGCGGCCGTCAGCCGTTTCGCGATCCCGTTGTAGCGGTCCTTGCCCATCTTCCAGCCCTGCGCCTGGAGGTCGGCGCGAATCGCCTCCATGGTCGACGGCAGG
Source organism: Streptomyces echinatus (assembly GCF_014203595.1). Classification (GTDB taxonomy): domain Bacteria; phylum Actinomycetota; class Actinomycetes; order Streptomycetales; family Streptomycetaceae; genus Streptomyces; species Streptomyces echinatus. The sequence goes on from NZ_JACHJK010000028.1 coordinate 13,769, forward strand.
CGCGGGTCCCGGAGCAGCAGCTCCGCCAGGACACCTAGGTCTTCGGGCTGGAGGCCCGGCGTGCGGATGAGTTCACGCCGCAGGATGACCTCCTCCGGCGGCTCCCAGCCTCTCTCAAAGCGGCCTGAGCCGAAGTCGTCATCGTTCTTCGTGTGGTGCAACGGGGTACATCTCCCCAGGTAGGGGAGCCGCGACCAGCGAATGTGACCTACAAGGATCCCGGAGTAGTGGCGTTGCGCAATCTGGTGCGCATACTCTGGGTATAGGTGACCACGCGGGCTCTAGGGCTCACGGGCATCACCCGGCAGACGAGGTCACCTCGCTGCTCACGACTCAAAGCTTTCGCGGGCTGGTGAGTCGATTTGCTAGGAAGCGGTCCTGTTGTGGCGACAGGGCCGCTTCGGCGTTTCCTAGGGGGGCCAGTCGACGCCGTGCACCTCAGCCTGCTTTCGCAAGGTCGGAGCCGAGGGCTGCCTCGGGGTGCTTGTCGGCCCACCCCCTGAGCAAGCGGAGGTATGCGTCGCGATGCCGCCGACGCGGCATGGACTGGCCGTTCTCCCAGCGTAGAAACGCCATCCGGTGTACGCCGAAGGCTTGAGCGACCTCTTCCTGAGTGAGCCCAGAGGCTTTGCGGAGCCTGGCCCGGACCTCAGGAGAAGGAAGGACGTCCACAGGCCGACTGAGCAGCGCGTCTACAGCCTCGTTCAGATCATTCATCACTCCCCCTTCCTTGTGATCTCAAACTGTACATAGAAAGCAGCTCCCGCTAGAGCATTTGAGGGCATGTCGGCTGCGCTTGGTTCTGGACTGCCATCTGTAAGGGCGGTGCTGCTGCAAGCATCTGCACAGCTGTAGCCATAGGTAGAGTCGCCTGCATGCCCCTCGCCCTCTTCGACTTGGACGGCACGCTTGTTGACCGCCAGTCGGCGCTTGACGATGCCGTGAGCACCCTGTGCTGTGCGCACGCCCTTCCACCAGACGTCGAACAGTGGCTGCGCACTGAGCTGGTCGACCGGGCGACCGTCGGTGACTTCGCGCGGCTGCGGGAAGCCTTTGGCCTGGAGGCGTCGGCCGCGGACCTGTGGCAGGAGTACGTCGGCCTTATGGCGTGTGCCGTCACCTGCCGTCCCGAGGTCCTCGAGGGACTGGCCCGTCTGCGCGCGGCCGCGTGGACGATCGGCGTTGTCACCAACGGGGCCGGCGACATCCAGCGCGCCAAGCTGGCCGCGACCGGCCTTGCCGCTCTGGCCGATGGCGTTGCGGTCTCGGGTGACTTCGAGATCCGCAAGCCGGATCGGCGCCTCTTCGAACTCGGGGCCACTCGTTGCGGCGTCAGCCTCGCGGATGGCGGCTGGATGGTCGGCGATAACCCTGCCGGGGACATCGGCGGCGGTCACCAGGCTGGCCTGCGCACTATTTGGCTGCGCGGCCGACCCTGGCCCGACGAACTTCCCGCTGCACACCACGTCGTTGACGACGTCACCGACGCCATCACCATCCTGCTCAACGAGACGGAGTAGCAACGTGGACCAGTCGACCGTCGGCATCCTCCACCCCGGCAGCATGGGTGCCGCCGTCGCAGCCTGCGCCGCGACCAACGCGGCCGACGTCCTGTGGTGTGCAGCCGGGCGCAGCTCCGCCTCTGTAGAGCGCGCCACCCGGTTCGGCCTGACGCCCGTAGCCGAGCTTGGCGAGCTGCTGGACCGCAGCGACATCGTCATCAGTCTCTGCCCGCCGGCTGCTGCCGAAGATCTGGCCCGCGACGTCGCCGCGCACCGCTTCGCCGGGTTGTATGTGGAGGCGAACGCCATCAATCCCTCGCGGGTGCAGCGGATCGCCGCGCTGCTCGCACCGGACGCGACCGTCGTGGACGGCGGCGTCGTCGGCTCCCCGCCGACCGGCGGCAAGACGCCGACCCTGTATCTGTCCGGCCCGCACGACGCAACCGAGCACATTGAGGCGCTGTTCGCGGACACTGCCGTCCGGACAGCGAGACTGGGCACGGAGGTAGGGAAGGCATCGGCGCTGAAGCTGTCGTACGCCTCGTTCCAGAAGACCAGCCGAGTGCTGGTGGCGCTCGCGATCGGCATGGCGCGCGAGCATGGCGTCGACCAGGAGCTCATCCAGGTCGCCTCCCGGCGTACCGACTCGTACCTCTCCGAGCCGCAGTACGTCGCCAAGACCGCCGCGCGTGCCTGGCGCTGGGGCCCGGAGCTGGAGGAAGCCGCCGACACCCTCGCGGCCGCCGATCTCCCAGCGGAGATGCTGCGCGCGGCCGCGTCCACACTGGCACGGTGGAACGACGTCAAGGACGACGGCGAACTCACGCTCACCGACGCCCTGGACCGACTCGCCCAGCCGTAGCCCGCACTCATGCCGTCGCTGCGCCTGCTCGCTGCGCCAGCAGCTGGTCGATGAGCTGCGCGGCGTCCTGCGGCGACGCCGCCGCGGTGTCCACGGTCAGGTTCCAGACCGCGCCTGGGTGGGTGGCCAGGTCCTCGCGAGTCGCGTCCCACGCCGCCAGTCGCGCCGTAGTGTCGCTATCGCCCCGGCCAACTGATCGCTTTGCGGTTGTCTCCCGAGGGCACCACAGCAGCACCACGAACCAACTCGCTGGATAGCCCTCGACCAGGGCTCGGATGCCGTCGACCTGCCCGAGGTGCACCACCGGCACCCCGGCCGCGAACGCCGAGTTCAGCCCTGGCCTGTCCAGCACGTACGTGTTGCCATACCGCGTGTTCGCGTATACGACATCGCCTGCGGCCTCCAGCTCGTCCAGCTGCTCCACTGTGCCCATCCGGTAGCCAGCCGACTTGCCCGTCCCGACCTTGAGCCGCGCGAACTGCGCGTACTTCGAGTCCAGATCGGCGAGCGCAGTTGTGACAGTGTCCTTGCCCGACGCCGGCGGGCCGTAGAGGACCACGCCTTGCTTCTCGGTCATGCGTACATCGCCCCTACCGCCTGCCGGGCCTGGTCAGCGAGCGTCACCGCAGTGCCCAGCCGGTTGTCGACGACCAGGTGCGGCACCGCCGGACGCGCATCCAGGTCGATCGTGGCCATGTACTCGTCCCACCGCTGCAGCTTCCATGCGTCCCGGGCCGCGGAACGGAATCCGATGTACTCGCGCATCGACTCTTCATCACAACGGACCCACACTGGGAAGACATCGACTCCCATCGAGCTCGCGCGATTGGTCAGGCGCTGCATCCAGGCCGGGTCGGTCATCTCAGCGATGAACGGGGCGGTCAAGACTGTGGAGATGCCGCACTTGATATTGGCCATGGCCGACTGCATCAGGCAGTCGTACTCCACCGGCCGGACCATTTGCCGGTAGAGATCGGTGTGCCGGTCGTTCGCGTCGCCGCCCAGTGCGACCAGGAGACGCTCTACCAGCGGGCGGGTGAGCGGGTCCTTGTCGAGCAACGGCCAGCCAGTGAGCTGAACGAAGAATCGGGCCAGCTCGGTCTTTCCGCTGCCGGCGAAGCCACCAACCAGGATGAGCACAGGGCGGTGGGGGTCGCCGCCCGTGTGCCGACGTTTCCACGCGTCGATGATTCGCTGCTGCAAGTCGAAGTGGTCCGCGTCGCTTGAGCCCGGTGCGATGCGATGAATCGCCCGCTCAACGGCCAAAACGTGGGAACCATTGAGGCGGTCGTCCATCGGCGTGAGCGCGAAAGACGTCTCTTCCCCAGGAAGCGGACTGCGAAAGCCTAGGTCGGGCTCGGTGGCCCGGTAGAGAAGACAGTAGGCGCGCCGGTAATGGGGGCCTGGATAGACCTCGCCTTGCTCGTGCTGCCACAGAGTTTGTGGGTTCGCAGCAGGGATGCCCTTCAATTTGGCTCGCTCCGCAACGTCGCGGAGCCGCTCGCCCGCCGCCTCCAGGGTCAGTCCATGTGCTTCACGCTGTCCTCGCAGCTTGTCCGGCCTCCAACCCGCGCGGTTCTTCCCCACCCGGCTCTCCTCCCTCGGCGTCATGGGCCTGACCCTAGGCCGCGTGCCTCAAATCCCATGTGTACGTGGATGTTGAAAACCCGTGAAGGGGTGCGTGGACAGGCCTCGACATGGCTCTGTGATGTTGCTTTCTGCGTACTGCCGATGTGATGGCCTCGACAGTTCGTCAGGTGGTGAATGAAGGGAGGCCACGTTGACTTGGTCAGTCTTTGTCGGCTTCAAGCCGTTCGAGGCGGCGCGTCAGGTCGGCCACCTTCTCCTCCAAGCGCTGAATTGCGAGGCTGCTCGAGTCTGCCACCGACTCGATCGCCGACTCGCGAATGTAGGAGCCTCGGCCCTGGTGGGAGTAGATGATGCCGCCAGCGCGGAGTTCAGCGAGCGCTCGCTGAACGGTCCCGGGGGCGACGTTATAGCGGTCTGCCAACTCCCGTGTGCTCGGCAGTTTGTCGTTGCTTGCCAGGCGGCCAAGCCGGACCTCGTCCTTCACGTCTTGCACGATGCGTTGGTATGGCTGCAGGTCCTCGGCCGTCATGAGCCACATCGTAGAACCACCCCTTCGGTCTAGGCAGCTTCACTAGCTTAGTTGACACAGTCGGATTCATGCTGCACTGTGTCATGGAACCTAGCTAAGTCGATTAGGTGGTGCCCGTCGGATCAATCGGTTCGAAGGGTGCGTTCCTTGAGAACTCCACAGCGTGATCCACCACACCTACGACGGCTGTGACCACACCAGCTGGGGTGAGTGGAGATCCGTCGTGAGGCGCTATCACCTCTGGTGGTGGCAGCCGGCACGCGTAGATCCGTCGGGCGCCCAACTTGGCGGCTTGGAGGGGTAAGACCCGCCAAGCGTTCATTACTGACGGGGAGCGCGGAGGGCCGACACCCCCACGACGCTAAAGAACGACGCGGCACACCTTCGATTGCGACGACTCGCCCGGACGGATCTCCCGGGCGGTGAGCGGTCCGCGTCTATCTGAGATCCGGCGCCCTTCCTGGGCGCCGCGCCGCCTTGCGGCCCTGTGCTGCCCGCCGTCGACCGCGCCTGGAGGGTTCGGTGGTCGGTGGAGTGCGCAGGACGCACTGCCCCGCCGCGGTGCGGGGTCCGCACGCGACGAGCCCCCAGGGATGCAGCCCTGGGGGCTCTGTTCGCGGTCTCCCGTCCGAGAGAGGACAGACCACGTGCACAGCATCGCATTGCCCCGACTTCATCCGAGCGTGGACCACGAGATCGGGCCCCGTCGCCCTGGAGCCATCTACCAGAACGTCGACGGCCGCTTCGAGGTCCTCGCGTTGATCACGGACCCGGCCGATGCCGCGCAGTTGCTGCGCCGGGACGCCGCCCGGTGGGCGGTCATCGTCCGGGACACCCTCCGTCCCGACGCCCAGCCGTACGCAGTCGGCAGCGTCTGGACGGACAGCGACTACCTGATCCGCCCCGCGAAAGACACCTACGCACCTGCTGCCTGAGACCCGCCACGGTCCGTCTCCCGCCCACCAGAGCAGAACAGGGCGGGAGACGGGCCGTGGCTGGCCGCCCGGCCAGTCACGGTGACGGCCCCGGAAGGTGAGAGCTCCGGGGCCGTCTGTGATCAAGAAAGCGAGAACCTCTCTTGAACACGACGACGATGATCACACGCCCGGAGCGCCAGGCGCCACAGTCCGACGACAGGTTCGTCCGGGTCCTGGACGCGGTCAACTCCCACCGCACCCCCCGCCCGGCCCGCCGGGCACGCGCAGTCGAGCCCGGTCCCGCGCTCGGCGCCCATCTTCTGGCCGTCGTCCGCGCCCAGGACGCCGCGATCCCGGCCGACCGCCGCGCCCCGCGCACGGTCGCCGAGATGCGCGCCCGCCTCACCGCGCTGACCGAGGACGAGCAGGACGCGTGCGGGCTGTGCGGCTACTGGCAGTGCCGCTGTGCCCAGGGACGCGCCCAGATGACAGGAACGGCGGTGGCCTGATGACCGACGAGGAACGCGCCGAGCTGTCCCGCAAGGTGAAGGACCGCAACGACGAGTCGGAGAAACGCCCGAAATGAGGCAACCCCTCATAGACGCGGCCCGGGTGGCGCAGCAACGCGCCGCCCGCGCCGCCTCCGCAGTCGGTCCCGCGCATCCCCTGGCACGTCTGCTGCTGACGGCTGCCGGCCTGGCGGCCGTCACGGCGTGGGACGCCGGGCATCGCGTCACCGACCTCCACCCCGCCCGCCGGCACCACCGAGAAAGACCGGCCCGTGCCTGACGACCTGTACCAGCGCTACCAGGCAGCGCACCGCGCGTATGAATCGCACGCCGACTCCTGCGACGCCGCCTGCACACGCGACACCCCGCAATGCCGGGCCGGTCATGGCCTGTTCGCGTCGTTCGCCCGGCTGCAAGACGCCTACCTCACCCGACTCAAGCAGCGCCGTACACGCTGACCACCCGCTCTGGAGGAGTTTCCAAATGATCGCTGTCGTCAGTGCCCGCACGCTTCGCGGGTTACGCGAGAGCACGCGTGAGGCCGAGGAGATGGCCGACGCCGCCCTGGCCGAGGCCGAACGGTCCCGGCAGGAAGCCGAGCGCGCCACGGATTCCGCGATTCGCGCGGAGACCGCGCTGGAGGAATTGCGCGCCTCGCTCGCCCGTACGATCGCCGACGCCGCCAGGGCGGAGGGCGAGCTGGCGGCCCTACGCGCCCAGTCTTTCCTGGACACCGAGGACCGGCAGGCGCTGCGGACACTGCTGCGCATGACCCGGAGGCAGACACAGACCGACCGCGTCTACGCCCTCTTTCGCAGCGGTGACCTGCACAGCGTGCACACCACCTTGGACGCGGCGGAGTCCGCTGCCGAGGCTGAGGGAGCACCCCGCTCGGGATGGACGGTCCTCGCCCCCGACACAGCTCCTCCGGCCTGTGAAGTCCTGTGGCGCGTACAACGGCTCCCTCTCAGTTCCCAGTGAGCACCGCCAACGTCTGTTGGCTGCCGACCCGCCCGGCCCCGCCGCTCGTCTCGACGCGGCGGGGCCGGACGCGGTCCAGGGGAGCCAAACAGCGGCCCGCCAGTGAGCAGACCGGAAGGACCAACGCCATGTCCGACAAACAGCCAGAGAAGAAGTCCCGCGTCCGCATCAACCTCGGTGAACGCGAGCCCAAGTAGCCCGACCACCGTTCGCCTGGCCAGCGCAGCTTGCGGCGGCCAGGCGAACGGTCAGCGGAAGTCCAGCAAAGGCACCGCCCACACCCCTGTGCCCCTTGGAGGCATTCATGCGCACCCGGCCCTGCTGCAGCCCACCGGGCCGACCCGTCAGCCCCGCTCCTTGTGCCTGCACACCCCGCCCTGCCCGACCGCGCAGAGCGCGGACGCCGAGGCCGCCCGCGTGGTGACCGGCCACCCGGAGCAGGACTGGAGCCTGCTCTGCAACGGGGTCCTCGTCTTCGAGGACACCGGTGAACTTGCGGCCCGACGGACAGGTCATCGCCTCGCACCGACCGGCCGTCGCGGACTGAGCTTCATCCCCACTCGCCGCTGTTTCGGGCGCAGCCGCTCGCGTTTCGGGAGCAGCCCCCGCCGTTTCGGGCCCACACCGACCACCCCCTGAGGAGATCTCCGGTGAGCATCACCGACCTGCCGCGACCCGCCGCGTACGGGACCCCCACTTCGGCCCCGCCCGCCCCCGTTTCGGGACCAGCGGCCCCCGCTTCGGCGGCACCCGACACCGCTTCGGGAGCACCGAAGCGGAACCCGATCACACCCCCGGCCCCCACCGGCCGCGACCGCCTGATGACGGCCCTGTCGGCAGTCGCGGCTGGCGGCGGGATGCTCGTGGGAGTCATCGGGTTCGCAATGTCCTACAGCACCCTGTCCGCGGTGGCCCTGGCCTGGGGATTCAGCGCCAGGCTGGCACCCTGGTTCCCGGTCGGCGTGGACGCCTCGATCATCGCGTTCCTCGCGCTCGACCTGTACCTCATCCGCAAGTGCACGCCGTGGCCGCTGCTGCGCCTGGCGGCACACGCCATGACCGGTGCAACCGTGTGGTTCAACGCCAGCTCACAGGGCGAGATCGTGGCCGACCCGGTCCGGGCTGCCAGCCACGGCGTCATGCCGGTCCTCTTCGTGATCGGCGTGGAGGCCGCCCGCCGCCTGATCATCCAGAAAGCGCAGCTCGAAGCCGGTACGGCCACCGACCGCATCCCGCTGCACCGCTGGGTCCTCGCCCCCATCGACACCCCCCGCTTCTATCGCCGGATGCGCCTGCACGGGATCCGCTCCTACCCGGAGATGATCCGCCGCCAGCAGGACCTCACCGCCTACGAACAGTGGCTCAAGCGCAAGCACCGCGGCGACCTGAGCAAGGCGAGCGACGACGAGAAGCTGCCGATGACGATGGCCGCCCACGGCTACACCGTCGCCGAGGCGCTCGCGCTGCCCGAGAAGCAGACCCGCGAGGCCGAGGCCAGGGCGGAGGAAGCCGAGCGCCGCCGGCTCGACGCGGCCACGCGCCGGGAGCGCGCGCACAAGAAGGCCGAGGCCGACCGGCTGGAGGCCGACGGCGAACTGGAAGCCGTCCGCGCCCGCGTGGAGGGCGAGACGGCCCAGGCCCGCGCCCACGCCCGGGCCCAGGCCAGCGCCGCCGAGCGAGCGGCAGAACTAGAGGAGGCAGCGCTGGAGACGGCCGTCATCGCCGAGGCCCGCGCCCGCGAGGCCGAGGCCCAGCGCAAGACGGCCCAGGAACGCCAGGCGCAGGCCGCCGCCGAAGCGCGCGCGGCCGAACTGGAGAGCCTGGCCGCACGCAAGCGGAAGGAGGCGGCCGAAGCCGACCAGGCTGCCGCAGCGGAAGACCGCGCGATCGAGACAGCCACCATCGCCGAAGCCCGCAGGCGCGCCGCCGAAGCCGACCAGGCCGCCGCCGAAATGGAGCAGGCCGCTGCCGAAACGCGGCGCCGCGCGGCCGAAGCGGACCGGCTCGCCACGGAGGAGGCCGAGCGCCAGGCGCTCGCCGCCGCCCGAATCCAGGACGCCCGCAAGCACGAGGCCGACACCGAACTCGCCGCTGCCGAAACGAGGCTCGCCGCCGCCGAAACCGAGCGGCGCGCGGTCGAAGCTGAGGACCAGGCGCGGCTGAGCCCCCGCGAGCGTGCGGTGCGCAAGGTCGCGCGGCTGGCTCTCGCCAACCACTTCATCCCGATCGGCGAGGCGGACGCCCTGCAGCGGGAAGTGGCCCGCTGCGTGCCGCTGGCGGCCATCCAGGACGCCCTGCAGGTCAGTCCCGCCACCGCGTCCGAGTACCGGCAGGAAGCCGCCGCCCTGCTCGCCGGCGGCTACCGGTCCTGATCACCGTCCGGCATCAACAGTGAGGGCCAGCCCGCGGCAATCGGGCTGGCCCTTCGCTGTCGACTGCCGGAAGCAGTCAGCAGCCCCACCAGTACACCAGGAGGGAATCCCCGCCGTGAACAGCACCAACGACCCGAATCACTCCCCGCTGCGCGACGTCGCGCAGAGCCCGGAGGCAACCGCCCGGTACCTGGCCGACGTGCAGCGGGTCCTGCTGGACATCGGCAGGAACCTGGAGACCCTCGCGATCGAGACCCGCGTGCACTGCCGGGGCGCGCACGTGGACGGCGACCGCTGGTACCACGCCCGGCTGCGGGCCCTGCCCGTCGAAAAGGCCCTCAAGGACGTCCTCAGGCACGTCAATGGCCTGACCGAGGGCCTGGAAAAGACCGCCTACAAGCGGAATTCCTTTGCCGACGAGGTCAAGAACCTCCCCGGAAAACGAAAGGAAAAGGAGCTGGAAAGGAAGCGTAAGAAGAACCCGCAGCCGCTCCAGGCTGTAAATCCGCCGCAGCAGGGTGCACAGGGCCATAATCTCGGTTATGGTGGTCCTACGTCGATTTACGACATGGGTCGGGAGTCGGCTTGAACCGCCCCCTCAGCAGCGCGGAACGCTCCGCAGAGCGGCGCCAGAACTGGCTGAAGGAAGAGGCGAAGAAAGCCCGCGAATCTCGCGGCGAGGCAGGGCAGATGGAATTCTGGCTCCGCCTGGCACGATCCCGAATGGCCAAGGACGTTAAAGCCGGTCGCGGCGACGTCCACTCCGGATTCGCACTGATCTGCCGCCTGTTCATCACGGCGATGGACCAGCGCGTGGAGGGCGACGGACGGATCTGGAACGACCTGCTGAGATACGCGGAGCAGGTCGTGGCGAAGCATCCCCCGCGTCACTGAACGTCACCAGCGAAGGCCCCGCCGGGCTCCGGCGGGGCCTCCCGCGCGTAAAGCGTGCACACGTGCACGTGCACACGCGTGCACACAAGAGCCCACGCTCTGTCAAGTCCCAGGAGGGAGGCGCACCGTGTCCGATGAGGACGGCACCGGGACCCTGGTCCACGGCCCCTGGAGCGGTGATTCCACGTACGTGCCACCGCCGATCCCGGATTACGGCGACACCATTCCGCCGCCGGAACACATTCCCCCGGCTCCCCCGGAATCGCCGGAAGAGACGACCATGGAACTGCCGCCGATTCCGGCTGCCCCGGACCCGTCGACGGCCTTGCGTTCCGAAGGAATTCCGGCTCCGGAAACCGGTGAAGATTACGACGAAAACGAGGAAGGCGAATACGAGCAGGCTCGTTCTCTCGCTGACCGACTCGGTGACTGGCTGGAATTCCGGCTGGAAAGGGCGCGGGCGCTCCATGAAGGCGAAGTGCCTTTCCGTGAGGCCGAAATAGCACGGAAGGCCGCGCTGCTGGAGGGCCGCACCGCGCAGGAAGTCGCGATGATGGAGCAGAACGGAAAGCTCCACGCCGCGATGATGAAAGCGAAGGGCGACAAGGCGGCGGCACGCGGGAAGGCGGACGCCGACCGCGCGAAGTCGTCCGCCTCCGGCCTGGGGTCGGACAAGGGCCGCTCGAAGGCCGGCGGCGGGGGCGGGGCCTCGCGCGGCGGTGGCGGCAGCGGACCGTCCCGCAACAACTCCCGCTCGGGGCCGAACCGGTCCGGAGCCTCGCGCGGATCCAACTCCGGCGGCCTCGGCGGGCGTTCGGTGCCCCGATCGACCGGGGGCGGCGGAGGCGGCAAGCGCGACGCGAAGGGCTCTCAGACGGGCTCTGGCGGCCGTGCAGCCGGTCCCGGGCGCAACGGATCACCCGGAGGCTCGAAAGGCTCTCAGACGGGCTCGGGCGGCTCCGGTCGCGGCAGCGGATCGAAGGGGGACGGCGGTGGCCGGACGCAGAACGGTCCGGCGTCCAGGGCTCGTGCCGAGCGGGCCCGCGGCCGCCAGGAGCGCGCCGGGGTCCGGCAGGCCGGGCGGCAGGAGCGGCGCAGCGTCGGCCATGCCGCCGGCGTCGCGGACCGGTCCAAGGACCGCGAGCAAGCCCGCGCCCAGCGGCAGCAGGCGTGGGCGGACCGCCGCGCGAAGCGGCAGGAGCGTGACGCGGCGCGGAAGGCGAAGCGGGAAGCCGCGGCGTCGGCCACGCCGGGCCGCACCACATTGAGCCGGGCCGTTGGTGAGGAAGCCCAGCGCCGCTGGGACAAGCGCCGTGCCAACGCAGAGGCCAAGGCCGCGAAGACTGCCAAGGATGCGAAGGCCGGCACCGAGAAGGTGAGCCTGACCAAGGACAAGGACTCCAAGGACAAGGGCACCGACGCCAAGGGCGAGAAGACCGCCAAGGAAGGCTCAGACGGGGCCTCCAGCGCCGCGAAGGACGGCAAGGCGACCGATGAGCCGGGCAAGAAGCCCACGGCCGGTGACGGGGCGTCTGACGGTTCGGAGAAGCGGCGCCGGTTCCGTGGTCGGCGTACCGGGGCGGGCCGGACGGGACGCGGTCGTACGGGCCGGACCGGACGGCGCGGCCGCCCGGCGGACAGCCCGTTCGGTGAGGAGGACTCCACCCCGACGGTGGAGTGGCCCGAGCACGACACCCGCCCGCCCAAGCACACCGCGAAGGCCGAGGACGACATCGTCGACGCGGACATCGTCCCCGACGAGCCCGCGGCCGTCACGACCGGCGCCGCGGGCCTGCCGCCCGCGCCGGAAAAGCCCACGAAGCGGCCCGGCACCAGCCGGCCCACCAGCACGGAAGGGAGCAGCGTGAGCAGTTCGGAGGTCAGCAGGCCGTCCGGCGCGGGTGGCCTCGCCGCCCAGCACCGCACGGACATCACGTTCGACCAGTACCTGATGGAGATGGCGAACATCGCCATCAAGGCCGCCTCCGACCAGGAGCGCGCCGAAGCCCTGATGGAGGCCCTCGGCAAGGTCGCCGACGCGCTGCGGGAGATGGCCGCCGACCTGGTCGGCGACCACAACATCGACACCGCGGTGACCGACCTGATCGCGGACCTGGCCGACTCCGCAGCCCGTATGAAGGCGCAGGCCGAACGGTGTGCCGAGCAGTGCGGCATCGCCAAGGAGGCCGCCAAGCTCGCAGCCGTGATGGTCGCCCGCGTCTACGGCGAGGACATGGCTGCCAAGGAAGACGCCGGCCTCAAGCACGCGTCGGCCGCTGTCCACCACGACTGAGCACGGGAGGGAACCCCGCGATGAGCAGCGATCTCGCACCCCGCAACAGCAGCGCGGCGCCCGCCGTGGCCGACGACGACAACCGGTACAAGGCCGTCCAGGCCAAGCTGGACAAGCTCGGCAAGGCCATGGACGACGCCACCCTCGAACTCGAGGGACTGCGGCGCAGCATGCAGGCCAACGCCAAGCACACCGACGGCGTCGCCACCGACATCGAGAACGCCGACCTGGACCCGAAGTTCGTCGGCCTCACCGCCAACGTGGCCATCGCCCTGGACGGCGCCGCCCGGGAGGTGAGGACGCTGTCCGACACCGCCCAGGAGGCCGCCGACCTCACCCACGAGACCCGGCGCACCCATTCCAAGCTCTACGGCGCGCTGGACGACATCCGCTCCGACCGGCGCGAGAAGACGCCCAGGCCGGGCTTCTTCAACCGCTGACCCCACTCCCCCACCCCTGCCACGGGCGGTCCCGCCGCTTTCGCGGGGCCGCCCGTGCCCGTTCCCGAAGGAGAAGTCGGTGACCACGCCGCGCAGTGTCGCGCTTGAGCGCCTCGCCTACACCCTCGCCGCGCCCGTGCTGGCCGTGGCCCCGAACCTTTACCCCGACAGCCCTGTCAACTCCGTCGTGCAGCTGGCCGGCGCCGCCGGGATCGGCGGCTGGATCCTCGCGGGCAAGAGCGATGAGCCCGGCGCCGGACGCAAGATCCTGCGCTGGACCCCGCTGGTCCTGGCCGCCGCCGTCGACGTCGCCGCCGGGCACACCACCGGCTTCGGCCCGTGCTGGCTGGACGGGCTGCTCGCCGCCGGGTGGGCGGCGGCAGGCTCCTTCGTGCTGCCGTTCTCCCGGCACACCCGCCGCCGTCACCGTCCCGCGCTCGCCGCCCCGGCCCCGCAGCCGGCGCCCGCCCATGCCGCGGAGCCGACCGTGGCGCAGCCGGACGACGGAGCCGACCAGCTCACCCGCGAGGCGCGGATGCTGTGGGAGCGCGCAGGGATGCCCGCCCGCACCCACGTCGTCAAGGCCACCCGGCACACCGCCATGCGTCACGACCTCACCCTGCTGCTGCGCGCCTCGGAGACCGGGCGGCCGATCACCGGCCTCTCCCCCGAGATCGTCGGAGCCGCGTTCGGGGTGTCCGCGGCCGACGTCACCCTCGCGGACGTCGCCATCCAGCCTGGCCGCCAGGGCGGACCCGGCTGGATGGAGGCCCGCATCGCCCCGGAGGCCAACGCCCGGCGGCGCACCAAGCCGACCGACGAGGAGCGCTGGATCGACCGGGTCGCCAGCCCCAAGGGCGGCGCCCCCGGCTCCGAGCTGGTGCACAAGACCCGCGACAACGAGCGCGGGGTGACCTTCTACCGGGCGAAGATGAGCGACTCCACCGAGTCCCCGCGCATCGACCTGCCCAAGACCTGCCGTGCGCTGGATCTGCCCGAGGACGACTCCTGCGTGTTCGTCCTCATCGACGGAGCTGAGTTCCTCATCAGCGCGTTCGACACCCCGCCGCTCAGCGCGATCTTCCCCGCCACCCGCGAACTGCTCACCCCGGACGCCAAGGGCATGTACGTGTGCGGGTTCACCATCACCGGCCAGCCGGTGAAGACGATGGTCTACCAGCACGACAAGAACGCCCCGGCCCACGGCCTCACCCTCGGGGTCAGCCGGTCGGGCAAGACCCAGTTCTTCGCGATCAACATGGCCGCCCAGTCCCTGGACGGCCAAGTGGTGTGGCTGTCCACCGTCCGCAAGGACGAGAAGACCACCGTCCTCGGCCGGTACATCGACCGGCAGGGCTCGAACGCCCTGTGGATGGCCCGCTCCCTGCGGGCGGCGAAGGCGCTGTGCGAGATCAGGGCGGAGATGCCCTGGCCGCACGACGGCCAGCCCCACGACTACAAGCCGGGCGACACGCGCTGCCCCTACCGGCAGCTCAACGTCTACGCGGATGAGTTCATGACCGCCGCCCAGGACTCGGACTTCGGCGAGTTCATCCAGAAGGACGGCGAGGACCTCACGGTCACCGGCCTGAAGTACGGCATCGGCTTCAACCCGGCCGGCCAGTCGCCGTTCGCGCACAACGGGTTCTCCACGGAGATGAAGGACAACCTGCGGCAGAACAGCCGCCCGGTCATCTTCAACATGGGTTCGCCCGGCGCCACCCGCAAAGCGGCAGAGGGAACCATGGAGAACGCCTACGACGTGCCGACCATCCCGGCCCGCTACTCCCGCAGCGAAGGCTCCGCGATCGAGCGGGCCATGCGCGGCGAGGCCGACCCGGAGAACGGCGTCAGCACGGGCGGCGTCGCGGTCATCGTCCTCGACAACGGCCGCGCCGTGCTCATGCGGTCGCTGTACGCCGACTTCGACACCGACCTCTCCCAGCTCTTCCCCGACGAGGTCAACCGGCTCACCGACTACGAGATCAGCGAGCTGGAGAAGCGCGGCCTGTGGTTCGACTGGGACGAGCCCGTGCGGCCCGGCGAGTTCTGGCCCGAGCCCGACGAGGACGGCGACGACGGCGAGGGCCGCTCCCGCCGGCGCGGCGGCGGAGGCGGCGGCAAGAGCGGAGGCGGGCGCGGCTCCAAGAGCGGCAACCGCCGCTCCGAGCAGGTCGCCTCTCCCCGCCAGGCGCTGGAGGCCATCAAGAGCCTCACCGATGCCTGATCACACCCACCCATCCCCGGGGCCGGCCTGCCGAGCGCGGCCGGCCCCACCCGATCCCTTGTGAAGGAGCACCACCACCGTGGCCCTGTCCATCTCCGCCGCCATGCTGCTGGGCATCATCGTCTTCGTTCTGGTCAAGGGCGGCTACGTCCGCGTCGGCTCCGCGCTGGCCTGCACGCTGTTCGGCTTCACCCTCGCGGCGACCGGCCTGGCCCCGACCATCAACAGCGGCCTCGCCTCGCTCGCCGGGCTGATCTCCAGCCTCTGACTACGCCTCCGTCCACGGCGGGTCAGGGGTGTAGTTGAGCCCGGCGCAGAAACGGCAGTCCCACTCCGACGGGATCTCCCACTTGTCGACCCAGAAGCCGACCTGCTTGCCCACGAAGTAGTTGTCCCCGCCGCACCATCCGCACTCGAAGACGAACTCCACTCCATCCCCTTCCCCGCGCCCGATGGACCGAGGATGCCCGGGACACGGGTGCGCCGACACCCAAACACCCACTCCCCCGCTACACAACGCCGAAGGGCGCCGCCGGAAACCATCCCGGCGGCGCCCTTCGGCGACCCCTGCCTGGAGTCCCGATGTCCCGCGCCTCGCTCTCCCCCGCCATAGACCACCCCGCCCCGCCCACCCCGACCGCGCCGTCGGCGGAACTGAGCCTTGAGGAACGCCTCACTCTGGTGAACGCGGCGATGACCGCGCGTTTGGACGAAGCGGCCGTCGCATATGAGGTCAATACCGCGCATATCCCCACCGAACCCGTGGACCTGGACGACGTCGTCACCGTCCCGCTGACCCCGACGCTCCAGCCGCAGCCGGAGTCCTACCCGACCCCAGTCGCCGCCCTTCTGCAGCGCGCCCACCACCGGCTGCTCACCGGCGGCTGGTGCTCCGGCGCCCTGGTCGACGCGGACGGCGCCCGCTGCATGCTCGGAGCCATCCGAGCCGAGGCTCGCGGCGACAGCGGCCTGGAAGCCAACGCAGCCGCCGTGCTTCTGGACGCGATCCGCCGCAAGTTCGGCGACGTCGACTCCGTGCCCTCCTTCAATGACGCGCACGGCACGGACGGCGTCCCGATCCGCATGGTCGCCCAGGCCGCCCACCTCGCCGACGCCCGAGGCCTCTAACCCCAGCCTTCGGACCACCTGCCTCGCACCCGAACCCCTCGCGGTCGAGTGGGGGCCAGGCCGTGCGGCCTGCACCACCGCCCATCACACGACCCCGAGCGTGGGAGACGCCCCGCCATGCAGTCCGTGTGTGCTGGAGGCGTCGCAGGGCGATCGTCTGTGCTATGCAGCAACTCCGGGTCTGGCCGTCGATGGCTAACCTGCTCTCATGCCGGAGAAGATGCCCAAGCAGGAGCCCGCGCCGCAGCCCACGAGCGAGGTGAACTACCCCCCGGTCGAGAACGGCGTCGACTACCTGGACAGCGTCGCCGACCACCTTCGCTTCGGGCAGCCGAGCCCGCGCAACCTGAAGTACGCGGTTCTGCATCTCCAGGCCGCCGCCGAACTCCTCCTCAAGGCCCGCCTGCAGCAGGAACACTGGAGTCTTGTCGTCAAGGACCCCGGCGCCGCCAAGCGAGACAGGTTCGAGGCCGGCGACTTCGACAGCTGCACCACGACCGGGGCCATCGCTCGGCTGAAGGACATCGCCGGCG
The DNA here is from genome assembly GCF_014203595.1 of Streptomyces echinatus. Lineage (GTDB taxonomy): Bacteria > Actinomycetota > Actinomycetes > Streptomycetales > Streptomycetaceae > Streptomyces > Streptomyces echinatus. Next base: position 30,546 of record NZ_JACHJK010000028.1, read on the forward strand.
TCACGGTCGACGACAAGTCCGCCAAGAGCCTCGCCATCCTCTCCAAGTGGCGCAACGCCCTCCAGCACTACGGACTCAAGGCTCCCGCCCCTGCGGTCGAGACCCGCGCAGCCCAAGTACTGGACTTTCTGTTGGAGTTCATCCACGGAGAGCTCCTTCCCGCGCTGCCGGGCGCGAAGGCCAGTGCGGTCGAAGAGGACCTGGTGGCAATCGGGATGAAGGTCCGCCAGATCAAGACCTTCATCGACACGCGGCAGAAGCGCCTGGACGCCGAGCTGAGGGACGTCACGAACCGCACGGTGGAGTGTCCGTTCTGCGGATCATTCGCCCTGGTGGTCGGCCAGGGGCCTCTCTCCCCGTCGTGCCGCTTCTGCCACACCGCGTGGAATGAGGCCACATTCGCGGCCGCCGCCTACGCAGAGGTGTTCAGCCCGGATGCGGAGGCCGCCCTCCAGACTTGCCCGACGTGCAGCAACTTGGCTTTAGTCGTCGACTGGGCACGCGTCCTACACGCGACCGAGCTCAAACACTTGTGCTTCGCGTGCGGCGAAGCCTTCGACCACCTGGCGCAGTGCCACGGGTGCTTGGACATGTATGTGCCCTCGCCCAACGAAGACGTTCATCTGTGCAAGGACTGCCTCCCCGCTCGGCTGGAGAAGTTCTGATTGCTGACCATGAGCAACGGCAATGACCATGGCGACTGAAGCTACCGAGCCAGACGATAGCGTCTACGGCGCCGAGCTGTCGTCGGTCTACTGGTGGGCTCGCATATCCAACTTCCGCCAGTTCTCCGGGATGTCCAGTCTGGGGCTGACCGCCAGTGCCGGGCGTCCGGGCCAAGATGCTCTCGGTACGTCGCAACACCGTCGCCTGCCGTTGAGGCACCTGCAGTAAATTCGGCCCGGCGTGTCTTGGCTCATTCACATACCGGCCAGACGACCATGATCACGTGTTGGCATCCCTGCTACCCGGCATCCGTGAGCTTCGTGCCCCGCTGGTGACTGGTTACATCTATCTTCTGGCGCTGCTTCTCCTATATGGCAACAAGGTCCCGACGAACGTCGCAGCTGATAGTCCACTGAAGCTGCCCTACGACCTAGTGGGATGGCTGGGAAAGCCGACGGCCATTGCTGTCAGCACCTTCGTGGCCTATCTCGTGGGTAGCGTACTGGAGGTGCATGCGGCGACCGTCAGCAGAAGTTTTCGAAAAATCCGGTCACACTCCAAGCTATTCAAAAAGCGGCGTCACAGCTTGTTACCGGGTGACGAGAGAGGGCTCAAATGGCTGGCCCCTGAGCTGACGCCAGCGTCGGTGAACGCACTCGGGCGCTACATTGTGGAAAGGGTTCGCGGCAAACTCTCAATCTCTTATGACACTGACTTGAAAGCTGAAGGGTTTAAGTTTTTCCTCCAAGACTTGCCTCAGCTGCACACGCGGCTATACGGAGCAAACAAGGACCTGTACGGCGACTACGACCGCCTCGCGGCGGAAGCTGACCTCAAAGTGAATGTAGGAATTTCGGGCAACGTTTTAAGCGGCGTGGCAGGCGTCGTGGTCCATCCGTTGTGGGCCATCCTCTGCGGCCCCATGCTCGTGCTCTTCTATCGTGGACTCTCCTCTGATCGACAGGCCAACGACATCCTGGTGCAATCGGTCGTCACCGACATCGTGAAGTCCCCGAAACTTGAGGGGTATATCGATGAAGCAGCCAGCCATTTCCGAGAAACAGAAGAGATTCGCACTGCTAGACGCATGGGCAGTGATCACACCTCCCACGATGACGACGAGCGTTGACTACCGACCCTGGGGTTGACATTGGCGGCTCGCGCCTTAACTGTTCCCAGTTCTCCGCGGGGCCCAGCCGGGCGCGGTGTCGGCCGTGCGGGAGTCGAGCAGTCGCGCGGGTTCGGCGCCGGCATTGGGCGCGGCCTGATGGGCGGCGAGCTCGACGCGGAGCTGCCGGGCCTCGGCGAGCGCGGCGTCGCGCTCGGTGGCGGCCTGCTCGGCGAGCTTGGCCGGGTCGCACTCGCCGGTAGGGGCCGCTGGGACGCCCCCTACCCACCAGGCCAAGCAGGAGACCGCCCAGGCCGGCGTCTTCGCCGACTGAGGCCGCTCCGCCAGCTCGTCCTCCAGGCCCTAGCCGCCGTCATCGCGAAGGCGCTGGGCTATCACCACAAGACCACCACACGCTTGGTCACCGAAGTCGGCGGAACGTGGAGCCGATACGCGCCGACGATCACTCACGGTGACGCCAGGACCGTCCTTGCCGAGGGATGCGCGAACCTCAACATTCGAGCCACCAGTCCCGACGCCGGTTTCGTTGTCCCTTGTTCAGTGCCCACAAGCAGTCTCGACGCGTCGCCTAGTGCTTAATCGTGAAAGTCCGGAGCGGGGCGAGACTTCATGCCGAACCGCTTTTTGCGCAACCGCGCACCTCCCATAATTCGCCTGGCGCATTCGAGGCAAGTGATCGAAGGTGAATTTTGAGGTGTACCGCAGTGATTGTTTGTGTGTATGAAGCGTGCGCAGTATACGCATTGTTCCATATCGCTTGGCCACCACACCGTCCAGCTCCGTCCGGGATCATTGCAATCCTCCCCACACCCGGAGCCAGCCGGAAAATAATCGTAGATGGGGCCCTCTGTGGGAACTCGACAGATAGCGCATTTGTAGTACCGCCTGAAAGAATCCATACGGCTCTGAGCTGCACGTCTTTCTGCATCCGTGACTTCGCGCGCCCTTCGAGCGGCCCTTTCGGCTGCGGCATACCTGACTGTATCTTCCCGGTTGCGTCTCCAGTGTTCGAAGTCATCAATATCGCCCGACATGGCCACCTCCCTGCTTCTTCAAGCTAAGCGGGAAGCGACCTGCTGTACAGGGGTGCCGTGTAGTGGCCCTGACAGAGGCGAAGCTTTCCGGGTGCTTTCCATTTCTGACCGTGAGTCAATTAGTCCAGACAAGTTCGCACTCGACTGAACCGCCGATCTCGGGGGGAGGCAACCCGGGCAGGCGAAGCGCACTGTGAGGCACTGCTCCACCGAAGCAGCGTCGGTCCGCGCAAGGACGTGTCCGTCAATCGTTACCGTCTCTTCGGTTAGCGAGTACTTGGTCATGGGATTTCCCGCGTGAGACTCCCCCTTCCATAATGCGCTTTCTGGCCCATGTAGCCAGTCCAAACGCGGATACCCCACACCGTGGACAGCCTCGCGGAAGCCTAGATCCAGATCGCGGCTGACAGCATTCACGTCGCCTTCCGCTGGCATGGTCCGTAGCAAGGTCTCCTTGCTCGAAGCCACCGCCCTTGCGGGACCGATGGGCACTCACTACAGCGCTTCCCCGGGGTACTCGGAGCGGCAGCAGGCACCGCTGTAGTAGACGCATCAGGGGGATAGAGCTCTCGCGGGCATCCCGAATACCGCACGGTTGGAACACTGCCCCTTCACCAGTACGCCACGCCCGACGGCAACCGCACTCTCGCCGCCGGCATCGCCGCCCTCCTGTGGGCCCCTCGCTAGCGTCATCGCCCTGCGCGGCCTGAGCCTGCGCCCGGTCATCAACAAGCCGGCCCCCACAACGCCGCAGGTCAACATTTACCCCGCGTTCCACTTCCCGCCGCAGCCCACGCCCGACCACGACGATCCGGACGACGAACCCGACAACGTCCACCCGCTCCAGCGCTGACCCGCCCTCCGCTCTGCTGTACGCCGACCGGCCCCGCATCGAGCTGAAGCCGCCGCCGTCGTCGTTCTGGACTCCATCCGCCGCCGCTTCGGCGACGAGGTTCCGTCCGTGCCCGCTTTCCACGACGCACACCGCGCCGGGCGTACCCCGATCCGTATGGCCGGTGAGGCTGCCCGTCTTGTCGACGACCGCGGCCTCTGAGTCAGGGCGCTCCGTGCGATGCCTGCGCAGGCCGGGACAGGGCTCGCACGGCGGTCACGAACGAGGCCGGACGCACGAAAATGCCCCGCCGCCCGGATGGGCGGCGGGGCATTTTCGTTTTGGGTGGCCTGTGATCTTCTTGCGCAGCCGTCGTTCCGAGTCTGTGGGCTGACCTCGTTCCTTGACCTTCGCGTAGAAGTCGTTCTTGAGGTCGGGATGGTGCTGGGTGAGTGCGTTGCGTGGCACCTGGGCCTCTTGGGCCAGGGCGACGATCGTGAGCGCGCCGTTGGAGTGCTGGCAGTTGCCGGCGAGGATGCGGTCCATGGCCGCCCGGACGCGTGCGCGCTCGTCGAGGGCTGGGGTCATGGAGTCGTCTCCGGGGTGGTGATGCGCTGGTCGTGGTGCCGTTTGGCGTGCGCGTGGAGCTTGGCGGCGTTGAGGCGAAGCCTCTCGGCCAGTGGGGTCTGGCAGAGCCTTTTGCCGGGCTTGGCCGGGATCCCGGCGGGTCGAAGTCGTCGTCTTGGACTTCGCGCCTCGATGGGGTGTCTCCCCCGCAGTACGGGCTCGCTGATGACCTCGATCATGCGATGCCACCAGTTGGTGATTCTGAAGCTGTCCGCAGGACAGCCCGGCAGGGAGCGCTTGTGCCCCTTTGGAGTTGAGGCTTCGTTCATCATCTGCTGCCCGGCGCGGCCCTCGGAGAGTCTGGGGCAGTGATGGTGGCAATGATTCGGTGGGGTGGGCACGTCGGCCCCTCTCGATGATCTCCTCGCTGCACGTCGATAGTTGCTTTCGAAAGGCTGCGTCAAACACCGGTTCGAGTGAAAACGTTCACTTCGCCTGACGTGATGGCGTGGCAGGGGCGTCCGAGGACCGGTGGGTGAGGAGGTCCAGTTTTGTACTGTTCGCCGCCGAAATTCGCAGCCTGGTGACGGTGCTCTCAGGCGGCGGGGTGGGGCGCCTCGTCGGCGCGGCCGCCCACTCCGAGTATTCGCCAAAGGGTTGGATCGCGGCAGGCAGCGCACTGTTCCTCTGTCCGAGTGCGCTGCCTGCCGTGGTGGTCACAACGTCGACTGCATGGAGTCGTTCAACCGGAGCAGTGCAACGAACGTTGCACTTTTCCCGTAGGCCGCAAACGCAGCATGTTGTGGTGAGCCGACAGGAGCACCGCCCCGTGGAAGGCCCTCAGAGCCACCGCAACAGGTCTACTCACCTCGACCACCGAGGGGACAAACCGTCCTGACCTGGGCTTTTACAGAAGTTGCCAGCCGCGCAGTCCCCGCGACACGCGTATCTGCCTCGGTCTATGAGCCAATCCCCACATGTAGTGGTTGGATGGCTACAGCAGCCCACAAGTTGTGGTCCCCCCGGTCGGACTTGGCCCCCAACTGTCCTATGCTTGCGATTGCTTCACCGCACGAGCCCCTCACGTGCTCTGTTCCTTAGGGACAGGGGCCCTTCCCCAAGGGCCACTTGGGGCTGAGTGAGGGGAGGCAGCGGTGGACCAGCACGAGCACTGCGCCTGTTACGAGCGCGTCCTGACTTTGCGTCAGGCGTTCATTGATTGGGTGCCCGTGGTCGCTATGGCCATCGATGTACTGCGGTCCTTCTGGTCTTGAACCAGAAGCCGAATGCCCGCCGTATGGCCGCTCAGCAGTGAGCCCGGCCGATTCGTAGACGGCCGGGCCCGGTGACTGCAGTACACACCGCGGGAGGTTCGTTGCCGGTTGCCGCCGGCTTCGAGCCTCTCGCGGCCCCTCGGGAGGTTCATCCCAAACGGCCGCCTATTCATGTTGCGGTGAGTCCTCTGCATCGTACGGCACCTGGTCCGCCGGATGACACAGGAGGTGCCAGCTGATTCGGGGCATGCCGGTGTCCGGCTCTTCAGAGCCTGGTCAGGATGGGTGGGGTGCGCTGGCCCCCGACCGTGGCGAGGGAGAGCACCGCGTGACCGGCTGGCAGTTCGTTGGCCAGCGCCGAGGCCGACCAGCGTGGCCGTTCCTCGCGGCACACGGTCACCGACTCCGCCGTGACCGGCTTGCCGGTCGCCACGTGGCGCAGGGCGTGCAGCACCTTGCCCAACGGTTCCTCGGCACGCACCTGCCGGTGCGTGACCGTACGAGTCTCGACCCATTCCGTGCCCCATGCGGACGCCAGATCGTGGGCATCGGCGGGGCTCATGCCGGCGCACGCGATCCGGCACCCGACCGCGCCGAGCAGCGGACCGCGCAGCGCATCGGGCACGTCGGCCAGCGTGCGCAGGTGGACCAGGACCCCGGCGTTGTGCGCGCGTAGCTGCTGCACGCCGCGCAACGCCTCGGAGGTGATGAGCCGGGCGCCGTCGTCCACCACCAGCGCCGCGAAGACGTCGACATCCTTGCGGGCGGACCTCCCTGCCAGGAAATGACCGAGCACCAGGCGGGCGAGGATCCGGGACGCTTCCCGGTGGCCGCCGCCTTCGGGCAGCTCGATACGCACCCGGCCCGGCCGGACCAGGTCCCGCAGGCGCAGCACTCTCCGCCCGCCGGCCCCCCGACCCGAGGCGAGCACGGCGCGCACGGCGGGCCGGTCCAGCAGCATCAGACGGTCGGCCAGAGCGCCCGCACCGGCGCCTGAGCGCCGCTCGTATGCGTCCAGGTCCCGCATGGCCTCCGCTGCGCCCTGCACCTCGGCAGCGGCCCGCAGTGCCGCGCGCCCGGCCTCACCCTCAACCAGGTCCCGCAGCTCCACCACGTCCGGGAACCGGCCGTGCAGCGCCCGCCACGGGCCGAGCAACAGCGCGAGCACGGCGGCAGTCCGCTGCCCGTCCCCTTCCGGTTGGAAGGTCACCAGGTCGCCCGTCAGAGCCTCGCCGAGGACCCCGGCCGCCGTGTCGACGTCGTCGACCCCGCCGTACAGGTCCAAGGCCCATTCCGTGGTGGCGCCCACCACGACGTCGTACCACCCGGGCAGTACCGGGCTGCGGGCCGACGTGACGGTGATGAGCACCGCCTGACCGGCCAGCGCCTGGAGACAGAGCGACTCGACCACCGGCTGCACCACCCCCGCCGCGCTCTCATCCGGCCCGACGACCACGGCCGACGTGCCCAGCACGGCCGGGTCCAGCGCCACCCCCACGCCCCGGTACGGGTGCGGGTTGCGCTCGTGGTCGTCGACCGCCGTACCGATCCGCACCTGCCGCACACTCAGATCGTGCTGCCCCACACGGCCCGGCAGATCACGCACGCCCGGCCCCGCCAATGCCGCCGCACCCGACGTGAGCACCTGCGACGTGATCTCCGCACGTGCCCGACCGGAGCGCCACGCGTGATCGATCCGGGCTTGGTCCACGTCTGTCATCCGCCCGGCACGCAGGTCCGCGGTGAGTCGGTCGGCCGCCCCCGCCGCGCCGTCGGCCCGCAGCTGCGGCCACTGCGCGGGATCGGAAAGTGGATCGGCCACCAGCAGCGGCGCCGTACCGGCGACCGCCACCGTTGGGGTGGCCAGCGTCTTCCTGATCCGCCGCAGGACTTCGGGCCAGTTCCCCAGACGGCCGAAGAACACCACGACGACGGCCAGGACGAGCGCGTAGTACGTCCAGCTCGCGATGACGAAATACATCGACTGGAAGTAGCCGTCCGGGGTCGCCATCACCAACGGCCAGAGCCAGTAGTCACCGAGATACCCGTTGTCCAGCAGCGACCACAGCAGCCATCCAGCGACAGCCGAGACAGCCGCGCCGATGGCCAGCTGACGGGTAGGAACCCGGTCGGGATGCTCTGCCTCGCGGGGCTGATAGCCGCATCGCCAGATGCCCGGCTCAGCGGCCGGGCGCGGCTGCCGGAGCCAGGCCGCCAGCGGTGCCTCGGGTGAGGCCTGCGGCGGTACCACCGGCCGGGGCGGGACGATGGGGCGTGGCGGGACAATCTCCAGCTGCGGCCATAAAGCCGAACGGTTCTGGGCGTGGGGCTCAGTGCCCAAGATATCTCCTGAGTGCGCGAGTTCCGCTGTGAACTGATCAACCTATCCAGCCCACACAGCAGCTCCGGCATGCGGCACACACCCGGCCTGCGAATTTCCGGCCCGGCGCCAGCCGGAGCGGCGAGCGCTAACCCGTCGCACCCAGCGCTGAATCCGCCCTGCAGTGCACGCACGCCGGGACCTGGCGACGCAGTGCGTCGAGAGCCTGCTGCCGGGTCGCGGGCCGGCAGCGGCCGCTCTTCTTCGCTGCCCAGCAGTCGCCAGCATGGACCGCGTCGATGTTGTCCCTGTTCAGCCCGTACTGGATCAACCACTGCCGGGGATGGCTCCGTACTCGCGAACGGTGCGACTGTCACCGACCGAAATCGCGTATGACGCCGAGACCGGCGAGAGGCTGCCGTCCGACCTCTGACCCACAGCCCGTACCGCCCGCCCACGGCCCGCGCCTCACCGGCGCGGGCCGCTCTCGTGCCGGGCGCTCTGCCTGCCCCTCGCCCGCCCCACCGCGTCGTGGTGGGCGAGGACCGTACAGGCCGCCGGGCCTGCCAGAACGTGTGGCGCATCCGAGCCGGTGCGTCCGTCACCCGTGCCGGCCGCGTGGTCGGCTGGAGCGGAGGGAACCTGATGAAGCCGACGTACGAATCTCACCAGCAGCGCGCCGTCGAGCCGGACGGCACGAGCCATGCAACCCGGCACACGGGCGACCGTGATCACTTCACGCTGGCTTGCGCCGCCTCCCCGATGCCCGCCGTCGACCGCCTGGTACAGGACGGCGACCTCTTGCCAGTCACCTGCCCCGGGTGCCGGACCGCGCTGACCGTCGTCATCACCTGCCCCCAGTGCAAGACACCCGGTGCTGAAGAGTTCGGCCTGCCGATCCCTCACACCGATGACGTCGCCGACTGCACCCGCTGCGTCCACCCAAGGTGCGGCCACCGCTGGAACCTGGACCCGGGCGCCGCCCCCGGGTGCACCGAGTGCGGCGGTTCCGGACATCCCGGCCGGAGCACCGTCCGCGACCCGCGATGCGCCTGCGGGGAAGCGGGCCAGCGATGACTCACCCTCGCCCGGAATTGGGCTTCCCGACTACGACTGGGGCACCGCCCCGGCCGACGAGCTGTCCTCCACTCCCGATCTTGCTCTGGGAAAGGACCGCTTATGCGAAGCGCTCTTCCCTCCTCTGCACGGCACCGGTCGGCAACTCGTCGGCGAATCACTCCGCCGGTGGGTCCATGTCCGCAAGTCGACGGCGTACCTGTTCTGCCTCCTGGACGCGCCCCAGCAGTCCCAGAACTCCCGCCAGTTGCTCCAATGCAGCGCGGTGCAGGTCGGTGACCTCAGCAGCATGATCTTTGGCCAGTTGGCCAAACAGCTCCGCGGCCTCCTGAGCTGCGGGCAGCGTTCCGGGTAGAACACGTCCCTCGTCCATATCGACCCCTACCACTGCCAAGAGCAGAAGCGAGAGGGCAAGCTCGGAACCGTGGCCGGAACGGCCGTCCGCTGCGAACTGGCGGTAGATGTCTACTGCCTGGCTCACCGCGGTCGCCGCCTCGTCGAGCCGTCGCACCTGGTACAGCGCGCGGCCAAGGTTCTCCAACGTGTTGGCTTCGCCATGCCGGTCAACGGCGGCGCGGAAGAGGTCGGCGGCGTGGGCGTGGGCGTCGATGGCTTCCTCGAACCGCCGCACCTGCCGTAGGTCGAGGCCGAGGTTGTTCAACGCGCCAGCTTCGCCGTGCCAGTCACCGAGACCACGGTGCATATCGCCGGCGCGGGTGTGGGCGTCGATGGCTTCCTCGAACCGCCGCACCTCCTGCAGGGCGAGGCCGAGGTTGTTCAACGCGCTGGCTTCGCCGTGCCGGTCACCGAGACCACCGAAGACAGTGGTGGCGCGGGTGTGGGTGGTGATGGCTTCCTCGAACCGCCGCACCTGGTGCAGGGCGAGACCGAGGTTGTTCAACGCCGTGGCTTCACTGTGGCGGTCATCGAGACCACGGTGGATATCGGCGGCGCGGGTGTGGGCGTCGATGGCTTCCTCGAACCGCCGCACCTCCTGCAGGGCGATGCCGAGGTTGTTCAACGCGCCGGCTTCGCCGTGCTGGTCAGCGAGGACGCGGAAAAGGTCGGTGGCGTGAGTGTGGGCGTCGATGGCTTCCTCGAACCGCCGCACCTCCCGCAGGGCGAGGCCGAGGTGGTCCAGCGCCCTGGCTTCGCCGTGGCGGTCATCGAGACCACGGTGGATATCGGCGGCGCGGGTGTGGGCGTCGATGGCTTCCTCGAACCGCCGCACCTCCTGCAGGGCGAGGCCGAGGTAGTCCAGCGCGCTGGCTTCGCCCTGCCGGTCACCGAGACCACCGAAGGCAGTGGTGGCGCGGGTGTGGGCGTCGATGGCTTCCTCGAACCGCCGCACCTCCTGGAGAGCGAGGCCGAGGCCGTTCAACGCGCCGGCTTCGCCGTGCCGGTCACCGAGACCACGGTGCATATCGCCGGCGTGGATGTGGGCGTCGATGGCTTCCTCGAACCGCCGCACCTCCCGCAGGGCGATGCCGAGGCCGTTCAACGCGTCGGCTTCGCCGTGCTGGTCAGCGAGGACGCGGAAGAGGTCGGTGGCGTGGGTGTAGGCGTCGATGGCTTCCTCGAACCGCCGCGCCTCCCACAGGGCGAGGCCGAGGTTGTTCAACGCGCCGGCTTCCCTCTGCCGGTCACTGCAGTTGCGGAAGAGGGTCACGGCGGTGGTGGTGATGGTGATCCAGTCGTCGAACTGGCGGCGGTAGCCGAGGTATTGGGCGAGGGAGAAGGCGAGGTGAGCGGTGTCCGGGTAGCCGAGAGTGGGGGCAATGGTCGCGGTGGCGATCAGGCTGGTGCGTTCGGCGTCCAGCCATAGCAGGGCTTCGTTGCGGTCTTGGAAGCGGGGGGAGCGGGTGCCGGGAAGGGTGTTCAGGTGGGTGTCGGCGGCGGCCGCGCTGATCTGGTAATAGGTGAACAGGCGGGCCTGGGCGGCGTGGCGCTGGGTGGGGGTGTCGTGGGTGCGGCCTTGTTCGTCGGCGTACAGGCGAACAAGGTCGTGCAAGCCCCAGCGGCCCCAGGGCTGCCGCGGCTCCACCAAGTGGGCGCGGGCCAAGTCCTGGATGAGTTTCTTGACGTGGCGGGGGGCGGTGTCGGCGAGGTGGGCTGCGGCGTCGGTGGAGACGTCGGGGCCGGGGTTGAGGGGCAGCAGCCGGAACAGCCGGGCGTGGTCCTCATCAAGGAACTGGTAGGACAGGTCGAAGGCGGCACGTACGGCGCGTTCCTCCCGCTCCATCCCGTCCAGCCGCGAGTGCTCGGCTTGGAGATCCTCGGAGATGTCGGCGAGGGGGCGGGTGGGGGCGTCCGCGAGGAGCGCGGCGATGATGCGCAGGGCCAGCGGCAGTCCAGCGCACAGCCGGGCGATGCCCTGGGCCGCCTGCGGATCATCGGCGACGCGGGTGTCACGGTCACCGTGGGCGCGGTGCAGGACCTGAGCGAGCAGGGCGATCGCGGCGCTCTCGTCGAGGATGGGGAGGTCGAGGAGGCGGGCGCCGAGGTCGAGAGTGTGGCGGGAGGTGACCAGTGCGGCGTTGAGGCCGTCGGTGGGCAGCAGGGGGCGGGCCTGGTCGGCGCTGGAGGCGTTGTCGATGATGACGAGGATGCGCTGTCCCTGTCGGGCGAACTCGGCGAGCACGCTGCGGTACAGGCCCTGCCGGTTGGTCAGCCCCTCGGGGATGTACTCGCCGGGAATGCCCAGCGCGCGCAGCCAGCCGTCCAGGGCGGTCTCGGGAGGTACGCGAAGTTTGGGGTGGTAGCCGGACAGGTCAGTGAAGAGCATCCCGCCGGGGAACCAGCCGGTTTGTGTCAGTGCATGGGCGGCGGCCTGTGCCACGAGCTCGGTCTTGCCGATGCCGGCGAGTCCTGCGACCGAACGCACCAGCACCGGCTGCTGCCCGTCGGCGTGGCATGGGGCCAGGCCGTCGAGCAGCTCCTTCAGCGGTGCGTCGCGGCCGGTGAACACCGGGGAGACTTCCGGCAGCCCGGCCAGCGCGGTGGGGACCTGGGGCGGAAGCGTGAGGCTGATCTGTTTGCCCAGGATGGCCGGGCCGATGATGATCCCGCCGCTGATCTTGTTGAAGGTGTCGCCGGAGTCGCCTGGCGGGTGCATGGCGGTCAGCCGCGCTGTGGCGGATTGCTGTGGTCGGGGTCCTGCTGGGCCGTCGGCGGCGGAGCGGGTGCGGCGGCCGGAGAGCCGAAGGACAGGTTGGAGAAGTTCTGGCCCATGACCACCGGCCCGTACTGGTTGCCGCCTTTGACCTCGTTGTGAACTGTCCCGCCGCCGGTGTGTGCCCGCTTCGCCTGCTCGTGCCAGGCTTCCAGGCTCCTGCGGAAGTCGGCGTCCAGCGCTGCCCGTACCGCCAGCGCCGTGCTCAGGGCCTGCGCGCGGGCCGGATCGGCCGGGTTCTCCTCCAGGCGGGCCAGTTCGTCCAAGCCCGCACTCACCTGCGGCGCATCCCCCGCGGCATCGCCATCGCCCCGGAATGGGCGTCGCACCAAGGCCGTGAGCGACGCCCATGCCTGCCGTCCGGCCTCGCCGCCAACGCCGCCTACCAATGCCGCCAGCAGTCCCACAGAAACCGGGTCCACCGCTACCCCCACACGTTCAGCGATCACTCCCTTACTAGAAGTAGACGCCTGGCGTGAAGCCATAGTTCCCCGAACGCCGCCTGGTATCCACCGAGGCTTGAGGCGGTCACGAGCCGTGCAGGTCAGGCTGGGCACCTGACGCCCTCCAGGTCGACGACCACTGCCACTGACCACGCTGCGCGATGAACGTCGTCCGTAGCCGCCGGCGGTCGATGCGCTCCATCCGCCGCCGCTTCGGCGACGACGTCCCGTCCATGCCTGCCTTCAATGACGCACACGGTCCGGGCGTACCCCGCTCCGTATGGCCGGTGAGGCTGCCCGCCTTGCCGACGCCCGCGGCCTCTGAGTCAGAGCGCTCCGTCTGATGCCTGCGCAGGCCGGGAAGGGCTTGTGCGGCGGTCGCGAACGAGGCCGGACGCCGAAAATGCCCCCGCCGCCCAAGCCGGGCGACGGAGTGTCCCTGTGTGTGCCCGCGCTGCAGGGTTCTCCCGCGGTGACGGTTCCCGCGCTCCTCGCGGCCGGCTCCGTGGTCGGGCTCGGCGGCCAGTTGGTAAACGTCACGGTCATGGCCGCCCCGTAGGCCGTCACTCCAGACGGGACGCAGTGCCGTACGGCCGAGACCATCACGCTTGCCGGCACAGGGTTGACCCCGCTCGGTTCTCTGGCCGGCGGATACCTCGCCGAGGAGTGGGGGCTTCGCGCCAGCCTCTGTCGCCAGCGGTGATGGCGGTGTCCCGCTGGCACGCCTGGGACGGGAGCTTCCCGGCTCGCATGACGCGCCGCCGACGGCCCAGGTCACAGCGACTCCGGCGGTGTGACGACGCTGCTGGTGCGGGCAGCGACTTCCGACAACCGCCCCAAGCCGCTTATGAATATCTCAGCGGCGGTTCATTGGACCTGGTCTGCTGTCTTGATGTCGATGACGGTTCCGCCCTCACGGAAGCTGGTTCCGTCGTTGCCGCCGCGCAACCAGCCCTTAGCCGTCTGGCGAAGTGGCTGTCCACGTGGTTGAGAGCGCACTGTTTCCATGAGTTTCCTCGCCAGCGCGAGGGATCTTGGTCGGGTGCCCACAGGGGCTGGCCCTGCTGACAGATTGATCACCAGGCCGCTAGTTTCCTGCCATGGTGGAGTGGGGGACACGTGTTGTGCGGGGCGGCTGCTGGTTCTCGTGGAAGAACCTGGACGACCTGGTGGCCATCTTTGAGGATGCGTTGCCCAGCGGTCAGATGACGGTCCGCTACTCAAAAACTTCTCGCACGGACAGGGACGACCTGGTCGTCAGCACTACCGAGAAGCGGGAGTGGACCGATCTCGCCTCGTTGCAAACGCACGTGGGCAGCGAACCAGTGATCACTGATCTTGAAGTTGAGTGCACTGCCTCAACCGGTCCTCAGAAGATCATTTTCAAGATCGGTGGTGATCGCTTCGACAAGATCCTCGACTGGCCGCACCTGGCCGTCACCCGGATCGAAGGCGGATCCGAGGCGTGGGAGAACGGAGTGGCGCTCAGAGTGGGGGCCGTCTTCAACGAGGCTCGCTTCCTGGGACGGCGCCTGACCAAATGGATTGGCCGTCTGTCAGCACTCTGCCTGGTGATCGCGCTGTTCAGCCTGATCTACGAGCCATCCGGGACGCCGGGATTGGTGGGAGCCGGCGCGGGCCTGATGGCGTTCGTGCTCTTCCGTACTCACTACCAGCTGACTCGGTCCATGCTCGTAAACCAGCCTCAGGGCATCCGGAAGTTCTTGGTGCAGCGCAGCAGTAACCATCCCAACGCCAGTGGGCCGACTCAGCGGGTTGTCGTGATCAGTGTTCTGGCCAGCGTCGCGGGCATCATCGCCACGATCGTTGCGCTGCTCGACTACTTCTTCCCGCGAGGCTGAGCAGTTCTTCTGGGCGTCACTGCACCCGTGCGGCGTTGACGTCGCTCTCCCGGGGAACGACACGCACCTCCCTGGCCCGCAGCCGCAGGCTTTCGTGCCGTAGCCCGAGGGCCTCCCTGATCCTTAGCCCCGTCTCCGACAGCAGCACGATCAAGAACTGGTCCCCCCGGCTGATGCAGGCGTCGACCAGGCGCCGAATCTCGCCTGCTGTCACCGTGGCGATACGGATCAGGCTGTCGGGATCCGGCGCTGGCCCGTGACGTGGGGTGTGCGCCAGCATCGGCACGTACTGGCCCATTGGCCGTGGCCCGGTCAGCACCCCAGCAGGGCCGGCACAGTCTCATCCCGGCGGGCGTGGAAACGGTAGAACTCGGCGAGTGCGGTCCGCGTGCGTACGAGCGCTGTCTTGCCGCGGCAGCCTGACATGCATCGCTGAGAACAGCGAAGGCCCGTACTCCCTGCGCCATGCGGGAGTACGGGCCTTTTCGCGTTGGGGAATCAGGCCGGTTGCTGCTCCTGCTGCCTCAGTTCCAGCAGCAGCGCCTGGTACTCCTCGGGGTGTTGCTCGCGGAGGATCTTCATCCACACGCGTGCGCCCTGGAAGAAGTGCTCGGAGGTCATCTTCACGTGAAGGTGCCCGACAACGTAGAGGGCGTCGTCGTACGGCAGCCGCCTCGGCTGCTCGCCTTCGCCTTGCCCGGGCGCTCCCCCGGTGAAGGCCACTGCCGGACTCGCACCTTCGGCTGGGGTATTAACGCCGTTAACGGTCGGCGAGTCTTCGAGGGTCGCTCCGGCCGCACCCGCTGGGGTGTTAACGCCGTTAATGGTCGGCGAGTCTTCGGGGGTCGCTCCGGCCGCACCGGCGGGGGTGTTAACGCCGTTAACGGTGGCGGCGCCAGCTCCTTCGTCCTCGGGCTGGCGGCGCCGCTGACGCGGGGTCTTAACGGCGTTAATAGCCTTCTCCGCCTCGGCCTTCTGTTTCGTCTTGGGAAGCCGGCCGATCCGGCGGGCGGGCTCCACCTTCAACTCGCCCGCTTCGACCTTCTTCTGAAGCTCCGGCGTGAGTTCCAGCAGTGCCAGGCGCTGGGACACCCAGGCCGGTGTCTTGCCCAACCGCTTGGCCACCTGCCCCTGAGAGCCATGGACCTGTACGAGCTCTTGGATGGCCTTCGCCTGGTCCATGGGAGGGACGTCCACGCGGTGGATGTTGGCGATAAGGGCGGATTCCAGGATGTCCGCAGCGCTGGCGGCAAGATCGTCGTTGACGTCGATGCGCAGCTCGGCCAGCCCGGCGAGCGCTGCAGCGGCCAAGCGGCGGTTGCCGTCGATGACGACGTACTCGGCTTCTTCGCTGATCTGACCTTCATGACCGGGGTGGGCGTTCAGGAAGGCCGCGCGGCGGGCCACCGTGACGGGCTGGATCTGTCCCTTGGCTCGGAGGGACTCTGCTGTCTCCTCGATCTCGGTGAGTTCGTCGCGGGGGTTGAATGGGTTGCCGGCGAGCAGCTTGAGTTCCACCTGGGCTGGAGGCCGCTTGCCCTCACCGTTCATGATCTGCTGGCGAGTACGGATGCGGCGCGGGGTCTTTCTCTCGCCGCCTGCCTCCTCATCCATGCTGAACCCACGGGTGATCCGCTCCTGAGAGGGCGTCATACGGCAAGCTCCTTCGCCAGGTCGCGCATCACCTGCGCGTGTTCACTGTCGGGCGCGTACTCCAGCAGCGGGATCTCACCGTCTGCCGCCTCGCGGCCCTCCTTCAAGTCACCGATCACGGCAAGGACCGCCGGGGAACTGCTCTTCTCCCATTCGTCCCTGTTCTGCTTCACGAGCTTGCCGCGCCGGCTGTCGTAGGCGTTGATGATCAGCCCCAGGTAGTCGACCTGGATCCGACCCTTCTTGCACAGGTCGTCCATCTGATTCTTCAAGAGACGGAACGCCCTGTGTGAGGCCTTGTTGGCCCAAACCGGCGTGATGACACCGGAGCGGTCAGCGAGCTCGCCCTCGCGGCGGCGGACGTAGTACAGCGCGGTGTCCATGTTCAGGCCCAAGCTGGGCGGACCGTCGATGATGATGACGTCGTAGTCAGCTTCGAGCGGCTCCAAGGCCCGCTCAAGAGCGGCCTCACTGAAGCT
The DNA here is from genome assembly GCF_014203595.1 of Streptomyces echinatus. Lineage (GTDB taxonomy): Bacteria > Actinomycetota > Actinomycetes > Streptomycetales > Streptomycetaceae > Streptomyces > Streptomyces echinatus. Next base: position 47,054 of record NZ_JACHJK010000028.1, read on the forward strand.
CACCTTGGACAGGGCGACGTCCCGCAGGAACGCGTCGTCGGACGCGGGGAGCAGGTGGAGACGATCGCCGAACCGCTCGCCGTCCAAAGCCACCAGCAGCTCATGGATGTCCCCCCGGGCGGTTCCGTCCATGTGCATCATCAGCGTCTCGACGTCGTCCTCATACATGAGCTCCTCGAAACCGAGCTCTGCCGTGAGGTGCCCCTGCGGGTCGTAGTCGACGATGAGCACGCGATGGCCGGCCTCCGCGAGCGCCTGGGCGATCCCGGAGGAGAGAAAGGTCTTGCCGACGCCGCCCTTCTGGTTGGCCACTATCACCCGCACGACCGGCTGGGACACCAGCGGGGCAGAAGGGGACGGGTGGTTGTCGAGCCACAAGGTGAGCGCCTGGGCCAGCCCCTGCACATAGGTGACGCCCCGTTCCGCGCAAGCCGCCTTGAACTTGTCGGGCTCACCCACGGGGAGGAAGGTTCCCCAGGTCTTGGCGCCGTCGGTCTTCACCTCTGGGAGACCGTCAGCTTCGTACCAGGCCTTGAGAGCGTGCTCAGCCGCGTCCTGGATGTCCATTCCGTGCTCAAAGGCGCGGATCTTCAAGTGCCTGCGCAACTGGGGAGTGAGGGCTGTAATTAGCTTCTCTCGCTCCCCCCGGGGACTAGGGATGCTCATGTGACCGAACATTACTAGGTCATGCGCCGGTTGGGGTTTCCCACTCCCTACTTTCACGCGTGGTGATGGGTGGAGCAGGGCCTCGGCTGGTCGACCGCCCGGCCCCTGCGACGCGGCTCCTCGCGCTAGAGCACCCTTACAAGGGCGTTCTTTCAGTGCCTACATCCAGATCAGGTGCGCAACGACTGTTGCCGACTCAACCCGCGGTGAAGGTGAAGGCCTGGCTGGAGGATCCGGTGCAGTCGGTCTGCACGGCTTCGGCGCCGTCTGTGACCGGAGGGAGGAATCCCACGCACAGGCCGCTGTGCAGTGGCCGGAGCCGGTATCCGTCGCCGGAGGCTTCCAGACGGAACTTCTGGCTGTTGCTGTCCGCGCAGTCTCGGGGCGCGAGCAGGGCTCCGGGGGAGGTGGAGGATCCGTCCACGGCCAGGCGGCCGAGCCCCTTGCCGGGGTCGGGGTTGTGCCACTGGATGCGGTAGATGGACCCGCTGAGCTTTTCGATGTAGACGCGGGGCAGAGGGGCATCTGCGCAGGAGTGCTGGACGGCGATTTCACGATCCGTGCGTCCGTTGCGTTCGCGTCCCTCGGTGAGACAGAGGGAGTGAGAGGATGCCGGGTGCATGTGGGTCCAGCCGGCAGCCGGCATCCGAGCGGAGACGCGCGTGGGGCTGTGGCTGGAGCGGGGGGCGGCCGTCTTGTCGTGTTCGGCCGGCGAGGCAGTGGGCAAGGCCGCGGGCCCGGCGTCGGCTGTCCGGCTCTTGGAGGGCGACGACACCGGCTGCTTGGAATGTGTGCTGGGCGTAGTGTCGCCGGGCTGGGTGCTTGTGGGCGCACTGCCAGCATGCTTGTCGGGATCACCGTCGGACGGCCATAACGCCAGCACCAGGATCCCGAGGACGGTGCACGCGGCGATCGCGACCAGGGGTCCCTGTCGCCGCCACGTGGATGGAGCGCTCGCAGGGCGGGTGTTGTCGTCGCCAGAGGTCGGTTCGCTGACCGGGCCGGTGTCCGGGCCGTGCCTCTCAGCGGCTGATTCCAACGGGACCTGCACCGTCTCCTGCGGTGCGCCGTCGTCCTCCTGGGCAACGGTCCGTGGTGCTTCCTCGCTGGCGGGCAGTGGGGTCGCGCTACCCGATATGGACAGGCGCCGTCGGGCGTCGAGCCATGCGGCCACGGTGTCGTCGTCACCGCCGCACGCCCGTACGTAGGCGGCCAGGAGTTCGGCGCGGGGAAGCTCGTCGCGGCTCAGGGCGGCAGAGACCGTCGCGCGCGGCAGGACGTCACCGGCGTCCGCGGCGTTGCGTTTTTCGCGAGAGTTGCGAGGCTAACCCTCGTGTCTTGCAAGGTGCGGCCAGCGACGCGGACGGACCGCGCCACACCATCCGTACCTGGGAGTTCAACGTGAACAGTCTCGACATCCGCACCGCTCTGCTGCGCAAGGACCTGGTGCAGCGCGCCCACAGCACCTCGAAGCTGTGGGTGTCGCTCTGGATGAACCACGACGGCGTCCTCGATGACCAGGGCAACACGGTGATCCGGCTCCGGGGATGCCGCTGGAGGAGAGCGGGCTGAGCCTCGTACCGGGTCGGCCGGCTGAGGTACGACGGGTTGCGCCAGCTGCTGCCGCTGATCGCCGTTCGGGTGTCTGAGCGCACCGCCCGAGCCGTGACGACGGGGCATGGGGCGTCATGGTGCAACCTCGGTCGGTTCGGGGTGGTGCCGCGGCGGACTCGGGGATCGGCCGCGGCACCACTCACCCCAGGGAACCACCTGACGCGCCGCACCGCGCGCCTGTACCTGGACGTGCATGCGCAGCCGAACGGGTAGATCGGCCGCCGCGGCGAGCCATGCCGAACCAAGCGGTCGGCTCCCTGCCTCGCCCCAATGGTGTGCTCGGGGCGCACACGGATGCTGCCGCGGGTGCGGGCGGCCTGTGGCGTTCATAGCCTGGTGGTGCTCGGGGCGAGTGCGAAAGGGTGTGCCATGCCCCGAACGATCTGGTCCGGTGCGATCTCCTTTGGCCTGGTCACGGTGCCGATCAACGTGGTCGGGGCGACCGAGGACCACTCGATCCACTTCCACCAGTACCACCTGGAAGACGGCGGCCGGGTCCGCTACCGCAAGGTGTGCGAACTGGAGGACCGCGAGGTCTCCCAGGAGGAGATCGGCAAGGGGTATGAGCTGACCAAGACGCAGGTCATCCCGATCACGGACGAGGACCTGAGCAACCTGCCGCTGCCGACCGCGAAGGCGATCGAGATCGACGCGTTCGTGCCCCTGGCCAGCATCGATCCGATCCGGATCGCCGAGGGCTACTACCTCCAGCCCGCCGGCCAGGTCGCCGCGAAGCCCTACAAGCTGCTCGTGGAGGCGCTGGGCCGTTCGGCCAAGGTGGCCGTCGCGAAGTACGCATGGTCCGGCCGCGAGCGCCTCGGGCTGCTGCGCATCCGCGACGACGTCCTGGTCCTGCACGCCATGCGCTGGCCCGACGAGATCCGCGACCCCGCTGAACTGCTCCCGCCGCCGGCCGAGGTGTCCGAGGCCGAGATCGAGGGGGCACTGGCCCTGATGGACACCATGACCGTCGACCAGCTCGAGGGGGAGGAGTTCCGAGACCGCTACACCGAGGCCGTCGCGCAGATCATCGAGGCCAAGCGCGAGGAGAAGCCGCTGCCGGAGGTGCCGGAGCCGGAGCAGCCGGCCCCGGTGCTGGACCTCATGGCCGCACTGCAGGAGTCGGTGTCGAAGGCCAGGGCGTCCCGGGGTGACGACGCAGGGCCTGCTGAGGTGCACGAGTTGCCGAAGCCGAAGAAGGCGGCCGCGAAGAAGCAGCCGGCCAAGAAGACCACGGCGAAGAAGACGACTGGACGCCGTCCGAGGAGTAGTGCCTGAGGTGCGGCAGGCGTAGGGATATCTCCCACCCGCCCGAGAGGCGTGGATGACGCGCCTGCCGCGGACCGGATCCTAGCGGGGACGGCTCGGGTGCCCGAGTGCTTTGTCCGGCCGGCAGTGCGGGCAGGGGGGAACCCCTTCAGCGAGCGTCCGGAGCGCGGCGTCCTGGTCGACGCCTCGGCTTCGTCTGCCCGCGTTCCAGCAGCCACCGGCGTGGACATACACCGAGGGCGACTCCTTGTTGAGGCCCGGTTCCAGGAGCCACTGCGGTGCCGGGGGCCGGGCCTGCTCGCCGCGCTGCCGCTCGGCCTGGCGCCGCTCCTCCTCGGCGATCCATCGGTCGATGAGATCCAGCTGCCGCGCGGTGTGCTGCTCGACGACGCGGCGGGCGAAGCGCAGCATGTCCAGACGCGACATAGGCCCCTGATCCGCCACCATCCCACTCCTGTCCTCGCTGTGTGCGTCTGTGTTGGGTCTAGCTTGCCCAGAAATTCGAACAAGCGCTCTAATCTGAGTATGTACCGCGTCGACTACCTCACCGACACCCAGGAACGCGTCCTGCGCTGCATCCGCCGGCACATCACCGAGCACGGCGAGGCGCCCACCTACGCCCAGATCGGCGAGGAAGTCGGCATGCGCAGCCGCGCCTCCGTCCACTACCAGGTCGCCGAGCTGGCGACGAAAGGCGCGATCGTCCGCGATCCCGGCCGTCCAGAGGAATCCGCCTCGCATGATCGATCCCAGCCGCTATCACCTGCTGCTCGAAGCCGGCGGCCGGCCGGTGCAGCACGGCTGGTGGGGAAGTCTGGAGGTCGCGCGGGACAAATTTCGGCGCTGGGTCGGGGAGTACGGTTCGATGCCCGGTGCCCGCATCACTCTCACCGACGAGGAGAGCGTGGAGGTGCTGGCCGTCTGGCCCGACCCGCGGTAGGCGGGCTACTCGGCGGTGGGGTCTTGCTGGGCGTGCCGGACTGCCTTCTTCACGGCCTGTTCCACCTCGTACCGGTTGGCGCGGGTGGCCTCGGCGTGAGCGGTGATGGCCGTCTGAGCCCTTTCGGCGGCCTTGCGCCAGCGTCGCCACTGGGCGTCGTGCTCATCGTTGGTGAGGTCTGCGAGCTTGGATCGTTCTTCCTCGGCGGATCGTTCCAGCTTGATCAACTCATCGAGGCCCTCCGTCACGGACAGAGATCCTAAGCGGCCTAACCCGCGCACCGGGGTCCCGGACCTACCGTCTGATCGGGTAGAGCCGCGGCCCCCCCAGCGGGCGCGAAGCGTTGCTTCGTCGGCCAGTACTGGTGGCCTTGGTCGACGATTGACCTTGACGCAACCGTTCCGATACTGACCGTAACTTTTTCCGGTGATCCGGGTGCACGCTTCGGGCCGCTGAGGCGCTTGAAGGGGTGGAGGCGGTTGGCGCCTCTGGTACCGGAGCGGGGCGGGAGCGGCACCTGAAATGGAACAGGTACACGGGAGGACTCGTGCAGCACGACGCTGCAGCGTGGATGTTCGAGACCGCGCGCTTTCTGCAAGAGCAAGCGGCCGGCCGGCAGCAGGTCGTCGGCCTGTTCACCCGGGGTGGGTCCACCTGGTGGTCTGCAACGCCGGCTTCGCGGTGACCGGCAGGTTCGCCACCGTTCCGTTGGAGCAGAGTCTGGAGATGATGGGGCTGAACTGTGATGCCTTGGTCGCTCTCGCCCACGCGTTCTGGCACGTGCCCGCCCCCGGGACACCCTGCTGAAGTGGCCTAGACCCTCGCTCCGGCAGCCCCCTCCCCGGGTGGGCGAGGGCTGCCGGCGGTACAGGGAGTTGTCGTGTGTGGTCGACGCCCGTGCACCCGTGCGCCCCTGGGTGCCTCTGTGGTGCGGCTGTGGCCGGCGCACGCTGGGCGGTCGTTGTCAGTGGGCTGGGCTACCGTCGAAAGGCCCTTGCGGGCGGCTCCGCTCTCGCCTGGCCGTCAGCTGCGGCCAGGCGAGAGCAGTCAGCACGCCCCCAGAAAATCTCGGCACGGGGGCGGGCTCTTCCGGATGGAAGGCCGACACCCAGTGGATGCCTTGTTTCCATTGACGCGGCTGAGCGCGCCGAATGCAAGGAAAACCGGGAACTTCCCCCCGGACGCGCCGTATTTGTGCGGTTCCTTTGCCCGCAGCGCACCAGGTGACGGCGCCTGCGATGTGGATCTCATTGTTCCGCGATTCCTTGATCACATTGTGTATCAACTGCCGTGGCTCACATGCTGGTTGGCCAGCAGCCCGGATGGACGGCGGCCGGCACCCGCCGTCCCTTCCTGGGCACGTACGAGACTCCTTTCCGGATGAGGGGTCTCCCTGTACCGGCCGACACCCAAGGCTTGCCTACCCAAGGAGCATGCATGCCGCTCAAGCAGATACTGATCATCACGGTGACCGTGACCGGACTCGTCCTCGCGTGGAGTGCGGTCATGGCCTGGCTGGGCCAGACGGTCGCCATCGCCTCCCTGGCACCTGTTCTCGGGCTGACTGTCGTCCAGATCGTCCGCGCGGTACGCGCCCACGCACCGGCCTCCGGTCACCGCGCGGCAGCCGTCCCTGAAGCAGAGGACGACGCCAACCGATGATGCCGCCCGATCCCTCCCAGCCGCCTCCCGGACGGCCGGGCCGCAAACTCGGCCCGATCACCGAATCCGCTGGCAGTATCCACCGCGCATGGCTCGAGCCCATGCGCGAGGCGTACTTCGCCAGCGGCCGCACCTTACAGGCCATTTCATTTGGGGAGTCTGCGGTAGCAGATGAGTGTGGCAGCGATCGCGGTGAAGGCCATGAAGTGTTCGGCTTTGCGTTCGTAG
>NZ_JACHJK010000029.1 GCF_014203595.1 Streptomyces echinatus
CGCTACGAGAAACGGGCCTACACCTACCTCGGTACCGTCACCCTCGCAGCCCTGATCATCTGGCTTCGCACATGATCCGAGAAACAGCGCCTAGTGGTGGAAGCCGGTGGCCGTCTCCTTGTCCCGGGTGAGCGGACTCTGCTGCCGGCGCAGCTCGGGCAGCAGCCGGGTCAGGTCGTCCACGAACAGGTCGGCCAGGTCGTGCGAGAAGCCGTTGCGGCACACGATCCGCAGTACGGACAGGTCCTCACGGTTCGCCGGGAAGGTGTAGGCGGGCACCAGCCAGCCGCCCTCGCGCAGCCGCCGGGACACGTCGAAGACGTCGTACGACGTGACGCCCTCGGCCGTGGTCAGCGCGAACACCGGCAGCTGGTCGCCGCGGGTGAGCAGCCGGAAGTCGCCGAGCGCCTCGATCTTGTCGGCGAGCGAGGTCGCCACGTCCCGGGTGGACTGCTGTACCGCGCGGTAGCCCTCCCGGCCCAGCCGCAGGAACGTGTAGTACTGCGCCACCACCTGGGCGCCCGGCCGGGAGAAGTTGAGCGCGAAGGTGGGCATGTCCCCGCCCAGGTAGTTGACCCGGAAGACCAGTTCCTCGGGCAGGGCCTCCTTGTCCCGCCACAGGGCCCAGCCGACGCCGGGGTAGACCAGCCCGTACTTGTGCCCCGACGTGTTGATCGAGGCCACCCGCGGCAGCCGGAAGTCCCACACGAGGTCCTCGTCCAGGAAGGGCGCCACCATCGCGCCCGAGGCCCCGTCCACATGCACCGGGATGTCCAGGCCGGTGACCTCCTGCAGGCCGTCCAGGGCCGCGCACAGCTCCGCGATCGGCTCGTAGGAACCGTCGAAGGTCGAGCCGAGGATGCCCACCACCCCGATGGTGTTCTCGTCGCACAGCGCGACGGCGGCCTGCGGGTCCAGATGGAAGCGGTCGCCCTCCATCGGGACCAGCCGGGCGTCCACCTCCCAGAAGTTGCAGAACTTGTCCCAGCACACCTGGACGTTGACGCCCATGACCAGATTGGGGCGCGCGCCCGGATACCGGTCGGCGTTCCGCTTCGCCCAGCGCCGTTTCAGCGCCATCCCGGCGAGCATGCACGCCTCGCTGGACCCGGTCGTCGAACAGCCCACCGCGGCCGACGGGTCCGGCGCGTTCCACAGGTCGGCGAGCATCGCCACGCAGCGCCGCTCCAGCTCGGCCGTGCGCGGGTACTCGTCCTTGTCGATCATGTTCTTGTCCCGGCACTCGGCCATCAGCACCCCGGCCTGCGGCTCCATCCAGGTGGTGACGAAGGTGGCCAGGTTCAGCCGGGAGTTGCCGTCCAGCATCAGCTCGTCGTGCACCAGCTGGTACGCCGTGGACGGGGGCAGCGGGGCGTCCGGGAGCCGGTGCGTGGGCGGGGCCTCGGCCATGCCGCCGACCGGGTTGGCCTCCCCGAAGAACGGGTTGACCGACACCCTCCGTGCCTCGTGCTTCTCGGGACCTTTGTGCAGCGCCATGGGAATTGCCTCCAGGGGGATGAGAGTCAGCGGACCGGGGTTCCGTCCTCGCGGAGCTGCATCTGAGGGCGGCCCGTCACCAGCAGCCAGGCCGGCAGCGAGGCGATGCACAGCAGGGCGATGATGCTGGGCGAGGCGACGAGGACGGCGGCGGTGAACAGGCTCACCCAGCCTTGCCGGGTGACCGCCAGGAGCATGCCGAGGACACCTGTGGCCACGCCCAGCGAGGGGTTCACGGCGGGCACGAGCGCATGGGCGCACAGGCCGAGGGCGGTGCCGACGAAGACCGCGGGGAAGATCCGGCCGCCCCGGAAGCCGCAGGACGCGGCGACGAGCAGCGCGGCCAGTTTCACCACCGTCATGGTGGCGAACTGCCCCGCCGTCCAGCCCTCCGGGTCGCGGGACAGCTCCCCGATCTCCGCGAGCCCCTTGAACAGCGTCAGATGGCCGCCGAGGGCCCCCAGCGCGCCCAGGACGACCCCGCCGGCCGGAAGCATCAGCATCGGATGCCGCAGCCGCCGGAAGGCCGCGTGGACGTACGGGAAGGCGTAGACGGCGCACATGCCGAGCGCCGCGGACGCGGCGGCGATCACCAGCGCGGCCAGCAGGTCCTTGGCGTGCGGGTGGCCCATGGGCGGCAGGCCCAGGTCGAAGCTCGGGCGGGCCACCAGGGTGGTCGTCAGGGCCCCGCAGGCCCCGGCGGTCAGCGGCGCGAACAGGTTGTCCCACAGCCGGCCCTGCATCGGCCGCCCCGCCAGCGCCTCCGAGATGACCAGCGCCGCCGCCACCGGCGTGCCGAACAGCGCGCCGATCGTCGCCGCCTCGGCCAGCACCGGCCACAGCGTGTCCGGCCTCCGGGGCAGGAGGCGCCCGCCCAGCCAGGCGGCCAGGCTCACGTTCACGGCGATGATCGGGTTCTCCGGGCCGAGGCTCGGGCCGCCGGCCAGCATGAGCGCGGTGGCCAGCGCCAGGCCGGGCAGCACGGCGGGCGGCAGGACCGGGGCGTCCAGCCCGACGGTGGCCGGGTCGGGACCGGCGTGCCCGGGGACCTTCCAGACCACCAGTCCTACGGCGATCCCGGTGGCCACGAGCATGACGAACATCCACAGCACCGAGTAGCGGCCCACGCAGAGCGCGTCCGGCAGGGGGCCCCACAGCACCTTCTGGAGCTCCTCGGCCGCCGTGCTCACCCCGACGAAGATCAGGCTCGCGGCCACGCCCACGGCGACGGCGGGCAGGATGAACGGCAGCAGCGCCCGCGCCGGGGCCGTCGGGGCGCTCCGGGGCGCCTGCCGCTTCGTCTCCTCAGCCACTGGCTCACCATAAGCGGACAAAAGTAACAAAACATCCCGAGGGGGACCGGCTTGCACCTCACGTGACGTGAGGCGTCAGCGTGGAGCCGTACCGACCGAAGGAGCGGAAAAGTGAGCTACTCCGTGGGACAGGTCGCGGGGTTCGCCGGGATCACGGTGCGCACCCTGCACCACTACGACGAGATCGCCCTGCTCGCGCCCAGCGAGCGCACGCACGCCGGACACCGGCGCTACAGCGACGCCGACCTCGACCGGCTCCAGCAGATCCTGTTCTACCGGCAGCTCGGCTTCCCGCTCGACGAGGTCGCGGCCCTGCTCGACGACCCGGACGCGGACCCGCGCGCACACCTGCGCCGCCAGCACGAACTGCTGACCGCCCGGATCGAGAAGCTGCAGAAGATGGCCGCGGCCGTGGAGCACGCCATGGAGGCACGCACGATGGGAATCAGCCTGACACCGGAGGAGAAGTTCGAGGTCTTCGGGCGACTTCGACCCGGACCGGTACGCGGACGAGGTGACAGAGCGCTGGGGCGACACCGAGGCCTACCGGCAGTCGCAGGGCCGCACCGCCTCGTACACCAAGGAGGACTGGAAGCGGATCACCGGCGAGATGGACGCGATCCACCACCGTATGGCCGGCCTCCTCGCCGGGGGAGTGCCCGCGGACTCGGAGGCCGCCATGGACGTCGCCGAGGAGCACCGCCGGTTCATCACGGGGACGTACTACGACTGCGGGCACGAGATGCATGCCTGCCTCGGTGAGATGTACGTCGCCGACGAGCGCTTCACCGCGACGTACGAGGCCATCCGCCCCGGTCTGGCCGTGTACATGCGGGACGCGATCGTGGCGAACACGGCCCGGCACACCACGTCCTGACGTCCTGGCCCGGGAATGCGCGGGTGCTCACTCCCGGGCCAGGACCACCGCCGTGCCGTAGGCGCACACCTCGGTGCCGACGTCCGCGGCCTCGGTCACGTCGAACCGGAACGCCAGCACCCCGTTGGCACCACGCGCGCGTGCCTGCTCCACCAGGCGGTCCATGGCCTGGTTACGGGTCTGCACCAGCGTCTTGGTGAGGCCCTTGAGCTCGCCACCGATCATGGACTTCAGTCCGGCGCCGATCTGGCTGCCCAGGTGCCGTGAACGCACGGTGAGTCCGAAGACCTCGCCGAGGACCGACTGCACCCGGTACCCGGGCACGTCGTTCGTCGTCACGACCAGCACGTCCGGCTGGGGCCCCTGGCCGCCGCCGTAGTCATCGAGTCCCATGAGTCACAGCTTTCTCCGGGTCGCCCCCCAGTGCATCCTGGAGGCACCGGTGGAACCTGGGGTGGTCACCTCACGTTGATAGCTTTGTGCGGCACTCCAAGGACGCCGTAGCCGCCTTCACCCCTCAGGAGCCCGGACCCGTGATGACACTCGCCCTCGGCCCGAGCTGGCTCGATCCCAACTATTTGCTCGACACCTACAGCATCTGGGGCCTGCTGCTCATCGTCTTCGCCGAGTCGGGCCTGCTCATCGGGTTCTTCCTGCCGGGTGACTCGCTGCTGTTCACCTGCGGCCTGCTGATCACGTCGCACGAGCTCGACTTCCCCCTCTGGGGCGCGATCGGCCTGATCTGCCTCGCCGCGATCCTCGGCGACCAGGCGGGCTACATGTTCGGCAAGAAGGTCGGCCCCTCCCTGTTCAACCGGCCCGACTCACGCCTGTTCAAGCAGGAGAACGTCACCAAGGCGCACGAGTTCTTCGAGAAGTACGGCCCGAAGTCCCTGGTCCTGGCCCGCTTCGTGCCGATCGTGCGCACCTTCACGCCGATCATCGCGGGCGTCAGCGGCATGAAGTACCGCTCGTTCCTGACCTTCAACGTCATCGGCGGTGTCCTGTGGGGTGCGGGTGTCACCCTGCTCGGCTCCTGGCTCGGCAACATCGGCTTCGTCAAGAAGAACATCGAGGCGATCCTGATCCTGATCGTCCTCGTCTCCGTGATCCCGATCGCGATCGAGTTCCTGCGGGCCCGGGGCAAGGAGAAGAAGGCCGCCGCCCGGGGAGCCCAGGCCGCTCCCGCCGCGGCGGCGACCCCGCTGCAGCCGCAGGCACCCCGGTACCAGCAGCCGCCGGCCATGGACACCGCGACGACCCAGCTGCGCCGCATCGAGCCGGACCAGCCGTACGAGCAGCAGTACGGCGACCAGTACGACCAGTACGACCAGCAGGGCCGGCAGCACGGCCGGCAGCCGTACCAGGAGCCCCGGCAGCAGGAGCAGTACTGGGACCAGGGCTACGGCGGGCAGCAGCACCCCCAGCAGCAGTACGACCCGAACCCGTACCCGCAGCAGCAGCAGCACGGCCAGGACCCGTACCCGCAGCAGCGGTACGACCAGGACCAGTACCCCTACGACCACCGCGGGCAGTAGCCCGCCACCGGCCCCGGAAGGCGCCGGGAAGCCCGAGCGCCTAGAAACCCCGGGTCCGCTTGGCGGCCCGGCGCTTCCCCGCGGAGCCGACCCGCAGGAACAGGCGGAAGACCTCCGACCCCAGATTGACCCCGATCGCGATGGCCATGGCCAGCGATGCCGCGTTCGCCAGCGACACCAGGCCCTTGTCCACCTCGTTCTGCGCCATGCTCAGCAGCCCGAAATACGTCGCCGAGCCGGGCAGCAGCGGCCCGATCGCCGCCGTCGTGAAGGGCAGCGCCGACGCGAACCGGTACCGCGACAGCAGCTGCCCGAACAGGCCCACCAGCCCCGCCGCCACGGCCGTGGACGCCACCGGCGAGATGTCGGCGACGTAGCGCATCGCGCCGTACACCGTCCACGCCACGCCCCCGTTGAGGGTCACCCACAGCACGGTCGACCGCTCCTGCTGGAGCAGCACCGCGAAGGTCAGTGACAGCAGCATCGCCGCGGCGATCTGCAGCAGCGGCCGCTCGTTGATGATGAGCGCCGCGTCCGGGTTCAGCTTGCCGCCGACCTTGACGCCGAAGTACAGGACGATCAGGACGCCGGTGACGATGCCGACGAAGAAGTACATGACCTCCAGCAGGCGGGCCGAGGCGGTGATGTAGAAGCCCGTCAGCCCGTCCTGCACACCCGCCACCAGCGCCCGTCCGGGCAGCAGCGCGAACAGACCACCGGTGACGACCGCGGACGCCTTCACGTCCACGTGCGCCAGCGCGAACGCCACCCCGATCGCCGCGGGCGGCATCGCGGCCACCGTGAACTGGTAGAACTCCGGCAGCCCCCGTCCCGCGCACAGCCACGCCAGCCGGTCGCCGAGCATCGCTCCGACGGCCGCCGCGAAGAACACGATCAGGTCACCGCCGACCAGCACGGAGGCCGCACCGGCCAGCAGCCCGCTCGCCAGGGTCAGCGCCCAGCCGGGATACGGGTGCCGGTTACGGCGGATCTCCGCCAGCCGCCGGTACGCCTCCTCCAGGGAGACATGGGTCTCCGGATCGGTCAGGTCGTCCACGAGCCGGAACACGGCCGCGAGCCGTGTGTAGTCGGTGCCTCGCCGCCGTACCGTACGGGACGCCGTCACCGGGTCCTCCACCAGCGACGGCTGGTGCGAGATCGACAGCAGCGTGAAGGTGACGTTCGGCTCGCACCGGTCCAGGCCGTAGGACCGGCACACCGCGAACATCGCGGCCTCCACGTCCTCCGCGCCCTCGCCGCCCGCCAGCAGCAGCTCGCCGATACGCAGGGTCAGGTCGAGCACGCGCGGGACGGCCGGACCGCCCTCCTCCTCGCGCTGCACCGCCTCCGGAGCCGGCCGCTCGGTGACCGGCATGCGCAGCATCGTGCGCATCCGGTCCTGCCACGGCGCGTCCTTGACCAGGCTGACCAGCGGGACCCCGGTGGCGGGCGTGAACGCGCCCGGCGCGGACGCCGAGCTGTAGGTGCTCGGCACGCTGAACGCCGAGCCCTCCGGCTCGGCGGCCGGCGGCTGCGGCGTCTCCAGGCCGCGCGGCACCGCGAACTCGGACGTCGTCTCCGACTCACCGGCACTCGGGGAGACGTCGAGGCCCTTGGGGATGGCGAACTCGGACGTGATCTCCGGGTCGTACCGCGCCTCGTCCGACCGCGGCTTGCGGTCGTCCGTCTCCGTCACCTCGCACCGCTCCCTGAATGACGCATTCCGTAGGCCTCAGTATGCGCACACGTACCCACACGAGCCTTACTCGTGCACACATGCGAACGCGGACATGCGAACGCGGACATGCGAACGCGGACATGCGAACGCGGACATGCGAACGGGCCGCACGCGCACGCGTGCGGCCCGTTCGCGGGGAGAGGGGGTCAGTGGCCGCCCTGCTCCTTGAAGCGCTTGTACGACCGCTCGATCTCCACCTCGGCGTCCTGGCGGCCCACCCAGTTGGCACCCTCGACCGACTTGCCGGGCTCCAGGTCCTTGTACACCTCGAAGAAGTGCTGGATCTCCAGGCGGTCGAACTCCGACACGTGGTGGATGTCCCGCAGGTGCTCCACGCGCGGGTCGGTGGCCGGCACGCACAGCAGCTTGTCGTCGCCGCCCGCCTCGTCCGTCATCCGGAACATGCCGATCGCGCGGCACTTGATGAGGCAACCCGGGAAGGTCGGCTCGTCCAGGATGACCAGCGCGTCCAGCGGGTCGCCGTCCTCGCCGAGGGTGTTCTCGACGAAGCCGTAGTCGGTCGGGTAGGCGGTCGAGGTGAAGAGGCGACGGTCCAGGCGGATCCGACCGGTCTCGTGGTCCACCTCGTACTTGTTCCGCGAACCCTTCGGGATCTCGATCGTGACGTCGAACTCCACCGGTGGCTCCTCCATGATCAGCACATAGTTCTGGTGGTTAAGTGTCCCTCACGCAGGTGTGTGATCGCGAAAGGGGCTGGTGGTCGTGCCAGAGCTGAGGCCTTGGCGAACCGCGAAACCGCAGGTGACGCGGATCGTGGACGCCGTCCGACCGCGTCTGGCGAGCGCCGTGAAGGCCGCCCGGCCGCGGATCGCGCGGCTGGTCGAGGCCGTGCGGGTCGGCCCTGCGCACCTCCCCCGTTCGCGCACCCTCAGGACCTGGCAGTACACCGCGGGCGCCGCCACCGCCGGCCTGGCACTGGCCGCAGGCGTGGTGACCGTGGCCGGCCCCTGGGACGCCAACGGTCAGCGTACGGCCGAGCGGTACCGGGCCGCCGCCCTGGAGCGGTCAGGTGGCGCAGATCACGGCGGTTCCGGCACGGCCGCGACGACGCCCGCGCCCGCGCCGAGCGCGGGACCCGTCCTCGTGGGCCTGGGGGGCACCACGGGTGCCGTGGGCACCAAGAAGTCGGCGCCGGGCGGACAGGCCCTCTCCGACGTCCTGGGACCCCTCCTGGACGCCTCCGCGCTGGGCGGCAGCCACGCGGCGGCCGTCGTCGACGTCGCGACCGGTGAACGCCTGTACGGCTCCGACTCCGGCAAGGCCCTCACCCCCGCCTCCACCACCAAGATCGCCACCGCCGTGGCCGCCCTGTCCGCCCTCGGCCCCGACCACCGCCTCACCACCCGCACCGCCCTCGAACCCGACACCCGCGAGCTCGTCCTGGTCGGTGGCGGCGACCCCACCCTCACGGCGCATGCCGGGGCCGACGGCTGGGCGAGCCTGCGGACGCTGGCCGCGGACACCGCGAAGGCGCTGGGCGAGCGCGGCATCCACGAGATCACGCTGTCCTACGACACCACCCTCTACGCCGGTCCCGCCCTGCACCCCATCGGCGTCAACGACAACCTCGCCCCGGTCAGCGCCCTGACCGTGGACGAGGGCCGCACCGACGACTCCGCCGCCGGTCCGGTGCCGCGCGCGAGCGACCCGGCGGCCGACGCGGCGGCCACGTTCGCGGGCTTCCTGAAGGAGGCCGGCATCACGACGACGTCCCCCGGTCCCTCCAAGGCCAGCACGCGCGCGGAGAACCTGGCCACCGTCTCCTCGCCGCCGCTGTCCGCCCTGGTCGAGCGGATGCTGACCAACAGCGACAACGACATCGCGGAAGCCCTGGCCCGCCACACGGCCCTCGCCGGCGGCGAACCGGCGAGCTTCGCCGGCGGCGCCCGGGCGATCACCACGCAGCTGCGCAAGCTCGGCCTGCCGCTCTCCGGCGCCTCCTTCCACGACGGCAGCGGACTCGACCGTGCCGACCGGCTGACGGCCGACCTCCTCACCGGCCTCCTGGTCAAGGCGGCCGACCCGGACCGCCCCGGCCTGCGGCCCGTCCTCACCGGCCTCCCCGTGGCCGGCTTCACCGGCACCCTGAGCAGCCGCTACACCGATGGCGCGGCCGGCGTCGTACGCGCCAAGACGGGCACGCTGACCGGCGTGAACACGCTCGCCGGCACGGTCGTGGACCAGGACGGCCACCTCCTGGCCTTCGCCTTCCTGGCCTCCGACACGACGGACGCCGAAGGGGCCCAGTCGGCCCTGGACGCGACGGCGTCGGCGCTGGCGGCGTGCGGCTGCCGCTGAGGACGAGCCGAATTCGCCGCGCGGCCACGGGGTCATGCCGCCGGAGCCGTCGTGGCGTCGTGCCCGTCCGGCACCCGCCGTCCGGCGGTCCTCCGCCGCGTTCCACAGCCTGCCCCCGGCGGCGCCGCTCACGTACCGTTGACGCATGACTGGCTTCGGTGGCACCACATCTCCCGGGATGGTCGACTGGAACCTCGCGGTGGCGACCGCGACACGGCTCGTACGGCCCGGCCCCGAGGTCAGCCGCGACGAGGCCAGGTCCGTCGTCGCGGAACTGCGCCGGCACGCGAAGGCCTCGGAGGAACACGTCCGGGGCTTCACTCGTATGGGCACCGAGGAGGTCAACGACACCCCGGTCCTCGTCGTCGACCGCCCCGGCTGGGTCCGCGCCAACGTCGCGGGCTTCCGCGAGATCCTCAGGCCGCTCCTGGAGAAGATGCAGGAACGGCGCGGCAACAACCCGGGCAGCGCGGTCCTCGGCGCCGTCGGCGGCAAGGTCACCGGCGTGGAACTCGGCATGCTCCTGTCGTTCCTGTCCTCCCGCGTCCTCGGCCAGTACGAGACCTTCGCCCCCGCCTCCCGCGACCTCCCGGCCGGCGGCCCCCCTGACGCACCGAGTGGCGGCGGCCGGCTGCTGCTCGTCGCGCCCAACATCGTCCACGTGGAACGCGAACTCGACGTCGAGCCGCACGACTTCCGCCTGTGGGTGTGCCTGCACGAGGAGACCCACCGCACGCAGTTCACCGCCGTGCCCTGGCTGCGCGACCACCTCGAGGGCGAAATCCAGTCGTTCTTGGCGGAGACCGACGTCGACCCGATGACCTTCCTGGAACGCATCAGGGAAGCCGCCCAGTCACTCGCCGGCGGCCGTCCCGAGGGCGAGGAGGAGGACGGCGGGCGCTCCTTCGTGGAGCTGGTGCAGACCCCCGCCCAGCGCGAGATCCTCGGCCGCCTGACCGCCGTGATGTCCCTCCTGGAGGGCCACGCCGACTACGTCATGGACGGCGTCGGCCCCAGCGTCGTACCGTCCGTCGCCGAGATCCGCGAGAAGTTCCAGCAGCGCCGCGCGAAGGGCGCCTCCCGCCTGGACATCGCCCTGCGCAAGCTGCTGGGCCTGGATGCCAAACTGAGGCAGTACCGGGACGGCGAACGGTTCGTACGGGCCGTCGTCGACCAGGTCGGCGTCGACGGCTTCAACCGCGTGTGGACGTCGCCCAACACCCTGCCCACCAAGGCCGAGATCGCCAAACCGGCGGACTGGGTCGCGCGGGTGCACCGCAGGACGGAGTCGTGAACGGCGCCGGGGAGTCGTGAAACGAATCCGGCCGACGGCAGGCGAACGCCCCTCCAATCACCCGTCCGAGGGACCGTGAGCCATGCGTAGGCGTGCAATGCTCGGGGAACGGCCCGCTTCTGTCACCATCTACACACTCTGAGTGACCGTCTCGGGCTCACCCCCCGAAAACTTCATGAAGGGAACCGGACATGGGTCCCCATCCTGCGGTCGCGGCGATACGCCTGGCGGTCCGCCGCGTCCTCCACGACATCCTGAACGACCAACCCGCCTCCCGCGCGCTCGCGGGCCGGCACCCCGGCCTGACGGCCGAGCGGCCCCCCTCCCCGCTCGTCCTCGTCGCATGCTCCGGCGGTGCCGACTCCATGGCCCTCGCCTCCGCCCTCGCCTTCGAGGCCCCCAAACTCGGCATCCGCGCCGGCGGGATCACCGTCGACCACGGTCTCCAGGCCGGCTCCGACCTCCGCGCCGACGAAGTCGTCCTGCGACTGTGTGAACTGGGCCTGGCCCCGGTCGAGTCCGTCGCCGTGACCGTAGGCCGCGAGGGAGGGCCCGAGGCCGCCGCCCGCGACGCCCGCTACGCCGCCCTCGACGCCGCCGCCGAACGCCACGGCGCCACCGCGGTCCTGCTCGGCCACACCAGGGACGACCAGGCCGAAACCGTCCTGCTGGGCCTCGCCCGCGGCTCCGGCATCCGCTCCCTGTCCGGGATGGCCGCGGTCTCGGGGGCCGCCGGCCGTTACCGGCGGCCCTTCCTCCAACTGGACCGGCAGACCGCCCGCAAGGCCTGCATGGCCCAGTCGCTCCCGGTCTGGGACGACCCGCACAACGCGGACCCGGCCTACACCCGCTCCCGGCTCCGGCACGAGGGCCTGCCGGCACTGGAGAAGGCCCTCGGCAAGGGCGTCGTCGAGGCGCTCGCCCGCACCGCCCAGCTCTCCCGCGACGACGCCGACGCCCTGGACTCCTGGGCCAGCCAGGCCGAGGCTTCCGTACGGGACGCCACCGGCCTGCTGGAGTGCGCCAAGCTGTACGCCCTCCCGCCCGCCGTACGGCGCCGGATCCTGCGCCGTGCGGCCATCGAGGCCGGTGCCCCGGCCGGTGCGCTGTTCGCCCGCCACATCGAGGAAGTCGACCGCCTGATCACCGGCTGGCGCGGCCAGGGAGCCATCAATCTCCCGGGCAAAGTCGTCGCCCAGCGGCAGGGTGGCAGACTGGTGATTCGGCAAGGCTGATTTCCGACCCCTCCCGGAGTGACTCTCCGGCGGGCCGGGCAGCGAGGCCGTACATGCGGCCGTAAGTGCGGGACGACCGAAAGTGATGCGGGTGGACGCGAAAGACATGGGTGCCGACCTCCAGCAGGTACTCATCACCAAGGAAGAGATCGACGCGAAGCTGGCAGAGCTGGCCGCGAAGATCGACGCGGAGTACGCGGGCAAGGACCTGCTGATCGTCGGCGTGCTCAAGGGTGCGGTCATGGTCATGGCGGACCTGGCCCGGGCGCTGTCCACCCCCCTCACCATGGACTGGATGGCCGTGTCCTCCTACGGCGCGGGCACCCAGTCCTCCGGTGTCGTCCGCATCCTCAAGGACCTCGACACCGACATCAAGGGCAGGCACGTCCTGATCGTCGAGGACATCATCGACTCCGGCCTGACCCTGTCGTGGCTGATCAACAACCTCGGCTCCCGCGAGCCCGCCTCCCTGAAGGTGTGCACGCTCCTGCGCAAGCCGGACGCCGCCAAGGTCGCCATCGACGTGGAGTGGGTCGGGTTCGACATCCCGAACGAGTTCGTCGTCGGCTACGGCCTCGACTACGCCGAGAAGTACCGCAACCTGCCGTTCGTCGGTACGCTCGCGCCTCACGTCTACGGCGGCTGAGCCAGTCGGCCCAAGCCCGGTAGGACGATCGGGAACCCCAGCGGGGCCCGTGCCGTTGAAGCATGCAGAGACGGGTTTCCCAGCCGTCGAAACGGCTCCGTGCGGCTTCGCGCAACAATGCTGGGGTACCGTCAGAAGAACTGTCTTATCAAACTCACTATGGCAGGAGGGACGGGGCGGCACCGCTCCGTATGGATGGACGTGAAGCGATACTTCCGTGGGCCGGTCATGTGGATCGTGCTGGCCGTCCTTGCCGTGGTCGTGTTGATGCAGGTCGTCGGCTCGTCCGGCGGCTACAAGACGGTGGACACCGGCCAGGTCGTGGCAGCGATCAACGACAACAAGGTCGAGTCGGCCAAGCTCACCACCGGTGACGAGCAGAGCATCAAGGTCACGCTCAAGGACGGCTACAAGGTCGAGGGCAGCTCGAAGATCCAGGCGAGCTACATCGGCGACCAGGGCTCCCAGCTCGCCGGCAACCTGCAGAACAAATTCCAGGACAAGCAGATCCCGGACGGCTACACGGTCTCGCCGTCCAAGCAGAACCCGTTCGTCGGCGTCCTGCTCTCCCTGATGCCCTTCGTCCTGATCGTGGTCGTCTTCCTGTTTCTGATGAACCAGATGCAGGGCGGCGGATCCCGGGTCATGAACTTCGGCAAGTCCAAGGCCAAGCTCATCACCAAGGACACCCCGAAGACCACTTTCTCCGACGTCGCCGGCTGCGACGAGGCCGTCGAGGAGCTCCAGGAGATCAAGGAGTTCCTCCAGGAGCCGGCCAAGTTCCAGGCCGTCGGCGCCAAGATCCCCAAGGGTGTGCTGCTCTACGGCCGCCCGGGTACCGGCAAGACCCTGCTGGCGCGTGCCGTCGCGGGCGAGGCGGGCGTCCCGTTCTACTCGATCTCCGGTTCCGACTTCGTCGAGATGTTCGTCGGTGTCGGTGCCTCCCGTGTCCGTGACCTGTTCGAGCAGGCCAAGGCGAACGCCCCGGCGATCGTCTTCGTCGACGAGATCGACGCGGTCGGCCGCCACCGCGGCGCCGGCCTCGGCGGTGGTCACGACGAGCGCGAGCAGACCCTGAACCAGCTGCTCGTCGAGATGGACGGCTTCGACGTCAAGGGCGGCGTGATCCTGATCGCCGCCACGAACCGCCCGGACATCCTCGACCCGGCGCTGCTGCGCCCCGGCCGCTTCGACCGCCAGATCGCGGTCGACCCGCCGGACCTGCAGGGCCGTCTGGAGATCCTCAAGGTTCACCAGAAGGGCAAGCCGGTCGCGCCCGACGTCGACCTGTCCGCCGTCGCCCGCCGCACCCCGGGCATGACCGGTGCCGACCTCGCCAACGTGCTGAACGAGGCGGCGCTGCTCACCGCCCGCGGCGACCAGAAGCTGATCGACAACAAGGCGCTGGACGAGGCGATCGACCGCGTGGTCGCGGGCCCGCAGAAGCGGACCCGGATCATGTCGGACAAGGAGAAGAAGATCACCGCGTACCACGAGGGCGGTCACGCCCTGGTCGCGGCGGCCTCGCCGAACTCCGACCCGGTCCACAAGATCACCATCCTGTCCCGGGGCCGTGCCCTCGGCTACACGATGGTCCTGCCGGACGAGGACAAGTACTCGACCACGCGCAACGAGATGCTCGACCAGCTCGGCTACATGCTGGGTGGCCGCGCCGCCGAGGAACTGGTCTTCCACGACCCGACCACCGGCGCCGCGAACGACATCGAGAAGGCCACCAACCTGGCCCGCGCGATGGTCACGCAGTACGGCATGACCGAGCGCCTCGGCGCGATCAAGTTCGGCGGCGACAACAGCGAGCCCTTCCTCGGCCGTGAGATGGCGCACCAGCGCGACTACTCGGAAGAGGTCGCCGCGCTGGTCGACGAAGAGGTCAAGAAGCTCATCGAGAACGCGCACAACGAAGCCTGGGAGATCCTGGTCGAGAACCGTGACGTGCTCGACCAGCTCGTCCTCCACCTGCTGGAGAAGGAGACCCTGGGCAAGGAGGAGATCGCCGAGATCTTCGCCCCGATCGTCAAGCGCCCGCCCCGGCCCGCCTGGACCGGTTCCTCCCGCCGCACCCCGTCCACCCGCCCGCCGGTGCTCTCCCCGAAGGAGCTGGCACTGACCAACGGCGCGAACGGCGCGACGGCCTCGATCAGCACCGCCAAGCCCACGGCCACGGAGTCCGCCCCGGTGACGGAGCAGACCCCGGAGGACCGCCCGGAGAGCTGACCGTGTGCCGGCCATCAGGGCCGGAATGAATGCCGCGCCCCCCAGGTTCTAGCCTGGGGGGCGCGGCATTCGCATGTCCGCGGACAGAACGCGAGCCAAACGCGCGTGTATGGCACAGGAACGAGGAACCAGATGACCGACCCGGTGACGCTGGACGGCGAGGGCCCCATCGGCGAGTTCGACGAGAAGCGCGCCGAGAACGCCGTACGGGAACTGCTGATCGCGGTCGGCGAGGACCCGGATCGCGAGGGCCTGCGGGAGACGCCGGCGCGCGTCGCGCGGGCCTACAAGGAGATCCTCGCGGGGCTGTGGCAGCGGCCCGAGGACGTCCTGACGACGACGTTCGACCTCGGGCACGACGAGATGGTCCTGGTGAAGGACATCGAGGTGTACTCGACCTGTGAGCATCACCTGGTGCCGTTCAGGGGAGTCGCCCACGTCGGCTACATCCCGTCCGAGACCGGCAAGATCACCGGTCTGTCCAAGCTGGCCCGCCTGGTGGACGTCTACGCCCGCCGGCCGCAGGTGCAGGAGCGCCTCACCACGCAGATCGCCGACTCCCTGATGGAGATCCTCGAACCGCGGGGCGTCATCGTGGTCGTCGAGTGCGAGCACATGTGCATGTCCATGCGCGGTATCCGCAAGCCGGGCGCCAAGACCATAACGTCCGCCGTGCGCGGTCAGCTGCGGGACGCCGCCACGCGGAACGAGGCGATGAGCCTCATCATGGCGCGCTGAACGGCGCACCGGCCACGCCGGTGAGCGGGGCCGGCCGTCAGGCCACGGGCTCCGCTCCCGGGTGGTTCTGGTCGTCGTCCTCCGGGAGCTTGCAGACTCGCTCCAGGAAGATGGCCGCCGCTATCACGCCGAAGCCGGCCAGGACCGAGAAGCCCGCGTAGATCGCCTGGTCCCGGCGGGCCGGGAAGTCCAGCAGCTCCAGCAGGAAGATGCCCGTGCCGCCGTACATACCGGCGACGAGGGCCGCGACCAGGGCGCTGGCCTGGCCGAAAACGACCGCCCGGGCGGCCATCAGCGGGTCCACGCCCTTGGCACCGGGCCGGCGCTCGCGCTGAGCCTTGAAGCGGGCGCGCAGCGAGAGCGCCGTCGAGAGCAGCACCACCGCGATCAGCGCGAGGACGATGGGCGCGGCCAGGGGCACGCTGGGAAGGGTCCCGACCGAGTTCCAGAGGCGGGCGCCCGCCCAGGACAGGACGCCGGCCACGACGAACACGCCCGCCAGCACCCTGATGCGCAGCTCTCTCACGGTGTCCCTTCAGTTCCCCCGGACCGCCCCGGCCGGTGGTCGTCGTGGTCTTGACCCGTCTTGACCTTAACGACTACTCGGGCAGCCGGAGTTCCAGGTCCCCGCGGTGCGCCACACCCTCACGGGTGATGACCGACAGCAGATCGGCCACGGCGCCGCGGCCGGGGAGCTGTGCCTGCGGGTCCACGTCGTGCCAGGGCGCGAGCACGAAGGCACGCTCGTGGGCGCGCGGGTGGGGCAGGGTGAGATGCGGGTCGTCCGAGGTGACGTCGGCGTAGGCGACGATGTCGACGTCCAGGGTGCGCGGGCCCCAGTGCTCGTCCCGGACGCGGTGGAAGGCCTCCTCGACGGCGTGCGCCCGCTCCAGCAGGGACGCCGGCGGCAGGGTCGTCTTGAGGGCCACGACCGCGTTGAAGTACGACGGCTGGCTGCCCGGCGCCACGCCCCAGGGCTCGGTCTCGTACACCGGCGAGACGGCCTTCACGCGGACGCCCGGGGTGTCCTCCAGGGCGTCGACGGCACCCTGGAGGGTCTCCAGGCGGTTGCCGAGGTTGGAGCCGATGGAGATCACGGCCCATTTGGGGTTGCTCAGCGTCGTGTCGGCGGCGTCCACCTGCTCGACGACCGAGGCGGGCACCGGCTGGACGGTCGGGTCGCTGTGACCCTGGCGGAAAGGTCGGGTCATACTCGGCTCCGGGTGATGGTGACGGTCACGTCGTCGAAGGGGACGGTGATCGGCGCGTCCGGCTTGTGGACGCAGACCTCGACCTCCTGGACCCCTTCGTGCTTCAGGCAGGTCTGGGCGATCCGCTCGGCGAGGGTCTCGATGAGGTTCACCGGCTCGCCCTCGACCACGGCCACGACCTCCTCGGCCACGATGCCGTAGTGCGCGGTCTTCGTCAGGTCGTCGTCGGCCGCGGCCGGCCGGGTGTCCAGGCCGAGGACGAGGTCCACGATGAAGGTCTGGCCCTCCTCGCGCTCCTTGGGGAACACACCGTGGTGCCCGCGGGCCTTGAGGCCGCGCAGCGCGACACGATCCACGCGAATCACTCCTGCAATCGTCGGGAACGACCGGCCCGTACCGCGTGCGGGCGGCACACCGGCCTCAGACGAATCTACCTGCGGGCACCGACAGAACCGGGCCTCGGAGGCGTGGGCCGGGGCCGGTATCCGCAGGGTTCACCGGGTGTTTTCCCCGCGGAACCCGGCACTGTCATGGGCTGGTAGCCCCTCATACCCGGGGGTAGGTGATTCCAACCACTTCTCCCCCGGGTGCCTCCGGCCCGGTCAGGCGAGGGGGTCGTCGTCCGGGTTCACGCCGTTCACGCCGGTCTCCCCGTCCTCGTCGTTGTCGCTCTCGGTGAGGACGGGGGAGGCGTGGTGCGACCAGAGCTTCCAGCCGGAGGGCGTGCGCCGGAACACGTTCGTGGCGACGACGAGCTGGCCGACCAGCGGTCCCAGTTCCGCGCCCTCCTCCGGGGCGGGGCCGCCGCTGAGGATGTTCTCCGTGCAGGACACGAGGGCCGTGTCGCCGGTCACGGAGACGTGCACGTCGGTGAGGAAGAACTGGATGTAGTCGGTGTTGGCCATGATCAGGGCGTACGACCTGAGGACCTCGCCGCGGCCGGTGAGCACGGGCCAGCCGGGGTGCACGCAGGAGACCACCCCGGAGTCGGCGGGGTCGTGGTACTCCTCGTCCACGCCCAGGTCGGCGGGGGTCAGCCAGAGGGAGGAGACCTCCTCGAAGTCACCGCGTTCGAGTGCTTCGTAGAAGGCGGTGTTGGCGGCCTCCACCTGCTCGACGTCGGTGTGGGGGGCGCTCACCTGTCTCCTTCCGCCCGGCGCTCGGTGTGGGCACCCGGCGTGGACCCTGCCGCACGCGCCCCCTCAAGGGCCCGTGCCACCCGTACGGCGTCCGCCGTGGCGCGTACCTCGTGCACGCGCACGGCCCAGGCGCCGGCGTGCGCGGCGAGCGCGGAGACGGCCGCCGTGGCCGCGTCGCGTTCCCGGGCCGGCGGGGGCGCCCCCTCGGGTCCGGCGAGGACGCGGCCGAGGAACCGCTTGCGGGAGGCGGCGACCAGCAGGGGGTGGCCGAGGGCGCGCAGGCGGTCGAGCTGGGCGATGAGGGTGAGATCGTGCTCGGCCTCCTTGGAGAAGCCGAGGCCCGGGTCGACGACGATGCGGTCGGGGGCGACGCCGCCGGCCAGAACGGCCTCCACGCGCGCGTGCAGTTCGTCCACGACTTCGGTGACGACGTCCTCGTAGGCGCCCTTGACGTTGCCGCCCGCCAGGAAGCCGCGCCAGTGCATGACGACGAAGGGGGCGCCCGCGGCGGCGACCACCGGGATCATCGCGGGATCGGCGAGGCCGCCGCTCACGTCGTTGACGAGGGCGGCGCCGGCCGCGAGGGACTGTTCGGCGACGGAGGCGCGCATGGTGTCGACGGAGACGACGACACCCTCGGAGGCGAGGCCACGCACCACGGGGATGACCCGCCGCAGCTCCTCGGCCTCGTCCACGCGCGTGGCGCCGGGGCGGGTGGACTCGCCGCCCACGTCGACCAGGTCCGCGCCTTCGGAGACCAGGTCGAGGCCGTGCTTGACGGCGACTGTCGTGTCGAACCAGCGGCCGCCGTCGGAGAAGGAGTCGGGGGTCACGTTCACGACCCCCATGACCGCGCACCGGTCCCATTCCGGAAGGCCGGCCACTCGGCCGCGCCCGCTGATGTTGTTCATACGTTCAGCGTAGGCCCCAGGGCGGGGCCGGGAACGCGCGGCGGCCCGGGCGGAAGCCCCCGGTGCCGGAGGGGGCGGGGCTTCCGCCCGGGCCTGTCCCCGGGCCGCACCGCGTATGGGCTCAGGCCGCCCGGACGTCATGCTCGGCCACCGCGTGCCCGCACGGGCGCTGGGCGGCGACCCGGCGCCTGCGCAGGAAGCGCGGCAGGGGCAGGGCGAGATCGACGAAGCCCTCCGCCTGCATGGCGGCGAAGCCGATGCGGGGCAGGTCGCCGGAGGCCCGGTAGACCACGAACCGCGGTTCCCAGCGGGGCTGGAACTTGGCGTTGAACTTGTACAGCGACTCGATCTGGAACCAGCGCGAGAGGAAGACGAGCAGTCCGCGCCAGGCGCGCAGCACCGGGCCGGCGCCGATCTTCTCGCCGCGCGCGAGCGCGGAGCGGAACATCGCGAAGTTCAGCGAGACGCGGGCGATGCCGAACTTCGGGGCGGCCTGCAGGGCGGCCACGATCAGCAGCTCGTTCATGCCCGGGTCGGCGCTGCGGTCCCGGCGCATCAGGTCCAGCGACGCGCCGTCCGTGCCCCAGGGCACGAAGTGGAGGATCGCCTTCAGATCGCCGTACTCGCCCGCCGCGTCGTCGGCCTTGTGGGCGGTGGCGATCAGGCAGTCGCCGTCGCCCGGGTCGCCGATGCGGCCGAGCGCCATGGAGAAGCCGCGCTCGGTGTCCGTGCCGCGCCAGTCCTCCGCGGCCAGGCGGATCCGCTCCAGCTCGGCCTCGCCGAGGTCACGGATACGCCGTACCCGGGTTTCGTAGCCGGCCCGCTCGATGCGCTTGACCATCTGGCGCACGTTGCGCATCGCGCGTCCGGCGAGCGAGAAATCCGCAACGTCCACCACCGCCTCGTCGCCCAGCTCCAGGGCGTCCAGGCCGGTCTCGCGGGTCCACACCTCACCGCCCGTCTCCGAGCAGCCCATGACGGCGGGCGTCCAGGAGTGGGCCCTGGCCTCGTCCATGAAGCGCTCGATGGCACCCGGCCAGGCCTCGACGTCCCCGATGGGGTCGCCGCTGGCGAGCATCACACCGGAGACGACCCGGTAGGTGACGGCGGCCTTGCCGCTCGGCGAGAACACGACCGCCTTGTCGCGGCGCAGCGCGAAGTGGCCGAGCGAGTCGCGCCTGCCGTGCTTCTCCAGCAGGGCACGCAGCCTGCTCTCGTCCTCCTCGGTGAGGCGCGCGGCCGGGTGCTCCGGGCGGAAGGCCAGGTAGATGGTGGTGACCGCGGTGATCCAGCCGAGCGCGCCGAGGGAGAAGGCGACGGTCCAGGAGGTGTTGCCCTGGTAGTCGACCGGGCCCTCGAAGCCGAACAGTCCGTAGATGACGTGGGTGAGCCGGTCCGCCAGGCTGGGGTCGCCGATCGTCCGGTTCGGGTGGACGTTTACGATGACCAGGCCGAGGCCGAGGGAACCTGCGCTCATGAGGACGAAGTTGGCCAGTGCGCGCCACCTGCTGCGAGGATCGGGCAGGGCGGCGAACTGATCCCGGTGGCGCAGCAGCGGTACGAGCAGCGCCACCGCGATGAGTACGCCGATCAGCGAGTGCCGGTACCCGAACTGCGCCACCGCGCCCAACGGGAGCAGGGCCACCGCGGCCCGCCAGGCCCGGCGCTTGCGTCGCTTGAGCCCGTGCGCGAGCAGCAGCAGCAGCACGCCCGCGCTGAGCGAGAGTGCCGCCGCGAACGGGCCGAAGGAGCCCGGCAGCACCTCGGCCAGGGCGTGCATACGGCTGTGGCGGAAGCGCGGGAACACTCCCGCGGCGATGTCCAGGAGGCCCACAAGCGCGGCCGCCCGGCCGACCATAGCGGGGACGGCCTCGGGACTCGGGCCGCGCAGTACGCGCCGCACCCGGCTTGATCGGCCCGGAACCCCGTCAGACATTTCCCCATCTATCCTGATAGACATCGCATCCCGTAGTTCTGCGAGAGACCTTGAACCCGGTGCCGATCGGGGCATCCGGCGACATTGCGCCCTCTAGGACGGTGTCTTGAGGAGAGAGGTTCACTCTCCGCCGGAAAGTCGGGTCAAAGGTCAAGGAAAGTCCCGGGCAAAACCTCGCGACAGGCGTGGGCACGGCACGGGCGGAAAGCGCAGGCAGGAAGCAGCTATGGGTCTCACGAGCAACAACTCGCTGGTGCTGGCGATAGTGGTCGCCGCCGTGCTGTTCATCGGCACGGTGTGGCTGTGGCCGCGCCTTGCCCGGCAGAACTGGCGGGCCGTCAGCGGACGGGTCGGTCTGATGCTGTTCACCCAGCTGGCGCTCTTCGCCTCCGTCGGGCTCGCCGCCAACCAGGCCTTCGGCTTCTACGCCAGCTGGGCGGACCTCTTCGGCAAGGAGACCGACCAGGGGGTCGTCGTCGACCACTCGGTCAACGGCAGCACCGGCGGGCCGCTCCAGGTGGTCTCCACCTCCACCGTTCCCGGTGTGCGTGCCGCGCGGCCCGAGATGGGCGGGCAGGTGCAGAAGGTGGACATAGTCGGCCCTACGACGCACATCGGCGCGCCGGCCTACGTGTATCTGCCCCCGGAGTACTTCCAGCCGCAGTACCGCAAGCGCACGTTCCCGGTGGCGGTCGTCCTGACCGGCTACCCGGGCACCGCGAAGTCGCTGGTGGACAAGGAGAAGCTGAACTTCCCGAACACGGCGCAGCAGCTGGCCAAGGACGGGCGGATGCAGCCGATGATCCTGGTCATGCTGCGGCCGACGGTGGCGCCGCCGCGGGACACCGAGTGCGTGGACGTGCCGGACGGCCCGCAGGCGGAAACGTTTTTTGCCAAGGACCTGCCGGAGGCGGTGCAGTCGCAGTACCGGGTCGGCAAGCGCCCGGACAGCTGGGGCGTCATCGGCGACTCCACGGGCGGCTACTGCGCCCTCAAGCTCGCCATGCACCACCCCGACGTGTACACGGCCGCCGCGGGCCTGTCGCCGTACTACAAGGCGCCGATCGACCCCACGACCGGTGACCTCTTCCACGACGACGAGAAGCTGAAGAACCGTGCCGACCTGTGGTGGCTCCTGAAGCACGAGCCCGCGCCCGACACCTCGCTGCTCGTCACCAGCAGCAAGGTCGGCGAGAAGAACTACAAGGACACGATGAAGTTCATCGACCGTGTCCAGGCCACCAACAAGACCCGGATCTCGTCGATCATCCTCGAGAGCGGCGGTCACAACTTCAACACCTGGAAGCGTGAGATCCCGCCCGCGCTCCAGTGGATGAGCGGGCGGCTCATCGACCACTGAGCCGGCGGTCACCCCTGACGCCCCGTGAAGCCGGCGGTATGGCTGTGTTTTTACGGGGCGGGGGTCCGCGAGTCGCCTACGCGCGGTAAGTTTCTGGCCATGCCACGTGGACGCCACCGCCATTCCCCTCCTCTGCACCGGCTGTTGCCTCCCTCGGCGATCGCCGGCGTCTCCGTCGTCTGCGCGCTGGGCCCCTGGGTCTTCTCCGGGGCCACGGTGGTGCGCGCGCTGGCCGCCGTCGCCGCGGCGACGGCCGTCGTCGGCGCGGTCGTGATGCGCCGCTGGGACGCCCAGGCGGGCAGACAGGTAGCCGAACTCTCGCGCGCGCGTGCCGGCGACGAGTGGCGGTTCGAGGAGCGGGTCGCCGAACTGGAGACCGACCTGGAGGAGTCCCGCGAGCTGCGCACGAAGCTGGAGCAGCGGCTGCGGGCCAAGCGGGCCGAGCTGGCCGGCCTGCGCAACGAGCACGCCGCCCTGCTGCGCCGGTACGCCACCGCGGAGACCGAGCGCGCCAGCGCCCTGGAGGGGCGGCGGCTGCTGGAGATCGAAGCGGCCCCGGCCGAGCCGGGCCCCGCTGTCTCGTCGGTGCCCGCCCTGCCGCCCGCGCGCCGCGGCGAGCCCACCACGACCGCCCAGCCGTCCGGGGTCTCCGGCCCCGCCGAGCCTGCCGGGACGTCCGGGGTCCTGGAGGGCGGGGCGACGACGTTCGCTGTCTTCTCGGCCGAGGGCGCATCCCTGTACCGGCGGGCCCTGACGGCTCTGGCCCGGTTCGACCGGAAGGCTCCGGCCGAGTCCGTGGCCGAGGCCGGGGACGAGCCGGAGGACGAGAGCGATCCGGAGGACGAGAGCGATCCGGAGGGCGAGGCCGCCGCGGAGTCCGAGGCCGGGCCCGAGCAGGCCGGGCCCGAGCAGGATGAGTCCGAGGCGGACGGGTCCGAGGCGGCGGAGCATGCGGCCGCCCGGTTCGAGTCGCCGGAGCCTACGGCCGCCCGGCCCGAGTCGCCGGAGCCGGACGGGTCCTTGTCGGGCATGCCGGAGGCGTCCGAGCCGGAGGCTTCCGAGGCCGCTGTCACCGAGGCTGCCGTGCCTGCGATGCCTGCCGTGACCGAGGCCGCCGTGACCGAGCCTGGGGTGTCCGAGCCTGTGGTGTCCGCGGCCGGCGTGACCGAGCCGGTCGGGTCCGAGGCCGCCGCGGCCGGGTCCGGCGCCGGGGAAGAGGGTGCCGTGGAGGGCGTGCGGGACGGTGCCGGTGCGCCGCCCGCCGCCGGAGTCGCCCGGACCGTGGGGCAGCCGCCCGCCGGGCACTTCACGGTGCCGACCGCGGTGGCCGTCGTACCGGCCGCTCCCGCGCGGCGTCCGGTGGTCGAGGGCGGGTTCGACTTCTTCGGCACCCAGAAGAGCGCGCCGACGGCCACGCTGGACTCGGTGCAGAACGAGGACCTCGCCGACGTCGTCGGACCGGAGGCCCTCGCCGTGCACAAGGCCGAGGCCGAGGCCGGGTTCAAGCCCGCCGACGAGCGGTCGCGGGGGGTCGGCCAGGTCATCGACCTGACGGCGCACGACGAGACCGAGCAGATCGACGTCCAGGGGCTGCGCACCGCGGCTTCCTGAGCCTCCGCCGACCATTCACCGGGCCCGGCCCCTCAGGGGAGCCGGGCCCGACGCGTACCCGTGGCGCGTGGACGCGGGGATGCGCGGACGTCGGGCGGTCACCGGCGATCAGCCGACGGTCCGTGAGGCGTCTCCGGGGCCCGCACAGGCCATTTTCGCGGGTTGCGGGGTGCGGGGTGCGCCCGTCGGGCCTCTGCGGTCCGGGAAGGGGTCCCGGGGCCTCTACGGGGAGCTCTTCGCGCGTACGGGGGGTGGACGCGGGGCCGCCGGGCGGTCGGACGGCGGCAGGGAGACGCCCTCGCGGCCGGTACGGGACCATTTCGCGCGTGACGGGGCGTGGACGCCGTGCCGTCGGGTGGTCAGCCGGTGGTCATCCAGCGGTCCGGGAGGGCGTCTCCGCGGCCCGTGCGGGATCTTTCCGCCTGCTCGCCGAGGAAGCGCGCGGCCTCCTCCGCGTCCCGCAGACGGGCGGTGACGGTCTTGTCGGCCCCGGTGTCCACGTGGACGTCGGCGAGCCCCCAGCGGCGCTCCCAGGGGCCCTGGGTGAGCCGCACGCTCTGCACCTTGGCGTGCGGGACCAGCGAGAGCCGGCGGCACAGCAGGCCGCTCCGGGCGGCGAACACCGTGCCGCCGGCGGCGAGCCGGTGCCCGCGCCACCACACCGGCAGGCACCACCGGGCCCGCTCCGACGGCCGGGACATCTCCCGCGGCACCGTCACACCGGGCAGCACGCGCGCGAGGACCGACTCGGCGACCGCGCGCGGGGCGACCGGTATCAGCACCGAGTTGGCGGACCCGGCCACGTCCAGCTCCACCCGCACCCAGCCGGCCCGCCGCCACAGCAGCGGCTCCACGATCCGCACGGTCTGCACCCGGCCGGGCGGCACCGTCTCGTGCGTGCGGTCGAGCAGCCCGTGGTCGATGCGCAGGCCGTCCGGGGACTCGCTCACCGTCCAGTCGAACTCGGTGACGAACCGGCCCACACTGCTCGCGCCCGCCGCGCCGAGCAGGGGCAGGGCGCTGACGAGGACCGTCCACACGTTCTGCGTGGTGAGCCAGAGCACGGTGGGGAGAATCAGCGCGCCGCACAGCGAGCCCCAGGTGGCGCCCGTCAGCAGCAGGGAGCGGGCCAGCTCTCGCGGGGGCACGCGCACCAGTGCCCGCGCCGGGGCTTCTCCGACCTCACGCGCCGTCTCGGGCGCGAAACCCGCAGCGCGCGCGAGCAGCTCCGCGCGCAGGGCGCGCGCCTCCCGCTCGCCCAGGTAGGCCAGCTCGTCCTTGTCGTCGGCGCCGACGACGTCGATCCGCAGCTTGGCGACGCCCGCCACGCGCGCGAGGAGCGGACGGGAGACGTCCACGGCCTGCACGCGCTCCAGCCGGATGTGCGCGGTGCGCCGGAACAGCAGTCCGGTGCGTATGCGCAGCTCGGTGTCGGTGACCGCGTAGTGCGTGAACCACCACGACAGGAAGCCGTAGAGGCCGGCCGCCGGCACCAGCACCGCGAGGCCCAGCAGGAGCACCGTGTCGGTCAGCCGGGCGAGCTGCTCCTGCGCGCCGCCCGGGTCGTGCACCGCCCAGCCGGCCAGCACGGCGAGCGGCGCCCACGCCCGGCGGAAGGGCGTGACCGGATGCAGCCGACGCTCGACGACGGACGAAGGCTCCGATATAGCGCCCCCAGCGCCCTGCGGAGCCTGCGCGTCGGCCGCAGCGCCCTCGGCGGCCTCGGTGGTCTCCGTGCCCTTCGCGTCCTCCGCGCGGTCCCGGGGTGTCACAGGCCCGCCGATCGTGCCTGGCCCAGCTCGGTGAGCCGGTCGCGCAGGCGTTCCGCCTCGGCCGGGTCCAGGCCGGGGATGGTCGCGTCGGTCGCGGCGGCGGCCGTGTGCAGCTGTACGGTGGCCAGCCCGAACCGCCGTTCCAGGGGCCCGGAGGTCACCTCCACGAGCTGCATCCGCCCGTACGGCACCACCGTCTCCTCGCGCCACAGGACACCGCGGCTGATCAGCAGGTCGTCGGCCCGCTCGGCGTACCGCCAGGAGCGCCAGTTGCGTCCCAGCAGCCGCCAGCACCACGCGGCGAACACCGGCGGCAGCAGCGCGCAGGCCGCCCAGGCCGGCCCCACGAGAAGGCCCGGCACCAGCCCGGCGGCGACCGTGAGCACCCCCGTCCACACCACCAGCAGCAGCCGGCGCACCCGCAGCAGACCGGGCCGCAGGCCCCGCCACACCGGCCGGCCGGCCGCCGCTCCGGTTCCTTCCAGGCTCCCCGTTTCCATGGGGCCAGCGTACGTAGGGGAAACTGGGGCCATGACTCCTACGACGGAGACCACGGTCGGCATCGGCGGCGCTGCGGAGAGTACCGACATGGTGCTCAACATCGGTCCCCAGCATCCGTCCACGCACGGCGTCCTGCGGCTCAAGCTCGTACTGGACGGCGAGCGCATCGTGCACGCGGAGCCGGTGATCGGCTACATGCACCGGGGCGCCGAGAAGCTCTTCGAGGCACGGGACTACCGGCAGATCATCGTGCTCGCCAACCGGCACGACTGGCTGTCCGCGTTCTCGAACGAGCTGGGCGTGGTCCTCGCCGTGGAGCGGATGCTCGGCATGGAGGTCCCCGAGCGCGCGGTGTGGACGCGCACCCTGCTCGCCGAGCTGAACCGGGTGCTGAACCACCTGATGTTCCTCGGCTCCTACCCGCTGGAGCTGGGCGGGATCACGCCGGTGTTCTACGCGTTCCGGGAGCGCGAGGTGCTCCAGAACGTGATGGAGGAGGTCTCCGGCGGGCGCATGCACTACATGTTCAACCGCGTCGGCGGCCTCAAGGAGGACCTGCCGGCCGGCTGGACGGCCCGCGCCCGTGAGGCCGTCGCGGCCGTGCGCTCGCGCATGGACGTCTTCGACGACCTGGTGCTCGGCAACGAGATCTTCCGTGGCCGCACGCGCGGCGTCGGGGCACTGGCTCCGGAGACGGTGCACGCCTACGGCGTGAGCGGACCCATCGCGCGCGGCTCCGGCGTCGACTTCGACCTGCGCCGTGACGAGCCCTACCTGGCCTACGGCAACCTCCAGGACGTCCTGAAGGTCGCCACCCGCGGCGAGGGCGACTGCCTCGCCCGCTTCGAGATACTGCTGGACCAGACCCACAACGCCCTGGACCTCGCCGACGCCTGCCTGGACCGGCTCGCGGAGCTGCCGCCCGGCCCGATCAACCAGCGGCTGCCCAAGGTGCTGAAGGCGCCCGAGGGGCACACGTACGCGTGGACCGAGAACCCGCTCGGCATCAACGGCTACTACCTGGTCAGCAAGGGCGAGAAGACGCCGTACCGGCTGAAGCTGCGCTCGGCCTCGTACAACAACATCCAGGCGCTGACCGAGCTGCTGCCGGGAACGCTGGTGGCGGACATGGTGGCGATCCTGGGGTCGATGTTCTTCGTGGTCGGCGACATCGACAAGTAGGCCGCCGCCCGGGCGGCCGGGCGCGCGGACCCAAGGTGTGGACAGGGGTGCGGACCCGCGGGTGTGGTTCACCGGCCGGGTGAGTCCTCGGGGCCCGGCTCCAGGGCGCCCGGCTCCAGGGGGTCCGGCTCCAGGGGGTCCGGGATGCCGACCGGCTGCAGGAGCCAGCCGAAGTCGCCGAGACCGCCGGGTGCCGTGAGTTCGGCGGCCTCCCCGGCGCTCGCGAGGGCGCGTACGTAGGCCGCGGGATCCGTCGAGGCCAGCGCGAGCGCGGGGCGTGCGCCGGTGAGGCCGAGGGCATGCAGCGCAGCGCGTTGCGTGAGCAGGCGTGCGCCGGAAAGCTCACGCGCCCGTTCACCGGTCTCCCGCGCCGTGCCGGAGGGCGTGCGCGGCGTGGCCGGGGCCACCGCGCACGCGTCCAGTGCCACGTGCGCCGTGATGTCGCACGAGCCGTCCGGCACGGGCGCCGTCTCGCGCCCCTCCCGGAAGCCGGTGAGCGTCCCGAACGGAGGGCGCGCGCCCGCGGTGTGCGCGTAGTCCACGGCCACCGCGAGCCCTCGCACCACCCGGTCCACGGCCGCTCCCCAGGCCCGGTCCCGGGGCAGGCCGATCTCCGCCCGCAGCCCCTCCTCGGCGGGCAGCGGCCACCAGCGCGCGAGCCAGCCGGCCTCCTCGCCCGTCACGGGCTCCCCGAGCCGCTCGGAGCCGTCCTCCGTGACGAGCACCAGCCGGGGCACGCCGGCGGAGTCCACCTCCACGACGTCCACGGGGACGTTGTCCAGCCACTCGTTGGCGAACAGCAGCCCGCTGACCTCGTCCGGGAGCTCCCTCAGCCAGGTGATCCGCGCGTCCAGGCCGGCCGGGCGGTCGGCGACGTCGACGGCGTACGCACGCACGCGTGCGGCCACGTCGGCGGGCAGGGCGGCGAGCACCCCGGTGACCAGCTCGCCCCGCCCGGCACCCATGTCGACGAAGTCCAGCACCGCGGGCCGCCCCAGAGCCGCGTCCACCCGGCACAGCAGCCCGGCCACGGCCCGCGCGAACAGCGGGGAGGCGTGCACGGAGGTGCGGAAGTGACCGGCCGGGCCCTCCGGGCGGCGGTAGAAGCCACCGGGTCCGTACAGAGCCGTCTCGGCCGCCGCGCGCCAGCCGCGTGGGCCGGAATTCCCGCGGAAGTCCTCCACTGTCGTCTCATCCGTCACCGGCACAGACTAGGCGCACAGATGATCACGGCCTCCACCTTGGGGAGTACGCGCGCCCGGCACGGATCGGCCCTTCGGTTGACCCCTGCACGCATCCGGTTTCCCTACTCTGGGTTACGTGCAGCGCCTCTATGACTTCCTCCGCCGCCACCCGACGTGGGTCGACGCCTTCTGGGCCGTCGCCCTGTTCGGGGTGTCCGCGCTGAGTGTGGTCACTCTCGACGGGGTGCGTGGTCACCACGGGACGGCCGCCGGGGGGATCATCGTCTCCGTCGCCCTGTGCGTCGTCGTGGCGCTGCGCCGCCGGCTCCCGGAGCCGATGCTGCTGCTCGCCCTCGGGACCGGACTGGCCCAGCTGGTCCTGGACGTCGAGACGACCCCCGCCGACTTCGCCATGCTCGTGATCACCTACACGGTCGCGGCGATAGGCGCGCTCTGGGCCTCCCGGCTCGCCCTCGCCGTCAGTCTCTGCGCGGCGACCGTGGCCCAGATCCGCTGGCCGGACGAGCACAGCAGCTTCGCCGGGCAGATCGCCATAGCGGTCTTCCAGACGGTGCCCTTCGCCCTCGCCTGGGTGCTCGGCGACTCCATGCGCACCCGGCGCGCCTACTTCGCCCAGCTGGAGGAGCGCGCGGCCCGTCTGGAGAAGGAGCGCGAGGCGCAGTCGAAGGTCGCGGTGGCCGCCGAGCGCGCTCGGATCGCGCGCGAGCTGCACGACGTCGTCGCGCACAACGTGTCGGTGATGGTGGTGCAGGCCGACGGGGCCGCCTACGTCATGGACGCCGCGCCCGACCAGGCGAAGAAGGCCCTGGAGACGATCTCCTCCACCGGCCGTCAGGCCCTCGCCGAGATGCGCCGCCTGCTGGGCGTGCTGCGCACCGGCGAGCACCAGGAGAGCGGCGAGTACGTCCCGCAGCCCGACGTCGAGCAGATCGACGACCTCATCGAGAAGTGCCGCAGCTCCGGCCTCCCGGTCGACTTCAAGGTGGAGGGCACCCCGCGCCCGCTGCCCAGCGGAGTGGAGCTGACCGCGTACCGGATCGTGCAGGAGGCGCTCACCAACACGCGCAAGCACGGCGGGCCCAACGCGGGCGCGAGCGTCCGGCTGGTGTACTTCGACGACGGTCTCGGCCTGCTCGTCGAGGACGACGGCAAGGGAGCGCCGCACGAGCTGTACGAGGAGGGCGGCGCCGACGGGCAGGGACACGGCCTGATCGGTATGCGCGAGCGGGTCGGCATGGTCGGCGGCACGCTGGACGCCGGGCCGCGCCCGGGCGGAGGATTCCGCATCAGTGCCCTGCTCCCGCTCAAGCCGGCGCACTGACCCTGCCGCAGGCCCCCTGTTGACCCCCGCACCACCCCTTGCCGACGGCGCCCGGAGACGGCGTACGGCGGCGGGGGCGGCAACCGAAGACACGGAAGAGGACCCGATGACGATCCGCGTGATGCTCGTCGACGACCAGGTGCTGCTGCGCACCGGATTCCGGATGGTGCTCGCCGCCCAGCCGGACATGGAGGTCGTCGCGGAGGCGGGCGACGGCGTGGAGGCCCTCCAGGTGCTGCGGTCCACCGCCGTCGACGTCATCCTGATGGACGTCCGCATGCCGAAGCTGGACGGTGTGGAGACCACCCGGCGGATCTGCGGGGAGCCGGACGCGCCGAAGGTCCTCATCCTCACCACGTTCGACCTGGACGAGTACGCCTTCTCCGGGCTGAAGGCGGGCGCCTCCGGCTTCATGCTCAAGGACGTGCCGCCCGGGGACCTGCTGGCCGCCATCCGCGCCGTGCACAGCGGTGACGCGGTCGTGGCGCCCTCCACCACCCGGCGCCTGCTGGACCGTTTCGCGCCGATGCTGCCCTCCACCGGCAAGGAGCCGCAGCACAAGGAGCTGGAGCGGCTCACCGAGCGGGAGCGGGAGGTGATGGTGCTGGTGGCGCAGGGCCTGTCCAACGGCGAGATCGCGGCCCGGCTCGTGCTGAGCGAGGCGACGGTGAAGACCCATGTGGGCCGCATCCTGACCAAGCTCGGCCTGCGCGACCGGGTGCAGGTGGTCGTGCTGGCGTACGAGACGGGGCTGGTGCGCGCCGGCGGCCACGGCTGACCGGAAGCGGCGGCGGGCCAGGGCCGGCCGGGCCGGTGGCGATGCCCGCTACCGGAGTATGCCCTCCAGGAAGTCGCTGCCCAGCCTGGCGACGACGGTGACGTCCAGCTGGTGCAGCACGTACCGGCCGCGGCGGCGGGTGGAGACCAGGCCCGCCTTCTTCAGGACGCTCAGGTGCCGGGATATCTCGGGGGCCGTCATGTCGTGGAACTGCGCGAGCTCGCTGGTGGTGTAGGCGCTGCGCGCCAGATGGCGGCAGAGCCGCATCCGCACGGGGTGGGACAGGGCGCTCATCCGCAGCGCGAGCTGTTCCACGGAGGGCGGGGCCGCCAGCTCGGGTGAGCCGACGGGGTAGTGCAGCACCGGCTGCCAGCCGTACCGGTGCAGGACGCTCAGGTGCGGCCAGCCCAGGCTCGTCGGGACGAGGAGGAGGCCCCCGTCCGCCGTGGCCGAGCTGCAGCTGCCCAGCTTGTCGACCGTGATCGTGGCGGCATTCTCGTCGAGCGTCACGGTAGGCGACACCGCCGCCAGCGCCTCGGCCATGCCCCGGCGCAGCAGGAGGTCCGTCTTGTGGCGGGCGTCCGCCGCGAGCTGGTGCTTCAGCCGGGACCAGGTCTCCGCGAAGAACGCCTCGTCGCAGTCCTGCACGAACTGCCGCACCCAGGCCCGGATCCGCGGCGGGTCGCAAAGCAGCCGCTCGGCGAACCGCACCTGCCGGGGCCCGCGCGAGGCGGCCAGCTCCAGCGCCCGGCGGCGCACGTCGGCGTCGGCGAGCGCGGAGGGGCCCTGCGCGCCGTACGGCAGCGCGCAGGTGAACTCCATCGCCGCGTCCACGAACTGTTCGTCCGTCAGTTTGTCCAGCAGGTCCAGGTCTTCGGCGAGGGTGGCACCGGGCAGCGTGCTCCGGCCCGCGACGCCCGCGAACGGCAGGAACAGGTCCGAGAAGGTCGAGCGCCAGAGGAAGTCCGCCTCGCACATCCGGTCGGCCAGGTGGGTGTCCAGCCGGGCCGTCACGCCCGTCACCCAGCCCTGCAGTCCGGGGTGGTGCCCCGGCTCCGACAGCGCGTGCAGCGCCATGCCCAACTCGGCCAGGGGCGAGGGGACGGCGGCGATCCTCTCCGGCCGCAGCCCCGCGATGTCGATGCGCACGCTCATGCCCCCATGGTGCCCGCCGCCACCGACAACCGGGCCGCCGATTGACGGCGGACGTCAATCGACGCGACTTCCCCCGCCGGGCGGCGCAGTCTGGAGCACCGGGGCAGCCGCGGAGCCCGATCACTCACCGAGCGGTCGTCGACAGTCGGCGACCGAGTCGACGACCAGTCAGCGATCACTCGACGTCCCGAGAAGGCGATCCGCCATGAGCATCACCCAGCAGTACCTCCTCGACAGCCACCGCGCCCGTCTGCACGGCGAGCCGGAGCCGCCCGCGCCGGGCCGTCACGACGTCGCCGTGGTCCGCGAGCTGCGCGACTACCGGCGCTTCCGCGCGGTCATCGCCGGGCGCCCGGCGCACGGACGCCTCCGGCAGGCCCTGAGCCGCTGGCTGCGCCCCCGCGCACTCGGCTGAGCCGCGCGCCCCACCGGGCCCCGCCGGGCCGTGTGCCCGGCGCGCTCGGCTACGCCCGCTCCGGCAGGCGGTCCACGAAGTCCCGCACGGCCGCGCGGACGTCGTCCGCCGTCCACTCCAGGCCGGCGGCGGCCACCGTGACCTCCGTCCAGGCCAGACCGGGCCCGCCGGCGTTCCAGGGGCTCGAGAACAGGAACACCGCGCTCTCCTCCGCCTGCCGCACCGCCGCCTCCGCCGGCCCCTCGGAGTCGTACGGCAGCCAGACCTGGAACTGATGGGTGTGCGGCACCCCGGGGTGCACTCGCGCCCACGGCAGCCCGGCCTCGGCGAACCCCTCGCGCAGCGCGGCGGCGACCACGCGCGCGTGGCGGACGTAGTCGGGCAGCCGGGGCAGCTCCCGCTCCAGACCGACCAGGGCGGACAGCGCGGTCGGGAACTGCTGGAAGATCATGCCGCCGTAGCGGTGCCGCCAGGTCTTCGCCTCCTCGATCAGGGTCAGCGGGCCGGCCAGGGCCGCGCCGCCGAAACCGCCGAGGGACTTGTAGAAGGACACGTAGACGCTGTCCGCAAGGCCCGCGATCTCCCGCAGTGGGCGCTCGAAGTGGACGGTGGACTCCCACAGGCGGGCGCCGTCGAAGTGCACGACCGCGTCGCGCTCCCGCGCGGCCTCGACGACGTCGTTCAGCTCCTCCCAGGTGGGCAGCAGGAAACCGGCGTCCCTGAGGGGAAGTTCCAGCATCAGTGCCCCGAAGGGCTCGGCGAAGTCGCGTATCTCCGCGGCCGTGGGCAGCCGGGGCTCGCTGGTCACATGGACCGGGCGCAGGCCGCTGAGCTGGCTGAACGCGTCCCGCTCGTGCACTTCGGGGTGACCCAGGGGATGCAGGGCCACCGTGGGGCTGCCGGTGCGGGCCGCCCAGCAGCGCAGGGCCACCTGCTGCGCCATCGTCCCGGTCGGGAAGAACGCGGCGGCCTCCGTGCCGAGCAGCGCGGCGACCCGTTCCTCCACAGCGGCCACGATCCGGTTGCCGTAGATGTCGGTCGGCTCGTCCACGTCGTAGACGTCGGGGGCCGCCTCCGTCAGCTCCGCGAGGCGCTCCCGGATCGATCCGCCCGTGCTCGCGCGTGCCAGCGTGCGCCGCACCTGCCGGTGGGCGGTCGCGCGCCGCTCACGCAGCCGCTCCTGCGCCGACCGTTCCCCGCCCTGCTCCATCTCCAGCCCAGCTGTCTCCGTCATGGCGTGGATCATGCCGTGCCCGACCGGCGGGGGACACCGGGATTTCCACGCGGGGCCCGGGGCCGAAGCGTGGGGAAACCCACAGCCTGTGGACAACCGGTCGGCGCCGGAACGAGATAGCGTTAACATGACGAGAAATCGTCCGGTACCCAGAGCGGACTGGAACGGGAAGGCCGCCGTCGCGTGAGTACATTCCACCAGCCAGACCTCAAGGACCGCCCCGCCCGGCTCACCGTCGGCGTCGTCGGCGCCGGTCGCGTGGGCCCCGCGCTCGCCGCGTCCCTCCAGCTCGCCGGGCACCGCCCGGTGGCCGTCTCCGGCGTCTCCGACGCCTCCCGCAGGCGCGCCGAGGCCATGCTCCCGGGCGTCCCGCTGGTGCCGCCCGCCGAAGTCCTCCAGCGCGCCGACCTGGTCCTGCTCACGGTCCCCGACGACGCCCTCCCCGCCCTGGTCGCCGGCCTCGCCGAGACCGGCGCGGTACGGCCGGGACAGCTGCTCGTGCACACCTCCGGCCGGTACGGCGCGCAGGTCCTCGACCCGGCCCTGCGCGCGGGCGCGCTCCCGCTGGCCCTGCACCCGGCGATGACCTTCACCGGCACCCCCGTGGACGTCCAGCGACTCGCGGGCTGCTCCTTCGGCGTCACCGCGCCCGAGGAGCTGCGGCTGGCCGCCGAGGCCCTGGTGATCGAGATGGGCGGCGAGCCGGAGTGGATCAGCGAGCAGAACCGCCCGCTGTACCACGCGGCCCTCGCCCTCGGCGCCAACCACCTGGTGACCCTGGTCGCCCAGTCCATGGAGCTGCTGCGCGCGGCAGGCGTGGGGGCGCCCGACCGGATGCTCGGCCCGCTGCTCGGCGCCGCCCTGGACAACGCGCTGCGCTCCGGCGACGCCGCCCTGACCGGGCCGGTCGCGCGCGGGGACGCCGGCACGGTCGCCGCGCACGTCACCGAGCTGCGCAAGCACGCCCCGCAGACCGTGGCGGGCTATCTGGCGATGGCCCGCGCGACCGCCGACCGCGCGCTCGCCCACGGCCTGCTGAAGCCGGAACTGGCCGAGGACCTCCTCGGGGTACTCGCCGACGGAAGCCACGCGGGCGGCGGAGCCGGCGGCACGAACGGCACCGAGGGCACGAACGGCACCGAGGGCACGAACGGCACCGACGGCACGAACGGCACCGAGGGGAACGACCGATGAGCACCGCCCTGCTGAGCACCGCCGAAGAGCTGCACGCGCGCGTGCGCCACGGCCGCCGAGCCGTCGTGATGACCATGGGCGCCCTGCACGAGGGCCACGCCACCCTCATCCGCTCCGCGCGCGAGATCGCCGGCCCGGACGGCGAGGTCGTCGTCACCGTCTTCGTCAACCCGCTGCAGTTCGGCGCGGGAGAGGACCTGGACCGCTACCCGCGCACCCTGGACGCCGATCTGAAGCTCGCCGCGGAGGCGGGCGCGGACGCCGTCTTCGCGCCCTCCGTGGACGAGGTGTACCCGGGCGGTGAACCCCAGGTGCGCCTCTCCGCGGGACCCATGGGCGAGCGCCTTGAGGGCGCCTCCCGGCCCGGCCACTTCGACGGCATGCTCACCGTCGTCGCCAAGCTGCTGCACCTCACCCGCCCCGACGCCGCCCTGTTCGGGCAGAAGGACGCCCAGCAGCTGGCCCTGATCCGGCGCATGGTGCGGGACCTGAACTTCGGCGTCGAGATCGTCGCCGTACCGACCGTGCGCGAGGAGGACGGGCTCGCCCTGTCCAGCCGCAACCGCTACCTCTCGGTGGACGAGCGCCGCAGCGCGCTCGCGCTGTCCCGCGCGCTGTTCGCCGGCCGCGACCGGCACGCGGCGCAGGAGGCGCTGCGCGCGCGGGCCCGGGAAGTGCCCTCCACGCACGCGCGTGCCGAGGCGCTGAGCGCCATAGGGGAGTCCCGCGCGGCGGCCGACGCGCACGCGGTGGCCACCGCCGCGCCCGGCGGCCCGGCGGCCGTCCGCGCCGCCGCCCACCAGGTGCTGGACGAGGCCCTCCGCTACGACCCGCCGCTGCGGCTGGACTACCTCGCGCTGGTCGACCCCGCCGACTTCACCGAGATCGGCGACGACTTCACCGGCGAGGCCGTCCTCGCCGTCGCCGCCCGGGTCGGAAAGACCCGGCTGATCGACAATCTTCCTCTCACCTTCGGAGCCGCCTCGTGACCAGCACAGGCATACGACTGCACGCACCCGCCCCCGGGTGGAACATCTCCGCGGACGTGGTCGTCGTCGGCTCCGGAGTGGCGGGCCTGACCGCGGCGCTGCGCTGCGAGGCCGCCGGGCTGCGGACCGTCGTCGTCACCAAGGCCCGCCTCGACGACGGTTCCACGCGCTGGGCCCAGGGCGGCATCGCCGCCGCCCTCGGCGAGGGCGACACGCCCGAGCAGCACCTGGAGGACACCCTGGTGGCCGGCGCGGGCCTGTGCGACGAGGAGGCCGTACGGATCCTCGTCACCGAAGGCCCCGACGCCGTACGGCGCCTGATCTCCACCGGCGCCCACTTCGACACCGACGACGAGGGCGACATCCACCTCACCCGCGAGGGCGGCCACCACCGGCGCCGGATCGCGCACGCGGGCGGCGACGCGACCGGCGCGGAGGTCTCCCGGGCGCTCGTCGAGGCCGTACGCGCGCGCGGGCTGCGCACCATCGAGAACGCGCTGGTGCTGGACCTGCTGACCGACGCCGACGGCCGCACGGCCGGTGTCACGCTGCACGTGATGGGCGAGGGCCAGCACGACGGCGTGGGCGCCGTGCACGCCCCCGCGGTGGTGCTCGCGACCGGCGGCATGGGCCAGGTGTTCTCGGCGACCACCAACCCGTCCGTGTCGACCGGTGACGGTGTGGCGCTGGCGCTGCGCGCGGGCGCCGAGGTCAGCGACCTGGAGTTCGTGCAGTTCCACCCGACCGTGCTGTTCCTCGGCATGGACGCCGAGGGCCAGCAGCCGCTCGTCTCCGAGGCGGTGCGCGGCGAGGGCGCCCACCTGGTCGACGGGGACGGCGTGCGCTTCATGGTGGGCCAGCACGAACTGGCCGAGCTGGCCCCCCGCGACATCGTCGCCAAGGGCATCCTGCGGCGGATGCTGGAGCAGGGCGCCGAGCACATGTACCTCGACGCCCGGCACTTCGGCGCCGACATGTGGGAGCACCGGTTCCCCACCATCCTGGCCGCCTGCCGCGCCAACGGCATCGACCCGGTCACCGAGCCCATCCCGATCGCCCCCGCCGCGCACTACGCCTCCGGCGGCGTCCGCACCGACGCGCGGGGACGCACGACGGTCCCGGGCCTGTACGCGTGCGGCGAGGTCGCCTGCACCGGTGTGCACGGCGCCAACCGGCTCGCCTCGAACTCCCTCCTCGAAGGCCTCGTCTACGCCGAGCGGATCGCCGACGACATCGTCGCTGCCCGCGCGGAGGACGGCCTCCACGCACGCGTGCCCGCACCGGTCCCGCACCCCGAGACGCCCGCGCACCCGCTGCTGGCCCCCGAGTCCCGCTTCGCCATCCAGCGGATCATGACCGAGGGCGCCGGCGTGCTGCGCTCGGAGGAGTCTCTCGCCACGGCCGCCGGGCAGCTCCAGCGGCTGCACGCCGAGGCCCGTGACGCCCTGGACGAGAACGGCAAGACCGCCGAGCCCGGCGTCGACACCTGGGAGGCCACCAACCTCCTGTGCGTGGCCCGTGTCCTGGTCGCCGCCGCCCGGCAGCGCGAGGAGACCCGCGGCTGCCACTGGCGCGAGGACCGTGCCGAGCGCGACGACGACACCTGGCGGCGCCACATCGTCGTACGGCTCAATCCGGACCGGTCGCTGGCCGTACGCACCACGGACACCGCAGACTTCCCCCCTACCCGGTAACACCCCAGCGTCCAGGAGCAGTGACGAACGTGAGCACCGACGACCTTCCTCTCGCCACCACCGGCGGCTGCGGCGACGGCTGCGCCTGCGGCACGGAGGGCGACGAGGAGTACCTGGAGTGCGGGCTCGACCCCGCGCTCGCCGAGCTGCTGGCCGCTGCCGGGCTCGACCCCGTCGAGGTCGAGGACGTCGCCAACGTCGCCATCCAGGAGGACCTGGACGGCGGCGTGGACGTGACGACGGTCTCGACCATCCCCGAGGACGCCGTCG
The DNA here is from genome assembly GCF_014203595.1 of Streptomyces echinatus. Lineage (GTDB taxonomy): Bacteria > Actinomycetota > Actinomycetes > Streptomycetales > Streptomycetaceae > Streptomyces > Streptomyces echinatus. Next base: position 37,309 of record NZ_JACHJK010000029.1, read on the forward strand.
CCACCGGTGACTTCACCGCGCGCGAGGGCGGCGTCGTGGCCGGCCTGCGGGTCGCCGAGGCCGTGCTCTCCGTGGTGTGCACGGACGAGTTCGAGGTCGAGCGGCACGTGGAGGACGGCGACCGGATCGAGGCCGGGCAGAAGCTGCTGTCGGTCACCACGCGCACGCGTGACCTGCTCACCGCCGAGCGCAGCGCGCTGAACATCCTGTGCCGTCTGTCCGGCATCGCGACGGCCACGCGCGCGTGGGCCGACGCGCTGGAGGGCACCACGACGAAGGTCCGCGACACCCGGAAGACGACGCCGGGCCTGCGTTCGCTGGAGAAGTTCGCCGTCCGCTGCGGCGGGGGCGTCAACCACCGCATGTCGCTGTCCGACGCGGCCCTGGTGAAGGACAACCACGTGGTCGCCGCCGGCGGCGTCGCGCAGGCCTTCAAGGCCGTCCGGGAGGCCTTCCCGGAAGTGCCGATCGAGGTCGAGGTCGACACCCTGCACCAGCTGCGCGAGGTCGTGGACGCGGGCGCGGACCTGATCCTGCTGGACAACTTCACGCCCGACCAGTGCGCGGAGGCCGTCGGGATCGTCCGCGGGCGGGCCCTGCTGGAGGCCTCCGGCCGGCTCACGCTCGACACCGCGCGCGTGTACGCCGACACGGGCGTGGACTTCCTGGCCGTCGGCGCGCTCACCCACTCCTCGCCGATCCTGGACATCGGCCTGGACCTGCGCGAGGCGGAGTAACGGCCATGCTCCTCACGATCGACGTCGGCAACACGCACACGGTCCTCGGCCTGTTCGACGGCGAGGACATCGTCGAGCACTGGCGCATCTCCACGGACGCGCGGCGCACGGCGGACGAACTGGCGGTTCTGCTCCAGGGTCTGATGGGGATGCACCCGCTGCTCGGCGACGAGCTGGGCGACGGCATCGACGGCATCGCCATCTGCGCGACCGTCCCGTCGGTGCTGCACGAGCTGCGCGAGGTCACCCGGAGGTACTACGGCGACGTACCCGCCGTCCTCGTGGAGCCGGGCGTCAAGACGGGCGTGCCGATCCTCACCGACAACCCCAAGGAGGTCGGCGCGGACCGGATCATCAACGCGGTCGCGGCGGTCGAGCTGTACGGCGGCCCGGCGATCGTCGTGGACTTCGGTACGGCGACCACCTTCGACGCGGTCTCCGCGCGCGGGGAGTACGTCGGCGGGGTGATCGCGCCCGGTATCGAGATCTCCGTGGAGGCGCTCGGCGTCAAGGGCGCGCAGCTGCGCAAGATCGAGGTGGCCCGGCCGCGCAGCGTGATCGGCAAGAACACGGTCGAGGCCATGCAGGCGGGCATCGTGTACGGCTTCGCCGGGCAGGTCGACGGGGTGGTGAGCCGGATGGCGCGCGAGCTGGCCGACGATCCGGACGACGTGACGGTGATCGCCACGGGCGGGCTCGCGCCGATGGTGCTGGGCGAGTCCTCGGTGATCGACGAGCACCAGCCGTGGCTGACGCTGATGGGGCTGCGCATGGTGTACGAGCGGAACGTCTCACGGCTGTGAGCGACGGCCGGCGCCCGCGCGGGGGCCGGCCTGCCCGGTGACCCCGGACGAGGGAACGCCGGAGCGACACGCAGCGAAACAACGTTCCGATCCGTCACTTTTGTCCGATTAGCGATAGCGTCGCCGCATGCCCACGCCATACGGATCCCGCGGCGGCATGGCGTTCGGCGCGGAGGAGCTGCGTGTGCTCCGCCGCGCCCTCGCCCTCGCCCTTCACCCCGGCCACGTCTCCGCCGAGGACGTGCAGGACTGCTACCGGCTCGCCGAGTCGCTCGACGAGGCGATGCGCGAGGGGGCCAGGCTGCGCTCCTTCCTGGTGGCCGACCTGGGCCGGTACCGGGCCGCGCTGCCGGGCACCGCCGCCGGTTACCTCGCCCTCCTGGAGGAGGCGCTCGGCGCCGGGCACCGGCCCACGCCGGACGATCTCGCCGCGCTCCGGGCGTTGCGCGGGAACCCCGCGGCGGCGGCCCTGCTGGACCGCTGCCAGGGGCTGGCCGAGCAGGACGTGCGGGCGCGGTTCGCGCAGGGAGCGCGCAAGGTGCCGGCGCCCGCCGTGCCGCCCGCGCGAACGCGCCTGCTGGCCCTTGCGGGCGGCGCGGGAGAGCCCGGGGTCCGGCAGGAGGACGAGCAGGCCGAGGGGCCGTCCAGGCCCCCGCAGAAGCCCTCGCCGAAGCCATCGCCGGGACCCGCGGAGCGGCCCGCGGGCCCGGCCGAGCCGGAGCCGGCGGCACCGAAGCGGCCCATCCCGACGCCGGGGGAGGTCTTCCCGCGCCGCAAGCCGACGCCGCCGGCCGAATCCCGCCAGCTGGCCGCGGGCTGACCCCACCGCCCGGCGCTCCGGCCGACCCCGCCCCACCGGCGCTCCGGCCGACCCCGCCCCACCGCCGCCCCGGCTGACCTCGTCGCCCCGGGCGACCCCGCCGCACCGACGGCCCGGCCTCCGTCCGGGCCGTCCGGGCCGTCCTCTCAGCGTGTACCCCGCCCCTTTCGCCCGTTCCGCCGTGGATACTCTGGAGACATGGACTACGTCTCCGCGCTCGTGCCCCCGGTCGTCATGGCCGTGTTCTTCATCGGTGTGGTCAGGGTGATCGTGAAGACCCAGGGCGGGGCCGCCAAGGCCAGGGAGGACGCCGCCGTCGACGCCGCGCTCGCGCGCGCGGAGGGCCCGCGCAAGGCTCCCGCCGCCGACGCCTGAGGAGACTCCCCCTCCGCGCTCCGACGGGCCCCCGGCCCTCCCGGCGTACGACTCCCACGCCCCGCCGCTTTCCGAGTCGTACGCCCTTTTTGTTCGCGTTTGCAGCTCTAGCGCACGTCCGGCACGCCATTGCCGGGATCTCCCACTATTGTTCTGAGCTGTGCCTCGCCCATTGGGAGAACTCGAAGACGCGGTCATGACGCGGGTGTGGAAGTGGAACCGCCCGGTGACCGTTCGAGAAGTCCTGGAAGACCTCCAGCAGGAACGGTCCATCGCGTACACCACCGTGATGACCGTTTTGGACAATCTCCATCAGAAGGGCTGGGTGCGCCGAGAGGCGGAAGGACGCGCCTATCGATATGAGGCCGTGTCGACACGAGCCGCGTACGCCGCGGCCCTGATGAACGACGCCTGGTCGCAGAGCGACAACCCGGCCGCCGCTCTCGTCGCCTTCTTCGGCATGATGAGCCAGGAACAGCGCCAGGCCCTCAGGGACGCCGTACGCATCGTCCAGGGTCCCGAAGAAACCCGGGAAGCGCCCGCGGCCCGGCAACAGGAAGCCCCCGAAGTGCGGCAACGGGAAGCTCCGGAAGCCCGGCAAGAGGAGAGCCCCGGCTCGGCGCAGGACACGGACGGGCGATAGCGTCCGCTCATGTCAGCAGAGCGTCCCGAAGTCTCCGCAAAAGCCATCACCGTCCGGCGGGCCCGGACCAGCGATGTCCCGGCCGTGCGCCACCTCCTCGACGCCTACGTCCGCGACCGCATCCTGCTCGACAAAGCCATGGTCACGCTTTACGAGGACATCCAGGAGTTCTGGGTCGCGGAACGCGACGACAACGCCGAGGTGGTCGGCTGCGGCGCGCTGCACGTCATGTGGGAGGACCTGGCGGAAGTCCGCACTCTGGCGGTGAAGCCCGGCCTCAAGGGCGCCGGTGTCGGCCATCACTTGCTGGAGAAGTTGCTCCAGACCGCGCGCTGGCTCGGCGTTCGACGGGTTTTCTGCCTGACCTTCGAAGTGGACTTCTTCGGGAAGCACGGCTTCGTGGAGATCGGGGAGACACCGGTCGACACCGATGTGTACGCGGAGCTGTTGCGTTCCTATGACGAGGGCGTCGCGGAGTTCCTCGGTCTCGAACGAGTGAAGCCGAACACCTTGGGCAACAGCCGGATGCTTCTGCATCTGTGATCGTCATTGCCCCGGTTCCCTATGTCCGAAACGCGCATGTTTCCGGGCGCGGGTGGTCTGCTGAGTCACTCCCGAGGGTTTGTGTTTTTCCGGCAAAAGCGGTTTGCTTTCCGACGTACTGCAGTACTGCATATAACAGGGGCGGCGAAACGGCGGACGCCGCACACCCCTGGTCCTCAACGTTATCGATGAAAGGAAATGCGGTGGCACAGAAGGTTCAGGTCCTTCTTGTCGACGACCTCGACGGCGGCGAGGCGGACGAGACCGTGACGTTCGCGGTCGACGGCAAGACGTACGAGATCGACCTCACGACTGCCAATGCGGACAAGCTGCGCAGCCTTCTTGATCCCTATGTCAAGGGCGGGCGTCGTACCGGCGGCCGTGCCTCGGGCGGGCGTGGAAAGGCGCGTGCCGCTGCCGGCGGCAACCAGGACACCGCGGCGATCCGCGCCTGGGCGAAGGAGAACGGTTACGAGGTCAATGACCGCGGCCGTGTTCCCGCGTCGATTCGCGAGGCCTACGAGAAGGCCAACGGCTGATTCCGCCGACCGGCGGGATGCCCGGCGCGGGTGCGCCGCAGCCGGACCCGGTGGCACTGCGCTGCCACCGTGTCCACCAGTCGTACGAGATCGGGGGCGCTCCCTTCGCGCCCCACGCCCGGCCCGGCCGTCATGGCGGGCATCGAGGGCATGGCCGGCAGCGAGTTCCCGATCTCGTCTCCCGGCCCGGGGGGCCGCAGCCACACAGCGGCCACGGCCCCCTGAACCGATACGGCCCGCGCGGATCCGGCCTCCGCGGATCCGGCCCGCGCGGAACTGGCGCGTGGCGAGCCGGCCCGCACGGGATCAGGCCGTGCGCATGCAGGCCCCGGGCCTTCGGGTCGTAGTGGTGCGGGACGCAGTGATGCGGGTCGCAGGGAGTCGGGACGCGGCGATTCAGGTCGCGGGGATTCAGGCCGTAGGGCGGTCGTCCCCGCGGGTGGCGGCGGCGCCTCCAGCGTGCCGCCCGGCCCCAGGGCCCGCAGGTCCAGGGACACCGCTCCCCACTCCAGCCAGTCCAGCAGTCCGGGCAGCTCCTCCGCGCTGCCCGGGGCCACCAGCACCTCCATCCGGTCACCCCGAAGGATGACGGGAGAGTCCGGTGCGAGATGCCGGAGCGCTTGCGCGCCCGCCTCGGCCGGCACGTCCAGCACGTCGAACCGCACCCCCGTGAGCAGCCGGAGCGGCCGTCCGGGCACTGTCGGCCAGCCCAGATCGTTCTCGTACCAGTGCCGGGCCCGGGCTTCCGGGGCGGCCAGGAGAGCGGCGGCGTGTCCACCGGCGGGGAGAGCGCCGGCGGTGGGATCGGCGGCGCCCGGTGCATCCGGGTCGGGGGGCCGGCGGGGAAGGGGGACCGTGGAGGTCATGGGGACTGAGCCAACCATGCCAAGTGCAACCGTCGAAGCGGCGTTCAGGTTACGCTGGGTGCCCTGTCGCCTGCGCAGAGTGCCGGAAATGGGGGCGCGCGGGAGCCCGGGGAGGCGCAAGGTTGTTCGCCCATAGCGGAGTGAGCCGGTGCGCGCCGCATGGAGTGTCAGTGCCCGCGGGTAAGACATGCCTAGTGGGAGGGGGCGACACGCAGGACGGGGCGTCTCACGTTCGCCATCGGCGTACTGGCGACTGGGGTAACTGCCTGGCCTGCGGGAACATCGTCTCGCACCATCGGGTTGGAGCAGATGTCGGCGTTCGGGGTCAGGAGGCCATCGACGGTGTCGGCAGTTGGAATGAGCGGTCCCCGCTTGCGGGACTAAGCTGCGGAAGGACAGGGAGGGGAAGTTCCCCCCACTGCCTGACCGCTCTGAGGAGCGATTAACGATGTTCGAGAGGTTCACCGACCGCGCGCGGCGGGTTGTCGTCCTGGCTCAGGAAGAAGCCCGGATGCTCAACCACAACTACATCGGCACCGAGCACATCCTCCTGGGTCTCATCCACGAGGGCGAAGGTGTCGCCGCTAAGGCCCTGGAGAGCCTCGGCATTTCGCTTGAGGCGGTCCGCCAGCAGGTGGAGGAGATCATCGGCCAGGGCCAGCAGGCCCCGTCCGGGCACATCCCCTTCACTCCCCGTGCCAAGAAGGTCCTGGAGCTGTCGCTCCGCGAGGCTCTTCAGCTGGGCCACAACTACATCGGCACGGAGCACATCCTGCTCGGCCTGATCCGTGAGGGCGAGGGCGTGGCCGCCCAGGTCCTGGTCAAGCTGGGCGCAGACCTCAACCGGGTGCGGCAGCAGGTCATCCAGTTGCTCTCCGGTTACCAGGGCAAGGAGACCGCCACCGCCGGCGGCCCGGCCGAGGGCACCCCCTCGACCTCCCTCGTCCTTGACCAGTTCGGCCGGAACCTCACCCAGGCCGCTCGTGAGTCCAAGCTCGACCCGGTCATCGGGCGCGAGAAGGAGATCGAGCGGGTCATGCAGGTGCTGTCCCGCCGTACCAAGAACAACCCGGTGCTGATCGGTGAGCCCGGCGTCGGCAAGACCGCCGTCGTCGAGGGCCTCGCCCAGGCCATCGTCAAGGGCGAGGTGCCCGAGACGCTCAAGGACAAGCACCTCTACACGCTGGACCTCGGCGCCCTGGTCGCAGGCTCCCGCTACCGCGGTGACTTCGAGGAGCGCCTGAAGAAGGTGCTCAAGGAGATCCGCACCCGCGGCGACATCATCCTGTTCATCGACGAGCTGCACACGCTGGTCGGTGCGGGTGCCGCCGAGGGCGCCATCGACGCGGCCTCCATCCTGAAGCCGATGCTGGCCCGCGGTGAGCTGCAGACCATCGGTGCGACCACGCTGGACGAGTACCGCAAGCACCTGGAGAAGGACGCGGCCCTGGAGCGCCGCTTCCAGCCCATCCAGGTCGCCGAGCCGTCCCTGCCGCACACGATCGAGATCCTCAAGGGTCTGCGCGACCGGTACGAGGCGCACCACCGCGTCTCCATCACGGACGAGGCCTTGGTCCAGGCCGCCACCCTGGCCGACCGCTACATCTCCGACCGCTTCCTGCCGGACAAGGCGATCGACCTGATCGACGAGGCCGGTTCCCGGATGCGCATCCGCCGGATGACCGCGCCGCCGGATCTGCGCGAGTTCGACGAGAAGATCGCCGCCGTCCGCCGGGACAAGGAGTCCGCGATCGACTCGCAGGACTTCGAGAAGGCCGCCTCCCTGCGCGACAAGGAGAAGCAGCTCCTGGCCGCCAAGGCCAAGCGGGAGAAGGAGTGGAAGGCCGGCGACATGGACGTCGTCGCCGAGGTCGACGGCGAGCTGATCGCCGAGGTCCTCGCCACGGCCACCGGCATCCCGGTCTTCAAGCTGACCGAGGAGGAGTCCAGCCGTCTGCTCCGCATGGAGGATGAGCTGCACAAGCGGGTCATCGGCCAGAACGACGCCGTCAAGGCGCTGTCGAAGGCGATCCGCCGTACGCGCGCCGGCCTGAAGGACCCGAAGCGTCCGGGCGGTTCGTTCATCTTCGCCGGCCCGTCCGGTGTCGGTAAGACCGAGCTGTCCAAGGCGCTCGCCGAGTTCCTCTTCGGTGACGAGGACGCGCTGATCTCCCTCGACATGTCGGAGTTCAGCGAGAAGCACACGGTGTCCCGTCTCTTCGGTTCGCCCCCCGGGTACGTGGGCTACGAAGAGGGCGGCCAGCTGACCGAGAAGGTCCGCCGCAAGCCGTTCTCCGTCGTCCTCTTCGACGAGGTCGAGAAGGCCCACCCGGACATCTTCAACTCGCTGCTGCAGATCCTGGAGGACGGTCGCCTGACCGACTCCCAGGGCCGGGTCGTGGACTTCAAGAACACGGTCATCATCATGACGACCAACCTCGGCACCCGGGACATCTCCAAGGGCTTCAACCTCGGCTTCGCCGCCGCGGGTGACACGAAGACCAACTACGAGCGCATGAAGAACAAGGTCTCGGACGAGCTGAAGCAGCACTTCCGGCCCGAGTTCCTCAACCGCGTCGACGACGTGGTCGTCTTCCCGCAGCTGACGCAGGCGGACATCCTGCGGATCGTCGACCTGATGGTCGGCAAGGTGGACGAGCGCCTGAAGGACCGGGACATGGGCATCGAGCTCTCCCAGTCCGCCAAGGAGCTGCTGGCCAAGAAGGGCTACGACCCGGTGCTGGGCGCGCGTCCGCTGCGCCGCACGATCCAGCGCGAGATCGAGGACACGCTCTCGGAGAAGATCCTCTTCGGCGAGCTGCGTCCCGGTCACATCGTGGTCGTGGACACCGAGGGCGAGGGCGACGCCGCCACCTTCACCTTCCGGGGTGAGGAGAAGTCGGCTCTGCCCGACGTCCCGCCGATCGAGCAGGCGGCCGGCGGTGCCGGACCGAACCTGAGCAAGGACGCGTAGGCGTCCGCTGATCGACCGAACGGAAAGGGGCCGGTGCCTTGGGGCACCGGCCCCTTTCCGTTCTTCTCACCGGGCCGGGTCCTTCTCACAAGGCATAGGGGCCGGCCTCGGCCGGCTCCCTGGCCTCCTCCGCCGTGCGGGGCGGCCGCAGGGCGCGGGCCAGGTCCTCGGTGTGCCGGCGTACCGGCGGGTCGAGTTCCGTCGCGTGCTCCCGACAGGGAAGGTGCGGTGGACCAGGTGCAGGGTGTCCGGGGCGGGGCTGAGCAACAGGCCCGTGCGGACCAGGAAATGGTCCAGGACGGCCGCAGCGTCCCCGAGTACCGACGCCGTCGGCACGGCCGGGAGGATCTCCGCGACGATGCTCTGCGCCCGGTCGCGGTCCGTCTCCGTCCGGCCGATCTCCCCGAGCCGCACGGTCCGGGTGGCCGGCACGGCCCCGGGGCCGTCCGCCGGGAACAGTCTCTTCAGCAGCGAGACGATCAGTCCGGACGCCGGCGCCCCGCCGATCGCCGTCGGCTCCGTCCGCCACCCCCGTGGTCGTACAACGGCTGGGGCACGGATGGAGCGTAGCCCGGGGACCTGGCCCCGTGTTACGACAACTGGCCGTCGTAGTCGGGGAGTTTGTACGTCTTCTCGGCGTGGCCGCCCGACAGGTCGGTGGCGCTGTTGCCGATGTTCGCGATGATCGTGTAGCCGTGGTTCTCGATGTCGACGCGCTGGGCGGTCTTGTAGGCGGCGACGTCCTTGAAGAGGTCGAACAGGCCGCGGACGCGGAGGCCGGAGATCTCGTAGCCGTCGTGTTCGAGGTTGTACTCGGTGGGCCAGTACAGGATGCCGGGGCGGGCGGTGACGAAGAAGAGGGAGACGCCGTGGTCCTGGGCGTAGCGGGCGACGTCCAGGACGGGCTTGTTGGCCGGCTGCGGGTAGCTGAAGCCGAAGTCGGTCTCCAGCGTGGTGTTGTCGATGTCGAAGACGATCGCCTGCTTCTCACCGGGCCCGGCGGCGGCGATGCGGCTCTTCAGGTACGGCAGGGCCTGGTCCATGACCGCCCGGCAGTCCTTCTGCCAGGTGGCGTAGTCGGTCTTCGCGGACGTGCTCGCGGTCGCCGTGGCAGCCGTGCCGTCCGTCGCCTCCGCCGCCTGGACCGGGCCGGCCAGCGCGGCCAGGGCGGCCACGGATACGGCGGTCACGGAGATACGGCGCGCCCAGGGGCGTGTGGTCATCGTGGGGGTCCTCTCACGTCCGTACGTCATGTCCGTACGTCATGTCCGTACGCATGAATGTCAGGGGCATGATCTTTGGGGAGAGTGGCGCGAAAGGAACCGTAGGGTTACCGGACGGTAGGTGCCTAGAGGCCTGCATCACATTTCTGTGGCTCTCGGTTTGGGCAGCCGGTGATAAGGGGCACAGGCGAAATGTCCGTTACTACCTTAGATAGTGGGATCAGTCGGGTGGGCAAATCGGGCGAAAAGCGGACCACCACTCCAGGGGGTCCCGACAGGGAATGACGTCGTCAGCGGCGGGGTGAGCGCGCCGCGCGACTGTCAAGAACGCGATTCGTTTCGCGGTCGGCTACTACCTGATGCCGTAGTTGGGCCGTTTTGGGCTTGATGTGGTGCTCGGTTACCAAGGGATGGCCGCTCCGGACGAACGACTGTGCGCCGGGTGGCGACCTGTCTCCCGAGTTCACGAGGTCACGATGATCCGACGCTTCACGTCCCGCACCACTCGTACGTCCTCGCAGCGCAACCGCGTGGCCGTCCTGGCTGCCGGTATCGGCGCCACGGCCGTGCTGGGGACCGGGGTCGCGAGCGCCGCCACCGCGTCCGCCGCCTCCTGGGTCGACCCGGTGAAGAAGTACACGCTCTCCGCCAGCTTCATGCAGGCCGGCAGCCACTGGGTCGCCAAGCACAGCGGCCAGGACTTCGCCGTGCCGACCGGCACCGAGGTCGTCGCCGCGCACGGCGGCACCGTCGTCAAGGCCGGCCCGAACGGCGCCGGTGACGGCCCGGCGTACGGCAACGCCGTCGTCATCAAGCACGGCAACGGCACCTACTCGCAGTACGCGCACCTGTCCCGGATCGACGTCCGGATCGGTCAGATCGTGGGCACCGGCCAGCACATCGCCCTGTCCGGCTCCACCGGCAACTCCACCGGTCCGCACCTGCACTTCGAGATCCGCACCACCCCGAACTACGGCTCCGCCGTCGACCCGGTCTCGTTCCTGCGCGCCAAGGGCGTGACGGTCTGACCCAGGGCTTCCCGTCCGGACCGGGCCGGTCTCGGCCTGATCCGGACGAAGGACCCTAATCCCTCTCGCGGGCGTGCTCGTGCGCCTGCTTGACCAGGTCCAGGGCGACCTCGAGAACGGCTTCGCGCTTCTTCTCGGGGTCGCCTTCCAGGTCCTGCATCACGAACATGCCGGCGTGCAGCGTGAACATCGCGCTCACCGAGCGCACCTGGTCCACGAGCTGCGCCTCGGGGTCGATGAGGATGTCCCGCAGGCCGCGCATCCGGTCCTTGAAGGTGTCGCCGATGCGCAGTTCCCGTACCGTCGCCTGGTTCTCCTGCATGAACCGGAAGAGCGGCTCCGCGCCCGAGAGCGCCTCGCTGTAACGGCGGACGATCTCCTGCTTGGTCTCCAGCGTGTGCGGCTGGCGCCTGCCCCACTCGATCAGGTCCTCGATCGGCTTCGTCAGGTCCTCGAAGAGGCTGACGATGATCTCTTCCTTCGTCTTGAAGTGGTAGTACAGGGCCGCTTTGGTGACGTCGAGACGCGCGGCGATCTCCCGCAGGGAGGTCTTCTCGTAGCCCTGCTCCGCGAAGAGTTCGAGCGCCACGTCCTGGATGCGCTGGCGGGTGTTGCCGCGGCGCTGCTGCTTGGTGCCGTCCATGGTGACGCCCATCCTCGTACTCCTCGCGCTTCCGCGGAAACTTACTTGACGCCCGGCTAGTAACGGGGCTACCTTCCCAGTGTAGTGAGTACTAGCCGGGCGGCAAGTAAGTAACGGCCGCAAGGGGGAATGGAAAGACGATGGCGGACACTGTCGAACAGGACGCACAGGGCAAACGGCCCAGGAGCGTGCGAGTGGTGCTGCTCGCACTCATGATCGCGATGATGCTCGCGATGCTGGACAACATGATCGTGGGTACGGCCATGCCGACGATCGTCGGCGAACTGGGCGGCCTGGAGCACCTCTCCTGGGTCGTCACCGGCTACACCCTGGCCACCGCGGCCTCCACCCCGATCTGGGGCAAGCTCGGTGACATGTTCGGGCGCAAGGGCGCCTTCCTCAGCTCGATCGTGATCTTCCTGATCGGTTCGGCGCTGAGCGGCATGGCCCAGGACATGGGCCAGCTGATCGGGTTCCGCGCCGTGCAGGGTCTCGGCGCCGGCGGCCTGATGGTCGGCGTCATGGCGATCATCGGCGACCTCATCCCGCCGCGGGAGCGCGGCAAGTACCAGGGCCTGATGGCCGGTGTGATGGCGCTCGCCATGATCGGCGGCCCGCTGGTCGGCGGCACCATCACCGACAACTGGGGCTGGCGCTGGGCCTTCTACATCAACCTGCCGCTCGGCGTGTTCGCCCTCGCGCTGGTCACCGCCGTGCTGCACCTGCCGAAGAAGCGGGCCAAGGCGGGCATCGACTATCTCGGTGTCATCCTGCTGACCGTCGGCATCACCGCGATCGTCCTGGTCACCACCTGGGGCGGCACCGAGTACGCCTGGACCTCCGCGCGGATCATGGAGCTGATCGGCATCGGCGTGGCCTCGCTGATCGGATTCGTGTTCTGGCAGACCCGGGCCGCCGAGCCGGTCCTGCCGCTGCACATCTTCAGGAGCCGCAACTTCACCCTGATGTCGGTCATCGGCTTCATCACCGGCTTCGTGATGTTCGGCGCCACGCTGTTCCTGCCGCTGTACCAGCAGGCGGTGCAGGGCGCCTCCGCGACCAACTCCGGTCTGCTGCTCCTGCCGATGCTCGGCGCGATGCTCGTGACCTCGATGATCGCCGGACGGATCACCACCGGCAGCGGCCGGTACAAGCTCTTCCCGATCGCGGGCGGAGCGCTGATGATCGTCGGGCTGTACCTGCTGTCTCTGATGGACACGGACACGACCCGGCTGACCTCCGGCCTCTACATGGCCGTGCTCGGCGCCGGCATGGGCTGCCTGATGCAGGTCACCATGCTGGTCGCGCAGAACAGCGTGCAGATGAAGGACATGGGTGTGGCGTCCTCGTCCACCACCCTGTTCCGTACCCTCGGCTCCTCCTTCGGTGTGGCCATCATGGGCGCGCTGTTCAACCACCGGGTCCAGGACGTCATGGCCGAGCGGGCCGGCACGGCGGGACAGAACCTCACCGCGAAGTCGGCCCAGCTGGACGCGGAGAGCCTGAAGAAGCTCCCGGCCGCGGCCCGGGAGGCCTACCAGCACGCCGTCTCGTCGGGCACGCACTCCGCGTTCGTGCTCGGTGCGGCGATCTCGGTGCTGGTGCTGGTCGCGGCGCTGTTCGTCAAGGAGGTGCCGCTGAAGGGCGGCCCGCAGAAGCCCTCCACCGACGGCGCGGAGGCGGCGCCCGCGGCCGTGGCCGAAGCCGTCTGACCCGTCCCGCATCCGAAGGCCCCGGCGGGTGTCCGCCCCGGGGCCTTCGGCCTGTGCCGCCGGGCCCCCGTGCCACCTCCCGCCCGATGTCGGACCCCGTGCCACGACCGGCCCGATGCCGAATCCCCATGCCACCACCGGCCCGACGTCGGACCCCGGTGCCACCATCGGCCCATGGACAGAATCCGCCGTCTGCGTCTGGCCAAGGACGCCATGGACCGGGACTGGGCCGACCCGGAGCTCGACCTCGACGTGGTGGCGGCCCACGCCGGGTGCTCGCGGTATCGCTTCCTGCGCGCCTGAGCAAGGAGGCGTACGGCGAGACGCCCGGCCGGTGTCTGACCCACCGCCGGATCGAGCGGGCCGAGGAGATGCTCCGCAGCGCCAACCTCACGGTGACCGAGATCTGCACCCTGGTCGGGTTCAGCAGCCTCGGCACCTTCTCCGCCCGCTTCAAGACCCGGACCGGCCTCACCCCGAGCGAGTACCGCACCAGGCACGTGGGCCGCGGCGCCGCCCTCATCCCCGGCTGCTACGCCATGCTCTGGGCCGGCGGTTTCGACACCGCAAGATCGAAGAAGCGCGCCGCCCCCGGCCCTGCCTACGGTGACCGGAGGCCTTCTTCACCGAGGAACTGGGCTTCGAGGTGCGCAGCGATCTCGCCATGGGCGACATGCGCTGGGTCACCGTCGGCGCCAGGCAGCAGCCCGGCGTGGAGCTGGCGCTGATGAGCCTGGACGGCCCGGGCCTGGACCCCGAGTCCGCCGAGGCGCTGAAGAAGCTGGTCGCCAAGGGCGGGCGCTCACCGACCAGGCCGCGCAGGACGTGCCCGCGCCGGACACCGGCACCCTGCGCGGGGACCTGCGCGCGCCGGCGGTGGCCACCTTCGAGGCCGCCCAGCGCCCGCCGGCCGCCCCGGCCCTGCGCACCCTCGTCCGCGAGGCGGCCCGGGACCCGCATCTGGCGGAGCTGCTGCGGACGTTCACCGAATCCCGGCGGGCCGCCGTGCACGAGATCCTGGAACGGGGCCGGCAGCGCGGCGAACTGCCCGCCGGCCGGGACCCCGGCCTGCTCGTCGACCAGTTCTACGGCCTCTTCCGGTACCGCTTCCTGCTCGAACACGCCCCGCGGGACGCGGACACGGCGATCCGCCTCGCCGACTCCCTGCTCGGCTGAGCCCCTTCACCGCCCCGGCCCGCCCCGGCCCGGCCCAACGCCGGTCGCCTCCGGCCGACGGCAGCGGGAACGGGCGCCCCGCTCGCCGGCGAACGGCGACGGCGGGGCGGCCGTGCTGGTCGCGTGCGGACAGCGGAGGCGGGGCAGGCGGGGCGCCCGCGGACGACGGCGCTGAGGCAGGCGGACCCGGTCGCCCCCGTACGGCGACGGCGAGGCAGATGGTTCCGGTCGCCCCCGTACGGCGACGGCGAGGCGGGCGGTTCTAGGCGCTGTTTCTCGGATCATGTGCGAAGCCAGATGATCAGGGCTGCGAGGGTGACGGTACCGAGGTAGGTGTAGGCCCGTTTCTCGTAGCGT
>NZ_JACHJK010000030.1 GCF_014203595.1 Streptomyces echinatus
GCCTGCATGCCGGACACCGCCTGGCCAATAAACGGGCTCCCGCCAGGCTTATCCCGGAGTTCAGGTAACACCCCGGTTTTGATGTCGTCTGGTTTTCTTTCGACACGTCAGCAGCGATTCACTTGCGTTCGTCTTCCCGGTCCCCACCTGACGCCTCTTACGACGCCTTTTCCTCATCGCTCACCACGACGGTCTTCAGCCAACGCAGCATGAGGCGGTTTGAAGCCTCCCCCCGCAGGGCGGCTCCGAAGGGCCACGAATCCTTCATCTTCCACACAGCACCGCAATTGGAAGCTGTCCTACTACCAACTCCTTCACGCGTTCAGGACGCAATACCTGTGGAAACGCGACCACGTCGACGGCTGGCTCGGCGACGCGCCCGTCATCTGGATCGACGACGACTTCACCGACCTCGACCACGAATGGGCCAGGGAGCGCACCGCCCGTGGTTATGTCACCGCCCTGGTCCAGCCGGATCCGCACATCGGGCTCCTGGCCGAGCACTTGGTCGAGGTTCTGGCGTGGGCCGTCGCCCTGTTGCCCGTCACGCAGGCTGATACCGCAGGCGTTCCATGAGAAGCCGACGCCGCATAGGCGGTCAAGCCGCGTAAGACACCAACGGCCTGCCCTCGCCACGGTAGACGGCGAGGGCATCAGCCTGGGTGGGGACTGAGCCTGCGCTGATCAAGCGTCGCCCAGCGGCTTCGGCGCGGCGGTTTGGTGCAGGGTTTCGGCCGGTGCGCTGGAGATCCGGGTGATCAAGACGCGGGCGGGCTGACGGGCTGTGGTCAGCTCCCACTGGGCAGCGAGTCTGCCCCCCGTGCTGGACCGTGAGATCGCCGAGAAGGCGGCAAAGGTGTTCCCCGTCTCGTCAGCTCCAGCGGCAACCGATCCGCAGGCCATTGGCACGTCCGCTCACACACCGCCCGCGCAACGCGCCGAAAACGAGTCAGCGCCCGAGCCGACCGAAGCCGACTCAGGCGCTGCACCGCAGGTCAGGGGCCATATCCCCCGCCCGCCATCGGTAGGCCCTGTGGGACTCGAACCCACAACCAATGGATTAAAAGTCCTGGCCAAAGGTTGCCGGGTGATTCCGAACGGTGACTGCGCATCCGGAATCACCTGGTCAGCGCACATCCAAGGTGATCGTCAGTCTGCCCCATGCCAGCTCGTGCCACCGCATCCGCTCACGCATCGCTCACGCGTTATCGCAGCCCTGAACAGTGGGGGAAGGCTGCAAAGTCCTGGAGCAACGAGCTGGCCACATGAGTCCCTGACCCCGCTCCGCTGAAGCACGCCGCCCCCTTCCTCCCCTCGGCCCGAAACCGCACATACCGCATCCAGAACTACTCCGGTCGTTGTACGAGGAACGCGGCTGCCGCATCCACGTCAGCTGCGCAGGCGAGGGTCGGCAGTTCGTGGCTAGGCAAACCAGCAAGTTCCAGCGCAGCCCGCCCGAGCCTGTGTGCGGCCCCAATCGATTGACCGTCAGCGACGGAAGCATAGAAGCGCGCAGCGTACGTGATCGCGTCTGAGTCTCCGATCTTGTCCGCCATGCCGATCGCAAAGGGAACCGTCTCAACAAGGTCGTTGATTTGGCTGGCGGAGTGGCAGGAATTGAGGACTACCAGCAGCGGCGGATCGTCGGAAGCCTCAATGGCGCTGGCAAACGCCCGAGCTGTAACGATGGCACGGAACTGCGATCTCCCCACCGTCAGGTTCAGTCGAGGTCGCCCGTTTGCACGAGGTGCTCCGTGAAGGCGGCGGCGATGCGCGGGCGCGTGGCATCCGGGACGGGAGCATCCGGGAGGTCGGCCTCCAGACCCCATTCCGTGTTGAACATGACGGCCATACCATCTGGCACCACGATGTTCCTCAGCCAGAGAACGAACCTCGCCGCCGAATGTGCGGTGCAGTCCTTGACTGAGACCCCTTCGGGAGACAGCAGTGCCATGCCTTCCAGCTGCTCGTCGTCCAGGGTGATCCCGAAGTGCATCGACGACCCGCTGATGGGACCGTCAGTTCCGTCGTCGACCCGGATGAACTCGTCGGGGTTGCGTTCCCGGAGCCGGGATTCCAGGCCCTCGTAGGTCAGTCCCCAGCTCTGCCCGTTCAGCGGGGTGAAGATGTACATGGTGCGCAGTTCCGCGATCTGCTCCGGTTCCATAAGAGTCTGCTTCCTGTGCGAGGGGGCGGAGTCAGGGGACGTAGCGTGCATGGCCCTTGACGCCGTAGGCGGCCATCATGATGCGCCAGTACTGGACGGCTTCCTGGTTGTTGGTGACCGTCTCCACTCCGCGCATCTCCTTGTTACGCGGGTCGCGGAGCGCGGCGGCGTATTTCTTCAGCTCGTCACGATCCGACCGATAGAGGAAGTCCTTCTTTCCGCTCTCGTGGTTCACGCGGAGTTCGTCGAGCGAGCGGTAGCACCGCTGGTTCGGCTTGTTGACGTACTTGGCCTCGATGGCCATCCCGTCGGCCTCACGGAACCCGTCCACCATGAGCGTGTTGTTCACGCTGTGCCCGGCCGGGATGGGCACTTCGTATTCGGGATAGCCGGCCACCCGCATCTGGTAGGCGACCTCGGCCGGCCTGCCGCCTGAGAAGTCCCCCGAACGCAGGGAGTTCAGCCAGGTCTGGAAGTTCTTCTGTTCGCCAGGCTTGAGTAGCGGGAAGCGTGGGTCTGGCGGAATCTCCGGTGAGATCGGCTGGACTCGTGGGCCGTTTGCCGGGCGGTAGGCGGCCGGCACCAGGGTCGGTATGCGGATCAGTGGACCAAGGAGCGGCGGCACGCCAGGTATGAAGCCACCGCTGTCCGGCTGCGGCATCGGCACGCGTGCCTTGGAGCTGTCCAGGGCCGGTGGGATCTTGCCGAGGGCAGCGATCCGCATGTCCCCCGCGGCGAGTTCATGCAGCCCACCGTCGTGGCCGTCTCCTCCGAGACTCGGCTGCTCCCACGGCCAGAGATTGTCGAGGGGTGAGGTCTCCTCGTAGGGCAGCCGCCGCTTGGCTGTCTCTATGTGATCGGCGTAGGCGTCGCACGCATTGGCAAGCATCTTGCAGGCGACGGGAAGATTCGCCATGAGCGTCTCGTGCTCGCCGAGCTCACCGGGCGGCGGGTTCTTGCCGACGAACTTCTCGAAGAAGCCCTTGACCGCGCTCGCTGTCTCACCGGCCTGGTCCAGCGTTGCGGTCCTCCACGCGGCCTCCGAGTCCCAGTAGGCGTCTTCCAGAATCTTGGACGCCTGACGCCACGTCTTGGCCACTGCCCGAAGCTTGTGGGGCTGCCCCAGGAAGCGTTCATTGAAGAGGTACTGATCGACGCCACTGGTCTCGCCGACGACCTCAGGCAGGTCCTGCGCGTTGTGGCTCGCCCGCGGGTTGCAGTCAGGGCCGGACGGCTGCGCGCCGATCCCCATGTCCAGCGGGCTCTTCCCCAGGAGTTCCGCCGCGATCTTGCTCTCCTGCTTGAGGAGCTCCTCCGACGACTTGAGCAGAGCGCCAGCACCGTTGGCCATCACTTGATGAGCGAAGCCGGACTTGTCGAACACCGTCGCGACGGCTTCCTTGTACACCGTGGCGAAGGCCCGGCCCGCATCGTTGTCGCCGGCCATGCCACCGTGCTCGCTGAGTTCCGTAAAGAGGAGACTCAGCATCTCGTAGATCAGGTCGCGCAGCCCCACCATCGACCAGGACGCGTTGACGAAGTTCGCCGTCTGATGCCGAAGATCCAACGGTTCCCCCGCTGACCGCTGTCGATACCCCAGGGAACCGTACACGCCTGCGAACTCGGCCAGTCCTGGATGCACCCGATCCACAGGACGTGCGCACGCCCGCTCACGCATCGCTCGCGCAAGAGCCGGAAAACGAAGCAGCGCCCGAGTCGACCGAAGCCGACCCGAGCGCTGCGTAGCAGGTCAGAGGGGTTAACCCCCGCCCGCAACCCGTAGGCCCTGTGGGACTCGAACCCACAACCAATGGATTAAAAGTCCACTGCTCTGCCAATTGAGCTAAGGGCCCAGGCGATGTTGCTTGTCCGAGCATAGCCGGACGAGGCCGTGTCGCCGATCGGGTATCGGGGACACGGCCGCGTCGCCAGGGGCAGGAGCGGGGAGATGGTCACTTTTCGGCCGGGATGGGAGCCTGGGCGGGGGTGCGGGCGAGGAACCAGTGGCGGGCCGAGGCCAGCCACCAGGTCGCCGCGAAGCCGAGGACGACCAGGACGGCGACCGGGGCGTAGTTGAAGGTCTTCCAGGTGACCGGGGAGACCTGCGGGAGCATGAAGAGGACCGTGATCACCAGCACCCAGCTCACCGAGACGATCCCGATGAGCCCCGACCAGCGGCCCAGGTGCCAGGGGCCCCGGTCGAAGGCGGCGCCCTTGCGGACCCGGAGGAAGGTCGGGATGACGTACGCGATGTAGAGCCCGATGACCGCGATCGAGGTGACCGCCGCGTAGGCCGTCGTGTTGATCAGATAGGGCAGGCCCAGGGCCAGGGCGCCGAGCGCGGCCAGCCAGACCGCCGCGACGGGGGTCCGGGTGCGCGGGCTGACCGTGTGCCAGACGCGGGAGAAGGGCAGTGCGCCGTCCCGTGAAAAGGCGTAGATCATGCGGCTGTTGGCGGTGACGGAGGCCATGCCGCAGAAGAGCTGGGCGCCGATCACCACCAGCAGGAGCAGCTTTCCGGTCGTCGCGCCGAGCGCGTCCAGGAGGATCTGGGCCGGCGGGGCGCCCGTGGGGGTGGCCAGTTCCGCGTCGTACGACTGGATGGCGAACGTGAATCCGAGGAGCAGCACGAAGCCGGCGATCCAGGACGTCCAGATCGAGCGGACGATGCCCTTGGGGCCGGCCGTCGACGCGTCGTGGGTCTCCTCCGTCATATGGGCCGAGGCGTCGTAGCCGGTGAAGGTGTACTGGGCCATCAGCAGGCCGAGGAGGACCACGTACGGACCGCTGCCCCAGCCCGTCCGGTTGACGAACTCGGTGAAGACGAAATCCGGTGACCGGTGGTGGTCGGGCACCAGCGCCAGGGCGCCGACGATCACCGCCACGCCCACGACGTGCCACCACACGCTCACGCTGTTCAGGAAGGCCACGATCCGGACGCCGAAGGTGTTCAGCAGTCCGTGCAGGACGAGGATCGCCGCGAACAGCGCCACGGTGCGGCCCGGCGTCACCCCGAAACCGAACTGGAGGTTCAGGTAGGCGCCCAGGAAGGAGGCGGCGCCGAAGTCGATGCCCGCGGTCACCGCGACCTGTCCCAGCACGTTGAACCAGCCCGTGAACCAGGCCCAGGCCGCCGCCGAGCGCGGGGGTGCCAGGCGGTGCGCCCAGAAGTACAGGCCGGCCGAGGTGGGGTAGGCCGAGCAGATCTCGGCCATCGACAGGCCCACGAAGAGCGTCATGAGCCCCACCGCCACCCAGCCCCAGGTGATCACCGCGGGGCCGCCCGTGGTCATGCCGAACAGATAGAGCGTCAGGCAGCCGGAGAGGACCGAGATGATCGTGAAGGAGACGGCGTAGTTCGAGAACGCCGACATGCGGCGGGCGAGGACCTGGGTGTAGCCGAGCTGCGCCAGCCGTTCCTCGTCCGAAAGGCCGGAACCTCCCGGCCGCCCACCCGCTTCCGGCTGCCCGCCCGCTCTCGCGTCATCTGTCATGCCCCCAGCAATTCCCTCGCGGAGGGCGTGACATGCGTCACTCGGACATGCGGTGTGGCCGGAAGATCCCCTCGCGGGGCCCGTCGCCGGCCCCGGCCCCCGCCCGGACGGCGGCCGAACCCCCGCCGTCGCCGGTCCGGAACGCCGGAAGGGCCCGTACGACCGAAGTCGTACGGGCCCTTCCTCACCTCACTCGGTGTCAGCCGTTGCGCTTCCAGCGCGGCTTGTCGTCGCGGCGGCCGAAGGAGCCGGTGCCACGGTGGTCGTCACGACGGCCGTAGGGGCGGTCGTGGCCACCGGTGCGGAAGCCCGGGCGGTCGTCGCGGCGGTCACGGTTGAACGGACGGTCGCTGCCCCGGTGCCCGCCACGCTCGTCGCGACGGAAGCCGCCACGGTCGTCACGGCGCTCGAAGGAACGGCCGCCACGGTCACGGTCGACCGGACGGCGGTCGCCGCCACGGTCGTCGCGACGCTCGAAGGAACGGCCGCCACGGTCGTCACGGCGCTCGAAGCCACGGCCACCGCGGTCGTCACGGCGGTCGAAGCCGCGGTCACGGTCACGGTCACGGTCACGGTCACGGTCGACCGGACGGCGCTCGCCGCCACGGTCGTCACGGCGCTCGAAGCCACGGCCGCCACGGTCGTCACGGCGCTCGAAGCCGCGGTCACGGTCGAACGGACGGCGCTCGCCGCCACGGTCGTCACGGCGCTCGAAGCCACGGCCGCCACGGTCGTCACGGCGCTCGAAGCCACGGCGCTCCCGGCGCTCGTACGGGGCCGCCGCCGGACGCTCCTCGCGCTCGGTCTCGCGGGCCACCGGCTCCTCGGCCACGGCCAGCTCCTCCGCGGCCGTCGCCTGCGCCTCGGCCACCGCGGCCTCCGGGTCCTCGCCGCGCTCGCGGGCGACCCGGGCGACCAGCCGGTCGGCCTCCTCGCGCAGCTCGGCCGCGCGGCGCTGGGCGCGCTCCAGCTGCTTGGCGAGCTGGGCGACCTCGCGCTCGGCCTGCTGGGCGGCGTTGCCCGCGGACTCGGACTGGACCTCGGTCATGGAGCGGGCGCCGGTGATCTCGGCGACCTCCGGGTCGAAGGTGCCGGCGCCCTGGATGATGTGGCGCGCGGCGTCGACGCCCGCGTCCTCCATCAGGCGGAAGATCTGGCGGCGCTGGTGCGGCAGCGACAGCGAGACGACCGTGCCGGTGCGGCCGGCGCGAGCGGTGCGGCCCGCGCGGTGCAGGTAGTCCTTGTGGTCGCCGGCCGGGTCCACGTTCAGGACCAGGTCGATGCCGTCGACGTGGATGCCGCGCGCGGCGACGTCGGTGGCGACCAGGACGTTGACGTAGCCGTCCTTGAAGTCGGCCAGGGTGCGGGTACGGGCGCCCTGGGTCATGCCGCCGTGCAGCGCGTCGGCCTTCACGCCGGCCTCGCGCAGCTGCTCGGCGACGCGGTCGGCGCCCAGCTGGGTGCGGACGAAGATGATCGTGCGGCCCTTGCGGGAGGCGATCGCGGCGGTGACCGGCGCCTTGTCCTTGGGCTTCACGATGAGGATGTGGTGCGACATGGTCGTCACCGCGCCCTGGGCCGCGTCCACCTCGTGGGAGACGGGGCTGTTCAGGTAGCGGTCGACCAGGGTCTGGATCTCGTTCTCCATCGTGGCGGAGAAGAGCATGCGCTGGCCGTCGGCCGGGACCTGGTCGAGCAGCTCGGTGACCTCGGGCAGGAAGCCCAGGTCGGACATCTGGTCGGCCTCGTCGAGGACGGTGATCTGCACGTCCTCCAGGGAGCAGGCGCCGCGGTTGATGATGTCCCGCAGGCGGCCCGGGGTGGCGACGAGGATGTCGACGCCGCGCTCCAGGGCGTAGATCTGGTTGCCCATGGAGGTGCCGCCGCAGACGACCTTCATCTTCAGGCCGACGACGTCGCCGTACGGCTGGAGGGCGTCGGCGACCTGCATGGCCAGCTCACGGGTCGGCGTGAGGATGACGGCGCGGGGCCGCTTCTTCTCGGTGCGGCCGCCGGCCAGCAGGGCCAGGGTCGGCAGACCGAAGGAGAGGGTCTTGCCGGAGCCGGTGCGGCCACGGCCGAGGATGTCCTTGCCGGCCAGGGCGTCCGGGATGGTCGCGGCCTGGATCGGGAAGGGGGTCGTCACGCCGTTCTGCGCGAGCTTGCGCACGACGCCCTCGGGGAGGCCGAGGTCGGCGAAGGTGGTCTGGGGGGTGGTGTCAGCGGCCTCGACGGCCTCGGTGACCTCGGTCGTCACGTCCACGAGCTCGTTGTCGTTCTCGGGCATGACGATCTGATCAGTACTGGACACGGACATGCGAATGCGAAACCTTCCGGAGTCTCTTCGGCACGCGCCCGTCAACTCCGTGAATCGCTCACGACCGCCTCAATGCGGTCCGCCACGGTAAGGGAGAGTACGCGCCACACGGCGCGCTCTGCAGTGGCGCCGGGCAAATGGGATCAAACGATCTACCACCATACGCACCCTCCACCCCCGAAGGCAAACCGATGTGTGGAGCCGCACGTCGGCGGGAGATCACTCCCCCGGCTCCGGCCCGCCCGGTCCCCGATTCCGGCCGGCGCCGCTTTCCGGTCGCCGCAAGGGCTGCCGCCCCCACAGGCGGCTCCCGGCGGTACCGAACCGGTGTCTCGCGAACCGTCCCCGCCCGGCTTCGTCCCCGGCCCGGTGCGGCGAACGTCACACCGGAACGCCCGCCGCGGGTGCCGGCTCCCGCTGGACCAGCTGCGGCCCCGTCTCCTCGTGCGCCGACGAGGACGGCTCGGCCGACGGCTGCTCCGTGACGGGCGGCGGCGGGGTGGTGGCCGGCGGCTCGGGCGGGGCGGAGCTGGCCGGGGGCGTCGGCTCCACCTCGGTCGGCGCCGGATCCCCGGGCGGGTCGGTCTTCCCCGGCTCCCCCGGCTTCCCGGGCCTTCCCGGCTTCCCCGGCGTCTGCGACGCGCTGCCCGTGCCCGACGGGCCGGCCGGCGCCGGGGCCGACCGGCCCGGCCTGGCCTTGCCGCCGTGCCCGCGCTTGCCGTCAGCGGCCACGCCCTCGTCGGCGTAGCCGCCCACATCCGCCACGGGGACGCCGTCGGGCGCCTCGCCGCCGCGCTGCCCCGCCGAGTGGGAGGGACGGGCCCGGCCCGCGTCGTCGCCCACGTTCACGCAGCCGGCGGCGGCGCTGACGGCCAGGACCGTCACGGCGAGACGGACGGGTACGTTCAAAGGGCGCACGGCGGCCACCTCCGGGGGCGGGGAAAGGAGTCAACCTGCCCAACTCCCGCCGCCCGCAAGAGGACACGCGCCCCGCGCGCAGAGGCGCACGGGCCCACGGCCGCCGGCGCTCGGCCCCACCGGCGTCAGCGCCCCCCTGCGCACCCCGCGCACCGCCGCCCGGACGTACGCCTCCCCGCGCTCACCCGTAGCCGAGGGCGTGCAGGCGGGTGTCGTCGATGCCGAAGTGGTGGGCGATCTCGTGCACCACGGTCACCTCGGTCTCCGCGACCACGTCCTCGCGGCTCTCGCACATCCTGAGCGTCGGCCCCCGGTAGACGGTGATCCGGTCCGGCAGGACACCCGCGTACCACTCGCCCCGGTCGGTGAGCGGTGTCCCCTCGTAGAGCCCGAG
Organism: Streptomyces echinatus; assembly: GCF_014203595.1. Lineage (GTDB taxonomy): Bacteria > Actinomycetota > Actinomycetes > Streptomycetales > Streptomycetaceae > Streptomyces > Streptomyces echinatus. The sequence goes on from NZ_JACHJK010000030.1 coordinate 9,291, forward strand.
CAGCTCGGGATCGTCGGCGGGCGGCTCGTCCTCGACGAACACCGCGACGTTGTCCATCAGCCGTGTCAGCTCCGGCGGAATCCGGTCGAGCGCCTCGGCGACCAGTTCCTCGAACTCCTCGCGCGTCATCTCCAGCACATGGTCATTGTCCGGTACGAACGGCCCGTACGAGAGTGCCGGGCCGTCGCATATCCGCGCCGCGGCACGGGCATACGGGACCAATGGCCCGCGTCCCCGCAGCCCTGAGCACCATGCTGAACCGGACCCCGAACCGCATCCGCCCCGCCCGCCACCGCCCGCTTCCCCGTCTCGAACTCGCCGCCCGCCCCCGCCCCTGGCTGCGCGCCCTCGGGCTCACCGCGGTCGTCCTCGTCGGCGCCTGGCTGGGCCTGCTGATCGTCGGCAACGTCCGGGCCCCGGTCGGCCCGATGGACACGACGATGGCGCTGCGCCCCTCCGTCAGCGGCGGCACGAAGATCAACATCTCTCCCCTGGGCGCGCTCAGCCTGGACAGTCACATCGCCCCGGTCCGTCTGGACGTGAACGTCGACCAGCTCGACCCCGAGCGCTCCCAGGCCCTCGTCGACCACCCCGAGCGGCTCTCCGGGCTCCAGGACGAGGTGGCCCGGGACGTCGAGCACGGCACGCTCGACCTGGCGGTGCGCTCCTGCGTAGCCGTGGTCTCCGGGGCCACCGCCCTCGGCCTCGCGGTCTACCGCCGCCCGCGCCGGGCCCTGACCGCCGGCGGGCTGGCCCTGGCCCTGCTGGCCGCCTCGGGAGCGTCCGCGTACGCCACCTGGAACCCGAAGTCGGTCCTGGAGCCGAGGTTCTCCGGGCTGCTCAGCTCGGCGCCGTCCGTGGTCGGCAACGCGCGCAGCATCGTCACGGAATTCGACGTGTACCAGAAGGAGTTGGCCCGCCTGGTGACGAACGTGACGAAGCTCTACGACGTCACGTCCACCCTCCCCGCCTACCGGCCGGACCCCTCCACCATCCGGGTCCTGCACGTGTCGGACATCCACCTCAACCCGGCGAGCTGGAAGATCATCGGTTCGCTGGTGAAGCAGTACCAGGTGAACGTGATCGTCGACTCCGGGGACACGATGGACCACGGCGCTGCGGCGGAGAACGGCTTCCTGGACCCGGTCCGGGACCTGGGCGTGCCGTACGTCTGGGTGCGCGGCAACCATGACTCCCGGACCACCCAGCGCTACCTGGAGCGCATGAAGAACGTGCGCGTCCTGGACGACGGCCGGGCGCGGACGGTGGCGGGCCTGCGGTTCGCGGGCATCGGTGATCCGCAGTTCACCCCCGACCGTTCGGTGGTGCCCGGCAGCGAGGCCTCCGAGGAACTCGCGGGGGCCCGGCTGGCCAGCGCCCTGCGCGACCAGCAGGCCGCCGGCACCCCCGTGGACGTGGCGGTCGCGCACGAGCCGTCCGCCGCCCGCGAGACGGACGGCCAGGTGCCGCTGGTGCTCTGCGGGCACCTGCACCACGAGGGGACGGAGATGCTGCCGTACGGCACGCGGCTGCGCATGGAGGGCTCGACCGGCGGCAGCGGGCTGCGCGCCGTGGAGCACAAGTACCCCGCCCCGATCGAGGCCTCGATCCTCTACTTCGACCGGGACAGCCGCCGGCTGCAGGCCTGGGACGCGATCCGGCTGGGGGGACTCGGCCTGACGACGGCCGAGGTCAGCCGCCACCTGGCGGACGAGAACCAACCCGGTGCCACCCGCTCGCCCTCCCCCTCCGCTCCCGGCTCGCCGGGCACCGCCACGGCCTCGCCGTAAACCGTTTTGGCGATACCCCTCGCCATCCCATATGCTTCTCACGTCCCCGACGCGCTGAGAAGCGCCCAGGCGGGCCGATAGCCCTCATCGTCTAGCGGCCTAGGACGCCGCCCTTTCAAGGCGGTAGCACGGGTTCGAATCCCGTTGGGGGCACGCAATACCGTGTGCGACACTGTTGCACGCAAGCTTGGTCCTGTGGAGCAGTTTGGAGTGCTCGCCACCCTGTCAAGGTGGAGGCCGCGGGTTCAAATCCCGTCAGGACCGCTGGTGTTTCACGTGAAACACCGTGGCTGGGTAGCTCAGTTGGTACGAGCGTCCGCCTGAAAAGCGGAAGGTCGCCGGTTCGACCCCGGCCCCAGCCACAGCCGCCCTGACCAGGGCCTGAGCCCCTCTCCAGCCTCGCTGGAGAGGGGCTCTTTCGTTTCACCGACGCCGACCGGTACGCCGACGGAGCTGACCATGGTGAAAGCCTTGCCGAGCATCGATCCGTCACTGCCGCTCGACCGGCACCCGGAGCGGGTCTGGTACACCTCCTACGGCTCCAACACGCACCTGGACCGGCTCGCCGCCTACATCAAGGGCGGGCGCCCGCCCGGCGCGGCACGGGAGTACCCCGGATGCCGCGACCCCGCCATGCCGGCCCGGTCGATCCCGGTGGAACTGACCGGCGCCATGTACTTCGCCACCCGATCGCCCGTGTGGGGCGGAGGACGGGCCTTCTACGACCCCGGGGCGAGCGGGCGCGTGCTGGCCCGAGCGCATGTGGTGACGAGCGGCCAGTTCGCCGACATCGCGGCCCAGGAGATGTACCGGGCGCCGGACGTGGACCTGGACCTGGAGGAGGTCTTCACCCGGCGACGTGCCGTACTGGGCGAAGGGCGTTACGAAACGCTCGTGTGTGCCGGTCAGCTGGAGGGCATGCCCGTGCTGACCTTCACGGCGCCATGGGGGATGAACGACGTGCCATGGGTCCCCCCTTCCGCCGCCTATGTCAGGTTCCTGGCCGCGGGCCTGCTGTCCGCCGGCGCCTGGGACGTGACAGCGGTCGCCTCGTACATCGCGGCCTGCCCCGGCGCGACCGGCCACTGGTCGGCTCGGGACGTCTCCGCCCTGCTCGACCCCTGATCCGGTCACGGACACCGGATCGGCTCACGGCACCGACTCCGGTGACCGTGCCGCCTTGGCACCGTCACCGGTGACCGTGCCGCCTTGGCACCGTCACCGGTCGGCGCTACGTTCAGCCTGATCGCGCGCGGCGGTGTGCGGGGGGGTGGGGGAGAGAGATGAGCCGGGACGAGGCCAGAGCCATCCGGGACACCGAGCTGGAGAAGGACCGGGCCCGTTACGGGCTGCTGGCGGTCGTCGTCAGCAACCTCGCGATCGCCGGAGTCGCGATCTTCGGGGTGTGGCAGCTCGACGGGGACAAGGCGGTGATCGTCGGCATACTGACCGCCGCGTTCACCGCGGTCAGCAGCATGACCACCGCGTATCTCGGCATCAAGGCCATCTCCAACACGGCGAGGTCGATCGCCCTCGGGGACGGCCCGGCCCGCAGACTCCCCGAAGCCGCCCCGCCGTCCGCACCCGACCGGCGCGCCCCCTAGGGCCTCTCGGACCCTAGGCCTCGGGGACCGGCAGGGCCGGGCGGCCGCCCGGGTGGCGCTCGCGCCAGATCACGAAGACCGCGCAGGAGACGAGCGCCCAGCCCGCGAGCACCAGGAACGGGAACGCGTGCTGGTGGCCCCGGAAGTACACGGCGGTGTGCTGGGCGTTCACCGAGGCGCCGGGCGGCAGCCAGCGGCCGATCGTGCCGAGCGGGGACGGCAGCAACGGCCAGGAGACCGCACCGCCGGACGACGGGTTGCCGAGCAGCACCATCAGTCCCCACGTCGGCAGCATGGCCCACCGCCCGATCAGGGTGTTGAACATGGTGAACACCATGCCGGAGGTGAACATCGTCAGGGCGAGGATGAACCACGACTCGACGAACGGCAGCTTCAGCGCCTTCAGCCACCAGTCCACCACCGCGGCGATCGTGAACCCGCCGAGCACGGCGGAGGCGACGATGAAGGCGATGCGCTCAAGGGGGTTCAGCGCCTTCGCGTGCACGCTGAGCTGAATGGCCCCGACGAATCCGATGATCACGGCGGCGAGCGAGATGTAGAAGATCGCGAGCCCTCTCGGGTCGCCCTTCTGCAGCGGGTTGAGATCACGGACCACCACGGGGGTGTCCGTGGCCCTGCCCACCTTCGCCGCCGCCTCGGCGAGCAGCTGGGCGACCGTCGCCCCGGAGGCCCCGGACACGTCCAGGGTGAGCGCCCGGCCGCCGGCGGGTGCCTCGACGACCGCGAACACCTCCTGCTCGTCCACCGCTCGTAGCGCCGCCGCCCGGTCGGCGTACGTGCGCAGCTTCAGGGAGGCGCCCAGGGCCTCCTCCATGCCGTCGACGAACCGCCGGGCGGCCGGCTCGGCGTAGCCGCGGATCACCGCCGTGGGGATGCTGTGCGGGGTGGGGTTGGCCATGGCGTACGTGTAGGAGCCGGCGAAGAGGCCCGCCGCCGCGGCGATGAGCACCAGCAGGACGGTGGCGGGAACGAAGGGGGACGTCTCTCCGCGGGGCGAATCCGACATAAAGATCACTGTGGCATCTCGCCTCTGAGGGTGCCCGTCGATCGCCGCGTGCCGATCCGTCGCGGTTGCCCGGCCCGCCCCCTCAATTCGTTCGCGTGATTTTCGGCTGGGGTGAGATCCTGGACCGCGTATGTCTACGCATCCCGCCCCCGCCCTCGGCACCCTCGCCCCCCGTCTGACCGAGCTGTCGCTGCGCGACGCGCACCGGCTCGGCCGGCGGCTCGAGGGCGCGCGCAAGATCCGTAAGCCCGAGGCCCGCGCCGTCGTCCTCACCGAGATCGAGACCGAGATCGCCCGCGCCGAGGACCGCATGGCCGCGCGGCGCTCCCGCGTGCCGGCCGTCACCTACCCCGAGCAGCTGCCGGTCAGCCAGAAGAAGGACGAGATCGCGGAGGCCATCCGCGACCACCAGGTCGTCATCGTGGCCGGTGAGACCGGGTCCGGCAAGACCACGCAGATCCCCAAGATCTGTATGGAGCTGGGCCGGGGCGTGCGCGGCATGATCGGGCACACCCAGCCCCGCCGTATCGCCGCCCGGACCGTCGCCGAGCGGGTCGCGGACGAGCTGAAGACACCCCTCGGCGAAACCGTCGGCTGGAAGGTCCGGTTCACCGACCAGGTGAACCCGGACGCCACCTTCGTCAAGCTGATGACGGACGGCATCCTGCTCGCGGAGATCCAGACCGACCGCGAGCTGCGCGCCTACGACACGATCATCATCGACGAGGCCCACGAACGGTCCCTCAACATCGACTTCCTGCTGGGCTACCTCGCCCAGCTGCTGCCCAAGCGCCCCGACCTGAAGGTCGTCATCACCTCGGCGACCATCGACCCGGAGCGCTTCTCCCGGCACTTCGGCGACGCCCCGATCGTCGAGGTCAGCGGCCGGACGTACCCGGTCGAGGTGCGCTACCGGCCCCTCCTGGAGGAGGACTCCGAGGACGCCGACCGGGACCAGATCACCGCCATCACGGACGCCGTCGAGGAGCTGATGGGCGAGGGGAAGGGCGACATCCTCGTCTTCCTCTCCGGCGAGCGGGAGATCCGGGACACCGCCGACGCCCTGGAGAAGAAGAAGTACCGGTTCACCGAGGTGCTGCCCCTCTACGCCCGGCTGTCCCACGCCGAGCAGCACCGGGTCTTCCAGCCGCACACCGGGCGCAGGATCGTTCTGGCCACCAACGTCGCCGAGACCTCCCTCACCGTCCCCGGCATCAAGTACGTCATCGACCCCGGCTTCGCCCGGATCAGCCGCTACAGCCACCGCACCAAGGTCCAGCGGCTGCCCATCGAGCCGGTGTCGCAGGCCAGCGCCAACCAGCGCAAGGGCCGCTGCGGTCGTACGTCCGACGGCATCTGCATCCGGCTGTACTCCGAGGACGACTTCCTCGCCCGCCCGGAGTTCACGGACGCGGAGATCCTGCGTACGAACCTGGCGAGCGTCATCCTCCAGATGACCGCCGCCGGCCTCGGCGACATCGAGAAGTTCCCCTTCATCGACCCGCCGGACCACCGCAACATCCGTGACGGCGTACAGCTGCTGCAGGAGCTGCACGCGCTGGACCCGGCCGAGAAGGACGTCCGCAAGCGGCTCACGGACACCGGCCGCAAGCTGGCCCAGCTGCCCGTCGACCCCCGTCTGGCCCGGATGGTCCTGGAGGCCGACCGCAACGGCTGTGTCCGCGAGGTCATGGTCATCGCCGCCGCCCTGTCCATCCAGGACCCGCGCGAGCGCCCGGCCGAGAAGCAGGCCCAGGCCGACCAGCAGCACGCCCGCTTCAAGGACGAGACCAGCGACTTCCTCGCCTACCTGAACCTGTGGCGGTACGTCCGCGAGCAGCAGAAGGAGCGCGGGTCCAGCTCCTTCCGCCGGATGTGCAAGCAGGAGTACCTGAACTTCCTGCGCATCCGCGAGTGGCAGGACATCTACACCCAGCTGCGCACGGTCGCCAAGCAGATGGGCATCCACCTCAACGAGGACGACGCCCCGGCCGACCGCGTCCATGTCTCCCTCCTCGCCGGCCTGCTCTCCCACATCGGGATGAAGGACGTGAAGGAGGGCAACAAGAACGAGTACCTGGGCGCCCGCAACGCCAAGTTCGCGGTCTTCCCGGGCTCGGCGCTGTTCCGCAAGCAGCCGAAGTTCCTGATGTCGGCCGAGCTGGTGGAGACGAGCCGCCTGTGGGCGCGGGTCAACGCCAGGATCGAGCCGGAGTGGGTGGAGCCGCTCGCCGGGCACCTCCTGAAGCGGACGTACAGCGAACCGCACTGGGAGAAGGACCAGGCGGCCGTGATGGCGTACGAGAAGGTCACGCTCTACGGCGTCCCGATCGTCGCCCAGCGGAAGGTGAACTACGGCCGGATCGACCCCGAGGTCAGCCGTGAACTGTTCATCCGCAACGCCCTGGTGGAGGGCGACTGGCGCACGCACCACAAGTTCTTCGCCGACAACCGCAAGCTCCTCAGCGAGGTCGAGGAGCTGGAGCACCGTGCCCGGCGCCGGGACATCGTCGTGGACGACGACACGCTCTTCGACTTCTACGACCAGCGGGTGCCCGAACACGTCGTCTCGGGCGCCCACTTCGACTCCTGGTGGAAGCGCAAGCGGCAGGAGCAGCCGGACTTCCTGGACTTCGAGCGCGCGATGCTCATCCGGGAGTCGGCGGAGGCGGTCACCAAGGCCGACTACCCGGACAGCTGGAGCCAGCGGAACCTGAAATTCCGGGTCACCTACCAGTTCGAGCCGGGCGCGGACGCCGACGGCGTGACGGTGCACGTCCCGCTCCAGGTGCTCAACCAGGTCACGGACGAGGGCTTCGACTGGCAGATCCCCGGCCTGCGCGAGGAGGTGGTGACGGAGCTGATCCGCTCCCTGCCCAAGCCGATCCGCCGCCACTACGTACCGGCGCCGAACTACGCGAGGGCGTTCCTGGAGCGGGCGGTGCCCCTCCAGGAGCCGCTGACCGTCACGATGGCCCGTGAGCTGAAGCGGATGGTCGGCGTTCCCTTCGAAGCGGACGACTTCGACTGGGCGAAGGTCCCCGACCACCTCAGGATCACCTTCCGGATCGTCGACGAGCGGCGCCGGAAGCTGGCCGAGGACAAGGACCTGGAGGCGCTGAAGCTCAGTCTGAAGCCGAAGGCCCGCAAGGCCCTGTCCCAGGCCGCGGCGGCGACCGCGTCCCGGGAGGGCGGCGAGTCGCTGGAGCGGGGGGGTCTGACGGACTGGACGATCGGCACGCTCAGCCGGGTCTTCGAGACGCGCCGGGCCGGGCAGCCGGTCAAGGCGTACCCGGCGCTGGTGGACGACGGCGACACGGTCTCCGTAAGGCTCTTCGACACCGAGGCCGAGCAGGCGGAGGCCATGTGGAGGGGCACCCGCCGGCTGATCCTGCGGAACATCCCGGTGAACCCGGCGAAGTTCGCCTCCGAGAAGCTGTCCAACGCCCAGAAGCTGGCCCTCTCCGCCAACCCGCACGGCTCGATCCAGGCGCTGTTCGACGACTGCGCGATGGCCGCGGCGGACAAGCTCATCGCGGACTTCGGGGGGCCGGTCTGGGACGAGGAGTCGTACCGGAAGCTGTACGACAAGGTGCGCGCGGAGATCGTGGACACCACCGTCCGCACGGTCGCGCAGGTGCAGCAGGTGCTCGCGGCCTGGCAGGCCTGTGAGCGCCGCCTGAAGGCCGTCGGCAGCCCTGTCCTCCTCGCGAACCTCACGGACGTCCGCAAGCAGCTGGACGCCCTCGTGAAGCCCGGGTTCGTCACCTGGGCGGGGATACGGCGGCTGCCCGACCTGATGCGCTACATGGTGGCCGCCGACCGGCGTCTGCAGCAGATGCCGACGAACGTGCAGCGGGACACCACGCGCATGGAGAAGGTCCACGAGATGCAGGACGAGTACGCCTGGCTCCTGGAACAGCTTCCGCAGGGCCGCCCGGTGCCGTCCTCGGTCCTGGACATCCGCTGGATGATCGAGGAGCTCCGGGTCAGCTATTTCGCCCACGCGCTGGGCACGGCTTACCCGGTCTCGGACAAGCGGATCGTGAAGGCCATCGACGCCGCCGCACCGTAGCCGTCCCCGTACAGAGGGTGAGTTCGACCAGGACCCTCACCCTCCTGTACAGTCTCTTCTCGCAGCGCAGTGCACAAAAGAAAGCGCCGCGAAACCTGGTCCTGTGGAGCAGTTTGGAGTGCTCGCCACCCTGTCAAGGTGGAGGCCGCGGGTTCAAATCCCGTCAGGACCGCACAGAGAACAAGGCCCGCCCCCGCAAGGGAGAGCGGGCCTTGTTCGTACCCAGAGGCCCGTCTCGCCCCCGCGGGGCAGAGCGGGCCTCACTCGTGTCACCGAGGCCCGCCCCCCGTGAGGGAGAGCGGGCCTCTCTCGTGTCCCCGCCGTCCCGCCGGAGGGGAGGCCGCGCCCGCCGGGTAGGGGACGGGCCCGTCAGGGGCGTCCAGGCTCGGCTCCGTCGGGGGGCGTAAGGCCCGGCCGGCCCAGCGGCCCTCGTGGCGCCACCGGGGACGGTGCGGCGGCAGGGAGGGGCGTGGCGCGCCGGTGGGTACCGCGGTCTTGACGGCGTCACATTCGCTCGGTACCCAGAGAGCAGGGCTCGTTCCTCCCGCACGGCCCCTGGAGGTGGCGTATGGCGGCGTCGGTCAGGCACGAGACGCGGGCGCTCCTGAGAGCCCATCTGTCGGCCGCCTCTTCCTACCGGCATCTCACCCGCCGCTGCCCCGTCTGCCGCCACCTGCTGCGGCTGGCGATGGACGCCGGCCCGCACGGCCAGGAGCCCGAGCAGGAGGCGATGGAGGACGAAAGTCCCCGCCACACGTGACCTCCGGCCGGCCCAACCGGCGTGCGGCCGTGGGACTCTGGGGCAGAGGTTTCCTTTAGTACACGCGGCGCGCACCCAGCAAGCGGGCCGTCATGTGACGGGAGTCACCGCATGAGTTTTTGAAACGGTGGCACTTACCCCTGTCATACAACAGGTCAATTTAATATGTGCAATTGCACTGCCCTCAAGGGCCCTGCACAGCCGTTCCGACAGTCATCCCCAGACTCCGACAAGGTTGCTCACAAGCGCCGCCCCCCTCCTCGACCTGCGCACAAAAAAGATCGCGCTGGACCCGGCGGAGTCCAGCGCGATCGACGACGCACCCTGTGTCGCTTGCCTACAACGTTCTCTTCGGCCTGGGCGTGGGCCCTGTTGGGGCAGGTCCCGCGTCGCTTGGAGCTAGGGTTTCGGGCGCCTCGGGCGGTTGGGGGACCGACCGTCTTGCCCAGTTATGGAGTTGTTCAGGCCTCGCTGCGCTGCTGCGGGATGCCCGCCAGCAGGGCGCGGACCTCGGCCTCGCGGTAGCGGCGGTGGCCACCGAGCGTGCGGATGGACGTGAGCTTGCCGGCCTTCGCCCACCGCGTGACCGTCTTGGGGTCGACGCGGAACATGGTGGCGACCTCAGCGGGGGTCAGCAGCGGCTCGGCATCAGGGGTGCGAGCGGTCATGAGCGGCCTCCTCGGGAGAACCGAACCTTCTCGGTTCTTTCCTCTAAATTCTGCACCTTGACCCGCGTTGCCCGAAATGGCGGACGCGAGTCGAGTCGGTTATAGGACGAACGGCTTGTCCTCGGCACTACAACTACACCATCTGTCCAGCCGCGTCGGCCAAACCGATGGAATTGCCCTCCCAGGTGTTCATCAGCGACGGAAGCCGATGGACCATGCCATAGCGGACAGTCACGCCACTGTGACGATCAGTCACAGGACGATCAGGAGTCACCAGACCCCCCAAAGCAGTGCAATGCTGAGAATCCGCCCACTGTCGAGCATAGTTGGACGGACGGAGCCCTCCCCGGACTCCTTGTCCTATTTTGGCATGAGGGGTGGCAACTAGAGCAAGAGCCGGGTAAGTGCCGTCCGTCACCCTTGGGACAAAAGTCCAGATCGGGACCAACGTCCCGTCAGGTGGTCTAAGCGAGTAGAACGTACGTCGTCCGGGGCCGATTTGACCGTGATGTACGTCACTCAGTTCGCGGAACGCCGGTCCCGTACCGCCCGCCACCGCTCGACGAGCCGCCCGTAGGCCTCCCCGGCGACCGCCCCGTCCCCCTGGCGCAGCGCCTCGACACCGGCCGCCACGTCCGCCGCCGAGTGGTCGTCCTCCAGCTCGCCCGCCGGCAGCACGTGCACCAGCCCGCCGTAGTCCAGTTCCACCAGCGAACGCGGATGGAACTCCTCCAGCCAGCGGCCGACGTCCACCAGCCCGTCGATCAGCGGGCTCTCCTCGACCGCGTCCCTCAGCGCGCGCAGCGCCCGCGCCACCCGGCGCCTGGCCTGCACCATCGGTGTGCGGTAGCGCAGCACCGGAGGCACGTCCGCGGTCCCCTTGTCGTACCGCCGCTCCTCGTCCGAGACGAGGACGAACCAGTTCAGCGGCACCTGCCAGGTCGCCGTGCGGATCCACGGGCGGGCGTCGGGGTTGCGGGCGAGCCAGCGCTCGTAGTCCTGGGCCGCCTGGCGGCGCACCACCGGCGGGAGCACCGCGTCCAGCACGGGCGGCGGCAGTTCCTCGTCCAGCCCGCCCAGGGCCTGCCAGCCGCGCAGCCGGGTCCGCCAGGGGCACACGCACGTCACGCCGTCGATCTCCAGCACGAAGGCGTCACCGCTCTCGTGCACCGGGACCGCGATCGGCGGGGTGGGCAGCAAGTCGGCCAGGGAACGGCGCAGTTCGTCCTGGTAGGAGGGGCGGTCGGGGCGGCGCGCGTAGCGTGCCCAGTGGCTGCGCTCCGGCTCCGGGAAAGCGCCCAGCGGCTCGTACACGCGCAGGTACGCGGCATAGGGGACGACCACGGAGGACACCTTCGGCACGCCTGCTCCCTCCCCATCGGGCCCGGCTCGAAACCACGGCAAATCGTGCCATGGTCATGCGTGCGCGGCGGCCCTGGAAGGGTGATCCTGAACACTGCGCGGATGGTGAGTGGGCCGAGGCTCTACGCTCATGCCACGGCTCCCCGCCACCCGCACGGGGACCGCACCCCACTCGCCGCTATGTACACAGGAGTCACCACAGTGACCGACGTAACCGGCGCGCCTGCTGATGTCCTGCACACCCTGTTCCACTCGGACCAGGGGGGCCATGAACAGGTCGTGCTCTGCCAGGACCGCACCAGCGGCCTCAAGGCCGTCATCGCCATCCACTCCACCGCCCTGGGCCCCGCCCTCGGCGGCACGCGCTTCTACCCGTACGCCACCGAGGCGGAGGCCGTCGCCGACGCGCTCAACCTGGCGCGCGGGATGTCGTACAAGAACGCCATGGCCGGTCTCGACCACGGCGGTGGCAAGGCCGTGATCATCGGCGACCCGGACCGCGACAAGACCGAGGAGCTGCTCCTCGCCTACGGGCGCATGGTCGCCTCGCTCGGCGGTCGCTACGTCACCGCGTGCGACGTCGGCACCTATGTCGCCGACATGGACGTCGTGGCCCGCGAGTGCCGCTGGACCACCGGCCGCTCCCCCGAGAACGGCGGCGCGGGTGACTCCTCGGTGCTCACCGCCTTCGGCGTCTACCAGGGCATGCGCGCCTCCGCCCAGCACCTGTGGGGCGACCCCTCGCTGCGCGGCCGCAAGGTCGGCATCGCCGGCGTCGGCAAGGTCGGCCACCACCTGGTGCGGCACCTGCTCGACGAGGGCGCCGAGGTCGTGATCACGGACGTGCGGCCGGACGCCGTCCAGCGGGTCCTGGACGAGCACCCGGCCGGAGTGACGGCCGTCGTCGACACCGAGGCGCTCATCCGGGTCGAGGGGCTCGACATCTACGCCCCGTGCGCCCTCGGCGGAGCCCTGAACGACCTGTCCGTGCCGGTGCTCACCGCCAGGGTGGTGTGCGGCGCGGCCAACAACCAGCTGGCCCACCCGGGTGTGGAGAAGGACCTCGCCGACCGCGGGATCCTCTACGCGCCGGACTACGTGGTGAACGCCGGCGGGGTCATCCAGGTGGCCGACGAACTGCACGGGTTCGACTTCGACCGGTGCAAGGCGAAGGCGGCGAAGATCTTCGACACCACGCTGGCCATCTTCGCACGTGCGAAGGAGGACGGGATCCCGCCGGCCGCCGCGGCCGACCGGATCGCCGAGCAGCGGATGGCTGACGCCCGCGCGGGCCAGGCCGGGCGCTGACCCAGTCGTACATATGAGCGGTACCCGTCGGCGGGAACTTAGAGAGAACTCTCACTTCCACCGGCGGGTCGTTCCCCGATAAGTGGTTAAAATCGCCACTGACCAGCGAGGACAGGGCGCCTCGAAGGTCCTGTGCACACGCGCGTGCTGCGGGCGACGTACCGTATGGGCGCGGGCTCAGGTACCGTGGAAGCCCTACGGACCGGCCTCTCTTCGGAGGGTCCGTTCCAGATCATGAACGCGTGTCAGACTCTGGGGCCGTTGAGCCCCGTCACCGAGGGGGTCGAGCCATGGGGCGCGGCCGGGCCAAGGCCAAGCAGACAAAGGTCGCCCGCCAGCTGAAGTACAACAGCGGTGGGACTGACCTGTCACGTCTGGCCAGTGAACTGGGCGCATCGACTTCGAGCCAGCCGCCGAACGGCGAGCCGTTCGAGGACGATGAGGACGACGAGGACGACCTCTACTCCCGTTACGCCGACCTCTATGAGGACGACGAGGACGAGGATGAAGGTCCCTCCCAACATCGTCGCGGCGCTTGACCTTGCATTGAGCACGAGTCCGGTCGGTGGCACAGCCACCGACCGGCTTCTGTGCTGTCTGCACGGTCAGACGGCGTAGTCCCCGACCAGCTCGGCTCCGGTCGTCTTCGCGCCGCGCTCGGTGATCTCGCCGGCCACCCAGGCGTCCACGCCACGGTCGGCCAGGGTCGCGAGGGCCACCTCGGTGGACTCCGCCGGGAGCACGGCCATCATGCCGACGCCCATGTTCAGGGTCTTCTCCAGCTCCAGGCGCTCGACGTTCCCGGTCTTCCCGACCAGGTCGAAGATCGCGCCCGGGGTCCAGGTGGAGCGGTCGACGGTCGCGTGCAGCCCGTCCGGGATCACCCGGGCCAGGTTGGCCGCGAGGCCGCCGCCGGTGATGTGGCTGAAGGCGTGCACGTCGGCGGTGCGGGTGAGCGCCAGGCAGTCCAGCGAGTAGATCTTGGTGGGCTCCAGCAGCTCCTCGCCGAGGGTGCGGCCCAGCTCCGCGATCTCCGTCTCCAGGGCCAGGCCCGCGCGGTCCAGCAGGACGTGGCGGACCAGGGAGTATCCGTTCGAGTGAAGCCCGGAGGCCGCCATGGCGATCACGGCGTCACCCGTGCGGATGCGATCCGCGCCCAGCAGCCGGTCGGCCTCCACGACGCCCGTACCGGCGCCGGCGACGTCGAAGTCGTCCTCGCCCAGCAGACCCGGGTGTTCGGCCGTCTCGCCGCCCACCAGGGCGCAGCCGGCCAGCACACAGCCCTCCGCGATGCCCTTCACGATGGCCGCGACCCGCTCGGGGTGCACCTTGCCGACGCAGATGTAGTCGGTCATGAACAGCGGCTCGGCACCGCACACCACGATGTCGTCCATGACCATGGCGACCAGGTCGTGGCCGATGGTGTCGTAGACGCCCATGCGGCGCGCGATGTCGACCTTGGTGCCGACGCCGTCCGTGGCGGAGGCGAGCAGCGGGCGCTCGTAGCGCTTGAGGGCGGAGGCGTCGAAGAGCCCGGCGAAGCCGCCGAGGCCGCCCAGGACCTCGGGCCGCTGCGTCTTCTTCACCCACTCCTTCATCAGCTCGACGGCGCGGTCGCCCGCCTCGATGTCGACGCCCGCCGCTGCGTAGCTGGCACCAGTTGTCTCAGACATGACTGTGAGAGCTTTCGTGTCGTACTGCAGGGGTTTTACGGGCGGCGGATCGCGTCGGCCGCGGCCGTGGCGGCGGGACCGGCCGCCAGCTCGGTCTCCAGCAGCTGCTTGCCGAGCAGCTCCGGGTCCGGCAGCTCCATCGGGTACTCGCCGTCGAAGCAGGCGCGGCACAGGTTCGGCTTGGCGATCGTCGTCGCGTCGATCATGCCGTCGATGGAGATGTAGGCGAGGGAGTCGGCGCCGAGGCTGGTGCCGATCTCCTCGATGGACATGCCGTTGGCGATCAGTTCCGCGCGGGTGGCGAAGTCGATGCCGAAGAAGCAGGGCCACTTCACGGGCGGCGAGGAGATCCGGATGTGGACCTCGGCGGCACCGGCCTCGCGGAGCATGCGGACCAGGGCGCGCTGGGTGTTGCCGCGCACGATCGAGTCGTCGACGACGACCAGGCGCTTGCCCTTGATGACTTCCTTCAGCGGGTTCAGCTTCAGGCGGATGCCCAGCTGGCGGATGGTCTGCGAGGGCTGGATGAAGGTCCGGCCGACGTAGGCGTTCTTGACCAGGCCGTTGCCGAAGGGGATGCCGGAGGCCTCCGCGTAGCCGATGGCGGCCGGCGTGCCGGATTCCGGGGTCGCTATGACCAGATCGGCCTCGGCGGGGGCTTCCTTGGCGAGTCGGCGGCCCATCTCCACCCGGGAGAGGTACACGTTCCGGCCGGCGATGTCGGTGTCCGGGCGGGCCAGGTACACGTACTCGAAGACACAGCCCTTGGGCTTCGCTTCCGCGAATCGCGAGCTGCGCAGGCCGTTCTCGTCGATGGCGACGAACTCGCCCGGCTCGATCTCCCGCACATAGCTCGCGCCGCAGATGTCC
Organism: Streptomyces echinatus; assembly: GCF_014203595.1. Lineage (GTDB taxonomy): Bacteria > Actinomycetota > Actinomycetes > Streptomycetales > Streptomycetaceae > Streptomyces > Streptomyces echinatus. The sequence goes on from NZ_JACHJK010000030.1 coordinate 24,428, forward strand.
AGGGCGGCGGACTCGGAGGCGACCACCCAGCCGCGCTCCAGGCGGCCGAGGACCAGCGGGCGGATGCCCTGCGGGTCACGGGCGGCGTAGAGGGTGTGCTCGTCCATGAAGACGAGGGAGAAGGCGCCCCGCACCTTCGGGAGGACCGTGTGGGCCGCCTCCTCGATGGTCAGCGGCTTGCCGTCCTCGTCGACCTGGGCGGCCAGCAGGGCCGTCAGCAGGTCGGTGTCGTTGGTCGCCGCGACCCGGGTGGAGCGGCTGTTGTTGTCGTTCGGCAGGGCGGCGACCATCTCGGCGAGCTGCGCCGTGTTGACCAGGTTGCCGTTGTGGCCGAGCGCGATCGAACCGTGCGCGGTGGCGCGGAACGTCGGCTGGGCGTTCTCCCACACGGAGGCCCCGGTGGTCGAGTAGCGGGCGTGACCGACCGCGATATGACCCTGGAGCGAACCGAGCGAGGTTTCGTCGAAGACCTGGGAGACCAGGCCCATGTCCTTGAAGACGAGGATCTGGGAGCCGTTGCTGACCGCGATTCCCGCGGATTCCTGACCCCGGTGCTGGAGGGCGTAGAGCCCGAAGTACGTGAGCTTTGCGACCTCTTCACCCGGAGCCCAGACGCCGAAGACGCCGCAAGCGTCCTGGGGGCCCTTTTCGCCGGGAAGCAGATCGTGATTGAGTCGACCGTCACCACGTGGCACGCCTTCGAGTGTAGGCGAGATCGACCACTGGTCCGAATTGGGGATACGCGCCCGCAACCGACCTGACGGTCTGGATCACCTTGGTTGTTTCTGCGTTTTCCCTGGTCAAGGCCGTGCGTCAGGCGTGGCCGGACGCTTTGGGCGCGTTGTGCGTTCCGGACGCCGGGGTCTTTGCCGGATACGTGAGTGAGGTGTCGCACATCATTCGGGGGCGCCGCGGCTGAGGTGGACACGGTCGCCGTCACCGTCGGTGAGCGTCAGCTTCGCGGCGTCGGCCTTGGCGACCAGCGTGCCGGTGGTGAGGGCGCGGGCGAGGGCCCGCTCGAAGTCCATCCGCTCGCGGTCGCAGGCCATCCGGGTGGTGCGCAGGTCCCCGATGGTGATCCGGTCGCCGTGCACGGTGGCCCGGGCGCTGAAGTGGTTGCAGCCCAGGTTGCCGGCCGCCTTGCCGTCCTCGTCGATGCGCAGGCGGGCGGCGGCGGGCGCGTGCCGGGTCGTGCCGCCGACGGTGAGGCTGTCGACCCGCCAGTCGATGCCGGTCACCGGCTGCTGGACGCTCACCGCAACACTGTCTCCCTTCTCGCTGCCGCAGGCCACCGTGAGCGGTACGAGCACGGCGGCCGCCGCCGTCAGGGTCATGCGCTGCTTGTAGCGGTTCATAGCGATTTGACGGCCTGGCGGCGCGACCGGTTCCGGCGACTTCGGCCGCTCCACCGCTTCCGCCGCTCCGCCGCTTCCGCCGAGGAGCGCCTAGGCCATGAGCGGCAGGAGCCCGCCGATGTCCGCGCGCTCCCCGCTCGCGGCGACCTTCGCCCCGGCCACGGCGTCCTGCCAGCTCACGCGGCCGGTCGCGAGCCGGAGCCAGGTCAGCGGGTCGGTCTCCACGACGTTGGGCGGCGTGCCGCGGGTGTGCCGGGGCCCCTCGACGCACTGCACGACGGCGTACGGCGGCACCCGCACCTCGGTGGAGCCGCCGGGCGCCTTCACGGCGAGGGCGTCGGCGAGCAGCCGGGTGGCCGCGGCCAGGGCCTGCCGGTCGTGCGGCACCTCCAGACCCGGCACGGCCGCGTTCAGGTCGTCGGTGTGGACGGCGAGTTCGACGGCGCGGGTGACCAGGTAGTCGTCCAGCGGCAGGGCGCCCGCGTTGGTCTCCAGGAGCCGGCCGCCGGGGTGCTGGTCGAGGAGGGCGCGCAGGGAGGAGTCGACGTCCGCGAGGTAGGCGTCGAGATCGGGGTGGTCCGCGGCGACGTTCCGGGTGAAGTCGGCGATGGCCGGGGCGTTCGCGGCGGTGGCGAAGGGCCACTGCACGACCGTCACGTCCTGCCGGGGCGGGGCCGGCCGGTCGAGGGCGCGGTGCACGGCGGTGACCGCCATGCCGATGTGCGCGACCAGGTCCCGTACGGTCCACTCGCCGAGCCGGGTGGGCAGGGCGAGCTGTTCGGGGGTGAGGCCGCGGACGGCTTGGTGCACGTGGGCGAGCTGGGCGAGGACCGCGGTGCGGGTCCGTGCGGGGTCGTAGCTGCGGGCGCGCTTCTTGGCCGGTGGCATGGCGGTGAGCCTATGTCCTGACCGCGTAGTCCTTCAGTCCCTTTTCGACCGGGCCGAAGGCGCGCCGGGCGCGGTCGGCGGCGTCGGCGGCGTCGGCGGCCACCTGGTCGACGCTCTCGCCGGCGCCGATGCGGCGGTGGCGCTCCTCCACGAGGGCCTGGCGTGCGGTGGCGAGCGCCGCGCGGAGCGGTACACCTGCGCGGGGTGGCGGCGTACACCTCGGCGATGGACACCGTGTTCCTGTGCGGGGCCGGCGGACGGTGGCCGCATGACGACGAAGGCCCGCCCGTTGCCACGGGCGGGCCTTCGTCGTACGACCGCTTACGCCAGCAGCGCCGGGATCGTGCCCTCGTGGGCCTCACGCAGTTCGGCCAGGGTCAGCGAGAACTCGCCCTGGACCTCCACCGCGTCCCCGTCCACGACACCGATGCGGGTGGCCGGCAGGCCGCGCGCACCGCACATGTCGTTGAACCGGAGCTCCTCCGAACGCGGCACGGCGACGACGGCGCGCCCGGCCGACTCGGAGAACAGGAAGGTGAAGGCGTCCAGACCGTCGGGCACGACCAGACGCGCGCCCTTGCCGCCGAGCAGCGCCGACTCGACCACGGCCTGGACCAGACCGCCGTCGGACAGGTCGTGCGCGGAGTCGATCATGCCGTCGCGGGAGGCGGAGATCAGGATCTCGGCCAGCAGGCGCTCCCGCTCCAGGTCCACCTGCGGGGGCAGGCCGCCCAGGTGGTCGTGGATCACCTGGGACCAGGCGGAGCCGCCGAACTCCTCACGGGTGTCGCCGAGGAGGTAGAGCAGCTGGCCCTCCTCCTGGAAGGCGACCGGGGTGCGGCGGGCGACGTCGTCGATCACGCCGAGCACAGCGACGACCGGGGTCGGGTGGATCGCCGCCTCGCCCGTCTGGTTGTAGAGCGAGACGTTGCCGCCGGTCACCGGGGTGCCCAGCTGCTGGCAGCCGTCGGCCAGACCGCGCACGGCCTCCGCGAACTGCCACATCACCGCCGGGTCCTCGGGCGAGCCGAAGTTCAGGCAGTCGGAGACCGCGAGGGGCTTGGCGCCCGTGGTGGCGACATTGCGGTAGGCCTCGGCCAGGGCCAGCTGGGCGCCCGCGTACGGGTCCAGCTTGGCGTAGCGGCCGTTGCCGTCCGTCGCGATGGCGACGCCGAGACCGGTCTGCTCGTCCACGCGGATCATGCCGGAGTCCTCCGGCTGGGCGAGGACGGTGTTGCCCTGCACGAAGTGGTCGTACTGGGAGGTGATCCACTTCTTGGAGGCCTGGTTGGGCGAGGCCACCAGCCTGCGGACCTGGTCCTTCAGCTCGTCCGGGGTCTCGGGCCGCGGCAGCTTGTTCGCGTCGTCGGCCTGGAGGGCGTCCTGCCACTCGGGGCGGGCGTACGGGCGCTCGTAGACCGGGCCCTCGTGCGCGACCGTGCGCGGGTTGACGTCGACGATCTTCTCGCCGTGCCAGAAGATCTCCAGCCGGTCGCCGTCGGTCACCTCACCGATGACGGTGGCGATGACGTCCCACTTCTCGCAGATCTCCAGGAAGCGGTCGACCTTCTCCGGCTCCACGACCGCGCACATGCGTTCCTGCGACTCGCTCATGAGGATCTCCTCGGGCGAGAGCGTGGAGTCGCGCAGCGGGACGTCGTCCAGGGTCACGCGCATGCCACCGGAGCCGTTGGAGGCGAGCTCCGAGGTGGCGCAGGAGAGACCGGCGGCACCGAGGTCCTGGATGCCGACGACGAGCTTCTCCCTGAAGGCCTCCAGGGTGCACTCGATGAGGAGCTTCTCCTGGAAGGGGTCGCCGACCTGGACGGCGGGGCGCTTGGAGGGCTTGGCGTCGTCGAAGGTCTCCGAGGCCAGGATCGAGGCGCCGCCGATGCCGTCGCCGCCGGTCCGGGCGCCGTACAGGATGACCTTGTTGCCCGCGCCGGAGGCCTTCGCGAGGTGGATGTCCTCGTGCCGCATCACGCCGATGGCACCGGCGTTGACCAGCGGGTTGCCCTGGTAGCAGGCGTCGAAGACGACCTCGCCGCCGATGTTGGGCAGGCCCAGGCAGTTGCCGTAGCCGCCGATGCCCGCGACGACGCCCGGCAGGACGCGCTTGGTGTCGGGGTGGTCGGCCGCGCCGAAGCGCAGCGGGTCCACGACCGCGACCGGGCGGGCGCCCATCGCGATGATGTCGCGGACGATGCCGCCGACGCCCGTGGCCGCGCCCTGATAGGGCTCCACGTAGGAGGGGTGGTTGTGCGACTCCACCTTGAAGGTGACCGCGTAGCCCTGGCCGACGTCGACGACACCGGCGTTCTCGCCGATGCCGACGAGCAGGGCGTCGGACTGCGGGGCCTTCTCGCCGAACTGGCGCAGGTGGACCTTGGAGGACTTGTACGAGCAGTGCTCGGACCACATGACCGAGTACATGGCGAGCTCGGCGCCGGTCGGGCGGCGGCCGAGGATCTCCACCACCCGCTCGTACTCGTCCTTCTTCAGACCGAGTTCGGCCCAGGGCAGCTCGACGTCGGGGGTCGCGGCCGCGTGCTCGACCGTGTCCAGAGGCGTCCGGCTCATGCGTTGACCAGCTTCTTGAGGATCGAGGTGAAGAACGGCAGGCCGTCGGTACGGCCCGTACCGATCAGCGGCTCGACGGCGTGCTCGGGGTGCGGCATGAGGCCGACGACGTTCCCGGCCTCGTTGGTGATGCCGGCGATGTCCCGCAGCGAGCCGTTGGGGTTGAAGTCCAGGTAGCGGAAGACGACCCGGCCCTCCGCCTCCAGCTTGTCGAGCGTGTACTCGTCGGCGACGTACCGGCCGTCCATGTTCTTCAGCGGGATGTGGATCTCCTGGCCCTGGCGGTAGTCGCCGGTCCACGAGGTCTCCGCGTTCTCCACCCGCAGCTTCTGGTCGCGGCAGATGAAGTGGAGGTGGTCGTTGCCGAGCATCGCGCCCGGGAGCAGATGGGCCTCGGTGAGGATCTGGAAGCCGTTGCAGATGCCGAGGACCGGCAGTCCGGCCTTCGCCTGCTCGATCAGGGAGCCCATCACCGGCGAGAAACGGGCGATGGCGCCGGCCCGCAGGTAGTCGCCGTAGGAGAAACCGCCGCACAGGACGACGGCGTCGACCTGCTTGAGGTCCTTGTCCTTGTGCCACAGGGCGACCGGCTCGGCGCCCGCGAGGCGGATCGCACGCTGGGTGTCCCGGTCGTCCAGGCTCCCCGGGAAAGTGACGACGCCAATACGAGCGGTCACTTGTCCGCCTCCGCGACTTCGTCGACCCGGACCGTGAAGTCCTCGATCACGGTGTTGGCGAGGAAGGATTCCGCGAGATCGCGGATCCGGGTGAGCGCGGCCTCGTCAACCGGCCCGTCAACTTCCAGTTCGAAACGCTTTCCCTGACGTACGTCCGAGATCCCTTCGAAACCCAGACGCGGCAGCGCACGCTGGACCGCCTGGCCCTGGGGGTCGAGGATCTCCGGCTTGAGCATGACGTCGACTACGACGCGTGCCACTGGCACTCCCGGTGTGTGGTGCTGAGCAGGTTCCTTCAGACTACCCGCACAAAATTTCTACGCGAGTAGAGTTGGAGGAAAGTACGTGAGGCGCATCACGATCGGGTGTCGAAGTCGCGCACCCGTGAAAAGTTCTGGGAAAGTTCCACAGTCCGCCCGTTTCACCTATTGCGCCCGGACACGCGGACGGATTTAGTCGGGCTTCACTTTCCTTTGCCGGGCACTGTACAAATGAATTGGCAATAGCCGATACTCGGCATGTCGTCGGCGCTGAGCTGTAACGACGTGCCGCACGAAGGGACCGATATTCGTGGCGCAAAAAGTCGTGGTCACTCTCTTTGACGACATCGACGGCTCGGAAGCGGCGGAGACGATCGCCTTCGGACTCGACGGCAAGTCGTACGAGATCGACCTGAACGAATCCAACGCCGAAAAACTGCGCAAGGCGCTCGCGCCCTACGTCGAGGCCGGCCGCAAGCGGTCGCGGTCCGGCAAGGCGTACAAGCAGACGGAGGTCGCCCCCGACCCGGCGGCCGTCCGCGCCTGGGCCCAGGCCAACAAGATGGACGTCCCCGCGCGCGGACGCATCCCGAAGAAGGTCTACGAGGCGTTCAGCGCCGCGCAGTGAGCCCGCGAAGGGGCGTGCCCTCAGGGTCCGTCAGAGGACCCTGAGGGCCGTGCACTTGGGACATACGGGGCCCGAGGGGGAGTCGACTTGCGCTACCCCCCTGCTGATCAGCTAATGTCTGGGACACACCGAGGGGCGAGGCCGACAGGCCGGATCCCGAGGACCATGCGGGTGTAGTTCAGTAGTAGAACATCCCCCTTCCAGGGGGAAGGCGCAGTGTGCGATCCCTGTCACCCGCTCTGCATCGCCGTCCCGACCACTGTTGTGGATCGGGTAGGCTGGTGCCCGCACCGGTCGGTGGGAGCCGATCGGGAGCAGTGCGGACGTAGCTCAGTTGGTAGAGCGCAACCTTGCCAAGGTTGAGGTCGCGAGTTCGAGCCTCGTCGTCCGCTCGGGAAAGAGACCCCGGTCCAATGGACCGGGGTCTCTTCGTTGTCCGGCACCGGCGCTGACATTTGTCATGCCCAGTGATGACACCGCGCACTGCCGGGCGGAAAGCGGCGCCGGGACGCTGGTGCCATGGACATCGACGAACACGAGCACGTGATCGAGGTCACCGACCTCAAGCGCGTCTACGGGGGCGGGTTCGAGGCCGTACGCGGAATCACCTTCTCCGTGGCACGGGGAGAGATCTTCGCCCTGCTGGGCACCAACGGCGCCGGAAAGACCTCGACGGTCGAACTGCTGGAAGGACTCGCGGCGCCGGCCGGCGGACGGGTCCGGGTGCTGGGCCACGACCCCTTCCGCGAACGGTCCGCCGTACGGCCCCGCACCGGCGTGATGCTCCAGGAAGGCGGCTTCCCCGCCGAACTGACCGTCGCGGAGACCGCCCGCATGTGGGCCGGCTGCACCAGCGGGGCCCGCCCGGAAGCCGAGGTGCTTCAGCGGGTGGGGCTCGCCGGCAAGCACGGGGTGCGCGTCAAGCAGCTGTCCGGCGGTGAACGGCGGCGCCTGGACCTGGCGCTCGCCCTGCTCGGCGATCCCGAGGTGCTGTTCCTCGACGAGCCGACGACCGGGCTCGACGCGGAGGGCCGCCGTGACACCTGGGCACTGGTGCGCGAGCTGCGGGCCGCGGGCACGACCGTGCTGCTCACCACGCACTACCTGGAGGAGGCCGAGGGCCTCGCCGACCGGCTCGCCATCCTGCACGCGGGCCGGATCGCCGTCTCCGGAACTCCGGCCGAGGTCACCGCCGGCCGCCCCTCGCGGATGTCCTTCGAACTTCCCGACGGCTACTTCCTCGGCGATCTGCCGCCCCTCGCCGACCTCGGCGTCTGCGGGCACGAGAGCGACGGCCGGGTGGTCCGGCTGCGCACCACGGAACTGCAGCGCACCGCCACCGGTGTGCTGACCTGGGCCGACCGGGCCGGAGTCGAGCTGCGCGGACTGGACGTCCGCTCGGCCTCGCTGGAGGAGGCGTTCCTCGGGATCGCACAGGAGCAGGGGGTGGCGGCATGAGCGGGGTGCGCATGGACGCGGCAGGCGGCGGCCGCGGGGCCGGCACGGGAACAGCGGACGGCGAGACGAGCGGGGTTCACATGGGAGCCGGCGGAACGGTTGGCGGGATGCGCGGGGCGTTCGCCCCCTCGGCGCGGCGGCTACGGGCCCTGGCACGGGCCGAACTCGCCCTGCTCGGCCGCAACCGCGGCGTCGTCTTCACCGCACTGGCCGTACCACTGGCCATCCCGTTCACCATGCGCCCGGCCCTCGACCAGCTGGACCTGGCGAAGGCCGGGCTGAGCATCGGCACGACGCTGCTGACCACCGCCATCGGCTTCTCCTTCCTCTTCGCCGTCTACACCGCCCTGGTCAGCGCCTACGTCGCCCGCCGCGAGGAACTCGTCCTCAAACGGCTGCGCACGGGCGAGCTGTCCGACACCGAGATCCTCACCGGAACCGCGCTGCCCCCGGTCCTCCTCGGCCTCGCCCAGGCCCTCGTCCTGTGCGCCGGCTGCGCCGCGCTGCTGCACACGGGGGCTCCGAAGGCGCCGTACCTGCTGCTGCCCGGACTGCTCGCCGGACTCGTGGTCAGCGCCGCGCTCGCCGCCCTCACCTCGTCCTTCACCAGGACCGCCGAGAGCGCCCAGGTGACCGCGCTGCCCCTGATGTTCCTGTCCATGGCCGGGTCCGGGATCTCCGTGCCCACCGAGTTCATGCCCGACCGGCTCGCCTCCGTCTGCGAACTCCTCCCGCTGTCCCCGGCGATCCGCCTGGTGCGCGGCGGCTGGACCGGCCAGTTGAGCGCGTACGAGACACTGGGCGCCCTCGCGACCGCGCTGGCCTGGACGATCGTGGCGGTGTTTGCTGTACGGCGGTGGTTCCGGTGGGATCCACGGCGCTGAGGAACGGGGAGGCGCGGATGCTGGGACGCGTACGGCGGTGGCAGCAGCGGCACTGGGTGGAGCGGAGCAAGGCCGAGCGGGTGGAGCTGCAGAGCCTCGGCACCTGGCACATCAGCATCTGGATCTTCTCGCTGAGCTGGCTGCTGCTGCCGCTCGTCGGCGGACTCGATCGACGGCCGCTGCCGCTGGCCCTCGGCGCGCTGCTCGGCGCCGTCGGCCTGCTCCAGTGCTGGGCCGCCGGCCGGCTGCTGCGGCCCGCGCTGGACCACTACCTCGGCCGTGCCGTGCTGCCGGCGGGTGCCCTGCGCGGCGCGGTGTGCCTGTGCGTCCTCGCGCTCGCGCTGACCGCGACGCTCAGGGCCGTCGACGGAGCGGAGCCGTTCACCGTCCAGCTCGCGCTCGCCGCGCTGCTCATGCCCCTCGGGCTGCCGTACGCGTTCCTCGTGCCGATCCGGGTGTACCTGCGCCGGGCCGCGGGACTCGCGGTGGTGGTCGTCGCCGTCTTCGCGGCGGTGCGCCCGAGCGGCCTCGACCTGGTCGCCACCGCGGCGTTCGTCGTCTTCGCCGCCGGCTTCGCCCTCCTCGCCACCCGCTGCGGCGCCTGGACCCTCTCCGTGCTCTGGGAGGCGGAGCGCGCCCGGGAGATCGAGGCCCGGCTGGCCGTCGCCGAGGAACGGCTGCGGTTCGGGCGGGACCTGCACGACGTGCTGGGGCGGAACCTGTCCGTGATCTCCCTCAAGAGCGAGCTGGCCGTCCAACTGGCCTTGCGCAAGCGGCCGGAGGCCGTGGAGCAGATGATCGAGGTGCAGCGCATCGCCCAGGAGTCGCAGCGGGAGGTGCGGGCGGTCGTGCGCGGTTACCGGGAGGCCGATCTGGGGGCCGAACTCGCCGGTGCGCAAGGAGTGCTGGCCGCGGCGGGCATCGCGTGCGAGGTCCGGGCGGAGGCCACCGGGCTGCCCGCCGAGGTGCAGTCCGCGCTCGGCTGGGTGGTGCGCGAGGCGGCCACCAACGTGCTGCGGCACGGCGACGCGAGCCGGTGCGAGGTGGGACTCGAGGTGGTGGAGGGACATGTGGTGCTGACGGTGGAGAACGATGGAGCCGTGACGTCGGGCGGGAGCGGCGGCTCTGGACTCGCCGGGCTGCGGGAACGGCTCGCCGCCGTGAACGGGACCCTGGAGGCGGGACTCACCGGCACCGGCCGGGACCGGTTCCGGCTGGTGGCGGAGGTGCCCCTCACGACCGCCGGAGACGTACCCCTGACGGTGAGAGGAGTCACCTCGTGAGTGCGCCGGTACGGCTGTTGCTCGCCGACGACGAGCATCTGATCCGGGGTGCGCTGGCCGCGCTGCTGTCGCTGGAGGACGACCTGCTGATCGTCGCGGAGGCGGCGAGCGGGCCCGAGGCGCTGGCGATGGCACGGGCGCACGAACCCGACGTGGCCGTCCTGGATCTCCAGATGCCGGGCGCCGACGGTGTGAAGGTCGCCACATCCCTGCGCGTCGAACTGCCCGGCTGCCAGGTGCTGATCGTCACCGGTCACGGGCGGCCCGGGCATCTGAAACGGGCGCTCGCGGCCGGTGTGCGCGGGTTCGTCCCGAAGACCGTCAGCGCCCAGCGGCTCGCCGAGATCATCCGGACCGTGCACGCCGGAAGCCGTTACGTCGACCCGGAGTTGGCCGCCGACGCGATCTCCGCCGGGGACTCGCCGCTGACCGCGCGGGAGGCCGAGGTGCTGGAGCTGGCCGCCGACGGCGCACCGGTCGCGGAGATCGCCGAGCGGGCCGCGCTGTCGCCGGGGACCGTGCGGAACTACCTCTCCTCCGCCGTCACGAAACTCGGTGCCGAGAACCGGCATGCGGCAGTGCGTCTCGCACGCGAGCGAGGTTGGGTATAGTTGCTCTCGCGCCACGGCGCACTGCGGACGTAGCTCAGTTGGTAGAGCGCAACCTTGCCAAGGTTGAGGTCGCGAGTTCGAGCCTCGTCGTCCGCTCCATGGAGAAGCCCCCGGTTCCGGCCGGGGGCTTCTTGCGTCGGCCCCCGGTGTCCGCCGGGGGCCTTCTGCGTGGGTGCCCCCGGCGGGCGCCGGGGGCCGGGGCGTCAGCTCCAGCCGATGCCCGTCAGGTGCTCGTACGCCTCCACGTACTTCCGCCGGGTCGCCTCGACGACCTGCTCCGGCAGCGGCGGCGGGGGCTGCTCGCTCCTGCGGTCCCAGCCGGACTCCGGCGAGGTCAGCCAGTTCCGCACGAACTGCTTGTCGTACGACGGCTGGGCGCGGCCCGGCTGCCACTGGTCGGCCGGCCAGAAGCGGGAGGAGTCCGGCGTGAGGACCTCGTCGGCGAGGACGAGGGTGTCGCCGTCGAAGCCGAACTCGAACTTGGTGTCGGCCAGGATGATGCCCCGCTCCCGGGCGATGTCCCGGGCGCGCGCGTACACGGCGAGCGTGGTCTGGCGCAGCTGGGCGGCGGTCTCCGCGCCGACCTGGCGGGCCACCTCCTCGTACGAGACGTTCTCGTCGTGCTCGCCGACCTCGGCCTTGGCGGCCGGGGTGAAGATCGGTCCGGGGAGTTCGGAGCCGTCGACGAGCCCCTCGGGCAGCGCGAGCCCGCAGACCGTACGGGACTCGTTGTACTCCAGCAGGCCGGAGCCGGTGAGGTAGCCGCGGGCCACGCACTCCACCGGGACCATCTTCAGCGACTTGCAGACCAGGGTGCGGCCCGCCCAGTCGGCCGGGGCGCCCTCGGGCAGCTCGGTGCCGATGACGTGGTGGGGGGCGAGGTCGCGCAGCTGGTCGAACCACCACAGGGAGAGCTGGGTGAGGACGCGGCCCTTGTCGGGGATCTCCGTGGGCAGCACCCAGTCGAAGGCGGACATGCGGTCGCTGGCGACCATCACGAGGTCGCCCGCCTCGTTCTGGTACAGCTCGCGCACCTTTCCGGTGTGCAGATGCACCAGGCCCGGAACCTCGATCGGCTCGGGCTTTTCTACGAATCCGGACACGGTTCCTCCCCGTGGCTCTGTCCAAGTGCCTCGATTCTCCCGTATGCGGGTGGCCGGGGTGCGGTCAGGGGTCAGTCGCGTTTGCAGATGCGGTCCAGCAGGTTCGCCGTGGCCCGCTGGATGCGGGGGTCCCGGTGGCCGGGGCGGTCCAGGGACGGGGACCAGGCGAAGGTGCCGGAGGCGAACACCCAGGCGCCGGAGGGTGCGCGGTAGAGCGAGGTCTCCTGGTGGCGCAGGACTCCGTCGTTGTCGGTGTAGGGGGAGTGCGCGAGCAGGATGCGCTCTTCGTGCTCGGGCAGCGGGGTGCGCGGGAAGTAGCGGTCCGCCTCGCCGGCGACCAGGCCCGCGATCTCGTCGCCCTCGTGCGCGCCGGTCGCCTCCCACAGCCAGTGGCCGCCGTTGCGGACGATCAGCGGGTGCGGCTCGGGCACCCGGCCCGCGTACTGGATGCCGGCCAGTTGCTGCTCGGGACGGTCGATCTCGCGCCAGAGCACCGGTCGGCCCGGGCCCCTGCGCTTGCGGCAGGTCAGCAGCCGGTCCGGGACGCCGGACGGGGACGGCCCCAGCTCCACCTGCCAGTACATGGTGTTGGCGGAGAGGAAGACCAGCGAGGTCCCGCGGTCGCGGGCGTCCTCGACGGCCCGGCGCATCGGCACCGTCCAGTACTCGTCGTGCCCGGGGAAGACCAGGCCGCGGTAACGGGTGGGGTCGACGCGGCCGGCGTGCAGGTCACGGGCGTCGGCGTAGGCGAGGTCGTAGCCGTAGCGCTCGGCCCAGCGGATGAAGTCGTAGGCGTGGCCGACGTGCAGGGGCAGGCCCGCGCCCGCGTAGGGCCGGTCGAAGGAGACCGTGGTGGCCGCGTCGGCCTCGCCGAGCAGCCGGCCCTTCTCGTCCCAGGCGTGGTAGAGGCTGGCGCCGGTGTGGCCGTCCTCCGGGTAGAGGTTGTACGCCTGCCAGGTGATGTCGGGCAGCAGCAGGAGCAGGTCGGCGGGGTGGTCGTCGCGGACCGTGAAGGGCACGTGGGAGCGGTAGCCGTCGGCGGTGGTCAGGACGGCCACATAGGCGCCGATGCTCCAGTGGGAGGGCACCTGGAGGCGCCAGGACAGCCACCAGTGGTGGCAGGAGACCGTGCGGTCGGCGGTCAGCGGCGGCGGCTGGACGATGCCGGACAGCCGCGGGCTGGTGGTGATCTTGGAGGCGCCGTCGCCGCCGTAGTGGCCGATGCGGTAGATGTCGACGCCGAACTCCTGCGGCGGGTCGACCGTGATGTGGAAGTCGATCGCCGCACCGGGCGTGACGGCGCCGGTGGAGGTGAACCCCTTGATCTGCCGGTGCACGTCGTCGGCCGAGCGGGGGCCGGAGGTGGCCGCCCGCGGGGCCGGGACGCGCCTGCCTCCGGCGAGCTGCTGCGGGCTGGGGTCGACGTACCAGGGCACGACGTGACCGGTGTCGTCGAAGTACGTCTCGCTGCCGCGCAGCCAGGGCACCGGGCCCTGACCGAAGGGGTCCGTGACGGCGTGCGCGAGTGCTCCGGACTCCCAGCGGCGAATGTGGTCCGAGGCCATGGTCGCTCCCCTCCCTCATGCCCCCGTGGCTGTCTCGGTGGTGCTCGCTGTGCTCGCTCTGCTCGACCGTGCTGTCGTATGTCGCGTGCCTTTGCCAAGGGCGTGGTCGGTCCCAGCACATCACATAACGCACGGGCTCGGTCACTACTCGTTGCGAATTGACCTGAAGTGGAAGTCGTCTTTCCGTTACGACGGTGAAAAGGACGCTACGGCGGTGTCACACCAGCCGCACGGGCTTCTCCGGACGTATGCCGGACGCGGCCAGCCAGTCGCGCAGCGGGCCCGGGTCTCCCTCCTCGATCAGGCTGAGGACCCTGGGGGTCAGATCGGCGGCCCGCTCGCCGCCCAGCAGCAGCGACGGGCCGTCCAGCCAGTCCAGCCCGGGAAGGGCGCCGGCGGTGTCGACGGCCGCGCAGCACACCATCGCCTTGACGTGGTCGGTGAGCAGCTCGCGGGCGGTGCGCTGGGGCTGGAGCGGGAAGGGCGGCAGTACGCAGTCGCAGGCCGTCGACAGGGTGGTCTCGGGGCCCGTACGGGCCGCGCCGCCGTCCGATACGGCGGCCTCCTCCCGGGCCAGCTCGGCGCTCAGCCCGGCGGCCAGGGCGGCACTGCGCTCGGTGGCGCGATCCGCGTCCTCTTCGTCGTCGTACGCGCTCTGGGCATCGGGCTCGGAGGCGGCGAGCGGGACGGTGGCGGGCGGGGCGGCGGGACCCGGGTCGGCCGGTGGGTTCAGGGGAGCCGCCGTCGGAGTGTCCGGGTCCTGGGGGCCGGTGTCGCCGGCGTGACCGGTGTGGTCCGGTGTGGCGGCCGGCTCGGCGAGGTGGTCCAGGAGGCGGGCCAGGGTGGGACCGCCGGGGTCGGGGACCCCCGGGTCGAGGGAGGGGCGGACCCCGAGGGCGTCCAGGACCCGGTGCAGCCGGGCCGCGTCGGCGCGCCAGGTGCGGTCCACGACCTCCTCCGGATACGCCTGCCAGTCCACCGGGGCCCAGCCGGAGCGGGACTCGGCGGGACCGCCGTGGAAGAGGTGGGCGGCGAGCAGCGAGGTGGCCTCGTCCACCGCGCCGGGCTCCTCCAGCAGATCGCAGGCCGGACGCTCGCCGAGCCGGGAGGCGAAGCCCTCGGCCAGCCGGTCGCGGCGGGACAGCTCGGTGAGCGCCGCCACCACGCCCGCGTCCAGCCGGGACGGCCAGCGGCCCATGCGCCAGGCGGGCAGGGCGACCCGGGTCAGCAGCCGGTCCCAGCCGGCGTAGGCGAGCCCGACCTGCTCCTGGGCGACGATCCGCAGGCCGTAGTCGACCGCCTGGGCGCGCTCGGCCGCCGCCGCGGCGACCCCGCGTTCCATCTGTGTCGCGTGCTCCCGGCAGCCGCGCAGCAGCAGCCGGGCCGTCCAGCCGAGGGCCGCGCACAGCCCGCGGGTCAGCGGGCAGCGGCCCGGGGTCGAGGCGACGGCCACGGCCGCGTCCAGCCCGCGGACGAAGCGGCGGGCGGCGGCTATGTCCGGGTGGGCCGAGGGGCCCGTACCCGCGACGACCGGGGCGAGGACCGCCCGCAGCTCGCCCACGCGCATCCACCACAGGAACGGGGAGCCGATGACGAGGACCGGCGCGACCGGGGTGCGGCGGCGGCCCGGGCCCGCTATCTCGTCGGGCGCCGGACGCGGGGGCGGGCCGTGCGCCGCATGGGTACGGTCCTCCAGCCAGCTGTCGCAGTCCGGGGTGAGCGCTATCGCCGAGGGAGCCGGCACGTCCAGGCGGTCGGCGAGGTCGCGCACCATCCGGTACAGGTCCGGGGCGGACCCCTCCGGGATCGGGACCGTGGGCGTCGTGGCGGGGCGGGCCCGGGCCACGACGACGGCGATGGCGGCCGCGGCCAGCAGCACCAGCACCGCGAGCACGCCGACGACCCACCGGGCCGTGTCCCAGCCCGGGCCGACGAAATGGCCGGTGGAGGCGCCGGTCAGCAGGATCACCGCGGCGCCCGCCGGCAGCACGGCCACGCCCAGCGCCCGGCCCCGGACCCGCAGCACGGCGAGGGCCCGGGAGCGCGCGGCCTGCGCGCCCGCCTCCACACCGATTCCGGTCACGTGCCGACCTCGCCCCCTCCCTGCCGATCGCGTGCCGCCCTGGTCTTGCTCACTCCCCCACTGTGGCACCCGTCGGTGACATCGCAATGCCGGTGGGCCAAGTGCCGGAACGCTTGCGCGGCACCCTAGTTGGGGCCCGGGCGCCCGTCAGCCGGATAGGCGATTGCTCACTCGATGGAATGGCTTTGGTCAGAGCTGGGTGACAGACAGCAAAGATCAGGCCCCGGATCATGTCCGGGGCCCGATGCGGTACGAGGGTGCGCGGGAGCGGAGCGCCCACCGGCGCCGGCGGCCCGCGGCCGAGGGCTGACCGCCGTCGGCCGGCCGCGCCGGCCGGTGGTCAGGCCCGCGCCTCCGCCGCCGCCTTCGCGGCGATGTCGGTGCGGTACTGCGAGCCGTCCAGGCCGATCCGGCCCACCGCCCGGTACGCCCGCTCGCGGGCCTCGCCCAGGTCCTGCCCGGTGGCCGTGACGGACAGCACGCGTCCGCCCGCGCTGACGACCGCGCCGCCGTCCCGCCGGGTGCCGGCGTGCAGCACGTACGCGTGCGGGGCGTCCTCGGCGGCCACCGCGTCCAGGCCGGTGATCGGGTCACCGGTGCGCGGGGTGTCCGGGTAGTTGTGCGAGGCGACGACGACGGTGACCGCCGCGTCCTCGCTCCAGCGCAGCGGCGGCAGGTCGGCGAGGTTGCCGGTGGCGGCGGCCATCAGGACACCGCCCAGCGGGGTCTTCAGCCGGGCCAGCACGACCTGGGTCTCCGGGTCGCCGAAGCGGGCGTTGAACTCGATGACCCGGACTCCGCGCGAGGTGATCGCGAGACCGGCGTAGAGCAGCCCGGAGAAGGGCGTGCCGCGGCGGTGCATCTCGTCCACCGTCGGCTGGAGCACGGTCTGGAGGACCTCGTCGACCAGCTTCGGGTCGGCCCACGGCAGCGGCGAGTACGCGCCCATGCCTCCGGTGTTCGGGCCCTCGTCGCCGTCCAGGGCGCGCTTGAAGTCCTGGGCGGGCTGGAGCGGGACGACGCTCTCGCCGTCGGTGACGGCGAACAGGGACACCTCGGGGCCGTCGAGGAACTCCTCGATCACCACGCGCTCGCACCCGGCCGCGTGCGCCCTGGCGGTCTCGAGGTCGGAGGTGACGACGACGCCCTTGCCCGCGGCGAGACCGTCGTCCTTGACGACGTAGGGGGCGCCGAAGGCGTCGAGGGCCTCGTCGACCTCCTCGGCGGTGGTGCAGACGTAGGAACGGGCGGTCGGCACTCCGGCCGCCGCCATGACGTCCTTGGCGAAGGCCTTGGACCCCTCGATCCGCGCGGCCTCGCCGGAGGGGCCGAACACCGGGATGCCCGCCGCGCGGACGGCGTCGGCGACACCGGCGACCAGCGGGGCCTCCGGGCCGACGACGACCAGTTCGGCACCGAGGCCGGTGGCCAGCCCGACGACCGCGGCGCCGTCGAGCGCGTCGACCTGGTGCAGCTCGGCGACCTCGGCGATGCCGGCGTTGCCGGGGGCGCAGTGCAGCGCGGTGACGTCGGGGTCGAGGGACAGGGAGTGGCACAGGGCGTGTTCGCGGGCGCCGCTGCCGATGACGAGGACCTTCACGGGGGTCAGCCTACTGGCAAGGTCGCCGAAGTCCGGGCCGCGGGTTTGTCGGTCTTTCCTCCAAAGCCGCCGGATGCGGTCGCCGCCGGCTACTCGTTGGAGAACTCCTCCATCACCGTCGCCCCCAGTTCCCGCACGATCAGCTCGTGGCCGGACAGGGCCGACTCGTCCAGATCCGGGTCGTCGTCCTCGGGGATGTCGTCCTCGGGGGCGACGGGCGGCGGCTCGGGGGCGGCGGCCGGCCGGGGCGCCGGGGCGGGCGCGGCCGGGGCGCCGCCCCGGGGTGCGGCGGACGCCTGCGGGGCTGGCTGGGGGGGCGCGGGGCGTGCCGCGGCCGGGGCGCCGTGGCCACCGCCCGGGGCACCGCCGTAGCCGCCGGCGGGAGAGCCGCCGAAGCCACCGCCTCCGCCGAAACCGGGTGAGCCGCCGGGGGCGGGCGGGGCGGAGCCGCCGCCGGACGGGTCGACGATCGCGTCGATCTTCCACTGCACGTTGAACTGCTCGGCCAGGGCCTGCCGCAGCACGTCCTCGCTGCCGCTGCCGGAGAAGTTGTCCCGGGCGCCGGCGTTCACGAAGCCGAGCTGGAGGGTCGTGCCGTCGAAGCCGGTCACCTGGGCGTTCTGGCTGAGCAGGATCCAGGTGAAGCGGCGGCGGTTCTTGACGGCCTCCAGGATGTTCGGCCAGAGCGCGCGGGGATCGGGGCCGCCGGCGGGGGCGGCGGGGGCGGGCGCCGCAGCCTGGGCGTGGGCCTGGGCCTGGGGGGCCGTGGGTTCGGGGGCGGGGCGGCCCGGCTGCTGCTGTGACTGACCGGGGCCCTGTCCCGGCCGGCCGCCCGCCGGAGCGGCCGTGGGCCAGCCGCCGGGGCGCCGGCCGCCGCCCGCGGGGGCGGCGGTGGGCCAGGCCCCGGGCGCGGGGGCGGACGGGGGCTGGGTCTCGGGAGCGGGGGTGGCCGCCGGGGCGGCGGCCGGGGCCGCTGGGGCGGGAGCGGGCGCCGCAGGTGCCGGGGCGGCGGCCGGAGCCGGCTCGGGCGGGGCGGCGGGGGCCGCGGGGGTGCCGGGACCAGCCGGGGCGCCGGGGGCGCGGACGGCGGCCCGGGCCGCGGCGGGGCCGGTGCCGGGCGGCACGGACGGTGCGCCGGCGCCCGGCATCGGGGCGCCGGCGTGGGCCTCGGGGCCGGGGACGTAGCCCATGGCGGGTGCGCCGGCGCCGGCCGAGAAGCCGACGCCGCGCTCCAGGCGGTCGAGACGGGCCATCAGGGACCGCTCGTCGCCGTAGGCGGCGGGGAGCAGGACGCGGGCACAGATCAGTTCCAGCTGGAGGCGGGGCGAGGTGGCGCCGCGCATCTCGGTCAGGCCCTCGTTGACCAGGTCGGCGGCGCGGCTGAGCTCGGCCGCGCCGAACGTCTCGGCCTGGGCCCGCATCCGCTCCAGGACGTCGGCCGGGGCGTCGAAGAGCCCCTTCTCCACGGCGTCCGGCACGGCGGCCAGGATCACCAGGTCCCGCAGCCGCTCCAGCAGGTCGGCGACGAAGCGCCGCGGGTCGTTGCCCCCCTCGATGATCCGGTCGACGACCTCGAAGGCGGCGGCCCCGTCACCGGTGGCGAAGGCCTCCACGACGGAGTCGAGCAGGGACCCGTCGGTGTAGCCGAGCAGGGAGGTCGCCATGGCATAGGTCACACCCTCCTCGCCGGCGCCGGCGAGGAGCTGGTCCATGACGGACATGGAGTCACGCACGGACCCGGCGCCGGCGCGCACGACGAGCGGCAGCACGCCGTCCTCGACCGGGATGTCCTCCTTCCCGCACACCTCGCCCAGGTACTCCCGCAGGGTGCCCGGGGGGACGAGCCGGAAGGGGTAGTGGTGGGTCCGCGACCGGATGGTGCCGATGACCTTCTCGGGCTCGGTCGTGGCGAAGATGAACTTGAGGTGCTCGGGCGGCTCCTCGACGACCTTCAGCAGCGCGTTGAAGCCGGCCGACGTGACCATGTGGGCCTCGTCGATGATGTAGATCTTGTACCGGCTGCCCGCGGGCCCGAAGAAGGCCTTCTCGCGCAGCTCACGGGCGTCGTCCACGCCACCGTGGGAGGCCGCGTCGATCTCGATGACGTCGATCGAACCCGGCCCGTTGCGCGCGAGGTCGCGGCACGACTGGCACTCCCCGCAGGGGGTCGGCGTGGGACCTTGCTCACAGTTCAGACAGCGGGCCAGGATGCGCGCGCTGGTCGTCTTGCCGCATCCGCGCGGCCCGCTGAACAGGTACGCGTGATTGACCCGGTTGTTCCGCAGCGCCTGCTGCAGCGGGTCGGTGACATGCTCCTGCCCGATGACCTCGGCAAAGGTCTCCGGGCGATAGCGGCGGTACAGCGCGAGAGACGACACGCATACGAGGTTAATGGCGCCCACCGACAACGGGCTCCGCCCACGGAACCGGAACGCGGCCCACGGAACCCGGAACGCAAAGGGCCCCCCACGCACCCGCCAGAGCCGACCTACCCTTGCTGCCTTCCGGCCCTGGGGGAGTTCAGTCAGATAGCGCCGCGTGAGGGGCTGTGCCCCACAGTACCCGATGCCGGGCCGCGCGCTGTACCCGGTCGCCCCTCGGTCGCGCTCTCGGTCGGACCCGAGGACGGCCTGCGGGAACGGGTTCGCGAGCACCCTCCTCGGTCATGTAATGTTTCCGGCGGAGGATTCGCCTAGAGGCCTAGGGCGCACGCTTGGAAAGCGTGTTGGGGGCAACCCCTCACGAGTTCGAATCTCGTATCCTCCGCCAGTGCCTCACCGGGCACGTTGTCGAAGGGCCCCACTGTTCGCAGTGGGGCCCTTCGACGTTGTCCGTCTCAGTTTCCGTCTCAGTTGGTTTTTCCTCGGAGCCGGGTGGCGTCCAGAGCGCGTCACCGACCTGCTGGGCGACCTTGCGGAGCATGACTCCCGTCACATGCATGTACCGCGCTCGCATCCGGGCCGCTCCCCCGGGCTCTGTCCACTTCCACGCCGTCATCCGCCTCGACGGCCCGGAAGGCGGCGACACCGCTCCACCGGTGTGGGATCAGCCGTCTCCGGCAGGGTGACGGTCGATCGAGCCTTATGGGTCGGTTCTCCTTCCGTTCCGGGGGCGGGAACAGGTACCTCGCCGACCTCCACGAGACGACCAGGAGTCCGCGACTCGTCGCTTCTCGGTCATGTCGCTCCCCCTCAGGCGTGCCAGGCATCGGCCATCACGAAGGACACGACCGTCCGCCGAAGGCGCTGGGCCCTGAGTGCCACGAGTCGGCGAGGGAATCGACCAGCAGCAGGCCGCGCCCGTGCGCTTCCTCGGCGTCCGGCCGGCGCAGCCGCACGTTCGCTGGAAAGCCCGGGTTGTGGACCTCCACCCGAAGCGAGGCCCCATCACGGAACCACTCCACCCGGACGAGCCACGGCTCATCGGACCGGCCGTAGAGGATGGCGTTGGTCACCAGTTCCGAGATCATCAGCACACAGTCGTCGACCGAGCAGGCCGGGCTGTAGGGGGCGATGAACTTCTTGAACCAGCGTCGAGCCCGGGGCACCGATTCAGGGGTCGGGTGCAGCGTCATCGCCCCGAGCCGGGGTGACTCCGGAGACGGGTTGCGGTCGAGCAAGTAGGCCATCCGTGCTCACTCCTTGCCGGTGCCGTCGCAGTCGAGGCAGCGTCGCTTCGATGTGGCACGGGCACGGGTTCACGGTGGAGAGCGCCAGCGTGGTGCGCGAGCTGACGCGCTTCCATCCGCGCCCCCGGCAACCCCGGCAAACTAAGCGCGCGTCCTGTTGCCGCCGCTGACTCGTCACGCCCGTGCCCCCTTCCGTAAGTGGCCTTAGCCACTTACTGGATAGTGGCATTAGCCACTCGCGGCGTGCAAGCGGTTCGACGTAATCGGACGAACCGTCAGGTGAGCGGATAGCCCTGTTCGAAGGCCCAACGGTGAGGCGGGTACGTCGCCTCGGCGAACTCCAGCGGTCGGTCCTGGAGGTCGAAGACCACGTGATGAACCACCAGCACGGCCGAACCGCCCTCCAACTGGAGGTCCGCCGCCTCCTCGTCGGTCGCCGAGCGAGCGCACATGCGGTCTTCCGCGTAGCTTCCTTGACGTCCCGTCATGGTCTCTACGTACATCAGGGTGCCTTCTTGAATCCGCTCCGGGTCCATGAGCTTGGGTGCCTTCTGACCGACGTCCGGCGCGAACCAGGAGGTGGACAGGGTGATGGGACCGTCCTGGTTGTTGGTGACACGCCGCCGATGCACGGCCCGCCGGTCCTTCGTCAGCCCCAGCGCCTCGGCGACGTGGTCCGGCGCCTCCATCCAGCCGGCCGACGTGATGACCGCGTACTCACCAGGGGTGTAGATCTTCCGCGTCTGGCGAGCGCGCCCGTACAACTCCCGCGCACGGCGATTGACTTCCAGACTCCGGACGTAGGTACCCGATCCTTGCCGCTTCTCGACCAGGCCCTGATGGCTCAGCGCCTCCAACGAGCGGGCAGCCGTCGGCCTGGACACCTTCCAATCCGCCGCAAGTTGACGTTCCGAGGGGACCTCGTCCCCCGGTCGCAAGTCTCCCCGAAGGATCTGATCGCGGATGAAGTGCGCGATCTGGAGATACTTCGGCTGAGCCTCCTCGATCTGAGGCATGTGCCCTCCTCGCCCAAGTGGCTATGGCCTCTAGCCACTATAGGGTGAGTGCCAGATTCGAACCCGTACGCTGGGCAGCATGACGCGGTTGATCGTCGCAGCAGGAGGAGGTGGCGACGCAGTCGCCGCCGCAATGCTTCACGCCGCCCTGTACGGCGACGAGGACCAGGCGGTGATCCTCACGTACGCGTGGGACCGCCTGCTCATCGACCCGGTACCGGGCCCACGAGGAGCCCGCGACTTCACCGGCCTCCAGCAGATCACCCCGGCCGTCTCGGCAGTGCCGGCCGAGGCCCGTCCGATCGCACCAGCCGGTTCCACACTGCCGAGGCTCGCCGCGGAACTCCCGCATACCTTCGCACTGCTCGACCCGTACCAAGGTGCCGAAGGCGTAACGCGTCAGCTGGAAGAACTGGTCAGTCACCTCGGGCCGGAGTCCATCGACCTCCTGGACGTGGGCGGTGACATCCTCGCCCGGGGCGACGAGCCGACGCTGAAGAGCCCTCTCGCCGATGCCCTCACCCTGGCCGCTGCCTGCCAGGTGAACGCGTCGGTCCGCCTCCTGGTCGCCGGCCCCGGCCTGGACGGCGAACTCTCCCCGGACGACCTCCGCCCGATGCTCGGTTCTGTCATCCACACCTTCACCGCAGACGACGTGCAGCGGATCAGCACAGTCCTGGAGTGGCACCCCTCCGAGGCAACCGCGATGCTCGCCGCAACGGCCCGAGGTGTCCGAGGCACCTGCGAGGTACGCGATGCCGGCCTGCCTGTAGCTCTCACCGACGAGGGCCCCCGAGTGCACGAGGTCGACCTGGACGAAGCGGTGAGCCGCAACAGCCTGGCCCGGGCCATCATGACGACCGCTGCCCTGGACGAGGTCGAGGCACACAGCCGCGAGATGTGCGGCTTCTCCGAAATCGACTACGAGCGCAACAAGGCCGCGTGGCTGAAGGACCAGTCACCGGTGGAGCTGGACGCCGAATCCGTGTTGCCGCAGCTGGACCAGTTCGAGGCGGACGCCGGCAGACGCGGAGTCACCCACACGACGTTCCGCCGCATCACCGAGGCTCTGAATCTCAACGGCTCGCAGCGCAGCGCCCTGCGCCAGTTGCTCATCGACAGCCGCCCGGAGCAGTACGACGCGCCCTTGTGGCGCATCACTAGGACTGCCTGAGTAACAACTTCTCCAGCCGATCACCCGGCGCCTGAGCACCTCTTCCGCCTCCACCAGAGCCGCCCGCACTTGCTCCAGCTCGGCTTCGAGATCCTCCACCCGCACCGCCG
>NZ_JACHJK010000031.1 GCF_014203595.1 Streptomyces echinatus
GGGAGCGTCCGGCACCACCGATTCCACCGGTGACGCCTGGCAGACGTTCAGACTGGTCGCCCCGCCCACCGGCGCCGAACTCGACATCCTGTCGAGCTTCCGGGACACCTCCACCTTCACCTACCCCGTGCACACCTGGGTCCCGATCGCCTGCTGACCGGACGGAGCGACTGGGGCGGGCCCTCCTTAACCCAGTACGTCACACACCGGCACCGGAGCCGGATACTGCCCAAGAGGAAACGGCCCTGGCCCAGCAGGAGCGTGGGACGCTCGGAGAGCGGGGGAGGAGCGGCCGGCGGCAAGGCCCCGTCCCGGCCGCAGTGACAAGGGCGCCCCGCTCGACGTCCGCCGGCTACCGGTGGTCACGGGACATCCCTTGGCCCCCTTCGAAAGCCGAACCCGAAGAGGCCGGCACCACCACGTCACCTTCGTCTCCGCCGCCCACACCCGACGAGCCCCTACCGGATCTGTCCGTACTGCCGGCCGAACGCGACCGTCAGCCGGTCGCCAGAGCGGACGATGCGTCGAGGAGGGCGAGTTGGCCCGGGCTGGCTCTCCCGGTCCGGGCCTGTTCCACGAAACGGCCCAGCTCCGCACGGACGGTGGCCGAGTCGATGCGCTTGATCACGGGCAGCGTGGCCTCGACGATCTGACAGGCGTCGTCGAGGCGGCCGACACCGGCCAGGGCTGTCGCCTGCCGAACCGCGAAACGGGCCCGGGAGTTGCTGTCCGCCGGGACGTCCGGCCGGCGTCGGCGCTCGGCGGCGAATAGTTCGGCGGCCGACTCGAAACGACGGAGGCTGAGCATGCAGGACGCCTCGATGAGCCGCGGGTTGCCGTTCTCGATGCGCGGCCCCCAGTGAGGGGTCCGGTCCCCGACGGCCTCGGCGGCGTGGCTTGTGAACCGCTCCAGCGCCTCCCGGCAGGCCCCCGCGTCGCCGCGACGCGCATGCCCCTGGGCCACGCGTCGCGCGGCGTGCGCGCGGATCACCGGGTTGGCCGCCGGGTGCCCGGCCGCTTGGTCGGCGAATCCGATCGCCGCACCGGTGTCACCGCGGTGCTGGGCGATGAACGCCTTGCGGACCAGGGCATACGCGGCCACCGATTCGTCCCCGCCGTGTGCGCCCCAGCGGACGGCGAGATTCGTCCAGCGCAACGCCTCCGCGGGATTTCCCGCCTCTTGTGCCATCCACCCCGTGTACTCGGCGAACCTCGAGGCCAGCAGCCAGATCTCGGCACGCTGCTCGCCCACGGCATGCGGACCGGCGTCCGTCAGGACCCGCGTGACCGACTTCATCGAAGCGATGACGAACCTCGGTCCGGTGGATCTGCCGATGTCCTTCAGCTCCCACAGGACCCGCTCGTATCCGGCGACGACGGGGCCGGCCTCGACGACACCCTCGGACCGGGCGCCGCGACGGCCGGCGCCGGCCCGCTCGACGAGTTCCCCGCCGGCGCCGAAGGCCGCGTCGCATGCCGCCGCCACAGCGGGCGTCGGGTTGCGCAACCCGCTCTCCAGATTGCAGATCTGCCCTTCGGACACGTTCGCACGCCGGGCGAACTCGCGCACGCTCCAGCCCCGACGTGCCCGGAGTGCGGCCAGGACGACGCCGAAGTCACCCGGCGGCAGAGGCGTGCCGGACGATCTCCCTGCCGAGACCGTCTCTGCCGCGCTGTCCGTCGGGTCCATACCGGCCAGCGTAGGGCGCCTTCCGGCCGCTATTCAATCCTCGGCGAATAGCCGCCGCGCGTGTACTCCGCCCCTAGGGTGAGCACGAGCCCTGACGTCAAGGCTTGCCAGAGAGGGGGCCATTGTGCCGCGCATCTTCCTCAGCTTTCGCAAACCGGACTCCCGGTGGATGCGAGACCGCGTCTACCGCGCGCTGTCCGACCGCCTAGGTGCCAACGAGATCTTCAAGTCGGGCCGGTCGATTCCGCCAGGGGCCGACTTCGCCGAGATCCTGCGACGGCAGGCCGCCGAGTGCGAGGTCATGTGCGTACTGATCGGGCCAGGGTGGCTCGATGCGAGAGGCGAGGACGGTGTGCGGCTCCTGGACCGGGCTCATGACTGGGTCCGTCTGGAGATCGCGACAGCCCTGCGGGCGGGAAACCGCGTCGTCCCGGTCCTTCTGGGTGACGCGACGATGCTGCCCGACGCCTCGGCGCTGCCGGCCGAGATCGCTGGGCTGGCGCGCCTGCAGTTCCTCCGCGTTCCGGAGACCCATCTGCCGGACGGGCTGGAGCACCTGAGCGACGCGGTGACCGCTCTCCTCTCCGACACCGACCCCCCTGTCGAACCCGGGCACGGCACGGCTCCGGCCGCCGGTCCGGAGCCGTCAATGACCATGACGGCCCATGTGTCCGGCGGTGGCAGCGCCTACCAGGCGGCCCGTGATCAGACGATCAGGCTGGCGTGAGGGGCGGACGATGGATCATCCCGGAGCAGACGGTGCTCATCGGATCGGGCCGTATGCGCTGCTGAGAAGGCAGAGCACGGCCGGCGGGGGCGACGTCTTCGCGGCCCGCACGGACGAGGGGCTACTCGTCACGGTCACGGTCGTGCGGCCCGAACTCGCCGCGGACCCGGGGTTCCGGGACCGGTTCCGGGCCGCGGTCGATGCGGCACGGACGCTGTCCGGCCCCTTCCTCGTACCGGTCGTGGATGCCGACGCCGACGCGCCGGTTCCTTGGCTGGCGACCGAGTTCACCGCCGGACTGCCGCTCCGGCAGGCGGTGGACCGGCACGGCCCGCTGTCCGAACCGGCTCTGCGGATGCTCGCCGACGGCCTCGGCCGGGCGCTGGCCGCCCTCCACGCGGCCGGGACGGTCCACGGCGAGGTGAGCCCGGACTCGGTGCTGCTGACCATGGACGGGCCCCGCATCACCGCCCTGGGGATCGTGGGAGCCACCGGCAGTCCGCCACCCCCACCGACGGACGACATGCTCGACCTCGGGGCGACCGTGCTGTTCGCGGGTTCCGGAGGAGACCCGGACACAGGCGCCCTCCCCGTGTCGCTGCGCGAGGTGATCGGCGGCTGCCTGTACCCGGAACCGCCGGACCGTCCCACCGCGGAGCAACTCGTCGACTACCTGAGGCACCAGGACCTGCCGGCCCTGAAGGGCAGTTGGCTGCCGCCGGAGGTGACCGCCGACATGGCCGCCGCGACCGCGGCGATGGGATCGGTGTCCGCCGGGCGCGACGACCGGGGCCCGATTCCTCCGCCGCCGGTGATCGCTGCCGGCACCGGTGTCAGCCGCCGGAAGCTGATCACCGGTCTGGCCGGGGGCGCGGCCGTACTCGGCGGAGCCGCGGCGGCACTCGCCTTCTCCGGCGACTCGTCGCCGGCACCCGACGGCCGGGCCGGCGGGCCCGGGGCCACTACGCGGCCGTCCTCTCCGTCAGGCGCGCGATCCACATCGGCCTCCTCCGCGTCGCCGTCCTCGACGGCCGGACCGAAACCGATCGTCCTGTCCGGACCCAAAGCCGCCAAGGCATGGTCAGGCGCCGGAAAGCACGCCCCCACCTGCCTGGAAGCGTCCGACAAGGTGGTCATGGTGGTCACGGACACCGCCACGTCCTTCCTGGACGCCGCGACCGGAAAATCCGTGTTCCCCCCGCTGAACACGACCAACGGCTTCGGCACGAGCACGGACAAGTACCCGACGGCGTACGCGGACGGAGTGTTCTACCTGCTCTGCGACACACCCGGCCAGTCAGGCCTGCTGGCCGCGTTCGACGCCGCCAGCGGGAAGGTGAAGTGGGCGACCAAGATGGCCGAGGTCGATCCCGGCGGCAGCACACGTACGGGGTTGTACATGAGCGCCTATGTGGCAGTCGCGGGGGACACGGTGTACGTGTGCGGGCATTTGCTCAAGACAGACGGGCAGTTCTCGTCCAAGTCTCCGAGCACCGGCTACATCCGTGCGTTCAACGCCGCGACCGGCAAGGGACTGTGGCGCGTCAAGGGCACCGACATCAACAACGTGCTCGTACCACCCTCCGGCTCTCACCTGCTGGCCACCTCGGCCGTTCCGGGCAAGAAACCCGGCCGCGTCCAGATGATCGACGCCGGCAGGAGAGGCGCCCGCGGCTGGAAGGTATCCGTCCCGCACGCCGCGTTCTACTTCACCACCGGCTGGCCGCTGACGTGCTACGCCGCAGGGCTGTTCCTGTTCGCCGGCGGCAACGGCGACACACTGTTCGCCGTCGACGCGGCCACGGGCAGCGAGAAGTGGCATCAGCGCTTCGATGCGAAGAGCGGGGACCAGGTCCAGATCGGCACCCCGTTCGCCAGCCTGGACGGCACGACCGTCTACGTACCGGTCGGCAGCGACCTGGCCGCCCTGGCCGCGGCCGACGGCACGCTCCAGTGGGTCGCGACGCTCGACGGGCCCAGCGAACTGGGCGGTTCCAACCTGTTCAACGCCTCCCTCAGGATTTCCGGCAAGAGCGCCCAGTGTTCGGCCGACACCGTCTTCGCCACCGACAGCGCCAAGACGCTGTGGGCCATCGACGCGGCCACCGGCAGGGCCCGGTGGAGATACAGCGATCCCGGGCAGCCGGACGTGGGGTTCCTGTGGACGGTGGGAGGCGACCACGTGTTCATCGCCTCCCACCTGACATTGACCGCGATCGCGGCCCACGGGCGGTAGGGGACAAGGAGAAGACATGGAGACGAGTGTGGAACTCGCCGGCCTGGCGTCGGCGGCCGCGGCGCGCCTGATCGATCTGCTGGCGACGGACGGCTGGGCCGCGGTCAAGTCCTCGGTCCTGGCGCTGTGGCGGTCCGCGCACCCGGAGCGCGTCGAGGAGGAACTGACCGATGCGCGCGGCGAGTTGCTTCAGGCACAGCAGACGGGCGACGGCCACGAACTCCAGGGGCTGCTGGTCGCCGAGTGGCAGGCCCGCCTCATCCGGCTGATGGCCACGCGACCGGACGCCGTCGACGAGCTGCGCGCGCTGTTCGGCGGGGAACCACGCGCTGCCGGAACCCCGGAGCAGCAGATCACGGGCTCGATGACACTGGAGGCACATGTCTCCGGCGGCGACGCCTTCCTGGCCGGCCGGGACATGACCGTCACCAGGGGCGGACAGGCGTGACGGAACGCAACACCGGTGCCTCGCGCCCCGACGGGCCGCCCCTCTGGCAGCCGAAACGACAGGAGGCGAGCGCGACCGGCGGCGGCAGCGTCTTCCAGGCCGGCCGCGACCTCCACGTTCGCCTCGGCGACGAGGGGCGCAGAACCGTGCCCGGCCCCGGCGCCGACCAAGTGCTGTGCCCGTACCCGGGTTTGGCCCCGTTCGGCGCGCGGCACAAGCAGTGGTTCTACGGCCGCGAGCGAATGGTTCACCTCGTGTGCGAGCGGATGGACGCCCGGATGCGTGAGGGCGGCCCGCTGGTGCTGATCGGCCCCTCGGGGGCGGGGAAGTCGTCCCTGCTCGCGGCCGGGGTACTGCCGGCCCTTGACGACGGCCGGCTTCCGGTGGCGGGCTCGAGCACCTGGCCGCGGCTGCTGCTGACGCCGACGGCATCCCCGGCCCTGGCACTCGCGGCCGCCGCCGGGCTCGACGCCGGGACCGCCCGGCACACGGCACCGGCATGGCGGACCGATCCCGCACGGTGCCTTGCCGAGTTGCGCGAGCTCACCGGAGCCGGCGATCCGGCGCCCTCCGGGGAGTCCCCCTCCGCGGGCCTGGTCGTCGTGGTCGACCAGTTCGAGGAGATCTTCACGGCCTGCGGTGACGAGACCGAACGCAAGTGGCTCATCGACGTGCTCGACCGTCTGGCCCGGCCCACGGGCGGTGCGGTCGTGGTGCTGGGAGTGCGCGCGGACTTCTATGCCGCGTGCACGGCCCATCCACAGCTCCGGGCGGCGCTCCAGGCCGGACCGGTCCTGCTGGAGCCGATGACGGAGGACGAACTCAAGGACGCGATCCGCCGCCCGGCCGGCAACGTGGCACTCGACGTCGAAGACGGCCTGGTCGAGCTGCTGCTGGCGGACCTGGGCGCGGTCGGGGGACCGGTCGGTACGAGCACCACGGGCCGGCTGCCGCTGCTCGCACACGCGCTGCGCGCCACCTGGCAGCAGCGCCACGGCCACACGCTCACCGTGGACGGATACCGCGTCACCGGCGGCATCCAGGGCGCCATCGCCACCACGGCGAACAGGCTCTACGACACCCTGCCACCGCCCTGCCAGGAGGCCGCACGGTGGGCGTTCCTGCGGCTCGTCATCGTGGGACGCGACGCCGACGACAGCCGCCGCCGCGTCCGGTACGACGACCTGCTGCGTCACGCGCCGGACCGGGAAGCGGCCGTCAGAGTCCTGGACGACTTCACCCGTGGCCGGCTGCTGACCCGGGACCGGGACACGGTGGTGATGACGCACGAGGTGCTCATCCGCGCCTGGCCCCGGCTGCGGGACTGGATCGAGCACGACCGCAACGGGAACCTCGTACGACAGGATCTGGAGGAGGCGGCCGCGCTCTGGGAACAGGCCGGCCGGGAGGCAGCCGCGCTGTACCGCGGCAACCGCCTGGAGGCCGCCCTCACCTGGGCCGAAACGCACGGGCCGGAACTCAGCGGCGCCGCCCGGGCATTTCTGGCAGCCGCCCGCCACCACCAGCGGCGCGGGCAACGGCTCCGGCGCGCCGCGGTCGCCACCATCACCGCCCTGGCCGTGGTCGCCTCGCTGGCCGCGGTCTTCGCCTTCCGGCAGGAGTCCCACGCCCGGGACGCCGCCGCCCGGGCCCTGCGAGCCCGCGACCAGGCCATCAACGCCGCCGTCACCTCGGCGTCCGTACAACTGGCGCCGACCGATCCCTCGCTGTCCGCTCAACTGGCGCTGACCGCCTACCGCATGGATCCGACCCCGGAGGCGGCGTCCCGGCTCATCACGACCGAGAACACACCGCTGGACACCCGGCTTCCCGGCATGCGCGGCGCTGTGTCCACCGTGGCCTACAGCCCCGACGGGCACATGCTGGCGGCCGGGAACGGCCAGCAGCACCTCGTCCGGCTGTGGGACGTCTCCGATCCCGGCCGGCCGGTGGCGCTGGGCCGACCGGTGCCCGTGGACCGCCATGTCAATTCGATCCTGGCGCTCGCGTTCAGCCCGGACGGGCGGGTGCTGGCCGTCGGCGGCCACACCACCCACAACGGCGACGCCGGTGCTGGTGGATTCGTCGACCTGTGGAGCCTGACCAGCCCCAGCCACCCAGTCCTGCTCGGCCGGCCGAAGAGTCCCGCCGTTCAGGGCTTTGACGCCGCGACCGCCATCGAAGCGCTGGCGTTCAGTCCCGACGGCCGTACCCTGGCCGCCGTATGGCGCGCCGGACTCGTCAGCCTGTGGAACATCACCCGCCCCGACGACGTCCACCCCCGGGGAGCGCCCCTGAACCTCGCCTGCCCCGATGTCTTCTCCCGTCGCATCGCGTTCAGCCCCACCGGGCGCACCCTGGCCGCCGCATGCGACGATGAGGCTGGCACCATCAGCCTGTGGAACACCACCGACCCGGCCCACCCCGGCCGAGGCCGTTCCCTGAAGACCGGGCACCGCGTCAACTCCCTGGCGTTCAGCCCCGACGGCGGCACACTGGCCGCCGGATCCAACACGGTCCACCTGTGGAAGGTCGCGGACCCCGGCCACCCCGCCCCCCTGGGCGAGCCGCTGACGGGTCCCGCCCAACCCGTCATGTCGGTGGCGTTCAGCCCGGACGGTCACACCCTGGCCGCCGGCAGCGCCGACCACACCATCCATCTGTGGAACGTCACCCACCCCAAGACCATCGGCCCGCTGGGCCGGCCGCTGACCGGTCCCGGCGACGTGGTGACCGAAGTGGTGTTCAGCCCGGACAGCCGCACCCTCGCCGCCGGGAACACTGACGGCAACGTCGATCTGTGGAGCCTGCCGCCGACCCGGATCATCGGCGCCGGCGGCAATGTGGCATCCGTGGCGTTCAGTCCCGACGGGCGCACCCTCGCCGCCGGAAACCAGAACAACACCGTCTCGCTGTGGAACACCGCCGACCCCAGCCACCCCGCTCCCCGCGGTGCTCCGCTCACCGGCCCCGAGAAGCCGGTCGACGCCGTGGCGTTCAGCCCGGACGGGCGCACCCTGGCCGCAGGCGACGGCGGCGGCACCGTCACGTTGTGGAACACCGCCGACCCCAGCCATCCCGTTCGCCACCGTGAGACCCTCACCGGCGCGCACGGGGCCATCTTCTCCCTGGCGTTCAGCCCCGACGGCCACACCCTGGCCGCGGCCGGCGACCACGACGAGCATGGCAGCATCGCCCTGTGGGACGTCAGCGACCCCGCACATCCCGACGCCCAGCTCGGCATCTCCAATAACCACACGACGTCCGTCGAGTCCCTGGCCTTCAGCCGCGACGGCACGATGCTGGCGGCCGGCGGCGACAGCAGCAACGGCGAGGTCGGCCTGTGGAGTACGACGGACCCCGGGGTCCGCATCGGGCAGCCGATCCGCCAGCCGACCACCACCAGCACCTGGGTCGCGTTCAGCCCGGACGGCCGCACACTCGCCACCGGGAACAGCCACGGCACCGTCACCCTGTGGAATGCCACCGACCCCAACCACCTGACGCGCAGGGGCAGTCCCCTGACCGTGCCCGGCGGCAGCCTGTGGTCGGTGGCGTTCAGCCCGGACGGGCACACCCTCGCAGCGGCCGGCCACACCGACAACGGCACCATCAACCTGTGGAACGCCACCGATCCCGACCACCCCACCCCCATCGGCCAGCCGCTCACCGTGGAGACCGGATTCGTCGCCGTCCTGGCGTTCAGCCCGGACAGTCACACTCTGGCCGCCACCACCGACGACGGTGTGGCCACGCTCTGGGACCTGAACGTCGAGTCCGCCATCAGCCGCATCTGCGCCGGGAGCTCCGGCGCCCTGAGCCGACAGCAATGGAGCCGATACGTCACTCAACTACCGTACGACCCACCCTGTGTGACCACCTAGGACTTGTCCGGCCGATCATGTAACTAACTACTGTTCATATCGTTGATGTGAGCGTGGGTCGGGGCGATTTGACGGATGCGGAGTGGGATCGGCTGCGGCCCTTCCTGCCGGTCAGCAATGGGCGTTGTGGCCGGTGGCGGGATCACCGGCAGGTGATCGACGGGATCCTTCACCGAGTACGGACCGGGGTGCAATGGCGCGATCTCCCCGAGCGGTTCGGGCCGTGGAAGACAGCCTACGAACGCCACCGGCTGTGGTCGGCCGACGGCACCTGGGAGCGTCTGCTGCAGCAGGTCCAGGCTGCGGCTGGCCCCGGGGTGGGCCTGCGGTGGTGGTGAAGGCGGGGTGGGGGAGTTGTCGTAGGTAGTCCACCCGCGTAGCGAAGGCGGCTATGGCTGCTGCTTTCTTGTGTGCGCATCTCCAACCCCCCCCCACATATTTTGGGTACTTATGTGCCGCGCCGTCTTCGGCCTGCCCGGAACCACCCTTGTGCTGCGTCGTCCTGGGCGCGGCTGCCATCGGCACCTGGTGGTACGAGCGCCGCTCCTGCTCCTGCGCGCCGAAGACCGCAGGGGGCAGACGGGTACGGCTGCAGGCGGTCGGCCGGCCCGCTCACGATCGGCGGTGCGGGCCGACCGCGGCCTTCGGGCTTTGAGGGTGGTCAGGGCAGGAGGATGACCTTGCCGCGGTTGCGGTGGTTGTCGAGGTCGTCCTGGGCCTGTGCGGCTTCCTTGAGGGGGTAGGTGCGCCAGATCTCCACGGTCAGCTTGCCGGCGGCGGCGAGGGCGGCCAGTTCGGGGAGTGCTTCGGGGGCGCGGTCGGCGGGGTCCAGGCCGGTCAGGCGCACCCCGTACTGGGCGGCGTTCATGTCGGCGATCGTGATCACGCGGTCGGGACCGCCGACGAGGTCGACGGATTCGCCCAGGACGCCGGCTCCGGAGGTGTCGAACACCGCGTCCACGCCCTGTGGGGCAGCGGCGAGGACACGTTCGCGCCAGCCGGGCCCGTAGGTGACGGCGGTTGCGCCCAGGGCGGTCACGCGCTCGAGGTCGTCGGCGCCGGCGGTGGCGACGACGGTGATGCCGCGGGCCGTGGCCAGCTGGAGGGCGATCGCGCCGACGCTGCCGGCGGAGCCGTGGATGAGGAGGGTCTCGCCGGGGGTGAGGTCCAGGTGCTTCAGGGCGCGGAAGGCCGTCTCGCCCACGGTGGGCAGCGCGGCTGCCGTCTCGAAGGACAGGGCGGCGGGCTTGGCCACCGGGGCGGGCATCAGCACGTACTGGGCGTAGGAGCCGCCCGGCGTCACGCCGAACACCTCGTCGCCGACGGTGAAGCCGGTGACGTCCTCGCCGATGGCGTCGATGACGCCGGCGGCGTCCAGTCCGGGGACGACGGGGAACACGGTGGGGAAGACGCCGGCTAGGTCGCCGCGGCGGAGCTTGTTGTCGAGCGGGTTGATGCCCGCGGCCTTGACCTTCACTCGCACCTGGTGGGGCGCGGGCTGGGGGAGGTCTGTCTCGGTGAGGGTGAGGACGTCCGGGCCGCCGAAACGGTCGTAGCTGATGGTGAACGGCATGAGCAGGTCTGCTTTCGTGCGAGGGGGGGTGGGAGCGGGCCGGGTTAGGCGGATGCGGTGACCTGGAAGGCGATCTCGTAGGGCTGGCCTTCGTGCGGGAAGTCGGTGATCGTCCCGCGCTGGTCCATCACTGCGTCGTTGGCACCGAAGGCTTCGTAGGCCTGGCGGCTGGCCCACTGGGCGTAGTTGATGACGCGGGCGCCGTCCGCGCTGACGTGGACGGTGGAGGAGAGGAAGCCGGGCTGGTGGCGCACCACGTTCTCCACGAAGGCGCGGATGGCCTCGACCAACTCCTGCCGACAGGAGAGGGCGGGGGTGAAAGTGACGATGACGGTGAAGGTGTCGGAGCGAGCGTCGATGGTGAGGGCCATGTCGTGCCTCTTCTGTGGTTGCCGGGGACCTATCCGACCAACAAGCGAACACATTGGATGATTCCAGTGAAGCATACGACCCGTATGATTTGCCGTGTGACGCCTGCCGCCTCCGACGGACCCAACCTGTCCAATCCCCGGGTCCAGCGCACCCGCGCCCGCATCCTGACCGTCGCCCGGGAACTCCTCGCCGAGGTCGGCCCCACCGCGCTGACCTACTCACTGCTGGCCGAACGGGCCCAAGTGACCCGCCAGACCCTCTACCGCCACTGGCCCACCAGGGAGACGATGCTGGCGGACGTGATGCTGGAATCAGGCGACGCCGCCAGCTATCCCACGCCCGGAACCGACCCGCGCCAGGTGCTCACCGCCTACCTGCACAGCCTGCGCCAGGGCCTGAGCGACACGGCCACCGGCAGCGCGCTCATGGCACTGGCCGCCCAGGCAGACCGGAACCCCGACGCCGCCCAGGCGCTGACCCGGATCAGCCAGGACCGCCACCAGGCGCTCAACGAACTCCTGGCCCCCTCCGGCGTACAGATGACGCCCGACGAGTTCACCCTGCTCATCGGACCAGTGATGTTCCGCCGCTTCCTCGACCGCCAGCCCCTCACCGACGCCTACATCGACACCGTCGTCACCCACTGGCTAGCCGCAACCACAGCCCGGAACGCCCCACGGGGCCCGTGAGGACAGCGCCCGCCGGGGCGCGCGGAGGAGCGTCTTCCTCGCAGGGCAGTCAACCGAACCCGCCGCGCGAGGGGACGAAGGGGCGGGTGAGCTGCAGCGTCTGGCAAGCGGCCTTGCCGAAAGGGGCAGTCTCTACTCTTCGTCACCGAGCTGGTACTGGGTATACGCGGATCTCTGCCACGGTGAGGGGGACGAGGCTGGTGGTGTCGTTTCTGCCGCCCCCTTTGCCGTGTCCTGGGCCGGGGCTGCCAGGACAGTGAGGAAGGCGTGCGCGAGCATGGCCAGGGTGATGTGGCGATACCAGCCCACGTAGCGTCGGACTTCGTATTCGTCCAGGCCGCACTGGTTCTTCGCGGCCTGGAAGCACTCCTCGCTGACCCAGCGTGAGCCGGCGACGCGGGCTAGCTCGGCGATCTCGACGCCGACGGGTGCATAGGCGAGGTAGTAGGCGAGCTCACCAGGGTCGGACAGGCTGCGGCGGGCCATCACCCAGCGGTGATGGGTGGGTGGGTCCGGGTCGAAGATGATGTTGGTGGGTGGTTTGGCGGCGGCCCAGTTATAGACGCGCGGGCCTCTGGCCCCGTCGCCGCAAGCCGCGGCTGCGCTCCGCTCCGCCGGGCGCGCATCCCGGCTCTCCGCTGCGGGCACCGCTCCTGCCTCCGGCCCGCTCCGCCCGCGCTGCGCCGACGCGCGCCTACTGGTGGATAGGGCCAGTGGCCACGAGCCGATCGCCGCAAAGCCTGGTCACGGTCAGAACAGTGCCTCCGGCGGGGATCGGCCGGCACCGGGATGGACGGGCACCGTTCCCGACTGCGGGTCCGTAGTGGCGTGCGCGAAGTGCTCCCTTCCCGTACGCCATCAGCCCCCAAACTTGGCGGCTAGCGAGACGTCCGTCGAGTGTCTTGCGGGGCCGGCTCTTGAGGGCGTGGGCCACGGCCTGGAGCTAGCTCGCCGCGAGACCACCTTAGGTCGGTGCCCTTGGCAAGTACCGGCGGAGCACCACGTCACCCGACCGGCGGTTACGGCACGGCCGATCGCATACATAGATTCGCCAGAGCGTGCACCATTAGTAACTGTGAATATGCCCAGGGTGATCTATCTCCCCTGTGCGCGGTGGCTGGCGGCGCATGCGACCCTCGCCCCGAGTGGGCGGCAGTGTGCGCGACCTCGCGCTCAATCATCCGCTCTGCGGAGAAGCCCGCCGCCACTCCGTGAACCCAACCTGGAGGCCAGACCATGCCCGTCTTCCAGTTCCAGTCGTTCAACTTCCCCGACCATTATGTTCGCCACAAGAACTTCGTGGGCCTGCTGACCAAGCACACCGACGGCGAGCAGGGCGACTTCTCCTTCGAGGTAAAAAACGCAGGCCAGGACAAGCACGGCGTGCAGCTGGTGGTCCTGCGCTCTGTCAACTTCCCCGATCACTACCTGCGGCACCAGAACTTTCAGATCGTCCTGCAAGCCCCCACCGGTGCGCTGGACGATCTCTTCCTGAAGGACGCCACGTTCTATCTGGAGCAGGGCCTGGCGGACGGGGGGGACCCGGAAGTCGTCTCCTTCCGCTCCGTCAACTTCCCGGACCGCTACCTCCGCCACAGGGACTTCAAGCTCTGGCTCGAACCGAAGGACAGCCCCAACCTGTCGGCCGACGCGACCTTCCGCAAGACTGTCCCGGTCGACTGACCAGCTGTCAGCCTGTCCGGCCCATTGCCAGGCCCGGATCTTATGTGGGCTGTGGGTGAGTCATGTTCGCTCCCCGGCCCGACCACCGACGGGGGCAGTCGTGACCGGGCTGCTGATCAGAGCGCTGACCGTGGTGGCAGCGCTGTGGAGTCCCGCTGCTGGCTGGTCCGCCCGCCACTACTGTGCTTCCGCCGCAGCCGCCACCGGCGCTCAGCTGGCCGCTTCCTTGGAACGGCCGGCTGAGCATCCGGGGCTACTGCGAGCCCAGATCGGCGAGGACGTCGGCATGCGCAGCTGCGCCTCTGTCCACGACCAGGTCGCCGAGCTGGCGACGAAGGGCGCGATCGTGCGCGAGCCGGGCCGGTCCAGAGGAATCCGCCTCGCATGATCGATCCCGGCCGCTATCACCTGCTGCTCGAAGCCGGCGGCCGGCCGGTGCAGCACGGCTGGTGGGGAAGTCTGGAGGTCGCGCGGGACAAGTTCCGGCGCTGGGTCGGGGAGTACGGTTCTATGCCCGGTGCTCGCATCACTCTCACCGATGAGGAGCGCATGGAGGTGCTGGCCGTCTGGCCCGACCCGCGGTAGGCGGGCTACTCGGCGGTGGGGTCTTGCTGGGCGTGCCGGGCTGCCTTCTTCACGGCCTGTTCCACCTCGTACCGGTTGGCGCGGGTGGCCTCGGCGTGAGCGGTGATGGCCGCCTGAGCCCTTTCGGCGGCCTTGCGCCAGCGTCGCCACTGGGCGTCGTGCTCATCGTTGGTGAGGTCTGCGAGCTTGGATCGTTCTTCCTCGGCGGATCGTTCCAGCTTGATCAACTCATCGAGGCCCTCCGTCACGGACAGAGATCCTAAGCGGCCTAACCCGCGCACCAGGGTGCCGGACCTACCGTCTGATCAGGTAGAGCCGAGGCCAGCCCAGCGGGCACGAAGCGTTGCCTCGTCGGCCAGTACTCGTGGCCTTGACCACGATTGAACTTGACGCAACTGTTCCGATACTGATCGGAACCTTTTCTGGTGGCCGGGTCCACGTTTCGGGCCGCTGAGGCGCTTGAAGGGGTGAGGCGGTTGGCGCCTCTGGTGCCGGAGCGGGAAGGGGGCGGCACCTGGAATGGAACAGGTACAGGGGAGGACTCGTGCAGCACGACACTGCATCGTGGTTGTTCGAGACCGCGCTTGCCCTCAGGGTGTTCGGCCCGGACGTGGTCCGCGGATGCCGCCGGCTGCTCACCGCCGGCGTCCGTGTCGGCATCACTCAGCTGACCGGTGCCCGTACCCCGGCTCGTGCCACCGAGCCGGACCGGGAGGCACCGTGAACGGCGAGGGGGCACGGAGGACACCGGCGGTGCGGTGGGCTGTTGCACGGCGTTGAGAAT
The DNA here is from genome assembly GCF_014203595.1 of Streptomyces echinatus. Taxonomy (GTDB): domain Bacteria; phylum Actinomycetota; class Actinomycetes; order Streptomycetales; family Streptomycetaceae; genus Streptomyces; species Streptomyces echinatus. The sequence continues at coordinate 14,672 of NZ_JACHJK010000031.1, forward strand.
GCCGACGAAGGCGGCGTTCACGGTGCCGACGAGTTGTGACGGCGATGCCCCGCCGGTGGGTTCCGGCGGGACAGTCGTCGGCAAGGTGTCGTTTTCGTTGGCGAGGTGCCAGTGGTCGTAATCCACCTGGGGCGGCACGCGCGTGGCCTGGTGGTAATACATCCGCCAGCCTGCGGCGTGGTCCCTCTTGCGCCAGATCGAACTGCGCCTGGTCCTGTGTTCTCCGAGCAGAGTCTCGAAGGTCAGATGCACCAGGCCCGGCGCGGGCAGCACTTCCGAGATCTGCGAGGGCTCATAGCGGGGACCGTCCGCCGAACTGCCCGGATGATTAAACGCATCACCGCCAGCATCGCCCTGCTCAACATACTCCGCGCCGGCGGGCCGGCGGGCCCGTCGCAGTGGAGGCGGGCGCCGCCTGTGTGGTCAGGGGCCGTCTGGCCGCGGGCCTGCAGCGTGGCGGGCCAGGGCCGCGCGCAGTTCCACCCGCAAGACATCGGGCAGTGCCGCGCCCTGGGCGTGTTTGAGGATCTGCTCGGCGACGGCGGACAGTTTGATGTTGGTGTGCTGGGAGATCTCGCGCAGCACGGTGAAGCCGTCATGCGGAGCTATCCGGCTCAGGACCATCAGGACGCCGATGGCCTGGTCGACCACGGCGTGTGAGGCGAGGGCCTGGCGGAGCTGTCTGTTCTCGGTGCGCATCCACTCGGCCTCGGCCCGCAGACGGTTTTCTGCGGAGGGCGTCGCGTCAGGGTGAACGGGTGAAGCCATGGGCTCATCCATGAGTGCAACGGGGCGCGGTCATGTCTCTCGCTTGCCCGGCTTCTTCAAGGATCCACCCGGCCGCTGCCGGGCACAACGGATGCGTCCTTCGGACCCCAGTCCGGAGGACGCACACGGGGGCTTGATTCCGAACCCCGCTCCTGAGCGAGTAGCCCGCAGCGGGGCTGCTCATGCCCCATGGGCATTCCGAGAACGGCGGGTGAGGGCCCGGGCCGGGCGCCGGGGGGGGCGGGCCCTCACGAGGGTTCGCGCATCCCTGGGGGGCGGGATGTTCATGGGGCGTGCCGGTATTGAACGACCGGGCTGCAGGCGGGTCACGTAGCCCGGGGAAGCAGGCATCAGCTGATTTCTGAGAGGGAAGTGGGTGACATCGCTTGGGTGATTCCGCGGCGGTCGCCGGCGGTCCGGACCCCGGCGGCCGGTGAAACGCCGCGCGGGCGGATCGGCTCCACGACCTCTGCTCACGACCGGGGCCGAGCTGGGTCGGGGCGGTGTTTGCCTGCGCTCGCAGGTCGGCGAACGCTGAGGTTCCGGCAGATGTCCGGGACCGCAGGCTGGAGGTACGCGCCTCACCAGAGGCTATCGGAACCTGAGCCCGCCCGGCCGTCTTCGCGTGAAGCGGGGCCAGGGGCGGGTACCCGGCCGTAGCCCAGTGGGCACCGGCTCTCAACCTAGGGAGGAGTCATGACTCAGCATGTGCGGGACATCATGACCAGCCAGCTGGTGACGGTGGAGCCGCAGGCGTCGGTGACGTCGGTGGCACAGAAGATGCGCGACGAGGATATCGGGATCGTGCTGGTCATCGAGGGCGACGATCTGCGGGGCCTGGTCAGTGACCGCGACCTCGTGGTGCGCGCGCTCGCCGAGGGCGGTGACCCGGACGAGAAGACTGTGGCCTCCGCCTGCAGCGACGATCTTGTCACCGTCACCCCGGACGAGGACCTTGACCGTGCCGTGGAGCTAATGCGTGAGCATTCCATCCGCCGCCTTCCGGTCGTCGAAGAGGGCCACGCCGTCGGTATCGTCTCCATCGGCGATCTGGCGATCGAACGCGATGCACGCTCGGCACTCGGCGACATCAGCGCCGCCAGGCCCAATCAGTAGGTAGCCCATCCCGGACGCGCCCGCCGTTCCCAGACGGGGTGGTCGGCAGCGCGTGCCGCCACGCCGTCGGGATCGGCACCCGTCGATACGAGGGCTGCGGGCCATCTCGTACGGCAATACGTTTTTAGTAGGGGCCGCTCAGGCGAGGAGGCCGAAGATGCTGGAGGAAGAGCTAGCGACGCTGGCCGCAGCCGGCGGCACCGCGGTGGTTCAGGCTGCAGGTACCGATGCGTGGAACGGGTTCCGGCAGGCGGTAGCGTGATGGCTCGGGCGGGGCGACGTCCAGATAGAGCAGGCGGCACTGGAGCGCCTTGACCATACCGCCACCGCCCTGCAGACCACCGACCCGGACCAGGACACGCGCGCACGGATCAGCCTGGCGGGCTCCTGGACGAACCGCATCGAGATGATGCTGGAGAACCTGGACGCTGTGGAACGCGCTGAAGCGGCCGGCCAGCTGCGTGCCCTGCTCGCTGCGTATGACCCCCAGCGTGGCGTATCTGCCGATGGGGGCGGGGTGGCCGCGGGCGGTGATTTGCATGTTCGCGCCGATCACAGCTCGGTGGCTGCAGGGCGCATGGGAGATGTGACCATGGGAAACCCTCCACCGCCGGGCTCGCATCAAGGCTGACCGAGCCCGGCCCGGGGCAGGTGCGCGCACCGCCGAAAACACCGTGATTCATGCTGACCGCGGCAGTATCGCTGCTCAGCACATCAGCCGCTTGGCGTACTACGCCCCGCCGCGTCCCGCGGTGAGCTGGCCGCACCAGGTCGGCGTGCTCGCCCGGCAGGCCGAATGTTTCCAGGACCGGGCCACCGCCACGCTGCTTGAGCAGACGGCGGACAGTGGAGGCACGGTGGTGCCCGGTCAGGTCTTGGCCGGCCTGGGCGGAGTCGGCAAGACCCAGCTCGCTGCCCATCACGCCCGAACGCTGTGGCAGACCGGACAGCTAGGCCTGCTGGTATGGATCACCGCCGCCACCCGCGACGCGGTCGTCACCGGTTACGCCCAGGCCGCGGTCGAGGTGCTCGGCGCCGGCCCCACCGACCCGGAGCCCGCCGCGCGAGCCTTTCTGGCCTGGCTGGAGCCCAAGGCCATGGAGCCCGAGCACGGCACCGCACGCCGCTGGCTGATCGTGCTCGACGACCTCGCCGACCTGCGCGGCCTGTGGCCCCCGCCAGCTTGGTCTCCACACGCCGTCGCGACGCCAGTCTCACCGGACACGGCCGTCGACTGATACCGGTGGGCCTGTTCACGGAGGGCGAGGCAACCGCCTACCTCAGCGCCACTCTGGCCGCGCACGACCGCCAGGATCCCGCCGACCAACTCGCCGGCCTCGCCGACGACCTCGGATACCTAGCCGCCTGTGGGGCTCGGTGACGCCGCAGCCGCCTCGGTCCCCCGTGATCCGGCACAAGCCGAGACCGTCAAGCCAGGCACAGTGGCGAGTAAACCGGCGGCCGCTGTGCTCCGAAGAAACGTACGGCGGGACGAACCGGACTCGTCGCGGAGCATGGGACTACCTCCCCTCAATGACGGGCGTCGCACGTCCCCCCGGAGAGCGAGACGGGCCGCCCGCTGCCGCCTCGACCACACAAATCCTCCGGCCGGGTCCGGCGGGAGTCATCCTGAGCACACCGATCGGGTGAAGAGGGGGGAAGGTGAAGGTACCGACCCAGAAGTCGCCGGCCCAGCGAGCGCGTCAGTGACGGGCAGGGTCGTTGTTCTGCGACCAGCAGCGGCCCGGGTGCGGTTGGCTCTGCGGCGCCGTTACCGCTCGATCGGCCTTGTGCTGTCGCGGCTTGTACGACCTTCGGATGCAGTGGAGCGTGCGTTTCCTGCTGTGTGGGTTTCACAGGTGCGGGAACGCGTTTTCGGAGAGCGGACCGTTCTTCACAGCTATGGGAGATGTCATGCCGGCAGGATCCAGTTCGAAGCGTGAGCGTCAGTACGAGCACATCAAGGAGGGCGCGCAGAAGCGCGGTGCGTCGGCGGGGCGGGCGAAGGAGGTCGCCGCGCGCACGGTCAACAAGGAGCGTGCGAGGTCGGGGGAGTCGAAGACGGCGAGCAAGACCTCCACCCGCGACAGCAAGTCCGCGTCTCATCGTGGCGGCGAGCGCTCCCATGGCGGTGCGCAGGGCCCCACCCGGGACCAGCTCTATGAAGAGGCCAAGAAGAAGAACATCGAGGGCCGCTCCTCGATGAACAAGGACCAGCTGCGCAAGGCAGTCGGGCGCTGACTTCCTGCCGCGGTGGTGCGGGGCCTACACCGGGCTCATCGAAGCTCCCCTCCCCGGCAGCTCGGCGTCCGTCAAGAGCAGATGAGCGAGCGGGAACCCGCACCGCGTCTGTCACCGATGAGAAAGGCATTCATGCACACTGCTCGCCGTTCCGCGTTCACTCGCTGGCAACGCTGGCGCTCCGGCCCCACCCTGCGCGTCCCGCGGGGTGCCGACGATGTCGAGAACACCAACCGCAGGTTCCTGCTCTACGGCGTCATGCCCCTGTGGTTCGTGCCGGCTGTCGCCGACTGGATGATGCACCGCCGTTCCGGTATCGAGCACACGAGCGGGGTGCGCGAATCAGCGATCCACGCCCTGATGATGAGCGAGGCAGGACTGCCGGTGGTCGCGGGCCTGACCGCGAAGGTGAACCCCCTGGTGCTCTCGCTGATGGGTGGCGCCGCTCTCGCGCACGGGGCCACCGCGCTGTGGGACGTGTCGCTGGCCACCGGTGAGCGTCAGGTGACGCCCGTCGAACAGCACATCCACAGCTTCCTCGAAGTCCTGCCGCTGACGGCCGCAGCCTTCACCACCTGCCTGCACTGGGACCAGGTCCGCAACGCCCTCAAGGGCGGCGGCCGCGCCGACGACTGGAAGCTTCTTCCCAAGGAGCGTCCGCTGTCCGCCGGGTACCTCGGCGCCATCACCGCCGGGGTCGGACTCTGCGTGGTCCTGCCGTACGCCGAGGAGATGATCCGGTGCGTACGGGCTCGCCGCGACGACAGGACCGACGACCCCGACAGCTGAAGCAGCGCCTTCCCAGCGCCCCGGCTTGGGCGTGCGTCAGCCGCCCGGGTGCACCTGCGCCGTTACGACGCGCTCGCGCGCATCGCGCGAGGTGCCGGAGCTGCTCCCGATGCTGTACCACCCGCGGAACTGCCCCGCACCCAGATCATCGAACGCACCCGCCACCGCTACGAGGACATCCACCGCCTGCTGGAGAAACGCTGGACGATCAGCGCCATCGCCCGCCGTCTGAACCTCGGCCGCAAGACCGTGCGCCGCTTTCGCGACACCGACCTCGACGAGCTGCTGGCCTCCGCCCGTGAGCGCCGCCCCAACGGCGTCCTGGAGCCGTTCAAGGCATATCTCAACGCCTGTTTCACCGAAGCACAAGGCCTGGTCAGTGGCACTCGACTGTTGCTGGAGATCCAGGTACGCGGCTATCGGGGCAGCCGCCAGGTCGTCCGTAAACACCTCACTGCCCTCCGCGCGGGCACTGCCGAACCGGTCCGGGCCGACATTCCGAGCCCTCGCAAGATCACTCGTGGATCATGCGGCCCCGGGAGACCTTCACCGACAGCCAGGACGAGCGACTCCTTCAAGTCCGGCTCGCCTGCCCCGACATCACCCGGGCCTGCGACCTCGCCCGGGCCTTTGCGCGACTTGGTCCGCCACCAGCGCGGATACCTGTTGCTGGTGTGGATCCGGCAGGCCGAGCAGGACGGGCCGAAGCCCATGAAAGGCTTCGCGGGCTTCCTCCGCCAGGACCTCGACGCGGTAACTGTCGGTCTGACCCTGTCCTGGAGCAACTCAAGCGAGCTATGTACGGTCGGGCCTCGTTCGAATCCTCCGGGTCCGGATCCTCACTCAGCCATGACGTCACCTGACCGCGGGCGAGCCGACCGCAGGAAACAGCATCAGCTGTGAGCGGCCTGCGTGCCATGCCTTCCCGGCGGCGCATCCTGCGCGCGAGTCGCCTGGTGGAACAGGCCGCGGACTGCGGCTGCCAATGCCCATACCAAGAGGGGAAATGCCGCTACCCGCTCCATGCCGCCCATCCCGAGTCCGAGGTAGCGGTGGGAGACGAAGAGCCCGAAAGCCGTGATCGCCGTTACCCCTAGCAGGCTGGTCGCCCAGCGCAGCCGACCTGGCACATCGTCCGCCAGGCCGATGCCCGCCAGCACAAGACCGATGTTGCCCATGGCCATGATGAGCACCGCACCCAGGACATGCTGGTTCTCGTGGACGTCCGCAGGCGCCAGCCCGGCCAACGCGAATCCCATGCCGGCGCAGGCCAGCAGCCACCGGGCCACGAGCGCGCTCGCGCCTCGGCGCCACACCGCGCCCGTGAAGAAGACGCCGACGGCGAGGAGCGTTCCCAAAGTGATGAACGAGGCGTTCATCAGGCCGTGTTCGGGCGAGCAGATATAGCGGGGTTCGGGTTCCGACTGCATGGCGCAGTGAGCGTTACCTAAGTCGCTGATGTTGTTCCCTGCCCAACTGTATGGTCTGGCCCAGGCCAACTCGGCGATCACGTGGGCCACAAAGAACTGCGCCACTCCTGCAACCCACGCGGCGTATCCGATCCGAGTCTTCACGTCCACCTTCTCTCGCATGGTTCACGTGCGAACAGGGGATCACGCACGGCTGGCCTCAAGCACTCCTACAAGCCCCCGGGCACGAGGTAGGGCAGACCCCACGTCCAGCCATGACACAAGGCTTCACGAAATTGCGGACAGAGCCACGTTCAAGGAGCCCTATCAGGGGAGGTGGTAGTGCACGTACTGATCGTCCTCGGAGAGGTAGACGTCCGTAGAGCTGCCAGGGCCCGGGCAAGGCGGCATCGATGGCGGCCGTGAAGGCGGTGCCCGTCAGTCCCGGTCAGCCGGACGTGATGTGTGTCGCGGCGTGGTCACGGACCCGGGCGGTCCCCGAACCGTTCCCAGCGCCGCCGCTGCCGACCCGGCTCTGCGCAGCTACTACACCGAGACCGGTGCCCTGAAGGTGCTGCAGTCCCGCCCCTGAGACGCCCCCGACGGCGGCTATGCGCTGCGTGTAGCCGTCCCACTCGTCCTTGCTGACCATCAGGTTGTCATCGATGCCGACACCCGGCGGCGAGGAAGGCGCGGCTGTCGAGCGGCCCGGTGCGGGTCGGGAAGCTGCTGGGCTGTCGGGGGTATCGGACGGCGCTTCCTCGTTGCGGTCACGCAAGTCAGAGGTTAAGAAACACCAGGTCAGATGCTGTTTTCTGTGCGGTGCGGCCCCTGTCCCGGCCTCGAGCGGGAAGACCAACCGACACAGGCTCTCCCGCGGAGGTGACCGACCGCCGACCGCCGGGCGCAAGGCGCAGGCGGCCCCTCGTGACCGTGGGCCTTGGCGCTCCCATCGACACCGAAGCGAGGCTGGCCGCCCTAAGCTCTCGGGATCGGCCCCAGCCGTGCCCTAGCCGGCGACACTAGGGACGTATGAAGTCCACGTCACCTTCACCCGGGTGCTACGCGAGGTCGCTGCCACCCACCCCGACCTGGAAGAGGTAGCGTCCACGCTGCACCCGGACGTCGTCGCCCACTCTCCCTCCCCGTTCGCCGACGAGAGGGCCCCGCACGGAACCAGGAGGGCGAGGGTTCACGTGCGGGGCCGCTCACGGGGTGCGGGCCGTCAGACTCCGGTCAGGGTGTACGTACCCGTACCGTCCTGCCTGCCGCTGGAGTACTGGCGGATCAACTCCGCGTCCGCGTAGCGGTCGTGGCCCATCATGGAGCCGGTGTACTTGTTCTGTAGACCGATCTTCGAGCTGCCGGGTACGTCGCGGTAGATGTAGAACCGCTGGAGGTCGTCCTCCCCGCAGGTGGCCGTCGTTAGGTAGGCCTGCTCCTGGTTGGCGATGTTCGCCGGGATGGTCGCGCATCCGCCGTTGCCCCAGTTCCACAGGGACGCCTCGAGGACTCCGTTGTTCTCCGTCACGTTGCACAGGCGCCAGTTGTCCAGGTGGGCGCTGAAGAATGTAGATTCGCGCAGGCGGATGCCGTCGTTGGCCAGGAGCGGTGCGCTCCAGTTCAGGGGCTTGCCGGGGACGTCGATCTTGTAGGCGCCGGGCTCGCATGTGAGCGCGGCCTGCGCGCTTCGGCCGGTGGCCTTGTGCTGTTCGGCGGACGTGCCGCTGGTGGGAGCCGGGCGCTGTGCGAGGCGGTCCTGCGTCTGCTTCGCTGTCGGGGCCACCGCACCCGCCGGGTGCTTGGCCTTCGCGGCGGGCGAGCCGCAGTCGAGGAGGCCCTTTGCCTTGGCCATGATGCTGTTGGCCGGCACCGTGTCCTCGCAGCGCACCGCGCCTTCCTCAAGGGTGGTGTAGGTGGTGAAGCTGCCGCTGCCGGGCCCTACGATCCACTGCAACGCCCAGCCCCCGGTGCCCTGTTGGACGCGGTTGCAGTTGAGGCTTCCGTACGTGCCGGTGACCTTCTTCGTGCCCTTGTAGACGCCGTAGTAGCCGGGCCGGGAGAAATTCCACGTGACCGTGTTCGACTCGCTGCTGGTGGAGGAGTAGTTGACCTGTACGTTCAGGCCCAGGCTCGCGCCGACGGTGCCGAGGGTCTCGACGGCGAAGCTGCCCTGGACGTTGCCGTTGAGACCGACGGAGACGGAGATGGTGGTCTGGGTGCTGGTGGTGACGCTCTGGTAGCCGGTTGAGCCCTGGGTGACGTACCAGCCCTTGAAGTGGGTGATCTCCGGGGTGACTTCGGTCGTCTTGATGTACGGGTGACGTGTGCCGAGGTCGGCCGTCGTGCAGGCGTCGCCGGGCCGGGGCGCCGTCGTGTTGGTGGGTGTTGCAGCAGCCGGTGAGGCGGCAAGGCCGATGGCGGCTGTCGCGGAGGCAGCGGCAGCGGTGACGGCTAAAAGCCCTCTGCCGAAGCGGCCGGTCGATGTTATGTGACGCATCGTCGTTTCCCCCTTTGGCCGGCCCGCGTGCAGGCGGGAACGGCCGGTGGTGTGGTCAGTGTGATGGTGCTGAGCGCGAGTGAACATTAGCGACACCCGATGAAATGATGATGAAGGGATCAATGAATTTGATTGCGCCGGGGCGGAATGGCTTGTTCTCCCTTGGCACGCAGGGGCGTTGCCCGAGTTCACCGTGATGTCAGTCCAGCATGCGGCTGGCGGGCGCCGGGAGCGCCCTGAGTGGGTACAGGCGCGGGGCGACCGGAGTCTGCCGGACGCGGCAGACAGTGCGCGCAGCTGACGAGGGGGTAGATGCGCGCGCCAGCTCGGGGATTCAAGCTGGCTGCGGCGAGCGCGGACCACGGCGCCTCGTTCCTGGTGCCGGCTTCCCGCACGGCGATCGTATCCGGCTACGACGGATGGCTGCCCACCCCCGGGAGAGCGCCGGACCAGTCGTGAAATCCGGACAGGACTGCGAATTCCGAACCTGGGCCCGATCGGTGGTTCTTACCATCCCGATCAGCTGTACGACCGCGTGGTCAGCAAGGACCACACTCGAAGGGACCATCGTGAAACGTGCCAGACACCTGCTCGCGGCACTAGCCGCACTTGCCCTGACCGCAGCCCTCCTCGCCCTGGGCACCTCACCGGCCGCCGCCGCACCGCCGTCAGCGGGCCGGGCGGCTCCCAAGGGTCACGGCGCTTGCACGGCCACTACCCCCGGTTCCGGGCCTGCGCGCCAGGGCGCGGCATGGACCTGCATTAGGGAGCGGCCCGTCACCGCCGGGGATCTCGCCCGTATCCGCGCCCGCACCGCCGCTGTCCCCGGGGTCGCCGCCGCCCCCCTGGACGGCGTCGACCCCGGGGACAACCCGGATGCCAGCCCGGAGGCGCTGTGCACCTCCACAAAACGCCAGGATGTCGTCTCCAACCGCCACGCCTACTGCATGCGGCACGGCATCGTGTACGTGCTTGAGAACCGCGCGGGTGACACGATCGGCACCGCCGAACTCCTCGTCACGGCCCGGTCCGCGCTGGACCCCAATAGCGTGCAGTGGCAGGAGAACATCGCCGTCTACGCTGGCAAGTACGACGGTGTTTCCGCTGTGAGACTCGCTCTGTCGTCGTCGTGCACCGCGTGCATACCGGGGCCGCCCGCCTGGGGCGGCGGGGCCATCGAGCTGCGCGCGGGTGAGGAGGACCAGACCGGACACCTCTCCTACGAGACCACTACCCGGGGCGGCGGCGAGCGCTCGCGCAGCATGATCGCCTACCAGAGCCAGACCGAGAGCCCTGATGCGGAGTACCCCGTCATCAGCTATGGGCAGTGGGCGGGTCCATCGGTGGCCTGTGACGGGCAGGTCGGCAATTCCCCCGGCTGCATCGCCACTGATGACCTGGCCAGGGTGGTCCTCAGCAAGTCCCAATACGGGGCCTCCGCAGTAGCCTACGAATGGGCGCAGAACAACCTGAGCGACAACAACGCCATGGGCACCGCAAAAAGGCCGCTCACGCGTGACGGTGACGAGGCCAGGGCAAAGAGCAGGAGTTACTACACCTGCAAGGCTCCCCCGAAGCCCTTCGTAGCCGACCCCACCGTCGTGAATGATGAATGTGATGAGTTCCCCTTTGCCAGGACCCGCCAGGGCGGCACGATCGGCTCCATGTGCGCGGAGATCATCCCCCGCTACGTGGGCGGCGGCGCATGGCGGGTAGACGTCGTACGCGACGAACCGGTCGCACCCTGCATCAAGGCCCATGTCCCCTCAGACCAGAACCAGAACGCGGGGCGGTCCGTGGGCCGTCAGGTTCAGTCCGAGCGCATCCTCCAAGGCGAGGCGTACCAGGTGGTCATCATCCCCTAGGCGGCAGGCCTCCCTCCCCGGGTGCTCGGGGAGGGAGGCCCCTCGTCGGTGAACGATGTCGCCGAAGCCGTCGACGCCAGCGCCGCTCCATCTCTATGCGGTCTGCGACAACCACCGTCGCCGAGCTCCTCGACCAGGCCCTTTTCCACGTAGAGCACCTGCGCATGGACGTGGTGACATCCCCGCCGCTGTGCCGGATCCCGCTGCCGACTTTCCTGCGCCGGCTGTCCTCGGCTACCGGGGCAGGTTGGCGGTGCGTTCGGGGTGCGCGGCGGTGACGTAGCGCATGGCAGCGCCGTCACTCGGGCCGAACTGCCGCATGAGGTGGAGGGGGTCGGCGTGCTGGCGGGCCTCGAAGGGGATCCGGTCCTGGCGGACCTGGTGCATGGTCAGCCCGGCGCGGGTGAAGGTGCGCTGGAACAGCATAGTGTCGCTGACGGGCGGGTGGGTGGTGGCGAGCGCGGACTGCTGCGAGACGAGTGAAGTCCTCCAGCAGGACGACGTGGGGCATCAGGCCGGCCCCGGTGGTCAGGGTGCCGGCGACAGGTCGAGCCAGGCCAGCTGGAGGCGCCTGATCGTGCTGCCTGGCAGGGCGTGGACGGCGACCAGGGCGATGAAGAACCGCTCCACCGCGGTGCGCGCGCCTTCCAGGAGGCCGCCAAGTTGGTCGGAGGGGACGGAGGGCGGGAGCATCGTGATGCCGGGGAAGACCGGGCCCCGGGTGGGGTCCCGGAAGATGGCCCTCTCCTGCCGCAGGGCCCGGAACAGGTTCCGCAGGACGATGTGGATCATGCGGGCCGGGTTGCCTTTGCGGGTGGCGATGGCGGTGGTGACGTCGTCGGTGGTGATCTCCCGCAGTCTGCTGGCGGTGCGGGCTCAGCCCTTGAGGATCGGGTGGACGACTTCGAGGTAGCGGCGGACCCCGAAGAAGGTACGGCGTGCGTGCTCGCGGCTGCCCTCGCCACGCAGGACCTTCACCCAGACCCGGACCTCCATTGCGACCGGACGGGGGAGTTCTTCTAGTGACGCGAGTCGGAGATTCTCTGGCAGTAGGCGGCGACCTTGTCGAGGATCTCGTCGGCGGTCTTCGTCCAGACGAAGGGTCTGGGGTGTTCGTTCCAGTCGGCGAGCCAGGTTCGGATGTCGCGTTCGAGGGCTTGGACGGAGCGGTGGACGCCGCGCCGGAGCTTCTTGCTGGTCAGTTCGCCGAACCATCGCTCCACCAGGTTCAGCCATGATGAGCCGGTTGGCGTGAAGTGCAAGTGGAAGCGGGGATGTGCCAGCAGCCACTTCTTGATGGCGGGCGTCTTGTGGGTGGCGTAGTTGTGCAGGATCAGATGCACGTCGAGGTCTGCGGGGACTTCCTTGTCGAGCTTGGTCAGGAAGTTCCTGAACCCGGCGGCCCGGTGCCGGCGGTGCAGTGACCCGATCACCTTGCCCGTGGCGACTTCCAGGGCTGCGAAGAGGTTTGTGGTGCCCGCGCGGACGTAGTCGTGGCTGCGGCGTTCGGGGACCCCTGGCATTATCGGCAGCACCGGTTGCGAACGGTCCAGGGCCTGGATCTGTGACTTCTCGTCCAGGCACAGCACCAGGGCCTTCTCCGGCGGGTCGAGATAGAGGCCGACCACATCGCGGACCTTGTCGATGAACAGTGGGTCGGTGGACAGTTTGAACGTCTCGCAGCGGTGCGGGGCCAGGGCGGACGTTCGCCAGATCCTTGAGATGGCCGACTGGGACATCCCGGTCGCAGCCGCCATCGACCTTGTCGACCAGTGCGTGGGGTTCGCCGGTTTCTCCTCCAGTGTCTTGACGATGCCCCGCTCGACATCCGCGTCCGTGATCTGTCTGGGGACACCTGGCCTGGGCTCGTCGGGCAGGCCGTCCAGACCGCGGTCGAGGAAGCGCCGTCGCCAGGTGCGGACCGCTTCCGGAGCCACCTTCAGCCGACGTGACACCTCCATGATCGAGTGTCCCTGGGCGCACTCCAGCACGATCCGGAACCGCAAGGCCAGAGCCTGAGCCGTCGACCGGCGACGCACCCATCCCTCAAGCACAGCCCGGGGCATCCGTTACCGACAACGGCGGGATCTTCGGTCCACGACGATTCACACCAAACCAACGACGAACCTCTGACTCGGGTCACTAGTCGGCATACCGCAGGGATCATGAGACGTCAGTCTCTATGACACATGCTTTGAAGGTCAGTGAGGTTTTCTCAGTGAGAGAGCCTCCAGCCGAATTGGGTGTTGAACTGGGTCAGCCGGTCTCTACGCGGGCGGCGGGGAAGTTGTCGAGAATCGCCGTGACCGTCTGGTGCGGTGTCTGCTCCGAGGTGTCCAGCCAGAGCCCGATGCGCGGAGTCTCCTCGCGCAGTGCCTGATCGAGGGCTTCGAGCGTCCAGACTCCATACCCGGCCTTCGGGCGCTCGGCCTCCCTGGTCTGCACGGCTGCGGCGGAGGGAGCCAGCACGACGACGTACAAGGGGCGTGTTTGCACCCGGGCGACATACTGGCTCAGGTCTTCCCCCAGGACGATGTCCTGGACGACCGCGGTCCATCCGTGGCGCGCGTACTCGTCGGCCACCAGCGCGGAGAGCCGGTAGCGCAGTTCCAGTTGAGCCCTGGCCTCGGCGGTCTCCTCGGGCAGTAGTTCCTCCCGGCCGGACACCAGCATCCGCCGGAAGACGTCGCCGCGCACGTGGGCGGCCCGGGGCAGCTGCCGGGCCAGAAGTTCGGCCACGGTGGACTTCCCCGCCGCCATCACGCCGGTGATCAGGACGACTGCGGAACCGGGTTCGGTGCCCACGCGGACCTCTCGCTCACAGACGGCAGGCGGATGCGCGAGCCCCCTTCGGGGGCAAGCGTGAGGCCCCTGGTAGGACAGGTCTCACCACAAGATCATGTCCGCAACTACCAGAGGCTTCACGTTGGTCACCTATGTTGCCATGCTCGACGTCCCGCGCCACGTCGTCGAGTTCCTCGCCCGACTGCTGGCCGCCCATCGGCGGCGGATCGGGACCCCGAAGGGCTCACCGGCGCTGGGACCGTTCCGGCAGGCGGTGCTGGTGCTGCGCTGGTTCCGTGAACGCGGATGTGTGCACTGCCTGTCCCGTGACGCCGGAATCTCCCGGGCCACCGGCTACCGCTACCTGCACGAGGGCATCGACATCCTGGCCGACCGGACCCCCGATCTGCATGAGGTCCTCAGCCGCTGTCAGCGCGAGGGTGCGACACACGTGATCCTTGACGGCACGCTGGTCGAATCGGGCCGCCTCGCCGGCGTCCGCGACAACGGCAACGACCTGTGGTTCCGCCAGAAGCACAAGGCATTCGGCGGCAACATCCAGTTCCTTGCTGCCCCGGACGGCACCCCACTGTGGGTCTCCGACGTCGAGCCCGGCTCCACCCCCGACATCACCGCCGCCCGCATCCACGCGCTGCCCGCGCTGTACAAGGCGGCGGCCGACGGCCTGCCGACCCTGGCGGACAAGGGCTACATCGGCGCGGGCATCGGCGTCCTCATCCCCGTCCGCCGCCCAAAGGGCCAGTCCGAACGGGTACTTCACGTCGACACCCGCATGTTCAACACCCTGCTACGGCATGTGCGGGCCCTCGGCGAGCGCACCGCCGCCGAGCTCAAACAGCGATGGCGCACCCTGCAGCACGTCACGCTCAGCCCCAGCCGGATCGGCGACATCGCCCGAGCAGCCCTCGTCCTCAATGAAATCTGGAAGTGATCATCGTTGTGAAAACCTCAGTAGCTGGACAGACCCAGACGGCGCCTTCTACCAGAATCGGCTGCCTCCTCGGCTTGACGAAGATGAACTGTGTCTCCATCCGGCTGCGAGCCCTTGACGAAAAGAAGTGTGGGTGGCGGAACGTAGCCCGACTGTCAGGTCGGCGACGGTCATGCGGGATCCCAGACGAGGGTTACGTTGAGCCGTTGCTCCACCATGGTTATGTCGCTCATCAGCGCCCGTGGCCCGCCTGTCCTGGCGCCGGCCCACAGCAGCCCGACGGCGGTGTTCGTTCCGGACTGCAGCACGACCGAACCCGAGTCGCCGCCCCGGGCAATGATGTCGTCCGGGCATTCCGACGGGATGTAGTAGATCTCAAATTGGTTGGCCATCGCGTACTGGTGCCTGTCCGGTGGGCTGCCCCACTCCCACGGCACGGCAAGTGCCATGCCGAGGATCAGGCCGCCGGTGGGGCCACTCTGAGATCCCCGTTTACGGACAAACATGGGCACCGTCGGCGCCAGCGTTTGAGCGACCGCACCGAAGCCATCGGCGATCTCGTTGGAAAACTCCCTGGTGTCACCGTCTTGAGTCACGGCCTCGTCCAGATCGAAGATGGCGGCATCAACCTGCCGCCCCAGCCACAGCGTTCCCCCGGCTGGAGTCGGGATCGTCTGATTCACAGGGGAGTCGAAGTCAACCACCTTCCCCAGGCTGGCACTCAGGTCGGGGGTGGAGCCGATTGGGCTTGGGGGCGCGGTGGGCTGGAAGACCCGAAGCCCGGTGTCGCCGGAGACGTGATGGCAGGTCAGGCCCACGAGGGTGTTGTCGTCATTGCGCATGACCACCGCACCAAGTGTGCCGGTGGCCCGCGGGGCCTGCTCGATCTGTATTCCGCCCATGAGCGTGTCATGTGGTCCGTTGTCTGGCGCAAACAAAGGTTCGATGGGGAACTCGAT
The DNA here is from genome assembly GCF_014203595.1 of Streptomyces echinatus. Lineage (GTDB taxonomy): Bacteria > Actinomycetota > Actinomycetes > Streptomycetales > Streptomycetaceae > Streptomyces > Streptomyces echinatus. The sequence continues at coordinate 30,055 of NZ_JACHJK010000031.1, forward strand.
GATGCACACGGGCAGGTCGGCAAGCTGCGTGGGCAGCTCGGGCACGTCCGTGGCGTCGTCGACGTAGACCCGCACGGCCAGTTCCTCGAAGAACTCCTCGTTCTCCTCTCGCATGCCCAGCCCCACGCCGTTGACGCCTTGCAGGGCGCTCAGCTCGAGTGCCGGAACCTGCAGCTCAGTGATCAGTTCTTCGGGGATCTCCATGGCAGCTTCCTCAGAGGACGGGCAGCGGGATTTCGGGACGGGCAGTGGGACCTCGCCCAGCTACACGGTGCGTTCGGGTCAGTTCATGTCCGACCGTTGACGATTCCTGCTGCAGCCGAGGAGAGGTCTTCGCCGTCGTCTGGCCGACCCGCCGCCGGCTTCCGCCCGCGCCGACGGACGTGATGGAAGTGGCTGGTTGGTCTGGCACGTTGTCTTGGCGCCTGGTACCCGTACCCGCGCCGGGAGGACGCGCGGCCGCCGTGTTGAGGGCGGACAAGTCGAGCGGCACGCCGCCGTCGGCTGTGTCACACCCTTCAGAAATCGCCGTTCGAACGGCGTGCCCCATTCCTTCGTACTCCGTATTTCCAGCGTGGCACGTTTACCGCAAGCCGCAAACGCAGCCCGACTGAGCGGCCTCACCGGGCCCCGCGTGCTGGGTGCCGGCCACAGATCGCTCCGCGCTGTCCGGTGAGGCGAGGCGACAAGGGCTTGTCGCGCGCGATGTTCCGGCGGCGAAGCACACCACCGCGAAAGCAATCGCCCAGTTGCCTGCCGAGGCTGCCGCTCCTCGGACGGCCACTCGGCCAGACAGGACGCAGGTTCCAGGCCGTGCCTCGTTCCCTCTGACGGGCTCGGTGACGTCCGATCCGTAGCTGTCAACTCGTACGCGAATTGTTATGAATCGTGGACTCGCGTACGTTTTCCCGTGGCCTGACGTCCAGGAACCTAGGAACTCCCGCGGTTTCGGCTGCGGAAAAGCCAAGCAGGAACGCCGCACAACCGCCGGCGCGATGTACGTCGGCACCTTCCACGGCGCCTGTGTTGTGCTTTTTGCAAGTGGAGCGTGAGCTGGACAAGGGTCGCTTCGCTGCTGCCGGACCCATCGACTGCCTCAACCTATTCCCTCGTGCCTGCCGTTGACGGCGTTCCCCCGCTCGTGCACGACTCGCCAATGGCCCCCGGACCCGGGAGAGCAACCAGCAGTTGCCGCCAGCCAGGCTGCGCCGTCCAGCGGCAGAACCCGGCCGGCGGGCGCGTCAGCCGTCGTCTCGCTCCGTGGCCAGAATCGCCGCGAGGTCTCGGGCGGCCCGGCGCGATCATTGAGTTTCTTCAGCGTTGCCGCTCCAGGGTGAGGATGGCTTTGGCGATTGACGTCATGCGGTTCGGACTGCACCGGGATCTGCGGAAGATCCGCCAGGACCTCAGGCGTGCGACGCCGCGTTCGACTGCTGCTCGTGCCGCAGCCAGGGCTCGATTGAGGGTCTTCTCGGTGAGGGTGAGCTCCTGAAGGGATCTGCGTTTGATGCCCGTGGTCACCCAGGGGCCGACGCCCTGGTAGGCGAGGTCGGCCAGGATGGGGACGCCCTGGCGCTCGCAGATGCGGATGATCCGGTGGTGCGGGCTGCGGTCATGTCGTGGGCTCGCCCCGGCAGCGCGGGTGAGAGCCACAACAGCCGGCCGCGCGGATCTGTGACCACCTGCACGTTCACCCCATGCCGGCGGTGCTTGTGCGAGTAGTCGGCCCGTCCGTCGCCGACCCGGTCGCACTCGGTGAGTGTGCCATCCAGGAGGACGAAGTCCGCATCGGCCTCGCGCAGGACCTTCAGCAGACCCGGTGCGCGTTCGGCGAGCAGGTGGATGACCGCGCTGGTGCAGGCGTGGGCGGTGGACTCGCTGATCCCGAACCCGGCAGCGATCTTCGCGAGGGTGGTGTGTTCGTGCAGGTACGCCAGTGCCACCATCGCGCGTTGAGACGGGCGGAGCTTGCAGCGCCGGTCGCCCTCACGCGTGACGACGAGCATGGTGACCCCTTTTAGAGGTCGTTCTCTTTCCGAACCTCGTGTGCCGTTTTCGCTGGTCAGGCATGAACTAGCTACTGCTGCGGGAGCCTGCTCGTTGCCGGACGAGATGTCGTGGAGGTGGCGGATGCCGTCGATGCGGGCGGTTCTGGAAACGCGGCAGAAGGCCGCAGCCGCGCAGGTGAAGCACCTCGAAGCCGAGTTGCAACGGGTGCGGGCTGCTCTGGCGGACGCGGAAGAAGTGCACCGGCGCCGGGTAATCGGCCTGGAGCAGTATCTGGAGGCGCTGGCCGAGGAGGATGCACCGTCGACGTAGCCGGCGAGGTATCGAGGAGGAAGCCGGTCGGGCCGCGTCGGGCGGTGCCTCACCGGCAACTCGCGAGCGGGGTGAAGGAACTGTCGCCGGACTACCAGGCGTTGATGACCGCTGCGGTCGATGCCGGAGGCGACGGGCTCGGTGCCCGGACCGGGCACGTACCGGCGCCGCCGGCCTCGCCGACACCGGCGAGGCTCCCGATCTGGTCCTGCTCGATCTCGGGCTGCCCGACATGGACGGCCTGGACGTCTGCCGCACCCTGCGCGCCCGCTCCGCGATCCCCATCATCATGATCACCGCCCGGGGTGAGGAAGCCGACCGGGTCGTCGGACTCGAACTCGGTGCGGACGACTACCTCGCCAAGCCGTTCGGCGTGCGGGAACTGGTGGCCCGCATCCGGGCGGTCACCCGCCGCACCGGCGCCCAGCAGGCGCTGCCCCCGGCAACCCAGGCACCCGCTCCCGAGGCGGCGCACGCTTCCGTGCCGGCAGTCGCAGCCCAGCAGTTGGGCCGGTTGGACATCGATCGCCGCACCCGGCAGGTGCGCCTCCAGGGCCGCGAGATCGCGCTGTCGCCACGCGAGTTCGACCTGCTCGCCTACCTCGCCGACGATCCCGGCGCCGTCCATTCCCGCCAGCAGATCATGGACACCGTGTGGGACCCGCACTTCTTCGGCCCCACCAAGACCCTCGACGCGCACGTCGCCGCGCTGCGCCGCAAGCTGGGCGATCCCGCCTGGATCATCACCGTGCGCGGCGTGGGCTTCCGCCTGACCGTGCCCGGTGAGCCGGCCACGGCCGAGGAGGCGTCGTGACTCTGCGCCTGATCCTCAGCTACCTCGCGCTGGCGCTGCTGGTCCTGCTGGGACTGGAGATCCCGCTCGGCTACCTCTACGCCCGCGGCGAGGAATCCCGCTTCTCCCAGAGCGTCGAACGCGACGCCTCGATGCTGGCCGAGGTCGCCGAGGAGAACATCGAGAAGGGCAACCTGACGGCCCTGCCAGCAATGGGCCGCGAGTACGCCGAGGCCAACACGAGCGCCCGCGTCGTGATCGTCGACCGCACCGGCCAACTGCTCACCGACTCCGCCGACGCCACCGCCACCGGGACGACACTGGCAGGCGATCCGGACATCGCCGCCGCCCTACGCAACCAGACCACCGTCACCACCCGCACCGGCACTGACGGCACGGACGTGCTCGCGGCCACGCCGGCACCACCATCCGCGGCGCCCTGCAGGTGACCTACCCGATGACCATGGTCACCGACCGCGGACACCGCATCTGGGCCGCCCTCGCCCTGGCCGGTGCATGCGTGCTGGCCGCCGTGGCGCTCGTGGCGTTCACCCTGGCCCGCTGGATCACCCGGCCGCTGCGCGCCCTGGAACGCGCCACCACCCAGCTCGCCGCCGGCCGCCTGGACAACCCACCCGACGCCGGCAGCGGACCGCCCGAACTGCGCCGCCTGGCCGCCGCGTTCACCCACACCGCCACCCGGCTGCAGCACCTGCTCCAGGCCCAGCACGGCTTCGCCTCCGAAGCCTCCCACCAGCTCAAGACCCCGCTGACCTCGCTGCGCCTGCGCCTGGAGAACTTCGAGCCCTACCTCGACCCACGCGCCCACGGCAGCCTGGAAGAAACCATCGGCGAGGTCGAACGCCTCAGCCGCATGGTCCACGGCCTGCTCGCCCTGGCCCGCCTGGAAAACGCCGCCACCACCCCCGAACCCGTCGACGCGGACGCCGTCCTCGCCGAACGCGCGGCCATGTGGGAGTCCCTCGCCGACGAGCAATACGTCACCATCACCGTCACCGGACCGGCCGCCGGCCAGGTGTGGGCGATCCCTGGGGCACTGGAGCAGATCATCGACAACCTCGTCGCCAACGCCCTGCGCGTCTCCCCGCCCGGCACGACCATCACCCTCGCCCGCGCCCCCGGCGCCGACCTCCATGTCATCGACCAGGGACCCGGCATGCCGGAAGCCGACCGGGAACGGGCCTTCGACCGCTTCTGGCGCGCCTCCGACTCCCACCACGACGGCACCGGCCTGGGCCTGCCCATCGTCCGCCACCTCGTGACCGCCTCCGGCGGACAGATCGCCCCCGGCGGCGGCCTGGACGCCCACATCCGCCTGCGCCCCGCCGCCGGCCGGGAACGCCGCTTCCAGACAACCCCGATCACCAGTGCGGCAGGCCGCGGGTGGTGATCACGCGGCCTGGCGCCCCGGCGGCGGCCCATGCCAGGGCGTCGGAAAGAATGTGCCGTCATGGAGACGGTGCTGCTGGTGGCCGTGATGGTGACCGCAGCGTTCGCCACCGCGGCGCTGTCTGCGGTGGCCGGGTTCGGCGGAGGGGTGCTCCTGCTGCCGGTGTTCGTTGCCGTCCTCGGCACCCGGGACGCGGTCGCCGTCCTGACCGTCGCTCAGCTGGCGAGCAACGGCAGCCGGGTGTGGTTCAACCGGCGTGAGGTCGATCGCCGGCTGGTCGGCATCTTCGCCATCGGCGCCGTCCCGGCCGCCGCAGCCGGGGCACTGCTGTTCTCCACCGCGCCACCGCCCGCCTCATCGGCGTGTTCCTGCTGATCATGGTCGTCTGGCGGCGCTGGAACCCGCACGCGGCCCGGCTCGACGACCGCGCGTTCGCCGCCGTCGGCGCCGCTTCCGGCTTCAGCTCCGCACTGGTCGGCTCGGTCGGACCGATGGTCGCCCCGTTCTTCCTCGCCCGCGGCCTGCTGCGCGGCGCCTACATCGGCACCGAGGCCGCCTCCGCCGTCGTGATGCATCTGACCAAACTCGTGGTCTTCGGCGCCGCCGCCGTACTGACCGCCACCAGCGCCACCGTCGGCCTGGCCCTCACCCCGGCCAGCGCAGCCGGGGCCTGGGCAGGGAAAAAGATCGTCGACCGGCTGCCGGCCCACCTCTTCGTCCTCATCATCGAGGCGGGCCTGATCGCCTCCGGCCTCCTGCTGGCCATCACCGGCGGATGACAGACCTCCACTGACGTCATTTCAACGCGACCACTCATGACGCTACTTGCTGCGCGTGAACATCTCGTTGCCGGCCTGCCCCGCACCAGCTCCGCGCCCGGATACTGGCCAGGCAATCGAGGAGCCGGGGGCAGCCGTGGACGAGACAGTGCTGGGCGGGCTCGCAGCCGGACTGCTGATCGCTACGGTGACCGCCCCGGTGGGCGTGTCCGGAGCCGTGTTCCTGCTGCCCGTACAGCTGAGCCTGTTCTCCGTCCCCAGTCCCGCCGTCACCCCGACGAACCTGCTGTTCAACGTCGTCGCCGGGCCTGGCGCCCTGTGGCGCTACGGCCGAGACCGCATCCTCGGTGATCCCCTCGTCCGACGCCTTGTGACGGGCACCCTGCCTGGGGTCGTACTCGGTGCCATCGTCCGCGTCTTCGCCGTTCCCGGACCGGCCGTCTTCCGCCTGCTGATCGCCCTGCTCCTGCTGCCACTCGGCCTGTCGCTGTGCGTCCGCACCCTCTTCCCGGCCCACCGCCGACGAACCGCGCCCGAGCCGTCCGCGCGCACCCTTACCGTCCTCGCCCTGGTCGTGGGCGCGGTCGGCGGGGTGTACGGCATCGGAGGCGGCTCCCTGCTCGGGCCGATCCTCGTCGGACGCGGACTGCCCATCCAACGCGTCGCCCCCGCAGCACTCGCCGCAACCTTCACCACATCCGTGGTGGGGGCCGCCGCCTTCGCGCTGTTGTCCCTCATGAGCTCCGCAGCCGTGGCCCCCGACTGGCCGCTGGGTCTCGCCTGCGGGACCGGCGGACTGGTCGGCGGCTACCTCGGTGCCCGCCTCCAGCCCCACCTCCCGGAAACGGCACTGCGTCTCCTGCTCGGCACCCTCGCCGCCGCCCTCGGCACGCTGTACGCCACCCAGACCTTGTGACCACACACCACGTCCCGCTCCGCGTCGGCCCGCAACCACATCCCCACTCGGTCATGGACAACGGACAGCACACAACCCTGTCCATAACTTCTGCTCGAACAACATCGGCCGTGCCCCGGGCGGCGGCAGCGTCGCAACAGAGCGGGCCAGCATGGGCTCGACCGGCGGTGAGAGGTGCACTCTCCACTCCTACGCCTTTCGCGCCCCGCCCGCCCGCGCGCCGCGCGGCCCGCGGCTCACCAGCCGCGCCGCACTCGGGCGGGAGGTGCTCGATGGCCCAGCCTGCGGCTGGCGAACGACGGCGGTTTGCCGGCCACCCTGGGCTCGCGGGGATTCCAGGGTGGGCGCGGCTCGGGCTTCGGTCACAGCAGTCGCTGGCCTGTCGGATCCCGCACCTAGGCTGTTGCCGAGATCGATCAAGGAGCAGGGACAGTGCGAATAGAGCGTCACCAGGTGGGCGAGGGCGCCGTAACGGCAGCGCGCGAGGACTTCACGAACCGGATCGGGGGTCAGGTGCGGTCCATGTCACGGGCCGGCCGGATGGCCACCTACGAGTGGCAGTCGATCGCCGACGAGTTCCTTGACTACCTGGGCGCCCTGTCCGTCGAGTCGCCCGGTCTCGACACCGCGGAGGCCAAGACGGCCCTCAAGGACGCCTCGGAAGCCGCGGCAGGCGCCGTCGCGTACGCGGCGTACCACCCGCATTGCAGCTTCAACGTCTTCCTGGAGTACGTGAACTTCGGCATGAGCTACGACCCGGGTGAGGACGCACCCGAGGAGAGCGTCACGCCCGGGGAGTGGATCGACGCGCTCTGCCTGTCGGTCCTCAGGGACAAGGCCAAGTGGCACGGCGAGGAATTCACCTTCGCCCGGCGGAAGTTCGCCGCCCAGGCCGAGGGGACCCCTGTCGGCGAGCTCGCCACGGGGTTGACGGCCGTGGCCCTGGACGACGCCGGCGACGGCGAGTACCCGCCGAGCACGCAGGCCAAGCTGGCCGCCGTCGACGCGGCTCTGGACCGGGTCCGCACCCGTGCGGCGGAGACGGGCGAGCCCCTCCTGGACCAGCCGAACGGCCTGGCGCTGCGGACGCTGCGGGCCTTGGCCGCCGAGGACCGCCCGGGCTTCGACGCCGCACTCGCCGAACTCCTGGTCAAACACCGCGCCCTGCACGGTCCGGCGGACTCCCCGAGCAGCCTGCTCCCGCTCGTGCCCATCGCCCTGGCCGCGATCGCGTACCGGACGCTGGGCTGGGCGCCGGCCGTTCGCAGCGACTACCTCCCGCACGCGCTGGTCACCGGCTTCGAGAGCCGGGGGCCGCGGGTCGGAGGGCTCGGCCGGAACCGGCGTCCGGACGCGGTCGCCGCGCTCGCCGCGGGCCCGTTGGTCGTGGAACGGCCGGCCTGTGAGCGGGATGGGATCCAGCGGATCGAGGCAATGTACGAGGAACACCTCCACGAAGCGTTCGCTCCCGTCGACGGCAAGCCCCTTGCTGTCTGGCATCTGGGCAGCGTGCTGGAGGACCAGCAGCGCCTGTTCCAGTGGCGGGCGGGAAACCCCGGCGACGTTGCGGACGCCCAGCTCGCCACTCTTCGGCTGGCCTCTCAGATAGGAGCGGCCCTGTTCCGTGTCGCGCTGGCGGAGCCGGACACCGAGGTTGAGGTGTCCATTGGCGGGCGCACCCTGCGCTACCCCGCCAAGCGGGGCAGGGAAGCCGGTGCCGGATATTGGCAGATGGCCACCACCTTCGCCCTGATCACCGGCGCACGCGAGGACCTCGCCCCGCTGGTTCTCACCGGCCCCACCTTCGCCCGCCCGGACGGATCCGCCTTCACCGCGTACCGCGAGGCCCTCCACGCCTACCTGAAGGGCGCCGAGCCCGAAGCGGCCGCGCAGCGGGCACTGCAAGAGGCCGAGAAGGCCAAGGAGTGGGGCTTCGCGATGCCGCCGGCCGTGCTGCTCTCGCAGCTGGTGGAGGGCGACGAGGAGAGCTTCAACCTGGCCATGGCCGACGCGCTGGAAGCCCACCGCGCGTACTACGAGGTCGCCGACCGCTCCGACTCTCCGGAGGTCTCCGTCAACCTTGACGTCCTCGCGCTGGCCTGCCACGCCCGCCGCCGCGGCTGGGCCATCCGCGTTCAGTCCCCCTACCTGCCGCAGTACCTCCTGCGGGTTGCTCAACCCTTCTAGTCAGGGTGCGCCCCCCGCTCCGGCCCGGGAAGCCTCCGCAGTCGCCTGAGCGTCCGCTCTGGGGGCTGATAGCGTTCGTGTCGTGGAAGGCCGAGGCATCGCCTTCCACTTCGACCCCTGCGTCAGGGGATGCGCCTCGGGGCGGCCTCGCGGCCCGGAGCGAGGAGCGAAACACCATCGCCTACACGGCATTTCGGCTGCTGTAGCCCTTCGGCCCCCTCACCCCACAGGTCCGGGAGCCGAGTTCTCCCGCGTGCGCGGGTGCGTACCACGCCCCGTACCGCCGCGAAGGGAACCGCCACCATGGCCGACGTCCAGCACCGCGCCCATCTGACCTGGGTAGAGGGATCGCAGATGTATCTCACTGTCCAGGCCGACGAACGGGTCGGCGAGGACGACCCGGCCCCGGTCTCCGAGGGCTACTGGGAAGTCGACGTCACCGCGGACATCGAGGTGGAGGAAACCCTCGACGTCCCGTCCGGAGGCGACCGCGACGAGGCGAAGGCCGCGGCCACCGCCGCACTCCTCGCGGGCGGCTGGTACCCGCATGGCGACTGAGTCGACGCGCCGTACGAGACGACGGTCATCGTCAAGCAGACCCCGGCCGACTACGACACCGAGGACCCGATGGCCGGCGTCCCCCACCCGCAGGCCGAACTTGAGGCGAAGCTCGCCGAGGTGTACGCCCAGCCTGAGGGTGCCCGCCCTCTGCCCTCATGGAGGGAACGGCCGTACACGGGTCCGATGCAGACCGCCGAAGAGCGCGCCCGGCTCCTTGCCGAGCTGGGCATGCCGAGCGCCGTCGACGACAGGTCGGATGAGGCGTAGCTCCGGCCACGTCAGCCACCAGCTCGGCGTCGACGACCACCTCTACGCCGAACGCGGCCGCTGCCCGGATGATCTCCGGAAAGGCCGGGCCACGGCCGGCTCCACGCCTGACTGAAGGTACATCTCCCGGCCGGTGAAAACGAGAACGCGGAACCCCGCCTTTTGCCCGTACAGCAGTGGACGCGCCCCAGGCGGCGGCAGAGTCGTCACGGAGCGGGCCAGCTTCGGCTCGATCGGCAGTGAGAGGTGCACGTTCCACTCATACGCCCTGGTGCCCCGCTCGCCGCCCGCCGGGTCGCCCATGATGTCCGGCAGCTCGGCCGGCGCACCGAGTACCTGCCCAGACCTTGGTCCGCTGCGTCCCCCAGGGAGCTACCGGGCCTTGTTCTTGTCGAACCAGATGGTGGCTGCGATGGGCACGAGGCCCGCCCAGAAGAGCAGGCGTGGGCCGGCCAGGTCTGCCCAGGCAGGTCCCGCGATCAGCAGGGCGCAGAGCATGGCCCAGCCCGATTGCGCTAGGACGACGCGGGCCCAGCGGCCGCGGCGGATCAGCGAGCGGACGTTGAGCTGCACCCCGGCGCGGAGCTTGCGGTAGCGGCGCCAGGCCCCGAAGCCCCAGATCGCCGCCATGATCACCATGGACCACAGGCGCTGGCCGATGGGCAGGGGCAGTGCGGGGGCCGGGTGGTCGTCAGACGGAAACAGGTTGATCATGGCGGCTGGCGTGACCAGGCAGAGCAGCGCGAGCCATCGAGTGCCCCGCAGGAGCCGGTAGGTGGCACGGTCGAGCTGCTGCTGCATCCAGGAAGAGTCGGGCTGGCCGGCCAGCGCACCCGCGTACAGTTCGGCGGCCTGTACGGCGTTCACACCCGGAGCCTCGGCGGCCTTCTTCGTCTGGCGGGCAACGGCTTCGTCGTGATTGGGGTCGATGCGGAGAATGGCCTCGTCGAGTTGATCGGAGACGGTGCGATTGCCGGCCGCACTGGCGATGCGGTGCGCGACCACGTGGGCATAAAGGTCCTCGGGGCCCAGGCGCAATGCCTCCATGGCCAGGTCGGCCGCCTCGCCGGAAACGCGATCCATGTCCGCATGACTCATCGCCCCCGCTCCCGTTGTCCGGGCGTGTTTGACGATCGCGGCCCGCCACACGGCGTCCGCCAGCATGGCACGGGGGTATGACTCCTCGGGAGCTACGCGAATCGCCTGGCGCAGTACGGGTTCGACGTTGAGCCAACCCCCGTCGTCCACCATTGCCCGGGCGCGCAACATCAGTGCGCCGTAGTCCTCGGGGTCCAGCTTGAGGGCTTCGTCGGCCGCCTCACTCGCCTGCCGCGGCGCCTTCGTGTTGAGATGGCAGTAGCCGATCTTGACCCAGGCGCGTATGTCGCCGGGATCCTCGGCGAGGTGGCGGCCCAGCAGTTCCAGAGCCTGTTCATAGCGTTCGAAGTCGATCAGGGCCTGGGCCTGTTCGACGGTCGGGTGCAGCGTGGTCACAGCTTCCGCCTCTTCTTCAGATAAGCGACCAGGTCGTCGTACATGCCGCCGTCATTGGCATACATCGCTACGTTGCGCGCAGAGGCGAACCACGGCTCCGTCGAGGGCACCGTCTGCTTCGCGGCACCGAGCAGGTCCTTCATGCCGATCATGCGGACGACACCGGTGCGCACCGAGTCGAGGAGCGCCGTCTCCGCCGCGGACTCGCACAGGTGGGCGAGGTCGGCTCCGGACAGGCCGTCGGTCATCTTGACGAGCTTCCCCAAGTCGACCTTCTCGATGGGGCGTTCGCGCAGGTGGTACCGGAGGATCGTCTCGCGTGCCGGCGCGTCGGGAGGCAGTACGAGGAGCGTGCGGTCGAAGCGGCCAGGGCGGCGCAAGGCGATGTCGACGTCCCAGGGGACATTCGTCGCGGCGAGTACGAAGACGCCCTCGTTGGCTGCGGCGTTGATGCCGTCGAGCTCGGTCAGGAGCTGGTTGACCGTGTTGCGCAAGCCTGCGCTCTGCGTACGGCTGCGCTTGCCGCCGAGAGCGTCCAACTCGTCGAGGAATACGACGCAGGGGGCCTGCCGGCGGGCCGTCTCGAAGAGTTCGTGCATGTTGCGCTCGGAGTTGCCGATCCACATGTCGAGCACGTCGTTGACGGACACGGACAGGAAGCTCGCACCGAGTTCCCCCGCGACGGCGCGTGCCACGAAGGTCTTACCGCAGCCGGGAGGGCCGTAGAGGAGGAGGCCACCGCGCAGGCTCTTACCGTAGAGCTTGCGCAACTCCGGGTTGCGCAACGGCGCGAGGAACGCCGCTTCCAGGCGGTCCTTGACCTCCTGCATGCCGCCGACGTCGGCGAGGCGTACGGTGCCCGGAGCATCGACGTCCCAAGCGGGGGCACCCTCGGGGTCGCCGCTGCCGTCGGTGGCGAGGGGTTCTTCCACGAAGCGCGGCGGAAGTACGTCTTTGACCTGGTCGGCGGCGGCGCCCCAGTTGAAAGTGGTATCGGGCGCAGGCTCCGTGGGTGGGGCTGCCGGGGCCAGCGCCAGCTCAGAAGGCGGCATTCCCGCGGGCGAGTGCGTGCCCATTGCGCGTGTCATCAGCGCTTTTGCCTGACCGTCACCCGGCGCGTGCTGCAGGGCGACGGCCACTTGAATGACCGCGTCGTCCTGCCGACCGGCATCCAGCAACAGGCCGGCCAAGTGCAGTCGCAGAGGCACGTCAGCCGGTGCCGCCTCAACGGCCGTGCGCAAACTCTGTATCAGGGGAGAGACCTCAGACATGTGGCCACTTTACGGACTCACCGTCACGGGGTTTCCGCTGGCCCTGGGCCTGACGAGCCGTGGCCGTTCGGCCTTCGAGAACCACTGGGGCCGTCCCTCGCCTTCAAGGTCACCGCCGTCCGAACGCGCTCTACACAGCGCTCGGATGGCCGGAAGTGACTCTTCGGGACGGGCTTTCGGGTCTCTCCAGCGTTTCCCGCTCCTGCACCGAGTACGTCAGGCATGACTGAGGATGACCAGCAGTGCGCTGCCCTCCGCCAGCACCTGAGCAGCTAGTGCCGCCTGCCGCACCCGTACGGGCGGCGCGGCCAGTGCGACAAGCAGCGCCGCAGCGCCGACGCCCGCGCTCCACTCGAAGACCCAGCTGGGCAGCCCGGATGTGCACTGCTCGCCGTAGGTCACGCAGCGGGAGGCCCGCTCCGAGGCCAGCGTCAGGGTTCCGATCACCCCGGCCGCCGGCGCGAACAGCATGGCGGCCAGGGCGGCCCATAGCCGCGTGCGGTCCTTCGGCGACGGAGACTGCGCAAGGCGAGCGGGGACAGAGTCGGATGCGGAAGCGTTCATACCCTCATCCAATGCGAGCGGCTCGCTGCCCACAGCCGCCCGACTACTCAGATCCTGGTGCGCGTACTCAGACATGATGCTCCCCGGAAAGCGCCGTGTCCCCGGGCGACTCGCCGGCCTCCCGATCGCGCCGCGGCGTGGTGACCGTCCTACAGGCCGAGGGTCAGCAGGATCGTGACCGCCGGGGGGACCGGCGCACCCCACCCCGCCCAGCGGCAGGCGCTGGCCAGGGTGGGGTGTCGCAGGGGCAGCCGGGAGAGCAGTACGAGCAAGGGGGTAACGGTCCAGGACGCCCACCAGCACGTGATGAGGACGGCCGCAGTCTGGGGGTGGATCTCCGTGGCCATCCCTGCCAGGCACCCGAAGGTGAAGGCCACCGGGATCAGGGCCACCGTTGCAGCCGTGGTCCACATCGGAACCTTGCCGATGGCCGGGGTCCCGGCGGAGCTGTCGGTCAGCGCGGGGATCGTCTCGTGCATGGATACAGCCAAGCGGCCCTGCTCCTGGGCCGCCTGCGCCGGCGTACTCACTTCTGGTCGTTCCTCGTACTCATGCCATTTGGCCAGCTGTGCGGCCGGCAGGCGAGGTGTTCATAGCGCCCCGAGTGTGACTGAGCGCGCTACCTGGCGAGACTCGCCAACTTCAGTGCTCACTTCGCAACCCCCTGACCTGCGCGTATTTCCGCCGCTTCAGCCTGGGGCCCCACCCAAGCCGGACGGTAGAGGCCCCGATCGCGGCGCTGGCCTGCGGAATGCCCGATCCGCCAGCCCGGCCGCTCCACGGCCAGGTAGCGCGCGCAGTCGCAAGTCGTCCAGTTGACTGGTCTTCGGTGTCCGAAACTCGGTGGCGGACGGGATCGAGCTGTTCCGGATCGCATCGGTCACGGTGAGCCGCTACCGATACCGGGCCAGCACGATCCCCAACCCTTGGCAGCCTGCGAACCCCGTCTGACGGCAGAGACCGTGGAGAGCCCGTTGCGTTGAGAGGCGCACGGCGGGTTCGGCGAGAGGTCCGGAGAAACGGACCGGGAGCAATCCCGGCACCGCGCTCCGGGCCTACTCAGCGACGCGGTCACCGTAAGTGGCCGTCACTACCCCAGCGCTCGGAGAATCAGCACCTACGGGACCGGGCGGGGTGGGGGCCAGGGCGTGGTGGGGTTCGTTGTGGTGTGGGCGGGGTGCTGCCGCAGGGTGGCGGTTGTGCTGCGACCAGGCCACCCCCACTCTCTTGTCCGGCTGCGTGTGACTGTGTGTTTCGGTGGGGTGGTTGTTCGTTGGGGGGGCCCGGTGTGTGTGCTTTCGGTTTGTGGTTCGTGTCGGGAGTGTGTGCGGTGTGTTCTGTGGGCTGGTTGGGTGTGGGGTGCCTTTTCGTGGGGTGGGGGTGGGGGGGTAGAGG
>NZ_JACHJK010000032.1 GCF_014203595.1 Streptomyces echinatus
TTCGACGCACCGTCCTGGTTCACCGCCGAACCACGCAGGACCGCCAGCACCTCGTGCCCGTTGCGCCGCGCGTCCGACAACCGCTCCAGCACGAGCATTCCGGCGCCCTCGGACAGGGCCGTGCCGTCCGCCGCGTCGGCGAAGGACTTGGCGTGGCCGTCGGCGGCGAGGTTGCGCTGCCTGCTGAAGTCCACGAACGTGTCGACGGTCGACATCACGGACACACCGCCGGCCAGCGCCAGGGTGCACTCGCCCTGTCGCAGCGCCTGCGCGGCCAGGTGCAGTGCCACCAGGGACGACGAGCAGGCCGTGTCGACCGTGAGGGTCGGGCCTTCCAGGCCGAGGGTGTAGGCGACGCGGCCGGAGGCCACACTGCCGAGGCTGCCGTTGCCGAGGTGGTCGCGCACGGACTCGGGGACTCGCCGCAGCCTGCTGCCGTAGTCGTGGTACATGACGCCGGCGAAGACGCCGGTGCGGCTGCCGCGTACTGCGTGCGGGTCGATGCCGGCCCGTTCGAGCGCCTCCCAGGAGGTCTCCAGCAGCAGCCGCTGCTGCGGGTCCATGGCCAGGGCCTCGCGGGGGCCGATGCCGAAGAAGTCGGGGTCGAAGTCGGCGGCGTCGTAGAGGAATCCGCCCGACCGGGTGGAGGAGTGGCCGGCCTTGCCCGGCTCCGGGTCGTACAGGCCGTCCAGGTCCCAGCCGCGGTCGGCGGGGAAGGCGCCGATGCCGTCGCCGCCCTCGGCGAGCAGCCGCCACAGCTCCTCGGGCGTGCCGACGGCGCCGGGGTAGCGGCAGGCCATGGCGACGATGGCGACCGGCTCGTCCGTCTCCCGCACGGTCACCTCGGCGGCCGTCCCGGCGGCGGCCTCGGTGGCGGCCTCGGCCCGCGTGCCGAGGAGTTCCGTCCTCAGGTGTCCGACGAGGGCGTTCGCGTCCGGGTAGTCGAAGACGAGGGTGGCGGGCAGGCGCAGGCCGACCGCGTCGCCGAGCCGGTTGCGCAGTTCCACCGCCGTCAGCGAGTCGAAGCCGGACTCGCGGAAGGAGCGGCGCGGATCGAGTGTCATGTCGCCGCCGTGCCCGAGCACCGCGGCGACGTGGCTGCGGACCAGCTCCAGCAGGGCCGCGTCGCGTGCCGCGGGGCCGAGGGCGGCCAGCCGGCCGGCGAGCGACGAGGAGTCCGTGCCGGAGGCCGCGGTGCGGCGGGCCCGGGCGGGCACCAGTGCGCGCAGCACGGCCGGGACGTCGTCGGCGCGGCGCAGCGCGGCCAGGTCCAGGCCGACCGGGAGCAGCAGCGGCTCGTCGGAGGTCAGGGCGGCGTCGAGCAGGCGCAGGCCCTGCTCGGTGGGGAGGGGGCGGACGCCGGCGCGCGCCATGCGTGCCACGTCGGCGTCGGTGAGGTGGGCGGTCAGTCCCGTGCGCTGTTCCCAGAAGCCCCAGGCCAGCGAATGGGCGGGCAGTCCGTGGTGCCTGCGGTGCGCGGCCAGCGCGTCGAGGAAGGTGTTGGCGGCGGCGTAGCCGGACTGTCCGGTGCCGTCCACCGTGCCGGCGGCGGAGGAGAACAGCACGAACGCGGCGAGGCCGAGGTCGCGCGTCAGCTCGTGCAGGTGCCAGGCGGCGTCGGCCTTGGGCCGCAGTACGGCGTCGAGGCGCTCGGGGGTCTGGTCGGTCACCAGTCCGTCGTCGAGGACGCCGGCGAGGTGCACGACGGCGGTCAACGGGTGGCCGGACGGTATCCCGGCGAGCAGGCCGGCCAGTTGACCGCGGTCGGCGGCGTCGCAGCGGGCCACGGTGATCTCCGCGTCCAGGTCGGCGAAGTCGTCGGCGGCGGTGCCGCCGCGCCCGGCCAGCACCAGTCGGCGGACGCCGTGCGCGGCGACCAGGTGCCGGGCGACGAGGGCGCCCAGCACGCCGGTGCCGCCGGTGATCAGCACCGTGCCGTCGGGGTCGAGGGACGGCATCTCGCCCCGCGCCGTGGTACGGGCCAGCCGGGGAACCCGCACCGCCCCGTCGCGCAGGGCGAGTTGGGGTTCGCCGCTCGCCGCGGCGGCGGCCACCGCCGCGCCGGCGTCACCACCGGCGTCGTCCACGAGCACGAACCGTCCCGGGTGCTCGCCCTGCGCGGCCCGGACCAGGCCCCACACGGCCGCGGCCGCCAGGTCGGTGACATCCTCCTCCCCCACCGCCACGGCACCCCGGGTGAGCAGCAACAGCCGTGACGGCTCGGTACGTTCGTCGGCCAGCCAGTCCTGTACGGCGGCCAGGACCCGCTCGGCCGCCCGGCGCGAGCCGCTGAGGGGGTCCTCGTCGCCTCCGCACGGGAGCACCGCCCACGCGGGCACGGAGTCCAGCGCGGCCGGGCCGCGCTCGTCCAGGACGGCGTACTCGGGCGCGGGCGACCCGGGCACGGGCAGCGCCGGCCAGTCCAGGCGGTACAGGTCGTCGGTGTGCGCCCCGGCATCGAGCGCTGCCGGGTCGACCGGCCGGGAGACCAGGGCCTCGACCTCCGCGACGGGGGCGCCCGTGGGGTCGGCCAGCTGGAGGGACAGGGTCTCGCCGCCGTGCAGGCGGACCCGCAGGGCGGTGGCCCCGGTCGCGTGGAGCGAGACCCCGGTCCAGGCGAAGGGCAGCCGGGCCGTGTCCTGGGCGTCGGCGCCGAGGCCGTCGGCGTGCAGGGCGGCGTCGAACAGGGCCGGGTGCAGGGCGAAGGCCTCGGCGTCGACCGGCAGTTCGACCTCGGCGAAGGTCTCGTCACCGCGTCGCCAGGCGGCGCGCAGGCCTTGGAAGGCGGGCCCGTACGCGTAGCCGAGGCCGGCCAGCCGGGCGTAGGCCTCCTCGACCGGCACGGGCTCCGCGCCCGGGGGCGGCCAGGCCGTGAGGTCGAACGCGGGCGGGGCGGTGCGCGGGGCGAGCAGGCCGGTGGCGTGCGGGGTCCAGGCGGTGTCGTCGGCGCCCTCGGGGCGGGAGTGGACCGTCAGCGCGCGGTGTCCGGTGCCGTCGGCGGCGGCCACGTGCAGCTGCAGCTGGACCGCGCCGCGGCCGGAGAGCACCAGCGGGGTCTGGAGGGTGAGTTCGGCGAGGTGTCCGCAGCCGAGGTCGTGACCGGCGCCGAGCGCGAGCTCGACCAGGGCGGTGCCGGGCAGCAGGGTGGTTCCGGCCACGGCGTGATCGGCCAGCCACGGGTGGGTGGCGGTGGAGAGGCGGCCGGTGAACAGGGTGCCGCCCTCGGCGACCGGGACGGCGGCGCCCAGCAGCGGATGGCCGGTGGCCCGGAGCCCGGCGGCGCCGACGTCGCCGGGGCCGGCGGACCGGCCGAGCCAGTAGCGCTCACGCTGGAAGGCGTAGGTGGGCAGGTCGGCGTGGCGTACGGGCATGCCGTCGAAGACGGCCGACCAGTCGACCGGGACGCCCGCGACGAAGGCTTCGCCCAGGGCGGCCAGCACGCGCTCGGGGCCGCCCTGGTCGCGCCGCAGCGAGCCGAGGCCGGTGATGTCGGCGCCCGCGGCGTCGGCGGTCTCCTCGATGCTGTGCAGGAGCACGGGGTGCGGGCTGCACTCGACGAACACCCCGTACCCGGCGTCCAGCAGGGTGCGCGTGGCCGGCTCGAACAGGACGCTCTGCCGCAGGTTGGTGTACCAGTAGCCGGCGTCCAGGCCGGTGGTGTCGAGCCGGGCGCCGGTGACGGTGGAGTAGAACGGCACCTCGGCGGGCCGGGCCCGGACACCCGCCAGGTCGGCGAGCAGCCGCTCCCGGATCGACTCGACGTGGGCGCTGTGCGAGGCGTAGTCCACCGGGAGCCGTTTGGCGCGGTCGCCGCCCGCGACGATCGTGTCGCGGAGTTCGTCGAGGGCGTCGGCGTCGCCGGACAGCACCACGGAGGAGGTGCCGTTGACGGCGGCCACCGCGACACGGCCCTCGTGGCGGGCGACCAGCTCGCGCACCCGGGCCTCGGGCAGGGCCACCGACATCATGCCGCCGCGGCCGGAGAGTTCGCGGGCGATGGCCCGGCTGCGCAGGGCCACGACGCGGGCGCCGTCGTCGAGGGAGAGCGCGCCGGCCACACAGGCCGCGGCGATCTCGCCCTGGGAGTGGCCGATGACGGCGGCGGGCCGGACGCCGTGCGCGCGCCACACCTCGGCGAGCGACACCATGATCGCCCACAGCACGGGCTGGACGACGTCCACCCGATCCAGCGGCCGCCGCGCGCGCACGGTCTCCAGGAGGTCCCAGTCGGTGACGGGCGCGAGGGCCGCGGCGCAGTCGGCCATGCGCGCGGCGAAGACGGGCGAGGTGTCGAGCAGGTCGGCGGCCATGCCGGCCCACTGGGAGCCCTGGCCGGGGAAGACGAAGGCGATCCGGGACTCCCCGGCCGGCCTGCCGCGTACCACGTTCGGCGCGGCGGCGCCCTCGGCGAGCGCGGTCAGACCCGCGGTGAGGTCGGGCAGGCCGGTGCCGGTGACGACCGCCCGCTCGTCCAGTGCGGCGCGTCCGGTGGCGAGCGTGTGGGCGATGTCGGGGACGGGGCCGGTGGCGGAGGCGAGGTGGTCGAGGATCCGGCGGGCCTGTGCGGCCAGGCCCTGTTCGCCCTTGCCGGACAGCACCAGCGGGAGCGGTTTGGTCCAGGACGGCTCCTGCGTCCGGGCCTCGGGCTCGGGGGCGGCCTCGACGATGACGTGGGCGTTGGTGCCGCTGATGCCGAAGGAGGACACGGCGGCGCGGCGCGGCTCGCCGTCGTCGGGCCAGTCACGGGCCTCGGTGAGCAGTCGCACGGCGCCCGCCTCCCAGTCGACCTGGGACGTGGGGTGTTCGGCGTGCAGGGTTCTGGGCAGCCGGCCGTGCCGCATGGCCATCACCGCCTTGATGACGCCGGCGACGCCCGCGGCGGCCTGGGTGTGCCCGAGGTTGGACTTGACCGAGCCGAGCCACAGCGGCTCCTCGCGGTCCTGGCCGTAGGTGGCCAGCAGGGCCTGCGCCTCGATCGGGTCGCCGAGGGGGGTGCCGGTGCCGTGGGCCTCGACGGCGTGCACCTGGCCGGGCCGCAGGCGGGCGTCGGCGAGGGCCGCGCGGATGACTCGCTGCTGGGAGGGGCCGTTGGGGGCGGTGAGGCCGTTGGAGGCACCGTCCTGGTTGACCGCGGTGCCGCGCACCACGGCGAGCACCGGGTGGCCGTTGCGGCGGGCGTCGCTGAGCCGTTCGACCAGGAGGAGGCCGGCGCCCTCGCCCCAGCCGGTTCCGTCGGCGCCCTCGGCGAAGGACTTGCAGCGGCCGTCCAGGGCCAGGCCGCGCTGGCGGGAGAAGTCGATGAAGGTGTCGGGGGTGGACATCACCGTCACTCCGCCGGCGAGGGCCAGGTCGCACTCTCCGGTGCGCAGCGCCTGCACCGCGAGGTGGAGGGCGACCAGCGAGGAGGAGCAGGCGGTGTCGACGGTGACGGCCGGCCCCTCCAGGCCGAGGATGTAGGAGACGCGTCCGGAGGCGACGCTGCCCAGGTTGCCGTTGCCGAGGTAGCCCTCGACGCCTTCGGGTACCTCGGTGAGCCAGCTGCCGTAGTCGTGGTACATGACGCCCGCGTAGATGCCGGTGCGGCTGCCCTTGAGGGTGTGCGGGTCGATGCCGGCGCGTTCGAACGCCTCCCAGGCGGTCTCCAGGAGCAGCCGCTGCTGCGGGTCCATCGCGACGGCCTCGCGCGGGCTGATGCCGAAGAAGCCCGGGTCGAACCGCGGGGCGTCGTACAGGAATCCGCCCTCGCGGACATGGGTCCTGCCGGGGGTGTCGGGGTCGGGGTCGTAGATGCCCTCGACGTCCCAGCCGCGGTCCCCGGGGAAGTCGCCCACGGCGTCCGTGCCGGCGTCGACCAGCCGCCACAGCTCCTCGGGGGTGCTGACGCCGCCGGGGTAGCGGCAGCTCATGGCGACGATCGCGACGGGTTCCCGCGCCGCCTCGGTGATCTCGGCCTGTCGTCGGCGCAGCCGCTCGTTCTCGAGCAATGACTCGCGCAGCGCCTCGACGATCTGCTCGACGGATGTGTCCACGGTCGGTGTCGCTCCCTGCTGGCTCGGCGGCGCTGGTGACGCGGTGGAGGGTGCGCCGGACGGGGTGGCCCGGTGCCGGACGCGGCGCGTCGTCCGGCACGGGGGCGTGGTCACCGGGTGCCGCTGCGGTCGAGCGCGGCGCGCACCAGGTCGGCCACGGCCATGGACCTGATGTCCGGGGCCGGGTCGGGGGCGGGGGCCGGGACCTGCTCGGACAGCTTCAGCAGGCTGTCCAGCAGGCCGGCTTCCCGGATGCGGGCGAGGGGGATGGCGGAGATGAGGGCGTGCAGTTCGTCGTCGCCGTGGGCCGCCGCGCCGTCGGCGGTGTCCTCGGTGTCCGCGGTGTCCCCGGTGTCCGGCAGGAGCCGTTCGAGGAGGTGGCCGGCGAGTGCCGCCGGGGTGGCGTAGTCGAAGATCAGCGTGGACGGCAGGCGCAGTCCGCTGGCCGTGTTCAGCCGGTTGCGCAGTTCGACGGCGGCGAGCGAGTCGAACCCCAGCTCGGTGAAGGCGCGGCGCGGTTCGACGGCGGCGGGTCCGG
This sequence comes from Streptomyces echinatus, assembly GCF_014203595.1. Classification (GTDB taxonomy): domain Bacteria; phylum Actinomycetota; class Actinomycetes; order Streptomycetales; family Streptomycetaceae; genus Streptomyces; species Streptomyces echinatus. Next base: position 6,568 of record NZ_JACHJK010000032.1, read on the forward strand.
CGTGGCCGAGGACGGCGGCCACCTCGGTGCGCACCGCCTCCAGCACGGTGTGTTCGTGGTCGGCGGCGGGCAGGTCGGCCAGTCGCTCGCCCAGGGTGCGGGCGCGGTCGTCACGGTCCGGGCGGACGGTGCCGCCGGCCAGGGTCCGCAGGACGGCCGGCAGGTCGTCGCCTCGGCGGCGCAGGACGGCGGTGTCCAGCCGTACGGGCACCAGGGCGGGGGTGCCGGCGGCCACGGCGGTGTCGAACAGCTCCAGTGCCTCGGCCGGGTCTAGTGCGCCGATGCCGGAGCGTGCGATGCGCTGGGTCCCGGCCGCGTCGAGGCCCGCGCCCATGCCGCCGCCGGACCACAGGCCCCAGGCGAGGGAGGTGGCGGGCAGGCCGAGGGCGGCGCGGTGGGCGGCCAGCGCGTCGAGGAAGACGTTGGCGGCGGCGTAGTTGCCCTGGCCGGAGGCGTCGATGGTGCCGGCGGCCGAGGAGAACAGCACGAAGTGGGCGAGCCGCCGGTCGCGGGTCAGTTCGTGCAGGTGCCAGGCGGCGTCCGCCTTGGGGCGCAGCACGGTGTCGAGGCGTGCCGGGGTCAGCGCGGAGACCAGGCCGTCGTCGAGGACGCCGGCGGTGTGGACGACGCTGTCCACGGGGTGCGCGCCGAGCAGGGCGGCGAGCGCGGTGCGGTCGGCGACGTCGCAGGCGACGATCTCGGCGTCGGCGCCCGACTCCCGCAGGTCCGCCAGCAGTTCGGCGGCGCCGGGTGCCGCGGGTCCGCGGCGGCTCGTCAGCACCAGGCGGGTGACGCCGTGCCGGGTGGCCAGGTGGCGGGCGACCAGGGCGCCGAGTCCTCCGGTGCCGCCGGTGACGAGGACGGTGCCCCACGGGCGGTCCGGTACCGGGGAGTCCGGCGCGCGCACCAGGCGGGGGGCGTGGGCCCGGCCGTCCCGCCACCGTGCCTCCGGCTCCCCGGAGTCGAGCAGGGCGGCCAGCGCGGCCCGGTCCGGTACCGGGCCGTCGGGCGCGGCCCGCGCGACGAGGAGGATCCGGCCGGGATCCTCGGCCTGCGCGGCCCGCACCAGCCCGTGCACGGCGGCGTCGGCGAGGCCGCCGCCGGTCAGGACGACCAGCGTCGAACCGGCGTACCGCTCGCCGGCCGACCAGGCCCGCAGGGTCCGCAGGGTGCGGTCGAGGGCGGTCCGCACGGCGCCGGGCAGTCGCTCGCCCTCGGCGTGCGGGGCGGTGACCGGGAGGATCACCACGTCGGGGACGGTGGCACCGAGCGCGTCCGGTCCGGCGTGCACGGGGACGCCGAGGCCGAGGTCGTGGTCGCCGAGGACCGCCCAGGTACGGCGGTCGGGGCGCCCCGCGGTCACGGGCAGGGGTTCGTCGGTGACGGTGTACAGGTGGCGCCGCTGCGGGGTGAGCCGGTCGGCGGTGACGGGGCGGGTGACGTACGACTCGACGGTGGCGAGCGGCCGGTCCTCGGTGTCCGTCAGCGCGATGCGGGTGCCGTCGGGGCCGGGGGTGACGCGGACGCGGGCGGTGCGGGAGCCGGTCGCGTGGACGGTGACGCCGGTCCAGGCGAAGGGGAGGGCGATGCCTGGGGACCGTTCCCCGGGCTCGTCGTCCAGGAGGGAGGTGACGTGCAGGGCGGAGTCCAGCAGGGCGGGGTGCAGGGTGTGCCGGGTGGCGTCCTGGGCCGCGCTCGCGGGCAGTTCGAGTTCGGCGAGGAGGGTGTCGCCCTGGCGCCAGGCGGCTCGTACGCCGCGGAAGACCGGGCCGTAGTCGTAGCCCTCGGCGTGCAGGCGCGGGTAGAGCCCGGTGGTGTCGACCGGGGTGGCGCCGGGCGGCGGCCAGGCGCCGGGCGCGGGGGCGGGGGCGGGCCGGGGCGCGGGGGCGGGCCCGGTGAGGGTGCCGGTGGCGTGCCGCGTCCACTCCTCGTCGGCGGGGGCGTTCTCCGCGCGTGAGTGGATCTCGACGGTGCCGTCGGCTCCGGCGGCGACCTGGAGGCGTACGGCGGTGTCCGCGTCCAGCACCAGCGGGGCCTGCAGGGTGAGTTCGTCCAGGACGGGGCGTCCGGTGAGGCGTCCGGCGTGCAGGGCGAGGTCGACGAGTGCGGCGCCGGGTACCAGGACGGTGCCGAGCACGGCGTGTTCGGCGAGGACCGGATGGGTGGCGGTGGAGATCCGGCCGGTGAGCAGCAGACCGGCGTCGCCGGGCAGGTCGAGGCGGGCGCTGACCAGCGGGTGGCCGGCCGCGGCGAGACCGTGCCCGGCGGCGTCACCGGCGGTCACGGTGGCCGTGGGGAGCCAGTACGGGCGGTGGTCGAAGGCGTAGGTGGGCAGTTCGACACGGCGCCCCGCGTAGGTCTCGTACAGCACCGCCCAGTCGACGGCCGGGCCCCGGGTGTGTACGGCGGCCAGGGCGGCGAGCAGGCCGGACAGTTGCGGCGTGTCCTTGCGGGCTGTGGGGATGAAGGCGGTGTCCTCGGCGTCGGGCAGGCAGTCGGGGCCCAGGGCGGTGAGCACGGGCGCGGCGCCGAGTTCGAGGAAGGTGTCGGCGCCGTTCGCGGCCAGAGTCGTGACGGCGTCCGCGAAGCGCACGGTCTGCCGTACGTGCCGTACCCAGTAGTCGGCGGAGCCCAGTTCGGCCGCGGTCGCCTGGGCGCCGGTGAGGGTGGAGACGATCGGCACGGCCGGTTCGGCCGCCTCGATGCCGGTCATGACCTCCCGGAAGGCGGCCAGCATGGGCTCCATGCGGGGCGAGTGGAAGGCGTGCGAGACGCGCAGCCCGCGGGTGGTGGTGAAGTGGGCGGCGACCTCGGCGACGGCGTCCTCGTCGCCGGAGACGACCACGGCGCGGGGGCCGTTGACGGCGGCGAGCCCGCACCGCCCGTCCAGCAGCGGTGTCACCTCCTCCTCCGGCGCCTGGACGGCGACCATGGCGCCGCCCTCGGGCAGGGCCTGCATGAGCCGGCCCCGGGCGGTGACGGCGGTGACGGCGTCCTGCAGCGACCACACGCCCGCGACGTGCGCGGCGGCGAACTCGCCGACGGAGTGGCCCGCCAGCCAGTCGGGGCGCAGCCCGAAGGACTCCAGCAGCCGGTAGAGGGCGACCTGGGTGGTGAACAGCGCGGCCTGGGTGTAGGCGGTCTGCTCCAGGGTCTCGGCGTCGTCGCCGAACACGACGTCGGTCAGGGGGCGTTGCAGGTGCTTGTCGAAGAGCGCCGCCGCGCGGTCGAAGTGCTCGGCGTAGACGGGGAAGGCGTCGTACCAGTCGCGGCCCATGCCGGGGCGCTGGGCGCCCTGGCCGGAGAACAGATAGGCCAGGGTGCCGTCGGTGGCGGAGCCGGTGACGAGCAGGCCGGGTGCCTCGGTGCCGTGTGCCAGGGCGTCCAGCGCGGTGGCGGCCTGGTCCTCCCCGGTGGGCAGCAGCACGGCCCGGTGCGGATGGGTGCCCCGGGTGGTGGCCAGGGCCAGGCCGAGGTCGGCGGGGGCCGCGCCGGTCAGCTCCAGCAGGCGGCGGGCCTGGCCGCGCAGGGCCTCGGGGGAGCGGGCGGAGACGGGGAGGGCGAGCACCGGCGGTACGGCGCCCGGGTCCGTCCGCGGGGGCTCCGGGTCGGTGAACTCCTCAAGGATCACGTGGGCGTTGGTGCCGCTGATCCCGAACGAGGACACCCCCGCCCGCCGGGCCCGGCCGGTCTCGGGCCACGGGCGCCGCTCGGTGAGCAGGGCCACGGCTCCGGCGCTCCAGTCGACCTGCCGGGACGGCGCGTCGACGTGCAGCGTCTTCGGCAGGACGCCGTTGCGCATCGCCATGACCGTCTTGATGACACCGGCGACGCCGGCGGCGGCCTGGGTGTGCCCCATGTTGGACTTGACCGAGCCCAGCCACAGGGGCTCGTCGCGGTCCTGGCCGTAGGTGGCGAGCAGGGCCTGGGCCTCGATCGGGTCGCCGAGGGTGGTGCCGGTGCCGTGCGCCTCGACGGCGTCGACGTCGGCCGGGGCGAGCCCGGCGGCGGCCAGCGCGGCGCGGATGACGCGCTGCTGCGAGGGGCCGTTGGGCGCGGTCAGGCCGTTGGAGGCGCCGTCGGAGTTCACGGCGGAGCCGCGGACCAGCGCCAGCACGCGGTGGCCGTTGCGGCGCGCGTCGGACAGCCGCTCGACGACGACCACTCCGACGCCCTCGCCCCAGCCGGTGCCGTCGGCGGCGGCCGCGAAGGACTTGCAGCGGCCGTCGGCGGCCAGTCCGCGCTGCCGGGCGAAGTCGACGAAGGTGTCCGGTGTCGACATGACGGTGACGCCGCCGACCAGGGCGAGGTCGCACTCGTCCTGCCGCAGGGCCTGGGCCGCCAGGTGCAGGGTGACCAGCGAGGAGGAGCAGGCGGTGTCGACGGTGACGGCCGGCCCCTCCAGGCCGAGGGCGTAGGCGACGCGGCCGGAGACGACGCTGCCCAGGCTGCCGTTGCCGAGGTAGGCGGCGAGGTCCTCGGGGACGTCGGCGAGCCAGGTGCCGTAGTCGTGGTACATGACGCCCGCGAACACACCGGTGCGGGAGCCGCGCAGCCGCTGCGGGTCGATGGCGGAGCGCTCCAGCGCCTCCCAGGACACCTCCAGCAGCAGCCGTTGCTGCGGGTCCATGGCGGTGGCCTCGCGCGGGCCGATGCCGAAGAAGCCTGGGTCGAACTCGGCCGCGTCGTACAGGAAGGCGCCTTCGCGGGTGTAGGTACGGCCGAGGGTGCCGGGCTCCGGGTCGTACAGCGCCTCGGTGTCCCAGCCGCGGTCGTCCGGGAAGCCGCCGACCGCGTCCACGCCGTCGGCGACGAGCCGCCACAGGTCCTCCGGGGAGCGGACCCCGCCGGGGTAGCGGCAGCCCATGCCGACGATGACGATCGGATCGTCGTCGCCGGCCGTGTTGCGGACGGCGGGGGCGGTCTCCTGCGCGCCGGCGCCGAACAGCGTGTCGCGGATGTGGCCGGCGAGGACGCGGGAGGTGGGGTGGTCGAAGACGAGGGTGGCGGGCAGCCGGAGCCCGGTGGCGGTGTTCAGCCGGTTGCGCAGCTCGACGGCGGCCAGCGAGTCGAAGCCCAGGTCGGTGAAGGCCCGTCCGGGGTCCACGGCGGACGGCCCGTCGTGCCGGAGCACGGCCGCCACCTCCGTACGGACCAGATCGAGCAGGGCGCGGTCGCGGTCGGCGGCGGACAGTGCGGCGAGCCGTCCGTCCGTGGCCGTGGCGGGCGCGGTGGCGCTCGCCACGGCCCGGCGGGTGACCGGGCGGACGAGCGTGGTGAGCAGGGGCGGCACGCCGTCGGGGCGGCGGCGTACAGCGGTGGCGTCGATCTCCACGGGCACCAGGTGGGGTGCGCGGGAGCGGAGGGCGGCGTCGAACAGCTCCAGGGAGCGTTCGGCGGACAGGCCGGGGATGCCGTGGCCCGCGATGCGTTCCCGGGCGGTGTCGTCGAGCGCGGCGCCCATGCCGCTGTCGGTGGCCCACAGGCCCCAGGCGAGCGCGGTGGCCGGCAGGCCGAGGGCGGCGCGGTGTGCGGCGAGGGCGTCGAGATAGGCGTTGGCGGCGGCGTAGTTGCCCTGGCCGGGGCCGTCGAGGACGGCGGCGAGGGAGGAGAACAGCACGAAGTGGGCGAGGTCGCGGTCCCGGGTCAGCTCGTGCAGGTGCCAGGCGCCCAGTGCCTTGGCGTGGAAGACCTCGTCCGTCATCTCGTCGGTGAGGGTGTCCACGATGCCGTCGCGGACGGTGCCCGCCGCGTGCACCACGGAGTCGACGGGGTGCTCGGCGAGCAGACGGCGCAGCGCCTCGCGGTCGCCGACGTCGCAGGCGGCCACGGTCACCTCGGCGCCGAGCGCGGTGAGTTCGTCGCGCAGTCCGGGGGCGGTGCCGCGGCGCCCGGCGAGCACCAGGCGGCGTACGCCGTGGGCGCGGACCAGGTGCCGGGCGAGGAGCGCGCCGAGGCCGCCGGTGCCGCCGGTGACGAGGACGGTGCCCCAGTCGGCGGCGGGCGCGTCCCCGTGCGGATGTGCCGTCAGCCGGGGCACCGTGAACTGCCCGTCGGTGAGGGCGAGTTCGGGTTCTCCGGTGGTGAGGATCCGGCGCAGTTCGGCGTCGGAGGGCAGCGCCTCGTGCTGGACGAGGACGTAGCGGCCGGGGTTCTCCGCCTGGGCGGAGCGGACCAGCCCGCGGACGGCCGCGTGGGCGGGGCTGTCGGCCGGGGTGACGACGACGAGCCGGGTTCCCGCGAGGCGTTCGTCCGACTGCCAGGTGCGCAGCAGAGCCAGCACCTCGTGGACATGGGCGCGCGCTTCGGCGGCGTCGGCGCCCGCCGGGCCGGGCACACGGTGCACGACGGCGTCCGGGGCGGGCCGGTCGAGCAGCGCGTCGATTCCACCGGTCCCGCCGTCCAGGACGGCGGTACGCAGCGGTGCGGTGGCCGCCGGCCGGGGGTACGGCGACCACCGCACGGTGTACAGGACGTCGCCGGCCGGTACGGGGCGGGAGGTCAGGGCCTCGATGTCCGCCACCGGGGCGCCGGTGGCGTCGGCGAGGTGCAGGGCGATGGTGTCGTCGCCGCGGCGGCTGATCCGCACGCGGAGGGCGGTCGCGCCGGTCGCGTGCAGGGTGACCCCGGCCCAGGCGAACGGCACCAGCACCTCGGGGCGCGCCGGGGTGTCGAGGTCGGCCGCGTGCAGCGCCGCGTCGAGCAGCGCGGGGTGCAGGCCGAACCCGGTGGCGTCGGCGGCGGTCTCCTCGGGCAGGGCCACCTCGGCGTAGAGGTCGTCGCCGTGCCGCCAGGCGGCGCGCAGCCCCTGGAAGGCGGGCCCGTAGCCGTAGCCCTGCGCGGCGAGGTCGGCGTAGACGCTGGTGGTGTCGAGCGGCCGGGCGTCACGCGGCGGCCACACGGTCGGGTCGGCGGTGGCCTGTGTCGCCGGGGCCGCGGCCGTGGTGGTGAGGGTGCCGGCGGCGTGCTGGGTCCAGGGGGCCGCCTCGGCGGCGCGGGTGTGGACGGTGACGGCGCGCCGGCCGGTGTCGTCGGGTTCGCCGACAGCGACCTGGACGGCGACGTCGTCGTCGGCGCGCAGCACGAGCGGGGTGCCGAGGGTCAGCTCCTCCAGGGTGTCCGCACCGACGTGGTCGCCCGCGCGGAGGGCGAGTTCGACGAAGGCGGTGCCGGGGAACAGCACCCGTCCGGCGATGACGTGGTCGGCGAGCCAGGGCTGGGTGCGGGGGGAAAGCCGGCCGGTCAGTACGGCACCCTCGGCGCCGACGGCGACCACGGCCGCGAGCAGCGGGTGGCCCGCGGGGAGCTGGCCGAGGCCCGTGGCGTCGCCGGCGGTGCGCTGCTCCAGCCAGAAGCGGCGCCGCTGGAAGGGGTAGTGGGGCAGGTCGACGCGGCGTCCGCCCAGGCCGGCGAAGTGCCGTCGCCAGTCGACGGGGACGCCCCGGGCGTGCGCGGCGGCGAGCGCGGCGACGGCCTCCCGGGCCTCGGACCGCTCACGCCGCAGCACGGACAGGAAGGCGGTGCCGGGTGCGTCGGTGCAGTCGGGGCCCATGGCGGACAGCACCGCGTCGGGGCCGACCTCGAGGAACGTGCGCACCCCGGCGTCGGCGAGCGTGTGCACGGCGTCGTGGAAGCGGACCCGGGCGCGGACGTGTTCCACCCAGTACTCGGGGTCGCACAGCTCCGCGGTGACGGGGGCGCCGGTGACGGTCGAGACGACCGGCAGCTTCGGCTCGGCGTAGTCCAGGACGTGCGCGACGCGCCGGAACTCGGCCAGCATGGGTTCCATCAGTGGCGAGTGGAAGGCGTGGCTGACCCGCAGGCGCTTGGTGTCGTGGCCGCGCGCGGCGAGCTCGGCGGCGATGCGCTCCACGTCGGCGGCGTCGCCGGAGACGACGACGGCGGCGGGTCCGTTGACGGCCGCGATGCCGGTGCGCGGGGTGAGCAGCGGCGTCACCTCGTCCTCGGTGGCGCGTACGGCGACCATGGCGCCGCCCTCGGGGAGTCGGCCCATGAGCCGGCCGCGGGCGGCGACCAGGATCGTCGCGTCCTGGAGGGTGAGCACGCCGGCCACGTGGGCGGCGGCGATCTCGCCCACGGAGTGCCCGGCGAGCTGGTCCGGCGTGAGGCCCCAGCTCTCCAGCAGGCGGTAGAGGGCGACCTCCAGGGCGAACAGGGCGGGCTGCGCGTACTCGGTACGGTGCAGCAGCCCGGCCTCGGGGGTGCCGGGCTCGGCGAACAGGACGTCCTTCAGCGGCCGGTCGAGCTGGAGGTCGAAGTGGGCGCAGGCGTCGTCCAGGGCGTCGGCGAACACGGGGTGGGACGCGGCGAGTTCGCGGCCCATGCCGGTCCGCTGGCTGCCCTGCCCGGTGAACAGGAAGCCGAGTTCGCCGTCGGCGCGCGCGGTGAGGGGCGTGGCGCCGGAGGCCAGGGCGTGCAGGGCGGCGCGCAGTTCCGGGCGGTCGGCGGCGACGAGGACGGCCCGGTCGGGCAGGGCGGCCCGGGTGGTGGCCAGCGAGTGGGCGAGGTCGAGCGGACCGGCCTGGTCGACCAGGGACAACAGGTCGGCCGCACGCGCCCGCAGAGCGGCCTCGCCCCGGGCCGACAGCACGAAGGGCAACGGTGTCACACCGGCCACGGCGCAAGCACCGGAGTCGGCGTCGACGGCAGCACCGGTGTCGGCGTCGCCATCGGTGGCCGTCGGCCCGGTCTTCGACCGCTTCGGCACGCCGCTCGGCTCCGCGGAGGCACCGCCCCCGGGCTCCCGCCGCGCCGCAACGCCGTCGTCCACGGGATCCGGTCGTTCCGCGGTGCCGCCCACCACCGGCTCCCGCGGCGAGACGAGACCACCGCCCCCGGCCTCCGGCCGCTCCGCGAGACCGCCGACCACCGGCCCCCGCCGGTCCACCGCGCCGTCGGTCATCGGCTCACGGTCGGGGTCGTCGGCGTCCGCGGGATCCGGTTGTTCCACGATCACGTGTGCGTTCGTTCCGCTGACGCCGAAGGAGGACACGCCGGCCCGTCGGGGGCGGCCGGTGTCGGGCCACGGGCGCTGGGCGGTGACGAGTTTCACGGCCCCGGAGGACCAGTTGACGTGCGGGGTGGGCGTGTCGACGTGGAGGGTGGCCGGTATCCGCCCGTGGCGCATGGCCAGGATCGCCTTGATCAGGCCCGCGGCGCCGGCGGCAGCCTGGGTGTGGCCGAGGTTGGACTTGACCGAGCCGAGCAGCAGCGGAGCCTCGGCGGGCCGGCCCTGGCCGTAGGTGGCGAGCAGCGCGGTGGCCTCGATGGGGTCGCCGAGCCGGGTGCCTGTGCCGTGCGCCTCGACCATGTCGACGTCGGCGGCGGCAAGGCCGGCGTCGGCGAGCGCGCGGCGGATCAGCCGTGCCTGCGCGGTGCCGTTGGGTGCGGTCAGGCCGTTGGAGGCGCCGTCCTGGTTGACGGCGGAGCCGCGGACGACGGCCAGCACCCGGTGCCCTGCGCGCCGCGCGTCGCTCAGCCGCTCCAGGACGAGCACACCGACGCCCTCGGCGAATCCGGTGCCGTCCGCGGCGGCGGCGAACGCCTTGCAGCGGCCGTCGGCCGCGAGACCGCGCTGCCGGCTGAAGGCGGTGAACACGCCGGGTCCGCCCATCACGGCCACGCCGCCCGCGAGCGCCAGCGAGGACTCGCCCTGCCGCAGCGAGCGGCACGCCAGGTGGACGGCGACCAGGGAGGCGGAGCAGGCGGTGTCGACGGTGACGGCGGGTCCCTCGGCGCCCAGCACATAGGCGACCCGGCCGGAGATGACGCTGTTGGCGTTCCCGGCGAGCAGGTAGGCGTCGAGCCCGTCCGGGGCGTCGTGCAGGCGCGGGCCGTACTCCTGGATCTCGGCGCCGAAGAACATGCCGGCCGGGGTGCCGCGCAACGCGGTGGGATCGATGCCGGCGTCCTCCAGGGCCTGCCAGGAGGTCTCCAGGACGAGCCGCTGCTGCGGGTCCATACCGAGCGCCTCGCGCGGGCTGATGCCGAAGAAGTCGGCGTCGAACTCGGTGGCGGTGTCGAGGAATCCGCCGCTGCGGACGTAGGTGCTGCCGGGCACCTCGGGGTCCTCGTCGTACAGGGCGTCCAGGTCCCAGCCGCGGTCCTGGGGGAAGCCCGACAGCACCTCGCCCTCCTCGGCCAGCAGGCGCCACAGGTCGGCGGCCGAGGAGATGCCGCCGGGGAAGCGGCAGCCGATGCCGACGACGGCGATCGGTTCGTCGGCGGCGCCGTCACCGGCCGGTTCGGCGGGTTCGTCCGTGGTGCCGTGGACCTCCGCCAGCAGCCGGGCGGCGAGGTCGTGGACCGTGGGGCAGTCGTAGGCGAGGCCGACCGGCAGGTCCAGGCCGGTGCGCTCGGTCAGGCGCCGGTGCAGGTCGACCGCGGCGAGCGAGTCGAGGCCCTGCGCGGCGAGCGGGACGGCCGTGTCGAGGGCGTCCACCGTGCCCGGCCGGGCCGTCTCGATCGCCTCGGTGACGGCGGTCCGCACCAGTTCGGTGACCAGCCTGCGGTGCTGGGACGGTACGGCCGTGGCGAGCCGCCGTGCCAGAGCTGAGTCGTGTCCGGGCCCGTTCATCCACGCATCTCCACTTTCGGCCGACACCGGTTTTCCTCACCTTTTTCCACACCGTAGTGACGGCCCCCGAAAGGCCACACCCTTAACCACCCCTAGGGGCGCGCGGGTTCGGCGCTCCGCGTGTCCTCGGGGTCGTAACGGTCGTAGGAACGGCGTACATAGGACAGGGATTCGAGCAGTCCCGCGGAGGTGACGGCCTGGGCCGGGCGTACGTCGGCGATACCGTTCAGTGGCATCTTTCCGATGTCGGCCCAGCGCAGCCGGCCGTCCGCGTCGATATAACTCCGGCTGAATCCGGCGTTGTCCGGATGCAGACAGTAGGGAACGTCGAGGCGTCCCTCGGCGAACGCCTTCAGCAGTGCCGTGCCGAGGTCGTCGTCCAGCTCCAGCACGGCGTCGACCAGCGCGGACGCCTCGGCGTAGGTCTGGGTGCCGGTGGCCTCCAGCGGGGCGCGCGGTGTCCGCCCGGCGACCGCGGCCGCGTATTCGAGGGCGGCGACGTTCTCGGCCACGGTCGGAATACGGCGGGATTCCGCGACGGTTTTCACGATGAGCCGTTCGGAGCCGCTGGCGACGGCGAGTTCGGCTGCTTTTCCGAGGAGCCGGTAGGCGCCCTCTTCCGTTTCCGGATACAGCCCCATGTAGGCGTAGACGACGACATGCCATTCGGTGTCCGGCAGGTGTCGCGCGCACAGGCGGCGCAAGGCGGCCACCGCTTCGGCGTCCTGGCCGGGATCGGTCTGCTGGGCGTAGCTCACCGAAATGCTCCGGATGCCGTGCCTGCGGAAGAACAGCGCCTCCAGGAGACTGACGGCGACGAGCAGACTGGGCGGACACAGCTGCCCGAGGACGCAGCCGCCGAAGGTCTCCAGGTGCGGTTCGGCGCCCGACTCCCCCACGGTGGCGAGCAGTCGGCAGGAGGCGGCCCAGTGGGCGACGGACTCGCGCAGCGGAACCCGGCCGTAAGGCAGGCAGTAGGAGACCGGACCGCCTTCGGAGGCGTCGAGGCCGACGGCGGTCAGCGCCCGGAAGATGTGCTGCGGCGCGGCCGAGCCGTGCCGGACCTGCACCGGGAAGCCAGGGCCGTGGATGCCGTCGAGCACCCGCAGGGTGGTGGCCCTGTCGTGGCTCACGATCGGGTAGCCGTTGAGGGCGACGCCCTCCAGGACGGCCAGTTCCGCCGACTCCAGGTCGCCGACCCGGGTGTAGCTGTCCAGGGTGATCGTGCCGACGGTGGTCGCCGTGGCGTTCCGGGTGGCGAGCAGCCCGGCCCGCATCCGTTCCGGGCTGCTCATGCCCATCCGGGGCTGGACCACCAGACGGCCGGCGTCGTGAGCCCGGCGCACGAACGCGCCGAACCCGACGCCGGTCACACCAGGGCCCGCTGCGGCAGCGTCGCGAGCATCCGCAGGAACGCGTCCACGCCCTCGGCGCTGTCGTCGAACACCGCGTCGTAGCCGGCGGCGCGCAGCGCTGCCACCTCGTCGTCGCCGCAGGGGCCGGCGATGCCGAGCTTGCCGCCGATGACGGCGGGCACGGCGGTGAGTTCGGGGTGTTCGCGCAGCCGGGTGATGGTGCGCATGCCGTCGTGGTAGCCGTGGCCGTTGACGCTGCTGACCACGATGAGGGCCGGGCGGTGGGCGAGCGCCTCGGTGATGAGCAGTTCCTCGGGGACGCAGGGACCCAGGTTGACCACGCGCTGCCCGTGCTCTTCGAGGAGGAGCTGGAGGTAGACGAGGTTCCAGGTGTGGGAGTCGGAGATGCCGCCGGCCACGAGGACGGGCTGGTCGCCGGGGGCGGGGCTGGTCGGGAAGGGGCTCATCACAGGGCCTGTCCGTGTTCGTAGGTTCGGGTGTGCTCGATGCGGGAGACGGAGACGAGGCCGGCGCCGCGGACGACGATCTCGGCCGGGGCGGGCCGGCCGAGGAACATCAGCAGGCTGGCCGTGGGGCCGTAGGCGCCGGCGTTGGGCACGGTGAGCAGGTCGCCCGGTGCCGTCTCGGACAGCGGGACGTTCCGGCCGAGCAGGTCGCCCGGGGTGCACAGCGGTCCCGCGAGGCTCGCGGGCGTGCCGTCCGTGCCCACCGACTCGTGCGGCTCGACGGACACGGGCAGGATGCGGCCGAGGCCGGACATGCCGCCGAAGGTGTTGATGCCGGCGTCGAGGACCAGGTAGCGGGTGTCGCGGCTGTCCTTGACGTTGACGACGGAGGTGACCAGGGTGCCGCTGTCGGCGACCAGGTAGCGGCCCGATTCGCAGGCGATCCGCGGGGCCCCCGCGCGCCAGCCGGGGAAGTGCTCGTCCAGTGCCTCGGCGAGGGCGTCGCGCAGTCCGCCGTAGACCGGGCGTTCGCCCTGCACGGCGTACGGCGCCGCGAACCCGCCGCCGATGTCGACGAGGCGGAACGTGATGCCGAGGGCGTCCTGGAGGGCGGCGGCGGTGGCCAGGGTGTGGCGGAACTCGGCGATGAGGCTCGCCTCGTCCTTGGCGTTGCTGAGCGGGAAGAAGTGCAGTCCGGCGATCCTGGTGCCGGGTACGTCGCGCAGCTCGGCGGCGAGGCCGGGCAGGGTCTCGCTGTCGAAGCCGAACTGCGAGGGCACGCCCGTCATACGGATGCTGGTGGCCGCCGCGCCGGTGGCGTTGTTGACCCGGATCAGGCAGTCGGCGGTGAGGCCGAGTTCCAGCGCGGTCCGGCCGACGCGGCGCAGGTCGCCGGGGGACTCCGTGGAGAACAGGCGGACGCCGCGGGTCAGCGCCTCGGTCAGTTCCTCGCCGGTCTTGCCGGGGCCGGTGTAGAGGATCCGGTCGCCGGGGAAGCCGGCCCGCAGGGCGGCGTCGAGTTCGCCCACGGAGCTGATCTCGGCGCGGCAGCCGCCGGAGCGCAGCTCGCGCAGCAGTTCCGGGTGCGGGTTGGCCTTGGCGGCGTAGAACACCTCGACCCCGTCGGGCAGCGCGGCGAACAGGTCGTCGCGGGCCGCCGCCACCCGGTCCAGGTCGTAGACGTAGGACGGGGTGCCGAAGCGCCGGGCGAGCTCGGTGGGGCCGGTCACGGGGTGGTTCCTTCCAGGAGGCGGGCGAGCCGTTTGCGGTCGTGCTTGCCGTGCGGGGTGAGCGGCAGCTCGGCCACGACGCGGCTCACACCGGGCACCTTCGCGGGCTCCAGGCGCAGCGACAGTTCCTTCAGCAGGGCGTGCGGGTCGATGTCGCCCTCCGCGAACACCGCGAGGTCGCGGCCCTCGGCGGGCGGCAGCACGGCGGCGGCACGGACGCCGGGGACGTCGGTGGCGGCGGCCTCGATCTCGGTGGTGCTCATCCGTACGCCCTTGTGCTTGAACATGTCGTCGCGGCGGCCCTCGTAGTAGAGGAAGCCGTCCTCGTCGACGTGTCCGAAGTCGCCGGTGTGCAGCCTGAGTCCGCCGTCGGGTGCGGGGCGGAAGGCGCGCGCCGTCTGTTCCGGTGCCCGCCAGTAGCCGGGCATGACGTGCGGGCCCTCGACCACGATCTCGCCGGTCCGCCAGGGCGGCAGCGCCTGGCCCTCGTCGTCCACGGCGAAGGCGCGGGTGCCGGGCAGCGGGCGGCCGACCGAGTCGGGTTTGGCGTCCTGGAAGGCGGGCGGCAGGACGGAGACGCGCTTGCACTCGGTCTGTCCGAACTGGATGACCACCTCCGCCCCGGGGAACGCCTGGCGCAGCCCGTCGGCGGTGGTCTTGGGCAGCGCGGCACCGGTGTTGGTGAACATGCGCACCCGGGACTCGCGGCTCGGTTCGCGTTCCGCGAGCGCGCAGATCATGGTGGCCAGGGAGGGGACGATGGGGACGACGGTGGCCCCGGTCTCCCGGATACGGCGCAGCAGGACCAGGTCGGACTCACCGTCGGCGAGCACGATCTCGCTGCGGCCGGCCGCGGTGAGCAGCACCTTGTACAGGCCGTAGTCCCAGGAGATGGGGAAGCGGCAGAAGACCACGTCGTCGGGGCGGTAGCCGAGTTCCAGGTTGATGGCCTCGGTGGCGAAGACCATCCGGCCGTGCGGGCAGATCACCGCCTTGGGGGCGGCGGTCGAGCCGGAGGTGTAGACGAGGACGGCGAGGTCCTCGGGGCCGGTCTCGGCGCCGTCGGAGCGGGCCCCGCGCACGCGCAGGGCGGTGATCTCCCGCCACACCTCGCCGAGGCCGAGGACCGGGACGCCCTCGGCGAGGGCGGCGATCCGGCCGACGGCGGGGTCGGTGACGACGACCAGCGAGGGCTCGGCGTTCTCGGCGACCGCCCGCAGGTGGTAGTCCTTCATGCCGGTGTTGACGGGGACCAGGACGGCGCCGCGCCGGGAGGTGCCGTACAGCAGCGCGACCAGTTCGCGGGTGCTGGGCAGCTGGACGAGGACCCGGTCACCGTGGCCGATGCCGTGTTCCTCCAGCCAGGCGTCGACGGCGTGGCTGTGGGCGGCGAGCTCCCGGTAGGTCCAGCGGCCCGCGCCGTCGGTGACCGCGGGGGCGTCGGGGCACTCGGCGGTGGCCCCGTCGAGCAGGTCGTGCAGCCGGGCGTCGGTGCGGGCCTGCGCTGTCGGTTGACCGTTCACTGCGACTCGTGCCGCCTCTCGTGTGTGCCGGCCGCCCCGGCGGGCCGCCTCATGGCCGTGGCCCGGGAGGCGAGCTTCCTGCGGTCGGTCTTGCGGTTGGAGTTGAGCGGGAGCGCGTCCAGGTGGTGGTAGGCACGCGGGACGACGGCGGCCGGCAGCACCTCCCGCAGATGGCGGGCGAGCCGGGCGGGCGGCACGGGTTCGCCGGTGTGGAAGACGGCCAGCTCGACGGTGCCGTCCACGGGTACGGCCACGGTGACGGCGTCCTCGACACCGGGGCAGGTGCGCGCGGCGGCGTCCACCTCGGCGAGTTCCACCCGTACGCCGTGCACCTGGACCTGGGCGTCCTGCCGGCCCAGGTAGAGCAGGCCGCCGTCGCCGGCCCGCCGGACGCGGTCGCCGGTGCGGTAGAAGCGGTGGCCGTCCCGCTCCAGGAACCGTCCGGTGTCGTCGGCGGGGTCGAGGTAGCCGGGTGTCAACTGGGGCCCGGCGACGCACAGTTCGCCCTCATCGCCGGTGGCGGGCGCGCCGTCGGTGCCCAGCAGCAGTGTCTCGTGGCCGGGGTGGACGGCGCCGATGGGCACCATGTCGTTCGGGTGCCGTCCCGGGGTCCAGCGGTGCGCGGCGACGGTGATGGTCAGTTCGGTCGGGCCGTACAGGTTCTCCAGCGTCGCGCCGGGCGCGGCGGCGGCCCAGTCCTCGGCGTCCTTGCAGCTGAGCGCCTCCCCCGCGAAGAAGCTCCAGCGCAGCGGGGCCAGCGCGCCCGGCGTGAGACCTCCGGTGCGGCGCACCAGGGTGATCGCGCTGGGCGTGGAGAACCACACGGTGAGGCGCCGCTCGTCCACGAACTCCGGGAGGTGGGCGTAGGCCCGTGCCGGTACGGGCACGACGGCGGCGCCGGCTCCCCAGGCGCAGAAGAGGTCGAACATAGCGCAGTCGAAGTTCAGGTCGAAGGTCTGCGAGAACACGTCGTGCGGCCCGAAGTCGTAGCGCTGGTCGAGCAGTCGGAAGTAGTGGGCGGTGTTGGCGTGGGTGACCGGGACGCCCTTGGGCCGGCCGGTGGAGCCGGAGGTGAACAGCACGTAGGCGATGTCGGAGGGCCGGGCGGGCATGGGGGCCTTCAGGGCGCTGTCCGCGTCGGCGGCGAGCGCGGGCATCGGCTGCCCGCCGGGCGCGAACAGGGTCGGCAGGGCGACCCCGTCCGCGTGCAGCGCGGTGAGGGCGGGCAGGGCGTCGTCGTCGGCGAGCAGTGCGCCGACGCCGGCGGCCTCGATCATCTGCCGGGTGCGGGCCGCGGGGAAGGCCGGCTGCAGCGGTACGACGGTGACGCCGCTGTACAGGCCGGCGAGCAGGGCCGCGTACGCCGTGGGTCCCTTGCCCGCCAGCACGCCGACGGCGGGCGGCTCGCCGGGGAGTCCGGCCAGCAGCGAGCCGGCCAGGACGAGGGCGCGTTCGTGCAGCTCGCGGTAGGTGAGGTCGACGCCGTCGGCGCGCAGCGCGGGCCGGTCCGGGGCGAGCGCCAGGCCGCGCGCGAACCGGCCGGACAGCGTGCCGTCCATGGTGGGATCCACGGTGGTCGCCCGTCAGCTCGCGGTGCTCTGCAGCATGCCCCGGACGGTGTCCCACAGCACGCCGGCGGTGCGGAAGGTGTCCATGGTGAGCGCGCTGTCGCGGAAGCGGACCTGGTAGCCCTCCTCCAGCGTGCCGAGGAGCTGGACCGTGCCGAGCGAGTCCAGGCCGAGGTCCTTCAGATCGGACTCCGGCGTCAGCTCCTCCCGGGGCGGAAGGAACGGCAGGAAGGGGCGCAGTATCTGTTCGAACCGGTCGTCCCACATGGGGGCCTCCAGAGGATCGGGCGGGTCAGGCGGCGCGCGAGCGGCGCCGGGGGGTCATCGCCAGCCGCGGCTGCGCGGCGGCGACGTCGAAGTCGCGGACGGTGCGGGGCACCCGGCCGAAGAGGCCGTCGGGCCCGGCGACGCACAGGCGGCGGACGCCGGCCTCCTTGAGGGCCGTGGTGACGCTCGGCCAGCTCATCGGGTGGTCGAAGCCGTCGAGCAGCATGGTGCGCAGTTCCTCGCCGGTGTGCAGCAGCCTGCCGTCCTGGTCGGCGACGACGGGCAGCTCGGGGTCGGTGAAGGAGTAGCGGGACACCACCTCGCGCTCGGCCCGGTCGCGCAGGGGCCGGAACGCCGAGGCGTGCATGGGGGGCCGCATGGTGTACAGCGGGAGGCTGCCGATGGCGCGCAGCCGCTCCTCCATCCAGGGGACCCGGTGCTCGGAGAGGGAGACCATGTGGAAGCCGTCGTCGATGTGGCAGGAGATCTCGTGCCACTCCCCCGCCTCGGTCAGCTCGGCGAGGATCGCGTCGAGTCCCTCGCGCGGGGCGCGGACGAAGGACAGGGTGACGATGTCCCGGTGTTCCTCGGCGAAGTACTCCTCCAGCAGGCGGGCGATCTCGGCGGTCAGGCGGATGGCGTCCGGGAGTTCCAGGGCGCCGGTGTAGGCGATGGCCGCCTTCTCGCCGAAGCTGGGCCCGGCGACGATGCCGGGTGCCACGCCGAGGTGGTCCCGGGCCCAGTGGGCGCAGGCCAGGCAGTTGACGAGGAACGCCACCTGAGCGGCCTCCGAGTAGTCGCCCGGTGAGGTGCGGAAGGCGTCCACGAGGGAGTAGCCCAGTGCCTCGTCGGCGACGGCGACCAGGTCCCGGGCGTAGGGGCTGGCCACCATGAACCTGCCCACCTCGGCGAACGGGACGGGTCCCATGCCGGGGAAGACGAGTGCGGTGTCGTGTGCCATGGCGGGATCCCCTCTCACGGACCCGGGCGGGTCACAGGCTCTTGAGGAAGTCGGTCATCACCTGGCGGAAACGTTCCGGTTCCTCCAGGTGCGGAAGGTGGCTGGACTCCTCGAAGATCTCCCAGCGGGCCCCGGGGATGTGGTCGTGGTAAGGCTGGACGACGGCCGGGGTGGCCTCGTCGTGACGGCCGCTGATCAGCAGGGTCGGGGTGCTGATCCGGTGCAGGTCGTCGACGATCGACCAGTCCTTCAGGGAGCCGATGACGTGGAACTCGTTGGGCCCGTTCATCGCGTAGTAGACGGTCGGGTCGTTGTAGATCT
Organism: Streptomyces echinatus; assembly: GCF_014203595.1. Taxonomy (GTDB): domain Bacteria; phylum Actinomycetota; class Actinomycetes; order Streptomycetales; family Streptomycetaceae; genus Streptomyces; species Streptomyces echinatus. The sequence continues at coordinate 24,856 of NZ_JACHJK010000032.1, forward strand.
CCATGAAGGAGGACAGGAAGTCGCGGGGCCAGGGCGTCAGGCGGCACACGTGACGGTCGTAGAAGACCCGCATCGCGGCCAGGTACTCCTCGCTGTCGTAGGTGCCGGCCGCCTCGTGCCGCCGCAGGGTCTCCTCCACCTCCGGCGGCAGTCCGGCGCGCAGCCGGGCCATCTCCGCCAGCCAGAGCGGGTACGAGGCGGGCGCGTCGGCGACGACCAGTCCGCGCAGACCGGGCGGGCCGGTCATGGCGTGCCGGGCGCACAGGGGGCCGCCCCAGGACTGGCCGAACAGCACGTAGTCGTCGGCGACACCCAGCCGGCGTACCAGGTTCTCCAGTTCGGCCTCGAACAGCTCGACCGTCCAGAACTCCGCGCCCTTGCCGGGCAGATGGGTCGAGCCGCCGTTGCCGAGCTGGTCGTAGTGGACGACCGGCCAGCCGTCGTCGGCGAGGCGGGCGAGCGGCAGCAGGTAGTCGTGGGTGCTGCCGGGTCCGCCGTGCACGGCGACGACCGCCGGCCGTCCCGCGCCGAGTTCACCGGTCACCCGGTACCAGGTCCGGTACTCCCCGAAGGGGACGGTGCCCTTCGCGCTGGCTTCCGGGGACACGCTGATCACCTCTGCTCGGCTGCGGGACGCGGCGGCGGCCGGGGGAAGGGGGATGCCGCCCGCCGGGACCGGAGAGCCGGTGCTGAGAGCGCTCCGCACCGTGGTCCGCAGCCGACGCTAACCGGCCCCGCGCCGCCACCAGACCCCTAACCGCCCCTAGCCGGGTCCGGACCGGCAGGGGCCCCCGGGCCGCGCCCTCGTGTGCGCGGCCCGGCGGGCCCGGACCGGAAGAGACCGCCCGGGGGGCGCGTGCTCACGCGTGCGGCCGTCGCCGGGTTCCCTCCGTGGCCGGCACCGGCAGGGGGCGTACCGCGCCGCCGGGCCGGACGTGCCTCCTCGCCTTAGGGGCGCCTAGGGGTTGGGGGCCTCGGCCGGGGCTGCCTAGCGTGCGGGGGACGGCCGACAGCGCCGCACCGGCGCCGAGCCCGGACCCGCTCCGATGCCGGCGCGTCCCGTTCCCCTGCGCGAAGAGGTCATGATGACTGCACCTGCCGGACCGGCCGACGAAACCGCGCCGCCGGAGTTCCCGATGCGGCGGGCCTGCCCCTTCAGCCCGCCGGCCGCCTACGCCGAGCTGCGCGAGACCGAGCCGGTCTCCCGGGCGCGGCTGAAGGTCGACGGCAAGCCCGCCTGGCTGGTCACCCGGCACGACCTGTACAAGAAGCTGCTGGGGGACGACCGGGTGAGCGCGAACCTGAAGCTGCCCGGCTATCCCCTGCAGGTGCCGGTCCCTCAGGAGACCCTCCAGTCGGTGCCGCTGACCTTCCTGTCCATGGACCCGCCGGACCACACGGTGCAACGCCGCATGCTGGCACCGGAGTTCAGCGTCCGGCGGATGCGGGAGCTGCGCGGCCGGGTACAGCAGATCGTGGACCAGCAGATCGACCAGATGCTCGCCAAGGGCGCCGCCGGTCCGGTCGACCTGGTCACCGCCTTCGCCCTGCCGGTGCCGTCCTTCGTCATCTGCGAACTGCTCGGCGTCCCCTACGAGGACCACGGCCGGTTCGAGGAGTGGGCGTGGGCGATCATGAACCACGACATCAGCGAGGAGGACCGCGGCCGCGCCCACTACGAGCTGGACCGGTACGTGGACGGGCTGGTCACGGCCAAGGAGAGCGAGCCGGGCGACGACATGATCAGCCGGCTGATCGAGTTCAACCGCCGGACGCCCGCCGTGGAGCACTCCGACATCGTCAGCATGTCCAAGCTGATGCTGGTCACCGGGCACGAGACGACGGCCAACATGATCGCCCTGGGTGTGCTGGCCCTGCTGGAGCACCCCGGTCAGCTCGCCGCACTCCGCGCGGAGCCCGAGCTGATGCCGAAGGCGGTGGAGGAACTGTTGCGCTTCTTCTCCATCTCCGACGCCGGCACCGCGCGGGTCGCCCTGGAGGACATCGAGCTGGGCGGGGTGACCATCCGGGCCGGCGAGGGCATCCTGCCGCTGAACAACGCGGCCAACCACGACGAGCGCGTGTTCCCCGACCCCGACCGGCTGGACGTGCGGCGCGAGGCCCGCAGCCACCTGGCGTTCGGCTACGGCGTCCACCAGTGCATCGGCCAGAACCTGGCGCGTCTGGAGCTGGAGGTCGTGTACTCGACGCTGCTCCGGCGCGTCCCGACGCTGCGCCTGGCCACCCCGGTCGAGGAGCTGCGGTTCAAGGACGACGCGATCGTCTACGGCCTGTACGAGCTGCCCGTCACCTGGTGACGGCGGACACCGCCGCACGCCGCCCACGGCCCTTGTTTCCGTCACCGGCACCGATGTCACCGGCATCGGCGTCACCGACACCGTTCGAAAGGCAGCCATGACCCAGTCCGCCGACACCGCGCCCCAGGCGGGATCGCCGCTTCCGCAGTTCCCGATGCGGCGCACCTGTCCGTTCAGCGAGCCGCCCGAGTACGCCGGGATGCGCGCGGACCACCCCGTCTCGCGCGCCGCCCTGAAGGTGAACGGCAAGCCGGCCTGGCTGGTCACCCGGCATGAGCACGTCCGCCAGGTGCTGGGCGACAGCCGGGTGAGCTCCGACCTGAAACGGCCGGGCTACCCGCACCAGTTCCACATCCCCGAGGAGATGCTGGCGCAGGTCCGGCTGATGATGCTCAATATGGACCCCCCGGAGCACTCCGCCCAGCGGCGCATGCTCATCCCGGAGTTCACCGCGCGGCGGGTGAGAGAGATGCGCCCGCGCATTCAGCAGATCGTCGACGAGCACGTCGACGCGATGCTGGCGGCGGGCGGTCCGGTGGACCTGGTCACCGCCCTCGCGCTGCCGGTGCCGTCCCTCGTCATCTGCGAGCTGCTCGGCGTCCCCTACGAGGACCACGCCCGGTTCGAGGAGTGGTCGGCGGCGATGATGAACCACGATCTGAGCCCGGCGGAGTACGGGGCCGCGGTGCAGGCCCTGGACATGTACCTCGACGAGCTCGTCACCCGCAAGGAGAACGAGCCGGGCGACGACCTCATCAGCCGGTTCCTGGAGAAGAACCGCGCGGAGCGGGTCGCCGACCATGCCGACGTGGTGACGATGGCGCGGCTGATGCTGGTCGGGGGCCATGAGACCACGGCCAACATGATCGCCCTCGGGGTGCTGGCCCTGCTGCGGCACCCCGAGCAGACGGCCGAGCTGCGGGCCGACCCCGCGCTCCTGCCGAACGCCATCGAGGAGTTGCTCCGGGTCTTCTCCATCTCCGACTCGGGCACGGCTCGGGTGGCGGTGGAGGACATCGAGGTCGGCGGGGTCACCATCCGCGCCGGCGAGGGCATCCTCGCCCTCAACAACGCCGCGGACCACGACGAGTCCGTGTTCCCGGACCCGGGCACCCTGGACATCCACCGCAAGGAGGCCCGCAGCCACCTGGCCTTCGGCTACGGCATCCACCAGTGCATCGGCGCCAACCTCGCCCGGGTGGAGCTGGAGACCGTCTACGGCACGCTGCTGCGCCGCGTCCCCGGCCTCCGGCTGGCGGTCGCACCGGACGAGCTGCGCTTCAAGGACGACGCCATGGTCTACGGCGTCTACGAACTCCCCGTCACCTGGTGACGTCCGACCCGAACGGAGTCCCTCTCATGCGTGTCACCACCGAACGCGACCGGTGCGTGGGCTCCGGCCAGTGCGCGCTGCTCAGCCCCGAGGTGTTCGACCAGGACGACGAGGGACTGGTCGTCGTCCTGGTCGAGCAGCCGGCCGAGGCACAGCGCGAGGAGGTGCTGCGGGCCGCCGACCTGTGCCCGGCGCGCACCATCCGCGTGCACGACTGAGTCCCGCGGCCGCATCCGGTGACGAGGCCCGCCGTCAGGCCCGGACCGCCTTCTCCACGAGGAGTTCGAGGATCTGCTTCTGATGGGTGGTCAGATAGAAGTGGCCGCCCTCGAAGACGTGGAACTCGGACGACGTGTCCGTGTGGCGCGACCAGGCGCGGGCCTCGTCCAGGGTGACCTTGGGGTCGTCGTCGCCCACCAGGCTGACGACGGGGCAGCTCAGGTTCGGGCCCGGTTCGTAGACGTAGGTCTCGGCGGCCCGGTAGTCGGCGCGGATCGCGGGCAGCGCCATGCGGATCAGTTCGTCGTCGTCGAGGATCGCCGAGTCCGTGCCGCTCAGGTGCCGCATCTCCGCGATGAGTCCGTCGTCGTCGCGCAGGTGGACGGACTCGTCGCGGGGGCAGGTGGGGGCCCGGCGTGCGGAGACGAACAGGGCCCGCAGGACGACGCCGTGGTCGCGTTCCAGCCGGCGGGCGACCTCGAAGCCCAGGGTCGCCCCCATGCTGTGGCCGAAGAAGAGCAGGGGCCGGTCCGCCCAGGGCAGGAGCACCGAGGTGACCTGGTCGGCGAGTTCGCCGATGCTCGTGGCGCACGGCTCGTGGCGGCGGTCCTGCCGGCCCGGGTACTGCACGGCGAGCACGTCGACGGAGTCCGGCATGCCCGCCGACACGGGACGGTAGAAGGTCGCCGAGCCACCCGCGTGGGGCAGGCACACCAGCCTGGCCGCCGCGTCCGGACGGGGGTGGTAGCGGCGTATCCAGAGACGGTCGTGCTCGGCGGGCGTGGTCATGGGGCGGACGTTCCCTTCCTGGCGGTGGCCGCGCGGGCGCGGGCGGGTTCCAGCAGTCTCACGCGCGGCGGGCGCGGCTGACCACCCCTAATCGCCCCAGCGGGCGTGCTCAGGCGTTGAGGTAGGCGAGCACCGCCAGCACCCGGCGGTTGCTGTCGCTCGACGGAGGCAGCATCAGCTTGGTGAAGATGTTGGAGATATGTTTCGCGGCGGCGCCCTCGGTGACGGTCAGCCGCTGGGCGATCGCCGTGTTCGAACAGCCCTCGGCCATGAGCTCCAGCACCTCGCGTTCACGCGCGGTGAGCGCGGCCAGCGGTTCGTCCCGGGCGTGACTGGTCATCAACTGCGCGACCACGGCAGGGTCCATGGCCGTTCCGCCGGCCGCGACCCGGCGCACGGCGTCGATGAACTGCTCGTCGTCCAGGACGCTGTCCTTCAGCAGGTAGCCGATGCCGCCGGTGCCGTCGGCCAGCAGCTCGCGGGCGTACATCTGCTCGACGTGCTGGGAGAGGACGAGGATCGGCAGGCCGGGCTGCTCACGGCGGGCGCGCAGCGCGGCCTGCAGGCCCTCGGTGGTGAAGGTCGGCGGCAGCCGTACGTCGACGACGGCCACGTCGGGCCGGTGCTCGGCGATCGCGGCGGCGAGATCCGTGCCGTTGTCGACGGCCGCGACCACCTCGAACTCGTACGCCTCCAGCAGTTGGATGATCCCCTGCCTCAGGAGGAAGAGGTCTTCGGCGAGGACAACGCGCACGGCAGCTCCATCTCGATCACGGTCGGACCGCCCGGAGGACTGTCGATCTCCAGGACCCCGTCAAAGGATGCCAGCCGCCGTCGGATGCCCTCCAGACCGCTCCCGGCCGACACGTCGGCGCCGCCGCGGCCGTCGTCGGTGACACGGGCGCGCAGGATGTCGTCCTCGCGCCAGGCGACGACCTCGACGCGCTGGGCGTCGGCGTGCTTGAGGGCGTTGGCGAGCAGCTCCGACACCGCGAAGTAGACGGCGGACTCCACCGGGTCGGGCAGCCTGCCGGGCAGGTCCACCACCGTGGTGACCTGCAAGGGGCTGGCCAGGCCCAGGGCGCGCAGGGCGTCGGCGAGGCCCCGTTCCGCGAGGACCGGCGGATGGATGCCGTGGACCAGGTCCCGCAGTTCGCGCAGGGCCTGCACGGAGGAGCCGCGGGCCTGTCGCAGCAGGCGTCGCGCCTCCTCGGGGTCCTGGCTCATCTTGCGGTCCACGGCGCCGAGTTGCAGACCGAGGCTGACCAGCCGGGCCTGCGCGCCGTCGTGCAGGTCGCGTTCGATGCGGCGCAGTTCGGCGGCCTGGATGTCGAGGGCGCCGGACCGGGTCTCGGACAAGTGCTGGACCCGGGACGCCAGTTGGGACTGGCGGGTCGGGCCGAGCAGGAAGCGGACGAAGTGGGCGTACCCCTTGAGCACCGGCGGGGCGAGGAGGACCCAGCCGGTGAGCACGACGAGCGCGAGCAGTGCCGCGGCCAGCGCGGCCGGCCAGCTGTCGACCGTGACGAACGCGTACCAGCGTCCCTGGCCTCCGTCGGCGATGGGCCGCCACAGGCCGCAGGCCAGGAACAGGCCCTCCCCCGCGTAGTAGAGCAGGGCGGCCGGTACGAAACCGACGAGGCCCACGACGCAGTTGAGCAGCAGCCAGAGCAGGTCCCGCCAGGTGGCGGGGTCGGCGAGGATCCACTTGCAGCGGCGCATCCAGCCGACGATGTCCTTCTCGATCTCCTCCGGTTCGGGCCGGTAGGGGCGTTCCACCGGTACGCCGGAGCGCGCGGCCGCGCGCCGGCTGAGGTCGCACAGCCCCCGTACGGCCCGGGTGCAGTAGGGCAGCGCGAGGAAGCCGATGCCGATCACGGCGATGATGACGAAGTAGGCCGTGGTGACGAAGAGAACGACCGACAGCAGGGCTCCGGTGGCGACGGCCACGCCGACCAGGGTGTCCGCAGTGGCCCGGCCGACCCGGCCGCGCCATGTGACCGGCACAGTCTTCATGCCCTCATGTTCCCATTGCCCGTCGCCGGTCGTGGAGGGGCCGCCCCCGCCCGGGGGAAGCGGGGACGGCCCGGCCAGGGGGTGGCTCACGCGGCCTTCACCGTGTCCACGGCGGGGGTGCGCATGCCGCGCCAGGAGGGCAGCAGCGTGGCGCCGAACACCAGCAGCAGCGACCCGCCGACGATGGCGAGGTAGGTGCCGATAGACCCGGAGGGCAGATACGAATCGCTCTTGACGAGGCTGTAGGGGACGATGGTCGTCGCGGAGGCGAGGGTGCCGAGGACGGTGGCGACGACGGCGATGAGCACGCCCTCGACGGTCAGCATGCCGAGCACCTGGGCGCGGGTCGCGCCGGTGAGCCGCTGCAGGCCGAACTCCGCCCGCCGTTTCCGGGTGACCGACACCAGGGTGTTGACGACGGTGATCGCGGCGTATCCCACGATCATGGCGACGATGGTGTAGTTGGCGGACACCAGGATCTGCTGGATCTGGTTGTTCCGGCCGGCCAGCGAGGAGCTGTCGTCCAGTTCGGTGCCGGGCACCCGGTCGGCCAGTGCGGCGAGACGGCGGTGCACCTCGGCGCCGCTTCCGCCGGCGGCGCGGACGAGGATCTGGTGCGGCAGCCCGTCCCCGGTGTGCGGCGCGAGGGCCGTCGCGGGCAGCGTCAGGTACTGCTGCTTGGGGTTGTCCGTGTAGAGGGCCACGACGGTGGGGCGTACGGCGGTGCCGTCGCCGAGGTGCATGGGCAGCCGGTCGCCGACCTTCACCCCGTACTCGCGGGCCTTCTTGTCGGAGAGGGCCACGGTGTCCCCGCGCAGGCCGGTGAGGGAGCCGGCGACGACGGGCAGGTCGAGGCTCTGCCGGACGCCCTCGGCGGACACGCCGCGCAGGTCGGTCTGGGCCGGGCCGCCGGGGCGGTCCACGAAGCCGCGGCTGGTGACGAACTCGGAGGCCGCGGCCACACCGGGCGTGGCGCGCACCCGGTCGACGACGCCGGGTGCGAATCCGCCGGTCGTGGAGTCCAGGACGTAGTCGGCGAGGATGTTGCGGTCGTAGGAGGTCCGGGAGACGTGGTCCTCGGTGGACTGCATGTACAGGGTGCCGGTGGCGATGCCGATGAGCAGCACGATCGGGGCCACGGCGCCGGCCATGCGGACGTTGGCGGTGGCCGCGTTGCGCAGCGCGAGTTGCCCGGAGAGCCCGGAGAAGGCGCGTACGGGCAGCCGCAGCAGCGCCACCATGACCTTGGTGATGCCGGGGGCGAGCAGGGCGAGGCCGATGCAGAAGAGCACGGAGGCGGGGCCCGCGGTGCTGGCGAGGGTGGGGCCGTCCTCCATCACCGTGGCGGTGGCGACGGCCAGACCGATGCCGTTGGCGAGGAAGAACAGCGCCAGCAGCAGCCGGGGCACGCTGAACCAGCGGGTACCTGCGGTGGATTCGGCCAGGGCGGCGACCGGTTCGGTGCGGGCCGCGCGCCGGCCGGCGAAGCGGGTGGCGCCCGCCGCGGCCAGGACGGTGACGACCGCTCCGACGGCCATCGGGATCCAGCCGGCGTGGTAGACGATGGCCGGCGACACCACGCCGCTGGAGGTCAGCACGCCGAACAGCAGCCGTCCGACGGCGTATCCGGGCAGCAGGGCGAGCAGTACGGAAGCGGCCGACAGTACGGCCGTCTCGCTGAGGATCATCCGGCGCAGCTGTTTCGGGGTGGAGCCGACGGCGCGCAACAGGGCCATCTCGCGGGCGCGCTGCTGCAGGGACAGCCCGAGGGTGGAGGCGACGCCGAACATGACGATCAGCACGACGGAGGAGCCGAAGACGGCCGCGAGGATGACGACGGTGCGGCGGCTGGAGAGGGTGCCGGGCAGCTCGGCCAGGCCCCGGCGCTCGCCGGTGAGCACCTCGGCCCGGTCGCCGACGGCGGAGCGCACCGCGTCGGCGACGCCGGCGACGCTGGTGCCGGGTGCGGGCAGGACGCCGATGGAGTCGATCCGGCCGCCGGCCAGGCGGCGGGCCTCGTCGTCGGTGAAGAACACGGCGGCGTCGGGGTTGCGGTCGCCCCGCTGCTCGGCGATGCCGGCGACCCGGTACCGCCGGGCGGTGCCCTGGACGACGATGTCGACGGTGGACCCGGGACGGGCGCCGGCGCGCCGTGCGAGTCCCGAGTCGAGGACGACCTCGCCGCCGGCGGCGGGGGATCCACCGGCGGCGAGGGTATAAGGGGTGAGCCGGGCGCCGGCCCAGCCGTGGCCGTACGAGGCGGACTTGCCGGTCAGCGGCTTGCCGTCGTGGAGGACGGTGGCCGGGAACGACACGTCGGGGACGGCCGTGCGCACGCCGTCGGCCCTGGCGACCGTGCCGACCAGACCGGGGTCGATGCGGTGGCGCTCGGTCAGGGCGGTGGAGTCGTAGGTCTGTTCACCGGTGACGACGACCGGGGCGCCCTGGAGGCGCTGCGGGTCGGCCGCCATGCGGACGCCCGTCTCCATCAGGCCGCCGCAGCCGATGACGATCGCGGCGCCGAGGAACATGGCGAGGAAGGTCGCGACGAAGCTCGTCCTGCGGAACTTCAGGGTGCGCAGTGCCAGGCGCCACATCAGTGCCGTCCTCCCGAGTGCTGCGGCATGGTCTGCCGGTGGGCGTCGTCCTCCCAGGCACCGAGCCTGGTCATCCGGGCGGCGACCGCGTCGGCCGTCGGCCGGAGCAGTTCGCCGGCGAAGGCGCCGTCGGCGAGGAAGACCACGCGGTCGGCGTAGGAGGCGGCCACCGGGTCGTGAGTGACCATGACCAGCGTCTGCCGGGCGGTGTCGACGGACTCGCGCAGCAGGCCGAGCACGGACGCGGCGGTGCGGGTGTCGAGGGCGCCGGTCGGCTCGTCGGCGAAGACCACGGCGGGGCGGGTCACCAGGGCGCGGGCGATGGCGACGCGCTGCTGCTGGCCGCCGGACAGCTGGGACGGCAGGTGGCCGAGCCGCTCGGCCAGGCCCACGCGCTGCACCACGTTGCGGATCAGGCCCTTGTCGGGCCGCTGCCCGGCCAGTTGCAGCGGCAGGGTGATGTTCTGCATGACCGTGAGCGCGGGCAGCAGGTTGAAGGACTGGAAGATGAAGCCGATCCGGTCGCGGCGCAGCTTGGTCAGCCGGGTGTCGTCCAGGCCGGCGAGGTCGGTGCCGCCGACGGTGACCGTGCCGGAGCTGGGCGGGACCAGTCCCGCGGCGCAGTGCAGGAAGGTGCTCTTGCCCGATCCGGACGGGCCCATCACGGCGGTGAAGGTGCCGTCGGCGAAGCTCATGGTGAGCCCGCGGAGCGCGGCGACCTGGCTGTCTCCCCCGCCATAGGTCTTCGACACGGCGTCCAGCCGTACCGCCTCCGCCCGGCGGCGGTTCTGTGAAGTGTGCACTCGGGCTCCCCTATGAGATAACGCGCTTCTCACGCGGTGTCTGCGGACCACATTAGGAACGGCGCGGGCAGGGCGCATTGGCATTGTCCGGCCGGTTCGAGGTAGAGGTTTCTCTACCTCGCGGGGGCAGGTTTCGGCACGAGCCCGGCGAACTTACACGGACCCGATGTCAAGGGCGCGGAAACTTCCCTCGCCCGGATATCTGACACCACCCTGTCCGAATACCTGACTCCCCTTCGAACGGTTCGGTTAGCACCCGTGCCGTCCGGCGTGTTGGCGGGTACCGTCGGAGATGACGGAAAAATCTTCGGAAGATGGGAAGTCGCATGGCCAGGAGGCCTGACCCCGAGCTGACCGCGCAGGTCCGGCCCGACGGATATCTGGAGCTGTTCTCCCGGCGTACCGGCAAGCGGCACCGGTGCGGCCCACGCGGCACGACGATGTGGCTGGCGCTCCAGCGCAGCGGCTGGGAACCCGAATTGGCTGCGGATGAAATCTCCGTGCAATTAGGTATCGATCCGGACAGTATCCGCTGCGATATCGAAGCGTGGTTGGCGCATTTCCGCGAAGCGGGCAAGTGAAAGAAGCCGCAGGGCGCGGACGGCCTTTCGCCCGCCGCGCCCCGCGGCACGTCCGGCACCGACGCCGTGCCGTCGGTGCCGCCACCGGTTCCCCGCTCCGCCGAGTCCGTTCCGGCGCCGCGGTGTCAGCCTGCCGCCGCTCGCGGCAGCCACGCCTCGACCGCCGCGGCCGTGGCCTCCGCGAACTCCTCCAGCATCGTGAAGTGCGTCCCGGGCACGTCGGCGGGCTCGTGCTCCGCCGGCCAGGACGCCCGCCAGTCGCCGGTGCCGGCGCCGGTGGCGAAGGACTCCTCGGGCCGCACGAACAGCACCGGCGCCGCCAGGGCGCCCGGCGGGCAGTGCTGGATGAGGTCGCTGTAGCGGCTCATCGCGGCGAGCCGGGCGGTGCCGAAGCCGCCGAGGGACGACTCACGGTCCAGCATGCCGTCGAACATCTGCCGCCACAGCTCGTCCTTGCCGTCGTCCCCGGGCAGATAGGTGTCCAGCAGCACCACGCCCGAGGCGGGCCGGCCCGCCTTCTCCATGACCTCGGCCGCCGCGTGGGCGAACTGGCCGCCGGAGGAGTAGCCGACGAGCACGTACGGCTTTCCGTCCGGGCAGCACCGGCGGATGCCCTCCACGACCACCTCCACCACCGCGTCCACGGTGAGCGGCAGCGCCTCACCGGGGCCGAAACCGGGTACCGCGGGCACCAGGACGTCCCGGCGGTTGCGGAAGTGCCGGGCGAAGCGGGCGTACTGGTGTGCGCCGCCGAGTGCCATCGGCGAGGGCAGGCAGACGAGCCGCGGGGTGGTGTCGCCGCCGGCCAGCCGCACCGGGTCGGCGACGCCGTCGAGTTCGGTCCGGGAGGAGAAGCCGGGGAGGATCCCGGCGACGGTGCGCAGCAGTTCGACGGCCTGTGCCATCCGCCCGTCGGCCGCCGCGCGCCGCACCAGCCCGCTGACCGACTCGAGGTCGCCGGCGCCGTCCGGGTCCGGGGCACCGCCGGCCAGTCGTCCGCGCAGGGCGGTGGCGAGCGCGGCCGGGGTGCGGTGGTCGAAGACGGCACCGGCCGGCAGGGCGGTGCCCAGGGCGCTGCCGAGGGAGCCGCGCAGCTCGGCGGCGGAGACGGAGTCCATGCCGATCTCCAGGAAGACCGCGTCGGGCTCGACGGCCTCGGGTCCCGGGTGGCCGAGGATCGCCGCGGTGCGGGCCCGGACCAGGTCCGTCAGCAGTTCCTCCTGCTCGGCCTCCGGGAGGCCGGCCAGCCGCTGCCGCAACGGCTCGGCGCCGACGGGTTCGTGAGCTCCGGCGGGCGCCGGACCAGCGAGCGGTCCGGCGGTGAGGGCCACGTCCGCGGTCAGCCAGTACCGCTCCCGCTGGAAGGCGTAGGTGGGCAGTTCGGCGCGGGCCGTGCCGGGGAAGAGCGCGGCCCAGTCGGGGGCGAGGCCGTCGGCGTACAGGCGGGCGAGGCCGGAGGCGAGGGTGGCGGGCTCGCTGCCGTGGCGCCGGCCGAGGGCGACGAAGACGGCACCGTCGCCTTCCGCGCAGTCGCGGGCCAGGCCGGTCAGGACGGCGTCGGGGCCGAGTTCGACGAAACGGCCGACGCCGGCGGAGGTGAGGGCGGCGACGGCGTCGGCGAACCGGACCGTCTCCCGCACATGCCGCACCCAGTAGCCGGGGTCACGCAGCTGCTCGTCCGCCGCGGGGCGGCCGGTGAGCGTGGACACCAGCGGAATGTCCGGCCGGTTGAATGTCAGCTTTTCCGCGACGGTCCGGAATTCTTCGAGCATGCCGTCCATCAGAGGTGAATGGAAAGCGTGCGAAACGGCGAGCCGTCTGGTCTTGGCGAATTCACCGGCGACGGCGAGCACCGCCTCCTCCTCGCCCGAAATCACCACGGAAGAGGGGCCGTTGACCGCGGCCAGTCCGACGCGGTCGTCCAGCAGCGGCCGTATCTCGTTCTCGGTGGCCTGGACGGCGACCATCGCGCCGCCTTCCGGCAGGGCCTGCATGAGCCGGCCGCGGGCGGCGACCAGCGTGCAGGCGTCGTCCAGGCCGAGGACACCCGCCACATGTGCGGCGGCGAGTTCCCCCACGGAGTGCCCCGCCAGCAGGTCGGGCCGCACGCCGAAGGACTCCAGCAGCCGGAACATGGCCACCTCGAAGGCGAACAGTGCCGTCTGCGCGTACCGCGTGCGGTGGACGGCGTCGGCGTCGTCGCCCGCCAGCAGGCCGGCCAGATCCAGGCCCATGCGTTCGTCGATCGCGTCGAAGGCCTCGGCGAACACCGTGTAGCGGGAGCGCAGTTCGAGGCCCATGCCGAGGCGCTGGGCGCCCTGGCCGGTGAACAGGAACGCCGTACGGGACCCGGAGCGGGCGCGGCCGGCCGTGACCGTCGGGGTGGGTGCCCCGGTGGCGAGGGCGCGCAGACCGGCCAGCAGCCGGTCCCGGTCCGCGCCGGTGACGGCCGCGCGGTGGTCGAAGGCGGTGCGGCGGGTGCCGAGTGCCCGGGCGACGGCCGCCGGGTGCAGCTCGGGCCGGTCCGCCAGGAACGTGTGCAGCCGTTCGGCCTGCCCGGGGAGGGCCTGAGCGGAACGGGCGGACAGGGGCCACACGACCGCCGGGGCGTCGGGTTCGGTGCCGGTGGGCGGCAGGTCCCGCGCGGGTGCCTCCTCGATGATGGTGTGGGCGTTGGTGCCGCTGATGCCGAAGGAGGAGACGCCGGCCCGGCGCGGGCGGTCCGTGGCCGGCCAGGCCCGTTCCTCCGTCAGCAGCCGCACGTTC
>NZ_JACHJK010000033.1 GCF_014203595.1 Streptomyces echinatus
TCTGATGATCAGGACGACACGAGCCGTGTAAATCGAGAGGTTTACGCACGGTTCTGTGAGGGCCGGGGGGTGAGATTCCCCCCGGCTACTCGGCGCCGTTGGGGTGGCTGGTTGTGATCTGCGGACGCGGCAGGTCGACGTGCGGCAGGGGCGAGAGGCCGAGGAGCGGGCCGATGAGCGTGGTGGCGTCCTGACGCCAGCTGGTGCACCAGACGGGGGTGACCAGGCCAGTTCGGATCACGTGCATGAGCAGGGGGCCGTGCGCGGGGTTGAGCCAGATGGTGACCGGGTTGTCGGCGGTCCGGCTGGTGGGAACGACGTCGTGGCGCGTGTGGGTCTCGGGGCCGGCTCCTTCCGCGTCCGGGAAGGGGATGAGGACGCCGTCGATGTCGAGAAGCAGGTAGGGCGGGCGCATCGGGTTCTCCCAGGGGGCCGGGGGCTGGGGTCAGAGCTTGCGCGCGGTGATCAGCAGGGTGGTGGGCCAGAGGCCTCGGCGGGCGTCGTGGAATTCCTGGACTGAGGCGAGCCAGAGACCCGCTTGTCCGAGGTGCTTCTCCCAGCGTTCGGCGTCGAACTCCCAGCGGGCGATGGGCAGGCGTGTGCGGTCGGGGAGGGTGACGTAGTCGCGGCCGGGCCGGTCGTCAGTGGAAGGGCGTCTGCCGCCGCGCTGGGGGTGGGGGACGGAGAAGGCGAGGGTGCACCCGGGTTTGAGGTGCTGGGCGATGGCCGGGAGCAGAAGCTCAGGGGCGACGAGGCCGATCGCTCCGAAGACGGAATAGATCGCGTCGAAGCGCTCGTCAGAGGCTTGCAGGTAGTGCAGCGCGTGTCCGGCGACGAAGGTGAGGTTGTTCAGCCGGCCGTAATGCGAGCGGGCTCGGCGGACCTGCAGGCCGACGAGGTCGACGCCGGTGACGTGGCCGCCGTAGCGGGTGGCGAGGTGGGCGGCGTTGTGGCCGGGGCCGCAGCCGAGTTCCAGCAGTCGCTTGCGCCGCAGATCCGGGCCGAGGATTTCGGCGCCGGGTCCGCTGCCGGGCCGTGTGGTCCATTCCATCCGCGCGGGAACGGACAGGGGCTCTGCGGGGCTGGCCGTGGTGCGCTGGAGGGCGTGGACGTACCAGGGGGACGCCTGGGCGAGCACGTCAGACCTCCAGGAGGTGGAGGACGTCGGTGAGGTGTCGGCGTACGGCCTTGATGTAGGCGGGGTCGGTGGCCGGGTCGTTGATCCAGCGGATGGACTGCTCCATGAACCACTCGACGGCCCAGACGCGGTGCCAGCCCAGCGCCCACTTCTCCGCCGGGAGCCCGCCTCGCTCGGCGAGGGCGTCGGGCGTGCCGCCCTCGGTGACGTACGTCTCCAGGAAGACGCGCAGACGTACGGGGTCGGGGTTGTCGATGGTGCCGTGCCAGCTGGCGAGGTCGAGCAGGCCGGGGCCGGTGAAGGCGCGGGCGAAGTCCAGCAGACGCCAGCCGCGCCGGCCGATGTGGAGGCTGGTGGGGTGGAACTCGGAGTGCACCCAGCCGAACGGGCCGATCGTGGCGCCGGCCGAGCGCGCTTCGGCGGCTTGGGCGATGCGGTCGAGAGCGTCCTCGATGTCGTGGGCTTCCTCCCACCGGTCCGCCTTCCGTAGGTGGCCGAGGTGTTCCAAGGCTCGCGCCGGGAGGCCGCGCAGACCTTCCTGATCGAGAACAGGCAGGGCCGCGGCCGTGCGGGTGCGGTGCAGGACCACGGCTGCGGCGGCGCCGTCGAGGTCGTCGGCTTCGCGGATGGGAGCGCCCAAGTCTTCCAGCAGCATCCCGAGCCAGCCGTCCAGGACTGCCGAGGCGTGAACGGAAGGTACGGGGACGCCGAGCGTCTTTGCCAACCGGAGTGCCTGTTCCTCCCTGTCGAAGGGCCTCCTGGCGTACTTGAAGATGGCGGTGCCGCCGTCGGTGAAGGTCAGGCGCTCGACGCCGGACATGGACCAGACGCGTACCTCCTCACGCGATGCGCAGGTGCGGTTGGCGAGGGTCAGCAGGTTGTCCAGGAGTTCGGTGTTGAGGGTCGCGTCCATGAAGGGCTCCAGTGCGGTGGTGGCGTCCGGGACGGGCGAGGAGTGCCTGCCCGCCCCGGGGCCTGGCGTGCGGTGCGGGTGCTACGCGGCAGGGCTGACGCGGTGGGCGTAGACCTGCTCGATCCAGTCGGCCTTGAAAGCCGCGAGGTCGTCCCGGAAGGCGGTCATCGAGGCACCGTAGGGGGCGACGACGCCGCCGGCCTGGTCCGGCACGGACTGGCAGCCGTGCACGAGTCGGCCGCCGAGGGCGGCGTGGGCCTTGATGGACTCGATGCGGCGGTGCTCGTTGAACCAGCCGCCGTGGTAGACCTCGTCCAACATCCCGCCCGTCTCGTCGTCCAGGTCGAAGACGACCGAGGTGGCGGCCGGGAAGAACCAGCACGGGCCGACGTTGGAGATGTGCCCGTCCAGCTCGACCTTGTTGAGCGCCATCAGCGTGGCCGCCTCGCGCAGCATCCGAAGGTGCTCGGCGGTGAACTGGGGCAGGCCGAGGACGGCGAGGTGCTCGTCGCGGAACAGGTAGGCGTACACCTCGTAGGCGGTGGACAGCACGCGGGCGGCGTCCGAGGTGGACTCACTGTGGGCCTTGATGAAGTCCAGGGCGAGCTGCTCGACCGTGCTCTCGGCGGTTTCCTCCACATCCAGGAGCTGGGACTTGACCAGCTCCCAGTCGGCGACGAGCCAGGTGTTGGACTCGAAGCGGAAGAAGTACTCGGCCGGGTCGATGGTGATGCGCCGGCCGTCGGCCTGGATGCCCGGCAGTCGGCTCCAGCGCTCGTCGAACGCCCGGGGCAGCTCGACTGTGATGGCCGTGGTGTCGATGGTGGTCACCGTGTCTCCGTCTCTGATTGGCCGCGTTCGGGCGCAGGCATGGCTGAACCCGGAGCGGTGGTACGGAACTTCGGGGAGCCGCCCGGCCGAAGGGGGGAGCCTGGTCGCGGTGTCGGACCGGACCGGGCGGCTGGTATTCAGTGAACAGGCCGTCACGCACAGTGGGTACGGTGAGAGGCAGTCGAAGCGGTATACGCGGTTTACAGCTCCGGAGCGGAGGCGATCGTGGCAGCGCAGAGAGAAACCGACTCCCGCCTGCGCGAGACCATCCAGGCGACGGGCTGCACCTACGAGGCTCTGGCGAAGGACATCCGACGTATCGCTGCCGAGAACGGCGAGACCCTCCAGACCAACAAGTCGGCTGTCTCCCATTGGGTGAACGGCAACCGCCAGCCGACCGGCCGTACCGCCCGGTACCTCGCCGAGGCACTGTCCCGGCGAGCAGGCCGCACGGTCACCGAGACGGAGATTGGTCTCCGCGGGGGCGAGGCACCGACCGAGCAGGCTGATCCCGTCCTCGCCGCGACCGACCTGGGCCGTGCCGACGTCGAACGCCGACGCTTCCTGGCCGTGGCCGCCTTCACCGCAGCCGGCGTCGCCATGCCCCTTGCGTACGACCACGAAGCCACGGCCCGCATGCTCCGGGCCCGCACCGGTAGCTCCCTCGTTGGTGCGGAGGACGTGGACGTCGTCCGCCAGATCACCGCAGCTTTCAGTGCCGCCGACGAGCGTCTCGGTGGCGGTCATGGGCTTACCACCGTCACCGCGTATCTCGCCGACACCGCGGCCCCCATGCTGCGCGGGCGGTTCCCGAACGAAGCCTTACGTCGGGCAGCCTTCGGAGCGGTCGCAGAACTCGCCTACCTCGCGGGCTGGAAGCACCACGATCTCGGCCAGGAAGGTGCCGCCCAGCGCTACTACCAGGTCGGATATCAACTCGCCTGCGAAGCCGACCCGCACGGCCACGCCGCCTGCATGATGCGCGCCCTCGCCCACCAGGCCCTCAGCCTCAAGCAACCCCACCACTGCGTCGACCTCGTCGAGGGCGCACTGACCCGCGGCCTGGGTCACGTCGACGGCCAGACCGAGGCGCTGCTTCACATCACCCATGCCCGCGCGTACGCCGCTGTGGGCGAGAAGCCCGCAGCGGCCCGCGCCCTGCTCTCCGCCGAAGACGCCCTCCTACGTGACGACGGCCCACAGCCGAGCTACTCCCGCGTCAGCGGCCCGGCCGCCGGCACCGTGGCCAGCCACACCGCCCGCACTCTGACCGATCTCGCCGACCACGTCGGCACCGAGCAACAACACCGCGATGCCCTGGTCCGCTGGGACCCCGAGAAGTACAAACGGGTCCACGCCCTCACCTACGCCGACCTCGGGGACAGTCTCGCAGCACAGGCCCGCGCTGACGAGGCCGTCGCCGCCTGGTCCCAGGCCCTGACTCTCATGGAGGGCATGACCTCTGACCGCACCCGCAAGGCGATCACCTCACTCCGCTCCACTCTCGCCGTCTACCAGCGCCGCAGGGTGCCCGGGGCGGCCGAACTGGCCCGCCGCACACGCGAAGCACTGGCCTAAGCTGCCCACCAACCGGCCGACGAAGGGACACAACCGTGGCTCAGCGGACAACCGACGACCACCCCAAAGCCCTCAAGCCCGCCCTCGAATCCATGACCCTGCTGGTCGCCGCCGTCATCGTCCACGACAAGGCCACCAACCGCGTCGTCCTCCTCCAGCGCAGCCAGAACGCCAAGTTCGCCCAGGGCATGTGGGACCTCCCGGTCGGCAAGAGCGAACCCGGTGAGCCGATTACCGAGACCGCGGTGCGCGAGCTGTACGAGGAAACCGGCCTGACAGTGAAGCCGGAGGCCCTGAAGGTGGCCCACATCATCCACGGTGCATGGGGCGTCGAAGCTCCCAACGGTTTCCTCACCGTCGTCTTCACTGCGCACGACTGGACCGGCGAACTGGAGAACCGCGAACCGCGCAAGCACGCCCAGGTCTGCTGGGTCGATGTCGCCGAGATCCCCGATGTGTTTGTGAATACCACGGCGAATGCCCTCCATCGGTACCTTGCCAATGACTCTCAGGTCTCACTCGACGGTTGGGACTGAATCAGCCAATCGGGGTGGGATTTCTTGGTTGGCCTGCCTTGAAATTCCACCCCATGTCAATGGTCTAATGCCGCCAACTTGGCACTGATGTCACGTTAGTCCCGAGAAAAATTTGAGGCGGGTCCGTTGCGTCTACGTGCTTCACGGTTCGGTGGCACGTTGCGCCGTCTGCCGTATCCGCCGAAGCGCCAGCCCTCGGGAGGAAGGCGGGCCAAGTCAGCGAGCATCTGTGCGGTCTGGCGCGTTTCGTAGTGGTCTTCCCCCAATATGCGACCGCGAGCCGCGAGAACTTTCTTCATTTCGGTGCGGGCTACGCCTGGGAATCCTAGGGCCGCCCACCTCGCCCCCACCCGCTACACCGACTGGCTCTCCTGACCGCCCCGGCCCGGCGGCCCTTCCGTCACGCCCGCCGGGTGCGGCGGCCCGGGGCGGACGGGGACCGCGCTGTGGAGCAGGCGAGCGAGGTGGATGACCGTGGATGTCTACGAGGCGGTGACGAGCCGTCGTGCGGTGCGCGGGTTCACCGGCCGGCCCGTGCCGAGGGACACGCTGGAGCGGGTGCTGTCCGCCGCGGCCTGGGCGCCGTCCGGATCGAATCTCCAGCCGTGGCGCGCCTATGTGGTGACCGGCGGGCCGCTGGCCGTACTGAAGAGGCGGGCCGGCGAGCGCGTGGCCGCGGCCGACCCCTGGGACGAGCGGGAGTACGAGATGTACCCGGCCGCGCTGAAGTCTCCGTACCGCGAACGCCGCTCCGCCTTCGGGCACGAGCGCTACAGCGGTCTCGGCATCGAGCGCGAGGACTGGGAGGCGCGCCAGCGGGCCGCCGCCGCGAACTGGGACTGCTTCGGGGCGCCCGCCGCGCTGTTCTGCCACATCGACCGCGACATGGGCCGTCCCCAGTGGTCCGACGTCGGCATGTATCTGCAGACTGTCATGCTGCTGCTGCGCGCCGAAGGGCTGCACAGCTGCCCGCAGATGGCGTGGTCGGTGTACCGCAGGACCGTCGCGGAGATCGTGTCGCCCCGGACGGCCTCATCCTGTTCTGCGGCATGTCGATCGGGTTCGAGGACGCCACGGTGGGTTACGCCCGTACGGGCCGGGCGCCGCTCGACGAGACCGTCACCTTCGTCGAGGGGTGACCGAGGAGGGGCCGCGGGGCGCGGCCACTCGCCGGCCGCCCGGCGCGGTGGTCGTCACCGCGCCCCGTAGGCCCGGAGGAACGCGGCCACCGCGCCTCTGGTCAGGCGGTCCGTCTCCGCCTCCGCCAGGGGCATCACGCCGTAGTGGGTGGTCTGGACGATCCGGTGCGCGGTCAGGGCCGAGAAGTGGCTCGCGGCGAGGGACGCGTCCCCGTGGAGGTCGAGCAGGCCGGCGTCCTCCAGATGGGTCATCGCCTCGGTGAGGGCCCGGCCGACCGGTTCCGGGCCGGCCTCCAGCCAGGCCCGGAGAACCTCGGGCGGTACGTGGTCGGCCTCCGCGTGGATGTGGCGGACCAGGGCGAAGTGGTTCGCGTAGTCGGTCATGAGCCCGGTGAAGGCGCGGGCCAGGGAGACCAGGTCGCGTTCCAGGTCGGTGGGGTGCGGCGGGCGTTCCGGGTCCAGCACGGCGTGCAGGCGGGCCAGTTGGGCGTCGCGGACCTCGCTCGACGTCCAGGTGACGACCGCCTGGAAGAGCTGTGCCTTGCCGCCGGGGAAGTGGTTGTACAGCGTGCGCGTGGAGACGCCGGCCGCCGCCGCGAGTGCGTCGACCGAGGCGCGCGCGTAGCCCTCGCGGCCGAAGACCGTGCACGCGGCGCTCGCGATGGCCATCTGCTTCTGCAGCTTGCGCGGTGACACCTCGCGCCGCGCCTGCTCCAGCCGGGACTCGTTCGTCTCGCCCACGTCCGCCTCCTTCGTGACCAGCCCACCTTAGCTGAAGTACAACGGGCGTTGTAATTTCTACAACGCTCGTTGTACTTTGCTGGAGGGTGACCGCAGGAAGCGGCCCGCCCGCGGGGGAGATCCGCCGCAGGGATCCGTCACAGAGGGGGACAGCCATGTCCGTTGCCGAAACGACCACCGTTGCCCGTACCACCGAGGACCGTCCGCTCCGCGTCGCCGTCATCGTCGGCAGCGTGCGCGAGGGGCGCCTGGGGCCGGCCGTCACCGACTGGTTCCTCGGTACCGCCGCGGAGGCCGACCCGGGCCTGGAGTTCGACGTCATCGACCTCGCCGAGGTGGACCTGCCGCTGGTGATGCCCGGCTGGGGCGGCACGCCGAGCCCCGAGGCCGCCGCAGCGCTGCGGGACGTCTCGCCGCGGCTGGCCGGCGCCGACGCCTTCGTGGTCGTCACGCCCGAGTACAACCACAGCTTCCCGGCGGCCCTGAAGAACCTCCTCGACTGGCACCTGCGCGAGTGGCAGGCCAAGCCGGTGGGCTTCGTGTCGTACGGCGGTCTCGGCGGCGGTCTGCGCGCGGTCGAGCAGCTCCGGCTGGTCTTCGCCGAACTGCACGCCCTGACCGTGCGTGACTCCGTCAGCCTGCACGGTCCCTGGTCCGGCCTCGGCGAGGACGGCGTCCCGCGCGACGCCGAGGTGTGCGCCGGCGCCGTCAAGGGCATGCTCGGCCAGCTCACCTGGTGGGGGCGGGCGTTGCGGTCCGCCCGCGCCGAGCGTCCCTACGCGGGCTGAGGGCCGGGCGATGAGCACCCTCCGGCCCTCCGGCACCGCCCGGCCGGCTCCCCCGGCCGGTGCCGCGGACCCCGCCCCTTCGGCCGTCTTCCACCGTGTCGCCGCCGTCGTGGTCCTCGGCTCGATCATGGCCGTGCTCGACATGACGATCGTCAACGTCGCGCTGCGCCGCCTCTCGGCGTCCTTCGGCGCGCCGCTGGAGACCATCCAGTGGACCGCGACCGCTTACACGCTCGCGCTCGCCGCGGTCATCCCGACCGCCGCCTGGGCGATGGCCCGGATCGGCGCCAAGCGCACCTACGTGGTGGCGCTCGCCCTGTTCACGCTGGGCTCCCTGCTCGCCGCCTGCGCCTGGGACGCGGGCAGTCTGATCGCGGTCCGGGCCGTTCAGGGGCTGGGCGGCGGGCTGCTGCAGCCGGTCGGCATGGCGATGGGCATGCGCGTCGCGGACCGGGCCCGGCTCGGCCGGGCGATGGCCCTGCTGGGGCTGCCCATCCTGATCGGCCCGGTCGCAGGCCCGGTGCTCGGCGGCCGGCTGGTCGACGCCGCCTCCTGGCACTGGATCTTCCTGATCAACCTGCCCGTCGGCGCCCTGGCCCTGATTCTGGCGGTCCGGCTGCTGCCGACGGACGCCCCCGACACCCGCGGCGCCGACCGCCCCCGGCTGGACGTGCCCGGCCTGCTGATGCTCTCGCCCGGCCTGGCGCTGCTCCTGTACGGCCTGGCCCGCGGCGGGGAGCACGGGGACTTCACGGCGCCCGGCGCGCTGGTGCCGACGCTGGCCGGGGCCCTGCTCACGGCGGCCTTCGTCCGGCGGGCGCTCGCCGTCCGCACGCCGCTGCTGGACCTGCGGCTGCTGCGCGACCGTACCTTCGCCGCCGGCATCGGCACGCTCGCCCCCTTCACCTGCGGCTACTTCGGCTCGATGCTGCTCGGGCCGCTGTACTGGCAGCAGGAGCGGGGCCTGACCGCGACGGCGGCCGGTCTCCTCGGGGCGCCGGTCGGGCTCGTGATCGGTACGACGATGCAGATCGCTGCCCGGCGGATCGACCGGGTCGCACCGCGCCGGGTGATCGCGGCGGGATGCGCGGTGGGCGCCCTCGGCATGGGCCTGCTGGCCTGGCAGACCGGCATCGCCGGGGTCGCGTCCTGGCGGATCGTCGTCGCCGGCATGGTCATGGGGGTCGGCGCCGGGATGACGCTGATGCCGGCGATGACCACCGCGACCCGTGACCTGCCCGCGGACCGGCTGGCCGGGGCGAGCACCGCGCTGAGCATCAACGCCCAGCTGGCCGCGTCGGCCGGCACGGCCCTGCTGTCGGTGGTGCTGGGCACGGCGGGTACGGACCCGGCCGGTTTCCGGATCACCTACGCCGTGGCGGCGGTGCTGCTCGCCCTCGGCATCCTGTCGGCGCTCCGGCTCCCGGCACGGCGCCTGGGCTGAGCCCGGCCCGATCCGTACGAGAAGGCTCAGCCCGCCGTCAGCTCCGACAGCTCCGTCAGCTCCGTCAGCTCCGTCAGCTCGGCCAGCGGCAGCGTGTGCTGGGTCTGGAGCACCTTGGCGCGCAGGTAGCGGACGTTGTGGGCCGTGGTGAAGACTCCGGTCGGCACCCGGTCCCGCACGGCGAGGCCCAGCGCGCGCAGTTGCCCGGCCTTGTCGGGGTTGTTGGACAGCAGGTCCAGTTCCGTGATGCCGAGGGCGGCGAGCATCTGCGCGGCGGCCGTGTAGTCGCGGGCGTCCTCCGGCAGGCCGAGGGCGGCGTTCGCCTCGTAGGTGTCGAGCCCCTCGTCCTGGAGGGCGTACGCGTCGAGCTTGTTGTAGAGGCCGATGCCCCGGCCCTCCTGGCGGAGGTAGAGCAGGACACCGCCGCTCTCGGCGATGCGCTCGACCGCCTCGCGCAGCTGCGGGCCGCAGTCGCAGCGCGCCGAGCCGAAGACGTCACCGGTCAGGCACTCCGAGTGCAGGCGCACCAGCGGGACCGGGCCGGGGTCGCCGAGGACGACGGCTAGGTGCTCCAGACCGTCCGTGAGGCCGTGGAAGGTGACGAGTTCCGCGTCGGCGCGGTAGCCGTCGGCGAAACGCAGCGGTACCCGGACGCGGGCGCGCGGGGTGGCGGCGGGGGTGTCGGGCATACGGGTCTCCGGGTTCCGTTCGGAGTGATGTGCTTCAGTTTTGAAGCACATGCAGAGGCGTGACCCTATCCCATGCTTAAAAGTTGAATCAACTACTCGTCGCCCGAAGCCCCGGCGCAGGGGGCCGACCGTCGGCGCCACGGCACGTCCTCGGTCGCGGCCGCCGCGTCCTCGCTCTCCCCCTGCAGTCCCCGCGCGATCCCTGTGCAGATCTCCTCCAGCTGCCCCACCTGCTCCGGGCTGAGCCGGTCGAACATCAGCGCGCGGACCGTCTCGACGTGCCCCGGTGCCGTACGCTCCAGTACGGCCATCCCCTCGTCGGTCAGCACCGCGAGCGAGCTGCGCTTGTCCCAGCGGCAGTTCTCCCGGCGCACCAGTCCGTCCCGCTCCAGCCGGGTCACCGCGTACGTCAGCCGGCTGCGCGTGATCTTCAGCGTCTCGGCGAGATCGGTCATGCGCAGCTGCCGGCCGGGGGCGTCGGAGAGGTTGGCCAGCACCGAGTAGAACAGGTGCGGCATGCCGCCCTCCTGCTGGAGCTGCCGGTCGATCGCGTCCTCCAGGAGGCGGGAGGCGGCGATGTAGGCGCGCCAGGCGCGCTGCTCCTCGGGGCTGAGCCAGCGGGTCGTCATGCCGCCAGTGTAGGTTTGTTTCAAACTTGAACCAAGCCGTCCGTCACCGTCCGCCTCCGGAAGAAAGAGCGCCGATGCCCCTGCCGTACGTGCTGCTGTCCGCCGCCGTCTCCCTCGACGGCTACCTGGACGACACCGGCCCCGATCGGCTCCTGCTGTCCAGCCCGGCCGACTTCGACCGGGTCGACGAGGTACGGGCCTCCGTCGACGCCATCCTCGTCGGCGCCGGCACGATCCGCGCCGACAACCCCCGCCTGCTGGTCAACTCCGCCGAGCGGCGCGCGGCCCGCGCAGCGGCCGGCAGGCCGGAGTACCCGCTGAAGGTCACGGTCACCGGCTCCGGGGACCTCGATCCGGACGCCAACTTCTGGCACACCGGCGGCGAGAAGCTCGTCTACACCACCGACGAGGGCGCAGAGCGGGCCTCCCGCCTCCTCGGGCGCACCGCCGACGTCGTCCCGCTCGGCCCCACCCTGGACTGGCGGGCCCTGCTGGAGCATCTGCACGACGTGCGCGGGGTCGGGCGCCTCATGGTGGAGGGCGGCGGCACGGTCCACACCCAGCTTCTCCGGCAG
Organism: Streptomyces echinatus; assembly: GCF_014203595.1. GTDB lineage: Bacteria > Actinomycetota > Actinomycetes > Streptomycetales > Streptomycetaceae > Streptomyces > Streptomyces echinatus. Next base: position 11,002 of record NZ_JACHJK010000033.1, read on the forward strand.
GGGCTCGCCGACGAACTCCAGCTGGTCCTCGCCCCGCTGTTCGTGGGTGATCCGCAGGCCCCACGGCTGTTCGGGCCGGGCGGCTACCAGGGCGGACGCCTGCGCCTGCTCGGCACCCGCCGGATCGAGGACGTCGTCCTCATGCGCTACACGCCCACGGCCCCCGGCACCGGCCCGCTCCCCGCCGCCGCCGACCGCCACTGGCTGCGCACCGCCTGCGAACTCGCCGCGCAGTGCCCGCCGTCCGAGACGGCGTTCAGCGTCGGCGCGGTCGTGGTCGCCGCCGACGGCACCGAGCTGGCCCGCGGCCACTCGCGCGAGGGCGCCGACCCGGTGGTCCACGCGGAGGAGGCGGCGCTCGCGAAGATCGACGCGGCCGACCCGCGGCTGCCGGGCGCCACGGTCTACAGCAGCCTCGAACCCTGCGCCCGCCGCGCCTCCCGCCCCGCCCCCTGCGCCGAGCTGATCGTGCGGGCCGGGGTGCGCCGGGTGGTCACCGCCTGGCGCGAACCCGACACGTTCGTCGCCGCGGCCGACGGCACGGGTGTCCTGACCGCGGCGGGGGTCCGGGTCGTCGTCCTGCCCGAGCTGGAGGCCCTCGCCAAGGCGCCGAACGCCCACCTGGTGGGGTGAGCGCCGGAAACACTCAGGGCCCGGAATCCTTGGGATTCCGGGCCCTGAGTCTTCAGTAGCGGGGACAGGATTTGAACCTGCGACCTCTGGGTTATGAGCCCAGCGAGCTACCGAGCTGCTCCACCCCGCGTCGTTGTGTGACCAGCATACGCCATCCGCGGGACCACTTGCACATCGCTTCCCCTGCCCCCCGTCGGCCGTCACGCAAGGTGACCGGACGGACGCCCTCCGCATAACGGCTGAGTCACCATCAAAACCGCCAGTGACTACTGAACGCTTCCGCCCTGGGGGCAACTCGCCCGTTCTGGTGGGGTACTGGCCGATAGCTCCGCCGTCAAAAACGTTAATGATCAAGCCGAACGGCTTGGAAAGTGACTGGCAGGTCTATTAACGTTCGATAACGCAGCGCGGTCGTCCCAGCCGTCACAAGAGGCGGCTCCGTGCGCACACGCCGAATCCCGTAAGGGAGCCGGGGAACCACCACCCTGGGGTGAATCACGCGAATGCCGCCGTGAACTCGCAGAGTCACGACCGGTATACGCGCGTAGGAGACCTTCCTGCTCCGAACCCGTCAGCTAACCCGGTAGGCGGAGGAAGGAAAGGAGTGCGCCCGCGTGGCGTCCAACCGGCCTGCCCCAGAAGCCCCGTTCATACCGGCTCAGCGTGAGACCGAGACCTTCGGCTACGGCTCCTACCGCGCCGAGGAGGGCCCCTGGGAGGAGTGGAACCCCACCGAGGACTCCGTCGCCCCGGTCCGTGGCCGGCACCGCGTCGCCAAGCAGCGAGGCGGCTTCGCGCGCAGCTCGACCGTCCTCGGCGTCGGCGTCATCGCCGCGGTCGGCGCGGGCGGTATGGCCAGCGCCAACTCCGGCAAGCCGCCGGTCTCCATCTCCATGCCCGACCTGCCCTCCGTCGGCTCCCTCTTCGAGGACGGCTCCGCGGACACGCAGTCGGCCCAGGCCACCGCCACGCTGAGCACCGTGGGCCTGCCCTCCACCGACGAGGGTGAGGACACCGCGGACGCGGGCGAGGTGCTGCGCAACCGGATCATGGCGCAGGCCGAGCAGCAGCAGGGCCAGGCCGAGACCAAGGCCTCCGCCGTCGCGCTCGCCGCCGCCGAGAAGCGGAGCGCCGAGGCCGCCGCCAAGGCCGAGCAGGAGGCCGCCGCCAAGGCCGCCGAGGCCAAGGAGAAGGCGGAGGCCGACGCCAAGGAGGCGGCTGCCGAGGCCAAGAAGGCGGCGGAGGAGAAGCGGCTGGCCGAGCTGGCCAAACAGTACGCGCTGCCGACCTCCTCGTACACGATCACCTCGACCTTCGGCCAGGCCGGCTCCATGTGGTCCTCCGGCTACCACACCGGTCTCGACTTCGCCGCCCCCACCGGCACCCTGATCAAGGCCATCCACAGCGGCACGATCACCGAGGCGGGCTGGGCCGGCGCCTACGGCTACCGCACGATCCTCACCCTGGACGACGGCACCGAGCTGTGGTTCTGCCACCAGTCCTCGATCAACGTCTCCACCGGCCAGAAGGTCTCCACCGGCGAGGTCATCGGCCGGGTCGGCGCCACCGGCAACGTCACCGGCCCGCACCTGCACCTGGAGGTCCACCCCGGCGGCCAGCCCACCGGCATCGACCCGATGGCGTGGCTGCGCGACAAGGGCCTCAACCCCTGACAGCCCCGTTCCGCGGGCTCGCGGGAACTCGGCGCCGGCGGCGGGATGCGATCCTCCCCCGCCGGCGTTGTCATGACGTATGACGTCACTTCGTAAACTGGGCTCTTCCGACCTCGAGGTCTTCCCCCTGGCGCTCGGCGGCAACGTCTTCGGCTGGACCGCCGACCAGCGGACCTCCTTCGCCGTCCTCGACGCCTACACCGCCGCGGGCGGCAACTTCATCGACACCGCCGACTCCTACTCCGCCTGGGTCGAGGGCAACCAGGGCGGCGAGTCGGAGACGATCATCGGCAAGTGGATCAAGGAGCGCGGCAACCGCTCCGATGTCGTCATCGCGACCAAGGTCAGCCAGCACCCCGAATTCCAGGGGCTGTCCGCCGCCAACATCAAGGCCGCCGCGGACGCCTCCCTGCGCCGCCTGGACACCGACCACATCGACCTCTACTACACCCACTTCGACAAGCCCGAGGTGCCGGTGGAGGAGATCATCGGCGCGCTGGACGAGCTGGTGAAGGTCGGCAAGGTCCGGCACATCGCCGCCTCCAACATCACCGCCGAGCGGCTGAAGGAGTCCCTCGACTTCTCCGACCGCGAGGGCCTCGCCCGCTACGTCGCCCTCCAGCCGCACTACAACCTGGTCTCCCGCGACACCTACGAGGGCCCGCTGCGGGACCTCCTCGCCCGCGAGGGCCTGTCCGCCGTCCCGTACTTCGCGCTCGCCTCCGGCTTCCTCACCGGCAAGTACCGGCCCGGCACGACCGTCGACAGCGCCCGCGCCGGCGGAGCCCAGAAGTACGCGGACTCCGAGCGCGGCCGGAAGGTCCTCGCGGCCCTCGACGAGGTCGCCGCGGCCCACGAGGCCCCGGTCGGCACGGTCGCCCTCGCCTGGCTGGCCGCCCAGCCGACGGTCACCGCCCCGATCTCCTCCGCCCGGACGGTGGACCAGCTGCCCGCGCTGCTGGGCGTGGCCGACCTGAGGCTGACGGAGGCCGAGACGGCGAAACTGACGGAGGCGTCCGCCTAGAGCCCCGACCTCGACGGGGCGTCCGCATGGAGGCCCGACCTCGACGCGGGCCGACCGGACGGCGGGGTCGGCCTGGGGCCGCCCGGCCCCGGCGCACTCGCCGCGGTGCCGTTCCCCGCCGTGAGCCGGCCGGTCACGACCGATAGGGGTTGTACTCGGGATACGACACCGCCGCGGAGCCGTACCCCGGCCAGTGGGCCGCGGGTACCGGACCCGCGTACACCGGCCGGGCCGGCGCGGCCGCCCGCGCCGCGTACTCCAGCGCCGGCCGGGCCACCTGCCTGCGCCGCCACAGCTGGTCCAGCAGCTCCCGCTCCCGCACGACGAAGTCCGCCCCGGCCTTCCCCGCGCGCCCGCGCTGCCGCAGGAACGCGAGCGAGGTGGCGTACCCCTCGTACCGCGCCACCTCCCGTGCCGCCGGCCGCCCGTAATGGTGCCGGGCGTAGTCCCGGGCCATCCGCCGCGCCCGCATCGACCCGAGCGCGAACGGCTCGGCCGGCCCCAGCCACCCGGCCAGCACATACGCCGGCAGCTCCGCCCGCACGGTCCGCAGCTCCCGATGCCGCATCCAGATCGCGAGCCAGGTCAGCAGCGCGAACGCGGGCACCATGAAGCCGCCGTAGACGGCGAAGAAGCCGTACGGGCCGAAGGTGGCGGAGCCGTTCCAGAAGGCGTGCATGCCCATCGCGAGCAGCAGGCCGCCGAGCGGCAGCAGGACGCGCCGCACGTGCTGGCGCTCGGCGGACAGCGCCGAGATGCCGAAGCCGATGCCGGTGAGGACGGTGAACAGGGGATGCGCGAACGGGGACATCACGATGCGCACGAAGAAGGTCGCGGCGGTGACGGAGGCGATGCCGCGGCCACCGGTGAGCTGGTCGGTCCCGAAGGCCGTGCCGAGGTAGAGGATGTTCTCGGTGAACGCGAACCCGGTGGCGGTGATCCCCGCTATCACCACGCCGTCGACGATCCCGGTGAAGTCCCGCCTGCGGAAGAGGAACACCAGCAGCACGGCGGCGGCCTTGGCGGACTCCTCCACGACCGGCGCTATGACCGTGGCGCCGAGGGTGTCGGCACCGGACGGGTCCGCGGTCGACGTGGCGATCCACTTCGTCGCGAAACTGTTGGCCACGATGGCTATCAGCGCCGCCGCACAGGCCCCCCAGGCGAACGAGAACACCAGGTTCCGCCAGGGCCCCGGCTCGACCCGGTCCAGCCACCGGAACGCGGATATCAGCCACGGCACCGGCAGCACCGCCAGCCCGAGCCCGACGAGGAACCCCTCCGTGCCGGTCTGCCGCCGGACGAGCGCGAGGATGACCAGACCGGACAGCGCCAGCAGCGAACTCAGTGCTCCGTACCGCACCCAACTGCGCTGCCACCAGCGCCGGTGGCGGAGCGCACCGTCGCCGGGGCTCGGGGGACAGGGCGGAAACGGAGGACTCGTGGCCACGGCATCGACCCTAACGGTGACGGGGCGAGGGGTTGATCGGATTACCGGTCCTGGCTGTGCGGCACGCGCCGGAACAGCAGGTCGTGCACGACATGTCCCTTGTCCAGTCCCTGTCCCTCGAAACGGGTCAGCGGACGGAACTCCGGGCGGGGCGCGAAACCGCCGTCGGGCCGGGTGTTCTCGAAGCCGGGATGCGCGGTGAGCACCTCCAGCATCTGCTCGGCGTACGGCTCCCAGTCGGTCGCGCAGTGCACGATCGCGCCCGGTCTCAGCCGCGTCGCGGCCAGGGTGAGGAACTCCGGCTGGATGAGCCGCCGCTTGTGATGCCGCTTCTTGGGCCACGGGTCCGGGAAGTAGACGCGCAGTCCGTCCAGCGCGTCCGGGCGGAGCATCTCCCGCAGCAGGATGATCGCGTCGCCGTTGCCCACGCGGACGTTGGGCAGGCCGTTCCGGTCGGCGAGATTGAGCAGGTTGCCCTGGCCGGGGGTGTGCACGTCGACGGCCAGGATGTTGGTGTCCGGGTCACCCGCGGCCATCTGCGCGGTGGCCTCGCCCATCCCGAACCCGATCTCCAGGACCACGGGGCGGTCGTTCCCGAACAGCTCGCCGAGATCGATCACCCGCTGCCCGTCGATGTCCAGCCCCCACTTGGGCCACAGCCGCTGCAGCGCGTCGGCCTGCCCGGCCGTCACCCGGCTCCGCCGCGGCTGGAAGCTGCGGATCCGCCGCTCGAAGTGGGACCCGGCGGGATCGGCCCTGGGACCGTCCGGGAAGCGCGGCTCTCCCTTGGCCCGGGTGTGGCGGACGGAGACACCGGGGGTGTGGGATGCCGAGGGCGGGGCGTCGGGGGTGTTCAGGGAGTCAGACACAGTAAGCCCAATTTTAGAGGTCCGGTCAGGGCGCTACAGCGCCCCCAGCATCCCCAGTGCCCGGCGGCCGATCTCCCGTCCGATCGGCAGCGAGGCGGTGGCCGCGGGCGAGGGCGCGTTCAGCACGTGCACGGCCCGGGCCCCCTCCCGGATCAGGAAGTCGTCCACCAGCGTCCCGTCGCGGAGCACCGCCTGCGCCCGCACCCCGGCGGGGGCCCGCACCAGGTCACCGGCCTCCGCGGCGGGCAGCAGTCTGCGCACCGCCCTCAGGAACGCGTCCTTCGACAGCGAGCGGTGCAGCTCCCCGGCGCCGTACCGCCAGTGCTGCCGGGCGATCGCCCAGGAGCCCGGCCACGCCACCGTCCCGGCCAGCTCCCGGGGCCGTACGACCCCCCAGCCGTATCCCTCGCGGGCCAGCGCCGGCACCGCGTTGGGGCCGATGTGCACGCCCCCGTCGATCCCTCGCGTCAGATGCACCCCGAGGAACGGGAACGCCGGGTCCGGCACCGGGTACACCAGCCCGCGCACCAGCTCGGGCCGCGCCAGCTCGTAGTACTCCCCGCGGAACGGCACGATCCGCACCTCGGGATCGTCGCCGGTCAGCCGGGCCACCTCGTCGCAGTGCAGCCCGGCGCAGTTCACCAGCACCCGGCCGCGGACCACCTCCCCGGCCGCGGTGAGCACGGCCACGCCCCGGTCCGCCCGCCGGTCCACCCGCACGACCCGCGCGCCGTACCGGATCTCCGCCCCGGACGCCCGCGCCAGCTGCCGGGCGACGCCCACGAAGTCGCACACCCCGGTCGTACCGACGTGTATGGCGGCGAGGCCCCGGACCTCCGGTTCGTACTCGGAGATCTGGGCGGGCCCCAGCTCGCGCACCTGGATGCCGTTCTCCCGGCCCCGCTGCACGAGCGCGTGCAGCCGCGGCAGCTCGTCCCGCTCGGTGGCGACGATCAGCTTGCCGGTGACGGCGTGCGCGATGCCGTACTCGGCGCAGAACTTCACCATCTCGGCGGCGCCCCGCACCGCGTACCGGGCCTTGAGCGAGTCCGGGCGGTAGTAGATCCCGCTGTGGATGACTCCGCTGTTGCGCCCCGTCTGGTGCCTGGCCGGGCCGGGCTCCTTCTCCAGCACGGTCACGCGGGTGCCCGGCGCGGCCCGCGTGATCGCATACGCGGTCGACAGCCCGACGATTCCCCCGCCGATCACGAGCACATCACAGTCGTACGCCCCGGCCCGCACCTGCACCACCTCCGCCATCGATAGTGCACTGCGCCACTGACAGCGGCTTCAAACTCCGCGCGGCACCGGCACCCGGAAAGGGCGGGGAACCGCGTGACCGACCACGACGCACCCCCGGCCGCGCGACGGCATCGCCCCGGCAGGCGGGCGGACGACCCTCACGCCGGCGCCATCAGCAACGGCCGGGCCCGTTCCCGCAGCTCCACCACCCGCGGCTCGTCACCGTACGGCTCCAGCCGGTGCAGGAGATCCTTCACGTACTCCGTCGTCCGCGCCGACGAGATCCGCCCGGCGACCTCCACGGCCCGCACCCCCTGCTCGCACGCCGCGTCCAGGTTCCCGGACTCCAGCTCGGCGACGGCGGAGACGACCAGCCGCAGCCCGTGCGACCGCACGAACTCCTCCGTCGGCTTCGACAACGCCTGCTCGGTGAAGCGGCGGACCTGCCGCGGCGCCTTCAGGTCCCGGTAGCACTCGGCCGCGTCGGCGGCGAACCGGTCGTACCCGTAGAAACCGAGCCACGACGGGTCGTGGTCCCCCTCGCGCGAGCGCTCCAGCCATCCCTCGGCCGCCTTCAGCGCCGTGCCCGCGGCCTGCGCGTCTCCCGCACGCGCGTGTGCCCGTGCCTCGACCAGCCGGAAGAAGCTCATGGTGCGGGCGGTCGCCAGGCCCCGGTTCCGCTCCAGCGCGGCCTGCGCGAGATCGACCCCCTCGTCACCGAACCCCCGGTACGTCGCCTGCAGCGACATGGAGGCCAGCACATAGCCGCCCAGCGGGACGTCCGCCGCCGCGCGGGCGAGCCGCAGCGCCTGGATGTAGTACCGCTGTGCCGCCTCCTGCTGCCCGGTGTCGAAGGCCATCCAGCCGGCGAGCCGGGTGAGTTCCGCCGAGGCGCCGAACAGGGCGCGGCCGACCTCGTCGGAGTAGGAGCCGAGCAGCAGCGGTGCCGCCTCCACCCGCAGACACTCCGGCACCATCGACGAACGCCAGTCGCCGCCCCCGTACTTGGAGTCCCACCGCCGGGCGTCCTCGGCGGCCTCCCGCAGCTTCTGCACGTCGCTGTGGCCGACTTTGATCGGTGCGCCGGACTCCTCGGCGGAGCCCGCCTCGCGCGCGACCGAGCTGTCGGCGGGGGTTATCAGCCATCGTGAGGCGGGCGTTGCGTATGCGCTCACTGCGAACGACCCGGCGAGGGACTGCCAGATGCCGCCGGCGCCGGCCCGGCGCCCGGCGAGGTCGAGACGGTACAGCTCCGTCGCCGACTTCACCGCCTGTCCCACGTCCCTGGGGAAGGCGAGCCCCACCTCGGGCGCGGGATCCGCGTCCGCCAGGCCGATCTCGTGGAGCGGCACCGGGCGGCCGAGCTTCTGGCCGATGGCGGCGGCGATGAGGTGCGGCGCGGCACCCTGCGGCACCATGCCCTTCGACACCCAGCGCGCCACGGACGTCTTGTCGTAGCGAAGCGTCAACCCGCGTTGCGCGCCGAGGTCGTTGACCCGGCGGGCGAGTCCCGCGTTGCTGATTCCCGCGAGGGCGAGAACGGCGCCGAGCTTTTCGTTCGGCCCGCGTTGCTCCCTGGACATGCGCCACCCCTCGACACAGACGGCTGCCGCGCTGGCATAACCACGCGGCATTCGTAAACCCAGCGTAGTTCGCCGCATCCCAAGCGTTAAGGGGCATTGTTCCGGTTGGCGGGATTGTGGTCCGTACGGACGTCCCGCCCTGTACGCACCGTGCACGGCCTGTCGCCCCGTGCCCCCGTGCGTGTGGCCGTGCGCCTGCCCGTGCGCTCTTCTCCGGCCACCGGGGGAGCGATTCCATGGCTCATGCGTGGGTCGGCCCGCTGTACTGGATCCAGCGGGCTGGGGGACACCGCCACCTTCATCCCCGCGGGTGGCGGACCGGTCCGGGAGGCGTCATCCGCCTCCCGGACTGTGCGCGAGCGGCGCCCGTCTCGTACTCCGCGGTCCTGTACGGAGCGTGCTCATGTCCGGCGCCCCGCCGCGGATTTGGCCGAAAATCGACCCACCGGAGCGCGGTGGATTTCCGCTCCGACCATGCAACTTGAGGGCGCGTAGGGCGTTTTGGGGGAGCGCATTGGGGGCGCATTCGCGCCGCACTCCTCAGGAGGCCGACCCGCCGGGGCCACCCGGCACGCGCCCGGCACCCGGCGACCCGCCCAGGCCGCGCCTGAACTTCCCTCGATCGAAGGCGGCGCCACCGCACCTCTCCGACGTGCCCTTCATGGCAGCATGGGGTCCGGTTCATGCGGTGCACCTGTTGTCCACAGCTTGTGGAGGCGTCGATGCGGTGGTTGGTGGGGTGGAGCAGCACCGCCGCGGGCGCCGCCGGGATCGGCTCCGCGGGCGCCGTCGGGTACGACGGCGAGACCCTGCATCCGGTGGGCTCCCAACTCCTGTGGGGCGACCCCGACCCGCTGTGGGCCGTCGGCGACTGGCGCCCGGACGAGGTGCGCGTGGTGCACGCCGACGCGGAGAACCGGATCGCCGTCCTCGGCATCTGCGGCGCCGGCGACGAGGAGCTGCGGCGCGGCCTGTTCACCGCGCGCGGGGGCGCGGTGCGCCATCTGACCACCTGGCCCGGCAGCTACACCGCCGTCGTCCAGGCCGGCCGCCGCATCACCGTCTGCGGCGATCTCGCGGGCGCCCGGCCGGTGTTCTACACCCCCTGGGCCGGCGGCACGGCCTACGCCACCGCCGCGCTGCCCCTCGCCGACCTCATCGAGGCCAACCTCGACTTCACCCACCTCGCGGCTCTGCTCGCCGCCCCGGACGTGCCGGCCGCGCTGCGCGACACCACCCCGTACGACGGCGTGCGGCGCATTCCGCCGGGACACGCGCTGGTGCTGCGCGCCGGGGCGCGTGAGATCGCCGGGTACGAGCCCGTCGCCTCCCTCGCCGTGGCCGCGCCCCCGGCCGACCCCGACCGTGCCGTGGACGCCGTACGCGACGCCCTCGTCGACGCGGTCCGCACCCGGCTGGCGGCGCCCCGGCACGTGCCCGACCTGGACCCCGGACCGGTACCCGGCATGGGGCCGGCCGAGCGGCGGGCCGCGCGCGGGATGCCGGTGCCCGGCATCGGCGCCGACCTGTCCGGCGGGCCCGCCTCCGGGACCCTCGCGCTGCTGGCCGCCGGCCTGCCCGGCAGACCCGGCACGCTCCTCGGCCACGGCACGGGCGCCGGCGAGCGCCTCCTGGCCGTCACCTTCAACGACCTGGCCGTGGCCGGCCGCGAGGCCGAGCTCGAACGCGCGGGAGCCCTGGCCGCGGGCCCCCGCCTGCACCACGTCGTGGTCACCGGGGAAGAGGAGACCCTGCCGTACGCCGACCTCGACGGCCCCCTGACCGACGAGCCGGGCCCCTCGCTGGTCCAGGCGGCCCGGCACCGGGCGCGGCTCGCCGCCGGCAGCGCCGACCACTTCACCGGGCACGGCGCCCGCCAGGTCCTGGACGCCCACCCCGCCCGGCTCGCCGACCTCCTGGTGGACCGCAGGCGCCGCCACCTGGTCCGGCCGGTCGCCGCGCTCGCCCGCGCGGACGGCTCGGTGATGGTCCCCGCGCGCGTGTACGGCGCGGCCCGGCGCCTGGCCCGCACTCCCTACCGGACCGGCCTGGAGGCGCTGGCCGAGCGGCTGATGCGGCGCCGCTTCGACGATCCCAAGGGGGCGGTCGGCGCCTCGCTCGCGGCGCTGACCTGGGCCAGACCCGGGCCCGCGGCCCGTTGGCTGACGGGTGAGGCACTGGCTGAAGTATCGGTTCTGCTCCAGGCGGCGGCCGACCGCTCCGGCAATGGCGTGCAGCGCCCCGGCGACTATCGCGCGCGTGCGGTGCTCGCCCGGCACGCCGCCGACCTCCGGGTCCTGGAGCAGGCCGCGGAGATCCGTTCCCAGCGGCTGCACGCGCCGTTCCTCGACAACCAGGTCGTCCGCGCCTGCCGTGACCTCCCCGAGGCGCTGCGCGTCCAGCCGGGCGCCCGCGCGGCCATCCTCCGTACGGTCCTGGAGGGCGCCGGAGTCACCGACCTCCCGTCCGGCTGGGGCGCTCCCTCCCACGCCTCGTCGGCGGCGGCCGCGCGCGCGGGCCTGCGGGTCGCGGCCGAGCCGCTCCTGGACCTCTTCGCCACGCCGCTGCTGGCCGACGCGGGTCTGGTGGAGGCGCGCGTCATCCGCAAGGCCGTGCGCTCCGCCGCGGCCGGCGAGCCGCTTCCGCTGGACGGGCTGGCCGACCTCATCTCCCTCGAACTCTGGCTCCGCCGACTGCTCTCCCGCCGGGGCACCTGCTGGACGGGCACGCCCACGCGTTCCCGCGCGGTGCCCTCGGGAATCCAGCCGAGAAGAAGCGCGCTGACGCCGGGGGCGTGAGGGGCGGGCCGGCCGGGGTGGTTCCGGGCCGCGGGTGGGTGGTGGCCGGTCGCGCAGTTCCCCGCGCCCCTGGGGAGTTGGGGGTGGGGTCGGTTTTGGGGCGGGTGTTGGGTGGGGGCCGGTGCGGTCGGGCGGGTGCGGCTGCGGGTGCGGGTGCCCACCGGGCCTGGGGCCGCTGTGGTCGGGCGGCCGCGGGTGCGTCGTGGCTGGTCGCGCAGTTCCCCGCGCCCCTGGGTGGGGTGTGGTGCCGTCGGCCGTTTGGTGCCCGGGGGTGGGCGTGGGCGGTGCGTGTCCCGCCGCGGCGGTCGGGCCCGCGTGGCTGCGGGCAGTCGTGCCGCTGGGCGGCACGGGTGGGCGCAGCGGCACCCCGCTGGCGCGGGCGAGCCTTCCGAACTCCGGCCGGCCGTGGCAGGTCGCACCCTGCCCGCGCGGGCGAGTGGTCCGAGTCGAGGCCGGCCGTCGCAGGTCGTACCCCGCCGGCGCCGGCAAGTGGTCCGAGTCCGGGGCGGCCGTGGCGCATCCTCGCGGCCGGTCGCCGTTCGGAAACCCCCGTGCTCCGGCCCGGAAGGCCCCGCGACAATGACCGGGTGCGGTACAGAATCCTGGGCGTGACCCAAGCAGCAGACGGCCGGGGCGGCGCCGTACCCATCGGCGGCCAACGGCTCCGGACGCTCCTCGCCGCCCTGGCCCTCCGCCCCGGCCGCACCACCACCCCCGACACCCTCATCGACGAGATCTGGGCGGACGACCCGCCCCAGGACGCCCCCGCCGCCCTCCAGGCTCTCGTCGGCCGCCTCCGCCGCGCCCTCGGCAAGGACGCCGTCACCTCCACCCCGGGCGGCTACCGCCTCGAAGCCACCGAGGAGGACGTCGACCTCCACGTCTTCGAACGGCTCACCCGCACCGGCACCACCGCCCTCACCGCCGGCGACCCGGCCACCGCCCACCGCACCCTCACCCAGGCCCTGTCCCTCTGGCACGGCCCCGCCCTCGCCGACCTCCCCGACCCCACCGCGGCCACCCGCCCGAACGCGCTCCGTCTGGAGGCGGCCCGCGCCCGCGCCGCCGCGGCCCTCGACCTCGGCCGCGCCCACGAGGCCGTACCGGAGCTGCGGGAACTGACCACGGCCCACCCGTACGACGAGCCCCTGCGCGTCCTGCTCATCCGCGCCCTGCGCGACACGGGCCGCCCGGCCGACGCGCTCGCCGCCTACGAGTCCGCCCGCCGCACCCTCGCCGACACCCTCGGCACCGACCCGGGCCCGGAACTCCGGGCCCTGCACACGTCGTTGCTGAGGCAGGAACCACCGGCGCCCGCTGCGCCACCCGGCCGCCCCGCACCGGCATCCACCGCCCCATGCCCCGAGCGCACCGGAAACCTCCGCCCCCGCCTGACGTCCTTCGTCGGGCGGGAACCAGAACTAGAGGCCATCCGCTCCGACTTGTACAGGGCCCGCCTGGTCACGCTCACCGGACCGGGCGGCTCGGGAAAGACCCGCCTCGCCGAGGAGGCCGCCGCGGCCCTCCCCTCGGCCTGGCTGGTCGAGCTCGCCCCGCTCGACCGGCCCGAGGCGGTCCCCGGCGCGGTGGTCAGCGCGCTCGGTCTGCGCGAGACCGCGCTCCTGACCAACGAGCTGGCGACCTCGCAGGCCGACCCCACCGCCCTGCTGATCGAGTACTGCGCAGCGCGCAGCCGGCTCCTGGTCCTCGACAACTGCGAGCACGTCATCGGCGCGGCCGCCGCCCTCGCCGAGACCCTCCTCACCCACTGCCCCGGGCTCACGATCCTCGCCACCAGCCGTGAACCCCTGGGCGTCCCCGGTGAGTCGGTGCGCCCGGTCGAGCCCCTCGCCCCGGAGCAGGCGCACCGCCTCTTCACCGAGCGCGCGCAGGCCGTCCGTCCCGACGCCGGCGCGGTGCTCGGCGACACCGCGGCCGTGGCGGAGATCTGCCGCCGCCTGGACGGGCTGCCGCTCGCCATCGAGCTGGCGGCGGCCCGGCTCAGACTGCTGACCCCACGGCAGATCGCCGACCGCCTCGATGACCGCTTCCGCCTGCTCACCTCCGGAAGCCGCACGGTACTGCCCCGCCAGCAGACCCTGCGCGCGGTCGTCGACTGGTCCTGGGACCTGCTGGACGAGCGGGAGCGGACGGTGCTGCGCGAGGTGTCGGTGTTCGCCGGCGGCTGGGACCTCGCGGCCGCCGAGGCCGTGTGCACCGGCCCCGCGGCGGACCTGATCGGCGCACTGGTCGACAAGTCCCTCGTGGTCGCCGCCCCCCACGACGCGCACGGCACCGGCACCGGCATGCGCTACCGCATGCTGGAGACCATCCACGAGTACGCCACCGAGCGCGCGGCCGAGATCCCCGGACTGCGCGCGGCGGCGGAGCGCCGCCACCGCGCCTGGGCGCGGTCGCTGGTGGCGGAGGCCGAGCCGCAGCTGCGGTCGGCGGCCCAGCTCCCCTGGTTCTCCCGCCTGGAGACCGAGCTGGACAACATCCGCGCGGCCCTGGGCCGGGCGGTGCGCGCGGGGGACGAGGCGGAGGCGGGTGCCATCGTCCTGGGCATCGGCTGGTTCTGGTGGCTGCGCAACCACCGCCGGGAAGGGGTGGCCTGGGTCCGGCTGGTGCTCCGCCTCGGCGTCGCCCTGGACACCCTGGCCGCGCAGGCACCGGCCGCCGACCTGACGACTGCGGACGCGCCGGCCGCCGACGCGACGGCCAGGGACGGGTCGGCCGCCGGCTCGATGCCCGCCGAGCCGCCCGCCGACGGTCTGATGGCCCTGGCCGACCGCGTCGACCCGGTGGGTGCCTTTCTCGCCGAACCCGACGGCCGGGCCGGGCATCCACTGGCCGAGCTGCGGATGGACCTGCGCATGCTCGACCTGTTCCTGACCTCCGAGTCGAACACGGACGACCTCGCGGCCGACGAGCGGGCCCCTCGGTACATCGCGCGCGTGCGGGCAGCGTACGAGCGCGGCGGTCCCCCGGCCGCCCGTTTCCCGGGCATCGTCTGGCCGCTGACAACCTACTACCTGGGCGGTCCGGTGGACATCCGCCCGGTCATGGCGGAGGCCGTCGCGGGCGCCCGCGAGCACGGCGCCGACTGGGAAGTCGCGGTCGCCCTGATGTACCGCGCCCATGTGACCGTCGACTCACCCGGCAACCTCCGGGGCGTGGACGAGGACCTGGCCGAGCTGCGGATCCTCAGCCGGCGCGTCGGCGACCGCTGGATGCGGGCTCAGGTGTGCAGCGCGGCCGGCGAGGCGGCCATGGCGCGCGGCCGGTTCGACGAGGCGCGCGGCGAGTACGAGGAGGCGCTGCGCCTCGCCCACGAGGTGGGCGCGAGCGCCGAGGCGCCGTTCCTGCTCGCCCGGCTGGCCGAGATCTCCTACCGCCGCGGTGACCGGGAGGTCGCGCTGGCCGCCCTGGACGAGGCGGAGGCGGCCGCCGACCGGTACGCGGTACCGGAGTCCCGAGCCTTCGCGCTGCTGCTGCGAGCCCTGATCTCCCTGCACGACAGGGAGCCGGCCCGCGCCCGCGAGCTGTACGAGGCGACCCGCACGGCGATCGGGAGCGGCACCCCGCCGCCGCAGTTCGTGGCGCTCCAGCGGACGGTCGAGGGGCTGCTCGCGGCCGGCGAGGAGGGACCGGCGCACGGGCTGCCGATCGTGGCGGACGCCCTGCGCGAGGCCGTGGACCACCGGTGCGCCGAGTCGATCACGGCCGGTCTGGTGGACGTGGCGGCCTGTCTGCTGGCCCGGCTCGGCGATCTGCCGGGCGCGATCCGGCTGTTCGCGGCCGCGGACCACTGGCGCGAGGGCCGTCGGCGGCCCGAGCCGGAGCGCACCGAGGCCGCCCGGGTGCGGGCCGGTGCCCGCGCGGCCCTCCCGGCCGACCGCTACGCCGCCGAGTGCGCCCGCGGCGCCTCGCTCCGCGTGGCGGACGTCCTGCGGGAACTGAGTGCCGCGACGGCGGCCGCCGGGGGCCGTCCGGGGCCGCCCGCCGACGGTTGAGCGGGGGCGTCACCGGCAGGTGAAGCGGGACTCCGCCCAGTCCGCGAGAGCCGCCCGGCCGAAGGCATTGCCGTGCGGCTCCGCCACGAGCCGTACGGTCCGGTGGCCGGTGAGGTTCACATGGACGGGGACGGCCCGGTCGTGGCCCCTGACCGGGCCGGACCGCCACAGCGGGACCCCGTCCAGGTAGACGGAGAAGGAGACCTTGCCGAGGCCGAGCGTCATGTCGTCCACGCCGGCCAGTGCGTCGTACGCGGTGCACTGCCGGTTGAGGGCGATGGTGACGGAGGACGCGCCGTGGACGGTGACTCCGCGCGCGTACCGCTCGCCGCCGACCCACATGCCGTACCGCTGCCACACCCAGCTGCTCTCGCGCAGGACGATCTCGGGTGCGGTGCCGTCGCCGACGACGTCGAAGCGCAGGTCGCTCAGCTGGTAGACGGTGGGCTCCGGCGGCGGAGCGGGGGGCGGGGTGGGCGTCGGTGTCGGCCGGGGCTCCGGTTTCGCGGTGGGGGCGGGTGCCGGGGCCCGCGTCGGGGCGGGCGTGGGGGCCGGCTTCGGCGTGGGGGACGGAGTGGGGGCGGGTGCCGCGGGTGGTGCCGGTTCGGGGGCGTGCGCCGCGGGCTTCGTCGAGGGCGCGGGCCTTGGCTTCGGCGTGGGTGTGGGCGCGGGCCTCGGTGGCGGGGGAGCCGGCGGTTCGGGCAGCACGGCCGGCGCGGACGGCGGCGGCTCGGCGGTCTTCGCCGCCGGACGACCGTCGTTCACCAGGGCCAGCGCGACCGCGGCGGCGGCCACGGCGACCACACCGGCCGCGATGCCGGCCTTCACCGGTGCCCCGAGCCCCTCGGAGGCCGCGGCCCCGCCCGCGCCGCCGCCCGCCCCGCCGGCCGCGGCGGCACCGGCGGCTCCGGCTCCGGCACCGCCGGCCACGATGCCGAGCGCCTTGGCGTACCCGGCGGCCCCGAACCAGCCGATGACCGCGACCGGGACGACACCGGGGATGCCGCTCGCGACCTCCTCGATCTGCGCCGCCGCCAGCCGGCACCTGGCGCACTCCTCCAGGTGCTTGCGCAGACCCCGCTCGGCCCGGACGCGCAGCTTGCGACGGGCGTAGGTGCCCAGCTGGTCGGCGTAGCGGGCGCACTCCTCGTCATGGGCGAGGCTGTCGCTGACGTGGGCCTGGAGGTAGGCCTGCTTCAGCCCCTCGCGGGCACGGCTGGCGAGCACCCGGGTGCCGTTGGCGTCCAGCCCGAACAGGACGGCCACCTCGCTCGGGGACTCGTCCTCCACCTCGGTGTGCCACAGCACGGCCTGCCAGCGCTCGGGCAGCGAGCGGAAGGCCCGCATGGCCATGGACTGCTCGGCCTCGTGCAGGGCGCGCACATCGGCGCCGAGGCCGGGTGAGTCGCCGTCGGCCGCCTCCGCGACGCGGCCGGCCTGCTGGGTGAAGAGGGCGAAGTCGTCGACGAGTTGCTCACGCCGGGCGGACTTCGTCCAGTGCGCGGCGACACGCCGTACGGAGGTCAGCAGATAGGCCCGTACGGCGTGTTCGGGCCCGGAACCGCCGCGCACCGCCTGCAGCATGCGGGCGAACACCTCGGCGGTGAGGTCGTCGGCGGTGTGGCCGTCCCGGCAGCAGGTCCGCGCGTAACGCCGTACCGCGTCGGCATGCCGCCGGTACAGCTCCGCGTAGGCCGAGTCGTCCCCGGCACGCATCCGCGCGATCAGCTCACCGTCGGCGGGCGGCACCTCCCGGGGCGGCGGCAGCACGCTTCCCCCGCGCTGGGCCGGCACGCTCCCTTCGGGGCCGCCGGAGGGACTGGAGGACGCCGGGCGCCCGCCCTGGTTCGGTACCTGGGGTGAGACCAGTCCGCGGGTCTCCGCGTCCCCGTCGTCACCGCGTGACTCGTCCCACCCGTCAACCCTCATCGCGGACAGCCCCCGACACCGGCCCAGCCCAAACCGTCACCGGCTCAGAGTGCCACAACGCGTTTTCGCGAAGGACCCCTCGCACAGCGCATCCACTCGTCCGAGCGGACTTGCCTCACACGCCCCGAACACCCTTCGGAACACCCGCCGCACCACCACCCGCCGGCACCCGCCCCGCCCCACGGCCACCGAGCGCACTCCCGAGGCACCGACGCCGCCACGTCCCTCACAACGCACCGACGGGACCACCCGCACCCCGGGCGTGGGTCGCACGGGTGCGGGTGGGAATGCGAGATCCCGCCGAAGGCGAGCGGCGCCTACGCCGGCCGGGACCGAAGTCCCTCCAGCAGGATGTCCAGCAGCCGCGAGGACGCCGCCGCCTGCTGCGCCGCGTCCGGCAGGGACGGCGCCGCCGTGGCGATCACGAGCAGCACATCCCCCACGGACACGTCCGCCCGCAGCTCACCGGCCGCCCGAGCCCGGTCCACCAGCCGTCCGACCACCTCGAGCAGCGCCCCGGCCCCGGCGTCGTCGGCCACCGAAGCGGCCTCCTCCGCCACCAGCCGCAGCTCCGCACCACCGGGCTGCAGCCGCTGCTGCGGCACCCGGGCCTCCTCGGCGGAACCGACGGAGCCGACGGAACCGACCCCGGCCGAGCCGACCGAGCCGACACCGACCGGGCCGACGGAACCGACCGACTCGGCAGCGCCCTCCTCGGCCGAACCGGCGGAGCCGACCCGCAGCACCTGCGGCGGCAGCAACCGGCCCGCCCCCGACGCCACGGACGTCCGCAGGAACCGCGACAGTGCCGACCACGGCTCGTCCTCCTGCCCGAGCGCCGCCCGCGCCTGCTCGGTCAGCCGCGCCGTCTCCTCCTCCGCGATCCGCCGGACCAGCACGTCCTTGCTGGGAAAGCGCCGGTACACCGTGCCGACCCCGACCCGGGCGCGCCGCGCCACGTCCTCCATCGGCGCGCCGTACCCCAGCTCGCCGAACACCTCACGCGCCGCACGCAGCACGTGCTCCAGATTGCGCTGCGCGTCCACCCGCAGCGGAGTCGTACGGGCCGCGTCCGCGCGCCCGTTGCCCGGCGCCGCGCTCATCTGCTTGCCACCGGACGCGATGGCAGCTGCAGATGCCCAATGCGTGTCCTGAAGATGCATGTCTTCCCCCGGTAATGACGTCTCCCCCCGGAGACTCCCCGCCACTGAATACGAAGTGCGCGGAACTGGCATCGGTCCCGGCCGGACCCGCCCGTCGCGGACCCGATCGACCACATCCCCTACACCCCGTCGACACACGAACATAGTTGAGGCGGAGTCAATTCAGAAGGGGCAGGTTCCGCACAGTGCGCCCCCCGATCGGAGTACGCGGCGGGTACGTCCCGATAACGTCCCTTCCTGCCTTGTTGTCCGCCCCCGCTGACCTGCCCCCTTTCGTCCTGCACGAACACCGTCGCCGGCCCTGCGCACACCCGGCCGCCGGTCACACAAATTGCCGGGGCTGTGGACAAACAAGAGCGCCGGGTGCGTCATGGGATGGTGAAGGAACGTGCGCGCATTCTGGTTGTCGGCGGCGGCTACGTCGGGATGTACACGGCCCTGCGCCTCCAGCGGAAGCTGAAGGCCGAGCTGAGGAGGGGCGAGGTCGACATCACCGTCGTCACTCCCGACCCCTACATGACGTACCAGCCGTTCCTTCCCGAGGCCGCCGCCGGATCGATCTCCCCACGCCATGTCGTCGTACCGCTGCGCCGCCTCCTGGACCGGTGCCACGTCCTCATCGGCGAGGTGACGTCCGTCGACCACGCGGTGCGCACCGCCGCCGTCACCACGCTCGCCACCGCCGAGGAGGGCAGGACCGCCGAACTCATCGGCTACGACGAACTCGTGCTCGCCCCCGGCTCGGTCTCCCGCACCCTGCCCGTCCCCGGTCTCGCCGAGTACGGCATCGGTTTCAAGACCGTCGAAGAGGCCATCGGCCTGCGCAACCACGTCATCGAACAGATGGACATCGCGTCCTCCACCCGCGACCCCGCGGTCCGCGACGCCGCCCTCACCTTCGTCTTCGTCGGCGGCGGGTACGCGGGCGTCGAGGCCCTCGGCGAACTGGAGGACATGGCCCGCTACGCCGCGCGCTACTACCACAACCTCCGCCCCGAGGACATGAAGTGGATCCTCGTGGAGGCCAGCGACCGCATCCTCCCGGAGGTCGGCCCCGAGATGGGCCGGTACACCGTCACCCAGCTGCGCCGCCGCAACATCCAGGTGCTGCTGGAGACCCGCCTGGAGTCCTGCGCCGGCCGGGTCGCCGTGCTCAGCGACGGCCAGCGCTTCCCGACCCGTACGGTCGTATGGACCGCCGGGGTCAAACCGCACCCGCTGCTCGACGCGACCGACCTGCCGCGCACCGGCCGCGGCCGGCTCCGGTGCACGGACCGGCTGACCGTCGACGGCACCGAGCACGCCTGGGCCGCGGGCGACGCCGCCGCCGTACCCGACGTCACGGCCCCCGAACCCGGCACCGAGACCGCGCCCAACGCCCAGCACGCGGTCCGCCAGGCCAAGGTCCTCGGCGACAACATCGTCCACACCCTGCGCGGCGAGCCCCTCCAGACCTACGCGCACAAGTACGTCGGCTCGGTCGCCTCCCTCGGCCTGCACAAGGGCGTCGCCCAGGTCTACGGACGCAAGCTGAAGGGCTACCCTGCCTGGTTCATGCACCGCGTGTACCACCTCAGCAGGGTGCCCACCGTCAACCGCAAGGCCCGGGTGCTCGCCGAATGGACCCTCGCCGGGCTCTTCAAACGAGAGATCGTCTCGCTCGGCTCGCTCGAACACCCCCGTGCGGAGTTCGAACTGGCGGCCGGTGGAAAGCCTCCTCACAGCCCCTCCGACGACCCGAAGGGGTCGTCCTGACCGGACCCAGGAACTCCACGGACCCCCGAGGCGTCTGACGGATGTCGCCACGGCCCGCTCCCTGCCAGACTGCCCCACGTCCTCGGACGGGCCGCCCGCCCGCCCACCGCACACACGAGGCTTTCCCCACAGTGAACTTCACGCGCTGGAGCGCCCGTCTCCCCGGAACGCAGCGCCGCGCCGCCGCGCGGACCGAGACCCCGGTCCCGCCGGACCGGCGGGGGGACGGCTCCGTGCCCGCGGCCCGCGCCGAACAGCCCGCCGACGACAAGACCCCGGTGCCCGCCGTCGACGAGCTGCCCGCGCGTGACGTCCTGGACCGCGTCCCGGTGCTCGTCGCCCTCGTCCACGGCCCCGACCACCGCATCGCCTACGTCAACGACGCCTACACCGCGGCCTTCGGAGCCCGTCCCACCGGCGCGCCCGCCCGTGACGTCCTGCCCGAACTCGCCGAACTGGGCCTGCTCCCGCTCCTCGACCAGGTGCTCCGCAGCGGCAAACCACGCACCCTGAAGTCCCGCAAGGCCGTCGACGGCCGCTCGTACACGTTCACCTGCACCCCCGTCGCCGAGGACGGCGACCGCGACGCGGGCGTGCTGGTCTTCGCCACCGACGTCACCGACCACGCCGAGGCCGCCGAACGCCTGCGCGCCAGCGAGCGCCGCCAGCGCGAGACCGCCGTCACCCTCCAGCGCTCCCTGCTCCCGCAGGAGCTGGAGCAGCCCGACGACCTGCGCATCGCCGCCACCTACCAGCCCGGCGGCACCGAGGCCGCGGTCGGCGGCGACTGGTACGACGTGATCACCCTCGGCGGCGGCCGGACCGCCCTGGTCATCGGCGACGTCATGGGCCGGGGGGTGCGGGCCGCGGCCGTCATGGGCCAGCTCCGCACGGCCGTCCGCGCCTACGCCCGCCTCGACCTGCCCCCGCACGAGGTGCTCCAGCTGCTCGACGGCCTCGCCGCCGAGATCGACGCCAACCAGATCGCCACCTGCGTCTACGCCGTCCACGACCCGAACGAGGGCCGCCTGGTCTACGCGTCCGCCGGCCATCTGCCGATCCTGGTCCGCGACGAGAACGGCACGGTCTCCCGCGCCGACGAACCCACCGGCCCGCCGCTCGGCACCGGCGGCTGGATGCACGCCTCCGGCTCCGTCGCCCTCGGCCCCGGCGCCACGGCCGTCCTCTACACCGACGGCCTGGTCGAGCGCCGCGACGCCGACCTGGACGAGGGCATCGCCGCGCTCGAAGGCGCCCTCGCCGGGGCCACCGGCACCCCGCAGGTGGTCTGCGACCGCCTGGTCCGCTCGGCCGGCGTCACCGCCGACCACGACGACGACGTCGCCGTCCTCGTCCTCCAGCACCCGGCGCGCACGGGCCCCGACGGCGACCTCTTCCGCAACGCCGCCCTCGAACTCCTCGGCGGCGTCGAGGCGGCCCCCCGCGCGCGTGCCTTCGCCTCCGGCGTCCTCACCAGCTGGCGCTTTCCCGCCGAACTGCACGACCTCGGCGTCCTCGCCGCCAGCGAGCTGGTCGCCAACAGCCTGCAGCACGGCACCCCGCCCATGCGGCTCAGACTCCGCCGCACCGACCGCCGCCTCATCGTCGAGGTCACCGACGGCGACGACCATCTGCCCAGACGCCGCCGCGCCGAGCCCGGCGACGAGTCGGGCCGGGGCATCGCGATCGTGGCGACGATCGCCTCCAGCTGGGGCTGCCGCCGCACCCCCGGCGGCGGCAAGGCGGTGTGGTGCGAGTTCCTCCTGCCGAAGGGGAAGCCCTGACCCACGTCACGGCGACCCGCTGACCGGAACGCGAAACGGCCGCCACCCGAAGGTGACGGCCGTGCCACGCGCGCACCGGCGCTCACGCCTCCGCGGCCACCGGCTCCGCAGGCGCCCCACCGCGCGCGACCACCCGGGTCTCGCGCGCCGGCCAGGGCCGGTCCTGTACGGCGGTGAGCTGCCGGCCCAGCCGCAGCGCCAGGAACGTGATCCCCAGCGAGAACAGCAGGAAGGTCACGATGTACGGCCCGTGCAGCGAGGCACCCAGGGGACCGCCCACCGCGGGACCGACCGCCAGCGCCAGCTGCTTGACCAGCGCGAACGCCGAGTTGTACTGACCGGCCATGCCCTCCGGTGCCAGATCGGCGACCAGCGGCGCGACGGTCGGCGACAGCATCGCCTCACCCAGCCCGAACAGCGCGTACGTCGACACGAACGCGGCCGTGGCCATCTCCTGGCTGCCGTGCCCGAGCCCCGCGAACCCGGCGGCCAGCCAGGCCACGGCCCAGATCAGGCCGACCGCGGCGATGACCCGGGACCGCCGGCGCCGCTCCACGAGCTTCAGCACGGCGAACTGGGCGACCACGATCATCAGCGTGTTCGCGGCCAGCGCCGTCCCGAGGGCGGAGGTGGATATCCCGGCCGCCTCGACGCCGTAGGCGCTCAGACCGGACTCGAACTGGCCGTAGCAGGCGAAGAAGAGCACGAAGCCCAGCACGCACAGCTGAACCATCGCCCGGTTCCCGAGCAGCCGCTTCCAGCTGCCCTTCGCCGACGCCGCCGGCGCGTCCTCCATCCGCGGCGAGTGCGGCATCCGCACGGTCGCCATCACCACGACCAGCAGCAGGAACATCGCCGCCTCGATCGCGAACAGCAGCGTGAAGGAGGACACGCGCGTGGTGTCGACGAGATGCCCGCCTATCAGGCCGCCGACACCGAGGCCCAGGTTCTGCAGGAAGAACTGCATCGCGAACGCACGCGAGCGGGTGTCCGCCGACGAGCAGTCCACGATCATCGTGGCCAGGGCCGGCTGCATCACGGCCTGCCCGGCGCCGAGCGCCGCCGCGGACAGCAGCACGGTCGTGGCACCGCCCGCCAGGCCGAGGCTCAGCGCACCCAGAGCGGCGGTCACCAGGGCGGCGATCAGGACCGGCAGCGGGCCGCGCCGCACGATCGCCCGGCCGGCGAACGGCAGCACGATCAGCGCGGCCACGGCGAAGTCGGCGAGCACGAGTCCCGCCGTCATGGCTCCCAGTCCCCGCACCTGCGCCACATAGACGTACAGGTAGGGGACGGTGAAGCCGAGCCCGAACGCGCTGAGTGCGTTGCCCACGTGGATCCGGCGCATCGCTGCGCCCATCGCCCTGGTCACGTTCACCTCTCTCACTAGTTAAGCCTGAAGACTTCAAAGCTAAAGTTCGAAGCTAAAGAGTACACAGTGAAGGACTTCAAGGCAAAGGAGTTTGCGTGCCATACTGCGGCCATGGCCGAGACTCCCGGCGTCCCTGAGCCGACCCTCGAAGAACAGATCGCCGCCTACCAGCGCGAGTTCCAGGACCTCGACCCCCAGGTCGAGAAGATCGTGTCGGCGCTGTCCCGGCTCAACCGCCGGATGAACGTCGCGTACGGCCGTCAGACCGCCGACCTCGGCATCAGCAACGCCGAGTGGGAGGTCCTCAAGGCGCTGGTCCTCTCCGGCGCGCCTTACCGCATGGGCCCCGGCGAGCTGGCCAAGCGGCTCGGCCTCACGCCGGCCGCGATGACCCACCGGATCGACCGCATGGTCTCCGAAGGACTGGTCACCCGGGAGCGTGACGAGTCCAATCGCGTCCGCGTCATCGTGGAGCTGACCCCGGGAGGCCGTGAGAAGTGGCTGGAGGCCATGCGCCTGGCGACCGTCTTCGAGGAGGACCTGCTCCAGGACCTCACCCCCACCGAGCGTGCGGTGCTCGGCGAGGTGCTGACCCGGCTCCTGCGCAGGGTGGAGCACGCGCAGCCGGATGCCGGCGGCCGGCTCAGCGACCTGGACTGACGCTCCCGGGCGGAAGCCCGCAGAAAAGATCTTGACAGGGGTTGTTGACACGCCCCTGGCCGTTCCGTAAAGTTCTTCGGGTTGCCACGGAGCCGTAACGGTTCTCCGGCAGCACCTGCGCCGCTTCGAGCGGCACCCCTCACACCATCAGCACGATCTCCCGTACGGGTTGTATTCGGCTTGCCCGAATTCAATTCGAATGGAAGCCCGGCGGCCCGATTGGGAATCGCCGAGCGGATCCGCTAAGGTTTGAGACGTCGGAACGGCCCAACGGCCGGGAGGACAAGCCCCCCTGACTGGGAGTCAGACGCCGAAAGGATCTGATAGAGTCGGAACCGCCGGAAAGGGAAACGCGAGAGCGAGAACCTGGAAAGCACCGAGGAAATCGGATCGAGAAAAGATCT
>NZ_JACHJK010000034.1 GCF_014203595.1 Streptomyces echinatus
ATTTCAGAATGAGCCGGTGAGTCGGTGCTGGTGCGGGTGGCCGGCAATTGCGCTTGGCGGCGGCCGAGTTCTGCGGGTGTCGGTGCCTGCCCATCCGCAACTGAGATACGAGCGCCCACCACCCGTGCCCGTTCCAACTCACCTGCTCCAAGGTCTACTTGCGACCGGCTCCGAACCCTGTTCTGAATGATCAGTAAGGGGCGGTGGAAGAGAGCCAGTCCTCATTGTTTCGATGGCTGTCCAGTCCCACGGCCTCGAACTCGTCCTCGCCCAGGGTTCTCCTCGCGCCGAGCCGCCGAAGAGCCTGCGAGATCGGGCTGACTGGACGCGAGAAGCGCTTCCTCGTCGGCTCATCCAGCGGCCCCAATGCCAGTGTCCCATCCACCCAGACGGCGGCTCGCTGCTCGCCGACGCCCCCGAAGTACTCGGCTTCGACATAGGCGACCGGCCCTGCGGCGGACCACCGCGCGAGCAGCTCCTCGAAGCCTCCCGGCAGCCGCCAGAACCCTAGAGCCCCCTTGGGGCTGCCGTCCGTGACCGAGTCAAAGAGCTCATCTGTGATCGGCAGCAGGGACAGGCCTTGGCGAAGCGGCGCCACTTGCGCTTCGGGTACGCCCCGTGCCCAGCCACGGAGCAGCTCGTCGCCTGCGATCACTGCATGCAGTTCGTAACCCATCCCAAGGCCCTCTTCCACTGATCGGGGACCTCATCTTGCCTGCCCCGCCCCAGGCGACCCGCATACCTCCCAACCTCGAAGCCCACACTCCGCCGACGCGCTGTGGTTCCCTGCTCTCCGTCGACCCGGCGAAACTCAAGCGGGTCCCGACACCCGGTCGGGGGACGGCCCTGATCGGGATCGTGTGTGATGCCACTCAGAAGACCTGAGTTGTCGCCTTCAGTTCTGATCTGAGTCCCCCGTCGCTCAGGCATCGTTGCAACGCATCGCGGTGGCGGTCCGCCTGGCCAGTGTGAGCTGAGATGCGCTACAAACGGCCCATGAGGTTGATCACGAAGCTGTTTGACGCGCACGAGTGGCCCGACGAGCAGCTGGAAGAGCTGTTCAGCGAGGGATTCCCCGAGTTCATCACCGCTGACCGGCTGGCCAAGCAGTACATCGGCCGGGTCCGGGAGTGGTTCACCGAACTCAACCTCATGCTGGTCGACGAGCGCGGCGTGCCGGTCGCCGCCGGCTGGGGGATACCGATCCGCTGGGACGGGAAAGTGGAGACGCTGCCCTCCGGCTACACGGACGCCGCCATTCGCGCCGTTGAGCACCGCGAACAGGGCATCGAGCCGGACACCCTGGTGATCTGCGGCGCCGTGGTCACGCCCTCCCTCAAGGGCCGCGGCCTGGCCGGGGAGACGCTCTCTGCGCTGCGGCGACTCGCCGTTGAGCAGTGTTGGCCGCGGGTGATCGCCCCAGTCCGCCCAACCTTGAAGTCGCAGTACCCGCTGGCTCCTATCGAGTCGTTCATGGGATGGACCCGCCCGGACGGCACCTCGCTCGACCCGTGGATCCGCACCCACCAACGTCTCGGCGCGCGCATCATCGCCGCCGCCCCAGCCTCGCAGACGATGACCGGCACGGTCTCCGAGTGGGAGAAGTGGACGGGTATGGCCTTCCCGGAAACGGGCGACTACGTCATCCCACAGGGTCTCAGCCTGCTCCATGTCGACAAGGCCAGCGATCACGGCATCTACGTGGAGCCCAACGTGTGGATGCAGCACATGTGACGGACAGTCGCGTGTGGCCGGTTCGTGGTTGGCCGATGTCGATCTGTTGAGTGGTCAGGTGGCGGTCCGTTTGGGGCGTTCGATCCGGTGGCCATTCTCGAAGAAAGCGCCGGCGGAGACCAAGGGCACCAGGTGGGCGCCGGTGATCGCGCGCCATCGCGCCTGAGCGGATTCGACCAGCTCGAACACCATGCGAGCGCGGCCGCCGGGCTGCCCGCGCCTCGGGTGACCGTCGGACGGATCGAAGAAGCGACGGTCCCCAACAAGATCACTGACTCGCCGGCGTGCAGCCGACGCAGGGCGGCGAGGTCGGACCTGGAGGAAGACAAGGTGCCCGAGTTCGCCTCCCTGGCTTGGGGCGAGGCGGGCCGACCGGGCCGAGCCGGACGCTGGCGATAGACCCGCGGGCGATCGAGATGCGAGGCAGCCTGCGCAGGGCCGCCTCTCATAGCTTGAGGCAGATCAGCAGGCGTCGCACGCCGCACCCCGTCCAGGACGGCGCCGCCCTTCCCTCCCGGACGGCGAGGCCGAGAGTGCGCTGGGGCTCGTATCAGAATTGCTGATCGTCCTCGAACATCAGCTGCTTCATCGCATCTCCCTTTCAAGGACGGCGCGGAAGGCCCGCGCAGGACTACCGGTGAGGCGCTGCACGGTGTCGGTGACGCGGTCCTCCGCCCCTTCGGCGATGGCACGGTCCAGGCCGGCCAGCATCGCTGCGAAATCCACCGGCATCAGCGTCGCAAGCTGATCTCGCATCTGCTCGAAGGACAGACGGTGGTGGATCACCCGCCGGCCGGTGACGTCGGTGACGATGGTGGCGATGTCGTCGTAGCTGAGCGCCTCGGGGCCGGTGAGGATCAGGTCTGTGTTGGGGGCTTGCTCGTCGGTCAGAGTGCGGACGGCGACGGCCGCGATGTCCTCTGCGTCGACGAAGCCGACCCTCCCGCTTCCGGCCGCCGTCGAGATGATGCCGTCTTCACGGATGCTCACGGCGTGGCTGTGCGCGCTGGTGAAGTTCTGCATGAACCACGAGGGGCGTAGTACCGCCCACTCTTCGAACAGCTCGGGCAGAGCCTGGTGCACCGTTCCGACCGCCGGGCCGCCCTCGGGGATGGCCGAGGAGCTCAGCAGCACCGCGCGGCGCACGCCGGTGGCGCGGGCCTGGCGGAGGAACGGCAGCATGATCGCCGCGGGGTCGGAGTCGCCCAGGGGCGGAATGAGGTAGACGCGGTCGACCTCGTCGAGGGCGGCGGCGTGGGTGGCGCTGTCGTACCAGTCGAAGGGAACCGGCTCGGCGCCGGGAACCAGGGCGGCCCGTCGGCTGGCCGCTCTGACGCGGTGGCCGGCGGCTGTCAGCTGAGCGGCGGTGCGGCTGCCGGTGGTGCCGGTGGCACCGATGACCAAGGTGGTACCGGTCGTGGTCATCGGCTGCTCCCTGTGAAGTCGATGCCGGGCTCCGTGACGGCGAGGGGGTTCCAGTAGTCGCGGTAGGAGGTGAGGTGCCCGTCCTGAACGGTCACCACGGCGATGTAGGTCATGTCGAAGGGAGAGCCCGTCGCCACCAGGCGGCCGACACCGCGCATCTCGACCACGACGGTCTCGGGATCGGTGGTCTGGTGGATCCGCAGGGCAGGGAAGTCGTGCAGCTCGATGTGGTCCGGGTAGTGACGCATGTAGGCGGCGATGGCCTCCTTGCCCTCCAGGCGCTCGGGCCAGCCCTCGGGGGCGAAGGGAAACTCCATGAGGCCGTCCTCGGCCCACAGGGCGACCCAGCCGGGGATGTCCCGGTCGAGGAGCAGCCGCAGGCTGTGGCGGTACAGATCCGCCGGGGAGGTCGGTGCGGACATGGGTATCCTCCAGCTCGATAGAATGCGGACCGTGGGTCCGCTTTCACGATACGGACCGCTGGTCCGCTTTGCAATGGAGGAGCCACATGCCCGAGCGCAAGTCCCGTAAGGACGCCCTACGCAACCGGGAGGCCGTCCTCGCGGCCGCCGACGCCCTCTTCGTCAGCTGCGAGAGCCCCGAGGACGTCACCATGGCCGACATCGCCGCAGCGGCAGGCGTCGGCAAGGGCACGCTCTTTCGGGCCTTCGGCGATCGCGCCGGGCTCCTCCGCGCGCTGTACGAGACACGGCTCGAACCGATCAGGGAGGCCGTCGAAGCCGGCCCCCCGCCGCTGGGGCCCGCCACTCCCCCGTACCAGCGCGTACCCGCCCTGCTCGACGCCGTCCTGTGCTTCAAACTCGACAACCGGCGTCTCGCGCTGGCCCTGGAGGAAAGCGGGAGCAGCAGCCCGTACCAGGCGGAGCACTACGAGCGGTGGCACCGTCTCCTCCAAAGCGTGCTGGAGCAGATCCCCGGTCTGACCGACAGCGCTTTCACCGCCCACGCCCTGCTCGCCGCCACCCGGGCCGACCTCGTCGAGCACCTGGCCGGACAAGAGCACGTGCCGCGCGAAAGGATGCGGGCGCAACTCGCTGACTTCGTCACCGGAGTCCTGCCTTCTGCTCCGTGAGAGGAGGTCAGCGACGAACCCGGAGCGCGTGACAGGTCGAGTCGCCCATCGCTCGCGGCCCAGAGTTCCGTCGCCGTGCCGACACCGCTGCGAGATCCCTCTCCCCCGACCAGTCCTTCGAGACAGCGTCGACCGTGGTCCAGGGCGCACCCGTCCGGGCTCAGACGGGTGCGTCCATCCGCTGGGTGTCCATGACCTTGAGGAGTTGCAGGTTCTGGTGGGCACTGGAACCTGGTTCGGCCGTGAAGATCACCACCTGCTGGTCGCGGTCCGGAACGGTGAGGACATCGAAGTCCAGCTCGATCGGACCGACTTGAGGGTGTAGGAAGACCTGCCGGACATGGTGGTCGATACGGAGCTCCTGGGAGTTCCACAGCCGAGCGAAGTCCGCGCTGGTGGCGGTGAGTTCGGCGATGAGCGAGCGCAGCTCGGCGCTGTCCGGGTAATGGGTGGCGGCGACCCTCAGATAGCTGACAGCGGTGGTCATCAGGCGCTGACGATCAGTGATCCTGTAGGTGGTCGGGTCCTGATCGTGGGGGCGGAAGATACGGCGCAGGATATTGCGGTCCGCTGTCCGCAGGGCCGAGAAATCCTCGAACAGGGCGGCGGCGAGCGGGTTCCACGCAAGCACCTGGCAGGTGTTGTCCACCACCAGCGCGGGGGTGTCGGCGAGGCGCTTCAGAAGCGCTGCGGTGGCGGGGGCGACCTCGCGCGAAGGCAGCCGGTCACGGTTGTGCTCCACCTCGCCGGCCAGCGAGAAGAGGTGCGCACGCTCCTGATCGGACAGGCGCAGTGCACGCGCGATGCCCTGCAGGACCTGGCGTGAGGGGTGGCGCCCGCGGGCCTGCTCCAGACGGCTGTAGTGGTCCGTTGATATATGTGCGAGCTGGGCGACCTCCTCCCGCCGCAGCCCTGGAGTGCGGCGCCGCGCTCCCCGCGGCAGGCCCACGTCCTCCGGCCGGATCTGTTCTCTCCTGCTGCGCAGGAAAGCCGCCATCGCGTGCTTGTCCATGACCCCACGCTACGGCCCTGCCGCGGCATGGGCCGCACCCAGCCACGGACCGATGGTCCCTGGATAAGCCCGAGCCGCGCACCGAGGCTGAGCAGGGGTGGCCGTCACAACGGCGGCCGCCGCCAACGACGACGACGAAGGACATCACGATGCGGATCTTTCTGACCGGTGCAAGCGGCTATCTCGGCGGGGTGCTCACCGAGCACCTGATCGCGTCCGGCCACCAGGTGAGCGCCCTCGCCCGGTCGCTGGCGGCGCGGGACCGGGTTTCCGCGTCGGGTGCGCAGGCGGTGCCGGGGAGTCTCGCGGACACGGAGACGCTGTACCTGGCTGCCGCGCAAGCGGACGCCGTCGTTCACGCGGCGGTGGATTTCAGCAATCCCGCCATGCACGAGGTGGAGCAGCCCGCGCTGGCGGCCATGCTTTCCGGCTTGAAGCCAGGTCGTCCCTTCGTCTACACCAGCACCGGTCTCGTCTACCCCGGTGGGGATGGCCTGGCAGTCGATGAGAACACCCCCGTCGAGCCCGGGAGTTCGGCCCAGCCGTACAAGGTGCTGGGCGAGCGGCAGGTGCTGGCCGCCGACGGACCGGCGGTGACGGTGATCAGGGCCGCGTTGATCTACGGACGCGGCGGCACCGCACTGCTTCAGGGGCTGATCACGAACGCACGGGAGAGGAAGGTGACCGCCTACATCGGTGACGGCGGCAACGAGTGGGGCTCGGTCCACGTCGACGACCTGGCCAGGCTGTATGTCGCCGCGCTGTCCCACGGCGAGCCGGGTCTTGTCGTCAACGCCGCGTCCCGGAGCCGTACCTCCATGCGGGAGATCGCCGAGGCGGTGGCTCACATCACCCAGGCCCGCGCCCTGCGGATCACACTCGAGCAGGCTCAGCAGATGATGGGGCCCCTCGCCGACGTTCTCGCCCGCTCCTCCCTGATAGATCCCTCCCGCGCCGAGCGGGTACTCGGCTGGAGGCCGGTCGAGCCGAGCCTTGCGGACGAACTGCGCACCGGATCCTACGCATCCACCACACCGGGCTGACAGCGCAGCCAGTCTCCTTGCTCGTCCTTCCCCATGCAGAGGTGATCACCGAATCACCGGGAACTTCGTCGCGATGCGACGGGAGCGGGGGGTGCCGGGCCCGGGACGCCGTCACAACTCATCCGGGTTGCGACGCGGCGTAGCACTGCGGCGGGCTGATCGTTGTTGCACGGTCAGCCCGGTGGTGCTGCTCGCCGGCACATACACGATCTCCGTCCGCCGTGGCACTCGGCTTCGAACGGCCCGGGCACGTCAGCGCAGGCCGTCCCACAGGGCTCGTAGGTGCTCGCGAGGAGCGTGGGCAAGAGTAGGCATGGAGCCGAAGTTCCGTACGGTGCGGTCATGTTCGCCGTAAGCCGGCCAGCCGGGATCGCCAGTCGTGGCGAAGGCCACCCACGCGGCGTGCATGCTGTCCGCGAGGTGCTGCGGAGGCGTGTCGCCGAGGAGGGGGGTGAAGCCCGGGTCGGCCAGGTTGTCAAAGACGAAGGGGACGTCGACGGCATGGCACGCCCCGAGTTCTCCACCGAGGGGCAGGGGCGGCCACGCGAACTCGTAGACGAAGGCGCGGGCACCCTGGCGGGCTTGGGCCTCGGCCAGGCGCAGGGCGGGCAGGCGGTAGAACCAGTCGGTGGCGATCTCGGCGAGCAGCTCGCCCGGGGTCGCACCGGGGAACGCCGCGCGATAGGTGAGCATCCCCTGCGGCGACAGACCGTACGCCGCTGCCCCGCGTTCCAGGAGTTCGTCGGTCACCAGCGGGGCCAGCCCGGTGGGCACGGTGAACAGCCGGAACTCGTCCCGGGTGCAGCCCACCAGCACATCGACGTCCGCGGCCGTACCGTCCGCGACCGCCTCGGCGGGTGCCCTCGGCAGGGTGGCGCGGTCGACCACCGGTTCGAAAGGCATCAGATTGAGGGCCGCCTCACCCCACAGGGCCGGGTCGGGGCGCGCGGACATGTCCGAGCGCAACTGCTGCTGGGCGGCCAGCAGCAGCTCTTGTGGCACGGCGGCGAGGTCCGGTCGCGTGGGCGGCACCCCGAGCAGGGCGGCCAGCCGGGTCCCGATCAGGGCGGCGGAGTCGGTGGACAAGGCGTGATGGGCCGCTCCGCTCTGCAGCGCGGCGCGATGGAAGAGGCCCTTGGCCGCGGGCATGGCGAGGAGTGCGCCGATGCTCATGGCCCCGGCCGACTGGCCGAAGACGGTGACGCGGCCCGGGTCGCCGCCGAAAGAGGCGATGTTGTCGCGCACCCATTCCAGGCCGGCGATCTGGTCGAGCAGGCCGAGGTTGGCAGGGGCGGTGTCCTCGGGGCCGAGATGCAGGAACCCTTCGGCTCCCAGGCGGTAGTTCAGGGTCACCAGTACGACGCCGTCGCGGGCGAAGGCGGAGCCGTCGTAGCCGGACAGGGAACCCGATCCGTTGCTGAAGGCGCCGCCGTGGACCCAGACCATGACGGGCAGCGAAGCGCTCCCGGACGGATCCGGGGTCCAGACGTTGAGGTTGAGGAACTCTTCGCCCGGGATATCGACCTCGGGGATGAGGCGGTCCATCGGCGGGGCGTACGGGGCCTTCGGCGCCGTGGGGCCGTAGGCACCGGCGTCGCGTATCCCGTCCCATGCGTCCGGCGGGCGAGGCGGGGCGAAGCGGAGGGAGTCGGTCGGGGCGGCGGCGTAGGGGATGTTCTTGAAGCAGGTGGTGCCGTGCGGGCCGGTGATGCCGCGGACGGCACCCTGGCGGGTGACGAGGACCGGTCGCATGGTTGCTCCTGGGTGTGGAGGGGCGGACGGGGGGCGGGTGGTCAGCTACCGGCATCGACCATACGCAGGGCGAACTGCACGTACTGTTGGGCGACTTGCTCGCGCGTGCGGTCCAGGCCGGGGCCGAACCACTGGGCGACCTGCACACCGAGACCACCGATCGCGGTCACCGTCAGAAGCACATCCTCGATGGCGAACTCTTCCTGACGCAAGCCCAGTTCCAGGACGTCAGCGAGTATCCGGCGGCACCGCTCCCGCAGCGCGTCCCTTGGAGGGGTAATGCGCTTACAAGCTGGCGGAGTTGATGTCCAAGATGTCCGCGATCTGGCGGATCGAGACACCGGCGAAGCCGGACTCGGCGAACGGCCAGGCTCATCGCGATGCACATGACGGTGAACCAGCCGGGGATTTCCAGTCCAGTGGTGTCGAATCCCACCGGGATACCGAGTCCCATCGTGATCCGCCAAATCCCGGATGGGCAACTCCACTCCCCCGCTCGAGGGACAGAGACATTCACTTCGGCCGAACAGGATTCAACGTGGGTGTGTCCAACGGGCTATGGGCCTGGTGTGGGGCGGCAGGGGATCCGGTGAACCGGGAGTCGGGGCGTCCGTTTGTGCAACCGGTCTCTGGGGTGCCGCGTCCCCCGAGTGCCGGGACTCGGGGCGGAGTGGAAGGGGCGGTCGACGGTGAGCGATACGGCGGGTGTGGTGGTGTGCGGTGCGGTTGCCCTGCTGCTGCTCGGATTCGGGGTGCGGGAGTCGGTCGTGGTGTGGCAGCTGAAGCGCGCCGGTATTCGCGCACGGGGAGTCGTGGTCGACAACACGACGGATGACTGGTCCGACGGCCACGACTTGGTGCCGGTCATCGCCTTCGTCGACCAGCAGGGACACCGCGTGCAGTTCTCGCCCCACGTGATGCTGGGCGGAACGGCCTTCGCCGGGGCCGGCGTACTGCTCGCGCTGACGAACTGATCAGGGCGGTGCGCATCAGGGCCGGCTGTGCCGAGTCATGCACGCGCCCGACGACCTCAGCCTGTGAACGCAGGGCGCCGATCGGGGACTTGCTCGTATGTCGCGAGTTGCTCGTATTGCGAGTCCCGGGGCGGATGTTGGACGGCTCAGGTCAGTTGGCTTCCCCCAAGTGGCGCAGCGCTTGGCGGAAGTCATCGAGGGCCGGCCCGAACTCGCCAGCGGCGGTGTGGAAGGTCGACCGGTCGATCAGGGCCCTGGCCAGTGTGCGCGTTCCGTCTGCCGGGGCGTGCTGGAACAGCCGGCGGGCCAGGTCTACTCCGTCGTCGAACAGGGAGCGCACTCGCTCCGGGAACAAGTGGGTGCGGTTTTCCCAGTAGACGGCCGAGCGGACGGTGAGGATCCGGTGCAGCCGGACCAGTTCGGCCAGATGCCGGCCCGGGTCTTCGGCGGCTCGCGCAGCAACGAGGTCCACCTCTTCGCGAAGGGCGTGACGGCTGCCGAAGTAGCGCTGTCTGGCGTCGGGCGACCACTGCATGAGCGTTGCCCCCGAAGGGGGGCGCGGGCCATCGGAGGCAGGCCGGTCGTTTTCGGCACCGGCGAAAGACAGCAGCACCGCCCAGAACGTCGATTGATAGCCGCTCCAGGTCTTGCGCTCACCCGTCTCGGCCAACTCTGTCAGCAGGACAAGTGCCTCTTGCCGCACCAGGGCCGCCCGCTCGTCCAGGCCGTTGGTGTCGAGCATCCATGCGTAACCGATGAGGGAGTAGAGATGGCAGGCCATGGAGCCGCGGTCGTTCGCGGCCTCGGCCGCTTCCATGCTGACGAGTGTCTCGAACGCGGCGAGTGCTTCCTCGGACCGGCCGGCGTCGTGGAGAGCGGCGATCCACTCCATGAGTGACCAGGCGAGGCTCCCGCTTCCGTGCCCCTTGGGCAGCAGCGATGTGACCAACTCGGTCATGGCATCGGCAGCCTCGGCATACCGGCCTTCCTCAGAAAGTCCGGCTGCCCACTGACGCAGCCCTCTGACCACGGGGTCTTTGGTCAGTTCGGCCTGTGCACGGCCGATGGCGAGCATCTCGGCGCGCATCGCGAGTCCTTCGGCGCGTCTGCCCACGGTGTACAGCTCTTGCTGGCAGGAGTTGAGGGCCTCGAACAGAACATCCGCACGGTTGGGTTCGGCCGGATCGATGGACCGCGCCACGTCCACCGCCTCCTCACACAGTGCGAGACAGGCCGGATGCCTTTCGCCGGCGCCGCTGTCGTAGCTCAGACGTTGCAGGGCCCTGGCCAAGAGAGGCAGGTACGAGGCGGGGCTGACTTGAGCGAGCACCCGGTAGGCGTCCACCTCCTGGCGCGTCGTGCGGTGTCCCGACCCGAGCAGCACATTCCGCGCCCACACGATGTCGTCCTGATCGACTCTCCCCGGCTGATTCATGACGGAGATTCTGCGTGCCCCCGAGAGGGCCGAACAAGGCTGATCAGCTGTGCCGTTCCTCCTACGAAAACACGCTCTGACCTGCCATGATGGATATGGCATCACTTCCCCGGAGCTGTCCTGCGCCGAGGGCCGCCGCCCGGCCATGGCACCTGCGCTTCTTTGACATCGAGGAATTCCCTCTGCCGGTCGTCGTACGCGGAAGAGCGCCAGCCCTGGAGAGCCGTGCGGAACTCCGCATCGGGCGATGACCGAAATAGGGTGCGGTCGGCGGAGCTGCGCTGATAGGTAAGCGATGTGACAGAGAGTCTTGAGTATTCCGCGCTGCTGCAACTGATCGGCGAGCGGTCGGCCGCGTTCCGGAGTGCGGTTGCCGCCGCGCCCAGCCTCGACGTGCCGGTGCCGTCCTGCCCCGAGTGGACGTTGTTCGATCTGGTGCAGCACCTGGGTGCGGGCCAGCGCTGGTGGGCCGCGATCGTCGCCGCGGGCCCGGCCGAGGCTCCACCGGCCAAGGACGCCGCGGGGGCGCCGCGCGAACTCGAGGCGCTGCTGGCCTGGTACGCCGAGTCGAACGAGCTGCTGCTGAGTGCGCTGCGCGAGGCCGGCCCCGAGCGCGAGTGCTGGACGTGGTGGGCCGCCGGCGTGTCGCCGGCGAATGCCTGGGGCGTTGCCCGGCGCCGGGTGCATGAAGTGCTGGTGCACACCTACGACGCCCAGCTCGCCGCAGGCGCCGTGCAGCCGATGCCGGCGGACCTCGCGATCGACGGCGTGGCCGAGTTTCTCGACACCTGCAACTCCACCCCGGCGGCCTGGCCGCACGAGGCCGCTACCATCCACTACCACGCCACCGAGGGTCGCTCCTGGCTCCTCACGCTGGACGGCACCGGCGCCTGGCCCGCACCCCTCACTGACGACGCCGCGCCCGCCTCCGCTTCGGCCACGGGCACGGCCGAGCAGCTGCTCCTCTTCGTCTGGGGCCGCCTCACGCTGAGCGATCTGAAGATCGGAGGCGACCAGCGGGTGTTCGAGCAGCTGATCGCCTGGGAGCCCGAGGAGTAGCCAGTCGAGACCGCCAGCAAGGGGCTATGGCTACGACCAGGCTTTCGGGTGGGTGCTGTGAGGCCGTGTGTCGGAAGTTCCGTGGCGGAAGTGCGCGTCGAGTACGGGGCCGTGGGGCCGGGGCTATGACCTGTTCCGCCGGTGGCAGCGGGACGGCACCCGGCACCGGATCCTCCCCGCTCCACTCCCTGGCCGATGCGGAGGGTGCGATCGTGTGGGACCTGAGTGTCGATTTCACGGTCTGTCGCGCCCATCGATGCCGGACGTCGTCGCGCGCGATGACAGCTTCGCCGTCCGCTACGAGGCGACCGTACTCGTCGCTGCCATCCGCGAGTGGCTGTGACTCTTGGGCGTCACGCGGCGGGATCCACGTTCCATGCCGCGGGCAGATCGCTGCCGCAGAAGACGCAGACGAAGTCGTCTTCGCGGACGATGTTGTGCTCCTGGCAGTCCGGGCACCGCCGGAACACCACCTCGTGGGTGAAGCCGGAGGGCCGCCGGAGCTCTGCAGCGTCCAGAGCGCGGGCGACTTCCGGCCAGGAGGTGACGTCCGGGCAGTACCCGGTGGACTGGTTGCTGACCTCGCTCACGGTCCACCGGCCCGACTCGCGCATGAAGCTGATCTCGCCGGCACTCAGCACCACGTCTCCGCCGGCACAGGCCACGTGCTCGCTTCGCCGGGGCGCCAGTCGAAGCACACCGTCCATACCGACCACGAAGGTGAACGGTTCGGCCAACTCCGCCGCCGATTGCTCCATAACCCATGCACCGAAGTCGGCCGCCGAGCCGATCCGACGCCCGCCGGCACCAGGCCGGACCGCAGCCCGCAGCTCGACCGGTCCGGCATATCGATAACTCCGCCCCCGCTTACTCACATCAGCCAACCTAGAGCACTGCCGACACACCCTAGGACCAGCGTGATTCGCCTCCGGCTGCCGAAGTCCGTGTCGGAGTCCGTCTCGGCCTGATCCCCGCCCCGCACGCGCCCCGGCGGTTGACGTGTGCTCGGATGAGGCAGGCGCAACAGCAGCGGAGGCAGTAATGACGGGGGAGGTCCGTCGCATACGCGCAGGGAACTTCTGCGAGAAGATCCCCGAGCCGAAGCCGATGACGTCGTAGCCCTCCAGGCTGTGAGCCTCTTCCGACTCCACCACCGGCGCCCCCAACCGCAGCGGCGCGAGCATTCACCGAGCAGCTGCAGCGCATCGCCCGAAGCGGCCGCTGGCGTGGAGGCGGCTCGCGGGGAACGGCGATCAGCGGCGACGAGCCGTAGGTGGCGTCGGCGCCGCCGGACAAGGTCTCGGGACGACGACGGTCACCTTTCCCGTCGGACGCCGGGCGCCACGTACGCCTGCAGAACGCCGACGCGTTCCTTGGACCACTTGCGCGCATACGCGGGCGGACGGCCACCCCGTGGCACGAGGACGGCGAAGGCTTGCCGCTGAGCGGCGCGCTTCAGTTCGGCCGTCGTGGTGCTGGCGTCGTGGCCCGAGGTCTGGGCGGAGCCGCAGCCGGTGTAGAAAGCGATCGGTACGGCCTCATAGCCGCTGAGCAGGCAGGGTTGCCGAACGCCGAGTTTGTGAAGGGCCTCGGCGGTGCGGGACCAGTCGGACCGTGAAGCTCCGGAACCGTGCACGGTGCGCTGCAGGACGACGCCCTGCACGGCCAGGTGCCCCACCAGACCGATCGCCAGCAGACCGGCGCAGACGGTGCGCGCGATCCGACCGGCCGGTGCCGTGACCAGGTGGACGAGACCGTTCCCGACGGGAAGAACGAGCAGGGCGTAGGCGGGCAGCAGGAAGCGGGGGGCCGCATAGCCGATGAGGAAGAGATAGGGAACGGCGGCCGTGACGGCGCACGCCCCGGGGAGCAGTACCGGCAGCGCACGCCGGGCGCGAACGGCGGCCACCGCGCCGAGGGCGGCGAGCGGCGGCAGCGCGTACCACCACAGGGTCACGACAGGGCTGGGGAGCGATCCGGTGCAGGGCCGGCACAGCGTACGTCCGCCGAGACTGCGCAGCTGGTCGATGACGGCCAGGTGCCAGCCGAGGCCGCCCTGTATGCGGGAGGCGTCGGAGAGGCGCTGCGCGAGCCCGCCGTAGCTGACGTACGCTTCGATCACCCATTCACCGGCACCCGCCATCAGCCCGGCGGCCAGCACGAGCAGGAGACGTGGGCGTCGCAATCCGAGGGCCAGCAGGGGCAGCACCACGTAGACGGCGTCCATCGGGCGCATCCATGCCATCAGCGCCGCTCCCGCGAACACTCCCCACCACGCCGCCCGGTCCCGGCCGTTTTCGCGGGCGCGCAGGAAGCAGCCCACGCCGACCAGGGCGCCGATGGCGACCCAGTAGTTGGGCATGGCCTCAGGACCGTAGAACAGCGTCACCCACAGAGAGGCGAACAGGGCGCCCGACAGGGCCAGTACACCCGGCATGACGTGGGCGCGCCAGACGCGCAGGCCCAAGTAGAGGGCCACGCCGGACAGGACGGCGAGGTACACCCTGAGGAGGGTGGTCGAGTCGGACCATGAAGCGATCGGGGCGACGAGGAGTGAGATGCCGCGGGCTCGTGGCGCGCTGAAGAACGCGGCGGGGGTGTGGCCGCTGACCTGGCTGACGTAGACCGTCTCGTCCCAGCCGAGACCGATACCGGAGCTGGCGACGACGAGTTGGGCAGCGATGAAGACCAACGCGACCGCGGCGAGCCAGGGTTCCCCCAGCAGGCGCCGAGGCCGGGCGGCCTGTGCCGGTCCAGGGGTGAACAGGCCACCGGTCTTCGTGGCGTGC
The DNA here is from genome assembly GCF_014203595.1 of Streptomyces echinatus. Classification (GTDB taxonomy): domain Bacteria; phylum Actinomycetota; class Actinomycetes; order Streptomycetales; family Streptomycetaceae; genus Streptomyces; species Streptomyces echinatus. The sequence continues at coordinate 14,317 of NZ_JACHJK010000034.1, forward strand.
GAGCCGTAGACCATCTCGCCCCTTTCATCAACATCCGCTGCGGGAGTGAACTTCTGCTACAGATCCTAGAAGGGGCGGCCCACCCTACGGCTCGCAGGGTCAGAGCCGCGGTACCGGCGGGTTCGGCCGGCGCGCCCCTTGCCGGCCGGTACGAGGGGCGGCTGTGGAGGTGGGTGTCAACTTCTGTTCACGTTCAGGGACTTGCTCGCGCAGTGTGTAGGCATGACCCGGCCGTGACGGGCAACCAGAAAGGAACCGAACGAGAGAAAAGAAGCCAACCGCGACAGTTTGGGAGATACCGATGTCATTCTCCAGTAGGACAGGCACGCACGAGACGAGCCGGACGAGCGGACTGGCGATCGCGGGACTGGTCTGCGGCATCGTCGGCCTCTTCTTCCTGCCGATCATCCTGGGGCCGCTGGCGGTCGTATTCGGCGCTGTGGCGCTGCGTCAGACCGGGTCCCTGATGGCGAAGTGGGACATCGGCCTCGGGATCGTCGACATCGTTCTCATGGTCGTGATGTTCGTCGTCGCCGCCAACAACGGCGGCAGCCTCACCTGGCACATCGGCTGACACGTGCGCCGTGACCAGCAGTTGCGTGGCGGCTCTCAACCGATCCCGGTAGCCGTCGAGGCCACGGACAGCGCCAGGGCACCGAGCGCGCCCACAGCGCCGTAGAGCCGCAGCTCGCGCCGATCACCGCATTGACGGACGTACTGCGAGGTGGCGGCGGCGAAGGCCAGACCACCGAGGATGAACGACGGCCCCCACAGGTAGAGGTACCAGCCGGTCAGCGCGGCCAGGTCCGGCTCGACGGCCAGGGCCCCAGCCTTGACCAGCACACCGTGCACGACGAAGAGGCCGCCATGCCAGGTGAGCAGGGTCGCCGCGCCACCGCCGCAGAACACCATGGGTCGGCTGATCCTCAAACCCCGCAGCCGCGTCAGGCCGATGCCGAGCAGTGCCCCGAAGAGTTTCAGGAAGCCGGTTACCACCAGGACGGCCACGAACCACGGCACTCCGTCACGAGCGAGCGTCACCAACGACGGCGACACTGTCGACTGCGCGCCGACGGTCCTGCCCGTCGCCCAGACGAAACTGGGTATCGCGAACAGGACCCCCCAGGCCGCAGCCGTGTATCCGGGCCAGCCGCTCAGGTGGAGGCGGACTGCCCGGTGCGGGACGGGACGCACTGTGTCGTCCGGGGAACGCATGACCGACATGACTCGATCATGGTCCGGACCGCGTTGACCTGCGTCATCCGGACGGAGGATCCGCCTCCCCCACGAGAGCTATCTCTCGGGTGACCTGGATCAGTAGGGGGATGCCCGCGTTCCGGAGCACCGTCAGTGGCCACCCGAGGGCTGCTCGCAGCCGTCGTGGTCGGGATAGCCGCCAAACGCTTCCGCCTCTGTCGCGGTGGCGGACACGGCTCCCTCCACGCACACGGGGTAGTCGTCGGCCTCGATGAGGAACCCGACCCCGGAGCCGTCCTCATAGGTCCGCACGTTCGGGTAGCCCAGGCCCGCGATGGTGCGCGAGACGCTCTCGGGCGTGAAGTCACCCTTCTTCCGCAGCGGTTGGAGCGCGTTCTTCACCCGCCCGATGACGGCGAGGCCCTGGCAGCGGCGGTCACCGTGCAGTTTGAAGGGAACCATGAAGCCGTGGTTCTCGGCGTAGTGATCCGTGGGCGGCGTGGAACTCGTCGGGGTCGCCGACGGGACGGGCGAGGGGCTCTCGCCGGGGCAGAGGTGGTCCGCAGGGACGCTCGGCGTCGCCACGGCCCCCGACGGCACACCCCCCGTGGTCACGTCTCCGGCCCGCTGTGTACCGCAACCCGCCGCCAGTACGGCGAGCACCGCCACCGGCAGCATGCTCCGCCGCACCCGTCTCGCCCCGTTCATCGTCATGGCGCCGATCTTCGTCTCTGCCGGCGGTGGGCGTCATGAGTATCCCTACTCAGTGCCCGGCTGGATGATCGTCTTGCCGGGTACGGTGCGGCCTCCGCGGGTGAAGGCGGCGGGTGCGTCGGACAGTGGCCGTACATCCCCGACGACGGGCCTGAGCCGTCCGTCGCGGACACGCTGGACGAGGTCGGCGAGGCGGGCGCGGTCGGGTTCGACGACGAAGAAGACGGCCCGCCCGTCGACGGGCTGGACAGTGGGTGGCGTAGCGATGGTGACGAGGGTGCCGCCGGCGCGCACGAGGGCGGTCGAGCGTTCGAGGACGTCGCCGCCGAACACGTCGAGGACCAGGTCCACCTCGCCGGAGTCTTCGAGCCGATCGGTCTCCAGGTCCACGAAAGTGTCTGCACCGAGCCCGAGGGCCGTGTCCCTGTGGGAGGTCCGTCCGGTGCCGATCACCCGGGCTCCTGCCTCGCGCGCGAGCTGTACCGCGATCGAGCCGACACCGCCGGCGGCGCCGTGAATGAGCGCGGTCTGGCCCGTCATGAGGTGGCCGTGGGTGAACAGGCCCTGCCATGCGGTCAGTCCTGAGATCGGCAGTGCGGCCGCCACCGTGTGACTCACGTCCGCCGGAAGCGGAGCGAGGTTGCGGGCCTCCACCGCCGTGTATTCGGCCAGTGATCCGTTGCGGGTCCAGTCAGCCAGGCCGAACACCCGCTGTCCGACGGTGAGGCCGGTGGTGCCGTACCCCAGTTCGGTCACGACGCCCGACAGTTCGTGCCCAGGCACGGTCGGCGTGCGGTCGCGCCCGGCACGGTCGACCCACGTGCCCGGCCAGTCGAGTTCCCCCGGCGTGAAGCCCGCGGCACGCACCTGCACGATGACGTCGTTCTCAGCGGCATGGGGGTGGGGCAGGTCCGTCAGGGACAGCCCTCCCACGCCGGCGTCACGGCTCCGAACGGTGATGGCTTGCATGGTGGTCCCTCTCCAGGAGAAACAGGCGGGTGGCTTCCGGTGATGCGTGTCGTCATCCGGGACGGGTCTTCGAGTCAGCTCGGCCAGGGAGCGCCGATGACGCGCTCGACCGTGGTTGTTCGACGGAAGCCGGGTACAAAGTGCTCCAGCACATCTGAATTGACGGTTCCGTTCGCGGTCTCGGGGCGGTGCCTGAGCCCGTCGACGCATGCCTGCAGAGACTCGTTCTGGAAGTCGCCCCGCGGATGCGCGTCGGTGATCTGATCCACCTGGTCGCCTCGCACTGCACACGACCCCCGCGATCCCCGGGCGGATGGGCCCGGAGATCGCCATCACGCATCTCGGGGTTCTCGCCGACGTACTCGGCGTCGGCCTGGACGACCTGGATCGCTGGTCATTTTCCGCATCAGGCGGGTCGCTTCGGCGGCCGCGGCCGTGTCGGGAATCTCCACTCCCGAGATGATCTCGCTCATGCCCTCTGCGCCTTCCGATACCGGTGTGCCACGAAGGGACGGTGCGTCCTCCTTCCACACTGCCAACCGTTCGGCGCCGGTGCTGCCTCAGTCCGGCGGGGAGGCGGCCCGCTCCCGGCACTCTGCTGGTGGCCGCCGCAGTCCTCTACCCGCACACAGCTGGCCCCGGCGCCGGCCCACCGCGTCGACCTCGTACTGGTGTTTGATCGCGAGCCATCGGGGTCACCCGCACCTGAGAGACGACAAGGGGTGATCGTGATGACCGTGGCGACACAGCAGAGCGGCGGGGGCGGCTCCAGTGGCCTCTACGACGTTCTGGAGCTGATTCTCGACCGTGGACTGGTGATCGACGCGTTCGTGCGGGTCTCTCTCGTCGGTATCGAGATACTCAAGATCGACATACGAATCGTGGTCGCCAGCGTCGACACCTACCTCCGCTTCGCCGAGGCCTGCAACCGCCTCGACCTCGAAGCGGGACCACGCAAGCCGGCCGGGCTGACCGAGCTCACGGGCCGGATCACGGAGTCGGGCGCCCGCGGCAAGACCAAGGGAGCCCTGTCCGGCGCCGCCGAAACGATCGCGGATGCCTTCCAGCAGGCTCGTGAGGGCCGGGAAACCCAGGGCGACCGATCCACACGCGGCCGAGGGGAATGAGGCGACGCTCACCTCCGTCTACGGGATCCTCACACTCGCTTCTCCGCCAGGACACGGTCGCCAGACGAGTATGTTCGTTGCTCAGTGTGACCAGTTGATCGCTTTGCGGCATAGCCTGTGGTCGATCGGGGCAGGGAAGGGCCCGGAAGCAGCGGGAGTCGGCCCGCGGCGTGGAGGGAGTGACATGCCTGGGGGTACGAGGGGCGGGCGGGCGGTAGTGATCGGGGCGGGCGTGGCGGGGCTGGCGGCCGCGAGGGTCCTGGCCGACCACTTCGAGGCGGTCACCGTCCTTGAGCGGGACACGCTCGAGAGCGGGGCCGCGGTGCGGCCAGGGGTACCGCAGGGGCACCATGTCCACGGTCTGCTGGCCCTGGGGGCAGAAGTGCTGGAGGGCTGCTTCCCCGGGTTACGGGCGGAGCTGGAGCAGGCCGGTGCACCGGTGTGGGACTGGGGCGAGGGACTGTGTGCGGTGCTCCCCAAGGGCACACCGGCGCCGCTTCCGATGGGCATGCCGATTCAGACGTTCTCCCGGCCCCTGCTGGAGCGTGTCCTGCGCGGGCGGGTCACCGCACTGGGGTCCGTCACCCTGCGGGACGGGCTGGCGGTGACGGGCCTGCGCACGGCCGCGCCCGGCAAGGCCACGGGGGTGCTCGTCAAGGGGAGCGACGGCGAGGACGAGGTCGTCGCGGATCTCGTGGTGGACGCCTCGGGCCGCTCCTCCCACCTGCCGCAATGGCTGGCCGGCCTCGGCCTGCCCAGCCCCCGCATCACGACCGTCGACGCGCAGATCGGCTACGCCTCACGCACCTACACCTACCCCGCAGGGCAGCCCCGGCCCTCGTGGATGGGCTTGTTGGAACCCCTGCGCGCCCCCGACGTCCGCAAGGGCTGCTACGCCATCCGGATCGAGAACAACGCGCTCCACGTCACCCTGCACGGGGGCGGGGGAACGCAACTGCCCCGCGACGACGAGGCGTTCCTCGCATTCGCGAAAACCCTGCGCGGCCCGATCGCCGACACCATCGCCTGCCTCACCCCCACCTCCCCCGTAAGGCGCTACGCCCGCACACTCAACCGCAAGACCGCATACCACCGCCTTCCCCGCTGGCCGGAGGGCCTGATCGCCCTGGGCGACTCGGTCTGCACCTTCAACCCCGCCTACGGTCAGGGCATGACCGTCGCCGCGCTCGAGGCCCGCCTCCTGGAGCAGATGCTCCGCAGTCGCCGTGACGGCACTCCGTTCGACGGACACGGCTTCCAGAAGCGGCTGGCCCGCGTCACCGCCTTCTCGTGGCTGATGGCGACCGTCCCCGACCGCGCCTGGAAGCGGCCGGGGCCCGCCTTGCCGGTCAAGGCCGGCAACTGCTTCCTGGACCGGCTGATCGACACCGTCCCCTACGACCCACGGACCTACACCACCTTCTCCCAGCTCTTCCACATGACCGCGGGACCCCTGGCACTGGCCGACCCACGCCTGCTCTCCCGCGTACTCATCGGCCCCCGCCCCAGCCCGAACCGCCCGGCGGCCACGGCCTGAGTTCTCAGCCGCCGAGAGGCGGGCGTGACGGCGGTGGCACGGGCGGTGGTGGGGTAGAGCGCCGTGGTGAGGACCTGCTGATCGAGGCGATGCAGCGCCGCGTGCACTTCGCGACGCGCGGGCTCGTGGTCTTCCGGGTGGAATCCCAGCCCACCCACCGGCTTGTGCAGGAATACTTCGTGATGGACGCCGCCCTGGGCATCGTCGAGCGAGGCAGGTGGGAGGTGCGCGACCTCGTCGAGCGGCGGCCCTGGCTGCCCGACGGGCCCATCCCGCTCCAGGTCTCCTGGCGCCCCAGCACCACCCGGCCCACCGGGCCGCAGACGGGAAAGAGACGGTCACATGACCACCGCAGTCGTCGTCGGCAGCGGGCCCAACGGGCTCGCCGCCGCCCTCACCCTCGCCGCCGAGGGCGTACGCGTCCGGGTCGTCGAGGCCTCGGACGTCCTCGGCGGCGGCATCCGCTCCAGCGAGCTGACCCTGCCCGGACTCATTCACGACGAGTGTTCCGGCATACACCCCTTGGGGCCTGGTTCGGCCTTCGCCGAGCGGTTCGACCTGGCCGGAGCCGGACTCATCTGGCGCTGGGCACCGGCCGAGTTCTCCCATCCGCTCGACGGCGGCCGCGGCGCGGTCGCCGTCCGGTCCGTCGCCGCAACCGCCGCCGGGCTGGACGACGGTGGCCGCGGATGGCAGCGCACGTTCGGCCCGCTCGCCGAACGATTCGGCGCCATCAGCCAGGAGTTCCTGCAACCGGTGCTGCACGTCCCGCGCCATCCCCTGCACCTGGCCCGCTTCGGCGCCCACGCCGGCCTGCCCGGCACACTGCTCGCCCGCCTCCTCGGCTCCCCCGACGCCCAGGCGCTCTTCATCGGCGTGGCGGCCCACGCCTTCCGCCCCCTGAACACGCTCGCCTCCTCGGCCATCGGCGTCGCCCTGACCACGGCCGCTCACGCCTTCGGCTGGCCGGTCGCCGAGGGAGGCTCGGCCGCGATCCGGGACGCGGTCCTGGTCCGCGCGGCCGAGCACGGTGTGGAGTTCGAGACCGGCCGCCGCGTGACCTCACTGGACGAGCTGGGCAGCCCGGACCTGGTCATGCTCGACACGGCACCAGCGGCAGCCGCCCGGATCGCCGGCGACCGGATGCCGGCGAGGGTGCGACGCGCGTACACCCGCTACCGGCACGGGCCCGGCGCGTTCAAGGTCGACTACGCCGTCGAAGGCGGCATCCCGTGGACCCATGAGGCCTCACGCTCCGCCTGTACGGTCCACCTCGGCGGCACCGTGGCCGAGATCGCCGCCGCCGAGCGGGACGTGGTGGCCGGCCGGATGCCGGCCCGCCCCTTCGTCCTCGTCGGCCAGCAGTACCTCGCCGACAAGACCCGCTCGGCGGGCGGTGTGCACCCCGTCTACTCGTACGCACACGTCCCGGCCGGCTTCACCGGCGATGCCACCGAGGCGATCACCGCACAGATCGAGCGGTACGCCCCCGGCTTCCGGGAGCGGATCCGGGGCATGCATGTGCGGTCGACCAGCGACATGAGCCGCCACAACGAGAACTACGTCGCGGGTGACATCGTGTCCGGCGCCAACGACCCCTGGCAGCTGGTCTTCCGCCCGCGCGCCGCGCTCGACCCGTACGCCACCGGCATCCCCGGGGTCTATTTGTGCTCCGCCGCGACCCCGCCGGGAGCCGGCGCCCACGGCATGTGCGGCTACAACGCGGCCCGCCGGGCGCTTGCGCGCCTCTGACACCCTCTTCCGCCGGAGGAACACGGCGATCCGCAGGCGGACGGCCCGCGGCGCCGGCTGCCCGACGATCCCTCGGACAAGATCGCGGCGCAGCAGACGCGGCGCTTCGGCTGTGTCGTCCCCGTCGGCGGACCCTCCCGCATGGCTCGCGTGGTGGAGCGGCCGAGGGCGGCTGTTCAGGCAGTGAGGCCCTCGATCGCCACGGGAAGATGGCGGGGGCCGCGCAGTACCGCGTTGGCGCGGTAGGGCGGCGGGTCCTCCAGCAGCCGGGAGAACTTGACGCGGCGGAACAGTTCGGGCACGGCCAGATGAAGTTCGATACGGGCGAGCGGGGCGCCGAAGCAGTAGTGGATGCCGGTGTACATGCCCAAGTGCTCGTTGTCCTTGCGGTCGGGGTCGAACCGGTCGGGGTCCTCGAAGCGCTGCGGGTCGCGGTTGGCGGCGGCCAGCATGAGCCAGACCGGTGAGCCCTTGGGGATCGTGGTGCCGGCGACGTCGATGTCGGCCAGGGCGGTGGTCCACGGCACGAACTGGACCGGGGGCTCGTAGCGCAGCACTTCCTCGATGAGCGGGACGGCCAGGTCCGGGTCCTTCAGGAAGCGGTCGAGGATGTCTGGGTGGCGCAGCAGGGTGAGAGTCGTGTTGGTGATCGCGTTGACGGTGGTCTCGTGCCCGGCGACCAGGAGCAGCACCGCGGTGGCCTCCAGGTCCGCCGGCGTCATGTCGGGGGCGAGCGCGCTGAGGATCCCGGGGCCGGGGTGCCGGCGTTTGGTCTCGATGAGGTCGGACAGGTAGGCGCCGAGGTCCTGGCGCGCCTGCTGTCCCTTTTCCTTGCCCTCCTCGCCGACTTGGGGATCGAGTGACGACGCCAGGGCGTCGGCCCAGCCGTGGAAGTTCGGTTCGTCCTCGCGCGGCACGCCCAGGACCTTGCAGATCGCGGTGACGGGGAGCGGGTAGGCGAAGTCCTCGACGATGTCCACCTGGTCCTTGCCCTCGAAGGCATCGAGCAGTTCGGTGACGACCTGGGCCAGCTCTCCGCGCAGCCCGTCGAGGAATCTGGGGCTGTGCGGCGGGCCGAACGGCCGGGTGATGGTCTCGCGCAGCCGGTCGTGCACCGGTGGGTCGGTGAAGATGAAGCTCGGCGGCAGCCCTGTGTCGTCCGCGTCCGCCGTGCGGGCGTAGCCGGGTGGACGGTTACGGGTGTCGTTGCTCAGTCGCGGGTCGTTGGCCACGCTCCGCACCTCGTAGTAGGTGCTGACCACGTAGGTGCCGTCGTCCTGCCGCCTGACCGGTTGCTTGCGCAGCTCCGCGTAGAGCGGGTACGGATCGGCCCGGTTGGCGTAGTCGGTGATCTGCGTGATGAGGGTGCCGGTCGTCATGGTGTCTCCTGGGTGTGCCGGGCGGCGCGGGGCCGGTGATCAGGCGTGCGACGGAACGAACGCGACCCGCCGTTCGCTCGGTGAGTGGCCCGTCAGCGTGACCGTGGCCCCATGCGTGGGCAGATGGGGATCCGGGAAGGCCGGGTCGACCGGATGCAGCGTCTCGGTGCGGCGGTCGACCATGCGGTACTCCGGCGGGAAGGGCGCGCCGTCCGCGATCTGCTGCTCGTAGAACCCCATCCACTTGGCTCCGTCGAAGGACGCCGCGGCGATGACGCGGCCCCGGTAGCCGTACACCGCCACGAACTTGTCCTCGGCGAGCGACCCTTGGGCGACGACCAGCTGATCGCCCAGCGAGGGAACACCCACCGACTTGATGTTCACACCGAACTGGGAGGACCAGAACATCGGCAGCCACAGGTGCGGACGGCGGTCCGGACCCGCACAGATCATGTTGTGCGCGGCGATCTCGGCCTGTTCGACCGCGTTGCCCCAGTGCTCCAGCGCCAGGAACTGGTAGTCGAACAGCGGGTGGGGGCTGCGGGCGACGTCGCCCGCGGCGTAGATGTCGTCGGTGACGATGCCGTTGACGTCGAACACCCGGCATCCGGCGTCGCACGCCACCCCTCGGGGCCCCGCCGCGACCCCCGAGCCGGCGAGCCACTCCGTGTTCCGCATGGCACCCAGCGAGACGACCGCCACCTCCACGTCGATCGCCGAACCGTCGGACAGATGGGCGCGCCTGAGCCGTCCCACGTCGTCGCCCTCGAGGGCGGTGACGCTGACGCCGCAGCGCAGGTCGACCCCGTGCCGGCGCTGCAGCCGGTCCGCGACCGCGCCGATCACTCCGCCGAGTGCGCCCACCAGCGGTGCCGGGCCGCGTTCTGCGACCGTGACCTCGACACCCAGCTCCCGGCAGGCGGAGGCGACTTCGGAGCCCGTGAAACCGGCGCCGATCACCAGCACCCGGGACACTCCCGACGTCAGTTTCCGGCGCAGGCGTGCGGAGTCGTCCCGGGTACGCAGCACGAACACGCCGTCCAGCGCGGCCTCTTCCGGGTGGAACCAGGGCCGGGCCCGGGTCCCGGTAGTGATCAGCAGGCGGTCGTAGGGGACGGTGTCGCCGTTTGTCAGCCGTACCTGCTTGGCGTCCCTGTCGAGGCTCTCGGCGGCGACGCCCAGCCGCCATTCGGCGTCGATGTCGCGTCGCCGCGGCAGCGCGGTGTCCTCGGGCCGGGCCCGCCCGAGCAGTGCCTGCTTGGACAGCGGCGGACGGTCGTAGGGTTCGAACGGCTCGTCGCCGATCATGGTCAGCGAGCCGGTGAAGCCCTGCTCGCGCAAGGTCTCCGCGGCGCGCAGACCGGCCAGTGAGGCACCGACGACGACGATGCGGCCCTGGCGCCGCAGAAGCTGGACGTCCGTGTCAGCCGACATGGGGCTCTACCCGCTTCGTCGGCTCGTCGGAGTAGTCGACGAGGATGGCCTGGACCGGGCAGGCGGCGGCGGCCTTCTCCACGCGGTCCCGTTGTGCCTCGTCGAAGCGAGGGGAGAACAGCAGCGCTTCCTCTCCGTGGAGGGAGAAGACGTCGGGGGCGAGGAAGACGCACTGCGCGAATCCCTGGCACCGGTTGAGATCGACGACAAGCCTCATCGGGAACCCGCTCTCCGCGCAGGCGCAGGCGCGATCGCCCCGGCGGCTCATGGCCGCAAAACTCCGCAGCCCTTGCGCTTGATCCACAGGATGGGGTGGCATGCCTCCCCCTCAGGATCGCCCTCTCCGGAGGCGGCTTGCAAGGCGAGGGGTCCAGGGCGGGCCTCACCCGGCCGACCGGGTGTCCACCGCTGTCGGTTCCAGCCGACCAGCGCGCCGCGCGGCCGGAAGGTGCACATTGGACATATGCAGCCTGGCCAGCGGTTCACCGGCACATGGCAGCGGTGGCACGCCACCCGGGCCTTGGTGCTGCTCCCCATCGGGTTGATCGTCACGATCACCGTCGTGGACATCCAGACTCCGGAATCCGTCCACCTCGGTCCGCTGCTGGTCGTAGCCCCTGCCATCACTGTCGCGATCGGTGGGGTCTGGCTGACCGGACTGATCGGCGTAGTGGCGGTGGCGGCTCAAGTGGTCATCGCCGTTTTCCACGGCGGTCTGACCACGCCCAACCACATCTCCCAGATCATCGGACTCGCGATCCTCTCGACGTTGGCCGTGATCGTCTGCCTGGTGCGTGACCGGCGCAGGGCCGAGCTCGCCCAGGTGCGGTCCGTGTCCGAGGCCGCGCAACGGGCGCTGCTACGTCCGCTCCCCCGCCGGCTGGGCACCCTGCACCTGTCGTGCACGTACCTGGCCGCCGCCAAGGAAGCCCGTATCGGCGGTGACCTGTACGCCGTGGCCCGCACCGGCGACCTCACTCGCGTGCTCATCGGCGACGTCAGGGGGAAGGGACTGAACGCTGTGGGTGAGGCGGCCGCGCTGATGGGCGCGTTCCAGGAGGCCGCTCACCAGCACGCCACACTGCCGGCGCTCGCCGGCGCCCTGGACCGCAGTGCGTGCCGCTACTCCACCCAGTTCCTCGGGGTGGACGACGAGGCCGAGGAGCACTTCATCACCGCGCTGCTGCTGGAGATTCCCGACCACGGCTGTGTGGCGCGGTTGACGCACTGCGGGCACCCGCCGCCCCTGCTCATCAGCCGGGGGCAGGTGAGGAGTGTCCGGAGTCCCCCTGCGCCGCCCCTGGGCATGTGCGTGCTGACGCGGGACGTCCGCACCTCTCACACGTTCCCGTTCGGGGCCGGTGACACGCTGCTCATGTACACCGACGGTCTCGTGGAGGCCCGCGACAGCAGCGGCGCCTTCTACCCGCTCGAAGAGCGACTCGCTCTGTGGGTCAGGTGCCATCCCGACACTCTCGTCGAGTGCGTCCAGCGCGACCTCCTGGCCCATACCGGCGGGGCCCTCCGCGACGATGCCGCCATACTCGCCATACGGCGGACGGCAATGGCACACGCCGCATACCTCGGCAGCGAGCTGGTAGGCAGCGACGGCCGCCCGATGGCGGAACTGAAGCACCGTTGAAGCGCGGCCGGTGCAGCATGCCCGGCCCTGCTCTACGGTCGGGGCCACGGCAGGTCCACAGCGGTCACAGACCGGCGTACAGCGTCTCCAGGTCGCCCGACAGCGCGGCGCGTGCCCAGCGGGTGGCCTCGTCGACCAGCACTTCGGGTTCGTCATTGAGCAACCCGGTCATCGTCTGCTCGGCGACGTCGGCCGCAAGGACCTTCGGGGCGTCGATGTCCGCCGCCAAGTCGGTGTCGACATAGCCGGCATGCACACCGACCACCAGCGTTCCCTGCCCTCGCAGCTCCAGCCGGAAAGCGTTCGTCAGCGACCACTCGGCGGACTTGGAGGCCGCGTAGCTGGGAAGCCGCCGGTTGGCCACCCACGACGCCCGGGACAGCATGTTGACGAGCGCTCCGCCGCCATGGGCGGCCAACACCGGCGCGAAAGCGCGTGAGACAGCCCAGGTGCCGAAGTAGTTGACCTCCATCTCGCGCCTGGCACCGTCGAACGACCCTTCGAGGAGGGGCGGGCCACCGGTGACTCCGGCGTTGTTGATGACGATGCTGACATCGTCGGCGGCGCGTGCGGCCGCGGCGACCTGCTCCTCGTCGGTGACGTCCAGCCGCAGCGGGGTGAGCTCGGGGTTACGGACGGTCGCGGGCTCCCGGACACCGGCGTAGACCTTGGCGGCTCCGTGATCGAGCAGTGCCTGGGTGAAGGCCAGACCGATGCCGCGGTTGGCTCCCGTGACCAGGGCTACCGAACCTTTGATGTCCATGATCACCCTCCTTGCGGATGGATGTGGATGTCAGGCCCCTTTCTTTCGACGCTAAGCCCCGGCCCGCGGCTGATCCACCCGACCCCGACCGCATCCGCCGACTCGTTCTCGTCTTATTGACGAGATCAACAGCCCTCCGTTATCGTCCCATTGACGAAATCAAGGGGGTCCCCATGGCCGACATCACCCGGCGCTTCGGATGGCGCCATCTGCGCTCCGCGCCCACCGCCCACATACGCCACCACAAGCGCGGCCGGCTCACCCACGACGGCCGGGGGCTCAGCTTCTGGTACCGGTCCCTGTCGGCGGCCCTCTCCGAAGTGCCGGTCGACGACCGGGAGCTGGCCATGGCGTTCCACGCCCGTACCGCCGACTTCCAGGACGTCACCGTGCAGGCCACCGTCACCTACCGGATCAGCGACCCGGCCGAGGCGGCGAACAGGATCGACTTCTCCGTGGACCCGGACAGCGGGAACTGGCGCGGCACACCCCTGGAGCAGATCGCCACCCTCCTCACCGAGACCGCGCAGCAGCACACGCTGGACGTACTGGCCCGCACCCCGCTGGCCGTCGCCCTGGTGGACGGCGTCGCCGCCGTGCGGGAGCGGGTCGCCACCGGTCTCGCCGCCGAGCCCCGCCTCCCGGCCACCGGCATCGAGGTGGTGACCGTGCGTGTCGTCGCGATCCGGCCCGAGGCCGAGGTGGAGCGCGCCCTGCGCACCCCCGCCCGCGAGCAGATCCAGCAGGAGGCGGACCGGGCCACCTACGAGCGGCGGGCCGTCGCCGTCGAGCGCGAGCGTGCCATCGCCGAGAACGAGCTGGCCAGCCAGATCGAACTGGCCCGGCGCGAGGAGCAGTTGGTCGAGCAGCGCGGCACCAACACACGTCGTGAGGCCGAGGAGAAGGCGGCGGCCGACGGCGTACGGACCGAGGCCGAGGCGGCGCGCAAGGTCCGCCTGGCTCACGCGGACGCCGAGGCCGCACGCGCGACGGGCGCGGCGCGCGCCGAGGCCCAGGCCGCCTGGCTGCGGGTGCACGGCGAGGTCGACCCGGCCACCCTGCAAGCCCTGGCAGCGACCCGGCTGGCGGAGAACCTGCCGCGGATCGAGAGCATCACGCTCTCCCCGGACGTGCTCACCGGGCTGCTGGCCAAACTCGGGCGTCCGGAGAGCCGGGCGGACGCGTGAGCCTGGCGCCGCGGGCGGTGCTCGTGCACCGCAGGACCGAGTACGAGGAACTGCTCGCCCGGCACGGGACGCACGGGCAGGCCGCGTTCTTCCTCTCCAGCCGGGGCCGCTCGATCGACGAGGTGGCCCGCCGCCACGCCGACACGCGGCAGGCGCTGCGGGACGTGGCATCGGCCGTGCCGCTCACCTGGCGCAGCTCCAGCGTGGAGCGGGCGGACCTGGACTGCTTCCTGTTCGCCCCGGAGGACGTGGTGGTCGTGGTCGGCCAGGACGGCCTGGTCGCCAACGCCGCGAAGTACCTCTCCGGGCAGCCGGTGGTGGGCATCGACACCGACCCTGGGCGCAACCCGGGGGTCCTGGTCCGTCACCGCAGCGCCGACGCGGCCTCCCTGCTGCGGACCGCGACCGCGGCAGGGGACCGGGCGGAGGCGCTGACCATGGTCGAGGCCGTCGCCGACGACAGTCAGCGCCTTCTCGCGCTGAACGAGATCTACCTGGGCCCGCCCGGTCACCAGACCGCCCGCTACCGCCTGGGCACCGACGGCGGGACGGACCGGGGCGAGGCCCAGGCCTCCTCCGGGGTGCTGGTCGGCACCGGCACGGGCGCCACCGGGTGGCTCCGCTCCCTGTGGCTGGAGCGCGGCAGCACCATGCCGATGCCCGCGCCGTGCGATCCGCGGCTCCTGTGGTTCGTGCGCGAGGCCTGGCCGTCGCCCTCGACCGGGACGTCGAGGGTCGCCGGTGAGCTGGGGCGGGGGCAGGAGCTGCGGCTGACGGTGGAGTCGGACCGGATGGTGGTCTTCGGGGACGGGATGGAGGCCGACGCCCTGGAGCTGACCTGGGGGCAGAGCGTGCGGCTGGGCGTCGCGGCGACGTCACTGCGTCTGGTGACGTGAACGCTCCCTGGCCGCGCGGCCGGCACCGTCATACCGGCGACGGGCCGGCAGCAGAACGAGGTGAGCCGGTCTTCATGCCTCACCGTGGCCGGTTGTCCGGTACGGCACCGGGTCGGCGGTGATGCGGGGGGCCGCTGCGTGGCGGGGCGCTCGTCGCTGGTCGGTGCGGCCGTCAGAGGGTCGCACGCTGCCCCGCGGCCTCCCACTCCCGGTGTGCGGTCCGGACGCGGTGCCACAGCTCGGCCCGGGCGGGGGCGTCGACGTCGGCCAGGTTCAGGTGGAACACATCGGCCAGTACGCCGTACCAGTCGTCGGCCGCGTTGATGGTCTGCTCGTGCGTGCCTACGGCGTCGATCCGGCGCAGCACACAGCCGCGCAGCATGTCCACGCCCTTGGCGTCGCGGAGCTGGACCTGGAGAACCCTGACGAATCCGGACTCGGGGGAAGTGGACAGCCGGTGGTGCTCTTCGGCGAAGAAGGACAGTTCCACGGGCTCCGGCGCGAAGACCATCGCCGTGAAGGCGCCGCGGGGGTCGTGGGCGAACCGCCAGCCGCCGGGCACCACCACCGACGGGGCCATGGCGTAGGTGAACGGCCCCTGCGTGTAGGTGCCTTCGCGCAGCGGCAGCGGCTCGTACATCCCGCCGGCCAGCCCCGTGTCCACCAGCCACCGCTCGCCGTCCAGCCCCACGGTGAGCGCGAGGTGGTCGCCGCCCGGCCCCTCGGGGTCCTCCACCTCGTCCTGCACCCCGGCCCGGTGCAGGGTCACGTCGTAGCCGAGGGCCGTCAGCAGCGCGGCGAAGGCCCCGTTGAGGTGGAAGCAGTAGCCGCCGCGCCCGCGCAGGATCCGGGCCACGGATTCCTCGGCGCCGACACCCGTCGGCCGTCCCAGCTGGTTGTCGAGGGTCTCGTAGGCAACCCGTTCCACCTGCGCCCTGTGCAGTGCCCACAGCGCCTCGGCGGTCGGCGCCGCCGGCCGGGGCACCCCCAGCACGGCCAGATACGCGTCGACGTCGATCATGCTCCCCCTCATCGCTCGAACGAATGATCAGCCTAGTCGCCGGTATCGACGATTTCAGGCCCCGCCCTCGGGTACGACGGCGTCCCCTTCCGGACCCGACGCCGACCGATGAGGCAGAACCTGACCGATCCGTTCGGCCAGGGAGACGATGATTCCCGAGGGGCCGCGGAGGTTGCTGGCGCCACTGTGAAGCGAACCGCTGTTCATTAGCCGGAAGTTCAGCCGTGCGGCCCAAGGTTCAGTAGCGCAGGCGTCTGTTCAGTAGCGCCGCATGATGGAAGTCGTCCGATCGGGCGTGCTGTGTCGAGTGGTTGCACGAACGCTCGGACGGATGCTGCCGTGGGTGCGGTCGATCGGGGGACTTCGCGGACCTGGGTAGCCGTTCGGCGGCGTGGTGGCTGGCATCTTGGCGCGCATGCACCCCTCACCCGAGTCTCGATCCTGGGACGGGAGCTCCGCTTCTGTGCCGCGGCGATGCTCGTTGCCTGCCCGGCCGGACACCCCTTCCTGCCTGCGGGGGCGGAGTGTGAGGCCGCCCGCTCATGGCCGAGTTGTGCCGCCACTGCCTCGAGTGTCCGGCCGGCGACTCGTCGCTGTGTCCCGCGTCCGTCGCCTGCCGGCGGTGCCCTGCCCTGTGCGAGGTGAGGCGTTCACCTCGCGGGTGGACCGCGTCGCTGCTGCGCTGGGGGTGCCACCGGGTGTGGCAGCTCGCGTGCTGGGGCTGAAGTGCCGACAGCGGGGCTCGTCCACGCGCCCGCTCTTCTTCGGCGTCACGCGCACCCCCGCCGGCCTCGCCGGGTTGCGGAATGCGACGGGGCTGCGGAGCGCGGAGCTGCGGCAGGGTGGGAGCTTGCCGCGGCGGTCAACCTCGCGGGTGACGATGAGCATGGTTACCCACTCGACCAGGGAGTGAGGCAGATCGAGTGCGGCAGCATATGGAACCAACGCGGGCCCTGTGCCTGGGGGGTTGATACTCCAGCTGTACATCGTGATCAGCCGTCAGGCGTCGAAGCGGTGGCGAGCGGCCTCGATGTGACCGAAGTACCGGTGGGTCCAGTCACACATTCCGTCGACGGTTGCGCGTAGGCCCTGGCCCGGCTCGGTGAGGGTGTATTCGACACGCGGCGGGACGGTGGGGTGCACGCTGCGCTCGACCAGGCCGTTGCGCTCCAGCATGCGCAGGTTCTGAGTGAGCATCTTGTGGCTGATGCCCTCGATCGCGTTCCGCAGCTCGCTGAATCTCAGGGTGCGTTCACCGAGAGTCTCGATGATCAGGAACGCCCACTTGTTGGCGACGTCGGAGAAGATCTCTCGCGCCAATGAGTCCGCGCGCCTGAGGTCCGCTTCCTCGGATCGGCCCTTGATCTGTTTGGTCACCATCAGGTTCCCCAGTCACTAAAAAGTGCGTTCTTCCATGTCAGCGACCACTCTCTTACGGTTCCTGAGTAACCACAAGAGACCACGAGGGTCTGGAGTGACGAGAACGGGCCCACGATGCCCGGACAAGGAGGCGGACGGCATGGCCATCACCCTGGTGAACCCCCATGGATTGCCCGAGATCGATGTCTACCGGCAGGTCTCGATCGCAACCGGGTCGAAGCTGGTCTTCATCGCCGGTCAGGTCGCCTGGGACGCCGAGGGGATCACGGTCGGCGAAGGCGACCTCGCCGCGCAGGTCGAGCAGTGCTACCTCAACATAGGCACCGCCCTGGCCGAGGCAGGCGGCTCCTTCGACGACGTGGCGAAACTGACCTTCTACGTTGTCGACTGGACTCCCGACAAGATGCCCCCGCTCCTGGAGGGGATCTCCCGGGCGGCCGCAATGCTGGGAACCACCCCGGTCCCGCCGGCCACGCTGCTGGGCGTTGCGGCACTGGATGTTCCCGACCATCTGGTCGAGATCGAAGCCACCGCGGTCCTCAGCTGAACAGATGCCCTTCGCTGAGCACCCAAGTGGCCGGTAGTGGCTGGCTCGGGACCGGGCCTGATGACGTCGCCGCCAGTCGGACCAGCCGAGCCGGTGGGCGGCGTCGTGCACGGGTCGGACGACGAGGGCGACGAACAGGCGCTGGATCTCGTTGCAGGTGAGCGGGATCAGCGCTCCGGACCTCTCCCGCATTTCCACTAGCTGCCACATGACGCGGATGTTGCCGTGGTCGGCGGCCTGCCGGTAAAGGGATTCGGCCCCCTCCCGGTCCCCGGCCTCCTCCCACCTCCACGCCAGCCGGCGCAGGGCACTAGTGCTGCCGCGGTCGGCGGCGAGGTGGCGGAGGTGGTGGGCCCATTGCAGGCGGTGACGGCATTCGGCTGCCTGGGTGTCCCCCGCGCCGCCACCACGTTCGCCGCGGTCATCACCCTCGCCGCCATCACCGCAGCCCTCACCACCCTGTTCGCCTGAACCAGATTGCAGCAAGGTGGCAGGCTTCGTGCCGGGATTCAGCTGTGTCCAGGAAGGCACCTGCCAGGGTCTGCGCACTGAACA
>NZ_JACHJK010000035.1 GCF_014203595.1 Streptomyces echinatus
TCCCACTCCGCATTCGTCAGGTCACCACGTCCCATGCAGCCAGCCTGCCCCCAACGCCCCACTCACGCAGGGAGATCCGAGAAACAGCGCCTAGTCGCCCCGGTACGGCGACGGCGGGGCAGGTGGTTCTAGTTGCCCCCGGTTGCCCCCGGACAGCGGCAGCATCGGGTAGCTGCCGGTGTTGGTCGGCGCGTGCTCCGGCAGCCACAGGACGGCCACCGCCCCCTCCGCGGGAATGTGGGCCGGCGCGCCCACGGGCTGTACGTTGCGGAACGTCAGCCGGGCGCCGAGCACCCGCGCCTGGCCGGCCGCGATCGTCAGGCCCAGCCCATGGCCCTTCCCGGCACGGTCCTTGCTGCCGGTGCGGAACCGGCTCGGTCCCTCGGCGAGCAACTCCTCCGGGAAACCGGGACCGTGGTCGCGGACCCGGATGACCCGCCCCTCCACGGTCACCTCGATCGGCGGCCGGCCGTGCCGCGCCGCGTTGGCGAGCAGGTTGAACAGCACCCGCTCCAGCCGCCGCGGGTCGGTGGTGACCTCCGACTCGTGCACCACCCGTACGGTGATGTCCGGATCCTTGGCCGCCACCCGGCGCGCGACGAACTCGCCGAGCATGATGTCCTGCAGTTCCGCCCGCTCCGAGGCGCCGTCGAGCCGGGCCACCTCCAGGACGTCCTCGACCAGGGTCCGCATCGCCTTCGCCCGGTCCAGGACCAGTTCCGTGGGCCGGCCCGGCGGCAGCAGCTCCGCGGCCGTCAGCAGGCCCGTGACCGGCGTGCGCAGTTCGTGCGCGATGTCGGCGGTGACCCGCCGCTCGGCCTCCAGCCGCTGCCGCAGCGCGTCCGCCATGGCGTCCACCGCCCGCGCGAGATCGTCGGTCTCGTCCCGTACGACCCCGCCGATGGCCTTCCGCACCCGGACGTCGGTCTCGCCCTTGGCGACCTGGTTCGCGGCAGCCGCCGCCTTGCGCAGCCGGCGGGACAACTGGCCGCCGATCAGCACACCCAGCGCGCTGCCGCCGAGCACCACCGCGACCGAGCCGATGACCAGGGCCTGGTCCAGGTCCCTCAGCATGTCGGCACTGCGGTCCGGCAGATGGATGTGCACGGACAGCACATGCCCGTCCTTCGCCGGCAGGGCGGCCCAGATGTCCGGCTGCCGGCCGTGCTGCGAGACGTCACTGGCCCGGCGGCCCCGCCCGACGCTCTCGCGCAGCGCGTCCGGCAGGTTCGGGTCGTCGATCTTCACGTACGGGAAGACCGGGCCCCGGTTCAGTTCGTAGTTGCGCTGGGCCAGCAGGAGACGGTCGTTGGCGAGCTCGCGCGCGTTGTCCAGCATCGAGACGCGGGCCGCGTTGTGCACGACCAGGCTCAGCACGATCGCCACCAGACCGGCCACCAGCGCGATCGCCGCGCTGAGCTTCCATCTGAGCCCGGTGCGCAGCCCCGCGCGCTCCACACGCCGGACCGGGTGCCGAAGAATCCCCCGCATGCCGCCGCTCCGCTCAGGCCTTCAGCTTGTAGCCGAAGCCGCGGACCGTCTCGATCCGGTCCTGGCCGATCTTCTGCCGCAGCCGCTGCACATGCACGTCCACGACCCGGGTGTCCCCGCCCCATCCGTAGTCCCACACGCGTTCCAGCAGCTTGTCGCGGGAGAGCACGCTGCCCGGCGCGGAGGAGAACTCCAGCAGCAGCCGCATCTCGGTCGGGGTGAGCGCCACCGGCTGCCCGGCTCGGCGCACCTCCATGCCGTCGGTGTCGATCTCCAGCTCCCCGAAGGTCAGCGTTCCGGCGACCGCCGACGCGTCCTCCTCCGCGGTCTGCGCGGCGCCGCCGGCGTGCCCGAAACGGCGCAGCACCGCGCGGATCCTGGCCACCAGCACGGCACCGTCGAACGGCTTGGTCACATAGTCGTCGGCGCCCGCCTCCAGGCCGAGGACGACGTCGATGGAGTCGGCCCGCGCCGACAGCATGATCACCGGCACGGTCGACTCGTCCCGGATCCGGCGGCACAGGCTGACCCCGTCCAGGCCCGGCACCATGACGTCCAGCAGCGCGATGTCGGGGCGGTCGGCCCGGAACGCCTCCAGACCCGACAGCCCGTCGGGCATCGCGGTCACCGCGAAGCCGTCCCGCTCCAGGGCGAGCTGGGTGGCCTCGCGGATGACGTCGTCGTCCTCGACGAACAGGACGTGGGTCTGGTCTGCCATCCCGGTGCTCTCAGTCCTCGTGGTGTGCGTGTGGGCGGTCAGTTGTCCGACGCGGGCTGCGAGCCCCCGTCGGCGGCGTTGCTGTACTCGTTGCGGGTGGGTTTCCCCGGGACGAAGCGTCCCGTCCTCCAGGTGTAGGGGGTCACGATGTCACCGGAGGGGTTGGAGATCGGGTCGTCCTGCTCGTAGTACTGCCGGAAGACCGACAGGGTGCCCTTGTCGATCTCCGCGTAGACCGGGGAGTCCTCGCTCTTGAAGACGTTCCGGAACACACCGCCCTCGTCCCGGTACACGTACGAGGCGACGCCCACCCAGTCGGCACAGGTCATCACGTTGACCACGACGTCGTCCACCGAGGCGCCGGTCAGGTCGCCGTACGAGACGTCCACCTGGTATTTGTCGCCGTCGCACGGCTTCAGCTCCCGCTTGACCGCCTCCGACACCTCCGGGTCGCTCTTGAGCAGCGCCACGGCGTCCACCCGCCGGTACTTCCGGGAGGCGCTCGGCGAGGGGGAGGGGGAGGTGGCGGATCCCGCCACCGCCGAGCCGTGCGCCGGACCCTCGTCCCGGGCGCCCGTGCCCCCGCTGCCGCACGCGGCGACGAAAAGGCCGAGGGCGGCGAGCGCGGCCCCCACCGCGATCACCGCCTGTGTACTGCCTCGGACCCCGTCGGGCCCGGCCTCGGTCAGGCCGCGCAACGCTCCCGCTCCTCACGCTCCAGCGCGCGTGCGTCCAGATCGCGGGCCTCCAGCTCCTCACGGAGCCGGGCGAGCGCCCGGTGCAGCGTGCTCTTGACCGTACCGGCCGACATGCCGAGGGCCGCGGCCGTCTCCTCTGTGGACATCTGCTCCCAGTGTCGCAGCACCACGACACTGCGCTGCTTCGGTGCGAGCACCTTCATCACGTCCATCAGCAGGGCCCGGTCGGCGTGCTGCTCGGTGGCGTCGTCCACGGAGGCGTCCGGCAGCTGCTCGGTCGGCACCTCCTCCAGCTTGCGCGCCCGCCACCACTCGGTCCGCGTGTTGATCATGACTCGGCGCAGATAGGCGTCGGCGAGCCGCTTGTCGGCGATGCCCTCCCAGCGGCCGTACGTCCGTACCAGCGCGGTCTGCAGCAGGTCCTGGGCGTCGACCGGGTCCGGAACCAGCCGGCGGGCGCTGCGCAGCAGCGCGTCCTGCCGGGTACGGACGTACTCCTCGAATTCGAGCACCTCGCCCTGCGCCATGATCAACCGCCTCCGCTCCCCGTTGTGCTTCCGGCTCGTACCGGAAGTCCCGCTCTCCCCGCGCCCGGTGGTCCGCCGGGCACGGAGAAGAAGCTACGGAGTGGTTGTCACGGGGCTGTGCGCACCAGCCTGCGGCTGGCAATCGGCTATCCGTCGGTTGTGTAACAGAAGCAGGAAAGGGGTAGGGCGACGAGGATTTCTGTACCAGTGTGAGGTGATTTGTCCGGTCGGTGCCTTCGTAACGAGCGCCCGGGGACTGTGACCTGGCTGTGCGTCAGCCCAGCGGCAGCCGATACAGACCGCCGGGCATCGGCTCCACGAGGCCGTCCGCGACCAGCCCGTCGAGCGCACGGGCCCGCTGCACCGGCTCGTGCCACACCCGGTCCAGCGCCGCCTGCGGCACCGGCGTGTGCGCCTCCCGCAGCACGGCCAGCAGCTTGCCGCGCACCTGCCGGTCCGTACCGGCGTACGTCTGCCCGCGCCGCGGCGGCCCCGCGTGCTCCGGCTTGCCCGCGAGCCGCCAGGCGCACTGCGCGGCGATCGGACACCGCTGGCACCCCTCGTTCTTCGCCGTGCACACCAGCGCGCCCAGTTCCATGGAGGCGGCGGCCCACCGCGCGGCCGTGCTCTCGTCCTCGGGCAGCAGCTCCCGCGCCAGCCGCCGCTCGGCGGCCGTGGTCGCGTTCGGCGGGTACTGCACACCCGCCACCGCCCGCGCGAAGACCCGGCGGACATTGGTGTCCAGCACCGCGTGCCGCTGCCCGTAGGCGAACGAGGCCACCGCGGCGGCCGTGTACTCGCCGATGCCGGGCAGCGCCAGCAGCTGTCCGTGATCCGAAGGCACGTCCCCGCCGTGCCGCTCCGTTATGGCGACCGCGGCGCCGTGCAGGCGCAGGGCGCGGCGCGGGTAGCCGAGCCGGCCCCAGGCGCGCACCGCCTCGCCCGGCGCCTCCTTCGCGAGGTCGGCGGGGCGCGGCCAGCGGGCCAGCCACTCCTCGTAGACGGGCAGTACCCGGCTCACCGGGGTCTGCTGGAGCATGAACTCGCTGACCATCACGCCCCACGGCCCCGCAGCCGGGCGGCGCCAGGGGAGGTCGCGGGCGTGGGCGTCGAACCAGGCGATCACGGGGGCGTGGAGCTTCTCAGTCATGGCCCTCCGATCCTGCCACGGGTTGGCGGACATGAGGGGTGACGGCGCGATCACCGAGCGTGGCGAAATATGAAGAACCGTCCCGACCGGGGCAGTTGCCGGAATGATGATCCGGAAAAGTTGGCGCCGGCGCGGCGGGTGGCGCAAGCCAGCGCGCCGATCTCTCGTACAGTTTGGGCCGTGGGATCTCTGCGCAATCCGGTCGGGCCGCTTCCCTCCACCATCTACTGGCGTCGGAGGGCCGTACTGCTGTCCGTCCTCGCCCTGTTGGCGCTGGTGATCACGTGGATCGTCACCGCCGGCGGCGGGGGCGGCAAGAAGGACGCCGACGGGTCCAACGGCAAGAATCCCACGCACACCATCACCCCGGGGCCGACCCCCTCCGGCTCCGCGATCAGCCAACACCCGGGCGGACGGGACGAGTCGGGCGGCGGCGACACCGGCGGTGGTTCCGCTGGCAGCGGTTCCGGCTCCGGCGGGGCCGGCGGTTCGGAGGGCACGACCGGCGGTTCCGCCGGCTCTTCCGGGGCCACCGGCTCCGGTGGCGGCCCGGGCGGGGCAGCCGGTGGCGGCGCCGTCGGTGCGGGTGACGCGCTGCCGGCGTCCACCTCCCTGCCCAACTGCACTTCTCCCTCATTGGTGTTGAGCCTGCGCAGCGTGCACAACTCCTACTCGCCGGATCAGGCCCCGACCTTCGAACTCACGGCGAAGAACGGCTCGTCCGCGGACTGCAAGGTCGATCTCGGTCCGAAGAACGCGGTGTTGACGATCACGCCGGCGGAGGGGGACGACGCGTACTGGTCGTCCGCCGACTGTCCCGGGGGCGCGGGGAGCCTCGTGTTCCGGGTGCCCGCGGGCGAGAGCATCACCTACACCGTGAAGTGGGACCGCAAGCCGAGCGCCCCGCAGTGCGCGACGCCCTCCGGGGGCTCGGCGAAGGCGGGCACGTACCTGCTGGAGGCCAAGACACCGGGCTTCACGAAGACCCAGGCCTCATTCGTACTGTCGGCGGACTGAGGACCGGGGCGGCGCGGTGGCGGTCTGAGTGGCACGCGCGGTGGAGCCGGATGGCGCACGCCCCCGAGCTCTCGGGTGGGCGGGCCGCAGCTGCCTCAGGGGCGCGGGGAACTGCGCGAACAGCCTCCCCGCACCGGCACCCGCCGACGAACCGCACCACCCCGCCCCTCGGACCACCACCGGGATGGGCCGTCAGCCGCTCGGCCCCGGAATCACCAGGCACTCCTCGCTGTCGAGGCACCCATGGCTGTCGGCATCCCTGGCTGTGCCACCTCATGACGTTGGTTCCTCGCGGTCAGGCTTGGCGGGCGTAGGACGCGAGGCGATCGGCGAGCGCGATGACGAGGTCGCGCAGTTCATCGGGGCGCTCGATGACGAACGGCCGGTCGAGTGAGGCGAGTACCGGAGGCAACCAATCGAGCCGCTCCGCCCGCAGTTCGACGCGCAGCCAGCGCGCGGTCGCCCGGTCCTGGCCTGCCGCGGGCGCGTGCTCCTCCAGGCTCGCGACGCTGACGGGAAGGCGGGCGCGGATCTGTTCAACTGTCCCGTGAATCCGCAAGGTCACCTCATGCCGGTACTCGGCCGTGGCGAACCCTGACAACACGCGCTGTGCCGGACCGGGCCCCACGGGTGCTTCGAATGAGCCGGGCAGGGTCCGCGCGTCCGCGATGCGATCGAGCCGGAAGGTTCGGTCCTCGCCGATCCGGGCGTCCTTGCCCGTGACGTACCACCGGCCCGCATGGGCGACGATCCCGTACGCGTGCAGCGTGCGTTCGCTGCGCCGTCCGTCACGGTCGGTGTAGCGGATCAGGACCGGCCGGCGGTGGCGTACCGCATCGGCGATGGTGAGCAGGACCCCAGCGTCCGGGGTGTCGAACTCGTCGGACTGGTCCGTGAAGGCGAGAGCCTCCAGAAGTGTGTCGAGCCGGCGGGCGATGTGCTTGGGCAGCACCCGCCGGATCTTCGCCGATGCCGTCTCGTTTGCCGTGTGCTGCGTCGTCGTCAGCCCTGCTCGGCGGCCGGCGACCAGGCCGAGCAGCACGGCCAGCGCCTCGTCGTCGCTGAGCATGAGCGGAGGCAAGCGGTACCCGGGGGCGAGCCGATACCCGCCGTAGCGGCCGCGCACCGATTCCACGGGCACATCCAGGTCGATCAGCTGGTCCACGTACCGCCGCACGGTGCGCCCTTCGACGCCGAGCCGGTCGGCGAGTTCGGCCACCGTCCGGGTTCCGCCCGACTGCAGCAGCTCCAGGAGTGTCAGCACGCGGCCAGTGGGTCGAGACATCTGCACAACCTAACGCAAATACAGGACCGATTCTGTCCACTATTTCTCCTAGCCTGCGCAGTGCACGCGTCCAGCACAGCCAAGGAGATCCCCATGGACTTCGTCTCGATCCGCATCATCACCAGCGACGTAGCGCGCCTCGTCGAGTTCTACGAGCGAGCCACAGGGGCGCGGGCGACGTGGGCCACCGAAGACTTCGCCGAACTGAAGACCGCGGGCGCCACCCTCGCGATCGCCGGCACCCGCACCGTCCCGCTGTTCGCCCCGGGCTCTGCCCGCCCGGCGGACAACCACAGCGTGATCACCGAGTTCCTCGTCGACGACGTGGACCGCGTTCACCAGAACCTGACCGGCTTCGTCACCGACTTCGTCACCGAGCCCACCACGATGCCCTGGGGCAACCGGTCGCTGCTGTTCCGTGACCCCGACGGCAACCTCGTCAACTTCTTCACCCCCGTCACCCCGGCGGCCATCGAGAAGTTCGCACGCTGACGCCACGCACAGCCGCTCACACGGGAGCCCTGAGATCCCAGAGCTCCCGGTGAACACGGCCACCGAGTCCAAGAACGCCACCAGTCAGGGGACATCGGAACGCACCGCTGACCCCCGAAGGACGTCTGCGCTTGTGTCTGCGATCGACGCCGGACGTCCGATCGCACACGTGGCTGCGGAAGCCGGGATCTCCCGCCGCTGCCTGGCCAAGTGGTACGCCCGCTGGCGCGCGCAGGGTGAGAACGGACTGCTCGACCACTCCTCCCGCCCCGCCACCAGCCCCGCCCGCACCCCCGAAGACACCGCTGACCTGGTGGAGGCGCTGCGACGGCAGACCAAGCACGGGCCGGCCCCGCTCGCCTCCGACCTGCAGCGGCTGCACGGCGTCACACTCGCGCCCGCGACCGTCCACCGCATCACGAAGCACAAGCGGACCAGGCCGTACGCGCCGCGCACGAACGGGAAGGTGAAGAGGTATAGCGGGACGCTCTCCCGCGAGTGGGCGTACGTCCGCGACTACACAACCGAGCGTGAACGCCGCGTCGCACTCATGGAGTTCGCGAACTACTACAACCACGAGCGGCCGCACGCCGCGCTCGGCGGCCGACCTTCCATCGGCCGGACCGCCGGGAGCGACTACCGGATCGTCTTCGACCAGCCGCCCGAACCACTTGCGGACATCCCGCAGCAGCTCACCTTCGAGGACTTCGCGTAACCAAGGTCCCGAGACACCTAGGGGGCTTCGTTTGGATCAGCCCGGGTCCGCGACGCCCGGCACGGCACTCCCCCAGCCTTCGGCCGGGGGTACCCCCACGCCGCGTTGTCGGACCACCCGAGTACGCCCAGTACGCGGATGGTCCTCCGCCTTGCGATGCACCGCACCGGACGCCGCGGCCTGATCCGACCTGATCCAAACGAAACCCCCTAGCCATCAGGTGCTCCGGGCGGTCGGGCGCCCCCAGCCGTCAGGCGGCCGGCTTCGGGGGCGGCGGCCGGCCCTGGGGTCAGACGTATCGCTCCAGGATCGAGGACTCCGCCAGGCGCGACAGGCCCTCCCGCACGCTCCGTGCCCGGGCCTCGCCCACGCCGTCCACGGTCTGCAGATCGTCGACGCTCGCGGCGAGCAGCTTCTGCAGCCCACCGAAGTGCTCCACCAGCCGGTCGATGATGGCACCCGGCAGCCGCGGAACCTTGGCCAGCAGCCGGAAGCCCCGCGGGGACACCGCGGAGTCCAGTGTCTCGGGAGAACCGGTGTAGCCCAGCGCACGCGCCACCGTGCCCATCTCCAGCAGCTCCGCGTGCGTCAGCGCGTCCAGCTCGGACAGCGCCTCCTCGACCGTGCGCGAGCGCTTCGCCGTCGGCTCGGGCACGTAGTCCCGGACGACCAGCTCACGGTCGGGCTCGACCCCGGCGATCAACTCCTCCAGCTGGAGGGCGAGAAGACGGCCGTCGGTGCCCAGTTCGACCACATACTCGGCGATTTCGGTGGCAATGCGGCGGACCATCTCCAGACGCTGCGCGACGGCGGACACGTCCCGGACCGTGACCAGGTCCTCGATCTCCAGCGCCGACAGCGTGCCCGCGACCTCGTCCAGCCGCAGCTTGTACCGCTCCAGCGTCGCCAGCGCCTGGTTCGCGCGGGAGAGGATCGCCGCCGAGTCCTCCAGGACGCGGCGCTGACCGTCCACATAGAGGGCGATCAGCCGCATCGACTGGGAGACCGAGACGACCGGGAAGCCGACCTGCTTGCTCACCCGGTCCGCCGTGCGGTGCCGCGTGCCCGTCTCCTCCGTGGGGATCGTCGGGTCCGGGACCAGCTGGACACCCGCGCGCAGGATCTTCGACAGGTCCGACGACAGCACGATGCCGCCGTCCAGCTTGCACAGCTCCCGCAGCCGGGTCGCGGTGAACTCCACGTCCAGCACGAAGCCGCCCGTGCACATCACCTCGACCGTCTTGTCGGAGCCGAGGACGATGAGCCCGCCGGTGTTGCCGCGCAGCACCCGCTCCAGGCCGTCCCGCAGAGCCGTACCGGGTGCCACGGCGCTGAGCGAGGCGCGCATCAGGCGATCGGAACCGGCACTCCCACCGGACTTTCCGGGAGCTGCTGCCCGGTCGTTGGCTGCCACTGCACTCCTCCGGTCGCAGGTTCTGACGCGCTCCCGTTCCCGCACTCTGTTCGTACGGACGGGCGAGACCTGGGCAAAGTCTACCGGCGCTCTTCGGCCTCCCGTGGGGCCTCTCGGCGACGGGAGCGCGGCAGAACCCGGAGCGCGTCCCCCATGTCGGCGACTTCCAGGACCTTCATGCCGGACGGCACCTTCCCCGGATCGGTCGGCACCAGCGCGTGCGTGAAGCCCAGCCGGTGCGCCTCGGCGAGCCTGCGCTGCACGCCCGTGACCCGTCTGACCTCGCCCGCGAGGCCCACTTCGCCGATCGCCACCAGGTTCTTCGGCAGCGGGGTGTCGCTGGCGGCGGAGGCCAGCGCGAGCGCGACGGCGAGGTCCGCGGCCGGCTCCGACAGCTTCACACCGCCGACTGTCGCCGAGTAGATGTCCCGCTTGCCGAGCGCGCTGATCCGGCCGCGCTGCTCCAGGACCGCCAGCATCATCGACACGCGTGAGGTCTCCAGGCCCGACGTCGTGCGCCGCGGGGAGGGGATCTGGGAGTCGACGGTCAGCGCCTGCACCTCGGCCACCAGCGGGCGGCGGCCCTCCAGGGTGACGGTCAGGCAGGTGCCCGGGACCGGCTCCGCGCGGCGGGTCAGGAACAGGCCGCTGGGATCGGCGAGGCCCGTGATGCCCTCGTCGTGCAGCTCGAAGCAGCCGACCTCGTCCGTCGCTCCGTAGCGGTTCTTCACGCCGCGCACCAGGCGCAGGCGCGCGTGCCGGTCGCCCTCGAAGTGCAGGACGACGTCCACCAGGTGTTCCAGCAGGCGGGGGCCCGCGATGGCACCGTCCTTGGTGACATGGCCCACCAGGAGCGTGGACATGCCCCGTTCCTTGGAGGCGCGGATCAGGGCGCCGGCCACCTCCCGGACCTGGGCCATGCCGCCGGGAGCGCCCTCGATCTCCGGGGAGGCCACCGTCTGCACCGAGTCGAGGATCAGCAGGGACGGCTTGACCTCGTCCAGGTGTCCGAGGATGGCGGCCAGGTCGGTCTCGGCGGCCAGGTACAGGTGGTCGTCGAGAGCGCCGATGCGGTCGGCACGCAGCCGCACCTGGCTCGCCGACTCCTCGCCGGTCACATAGAGGGTGCGGTGCTCGGCGCTCGCGGACTTGGCGGCCACGTCCAGCAGCAGCGTGGACTTCCCGACACCCGGCTCGCCCGCGAGCAGGACGACCGCGCCCGGTACCAGGCCGCCGCCGAGCACCCGGTCCAGTTCGGGCACGCCGGTCGTGCGGGCGGTGGCCTGCCGGCCGTCGACCTGGCCGATGGGCAGTGCGGAGGTGGTGACGCGGCCCGGTGCCGTCGTGCGGACCGCGGGCGCGCCGTACTCCTCCACCGTGCCCCAGGCCTGGCATTCGGGGCAGCGGCCGAGCCACTTGGCCGTCTGCCAGCCGCACTCGGTGCAGCGGTAGGACGGGCGGTCCTTGGTGGTCTTGGTACGGGCAGCCATGCGGAAACCGTAGCCCGCGGCACTGACAACGGGGCCGGGGACCGGGGCCGAAGGCCGCAGGTGCGCGTACGGGTGATGTGTTCTCGGCCACCGTCCACTGTGATCCGGCCGCGGAATAAAGGGTTCCTGTCCCCTTATGAGGGATCGTTTCACCCGTAAGGATTAAAAGTGCTCAAGGTTCCAGAACGGGCACTCCGCTGCCGCCTACGGTCGCACGGGTGATGAGCAGCAGTCCGGAGACGACCACCCGTACGACCGGCGCGCACCGTGCGCGCCGCGAGCCGCGGGACGCCCGACGCGAGGCGCGAGAGGCACGCGACCGCGCCGCCGCACGCACCCTCGCCCAGCGCTCGCCGGCGCGCTACGAGCCGTACCTGGACGGCCTGTTCACCTACTGCATGTCGGTGCTGTGCGACCACGACGCGGCCACCGCCGCCCTCGGCGACGTCGTGGCCCTGGCCGAGCGGCGCGGTCACCGGGTCCCCGAGGCCGCCGACGGCCTCAGGGCCTGGCTGTACGCACTGGCCCGCTGGGCGTGCCTGCGCAAGCTGGCCGAAGCCAAGCAGAAACGTCAGGCCACCCACGCGGCGGGCCGCACCGGAGCCGGGCGAGGCGCCGGAAAGGGGGCCGTGAAAGGGGCGGCGGCCGGCGCCGGGACGGCATCCGGAACGGGGCACGGCGCAGGATCCGCCAGAGGCACCGGCGCCGGGAAAGCCGTCCCCGAATCGTCCCTCGCCATGGACGTCCAGGAGCGGCGGCGCCGCGAACTCGCCCTGCTGGCCTGGCCCGAGGCGGCCGGCACCACCCCCGAGCAGCGCGAGGCCCTGGAACTCGCCGTCCGCCACCACCTCGCCGCCCACGAGGTCGCCGCCGTCCTCGGCATGGAGACCGCCGCCGCGCGCGAGCTGCTCGCCTCCGCCGCCTGCGAGGTCGAACGCACCCGCGCGGCCCTCGCCGTCGTCGAGACGGGCGGCTGCCCGAGCGTCGCCCACCTCACCGGCGACAGCCGGCTGGTCCTCAGTACGACCCTGCGCCGCGAGCTGGTCCGGCACGTCGACGACTGCCCGCGCTGCCGCCGCACCGCCGAGCGCGCCGTCCCGGGACTCTGGCCCGGCGCCACCGTCACCCCCGCAGAGCTACCCGTGCTGGAGGCTCCGCGCGCGGCCCTGCACATGGCCCTCACCCATCCCACGCGCGCGCGGGGCGCGGCCGTACCCCGCTTCGACCGGCGCGGCTTCCCGATGGACCCCAAGGACCGCGCGGCCCGCCGCGACCGCCTCCGCGCGCGTGCCGTCACGACGACGGTCGTCGCCACGGTCGTCGCGGCACCCGTCCTCGCCCTGTGGGCGGCCTACCGGGGCGGGCCGGCCGGGGAGGGCGAAGGCCCCTCCGCCACCGCGCGCGAGGCGCAGGGCCCCGACGCGCTCGGCGGCGACACGGCCGGCGGCTACGAGAACGCGGGGAACGCCAGCGTGAAGCCGGGCCCGCGCATCGGCAAGGACGGCAAGGCGGACGTGTCCGTGGAGGTCGTCAGCGTCGACGGAGCCGGCGGGAAGGGCGCGGGGCAGCTGACCGTCGGCGCGGCCAACGACGGCGACACGACCCTGATCACCCTCACGGCCTCCGGCACGGCCGAGGTCCGCTGGTCGGTGTCCACGCCGGCCGCGTGGCTCTACTTCAGCCAGTCCTCGGGGACGCTGGCCCCCGGGCAGACGGCGACGGTCAAGGTGTACGTCGACCATCTGCGCGAGCCGTCCGGTCACTGGCGGGCGCGGGTGGCGGTGGCGCCGGCGGGCGCGGTGGTCACCATCGACGGCTACGGCACGGCACCGAGCCGCCCGACGCCCCCGCCCCCCTCCACCGACCCCACGACTCCCCCCACGCCCACCCCACCCCCCACCGACCCACCCCCCACCCAGTCCCCACCCCCCACGGACCCACCCCCCACCTCAACCGTTCCCCCAACCCCCACCGACCCCCCAACCTCGACGGCCCCCACGACACCCCCTGACACAACGACCCCAAGCCCTTCAGAGAGCTAAGGGGCTCCGGGGGGACGGAGGCCGGGGGGCCGGTGGACCGAGGGACGAAGGTTCGGGGGCTCGGGGGCTCGGGGGTTCGGGGGTTCGGGGGTTTGGGGGGCGACGGGCCGGCGCCGGGGGCTGCAGGCTGGCGCCTGCGCCGGGGCCGGGGCCGGGGCCGAGGCGCGGGATCAGGAGCGAGGACCGGGGGTGGGCGGACGCTTGCCGGTCCGGTGAGCGGCGGGGGCTTCGCGGGCGG
The DNA here is from genome assembly GCF_014203595.1 of Streptomyces echinatus. Lineage (GTDB taxonomy): Bacteria > Actinomycetota > Actinomycetes > Streptomycetales > Streptomycetaceae > Streptomyces > Streptomyces echinatus. The sequence continues at coordinate 13,278 of NZ_JACHJK010000035.1, forward strand.
GGGCGGGTGCGGGTGGGAGCGGGTGTCCGCTGGATCAGCGGAGAGATAGGGGCTTCGCGGGGCGGGCGGGTGGGCGGACGTTTGCTGGGCCGCCGGGGGCGAGGGGCGGGAGCGGGGGTGGGTGCGGGCGGGCGTTTGCTGTGCGGGGTGGCCGAGGGCCGGTGGCTGGGCGCTTGGTGGGGCCGGATGTTTGCTGGGCCGTCGGGGCCCGGGCGGCGGGAGCCGGGGTGGGTGCGGGCGGGCGTTCGCTGTGCCGGGTGCCGGGTGCCGGGTGCCGGGTGCCGGGTGCCGGGTGCCGGGTGCCGGGTGGCCGAGGGTTGGTGGTGGCTGGGCGTCTGGTGGGGGCGCACGTTCGCCGGGCCCGGTGGGGAGCTGGGGCGTGTCCGGCGGGAGCGGCGTGGTGCGGGGGTGGGGCGAACGAGAGGGGTGGGGGTAGGGAGGGGCGATTGGCAGATGTGTTCCAGGGGCGAGAGCGACGTTGTGGGATTGGTGCAGGTCAGAGAGGGGTGCAGAGGTGCAGGGGTGGAACGAGTCTGCCCATCACCGCACCGCGACCGGAACTGGAACCGAGACCGGCGGACCGGGCCACGGGTGCGCGCCTCCGCCTCGCCACGGTGAGATCGGCGGGCCGGGCTGGAGGAAGCCGACTCGGCAGGTCGAAGAGGTTCCGCTCGGCGGGGCTGCGGCTGCCCGGAACGGGCCGGCCGGCCGGCTGGAGGGAAGGCTCAGTTGGCCGGGAGGAGGGCCGGTGGGTCGTTCGCGAAGAGCGTCCTTGGCTGGTCGCGGGGGGAGCCCGGCCGGATGGGGCGTTCTTGGCTGGCCGGAAGGCGGCCGCTCGGTCGACGGGAAGGAGTGTTCTTGGCTGGTCGAGGGGGAGGACTGGCCGGATGGGGCGTTCTCCGCTGGCTGGAAGGCGGGCGCTCGGTCGTCCGGAAGGAGCGTGCCCGGCTGGCCGAAGGGACAAGCCGACCGGAGGGAACGTCCTCAGCCAGCCACAGGGACCCTGCCCCCGGCCGGACGGACTCTGCTCGCCCGGCCGGCCGGACCCTGTCCTCTGCTGGACGGACTCTGCTCGCCCGGCCGGCCGGACCCTGCCCTCTGCCGGCCGGACCCTGCCCTCTTCTGGACGGACTCTGCTCGCCCTGCCGGACGGTTCGCTGCCCGCCCTGCCGGAGAGACCCCGCCCGCCCGGTCCAAGGTTCCACGCCCCCCGCGGGAGGGACCCCTCGCCCACCCGCCGGCCTCCAAGCCAGTGGAGTGGCCGTTGGGCGTGGAGGGATCGTCCGGCACGGAGTGGACTCCGAGCCGGTGGAGGGGCCGTCCACCATGGAGCGGCCGTCCGGCATGGAGGGGGGCGAGCCGGGTTGCTACGGGGTCGGGTCGGCGGGGTGAGGGGCGACCAGGGGCAGTTGTGAGGCCAGTCGTTGTTCGCAGAGCTCGGTCAGGCGGTCGTAGCCGGCCTTGCCCATCAGTTCCGTCAGTTCGGCGCGGTAGGAGACGTACACCGGGTCACCGGCCCCGTGTGCCGACGTCGCCGAGGTGCACCACCAGTGCAGGTCGTGGCCGCCCGGACCCCAGCCCCGGCGGTCGTACTCCCCGATGGACACCTGCAGCACGCGCGTGTCGTCCGGGCGGTCGATCCAGTCGTACGTCCGCCGGATCGGCAGCTGCCAGCACACGTCCGGCTTGGTCTCCAGCGGCTCCCGGCCCTCCTTCAGCGCCAGGATGTGCAGCGAGCAGCCCGCGCCGCCCGCGAACCCGGGCCGGTTCTGGAAGATGCACGACCCCTGGAAGGGCCGCGTCTGGCGGGACCCCTCCTCGTCCTCGGAGACCCACCCGTCCCGCGTGCCCTCGGCGTGGTGCTGCCAGATGTCCGGCGTGAGCCGGGCCACATGCCCGGCCACCCTCTTCTCGTCGTCCTCGTCGGAGAAGTGGGCGCCCAGCGAGCAGCACCCGTCGTCCGCGCGGCCGGCCTGAATGCCCTGGCAGCCGCTGCCGAAGATGCAGTTCCAGCGAGAGGTCAGCCATGTCAGATCACAGCGGAAGACCTGCTCGTCGTCCGCCGGATCAGGAAACTCCACCCAGGCGCGGGCGAAGTCGAGCCCCTTCTCGTCGCTCACCTTCGCCTCCCCGGAGGTTTTGGCGGTCTTGCGATCTTTGCCCGCCTTGTCGACCTTCGCCTTTTTCGTCTTTGGCACCTGTCCAGGGTAAGTGGCCCGCGGCTACTCCGGGGACCGACGACGGACGTTCTGGCAGTAGCGTTCCGCATATGAGACTCGGTGTCCTGGACGTGGGTTCAAATACGGTGCATCTGCTGGTGGTGGACGCCCACCCCGGCGCGCGCCCGCTGCCCGCGCATTCACACAAGGCCGACCTTCGGCTCGCCCAACTCCTCGACGACAGCGGTGCCATCGGCGACGACGGCATAGAGAAGCTGATCGACGTCGTACGGGACGCGCTCCAGGCCGCCGAGGACAAGGGCGTCGAGGATCTGCTGCCGTTCGCGACCTCTGCCGTCCGCGAGGCCACCAACGCCGACGACGTCCTCGCGCGCGTGGCCGACGAGACCGGCGTACGCCTCCAGGTCCTCACCGGCGCCGAGGAGGCCCGGCTCACCTTCCTCGCCGTGCGCCGCTGGTTCGGCTGGTCCGCCGGAAAGCTGCTGGTCCTGGACATCGGCGGCGGCTCCCTGGAGATCGCCTACGGCATAGACGAGGAGCCGGACACCGCCGTCTCCCTCCCCCTCGGCGCCGGCCGCCTCACCGCCGGCTGGCTGCCCGGCGACCCGCCCGCCGCGGAGGACGTCCGCGCCCTGCGCCGGCACGTCCGTACGGAGATCGCCCGCACGGTCGGTGAATTCAGCCGCTTCGGCGCACCCGACCACGTGGTCGCCACCTCGAAGACCTTCAAGCAGCTCGCCCGCATCGCCGGCGCCGCCCGCAGTGCCGAGGGTCTCTACGTCCAGCGCGAACTCAAGCGCGAGTCCCTGGAGGCATGGGTCCCCCGCCTCGCTGGCATGACCGCGGACCAGCGCGCCGAACTCCCCGGGGTCTCCGAGGGCAGGGCCAACCAGCTCCTCGCCGGCGCCCTGGTGGCCGAGGGCGCGATGGACCTGTTCGGCGTGGAGAGCCTGGAGATCTGCCCCTGGGCCCTGCGGGAGGGCGTGATCCTCCGGCGCCTCGACCACATGGGTTCCGACTAGTGGATTCCGGCTAGGGGGTTCCGGCTGGTGAATTCTGGCTAGCGGGTTCCGGCTAGTGGGTTCCGGCCAGCCCCGTGAAGCGGTGCGAGGCCCTCCCGGCACGCGGCTCCTCCCGACGGGCGCGCGCAGCGACCACGCACCCGTACGCCCGCCCACCCGCATCCGTCCCCGCGCAAGGCGACCCCGTCCCCGCGCAAGGCGACCCCGCACCCGCACCCGCGCGCCCGCAAAGCGCAGCGCCCACGCACCCATCCGCGCGTAAAGAGCGGCGTCCGCACGCCCGCGCGCGGGCAAATGGGGAAAGTCACAACGGCGAACAGGTACCCAACACCCTCACCACCCAACGCCGTAAGGTGACGGACGTGGCTGAACCAACTGACGTGCGCGTCGCGCTGTCGACCGCCTCCGTGTACCCGGAGTCGACGGCGACGGCCTTCGAGATCGCCGCGCGCCTCGGTTACGACGGCGTCGAGGTCATGGTGTGGACCGACCCGGTCAGCCAGGACATCGAGGCGCTGCGCCGCCTGTCGGACTACCACGGCATCCCGATCCTGGCCGTCCACGCCCCTTGCCTGCTGATCACCCAGCGGGTCTGGTCCACCGACCCCTGGGTGAAGCTCCAGCGGGCCCGGGCGGCGGCGGAGAAACTGGGGGCCTCCACCGTGGTCGTGCACCCGCCGTTCCGCTGGCAGCGGCAGTACGCCCGGGACTTCGTCGACGGGATCTGGCGGATGGCGAACGAGACGGACGTGCGGTTCGCCGTCGAGAACATGTACCCCTGGCGCTACCGCGACCGCGAGATGCTCGCCTACGCCCCCGACTGGGACGTCACCAACGACGACTACCGGCACTTCACGATCGATCTCAGTCACACGGCGACGGCCCGTACCGAAGCCCTGGACATGGTCGGCCGCATGGGGGACCGGCTCGGGCACGTCCACCTCGCCGACGGGCGGGGCTCGGCCAAGGACGAGCACCTGGTGCCCGGCCGCGGCACCCAGCCCTGTGCCGAGCTGCTGGAGCGCCTGGTGCACACGGGCTTCGACGGCCATGTCGTGATCGAGGTCAACACCCGGCGGGCGATGTCCGGCGCCGAGCGCGAGGCCGACCTCGCCGAGGCCCTGGAGTTCACCCGCAAGCACCTGGCCTCGGCGGTGAGGGTGCCCCGGCGATGAGCGAGACCGCCCCCCGCCGCCGCGGCCGCCCGCCGCGCACCGAGTCCGCCGACACCCGCGACCGTATCCTCGCCGCGGCCCGGGAGGAGTTCTCCGCGCGCGGGTACGAGAAGACGTCCGTACGCGGCATCGCCAAGGCGGCCGGCGTGGACTCCGCCCTTGTCCACCACTACTTCGGCACCAAGGAGCAGGTCTTCGAGGCGGCCATCGAGATCGCCTTCGCCCCCGCCCTGCACGCGCCGGCCGCGGTGGCCGACGGCCCGGTGGCGGAGGTGGGGGAGCGGCTGACCCGCTTCGTCTTCGGAGTCTGGGACAACCCCACGACCCGGGCGCCCCTCCTCGCGATCTTCCGGTCCGCCGTCACCAACGAGACCGCCGCCGCCGTCTTCCGCCGGCTCGTCGCCACCCAGCTGCTGCGCCGCGTCGCCGCACAGCTCAACCTGCCCGACGCGGAGCTGCGCGCCGAGCTGGCCGCCGCGCAGATCGTGGGTACGGCGCTGATGCGTTACGTGATCAAGCTGGAGCCGCTGGCCTCCGCGGACCTGGAGCAGATCATCGCGCGGGTGGCGCCGGTGGTGCAGATCCATCTGACGCAGCCCTGACAGCGGCGCATCGTGGAATGCGTGTCCCGCATTCCGGACAACTGTGTCCAGTCCTTGGAGCACCGGCGTACGCTCGACCATACAGTCAGAACCTTCTGGCAATAGGTCTTCGAAGGAGCGAGCGACGATGCCCGAGCTGAGGTCCCGCACAGTCACCCACGGCCGCAACATGGCGGGCGCCCGCGCCCTTATGCGTGCCTCCGGTGTACCGGGCGCGGACATCGGCCGGAAGCCGATCATCGCGGTCGCGAACTCCTTCACCGAATTCGTGCCGGGCCACACCCACCTCCAGCCGGTCGGCCGGATCGTCAGCGAGGCGATCAAGGAGGCCGGTGGCATCCCCCGCGAGTTCAACACCATCGCGGTCGACGACGGCATCGCCATGGGCCACGGCGGCATGCTGTACTCCCTGCCCTCCCGCGACCTGATCGCGGACTCGGTCGAGTACATGGTCGAGGCCCACTGCGCCGACGCCCTCGTCTGCATCTCCAACTGCGACAAGATCACCCCGGGCATGCTGATGGCCGCCCTGCGCCTGAACATCCCGACGGTGTTCGTCTCCGGCGGCCCCATGGAGTCCGGCCGCGCCACCCTGGTCGACGGCACGGTCCGCACGCTCGACCTGGTCGACGCGATCTCCGACGCCGTCAACGACAAGATCTCCGACGAGGACATCCTCCGCATCGAGGAGAACGCCTGCCCCACCTGCGGCAGCTGTTCGGGCATGTTCACCGCCAACTCGATGAACTGCCTGACCGAGGCCATCGGCCTCTCCCTGCCCGGCAACGGCTCGGTCCTCGCCACCCACACCGCCCGCCGTGCCCTGTACGAGGACGCGGCCCGCACGGTCATGGACCTCACCCGCCGCTACTACGAGCAGGACGACGACACGGTCCTGCCGCTCAACATCGCCACCTTCCAGGCCTTCGAGAACGCCATGGCGCTGGACATCGCGATGGGCGGCTCCACCAACACGATCCTCCACCTGCTCGCCGCCGCCCAGGAGGCGGGCGTCCCGTTCGGCCTGGACGCGATCGACGCCGTCTCCCGCCGTGTGCCCTGCCTGGCCAAGGTGGCCCCGAACGTCGCGAAGAACCGCACGTACTACATGGAGGACGTGCACCGCGCCGGCGGCATCCCCGCCCTCCTCGGCGAGCTGCACCGCGCCGGCCTGCTCAACGAGGACGTGCACGCCGTCCACAGCCCCTCCCTGTCGGACTGGATGAAGACCTGGGACGTCCGCGGCGGCTCCCCCTCGCCCGAGGCGGTGGAACTCTGGCACGCGGCCCCCGGCTGCGTCCGCTCCGCCGAGGCCTTCTCCCAGTCCGAGCGCTGGGACTCCCTCGACGACGACGCGGAGAACGGCTGCATCCGCTCCGCCGAGCACGCCTACTCCAAGGACGGCGGTCTGGCGGTCCTCAGGGGCAACCTGGCGGTCGACGGCTGCGTCGTGAAGACGGCCGGCGTCGACGAGTCCATCTGGACCTTCGAGGGACCGGCCGTGGTCTGCGAGTCCCAGGAGGAGGCCGTCCAGCGCATCCTCACCCAGCAGGTCAAGGACGGCGACGTCGTCGTCATCCGCTACGAGGGCCCCAAGGGCGGCCCCGGTATGCAGGAGATGCTGTACCCGACCTCGTACCTGAAGGGCCGCGGCCTCGGCAAGACCTGCGCCCTGATCACCGACGGCCGCTTCTCCGGCGGCACCTCGGGCCTGTCCATCGGCCACGCCTCCCCCGAGGCGGCCTCCGGCGGCACGATCGCCCTGGTCCAGGACGGCGACCGCATCCGCATCGACATCCCGGGCCGCTCGATCGAGCTGCTGGTCGACGAGGCCGAGCTGGCCCGCCGCGAGCAGGCACTGAACGGCGTGTTCGCCCCGAAGAACCGCGACCGCAAGGTCTCCGCGGCCCTCCGCGCCTACGCGGCGATGGCGACCAGCGCCGACAAGGGCGCGGTCCGTGACGTGTCCCGGCTGGGCTGACCGGTCGTAGCGGGGGCCGCCTCCCGGTGGAGGCGGCCCCTTCGCGTTCCCGTGCCCCGGGTCACCAGGTCGCCGGAGAGCGCCCGTCCACCGCGAAGACCGTGCCGTCGGGCGCCGTGCCGCTGACGCGGGACCCGACCGGCACCGGAGCGGGCGGTGTGCTCATGACCCGGTCCGCGTGGGCGCCCAGGCGCGCCGGCGTCTGCCCGATGAGCCGCCCCTCGCGGGCGTCGACCGCGAGCAGCCGCCCGTCGCTCGCGGTGAAGTACACCCGCTCGCCCCGCACGACGGGCAGCGACCCCCGGCTCACCGACGTCTCCAGATGCCACAGGCGCTTGCCGGACCGCATGTCCACGGCGTCCAGCGAGCCGCCGGTGGCCAGCACGTAGACGACGTCCCCCCGCACCGTGGCGTGCGCCCCGTCCAGCACGGCCGGCAGCGCGACACGCCGGGTGGCCCCCGTCCCGGGGGTGTAGCGGACGATCTCGTCGGCGCCGTAGCCGCTGTCGACGGCCAGGAAGAACACCGAACCGTCCCCCTGGGCCGCGAACGGCTTGAGCCAGCCCCGCAGCCGGGCGTCCCACCGCACCCGGCCGGTCCGCGGATCCACCGCGCTCACCTCGGTGCTCGCCCCGTCGGCCGACGTACGCGTCGTGTAGGCGGCCCCCTGTGGCGCACCCGGGAACGTGACGAACGACGGCATGCCCTGGCCGGGGAACGCCCGCCGCCACCGCGTGACGCCGGTCGCGCCGTCCACGCCGGTGACCGTACCGTCGGCGCCGGTGAGCAGGGCCGTACCGCCGGCGTACCGGACCGTCGTCCCCGCGGCCAGCCGGCGCTGCCACACGTCCTTGCCCGTGGCCGGGTCGAGCCCCGCGAGCCGGGAACCGCCGTCCGTGTACGGCTGCACCACTCCGCCGGAGACGACCGGGGGCCCGCTCGCGGCCCGCGTGGCGACCGGGCGCCGCCACAGCAGCCGGCCGTCGGACGCGGAGAGCGCGAAGACGACACCGGGCCGCGCGCAGAACAGCCTCCCGGCTCCGGGCGCGCACTGCGGCATGCCCGAGCCGCCGACCGCCGGCCGGACCGCCCAGCTGCCGGAGGCCGCCGTCAGGGCCGGGGCGTTCCCCTCGCGCGGTGCGTGCCCGTCCCCGCCGAACCACCCGGAGGGGTCCGGCAGTCCGCCCAGCGCGGCCGAGGCGAGGGCGCCGGTCAGCGCCAGCCCGACGGCTCCGGCCCCCAGCACCACCCGTCTGCGCAGCAGGCTCCGCACGGTCCGCCGCACGCCCGGCCCCGCCCGGCCGGGGAGCGCCGGCGCGGGCCCCTCCTCGCTCCCGCGCTGCGCCGGTATGAACGCCTGGGTGTCGTACGACGCCGCCACCGAGCGTAGTTCCCGCATCAGCTCGTCCGCAGTGGGCCGGTCCGCGGGCTCCTTGGCGAGGCACCGCCGCACCAGCGGCGCGAGAGTGTCCGGCACGCCGGTCAGATCGGGTTCGTCGTGGACCACCTGGTAGGCGACGACGTACGGGCTGTCGGAGTCGAACGGGCCGCGTCCGGTCGCCGCGTGCACCATGACCGAGCCGAGCGCGAAGATGTCGGCCGCCGGACCCACCTCACGGGGCCGCCGGAACTGCTCGGGGGCCATGAACGGCGGCGTACCGATCAACTTGCCCGTCTCGGTGCGCAGTTCGCTGTCCTTCGGCCGGGAGATGCCGAAGTCGATGAGCTTGGGACCGTCCTCGGCGAGCAGCACGTTGCTGGGCTTCAGATCCCGGTGCACCACACCGACCCGGTGGATGTCCCGCAGCGCCTCGGCGAGCCCGGCCATCAGCCGGCGCAGCTGCCCGGCCGCCATGGGACCCTTCCGTTTCACCTGCTCGGAGAGGGTCGGCCCGGGGATGAACTGGGTCGCCATCCACGGCCGTTCGGCCTCCGGGTCGGCGTCGACGACGGGCGCCGTGAAGGCCCCGCTGACCCTGCGGGCAGCGGCCACCTCCTGCCGGAAACGGCCTCTGAACTCGGGATCCCGGGCGAACTCGGCGTGTACGACCTTCACCGCGAGCTTCATCCCCGAGGTGCTGCGGGCGAGGTGCACGACCCCCATGCCACCGGACCCCAGACAGGACTCCAGCCGATAGTGACCGGCGTACTCGGGAAGTTCCGCTTCCGCGCCCGCTCCGATGTTGCGCTGTGGCGCCATGGACCACCCCCGTGCTGTTCGTCCGCGCGCGCGACGCACGGAGCCTAGTCGATGACTCGTACGAGACAGAGGCGGCTTGCTAGCGTCTGCGTGCGAGTCGCGCGCGTGTCGCGCGCCGGATTCGCCGAGTTCCAGGGAAACGACGGGGGAGGACCACGATCATGTCCGTTGACCGTGCAGAAGAGGCCGAAGCCATCGAGAACGGCGCCGACGGCGCGACGGCGGGGGCGGCGGCCGTACGCACCTACACCGTCGCCCCGGGCGTCCGGCTGAACGTCCGCAGCGGCCCGGGTACCGGGTACAACCTGGTCCGCGTGCTGCCGGAGGGCGTCCGGGTGCCGATCTACTGCCAGTCGCCCGGCACCCGGGTGTCGGGCCCCTACGGCACGACGAACATCTGGGACCTCATCGACAACGGCGAGTACGTCTCGGACGCCTTCGTGCACACCGGCAGCGACGGCTACATCGCGGCCCGCTGCGGCTGACCCGAAACCCCGGCCCCTCCGACGCGGCCCCTCCGACGCGGCCCCTCCGACGCGGCCGGTCCGACGGGGGTCCGGCCACGGCAGCCGCCGCCGAGCCGCTCGGACCCTTGGCCCAGCGGGAGCCGCTGAGCCGGCCGGGGGGGGCTGGTGGGAGCCGCCGATGCGGCCGGGGTCTCGTCCCGGCGGCGGCCGCTGGCCCGGCGGTGTCCTGGCTCGGCGCTCGGCAGGAGTCTTCCCCGGCCGGTACAGGTCGCGCGACCTGTACCGGCCGGGGCCTGTCGCGTGACCCGTTCCGTCGGGCTCGCCGAATCGGCCGGGGGCCAGTCGTGCCGGGGTGCGTGACCCGCTCGGGGGGCCGCCGGCGCTCGGAGTCATAATCGTCTCGTGAGCGACGAAACCGGCACCCCGGACACCTCGGCGGGATCCACCGGCGGCACGGCCCAGGACGACAGCGCGGTCCAGGGCAGCGGCCCCCGCCCCGAGCCCCTGCGCTTCTTCGGCACGTCCTGGGTGGATCACGACAACGGCTACGCGGCCCGCCGCGCCGGCGCGGCCGTCGGCTCACTCGTCGCTGCCGTCGTCTCCTGCCTGGTCCTCCGCTTCGCCTTCGACGGTGTCCGGATCGCCGGCACCGGCTCCTTCGTGACCGTCCTGATCGTCGCCATGTTCGCGATCTGCAGCGCGCTCGCCTTCCGCAACACCTGGGAGGGCTTCGGCAAGCGCCACGACCCGCAGCGCCAGGCCTCCCTGCGCGGCCTGCTCGCCATCGGCTTCGTCGGCTCCCTCCTCGCCTACTTCTTCCGCTCCTTCACCGAGGCGCCGGGCGAGAAGCTGCACCGCGAGGAGTACGAGAGGGCGCGCGAGGCCCACGCCCGCCGAGCCACCCGCCGCACCGGCAACCCCTCGAAGAAGAAGCGCCCCCGGTAAATCGCCGCCCGGGACCCCGGGACCCCGGGACCCCGGGACCCCGGGCCACCAGGCACCGGGAGCCGGCGGCCCTGCACCGGCCCGGCCCGGCCCAACGCCGACGGGGCAGGGCCCGGCACCGGCACGTGCCCATCCCTGCGCCGAGCCCGCCCGGAACGTGCCCAGCCCGGCACCCCCCGGCATCGTCACCAGCACCGGTACCAGCACCGGTACGGCGGCCCGGCACAGGCACCCTCCGGCACCGGCACCGGCACCGGTACGGCCGAGCCCGGTACCGGCATCGCATGGCAGCGGCGTGTCACAGCCCCGCGCCGGTGTGGTGTTCGGTCCGGCCCGGTGGGCGTGGCCGTGTCGTAGACATGGAGCCATGACAGCCACCCAGTCGTTGCCGGCCGACCCGCACGCCCACCATTCCGCCCGGGCCGAGTCCTTCAACGCCGCCGCCGCCCAGTACGCCGCGAACCGCCCCTCCTATCCACCCGCCCTCTTCGACGCCGTCGAGGAACTGGCCGGCCGTTCCCTGCGCGGCGCCAGGACCGTGGACGTCGGCGCCGGTACCGGTATCGCCACCGCCCTCCTGCACGCCCGCGGAGCCGACGTCCTCGCCGTCGAACCCGGCGCGGGCATGGCCGCCGAGTTCCGCCGCACACTGCCCCACGTCCCGCTCGTCCGGGGCAACGGCAACGCCCTTCCCCTCGCCGACGCCCACGCCGACCTCCTCACCTACGCCCAGGCCTGGCACTGGACCGACCCGGCCCGCTCGGTGCCGGAGGCGCTCCGCGTGCTGCGGCCGGGCGGGGCGCTGGCGCTGTGGTGGAACACCGAGGCGTTGGACGTCGAGTGGATCGCCCGGGCCGCGGAACGCTGCGCCCGCTTCCTCGTCCCGGACCTCACCCAGGCGCAGCCCAAGGCCGACGCGCGCACCGAGCGGGCCGACCCCAGCGGACGCCTGTCCTTCACCCGCCGCACGGTCCGCTGGAGCCGCCGCGTCCCGGTCGACACCCACCTCGCCAACCTCGGCAGCCACTCGGCCTTCCTCCTCACCCCCGAGGACCGCAGGACCGCCTTCCTGGAAGAGGAGCGCACCCACCTGCTGACGGTCTTCCCGGACGGCCTGGTCGAGGAGACGTACGACGTCCTCCTGCTCGTCGCCCGCAAGCCCTGACCCGACGCTTCCCCTCCTCCCCCTTCCCCCTTGACGTCCCGTTCCCTCCGACAGATTATTCATCGCGTGATGAATAATCTGCCCGACCCTCCCTCCCCGTCCCTCACTCCCACCACCCCCGCCGTCCACGCCGAAGGCCTCACCGTCGCCCGCGGCCCCCGCACGGTCCTGCGCCACCTCGGTTTCACGGTCCCCCGCGGCCGGATCACCGGCCTGCTCGGCCCCTCCGGCTGCGGCAAGTCCACCCTCATGCGCTCGATCGTCGGCACCCAGGCCAAGGTCACCGGCACCCTGAACGTCCTCGGCCGACCGGCCGGCCACCCCACCCTGCGCAGCCGCATCGGCTACGTCACCCAGGCCCCCTCCGTCTACGACGACCTCACCGTCCGCCAGAACCTCGACTACTTCGCCGCGATCCTCGACCCCGGCCGCGCCGCCGCCGAACGCCGCCACCACCACGTCACCCAGGCCATCGCCGACGTCGACCTCACCAGCCACGCCGACACCCTCGCCGGCAACCTCTCCGGCGGCCAGCGGGGCCGCGTCTCCCTGGCCGTCGCCCTCCTCGGGACGCCCGAACTCCTCGTCCTGGACGAACCGACCGTCGGCCTCGACCCCGTCCTCCGCCGGGACCTGTGGCAGCTCTTCCACGACCTCGCCGCCACCCGCGGCGCCACCCTCCTCGTCTCCTCCCACGTCATGGACGAGGCCGAGCGCTGCCACCGCCTCCTCCTCATGCGCGAGGGCGAGATCCTCGCCGACGACACACCGGAAGCCCTGCGCACCCGCACCGGCACCGACACCGTCGAAGCCGCCTTCCTCCGCCTGGTCGACGAGGCGGCCGACGCGGACCGCACGAAAGAGAGCACTCGATGAGCCCGAGCCCCCTGAGCCCGGTGAGCACGATCTCCCCGACGGCCCCCACCACCGGCCCCGGCGCGCTCAACGCCTCCCGCACCGCCGCCACCGCCGCCCGGGTCCTGCGCCAGCTCCGCCACGACCCGCGCACCATCGCGCTGATGATCCTCATCCCGTGCCTGATGCTGATCCTGCTGCGCTATGTCTTCGACGCCAGCCCCCGCACCTTCGACAACATCGGCGCCTCGCTGCTCGGCGTCTTCCCGCTGATCACGATGTTCCTGGTCACCTCCATCGCCACCCTGCGCGAACGCACCTCCGGAACCCTCGAACGCCTCCTCGCCATGCCCCTCGGCAAGGCCGATCTCATCGCCGGCTACGCCCTCGCCTTCGGCACCCTCGCCGTCGTCCAGTCCGCCCTCGCCACCGGCCTCGCCGTCTGGCTCCTCGGCCTGGACGTCACCGGCTCCCCCTGGCTGCTCCTCCTCGTCGCCCTCCTCGACGCCCTGCTCGGCACGGCCCTCGGCCTCTTCGTCTCGGCCTTCGCGGCCTCGGAATTCCAGGCGGTCCAGTTCATGCCCGCGGTGATCTTTCCCCAGCTCCTCCTCTGCGGCCTGTTCACGCCCCGCTCCCACATGCACCCCGCCCTGGAAGCCGTCTCCGACGCCCTGCCCATGTCGTACGCCGTCGACGGCATGAACGAGGTCCTCCACCACCCGGACATGACGGCGACCTTCCTCCGCGACGTCCTGATCGTGGCGGGATGCGCGCTCCTGGTCCTGGGCCTGGGGGCGGCGACGCTGCGACGCCGCACCGCGTAGCCCCGGCGGGTGAAAACCGGCCCCTCCGGCCCCCGTTCCGCCCACCGGACAACCACCCCGCACGCCCGACCCCGGTGGGAAACTGATCCGCATGAGCCAGAAAGTCGCAGTCCTCGGCACCGGCAAGATCGGCGAAGCCCTGCTCAGCGGAATGATCCGGGCCGGCTGGGCGCCCGCCGACCTCCTGGTCACCGCCCGCCGCCCCGAACGCGCCGAAGAGCTCCGCGGCCGCTACGGAGTCAGCCCGGTCACCAACACCGAGGCCGCCAAGACCGCCGACACCCTGATCCTCACGGTCAAGCCGCAGGACATGGGCACCCTCCTGGACGAACTCGCCCCGCACGTCCCCGCCGACCGCCTGGTCATCAGCGGAGCGGCCGGTATCCCCACCTCCTTCTTCGAGGAGCGCCTCGTCGCGGGCACCCCCGTCGTCCGTGTCATGACCAACACCCCCGCCCTCGTCGACGAGGCCATGTCGGTCATCTCCGCCGGCAGCCACGCCACCGAGCGGCACCTCGCGCACGCCGAGGAGATCTTCGGTGGCGTCGGCAAGACCCTCCGCGTCCCCGAGAGCCAGCAGGACGCCTGCACCGCGCTGTCCGGCTCCGGCCCGGCGTACTTCTTCTACCTGGTCGAAGCCATGACCGACGCCGGCATCCTGCTCGGCCTGCCGCGCGACAAGGCCCACGACCTCATCGTCCAGTCCGCGATCGGCGCCGCCGTGATGCTCCGCGACAGCGGCGAGCATCCCGTCAAGCTCCGCGAGAACGTGACCTCGCCGGCCGGCACCACGATCAACGCCATCCGCGAACTGGAGAACCACGGCGTACGCGCCGCCCTCATCGCAGCCCTCGAAGCCGCCCGCGACCGCAGCCGCGAACTCGCCTCCGGCAAGAAGGACTGACCCGGCAGGCCCAGGCCACCCCGCGGGCGGCGGCATCTCGCCGCCCGCGGAACACGGCCGGCCGGCTAACGGGCGGCGCTCAGCGAAGGCTCCGCCACGGGAGGCAGCAGCCCGATCGCCCTGTAGGCCGTATCCACCATCGGCCGGGCCAACGCCCGCGCTTTCTCCGCACCATCCCGCAGCACCCCCTCCACATACGCCGGATCGGCGCACAGCTCCCGGTGCCTGGCCCGCAGCGGCCGCAGCACCTCCACCACCGCCTCCGCGGTGTCCTTCTTCAAAGAGCCGTACGAGTCGTAAACGTCCGCCAGTGACTCAGGGTTCCCGCCCGTGCACGCAGCGAGAATGTCGAGCAGATTCGCGATCCCGGGCCGCTCCTCCCGGTCGTAGGCGACCTCCCGGCCGCTGTCGGTGACCGCCCGCATCACCTTCTTGCGCACCGTGTCCGGCTCGTCGAGCAGATAGACGACCCCTGTCCCCGAGTCATCCGACTTCCCCATCTTCCGCGTCGGGTCCTGCAGGTTCATCACCCGCGCCGCCACCTGGGGCAGCGTCGTCCTGGGCACCACGAACGTGTGCCCGTAACGCTGGTTGAACCGCACCGCCAGATCCCGGGTCAGCTCCACGTGCTGCGCCTGGTCCTCCCCGACCGGCACCTCGTCCGTGCCGTACGCCAGGATGTCGGCCGCCATCAGGACCGGATACGTCAGCAGCGACAGCCGCACGCTGCCACCGCGCTCCTGTTCCTTCGCGGCCTTCTCCTTGTACTGGATCATGCGCCGCATCTCGCCGTCGGTCGCCACGCACTCCAGCAGGTACGACAGCCGCGCGTGCTCGTCGACATGGCTCTGCAGGAACACGGTGCACACGTCGGGGTCGAGCCCGGCCGCCAGCAACAAGGTCGCCGTCTGCCGACTGAGCCTGCGCACCCGCGCAGGGTCGTGGTCCATGGTCAGCGCGTGCAGATCCACCACACAGAACAGCGAGTCCGCCCGGTACTGGTCCACCTCGGCCCAGCGCCGCATGGCTCCCAGGTAGTTGCCCAGGGTCAGGTGCCCGGTCGGCTGAACCCCACTGAAGACCCGAGTCATCTCCGCTCCACCTTCTGATCGGGACCGCCGCTCCTGCGGCCGGCCCCCTTCAGTCGGAGGGAGATACGAGAACGGCCGCCGAAGCGGCGGCCGTTGAGTGCATACGTGAGCCGGCCGCCGTCAGGCGGCCCACCAGAACTGGGTGCACGTACGCGTCATCACGTCCTCCACAGTACGCCTCCGGAGTGCTCCCGGGGGAGCGAGTTGACACACCCCGCGCCGATCCGTAGTGTTCTCCGAGTTGTCCGACGTGAGCGCCGACTTCGGTCGGTCCCCGGACAGCCATTCCGCAAGTACCAGTCACTCATTCGACGCTCCGGTGTCGGCTGTTTTGGCGTACGTATTTGCGAAATGAGGAATCCGCGTTCGAAAGGGCGCCGGCCCCCGATTAGCTCGGGAGCCAGGAATCCGCTAAAGTCTCACTCGTCGGAACGGCCCAACAGCCGCGAAGGCAAACCCCGCTGACTGGGGATCAGACGCCGAAAGGATCTGATAGAGTCGGAACCGCCGGAAAGGGAAACGCGAGAGCGAGAACCTGGAAAGCGCCGAGGAAATCGGATCGAGAAAAGATCTGATAGAGTCGGAAACACCGAAGGGAAGCCCGGAGGAAAGCCCGAGAGGGTGAGTACAAAGGAAGCGA
>NZ_JACHJK010000036.1 GCF_014203595.1 Streptomyces echinatus
TCCGAAGGGCCACGAATCCTTCATCTTCCACACAGCACCGCAATTGGAAGCTGTCCTACTACCAACTCCTTCACGCGTTCAGGACGCAATACCTGCGGAAAGAGGTGCTCGGCAGACTCGTCGAGGCTCAGGCACAACTGCCGCCGGGGATACGGCTGCTGTTCGTCGAGGGATACCGCCCTCCGTCCCTGCAACGTCGTTACTTCGACTCCTACGCGGACCACCTGCGGGCCGGGAATCCGGACTGGTCCGCCGAGCGGCTCCGGTCGGCGGCCAGCCGCTATGTGTCGCCACCGGAGATCGCACCGCACAGCGCCGGGGCAGCCGTCGACCTGACCCTCGCCGACGCGGACGGGCGTGAACTCGACCTGGGCACCCGCATGAACGCCACTCCGGAGGAGAGCGCGGGAGCCTGCTACACCCACGCAGACAGCATCAGCGACGGGGCCCGCGCCCACCGGCACACCCTGAGCAGCGCGCTCACCTCCGCCGGACTGGTCAACTACCCCACGGAGTGGTGGCACTGGTCGTACGGAGACCGCTACTGGGCCTTGCTGACCGGAGCGGACGTCGCGCGCTACGGGCCCGTGGAACTCGACTGACCGCGGACTCGCGAGGGCACCGAAGACAGTCGCGGCCAGGTCGAACCACGCCTCCACAGCGGGAGGTTCGGCTGCCTGCCACTCGGGGCTGCCTCTTCGTGAGGGGCTCCGGGAAAGTCGATGGACAGGGGGTGCACCGCCGTCCGGCTTGACCGCGTTGCCGATCGTACGAGTGAGTGGGGTGCAGGGGATGAGTGTCCAGGCGGGCGCGGCCGGCTGGCCGGCCTCGGCCGGGCGCTCGGGCCGGCACCCGGAACGCGGGTGCTCCACCTGGCATCGCGGCAGCCGACCGGCACCCCCAGCACATCCCGGCGCGGCGGCTCCACCCCGGACCGCCGCGGCAGCGCCGCGGCTGGTCACCGGGTGGTCACCTCGGTGAGGTCGGCGAGGATCTCGGAGGCGATGACCGGGTCGAGGTCGCCGAAGCGCAGCGTGTACCGGCCGCTGCGCCAGTAGTCTCCGGGAGCGGAGTCGAGCCAGACGTATGCGAAGGTCTGGTCGGGGAACACGTCCAGCGCGCCGACGGCTATGCCCTCGTCGAGTCCGATGACCAGGTAGTGGTCGTCGTCGATGCGCCGGTGGAACCAGCGTTCCACGCCCGCGTCCTGCGGTTCGCCGCGCTCCCAGCCCCGCTTGGTGAGACCGAGCAGCTTGCCGACCGGCACCTTCGCACCCTCGAACCGGGTCAGCCGGTGCCCGGCGGCCTCCTCCTCGGTCAGCGCGTGCACGGTCCGGCCCAGCTGGGGGAACGGCTGGAGGACCTCGTGGTCGGCGAACAGTTCCGACCACGCTTCGAGGTCGCCTGCCAGGTGCAGGGGGTGGGCCACGCGGACCGTCGCCTCGCCGGGCAGCGTCAGTCCGTCGTCGTGGACGTCGGCGAAGGTGCGGTCCTCCGCCACCCGGAAGGCCGTGACCAAGCCGTCGGCCGCGCCGATCCAGACGAGGCGGCGGACCAGGTGCCACACCAGCGGGTGATCGACGAACAGCTGCCGGAACTCCGCCACCGTCCACGTGCGTTGAGTCACCATGGCCGCCTGCAGGCGCCGCACCTGATCGGTGGCGACCGTGCGGACGTCCTTCTTCAGGGCGGCGAACCGCTTGCGCTCAGCTGGGGCCAGCTCCGGGTCGTCCTTGACGCCGGGCGCGGGCAGTGCCTTGCGCTGCTTGCCGTCGGCGTCCCGGACACTGGGGCGCAGCTGCTCGTCGAAGCTCACGGTGAACTGCCGGGGGCCGTAGTCGATGACGGTGCTGCCCTGCGCGTCGAGGCCGAAGTCGGGCACCAGCCGGTCCCCCAGTTGCTCGCCGGTCAGGCCCAGTCCCTCCGCGACCTCGGCGATCTTCTCCTGGGCGCGCAGCTTGAGCGCCTTGAAGGGCACCCGTTGGGAGATGCCGTGCAGATGCGTCAACGCCACGTCGGTGCCGATCGTCGCGAACACGGTCAACGCCTCCACGGCGCGGTGGTGGCCGCCCTCGCCGGGCCAGGCACGCACGACGGGAGTGAGCCGGCGCACGGTGTCGTCGTCGCCGAGCCAGCCGAGCGCGTGCAGCGCCCAGTTCTCCTTGGGCGGCATGCCGATCAGCCGCCACTGCTCGAACAGGCCCCAGGCGAAATCGGCGAGGGAGTCGGCGGTGCAGTGCGCGGTCAGCACCTCCAGACCCGGGTACACCTCGCCGGGCTTGGACAGCGCGAGCAGCATCAGGGCGTTGCGCACCGCGTCGGCGGGCAGGGCGCCGCCGTCGGTGAGCAGGATCTGCGGCAGCAGCGTCGGATCCGCCCAGCTGCCTACCGTGGGCAGGCGCACGGGCAGGACGCTGACCAGCGGATCGACGGCCAGTGACTCCTCGACGATGCCCGCCGCCTCCTCCCCGCAGCCGGCGACGGCAGCGGACACCGCCGCTTCGCCGTGGGCGTCCGCCAGCAGCCGCAGTGCCCTCTCCGCACCGCGCCGGACGGTGCCGACGGGCCCCACCGCGTGCGGGACGAGGAAGGGCACCGCGTCCAGGCCGTGCCGGGTCAGCCAGGCGCGGGCGGTGCCGTCGGCGGACCTGAGCCGCGCCAGCCAGTCGCACACCAGCGCGGCGACCTCGACGTCCCGGTACGGCAGCAGCAGCTCACCTAGGCTGCTCGGATGCCGGACCGCGGCACGCCGCACCAGCGGCAATGCGGCCGGACCGTGCTTGGCGACGACCGGCTTCAGCGCCGTCTCGCCGCCCCAGTAGTCCTCGGGGGCGTAGTCGGCGAGGAGCGGTCCTACGACGTCCTCGGGGCCGTCGACGAAGAGGCGCACGTCCCAGAAGCTGCCGAGCTGTCCCGTCCGCTGGAGGTGCTCGATCTCACGGGACCAGTCGTAGCCGACGCGCCACCCGCTGTACCGGGTGTCGGCCTTGGCCCAGGCCTCCTGCTCGCCCGGCTGCCACACGATCCGGGGCTCCGGGGCCGCGGGTGTCGCGGCGGCCACGCGCGCCTTGCGGGCCTTGCGCTTGCCCGCCCACGGCGGACTGACCAGCAGCGTGGGCAGCGCCTCGGCGGGAGCGTCGGCCACCCGGTCGGTGCGGGTGAGGTGGGGCGTCACGAGGCCGGCGACCTCGGCGGGCAGCTGGGGCAGCACGGCAGCGGTCAGGTCGGCGTGCGTGCGGACGTGTGTGACGAGCAGTTGGCTTGCCATGGCAGCGTGCGTGCTGGAGCCGGTCGCCACCTCGCCCAGCAGGCGCAGGCCGCGCACCGGGTACCGGCGCATGGCCTCCAGCAGGTGGGGGCGGACGTGTTTGTCGTCGATGCGGTGCAGGAGGAGACGGAACGCCTCGTCGGTCGGCAGTTCGACGACGGCGTTCGCGAAGGCCTTGGTCTGCTCGGAGTTGTAGGCCCGGTCGAGGGCCTCGTCGAGGAGCGGGGCGAAGGCCGTGCCGGTGCCCTCGGCGAGGGTGGCGACGAGCGCCGTCGTCCAGCCGTTCCAGACGAGGCCCGCCCGGCGGCCGAAGTGCTCCAGCTGCTCCGGGGAGTTCAGCGAGCACAGCAGCATCGCCCGCAGCAGTTCGTCGGCCTGCTGCACGTCGGCGCAGCACTCGTCCACCCACGCCTGTTCGGTGGGGAGCAGGTAGGACACGACGATGCGGCGGCGTACGCCGGTCCGGCAGCCGGCCAGTGCGGCGACCGTCTCCTGGTAGGTGTTCTCGTCGGCGACGGCCAGCAGGGCGCGCACGCGGTCGGCGAACTTCGACCGCGCCCAGTCGCCGCCGGTGGCCGCTCCGGTGCGGAAACCGAGCCAGGGGTTCTCGCGGTGGGCGCCGTTCTGGTGGTAGTGGGGCACGACGTCGAAGTACTCGACGACGGCCTGCGCGGCGAACGCCAGGCCGTGCGCGCGGACCCAGGCGTCCACGAAGATGCCGTCCGGGTACTGCCAGTGGAAGGTCAGCGTCGCCACCGCGGCGGCGCCCAGGGGGTTGGCGCGGCCGTCCATGTGGGACCTGGTGGCCTCGACGATACGGGGGTCGCTCTTCGGGGCGGTGAGCATCGCCTCGATCCAGTCGGCCTCCTCGTGCAGCCGGAACGCCGTGCGCTGCTCGGTCTCGGGGTGCGGCCCGGCGACGCTCCGCTCGATTCCGCCTCGGCGCGGATACACCAGCCGCCGCCAGGCGGCCGGCATCCGGAACGTCTGCTCGTCGGGCAGCGCGACCGGACCGTCCGCCGCGGCCGACCGGCCGGCGGCCGCGGGAGCCTCCTGCTCGACCTGCTCGTTCGCCGGGTCCTCCCCGGCCGACTCCCTGCGCCGCACAGCCCCTCCTCCGCCGACCCCGGACGGGATCGATCGCTTGATCGGATGGCCGTCACGCTATCCGGGCCCACTGACAACGCCCCGGTGTCCGAGGCGCGGCCGGCGGTCCGCCCGCCGTCGGGAAGCCCCGCATCTCCTCTCGGTATCAGGTCGCCTCGCGGGGTCGTGTCAGGGCAGGAACGTCACCTCCGGGAAGGCCCGTGACGGGCCGTCGAGCAGATGGCCGCGCCGGTGCCGCAGGTGCAGGTCGAAGAACGCGAGCGGGTACGCCTGCTGGATGCGCACCGCCCGGTCCGGGGCGAGCGTGCCGATCCGGTCGCGCAGTTCCTCGTCGCTCATTCCCACCGCCTCCGCCAGCTGCGGGATCAGCACCTGGTTGTCGCCGTAGGACGCATGGACGGCGCCCTCGGCCCGGACGTCGAGCCGCCATCCGCGCAGGTGCGTCCAGAACTCGGCGACGCCGGGCTCCCGGGCCCGGGTGAACTCGGCCGTCATCATCATGAAGGGGCGGTCCAGGTCGCCGGTGACGGCCGGCAGCATCGGGCCGTCGAGGCTCAGCCCGGCCCGGACGCGCGGGTCGTCGAGCATGACGCGAGCGGTCGCCGTCCCGCCCTTCGACCAGCCGAACATGCCGGTGCGCCGCGGGTCGATCGCGCCGGCCAGGCCCGCCGGCAGCGGGCGGCGGCCGGCATCGGGATCGCGCCCTGCGGCGAGATCGTCGACACGGTCCAGGACGAAGCGGATGTCCGCGGCGAAGTCGGCGGGCCCCAGCGCGTGTTGCGGGTCCCTGAGCGGGGCGAGGACCCGCCCGTCGGGGAACTCCGTGAAGGCGTCGTAGGTGTGGTCCACCGTGACCACCGCGTAGCCGTGGCTGGCGAGTTCCTGCACGATGACGGTGTGGTCGGCCCGGTGGCTGTGGGCACCGTGCGAGAACACGACGACCGGCAGTTCCCGGCCGCACCACCGCGCCGGGGCACCCTGGTGTCCGGCGGTGAGCGGCACCTGCACGGCGTCGGCGGGGAACCCGGCGGACGCGAGCAGCTCCCGCAGCGCGCCGGCGGACATCCACGGCGCCAGCGGGTACCGCTCGACATCACGGGCGGGGTACCAGACGCCGGCCATCAGCTCCCGATGACGTCCCGGACCCGCCACGGGGTCCGGGCGGGCGGTGTCGACGAGGTGCAGCGCCACCGTACCCACGGGGTACGGTCCGGTCGGGGCGGGCAGCGTGAGCCGTGCCGGGGCCGGTGCTCCGGAGGAGGCCCGGGCCGGCCCGGTGAGGCCGAGCGGTGCGGCCGCGCCGACCGCCAGCGCGGTCCTCAGCAGGCGTCGGCGTGTCAACGTCTCCCGGCCGTCCACCGGCGTAGTGGCCCCGGCCCCTTCCCGGCTCTTCCGGACGGAACCGGGCTCCGCCGCCGGGCCGTCGGCCGTGGCCGCGGTCGCGGATCGGTGTGCTGTGCGAAGGTTCGTACGCATGGGCGAAACGCTGCCATCCGCCGCGGCCGGGCCACATCGGCCCACCGGATGCAACGCGGCTCGCCTTCAGACCACGGTTCTACATCCGCGGGTTGAGGCCGGCCACCGCCCAGGGACCCACCCGGCAGCGGTGGTTGCGGGTGCCGCCCGGAGCCCGCACGAGCCGCCCCTCGGCAGGTCCATGGGGCCAAGGCGGCACGCTGGAAGGGCGAGTGGCCGGAACTCACCGTCCTGTCGTGGCCGCGCCGCCGACCGCCCGGCGGCGCGCCCCGGGGCAGACCAACGGGCAGGGCCATGCGGGTTGTACCGTCGCCGGAGGCGAGCCGAAATCGGGAACGTCATCGTTGGGCAGCGCATTCACGACCACGACAGGAAAGGCCCCCGCGATGCACCGCCACACGCTCCTCCTCTCCTTCTGTGCCCTGCTCAGCGCAGCCGCGACCGGATTCCTCGCCACCACCGCCATCCGCAGCAGGTACACGGCGCGTTGACGGTCCCGGGCCACACCGGCGAGACGTTGCGACGTGGTGCGTCGCCTGTCCGGGGCCGTCGACGGAGCACGGTCGGTGGCGGCAGTTGCCCAGCAGCTATGCAAGATCACGGTTCGGTGTCGACCGGGCCCGCCACCGCACCCCGTCCAGCCCACCAGCCGTTGACCCGCCATGCACGACGAACCCGGCTCGACCAGCACCGCCCGCCTTCTGGGCTCCTACTGGCTGGATTCCCCGTACTGGCACCCCGAGCAGCCGTGCTGCTGCTTCACCGCGCCCCCGCGACGGCGGGGGCGCGGGGTACTCATCGCCCGCACCGCGCTCACCGTCACGGCCTACGCCCTCATCATCACCGCGCTCGCCCTCATCGTGACCGGCTGACCGCGCGGCGCCCCTGGACCGCAGCTGGGACACTCCCCCCGGTTGCCGGGCCGGACGGGTGCGCTACGGCGCCCCGGGCCGTGCCAGGCCGGCTTGCGCGTCGCGGGCGTCGGGTCCCGTGACCGGCTCGCCGGAGCGCCGCCGTGGGCGGCGGGCCGGGGCGGTGAGGACGGCGAGGCAGACGATGACGAGCGCGATGCCGGCCCAGCCGGCCGCGGGGAGGCGTTCGCCCACGACGACGACGGCGAGTACGGCCGCGACGGCCGGTTCGAGCAGGGACAGGGTGGTCGCGGTGCTGGCGGGCACGTGCGCGAGGCCCCAGCCGAACAGGACGTAGCCGATGAACATGGGGACCAGCGCCATGTAGACGCCGACGGCCGCGTTGGACCAGGAGCCGAGGAGCGGGGCGCCGGTGACCGCCAGGACGGGCAGCAGGAACAGCCCGCCGAGCCCGAAGACGGCGCCCATCGCCGCACGGGACGGGATCTGACCGGTGATCAGCCGGTGCGCGGCCCAGGAGTAGAGGGCGTAGGTCGCGGCGGCGACCAGGCCGAGGGCGACGCCGAGCAGCGTGGCGGCCACGGACGCCTGCCCCGTGTCGCCGGTGGCGTGGGCGGCTTCGGCGGCGCACAGCAGGATGGTGCCGAGCATGCCGAGAGCGGCCGCGCTCCCCCAACGGCGGGTGAGCCGGCGGCCGTCGACGGCGCGTTCGATCAGGGCCGAGGCGAGCGGGGCGGTGCCGATCGACACCACGGTGCCCACGGCGACGCCCGCCAGACGCATGGAGCTGTAGAAGGCCAGGGGATAGACCGCCACCGAGACGGCCCCGAGCAGCACGGTGCCGCGCCGCTCGCGCAGCCGGGCGGCATGGCGGGCGATCCGTGGCGCGGCGAAGAGCGCCTGGAGGAGCCCGCCCATGCCCATGGCGACGGCGCCTATGGCGAGCGGGCCCACGGCCGGGGCGAGCGTGGCGGCCGTGCCCGTGGTGCCCCACAGAACGGAGGCGGCCAGCACGCACAGCGCGCCCGTCCCGGTGGTCCGGCCCGGTCCGGCGGCCCGGTTCACAGCCGGTCCAGCAGGTCGGCCGCCAGGGAGCGGGCGCGCCGAAGGCGGTCGCCGTCGCCTTCCAGACCGGCGCGGGCCATCGCGCCCTCCAGGAGGAAGGCGAGGTGTTCGGCCGTCGTGCGAGCCGCGTCCGGGCGGTCGGGCAGCAGCTGCTCCAGGTGCCCGGCGATCAGCCGCTCGACCTCCTCCTTGTGGGCGCGCACCACGGACCTGCCCTCGTCACCGGCCGGTAGCTCGGCGGCGGCGTTGAGCAGCCCGCAGCCGCGGAAGCCGTGCTCGTAGGCGAACGCTGCGTGGTCGGCGTAGGCGTCGAACACCGCCAGGACGCCGTCGCGGGGGCCCCGGGCCCGCTCCAGCCGCGCCCGGTAGAGGCCGAGCCACTCCTCGTGCCGGGCGTCGAGATAGGCCCTGACCAGGTCGGCCTTGGAGGAGAAGTTGTTGTAGAGGCTCATCTTCGCCACACCGGCCTCGGCGGTGATCGTGTCGATGCCGGTCGCCGCCACGCCGTCGGCGTAGAAGCGGCGGGCGGCCGCCGCCAGCAGCCGCTCTCGTGCGGGCCGCCGCCTTCCGCTCCGCGCCGTGCTCACGTCCGCCTCGCTCACCACTGCTCCTGACTAGGTAGGTAGGTCTACCTAGTGTAGGCCATGGGGCACGGAAGCGGGTCCGCACGCTTCCCCCATGCGGTCGCCTGAGAACTCATCGTTCAGCCGAGGAAGACGCTGTGGGTTCCGGGCACCTGCGCCGCCAGCCCGGGAGGGATGATCTGGACGACCCCGCCCGCGCAGCCCGGAACGTTGTGGACCAGCGCCGGTATGTCCGTGACGTTGAAGACGCTGGACAGGTGCGGGATCTCTATGCAGCCACTCGGGTGGGTGTGAACGACCCCGTCGATCACGATGAACCCGTTCGTGGCACAGGCCGAGCCGGGAACCGCGAGCGCGATCACTCCGGTGGCGGCGAGCGTGGAAAACGTCGAGCCGATGCGACGCATGGCGAACCTCCTGACATGCAGGCCAAGGCACATCCCGGCCCTGCAACCGACCGTACGGAAGCGCGGACGTACTGCATCCCGGCGACGCCCAAGTGGACTACGGCGCCGGCCGGCTCGGGTCGCATCGTGGCCGGAGGAGGCGGAGAGAAAGCCCGTCCGGCGCGGAGGGGTCGCGCCCGCCCTCGGCGCACCGGCGGCCGGCCACACCGGAGGCCGGCCGCCGGTGGGAGGCCGAGCGCGACGTCCGCCGAGGTCAGCCTGCCGCAGCCTGCTCGGCCCGCGCGAGGCGGCCGGCGTCCAGTTCCAGATGCCTGCCGGTGAAGCGGTCCCGCATACGGCGGTCGTGGGTGACGACGACGACCGCGCCCCGGTAGCCGGCCAGGGCCCGTTCCAGTTCCTCCACCAGGGCGGGGGAGAAATGGTTGGTGGGCTCGTCCAGCAGCAGCAGGTCGACGGGCTCGCAGACCAGGCGGGCCAGTTCGATCCGGCGCCGTTGCCCAAAAGACAGCTCGCCCACCTTCAGGCGCAGGTCGGAGGGGCTGAACAGACCGAGGGACAGGAGGTGGTCGGTCTGCTCGTCCAGGTCGCCTCCGCGGCCGTGGGCGAACGCCTGCGCGAGTGTCAGTCCCGGCGGCCACGGCGTCTCCTCCTGCTTCAGGTGCCCGACCGTGCCCCGTGTGCGCACGGTCCCCTCGTCGGGCCGCAGCTCACCCGCCAGCACCCGCATCAGCGTCGTCTTCCCGGCCCCGTTGGGCCCGGTGACCAACAGCCGCTCGGCGCCGCCGACGCGCAGCGACGGCACGTGCAGCCGGCCCGCGACCCGGATGCCGGTGAGTTCCGCGGCGGTCCTCGATGTCCGGCCGTCGGCGGTGGCCATCCGGGCGGCGAACACGAGCGGTTCGGGCGGCGGCGCGACAGGATGTTCCGTGAGCCGTTCGATACGCTCCTTCGCGTTGCGGATACGCACCATCGCACCGTGACCACGGCCGCGGTTGCGGAAGCCGCCGTGGCCGAACACGGCGAGCGGCAGCTTGCGCGGGATCGCGCCGAGCCGGGCCACGTTCGTGGAGGCCAGTTTCCGGCTGCGGGCCAGCTCCGCCGACCAGTCCGCGTGCTCCCGCAGCCGGCGCCGTCGCTCGGCGGCCTTGGCGGCGAGGTAGCCGTCGTAGCCGTCGCCGTAGCGGACCACCCGGCCCTCACCGACCTCCAGGATCGTGGTGGTGACGCGCTCCAGGAACACCCGGTCGTGGGTGACCGCGAGCACCGTGCCGCGATGCGCCCTCAGGTGCGCCTCCAGCCAGCCCACCGCCCGGTCGTCCAGATCGTTCGTCGGTTCGTCCAGCAGCAGGAGCTCCGGCCGGGACGCCAGGGTCGCGGCCAGCGCCAGGCGCGAGCGCTCGCCGCCCGACAGCGTGCCCAGGGGTCTGTCCCGGGCCAGACCGGGCAGCCCGAGTCCGTGCAGGGCGATGTCGACCCGGGCATCGGCCTCGTAGCCGGCGCGCGCCTCGTACCGCGCGACCAGGCGGGCGTAGGCGTCCAGCGCGGCGGTGAGCTCCGCCCCCGCGAGGCCCTTGAGCCCGGCTTCGGCGGAACGCATCCGCGTCTCCAGGTCACGCAGGCCGGCGAGCGCGACGTCGACCGCGTCCTGGACGCGGGCTTCGGGTGGCAGCCCCGACGACTGGGCGAGGTAGCCCGAGCCACCGCGCGCGACCACGGTCAGCTCGCCGTTGTCGGGCCGGTCCTGCCCGGCGATCAGTCGCAGCAGGGTGGATTTCCCGGCCCCGTTGTCTCCGATGATGCCGGCCCTTTCGCCCGGCTTGATGGTGAAGGACACGTCGTCGAGCACTACGTGGTCGTCGTAGCGGCGGGTGATGTTCTGAAGGGATAGCTGTGCGGTGAGCATCGAGTCCCCTGTTCTCGGCCTGGCCGATCGGCACGGGTGAGTGGACGTGGCCGCGCACGGCTGAGCCGC
This sequence comes from Streptomyces echinatus, assembly GCF_014203595.1. GTDB lineage: Bacteria > Actinomycetota > Actinomycetes > Streptomycetales > Streptomycetaceae > Streptomyces > Streptomyces echinatus. The sequence continues at coordinate 10,752 of NZ_JACHJK010000036.1, forward strand.
CCCACGGCACGCCGGACAGGCGGCATCACGGACGGACGAACGGAAGCGCGGACGAGAACGCGCGACGGCGGAGCGGAGCTCAACGCGGTCGCGCGGGGACTGTCACAGGGAACCCATGCGCAGCACCGTAGGCGGGGAATTCGAGTGCGGCAAGCCATTTTCGCGGCGCGGCTAGGGTGGGTGCGGCGGCGACGGGGCGACACCCGCGAACAGTGAAACCCACCCGCTCCGCTAACATGTTCGAACCTATGGCGATCACCTGAAAACTCACAAATCGGCTGAAATCTTGATATCGATGGCATCGCGGGTTTTTTCGCGAATAAACCTCAGAACCTTCTTCGCCGCGTGGCGTCGGCCACGGGCGTTGCTGTGGACCGCGGCGGGCGTGGTGGTCCTCGGATTCCTCATCACGCTGGAGATCGCCGCGCGTCACTACGGTCTGCCGGGGCCGCTCACCACCCAGGCACAAGAGGTGATATTCGCGCCCAAGTCGGGACCATTGTTGTACGCCAGCATGGCGTTGATGATGGTGGTGCTCACCTGGCGGCAACGGTTCATCGCGTTCGGCGTCGCCGTGGGCATCGACGTCGTCTTCTTCCTGGTGCGCTGGGCCGTCGACGCCAAGATGATGTTCGGGAACGGCGCGCTGTGGGTGATGCTGGGTTACGCGGTCATCGCCGTCACACGCCGTACCGGCCGGGAACGCGTCCTCCTGCTGAAGGGCGTCGGGCTGGGCCTGTTGCTGGTGGCCGGCCGCAAGACCGGCGACACGTGGCTCCTCATCACGTCGAAGACCCGCCCGGCGGTGCTCGACCAGTACGTGGCGACCGCCGACCACGCGCTGGGCAACCCGTCCTGGGTGATGGGCCGGCTCGTCGAGGCCACCGGTCCGATCGGCACCCATCTTCTCGACTACGTCTACATCCAGCTCGCGGTGGCCGCGGTGGTCGTCGCGCTGTACCAGCTGCGCAACGTGGCGGCCGAGCGCCGCTTCCCGGGTCACCATCTGGTGCGCACCTTCCTGGTCATCGGACTCGTGGGGCCGGCGATCTACATGGTCTTCCCGGTGGTCGGTCCGGTCTTCGCCTACGGCAACGGCGCGTTCGGCACCGGTGGCGGGCACTGGGCGCTGGCCGATCTGTGGCCCCACACGCCGCCGCCTCTCCACAGCCCGCACGACATGACCTACGACGACATCACCCCGCGCAACTGCATGCCCAGCCTGCACACCGCGTGGGCCACCACGATCTTCATTCATTCCCGCAAGGGCCCGCGGGTGCTGCGTTTCGCGGGCGCCTTCTGGCTGATCGCCACGCTCAGCGCCACGCTGGGATTCGGCTACCACTACGGCGTGGACCTCGTCGCCGGCGTGGTGTTCGCGGTCACCATCGAGGCGGCGCTGCGCGCACTCGACCGCGGCTGGGAGCGGTCAGCGACGAGGCTGGTGGCTCACGGCGCGACGGTCTTCGTCGTGCTGCTGCTCTCCTATCGCTATCTGCCGATGCGGATGGCCGAATATCCGTGGATGTTCGGGCCGCTTCTCATTCTGGCGATGGCGTCCGTGGTCTACGGATACATGCGGACCACCGAACTGTGGGAACCGAAAGCCGTACCGGTTCCCCAACCGGAACCCCAACCCGAACCGGCCTGATCCCGGGGCGCCCCCGACCCACGGGGACGCCCTTCCCATTTCCACCACCGCTCCGGCACGGCTGCCGTGTGACGGTGCCTCCTCCGCGCGATTCCCGGAGCCGGGACATGCGCGGAGAGCGCCTGGGACTTGCCGGATGTCTTCGCTCGTTTTCAACGGTGGGCGGGGGCTGAGCCCAAAGATGTCGGGTTGCCGAGCGAGGATGTCCTCACTGTCGCCGCGGTCACCGGAGGTCTCGCGGGGGCCCGTTATGGGCTGGCCGCGATACCTGCCCGTTGGACCGAGCGGTTGCATGTCCCTCTGCCAGGGTTCGACGGGCGGGTGCTGCGCCTGGGCGATCTGGTCGGTCTCGCGCAGCGTCTCCGGGCCGATCCGGACTGACGCGGTCTCCTTCGGACCACATGGCACCCGCAGTGGAGGCCGCGCCGAGCCCACCCATGACCCGCAGCAGCCGTGGCGGCCGTGTGGCGGGTGCGGGCAGGCGCAGCGGCGACATGCCGGGGGTGATGCTGCCGAGCAGCGTGGCCCGGTGGGCGCCGGTGCCCGAGGGAAGGGCCCCGGGCAGGCCGTGAGCGGTGAGGAAGCCCAGGACGGCGAAGGCCAGGGCCTCCTTGGCGTCCGCCGGCAGGCCCAGGTCGTCGCTGCGGCGGAGTGTCACGCCGGGCAGTTCCTCGGCGATCATGCGCATCAGCACCGGGTTGCGAGTGCCGCCGCCGGAGACGACGAGCTCGGTGACGCCGTGGGCGCGGCAGGCGTCCGCCACGGTGACGGCTGTCAGCAGGGTCAGGGTGGCCAGGACGTCGTCGGCGGCCGGTGCGGTCACCGCGTCGAGCGCCCGCAGCAGGTAGGGCAGGTGGAAGCGTTCCTTGCCCGTGGTCTTGGGCGCCGGCCTGCGGTAGTAGGCGTCGTCCAGGAGGACACGCAGCAGTTCGGGGCTGACCCGGCCCGCGGCGGCCCTGCGTCCGTCCTCGTCGTAGGCGGCCGCGCCCCCGGTGAAGTGCCGCACGGCGGCGTCCAGCAGTGCGTTGGCCGGACCGGTGTCGAAGGCCAGCGGCTCGGCGCCGGGCGCGAGGACGGTGACGTTGGCGATACCGCCGAGGTTGAGCGCGGCGGGGGTGCCGGGCAGGGCGGACAACAGCAGGGCGTCGGTCATGGCGACCAGCGGCGCGCCCTGCCCCCCGGCGGCGACGTCCCGGCTGCGCAGGTCGGAGACGACCGGGAGCCCGGTCGCCTCGGCGATCCAGGCGGGCTGCCCGAGTTGCAGGGTGCCGCGGACCCTGCCGTCCTCGACCCAGTGGTGCATGGTCTGGCCGTGCGACGCCACGAGATCCGCGGTTCCGTCGCACAGTTCGCGCAGCGCCCGCGTCGCGGCGGCGGCGAAGGCCTGCCCGATGCCGGTGTCCAGGGCGCAGACGGCGCGCGTCGTGGTGACGGCCGGCGGCAGAGTGGCGGCGATCAGGTCCCGCACGTCGTCCGGGTAGAGGACGGAGAGGTGCCCGAGGGGCCTCAGGAGCAGGCTGTCGCCATCCAGGGTGAGGTCCGCCGCGGCGGCCTCGATGGCGTCGAACGAGGTGCCCGACATCAGGCCGATCACACGCACGGCGCCTCCTGACACGGGTTCCACCGGGCGGGCGGGGTCGGCTGCGGCTGAGGCTGCGGGTGTTGCATGGCTCCTCCCGAGGGGCCGTCGCTGTACGGCGGGTTGCCGTCGTCCAAGGGCTGTCATGGCGCGGCCCCCGTGGCGCGGGGCGTCGCTGCGGCGGGGCGCCGTACGCGGATCGGCGTACGAGGATGCCGTCGGCCGCGTGCCGTCGGCACTGTGTCGTCGGCCGTGTGCCGGGCACTGTGTCGCCGGCCGTGTGCCGTCGTATCGGGCCGTCACTCCGGGGCGACCGCCGTCGGCGCACGGTCCGGTCCGGACCCGGCGCCGTCCGCCGGAGCCTGGGCGCTCTCGGGTGCACGGTGGCACAGGCTGGCCGCACCGCCCACCACCAGCGTGATCACCACACCGATGGGAACGAGCCACTGCGCGGCGATCGCGGTGGGCACGGTGTTCCCGGCCACGCCGACGTCGATCCGCACGCCGCGCACGATGTACGTCATGACACCGACCGTCGCCAGGAACGCGATGACGGCGTCGGTCTCGTTCGCGCGTCGCACGGTCCGCCCGAGGAGGAACGCGCCGAGGAGCGCGCCGTAGGTGTACCCCGCGATGGTGAGGCCGGTGAGGTAGACGTTGCCGGTGCTGGTGCTGAAGGCGCAGGCGAAGAGCGCCATCAGCACCGCCCACACCAGGGTCATCAGCCGGGCGAGCGCGAGCAGGAACTCCTCGGAGGGCGCGCTGCGGAAGAGATTGTGGATGATGTCGGCGACGGTCGAGTTCGACATGGAGTTCAGTGCCGAGGACAGTGAGCCCATCGCCGCGCCGAGGATGCCGGCCACGAGCAGGCCCGAGATCACGACGGGCAGCCCGTGCAGGATGAAGTTCGGGTAGAGGTCGTCGGAGCTGGTCAGGCCCAGTTCCGTGAAGCTCCTGCCCTGGTTGTAGGACCACAGCAGCGCGCCCACGAGGGAGAACGCGGCGAACTGCAGGGTGACGAAGACACCGGAGGCGATCATGGCCTTCTGGGCGTCGCGCAGGGTGCGGGTGGCCAGTACGCGCTGGACGATCAGCTGGTCGGAACCGTGACTGGCCATCGCGAAGATGGCGCCGCCGACGATGGCGGTGGGGAGGGCGAACGGGCTGGTGAGGATGTGCGCCAGGCCGAAGTCGGTGTCGAAGAGTCCGAACCGGCCCGCCTGCGCGGCACGCTGGAAGCCCTCGCCGCCGACATGACCGGAGAGCACACCGATGGCGAGGAGGGCCCCGCCGAGGTACAGGCCCATCTGGATGGCGTCGGTCCAGATCACCGCCTTGATGCCGCCGAGGTAGGTGTAGACGACGGTGATCATCGTGAGCACGACGATGATGGCGCGGTAACCCGCGTGCACACCGAACTCGTCGAGCAACAGCTTGATCGGGATGGCGGAGGCGAACAGCCGTACGCCCTCGGCGAGCAGCCGGGTGAAGACGAAGGCCAGCGAGGCGAGGCCCTGCAGCCTCAGCCCGAATCTGCCGCCCAGGTACTGGTAGGCGCTGACGAAGCGGCCACGCTTGTACAGCGGGATCAGTGCGGTCGCCACGACGACGCGTCCGATGACGTAGCCGAGTGCCAGTTCGACGTTTCCGAAGCCCTGGCCGCCGTACGCGCCGCCCGGCAGGCTGATGACGGTGAGCACGCTGGTCTCGGTGGCCACCACGGAGAACGAGACGGTCCACCACGGCATGTGGCCTTCGCCGACGAAGTAGTCCTTCGCCGTCTTCTGCCGTCCGGCCAGGCGCAGTCCGATCACGGCGATCGCCACCAGATAGACGACGACCACCAGCAGGTCCAGTTGACGCACGCTCACTCCAGTACAACGGCCGCCGGCGTCGATGGCGGGTGAGGACAGTGGTCGTCACCCGTCATACCCGGGCGATGGGGGAATCGTGCGCGACCGCGGCGTTCACCGCGAGCAGGCGCGCGCCGTGCGCGCGTCGCCGCGGTCGGTCGTGACGCCGGCCGGGATCGGGACACCCTGCGTCAAGCCGCGTGAATCCGGTACGCCGCTCGCCGGACCGAGCGGTTCTCCGATGCCCACGCCGGACAAGCGCGGTGCGTGCACACCGCGTCCGGTCCGCTCGGCCGTCTCAGCGACGCTCATTGACTCCGGCGGTCTCGGTGGTCTCCATGCCCCCCCGCCCCGGACTTGATCTAGACCCCGCTCTAGTTCGTAGCGTCGTCGGCATGACCATCACTGATCAGCAGCCACTCGGCTCCCCCTTCTCCGCCGCCCACACCGCCGAGGACGTCACGGCCGGCCTCGACCTCGCCGGTACGACCGCCGTCGTGACCGGTGGCTACTCCGGACTCGGTCTGGAGACCACCCGGTGCCTGACGGCGGCCGGGGCCCGGGTCGTCGTTCCGGCCCGCCGGCCCTCGGTGGCCCGCGCCGCGCTCGACGGCGTGAAGGGCTGCGAAGTCGTTCCCATGGATCTGGCGGACCCGGCCGACGTGCGTGCCGCCGCCGCGCGGATCGGCGACTCCGTCACGAGGATCGACCTTCTCATGGCGATGGCGGGCGTCATGGCCACCCCTGAGCGACACGTCGGACCCGGCTGGGAATTCCAGCTCGCCGTCAACCACTTCGGACACTTCACGCTCGCCTGCGAGCTCTACCCGCTCCTGGCCGCCGCCGACGGTGCGCGCGTGGTCGTCAACAGCTCGGCGGGGCACACCCTGACCGACATCCGCCGGCACGACCCGCACTTCCGTTCCGGCTACGACAAGTGGCTGGCGTACGGCCAGGCCAAGACCGCGAACGTCCTGTTCGCCGTGCGGCTCGACGCCCTCGGGCGCGACGACGGCGTCCGGGCGTTCGCACTGCACCCGGGCAAGATCATGACGGGTCTCCAGCGGGAGATGTCACTGCGGGAGCAGATCGACCGTGGCTGGGTGGACGAGCACGGCAACGTCATCGGCGCCGGCTTCAAGACGCCCTCCCAGGGCGCGGCCACCGGTCTGTGGGCGGCCACGTCCCGCCTCCTCGACGGACGCGGCGGGCTCTACCTCGAGGACTGTGACGTCGCACGTGTCTCCGCACCGGGCGAGCCGATGGACGACGGGGGCGTCCGCGCCTACGCCGTCGACCCCGACGCCGCCGTACGGCTGTGGGACCTGTCCGCAGCGGCCACCGGCGCCACCCCCATCATTCGGTGAACTCGCGGAACGGCCGCCGCGCCCGGGGGTCACGCGGGCAGGTCCGGCGGCGCGGCCGACGGAACGCGACCGCCGGTACGGCCGGCCCCGTAACTCGCGCCGGTCGTGGGAGCCGCGGACCCTCGGTCGCGGTGGAGCGGGGGCCGAGCCGCTCCGGGTTCCGCGTCGCCACGGTGGATGGGCGTGCTCGAACCGGTCAGGGGGGCTCCGGATCCGCCCCTCCTCGCGGCGACGATCTCCGCCGCGATCGACAGGGCGGTCTCCTCCGGCGTCCGGGCACCGAGGTCGAGGCCGATCGGTGAGCGCAGCCTCGCCAGTTCCGGTTCGGTGACCCCTTCCGCGCGCAGCCGCCGGTCGCGGTCCTCGTGGGTACGGCGTGAGCCCATCGCGCCGACGAACGCCAGCGGCAGACGCAGGGCCGCCTTCAGCAGGGGCACGTCGAACTTCGCGTCGTGGGTCAGCACGGCGAGGACGGTGCGGGCGTCGGTCGTGGTCCGCCGCAGGTAGCGATGCGGCCAGTCGACGACGATCTCGTCGGCGTCGGGGAAGCGGACCCGGGTGGCGAAGACGGGGCGGGCGTCGCAGACGGTCACGTGATAGCCGAGGAACTTGCCGGCCCGCACCAGCGCCGACGCGAAGTCGACCGCACCGAAGACGATCATGCGCGGCGGCGGCACGTTCGACTCGACGAGCAGGGTCAGGCCCCCGGGGCAGTGTGAACCGTCCGCCGAGAGGTCCACCGTGCCGGTGCGGCCCGTCTCCAGCAGGGCCCGGGCCTCGGCCGCCGCCGTCCGGTCCAGGCCGGGGTGGCCGCCGAGACCACCCCGGTACGTGCCGTCCGGCCGCACCAGCAGGGCGCCGCCGAGGAGGCCGGCCGGGCCGCGGGCGACACGGGCGAGGGCCGACGGTTCGTCCCTGGCGGCGGCCGACAGAGCCGACGCCAGGACCGGCCGGGCGGGCGCCTGCCCACCCACCGGAGTGATCAGCACGTCGATCGTCCCGCCACAGGTCAGACCCACGGCGAAGGCGTCGTCGTCGCTGTAGCCGAACCGTTCGGTGACGCTCTCGCCCGTCCGGAGCGCCTGCCGGCACAGGTCGTAGACCGCGCCCTCCACGCACCCGCCGGAGACCGAGCCGATGACGGTGCCCGCGCTGTCGACGGCGAGGGCGGCGCCGGGACCTCGTGGCGCGCTGCCGCCGACCGCGACCACGGTGGCGACGGCGTACTCCCGCCCCTCCTCGGTCCAGCGGTCCAGCTCCTCGGCCAGGTCAAGCATCCGGCGCCTCCGTGGCGGCCGACAGGACGCGGTCCGGCCGGATGGGCAGGTGGCGGTGGCGTGCGCCGGTCGCGTGCCAGATCGCGTTGGCGATGGCGGCTGCGGCGCCGACGATGCCGATCTCGCCGATGCCTTTGATGCCGACCGGGTCGTTCGGGTCCGTGTCGTCGATCCAGTCCGCCTCGATGTGCGGTACGTCGGCGTGTGTGGCCACGTGGTAGCCGGCGAGGTCGGCGCCGACGTGGCCGCCCGAGGCGCGGTCCCGCAGGGCCTCCTCGTGCAGGGCCATGGAGATGCCCCAGATCATGCCGCCCCGGAGCTGGTTGCGTGCGGTGAGCGGGTTGACGATCCGGCCCGCCGCGAAGATGCCGAGCATGCGGCGCACGCGGACCTCGCCGGTGCTGACGTCCACGGCGACCTCGGCGAACTGCGCGCCGAACGAGTGCCGTTCGGCGGGGGCGAGGGCGCCGATGGCGGCCGTCGTGTCGGACCGCACCGTGATGCCCTCCGGCGGGATGTCCGCCCCCAGGGCCAGCCGCTCGCGCAGTTCACCGGCCGCGGTCGTGATCGCCCAGGACCAGGAGCGGGTGCCCATCGAGCCGCCGGCGATCATCGCCGGGCCGAAGTCGCTGTCGCCGATGCGCACTTGGACCCGCTCCGGGGGCACCTGGAGGGCGTCGGCGGCAACCAGGGTGAGTGCGGTACGGGCCCCGGTGCCGATGTCGGCCGCGGAGATCCGGACGGTGAAGGTGCCGTCGGGGTGTGCGGTCGCCGAGGCGGTGGAGGGGGCGGCGCCGGAGGGGAAGGAGGCCGCCGCCGTCCCCGTGCCCAGCAGCCAGCGTCCGTCCTTGCGTATTCCGGGGCGCGGGTCCCGGTCCGCCCAGCCGAACCTGCGGGCGCCCTCGCGGAAGCAGGCGGTCAGGTTGCGCCCGGCGAACGGCAGCCCGGACACCGGCCCCTTGCCGGGTTCGTTGCGCAGACGCAGCTCGATCGGGTCGAGTGAGCACTGCTCCGCGAGTTCGTCGAGCGCGGCCTCCAGTGCGAACGATCCCGGCGCCTCGCCCGGGGCACGCATGAACGTCGGGCTCGGCACGTCGAGCGGTACGACGCGGTTGGCGGTGTGGTGGGCGTCGGCGTCGTACATCACCCGGGCCACGCCGGCGCTCGGTTCGACGAATTCGTACACGGTGGAGGTGACGCTGACGGAGCGGTGCTCCAGGGCGCGCAGCCGTCCGGCGGCGTCGGCGCCGAGCCGGACGCGCTGGCTGGTGGGGCTGCGGTAGCCGGCCAGGGAGAACATCTGACGTCGGGTCAGGGCGACCCGTACGGGGCGCTGGAGGACGGTGGCGGCCATGACGGCGGCCACCTGGTGGGCGCGGACGCCCTTGCTGCCGAAGCCTCCGCCGACGTGTTCGGAGCGTACGCGCACCGAGGCCGGGTCGAGGGAGAAGAGGTTCGCGAGTTCGCCGACGACCCAGGTGGCGCCCTGGTTGGAGTCGATCACCTCCAGCCGGCCGGCGTCCCAGTGGGCGGTCGCGGCATGGGGTTCCAGCGGGTTGTGGTGCTCTTCGGGGGTGGTGTACTCGGCATCCACGACGACGGCCGAGGCGGCCAGTTCGGCATCGAGGTCGCCCTTCTCCGTGATCGCCGGCATGTGGCCGTCCGCCGGGTGGGCGTTCGGGTGCTCACCGTTGAAGTGGGCGTCGTGGGCTTCTTGTTCGTAGTGGACGACGAGGGTCTCGGCGGCTTCCCTGGCCTGCTCGGGGGTCTCGGCGACGACGAGGGCGACGGGCCAGCCCAGGTGCGG
>NZ_JACHJK010000037.1 GCF_014203595.1 Streptomyces echinatus
GGGAGCGTCCGGCACCACCGATTCCACCGGTGACGCCTGGCAGACGTTCAGACTGGTCGCCCCGCCCACCGGCGCCGAACTCGACATCCTGTCGACCCTCCGGGACACCTCCTCCTCCCCCTACTCCTTCCCCGTGCACACCTGGGTTCCGATCGCCTGCTGACCGGACGGAGTCACTGAGATGCGCTGCCCCAGGAAACCTCCGTCGGCCCTGGTGGGCGGCCGCTGGGGTCCCGGCGACCGGATCCACCCGAAGCAGTTCCGTGGCAAGACATCTCAGGGCGCCAGGAAGTCAAGCTGGTTCCTCGGTCGTCGGCTTGTGGGCCAGGAAACTGGCGAACTTCCAGTTCCGTTTCTCGTCGGGCTCCTGCACCAGCTGAGCGGTGATGGTGAATCCGGCCTGGTTCAGCAGCTCGGCGAGCTGGTGTGCGGGCAGCCGATACGACGCGTAGGACACCGGGTGGCCGCCATAGCCGTGTGTCGGACGGCGGTGCTCACCGGTGCCTATGTGGCCGGCGAGGAGGAGATGCCCGCCGGGCGAGGCTGGAGGGCTGAGAAGGCCCGGAGGAAGCCCGCGTGCAGGAGCGGGTTGTTCTCGACGAAGCGTCGGCCGCCGAAGCGTTGCTTGCCGGAGGCGCGGGTGACCGGGGTGGACCCGGCGTAGGACGTGAGTGCTCTGGCGTCGGCGAAGCGGGGCCGGAGAGCGTCCGCCGCTGCTTCAAGCCGTCCCCGGAGGGGATTGCCGGGCTCACCGGCTTGCCGGCCCCCGGCGGCAGCAGGCGCTGAACGCCGGAGCGGTTGTGTGTCGTTCCTCCGCCAAGGCCCGCGGCTTGGCTGCGGTGGTACCGCAACCGTCGAACTCGTCGTCGCATTCGACGCAAGCCCCAAGGCGCCTGTCATCAGGCGGTGGTGGTCACGCCGTCGCCTGATGCCCAACGGGGCGCTTTGTGACGTGACCGAGCGGATCGTCTTTCAGCGCCAGGCGCGCGATGATGCGCTTGCCGACCGGTTCCCGCATCGCTTCAAAGCCCTGGCAGACCGCCATCACGATCTCCAGGCCATGCTGCCCCACCCGGCCCGCCTCCGCGGCCCGCGCCATCGGCAGCACCGGATCGCAGTCCCACACCTGGATCTCGACCAGCTCACCGGCGATGCGCACATCCAGCAGGATGGGGCCGGCGGCGTACTTGCAGGCGTTGGTGACCAACTCGCTCACCACCAGCCGCGTCAGTTCCAGGGCTCGCTGGGAGACGGCGACGCCGTGCTCGGTACGCATCCGGGTCAAGAAGCCGACGGCCATGTCGCGTGCCTCGGCGATGCAGGAACCCTGCCCCTCGAAAGCTGCCGAGGCGTGCAGGGGGCCGTCCATGGGGTGGAATGCCATGAATGCCACGTTGTCCTCGCCCGACAGGGCCCGTTTCATCGGCGTCACCTTCACTCGTCCTCCATCCAGCCGCGTGTACCCCTGATCGGCTCGGAAATCCCCTTGGACATGGCGGGAGACTGTTGGCTGTGCCCCATCTGGTGTCGCTCCTACGATGTCCCGGGCAGTGTTTCGAATGGACATGTCGGGACCTTCACGTACTCCGGCGGCACCGGCACCCTTCTCGCCGCCTGCTGCCAGGTCGCCTCTCCGGCGTTCGTCCGGCCGGCTCGCGGGCCGGGCGCCCTTCGCCGGCGGTGGCCGCGTCGGACCGGTTGTAGAGGTGGCGTGTGGACCCTGGGCCGATTCGATGCCGTACCGGAGCAGTGGCCAAAGCTTGAGAGACTGACGAGATGGATACCGTTCGCAGGAACAACGTCACCGTCACCGGCAACCCGCAGGGGCGCCCGGTGGTGCTGGCCCACGGCTTCGGCTGTGACCAGAACATGTGGCGGCTGACCGTCCCTGCGCTGGCCGAGGACTACCGGGTCGTGTTGTTCGACTATGTAGGTTCGGGCCGCTCGGAGCCGTCCGCGTTCCAGGAGGACCGTTACTCCTCCCTGGACGGCTACGCGGGTGATGTGGTGGAGGTGTGCGAGGCGCTCGACCTGCGCGATGCGGTGTTCGTGGGGCATTCGGTCAGCGCGATGACCGGGGTGCTGGCCGCCGGCACGGCTCCCGAGCGGATCGGTGCGCTGGTGATGGTGGCCCCGTCTCCCCGCTACATCGACGACGACGGCTACCGGGGCGGCTTCAGCGCCGACGACATCGATGAACTGCTGGCGTCCCTGGAGGCCAACTACCTGGGCTGGTCGGCGGCGATGGCCCCGCTCATCATGGGCAACGCCGAGCGGCCCGAGCTCGGTGAGGAGCTGAAGAACAGCTTCTGCGCCACCGACCCCGAGATGGCGCGCGTCTTCGCCCGGACCACGTTTCTGTCGGACTCCAGGGACGACCTGAAGCAGGTGGCGGTGCCGACGCTGGTGCTGGAGTGCAGCCAGGACGTCATCGCGCCGCGGGAGGTCGGCGCCTTCGTCCACCGGGCGATCCCCGGGTCGACGCTGGTCACCCTGGATGCGACCGGGCACTGCCCCCACCTGTCCGCGCCCGAAGCCACCAATGAGGCGATCCTTAAGTTCCTGGCGGCTCTGCGGTGATGTGCCGCACCGGGCGGCAGCCCGATCCCCACGAGGCCGGCGACGAGAAGGCGGCGGATGCCGCGTTCGCCGCGCTGCTGGAGGACAGCGCCGAGGACCTGTACGAGTCCGCCCCCTGCGGATATCTGTCCACCCTGATGGACGGCACCATCGCGAAGATCAACACCACTCTGCTGAACTGGCTCGGCCTCGAACGCCAGACGGTCGTGGGCCGAATGCGGTTCACCGACCTGCTGACCGTCGGCGGCAAGCTCTATCACGAGACGCACTTCGCGCCGCTGCTGCGGATGCAGGACGAGATCAGCGGCATCGCCCTGGAAATCAAGCAGGACGGTGGCGGCCGGATACCTGTGCTGGTCTCCTCGGTGATCAAGTACGGCAGCATGGGCGAGCTGCTGCTGATCCGCACCACCATCTTCGACGCCCGGGACCGCCGCGCCTACGAAGAAGAGCTCCTGCGCGGCCGGAAGGCGGCCGAGGAGGCACGCAAGCAGGCGGAGGCCGACCGTGCCCGGCTGCAGGACGCCCTCGCCGTGCTCCAGCAGTCGCTGCTGCCCGACACCTTGCCGCAGGTCCCGGGGGTGGAGACGTCCGCCTACTACCACACCGCCTCTCCCGACCGGCTCGGCGGCGACTTCTACGACGTCTTCCCCGTCGACGGCAAACGCTTCGCGTTCTTCCTCGGCGACGTGTGCGGCAAAGGTCCCGAGGCCGCCGCGCTGACCTCACTGACCCGCTACACCCTGCGCGCCGCCGCCCTGCACAACCCCGAGCCGGTCTCGGCCCTGACCACACTCAACAAGGTGCTCCACGAGCGCTATTCGGGCAGCGGAGACCCTCGCTACTGCACCGCCGTCTTCGGCACCCTCGAGGCCGGCCCCGCCACGGGACAGACAACCGTCCGCCTCGCTTCGGGCGGCCACCCGCCGGCCCTGGTCCTGCGCGCCGACGGCACAGCCGACTACCTGCCGACCCCCGGCGGCCTCCTCGTCGGGGTGCTGCCCGAGGCCCGCTTCACCACCGCCGCCACCGTCCTCAGCCCTGGGGACACCCTCCTGCTCTACACCGACGGTCTCACCGAAGCACGCACCGGGAAGGACCGCACCAGCCTCTACGGGGACGACGGCCTGCTCGCCTTCGCGACCAGCCACGCCGGCACACCACCACACGCCGTCGTCCAGGCCCTGACCGGCCTGCTCGACAGCTTCGGCGACGGCCTCGACGACGACACCGCCCTGCTCGCCCTCGGCGTCCCCGCCTCCCACCCCTGAGACCAGAAACCGCGAATGAGCCCACTGAAGATCACCACCCGAGACGCCACGACCGGTCCCGTTTGGGAGATCAGCGGCGCACTCGACTACACCACCGCCCCCGAGCTGCTTGCCCGGCTCACCACCCTGGCGCTCCGACCGGGCCGGCGCCTCGTCCTGGACCTGACCGGCATGGACTTCTGCGACTCCAGCGGCATCAGCGCCCTGATCGCCGCCCGCAACCACGCCCACGCCCAACAAGCCGACGTCGCCCTCGCCGCGGTCCCCGCGCATACGCTGCGCGTGCTCCGCATCGTCGGCCTCGATCAGATCTTCCCGCTCTACCCCGACAGCGCCACCGCCGCCAGGTAGCGGGTGGGCCGCATCAGGTGAACGGCGAATCATCTTCGAACAGCGACTCGTGACTCCCCCAGGCTGCTCTCTCACAAGGCAGGAGCGCCTGGCGGCCACGAGGCTGTGTGCCTGGTGTGCCAGGGGCCGCCTGTGCGACGCTCGAAGGGCGACCAGCCTGGTCTGGTGGGAGGCCCCGCGCCGGTCCTGAAGGTCATTTTCGCGGTGACCGGGACGCGGTGCGGGTTGTCTCGCTCGGCTGTATGCGGCCCCATGCCGCGTGCTTGATGCCCTCCGTCCCGGAGGGCGTGATGGGCTCGACCCCAAAATCGAGGGGCGAACCGTGAACGCTTTGACCGTGGTGACACGGCAGCAACCCGACCGCACTGTGATCACCGTGAGCGGTGAGATGGACCTGCAGACCTGCCCGGCACTGGCCGAGGCCACCTCCATCATCCCGCTGGCCGGCAAGGCGCTGTGCCTGGATCTGTCGGCAGTGCCCTTCATGGACTCCAGCGGCCTGAACCTGCTGATCCAGCTGCGCCGCCGTCTCCACGCCGAAGGCGGCCTCCTCGCCGTCGCCGGACTGCAGACCCAGCCCGCACACCTGCTGGAACTGACAGAGGCCAGCGAACTGTTCACCGTGATACCCACCGGTGCGGACGGCTCCGGCGAAGCCCTGACCGCTTGACCGGCCGAGGCAGGCCACGTGGCCCCGTGCCCATCTACCCTGCCGCAAGGGGAGTTGAGGCCCGACGAACGGTGCGGGTCGCGCCTCCGGCAACCTGCTCCGGCACGTACCGGCCTTCTGGCCGGCCCCGCGATGACGACGCGAGGCCCGCCGCGGAACGCGGCGGGCCTTTCCGGACGGTGCCGGCTCAGCCGGTGGTGAGCAGGCCTTCGCGCAGGCGGGCCAGGCAGCGCGAAAGCAGTCGGGAGACGTGCATCTGGGAGACGCCGAGGCGTTCGCCGATCTGGGCCTGGGTGAGTTCCTCCACGAAGCGCATGTGGATGATCTGCCGGTCCCTTGCGTCGAGTTCGGCGATCAGCGGAGCCAGGGCGTGGAAGTCCTCCACCAGCTCCAGCGCGGTGTCCTCGGTGCCGATGAAGTCCTGCAGCGCGGCCTCGCCGTCCTCGCTGCCGCCGATCGCGGCGTCCAGGGAGGCGGAGTTGTAGCCGTTGGCGGCCAGGCGCGCCTCGCGGACCTCCTCCTCGGGCAGGCTCATCAGCTCCGACAGCTCCTTCACCGTCGGGGTACGCCCCAGGCGGCTGCGCAGCTCCTCCGTCGCCCGGGCGAGCTGGACGCGGGCCTCCTGCAGCCGACGGGGTACGTGCACCGCCCAGGTGGTGTCGCGGAAGAAGCGCTTGATCTCACCGACGATGTAGGGGATGGCGAACGAGGTGAACTCCGCCTCCCGCGACAGCTCGAACCGGTCGATGGCCTTGATCAGGCCGATCATGCCGACCTGGACGATGTCCTCCATCTCCTCCGGACCGCGGCTGCGGAACCGGCCGGCCGCATAGCGGACCAGGGACATGTTCATCTCGATCAGCGTGTTGCGGGCGTAGCTGTACTCGGCCGTGCCCTCCTCCAGCACCGCCAGCTGCTCGAAGAACAGGCGTGACAGCTCACGGGCGTCCTTCGGCGCGACCCGGGAGGGGTCGGCAACTTCCGGCAGCTCTGTGTTCCGCGTGTCCGTTGCCGGCGTGCTCATGAGCGCCATGAAGTTCCCCTCCCAAGGTCGAGTCAGTGCCGCGGCCGGCCGCCAAGCGAGCCGACGAGGCGGCGGTTACCCCCTCATTTTCCATCCATGCCTGTCTTCACACGAACCGGGGTTCAGGTTGTGACCTGTACCGTCGACGGCCGGCAGGCCGTGTTCCTGGGCGGTCAGGAGGCGTGGCGGAGCGGAGCGGCGGCGGGGCCGACCGCGCCGGGGCCGAGCTTGGCGCGGATGCGGTCCGCGGCCGCTTCTGGCCGCTTCTGCGGGGAGCCGAGAGTCTCGGGCGCAGTCCGAGCTGATCCGCTGAGTGACCTGGTCGGCGGCGACAAGGTCCTCACCGCGCAAGGTCATGCCCGGTCGGCCGGGTCGGCTGGAGGCCGGCAGTGGACCGAGCCCAGATCGCGGCCCTGAGCCCCGCTCTCCCACCACCGATGAAGTTCGTCAGCGGAATCAACCAGACACTCGAAGGCCAGGGCCTACTGGCCGATCGGGAAGCGATAGACCCGCGACTGCCGGGCCTGAAAACCGAGACGTTCATACAACCGGTTCGCCGCCTCACGATCCGGCCTGGACGTGAGGTCCACCGTTCGGGCACCCGCCTCATGAGCGAGCCGCAAAGCCTCCTGAGTAAGAAGGCCCGCGATCCCGCGGCCACGCGCGGCACCATCTACGACTACGTCTTCGATCCGGCCTCGCAGCCCAGACGGCAAAGGCGACAGCACAAGGGTCAGACAGCCCACGATCGCTTCGGGCGTCCGCGCGACGAACACGTTGTTCGCGTCGCACTTGACCAGCCGGTCGACCGCCTCGTGGTCGAGGGCCTCGGCAGTCGCAGAGAGCTGAGGAAGTAACTGACCCAAAGCTTTAACCAGCTCCGGGTCCGCTTCACGAACGATCTCTACCCTCACATCCATCCCTGCAGCCTAGGCGGGCTGCGGGGCGGGCATGTCCGGAGCGGGCGCGGCCTTGCGTGTTTCGCGCATCATCAGCAGGCCGTTGACAAAGGAGGACCGGCGCGCGGTCTGAGCGCGTTGTCAGTGCGTGCGGCTACGGCTGCCCCCTCGGCGCCCTGCGCCGGTCACCGAGGAGGGAGAAGGCGACGGCGGCGAAGTAGAGCGCCCAGATCGGCGCGGCCAGCGCCAGCATGGTCAGCGGGTCCGTGCTCGGCGTCGCCACGGCCGAGAAGACCGTGATGCCCACGACCATGGCGCGCCACCGGCCCAGCATCCGCCGGCCGGACAGCACTCCGGTGAGGTTCAGCATCACCAGCAGCAGCGGCATCTCGAAGGCGAGACCGAAGACGACCACCATGCGGGTGACGAGGTCGAGCAGTTCGTCCAGCGGCAGCAGGTTGTTCACCCCGTGCGGGGTGAGGCCGATCAGCACCCTCGCGGTCCTGGGCAGCATCTCGTAGGCGAAGAAGGCGCCGCCGAGGAACAGCGGGACGCCCGTGCCGGCGAACGCGCAGGCGTATTTCCGCTCGCGCTGGTGCAGGCCGGGGGCGGCGAACGCCCACAGCTGGTACAGCCATACCGGAGAGGCCAGCACGACGCCGGCCACCAGCGAGACCTTCAGCGCCAGGGTGAAGGGGGCGAGCAGACCGTTGATCGTGATGTGCGCGCAGACGGTGTGCGCGGTCTGCCCGGCCGGACCGGCGAAGGAGGCCGGGCAGCCGACCGATGCCAGGACCGGTCTGATCAGGAGGCTGATGATCTTCTTGTAGGAGAAGGCCGCGAGGACCGTCACGACCAGGATGGCGAGGACGGCCTTGGCGAGCCGGTTGCGGAGTTCACGAAGGTGCTCCGCGAGCGGCATCCGCCCCTCGGGGTCCTTCTTCCGCGCGCGGACCTGCCGGGGCATGCCGAGGCCTCACGTGCGGTGCTCGGGGCGCGCCTCGTCCGAGGCGTCCGAGGCGTCGTCGTCCCGCATCGCCCTGGTCTCGCTCCTCAGGATCCGCAGGGACTTGCCCAGCGCCCGGGCGGTGTCGGGCAGTTTCTTCGAGCCGAATATCATGATCACGACCGCGGCCAGGACCAGCAGGTGCCAGGGTTCCAGCGCGTTGCGGAACATCGTCACACCGCCCTTCCGCATGCGCCGGCGCCCGTACCGCGCGGCCGTTCCTGTCGCCGGGTGTCGCTGTCGTCGCTGGTCATGTTTCCTTCTTCCGGTCGGGTCGGGTCGCAGCCGCTCCAGCTCGGGGCCGGTTCAGGTTCCCGGGCGCCCGGCAGCCGTCCAGGCGGCATACTCCTGGCGGACGTAGAGGCGGCGGCTGTGGGCGAGCGTGATCGTGTCGGGATGACGCGGACCGGCCACGAGGCCGGGGTGGCGGCGGTCGTGCCGGACGAGTTGTCCGGCGGTCTCCGCGGCGGCCGCGACCGGGCACGGGCCGGGGGCGGCGCAGGCCAGCCGGTCCATGAGGGCGGCCCGGCGCAGCAGCCGGACGCGCTCGGCGGCCGTCGCATCGGCCGGGGGGCCGGTGCCGGGCCCGGCCCGGCGCCCGTCGCGTTCGGCTTCGAGTGCGAGCACCTGGTGCATCTCGCGGCGCAGGTCCGGTGCGTCGGCGTACGCCTCGTGCAGGGGCGGGACGTCGACGCCCTCGGTGTGGTCCGGGGTCCTGTCCATGGTCACTTCCTCCTGGTCAGGACGAGCACCGCAGCCGGGCGCGGACCTCGCGGCCACTGCCTGTCTGGTGGGCCTCGGTCGACTGGGCGAGGTACTGGACGATGCCGGTGCCGCGGCCGTGTTCGTCGGGAGCGATGTCGGGGCGGTGGCGCTCCACCGCCCTGCCGGAGTCGGCGACCACGATGTGCAGCGTGCCGTCGTCGAGGACGAGCCGCAGGGTCATCCGCTCGCGGCCGTACCGGGCGGCGTTGGCGGCGAGTTCGTCGATGATGAGGATGGCGGAGTCCCGCTTGCTCGCGGGTACCTGCCAGGCTTCCAGCACATCCGCCGTGAAGTGGCGGACGGCGCCGACGTGCGCCTCCTGCGCGGGCAGGGTGAGCTGCACCTCGTGGCGGCAGGGTCGGCCGGGCTGTGGACCCGTGCGGGGGGAGTCGGTCACGAACATCGTTCTCTGGCTCTTCCGTGAGTGTGGGGAGACCGGGAGGGCGGACCACCAGCGGCAACCACTCGGGGTGTCGGCGGGCTGATCCTGCAAGGCGCGCTCATGTGGTTTCACGGCTGAGGCATGCTGAACGGTTCGAGCAATCGGCCCTTTTCGCCCGACTTCTTGCGGCTCGTCTCAGGGCGGCGGCCCGGCCGGGCTCACCGGGCCGCCGAGCCGGAATCCGCTGCCGGACACGGGCCGGCCGGGCACCGTGGCCCGCTTCCCCGCCGATGCTGGCGCCGGGCGGGGGCCGGTGCGCGGCGCCGCCGAACCGGGCGGAGACGCCGCTGCCGGAGCGTCGCCCCACGGGTCCGGGGAGGCACGCCCCTGCCCGGGTACCGGCCCGGCCGACGCCCGTCGGCCTCCCGGCGACGGAGGTACCGGCGCCGGAGCCGTGCCGCGCGGTGGAAGCGGCCGGCGACGGCGGCCACGCGCACACGGGAGGAGGCCGGTGCCCTGAGCACCGGCCTCCTCGAACCGCCGTCGGGTCACGCCCGCATCGTGACCAGCTTCTGACCGTTGTCCGCGATGATCTCGAAGTGCTGGATGGCCTCGGGGGCCATGGCGACCGTCCCGGGGATCGTGGTGCCGGAAGGGTACTTGCCGGCCCACCAGGTGGCGCCGTCCGCCCTGGCTCCGTCGGGGCCGACCGCTTGCAGCCGGCAGGTGGTCCCGGCGGGTGCCCCCCTGGCCGAGACCTGCAGGACACTGCCCCAGACGGAGGGCGAGACCCGCACCGAGGCGGAGACGCCGGTGGCGGAATCGCTTCCGGAGAAGGTGCGTGTGAACGCGGTCGCGCTCGACCCGGGCGGCGCCGCCACGCTGCCCACGGTGCCGACGGCGGCCAGCCAGGCGCCGCCGGCCGCTGCCGCGGTGAGCGCCACCGAGGCGGCCGCGCCGGCCAGTTGCAGGCGCCGGGTCCTGCGGCGCCGGGTCGCGGCCTGCTGGAGCAGTCTCTCCAGCACGCCTCCCTCCCGCGTGTGCGGTGTCACGGGCACCGCGGGCACCGCGGGCTCTTCGGGTGACTGGCCGCGCACGGTTTCGCCCGCCCGTGCCACCAGCCGGTCGGCCAGGTTCCCGTCGGCCGTCGGCACCGCAGGCCTCGAAGCCTCCGCCGGGGTCACCGTCGCCAGCAGCGCGGGCAGTCCCGCCAGCCGGGCGTGTTCCGCCTGGCACTCGGCGCAGTGCACGAGGTGCGCTCGGACCTGCTCCGCTTCCTCCGGTGGCAGGGTGCCCAGGACGTACGCTCCGAGCGCCAGCCGGAGATCGTCGTGCTCCGTGCTCACGATCGCCACCTCCCGCACGACCCGGTCACGGCTCGATCCCGCGTTCCTGCAACGCCAGCCGCAGGGCGTGCAGGGCGTAGTACGTCCGCGACTTCACCGTGCCCAGCGGGATGCCCAGCACGCGTGCCGCCTCCGCCATGGTCCGGCCCCGGTAGTAGGTCTCCAGCAGGACGGCGCGGTGGTCCAGGGACAGCGACCGGACGGCGTCGGCGACCGCCCAGCTCTGCAGTGCCTGATCGATCTCGTCCTCGCCCGGGTTCTGCTCGGCGGCCCGCTCCAGCGCCTCGCCGCCGGTCTCGGCCAGTCTCGCCTGCCGGGCCCGGTGGGCGTCGATGACCAGGTGCCGGGCGACCGTGCACAGCCACGCCCGGGCCGGACCGCGTGCGGGGTCGAACGCATCGGGGTGCTGCCACGCCCGGAGCAGTGTCTCCTGCACCACGTCCTCCGCCCATTGCCAGTCTCCCGAGGTCAGTCGCAGTACGTAGTGGAACAGGGGTCCCGCGTGCTCGGCGTACAGAGTGCGCAGCAGTTCCTCGTCTGCGGTCGAAAACGTCCCTTCACCAGAGACACGGTCCGCGGAGCGATCCGGCCGGGTCCGCGGGCCACGTTTTCGGTTCCAGGGCATGAGCCGATCGTCGCGCATATGTGTGGCTTTGTCCTGTAACGCACGGGAAGGCACGGGTGACGTCCGCCGAGTGTCGTGGGCGAGGTGCTCCCGCCGGTCCGCGCGGCACCGCCGGCACTCCGTGTGCGTGGCGACGGGGACCCTGGCCGACCTGCGGTGATACCGATTCGTCCGGAAAAAGTGCGCATCTGTCGAACCGTGGGACCCCCGCCGCCCGTGGAGCGGGACAAGAGCCGGCTCCGGCGTGATTCCCCACCGGTTCCCCACGCGGCAGAGGAGGGGCGGAGACGGCCGGGACACGCCACGCGGCGGGAACGCTCCCGGCGCCGTCCGCCCCGCCCCCGCCCGCACCTCGGCGGCACGCCGGGGCGCACGTGCGGCGCGGGGCACGGCCGGGGCGAGCGGCGGTACGGGGCGACACCCCGGCCCGTCCGCCGGCCGGCCGGTGCGGGCCACGCGCCCACGAACACGGCATCCACCACACCTTCGCGCGGGTGCGCGCGCCGATCCGGCGCGGTCCACGTCTCCGCCTGATCAACGAGGAACGGACACCATGTACCTGAACCTTCGCGCGCCGGGCCGCCGGTCACGCGCCGCGGCCGGGGCGGCCGTCGTCATCGTCGCCACGAGCGGCGCCCTGGGGCTCCTCAGCGCATGCGGCCAGTCGTCGCACTCCGCGGCGACCGGAGCCGCCGCCCTCACACCCGGCCCGGGTCAGCACCGGACGGCGGGGATGCCCGGCGCCACGGGGCCGGGCGGCGCCGCTTCCGGCACCCCGCCGATGCCGAGCATGAGCATGACCATGCCCACGAGTCCCTCGGCCAAGGGCGCCCAGGCCGCGCCGGTCAGCGGCGACGCGGTGGCGATCAGGAACTTCGCCTTCTCCCCGGCCACGCTGAAGATCAAGGTGGGCACGACGGTGACCTGGACCAACCAGGACACCGACGCCCACACCGTCACCATCACCGGGTCGGGCGGCCCGTTGCGTTCGGCCGCCCTGGCCACCCACGCCACCTACCGCCACACGTTCACCGAGCCCGGCACCTACGCCTACCTCTGCACCATCCATCCGTTCATGACCGCCACCGTGGAGGTGACCCGATGACCGATCCCTGGAACAGCCACGACGGAGCACCGGCCGAGGACACCGGCCGGCCCGATACCGAGCACGGCATGACCCGGCGTCAGCTCATGCGGCACACCGCCTGGTTCGGCGGCGCCGTGGTGCTCACCGTAGCCAGTGGACAGGTGATCAGCCAGATCGCCGACTCCCGGGAAGGCACCGCCCGGGCCAGCACCGGGGCCCCCGCCGAGAGCGGGGCGCTGCGGTTCGTACAGGTCTCCGACAGCCACATCGGGTTCCAGGGGCCGGCCAACACGGATGTGGCCGGCTCGTTCTCCGAGGCGATCCACCAGGTCAACACGCTCGGCTTCCGGCCCGACTTCGTGATGCACAGCGGTGACCTGACCCACCTGTCCACAGCCGGGCAGTTCGACCAGGTCAAGCAGATGATGACCGGGATGCGGACGGACCGCGTCTTCACCGTGCCGGGCGAGCACGACTCCATCGGCGACGCGGGCCGCGCCTACCGGCGGACCTTCGGCACGGGCACGCTCGGCGACGGCTGGTACAGCTTCGACACCCACGGCGTGCACTTCATCGCCCTGGTCAACACCCTGAGCCTGGAGAAGCTCGGCCACCTCGGCAACGCCCAGATCGACTTCGTCCGCAAGGACCTCGCCGGGCTGCCGTCGGACACCCCCATCGTGGTCTTCAGCCACATCCCGCTGTTCGCCATGTACCCGCGGTGGGGCTGGAGCACGGACGACGCCCTCAAGGTCATCGCCCTCCTGCGCCGCTTCTCCTCCGTCACCTGCCTCAACGGGCACGTCCACCAGCTCTTCACCAAGACCGAGGGCAACATCACCTTCCACTCCGCCACCACCACCGCCTATCCCCTGCCCCACCCGGGCCGCGCTCCCGCCCCCACGCCGCAGGTCGTCCCCGCCCGGCAGCTCAAGGAGGCTCTCGGTATCCGCAGCGTCGGCTACCGCCGGGGCGAGCGCGAGCTGGCCATCACGGACCAGAGGCTCGTATGAACACCCGACGCGTCCTCGCCGCCCTCCTGCGGCCGGCGACCGCCGCGGCCCTCGCCGCCGGCGGATACCTCCACGCCCAGCTCTACGTCGACGGCTACCGCTTCATCCCCGTCATCGGCCCCCTGTTCCTGCTCCAGGCCGGCGCTTCCTTCGCCCTCGCCATCCTGCTGCTCGCCGGAACACCGCCCCTGCTGCTGAGGATCGCGGCGGCAGGCGTCGCGCTCGGCGCCCTGGGCGGCTTCGCCGCTTCGCGCACCGTCGGGGTGTTCGGATTCACCGAGCACGGTCTGCGACCCGCGCCACAAGCCGCCCTCAGCCTTCTCGCCGAAACCGGCACGCTGCTGCTGCTCGCCGTCTGGCAGGTGACCCTGGCCGGACGCCCCCGCGCCGCCCGGCCGCCCACCGGGACGGCCACCTGGGCCACCACCCGCACACCACCCGGCTGAACCACCCGAGGACACCCCATGCACCTGCAACCACGCCCGGGGATCGCCTGGCCGAGCCCGCGTCTGCGCGAACTGAACCATGTCGTACGGGCCCTGCTCGGCCTGGACGACGACACAGCCGTCGTCATCCGTCAGCTCGTCCGTGACGAGGCCGGCCAGCCACCGCTCCAGACCGTCGTCTCGGTGCTGCCCATGGAGGGTGAACCCCACCGCTGGGTGCTCCACCGCCCCGCCGAGCAGATCACCGAGCACGAACTGCGGGCCGCCCTGCTCGGCCACGGACCGCGCTGACCGGCACCACCCGGCAGCCCCGGAGCTCGCGAGCGGCGTCGCCTTCGCGCCGGTGCACGGATGTGCACCGGCGCGAACGAAACCCCTGGGCCCTGTCGTCTGGATCGGCCTAAGCGTCACCTCTCGCGGTTCTTCGGCGCCAGTCCCGGGTCTCCTCCCCGCTCACGGGGGCGAGGAGGTGGTCCAGCACGTTCGTCAGGCGCAGCATGCGCTCCAGGACGTCGGGCCGGTGGTCCAGGTACAGCGTGGCGCCGATGGCGGCGGCCCGGCGGCGAACCGTCAGCAGGGCGGACAGGCCGGAGGAGTCGATCCAGGTCAGATCGCGGAAATCCAGCCGTACGTCACTCAGCTCCGCCTGGTCGGCGGTCAGGTGCCGGGCGGCCATGTCGGTCAGGCCGTCGCAGGTGTCGTAATCGAGCTCGCCGGCCACCCGCACGGTGAGCGTGCCGGCCGTGCGGTAGACGGTGACGGTGAATTCGGTGGGATGCAGGTTGGTCATGCGGGGAGGTGGGGGCCGGGGACAGGACGGGTGGGGCGGTCGAGCACCGCGGCACTGCCTTCGCGCAGGTGGCCGAGCGTGCGGGGGAACTCACGGAGCTGTCCGGCCAGGATCTCCAGGCCGAGCAGCAGGGAACGGGCGGGCACGTGTCTGGCTTCGAGTACGTCGGCGGTCCAGGTCAGGAACGCGGTGAAGATCCCGGGGTCGTCGACGTAGAGGGCGGCGGTCAGGAAGTCGACGATGTGGGCGAGGTCCTCCGCGGTGTGCTCGCGCTGGGCGTCGTCGTAGCCGCGCATGGCCGGGAACCGGGCTTCGAGGTCGGCGAGGGTCTGTTTGACGAGCACGGGCCGGGACTGGGCGACCATCGTGTACTCCTGGTCGGCCAGGTGCGGCAGGTCGTCCGCCACCTGGCGGATCGCCGCCGGGCCGGGCCGGGCGAGGCCCGACTCGAGCGCCGCGGCCGCGCCGCGGGCGTCGGCCGCCCACCGGTCGGCGCCGAGCAGGCGGGCGCGGCGGCCGTCCGCGCCGAAGGCCCGGCCGCCCGCCAGGACGGGGACGCCGATGGCCTGGCAGGCCGTGACGGCGGCGTGGGCGGTCGGCAGATGGGTCGGCAGCTATGCGGACAGCAGGACGGCGTCGGGGTTGGTGAGGTGCAGGTGGGCGACCAGATGGGAGGTGGGGGTCCGGGCGCCGAGGTAGTCGACCTGCCAGCCGCGCAGCCGGAGCACCTGGGCGACGAGCCGGGCGGGGAAGGCGTGCCATTCGCCGTCGACGCAGCCGACCGTCACCCGGCCACGGCGCGGGGCGGGCCAGGGCAGCTCGTTGGGCCGGACGGAGATCGTGAGGGACTCGCGGCCATGGGGGGGTAGGAGGTCCCCGGCAGCCAGCTGGGAACTGGAATCGGTATCCGTAACCCCACCCCCCTTCCTCTCGACAGGGCAGTCTCGTACGACATCCGTCTGGTCCGAACAGGTGGCGGTTTCAGAGCGGCGACGCCATGAGGGGGACGTCCTTGAGGGTCGGGGCAGGGGCGGTGCCAGCGTGCGGGGTGGCGCCACCGGCCGGAGGCGTCCCGGGCGACGTCGACGCCGACCTCGATGACCAGCTCGGGCTCCACCAGTGTCACGTTCAGAGTCTCGCGTCTCCCCCATCGGGCGGAGAACGACCAGCCCGTTCACGGATGACCGGCCCCCGCCGCGGTGAGCAGACCGGCGACTGCGGCCACTTCTGCCCGGGGGCAGGGGCGTGGTGCGGCCGACGTAGGCCAGCCGGCCGGCGGGGTCGTACCGGCCGAGCAGCAGCGTGCGGGGACCGGCCAGCGAGCCGGTGACCGCACCCACGATTCCGTCTGTCGTCTAGCGGACCTTGTACTTGAGCCAGCCGCCCCTGGCCGCGGGCCGGTAGACGTCATCGAGCCGATTGAAGACCACCCCCTCCGGATCGACAGATTCCCAGGTCAGGCACTCGCACACGGTGTCTGGGGCGGTGATCGACGGGCCCAGCGAGCGCCAGGCCGCCCTCCTCGGCAAGAGCGTCGAGGCCGGCGTGCTCGCCGGTGAGCACCGGGTGCTTCGCCAGGAGGTTGGCCCAGATCTCGTCCTCGGGTCGCAGCGGCGGATAGTCGAGTTAAGGCCCTCTTCATCCTGCGCCACCCCTCCCACGCCCGCCCCTGACACCAACCAGGACGAGGGGCTCGCCGCCTCACACATTCCCTCGCCCGCTCGTACCCGAGCCACAAGGCCTGCCTCCCCGGCTGATGCCGACAGCAGCTGCCGACCACACGCGCCCTCACGGGGGCCCATCCCGCCACCAACGGATGGTCCCCGGGGCACTCCCCGGCGCCTGGCGGGCGTAACCCTCCCCGCTTCCAAGGTCATATGGCAGCCATTCACCGTGCCGCCCGCACACACCCCGACGGAGTCCCCTATGACGCTGCGCTACAGCACCGAGAGCACCCTGTTGCCAACGAACGCCCCCGACCTGCTCGACTGGGCGGCCGCCCACATCGAGAATCGGGGTTTCCACGACGGCCGAGACGGCGGCCTCTTCGGCAAGAATGGCACCACCACCCGATACCTCGTCCCCAGCATGGCGGGCGCCTTCGACGTTGCGGCAGGCGACGGCCGCCGCAGCAGCGAGCGCACCTACGACTACCCCGCCCTGTACGCCGCCGAACGCCTCGCGCTCGATGTCCTGTCGGACTACCTCGCAGGCGGAGCCATGCCGCATGACCCCCACGGGGAGGACGAAAACCATGCACCCGAGATGAGTCCAGCCCATGCCCCAGCTATCCACCCGTTCCACCGCCGCCGAACTCGACCGCCAGGTACACCGCCTGTACGCCGTGGCCCGCCGCGCACGCGCCCTCGCCGGCATTCTGACCCACCCGCAGGCAACCGGCGACGGCGTCGCCTACGCCTCCGCCCGCATCCCGCGAGCGCTGTCCGCAGCACAACGGCTCCTGGCCCTTCCCGGCGTCGCCGCCCACCAGGAGACGCCCTACGCCCTCTCCTTCCTCACGCAAGCCGAGCAGCAGCTCAACGCCCCGTCGACCAGCCTGCTGCGCCTGCCGCCGCAGCCCGACAGGCTGCTGCTCGGGCCGATGACGCCGACGACGATCTCCGCGTGGTCGTCTTCGGGCACTTCGAGGAGCGCTGCCGCTCCCTGGTCGACGCCGCGGCGGTCCAACCGGTCCTCGGCCGACTAGGCTGGACCGACCGCGAGCGCCAAGCCAGCGAAGCACTCCAGCAGCAGGCCGCTCGGTGGGGACTGACTGAGGACGCCAATGACGCACGTCTTGCGTGTTTCGCGCATCATCAGCAGGCCGTTGACCACCATCAGTGTCGCGGTCAGGCCGTGGACGCCGAGGGCGGTGGCCACGGAGCCGTGGTGGGCCAGCACGGTGGTCATGTCGCCGTACGCGGCGAGTGCCTCCACCAGCAGCACCCAGCCCAGCGCCCGGCGGTGGCCCGTCACCAGCAGGATGCCCAGGACCAGAGCCAGGACGACGTCGCGGATTCCCTTGATGACCAGGAAGCCGGCGCCGTCGCCGGACGGCCAGTTCGGCAGGCCGAAGCCCGGCGCCGTCGTCTCCGGGCTCAGGATGAACTCCGTCCCGAACCAGAGGATGAAGAGGATGAAGGCGGCGGTCAGAACAGTATTGATCTTCTTCAGTGACATTGCTCTTCTCCTTACGGGTCTTCGTCGGAGCAGCGGTGGTGTCAGGTGAGGGCGGCGACCAGCAGGGTGAAGGCGGCGATGATGACGGCGACGCGGAGGTAGTGGTAGCGGCCCCAGCGGTGCAGTTGCTGCTTCCAGTCGGCGGGCCGGTTGTCGGGGGTCCAGGTCTTGTTCCGGTTGTTGATCGGGACGAGCAGCAGCATCGACATGACCACGCTGACGATCAGCAGGCCGGCGGCGGTGACGACGAGTCCGGCGCCGTGGTGGTGCCATCCGGCGACGGCCCAGATCGCGCTGAGGACGAGCGAGCCTATGTACCAGAACGGCATCAGGGCGCCGAGCATCCGGCCGCCGTGGGCGTGGCCGAGCTGGCCGCTGTCCTCGGGAAGCGCGTCCAGGATCCGGTTCATGATGAAGGCGACGGAGAACTCCACCCCCACCATCAGGCCGACGACGACGGTGGTGACGACTTCGAGTGTGTCGAGCATGAGGACCCCTCCGTGAACTAGCGTTGCTAGCTGGCATGGCAACGCTAGCGCTACTGTCGCTCGGATGTCTAGCGGTGCTAGGATCGATTCATGTCGGTAAAGGAACGCAAGGATCGCGAACGGGCGGCCCGCGAACGCCTCATCGTCGCGGCGGCCCGCGAACTCGCCGAGCAGCAGGGCTGGGACGCAGTCACCACCCGCCAGCTCGCCGAGCGCATCGAGTACAGCCAGCCCGTCCTCTACAGCCACTTCCGCGGCAAGCGCGAGATCATCGGCGCCGTCGCCCTGGAGGGTGCCGCCGAGCTGGCCGCGGCGGTGCGGGCCGCGACCGCCGGCGTGGACGGCCCGCGCGAACGGGTCGCCGCCCTGGCCCGTGCCTACCTCGACTTCGCCGAGCGCAACCCGGCGGTCTACGACGCCATCTTCCAGCTCGACGGCGGCCTGGCGTACGCGCAGGAGGACACCCCGGAGCCCCTGAAGGACGCCTTCGCCGCGCTGATGGAGACCCTGAGCGAGGTCGCCGGGAACGGCATCGACCCAGGGCTGTTCACCGAGTTGTTCTGGGCGTCCCTGCACGGGCTCGCCACCCTGACCCGCACGGGCCGCCTGCTGGACGAGTACGCCGAGCCGAGGGTGGAGCTGCTGGTGGACCGGCTCGCCATGGTCTGACGCACCGATTCGGCGGGGCCACGGCCGAGCCCCTCGGGCCCCGCATGCCGGACGGGGCACCCGCCCCGGAGGCTGCGGTGCTGATTGATCACGAACCGCGCAAGAAGCGTCAAGGCGGTCACGACGGCCACGGAAAGAAGGAAGCACTCACCCGAAAGCGAGCAACAAGCGTGTCCACTCGCGAGGGGAGCTGGCCGGCCATGGCACGTGGGGAGGAAGGCCGGGGTCAAACAGAGCGGCGACGACGGATCCGACGGCGGCTGCCGGATCCGAGCCCTACCGCGACGTGTGCGGAGGCGCCGTGCTTCGGCCCCCGGACGTCGCGGCCTGGCCCCCGGCGAGGACGCGGTCCGGTCGGATGGGCAGGTGGCGGTGGCGTGCGCCGGTCGCGTGCCAGATCGCGTTGGCGATGGCGGCTGCGGCGCCGACGATGCCGATCTCGCCGATGCCCTTGATGCCGACCGGGTCGTTCGGGTCCGTGTCGTCGATCCAGTCCGCCTCGATGTGCGGTACGTCGGCGTGTGTGGCCACGTGGTAGCCGGCGAGGTCGGCGCCGACGTGGCCGCCCGAGGCGCGGTCCCGCAGGGCCTCCTCGTGCAGGGCCATGGAGATGCCCCAGATCATGCCGCCCTGGAGCTGGTTGCGTGCGGTGAGCGGGTTGACGATCCGGCCCGCCGCGAAGATGCCGAGCATGCGGCGCACGCGCACCTCGCCGGTGCTGACGTCCACGGCGACCTCGGCGAACTGCGCGCCGAACGAGTGCCGTTCGGCCGAGGTGAGGGCCTCGATGGCAGCGGAGGTGTCCGACCGGACGGTGATTCCCTCCTCCGGTATGCCGGTGCCGCCGGCCAGCCGCTCGCGCAGCTCGCCGGCCGCGGTCGTGATCGCCCAGGACCAGGAGCGGGTGCCCATCGAACGGCCGGCGATCATCGCCGGGCCGAAGTCGCTGTCGCCGATGCGCACTTGGACCCGCTCCGGGGGCACCTGGAGGGCGTCCGCGGCGACCAGGGTGAGTGCGGTACGGGCCCCGGTGCCGATGTCGGCCGCGGAGATCCGGACGGTGAACGTGCCGTCCGCGTGTGCGGTGGCGGTGGCCGTGGAGGGCGCGGCGCCCGCTCCGAAGGAGGCCGCCGCCGTCCCGGTACCGAGCAGCCAGCGTCCGTCCTTGCGTATTCCGGGGCGCGGGTCCCGGTCCGCCCAG
This sequence comes from Streptomyces echinatus, assembly GCF_014203595.1. GTDB lineage: Bacteria > Actinomycetota > Actinomycetes > Streptomycetales > Streptomycetaceae > Streptomyces > Streptomyces echinatus. The sequence goes on from NZ_JACHJK010000037.1 coordinate 19,794, forward strand.
TTGAACCTGCGGGCGCCTTCGCGGAAGCAGGCGGTCAGGTTGCGACCGGCGAACGGCAGCCCGGACACCGGCCCCTTGCCGGGTTCGTTGCGCAGACGCAGTTCGATGGGGTCGATCCCGCACTTCTCGGCGAGTTCGTCGAGCGCCGACTCCAGCGCGAACGAGCCTGGCGCCTTGCCCGGGGCGCGCATCCATGTGGGGGTCGGTACGTCGAGCGGTACGACGCGGTTGGCGGTGTGGTGGGCGTCGGCGTCGTACATCACCCGGGCCACGCCGGCGCTCGGTTCGACGAATTCGTACAC
>NZ_JACHJK010000038.1 GCF_014203595.1 Streptomyces echinatus
CCAGGTTCTCCAGTCTCTCCAGGTCATCGCGGATGCTCCCTCAGATGGTCGGTGCCGACGGTGCCGTCCACTTGCGGCGGCAGAGACGCCGCCACAGGGCACCCGGTTCCGGCGCTCTTGACGGCCGTGTTGGTTCTCAGCCCAGCAGCGCCGAGGGCGTCGAGCGGGCCACGTACGCCAATCCGTCGTACTCATGCGTGAGCACCGTAGGAGTCATGGAGAAGCGGTACGTCAGACGCGGCACACCAGCGCCGAAGGACCGCATGAACTGCGGGCTCGCGAGCCACTGGGCGACGGCGGGCCGGGCCCGGCCGGCGCGGAGGTCGATCAAGTGGTCTTCGGAGGTGGCCGAGGCCAGCTGGGTTTCGACGGAGCGCGGACCCGCCGCGCTGATGGTGTGCTTTCTGGGCGGTCGTTTTGCGGAGATTCCGGGGCGGGCGCGGAATGCGCCCTCGCCGAACAGCAGGCCCAGGGCGTAGTACCGCTCACCGTAGTGCTTCCTGAGGTGCTGCCCCATGGCAGGTATGTCTCGCGCGTAACGGTCGGTACAGATATGGCCGTTGTGGGCCCACACGGCGATGTTTCCGGCGGTCCTCTCCTCCAGGGAGATCACCGCCTGGGCCATGTGGCGGTCCCGGGCGGCCAGCGCGCCCCCCTCCTCCCCTTCGCCGCGCGGTGTGCGGGAGGCCACGTCGGCCGCGGCCACGATCAGGCGCGCATGCCTGAGGGCGTCATCGACAGCCGTGTCCCCGAACCGCGAGGCAAGCCGGGGACGCTCTTCCTGCAGGAATCGCTCCAGATCATGTGCCTCGGCCAGGAGTTGTGGGCGCTTCGCCACAAGGGACCCCGTCCGGGCCTCCGCCAGGGTTCCGAGCAGACCGCCGGTGACGTCTGCCCGTTCCGGTGCCAGCGTGCGCAGCATGGCGGCCAGCGTCTCCAGGGAAGGACCGCATCGCTGGGGATCGATGCCGACGAAACGTACGGCCCGGTCCTGCGGCACCGTCCGGTTGTGATCTCGCATCCACTCGACGACGTCGAGCATTTCGCGGGTCCGCCACGTCCAGAAGCCAAGGCCGGCCAGTGCCTCGGCGGCACCACCGGTTCCGTGCAGCACGTAGTCGTCGACTGCCTGGGCGGCCGAGACGCTCGCCTCCATGGCGAGGGCGGTGAATCCCATTTCCTCGACGAGGAAGCGCAGTAACAGGTGTTTGAGACGGAAGAACTCGGCTGTTCCGTGCGTCGCTTCTCCCATGCCCAGCACACGTACGTCACGCAGGACCTCGCGCAGAGGCTCCAGGTCACCGTGGCACGGTTCTGATGCCCCGGGGTTCAAGTTCTTCAGCGGCAGGGCCGCCTCCTTCAGCCATCGTTGCACTTCCTCAGCCATCGCCTCTTCCTTTCGTGCCGCTTCTGGACCTACGTCAGCGGACTCGACAGTTCGGGGTGAAGAATCCGGACCGCGCTTCAGCTGCGCCGACCAACCCACATGATCGTTGCGAGTGGCGTCTGCCATTGCATGCCTTTGACGGGCCCAGCACCAAGTCCGCACAGGTGTGGCGTCAGTGACAAGTCCGAGGCAGTCACGAACTCGCAGGGGCGTCGTCCCAGGCCAGGGAGGACATTCTCCAGCCTGCGGGGGTACGCAGGAACTGGGTGGTCTTGTGGCCGCGCCCCTCGAACCACTCGCCGTTGTGGTAGCCGGACTTGCGGTACTCGCTGAACCGGTGGGCGATCGACCCGAAGACCTCGGTGCGCTCGGACACCTCCCACTCGGAGAACTCCGTCAGGGTCCCGTCGGTGAGCACCTTCTGGCGGGGTGCGATGAACCCGTCGAGGTCGTAGATCACGGGTTCGTCGCCGACGTTCGCGATGATCCGCCCCTGCGGTACGAAGACGTCACGGATGACGCCGAGGTCCGGCCGCTTGCCGCCGACGTTGGTGAAAGCGCCCACGAACACGCCCATCAGCCGGTCGAGTTCGGCGCGGACGGCGGCCTCGGACGCGTCACCGGCGGTCGGCCACTCCTCGGCGAGGACCGACCACACCTCGATGTCGCGCCGTTCGCCCCGGTGGACGGAGTGCCGCCGCAGCACACCGTCGCGGCTCATGCCGAGCCGGCGGGCGACCGCGATGCTGCGGGCGTTTCCCGAGGCGGCCCACCATTCGACCCGGCTCATCCCGCGCTGCGTGAAGGCCCAGTCGATCAGCACCCGGCAGGCCCGCGTGACCAGCCCCTGCCCCTCCCCCGCCCGCTCCAGCCAGCAGCCGACCTCGCACACGCCCGAGGCGCCGTCGAAGCGGGTGAACATGACACCGCCGACCAGGGTGCCGTCCAGCCAGATGCCGTGGATCCGGGCGCCGTCCGTGGCCTGCCCGTCGGCGTAGCGCTGGAGGGTGGCCGTGGCGGAGGCCAGGTCGGTGCTGAGGGAGGCCCAGGGTATCCACGGGTCGACGGTGGTCCGGGCCCGGTCGATGTGGGCCAGGAACTCCGGTGCCTGCCAGGGCTCCAGAGGGCGGAGCTGAGCACGGTCGCCGAGCGGCAGGGTGAACATGGGGCCTCGCTCTCCAGGTGCGTAACAAGCGTTCGGTACGTAAGCTAGCAGCATGCCGCCCGCACCTGGAGACCGTGAAGCCCGCCGCAAGGACGTGTCCGAGGCGGTGTGGCGGGTCCTCGCCGACAAGGGGTTCGGCGGGCTGACCCTGCGCGCCGTCGCCACCGCGATGGGCGTCTCGACCGGGATGCTCATGCACTACTTCCCGACCAAACGGGCCCTCGTCACCCACGCCCTGGACCTTCTGGAGAAGGACACCGCGCAGCGGCCCCGCAGAGCGCACCCCGAGCCGGGGCTCGCCACGGTACGCGCGATGCTCCTCGACATCCTGCCGCTGACCCCGGATGACACCGCACGCAACCGCATCTGGGTCAGTTCCTGGGATCTCTCCCTCGCCGACGACGCCCTCGCCGCGGAGCAGGCCGGCCGCTACGCCCGGCTGCGCTCGACGATGCGCCCCCACCTGGAAGCCGCACGCGACGCGGGCGAGCTGCCCGCGACCGCCGACCCGGAGCAACTCGCCGCCACCGCCGTCGCCTTCACCCACGGCCTCGTCGTCCAAGCTCTCTTCGACCCCGACCGCTTCCCCTTGGACGTCCAGACCGCGATGGTCGACTCCTTCCTCGCCTCACTCGCCCGCCGTCAGGACCCGTCTGATGATTGATCGTGCGGTGGGCCGTGGTGACTTCGCGGACGCGAGGTGGCAGCGGATAGCGCCGTTGCTGCCGGGAGTCGGGCGTCGTGGTCGTCCGTGGCGGGATCACCTACGGTCGAGCGCCGCCACGCGGAGTCCGCAGTCATCGGCCGACTTGTCAGACGAGCGATGCCTGGGCCTTGGCGTCGTAGTGCTCTGCGCTGACAGGACCGCGGGGCTCGGGCGGCCCCCGCGCGCAGCGCCCTGGGCAGGGGCCGCCCGGGGAAATCCCGCCACCGGACGCCCACGAACATGGCCTGACGCGAAAACGACCGCGAATGAGCGGGTCAGCGGACCGTGCCGTCTCCCAGCTTCCTGGCCCAGTCCCGCAGTTCGGGCTCGGCCAGGCTGGTGCCCAGCCAGTCGTGGTCGAGGTCGGCTCCTGGAAGGGACGGTATGACCGCGACGTAGAGCCCGGCAGCACGTGCCGAGGCGATGCCTGTGGCCGAGTCCTCGAAGGCGACGGAGCGCTGGGGTGTCGTACCGAGCGCCTCGCATGCCGTGAGGTAGAGCTCAGGTGCGGGCTTGGGGGAGCGCACTTCGTCGGCGGCGAACGAGTGAGTGAAGCAGTCGGTGAGACCGGCCGACCACAGTGCCGTGTCCAGCAGTTCCCCAAGGGCTGTTGCTGGCTACGGCGATGGGTACGGCCGTCCGGCAGGCGCGCACCAGTTCTGCCGCCCCCGGGAGGGCTGTGGCGCCTCGGGAAAGCTCCGTGCGGACTCTTTCGAGGAGGTCGGCAGCGAGTTCGGCACCGGCGCCGGGGCACCCGAGGTATTGGGCCACGGCCTCACCAGCGGCCTCCACGGTGCGGCCGATGACCAGGGCTTTCTGTTCAGGCCCGAAGGGATGGCCGTGCGCCGCGAAGATGGCCGTTTCCGCAACGGTCCAGCATGCTTCGGTGTCGACCAGCAGGCCGTCGCAGTCGAAGACCACGGGCTCGGTGCCGCTGGGGAGCGAGCGCATGGAGATGTCCTTTCACATCGGGCGGTGCACGGGTTGCCCGATTCGTCCGCTGTCGATGGGCTTGCTGTTGCGTCGAGAGGTGCCTCACTGTCCGAGCGCGAGCCGGATGCCGAAGGCGGCGATGACCGTGCCGGTGATGCGGTCGAGGTAGCGGCGGGCCGCCGGCCGCTGCAGGCGGTCTCGGAGCGCGTGCGCGAAGGCGATCAGCGCGCACGCCCAGACGACGGCCAGGAGGATGTGTACACCGGCCAGGAGCACGCCTGGAGCGAGGTGCGGGGCGCCGGCGGGAATGAACTGCGGGAGCACCGCAACGTAGAAGGCACCCATCTTCGGGTTGAGGAGATTGGTCACGATCCCTTGCCGCCAGCCGCCGAGCAGCGTGTCGCCGGCGCCTGACCCGGCCTTGGTCTCGGCCCCGGTGGTGCTCCTGGTCCCCTCCGTCTGCGGGCTCTCGCTCGATGAGCGCCAGGTGGTCCACAGCAGCCTGCCGCCCATCCACACCAGGTACGCCGCTCCGGCCCAACGAAGGGTCTGGTATGCGAGATGAGACGCGGTCAGCAGCGCGGTCACACCGAGCGAGGTGAGCACGCCCCAGACCAGCGTGCCGCTCTGGATGCCGAGGACCACGCCCCAGACACGACGGTGGTGCCCGTGCGCCGCGGTACGCAGGATGAGTGCGGTGTCCAGTCCCGGAGTGAGCGTCAGAAGTCCTACTATCAGGGCAAAAGTCCCTATTGCGTCCAAGGTGATCATGAGTGATCACCCTAAGTCGGGAGCCGCAGGGCGTCTACATTCCTGCCCGGAATCGGGCAGGACCGGCATTGTTCGCCATGCCTTTGCGCGTCACACCTCAGGTGACGTGCCGCGGGCCGGCCCGTCCCGGCGTCCGGGAAGTCCGGGCCTCTCACACAGCCGGTGCGCCGAACACCCGTGCGGCGTCGAACATCGCCTCGACGGCCCGCCGCACGGCGATCTTGCTGTTGCCGCCCACGATGTGCAGCCCGTACGCGTCCTCCAGCGCCACGAGGTTCAGGGCCGCCGTCGAGATGTCCAGCAGGAGGCCGAACACCCCGGCGGCGACTCCCCGCTGCAGCACGGCGCGGTACGTGGCCAGTTGCCGCTCGTACATCGCCTCGGCCAGTGTGGCGTGCAGCGGCGAACTGCCCGCCACCACGTCGAACTCGTACAGCAGGCGCATCAGCGCGTCGTCGGGCCCCGTCGGCAGCCCGGCGCGGATCGTCTCCCCCAGCAGCCGTGCCGGGTCCGCGATCGTGTCGCGCAGCGCGTCACGCCGGTCGCAGAAGCGTTCCATGCCCGCACGGTAGGCCTCGCTCAGCCTGGCCGTCCTCGTCGCAGTGGTACTCACCGCGCTCAGCTACGCGCGGATGGCCCGCCGCATCACCTCCGCCGGATCCGTGTACACCTACGCCGGCAAGGCGCTCGGGGCGCCCGTGGGCTTCCTGGTGGGCTGGTCCGCCACGCTCGAATACGTCCTGCTCCCCATGCTCAACGCCCTGCTGGCCGCGAAGGTGAACGTGGCGCTCGTGATCATCCAGGCCGGGGTGGCCGTCGCGCTCCTCGTCCTCGCCGTGCGCGCCGTGGTCACCCACGGCCGGTCCTTCGGGACCACCGGGTTCGACCTGACCGCGCGCCGCCGTGCGACCTGTTCGGCGGTGCGTCGCTGCCGGCCCTGTCCTTCCTTGGTCTCGACGCCGTATCCACCCTCTCCGAGGAGGCCGAGCGCCCGCGCCGGGACATCCCGCGGGCCATCCTGCTCATCGTGGCCGCCGCCGGGGTGTTCTTCCTCGCCGTCACCTACGTCATGCAGACGCTCTTCCCGGACGTCTCGGCCGTGGGCGACATCGTGCGCGCCCCGCCGGAGATCGCCCGGTACATCGGCGGCGCCGCGTTCCAGATCCTCTTCGTCGGCGGGTACCTCACCACCGTCCTCGGGTGCGGCCTGACACAGCAGATGAGCGCGGCACGGCTGCTCTTCGCCATGGGACGCGACGGAATGCTGCCGCGCGCGGTCTTCAGGCGGGTCGATCCGCGGACCGGCGTCCCCGCCGTCAACGTGCTCGTCGTGGGCCTCATCGCCGCCTCCGCCGTCTTCCTGGACCTCGGCAGCGCCGCCTCGCTGATCGACTTCGGCGCCTACGTCGCCTTCGCCGCGGTGAACCTGGCAGTGATCGGCTTCTGGCGCGCGACCGGCGTGCGGGACGGTCGGAGGCCCGCGGGATCACCGCCGACGTACTGCAACCGCTGCTGCCGGCCCTCGGGTTCGTGGTGAACACGGCCCTGTGGACCAGCCTGGACTCCCCGGCCAAGACCGCGGGCGTCGTCTGGGCACTGGCGGGCGCCGGGATCCTGGCCGTGCGCTCGGGTGGATCCCGCCGCCCGATACGGACACCGGACCTGGCGGAGTGAGAATCCCCTCGCCGTCATCCGCCGACGGCAGGGACCGTCCGCCCACCGGTCGGCGAGGCCTCGCAGCCGGTCCGACGCCAGACAGCCGGGACCGGGGCCTGCCCAGCGGCGGCGCGAGCACCAGGTGGGCCTCGAAAGGGCTTCCGCTGATGAAGGCTCCGGTCCTATCGTCTGAGCCCGTGATCGAGAACGGCGTTCCACTGTCCCCCACTGTCTATCCGCTCGCCAAGGGACGTGTGTGGGCCATGCTGGCCGGCTCCCTGGTCTTCGTCGCTCTGGGCATCGGATTCCTGGTCGCCCACAGCACCGTGAAGATGACTGTGGCGGGGGCGCTGGCCGTGCCCTTCTTCGGGTTCTGCTCGGTGAGCATCGCCCAGCGCCTGCTCCGCGCCCGACCGGAGCTGGTGCTGGACGACGCGGGAGTGGACCACGCGAGACTGGGCCGGTTCGGCTGGGACGAGATAGCCGCCGTGCGGATACGCGTGCAGCGGGTACGAAACACCTCGCAGCGGTTGATCGAGCTGGTCCTGCACGACCCGGAGGCCTATCTGGCGCGAGCACCCAAGCTCGTCCGCAGCACCGCGTCCACGAACGCACGACTCGGCTTCGGCCCGGCCGTCATGGCCACCAACACCTTGCCGGTGCCACCTGAGGCGGTCCTGGACGCGATGCGGCGTCACCGCCCCGGACTCGCAGCACAGCACTGAGCGCGCCCGTCGACCGGCCGATGAGCCGCTCGCTGGAACGTACCGGCCGAATGACCCCCGGCCATGGGACTCGACGCCCCCGGTGACTCTCCGGCGACAGGGCCTCCCCCGCGCGGACGGTGAAAGAGACATTCCGGGCGGAGCCGCCCCACCGTCGCCGAAAGAGTCGTCATGAGCAGCGTGCCGGGCCTGCGTGGGTCAGTCGGTGCGGAAGCCACAACCGGTTCGAGGCGAAAGGGTGCTCTGCGACGAACTCGGCGCTGCGCTCCGGACACTCGGCGGAATCGACGCCTTCATAATCGCTGGAGTGGGCGAGGTCCCCCGGCCATACTGGTGCGAAGTGCTTTCGAGGGCCGACTCCGAACCGGCATTACGTCTGCCTCCCGTGCCGTTCCTCGTTCAAGAAGCGCGGCACGTGGGCGAGCCGATGCGCGCGCTGCGGTGGAGAGTTGATCGACGCGGGCCAGGACCTCGCTGTGCCGAAGCGTAACGACACCGCCAGCTGGCGGACGTTGACCGTCCTGCTGAACGCCGGTGTCACGTTCCACTCGCGCTGCTGTGACGGGCCCGGATGGCGCCCTCGTACACCCCGCGAAGTGCGCGAGCGACTGGCCGCTGCGGCTGGTACAGGCGTGCCGCTGAGCGTGGCGCTGACGACGGTCGACACCAACGAACTCCGTTCCAGGCGCACCACACGCTGAGCCGGCGTTACATTGACCCGTCCCCGCACAGGTCCCAGTTCACAGGCCGACCAGCCACCGCGCCGCAGCACCGGCGGCTGTTCGTCCGCGGAGGCCGGGGCGGGCGGAATCGGCTGGTCTCGGGGAGTTCAGGCGTAGGCGTCCTCGATGACGACGCGTCGCACTGTGCGCAGCGACGCCCGGAGACTGTCCAGATCGGTCGAGCCGAGAGCGAGACGGAGCGCCTGTGGTGTGTGCTTCGAGGTGGTGAAGGGCTCTGCGGTGCTCACCGAGATGTGCTGACGCGCGAGGGTGGCGGTCAGGCGATCGGCACGTGCGTCGTCGGGCAGCGTCAGCCATGTGAAGTAGGACGAGGGGTGGCTGATCAGTGAGAGGCCTGCCAGTTCCTGTCTGGCGAGTGCTTGGCGGGCTTTGGCGTCGTCTCGCTTCTGCGCTTCCAAGTGCTCCACCGTGCCGTCCTCGAGCCACCGGCACGCGATCGCGGTGGTGAGGGCCGGAGTGTTCCAGGTGGTCGCCCGAATCGCGCGTTCGATCGAGGGCACCCTGGCCGGCGGGGCGACCACGAAGCCGACCCGGAGGCCGGTGGCGACGTTCTTGGACAGTCCCGAGACGTACACGGTGACGTCCGGTGCACTTGCTGCCAGAGGCGGTGGAGGGTCCTCGACCAGGTAGGCGTACGCGGCGTCCTCGATGATGAGCGGACCGTGCTGCCGAGCGATCTTGATCAGCCGACTGCGGTCCGTTGCCGGCATGACCCACCCGAGAGGGTTGTGCAACGTCGGCATGGTGTAGATCGCACGCACAGGGCGGGTCGCGCACAGCTTCTCCAAGGCGTCGAGATCCGGCCCGTCGGCGGTAGTGGGTATGGGCTCCAGGTCGAGATGAAAGGCGTGCGCGAGCACCTTGAAGCCCGGGTAGGTGAGTGCGTCGACCGCGACGACGTCTCCGGCGTTGAGCGCGGCCATGACGGTGACGGCCAGGCCGTGCTGCGCACCGCTGACGACGAGGATCTCGTCCGCGTCCGGTGTGAGCCCTCGACGCCGCAGGTGTCGTGCGATCGAGGCCCTGTCCTGGGGGCGCCCTCGATGTGGCTGGTAGCGCAGCAGCGAGTCGAGTTCACCGGAGGTGGCCACCTCTCTCAGAGCCTGCCGTAGAAGATCGGCTTGGCCGGGCAGCGACGGATAGTTGAAGTTGAGGTCGACCGCGTCAGCGGCCGCGACTTGCTGATCGATGCCGTGATCGGCGGGAACCGCGATCTCACGGACGAACGTGCCGCGGCCCTGCTCCCGGCTTACCAGACCCATCGCTTCCAGCTCGGCGTACACCCGGGTCGCGGTCACCACGGCGATGCCCTCGCGGGCGGCGAGCCCGCGATGTGTCGGCAGCCGCACGCCTGCGGCGAGCCGGCCCGTCCGGATGTCGGATGCGAGCGCGTCGACCAGGATCTTGTACCGGGAGGCTGCCACACACCGAATTGTATCCATGACAATTCTTTGACTGTCCTGCTCGCGTGTTCCTACCGTCAGGAGCCACTCATCCGGAAGGACAGCCGCCGTGCACATCGCCATCCTCACCTTCGAGGGCTACAACGAGCTCGACTCCCTGATCGCGCTCGGTGTGCTCAACCGCATCAAGTCCGACGACTGGCGCGTCACCATAGCCACCCCCAGCCCCAGGGTGACCTCGATGAACGGGGTGGTCATCGACCAGATGTCCACCCTTGAGGAGGCGTGCGCCGCTGACGCCGTCATCGTCGGCAGTGGCATCGCCACGCGCGAGGTCGTCGAGGACCAGGCGATCATGAATACCTTGCGCGGCATGGACCCCTCGCGCCAGCTCATCGCTGCGCAGTGCTCCGGCGCTCTCGTGTTGGCCAAGCTCGGCCTGCTCAACGACATCCCCGCCTGCACCGACCTGACCACCAAGCCCTGGGTCATCGCCGCCGGCGTCGAGGTGCTCAACCAGGCCTTCTACGCCAAGGACAACATCGCCACCGCCGGTGGCTGCCTCGCCTCGCACTACCTCGCCGCCTGGGTCATCGCACGCCTCAAGGGCCACGACGCCGCCGAAAGCGCACTGCACTATGTCGCCCCGGTCGGCGAGAAGGAGGAGTACATCGAGCGCGCGTGGCGCAACATCACGCCCTACCTGCCTGCTCCCACACCGACCCTCGTCTGAACCGACCAGCCTCAAGCAGTGCGCTCTCTCGGCGGTGCCGCTTCAAGGTGAGGCCGGTCGTGGCGACGGACGTCATCGATGCGGGCTGCACCGGGACCTGCGGAGGCAAGCGCGTGCCGGGTGGGTGGCCCGCACCTCCTCCGCAGACACTGCCCGGCGGGCCGCCTCGGTGGTGGTGACGTCTCCCTGGCCGACGAAACGTCAGAAGAGTGCGCCGTGTGGTGCTTCGAGCCGAAGTCGAAGAGGTTCACCGCGCTGTATGCCCTGTCTCCGGGCCGGAGCGTGATGTGCTTGTCGCCCCCGGGTTGTCCTTCTTCGAGTTCGGCCCAACTAGGCGCACTGAGACGGGTGTTCATGCCCTGTCCGGCTGCGGTGCAGCGCCTCCGGCTGCTGCGGCACAGGGAAAGGCCACCAGGGGCTCCCACCCGCCCGCGGAACGGTTCGCGTCCCGACAGGCCCTGGGTGATCCGCCCACTTGCCCAACCCGATCACCCAGGCTGAGCTGAGTTTGCGTACTCATGTCCGGCAGGGTTCCGCGCCGCGACCATCAGTGCAGCGGCACGGTCGAGAGCGCCGCGTCCCTTCCAGCCAAGGCGTTCGCGCCAGTTACGGAGAACTCGCCGTGTCCCGTCGTATCGCCCTGTCCGTCGTCACCGGCGCCATCGCCCTCGCGGGTGCCGGGACCTTCGCGCTCGCCTACGCCGGAGACCAGACCCCGGCACTGACCAACAGCACTGCCCGTTACACCGCCCCGGACGGCGGGAGGGGCGGCTCGCTCGTCTTCTCCACAGAGGTCACAACGTCCTCCGGCGTCAAGAGCCTCAAGGTGCTGGCCTGGCCGGAGAGGTCCGGACTCGCCGCGAAGCAGCCGACCGCCGAAGAGATGACCCAGGCGGAGCGGGCCCACTGCAAACCCGCCGGTACGGGCACCGTGCGGTGCATGTACACGGCCGCGGTGACCGCCGCCGACGCCGCTTCATCTCCGCACGGCTCCTGGCATGTCGCCGTTCTCGCGACCGCCGAGGACGGCACCACCACCCTGGACACCAAGGCGGTGGACTTCACCGTCGACTGACCGGCCTCCCAGGGGCTGGCCGACGCTCTTTCTGGACGACCACCAGACCGTCCCGTGCGCACCGGCGCCTACCGTGCGCAGCATGTGACGCGGATGCCTCGGACATTGCTCTTGCCTTCGCTTCTCACGGGCGCGATCAGTAACGCTCAGTGACGAAGCGGGGCCGCCGCCTCGGCGTCGTAACAACGATCGCGACAGCGCTCATGTTCGCGGTACGGGCATGAGCGCAGGGCGTACTGCCGCTGCGATCACGCCGAAGAGCACCTCCGGCTCCGGCAATCGGGGCCGCGTGCGTGATCAGGGCCGCTGTCGGCGCGCGGGCCGCCGCATGCGTGGAGAAACTGGGGGGACAGGAAGGAGGCAGGATTGAGCGCCGGGTAGCAGCTCATCGGATCCGGAGAATCCGGACTGGCCCGGCTGTTACGTCCTACATGGTCGGCGAGCAGACCGGCGCCCAGCCGCCCGAGTAGGGCCGGTGCGGGGAGGAACCATGACCGAGACCTACGATCTGCGCCGCACGGCTGTACTGCTGATCGACCCCTACAACGACTTTCTCTCACAGGACGGCAAGGTGTGGTCCCGTCTGGAGCCCGTGGCACGCCAGGTCGGTCTGCTCGACCATCTGCGCGAGGTGATCGCCTCGGCCCGTGCGACCGGTGTACGCGTGGTGTTCGTGCCGCACCGCCGCTGGCAGCCCGGCGACTACGAGACATGGGACCATCCGACACCCTCGCAGCGGAAGATCCAGCAGTTCCACCACTTCGCCCGGGGTTCCTGGGGCGGCGAGTTCCACCCCGACTTGCAGCCGCAGCCGGGCGAGGTCGTCGCTCAGGAACACTGGGGGTCGAGCGGGTTCGCCAACACGGACCTGGACATGCAGCTCAAGCAGTATGGCATCACCCACGTCGCCCTCGTCGGCGTGCTGGCCAACACCTGTGTCGAGGCCACCGCCCGATTCGCCATGGAACTCGGCTATCACGTGACGCTGGTCCGCGATGCCACCGCAGCCCTCAGCCCGGAAATGATGCACGCCGCTCACGAACTCAACGGCCCCACCTACGCACAGGCCATCGTCACCACACAACAACTCATCGCCGCACTCGACGGCTCCCCGCGGTAGCTGTCGGACTCGTCCGCGTCGAGTGAGCGGTGCCCCATCCCTCGCCGGACTTCTTCTCCCCGTGGGCGTAGGAGGTGCCGGACCGGTTTCCGCCGGCGCCGGGCGACACGCCGTGGACGAGGTGGTGCGCGTCTGCGAGGCCGTCGGCGCACGGAGCGGCGCCGGCCCGGCGAGGCTGGGGGCGGTGAGGTAGCGGCCGCAGGCGCGCTTTCCTGTCAGCGAACCTGGTCGCTCTTCGGCCCGATGCCCTTGAGTCTGGTCGGAGTTCCGTCCGGGGCGAACGAGTGGTGGAAGGTGAAGGCGTGCGGCGTGGAGCCATGGTCGTGGAGGTGTTCCAGCCTGGAGACCCCGTCCTGCCAGGTGGGTGTCACGCCGTCGGAGACCCACCAGAAGACGTGACCCGGGTGTGCTGTCCTCTCGAACCAGTCGTAACGCCTGTTGAGCGCCTCGCGGTGCAGACCGGTGTAGATGGCGTCGAAGGCGGGGCGCAGGTCGGTCCAGAGTGAGAGGGTCGCGGCCAGGGCGATGGTTTCCGCCGTACGGCCCTTGCCGTACCAGGTCGGTACGGCGAACTCGCCCCATGCACCCCAGTCCAAGTCGAAGTGTGTACCCCGGCCGCCCTCTGCCGGTACAGCACGAGCGAGGTATCCGGGGTGCTGGCCGATCTTCCGGTAGACGGCCTCGCTGCTGTCGTGGAATTCGCGCGTGAGAGGTGCGGGATCGGCGAGAGGTGACTTCAGGACGCCGAATGTGTACAGCGCAAGGTGGGGCATGCGTCTCTTCCTGGTGGGGGTGTCTGGTGTGGACTCGCGGATGGCTCAGCCTGGAGTAACTCCTGTGCGACCGTGGGCGATCGCCGAAGACCAGATGAAGGTAGCCGCCTCTGCGGACCATGTCGAAGTTGCGTTTTCCCTGTCCAAATGGCCTCCTGCTGGCCGCACGTCACCGTCCTGGCCCTCACCAGCCCCGGCTTCCGACTGAAGGCCGTCCCGGTGCTGGACCTGTACGCCCGAACCTGGCAGGGCGGACAGCTGGGCGATGACGGGTACGTGATCAGCGCTGCAGCGTGAACAACCCCGAAGGATTTACGGCGCCGACCGCTAAGCGACCTCGCCGATCCTGCCCATGGGGCCCCGCGTCCCGTCGTGGTGGATCGGCGTGTGGGCTCCTCTCAGCGACGCACCGGGGCCGCCGCGTCGGACGGCCACGATCTCCGCCGTGATCGACAGCGCCGTCTCCTCCGGTGTCCGCGCGCCCAGATCGAGGCCGATGGGCGATCGCAGGCGGGCCACTTCGAGTTCGGTGACGCCGACCTCCCGCAGCCGCTCGTTGCGTTCCAGGTGGGTTCGGTGCGAACCCATCGCGCCGACGTACGCCACGGGCGGCTTCAGCGCCAACTCCAGCAGGGGTACGTCGAACTTGGCGTCGTGGGTGAGGACGCAGAGCACCGCCCGCGAGTCGAGCTCCGTCGCCTCCAGGTAGCGGTGCGGCCAGTCGACGACGACCTCGTCCGCTTCGGGGAAGCGTTCCCGCGTCGCGAACGCGCGTCCCGGTCGATGCCGGGGCGGAAGAATGCCGTTCGACCCCGGTGGCTTGTTCCAGGCGTGATCGACTCATGGACATGTACCTGGAGACCGAACGCCTGGCCCTGCGCCGCTTCACTGCCGATGACGCGGAGCTGCTGATCGAGCTGGACAGCGACCCGGCGGCGATGCGCTACCTGACCGGCGGCACTCCGACGGCGCCGGAGGTCGTCCGCCAGCGCTACCTGCCGAACATCCTCGCCGGCTACGAGAAGTGGGGCGGCGACCTCGGACTGTTCGCCGCGCACGAGAAGGACGGCGGCGCGTTCATCGGCTGGTTCATCCTGCGTCCCGAGCCGGAGGGCTCGCTGGACGAAGTCGAACTCGGCTACCGGCTGCGGCAGGCGGCTTGGGGCAAGGGCTATGCCACCGAGGGCTCGCGGGCCCTGCTGGGCAAGGCCTTCACAGAACTCGGTGTGCGCCTGGTCTGGGCTGAGACGATGTCCGTGAACCACGGTTCGCGCAACATCATGAAGAAGCTCGGGATGACGCTCGCGGACACCATCCCCACCCCCTCCGACATGGAGATGATCGAGGGCTCCGAGCATGGAGGCGTACGGTACGAGATCACCAAGGAGCAGTGGGAGCAGCAGTAGCCACGCTGCGGACGACCGTTGTGGCGCCACGGATGGCGGCGAGCCAGCCGAAGACGAAGCGCTGAGATTCGGCCCAATTCCGGCTCTGTGCAAGGGATGATGAGCGCGTGACATCGGCGACATCTCAACAGCTGCGCATCCGTACCGACTCCGGGTCCGGCGAGACCGGCCGTGCGGCCGACGAGCTGAGATCGCTCTTCGACTGGCTGCGGCACGAGGACGCGCTGCGCGGACGGGTGCACGTCGAGCACACGCCGATCTCGCCGGGCGAGATGGGCGGAGGGCTGGACGCCCTGGTGGTGGCCATCGGCCCCGGTGGCGTGGGCGCGGCCGCGGTCGGCGCTCTGGTCGGCGCTCTGGCCACCTGGTTCCAGCATCGCCGTTCGGACCTGCGGATCACCCTCACCAACGAGAGCGGACGCACCGTCGAAGTGGACGGCAAGCGCGTCGATGTCCCCGTACTGGTCGAGGTAGTCGAGCGGCTGCTCGCGGACGGAGAGGCGAGCGGGGACGAGGAGGGGACGGCGCAGTGACCCGGTTCCCGGATCCGGCCGGTTCTCGGGCCGTCCTGATCGGCGTGAGCCGGTACGAGCACCCCAAGCTGCCCGGCATCCCGGCGGTGCGCGCGAACCTCGCGGATCTCAGGACGGTCCTCACGGATCCGGTCGGCGGGACCCTGCCGGCCGAGCACTGTGTCGTGATCGACGAGCCCGAAGTCCCTACCGACCTCGGTGTCCCCGTCGCCGAGATGGCCGGCGAGGCCACGGACGTGCTGCTCGTCTACTACGCCGGTCACGGAGTCGTCGACGGGCAGGGCAGGCTCCATCTGGCGGTGTTCCACACCGACCCGGCACGGTCGAGCGTGACCGCGCTGCCCTACGAGGTGCTGCGGGAGGCGATGGTCGACAGTCGCGCGGCGGTCAGCGTGCTCGTGCTGGACTGTTGCTTCTCCGGCCGGGCGACCGGGGCGATGGGGGACGAGCAAGGTCTGATCAGCGGGCAGATCGACATCGCCGGCACGTACGTCCTCGCCTCGTCATCGGCGACCAGGCCCTCGCAGGCCTTACCGGGCGCGACCCACACCGCCTTCACCGGGGCACTGCTCGCGGCGTTGCGCCGCCCGGATCCGCTCACCCTCGACGCGCTCTTCGAAAAGGTCCACCACCACCTCCTCGCCCGGTCCTTGCCACTGCCCCAGCGGCGGGTGATGAACACGGCGGGGGGCCTGACCCTGACGAAGGGCGCACCTTCCGCGGCTCCTCTCAGCGACACGCCGCCTGTCGTGGGGGCACCGCCGGCCCGGTGGAACCGGCGGGGGTTTCTGGTCGCGGGCGCCGCCTCCGGTGTCGCTCTTGGCGCCGCCGCCCTGGAGTGGGTGGTCAAGGGCGGGTTCGGCGACGACGCATCGGGGTCGAGCGGACCGTCGTCGAGCGGCTCCCCCGCCATGAAGGTGACCGGTGCACCCGCTTCAGGGCATGGCCTCGCCAGTCACACGGGCGCCGTCCAGTCGGTGGCGTTCCGCCCCGGCGGAAAGGTCCTGGCCAGCGGCGGTGCCGACAGGACGATCCGGCTCTGGAACGTGACCGACCCGGCGAAACCGACACCGCTCGTCACCCTCACCGCCCCCACGGACAACGTCGACGCGGTGGCGTTCAGTCCCGACGGCGGCCTGCTGGCCGGCGGCGGCAACGACAACACGGTCCGGCTCTGGAAAACGACCGATCCCGCGAAACCGGGGCCGCTGAGTCCGCTCACCGGTCACACCGACGCCGTGTTCGCCGTGGCCTTCAATCCCGACGGCTCCATCCTGGCCAGTGGCAGCGCCGATCGGACGCTCCGGCTCTGGAATGTGTCGGACCCTGCGAAGCCGACACCGATGGGCCGTCCCGGCACCGGCCACGCCGACGCGGTCCTCTCCGTGGCGTTCAGTCCCGACCAGAGCCTCATGGCCACCGGCAGCGCCGACAACTCGATCCTGCTGTGGAACGTGGCCACCCCGCCGGCCACCGTCGGCGCACCCGTCCCCGGCCACAAGAACCGCGTCCACAGCGTGGCGTTCAGCCCCGACGGCAAGATCCTGGCCAGCGGCGGCGGGGACCGGACAGTCCGCCTGTGGAATGTGACCGACCTGACGAACCCGACCCAGATCGGGGACCCCCTGGCAGGACACACGGACGCGGTCTACTCCCTCGCCTTCAGCCCCGACGGCAAGGTCCTGGCGAGCGGCGGCGCCGACAGGAAGGTCCGTCTCTGGGACCTGACCGACCCGGCGGACCCGGCATTGCTCAGCCCTCCCCTCGTCGGCCACACGGGCGCCGTTCACTCCGTCGCGTTCGATTCCGACGGCAAGCTGCTGGCCAGCGCCGGCGCCGACAGCGCGATCCGCCTCTGGACACTCGCCCGTTAGTACGCAGCGACAGATCGCGATCTTCTCCCCACTGGCCAGGCGGCGCGCCTGCCAGGTCGTGCGCGAGGCGAGCACCCAACCTACGAGCCCTGCGAGCCCTACGAGCCCTGCGACGCGGCTGCCGCTCCTGGGGTGAGGACGACGGCGAGCCGGCGGACTCCGACCTAGCCGGTCTCGTCCTGGTCAGGACTGGACAGCCGAGGGCCCGCCCGGACGCCGACGCGACGCTCGGGCGCTGCTCACTTGGCTCGCTCACTGGTCGTTCTCTATCCGCTCGTCTGCTCGGTCTGCTTCGAACGGGGTTCTTGATCGGGTGAGTTGGTCGACGTCTGTGCATGGAGGAAGGGCCTCTTGGTGGCTCGCGGATGTCGAGTCCAGCGAGATGCAAGAGGCCCTGTTGTCGAAGTGTCGCGTGGTCGTGGTTGCCGGGTCCAGTCCGTCCACTCCCGGGTGTGACTGTCTCGCCCATCGGTTCGGGAACGCGGCCGACCGGCCGGAGCGCCGGCCCCGGTACGGCTCGGACATGAGCGATGCGGAGTGGGCGTCGGTGCGGGATCTGCTGCCGGTGCCGGGATGGCTGGCGGGCCGGGGCGGGCGGCCGGAGGGCTACTGCCACCGGCAGATGATCGACGCGGTGCGCTATCTCGTCGACAACGGCATCAAGTGGCGGGCGATGCCGTCCGACTTCCCGCCCTGGCCGCGGGTGTATGCCTTCTTCGTCCGCTGGCGGGATGCGGGGCTGGTGGCTGAGCTGCATGAACGTCTGCGTGAAGCGGTCCGCCGGGATGAGGGCCGCAGCCTGGAGCCGAGCGCGGGGGTGGTGGACTCGCAGTCGGTCAAGGCGGACGCCACCGTCGCTCATGTCTCGCGGGGTTTTGACGCCGGGAAGAAGACATCCGATGCGGAAGAACTGTCAAGCGGCCACAGGTAGTTGAGTGTCTGATGGGGTGGGGAAGGCGACTGCTTCGCTGTAGTGGACGCGGTGGGCCAGGCAGTGGTGGAGGCAGCCGATCATGCGATTGAAGAGATTGCGCTGGGCAGCGGTGTGGCGGTCGCCGGCTTCACGTCGTCGGTCGTAGTGGGCTCTGGCACCGTCTGAGTGGGCCATGGCCGAGAAGGCCCACACGTAGCCGACGGCGGCCAGTCGCTGGTTCTTGACCCGGCGGGCGAGGACGGCCACGCTCTTGCCGGAGGCCCTGGTGACCGGGGCCGAACCGGCGTAAGCCTTCAGGCCTCTGGCGTCGGCGAAGCGGGATCGGTCGTCACCGATCTCGGCGAACACCCGGGCGCCGCTGAGCGCGCTGAGCCCTGGGAAGCCGGTGATGATCTCGGCGTCCGGGTGTTTCTCAAAAGACTCTGCCGTGGCCTCGGCGAGGTCGTCGGCACTGCTGCAGGCGGCGTCGAGTTGTCGCAGGAGGGCAAGGGTCTGACGGCCCATGGCCTCTTCAACCAGCGGAAGTTGGCGCATCTGCGGGGCGCGGAGCGCGGTCTGGAGCCGTTCCGCCTCGGCGTCGATGGTGTTCCTGCGGCCGGCCTTCTTCAGCAGCGACCGCAGTTGGGTGCGGGTGAGCTGGGCAGCCTGAGCGGGAGTGGGGGCGGCGGCCAGCATGACGCGGGCGATGGGGTGGCTGACGCCTTCGCGTCGTACGCCGACGGCGGCCAGGAAGCCGGGGAAGTACTCGCGCAGGTGCGAGGTGAGCTTGTTGGCGGCCTGGGTGCGGTCCCATACCGCGTCCTGCTGGGCGCGGGCGAGGACCGCGATGGCCTGGGCGAGCTCGGAGTCGGCTGGCAGTCTGCGGTGGGCTGCGGCGTCGGTTCGCAGGATGTTCGCCAGCACCATGGCATCGAGGTGGTCGGACTTCTTGCGGGAGACCGCATGCCGGTCGCGGTATCGGGCGGCAGCCATGGGGTTGATCGCGTAGATGGGGCGGCCGGTCGCGCGAAGGCAGGCGACGAGTAGGCCGCGGGAGGTCTCGATGGCCACGGGGATCGGGGCGTCGGCGGTGTCGCCGTGCTCGGCGAGCATGTGCAGGAGTTGGGCCAGGCCGTCGGCGTTGTCGTCGATGCGGGCTTTGGCCAGTAAGGATCCGGTGTCGTCGAGCAGGACGACGTCGTGGTGGTCGCTGGCCCAGTCGATGCCGCAGAACACGCTCAATACGGTTCACGTCCTCTCGTGTGAGTTGCGCATTTTGGCTGGTCACAGCCGTGCGGGGCACGCGTCTCCCTAATGGCAGGGCTCGATGGCCCGTCATCCGATTAGCCGTTCGTGACCCCAGCGATCCGCAAGGTCCTCAGTCTTCGGCAGAGCTCGGTGGCTCCCGAACAAGGTGAGAGGTGTTCCCTGCGAGCGGCTCGGACCATGAACGCCAACGGTCCGATCATGTGATCGGTCACGCTGCCAAATGCGAGCGCCAGCACTCGCCAGTCTTCTTTGAGGGCTTCGGCCCTGATCAACGGAGGGCATCGTGCTGGCGCCGGCACCCGGCAGCCTGACCAGGCCGACGGGAGGAGCCGGACGGGACCGGTCAGGCCAGTCTGGAAGAAGGGTTCTTGACCCTGGTCTTGGTCGGGCCTCGACCGTTCCCGTCACTGCCCATTAGGCGCTGTTTATCGGATCATGTGCGGAGCCAGATGATGAGGGCTGCGAGGGTGACGGTGCCGAGGTAGGTGTAGGCCCGTTTCTCGTAGCGTGTGGCGACGGCGCGGAAGGCTTTCAGGCGGTTGATGGCTCGCTCGACGGTGTTGCGTTTCTTGTAGCGCTCGCGGTCGAAGCCGGTGGGCCGGCCGCCGCGAGAACCGCGGGCATGGCGGTGTCTGCGCTGGTC
>NZ_JACHJK010000039.1:0-4230 GCF_014203595.1 Streptomyces echinatus
TCTGGGAAAACGCTGCGCGTTTTCCTCTAAACCCGCTCCGCGTGTTTAGGAATTCCCGCGTTGCGGGAATTCGGATTTCCGCTGCGCTCCAATCCGTTGCCCGGTCCGCTGCGCTCCCCGGGCGGGGGCGTCCGGGCAGCAGCGCGAGGGGGGCGGGTGCATCAACTCTGCTGCCAGGTGGGATCACGAACCGAGGAGCACCCCCCACCCGTGGCCGGCCGTGGGTGCCGAGGGACCGTCAGAATCGGTGTGGACACCTGAGCCGATGTCACCTGACAGCACATCACTTCCACGGGCGAGACCCGGGAACCCTCGTCCCGCCGCCGGTCGAATGCGGGTGACCGGAGGCGACCCTAGCACATGACTGACACCAGGGGCCGGGTCTCAGCCGAACTGATGTACCGGTTCACCCCGGCTGTGCATCAACTGATGCACCGGGTAGAATCACGAACAGATCCACACCTCCTCTCCTCACGATCGGAGACGCGTGCGCATGACGGATCAATTCACCCTCCGTCCGCATCAGGTCGAAGCGGTTGATGCCATCGTGCGGGGTCTTGATATTCCGCCCGGTGAACAGATTCCGCCGCAGGGATTGCGCGGCACGGTGGTGAGTGCGTGCGGTACCGGGAAAACGTTCATCGGGGCGGCTGCCGTACAGCGGCTGGTGCCCGAGGGGCGCGTCCTGGTCCTGGTGCCGACCCTGGATCTGCTGGCACAGACGGTCCGTGAGTGGCGGGCTTTCGGGCACAAGGGTCC
Organism: Streptomyces echinatus; assembly: GCF_014203595.1. GTDB lineage: Bacteria > Actinomycetota > Actinomycetes > Streptomycetales > Streptomycetaceae > Streptomyces > Streptomyces echinatus. The sequence goes on from NZ_JACHJK010000039.1 coordinate 760, forward strand.
GGCGGTCGCGGTGTGCTCGATGGACGATGACCCGCGGCTGTACTCGCTCGGTGTGCGGTCCACGACGAGTGCGCCGCAGCTTGGTCTGTGGCACGGGCGGGGGCCGGTGACGGTGTACGCGACGTACGCGTCCCTGCCGGTGCTGATCGAGGCGCACGAGGGCGAGTACGGCCTGCCGATGGATGTGTGGGACCTGATCTTGGTGGATGAGGCGCACCGCACGAGCGGTTCGTTCGCGAAGGCGTGGGCGGCGGTTCATGATCAGGAGGCGTTGCCGTCGATGCGGCGGCTGTACATGACGGCGACGCCGCGTATCTGGCAGGAGCAGCCGCCGCGGCGGCGGTGGCGGCGGGAGGCCGAGGGTGCGTCGGCGCCGGAGGGCCTGCCGGCCGCGGGGGGTGCGCCGGCAGTGGTGGAGGCGCTGCCCGAGGAGCTGGCCTGCTCCATGGACGATGAGGCGATCTACGGGCCGGTTCTGTACGAGCTGGACCTGTCGGAGGCGATCGCGCGGGGGTTGCTTGCGCGGTATCAGATCGTGGTGGCCGAGCTGCGGGACGAGAGCCTGACGCCGCAGCGGCTGTACGGGGAGGAGCGGCATGAGGAGTCGGTGCGCGGGGAGCGTCTCGCGGTGCTCCAGGCGGCGCTTTTGGAGACGATGGCCAGCCATGGCCTGAGCCGGTGCATCACCTTCCATCACCGCACGATCGAGGCGCGTGCCTTCGCCGAGGGCCTGGAGCGGGCCGTGCGGCGTCTGCATGCCGAGGACCCGGAGCGGCACCCGCCGGCGGTGTGGGCGGGGTGGCTGTCGGGTGAGCACGATCCGGACGTGCGGGCAGAGAGGCTGGCCCGGTTCGGGGCGCGGGCCGGGCGGGCGGTGCTCTCCAACTGCCGGGTGTTGGGGGAAGGGGTGGATGTGCCGGCGGTGGACTCTGTTGCGCTGATCGACCCGAAGGGGTCGGCGGTGGATATTGTGCAGGCCATCGGGCGTGCTTTGCGGCAGAAACCCGGTCAGGGAAAGCTGGCGACGCTGGTCGTGCCGATTTTCCTGCGGCCGGACGAGACCGAAGAGGAAATGCCGTATTCGATTTCCTACCGGCCTTTGATCAAAGTGCTGTCCGGGCTTCGGGCACACGACGAGCGGGCCGTGGAAATGCTGGCGGTGCCGCAGGAGAACTCCCCCACGGAGGGTCCCGGTCCGTCGTACCTGGGCGAGGCGCCGGAGGAGGGCGAGGAGGACCAGCGGGCACTGCTGCGGTTCGGCACGCACCGCGACCCCGCCCTGATCGCACGCCTGGTCCGGTACAACCTGCTGGAGCCGGAACACGCCAACTGGAAGGCCGGGCACCGGGCCGCGGTCGCCTACCGGCAGCGGACCGGGCACCTGACCGTGCCGTACGAGCACCGCGAGCTGATGCCGAACGGACACTCCTTCCCGCTCGGCAGGTGGCTGGCCGACCAGCGCCGGACCTACCAGGCAGGCGGACTGGCCACCCAGCGAGCCGAGGACCTCGACACGCTCGGCATGGTCTGGGACCCCACCGAAGCAGCATGGGAAGAGAACCTCGCCGCCGCCCGCGCCTACTACGCCCAGACCGGCACCCTGGCCGCCCCCGTCACCGCCACCGCGCTGGACAAGCCGGTCGGACAGTGGCTGGCCAACTGCCGCAAGGAAGGCGGCCTCGGCAAGGACCCAGAACGGGCAGCGCGGCGTGCGGCGCAGCTGGCACAGATCGACCCGGACTGGCGCCCCGCGTGGCCGGTGGACTGGCAGCGCAGCTACGCCGCGGTCGAGCGGCTGGTGTCCCTCGGCGCCAAGGCGGCCGACATCGTCCCGGGCGTCACGGCCGGCGGCACGGACGTGGGGCGGTGGCTGAAGCGGCAGCGGGAACACGTGGTGTGGCAGACCCTCACCGCCGGACAGCGCGAGCGGCTGACGGCGCTCGGCGTCACACCCCTGCCCCCACAGCAGGAAGCACCCAAGAAGGCGTCCAGAGGCGGTTCTGCGGCCTTCGAGCGAGGCTGCGCAGCACTCACCCAATACCGCCAGCGCACCGGCACCGTCGGGCCCATCAGCCGCGCACACGTCGAAACGATCACCATCGACGGCGAGGAACACGCGGTGAAGCTGGGGGTGTTCCTGTCCAACACCAAAACCCGACGAGCCAAGCTCAGCCCGGCACAACTCCAGCAGCTCGCCGCCCTCGGACTCCACTGGGCGCAGCAGGCACTCAAGAGCAGCGTGGGAAGAGGGTGATGGCTCACCTCCGCTCGCGGGGAGAAGACAAACCCACCCCCAGCCCCGCCCGAAGGCCGGCCGGCTCACCTCCGCTCGCGCGGAGAAGACGAGGGCGGCGTGGCTGGTGACCTCGGTCCGGTCGGCTCACCTCCGCTCGCGCGGAGAAGACGAGGGCGGCGTGGCTGGTGACCTCGGTCCGGTCGGCTCACCTCCGCTCGCGCGGAGAAGACGGCACCGCCACCGCCTCCGACGGCACCCAGCTCGGCTCACCTCCGCTCGCGCGGAGAAGACCCGTCGAAGGCGCGGGCGTTGTCGGCCATCACCGGCTCACCTCCGCTCGCGCGAAGAAGACACCCTCGACGACCTGCCCGAAGGCGCCAAGCCCGGCTCACCTCCGCTCGCGCGGAGAAGACGTGATCTGGGTGCTGGCGCTGATGGTGCCCGTCGGCTCACCTCCGCTCGCGCGGAGACGACGAGGTCATCCAACGCGACCACCCGAACTTCGCCGGCTCACCGCCGCTCGCGCGGAGAAGACAGGATCTGCCCCTGGTCCGGTCCGAGGATCGACGGCTCACCTCCGCTCGCGCGGAGAAGACGTGTTGGAGCCTTCACGCTCCGCCAACGCCGCCGGCTCACCTCCGCTCGCGCGGAGAAGACCTGATGGTGAGGCCGCCCAGGACGTCCGACTTCGGCTCACCTCCGCTCGCGCGGAGAAGACATGGTGTAGGCGGGCCAGTGCTGCGCCGCGTCCGGCTCACCTCCGCTCGCGCGGAGAAGACTGGTGGCCGCGGGTCCACGACCTGCGGCACGTCGGCTCACCTCCGCTCGCGCGGAGAAGACCGCCCGCAGCACATCTCCAGGCCCTGGCCCCACGGCTCACCTCCGCTCGCGCGGAGAAGACAACTGGTCAGTCAGGAGGGGGAGCCTCGCCGGCGGCTCACCTCCGCTCGCGCGGAGAAGACTCTGCTGCCGTCTCTTCAACCATCGGCTTGGGCGGCTCACCTCCGCTCGCGCGGAGAAGACGCCGCGGCACCCGTCGACGGCATGGCCAGCTACGGCTCACCTCCGCTCGCGCGGAGAAGACTACTGGCGCTCCATCTTGCGGAGCCAGAAGTTCGGCTCACCTCCGCTCGCGCGGAGAAGAGGTCGGCATCGCCCACCCCGACGGCACCACCAACGGCTCACCTCCGCTCGCGCGGAGAAGACGAGTCCGAAGCGAAGCCCGGAGATCTCGG
>NZ_JACHJK010000039.1:4324-18560 GCF_014203595.1 Streptomyces echinatus
TCACCTGTTCGGCTCACCTCCGCTCGCGCGGAGAAGACGAGTCCGAAGCGAAGCCCGGAGATCTCGTGTTCGGCTCACCTCCGCTCGCGCGGAGAAGACGAGTCCGAAGCGAAGCCCGGAGATCTCGTGTTCGGCTCACCTCCGCTCGCGCGGAGAAGACGCGTCGTTGAAATACCGGAAGAACGCTTCGATCGGCTCACCTCCGCTCGCGCGGAGAAGACCCGTTGCCCAGGTAGGTGCCGGGACCCTGGTACGGCTCACCTCCGCTCGCGCGGAGAAGACGACCGCGCCAGCAGCGGCAGCAGAAGGTGGGTCGGCTCACCTCCGCTCGCGCGGGGACGACGACGATGTTCCGCTGTGGCTGTCGCGCTGGCCGGAGCTACCCCCGCGGGCGCGGGGACGACGCGCGGTACAGGTCCGCACCCGCGCTCACGGTCGAGCTACCCCCGCGGGCGCGGGGACGCGGTCGACCTGGCCCGTGGACAGGTCGAGCGTGGAGCTACCCCCGCGGGCGCGAGGACGACCTGTGCGCGTTGCCGACGCCGCGGTGCTGCTCGGAGCTACCCCCGCGGGCGCGGGGACGACGCACCCACGTGGGTAACGAGCTGGTTCTTGTGCGAGCTATCCCCGCGGGCGCGGGCACGACTTGTGACCCTTGCTGCGAGCGTCGTTGGCCTGCGAGCTAACCCCCGCGGGCGCGGGGACGACAGCTGGGCAACGTCGCTGTGGTCGGCGTAGCCCGAGCTACCCCCGCGGGCGCGGGGACGACGTGAAGGCCCAGGCCGCCCACTTCGTCTCCAAGGAGCTATCCCCGCGGGCGCGGAGAAGACTCTCTGCTGACCGAGCCCCACGTGCCGTCCGGCGGCTCACCTCCGCTCGCGCGGAGAAGACATCCGCTGAAGGCAGATGACCTTGCGGTTCGGCAGCTCGCCTCCGCTCTCAGGAAGTGCCTTGTGTCGCGTGGCCTTATTGATTCATTTTTCAAGGTGCTGGTGGAGTCGGAGGACACTACCTCCGCTTGCGGCAGAGTCAGCGTCGGTCTTGGAACGCGGACCTACTTAGAGGCGATTTTTGGGTATGCAGACCGCTTCCGCTTCCACCGTACAGGCCACCACTGACAGTTAGAGCAGTCGCTTGCGGGCCCGTCTCATCTCACTTTAAGTTGACTCTGTCGCTGATCCGCAGAAGGTCAACGGCCTTAACTGAGCAGGCAGTTGCCGTCTTAGAGCTCCCGGTCCAAGGGAGCCGTCGTCCCGGCTGGAGCTACTCTCTGTGTTCAACGTGATGATGTCGCCGTGCGTGCCGATGAAGTGGCATCACGACGCCGATCCCGCCGAACTCACGCGGCTGGCACCCGGTGCGCTGCCTGCAGCCGCTCCGGGTCTCACGAGCCTGACCCCGCTCGGCGAGATACTCGCTGCCGTGCACCTGGGCACGCTCGATGTGCCCAACGTTGCTGTCTCCTCCGCCCTGCGCCGGCTCCTTGCAGCACTGTTCATCCGCATCAGCGGCCTGCAGATCGCCGATCCCGATGCGTGGGACGACCGCTGGGACGAGCTCCTCAGCCGGGGGCGGCTGGACCCCGCAGACGTGTCCGCATACACCACTGAGTGGGCTTTCCGTTTCAATCTGGACGACCCCGAGCGGCCGTTCCTCCAGGACCCGCGTCTGGCGAAGGAGTGCGGCGACGCGGCTGCACCGGGGAAGCTCGTCATGACCCGGGCTTCCGGGAACAACCAGCCGTGGCTGGACCGGACTCCCCAGGATGCGCCCGTCACTCCGCACGAGGCTTTCTGGTGGGTGCTTGTCTGGCGGCAGTACGGGCCTTGCGGGCTCGGAGCGAACCGCAGCCACAACGGCATCAAGCACAAGTCCATGGCGGCCGCCCCGCTGCGGTCGGTCATCTCCTGGCACCCCGAGACCGGTAACGAATTCACCAACCTCCTGCTGTCGGCGCCGCATCCCGCCGACATCCCCGTCACAGGACCCGACCTGCCCGAGTGGGAGCAGGCCGCCCTCCCCGACCCTCTCCGCCCCGAACTGCCCACCGGCCCTGTGTCCCGGCTCGTCAATCGGGCCGTGCACTCCACTCTTACCCGGAGCGATGCGGCTACCGGCCAGATCACCGCTGTCTGGACAGCATGGCGTACTCCCGTTCCGACCGCCGTGAAGGAAGCCGGCGCGAAGAAGGCTCTCGAAGCCGCGAGCGAGGCCGTCACTGCTGCGGGTGACCCGTTTCTCATCAACCGCACCAAGGGCGGTCCCGTCCGGGCCCACCATGCCCGTGCCCTCGCACGGGACTTCGACTCCCTTATCCATATTCGGCGCCCCGGCGACACCACGAAGGCGGCCACGATCCCGCCGGCCTGGATCCGGCTCCTGGACACCCTCCCCGTCGAGGCCCTCGACCAGATCGGTCCCGTCCGGGCCCGGGCTCTCGCCTGCCACCAGGACAAGCAGGAGAAGGAAGAGCTCTGGTTCGAGCAGGTCACGCCGGTTCCGGTCGCCAACTACACCTCCGGCCGCCACCCGGAGAAGGCCGCCCTGGTCGCATCAACCCGCAAGGCGGCCGAGGACACCGCGAAGGCCCTGGCCGCCGCGCTGCGGTCCGCGTGGAACGAGATGAGCCCCGATCCGCGCTCGGAGTGCTCCTGGACCCGCGACACGATCGCCGCCTACTGGGACCGCGCCGACAGCCGTCTGTGGCAGGCCATCAACGACGGCACCGACCCCCAGCTCCAGGCGCTCGCCGTCACCTTGTACGACGATGCCGTCCGCGCCGACGCCTCCACCCCCGCGGGCCTCATCCCCATCGCCAGGGCGCGCGCAACCCTCACCCATCCCAAGACCCGGCGTTCCGCGAAGACCACCTGATCTGCAATCACGAGAAAGGGCCTCACCGTGGCGACTGAATCACCGCCGGCCAGCGGCAACGGGCTGGCCGTCTATGAGCGGTTCATGAACACCGTCCGACGTGCCTGCGCCACCCCCGAGGGCCGGGCAACCCTGCGCCAGGGCCTCGCCGACCATCTCGAGAACCCCTGGCCCATGTATGTGCATCTGATGCCGGCCGGCGGGATTCCCGTGCGCGAGGACACCCCTCGTCACTCCCTGCGCCAGGCCGAGCATCCCTTTCTCCTCGTCGCAGCCCTGTACGCCGTTCACGACGCACCCAACCCCCGCGCTGGTGACAAACCGCTCGCCGTCAAGGAACCCGCCGCGGCGAAGCCGTGGGAGAACCTCGGCTGGTCCCTCGCCCGTGCCGCGCGGAGCGGCATGCGCCGGGAGGTGGCCACCGGCCTGCTCTCCCATCTGTGCGAACTCGAGTACGACGCGCTCATGACCGAGCTGCCGTCCACGGTCAGCCTGCTGCGTTCCAGCAATGTCCCGGTCAAATGGCCGGTTCTGCTTCGCGACAGCGTCCGTTACCAGCGCTGGGCCCCCGACGTCCGGATCGACTGGGCACGTTCCTACACCATCCCTGCCGGCTCGAAGGAGATCAGCTAAGTGACCCCGCTCTACATCGATGTCCACATCATCCATTCCGCCCCGTACAGCAATCTCAACCGCGACCGGCAGGGGGCTCCCAAAACCGCCACCTACGGTGGCGTTCCCCGGCCCCGTCTCTCCTCCCAGCACGGTCGCCGTCACAGTCGTGTGCACATGGAAGAGGCTCTCGGTACCCGTGCCTTCCGCACCCGCGGTACCCCCCTCGCCGTCGCCAAGCGCCTGGCCGCCGCCGGCTGGGACGAGGCCGCCGCTCTGGCCGCCGCCCAGATGCTGATCCTCGCTGCCGACGTCAAGGGTCTCGGCTTGTCGGACGCCGGTGGTACCAACGCCCTGCTGTTCCTCCCGGAGACTGCATTCGACTCGCTTGCCGAGGTCGCCAACGGCCAGCGGGACGCCCTCACCAAGGCGGCCGGCGCTGCGGCCAAGGCGATCGCCGAGGCCAGGGCGAAGGCCGACGCCAAGAAGGCCAACGGCGATACCGAGGACGATGACAGCGACGACGCAGGGGAAGAAGAGGCCGCCGAGACCGGTCCGCTCGCCACCGCCTACAGGAAGATCCCCGCCGACGTCCGCAAACAGATCCAGGCCGGCGTGCTGGAGGTCTTCCGCCAGCGCAACGCATCCATCGCCGCCTACGGCCGCATGCTCGCCAACGAGGCCGGATCCACCGTCGCCGGCGCCATCCAGATGGCCCACAGCATCGGCACCCACGCCGGCCCGTCCCAGATCGACTTCTTCTCCGCCGTGGACGACCTGATCCACGACGCCGGTGAGGAAACCGGAGCGGGCCACATGGGCGACCAGCGCTACACCTCCGCCACCTTCTACCGCTACGCCACCCTCAACGTCCGCGAACTCATCGGCAACCTGGACGGCGACACCGACACCGCTCAGCAGGTGATCGACGCATTCCTGCGAGCGTTCCCCCTGGCGATCATGCCCGCCAAGGCATCCGGTACCGCCCCCCACACCGTCCCCCACCTCATCCACATCGCCGTGCGCACCGACCGGCCCGTCAACCTCGTCGGCGCGTTCGAGACCCCCATCCCCGCCAGCGTCAACGGCTACGTCCCCGCCTCACTGGACGCCCTCAACGCCCACGCCGCCGCCCACGCCCGCATGCTCGGCACCCACCGCATCGCCGACCACGCCCACGTCACCCTCAGCGACACCGAGCTGACCGCCCTCGGTGACCGCGTGGACGCCTTCGAGGACCTGATCACCCGAACCCTCGGCACCGTCACCAAGCACACCGGCTGACAGTGCCCGCCCACGCCCTGACGCGGACCTGACCGCCGCGCCGCACCGCTCCGCGCATGCGGAGGTCATCCCGCCCCATCACACCGAGGAGCATCCTTGACCGGGTTCTTGATGCACCTGTCCGCCCCCCTGCAAAGCTGGGGCGGCCCCGCCGACTTCAAAGTGAGGCCCACCAGCACCTCGCCCACCAGGTCGGCCCTCACGGGTCTCCTCGCCTCCGCGCTCGGCCGGCCCCGCGACCACAAGAACACCGATCTCGCCCAACTCCGCTACGTCATCCGCGTCGACCGCCCTGGTCACCGCGAGATGGACTTCCACACCATCGGCGGCGGCTACCCCAGGGAACTCACCCCGCCCACCGCCGACGGCAAACGGAAGAAGCTCGGAGAGGGAACCATGATCACCGAACGGTGGTATCTCGCCGACGCCGCATTCAGCATCGCCGTCACGGGCCCTGACGACACCACCGCCCTCGCCGCTCACGCCCTGACCGAGCCGGTCTTCGCCCCCTACCTCGGCCGCCGCTCCTGCCCACCCGACACCCCCGTCCTCCTGCGAACGGACCTGGACGACGCCGTGGCCGAACTCGACCGCGCCCCACTTCACGCAGACCGACCCCGCAACGCAGCCACCATCGACGTCACTTTTATCCACGACACTCCCCCCACGCCCGGTCTCCCGGCGACCACCACCGTCCGCGACACCCCCGCGCCCGGCCACACCTTCACCACCCGCGACCTGTGGGAAACCCAGCGCACCCTGCCCGCCAGTCTCTGCGCCGGCCGCGGAACGCAGTGGCTCACCGCCCTCGTCCACTACACCCAGACCACGGCCGCCTAGGAGAGCATGATGGCCACCGCAACCACCGCCGTCCACCTGGCCCGCATCACCCTCAACCCCCGCTCACGCGACGTCCACAACGACCTGCGCGACCACACCGCACTCCACCGCCGCGTCAGCGCACTCTTTCCCGACCAGGCAGGCGCCAGCCCCCGAACAGCCCACAACGTCCTCTACCGGCTCGAACGCGAACACGCCGGGGCCACGTTGCTTATCCAGTCCACCGGCATCGCCATCAACCGCAACGCTCTGCCCGCCCACTACAACACCACCGACGTCGACTACCGCGAACTCACTCCCCTACTCAACTGGGCGACTGCCGGCCGGACGATCCGCTACCGCATCGACGCCCACCCCCTCAAAACCGAATTCGTCCCCGGCCGCAGAGGACGCCGCGTCCCCCTCGCCGGCGAAGCCGCCATCACCTGGTGGGAACGCAAAGCAGCCGACGCCGGACTCACCGTCCAACTCGTCCTCGACACCCCTCAGCCCCCCGTGCTCGCCACCCGAGGCGAAAGAAAGCGCGCACGCCTCAACGCCACACGCTTCGACGGCATCGCCACCATCACCGACCCCCAAGCCCTCCGCCAGGCCATCACCACCGGCATCGGCCAAGGACGCGCCTTCGGGCTCGGACTCCTCTCGATCGCACCCCACCGCGAGCAATGACACGGCAAACCCACGAAGACGGTGCAGGCCGGAAGGGTGCACTCCGCGGCCACGGAGGTGACCCGCTGCCGATGCACGCGCGCACGTCGACCGAACCGTGCACTCCGCGTAGGCAGAGGTGTCTCACGGCGGGTATCGATGCCGTCGCTACGCAGCCAGCGCACTCCGCACACGCGGAGGTGCCCCGTACGCGGAGGACTGGGAGCTTCTCCACTCTGTGCGCGCTCCGCATACGCGGAGGTGGTCCGCACCTGCCGCATGAGCCAGGGTCCGATCTCGTGTGCTCCGCGCAGGCGGAGGTGTCTCAACGAGGTCGTCGGTCCGACCGCCCAATAGTTGCTTCGCGCCCGCGGAAATAGCTGCCATGAGCTGATCGGAGAACCCTGATGACGCGACCACCCGTTGAGGATCGCCTGTGGGGTAAGTTCCATGGCCTGGAAGACGTGGGGCCATACCCGGTCATCAGCCATCTGATCGACACTGCAGTGATCGCCGGACGGCTGTGGGACGACTACCTCACCGCCGGCCAGCGGGGCATCATCGCAGCAGGCTGGGGTGTCACCTCGGCACATGCACGCCAACTGGTGATGTTCTGGGCCGGACTTCACGACCTGGGCAAGGTCTGCCCGTACTTCCAGCACCAAGATCAGGCGGCGGCCGGTCTCCTCAAGGACCCCGCATACCCCATGCCGGACGACCGCAGTTCGATCCGGCACGAACGCGTCTCCCACCTCACCGCGCCAGCGCTTCTCGTGCAAGCGGGCTACCCGACGAGCGGCCGCCCACTGCGATCGATCGCCCACCAGATCGGGCAGATCCTGGGCGGCCACCACGGCACCTACGGCAATGCCTTGAACGCCCGCACTATCACCAGTCCCGAGGACCAGGAGCCACGCGTCGGAGCGGCCGGCTGGAGCCTGCAGCGGGCCGCGCACCTGCACACCGTGCACGCCCTGTGCGGCAGTCCCGAGCCGCCCACCCAGTTCGCCCCCGGCGGCGCCTGCGTCATCGCCACAGGAGTGATCGTCCTCGCAGACTGGCTCGCCTCCCGGATCGGATGGGTGCGCGCACGCCACTGGGAACGCAAGCACTCCCCGGACCCCCGCGACTGGAGAGCGCATGCCGCACGCGCCCGGAGGGCAGCGCCGAAGGCCCTCGCCCAGGCTCAGCTTTCTGCCACGGCCTGGAAGCCGGCTGAATCGTTCACCGAGATGTTCCCGCTCATCAGCGATCCCTACCCGCTTCAAGCCGACCTCGCCAAACGCCTCCCGACCCTCGTCAACGGTCCTGGCCTAGTCGTCATCACGGCCCCCACCGGTGACGGCAAAACGGAAACGGCGTTGTTCGCCGCGCACGTCCTCGGTCACGCCGCCCGCACCGAAGGCCTCGGCGTCTTCCTGCCGACCATGGCCACCACCGACGCCATGCACACCCGCATCACCGAACACGTCGCCCAGGCCGCCAGCATCCCCATACCCGTCACCCTGCTGCACTCCATGGCCTGGCTGAACGCCGACTACAACCCCGGCACAGACCGCGTCCTCACCGACGCGTCAACCATCGCGGGAGAGTGGCTCAAAGGACGTCACCGCGGGCTCCTGGCCGGCGTGGCCGTCGGCACCTGGGACACCGCAGCCCTCGCCGCCCTCCCCGTCCGCTACAACGTCATGCGCTGGCTCGGTCTCACCGGCAAAACCGTCATCATCGACGAGGCCCACGCCTACGACGCCTACGGGCACCGCCTGACCGAACGCCTCCTCGAATGGCTCGGCCACACGAAAACCCCCGTGATCCTGCTGTCCGCCACTCTCACCGGCAGCATCGCCACCCGCCTCGCCGACGCCTACCGCACCGGCGCCGGCCACACCAGCCCCGTCACCATCGCACCCACCTACCCCGGCTGGACCCACATCGACGCCACCACCGGCACCGTCACCACCAGCGAAACCCTCCCCACCACCCGCGCCCGCCGCCTGACCGTCACCCTCCACCACGTCCACCACCAGGCCTCCCCCACCACCCAGGACAGCCGCCTCGCCACCATCACCCGCACCCTCAAGCCCATGATCGACGAAGGCCGAGGCTGCGCCGCCATCGTCTGCAACACCGTCGCCGACGCCCAGACCACCGCCCGCCACCTGAGAAACGCCTGGAGCGGCCCCAGCGCCCCGCTCGTCCAACTCCTCCACGCCCGCATGCCCGCACGCCAACGCCGCGGCGTGACACGCCGCATCGAAAACTGGGCCGGGAAACCCCGCGCCGCCCACACCACCCCGCAAGGCGACTACACCCCGGCCCGCGGCCGCCGCCCCTCCCGACCGGTCATCGTCGTCGCCACCCAGGTCATCGAACAATCCCTCGACGTCGACTTCGACCACGTCATCAGCGACCTCGCCCCGATCGCCCTCCTCCTTCAGCGCGCCGGCCGATGCCACCGCCACCCCCGCACCGACCGCCCCGCCTGGGCCCCCACCCCGGCCATGACCATCCTCATCCCCACCGGGAAACTCCCACCACAAAGGTGGGGCACCGTCTACAGCGAAAACCCTCTGAACCGCACGGTGACAGCCCTCCAATCCCTCACCGGCGGCATCTGCACCATCCCCGAAGACGTCCAAACCCTGGTCGACCAGGTCTACGCCGCCGACTGGACCACCACCGCCGGCACCAACGACCTCACCACCGAACAAGCCATGCGCGCCCTCGCCGACACCGCCACCATCCCCGCCCCCACCCAGCTGATCCGCGACCTCCACCCGCTCACCACCATCGACGACGAAGACCTCCTCGTCACCCGACTCGGCGCAGACAGCGTCCGTGTCCTGCCCGTCTGGACCGACACCAACGGCCAGGCCTGGCTCGACCGCCAGGCACGCCACCGACCGCTCCCCACCCACATCGATCCCCGAGACACCGCCACCATCCGCAACCTCATGGCCCACACCGTCCAAGTCGACCACCGATGGCTCCAAGGACGCGGCCCCGAAACCAACACCCCGACCGGCTGGCGGGACATCGCCGCCCTCCAAGACGTCCTCCTCCTGCCACAGCGCGTCACCAGCACCGGTGCTCGGCCATACCAACTCAGCGGCAAGACCCACCACCTGTCCCGACTCGACGGCCTCGTACGCGACTGACTCCAGCCAGACCAGCACCATCCCCCAGCCCACCCAGGCCAACCGCACAAGCAGAGACAGGAAGCCCGCACCACCGCCAGATGAGCCAGTACCTGCTCCTTGAAAACTGCATAGAGCGCCCCCGTACACGACGGCAAACCACACATCGAAGCACACGCGGACCAGCGACTCCCGCCCTCTCCGCACAAGGTAAACCGGCGCGACTGGAGGCAGTACCGGTGACGGACGCGCCCTCTCCGCGCAAGCGGAGGTGAGCCGAACTTGCCCGTGAGGCGGGCGCCGAGAGCCATACCTTCTCCGCTCGAGCGGAGGTGAGCCACCCTTGCGCATGGCGGAAAGGACCAGGACGGCGTCCTCTTCACGCAAGCGGAGGTAAGCCGGTGGGACAGCCCTTCTTGTAGCTGCATACGCGGTCTTCTCCGCGCGAGCGGAGGTAAGCCATACCTCGATGAGCAGGCGCCCGACACCCTGCTGTCCTCTCTGCGCGAGCGGAGGTGAGCCGACGTCGGTGACGTCCGCGTACAGGTCGGGGTAGTCCTCTCCGCACGAGCGGAGGTGAGCCGAACCGCAGGTAGGTGTTGTCAGGCGTGGTCCGGTCCTCTCCGCGCGAGCGGAGGTGAACCGCTCCGCTACCAAGGCATCACGCGTAACGCCCTGACCTCTCCGCACGAGCGGAAGTGAGCCAGACGGCGATCAGGTTCGCGTCACGTACGCGTTGTGCTCTCCGCATGAGCGGAGGTGAGCCGTATAGGGACTTGACCGGGGTGGCTTGGGCGCGTCCTCTCCGACACAAGCGGAGGTGAGCCGTCCCGCAGGTGCCGGTCACCCTCGATGTCGAGGTCCTCTCCGCGCGAGCGGAGGTGAGCCGGCCACCGACACCACCGGCCAGCCCATCTTCGTGTCCTCTCCGCGCGAGCGGAGGTGCGCCGATTTCGTGGTGGAACTCGTCGCCCTTCCGCAGGTCCTCTCCGCGCGAGCGGAGGTGAACCGATGATTAGGCCCACGATGACATTGCGGACGCCGTGCTCTCTGCGCGAGCCGAGGTAAGCCGACGTGGCAGTGGTGGCGGTCCGTCCTGCAGACGTATTCTCCGCGCGTGCGGAGGTGAGCCGTAGGCGACATTGCCCTTGGTGAAGCGGCGGATGTCCTGTCCGCGCAAGCGGAGGTAAGCCGTACGCGATCCCGATCGGCGCGGACGGCCATATGTGCTCTCCGCGCGAGCGGGGGTGAGCCGCTGACGGCCGCGCTCGCGACGAAAGGAGCATGGTCCTCTCCGCGCGCGCGGAGGTGAGCCGTCGTCAAGCCAGTGCAGGACGTAGAGTCCGTCGTCCTCTCCGCGCAAGCGGAGGTGACCCGTTCGACCTGGCGATGGCGAAGCTTGCCCCGAAGTCCTCTCCGCGCGTGCGGAGGTGAGTCGGCCACCGACACCACTGGCCAGCCCATCTTCGTGTCCTCTCCGCGCGAGCGGAGGTGAACCGTACAGGTGCGCCGGCGCGTTCGGCACGTAGCCGTCCTCTACGCGCAAGCGGAGGTGAGCCGGTCACGCTGGAGACGCTGTCAGGTGCCGCTGAGTCCTCGCCGCGCGAGCGGAGGTGAGCCGTACAGGGGGATGGTGCTGGTCTTCAACTCGATGCCCTCTCCGTGCGAGCGGGGGTAAGCCGTACTTGGAGGCCTGCTCCGGGTAGAACCAGCGGTCCTCTCCGCGCGAGCGGAGGTCAGCCGGTCGCGATGGGCATCGTCGGCATCGGCGTGACGTCCTCTCCGCGCGAGCGGAGGTGAGCCGATTGCACGCGTGCTTGGTGTGCACGTCGCCGATGTTCTTCGCGCAGGCGGAGTGAGCCGAGCATTACGGTCCACGTCCTCTGCGAGCGGAGGTGAATCACCGGTGGTGCCCTTGGCGAAGTCGGTCTCGATGCCCTCTCCGCGCAAGCAGAGGTGAGCCGTACCTCCCGTGGAAGGTGAAGACAGACCACACGCCCTCTCCGCGCGAGCGGAGGTGAGCCGACGGATCTGTCCACGGCGGACGTCGACATCTCGTCCTCTCCGCGCGAAGGGAGGTGAGCCACCCTTGCACATGGCGGAAAGGACCAGGACGGCGTCCTCTTCACGCGAGCGGAGGTAAGCCGGTGGGGCAGCCCTTCTTGTAGCCGCATACGCGGTCTTCTCCGCGCGAGCGGAGGTGAGCCGTAGGCTCGGCCCACGTCGATGAAGTCTCCGCGCAAGCGGAGGTGAGCCGATGGGCACCGGCACCAACGTCCAGGACCGGGCGTCCTCTCCGCGCGAGCGGAGGTGAGCCGTGCCAGCACAGCGACGACGGCGGGCCCACCGTGTCCTCTCCGCGCGAGCGGAGGTGAGCCGGACCACCATCCGCACGTGACGGCGAGGGCGCAGTCCTCTCCGCGCGAGCGGGGGATCACTCTGGAGGGCGCATGACGCACGAGCGTCCGGCAGACCGAAACCCTCGCGGCCTCCCGCCGGAGCGGCCTTCAGACCTCGATGTAGGCGACGACCACGACTGTGCGCAGGGCGGTGACGAAGTACAGCACGCGGACGGCTTCGACCTCGTCGGTGTACTGACGCAGTGCCGGTCCGCTGCTGTCGCCGGGCAGAGGCTCACCGGCACCGGGGTCGACGGAGATGACCACCAGTGCGCGGTCCAGGGCGTGGAGTTCGGACTCGCTGGTGATGTTCTCCAGCTGCTTGGCGGCGGCGTCGGAGAAGGCGATACGGGCGCGGCGCGGGCCGTGGTGTGTGGGCATCAGGCGACGGCCGGGCGCTGGCGGGCGAGGCGGGCGAGGTGGGTTTCTCGCAGGTCTTCCCACGGTGTGCAGTCCTCTACCGCGGGCAGGCCGTTGGCGGCGATGTCTTCCAGGGCGGCGGCGAACTCGTCGGCCCTGGCCCGGGTCTGGGCTGCGTACGCGCGTACCGCGTCTGCGGCGGCCGGCTCCAGTGGATGGCGGACGCTCTCGGCAGAGGCCGGCTCTTGGCTCATCACAGACTCCCGGGACCGGATAGGCGTGGCCCCTTCACGATAGTGCCGCTGCCTCGCGGTCCGGGAGCCCTTCCGGGGCAGGGTCTGCCTGTCGGGAGGGGTCAGGCGGGAGGGTCGGATAGCTCCCTGCCGGCCGGGCGGCCGGCGAGGAGCGTGCGTCGCGGAGCGGGGGTCGGCGCGGGGTGGGCGCCGAGTACGCCGCGGTCCCGCAGCTCGTTCAGGTCGGGGAGACGGATGCCGGGGAGGGCGTCGAGCAGGTCGGCCTGGGCAGCACGGATGCTGTGCGCGGCCTGGGGTCCTGCGCCAAGGGTGCGGCGGGCTGTCACGCGATCATCGTACGGGCAGCGCTCCGGTGCGGGCAGTGCTTGTGTTCAACGGTTGCGGGCCAGTTGGTCCAGGTGCGCGTCCAGCGCTCGGAGGTCGGGGTGGCTGCGTAGTTGGGTGAGGACGGCTTGCCTCATCTCGCCGACATAGGCGGTCGTAACTTGCTCAGGGGTGACGCCGAGAGCCTGTGCGAGGCGTGTGGTCATGGTGGCGTCCAGGCCGTCGGACAGCGCGATGGCGGTCAGCAGCAGGATCGTCATCTGGGTCTGGGCCGCGGTGGTGTCGTAGCCGGCGAGGCGGCTGTGGTGCAGGAGCCAGCGGGCGAAGCGGCTCTCGCTGAGTTCGTCGTCGAAGTACATGGCTTCCCCCCAGGGGGTGGGTTCGGCCGTCGTGCGGCCAGGGGTGGGTGGCTGATGTGGTCGCGGCTTGATGAGCGCGCGGGTGCGGTACGGCTGGTCCGCCGCCGGGGTGAGGGAGGGGAGACCGCGCCGTGGGGTCGGCCGACGCGGCTGTGCGGGGCAGGGTCTGGCCGGGTGGGTGCGCCTAGAGGTGCTGCTGGAGCCACCAGGACGCCAGGCCGGTGAGGCCGGTGCCGACGCCGTAGCACAGGCCGCGCAGCAACTGGGCGGCGGCGGTGCAGCGGTGGCGGTGCAGGAGGGCGAGCAGCCGGGCGGCGGTGCCGCTTTCGTGCGGGTCCGGGCCGGTTGTGGTGGCCGTGGCGGGGGGCGTGGGCCTACGCTGCATATGGGAGCTCCCTTGGTGGGGCTTTGCGGGAGAGCCTGTCGGTGGTTGGTGGCCTAGGAACCTGTGACCATCCGGTGGGCTCTTCTCGTGTCCTGTGAGGGGAAGGCGTCAGTGCTGGTTGGTGCAGTCCTGGAGGCGGTCGGCGAGTTCGCGTTCGGGCAGGACCAGGACGTCGCCGCGGGGGCGGGTGGCCAGGCGTTCGACTTCTTCGGTCAGGCCGGGCACGGGGGTGGCGGTGCAGTGCCGGCGGACGTATTTGGCGAAGTGTTCGACGATGTTGAGGAAGGCGTCGTCGGGTCCGTCGATGTCCTGCTGGAGTTCCTTGCGCCACTGCCGGGCTTCGTTGAGTTCGCCGAGTTCCAGATGGTGCAGGGACAGGCAGTAGGCGGCGATGCGGTGGCCGGCGCCTGCGGCGAGCTGCCACCAGAAGCAGGCGCTTTCGGGGTGGCCGGCGAGGTAGAGCATGCAGGCGAAGACCTGGGCGCCGTCGACGTCGAGGTCCTCCGCTGATGCTTCGTGGAGGGCGACGGTGTCCTCGTTTCCGATCTCCTGCGCTA
Organism: Streptomyces echinatus; assembly: GCF_014203595.1. Taxonomy (GTDB): domain Bacteria; phylum Actinomycetota; class Actinomycetes; order Streptomycetales; family Streptomycetaceae; genus Streptomyces; species Streptomyces echinatus. The sequence continues at coordinate 18,358 of NZ_JACHJK010000039.1, forward strand.
AACGCTGGACGTGGTCAGCGGCCTGGGGCTGCTTGAGGACCCAGCGGGCGATGACCGCGAGCTGGTGGCCGGCACAGGGGCCGGGGGGCATCTCGCGGTCGGCGGCGCTGCTGGCGCGGGTGCGCCGGCGGGGGGCGGGGCGGGCGGAGGCGGTGTATCCGGCCTCGCGGGCCAGGCGGCGCAGGCCGGCACCGACGTCGAAA
>NZ_JACHJK010000040.1 GCF_014203595.1 Streptomyces echinatus
ACCGGGTAGCGGGATTCCCGCCGTACGGCCATGAAGATCCGCGGCATGACGGGGAAGTGGAACGCCATGTGGCACTCGTCGCCACCGGTGGAGTAGTCGCCGAAGTAGTCGACGACGTCCTCGGGCCACTGGTTCGCCTCGGCGAGCAGCACCTTGTCGGGGTACTGGGCGTCGATCTCCTTGCGCACCCGCCGCAGGAACTCGTGGGTCGCCGGCAGGTTCTCGCAGTTGGTGCCCTCCCGCTGGTACAGGTAGGGGACCGCGTCCAGCCGGAACCCGTCGATGCCGAGATCCAGCCAGAACTTCAGCGCGGAGATCATCTCCTCCTGCACCGCCGGGTTCTCGTAGTTCAGATCCGGCTGGTGCGAGAAGAAGCGGTGCCAGTAGTACTGCTTGCGTACCGGGTCGTACGTCCAGTTGGAGACCTCGGTGTCGACGAAGATGATGCGGGCGTCCTGGTATTGCTTGTCGTCGTCGGCCCAGACGTAGTAGTCGCCGTACGGACCGTCCGGATCCCGCCTCGACTCCTGGAACCACGGGTGCTGGTCGCTGGTGTGGTTCATGACGAAGTCGATGATGACGCGCATGCCGCGCTGGTGGGCGGCGTCCACGAACTCCACGAAGTCGGCGAGGTCACCGAACTCCGGGAGGACGGCCGTGTAGTCGGACACGTCGTAACCGCCGTCCCTCAGGGGGGACTTGAAGAACGGCGGCAGCCACAGGCAGTCCACGCCGAGCCACTGCAGATAGTCGAGTTTGGCGGTCAGGCCCTTCAGGTCGCCGACGCCGTCGCCGTTGCTGTCCTGGAAGGAGCGGACCAGCACCTCGTAGAAGACGGCGCGTTTGAACCAATCCGGGTCCCGGTCCTTGGCGGGAGTGTCCTCGAAGGTGTCCGGAACGGGCTCATTGACGATCATATTGTGGGTGACCCTCCGATCTGCGGGGTGGACGGTCGCAGGACGGTGCAGACATGCGCGGGCCTATGACCCGGCTCGAGGCGCACATAGTTGGCCCTGCCCCAGTAGTAGGTCTCGCCGGTGAGCTCGTCGCGCACCGGCACGGACTCGTGCCAGTCCAGGCCGAGTTGCGGCATGTCCAACGAGACCGTGGCCTCCTGGGTGTTGTGCGGGTCGAGGTTGACGACCACCAGAACCGTGTTCGATCCGCTCCGCTTCGAGTAGGCGATCACCGCGTCCTTGTCGGTGTGGTGGAAGTGCACACCACGGAGCCGTTGCAGGGCCGGGCTGTGCCTGCGGATGGTGTTGAGCCGGGTGAGGAGGGGCGCGATGGTGCGGCCCTCGCGTGCGGCGGCTGCCCAGTCACGGGGTTTGAGCTGGTACTTCTCCGAGTCGAGGTACTCCTCGCTCCCCTGGCGGAGCGGGGTGTTCTCGCACAGTTCGTAGCCGGAGTAGACGCCCCAGGAGGGGGAGAGGGTGGCGGCGAGGACGGCGCGGACCTCGAAGGCGGGCCGTCCGCCGTTCTGGAGGTAGGCGTGCAGGATGTCGGGGGTGTTGGCGAAGAAGTTCGGCCGCATCCAGGCCGCCGCCTCCCCCGACAGCTCGGTCAGGTACTCCGTGAGCTCCTGCTTGGTGTTGCGCCAGGTGAAGTACGTGTACGACTGCTGGAACCCGGTCTGCGCGAGGGTGTGCATCATCGCCGGGCGGGTGAACGCCTCGGCCAGGAAGATCACGTCCGGGTCCCTGCGGTTGACCTCGGCGATGACCCGTTCCCAGAACACCACCGGCTTGGTGTGCGGGTTGTCGACCCGGAAGATCCGCACCCCGTGGCCCATCCAGTGCCGCAGCACCCGCACGGTCTCGGTGACCAGGCCGTCCATGTCGGCGTCGAAGGCGATGGGATAGATGTCCTGGTACTTCTTCGGCGGGTTCTCCGCGTAGGCGATCGTCCCGTCGGGGCGGTGGTGGAACCACTCCGGATGCTTCTGCACCCAGGGGTGGTCCGGGGAGCACTGCAGCGCGAAGTCCAGCGCGATCTCCAGGCCCAGCCTGTTCGCCTCGGCGACGAAGAAGTCGAAGTCCTCGATCGTGCCGAGGGCGGGGTGGACGGCGTCGTGGCCGCCCTCCGGGCCGCCGATGGCCCAGGGCACGCCGACGTCGTCGGGGCCGGCGGTGAGGGTGTTGTTGCGGCCCTTGCGGAAGGTGGTGCCGATCGGGTGGATCGGGGGCAGGTAGACGACGTCGAAGCCCATCTCGGCGATCGGCTCCAGCCGGCGGGCGGCGGTGCGGAAGGTGCCGTGCGGCCGCTCGGCGGTGCCCTCGGAGCGGGGGAAGAACTCGTACCAGGAGCCGTACAGGGCCCGTTCGCGCTCCACCAGCAGCGGCATCGCGTCCGAGGCGGTCACCAGCTCCCGCAGCGGATACCGGGCCAGCAGCCCCTCCACCTCCGGAGACAGGGCGGCGGCGAGCCGCCAGGCGGCCGGGCGGTCCTCGTCCCGCAGGGCCGCCACCGCGTCCAGGACGGGCTGCCGCAGTTCCTCCGGCACCCCGGCGGCGGCACGCTCGTACAGCTGTGCGCCCTCCGTCATGACCAGATCGCTGTCGATCCCTGCCGGGATCTTGATCCGGGCATGGTGCCGCCAGGTGGCGAGCGGGTCCGACCAGGCCTCCACCGTGTAGGTCCAGCGGCCGGGTTCACCCGCGGTGACGGTGGCGCCCCAGCGGTCGGTGCCCGGGGCGAGTTCCCGCATCGGCGTCCAGGGCCCGGCCCGGCCCGCCGGGTCCCGCAGCACCACGTTCGCCGCGACGGCGTCGTGGCCCTCCCGGAACACGGTGGCCGACACCTCGAAGGACTCCCCGGTCACGGCCTTGGCGGGCCTGCGGCCGTGCTGGACCACGGGGCGTACGTCGAGGACGGGAATGCGGCCCACGGTGGTGGCCGCGTCGGGGGAGGACCGCTCCCCGGCGGCGGACGGGGCGGCGGCGCCGGCCGGCGTCACACCTTTCCTGCCCGTCGTCTTCCTTCCTGCTGCCTTGGTCGCGCTGCTTGTCGGGGGTGCTGACGAGTGGTGCGTGGCGGGCATGACCGCTCCTGTCCGCTTCAACGTGGGTGTGGCGGATGGATGTGGGGAGGTGGGTCCTGCGGAAGTGCTGTGGTGCGCCTGTGGGGTGTGTACCGGAGGAGCCTTCCCACCCGATTCGGGTGGGCAATCCGGCACTTTGTTAACTACTCACGCGTATGTCTACACACAAGACCGGTCCCTTTCTCCAGGTGCCCGGTGGCCGGGCGTTGACGCCCCCTCCGACACCCCCGGCGGGTACGTCCCCACCGACCGCGCGGTAACCACTACCGTCGGAGGCGACGACGAGGCGTACAGCTCGGTGCGTCTCACCGCAACGCGTCCCGAGGTAGGAATGTGAAGGCGATCCGTCGGTTCACCGTCCGTCCCGTTCTCCCCGACCCCCTCCGGCCGCTGAGTGACCTGGCGCGCAATCTGCGCTGGTCCTGGCATGCGGAAACACGTGATCTGTTCCAGTCCGTCGACGCCGAGGCCTGGGCCGCGGCCGGCGGTGACCCGGTGCGGCTGCTCGGCAGCGTGCGGCCGGCGCGGCTGGCCGAGCTGGCCGGGGACCGGCGGTTCCTGCGCCGTCTCACCGCGGTCGCCGACGACCTCGACGACTATCTGACCGGCGACCGCTGGTACCAGTCCCAGTCGGACGGCCTGCCCGCCGCCGTCGCCTACTTCTCGCCGGAGTTCGGCATCACGGCCGCGCTCCCACAGTACTCCGGCGGCCTCGGAATCCTCGCCGGCGACCATCTGAAAGCGGCCAGCGACCTCGGGGTGCCGCTGATCGGGGTCGGACTGCTGTACCGCCACGGGTACTTCCGGCAGACCCTCTCCCGGGACGGCTGGCAGCAGGAGCACTATCCGGTGCTCGACCCCAACGAACTGCCGCTCGGCCAGCTGAAGGAACCCGACGGCACCCCGGCCGGGCTCTCCCTCGCGCTGCCGGGCGCCAGGGCCCTGCGCGCCCGGATCTGGCTGGCCCGGGTGGGCCGGGTGCCACTGCTGCTGCTCGACTCCGACGTGGAGGAGAACGACTTCGGCGAGCGCGGGGTGACCGACCGGCTCTACGGCGGCGGCAGCGAACACCGTCTGCTGCAGGAGATGCTGCTCGGCATAGGAGGTGTGCGGGCCGTACGGACCTACTGCCGGCTCACCGGTCACCCGGTGCCGGAGGTGTTCCACACCAACGAGGGGCACGCGGGGTTCCTCGGCCTGGAGCGCATCGCCGAACTGTGCGACGAGGGGCTGGACTTCGACTCGGCGCTGGAGGCCGTCCGGGGCGGGACGGTGTTCACCACGCACACCCCGGTGCCGGCCGGCATCGACCGCTTCGACCGGGAACTGGTCGGCCGCCACTTCGGCCGGGACGCCGAACTCCCCGGCATCGACGTCCAGCGGATCCTGGCGCTGGGCATGGAGACCTACCCGGGCGGCGAGCCGAACCTGTTCAACATGGCGGTGATGGGGCTCCGGCTGGCCCAGCGCGCCAACGGGGTGTCGCTGCTGCACGGGAACGTCAGCCGGGGCATGTTCGCGGGGCTGTGGCCGGGATTCGACGCCGAGGAGGTGCCGATCACCTCCGTGACCAACGGGGTGCACGCGCCGACCTGGGTGGCGCCGGAGGTGCTGCGGCTCGGCGCCCGGCAGATCGGCGCCCAGCGGGCGGAGGACGCGCTGTCCGTCGGCGGCTCCGAGCGGTGGGACGCGGTCGCCGACATCGCGGACCAGGAGATCTGGGAGCTGCGCCGGACCCTGCGCGAACAGCTGGTGCTGGAGGTGCGGGAGCGGCTGCGCGTGTCCTGGCGGCAGCGCGGGGCCGGCAACGCGGAGCTGGGCTGGATCGACGGGGTCCTGGACCCGGACGTGCTGACGATCGGGTTCGCGCGCCGGGTGCCGTCGTACAAGCGGCTGACGCTGATGCTGCGTGACCGGGACCGGCTGATGGAGCTGCTGCTGCACCCCGAGCGGCCGGTGCAGATCGTCGTCGCGGGCAAGGCGCACCCGGCGGACGACGGCGGCAAGCGGCTGGTGCAGGAGCTGGTGCGGTTCACCGACGACCCGCGCGTGCGGCACCGGATCGTGTTCCTGCCCGACTACGGCATGGCGATGGCGCAGAAGCTCTACCCGGGCTGTGACGTCTGGCTGAACAACCCGCTGCGGCCCCTGGAGGCGTGCGGCACGAGCGGGATGAAGGCGGCGCTCAACGGCTGCCTCAACCTCTCGGTGCTGGACGGCTGGTGGGACGAGTGGTTCCAGCCGGACTTCGGCTGGGCCATCCCGACCGCCGACGGCGCCGGCACGGACCCCGACCACCGGGACGACATCGAGGCGGCGGCCCTGTACGACCTTCTCGAACAGCGGATCGCGCCGCGCTTCTACGAGCGCGGGCGCGGCGAGCTGCCGGACCGCTGGATCGAGATGGTCCGCCAGACCCTGTCCCTGCTCGGCCCGAAGGTGCTGGCCGGCCGCATGGTCCGCGAGTACGTCGAGCGGCTCTACGCCCCCGCCGCCCAGGCGCACCGCGCGCTGACCCCGGACACCGCCCGGGACCTGGCGGAGTGGAAGGCCCGGGTGCGGGGTGCCTGGCCCGGGGTGAGCGTCGACCACGTCGAGACGACCGCGACGACCGCGACGGCGGAGCTGGGCACCACCGTGGGCCTGCGGGTCCGGGTGGGCCTGGGCGAGCTGAGCCCGGACGACGTGGAGGTGCAGGCGGTGTCCGGCCGGGTGGACGCGGAGGACCGCATCACGGATGCGACGGTGGTCCCCCTCAAGCCGACCGGCACGCCCGATCTCGAGGGCCGGCTCGTCTACGAGGGCCCCCTCTCCCTGGACCGCACGGGCCCCTACGGCTACACGGTCCGCATCCTCCCCACCCACCCCCTCCTCGCCTCCGGCACCGAACTGGGGCTGGTGGCGGTGCCGTCGGGAGATGTGGTGGAGGGGGCGGGGGTGTTGCTCCGGTGAGGTGAGCGCCGGGAGGCACCTTCGGTTCAGGACGCGCGGTGCGCTCCGGGGCCGGAGGTGCCGGTGTCCTTCAGGGCCTGAAGGAAGGGGGCGAAGGCGGCTGCGGGGAAGGTGAGGGGGGTTCTGGCCGGGTCCTTTGAGTCGCGGACGGATATGTGGGTGGGGCCCTTCGCGACCTCAACGCAGGCGTCTCCCTGTCCGCCGCCCGAGAAGGAGGACTTCTGCCAGGTGCCGGGGGTCAGCATGTTTCACAGCTCCTTCGCGAGGCGGTGAATGAAGTCACGCGAGCGACCAGGTTCGAGTGACGCGGCCTCCACCCTACGGAAGAGCGTTCGATATCGACTGAGCTGGGCCTCGGCATCGATGTAGACGGGACCGTTCGGGCCGTCACGGACAACGGTGTCCAGCTTGGGCACAGGACCACCCGCATAGACCATGGCGCTTCCGGCTCCGCCGAAGTCGTCCAGGTCGAAGGGGATGACACGCACGGTGACGTGGTCGGACTCGGAGAGCTCCAGGACTCGGTTGAGCTGACCGCGTGCCGTGGGCCGGTCCCCGACCCTGATCCGCAGAGCAGCCTCGTGGATCACTGCCTCGTAGGGGACAGGATCCGCACGCTCGATGATGCCCCTGCGCTTCATCCGGTGCTCGACCCAGAGGTCCACATCGCTGCCCGAGAACTCCGGGTTGACGTAGGAGAAGAGACGCCGGGCGTAATCGGCGGTCTGGAGAAGCCCTGGAACGTGCAGGAACTCCACGTCCCATCGGTAAGTGGCGTGGTGCTCCAGCTCGGGCAGATCGAGGAAGGGCGTCGGTAGCCGGCCCCGGTACTCCTCCCACCAGCCCTGCGTCCGATCGGAGGCGACTGCGGCCAAGGCGTCGATCAACTCGTGGTCCGGGCAGGCATAGTTGCCCGCCATGCGACGCAGGCGTTGCTCGCTGACACCTGAGGTGCCGGCCTCGATCTGGCTGATCTGAACGGAGTTCACGCCGAGCATCGCAGCTGCCTCCCGGGAGCTGAGCCCCGCCGCCTCGCGGAGCCTGCGCAGTTCCACGGCCAGCCGCAGTTGCCGCGCGGTGGGTTCGCGCTTGGTGCCCATCGGTGCTCCTTGCTGCAACGCACGTGCCGTCGTGACCCGTTCGGGGTCAGATTACGGGATCGGCTTGCTGACCCTTAATTCTAAGGTCTACCGTCGGCGACGTGCCGGTTGCGCACGGAAAGTGCACCTCGCCGCCCTGCCATGGCGCCCGCGGCAATGCCACCGCACGCTCGAAATCCCCTGTCATCGAACGGAGTTGTTGACGCATGCCCGAAAACGAGCCCTGGGACTACACGCTCTACATCCCGAACGACTTGAGAGCGGTGACCGTGTGCCGCCGCACCCTGCGCCTGATTCTCACGATGCACGGGCTGATCGGGCTGGTGGACACGGCGGAGCTGCTGGCGACGGAGCTGGTGTCGAACGCGGTGCGGCACACGAAGGGGCCGGCGGCGCTGAGGGTGCGCCGGACCCGGGAGGGGGTGGTGTGGATCGGGGCGTGGGACACGGACCCGGCACCGCCTCCTCCGCCCCCAATGCTGGGCCAGGTCGCAGGGCTGGGGGAAGAGGGACGGGGCCTGGGGCTGGTACGGGCGTGCGCCGACGGGTGGGGCTGGCAGCCGTCGGCGCGTTTCGGGGACCGGGGGAAGTTCGTGTGGTGCGAACTCGCGGCGGCGTAGCTCGTTGATCACGTCGTACGGAAAGGAGAGCTGATGGTCGGCTCGTCGCACGAGGCGCTGCACCGGATCTTCCAGAAGGACCCGGCGCTGCTGACGAGGGCGTTACAGCGGGTGCTGCATGTGCCGTTCCCGGAACCCAGGGAGGTCGCGGCACTGAACGTGGACCTCACCGAGATCGAACCGGTGGAGCGGCGGGTGGACACGCTGCTGCGGGCGGAGACGGACGAGGGCACGTACCTGCTGGTGGTGGAGTCGCAGGGGAAGGTGGACGAGCGCAAGCGGGGCAGCTGGCCGTACTACCTGTCGTACCTGTACGAGAAGTACCGGTGCGAACCGGTGCTCATCGTGATCACGCAGAGAAGCGCAACGGCGAGGTGGGCCTCGCGGCCGATCCGGCTCGGTTTCGCGGGCTGGGACTCGCTGACGGTGCGTCCGCTGGTGCTGGGTCCGGACAACGTCCCGGTGATCGCGGATGAGTGGCAGGCCGAACGGGACGTACCTCTTGCGGTGCTGTCGGCGATGACACACGGGCGTGGGCCGCAGGCTCCCGCGGTCTTCGTGCAGTTCGTCGACTCCTGCCTGGCCGAGCCCCGGGCGAAGCAGATGTGGAGGGACCTGATGACGGCGATCCAGTACTTCTGGCGACACCCACTGGCGGAGCAGGTGCGCGAGGAGGGGCGAGAACAAGGGCTTGAGCAGGGACGCGTTCAGGATCGGCGGGAAATCACACTTCGCATCCTGGAGTGGCGCGGCATCACCGTGCCCGACGCCGTCCGCGAGCGGGTCGAGGCATGCACGGACCTGGACCAGCTGGAGGCCTGGGCCCAGCGAGCGGTGCACGCCGAGGACGCAGGGGTACTGTTCGCCGGGGAGTGAACGGGTGACCGTCGGGCCACTCGTCTCTCGGCCGGTGTCGGGCTTCCACGGGCCGCGTAAGGGCGCTGCGCGTCGCCTGCGGCGATCGCCCTGCGGGCCACCCTTGACTCGGCTCACTCCAGCACGGAGAGGAAACGAGCGAGCGGCCCGAAACAGCGGTGGCCCAGCCCGGCACCGGGCCCTCGGCGTGCTGCATAGTGCCGCCGACTGAGGGTGCGCGCTCGCGCTTCGCCGGCACGCCGGACCGGCTTTGCGGCCAACGACCGGTGGCAGCGGGGACGATTGGCGGATTTGTGCCAGGTGGCGTGGGAAAGATGAAGGCTGAGGCCGCCCGGAGACCTCGCTGCGTGGATCAAATCCGCCAATCACCGCCATCCCGGAACGTTCCTCGTCGACCACGAGGCGGTTCGCCACGCTCGCTCGAAGTCTTCAGGGCTGATCGAAGAAGCTGAGAACTCTGGCTGGCTCGCCACATAATCGATCGATCCTACGGGCACTTCACTCAGACCGATTTCCGCGGACTCGTGGAACTTGTCGGCCTTCAGACGCCCCAGTACGCCCAACAGAGCGAGCCGGAAGTCCTCCGGCATCCTTGGTGCTCAGCTGGCCTAGATCTGCCACTATGTGTGTGCGGGCGAGTCATGCGGTGAGAAACCTATCGATTTCATCTGCGACAGGGAGACGTACACCCAAACGGGATAGTCACTATCGCTGGGCACGCAACTCAGCGCAAGGCATGCGTGAGCGATGCACCGCCGAAGTGGTCGGCCTCGCCTTTCCGGGATGGCGGCGGGAAGATCGTAGTCCATCATGGCGCACCCGTTTAGCGGAGGCTGCGAGGTGAACGATGTCCTCGAAGTCGGATGTGGAGCCACTGTATCCGCCTTGCAAAGCGGTAAGTAGGTGCGCGCCATTTTCCGCCACTGTTCAGCCGCCCTCGGCGATCGCCCGATAAGCCGGGGGGGGGGGGGGGGGGGGGCGTTCCGCTGAGCGTGTAGCAATTCGTTACCCATGAGGGNNNNCACACGCCCCCCCCCCCCCCCCCCCCCCCCCCCCCCCCCCCCCCCCCCGCCCCCGCCCCCCCCCCCCCCCCCGGTCCGCTGAGCGTGTAGCAATTCGTTACCCATGAGGGCGGTCATTGCGGTAGGTAGCCGCAGCAGAGACGCGAGGCTGTCACTACTTTCTGCTGCTACGGCATGCTCTTGCCAGTCGACCTGCTGCCCTTACAGCAGGTCTGCCAGGGTTGCTCGATAACTGTCCGCTTCTCGCTTAATGTGCGACGAGAGGTCGGTGAGCATGCGCACCGTCTCGTCTAGGTGACGTGCGAGGCGCGGGTTGTCCCTCCATACAGATTCCCTACGTGTCAGCACTGCCGATAGTAGGTCGTCGTCGTACCAGCCGGTTGCTGCCTCCTGCGGTGCGGTTTCGCGCAGGAAGTCCAAGGCCACCGGGAGAAGCCAGTGAAGTCCGACGTCCTGGGAGATCAGCCGCCGTAGATCCTCCACGGAGAGGTCCTTGATGGCTCGCTGTCGCAATTGATGGACGCTGCGCACCAAGGTCGTACTCTCCTGCGGAGGATCAGGCCACCGCTCTCCTTCCAATTGCTCGATGGACCTGTCACGGTCGACAAAATTCGAAAGCATAAGTCCTTCTCTCTTGCCCGGCCTACGTGCGATGGCCGATCGAATGCAGGAATCCATTGAGGCGGTCGAGTTCTCCGATCAATTCTTTGCGTTTCGCGATCAAAACTTTGATTCCTCGATCGGTCAGTCCTGCGGGGGGAGTCTCGATCTCGCGTTCGAGGACCCTCCTTGACCTGTCGAGCCCATCCCGGGCCTGCTTCAGCTCTGCTATGTGGTCAAAAGGTGTTCCGTCGGCTTTCCGGGCAACCACTTCCCCATTTGCCTCACGGCGGGCAGCGTTATAGTGGTTGTGGTTCGGCTGCGAGTTTACATCGCCGAGCGGATCCTTTTTTATGTTCTCAAACTTCTCGATCGCTCGTTGCGCAGCCGGCGACAAACCCAACGAACGGCATGCCTCAGGTGCAAGGCCCAGTGAGTCGGACCAAGTGCACGGATTGTCAACATAGGTGACAGGATTGAGAGCGGGTTCGAGTCCGAGAGGGTCGGGTGTGAGGTAGCGGGCAGTGTCCGGGTCGTAGTGGCGGAAGTAGTTGTAGTGGAGGCCGGTTTCCGGGTCGTAGTACTGGCCTGGGAAGCGTAGGGGGGTGTAGGTGGTGCTGTTGGCTGCCCATGCCGTTGTGCCCCACAGGGTGCTGCGGGTGTGCCAGGCGATTTCGCCCTGTTCGTCGATGAGTTCGTTCGGGGTGCCGACCAGGTCGGTGACGATGGTGAAGAAGCGGGAGTCGATCTCCTCCTGTGGTGCATCGGCTGCCGTGATGCGTTCCGTTTGGGTCAGGGGGCGTAGGCCCTGGTGGTCCCAGGTGAGGGTGACCGGGTGGAGGAGGTCGGTGGACGTTGTGGTTTGTTCGCAGAGTGTGGTGCCGTCCCAGGTGAAGTCCACCCTCTCCCGCACTGTCTCGCCGTCCCCGGCCATGCGGAGCTTTGATGTGCGGCGGCCCAGGGGGTCGTAGGTGTAGCGCCAGCGGGTGCCGTCCGGGGTGATGACCGAGGTGAGGCGGTCCTCGGCGTCCCACTCGTAGCGCCAGGTGTCCGGCTTGCGGGAGAGGCGGGTCTTCTGGCGGAGGGTGATGCGGCCCAGGGCGTCGTGTTCGTAGCGGACGTTGCCCGCCCGGGTGATGCGCGTGCCGGCGTAGGTGCGGGGGCCCACCGCCTCGCCGCCCGGGTGGTCCGTCGGCCAGGTCGCCTGGGTCTGGTTGCCGGCCTCGTCGTAGGCGTACCGCTCCGTCCAGCCGGCCGCGTGGACCGCCGTCACCCTGCCTGTCGCGTCCAGGTCGAAGCGGCGGGTGCCGGAGAGCCGGTCCTCTATGCCGATCAGGTTGCCGTCGGCTCGGTAGGTGTAGCTCCGGTGCTGGACCTCGCGGCCTCCGGCGCCGGTCACCGACTGGGTCGTCAGGCGACCCAGTGCGTCGAAGGTGTGGCCCAGGGCGACTGTGCCACCGACATGGCGGGTCAGTTCGCGGCCCGCCGCGTCGTAGGTGAAGTCGATCGGCCGGCCCGACGCGACCATGCCCGTGTGGCGGCCCGCCGCGTCGTACGACCACGTCGTCTCGGCTCCGGTCGGCGTCACCCGGCCCGTGCGGCGGCCCAGCGCGTCGTAGGTGAACTTCAGCGTGCGGCCGTTGACCGTCTCCGAGCGCAGGCGGCCGTGGCGGTCCCGCAGGAGCGTCAGAGTGGTGCCGTCGGGGCCCGTCGCTTGGGCCAGCTGATCGGTCAGGTCGTAGGCGAATGTGGTGATGTGTCCTGCTGTGTCCTTGCTGAGGATTTGGCCGAGTTCGTTTCGCTCGAAGGACGTCACCTCGTCGAGCGTGTTCCGTCGAGAGGCCAGGCGGCCGGCCGGGTCGTACGTGTACGTCAGCGTGCGGTCGTCGAAGTCCTTCTCCGTCGCCAGGCGGCCGGCCGCGTCGTATTCGTACGTCCATGTCAGGCCCTGCGGGTTCGTGACCTTCGTCAGGCGCAGTTCCGTGTCGTGGTCGAATGCGTAGCGGACGCCGTCCGGGCCGGTGCGGGCGGTGAGCAGGTCGAAGTGGGTGTACTCGAAGTGCGTGACGCCACCGATCGGGTCGGTGTGGCTGGTGCAGTTGCCCTCGCCGTCGTACGTCCACGTCTCCGTCGTGCCGTCGGGTGACGTGCGGCGGGTCAGCCGGCCTTCGAGTGACCATTCGAGGAGGGTCGTGGCGCCGGTGGGGTCGGTGATCGCGGTCGGGAGGCCGAGGGCGTTCCGCGCGTAGCGCGTGCTCGCGCCAAGCGGGTCCGTCACCTCCACGGGGAGGCCCGAGCGGTCGCACACGACCGTCGTCGTGTGGCCCAGCGGGTCCGTCACCGACGTCAGGTGCCCGGCCTGCGTGTAGGCGAAGCGGGTGGTCCGGCCCGCCGGGTCCGTGACCGAGGTGCGGTTGCCCCGTTCGTCGTAGGTCTGGCGGATCACCGTGCCGTCCGGGTTCACCACCTTCACGGGCAAGCCCAGGTCGTTGGACTCCGCGCGTGCCTCGCGGCCGTCCGGGCGGATCGCCCGGGTGAGGTTGCCCGCCTCGTCGTACTCGAATGTGGTCGTGTGGCCCAGGGGATCTGTCGTGGAGAGCAGGCGGTTGTAGCGGTCGCGGACGTAGTGCGTGGTCGCGCCGAGGGCGTTCGTCTCGGCGATGACCTGGCAGCGGCGGTTGACCAGGTAACTGGTGGTGTGGCCGTGTGAGTCGGTGATGGTCGTGGCGTGCTCGCCGCTGTCCGGGTCGGCGGGCCCGTAGGTGAAGGTGGAGCGGAGGTGGCCGGCGGCGCCGGACTGGTGGGTGCAGCGGTCCTGGTCGTCGTAGACGTAGGTGAAGCGGCTGTCGTTGGTGTCGGTCCAGGAGGTGATGCGGCCGTCTTCGTCGTAGCCGAAGCGGGTCGGGCGGCCGGAGGACTGCACGACCTCGGTGAGATGGCCGTCGGTGTAGCCGTACCGGATCAGTTCCTGGTTCCCGCCGTCCGGTGCCGCGCCCGCCAGATGCAGGGCGGTGACCCGGCCGTCGGCGGTCGTGACCAGCAGGTGGTGACCGCTGCTGTGGACGATGGCCGAGGGTGAC
>NZ_JACHJK010000041.1 GCF_014203595.1 Streptomyces echinatus
GCTCCCACAAACTGTCAGGCACCAACCGCTCGACAAGCTCGCTCGCCATACAGCCAGCATCCCGCAAGATCACACCAAACGAAATGGCCTGTTAGGCGACCTCAGCGTCGAGGTGCCCCTGGCGAAGTCAAAGCTTTCCGAACTGCTCCGTGGAGCCAACCTCTACCCCCGCTGGGAGATCGTCTCCCGCCTCGCCACCCTGCTCGGCCTGCCCTACGTCCCACTGCACCGGCTGTGGAAGCAGGCCGCCCTCGAGGCCCACAAGAGCCGCGACTGGGTCGACCGCTCCACCGACAACACCACCGCGCTGACGACCACGCACGCCGCACCCCCGATCGACCACCGGGCATTCTGCGAAGACGTCGAGCAGGACTACCTCCTGTACGCCCAGGCCTTCATCCCCGACGGCTGCCAGTGTGAAGCCGCCGTCACCGACACCTTCGACATCCTCTGGCTGTCCTGGAACGACGCCCTGGCCAGCGCCGACACCCGCCGCTTCGCCTGGGAGGTGCTGCGCCGCACCGTCATGTCCCGAACCCCCCACATCGACGGCCGCCCCTGCTTCAGCCAGGCCGCCTTCGACACCGTCGAGCTCACCTATCTCACCGATGAGGAAGCACGAACCCACCAGCTCACCGAGACCATCGCACTGTTCCAGGTGATGAGCCGGCTGCCCGTCAACCAGTTCGACGTGATGGCACTGCGCATCCTGTGGCGCATGCCCACCGAGCGCGTTTCCGAGCTGCTGGGCCTCGCACCGGCCCTGGTGCGCTCCAGCCAGCGCCATGCCGAGCACTTCCTGAAGAGCACCCTCTATCCGCTCGAGAACGACGAAGGGACAACTCCATGACACGCTTCGACGACCTGCTCTCCAGGGCCTGCCTCGTCAGGGAACGCACCGTACCCAAAGACGTCGTCCCCCTCTGCTCCTCGGACGCCTCCAGCCCGGCCCGCCCCTACGCGTACAACACCGACGCCGACTCCAAGGAAGCCGCCGAGGACCTCAAAGCCCTGTGCGAGACCGTCCTCACCCATACCCCGCCCACTACTCTCGCTGACTTCCTGACCGACCAAGTGCCCCAGCCACGCGGTGCCCTGGCCCTCGCCTGCATCCTGCAACTCACCGACACCGACGACGGTGCACGCATGTGGTGGCAGTTCGCCGCCGGCGCAGGCCAGCCCGCCGCCGCCTACTGCCTCTACCTCCACCACCTCGCCCAGGGCGAGCAGGTCACCGCCCAGTGGTGGCACCAGCAGACCGACGACCTGGAACCACCGCCCGAGCCGTCCACCTGCCACGGGCATCACAAGCGACGGCCGACCACGGCGTGGCACCCCGCTGCCAACACCGTTACCAGCACATCCACCACGACCCTCCTCCGAGTCCTGCGGCACCTGGCCAAGCACACCGTGCGCCCCCGGACAGCCGCCGTCACCGAGCTCATGACCTACGTCACCACAGCTGTCACTGCAGGGTGGCTCCGCGAACCTGACTCCGACATCCCCCTGCCCGGCCCGGACTTCGCTGACCGCATCACCGCGCTCTTCGAAGCGGCCGAGAACACGCCGGACATCTCCGACACCCTCCCTGCACGCTCCGCCGCCCGAGAACAAGCCCCCGACCCGGACCAGGCCACTCTCACCGTCTCTGCCGCGCGGCAGCACATCCAAGAGCCCGCACAACGGTGATCGGCTGCCCCCGGTCGAACTACTGATCTCAACGGGCCGAGACTGCCTTAACGCCGGGGCACCGCTCACCGCAGCGCAGCGGGCAAGCGGTGCCCTCGGAAGTTGACCGCCGAAGGATGCGCCCGGATCTGCCGGTGTCACTGTCCCCTGCACACGGGAGCGCGCCACGCCCTCTGGTCCGTCGGTATCACGGTGCCCCTGTTACTCACTTTCGGGTGAGTACTTCCAGAGTGGCGGGGTGGCGTGTGCTGGCGGTCCGCTGCCGCGGGCCGGTGTTCCCAAGAGCCCGGTACCCGACGGGCCGTCAAGCTGGCGCATCAACGCCATAAATGGACGATGCAGGCGAGAGTAATGGAAATATGTTGAAACAGTAACGGGCTTCGCGCTTTCCTCACAGTGGTGAAGGTGCGGGTTGCAGGGTGTGGGTGTGCGGCCGGCCGGCTGCACACCAGCACAACGCACCAGGCCGGACCGGGGGAACGTCCGTGAGCTCGGCCGGGGTGTGCGCACCTGAAGGGGGACCTTCGTGTCCGTTTCTTCTTCCGTCCGTCGTCTGACCGCCGCCGCGGCCGTGGCCGCCGCCGTCGTAGGAGCGGCGGCGCTGCCGGCGTCGGCCGCCGACCACCACCCGGGCCGACCGCATCACCCGGCGGTGTACATCAGCGACGTGCAGTACGACTCCCCGGGGCGTGACGACCGCTCCAACCGCTCCCTGAACAAGGAGTGGGTGGAGATCACCAACGACACCCGGCGGGCGGTGAACCTGGACGGCTGGACCCTCGAGGACGAGGACGGCCACATCTACACCTTCGACCACTACCGCCTGGACGGCCGCGCCACCGTCCGCGTCCACACCGGCTACGGCCGCGACACCAAGACGGACGTGTACCAGGACCGCCGCCACTACGTGTGGGACAACCGCTCCGACACCGCGACCCTGCGCAACGACCGCGACCGGTTCGTCGACGAGGAGTCCTGGGGCCACCACCGCCACGGCGGCGACGACCGGCATCACGGGGGCCACGACCGGCATCACGGGGGCGACCGCCGGGGTTGAGCTTCCTTCAGCCGGCGGTAGGTGACGCCGACCGGTGACACCGGCGTCCCCAGGGTGGGCTGCCTCCGAGCGGGGCAGCCCACCCCTTTGCGTGTCCTGGGCCCTGGCAGTGACCTGTGCGGAGGTGCCGCGTCTGCTCCGGACAGGGGCTCGAGGGCGGGCGTGAGGTGGTGGTGAAGGCGGGGTGGGGGAGTTGTCGTAGGTAGTCCACGCGCGTAGCGAAGGCTGCCGCGGCTGCGGTTGTCTCGTGTGCGCATCTCCAACCCCCCACACCCTTTGGAGACTTCATGCGCCACGCCGTCTTCGGCCTGCCCGCAACCGCCCTCCTGCTGCTCGGTGTCAGTGCCGCCCCGGCCCTGGCCGAGCCGCCCGCACCACCGTCCACGACGACCGCCCGGCAGGAGCTGGCCGCTCTCACCGTCGCCGCCCCGCATCCGATGGACGGCTACTCACGCGACAAGTTCGACATCTGGTCCACCCAGCCAGGCGGCTGCACCACCCGCCAGACAGTGCTGGCCCGCGACGGCAAAGACGTCCAGGACAAGCCCGACAGCTGCCAGCCCGCATCCGGCTCCTGGTACTCCGTCTACGACGACACCACCGTCACCGACGTAACCAAGGCCACCATCGACCACATGGTCCCCCTCGCCGAAGCCTGGCGCTCCGGCGCCGACGACTGGAGCGCCGACCAGCGCAAGGCCTTCGGCAACGACCTGAAAGACCCCCAGCTGCTGATCGCCTCGGAAGCCTCCAACACCTCCAAGTCCGACAGCGGCCCCGCCGACTGGAAGCCGACCAACCACGCCTCCTGGTGCACCTACGCCAAGGACTACACCCACATCAAGTCCGTCTGGAAGCTGACCACCACCGACCAGGAGGAGACGGCCCTGTCGTCCATGCTCGACACCTGCACCGACTGACGTTCGCCGTACTCCAGACTCCCGTCGGTCAGAGGCATCCGGTGCCGGCGGGACGGTAGGGCTCGTCGCACCACAGACGGTACGGTTCCGCGCCTCAGGGGCGCAGACGGATGTCGTGGCACAGTGCAGCCGGGCCCGGGGCAGCCCCGGGGCCCGGCCATACGCTCTGCGGCGGCCGTCGGCCCCGCATCGCGTCTGGCCGGAGCAAGTACGCCGCTAAGGGGGCCGTCATTGGCTCACCGTGACGCTGCTTTGAAGATCTTCATGCGATAGAACGGAGATCCGATCGCCCTGCTGCAGGGCGACTGAGCACTGGGGGGAACGTGTGGGGCTGTCACCGGACCTGAAACTGATCGTGGAGGGCATGGTCAAGGCGTCCATGACCATGGTGGACAAGGTCATGGTCGGCACCCGGGACACCGCTATCGCCCTCTTCCACGAACTCGATCGGCAGCACGGCATGGCAGGTGACGACGACGCGGGAAGCGCATTCGCGAAGGTCTACAAGCCTGCGGCGGCCACGACGCTCGACCAGATCGGCTTCAGTGCCTACGTGATGGGCGAGACAGGCAAGGGGCTGATGCGTACCTGCCGGGAGCTCATGGCGCAGGAAAGCAGCATCGCCTCCGCGATTCTCGGCAAGCAGGTGGACCTGACCTACGGCATGGGCAACCCCGCAGCGGACTGCTCGGAAAGCTTTCTGGGGCTGGGGCAGGAGCTGCCGGAGGTCGTCGGCGACACTGCGTGGTACGAGCAGTACGCGCCGGCAGGGCTGAGTGACCGATTCCGCGGCTCCCCGGAGAAGCTGCGGGATGTGGCGGGTACCTGGCAGCGCGGTGCGCAGCTGATCGCTCGCTTCGTCGAGGACGCGCAGGTCTGTGCGCACACCGCGGACAAGGCCCACACCGGGGAGGCCGCCGACACGTTCCGCAGCTACTTCAAAGGCTTCGTCGGCTTTGCCGCCCCGCCCGAGCAGGCTCATCCGCACGAGCCGCTGGTCGCCAATCTCGTGGCCGCCTGCACTCAGCTCGCCAAGGCATGCGAACGGTACGCCGATCACGTCGAGGCGGCCAACAGGCAGATCACCGAAGACCGGGTGGACCCCTTCCACGTGGACATGCCGTGGGACTCGCCCATGTTCGGCGGCAACGGTGACGACGGCGGCCTCCTCGACGCCGTCCTCGACGATCCGTACATCCACCGCCTCGGCGACGTGGCTCACTCCCTCGACGCCTCACAGAAGCGCGTCAAGCTCCCGGGCGGCTCCAGCGATCGCCCCGGACTTCCCGGCCTGCCGCTGCTGCCGCTCCCCGAACCCGTGCCCGTCCCGGTCCCGCTGATGCTCGCGTCGTACAGGGGCGCTCTACCGGGCGTCATACCGGCTGTCTACCGCGACCCTGACCCCAACCTCGCCTTCGGCGCCCCCCTTCCACCGGAGCCGGGAACCACCCGGTTGCTCAGCGTCGGCGAGCGGCAGGAGTTCGAGACGTGGGTGAACACGTTGCGCCCCATGGGGTTCGGTGGGCAGGGCACCAATCCGGCCGATCCCGCCAACGCCTATCAGCTGCGGACCGCGGGCTATCCCGAGCGGCTCATACCGCTGCCCGCCGCTGCCCGTAAGGGCGCCATCGCGGCCGACGGGATGCGGCCGGCCGACGGATACATGATCGACGCCAAGTACGTGAAGGACACCGACGACGAGTGCAAGAAGAACTCGTGGCGTACTCCCGATACGTTCCTACTAGAAGATAAATACGACAAAAACGGTAAAAAGAAGTGGAGTAAGAAAGACATCCTCATCGGCAAAGACGAGGACGAGCTCGACGACTACCGGCAGGCGATGACGCAGCACGAGCAGATCCGCGGCCTGGAGATCATCACCAACGACAACGACGCCGCCGCCTACTGGCAGACACTCATGGCGGCCCAGAACGTCAAGGGCACCACCCGCTACGTGCCCTAGCCCCGACAACCGAGGACGCCTCGCGCTGTGGACATCGACGAATACCGAACGACCTACCTGCTCTACGCACCAGCCAAGAACCCCGCCGGCTGGAACCTCGACCTGCCCACATTCGGCACCGCACTCGACGCCACCTTCACCGACGTCCGCTACGAAACACGACAGGGCAGACAGCTGCGCCTGTCCTTCTGGGCCGTGACGGACGACGGGACCGAGTTCACCGGATTCGCCAGCAACGAAGGCAGGGACACGGTCGTCCTCACGGACAACACCGCCGACGAAGCGGCCCTCTTCATCACCTGGCTCCGTGACTCACTGTGCCCCGCACCGGATCTGATCCGCTTCAGCTCCGAGCCCGCCGTTGAGCGCGGAATCGAGACGGACTGGCGCATGCCGGCGCTCGCAGACACGGCAAACATCGCCGAGGAACTGAAGCATCACCTCCGGATCGTCACCAGCTGACGGAACGACGAGGTGGCAGGGGACAGAAAGCCGGACGGCAGGCCCACAGGCCGGAAGCCGCTCAGCCCACGCCTCGTGAGGCGTACCAAGGGAGAGCTGCCCGCCGGGCCCGAAGGGGCAGAGGGTCTGGTGCATGTCAAGGAAGCAGCGCAGCCGGACCCCGGGCAGCCCCCGGGTCCGCTCGTGCGCTCAGTGGCGGTTGTCACCCACGCCGCCGCCAACGCCGTGTGGAAGGCGCCGGCGGTCTGCTTATCGGCAGCCGCGATGTTGACCACGATCAGGCCCAGCTCCACCAAGCGCCATTGCGGTCCAGGCAGGCGTTGCTTTCGGGACCGTAACGGTGTCACTACCTGCGGCTGCTCGGCAGCCGGGCTTGCGGCCGCGGGCGGTCGCTATCCGACCGCTCCGGTGCCGTCGCTTTCAGCCGCTGTCCGCCAGTGAGCGAGGTTGTTCTGGGTGGCGAGGGTGTCGGGGTGGTCGGGGCCCAGTATGCGGATCCGGTCTTCGAGGAGGTCGGCGTAGGCGGTGGCGGTTCCGGCCGCGCGCCGCCGTTTACTGATCTTGCTCATTCATCGGTCGATTCATTAACAGCTGCATCCCCCGCCAGTAGGCGACGTGGGGCCGGGTGGCGATGGTGTCGGGGTGGTCATAGCCCAGTACTCGCACCCGGTCGGCGAGGAGCTTGGCGAAGGCATCCGCTGCTCCGGCCGCATCCCCCGCCTCACCCTGGCACCAGGCGAGATTGTGCCGGGTGGTGAGGGTGGAAGGGTGGTCATCGCCCAGTACCCGCACCCGGTCGGTGAGGAGGTCGGCGAAGGCGGCCGCTGCTCCGGCAGCATCCCCCGCCTTCCCCCGCCAGTAGGCGATATTGCCACGGGCGGTGAGAGTGTCGGGGTGGTCTGGGCCCAACACCCGCACCACGTGCTCGACCAGCTCGGTGTAGGCGGCCGCTGCTCCGGCAGCATCCCCCGCCCTTCCCCGCCAGCGGGCGACATAGCGCCGGGTGGCGAGGGTGTCTGGGTGGTCATCGCCCAGTGCCCGCACCCGGTCGGCGAGGAGGTCGGCGAAGGCATCCGCTGCTCCGGCGGCATCCCCCGCCTCACCTCGAAAGCAGGCGACGTTGCCACGGGTGGTGAGAGTGGAGGGGTGGTCATAGCCCAGTACCCGCACCCGGTCGGCGAGGAGGTCGGCGAAGGCATCCGCTGCTCCGGCGGCATCCCCCGCCTCACCTCGAAAGCAGGCGAGATTATGCCGGGTGGTGAGAGTGTCGGGGTGGTCATCGCCCAGTACCCGCACCTGGTCGGTGAGGAGGTCGGCGAAGGCATCCGCTGCTCCGGCGGCATCCCCCGCCTCACCTCGAAAGCAGGCGAGATTGCCACGGGCGGAGAGGGTAGTGGGATGCTCATTGCCGAGCACTCGCTCCATGTGCTCCAGCAGCTTGGCGGATGCGGCCGTTGCTCCGGCAGCATCCCCCGCCTTCCATCGCCAGCGCACGAGTTCGCCCCGGACAGCGAGGGTATAGGGGTGCTCATCTCCCAGTACCCGCACCTGGTCGGCGAGGAGCTCGGCAAGGGAATCCGCGGCTCCGGCGGCATCCCCCGCCTCACCTCGGAAGCGGGCGAGATTGCCACGGGCGGAGAGGGTAGTGGGATGCTCATTGCCGAGCACTCGCGTCATGTGCTCCAGCAGCTCGGCGGAGGCGTCCGCGGCTCCGGCCGCATCCCCCGCCTCTCCCCGCCAGCGCACGAGTTCGCCCCGGACAGCGAGGGTATGGGGATGGGCCGGCCCCAGACGGCCGCGGGCGACACCAGCGATGCGCTGGAAATGCTCGACGGCGGCGACGACTTGGCCGGTGTTGCCCAGGCTAGAGCCGACGCGGACAAGCACCCCATGGACACCGTCGAACTCGTACAGGACGTCTTCCGCGTGGCCAGTGAGAGCGGCGGCGTTGGCACGCAGGGTTTGGGCGAGGGCGGTGTCGCGTTCGCTATCGGGCCAGACGGCCAGCAGGGCGTCGGCGGCGGCACGGGCCGTCTGCTGATTCTGGTCGGGCGTAAGGGCGTCGCGGACGGCTCGCTGGACGAGCTGGTGGACGCGGACCGCGGTGTGGGGTGTGTCGGGGGTGCGCTCGATGAGGCTGAACCGGCGCAGCACGCTCAAGGCCAGTCGGGCATCACGCTCCGGTACTTCCTGCTCGGGTGTGCCGGTGCCCGGACTTGCCGGTGTGGGGACGGGGGCGTTTGGGCTGGTGCGGTGGCGGTCGAGGTAGGTGCAGGCGGGGGTGCTGGTCAGGACGGTGTCGGGGATGCCGTGGGCGTCCAGGGATGCGGCGAGCTGGAGCAGGGGGCGGGCCAGTCCGACGGGTGGGAGGCGGTCGGCGTGTTCGATGGACAGTGACCAGGTGGCGGCCACCGCGAGGGCCTGCCCGTCGGGGAGGGCCGGGGGTGCGGCGTCGCGTAGTGCGGTGGTGCGGTCGGCGAGGATCTGCCGGTAGTCGGTGACGGGCATGCTCGTGTCGGTGAGGTAGGCGGCGGCCTGGGACAGGGCCAGCGGCAGGTGTCCAAGATCTTGGGCGAGGCCGGCGAGCTGCCCGTCTGACTCGGTGTGAGTGGGCAGGGCGCGGGTGAGGTAGGCGAGGGATTCGGCGGGGGTGAAGACGCCGACGGGGATGCGGTGGCGGCCGGTGGTCAGGGCGGCGTCCTGGCGGCGGGTGGTGACCAGGGTCCGGCCGGTGGGGCTGGTCGGCGGCCACAGGCCGTTGAGGTCCGCTGGGTCGGTCACGTCGTCCAGGACCGCCAGCCAGCGGCAGGGGCGCTGACCGGCTTTGGGCTCGAGCCAGGCCAGGAATGCGGTGGCGGCTTGGGGGTCGGCGGGGTCGGTGCCGAGCAGTTCGGTGGCGGCCTGGGTGTAGTCGGTGATGATGCTCTGGGGGGTGGTCGCGGTGATCCACACCAGCACGTCCAGGTTGCCGGCCTGCCAGGCGGTGCGAGCGTAGTGGGCGGCGAGCTGGGTCTTGCCGACCCCGCCCAGGCCCACCACCACCCCCGCCGGTGCAGGCTGTGTGACGACTGCGGCTCCGCCGTCGGCGAGCGCTGCTGCGAGCCGGGCGACTTCCGCGCGGTCCTGGAAGCAGACGGCCGAGGCAGGGATGGTTCCCACCTGGTGTGGCCACGAAGCCGGCGGTCGGTTCGCCATGGTCGTGCCTATGACGGTGCCGTGGAAGATGCCACCACGGAAATCGACATGGTCTCCGCCGACGGTGCCGGCTTCTGCGATGCCCTCCCAGGGCTGCCCCTGCTCCACGACTTACTCCTGTCCGACCCACACGGCATCCCGACCATACTCACCCACCGACCTCCAAGTGCGGCCCCTGGCTGAGCCGTTAAGCCCACTTGGCGATGGGTGGGACAACCGCACGGGAGCCTGCGCCACCGGCAACCGCCCGCAAGAACGGAGAAACGGCGGGCCGGGCATGCCGACCATCGGACTTACCGCCTGTTCGGGTGGAGCCGCTGGCGGTTGCCGGGCGAGTCGCCTGGGGGAGTCGCTACGAAGATCACGCACTGTTCGTGATCTTCGAGAGGACTCCCGCTCGTGCGATTCCTGCGTACCGCTGCCGCGGCTGCCGTGTTCGCTGCCCTCCTCGTCCCCGTGACCGCACACGCCGCCCCTGCTGCCCCGGCCCTTGCAGCCCCGGGCGACTCCGTCACCCTGCCCGTACGTGAGGCTCTGGCCCAGCTGGCGGTCCGGACCGAGGACCGCACCGGGTATGAGCGCACCAAGTTCAAGCACTGGGTCGATGCCGACCGGGACGGCTGCAACACTCGCTCAGAGGTCCTGAAGGCCGAGGCGGTTGTCGCGCCCGAGCAGGGTGCGGGCTGCAAGCTGACCGGGGGTGAGTGGTACTCGCCCTACGACGACCGCTACATCGCCGGGCCCAGCGGCCTGGACATCGACCACCTGGTCCCGCTCGCCGAGGCGTGGGACTCCGGCGCTTCGGACTGGACGGCGAAGGAACGCGAGGCCTACGCCAACGACCTCGGCGACGACCGCGCGCTGATCGCGGTCTCGGCTGCGTCGAACCGGTCCAAGGCGGATCAGGATCCCAGCACCTGGCTTCCGCCGGCGGCCGGGTACCGCTGCCAGTACGTCACCGACTGGGTGGCCGACAAGACGCGGTGGGGCCTGAGCATCGACACCGGCGAGCAGGCCGCGCTCACCGACGTACTCACCGCCTGCCCGAACGTTCCCGTCACCGTCACCGCGGCCCGCTGACCCGGTGCGGGGTCTCTGCTGAGACGCGCGGTGCCGGGGCGTCCCGACGCGTGGGGCGCCCCGCACGCGCTCGCGGGCCGGCACCGGGCGGGACTGCCAGGCTGTGCCGGGTTCGGCATGAGGTGGTGTGTTTCGGCCGTTGTTGACGTGTGAGTAGCTTGCCGGTGGGGCGGGCGGGTGCTTGCTTCGGAGGGCGTTTCGAGTAGATGTCACCCGTTCGTGTGTCACACCGGCGTGGACCTGCCAACGCGGATTCAGTGACGTGCGCCACAGGGGGCGTATTGCGCCGAGCGTGCGCCCCGCAGGGGTCGGCATAAAAGGGCAGTTCATGGCCTATGCGCACCGACTAGTTGATCACTGAACGCGTTCGTGGCTGTTCACTGAGTGATTTTCGACGTCTGGAGCATGCGTGTTCGGCGCCTTTCGCCGATTGAGTGGTCCTCACCACCGGGCGGGGGCAACAACGTTGTCCCCGCCCTTCGCTCCCACCCCTCAGCGAAGAGGACCCATGAACGAAGACGTACGCGCGGAGGACGGCGGCCAAGTCGCCGACGCCGACGCGGTACTGCCTCTGCCACTGGAGTTCGAGGCTCTCTACGTGGCCACCCAGGAGGCGTTCCACGACTACGCCCTGTTCTACCTCGGCGCCAACGACGCCGCCGAAGAGGCCGTCCACCGGGCCTTCCTGGAGATCCTCAACCACTGGAGCGCCCTGCTCGAGGAGAGCAACCTCCAGCAGCAGGCCTGGGCGATCCTGCGCCGGGTCGTCATATCGCAAGCCCTTGAGGGGTTCCGAAGGAAGCTCGCCCTGCTGCGCAGCGACATCGGCTTGTTCAAGGCGATGTCCAGCCTGCCGCCGCGCCAGTTCGACGTCATCGTCCTGCGG
>NZ_JACHJK010000042.1 GCF_014203595.1 Streptomyces echinatus
CACGTCGGCCCACTTGTGCGCCCCGACGTGGTCCAGGCCGTCACCGATCTTGTCGGTGGTGTAGTCGATGCCCTCGCCGAGGAGTTTCTCGCCGCCGTCGAGGAGCTCCTCGCCCTTGCCCAGCAGCGAGTTGGTCACATCCCCGAGGCCCATCAGCCCTCACCGCCCTGCCGCTCGGCGGCCTCGGAGCCGGCCTCGGGGGAGGGACTGTCGGGCATCGGGCTCAGCGGCCCGAGGACCTGGGAGGTCATCGCGTCCCGCTCGGCCTGCTTCCAGCCCTGCTTGCTGTTGGCCCACGCCTCCTCGAAGGACTCCTTGCTGTAGTCGACGTTCCCGCCCAGCGGCCCGGAGGTGGCGATCTCCTTCCAGCCCATCTTCTCCACGTCCTCCTCGGACGCGTACGGGTTGCCGACGGCCGAGTTCGTGGCGATCTTGAGGGTGCCCTCCACGTACTGGTCGGTCTCGTAGTACGTGCCCGCCGCCAGACCGGTCTTCTCGGCGAACCCGTTGCCCTCGTTGATCAGCGACCGCACACCCCACTCCCAGCGGTCGCAGAACGACTTGAACTCATCCGTCAGACCCTCGTGCCCCAGCTCCAGCCCGGACAGCGCGATGTCGGAGAAACCCCGCCCGGCGCCGGCCATGCCGAT
Source organism: Streptomyces echinatus (assembly GCF_014203595.1). Lineage (GTDB taxonomy): Bacteria > Actinomycetota > Actinomycetes > Streptomycetales > Streptomycetaceae > Streptomyces > Streptomyces echinatus. Next base: position 651 of record NZ_JACHJK010000042.1, read on the forward strand.
CATGCCCAGCTCCTTCAGTTCCGCCAGCGCGTCGGTCAGGCCCTTCGCGATCAGGCCCAGCCCCTCCGTCGCCAGGTCCTTGCCGCTGTCGGTCACCTCTCGTCCCCCGCCCCGCCGTCGACATCCACCGCCACCGCATCCGGCACGACCCCCCGCACGGGCGGAAACACCATCCCGCCCTCCCCGTCCGCGCAGTCCAGCGCCACCCCGCACGGCACCCCCGCCGCGGGAACGGCCACATCCAGCAGGCGGGCGCCGAGGACCGTCCGGTAACGCCACTTTCGGGCGGCCTCACCGCGCGCGACGGCGTAGCGGGCCAGCGCCTGCTCGTCGGAGAACGCCAGGATGAAGCCGACGCCGCCCAAGTCGGCCGTCAGCAGACCGCGTTCGGCATCCGGGCCCGGACCGTCGCCCAACGGCACCAGGACCGGCGTACGACGGAACTCACCCAGCAGAACCGCGAACGCCCGACGCCTTCGCTCGGTCTCCTCCCGGGCGTCCGGGCGCGGTTGGTCCGACCCGGCCATGTCCGCATAGTCGTACGGCCACGACCTGCGTGTATGCCCCGTCGCGGTGGTGTCTCCCCCGTGTTCGACCATGCTCGGGATCGTCACATCGGGAAGTTGCCGATCGCAACGCGTCCAGGCGCTCGGCGGTCAGGTTCAGCCAGTCGCGAGGGACCCCGCGCGCAACGGCGCCCGGACCGGGGGAGGCCAGGTGGAGCAGAACGACCGAAGCCCGGCCTCGCGTGCCGGGTGAGACGGCACCGCAGACGGACGGAACCGACGGCGGCCGTGCGGCCTGCGTGCCACGTGGCTACCGTGCGCCGAACGGGTTGATCTCATGAGACTCGTGCACGCCGAGCAGTCGGCATTCCCCGGTCACGCTGTGCACCGCAATCAGGCAGGGCCCGTAAAGGAAATACTTGTCTTCTCTCGTGGCGACATACTGCGTGGACTGGAAGGCGAAGTAGAAGAACTCTCCCTTCTGCGCCCTGTAGTTTTCTTCAGGGAACAGGGTGACCTCGTTGTCCCAGTCGACGGACAGGTGCCGGAGAAATTCAGCCGCCAGTCGCTCAACATGTTCCACTGTGTGCATCGGTTCACCTCACCCTCATCAACTGGAGAATCCGCCTCTGCTGCGAGGGCCCCTCGCGGGGCCTCCCGGCGGTGTTACCGTGCGCCGAACGGGTCGATGGCGAGGGACTCCTGAACGCTGAGCAGCCGGCATTCGCCGGTCACGCTGTGCACCGAGACCTGACAAGGGCCGTAGCAGAGATACTTGTCGTCCCTGGTGGCGACATACTCAGCGGACTGGAAGGCGAAATAGAAGAACTCGCCCTTCTGCGCCTTGTACTCGTCATCCGGAAACATGACGGCCTTATTGTCCCAGTTCGCGGTCGTCTCCCGGATGTATTCCGCCGCGATTCGCTCCGCTTGCTCCATCGTGTACATCAGTTCGTCCTCATCAGCTTGAATGACTGGAAGAGCATGGGGTCGACGAACCCTGTCTGGGCGTCGATGAAAAGTACTCGATTCTGATGGTTCACTATGTTGAACACATGCCCTGGAGTGCCCCCGCCGGGGCTTGCCGCGACAATGCCGCGAGCGCCGTGACCGGAATTTCTGACATGGTCGACCATGCCCCAGAAATCGGTATCCTTGAAGCTCGATCCGTATGCTTTCTCCAGGCGGTCCAGGGACTGGAATCCACCCATGTTCGCGGGGACCGGTTTGATCCCCTGGCCCCGCAGATACTGTTCGTATGCGTCGGCGACATAGGTGCAGTTGGTATTGCCGCCCTCGGGATTGAAATGCTTGGCCAGATCGGGATAGTTGGGCGTCTCGTACGGCTTGGGCGGGATCGGGGACTTCTGTGGAGCGAGGCCGAGCGGGTCGCAGAGGACGGAAGGCCGGTCCACGTATCCGACGGGATTGGCCGCCGGAGCGAGGCCGAGCGGATCCAGACTGATGTACCGGCCGACCTCGGGGTCGTAGTACCGGAGGTAGTTGTAGTTGAGGCCCGTTTCGGAGTCGAAATACTGCCCCGGGAAACGCAGGGGGGTATAGGCGTGGCTTCGAACCGACCAGGACAGCTTTCCCCAGTTCGTCGCCCGGGCTCGCCAGGCGATCTCTCCGGACTCGTCGACCAGTTCGCAGGGAGACCCGGAGAGATCCGACACGATCGCGAAGAAGCGAGCGTCTATCTCTTCCTGTGAGGCCGTGGCCAGGGTCCTGCGCTCGCTCTGAGCAACCGCTTCGGTGCCGTTGAGGTGCCACGTGAGGGTCACCGACTCGGTCGAGTCCGCCCAATGGGTCGTCTGCTCGCACAGTGAGGTGCCGTCCCAGGTGAAGTCCACCTGTTCCAGCACGTCGACACCGTTCTCGGCGATGCGCTGTTTGCCGATGCGCCTGCCCAGTGCGTCGTACCGGTACCGCCAGACCGTGCCGTCCGGAGTGACGACCTGGGTGAGCCGGTCCTCCGCGTCCCAGGTGTACCGCCATGTGTCCGGCTTGCGGGAGAGCCGGGTCTTCTGCCGGAGCACCACACGTCCTGCGGCGTCGTGCTCGTAGCGGATCCGGCCGGCGCGCACGAGGTCGGCGCCTTCATAGGTGCGGTCGCCGCACCCTTCGTCTCCGAACTGTCGCGCAGGCCAGTCGGCGGCCGTCTGATTGCCGAGACGGTCGTACGCGTAGGACTCCGCCCACTCGTCCCCGCTCACCCGGGTCGTCCTGCCCACCGGGTCGAGTTCGTACTGCCGAACGCCGTTCAGCTGGTCATCGACCTTGGTCAGGCTGCCGTCCGCCCGATACTCGTACGTCCTCGACTGGATTCGCCGCCGGGAGTGGTCCACCGTTTGCGAGATCAGCCGGTTCATCTCGTCGAACGACCGGGTGACGCTCAGGGACTCACCGTACCGGCGGCTGACTTCGCGGCCGATCCGGTCGTACTCCAGCGCGATGACGCGACCGTCGGCGGTGAACTGGTGGAGATTCCCTTCGGAATCGTAGTCCCAGGCGCTGTCGGCACCCGAGGGGGTCGTGCGTCCCGTCGGTTTGCCGAACTCGTCGTACCGGTACCTCACCTCCCGGTCGTCGATCCGCTCGGACACCAGCCGTCCGCGCCGGTCACGGAGGAGGGTGAGTTCTGCGTGCCGACTGGCCGCGTGGGCGATCTGGTCGGTGAAGTCGTAGGTGTACGTCATCACCTCGCCGTCGACGCTCTTGCGGACGATCTGCCCCATCTCGTTGTGCTCGAACGAGACGGACTGGCCGAGGGCGTTCGTCCGGGAGATCAGTTCGCCGGCCGCGTTGTACGAGTACCGGATGACTCGCCCGCCGAAGTCGGTTTCCGTGCTCAGCCGTCCGACCGCGTCGTAGTCGTAGCTCCACGTGCGTCCGAGCGGATTGGTCACCCGGGTCAGGCGGAGTTCGTCGTCGTAGGTGAACGTGTAGCGGGAACCGTCGGGCTCGGTGCGCGCGATCAGCAGATCGAACGGGGCGTACTCGAAGCGGGTGACTCCGCCGACCGTGTTCGTGTGGGTGAGGCAGTTCCCCTCACCGTCGTACGTCCACGCTTCCTCGGTACCGTCCGGATTCCGTCGACGAGTGACATGACCCTCGGCGGACCATTCCATGCCACCGGTCATGCCGAAGGGGTCCGTGATGGTCGTGATGCGGCCGAAGGCGTCCCGCCCGTACCGCATGGTGTTGCCCGCGTGATCACATACCTCGACGGGCAGACCGGCGGCATCGGAGCGTATGCGGGTGACCCGGCCGTACGGGTCGCACACGGCGGACAGACGCCCGCGCTCGTCGTACCTGAAGGATGTCCTGCCGCTTGCCGAATCGATGACGGATGTCCGGTTCCCGCGGTCGTCGAACTCCTGGCGGACCGAGCTGCCGTCGGGGCGCACGATGCGGGTGAGCAGTCCACGGGCGTCGTGGGAGAAGATCGTCCGGCGGCCGTCCGGACGGACGATCTCCGTGAGGTTCCCCTCGTCGTCGTACCGGCGTGATGTCGTACGGCCGAGGGCGTCGGTCTCGGACAGCAGGCGGTTGAACCGGTCATGGGTGAAGCGCCGGGTGTGGCCCGCCGGATCCACCATGGCGACGATCTGGTACCGGTCGTTGACGAAGTACCGGCGTACGGCGCCCTCGCCGTTGACCGCCTCCGTGGTCCGCAGCCCCGTTTCCGGGTCCCTCTCGCCGTAGGACAGCCGCAGGCTCATGTGCCCGTCCGTGCCGCCCTGAGCGATACACCGGTCCCTGTCGTCGTACGCGTACGCGTACGTGTGTCCGTTGGTGTCCGTCCACGACGTGACCCGCCCCGATTCGTCGTATCCGAACCTCAGCGGTGAACCGGACGCGTTCCTGACCTCGGTGAGATCACCTTCCGTGTATCCGTAGCCGATCAGCTGGAGATCGGATCCGTCCGTGGCTCCTCCGGCCAGGTGCAGGCCGGTGACCCGTCCGTCGGCACTGTCGATCCTCAGGCGGTAGCCGCCGCTGTGGACGATCGCCGAGGGCACTCCCGCGTCGTCGTACTCGAAGACGATCCAGTTGCCGTTGCGGTCGTCGATCTGCTCCAGGACCGCCGGCCCGGGGCCTCGGTCGGCGAAGTGCCAGGTGAGATGGCCCCCGGGGTCCGTGATGGTGTAGCCGTCGTCCACCCGGTCCAGGGAGAGGCGTGGGCCGTGGCTGGGCCGGGTCGGCAGGCCGGGCGCCGGGTGCGGGAACGACAGGAGGAGGCCGTCCTCCGTGACGTAGACGACTCCCTCCGCGTCGATCTCCAGGCGCTGGTCCAGCGTGGAGGACCAGGACGGGCCGAACCAGCGGCCCAGCCCGTAGCCCGATTCGACGCGACGTGCGAAGACCAGGGGGAGTGTGCCGGGGAGGGTGACGTCGGTCTGTGGCAGGTACATCTTGCCGGTGGCGAGGTCGATCGGGTCGGTGCCCCCGCTGTACACCGACTGCTGATCCCGCGAGGGCCCGTGCGGATCCTCGCTCACCCGGCCCCGAGCCGACTTCCCGGCTCCCTCCTCGACCGCGTTCCGGGCGGTCTTGCGCACTCCCTGCTCCGCGACGCCCTCGAGGCCTTCCTTGAGCCCGAGGCGCAGCCCGCCTCTGGCCAGACCCGCGCCCTTGGTGCCGACGAGCTCGGGGAGCATGCGGCCGAAGAACTCCGAAGGGTCCTTCTTGAAGCCGTCCACGGCGGCCTTCACGGCCCGCTCGGGGTGGGCGGCGGTGGAGACCAGACCGGCCAGCGTCATGTTGACGTTCTGCAGGTAGGCGGCCGGGTGGGTGAGGTTGTAGGGGTCCATGGGGTTCAGGCCGCGGACGAAGTTGTACAGGCCGGCCGTGCCCTTCAGGGCACCGCCCACGACATGGGTGAGTTCGGTGTTGACCGCCTGGTAGCCGTCTTTGAGGTTGTTCCCGAGGCGGTCCAGGGGCGGGGGCTCGGCGGGGGCGTGGGCCAGGGCCGTCTTGACGGTGCCCTGGGCCTCTGAGGCGGCGGTGTTGCGCTGCTTGCGGGCCTCGGCCAGCTTCTGCCGGGCGGCCTGGACGTCGGCCTTGCCGGGATCCTTGAACGGCGCCGGCTCCGGGCCGGGGTCCTCCCCCGACTTGGCCTTGGCCTTGTACGACTCCACCTTCTCCTTGTGGGCCTCGAAGGCTTCCTTGGACGCCTTC
>NZ_JACHJK010000043.1 GCF_014203595.1 Streptomyces echinatus
GTCCGCGGCTTCCGCATCGAACTCGGCGAAATCGAAACAGCCCTCACCACCCACGAGGGCGTGGCCCAGGCCGCGGTCGTGGTACGCGAAGACCGCCCTGGCGACCACCGCATCGTCGCCTACGTCGTACCGAAAACGGGTACGGGGCAGCCGGACGACCAGGTGGAAGAGGAGCAGGTCGAGGAATGGCAGCAGGTCTACGACTCCATCTACGCGGAGTCCAAGGACGCCGTCGGCTTCGGTGACGACTTCACGGGGTGGGTCAGCAGTTACGACGGACAGCCCATTCCCCTGGAGCAGATGCGTGCCTGGCGTGACGCCACCGTCGACCGCATCCTGTCCCTGAAGCCGCAGCGCATTCTGGAACTGGGCGTGGGAAGCGGCCTGTTGCTGGCGAAGCTTGCCGGCCACTGCGCGGAGTACTGGGGAAGCGACTTCTCGTCCACCGTCATCGAGAAGCTGCGGTCCGACGTCGAGCGGCAGCCGGACATCGCGGACCGCGTGCACTTGCTGTGCCAGCCCGCCGACGCGACGAGCGGACTGCCGGCGGAGTACTTCGACACGGTCGTCGTCAACTCCGTGATGCAGTACTTCCCCGGCAGCGCCTATCTCCTCGAGGTGGTGGAGAACGCACTGCGTCTGCTCAAGCCCGGCGGCCGGCTGTTCATCGGCGATGTACGCAACCTGGACCTGGGCCGCACCTTCCATGCCGCCGTGCACATCGCGCGTTCGGAGAACGCCGAGGACGTCGCGGCCGTGCGCCTCGCCGTCGGCCGGGCGGTGTCGGAGGAGAAGGAACTCCTCGCGGCCCCGGCCTTCTTCACGGCCCTGCGCGACCGGCTCGACGACGTCAACGCGGTGGACATCCGCATCAAGCGGGGCGAGCACCATAATGAGCTGACCCGGCATCGTTACGACGTCATCGTGCACAAGCAGGCGCCGGCGACCGTTTCCTTCGCGCACACCGAGTCGCTGCGCTGGGGCCGGGACGTCTCCGGCACGGACGAGCTGGCCCGGTACGTGGGGCAGCATCGACCCGCCGCCCTGCGTATCACCGGTGTCGCCAACCGACGGCTGGCGCACGAGGTCGCCCTGTTGCAGGCGATCGACGCGGACGAGTCGATCGCGGAGGTGCGCCGGCTCGCCGCCGACCGCAACGGCACGGGCCTGGACCCCGAGACGTTCCACGCCCTCGGCGCGGAATGGGGCTACCAGGTGGTGACGACCTGGTCGGACACCGGCTCCGAGGGGTCGTTCGACGTGGTCCTCCACCATGCCCAGGACGACGCCTCCGTGCTCACCGATGTCTATCTGCCCGGCGCCGGGCGCCGGGCAGCGGACGGTACCGGCCTGACGAACGACCCCGCGGGTCAGCGTCAGACGGCGGCGCTCATCGCCTCGCTGCGCCGGGAGCTGCCGGAAGTACTGCCCGAGCACATGGTGCCGTCCGCGGTGGTGAGCCTGGACCGCCTGCCGTTGTCGCCGAACGGAAAGCTCGACCGCAGGGCCCTGCCCGCGCCGGACTTCACCGGACGCGTCACCGGGCGCGGCCCGCGCACGCCACAGGAAGAGACCCTGTGCGACCTGTTCGCCGAAGTACTCGGACTGCCTCGCGTCGGAATCGATGACAGTTTCTTCGAGCTGGGCGGTCACTCCCTGCTCGCGACGCGCCTGATCAGCCGGGTGCGGGTCGCGCTCGGCGTGGAGGTCTCGATCGGCAGCATCTTCGATGCCCCGACCGTCGCCGGGCTGGCCGGCCACCTGAAGAACGTTGAAAAGACACAGAGGCCGAAGCTGCGTCGCATGCAGAGGCCGGGGGAGACTCGATGATTCCGCTCTCGTACGCGCAACGCCGGATGTGGTTCCTGCACCGGCTCGAAGGGGTCAGCGCGACCTACAACATTCCCTTGGCGATGCGCCTCTCGGGAAACCTGGACCGGGCAGCCCTGCGGCTGGCACTCACCGACGTCGTCGAGCGTCATGAGAGCCTGCGGACGGTCTTCCCCGAGGTCGACGGGGTGCCGCGGCAGAAGGTGCTGAGCGTCTCCGAGGCCGGGGTCGGGTTGTCGGTGGTGCCGACGACGGAGGAGGAGCTCGCGGCGGGGCTCGCCGACGCGTCCGCCGAAGGCTTCGATCTGGCGAACGACCTCCCGTTGCGGGTGACGCTGTTCGTGCTGTCGCCGACCGAGCACGTGCTGTTGCTGGTGCTCAATCACATCGCCGCCGACGGCTGGTCCTTCGCGCCCCTGTCGCGGGACGTGGGCGAGGCGTACGCGGCTCGGGCGAAGGGTCAGTCGCCCAACTGGCCGGAGCTTCCGGTGCAGTACGTCGACTACACGCTGTGGCAGCAGGAGCTGCTGGGGGACGAGAACGACCCCGAGAGCCTGATCAGTCGCCAAGCGGCCTATTGGGAAAAGGCGTTGGCGGGCATTCCGGAGCAGCTGGAGCTTCCCGCGGACCGTCCGCGGCCGGCGGTGGCCGGTTATGCCGGTGCCGCCGTCCCGCTCACGATCGACCCCGACCTGCACGGGCGGATCGTGGCGCTGGCGCACGAGTGCGGGGCGAGTGTGTTCATGGTGCTGCAGGCCGGTCTCGCGGTGCTGCTCAAGCGCCTGGGCGCGGGATCCGACATCCCGCTGGGCTCACCCATCGC
>NZ_JACHJK010000044.1 GCF_014203595.1 Streptomyces echinatus
GATCAGGTGCGACACGAGGTCGCTCCAAGTAAGTAAGGACAGTCACGTGAAGGAGGTATCGATCGGCTGAACTTCGGGCCAGTGTCCAAGGCTCGTCCCCGCGCTCACATGCGTCGCTGGTAACGGCGGGGTGTGAAGCTGAGCGTCCACGCCCAAGGGCCCCTCGGCCATCGAGGAGCCACAGGCAAGGGGAAGGCTGGACGGGCGAACGCGAGTGAACCTTTGATGACACCTCGTGATTTCAAGACCGCGCGATGGCACGCAAACGGCGGTCAGAGGACCCGGTGCTGCGAGGCACCAAGCGACCCTCAGGAAGCTGAATCCCGAGGGGAGGACACCGCTGGTCCCGGGGTAAAGAAGGCGCCCACCCCAGCCGTCACTTACTGGTGCGGAACGTGGGAACCCCGTCGAGGTCCAGGCCCTGCCTGGTAGGCCGACCGCAAGGAAAGGCTCAACTCCACGGCGGGAGAAGGATGATCCAAGAAGCAAAGGCCGGCGGGTCGAAAGGCCAGAGGAAACCGGGAGACGGGACGTTCATCTGTCTCTCGCATAACTCGTCGGATACGGGCCCTGGTGGCCCGGCCCGAAAGGGAGCCCACGTGGATCAGGTGAGCCTTTGAAGTCACCACTGCAAGGAAGCCGGAACCAAGGGACAAGTTAGACACCGGAGGCAAACATGAAAGTCACGGCTCCTGCCGCGACGCTCGTGCCTGCGGTGAACGGACCCGAGGACGACTTACTCGACTGGCACGGAATCGACTGGGCCACCTGCGAGGAGAACGTACGGCGGCTGAGGCAGAGGATCTTCAAGGCGACGCAGGAAGGGGACCTCAAGAAGGTCCGCAACTTGCAGAAGCTCATGCTGAGAAGCCGCAGTAACACGCTGGTAAGCGTGAAGCGGGTGACGCAGCAGAGCAGTGGTCGCAAGACCGCTGGCATTGATGGGGAGCGAGCCCTCACCCCGAAGGCGAGAGGCAAACTGGCGGCCGAGGTCCACCGGTCGTCCCAGCCCTGGAAGGCCAGACCGGTGAAGCGAGTGTTCATCCCCAAGAGCAACGGGAAACAGCGACCACTCGGCATCCCGGTCATCCGTGACCGGGTGCTCCAGGCCCGCGTGAAAAACGCGCTGGAACCCGAGTGGGAAGCGCGATTCGAACCGAAGTCGTATGGCTTTCGGCCCGGCCGCAGCTGTCAGGACGCAATCATGGCAATCTTCTCGACGGTGAAGGGCAAGTCCTCGAAACGTCATTGGGTGCTGGATGCGGATCTGTCAGCGGCGTTCGACCGCATCGACCACCTCCATCTGATCTCCGCCATCGGACAGTTCCCCGCCAGGGGACTGATCCGAGGGTGGCTGAAGGCGGGCGTGATTGATCGCGGTCGGTTCGCACCGACCGAAGAGGGAACCCCACAAGGAGGTGTGATCAGCCCACTGCTGATGAACGTGGCTCTGCACGGATTGGAACAAGCCGCAGGGTGCCATTACAAGGTCGCTCAGGCCGGGCGCGAGCCCGGCGCGGCCCCGGGCACTCCAGTGCTGGTGAGATATGCCGACGACTTCGTGGTGCTCTGCCACGACGAAGCCCAAGTGCATGAGGTCAGGGCTCGGTTGGAGGACTGGCTGGAGCCGAGAGGTCTTCGCTTCAACGAAGAGAAGACCAAGGTCGTCCACCTCGAAGAAGGGTTCGACTTCCTCGGATTCACCGTCCGCCGGACGGGCGGCAAAATGATCATCAGGCCAAGTACTGAGGCATGCAAGAGGCTCCGGGCGCGGTTACGGACCGAGGTGAAGGCCCTGAACGGGGCCAACGCCGAAGCTGTCCTGCGCAGGCTTATCCCAATCGTTCGCGGTTGGGCGGCCTACTACCGGGGGGTGGCCTCCACGACGACATTTGCGTCGCTGGACCGCTACATGTGGCGTCTGACCTGGAACTGGGCCAGGCGAAGCCATCCCAAGAAGTCGAGGTACTGGGTCGCAGACCGGTACTTCGGCAGGTTCCATCCATCCAGACGGGACCGATGGGTATTCGGCAACCGCAACAGCGGTGCCTTCCTGCCCAAGTTCGCCTGGACTGGCATCGTTCGCCACCAGCTCGTCAAGGGCGGAGCGTCCATGGACGACCCCGCGCTAACCGAGTACTGGACCAACCGCCGCCGCAGGAAAGCGCCACCGCCGATGGACAAGACGAGTCTTCTCCTGGCGGTCCGGCAGCAGGGGCTCTGTCCCCTCTGCAAGCAGGCGCTGATCGCCGGGGCCGAGTACGAACCGGACAGTCCACGCGAGTGGATCAACTGGTTCGCGGCCTCGAAGAAGATGCTCCACAAGCATCACTTCACCTACCGGCGAAACGGCGGCGGGGACGAACGGAACAATCTTCGTCTCGTGCACTCCGAATGCCACCGTCAGCACCACGCGGGCGACGGCGAACAGACCACATAACCCTGCTGACCTGCGAAGCCCGTGGGGCTTGCTTGAGCCGGATGCCGGGATGACTGGCACGTCCGGTTCTGAGGGGGCCGGGTCACGGCGACGTGACCCGGCTACCCGACT
>NZ_JACHJK010000045.1 GCF_014203595.1 Streptomyces echinatus
CTCCCCCACCTCACCCTCGGCAACATCAACACCACCTACGAACCCACCTCAACCCGCACCTCACGATTCGACCTCCTCTTCAACATCGTCGAACCCTCGCACGACAGCGCGGCCCAGCCGGGATACGCCGGTCACGTCGAGTACGCCACCGACCTGTTCGACAAGGAAACCATCGAACAGCTCATCACCCGGTTCAAAACAGTTCTGCGCACGGTGGTCGCCACCCCGGACACACCGCTCCGAACCCTCGACGTGCTCCTCCCCGACGAGCGCCACCGACTTCTCGAAGCCTGGGGCCGCACTTCGACAGCCGCATCGATCACCACGGTTCCAGGGCTGATCGAGAACATGGCGGCGCGGATGCCGGACGCGATCGCGGTCACCTCCGCCGATGGCGAACTGACCTACCGGCAGCTCGACGAACGCGCCGACCACATCGCGCATGCGCTGCTCGCGCAGGGCGTACACCTCGAATCAGTGGTGGCGGTCGCGCTCCCCCGCTCGCCGGAACTGATCACCGCCATCCTCGGAATCCTGAAAGCCGGCGCCGCCTACCTGCCCATCGACCCCGCCTACCCGGCGGACCGGGTGGAGTCCGTGCTGAGCGACGCGTCGCCGGCGGTCGTCGTCACCGACAGCGCCACAGCCGGTTCCGTGGTCGGCAACGGTCTACGTCATCTCCTCGTTGACGAGGTCACCGCGGCCGGTGCGCACCCGCGACCCGCGTTGCTGCCGGACAATCTCGCTTATCTGATGTACACCTCCGGTTCCTCCGGTGTCCCGAAAGGCGTGGGGATCACCCACGCGAGCGTCACGCTCTGCGCGCAGGAACTCGCCACCCGGTTCGACATAAAGCCGGGAGGAATCACGCTGGCGAGCACCTCGGTCAGTTTCGATGTGTCAGTCTTCGAAATCGTGGCGACGTTGGCGTCTGGCGGCACCGTCGACATGGTCCAGGACGTGCTGGAGTTCGCTAGGCGCGACACGTGGGCCGGCAGCGTCGTCAGCACTGTCCCGTCGGCGTTCGCCGAGCTGCTGAACGACCTGCCCGAATCCATCACCATTGACACCGTGGTACTAGCCGGCGAGGCACTCCCCGCTGACTTGGTCCGTCGCCTCCGGCAGGCACTACCGGAAACCCGGATCTTCAACGCCTACGGGCAAACGGAGTCCTTCTACGCCACGACAACCGGGCCACTGTCCGCGATGGACGAGCGGAGCAACGCTCCGATAGGCACCCCGCTCGGAGGCGTCCACGTCTACGTCCTGGACCCCGATCTCCGTCTCGTCCCACGGGGCGTAGCCGGCGAACTCTACGTTGCCGGGCCGAACATCGGCCGCGGATACCACGCTCTTCCTGGTCTCACCGCACCGCGGTTCGTCGCGGATCCGTTCGGTGTGGCCGGTGCGCGGATGTACCGGACCGGGGATCTGGTCCGGTGGACGCGCGACGGCGAGCTGGTGTTCGTGGGCCGCGCCGATGACCAGGTGAAGATCCGGGGATTCCGGGTCGAGCCCGGCGAGGTCGAAGCCGTACTCGGCTCGCATCCCCACGTGTCGCGGGCCGTGGTGGTGGCCCGCGACGGCGTCGGCGGCACACAACTGGTCGCCTACGCCGTCGGAGTCGGCAGTGGCCCGCCAGACGGAGAGGAATTGCGGAGGTTCCTGGCTTCCCGGCTGCCGGAGTTCATGGTGCCGGCCGCAGTCATGGTGCTCGACGAGTTGCCGCTGACGGTGAACGGGAAGCTGGACCGGCGGGCACTGCCCGAGCCGGAGTTCCTCGGCGACGCCTACCGCGCCCCCCGCAACCTCCACGAAGAGATGCTGGCCGGACTGTTCGCCGAAGTCCTGGAGGTCGACCAGGTCGGCATCGACGACGGCTTCTTCGCACTCGGCGGCCACTCACTGCTCGCCACCCGGCTCACCTCACGCATCAGGTCGGTGCTCGGCTTCGAGGTGCCGATCCGCGCGGTCTTCGAGAACCCGACCGTAGCCGGACTGACACCTTGGCTGACCCACAACCGGCCGGTGCAGATCCCGGTGACC
>NZ_JACHJK010000046.1 GCF_014203595.1 Streptomyces echinatus
GCGATGGGTGAGCCCAGCGGGATGTCGGATCCCGCGCCCAGGCGCTTGAGCAGCACCGCGAGACCGGCCTGCAGCACCATGAACACACTCGCCCCACATTCACGGGCCAGTGCGACGATCCGCCCGTGCAGCTCGGCGCTCATCTCGATGTCGACGAGATCGCCTCGATACGTGGTCGCCGCCGGACGCGGACGGTCCACCGGGACGTCCAACCGCTCGGGTATGTCGGCCAGGGTCGTCTTCCAGTAGTCGACCTGTCGGCTGATGACGCTCTGCGGATCGTCCTCGGCCCCCAGCAGCTCCTGCTGCCACAACGTGTAGTCCACGTACTGCACCGGAAGCTCCGGCCACTCGGGCGCCCGGCCTTCCACCCGTGCCGCGTACGCCTCGCCCACGTCCCGTGACAGGGGCCGCAGGGACCAGCCGTCGCCCGTGATGTGGTGCAGCACCAGTACCAGCACGTGCTCGGTCGGCGACAGCACGAACAGCGTCACCCGCAACGGGAGGTCGTTCGCCAGATCGAAGCCTTCGGCGGACGCGTCGGCGAGCCTCGCCGCGAGCTCCTCCTCCGTCGTCGGCACCACCGACAGCTCGACCCCGGCTTCGGAGACGCTCAGCACCTTCTGCCGCGGCACCCCGTCGACCTCGGGGAAGACCGTCCGCAGGCTCTCATGACGCGCGAGCACGTCGGTGAGACCGTCGTGCAGGGCGGCGCGGTCGAGTTCGCCAGTCAGCCGGATGGCCATGGGCATGTTGTAGGTCGCGCTGGGTCCTTCCAGTCGGTGGAGGAACCACAGGCGCCGCTGCGAGAAGGACAACGGAGCCGTCTCCGGGCGTTCCACGGCCGCCCGCAGCGCCTTCCTGGCGATACCGGCGTTCGGCAGGCGCTGTACCAGAGCGGCGACGGTGGGTGCCTCGAAGACCGCGCGGACGGAGAGTTCCACGTCGAGTACCGAGCGGACGCGGCTGACGAGTCGGGTGGCCAGCAGGGAGTGTCCGCCGAGGTCGAAGAAGCTGTCGTCGACACCGACCTGGCCCACACCCAGCACCTCGGCGAAGATGCCGCACAGGATCTCCTCCTGTGGTGTCCGCGGGGCGGCATGTCCCGAGGGCGAGACGTCCAGGGCCGGCGCGGGGAGTGCCCGGCGGTCCACCTTGCCGCTGGGGGTGAGCGGCAGCGCGTCCAGCACGACGACCGCCGAGGGCACCATGTAGTCGGGGAGTGCCTGTGCGAGCTGCCGGCGCAGGGCGGAGGGCTGAGCGACGGTGCCGGATGCGGGGACGACGTAGGCGACGACCCGCCGGTCGCCGGGACGGTCTTCGCGTACCACGACCGCGGCCTGGGCCACGCTTTCCTGGCCGGTGAGGGCTGTTTCGATCTCGCCGAGTTCGATGCGGAAGCCGCGGACCTTGACCTGGTTGTCGGCCCGGCCGATGTACTCCAGCTCTCCCGCGGTGTTCCAGCGGACCAGGTCACCGGTGCGGTACATGCGCTCACCCGGACCGCCGTAGGGGTTCGCGACGAAGCGTTCCGCGGTGAGGCCGGGGCGGTCCCAGTAGCCGCGGGCCAGGGCGGTGCCCGCGAGGTACAGCTCGCCGGTCACTCCGGCCGGCACCGGTGCGAGCGCGTCGTCCAGGACGAACACGCGGGTGTTCCAGAGGGGGCCGCCGATCGGTGCCGTCGTACCCCAGTCCGACACCTCGCCCGGCAGGGAGTACGTGGTGATGACGTGCGTCTCCGCGGGGCCGTAGTGGTTGTGGAGCACACGCTCCGGGCGGCCCGCGAAGAACTCCTTCGTCGCCGGGCTCAGCTGGAGGGCCTCGCCCGCCTGGGCGATGTGACGGAGGTGGGGGAGGGTACGGCCCTGCTCCAGGGCCGCCTCGCACACCGCCTGGACCATGACGTTCGGTGCGTACAGCTCCTCGATGCGGTGTTCGTCCAGCCACTGCACGAACCGTGTGGGGTCGCGTCGTACGTCCGTGTCGGGGACGACGAGTCGTTTGCCGGTGCCGAGGGTTTCGAGGATCTC
>NZ_JACHJK010000047.1 GCF_014203595.1 Streptomyces echinatus
GATGGGTAGGGGAGCGTCGTCTGCCGGGTGAAGCGGCACTGGAAGGTAGTCGTGGACGGTTGACGAGTGAGAATGCAGGCATGAGTAGCGATACAAACGTGAGAAACGTTTGCGCCGATTGACTAAGGGTTCCTGGGTCAAGCTGATCTGCCCAGGGTAAGTCGGGACCTAAGGCGAGGCCGACAGGCGTAGTCGATGGATAACCGGTTGATATTCCGGTACCCGCTGTGAAGCGTCAAACATCGAGCATCGTGATGCTAAGGCCGTGAAGCCGTTCCGGACCCTTCGGGGAAAGGAAAGTGGTGGAGCCGCCGAACCAAGCGGTTAGTAGGTGAGTGATGGGGTGACGCAGGAAGGTAGTCCATCCCGGGCGGTGGTTGTCCCGGGGTAAGGGTGTAGGACGTTGTCCAGGTAAATCCGGACAGCACATAGTCTGAGACCTGATGCCGAGCCGATTGTGGTGAAGTGGATGATCCTATGCTGTCGAGAAAAGCCTCTAGCGAGTTTCATGGCGGCCCGTACCCTAAACCGACTCAGGTGGTCAGGTAGAGAATACCGAGGCGTTCGGGTGAACTATGGTTAAGGAACTCGGCAAAATGCCCCCGTAACTTCGGGAGAAGGGGGGCCACATCCGGTGAGAGGACTTGCTCCTTGAGCTGGGGGTGGCCGCAGAGACCAGCGAGAAGCGACTGTTTACTAAAAACACAGGTCCGTGCGAAGCCGTAAGGCGATGTATACGGACTGACGCCTGCCCGGTGCTGGAACGTTAAGGGGACCGGTTAGCTCCATTTCGGTGGGGCGAAGCTGAGAACTTAAGCGCCAGTAAACGGCGGTGGTAACTATAACCATCCTAAGGTAGCGAAATTCCTTGTCGGGTAAGTTCCGACCTGCACGAATGGCGTAACGACTTCTCGACTGTCTCAACCATAGGCCCGGTGAAATTGCACTACGAGTAAAGATGCTCGTTTCGCGCAGCAGGACGGAAAGACCCCGGGACCTTTACTACAGTTTGATATTGGTGTTCGGTTCGGCTTGTGTAGGATAGCTGGGAGACTTTGAAGCAGGCACGCCAGTGTTTGTGGAGTCGTCGTTGAAATACCAGTCTGGTCGTGCTGGATGTCTAACCTGGGTCCGTGATCCGGATCAGGGACAGTGTCTGATGGGTAGTTTAACTGGGGCGGTTGCCTCCTAAAGAGTAACGGAGGCGCCCAAAGGTTCCCTCAGCCTGGTTGGCAATCAGGTGTTGAGTGTAAGTGCACAAGGGAGCTTGACTGTGAGACCGACGGGTCGAGCAGGGACGAAAGTCGGGACTAGTGATCCGGCGGTGGCTTGTGGAAGCGCCGTCGCTCAACGGATAAAAGGTACCCCGGGGATAACAGGCTGATCTTCCCCAAGAGTCCATATCGACGGGATGGTTTGGCACCTCGATGTCGGCTCGTCGCATCCTGGGGCTGGAGTCGGTCCCAAGGGTTGGGCTGTTCGCCCATTAAAGCGGTACGCGAGCTGGGTTTAGAACGTCGTGAGACAGTTCGGTCCCTATCCGCTGTGCGCGTAGGAGTCTTGAGAAGGGCTGTCCCTAGTACGAGAGGACCGGGACGGACGAACCTCTGGTGTGCCAGTTGTCCTGCCAAGGGCATGGCTGGTTGGCTACGTTCGGGAGGGATAACCGCTGAAAGCATCTAAGCGGGAAGCCTGCTTCGAGATGAGGACTCCCACCCACTTGATGGGGTAAGGCTCCCAGTAGACGACTGGGTTGATAGGCCGGATCTGGAAGCCAGGTAACTGGTGGAGGTGACCGGTACTAATAGGCCGAGGGCTTGTCCTCAGTTGCTCGCGTCCACTGTGTTGGTTCTGAAACCACGAACGGCCCCACGTTTCACAGAGCGTGGTGCGGCAATGTTCGACAGTTTCATAGTGTTTCGGTGGTCATAGCGTGAGGGAAACGCCCGGTTACATTCCGAACCCGGAAGCTAAGCCTCACAGCGCCGATGGTACTGCAGGGGGG
>NZ_JACHJK010000049.1 GCF_014203595.1 Streptomyces echinatus
CCTGGGTGTCGGCCCGGCCGATGTATTCGAGTTCGCCGGAGGTGTTCCAGCGGACCAGGTCACCGGTGCGGTACATGCGCTCGCCCGGGCCGCCGAAGGGGTTGGCGACGAAGCGTTCGGCGGTCAGGGCCGGGCGGTTGAGGTAGCCGCGGGCCAGACCGGTGCCTGCCAGGTACAGCTCACCCACCACACCCGCGGGTACGGGGGCGAGTCCGGCGTCGAGGACGAAGGCTTGGGTGTTGGTGATGGGGCGGCCGATGGGGGGTGTGTGTGTTCCGGTGAGGGGGCCGCTCATGGTGGCGTAGACGGTGGCTTCGGTGGGGCCGTAGATGTTGGTGATGTGGGTGCCGGGGAGGGCGTTGTGGATGTCGGTGACGGTTTGGGTGGGGAGTGCTTCGCCGGCGAGGACGACGGTTCGGGCTTGGACGGTGAGGCCGGGTTGTGCGATGACTTGGGCGAGGGCGGAGGGTACTGCGCTGATGAGGCTTCCGGTCCAGTTGCGTCCGAGGAGGGCGAGGATGTCGCGGACGACTTCGATGGTGCCGCCTGAGACGAGGGGGGCGAAGAGTTCGAAGACGGAGACGTCGAAGCTGAGGGAGGTGGCGGCCAGGACGTGGGTGAGGCGGTCGTCGTCGAAGGTGGTCACTGCCCAGGAGAGGAGGTCGGTGACGCTTTCCTGGGTGACGATGACGCCCTTGGGGGTGCCGGTGGAGCCGGAGGTGTAGATGACATAGGCGGGGGACTGCGGGGTGACGGCGCTGTGGCGTTCGCCGGGGTCGATGTCGGTGGCCGGGAGCTCGGCGAGCGCCGTGGTCACCGCCGGGTCGTCCAGGAGCAGCCGCGGGGTGTCTTCCGGCAGGTGGCCGGCCGCCGCCGTGGTCGTCAGCATCAGGACCGGTCGGGCGTCCTGCACCATGAAGGCGAGGCGCTCGGCCGGGTATTCGACGTCCAGGGGCAGGTAGGCGGCGCCGGTTTTGAGGACGGCGAGGACGGCGACGATCATTTGGGCGGAGCGTGGCACGGCCAGCGCGACCAGGCGGTCGGGTGCGGCGCCGTGGGTGATGAGCAGGCGTGCGAGGCGGTTGGCCCGCTCGTTCAGCTCGGCGTAGGACAGCTCGGTGGTCTCGAAGACGACGGCGGGTGCTTCGGGTGTCTTCCGCACCTGGGCTTCGAAGGCCTCGGACAGTACGCGGGGCAGTACGACGTCGCGCTGGGTGGCGTTCCACTCGGCGACCAGCTGGTGGCGCTCGTCGGTGGAGAGGAGCTCGGCGCGTGTGATGGGTGCGTCGGGCCGGGCGACGGCCTGTTCCAGGACGCGGGTGAGGCGTTCGATGAGGGTGGTGACGGTGCTCTGGTCGAAGAGGTCGGTGCTGTATTCGACGAAGCCTTCGAGGCCGGCGGGTGTGCCGGTGGGGGAGGTTCGTTCGCGCAGGTTGAGGAAGAGGTCGAAACGGGAGGTGCCGGTGCCGACCGGTTCGATGCGGCTGTCCAGTCCGGGCAGTGCGAAGGCGCCCTGGGGCGTGTTCTGCAGTGCCAGCATGACTTGGAAGAGGGGGTGGTGGGAGAGGGAGCGGGTGGGGTTGAGGACTTCGACGAGGTGTTCGAAGGGGACGTCCTGGTGGGCGTAGGCGGCGAGGTCGGTTTCGCGGACGCGGGCGAGGAGTTCGCGGAAGGTGGGGTGGCCGGAGACGTCGGTGCGCAGGACGAGGGTGTTGACGAAGAAGCCGACGAGGTCGTCGAGGGCTTCGTCCGTGCGGCCCGCGATGGGTGAGCCCAGCGGGATGTCGGATCCCGCGCCCAGGCGCTTGAGCAGCACCGCGAGACCGGCCTGCAGCACCATGAACACACTCGCCCC
>NZ_JACHJK010000050.1 GCF_014203595.1 Streptomyces echinatus
CGCCGAGTAGCCGGGGGGAATCTCACCCCCCGGCCCTCACAGAACCGTGCGTAAACCTCTCGATTTACACGGCTCGTGTCGTCCTGATCATCAGACCAGCACGGCGCACTGTGTCGGAGACAGGCGCCAGTGCGCGAACATGCGGGGGTATCGCTTCGCGATCTCCCGCAGCTTGGCCAGAGCCTTCCTCTTGCCCGCGAGCCGCTTGTACTTCTTCTGGATCCAGCGCACCAAGTAGGCGTTGATGCGCATCGCGAAGGGTTCCAACTCCCACCACCGGAACCGGCCGTAGTAGTTGATCCAGCCCGCCACCATGGGATTGATCCGCCGGGCGAGCTCGTGGAAGGTCAGACCGGTCCGCCGGTGCAGGTTCCAGGACCTCACCGTCCGCCCGATCCTCGTCAGGGCTTCCCTGCTGATGCCCGGGGCGAAGCCGACAGACTGCCTGCCGTGCCTGTCCCGGTTCCGCCTGGGCCGGAACGTGTATCCGAGGAACGTGAACGCCGTGTGCTCGTACGAGCCCCGGCGCTGCGAGTCCTTGCAGTAGACGATCCGGGTCTTGGCCGGGTGCAGCTGCAACCCGACCTCGGACATCCTGTTCCTGAGCGCCTCCAGTACCTCCTGGGCCTGGCGCTCGGTGACGCAGTGCAGCACCGCGTCGTCCGCGTAGCGCTCGAACCGGACGGTCGGGTACTCCCGGGCCATCCATGTGTCGAACGCGTAGTGCAGGAACAGGTTCGCCAAGACGGGAGACACCGGTGCCCCTTGCGGGGTGCCGCGGTCCCGTTCCAGCAGGGTGCCGTCGGGCATGACGAGCGGGGCGGCGAGCCACCGCCGCACGTACAACTTCACCCAGACGGCATCGGTGTGAGCCTCCACCGCCTTGACCAGGAGGTCCCAGGGCACGCTGTCGAAGAACTTGGAGATGTCGAACTCGACAACCCAGCTTCTCCCCCAGCAGCGTTCCCGGCATTTCTCCACAGCGTCCAAGGCGGACCGTCCCGGCCGGTATCCGAAGCTGTCCGGGTGGAAAATCGGATCCACCCTACGCATCAGATGACGGGCCACTACGGTCTGGGCCACCCGGTCAGCGACAGCGGGAATACCGAGCATTCTCGTGCCGCCGTCGTGCGGCTTGGGAATCTCCACTGCGCGCACCGGCGGAGGAAAGTATGAGCCCGATGACATCCGGTTCCAGACTTTGTAGAGGTTGTTCCTCAGGTCCTTCTCGAAGTCGTCGATGCTCTGCCCGTCCACTCCTGGCGCACCCTTGTTTGCCCTGACTTCCTCCCACGCCTCCTTGACTTCCCACTTCGAAATCTCAAACGGCTTGATCGATGACTTCAACTGGCTCATCGCACTCCTCCCGGGCACTCCCCGGTTGATGTGATCAACACAGCCACGGACGACCCGGCCCCTTCGCTCCGCCCCCGTTACAGGGGCTTCGTCACTACTACAGGCCGGTCCGCCGGCACTCCCCGCGTCGGTACTCAACCCCTCACAGTTGCGTCTGCCCGGGGTGCTCCCTCTCGCCCGCCCCGCGAGGGCGGGCAGTGTCGGGGAATGCCTTCTCCTGTTCCATGTGGAAGCCGCAGACCGGACTCACGTCGCCTGCATGCCGGACACCGCCTGGCCAATAAACGGGCTCCCGCCAGGCTTATCCCGGAGTTCAGGTAACACCCCGGTTTTGATGTCGTCTGGTTT
>NZ_JACHJK010000051.1 GCF_014203595.1 Streptomyces echinatus
CCAGTAGGCGAATTGCTGTGACAGGACGGAGTCTGGGTCGTCTTCGGTGCCGAGGACGTCGCGTTGCCAGAGGGTGTAGTCGGCGTATTGGACGGCGAGGGGTTCCCAGTCGGGTTGGTGTCCGTTGCGGCGTGCGGTGTAGGCGTCGGACAGGTCACGCATCAGCGGGACGAGTGACCATCCGTCGGCGGCGATGTGGTGGACGACCAGGATCAGTGTGCACTGGTCGTCGTCGGTGTTGATGACGCGGGCGCGTATCGGGATCTCTGTTTCCAGATCGAATTCATACCGGGCGACCTGGGTGACCAATGTTTCCAACTCGGCCGCGGTGGTGGCTTGCAGCACCTCGACAGGGACGTCTGCCGTTTCGGCGGGCAGTATGCGCTGCACCGGTGTGCCGTCAATTTCGGTGAAGACGGTGCGCAGGCTTTCGTGGCGCCGCACCACGTCGCCGATCGCGGACACCAATGCGTCCGTGTCGGGTTGGGTCTGCAAGCGAAGTCGCATCGGCACGTTGTAGGTGGCCGAGGGTCCCTCGAACCGGTGCAGGAACCACAGTCGGCGCTGCGCGAAGGACAACGGCAGCTGTTCCGGGCGGGCCCTTGCCACCACCGGGATCTGCACCGGCCCCCTGTCCAGCTGCGGTGCCAGCCGCGCCACCGTCGGATACTCGAAGAACATCCGGATCGGCACCTCGACGCCGAGTACGGTCCGGATGCGGGACAACAACCACGTGGCCAGCAGCGAGTGGCCGCCCAGACCGAAGAAGCTGTCGTCGATCCCGACCCTGTCGACGTTCAGCACCTCCGCGAACAGCCCGACCAGGACTTCCTCCTGAACGTTGCGCGGCTTCCGGTACCCCGGCACGACTTGCCCAGCCGCCTTGTCGTCGGCTCGTCGCACCAACTCCAGCCGGCCGTCGCGAGTCCACCGGGCCGACCGATCGGTGCGGTACAGCCGGGATCCGGACGGGCCGTAGGGGTCCGTCTCGAAGTGCCCGGCGGTCGTTCCCTCCCGATCCGACGGCACACCCGACACGTACAGGTCGCCCACCACACCGCTGGGTACCAGCCCCAACTCGCCGTCCAGCACGTGGACCCGTGCGTCCTGGACTTCTTCCACCAGTGACTGGACCGCTTCATGACCAAGGACCTCGGCTTGCCGACTCCAGGTTTCGAGGAGTTGGTGGCGTTCGTGCGGGAGGAATATGTCGAGGGTTCGCAGGGGCGCGTCCGGGTTGGCGACGGCTGTTTTGAGCAGGCTGAGATAGCGGGTGACGAGCTGTTCGATGGTTTCCTTGTCGAACAGGTCGGTGGCGTATTCGACCATTCCTCGGTAGCCGGCGTTCCCGTTCTCATCGTCCGAGGGTTCGACGATGTTGAAGAGGAGGTCGAATCGTGAGGTGCCGGTTGAGGTGGGTTCGTAGGTGGTGTTGATGTTGCCGAGGGTGAGGTGGGGGAGGGTGTTGTTCTGGAAGGCGAGGGAGGTTTGGAAGAGGGGGT
>NZ_JACHJK010000052.1 GCF_014203595.1 Streptomyces echinatus
TCTTGTTCGTAGTGGACGACGAGGGTCTCGGCGGCTTCCCTGGCCTGCTCGGGGGTCTCGGCGACGACGAGGGCGACGGGCCAGCCCAGGTGCGGCACCCGGTCGTGCTGGAACACGGCGCAGGTCGGGTCCGGGCGCATGCCCATCAGGCCGGTGTAGTCGGTCCTCACGCGGGGGGCGTTGCGGTGGTCGAGGACGGTGAGGACTCCCGGCATGGCGAGGACGGGGTCGGTGTCCAGGGCGCTGACGCGTCCGCGGGCCACCGTGGACAGCACCAGCCAGCCGTGGGCGAGGCCGGTGAAGGGCATCTCGCCGGCGTAGCGTGCGGCTCCGGTGACTTTGTCCCGGCCCTCGATGCGGGTGTGGGCGGTGCCGACGGCGCGCGTCGGTGTGGGAGCGCCGGTGGTGACGGTGGTCATCGTCGGTCCTCCTCGGCGAGTTGGGTCAGGACGGCCACCACGAGGTTGCGGACGAGGTCCCTCTTGTATGTGTTGTGCGGCAGCGGCCGTGCCGCCGCCAGCTCGGCGTCGGCAGCGGCGGCGTAGGTCCCGGGGCCGGCCGGCGCGCCGGTCAGGACGCGCTCGGCGGCGACGGCCCGCCACGGACGGGAGGCGAC
The DNA here is from genome assembly GCF_014203595.1 of Streptomyces echinatus. Classification (GTDB taxonomy): domain Bacteria; phylum Actinomycetota; class Actinomycetes; order Streptomycetales; family Streptomycetaceae; genus Streptomyces; species Streptomyces echinatus. The sequence continues at coordinate 617 of NZ_JACHJK010000052.1, forward strand.
GGCGCCCAGGGCCAGACGCGCCTCCCGGACGACGCCGTCCCGGACCTCCAGCGCGGCGGCGACCGAGCCGATGGCGAACGCGTACGAGGCCCGCTCGCGCACCTTGCGGTAGCGGGAGTTGACGGCGACCGGGGCGGGCGGCAGCGTGATGGCGGTGATGAGCGCGCCCGGCGGCAGGGCGGTCTCGCGGTGCGGGGTGTCCCCCACCGGCAGGTAGAAACCGGCCAGCGGCAGCTCCCCCGCACCGTCGGCCGTTTCGAAGTGGACGGTGGCGTCGAAGGCGGTCAGGGCCACGGCCATGTCCGAGGGGTGCACGGCCACGCAGTGCCCGGACGCGCCGAGGATCGCGTGGTTGTGGTGCTCACCTGCGACAGCGGGGCAACCGCTGCCCGGCACCCGCTTGTTGCAGGGCCGGGTGACATCGGTGAAGTAGCCGCAGCGGGTGCGCTGCAGCAGGTTCCCGCCGACGGTGGCCATGTTGCGCAGCTGCCCCGACGCACCGGCCAGCACCGCCTGCGCGAGCGCCGGGTAACGGCGCCGGACCTCGGGATGCGCCGCCAGATCACCGTTGGTGACCGTGGCACCGATCCGCAGACCGCCCTCCGGCGTCGACTCGATCCGGTCGAGCGGGAGTCCACGGATGTCGACGAGCCGGGCGGGACGTTCGACACCCGCCTTCATCAGATCGACGAGATTGGTGCCGCCACCGAGGAAACGCGCGTCCGGATCGGCACCGAGCAACGCGACCGCACCCGCGACATCGGTGGCCCGCCGATAGCCGAACTCCCTCAT
>NZ_JACHJK010000053.1 GCF_014203595.1 Streptomyces echinatus
CTCCCCCACCTCACCCTCGGCAACATCAACACCACCTACGAACCCACCTCAACCCGCACCTCACGATTCGACCTCCTCTTCAACATCGTCGAACCACCGGACAATGAGAACGGCTACACCGGCTATCAAGGAATGGTTGAATACGCCACCGACCTGTTCGACAAGGAAACCATCGAACAGCTCATCACCCGGTTCAAGACAGTTCTGCGCACGGTGGTCGCCACCCCGGACACACCGCTCCGAACCCTCGACGTGCTCCTCCCCCATGAACGCCATCAACTCCTCGAAACCTGGAACGACACCGCAATGGCCGCCACGACGACGGTCTCCCAGGTGATCGAGGAGCAAATACGGCGGACTCCGGACGCCACCGCTTTGGTCTTCGGGGAAGTCGAGCTGACCTACCGGCAACTCGATGCACGCGCCGACGCCATCGCTGGCGCCCTCGCCGCCGCAGGTGTGAGGCCGGACTCCGTGGTGGCGGTAGCACTCCCCCGCTCGCCGGAACTGGTCGCCACATTGCTGGGGGTCTTGAAGGCCGGCGGTGTCTATCTGCCCATCGACCCCGCCTACCCGGCGGACCGACTGGAGTTCATGCTCGCCGACTCGGCGCCGGTGGTCGTCGTCACCGACAGGACCACCATCGAGTACGTTGCCGGGACAGGTGTGCGGTGCCTTCTGGTCGAAGAGATCACCACGGCCCGCGCCGACCCCCGACCGGCACTGCGCCCGGAGCATCTCGCCTACTTGATCTACACCTCCGGATCCACCGGCGTCCCGAAGGGCGTCGCCATGACGTCCGGCGCGCTGGCCAACCTGTTGAGCTGGCACATCGACGCCACTGACAGTGGCATGGGTACACGGGTCGCCCAGTTCACCGCGTTGGGATTCGACGTCTCGGTCCAGGAGATCCTGTCCAGCCTGGCAACAGGCAAGTCGCTGATCATTCCCGACGACGAGACCCGGGCTGATCCGCGCGCGTTCGCGGCATGGCTGCGTCAACAGCGGATCAGCGAACTGTTCGCACCGACACCGGTACTCAAAGCGGTGTGCGCAGCAGCTCTCGAAGACGGATTCGACCTGCCTGACCTACGTGAGGTGTGCCAGGCAGGCGAAGCGCTCACCCTGGACGCCGGCCTCAAAGAGTTCTTCCGCGATTCCCGGACCCGGCTTCGAAACAACTATGGTCCGGCCGAAACACACGTCGTCACCAGCCATTCTCTGCACCACCGGGATGCCGACTGGCCGACCGTCGTTCCCATCGGCACTCCGATCGCGAACACCCGCATGCACGTGCTGGATTCCGGTCTGCGTTTGGTTCCGGTCGGTGTCGTGGGTGAGTTGTATGTGTCCGGGGTGCAGTTGGCGCGTGGCTATTTCGGGTCCTC
>NZ_JACHJK010000054.1 GCF_014203595.1 Streptomyces echinatus
TCCATACCGTCCACGTAGACGTTGCCGGCGGGGACCTTGCCGGTGATGGAGGCACGCCCGTCGACCAGGTCGACGACGACGCCGTCCTCGGCGATGACGACCCGGTCGGGGTCGACACCGGTACGGATGGCGAGGTCGGCGTTGGCCCGCAGGTGGCGCCATTCGCCGTGCACGGGCATGACGTTGCGGGGCTTGACGATGTTGTAGCAGTAGACGAGTTCGCCGGCGCTGGCGTGCCCGGAGACGTGCACCTTGGCGTTGCCCTTGTGCACCACGTGGGCGCCGAACCGGGTGAGTCCGTTGATCACCCGGTAGATGGCGTTCTCGTTGCCGGGGATGAGGGAGCTGGCGAGCAGGACGGTGTCGCCCTTGCCGATGCGGATCATGTGGTCGCGGTTGGCCATCCGTGACAGGGCGGCCATCGGTTCGCCCTGGGAGCCGGTGCACACCAGAGTGATCTTGTGATCCGGGAGCTTCTCCAGCTCCTTCGTGCTCACGACCAGACCGGAGGGGACCTTCAGATAGCCCAGGTCACGGGCGATGCCCATGTTGCGGACCATCGACCGGCCGACGAAGGCGACCTTGCGGCCGTGCTGGTGGGCGGCGTCCAGGACCTGCTGGATGCGGTGCACGTGGCTGGCGAAGCTGGAGACGATGACCCGGCGCGGCGCGGTGCGCATCACCTGCTCGATCGCCGGGTTCAGCTCTCGCTCGGAGGTGGTGAAGCCGGGTACTTCGGCGTTGGTGGAGTCGGTGAGGAACAGGTCCACGCCCTCCTCGCCGAGACGGGCGAAGGCACGCAGATCGGTGATGCGGTCGTCCAGAGGGAACTGGTCCATCTTGAAGTCGCCGGTGTGCAGCACCATCCCGGCCCGGGTGCGGATCGCGACCGCGAGGCTGTCGGGGATGGAGTGGTTGACCGCCACGAACTCGCAGTCGAAGGGCCCGAAGCGGCGCCGGTCGCCCTCCCGCACCCGCACCGTGCGCGGCCGGATGCCGTGTTCCTTGAGCTTGGCCTCCAGGAACGCCAGCGTCAGCTTGGAGCCGACGACGGGAATGTCGGACCGCTCGCGCAGCAGGTACGGCACGCCGCCGATGTGGTCCTCGTGGCCGTGGGTGAGGACCACGGCGACGATGTCG
>NZ_JACHJK010000055.1 GCF_014203595.1 Streptomyces echinatus
AACGTCCCGATGCGACTTCGCCTGCAGACCCAACCCGACACGGACGCATTGATCTCCGCGATCGGCGACGTGGTGCGGCGACACGAAAGCCTGCGCACCGTCTTCACCGAAACCGACGGCACACCGGTGCAACAGGTACTGCCCAGCGAAACGGTTGTTGTCCCTGTCGAGGTGCGGCAAGCAACGGCAGCGGCGCAGTTGGAAACGTTGGTTTCCCAGGTCGCCCGGTATGAATTCGACCTGGAAACAGAGATCCCGATACGCGCCCGCATCATCAACACCGACGACGACCAGTGCACGCTCATCCTGGTCGTTCACCACATCGCCGCCGACGGATGGTCACTCGTCCCATTGATGCGTGACCTGTCCGACGCCTACACCGCACGCCGCAACGGACACCAACCCGACTGGGAACCCCTCACCGTCCAATACGCCGACTACACCCTCTGGCAACGCGACGTCCTCGGCACCGAAGACGACCCAGACTCCGTCCTGTCACAGCAATTCGCCTACTGGCGCACCGAACTCGCCGACCTCCCCGAACAGACCACACTCCCCCTCGACCGGCCCCGGCCCCCCACCGCCAGCTACCACGGCGACATCCAACCCCTCCACATCGAACCCGACACCCGCCACGCCATCGAACACCTCGCCCACCAACACGGCGTCACCCCCGCCATGATCACCCAAGCCGCACTCGCCGTCCTCCTCAACAAACTCGGAGCCGGCCACGACATCCCCCTCGGCTCCCCCATCGCCGGACGCACCGACGACGCCCTCAACAACCTCATCGGCTTCTTCGTCAACACCTGGGTCCTCCGCATCCACCTCCAGCCCACCGACACCTTCACCGACACCCTCACCCAGGTCCGCGAAAAAGCCCTCGCCGCCTACGCCAACCAAGACGCACCCTTCGAACAACTCGTCGAACTCCTCAACCCCACCCGCACCACCGCCCACCACCCCCTCTTCCAAACCTCCCTCGCCTTCCAGAACAACACCCTCCCCCACCTCACCCTCGGCAACATCAACACCACCTACGAACCCACCTCAACCCGCACCTCACGATTCGACCTCCTCTTCAACATCGTCGAACC
>NZ_JACHJK010000056.1 GCF_014203595.1 Streptomyces echinatus
GTGCCGCCACCGAGGAAACGCGCGTCCGGATCGGCACCGAGCAACGCGACCGCACCCGCGACATCGGTGGCCCGCCGATAGCCGAACTCCCTCATGCCGCCACCTCCTTCGCGGCCGCTTGGGGGCCGATGCGCGGGGAGGGAGCTGGTTGCGTGGGCTTTGCGGCGTCGGCCGCGCGGGCCACCGCCTCGGCGATCGAGACGTACGCGCCACAGCGGCACAGGTTGCCGCTCATCCGCTCCCGGATCTCGTCGTCGGTCAGGGGTGGCGGTCCGGCCTCGGGACGGACGTCGTCGGTGACGGCGCTCGGCCAGCCCGCCGCGTGCTCCGCCATCGCGCCGATCGCGGAACATATCTGCCCGGGGGTGCAGTAGCCGCACTGGAAGCCGTCCAGATCGAGGAAGGCCTGCTGCACCGGGTGCAGACGGTCACCGTCGGCGACACCTTCGATGGTGGTGATCTCCCGGCCTTCGGCGGCCACGGCCAGCTGCAGGCAGGCCAGAGCCCGGCGTCCGTCCAGCAGGACGGTGCAGGTTCCGCATTGTCCCTGGTCACAGCCCTTCTTGGTGCCGGTGAGATCGAGGCGCTCGCGCAGTGCGTCGAGCAGGGTGGTGCGGTGGTCGACGGACAGGGTGTGAGCCTCGCCGTTGATCTTCAAGGTGATGGCCCCGGCCGTTGAGGGGACCGCGGGGGAGCTTCCCTCGCAGAGGGACGCGCGGGCAGGGACACGGGTGGTGCGCTTCATGACCGTGTCTCTCGACAGCGCAGGGGAGGTGATGACGCGGACGGGGGCCGAACGGGACGTGGTCATGTCGGCGAAGAGGGCGTGGACGCGGTGGTCGCCGGTCAGCTCCGGGTGGAACGACGTGGCGAGCGCGTTGCCCTGGCGGACGGCGACGATGTGGCCGTCGTGCTCGGCGAGCACCTCGGTTCCGGCGCCCACGGATTCGACCCAGGGGGCGCGGATGAAGACGCCCTCCACGGGATCGCCGTCGACTCCGCGGATGTCGACCGCGGCCTCGAAGGACTCGTTCTGCCGTCCGAAGGCGTTGCG